>CAVTEE010000010.1:0-1019117 GCA_963733775.1 uncultured Acidobacteriota bacterium | reverse complement strand
AATAGAATGTACCCCCGCCTCGCGCAGCTGCTGCAGAAACAGCGGGTAACGAGTATCTTCTTCGTTTACTACGAATGGCTGCTGCGACTGCCACACCCATCCGGCAGGATGCCCTGCGATGGGCATTTCTTTCCCCGCCACTTTGTCGGTGAGAATGCGTGACTCCAATATGTGCAGCCGCATTACGTTGCGGATAGGGTCGTGCAGCACCAGCGTCAGGAAGTCAAACTCCACCACCCAGTGAAGCCGCTCGGAGAGCTCATGGAAAAGCGCCGGCAAATCGCGCTGCTGCGCGATGGCCTCACTCACTTCCAGTAGCGCCTCCAACTGGCGCCGGGAGTGGTCCAGAGGCTGTATTTGCGCAATTTCCGGGGGCGAAACAACAGGGTCCGCCATAGCTGGCAGGATAGCATCCGGTTGCCGGTGCCTCAACCGCCCGCACGCTTAAAGGTTGGAGCATCGCGCGATTCTCGTATACTCGAATAAAGTGCCGGCGCGCTGAAAATTCAGGCGATAGTCGGGATGGCATCCACAACTTAAACCGAGTCGAAAAGGTGGACTAGCAGGAATGAATTCAGCGCTACAGGTAATGAAATTTGGCGGCACTTCCGTCGGTGACGCGACGTGTATTGCTCGCACCGCGCAAATCGTCGCCAAAGCCGCCAGGAAGAATCCCTGCGTCGTGGTGGTATCGGCCATGAGCGGCGTCACCAATCGTCTCATTGAGACCGCGCGAAAAGCCGCCACCGGTGATGCGACCGAAGGAGCTCATCTTACCAACGTTTTGCGAAGTCAACACGCGGCCGCAGTGGAAGCTTTGATTGCGGAGCCCAAAGAACGCCAAAGCGCAATGCAGAAAATCGACGGCGTGCTCGCTGAAGCCAGGCGTTTGTGCGACGGCACTGCGCTGCTGCGTGAATTGTCGCCCCGCACCCTGGATGAAATCTCCAGCCTGGGCGAGCGCTTGTCCGCGCCGATCGTGGCTGCCGCGTTAGTTACCCTCGGTTTGCGCTCGGAATCTGTAGACGCTACTGAGCTGATCGTTACGGACGCCTTTCATGGTGGGGCGGAGCCGCATATGGAGCTGACCCGCGACAAAGCCCAAGCGCGACTACGTCCGCTACTTGCACTGGGCATCGTGCCGGTCGTGACTGGTTTTATTGGCGCGACCGCTGAGGGCAGGTTGACCACCCTGGGCCGCGGCGGATCAGATTACTCCGCCACCATTCTGGGCGCGGCCCTGGACGCCGGCGAGGTAGTGATCTGGACCGACGTGGATGGCGTGCTGACGGCGGATCCGAGGCTAGTACCCGAGGCCCGCACCATTCCCGTCATCTCTTACCGCGAAGCTGCGGAGCTGGCCTATTTTGGCGCGAAAGTACTCCATCCAAAAACCCTCAATCCCGTCATGCAAGCCGGCATCACCGTCTGGATTCGCAACAGCTTCGCTCCCGACAAGCCCGGAACAAAAATTACCCCCGAAGGCCGCAGCATCGGCGGGGGCGTGAAAGCCCTAACGGCTATTCGCGATGTCACGTTAATCGCCGTGGGCGGGCCGGGCATTGTGGGATTGCCCGATGTGGTGGGCCGCACATTTTCAACCACCGCGGACTTACGTGCCAACGTGCTCCTGATTTCTCAGTCGTCGTCGCAAAACGACATCTGCTTCATCGTCTCGGCCGGCGATGCGGAGCGCACCGTGGAGGCTCTTCGTAAGGAGTTCGCGCAGGACCTTGCGCATCACAAGGTCGAGCACGTCACGGTTGTCAATAACATCGCCATCGTCGCGGTTGTGGGAGAAAACATGCGCGGAACGCCGGGCGTGGCGGGCCGTACGTTCGCCGCCATGGGGCGGGAAAACATCAACCTTATCGCCATTGCGCAGGGTTCCTCGGAGAGCAATATCTCCTTCGTAATTGAAGATCAGGCGGTCAAGAAGGCCCTGATCGCCACCCACAAGGAGTTCGGCCTGGATGTCGCGGCACCGGACTAAAGGGGTCCAGGCTCAGGTTCTTATGCAGGGAATACCTTATGTTCATTTGACAAATAATTGACTTACACTCCGTCCAACAAAAAGGAATGAGGTGTCATCTAACAGGTTATATGATGGCCTTTTGCTATCCTTTCGGCGGACCGCAAACTCGAATCCTCATCCAAACCCAAACTCCATGCCTACCGTTCTGATTGTCGATGATTCCGATAGTGTGCGCATCGCCGTTCGCGCCTTGTTTGAAGCGGAGCCGGGTTTCAGCGTGGTGGGTGAAGCTGTAAACGGGATGGACGCCATTCACCAGGCTGACGAATTGGCGCCCGACCTGATCGTGCTGGATTTATCCATGCCCATCATGAATGGGCTGGAAGCGGCTGAGACCCTGAAATCGAACTCGCCGTCCACGCCCATTTTTATTCTGACCGCGCATGGCGGCCCTGAAGTGGATCGCGCCGCGCGCGCCGCCGGAGTGGACGCGGTGTTCTCCAAAGCTGGCGAGGATATGGACAAGATGATCGCCAGCGCACGAGCGACCTTTGACGGGAAAAAATCCAAGAAGCGTACTGCAAAAAGCAAACAAGCCACTTAGCCCCGGGCAAATACCCTACCCGCTCTACAGTGATTTCGTACTCCCTTTACGCATTGCTCCTTATCGACTGTTTTAGTACCGGATGCTAAAACTCTGAATCGCACCGCATGGACCATCGCGTGCCTTTGAAATTTCAGGTTGAGGTGAGTTAAATGCTAGCGATTATCGCCGGAGTTCTCTTGGTACTGTGGCTGTTGGGTTTCACTGCTTTTCACGTCACCAGCGGTTTCATTCACATTCTGCTGATTCTTGCCGTAATTTCCATTCTGTTCCACTTCTTCCGCGGTAGAGCTGCCGTTTAGTTTCGGCCATACCATGCGGCTAAATTAGGGCGCGCTCCTCAGGGACCGCCCTATTTGTTTGTTCAAGCGCCCGCTAATTCTCACGCCCGCTGGCAAAGTCTCACGCACGCCCGCTAACACTTCCGCCGATTTCGCTGCGTCGCCCGCTATCTCTCTCGCCGCTTTCGCTGAGTCTCTATGCGCGTCGGGCCGGTCGCAATATCGGCCGGCCATCATGTTCCGTCCACGATCCGCTCATCCCTGACTTCACGCCCGACCAACGCTCATATTTCTGTACGTCGTGCTAATCTAATCCCAATTCAGGCCCGTAGCTCAGTTGGTTAGAGCGCGTCCTTGACACGGACGAGGTCTGGGGTTCGAGTCCCCACGGGCCTACCATCTTAATCGTCAATGTTTATGCGGTCATTTGTTATATAGCACGAATCGAAATGAAGCGCGAGAAACGAATGTCCCAACCTATTCCCAACCTTCCCGGTTATGTCTGTCGAACGCTCGACATGGTCGGTAATCGAAATTCTCAATGCGCGCCGATTTGCGCGACGACTCCCGTCGGCGCAAAGTAAGCGACATTTGCGGCAATATCGTCGAGCCTGAGCCGGTTTCCGTGCTATCGCCATACGACCAGCGCCCGACGAGGGAAGTTACCCTGATGGGAGTTGGATGAAAACCGAGCTGGTATTGGTAGGGAAAGAAATCGAATATGAAATCCTTTGTCGCAGTAGCATTGTTGCTCGCACTTTGGCCTACGGCTACAGAAGCACCCTTGACGGTTATTTCTTCAATCGGCCACGACCGGACACAACGCACGACCACGTTCGAAAAAGGCCCGTGGACCTCTGTTGAGGTTCGAAATAATTCCGACAAGCTCATCGTTGGCGAGAAATTCAAGATGGTCGTTATCGACGCCGTTCATGACCGCCACGAGTGGCCGGAAACCCTCACCTCAGCACATAAGATAAAAGCGGGCAAGACCGCGTGGCTCCAGTGGGAAGAACTCGCGAACACCGAGCGGCACATTGAAATAACGCCGTTGAAAGTCTTGTTTGAGGATGGCACGACTTGGGTGAGTGAGAAATAAATGGGCCATTTATGTAGGCGCGGAGAACCTGCCGGTCGTCATAACACCCGGCCTGACGCTTGAGCCCCGGCATGAACGGCAATTCTTTGCGCCCCTACTTCACTCACAGACAACTTATCAACTCCCGAAAAACAAAACCAATGGTTGTCAGCGGAACGGAACACGTTTTTTTTCGACGGAGTCCCAAAAATCGGCCATACTTTTTTTTGCCGCCTCGGCGGATTGGTAAAATGCTTCTACTTCGGCGTCGACGATCCTCATTTCGTCGAGGCATTGCTTTGGAGCGGCTTTAAAGCGTCCTCTCGACTGACCCTCTATCCAGCCAGGTTTGGAAGCGCTCTTTAAAAACCTACCGTAATTGCCGCAGTTAACAAGGCGTGACATTTCCGCCTTGGTTTGTTGTGAGGCCACAAACTTGACCCACTCCTCCTCGTACTTCGGGGCAGCTACAGCGTAAACTCTGTCCGCAGCAGCGGTGCTCTCCTTCTGTAATTGGGAGTGAGTGTCGGCGTCTGATTTTAGAATTATTACGTCAGCAAAACGTGGGAAAACATACTTAGAGCGGCAATCAGCGCACTCAAAGCTCCAAGTTATATACTTGTTCGCATTTGGAAATGTATCGTGCTCGGACCATTCTGCAAGCATTTCACCTTTGCCACAAAGGCACGGAAAACTGCGCTCCATTCTGTCTGTTCCCATGACGCAATCATATTCCTTGCCAGATCGCTCTCAATTGACCGTCGGGCGGGCTCACGAAAGAACAAAGGCGCAATCTTGAAATTACGTCAGCGTTTGAACAAATTTGCCGCTAACCATATAAATCCAATTATGAACGAAAACAGGCCGGTTACGGCAAAGGCGTAGCTAAGCGCATATTTTCCCCGCGTGTAGGTTTCGTGACCGGCGGAGTGGCAATACTCCTCATACCAAACTGTTTGGAACAGCATAAACGAAAGAAGCAGGGCGATGCAGCAACCAAAAAACCCCACGACGACGGGAGCGGCGGAGTTCAATTTTTGCCCGAATGGGGACAATAATTTATCGTTAATCAACACACCGATTATAAACGCTATCGCCGCCGCCGACAGCGTGATGGTTAACTTTGAGAGTTCCTGATATCGCTTCGAGTGCGGCTCGAAATCTCCCGCGTTTTTGAATCCCTCACCACCGTTGTGTTTCGGATCAAAAAAATAAGAACTGTGCGAAAGGGTTAAAAAAAAGTAAAAATAAATCCCTATCCCAAGCGGCAACACCAGCCAGAGCGCATGCCAAATCGATGCATTAAATCCGTTGAGCCACGGACACATGGTCGCGATGATATCGCCAACGCAAAGAAATTGACAACCGGCGGCAATTAGCCGAGCGGCGCACCGGCGAGTTACTCAAAGAGGCGGCGGATGGCTTGCGCGCGAAGCGTGGGCAAGTCGGAATCGACCGAAAGAAAAACCACGGGATAAAGTCGGGTGCCGCGACTTTATCAGACTACGGCATCAAAAAAGACCAATCATCCGACTGGCAAAAACTCGCCCCCAGGATACCGGCAGCAATGTTGACCGCGATGATGCGGCCCGAGGCTTACTCAAAAAAAGGTTCCGCCACGGAACCTTTGTCGAAATCGCGGCTTTCCTACGCTCGCAAGGTATTAAAGCACTCCCGCGAAATGGCCGAGGCACGACGCCGAATTGCGCGCCATGGATGTACGGATTCGCGCATCGCAACGCGCGGGCGAGCTCATCGCGGAATTGCCGAAAGCTAAAGGCGCGCGGGGCAAGGGGCCGGGACCGGGCCGGGGTAAACGAATTGCGGTCGACAATGACGACAGCATTTCGACCCTCAAGCAACTCGGCATCACGCGCGACCAATCGTCGCAATGGCAGCAACTCGCGGGAATGGGTGCGGGCGGCGGAATTGTATGCGACCATATATCTACACCTCGCGTCCGGTTCACAACTTAATTTCCAAGGCGGTAAAAAAAAGATAATGCCTGAACCTCGTCCGACCGTGGCCGAAATTCTCGCCGTTTTTAGAGGCGTGTACGCGCGCGTTGCAACCAAACTTGACGTTGACCCTTCCTTCGTGAGTAGAGTCGCCAACGGAAAACGTAACTCGGCAAAAATCGATGCGGCGTTGCGCGATGAATTGCTTTCCGTCAAGGAACAATTGGAACAGTTCGTGCGTTTTAAGCCGAGCGCGTAGCGCCACTCCACGGTGTGATCGGCCTCGGCCTCTTTGTCCGATTGATGAGGCGTGCGCGGGGTGTGCTGATTCTTGGCGGTTCGGTCGTCGCGGATTGGACGGCGGCAAATCCAAAAAGTTTTTCGTGCAGATAGCGGATATACATTTTCAGGAATTCGGGCTCCTCGTACAAACCGCCCCGGCGTTGAATGCCCGAATAAATCGTAATGCGAGACAGGTCGTTTTCGTTCACGCCGATGTCCTCGGCGATTTCCTTCAAGGTTTTGCGTGAAGGAAGTGCCGAGAGTTTTGTACCATTCATGATTCCCCCGCTAGCGGCCTTGCCGAGTTTTAACACAAACTTTTTCGCCTGGGAAATACGCTACAAGTTTTTCGCAGAATCGGGACCGTCGACCGTCGCGATTAGCGTGAGCGCGGCATCCAACGCCCGTTCGATCTTCGCGGTCGCCATCACCATCGAGGTTTCGCCTCTGAGTTCTTTTGCGAGCGGCGCGGCAACCGTCGAAATGCGCGCTCGCACCATGCGCTCAAACTCCGCAAACGCTTTGTCGGCGTCGGCGCGCGTCACAAGCGACGACCGTTTTTTGTCGAGCTCGAACTCTTTCAATTCAGCGGACGCCAACAAACTGCGCGCCCTTTGCCCTCGGAAAATGGCGACACCGTCATCGGCGACCGGCGCGCCTTTGTTTTCAAGCGCGTTTTGCATGAATTTCACGTACCAATTCACGCACACCTTGGCGTCGAATCTTCCTCGGCCGATTTTTGGCATGCCGAGCTCGACGAATTGGTGGATTCTTCGCACCGACAAATTGCACCAAACGGCGAGCGTTGGTGCGTCGACGATTTTCTGAGTTAAGTTTTTCATTTTCGCTCGCGCCCCTCAAACATTTTTAACACACGGACGCGAGCGATTTTCGGAATTTTCTGGAAGCGTGGTTAGTGAAATCACCCAAAGTGCAACGCGCAATTGAAAATGTTACATCGTCCGCTAGGGCGGCACCGCGCGCGCCGTCACCCACGTTACAAAAAAGAGGGGATAGGACCCAACGTTTTAGGTAAGCAGACATGCGTTATCGCATCACCTTACGTTCGGCATTCTCGGCGCGCGACTGTCGTCTACACCTATGAGTGAGTGCGTCACCATTCGTCGGTGTGGGCAGCCATTATCAAGGGAGTTAATGGAACGGTTTTCGATGCAGCGGCCCGAGAATGGGTGTAGGTGGTCATGTTTCGTAATCTACCGCCACACTTCGTAGGATTCGTAGTTTCGTAGGGTATACAGTAATACGTGAAAATATATAAGTACTGTGTTATCAGCAAAAGATTTTTGAGGCTCGATTTTGCCTCACATGCATTACGAAACTACGAAACTTACGTAAGTATGGGGTTACGCGAGAGTCAATAGAAGCGTTTTCGCCTCCGGTTGTAGGGCTACTTTTTAGGCACTAACTCCCAACTCGGGTACGGCCTCCCGTTGCTCGACACCTGTGTTGTTTGCACCACTTTGCCACTACGTACGAGCTCTGACATCTTCGCTCGAATCCAATCGGCGTCGCGGTTGTTGTTGAACTCTCGATACACGTCTGTCATCGACACTGGGCCGCTGGCCATAGCGGCCATGATTCTATCCGCCTCCGCGTCGCCGCTCGATGCGCCGAAAATTATTTCGACACTGCGTTCGCAGTAGTCCCAAAACGCGAGTGCCGCTTGTAGATGCTCGCGGCGAATGGAGTTCGCGGAATCAAGTAGTGCGTACAAGAGCGAAAGGCGAAGTACGTGCGCTTCGGCGCGGCCACAAAGTGCGCCTTTGATGCCATCGTCGCCCGCCGTCAACCGGGGATATTCTTTCTTCCACAATTCGCGCGCGTGGCCATCACGGCGTATCTGCCCTCGCTTTTGTGCCGCGTCGACCGCCGCCATCAATCGCGAAGCAATGCCGCTCAGGTTCACATCCTCACCGCCCTCGGGTAAGTACTTGCTGCGTTTCACGAGGAGAATCAAAAATCGATTCGCGAAACCATTTGCCCGGTCAGTCGCGGTTAGATTACTAAGCAACTCTTCCGGCGTCACATGGGCGATCACCGATATGTTGACGTTATCGGCGTCGAGTGCTTCTTTTCGCGTGAGGACCCGCAACCGTTGACAGTCCCACGCTTCGCGCAAAACCGGACTCATGGTATTGCCTTGCCGCGTCATCACGGATAAGAGCGAAGCAAACTCGGGCAGTGACGCGAGGTAACTGCGCACTTCCGGTGAACCTTCGACCGGCGATACGCCCTTGATGAGCCCTTCGCCGCTTGTAAGGCCGGTGAGCACATGCGAATCAAAGAACGGGTCGGCAACTCGAAACAATGCCCGTACCTGTTCGCTGGCCGTACCCTTTCGTCCGCTGCCGGTCGCGCCGGTAGTGAGCGCAAACTCCACAGGATAATGTTTTCTCGCGTCGGCTATGACCCACGCTTCACGACCAAAAAGCACACCGGCGCAAACTAAGAAATTCGCGAGCAAGCCCGCAGGGTCGGCCTCGGTTTCCGGCCCTACCAGTCGCACTAAGTCGCCAGCGATGCCGATAAACGCTTGTGGCTCCATAGGGCTTGGCCACGCGGGCGCGGCTTGCTCACTAACGACGTGTGGGCGCAATCTATCGATTTCGGCCATGATCTTTTTGGCGTCCTCGTCACGACTCACGGCACCACCTCATCGAACGCGCGAAATAAGATTTCTTCTGTCATCGGTGTTGCAATCCACACCGGCACTTTCTCAAAACTCAATAATTCGAGCGCGCCGAATACGGCGGCCTCGGTGTCGTAGTAGTGCGCAAGCGCATCCCATTCGCTCTCGGCGAGCGCATCGTGCTTCGGGTCCAGCACTAAAACTTCAAGCGTCTTCCTTGCCGACTCGGCCTTGAGCGTGAGTATGGCCAGTTTGGATAAAAGAATTTTTTGGAACTGGTCGAGCCACACGTCAAAGAGCAATTTGCGCGCTCGGCGTTGGCGCACCTCGGGGCTTTCGGGCGCAACGGCAATTCGCAGTTGACGGGCGAGCGTGCGGGCATTCCCAGAGCACTTGCAGCGGTGACAGTAATAGACATCGCCGGGACCGAGCGCGACGGTCAACCGCGCGTGGCCATCGCAATGGGGATGCGGACAATTCGCGCGACGGCCGCGAATTTCAAAACCGGCGCGTTCAAGAAGAGAATAAAAATCTGTGGATTGATCGACTGAAGTTTTTTCCGATATCATCACGATGTGTCTGAGGGTCCTTTCAGGGTCGAGGCTGCGGAGCCCGGCCCTGTTTTCTTTTTCCTGACTGCCACCGTGTGAGTGCCGTGCGATTTCTAGCGGGATTAAATTTGCAAATTACGTCGTGTGGGTTATATTCTGAGGGCTCCCTGTCTTGTCGAGAGTTGGTCGCGTGTACTACCGGGGCGGCGATTATCCCGCCACCCCGGCATTTTCTTATTCCAGTTTTTCCCCCGACTCCAAGTAGGCAAGCCGCGTCGCCTCGATGTTGCTTAACCCTGGTTGCGCCGCTTGCAGTTGGCGAGCGCGTTCCGCCATTCGCTCAGCGAGCCCGGCGTTTGGTGATAGACCACTCGCCTCCGCGCGGCCCTCGGCGCGCGCTTTTTCTTCGCCCGCCTTGATTTCCTTCGCGAACTGTTTCTTCACATCCTCGACATTTACAGTCATAAATCCTCCAGCGAAATTGAATTTTGACAAAAAAACGTACTGTGCTGACCGCGCACCGGCGGCCCGACGAATTTTGTGCAGAGCGCGCTAACCGGCGTCGGCACAAAATGTCGCGAGAGAATCACGGAAGTGGGTCGGCGAATCCCATCGCCGACCATGTCCCGTTTTCTGGACGTGTCACACACGCACCGGCATGTCACTAGTCCAAAACTTTTTGCGTCGCCAACAGTGTTTCAATCGCGGCGCGAAATTCTTTTTCCAAGCCCGACAATTTGTTTAAGAATTTAAGCGCGTCACCGAGGCGGGCATGGACAGCGGCGGATTCCCCGCGTGGGTCGAGGACAGCATTCCGCACTTTGATGGGGTCCCTCGGGGATGGCGGCTCCAATTTGGCAAGGGTTTCGAGGTCAACCCGCACTCGCTGCAAGTCGGATGTTGCTTCCCCTAGACGCGTAACCGCATTCAGAATCGCGGAGCACACGGAATCGGCGTTTTCGCGAAAGTCTCTCATTGTTGACTCCCATCGATCGGCACGAGGACGCCCAACTCAAGAAATTTTCTGGTTTCGCCATCCTCGGGAAGAAAAATCACGTCGTCATGGCGAACGTTCAACCCTCCAGAAATCCCGACGATATTTGTGTTCGCGACGCGGAATTTCTTCCGGCCCGCAGTGTCACCCGATGCCGTGGCCGCAATCGTGGAAATTGCCCGCTGTAGGTTTGTGAATAACAGTGTCGCCGTCGCGGTAAAGTCGGCGGCGGATTCTTTTTTGCCGGTCGCGATTCGCTGAACTTCGAGCAAAACCGCCAAACGAAATCGGTCGATGAAGTTTTGAACGAAAGCCGAGCCTAGCCAGTTTTGCGCCCAGTCGGGAAAGTTCCGCATCGATGCTTCTAGCGCGGCGCGGTCGGCGTCGAGCTTTTGAATCTCAACACGGATGCCCTCAAACAATGGCTCAAAAGCGACAAGCGCGTTTTCAAATGCGACCGCTTGCTCGGCGGTTCGCCGTATTACCTCGATCATGTGCGCCTTGCGAATGAGCTCTTGGAGCTCTTTGATACGTTCGCGTGATCGGTCGCCCAATTTTCTTTCGGCGACAATCTGACGCTCTTTTTTCGTTTCCTCCTTCGCGAGCTCGGCGTCCAGAGCCAAGGTGTCGCGGTCACCGGCGGCAATTTTTTCTAAATGAGCGTGAGCCTCGCGCCTGGATTTTATTTTTTCTAATTCACCGCTGAGAACGGAAACCTGCTTGTCGCTTATCTCGATGTCGCCAAGAATGCGGCTATAAGAATTTTCCAATTCGACTCGACTCTGTAGTGCACTCACCATTTTTCCACGTCCTCCATATTGCAAGCTGAACGAAGAAGTTTTTTCGCTTGATACTTCGCCCAGTCGACAAAGTCCAAAAGCGAAGCAAATTCCGATTGCACCTCGGAGCTTTCGGCGAGCAAGTCTCGCGCCGCCAGAATCCACAACGTCAGCTCGAAAAGTTCCTCATCCATGGTTTTTCACCTCGACCGCAGTCGCCGACGGTGGCGCACAGCACGTTTGTGTCGACGCGACCGTAGGCGCGGGCGATGATGCGTCATTCGGCCCTCGGCGTCTTCTTACGTCCGCGTGAATTTGAAACTCTGGGTTCGGGCTCCGATGACTGTGACGCTTCGAGCTCGGCAAAAAAAGTTTCGAGTTGCCGGGCGGTCACGAGCCTGCAAGCGCCTATCCTCACGGACTTGAGCGCTCCGCTAGCGAGGAGCTCGTCGACCTTGCGCAGTGACAAACCCATGGCCGGTACAAGCTGATGGCGGCGGTAGGCAAACTGCCGCCGGTCGATTGGATTCGTACCTTTGTCGGTGACTTTTGTCGGCACGTGGGTCTTGTTCCGCCGCTCGAACAATTACCACGTGAGGGTTGGCCAGCCGATGGCTGGTGGCCAACTTTTTTTTCGGCCTATGAAAACAACGGAGTTACTTACGGAGGTCCCTTACCTTACGCCTCAAGGTGCGAACCGACGGAATCGAAGTATTTTGGCCAAGAGGGGCGTTAGCGTCGATGCGGTCCAGCGTGACGGCGAGCTCTGACTTTGGGTTTTCAGCCTGGCTTTCCAACCGGAGGTGTACGATTTTCGCGAGACTCGCCGCACTCTCGTGTGGGTATCCCTCCTCTGCCGCTTTGATTTCTCTTTCGACCGCCTTGTTTAGTTTTTCTCGGATGCTCGCATTTTGCGCGGCTAATCCCACCCCGGCATCTTTCTGGCGCTCCATCGTGGCTTTTCCAAGAACGAAGAGCGGTTCGCTCGGGCGTCCCTTAAACAATTTGTGGGCGAGCTCGCCAATTTTGATTGCGTGCGCGCTTAAGACTGCTATCGCGTGTAGCTCAGGGCTTTTATCCCCCGTTTGCGCGAGTGCGAGTCCCTCGACCAACTTTTCTTGATGCCGGTAAATTTGAATCTGCACGAGTAGCGATAGGGCGTCACTCACGACCGCGACGGCCTCGTCACTCAACACGACCGCGACGGCTTTCACTTCCTTCCTCAGAGGGACGACAAGGTGCTCGGGATGCTCGACGTGATACTCGGGTCCGATTCGCGCGAGCGTTCCGTCCGCTCGCTTGTAGAGCGTGGCGCGCGCAATACCGACAAGAAATTTATCGTCGACGATTCCATGAGTCACGAGCACTTCGATAGCCCTTTTTTCATAGCGAGCGATCACCGCCGCCGGTTTTTCAATTCCGCCAAGGTCCAAATTTCCCCACAGTTCGGCGTCATTTTCGGGAATGTATGTCTCGTAAATTCCGGTTTCGATTTCTTTCATCGCGCACCTCGGCTCGGCATCGCCGTCACCCTTGAACGTTTCGCTTTCGCCGCCGCATTCAATCCCGCGCTCGGCAACGCGGACATGACCTCTTTGAGGTGAGGGTCGGTCAAATGCCCGTAGTGTTTCTCAATCATGTGAACATTTACGTGCCCGAGCGTTTTAGCGGCGACTTGCATCGAGACTCCTTGTGTGAGCATGCGAGTCGCGAACGAGTGCCGTAGGCTGTGAAACTGGATGCCGGTCATGCCTGCCGCTTTGAGCGCCCGTCGTAGCGGTTTCTTGACATCGTCCTTCGCCCATGCGGTGCCGTCGGCGCGCACAAGCAGAATGTCATCCGATGGGCGATTCCTCACCAGCGTCGCGAAAAAGTCGGTTCCGTCGTTATCGAGAAAGACGTGCCGGGTTTTTTTGGCCTTGGTCTTTTCGACGAATACCGACGGACCGGCGGCGACAAAGTCTTTCACGCGCAAACGTGCGAGTTCGGAGTATCGGCATCCGGTGTGGAGCGCCGCCAACACCAAATCTTGAAAATGCTTTTCTCTCGCGCACGCTTTTATAAAAATTTGTTGCTGGCTCTCGCTGAGGAAATTCGGGCGAGCGTCATCAACATTCGGGAATGGTGAGATACGCCATGCTCGCGCCGACTCTGCACTCACTTTCTCCTCGTTGACGGCGTAATTCAGTGCGGCCTTTAATCTGCGAAGACTTCGATTCGTGCTGGACTTGCGACGCCGAATTTCTAGCGGCGTCATGATTTTTGGTGCTTCATTCGGCGGGTCAGTTTTTCTCGGTTTTCGCTTTGACAGTCGCCGTCGGGATGCGAGAGTTTCGCGCCAAGCCGTGAGTTTCTCTTTTGTCAGTTTTGAAATTTCAATTGCACCGAGTTGCGGGAGCACGTTCCTACCAAAATCGTAAGTTGCGCCTTGGAGGTCTGGTGCTTCGCGGTCCTTCAAATGTTTGAGGTACGCCTCCACGGCGGCGTCGACCGTGTACGGTCCAATCGTCTTTCCGGTCGCTCGCGATAGTTGTGAGTTGAAGAATTGTTTGGCTTTTTCGAGCGCCTGCTCGAAATTGAGAATTTGGACACCATCGGCGTCGAGCACATCGTCGGCCTCGCCGAGTTTTTCTTCCTTGCGTCGCCCCGCCGCGTCGAAGCGCGCAATCCAAGCGCCGCCGCGTCGCCCACGCCGGTAGCCAATCGCACGTCCTCGCGAAACCGGCGACCAGTGAGTGACCTTGCCCTGATTGATTGACCGCCGCGCCGTTCGTGAATCCAGTTTGGCACTCGTGACTCGTCTTGCCATCGTGTGTCCCCTATCGAAAAATCCGGCATTCCCAACTTTTTCCAACCTTGCAGGGAAAAAAACGCATGGAAATGCTGACAACTGCAACATCCTGCGGGGAGCACGTATATTAATGAAGAGATTGAAGATGGGCAAGAGTTATGTTGCAGAAAATAGACGCTTTAGATGGGGCACCGAGTCTTTGACACGGACGAGGTCTGGGGTTCGAGTCCCCACGGGCCTACCATACAATACTGCTAGTCAACGCTCTGCCTCACTTCGGCTTTGCCAAATATCGGGGATGCACGAGCTTGATTTCTTGCACGTGTACTGGAAGAACCATCTCCGGGCCAAGCGTATCCAGAATTGAAACGTCGTCTTCGTGCCAACCACACTTTCCTTCCCAAGGCCACAGCACGACGTGTTGGCCGGACCACAGCATTTTCCACCAGCCGGGTATCGCGTGCCACGCAACCAACAAGAGCGTATGACCGAACTGAACACCAATCTTATAGGTACGTGTATCCATGAGACCCGCAATGCGCTTTGTCAAATTGTCAGGAGCGCAGAGTACCCAACGATTCGACTGAAACCATCGGAGGTGAACAAAAGGACCGGTCACGGCGATGACAACAACGCCCCAAGGAAGGTCGCGAGCATTCTGATACAGTTCTTTTAAATGTTCGGGCGGGGCCTTGATTGGGAAATTGGCCGAGCTATTCAGCATATATGCGGTTTTTGCTGCCCATCGCGCAACGAGCAAACATTCTGTCTCGGAAAGCTGTGCGGGTTGTCGTCGCCCGTGGATCAAGTCGAGCAGTGTTCCCTTGCAGCTGTTCTCCAAATCGCTCATCCACCCATTGTTGCAGTGAGCGCAGATGCGGCCTTCACGGATGTTCTCAAGCGTAAGCGAACGAATGCTGCGCACTTCTGGCTCCGAAGCCAACCCCTCTGTCTGGAAAGTATGAACTGCTGACACTTGCTCTGCCCGTATCTTCAATTCATCTAAGAGCCACTGGGAAAACACGTGCTCTCGACTGCGAACGCCGCTCAGGTTTTCCGCGCAAAACAGGCAGACGCGATTGTTTTTGGATTTGCTCATTCCCTACTGCCGTTCCGGTCGGTAGAGATAGCCAAACCATGGGCAGTCCATCCGACGCACCTGGCCGACGACTACGTTCTGATAAGAACCAATTCTCACACTCGCGTACTCGTCAAGCGGGATTGTATACGCAAAGGGTGGAGTAGAATTCAGATCGATGCCTACGCTTCGATCTTTGCACCGATTCTTCCACAAGTCAGCGCCCGCAATGCTAACTGGACTGATGGCGGTGTTGTATCGAACAGCACAAGAACTCAATTGGCTGCCAAAGGACGAAGTTGGATTTCCATTTCTTATATTGCTAACTTGGATTCTATTTCTCTATTGGACATTTACAGGCTCTAGGGCTGTACGCTGGTACGGCAAGGCATATAAATCATGGGCAGTAGAGAGAAGAATCGTGGCGTATTTTCTAGTCATTTCGATTGGGGCAGTGATAGGTGGAGCAACTGCTGGAGCTTGGTGGAAATTATTTGAAATTCATCGCGCGCAGATGTCGAAGTTGAGAGAGCCGCCGCCTGTAAAGGCTCCGCCTCCAGTGCCCCTGCCATCAACTACCCCTAAACAAATGCCTATGCCCGCACAGCCACCAGAGAATGCGAAACATAAAACTCACGCAAACCTCCTACCTCAAATAGCAGCAGATGTGGGGGAGATTAAGAAAAACGCAGTACCTACCCAACGACGTTTAACGGATGAGCAACAAAAAAACTGGCTTCTTTGTTGCGTGCAAGTGGAATATTTGAAACCGCTATTCGTCACACTGACGGAAATGCCGAAGCACAGCATTATGCAGATACCTTCGCTAATGCAATTACGAGTTCAGGATGGTCACTGCGGCAACCAAAATTTCTAATTCCCTTGAAGGAAACGTTTGGGGTATGGGTTTTGGTTCAAGATAGAGAGCATCCTGCTAATGGAGCAACACAGCTCCTCGAGGCCCTTCACGCATGCGGAATTGAAGCGCAGGGTATCGAGGTTTCCGGTCTGGAGCCCGGATCATTTGATCTTATGGTTGGTCTCCCGCAATAGTTAGGTAGCATCCTACAGTTTCGCGGTGGAGTCTGACATTACTCGTGACCTAGTTTTTTTCATAACTCACCCCCCTTCTCATCCCAAGGGCTTTTCAAGCGACACTTGGAATCTCGGGCTCAGCAGCTGCGCCGGGCCTTCGCTTGAAATGACCATATCGTCTTCGCAGCGCAAACCGAATTCGCCCGGAATGTAAATGCCTGGCTCATTGGAAAAAGTCATCCCGGCTTCGAGCACCGTGGTGCTGCCGCGCACCAGATACGGATGCTCGTGGCCATCCAGTCCGATGCCGTGACCCAGTCGATGTGTGAAGTATTTGTATCCGGGCCCATATCCCGCGTTGGTGATCATTGAGCGCGCGGCATCGTCTACCGAGCCTGAAAGTTTTTTCGCGCGCGCAGCATCCAGTGCGGCATCCTGAGCTTTGCGGACAATCTCAAATACCGTTTGAACTTTAGCGGACGGTTTTCCGAGCACGCCCGTGCGCGTAATGTCCGATTGATAGCCGTCCACGGTGCAGCCGCCATCGATGAGCACCACTTCTCCCTCCTTCAGTGTTTGCGGCTGCTTGCTGCCATGCGGCAATGCCGCCGCCGCGCCCAGCAAAACCAGCGCCTCGCCGCGCAGATTCATTTTTCCGAATCCTGAGATGACCAGATCGCCGACCGTCTTTTCAGACATTCCCTCCTTGAGATTGGCAAAGACCTCGCGATAAACGTCGCAGGTCGCAGTGCAAGCGAGCCGCATCAGTTGCAGTTCGTGCGCCGATTTTTGCGCGCGACAGGCAATGGTCACAAGATCGGCCGAGATCGCTTCATAAGCAGGCCCTGCCGCGCGGAAATGATCGTAAAAAGTGAAGGGCAGCGTCTCTTCGATGCCTACACGCCCCGCGCGCATTCCGCGGTCCGCAAGTGCGCCTGCGATAATTTTGGTGGGGCTTTCGTCTTCCTGCCAGGCGCGCACCTCCATCGGATAGCGCAAGGATTCGCGCATCCGCCCTTCTTCAAATGCCGGGGAGATGAGAATCGGCTGGCCTGAGCGCGGCACAATCACGGCTAAAAGTCTTTCGCTCAGATGCCAGCGAATCCCCGTGAAGTAATAAAGCGACGTGCCCGGCCCGATAAACAGCGCGTCGAATTTCGGATTCAGTTGGCCCATCAATTCTTGCGCGCGCAGCAGGCGGCCGTGGAATTCATCCGGCGTGATGGGGCGCACGCGGTCACCCAGCGGCTGCAGGGATGAAAAACTGGCAGGCGTCTGCGCATCAGCCGTCGATCCCGGCGGCACAGCGAGCGTAATCGCCGAAGCAGCAGCGGTTGAAAACAGAAAATTACGTCGAGAGATTTCGTGGGTCACTGATTTTTTGGCGATATGCATAGGCAAGGAAGGATGGTTGCGGACGGCTCCGATGTCAAGAATCTTGCTTGGCGTAAGCGAAAAGGGCGCGTCGTCAAAAGAGTGCTAGTTCGCAATCTCACGGCTACTGCGTCGAGCCTATGCGATACTTTGCAAATGCCGGCTGCGCATGTGGCGATTGATGATGAACTAAAAAAGAAGTGCCCGCGCGTGGCGCTAGGCTGCGTTACCGCGGACGTGCAGGCCGGTGAGACGCAAGTAGCACTTTCTGAGGAATTAAAATCGCGTGAGGAACAGATTTTGCGATTGCCAGAACCGCGAGCAGTTTTGGAATCCGCGCCAGTGTTGTCAACGCGCGCAGCCTACAAGGCCTTGGGAAAAGACCCCGCACGTTACCGCGGCTCGGCGGAAGCATTACTGCGGCGCGTGATCGCCAATAAAGGTTTGCCGCGAATTAGTGCGGTGGTCGACGTCATTAACCTTGTTTCCGTGGAGAGCCGCCTCCCGGTTGGCCTTTATGATTTGGCGGCGGTGAGTGGCGACATTGCGTTTCGAGCGGGACGTGCCGGCGAAACTTACAAAGGTATCGGTAAGTACGATTTAAATTTGGAAGGCCTGCCCCTGTTTGCGGACTCAATCGGCCCGCACGGCAGCGCCACCAGCGATTCGGAACGCACCATGGTCACAGCGTCCACGAAAAACATTATCGCGTTGATAGTTTCCTTTGGCGGCGCGACGGACCTGCCGCGATGGACGAAACGCATGTGCGAATTACTTACTCTTTACGCCGCGGCGAAGGGCTGCGAGTCCAGCGTAATTTCCTAAAAATTTTCGCGCTGCTATTTCGAGACGGATTCCTCGACGCTTTGGCGCTGGTCTACGCGCGATTTGAAAAAGCCACGGGAAGCGAGCAGCTCCGCGTTCATCACCGCTGCGCCAGCCGCTCCGCGAACCAGGTTGTGCGACAACAGCGTGAATTTCACATCGAGCAGTGGGCATTCGCGCACGCGGCCAACAACTGCGGCCATGCCGCCACCAGCGTCCACATCGCGGCGAGGCTGCGGGCGGTTTTCTTCATCCAACACGACAATGGGATGACGCAAAGCGGAAGGCAGCGCCGCCAGTTCGGCATCCACTTCAAAAGTGCGCAGCGCTTCCTGCACTTCACGTAGCGACGCAATTTTTTTCAGCCCGATGCTGACACACTCAAGATGACCATCCAGCACCGGCACGCGGTTGCAATGCGCGGTTAAGCCCACACCGGCATCCACAAAACGCGAGCCATCCCATTTGCCGAGCAGTTTTTGCGGCTCGGTTTCCATTTTTTCTTCTTCGCCGCTGATGAACGGGATGACATTCCCCTGAATGTCCATGGTGGCCACGCCAGGATAACCCGCGCCAGACACCGCCTGCAGCGTGACCACAAAAACTTTCTCCAGTCCAAACGCGTCGGCCAGCGGTTTCAGCACCAGAACTAGTCCGGCTGTCGAACAATTGGGATTGGTAACAATGAAACCACGCTCGTAGCCGCATTTCTTTTGCTGCGTCGCAATAGCTTCCAGATGCGCGGCGTTTACTTCCGGAATCAGCAATGGAACATACGCATCCATGCGGTGATTATTGGCATTGCTCACCACCGGATAACCAGCCCGCGCAAAATTTTCTTCCGCGCCACCGGCGACGGAAGAATCCAAGGCCGAAAAAACAAAATCGCAATCCAGCGTGGGGTCCAGAGCCATAACGATCAGATCGCGCACATTTTCTGGGATGGGCCCGTCGAGATGCCAGCGCACCGCTTCCGAATATCGTTTACCCGAGGACCGTTCCGACGCCGCCACCTCGGTGAGCTCGAACCACGGATGATCGGCTAGCAGCTTGACGATGCGCTGGCCGACCAGCCCGGTGGCGCCTAACACTCCAGCACGCCATTTTTTATCCAGCGGTTGCACGGAACGAAGGGGCAAGCTTTTATCCGCGACGTTCTCTCTCAGAGGCATCTTGTCATTCGAGTGCTGCTGCGCACTATCGAGGCTCATGTCTGTCTAGGCTCCTGATTTCGCCGGAGCGTTCTGGATGCGGGCCTAAAGAAAAAACCCACCGCCAGGGCTTCCGGCGGTGGGTTGGAAACTTTTGCTATTGATCTAGCGGTTTCTCCACTCGCCCGAAGCGCAAATAGTCGGCGTCGTAGTCGACGCGACGGTAGTAATTCGCGTAATTCGCTTCGTAGCGATGGTTATCATAGCGGGGAGAGAATAACACGTCCCCCTATCGCGCTTAAAGCGCTTAGTGACAGCCATGTATTCTAAAATCAATGATTGGCGCGCCGTCAGCTGGGTGTGGCACCGTTCGCGCAAAGAGTCATCTAACTGTAGTGTGCTACCATCCAAAAGTTACGTTGTATGAAGGAGCCGCGATAGATGTCCGTGACTAAGTCTGGGCAAATGAATGCCTTGCGCAAGATGCGAGCTGGGACCGGCTTATCGTTTGAACCCGCGCCGGTACCCAACATTGGCCCGACTGACGTCCTCGTACGCGTAACGGCTGCTTCGATCTGCGGCACGGACCTGCATATATATGGATGGGACCGCTGGTCGCAGGGGCGCATTAAACCTCCAGTTACGCTCGGCCACGAGTTCAGCGGCATCGTCGAAAGCGTGGGGGAAGAGGTAACCGCTGTAAAAGCCGGTGACAAAGTAAGCGCTGAGATGCATTTGAATTGCGGTCATTGCCACCAGTGCCGCCTCGGCGAAGCGCATATCTGCCAGAACCTGCGCATCATCGGCATCGATCGCGATGGCGCCTTCGCTGAATTCGTAAAAATTCCTGCGTCAAATATCTGGAAGCTCGACCCCGCAATTCCAGAGCATTACGGAGCGATTCTCGATCCGCTGGGGAACGCCGTGCACACCGTGCTCGCCGGCGAAATTGCGGGCAAAACCGTGCTGGTCACCGGCTGCGGTCCGATTGGTCTGATGTCCATCGCGGTCGCCAAGGCTTGCGGGAGTTCAACCGTATTTGCCACCGAGACCAATGCGCAGCGCCGCGCCATGGCCAGAAAAATGGGCGCCGACGTGGTGCTCGACCCATCCTCAGGAAACGCTGTGAAGCAGATATTGGCTGACACCTCTAACACCGGCGTGGATGTTTTGCTGGAAATGTCCGGCAATCCCACCGCGATCCAGCAAGGATTTGCGGCCTTACGCGCTGGTGGGCGAGCCTCGCTACTTGGCATACCCACCGAGTCGGTACCGCTCGACCTGGTGAACGACGTAATTTTCAAAGGGGCGACGGTGCAGGGTATCTACGGCCGGCGCATGTACGCCACGTGGGTGCAAATGACCGCGCTGCTCAAAGCCGGACGGCTGAATCTGGAGCCGCTGTTTGGAGAGCGCACCTCGCTCGAAAAATTCGAAGACGCGTTCAAACTTTTGCGCGGAGGACTGGCTGGGAAAATTTTGATGTATCCCGATGGAGTGCCGCACTAAACATCGCCAGAACGCCGAATCTAAAGTACAAGGAGTACTCAATGTCAGACGCCGCGGCTACCGCCAGCAAACCATCTCCACTTCATTATATTTCCGAGCATCTCCAGGACCTACGCGATAAGGGCACCGCTCCAAAGCTCCGCGTGTTGGATGGCGAGCAGAAGCCTCTCGCCGTTTTTGACGGCAAGGAAATTATCAATCTGGCTTCCAACAATTATCTGGGACTGACCACCCACAAGTCCTTGCGCAAAGCCTCCTTGGAAGCCACCCGCAAATATGGCGTGGGCGCGGGCGCGGTGCGCACCATCGCTGGCACCTTGAAGCTGCACATGGAACTCGAAGAGCAGATCGCGCGCTTCAAAAACGTGGAAGCCTGCGTGGTGTTCCAGTCCGGTTTCACCGCCAACGCCGGAACCGTTTCCGCCGTGCTCGGCAAGGAAGATTTAATTATTTCGGATGAGCTGAATCACGCCTCGATCATCGATGGCGCTCGCTTATCGAAAGCCACCATCAAAGTTTTCAAGCACAAAGATGTGCAGGATTGCGAACGCATCCTTCAGGAAACCGCCAACTGGAACGGTCACAAGTTGATTATCACCGACGGCGTTTTTTCGATGGACGGCGACATCGCCCCGCTGCCGGAGCTATGCACCCTGGCCGAAAAATACAACTGCATCATGATGATTGACGATGCCCATTCCTCGGGTGTGTTGGGCAGAAATGGCCGCGGCACGGTGGACCATTTGAATTGTCACGGCCGCGTGCACATCCAGGTTGGCACCCTGAGCAAAGCCATCGGCGCGATGGGGGGCTATGTTTGCGGGTCACGCGATTTGATCGATTATCTTTATCTGCGTGCGCGGCCATTTCTCTTTTCCACTTCGCATCCGCCGGCCACGGCGGCAGCCTGCCAGGCTGCTTTCACGCTGCTCGATTCGCCGGAAGGCGAACGCCTGGTCAAAAAACTGTGGGCCAATACAAAATTCTTCAAACGCGAATTGAAAAAACGCGGATTCCAGTTCAAGGCCAGCGAGACCCCTATCATTCCCATTCACGTTGGCGAAGCCGCCAAAGCCTTTGATTTTTCACGCAAGCTTTTCGATGCGGGCGTATTCGCTCCAGCGGTCGGCTATCCCACGGTAGCGGAAGGCAAAGCCCGTTTGCGCGCTATTGTCAGCGCTACCCACAAGCGCGAACACTTGCTGCGCGCGGCCGATACGCTCACTGAAGTCGGCAAAATGCTAGGAATCGTGTAATTGTCATCGCTCTGTTGGCCCGAAAATAAGCGAGACCTAGTACGACTTGGGAATCGGGCTGCTAAGTGCTTTGTTTGAGAAAAAAATGTCGGCGTGCCGACATTTTCTACGAATTCATTCGAACGATCAACGGGTTTACCGAACCACTCGATCGGAGTTTGGGCAACTCCAGCATTCCCGAAGGGATTCCGCCCAAATTATCTCCAAGAGGTATGT
This sequence comes from uncultured Acidobacteriota bacterium, assembly GCA_963733775.1. Taxonomy (GTDB): domain Bacteria; phylum Acidobacteriota; class Terriglobia; order Acidiferrales; family UBA7541; genus Acidiferrum. The sequence continues at coordinate 996,730 of CAVTEE010000010.1, read as the reverse complement.
CGTTGACTAAAGCACAATTCGCCACATTCATCATGAGCTTTCTTTTCGTACTGCCGGTGCTATCCGCCACCGAAGAGGATCGGCAATCGCGGTCAGCAACATTGGTAATGGAAAGCTCGTCTTCGGGAATAACGTACACTTTAGCCGGCAAAAGTATCTCGAAGAGTGAGGGACTGCTTCTTGCGTTGAGCCGCTGCAGAGACGCTGACCCGACAAAAGATCCCGAACTGATTCTGATCGCGAGTGAAAAACTTCCGTTTCTGAAGGTGACAGAGGTCATGGGAGTTGCCGGAAAGGCTAGGTATTTTCGATTTCGAACTCTCATCTTCAGCAAAGATAAACGGATGATGTATGAGTTGAACTATTCCAAACCCATGCCATTTTCCACGAATCCTGCAGCTAAAGATATAGCTAAGCCCGGGGACTAATCGTTTTCGCGAAAACTTTCCAAGCGTTAAACACATCAAACTTATGAGAAGCTGAAGCCATAAGCTCCAGAACTTTAGGTCATCATCGACTTACGCGGAGTGACAAAATGTATAGATCAGGATCGGCCGCAAAAATTATTACCTCGCTGAGTTTCGCAGCTTTCTGCACTCTCGGCTTGGCTGCCCAATCGCAGCCTGACTCGCAAGCCGGAGCGCAGCTCGGAGAACAATCCGCGCTCGCAGGCAAGCAAGGGCAGGGCGCCAATACCCAGAAAACCACCGAAACATCGCCAACTGAAGTAACCACCTTCGTACCCGGCACCCTTATCAACAGTGAATTAACCGGCTCGCTGGATTCCAAAAAAGTAAAATCGGGCACTACCGTAAACGCACGCACCGTGACCGATCTCAGAACTAATGACGGCAGAGTTGTATTGCCCAAAGGCACCAAGATCATCGGCCACGTCACAGAAGCTTCGGCCCGAGGTGCGGGGCAGCCCGACTCGACTCTCGGTCTGGAATTCGATAAAGCAATTTTGAAGAGCGGCCAGGAAATTCCCTTGAATGCCACTATTCAAGCCGTTGGATCTCCACCGCCAAACTCGTTCGACAACCAAACGCCAGCAGCCGACCCGACGGGTTCCCGTCCTGCTGCACCGGGCGGCGGTGTACAGAGTGGTACTACGCCGTCGCGGGGCGGCACTATTAACGGAGCATCTTCGACCTCCAATGGGATTGGCGATCCATATGGCGGCACCGATGCCTCTGCTGGAAACACCAATAATAGCGGCGGCCAATGGGACGCCAATACTCGCGGTGTCGTTGGTTTGCACAACCTGAGCTTGAACGCCGCTAGTGAAGGGCAAGGCACGGTGATTAAATCGACCGGCAAAAACGTAAAACTTGATAGCGGAACGAGACTGCTGCTGTCCACCGGCCCAGTGGCTCGCCACTAGAAATTGCCTCGTCCCGGCTGAAGTTACAGTCCGGCCTCCGCGCCTATTTACACAGGACCATGTATGTTAAAAATCCCCACGTTCTGGTAGGCTAATAGTGTAGTGAGGGGGATGCGATGACGAAGCTATTCGTCGTTCTACTCGTCGCTGCCGCTCTTATCGTTCCTCTGGGATTCGCCCAAACCCCGCCGGACACAGCCGCAGACGCTAGAAAATTGAGTTCAGTTCCGGATCCAGTTATTGCGCCGTTTTGTGTGGGAACGGCCTTCAATGCCGTTTTGCTTACGCCGTTGGATGCCAGCCGCAATAAAGCCGGCGACCCGGTAACAGCCGAGACCGCCGAGACGGTCACTTACGAGCGCACGGTGATCTTTCCGCGGGGCACAAAAATTCATGGCCACCTGGTGCGTGCGTCTTCCGCGCGAACCGGCAAAGGGTCGGCGCTATTCGTCCGATTCGACAAAGCGGTCTTGAAAAATGGCCAGGAAGTTATGATGAACGCTGGTATCCAGGCGCTGGTGACCGGCCGAGGTTCCGTCTCCCGAATAGCGCCCGCGGCAGAAGAACGCGGCCAAGGATATCCTTCTGCTGAAGATTTCGGTTCCCGGGACGTTTCGAACGCCACCGTTGTTCCGGCCAGCACCGAGTCGGCATCGCGCGCTCAGTCGTCGTCGGGGCTTCCCGCCACGCAGGGCGGCGTGACCAAGCAGGGCATGCTGACGCCTGACAGCCAAGGGGCCTTGGGCGGATCGGATTTGAAAGTGTATACGCCGTTGTCGGAAGGATCGGACGGCACCGTGTTATTGTCAGCCGGAAAGAATGTACGCCTGGACGCAGGAACGAAACTCTTGCTGGTGATTCAGCCTCCGCCTGAAGTTGATCCTAGTCTGCAGTAATAAAAAGTAGCTGAAAGAAACTCGACACCGTTTTGCGATTAAAAAACTAATTTGTGTTCCGGCTAATTTTTAGCCCTGACTAGCCGATTTCGTACTGATTTCTGCACCAACTTTTAGCGCCGGCCCATTGCCTGCTCGCTTCGGAGCGTTTGCTATACTCGCGCAGATGCCTTTAACAAAGAAGAAATTATTTTTGGTGGACGCCATGGCCCACATCTACAGGGCCTTCTACGCGCCGATGGTGCGCATGAACACTAGCGCCGGCGTTCCCACCACCGTTCCTTTTCTGTTCAACAATATTTTGCGACGCATCCTGAAAGACTATCAGCCGGATTATGTCGGCATCGTCTTCGACACCAGCAAGCCCACCTTCCGCGACAAACTTTTCGAAGAATACAAAGCGCATCGCCCCAAAATGCCGGATGAACTCTCCATTCAGCTGCCTTTTGTGAGGCGCCTGTGCGAAGCCATGCGCTTGCCCATCCTCGAATGGGACGGTTTCGAAGCGGACGACGTGCTGGGCGCGCTCGCGAAACAAGCCACCAAGGCCAACGTCGACGTCATGCTGGTCACGAACGATAAGGACATGCTCCAGCTCGTTCACGACGGAGTGAAGGTGTTACGTACCGGCACTGGCGCCGCGAAGAGCGACGTCATCGTCGACGAAAAAAAAGTGGAAGAGATCCTTGGCGTGCCTCCCAACAAGGTCACGGACGTAATGGCCTTGATGGGCGACAGTATTGACAACATTCCCGGAGCGCGCGATCCCAACGAAAAGCCTGCCCCCGGGGAACGCCGCAAGCCCGGCATCGGAGAAGTTGGCGCACGCGAAATAATTTTGCAATTTGGCTCCGCGGAAGAAGCGCTGCGCCGCGCCGCTGAAGTAAAACGAGCCAGCTATCGCGAAGCGCTGCAAAAAAATGGCAAGTATGTGCTGTTGAGCAAAGAGCTTTCGAAGATTGACAGTGATGTGCCCATCACGCTGGACCTGGACAACCTGCAACGGCGCGAGCCTGATCTGCCATTGCTGGCCGCGCTGTATCGCGAGTTGGGATTCAATTCGCTGCTGAAAGAATTGGGATCGGAAACCGTTGCTTCGACGGCACCTGTTAGCGCCGGGCCGGTGCTGAAGACTGATTACTTGCAGCTCATCAATCCTGGCGAATTTCGTGACTATCTGTCGGGCATCCCAGTCGAACAACCGATCGCAATCTGGCTTAATTTGGAGCCCGGCGATCGCGAATCCGAAGGCTTTGGCACGCGCATCGCCTCCATCGAAGTGTCATCAAAACCGGGTGAAGGTCGAGCTGTATGGATGGACGAAAAAGGTGAGGCGCTCGCAACGTTACGACCGCTGCTGGAAGATCCTCGGCGCCCCAAAATTGTCCACGATCCAAAACTGTTTCATTTGCTCACCGGCCGAATGACCAACGTCTTGCACGCCACGCAAATTTATTCCTATCTATTGCGCCCCACCACCGCCAATCACAATTTCACCGACGTAGTCATGCGCCAATTCAACGCCATGATGGGCGGCGGCCCGGGAGAGCGCGCTGATTACCTCCAGCGGATCGCTCCAGCCTTACAAACGCAAATCGGTGCCGAACAGATCGTCAACATATACCAAAAAATCGATTTGCCTCTTGCGCCAGTGCTGGCAGACATGGAACGCACCGGGATTCGCATCGACCCTAAAGCGCTCGACGCCATGTCTCAGGTGATGGAAACAGAAATACGCCGCCTGGAAAAAGATATTTGGGAACTTGCCGGCATGGAATTCAACGTCAATTCGCCGACGCAACTGGCGGAGATTTTATTCGATAAATTGAACCTGCAGCCGTCGCAGCGTCGCGGGCGGGTGAAGGGCCGCTCAACTGCGGTGGACATTCTGGAAGAATTATCGGCCAAGCACCCTCTGCCTCGAAAAATTATCGAGTACCGCGAAATCGCCAAGCTCAAATCCACCTACGTCGATTCCTTGCCAAAACTGGTGCACCCAGAAACGGGCAGGCTGCACACCAGTTATTCGCAGACCGGCACAGCCACTGGCCGCCTGAGCTCTTCCGATCCCAACCTGCAAAACATCCCAATTCGAACCGAACTGGGACGCCAGATTCGCGCCGCTTTTGTGGCCGACGAAGGCAAAGTATTGCTGTCCGCCGACTACTCGCAAATTGAGCTGCGCATCATGGCGCACTTTTCGCGCGACCCGGTTTTGCTGGAAGCTTTTAACAGCGGCGAAGATATCCACGCGCGCACCGCGCAAGAAGTTTTTGGCGTGGGCCAGATGGCGCAGACCGCGGAACACCGCCGCGCCGCCAAGGTCATCAACTTTGGAATTATTTACGGCCTCTCGCCGTTCGGTCTCGCGCAACAATTGAATATCGAGAACCGCGAAGCCGCGCAATTCATCAATGCCTACTTCACCCGCTATCGCGGCGTGAAACAATATCTCGACGACACATTGGCCGACACTCGCGCCACCGGGGTAGCCAAAACCCTATTCGGTAGAATTCGACCTATTCCTGAAATTAATTCCGCGCAATTTCAACTGCGCAATTTTGCGGAGCGCACCGCTCTCAATTCGCCTCTGCAAGGCACCGCGGCGGACTTCATCAAGCTAGCCATGATCAGCATTGACCGGCGGCTAGCCGAGGAGAATCTGCAAACCAAAATGATTTTGCAAGTGCACGATGAGCTGGTTTTCGAGGTGCCGAAAAGTGAGCTTGAGGCGGTCTCAAAATTGGCAAAAGAAGAGATGGAGGGCGTCCACCAAATTGCCGTTCCGCTGCTGGTCGAGGTATGTTCGGGACCGAATTGGCGCGACCTGGATTGAGGTTCCAGCATCGCGAGCTATGTTTTCTGCAACCTTTTCCTGGCCTGAGGGTTCTTAGTATCGGTGGCGTGTGCGCGCACTATCTGAGGTAGCGGACACGCTTTTTTTGACTCTAATCTTTACTTTTAAGACGTGGCGACACTTTTTGGACACGAGTATGACGTGCGCCGCAATGCCAGCCCTGGCCCATGCTAGTTTAGAGAGGTTTAGTCCCTCCCAAGGAACATCCATGATGCGCCAAGTCATAGGGCTATTTTTTTTACCGATCGCTTTATTTTTCACCGGTTGCTCGGGAGGCAGCACTACTGCGCCGCCATCCAGCTTGGTTAGCGTAACGGTCTCTGCGACGAAAAGCACGGTGGCAGTCGGCCAAACGTTGACCCTCACCGCTACCGTCACCGGCACGAACAACCAGGCAGTCACATGGAGTGTTACCGGCGGCGGCACAATTTCGTCCCTTGGCGTCTATACCGCTCCGGCTACCGTGCCGAACCCCGCAAAGGTCACAGTGACTGCCACCTCTCAGGCAGATCCGACCAAATCCGGGTCCTTCACTATAACCGTCGAGTTAGCCTCCGCGGTACAAGTCTCGGTGCTGCCCGCCACGGCATCTGTCTCCGATTTTCGCACCCAGCAATTCACCGCTACGGTGACCGGCAGCTCTAATACCGCAGTGACCTGGCAAGTGAATGGCGTAACCGGTGGCAGCCAGAAGTTTGGATTTATTTCCAGCACCGGGCTTTTCGTGGCGCCCAGTGCTGTACCGACGAAATCAGACGGCCAGGGCAACACTATAACCACGACCTTGACTGTTACTGCTGTATCTCAGGCCGATTCTACCGCTAGCGCAACTGCCACCGTAACCATCGTTCCGGACAATGCCAACACCCAGTCTGTCCCCGTGGAACTTGGCACTACCGGCGGCAACGCCCATGACTTCGTCAACAACACCGCGAAAAACACCATCACCTGTTGCGGTGGAACGCTCGGTTCGCTGGTTGTTCGAGCTGGCGTCCAATATATTTTGAGCGACAACCACATATTGGCACGCAGCGATGGCGCTACCATAGGCGATCCGATCATCCAGCCCGGCTTGATTGATACGCCGACCTGTACCACCGCGGGGACAATAACCGTTGCAAATTTGTCCCAATTTTCCAATTTGCAGGCAAAGCCAAGTCCCAACGTCGACGCGGCCATCGCTCAAGTCATCGCTGGAAAGGTGGATACAACCGGAAAAATTATCTATCTCGGCGCCTCAGTCGACGCCAACGGTGTTCCGGTGCCGGGTGCTCCGCAAGGAGGTACAGGAATTCCCGCGAGCAGCCTGGCCATCGGCCGCGCAGTCGCTAAATCTGGCCGCTCCACCGGATTAACTTGCTCCACCATCGAAGCGACGAATATCAGCACCAGTGTCAGTTACACCGTCAATTGCGACGGCACCGGGACCCCGTTTCCGGTGAACTACACAAACCAGATCGGCGTGATTGGAGGCGATTTCAGCGGTGAGGGCGACTCCGGTTCGCTGATCGTCACGCAAGACACAACTAGTCCGGTAGCTCTGCTGTATGCGGGATCGGACACCGACACGGTTGGCAATCCCGTGGCTGATGTTTTGAATTTTTTCGGCAATAACACAATGTTTGTCGGTGGGGCTGCTCACCAGGTCGTCGGGTGCTCGCTACCCACCGCCCCGCAATCTGCAAAGACCGTGGTGCCGAGCTCCGTCGCGACGCAAGTTATACAGCAAGCGACCGCTACGCGCGATTTCCACGCTGCGGAATTGCTGGCTTATCCGGAAGTCCAGGCCGTTGGCGTGGGCCAAAGCTACGACAATCCCAAGGAAGCCGCGATTTTATTTTTTGTGACCCAGGGAGAATCGCGAACGAATTTACCTGCGCAGGTTGACGGCGTTCGCACCCGCGTCATCGAGCAGCCGCTTTTTGCCAAGCGCGGCGCGATTTCAGCGCAAGATAGCGCCACGCTCGAGAAATCAGTCCCGGCTCCCCAGTTGGTGTACCCGGTTTCGGATGCGGAGATGGCGCGCGCAAAGGTCGTGCACATCGCGCACGTCGAAGCTCTGATGAAGCAAGCTGGCGTGCAAGGCGTGGGCATCGGCTCCAGCGTGGATTCCCCAGGCGAAGCAGTCTTGATGATTTTTACCATTCGCGGCGTTCCACAGGATCCGATTCCAGCGGTGATCGATGGAGTGCGCACGCGCGTGCGCGAATCCAGCCGCTTCCGCGCCGGCTCTGCCGGTTCCGAAGTACAACGCGCATGCAAACTCCCACCCGCCAAAGCAGCCACTCAAACAGCCGCAATCAAATCAGGAACTCCATCGCCATCAATCAAGCGCTGACTGTCCCCCGGTGCGCGTATTAGCGGCAAGGTGCGCCAAAGCAATCCAATTCAGTCAGTCATCGTGCGCTTTGTTCCGGGTTAACGTCGCGTGCTAGGCTACTTTTGTAAGTCACAGATTTTTCGGAGGGCCACATGGCGCATGCAGCGCAGTTTATGAAACTTGTGACAGCAGCGAAGGCCAAGATTAAAGAAACCAATGTCGCTGACGTAAAACGCCGCATCGACGGCGGCGAAAATCTTACGCTCGTCGATGTGCGCGAGGACAATGAATGGGCGCAAGGCCATTTGCCCGGCGCACTACACCTGGGCAAAGGAATTATCGAACGCGACATTGAACAGCGTGTACCGCAAACCGACGCAAAGCTTGTTCTATATTGCGGCGGCGGATTTCGCTCCGCTCTCGTGGCGGAGAGCCTCCAGAAAATGGGCTACACCAACGTGGAATCGATGGATGGCGGCTGGAAAGGATGGCGCGACGCAGGCCTTCCGACGGAAAAGGGTTGAGTTTTTGGCGTTGACGGCTAGCTCGGCGGATTTGAGTCTGGCATTACTCTGTGGATAGAACAGGAAATCTGGCTGGGGCGGAAGGATTCGAACCTTCACCGTCCTCATTAACAGTGAGGTGTCCTACCAGTTGGACCACGCCCCATTTCTTTTTCATCTTAACATGCAGGTGCGGACTTACTGTAGGCGTGCGACCGTCGGGAGTTTCTGCCGGTCGGGCAAATCCAGGGCTCGGGCTGTTACGCCGCTCATGTTTCCCTGAGTAAATTCATTTTTGAAGTTTTTTGATTTCTGCTTTCAGCTGTTCAACTTCAACTTCCAATGACTCAACCGCCAGGCACAGCTCGGACAGGCCGTTAAGTAAGTCCCATTGCTCCGATTTTGGTGCTGGCTGGTATGCTCTTTGGCATCATCGAAAATCCGCTTCGCGACGTCGCTATGCGATGGCATCTTCACACCTCGGCGTAATTCTCGTCACCAAGTAAACGGTATACTCCATCTCAAGGGGAAACAGATGCCCCTATATTTAGGAGCAGCCTTTATCATGCGCCTTCCGCCACCGTGTTCCATTTTGGTTATGCTGGTGTATGCAATTACCGACTCTCTTCCAGCCACCATTTGCTAAGCAATTCCGTAGCCGTGAAGAAGCCTACGAGGGTCTGCAGCGAATGAAACGCTCATTAACCGCAATTTGTTTTTTTACTGTTCTCTTCTGGGCAAGTGGATGCGATGCGACGCCTGATCCAGGCGTGCCGGAGATACCGCGTGGCGAGATGCCCAGTGCGGCAAAAAGCGCCCAGAACGCTCCACCCGCTGACCCTTCGCGATATGATTTGGCACGAGACGAAGCCCGCGGCGGACACACACTCGAAAAACATATCGGCCGTTCCGACCAGGAACTGCGCGAGCGATTGGGCCGGGAACGAAATATTTCCGTGGCTTCCACGTGGACCAATCGCGAACTCGCCGAAGAAACGGTGGCCCAGGCTTTGCGCGCAGAGCGTGACAAAATTGCTCGCTGGGAAGAACGAGGTTACCGCCGCCCGAACCTGGCGCTACACTTTGACGCTGGCCGGGTGATCGGAAGAAGCATGAGGCACGGACATGAGAGCTCGTCTCCTGCCACTGAAGCGGTCATTGTCTTGAAAGCCGACGGCCCCAATATTTTCTATGTCTTAACTAGCTATCCCGAGGACCGGCGATGACAACACAGAAAAAGGAAAAAATTGCCGGATTTAACCCCGGCCAATTTCCAGCGCTTAAAGAATTCTTCTCCGGCTACCTGCACGAGGATTTTATAGATGAGTACGGCTCCCCTCCGGGCGCGGCCAGAGCATTTCGCGGGGACGCCAGTCCGGAAGAGTGCGCCCAAGCGTGCCAGGAGTGGGCAAAATTACGTAAGGTTTTAACGGGCCGCTCTATACCGGAGGTGCAAACATCGCTGCAAAAATTGGGTGGCGCATGGCGGCCACAGGATTTGGACGAATTCCACAGCTTGGATGCGGCCTTCACCGGCAAGTTGCAAAAACCGTCCAGCTAAAAATGTGAGTACAGCGATTACCTGAGGTTAGAACCCTTCTCGATCAGCGAGTTGTCACTGAAGCACTTCAGGTGGCCTCAAGATTTTTTAGTACGTGACGCAAATTCCTTCTAACTAATCCTTCATTTTTGAATCAGACGTAGTGTCGTGGCATATTTCTCAAAATTTGAACTTATCGTCGCCTTCAACAGATATTTTGGTGACAAATCGCTGCATACTTTGTTGCATTCCAGAATGTTTTGTTGGACACTATCGCGTTAACGGAGCCGGGCATGCACTTCCCGGACAGAGTTGCGGACGCCCAGGTAGCCGTTTCCCATTCGGTGCGTTCCCACACTCACGTACAAAATTGACATGGCCCAGATTTTTCACCGCAGCGCAAATTCCATCGCTCGATTCAGTCTTCTATTTGCTGTTTTGGCGGTGACGCTGGGACTCACCGGCATCTTGATGTTCGCCCGGGCTCCTTATTACACCCGCCAAAACATCGTTCGCGATCAACCTATCCAGTTCAGCCACAAACATCATGCCGGAGACGATGGCATCGACTGTCGCTATTGTCACAGCGGCGTGGAAGTCTCCGCGCAGGCCGGCATTCCACCCACCAAGACCTGCATGAATTGCCACTCGGTGTTGTTTAAAGACGCTGCGTACCTTGAGCCGGTGCGCGAAAGCTATCGCACCGATAAATCGATTGTGTGGGTAAAGGTCCACAGGCTACCGGATTTCGTATATTTCAATCACAGCATTCACGTGAATAAGGGGATTGGCTGCTCCTCCTGTCACGGGCAAGTCGATCAGATGCCCCTCATGTTTCAGGCCAAAGAATTGACAATGAGCTGGTGCCTGGATTGCCATCGCAATCCTGAGAAGAACTTGCGGCCCCACGACCAGATCACCAATATGAATTGGCAGCCGCCCGCCAACCAGGCCGAAATCGGCAAGCAGATAGCGGAGCAAAATCATCTTCGCAGCACGTATGACTTGACCAGCTGCTCAACCTGTCATCGTTAATGGACGGTATGCGAGAGAACGAAAACATCGACGCGAAATTGCACCGCTTGGCAGACAAATATCATCAACACCATGATGCGCACGATCACGACCCTGAGCATGACGCCGTGAATGACAACGCCATGCAAGTGCATACGCTCGATCTGGCGGCTGTGCGCGAAAAACTAAAATCTAAAACCGGCAAACAATATTGGCGCACTTTGGAAGAGCTTGCCGACGATCCTCAGTTCGAACAGTTGCTCCATCGAGAATTCCCGCGGCAGGCTTCGGAGTGGGATGAATCCGTCGACCGTCGCGATTTCCTGAAACTGATGGCCGCTTCGCTCGCCTTTGCAGGCCTCTCCGGCTGCGGCAAAGCCCCTGAAGAACACATCATCCCCTATGTAACTCAGCCAGAGGGGCTGGTTCTAGGCAGACCGCGGTATTACGCCACCGCGATGCCTTTTGGCGCGGATGCCATCGGGGTATTAGTCGAAAGCCACGAAGGCCGGCCCACCAATATCCAGGGCAATCCCGATCATCCATCAAGCCGCGGCGCGCTCGATTCCTTTGTGCAGGCTTCTATTCTGGATTTGTACGATCCCGACCGCGCTCAGGTGCCCACTCAATTGGGCGCCGTCAGCTCATTGTCAGCGTTTCGAGACTTGGCGCAAGCCACCGCAGCCGCCATGAAAACGATGAACGGTGAAGGCTTCCGCATCCTGACCGGCACGATCACCTCGCCGCTTGTCAGCGGACAAATTCAAGTGCTCACCAAGTTGTATCCCAAAACCAAATGGCATCAATGGGAGCCAGCCGGCAATGACGGCGCGCGTGAAGGTTCGCGAATGGCTTTTGGACGCTACGTCAACACCATCTACCGCCCAGAAAAAGCCGAGGTGATTCTGTCGTTGGACGCGGATTTCATGGCCGAGGGCGCTGGCCACATCCGTTACATGAAGGAATTTTACCGCCGCCGCAAACTGGAAGATGAATCCTCGGAAATGAACCGGCTGTATGTCGTGGAGCCCACGCCCTCCATCACCGGTGCCAGCGCGGATCATCGTTTACCGCTGCGTTCCAGCGACGTCGGGTTGTTCACTCGTGCGCTGGCCGCCAAGATCGGATTGGGCGGCACTGCGGAAATGCCTCCTGCCGCGCAACACTGGCTGGAGACAGTTCACGGAGAGTTGCAAGCGCATCGCGCAGCTTGCCTGGTGATACCCGGTGAACATCAACCCACGGAGATTCATGCGCTGGCTCACGCCATGAACGCGGCGCTGGGAAACGTCGGCCACACTGTTTATTACACCGACCCGGTCGAAGCTACACCGGTCAATCAATTGGAATCGCTGCGCAGCCTTTGCGATGACATGGCCGCAGGGGCGGTCGACACTTTGCTGATCGTCGGCGGGAATCCGGTTTACGACGCTCCGCACGATTTCGATTTCGCGACCAAGCTTAAAAAAGTCCGCAACGTAATTCATCTGAGCTCGCACTTTGATGAAACCGCAGAGTATTGCCAATGGCACATCCCCGAATCGCACTATCTCGAAGCATGGGGCGATGCCCGCGCGTTTGACGGCACACTAAGCATCGTCCAGCCGCTCATTGCGCCGCTGTACAACACCATTTCAGCGTATGAATTTCTTGCGGCCTTCAGCGACAAGCCCGGCGTCACCGCTTACGACGCAATGCGTGAACGCCTGAAGACCTCGCACGGCGGGCCGGACTTTGAGAAACTCTGGCGAAAGTCGCTACACGACGGCGTAGTCGCCAACACCACGTTAAATCCAATCAGCGTCGCGTCAGCCGCCACCTTGCCGGCCACCAATCCCACAAGCACCGACGCGCTCGAATTTATTTTCCGCCCGGATCCGAGCGTTTACGATGGACGCTTCGCCAACAACGGATGGCTGCAGGAACTACCCAAGCCGCTCACCAAATTAACTTGGGACAACGCCGCCATGGTCAGCCCCAAAACCGCGGAAAAACTTGGGTTGGGACAGAAAGTCGGTGCACGGGGCGGGGAGCACGGCAAAATCCTTAGCGATGTCATCGACATTTCTCTTTCTGGCAGCAAAGTAACTGCCGCCGCATGGATCGTGCCTGGGCAAGCCGACGGCGTCGTGGTCCTCCCCTTGGGTTACGGGCGCAAGAAGGCCGGCTACACCGGATCCAACAAAGGATTCAATGCCTACGCGGTGCGTAGTTCCTACGCCATGTGGGCTGCCACCGGCGGCAGCGTCAGAAAAACCGGCTACGATTATCCGATGGCCTGTACGCAATACCACTTCAATATGGAAGGCCGGAAAATTCTGGCGAGCGGCACGCTGGACGAGTACAAACAAAATCCTGCCTTCGCCCACAAGGACGACGAGCAACCGCCCAAAGAATTTACGCTGTACAAGGAATATGCCTATCCCGGATATGCCTGGGCCATGGCCATTGATCTCAACAGTTGCAATGGATGCAACGCTTGCGTCGTCGCTTGCCAGGCCGAAAATAATATTCCCGTCGTCGGCAAAGATCAGGTGATGCGCGGCCGCGAAATGCATTGGATTCGCATCGATCGTTATTACGTCGCGGAAACGGCCACCAATGATCCGAGCACCAACACTAACGACGCGCTCGCCAATCCCGAAACATTTTTCCAACCGGTTCCCTGCATGCAGTGCGAAAACGCGCCTTGCGAACAGGTTTGCCCTGTGGGCGCCACGGTACACAGCGCCGAAGGTCTGAATGATATGACCTACAACCGTTGTATCGGCACGCGCTACTGTTCGAACAACTGCCCGTACAAAGTTCGCCGTTTTAATTTCCTGCGCTTCCAGGATTGGGAAACGCCACAACTGAAACTGCTGCGCAATCCGGAAGTCACCGTGCGCAGCCGCGGAGTCATGGAAAAGTGCACCTACTGCGTGCAGCGCATCAATAACGTGCGCATTGACGCGGAAAAAGAAAATCGGCCCATCCGCGATGGAGAAATCGTCACCGCCTGCCAGGCCGCGTGCCCCAGCGAAGCCATCATTTTCGGGAACGCCAACGATTCTTCGACGCGCGTCGCCAAGCTCAAGGCTCAGCAACGCAACTATTCAATATTGGGCGAGCTGAATGCCCGCCCGCGCACGACTTATCTCGCTGCTGTGCGTAATCCCAATCCTGATCTTGCGCCATCCACTACGGAGAAAGCATGAGCGTCGCTCAACCGCCCATCAGTTCTCCAGAGATTCCAATCCTCGGGCCCGGCCATACCTATGAGACCGTAACCGAGCAGATCAGCTCGGCGGTTTTAACTCGTCCCACAACTTTGGGTTGGTTTGCAGGCTTTACCGTCGCATTTTTAGTGCTGGGCATGCTGACCGTTGCTGTCGGTTGGCTGATCATCAAAGGCGTCGGAATCTGGGCCATCAACATTCCCATCGGTTGGGGATTTGCCATCGTCAACTTCGTGTGGTGGATCGGTATTGGCCACGCCGGCACGCTGATTTCCGCGATTCTTTATTTGCTCAATCAACAGTGGCGCACTTCCATCAACCGTTTCGCGGAAGCCATGACCCTCTTCGCCGTAGCGTGCGCCGGCCTGTTTCCGCTGATTCACACTGGCCGTCCGTGGATGGCCTACTACATGTTCCCGTATCCCAGCACCATGGGCATCTGGCCGCAATTTCGCAGCCCGCTGATCTGGGACGTGTTCGCGGTTTCCACTTACGGCACGGTTTCGCTGCTGTTCTGGTTCGTCGGCCTCATTCCGGATTTGGCTACCTTTCGCGATCGCGCGACCGTTGCTTGGAAACAGAGAATTTACGGATTGCTGGCCATGGGCTGGCGTGGTTCCGCGCGGCACTGGCACCGGTATCAGTCGGCGTACTTGTTGCTTGCCGGGCTGGCAACCCCGCTGGTTCTGTCCGTACACACCGTGGTGAGCTTTGATTTCTCGATCGCCATCGTTCCAGGCTGGCACACCACTATTTTTCCGCCGTACTTCGTGGCCGGTGCGATTTATTCCGGCTTCGCCATGGTGCTGACCATCGCCATTCCACTTCGCAAGTTTTATCACTTCGAAGATTTCATCACCATGCGCCATCTGGAAAATATGGCCAAAGTGATGCTGGCCACTGGCTTGATTGTCGCTTACGGATATTTCTTTGAATTTTTTATGTCCATGTACAGCGGCCAGAAATTCGATGTGTTTCTCGTGGAACAGCGGCTTCATGGACCGTATTCCCACTTCTACTATGCGTTGATCCTTTGCAATATTTTGACTCCTCAACTGTTGTGGATACGCGCGATGCGCACCAACGTCACGGTGCTTTTCCTCATGTCCATCGTTGTGAACGTGGGTATGTGGCTCGAGCGTTTCGTGATCGTGGTGATCAGCCTTACCCGCGATTTCATGCCCTCCGCGTGGGGCCGCTACTCTCCTACCGTCTGGGATTGGGCCACGTTTATCGGCACGCTCGGTCTCTTCACCACGTTGATTTACTTGTTCGTGCGAGTGCTCCCCGCCATTTCCATCGCCGAAATGCGTGAGCTGGTTCTGCATGAAGAGGAGCACGAGTAATGGAACAACACCGCTCCCACCTTTACGGCGTCATGGGTGAATTTGAAAACGCGAAACAATTTCTCAACGCGGTAGCTAAAGTTCGTGATGCCGGATACCGAAACATGGACGCTTACTCCCCTTTTCCCCTGGAAGGCTTATCCGAAGCCATGGGCCTGCGCCGTTCCTGGGTGCCACTGGTGACTCTTCTGGGCGGTCTCGGAGGCGGCTTAACCGGTTTTGGATTCCAGTATTGGGTCAACGTCTTCGCCTACCCCATGAATATCGCCGGCCGCCCGCTCAATAGCTGGCCCGCATTCATACCGGTCACCTTCGAATTAACGATTCTCGGTGCCGCGACGTTTGCCGTCTTCGGAATGCTGGCGATGAACAAGCTGCCACATCCCTACCATCCTGTTTTCAATGTGGCTCGATTTGCCGACCGCGCCAGCACCGATCGATTTTTCATCTGCATCGAGGCTATCGATCCAAAATTCAGCGTGACGGACAGCGCGCGCTTTTTACAAAGCCTCGAGGCTGTGCACGTCACCGAGGTCATCGAAGAAGACGGTCTGCTGGAGCATGGTCATGAGTAGCGCTTGGCCATTGCGGTTGTCCAAGCGGGCGCGCTCGCTCGCGGGCGTTGCCGCGGCTCTTTTTATGATTGCCGGTTGCGACCATCTTCACCAGGACATGGGAAATCAGCCTAAAAACAAACCTCTTTCGCCTTCCGATTTTTTCGCGGATGGTCGTTCGGTGCGCACGCCGGTGGAAAATACCGTTTCACGTGGTTCCATGGACAACGATCTATTGATGGTCACCAAGGACTCCACGAACTTTCCCATGCCCGTCAACGATGCTCTGCTCGAGCGCGGGCAAGAACGCTTCAGAATTTTCTGCTCGCCCTGTCACGGCATCCAGGGCGACGGCAACGGCATGATCGTTATGCGCGGCATGAAGCGTCCGCCAACCTATCACCAGGATCGCTTGCGACAGGCGCCCAACGGCTACATCTACGACGTCATCACCAATGGCTTCGGTCAGATGTACAACTATGCCGCGCAAGTTCCGCCGCGCGACCGCTGGGCCATCGTTGCCTATGTGCGAGCTCTGCAACTTTCTCGCAATGCGCGTGTCGCGGATTTGCCGTCCGATGTGCGCGAAAAATTAAATTCGGGAGGTTCCACGAAATGATGGCGCAGGAATACAGGGCGCCGGATAGCGTGGGCCGCCTGCAACGCAATGCGCTGATGGCCGGCGCAATTGCTCTACTGGTGTGCATCTTCGGCGCGATAAAATCGCCTCAAATTTTCTTTCCGTCTTATCTGATGGTCTATTTGCTGGTGCTCGGCCTCGCTCTTGGCTCCCTGGGATTGTTGATGCTGCAGCATCTGACCGGTGGCCATTGGGGCATCGTCATTCGCCGCCCGCTGGAATCGGCCACGCGTACGCTGCCGCTTCTTGCCGTCCTGTTCATTCCCATCATTTTTGGCATGAAGTATCTCTACGGCGCCTGGCTTGATCCCGAGAGAGTTCGCGGGGAGCCGCTCTCTGCCATGCAGCAGGGTTACCTCACCGCTCATTGGTTCTACATCCGCGCGTTTCTTTATTTCGTCGTATGGATTGGATTAATGTTTATTTTCAATCGCTGGTCCCGCGAGCAGGACGTCAACCAGGACGACCTTGCGTTGCGCCGGCGTTTCAAAATGCTGGCCGGCCCGGGAATTATTCTTTACGTTTTTGTGATGACTTTCGCGGCCATCGACTGGGTGATGTCCATTTCTCCGCACTGGGCCTCCACGATTTACGGCTTCCTGTTTGTCGCGGGGCAGCTTATTTCCGCTATGTCGCTAATGATCGCGGTTGTGGTTCTTCTTTCACACACCGCCCCGATGGCCGGCCTGATACAAAAGCGCCACATTCACGACCTGGGCAAGCTTCTGTTAACGTTTGTGATGTTGTTTGCCTATTTCGATTTTTCGCAACTGCTGATTATCTGGTCTGGCAACCAGCCGGAAGAAATTACATTTTATCGTTCGCGCCTTTACGGTGAGTGGGGAGTCGTCGCCGTCATCGTTCTGGTCTTTCACTTTTTCGTGCCGTTCTTTCTGCTGCTCTCGCGCGATTTGAAGCGTAACTATCGCTTGCTGCCAAAAGTAGCCCTATGGATGATCTTCATGCGTTTGGTCGACCTTTTCTGGATGACCAGACCGGAATTCACAGGTCGTGCGATTCCCACCTGGATTGATTTCGTTGTGCCGATCGCTTTAATTGGATTGTGGCTCGGATTTTTTGCCTTTAATCTACAAAAGCTGCCGTTGCTGCCGCTCGGCGACCCCAAACTTGCGGAGGCCATTGCTCATCATGAGCACCCCTGATCCACACAGCAGCGCTACGGGCCCCGTGGTCCACGGCCACGCCACGCACGCGGGCCTCGCTGCCAACGGCGAATTGCCGCGCAATGACACCGTTTCTTACGAAGCGCGCGACATCAAAGTGCACAGCATTTATTGGTATCTGATAGCACTGACCATATCCGTGGCAGCCTCTTTTTTCGTTTGCGTATATGTGCTGCGTTATACCGAACGTTTAGTGTCACGCCGCGATCCTCAAATGATCCCCGCGCGCGCCGCCATGGGCCCCGATTACCGCGCCTTGCCCCCGGAGCCTCGGCTACAAGGCGTTCCGGGCCACGATGCCGACCCCCAACAGGATCACCGCGATAAAGTTCGTGCCGACAATGAGGCTAACGAAAAATACGGCTGGGTGGATCAGAATGCCGGCATCGCGCAAATTCCAGTGAAAGAAGCGATGAAAATCATCGCTCAAAAAGGTTTACTGGCCACACCACCAGCAGCGCCGGAGAAAAAGTAATTCATGAATAGAGCACGCGCCATTGCGACGATTGCCATACTGCTGGTCAGCGGTGGCCTTACGCGCGGCCAGGCGGCTCCCAGCAATGTCGGTGTTAATTCCACCACCATGCCTGCACAGCTGCAAAACGTCGGATTCGATCCACAACTGAACGCGCAAATACCCCTCGATCTGCCGTTTGTCGACGAAAATGGGAGCAACATACAGCTGCGCGATTATTTCAAGCAGAAGCCCGTTGTTCTGGCGTTTGTTTACTATGGCTGCCCAATGCTGTGTAACCAGGTGGAGCAGGGTGTCGTCGGCGCGCTGCGCATGTTGTCTTTTACACCGGGTCGCGATTACGAAGTCGTGTTCGTGAGCTTTGACCCGCGCGAGTCCCCGGACATGGCCGCGCAAAAAAAGAACTCCGCGCTGGCGCATTTTAGGCGGCTAGAAACCGCCTCAGGCTGGCACTTTTTGACCGGCACGAAAGAAAGCATTGACGCCGCTACCAAAGCGGCCAATTTCCGCTACTCCTTCGACTCAAAAACGAATCTTTTTGCCCACGCCAGCGGTATCATGCTGCTTACTCCCGGCGGCCGAATCTCGCGCTATTTTTACGGCGTTGAATATCCGGGCCGCGATATGCGTTTGGGTTTGGTTGACGCCTCAGCGGGGAAAATCGGCACGCCTATCGATCGCGTGCTGCTGTTTTGCTACCAGTACGATCCCAGCTCCGCCACCTACAGCACCGCTATTTTGAAAATCATCCGGCTGGGCGGAATACTCACGGTGCTTTGCATCGTCGGCGGCATTCTGATTTTTCGCCGGCGTGACGCGGCCCAAGCGGGCATGAAGCGCGCCCAGCCGCCCCACACTTTAAACGAACGAGGAGCTCATTAAGTGCAGGCGCAATTCCCACTAATTCCAGAGCAAGCCTCCAACTTCGCGCCCGCCGTGGACTTGCTGATGTTGTTCATCGTGGTCGTCTGTTTATTCTTTGCCGTCGCGATAACCGCCGCAGTCATCTATTTCTTTTTCAAGTACGAGCGCAAACACCAGACCGAAATTGGCGTGCCCATTCATGGCGACATGCGTCTGGAGACCGCCTGGATCGTGGTGCCCTTGGTTCTGTCTATGGCCATGTTCGCGTGGGGCGCAGTTGTCTATGTCGACTTCCGGCATTCTCCAGGCGATACGCTGGACATTTATCTGGTCGGCAAACAATGGATGTGGAAAGTACAGCAGCCTAATGGCTTGAAAGAAATTAACGAGATACATCTGCCGGTTGACCGCGACGTCAGGCTGATAATGGCTAGCGAGGACGTTATCCACGATTTCTCCGTCCCAGCGTTCCGCGTAAAAATGGACGTGGTCCCCGGCCATTACAACACTATGTGGTTCCGTCCCACAAAAGCCGGGCGTTATCGTTTGTATTGTTCGCAGTACTGCGGCACCAATCACGCGATAATGACGGGTTGGATCACCGTCATGGAACAGGGCGACTATGCTGCCTGGCTCTCCGGTGCGGCAGGCGCAGAAGGCAACCCCCTCGTTGCGGGCGAAAAGTTGTTCGCCGAAAGAGCCTGTATCACCTGCCATTTCAGTGATGGCAAGGGCCGCGCGCCTTCCTTGAACGGCGTCTATGACCATCAAGTGCTGCTGGCCGACGGCAGAACCGTTACCGCCGATGACGCATATATTCGCGAATCTATTCTGCAACCCAACGCAAAAATCGTAGCCGGGTATCAGCCGTTGATGCCCTCATTTCAGGGGCAGTTGACAGAAGAACAGATCATCGCGCTGACTGCCTACATAAAATCTTTGCAGAATGAACCTCCGCCTCCAACCGGCGTCGGCACTGCACCACCTTCGGGGAAGAAATAAGTATGCATACGCCAACTAGCACGCGAGCAGCCACAGGCGCGGTCTACAAAATGCCGCAAGAGCATTACCTGAATTCCACCTACGGCATTCGTTCATGGCTGCTGACTACCGACCATAAACGCATCGCTCTCCTCTATCTCCTTTCCGTGACATTTTTCTTTTTTGTCGGCGGCATGTTCGCCACCATCATTCGTATCCACCTGATGACCCCGCGGGGCTTCCTGGTCACGCCGGAAACCTATAACAAGCTCTTCACCATGCACGGCGTGGCCATGATTTTCTTTTTCCTGATCCCCTCGATTCCCGCGGTGCTGGGAAATTTCGCCCTTCCGCTCATGATTGGCGCGAAAGATCTGGCCTTTCCCAAGATCAATCTTTTGAGCTGGTACCTTTACATCCTTGGCGGCTGCTTCGTTCTGTATTCCTTCTCAACCGGCGGCCTCGACACGGGATGGACGTTTTACACTCCGCTTAGTAGCGTTTATTCAAATTCCGCGGTCACTCCCGCCGTCTTGGGCATCTTCATCAACGGCTTTTCCTCCATCCTCACGGGACTCAACTTCGTCGTAACCGTTCATACCATGCGTGCGCCGGGCATGACCTGGTTCCGTTTACCTTTGTTCGTCTGGGCGCAATACGCCACCAGCATAATTTTTATTCTGGGCACCCCGGTCATCGCCATCACACTGCTCCTCGTCGGCCTCGAGCGCATGTTTCACCTGGGTTTCTTTAACCCCGCGCTGGGCGGCGACCCCATTCTTTTCCAGCACCTCTTCTGGTTTTACTCGCACCCTGCCGTATACATCATGATTCTTCCGGCCATGGGTGTGATCAGCGAAATCATTCCCACCTTCGCGCGCAAACCGATCTTCGGATATTCCTTCATCGCCGGATCGAGTATCGCCATCGCGGTGATCGGATTTTTCGTCTGGGCCCATCACATGTTCCTCACTGGCGAATCCGTCTACGCCGCGCTGGCTTTCTCATTCCTCAGCTATCTCGTCGCTATCCCCTCGGCCGTCAAAGTTTTTAACTGGACCTCCACGCTATACAAGGGATCCATTTCGTGGGATACCCCCATGCTGTACGGCCTTGGTTTCATCGGGCTTTTCCTCATCGGTGGACTCACCGGTCTCTTTCTCGCGTGCCTAGGCCTGGACATCCACATCCATGACACCTATTTCGTGGTGGCCCATTTCCACTACATCATGGTCGGTGGCGCGGTGATGGGTTATCTGGGCGGCATCCATTTCTGGTGGCCCAAGATCAGCGGCCGGCTATATCCCGAATACCTCGCGCGCGTTTCCGCGATCATTTTGTTTACCGGCTTCAACCTGACGTTCTTCCCGCAATTCATTCTCGGCTATCTCGGAATGCCGCGCCGCTATCATTCCTACCCGCCCGAATTTCAGGTGCTGAACGTAATGTCCACCGCGGGCGCATCGATTCTAGCGTTGGGATATTTGCTGCCGATGATTTACCTGGTGTGGTCCTTGAAGTACGGAACGGTAGCGGGGCCGAACCCCTGGCCTGCCACTGGCCTCGAGTGGAAAACGGATTCTCCGCCGCCCACTGAAAATTTCCTGGTCACCCCGGAAGTCACTTGGGAGCCATACGATTTCGAGACTCGCCCCGATCTGGAGTTGGATCACATCGTAGCCGGGAAATTACCTGCGCCGGCTCACGGAGACGATTAGCCGCTTTTGAGCTTTGTCCCGGCTGGTGCGAATCGCACCGCGCGCGAGTTTTATAACAAGTTTTATAACCGAGTTTCATAACAAGGAGACCGCGTGCATCGCACCGGCGAACTGTACGGACAATTCGAAACGCTGGAGCAGCAAAAGGAATCCGCTGCCCTGGGCATGTGGGTATTCCTGGCCACCGAAGTTTTATTCTTCGGCGGCCTGTTCATGACCTATACCCTCAACCGCCACTATTACGGCACAGCTTTTGGAGTGGGCAGCAATACCCTGGACCTGAAGCTCGGCGGCGCAAACACCATCATCCTGATTCTAAGCAGCTTGACCATGGCCATGTCCGTGTGGGCTTCCCACGTCGGCAAACGAAAAGCCACCACTGGGTTTCTGGTGGCCACTCTGATTCTGGGCACCGCGTTTCTGGGCGTCAAAGTCATCGAATACAAACAGAAATTCGATCACCACCTGGTTCCTGGCTATCACTTTCAAATCGATTATCGCGCCCAGCATCCCGCGCCCAACGACGATCCCAAGGAAATCGAAGCCGAAAAAGAAGAGCTCAGCAAAGCCTTCGCAAAAGATCCTGACCTGAACGCCCACGCGCAGCTTTATTTCTCTCTCTATTTCGGAATGACCGGACTGCACGCCTTGCACATGATCGTGGGCGCCGGAATGCTGCTATGGCTCATCCGCCAATCCATGCTCGGCCGTTTCACGCCCACCTACAACACTCCGGTGGAAATGATCGGCTTGTACTGGCATTTCGTGGATATCGTCTGGATTTATCTGTTTCCGTTGTTGTATTTGATCGACCGGCACCAGTAGAAGCCTATAGGAGACCGAGCGTGTCCGACCACATTGTTCCGCCCAAAGTTTACTTGGGCATTTTTCTTTCGCTGATGGTTTTAACCGCGGCCACCGTCGCCGCCGCCTACGTGAATCTGGGAGCATTCAATATTGTTGTCGCGTTGGCCATCGCCACGCTCAAAGCCACCCTGGTGGTGCTCTACTTCATGCACGCACGCTATAGCCCCAAGCGCACGCAGTTGGTGATCATCTGCGCGGTTTTCTGGCTGGCCATCATGCTGGCGCTGACCCTCAGCGATTACGTCACCCGCGACCATGACGTCGCCGCCAGCATTTCCGTAACACAAATATTAGAAAACTAGGCCTGCCAATTTTCGTAGTTTTTGGTGTTTATCGCGGCGGGAAAAAAAATAGGGGGGAATGTGAACCGGCCCAGCCCTCAATCCCCTAAAGGGATCCTCGGTTCACTTCCCCCACCGGTCTTTAGTGGTGCAACCTGCGCGCCATCCATAAGCTATTTAGTTACAACAATGTAAAGGATTCCACAGGGTAAAAAAGCAGTCCTGGTCCCAATTTTTACCAAGGTAAATAATGGTCTACAGTGATTACGGTATGCCTCGGGGACCTCGATCGCAAGGAAGCATGCAGTCTGTGAGAGCATTCAATGGATCCCCGCCTGGACAAGCTGAGAGGGTCTCTGGAGTCGGCCGTGGACGGCATGTCCAGCGACCAATGGACCTGGCATCTCCCAGGCAAATGGTGCGCCGCGGAACTGTTGGAGCACCTGTATCTCACCTATACCGGAACCATTAAAGGCTTCGAGCGAGTAATGGCCGCCGGTAAGCCTTTGGCCTCGCGACGGTCAATGGAGAATCGCTTACGAACCTTTGTCGTCGTCGGATTGGGTCACATGCCCGACGGAGTCAAAGCGCCAGCCGTGACGGTGCCGAAGGGCCTGCCGCCGGTGAAGGTGCGCGAAGAATTCGGCGCCAAGATTGAGGCCATGGACGCGATCATCGCCCAATGCGAAGCACGTTTCGGAGCCCGGGTCCGCGTCCTCGACCACCCCATCCTGGGCCCATTGACTGCGCCACAGTGGAGAAAGCTTCACGTGGTGCACGGAAAGCATCACTACAAACAACTTCTCCAACTCCGCGAAAGCGCCACCAGTCAAAAAGCCTGAACGCGCAGCCCGAGGCCCTCTACTGTTTGTGAGCGAAATGCACGAATAGCGGCTAAGCCATCGCCAATTCCGTCGGGTCAGTTATAGCTTGAGGGTGCTAAGGGCGGGTCGGCGCTTGCCGTACCACATTGGCAGTCGGCGCAGCCGTCGGTTTCGGAGTTACCTTCTTTGGCTTCTTTTTTTCGCGTCTTCCTGAGTCTTTATTTCCCATGCGCTGATAATGCCACAGTATTGCAGAGATGCAATAGCTGCAACGAGATTTACGCTAAGCTACCGCCGGCGAAAAGGCTACGGCCTTCTGCGGCTGCACTTTGGAGCCTCTGATCACCAGCCACAGCATGAACGCCAGCTCCCCAAACAGCGCCGGCTGAGACATAAGAAAAGCCTTGTTGGCATACTGCGGAAACAATTCGCCCGTCAAGCACAGGACCACGTAGGCGATTCCGTTGATGACCAGCCAGACCCCCAGAAAGCGCGGCAGGAAACGCGACCTGTACACCAGGATCGCCAACGGGATAAGCCATAGCCCCCATAGCATCTCCGCGGCCGTGTTTTGCGCGTCGTGCAGGCGCAGCAGCAGCATGACCAGCGCGTCCCGCTGAGGCTTGTCGAATACCGACAAGAAATCGGCACCGCCCCGCGCGATCATCAGCGCCCCCGAGTCGCTCACCACATTAACGAAGTACAGCAGCGCCGGCATCACCCCGCCGACGATCACCACCAGCATTGCCAGGTACTGGTCGACGTCCTTAAACAACCGGTAAAAGGCCAGCACCAGGAAAATCAGCACGACCGCGCCAATCAAGTCGCCCACAATGCCGAAGCGAAAGAGCCACTCGTGCGCGGCAATGTTGTTGGCCGTCGCGCCCGTGTCCCCATGCACAAACAGCTTGGTGGGAATGTAGATAAGCCGCAGCGGCCCAACAACGCAAAGCAGCAAATACCAGAGTCCCGCGACTCTCCCTGGGTTATGGGTTGAGCTCATGTTCCCTCCTGTGTTGTAGGGGGCCGTAGTGAAAAGGGTCTAAGTACTTAACGTCGCAGGCCGTCAAATGTTTCGCACACGGCCTTTTCCGCACTCACAGTTAAGACAATAGGATGTCCTGGGCGACGATGAAATCTGAGGGTGCCAAAGAAATTCCTTCAATTTGGAGTGCCGAAAAAGCAGATAGATTCTAGAGATTTCTCGACTTCGTGGAGATTCTTGGGACCTTGGCCACTGACAACAAATATCAAAAGATACCCTTTGTCCGCGGTGACGAACTCCGTCGTGTAGATGCTTCCGATCGTCGTCTGAACTGCAAAGGTCGCTTTCCAGAAGCTTCTGCCTCCCAAAACTATTTCTGCAGGCGCCTCGTTAATTACCAGCGCCCCAGTGTGCTGGAATCGCTCGGACACGGATTTCAAGAACGACCCGGGAGTTAATTCCGGGGTAGTTCCGATATCCAAGGCCGTAACCATCACCGTTTTCACCGGGATCGATTGCTTCCCGATCCCACCCTCCACGACATAAAGCAGCGGGTGGCCTTTTCTCTCTGCAATTGCTCTTATGTCCACCTGCGTTGGATCATCGCCTCCCAAAATAAACTTCCCACCTGCCTCTAGCGCTGCACGGGCTGCGTCTGAACTTAGGCGGATCCAGCTTTTGGGAAATTCGTACATAAAACGAAAGAATTTGTTTGTGTAAATGTTTTCTGAAATAGAACCATCTTCGGGCTTTGGCCCCGAAACCGTCTCACCCTTTGCGTTCCGAGTTACCAACGGATGTGCTGCAGCCTCGTATTGAACGTTATTCGGTTGCAGACGTAGTGCTTCGGCAAATTGCAAGGCAGCTTCGTCCGAATGGCTTTTAGAACGGAGTGCTACTCCTAGGTAGTAATGTGCCTCTGCATCCTGTGGTGCGTTCTGTAGATAGACTCTTAATTGGCTGGTTCCTTCATCGATTTCACCCGTCTTAACCTGAGAAATGCCCAGAGCTTTCCTGGGCTCGGGCATTTTGGGCACCGCTGCAATGAGTTTCTGCAATATCGGAATGGCTTCCTTAAATTTTTCTTCGTGAGCCAGAGAGATGCCAAGCGCAAGCATGGCGGAATGATTTTCAGGAAAAATTCGCAACGATTCCCGGGACTCCGATTCAGCTTCCGCGAACTGTTTTTGCGCCGTCAGAGAAAGAGCCAGCGACGCGTGAGCTTCGGCGTTTTCTGGCCACAACTTCAGTGAGTTCCTGGACTGTGTTTCCGCAGCGGGGTAATTTTGTAAAAATAACAAATTGAGTGCGTACGCCAAGTGCAGGGTAGCTGAGTTTGGCGCGAGGTCCAGTGCTCGTTGGTAAGTCTCACCGGCAGCAGTGAAAAACCGGTGCTGCTGGGCAACCCATGCTCGCCGGAGTAGTTCATAGGCCGCATCGCGATTCGGAGAAATTGCCCTCGGAGATCGGCCCCTTATGCTCCTTAGTATTTCTTGCAAACCAGGATTAGGAAATGAAGCCATGAGTGTTGCGTCAGGAGTAAAAGTAGCTCCTCGTGCCTCGATGACCTGCTTCGCATAAGACTCGGATGGACCGGCTGCCAAAAAACCAAATAGCTCGAGCTCGTCAAATGGCGATAACTTTTCCGTCCCTGGTGAATGGGCCGCAGTGTTCTCGGTTTTTTCGGATGCCTTGCTGACGACTTGCCCGAAACAATGCGGCGGTAGCGATAGACACAGAAACGACAAAACCGGGCTCGCGACGTTCAGGCAGCGCGGTAACTGTAGAAACATAGAAGTTACAATACCATCACATATCCGGGGCTTACGACTGGCCTCTAAACAACCGTGAGTAACTCGGCGATTTAAGATTCATTGACTGATTTAAGATTCATCCACGATTGCTGCTGTTTTCACGTCCGTTTGACCGCTTCAAATCTCCCTGCTATGGTGAAGAGTTATTGTGGCCCTAATTTTCTTCACTGGGGCTACGGGCTCCTGTGGAGGGAGCAGATCCCGACATGGGCCTCACGAAACTGGTCATCCGCGGCGCTCGCCAGCACAACCTCAAGAATATTGACGTTGAGATTCCGCGCAACTCTCTGACCGTCATAACCGGCCTGTCCGGCTCCGGCAAGTCCTCCCTGGCCTTTGACACCATCTACGCCGAGGGCCAGCGCCGCTATGTCGAGTCCCTCTCCGCCTATGCCCGCCAGTTCCTCGACCAGATGGAGCGCCCCGAGGTAGACGTGATCGAGGGCCTGTCGCCTTCCATCGCCATCGAGCAGAAAACCACCACGCGCTCGCCGCGTTCCACGGTAGGCACCATCACCGAAATTTACGACTACCTGCGCGTGATCTACGCCTCCGTCGGCACCCCCCATTGCCCCAATTGCGGCAAGCCTATCACCCGCCAATCCAGCGAACAGATCGTCCAGGCCATCCTACATGGCGAACTCTGCCAGCCCGATGATCGCGTGATGATCCTCGCGCCCATCGTGCGCGGCCGAAAAGGCGCCTACCGCAAGGAACTTGAGAAATTTGCGCAGGACGGCTACGTCCGCGTGCGCATCAACGGCGAGCTGTTTCCCCTCGACGAACTTCCCGTCATCGACAAACGCAAAAATCACACTATCGAAATTGTAATCGACCGCTTGTTGGTCAAGCCCGGCATCGCCACGCGCCTGGAGCAATCCATCGCCACCGCGCTGAAGCTGGCCTCCGGCCTCGTAACCGTAGTCGTCGTGGGCGGCAAAGAATATGTTTTTTCCGAAAAGCTGGCGTGCCCGGATTGCGGCATCTCCGTCCCTCAACTCGAGCCGCGCTCCTTCAGCTTCAATTCTCCCTACGGCGCATGCCCGGCCTGCAACGGCCTCGGTTCGAAATATGATTTCGACCCCGCCAAAATAATCACCGATTGGTCCCGGCCGTTATTCGAAGGCGGCCTGGGCCCAGGTTCGGCCTCCGCGCCATTAAAACGCACCATGGAGTTGGCCGCGTACGCCCACGGATTCTCGCTGGCCACCCCGTTCGAAAAGTTTCCGCCGCGTATTCAAAACATGCTGCTCTACGGCTATCCGCCGTCGAACACCCGCGCCTCCAAAGAGGAAACCGCTTCCGACAGCAAGAAAGCGCGCAGCGAAAAGGGCTTCCATTTCCAGGGCATCCTTAAATTCCTCGACAACAATTTTGAAGAATCCAGCTCCGACTCCTACCGCGAGTGGATGACCCGCTACATGTCCGCGACGCAATGCGCCGTGTGTCACGGCAAACGTCTGCGCCCGGGTTCGCTGGCCGTAAAACTTGGCGGCTTGTCGATAGCCGACTTCACCGGTCTCTCGCTTACCCAAGCGCGCGCCGCCGTCGACAAAATTCTCGCGCAGCTGACCGACCGCCAGAAAGAAATCGCCGCGCGCCCACTCGGAGAAGTCGCCGAGCGCCTCGATTTTCTGCTCGCCGTCGGCCTGAATTACCTCAGCCTCGATCGTTCCGCCGCCACGCTTTCCGGCGGCGAAGCTCAGCGCATTCGCCTGGCCACGCAAATCGGTTCGCGCCTGCGCGGCGTGCTCTATGTACTCGATGAACCGTCCATCGGTCTGCATGCCCGCGACAATGACCGCCTGCTTGGCTCGCTCGAGCAATTGCGCAATCTCGGCAACACCGTGCTGGTCGTCGAGCATGACGAAGAAACAATCCGCCGCGCAGATTTCGTGGTCGACCTTGGCCCCGGCGCGGGCGATGCCGGCGGCTACTTGGTCGCACAAGGCAAGCCCGAGCTCATCGAGGCCACCAGCGCATCGTTGACCGGCCAATATCTTTCTGGCGCCCTGCGAATTCCCGTTCCCGAAAAACGCCGCAGCCCCAATGGCAAAGCCATCCAGGTCCTCGGCGCGAGCGCCAATAATTTAAAAGATGTGGATGTCACCATCCCTCTCGGTCTGTTGACAGTGGTCACCGGAGTTTCCGGCTCCGGCAAATCCACGCTCATCAACGACATTCTGTATCGCGCGCTCGCCCAAAAACTGTATCGCTCGATGGAGCCGGTGGCACCGCATCGCGAAATTCTTGGCGCTGAGCAGATCGACAAAGTAATCGAGATCGATCAAGCCCCCATCGGCAGAACTCCCCGTTCGAATCCCGCCACCTACACCGGCGTTTTCGCCCCAATCCGCGATCTTTTTTCCATGCTTCCCGAATCCCGCGAACGCGGCTACAAACCCGGACGTTTCAGTTTTAACGTGAAGGGCGGCCGTTGCGAAGCTTGCCAAGGCGACGGCCTGCGCCGCATCGAAATGAATTTTCTCCCCGACGTCTACGTCATGTGCGAAGTGTGCCGCGGCCGCCGCTACAATTCGGAAACCCTCGCGGTGCGCTACAAAGGCCATTCCATCAGCGATGTGCTAAATCTGCCCGCCTCTGAAGCGCTCAAATTGCTCGAAAATATTCCCCAAATTCAGCAGAAGCTCGCCACTCTCGTGGAAGTCGGCCTCGGTTACGTAACTCTCGGCCAATCCGCCACCACCTTATCCGGCGGCGAGGCCCAGCGCATCAAGTTGGCCCGTGAGCTTTCCAAGCGCCAGACTGGCCGCACGTTATATATTCTCGACGAGCCCACGACCGGCTTGCATTTTGACGACGTGCGAAAACTTCTCGCCGTGTTGCAGCGCCTGGTGAGTCTCG
The DNA here is from genome assembly GCA_963733775.1 of uncultured Acidobacteriota bacterium. Lineage (GTDB taxonomy): Bacteria > Acidobacteriota > Terriglobia > Acidiferrales > UBA7541 > Acidiferrum. The sequence goes on along the minus strand of CAVTEE010000010.1, from coordinate 967,600 downwards.
GCAACACCGTGCTGATCATCGAGCATCACCTCGACGTCATCAAACAAGCCGACTGGATCATAGATTTAGGCCCCGAAGGGGGCGAAGGTGGCGGACGTATCGTCGCGCAAGGCCCGCCTGAGTTGGTGGCGCGCACTAAAAAGTCGTACACCGGGCAAGCGCTGGCTCGCGTTCTGAATACAAACGGCTTTCCCCCTGGCTCCGGTTCGAACGGTCATGAGCGATAATTCAATGTCGGCGATAGCTAGGAATTTGCGCTTCAGCAGGGAAGCACAGTCGCGAAAGTTTCCATCCATGCAGAGGATTTTTTAAAGTGACGTTGCCCCAATGAGCATCTATTCCACCGCGCCGTTGCAGTTGGGCGCAGTGCGCACCTATCCGCTCGCTTCACGCAAAAGCAAAGTCAACGTTGCCGACTTCGCAAAGCCGCCCGCCGCCAATATCTCCATCTCAAAATTCCTGGACTCGCTCCCCAATTTTCTCGCCGCTGAAGGTCTTCGCCAATTGCTCGCTGCCGTCCAACGCGCCCGCGCCAACAAAAAAGCAATTTTGTGGGGCATCGGCGGCCACGTCATCAAAGTCGGCCTCGGTCCGATCCTCATCGATCTCATGGAACGCGGCTTTGTATCCGGCATAGCCATGAACGGCGCAGCTCTGATTCACGATTTCGAAATCGCCATCGCGGGAAAAACTTCCGAGGACGTCGACGCCGGCATCAACGCCGGCAAATTCGGCATGGCCCGCGAAACCGGTGAGCAACTCAATGAAGTTGTTAGAACCGCCGCGCGTTCCGGCCTCGGTTATGGCGAAGCCGCCGGCCAATTCCTGACCACCACCGCCGCGAGAGCGCGATACGCCTCGAGCAGCGTTGTGGCGGCTGCCTATCTTCGCCGCATTCCCATCACCGTTCATCTGGCGATCGGCGCCGATATTCCCCACATGCATCCGGCCGCCGATGGAGCAGCCCTCGGTGCCGCCACTTATCACGACTTCCGCCTCTTCTGCGGGCTGGTGAAATCAATGTATCCCGGCGGCGTATATATGAACTGGGGCTCGGCGGTTCTTTTGCCGGAGATTTTCTTGAAAGCGGTTTCCGTGGTGCGCAATCTGGGCGTGCCTTTGCGCCCCATTACCACCGCCAATTTCGACTTCATCCAGCATTACCGCCCGCTACAAAATGTAGTGAAGCGCCCCACATTATCCGCCGGCAAACGTCACGGAGTAGAATCTAAGGGGTACGCCATCACCGGACATCACGAATTACTCATGCCATTGATAGCAGCCGCGCTGGCTTCCGGCTGGCCAAAGCGCAGCGCCAAGAAAAATAGAAAATGAACGACCACGACGAGAACCCGAACAACGAAACGCCGGATCACGTCGTGAATCCGTTGCCCGAGACTCAATCCGAAATCCCTCAGCTAACCGAGCTTCAACCAGTTGCCGAGTCTCAACTTCCGCAAGTTCTCGCCGGCGATCCAATTACCGCCGCAATCCCCGCCTTCCAGGCCAAGCGCATTCTGCCGGAAGACCTGCGCGTCTCGTGGTCCTGGCCGCACTTAATCATTTTTATCTTTTTCGGATTCGCCAGCCTGATGGTCGTGCAACTCGGTTTTGTATTTTATGTTTCCGCGAATCGTCACTTGAGCGCCATCCAAGTTCAGCGTGTGTTCGAAAATAGCCCGCAGTTGCTCGTTGAAAGCAATGTGCTGTGGTACGCCCTGCTTTTCCTTTTCCTATACGTGACCCTGGCGGTCTTGCGCGACGTGCCCTTTTGGCGCTCGCTGGGCTGGCGAAAATTGAATGCCAACCCCACCGCCGGTTCAGGCAGTCCCTGGATGTACTTCTTCTCCGGCTGCGGCCTGGCCATTTTTGTAGCCCTGGCCAGCTACAACATGAAAAATACCGATCACCTGCCCATCCGGGAAATTTTTAAAAATCGTTCCGGCGCATTCCTGCTGATGACTATGGCAGTTTTCGTCGCACCGCTCGTAGAGGAAACCGTCTTCCGCGGCTACCTCTACCCACTCTTCGCCAAATCCCTCGGCGTCCTGCCGGGAATTTTAATCACCGGCGTTTTATTTGGTTTGATGCACGGTTCCCAGCTGGGCTGGACCTTCCGGCTGGTCGCACTGCTGACTTTGGTCGGCGTGATTTTTACGTTCGCGCGTGCCCGCACCGGCACAGTCCTCGCCAGTTTCCTGCTGCATTTAGGCTATAACTCCATGATCGCGATCACCTCCATCATCGCTACTAGAGGTTTTCAGCACATGCCCGTTTCACCTTGACGGACATCGGCAATTCGTTTTGTTTAATGGCATTCGCTACAATTTACTTAGACCTATAAGCGCACCCGGAGAACTCAGACACACATGTACGTGGCACAACCCATCGAATGGACCGACAAAGGCGTCGTCATGCTGGACCAACGCCGTTTGCCCGCCGAAGAGGTCAGCTACACCTATACCGATTATCGCGAGGTAGCCAAAGCCATCCGCGAAATGATTATTCGCGGCGCTCCGGCCATCGGCGTGGCAGCCGCTATGGGCGCTGCTCTCGGAGTTTTGCACTCCACCGCATCATCCATCGGCGCGTTGCAATCGGAATTCCCCGAAATCTGCAACACCCTCGCAAAGACTCGCCCCACCGCCGTCGATCTTTTCTGGGCTCTCGAGCGCATGAAGCGCAGGTTCGCCGAATTATGCGCCACATCCAAATCGCTCCCTGAAATCAAACGCGCCATGGTGGAAGAAGCAAAATTAGTCCATCTTGAGAAAAAGGCCACCGACCAAGCCATCGGCGAATACGGCGCGGAATTCATGCCCGCACAAGGCCAGGTAATGACCCAATGCAATGCTGGCGCATTGGCAACCGGCGGAATCGGAACCGCCTTGGGTGTGATTCGCGTCGCCTATCAACAGGGCAAACAATTGCACGTCCTGGTTCCAGAAACGCGCCCGTATCTTCAAGGCTCACGTCTCACCGCCTGGGAACTGCACAAAGGCGGCATTCCGCTCACAGTAATTACCGACAACATGGTCGGACATTTTCTGAAAACCGGAAAAGTTGGCGCGATTGTTACCGGCGCCGACCGCATCGCCGCCAACGGCGACACCGCCAACAAGATTGGCACCTATCAAATCGCGGTGCTGGCCAAGGAAAACAACGTCCCGTTTTATATCGCCGCGCCAGTTTCCACCTTTGATCTGTCCATTCCCGATGGCGACCACATCCCCATCGAAGAACGCGCCGCGTCAGAAGTCACGCACCTGCAAGGCCTGAGAATTGCCCCTGATGTTCACGCCGCTCATCCCGCATTTGACGTAACTCCTGCGCGTTACATCGCCGCAATTTTCACCGAACGCGGCGTAGCTCGCGCGCCGTACACTACTGCGCTGCGCGATCTCGCGGCGGCACCGCAGCCCGTAGTCGCTTCCGCATAAATTTCTGCAAGATTTATATTTTTGAAATTAACGGCCGCAAGTCGGGAAAAATCGTTGCGACGGCAACGGGAATTAAAATCTGCCTAGCTGGAATGCCGTATCCGCTCCGCCAAAGTTCGCGCCCGCTGCCTTGCAATATCCACAAACCTCGCATCATTGCCGATCTCATCGAGCATCGGCAGCGCGCATTGTGGTTCCGGCAGCAATTTATGATTCAAATCCGTTTCGAATTGCAGCAGCGCATCATTTATTCCCAGCCGGTCGTATCTCATTCGGCGCGTGAGCAGCATTACGTGCTCCTGCTGCCGTGCCAGCCCTTCAAAAATTTGCAGCAACTGCGCCGCCGCGGAATTTAACGTGTAGTTGAATTTTACCTCGTGAGCGCTCGCGCCCTTTTCCCAGCGAAAGGTTTTTTCGCCCAGGTTCGCGATTTTCCTGTGGACGTCCAGATCCTGCCCTTGAAAATGATTCAACTGCGCCGCCAATTCGAACATGTGTGCGCGAAGCCCGGCGCTGATTTCAAACGGCAACGCGCTGGCGTCTTCATCCAACTGCCGAATGTCATAAGTGGCCGGATGGCCGTCTTCGAACACTACAATTTCGATGAATTCCGGTGAACTCGATTTAAACACTCGCCTGAAGGTGAGTTTTGCGCTTTCGGCGGGTGCCACAGCGACGGACGTAGCGAGGAGAGCCGCGTTCCCGGAAGTTGGGACGAGCACCGAAGCCCTTGCGTTTGGCTCCATCAACACGAAAACCCCGCAAGCGAGAACCAACGTTAAGGAACGGTAATTCGTCATCGTGTCGGTACGATGCGCCGAAGATTGCTAAGGTTGGAGAACGTCCCGGAGGAGCCCTTTACGGCGCCCGTTACCGCAGTTAGGGCACCTACCCCGTCTATCACCGAGGAAACGCGTGCACGGCGAGGCTGTTTGCTGACCTGCGGCAAACTGAATCTCAGCCGCGTCTGTTCGGCCTGCAAATGGCACAAAGCTACCGCTAGCGCATCAGCCGCGTCCGAGGGCTCGGGAATTTCTTCCATCATTAACAACGCGCGCACCATTTCCTGAACTTGCCGCTTATCCGCGTGGCCATATCCCGCCACCGAAGACTTCACTTCTCGCGGAGAATAGCTGTGCACCACAATATTATGCTGCGCCGCTGTCAGAAGTACCACCCCGCGCACCTCTGCCAGCCGCAGCGCCGTGCGCACATTCAAGGCGGCAAACACCGCTTCCACCGCCATCGCATCAGGTTTGTATTTTTCGATCAGCCCCGAAAGCAATGCGTGTACATCCTGCAGCGCCGCTCCACACGACTCCTTGCGACGCTTAGCGCTAATGACCAGCGCCCCGTAATGCACCATCCGCGACTTGCGCCCGTCGCTTTCCACCACGCCGTAACCCGTGGGACCCGCGGCGGCCGGGTCGACCCCCAGAACGCGAAAGAACCCAGGTTTTTGATTTGCTCCGTGGTTGCCGCTCACGGCCACAAGTCTACGGCGTTCCACATATCCCCGCCAGAAAATTTCCGCGCCTCGTTGCGCAGAAAGAAGACCCCAAAAACCCTCCCAAAAAAAATTGGCCAGCGCAATACACTCGCCGGCCATTCGGATTATGCCCCATGATAAAAATGTGACAAAAATACTGCAAGCCGGCTAATTCGCCCCTACCGCCGCCTGTATCTCCGACTCATCGATATCGAAGTTTGCATACACATGCTGCACATCGTCGTGCTCTTCCAGCGCTTCCACCAATCGCACCATCTGCGTGGCCTGCGCGCCGGTTAACTTAATGTAATTTTGTGGCACCATGCCAACTTCCGCAGACGCCGCAGTAATTCCTGCCTTGCTTAGCGCTTCCTTTACTTTGTCCATCGCCTCTGGCGGCGTCACAATGTACCAAATGGACCCATCATCTTTCAGATCGTCCGCGCCAGCTTCTAAAACAATATCCAGCAGCTTATCTTCGCTCGCCGCTTCCTTCGGCACCGTAATTTCGCCCTTGCGGCTGAACATCCATCCTACCGCTCCGGCCTCCGCCATGTTGCCGCCATTCTTGCTCATCAAATGTCGGAACTCGCCCACAATGCGATTGCGGTTGGTGGTTACCACTTGAATCAGCATTCCAACGCCGCCCGGCCCGTATCCTTCGAACACCGCTTCTTCGTACTGTTCGCCTTCCAGTTGGCCGGTGCCGCGCAAAATCGCGCGCTCGATATTGTCCCCAGGCATATTCTCGTTCTTGGCAGCGAGGATTGCAGTACGCAGCCGCGGATTGGTATTCGGATCGCCGCCTCCAATACGCGCGGCGATGGAAATTTCGCGAATCACCCGAGTAAACACCCGTCCACGCTTCGCGTCAGTAGCGGCCTTCTTGTGCTTGATGGTTGCCCATTTTGAATGCCCGGACATGACACATCCTCTTTATACGTTAAATGTCTCCGCACGAACCTGCGGTTGTCAATGCTGGGTTAGTGACAGACCCTGGACACGGAAACATGCCAAATGGCCCGTTCGATACACACTGCGGAGTCTACGGTGAACCGCTACCCCTGAAAAACTTAAGCATTTTAGCACAGGCGTACAAAGGTGGGAACACAGCATGCCGCCCTCAATACTGGTCTGCTGCCTAGCACTTAACAGCGCCCTACTCTCGCTGGGAAGCGCCCACCCTTCGCATTGCTTGCGCATACTGTCGCGCGATCACGCTCCACGAAAAATACTTGCTCTGCGCATTGCGACTCCGCTCCGCCAAGGACGCTCGGTACGATGAATCGCTCAATACCCGCGCCAGAGCCGCCCCAAACCCCTCGGGAACCAATTCCTCCGGCACTAGAACCACGCCCGCTTCCGTGATCGGCGCCGCGAGCTCCCATCCTGCTTCCGCAATGACTGGCAATCCGCATGCTATCCCCGCGATGGCGCTGCCGCGTCGGCTCGAAATCGGCCCACGAGCAAACAACATCACATCGCTGGCCCCCAGAACACGCACAACTTCATCCGCGGATATCAGTCCAACTATTCTCACTTCCGCGTCCGAGCCCGCAAGCGCTAAACGCAGTGCTGCTCCACCACTTTCCGAGTTTCGCCCCAGAACCACAACCTCCAGCGGGCCTACCTGCTTAGCTGCATTGCTTACGGCTCGAGCAATCTGACTCACTTCCTTAGTCAATGTTGGTTCGTCGGATAGAGAAAAGACCGCCACTACCGGTTTGCTCACCGTCGAATTACGCTGCTCTTCCCACGCTCTTTCGGGAGCCGGCAAATTCGCGCCCACCGGAATGAAAACGAAATTTTTCGTATCCGCTGGAAGCCAGGAAATTTTATCGCGAGGTAGCGTGAAAATGGCGAGATCGCTCAGACGCACCAGCCGCTTCATCGCGTAGCGTTGAATACCTCTTCTAAAGCGATCCACGGCGCGGTCTCCCGCATAACCATCCGGATCGTGAAATACCACTGCGACTCGCGCGCCATTCTTTTTTAATAGTTTCAAAATCCTCACAGCGGGAAGCGCAAACCCACGGCGCGACCACGACAGTGCCGTGTATTGCGCAAGAAAAAATGCATTTTCCTTTCCATCGACGGCTTTAAGTAATTCCTGGCGGCTGGCCTTGTGCCCAATTTCCGCCCATCTCACCTGCGTCAGCGTTAAATTCACGCCTTCCTTCGCTAACGCCTCCCGCAAATAGCAGCAATAATCCCGCACTCCATCCGCAGGTTCTTCACGGCGTCCCAGAATTGCCATGCATTCCATGAGATATAATTTTACCCGGACCAGCGTAACATCTATCCCAGCGACACCGCGTAGCAAGACCACGGCGCATATTTTTCAGCACATGCGCCCACATCGAGCATGAATCTACTGATTTATTCCCATTATTTTGCGCCCAGTGTCGGCGGCGTCGAAAGCATCGTTCAGTCGCTGGCCGGCGGCATCGCTGAATTGCGCACCGCAAATGGCGATCGTGAATTTAACGTGACAGTAGTCACCGAAACGCCCGCGGGAAGCCACGACGACAACAAATTTCCATTTCGAGTGGTCCGCCGTCCCGGTTTTATTCGGCTTTGGCAACTTGTGCGCGCCTCTGATGTGATTCACTCCGCCGGCCCGGCATTTTTACCGATGTTTCTGGCTTGGCTCTCGCGCAAACGATTCGTTGTCGAACACCATGGCTATCAAGCCACTTGTCCCAATGGACTCTTTGTCCATCATCCGGAGCGCTCGATTTGTCCTGGTCATTTCCAGGCCGGCCGTTATAGCGAATGCTTCCATTGCCTGCGATCAGAGTTTTCAAACGGCTGGACAGCGGCCAAACTCCTGGGCTTCATGTTTCCGCGCAACTGGCTCGCGCACGAGGCAACGACAAATGTCGCGGTGACCGCCCACGTGGATCACCGTCAGAAATTACCGCATACCAAAGTTATCTATCACGGCATTGAAGACCCGCTTCCGAATCCGGACCGTTCAATCCCGTCTAAGAAGTTGTGCATTGCCTACGTGGGTCGCTTGGTGACCGAGAAAGGTATCCCAGTGCTTCTTGAGGCCGCCAAAATTCTCAAGGCCGAAGGTCATGATTTTGAAATTCGCATCATCGGAGATGGCAGCGAGCGTCCCAAACTGGAAGATCTCATTCAACGGGACAACCTTGAGGCCTTTACTTCGATCACAGGATTTTTGACCGGCGATGCCTTCGCCCACGCTCTGCGAGATGTTTCTGTCGTGGTGATGCCTTCTACCTGTGAGGAAACGGTCGGCCTCGCAGCCATCGAGCAAATGATGGTTGGGCATTTGGTAATTGCTGCCGATATTGGCGGTTTGACCGAAGTAGTTGCCGATAGCGGCCTAAAATTTCTGCCGGGAAACGCTGTTTCTCTCGCAGATTGTTTGCGCAGCGCTATAAAAAATCCTACGCTGATTGGCTCTTACGGCGAGAAGGCTCGAGGCCGGGCATTACAACTGTTTCAACGCTCTAAAATGATCGCTGAGCACGCACAAATTTATCGTGGCGCTGGATCGTGGAATAACAAGAATGAGTAAGCCAGCGATGATGACTGCTACACTTCGTCATCGTATGATAGGCGTATGACATTAGCCCCGCATAATGGGTTTTTGAGTAATTAGTGTTGTGGACAAATCCCAGCAACGCGTTCAAGAACAATACCGGCAGTTTTTGTGGTCAGGCGCTCCATCCTTGTCGGTAGCCTGGCTTAAGCGTTTTACGCGGCGCATCGTACCTAGACCCGTCAGGAATTGGCTAAGGTCCCCATCAACGTCGTTGCGATGGATCTGGGACAGCATAAAATTCTCATTCGGGATGACCAAGAAGTTGCAGTTCACCCCTAGTCTTGTTCTCACCCTGCATCCTCACGTTTATCAGTGCGCTATCCGAAATCAAATTAACGATCTGGAGCAACGCGCGGAATTTGAGTCCTTTGTCGCGTATTGCTACCGCGGGATGTTGCTCTTCGATCTGGGAGCTAGCTATGGCTTGTTCAGTTTGGCGGCTGCCAAATTCGACGGGAGTGCCGTCGCCGTGGACCCTTCGCCAATCGCGATTCGCATGATTACCCGTCAACTTGATTTCAATCAAGCCCGAGAAAATATTCGCCTTGTAAAGGCCGCCGTCAGTGACGTAAATGGCTCGCTAAACATGCTTAGTTCCGGAGTATTCTCCGAGGGTTACCTGCGCTTTGTTACTGGACGCTCTTATCGCGAGTTGACCAGCGTCGGCGCGATTACTATCGATAAGTTGGCATCCGACTTCGGCAGTCCCACGCATATAAAAATCGATGTGGAAGGTTACGAAGCGGCGGCGCTTCGTGGAGGACGGGAAACCTTCGCGCGCTCTTCACCTTTGCTCTTTCTCGAACTGCATAATGAGCTGGTTACCGCCGATGGACGCAATCCCAACGAGGCATTGGAAGAGCTGCAAAGTTTGGGCTATGAAACGCTTGCGCTGGATGGCTCCAGCCTGGACAGAAGTGAGATTTTGCGCCCATCCATCATCAGAATTATAGCGAAACGGTCAGCCAGCGCTGTTGGTCATGATTCGAGGGCTCATCAAAACTAGCTCACGCTCTCGTCGCAACATGCTGTTTTGCTGGCTTTCTCTAAATTTCTTGAGAATGGTTTTCTTGCTCTTGTGGCCCTTCTGAGACAGATTGTAACTGTGATCCTTGAGGCCGGCGATTGAATTTTCGTTCTACAGCAGCACCCTACCCCTCACGCAAACTTCTAGCGGCATTCGTGTTTGTTCTCATCTTTGCCGTTGCTGCTTATGAATTTTCCGAGCTGGTCCTCGCTGGCGACTTAAAGGGTTTTGCTTACGTCGGCCTCGTGGCCGTAGGCAGCGTTTTTATCATTTCCATCCTCAATAACTGGCGAAATGGCGTTTATCTGTTTTTCACCTGGCTGCTGTTCGAGGATCTGGCCCGCAAATATCTCGGCAACAATATGGCCATCTATTTTGCAAAAGATGTTCTCGTTGCCATCGTCTATATGTCTTTCATTATCGCGGTGCGCCGAAAGAAAACCATAAAAATTGTGCGCCCGCCTTTTTTCGTGGCAGTGATGCTGCTGGTGTGGTTCGGAATCTTGCAGATGTTTAACCCCGCGTCGTCCACCATTGTCTACGGCATCCTGGGCGTAAAACTCTTTTTCTGGTATATCCCGTTATATTTTGTCGGCTACGCGCTGCTTAATTCCGAAGCGGACCTTCGCCGTTTTTTTCGGTTCAATGCTTGGCTCGCAATAATCATCGCTGGCCTGGGCGTCGCCCAATCAATCATTGGTCCCTCGTTCCTGAATCCAGCCAGGCCAGCGGAGGAAATTCGCGAAATGAGCACTCTATATCGCGTTTCACCAATCACCGGCCTAAGTTCCTACCGTGCTCCTTCGGTTTTTGTCAGCACCGGCCGTTATGGGAATTATCTGCTGATAGCCTGGGTGCTGATATTGGCGTTCACCGGGTATCTTTTGTTGCGCCACCGTCGGGGGCGCAATATTGCTTTTATTTCCCTGGCGGTCGTCTACGCCGCGGTGCTGCTGTCAGGTTCTCGCGGAGTCTTTCTGTGGACCGCGGGAGAGGCCCTCCTCATCGTCGCGGCCTTTCTGTGGGGAGCGCCCTGGCGCCAGCGCGAGGTTCTCCGCGTTTTTCGTTCTGTACAGCGCGCCGGACTGGCCATCGGGCTCGCCGTAGTAGCATTGTTCTTTGTTTTTCCCGATGCCCTCTTCGCTCGCCTGGCAATTTATTCCGAAACTTTGACGCCCGGCAGTTCCGCAAGCGAATTGCAATCGCGCACCTGGGACTACCCGCTGCGCAATTTTTTGGGCGCCTTCAACTATGATCGCTGGCCTTGGGGCTTCGGTATCGGAACCAGCTCCCTCGGTGTGCAATACGTCGCTAAAATTTTTCATGGCGCGCCCATGGGAGTTGGCGTGGAGAGCGGATTCGGCGCCCTGGTCGTAGAAATGGGAATTGGCGGTCTTATTCTTTGGCTGGTGATGAGTATTGCGATCATCGTTTCCGCCTGGAAAGTCGTTAAAAAATTGAAAGGATCGCCGTGGTTTCCCATCGCCTTCGCCATCTTTTTATACGCGGTCGTATTGTTATTGCCAATCACCTTCACTTCCATGCAGGCCTACGAAGATTTCGTGATTAACGCCTACTTCTGGACGCTGCTGGGCATTTTATTTCGCTTGCCGAGTCTGGCCCTCTCCTCGCAGTTTGCTAACGTATCCGCCCCGGCGGGCAACCCTCGTCAGCGGCCACGCTAGTGCGCATTGCGGTAATTTCCCCCTTTCTCGACCGCCGCCACGGCACCGAGCGTTGCATTGTCGAACAGTTGGAAAGATTCGCCGGCGAGCCCGGCGCCGAAATCCACATTTACGCCCAGCGGGTTGAGGACTTGCGCGGCATTACGCCCTACAAATACCGCACGCCGGCGCGATCAGACCGCGATGATGCGGATAAAAGCAATCGCCTGTTTTGGCATAAAGTACCCGCCATTCCTGGCCCACACTTGTTGCAATACATTTTCTGGTTTTTTGCCAACCGTATTTGCCGCTGGCGGGATGCCGCATTCCACAACGCAAAATACGATCTGTTATATTCCGCCGGTATCAACGCTACGGACGCCGACGCCATCAGTGTCCACGTCGTATTTCACGAATTCTACCGCCAAGTTCTGCCTCAATTAAATTTCCGCCGCAGTCCGCTCACCGCTTGGCCCCGTCTGGCACATCGCCGGGCCTACTATCGTCTGATCATGGCGCTCGAAAACCGGATTTATCGCAGGGCCACAACTTCCTTATCCGCGATCTCAGCTTCGGCTGCCGCGTTACTGCAAAAGTATTTTCATCCCGCCGATAACCGAGTCATACGCTACGGAGTCGATGTGCAAGCATTCTCGGCTCCTCGCAGACTTGCCGACCGCGCCACCACTCGCAAACAATTCAATTTATCTACCCAAGATTTCGCTCTGCTGCTCATTGGTAATGATTGGAGAACCAAAGGACTCGTCGCCCTGTTGCAATCTTTATTCCTTATCCGCGATTTGCCATGGAAACTTCTGGTAGTCGGTAGAGACGTCCGCGATCCGTACGACAAAATGATTCGCGATTACGGAATAACGGATCGCGTATTTTTTTCGCCGCCATCTTCCAATGTTATGCAGTTCTACGCTGCGGCAGACGCGTACGTCGGCCCGTCGCTTGAAGACGCCTACGGATTGCCCATTATCGAAGCCATGGCCTGTGGCTTACCGGTGATCGCCAGTTCGCACGCGGGAGTTCATGAAATCGTTACCGACGGCTCGGACGGCATCATTCTGCGCGACCCGCAAAATACCCAGGAACTCGCCACAGCTCTGCGCTCTTTGATTGGCAACCCAACCATCTGCGCGCAATTAGGAGAGCACGCGACCCGCACGGCGCAAAATCACACTTGGGATCGCAATGCACAAGCTACCTGGGAATGGCTAAACGGAGTTGCCCGAAACAAAAAAGCCCTCCGCGCCAACTCATAGAATTCCGGGGGATTCCATAGCATCCCAAACTTCAAAATTTCTTGGTCTGCTTCGGGCCAGGTTCTGTCTGGAAAACGGCATTAAGGTCAAAGACAAGCCAAATACGAGGAGTAGCAGAAAGGCGGGTTGGGTAGCTCGCACACGACCCCTTGCGGAGCCGCTGTCCCCGCGCGGCCCCCAACCCGTTCTTAGTAAGTTACAGAGCCGCCCTGTGCCCCTCAATGGAGCATCCGACCCACCAGGCGCAGTACCCACAAGCTAGTACTACTCTGAGGCCAAAAGGACGCTTAAAACAGTTAAGTTGTAACATGCAGATTATAAATTACTTAAAACTATATCTTAGTGTCCCCTGAAACCTCGCACCATAGTACTTCCCTCAGACTACGCACCGCCTTCACTTAGGAGCAGCCACCGAAGAATTCGCCGCCTCCACGCCTTCCGTCAAACGCAACGTAACTGTTTTCACCTGACCGGACCGCACCATCACGTTTTTCTCCCAGGTTGAAAACAAACCATGCGAGGAAGCCCTTAAATCGTAGTTATCCCGGCGTAGCTTGACGATGGTAAACCGCCCATGCGCATCCGTATGTACGACGTGAGCTGTGTGTCCCCCGCCTGACTGATAAGTCACCACCGCGCCCGCCACCGGTTTCCCGGTCGCACTGAGAACCTCGCCGGTAAGTTCCGCAGTATGTCCCGTGCGCGGACCGCCATATGCGCAAGGGCCGCCAAAGGTCAGCCCTAAAACCAATACCAAGAGCCCAAATACCAAAAAGTCAAAAGAATGTCTCATATTCCCATTGCTCCATGGATTCTCCCATGAGTGTAGTACCATCCGACGAGTAACCTGATTCGCGTTACAAATCGTGTGTTGCGGCAACTAACTGTCTATCGGTACAGGTACATGAGGCGTCTAATCACCTGACTCCGATGCGCGAATTTCAATCTTTTTCGGGAGCGCTGATGCCACTTTATTTAAGCCAGCATACGCTGGCGTGCCTTACACGCCAGGGTGCTGAGGCCCTGATGCGGCGGATGCAAGCGGGTCACGCCGCCAAAGCCGAACGCGTCATGGTGAATATGCTTGAAGGAAAAATGTTCGCGGAGTTTCGTGCCGATTCCAGAGAAGCCCTGGAAGGCTGGCTCAAAACTGAAGGGATGCATTTCGATTGGCTGGTGCGCATCGAATGGGAATCGCGGGAGGGCCAACTCATTCAAGTGTGAGACTGAAAACGCTCGGCTCTGAATCTCGCGTCCGGAAAAAAAGATGATGCTTCACAGCACGCTCTGCGTTACGCTTTTTGATTCTAAATCCAGGAAGGAACCGAACAATGTCCGACTATGCTCATCCAGAAGTTTTAGTTACTACCGAATGGGTCGCAGCCCACGCTAAAGATCAGGGAATTCGTGTGGTAGAAGTGGACGTTGACACCACCGCCTACGACCAGGGTCACATCGACGGAGCAATTGCCTGGAACTGGCAAACCGAATTGCAGGACGCCATCCGCCGCGATCTCGCCGATCCCAAAGCCTTTGAAACCCTGCTTGGCAAAGCTGGAATATCTCCAGAAACCACCATCGTGCTTTACGGCGACAATAATAATTGGTTTGCCGCCTGGGCTTTCTGGCAACTGAAATATTACGGCCACGACAAAGTTTTGATCATGAATGGCGGCCGCAAAAAGTGGGTGGAAGAAAAGCGTCAGCTCACTACCGTCAAGCCCACCGTCAGCGCCGCGGGCTACAAAGTTAAGACTCCCAACGCCTCCATTCGCGCAAAACGCGATGATGTTTTCGCCGCGGTCGACAAAAAGTCCGGAGCGCAATTAGTAGACGTCCGCTCCCCAGATGAATTTTCCGGCAAAATCATCGCGCCCCCGGGCATGTCCGAGACCGCGCAGCGCGGCGGCCATATTCCTGGCGCCGCGAGTATTCCCTGGTCCCAAGCGGTAAGCGAGGACGGCACTTTCAAACCCGCCGATGCCTTGAAGCAACTCTATAGCTCCAAGGGCATCACCGGCGACAAGCAAGTCATCGCCTACTGCCGCATCGGCGAGCGCAGCTCCCATACCTGGTTCGTGCTCAAGTATCTTCTCGGCATTGAAGACGTGCGCAATTACGACGGCTCCTGGACCGAGTGGGGAAATCTCATTGGCGCACCCATCGAGAAAGAAGCTTCCGCAGCCACCGCCTGAGAATACTTAAGCGAGGGGAAGCCTGCAGTGCTTCCCCTCTCCTTCATATTGCTATCCCTGAGATCGCTAGCTTCGTGCTCTTTAAGCATCACGATAGCTTCGTGATGGATTCGGCCCTTGCGTTTAGGCCCGCTTCGGTTCTTGCCATTAACGTTTGGGAGTCCGCGGTTGGATCGTCCACGCGAGGGTCAGGATGTTGGCGGCATGACTTTTAGCAGCTTACGGACGGCATTGAAGTCAGGGCGAATTCCTGATTGATACCCGCCTTCTTCGGCCCGCCGTTCCCAATCCAAGAGCAGCGATTCAACGATTTCTCTCCCGTCGGGATGGCGAACCGCTTGCATCGGTGTCCGGCCGCCGAGAATCGGAATCTTCTGATAAGCCCAAGCCTCGACTTGCTTCTGGATTTTTTCCTGGAATTGTTTTCTTACCTCTGGATCACGAAAGATATCCTCAACGATTTCCTCATCAATTTTCGCCCGCGCGCTGTTTCGTTTCGGCAACTTAGCAACCATTTCTTCGGCCGTTTGAGCGACAGTCCTCAGGTGAGCCGCATTAGCACCGAGCCGTTTTTCAATTTCTTTTCGAAGCCGTTTGGCGCGCTTCTCGGAATTCACCTCGGCATGTAAAGAATCCTCCGATATCTTGATGCTGCCGAGGATCGTGTTCTCCCAGCTTGGCATTTTTGAGTTGTCCTCCTTGAGCCAGTCGAACGACACACTGAGAAGCTTCCCCCAACCATCAAATTCCACACGTTCCAAAAGCTCTTCCCTGGATCGCCCCGCTGCCAGCGGAGCTAGGGCCTCAAAAGCACTCTCCGCGGATTCGATTTGAAACGTAAGGGAATGAAATACGAGCGGGTCACCGTCCGTGTTGCACAGTCGCGGTGGCGTGTTTAACGAATCCCGTATAAGCAGGTATGTCTCTCGAATTTCGTCGGCATACCGGCTCAGATCGTCCGCATTTAGAGGCCGCTTTTGCCTCGCGATCCTTCGCCGCAGCATCTTCCGAAGACCAATAATCGCTGCCTTCCAGGAAAGCGGGATTTTAATCGGCGCGGAGCAACCCAGCACTGTGATGCCCGGCAACGTCCACACAGAACCATACAGAAGGTCCCCGGGCCTCGCTTGCTGCGACGCCATCTGCTCCATCACATCGGACTGCGAGCCGGTCAAAACGTTAGTCAGCTGGAAACTCTCTCCCGGTTTGCTCGTCACAACTTCGTAGAAACTGACAGGCTGCTTCATGGCTTGATCGAGAATCGTCCGTTGTAGACCGGACAACTGGAGTTCGTTCGCCTTGAGAAAGGAATGCGCGATCACTCCTCCATCCGGAAGAGCCTTCTTTCGGCGCCCTACAAACTCTGGATTCCAGTGAAACATAAAGTAGGGCATGAAGATCATCTGCTCGTCAGCGGTCCACGAAAAGCGCCGAGTAACTTCGCCCATGTGAAAATCTTTCCACGCGTCTAGCGCTAGATCTTCGCGGTTGTTACGCACGTATTGGATCATCGCGCGCATGAGCTCGTCGGACTCATCACGCTGTTGAGCCCAAAAACTGTAGGTAGCAGATTGCTGCTGCAGGCAGCACCGTTTGTATTTCTTGCCGCTGCCACAAGGGCAAGCGTCATTCCTGCCAATCCTCTCGTTGGCGTGAAGGGGCATATCGATGTGACATTACCGCGCGAAATTCAAGAAGACAAGTAACTGAGACAACTCTGCGCTGAAGCTGACGTTCATACTAGGTGGGCTTCTCTGTGAAAAAGCGAGCGATGGAGTTCCTTCACGGCCTACGAAGCAATTTACATGGTGCTTGGCCTTGCCACCAGCAGGTTTTCGGCAGGCATGGTCGTTCGCCACATAAGTGACCGATTTCGCGGTAGGAAATCCCAGAAGCGGTCAAACCCCATGGAGCAGCAAGAACATCCCCCGGCCAAATTGTGCCTTGTTTTGTGTACGTTCCAGATCCATGTTAGGTGGGCAGGAAACTGCCATTCACATCAGGGTATGAACACCACCGAAAACGCGGAGGCAAACGTGAGCGCTTCCCTCGATTCGCAACACTGGCATTCTCGTTCCGCGCTGCTGCGCCGCGCGCGCACCGGCGATCGTCAGGCCCTCGCAGAGCTCGTCATGCCTTATGCTACTGGCCTGTACCGCTCCAGCCTGAGGTTAACCGGCAATCCCCACGATGCGGAGGACGTACAGCAGGAAACCTTGCTCAAGACCGTGGCGCGTCTCGATCAGTTTGTCGGCTCGCAAACCGGTCCAAGCGACGATATGCACGCCTGGGTCTCACGCATCGCCAGGAATGCTTCCATAGATGTAATCCGCCGCCGCCGTGAAGGAAAAGTCTTTTCCCTGGACCAATCCAGTAACTGCTCCGATGAAACTTGGTCAGCACAACTTCCTTCGGCGACAGCCAATCCCGAACAAGGCTTGCTGCGCCAGGAATCTCGTCGCCTCTTGGCATCCGCAATCTCGGAACTACCGCCCGACCTGCGCCAGGTCTGTTTGCTGATGGATGTGTTGAGCTACTCGACTCAAGAAGCCGCCGACCACCTGGGAATTTCAAATGTGGCCGTGCGCCTGCGTCTTTTCCGCGCTCATCGAAAGCTGCGCGAAAAATTTCATCAAAAATTTCCCGCGGTACGCCAACGCACCGTCCGTCTCAGGACTCAAAATTCTCAACCTTGGCCAAAACGAAACCACCGCCCAGCCGCCCTGCGCCAGGCCATCGGATTTGCCTGCAGCGGAGATTGATACCCTTAAGCGGTCTTCAAATTGCCTTAAATGCGAGATGGAAGCATTTTCGGAATGTGCGCTGACTTCGCATCACCTCGATTACCTCTATAGGTCTCCGCGCTTTCGCAGGTAGGCAAACAGCAACACAACTGCTAAAACTATGGCAATCACGAAGATTGGGTCCGCAAACATCGGGAAAGGAAGCATCAACATCGGAGCAGTCTCCAAATAACCGCAATCAGCATCAGTTGCATAATCGCATCGTAATACCCAGGGGCTTCAGCGCAATTGCCCCGCCTCAAAGCCGTTCTTACGCGCCAGATCCTCAACCGCATCGATCTGCGTCTTAATTTTCTTCTTTTTCTCTTCCAGCTCCTTGACTTGCTCTTCTACTGGTGTCATGTCGTAGCGTTGATGCATATTTATTCCGCCCGACGGGCTGCTGTTATCGGCCTTGAAATTTTGTAGCTCATAAATTTTCTTGTCTATGGTTTCCAGTTGGTTGTTCAACTGACGAAGCCGATCGCGGTAAGGGGCGGCTTGTTTGTACCGGGCACTTAAGATCGCGGCATTTTTCTGGGAGGCATTTGATGACGCATTCGATTCCCCACCGCCCGCCTTGCCGACCACGGAAATAGCCCCATCGCCGCCCACACCGGCAATCTCCTCGTTGGTCCAAACTCTCTTCGGCTTGGTTTTGGCTTTATCCGTTGTGGTATCCGCTGAACTGCTCGACGATTGCGCCCCGGGTTTTGCTGGGTCTGCAGTGTTCTGGCCGCCCGAACTGGCCGATTGTCCTGCACAGAGACACGCGCCGCAACACAGAAGAAACGCCGCCGTCACGACGAGGTTTTTCATAACTCCCCCTTATCGATAGCCTAATTAAATTGTAGGCTTGTCTTTCTACGGGAGAGTTAATCTGAGGGCACGGTTGTTGAAACGGCCATCACTCGTTTAGCTAAAATTCGCCAATCATAAACCCTATCGGCTGGCCACTCCTCCAGGCTTCATCTCCTTCAATTCAGCCCGCACCAACTCCAATGCCTCTTTGGGACCGCCCACTCGCCGGTAATGTGAATAAAATGTCCGCTCATGCAGCGAAAAGCTGGACAAAAATTTGCGCCCATCGAAGTCGTATTGCGAAAAAGAAGGCAGCCACACTCCCGGCACCATTTCATAGCGCTCCTGCATAAAACGGCTTCCCTTGTAAACTCTGGCTAGAAATAGGCCCAGCGAAATATCCTCGGTGACCTCTCCTTCAATGCGCGCCAGCTCCCCGGAGGCTTCATCAATCCACACCGTTCCCCGAACCCGCGGGTAAATAGCGGTTGCGCGCGAAGTGGGTTTGAACGCTGGATTCGGGTTCATGCGTATTTCAGCAATACGCGGCCATCCCGTTGCTCACTGCCGATTAAAGTGAATAAAAAAGCCGCTCGCGCCGCACCGATAAGCTCGTCCCGCTCTTTCCTCTTCTTCGCAATTTTCTCGTACGCTTCCCGTTGCGTCCGGCCGGTCTCCGCGGCCCACACCAGCGCCTTCTCGAGTTTTTCGAGCTCCGCGCGATAGGCGATTCTGGTCAGAGACCTTGCCATCGGTCCCCATAGGAAGATGAGCCGCTCCGGTACCCGCTGGAACGACTCGCGAAACCTTCACCTCCGTCGACTGGTTTTCCCCGTTTACTTTGTGAATTTCAACGCGCTCCAGCCGTTCATATTGATCCATGGCCGCATCGCTTTTTTTCTGGTTTTCTACGACGCGGTCAAACAGCGCGTGATCGTTAGGTTTGTCCGCGCCACGGACAGCGACCGCTTCTTGGGTAGTTTCACTGGACCCGGCGAACAGGAAAAGAGCGCTGGCAAGCAGAAAGACGGCAATATGCATGGCTTAGTGGCGGACTAGGTCGAGCATATAGGATTCGCTTCTTCGCTCAATTGTTGCACGAGTCTTTCGTTCCGCGGCGCCGCTATACCGCACGCCTTTGCGGAAAGCGGCAATGGTCAACATGGCCTCACAAAGAGCCTCCGCACCCGTTTAAAACAGCGCTAAAATAGCTTAGACAGGTAATAAAACCGCACTTCACACGTCTAATAGATAAGGCTTTGCGGGAACGATTTCGGCGTCCCTCCACGTAGTAAGTAACAACCGGAGGCCATGTTTTGGGTGTAGCTCCTATTGATCGTCTGACCGGTTTGCCCGCGGTAGCTGTATCTGTGCGCAAGCGCCGTGGCCGCATCGCCGCCGCCGCCGTTACCGTCATCGAGACCTTTCGCCTGGCGCTGGATGCCCTGCGCGCCCACAAGCTGCGCAGTTTCCTGACCCTCTTGGGTGTAATCCTCGCCGTAGCCACCCTGGTAGCGGTTATGAGCGTCGTCGCGGGACTGAATTTCTACGTCGCCGACCGGGTCGCCAATCTTGGCGCCAACGTTTATCTGGTCGACCGCTTCGGCATCATCACCAGTCAGGATGCCTGGATAAAGGCCCAGAAACGCCCCCTCGTTACTCTCGAGGAGTATCAACGCCTCCGCGAAAATATGAAGAGCGCGGCCAATGTCGCCGCCACCGATGACCGCACCATGGACGTGCGTTCCGGAAACATCCTCCTCGAAAACACCGACCTCACCGGTGTCACTCCCAATTACGCCGAGATCCGTAACATGAATCTTGCCGCCGGCCGATTCTTGACCGAGGGCGACGATTTGCATCACGCGCCAGTATGTTTTATCGGCACCGATGTGGTGAAGAAATTTTTCCCCACCGTCGATCCCATCGGCAAGACCATTCGTGCCGGCACCAACACCTACGAAGTCGTCGGCGTCGCCACTGAAATCGGCAGCGCCTTCGGCCAGTCGCAGGACAATTACATCCTGCTTCCTTTTAGCCACCTACTACAAAGATTGGCATAAGCAGAACGACTGGTTGACCATCTTTGTACAGGCCCAGAACTCCGAAGTCATGCAGGCATCGGAAGATGAAGCCCGCATGCTTATGCGCGCCTGGCGTCATCTTCCCTATGATGCCCCTGACAATTTTGCCGTTTTTGGTTCGGCTTCCATCATGGCTCTGTGGAACCAGATCACTGGCAATCTGTTCGCGGTTGCGGTAGCCCTGACTGCCGTTTTCCTGGTGGTCGGCGGTATCGTGATCATGAACATCATGCTCGCCAGCGTGACCGAACGCACCCGCGAGATCGGATTGCGCCGCTCTCTGGGCGCAAGAAAAAAACACATCGTCTTGCAGTTCATGACCGAATCCGCCGTGCTTGCCGCAGTGGGCGGAATCATGGGATTGGCCCTGGCCTACGGAATCGTGGCCTTGGTCCGCGCCGTAACTCCCATCCCGGTAAAAACCCCGCTCAGCGCGGTGATTATTTCGCTCAGTGTTTCTACTGCCGTCGGTCTTTTCTTTGGAATTTATCCCGCGATGCGCGCAGCTAAACTGGATCCTATCGAAGCGCTGCGCGCGGACGGCTGAGGTATCAACATGGCCCACTCACACGGTGAAAATCTAAAACAGGCCATGGATACCTTGCGCGCTCACAAGATGCGCAGCGCTCTTACCGTATTTGGCGTAGTGCTTGGCGTCAGTGTCATCATGCTGGTTGCCGCGCTCATCACCGGATTCGACGAAACCATCCAGGAAAACATCAAGCAGTTTGGCGCCGACACCGCTTTTGTTTCTCGTTGGGATCAAGGGCCCCATGGCAACACCAGGCCCCTCGAAGAGCGCTTGCGCAAGCCCCTCACCCTGGAAGACGCGGAAGCCTTGAAAGAAGGCTGCCCGGCGATTAAAAACGTCACCGTATTTTTGATCTGGTGGGAGCAGAACCACACCGTGCGCACCAAAGCCGGCGAAGTCACCGCCATCGATTTTCGCGGCGTCCAGCCGAATTTTGGCCAGGTCTATGCCAATGCCGCCACCCTCTCCGGCAGGTTCATCAGCGAAGGAGATGACATCCACCGCGAAAAGGTGGTCATGCTGGGCGAGAACGTCGCACCCGTTCTCTTCCCGGAAGGCTCACCCGGTAGGCAAAGACGTTCTGATCGATGGCTCGGTCTTCCTGGTGATCGGCGTAGTCGAAAAGCCTAAAGGTGGTTTCGGAATGGGCGATGAAGATCGCCGCGTCCTGATCCCCTACAGCACCTTCCACAAAATTTATCCCGGCGCCTATGAAAACAATATTCGTTTTCAGGCCTACCCCAACATGCTGGATCAGTCCGTCGATCAGGCTACCGAACTTCTTGCGCCGCCGCCGAAACGTGGCTTACAACGCCAAAGATAATTTCGTGATTCGCACCGCCCAGCAGGAAGTACAGGAATTCCACAGCATCGTCGGCATGGTAGCCCTAGCCGCGGTAGTGCTCAGTTCCGTGGGTCTGCTGATCGGCGGCGTGGGCGTAATGAACATCATGCTCGTCAGCGTCACCGAGCGCACTCGCGAGATCGGCATCCGCAAAGCCATCGGCGCAAAGAGCAAGGATATAACCTGGCAATTCTTGCTGGAGGCCATGACCCTGACTGGCGCAGGCGGAATCATCGCGCTCATTCTCGTCAACGGCCTGGTATTGCTGATTCGCTTGACCCTGGAATGGCATGGCAGCGTCCCAGTGTGGGCTGCCGTCGCCGGCCTGATCGTCAGCGTGAGTGTTGGACTCTTCTTTGGAGTCTGGCCGGCCATGAAGGCCTCCAAACTCGACCCCGTCGAAGCCCTGCGCTACGAGTAACTAATTTAGTCTCCGCCGTCGCCCCGCCGATGAGGCGAAGAACCCGTTAATCAAAAAAAATTAGGTAGCAGGCCAGCGCCGCCACTGCGAAGCAAATGCCTATCCCCAGCCGCCAGTGAACCAAATTGAGCGAATCCGGCCGGTAAATTGCTACCTGAATCTTCCCGCGGCGATCGCATTTCGTACACCATACCGCGTCATTCCGTTGAAGGTGCGCGATTCCCGTTCTATGGCACCTATCGCAGCTGATCCACCAAAGGTGCGGTCGCGTTGTATCCATGCGGTAAAAATGGGCTATAGCGCTCATAGTCATCTCCCCCGCTCTCGATTCAAAAGATAGGAATTTTGAATTTTTTGTTATTCCTGATTACGCCACGTACTAGCAAATCAGCGCAGCGCCAGCGCCCCAGCCGGCTTGAATCCCTGATTCGCCTCTGCGGACGATGAAGTGGTCGTGCTCGGCCACACCACCTCCAACGAAGTCTCGTGTTTCACCAGCATCTTCGACTTGCGGTTTACGTGCACTTCCATGGTGTTGGCGCCATCGGCATGCAATTCAGATTTATTTTCCTTATGCATGAACACCGTCTTATCCGCGCGATACAACACCACCCGCAGTGCGTGTTCACCCGCCACAATCGGGCAATTGAAGCGCAACGTGTCCCCGATCTGCTCAGGCTTCAATGGCGTCGTCAGCAGCAATTCATCGCCGGAGAACACCGCCAGAGTAGTCTGCTCCGTCACTTCCGATACGATGTTGATATGCAATGTCGCTTGGACCACAGCGGCCTTCGCGGGTGCGGCGTTCCGCCACCGGCACAATTGTCTGCCATGCCCGGTCCATAAACCGGGAGGCTGTCTAGTACTACCGCAGCCGATTTCGCCGCCTGCTTGCTCAGCTGATGCGCCTTCGTCCCCGTCGCTCCGTGGCGTTCGACGAATCCCTGATTAGCCGTGACCACCGTCTTGGGTTTCTCGTCCTGGAAGTTCACCGCCGGCTTCGCGACTTCGCTAACGACGGCATCGGCACTCACAACCGCGGTATCGCCCACTGCCGACGAACTAATGTTGATCATCGAAGCATTCGAATTAATAGGCGCCTGAGAACTGACATTCGACGCCGTGAGCGAAGTAGCTGCACCGCTTACCGTCGCCGCTGATACCACCGGCTGAACATGCCCGCGATTTCGTAACGCGCGAGCCATGGGCACCAGCCCGACCAGCAACACCGCGGCAGTCCCCGCGGCCCACAAATCTTTGCGCTGCATCGGACGATTCCACCACGCCGCATCGGAAGTCCAGATCGCCATTGCCAAAGAGGTCAAACGTCGCGATTGCTCTTGCGCTTCGGCCTTCAGTGCCTTCTTTGCCGTGGAAACCCACTTTTCCACGCGTCCCAACAAACTCAGCAACCGTGGATGGTTTTTCGGGAACCACCGCCGCCATCTCCTGCGCGTGCGCGAAGGGATACAGCGAAGCTCCCAGAGCTTCCGCGGTCGCGTATCGGTCCGCGGGATCCTTGGCCAGGCAACGCATCACGATGCGGTCGAATGCTGCAGGCAAACTTGAATTGTGATGTGAAGGCGGCGGCGGCATGATCGCCACAATCTGCGCGCAGACCGCGCTCACCGAGCTGCCGCTGAACGGCTGCACGCCAGTGGTCATCTGATACAGAATGATCCCCAGCGAAAAAAGATCCGATCGCGTGTCCTGCGCATTTCCCTGAATCTGTTCCGGAGACAAATAAGCCGGCGTGCCCATCAGCACCCCGGAATTGGACACTTGCGTCGCGAATCTCGCGATCCCGAAATCGCCCAGCTTAACCTGTCCTTCTCTGGTGATCAGGATGTTAGCCGGCTTGATATCCCCGTGAATGACTTTCGCGCGATGCGCGCGCGCGATCGCCGCGGCAAGGTCGGTAGCCCACAACGCGGCTTTTTCCAGCGGCAGCGGCCCGTCATCAAGAACCTTTTCCAGCGTCCTTCCGTCCACATACTCCATTACGAAGTAAGGAACGCCCTCCGCATTCGTTCCAACGTCATAAAGGCCTACGATGAAAGGATGTGCCAGGCGCCCGATAATTTGCGCTTCACGAAGGAATTGCTTCTGAACGTCTCCGGAACCAAAACCATGAAGAAATGTCTTCAGCGCAACAGTGCGGCCAATCAGCGTGTCACGAGCTTTATCCACGCGGCTGGTTGCCCCGGTTCCCAGCGTTTCTAGAAATTCATAACGGCCTTGCGGAGTAATCATAAGTTTTTCACTTAGGCGAGCGAGCCTTCCGCCTTAGCTACAGAAACATTTTCACTTAGCGATCCTCCTGTGGGAATCACCCAATGGTCCCAGTGTGTAAAACTCGCGTACCCTGTCCGCGCGGGCTAGGGAAATCACCTTAGTCCGCTTTAAGTGCGTAAATCTCTACGAGTGAACATATTTTCCCGCGTAAGACCCTAAGCCCCGCGCTGGTGTTTTAGTCGGCCGGCCCAGCACGGGCCCCGTGTTTCTGCGTCTCGCGAACGGATATAAGTCTTCCGCTAGTTCCTCTCCCGATGAATAGCGCTTGTTAGGGTCTTTCGACAGGCACCGCGTCACAACTTCATTGAACGCAGTCGGAAGTGACGTATTGAGATGCGAAACAGGCAACGGTTCGTGAGACAGGATCCGGTTGCAAACGCCTTGCAGTGAGTCGGCGTCGAATGGCCGCTTCCTGGTAAGAACTTCATACAGCACGATCCCCAGTGAAAACAAATCCGATCGTCCGTCCTGCGGCTTGCCCATTATTTGTTCTGGACACCAATACGCCGGCGTGCCCAAAAGTGGCCGGCTGCTTTGTTCGCGCGCCGCCACCCGTGCCATGCCAAAGTCCATTAATTTCACGCGTCCGTCTTCGGTGATCAAAATATTCGCGGGTTTGACGTCCCCGTGAATCACCCCTTTGCGATGTGCCGCCGCCAACGCAGCGGCCACATCCCCAATCCACGCGCACGCCCGCATTGTAGGCACAGCGCCTTTTTCCAAAATTCGATCCAGTGATTGCCCGGTCAAGAATTCCATCACCAGGTACGGGGTCGATGTGGACTCTTCAATGCCCATGTCATGCAGCGTAATGATCGACGGGTGCGATAATTGCCCCACCACCCGTGCTTCCTGCAAAAAACGAGTTGGTGCCTCTCCCTTTGCCAATTCTGGGGGTAGCAATTTGATTGCTACCAGGCGCCCGATCATCGGGTCGTGCGCGCGCACCACCCGGCCGGTTGCGCCTGTACCGATTGTTTCTAGAATTTCGTAACGGCCAACCCGCGTGGGTGCCTGTCCCGGTCAACGCCGCAACTGGTCTCCCCGCCGTTGATAGAATTGTCGTCACAGTCCGGTCCGCAAATCATTACAACGCTCTAATCCGTCCGTTGTAAGAGTACGGTCGTACTACGTTCCTCACCTTGCTCAAAGGCCTCTTAACGCATCGTTCCCGCCATCCACAAAAACCCGGGCACAATCCACAAAAACGCTGCGTGATCCACAAACACGGCGCAATCCAAAAAAACGCGGAGGGTGGCCCAGGCTCGATTTTTAGCCTGGGTCTTGGGGTGCTTTATGAGCAGCCTATTCAGCCTATTTGCGGAGAGTTTTCTGTGAACCGTTAGTTAGATTTCGCGCCCGACACGATGGGCGCGGAGGACTTGCCATCCTGCAAAGACGCGAACGCAGGCGCGGACGTTAGCCGTGCCGGAAAATCACGCACAAACGCTTTCATGGCCGGATGCCAAAAGCCGTTAAACCCGAAGGTATTCATCTCTCGCATCGCCTGCGCCACCGGCCATTTTTGTACGCTCATTCGGTACGTAGCCACAAACACTCCGGTGCGGTCTTCCCCCAGCAGGCAATGCACAAAGACTTTCTGTTGTGAATCGCGAAACAGCGAAAGGAATTGCGCCACTTCCTCATTGGTTGGTGCCGCGAACCCCGCGATGGGAATATGCACAAATTGCATGCCCAATTTTTCCGCTTGTTGTCGTTCCCATTCCGACTTGCCGCGATCTTCCGCGCGCAGATCCACAATCGTAGTAATCCCCAGTTTTTTTAATTCTTCCAGGCCTTGCTCATTCGGCTGCGCCCCGCGGTACAGTCCATCATTGATTTTTCCTGGATTCGGTATCCCGCGAATCTTTAATTTCTCGCCGTATGCGGACGACATCACCGACGGCGTAATCGGTTGCGACTTGTCTTGTGCACGGACCTGCGCACTTACGCAGAGAATCAGCAACGCCAGGGGAAATGAACGGACCCTCACCATTACTAATTTGATGCCTGCAAATGCAGGAAGGATGGAAAAACCTTGATGCCCGTATTTGGTGCATCTCCCCATCTAAGCTTTTATTTTTTAAGTGTTTGACGCCTCTGGCGGTTCCGAAATGGCACCACTACTTATAGACAGTTTAGTCACAGCCACTAGTACATTTTGTGACTTTTTCTCTTTTACCTGCATTAAACTCTTGACAGTTATTTCGCGCGGACCGATACTGCGAATCCAGATTCGGGGGACGTACACTCCCCAAACGAGCCTTATCCCAGAGCGTCATGGCCCGTTTGGAGGGGGACGAAACCAAGCCGGGTTCAAAGCTAAAAAACCGACGCGAAGTCTCAGCTCCGCGCCGCATTCGCAGCGCGGTTCCTGCACGATGGCTGGTCTCATTTAATCAGCCGGAGGGCAGAGCATTTGCCTTTTACGTCGTTTCTAGCCGGTTCGGTCGCTTTCGTACCGCCCGCCGCTGGATGCATCAAATAGTAGAGCACCAAAAATGGTAGCGCACCAAAATTAAGAACGTCCCCGGACAGGGAATCTTGAGGCGTGGAGGAATAATGGCCACTGTGAAATCCGCATTAAATGGCAGATCACTCGAAACTGAATTGGAATCGGGAAAGACTCCGGCTGGACGCGGCACCGGCCTGTTTTTCGAGCGATTTTTCACCGATGGCAAGAAGTCTCCCTTCGACCTCGTCGAATGGGAAAGGCGCACCGCTCTCATCGGCAATGAAAAGGGCGTGACCATTTTCCGCCAGGAAGGTGTTGAGGTTCCCAAGAGCTGGTCGCAGACCGCCACCAACATCGTCACCAGTAAATATTTTCACGGCAAGCCCGGCTCGCCGGAGCGCGAAGGTTCCGTGCGCCAGTTGATCGCCCGCGTGGTCAACACCATTGTGCGTTGGGGTGAAGAGGGCGGTTACTTCGCCGATGCCCAGTCCCGCGACGCTTTTCGCGATGAGCTCACTCATCTTCTCGTGGAACAGAAAATGGCTTTCAACTCACCGGTGTGGTTCAACGTCGGCGTGCAGGAAAAGCCCCAATGCTCGGCATGCTTCATCAACTCCGTCAAAGACACCATGGAATCCATCATGGGCCTGACGCGTACCGAAGGCATGCTCTTCAAGTGGGGCTCCGGAACCGGAACAAACTTCTCCAGCTTGCGCGGTAGCAAGGAAACTCTCTCCGGCGGTGGCATCGCCTCCGGCCCGGTAAGTTTCATGAAGGGCTTCGACGCCTTTGCTGGCGTAATCAAGAGCGGTGGCAAGACTCGTCGCGCCGCCAAGATGGTCATCCTGAATATCGACCATCCCGACATCGTCGAATTCATCGAATGCAAGCGCAAGGAAGAACGCAAGGCTCACGTGCTCATCGAGCAGGGCTACGATTCAGCCATCGATGGCGACGCTTACAGTTCCATCTTTTTCCAGAACGCCAATCACTCTGTTCGCGTCACTGACGATTTCATGCGCGCCGCCGCTGAAGACAAAGATTGGTGGACCAAGAACGTCATCGACGGTCAGCCCGCCGAAAAACTTCGCGCCCGCGATCTGTTATTCAAAATTGCCGATTCCACTTGGCATTGCGGCGATCCCGGCATGCAGTACGACACCACCGTAAATCGCTGGCACACTTCCAAGAACACCGCGCGAATCAACGCCTCCAATCCTTGCAGCGAATATATGTTTTTGGACGATACCGCCTGCAATCTTGCCTCGCTCAACCTCATGAAGTTCGTCAATTCCGGCGGCCAGTTTGATGTTTCGGCTTTCAAACACGCCGTCGACGTCACCATTACCGCGCAGGAAATCCTGGTGGACAACGCCAGCTACCCGACTCCGCAAATCGCCCAGAATTCTCACGATTTCCGCCCGCTCGGCCTCGGCTACGCCAATCTCGGCGCGTTGCTCATGTCCATGGCCCTGCCTTATGACTCCGACGAAGGACGCGATGTTGCCGGCGCCGTCACCGCGCTAATGTGCGGCGAGGCTTACGCGCAATCCTCGCGCGTGGCTGAAGCCATGGGTCCTTTCCCGGGCTACCCGGTGAATCGCGAGCCGATGCTCGACGTAATTAGCATGCACCGCGACGCCATGCGTGGAATCAAGCGCGAGCATGTGCAACCTGAGCTTTACAGCGCCGCGCAGGAATCCTGGAATACCGCGCTTTCGCACGGCGAAAAGTTTGGCTTCAAGAACGCCCAAGTCACTGTTCTTGCTCCCACCGGCACCATTGGTTTCATGATGGATTGCGACACCACCGGCATCGAGCCTGACCTCGCGCTCGTAAAATACAAAAAGCTCGTTGGCGGCGGCTTGATCAAGATCGTCAACAACACCGTCCCCGAAGCCTTGATGCGCCTCGGCTACACCCCCGAACAAATGAGCGAAATCGTTTCGCATATCGATCAAAACGGCAAAATCGAAGGCGCCCCTTACTTGAAACCCGAGCATCTTCCGGTTTTCGACTGCTCCCTTGCCCCGGCGGGCGGCGGACGTTCCATCACTTGGACGGGTCACGTAAAGATGATGGCCGCCGCCCAGCCGTTCCTTTCCGGCGCCATTTCGAAAACCATCAACATGCCCGAGGAATCCACCGTCGAAGATGTGATGGACGCCTACATCGAATCCTGGAAGCTGGGACTCAAGGCCGTAGCCATCTATCGCGACAATTCCAAGCGCTCGCAGCCCTTGTCCGCTGCAGGCCAGAAGAAAGACGAAAAGAAGCCCGAAGCCGCGGCCGTGGTGGAAGCCATGCAACAGGAACTATTCGCGCGCGCCCAACGCGAAAAAATGCCCGCGGAACGCGCCTCCGTCACTCACAAATTCAGTGTTGGCGGACACGAAGGCTACATCACCGTTGGCATGTACGAAGACGGACGCCCCGGCGAAATCTTCATCAAGATGTCCAAGGAAGGCTCCACGCTCTCCGGCGTGATGGATGGCTTGGCGCTGACCGTTTCCATCGGCTTGCAATACGGTGTGCCGCTGAAGGTTTACGTCGACAAGCTGCTGAACACCCGCTTCGAACCGTCCGGCATCACCGCGAATCCCAAGATTCGCTTCGTCTCCAGCGTGCTCGACTACATCGCCCGCTGGCTCGGTGGCCGCTTCATCTCCGCGGATTATCTGAAGCTGAATGGCGCCGCACATCCTGAAGCTGCCGCCGGCAGTGCAACTGCTGCCGCGCCGACGGTCGTCGCGCAGGCTATGGCGTCATTGCCATCCTTGCCCGCATCCAGCGCGTCGTCCAAACCCAGCAATGCTCATGAAGGCGCACCCACTTGTTCCGAGTGCGGCATGCTCATGGTTCCCAACGGCGCCTGCTACAAATGCGAAAACTGTGGCAGCACCAGCGGCTGCAGCTAAACGAATTTTTGAAGTGCCCGCTGGAAGTATAACGGGCTTAACGGGGTCCCTGAAGAATGAGCATTCCCCCTGTGGGATGGGAGCAGGACGCGTTCTCCGCTCCCAAGCAACCGTCACCGGCGCCGTGCTCCACTCCCGTCCCCGAATCCGATTCCGCCCAGGACCTGTCACCCGCCTACACCGTGCACGACCCCGCGCAGTCAGCCTTGCCGTCCGCTACGCGCGCCTTTCTCAACATCGTGCGCCACGGCATCGGTCCAGCCGCCATCTACGTGCTCACCTACCGCAGGCTCGATCGCCTCGGCTCAAATCCCAAACCCGTCCTCGCCGAAGGTTCCCGCATCCTGATCGAAATGCTGGAAAAACTCGGCGTAAACCTCGAACTGAAAGAAGTCCGCGGCGCCCTCCAGGATATTCACCGCCTGGGCTCCGCCAACATCCCCGACCTCTGGCTCACCGACGAACAAATGGCCGAACAAGGCCTAATCGAAGGCTAAATCCCGCATCTTAGCCGCGCATCCGCTGCCTATGCTCCTAAAGTAATTTGTAGTTACTGTACTAAATGGTAACATGAGTATGGTCGCCGTCCCTAGTCACACGCTTGTCTGCAACGCAGCTGCATCCGTCCACCCAAATTTATCCGCACGCAATTTCTAATTCTAACTTACTCATTGTTTTCAGCCTTTTGTGAACTCTTGCACACTTTTTGCAAGCTCAATCCTTTATTTTCATCACATTACGAACTCTTTTGCCAAAAAACACGGGGGGTATCGGGATAGCAGCTGGTTGTCTGAGACCGGGAGGACACGCTGACAAAATAGACTTCGGGAGCATTCCTGACGACGCGCTGGAGGCCAGTGTTAGTGAAGCCAGAACTGGAACTAATCGGCTGGGAACTCGGTATCGCGAGAAGGGTTTTAATGCGAGACGCTACGAATCATCGTCGCCGCATTGGCGGACGATGCGAAGTCAATGCT
This sequence comes from uncultured Acidobacteriota bacterium, assembly GCA_963733775.1. Taxonomy (GTDB): domain Bacteria; phylum Acidobacteriota; class Terriglobia; order Acidiferrales; family UBA7541; genus Acidiferrum. The sequence continues at coordinate 936,827 of CAVTEE010000010.1, read as the reverse complement.
CGAGGGCGCATCCGGAATCGCGGTGCCAGAGGTGGTGGGACATTCCGCAGAAAATCTCCGCAACACGGGCAGCGCCCTTCATGCGAAGTAGCCGCTGTGGCATCCGCGCGCAACCAATGACCTCGCGCTTCGCACATCTGGTTGATGCACTGAACCGTGAATCCCGGCAGATATTGCATCGTTGCCTCCGAAACTGCGTAGCCCTGGAGCCCGTGCATCGTGTTTCGATTAGGAACAGTTGTCTGACGGAATTAACTTAGAAAATATTTTTTGAATGTCGCGATTGTGCGCTGGAGGCCATTCCGGTGTCAACAAAAATCGACCACTAGGTATAGTAGTGGCGTTCCATTTGTGGAAAAACAGTGAATTTGGGTTTGACGAGAAAATTGTAGCAGTTTCCATTTTGGAAAACGTGCTTAGGGTTTTGGCGACGCCGGTGGAACAGCGTTTGGATTCGTGCTTTGATCCGCGGGTGCCGGCGCAGTCGCTGGCTTGGCGGACCGCTTTTTCTTTTGCGCCTCTTCCAACGCCGCCAGGCGCGTCTTCAGCCGGTCTATCTCCTGCTGCTTATCGTTGATTTGTTGCTGTAGCGCAGCAAGCTTGGCTTTACCGGCGGTATCGTGTTCGTAATCGGGATTGGAGTAAAACGTGTCCTGTTGCAATGCCAGCTCGCGCCGTGCCAGATCGGCATCTTTTTCCGCATCGGCGATGGTGTCTTTTAGCCTGGCGATCTCTGGATCGTCAGAAGCAGCCGCTACCGTCGCAGGATCGGGAGGCGCGGAAGGCGTGGCGGCCGCCTCGGCCACAGCGTCAGGACTGGGCGGCTGAGTTTCCAACTTCGCCGGAGCGCCCACGGTCAATCCTTGCGCACCAGGTTTTATGTTTTCCTTATCAAGATCGTCGTCGGTGATGACCTTGGAGGGTTTGGTGGCATTTTTCGCCGACTGGCGCGATTTCCGCGCGGCCTCGGCGATAGATTGGCTTTGCGCGTCGGACGATTGCTGATCCTGCGATTGCCCCTTCGGCAAAGCCGCCGGGCACACAGTCATGGCCGCAAACAGCGCCGCCGGCAGAACCATGACCAACTTGGGGAGGAACGGAGCGAACATTCGGCCTGACATTTCGTCACCTCGTGCCAATGCAAATACCCGAAGCTCCAAGATAACGCTAACTCTGGCCTGCCGCCACTGCGCCGCAGCCTGCACCGTGCGCATAGGTAACGCCGGTCAAGCCCGGGAACCGACTAGGCCCGGAGCGCCAGAGCTCTGATTGGTGTTTCGCAGACGGCCATGCAGAAGAACGGCGTATCAACTGAAACCGTGCGCTTTCAGTGGGAGAATCGCAGATACTTAGGTAAGTTCTAACAACGCGGAGATATCGGTTGAAACGGTCAATAGGATTCGTAACATTGCTGATACTCGGATGCACTGCAAAACCGCTGTACTCTCAAGAACCACCGCAAGCGCCGGCGGACGATATCAGCAGCAAGCCGGACAGCCGCAATCCTCGAAGACCACCATTCTGCCAATCGAGCATCGTTTTTGGGACAAGGAAAACGATCTGCTATTCGCCGGAGTCGCCGCCGCCCGCACTTTGGATTATTTCTCCACGCTGAATATGCGACGCCGCGGCCGCCAGGAAATATTTCTGACCAATGATGCTGTGGATAATCATGCCGGCTTTGCGCTCATCGAAGCCGCCGCCACGGGCGTTTCCATTGGCGCATCTTATCTTTTTCATCGCTACGGACACCACAAACTGGAGCGCTGGACTTCCATCGTTCACATCGGACTCGCCACTACCGGCGCGGTGCGCAATTATTCTTTGAAGACCGCCCACCGATCAAACATCGGAGTACAACCGTAGTGAGGTCAGCGAGACTGCATCTTTTCATTCACTGTTTTTTGGGCTTCCTGGCGCTGTTTTTTTGTTTTGCCGCGCCCCACCTTCGCGCGCAAAATGCGGGCCGCGTTTATTCCTCCATGCCAGGTTAAAACTTTGCAATCAGATCCGGATTCTGCGCCAAACAATCCGCAACCCCGCACGCCCACACAGGCCGAAACGGATCAGTACCGGCTTTCCAGGGAGCGCTACCAAAAAGCCGTTTCGTATTCTCGTGCCGGCTACATTTTGTATTTCGTTTCCTATTTTTTGAGCCTGCCGTGCTGCTGTTGATTCTGCGCTTGGGCATGGCCGCGAAATTTCGTGATATTGCGGAAGCTGGCAGTGAAAAGAAATGGATTCAGTGCCTGATTTTTGTGCCATTACTGATATTGCTTACCGATTTGTTTGAATTGCCCGTGCGTATTTATTGGCACGCGCTGAGTTTGCGCTACGAGCAATCCATCCAGCATTGGGGCTCCTGGATCGTGGATTGGGCTAAAGAAGAAGCCCTGAGCGTTGGTCTGGCGGTGTTGCTGGTTTTTGTTTTGACTCTCGCAATGCGAAAAAGCCCAGACGCTGGTGGTTTTATTTTTGGCTCGCGGCACTCCCAATTTTGCTGTTCTTCTTTTTCATCAGCCCGTGGTTCATCGATCCGCTGTTTAATCACTTTGAGCCGCTGGCGAAAGAGCACCCGCAGTTGGTGACCTCCATCGAAACCCTCACGCAACGAGCAGGCGTGCCGATTCCCCGGGATCGCATGTTTCTGATGCGGGCCAGTGAGAAAACCAACCAGATAAATGCGTACGTCACCGGCATCGGCGCGTCGAAGCGCGTGGTTATCTGGGACACCACCATTCAAAAAACATCTACCGACGAAGCGCTATTTATCCTCGGCCACGAACTAGGACATTACGTGCTTGGTCACGTCGCTACTGGATTCCTGTTTTTCGCCGTGGCATTACTTCTCGCGCTGTACGTAATGTTTCGCGCGCTGCATTGGTCCCTGCATCGCTGGGGCGCTGAGTGGAAAATACGTGGACCCGAAGACTGGGCAGCTATCGCTGTGCTTTTACTCTGGCTGGAGATTCTGTCATTTATTTCTTCACCGATCGTGAATGGCTTCAGCCGCATGCAGGAACATGCCGCCGATGTTTACGGCCTGGAAGTAATTCATGGCCTGGTGCCCAACTCCGAAGAGGTGGCCGCGCACGGTTTTCAGGTCCTGGGCGAACTAGATCTCTCCGATCCAAATCCTCCGGCGTTCATCACTTTCTGGCTTTACAGCCATCCGCCGCTGGCCGAGCGGCTGGTATTCGCGCACTCTTACGACCCGTGGTCTAAAGGCGAGCCCCCGAAGTATGTGAAATAATATTGCCAGGGACTAAATTTCGAGTGTGGTCTGCAAGTATGTCGCAGCCATTTGAGCATCGCGCACGATTTATTTTTTCTTGATAGCGAGGCCCGTGCGAGTGCTTACGGATAACTTGACGCGTCTGAATGTACTGATTAAGACTCACGAAATGATTCGGTGATCATGCATGGAGCAAGAGCAGGCCCGTAGAAACGCCATCCACCCAGCCATCCCGCGACACTTCCAGCATTTCCTCCAATGGACTAAACAAAATATTTTCTAACGCGGAAGGCCTGCGCGCGGGCTGGCGGTTGCTGTTGTACGTGGTGATAATGGCCGGATTTTTCCTGGGTTTGAAAATGTTGTTGATGCAATTCTATCGACCCACGCCGGATAAGTTTTCGTTTGAGAGCCTCTTATTCTCGGAGATGATCGGTTTTATTTCCGCATTTGGCGCGGCTGTAGTGATGTCCTTTCTCGAACATCGTCCGGTGGGATGTTATGGCTTACCGGTTCAGCAGGCCTTCGGAAAACTTTTCTGGCAAGGATTTCTGCTGGGATTTCTGGAAATCAGTGCCGTTATCGGACTGATTTATGCGTTTGGGGGATATTCATTTGGCCCGTTGGCGTTGCACGGCACGCAAATAATTCATTGGGCCGTTTTGTGGGCTCTCTGTCTGACATTTGTCGGATTATTTGAGGAGTTTCTGTTTCGCGGCTACACGCTTATTTACTTTGAGTTCCGGCGTAGGCTTCTGGCCTGCTGCCATTTTGCTTTCGCTGCTATTTGCAGCTGTGCATTTGCAAAACAGCGGCGAAGGCCGCGTCGGCGTGGCGGGTGTTTTTGTTGTGGGATTGCTGTGGTGCTTTACCGTGCGACGAACAGGCAGTCTATGGTTAGCGGTTGGGATGCACGCGGCTTTCGATTTTGGCGAGACGTTTTTCTATTCCGTTCCAGACAGCGGCATGGTTTTGCCGGGTCATCTTTCCGACGCCACGCTTCACGGCCCGGCTTGGCTTACGGGAGGCAGCGTTGGTCCCGAAGCAAGTGTTTTCGATTTCGTGCTGCTATTTATTTTCTTTTACGTGATTCATCGGCTGTATCCGCGCGAATAAAAGCCCGCAGCAGGCCGCCAACAGTTTTTACCGCACCAATTCCGAAGCAAATACTAATTTCACTCCGTGAGTTTTGGCCTGCGGGCAGTGTTTCTTTCAGCGCTTCCAGCGTCGATGGATGAGCATGTCCGATGGCAATGGCATCTTTTTTCCTGGCGGCCCCAGCGATAGCGATCTCAATCTGTTTGCGGACGGCCGACACATCTTCCACGTCGTCCAGGAAAGGCACGTTACGGAATGCCGCGCGCACTCCAAATCGTTGCGCGGTATCGTAGGCCACCGTCGCCGCGCTGGTGCGGCTATCTACATAAAAAAGTTTGTGCTCCTTCAACACCGGCATCAATTCCGCCATCAATTTTTTATCCGCCGTGGAAGCCGACCCTTGATGATTGTTCACGCCAATTACTCCGGGAACTTCATTAAGAAATTCTGACACCAGCCGGGAAACGTCGGCGCGGGACATGCCTCCATGAAGCTCCTGCTCCTCCGCATGCTCCTTGCCCACCGATTGCATCGGAAGATGCAACATCACCTGGTCGCCACGCCGTTGCGCTTGCTGCGCAATTTCCGCGGAATGAATGTGATTGGGCAAAATTGAAATCGTCAAAGGATACGGCATGGCGAAAACGGCCTGGGCCGCAGCCGCTATCGTTGCCCAAGTCGTCCAGAATAATCGCCAGGCGCGGAGCTTGATTGTCATTTGCTTGCCGGCGCGGAATCTGAATTGCGCGATATATCTGTGCTTCCGGCAAAGTGGATATGAACGGTGTGGGTTATCACCCCAGCGTGGCGATAACTTATGAAAATCGCATCGCCATTTTCCGTTTGATCTGGCGTTAAACCTCGCGCTGTGGCGATGCCATTGAGTTCGTCAATCAGACGCGTCACCGCCGGGGATAGTCCTTTCCGTGGCGCTTGATAAAAATATGTATCTCCACCAGGTCGGATGAATTCGCAACTTTGTCGAATGCGCCCACCTCGCCATGCACCTCTGAACCTCGCGGCGCGGCTGAATTCGCCGCGAATACGAATTCCCGGGTGATGCGGTGGATCTCTTCCTCGGTCAGTCGCTTTTGCCGGCCTCGATTGCAACCGGCTGCGCAAGCAGCGAAGATACAAAGAAAAGCAATGATTTTGAGGAATGGAGAACGAGTTTGAAAAACGGCAATTAGCGAAAGAACTTGGCAACACCGAAGATTAGGCGGCTTTCTTTACCGGCGCCTTTACCAGTTCGAGCGCCTTGCGGTAGATGGGATCTTCCGGCGAAAGCGGGCGCGGTCCTTGGGGAAGATCTTTATTGGGTGTGGCATCCGGCGCTGCGTCGTCGACGTCGGAATCATCTTCCAAGTTGGCATGGACTACTTCCGTGGGGGTAACCCCTTCTTCCAGAATCGATTTCCCACTCGGATTGTAATAATTCGCAGTCGTCAGAATTAACGCCGAGCCGTCATCGAGCGTGATTAATTTCTGTTCTGAAGCCAGACCGAAAGTACGCTCGCCCACCACATCGCCGCGGTGATTGGCTGCAATTGCGGACGCCAGCACTTCAGCGGCGCCCGACGTTGTAGCATCAATCAAGACGGAAACGCGGCCTTTCCACGCTACCTGCTTCGGCTCGGCGGAAAAAGTTTGGGAGGAGACGGTCTGCCCGCGCAAGGTGGCCAGCGTACCGGACGGCACAAAAAGTCGCGCCACGGAAATTGCCTCTGAAACCGGACCGCGGCCGCACTCGCGTAAATCCAGAATAACGTTGTGAATGCCTTGCTTTTCCGCTTCCATTCAATCGCCCGCGCACTTCGTCAGCTCGCCCGGGATCAAGCGAAGTGAGGCGCAACGCCAGTGTGTCTGGATCGGCTTTCTGACTTGTGATTTTCACCGGCGTCAGCTTCTCGCGAACCACATCCACTTCTTCCGGGGTCGCCTTGCCGCGCCGGATCACCGCCACTTTCACTCCGCTGCCAGCCGGCCCAGTAAGCAGATTCATGGCCTGCCCTACGGACATATCGCGAGTAGTAAAGCCGCCAATCGATTCAAAAATATCGCCGCTGTGAATTCCCGCTTTTGCGCCGGCGCTGTCCGGCAGCACCGAAATTACGATGATGTAGCCAAAGCGCTTGCTCAACGTGATGCCGCTATCTCCCGTGCTGGAGCTCTGAATTTTCTTTTTGTATTCGTCGTATTCGCGGGGAGTCAGGTAACTGGATTGGGTGTCGAGTGACTCGAGCAAGCCGTGCAGCGATCCGGCGGTAACCGTGTGCATGTTCGGTTCGTCAACGTAATCCTGCTGAATCTTCTGCAAGACTTCGCCGAACACGGTGAGCGATTTGTACGCCTTATCGTCCGGAGTGCGTCCCAGGACGTGGCCAATTCCGGCATAGCAGAAAATCGCTACCGATACGCAAATCAGCCCAACACGCGCCGCTCGACTCATCGATCCACCTGTCTGGAAATCATTAAAAGTATAACACTGCTTCATAGTGGGACGCGCGGTGCGGCAGAAAGGAAGCCTTCGCGGATTCGACTCGGGCAAGGGCTAGCGCGAAGCGCAAAAGCACGAACAGACACGAGCAGCGTCAGTTTTGATGCTATTTTACCACACAGTGTCATTTGTTTACGGTGCCTTTATGCGCTAACTCATTCAAAACAAGACACAAAGTTGACATCCATTGGCCTGCAACCTGCTATTCTATCTATACCAATGTTCCAAACCACCATCGCGTCCCCTACGAGCACGGAGGGAGTTGGTCTCCACACTGGCGTCTACGGCCACCTGACTTTGTCTCCCGCTCCCGCGGAGACCGGGATCGTTTTTCGGCGCATGGATCTGGATAACTTTCCCATCGAGGCCCAAGGCCACAATGTTGCGCGCGTAAGCTACGCCACCAGCTTGATGAAACAAGGCGTATTGCTCTCCACCACCGAGCATCTGCTGGCCGCCATCTATTCCTGCGGCATCGACAACATTTTTATCGATATCGACTCCATCGAGATTCCCATACTGGATGGCTCCGCCGAACCGTTCATGCAGATGCTGGAGCGCAGCGGTTTACGGAGATTGCGGCGTCGCCGGCGCTTTTTGAAGGTTTTGAAGCCATTGGAAGTCGTTGAAGGCGACCGCAGGATCGGAATTTATCCTGCCGACGACTTTCGCGTGTGTTGTTATGTGGATTTTCCGCATCCGCTGGTTGGCCGGCAGCAATTTGAGATCACCGTCAACGCCGAAAGCTTTCGGCAATTGTTGGCTCGCGCGCGAACGTTTTGTTTTGAGCGGGATATTCAACCGCTCCGGGCCATGGGACTGATCCGTGGAGGCTCGCTCGAAAATGCCATCGTCCTGACCGAATGCGGAGTTATGAATGGTCCGCTGCGTTTCCCGGATGAGTTCAGCCGGCACAAAGCTTTGGATCTGATCGGCGATTTGGCGCTTGTGGGGTTGCCGCTGCTCGCGCGGGTGGAAGCCCATAAAGCCGGGCATGCGCTGCATACCCAACTTGTCAGCCGCCTGCTTGCTGATCCTTCGCTCTGGACTATAACTACCGCCGAGGCTTCGGTGAGCGAAATGGAGCTAACCGGCACTGCGCCGCCGTTTCTGCCGCCGATTAGTAAACTGATTAGTGTTTCGCCGCCAAAGCCGTCTTGCCGCGTTGCGAAATTCTGCTCGCTCCCACAAACTGAACTGGACTCTCATGAAAAACAATGATCTCGCCGTAGTCATTCTCGCCGCGGGCAAAGGAACGCGCCTGAAATCCAGCCTTGCCAAAGTACTGCACCGCGCCGGTGGGCGGACGCTGGTGGAGCAAGTGATTCGCGCGTGTGCGCCGTTGGGCGCCAAGAAGACCATCGTGGTGGTCGGGCACCAGAGCGAAGTAGTCGCGGCGACTGTCGAGCCACTCGGCGCAACCACCGTGCTGCAACAACCGCAACACGGCACCGGTCACGCCATGCAAGTGGCGCGCCGCGCAATAGGAAACTCTAAATTTGTCATCGTGCTGCCTGGCGATGCGCCCCTGGTTCGCCCTGAAACGCTGAAAGCTTTGCTGGCAAGCCATCGATCGGCCAATGCGGCCGCGACAGTTCTGACCGCGGTGGTCGCGGATCCACGAGGCTACGGAAGAATTCTGCGAAAATCCGACACCGCGATCTCCGCCATCGTGGAGGAATCGCAACTGAGCGGCGATCAAGCGGAGATCAACGAAATTAATTCTGCTATTTATTGCTTTACGTTGGAAAAACTGTGGCCCGCGCTTGCGCAAGTAAAGCCCAACAACAAGCATCGCGAATTATATTTGACGGATGCTGTGGCGGTTTTGGCCGCCAAGGGCGAAATCGTCCTCGCGCAAGTGGCGGCGGATTCGCGCGAAGTTCTGGGATGCAATACCCGCGCCGATCTCGCCGAAGTGGATCGCATATTTCGGGAATGGAAACGCCTGGCGCTGATGGATGCAGGAGTAACCATTCAGCTGCCGGAAACGGTTTTGATCGATCCAGACGTGGTCGCCGGCGAAGACACCGTGATTGAGCCCGGCGTTCAGTTGCTGGGCAAAACAAAAATCGGCGCGCGCTGCATTATCCGCGCGGGTAGTGTTTTAAGTGATGCGATTCTTGCTGACGATGTGGTTGTCGAGGCGCATTGCCTGGTTTCAGACAGCCGGCTGGATGATGGCGTGATCGTCGGACCGTTCGCACGCTTGCGCGGCGGCAACCATCTGAAAGCCGGCGCGCGCGTGGGAAACTTCGTGGAGGTGAAGAAAAGCACGTTGGCGAAGGCACCAAAGCGATGCACCTTACGTATCTGGGCGATGCGAAGATCGGATCCAAAACGAATATTGGCGCGGGCACCATCACCTGCAATTACGACGGCTTTCACAAGCATCCCACCACGATCGGCAACAAAGCTTTTATCGGGAGCGATTCGACTCTGGTTGCGCCGGTAAGGGTGGGAGATGGCGCGTATGTTGCTGCGGGCTCGACCATCACCGAAAATGTTCCGGCGGATGGCTTGGGAATTGCTCGCGGCCGGCAGATGAACAAAGCTGGCTGGGCATCGAAAAAGCGCCGCGAACTGGCCTCCGCATCGGGAGCTAAAAAAATCAGCGCGAAAAAATCGCGAGGTAGAGTCCAAAAAGCGAAGACGCTGAGGAATTCTGCTGGCTCGTGGCTGCGGTGTACGCGCTGTGTTAAAATAAAACTTCCCGCAACGCCACCTGGAGCCGCCAGCGCATGAAATTTGGAGTCGTCGTCTTTCCTGGATCCAATTGCGACCATGACGCTTTCTACGCCATAAGCAATGTTCTCCATCAGCCGGTTGAGTTCATCTGGCATCAATCTGAAGATTTAGCGAATTGCGATGCGGTCATTTTGCCGGGCGGTTTTGCTCATGGCGATTATCTTCGCACTGGCGCGCTTGCGCGATTTTCTCCAGTGATGAAGTCGGTGAAAAATTTTGCAAAGAGCGGCGGCCTCGTTCTTGGGATTTGTAATGGCTTTCAAATTCTTCTGGAAGCGGGTCTGCTTCCTGGCGCGGTGATGCGCAATATCGGTTTGCGATATATTTGCCGCCACGTTCACATTCGCGTGGAGAATACCGCCACGCCATTTACGCAAGCTGCCACGCCGGGACAAATTCTTAAAATTCCTATCGCGCATAACGATGGAAATTACACTGCTGATCCGCAGACTCTCGCGGAATTACAAAAAAACGAGCAAATCGTTTTTCGCTATACCAGCGCCGACGGTAAGGATGACGCCGCCGGCAATCCCAACGGCTCCATGGAGAATATTGCCGGCATTTGCAATCGCGAGCGCAATGTCACCGGGTTGATGCCGCACCCGGAACGGGCCGTGGAATCCGCTCTGGATTCCGCGGATGGGCTGGTGATTTTCCGTTCGATGGTCGAATCTTTGGTGACTTCCGCGAAGGCGAGCGCTTAGGATTCGATTTGAGAAATTGTTTTGCGGTTTCAGGGATTTATTCGAATTCTCCCCGTGATTTCTAGGTAGGAAAATTGGCGACGGCAAGCGCGGAAATTAAAGTTACGGCGGAAATCGCCGCGGAGCATGGCCTATCGGCCCCGGAATATGCGCGCGTGCAGCAAATCCTCGGGACGCGATCCCAACATAACCGAGCTGGGCATTTTCAGCGTGATGTGGAGCGAGCACTGCTCCTATAAATCCAGCAAGGTCCATCTGAAGCGCCTGCCGGTGCGCGGAAAACTTGTTGTTCAGGGTCCGGGTGAAAATGCGGGCGTGGTGGATATCGGCGACGGGTTAGTCGCCGCGTTCAAAATCGAATCGCACAATCATCCCAGTTTTGTGGAGCCGTTTCAGGGCGCCACCACCGGCGTGGGCGGAATTTTGCGCGACATTTTTACCATGGGCGCTCGTCCTATTGCGGTGCTTGATTCTTTGCGCTTTGGGCCGATCACGGCCGACAATTCAGCGCCTTCGGTCTCGCCTGAAACGATTGCCAAAAATCGGCGCATTCTCGACGGTGTGATTCGCGGAATCGCCAATTACGGAAATTCTTTTGGTGTGCCGACCATCGGCGGAGAAGTTTGTTTCGAACCGTGCTACTCGCAAAACCCTCTGGTGAACGCGCTGGCACTGGGCATCGCCAAGAAAGAAGATTTGTTTTTTGCCAAGGCGCGCGGTACCGGCAACCCGGTGATTTATGTCGGCGCAAAAACCGGCCGGGATGGAATCCATGGCGCATCGCTGCTTGCGTCCGCGGAGTTCACCGAGGAATCGCAACAAAAGCGCCCCAACGTGCAGGTAGGCGATCCCTTTGTAGAGAAACTGTTGCTCGAAGCTTGCCTGGAAGCCATGACCACTGGCGCAGTCGTCGCCATACAGGATATGGGCGCGGCGGGCTTGACATGCTCCACCACAGAAATGGCTTCTCGAGGCGGCACCGGCATCGAGATTGATCTTGCTCGCGTGCCGCAGCGCGAAAACGGCATGACTCCTTACGAAATTATGCTGAGCGAATCGCAGGAGCGCATGTTGCTGGTGGCTGAGAAGGGCCGCGAACCTGAAGTTTTGCAAGTTTTCAAAAAGTGGGGACTCGACGCAGTGGTGGTCGGCGAAGTTGCCGACGGCGGACTCTTACGCGTCAAAGATCACGGCGTAGTCGTGGCGGAAATTCCCGCGCATCCGCTCGCGGAAGAAGGCCCGGTGTATCAGCGGCCGATTTGCAAGCCTCCGCAGAGAAAAGAATCGGCGGCAGACTCGTTCGTCTTTGCGCCGGAAAAGAAAAATCTTACAAACAATTTCAAGCGGCTGCTAGCGTCGCCGGCAATTTCTTCCAAGCGTTGGATCACCGAGCAATACGACACCATGGTGCGCACCAATACACTGGCGGTGCCGGGCGCTGGCGATGCCGCTGTAGTTCGCATAAAAGGAACGAAGCGCGCATTGGCGCTGGCCACCGACGGAAATGGCCGCTGGTGCCAGTTAAATCCTCGTCTGGGCGCCATGCATGCGGTGGCCGAGGCGGCCCGCAATGTGGCGTGTTCCGGCGCGAAACCTATCGCCGCTACGAATTGCTTGAATTTTGGAAGTCCCGAAAAGCCAGAAGTGATGTGGCAATTCAGCGAAGCGATTGACGGAATGGCTGCCGCCTGCAACGAACTTGAAACTCCCATCACGGGTGGTAACGGTAGTTTCTACAATGAAACTCTGGGCAGCTCAATTTACCCAACCCCGGTGATCGGAAATTGGGGGTCATCGAAGACGAACGGGATGTATTGAAGATGGCGTTTCGCGATGACGGAGACCTCGTGATTTTGCTTGATGGCGCACCAGCTTCCAGGGGGGTCTACGGCCATCAACTCGAACGGTACAAATTCGAATTTAACCCGTGAATTTTCGTCGTCTGAATATTCCAAGGCAATTGCCGGTATCGTCGCCGGCCAGCCGCCGGCCATCGATCTTCCCGCCGAGAAACGCCTTGGCAACAGTGCCTGGTGGCACTGGCGTCGTCGCGCTCAGTTCAATCTGCACACGACATCAGCGACGGAGGTCTGGCCGTCACAGTGGCGGAATCGTCTTTCGCCTCGGCGCCTGCGCGGAAATCCGGCGATACGCTTGGCGCACGCATCAGAATAGAAGATCGCAGCCCCCCCACTGAATCCGCTCTGTTTGGAGAACGCGGGGCGCGCGTCGGTAATTTCCGTTTCACCTACCTCGCTAACTGCTGTCCTGCAAACCGCGCAAAAATGCGGTGTTAGCGCCGTACAAATCGGCCAAGTTGCCGCGAACAGCATTTTCCGCATCGAACTTAATGGAAGTGCCATAATCGAGGAGCCCGTTGAAACACTTCGCGATACTCTGGGCCCATTCGCTGGAGCGCGCACTCAAACAATGAATCCTAAGCTCGCCTACGCTGACGATCATTTTCACGACGAATGCGGAGTATTTGGCGTCTTTGGCCATCCTGAAGCCGCCAACCTTGCGTATCTCGGTTTGTATGCTCTGCAGCATCGTGGCCAGGAATCCGCCGGAATAGTTTCGAGCGATGGGCAGGAACTGCATCTTCACCGCGCCATGGGCGAGGTGGAAGAAATCTTTCAACCCGCGGTGCTGGCAAAACTTCCCGGCACCGCCGCGATCGGTCACGCCCGGTATTCCACGGCCGGCGACAAAGCTTTACTCAACGCGCAGCCCATCATGATCGATTGCAACAAGGGCAAAGTCGCGCTGGGCCACAACGGCAACCTCACCAACGCAGCGGAATGGCGCCGCAAGCTGGAACATCGTGGTTCGATTTTTCAGACCAATAGCGACACCGAAGTGATCGTGCACCTGATCGCCCGTTCGCCGGCGCGCAATTTGTCCGGGGCCATTGGCGATGCACTCAACCAGGTTGAAGGCGCCTACTCGCTGCTGTTGCTTACGACCGACGAGCTGTATGCGGTGCGCGACCCACGCGGGTTTCGTCCGTTAGTGCTGGGCAGATTGCCCGCGACAGAAAATGCTGCAGAAGCCTGGATGGTGGCTTCGGAAACTTGCGCGTTTGACCTGCTCAACGCTCAGTACATTCGCGAAGTGGAGCCTGGGGAGATGGTGCGCATCTCCAAATCCGGCATCGAGTCCATTCGCTTTGCGCCGCCCAAGCAGCAACAGCACTGCGTGTTCGAAACACGTTTATTTCTCGCGCCCCGACAGCATTATTTTCGGCCGTTCGGTGAACGAGAGCCGCGAAGCTCTGGGCCGCCTGCTTGCTCAGGAACACCCCGCCGACGCTGACATCGTTGTACCGGTGCCAGACTCCGGCGTTCCGGCCGCGGTCGGATACGCGCTCGAATCCAAAATTCCTTTTCGCATGGGCCTGATTCGCAATCATTACATCGGCCGCACTTTCATCGAGCCGTCGCAGGCTATCCGCAATTTTGGCGTGAAGCTGAAACTCAATCCGGTGCGCGGATTGATTGAAGGCAACGCGTAGTGCTGGTAGACGACTCGATCGTTCGCGGCACCACCAGCCGCAAGATCGTTCGAATGGTGCGCGAAGCCGGCGCCAAGGAAGTGCACGTGCGGATGAGTTGCCTCCCACGATTTCGCCGTGCTACTACGGCGTGGACACTCCGACGCGCGAGGAATTGATCGCCTCTTCCAATTCACCGGAACAGATTCGCAAATTTCTTGGCGCCGATTCTCTCGGTTCCATCTCGATGGCGGGGTTGCGTCAGGCCGTGGACGACGGGGAAGGAAAGTTTTGCACTTCCTGTTATACGGGCGTTTACCCGACGGACCGGTGCAACTGGAAGTTCGCGCCGGCAAAGCGGGCGCCAGCAACGGCGTGGTCGGCGACCTGAACGGAAATTCCGCTGATGAACTCGCAACAGAAAGGCCTGTGGTGGTGGAAAGTGAAGGCTGACAGCGACAAGAAACAAGAAGTGACGCACGTGCCAGTGGGCACAAAAATTCAACGCGAGATTATCGCGTGGTTTTGGGTTGGCCTGGCATTTTTGCTGATTAATGGAACGATTGGACAGGCGCGCGTAATTCCGTCTGGCTCCATGGAAAATACTTTGCTGATCGGCGATCACCTGATCATGAGCCGGGTCGGCTACGACGCGGGAGTTCCCTTCACCAACTGGCATGTGCCGCTATGGCGCAACCGAAACGCCAGCAGGTAATTATTTTTAAGCCGCCCTTTGCCCCGGACACGCCGGATTACGTGAAGCGCGTGATTGGCCTGCCTGGCGATAGCGTGGATATTCATGACGGAGCAGCGCGGGTCAACGGGCAAAAGCTCACCGAGCCTTACGCCGTTGGAGCCAGCGAGCCCTACGAGTTGCACACGCCTTATAAAGTTTCCGACAATTGTTATTTTGTGATGGGCGACAATCGCGGCAATTCTTATGACAGCCGCTTCTGGGGCTGCGTTCCGCGCAAAGATATTATCGGCACGCCGGTGATGATTTATATGTCTCTAGACGCGCCGTCGGACGCTTGGGAGCCAGGGCAGATTCGGGAGCGTTTTTTTGCGTACGCCAACGCTATCCTGCATCCCGGTAGCGTGCGATGGCGAAGACTGTTTCATATATTTTAATTGCGGGAATTCCTCTCGCGGTGAGATTTCCGCTGCATCCTCCGCAGCTGTAATCACGTGAAAAACCCAGATCGGGAATAGTGGGTTCTTGGGTTTGTGCATCAAAGTTCATATCGAATTTGAATTGCAGACAAGGGTTTCATGAAATACGCGGATGCGGGAGTCGACATCGCGGTAGCGGACGACGCGAAGCAAAGGATTCGCCACCACGCCAGCCGTACCTTCACGCCCGGCGTTCTCGGGGACATCGGCGGATTTGGCGGCCTCTTCGCTCTCGACACGAAAAAATGGAAAGAGCCCATCCTGGTTTCCAGCGCTGACGGCGTGGGAACCAAATTGAAAATCGCCATGGCCATGGGTGTGCACTCCACCGTTGGCGGCGACCTTGTGAATCACTGCATCAACGACATCCTAGTGCAGGGAGCTGAGCCGCTTTTTTTTCTGGATTATCTGGCGATGGGCAAGCTCGAACCGACGGTGGTCGAGCAACTTGTCGACGGCATGAGCCGCGCTTGCCGCAAAGCGGGCTGCGCGTTAATCGGAGGGGAAACCGCGGAGATGCCGGGATTTTATCCGGCGGGCGAATATGATGTGGCGGGCTTCATCGTAGGCGTGGTTGAGCGTAAGAACATGCTCAACGGAAAAGCCGTAAAGCCGGGAGACGCTTTAATTGCGTTGCCGTCGTCGGGGCTGCACACCAATGGATATTCTCTCGCGCGCAAACTGGTATTCGAGGTCGCGAAACTCAGGCCGGATACCTATGTGGCGGAAGTCGGGAACAAGATTGGCGCGGAATTATTGAAGCCGCATTTGTGCTACGCTCCGGCGCTAAAAAATATCGTTGCGCGTGGAGGCGTCTCGGCACTCGCGCATATTACCGGCGGCGGCATCCCCGGAAACCTTCCGCGTGTGCTGCCCAGCGGCGTGAAGGCGCAGATTGATCTGGCGTCCTGGCCGGTGCCCCCAATTTTCAAGTACCTGGCCAAGATTGGAAAAATCGACGGCGACGAACTTCTGCACTCCTTCAACATGGGCGTGGGCATGATTCTGGTGGTGCCCCCTGCGCAAGTGAAATTTGTGGAAGGCGATCTAAAAAAGCGCCGCGAGAAGTTTTTCCGCATCGGGCGCATCGAACGCAGCGACTCCGGCAAAGCTCGCGTGGCTTATTCAGGCGCGCTTGGCTTGTAGGCAGGCGCCATTCTTCGGCCAATTTATTTTCCCGCAGCCGTCTCGCGCAAGTCTCACGCACATTTTGCCGACGTGCATGATTGTGCTAACGTTTTCCGTTCATGAAAAAACGTATCGGCGTGTTACTGAGTGGACGCGGCTCGAATTTTGAAGCGCTCGCGGATAGCGTTGCCGCGGGCCGAATTCCAGACGCGCACATCGCCATTGTTATCGCCAACAGGGAAGGCACGCAGGGAATTGAGCGCGCCAACGCGCGAGGGATCGTGACGAATGTCATCCCTTCGCGCGGGCTTGAGCGGGAAGCTCACGACCGTCAGATTGTTGCTGTTTTGCGCGAACACCAGGTTGATTTGGTTTGCCTGGCCGGATATATGCGCTTGTTGTCGCCATACTTCATCCAATGTTTTCCGCAGCGTATCTTGAATATTCATCCTTCGCTGCTGCCATCTTTTCCGGGATTGGAATCCCAACGGCAGGCTCTCGAGTATGGAGTGAAATTTGCCGGCTGCACGGTGCATTTTGTAGATGAAAATCTGGATGCCGGACCAATTATTCTTCAAGCCGTAGTACCGGTGCTGGACACCGACACGCCCGATACGCTATCGGAAAAGATTCTGCGCGAGGAACATCGCGTTTATTCCGAAGCGGTAAAAATTATCTTGGATGGACGTTTCAAAATCGAAGGCCGGCGCGTAATTCAATTAGCCAACCAGGCTGCTCACCGGTGAACTTGCGCAAGAATCGATGACTACTACAACCTTCAAACCTGTCGCGGAACAGCTCGCCTATCTGAAAAAGGGCAGCGCGGAAATTATTCGCGAAGCTGAGCTGCAGACCAAGCTGGAAAAATCCGCCAAGACCGGCAAGCCCCTGCGCGTGAAGCTGGGAGTCGATCCTACCGCGCCCGACATTCATCTGGGCCACACCGTGGTGATCCGGAAATTGAAACATTTTCAGGAGATGGGCCACACCGCGGTTTTTCTGATTGGCGATTTCACTGCGATGGTCGGTGACCCCACCGGCCAGTCCGAAACACGCCCTCCTTTGACCCGCGCGCAGGTCAACGCCAACGCGGAAACGTATCTGGAACAGGTATTCAAGATTCTCGATCGCGACAAAACCGAAATTCGCTACAACAGCGAGTGGCTCGATAAATTGTCGAGCTACGATATCGTTCGCCTCTGTGCGAAATACCGCGTCGCCCGTATGTTGGAGCGCGAGGATTTTCACACCCGGCTCACCAATCAGCAACCCATCTCCATGCACGAGCTGCTGTACCCGCTGCTGGTGGCCTACGACTCGGTGGTGCTCGAATCCGACGTCGAGCTTGGCGCTACGGAGCAAAAATTCAATTTGCTGATGGGTCGCGAAATTCAGCGCGAATACGGCCAGGAATCACAAGTGGCTTTCACCATGCCGATTTTGGTGGGACTCGACGGCTCGCGCAAAATGTCCAAGAGTCTCGGCAATTATGTGGGCATTACCGAAACGCCGGATCAAATGTTCGGGAAGATGATGTCCATTCCGGATGAGTTGATGTGGTCTTATTACGAGTTGGTGACGGATCGCACCCCCGAAGAAATCGCCAAGCTCAAGAGCGACGTCTCCAGCGGCAGCACTCATCCCATGGATGTGAAGATGCTCCTGGCGCAGGAAGTCGTGAGTGGTTTTCACGGAGACGCTGCAGCGCGCAAGGCGGCGGAAGCGTTTCAGCGCGTTTTTCGCGATCGCCAGGCGCCCGAAGAGGCGCAGGTTAAAAATCTGCCGGCGGGTGCGCCACAAACGATCAAAGTTTTATTGACGACGCTGCGGCTGGCGCCTTCTGTTAGCGAAGCGGAACGCCTCGTGAAACAAGGCGCCGTGGAAATCGATGGTCACCGAATCCTTGATCCGCGCAAAGAAGTGGACCTGAGCAAAGGCAGGAATTTTCTGCTACGCGCAGGTAAGAAAAAATTTGTGCGGGTCATTGTTACGTGAGGCGTTGTCTGACGCCATCGTCGGCGATTTGCAACTAAGCGAGAATCTCGCCCACCATTCCAGCCACTTGGCGCGCTACGGAAGGCGCGGCGGTCAGGCCGGGCGACTCCATCCCGACAAGATGAATCATCTGCGGCACTTTGGCATCGCGTTCGATCACAAAGTCTGCCATTCCGTGTTGATCGGGCGGCACTAGCTTTGGTCGCAAACCGGAGTATGCGAGCTGCAGGTCGCCGTCGGTAATTTCGGGCACTAATATCCTGGCGCCCTCCGCAAAATCAGCTACCGTCAAACGATCTCGCTCGTAGTCACCTTTATCTTTCACGTATCGGGCCGTCGGCCCGATCAATACGGTGTCCCAAATTGTTTTTGTGAAATGCATTCCGAGACTGAGCCCATCGGCATGAGGCAGCGGATAAACCAGCCCATTAATCAAGGAACGCCGTGGGCCGCGCACTTCGCAGTATTCCCCACGCACAGGATAAATCTTCCAGGAATGGTTGCCGACGAGCGCGGCGACGTCATCGGCATACAATCCCGCCGCGTTTATTACACAGCGCGCTTCGATCATTTCGTGCGCCGCGATTTCCTCTTGCCCCGGAGGCGTATTTGCATCTTCGCCGACGCGGATTCCAACGGTTATGGCCTTCCCAGTTGGTTCGAGCGACACAACATGCGCGCGAGTGACGATGTGCGCTCCGTGCTCCACCGCGACACGTACGTAGGCACGCACCAATTCTTCCGCCGAAACGATCCCGGTACTGGGAACATCCAGCGCCGCAACTCCGGCGATGTGCGGTTCGCGCTCGCGAATTTCCGCCGGGCCGATCAATCGTAAACCTTCGACGCCGTTTTCCTGGCCGCGTTTATATAACGCTTCCAACGCCGGTTGTTCGCGGGCCTCGGTGGCTACCACCAGCTTGCCAGTACGGCGGTGTGGAACGTTGTGCTCTTCGCAGAAGGCAAATGTGAGCGCATTGCCTTGCAGGCAATGGCGCGCTTTGAGCGACCCAGGCGAATAATAAATTCCCGAGTGGATTACTCCGCTGTTACGCGTGCTGGTGGCCATTCCCGCGCGCGGAAAGCGCTCCACGACAAAAACATCTTGCCATTTTTTGGAGAGTTCGGCGGCGATGGCGCAGCCGACTATTCCGCCGCCAATAATTAGAATATTTACTTCGTCCATGAAGATGAATTTCGCTCGCTATAGGGCTGTCAGAGCAATTTTATGCTCAGGACTGCTCGCCTGGAGGAACTTCGTCGAGAAAAGGTACCGTTTCCACCAACCGGGCCTGGGTCCCGTCATGCACCGCGTAGTTGGCGTGTTTGTTTTTGTTGTATCCCGAGCGCCATAGCGAAGCAGCTCCATGCTGGCCGTCTTTGTTGATCGCATAGAAAAATATGTGAAAGGTAGCCAGCTTTTTCTTGTCGTTCTTGTAATTATGCGCCACGCGGCTCATGGCTTCGAGGCACGCGTCAGAAGGCGATTTTCCGCCGCGCATCATTTCCACGATGGTGTGCCCGCCGGCAATTTTGATATTCTCCTCACCCTTGCCCGTTGAGCCAGCGGCGCCGACTTCGTTATCCACGAAACAACCCGCGCCGATGATCGGTGAATCTCCTACGCGACCGGGAATTTTCCACGCCAGTCCGGAGGTTGTGGTGGTCGCGGAGATGTCTCCTTTCGCATCCACCGCCATGCAAGGAATCGTGCCTGTCGGAGGATGCGCAATCACTTCTTGAATATGCGGCAGCCAGGCGCGTTTTTCAGGTGTATCGAAAATTGCGGCGATTTGCTGCTTGTATCCTTCGATCGAGGATTTCTGAACATATTCCGGGCTATCGATTCCCGGGCGCCAGTTGAACGACGTGGACGCTTTCCACGCGAGCCACGCGAGCCGGGAGCGTTCTGTGAGGAGATTTAAATCTTCGAAGCCCTCATCGATCGCGAAACGGTGCGCGCCCTCGCCGACAATCATTACGTGATTGGTGCGCTCCATCACCGTTTTCGCGAGCCGCGAGACGTTTTTGATGCGGCGCACGCCGGCCACGGAGCCCGCACGCCCGGTGGGCCCGTGCATACAGCTGGCGTCCAACTCTACTTCTCCCTCTTCGTTGGGAAGCCCGCCGTAGCCCACGGAATCATCGTTGGGATCGTCTTCCACCACGGTTACGGCCGCGACGACGGCATCTAGTGTGTCGCCGCCTTTTTTGAGGATGTCCATTCCGCGATCGAGAGCGTGAAGGCCGTTCGCGCTGGAAATAATCAGGGGGCGTTTACCTTGAGTCGCGTTTTGGGCGTCCGCAAGTAATGGAGCCGACGAGGCTCCTGGGTTTGTGTCGCGGCCAAAAAGTTTAATGGCGCCGGCTACCGCGCTGCCCGCCAGTGAAGTGAGGAAGAATCTACGCCTCGACCATATTTCCATGGGAAGCCTCCATTTTTTTGCTCTTGCAGTTTCGACTCAAGCAAAATCGTGCGGGCATA
Organism: uncultured Acidobacteriota bacterium; assembly: GCA_963733775.1. GTDB lineage: Bacteria > Acidobacteriota > Terriglobia > Acidiferrales > UBA7541 > Acidiferrum. Next base: position 916,271 of record CAVTEE010000010.1, on the reverse strand, counting down.
GTATGTGTCAGCGGCCCAGCTGCGTGAATTAAATATTTCAAGTTTTGTAAAGCGGAAGCTATTCGCAAGCGCCCAGCGGCAGAAAATACTGTGTGCCTTTGACGGGATCCTGGAGCCGGCGCAGCAATTGCTGCAAATCTTCAGAACGCTCCACGAAATCGATCTCCGAAGTGTTGATTACCAGCAAATCGGACGCGGCATAGTGAAAGAAAAAATGTTCGTAAGCCCGCGCGACTTCTTCGATGTATTCGGGCGAAATTTCGCTTTCCTCGCGGGAAGCTTTTTTCTCAATGCGTGCGCGCAAGACTTCTGGCTTGGCTTGTAGATAGATAACCAGGTCGGGAGCGGGAATGCCCGCAGTCAGCATTTCGTAGTAGCGGTCGTAAAGCTTCAGTTCTTCATCATCGAGATTCAAATTCGCGAAAATGCGATCCTTCTCAAGCAAAAAATCCGAAAGAACCGGGGCCGGCGCGCCCGCGGCCAGCGCTTCACGAATCCGTTTCTGGCGTTCCATCAGGAAATACATCTGGGTGCAAAAAGCGGAGCCAGGTTTTTCTTTATAAAAATCGGAGAGAAAGGGATTGTCGTCGCAATCAAAGAGACGGCGAGCGTGTAGTTTTTCCGCCAGAATTTTAGCCAGGGTGGTTTTCCCGACGCGCAATGGCCCTTCCACGACGATAAAGCGCGGCGATTTCGGAACGGGATTTAATTCGCCCTTCGAAGTCGGCTCAGCCGAGTTCGACGTGTCAGCGGGCCATCCAACCGGTGCGTTGGAATGCAAAGGGAAAGTGTTCGAATCGTTGGAAGGCATATCGGTTGGATGGCTTAGAGTCTGAAACCTATTCGTGCAAAAGTCGCGAGCGCATTATACCTCAGCCATCAGAACGCTACGCTCGGATTTCCATTGCTCGACGATCCGACGTTAATTTCTGCGAAATGCAGAGGCAAGATCACAAGTAAACAGAGCCAGGCCAAAAACAAACTCCTCGCAGGAAGGGGCTGCGAGGAGCTTATTACTACGCCTCTGAGGGGAGATTGTTGTGCGTCGCAAAAGCGGCGCATCTGGAAATTTAGCGAGCCACAATTTTACGGGACTATGCGAACGTTGTGGATGCCCGCCTCGAACGACACGCTGGCCATTGTGCTTTGCGGCGCCCACCACAACTTGTGCACCCAGGAGCGCTCGCTCATCATCATGCGTCTGCCGAGAATATCCATCAGCAGCGGGGTGACTTGTGTGGCCAAGTAAAGTGTTCCGGAATGAGCGAACGGACGCATCAATGGGTCTCCCTCTCGTCCGTAATTGCGAGAAAGTGCCCGACGTGTGGACCAGGCGTCCAGCACCGCTCCGGCATGTTCCGCGATCATGAGGCTGTACCAGGTTATCTTTTCGTTGCGGCTCGCGGAGTTGTGACGGACTGCTGATTTTACCGGCTGAACTGGGAAAGGGCGCGGTTCCGCGAAGGATGCACCGGCGTCGCTATTCACTTTTGGCTGGGGGGTGGAAGGCAGGGACCCTTCCGAGAGGGCAGCCGGAGTCGAGGTATCTGGTGCAGTGAATTCCTTCTGCGTCAGCGCCGGCGAGGTTGTGTCTGGAACTTGAGAAACGATTACCGTGGGCGCCGTGCGATTCGAAACCGGCAGGTCGACGTTCTCAAGCAAGGGAAATGGGCTCAGCAGGAGAAGGGCTGCGAACATCATCTGACTCACCACCTCGGGCGCGCGGAGTAGGAATTTGTGTCCCGCAACTGAGTCGAGTGTGCCCGTTGGTACAGGCCGTGGTCACTGGCCTAACGGGCACATTTTTGGTGGTACCCGGGTCATGAGACTGAAGTTTTTGGCGGGATAGTTCTACCGTACTTGAAGTACCAGCGAGGCGGCATTAGCAGGACGCAGCAGCGTAAGCTTAACTGGCTTGGTTCCTACACCTTACGGCAGACGGTCACGCCGTCGCGTAACGGAATCAAAACACTGAACAAGTCCTTCGATTCAAATACCATCCGGTTCAATTCCTGTACACCGCGGGTGTCCGCGTCTTCCGCTTTAGCTTTCCCCGCAGCTTTTCCCGACCACAAGGTGTTGTCGGTAATAAACAGTCCGCCGCGCCGCACTCTCGGCAGCGCTACTTTGGCCGCATCGGGATACTCGCGCTTATTAATGTCGTTAAAAATTAAATCGAACTCGCCGCTCGTCTTCTTCAGTAGTGTCAACGCGTCGCCAGTTTCCACGCGAATTTGTTGCGCGACGCCGGCGCGCTCAAAATATGCTTTGGCGCGTTTGGCATTTTCCGGGTCGCCGTCCGTATATGTAACTTCTGCCTGTGGCCCGGCCGCGCGCGCCAGCCACACGGTCGAGTATCCGATGGCCGATCCGAGCTCGAAGATCCGTTTTGCTCCGGAAATTTGCACCAGTAACGCCAGCATGCGCGCCACCGCTGGCCCGATAATTGGAGTCTTGTGCTTGGCGGCGTAGTCCTCCATATCGCGGACCACCTCGTCGCGCGGGGGCAGCAAGGCGTAAAGATAATCTTCGACCTTCTCGTCCATGAATCCGCTTCGCAAATTCTCTGGCAGCTTCATAAACTCTCTCCCGGTTTCAAGGCATGAATCTCCAGTCCGGCAATGTCTTTGGTTTCCGCGCGCAACTGCTCGGGCGTCCCGGTGAGCACCGGGAAAGTTCCGTAATGCATGGGGATCACATGCTTCACTCCCAACAAACGGATCGCGTGCGCGGCCTCTCGCGGCCCCATCGTATAGTTGTCTCCAATCGGCAGGCAAGCAATGTCCGGTTTGTAGAGTTCCGCAATCAGCTTCATATCTCCAAATACCGCAGTGTCGCCAGCATGGAATAAAATCAGCCCGCCTGGCAGCCTCACGATAAAAGACGCCGGCTCCCCTCCATAAATCAGCTTGCCCTTTTCCTCAATTGAATTCGAATGGAACGCATGAGTCATGGTCACTTCGAAATCCCCGACGCGCACTGTACCACCTTTGCCCATGGGCTTGACCTGCTTACTGAATCCCTGTTCGCCAATCCAATGTGCGGTTTCAAAAATTGCCACGATGGTGGGCTTGTGTTCTTTGGCCAGCGCCAGCAAATCTCCGAAATGATCGCTGTGCGCATGGGTTAAAAATATGGCGTCCAGTTTTTTCATCTTTTTTAAATCTGGCGGACACTTCGGGTTGGTGGTCACCCAGGAATCCAGCAGCGCCACTTCACCGCTTGGCGTGTTTACAGAAAACGTACTATGCCCGAAAAAAGTGAGCTTGTTACCCTTCATATCCAACATGTCTGGTCTCCGGACGCGGATTTAGTTTGCCGACGCTTGATCAGTGTCAAAAACAAAAGCTTGCTGATATTTTGATGCCGCTACTTTGAGGCAGCGGTGCTGCCATCACCAGAACTGAGCACCATGCGGATAGCGGCCTCATAGGTTTCGCGATTATTTTCGCCTACCAGGTGCCCGATCTGGCGACCATCCTTGTTATAAAAAACCGACGCCGGGATCGCTCCATTCCAGCCCGGCAATACCGCCTGCACAAATTCGGCCTCCCCGCCCATCTTCTTCCGGAAATTAGGAAAAATGGGGTTATACCGCGCCATGAATCGCCGCATCAGGATCAAGTCCCCATCGTCATTGAGGTTCACTCCTACCACATGCAAACCTTGGGAAGCATATTGCTTGGCCAACTCATTCAGCATCGGGTATTCATCCCGGCACGGCTCGCACCAGGTGGCCCAAAAAGTCACCAGCAATGGTTTGCCGCGATACTGCTCCACCAGCTGTTGATAGCCTTGCGCATCAATGATTTTGGGATCGTGCACCGCTGGCCGTTTGGTGGCTTGGGGTGCGGCGACCGCAACCGCCAGAGTCAGGCCGCTCAAGCAAAATAACAACGCCACACTTGCAATTCTTCTAATCATCATGTTTTTCATCGCTTCCCCGGAATATCCTGCGTCGAAAGTTGAGAATCTGAATCCCGTTAACGTACAATGAGTATGCGTCTTCGCCGAAGCGTCGTCACAGTGACATTTTCCCATTAATTAGACGCCCGCGCTGCTCGCCCGTGTTTCGCTCAAAGGAGATTTTGAATGGCTTACGTAATTGCCGAACCGTGCACCGGCACCAAGGATACCGCGTGCGTGGACGTTTGCCCGGTGGACTGCATTCACCCGCGCAAGGATGAGCCCGGCTTCGAAGGCGTCCCGCAACTTTATATCAACCCGGTAGAATGCATCGACTGCGGCGCTTGCGTCCCGGTTTGCCCGGTAACCGCCATTTTTGCTCTCGAGGACCTGCCGGAGAAGTGGCAGAGCTATACTCCCGTTAACTCGGATTTCTTCGCAGCAAAATAATCGGACTCACGGACTACCTAAAAGTTTCAAGGGCGCGCTCTTCGCGTGCCTTTTTTTATTTCCCGCACATTAGATCGCGACAAGCAAATTCTGCGCGAACGGCCATTCCGCGTCGATCCACTGGCCTTCGCAGCGGAACCCAGTATCGGCGGCCATCTCCAACACTTCTTCCGCTTTGTATTTGTGCGAGCTCTCCGTCCAGATGGTCTCCCCTTGATTTAGCATCAAGCGCAAACCTGCTGCCGGTATGTCCACGGTTTGCCTGCGCAAGGAACAGAGATGCATCTCGATGCGCCGTTCGCCGGCGTTCCAGCGCGCTTCATGACGGAAAAATTTAAGGTCAAAATTCGCGCCCAGCTCTCGATTGATGCGCCCCAGAATGTTTAGATTGAACGCCGCCGTCACTCCCGCGGGATCGTCATACGCCAGAATCTGCGTTTGGATATCTTTTTCCAGATCGGTGCCCAGCAGTAACGCGTCGCCCGGAAGTAAAGTTTCGCGCAGTTCACGCAAAAAATTGCGCCCGGCATCGCGGTCAAAATTCCCGATGGTGCTGCCCAAAAAGAGAACCAACAAGTGATCCGCTTCTTTGCGGCGGTCCGCCACCGCGCGAAGCCCTTCCAGGTAAGGCCGTTCGTAGCCCACCACGCTGACCAGATCGATCTGCCCCATTTCTTTTTCACACGCAGCCAGCGCCGACGGTGAAATTTCGATGGGGTAGTAGTAGGTTTTTTGCCGCTGCGACAACGCTTCCAGAATCCAGCGGGTTTTCTTTCCGGTGCCGCTGCCCAGCTCCGCCACTTGCAGTGGCGAAGGCAATCGATTCACGATTTCGCGCGCATGATTTTGCAGTAGCCGCGCATCCGCGCGCGTCAGGCCATATTCCGGCAGCACGCAAATGGCTTCAAACAGCGCGGAGCCGACTTCATCGTACAAATACTTCGACGGCAGCTCTCGCTGTCCGCGTTTGGTTAATCCCGCGCGAACTTCCGCGGCAAATTCCGATACGTGTCGAGTTGCTACGGTTTGAGTCGACATAGAAGGACGCTTTCCTTGTGGGTTAGTCTTCCACGCAACGGAATGTTGCGTATACGTACGGATAGTGGCGCTGAAACCAGTTGCGAAATGACGGCCGCAACATGCACGCAGCGGTGCGCGGTGACCCGCCCTTCATCACGTAATGCTTGCCGTCAAAAAAATTCGCCGAGTATCCAGGGTAGAAAGACATGGCCTTGAATCCCGGAAACGGTGCGAATTCCGTGCGCGTCCATTCCCATCCGTTGCCGACCAGGTCCTGCACGTCAAAAGCGCTGGCTCCTGCGGGATGCGAGCCCACCGGTGATGGCTCCCAGGAATGAAAATCAAAATTGCCGTGGCGCTCGGTGGGCGCTTCATTGCCCCATGGATAGAATCGTTCCGTTCCGGAAGTTTTGGGGCTTCCGTATGCCGCACGATGAAACTGCGCCTCGGTCGGCAATTTTCTTCCCAACCAATTCGCGTACGCAGTAGCCTCGGCGTGGCTCAAGTAAACCGGCCAGTCGCGCGGTAATCGCACTTCGCCAAACATTCCGCGGTATAACCACAAATTTCCATCGCGTCGCCAGAACGCGGGATGCTCCACGTTGTTCGCGATTTTCCAATTCCAGGATTCGTCGTCCCACAGCGCGCGATTCTTGTAGCCGCCGGCCTGGATGAATCGCAGATAATCGCCATTGGTTACGTTGCACTTCTCGATGGAAAACGCCGGAACATCCACTTCGTGCGCTTCCATTTCGTTGTCCCATCCGAATTCGTCGCCGTTTTCTTTCACCAGGCCCAAGGTAGCCTGGCCCGCGGGAATTTCAATCAGGTCCGGCTTGACCCGCGGCTTTGCGGCTTTTCTTGTAATCTGTTCGCCAATTTTTTTCTCGCTGGGCAAGCGGTGCAGCATATACGCCAGCGTTTCGGCGTGCATCAAGCGGTGCTCGATGGCTACTTCGAGCATCGTTTTCAATTGCGGGTGGCCTTTGTCCGGCTTGCTCAGCGCTTCGTTTATCGCTTCATCCAACTTCTCGCGTACCGCTGCACGTAGGAGGTAATTTCATCGCGCTGCGGCCAGTCCGACGGAGTATCGGTGGCAATCCTCCGCCGACCGGATCGATGCCAAACGAAAACAATTGATCGAAGGTGCGCTGGAACGGCCTTAAGCCAAACGCTCTTTCGGCGAGCAGGTTCCAGTCAAACGCTTCCAGATGTCCGACGTAAAAAATAATGCGGTGGCGCTCCGAGATGGGCCGATCGTACATGGATTCATTTCGCACAATCGCAAACAATTCATCGGTACGTGCTCGAGCGTCATCTAATCGCGCTGACAGATCATGACGCAGGCGAGCTGCGCTGGTTATCGTGCCCATGATTCGTTGCCCCGGTTGTTGATTGAACTGGTCATTGGACGATCTCTGACGTCCTAAATGATTCAGATTCCGTTGCGGTGCGGGGAGTTAGATGCTCTATGATAGGCCCCCGATGCGGCCGGTCAATATACCCTAGGACCCCTGGAACGAGGCTCCCATCTCTTCAGCAACCGCTGACCCTATCATCGAGTTTCAGGAGCGTGACATACAGCGTTAAGGGTAGGTCCGCGCCGCTGATTTCGGAGCTCTCCTTGTCAGTTAACTCCCGGGAAACATTGGTCTTACTGGGCCGCAGCGGAAGCGGGAAAACTACCCTGCTACGGCTCATCAATCGCATGCTGGTGCCTTCGTCGGCGCGGTCGTGGTGGAAGGGAAGTCCACCGTGGATTGGGATGCTATTCGGCTGCGCCGCCATATCGGTTATGTCATTCAAGAGGCCGGCTTGTTCCCGCATTTCACCGTGGCAGAAAATGTTGGTTTGGTTCCCAAGTTGGAAAAATGGGATCCCGCGCGTATTGCAGAGCGCACCGATGAATTGTTAAGAATCGTGGGCCTTGATCCGAAAGAATTTGCGCAGCGGCGTCCTGCGCAACTCTCCGGCGGGCAGCGTCAACGCGTCGGCGTTGCTCGCGCCCTTGGTGCTGACCCCTCCATCCTGCTTATGGACGAACCTTTTGGCGCACTCGATCCGGTCACCCGCTCCGAGTTGCAGCGCGAATTTTCTGCGCTGGCCCGCCGTCTGGGCAAAACCATTGTCTTCGTCACTCACGATCTGCGTGAAGCTCTCCTGCTGGCGTCGCGTATCGTGCTGCTGCAAAACGGCCAGATTGTGGCCAGCGCTAAGCCTCAGGAATTTCTGCGCATCGATCATCCGGAAGTGAAAGCCTTCGCGCTATCGCTTCACGCGGTTCCGGGGGAGCCGGCATGACGCCCTGGACATTCATGGTTACGCACCGCTCGGAAATTTGGAGCGCCACGCTGGATCACGTCGCGCTGGTTTTGATCGCCATGTCGATCGCCATCGTGATTGCTGTGCCGCTGGGCATGTTCATCGTGCAGCGTCCGGCACTGCGGACTTTTTCTCTCGGCCTGGCCAGCGTTTTTCAGACCATTCCCAGCCTGGCGCTGTTTGGATTTTTGATTCCCATTCCATTTATTGGCGGCATCGGGCCGCGCACCGCGATTGTCGCGCTGGTGCTCTACGCGTTGCTGCCCATTCTTCGCAACACCTACGTGGGACTCACCAGCATCGATCCGGCGGTGCTGGAAGCCGCGGAAGCTATGGGCATGACCGACACGCAAATTCTCACTCGCGTGCGCTTGCCGCTCGCTTTGGGAATTATTTTGGCGGGCATCCGCACCGCGACGGTGATCACCATTGGGGTGGCTACCATCGCCGCAGCGATTGGCGCAGGTGGTTTAGGCACGTTCATTTTTCGAGGAGTGGCCATGGTCAGCGATGCGGTGATTCTCGCAGGCGCGATCCCCGCGGCTCTGTTGGCGATCCTCGCCGATGTGTTCCTCGCGTTGGTCGAGCGTCGCCTGCGCGTGCAATAATATTTACCCGCATCGCCTACCGATCGATTAGAATACTTGCCCTTCCTCTTTAGTGCTGCACATGAGAAATTAGTGCGCTCATGCGCCGACTCTTTCCCTTGATCCTTGTTGTTGTATCGCTCGCGTTCCTCACTTCTTGTCACGCACCAAAATCTCAAATCGTAATCGGCTCCAAATTTTTCACGGAACAAGTTGTTCTCGCCGAACTGCTCGCGCAGCACATCGAAGCGCGCACCGGCATTCACGTGGAGCGCAAAACAAATCTTGGCGGCACCTTGCTGGTGCACAAAGCCATGCAAGCGGGCCAAGTCGATCTGTACGTCGAGTACACTGGCACCGCACTCAATGCCGTTCTTAACGAAAGCCCAACCGGCGATTCTTCCGCCGTGTACCAGCGCGTAAAGCAGCTTTACGGCGAGAGATTCAATTTTGAAGTTACCGAGCCGCTGGGCTTTGAAAACACTTTCGCCATGGTGATACGTGGCGAGGACGCGCAGCGTCTTCATCTTCAGCGCATGTCTGACCTCGTTCCGGTCGCTCCCAAATGGCGCATCGGCGTTGGTTTTGAATTTCTGGAGCGCTCCGATGGTTTTCGCGGATGGAGCGAGCGCTACGGCTTGCATTTTGCCCAGCAACCCAGCGTGATGGATCTCGGCCTGATTTATCGTGCGCTGCAGGATCACAAAGTCGATATCGTGGCCGGCAACTCCACCGACGGCGTCATCGATTCGCTGCATCTGGTGATCCTGGAAGACGACCGCCATTACTTTCCTCCGTATGACGCGGTGCCCATCGTCCGCCGAGCCACGCTCGAAAAATTTCCGCACTTCGCGGCGCCCTGGCGGAGTTAGGCGGCAAAATCAGCGGACAAGACATGCGCCACCTGAACTATCTTGTCGATGGGGAGCAACGCGACGTAGCCGCGGTAGTCCGCGAGTATCGCCAATCACACAATCTGTAATCGATGTGTTGAAAAGAATTCGCACTCGACCTTCGCCGCATTTGTGCGCGCGCAAACTTAACGCTACTATTTCCAAATCGCATGGCCCGGTCATTCATCGCTCCATTCTTCTTGTTCTTCGCGAGCACGCGCGCTGTGGGTTCCGCGCGCCGCGGCTCAAACCAATGAAGGCTCCGTCTACGGTCCGCTGCCGTTTTTGAATTCCACAGCGGCTTTTGGGTCAATCTTCATCACACGCTTTATCAGGAAGCGAAATTCGGCGCTTCGCAGGACTCACCGGCGAGCTGCCGACAACGATAAGGCGCCCGGGAAAAACCGCCCCACGCTGAAAACTTCTCCCAGCGCAAGTCATCTCTAACGCCAGCGGAGCAGCGCGCCTGGAACGAAGCCCTCAGCTATTACGCCGCAAATTATATCGACAAAGATTTGCTGTTCACCACCGAGCTCATCCTGATAAAAAATCAGCTCGGCGATTTCGATGGCTGCGATGAATTGTCTGGAAGAAAAAAGGAAACCTGTGACGCGGGCCTGCCCGGCAAATCTGACGCACGTATTGGAAGAAGCCGCGCCAGTCTATCGCGCGCATCAATGGCCGAGCCACGATCTGGCCAATCGCCGCTGGGTGATGCGCGTCGCTCCGCTTGTGCGCGAACAGGGCCTGGGGCTCTCGCAGCGGCTCGCGGACATTTATCAAACCAAGTGGCCCAAGGAAAAAATCCGCGTCGACGTGTGCGCCTACGCCAATCGCCCGGCGCCTACACCACGCTCGATCCTCTGCGTGTCACCATTTCCAGCACCGACCCGCGCAATCAAGACGCCGAAGCTCTGGAAGTGCTTTTCCACGAAGCCTCGCACGGCATCGCCGAACCGGTGCAGCAAGCCATCATCCGCGAATGCCGCCAGCGCGAAAAAGGCATCCCGCGCGACCTATGGCACGCGCTGATTTTCTACACCACCGGAGAAGTCATCCGCCCAGTCATCTCTACCACAACCACCGACAGCACCTCCGGCAGGGTATCCACGACGAGCTACACTCCCTACGCGATTCGCGAAGGCATCTATCAACGGGGCTGGGATGGTTACCTCAAGCTGCTTACGCAATTCTGGCAACCGTACCTCGACGGCAATTCCACGTTTGACGACGCCATCGCGCGCATGGTCTCCGCGCTGTAACAAATTGGCGAGTACGATCCGATAGAGCGGCTTGCGCTGTGGCGAGGGAGCCATTAGGCAGCATCCCCGAGATACGTGGCCAAAAACCACGTGTTGCCGAACGGATCTTTAACTGTGGCGGAACGCTCGCCGTAAGGCTTGGTTGCCGGAGTCTCAACCGAAACTGCTCCCGCGCGTATGGCGTCTGCGTAACGCGCGTCGGTGTCCGGCACGTACACGTGCAAATAGCATGGCATCGGCTGGAACTCCCCGTGAGCTTCATCAATTTCAAACGTGCCATGGCCGATTCTTATGGTGGCGTGAAGTATTTTGCCCTCCGGCGACTTCGTCACGCCCAGAGGCTCCGCACGGAAGGCCGCCTCCGCAAATGGAATCATCTTCTCTGCGCCGCGAAGATGAAGATAAGGCTGCACGCTGGGCGCTCGGTCGTGGCCAGGCCAGTCCTTTGCCTGCGCGATGTACCACACGTTGCCCCACTCATCTTTCACGCATCCCTGGCGATCTCCCGAGACGTGGTCGCCCACTGGGTAAATCGACGTCGCGCCGGCCCGCAAAGCCCGCTCATAAGCGGCGTCGGCATCGTCAACATACAAGTGAGTCGTGTTTGACCGCGGCGGATGCTGCTCGCTGGCCTCAGCCAACTCAATCACCGAATTGCCGATGCCGATCTCCGCGTGCATTACCGCGCCGTCGGGACGCGGGACGCGCAAACGTTCCGTGCCTTGAAAAGCAGTTTTGAGGAATTCAATAAACTTGCCGGCTCCCTTCACTACCATGTAAGGCGCGATATTGTTAAAACCAGGTCGTACAAATGGTGGGAGCTTCGCTGAAGCTTCCGAAGATTTCGCAGTTCCCTCGTTCATAGGTTCTCCTTCCACGATCGGATGAGCAAACTAAATCTCAGCGATTAGACGGCGTCAAGTTTTAAATCGCGGAAGGTAGCCTCGAATCCCGAGTCCCCCGATTGCGGCTGCTGATGCCGCTGATTTCACCATCACGTCTCCCGCAGCCGACAGAGTCCGATTAGCACCCCTACGCCGATCAAAGCGCATTAGAAAACGCTATTCTTTGTCGGAACGTGCAGTCACGCGGCTAAAGGCAATGCCGTCCTGAGCCGATAACCAAGCTGAGGCACAAAGGTCCTCTTCCCATGAGTCTGTCCATCCATAGCACAGCGCCGGCTGCCCCGGCCGCTAATCTTGCGCCAGCACCAGCGGTGAAGTCCACTTCGGACACCAAATCATCCGCTCCGAGTCAGAAACAGGCTCCGTCGCAGGCAGCAAAAGCCCCTCAGGACACCGCGCAGATCAGCACCGCGGCCCAGACGGCACTTCAGGAATCCAAGGAAACTCAGGCCCAGACCGCTCAGGAAGCGGCTCATGGCGATCGCCAGGCAGTAAAATTGCTCGCGAAGGAAATTGCAAAGAAGCAATTGCGATCGATTAGCGCCAACTGGCGATTCGCCCGCCACGCGGGATACGCTGGATGGAGTGAAAACTTTCCATTTTTCACCAGCCATCCAGCAATCCCGTTGATGTTCTCATTGGAATTTACAATTATTTCGCTCCCATGAGAGCAGGGAACGTAACGTACGCGAAAGGCTCACTTCATCTTTTCAGGATTTAGCTCGCGGGGGTCAACAATCCTTAGCGTCGCGAATCCGGTTTATTTTTGGCAGGCAAGCCGCTGGCGAGCGTAAGTCGACCAGGAACTGTCAGGATCAAGCTCCAAATATTTTTGCCAGTGGCGGCGAGCTTCGACATACGCGCCGAGTTTGTCGCATACAAATGCCAGGTTGTACTGCGCGTCGGCGTGTTCCGGATCAAGCTGTACGGCGCGCCGCAAATGCCGGCGGGCCTGGTCGTCGTGCCCAGTTTCTTCCAGCGCGCTCCCAAGATTGAAGTGAGACAGCATGTGGTCGGGATGTAGCTCCACGGCGTGCCGAAAAAGAGCTATCGCATCTTCGAGGTTGCCCTCTTCGTAGGAAAGCGTGCCCAGATTATTCAGCGCATCCACGTTGTCCCGGTCGGTTTCCAGCGCGGATCGATAGGCTTCCGCTGCCAAACGCGGCCCAGCCTCTGATGCACTTTGTTCTTCGCTTTTCACGCCCAGGGCTACCCAATCGTTCGCGCTGCGCTGTGGCATCATGCGAACTTTTTCCGTTAACTCGCGGGTCTCAAAATTCAGCATGATCTGGCCGGATATTGGTTCGAGCTGCACGCCCGCGCGCTCCACGATTACGTCCCGGCCATTCGAACGAATGCGCAATTCGGTCAGCGGAGACTGCACTTCGGCGAGTTTTTGTTGCAACGCCACGATGGAACGCTGCAGCCGTTGCGCTGGGACCCCTTTTTCGATGAGTTGCTTGGCGGTTCGGAGGGTGATCAGGTCGCGGAAGTCGTAAGACTTCTCGACACCGCTTTTTCGCGGCGCCACCAGGCGCAATTTTTCCCAGTAATTTAACTGCTTCTCGGTCACATCGAGCATGCGTTGAAATTCGAGGCGCGAGAATCGATCGGACGTTGCCATCAAATAAAAACTAGCCTACCGCCTTCTTGCTCGACTTGCGACTCGATTGTGTTGCCTGTGACGCCGAAGAGCCCGAAGAAATAGAGCGCACCGGAGGTTTTTTGCTGGCGCTGGCGGCCGGTTTGGCATTGATGCTCTTGCGCAACGCATCCATCAAATCGATGACCGGAGCGCGCACCGGGTGAGTTGTGGCGGTAACTTCCTGGCCCTTTTGTTTCGCGGCGATCATCGCCGCATGCTTTCCATATACTCGTCGCGGTATTTTTCCGGCTCAAAAGTCGCTGCCAGGCTTTCGATTAATTGCATGGCCAGCTTCTTTTCCTGTTCCTTGGGTTCCACTTTATCCTGATGGGTGAATTCCGCAACCTCGCGTATTTCGCTCTGATAAAACATGGTGTGCAGCGTCATGCCTTGCTCACGCGCGCGAATCACCACGATGTGTTCGCGCTGGTGCATGGTCACTTTGGCGATGGCCGCGTAGCCGGAATCTTCCATGGCCTTTAGCAAAAGCGAGTACGCTTTTTTGCCTTCGTCTTCCGGCGTCAAGTAATACGAAGCGTCGTAATACAGCGGATCGATTTCATCCACTTTCACGAATTCGAGAATTTCCATCGCGCGCGCCGAGTCCGGCTCAATTTTGTCCAGATCGTCGTCGCTGAACAGCACGTACTGATCTTTCTCGTATTCGTAGCCCTTGATAATTTCCGAGCGCTCCACTTTGCGGTCGCAAGTGGGGCAGAAGAGCGGCATCTTGATGCGCGTGTGGCACACTTCGTGGAGCTGATTGAGGCTGATGCGCTCACCGCGCGCCGCGGTGAAAAGACGAATAGGAATCGAAAGCAGCCCGAACGACAGATAGCCTTTCCAGACCGAAGACGCCATGGTGACTCCTCACGGTTAGATATGTGCCTGCCGACGGGATAGCAACCAAGGTTAGACGGCGCTGCGAGAGCGCGCAAGGCGAATCGAAAGCGAAAGTCATCAAATTCGTAACAAAATGCGAGTTCCAATACGTGTTCGTCCAGCACGGACGAAATAACAGTACCGCTGAGTTACTGAATAACAGGGTCGGATGCGCTGCCTACGGCGCCGCCATGGTCCGCGGCGTGCCATCCGCCGTCGGCATCGCGGAAGAAAGATCGCTTGCCGGTGCGGCCATAGGAGGATGGGATGGCGGACAGTTGATATTTGGCGGGAGCGCCCAGCGTGTCGGCGCCCGCGATGATGATGCGAAATTCATATCCATCTTTGTTGCCACTGGCAAGCTCCTCGTCTACCAATCCGGCGTGCTCACGAGTTGCGGCAAGAGTTTTCGGCTGCGTGTTCTTGCCGGAAGCAGCGGCGAAGGTGGTGGACCTAGCCTAGCCAGCGATTCGGGCAAACGAAAATATGTTCTCCGGTAAGTCTCCACGGCGTCGGCAAGTCTTCTGAGATTTCCGAGCGCGGTGATCTCGTTCGCTTCTGCTTCCTCTGCATCCCACTCGACTTCCAATGAAGGAAGATCCAGGAGCAAAACACCAATGGACAGCAAGCGCCATTGGCCGTCTTCGCGCACCAAGCCCATGGTGATCTGGCGCACGTTTGCTCCCGTCGAATCGGTAACATCGCGCAACTCCATGGGCAGGAACGCCAGATTGTCGCGCGTGTCCGTTCCGCCGATGGACATTTCCGTGGTCACGTCCGGCGTTTCGCAGCGAACTATCGGACGGCCTGCGGGATTCGCGGTGGCGGTGGCCTTGCCCGGCACGTTCAACAGCACAAAGCGTTTCATCAAGGCGACGCGCGCTGCCGGTGTAAGCCGCTCGAAAGATTCTTTGCTGCGCGCCGTCAGATATCGCGAAAACTCGCCCGCAGTTTTGGGAGCACGCGGCTTGCAAAACATCGCGAAGCGCGGCGGCCGGGCTGTTTGCCGCAACAGGTGGCGCGGTCGTACCGTCTGCGTTTTTGGCCGCAGGCATGCTGGGCAAATTGGTCCGGCTTGTCGACGTGTCGCCGGGCCGGGAAGAGGATTCCTGCGCCCGTGCGATGTGCGGCCAACGCCGTCATCACCAACACGAATGCGACGAAACCGAACGACCATCGGCGAGCGCTTGCGCGTAAAGATGTGAGCGAAAATCCCATTCAAGCCTTCGCGGGACTCAATATCTCGGCGAGATTTTGTGTGAAGCTCGACCGCGGCATGACCTCGTCGCAACCTGCATTTCTGGCCTGCTCGGCCAATTCTCTTTGCACGTGAGAAAGAAATGCCACTACGCGAATGTCTTTTGATGCTGCGCGCAGCTTCACGATGGCGTCGATGGGCTGATTACGCGCGTTGAGATCGACGATTACCAGTTGCGGGCGCGGCTCCAACAAGCCCAGCAGCGCGTCTGTATTGGTGGCCACCTTGAATTCAATGCCCAGATGCTTGGCGGTCTCCGCAACTTTCATCTGAAAAAAAATATCATCCATCAACGCTACCACGCGACCCATAGACTTGATCCTCTGGCAACTATTATGCCTGCTTATTTGTTAGCCGGCTCGCAGTCGGCAACGCGCAACGGGTATGATGCGTCTATGCACTGGGACGGCCACTAGATCATGAGCGACATGGCACCAAAACGAGCCGCCGACGCATCGACACAAACTCATTCTGGTCCAGATGTGACGCTGTATAGCAAAGTGGGTTGCCACCTGTGCGAGGAAGCCAAGGCAGCGATCGCTCCGCTATTGCGCGAATTCCGCGCGACGCTTCGCGAGATTGACATTGAGGGCGACGCCACGCTGATGGAGCGCTTCGGTTGCGACATTCCAGTGATTTATATCGGGCGCAAAAAGGCAGCCAAGCATCGCGTCAACCTGGAACAGTTCCGGCGCCAACTAGCAGGATGCGTCCTGACGGACGGATCCGCCAGCGGTTCAACTGTTCGTTTGGCGAATATTTGGGAAATTACCGCGAGAGCGCGAGGATTAATGCCCGATGTTCGGCTCGTGCGCCCCGACGGTCTCGTCAGGAACATCGCCCGGGCGGCCTTTTACGCGGTCGTATACGCTGACCTGGCTGACTGAACCGATGGCTTCGTTATAGAAAGTAGGCACGCCCAGCGCGGTGCGCAACTCTTCGTTAAATTTGCGCAGGCCTTCGAGATGACTCGCCAGCGCGGGAAACTTTAACCCATCGTCGGTGAGCAAAAATTTCTGATAGCCAGCGTCCCACAAGCGCGTGAACTTCCCGTTCAGCATAATCGTGGGAGGGATCGTGAGTCGGTATTTGCCGTCGGGATCCTGGCGAAATTCCGCTCCAGCGCCATATTTTTCCACGCGCACAACGCCGCGGGTGCTGCCCACGGCAAATCCCAGCGCCGCCAGACCCTCTATGGCGGTGGGAGAAAATCGCTCTTCAATATTCCACATGGTGACATTCAGATTACGACGCGAATGGCAAAGCTGTAAAGCCGTCGCACGCGCAAGTAGGTCAAACTTCTGATTACATTCTCAGGTTCACACCCAAGCTAAAAAGGCACTAAGGAAAACGAGATTGTTTTCTCTATTTCAGCGATGAGCAGCGCTATGCGACTCGACCTCCGCATAGGTTTGCGCGGAGCTTAAATAAGTTTTCGACAATCGGTCGTGCCAGGTTAGTTGATCTTCGTCCCAAAGCGCCCACAAGAAACCGATGAAACATGATCCTGCCGAGAGCATATAACCCGCGCTGCGAAGCAGCATCTGTCTTGGTGTTGGAGGCTCCCCGGAAAAACTCATCACTTGCAATCCACGAAACATCATGCCGGGTGTCGTGGCGCCAAAAACGGTGAACAGCGCGAAGTATTGAAAGTACACCACGCTTAAAGCCACCAGGTATACCGCCGCATTCATTTTGCTTAGTGTGAGTTGTCCGCCAAGTGAGCCGAATAATGCTACAAATCCTCCGAACGCAAAAAGCAAACAGGCCGCGTCTATAATTCCTGCAAGTTGCCGGTCTCCGAGCGAGGCCACGGGATACAAACCCGCGTGAGTTCGTTCCGTTAATTCACTCGGCTCGCTCTCCCGAACCATCGGCATCGGAGGAATTCGACACATCGATCATCATGCGCCCATCGGCTGTGTGAGGCTTCGAGGCAATGCGGCCAATGGCGATGGTGAACGCAAAATCGTCGTCGATGGGAAGACACTTCGAAGAAGATTCGTAAGATATTGACTGTGGTTCTGGGATAGCCGGAGCGGGAAGCTCCGCGACCGGGACTCGTTGCGTGGCGCTGGATTCGCCGCTACAGCGGCCGCCCGCTTGGCCACAACAGGCTCCGAGAATGGCAATTGCGTTTGCGCCGCATTCGGAGATACTTTGCGGCGCCTGAGGCGATAGGCTTCCACGCGATTGGCCAATTCACTCCGCCATGCATAAGGTTGATCGGGTTCCGGGGCGCTGACCGCCGAATTTTCTGGCGAGATACAAATGCTCGCCGCCATACTTGGGCGGCGATCGGCATTCGCATCAGCCAGCTCGGCAACGTGCCGGGGAAGGACAGAAGCCCTCTCGGTTTCACCTATGGGTTGAAATTGAGAATCACAGAAACGGCAAGCGGATATGCCCGACGGCAGTATCGCGCCACACTGCAAGCAAGTTTTATTCACCGGTTGTTTTTGCGCTGCGGACGCATCCACTCCGGCGAGGAGAGGAACGTCACGAGAATATCACGGGAAATTTATTCGAGCCAATAAAGAAGGATCGTTGTTTCGAATAAGACAGCAGCAGATTTCTGTGATTGCTCTGATGGGAAGCAGAAGAACTACGCGGACATCTGTTCGGCGAACATATCCCGGTTGTGGGCGATACGGCGATCCAACGCCACGGCTGCAAAGTAAGCGCACTGCGAACGCTCCGATTCGGTCCACACGCGCAAGGAAGGAATCAACTTCCCCGATGACGGTGCCCAGCTGCACCCAGCATCCGGAAGTACGCCCCGATGGCCTTTATGCCATTGCGATCTTCGCGGCGATCCGGGCATAGATGCAGGATATTGCATGACCCGCTCAAAATCGTCGCCACTGGCGCTTCGCCTGATGCCAATCACGTCCTGAACGTCGGACGATAACGCCCTTCGTGCTGACGCGGCGATCAGCGACCTGCAATACGACACAAAAAATTGCATCAGCGCCGCCACCGAAAAGATAAAAATCAGAGCGGCCATCATCGGGGCACCGCCGCGAGACGCGCAGGAGCCAAGCGCGCTTCATCATCAAACTTCATAAAGGCGTAAATCCAGGCAATGGGGAGAAACATTCCGGCAGCCGGCGGCAGGTATGCCCAAACAAACCGCAGGTTGGGATAGGCATTGTGCAGCGCGTAATTGGCGGCATTGATGCTGAAATACACGCCCAGAGAAAGGACGATCTGGATCACGCGCACGCGGCTCTCGCGAAGTTTAAGCAGTGCGGCCCACAGCACGTAGGTCAAAATCAGTCCCACGAAGTATAGGTTTTGAGAAATCTCCACGATGTAATGAGTCAGCATCCGCGACTCGGATTGGTGCACGACGGCTGTAGGAAAATAATGTCGTGCCAATCAGCAGCAACATCATGAAAACCCGGAGCCGCATTGCTGCTCCGAGTTCTTCGAACACGATGGCGTAAAGGCCCATCAGCGCGAAATACAAGCAGATCGTTAAGAATCGCGTCGGAATAGTAATAGAAATAGATGTATTCAGACGACATCAACCCGTGCCGGCTGAAAACCAAATAGCGGCCCGCACTGACCAGGACCGACATCGACATATAAAGATTTAGAGTGAAGTAGCGCCGGAAGGGGCCGCGAAGCAGCGAACACACCACCACGGAGGCCTCTAGTAGAGCGCCTACAAACCAGATTGTGTATTCGAATGGGCCAGGCACGTTTTTCTTTCTAACGCCCTGGCCTCAGCGGGTTATATCCGCTAGAAGTAGTCTTACCAGGGTGTTGGCGGAACTGGTGCCGTGCCGTTCCACAGGCGTCGGCGGAACTGGTGCCGTGCCGTTCTTCCAAGGCGTCGGCGGAACCGGTGCCGTGCCGTTTTTCCAAGGTGTCGGCGGAACTGGCGCCGTACCGTTGGCCATCAACACGGAAGAATCTCCGTGGGTCGTTACTACTGTTTTTAGGCCCATCGCTCCAGTTAAAACGAGCATGGCCAGAACGATTGCCGATGAAATACGGGACATAGTGCCTCCGGGGGAATTATTCCCAGAGCGCACTCTATCCTTTACTAGGGCAAAGTCAAGGGTTTACTGTACCAAATTGGCACACACCTCGACGGTCCCTTGTTTCGATAAGCTTTCGCCTATCCAACAAGGGGGCCGATGCCCAACATTTCGGAGGTTAGGGGGTGAGCGGGTCTAGGGTCAACGGTACCTTAGTACTAGCTATTTATAGGACTAGCCCAGGCTAGGCGATTCAGACGTTCGTGACGCTGACAGGCCACCTGATTGCGACTTAAGTCTGCACTGGCGGCAGACGTGGCTTGACACCACCGTGACGGTGATCCGTAGCATGATGGTCCTGTGCCGGCGTAGCTCAGTGGCAGAGCGAGGGTCTCATAATCCCTAGGTCGGGGGTTCGATTCCCCCCGCCGGCACCAATGAATAAAAAGAACTTAGTTCCAATTTTTCATCCCGCGTAACCGCCGCGTAACTTTCCACCGTCCTTCACTCCCGTTTCAGCAGTGTTAGGATGGATTTTAATTTAAGACTGATGCGGGATATTTCCTAAAATTCGTTTGCACTTTTTAACATTGCGAAGCAGGCCGCAATTAGCGCTGTTTCCGGAACCTCACTCCAAGACAACTTGG
Organism: uncultured Acidobacteriota bacterium; assembly: GCA_963733775.1. Lineage (GTDB taxonomy): Bacteria > Acidobacteriota > Terriglobia > Acidiferrales > UBA7541 > Acidiferrum. The sequence continues at coordinate 896,505 of CAVTEE010000010.1, read as the reverse complement.
TGATCTCGATAGTCTTTTCCTTCATCGGAGCAGAGGCATTTATTCGGTCACGTCGGGAGATAATTTGTAAACACTCGCTGAAGGCGATCATTCCTTGCTCCAGCACAAGGACGCAATTGGTATAGTTCACCTAATCTCCGGCTGCCCCGCAAAACTTGTCACTGAAAGTCGCAGGTGTTTATGCGGCGATCCAGCGCGTTTCATGGAGGTAAAGCCGTGGGCCGTCGACTTAATTTGATTTCTTTTTGCAACGAATTCGCAGCCGCAAACCGAATTTTGTTACTAATTGTTCTAGCGTTGATGGTCTGCATCGCACTGCTGCAGGGCGAGTCGCGCAGACCTGTCAACTTGTCTGACCAGTTGCCACCGGTCTTCTCGAGCACCGCGTCGATGCCAAGAGATTTCGCTCCGTTATGGTCGTCAATTGGTATGCCTGAATTGAATTTGTCGGAACTGCTCGATGAGGTATTTAATGCTTCCTTGTCGCGCGCTGCCGAAACGGCGCCGGCGGTAGCGGCAAAAAGTGTTCTAACAGGACATGTCAAATACGAAGGCGTTTTGCCGAAAGCGAAGTCGGTGGATATGTCCAAAGAGCCAAACTGCGCAAAGCAGTACAACACGCCACCGACGACTGAGAGCGCAATTGGGGGCCCAGCCAACGCGCTAGCAAATGTGGTGGTGTACATCTCCGCGGGAGCCCCGGACGAAGCTTCCAGTGGTCACGTGTCGCTGGTGCAATACGGCTGTCGCTATTTCCCACATTGCTGGCGTTGCAGGCCAAACAAGAAATATGGGTGCGCAACGAGGATGCTGTTAATCACACCGTGCACCTGATGACCAAAGCGAATCCGGAGCTGAACAGACTGCAGGTGGCCAATGCCCCCGAATTTGCAATCCTGAACGATAAGCCGGAATTCATTAAGGTGAAATGCGAACTTCATCCGTGGATGAGGGGCGTTATCGCAGTGTTGAAAAACTCTCACTTTGCTGTGACGGACACCGAAGGCTCTTTCACGTTGCCGGACCTACCTCCCGGCAAGTACACCATCACTGTATGGCATGAGAGTTTTGGAACTGAATCGAAGCAAATTGTCGTCGGAGTAGGTGACACCAAGAATCTGGATTTCTTTCTTAAAGTGAAGGCGAGTTGAGATGGGCACACCGCTAGAAATAAGGGAGCGGCGCTCGAGGGCAAAGACCGGGAAGCAACACTGTTGGTTGGATGGTTGGACGAAATGTTTTCAGAGGATTTCATTCGCAAGGCGTGCATTACTTGACGAAACGCAATGACAGAAGTTACGACTTGAAGGATATTGCAGGTAAATTAACAGGACGATCCCTCATAATTGCCCCGCTCGTCCCGCTAGTAACGCGACTTTGTATGGGCCCGGCTGTCTGATAACAATTGTTACTAAGGAGACTCCAATGGAAACAGCCATCGGTGTTTTTGCTTCTCGCGAGCTTGGTCAGGACGCAATGCGTCAGCTGATCGAACAAAAGGTGCCGCATGAATCGATCATTTTCCTGTCCCGCAAGGAACCAGAAGCGAAGACTTTTTGCAAGCACCTGGGAGCCACGATCGGCGCGTACGTGGGAGCGGCTGGTGGAATGTCAGCGGGCGTTGGAGCGGCAGTGCTCTCGCTCTTTCGTCCACGTGGCAAATATTCGTCCTGGGCTTTGGTTCAGCGACGCTGCTGGGTTTAGTGGCGCTGCGGCCGGCGCGGTTATTGGCGACGCTGCGGCCCGCGATTGCAAAGATGCAAAATCTCCCAATGAGGCGCAGGCTCAAGACGGAGCGTTCCGCGGCGAAGTACATCGAGAGTGGCGATCGCTGATTGTGGTGCGCACGCAGGCACAAGAGACCGCACAGGTGGCGGGCGGTAATCTTGGGTTCTTCGCTGTAAGCCGTCGAAGCATTTCTTTTCTGCGTAGCTCGCGTTTAACCTTCCGAGGCTAGGCCGCAAAGCCAGGTTGTATCAGCTTTTTCGCGGACTTTTCATTCTGGTGAGCAGTTCTTAAGCGAGTCTTCCAAATAGGTTGCGGGCTACCTCGAAGGCGGAGCAAACTTCGCCACCGCGCTAGCGAATGCAAAGTCAACTTGCAAGCGAGTCTTATACTCACGAGAACACACCGCTCACATTGGTTCGCATTGCTAATACTTGTCCGGGTCTGCCGTTCCATCCGACCATCTGCCCACGGGAATCATGAATACGTCGATTGGTTCTGGATCGCCATGGAACTGTGGATTCATCAGCACGGGAGAGTGGTGCAGATCTGCACCCCAAACGGCACTGTCCATGAGGGGGGTGTAAATCATCACGTGAGCTACCCAGTGGTGTTGCCCGTCATCGGAAAGGTACTGTTCTTTCGACATCATGTAGCTCATGGCTCCAGGCTCCAGAGGCGGCAAGTCTTGCTTTATGAATGTCTTGATGCCGTCGATGATCTGAGCTTTGGATTGACCAGCCAATACCATTTCCGTTCTTTTATACGTCATCGGCAGAATGGAGCGGGCCGCCGGTGGATTGAAGCAGAGCGGGCCTCGAAGTTTAGGGTTCCAAAAATTAACGGCAAATTCGCCATCGAATGGTCCCATCCACCCTCGCTCCACGACACACACGAAACCGTTCTTACCTTTGACTGCGGTTTCGTAGCCATGCCTTCCCAGGACGAGGACATCGGCATCGCGCGAAATGGCCTCCGGGGCCGCGCTCCGCGCCATGGCAATCTCGGCGTCGCGATCCATTAAGTATTGATCAAGCGTAGCCATGCTTGGATACGGTTCTTTGGCCTTCCGCGCTTGCGCTTGCCGCAACTCCCCGAGCCCGATAACCAACGCAAAAGTTCCCAATGCGATCACGGCGACTATTTTTTGGCCGATTTGGTTCATTGACTCCTCCTTGCGAATTTAAAGGCCAATACATTCAAACGTTATCGAAAAAGCAGAAGGCGTCCCCCTACCGGGACGCCTGGCTGCGACCGATCGCTTTATCGAGAAGCGAAGGGGCTAAGTCTAGAAGAAAATCTTCAAAGAAAGTTGCAGCGCTCGAGCTTCGCTCGGAAACACCGCACTAAAGTTGTTGAAGATGCCGCGTTGCGGTTCAAGGGCGTTGCGCGCCGAACCGGTAACGCCCTGGGCAGTTACCGCGTTGGTCGCTCCACCGAGCGCACCGGGGCCAGCACCCGCGGCGCAGCATGGAATAAATTGTGGATGATTCAACAAATTGAAGGCCTGCACTCCGAACTCAACTTTGTACCGCTCGGTGATCACGAAGCGCTTGATCGCCGTAGCGTCGAAGTTGTTCGTTGGGGGAGTGAGAACGGTATTACGGCCGGTGTTGGCTAGAGCGCCGTAGTAGGCTTGGATATATTTCGCGTTGGGATTGAGTGCGGCGTAACCCACGACGTTGTCGACAGTATTCACGCCGACCGGGCACGAAGAAGGCGAGCCGTCGATCGCTGGATTTCCGGTACAAAAGATGTTCGCCTCCGTGCAATCTGCGGTCGGAATCGCGCTGGTACAGAGCGGCATAACCGCACTCCCGGTGACCCCCTTACCTGCGGAATTAGTGATGGTGCGATCCCCGGCTGAGTCGCCGTTCAAGTTGGCGTCGACTCCGCTTTGCGCGGTTGCCCACTCGCCGGTCTGATAGGTGTAGATCGGGGCAATCTCCCAATTACCGAGAACGTTCCTGGTAAACGCATTGCCACTCTTGAAGAAAGGCTCGTCATATACCAACGCCAGAGTAAAGCGATGGCGATGATCCAGAGCTGAGTTGGACCGGTCCGCAGACAAGTTCTCAAAGTCTTGCTGGCGGCGCGGCGTCAGGTCAGTAGTATGGAAGTCTGCAGTGCTGTTATCAATTAAGTGGCTGTAAGTGTAAGCCCCAACGAACTGCAGTCCATGGCTCATGCGGCGCGTGACCTGCAACGCCATGCCGTGATAAGTCGAGGATCCGGCTGGGATGAACGCCGTAAGTGCATTTTGATTGAAACCAGCAGCATCATAAAGTGGCACTATGCCATCACTGCTATTTAGAATTGTGCCCAGATTTACTGTCGAAGCGTCCAAGGCGGCCTGCGATGGCACATTTCCGATGTAGGTTGGCAGGTGCAAAGCAGGAGTCGTCTGAGCCGCAAGGTTGACAATTGATTGCACGTCGAGATGAATCCCTCGAGTGCCAATGTAGCGCACTTCAACGGTGTAGTCGTTCCAGAAGCTGTGCTGCACACCCAGGGTCCAATCCATGGACTTCGGATCCAATACGTTTGGCGGATAATAAGTCGTGGTAGCCGCTCGTGCGGCTGCCGGAGTCGCAAACGTCTTAACACCTCCCGTTCCAGGTGGCAAGCCTCCGTTGGCGAGAAAATTGGGAGTATTGGCTGTAAGTGACGGGGTGTTCTCCGTAACGCTCAACTCCGGTGGCAAAGACAAAATGCCGATGTTGTCGTAGTGGACGTCATATGCGATTCCGAAGCCGCCGCGGATAGACGTCTTGCCACTGGTGCCGGGTGAGTAGGCGAATCCCACACGCGGTCCCCAGTCGTTCTTGGGAGCGCGAGGCTCATCAAATACCGCCACGCCAGGGACGGAGGCGATGCTGTTCAGGCTTTGCGACCGAATGCCGAACGGTGTAGTGGTGTATTCGTAACGCATGCCGAAGTTCAATGTAAGATTTTGCCTGATTCTCCAGTTGTCGTTGACGAACCAATACACAGCGGATTGATCGCCGTAATAGGTGGATTGGCCCACGCTTCTCTGAGCGAGGAAATCAGGGCTCAGGTCGTCCAGATATTGCTGCAAAGTGGTGTATTCGTAATCGCCACGCGCTCTCTGCGTGAACGATTGAGGAGAGATGTACTTGCGACCCTCAATACCCAGTTTCACAGTGTGTTTATTGTGGGTCCAGCTGATGTTGTCGGATAACTGATAGGTGTTGATAATCGTGAACTGCGGTGCGTTTTGATCAGGTCCGATATTCAGGCCATTGAGGCTGTTGAGAACGAGGTTGGGGAAGCTATCCAAACCCGGGAACGAAAAGTTCCCAGCTGGCGTTTTATTATCAAAACGATTATAGCCAAGCCGAAGCTCATTCTGCGTGTTGGAGTTAAAGGTGTGGTATTCGTTCACAGTCAAAAGGTGGAATTTAGTCGGCGCATTCAGATAAAACGCGGGCAAAAATGCAGTGGTGTCAATTCCCACGGAGCGGTTATACACATAGCGCCCGCGCAGTTGGTCTTTTTGGGATATGTCGTAATCAATGCTGCCTAAGGCCGCCCAGTTGTTAAGGTAGTTGGGACCGGAAAAGCTAAGAATCCCTTCTGGCACCGCGGCAGTCGCGCCGGTGTTGCTGGTCACTGTTTCTACGCCTTTAGCGGCGGCAGAAGGGCCGCACGTTCCGGTCGTGTCTACGGAGCCAGCCGGTGCTGCGTACTTCTGCAAAATGGCCAGGTTGGTCGCTGAAATCCCCGGCAAAGCCGCCAAGGCACTATAACCAGCGGATGTCGGCGCGCAGACGGGGGACCCAAGCACCGCCGCTGCTCCGATGGGGTTATATTCCAAAGCGCCAAAGAAGAAGAGTTTGTTCTTGATGATAGGTCCGCCAAACACTCCACCCATGCGGTTGTTGTCATAGCGCGGATTTGACGTGAGGCCGTTGTTGATGACGGATTGGTCGATGGCGTTAAAATTTCTGTTCTCAGAGTAGATGTAGGCATCGCCATGAAACGAATTCGTGCCGCTCTTGATGATGGTGTTGAATTGCCCACCGGACGAATGTCCGAAGTCAGGAGTGAACTGGTTTTGCAGAACTGAGAATTCCGCCACTGCATCGTTCGGAATCGTGACCAACGGGCCGGTCACGGCTTTGTCATTGTTGTCCACGCCCTCGATGGTGAAGTTGTTATTTCTGGGACGCTGGCCACCGATGCTGGGACCGGTGCCTGCGCCGATTCCGCCGCCGGTGGCGACGCCAGCGCTCAAGAGCGAAAGATTCAGAACGCCGCCTGTAACTGACGACACCGGCAGGTCCGCCGCGAGTTTCTGGTCAAAAGTGCTGGCAATTTGCGCCGTCGTGGTGTCCAAGGCTGGTGCAGCACCCGAGACCTCAATAGACGTGGCGGTGCCCCTGATTTCCAGAGTGATTTGCAACGTGCTGGTCTTATTCAACTCCAGCTGGAAATTGTTAATTGTTGTGCTAGCGAAGTTGGAAGAGGAAGCAGTCAGGCTGTAGGTGCCCACCGGCAAATTGTTAAAGCGATATTCACCGCTTTCATTTGCCTCAGTGTTGTACTTAACTCCGGTTTCGGAGTTAATCGCTTCTACCGTCGCGCCCGGCACCCCCGCACCCGTCTTATCTAGGACGGTTCCGACGAGGTCGGCGCTGATTACTTGAGCGCTCACCGCCACAACGATTGTGAGACTGAGGGCCAAGATCGCCATACACGAGAACACAAAAAATCTGCCACAATTTTGATTCACTGAAGCCTCCATTAACTTATCTACTAATGATCCGCGCAGGAACTAAATACACGCCCCGGGTGATACTCAGCGCAGATACAGGAGCAAGTGGAGTTCCCAACATGAAAAACTATTGGGAAGCTTACTTTTCAATGATTTATGTAAACGGTTTTCTAGGGCTTTATGAGTTTGTGGAGGTCAGCTAGTAAGCCTTCAACCCCGTATCCTGGAGACTTGCATCACATTCTCGGAAATCCGTCACGCTAGTTTGTGAAGACACCCCAAAAAACAGCGCATGTTCACGAATCCCAGATTCCGTAGATTCCTGCGATGCACAAACGATCTAACCTTGGAGGTTTTTGTGTAAGAGAAAAGAGCCGGCGAGTCCTTGGACGCCGCGTCCACGACGATCGGAGTCAGTGGCCCTCTTTGTGTCTGGTTCTTTCGCTGTGAAACTGCCGCGGCGCTAGTCCGCGACGAAAGTGTCAGCGCCAATCCAGAACTTTGCCAGGGATTTCAGATTGCTCTTGTACGTGCGTGACACTGTGAATTCTCTGCCCCCTTTGATGCGAAGCACGTACTCTCCCGTGTTCCAAGGCTGAATTTCCTCAACGAAGGAACTGTTCACCAGCACGGAGCGGTGTATTCTTATAAATCCGTACGGTTTTAGCTTTTCTGCCATCGTGGAAATCGATTCTCGGAGCAGGTACGATCCTGAAGCCCGCTGTAGCAATACGTAATTGCCTTGAGCTTCGATCGTCACCACGTCGGCCGGATCGACAAAAAGGATCCTTCCTTTCGTCTTGATGGCGATTTTCGCTGACTTCGATAACAGTTCTTCCAGTTGAGGCAGTATTTTCACAAACTGCGCGGCCCGCTCGCTTTCCGTTCTGCGGATCGCCGTATCTAGCGCTTCATGAATACGATTGTTTGAAAAGGGCTTCAGGACATAATCAACGGCATGCTTCTCAAATGCAGCAACCGCGTGTTGATGGTGCGCAGTGACAAACACAATCGATGGTATCGGTTGCCCCCGCTTGTTTAACCGGTCGGCCAGCTCGATTCCCGATAATTCCGGCATTTGAATGTCGAGCAAAAGAACGTCATAGGGTTTCTTTTGTAGTAATTCCAGGGCGTCAACCGCATCGTTCGCGCAATCGAGGACTTGAATGTCGTTTCTCGCTCTCAACGCATTCTCGAGGGAGCTTCGCGCAAGTGGTTCGTCGTCGACAATCAATACCCGCACAATCTTTTCCTCCACTAAGCGTGTACATTCGAGGCCAACACTTCTTTCGTCGCCTCCTTCTGTTGACCGATTGCTGGCAACACGAGACTCGCGATCGCAACGCCATCGCTGCCTTGGTCGAAGCAGAGAGTCGCCTCCTCCTCATAAAGATGCTTCAATCGTGCTCTCACATTCTGAAGCCCCAGCCCCATCCCTGCTTGCCGCTTTCCTCCAACACTATTACGTATTGCGATTTCCAGCATGCCTCCCGCTCGCCGGGACGAAATTTCGATCCATCCTCCTCCGCGGCAGCAAGCCACGCCGTGGAAAATCGCATTTTCCACCAGAGGTTGCGTGATCAGTTGCGGCACGAGCAAATGCCTCGTGGCAGGCTCGATTTGCCAACGCACTTCAAGTCGGTCTTCCAAACGCATTTTCTCGATGCTGAGGTAATCGCCGACAAACTTCAATTCTTCATCGAGGCTAATGACATTGGAGCTCGCACACTGCAAAGCAGTCCGAAGCAAATGAGAAACCTTGAGAACCATCGCTTTGGCGCGCTCTTTCTCGGTATCAATCAGAGCTGAGATTCCCTGAAGCGTATTAAATAAGAAATGCGGATGAAGCTGACTCTTCAGCGCCTGGAGTTCGCTGGTGGCCAGCGCCTGCTGCAACTGAAGTTCCTGGTCCCTGGCCCGCTTAAAATACTCGTATGCATGCGCTGCTCCCAGAACAATGATGAAGTTCCAGATTATCTCGGCAAAAGCGTAAAAACCCGTAAACAATGTGTGCAACGAGCGTTGTTCGAACTTCTGAGCAGGAATATTCCAAGGCGCGACTATAACCCAACGGAGGCCCACGCAGGCGATGATGTAAACGGCGATGCCAAGAACATACCCAGCTATGCGACCAATCCGAATCGGTTTGGTGATCGGATAGCGGTGAACTATCGCGAAAATGGGAGGCGTCAACAGCGCCGCGCACAGCAGAAATCCGCCTTCGATAACGAGTGCGGTCCAGTAAGATGTGCGGAGCCCCCTCTCCAGGAAGCGGACCTTATCCTCCGCTGCAGCCAGAGCGGCAAGACTCATCCAAAACAAGACGGACCACAGATAGGCAAAAGCTACCTGCGAGGCCTTTCGCGAATTGGGTTCCATGCAACCGATTGTATCCGGAATTACAAGAAGCGGAGATAGAAGGTACGAAACGACAGAAAAATGCTCTGACCATACGCATAACCGGGTTTAAGTTTAATTATCTGCTTTCCACATAGGAGATCGCGGGTTCGAGTCGCGTCGCTCCCCGCCATTTCAATGCAGAACCAGGTCGGAGTACTCGGGGTGCTCCGCCACGTAGTGCCGCACCGTATCACAAACAATGTCGACTTTCAGATTGTGCTCGCGGGCCCAGTTGAGAGCAGTCTCTGCTAGGGTGGACGCAAGATTCATATGCCGCAATTTTTCAGGAACTTCAGTATGGATTAGCACCAGAATATTTCCGGCCAAAGTGTATTCCAGATACGCAACCTCACCGTTCCGCTCGATTTCGAAGCGGCCAGTCGTTACTTTCTGCGGTGCCCGAGGCTTGCTGCGAAAGATTTCCCACACGGCCATTAGATGCCCCCCTGTTCTGCACGGCTACTCGCGTGCCAGCGCGCCGAAATGTCCGTACGCCAACTCGCCCAAGTCTTCTCGGCTTAAACCCTAAGCCGTTAATGAGAGACGCCGTCGCAATTGATGCCAGAAAACTCTAGAATGTAGCTCGATATCTCGGGAATTTCTTTGGCGAGCTGTTGAACGGGGGAACAAAATATGCAGACTTTACGCAAAATCCTCGAACAAGCAGAAGTAAACGGAGTGGCGATCGGCCACTTCAATATTTCGGACCTGGTTACGTTGAAGGCAGTTTTCGAGGCAGCGCGGGACCTAAACGTCCCGGTCGTGGTCGGGGCATCCGAAGGCGAACGACAGTTCCTGGGCGTTCGCCAGGTCTCCGTGTTGGTGAAGAGTTTACGCGAAGACTACAATTTCCCCATTTTCTTGAATGCGGATCACACACATTCGCTGCCCAGCGCCATAGAAGCCGCAAAGGCTGGATTCGATTGGATCGTCTTTGACCTTTCGGCGTTACCCTTCGATGAAAATATCCGCCAAACCAAGGCTGCCGTCGAGGAACTCAAGGGATTGCGCCCCGACATACTTATAGAAGGCGAAATTGGCGACATTGGCAGCGGATCTGAGATCCATGATGCCGCCCCGGATCTGCGCAAAGGACTCACGACCCCCGCCGAAGCGAAACGGTTCGTCGTAGAAACACGAATCGATACGCTAGCCCCCGCCGTCGGCAATATGCATGGAATGCTCAAGAGTATGGTGGCGGGAGATGCCAGGAAGCGATTGGACATTGAGCGAATTCGCGCGATCAAAGAGGAGGCCAGAATCTTCATGACATTGCACGGCGCTTCTGGAACCGACGACGATGACTTACGCGAAGCCATCGCGGCGGGGATTACCGTCGTGCACATCAACACCGAGGTGCGGCTCGCCTGGCGACGCGGATTTGATGCTGCTCTCGCAAAACAGCCAGATGAGATCGTTCCCTATAAACTCCTCCCGCAAGTAGTTGATTCTGTAAAGCGAGTCGTGGCGGATAGATTGGCGTTGTTTAGCCCCGGACGGCGTGCCCGTCCCGCATCGAACTAGCAGCCGCTGCCATCGACTCAGCTAGCAGCAAACACGAACTGAATCTAAAGTCTGCCGGACAATCGTGACATGCCTGAATCGTCAGAAACCCCGAGTCTTTGGCGTCCATTTCGTACGCCAATTTTTCGCAATCTACTCCTTGCGAGCGTGGTGTCTGACATCGGCGCATTCATGCAGACCGTGGGTGCTGCATGGCTCATGGTTTCGCTCAAAGCTGGGCCGATGTACGTCGCGCTTACGCAGACCGCCTCCGCTTTGCCGTTCTTCATTTTCGCACTTCCAGCGGGAGCCATCGGTGACATCGTTGATCGCCGCAAGTTAATCCTGTTCACAGAGAGCTGGATGGTCGGCGTAGCCCTGGTGCTCGCTGCACTAACTCTCGCTGGGTTCGTCTCACCGCTGCCGCTGCTGATTCTGACCTTTGCATTATCGGCTGGCGATGCTTTCGAGTCGCCCAGTTGGCGCGCCGTCTTGCCAGATCTGGTCAAGAAAGAGGACCTTCCCGCTGCGTCCGCACTCAACGGCATCGAATTTAATTTCGCGCGTGCTGTTGGACCTGGTCTTGCAGGTGTCCTGATCGCGGCGGCAGGTGCAGGCTCCGCATTCCTGCTGAACGCCGTTTCATTCATCGGTGTAATCCTTGTCGTTGCGCGCTGGAAGCCCGCGCGCAAGAAACGAATCACCCCACCAGAAACTGTGAGGGGCGCAACCGTGGCGGCAATACGCTATGTCCGCTACTCACCCGCCATCCGCATTTTGCTAACTCGCTCGGGACTGGTGATGTTCTTTGCAAGCGGGCTTCTGGCCCTACTCCCTTCTCTCGCTCTCATCGTAAAGAACAACCCGACTGCGTACGGCCTCCTGCTAGGGTGCTTTGGCTTGGGTGCGGTGTTGGGCGCTCTGGTGATGCAGCGCGCGCGATCCCGCTGGTCGATCGAAGCTGTCGTCAGTGGTGGTGTTGCGATTTTCGGCCTCACCACTCTGGCCACCAGCATTTTAAGATCATTGCCTGCACTGAGCGCAGTCATGGTGCTGGCTGGCTCTGCGTGGATCGTCTTCCTCTCACTTTTCAACGTGCTGGTTCTAAATCAGGCTCCTGACTGGGTGCGTGCCCGCGTGCTAGCGATTTCCACTTTGGTTTTCCAGGGAGCGGTCGCTGCGGGAAGCGCGGCCTGGGGCGCTGTCGCTTCTCGTTTCGGCATTAATGCCGCTCTTTTGTGTGCGGGTGTGGGAACCATTGCTACAACAGCAATAGCGCCATTCTTACGCTTGCCAGACACAACCGTCGACCTAACTTCCTGGAATCACTGGCGATTGCCCATTACTGACGAACGCGCCCTCCCGACAGACGACGACTTTGGCCCAGTGCTTGTCACTGTCGAATATCAAGTTGCTGCAGAAGAAGCCGCGGAGTTCCTCTCAGCGGTTCGGCAACATGGACGGATTCGACGTCGCGACGGCGCGCGGAGCTGGAGCATTTTCCGCGACATGGAGAATGCGGATAAGTACGTTGAAACCTTCATCGTCGCTTCCTGGGCCGAGCATCTCCGCCAACACGATCGGTTGACGCTCGCGGACCGCGAGGCAGAGGAGCGAGTCCAGCGATATGTTCGTTCTGAGTCCAAGGTGCGGCACTTAATTTCAGTTGCGCGACGGTGACGGTAAATTCCTTATGGCGCTCCGCGCAGCCGCCGCGTAACCGGGAAATGTATTTCTGGCCGATTTGCCGTTTCTGGCGTTTAATACAATCTGAAACTTACGTAATTTCAAGGTGGCCCGTCGGTTCGATTGCCGCGCCGGCACCACTGGCTTTAAAACTTCCACGTTGGGTCAAACTCATATCTTCGCCTCGGACGGAAATGCCGATCCGAGAATTCCATCTGCTATGAGGCTTAGCATGAAAATTTTGGACAGACTCGCGAAGCAGCAGTCGATTCTCTGGAGCGGCGCGTTAATTTTTATTATTTCGTCCGCAATTTTAGCGGCGAGCATTCCTTTGCGCGCTGACGAAGGAATGTGGACGTTCGACAATCCGCCCGTCAAGCAACTGCAAGATAAATATCACTTCGTGCCAACCCAGGAGTGGCTCGATCACGTCAGACTCTCCTGCGTTCGATTCAATGATGGAGGGTCGGGATCCTTCGTGAGTGCTCACGGCCTGGTGCTCACCAATCATCACGTGGCCCGCGGCCAGTTGCAAAAGAGTTCTACTTCAGGGCACAACTTCATCAAGGATGGATTTTATGCAGAGACCCTCGATAAAGAAATCAAATCCCCTGATCTGGAAGTGAATGTGCTCGTCTCCATGGAAAATGTTACCGAACGCGTGCGTTCGAAGCTGCAGGGAATAGAGCCAGGCAAGGAATTTGCCGCGCGCAAAGCGGTCATGGCTGAAATCGAACGCGAAAGCACTGAAAAAACCGGATTGCGCTCCGACATGGTTACGCTTTATCAAGGAGGCGAGTATTGGCTTTACCGCTACAAGAAATATACCGATGTCCGCATCGTGTTCGCCCCGGAAGACCAAATTGCTTTCTTCGGAGGCGATCCCGATAACTTTACCTACCCTCGCTACGATATCGACTTTGCGTTATTTAGAATTTACGAAAACGGCAAACCCATTGAGGTAAAGGATTATCTCAAGTGGAATCCGCGGGGCGCGGGCGAGGATGAGTTGGTTTTTGTCCCGGGCCACCCCGGATTGACGCAGCGCCTGGACACCGTTGCTCAGCTGGAATTTGATCGAGATTTCTTCACCCCCAACTTAATAAAGCGCGGTAAACATCGCATCGCGGCGCTCATGGCTTACGCGGCCCTGGGAGAGGAGCAGTCTCGCCAAGCCAGCACCAGAATTTTCGGCTTGCAAAACGGTTTGAAGGCTGCCCAAGGACGCTATAAAGGTCTCCTCGACAAAAATATTATGAACAAGAAAAAAACTGACGAAGAAGACTTCAAGGCTAAGGTAATGGCCCGCCCTGAGTTGAAAGAAGCGTATGGAGGCGCGTGGGACGCCATCGCCGAAGCCACGAAAAAAGATTCCACCAGAGTGAAGGAGTCTCTATTTCGGAATCTGGATTCCCAACTTGCAAATCTGGGAGCCCGAATCGTGGAGTACGTAGCGGAGATTAACAAACCCGATGGAGAACGGCTTGACGGATATCACGACTCGCAACTCGATTCCACCAGGTTCGAGTTGTTCTCTCCCGCGCCCATTTATCCTGCTTTTGAAATCGCGCGCATGACCGCGTCTTTGGAACAGGCTGTCGAGGAATTAGGGCCGAACGATCCGTTCGTAAAAACTGTTTTGAACGGACGAAGCCCGAAAGATGTCGCCGCGGAACTTGTCAATGGCACAAAACTAGTCAGTCCAGACTTTAGAAAACAATTAGTGCAAGGCGGCGAATCGGCGGTGGCGGCATCGACTGACCCGATGATCGTGATGCAACGGAATCTCGACCCCCTCCGTCGCGAAAATCTCAAGTGGTATGAAGACAATGTAGAAAGCGTTCTTCAACAATCGGGCGAAAAACTCGGGAAGGCTCGCTTCGCGGTCTATGGCAAGAATACTTATCCAGATGCGACCTTCACCCTGCGACTTTCGTACGGTCAGGTTAAGGGTTACCCGATGAACGGTACGAAAGCTCCCTACAAGACCACGCTCTATGGATTGTACGATCGCTCGATGAGCTTCGACTCCAAGGGCCCCTTCGCACTTCCACCAAGGTACGTTTCCGGGCGTGAGAAGCTAGATTTGTCAACGCCGGTAAACTTTGTGTCGACCGCCGATATTACCGGCGGAAACTCGGGCTCCCCGGTGATCAACCGCAATGCCGAAATTGTGGGCCTCATCTTCGACGGCAACATCGAATCTCTGGTTGGAGACTATGTTTACAGCGACGAGGTGAGTCGCGCTGTGTCAGTAGAGACCGCCGTTATCACTGAAACATTGCGAAAACTCTACAACGCCGAACGCCTTGCCGATGAATTACAAGGGAGCGAGACGGGCCACTGAGAGCTGAGTCATTTTTACAAATCCGCTCTGGTCATGGACATTTTGCCGAGCTAATATCCGGCATAACGAAGTGGTCCGGAGGTATCTATGTTCTCCCCTCGTCGCAGCCTAACCATTATTTCTATAACCGTGGTAATTCTCCTGAGTGCGGCGTCTTCCGTCACTCCCCAAGGGCATCCAACCCCTCCACCGATAGTACCCAGGCCGTCCCCGAATGCGCCAAATCCAAACTATCCCCCGGGCCTGCAGGGACCGGAGCAGACTCAGCCCGACCCGAAAAAACTGGATCGTCAGAATCAAGCTGAAATAAAGGCCGACGTCCAAAAGCTGTACGAATTAATCGGTGAATTAAAAGAACAAGTCGAAAGATCCGACACGAATTACACGTTGTCGCTGTCTGTTGTCAAAAAAGCGCAACAAATTGAGAAATTGGCGAAGCAAGTCAAGGACCGTGCCAAGGGCTGATGACTTACTTCGTTGTGCGTACTGCGGGCGACCCCACGGAATTACTTGCGGCTCACCGCAGCAGGCCGTATGCGCTCCGCGGGCACGATGCCCGCGCCTTCCAGAATGGAATAATAGTGGTCGGCTGCCAAATCTCCGAGATTCTCCACTTTTCCTGACGGCCAGCGAATTTCAACGCTGGTGATTTTCTCTGCCGGCCCTAATCCGAAATGCACCCGCAAGTCACTTTGCGACAGGTAACTCCCGCCGCTGTGAATTTCCTGCGTTTGAGGCATTCCACCTGCAACAATTTTTATTCGCGCGTTCAGCGCCAGGCGGTTGCTTTTCGTGCCTGCCAATTCAAAACTCACCCAGTGTTGTCCGGGCACCCCGTGATTTCTCAGAATCATGGGGCCTCCATCCAGATCGCCTACGACTACGTCCATGTTTCCGTCGTTGAACAAATCTGCCACCGCGAGCCCGCGCGACACCCGTTTTTCTTGCAACGCCGGACCCGCTTGATCGCTGGCATCGCAAAACGTGCCATCCTTCTGGTTCAGTTGCAAAAGTTTTGGCTGTCGATAACCTCCGCCCGACGGCAGAGTGTCCACCTGCGGATATACATGCCCGCTTACAGTAATAAGGTCCAGCCAGCCGTCGTTATCGATGTCCACAAACGCGGTTCCCCACTTCACCCACGGCAAAGAAGGTAACGCCGCTCCCGATTGATAGGACACGTCCGTGAAATTCCAGTCTCCATCGTTGCGGTACAGCGAATTATTTTCGTCCGAGAAATTCGTCACATAAATCGACGGCCTGCCAGTATGCAGATAATCTCCAATGGCAATGCCCATGGAGGCCTGCTCAGAACCATCCTCACTCACGGCTGTTCCGCTTTCCAGCCCAATCTCCTTAAACGTTCCATTTCCTAGATTCTTGTACAGAAATTTCGGAGTGGAGTCATTCGCTACATAAATATCCGGCCGGCCGGTGTTGTTGAAATCCGCCCACACCACGCCCATGCCGTAATATCCGTTGGGATCGCTGACCCCGGCGGTCTTCGACACATCCGTAAACGTGCCGTCGCCATTATTATGGAACAGAGAGTCGCCGGCGCCTTTCAAGCCTCGCGGACCGCATTGCACATCTATGCCGCGGAATTTGCAGTTCGGGGAACTGCCAAATCCCGGAAGATCATTGAGGCGAAAGTCCACGTAGTTGCTGACCATCAAATCGACGAAACCGTCCCCGTCGTAATCGCCAAAAGCCGCCCCCGTTGACCATCGCCCGTCCGCCACACCAGCTTTGGCAGTCACGTCTGTAAACGTTCCGTCACCATTGTTGTGATACAGCACGTTTCCGCCCAGGCAAGTCACGTACAGGTCAGGCCAACCGTCGTTGTCGTAATCCCCGACAGCGCCGCCCATGGCGAAGCACGACGTCGTCAAGTGGGCTTTCTCCGTGACATCTGTGAACGTTCCATCGTGATTGTTGTGATACAACGCGCCGCGGGTTTTCTGCCCCTTGATGGCCATTTCCACCGTGGGGGCGTTAGTGAAATAAATGTCTGGCCAGCCGTCGCGATCGTAATCGAACACAATGACGCCGCCGCTCATCGATTCCACAATATATTTCTTAGCGGGGTCCGCCGCGTGCTTGAAGGTGATTCCCGTCTTTGCGGTCACGTCTTCCAGTTGCGGAACTGGCCGGCCCTTGCATTTTGTGGCTTTCGCTCCCGCGGGTGGAGGTGGCGGCTGAGGATGGCCTCCCTGGGCATGGGCAGCGGCGGCTCCCAGCGTCATGAGCGCCATAGTTTTCGCGAAACGTTTGCAGCGTTGGTGGAACGGTGGACGAAGGCTCACGAGTCCTGCATGGCCGAGGAATTTTCCGAACGTATCGTGCTCACAACCATGAGTCTACACGGGAATAGGCCCCCGAGGATGGCTGCACAACGGAGCTGAGCCGCGCTGACATAAGGACTTTTTGCCCCGGGAAATAGTAACAATCCCCAGAGAATAATGTTATTCTAAATTACCGCCTGTCGCCGAGAAATCGATACAGCATGCTCCAATATATGATGTACAGTAAGTTCCCAGCGCTGGTTCTGCGCCACTTGATGGGTGATTGCGTTGCCTACAAACAACAATAAGCGCCAAGGCGAGCGAAAAGTAACGCTGAAAACTATCGCCAATCAGTTGAATCTGACGCCCGGTACGGTTTCCGCGGCTCTCAATAATTCGGCTGCAGCGCGATCGATCCCCGAGAGAACCAAGCAACGCATACTGGCCGCCGCTAAAGAGTTGAACTATCGCCCCAATTATTTTGCCCGCTCTCTTCGTTTGCAACGCACTTACACCATTGGTGTTATCGCAGAAGAGATTGGCGACGCTTACGGCGCCATGATTATCAGCGGCGTTGAGGAATATCTTCGCAAACATAATTTTTTCTTCCTCACCGTGATTCACCGTCACGATCAAAAGCTGCTTCACACCTATGCACAAATGCTTTTGTCTCGGGGCGTCGAGGGTTTCATCACCCTGGACACTTCTATTAAGGACAAATTAGCTCTGCCGACCGTTGCGGTTTCAGGCCACGAGCGTGTGGACGGGGTCACCAACATAGTGCTCGACCATCATCTGGCTGCTAAGCTGGCGTTGTCCCATCTTCGGGAACTGGGCCATCGAGACATCGCTTTTCTAAAGGGCGCGGTCGTGAGTTCCGACGCCGTTCATCGTTGGAAGGCTATCTGCGACGTAGCCGCTGATTTTGGTATGCGCATCGACCCCAATTTGGTCATTCAAATCGACAGCGTCGACTCGACTCCCCGGCTCGGCTATCCGTTCGCAAAACAACTGCTCGAGCGCAAGAAGCCCTTCACCGCTTTACTTGCTTACAATGACATTTCCGCGATCGGTGCCATCTGGGCGTTTCAGGAAGCCGGTTTGCGGGTTCCGGATGACGTTTCGGTAGTCGGATTCGATGATATTCCCAGCGCCGCGTTCAATAGCCCGGGACTTACCACTGTGCGCCAACCCCTGCTTCGTATGGGTCAAATCGCCGCAAAAACGGTGATTGACCAGATCGAGGGTACCGCCGAATACGTTGCGGAAATTGCCATCGAACCGGAATTTGTGGTCCGCGCTTCTACTGGTCCCGCCGCAATCTCGTCCCTGCCGCGTTTGACGCCATCACGAATGTCGGCTTCAAGGCGAATCTAGCAACCCTGTCTGACCATTCCGTCCATAAATTAATTAATGCTTAATGAAGAAGAGTCAGCGCGTAGCTGGAGTCAGAAGTTTGACGCTGCTTTTTATACCTTGACCTTCGACTATGGTGTAAATGGCGTCGGCGGAAACGTTCTGCAGGGTTTCGACGCCCCCGTTGGGCCAGCGAATTTCCACTTTGCTCATCACCGAGTCGCCCGCCAGTCCAAAGTGCAGGCGCGGATCACTGGTGGAAATATAGCTGGAACCGGCCTTCACTTCTTCAATCTGGGTGCGCGATGAGGAGGTAACGGTGACCCTGGCGCCCACTGCTCCGCGATTACTCTTCGTCCCGATTAATTTGAAAAGAACTCGATGATTGGAATTTTTTGTGTCGTTCAGAAACAGAGAGGGCGGCGCTCCAACATTAAAGATCACCATATCGATGTTGCCATCGTTATTTATGTCGCCGAAAGCCACGCCTCGGCGCGATTGCATGGCTCCATCGTTTAATCCCGCCGGTCCCGCCATCTCATCAAATGTCCGATCGCCCTTGTTGCGGTAGAGCAAAAGCGGTTCGCGATACTTGATGTTCTTGAGAACGCTGTCGACCTCCGGATAAATGTGGCCGCTGGCAATCAGCAAATCAGGCAGCCCGTCGTTATCAAAATCGACGAAGCCCGTTCCCCATGAAACATACGGAAATGAACTTTGCGCAACCTTGGCCGAGTAGGTCAGGTCGATAAACCCGCCATCACCCTGATTCAGATACAGCCCTTTGGGCTGGTCTGCATAATTCGTTATCGTGAAATCAAGCTTGCCATCGCGGTCAAAATCGCCCATGTCCACACCCATGTTTCCCTCCTCGTGCCCTTCAGGACCCAGGGCTACGCCGGAGAGCATGGCGCGATCCTCAAACGTGCCGTCGCGATTATTGTGGTAGAGAAAGTTAGGTCCGTTGTCGTTGGCTACCAGCAGGCTTGGCCATCCCTGATTATCGTAATCGCCCCACACCACGCCCAATCCAAAGCGTCGGGCGGCATCGTCCACTCCGGCCTTCTTGGAAACCTCTTCAAACGTTCCGTCGCCTCGATTGTGAAACAAGAAATCTGTTTCGCCGTCCATGGTCCAGGGATTTTCCACCAGCAAGCCTTTATGGAAAAAATTCTGCGAGTGATTTTCCGCGGTGGGCAAATGATTCAGATCGGTATGCACATAGCGCGACACAAATAAATCCACATTTCCATCGCGGTCATAGTCTCCCCACGCCGCTCCCGCGCTGAAACCTCCGCCCGCAACCCCCGCCTTCTGGGTCACATCTTCAAATTTGCAATTGCCCAGGTTGTGATACAAAACGTTGCCGTTATACCCAGTGACATAAATGTCTGGCAATCCATCGTTGTCATAATCAGCGACGGCGATGCCCATGCCCCAACCCTTATGCGTCAGCCCGGCCTCCTTGGTTATGTCAGTGAATTTTAAATTTTCTCCCTGATGGTACAGCGTAACCATGGGCACGCCGCCGCTTCTGGCTTGCTCGATGGTGGCATCGTTGACGACCAGAATGTCCAGCTTCCCATCGTTATCGCAATCGAACAGCGCTACCCCGCCGGAAATCGTTTCCACCACATAATGCTGTTTCATGGAGCTGAACGGCACTGTAGTGAGTCCAGCACTCTTTGCCCACCTCGCGAAAATGGATGCTGGGGGCCTGGGCGCCAAGTAGCGCCGGAAAAAGCACCAAAATCATTACGGCAGGGAACAAGCGCATAGGGAAAATTTTATTAACCCACACGATTCTAGGGGAAAGCGCGCAGCGGAGAAAGGTCTTAGCTCGCTAGTTTGTTTAGCCGCAGTCGGCTAAGATTTGCTGAAAGAGGAATTCTTTGAGCCTTTGCCAAAATCAATTCTTTACGCGACTGCCATGCGGCCGAATGTGCCGCAAGGTTTTTGCGTGGTCTGGCATTTTTGTATGTTCTTGCATTGCGTTGTTCTGTTTGCCTAAGGGCACGCTCGCGCAGAGCACCGAGCTGTCGCGCATATCTTCCTTAATACAACTGGGAAAGCTTGATGAAGCCGAGCAGCGCCTCCACGGTTATCTCATTAAGCTCCCGCACTCCCCCAAAGCCAATGATCTCTTAGGCGTCGTCTATCTTCGCCAGGAGCGCTATAAACAAGCAGAACAGGCATTTCAGCAGGCCATCACTGGCGCTCCAGCTCTTCTGGAGCCGCGCCTGGATCTGGGTGACGCCTATCTCGCAGAACGCAAGCCTGACTTGGCGTTGGTCGCCTACCGCGAGGCCAGCAAACTGGCTCCGCACGATGTCCGCCTTAACATCGCGCTCGCAAGACTGTATCTGGCCGCCGGGGAATTTGCCAAATCCATTGAAGCTGCTGGGAATATTCCCACGCAGAAGCGCACCGCCGAACTTTTGCCGACGCTTGCTGCGGACTATTTCGGGTCGGGACAGCCGGAAAAAGCTTCCTTGGAAATTCAAGGAATGCTGCAGATTTCGGAAAAAGAACCTGACCTGGTTCCCGAATTAGTGGAGTTCTTTCTCGCTCACAAAGACTTTAAGAGTGCGCAACAGTTGCTCTTGCTGGCACAACCCAAACACCCCGTCACCGATCGCCTGCTGGTCGATTCCGCGCTTACGGATGCCGGTTTAGGCCAACTCGACGAAGCCCAGAAAAAACTGGAGAGCGTTCTCGCACGCACACCTGAATCCGTGGGCGCTTTGGTCGCTGCTGGGAAAGTAGCCAGTCAGCAATTGGACTGGGCCGCCGCCGTTGAGGCTTTCTCGCGAGCCGCCCAAATTGCTCCCAAGCGCCCGGATATTCTTTACGGCTTGGCGTCGGCGCAGTTGTACGCCAACCAGCTTGAGGCCGCCCGCCACACTGCCGAGGAACTACACGCCCTCGAGCCAGATGACTTGCGCTCAACCTATCTGCTTGCGCTGGCAGTTTTTGGCCTCAAAGACTGGGACTCCGCCAAATCCTACGCGGAACAAGTGCTGGCGGCGCATCCTGATGACCGCGAAATGAACCTCATCCTGGCAGATATTGCTTTTAATAACGAACATGATTTTCGGGCCGCTCGAAAGCGTGTGGACATTTGCCTGAAGCAAAACCCCAAAGACCCTGGTGCCTTGTACTATCTCGGGATGATTCAAAAACTCGGCGGCGATGTTGGCGGGGCTATGCAGAGTTTGTCATTGAGTGTGTCCGGCAACCCCAACAACGGCGATGCCCAGGGCGCCCTCGGTTCGCTGTGTTTGCAAGTCGGTGATTTAACCTGCGCGATCAACGCCTTCACGCAGGCCGTGCTCCTGGTGCCTCAGGAGGCACAAAATCATTACCAGCTGGCGCTAGCCTATTCGCGCTCTAATGTCCCCGACAAAGCCAAAGAACAATTACAGATCTATGAACAGATGAAGGCGCAGGAAGCCAAGGAATCCGCCGGAGCTCCGAAAGGTCCCTCGTCGGTCCAGGTTTCACCCATGGGCGTAGTGGCCCACCCATAAGTTCCATCCTGTAACTCTCGAGTAAAAACCCTCGATAGGAAAGCAGTTGCAACTTTTTACTTTACAACTGTGCGAGACCCCGTGTTGCACTATGGAAAAAGGTATCTTGAAACAGGTTTCTGTATTTCTTCACTGGCTCATTTCCCGTCTGCGGAACAATTTTTAGAATAACAATATTTTTATCGGGAATATCAATATTTTCGCTTGACAAGGAATGGGCCTGCAGTGATATATAGCTGCTAGTATAAAAGCATTACTGTAAGACCCATGGGTGTGGGCCTTAATTTCTTTTCCGATTTGAACGGCATTGCTTCCAAACGCCTGCGCGCCAGCTGGCTGCGTCGGCTTTTGGCTGAGATGCCGGGTGAAAATACTCCTCGAGGTGTAGCGTAAATGAACAATAAATTTAACTTGGCAAACCGCGCTGATGCGATTTGGGCCCTCGCTGGCGTGCTACTCGTCCTTGTCCTACTCCTCTCCCCCTTCGCAACTTATGCGCAGAACTACGCGGGTTCGGTGCGCGGAACAGTCACCGATCCCAGCGGTGCCGCGGTTCCCGGCGCGAGCGTTACTCTTCGCGACGTCGGCACCAACGCCACCACGGAAACTACCACTACCGATACCGGAGGGTTCACCTTCGGCAACGTTAGCGTGGGGACCTACGAAGTGACGGTCAAGGCCGGTAATTTCAAGGAGTATGTCGCCAAGGATGTGGAAGTTCACGTCTCGACCTCCACCGAAGTGAACGCCAAGTTGACCATGGGCTCGGCCAGCGAAGTCATCAGCGTTGAAGCCAGCGACGTTCAGGTGCAGACCACCACTGCCGACGTCGGCGCGGTTATCGAAGGGACCCAGGTTCGCGAACTCCCCTTGAACGGTCGCAACTTCATGCAATTGACCCAGCTCCAGCCGGGCGTCTCCGCCAACAACCAGTTCGACTCCAAGGATAAAGGTTTGCAGGGCGGTTCAGACTTCTCGGTGAACGGCAATCCCAGCACTAACAATCTGTTTTTGATCGATGGCGTGAACAATAACGACGTTGGCTCCAACCGCACCATCCTTATTTATCCGTCGGTTGATGCCATCGCCGAATTCAAGATGCTCACGAACTCCTACGGCCCGGAATATGGACAGGCTTCCGGCGCGATCATCAGCATCACCACCCGCAGCGGCGAAAATCAATTTCATGGCGGTGTGTTTTACGAAGGCCGTAACGATGCGCTGAACGCCAATAACTTCGCCAATGACGCGGCAGGTGTATCGAAACCGCCGCTGCGCCGCAATGACTGGGGCTACTATTTTGCTGGTCCGATTTTGAAAAACAAACTCTTCTTCTGGTGGAACCAGGAATGGAATCGCGACATCCGCGGTAACCTGGTACAGACCTGCGTGCCCACGGCGGCCGAACGCGCTGGCGATTTCAGCGCTGACGTAACCTCTGCGTTGGCCTCTCTGAATTCCGGCGGAAACGCAACTGCCAACACCACCTGCAACGCTCCTCCACCAGCCACCTTCACCCAGGCAGTGAAGGGCGGACCTTTCACGGCCACCTCAAATATCCCCGTCGGGTTTCAGCAAGCCGGCAATTCGTTCGGTATTGCCAATCCGGATCCGGTGGGCCAACTTCTCGCCGCCTATTATCCCCTTCCGAATCGTAGCTCGGTCATTGCCGGTACGGACATCAATTTTGCCCAGAACCAGAGCAGCAGGGTCCCCTGGCGCGAGGAGAACATTCGCCTCGACTATGACGTGAACAGAATGAATCGCATCAGTTTCCGGTATACCCAGGATGCCTGGAGTTTCCCCGCGCCCAATAACGCCTTCGGCTGGGGTGACGATCCCTTTGCCACTTATCAAGGGAGCTGGCAACAGCCGTCCAAGAGCATCATGGGCAAACTGACCACCCAACTCAGCAGTTCACTGGTCAACGACTTCGAGTTCGGTTACGCGCACAATGCCATTATCGTTACTCCCGGCGGCACCGACCCAACCTTGGGTGCGCAATTTGATGCGGCGATGCCCTCTGTCTGGCCGGCTTCCGGCAAGACTCCGGGAGGTCTCCCAACTGTCTGGGGCGGCCTGCAGAACTACGGAAATTTTTCCTCCATCTGGGCCATCGTCGGTTATGGCAACCACATGAACCTGTACACCTATCAGGATAACTTGACCAAAATCCAGGGCAATCATGCCTGGAAGTTCGGCGGCAATTTCAGCTCCAACCAAAAGGTAGAGAACCAGTTTGGAGGCGCCGACCGCCCAACCTTCGGCATCAGCAACAGTGGCTGGGGTCAAACTATAATCACGGGAAATGCTTTGGCTAACGTGTTGATCCCGGGTGCCGGAACGCCCTTGGCATACAACTCTGCAACTTGCAACAAGACCGCCAATGCTCCGGGCTGCCCACAGCAGATTCAAGGTGTAACCGAGACCAACATTAACCCCGTCGATCAGGGCCGTTGGCACGACATTGAGTTTTACGTCGGCGACACTTGGAAAATCAGGCGCAACGTCACTGTCAATTATGGCTTCCGCTGGTCATTCCTTCGCGAACCTTACGATGATAACAACCAGATGGCTTCCTTTA
Source organism: uncultured Acidobacteriota bacterium (assembly GCA_963733775.1). Lineage (GTDB taxonomy): Bacteria > Acidobacteriota > Terriglobia > Acidiferrales > UBA7541 > Acidiferrum. The sequence continues at coordinate 872,351 of CAVTEE010000010.1, read as the reverse complement.
GCCTCGGCGCTTATAATCCGGCCGGCAATCCGGCAGACGCTTGCAACGGAGTTATTGTGGTGCCCGGTACTAATTTCTGCACCTCCGCAGCTGCGGTTACAGGTTTGCCGTTAAGCGCGGGAACGCCGGGTCCTAACCGCGCATTAAACAATAACGCCAATCACAATATCGCCCCGCGCCTGGGCATTGCCTGGGACATCTTCGGCAACGGCAGGACCGCCTTGCGCGTAGGCGGAGGTCAATTCTACCAGCGCGAACGTGTCAGCCCACAAGTCGGTCTGTCAAACACCTCGCCTTTTGCAATTGGTGCCAACGTAAATCGGCCGCTAGACACTGCTGTCTCATTGGCCGGGGCTTCCACCTCACCTAGCAACGGTCGCTCGCCGCGGGCCGTTACGCCCAACTCGTGGCAGTGGAACCTCTCCATCGAGCAGCAACTTGCTCGTAACACTGCTATCCAGGTAGGTTATGTCGGCAACGCCGGTATCCACCAGACGTCGACTTACGACATAAACCAGGTGCCCGACAGCAGCTTCGCTCTTGGCGCATTCCTGGGTGGGACACCTCAAGGGACCGCCCCCAACATCACTCCCAGCATCAACGTTTTGCGACCGGCTTCCAACTTTGCAGCCATCAATTACTTCAGCCGAGACGGACACGCCAGCTACCACGCCCTTCAGGTGCTGTTCCGCTCCAAGTTGAGGAATTTCTCAACGATCCAGGCGGCTTATACCTATTCGCATACGATTTCTAACATCGAAGAGGACGCCGCAAATGGCGGAGCCAGCCAGGGAAGTTTCACGGACATCCAGAATCTCAAAGTGGATAAGGGTAACTCCACCATCAATCGGCCGAACATCTTCGTCTTGAACGAAGTGTTCTTCCTTCCCAAGCTCGAGCACAGGAATGATATTTTGCGCCAAACAGCCGGCGGGTGGGAGTTCAACACCATCTTCACTGCGGAAAACGGCAACTCCATTACCGTATATCAAAACGGCTTGGGCGCGGCTACCGCGTTGTTGGATAAAACGGCGCCAACGCCTCAGTGCAATTACCCGTTCTATAATCATAACCTGCCATTTCCTTGCGGCACCGTGAATGCTCTCATGGGAAGCGGTTACGGCAACAACCAACGTCCTAACGCTGTTCCTGGGACGTCCTGCAATTCCGGTGTGTCTGGACCGCAGATTTTCAATCCAAACGCGTTTACGCTGATCGGATATCAGATCGGCAGCGTCGGAACTGCTCCTCGCGGCGCCTGCCAGGGTCCACACTACGTCAACGCCGATATGGAGCTGTCCAAGAACTGGCAGATCAAGGAGAGGTTCCGCTTGCGCTTCAGCATGGACTTCTTCAATGCCTTCAACCATCCGAACTTTGACGCCACCTGGATTCAAGGCACCGGAGGCAATAACGGCTCGGGCGCCTTCTATAACGGCAGCGGCGTATACTGCGGCGCACAGAATGCCAAGGGCCTGTACGAGCCCTGCAGCCCGGCGAACAACGTCATCAGCGCCTACGGCAACACCACCCCTGGGATCGGCGGCGCCAACAAGGGTTTCGGCTCAACCACCATCACTAGACCAGCGCGCGAACTGCAGTACGGTCTGAAGTTAACCTTCTGATCCACTCAGTTTTGCGACGTTCCATGTTTTCGGCGGGGCCTGACGTAAATGGGCCCCGTCTTTTTTTGTGTTCGCCTGGATTCCAGATAGATTTCACCCGCGTTCCGCGAGTCTATTGTTAAAATCGTTAGAGAATACGCCCACCATGACCATCACCCCTGATAGCCTCTGTTGCGCTTTGCGCGCTCACTGGGGCGCTCGCCTTCGTTGCCTGGCCATCGTTCCTCTTTTACTTGCCCTCGTTGACTCGGCATCCTCCCAATCACCATCCCAAACCAGCCAGCAACCCTTCGCCAAACCTTCCGCCGCCGTGGCCCGCGTCGATGAATTGCCGGACCGCCTGCGTGCAGCCGCAGCGGCCCGCGACACCGGCGACCCCGCCGCCGTCACTCGCACCAATTTTCAGGTGTTAGCGCTGGCATTTCGCAAATTGGCCAATATTCGCAGTACCGAAGGCGCCTTTCCCCACGCCGCCGACCTCTACAAACGTTCGCTCTCACTGGAAGACGCTGCTGAAACCCACGTGGGTCTGGCCAGTTGCTATTTATATATGAATCGCCCCGACGACTCCTTGGTCGAAGCCTCCAAGGCTTTACTGATCGATCCCAACAATGCGCGCGCTTTCAATATCCAGGGGAAGGCCTGGATGAAGAAGCGCGATTACCACAAGGCTGTGGAGTCATTGGAGCGCGTGGTTCAGATCCAACCGGAGTTCGAACCTGCCTACGCCCTTGGCGTCTCATTGCTGGATTTAAAAGATCCGGAAAGCAAAAAGAAAGCTGCCCAGGTCTTCGACAACATCGTTGCGTCCATGGGCGACTCTGGCTCTCTGCATGTGTTCTTCGGCCACGCGTATCGCGATGCTGAAATGCAGGATGATGCCATCCGGGAACTCCGCAAGGCTGTAGCCCTTGATACCCGCACGCCTCACGCACACTACTTTCTCGGCCTGGCGCTGCTCTGGAAAAATGAATGGACCGACACTCCCGAAATTCGCCAGGAATTCGTAACCGAAATAAACAATTACCCCAAAGACTTTTTGGCTAATTATTTTCTCGGCTATCTTGATTCAAACGACCGTCGCTATGACGAGGCCAACGTACATCTGAAAATCGCCACGGAACTCGATCCCTCCTGGCCCGAGCCCTGGCTTTTTCTTGGACTCAACGCCTATTCTCAGGGAGACCTTGCCCACTCAGAGGCTTACCTTCGCAAATGTATCGAGCTCACTGGCACGGACGAATCCCGCGGAAATTACCAGATACGTCGCGCCTACATAACCCTTGGTCGCATTCTCACCTCCAGCGGCCGTGCCGACCAGGCCGCCCCATACCTTGATAAGGCGCGCGAGTTTCAGAAGCAGTCGCTCGCAGAAGCCCAGCAACAAGTCGCCGGCAAGGCCTCCGAGGAGGGTTCGGTCTCGCCGGCTGCGGTGGTCGCGCTTCTCAACAGTCAAGAAGACCAAGCGGTAGGGATCTCTTCCCAGCCCGTCGACCCCACTGCGCCACTCGATCCTTCCGTCCTGGCGCGCTCCGGGCTATCCGAAGAAACCAAGAAAGCCGCTGTTACCGAGGAAAATCGGCTCCGGCTGATTTTGGGCTCCAGTTTCAACGACCTTGCCACCTCAGAGGCTATTCGCCGCGACTATCCTTCCGCGCTTTCTCACTTTCAGGAAGCGGAACGTTGGGATCCCGCGGTTCCGGGCCTGCTGCGCAACTTGGGCGTAGCCGCTTTCCGCGTGCAGAATTACCAGGAATGTGTTCGCGCACTTTCCCAAGTTCTCGCCACCGATCCAGGCAATTCCGCTTTGCGTGCCATGCTGGGGTCCGCCTATTTCGCACTCGACAAGTATCGCGAAGCTGCGGAAACCATCGCGCCTCTAGGCCAGCGCGCCATGCAGGATTCCACGCTCGGCTACGCTTGGGCTGCTTCTCTGTCTCGCCTCGGTGAACTTGCCGAGGCCACCCAGGTTCTTGAGCAATACGAAAACTCCGGGCTTTCCCCCGACGCCCTTGTTCTCGTTGGTCAGCTCTGGACCGACATGGGCGATTATTCGCGCGCCGTGCAGTCGTTTCATCGCGCTCTTGATCGCGAACCCACACTTGAGAGAGCGCATTATTTCGCCGGCCTGGCACAACTCCGCTGGGAGCATGACAACCAAGCCATCGAGGAATTCACCGCTGCCTTGAATTTGAATCCCGATGATGCGGATGCAAAAGTTGGTCTCGGTTATATTTATATGCAGCAGGCCAAGCAATCCGAAGCCATCGAACTTTTCCGCTCGGTCATCGCCACGCATCCCGACAACGGCAATGCCCAATATCAATTGGGTAAGCTCCTGCTCGATGCCGGGAAAGTCCAGGAAGCCGTTGGACATCTGGAGGCCGCCGCCCGCGCGCTTCCGCAGACCGACTACGTCCATTACCAGCTGCAAAATGCGTACCGCAAGGAATCGCGCGCAGCCGATGCCGATCGTGAACTGCAAATTTATAGAGAGTTGAAAGCGAAAAATCGCGAGGCGACCGTCCCGCATCCCATGGGACGCCCATAAAAACTAGGCCGTCACGTTTCACGTCACGGAAATCGGCACCGCTATAAGAAGAAAACCACTCGATCCCTTCTCCTGGAATGGCCCAAATAGAAACGCAACAACTTCGCAGCACGTCCCACTACCTAGTGGTACGCTCGGGGAATGCCATTTCTCGAAGAACGTGTCGCGATCGAAATCGTATTTTAATTTGATCGGTAGTGACTTTTTGCAGTGACGGTCCGCGATTTTTTCACGCCTGACAAAACTCTTTGGAGGTCGCATGCTTGGTCGCACTTCTTTGCTTGGTACCGCGCTTGCGTTAATTTTCGCCGGTTCACTCTGCCTCCTGTTGGCGGCCCAGGAAACCGCCCCTCCCGTCGTGCCCTTTCCCCAAAATGATCCCGGCTTGGCTGCCTTGGCGGCTCGCAAAAAGACGCAACTTGATTCTGTTAGTCAGTTCAAGGTGTTTTACCAATTTCATTTCACCGACAGACTCAAGGAAAGCGGCATCACTTTTCGTGAACACGCCACCCTCTACTCCACCAGTGATTACATGGCCGTCCACTACGACCATGGCACCGGCATCGCCGTCGCCGATGTAGATGGCGACGGACTCTACGACATTTACTTCGTCAGCCAGCTCGGCGGCAACGAACTGTGGCGCAATCTCGGCAATGGAAAATTTGAAAATATCACCGAGCAAGCCGGCGTCGGCATGAAAGGCCGCGTCAGCGTCACCGCCTCTTTCGGCGACGTCGACAATAGCGGCCACCAGGATCTTTATGTCACCACTGTCAATGAAGGGAATGTTCTTTTTCAAAACGATGGCCACGGCCATTTCAAGGACATCACTCACGAAGCCGGCCTCGATCTCGTGTCCCACTCCTCCGGTTCTTTCTTTTTCGACTACGACAACGATGGTCTGCTCGATCTGCTGGTTTGCAATGTCGGCGTTTACACCACTGACCAAAAGGATGCCGACGGAGCTTACGTTGGCCTGCGCGACGCATTTTCCGGCCACTTGCATCCCGAACGCTTCGAGCATCCGGTGCTCTATAAAAACCTCGGTCACTATAAATTCAAAGACGTCACCGCCGAAGTCGGACTCGATCCCAAGGGCTGGTGCGGCGATGCCACCTTCGCGGACCTGAAAGGCGATGGATTCCCGGGAATTTATTTCTTGAATATGCAGGGCGCGGGACATTATTTCGAAAATCAAGGCGGCAAAAAATTCGTGGAGAAAACCCAGAACTACTTCCCCAAAACTTCCTGGGGCAGCATGGGAGTGAAAGTTTTTGATTACGACAATGATGGCCGCATGGATCTGCTGGTCACCGACATGCACTCCGACATGATGCAGGAGCAGAGCCCCGAGCACGAAAAAGAAAAAATCACTTCTCCCGCGCCCGATGACGCGCTCGGTGCCCCCGCCGCTAAATTTATCTTCGGCAATTCCTTGTACCACAATCTGGGCGACGGTAAGTTTGAAGAGGTTTCCGACAAAATGGGAGTCGAGCAGCTCTGGCCCTGGGGTTTCAGCGTCGCGGATCTCAACGCCGACGGTTATGAAGATATTTTCATCACCGCGGGCATGAATTTCCCTTTCCGCTACGGGATCAATTCCGTTTTGCTCAACAATCGCGGCGCAAAATTTCTTGATTCCGAATTCCTGCTAGGCGTGGAGCCCCGTCAAACGCCTTACACTCCGTGGTTTGTCATGGATTGCACCAACCCCGCAGTTTTAGGCCCTTTGGGGCAGGCCGTTTGCCAGGGTCAGACGCAAAAAGTGACCGTCTCGGGTCCGAAATCCAGCCGCGCCTCCGTAATCTTTGATCTCGATAACGACGGCGACCTGGACATTGTCACCAACGACTTCAACTCCGAGCCCATGGTGTTGATCAGCGATCTGGCGCAACAGAAAAAAATCCATTGGCTTAAAGTTGTGCTGGTCGGAACCAAATCCAATCGCAACGGCTTAGGCGCCACCGTTCGCGTGCACAGCGGCGGACAAACTTATACTCGCTACAACGACGGCAAATCTGGTTACTTGTCGCAAAGCGTTCTGCCTTTGTATTTCGGTCTGGGCGATATTTCAAAAATCGACAGCATCGAAGTCGCGTGGCCTTCTGGCCGTAAACAAGTCCTCCGCAAAGGCCTGACGGATAACCAGACGCTCAAAATCACCGAGCCGGATAAATAATTCATCCGGTATCTCCGGGCTGCCCACCAAAGAACTTTGGTCTTCACGGAACACCGCGCCATTCCTCCGCGTTATACGGTCTTCCCCCGATAGGCACCATTTGTGTGCGGGATAGAATCACAAGCCGGGTGATGTATCTACCCTATCTACGCAATTGACTCTCAAGAGAATTGAGGAAGTATGATCAAATTTCTTTACACCTCAGCGTTGGGCCTGTTTTTTGTGTTCTCAGCCTGCGCCGTTCCGCAACAGCGCGAACGTACCCGCGATTCGCAGTCGCCATCGCTCATAAATATCCGCGTGTCGCGAACCGTTCAGGCCGTAAATTACCGCGACAGGGCGTCCACCAAGATCGATTTTCGCGGTACGCCGCTCATGCCCCGCGCCGAAGGAAAAGCCGACATTCAGGCCAAGGGCGGGCGCGTGGCAATTAGAGCCGAGTTCGACAATCTCGAACTACCGTCCACTTTTGGTTCAGCCTATTTAACCTATGTTCTATGGGCCATTTCGCCCGAGGGCGCCCCTAACAATTTGGGCGAGGTCGTCCTCGAAGGCAGCAAGAGCAAGCTTGCAGTCACCACCAACCTCCAAACCTTCGCCATGATTGTCACCGCCGAGCCTTACTTCGCAGTCAGTTTTCCCAGCGAAGTGGTGGTCATTGAAAATATTGTGCGCGGCGACACCAAGGGCTCCGTTAGCACCGTTGACGCCAAGTTTGAACTCTTAAAGCGCGGCACCTACGACGATATGCGTCTGGAGCGTTTCACTACTGATGCCAGCGCTCCGCTCTCGTTGTACGAAGCTCGCAACGCCATGCGTATTGCCAAAGCCCAGGGAGCCGCTCAATACGCCCCAGAATCTTGGGCCAAAGCGGAAGACGCCATGCGGCGAGCCGAGGATTATCAGCTACGCAAGCAACACAAGGCCGTACCGACCGCCGCAAGAGAAGCGGTCCAGGACGCGGAAGACGCGCGCAACGTCGCCGTAAAACGCCAGGAAGATGAGCGCGTCGCGCAACAACAGCGCGAAGCAGACGAGCAAGCCCACCGCGCCAAGGCCGCTCAGGAAGACGAAGCTCAGCGCCGCGCGGAAGCGGAACGCCAGCAATTGCAAGCAGAAGTAGCGGCAGCGCAAGAAGCCAAGGCTCGTGCTGAGGCTGATGCGCAGCGTAAAACCGCCATGCTGCAGGAACAGCAGGCTCGCGAGCAGGCCGTTTTAGCCGCGCAACAAGCCGCGCAATCCGCCCAGCAAGCTCAGGATGCCCAATCGCAAGCCCAACAAGCTCAGCAGCAGGCTCAGCTCGCCCAACAACAGGCCGCGCAATCCGAACGCGACAAGCAGGAACTACGTGCCAAGCTCCTTCAACAATTTAATCGCATTCTCGAAACTCGCGACACCGTGCGCGGTTTGGTCGTTAATATCGGCGACGTATTATTCGACACCGGAAGATACACCTTGCGCCCGCCCGCGCGCGAGGCCTTGGCTAAGCTTTCCGGCATCGTGCTCGCCTATCCGGGATTGAAACTGACCGTCGAGGGACACACCGATTCCACCGGCACGGCCGCATTCAATCAGAAGTTATCTGAGCAACGCGCCATGACTGTGCGTGATTATCTCGTTCAGCAAGGCGTGGACATGAATTCCGTAACCGCCGCCGGCCTTGGCGAAGGAATGCCCATCGCCGATAATTCGACCGCAGCCGGGCGCCAAAAAAATCGCCGCGTGGAAATTATCGTCAGTGGGGAAGTGATTGGCACCAGGATCGGCGGCCAGTCGGGCGACCAACCACCGCAGTAGGCAAGTAATCCATTTCAGACACAAAAAAGCGCGCCGGAATCTTCAGCGCGCTTTTATCTTTATCAGCTCTTCTTGGTATCGAGCTTTAGGTTCACAACAAGTTCTTTGCGGCTTTCAAAGGCCGAAATCGTCCGCGTCGGAGACTTGGCGCCATCCTTTTCGGCGTGCAGTTCAAAGTCGGTATTGGGATCCAGGCCGCTGAACCTGTAATTCCCGGTCTCGTCCGCGATGTAGCTGCGCACCGCGTTGGTCCGGGTATTCTTCAGGAACACTACTGCGGTAGGTATTGGCGTGTCCCCTTTATCGGTAACAATGCCGTGAACGCTGCGGAGTTGCGACTCGTGCTTGGCTTCTTGAGCGCTGGCGAACGAAACAAACAATAACAGTGCTATCACCAGTCCAACCAACTGCCGCGCGCTTTTCATTTTTTACCCCCGCTGATCCGCTGCATATGTAACACCACGTTCTCTTCCGATTGCCCATTTATCGCCTGGGATTGTTTGGCGAAGCCTTTGCTCTCGGCGGCGATCTCGTAATCGGGCCCTTTAGGTACGCGCACTGCGAATTCTCCGCGAGAATTCGTATACGTCTCCCAGTGGGGTTTCTTTTGATCGGCCCTGCGGATTCGTAGTTTAACGCCCTGCACCGCCAGCCCACGCTCGTCGAAAACCGTTCCACGAATTACCAAATCGCCCGCATGACTGTGTTTGGATTTTCGCGCCGATGAAGACTCGGAAGCGGCGGGCTGCGTAGCGGTCCCAGCCGGTGTCGGCGCATCCTGTCCGGCAAATAGATGCGGGCAGGCAGTAATTGATAGAGTCGCGAGTATGGTGACACACCGTTTGCGATGCATCACTTCCTCCGCGTACTTGGATGATGGCCCAACCACTGAAGATGCCACACTGCGAAAGTCGCGCTCACTCTTCGTCTAACTCTTCCTCTTCTTCTTCCTCATCGAGTAAGTCTCCGTTTTCGGCGACCTCGACTCCCTCTTCTTCATCGTCCTCATCGTCTTCTTCCTCATCATCGGAGATGATGTTGAGGTGAACCGGGTGGGTCTGCGAGACTTCCAGCTCCGATTCGCACTCCGGGCAGCTGAGAATCTCGCCTTCTTCTACTTCGTCTTCATCCACATCTATTTCGGTGGCACACTCGGGGCAGCGAATCACGGCTCCATCCTCCATCGATTTGTTAGCCCGGCAGCCCGCGAAGCCCGCATTACTGCCGTCAGCGTATTATATACTCCGCAGTATGAAGTCAACCGTGTAGGTACTGTACATGTGCGGAAAAAATTGGGCACGAAATGTGCCCCGGTAATCCGTTCCCGCTTTAATAATGGCCTCTTCCCGCGAATATCCTGAGCGTCCCCTGGTTGGTGTGGGTGGTGTGGTGATCGATAAGGGCCGCGCCTTATTGATCCGGCGCGCCAGCGAGCCCCTGCGCGGCGAATGGTCCATTCCCGGAGGCATGCTTGAATTGGGAGAAACCCTGGAGCAGGGTGTTGCTCGTGAGCTACTCGAGGAAACCGGCTTGCAGGTCCGGGTGCTCGAGCTGATCGAGGTGTTCGAGCGAATTGTGTACGCGCCGAAAGGAGAAAGTCGCGGTAGCGACGACGGGCAGCGGCCGCGTTTCCATTACGTCATCGCTGATTATCTTTGCGAGCGCATCAGCGGGGAGCACGCCGCCGCGAGCGACGTCACCGATGTGGTATTTGCGCGCGAAGAAGAACTAGACCGCTTTAGTTTGACCGAAACGGCTTTGCGCATCCTGCATAAAGCTTTCGACATGGATCGCGCGGGCCAACGCGCAGGTGAAAGATCGTAGGTTACGCAGCCGGCAGCGTTCCCCGCGTGCGTTCGCGCTTGGTGAATTCCTGCACCGCCATGTGCAGATCGCTGGCGGTGAAATCCGGCCAGCGTTTTTGAAGAAAAACAAATTCCGCGAAGGCGCATTCCCACAACAAAAAATCGGAAAGCCTTTGTTCCCCGCCGGTGCGGATCAGCAAGTCCACGTCCGTCGATCCTCCCCGAAAGTCCACCAGAATCTTTCCAAAAGCTTCGCAGGACAATTCCGTGACTTTGTAAAAGCGGCAAGCCGCGTGATAAATCGCCTCCCGCGCGGAGTAATCGATAGCCAGGCGAAGGTGCAACCGCTTGCCTCCCGCGGTCGCGGCTTCCGCGTCCCCAATCGCCTGCCGCAAATTAATCGGCAAGCGGTCGCGCCGTCCGATCACCGTCAAACGCACTCCTTGATCCATGCAATGCGACGTTTCGGTCAGCAAATATTCGTGCAGAAGACGCAGAATGCCAGCGATCTCCTGGGTGGGCCTCTGCCAATTGGCGGACGACAGCGCGAATAACGTCAAAGTGTCAATGCCGAGACTGGGCGCAGCCTCGATAATCTCTCGCGCGGTTTCCGCTCCAGCACGATGGCCGGCTGATCGAGGAAGCCCCTTGCTGGTAGCCCATCGCCCATTCCCATCCGAGATGATGGCCACATGGATCCCGCCACTGTTCGGTCGGGTGTTGGAGCCTGCTTCAATCGAAGTTAAAGAGGACATCGCCGCCTCGCTCACAATTTAGTCAGTGCAAACTACTCTGTGATACAAAGTAAATCCACACACCAAAAGAATAAGCGCACGACAGTTCGGTATTTATTTCTCCCGCGTGGCCCGGATCAATGCTTCCATGTGATTCAGGTAGCGTTCCAGCGCTTTCCGCCCGGCTCCAGCCAGCCGGTATTCCGTCTTAGGTAAGCGCCCGTCGAAGGATTTGCTGCACACGATGTAGCTGGCCTCTTCCAACTTGCGCGCATGCACACTCAAATTTCCGTCCGTGGTCTTCAAAAGCGCTTTCAATTCGTTAAAGGTCAACGAACGGTTCACCGCCAACGCGCTTACGATACCCAGCCGGATGCGCTCGTGAATCAGCCGGTCTAGATCCGGCGAAACCGCCTCGCGGTTTTGTTCCCGCACCGTCGCCGGCGAATCCTCGCGCGGCCTGGAACGTGCCACACGGTCTTGAGGAACTGCAGAAGATTTAGCCATATCGTTACCCTCCGTAGTGACGGGCGATCCATATGCCGAAGGCGATTTGCACTACTCCAAAGCCCGCGGCCATGAAGTAGTTCCCCCAAGCCAATGGCGCGAACAACGCGCATCCGCCCAGGCCCATCAGGCATAGCCCCATCACCGGTACAACCCGCACAGAAAAAGCGCCACCCGTCACTACCGCTGCGCCATACAGCAGCAGCCAGACGGCTGGCAACATCGCGATTGATCCCGAACTGTAAAACGCAAAAGTCATCAAGCCGCCGACGATAATCGGAGGCGCAAAGCTGAGAAGAAATTTTCGGCCCGGACCCGAGAACAGTTTTGAGTTGGCGCGATGGGCTTTTGTAGCTGCCGCCGGGGCCGCAATGGCCACCGCGATAAACGCTTCCACCAGCCAAACGCCAAACCACGCACGCGGCGTGCTCTGCAAGGAAGCGATGCCCGCCGCAATCACCGCGGTGATCCCCATCGCCACGCCGCCCCATCCGGGAACCGCGGTGAATTCCGCCGCCGATTCCATGGTTTCGCGTATGTAGCGAAGATGGTCGGCCGCCCGTGCATCGATAGGAATGGGACCGGTTCTGGGAGCGGGAACGGAGCTGGTCTTTAGCATGACAAACTCCGAGTAACCAATTCGAGCACAGTCAATCTCCACACCTTCAATATTGCAAGCAAAACTAGCAGGCCCACCAGAGTCTGTCAAGTACTTTATGGCGCAAAGTACCTCAGGCCGCTGCCACCTTCCGCGTCGTCCGCGCATACCGTCCGCTCATCGAATTCCAGCGAATGGTAAAGATGTCCGCGAACATTTTGAGGCTGTCTCCCAGCATGTTGACTTTCGTAGCTTCGGAATGACCCCAGCGCACCGGAATTTCGATCGCTCGCAGTCCGTAATGTCTCGCCAGGTACAGCAATTCCGGATCAAACCCGAATCCTTCAATGCGCTGTTGCTCAAAAATAATCCGGCAGCGCTCCCGACGAAAAGCTTTGAAGCCGCACTGTGTATCCACAAACGGCAAGCGCAACACCATGCGCACAAGTTTATTGAAGATGATGCCGGCGGTTTCACGGAAAATCGATTGACGAGTGCTGATCAAACTCCGGTCCATGGCTCGCGATCCGATGGCCACGTCGTAGCCATTATTTAGCGGCCTTAGCAGCTTTTCCGTCTCTTCTATAGGTGCGGAAAGATCCGCGTCGGTGAAGAGCACCATGTCGCCTTGCGCCTCCAGCATGCCGTGTCGCACGCTGTAACCTTTTCCGCGATTGGTGCCGTTTGAAAGCACCCGAAGCCCCGTTAGTTTCCCCTGAAATGATTCCGCTACTGCCGCGGTGCGGTCCGTCGACCCGTCGTCCACCACCAGCACTTCCGTACGTATTCTCAGTGTCGGCAGATATTCAGCAATGCGCTGCAATGTTCCCGGCAGGCGCGCCTCCTCGTTGTAGGAGGGGATAATGATGGACAGATCGAAGTTGGCTTCGCCCATTATCGGGAATCCTGCGACACCTTGGCCCCGGAATTCTGCATGTCAAGGTTCGCCACAATCTCATCCATTTGTTGCAGCGTAAAATCGCACTCGCTTTCCGTATTGTAAAAATGCGGTGAAATGCGTACCCCCGCTTTCGGGCGATAATCGACAAGAATATTTCGCTTCACCAATTCCTGGCACACTTCGGCCGCATGCGGACATTCCACCGACACGGTTCCAGCGCGCTCCGCCGGGTCTTCCGCAGTATTCACGTGCCAGCCGCGTGATTTTGCCCCTGCCAGAATCCGCGTGGTCATGCGCAGTGACTTCTCTCGAATGGCGCGGACTCCCACCTTATTAATAATGTCCAGCCCCGGTTGGCAGGCATAGAGCGCCGGAATATGCGGCGTTCCATTCAAAAACCCAAACGAATCTTCACGCCGGTCGATCGCGCCGGTTTCAAATTCAAAAGGGCGCCGGTGGGCCAGCCATCCGGTCAACGCCGGTCTCAATTTTGCGCGCAGATCCTTGCGTACATACAAATACGCCACGCCCGGGCCGCCACACAGCCATTTCAAAACGCCGCCCACGGCAAAATCCACCTCCAGACTCTTTACATCGAGCGGTATTGCCCCCGTGGCCTGGAACACGTCGAGTATCACGTACGCGCCAACTCGATGCGCGCGTTCAATGATGGCGCGCGCATTTACGATGTACGAGCTGCGAAACAATACCTGCGAAATCGGCACCAGCAGCGTATTTTCATCAATCGCCCTCAGTAATTTTTCGAGATCGACGCGAATGGGATCCGCGCTGCCTACCGTTTCGATCCGTGCGCCATGGCGGCGCTGCTCATTATAAAAATATTGCACCGATGGAAATTCCTGCTCCACCATCACAACTTTGTTTCGCGCACCTCGAAAATCGAAACACGAACTGATGATCGCCTGCGTAATCGTGACGTTCTGGTGTAGCGATAATTCGCCGCGTCCGGCGCCAATCAGCGGTGCGATCTTGTCGCCCACGCCGACAGCCATCTCCCACCAGCCCTCTTCCCAGGCGCGAATCCCGCGGTTCCCCCACGAATCGGCGTAACCGCGGACGCTGTCATAAACCGCGCGAGGCATGGCGCCTAGCGAATTGCTGATCATGTAAGTCGATTTTTCCAGTATCGGAAATTGTCCGCGCAGCTCGAGCAGGTCATTCATAAGGTTTGGCGCATTGTATTTTACCGCGAGGCTATCCGCCACCGAAGAAGCCGCGGGCGGGCCCTTCCACGGCGGGCCGCGGGTTCGAGTACCTCGTCCCCGCCATTCTTTCCAAACCAGTTAGGCGAAATTCACGGAGACCCTTGCGGAGCAGAAGAATCTTCGAATATCGCCTTGTGGAGTAGGGAGGAAAGCAGGCAAGTGAATTGCTTTGCGGCAGCAAGACCTGGCAATGCGGGCGGGACAGCAGGGGCCTGGAGGACGGCCATTGGGACTCGCAAATTAGGGATTTCTATTCACTCTTTGGATGGCTCCCAAAGCTCGATCGGATTGCCATCTGGATCTTTAAGCCACGCAAACGTCCCCATTGAGGGATATTCCTCGGTCTTTTCGATTACCACGCCTTTACTCTTAAGATGGCTGAGGACTTCTCCCATATTCTTCACTGTGTAATTAATCTTACCCGTTCGCGGCTTATCCTTGATGTCTTGATCCGTGGGCATGATCGCCCACGCTATCGTTCGCTTGATCTCCGGGTTTGCAAGATCCCTATATTCGAACGATGCATAAATTGAACTGCGCTCAGTATCTTCGCCCTCAGGAACTATTCCGAGGTAATCGCGATACCAAGCTGCCAATCTCTTTGTATCGTTAGAAAACAGAAAGGCGCCGCCAATTCCGTCGATCATAAGTTCCTCCCTCAAGCAGTAGCTCGTCTATTGTCCTTTATTTCGATCATCCCAGATTTTCGGCTTCCAGAGTTCAAACTCCTCATCTCTGCCAGTTTCCGAACCGGCAGGCAAAGTTCCAATTCAAAATGCGACCAATCCGTCGCCTTTTCTTTGTCTAAGAAAACCTCAAGTGCTGGCGCATGCTCGGGCTCGTGGACACTGTTGATAAGCCAATCTCTGTAAAGGTAGTCCCAAGCCGTTGCTACCTTATGGATATCGCCGGAAACCTTTATGGCGGCGTATCGCATGGCTGGCATTTTCATTTTCGACATTCCGTCCATGCACTCGAAAGGAAAAGACGACGCAAGACAGACCTCATATCGATAAAGATGCTTTGGGGTCACGTGTGGATCGTCTACCGTCATTCCGAAAAGAATTCCTTGCGAAAAAATATCCTGGGATTGGGCCCATTCGATCACTGTCTTGAGGGCGGTAAGTACTCTGTCCAGTTCGAAGGCATTCGTAACCCGAATATAGGCGACTTGCCTTTCGGGAATGTCGATCAATCTCACTGGAAAAGCAGCTCTCTTTTCTTCCGCGCTCATGGGAAGACCATATTCCTCTTTCGGGAAGAGTTCTTTGCAAATCTTGCTCTTTTTGATCTCGCCGCTTTTTCGAAACTGACTTGGCGAAGTGTCGTAGCCGGATCGGAAGGCACGTGAAAACGCGCCCGATGACGAAAAACCGCACTCTAAGGCTATATCGGTCAGGCTTTGGTCGGAATAACGAAGAAGACGAGCGGCCTTTTCAATCCGAAGCCGATTCGTAAAATTATTCAGGGTTTCGCCAGAAACCGCTGTAAAAACCCGATGGAAGTGAAATTCCGAGAAGCAAGCAACATTAGCAAGCTCAGCCAGCTTCAGCGGGCGATGCAGATTCCCGCGAAGATAGTCAATGACCCGATCAATTCTTTGCGCATATGCGCTGTTGGCCTTGGTCTTTGCGCTTGGCACGGATTTTATGGGCATTGTGTCATAGAAATACCAAATTGGCCCAACGCGGTTAGCGATCTCATTGAGGTGGCCCATTTTGCTTTAAGGAAGATTGTCGAAAAAGAGATAGAGGGAAGCAATGCGGCCATTCCGGGCGACGATAAAATCGGTTCCCGCGTAAGCTGGTGGTTTGCCGGGGGCGCCCGATACCCATCGAATCCGTCCGCCATCACCTGATTCCTCGGGAGGGAAGAGGGGCTGATATTTGAAATCTGGATGTGTTGCTTTTAGCACACCAGCAATGCGATTAATCTCGTCTCGGCCACGAAATGCACGGTTTTTGGGTCGTAGAATACTGCATCTTCATGAAAGAGCTCATCGATTGCAGCACGCCGGCGCACTGGGTCATTTTCGCCAAATACGTCGCTCAAATTACGAAGCAGCAAGGTCGATATGCTGTTGGACATCGTGTCCTCCGTTTCAGATCGTAGGCCGCGAGCCATCCGACCTTGGCTGATTTTATGACTTTTGTGGTCGTCCACATTAGCGTTCTTTAACCCTTAACAGTCGAGCCGGATTTGCGGATTCTGGCTAATCAACGATAACCGATTCCGGAGCCAACCTGCTTTACAGGGATCGCCCGGCTATTCACTTGAGTATCATGCGATGTTTTGGATCAATGGCGGGCTAGCTCCCGACGTTAGTACTAAGTCGTGCCGCTCCGCGCTGCAATGCTTGACCTGACCACCATTTTTGCCTAAGCTCCATCTAAATAAGCAGATGCCTCGACATCCGTATAAATTTGCGTTTTTGGCCCTATTTTTCGCCGTTATATTGTTGGGAGCGCAACTTCATTTCTGCCCGGATCAAGGTCTCCCTTCCAGTTCACACCCCTGTCCGCTCTGTTCCACGGCGGCATCGGTAGTTCCTAGCCCCTCACCAAACGTAGCCGTCGGGCATCTGGTCAACCGCCTCGAACTCGTATCTGTATTCGTTTCCCCGTCCAAAAGTTTTCCGCTTTTGCTTGCTCCTCGAGGTCCTCCAACGCGTTAAGGTAGGCCTCTTTCCTGTATTTACCCTTCACCTGGCTATTCGTCCCCGATTCGAAGCGGCGCCCGAGGAATACTCAAAATGAGGACAGTCATGGCATTTGCCGCTACAGCGCTCACCATTGCGACTGTCGCGACTGCCCAGCAGAACCCCTCCCCGCCGCTGCCGGTCGTACCGCCGCCGCGCGCGGACCTGACCCAGATGTTGGCAACGCGAATCTCACTGGATGACGCAATCCGTATGGCTTTGCAGCACAACCACGCACTGCTCGCCGCGCGTTCAACAATTCTGCAAAATCAAGCGCAGGAAATTACCGCGAACCTGCGGCCCAATCCGGTACTCTCCTTTGACTCCCAATTTTTCCCACTATTTAATCCTGGACAATTCAACGGAAATTATCTGGCGACCCAGTCGCAATTTGATCTGGGCATCGGGTACTTGTTCGAGCGTGGCAAAAAGCGGCAACACCGCTTGCAAGCCGCACAAGCTCAAACCGCCGTGACCCGGTCGCAAGTCACAGATAACGAGCGGACCCTTACCTTCAATGTTTCGCAGCAGTTCATCGCGGTGCTGCTGGCGCAATCCACGCTGGAGTTTGCTCAGCAAAATCTCGACAGTTTTCAGCAATCGGTCAAGGTTAGCGAGCTCCGTTATAAAGACGGCGACATCAGTGAGAGCGACCTGCTTAAGATCAAGTTGCAACTGTTGCAATTTCAGACCGATTTGTCCGCGGCCAAGCTTGCCAAGGTCGAAGCCTTGGTGGCTTTGCGCCAATTTCTCGGTTATGAATCTGTCCCCGACAATTATGACGTCCAAGGGGAGCTCGACTACCAGCCCGTTCACGCGGGCGTCGACGACTTGAAGGCTTTGGCACTGCGCACCCGTCCCGACCTTCAAGCCGCACAACAGGGAATTACGCTGGCGCACAGCCAGGAGGCCCTCGCACAAGCCATCAGCAAACGCGATTTGAATGTCACCCTCGACTATACCCACACCGCCGGAATCAACAGCGCCGCGCTCTTTTTTAATATCGACCTACCCATCTTCGACCGCAATCAGGGCGAAATTGCGCGCACGCGCGCAGCCATCACCCAATCCCAGGAGCAGGCCAACGAAGCCTCCGAGCAAGTGCTCTCGGATGTTTACAACGCCTACGAAACGTTGCATTCCAACGATGAGATCATCTCACTCTATCGCGGCGGTTATCTCGATCAGAGTAAAGAGTCCAGAGACATCACCGAGTATTCCTACAAACGAGGGGCCGCCAGTCTCCTGGATTTTCTCGATGCGGAGAGGAGCTATCGCGCCACCCAAGTCGCTTATCGACAAGCCCTCGCCAGCTACATGACCGCGGTCGAGCAACTCCGAGAAGCCACTGGGACCAGGAGCCTGCCATGAGAACTCGCATTCGAAGCCAGGCCCTTTCTGCCATCGCCCTGGCATGTCTCCTGTCCGCTGCCGGATGCGGATCGCGGTCCGGAGAATCCGAATCCAAGATGACCTCTTATTCAGCGGGAGATCATCCTGCCGATACTGCGGAACTCTTCAGCGTCCCGCAGGAGCAGATGTCCCACGTTCAGATTGCCACAGTCGAAAAATCGAGCCTGCCTCGAGTGCTCCGCCTCACAGGAGCAGTCGCGTACAACGGATTCAAGACCACCCAGGTATTGACGGCCGTGGGCGGCCCGGTGCAGGAGATTTTGGTGGCGCCCGGCGAAATGGTGCGCGCGGGACAGCCTTTGCTCGTTGTTTCCAGTCCTGATTTTTCGGTTGCTCGCTCCGCCTATATCAAGGCCCATTCCACATTCCAGCTCGCCGATAAAAACTACCAGCGCTCCCGCGATCTTTTCGAGCATCATGCGATCGCCGAGCGCGACCTGCAACAAGCGGAGTCCGATCGCGCCGCAGCCCAGGCCGATTTGCAATCCACTGAAGACGCCATGCGCGTATTGGGCATTAAGGACCCCGAAGGCAGCATGAAAAATCCAACCAAACTCACCTCCCGGGCTACGGTTGTCGCACCCGTCAGCGGGGAGATCACCGAGCGATTAGTGGGCCCTGGTCAATTGCTGCAAGCCAACACTACTCAATGTTTCACCATCTCGGATATGAGCACCGTCTGGATTCTGGTCAACGTTTACCAGAACGATCTTCAGTATGTGCACATGGGCGACGACGTCGCCATCACCACGGACGCCTATCCAGATACCTTTCACGGGAAAATTTCTTTTTTGTCACCTGCGCTCGATCCTAACACCCGCACTCTGCAGGCCCGCATCGTCACGCCGAATCCGGGACTGAAGCTGAAAAAAGACATGTATGTGAACGCCACCGTGCAAGCCGGAAAAATCACTGACGCTCTGACCGTTCCCGATGCCGCCGTCCTTCGCGACACAGAAAACCAGCCTTTCGTGTACGCGCTGACGAGCGCCAATCAGTTTTCCCGTCAATCCGTAACCGTCGGCGACAGTCACAATGGGCGCACGCAAATCACCAGCGGTTTGAAATCAGGCCAGCGCATTGCCGGCGACGGCAGCTTGTTTCTGCAGTTCAAGAATTCTTTACAGCACTAGTCCTCCGAGGAACTCGAGCCCGATGATCCACCGCGTCGTCCAATTTGCGTTACAACAGCGCTTCCTGGTGCTCATGATCACCGTGCTGATCGTCATTGCCGGCGCTGTTTCGTTTCAGCGCATGCCCGTCGACGCCTATCCCGACCTCTCGCCTCCGCTTGTGGAGCTGATTACTCAGTGGCCCGGGCATGCCGCCGAAGAGGTCGAGCGCTTAACGACCCTGCCTCTGGAACTGGCCATGAACGGATCGCCACATTTGAAAGTGATGCGATCTATTTCGCTTTACGGTCTTTCCGATTTGCGATTGACCTTCGATGAAACGGTTGACCCCTATTTCGCGCGGCAGGTGGTATTCCAGCGTTTGAGCGACGCGCAACTTCCTACTGGTGTGACTCCGTCCATGGCCCCGCTTTTTAGCCCCAGCGGGCTCGTCTACCGTTACGTGCTCGAAAGTCCGGACCGTTCGCCGCAAGAGTTGAAAACATACGAGGACTGGATCATTGAGCGCGTCTACAAGAGCGTTCCCGGTGTGGCCGACGACTCTGGCTTCGGCGGCACGGTGATGCAGTATCAAGTGCTGCTCGATCCCGCCAGGCTCTACAGCTACCACCTCCCGGTGGTGCAGATCGTCAGTGCGCTGACGGCCAACAATTCCAATACTGGTGGCGGCTTTTACTCCCAGGGCGGTCAGTTTTATTACGTACGCGGGATTGGGCTGCTTAAGTCCACCGAGGATATCGGAGAAGTTGTGGTGGGCAGCGCCAATGGCGTTCCTATTCGAGTGAAGGACGTTGCTCGAGTAGAGATAGGCCACGCACCGCGCCTTGGTATTTTTGGCTTTGAGAAAAATGATGACGCCGTTGAAGGCGTCATTCTTTTGCGCACTCACGAACAGCCCCAGAACGTCCTCGCCGGAGTGGAGAAAAAAACCGAGGAACTGAACCACAGCATCCTGCCCGCGGACGTAAAAGTGCGCCCGTTCTACGACCGTAGCGATCTTGTTCGCGTTACCACCGATACCGTCGAATGGAACCTGCTTCGCGGAATGGCGCTTGTTCTCATCGTGCTGATCTTTTTTCTGGTCAGCATCCGCGCGGCTCTTATCACCGCGCTAACCATTCCGCTCGCGCTTCTGTTCGCCTTCATATTTCTTCATTTGACCGGCGAAGCCGCCAACCTGCTCTCCATTGGTGCCATCGACTTTGGAATCATCATCGATGGCACCATCGTGATGGTTGAGAACATTTACCGCGAGCTGAGTCTGCGCAGCGGCCAGAGCTACAAGTTAAACGAGGTGATCCTCATCGCCGCGCGCGATGTGGATCGTCCGATTTTCTATTCTGTCGCCGTCATCATCGCCGGATACCTGCCTATTTATGCTCTCACCGGGCCTGCCGGAAAACTGTTTCATCCCATGGCCGATACCATGGCATTTGCGCTCGTTGGTGCGCTGGTTCTAACCCTTACCGTCGTGCCGGTGCTGGCCTCCTATTGGTTTAAGCATGGTGTTCGGGAAAAACCCAATCGCATTTTCGAATGGGTTCGCGACTCGTATGGGAAGCGTTTGCGCTGGTGCCTGGACCATCCCAAGTCAACGGTCGGCTTGAGCGTGCTGATCTTCGGATTAAGTTTGCTGTTGTTGCCCTTTATTGGTGGCGAGTTTTTACCCCATCTTGATGAAGGGGCGTTGTGGGTGCGCGCCACCATGCCGTATACCATTTCGTTTGAAGAAGCCAGCAAGTTCGCGCCGCAAGTCCGTGCTCTGTTGATGAAATATCCGCAAGTCACCGTGGTGGGCTCTGAACTGGGCCGTCCGGACGACGGCACCGATCCGACTGGATTCTTCAATTGCGAATTTTATGTTGGATTGAAACCTTACAATGACAAGTCCTGGAGGCAAGGTTCCATTCACTCCAAACAACAACTTACCGATGACTTGGAGAAACATCTCGAAGCCTTTCCAGGCGTCATCTTTAATTACACGCAGCCTGCGGAAGACGCGGTCGATGAAGCGCTCACCGGGCTGAAAAGTGCTCTTGCGGTTAAAATTTTCGGCCCTGACTTGGAGGTATTGGAGAAAAAAGCAGTCGAGATCAAGAACGTGCTGAGTAAAAACCCAGGCTTCAAGGAGCTCACGGTCGTCCGCGAACTGGGGCAGCCCAGCCTGGTGATCGATGCGGATCGCCAGAAGATCGCACGTTTCGGCATCAACGTTTCCGACGTTGAGGCGGTAGTACAGGCAGCCGTCGGCGGCCAAACCGCGACGCAGGTTATTCAAGGGGAGAAATTGTTCGACCTGGTTGTTCGCATGGAGCCTCAATACCGGTCCACCGCTGGCGACATCAGTAACCTGCTCGTTCCTACTCCGGCCGGCCAGCAAATCCCGCTCGCCGAACTCGCAAACATTAAACAAACCACCGGCGCATCGTTCATTTATCGGGAAAACAATTCGCGCTACATCGGTATTCAATTCTCTATCGAAGGCCGCAACCTGGAAGGCATCGTTAATTCCGGGCAGGCTGCGGTGCGTAAAGCCGTGTCTCTGCCCCCGGGATATACGCTGGATTGGGGCGGCGAGTATAGCGAACTCCTGGAAGCCAAATCGCAATTTCTGATCATCGGACCACTCGCGCTGCTACTAATTTTTCTTATTTTGTTTGCGCTCTACGGTAACTTTAAATTCCCACTGACCATCGCGCTGGGCGTGGTGTTGACCGAACCGGTCGGTGCGCTGATTGCGCTGAAACTTACGCACACCCCCATAAGCGTTTCCAGCGTTTTAGGATTGCTTGCGCTGCTCGGCGTTTCGGTTGAAACGGCCGTCATCCTGGTGAGCTACATCAATAAGCTGCGTCTTGAAGGTCGAAGCGTGCGCGAGGCCACCCTGGAAGCATCGTTGTTACGACTGAGGCCGATCATGATGACTGCATTAGTCGCTTGCCTGGGTCTGCTCCCTGCTGCGATGTCCACAGGCGTAGGGAGCGACACGCAAAAACCATTTGCCATCGTAGTGGTCGCCGGTCTGATTTCCCGGTTGCTCCTCGGATTCTTCGTTAACCCGGTGCTTTACGAGATGGCCGCTCGCCAAGGCGACGTTCTCCAGGTGTAGCTGGTTCGCGAGTGCGTCAGAATAAGATTATTTCCTGGCCTGCTCTCTGTGAATCCGAGTGCCATCGGAAATTGTGTGATTCCCAATATTTTGTAAAGTCTGATACATTTCATCATCGCAAGATTTGATCGCTGCGCACGCCTGGCAGCCCTAACAGGGAGTACAAATGCGGCGAACCGCAGCCATCGTAATTGTGTGCAGCATGATCCTATTTGTCGCGGCGGCGGCCACCGTGAAACCGAATGCCGACGACCGCTTGAAAGGGTCATTCCGCCGCCCCGCGGTGAATGGCTGGACCGTCGTGCATCTGGAAGGCTCTCCGGCAGAAATAGGATTCCAGCACGGTTACCTGCTGGCTCCCGAAATTCAGGATCTCGAAAACGTATACAAGCTCGAGCTCACTCACGACACCGGCAAGGACTGGAATTTTTTGCGAGAAGCAGGCAAGACCGTGCTCTGGCCTCATGTCGAACCCGAGTATCGCGAAGAGATGCAGGGCATCGCCGATGGCGCAACCGCGCACGGCGTTAATGTGGACATTTGGGATGTGGTCGCGCTCAATGCCGCCATGGAGTGGAGTTATTACGTCGCGGAATTCGATAAGGCGCACAAGATCGCATCATTGCCAACCGTAACCGCCCCCGACCACTGCAGCGCTTTCGTCGCGGTAGGCAGTTACACAAAAGATGGCCGCGTGGTGATCGCGCACAATAACTGGACCAGTTATCTCGATGGAGCCCGCTGGACCATGGTGTTCGACGTTGTTCCCGCGAAGGGCTATCACTTTATTATGGACGGCCTGCCCGCGCTCATTCACAGCGGTGATGACTTCGGCGTGAACTCCGCCGGCATCGTTATCACCGAAACAACCATTAGCGGTTTTCATGGTTTTGACACTGCAGGCATACCGGAATTCGTGCGCGCGCGAAAAGCCATGCAATATTCGTCTTCCATCGACGATGTGGCGCGCATTTTTCGCGACGGCAACAACGGTGGATATGCGAACGACTGGCTGATTGCCGACACCCATAAAGGCGAAATTGCCAGCCTCGAGCTCGGCCTTAAAAACGTAACGCTGGAACGCAAGACCGACGGCTACTTCGTTGGTTCCAATTTCCCCATCGCGCCGAAGTTGGCCGCGGAAGAAACCGATTTTGCCACTACTGACATGAGCAACAGCCCCAACGCGCGCCATCGCCGCTGGGAACAATTGATGGCCGAAAACAAAGGCAAGATCGACGTGAACCTCGCCGAGAAATTTCTAGCCGACCACGTGGACTCCTTCACCGGAAAAACTGAACCCAGCGAGCGCACTCTCTGTGGTCACGTGGAACTTTCGTCCCGCGGCATGGGCTCCTGGCAAAAACCGTACGGCAACGCCGGTGCCGTGCAAAACAAAGCCACCGATACGCAGCTCGCTGCGCAAATGGAATTTGTTGCGGCCGCCGGTCATGCCTGCGGGATGGATTTCCTGGCCGCAAAACACCTCCAGCAGCACCCCGAACAATCCTGGGAAAAATCCGAGTTGCGTGACATGAAGGCCTATCCCTGGACCACCATCAGCGTTCAGAAGTGAATCGATCCCGTCGGCACGAACGTAATTTACTCTTCCGATCCACAACCTAAACGTAGTTAACCATTTCTTCCGACTCCGAAGTTCAAAAGTACTATTCACCGGGCGGCCCATCCGTCCTAAACTGGAATTCCCCAGCAAGGAGGATTCATGGCCACTCAAAAAAAATCACCGGTTCGCCATTCTGCTCACTCTGCTCATTCTGCTGGTCATACAGACGCGATTCGCATCGTCCCGTTGCATCACCCTCAAGCTCTGCAGGCCGCCGCGCCCCAGCTTACCTATCGCAATGGTCCCTTACTATCCGCCGTCGAGGTTTTCACCGTGTTTTGGGGCAGCACCTGGAACTCCGCTCCGCAAATTACCTTGCTGAATAATATGAATGCCTTTTTCGATTACATTCTGACCAGCGCGCTGATCGATCAATTGGCGGAGTACAACGTGGGTAGTTTTAAAATTTCCCACGGCAAGCGCACCGGTACCACCGTCATCACGCCACCGTCTGCGAGTTCCGTGAACGACACAACCATCCAAAGCGAACTCCAAAACGCCATCGCCTCCAATAGTGCCTTCCCCCAACCAGGCGCGAACACTTTGTACTTTGTCTTTATGCCGGAAGGAGTAAAGGTTGTGCAGGGCGGCTCGGCTTCCTGCCAGGCGTTCTGCGGATATCACAATGACATCAACGGCCAGATTTTTTACGCCGTCATGCCGTATCCCGGATGCGCAGGTTGCACCGGAGGTTTGCAACCCTTTGATGCGCTGACCTCTACAAGTTCGCACGAATTATGCGAAGCCATTACCGATCCAATTCCCGGTCAGGGTTGGTACGACGACTCCAATGGTGAAATTGGCGACATTTGCGCCTGGAAAACCAAAAAAGTTGGTCAGTACACTGTGCAGTTGGAATGGTCCAACAAAGCTAACCAGTGCATCTGAAATTCATCCGTGTTGCCTTGCGCGCACGCCTGGTTCACCAGAGTTTTTGATACAGGCGGATCCAACAAAGGCGGCGTGACAGTCATCCCGATGCCCCTTAATCCATAGGTCACCCGTCGAGCATTCTCGATTTCGGACGATTGCTCCCATTGCTAGACTCAATAATTGACAAAATGTAAATTTAAGAACAGACTCTGCGCGGCTTTTTTGAATTCCGAAGCGAGTGCGAACCCGGGGGGCCAATTTTGCGTCCATTCTCGAAGTTTTACTCGGCTTTGCTGGTTTGTTGTTTGTTCGGTTCTTTCGCACGGACCATGGCGCAGGCGCCCACGCCAACAACTGAACCCAACGCTTCGGTCGCCACAGCAAATTCCACGAGCCCCATTCTCCCCAGCGAACCTCCTTCGGTATCCAAAGCCATGCATCTGTACCGTGACAGAAAGTATGACGACGCCATCGCGGAATATAAGCGAGTAATTCAAGCTGGATTCAACGCACCCACGGCTTATGCCGGCCTTGCGCGGGTCGCATTAAAGCAAGAGAGAGTTGCGGATGCCGCGGCCGCCGCGCAAAAAGGCATCGAGCTGGGCCCTAATCTCGCGGCCACGCACATCGCGATGGGCGAAGTTTATTTTCGCCAGGGAAAAATTGAAGAAGCCGCCGACGAATTCCGCAAACTGGTAGTCGCAAATACCTCTGACGCGCGCGCGTATTACGGCATGGCCAGAGTCATGCGCGCTTCGTCTTATCACAAGAAAGAGAAGTTGCTGATTGATCGGGCGCATCAGTTGAATCCGGATGACCCGGACATTCGGCAAGCGTGGATGGCTTCCCTGGGGCTGGAGGAGCAAATTAAAGAACTCCAGACTGGCCTCGACGCAAAAGAACTGGCCCCTGCCATCCGAACTGAGAACGAAAAACGCCTTGCCAGGCTTAAAGAAATTGCCGGTCAACCCACGCGAGGTTGCCGGCTGCCGAACGCCGTCAAAAACACCCATACGGATTTGCTGCCCATCATGCACGACGCGCGAAATTCCAGTGGGTATGGCTTGCCTGTGAAAGTAAATGGAACACCCTCCACGCTCCTGCTGGACACTGGCGCCGGTGGAATTCTCATCAGCAAACGAATCGCCGACAAAGCGGGAGTCCACAAAATAATCGATAACAAATTCGGTGGAATCGGGGACAGCGGAGATCAAGCCGGCTATCTGGGCTACGCCGATTCGATCAGGATTGGCGACCTTGAATTTCACGATTGCTACGTGGAAGTTATGGAGAAGCGTTTCTCCGATTCAGAAGATGGATTGCTGGGCGCCAACCTTTTTTCGGATTTTCTCGTCGATCTGGATTTTCCCAATCATACCGTCAGGCTCAGCCAACTACCCGAAGATCCTTCGCAGCCTGCCACGCCCGCGGCACTCGATTCTGGAGCGGTATTGACCCGTCAACCCCACGACAAATATGTAGCTCCGGAAATGAAATCCTTCTCGCAGGTTTATCGCATCGGTCACGCTCTACTGCTGCCCACCAAGGTGAACGACCAGGGGCCAGTTCTATTTCTGATTGATACCGGCTCATTCAGTAATTTGATCGCGCTGGATTTCGCTCGAACAGTTGGCAAGGTTGGGGTAACCGACGCCGTCAGGATAAAAGGAATCAGTGGCGAAGTTAAAAAAGTATACCGGGCTCAAGACGTAATCCTGCAGTTCTCGGGCTACCGGCAAAGAATGAACGAGATACTGTGCCTGGATATGAGCAACATGAGTAACGACGCCGAAACAGAAATATCCGGCATGTACGGCTTCGAAATGCTGCAAATGCTGGAGATTAAGATCGACTACCGCGACGGCCTGGTCACTTTCAAGTTCGATTCCAAGCGCTTTCACTCGCCCTCGCTCCTATAACTGCGGGGTTACGATTATTCAGCCTCTCCTCAAAAACGTTCAAATCGCCTTGGATGTCGGTATATAATCCACGCCAAAGAGGCCGCACTTTTGGGCGGCATACAACACGTTTAGCCAATAGCAGCTAAGTATGGACGACCCTAAATTACGCCCGGGTCACGAGGAGAAGCCTGGCACTCCGGCCTCTCCAGGCACACGTGCGCCATTTGCGGGCGAGAGCTCTTCCAGCGATATCCGCAGCTCTGCGCACCCACCACTCGATCCCGGGGATCAACCTTTAGACGGTGCGACCTTAGCTGGCCAATCATTCACGCCAACTCCTCATTCTCCTCGCCCACGCACTACCACGAAGTTACAGTCCGGCGAAGTTATTGGTGGCCGCTACGAAATCCTTGAGTTGTTGGGCGAGGGCGGAATGGGCGCGGTTTATAAAGCCTCCGACCGCGAATTGAATCGATTTGTAGCGCTCAAATTGATTCGTTCGGACCTCGCTTCGGATCCCGCCATCCTGGCGCGATTCAAACAGGAGTTGTTAACAGCCCACCAGGTCACTCACAAGAACGTCATTAGAATTTATGATCTTGCCGAAGCCGATGACGTCAAATTTATTACCATGGAGTTTATCGAGGGCTGCGACCTTCGCCGCATGCTGCAGGACCAGGGCAAACTACCGCCAGAACGAGCTGTCGAGATAATCCGGCAAGTGTGCCTGGCGCTGGACGCCGCACACAGCGTGGGCGTCATTCACCGCGATTTAAAGCCGCAAAACATTATGTGCGACAAAGCCGGCCGAATCCTGGTCATGGATTTTGGCTTGGCCCGTTCCATAGAGTCAAAAGGGATGACCCAGACCGGCGCCTTGATGGGAACCATCGAATATATGTCCCCGGAACAATGCATGGGGAAGCACCTGGACGCACGCTCAGACTTATTTGCCATCGGGCTGATCTTCTATGAATTGCTTACTAACGAAACGCCTTACAAAGCTGACTCCGCGATGGGCAGCTTGCTGTTGCGCAATCAGCAACGCGCGGTTCCCGCGTCGGAGTTGGATGCTTCTGTCCCTAAGGGATTAAGCGACATTGTCGGAAAGTGTCTGGAGCGCGAGTTGGACCTGCGTTATCAAAGCGCGCAGGAAATTCTTGCGGATCTTGACGCCGTGCAGGGAAAGCGCCCAAGTTCGGCCTCCGTTATGACCCAGCCGGTTGTTACGCAGACGGCGTTCTCTCAGCGCGTTCCCTGGACGTGGATTGCGGCGGCGCTGGCATTGGCGCTGGGCCTCGGAGGCTGGGCGCTAGTTACAAAGCTGCCGCATAAAACAGAAACGCCCGCGACCACCGCTCCGGCTGCGCCGGACGTATCGCTCGCAATTTTGCCATTTCGCAATGGTTCCGGCGATAGCCGCATGGATTGGCTGGGAACCAGTTTGGCCGACATGTTGACCACTGACGTCGGCCAATCAGCGCATTTACGTACGATCTCGCCAGACCGTGTCCATCAGGTGCTGTCTGACTTGCGAGTCACTCCGGACACCACGATCGATCCGGCAACGGTGGGGCGCATCGCCGAGTTCAGCAATGCCGACACTGTGATTTGGGGACAATACGCCAAGTTCGGCGATCAGATTCGTATTGACGCGACTCTTCGCGACCTCAAACATCAGCGCACTATCCCCGTCAAGACTGAAGCCGCGAACGAAAAGGCTTTGCTGCCGGCAATTGCACAACTCGCCGAGTCCATCCAAAAAAACCTCGCGCTCTCCTCCGATGTGCTGCAGGAATTGCGAAATAAATCATTTCGGCCATCTTCCAATTCTTTGCAGGCTCTGCGAAATTACAACGAGGGGGTGCAGTTATCGCGGCAGGGAAATCATCTCGAGGCAGAGAAGCGTTTTCAGGCTGCTATTCAAGCGGACCCCAATTTCGCGTTGGCTTATTCCCGCCTCGGACAGACCTATAGCGACCTCAGAAGCGCCGACAAGGCTGAGGAATTCTCGCGCAAAGCGGTGGATCTAAGCGAGAAGCTCCCGGCCCCGGAACGGTATGTGATTCAAGCGAACTACGCCCAAGTCTCGAATGATTACCGCAAGGCCATCGAATCCTACGAGAATCTGGAAAAGGTTTCCCCCGATGACGTGGATGTCCATTTTCAATTGGGCGGCCTATACGAATCTACGGGCGCGTACGATAAAGCGCGCACAGAGCTCGCAAAGGTGCTCACAATCGATCCAAAGCATGTGGATGCTTTACTTGCTGCGGGCCGTGTGGAGATCAGAAGTAGCAATCCAAAGGGTTCGCTTGATTACCTCAACCGCGCGCTCACTCTTTCTGTCCAGCTCGACAATCCCGACGGCAAAGCCACCATCTTGAATGTCATGGGAGCCGCGTACGAGCAATTAGATAAGCCTGACGAAGCTATGCACGATTATCAGGAATCATTGGGCATCAAGAGGAGCCTGAACCAAAAGCCTGGAATCGCATTAACACTCGGCAATATTGCCCGTGTTCAGGCCGGCCTCGGCAAGCCCGAGGAGGCCTTTAAAAGTTACCAGGAGGCCGTGAAATTACAGCGGGAAATCGGCGATAAGAAAGGGCTCGGCATCACGCTGATCAATTTTGGCGAGTTGTACCGGGATCGCAGCCGGTTTGACGACGCGCTTAAGGCCTACAAGGAATCGCTGCAAATCCAACGAGATATCGGAGACGAGAATAGGCAGGCCATCTGTCTCAATAATATCGGGATCGTGTATCTCACCAAAGGCCAGCCGAGCGATGCGCTGACCTACTATGAACGCGCTCTCGAGCTGCGTAAAAAAGGAAACGTTCCCAGTGAGATTGGCGAAAGCCTTCACAATCTTGGCGATGCGTCCTTGAAGGCCGGCGATTATGGCCAGAGCCTCGACTATCACCTTAAAGCGCTGGAATTGTTCCGCAATGCCGGCGACAAGAGCGGCGCCGCAATTCAGTCATACAGTATGGGAACGATTTTCGAGTATCAGGGGCGCTACGGTGCGGCGCTCAAGTCCAAAGAAAATGCTCTAAAAAGCTATCGCGAATTACAGGACCGCAGTTTCTGGATGGGGGAGATTTTAAGCGGGTATGGAAACTCATTGAGTCAGGTGGGGCGGTACGACGAAGCCCAGAAAAACTTGACTGAGGCCATGAGCCTGGCGAAAGAGTTACAGAATAAGACCCTGATCGCGCAGACCCTGAATTTTCAAGGCGATGTTTCTTACTATCGCGGCGACTTGAAACAGGCTTCGGACCTGTTCTCGCAAGCGGTGGCGGCAAGCTCCGCAAGCGATGTGGAAAAAGATGTGGTGCTGTTGTCGAAGTACAATGCCGCAAAATGCTTGGTGGAACAGAAGCGGTATCAGGCCGCGATCGCGCCGTTGCGGGCGCTGGTTCAGCAAGCAGATGCAGAGGGTCTGAAAAATATTTCGACGCAGGCTACCTTGGCTCTGGCCGAAGCGCAATTAAACATGCGGCAGTATCCCGGAGCGAAGAAGGAGCTGGAGACGGCGCTAGCCACGAGCGAGAAGCTGGGCCTACAGGTTCTGCAGGCCCGCAGCCAGTACTTGCTCGGGCGAACGCTGGAGCTTTCGGGAAGCGCGGCGGAGGCGTTGCCGCACTTCGCCGCGGCGAAACGAATATTGGATGGGATTCGTCAGGAATCTGGGAGCGACGCCGTCGCCAAGCGGCAAGATCTGGCGGCCATTTCCGCGCAGTCCATCGGGCAAAATTAAAAATTCCGGATTGGAGTGCGAGGCAAACCGCCCGGCTCGCCTCGCGACTTCCTTCAGATCACGGAATTGTAAAGGTCGTCGTCACCGGAGAAAACAGGGTCGAACTCACGGTGACGAAATACAACCCCGAGGGGAGCTTATTGGTGTTGATGTCCTGCACGTTGACGCCGTTCTTGTTGTCAAAGTGGAACTTATTGGAGTCTCCTCCATTAATTAGCGACGCAAAAACAAGATTTGGAGGATTATTCGGGTCAACACTGGCGACGAACAGTGTTGCAGTCTTATCCCTAAGGGGGGGATCGGTATTGCAATTCGAAGCGACAAGCTTGAAAGAAACTTCGACAATCGGATTTTTGCCGGAGGAACTGTTTTGCGGCACGGCTGTCACGCCAGGGAAACAAACGACGTCACCCTGGCCCCCATTGGCAAAGGGTTTGTCGAGGGCGGCGAAGCTCGAAATACCGGGAGTCTTGCCACCCATGGCGGGCCCCTCGCATTCATTGGTACAAGGCGGAGCGTGCTCGTCGACATAGCTCGTCAGAATGTCCTCTGAAAAGATGTCGGTGGCGTTATCGCCGGGAGCGTGTCCGAACGCGGGTATATGCGGTGTATAGAAGCTATCATAGTTTAGCAACACCGTGATAAGTCCCCTATAATCAACACCTCTGATCGGAACGCCGTTCGGTCCACCGGCGCTACCGGTAACGTCGTAACGAACACAAAAACCCGTAGTGTACTGGATGCAGACGGTACCGGTCGGGAACTCTGATGGATCAAGATTGGTAATACTAGTGACCTCATTGGCGGTGACGTTGAGGGTGAACGTTGTGAGCACCGTATCAAATTGAAACGCGAACACCCCGTCAGGCGTGAAGTCGAACGTCGCACTGGTTACGGTGGGGCTGAACTGGCAGGCGATGAACCCTTCTCCTGGAGTGCAGTTTGCGGAACTAACTGCCCGACACGGGGTACCAAACAACGCAAACGCCAAGGCGAACAGCCCGAATATCCGTATAAACATGATTGACCCTCCTCTGGGCCTAAAAGGGCATATATTTCAATAAAACGAAGAATTCATTTGTCACTGCGGGGAAATGGCGACAACTCTGGACGTGTCTTTTACCGCTTTGCAGGTTCGGATGTCAAGGGGAAAACCACTAGAACCCGGCGCCACCCCGCACGCCAACTTCTCAATAACCATCTGGGGACGTGTTCAGGAACGAACAGGAGCAGGCTGTGCCTGAGCCCCGATTCCGTTTCCGAAGGCCAGTAGAAGAGCGCGAACTTCAACCATCCGATTACTTTAATAACCCTTTAATGCGGCTCCCCAAGAGCTGTTGCGCGGTCTTTTCGTTTACGAACCGGCCCAGCATGCCCAGGTCAGCATCCACGATAATGTCCCGGTCGGTTACCTCGACGGTGCCTTTGATCGGGGTGCTGATAATTCCCATTTTTGCGGTAAGCGCAAACGTCATCGTCGAACCTTGCCAGCTACGATGTTCAACCGCTAATTTTACCGGAAGCGCTCCGGCCTCCTTCAACAAGTCGTCCCAGGAGCGATCGACGGATTGAACAACCTCTTCCTTGATTCGGTTATGGGATATGGAGATTCGCACAGTCCGTCCTTAACGTAAAAAATTCAGTCCTTATCCTCTACAATTCAAAAGTATATCGCCTGCCGCGCACATATGGTGGCTAACCTTATATGTCCTTTATACTCCTTCGTGCATCCAATTCTCCCTTATGGGAACCATTCCAATGACTCAGCTACTGCCCCTTTCGCCGGAACGCCGCGAGCAACTTTTTCCCAAGCTCACTGACGCGCAAATCGAACGCATCGCGTCCGTCGGACATAAGCGCAAAGTACCTAAAGGCGAAATGCTGATTAAACAAGGCGAGGTGGCCCCCTTCTTCGTGGTGACCGGCGGGCGCCTCGACATTATTCAGCCCACCGAACAGGGCGAACTCACTATCGTTCAGCATGAGCCCGGACATTTCACCGGCGAACTCAACATGCTTACCGGCCGCCGATCGTTGGTATGCGGACGAATGGGCGAGGCTGGCGAGGTTATCGAACTTACTCCTGAGGAAATGCAGGCCCTGGTGCAGACCGACGTGGGGATCAGCCAGGTGCTGATGACCGCCTTCATTTTTCGCAGGCTTGAATTAATCGCCAATCACGTCGGCGACGCGGTGGTCATTGGTTCGCCGCACTCCCCCGGAACTTTGCGTATAAAAGAGTTTCTCAGCCGCAACGGCCATCCTTACACCTATCTGGATCTCGACAAAGATACCGGCGTGCAGGAGATGCTCGATAAGTTCAAAGTGAGCGTCGACGAGATTCCCGTTCTGATTTGTCGCGGTACTGTGGTCCTTCGCAATCCCAGCAATCAGCAAGTTGCCGATTGTCTCGGCTTGAATCCTAAGCTTGATGAAACTCAGGTTCTCGATGTGGTGATCGTCGGTGCGGGCCCCGCGGGATTGGCTGCCGCGGTGTACGCGGCCTCTGAAGGCCTTAGTGTGGTGATGATTGAAACCACCGCGCCCGGCGGACAAGCCGGCTCCAGCTCCAAGATCGAAAATTATTTGGGCTTCCCGACAGGAATTTCCGGACAAAACCTGGCCGGACGCGCCTACGCGCAGGCGCAGAAATTTGGCGCTAAATTAATTATTGCCCGCAGCGCCACCAAGCTTAGCGGAAAGCGTCCCTACAAAATTGAATTTGATGACGGGCGCTCCGTCATGGGGCGTACCGTAGTCATCGCTAGCGGTGCGCAGTACCGCAAGCTCCCGCTCAAAAATCTGGATGACTTTGAAGGCATGGGCATTTATTTCGGCGCGACCTTCATCGAGGCTCAACTGTGTACCAACGAAGAGGTCATCGTGGTTGGGGGAGGCAACTCCGCCGGCCAAGCCGCCGTATTTCTTTCAGAATTGTCCAAGCACGTGCACATGCTGGTGCGCTCCAACGGCCTGGCCGATACCATGTCCCGCTATCTGATTCGCCGGATCGAAGACAGTCCCAAAATTACGCTGCACGTCTGCACGGAAATCGCGGCGCTTGAGGGCGGAAATCATCTCGAGCGTGTCCAGTGGCGCGATAAAAACACGGGAGCCACCGAGATGCATGATATCCGGCACATTTTCCTGATGACCGGCGCAACCCCCAACACTCAATGGCTTAGCGAGTGCATCGCGCTTGACGAAAAGGGCTTCGTCCGCACCGGCTCCGACTTGACCGAGGAAGATTTGCTCAAGTCCGGGTGGCCGCTCGAACGTCATCCCTTCCTTCTGGAAACCAGTTTGCCCGGTGTGCTGGCAGTGGGAGATGTTCGCTCAGGAAATGTAAAGCGGGTAGCTTCCGCCGTCGGAGAAGGCTCCATCTCCATCCACTTGGCGCACAAAGCTCTCGCTGAGTAACAACCTAAAAATAAATTAATCTCGAACAGAGAAAAAAATTGTTACTTTACACCTGACACCTGACTTCTGACATCCAACGTATTTGGCCGTTAATAACTTTTGCCTTGGGACATGCATGAACACTACTAGCCGGTCTGCAGCATTTATTGGCGCGCTCGGAATACTGGTCTGTTTGTGCGCTACTGCGTTGATCGGTCAGGTTGGGACTCAACCGTCGTTACAGTTGGACACCGGCGAGCACATCTTTAAGTCCGCTTGCATCGCTTGTCACGGACCCGACGGAACCGGGACGCCGCAATCCACCGCGGGATTCGAGCGGCCCCGCACCTTCCCAGACTTTACCCAGTGCGATCAGACCACTCCGGAAGACGACACCGCCTGGAAATCAGTGATAACCAATGGCGGCCCGAGCCGCGGGTTCTCGCACATCATGCCCTCCTTTAAAGAGGCGCTGACGTCGAAGCAGATTGATCAAGTCGTTCGCTACTTGCGAAGCCTTTGCCGCCAACCGGGCTGGCCTCGCGGCGAATTAAATCTCCCCAGAGCGATCGCTACCGAAAAGGCATACCCCGAAGATGAGGAGGTCATTTCCAGCAGCTTCAACGCGCAGGGCGCGCCTACCATCGTCAGCCACATCATTCACGAGCAGCGCTTCGGAAAAAATAATCAAATTGAAGTGGACGTTCCGTTTAATTTCCAGGATCAGAATCACACCTGGTACGGTGGCGTTGGCGACGCCACCCTAGGTTTGAAACGCGTCATGTATTCGAATTTGCAAACAGGGTCGATCCTGAGCCTGTTTGGCGGCGTAATCGTGCCGACTGGCAGCAGGCAACGTGGCTTTGGCTCGGGCACCACCACATTTGAAACCTTCGCTGCCTTCGATCAACTTTTACCCACCAACACTATTATCCAGACGCAGTTGGGTGCCGATCTGCCGCGCCACACTGACATCGCACCGCAATCGATATTTTTTAACACCGCGGTTGGGCAGATGCTTCCCCAAGATCATAAGTTAGGTCGCCTGTGGACTCCCATGATGGAATTTCTCGCCGCGCGCGACCTTACCGACCGTGCCAAAACAGATTGGGACGTCCTGCCGCAAATGCAAGTGACCATCAGCAAGCGGCAACATGTCCGAGCCGACTTGGGATTGCGTATCCCGGTTACCAATACTGCCGGACGGCCTAAACAAATTGTGTTCTACCTGCTGTGGGATTGGTTTGACGGACGACTCAACGAGGGTTGGTAAATGCGAAAGCTGTTCTGCTATACGATCTTCGCGCTCGTTTTGTTCTCCGCACCTTCTGCACTTGTTAGTCAGAGCGGCAAAGAGACCGCTAAAGGTTCGACTAACAAGAACGACTTGAAGCCGAAATTTCAGACTTCCGACCGTTGTCTGGCCTGCCACAACGGCCTTATTGCTCCTTCGGGCAAAGATGTTTCCATCGGCTTCGACTGGCGCTCCAGCATCATGGCCAATTCCGCGCGCGACCCGTACTGGCAAGCCAGCGTTCGCCGTGAAGGTATCGATCATCCCGAATCAAAAGCGGTAATCGAAGACGAGTGTGCCGCTTGTCACATGCCCATCGCCCGCTATGAAGCAAAAGTGGAAGGCCACAAGGGCGAAGTCCTCTCGCATCTTCCTTTTGATAATGATCCGAAGAAAAACGCGGCTGCTGAAGACGGAGTCTCCTGTTCTGTTTGCCACCAGATCGGCACGGAAAAACTCGGCACGAGCGAGAGTTTTAACGGAGGTTTCGTCGTCGATGCGCCGCGGACGAAGGGCGAACATCCGGAATACGGTCCCTACCAAATTGAAAACGGCCAGTCGCACATTATGCAGACGTCGTCGGAGGGCTTTCGCCCGACGAATGACAAGCACATTCAGGATTCGGCGCTTTGCGCCACCTGCCACACGTTATATACCCGGGGCCTGGGGCCAGGCGGCAAAGAACTGGCATTATTTCCGGAGCAGGTTCCGTTTCTCGAGTGGCAGCACAGCAGCTACGCCAATAAAAATAGTTGCCAGTCGTGCCACATGCCGGAAATCCAGGAAAACGTGCCTATCTCCGGAGTTCTTGGCGTGCTTCGTAGCGGTGTCCATGAGCACACCTTCGTCGGCGCGAACTTTTTCATGCTGAAAATATTGAACCTGCATCGCGGGGATTTGAGCGTCAAAGCCATGCCTCAAGAATTGAGCGCGGAAGCGCAACGGACCATCGACTTTTTGCAATCGAAGTCCGTACGGCTATCCATCCGCAATGTTGAGGTAGTCTCTTCCCAGCTTCAAATGGATGTGTTCGTGGAAAATCTCACCGGCCACAAATTCCCGACGGCCTATCCTTCGCGGCGCGCCTGGTTGCATGTGGCGGTGCGCGATCGCGACGGACGGACTGCCTTCGAATCCGGGGCGCTGCGTCCCGACGGCTCTATCGAGGGCAATGTCAATGATGCTGACCCGTCGCGATTCGAACCGCATTTCCGCGAGATTAAATCCGCCGACCAGGTGCAGATTTATGAACCGATCCTGAAAGACTACAACGGTCATGTCACCACCGGACTTGTCAATGCAGTGGGATATTTGAAGGACAATCGTCTATTGCCGGCTGGTTTTCAAAAAGAAAATGCGGAAAAAGATATTGCTGTCACCGGAGATGCCGCGGACGATCCGAATTTTACCGACGCGGGAAGCCTGGTTCGCTATTCCGTCTCGCTAGGCGACGCACCAGGACCTTTTCACGTGGAAGTGGAACTCTGGTATCAACCCATCGGTTATCGCTGGGCCCACAACCTCAGCGCCTACAAAGCGGTGGAGCCGCAACGCTTCGTAGAATACTACGACGCCAGCCCCGCGGACACCGCCATCATCCTGGCTCATGCAGCGGCTACCCGCTGACCGGAACCAATTCCCAACATCGAAATTAGCTGCGGCCTATTGTGGGTCCCTCGCGTCAGCGACGGGTTGGAGACGAAGCGAAACAATTTTCGTGCCGATCACTTCGCCGGTTACCACCAGTTCCACACGGCGATTCTGTTGGCGGCCTTCCGATGTTTCATTGGACGCGATTGGCCGGGACTTCCCGAAGCCCGCTGCGCTCGTGGAGGATTCTGGAACTCCTTGTGCCGTCAGAAAACTCCGCACGCCTTCGGCGCGCTGCTCGGAAAGTTGTTGGTTGAACGATTCCGTCCCAACGCTGTCAGTGTTGCCTTCCACCGCTAGCCTCAAAGTTGGATATGCGAGAACGATACCGGAGATCTTGGCCAGTTTTTCGCGGGCCAGCGGACGAAGCGTGTATTTTCCGGAATCGAACAGCACGTCGGACATGTTAACGACCAGCCCGCGCGCGGTGTCGCGCGTTTCCAGAATTAAGTTGAATTGGGTAAGCAGTCGCGCGCGAATTTCTTCGCGGTCGCGCACAGCTTGCTGCAGTTGTGCGTCGGAGGATGCCGCTTTTTCGCGGTTACGATCGGAATCGGCTTCGGCGGCGCGCTGTTGTTGCTGCGCATCATTCCTGTCTCGCTCCGCGGTGTTACGGTCTCGTTCGGCATCCGCTTGAGCGCCTGTTGCTTGCTGCAACTGCGCGTCGGAAGACGCGGCATTTGCGCGGTTTCGGTCGGATTCGGCTTCGGCGGCTTGCTGTTGACGCTGCGCGGAGTCACGATCTCTCTCCGCGCCGGCCTGGGCTCCGGCAGCTTGCATCGCCGCAGACTGGGCGTCGAGGTTGTTGCGGTCCGCTTCACGACGGCGGCGTTGCGCTTCCGCGGTGTCGGCTTCGGCGCCTGCACGGCGTTGCGCTTCATCGTCAGCGCGATTGTTAGCGGAGGCTTCGCGGTTCGCTCCGGCAGTGCGTTCGTGGGCCAAACGCTCTTCGTCGATATGTTTCACGGAAATCTCACGCGCGTCTTCCGCTTTTTCCACTACTTCACGCGAGACGGCGATCAAAGATTTTCTATTTTCGTGCTTTCTCGTGGCCATGGAGTCGGCTTCATCCATCTGGCGCACCGCTTTGTGATAGCTTTCCGTGGCATGTTGTTCCGCGCCCGCCGATTGGGCAATGCGAATGGCGTTGCGCGCTTCAAAGAACTCCAGTGGCAGCCCGGCGTTCAACACTACGGGGTCAAATTTGTAACCGGTCGGCAAGTACCCGCCGCGATCGATCAATTCGTACTTGGCGGTCACGGACTCTGTAGAGCCTCGCGTATCCGGACGAACAACATTTTCCAGAACCACCAGATTGCTGGGACGACGCACCGCATAATAAGGTTCCGCGGTCACAATCATCGCAAATGATTGCAGGTCGGTGGTCACGTACAACTTGCTGCGGTGATTGTCGCCTACCAGCACTTCGCCGATGTTCACCGGCCGGCCTTCCGGCGAAATGGCCCACAATACGTAAGTCAGGTACTCGTGCCCTAAACTCGTGGGGCGGTCGAGGCCTGAGAATTCCGCATCGATAGAGAGAGCACCGCGCTTGCTGGCAACTTTGGCCTGGCCCATCGCGCCATGCATCAAATCCGTCCCTTGAAAATCAATTTTGGTCGAGCCGCTGCGATGCCGGTAGCTCACTGCGGGTGTGGAACGGCTCACCACATTGCTGCGAAACTCCGGCATGGGATTACCCGAGTCTGCTGGGGCTTGCGTCTGGTATTGCGCTTGCGCAAATGGGCAAAGCGCCGCTGCCACTGTAAGGATGAAAGCTAGTCTCTTCGGCATGATTCTTCTCCATTACTACGGGAACCAGTATGGAGATTTGCGGGCGTCAATACTGTGCGTTAGTGCACGTTTCCCAAAGCGGGATAGTGCATAGAAGGACACTTTGCGGCGCTCATCCTGCTACATTAATTCGGCTACGCCCCAGTTTTCATTTGCGGCGATTGAGAAGCGTGTTCGTACCGCACGCCAGTACTGATGAGCTTTTCGATTGCCTCGACACTCTGAATGCCACCGCGCGCGCCGATCGCCGTGCAATTTAGCGCCGCAGCGGCACAAGCGAAGTCCAGTTGCCGCGCGAGTGGCCAGCCCTGGAGTAGTCCAAAGATGAAGCCAGCGTGAAAAATATCACCAGCCCCAGTAGTGTCCACGGACTCCACCCGAAACGCTGCGGCGTAATGAAATCGCGAACCGTCCCACGCAATCACTCCTTCATGCCCCAAAGTAGCGGCAGTGAGTCGGCAACCGTACCGGGCTTGTAAAGCTTGCAAGCCCGCGCGCAAATTTGTTTCTCCTGTCAGGCGCCCAGGAATATCTCTGCTGGCAATCAGGTAATCGATGTTGCCCAGCAGTCCCTGCACGCCTGGATAAACTTCATCGAGATCGGCGATAACCGGGACGCCGGAAGCTTTAGCCCAAGTGGCGGCTTGGATCGCCGCCGCCGTGTCGTGTCCGTCGACATGCAAAGCCCGCGCCTCGACGATCCACTCTTGTTTAAGTTCCTCGGGCCGCAGCGTTAAATTATTGTCGCGTTTCCAGAGCACCGTGCGCTCGCCGGTATCGTCGACCAAAATAAACGCTTGCTGGCTTGCGCAGCCTGCCGCGGCGAATAGATGTGCTTCCACGCCGGCCTTTGCAAATTCCGCGCGATGAATATCTGCAAACCGGTCTTCTCCAACTTTACCAACGTAACTGGTTCGCAATCCCCATTGCTGGCAAGCAATAACCGCGCTGGCAACCTGGCCACCAGGCAAAATATTCGCCGAGCGGAACTCCACTTTGGAACCGAGTTCCGGGTAATGCGGCAGCGGAATTAATGTGTCGATAGCGTTTAGGCCGACTCCAACGAGGTCAATCCTGGGTGACTTGGTCATGAATTAATTGAAGCGCGTGGTTCGCCACAGCGTGAACCCGCAAATAACCAGAAGGATGAAAATTGCCGCGCTCAACAATGCCGCAATTACCCCATTAAAAGGCAAACTTGGCGCATGCGCTAACGTCGCGAAATACACAAAGACGCCGGTAGCCACGGCGACCACTACCCAGTCTACCGCCCGGCGCCTGCCTCTCGTTTCTCCCGACACATCTTCACCTTGCATCCGGGCCGCTACAAACCGGCTGTCCATACCATAGCGCCGGCATTCCCGTTCGGTAGCTGCCGCCCACTGCACCTGCTCCGCGCCCGTGGCGGAGGAAAATGCAATCGCCGCAACACCCACCATCATCAGTAGCGAACCGCCGACGACTTGCATATACGTGGAAGCGCCACTTCCATGTAACTCCCCGAAAACAAAAATTCCCCACAACAAACCCCACAGTTGATTGGAGTTCGATAGCGGGATGCCGCGGCTGATTCCCAGGTATTTCGCGGCATATTGTTGAAAGAGATCGCCAATCACCCAAATGAATCCACCGGCCATCAACCAGAAGAGCACCCCGCGCGCGCTAACCAACTCATGCCACAGCGCCGCGAAACCAAGATAACTCACCGTGAGTGTGGCCATCATTCCCAGTTCGCCAAAAGTAAAAAAAGTAACGAAAGAGAGAGGATTCATACCGGACAAATACGCCTTGCGATACGGAATATACATCGTGCCCCAAAGTATTCCGGCGCCCAACGCGGCCCACACTCCACGCATGGAATGACCCGCTGGGGCTTGCGTCGAAGAAGCGATGGCCAACAGCGTTGCGCCTGCACACATGATCAGCGCACCGCCAAGGACTCCGGTCCAACGGCGCCAGCCCGCCTGACGTAACTCGCGAAAAAAAATAAAACCCCAAAATATGCCTAACAAGCTGTTCGAATTCCACAGAGGAAATGCGATGCTCAAGCCTATGTCGCGTATTGCAAAAATCGTTAGCGTGTTTGCTACCGCCCACATGGATCCGGCCAGTAAGGCCCAAACAATCAGGTGCGGTGAGCGCTGTACGTCCGCGCGAATGGAGGACGTCCCAATCATCAAAGCAGGCAAGCTCCAGCGAGCCAGAAAGACACCCACAACCATGACCAGCGAAATGACCAGTGGCGAAACTCCGATGGAAACCAGTTTCGTTGGAGCTTCCGCAGTCCCCAGCCAAGCCCCGGCGGTAAAACCGCAAAGCACCCCCAGAGCGTGCAACTTCTTCGCTCGCCAATCGTTTTGGACCACACCTTCAGTACGGGAGACTGCAGCAGGTTGCATATTTCTCCAACATCAAAATTTCAGCTAATCGCTCGCAGAATCAGCAGACCGCCTATAAGCACCGCAAGCGGTACCCAGAAATGAATGTCCGTCAGTATGCTGTTTATTTGCCCTCGTGTGGGTGAGGTACTCGCATCTTGCTGCACATTTTTCTCCTTGCGCTCAGCTCCTCGCATAAAGACTTCTTCGTGCGCGGACTACGCTGGCAGAGTCGATATGAGTTTGCTTTAGAATCGGGACACGATGAACAACCCGCCGCCTATAGCCACAACATCTTCCAACGTGGCGATCACCACGTCCGGAACTTTGAGGGCTTTCACTAACCCGGTGCGGGCCTGGTAACCACCGAACGTGCCGATGAGCGCGCCCACAATACCCACGACGGCGCCAATTACCAGCGACTGCGTTCCCGCGGCCGCGATTCCCGCACCACATAAGCCGCCGGTCACTATGCGCGCAATCAGGCCGGGCGGCGCTGTGCGGCTGGGGGTTGAGGGAAGTTGGTCAGTAATCAATTCGCCGACGGCCAGTAAAACAAAAATGATCATCGCCGCGGTGGAAGCCATGAATGATAAGGGCGTTCCATGCAAATTAAGCCAGCCTCGATGAGCGGCCCATGCCAGCACAGCAGGCGCCGTCAGCGCGCGCAAGCCCGCCACCACACCGAGAAGAAAAGCTAAAAGCCACACTTCAGAAGCATTCATCCGAAACCTCCTTCACTTATCCCGATTTCGCTAACGCAATTTCCGCAAAATCAACAAATCCCCTGGTAGGACACCCGGCTTGCGCACGATTCCATCATCGATGGGCAGCCGAAGGAGGATATAACCGGAACCGATTTTTAGGGAAGCAAGTTGTTTGGCTACGGCATGTAAGCCAGGCGCGGCCTCGTCTTATGCACTGGGTTAACCGTTTGGTTGTTTCCTGATCTGATTGAGGGGAGCTGCGTTAAATGGAAATTGTTAGCGGCAGGATAATATTGCTCGCACCGTGGTCCCGGTTGTGCCGGAAAATACTTCCAGTTTGCCTCCCAATTGCCGCATGCGTTCCGTCATTCCACGTAGGCCAACGCCAATGGTTCCGCAGGCATCCTGCGCGGATTCCAGCGCCGGAGTTGGGATTCCTGTTCCCTGATCGTGGATCTCGATAGTCACGTCACGCTCCGTTTTGATCAGCCGAACTTGAGCGGTCGGGCTTCCGGAGTGCCGATGAATGTTCGTCAAGCTTTCCTGCAGGATGCGGAAGATGGCCAGCTCTACGTCGCGATTTA
Source organism: uncultured Acidobacteriota bacterium (assembly GCA_963733775.1). GTDB lineage: Bacteria > Acidobacteriota > Terriglobia > Acidiferrales > UBA7541 > Acidiferrum. Next base: position 830,108 of record CAVTEE010000010.1, on the reverse strand, counting down.
CGCGGCCCACCCGCTGTGGCATTTCGAAACTGGTCCGAACGCCACTGCGTTTTGAAAATCCTTCCAGGTACCACCCGATGGCCATCTCCAGTCCCATCTCTTCCAGCATGGGCGGATACAACAAGTAAGACATCGTGCGGACTTCCGTGATCGACTGATCCACTAAACGGAGACACTCCGCAAATTGCTGTTTTGCCCGGGCTGCTGTTGAACTCTTGTCCGCCTTCAAGACTTCCAGTCCCATCTTCAATACGGCCAGATATTGCCCAACACTGTCGTGCAGCTCTCTGCCCAGATGCCGGCGCTCGTCATCCTGCATTTGCAATAGACGCCCGGATAATTCCCGCAGCGAACGCTCCGAAGCCCGCAACTTCTGTTCGGCCGCCTTGCGTTCGGCAATCTCGTTTTCAAGCCGGGTCTTTGTTTCCCTCAGCGCGTCGTGGGCCTGCTCTTTTTGTTGCAGCAGCGCGATATTTCGACGCTGATCCACTTGGCTATCCAATGCCGTGTAGCTGTCGGAAGGAATTACGTCGGAATGTTCTGAGCAAATCTTAAGAAACGGTTCACTGTGATGGTCGTTGGAAAAACCTTTAATCGGATATGCGCAGTGCAGAAAAAACGAGTGCTCCTTGCCCAGTTCGTTCCACAATTGCTCCAGGCGGATGGCTGCGTCATGCTTTCCGTCTGCCCATAACAACGCCACCATTTCGCCAAATGCCACCACTCGAGCGCCCTGCTCGACCGCACCTCTGGCACGCACCACAATATTGCTCAGGACTTCTCTGAATCTTGCCGCGTCCGGAAATCCTTCCACCATGAATTTCTGAAGTGTTTGCGCAGCATCCAGAACGATGAAGCGTCCTTGCCTCATCGCTTTTGCCGTCGACAGTCCGCGCGCCTGCAAGCGTCGCTCCAGCGCTTCGCGATGCGCCTGGGTAGCTATAACAATCGCGGCATCTCCAGCGCCCAGCGCGGTTCCGATGAAGCGGCTTAGACCATCAAGCAGAAAGGCATCGTCGGCATAAAACTGCACGCTGTGACCAGTATGGTCATCGGGAATCTGGCCGACGGAGGGCACAAATGCAGCTTCGAGACCTGGGATCTTGCTGGTGCTCATCTAGACTCTCCGTTGGGCAAAAAAGTTTGCTATGTTTGACTAAACACACTACGAACAATTAGCTAACCGCTTATTTTGGAGAAGGTTAGATCAGCCGTCAATACCAAAAACCCGGTATGGATCCTTTGCGCCGCGTGGAAATCCAGATTGCACCCTTTCCTGGCCGCAAGCCCTCTAACAGAAGGCCCCGCCAATCTTGGGTGCAGTGTTATCATACCTCGCGCTTTCCGATTGGATAAAGCACGCTCAACCAGATAAAGGCACCCATGTTGACCGATCCACAACCAGCTCGACCATCGTCAGCTCAGCTACCAACTCCCAAGTCGCCCCTGAAGAACCCCATCTTGTACTCTTCCTTGGCCTTGCTGGCCGTTTTGTTGTACGTGCTGTGGATCTTCTTCTCGCGGTGGCAGGAAAATCGCCAGTACCAGCGCCGCGCGTTAGAGGAGAGATCTCAAAAGCAGCTCGATGCGGACCGCCAGACCATCGATCAGCTTGGCGGGAAGGAACTGGCTATCCAGGCTTTCTACGCCAGCCCAGGAATTATCCACCGCGGCGAGACAGTGCAGCTCTGTTATGGCGTGGCTAACGCCAAGACCGTGAAGCTGGAGCCGCAAGACAACCAGGTTTGGCCGTCTTACAACCGCTGCGTGGAGGTCGCGCCCAAAAAAGACACCACTTACACCTTGACGATTCAGGATGCTGCCGGGAACACCAAGACCCAGACGCTGGATATCAAGGTTAAGTGATCTATTGTCTGCCCGTGCGAGCTGGGGCGTAAGGCCGGTGGTTTGCAACGTGGTTTCCCTTGTGGCCGCAATTCCACCCCATCTATAATTACTTATAGCGGGGTTCGGCACTTCCGGACTCCGCCATCTTTTTTTAATTCGCTCTACGGAATAGGTCGCTGATAAAAACATGCAAGACCCGCTGGCCAAGATAAAACAAAAGTTGCTGGAGGAAATCGACCAACTCTCCCATGAGTTGAACGTTGATTTGCCCAAGGAAATTGCCGTGGCACGCGCGCATGGCGATCTTTCCGAGAACGCCGAATATAAATACGCCAAGGAGCGCCAGGGCCTCGTTAACGCGCGCATCGGCCAGCTGAAAAAGCGCTTGGGCGATCTGGGAATGCTGAACCTGACCAATATTCCGAAGGATCGCGCCGGCTACGGATCGCGCCTGACGGTTCTGGATACCCAGCGCGACATAAAGATTGAATACAAACTCGTCAGCACCGAAGAAGCCGACGCGGAACATGGGCTAATCTCCACCACTTCGCCCATTGGCAAAGCTCTGCTCAATCGCAAAGTCGGCGATGAAATCGAAGTGGCTACCCCAGCAGGCAAAAAAGAGTTTGAGGTCGTCCGGCTGGTCACCATTCACGAAGAAGTGTAACCCTTGCGTGTTGGGTCCCGTCGTAATGGTGACGTCACATGCGGGCGTAGATTGACTACCTGATGAGGTCTTATGTACTGGGGAGCAGGTCCGGATCTCGGGCTCTTAACCGTTCTCGGCTATTTATTTTTTGTTGCCGGCGCTGCGTCCATGTGGCGTGCCCGTGAGGTTGTTTTCTTTTGGCTCCATAGCGAAGCGAACGCAACGCGCCGCAGCCTTTCGCGCTACACACCCATCGGCCCGTTCTACAGCCCGCGCGAACAATCGCGTTTAACAATTCTGTGCAATTGTTTATTGGAATCTCTCGACCGCATGCCACGCTCTTCGATGCTTCGCTCTGCCGTGTTGATGGCTATTGCTGTTCTGCTGGTTTCCCTCGATTTTTTCTTCTAACCGGCGCGCTCCGCTAAACTTTCTCGAACCTTTCGGCACATTGAAGGTTCTGTGCGTTTACAAAGCGCCACCGCTTTGCCATCCTGAATTGGTAAATGAAACCAGCACTGATCGTTCATGGCGGCGCGTGGGATATTCCGGATGCCGCCGTTTCGGCTTGCAAATCAGGTTGCGAACGCGCGCTGACCGCCGGTTGGCGCATTCTGGAAGCCGGTGGCTCAGCGCTTGATGCCGTCGAGGCTGCCGTGATCGTTCTCGAAGACGATCCGGTCTTTGATGCCGGCTACGGCTCGCACCTGAATCTCGACGGACAAGTCGAATGCGATGCCATCGTAATGAATGGCTCAACACTTCGCGCCGGCGCCGTCGCCACTCTGCAACATGTGCGCAATCCCGTGCGCCTCGCGCGAGAAGTCCTCGAGAATTGCCCACACATGATGCTGGTCGCCGAAGGAGCCGAGCGTTTCGCGCAAGAGCAGGGAATCCAGTTGTGCGCGAACGAGGAACTGGTCACCGACGCCGAACGTGAGGCGTGGTCTAAATGCAAAATGGACAGACACGCTTCGTCCTTTCATCGCGGGCATGAGCAAGGCACCGTCGGCGCCGTAGCCATGGATCGAAACGGCCAGCTCTTTGCCGCTACCTCCACCGGCGGAACCTGTTGCAAGCTGCCCGGCCGAGTCGGCGATTCGCCGTTGATCGGCTGCGGCTGTTACGCTGATCGGGAAGCTGGCGGCGTTTCCTGCACCGGCTACGGTGAAGCCATAATGAAAATTGTGATGGCCAAGACCGCTGCCGATCTTCTGCGCCACTCGCCCGATGAAAACAAAGTCGCCTCAGGCGCAAAAGCCAAAACAGAATCTGCCATGACCGCGGCACGCGCGTCGGTGGATATTCTTGCGCATCGCACCCAGGCCACCGGCGGTCTGATCCTGCTCGATCGCGACGGAATTCCTGGATGGGCCTTCAATACTCCGCGTATGGCCTATGGCTATGTTCAGAGCGACGGCAGTATCGTTACCGCAGTTTAGTCCTCGTATCCCTGGCAAGGAATTATTGCCAGCACCTCAATCTTCTGATTCAGGTAACAAGCTTGGTCTACCCATTTTGCTAGAATGAAAGGATGACGACCGTACAGCGCGAGCAGCTCGAGGCGGACGTTCTCATCGTTGGAGCTGGGCCTGCCGGGCTGGCCTGCGCATTGCACCTCGCGAACCTCATTAAGAGACACAATGAAACCGGAGGCGCCGCGGGCGGTCCCCCGCTATCGACGGAAAATATCTACGTCCTCGAAAAAGGACGCGAAGTGGGCGCGCACCAGCTCTCCGGTGCGATCATGAATCCCAAAGCGCTCGCCGAGCTAGTGCCGGATTTTAAAAACTCTGCTCCGCTGGACACTTCTGTCACCGACGATGCGGCATTATTTTTTACCAAGAATTCTTCCATTCGTTTCCCGCTGACTCCGCCGCCCTTCAAAAACAAAGGCAATTACGTTGTCTCTCTCAACAAAATTGTGAAATGGATGGGTGGCCTCGTCGAAGCCGCGGGCGTAAATCTTTTTACGCAGTTTGGCGGCGCTTCATTGATTTACGAGGGCGAGGGAATCGCCGGCGTAATCACAGAAGACAAGGGCGTAGATAAAAATGGCAAACCCAAAGATAACTACACGCCCGGATACGAACTGCGCGCCAAAATCACGGTGTTAGCCGAAGGAACGCGTGGATCGTTGACGAAAGACTTGGTGGAGAAAAAAAATCTCGCCAACATCAATCCGCAAACTTACGGCTTGGGCATCAAGGAATTGTGGGACGTGCAGCCCGGCCGGATCCAGCCGGGTTTCGTAGCGCACACGCTGGGCTGGCCTATTTCCACCGACATGTATGGCGGCGGCTGGATTTATGGGTTATCGAACAATCGCGTATCCATCGGACTCGTGGTAGCGCTCGAATACGGCGATCCGCGATTCGACCCTCACGCGGCATTTCAGCAGTGGAAGACTCATCCGTTCCTCAAGAAAATTCTTGATGGCGGGAAACTGGTGCGTTACGGCGCAAAATCTTTGCCCTACGGCGGCTGGTACGCCATGCCGCGAAATTATCTCGACGGCGGGCTGATCATCGGCGACTCCGGAAGCTTCCTCGATTCGCAAAGACTCAAAGGCATCCACCTGGCAATGAAAAGCGGCATGCTCGCAGCGGAAACAATTTTCGAGGCGCTGAAAGCCGGCGACACCTCCGCGAAAACCCTGAGCCTATTCCCCCAAAAAGTCGAGCAAAGCTACATTAAAAAAGAACTGTGGGAAGTTCGCAATTTCCATCAATCCTTCCAGCATGGTTTGATCCCGGGATTGTTCCAAACCGGCTTGCAATTTATTTCCGGTGGGCGCGGGCTCATCGATCCCATGCGCAATCACGCCGGCTACGAGGCTTACAAAAAGCTCGATCGCGCGGCAGCGGGCACGCCACAGAGCGAGCCAGAACGCTTCAAGGGCGACGGCAAATTGACCTTTGATCGTTTGACCGACGTCTATCACTCCGGCACGCGCCACGAAGAAGACCAGCCTTGTCACCTGATCGTTCGCGATTTAAATGTTTGCGCCACGAAGTGCGTCGTTGAATATGGCAATCCTTGCCAATATTTTTGCCCCGCGGCGGTTTATGAAATGGCCCGCGACACCAACGGCCGGCAAAAATTAAAAATCAACGCCGCCAATTGTGTGCACTGCAAGACCTGCGATATTGCCGATCCGTATCAAATCATTGACTGGGTGGTGCCCGAAGGCGGCGGCGGCCCAAATTACGAAGGCATGTAATCCAAGTCAGCAAGCGCCTGGATTCAATTGTTTCCCCGAATCAGTTGTACTCATTGCCCGCAACTGACCTCTGTTCAACTGCGTGCTTTATCGGAATCGTCTATCCAGACGGCCTTAATCCCTTGAACAAAAGCCAAAAACTCAGCGTCAGTTCGAAGATAGCCATAGGCGAGTCGAACCACCACAGGTTCACGACTTTGGCGAAATTGGGGAAGATGTAATAAACGAAAGTGCAGGCGGCGCACCATGCGCTGGAGATCACACCAAAGGAAGCCAGCGCCCTGGGGATGTAGTTCGACTTGAACCACAAGTAGCTGCCAGCTGTGGCTCCCAATCCCCAAAACAGCAAGCCAACGTAGTACGCGTCGTAACCGCTGAGGTACAGCCGCGCCAACGACGGCAATTGCTCAGGTCCAAACGCACGCGAGTAATCAGCGTCACTCAAGAGTCGCAGAGCGGTAAAGAGATTGAGCGTCGCCAGGAGCCATGTGAGGCCATGGACCAGCCTGCCGAATGCCGCGAGCAAGGCAAGGTTCTGGTTTATCGGCTTGAGGATCACGTACAGCGCTGTCAGGAGTACGACAACGCCAACGCAGTAAACCATATCGCCCGCGATGCCAACGCGGAATAGTGTTTCGTGCGCCAGAATATTCCGCGCGGTTTCCGCCGGATTACCGCTGACGATAAGGCGGGCGAATATGCCGAAATTGACCGCGTTCACGATGGCGAACGAAATCGGGAAAGCAAGCCCTGCGATCCTTGCAGCCGTGCGTTGTGACTTGTCGATAGCGCTGATCGCCATTTCATATCCTCCTGCGACTGGGTCGTGCCGGAAGGCGGCGGGCCAAATTACGAAGGCATGTAGTTCAAGTCAGCAAGCACCAATTCAATTGTGTCCCCGAATCAGTTGTCGTTCCCCATTTACCTGCTGACCCCACTTCGAGAGGTTCACGCCCTTAACGATCAGCCACAAGCACGTGGATAACTCTCCAATGAATGCGGGAAGCAAGGCAATTGGAAACATCTTGGCCGCAAGTGTGGGGGCAAGAAGCAGCGCAAAACTATTGGTCAAATAACATAGTCCGGCAATGAACTGCAAGATGCCCAGAGTCTTGGGAAAGTATCCCGAGTTAAACATCAAATACCCGATTACCAGGCAGGTAAAGCCAAAAAATACCAGGCCGATGGAGAAGCCGTATTCATGCAGAGTGAGACAAGCATTCGCTAGAGCCTGTAGCTGACGTGCATCAAAAGCCTTCAGATAGTCCGCGTTCCCCAGGAAAACCACTACCGCAACAAGAGTTAATTTGTTGGCGACCAAAACTGCGGTCTGCACCAAATTGAATAATGCCGCAAGCAAGGAAAGATCTTTGCTCACCGGTTTGAGGAGCACATAGAAGATCAGAATCATCGGGACGTCAGAGACGTGCATAAGCAGGTCGCCTACGATACCGCCGCGAAACAGGAGGTTGGAGGCCATAATCTTATGAGCCGTGGCGGCAGCATCTCCGCCCACGATGAGATTGTTTCGAACGAAGACCTCGCCGAACAGCCCGGCAAGGATGTTGAACAAATACAACACGCCGCCGATTCTTCCGTAAACTTGCGGCCAATTGTTGACCTTCTCGTTTGTCATTCGATGCCCCTCGAATCGCGGTGCATGTATATCTTCCGCCAGCAATGATGCCTGATTAACGCCTTATCGGAAACGTGGCCTCAATGTCCGGTTACGCGGTTACCGTACAAGTGGAAGTCTGACCTTTTGTCATATGAGCTCCATTCTTTAGCTGCACTCTTCACCGTTACAAAAGAAAACGCCGCCAGTGCTTGGCGGCGTTTTCAACTTAACTTGAAATTGATACTTCGATTAGTTAGGCGACAAGCCGTACACGCTGATCTCTGAAGCAGTGCCGACGTAAACCTTGCCATTCGCAACAGTAGGAACGGTAAACTTCACCGCCCCGCCCGCTTGATCAGCTCCATTGCCAGAACTATTCCACAGCTCTGAGCCCAGATTAGTTGCGTCATAGGCGTGCAGCACCGCCGCTCCAGCGTTTTCAATGGCCCACACGATTCCGTTGGATCCACCCTGCGCCGAAATCGATGGTGTGGTGCCGGGGAATCCAAATGTACCGGGCGATTGTGACGCCGGGGAAGTATTGAATTGTCCCGCGCCGGTATTGAGCGTGTAGCCCTTTACGTGGTCGCTGATAGGCCCAATGTAAAGGGTGTTCTGCCAAAATGCCGCGGTGGCGAAGATTCCGTTCCCAACCGAGAAGATCTGCACGGCGCCTGCGTCAGTGCTGGTATTGCCGCCCAGATTATCTCGATTCAAAAGGTACAACGTTCCTTCTTTTCCTCCGCCGATAAGCAGGTGATTGGGAGCAGTAGGCTGATCGACAAGGATCGCGGCTCCGCCGGAACCCAGGTCAACATCTCCGCTACTCAGTGATGCCTGGTCATTGGGACTGAAGTAGCCGGTGACATTCATACCGCCGCCAGGGGACAAACGCAAAAAGCTGTCCCCAAATTGGGTGTTACCGTCGAAATTTCCATTTCCTGTGATCACGTAGAGATTGTTGCTGGAGTCCGCCGCCGGAGCGCCACCGGACATCCAGATTCCGCCGAAACCTGAACCGGGATCGTCATTGAATACGGAGACTTGCGAGAGGTTGGAAGCGTTGTAACCGACGACCCAACCGTAGTAAACGGGATTGTCTCCATGGGAAGCGTAGGCAATATAAACCACGCCACCCACCAGCGCGAGTCCAGCTCGCTGATTCTGTCGCAAGGGATCGAAGTTTATTCCGTTCCACGTAAACGAAATTTCCTGTGGGCCGCCAAATCTTTCCGATCCGTCTGACAAATTTAATGCGTGCAGCCGCTGATGAAAGCTCGAACCATTCTTGGATTTCGACACCACGTAAATGGTGTTGGTGTTGGGATCGATTACCGGAGTGCCCACGATGCCGATATCAGGATTGATGTCGGTGGTACCCACATCTCCGCTGTTGACCCACGTTTCGCCACCGGCCAGCAAGCTTTGCGACCAATACGTCTGACACGGTGCGGCATCCGCGTCGAAAGCGTAGACGGTGTCGTGTTGCGTCGCCGCAATGATCACGTTATGAGTTCCACCGCCAATATTGGCGCCAGCTACCCACAACGGTTGCGCGTAGGCGGAAGCGTCGATGCTGCAGGCAGAACGCTTGCCGAAGGAAGAACCCTTCACACTCGAAGTATTTAAAGCATATTCCTGGGCGTTCACACCATCCCTGGACAGGTCGTTGTGATAGGTGAATACGCCGGCAAGGTCGGTAGTCGAAACGGTAGCGGTGGCCGAGACAGTTGAATCCGCGTCGCTTCTGGCGGCTACGGTATGGGTACCGGGCTTGTTCGGCGCTGAGTAAACCCCTGACGCATTGATTTTCCCAACGTCAGAATTGCCGCCTGGAACAGAATCCACTTCCCAATGCACGGTGATATCGGAATTTCCCGTCACTGTGGCCGCGAACGTTTGGGTCTGGCTAGTTGTGAGGCCAGCTCGGACGGGACTGACACTAACAGAAACTGAACCGGTCGGTGGTGGTGTTGGAGTCGGTGTAGGTGTCGGAGTCGGTGTAGGCGTTGGAGTCGGCGTGGGCGTTGGAGTCGGTGTAGGCGTTGGAGTCGGTGTAGGCGTTGGAGTCGGTGTAGGCATTGGAGTCGGTGTAGGCGTTGGAGTCGGTGTAGGCGTTGGAGTCGGTGTAGGCGTTGGAGTCGGTGTAGGCGTTGGAGTCGGAGTCGGTGTGGGCGTTGGTGTCGGAGTCGGTGGCGTCGCCGTGTTGGTGATTGTAATTGTTGCGGCAGAAGTTTTAGTGCTATCGGCGTTGGACGTGGCGGTAGCAATCACAGTGGCCGGAGATGGCGCTTTTTTCGGGGCGACATAGGTGACTGGAGAGCCTGTAGCGCTAATGGTTGTAGATAGAGAGCCGCAGGCAGACCCGTTGCACCCCGCTCCGCTGAGCGTCCAGGTCACGCCTTGATTTTGATAGTCATATTGCAGTGTTGCGACTAGGGTCTGCGCATGCCCCACTTGCACGGGGAGGTTTGACGGTGAAACCGCGACCGTCAATGGCTGGCTTATGTGGGCTTGCGCGGTAGCCATTTTTGTCGGTTCCGCTTGCAAAACAGCCGCGATAGTGACCGCCACGGGCGAGGGAATGAGCAGGGGCGCAGTGTAAAGGCCCGTTGCGTCGATCGTGCCGTGCGTAGGCTCGCCTCCCGTGGTTCCATTCACTTGCCATGTCACGGCGGGGCTCGAAGTATTGGCGACAGCGGCCGTAAACTTTTTTGTGCCCAAAACCGGCACGAAGGCGATCGTTGGCGTCACCGATATCTGGGCGGCTTGGGCCGTTTGAGTGGCCGCTAACGGCGAGCCGGCGCCGGCACATCCCCAGGATATGAAACCAATTCCAAAAAATACCGCAACAAACAAAAGATTTCTCAAGCGCACAAAACTACGCAACGTCATGAATTGTATTCCTCGTCAAAAAAATAGTAGTGACTTCCTCTTGCGAGGACGCACGCGATTAAAAACTGCTGCGATTAATCACCGAACTGGAGGACAACTCCGGGTTGGGGTCGGAGTGAGGTAAAAGACTAATATTGATGATGGAAAAAGTAAAGCGCGCACCCGGAAGCGAGTGTCAAATCTGCCATGCCATAGCGTGATGCCGTATCGAATCAGTTAGGTGCCAGACCGTATACGCTGATTTCTCCTACAGTCCCCACGTACACTTTGCCGTTGGCCACGGTCGGCACGGTGAACTTTACAGCCTGTCCGGCCTGATCGGCGCTGTTGTTGGCGCTGTTCCAAAGTTCCGTGCCCAGATTAGTTGCGTCATAAGCGTGCAGCACAGATGGCCCAGTGCCTTTCTCTGTCGCCCAAACGATTCCGTTAGACGTTCCTTGCGATGAAATGGATGGCGTGGATCCCGGGAATCCGAAAGTGCTGGGTGACTGCGATGCAGGTGCAGTGTTGAACTGTCCCGTCGTGGGATTAAAGGCGAAACTTTTTACGTGGTCCGAATCGAGCCCGACATAAAGGGTGTTCTGCCAAAACGCCGGCGTGGCGAAGATCCTGTTTCCAAGCGAGAAACTTTGCACCGCTCCAGAATCGTTATTGGAATTACCACCCAAATTATCCCGGTTCAAAACGAACAATGTCCCTTCTTTTCCCCCGCCGATGGCCAAACGCTGCACCGGGCCAGAAGGCTGATCGACTAGAATCGTTGCGCCTCCCGAGCCGAAATCGATGTCTCCGCTATCCAGTGATGCTTGATCGCTGGGGGCAAAAAAACTCGAAACAGTCAAGCCTGGTGTAGACAGTTTCAAAAAGCTGTCGCCGAATAATGTCGCGCCGTCGAAATTTCCGTTTCCGGTGATGACATACAAATTATTGCTGGAGTCAGCCGCCGGAGCGCCGCCAGCCATCCATATGCCACCCATGCCTGGACCGGGCGTGTCGTTGAAGACCGAGAGTTGCGCGAGGGTTGCGGCGTTATAGCCCATGATCCACCCATAATAAGTGCCAATATCGCCGTGCGAACCCCACGCGATACAGACGGTGCCATTCAGCAGTGCGAGTCCGGCTCGTTGGTTTTGCGAGACCGGGCTATAAGAAATCCCACTGAACGTCGCCGCAATTTCTTGCGGGCCGCTAAACTTTTCCGATCCGTCGATCAAGCTTAAGGCGTGCAGGCGTTGGTGGACGGTTACGCCATTCTTGGATTTGGAGACCACGTAAATAGTTTTGGTAGCGGGATCGATTACCGGGGTCCCGACGATACCGATATCCGGCGCCAGATCGGTAGAACCGCCGACGTCCATGTTGTTAACCCAGGTTTCTCCGCTGGCCAACAGACTCCTTGACCAGTACGTTGTGCAGGGTGCAGCGTCGGCGTCAAAAGCGTAGACCGTGTCGTGCACCGTGGCGGCGATCAAGACATTGTGAGTCCCACCGCCGATGGATACGTTAGCTACCCACAGGGGCTGCGCGTACGCGGAGGCATCGATGGCGCACGCGAAACGCTTACCGAACGTAGACGCTTTTACCGTCGAAGTATTCAACGCATATTCCTGGCTGTTCACGCCATCCCGGGATAGATCGTTGTGATAGGTAAACACCCCGGCGAGATCGGTGATGTAAACAATGGCGGATGCGGAGGCGGTACTGTCCGCCACGCTTCTGGCTACTACGGTGTGAGTACCTGCCGAGGATGGCGGGGAGTAAATGCCAGCTGCGGTTATGGTTCCCACCGAACTACTGCCGCCGGATATGGAGTCAACTTCCCAGGTGACGGTGGTCACGGACTTTCCCGTAACCGTAGCCACAAAAGTTTGAGTCTGGCCAGTAGTAAGGGCCGCCCGGCTGGGGCCAATGGTTACTGAACCAGTGCCCGTGCCGCCGCCCGAGGAAGGATCGGTGGAAGTAGCTGCTCCACCGCCGCAACCCACAAGCAATAAAGGAAATACGAGGAAAGCTGAAATAAACGCAAAATTCTGACACTGTTTTGCCGTGAACGAAGCCATGAATACGAGTTCCCCTGACTGGTTGAGTTGGTTCCCCGTGGGAAGGGAGGCTGCACGTCTACCGCTAATGCGAAGAATCCCGGGCGGGGAGGTCGGGGGACTAAGGACTATTAAAGGCTAAAAGGTATGATGCAAAAAGTAAAGCCCGGGATAACGGAAAAGTTCAAGAACCGAAGGGCCACAGTTTGCGGAAGAAATTGCGAACGCGTTCCGTAAAGGAAGCAGTTTTGACGGGCGGCGGAGCGGCTGGGGGCGCTGCGGCAGGAGGAGGCGGTGCTGCGGGAGCCTTCACTGGGACGACCTCGCCCTCAACCTTCCCCTGAAAAATGAGCGTAGGCCGCACGCGCACACGACGAATCATCATGATCATCTTGGGATCGACTTCCGGCTGCACCTTGGAGTTGGCATTAAAAATCAATGGCGGCACGAAAACCTGGTAGATCGGCTCTTGCTTTGGTGCGACAGGTTTGGGAGGTTGAACGGTAGGTACATTTGGTTTGACGTCGTCGACCTTATGGCGCACTTCCTCAGCCGTGGCCATTCTGCTTAATTCCGGTGGTGCCGCTTCGGCAAGCTGCAACTCGCACGCACAGTGTTCGCCGGTGTCGGTCCGCAGCGAATCGATTTGTCCGTTGGCCAGAAAAACATTTCCACCTTGAGGCACCAGAATATTTTGACCGGTTAACTGCTGCTCGAGGCGCAAGGCCCCGCGATTGGTGCGGACACACATCGCGCCGCTCGAGTCAAAACCCACGATGGTATCTTGCGGTCCCCCGCCGATCGCCACTGGCTGGGCCTGAATTTGCGGGGTGTACATGGTAAGCACCGGCGAGTGTTCGATGTGCGCGTGGATCGTACCGGTATCGAGGGCGATGGTGAGCGAGTTGCCAGATTTGAGCACCGAGAAGTGTGCTGGTCCGCATATCGCGATCTGCCCGCCTTCCATCAGATTTATGCGTGCACTTCCGGATTTGACGCGCACATCGCTGCCGCTGTGCAGCACGGTGGCGACGCTACCATTGATGTTCGACACGCTCATCGGCCCGGTCACGGCGATCGCTTCGCCTTCGATGGCGCCAACCGCATCTCCTGGCGAAGGATTATCGGGGCGCGCGGCAGCCGTGAATATTCCGAAGAGCGCAACGCTGGCGGCGATAGAAAACAGTGCCATGTTGCGCCGCGTGTTTTGGTCTTGAAAAAGAAACGCCAAAAATTTCACTCCTCTGTATTGCGTGCCTTGTGTTGCGTGCACAGTATTGCGTGCATTGACCAGCGGGAACTCTCGCGAATGCCTCTCAGCCTATACTATACGACGATGGCTAACCCCGAAGCAGAGCAAGGTGCCCCAATTGAACCAGTCAAGGGGCCGTCGCCGCCATCGGCTGCGCAACCGGAAGGCGAGCCGGTAAATCTACATTACGACACGCGGCTGCCAGAGCTTCCCTGGTCGCGTCGAGCGCAAATTCCGATTATCGCCGCTGCGGTCTACAGCGTCATTCGCACGCTGGGACCCACGCTGCGCTTTGAAGCGCTGGGGCAGCAACAATCGGAACGTGTTTACGACGCGGGACAGCGATGCATTTTTGCGTTCTGGCACCGCGTCATTATTCCAGTGACGTGGTGGGCCAGGAATCGCGGCATCGTGGTGATGAACACGACGGCGTTCGATGGCCAGTGGACGCGCAAGGTTATCGAGTGGCTGGGATTCGGCACGGCTCAGGGAAGTTCGACGCGTGGTGGACTGCGCGGGTTGGCCGTGATGGCCAAGCGGCTCGAAGAAGGCCTGGACTGTGGCTTTACCATTGATGGTCCGCGCGGGCCGCGCTATGTGGCCAAGCCAGGGCCGGTGATGCTGGCGAGAAAGAGTGGTTGCCCGATTCTGGTATTTCACATCGGCGTGGATCGCGGCAAAACTTTCACAAATACCTGGGATCATTTTTTGCTGCCCGCTCCATTTGCGCGCGCGGTGATTCTGTGTGCGCCGCCGATTTACGTGCCGGCGGATGCCGACGCGGACTTGATGCAAGCGAAGCATACTGAAATGCAGCGGGAGTTGGAGCGCGTTCGCGATATCGCCGAGGGTTGGTTTCAGTTTAGCGAAGAGGAACGGCAGCGTTACCGCACCGAATTCTTAAAATAAAAATTTATTTTACGGGACGTTCAGCGAGCTTAACCTGCACATCCATTTTTTTGCCGCCACGGTACAGCGTGACCGGAACGGTATCGCCGGGACGTTTGCGGTTAAGAATCTTTCCTATGTCGAATTGATTGGTAACCGGCTGGCCGTCGATGGAAGTGATCACGTCTCCGCCGATGGTGATGCGGCGCATGCCGGCTTGCGCGACTTGATCGCCGCCTTTTATGCCTGCAGCGGCAGCCGGGCCTCCGCGCGTGACCGTTTCCACCAGTAAACCTTCTTGCACCGGCAGATCGAGCGCTTGCGAGAGGTAACCACCAACCGGCAACGTTTCCAATCCAAGAAATGCGCGGTGCACCCGGCCATCGGTGATCAAGTCGTTGGCGATGCCTTTCGCAGTATTGACCGGAATGGCGAATCCGATGCCCGCGGTGGTTCCCGACGGGGTATAGATCGCGGAGTTAATGCCAATGACTTCGCCATGGGAATTGATCAGCGGACCGCCGGAATTGCCACGGTTGATCGCCGCGTCCGTTTGAATGGCTTCGTCGATGAACGTGGTCTCGCTGGTTTGCACGGTGCGGCCCAGCGCGCTAACGACGCCAGTCGTCAAGGTGCTTTGAAATCCGAAGGGATTGCCGATGGCCAGGACTTTTTGTCCTACCTGTAAATTATTGGAGTCGCCGAGGGGCAGCGTGGCCAGATTTTTCCCGTTGGGCTCGATTTTTAATAACGCCACGTCGTTGCGTTGATCGGCGCCAATAAATTTTGCCGGGTAGCGCGACTGGTCACCTAAAACAACTTCGATGGATTGCGCTTCCTGTACCACGTGGAAATTCGTGAGGATGTAGCCCCGCTTGTCAATAATAAATCCCGAACCCGCGCCCTCTACTGGAACCGGATCCATGAAGAAATCATATTGCGTAGCCTTGGTCAGCACGTTAGCGACTGCCGGCGCGGTTTGCCGGTAGATGCGCACGTTGATGGATTCGTCGTCAGTGAGGGCGGCATCGCGTTGCGAAATGTTGGTAGTCACTCCGGAAGGCCGCGATTCACTAATTGGGCCGGCTCCGACGTCCACAGGTTGACGCGCTCCCCAGCGGCCTCCGGCCCAGTAAGCGGCCAGAATGATCACCACGGCGGCGAGAAAAAGACGAAGGGCACTGGAGGATCGCGAGACGGTCATGTTTGATTGTCCTTCTTCGGGTGCTTACCAATAAGACTTTATTCTGTATTGATTTTAACTCTGGTCATGGACTGCTTGGAAATATCTTCTATGCCGCTTCCGGCCGAAACGCTGCGCCAGTCATTACACGATTCCAGAGACCACACAGCGTCTCAAGCAGTTGGACGCACTTCGCGGAGTTTAGTAGCGAGCTGCTCGACTTGTTGCCGCGTTTTCGCAGGGGAGCCGGAGCAATCGATTTTCTCGGTCGCATGACCTAATTTCTCTTCCACCGGAAGCTGCGAGGCGATTCGGCGGCGCGCTTCCTCTTCGGTGAAACCGCGGGCTATCAAACGGGAAATTTGCTGCTCTGGCTCGCACCACACGACCACCACGCCATCGAGTCTTTTATCCAGCCCGGCTTCCACGATCAGCGCGGCCTCCACGAATGCGGCGCTTTGCGAACCGCCGCGCTCCAATTTTGCAAATTCGGAAACGATGTACTCCTCGACGCGAGGATGCACGATGGCGTTCAGTTGTTTCAGTTTGATGGGGTCGGCAAAAACGATTTTGGCCAAGGCCTCGCGATTAACGTGGTTGTCGCCGTTCAAAATGGAGCTTCCGAACACGCGCACAATTTTATGATGCGCGGGATAGCCGGGTTCGATGAGCATGTGCGCGATGGAATCGGCATCGAGGACCGTGAAGCCCATCTCTCGCAACATTGCGCTGACGGTGCTTTTGCCGCTCGCGATACCCCCGGTAATTCCAAGACGAAGCATGTAGCGATTCTATCGTGCGGTCACACTGGATTGCGGTTGTTTCATCTGGGATGGTCCCCGACGCAGGAGTGCAGCTTTTACTGTATTGCTCATGAGCATGGTTATGGTCATGGGTCCGACGCCGCCGGGGACGGGAGTGAGTGCGCCGGCAACATTTATGGCGTCGGGATGCACGTCGCCAACCAGCGCAGAATTTTTGGCGCGGAATTTTTCCAGGCGTTCGGGCGTGTTGCGGAAAAGGCCCTCGGCTTCCGCGGGATCGGTGACGCGATTAGTGCCCACGTCAATTACCGCCGCGCCCGGCTTGATCCAGTCGGCTGCAACGTAACCGGCTTTGCCCATGGCGGCGACGATGATATCGGCACGGCGCACCGTTCCGGGCAGATCGCGTGTCTTGGAATGGCAAATCGTTACGGTGGCGTTGGCGTGCATCAAAAGCAGGGACATGGGCTTGCCGACGATGTCGCTGCGCCCGAGGACCACCGCGTCCGCGCCTTCAATGGGGATGTTGCCGCGCTTCAGGAGTTCCATGCAGCCCGCCGGTGTGCATGCAACGAGTCCGGGGCGGCCACTGACCAGGCGTCCGAGATTCATGGGATGAAAGCCATCAACGTCTTTGGCTGGATCGACGGATTCGAGGATGAGTTTTGCATCGACCTGCGGCGGCAGCGGGAGTTGGATGAGGATGCCATCGACGGCTGGGTCGCCGTTCAAGTCGTCGACCAGCTGCAGCATTTCGCGAGTGCTTACAGTTGCCGGCGGAGTATGCATCCAGCTGGCGATCCCGAGCTGTTCGCACGCGGCGATCTTGCTTTTAACGTAAAGCTGCGACGCTGGATTGTCACCCACCAAAACAGCAGCGAGCCCCGGACGCGTACCGGATGCAGTCATGGCCGCGATCTCGCCTTTAAGCTCGGCGAAAATCTGGTCGCGGATTTTCAGGCCATCGAGAATGCGCGCGGTCATGTGCGGAGGACTCCTGTGCGGAACAAGAAAAATCATAGCACATAGGAAACGAAGGGCTGGCTCGCACAAAAATGAGGGGGTCAAATACGAGATGGAAATGTATGCGCTAAGTGCCTTGCTGGAGAAAAACTGTCGACCCGCCGACATTAGGACAAGTAAGGGGAATGCTAGTTTTTGTCCCAGGATTGAAACTTTCCTTTTTCCTCCCACCAGAGTTTGCATTGCCGAACGCGCCACTCATATTTCTGTGTGTTCGAACTCACGGAGGGCGTGCAAGCCTTTTCATGTGTGATATTTTTGAGTCCTTCGAGGGCGAGATAAGACGAGTCATCGCGGGATAGTTGTTCCGCCAAAATGGGGACCGCGCGCCGATCTTTTATATTTTCCGACAGAGCGATCAGAACGGAAGACCGGGTTAGTTCTCCGGGCGCGCTAGACAGGATTGCGATTAGGTCTGGGACCGCCTTGGGGTCGCTCACATTCTTCAGTTCAAACGCGATTTCTCTCTCAGGGAGACTCATCTCGCCGACCGACAGCATTTGTTTCACGCTCGGCAGCACCGAAATATCGCCAGTGCGTAGCGCGGCGTACACGGCCCAATTTGCTTCGTTCTTGTCGCCCGTCTTCATTATTCGGTGAAGAGCATCCTGAGAAGAGGGCAGTTTCAGTCCGCCGAGTCTTTGTATACTCACGATACGGTTGGCCGCGGCAGCGTCATTCAGGCCCGCAAGAAAATCCGCTTCCATTTGAGCGCGCCAGTCAAAATCTCTAAGCTGCGGTCCGAGCAGCGGTGAAATGGCCAGGGCGCCCTCGCAATCGTCGAAAAGTTCTAGTCGTCCACTCTTCTCAACTGCGAACACCAACCAGTACGTGTCAGGCTGAAAATCGATACAATCGTGACCGTCCATACCTGTGTCTGATCCCCTGTATACGAAATGAATTGTGGGGTCCTTACGCACACTGCCTCGATACAACCGGTCTACGTCGATGGTTGCGAACGAATCCCCACCATAAGAGTGAGGCAGGTACGCATCCGTACCATAAGAGCGAGGCAGATACGCGGCAGGGCTAACTTGTGCGACGCGTCCACGAAAAACGATAGGAGCCTTTTCGGCCAGTTCTCGAACATCGGCCATCGAGGGCGGCGACATCAGTCGAGACCACAGCTTGACCGCACTGACCGACAACACTGAACTAACCAGCACGATAAATAACAGACTCTGTCGAATGCGCGGATTCAATAAAGCTCCGATTGGTCCTCAAACAAGATTGGGCGCTGCTGCCGAATTCTGATTATTCCTTAGACCAAGGCGGGACGACACCGCTCATTCGCGCGTAGGCGATCAGTTGACCCATATGCTCGTTGGCATGAACGATGATACGCAGATACATACCGTCCACCGTTGCGTCTCGATCGTAGATTTTCACGGCGCGCTTCAAATCCTCGGGTGTTTCCGCTAAGTGAGCGGTTTTCACCGCCTGCAAAGACTTTTTGAGCCAAGCGATGACTTCCGGCTTTGAAGTGACCGTCTTTTCCATCTTGATGTCCAGGTCAGCGGGCATCTTGGGGCCGGTGACACTCAGCAAATAGAAATTGGCGATGGCTATATGCATATAAACTTCGCTTGTAGAGCGTACGCCAGGCGCCGGGCGCCACGAATATTTGTCCGCAGGCGTGGCTTCGGCCAGCGCGATTAGTTGCTGCGAGACATGCAGCCACTCGCCGTCATAACCTTTCCAGATGCCTTCCGGCGCTTGAGCCGGCGAGGCGGCCGCGCCCAAAGTAATAAATAGCGAGAGCAGTAATGCTTTCACGCTCCGGCTCCTTATATTTTTTTGTAAGTTCTTTTGTCACGGACCCGAACCCGCAAAGTGACCGCATTGTATATCTTTGACGGCGTGCTCGAAAAATAGGCTCGCTGTCTCTACGAGAAAACAGTGTCGGCGGCCGTTCACTGGTTATAGTGATTCTTTCTGGCTTCGGCGTGACGCGCGGCCCGACTGTACATCTGTAGTGTAACTATCAAAATCGCTATATTCTGCTTACCTCCAAGAGGAGTCCAACCATGACGACTCACCTTTGCACCACGCATGGGCAGAACATCCCCGTTGCCGTGTGTCTTATGTTGTTCTTCTTAGTTGGGCCAGCGCGATCTCTCGCGCATGAGGAGTGGTATCGCGGCCTGGACCTGGAATCTGCACTGGCAGACTCCAGTCTTGTGCTCGTTGGGCGCGTCACCGACGTAAGTGAAACCAAAATTGGCGTGGGAGGCAAGGGCGAGAGCTTTCTGCTGCAATACAAATTCGACCCGGTCCTGGTGCTTAAGGGGGTGTTCTCGCGTGAATCGCTGTTGCTCACCAGCGACGATCTCGGCACGCAACAATTCTATGAGATCACTGACGCCGCTCCTATCGAGGCCGGGCAGTTGCGCCTGCTAATGCTGGGGCGCTCGTTCGCGGGATACGCGATGCGTCGAGAAGCGCCTAGTTTCGATCAAGCAATACCTCGGCTCAATAGCACCAACGACGAGTTAATCGCGACCGTCAATATCCTTCTGGCGGTCAATCATAATTTGGACCGCGCCAAGAAGGTGGCATTGCTTCTCGATGGTCTGCGAAAGCAAAAAGGGCCGCCGGTTATTCCTCTGCTCATGGCGGTGGAGCGCCGCTCGCTGCTAGCCGCGCAGACCTCCGGCGCAGTGGAAAGCATCGCCCCGCATTTGAACGATGCTTCGCCAGCGGTGCGCGAGCAGGCAGCAAAAACCCTCTACGCTTTGCTCAAAGCGGACTACTTGGACCAAGCGAAGTTTCGCGAAGTGGCGGCGCATGCGCTGGCCGCCTCGATTGCGAGAGCGGACCCAAGTTTCGCTCCTCGCGTTGCTGCATTTGAGGCACTTGGCGCCGCGGGACCGCAGGCTTTGGAGGACGCGGCAGTGAAAGCGCAGCTCGGACTTGATCCGCTCGGCACTTTCGCGGAACAAGGCGCGCGGCTTCACGCCATTGGCGATCTCAAGGTGCCTGGGGAATCGCGGGCGGTGCTGACGCTGCTCAATCAGGAGCCTCTGGATGCCCCGGGCGAAATTCAATATGGCGCGGAGTGGGCGACGGCGCGATTGGATCCCTCACAGGGCGTCAAGGAAGTGACTCTTAGAATCAAAAAAAAGTACGACGCAGGGCTCCCGGTCGTAACCGAACTGGATTTGCTTGGCAACCTGCCATCCACTGAAGCTACTCCCGCACTGGTCGACGTTGCGAGACTTCCTTTGAATCACGACGAGCGGATGGCGTTTGTTTCAGCGTGCAAGAGGGTAGCGAGCGCTCCGCTGGTGCCGCCACTCGCCACCATGCTGGTTCCCGCGCAGCAGGACATCTGGTGGACTGCGGAGGACGCGCTGATGAAAATCGACACCGACGATGCCGCAAAAGCGCTGCAGCCGCATCTACTGCAGGAAACCAACCTGCAGCGCAAAATTGAGATTGCGGCATTTCTGGGCCGCCACGGAATTCGCGATGGTTATCCCTACGCCATCGAGCATATGTCCGAGCCGTATCTTCGCGAGGAGGCTATTTTGGCGTTGGCGGCGATTCGCGATCCGCGCGCCGTGGGCGAACTTCGCAAAATTCTTGAGACCAGCAATGATGTGGCCTGGAACAGTGCCGCAGTGCGCGCTCTGGGAGCGCTCGGGGCTTCTGATCTCGCGCCGCAGTTTCTGGAAATGGCTCAAGACACGGCAAACCCGCTCGGCCCTTCTGCGCTCATCGCCCTTGGCGACCTTCACGAAGTGAAGGCCGTGGAGATTGCGCGCGCCGGCTTTGCTTCACGAAATGCGGAGAGATTGGACGCCAGCGCTCGCGCCGCGGGTAAGCTACTCGCGTTGCCCGGCGTAAGCGCCGATGACGTACGCGATCGTCTCGCGGCGCTGCTCGCGGATCACGGCGCTTCGCAGCCAGCGCGTCTGGCGGCACTCAATTCGCTGCTGGCGTTGAATGACCGGAGACTCGACGGTGCCCTGGCGCTTGCGGTGCGTGACGCTGCGCTGGAGAACAGCGAACTCCTAAACAAGATCGAGGAACAGTCGCGCAAACGAAGCGTGAAGCTCACGTTGCCCTAGCGTCAAGTGCTTTGTTTGAGAATAAAAATGTCGGCGCTCCGACATTTAAAGTATTACTTAATATATTTACCAATAGATAAACGATTAGAACGATTGAACCCATTCGAATGAGATTAACTACTCCTGAAGAAGTTGTCTTCGATTCGAACCAGGTTCATGGGTAACTTCCGCTTTTATGGAGCTTTCCAAAAAAAGAGATGGACATGTTTGGTCCGCGATTTAAACGTTGAAGTGCGCGGTTTTATGGGGTCATGCTCTTTATGGCGGGGGATCTATGATCATGCTGTGGTTAGTGACGCTGATTTTGAGCGCAGGCTTCGCCGTTGCTAGCGGCGGGGGCGTCAAATCAAAATTGCTCAACGTGGTCATCATTTTGGGATGCATGGGCTTGGGTTATGGGCTTGGTTATGCGCTGGGGCTAGGACGCGGAGGTTTCGGAAGGGTTCCCAACCAGGCTTTACCGCTGTCGATGATGTTCGGAATTGTAGGGGCGCTCGGGTGCGTGTGGCAGAATACTTCGCGCCCGAATTGAAATGTCACAGCATCGAGAAAGTGTGAGGCACTGGTTTCCAGCCGACGTTCTCCTCGATTTTATTTTCAGCTTAAAAACTCATCGTGGCCGACGATATCCCAAATTTCGAGAGCCGGGAATTAACAAAATCCTCGCACGAGAATTGTAGCGCCTTAGACCGAAATCATTCCGTATCTCTGCAATCACGGCTCGCGCTTCGATATTTTCAAAGCATTGGTGGTTCCCAAGACCAATTGCAGAAACTCCATGGACGTTGGACCCCTAAACGTCAAAACGACGCAAGCGCCATAGTTCAAACGGTGCAACATATCTTTAGTGCCTCTATCGGGATGCACGCTCAGGGTCAGGTTGGGGCTGCATGGCCATTTTGCGGGCTTGCGCTGGGAATAAATTCCAAAGAAAGGCAGTCAATGGGTTGGGGGCGTAACGGCGGCGCGGCGGGTCGTGAGAACTGCAGGTTTATTCGTAACTGGGAAACGTTTCTGAAAATAGCGCGTCTGAGGTGACAAGGGGTGGAGTCTGGCGACTCTTTGAGACGGTTATTTGCAAGCCTCGCAATCGCGGCAATTCTAGCGGGCGTGGTTTCGCGGCTGGCCGTGGCATTGGAGACTTATTAGTTTGCGTGTGCTGGACCGTTTTGCGTTTCCTCGCTGTCGGCGCGCTGACGACACACGGTAATTCTCGCCCCAAGCCAGGGTCGCTATTTGATTTTGACGACAGATTAAGAATTACGAAGGAGCCTTGATATGAAACGAAGAGAGTTGCTTCAGAGATCAGCAGCGTTCGGCTTCATGGCTGCGATGCCTTTTACAGCCCGCGGAAAGAAACCTGACTACAGATCGATGGATTCAGCCAATGATATTCCACCAGGGCAGCCGACTGTGGTTCCGAATCCCCTGAGGCCGCCCGCGCAGGGCAGTATTCCGGTGGCATTTCTGGTTTCAGAAGGTGCGGTGATCATCGACTTCTGCGGGCCGTGGGAAGTGTTCCAGGACGTCAATGTCTCCGGCCGCAAAGACGCTCCCTTTCGTCTTTACACCGTTGCCGAGACGACCAATCCTATCCATGCCAGCGGCGGGATGAAAATCACACCCGATTACACATTTGAGACGGCCCCAGCGCCGAAGGTTATCGTGATCCCGGCTCAGAATGGACGAAGCGAAGCAACACTCGAGTGGATCCGTAAGTCGACAAAGAGCACCGACGTAACCATGTCTGTTTGCACCGGCGCGTTTCTGTTGGCAAGCACGGGTTTGTTGTCGGGCAAGGCTGCGACCACATTTCACAGCGCGTTCAGTGATTTTGAAAAACAGTTTCCAGATGTCCGGCTAAAACGGGGAGCTAGATTTGTTGAAGACGGCAATCTCGCCTCCGCGGGCGGACTTTCCTCCGGCATCGATCTCGCGCTGCGTGTCGTCGAACGCTATTACGGCCGCGAGGTAGCAGACCGCACGGCTTACTTAATGGAATATCAAGGCCAAGGCTGGATGAACCCGGAGTCCAACAACGTCTACGCCAAAATTCGCGCTTCAACCGATGGGCATCCGGTCTGTTCGGTATGCGATATGGATGTTGATACGTCGACTGCCCCGAAATCTGTCTATAAGGGCAAGACCTATTACTTTTGTTCGCAAGCACACAAAGCACTATTTGATGCAACCCCTGAAAAGTTCGCATGAGCCGTTGACCAATGAAGGAAGTGCGGATGGCGACCTTCTGGGCAAGGCTCAGACTGGAGTGCTGCCCGGCTTTCTCCCCAGGCGGGCAGCCATCTCTTCCCGCCTCTTGGGACTACTTCAAACGTGCCCGGTGGTAACGATGTACCCTTCCAATTCCATGCTGCACTCACGGTTGGCACAAATGTGATGAATGGAGTACGATTTTGATCGTATGGTTCGCATTAACGCGTCCGTTCTGATTCTTGCGCTGATCGTCGCCCCGATCGCTTCGCTTTGTGCGACTCCATCGAGTATGCCCGCACAGTGTCCCCGTTTTTGCCCGATGCATGGGAAGATGGCGACGCACACGAGCGCCGGCGAAACGGATTGTCACCACGGAAAATCGCCGGATTGTGTGATGAAGGGCTGTGGCCATACTGTTGATTTCGGTCTCGTCTCGCCGCTGCCTCCAGCTGTCCTGTGCCCACAATTGAAACTGATGTCTATTAGAAAAAATGGCGCAGTCTCCTTGGGGGATGGTATTTCCTCCTTGGTGGGTTTCAATTCTCCTCCGATCCAACCTCCTCGCGCGTAAGTCTGCACGCTTCATTTCCGGGCTCGAACAAAATTTAAGGTGAGATGCGGAGACTTGTATGCGCACGTTGTGTCTTTTTGTCGTTTTGTATTTGCTTGTTGTTGCACCTATTTCAAATGCCACGATTTTTGGGAGTGTGCGAGGCGTCGTGCATGATTCCCAACATCGGCCCATTCCCGATGTTCAGATTTCCCTGAAGGCGAAAGATTCGGCTTTTACAATGACGACGCAAACCGACGTCAACGGTGACTTTCACTTCGATGCAGTACCGGTAGGGGAGTATGTGATCACTGCTTCCAAAGCGGACTTTGCCAGCTTTGAACAGGCGATGACGGTTTTGTCGGGGACCGCTCCAGTCTTGCACTTTGAACTGCAATTAGCGTCGCAGATTCAATCGGTCACCGTTTCGGCGGAGGCCTCCCCGGGACAAACGGAATCAATAACGCCGACCACCCTCATTGATCGCCAACAAATTGAAGAAACACCTGGCGCATCCCGAAGCAACAGCTTGGCCCTCATCACGGACTATGTTCCCGGGGCTTATCTCACGCACGACCAGCTTCACATTCGCGGAGGCCACCAAGTGAGTTGGCTAGTCGACGGAGTAACTATTCCTAATACGAATATCGCGAGCAATCTTGGCCCACAGGTGGACCCGAAGGACATCGACACTGTCGAAGTGCAAAGAGGGAGCTACGCAGCGGATTATGGCGATCGGACCTACGGAATCTTCAATGTGTCTCCGCGCACCGGCTTCGAGAGGAATAATGAAGCCGAGGTCATCCTAAGTGCCGGCAACTTCTATCAAACTGACGATCAGGTGAATTTTGGAGGTCACAACAACCGATTCGCGTATTACGGCAGCGTGAGCAGCAATCGCACCAATCTAGGTTTGCAGACTCCTACGAGCGCGGTTATTCATGATGCGGCGAATGGCGTCGGCGGATTTACTTCGCTGATCTACAACGCGGACTCGCAGGACCAATTGCGGATGGTCGCGCAGATCCGCCACGATTCCTACCAGGTGCCCTTCGATCCAAATGATCCAAACACCCAAGGTACGTTTCTTCATGACGTGAACCGTGAGACCGATTCCTTTGTGACGTTTTCGTGGGTACGTACGTTTAGCCCGGGATTAATGCTGACGGTTTCGCCGTTCTATCACTTCAACCGGGCGGATTACGAGAGTAGTCCTGCGGATCTGCCGAGTTCCGCAACGGAAAAACGGTCTTCCAAGTACGAGGGTGGTCAGGTAACGATATCTTGGGTCAAGGATCGCAACAACCTGCGAGCGGGGATTTATGGTTTTGCGCAGCAGGATAATCAGCTGTTTGGCTTGATTTTCAATGACAACAGCGCGCCGAGCCTGAACCCGCCTGATGTCGAAACACCTGTGGGCAGCCTGGTAGCGGTTTACGCGGAAGACCAATTAAAACCGACATCCTGGCTCACTTTGAATGCCGGGCTTCGCCAGACACATTTTTCCGGCGGTGTGGTTGAAAACGCGACTAGCCCACGCGTTGGCGCTTCGGTACGAATCCCGAAACTGAATTGGGTTTTTCGCGGCTTCTACGGCCACTTCTATCAAGCGCCGCCACTTATTACGGCATCCGGACCGCTCCTGCAAATCGTTACCAATCAGAACTTGGGATTCATCCCTCTGCACGGTGAAAGGGATGAAGAACACCAGTTTGGCGTCACCATTCCGTTTCGAGGCTGGACACTCGACGCTGACAATTTTTTGACGCGTGCGAATAACTTCTTCGATCACAACAATCTGAATAATTCCGACATTTTCTTCCCCATCACGATTCAGGGCGCGCGTATCAACGGATGGGAGCTCACGCTGCGCTCGCCGCACATTCGCAATCGGGCCCAACTTTATTTGACCTACTCCAATCAGCTGGCCCTTGGATTCGGCAATATCAACGGCGGCTTGACAGATTTCTCGTTTGGGAACGGATTTGGATTGCTGGATCACGATCAACGGAACACTTTGCATCTCGGCGGACAGTTCACGCTGCCGTGGCGAAGCTATGCATCGACTGACGTTTACTATGCCTCCGGGTTTACGAATGGCGACCCAGCGATTCCCGGCGATCATCTCCAGCCGCACACGACGTTCGACCTCTCCATCGGCAAGAATTTTGGCGAGCGCTTTTCCGCAAGCGTTCAGGGTATCAACGTGGCCAACCGCCGCGTTCTGCTGGATAACAGCTTCACCTTTGGCGGAACGCACTTTCTGAATCCCCGCGAAATTCTTGTCCAAGTTCGCTACCGGTTTCATTACTAACGGTAGCGCGTGCCGTGGCAGCCGCTTGAGGTCCCCATCATGCTTTGTCTGAGAAGAATGTCGGCGCGCCGACATTTAAAGTATTACTTGAGGTATTGACCAATAGATAAACGGTTCGAACGATTGAACCCATTCGAATGGGATTAACTGTTCCTGAAGAAGATGTTTTCCATTCGAACGACGTTCATGGGCAAAATTCTCACAACCAAAAAGCGAGTTACGTGGAGCGCGGGCGTAAGAAAAACCGCGCGATGGTTTCGAGGATCAGGGATATGTACAATGCACGGCTTTCTGCTAGCATCCCGCAATCTCGATTTCTGGAGGTCATCGATGGCAGTGATAAGACGAGTGGAACCGCGCTCTGCGTTCAAAATGGGCTTGGCGCTTTACGGTGCGTTGGGACTGTTGGTGGGAATAATTATGGCATTGGTTTCGATGATCATTGGCTTAGCCGGTTTATCGGCGCCAGCGGGCGGGTCGTCGGAATCCCTGCTGATTCGATTTGGGGTCGGCGTCGGAGCGATTATTGTTGCGCCGATCTTGTACGGAGTTCTTGGAGGCACTTTTGCGATGTTGGCAGCATTGATGTACAACCTGGTTGCACGATGGCTGGGAGGGCTGGAGGTGGATATGATTCTGTAGGCACCAGCCGTGGGCCAGCACCGCCAGAGTCCCCGCGACCAGCGGGCTTAGTGGATTACCGGCCCGTGCTGAAAACGCAAGGTAGCCTCCCCCCTAGGGCTTCACACTCCTAGAACGAACGCTATGACCCCGCTCCCGTGTCCATCGGTATACGAGGCTTCCGTAAGGAAACGCTCCGTAATTAGCGAATGAAGAGGACGGAGGCCAAGTGACCTTTTTCTTAACCTTCGGCCAGATTTGAACTAGCAATTCGTCCCACTTCCCGTCAATAGGGGCAAGTTCAATCATCTTATTAGTCTGGTCGGGTTCCTCGTGAACCGATAGGACCTGTATAACTAGATGTCCTATCAGCATCGTAAATACGTGGGATCTAGCGAGGAAAACACCGTCTTCCGTTTTTAGTCCAAACCCGCCGTTTATGGCGCTTAGACTCCGCCCGGTAAATCGGCCGATCCAAATGCCAGTTCCGTTTGGAATGACTCTAGTCTTCCTGAAGTTTTCGCATTCATCATTACGGAAAAAACGGGCCTTGTTCCCTTCGGCATCGATAATCATTGCGCCTTTCAAGGCCCATACAGCTAGAAGCTTTTGATAATCTGGGTCTAGGG
The DNA here is from genome assembly GCA_963733775.1 of uncultured Acidobacteriota bacterium. Taxonomy (GTDB): domain Bacteria; phylum Acidobacteriota; class Terriglobia; order Acidiferrales; family UBA7541; genus Acidiferrum. The sequence continues at coordinate 802,325 of CAVTEE010000010.1, read as the reverse complement.
GAATCGAGATATCCTCGAGTAAATTACCGATAATCGGCTTACATTTTGTTTCGAGCCTACTCATCCAGCCGTTGTTACAAGTGTTGCAGACGCAAGGAATCCGCACTTCTTGGTCTTCAGTTAAGTCAGCCGCGCCATCCCCTATCCGTCTCGCTAAAACTTCCCTAGTTTTTACGCGCGCGAGAATCCAACGAGGGAACAAGTCTTCCTTGGAATTGGCAGGACTTGAACAGAAGATGCACAGGCTCATAGTTGGGCTTCCGGCTTCCGTAACGATTACTTCGATTTCTCGCCCTCAAGTCAACATTCTTGCAGCTCTGTCAACTGTTGGTTGGGCTGGGCATATTGCCTGGCCCTTTTTGTTTCCGCTATGATAACGGTACGGATAACGTTATGAACCTCGAAAAAAGACAAAATTGGATAATTGAAGCAATTATGTTGGATCGACTTGTCCAACAAATGACAACCAAAGAGACGAGCGCGCGCGAGTTCCGCGTTCAAAACGCTAAACTACAAAGAATGCTCTCAAAAAATACACCGCGCCCGTATCAAGCTGCAGCCGAAGCATTATTCGGTGGGCCAAGCAAAAAAGAAAGGAAAAGACGAGGGCAGGCAATTGCCGAAATTGGGCAACAGCGCAAGAAGGTTCGCCGCCTTCTCTTCGCGGTTATGAGCGAATTTTTAAATAACCACAGTAAACAACCACTCAAGCGAGTGCAGATACAACAAGCCGTGAGGGGGCTGGATACCGCGATTGCATCGTTGGCCCCGAAGATGATCGCTGAGGCTTCAAAAATAGCTCGTAGACCCACTTCAACGTCCCCGCCTCGCCTCGGCGCTTAGGCCGGAATACTAATCCAAAGCTAGTAGATGTCGTATTGCTCCCAATGCAGGGTGGCGTCGGACTGGATGATGATGTGTTTGTGCGAGGTTTGCTCCAGTTCGTCCATGAGCAGGGACTCGCGGGTTTTTAGGGCTTTGGCGATTTCGGGATGCACGCGCAGGGTCAGGTTGGGGCCTTCGTGGCCGGCCATGGCCATTTTGCGGGCTTCGGCCTGGATTTCGTAGCACAGCGTGGGAATGGATTTGACCATGCCGGAGCCGGTGCAATACGGGCAAGGCTGGCAGAGCACGCGCTCGAGAGCTTGCTTGGTGCGCTTGCGAGTGATGCATACCAGGCCAAACTCGTTGAACGAAAGAGCCTTCGACGGCGCTTTATCTTCTTCGAGGGCTTGCTGCAGCGCGAATAAAACTTTGTCGCGGTTGCGGCGCTCTTCCATGTCGATGAAGTCGACCACGATGATGCCGCCCAGATCGCGCAAGCGAATCTGGCGCACGATTTCCTTCACCGCTTCCAGATTGGTTTTGACGATGGTGTCTTCGAGGCGCGTGGAGCCTTTGCCGACGAATTTGCCGGTGTTGACGTCGATGGCCACCAGCGCTTCGGTGTGGTTGATGACGATGTAGCCGCCGGACTTGAGCCACACTTTGGCGCGCAGAGCTTTGTCGAGTTCGTGCTGGATGCCGAACTCTTCGAAGATGGGCGTTTCCTTGGTGTACAGCTTGACGCGGCTGACCAGCTTGGGCTGGAAGCGGCTGACGAATTCGACGACCTTGCTGAATTCTTCTTCGCTGTCGATCCAGATGGCGGTGAAATCGTCGCTGACGTAATCGCGCAGGATGCGTTCGACGAGATTCAGATCGCGATGGAGAAGCGAGGGAGCTTTGCGCTGCTCGCTGCGCTCCTTGATTTCGTTCCAGGTGGTGCCGAGGAATTCGATGTCGGCGCGAATTTCTTCGTCGGTGGCGCCGCCGGCCGCGGTGCGCACGATGAAGCCGCCGGGATAGCTGCCGCGCGCTTCGCCGACAAGGCGGCGCAGGCGCGAGCGATTATCGGCGCTGGCGATTTTGCGCGAGACGCCGATGTGATCGATGGTCGGCATGTACACCAGAAAACGTCCGGGCAAAGCGACGTGACTGGTGATGCGCGCGCCCTTTTTGCCGAGCGGCTCCTTGGCGATCTGGATGACTACATCCTGACCAGCCTTGAGCATTTCGGAAATAAGTTGCGGGCGGCGCGAAGAGCCGGCGTGATGACCGTGGCCTCCCTGGTGCCCGCGGTCATGACGCGGACCGCCTGGTCCGCTGGGACGGCGCTCGAAGCGCTGGCCGGGGCGTCCGCCGCCACCGCTGCGTTCGGGACGGCCACCACGACTGTCGGGGCGACCTCCGCGACTGTCTGGACGGCCGCCGCGATTATCGCGGCCGCGATCACGTCCGCCGCTGCGGAAGGGGCGCTGGAAACGCTGGCGCGGATTGCCGCCAACGCGCGCTGAGTCGCGCGGAAATTCTTCGCGAGGCGCGGGTGCGCCGCCTGCGGTGCTGCGCGGGGCGCGAGTTTCGCCGGGCAACAAGATGATGTCGTCCTCGGCGATGTGAGAAGCGGCAGCAGCAGAAACGAGATTGCCTTCCGAGACGTTCGCGGCGTTGGCGCGCTCGGTTTCTTCCTGGCCGTGAGTTCCTTCGTGATGGCCTTCGTCCTCATGCTGCGCTTCGTGACGGTCGGTATCATGTTCGCTTGCGTGGGCATGTTCTTCGTCGTGGAGCCCCAGCGCGGCGTGATGTTCAGCGCTTTCGTGCGCGGCATCGGCTTCTGCTTCGGCGCGATTGGCGGCGCGGCCTTCTTCGACCTCGGCGGTTTCGTCGTCGGTGAGTTCAGAAACTTCGGAATGTGATTCTTCGGTTTCTTCTTCTACCTCATCCACTTCTTCTTCGACTTCTTCCTCTTCTTCAAAAATGGTGTCACCGGCCAGAGCGGGAACTTGCGCAACCTCCTGCACTTCTTCCTGCTTGGCTTCGACGAGACCGCTGCCGAGTACCGCGATCTGATCGTCGTTTAGATCGGAGCTTCCAGAAGTGGGCAGCTCCAAAGGAGAGGCTTCGTGACGAGGCGGATTATTTCCGTGCGCAGAAAGCGTGCTGTCATCAGCCACGCCAATGTTTTCGTCGGCGGATACCGGGGCGGCTTCGGATTCAGCGCCCGCATCGGCAAGCAGCCAACGGGGAAGTCCTCCGGTGAAGCGGCGAGGCACGACTCCGCCAACGGCGGCCGGTTGCGATGGCGACGTAGATCCAGCGGCAGGACGAGAATTCTCGGCGGCCTCGGATGTTTTGCTGCTGGATTCCTGTTCGACTACCAGGGAACTGGAAGCCGCGATGGGCTTGCCGCGATATTTCGCGAGCGATTCACCGGGAAGCAGGATAGGTTCTTCAGCGGCGTCAAAATTCGGCGCTACTGGAGAGGAACTGCTCTGGCGCGGTGTTTCGGGACGGCGATTATCAAAGCCGCGCTGGGCTGCGCCGCGTGGTTCGAATCCACGAGGTTGAGCGCCACGATTCTGTCCTTGCGAGCGTGGCTCATTGCCACGTGAATCTCCGCGGGTGTCGTTCTGGCCTTGCGGCGAAGCGTATTTCGAGGGCGGCAAATTGCGTCCGCCTGGCCCAGGACGACCTCCGCGGCGACGTCCACCGCGCCGGCCGAAACGGCCACCGCCACGGTTGCTGCCGGAATCCTGTCCGCGATCATTTCCACGGCCGAAATTCTGGCCGGGGCCACTGGCGCCACGCGGCGAATAATTTTGCGAAGACTTATAGTTCGGACCGAAATTCTGCGGCGCGGACGCGTTTGATTCCGGCTGGCGCTCTTCCGGCTCAGAAGCATCGTGTTCATGCGCGTTTCCGGGCTGCGCCTCGTCCGAATGTTCGTGCTGGCCTTCGTGTTCGCTGCCCTGAGCGCTTTGCGAGCCGCGGGTTTCGTCTGAAACTTCGGCGATGGAATCGTCGTGTGCATCGGACACGCCAGCTTTCGCGAGCGATTCGCCGGGCAACAATTCGACGGAATGCGCTTCCGCCTCGTGCTCGATGGCAGCAATAGCCGGATGCGATTCGGTTTCTATTGCGGCCGCGTGCGGCACTTCGTGCGCGTGGTCGTGATCGTAATCTTCCAGATTTTCGAAAACGTCGCTCACGTACAGGAAGGCGTCGCCATCCAGGCCAATATCCACGAACGCCGATTGCATTCCGGGAAGGACGCGAGTGACTTTACCTTTGTAGATGCTGCCGACGAGGGCGAACTCTTTTTCGCGCTCGATATAAATTTCTACTAACTGACCTTCTTCAAGTATCGCGACCCGCCGTTCATGGGAGGCCGCTGATATGACTAATTCTTTTGACATAAAACTCCTCGGGACGCATCGCCGCGAGCTTGTGCCCGTCGGAGGTCCGAGAAACCGGCGCCTGCCCCGGAGTTACCGGGACACACGTGGCCACAACCGCTTGGAGGTGGTTTTGACGTTCGAAGGCGGAGGTGGTGGCGGGTTGGGTGCCACCGCTGAATTGAAAATTCCTCAGTCTTTCGAGGCTAATCCGTTGCGGGGAGCTTCCCAGGCAAACGGCGGACGATGCTGTCCTCACTCTTATTTCCTTAATTTTACCGGCGACCGCGAGCGGCCATAACACAAACAACGGCTGCAGGGCGGTCAACCCGTTCCAATCATTTAAAACTATTTGAAGCTACGCCCGGGCGGCCAGCCGAAGCGGGCACGTCCAACGGGCACTGGCGTTCGTCAGTTGACGAAGCGGCGAAGCCGTACATTCATCACCAGGCCAATCGCCAGGAAAACAAACAACGTGGCGGAACCTCCGTAGCTCATTAAGGGCAGCGGGATCCCGGTAACCGGCATAGCGCCGATGACCATAGCCACGTTTACTAAAACGTGAAAACCGAGCGCCGCGGCGACGCCCATGACCAGAAACATTCCGGCGCGATCTTTGGCGCGCTGGGCGTTCTGGACCAGTCGAAGCAGAAGCGCCATATACAGCCCAAGGGCAAGCAGCACGCCTTTGAATCCCTGTTCTTCAGCCCACGCGGACATGATGAAATCTGAATAACGGACGGGGATGTAGCCCAGTTGATTCTGACTGCCGTTGCCAAATCCTTTACCCCAGAAACCGCCGGAACCGACGGCAATCTTGGATTGCAACACCTGATAACCGGAACCTTTTGCGTCGTCTTCGGGGTGCATGAAGGACGTCACGCGCTCCCGTTGGTACGGTTTCAAGATGTGGCGGCTGACCGGGGGATAAAAAATGCTGCCTACAGCCAATATTCCCACCAGTGAAATAATCGCCGCGTGCTGCCATTGCAGGCCGGCGAGAAACGCACCCACTACCAGCATCGGTAACAGCACCAGAGCTGTACCCAGGTCGGGCTGCTTTAAAATCAATACCAGCGGTAGCCCTACTAAGAATCCTGCTTTGAATAAATCCTGCAGGGAAAGCTCATCACTGCTCACTTCCGCAAAGAAGCGGGCGACTACAATGATTATAATCAACTTTACCAATTCTGACACCTGAAAGAATTCGCCGAGGAAGGGGATCCAGCGTTTGGCCCCGAAGCGGCTGTGGCCCATGGCCAGGACGGCGATAAGGGCAACAATTCCAATAAGGTACAAAATGGGGGCCTGGTCGAGGATCAGGTGATAGTCGAGGCGGGACAGGGCGAACATTAGCGCAAAGCCGATGACCAGCCAGCGAATCTGCTTTATGTGCATGCCCGCCAGAGAGCTGCCGTGGGTGGCGGAATAGATTTCAATTACGCCAACGGCGCAGATGGCCGCGAGGATGGCCAGCAGCCACCAATCGTAATCGCGAGTACCGGGTGCGTCTTTCATTTACGTTTCTTCTACTTTTCTTCTCGCCGGCAAAAATCATGCCGGATTTTTTCTGAACGAAAATCTATTGGTGCAAAGCCTTTTCCGGTGGCACCGGAATAATCGCGGCAGCTGCGGCCGCTGAATTCAACTTTGGAGCGTCCAGCTTGGCTGGAGCGGCAAGCTCAGCGTCTTTGACTGCAAGTGCGGCTTGCGCCGGATTGGTACCGTTATCAAAATTGAAGCGCTGATATTCGACGGTGGTCTGGCCGTTGTTTTTGTTTTTCTTGTCGTAGTAGGCCTTGATAATGTCGCGCACGACCGGGCCGGAAGCAGTGCCGCCGTGCTGACCGCTTTCCTGCACCAGAACGGCGACGACGATTTCGGGATTGCGGCGCGGAGCGTAGCCCACGAACCAGGCGTTGTCTTCGAATTTTTTCTGTTTGCCGACACGGTCGCGCACGGAGTAACCGATGACCTGCGCGGTGCCGGATTTTCCGCTGAGCTCGACGCCGGCAAGTTTTAGAGAAGCGCCTGTGCCGCCGTCGTTGACCACCCCGTACATGGCGTCGGTGATTTTTTCCACCGTGGGTTCGGAGATGTTGAAGCGCTCTTCGCCGACGTTTTGCGCGTCTTTCAATAAATGCGGCTGCTTAAAAATGCCGCCCATAGCGATGCCCCCGATGGTGCGCGCCAATTGCAGCGGGGTGGTGGTGACGGCTCCCTGACCGGTGGAGACAGAAATGGTTTCGCCGGGGTACCACTTGCGATGGAAGACGCGCTCTACCCACTCCTCGGAAGGCATCAGTCCGGGCTCTTCAGAAGGTAGATCGATCCCTGTTTTATGGCCAATGCCCATTTTGGTGGCGTAGTACGCGAGGCGGTCGATGCCCAACTTCATGCCCACGTTATAGAAAAAAATATCGCAGGAATCGAGAATGGCTTTGCGGAAATTCACTACGCCGTGGGAGCTTTTCCCGTACACCCAACATTTGAATTGGCGGCCGTAGAAAGTGGCGTAGCCGGGACAAAAGGCGGTGTAACTTTCCGGCGGAACTTTATCTTCCAGCATGGCCGTGGCGGTGATGATTTTAAAAACGGAACCAGGAGCGAGTTGCGCCTGAATGGCGCGATTCAACATGGGGTGCAGGGGATCGTCGTTAAGGCCTTTCCATATTTCGTTCGAAACGCGCACGGAAAAATCGTTGGGGTCCGGCGTGGGGCGGCTGACCATGGCAAGAACTTCACCGCTGCGCGGGTCGAGTGCGACCACGGCGCCGGGGCGCGTTCCCAGAGATTGTTCGGCGACTTGCTGCAGATCGTAATCGATGGTGAGCTGAATCTGTTTGCCGGGAATGGCTTCCTGCGTGGAGAGGCGGCCAACTTCTTTTCCGACGCTGTTGACGATGACGCGACGCATGCCGTCGGTGCCCATCAAAAGATCGTTGTACTGTTTTTCCAGGCCGGTTTTGCCGGCGAAGTCGCCGGGGCGAAAGCGCCCGTTGCTGGATTCAATTTGTTGCTCGCTTACTTCACCAACGTAGCCGCTGGCGTGGGCCATAAATCCGTTGGGAAGGTAGCGGCGGCGAGAGATGGAAATCATTTCGAGAATAGGAATATCGGAGCGATGCGACTCGATGAAAGCGATGTCCGCGTCAGAAGCTTCGGGTTTAATGATGATGGGCTGAAATTTGGGGAGGTTGCGAGTGATGCTGAGATCGTCTCGCAAGTCCTCGGCTGCGATGTTGAGTCCATCAGCAATGGCGGGAAGATTTTTTTCGACGAGGGCGGGATCGTCACGCAAAAGCAAAACGCTGAATGAGGGGCGATTATCGACCAGCACGCGTCCATCGCGATCCAGCATTCGGCCACGCGGCGCGATGACCGGAATGGAGCGCACGCGATTGCGTTCGGCCATGGAAGAATATTTCTCGGCGTCGATGATCTGCAGCTTCCAAAAACCAAGAAGCAATACGCCGATCATTCCCACGATAACGTAGGAAGCCATGGCCAGACGGCCTTGCGGCAAACGATTGTCGTTATGAAACGAGTAACCCACGAAGACCTCGCGCGCGAATATCTAAGCCAGGGCTGGTCGCCTGCTCCGATGAAACCGGAGTGACATCGCGTCACGAAAATTTACAATTGGATTTCGATTTTTGCCGGCTGCTTTCCGTAATAGAAAGATTGTAACCGGACCCAAAAACCGTTAACCCCATGCTGCAATTGCTTCAATGATGCCCCACAGCTGTTTGCAAACGTAACATCAGGGTTATCGGGCTGCAAGCCGTCCGGTCGTACAGGGTTCCAGGAGCGCATTGTTTTTGGTAGACGGTCACGAGTGGTTCAACATCTCGGGTTTGACTACGAATGTTATTGGATACGCTGCTAAAATGGCGCACTTGCTTGCTCTTGCACAACTTACGAGGGCACACCCAGTACAAGCTGGCACCGTCGCTCTACTTCTACTGTCCTTCAGCAATTTGTGTCTGATCGTTCTGGCAGCTTTCTATCGCGTGGATGAAAACCCATTGTCTTCACCGGAACCGTCTGCCAAATACCGAAGCACGTTTGGCTATTTGAGTATCGCGTTTGCGACAGCCAGTCAACTGCTTTACATAGGACTTGGTTTCGCATGGTTCTTTCGTTGGATGAATTTCTATCCCGGTAATCCCATCGAGACCTTTGGAATACGTCTTGGATTACTCTTATCTTGCGGCGCCGTTGTCGCGGCACCCTTCGGAATCGGCATGAAGCGCTGCGCTGGTCTATTCGTTGGATTCACAACTACCGGATTATGGCTGCTATCTGCCATAGCATCTGTGAGTATTTGAGCGCTCTAAAATCCTTTGCCCACGGCGGGGTACGAGCAGAGGGCACGTTAAGGTAAGAAATTATTCATGAACAGCGAAATGCATAAGGAAAGGCGCTCGCGCCTGGCGCTAGTGGGTATGTCTGGAAGCGGCAAAAGTTTCTGGACAAAGAAGTTAGCGGCGGCGGGGTGGAGGTCGGTTTGCTGCGATGACTTGATCGAGCAAAGACTGGCGCCGCGGCTGGCCGCGGGCGGGTATGCGGGAATCAACGGCGTGGCTGCGTGGATGGGGTGGCCGAACAGCGTGACTTATGGGCAGCGGGAAGCGGAATATTTGGCTGAAGAGATAGGAGTGATGGACGAATTTCTGAACAGTCTGGAGAAAGAAAAGAGCGGGCTTGGGAAAGACTCAAGCAGGCTTGAGAAAGACTTGAGCGGTACACCGATCGTATTGGATACCACCGGGAGCGTGATTTACGCGCAGAACAATATTTTGATGCGCTTGCGGCGGCAAATGACGGTGGTGCATCTGGCCAACACCGAGGATGAACAGCGAATACTGGTGGAAAGATATTTGAATGATCCGAAGCCGGTGTTGTGGCGGGGGACGTTTCATGTGAAGGATCAAGAAACGCCGCGCGAAACCGTGGCGCGGTGTTATCCGCTGTTGATCGCGGGGCGGATGAAAAGTTATGAAACACTGGCGCATTGCGAGGTACATGTGTCCGAGCTGCGGGCAAAGCACGCTAGTGATTTGGAGAATAATGCGGCTGACGTAGAACGGTTCCTGCAAAAGATACGCGAGCAGGTTGAACACGCCTGATGTTGGTAGCCATCACAACAGAAATGCTTCACCGACGCTACTGAGATGAGATACCGCAGCACATCCCGGGAAGCGCCACTGACGTCGCTGCGCGGCGCGGTGTTGCGCGGCTTGGCGCCGGATGGCGGATTGTATATGCCGGTGGAGATCGCGCGACGGTCACCGAAAGAGCTGGAAGAATTCCGGCGGCTGCCATTTACGGAAGTATGTTTTCGGGTGGCGCGGCCGTTTGCCGGCCCGGAAGTGCCGGAAGAAGTGATGTGGCAAGTGGTGAGCGAGGCGATTAATTTTCCGGTGAAGCTGGTGTCACTGTCGCCGGGATTGCATATTCTGGAACTGTTTCACGGGCCAACGCTGGCGTTCAAAGATTTTGGCGCGCGGTTCATGGCGCGGCTGATGGCTTATTTCGTGCGTGACGAAACGCGCACGCTGACGGTGCTGGTGGCAACTTCGGGCGATACCGGCAGCGCGGTGGCGCACGGATTTTTGGGCGTGCCGGGAATTCGCGTAGTGATTCTTTATCCCTCGATGCGCATCAGTGAAGCGCAGGAAAAACAATTTACAACGCTGGGAGAAAACATCACCGCGCTCGAAGTGCAGGGAACTTTTGACGATTGCCAGCGACTGGTGAAACAGGCGTTCTCGGATGTGGAGCTGAACAAGCGCGCTTTTGTAACTTCGGCGAATTCCATCAATATCGGGCGGCTGTTGCCACAGATGTTTTATCACGTGGCGGCGTACCGGCAATTGCCGGTGGCTTCCGTGCCGCTTATCGTGTCGGTGCCCAGCGGGAATTTTGGCAATTTGACGGCGGGACTCTTTGCCAAGCGCATTGGATTGCCTGTGGCGAGATTTGTAGCGGCGACGAACGCGAATGATGTGGTACCAGAATATCTGCGCAGTGGAAATTTTGCGCCGCATCCGGCGTTTGCGACGTTGTCCAATGCCATGGACGTGGGGAATCCCAACAATTTTCCCAGGCTGCTGGATTTGTGCCGCAACCGGCTGGAGTACGTGCAGAAAGAAATCTGGGGACACGGCGCTACGGATGCGGAGACCTTGGGGGCGATGAAACTGGTGTACGAGCGCTATCAATATATTGCTGATCCGCATACGGCGGTGGGGATTCTAGGTTGGGAGGCTTACCGCAAAGCGCATCCGGAGCCGGCGCAAGGGTTGGTGCTGGCTACGGCGCACCCGGCAAAATTCGCGGAAGTGGTGACGCGCGCGATTGGCATAGCCCCGCGATTGCCGGCGAGGCTTTCGGCGTATTTGAAGCGGGAGAAATTGTCGCTACCGATGTCGAGTGGTTACGATGAATTCAAACAGTTTCTGTTGGCGCGTTGAGTTGTGTTTTAGATAATTCTACCGACAGATTTTACCTGCTAAAGATCAGCAAGGTGAAGGTGTCGGGAATCATTGGCGGACGCGGCCTGGGATGTTCTGGTGTGGCGGCCGGCGTCGGGCCAAAATCGGCGCTCACCAAATATAAATTGTGATTGGAGGTATCCAGTTCCATGGTGCGTGCGCCGCGTTGCGTCTGAATGGTGTCCACCACGGTGAACTTGTCGGGCGAATCTTCGTGGGCCACGGTGACTGTGCCATCGCCGCACGAAGCGAACGCGAAGCCGGTTGCAGGGTCGAAACGATTGGCATCGACGCCTTGACAGATGGGCACCGTGCCGATCACGGTCCCGGAACTGCCATCGACGAAAGCCATCATTTTGTTATGGCAGCCGACGACCAGAATCTCGTGTTCGGCATCGATGGCGAGTCCGGAAGGCGATTCGCAGGGGGCCAGCGGCCAGGTCTTTTCTATTTTCAAGGTGACCGGGTCGAATTTCACGAGCTGGCTTTTGTCTTCCAGATTTACAAAGACGTGGCCCTTGCCGTCGGAAGCCGCGAATTCGGGTCCGCCGCCGAGCGCGATGGTGCCAACCGCTTTGCCAGTGGCGGCGTCAATGGCGGTGGCGGAGTCAGAGCCACCATTAAAAGTAAACACGCGTTTCGACGCTGGATCATAAATAATCGCGTCCGGATTTTTTTCTGTGGTTGCTTCTCCGAGAGGTTGCAAAGTTTTCATGTCAAATACTGTCGATGTGGCGGTCTTGCCGTTGCTCGTGAATCCTTTGTTCATGTCCGGGACGAGCGCGATGCCGTGGACGCCTTGCGTGTTGGGAATGTCGCCGACAACTTTGCCTTCATCGGCATTCAGAACCATCACATGGGTGCCGCGCGAAATAAACAAGCGCCGGCTGGCTGGATCCGCGGTGAGGTAATCCCAGCCACCCTCGCCGCCTAGCTTCACTTTTTTAATCAGGTGATAGCCGGATTTGCCAGCGGGGCTCTGGCTCGCGCCTTCTTGCGCCTTGAGGATGCTTCTTCCACTTGCGACTAAGCCTACGGTCAAAGCCAGAATTCCTGCGCAACTTGTCCACGTCGTTCGCGTAATGCTCTTCACCAAACACCTCCCGGATTTCCGTGCCTCCGCATTCAAACACAACGAACCCAGCGCTGCAATGTCCAATGCGACGCGGTCGATGAACCGTGTGTAAATTGTTTTGGTAGGTCCGACGACGCAGTTGACAAACCACTGAAGCGCAAAAGTACCCGGTGCATATCGCCTCCGAATGGCCATATCGTTTACGGTTTAATTACTTGATGGCAACAAATTGCGGTGCTATTTTGACGCCAGACTCGACATCGCCACGCAAGATTGCGCTAGCTGATACAGACGTTGCCGAATCTGGGAGGACGATGGTCATGACACATACTTTTCATGACGCAACCAGATGGTGGGAAAGAAAAACGCTGATCATTGTCGCGGCCGCCGCTGGCTTGGCGATTCCACTGGCGGCCCTTCGCGCGGTGGCTAAAGATCAACCGGTTAGATCCGCGAGTGCGCCGCAGGGATGGCATCTGGCTGGAAGCAACCCCGAGAATTACGAAACCGGTGTGGATGCGGAAGCAAGGCGCAACGGTTTTCCCATCGCTTATCTGAAATCCAAACCGTCAGCGACAGAAGGCTTTGGAACGTTAATGCAAATGTTTAGCGCCAGTAAATATGCGGGACAGCGGATTCGGCTGAGCGCGTCAGTGAAGGCAGATGAGGTAAAGGATTGGGCAGGCTTGTGGATGCGCGTGGACGTGAACTCAAAACCATTTGCATTAGACAACATGATGGATCGCTCCATAAAAGGATCAGTAGACTGGCGTGAATATCAAGTCGTTCTGGACGTGCCAAAAGAGGCGACGGCTGTTGCTTTTGGCATTTTGGTGAATAAATCGGGGATGGTGTGGCTTAACAACGTGAAGTTCGAAATTGTCGGGACCGATGTGCCGGTCACGGCTAAGCCTTTTGGTGAAACACAGACAGAGCCGGTGAACCTGAATTTTGAAAATTAGCGCAGTTCAATTGCGGAGTTCCGAAGAAAGGTTAGAGAAATAAAAAATGGGACAAGTACGACTGCTTGTCCCAGAAATGCTTTCAAATAGAAATCTAAACTTAGGCGGCGATTTTTTGTTCGCTTAGCAAATGTACTGGCACCTTGCGTAAATCCCACACTATGCCGAACCATGACAGCATTTTCAGCGTGTAGTAGGTGATGTCCACTTCCCACCAGAAAAATCCTTGCCGTGCCGAGGCCATAAAGTGGTGATGGTTGTTGTGCCAGCCCTCGCCCAGCGTGAGGAGCGCCAGAAGCCAGTTGTTCTTGCTGGTGTCGGTGGTCTCGTAGCGGCGGGTGCCGAACAAGTGCGAAAGGGAATTGATGGTGAAGGTGTCGTGCCACAGGAGTACGGTGCTCAGGCAGAACGCCCAGATGAACAGGTGCCAGCCGCCGATGAGCCAGATCACCGCTCCCAAGGCTACGGGAGGAACCATGTGATATTTATTCAGCCAGCGCAGCTCGGGAAATTTCGCGAAATCGCCGATGTAGTTCAGACGCGTGTCATTGTATTTGTCGGACATGATCCAGCCGACGTGCGACCAGAAAAATCCGAATAGTGTCGGCGAATGAAGGTCCAGTTCCTGATCGGAATGGCGATGATGATGGCGATGATGCGCCGCCCACCACAGGACGCCCTTTTGCGCGGAGCTCATGGCCATGAAGGCGATTATGAATTGAAAGGCGCGGCTGGTTTTAAAGGCGCGGTGCGAAAAATAGCGGTGGTATCCGGCGGTTACGAAAAACATGCGCACGCCGAGGAGCGCGATGCAGGTCACCAGGTAATACCAATGGAAAGGTATGAAGAATATAAGCAACGATGCGATATGAACGAGCGCGAACGGCAGGGACATAATCACGGAAATTCGTGAGCCGTTAGGTAGAGGAATCGACCATGCGCGTGAAGCTGTAGCCATTCTTGCGTTTCTTTCCGCGTCCGGTGTGAAGCTGGACGCTCTTAAGGCATATTCTGCGAACGCAGAGTCACTTCAAGCCAACGATGTGGACGCGGCAGAAATGTCGGGTGTGAGAAACCCTGCGCAACCAGTTTACGGGCGGACTTTACAGGGGTCAAGGGTACCGTAGGCCAGCTGTACTAATTAAGATGCGAGTTGGGGCAGATAGGATAGCGCTGAAGACAGAATGATGTGCGCGAATGTGTTATCGTTTCTCGCGCGGCGCTGCAGAGCTTTCGCACGCGGCGCCACTTAAGCACTTTAGAAGCATCACTTCAGAAGGATTAGAGAAATAATGGCTGAGCGGCCGGTGCTTGTAGGAGTTATTCCCCAAGTTGTGGTGCTTGATGATGGCGACCAGATCGCCTGGCTGTCTGACGCTGGTAATTTGCGCGTGGAGTTCGACGCTAACCGGTGCCCATTTTCGTCTAATGTATTTCAGGCTCCGGCGGGCATGCGGCTGCTGAGTGGGCCGCCCCGGGCGGGGATTAAGGGCGCAACGTTTAAATACAGGTTGTGGCTCAACGACCAACTGGTCGGCCAAGGCGAAGTGATTCTCCGCGATAAGTAAGTTCGTACTGCCCCAAAGAAAGAGTCGACGAGGCCTCTACTGAGAGTCCGGGCGTTTCCACGTTACAAGACCCACCCTCCAAAAAACTGAGGGTGGGGCACCCTGAAGAGCGCTATACGTTAATTTATGGGTGGGCCGCGTCGGTCGGTGCGGTTACGGCGGTGGACGTTGAGGTTTTTACTGGCGGTGGGGCGGTCGGCGGGATGACGGCCGGGGGTTTTTCTTTGGGGGCGCGGGGTTCGTCCTCGGTGGGCGCGGTGTCGGGGGTGTCGACGTGGACTTCGTGATCGGCGGCTTGTTGTTCGAGCGGGACCACGTTGGCAAATTCGACTTCAGGCATGCCACTGTGGGCGGCCTTCATGAATTGAATCCAGATCGGGAGGGCGGCGCGGGCGCCGGTTTCTTTTTTGCCCAACGAGATTTGCTTGTCGTCGTAGCCGACCCACACTCCGGAAGTAATCTGCGGCGTGAAGCCGATGAACCACGCATCGGTGTAGTCCTGGGTGGTTCCGGTTTTTCCCGCGGCAGGACGGCCGAGCGATTTGGCCTGGATGCCGGTGCCGAACTGGATGACTTCCTCGAGCATGGCGGTCATGGTGCGTGCGACTTCGGGCGACACCACGTCGTGCACGATGGGGTGGGCTTCCTCCAGCAGCGCTCCGTCGTAACTGGTGACGCGGCGAATCATGTGCGGATCGATGCGGATGCCGTCATCAGGAAAAACGGTGAAGGCGGAAACGTGTTCGAGCAGGCGCATGTCCGCGGAACCGAGAGCGAGCGGAAGATATGGCGGTAGGGTGGTGGTGATGCCGAAGCGGCGAGTGATGTTGACGACGCTATTGATGCCGACTTTTTCGGCGAGCTTGACTGCGGGAACGTTGCGCGAACCTGCCAGAGCGCGGCGCAGAGTGATGTTGCCTTCAAATTTTTCGTCGTAATTACGCGGGGAATACGGCTGGCCGCCGCTGATGGTGGTGAAGGGCGCGTCGAGAATAGTGTCGAAAGGCGTGGAGCCTTTTTCAAGGGCGTCGGCGTACACGTAAATTTTAAATGAGCTGCCAACCTGGCGGACTGCCTGGGTGACGCGATTAAATTTTGAGTCTTCGAAACTGTAGCCGCCGACCATGGCTTTGATTTCGCCGGTGGGGTTGTCGATGGCCACCATGGCGGCTTGCGGGCCGGGTTGCTGTTCGAGTTGCACGCGCGCGGTCGTTTCTCGTAATTCCTGGATAGAAAATTGCGCAAGGTCGCCGGCTTTCAAGAGGTCGGAAGCTTTTTTGCGGCCGGTCCAGGCAAAATCGGCGGGAGAAAGAATCGCGCGGTAGTTGCCGATTTTGATGGTGGCGCTTTTGTCTTCGACGGAAAGGACGAGTCCGGTGGTATACGAACCCTTTTCGATGGGGCGACGCCAGTCATCGTCTTCGTAAGTAGCGATGGTGCCGAGATTATCGCGGAGGATGTTGGGCAGATTGCCGCGCCAGCCGTGGCGGCGGTCGTAACTGTGCAAGCCGTCGCGAACGGCTTGATTGGCGGCGCGCTGCATGGCGATATTTAACGTGGTGTAAATGCGCAGGCCGCGTTCGTGAACAGCTTCGGTGCCGTAAGTGGATTCCAGATATTTGCGAATGTCTTCGAAGAAATAAGGCGCGAGATCGTTGCGTGGATATTGGATATGCACACTGAGAGGGGTTTTTCGGGCGGCGGCTTCTTCGGCGGGGGTGATTTTGCCTTCTTCCTCCATGCGGTGGAGGACCAGGTTGCGGCGCGCAAGCGCCAGCGCGGGATTATTCAGCGGCGAAAATTTGGGGCCGTTGACCATGCCGGCGAGTAACGCGGCTTCCTGAAGCTTCAGGTCCGTGACGGATTTGCCAAAATAGAATTGCGACGCCGCCGCGAAGCCATAATTGCCGTGGGCCAGGTAAACCTGGTTGGAATACATGGTGAAAATTTGCGGCTTGGTATAGCGGCGCTCGATTTGCAGGGCGAGAAGGATCTCCTGCATTTTGCGGCGAAACGTTTTGTCGCTGCGGTCGAGGAAAAGATTGCCGGCCAGCTGCATGGTGATGGTGCTGGCGCCCGCGGTGATGTGATGCTTCAAAACGTTGCGAAAAGCGGCGCCGGCGATGCGCGGGAAATCGATGCCCCAGTGATCTTCGAAGTGCTGGTCCTCGATGGCGGTCACGGCGTTGTAAAGCACGCGCGGCACTTGCTCGTAGGTCATGAGAATGCGGCGCTGCAGCGCGAAGCTGCCGACCATTTGGCCGTCGTCGGCGTAGATTTCGGTAACTACGGTGGGGCGATACGTTTCGAGGGCGCGAATTTCCGGGAGGTCGCTGGCATACACGAAGAGTAAGCCGCAGGCCGCGCCCAGCGCGATAGAGCACAGCAGCAAGAAGGCCAGCGCGACGCGGTCAATCAGTTTGAACCCGCGCAGGCGCAAGGTGATCGGGGGCAGACTTATCATCGATAAGAAAGTTTAACGCAGATGGAAGAGGATGCGCAGAGGCGAAGGCGGGGGAAGTTTCCAAAGCTTGCCAGCACAGCAAGTTAGTGCCGGATTATCCGGCTTCGGCGAGAGTTGACTCCAGGTTGATAACGGAATGACTATACTAGTCGACGCAATGAATACTGAATTCAAAAGGCTCCCGCCTTCGGAAGCATGGGAAGACGCCCAACAAAGGTCTCTTGCGATAGGAATTGCCGGATGCGTTGTGGTCGCGGCTTTGCAAGCTGCCGGGGTAATTCCCGTAGTCTACCGCGCGTCACTGGCCCCCGCTTCTGGTCTAGCCGCCGCGTTTCTTACAGCTTTGGCATTATTCGTTGCTCACTATCACAATCGCTGGCTCCTCGGAGTTCGCATAGCTGCTGTTACCCTATGCCTCCCTTACACAGTCAATTTCTTGTGGATTCGATTCTCGGATCGCTCTCTTCTTTACCCGATGGCAGCTTGCTTTTTAGTCGGGGCAATCAGTTTGGGGGCTATGCACCGCAAATTTGCAGGACCCACCTTAGAAGACGACCCTGAAAAAACAATTCTTCGGGAGATGATGGGAGATTCTGCGTTCAATCCAACCTGGATCGAAAGAGTCACAATGCTCTGCATCATAGTCAGCGTGATCCTCTTATTTATTCGCTTGCTGCGGTGATTGTTTCTGTTGAAGCTCACAAAAAAAGGGAATTAAATAAATGAACTTTTCCGGGAGAGTGGCGCTCGTCACTGGGGCGGGCAGCGCGCTGGGGATAGGGTTCGCCGCGGCTCGTTTGTTGGCACAAGGTGGGGCGAAAGTCGCGATCACTTCGACGACCGATAGAATCCATGAGCGGGCTAGCGAACTGGAAGCGGATGAGGCCGATGTTTTTGCGTTGCCGGCGGACTTACGCGATCAAGCGAGGACCGAGATGCTGGTCCGCGAAGTTCTCGCACGCTATGGCCGTATAGATATTCTGGTGAACAATGCGGGAATGACCCAGGTCAGCAATCCTGACGAGACGCTCTCAACATATTTTGCAGAACTTAGCGAAGCGGACTGGGATTACAGCATCGCGCTCAACCTGAAGACCACCTTTAATATGACGAAAGCGGTTCTACCGTCCATGCTGAGTGCAAAGTATGGCCGTATCGTGAATGTTTCGTCGGTCACTGGGCCACTGGTCAGCAATCCTCGCGCAACGGCCTACAGTGCGGCCAAAGCTGGAATGGTGGGGCTGACGCGCAGCCTCGCAATGGAAGTTGCCCGAAGCGGAATCACGGTAAATGCAGTGGCGCCTGGCTGGATTGAAACAGCGTCTTCAACCGAGCAGGAAATTATCGCTGGCAAAAATACGCCGATCGGCCGCCCCGGCCGTCCTGAGGAAGTCGCCGCTGCTATCGCCTTCCTGGCTTGTGAAGAGGCATCCTACGTCACCGGACAGATGATTGTGATCGACGGTGGCAATACGATTCAGGAATATAAAGGGCCCCCGGATTCTTACTACTGACA
Source organism: uncultured Acidobacteriota bacterium (assembly GCA_963733775.1). Classification (GTDB taxonomy): domain Bacteria; phylum Acidobacteriota; class Terriglobia; order Acidiferrales; family UBA7541; genus Acidiferrum. Next base: position 784,026 of record CAVTEE010000010.1, on the reverse strand, counting down.
GTTGGGTAGTTGGCAGCGATCGATCCCGATCGCTACACAGTCACAACAATTTTGCCGATCTGCTGATTTGACTCCATGTAGCGGTGCGCTTCCACGATCTGCGCAAATGGGAAGACGCGATCAATGCGCGGATTGAAGTTTCCTGCTTCGAGGTGATCGAAAACGTATTGCTGAGCCTTGGCTCTCAGTTTGGGATCAAAAAGCACTTCGCGGAGGGTGTATCCGCGAATGGAAAGGCCCTTGCTCAGCGCGGTAAACAAAGGAAACGGTGTTGGCTCGGGCGCAAGTGCTCCATATTCGAAGATGGTTCCCCCAACGGCTGTCGCCTGCGCGAGTGTCTCGATGCCTTTGCCTCCGATGGGGTCAAATATCACTCGAGCGCCTTTGCCAGCGGTAATCTTCTTCACCGTTGCGAGGAAGTCTTCTTCTTCCGTGGCGATAACGTGGGTTGCGCCAATTTCGGCCAATGCTGACTTTTTCTTGGATGCGCGCGTGGTTGCAATGCTGGTGGCGCCTTCGGCTTTTACCATTTCGATGGCCGCGATTCCCACACTGCTGCTGGCTGCGGTGATCACGACGAAGTCTGTTTTTGTGATCTGAGCGTGGGCAATCAACGCTCCGTAGGCTGTCAGGTATTGCATCCAGATCGATGTGCCCTGTTCAGGTGTCAGCTTTTCTGGATAAACCGCCAAAGCGCTGGCCGGAACAATCGCAACTTCTCCGTAGACGCCGTAATTCGTCATCAAAAACGCCGGAACGGTGCTGGCTTTCTTGCCTATCCAGCTCTTGTCGACGTCCGGCCCCACCGCCGCCACGACACCAGCGGCCTCATAGCCAAGCTTCGACGGCAGGACGGGAGACTCCAGGTAGTGGCCACGCCGGAACATCGATTCCGCCCGGTTGAGGCCGATAGCTTTTACATTGAGGCGCACTTCGCCTTTTCCCGGCTCGGGAATTGGCTCATCCTGAATCTTCAATACTTCTGGGCCACCGAGGGTATGGAAGCGGACAACTTTTGCGGTTTCATTTGCCACGTCAATCTCCGATACGCAATATGTTCAATTAGGAATACTCGGCGCGCGGCTATTCTATATTGATACGCCGCGCATGAGGTGGTGCGGAATTAATCGGCTGGTGCGGCGCGGGTCTTGGCCCATTCGCGGATTGATGCCACTTCTTCGGCGCGGGTCACGCTAAGAGGTTGCGTCGAATGCATCTCCTGCAGGAGCACTTCGGTGGTTAGTTGTTGCTTCTGTGCGAACGCAGTGTAAAGCCCGGCGACGACGGCCTGCTCGATTTCCGCTCCAGAAAAGCCTTCGCTGCCCGCGGCAAGTTTTTGCAAATCAAATGTGGTTGCGTCGCGACCGCGTTTTTTCAAATGCAATTCAAATAGCGTCGCGCGAACTTCAACGCTGGGCAAGTCCACAAAGAAAATCTCGTCGAAGCGGCCCTTGCGGATCATCTCAGGCGGCAAAACGGTAATGTTGTTCGAGGTCGCCGCCAAAAATACGCCGCTCTCGCGGTCTTGCATCCAGGTCAACAGCGTGGCGAGGAGCCGCTGCGACAATCCCGCGTCCGCGTCACCGCTGGAGCCCGCGGACGCGAACGCTTTCTCTATCTCATCGATCCACAGCACCATCGGCGATAATTTCTGCGCCAATTCCAGCGCCTTGTGCAACTTCTTCTCGCTCTCGCCCACAAATTTGTCGTACAACGCTCCGGCATCCAAGCGCGCCAGCTCAAATCCCCACTCTCCCGCAACCGCCCGCGCGGCAAGGCTTTTCCCGCATCCCTGCACGCCCGTGATTAATATTCCCTTTGGGGGCACCAGACCAAATCGCTGACCTTCCGGCGTTAAGGCGCTTTTGCGTTTCGCGATCCATTCGCGCAGGCGTTTCAGGCCTGCGACGTCGCTGAATGAGGTGTCACGCCGTACCGTTTCAATTAATCCGTCGCTGCGCAGCGCCTGGCGCTTGGCGTCCAGCACATCATCCAGCAATCCGGCGTCGGCGCGACCGCGAGACAGGATGCACATGCGCAGAGTGCGCATGCCCTCTTCTCCCGAAAGGCCGGCCAAGTTGCGCGCGAGTTGTGCCATTCCCTGGGGATCGAGCAGCACAGGAATGCGCTGTTCGCGATTTAAGTCCGCGAGGACGTTCTTCACTTCGGGCAATAGCTCATCCGCCGAGGGCAAGCTGAGTTGAAACGGCACCGCTTCAGAGCGGACCTCCGCAGGCAATTGCATGGACGCTGCGGAAATTACGATGGCCCGCCGCGCGGTCCTGAATTTTTCCGCCAGATCCCGCAGGCGGCGGCAGATTTTGTCGTTATCGCAGTAGCGTGCAAAATCTTTAAGGAAAAAAATCCCGTCGCCCTGAATCAATGAGATATTTGCCAGCGCCTGCTCCGGCGGTTCGGTGTTGTAAATTGCCGCGCCACCGAATTTCGCCAGCCCGGCCGTAACCGTCCACTCAAACAGCGGCACGCTTAATTCTGTCGCCACTTCCCGGAGCATCTGCTCGAGGCGCTCTTCTTCCGCTGTTTCCGCGGTGATGATGGGGTGCCGCGAATTCACGAGCAAGCGCAGTTCGTCGTGCTTACTGTGTTGCGCGGTCGGAATCACGACGCTCGCTGATCCAGTGATCACGCCCGGAGCGGAATTTCTTCCAGACGCCGGCGACGCGGACGTGTTGGGCAGCTTTTTCAGCTCGTTGGTCAAAAGCCGGCGCCTCGTTTAAAAGTGTGAATGATCTAAGTGCGATGGATGGCCCAGTGACAGGCTACCAAAATCAAGCGGAAGAATAAGGCAGTTTTGCAGGGTCCCGTCGCAAGCTGGTCAACGCGCTCATACTTCAACGGCGGTTCGGTGCGGGCGAAGTGCAGATGATTTAGCCGATTACTTTCACACTTGGAGTTTTCGCGTGGATGTGCTCCTTGGGTAGACCCACGTGTAAACCCGACACGTGGGGCACCCAATTACAGCCCTATCCTTATTCCATCTGTATTGCGTAGGCCAACCGCCGACTACGGGAGTAACCGGCGGGTGGCAAATTTCCCTTTTTGCAGCAAGTTGTTAAAAACTTGCCGGGAGGAATTAGAAGTTTACCCGGATACCAAACTCCATGGTACGTGGGAAAGTCCCCTCGGTGGAAAGCTGGCCAAATGTTTGTGGGTTCTGTCCCGCTATGTTCAGATTTGGATCCAGCAGTTGGTTGTGGTTCAGCACATTGATGAAATTGATCGAGGCTTCGAGACTGAGGCGCTCCATCACTCGCAAGTTCTTTTTTACGCCCAAGTTCATGTTCCAGTAGGGCAGCCCGCGGAACTGGCCGAAGCCGCCACTGTTACCGTCAAAACCTAGAATCAGCGGGCGAACATTGGCAAATACGGCCGCGGGATTCGCGAACATGACGGAGAGGCCATTGATGTTGTGGACCGAGGCGCTGGTTCCGACCCTGGAGGTTAGGACACAGTTGGCGTTGGTGAAGACGTTGTTGCCATCCCCAGAACCCCATTCCTGCGAGCCGCTGTATCCTTCAGAGCCGCCACCTGTGTTGGTGTTGCAATAATCCGGAGCGCCACTGCCTGCAGTAAAGATCGGGGAGATAGTCCACCCGCCCAAAATGTGTCCGAGCACGCCTTGTTGATTGCGATAAACCGGCGGCTGGTAAACAAGGAACAGGGCATCCACAAATTTGCGATCGAAAGCTTGTGGACCGTATTGGGTATTCAGGTTATAGGGATCAACAGCAGTCTCCTGGCTGGTGGCCTGAATAACGGCTCCTGTCCCCAATGCCTTGCTGTAGGTGAAGTTATTCTGCAACGTCATGCCGTGCCAATCGTTCATTTTGAAGATGATGAACCCGGCGTTGTAATTGCCGTGTCCGAGACTTGTGCTCATGGTGACATTGCTCGACATTTGGCCGGCAGTGTTCATCATGCTGAATGGGAAATTAAAGCCGGGTGCGGTGCCGCCCCGGTCCAGGTCAGACCACAGGCTCCAAACGGACTGGCTTTGGAAGTTACCGAATTCGTTAGCGACGACAGTTGCAGTACAAGTCCCAGGAGTGCAGTAGCCGGTACCGGCCAGCGCGGCCTCAAAGAAAGGCTGTGGCGCCAGCGTTGCCAAAGTTGACGCTTGGGTCGCACTACTGCAAGCGGCCACCGAGGTTGTACAACCCATGGCCTTTTCGACAGCGGCATAGGCGGACTGGAATTGCTGTCCGCCTTTGGCCATCATGTACGGCACGGAGTTGAGGTTGATGTTCTGTAATTCATTGTGGATCCAGCGGCTAATGCCCCCGACTTCCACGGACATTCTGCTGTTGAACTGATGCTGGACGGAGATGTCAAAGGAGTCGACTGAGTTCGGCTTGAAATTCGGGTCCAGGGGTGACGCGGTGGAGCCGATGGTGTTCCCACCGATACCCGGGAAATACGGCTGAGGCAATGTAGGGGTGGCGGCGGGAATTGGCGCTGTGGTGCCATCCGTGCCAATGCGGAAGGCGGTGTTGACGTTGGGCGTCACGGTTGGGTTACAAGAAGGAGTCTTGTCGCCGGGCGTTGTGGTGTAATTCAACACACTGGTACAGATGACCGGCTGGATAAGGCCGGGGCTTAACAGCGGGGTTAAGACCAGGTTCACACCGTTTACTCGCCCATAGATCCGCCCGTAACCACCGCGGATGACGGAGTTCTTTCCTCCCAGTCCGGGTCCCAAATCGGGGTTCCAAGCGACTGCAACCCGGGGGCTGAATCCTCCGTAAAAGGGGTTGAACGGATACTTCGGGTGTCCCGCGACATTGTCTATCAGCGCGAAACCGATTTCGGGGTTGAAAACCTGACCGGCCAGCGCTGCGGCTTTGCGTGCGTTCAGGTAGTTTTCCGTCCCGATCGGCTTGTCGTTAGCGTCCACTAGCAGGATCTGCTTACCGTTGTCTTCCACGGGAGGCATCTCCAGCGTCCAACCCAAGCCATAGTTGATAGTCAGGGTCGGCTTTATGCGCCAGGAATCGCCAAAATACAGGTTGTAGTAAGGGATGGTGACTTTGTCGAATGCAGGTACCAGCGGCCCGTTTAATTGCAGATTATTGCCGGCGCGAGTGTATGCCTGCTGCGCTTGGGTTACGATGCCCAGAACCGAAGCGGCCTCGCGGGTAAGCGTGGGCGCGTTAGGGGCCCCTGTGGCGAATGCGGGACCAAGAAGACTGTAATCAGGGGTGCCGCCGCCACTCCCACCATTGGTCCCGAGCAGGTACACCGGGTAGTAGTTGATGCCGCCGCCATTGTCGGTGCGGTTGTGAAAGTTCCAGTTATGCTGATACTGGCCGCCAAACTGGAAAAAGTGTGTCCCTTTAAGCCACGATACGTCGTCGCGGAAGAAGTGATCTTTCCCATCCCAAAAGCGCGTACGGGTCTGTTGGGTATTCACGTTATAGGGCGCCAGGGTTTCTCTTCCGCCGGTAGTTTCGCCAAACGGCTCAAGGGCGGCGCTCAAACTAGTGAACTGTGCTGGATCTCCGAAAGACCCCCATTCCCATGCGTTCCGCAGGTAACTGTAACGGAAGTCATTCGTAACGTTAGTGCTGATGTTGGTGGTCACTCCAAGTACCAAATACCAGGGCACTTGGGGACGGTTGGTGAGAGCTGTAGGAGTGCCCAAGGTATCGCCCGGGAAGAAGCCTCCGATGTCAACCTGGTCATCGGTGGCGCGCTTTAGATGGTAATAACGGTAGCTCGACATAAAGTGCCACTTCGCGCCAAAGTCGTGGTCTACGCGCACAACGCCGAAGTTGTCGTCCTCCGGAATGCCCAGCTGGCCCCTGAAATCCAAGGTGTTTACGCCGTCACATTTCCCATCACCCGTGAAAGGACCACAAGCGGCTCCTGGAGTTGGCAACGGCATATGCTGGGTCCACATTTGCTGCACAAAGGAATTGATCCCGATGCCGCGGGGATCAAGAGTGTTTAGGTTGTAGGTGACAGCGGGGTTGCTGGGATCATGCAGGATCCCGTTGCGCATGTCCGCACTGGGAACCAACCTGTCAAAAGATTCCGACAAGGGGAAACGGGTACCTTGGTAATTGGCGAAGATGTAGGTCTTTCCGCCAAAGATATCTTTGGAAATCAGCGGACCGCCCCCGGCCACGCCAAACCAACTTCGATGCCAATCCGGAACAGGTGTGCTCGATTGGTTGTTCTGCCAAGTGTTACCAGACATGGTATTGTCGAGATAGTATTCATAGCCGGTGCCGTGCCAGGTGTTGTTACCGCGTTTGGTTACAATCGACACCTGCATGCCCGACGAAGCGTTGAAATCGGCGGTCTGGTTGGACGTTGAGACTTTAAACTCTTCCACGCTGTCAATCGGCATGGGCATCACACCCGAAGGCTGATTACCCGCAATCCCGGCGACAGCGCCACTTATCGGATTGCTATTATTGGAAAACAGGCCACCAGAAGGATCGTCGCCAAAACTCGGATTGTAGACGCCTCCGCTGCCATCCATGTCGTTGCTGTTGTTACCGCCATCGAGCATGAAGCTGGCTTGGTCCACCACGGTGCCGCCAACACTGCCATCAGGGCTTACCCCCGGTTGCATGGTGACAAACGAACTAACGTCGCGCCCAAGACTCGGCAGAGACTCCAACGTGGAACTGCTAACCGTGCTTCCAATCGTGGCATTCATGGTTTGCAAGTCGGTGTTCGCCGAGGTTACTTCGACCACTTGCGACGCCTCACCGATTTCCAGCCTGGCGTCCAAAGTGCGCGACTCACCCACGGCCACAGATTGATTGACGAACTTTCCGGCACGAAATCCACCCTTGCTGATGGTCAGGTTGTATTTTCCGGGCGGCACGTTCGGGAAGTCGTACCTACCGGTGTCATTTGTGGTCGTAATTCGTTCTGAATTCGTATCTGCATCCGTTAAGGTGACGGTCGCTCCAGGGACTGCAGCTCCGGACGGATCGGTAACGGTGCCGACTACGATGCCGGTCCCACCTGTCTGCGCGAACGCACTGCCTGAATTTAACGTGAGGATTGCTGCGATTGCCAACACCACGATGCAAAACTGAGAAATCTTTCGATTGGAATTCATGAACTTTCCCTCCCTTTTGACAGCGAGTTGAGAGTTCTTAATTCGAGCTGGGGCCGATTCGCTGCAGGCAAGAAACGCAACTAAAGATCGCTTGTGGCACGCACGTTGCCACAACGGGAGAAATCGATGTCCCCGTGCTAATGCATGATTCAGGGCCGTTTAATAATTTGCTCTTTATCTGTGTTTTAGATTTGTGTGAGACGGATATATGGAGATATGAAATATGCCTTTGAAAGGACATATTTCTGTAGTGCCGAGGCTCGCGATAGGAGTCGCGCAATTTGCGCCGATCAATTTGAACAGACTACTTATATCTCCAAGGGGGAATTCCCAACACGAGGTGCGACGAACGACGAGGTGCGAGCACGGAAAGTTGCGTTGTGAGTCACAAGTTCTGTGGCAGCTTCATACCTACAAACCGCATTTTTTTAAGAAAAATGGCGCGCCCGGGGAGGCTCGAACTCCCGACCCTCTGCTTAGAAGTCGCTTGAGTATTTTTATCAAAACTTGCCGGAGTGAGCGCAAAGCAGCGGGAAATCAGCAAGTTGTGACAACTTCTGATCAACCGCTTGCTCCTTTTTCATCACCTTTAAGCAGGCTTTTTGCTGCCATTTGTCACAATGAGTATTACGTTTTTATGACGGCAGGTCATGCTTGCGTCAGCGTTGCGATCCAACGGGACGGCCCGAGAACGTGCTGTGATCAAAATGAGCGGGACTCATTTCATGGCGAAGCTTTTCTCGAACAATTCCAGTGATAGTTTGGCTCCCTCCTGTGTAAGCGCGACTGACTTGGCCTTCGTTGCCGGATTTGAGATGTAGCCTTTTTCATGCAAGGAATTCATCACTTGCCAATCGTGTCCCTTCCAGGTTCTCAACCCAAATTTGTCCTTGAAGGAAGTCAAATAGAGCAGTGCCAAAACCGTCTGTTCAACTTTTTCCTGATCAATGTCCATCGATCACCACCTTACAGTCCCGGAACGCGAGAGACCGAATCTTTGAATTTTTGACCCCAACAAGCACCTTCATACTCCCTTGCCTCTGTGAAGTCGAGAGCTTGAGGGATGGATCGAATTGTGCGGTCTATAGCCTGCCGTTGGGAGGCGGCTGACCATGAAGCGCAAAACCAAGGACAGGCAGACCCGACTGAAGACAAAGCTAGGCCTGCCCGATTTGGAGCATGCCAAGGTGGCGGTGATTGTTAGCCTAAGATCATTTGAATCACAACGCAGCTATCGACACTCGATCGACGAGTTTGTGACTTGGTATTGCTCCGCTCCGCGACTATCGTTCAACAAGGCGGTCGTTCTCCGTTATCGACTTCATCTCGAAGATCGTCACTTGGCTGCCGGGACTATAAACGTCAGGCTGGCAGCAGTCCGACGACTCGCCTATGAAGCGGCAGATACCGGGCTCCTGAGCCCGGACCTGGCCGCTGGTATCCGTCGAGTGAAAGGCGCAAAGAAACTTGGGTGCCGACTCGGGAACTGGTTAACGGCCGAGGAAGCTCGAACGCTTTGGCAACTCCCTGACCCTACCACGCTGAAGGGCAAGAGGGACCGGGCGATTCTTGCTTTGCTATTGGGTTGTGGCCTGAGGCGTCGCGAACTAACTGAACTCACGATTGATCACTTCCAACGTCGCGAGGATCACTGGGCTATCGTTGATTTGATAGGGAAAGGTGGTCACGTTCGAACTATACCGGTGCCCTCGTGGGTTAAGGGAACCGTTGACGATTGGCTCTCAGCGTCGAGAATCGTCAACGGGCGGTTATTTCGTTGTGTGTGTAGGATGGGAACGATTTGGGGCACCGAAATGACCGAGAAGGTGGTGTGGCATGTCGTTAAGCAATACGCCGGCAAAGTCGGAATTCTAAAACTCGCGCCACACGACCTTCGAAGGTCGTGTGCTCGTCTCTGCCACAGTGCTGGGGGCGAGCTGGAACAAATTCAGTTTCTGCTGGGCCACGTCTCGGTGCAGACCACTGAAAAATATCTCGGCTGCAAACAGCGATTGAGAGAGGCCGTGAATGACAAGATTGGAATTGAACCGGGCCCGTGAGACCCAAAACCACATGTCCGATTACCGGAGATGTGTGGATTTGTTCGAAAAGCAGTTGTCCGGTAGCCCGACACAGGGTCGCCCCTTTTATAAATGTGTGAAATTGATCGCCTGACACATCTCCGGTAACCCGACAAATCGGGAGTTGACTCAGGGGCCGATGAGTCCAGTGGTGACGGTGACGGCGGCCACCCTGTCATCCGAATCCAGATTGATGAGTACCTGCGTTCTTTCTACAATCAGACTGCCCTCAACGCGCTTGTCGCCGTACAGAGTTTTCTTTGCAGGGTCTACGGTAGTTTCGAAGCCGCACTTTTTGAGGACAGTTACTGCCATCGCTGACGACATTCCCACATGGATTTCCTCCTTCATGTGTTTTTCGCAGCCGGGTTGCCGTACAGTCCCGCAGGATGATTGGCAAGCAGCAATCCAGATGAGAAGCGAGCAAATCCTTGTTGCCTTCCTGTTCATTGGACTCACATGACCTCAAATTTAGCTGCGGCAACAGCGTATGCTTTCTGATCTTGGGTGAGGGTCGGGTGCTCAAAAACAAATCGTTCAACTAGTTCCTTTGTCTCGGGATGATGAAGATGGCCCAGACCATGGAGTGCGGCACCCTGACAAATCCAGGAATCAATCGCCAGAACTTTGGCAAGAGTCTGAAAGTAAGTGTCCTGCAACTCCAAGTCCTCGCCTCCGCGCTCGCGCTTTCTATTTCCGCAGTGCCACGAATAGCAGAGAGAATCCCACCACATGTGAACAGAGGTATCCAGAGGCTCGTTGGCAAAAAGTCGTTCATACAGGACGGCCATGGACTCAATGCATTCTTTGCGGTTGGATAACGGCGCGTCAGAGTATTCGATAAGGTCACCAAGGGACCAATCATGGGTGTAACCCATGATTTCCCAGAAACCTTCTTCAAGCTCCTGTTTTGTAAAGCGCGAAAGTAGAAAATCTGGTTTCTGAAACAATTGTACGTAATAGGCGCAGAGCCTCTTCGCGTCAACCTCAACCTCGGAAAGCGGTCTATCGGGCTTGATTTGTTCGGCGGGGTTGAAAATCAAAGATACAAAGTCATCAAACGAAATGTTTGTTAAGTCCCGTGATTTTGGCTGTTCCATGGAGAAAGTATACCGAACCGTTCGTGAAACCATCCTAGTGCTTGATTAACGCGCTAATCGCCGAAGTGGAATCCAGCAGGAAGCGGACCGGGGGACTTGTCCGGTTTCCTGACAAATCAGGACTTAGCCCAACCGCATGAGATACACTCCATAAATAATGCGTGAATGCTGGGTACTCAGTGACTGAATTAAAGTACGAGGAATTTTACCCGCAATCGCGTCAGGACCTTGTGAAGGCCCTAGACAGCGGCGAACCCGAACAAGTGAGGAATGCTCTGTATTCTGCAGCCAAGTACGAACCTGATTGGGCGTGGAGCCAAGAGCAGTGTCTGAAATTCCTAATTCACAAAGAACTTGAGGTGAGATGGGCTGCAGCTTTGTCGCTCGGCTTTATCGCGGTCTATCAACGCCGATTAGACCTAGCAAAAGTATTGCCCGAACTCCATGCCGCCAAAAGGGACAGCCTGATTGCGCCAGTCGTCGAAGACAGTCTGGAAATGATTCAGCAATACATCAAGTCAAACTGACCTTTGAAGATTTCATGTGGGCGTGCGAAGTCCTGGTAAACGCCGTAACCGCCCATTTGGATTCAAGATTCCACTACGCGAGTCATCAAGGTTACTGCGCTTCGTCACCCTCGTTGGCCGGCTATAGAACTCGCCGAAATTTGTCGGGCGCGCTCAATGCACCGCCCCTGCACTGCCCCCACCTTCCTGTGATCACTTGCCGGTCTTCGGAGTGCTTCGCACGGAAATGAATCGACAATTCATTCGGCTATGGCTGCGTAACCGATTTCTGCGATTTGGAGAACTCGTCCGCGATGTACTTTTTCGTCTGTGCAATCCTTCCTCGGAGCTGCGCATCGTTGGTGGACAAGTCTAACTGACGGAGTACAAATAGTATGGGCTCCGCATCCGCTCCGGGTGTCACATCACCGAAGGCCATGTTGAGCACGGCAAGCACGATATCGATTTGAGAGGGGCTCAAGCTTCTGCCCCCGACTACCTTGGTGATGGCTACAGCAGCCGCATCTCCGGTGCCTCCCACCACTCTATCGTCATGCCCCTCCGTTATTCCTTGATAGAGCATCCTGCGAATAACATCCTCAGGCGTATAAGTTCCTTGAGGTTGACCTTGAGCCTGGTCGTAAAGCCGAATCATTTCGTCTGTCAGGTCAGTTCCACGTGCTTTGTAGACGATTTCTGAGCTCAGTTTCGAGGTATCGAACACCACCACGTAACCGCGCGTTACCGCATAATCGTTCACTAGTTGCACCATCTTGACGGTCAGACGTTTCAAGATTTCCTGTTGGGCAATTTGCAAATCCTCAGCGAGTTCCTTCTTCTTACGATTGAATTGCGTGACGAGATGTTCTCCTTCGAGCCTTCTCTGCCGCTGGGCATCCGCTGTACCAAGCGTCTCACCGGCGGAGAGTTGGCGGCGTATATCTTCAATCTGAACGTTCAAGGCATTGAGTTCACTTTCACGCGGTCCAAATCGTCCTTTTAACTCGGTTGACGCTCGCTTTCCTTCGACAGTCGCCCAGACTGCCTGATTCATGTCGACCGCACCGATTCTCCCAAACTGGGTCTGACCACCTGCAACACCGCCTTGGGGACAAGCGGAGGCAAGACCAGAGAAGAATAATATGCAGCAAACGCCCGCTCGGAGAATGCCCAGATTCGGATACACTGCGCCTCCCTGGCACCACGGTTGTTTCATTCTAGCGTCAAATCCTGGTTAACACGGTTACCGTAGAAGTGGATTTTTTAAGTTTCCGGGTTTCGCGACTTACCGGGACTTGAATGGGTGTGCGCTATAATCGCGGAAGAGTAATTAAGAGGACCGATCCCGATGAAGCTCATGCCCTTCTTACTTTTTGATGGCAACTGCGCCGAAGCGATGGCCTTTTACCAAGGGTGTTTGGGCGGAGAGCTTACCATCACTAAGGTCAGCGACACGCCCATGAAAGCCCAAATGCCATCTGAGCAGCATCACAAAGTGGCTTTCGCTAACCTGAAAAGCGGCCTCCTAGAGTTTTCAGCGACAGATTGGCTCCACGCCACGCGCACCCCGAAGCAGGGCAACACCGTCGCCCTTTATATTTCCGGCGGGAAGTATAACGAGCTGCGCAAAATTTTCGACAAGCTCGCTGTCGGAGCAAGCAAAGAGTTCCTCGATGACTTGCGGGACCTGCCGTTCGGGACCTACGGACATCTTGCCGATAAACATGGCGTTCATTGGTTCTTCCAGGGAAATAAATCGGAAGCCTAGTTACGACGAGCCGATCTTCGGAAAACGCGACTTGTAGTTAGGAGTCCCGATTAAAGCTGCGGAGACGTAGCTGACCTTCCGGTCTGTTGTGACTTGCACAAATGAATAAACTGTCGTCCGACGCTTGCTCACGGTTCGCTGAAGCTTGGCGCGCCACAAGCGAGCGAAGCGGCCCACGCTCCCTGCGGGCGTGGGCCGTACGGTGGCGGCCATCAGGCGACAAGCGCCAAGCTACTCCTCAATCTACGCTAATCCGAGTAGCAGCCACCGTTCCCTTCACTTCTGATATCGGTGTTCCCACTCCAACGGCTTCGTAGCTCGGTGGCCACAGTTTGAAATCGAACGTCCCCTTATAGGTTTTGCCCCCGGACCCGACCGTATCCGTTTCGTCGACCGTGAAGATACTTGAGACGCTGCCGTCCGGATTAAACATCAACCCGATATGGTGCAGCTTGACGCCGTGCTCACCCACTTCCTTCCAGACCCCAAAGCAGATGTTTCCGGCCGTAGGTGGCAGAAACGCGTTCTCAAATTCCGTGCCATCCTCGTGCCAGGTCTTGAAGGATTCCAGAAACGGAAAAGGTGTCGGCGGGTAAGGTCCTCCGGGAGGGAAATTATCATTGGAATTCGCAGTGTAGAGCACGTGCCACAATCCCACGATGCGGCCATGATCATCCCGGTCTCCGTCTCCGTCCGAGTGAGGGCTAACAAAAGGAATTGCCGGGGCGGCCCCAGCTTTGAACGGGGTGGCACAACCAGCCTTCGCACTTGTCGCTGAGAACAGCAGGCCCATTCCCACTAAGATTGCAACGGTGGAGAACCGCCCGCTCCGAAGCATGGTTAACATGACCCTAAAGCTATGATTCATCGTCTTTCTCCTCATAGTTGAGTTTTCTTGCATATGCTTTTTTTCTACCCTGGGGGCGGACCAAAGCAAAGTTCACGCAATTTGGTTGAAATCGCGGTTGGGCGCAATGCCTGGCCGCTCACTGCGGGTTTAATTTTTTGTCATCAGGCAAGTCATTGATATGAAACGCGTGATGCCAGACGATCGCGCTCTCTTGACCGTAACTTTGCCGAAGTGCTAGCATCCCCGGCGCTAACCACACTGGTCCCCAAGCGCCAGATTAGGACCCGCCAAATGCCCTTTTCGATTCGTGCGGACTCTCCGACGCCCTCATCAGGGCCTCAACGGTTTGCCTTCGACAATTTTGAAGTGAATTTGCGCTCCGGCGAACTCCGCAAAAGCGGATTCCGCATTCGCTTGCAGCCCCAGCCCTTTCAGCTTTTGGTTCTGTTGCTGGAAAATGCCGGAGATGTGCTTACCCGCGAAGAGATTTGCCGAAAGCTATGGTCTGCGGATACCTTCGTTGATTTCGAACACGGTCTGGCCGCCGCGATCAACAAAATTCGCGAGGCCCTCGGAGATGCCGCGGACCATCCGCGGTACGTCGAGACCCTTCCCAAACGAGGCTACCGCTTCATCGGCAAGATCAAGCCGGACGCACCGGTGGAGATCCCGTTGGCGGAGGCACCGCATCCTGTGGAGCTTGTGCCAGTGGCCCCAGCCAAGCCGGGCACCAGTTGGAAGTGGATGTTTAGCCTGATGGCGTCAACCGCACTCTTGGCCGCCACGATTCTATTCCTCTGGTTACCTCACAAACCTGCCAACTCAGCATTTAGTTCGCAACCGCCGGCCGCTGTCCCTTTTACGTCGTACCCGGGCGTGGAAACGGCGCCTTCGTTTTCGCCGGATGGTTCACGCATCGCTTTTTCCTGGGATGACGGCGCTGGCAATCGTTCAGGAAGGCCGAAATACGATTTATACGTGAAGGCGATTGGCAGTGAAACCCTGCTCCGGTTGACCAACCATGCCTCCGACTGGATCAGTTCTGCGTGGTCGCCTGATGGCACCCAGATAGCCTTTCATCGCTTGGCAGCCGACGATAATGGCATCTATGTCGTGCCAGCGTTGGGAGGACCGGAACGCAAACTGATTGCAACGCACACACCATATGATGTTGCCGCTCCTATTGATTGGTCACCCGACGGGAAATGGATAGCGTACGCGGACGCAGAAAATGGCCAATTCGGCAACCGGGCCTTTCTCCTAAATGTGGAAACTCTGGAAAGTCATGAATTCCCCCATGATTCCGGCTGCCGACACGAAGGATTCCTGACCTTCTCGCACAGTGGCCGCGAGCTGGCCATCCTGTGCGTGCATAACACCACTTCCTTTGAATACCTGATCACCGACCTTCAGGGAAAATCCAGACGATCACTGACAACACGTCCTGAATTCCCCAGCGGACTGGCCTGGAGCGGCGATGACCACTCACTGCTGCTGGCGGCGAGCACCGCGAGGGGCGACGAGTTCTATGAAATCCAGCTTAGCGATGGAAAAGTGCATACCCTGCCGGGGGCAAGGGGTGGCTGGCCAGCCATTTCACACGATGGGCACAAATTAGCATTCAGTTCGGGCGAGGGCCAAAGCGATATCTGGAGAAAAGACCTCCACCATCCGGAAGCACCCGCGGTGCAGATGTATGCGTCCACACGTCCGCAAAACAACGCAGAATATTCGCCCGACGGCCGTCATGTCGCTTTTGATTCCAAGCGCTCCGGGACCTGGAGCGTATGGCTGGCCGACAGCGATGGCAGCAATCTGGTACAGATTACGCAGGGAGCGCCGGCCGGATATCCGCGGTGGTCCCCCGATTCGCGAAAATTAGTGTTTTCGGTCCAGGAACCGAGTGGCCGTAACGAGGTGTATACGGCGGATATCTCGGACCATGTGGCACATAAAGTAAAGACGAATGTTCGGGAAGCAGCCTATCCCTATTGGTCGCACGACGGAAAGTGGATCTATTTTCTAGGGCGCGAAGGGACCGGTCATCAGCTCTTTCGTTGCCCTGCAGAAGGAGGAGACGCGACACTGCTGGTGGGGTCGATGGAAGCGACCAATGAGATCGAGTCTCCTGACAGCAAACTGCTTTACTTCCCATGGTACTTTGGCGATTCGAAGATGATGACGCTGGCGCTGGATCGTGCACGGGCCATGCCACAAGAAGTACCGCAAATGGATAAAATCTTCGATCTTAACAATTGGGCTGTAGTCGCGGCGGGCATATACTTTGCGCCCCAGGCTAATCCACGAAGCATTTACTTTTATGATTTTGCCACGAAACATACACGGGAAGTCTTCCGAGTAGACAAGGATCTAGCGGAGGGTATATCGGTTTCCCCCGATGGGCGCTACATGCTCTATTCCCAACTCGACCAGAACAACTCCAGCATCATGCTCGTAAACAATTTTCGTTGAGGGCGGCGAGTCGCCCGGCTACTGGATGCCGAGCACACCGCTCACACATGGTCGGGGGCATGCCCGTAGGTTACGTTCTGCCGCCGGAACAACTGAAAACGTCCCCCAAACCAATTGTCCGGTAATCCGACTAACCGGGACTCGGCTCCAACTAGGGCTTGGCGCTTTTTGGCTTTTGCTCAGTTAATGGTCTCGACGGACCACGTTTCGACGACTTCCAAGAGGAACAAACCCACTAGTTCTCCCACTCCATTGTGTAAGACGAGATAACCATCCACGACTTCAGCCGTGGCTGCCCTCACGCGTTGCACCGACGATTCAGGAGGCTTGAAGTGAACGACGTATGTGTTTTCAGCCATCTGGCAGTGGACATTCCCGAGGGCTCCATTGTAGAACGACACACCATGTCAGGCTAATCGGACTAATCGGACGGCAGACAGATTTCAATTGCCTGATGAACGCGCTTACCGTCCAAGTGGATTTGACTTTTCCGATTACGCGACGCAATTTAAAAGGGCGCCCCTTTTGGAGTAGGGTTTGGGTGCTTGCCTCAATCCCTACAGAAAGGAATGCCCTCAATGGATAGCAAAAAGTATATCGGTATGGATGTACACAAGGAAAGCATTTCGATTGCGGTGATGAATGGTGCAGGAAAGATCGTGATGGAATGCGTGATCGAGACGAAAGCGAGCATGATTCTGCAGTTTATCGATGGGCTGCGCGGAGACTTGCAGGTCACCTTTGAAGAAGGAACCTCGGCTGCCTGGTTGTACGACTTGCTGAAACCGCACGTCACAAAACTGCTGGTGTGCGATCCGCGAAAGAATGCCTCCATGCGGGAAGGCAACCAGAGCGACAAGATCGATGCTCGCCGATTGGCCGAGCTGTTGCGTCTCGATCATCTCACTCCGGTTTATCACGGCGAACATGGCCTACGAACCCTGAAGGAGTTGGTACGCACTTATCTCACCGTGACGAAAGATCTCACACGAGTCATGTCGCGGGTGAAAGCCATTTATCGGAGTTGGGCCATTCCTTGTACCGGCAAGCAGGTTTATGCGCAGCGTCATCGTGCCGAGTGGCTAGGCAAGATCAACGAACCCGGGGTGCACCGGCGGGCGGAATTTTATTACCAACAACTCGATGCATTGCGAGTGGTGCGCCAGGAAGTGCGGAGAGATCTGCTCGCCGAGAGCAAGAAACAGAAGGCCTGGAAACGGCTCTGTGAGATTCCCTCGATTGGTCCGATCCGGGCGGCGGTGTTGCTGGGCATCCTGCAGACGCCGCATCGTTTTCGCACCAAGCGGCCGTTGTGGAATTACGGTGGTTTAGCCATCGAGATGCACAGCAGCGCCGATCACCGCAAGGTCGACGGACAACTGCAACGATCCAGGAAGAATGTCTTGGTTCGGGGCCTCAACCGAAACTGCAATCACGATCTGAAGAACCTGTTTAAGGGTGCGGCCGCCGTGGCTTCCAGCAAGCCGGGCCCCTTCCAGGAGTTCTACACGGCTTTGCTTGCCAAGGGTATGAGGCCAGAGATGGCGCGCCTGACTTTGGCCAGAAAGATTGCCACGATCGTACTGATCGTATGGAAGAGAGGAGTGTGCTTCGACGCCCAACATCTGAAACCACAAACAGCTTGAGTGTCTTTGACCGAATCCGCTCCATCCTGGTGATCTTCTCTAGCGGTGGCCGTGGGGTTCTCGAGACACTCTGGTTCGAGAGCGAGTCTCAGCTGGTTAGTTAGGCGCTGTGTGCCTCGCACGCAGTCTCACACCCGACCCTAGGCCCTCTCGGACAACCAGAAAAAGCTATGGGCCACGAGTCCCAGATAGAACTATGGTCGCCAAATTTGACCACGTTCTGCTTTGTTGGTTTCGGAACTGACAGGCTTCGTCGCCAAGAAGCGATGAAAACCGCTGGCAGAGAAAACCCAAACCACAGGAGCACAATGCTCCACGAGCACATGGCGCGGGTAGGTCGGAACAGATCTCGCTCGCTCAAGTGGGCTGAGAAGCAAGAAAACTTTCAGCCGAAGGAGATGTGTTTTTTCTTGACTTCTACCTTTATAGAACTTACCAGGAGTTGGTCTACGGGACAGCAGAAATCCACAGTTATTTTGAGTTTTCAAAAATCTCTGTAGACAAGTGTGGATAGTGCCGTGAACATCCAACAGAGCTGAAGGAAAACAAGGAGAAGGCCCGCAAGCATGCTCGCGCCCGTTCGTTCACGTAGACAATTAAGTATCGCAAACACGTTTAGGACATTTCCTCCGATGGCAAGAAGCAACCAAGGTGAATTCCCAAATGTTCTCAGAAGCGCATGAGAATTGGCGTAATTAATGAGGATGTAAACGACGATGTAAATCGCCGGTAAGGCAGCCGCAGAGATTGCCCCGAGCTTTAGACCGGTCAACAAAAATTTGGGATTGTCCTCGGTTGACGACAACGGGTAGGCTTTCAAGAATGCCCGGAAAGCTAAAAATCCTGCCGCCGGGATGAAAGCTAAGGATACTGCGAATATGGTCATTGGCGTCTCTTGGCTACCCGTCGCTGGTACAGCATGAAACAGATTATCGAGTTTCTCCCCGATTTGACCGTACGGCTTGCAGCTTGACTCCACTCAGTAAACGGTCTGGCTTCATGCAACCAAGAACGGTAAGCATTTTAACCCAGGGCAGTCTGAGTCCATTGTCCGGTTACCCGACTATACGTCCAAGTGGAAATGTTGGACCAAGCCTCCTTTGCCAAAACAGCTTGTTAGCCAGCGGTAAGAAATAGAACTCAGAGAACGTGCTGTGGAGATTGCTTTTTTTGCCGCCACTCTTCGCGCATTTTCGGAGTAATCCAGATGAGTTTCGCTCCGCAGCCTTGAATCGTGTCGATCGCGTAGATGTCATCCATGTAAAGTGTGTCGAAATCGGCTTCGAAATAGACTGTCCACTCCACGCGGCGGCTCAGTTGTTCGAGCAGTTTGGTGCGCAGGGTGCGGCGTTCGATCTCCTCACCATTCACGAAGAAGCGGCCAGGGGCGCGCACATATACACCAAGTGTTTCTTCCCAAGGACTCTTGTCCCAAGCGATAACTTCGCGCCTTCTTAGATTCACAAACAGGCCATGGGATGGCAGCGGCCCATTCATCATGAAGATAAACATCAAAATCCACAGAATGGCACCGCAAAATAGTCCCCAATGTGGCATGCCGTGAATTGGCGCGAGCGGCGCGTGTTTCGTAATCGACGTCACATGCCGCAGAACCATATCGGGAAAGATGCGCGGCGATAGGACCCGAGCAAATTTCCATCGAGCAACGTGTTCCCCTGCAACGACAATTAACGCCAGACCCGTGCCGCCCCAGAAGAGACAGAATAGTTGAGTTAGTCCTACACCCTCGCGATAACCAGAGGAATCGGTATAGACCGAAAGGTGCGGATGCCTAGGATTGAGGCATGGCGCGGCAGCAGGAATATTCCACTCCAACTGATATTGGCCGGGAGAAGCAAGGAATGCATTAGAAGGGGAACCGTCGCTGTATGTGAGTTGTTCAGAACTTACCCAGAGTTCACGCGACTGCGCCGGAGCTGAGCCAAGCCTATACACGCGCCACTGCGGATACAGAATGGTTTTGGAGTTGCAGCGATTGTCTTGGTACCAATCGTCCACGCTATAGTCCAAGTCGAGAGAAGCGAAATAGGTTTCCCTAAGATTGATTTCATAGGGTGGCGACTTTAGCTGTCGGTTATCCAATGACACAGAATAGTCGACAGGAGTGAAGATTCTTGAACTGAGCCAGCGGCCTACAGCGAGGTACGTGGCGGCCGCTACCACGAAAAAGCTCAAGCCCAGACGAAATAGGATTTTGGGCGGCATTCCTCTCTAGTGTAGTTAGACACCGGTATATGAAGAACGATGTTCCGTCACAAAGGATTCCATGCTCGCAATCCCCCACGCAGTGTCTGAGGTCCTGGTAAAACGCCGTTACCGGAGAAGTGCTTTTTCGGCAAAATTCAGTTGTCCGGTAACCCGACGCAATTTAAAAGGGCGCCCCTTTTGGAGTAGGGTTTGGGTGCTTGCCTCAATCCCTACAGAAAGGAATGCCCTCAATGGATAGCAAAAAGTATATCGGTATGGATGTACACAAGGAAAGCATTTCGATTGCGGTGATGAATGGTGCAGGAAAGATCGTGATGGAATGCGTGATCGAGACGAAAGCGAGCATGATTCTGCAGTTTATCGATGGGCTGCGCGGAGACTTGCAGGTCACCTTTGAAGAAGGAACCTCGGCTGCCTGGTTGTACGACTTGCTGAAACCGCACGTCACAAAACTGCTGGTGTGCGATCCGCGAAAGAATGCCTCCATGCGGGAAGGCAACCAGAGCGACAAGATCGATGCTCGCCGATTGGCCGAGCTGTTGCGTCTCGATCATCTCACTCCGGTTTATCACGGCGAACATGGCCTACGAACCCTGAAGGAGTTGGTACGCACTTATCTCACCGTGACGAAAGATCTCACACGAGTCATGTCGCGGGTGAAAGCCATTTATCGGAGTTGGGCCATTCCTTGTACCGGCAAGCAGGTTTATGCGCAGCGTCATCGTGCCGAGTGGCTAGGCAAGATCAACGAACCCGGGGTGCACCGGCGGGCGGAATTTTATTACCAACAACTCGATGCATTGCGAGTGGTGCGCCAGGAAGTGCGGAGAGATCTGCTCGCCGAGAGCAAGAAACAGAAGGCCTGGAAACGGCTCTGTGAGATTCCCTCGATTGGTCCGATCCGGGCGGCGGTGTTGCTGGGCATCCTGCAGACGCCGCATCGTTTTCGCACCAAGCGGCCGTTGTGGAATTACGGTGGTTTAGCCATCGAGATGCACAGCAGCGCCGATCACCGCAAGGTCGACGGACAACTGCAACGATCCAGGAAGAATGTCTTGGTTCGGGGCCTCAACCGAAACTGCAATCACGATCTGAAGAACCTGTTTAAGGGTGCGGCCGCCGTGGCTTCCAGCAAGCCGGGCCCCTTCCAGGAGTTCTACACGGCTTTGCTTGCCAAGGGTATGAGGCCAGAGATGGCGCGCCTGACTTTGGCCAGAAAGATTGCCACGATCGTACTGATCGTATGGAAGAGAGGAGTGTGCTTCGACGCCCAACATCTGAAACCACAAACAGCTTGAGTGTCTTTGACCGAATCCGCTCCATCCTGGTGATCTTCTCTAGCGGTGGCCGTGGGGTTCTCGAGACACTCTGGTTCGAGAGCGAGTCTCAGCTGGTTAGTTAGGCGCTGTGTGCCTCGCACGCAGTCTCACACCCGACCCTAGGCCCTCTCGGACAACCAGAAAAAGCTATGGGCCACGAGTCCCAGATAGAACTATGGTCGCCAAATTTGACCACGTTCTGCTTTGTTGGTTTCGGAACTGACAGGCTTCGTCGCCAAGAAGCGATGAAAACCGCTGGCAGAGAAAACCCAAACCACAGGAGCACAATGCTCCACGAGCACATGGCGCGGGTAGGTCGGAACAGATCTCGCTCGCTCAAGTGGGCTGAGAAGCAAGAAAACTTTCAGCCGAAGGAGATGTGTTTTTTCTTGACTTCTACCTTTATAGAACTTACCGGGACTTGGCCTAAAATTCCGACTCGATAGCCTATTTCTGCGCCACCTCATTTGAATCAGTGAATGCCGATGGCAGATATAATAATTTCTCTGACCCGTCTAAGACATCGCTGGCATTGACACAAAAGGTCGTCTCGAAAACTCTCTGGTTCACAACCAAACGAAATTCTACCTTCTCGTGCAAGTTTGAAATCAGCGGTTTTCCATTTATTAACCTTGGAAATGACAGTTGCAAAATTTTAGATTTGCCGTCATGTCCGAACGCCTGAGGCACGAGGCGAGCGAATACTTCCCCGTTCCTTGTCCTCAATCCTGCACACGGCCACAAGTTAAAACTGTGCGACGGAAATAAGTGCCCGTTTTCTTCGTAACCGTAATTGAACATACTCGTCCCATCAGGACCCAGCTGTTTAAGGAGCACCGCGATGGTAATCATGTCGGCGACGTTGTACCACGAGTTGGCCAAATCTGTTGGACTATCCTGTTCGCTCACCTGGTGCTTTCCTATGCCATAAGTAGCCCATTTCTCTCCGATGGCGAGCAATTCTTGAATTGCGGTCTGCACAGGTTTTGCGGACTGGAACCGGATGAGGTACTCGGAGTTGTCTGGCCTTATGGAATCCGGAGTAGAGGTAGGAGCCGCGTCAACTGTCATGGCCTTATCCTGAAAATACAAGCCGGCAAAGGCAGGATTTTGATAAGTGCACGGCGCGTCTTGCAGGCTTGGTTTCACCGTGTGCGCCAAGTCAGAATCGTTCAGTAACTTCAACGCATCACGTTCTACCGTTTCGATTGCGGGCGAGTTTGGACCGAGTTCCTGACCACCGATGACAGGGATGCACCAGAACAGTGACATACAACAAGCGAATCGTATCGAGTGTTTACAGAGTGCAGAAATTGCAGGCAAAGAGGTCCACATTGCAAAAACCTCCAGTAACGTTCAAAGGTAGTACATAGCGTAATGTTTGTTGCGTTTATTTTCAAGTTGGGCAAATCCTGGTAAACGCCGAAATCGTCCATGTGGATTCCCGGAACTGGACTTGTCCGGTTTTTCGACTAACCAGGACTCTGACGGGGGCTGTAATCTATAAACCATCGTGAGGTTTGAGATGGGGAACCGCGGCACAGATTTGGAGAAATTCCTGATGCAGTATCCATATCTGCTTCGATGGATTAATGAGTGTCTATCCTGCCATCACAAGGGCTACAAACCCGAAATGCCACCGCCCGAATTCGACAATTCGGTGGTTATAACGGCGAAGCTGCGCCGGCTCGTAGATGAATTGGCCTTAGATGAGAATGGTTTGTGTCAGCAATGTCGGCGGCAGGCAAAGCTGCTCGGGAATTCATAGCGCCTGCCCAACCGTGACAAGAGACTGCCAAGAAGGTCGAAATCAAATCCACTTGGACGTATAACGCTAGCATTCTATCGGAAGTGGTCCGGCAGTTGAGGTTGGATCAGAGCAACGGATTTAATTCCGGAACACTTTCGATAGAGCCGTTTGGAGGAAGCCGCTGTCGCGGTGTGTTGGCAACTACTTATGCGTTTTCAATGGTGTTTTCTTGGTCGGAGAACGAGCGGGAAGCATCCTCAGCAGAGAAACGAACCCCCGAAAATTGTGGTTTAGAGCGGCGGCACGTTGTTGAGAACAAGTGATGGGTGCGCAAAGCCGTCACTTTCCGAATGTACGGACACACCTCCAGCAACTGAGTTGGAAACCACACGGTCAGAGTGAAGGTTAGTTGATGGTTAGGAAGTATCAATGGTGCATCCCTGTCTCCCTTCAGTTTCGAGGAGCTGCGCGGCAGTCAGGTGTTCCACCACGGACATCGGTCGATGACAGCGAGGGCAGCGCCAGACGGCAGTTTGACGGACCACAGTTGCAGGCGTTTGTTCTGGCATGTTCGGGAGAAGACTGCGACAGAGTGGAAGAAGTTTGCTGCGTCTGCGATTGGCGAGCCAGCCGAAATAACGAATGCGCGGGAATCCCTTCGGCAGGAGGTGCTGTAGAAAGCGGCGCAGAAATTCTTCGCAAGTCAGGATCATGGTGCGTTGTTTGTTGTGATGGGCGTAGTCCTTCCATCTGAAGGTGACCTGGGAATCGTTAACGGCGAGAATCCTGTGGTTGGAGATGGCCACGCGATGGGTGTAGCGCGCTAGATACTGCAAGACATGTTCTGAACCGCCAAACGGCGGCTTGGAGTAGACCACCCACTCTTCTCGAAACAGGCTGCGCAAGAATACCGCGAAGTTTCTTTCGTTGGCCAACGGGAGGCATTCACCATAGAACGTCAATTGGTCAGCTCGAAAAGCGCGTCGCAATCCGGCCACGAACTTCCCGCGAAAGACACGACTGAGAACTCTGACGGGTAAGAAAAAGTGGGCTGGTGTGGAACGCCAACGTCCATGATCGGGCGACAGCCCTCCGCCCGGCACCACACAGTGAATGTGAGGATGCGGCTGCAAAGTCTGTCCCCAGGTGTGCAGGATGCTGAGAAAGCCGATCTCGGCACCGAGATGCTTTGGGTCGGCGGCAACTTTCAACAAACTGGCAGCAGCGGCATCGAACAGGAGAGTGAACAGTGCCTTCTTGTTCTGCCACATCAGCGGGGCGAGCAGGTGCGGAACGCTGAAGACGAGATGAAAATAGTTCACCGGCAACAATTCCTGTTGGCGCTTCGCAAGCCACTTCTCGCGAGCACCCGTCTGACACTTCGGGCAATGCCGGTTCCTACAGGAGTTGTAGGAGATCCCGGTGAGATATCCGCAACCGGTGCATACATCGAGATGGCCGCCCAGTGCAGCAGTACGGCAACGGGCAATGGCCCGGAGCACCTTGACCTGCGGCCACGTCAACGATGCGCCGTAGCGTTCCCGAAACCTACTGCCAGCGATGCGGATGACGTCGGCCACCTCCCAGGGTGGCCGGGTCACTAAGGTTTATCCTCTGACTGCGGCGGTTGGACCGTGAGTTGATCGAGCGGGTTGATCGCCGCATGCAGGTGACGGTGCGAGAGGTGCAAATAGACGGTGGTATGCTCCAGGTGCGCGTGTCCCAGCAGCAGCTGAATGGTTCGCAGATCAGTCCCTGCCTCCATGTGGTGCGTCGCAAAACTGTGTCGCAAGGTGTGCGGTCCAATCTTTTTCTTGATGCCGGCCCGAACGGCTGCCCCTTTGCAAACGTGCCAAACCGTCTTGTCGGAGATGGGCCGTTCCGGGCCACGATGACCGGAGGTGCTTGGGAACAGATAGAGCTTGGGCTTCTTCAAGCGCCAATATTCGCGTAAGGCTTCCAGGAGTTTAGAACTCAGCGGAACATCGCGGTCGCGTGATCCCTTGCCCTGGCGAATGTGCATCACCATGCGCTGGCTATCGATGTCACTTACCTTCAGCAGTGACGCCTCGGTGCGGCGAATGCCCGTACCGTAGAGAACCATGAGGATGGCGCGATGCATCGGATGAGGTGTTGCTTCGATCAGCCGTGTCACTTCTTGGGGACTCAGCACCACCGGCAGTCTTTGGGGCCTCTTCGGGTAGACCAGGTCATCGAATCCGAGATCGCGCCGTTTCAAAGTTTTCTTGTAGAGAAAACGCAAAGCCGACATGCGGATCTCGACGGTGCCCGGGGCGTATTTCTTTTCGTTGAGCAGGTAGAGTTGGTATCGGCGTATCTCCTCGGCTCCGAGTTTTTCTGGAGACCTGCCGAAGTACTCTGCAAACTGCTTTACGGCAAAAATGTAGCTACGGGTTGTTGCTTGGGAATAGTTGCGGCGTTGGAGTTCTTCCAACATCCGTTGACGAAGTTGGGTCACAGGGATCTCCTCTCTGTGACCCTTGAAGCTAACGCCACTACGCTGCTGTGACTACTGCACGCTACCGCGTCCGCCGCGACAGCGGCTTAGTCCTAACGCGGTTACCGGAGATGTGGATTTGTGCAAAACCAGTTGTCCGGTAACCGACGCAATCACTCAGGATGAGAGCGTTTCCATTCCGTCACCATTCGCTCTGCTTCCACAATCTGTGCGGTAGTCATCTGAGCTTTGGCATAGGTGAGATTCGTTTCGTGGGGTGTGAGCTTAAACCACATATAAGCCTGGACATAATCCTTCGGCACGCCGTCGCCATTGAGATAGAGTAGCCCTAAATTGTTTCTTCCCTGACCGGCTCCGCCGAAGTCCGGGACGTGTTCCGCTGCCATTCGATACCATTTGGCGGCCTCTGTACAATTTTGTTGGACACCTTCGCCATCCTGATACATTTGGCCCAAAGAGTTTTGTGCATCAGGGTCGCCCTGTGCGGCCGCTTTTCTGAACCATTTAAGCGCTTCGTGCAAGTTAGTGTTTCCAAACCAGCCCTGCTCGTAGGCGGCACCGAGCCACATCTGTGATCCTCTATCTCCTCGCTGTGCCTTAGCTAGAAGTGTTTTTCTATCCGCCTCGGTCCATTTCGGTTGCTGAGACAAAGATGTCGTGGCGACTTGTGTTGGAGAAGTGATTTGCGGCACGGCGACAGGGATTGAAGGAGAGAGCCAAAAAGCGAGCAACGAGATGACCGTGAAGTGTTTCATATAAGTCGTCCCCAACAAGAGATACTACACCCGAATGTCGCCGAGGCATCAAGTGGACGATTAGCGCTAACCGTCCATATGGTTTTTGAATTCGTATGGTACTGAGATCGTTCTCGACCGTTCTAATTTTTACCGGAGGGGCGACTGGTTCCGAAGCAGTGGAAAGAGCGAGTCCGGGCCCAGCGCACACAATGAATTAAAGGGAGAAAAAAGTTAGCGTCCGCGCCCGGGCTTCTCGTGTTGCTCTGGGGGGTGTAATTCCTTGCCGAACACTTTCGCTGCCCAGTCCGGTGTCGTCTGTGCGGTCTTACTCAATTTGCCGCCGATGAAGTGCGCCACTAGGCGGAAGCCGCGGCGATGCGCGGTGTTGTCGTAGACCAGTAATTCATCGGCATATTTGGAGACTTCGCAAAGATTCTTGGTCGACTCCCGATAGGAGTCAATCACGCTAGACACGGGCACGGCTTGCCCGCCTCGACTCATGCGCACCAACACCCGGCCCACATTCAAATTTGCGTCTTCCGTAGAAATAAAAAGAACCTTCGTCCAAAACCCTGATGCCTTAGCCCGCTCGAGCAGCTGGGTGTCCACACGAATGTCTTCGACGGCAAAAGAACGCCGCTCATCAAGAAACGGTTGTTGCTGGTGTCTCAATGGGGGAACAAGTATTGGGAATGGCTCTTTCAAATAGGCTTCGTAGAAAGTTGTCTTGCCGGCGCCCACCGGCCCCGCGATTATAAACAATGCTGGCTTTTGCCGGCTCAGGATGCGATTCCCTCGTGTGCAGCCTTGCGCGGACCTTTCCGACGCGTGGGCTCAAAGCTCGTCTCTAATTTCTCAACCGGGGTTCGCTCTCCGTCAGGTGTTACTTTTACCGTCGCTTTCAGGTTCCGATCGTACTCGTAGTACGTTCCATTGGGTTCTTCGGCCTCGAAGGGAACGGTTTGCATTGCCGAAACCTGAGCAAGCATTTGATGAAGCTCCCGACGTTCGCCCTCCGACATGGTGTCGTACGATTGCACGGACGAACCTAGTCCGTTGGCTGTTTTTTTGAGTTTACCTTCTCCGCTCTTCGAGTAGTAGGCCAGCAGGGCGCTGTTCACGAGCTGATTCATCGAACAATTCCGCTTCTTGGCGACTTGATGAATACGCTTGCGAAGTCGATTCAGGATGACGACTTGCGTTTCTCTACCGGTTTGCTTCTGTCTGGACTGAAGCTTGACAAGCTCGACCTTATTAAGGTCGACCGCCAGAAGCGCATCATTGATCGAAGTCGACAGTTCTCCCAAGTATCGCGGTTTATCTCGCAGGAGTTCGTCGAGGGAACTCAAGAGCCGGACATTGTAGACGCCGAACTGAACGCTTCGCCGTTTGGGCACGATTCCTTACAGTCTTCAGGATGGGGTTGCCGCAACTGGAGATAAGTCGCGGCTCATACATAGAGATATATACACCACCATCGCCGCTGGTTCAAGGCGCCGCTCAATTTCGCACGGGTG
This sequence comes from uncultured Acidobacteriota bacterium, assembly GCA_963733775.1. Taxonomy (GTDB): domain Bacteria; phylum Acidobacteriota; class Terriglobia; order Acidiferrales; family UBA7541; genus Acidiferrum. The sequence continues at coordinate 756,473 of CAVTEE010000010.1, read as the reverse complement.
TGCGTATTTGGAATCGTGATCTGTGCAATCTGCCTGCGTTGCTGCAATATGCATTCGGAAGCCCAGCGAAAGGTGATCGCGAATCAAGTCTTGGCCGCACAAGGTAAGGAGCGATGATCTACTCCGAAGACCTTCAGGCTGTTGCAAAGCGCATCGGCTGGTTTGGAACTCCAGAAGAAGCCCTTGAATTTTCCGAAGCGCTTTCTCACCTACGCTCTGACATAAGCCTCAGACGAGGATATTGAAATTCTCAGAAAATATTTCGGCGAGGATGATTTCAAAGCGACATTCGATATCCCGCCCCCGGGATTTTCGACCGATGCTCATGTGCCAAATGGAATGAACGTTACAACCGCACTTCCGTCCCGCCGCTTCCGAAGAGCGTCGATCCCGCGACCAGCCCCGACTTCTTTCCCCCCAAGTGTTGAAAACATCAGCGTGGTTTACCGATTGTTCTTGTCATTCGAGTCCTCAGTTCCTGGCACCGGCGTTTTCACATTCCGTGTACCGCGCCAGTGGAAGCCAGGCCTATTTTCTGGGTCTAGCCGTCTTAGATTCGCAAACGGGTCCCGCTCTTCAACTGCCTCCACTTTTGTTCCCTGCGGTTCCCGCGCCTCGGGAGGTTTATCCTGTTTTCCCCAGCTGTTGGTGGCGGTTGGCTTTTTTGCGTTTCTGCTGCGTGAGACGGTCTGGTGAAAAACGCGATAGCTCATCTGTAGCCCTTCTCCTCCCAGAGCTACCCAAATCTCTTTAAGACCATGCCCGCACCTCAGCGCCGTCTCGATCCCCGGAAGAAGAGATCGAATGAGCGCAGCTTTTTTCTGGGGCGGCGTGGCGGCTAGTTGGTTCAGGCACTGGCGGAACTGTTCCATTTGACAGGTGTTCTTATGCTGCTATATATATAGCACTATGGCATCGCGCTGTAAAGCAACAGCCTCCGTTTTGTCGGCAGAAATCGACAAGAGTCGACAGAAATCAACGGAAGTCGACAAAAGTCGCCCAAAAATCAACCAAAGTCGGCAGAAATCAACAAAAGTCGTCAGTTGTCAACAGAACTCGACACACTTTAACCACGAATAGGAGTGCAGTGCAGAGAATGCAGCCGGATCATCGGCGAAAACACGCGTATTGGAACATAAAGGGTTGTGGCGACGCTGCGCGTGTTTCTACAGGCAAGTTGTTATTCCTCAGGGGTCACCCAAATCCGGCCAATGAGGGTCACCTGAAAACCGGCCAACGATAGAGCCCAGGACATTGACTCCGAGGGGAGAGCTTATAGGCTCCCTCGGCATGAGCAATGTCTTGAGCGAAGAGAAAAAACAGCAAGTTATCGCACTGGGGAAGCTCGGATGGCCTTTACGGCGCATCGAGCAAGCCACTGGTGTGCGTCGAGAAACAGCCAGCGCGTACCTGAAAGCGGCGGGCATCGTTGTACGGCTGCCGCGCTTCTGGGGAAAGCGAATCCCGGCAAAACCGGCCAACGAAGTGACCCCCGACCGTGAAGCAAAACCGGCCAAGGAGGTGACCCCCGACTTTATTGCGCCTTTTTCAGCAAAACCGGCCATCCCAAGTACCTGTGAAGCATACCGAGAACTGATCGAACAGGGCCTGGCCCTGGGACGCAACGGCAAGGCGATCTGGCAAGACCTGGTGACGGACCACGGTTTTGCTGGCGACTATCAGGCGGTGAAACGTTTCGTGCGCAAGCTGCGCGGACCACAACGTCCGGAACCAGCGGGCATCATCCTCACCGCACCGGGAGAAGAAGCACAAGTCGACTACGGCAGCGGTCCGATGGTGCGCGATCCGCAAAGCGGCAAGTATCGCCGGACGCGGCTGTTCGTTCTGACCCTCGGCTACAGCCGCAAATCCGTTCGCTTACTGGCATGGCGATCGAGTGTACGCACCTGGGCCGAACTGCATGAGAAAGCGTTCCGCCGCTTATGCGGTTGTCCAAGAGTCATCGTGCTCGACAACTTGAAAGAAGGCGTGGCGGTTCCTGATATCTACGATCCCACCGTCAACCCACTGTTCCGAGATGTACTCGCGCACTACGGTGTGGTGGCACTGCCTTGTCGCATTCAGGATCCCGATCGTAAAGGGAAAGTGGAGTCCGGCATCGGCCACACCAAGAGAACGGCGCTCAAAGGGATGCGCTTTGAGAACCTAGAAGAAGCACAAGCGCATCTCGACCGCTGGGAAGAACGCTGGGCTGACCGGCGCATTCATGGCACCACGAAACGTCAGGTTGCAGCCATGTTCGCGGAAGAAAAACCGCACTTGCTGCCACTGCCGCTCGAACCCTTCCGCTACTACCAATACGGAGAACGGGTGGTCCATCTGGATGGATGCGTGGAAGTGGAAGCTGCCTACTACGGCTTACCGCCAGGATGGATCGGGCGTTCCGTGAAGGTGCAGTGGGATGCGTTGTACGTGCGCATCCTGCATCCGAATACCAACCAACTCCTTCGCGAGCATCTGCGCCAAAAGCGCGGCGGATATCGCATCGAGGAAGAAGATCACCCCACGAAAATGCCGCTGAGCACAGCGCAGCTGTTGCGACGCGCTGCACATGCAGGCACCCAGACTGGCAAGTTCTGCCAGCTGCTGTATGACCGGCAAGGAGAGACCAGCATCCGCCGCATCCTGGGTGTGTTTTCCCTGATGAAGAAATACGGAACGACGGCAGTCGAAGATGCCTGCGCTGCTGCTCTGGACATCGCAGTGTACGAATACCGTTTCGTGCGTCGTTATCTCGAGCGTCGCCCGCACCCGCAAATGTTCTTACGTCAGATCGATCCCCTGATCCGTGAACTTACCGTCTATCGCGACTTCATCAATCTCAAAATCAAGGAGCAACCAGAATGAACCTGATCGAGTTGAATCGAGCTTTACGACAGTTACGGCTGGGTGGCATCGCTGCTGTACTGGAGACGCGGCTGCAGCAAGCCCAAGCGGAGCCGATGGCACCCATCGACTTCCTCTCCTGTCTAGTGTCGGATGAACTGACGCGGCGAGGTGACCGACTGCTCGAACGGCGTAGGAAACAGGCCCAGTTTCGTGATCCGCGGAGAACCCTCGACAACTTCGATTTCCATTTCAACAAGAAGATGAATCGCAGTCTGGTCTTTGATCTAGCTACAGCCGCGTTCGTTGGCCGCCGTGAAGACGCGCTCTTCTTAGGTCCACCCGGCACCGGGAAAAGCCATCTGGCCCAAGCCATCGGACAGGCGGTCATCGGCCAGGGTTATCGGGTGATCTATCGCGAAGCACACATCTTGCTCGAGGAAATCGCCGATGCGGCCCTCGACGGAAAACGCAAAGAGCACATGGAGTTGCTGGCTACCGTGCCTTTGCTGATCATCGATGACTTGGGAATGCGAAAGTTAGGGCCCACAGCGGGAGAAGAGTTGCTGGAGATCGTCATGCGTCGTTACGAACGAGCCAGCACATTGCTCACGTCTAACCGCCCTGTGGAAGACTGGGGCAAACTGCTCGGCGACAGTGCCGCGGTCACGGCCATGCTCGACCGTCTGCTTCACCACGGCCACATCCTTAAATGCGGACCGCGGAGCTGGAGAACTAAAACAGACTTGCTTGATCAGGAGAAAGCAGGATAAATAAGGATCACGTCCTGGGCCACACCGTTGGCCGGTTTTGAAGTGACCCCAGTTGGCCGGTTTTCACCTGACCCCCGAGGGTTATTTTTCAGAGGGAAGGGATGTGGCGGCTTTTGCTCCAAATGTGGCACAAATGTGCCACCGCAGAATCTTCCACGTTTCTCGACTCTTCGACAGTCTAAATGGAAGGAAATATATGGCAAAACCCAGAATTGAGCGGAGTTCGTTATTCCCGAACAAGGAATTCCGAGAGCGAGTGCGGAAAGCGTCGAAGGACCGGGGCTTCCGATCCGAACAGGCATTTATCCTCGCCGCTTGCGAACGCGAGATTCGCAGGGGTGATGAAACCGAATCCGTAACGCAGTTCGAGGCGCGCATCGCAGCCACACTCACGAACCTGGCGAAGCAGGGGCAACATCTTCAAACGCTCGTAGAGGCGCAGGTCGCCATAACGGACGTGCTCCTGAAGTACGTCATTACCTGCGTTGTGGAACCCCCGGAAGATGCGCTCCCAGCGGCGCGCGTTCGCGCCAGGTTGCGCTACGACAAGCTGATCCGCGCGGCGGCAAACGAGCTCTCTAACAAAAACAGAGACACTCTCAGGGCGATGGTAGTCGATTACTAACGAGACTCCAGTTCGTTTGCGACCGGGGGAAATCAAGCCATGGCCAAACTACAGTGTGGCAAGCCCACTTTTGTAAAAGCTTTCCATGGTACTATATGTATAGTATACTGGATTGGACTTAGAAACGCGTGAGTCTTCTGTCTCTCGAGACCCCGCATTGAACAACACGCGGGGCAAGCCCAGACCCAGGATCGCGACAACGGGCCCAAGAGACCAGGCTCGGGAAAACTTTTTGCTCCGCGAGCTGGAGGAACCATGAATCGCACAACAGGAATTCATTCGCAGGGGCTCGATAATGAAGGTCAAAATCAAAAGCTCACGCAACAGCACAGCACGAATGGCGACGGTCCGCGTCTTGTGGCGTGTGTTCTACTTTTACCCGAAGATGCCGAAGTTCTCGCTGGTCTCCTCTGCAACCTAGCGACGAATTCATACGCCCCCCAGGATCTTGACGCCCTTGCAAAACCCGGCCGTTTCCTGGGCCCCGAGCCCTCGGATTTCTGGCTGCCTCATGTTGAAGCGGCGAAATTCCTTGGCGTCTCGACAAGTACCCTATATCGCTATTCGTCCCAGGAGAGGGTGGAGTGCCGGAAAATTGCGGGACGCCTCGAATACCGTCAGTCCACGCTTGAAAGACTCAAACAAAAACAGATACGCCCTGCTCGTCTTCCGCTTCGATCTGGCGGTATAATCCCGCCAGCGCTTCACTCCGGCAAGTGAGAGGAGCGCTGGTGGGACTGTATCGAAGAACGGACTCGCGTTTTTGGTGGATGAGCTACACCTGGAAAGGCGAGCAGTATTTCGAGTCAACCAAATGCAGGAGCAAGGCTCTCGCTAACAAGATACTGGGTAAGCGCGAGGGTGAAATTGCGATGCAGATGTTCAAAGTAGGCGAGCAGGGGGACCGAATGTCATTCACGGGACTGTGCAAAGAATTTGAAAGCGCACACGTCCCGACTCTTGCTGCGAGCACACAAACCAACGTACGAGACTTTCTTGAAAACATGCGGAAATTCTTCGGAGACCGCTTGCTGGCAGATATCGATGCCAAGTGGGTCACGGATTACCGGAATCACCGCAAGGCGCAACCCTCAAGGAAGAATCCAACCCGCAAAGTCAAAGGAGCCACCGTCAATCGTGAGATGGCTTACTTGCGCTGCATGCTCAATTTTGCAATCGAGCGCAAGTACATCTCCGAGAACCCCGCCAGTCGTGTGAAGCCATTCGATGAGCGCCGGGAACGCCCAGCGAAGCGCATGCTCAGTTTGGAAGATGAGCAACGCATTCTGGAAAACGCCCCGCCGTATCTGAGAGTGGCAATCGTACTGTTGGCTCAAACGGGCGGCCGTACCTATACCGAAGGCTTCTCTCTCCGTTGGGATCAGATCGATCTCGAGCACAACGTGATTTTCTTCGGAGGGAAAACCAAAACAGAAGGCTCATCCGAGCCTGTGCCCCTGACCGGGCTTGCACACGATGTTCTTCTCAGTTGGAAGAAGGAGCAGGGAGGCAAGAGCCCATTTCTTTTTCCGAGTCCGGTCAAAACCCACCAGCCGATCACCACGGTTAAAACGGCATGGAAGACGACGCTAAAGAACGCGGGAGTTGCTCACTTTCCGATCTACCATTTGAGGCATGTGTTCTGCACGCGCCTCAGTTGGGTTGCGCCTGACGCCGTTGTGCAGCGCGCGATGCGTCATTCGAGCCCTGAAACCAAGCGCCACTATCAACTGGGGATGGTGGAGCAGGTGCGGCAAAACCTCGAAAAAGCAAATGAGAAAGTCTACGGCAAGGAGAAAGTATTACGTTTTTATGACGGTCAGCCTGCTGCCGGGAACGAACAAGAAATGACCGTGTGTAAGTAACGGACGGAGAAGGAGTAAGTGGCGCGCCCGGGGAGGCTCGAACTCCCGACCCTCTGCTTAGAAGGCAGACGCTCTATCCAGCTGAGCTACGGGCGCGTCGTGCAGACCTGCTGATTCTAAAGCACTTCTCGATTCCACTGCTACCTATATCCTCTATATTAGGTCGAAAGTGTGCCAAAACTGTGCCAAAACCCCCTCTAGTTAGCCACGAGTGTGCCAATTGAACCCTGCATCTCGTTCGCCTCTCGATTGAGATGTCCGAGTGCCTCACGCTTCATCTGCAGCTTCATTTGTGAGTATTTCTTGAACACTTGGGCATCTCCCTGTCGAAGCAGCTGCGTTACCCATTCATCTGCCACCCCTCCCGCACTCAGACGTGTGGCATAGGTCGAACGCAGATCGTAGATTCTAAAATATGGCACCTTTGCCCGGCGTAAAGTTGCACGCCATGCAGTCTTAAAGGACTTCTGGTGGCCTCGATCATTTGCCTCGCTGGGGAACAGATACTGTCCTCCTCCAGAAATTGCCAACTGTCGCTTGAAAGCATCCAGTGCTAGTTCCGTGAGGGGCACCTCCGCTTCCCCGCTCGGAGTCTTCGAGTCCGAGATCCACACGACCGCGTTCGTCAAGTCGAGTTGATCCCTCTTCATGCAGATCAATTCCTTGTAGATGCGCATGCCTGTCTCCGTGACGATCCGAATCGCATTGCACAGATACGCGGGTGCATGGGATTCGATTCGTTGTTGTTCCGACCAAGGAACGTAGTGTGGTCGAAACATTCCTTTCACAGAGACCGGAAACTCCACTCCGCTGCAAGGATTCGAAGGCAAGAGCCGCTTGCGAACAGCAACATTCAGGATGCGGCGAAGAACCCGAAATTCCTGATGAACTGTGCTTGGTTTCACGACTCCTGTTTCCCTGTAACCCTTAGAAGTTTTGAAACGCCTACGCTGACGAAGGCGGACGCGAAGGAAAACCTCGATCTCGTCCGCTGTTATCTCGCCGAGTTTCCGAGATCCCAAAGTAACATTCAGGATTTTGGCCACCCGAACGTTTACGGCATGTGTCTTCTCCGCTCGAGCTGGAGGAGTGGAATAGATTGTTAGAAAGTGTTCTACCCATTGTCCTAAGGTAAGGCCTTCCCCTTTGCGGACAACTTCGAGAACGTTATCGTCACGAGCCAGAAGCCGCTCGCGGAGCCGCTTCTGCGCTTCTTGCCAGTTTTCCGTGAGAGTTGATTCGCGGTGGCGCTGGCCACTGCGGTCGCAGTAACGCATCCACCACAGCTTGGAACCTTTTCGCCGGAAAACCACACCATCATGCCTCTTGGGTCTAGCCATTCTCCATCTCCTGTTTAAACGAAGCGCGGAAGGGTTCGAGATCCGATTTGAGAAACCGGATGTTTCGACCCATTACGCGGAGATGGGGAATCTGCTTTCGCTCAACCCAAAGATACACAGTTTGGGGACTGACGCCAAGATAGGTGGCAGCTTCCCGAACATTCAGAGGGCAATCTTCGGCCAGAGTTGAATTTCTTCGGTCTAGTTGGAGAAGAGTCTGTCGAATCATCGCGCTTACCTTTGGTTCCAGATGGATTCGATCGTATTGCCCATGATGCTACTATACATATAGCACCATGCAAAAGAGATTTTTTGCCCAACTGACTATTTTTTATGGGAAGGGTCGCGGGGACCTCCTGAAAGTCCTTGTACATCTCGAGCCGGCAGCCATGGTGGGCCCGCGAACGCACCGGCTCAGCCCTGGCCATGGTCACATCGAGCTCGTCTCAGGGCGATGAGAGGGAATAGGGCGGCTAAGAAAAAAGACAACTGGACCGGGAGGTCAGCGGCCGCGCCAAGTCAGCCCCCGAAGTCTCTGTCTGCGCCCTTGCGCATATCTTCGGGGAGGTTGGTCTTCAGGAGGTTGCCATGATCGTCGGTGAAAAAGCAAAAGTGGGCTTGCCACACTGTAGTTTGGCCATGTCTTGATTCCCCCGGTCGCAAACGAACTGGCGTCTCGTCAGTAATCGACCACCATCGCCCTGAGAGTATCCCTATTTTTGTTAGAGAGCTCGTTTGCCGCCGCGCGGATCAGCTTGTCGTAGCGCAACCTGGCGCGAACCCGGGCCGCTGGGAGCGCATCTTCTGGAGGTTCCACAACACAGGTAATGACGTACTTCAGGAGCACGTCCGTTATGGCGACCTGCGCCTCTACGAGTGTTTGAAGATGTTGACCCTGCTTCGCCAGGTTCGTGAGTGTGGCTGCGATGCGCGCCTCGAACTGCGTTACGGATTCGGTTTCATCGCCCCTACGAATCTCGCGTTCGCAAGCGGCGAGGATAAATGCCTGTTCGGATCGGAAGCCCCGGTCCTTCGACGCTTTCCGCACTCGCTCTCGGAATTCCTTGTTCGGAAATAACAAACTCCGCTCAATTCTTGGTTTTGCCATATATTTCCTTCCATTTAGACTGTCGAAGAGCCGAGAAACGCGGAAGAATCTGCGGTGGCACATTTGTGCCACTTCTTGAGCAAAAGCCGCCACATCCCTTCCCTCTGAAAAATAAGAACTTGCCTGTAAAAACACGCGCAGCGTCGCCACAACCCTTTATGTTCCAATACGTGTGTTTTCGCCGATGATCCGCCTGCATTCTCTGCACTGCACTCCTATTCGTGTTGAAAGAGTGTTGACTTCTGTTGACAACTGATGACTTTTGGTGATTTCTGCCGACGTTGGTTGATTTTCGGGCGACTGTTGCCGACTTCTGTTGATTTCTGTCGACTCTTGTCGATTTCTGCCGACAAAACGGAGGCTCTTGCTTTACAGCGGGATGTCATAGTGCTATATGTATAGCAGCATTAGAGCACCTGTCAAATGGAACATTTCCGCCAGTGCCTGAACAAACTAGCCGCCACGCCGCCCCAGAAAAAAGCTGCGCTCATTCGATCTCTTCTTCCGGGCATCGAGACGGCGCTGAGGTGCGGGCATGGTCTTAAAGAGATTTGGGTCGCGTTGGAAGGAGAAGGGCTACAGATGAGCTATCGCGTTTTTCACCAGACCGTCTCACGCAGCAGAAACGCAAAAAAGCCAACCGCCACCAACAGCTGGGGAAAACAGGATAAACCCCCCGAGGCGCGAGAGCCGCAGGGAACAAAAGTGGAGGCAGTTGAAGAGCGGGACCCGTTTGCGAACCTAAAACGGCTTGAAGAAAATAGGCCTGGTTTTCATTGGCGGGGTACGCGGAATGTGAAAACGCCGGTGCCAGGAACTGAGGACTCGATGTAAAAAAGCAATCAGTAAACCTCTCTGATGTTTTCATTTTCAATACTTGGGCGGAAAGAACTCGCGGATGGTTGCGGGATCGACGGTCTTCGGGAAGCGGCGGGACGGAAGTGCGGTTGTAACGTTCATTCCATTTGGCTCATGAGCTTCGGTCGAAGATCCCGGGCGCGGGATATCGAATGTCGCTTTGAAATCATCCTCGCTGAAATACTTCCTGAGAATTTCAATATCCTCATCCGAGGCGTATGTCATGGCGTGGGTAAGAAAGTGGTTCGGGAATTCAAGGGCTTCTTGTGGAGTTCCAAACCAGAAGATTCGCTTTGCAACAGCCAGAAGGTCGTCGGAGTAGGCCATCGCTCCTTACCTTGTGAGGCCAAGACTTGATTCGCGATCATTGATTTTACGCCTTTCGCTGGGCTTCCGAATGCATATTGCATCAACGCGGGCAGACTGGGCAGATCACGGTTCGAAATACGCACACTCTTGCGAAATTGAGCGGCGGCTTGAACCAGCGGCGAGGGTGGTGTATATATCTATATGTATGAGCCGCGACTTATCGCCAGTTGCGGCAACCCCATCCTGAAGATTGTAAGGAATCGTGCCCAAACGGCGAAGCGTTCAGTTCGGCGTCTACAATGTCCGGCTCTTGAGTTCCCTCGACGAACTCCTGCGAGATAAACCGCGATACTTGGGAGAACTGTCGACTTCGATCAACGATGCGCTTCTGGCGGTGGACCTGAATACTGTCGAGCTTGTGACTCTTCAGTCCAGACAGAAACAAACTGGGAGAGAAACGCAAGTTGTCATCCTGAATCGACTTCGCAAGCGCATTCATGAAATCGCTAAGAAGCGGAATTGTTCTATGAATCAGCTCGTGAATAGCGCCCTTTTGGATTACTACTCGAAGGCTAAAGCAGGCAGAGTGAAGAAAACACTCAAGGCACGGGGGCCGTCCTTGTGTTCGTACGACACCATGTCGGAGTTGGAGCGTCGGGAGCTTCATCAAATGCTTACCCAGGTTTCGGGAATGCAACCCGTTCCCTTCGAGGCGGAAGAACCCAATGGAACATACTACGAGTACGATCGGAACCTGAAAGCGACGGTGAAAGTAACACCTGACGGAGAGCGAACCCCCGTTGAGAAATTAGAGACAAGCTTTGAGCCCAAGCGTCCGAAAGGTCCGCGCAAAGTTGCACACGAGAGAATCGCATCCTGAGCCAGCAAAAGCCAGCATTGTTCATAATCGCGGGGCCGGTGGGCGCCGGCAAAACAACTTTCTACGAAGCCTATTTGAAAGAGCCATTCCCAACACTCGTTCCCCCATTGAGACACCAGCAACAACCATTTCTTGATGAGCGGCGTTCTTTTGCCGTCGAAGACATTCGTGTGGACACGCAGCTGCTCGAGCGGGCTAAGGCAGCAGGATATTCGACGAAGGTTCTTTTTATTTCTACGGAAGACGCAAACTTGAATGTGGGGCGGGTGTTGGTGCGCATGAGTCGAGGTGGGCAAGCCGTGCCCGTGTCTAGCGTGATTGACTCCTATCGACAGTCAACGAGGAATCTCTCCGAAGTCCCCAAACATGCCGATGAATTGCTCGTGTACGACAACACAGCGCATCGCCGCGGCTTCCGCGTAGTGGCGCATTTCATCGGCGGCAAACTTGGTAAAGCCGGACAGACGATACCGGACTGGGCGGCGAAAGTGTTCGGCAAGGCATTACACGCTGTAAAACAACACGAGAAGCCCGGGCGCGGACGCTAACTCTTTCTCCCTTTAATTCATTGTGTGCGCTGGGGCCCGACTCGCTCTTTCCACTGCTTCGGGACCAGTCGCCCCTCCTGTAAAAATTGGAACGGTCGAGAACGATCTCGGTACCATGCAAATTCAAAAACCATATGGACGGCGTTAATCGGGAATTGACAGTGAGGCCGCCAGAAGAGGGACCGGGGGCCGATGTTTTTCAAACTGCGCTACTTCGCATTCACCTCAAGTGGATTCAATCGCTCTTTGTTGATCTTCAGCACGATGCCCGCATTTCGGTCCGCGACTTCGCTGATCTTGTATTCCGCCGCAGTCCCTAACACCTGCGCGATTTCCGAAACGTTCAGTTTGTAATCCTGCTCCAGCCATTGCGCCATATTGCTCGTCGCCTCGCGCATCGCATCTTCCAACGAGCCGCCCAAGCCCACCGCCATGACGTGCGTCGAAGACTCGACTCGCGGTCCCGCGAGGCGCTTTCCTGGCAAGATATCCACTGTGAACTCCACTTCCATCGATGTCTCGAGTGCGTTGCCATTCAACTCGCCGTCGCCCTGAGCTGCGTGGCCATCCCCCACATAGAGCAAGGCTCCCGGCACGCGTACTTGTAGATAGACCGTCGCACCTTCGACAATCTCGTTGAAATCCATGTTCCCCCCATATCCACCCGAATCGCCTGTACCTGGCGGCGCTTGTGCCGGCGGAGGCGCGGTCGCGATGCACCCCAGCATCGGCCGTAACGGCACGCTGTACTGCTTCAAATGCTCGCCCGGCTTTTCCGGTGTCGCCACTCCTCGCTCACGATTCAAATGCCACCGAATTTGTTTGCCGCCGTCCTTCATTTTGATCGCAAGCTCGCTGTCCACTGCCCTGCCTACAATGAAGTCATCGCTCCCCGCCCAATCGCGGTTCAGCCGCACGCGAGTTAAATGCACCATCAGCGTGTCTCCCGGCACAGCCGTTGTAACGTAAAAGGGGCCGGTCTCGGGATTCCCGCCCAGCACTCGCGTGACACCTTTTTCGTCCACACCTCCGGCATCCACCGTTGTCGTGTGAATCGTGTCTCCCGGCGACACAGTCAGCACCGGCTTATTGAACGGAGAAAACTGGCGGTAAAACGTCGTTGGTATAAAATCGTACCGTTTGGGCGGCCCTGCTGGCCGCTGCGGCACTATCTCGGCCGTGATCGAATGCGTCTCAGGATGTTCGGTGTCATTAACGTCCGTAAATACCACGTTCCCTGCAATTATTCCGGCCTCCACTGTCCCCTTCATCTCCGAAGTGCTTCCTTGTTCGTCTTTCGCCACAAAATGAATCGCGTTTCCTTTCAACGATCCTTCGAGCTTGTCCCCGCCAAATTTCCCACCGAGCTTCTCGCCCTCTTCGGTAAGCTCCAATTGGAAATAGATCGGTGTACCCGTGAAGTCTGCCGTCACCATCCATCGCCCCGCCACACTCACCGTCGTCTTCGCGGTCTGTCCATCGGCTGCCTGCGCGGGCACGGTTAAGCACAACATCGCGCCCAAGCCGGTCATAACGAACCCAAACAACGCCAAATATCGCTTGGACACACACACCTCCTCAAAGGACCTTCATTCTAGACGACCACCAGGCTACCAGGACGCCACTTTTCCGGTTACCGCGTCAGGACTGACCTCAACTCGCTAAATTGCCCGCGTGAGGCGGAAACAAGCAGGCCGGATTTAACTACGGCGGAGAATTGTTGAGGGCCTCGCACTTTGCGTCCCCTCCAAGCGTGTCCATGCAATTGAATTGGTCGTCTACCTTTGCCCAGCCGATTAAGCCTCTGGCGGTTTTAAAACGAACCCACCAATCTTTTCTGCCATCTGTGATTACTTTCGCGGCGCAGCCGTGCGAACAGCCAGAGCCGTCCCTTTCGGTGATGAAACTGCAGTCGTACTCTTTCCTCCAGTGGCCCTTCAACCAAATATCCGCGTATCCCTCTCCGTGATACATATATCGCAAAATGATGTCACCAGGCTCAAGACCGAGTTCCGGAATGGACTTCAAAACTTGAACGCGGTCGGGTTCATAGGTGATATGTACGCCGGTCAACCCGGCCACTACATCTCCTTTTTTGATTTTCGACAGAAACTTTCTATCTTCCTTCCACGAAGAAAAAATGTCGCTATCATGGACAATGAGCCATTTCCGAAACATGCAGCCTTCAAACGGGCAGGCGTTAGAGTCAATGATAGGTAATGGTGGTGGCGCGTCACTGCTGGATTTGTCTGGAGGAGATTCCTGCTGCGAAGGAAACAGCAGGCAAAACAGCAACAAGAATTTAACGATTACCATGAAAATACCATAACAAGTTCTAGGGGCAGCTTGCGCGATTATGTTCTGGGGCCAGTAGCGACCGTCAACAAGGCGCGTTCTCTAGGCGTTATGGCATAAAGCGGGGTCGACCGCTGCGGCTGCCAATAAATTCCTCCCTACTTTCGCCACAGCGCATAGGCGTAAACCCATTGTTTGCAATTAAGATTTTCTTGACGTGGAACTGGGCAGCGGGTTTAACTCACCAACATGAAGTACTTCAATAGCTTCCGCGCAGTCTTTAAAGGCCCAATCATCGGCCTGTTATCGCTCCTGTTTTTTACGTTGGTTTTGCTCTTCCCCGTGCAACAAGTCTGGCCGCAAAACGTAGCAGGAGGCGTCGAACCGTTTCTGCGCCTGGAAAAGCCAAAATATCTGCTAGGGGAAGCGATTCGATTTTGGGTCGGCGTTAACGTGAAGAATTCATCTGCGACCTCTAGGGAAGCAATGAAGCCCTGCACTTTAAGTATTGGCAAACCAGACGGAACAACTGAAACGCAATCCGTTGGCTTGGGCCGCGAAGGACTAACGGGCGACGAGTATAGCTCGTATGGGGGCTGGGGTTTTGGCGAAGCAGAGGTAGAGACCGGGACGTATATTTTGGTCCTCCAGTGTGCAAGCGAAAAAACGAAGCCCGTCGAATTGGTCGTTGAAAAAAATGACATTTTTGACCAAATAAAAGCAGACTTTCGCTTTGAACGGTCAGGGGCTATCACTAAGGGTGAGTCAGTGCCCATCATTCTTTCGGTGCAAAACAACTCGAAGTACCGAATACGCTTTCCTCAACGAGGTTCGATGGGTGAGGGCGTCGGTATAGAAGTTCACCGCCAAGAGCCTGCCATGTCCTCTGCTTTTTTTTACCCTTCGGATAAGCTGGCGAGGGCAACCTTGATGCCTGACACGTATTCGTGGGATTCAGCCCCGGATATTGCGTCGATTACTTTGGGACCCGGAGAACATTTTGAACAACGCTTCACGCTTGAAGACGCGTACACATTCGACCAACCTGGAGAGTACGAAGTTACCTTCAGCACTGTTCTTGCGGTTCTCGTAGGGGAAAAGAACGACCCATTTGCGGAATACTGCCCGATTAGATTGGCCGTTATAGGCAAAGCGGTCTTTGCTCCTGCAAATTAAGTGGCCGCATTCCAGTGAATTTCGATAACTGCTGACAGCCGGTTCACCGGGCAAGCGGTATCCCGCAGATTTCAGATGTCCGGTAACGTTAATCATTTAATCAGACTTTGAGAAGAAACAAAATGCCCTGGCTTCCTTTGTGGGTGGAAAGGCTCAGTTCCTTCAAAGGATAGCGAGAGATAGCTCCAAGGTTCTCCAGACTCGTTAGTGATAAAGGTGTTCGCTCCTGCGAGTAGCCATAACACGCTCCCAGGCAAAAGGGGCTCGTCTGGTTTACCCTTTACATCTGTTTGTAGTCCCGACCCGGTCAGAATGACAATCAGAGTTCCCAAACGGTAATTGATTCCACCTTGTGACGTGTTGCGACCATACCATGTCACCAACACGTCTGTTTCATCAGTCTTGAAAAGCTCCAAGCTTGAGATGACCTTTTTCTCATCCGCTGACATCGTGGGGCAAGAATTCATTGACAGTCCGGGCACAATCTTCCCACAAGTGTTTTGTGGTTCGCTCTGGGGTTTCAACAACTCAATGGTGATGTCGTCGAGCCGGAAGCCTCCATCGGTACGAATGATGTGCGAGAAGCCGCCTTGAGAGTACCCCACCTGGCCCGCGCTCATAATTACGTGAACATCCGTTTTGCCAGGCTCAGCGCTAACGAAATCAGCGGGGCCGAGAGTGACATAGACATATGGCCGTTCATGTTGATGGAGCAGTGTAGCCTCACGTCTGTCAAGACTTCCCCGAAAAACGCGGACATAAGCGTTTTCAAAGAGAAGTCGATAATGCGGTTCATTGATAATGGGCACACCGCGTGGATCAGGAGTCTGAACATTCTGCGGCGTGACGAAAAAAGCGGTGGCTACCAACCAACTGCTCCGAAGGAGAGGATGATTCAAGCTCAGCATCAACGCGCATTTTAGTGCTTCGCCCCGAAATCTCAAAGACTCCACATGGACGATTACCGCGTTACTCAGGACCTGGTGTGGGTTAACGCGAGCAAGGAAACGGCTTCAGGACTTTAGGTTTCGACGGATGAGCTAACCTGCGAAAATGCCCTTGACGGCTAAATGGGTGAAACCTTCTCTCAGGGAAATTTTGGCTGACTACCACGTCTCGGCGGTTGCCATTGCGGTGCTCCTCTATTGGTCGTTTTATTGGGGATTCAGCGCTCTATGGAGCCCCCTCGCACGTGCTGCCAGTTTCTTGTTCACTGCCATAGCTATTCTGGATATTCCCTCCCACTACTTTACCGGCGCCGACCGCTTGATGTTGACCACCACAGTGGGATTTCTTTTTGATGCTTTTGTCTGTCTAGCCGCAGCGTGGCTTCTGTCTCACTGGGTGTACGGTGCGGGGCCGCTCCGTAGCTTAAGCAAATGCCGAGCAAAACTGACAGGGAGAAACCATGTTTGAGCGATTAAAGCGGGCTTTGGTGGAAAGCTTTGTTGGCGCTATCGCTCTTGGCTACCTACTCGCCCAATGTATTTTGCACTTCGTGAATATCTTTGCTTCGCCTATTGCGGGCTGGGTTTCGCGAAATGATTATCGGGCAATCATACCCAATGGCGCTACATTGGCGGGCTTCTCGCTCAAGGATGCACTCCCCGATTTGAGCAGATTCGTTGTGCTTTTCTTGGTCTGGTATCTCCTAGTGCGCTGGCTTTACTTCTCGCCCCCGAAAACATACGTGCCCGAGCCAGCACCAAATCCAGAACAGGTTATATAAAAAAAGTAACTTCAACGCTCCTAGTTGCGACGGTCAACTCCTGAGTAGTCGGAAAACCGGAAACTTGAAAAATCCACTTCTACGGTAACGGCGTTAATCAAGCATGTGCGGTTATACTTGAGAAATGGAACCGCCGAAATATATTCCAAGCATCGCTCTCGATGCGTTCGAGCGACAGGACTACGAACTGGTTTTGAAGCTCGCCCTGCCCGCCGCGATGGATGGCAACTCGGACGCTCAAACAACAGTCGCGCTACTGTACCAGTGCGGCCTGGGAGTGAATCGAGATGTGTTGGAAGCGGAACGATGGCTGTTAATGGCCGCTGAACGCGGCGATCCGGTCGCGTGGAACAATCTGGGGTCGCTGTATGCCTCGAAAGTTCCTGAACTAAGTCATCGATGGGATGCCGCACAAGAATGCTACGAAAGAGCCAAGCAACTCGGGCTGAAGGTTGCCGAACCGTATCCACCAAAGTCGGTGTGATTCCACATCTCCGATAACCGCGTTTACCAAAACTTGGTACGTTAGCAAGGGTGATACCTATTAGTTCTTTCGCCTAAACTCTCCGTTTGGTGTCAGCAATGAGAAGTCCCTCGGGGCTGGAGCAAGCCTAATTTCCACAAAATATTCATTGCGACCTTCACGCCCATTTTGAAGCTGCGATGAACCCCAGATGTTCGTAAATTGGTTGATCTCAGCAATATCGTAGTGGATTTCAAGAAGATGTTCCTGATTCCACATAATCTTCTCATCCGTCAATGTTCCAGCGTTGAACAATTCATGAGAACCCGGTCGGACTACAGGATTGCCCTTCGCAACGATATACACATACCATTCCCAGCCACCAGCGGCTCCGCCTCCGTCTTCGCGAGTCAATACGGCATCTAATTCGCCATTCGGCGATGTCACGCGAGTCTCTTCGTCTGCCTTTGGCACTGTGTATGTGCGCGACCCTCCGCACCCTTGGGAGGAACAAATAATTAATGCAGCACAGATCGCAATCGCTATCCGATGCTTTGAAAAAGCCAAAGATGCATCAATCCATTTGACACTCAACATCCCAATGAACCTCTAAAAGAGTTTAGAGGTAGAACAATCGAAACCGACAGTGTCGGTCAGATACGTTGTCGAAGTGTTTACGGCCTATACGACCAGAAATGCCACTCCCACATTCGCCAAGTCCTGAGAAGTCGGGAAACCGGGTGCGTCGTGAAAAGGCGGTGGTCCACAGCGGGAGTAACCCGCCCGGGAACTGGTTCGCTCCACCCGGTAGCAATCAGAGCAGCAGTTGAGGCAACGAGACTGCTGAAGCCTCTGGTGTAGAGAGTCGCAAGGCGACTTGGCGAGCGTGCAGGCCGTAACGTGAAGTGAACGCTGAGCAGGCCCCGAAACCGACAATGCAGGAGCCGACCCGCCCCGGTTCGTGGGAAGGCCGAAGTTGGTGGAACGGTACGAACGGACAAGTTCCATCAGACCTGCCGGGGTATTAGCGACGGCATGCAAGCAAAGGGGACCATGCGCAACACGAGAAGTCCCAGCGGTGATAGCAGTATGGATCAACTGGCAACTCGCGAGAGATAGGCCGGGCTGACTGGGATGGCGGAGAGGCTCGCAGTACCGACGAAGCCGGGTAATTCCGGTGGAGGGAAGGAGCCTCAGTTGAAAGGAAACGCAAGAAGCAACGAAGGACCGAGGGATTGGCGATGAGCCTAACAACTCCACTAAGTGTTCAGAAGTTGCAGACGGCGTTGCACGACAAAGCGAAGGGATCGCCCAAATTTCGCTTCTATGCTCTGTACGACAAGGTGTACCGAGAAGACGTAATGGCATTCGCCTATGAATGTTGCAAAGCGAATCGCGGAGCAGCAGGCGTAGACGGCCAAACATTCGAGGACATCGAAGAGTACGGAGTGAAGAGGTGGTTGGACGAACTGACGCAAGAGCTGAAGAGTAGAACGTATCGACCGCAGCCCGTACGGCGGGTGTGGATACCCAAGCCGGACGGAAAGCAGAGACCGTTAGGAGTGCCTGCGATCAAAGATCGCGTGGCACAGACGGCAGCAGTTCTGGTGCTCGAACCGATCTTCGAGGCCGATCTGCCGCCGGAACAATACGCCTATCGGGCAGACCGCAGTGCGTTGGATGCCGTAGAGCATGTCCACAAACTGCTCAACAGCGGCCATGGACAAATTGTAGACGCGGATTTAAGCGGCTACTTCGATTCGATTCCGCATGCCGACCTTCTAAAGTCGGTGGCTCGAAGGATCGTCGACGGAGCAATGCTGCATCTGATCAAGATGTGGCTGGAAGCTCCGGTTGAAGAGACCGATGAGAAAGGGAATAAGCATCGGAGTACGCGCAATAGGGATGAGGGACGAGGAACCCCCCAGGGAGCTCCGATCAGCCCGTTGCTCAGCAACTTGTACATGCGTCGATTCGTGCTGGGATGGAAGCATCTTGGACACGAGAAGCGTCTTGCTGCATACGTCGTTAACTACGCCGATGACCTGGTGATCTGCTGTCGTGGCCGAGCGGAAGAAGCGCTGGCTCGGATGCGAGACATCATGGGGAAGCTGAAGCTAACGGTGAATGAAACGAAGACGCGGGTCTGTAAACTGCCGGAAGAGAAATTCGACTTTCTGGGTTATACGTTTGGTCGGTGCTATTCGCAGAAGACAGGGCGCGCGTCCCTTGGTACGGTGCCCTCGAAGAAGCGGGTAATCCGCATCTGCGAGGCGATTAGCGAAATGACCGGACGGGATCAAACTCTACTGGAACAGGAGATAGTGGTAGCGAAGCTCAACCGCACGATGATTGGGTGGGCCAACTACTTCTGTCTAGGACCAGTCAGCAAGGCCTATCGGGCTGTGGAAAGCCACGCCTGCAAGAGGCTGCGCCAGTGGTTGTGTGCCAAGCACAAAGTGATGTCTGGGACCAAGCGGTTTTCAGAGGCATCCCTGTACGACGTGCTGGGTCTCGTCCGCCTTACCAAACGGACGCGCAACTTTTCCCGTGGGCGACATCGTGACCCTTTCTCCGAGAGCCGGAAGCGGGAAATCCGCATATCCGGTTCGATGAGCGGGGTGTGAAGACGGAAGCACGGTACAGCTATTGAGGCACCGACAAACGAAAGGGTCGGCAACAGCTAGGCTGCACCTAAACCACCGCGTCACACCTCGACTCCACACAAGTGCCCAAGCAGCTTTCACAGTCGACTGCACTTCTACGTGTACGGCGTTACTCAGGAGTTGCGTCAAGCTTATTGGGAGACCGGACCTTTTTCCTGCGGTTGGCTAACCATTCTAGGGCTTTGACCATTATGACAATCACTATGAACCACGCGGCGGCGATGAGGAATGCATTCCGATAGAACTGCGCGGGCCGTGACCGCTCCAACAATTGTCGCAATAGCTCTCGCCCGGCTCCCAACGAGCACAGCGCGAAAAATCCGCGAAATGCCACCTCTATCCAGCGACGATATGGCGGACCGCTAACGCCGTAGAACTTTATGAATCGCTGCCAGTCAATATTCCACCACAACGTCCAAGCGAAGCCCGCCATCAAAAACCCAAGCGTCATAGCTTGATTGCGCGGGTCATCTGCGGCGGTGCGTTGCCACTTTTGTTCTTCGGTTTTCGCATAAGCCGAGCGTTCTGCCGCCGACGGCACACTATCCGCGCGAATTTCCAGCCGAAGGATATCCGCCTGAAAATTCTCATCCTCGTAGTAGGAGATGCGAACCGGAAGTCCCGCACGTATCGGACCTCCATGAGATGCAGACTGATTAAACGCAGGCGATACTACGTAGTCCGAATAACAAAACTCTTCCTTTTCGACGCGGAAGCACTCGCTCTTGGGCATCGGATGAAAATCTTCGACAATTCCTTCAACGACTGAATATTTGCCAGTTTGATACGCCTGTACAAGTTCTCGGTACGAGGAATACGTAGAACCAAAGGTGACCAAAGTCCAGAACGAAGCAAAAATCACAAAGAACCAGCCGAGCAGTCTTGGGGGAATTGCGAAGGTTAGTCCAAAGGACTTCCCATTTTTGCTGCGGTCTAGTTTTGGGCCGAATTTTATGAATACAACTCCGACCACAAGAAAAATCAGACCAAACGCCGGAAACCACCATTCAAACGGCTTGTGCGTGATTTCAAAAACTGTTTCGTAGGGCACTGGGATTCGTCTGATTCTACTCCATGCGTCAAAGCAAACCTGGACAACTCCTGATTTGTCGCGAAACCGGAGAAGTGCCTGAGCAGCTTTCGCGGCAGATTCCACTTGGACGAGTACGGCGTTACTCAGGCATGCGGACTACTTCCGGGTAGGCCGCCCGCAATCGCGACGCCGGTCCCCATTTTGAGTGTAGTCGCCTGTTCGCGCCAACTACAGAATGCGCACGTCACTGAGCGTGAATCGCACCGCCATTCAGGTCGAGCCGGACGTCTCTACCCCACGGCGTTCTCACGACGAACGCGCTACTGTCTGCGGAAAGCCCCAAGGTGCTTCCCGCGAACCATAGGGGCCGACCAGTGCTGGTCAGAGTGGCATGGGACTTCAGTTCGTCCGCAGTCCAAATGTCTTTTAGCTTGTACGTTCCGAGTAAGTCTTCGCCGCCGTAGCGGTGCTCTCGGTAGATTCGCAGGACTGTGATGTCAGAAAAAGGAGGGTCAGCCGATACCAACACCAGATACTTTCCGTCATTGCTGATGAAGGGCAATGGTATGCCTTCTCCTCCCGGGAATGCCATACCTACGTCCCAGTCATGTGACCAGAAAGGATTTGTGGTGGTGAATTTGTCGTTGATGAATTCTTCTCTTCGGAGGACGCGATAACTGATCCGCGTGATGGTTCTGACCTGTTGGTCTGGATTCAGGTATTCAAATTCCATGGTCACTAGGAATTTTCCATTTCCGGACATTGCAGCCCTCACATCGGGGAACAGAGGGCCAGCCCATACCGCTGATGTAAGCGTCAGAAGCGATACAGCGACGGAAGTTAGTCGGCTGAGTGATTTTTTCACCACGATATCCCTCCTTCACGGCGATGTTGCAGCTAAGTTTACGTGCCCAATCATAGAATTCGAGGAAATAATTGTTGAGAAATCTCCCATTTAACTCACAACGGCGGATTGAATTTTTGGACGATTTTACTTGTACGGTAACCGCGTTACTCGGGAGTTGGCATCTTCGAGCGCGTTCACAAGCAGTTCGTGTACATATCTACTACTTCGGGTTCTCCTGTTACGGTGCCGTCTGCGTCAAGCTTCACGCGCACGCCGATTAATGCGTTATCGGTCCCACAGCCCAACGGAGCGCAACCTCCAACGGTGTAAAGGGTGCCAATCGCCTCATTAGCATCATTAAAGCGCACGACCTCGAAAGGGATTTCGTGGCTCTTGTAAAACCGAGCGACGTCGTCCTTTTTGGTGCCGAGTTTGAGTTCTTTATGGGCATCTTCCTGAACGATATTGATGCGCCGCGAATACGCCGCGTTCCGCTGTTTACAGCGGTATTGTTTCATTGCAAACCAACCTAAACCAGCGACAAGAATAACGGCAGCCGCTATCGCAACCCGACCTTTAATTGTCTTCACTGAATTAGGAACTCCCGGTAAGTCGCGTTAATCAGACTTGAGTTCATGTTCAGGAAATGGGTAAAGGCGTGGGTGCGTGCGTTCTCTTTCGCTTCTGCCGTGCGAGGTTAAGGCAAATGAGAGCGACCAAGGGGTAGCCGCTTATTACCTGTGGAGAAAGTCCCATACTGGCGACACCAGTCGCGTCCGCTAGACCCATTGAAACAGGTCTAGGTAAGGCATGCCACAAGAAGCCAATTACAAGAAAATAGATTATTTCTCCGATGAACACGGCATTGCAGATGGTGACACCGGATGACCTTAGCTGGAATAGGCGGACGCCTCCGACAACAAGTAGGGCAAGGAAACATAGGTTGATGGAGACCAATGCCCAGAACCAAGTTGTGAAATGCGAGTTCGTCGGAGCATTTTCGACAGCCCCAAAACGGACACTCCAAGCTGTCGGAAGCAAAAACAGTAAACCGATGAGTACAGCCAAAAAGTTGCCGATTGCGAAAACTCGATACGTCACCGCCGGCCACTCAAGAGTTTTCATCGAGATATCTAAGTCTCAAGCCAATGCAGCAAATTTTGTCTTGCATCCGACCCTAGGCTAGCAATTTCGAGTTCGGTTGAAAACTCTCCTAGTGCTCAGGTGAGTACTTCGAGTCAACTCCTGATTTGTTCTATAAAGACCTCATGCGCCGTCGGTGCATCACCTAGCATGAAAATGTGGTTCAGGGCAGCATCGAGAGACGGGTCAGTCTATGGTACAAGCATCGTTGGAAGGCGATTGCTTGGAGGTCGGAATTCTCCCTGTGATGACACAGATCCCGCTATAAAGACTGACCCGCGCCGGTAAAGGTATCACCTTTTGTCGCACCCGGAAACGGGAAGGACGCAGAGCAGTGTCTGTAACAGACCTGCGGCGCAGCAATCGCCTCCGCCAAGGAGGTGCCATGCAAACCCTAGTGGAACGTGGTTGTGGATTGGATGTACATCAGGCCACCGTCGTGGCCTGCCGGTTGATCGTTTTGAAGAACGGGCGAGTTCAGAAAGAGTTGCGAACGTTTGGCACGACGACGCGCGAGCTGATGGGCTTACGCGAATGGTTGCTGTCGGAAAGTTGCACCCATGTGGCCATGGAGAGCACGGGAGTGTACTGGAAGCCGATCTACGCCATTTTAGAAGGAGCCTTCGAGATCGTCGTCGCCAATGCGCAACATGTGAAGAAGGTTCCTGGCCGCAAGACCGACGTGAAGGATGCGGAATGGATCGCCGATTTGCTTTGCCACGGCTTGCTCCGCCCCAGCTTCGTTCCGCCCTCACCCATCCGCGAACTGCGCGACTTGACACGGTACCGTCGCAAGCTGGTGGAAAGTCGGACGGCGGAGCGCAATCGTCTGCTGAAGCTGTTGGAGACCGCCAATATCAAGTTGGCCAGTGTGGCCACAGATGTTTTCGGGGTCTCCGGTCTACTCATGCTGCATGCTCTTGTAGACGGCAAAGCCACCGCGCAAGAGATGGCCGAGCTGGCCAAAAAGCAACTGCGCAAGAAGATCCCCGAACTGGAGCTGGCTCTGGAAGGAAAAGTGGAAGAACACCACCGTTTCTTGTTGCGCGTGCAACTACGTCGACTCCGGACAGTGGAAGAAGATCTTGGCATTCTCGAGCAACGCATTCAGGAGAAGCTCAAGCCCTATACGGCGCAGTTCACCTTGTTGCAGGAAATACCGGGCATAGATGAAACACTGGCTGCGGCAATCATCGCCGAACTGGGCGTAGACATGGGCGTGTTCGAGAGCGTTTCACAGCTGTCCTCTTGGGCGGGAGTTTGTCCGGGCAACAACGAATCGGCCGGCAAGCGCCGGAGCAGCCGCATTCCCAAAGGGAATGTGTATCTCAAGACTGCTCTGGTGGAGGCTGCCAACTCAGCAGCAAAAGCCAAGGGCACTTACCTGAGAGACAAATTTTACCGTCTCAAGGCTCGCCGTGGGTACAAGCGGGCAGCCGTTGCAGTGGGCCATAAGATCTTGGTGGCCATCTATCACATACTCTCCCACCAAGTCTGCTACAACGAACTCGGAGATGTTTACCTGGACAACCTAAACAAACATCACGTGACTCGAAACTTGGTTAACCGCCTGGAACGTTTAGGCTACGCTGTCACGCTTCAGCAAAAAGCGGCATAGAAGAGTTATTTTCAGAGCAGGGAGAAGTCAAGAAAAAACACATCTCCTTCGGCTGGAAGTTTTCTTGCTTCTCAGCCCACTCGATCAAGCGAGTTCTGTTCTGACCTGCCGCGCCATGTGCTCGGTTGCGGGCCCATGTGGCCCCGTGAATTGGGTTTTCTCTATCAGCGGTTTGCATCGCTTCTTGGCGACGAAGCCTGTCAGTTCCGAAACCAACAAAGCAGAACGTTGGTCATAGTGGCGACCATGGTTCTATCTGGGACTCGTGGCCCATAGCTTTTTCTGGTTGTCCGAGAGGGCCTAGGGTCGGGTGTGAGACTGGATGCCCGAAGCACACAGAGCCTAACAAATCAGCTGAGACTCGCTCTCGAACCAGAGTGTCTCGAGAACCCCACGGCCACCGCCAGAGAAGATCCCCAGGATGGAGCGGACTCGATCAGAGACACTCAAACTGTTTGTGGTTTCAGATGTTGGGCGTCGAAGCACACTCCTTTCTTCCATACGATCAGTACGATCGTGGCAATCTTTCTGGCCAAAGTCAGGCGCGCCATCTCTGGTCTCATACCCTTGGCAAGCAAAGCCGTGTAGAACTCCTGGAAGGGGCCCGGCTTGCTGGAAGCCACGGCGGCGGCACCCTTAAACAGGTTCTTCAGATCGTGATTGCAGTTTCGGTTGAGGCCCCGAACCAAGACGTTCTTCCTGGATCGTTGCAGTTGTCCGTTGACCCTGCGGTGATCGGCGCTGCTGTGCATCTCGATGGCTAAACCACCGTAATTCCACAACGGCCGCTTGGTGCGAAAACGATGTGGCGTCTGCAGGATGCCCAGCAACACCGCCGCCCGGATCGGACCAATCGAGGGAATCTCACAGAGCCGTTTCCAGGCCTTCTGTTTCTTGCTCTCGGCCAGCAGATCTCTGCGCACTTCCTGGCGCACCACTCGCAATGCATCGAGTTGTTGGTAATAAAATTCAGCCCGCCGGTGCACCCCGGGTTCGTTGATCTTCCCTAGCCACTCGGTACGATGACGCTGCGCATAAACCTGCTTGCCAGTACAAGGAATGGCCCAACTCCGATAAATGGCTTTCACCCGCGACATGACCCGTGTGAGATCTTTCGTCACGGTGAGATAAGTGCGTACCAACTCCTTCAGGGTTCGTAGGCCATGTTCGCCGTGATAAACCGGAGTGAGATGATCGAGACGCAACAGCTCGGCCAATCGGCGAGCATCGATCTTGTCGCTCTGGTTGCCTTCCCGCATGGACTTGTTTTTTCGCGGATCGCACACCACCAATCTTGTGACGTGCGGTTTCAATAAGTCGTACAGCCAGGCGGCCGAGGTTCCTTCTTCAAAGGTGACCTGCACGTCTCCCCGCAGCCCATCGATAAACTGCAGAATCATGCTGGCTTTGGTTTCGATGACACTTTCCATTACGACCTTGCCAGCGGAATTCCTGACGGCGATCGAAATACTTTCCTTGTGAACATCCATGCCGATATATTTAATGGTGCTAGTCATAAAAGGGTGTTCCTTTCTGGATGGTTTGAGACAAGCACCCAAACCCTACTCCAAAAGGGGCGCCCTTTTACATTGCGTCGGATTACCGGAAAGTTGAAAAACTATATGGACGGTTACCGCTGCGTCCAAGTTCCTCTACCTCTATGCCCCGCTGGTTTCCATAAACTCTTTCTAGAACGCTCTCCTGATCGCGGAAAATTCAAGGTATGGGTTTTCAGTCCGCCGTTATCGTGGCGGATTTTGGTTGTGTGTCTTACCGTCAAGAAGTGAGACAACATCCTCGAACCGTTGTTTGCGGACATCATCACCCATCTCTGCGAGAACCCGCCGAACATAGAACATAGCAATTCTTCCGTTCTTAACTGCGTGCCTGCGGTCGGCACCCGCGTGAAGCAACGCGAAGACAACTTCCGGGCTACCTGACTTTGCTGCCCACATCAATGGCGTTTCACCGAGTTGATTCGCAGCGTCAACGGTTGCGCCAGCTGCTATCAAGGCTTTGATGACGCCCACTTGGTACGCGGGCTTATACCAGAGATAAGGATTCGCCGCCGCCCCGATCAGCGCGGTATCTCCGTGATTGTCTCGAAGCTCAATATGTGCACCGCATTTCAGTAGCAACCGGGCTATATCTTCCTTTCCTTCAACAGAAGTGAACATGAGCGCTGTCCAACCAGTTTCATCTTGAGCGTTCACGTCTGCTCCGAATTGAAGCTCCTCTTGGACACGTGTCGTATCGCCGGTGCGAGCCGCTTGCATCAGTTTCGTCACCCCAGGCTTAGTTCGCGCCCCTACGTCACCGGAGACAATTGGCTCATTTTTCAAATCGTCGATGAAAGGGAGCTGCCTTCCAAGTTCAAGAGATTCCAACGTCAGCCGGCTATACTCATCGTGCAACCATTGGTGAGAGTTAACGACGCGTTCAATTTCCACCTCCAATCTCCTAAGCTCGTCGGGGGCGTATTCATAGTCCACAATCCTCTTGGTTTTTCCATTCTGGGTCAGGCCTATATAGTGGTAGGCAAATCGGTCGTGGAAGAGTGCGTTACGCTGCCATCAGCTGCAACGATATCGGGTCCAACAACGTAAGAGTCCTTTAGGCCGAAGTAGTCGATTTTCGCGAAGTCATCCAAGAGATTACGAACCTGCAGCTCCGTAATCTTGACTGTCCGCTTTCCGGTGACGGCAACGTACTGCTTGCCCTCACATTGAACCTCTCCATCAGAGTTAATCTGCAGAGAGTACACAGCGCACATTCCGTAGCATGCTGTATGCTCCAGGGTGATTACAGTGCCCGTGTCCTGCTGGCAGCGGCACGTTGTAGCAAGGCAAACTGCAAAGCAGAGGACGGCAATTCTGATAGGCATTTTCGATACAACTACTCTCCTTCAAGCTGAGGCTATGCCGTAATGTGCCGGTGGGTCAACTGAACGGGGTGCTCTTGGGCGATTCAAACCGCTGCTGGCCCGGTCTACGAAAGTTGACAAGTCTTCTTGGTTCTTGGAGTGCCGGGCGCCAGCAATAGCGCCCGGCTACTCGACCAACTGCTTTGAGCAAATCCACATCTGAGATAGTCGGACATGCGGTTTTGGGTCTCACGGGCCCGGTTCAATTCCAATCTTGTCGTTCACGGCCTCTCTCAATCGCTGTTTGCAGCCGAGATATTTTTCAGTGGTCTGCACCGAGACGTGGCCCAGCACTGTGGCAGAGACGAGCACACGACCTTCGAAGGTCGTGTGGCGCGAGTTTTAGAATTCCGCCTTTGCCCGCGTATTGCTTAACGACATGCCACACTACCTTCTCGGTCATTTCGGTGCCCCAAATCGTTCCCATCCTACACACACAACGAAATAACCGCCCGTTGACGATTCTCGACGCTGAGAGCCAATCGTCAACGGTTCCCTTAACCCACGAGGGCACCGGTATAGTTCGAACGTGGCCACCTTTCCCTATCAAATCAACGATAGCCCAGTGATCCTCGCGACGTTGGAAGTGATCAATCGTGAGTTCAGTTAGTTCGCGACGCCTCAGGCCACAACCCAATAGCAAAGCAAGAATCGCCCGGTCCCTCTTGCCCTTCAGAATGGTAGGGTCAGGGAGTTGCCAAAGCGTTCGAGCTTCCTCGGCCGTTAACCAGTTCCCGAGTCGGCAACCAAGTTTTTTTGCGCCTTTCACGCGACGGATACCAGCGGCCAGGTCTGGACTCAGGAGCCCGGTATCTGCCGCTTCATAGGCGAGTCGTCGGACTGCTGCCAGCCTGACGTTTATAGTCCCGGCAGCCAGGTGACGATCTTCGAGATGAAGTCGGTAACGGAGAACGACCGCCTTGTTGAACGACAGTCGCGGAGCGGAGCAATACCAAGTCACAAACTCATCGATCGAGTGTCGATAGCTGCGCTGCGATTCAAATGATCTTAGGCTAACAATCACCGCCACCTTGGCATGCTCCAAATCGGGCAGGCCTAGCTTTGTCTTCAGTCGGGTCTTTCTCTCCTTGGTTTTGCGCTTCACGGTCAGCCGCCTCCCAACGGCAGGCTATAGACCGCACAATTCGATCCATCCCTCAAGCTCTCGACTTCACAAAGGCAAGGGAGTATTAAGGTGCTTGTTGGGGTCAAAATTCAAAGATTCGGTCTCTCGCGTTCCGGGACTGTAAGGCGGTGATCGATGGACATTGATCAGGAAAAAGTTGAACAGATGGTTTTGGCACTGCTCTATTTGACTTCCTTCAAGGACAAATTTGGGTTGAGAGCCTGGAAGGGCCACGACTGGCAAGTGATGAATTCCTTGCATGAAAAAGGCTACATCTCAAATCCGGCAACGAAGGCCAAATCAGTCGCGCTTACAGAGGAGGGAGCCAAACTATCACAGGAACTGTTCGAGAAAAGCTTCGCCATGAAATGAGGCCCGCTCATTTTGATCACTGCACCTTCTCGTGCCGTCCCGCTCGATCGCGACGCTGACGCAAGCATGACCTGCCGTCACAAAAACGTAATGCTAATAGTGACAAATGGCAGCAAAAAGCCTGCTTAAAGGTGATGAAAAAGGAGCAAGTGGTTGATCAGAAGTTGTCACAACTTGTTGATTTCCCCCTGCTTTGCGCTCACTCCGGCAAGTTTTGATAAAAATACTCAAGCGACTTCTGTCAGCGCCGGTGCAAAAATCCCCACTTCTAAGCAGAGTGCCGCAGATTCGAGTCCTGCCGGGTCCGACCTAGTTGTAGTACTGCTGTGTCAGAACTGTGCCAAAACCCCATCCGTTCGAACCATGGGGCTTAGCTTTGAGCGAAAAGCAGATTCCCCAAGTTGTTGGAAAGGTTAGTAATTAAGAAAAGAGGATGGAGCTATTGGAGCCGATTGTCGTGCTTAGAAGGCAGACGCTCTATCCAGCTGAGCTACGGGCGCTTTGGCTATGTTGATTCTAAATCATCTATCGCAAGGAAGAGTACGATTTTGGCGCGTTTACGGTCTGCCGAGAGGGCAGACGCTCTATTCAAGTGAACTATGTCCCTGTCCTTGGCTACACACTGATTCTACTAAATGCAAAACCGATTCGGCAGCGATTCTTCCGAAACCTTGGAGCAACTTGGAGCAATTGGAACGGGCGGAACAGAGAATTAGACGCCCATTGACTCAACTTCCGCCTACGTCACCACCATCGTCTCAGGCGCTTGCCCCATCCAGGATGTCTTGCTGAATGCGCTTGCTTCTCATCATTGATTGCAATCTGCCAAATGAAACATCCTTTTCGGCTTGACCCAAACTTCGCAAAATGCGAAGATTTTCTGGATGCGGATCGTCAGCCGGAGGGCGATTAGAGAAGCGACCGCAAAGCACGGCGAATGGGGCGCATCTCTAAACGCGTGGTACAAGATCGCGAAGAACGCGGATTGGAAAAACTTTGCTGGGGTTCGGAACAGTTGGAGAAATTCAGATGTGGTCGGGCGATTCGTTGTTTTCGATATAAGTCATAATAGATGTAGGCTGATTGCTACTATCAAATACAGATGGAGAATGGTTTACATCCGACGCATTCTGAGTCACGCGGTATACGACGAGAAGGAGTGGCAGAAATGATAGTGGCAGTACCCGAAAAATACGCACTCGAAGTTGCCTCGCCAACACCGATCACATCCGAGCGTCAACATGAACAGTACCTGAGCGTCTTGGACAAGTTGGCAAGCAAAGAAAAGCCAACAACTGAAGAAGAGAAGTATGCCGAAGTCTTGATGACCCTAATCGAAGCATACGAAGAAGAGCACCACTCCATTCCTGATGCTTCTCCGGTGGAAGTCCTCCGCATGTTGATGGATGCGAATGATCTGCGTCAGAAAGATCTGGTTCCAATCTTTGGTTCTGAAAGCATCGTATCCGAAGTTTTGCATAAGAAACGTGATCTCAACAAAACCCACATCGAGAAATTGAGCAAACGATTTAATGTTTCTCCAGCCCTGTTTTTCTAACTCTCTGCTTCGATTCGGCGCGCTCTTTGGTGAGTTTTCCAGTCAAGGGCCTCGCCTTTTGTTTTTCAGTGTCGCGGCTTCGCGCCTTGATTTGCGACTAAAGTCGATCGCGAAAACAAATCGTGCGAGAATGTCCGGAACCTGGAAAGCGGGAACAGAGAGATCGAAACGCTAGTCGAATTGAAGTACGAAAATTAACTGAAATACTACCCACATTGATACGGACCAACCGATCATCAAGACCCGGACCTTTCCCTTTCCGAAAAGACGCAGGACCGTAGCAGCGACGAACGAACAAGGAAATCTTCCTGTTCGCAATATTTGTACCAACTTTGAAGCAGCTCAAGGGGAGCCCGTAACTCATAAGCGCAACCGAAGCTTCCGGGTATGCTAATAGTATTCAGCGGTCAGGTTAAAAAGTGATGGATGAAGGACGAGTTTCCAGGAGAAGTGCGCTTAAATATTTAGGGTTGTTCAGTGCTGCCGGGCGAGAATTCCTGGCGTCCTGGGTGCCGATACAGTTGGTGCGGAGTGATGAACGCCGCGAATCCGTAACCGTCTCCAGCATGCATCACGAAACTCAAGAGCCGGAGCCCGTTGCAGAGTATTCTCCACAATTTCCGTACCCGATGGGTAGTGTGACGCATGAAGCTGGCGGCGCGCGCATGGGAGACGACCCGCAAAAGTCAGTGCTGGATGGATGGAACCGCTGCCACGATATAAAAAATCTTCTGGTGCTGGACGCCGCGGCGTTCGTTTCGCATCCGGAGAAGGCGATTACGTTGACGATCATGGCGTTGGCCATGCGAGCCAGTGAACATCTGGCGGAAGAATTGCGACTCAGCGCTTAGCTTGTAATTTTAGCCTTCGCAGATGACTGCACACATAGGATTGATAGGCGGGGGGAATATCAGCGAGACGCATGCGCGTGCTGCCCGTGCGATTGCGGATGCTGAAATCGCGGCGGTCTTCGGCACCAATGCCGAGAAAGTTGGCCGGTTGTGCCGCGAATACGGCGGGAAAGCTTACAGCAACTTTGATGAGTTTCTTGCTCATCGCCCGATGGAGTTCGTGGCCATAGGCAGCCCGTCCGGACTTCACGCCGAGCAGGGAATCGCAGCGGCGCGACACGGCCTGCATGTGCTTACGGAAAAGCCCATTGATATTACGGTTGAACGGGCCGATGCGCTTATCGCTGAAACACGAAAAGCTGGGGTGCAGCTTGGGGTTTTCTTTCAGGATCGTGGCAAGCCGGATATTTTGTCGGTGAAAAACGCCGTGGATGCCGGCGCGCTGGGTAAACCCATTCTCGCAGACGCGCGGGTGAAGTGGTACCGCCAGCCGGACTATTACGCCAACTCGCGGTGGCGCGGGACCTGGGCGCTCGACGGCGGCGGCGCACTGATCAATCAAGCGGTGCATACGCTTGATCTCATGTTGTGGATATTCGGCGAAGTGAAAGCTGTTCAAGGTACCTGCAAGACCGCGTTGCATGCCATCGAAGCAGAGGACACGTTGATTGCCATGCTGGAATTTGCGAACGGAGCGTTGGGAGTATTGCAGGCGGCCACCTCGGTGTTTCCTGGCTATCCGCGCAGACTCGAGCTTACCGGTTCGGAAGGCACGCTGATCATCGAGCAGGATCGATTGCTGGCGGCAGAGCTGAAAAATCCGTCCACGGATTTATTGAAAAGATCGGAAGCCGACAAAAATCCAAGCTCGTCCTCACCGACGATCAGCGATGCACGAGGCCATCAGGCGGTGTTGGAAGATTTCCTGCGCGCCATTCGGACGAACACGAAACCGCGATGCGATGGGCAGGAAGGGCGCCGCAGTTTAGTGCTGGTGCAAGCAATCTATGAAGCTTGCCGTACCGAAAAACGCGTGAACCTGGAAGTCATAGAAAATCGTTGATTATTCGCGCGAGTCCAATCGGCTTTGCGTGGCCCACAGTCCTGAAGACGGTGAACTAATAAAAAAGACCTCTTCGCCATCGGGCATGATATTCCAACCTTCGTTCATTTTCTCCGGCGGATATTTGGCGATTGCCTCGTCGAGCGGCACATAGCGATAGTTAACCTGTTCGATTTCATTTTTCGATAAATGACCCGGAGCATAAGAAATCGTGAATCGCCCTTCACTCGATCCATGGATCAAATGAGCCGCGGCATGCGCCAATTCACGCAAATCCGAATTTTTCTTGTACTGCTGTAACGTATAAGGGGTGCCGCGGTATCCGTATTTTCGAATGAGACGATCGACGGATTCCTGCTCTCCGAATCGCTGCAATCCCGGCGCGATAATCAACAGATCGGCGCCATCGGCCAACGCCATGCGGGTGCGGTAGACCGCCTTGTTGGCTACCCAGGTGCTGTGAAATTCATCCGCCTGCATGACTGCCACGGCTTTGGTGATGGGTTTTTCCACGATGGTGATGTTTTCGTTTTTACTCGCGCGCGCGGCCATCAAGTAAGTTTCGAGATCGTCTCCCACGTACACGCCGCAAGTGACCAGCCGGTTGTCCGGGCTGCGCTTCATGACCACCTGAAAATAAACGTCCGGCAAATGGCCTAAAAATTCTTGCTCCGCCCAGTTGAAACAACTGCGCAGCGGAGTGATTAGTTTTCCCAGGTTATTCTCGATGCCATAAATTGCCGCGGCCATGTGCGAAGTGCA
This sequence comes from uncultured Acidobacteriota bacterium, assembly GCA_963733775.1. Taxonomy (GTDB): domain Bacteria; phylum Acidobacteriota; class Terriglobia; order Acidiferrales; family UBA7541; genus Acidiferrum. The sequence goes on along the minus strand of CAVTEE010000010.1, from coordinate 723,695 downwards.
GATGGTTTCTTTGCCTCCAAGTCCGATGAAATAATTTTTATTGTGATTGGCGAAGCCGAGGACCTCGTGAGGCACGACGTGACCGACGTTGATGATCAGGTCCCAGTTTTCGCTCATCAGCGACGTATTCAGGTCGACTGGAATGTCCCAGTCGGCGACACCGCCGGTGCTCCTTGCGACCAGTTCCCCGGGAATGACGCCCACTCTGGTGACTCCCGCGAGCCAGTCATGAATATGAATGCGCTCGTTGGGGATGCTGCCGAAGACCCAGCGATTTTCGTCAGCAGTATGAGGAACATGTTGGCCGAGCGTAGGAATGACGTGCACGTCACAGTGCGGCGCGAGCGCGTTATAAAGAGTTTCGGTGATCTTGCCGGAGCCGCTGTGTGCTCGCGTAAGATCGGGCGGCAGCAAAAGCACTCTGCGAAGTTCTTTGCTGATCCGAACCCGCGCTTCGTCCAGGAGGCGAAGTGCCAGCGCGTCAACTTCGGACCGCGACAGTTCGTCCGCTTCGCGCCAAAACCATGGCACTAAATCACCTCGCACAGCTAGATTTTAATCTTAGTTCATTGATGGGCAAAATTCTGGCTCTACTGGTTGACGCCACTTGCCAGGAATCCGCCATCGATCACCAGCGTCTGCCCGGTGATGAACGAGGCCGCATCGGAGGCCAGAAACACTGCTGCACCCGCAACTTCGTCGACTCGACCGAAACGGCCCATCGGCGTGCGCATCAACAACTCGTGACCGCGCTCAGTGCCGTCCAACAATGCGGTATTCAGTTCTGTGCGGAAAACGCCCGGAGCGATGGCATTCACCAGCACGCCATGTTTCGACCATTCGACCGCCAACGAACGCGTCAGTGAAACGACCGCCGCTTTACTGGCGGCGTAAGCAGCGACCTCCGACAAAGAAACAAAACTATTGAGCGAGGCGATATTTATGATGCGACCGGTATTTTCGCTCCAGCATGTACTTGCCAAAAATCTGACAAGATCGCAAGGTGCCGGTCAAGTTGGTGTCCAGAATATCGTTCCATTCGTCTTCCGAAAATGTCAGTGTCGGCGCGCGGCGAATTTTTGCGGCGCAGTTAACGAGGATGTCGACGGTGCCAAAGCGCTGCAGCACCTGCTGAAGCAAATCTTCCAGGGAGGCGCGACTGGCAATGTCGCAGGTCGCGCGCAGTGTGCGGGAATTTTTAGATTCGAGTTCGGCGGCGACGGCATCGACTTTGTCTTTGTTTCTGCCAGAAGCGATCACTGCCGCGCCGGCATCGGCAAGACCGAGAGATATGGCGCGTCCGATGCCGGACGTGCCGCCGAGTACCACCGCTATTTTGCCTTGCAGACTGATGGAGGCCGGTGTCATCGTTTTGTACGCTGCGCAGCAAATTGAGAAATAAATACTACGAATATTGTCGCGGTTAACCTCAAGGGTGCGCAACTAATCGCAACAAGCCAAATCGCTCCGGCACGTGAAACGTTTCGCTCAAGGTTGGCTGCCAGGCAATCTCCTTACGGTTGGAGCGTGGGCCTTGGCTGCGGAAAAAGTTAACTCGTAATGTTTTGCCGGGCGATGAAGGAATCTCGTCCAACGCCGTCCAGGGAATTTTCATTGCACCGTACCAAATTTTCGTTTGCTCATCGATGCGCGCGGCAACCTGAAATCCGGAGTTCCACTTCCAGCCTTCTTCATGATGCGGTTTGTTTAAATCGATGTCGAGATCGAGCCATTCTCCCTGAGGGGACAATTCGAATTCTCTATAATGTTGGATATTCTTGAAATCGGAGCCGATGAATACCTCGGCCACGTCCCAATTCCAGAGTTTATTCGTTTTCGCGGCTGTGCTGGGATCAGGATGCAAAAACAGCTCTTCATATGGGCAACTGAACAAAAAATAAAGATTCCTTGCGGTCCACCGCGAACGAATCTCAGTACGATAGCCGTGGTAACAACTGATCATACTTATCGCGGTCAGCGTATATCGGAACTGTCTCGCTCCAAAACGTAGAAGCGGGGTTTGTGTCGAGGGCCACATCCTCCATTGCTTCGGTAGTTGTAGCGACTTTATTGTCCGCCGGGAACACGCTGGACAACATGAGCGCTACAAAAACGATCAATCTGGATAGCTTCATCGCATGCCCCTGGCGGCGCTCGAGATCTTAGCTGGTGATATTCAAAGCGTGCAACGGCTTGTGGTAATACACTTTTTGCAAAATAGAGTACCGCAGGCGAAATTTAGGACATAATTTGTCGAGGAAAACCAAATGAAAAAGAAATCAGTTGACCGGCGGGAGTTTATCAAAACTTCTGGCAACGCTGCCGCAGGTATGATGGTGACAGCTGGCCTTTCCGCAAACGCCGCACGGGGTTTGCGGGCCACAAGCAGCCAGCCTTCGGACTCACGTGTGAAACGATCCTTGAAATTCTCGGTTATCGGCATCAATCACGATCATATTTATGCGCAGGTGGAAGCTGCACGCCGTGGAGGCGGCGAACTGGTTTCTTTTTACGCAAAAGAACCGGAACTGGCTGCGGCTTTCAGCAAGCACTATCCGGATGTGAAACTGGCCGGCAGTGAAAAAGAAATACTCGAGGACCCTTCCGTTAAGCTGATTTTGAGCGCTTCAATTCCCGCTGACCGCGCTCCGCTAGGCCTCGAAGTCATGCGCCACGGAAAAGACTTCATGGTGGACAAGCCGGGCATGACTTCGCTCGAACAACTCGCTGAAGTGAGGAGCACGCAGAAGGCGACCGGGCGAATTTATTCCATCATGTACAGCGAGAGATTTGAGAATCGTGCAACGGTTCGAGCCGGGGAATTGATGAGTGCCGGCGCAATCGGCCGCGTGCTGCAAACCATTGGCACCGGGCCGCATCGCATGAATCCGGCGCAACGGCCTCCGTGGTTTTTCGAGCGCGAACGATATGGCGGTATCCTCTGCGATATCGGCTCACACCAATTCGACCAATTTCTTTATTTCACGAACTCAACAAAAGCGGAAATTGTGGCTTCGCAGATCGGCAACCTGAACCATCCGCAGTATCCGGGCCTGGAAGATTTCGGCGATGTGATGCTGCGAGGCGATCATGGAACGGGCTACATCCGCGTTGACTGGTTTACGCCGGATGGCTTGGCTACCTGGGGAGACGGGCGGCTGTTTGTGCTGGGCACCGACGGCTATTTTGAAATTCGGAAGAACGTGGACATCGCGGGAAGAAATCTGGGGAGCTTTCTTTTTCAGGTTGATCAGAAAGGCACGCGTTACATTGACTGCCAGGACGTAGTCTTGCCGTATGGCGAACAACTTCTCAATGATGTGCTGGATCGCACCGACACGGCCATGAATCAGGAGCATTGCTTTTACGCCATGGAGTTGGCGCTGAAGGCGGAAAAACAAGCGCAACGGATCGATCGGCCGCGCTAATCGCTAATGTAAAGCAGGGCTATTGGGGATCGTTGGGCAACGCGCGCTTTACTTGCTCCAGATTGTCGCGGGCATTTGCGAGAGTGGGATCGATGGCCAGCGCTTTTTCCAAATGGGCGCGAGCTTCTTTCCAGTTCCCCAGTTCCGCGAGTGCCGCGCCAAGATTTGCTTCCGCATTGGCATCCTGCGGATTGAGGCGCACTGCGGCGCGGAATTCTTCCACCGCTGCCGCGAAATTATTCTGCATGGCTAGGGCAGTTCCCAGATTGTAGTGTGCGTCAAAATAATCGGGCCGCGAACGGAGCGCGGTCTGCAGATAAGTTATAGCCGCATCAGGATGACCAGCGGCCAGATTCGCTCCCGCGATGGCATTATTCACGGTGGCGTCATCGGGACGAATGCTCAGCGCCGCGGTGTATTGTTTTTCCGCGCCGGCTATATCGCCGCGTCCCTGCAACATCGCGCCCAGATTATAGTGCGCTTCAAAGTCGGCCGGATTCTTGTCGACGTTGTGCCGCGCCAGAGCCTCTTGCAAAATTCTGCGCGGATCCCCAGTGTCGCCAGGATTGCTGCGCGGTAAAACTTGCAGCCAAAGATGGGCCATTTCATCGCTTGCACGATTCCCCCCAACCACCCGTTTCGGCGGCACATTGGGATTGCGAATATTTTCGTCGGAATTGTCGTAACGATAGCGCATGGAAATCACTGTTCCGGCTGGCAACTCCACGGGCGTCTCGTAGCGAAAAACCGCCTGCCAATTCAGGTCCCACGACGGAATGTGAATCAAGGATTTTTGTGTGCCGTCCGGGAACCTCGCAAACGCCTGCAGATCCTTGCCCACGTAATGTGCGTGCGGATAAATGGCCAGCAGTTGCACATCTTCGGGTAGCGTGAATTCATCGGTGACCAAAAAGTTTTTTTCTCCGGGAGGGATATCCAGCTTCCGGTCGTTTTCGAGTTGCAGCAACATGGGAATACGTGTCGCGGGTTGCTCGGTGAAATAAAGACCCAGGCTTGGCTGGATCCACTCCGCCTTTCCGGATGGCTGCAAATGAATGTTGAGCACCAGGTCGGTGCCCGCATCGAGTCGCAAGGCCATGCCATCGGGTTCGGTGTAAGGCGCTGTCCCCGGCTTCCAGAAGAGGAAATGACTGTCGGGATCAAATGCTTCGGACTCAATTTTAATTTCCATGCCAGCGAAGCCGGCCCCCGGGGAAGATTCCTGTGCACGAGCTGACTGCGTGCGATCCACCAGAACATTGGCGTGATGCACCACGCGCTTATCGCCTGGCCTTATTTCGATGGCTTTGAGCCAGCGGGTTCGATGCACTGGCGTGCGAAAAATAAAATTCCAATATTGGTCGGTACCGCTGGCGGGGAGCTGATAAGGCTTTTCCGCCTTGATAACCAAGTCGGGTGTTCCCATCTGCCAGCCTTCTGCAAATTGTGGGGTGGGCGGCAGATCGGAAGGCGCGCCTTCGACGGCACCTTGTTCCACCCAATGAGCGATGGTAGTGATTTGTGCGTCGGAGAGTCGAAGCTCATCGGAAAATTTAAATTCGCCGGGTTCGGGAAGCCACGGTGGCATGAACCTGCTTTGGGTGACAGCTGCGATTTGCCGGGCGTGAGCTTTCGCGTCTTTATAGGAAAGCAAAGGGAAAGGGCCTGATTCGCCGGGGCGGTGGCAGGTGGCGCAATGCTGAAAAAATACCGGAGCAATATCTTTGTTAAACGTAATTTGCGAATTGGTGTTGCCGGCGTCTTGCGCAGCCTGGGGTGCGGCAAGAACACGCCCCGGGTGAGACAACAGGAAAACAACTATCAGGGCGATGGTATAAATTGCTGGCCCGACACGAATCATTCAAGGTCCGAGATAAAACATCCGACGGCTTCGGTCGTTGACACTGGAGGATGGAGACCTTTGCTGGCGGCTTCAATCGCATCCGCCAATTCATGCGTGGTGGCGGCGCGGCGGGATTGTCCGATGTGCTCGTAGAGGTTATCGATACGGCCGTGATAGACAAGCTCGCCTTTGGCATCAAAAACGGCGGCTTCGGGAGTGGTCTTGGCCATGGTTTTTTTTACGAGAGCGTGGTCCGGATCGCGAATTGCCGTCAATTGGTAATTGTAGTCCTGAAGATAACGGCGAATTTTATCTGCCGATTCGTTTCTGTCGGGAAAAACAAGCCGGAAGGAGGCTTGCTGCCCGTACTTTTTGTTCATCTGCTGCACCAATGGGGCGTAGCGACTGGAAATTGGACAGTCCGTGCGCACAAAAACAAAAACTAATACTTTGCCCCGGCCTTGGGCGAGCACCTCGTCCGGGGAGCCATGAGTATCGATCACTGTCTGGCGTGCGAGAAGGGGATAAAAACTGAAGTGGCACGCCAGCATAGCGGCCACTATGGCGCGCGCTAAAAACAAGATCGGGAATCGTCTGGATTTGCAGCGCAAGAAGTTTCGCATCCAAGAAACAAAAAAATCTTACACTCAGCAATAGCGGCTGTCTATTCAACTGATAGCGTGGATGTGCCATGAGGCAGACCACGCCGATTGCCGCAGGCAACGCAAAAAATGGCGGCTTCCATAAAAATGGAAACCGCCATTTGGCTTTGAGTTTTTTCGCCGCGTTCTTCTTTAGGCCACTGTTCTGCGTTGAAAAAGATGAATGATGATCGAAATCACCGCAAATAACAGCAGCAAGTGAATCAGCGCACTAGAAACGTGAAATACCAGAAACCCGCCGAGCCACAGAAGCAGCAAAATGATGAATAGCACCAGGAACATACGGCCTCCTTTGGAGCGGTACTTGGCAACCGCAACGAAGTCTTTGGAGAATTAATATCCGGTCCCGGCCTTGCGAGTCGACGGAACGTCGCGCACGTCTGTTTTGACTTTCACATCGGCCGAGGCCTCGCCTGCCGTGGAAATATCTTCCGCGCCGGTGCGCTGAAGAATATCCTTGCCGCGTTTCACTTCCTCGGAAGTATCGCAGTGGACGGATACCAGGATTCCGCCCTTTTGCAGCCGGCCCTCGTAGCGCTTGGCTTCAAATTCCGGAATGCCCATACCTACGAGCGCACCGGTAACTCCGCCAACCGCGCCACCAACTCCGACGCCGGCTAATGCCGCCATGATCGGGCCAGCCGCGATGAAAGGGCCCAAGCCGGGGATAGCCAGTGCGCCGATACCAACCAGCCAGCCAAGCGTGCCGCCGATTACTGCTCCGGAGCCTGCTCCGGTTGCGGCGCCTTCCGGCGCCTTGGTGTTTTTCTCCGTGGAAATTTCGCGATTGCCCAAATTTTCCGGCAGCAAAACAGATACGTCGGAGTGTTGGAAGCCGGCATCCTTCAGTGCAACGACTGCGTTCTCAACACCGCTGCGGCTTGAATAAATTCCGAATACCGATTTGTTCTTCGCCATTTTATATTCTCCTTAAAAGTTTTCTTCTGACACAAAAAATATCAAAGTAATTTTTACCGCTCTCAGGGCGCATCCATAGTGGTGCAGCGACGGGGGCAAACCAATACGGAGTTCGCTGCAGAAAAAATGGGGGTTTACCCGACTCCGCTGCTTCCTACGTTGCGCTCGCCGGGAGATTACATACGACCGTGTATGGCAGTTCGGGGCTAACAGAAGTACCTTTTTGCCACGGCCACTTTATCGCTTTAACTTAACTATTGAACTGAGGGCAAACCATGACAATTAAATACAAGACGTTGCAAATCGCCGCTCTGGGTTTGGGGATAGCTGGATTTTCAGTGACAGGGATCTCTACGCTGGCGCGGCAGTCGGATCAACAAACTCAGCCAGACAATACTCGCAACAACAAGGGAGATAACGGCAAGGGTGGAACTACTGCCGATCAGCAGGCGAATAATCCTGCGGATCGCGAACTTGCGAAAAAGATTCGCAAGTCCATCGCCAGTGATTCTTCACTTTCCACTTACGCCCACAACATCAAGGTCATTGTGCGAGATGGCATGGTTACCTTGAAGGGCCCGGTGCACACCGAAGATGAAAAGAACGCCATCGGAGCGAAGGCCTCGGAAGCCGCTGGTGGAAACGACAAGGTACAGAACGAGCTGACGGTAAAAACGTCGTAGAGATTTTTAAACGGAGATTAGAAAAAACCGCCGTTGCGCCACAGAGCCAGCGGCGGTTTCTATTTTAGGCCGAATATCAAGAAAGCCAGCTGACGCGCCAAACATCGCGATGGTACCGATCCATCCAAAGATCTGCAAATAAAATGGCAGCGTGAAATCGCCCATGATTTTCGGACTGCGGGTCATCAGCATCATCAAAGCCATCACCGGCGCGGCTAACAATCCGTTGATCACCGCCGCGATGAAAAGTGATCTGATGGGGTCGAAGTGCACAAAATTCAACGCCAAACCCACCAGCGTTGCCGCGCCCAACGTAAGATAAAATTTTGTCGCGCGGGCCGGCTTGATTTCCAGTCCGACCCGCCAACGCATGGCCTCGCCAACGGCATAAGCCGCGGCTCCGCCCAGAACCGGAACAGCCAGCAAGCCCGTGACGATAATTCCCGCGGCAAAAAGCGCGTAGGCAAAGCGGCCCGCCAGGGGTTCCAGCGCGCTGGCCGCTTGCGTCGCAGTTTGGATATTGGTATAGCCGTGCGCGTGCAGAGTGGCCGCAGCGGTCAACATGATAAAAAATGCCACGGCGTTGGAGACCGCCATGCCCGCGTAGGTGTCAATTCTGATTCTGCGCAATTGTCTGGGCGCTTGCGCGGGGGCACTCTTCAGCGGTTTTTCTTCAGATCGAACCTGTACTTCCTCGGCTTCCTGCGAGGCTTGCCAGAAAAAAAGGTACGGGCTGATAGTCGTACCTAACACCGCCACAACCATGGTCAAGTAATCGCCGTGAAATATTTTTATCGGCGGCAGTATCGTCGCCCTCAGTGCGGCCGGCCAATCGATGTGCACCAGAAACGCGGTCACCACGTAGGCCATCAGCGACAAAACCAGAAATTTTAAATATTTTACGTAACGCGTATAGGGCACAAAAATTTGCAGCAGAATGGAAATTAATCCCATTACCAGCAAGTGCATCCACGCGGGGCCTCCAAACAGCATATGAGCCGACTCGCCCATGGCTCCCAAATCAGCGCCCAAATTAAAAATGCTGGACACCAGGAGCATGGCGACGATGGCATAAACCACGGGCCGCGGATACATTTTGCGGATATTGGCGGCTATTCCGACTCCGGTCACGCGACCAATGCGCGCGCTGATTTCTTGTATCGCGCACATCAGCGGATAAGAAAAAAGCATCAACCACAGCGTTCCAAATCCAAACTGCGCACCCGCCTGCGAATAAGTAGCAATTCCACTGGGATCGTCGTCGGACGCACCGGTGACCAGCCCCGGTCCGACGAAGGCCATATTTTCTGCAAAGGAATCCGGGTCCGGCAGAGCGGGGACAGTTCTGCGGCTGGAGCTCGACCTTGTTTTCAGGAGGTTGGATTACAGTGGATTTTGAGGGTGTGGCCACGCCGGATTCTCCTGTTATAAAATGAGTTTGAACCCGGCCGCCGACAAGGGAAACTGATTCGCGCTTTTTGCTAAGTTCTCTTACTAAATTCTGCCGAGGAGCAGCAATATCACCAGGATGACCACCACCAGCCCCAAACCCCCGCTGGGGTAGTAGCCCCATCCGCGGCTGTATGGCCATGCGGGAACTGATCCGAGTGCGAGAACCACAAGCACAACCAAAAGAATGATCATGTGCGCCTCCGTGCCGCATTGGACCGTTTTAAAGCAGCCAACACAATCCATGTAAGTGTGTATTTCAAGCGAAGATAATGCTCACGGCTGCCTGTGGAACGACGAGGCGGTTTTTCGTGGTAGACAATCTTCCTCCGAATACAGCTTAAACAGTATTTCTTTTCAATGAGATGCAGACAACTATCTATTTGCGAAGGCACTCGCGTGGCATGGATGTGTGAGCGCTTAGTAAACCGCTTCCCGTAAAATATTCTCGGTCTGATTTCTTTGCGAACAGGAGAAAAAACATTGCGCATTTTGGTCGCGGACGATCACGACATTATCAGGCGTGGTCTCAAGGAACTGCTGGCCTCACGCTCCGGGTGGGAAGTTTGTGCCGAGGCGAAAACAGGACGTGAGGCGGTGATGCTGGCCGAGCAGTTGAGACCTGATGTGGTGGTAATGGACATCAGCATGCCCGATTTAAATGGACTGGAAGCTGCTCGAAAGATCCGCAAGAGTCTTCCCAAGACGGAAATCCTGATCCTCACGCTTCATTTTTCCGACCAGTTGGTTCGCGAAATCGTCGAGGCTGGCGTGCGCGCCTACATCATGAAGTCCGACGCCGACCGTGATTTAGTCGCCGCTGTCGAGGCGCTGAGCAATCACCGGCCTTTTTTTACTGCACGAGCGGCCGACATGTTGCTCGACGGATTTGTTCGCCCTCACGCCGCGGCTCCGGATCCCGACGCGGTGATTCGCAATCGCCTCACTTCGCGTGAGCGCGAGATCGTGCAATTGCTCGCGGAAGGGAAAAGCAGCAAAGAAGTGGCCGTGTCGCTGGGAATCAGTGTAAAAACCGCCGAAACCCATCGCGCGAATATCATGAGGAAACTGGAATTGCATTCGGTAAGCGAATTAGTTCGTTACGCGGTTAGAAACCAGATTATCGAGGCGTAAGATTTCTGGCTTGCAGTTTGCGTTTGTAGCTGTGCGGAGAGTTATGCCACGCGTTTTAATTGTCGATGACCATGCGGTGATACGCCGAGGGGTCCAAGGAATTTTAAGTACCTATCCCGAGTGGGACCTGTGCGGCGAAGCCGATAACGGACAAGATGCCATTCGGCTCGCCGGTGAACTCGCGCCCGAGGTGGTCATCATGGACGTGTCCATGCCCGGGATGAATGGCCTGGAGGCAACGCGCATTATCCACGACGTGCTTCCGGAAACTAAAGTTTTGTTGCTCACGCTGCATTCCTCCTCGGAATTTGTGCGCAGCGCGTTCCGCGCGGGAGCCAGAGGTTACGTTTTGAAATCGGACGCGGAAAATGAGCTCGTGAGAGCCCTGAATGTTGTGATCGGAGAAGGAACTTACGTAAGCCCCGCGATCGATGCGCGCGCAGTGAAAGAATCCATCTTCTACAACAATTAGTGCGTTTGCATGCTAGACAAGCCCTTGGTTCGTGGACTTTTCTTCTCTACGCATACAAAATAGAGCCGCAAAATCGTTTTGTTAACTTCAGGAGGATTCAGATGCCCCCGACTACCCAAAAAGCTCCCGCCGACAGCGGAACGCGCGAAGATCTTATCAAGAGTTTGAACGGAGATTTGGCGCGTGAATTCCAGGCGATTATCGCCTACGTGGTCTACTCGCAGGTGCTGAAAGGCGCTGAATATATGAACATCGCGGGCGAACTGGAAAAACACGCCGGCGAAGAATTGCAACACGCTATCACCATTGCCAAGCAAATAGATTATCTTGGCGGCACTCCCACCGTGCAACCGGAGCCGGTGAAGTCCACGGAAGACAACAAAGAGATGTTGCGCGCGGATCTAAACAACGAAAACGAAACGATCAAGAATTATCGGCTGCGGATTCGCCAGTGCGAACAACTTGGCGAGTTCGCCACCGCAGAGTTGATCCGCGAGATTCTCATCGAGGAACAGGATCATCAGATCGCGTTGGCCACCGCATTGGGAATCGACCCTCCGAAGCTATAAACGATCCGATTTTCCCCGCGGATGTGCGAGCTGTTTTCCCCTGCCGCTCAGTTTATGTTAATGCCCCGCTGGTGCAGCGCTCCGCTTTTAATAGCTCACCGGTGGCGGCACTCCCGGATCAGTAGGCCCTGGCCCTGGAAAAGGAGCGCGGCCGGGATCGGGCGATGGCAGTTCGGGCTCGGAAGGTTTTCTGGGAGGCAGTTCCGGTTGCGGAGGTTGCGGCACGGGTTCTTCGGGACCAGGCCAGTTCGGTTCTGCGGCGCGGAAACGCGGCATTTGCTTTCTCCTTAAACTAAAACACAAAAAACAGAATCGCTTACCGCACTATTGCGAACAATCAGTACATCGCGGTAGGTGGTCAATTTGTTCGGTGAGTTTGCGGGGGACGCTAAGAAACTTTTTAAGAAAGAAATGTCCGGTCTACGGTCTTCACTGGATTCTACACTACACGCGATACGGGTATTGTGCAGATTGATCGCAATACCGCCGGCCGGTGTCCTTCGCGGGAGTGACTGCACACGGTAGCCCTGCAGGGCCTTTGCAGTTTGACCTGTCTGGAAGCTATCCCCGGCCGCGGTCTAAATTTATCGGTGATTTTCTTACCTTTAGTCTCCCGCAATTCTACGTGTAATCCCCGATTGAGGCTGACGCGCAGGCGAGTCACAGTACCGCGCACAGCCGGACTTCACGGATTAAGCGTGGTTACACCTCGGCTGAATGCGTAGGAATTAATTCAAGGAGAGATATGAAATCGCTTAGATCAATGTTGACCCTCGTTCCTGTGCTGTTGGTTGGGGGTTTGCTGGGTTGCTCGGACACCCCGACTAAATCGCCGGATGTCACGGACAGTGTCCGCAGATCGCTGGATCAGTCCGGTTACAAAGATGTAAGCGTTAGTGAGGATCGCGATAAAGGGGTGGTCACGCTGTCTGGCACGGTGGCCTCTGAGAGCGACAAGGCGCAAGCCGAATCGCTCACCAAAGGCCGCAGCCGGCGGGCTGGTAGTAGCCAACACTGTCGCGGTTCGCCCTCCCGGAGATGAGAGCGCTGCGAAAGCCGTGGACTCCGACCTCGACAAAGCCATCGACAAAAATCTCGATGCCGCGCTAGTAAAACGCAAACTGGATAAGGGCGTCCACTACGATGTTAAAAACGGCGTGGTTACGCTAAAGGGTGACGCTGGGACTCAGAACCGCCGCTCGGCAATCGAACAAGTCGCCAACGGCGTGCCCAACGTCAAGCAGGTAGTCAACGAAATGGAAGTGAAGGGACAAAAGGCCACTTCTTCCCGTCGTTAAGTTGTCGCCCGGGAGCGGGGGTTAGTAAGCTTCGCTCCCGGTTCGTTTTTTTTTGCCTGGAATTCCAGCAAAACCTGCGCATTGCTCGATTTTGTTATCACGTGTGATATATCAAAGGTGTAGCGAGCTTTCCTGAAGCTACGGTTTGCCTCCAGCTCGGAGAACAATGGCCGAAGATAATCTCGCGTTAGCTGCGAACGAAAAAGCGCCGCCGCAGAACTCTGCTGGTCCCGTTTCTCGGATTCCAGTTTTGTTGGGATTCATTTTCATTGCAGTGATAGCAGTGGCGGCTTTCCTGACCCAACGCGGGGTCAATAACAGCACCAATTGGGTGTTGCACACGTATGATGTTCGCGGTGAGTTGCAGAATCTGCACACCCAGCTAGCTGAAATTCGTGGCAGTGCCCTGGCGTACAGCGGGTCCGGGGACGGAACCGAGCTTCAGCTTTTCCGTCAGCATTCCGATTACATCGACAAGGCTTCCGAACATCTTCGCAAGCTAACCGCTGACAATGCGCGGCAGCAAGAACGTTTGAGTGAGCTGGAGTCTTTGTCGCGGAATTACGTCGCACAATTGCAAGGGGTCATGGCGCCCGGCGTACAGCCAAATTCCGCCTCGCCCGGCAAATCAGCCGCCATCCGCGAACTCGACTCGCAAGAATCAGAAGTGGAGCGCGTAGTACGGCGCATGGACGAAGAGGAAATTAATCTTCTAAGCCGGCGGTTGGGCACCTGGAATCTCGAGTTTTGGCGCACCTCGGTTGTTCTTACGCTGGCGTTAATCGCGGCGCTTGGATTTCTTGCTTACAATTTTCGTTTGCTAAGCAGAGAAATCGTTAGAACCCGGGACCTGGAACGTACCCAGCGCGAGAACGTGCGCTCGTCGCGGGCACTCAGCGCGCGTATTCTCGATCTTCAGGATGCCGAGCGGCGCAGAATCGCTCGAGAATTGCACGACAGCGTCGGGCAATATCTGGTAGGACTGAAAATCAATCTGGAGCAGTTACTGGGCACTCGCGCCAATTTGTCTCCCGCGCATGAAAAGCTGTTGACCGAAACGATCGACCTGGCCGAGCGTTCCATGTTGGAAGTAAGAACTATATCGCATCTGCTGCATCCCCCGCTGTTGGATGAGGTCGGGCTGGAATCAGCGATTCGCTGGTACGCGGACGGGTTTGCGCAACGGAGCGCTCTAAAAGTAAGCCTGCATCTCGACCCCATCACCAACCGTCTGCCAAAGGAAGTGGAGTTGGCATTGTTTCGGGTGATCCAGGAGTCCTTGACCAATGTTCACCGGCACGCGAACGCAACGTCTATAGAAGTTGTGCTCACCTGCTCAACGGGACATATAGTGCTTTCCGTGATTGATGATGGCATCGGGATCTCGCCGGAGGTTCTGATGCACTTTAGCGCGGGCAGGGCTTCTGGGGTGGGTCTCGCGGGAATGAGAGAACGTCTGGCGGAACTGGATGGAACGCTGGAAGTTGAGCGGTGCGCTCGGGGCACTGCCGTACGGGCTACAATTCCAGTTGAGCAGTGTGACAGCGGGCCTAAGCCGTTGGAAACCAGCGCGGTCTGAGAGCTGGCTCCGAATCCGAGTAATTTGTAATTTGACCTACGCGCTGTATGCCGCCAAGGGCCGCGTACGGGCAAGCATTTCAAGGCGGCGTCGCGAGCGTGTGCGCGCTCTGAACACCCGCGATTTCACGGTCTCTACCGTGATGCCCATGGCTCGGGCGAGTTCGCGATTTGTCCATCCTTCTGCTTTTTGCAGCACGAAGGTATGGCGAAGGGAAGGATTCAGACACTGCAACGCTTTACTTGCCAGCTCGCGGTTGATGTATTCGCGTTCGTGATTTTGACGCTGGTCTTCGATCTCGGGATAATTCGCAAAGGTCCCGCTGTCCTGCCCGGTATCCGATGGATTCACAAACCGTTCCGGCTTATGGCGGCGTAATTTCATGAGCGCTTCGTTGATGGTGATGCGAAACAGCCAGGTGGAAAACTGTGACTGGCCTTCGAAGCGGGCGATATTGTAATAGGCCTTCACCAAGACATTTTGCACGTTATCCTCGGCATCTTCGCGGTTCTTCAGCATGCGCAACGAAACGCCATAAATTTTGCCGGAGTGCTTTTGCACTAATTCCGTGAAGGCTTCGTGGTTTCCACGCCGGGCCATCGCGATCAGTTTGTCTTCCGAAGATAACACTTCGTTTTTCATGTTAGCCGGCTCCTCGAACAATCCCTAAAATTTGACTCTCGGTCAGGGGGGACGTCGAAATTACGAGAGTAAGAACTTCTCCGCTTTGCTTCCCGGAGCTCAAATTTGAAGGTAGTGGGTTGACTTCAAATGGACAATACAGAGGACCGTGTACGCAGCCACTGAGGATTTTGTAGGCTAACAAACAGTTAGCATTTTTGTTAGCGGCCACCGTTAAGGTGCGCAGCCGAAGTTAAAAAGCAAAAGGGCGGAAACCTTCCGCCCTTTCGCCATTCCGAGACTTGTTTCTTGTGAAGCCGTTACTTCACTAGATGAGGCGAGGCCTGTTGCAAGCGCGATACGAGCACACGGCCCTCTTCAGGACCTTCTCTCTTTCCTTCTTCAACGATCTCCGCAGCGGTTACGCCCTTGCCGTATAGCTTCTCATTGGCTCCGCCGTCGGGGCGCAAAGTCGAACCTTCCAGCGATACACCGGCGAATGCTCCGCGAGACCGAGAATAGCTCAACATCTCCGCTCGCAGGGTCACGTCCGATTCCGCCGAAGCAGTGCGGCCCTTGGGTCCCGCCGCTATGCTGGCGTCGCCGCCGAGCTTTACCTTGCTGTGCAGCATGCTACTCATCCCCCGGTCGTTCATCACCAGGATTACGAAGTCGGTCGCTTCTCCGCCGATCTGGAATCCCACGCTGCCGCCTTCCAATGCCATCATTGCCGGCGCGCCCCACGGGCCGGCGTAGTCGTGGCCTCTGCGGCAAACCATCACGCCTCGGCCATAGCTGCCACCGACCACGAACGCAGCCTTGACCACCGACGGCAACACCACCACGCAGCGCGCCTTGTCTAAAACCTCCTGCGGGATATTGTCGGGCACATCCAAAATCTCTTTCACGACTCGTCCGGCGTTTGCGATACGTTCTCTTTCTTCTTTTTCACTGGCCGGTCTTGCGACTGCGAGCGTTGAAAACGCCAGCACTCCGGCCATTGCAATTGTCCACTTCTTCATCTTTGTTTCCTCCATTAAATTTGAATTTTTACTTGCCGCGCCCCAGGGCTAGAACCGCAACTCCGCTGATTACTGCAATGATGCCAATTACGGGAGGAACCGGTATGGTCTGGTGTTCTTCTTTAGTCGCTTGTATCGGACCAATGTCGAGCACTTTCTTGTGCGTAGTATAAGTGAAACCCTGATACACCAGCGCGATGATGCCA
Source organism: uncultured Acidobacteriota bacterium (assembly GCA_963733775.1). Classification (GTDB taxonomy): domain Bacteria; phylum Acidobacteriota; class Terriglobia; order Acidiferrales; family UBA7541; genus Acidiferrum. The sequence continues at coordinate 707,811 of CAVTEE010000010.1, read as the reverse complement.
ATCACAATCAGGGCCACACCTAAGAGCATTCGTCCGTTCATTTACCGTCCTTCCGTTAGCGCCGCACTCTTGATACCTTTCCAAGTAGTAGTGCCGCGGTGGTTCCTCACACGTATACCCCGGAGTAAACATGAGGTTTCCAGCGAGCCTGTTACTTGTACGTTATCCGGAACTAAGGCTCCATACCTAGAAACCTTTAGCTCGAGCGATTGCATCGTGTAGCAATGTAGCTCGATTTTTGAGTTTGCGAGCGCTCAATAAAGTACCAGTGTTGGTCAATTCTAACCTACAAGAGCCAGTCTGCGCATATCAACCGAACGCTGTATTTGCTGAGCACGAGCGGTATGGTCTGCTCTAGGAAGTGCCTTGCTGTTTGATTGAATCAGCAACGAACTAATAGGGAGGCGTCAATGAACTGGGATCAAATCGAAGGCAAGTGGAAGCAGTATGCAGGCAAAGCGAAAACCAAATGGGGCAAACTTACAGACAACGATATGCAAACGCTGAGCGGCAAGAAAGATCAGCTCGTTGGGTTAGTTCAGGAGCGCTACGGTATCGCCAAAGATGAAGCGGAACGGCAAGTGAACGATTGGGGTAACTCCTTTTCGGATGACAACGCCGCGCAGCGCGACGAAAACGCCCGGCGCGACAAGAGCCGCGGAGCTGGATCGGCCTAGTTTCCTTGTAGGTTGTGGGTTGTAAATGTCGATCAAGCTGGCCCGATTATCGGGCCAGCTTTTTTTGCGCAGATCTGAACTTGTACGATTTCATGACCGAACCATATTCTCCGCGCTGCAGCGGCGGCCGATTTGCTTGCCCCCTCTACAACATCTACGTACTGCTTGCTAAACTCCAATCGCGTTAGGCAGGCGTGCCATGAATATCCTGAATGCGCTCGGCTCGGTACTGGGAACCGGATACTCATCCGGTCTGAATCTCTACGCCACAATACTCACTCTCGGGCTTCTCCAGCGCTATGGTTTTATTCATCTCTCCAAATCACTGGCAGATTCTTTCGCATCCACTGGTTTTGGGAATTGCGGCGCTTCTGTATTTTGTCGAATTCTTCGCCGACAAAGTACCGTATATCGACACGGTGTGGGATGCCATCCACACATTTATTCGCCCGCCAGCCGCAGCGCTGCTGGCTTATGCATCGGTTGGCGACGTATCACCGGAATGGCGCTGGGCCGCCGCGTTGCTTGCGGGTGGTGTCGCGCTTACTTCGCATAGCGCAAAAGCTTCCACACGCGCAGCTGTAAACACCAGTCCTGAACCGTTCAGCAATTGGATTTTAAGTTTTGGCGAAGATTTGCTGGCCGTGTGGCTTACCTGGATGGCCGGCGCTCATCCGCTGACCACCGCAATCGTGGTCGGCGCACTGTTGATTCTGTCCGCGTTTCTGATCTTCCATTTATTTCGGTTCGCGCGTCGCGCATTTCATCGCTTGTCCACGGCCTGAGCGGGTCAGCTTATTGGGGGCTTACTTTAAATAAGTTGCCAGCCAATCGAGGAATAGTTTTGTACCAGAATTGCGAATTCTGCGGCTTCAGCACCCAGTGGCCTTCGTCCGGGAAGATTACTAACTTCGACGGTACTCCTTCCCGTTGCAGCGTATTGAAAAATTCCAAGGACTGCGTGTACGGCACACGAAAATCATTTTCCCCGGCGATGACCAGCGTCGGCGTTTTGTATTTCCCCAATTCCGCCGCGAACGTGGAGGCCGACCACTTCTTGTAGCTTTCCGGATTGCTCCATGGCGTCCCCTGCATATCGTGCTCGTTAAACCATAACTCTTCGGTAGCGTACATCGAGGTCTGGTCGTAAACGCCCGCGTGGCTGATGATTGCTTTGAAGCGTCCGGAATGCGTGGCGATCCAGTCGGCCATAAATCCGCCGTAGGAACCGCCGGCGGCGGCCATGCGCGAACCATCGATAAATTTATTATTGGCCAGCGCGTAATCCACGCCCTTCATCACATCGGTGTAGGCTTGGCCACCCCAATCATTGGTGATTTCATCGGTGAATTTCTGACCATAGCCGGTTGATCCGTGGCGATTGATCATCAGGGTCACGTAACCCGCGGCGGAAAATACCTGAGCATTCCATCGATAACCCCAGGCATTCGACCACATCGTTTGTGGTCCGCCATGGAGCAACACCAGCAGCGGATATTTTTTGGTGGCGTTAAATTTTGGCGGCCGAAGGAGCATGGCCTGTACGCGCGAACCGCCGGCACCTTCAAACCAGAATGTTTCCGGCGCATGCATATCTAGCTTGAGCCAACAAAGCGTCATTGTGATGCGTCACTTGCTGGGCATTCGCTCCCTCGCCCGTCGCCACAAAAACTTCGGCCGGCATGGTCAGGCTGGTGCGTTCGAACGCCATGATCTTCCCATCGCGGCTGATCGACACCGCGGTGTTGAATCCTTCAGCGACAATTTTTTTCGGCTCCGCTCCACCGCGTGCGTCGAGCGCATAAATCGGGGAAAGTGTTTCGTTTTCGGCTGTGAAGTAAATCATTTTGCTATCCGGGGACCACGCCAGCCCTTCCGCGCTGCGATCAAATTTCTCGGTCAAATCTTCAGTTTTTTCCGTGTGCCGGTCATAGCGCATCACCCGCCAGCGGTCGGCCTCGTATCCCGGGGTCAACTGCGCGTGGTAGGCGATGTAATTCCCGTCCGGCGAATACACCGGATTGCCATCGAATCCCGCATTTGTGGTGATTTTTTTCGCTTCGCCGCCGGTGACCGGAACGATAAACAATTCTCCATTGGTACTGAGCGCTTCGACCTTGTCCGGCACGGCGGTAAAGCAAATCTCTTTTCCGTCCGGCGAAAAATTTATATCGTCCGGCCCGCCGCGTTCGTCGGGAGGCACGTCGTAATTTGCGCCGGCGGTCAAATCTCGCGGCGTTCCGCTGCCATCCGCTGGGGCAACAAATAAATGGCTGCGCTTTCCTTCCGACCAATGCGTCCAATGGCGATATAAAAGCTGCTCGTACACTCGCGCTTTGACTTTGTTTTTTTCTTTCTCCGCGTCGCGCGCGCTGTTGCACGCATCGTCCTTGCAATCGACGTAAACTGACGATGTAAAAGCGATGGTCGACCCGTCTGGCGACCATTTCACCAAATCGGCGCCGCCCGCTATATGCGTAATCGCATGGCTTTCGCCGCCTTCCATCGACAGCACGTAAACCTGGGAATTTCCGTCGCGCGAAGAAATAAATGCCAGCGTTTTGCTGTCCGGCGACCATGCTGGAGCGGAATCGTGGCCGCTCTGCGTCAGTTGTATTGCCGCGCCACCAGTTGCAGGCACCGCCCAGATATTGCTGGCGTTGCGATTGGCATCCATGTCTGGAGTCGCTACGGAATACGCTATCCATTTCCCGTCGGGTGAAACTGTTGGGCTCGCGACGCGATGCATACTTCTTAAATCGTCAAAGGTGATGGGCCGTTTGCTGGCGGTGTCTTGCGCGAATATGGCTAGACCCGCGCCGCTCAGTACCACCGCCACGAATCCGCACCGCAGCGCCGCCAGGTTCATGCGTTTCTCCTTATGAGTGACTTTGGAAATTTGCCTTGCAGGGCTTTGGATAGTGTCACGATTCATGCCCGATGCCAAGGGATCGAGACAAATTTTTCTTGAACCTTCGTTTATGTGCAATGCAATGTGTGCCGCAGTAAGTCTAATGGGTTTATCAGCTTCGCTGTGAATTACTTGTTCAACGGTACGCCTACCGCCCAAATATAGCCGTCGGGATCTTCCAGGATTACGTCGCGCCATCCATGCGGAAAATCCGCCACGGGCTGAAGGATGATTGCGCCTGCTGCCTCCGCACGCTTTTGCAAACTGTCCGGGTCGATGCCCATCACGCGAAGTTCGGCTCCGGTGCCGCGTTTTCCTTCGGTCTTGCAGTCGCGTATGCAGGGGATGATGGTCATAGGTGTGGTCAGCGTGCAGCATGAAGTCCACACCATTCAACACCAGCGCCGCGAAATCGGTGTCGCTATAACGGACCGTGGCTCCCAACACTTGTTGATAAAAAGAAAGCGACCGGGATAAGTCTCGCACCAGCAGATTTACCGAGAAATTCGGCAGAGCTCGGCCGTATTCGTCCGCCGGCATCCAGGCGTCGCCAGTACGCGTCATGGTCATAACTAGATCGCTCCGATCTTCGCAAACGCGCGAATAACAGAATCCTCTCACGCGGACGGCCGCAAGAGTTCCACACGAAAATGCATGATCTGAAAAAGAGTTTCGCCAATTTGGACTATGCGTCTGCATGCCGGCTCGCGTCGTTATTGCGCACCAGCAGCCAGTTCAGCGCCGCGATGGCGATGACCCCGATAACGACGGACAAATTGCTGAGCGGCGTCTGCATAAATAACACCACGCAAAACGCCAGTGTCAGTATCGCGATGAGAGGACCACCACGAAGGCGAAACGCATCCGCTTCGGGACGCTTTTTTCGCAACACCAGCAGCGCCACGGCAAATGAGGCATAAGTCAGCAATCTTGCCACCGCGGAAAGGGTAATATTCCATCGAAAATTTCCTACCACCGTGAAGGCAAGCAGCAAAATCGTGTAAACGATGATAGACACGTGCGGTGTGCGAAATTTGGGATGCACGGCCGCAAAAAATCGCGGAAAATCCCCGCGCTCTGCCAGTGCGAACGTTAATCGCGGAGTATGCAACATATTGGCGCCCAAATATCCGTAGATGGAGACTAACGCCCCGCAGGCAATCGCTGCCGCAGCGCCGTTCCCAAAAATGTGGCGCGCCGATTCCGCAAGAGGGCGCTCGGTCGCAGTAGGGTTGGCCAGCGTGCCGTTGATGACCACTTGCACCGAGGTGTAAATCACCGTCACTAGCGTCAGCGCGTAAAAGAGCGCTACAGCCGAATCTTTGCGCGGATCGCGCGTTTCCCCGCTGGCGAAAAAAACCGCTTCAAATCCGCCGTAAGCAAAAACCAGCACTAAAACAGCGCCTAGCCAATCCTGCAGCGTTACGGAGTGGGGCAACGGCGCTGGCAACAACCTGGCCATGTGCGATCAACCATCCCAGCCCGGCGCCAATAAACATCAGCAAAAGAAATATTTTTATGCTGGTTAGAAAATCGCTGACTCGCGTCGCCGATCGCACTCCACGATAATTGATTATCGCCAGCAGTCCGATCAATGCGGACAGAATCGTCACGCGATACACCGGCTGCACCGCGCGTGGAAAGAATTCCGCAAGATAAGTGGCAAAAAGATTGGCAGTGCCGGAGGCCGCGGCAAGTCGCGACAACCACGTCATCCAGGCGATTTGAATTCCCCAGAATCTTCCGAGCGCCATCCGCGCGTAAAGATAAGGGCCGCCGGTTTCGCTGAATTGCGAAGCGACTTCGCCGAGGCATGCGGCAACCAACGCGATGCCTGCGGCCGCCACCAAATACGCGAGAGGGGCATACTTTCCCAGTCGGCCTGCAACCACGCTGGGCAAGACCAAAGATACCGCCGCCGATTATCGAATTTACGATTAATGCCGACAGACTCCAGCGGCCGATGGTGCGAACCAAACCACTGGAAGACTCGGCCCCCAATGCCTCTCCATTTCCGAAATTTTCGCAATTGTGCGAAGCGCTAAATCTTCAGCCAGCGAAAAACGCTGCCAGCGTAGCACAACTACCGATATCGCTAGCGCGATCATCAGCGGCTCATGTCCAGTCTTCCGTCTGTTACAATTTCGTACCAATCCACATGGCGAGCGGCTCCAGCATCTTCCCGCGAAATTTTAAAAGGGATTATCCCGTCGCCGTTCGAGGGGAAGGCTGCTGGATCATTTCCTCAGATGGACGGCGTTTTCTTGATGCGGCCGGCCAAGCCGCGGTGGTCAACATTGGGCATGGCGTCGCGGAAATTGGCCGGGCCATGGCCGAGCAGTCATCGCAGATTGCCTTCGCGCATACTTCGCAATTCCATTCTGAGCCGGCCGAGAAACTTGCCGCCCGCCTTTTACAACTTGCGCCTCCAAATTTTCAGAATGGCGGCCGCGTTTACTTCACGTCCGGCGGTTCAGAAGCCACCGAGACAGCCATCAAGCTTGCGCGGCAATATCATTTGGAGTCCGGCCAGCCGCAACGCTACGGGGTGATTTCGCGCCGGCAGAGCTACCATGGCAGCACCCTCGGGGCGATGACTGTCAGCGGCAATGTCGCGCGGCGCGCTCCTTATCAGCCATTGCTCTCTGAATGGGGGCACGTCTCCGAGTGTTTCCCATATCGTCGTCCTGGCGATTTAAAGGATGAAGAATACGGTCTGGCCAGTGCTAACGATCTGGAGAAATTTCTCCGCGGCTCACATGGCAGTTCCTCAGCGGCATTTATTTTTGAACCGGTGGTTGGCGCGACTCTTGGTGCGGCTGTACCGAGCGTTGGATACATGGAGCGCATCGCAGAAATTTGCCGTGACAATAGAATTCTTCTAATCGCCGACGAAATAATGTCGGGAATGGGCCGGACCGCGAAACCTTTCGCCATTCAACATTGGAACGTGGAACCGGACATGATTCTGGTGGGGAAGGGAATCGCCAGTGGTTACGCACCGCTCGGCGCTGTTATGGTTTCCGCGCGCATCGTCGAAGCATTCGAACGCGGCTCTGGAATCTTCCAGCACGGTTTCACCTATCAGGCGCATCCGGTCTGCACTGCGGCTGGCAATGCGGTGCTTGACTACCTGGAAGCCCACAAATTGTTCGAACGAGTGGCGTCAATTTCAAAAACTCTATTCGGCGACCTGGAGCCTTTGCGATCACACCCGAATGTCGGTGATATTCGCGGGATGGGCTTATTAATCGGCATCGAATTCGTGAGAGAAAAAGCGTCCCGCGAACCGTTTCCACCCTCGCAAAATATTGCCGAGCGCATCCGTCAGGCTGCTATCGAAGAAAACGTGCTTACCTATCCCACGCAAGGGTGTGTCGATGGCCTACGCGGCGATCACATTCTGCTGGCTCCGCCATTTATTTTGAAAGCCGAAGAATCTGCACTCATTGCGCGGGCAATTCAATTCGCGCTGACCAAAGTGTTTCCATCTTAATTTGAGAATCTGGGACCAACCATTGTTAGAGTTCACCTGGAATCCTTCTTCTCTTTCAGCGAGCGTTGCATTACTGTTTCAATCTGCGTTCCGTTCTCTCAGTCCCGGAGATAACTTTTGATCATGCGGCGTAATTCCAGAATTCTGATCTCGTTTTTTGCTTCTGTTTTGTTCACGTGTCGCGCTCGGCGCTCAGGATAAAGTTCGGGAAAAAGCTAAACCGCGCGCCCGCGATCTTGGTGTTCCTTTTGACGGAACGCCCGGTCCGCTCAACGCCATTACCGATGTTGCCGGCGTGACCGTCGGTCACACCACACTTATTTCCGGCGAAGGAAAATTACAGATCGGCAAAGGTCCAGTGCGCACCGGTGTCACTGCCGTTTTGCCGCGCGGTCTGGAGTCCATGAGTAATCCAGTTTTTGCCGGCTGGTTTACCGAAAACGGCAACGGAGAAATGACCGGCACGACTTGGGTGGAGGAATCCGGTTTTCTAGAAGGTCCGGTGATGATCACCAACACACACAGCGTCGGAGTCGTGCGCGATTCGGTAATTCAGTGGCGCGTTGCGCACGGCCAGCCTGATCCCGCGGGGTATTGGTGGTCGCTGCCGGTGGTCGCGGAAACGTGGGACGGCTGGCTCAATGACATCAACGGTTTTCACGTCAAACCTGCTGATGCTTTTCACGCGATCGATTCGGCATCGTCCGGGCCAGTGACAGAAGGGAACGTCGGCGGTGGCACCGGGATGGTCTGCAATGAATTCAAAGGTGGCATTGGCACGTCGTCGCGAAAGCTTGATGCGAAATTCGGCGGCTACACTGTCGGCGTGTTAGTGCAGTGCAATTATGGATCACGCCCGAATCTGCGCATTGCGGGCGTTCCGGTGGGCAAAGAAATTCCAGAAGATCGTGCCTACGCTTCGACCGCATTTAATGAACTGGATCGCGGTTCCATCATCGTGGTGGTCGCCACGGATGCGCCCCTGGTGGCTCATCAATTGAAGCGCGTTGCTCGCCGCGTAACTCTGGGCCTCGGCCGCGATGGAAGCATTTCCGGGAATGGTTCCGGCGATATTTTTATCGCTTTTTCAACCGCCAATCCCGGGGCCGGTTTTGCGGACCACGTGGTGGATTTGAAAATGTTGCCCAATGAAAAAATTGAGCCGATCTTTGCTGCTACCGTGCAAGCCACCGAAGAAGCCATCATCAATGCCATGGTTGCAGCCGAAACCATGACGGGCATCGAAAATCATAAAGTGATCGCGCTTCCGCATGACCGCCTGCGCGCGGTATTGAAAAAATACAATCGCCTGAATGAGTGAATACGGTCTTGGAAATTTCGCAAGGACGCGCGGGATAAACGCGCCGCGCTCAAATCACCGGCACTGCCGTTTTACGGGCAGGATTAAAAAACGGCAGCGGCACGATTTTTGCCGACACGGTGTGCCGCACGGCTTCGACGGTGATTTCCATATTCAGTGTCGTACCCACGGAGGAGTTCTCGCGATTCACGCAAGCCAGCGCAATCATTTTCTTAAGCGTCGGCGACCATGTTGTGGATGTGGCCTTGCCTACGACTCGCCCGCCGCGATAAACCGGCACCGCTGTGCGAGAGGCCATGCTTGGCACCTGCGGCGCCATGCCGACTTTGTCGTACAACGATTCCACTTCATTCCAATTAATTTCGAGACCCACCAGCGCGCGATCCGCGCCTTTCTTGGCCTCGCGCGCCAGAGCTTCGCGTCCGACGAAAGTTTCTTTCTTCAGGTCAACCAGCTTGCCCAGGCCAATTTCCGCGGGAGAAAATTTCTGTGCATCGATCAACGCTTTCTTGCTGGAGGTGTAGTCGACCTCAATCAGAATAAGGCCGGCCTCGATGCGCGCGATGTCCAGCGCAATCATTCCGGCTGGATGAATATCAAACGCCTTGCCCTTGGAATTCAACTCGTCCCAAACTTTCACCGCGTCGCGCCAGGGCATCCAGATTTCGAATCCCAGGTCGCCGGTATATCCAGTGCGCGAAATGTCCACCGGCACGCCGGCGATTTTTCCATGCGTCACGCGAAAATATTTCAGATTGCGTAACATCTGCTTCAGCTACGGCGTTTAGCAATCTTCCGGACGTCGGTCCTTGCAGCGCAAGTGCGGCGACCTGTTCGGTAATATCTTCGATTCGTACGCTCAGGCCCAGCGCATTTTGTTGAAACCATCGCAAACTGGGATCCGCAGCCGTCCAGCGATACTCGTTTTCGGCCAGCCGCGTGATGGTGCCGTCATCGATGACTTTGCCTTCGGGATCGCACCAGCAGCAATAAATTACCTGATCGATCGCGACTTTATTGATATCCCTCGAAATCACGCGATTCACGAATTTTGTCGCGTCTTTGCCGGTTACTTTGTATTTGAACAGCGGAGAAATATCGATCAACGCCGCGGAATTGCGGATGGCATTGTATTCATGCTCGTGATGCATTTCATATACGCTGACGGTGTAGTAGCCGGACCATTCGCGGTAATTCAGGCTCTCGCACAGCGCGAGGGTTCTCTCGTGAAACGCAGTACCAACCGGCACAAGCCCTCCAGTGACCGCGGCGCAAAAGTACGCGCCGCAAAAAACGTAGTTTGTTACGAAACTATTGAATTATAGGTGTTGGTTCAGCGCAGCCGCAAGGCGCTTGCGCAGGTGAGTTGTTTTTATTCGCCCGTGACCTTCATTACTAACTGAACTCAATCGGGTAACCGGGCGCGAAAATCTTCCTTCCAGCTTTCAGGAAAAACCGCGACCTGCAAGGCGCGTCGAACTACCTCAATGTCTGCATCTTTGTAGGTCGTTCGCGAAGTACAAGCGATTAATTTCTGAAATCGAAACGTGGTTGGGATCGCGCGACACTTCTTTGATCTCATCTCCCGCTCCAACTTCGCCCTCGCGCGCCACCGCAAAATAAAAGCCAGAGCGTTTGCTGGCCAGGAAACGCTTCACCATGGCGTCCGACTGAAATCGGATACCCAGTTTGTAGCAAGGCAGGCGGGGCTGGGTCACCACTACCTCTGCTGAGCCAATCGAAAATCGATCGCCGAGATGGACGGAATCTTCCAGTAACCCTTCGGTAGTGAAATTCTCGCCAAAATTTCCCATCTTCAAATCGTATCCGGGCAATTCTTTTTTCCAATACGCATAGTGTTCCAGCGGATAGCAATATACGGCTTTGTATTTGCCGCCATGCACGGTGAGGTCGGCTTGGCGGTCGCCATCGAGATCCAATTTGCGCAAAAAGACGCGGCCCTCAACCGGCTCTTTGAATATGCCAGTAGTGACGTCGCGTCCGTGCCAGACGACGTCACGCGGCAACCCAACATTTACCGAAATTATTTTGCTCACTAGATACTCGCCTGAGTATGCGCCGCACCGATGATGCTTTGCAGTATACGCGATGACCTATGGCGTGAACTTCATGCGGATAATTGTCGCGCGACTTGTGCCGCATTGCCGCTGCCAGTAGAATGCCTTTTGCTTTCCTCAGCCTTCTTACATTCACTTGCGCGCATTGCGATCGCGCCATTTGTCGATTCCTCGCGCTCTATGTTTACGGAGCTTTAACAAAATGACGCAGCATTACGACGTGATCGTCATTGGCGGCGGTCACAACGGCTTGGTCAACGCTGCCTATCTGGCGAAGGCGGGGAAAAAAGTTTTGGTTCTGGAACGCCGGCACGTGCTCGGCGGGGCTGCGGTTACCGAAGAAATCATTCCGGGCTTTCTTTTCTCGGAATGCTCCTATGTGGTCTCACTTGTTGCGCCCCGAAATTATTCGTGAGCTCGATCTTCCTCGCCATGGACTTGAAATTCTTCCGTTGGATGGCACGTTTTCGCCGATGCCTGATGGCAATCATCTGTGGCGCATGAACGATCATGCCAAATCCGTCCGCGAAATTCGGCGTCACTCGCGCGTCGACGCCGAAGCATACGACGAATTTTCGAAGATGATGACGCCGATGTGCCGCTTTGTGAAGCCCCTGCTTTCCATGGTGCCGCCCGATCCGACGACGCTGAATCCGCGTGATCTGAAGCAATTGCACTTTCTGATGCAGCGTTTTCGCGAACTATCTTCCGACGAGCGTTACACGCTGATTCAGTTGATGACCATGAGTTCCGCGGATTTTCTGGATCAGTGGTTCGAAACGGACGTGCTCAAGGCCACCATGTCCGCGTCTGGAATTATCGGCACTTTTCTGGGCATCCGCTCGCCGGGGACCGCATATGTCCTGCTGCATCACTACATGGGTGAGATTGACGGAGCGTTTCGTTCCTGGGGATTCAGCCGTGGAGGAACGGGCGCGATTTCCAACGCCATAGCCGCAGCGGCGCGCGAGGCCGGGGTCGAAATTCGCACCAAAGCTCCAGTAGGGAAAATTGTGGTCAAAGAAGGTCGCGCGGCGGGAGTTGTCCTGCAATCCGGAGAAGAAATTACCGCCAACGTAATATCTTCCAGCGTGGATCCGCATCTCACGTTCGAAAAATTCCTGGAACCTTCGGAGTTGCCTGCCGATTTTCTGGAAGGCGTGCGGCGCTACAAATTCCGTGGCTCATCCGGCAAAGTAAACATCGCGCTGGATGCGCTGCCGGAATTTAAATCTCTGCCCGGCGATGGAGCGCATCTTCGCGGCGCGATTTCCATTTCTCCCAGCATGGAATATATGGAGCGCGCTTACGACGATGCCAAGTACGGTCACTATTCGCGCCGTCCTTATATCGATATGGTGATCCCAAGCTTGACCGATCCGAGCGTTGCGCCTCCGGGGAAACATGTTCTCTCCTGTTTCGTGCAATATGCGCCTTACAAGCTCGCGGAAGGCACGTGGGACGAACAACGCGAAGCTTTTGGCGATAATGTGATCGATACGATCGCCGAATATGCTCCCAATATTAAAGACATTATTGTCGGGCGCCAGATTCTTACGCCGCTCGATCTGGAACGCGAATTTGGCCTGACGCAAGGAAATATTTTTCAGGGCGAACTTTCGCTGGAGCAATTATTTTTTCTGCGTCCGGTAGCCGGTTGGGCTTATTACCGCACTCCGGTCGATAACCTTTATATGTGCGGTTCTGCAACGCATCCGGGCGGCGGCATCATGGGCGCCAACGGACGCATTGCCAGCCAAGTCATTCTGAAAGAATGGAAAAAGCCCGCCGTGCTACGCCAGACAAGAAATGGCGTGACAAAAGGCGCGCAGTCTTCGACTGAGCCGGCAGCATCAGCAGCCGCGCGTTCCGCCAAAGAGCACAACTGAAATGCCCATTGGACAGCGTGTAGCATTCATCGGCGGTGGCCACAACGCGCTCATCGCTGCGTTTTATCTGGCCAAAGGCGGATTCAAGCCGGTTATCCTGGAGCGGCGTGAAATTGTAGGCGGCGGAGCCGTCACGGAAGAGTTTCATCCCGGGTACCGCGCTTCAACATTAGCGCATACGCTTGGTCCATTGCGGCCGGATGTGGCCCGCGACTTAAAAGTTGAAAACTTTAATTGCGAAATTCTTCGCCCTGACCCGCGCGTTTTTGCCCCCGCGCTCAATGGCGAATCGCTGCTGTTCTACGACGATCCAGGCCAAGACTGGCGGCGGCATCGCTCGCTTGTCGGCAAAGGACGCCGCAAAATATACGGAGTTCGCAGCTTCACTCGCGAAAATTTCCAACGTCTTTGCGCAGCTCTCTAATATCACCCCGCCAGTCTATCGACAAGCCTTCGGCGGAAGATCTGTGGAACCTGCTGAAGACCGGGCGTGGTGTTCGCGGTTTGGGCAAGCACGGTATTTTCGATTTGTTGCGCTGGGGACCCATGGCCGTGGCGGATTTTGTCGCGGAATTTTTCGAGACAGAATTATTACGCGCGGTGATAGCCGCTCGTGGAATTTTTGGAACAGCTTTAGGACCGTGGTCTGCGGGCTCTACTGCGGTACTGCTTCTGCGCGCGGCAGCGGATGCTCATCCGGTTGGCTCGGCCGCGTTTTCTCGCGGTGGTCTGGGCACCTTCACGCACGCACTTGCCGAAGCAGCCAAGCAGGCCGGAGCGGAAATTCGCACCAACGCGGAAGTGCTGCACATCCGAATAAAAAATGGCGCTGTTGCCGGCGTGGTGCTCGCTGACGGAGATGAAATTGCCGTTGAGGCCATCGTCTCGGGCGTCGATCCCAAACGCACATTTTTCCAGCTGATGGATCCGTCGCAACTCGATCCCACTTTCGCTTTGCGCATCCGCAATATACGCGCCAACGGTACGGTTGCTAAAGTGAATTTAGCCCTCAATGATCTGCCAATTTTTCCTTCGCTTGCCGGCGCCGTCGGAGCGGACGGTTTTCGTCAGGCGCTTTCCGGGCGTATTCACATTGGACCGGAAATCGATTATCTGGAACGTGCGTTTGACTCTTCGAAGTATGGAGAATTTTCGGACGCTCCTTATCTCGATCTCACGATTCCGACACTTCTCGATCCGTCTCTTGCGCCCGAGGGTAAGCATGTTCTGTCGGCCTACGTGCAGTTCGCGCCGTACAAATTGAAAAATGGAAATTGGGACGCGCGGCGTGATGATCTAGGCGAAACGGTGATCAAAACAATTGCCGCATACTCCCCAAATTTTGCCGAGCGTGTGGAAGCCTCGCAGGTTATTACGCCGCAGGATCTGGAGACCACCTATGGTTTCACCGGCGGGCAGATTTTCCATGGGGAGCTGGCGCTGGATCAGCTTTTCACTATGCGCCCGGTTCTGGATTGGGCGCGCTACAAAACTCCGATTCGCGGCTTATTCTTGTGTGGCTCTGGAACGCATCCGGGCAATGGCCTTACCGGAGCATCGGGCGCCAACGCCGCGCGCGAAATCATTCGCGAGCTGCGCTAAAGCGAATAGTTTTGTCGCGCGAGCGCAACGTTCGGATATTGCTGCCTTCCGTTTAATCGTCGCCAACAATTTTTCTACGATAAATTAAAGAGGAACCGCTAGAATAGTGCCTCTTAACAGAGGTTATAACTAATGGCTTCCGACTTTTACCTGCTAAAAACAGAACCTACGGGATATTCGTTCGCGGATTTGCAGCGCGATTCCGTCACCGAATGGGACGGCGTGTCCAATCCCGTGGCGCTAAGAAATCTCCGGGAGATGAAGCCAGGAACAAAGTTAATCATTTACGAAACTGGCGACGTCAAGAGCGCCGTAGGGACGGCCACAGTGGTGTCGGTTAATAATGACGATCCTAAAAATCCCATCATCACGATCAAAGCAGGTCCACCGATCAAACGTCCGGTTTCCTTGGCGGAGATGAAAGCGGATTCGCTGTTCGAGGATTCGCCACTGGTACGGCAAGGACGGCTTTCCGTCGTTCCGCTTACTCCGGCGCAATACAAAATCCTGACGAAATAAACAAATTGTTGTCGCCTACTGAGTTTTCTCTTAGATTCGCGTTATGGATGCCAGTTGGATCCGCGACCTTTGCCTTTCTTTTCCGGCCGTCACGGAACATGTGATCTGGGGCAGCGATCTGACCTTCAAGGTTGCGGGCAAGATGTTCGCTCACGCGGTTCTGGAGCCAGCTCCCGTGTGGCTTTCGTTTAAAGCTTCTCCGGAAAATTTCTGTGACCTAACTGAGCGGCCGGGTATTATTCCAGCTCCTTACCTCGCTCGAGCGCAATGGGTCGCACTCGAAACTAAAGACGCGCTTTCTTCCGCCGAATTGGCGACGCTGGTGCGGGACTCCTACGACATCATCGTTGCCAAGCTCCCTAAAAAGATTCGCGATTCTCTTCTGAAGCCGCATCGTTCCAAGCCTTCGCGTTCAAAACGCCGTAATCGTCGCTGACGGGTACACAAAATTGTTCAAAAAGGACTTGACAACATACTATGGTAAACACAGTATATGTCACATCCTATGCCGCGCATTGTACATTTATGAGCTCAGAAAACTTCGACAATCTCCGTCTCGAACTGCGGCGTGGAGGCCTGGTCGTGGCGGTCCTGGCGGCTTTGCACTCAGAACAGTACGGCTACACGCTGCGAAAAATCATGGCTGACCATGGCATGGAGATTGACGAAGGCACGTTGTACCCGCTGCTTCGGCGTTTGGAAAGCCAGGGTCTTCTAAAAAGCAAATGGCGCGAAGAACAAAAGCGTAACAAGCGTTTTTATCAGCTCACCGTGGCGGGCAAACAGATCCTGGAGCAGTTGCTGGCAGAGTGGCGAAGTATGGATTCCTCAATAAATTCGATCTTGAAGGAGTATGGTCATGCAACTTCTCGAACGGTATTTGCAAGCCGTTAAATTTTGGCTGCCCAAGGAACAGAAGGAAGACATCATCGCGGAGTTGTCTGAGGACATCCGTTCTCAGATTGATGAGAAGGAAGCCGAGCTCGGCCGCAAACTGAATGAAGTGGAACTCGAGTCGATTCTCAAACAGCGGGGCCGGCCGATACTGGTGGCCAATCGCTATTTGCCACAGGAGCAATTGATCGGGCCAGTGCTGTTTCCGATTTATCGCCTGGTGCTGAAAATTGTCATGCTGTGTTATCTGGTGCCGTGGACAGTGACATGGATCGCCTTGTTAATTTTCAATTCCGGGTACGCTGCGAAATTCGCTAGTCACTCCTGGGTTGAGATATTGGGCTCGTTGTGGGCACAGTTATGGGGCACCGCCTTTCTAGCGGCCGGGACGGTGACGCTGGTCTTCGCCATCCTGGAACGAGTGCAGCGCAAGTCTCATTTTTTGGAAGAATGGAACCCGCGTAAGCTGCCACCTGTAAACAATCCGAACGTAATTTCACGATTCAATTCCATCGTTGAATTGGCTGCCAACATGATTTTCTGCCTGTGGTGGACGGCAAATATGTCATCGGGTGTGGTGCTGAACCAGGTGAATTTACGAATTGCGCTAGCGCCGGCCCCCTGGAGGTATTTCTTTTGGGGGTTTTTGCTCATTGCATTTGTCAACATCGGGCTTGCTGTTGCCAACCTTGCGCGGCCCTACTGGACGGCACCTCGCGCCGCGATTCGACTTGTTACGGACATGGCGGGTTCCATATTTTTCTGCTGGCTTTTGAAAGCCAATCTCCTGGCTGAATTTTCCGGCGCAAGTATCCCCCCGGAAAAGAGTGTTCAACTGTTGACGCTGATCAATCTCTGGATGGCAAGGATGTTTCCGATAGCGGTCATTTTGGGAGTGGTGATTGTGGTTGTTAACATTTTCCGTATCGTGCGCGTTTCCGCGCCGGCTGCGCATGTCCCTGGGGAAACCACCGCGATGGCGTGAGTTTACCGCCCTGATGCCTCGCACCAGGGTGTCTAGGTGTCTAATCTTCAGAGTAAAAAATAGCCGATTGTTCGTTTCGATGTTGTTTGAACGCGGAAAACGGATAGAACGGCACACACGACCAGGCTTCAAATGGAGCATTGCAAACTCTAACTGGTCTGCTCGAGATTTCAGGCCAACAAGCGAGGAATCGTGATGCCAAACAAAATTGTTGCCATCTCTACAGAAATCGCCGACACAGTTCGCCGCACTATGCGCGCGCCGGTCTATGGATTTCCGGCGCATAAGGAGTTAGCAAGCGAAGCGGCGCCATGCCGTCATTGCTTGCGGCTGATTACGCCGCAAGTGGACGAAGCCATCTTGTTCACGTATGACCGATTCACCGGGATGGAAAAGCTGCCGCAGCCTGGGCCGGTTTACGTGCACGCAAAAGAATGTTCCCGATACGAAGAGCACGGCGGTTTTCCCGAAGAACTTCGCGGAAGCGCGCGCACGCTTGAGGCTTATGCGCGTGGCCGAAGGCTGATCACACAAGAATATGTTACCAATGGAGAATTCGGGCCCGCTATCGAGCGGCTGTTTTCAAACCGCGAAGTCGATTATTTGCAGGTGAACAGCACCACGGCCGGCTGCTTTACATTTCGCATCGAACGAACCGGCGATAGATGAACCGGCCACCGCGAAATAATTAATAACAAAGAGCGCGAATCGATCGGCCCACAAATGGAAATGCGCCCAACGTTTATGATTTAACGTTGGGCGCATTCCCGAATAAAACTAATTTGTTATTGAGCCGATGTCAAAACACGAATTGTTTAAGACTAGTTATGAGCGCCGGCGGACTTGGCCATTTTTTCCTGCCATTCCTTGGCGCGGCGCTCCATCTCTTCCGGCGCAACATCTTCCACATGTTGTGCCAGGCCCCAATGATGGCCGAAGGGATCGGCTAGTCTGCCGTAGCGATCGCCCCAGAATTGATTCTGCAACGGCATGGTGACCTTGCAGCCGGCGGAAACCGCTTTGTTGAATGCCGTGTCCACATCCTCAGTGTAGATGAACAGATAGCTGGAGGGCGCCGACTTTGAATTCGGGTCAGGTGCGGACGCCATCGATGGAAATTCATCGCTTAGCATGAATTTTGAGTCGCCGATCTGCATTTCAGCGTGCCCAATCTTTCCGCCCGGGCCTTCCATGCGGTTAATTTCTTTTGCCCCCAACGCTTTCTTGTAAAAATCGATAGCCTTGGCGGCGTCTCTGCAAGTGAGTGCGGGAGTAATCGAGTGATAGCCTTCGGGGATCGCCCGAACATTGTTTGCCATAAGTCCTCCTTGAGCCTTTCCTAACGGTTGGCGCCCCACATATAAAAGGGCGCGTCTGCTGGTAATACCGAACTGCATCGTCGAAGTCAACCGTCAAAATTTCTAACCTGGGAGGAGAAACCAGAGGGCTGCAACTGTGTTCCGCACGATTGTTTAAATCAATCCGGCCCGCTGGTTGTTATCCTGGAGAGACTTTTTAAGCCGGGAGAGAAATTCAAATTCGGCCGGATGCATTTTGTCCCTTGCGTCTTCAAAGGTGAAGAAACTGTGTCGATCAATTTCTGGAAATGTGGACATCCTTCCGGATTTTGGCGGCCATTCAATCTCAAATGTGGTGCTCTTCAAAGAAGAAGGATCGCAATCGCCGGCGAACGCCCAAGCATGCACAGTTTTGCCGCTTTTGTGTTTCACACTGCCGAGAGATAAAAAATCACCGCGTGGAACGAGTCTGGTCTCTTCCTGAAATTCGCGTTTCGCGGCATCAAGCAAGTCTTCGCCGGGATTAATTTCTCCCTTGGGGACGAACCAGGCCTCGCGATCCCTGTTTTTCCAGAATGGCCCGCCGAGATGTACCAGCAGCACTTCGATCTGGCCGTTTCGTTCTCTGTACATGAGCAATCCAGCGCTGATTTTTGCCATTTGCTTTTCTCTGGAATATTAATAGCAATTATCGCGAAGAGCGGCACGGTATAATTACGGAGTACGAACTTTAAGTCGTGTTCGCGATTCCATCCATTGAACTATGTCCGAGCCGGCCATGGTAGTTCGCAATATTTCAGACACCGCGCGATGGGCAGCAGTGTTTCGCGCGAACGAAACACTTCGTCCCGATGCACTGTTCCGTGATCCCTACGCCGCACGGCTTGCGGGAGCGCTTGGCGTGGATATCGCGAACACGTTGCCGGAGGGAAACAGTTACGCGTGGGCGTGGGTAGCCCGAACCTATCTCTTCGATCAATTTATTTTACGAGAAATTCAGCAGGGCGCGGACATGGTGATAAATCTGGCCGCCGGTCTGGATGCGCGGCCGTATCGGATGCAGTTGCCACCAGCGCTGCAATGGGTGGAAATCGATTTGCCGGAAATACTGGGGTATAAAGAGGGAATTCTAGGCGGAGAAAAACCAACTTGCCGGCTGGAACGGATCCGCCTGAATCTTTCCGATGTGGAGGCTCGCAAGCCGGTGTTTGCAGAACTTGCCGGGCGAGCCAAAAAAATCCTGGTGCTCACCGAGGGGCTGCTTATTTATTTGGAGTCCAGTCAAGTAGTCGCGCTCGCCAAGGACCTCGCCGGGCATCCACAATTTCAGCGCTGGATTCTCGACATGCATTCGCCGGGGCTGCTGCGTAGGATGCAACGCACCACTGGGAAACAACTTAGCCAGGTCGGCGCGCCATTTAAGTTTGGGCCCGCGGAAGGTCCACAATTTTTGGAGCCATTCGGATGGCGGGCCGTTGACGTACAAGGTTTGCTGAAAACGGCCGCGAGTTTTAAACGCCCTTCATTTGCTTTGCGTTTAGTTTCTCTGCTTCCGGAAAAAAAAGGCCCGCAGGGGTCGCGCCCGTGGTCGGGAGTTTGTCTTTTTGAGCGAGTGCGCGAGCATCAATAAACTCCATCTTACGTTGTGGCTGTGCAAGTTCTGAATCCACAAGAGCATCCGAGATTTTTAAACTCTCCCGCTTTTTTTGGCTGAAAAGCACGTCCGGTTAAAATGCGAGTGATTGCCAATGGCTGAACTCACTGCTAGAAATACTGTGAGGCACGGCGATGACCTATGACTTTTTGGTGGAAACCTACGAAACGGAACGAGTCAAGATTGTCAGCATGTGGAGTGAATTCCGTGATGAAGATATGGCTCGGCGACCGCGGGATGGGGATCCCCGCGGGCGTAGCGCGCACGAACAGATGGTCCACCAGTGTGTGAGCGAAGACTTGTGGTTCCGCAACATGCTGGGCATTGATGTGAGCGCTCCGCCTTTGCCGCAGACGGAGACGCGGCTGGAATTCATGAAACGCTACGCGGAAGATAGTGAAAAGCGGCTGGCGGTTTTGCGCACGAAATATGAATCGTGGTGGTCCGGTGAGACCCAATTCTTCGACGTGCCGCGTACGCGCGCATGGGTGATGACGCGCAGGATCGCGCACAGCGCTCATCATCGCGGCCAGCAAATGGCCATGCTCAGGATGTTTGGCCACGCGCTGCACAGCAACTACGGGCCGACAGCCGATACCGGCGGGCTGATGCAAAATCATGCGCCGACAATTTACGCTTATCCAAATCTTTCGTCGCTATTGGCGGGAGAATCAGCCGGAGGGACAAAATCTTCGCTACCCGGCGCCGGGAATAAAGCGGTTACCGAGCGTCCAGGGCAAGGCTGACCCTTCAGGTCCGGTGACGCGGCGATTTGCACCGTTGGACAACTAGTCGTGGTAGAGAGAAGGAAATTCTTTTTGCAGACGCTTCAGTTTAGGTAAATCGTTGAAGACGATGTACGGGTTGTCAGGATTTTTCTTCAAGTAATCCTGATGATAATCCTCTGCAGGGTAGAACGCATCGAAGGGCACGACTTTCGTGACGATCGGGTGCGAATAGACAGCCGCGGAATTCAGCTGAGCGATGTAATCCTCGGCGATGCGTTTCTGTTCGTCACTTGCGTAAAAAATTGCTGAACGGTATTGCGAACCGGTGTCAGGTCCCTGACGATTCAACTGCGTGGGATCGTGCGCCACGGAAAAATAAATCATCAACAGCTGACCGTAAGTGATTTGCGACGGGTCGTAGGTGACCTGGACGGATTCGGCGTGTCCAGTCACGCCCATGCTGACAACTTCGTAGGAGGGCGATTTGATCCGGCCACCGGAATAGCCGGAGGTCGCAGACTTCACGCCTCTGACGTGCTCGAAAACGGCTTGCACACCCCAAAAGCAACCGCCAGCGAAGACTGTGGATTCCGACCTTGACGAACTAGCGAGCGACGCGTCAATGGTGGGCTTGGGGAACACCGAAGCGTTGGGTGTTTCGGCGGGCCGGGCGCCGAGAGCGCGGATGGCGGTCCAGGCGAAGAAAATTACGATTACAGAGCTTGCCAGTATCTTGCCAAGGTACGGTCTTTCCATGATGGCGGGGCCTCTCTTCTAACTCTACGATAAACCTTGATGATTGGATGCGCGCACCAGAATAAAGGGAAGACGCGGTGGGCGATGCGCCGCAGGCAACGGGGCGAAGTCTGCGCGGGCTTCTGTGGTTGAAATTTTCATCGGATGATGTCCAAACTGGTTAGATTGTGACAGGCGAGATTTGCAGAGGAACGAATATACAGGACGCGCGAATAGAAACCTATGTAGACGTGGTGACATCACAAGATCAGGGCACAACATTCAGGAGGAAGGCACACATGAAGAGTAACGTCGAGGCGATTTTCCGGGAATGTAAGAGGGCGGCACGGTTGATTCTGCGGTTCGCGCCGGGCGCCAGCTTGCTGATGGGACTGATCGTGGCACCCGGGTTGCGCGCGCAGGTGACTAACGGCAAGAAGCCGGAGCTTCCCCCACCGTTTGCGTCCAAGTCCGCGACGAATCCCGCGCAGGAGGGGAAGCTGCCACCGGGATTTCTGCCCACTGTGCCGGAGGGATTTAAAATAAATATTTTCGCGGCGGATTTTAAAGGGCCGCGATGGATGGTTCTTGCTCCCAACGGCGATATATTTCTCGCGGATACGGGAGCAGGTAAAGTTGTGGTGCTGCGCGATCCGCAACATACCGGTAGCGCGCAACAAAATGAAGTGTTTGCAAGTGGGCTGCGAGAGCCATATGGCATCGTTTTTCACGACGACTATGTGTACGTAGGTGACACGGATGCTCTGTTGCGCTTCAAATACGATGCGAAGACTTCCAAGCGGCAGGGCGAAGCTGAGCACTTGATGGATTTGCCGACGGGCGGACACTCGACGCGCTCGCTGTCGCTTACACCTGACGGAAAGCATCTCCTGGTGGGCATCGGATCATCCTCGAACATAAGTATTGAGAGCGACACCCGGCGCGCGGCGATCACCATTTGCGATTTCGACGGCAAGAATGCGCGGCTATACGCGACGGGAATCCGGAATCCGACCGGGATTGCGCTCGAGCCAAAAACCAAAGTCTTGTGGACTAGCGTGAACGAGCGCGACGGGATGGGAAACGATCTGCCGCCAGATTATTTTACGTCCGTGAAGGACGGGGAATTTTTTGGGTGGCCCTATAGCTATATCGGGGACAATGTGGACCCGCGAGTGAAACCACAGAAGCCGGAGCTGGTGGCAAAAGCGATCGTGCCGGACGTGTTGCTGGGTGCACATCGCGCGCCTCTCCAGTTTGCGTTTTATACCGGGAGCCAATTTCCGGCTAGCTATCATGGCGGTGCGTTCGTGGCCGAGCACGGTTCGTGGAACCGTTCGCCGCGCGCGGGGTACCAGGTAGTGTTTGTGCCATTCAAGGACGGGAAACCCAGCGGGGAACCCACGCCATTTCTGACTGGGTTGGTGCCGGACCCCAACAAGAGCGAAGTGTATGGACGTCCGGTGGGAGTGGCGGTGACGACCGACGGCTCATTACTGGTGTCCGACGATATGGCCGGAACCGTTTATCGGGTTTCGGTAGCGAAATAATATTGAGATTGAAACATTTGCGACGGCGATTTTATGGTCTTGCGTTAGTTAACTACCAGCGTCAGCTGGATGAGCGGTAGTTGCAGCGCTTTATCTGAAGCGTTGGTGGTTGTCGGGGTGATGACCAGAATGGAAGTGCCACTGGGCGTCACGATGGAAGATTTCTGAGCTGCAGGCGCAGTTGTCGCGCCTCCGCAGCCGTTCGCTACAAATAAACAGGGAACGAGAATCGCCAGTGCCGCCATGGCATAAATGACTTTCCACCGTGATGAACGGGGATCGACGGCGAATCCGCTCGATTCAAGATAGAAACGCCAAACCAAAATAAAAAACAGAGCGGCAAGTGCAAGGGTGAATGCGCCGGGTAAAGCGGGGGGCGATCTGCGCGAAGTCATTTTGGGAGCGACGATTGCGTTCCCGCTGGTTACGACCGTAACTGTGAAAGTCGCGGGAGCGCCGGTGTTGAGAACCACGGAGGTGGGAGCCTGGCAGGTTGCGCCCAAGGGCGCGCCGGTGCAAGTGAAGGAGATGGTTCCGTTGTAGTCGAGGCCAGGCGTAAGTTGCAGAGCGTAGCTGGCGGACTGACCTGCGGAGACAGCGGCCGAGAGCGCGGTCGAAGGACTGCTGATCGAGAACGCTGGAGGCGCGTTCGCGAAAATATTTAAAACCTGGGGCGAGTTTGGGGCGTCGTCGGTGACGGTAAGGGTTTCGCTGCGCGGCCCGGAAAAAATGGGAGAGAACGTTACGCTGACCGTGCAACTAGTATTGGGGGCGACGGCCGCGGCGTTACAGGAGGCGACAGAATTCGTGAAGTCAGCCGAGCTGTTTCCTGCGGCGGAAATATTCGAGATGTGCATGGCGGTGGTGCCGGTATTGGTGATGGCCACAGTGATGGGCGTACTGGCGAGGCCTTGGGTGGTAACGGGGAAGGTTACGGAAGTTGGGAGAAATTTGAGCGCCGGACCGCTGGGAATCAAATTTATCCCTGTGCCGATGAGAACTACGGATTGTGGGCTGCCGGATGCATTGTCCGTGAAGGTGAGTGCCGCTTGACGAACTCCCACGGCTGAAGGGGTGAACGTTTCATTCACAGCGCAGGAAGAGTTGGGTAGCAGAGGTAGACCAATACAGCTACCGGAAGGTGCGCTGAAATCGGCGGAATTGCTACCGCCGAGACTGATGGAAGTAATCGTGGCAGGGGCGTTCCCCGAATTGCTCACGGTGACAGTTTGGGTTGCGCTGGCCGAGCCCTGTGAAAGCGCGGGAAAATTCACGGTGGTGGGAAGGAACTTCAACGCCGGTCCGCTTACGGGATTTACTTCGGTGCCGGTCAGAGTTATGGACTGAGGGCTGCCGGTAGCGTTGTCCGCAAAGATGAGCGCAGCTTGACGAAAGCCCGCGGCCAACGGCGTAAACGATTCCGTGGCGATACAAGACGCTCCGGGAGCTATGGGCGCAGCGGTGCAATTGCTGGACGGCGCGCTGAAGTCTGCGGGATTACTACCGCCGAGATTAATGTTGGAAATATTTAGAGGGGCATTGCCGGAATTAGTGAGGGTGACGCTGAGCGGCAAACTGGTGGACCCTGGTGACGGGGCAGAAAAATTCAACGTGCCGGGTGTAAAGGTGATTGCCGGTGCTGGTGGAGGAGCGCCGAGTCCTGTACCCGTAAGCGGGACGGACTGTGGGCTGCCAGGAGCGTTGTCGGTCACGGTAAATTGCCCAAGGCGCGAGCCAGACGCAGTGGGTGTGAAGGTTACGGTAATAAGGCAGGACGTCGTGGGCTTGAGCACCGTGGGCGCGTTGCAATTGTCAATTTGACTGAAGTCGCTGGCATTCAAGCCGGTGATGCTGACGGCGTTTACGCTGAGAGCCTGATCGCCGGTGCTGGAGAGCATAAGCGACTGCGTTGGAGCGGCAATGCCGACGGTGCTGCTGCCAAAAACTAAATTGCCTGGAGTGAGCGTTGCCACCGCGCCGACTATCGGTTGAGTGGAGCCAGGCGTGACGCTAAATGCTATCGGCAAACCGAAGCCGGGCGCGGTAAAGGGCGAACCGGTGGCTTCAAGGAAATAGCCGGTGGACAGATCGACCGCGTACACGCGCACCTGATTTGTAGCGGTGCTCTGATAAACGAATTGGCCGGTGGGATCGGCGACAAAGTTGGCAACGGAAGTGAAGCCGGGAAGAGGAGAACTGGGGGCTTCGGTAAGCGACCACGTGGTGGGGTCGACGATGTAAATATGCACCGCGCTATTGGGGCCGGCGTGGATCGTAACGTAAATAAAGTGTTGGCCCGGGCCGACAAAAATTTCATCGGCAAAAACGGTGGTGCCCAGGCTAAGGAGTCCTTGCACGCCTGCTGCGGAGGTGACCTGGAGGGTTCCCGCGAATTCACCTTGCCCGGTAGCTACAAAGCGTCCCAGGGGGTCTGCGCCGAACGAGCGTCCACGATTGGTCGAACCTGAGGAGCCAGTTTCGTCACCGAGAAGACCCGTGAGCGGGTTGATGGTATAGGTGAGCAAGTCGCCATCCTGTTGGTAATCAGGATTGGGCGATAGGGGATTTGGCCCTAAGTATACGTAAAACGTGCCGGTAGCCGGATTCGCGGCGGCACCGATGGGCGTGGACACCAATTCGAGGAAGGAGCCGGAGACAGGGACAAGCGCTCCGGCGCCAGCGTTGATCTGGAAAGCTTCTACGCTGCTTTTACCGGGGTTTAGACCAATGGAATTCACGACGGCGAGGTATGCGCCGGTCGGCTCGGTGGCAATCAAGGTGGGACTGTTGGTATTCGTTGAAGCGAAAGGCGAGCCCGGGACTTCGGTGTAAGACCCGGTGACGGAATCCACCTGGTACATATGAATGCTGTTATTGCCAGCAGCGAAGAGGAAGCGGCCTTTGGCATCGGGGACGGCGGGAAAACCAAGCACAGCAAGCGGAGAAGTGGATGTGGGAGCGAGGGAACCTGTGGCGTCGTTGCGGATGGCAATAGCTCCGCCGGTGGTATAGACGAATGGCTGTTGTAATTGGGCATTGGCGGAACTCGCCGAGACCAACAATACGGTCAACAGGAAACAGGTCCGGCTGGAGGTCGAACCCAGGGGGACGCGCGGAGACAGGCCACGAGCGGTATGCGAGCGGAAGAGCCGGGTAGGCATTTGTGCTTTCTAGTCGCAAACCAGAGACGCGTGGAGAAGCCACCATACGAGGTATTTGTGATTACGTCAATGGTATATTATCAATTAGTAAGAATAGCGGGCAGGCTGAGCGGGTAGATTCGATAGATTCCTTGCAGTGCCGAACGGCGCGTCTTCGATGAGCTGTGGTCATGGCATCAAGCGAAGAGAGATTCCTCCGCTGCGCAGGCCGACTCATTCGCAGGAGCGAATGAGAAGAAAAAGCGTCGGCCTGCTTCGGTCCTGCCTGCGGCAGGCAGGCGGAATGACCGGTGTGTGAGTAACGGAATGGGGAGTGCAAGTTATGATTGAGCGGCAGGCGTTGGCGACGGATGCGAGTTCGAGGAATGATTCATTTTCAGGGATTGCAGAGAGGCGAAGAAAGTGTTTACGGCCGAAAAAGTTGCGATGTGGCTTTTACATGGTTGAGGTAGGCAGCGAACAGTTGTAGTCCCGGTCGCAAGCGCGGCGTGCCGACTTGCCCGTCAGGAATGCCCCGCTTTTACATGATATTAATAGTGAGACTTTTCAGGTTTGCGGTACCCTTTTCGACCTATGACCAACGCAAAACTCGAGTTGCAACAGGGCAAAGATAATGGGAATGGGATGGTGGCTACGAGGCTCGATGGAAAGCTGAGTCTCGAGACAGTGAATGCTTTTCTTCAGACCATGCGGCAAGAACGCGCACAGCACCTGGTGCTGGATATGAGCGGCATTTCCTTCCTGGATTCAGCAGGAGTTGGGGCCCTGGTTTCGTTGTTTGTCACCCGCAAGCATGCTGGAAAAACAACGGCGCTGGCGAGTTTGACGAAGCAGGCGAGTGCCGTGCTGCAGGTGTCCGGGATCCTGAAATTGATTCCCACATATCCCACCGTAGAAGCGGCGGTCAACGCGCGAGAGTAGGTCTAACTCGGGGTCCAAGTAGGATGGCTGGTGAACAAGCCATCGACCAAGCCGATGCGGTAACAGATAAATAAGCCGAAGGCCAGACTCACCAAGCCGGAAGCGGTAATGAGTCCTCGATTGAGCCAGGCGAATTTATATCCCGCGAAGGAAAAAGGCAACGCGATCGCGGCGGTGATGAACATCATGCCCGCTATCGTGCCTACTCCAAAGACCAGCAAATAGAGGACCGCCCAGCGCGGGTCGCGAATGGTGCTTAGCACCAGCAACGCCACGGCGGCGGAGCCTGCTAGGCCGTGGACGATACCGACAAATAACGGCCGCAGGGTATGGAATACGCCGAGCCGTGCGAATGGGGCACGCAAGCGCGCCGGTGGAGCTACGCTTTCCCCGTGATGCTCACCGGCAGGGCCGTGCGAATGCCAATGCAGATGAAGGTGTGAATTGTGTTCGTGAAGATGAGCGTGGTCACCGCTCACTTTGGGATGCGATGGTGAAAATTTTTGCGTGAGCCAGTGCATGGCTCCGGTCAAATTCAACACGCCCAGCAGGATCAACATCAAGCCGACGGAAAATTCCATGGTCAGTCCAACGCGTGGCGGAATCGCCATTCCAAATAGAATTATGGCTGCGCCTACGGCAACGATAGTGATGGTGTGGCCGCAACCCCAAAGAATGCCGATGAGTGCGGCCTTCACAATGGAGCGCTCGCGGCTGACGATGGTTGACACCGCTATCACATGATCGGGATCGGTTGCGTGGCGCATGCCAAGCAGGAACCCGATAGTCAGAATGGCGAGGCCGCTGGTCATGATTACTTCGTCAGGCTCTTTATTTTGCGGGCGCCGCCGCTCGTGCCTGTGGGCGCGCCCCGTATTTAAGCATAGCTTAGATGCCCTGATGAGGAGAAACGGGCTACTGATCGACTTGGTGGCCATCGCGCAGGATGCGCATGAGTTCGGCGGCGGCGTGCGGCAGGCGTGCGCCGCGGCGGCCAACCAGGTAGACGTGGCGTGGAATATTGAGCTGCTTTACTTTTACTTCTTTCATCCAGCCGTGTTCGATTTCCCATTGCACGCACATGCGCGGCACGATGGCCACGCCCATGCCCATTTGCACGAAGCGCTTGATGCTTTCGATGGTGGGCATCTCGATGGGCATGTTGAGCTCGGTGTGATTGCGGGCGAAAAGTTCGATGACGCGGCGGCGGAAGGGCGATTCGACGATGTGGGCGATGAACACTTCGCGGCCCAGGTCGGCAATGTCAACTTCGCGCTTCCGGGCTAGCGGATGCTTGGGCGGTACGACCAGGCTTAGCTCATCCTTCAAAATTTCGGTGGCTTGCAAGTGAGGATCGCGTGGGATGTAAGATACAGCGCCAAGGTCCAGGCGGTAGTTCAGCACTTCATGAGGGATGTCGCGCGAAAACATGCGATGCACGCGGACCTGCACGCCGGGATGCTTTTCGCGAAAGATGGCCAAGGCAGGTAACAAGGCGTGAATGGAGCTTTCATTGACGCCGAGAGAGAGCTCGCCACGCTCTAGGCCTTCGAGCTCAGTGAGGCCTTTTTTGACTTCGTCGCGCAGGTTGATGAGGCGCTCGGCGTAGTCCTTTAGTAGGGTGCCGGCGTCGGTCATACGTACAGGGCGCGAGCCGCGCACGAACAGCGGCTGGCCGAGGCCGTCTTCGAGTTTGCGAATCGCGAGGCTGACGGCGGGTTGCGTGCGATACAGGCGCTCAGCGGCACGCGAGAAGCTGCCTTCTTTGGCTACCGTGAGAAAGACCTGCAGTTCACCCAGATCCACGTAAAATCCTCGGGAAGCAGTATAAGCCCTGATTATCAAAAGCAGAATAAAGATAAATTTGACTAGCGGCGGGCCCAGGTGCGTTACTTATGCATGGGAGTGTCTATGGACGTAGTGCGCATATTCGATACGACGCTGCGCGATGGGGAGCAGTCGCCGGGTTTCTCGATGAATACCGCGGAGAAAATCCGCATGGCGCACCAGTTGGCAACGCTGGGCGTGGACGTCATCGAGGCAGGATTTCCTATTTCCTCTCGCGGCGATCTGGAAGCAGTGCGCAAGGTGGCACAGGAAATTCGCACCGTGCCGATTGCGGCGCTGGCGCGCGCGCGTAAAGACGACGTGAATGCCGCGATTGAGGCGCTCGAACCCGCGGCGGCTCCGCGGCTGCATATTTTCCTGGCTACTTCGGATTTGCATCTGCGCGTGAAGCTGCACATGACGCGCGAGCAGGCCCTCGAGGCCATTGGCGCGATGATCAAGCTGGGACGTAATAGCGTTGGAGAGGTGGAATTTTCCGCGGAAGATGCGGGGCGCACGGACATCGACTTCTTGTGCCAAGTTTGCCGGGTGGCGGTGGAAGCAGGCGCGACTGTGTTGAATTTGCCCGATACTGTGGGGTACGCGGTGCCTGAAGAATACGGCGAGATGTTTCGCAAGGTGCGAGCGTCACTTGGCGACGTGGAGGGGATTACGCTGAGCGCGCATTGCCATGATGATTTGGGCATGGCGGTGGCGAATTCGCTGGCCGCAGTGCGCGCCGGAGTACGGCAGATCGAGTGCACCATCAACGGCATTGGCGAGCGCGCGGGGAATGCGGCGCTGGAAGAAATTGCGGTGGCGCTGGCGGTGCGCAAGGAAAGTTTTGGCGTGACCACCAACATTCGCCTGGAACATTTATTCCCCTCGAGCCGCATGCTCACGGAAATTACCGGCGCGCTGGTGGCGCCCAACAAAGCGGTGGTGGGCGCGAACGCGTTCGCACATGAAGCGGGCATTCATCAGGATGGCATCATCAAAAATCCGCTGACCTACGAAATCATTTCCCCGGAAACTGTGGGCGTGCCTTCGCGACTGATGGTGCTTGGGAAGCATTCCGGACGAAACGCTTTGCGCATGAGCTTGCGCGACCTAGGATATGAGCCGAGCGACGCGGAACTTGGGGAAGTTTATCAGCGCGTGAACGCGCTCGCGGACAAATCGAAGAACGTGCGGCCGCGCGACCTGGTAGCCATCGCGCATGAAGTTTTGCGGCGGCGGCCTGCAGCGGTGGCCGCGGAAGCATCGAGTACGGCTTAAGGATAATCGACATTGGCGCTACGCCTGGCACCATATGAGAAAGCAGCGGGACCGGAATTTTCGATGAAGAAGAACATCGTATTGTTACCGGGTGACGGCATCGGTCCGGAAGTAACCAGGGCCGCGGCTGCCGTTCTGCGTGAATGCGCGCACGAATTCTCGCACCAATTCGACATGCACGAATTTCCGATCGGTGGCGCGGCGATTGACGCTACCGGTGTGCCGCTGCCGGCTGAAACGCTGGATGCTTGCCGCAAAGCGGACGCGGTTTTTCTGGGCGCGGTGGGCGGAGCGAAATGGGATGCGCTTCCGGTAGGGAAGCGGCCGGAGAGTGGGCTACTGGAATTGCGCAAAGGCATGGGCCTGTACGTCAATGTGCGGCCCGTTAAAGTTTTGGAGCCTCTGCGCTCGATTTCGCCGCTGAAACCGGAGCGCCTGGGCGATCTGGATATTGAAATTGTGCGCGAGCTGGCTGGAGGAATGTACTTCGGCGAACGCGGCAGCGCTACGGAAAAAGGCGAGGAGCGCGCGTGGGATACGGAGTCGTATTCAACGCGGGAAATCGAGCGCATCGCCACGTTCGCGTTTTCGCGCGCCGAGGCTCGCTCGCGGCGCTTGTGCTCGGTGGACAAAGCGAATGTGCTGAGCAGTTCGCAGCTGTGGCGGCGCACGGTTACGGCTATGAGCACGGTGTATCGCTACGTGAAGCTCGAACACATGTACGTGGATAATGCGGCGATGCAGCTGACCCTGAAGCCGACGCAATTCGATGTGATTCTCAGCTCCAACATGTTTGGCGACATTTTGAGTGACGCGGCCGCGGCTTTGGTCGGCTCGATCGGGCTTGTGCCTTCGGCCAGCTTTGGATCGGGCGCGCCATTATTTGAGCCCATTCACGGTTCAGCGCCGCAGCTAGTTGGGAAGGATGCCGCTAATCCTATCGGCTCGATTCTGAGCGCCACGATGATGCTGCGCGACGCGTTCGGGCTTTCGCTGGAAGCCGAGTGGGTGGAGCAATCGCTGCTACGAGTTTTAGGCGGCGGCTATCGCACGCCAGACATCGCCGAGCCCGGCCAGCGCGCCATCGGCGGCTCGGTCTTCACCGAGTTGCTGCGCGAAGAAATGCTGCGCTCCCTGGAACACGCCGAACGCTACGGCTGGGGCGTTTAAGTTTTTCTACGCCGCGCAGCTCGCAAAAAATAAGTGTTAAAGTTTGTCGATTAAACAGTATGATGAGGAAATAGCCGAACAAAAAGAGAAGGCGTGTGTATATGGCGGACCGGAAGCATTTTTTTGGTGAAATAAAAACTGATCCTGAGCTTGCGAAACTATTAGACTCCTCGCGGAACGTTAAGGTCACTGAGGAGGAGTTGCACGAACAAAGAATTAGTTTTGCGTTTGGGAACGCGCCAGCCAGCGCTACGAACATCACGAAAGACAGTGTGCGGCAAGCGTCCGGGCACATACGCTTGATTCCCGAATAGGGCGACAGAGACTCTCGCACTGACATCAGTCTTCTACAATGTCTGTCCGCGAAAAAGACAACCCCGCACTTTATACCAGAATCCAGGAACAGAATTTATTGCGGCAGTACGATCTGTTGTCGAATTGCGTCGAGATTGGACTGGAAAAAGGGATCGAGGCGTTCGACAAATACACATTGTGGGCCTTAAATTATGCGGCCGTAGCGAACATTGCCCAATTTGGAGGTAGGTACCGAGAGGACCCGATTCTAGTCGGCAATCATATTCCCCCGCACTTCAAAGATGTGCCGGATCTTATGGATCGATTCTTTCTCTTATCCACGAGAATTGGACAATCGTTGACCATCCAACTTATGTTCCGGCTTACGCGTTGTGGCGACTTAATTGGATTCATCCGTTCGTGGAAGGTAACGGCAGGACTGCTAGGGCTGCTTGTTATTATTTGATCTGCATGAAACAAGGCAGATTGCTTCCGGGAAAGAAAATAGTGCCGGAACGAATCAGAGAAAATCGAGCACCGTATTATGCCGCTCTCAAAGCAGCAGATCTTGCTTGGGACGAAGGAAAGCTCGATGTCTCCGAGATGGCAAAATATCTTGAAGGGCTTCTCAAAGGGCAACTCACTGAATCATAGAATGTCTCTTAAGTCGAAACTACCTTTCACCCCGGTTCAGTCGAGGGGTGGCTGGCCGGAGTACTTGAGGATGTAGAGGCCGCCGGTTTCGCGGTCGACGGCATAGATCAGGCCATGTTCATCCACGACGGCGTGATTGATGGCGATGGCGTGGGTAGGGTTGTTGGGTGGCGCTGGTGGAACGAAGTAGCCGACTTCTTCGATTCGTGGTGGGGCGTTCGCGACTCCCGGAGTGTCCACCAGGCGGAAGATGCGGACTCCGCCGTTGAAGAAAGTTGCCACCGTGGTGTTCTTCAATTTCGCCGAGGTGGGGCTGGGGAAGTTTGGACTTAGATTGTGCGAGCCGTAGCGCCCGCCGCGCTTACATAGTTCTCCAGCGTTGGCAGCTAGTGGGGCGGTGCCGATGATCACGGGATTGGTTTCGGCGCGAATGTCCACCAGCCACACTAACTTGGGAGCATCGGCACAAGCATCCTGAACCGATTCATCGGAGACGAACGCCAAGCCGCGGTCGAATATTGGCTGGAGCGTGTGAGTCCATGCCGGATAGGGCGGCGAAAATTTCAGCCGGCTCACCAGCTTGGGCGTGAAGTTGGTAGCGCGTCCACCGCGCACGTCATCCAATCCGGAGATATCCAGGATCAATTGGCCGCCGTCGATGTAGCCAACGTAAGCGCGGTCAGGCCGCTCTGGAAGCACTTCTATAGTGTGGCTGCGGTAGCCATCATCGATCTTGTGGCGTTCGGGCAAACAATTAGGCAGGCACACGTCACCTTGCTGCGTGCCAGGGAGCCACCAGCGTGCAACCTCGCGAGGCTTCCGCGGATCGCGCAGGTCCACGATGATGTAGAACTGATTGTCTTTCGGATTAGTCGGCCGCGAATCCTTGGTGCCGGTAGTGAGATGCGCGAACTGCCCGTCGACGAACCACACGTAATGGACGCCCGGAGAAGCTGGCCCGGAAGTGTCGTAGAAGGAAAACGAAATATCCTGCAATTTCCGCGCTGATTGAAGCCGAGCGAAATCCGAAACATCCAGCACCCATAAGCCAGCTGAAGTCTGACCTACCTTCTTGGTTTGATTCGCGACTACTAGCACATTTCCCGAAAGTCCCAGGGAATTGCAGCGTGTCACGCCCGGCTGTGGCGACGGGAGTTGGTTGACCATCACCGGTTTCTCAGGGTGGGTGACATCGACGATGCTGAGGCAGGTCTTTTCGCCTTCATGCGCTATATAAAGGATGCGCCGACCATCCGGCCATTGCTGGATGGCCATGCCTTCACCGCCGTCGCCATTGCCATTGAGATCGCTGCGGCCGACCAGCTCCATATTTTTTGCCTCGGGCGAGTCGGCGGCCCAGCTCGCGATAGGCGTCAGCACCACGAAACCCGTTAGCAGTGGCACCACAAGAATGCTGGATTTACGTAAATGCATGTTTCCCTTCTCAAGCGTCAGGGCATCAAGAAATGCTTCCGCGCAGGCACTTCGATGGTTTTACCAGGTTCCGGGCCCGCGCCCGACAGGAAATTTAGCACCGTCGGCGCGATTTGAGTGATGCAGGTCACCACCGCAATGTGTCCGCAGCCGTCATAAATCGCCAATATCGATTGCGGCGCGGCGCGATGCATGGACTCACCAAGCGAAAGCGGCGTCATCGCGTCCTGTTTGCCCCACACAATCAACAATGGCATTTTGAGCGCGGAAAATTTCTCGTCCAGATCATCTGCACCGGTGGTCATGGAGGCCAAGGCGCGCTGGGTGACCCAGCCGTAGCGTTTGGTTTTGCGAATGTAGTCGGCCTTCACGAATTGCGGCAATCGCGGAGCATTGGGTGTGACCTCAGCCATCAACTGGTCCACCTGCTCGCTGGTCTGCGGCGTGAAAATGACCTGATCGAAACTCAACTGGAACTTCATGCCGGCACTATCAAACAGCATGAGCCGCTTCACCAGATCGGGCCGGTCGAGCGCCACGGTGGCCGCGATCCATCCGCCCATCGATTCGCCGCCCAACGCCACCGAGGTTAAATGGTTCTCGTCGAGAAATGATTCGACAAATTTGGCCTCTTCGCGAATGGAGTAGCTAAGCTCTGGGGGCTTCGCCGAACGTCCGTAGCCGAGCAAGTCCATTGCATACACGTGATATCCCGCGCGCACCAGATACGGTGCCAGCGCAACCCAATCCTGTTGCGCTTTGGAGCCTAGTCCGTGGATGAGCACCACGGGAGCCCCGCTCTCGGGGCCGCCTTCGAGAAAAAAAACGTGATAACCATCGACCAGCATCGAGCGCTTGTGAAATCCGTCGGCAAGCAGTCGCAATAGGGTGATTTCTGCCGCGACCCATAACGGCGCACGCCAGACTATTACGCAAAGAGCCAATGCAAAGAGTGCAAGGATGAATACCAACCGGACGGCGATGACGCGTGCGGCGGTAAACCTACCGAGGCTATTCACATCCATGAGTTTTCATCCGTCACAGGGATTCAGAACTTGGGAAAGAGGCGTCGTCGCCGTAACTTATTCAAGGTGGTCAGGTTCGCCGAATCACTCTTGGGCCTCGACTTCCTGCGGTTCTTGGCAATTGCTGACGAGCCAAAATACGATTCCGAGGGCCAAGGATGCGCCCGCCAATGCTGCAATTAAGCTCGAGGTGGTTTGGTAGAGATCAAGAATGATAAATCTGCGAACCAGTGATAACAGTGCCACCAACACCACGGACCTCACCTGGACGATAGCGCGGCGATGATGTCTGACTACTAGCAGCGTGTGTTTAAATTCCAGTGCGATTAGAACGGTGAGCACCATTCCAAACAGACCTTGGAAGATCTGGGAATCGGCAGGATTGACGAGATGGCTCTCGAAAAGGTGGAGAGTGTGAAAGAGCAACTGCCAAGTTGCGAAGGCAATAATGAGAGCAATCACCGTTGTGAGTACCGCGACGACTAGTTGCTCGAATTTTTCATAGATCGATAGCGTTTGCCATTTGGAAGTCAGCTCTCTGAACTCAGATGCCAGCGTCAATATCTTGCTCGTCATTGATCCTCCCGGCCAATCGCATCCTCGCGCTTGACGTACGCAGCCAGATACATATTGCCCCCGATAGCGCCCGCCTCCAATGGGAATCGACGGTTACCGCGAGTGTCGCGCCGAATGGAACCCGGTCCACAACAGGGTTCTCGCGTCTTGCGGGAAACGGGCGGGGAGTGCTACTTTTAGGCGGTATTTTGGGGCGCAGGCAATTGCCGGCGAGGTCTGGGCATGGCTGACGACCGGTCTAGGCCATTTCATCTTGGGCGCGACATTTCGCGCTACGATTGAAGCAACGACACGACCTTGTTGTCGCGAATTTGATGCGGCACGAAGTGATGACGTAAGATGCCGCGTCTCGTGTTGATCACTGCTTAAATGTAACTGCCGATTGCAACTGTTGGTTGCGTTTGACAAGCTGATTACGCACCTGCATGTCGACTTCACACCACAATTCGAATGGGGCTCCGTATATTCCAGACGGTACCAGGGCTGGTCTGCCCGCGGACAAGACCCGGGTCGTGACCTACTGGCGCGTGGAGGGCTCCCTGTTGGAGCTCGGGGCGCTGCGTCCGGTTTTGTTCTTTACCTGGAATTCGCGGAGTTATGCGGAACGCTGGGCGCGGCGGGCTGGCATGGCCGGCATGGCGCTGCTGCGTCCTTTTATGTATGGGGCCAATCGCACATTTGCGACGCGGTTTTTGCACACGTTGCTGCGCGGAGTGAGCCGCGACCGTTTGGATTTGTTGGGCGAGGAGTATTTTCAGTACGTTTTGAAGCCGCAGATGAGGCGCGAGGCGGTGGATAAACTCGTGGAGGCCCTTCGTTCCGGCGAGCGGGTGGTGCTGGTCAGCCAGCTGCTGGACCACATCTTGAAGCCGCTGGCGAAACACTTTGGCGTCGAGTCCATCATCGCGAATCGGCTGGATTTTCGTGATGGCATCGCCACTGGGCGGTTGCTTGATCCGGTGGTTCGGCCGCGAGGGCCGCTGGCTTGGGTAGCCAGTGGATCGACCGACGGGCGCATCACGCGCGAGAAATTGCTGCGGCAACTTGGCTGGACACGCAAGGCTGGCTTGCCAGAGGCCGCGGTGCAAAGCAGCGAGCGTCCGCGAATCGTTACCGACACATCCGTAGCGCTGTTCGGGGAAAGCCCGCGGGTCGAAAAGCTTTCGGTGCGCGGTACGCTGGCGAACCGGCACATCATGCTGATCGGCGTGACCGGGTTCATCGGCAAAGTGTGGCTGGTGAACTTGCTTGAGAATATTCCGGAGATTGGCAAGATCACGCTGCTGATCCGGCGTAACCGCACCACGTCTTCGCAGCGACGCTTTGAAAAAATTGTCGAAGAGTCGCCCACATTCGACACGCTGCAAGAGCGCTACGGCAGAAATCTTGGCGCATTTTTAAAAGACAAAGTTGAAGTGGTGGAAGGCGATGTGAGCGAGCCGGGCCTCGGCCTGGACGAAGCTACTCAGGCGCGACTGGCGAAGTCACTGGATTTGATTGTGAACAGCGCCGGGTTGACGGATTTTAATCCCGACTTGCGAGAAGCGCTGTCGTCGAATGTGGATTCCGCGGTGCACCTGCTTGAATTTATTCGCCGGTGCGATCACGCGGGATTGATGCACCTTTCCACATGCTACGTCGTGGGAATGCGCGACGGGCGCGTGACCGAGGAATTGAAACCGAACTACAACCCCGCGGGCGATCCGGAATTTGACGTTGACCGTGAGATTGCCTCGCTGCGCGAAACGATTCGCAGCGTGGAAGAACGCGCCGAAGGTGTGGAACTCATAAAAGCGTTAAAGCGCCAGGCGTTGGGCCGCGGCGTGGATGACTCGGTGGTGCCCGCGAAAGAATTGGATGGCGTGTTGCGACGCAACCGCATCCGTTGGGGGCGCAATCGGCTGGTGCGTATCGGGATGCGCCGCGCGCAACATCTAGGCTGGCCTAACACATATACGTTTACGAAAAGTTTGGGGGAGTCAGTGCTGGCCACGCGTGGCGGCGATTTGCCGATCGCCATCGTACGGCCCTCGATTGTGGAAAGCTCGGAACGTTCTCCGTTTTCGGGATGGAATGAAGGAATCAATACCTCGGGGCCGCTTTCGTATTTGCTGGGGACAAATTTCCGGCAGCTGCCCACAAATGCGCGGAAATGTCTGGACGTGATTCCCGTGGACATGGCTTGTCGCGGGATGAGCCTGATCGCAGCGGCAGTAATCGCGCGCTGCAATGCGCGGATGTATCAATTGGCAACCTCGGCGGTGAACCCCGTAAATATGGGCCGTAGTATTGAGCTGACCGGATTGGCGCACCGGAAGCATTACCGCATGGAGCAAAGCGTGGATAATTGGCTAAAGGTGAAGTTCGAGACCATTCCGGTGTCTAAGCAGAGATATGAGCGCATGTCCATTCCCATGCAGAAAGCGGTGGTGTCGCGCATCAATCGCGTGGCTGTGGCGTTAAATGTCAAAAAGCCGCCCCTGGCCAAGGCAGAACGCGATTTGAATCGCGCGGAAAAGTTGATCGAACTATACGAGCCGTTTATTTTGCACAACGATCACGTATTCGAATGCGAGAACACGCGTATGTTGTCGGCAGCGCTTCCGCCGGAGGAAAGTGCCGCGTTTGATTTTGCGCCGGAGGCGATCGACTGGTGGGATTACTGGATCAATGTGCACATTCCAGCGTTGCGCCGCTGGTGCTATCCATTGATGGAGGGCCGCCCGCTGGAATCACGGGCTCCGAGAGAATTGGATTGGACCGCCGCGCCGGCACGCGCCTCGCTTTCGAATACCGCCGCCGCGCCTTCTGATCCGCTATGGCGATCTTCCTAACTTCATGGATTTTTTCCTGACATGGCTATCTTTGTAACCGGCTCGACGGGCTACCTGGGGAGCTATTTGGTGGCCGGATTTTTGCGCGAGCATCGCGACAAGCTGAACTTGCTGGTACGCGCAAAGTCGGAACAGGAAGCCCGCGAACGATTGTGGAAGTCGCTGCAACTCCATTTTGAGTTTCCGGACTTTTCTGAATATCTCAATACGCGCGTGCGAGTTTTCCTCGGCGACCTGACCAATGAGCGTTTCGGGTTGCCGGATGATGCTTACCACGATCTTGTGGATTCGACCGAATCCATCGTTCACTGCGCTGCTTCCTTGAATCGCAAATCAGAACGACAATGCCTGAACGTGAATTTGCGTGGAGCTTTGGAAGTGATTCAACTGGCGCGCCGCGCGCAAAATCGCAATGGATTGCGGCGTTACTCGCA
The DNA here is from genome assembly GCA_963733775.1 of uncultured Acidobacteriota bacterium. Lineage (GTDB taxonomy): Bacteria > Acidobacteriota > Terriglobia > Acidiferrales > UBA7541 > Acidiferrum. The sequence continues at coordinate 669,866 of CAVTEE010000010.1, read as the reverse complement.
TGTCTCGACCGTGGCGGTTGCGGGACGCAGACAAGATGAGGTCGTCACGGAAGATGGGTCGATCGATTGGACGCGCTCCGATTACGATCCATACGCGCGCACCAAAAAATTCGGCGAGCACATGGTTCATCAGCTGCTCCCGGATGTGCCGGTAACAATTTTCCGACCGGCTATCGTGTTGGGCGATAGTCGCTGGCCGCAGACCACGCAGTTCGATATGGTGCAGGCTTTCGATGTACTTGCGAGGTTGCCGGTGCTGCCGCTGCGCCCGGATGATCGGATCGATATCGTGCCCGCCAACTATGTGGGCAAGGCGATTGTGAACATTCACCAAAAAGCTGCGCCTGCGCATACGATTTATCATTTATCGTCGGGCGCAGGCTCGCAAACGTTTCGCGAATTGACGGATGCTTTGGCTGCCGCGGGCAAAACGAGCAGGCCGAGTTATTGGCCGTGGCTCGGCGCACCGTTTTCCGGGATGGTGAACTGGCTCTCACGACGTGGGGGCTCGACAGGATATGGCGCGTCGCTCCTCAAAGTTTTCTGGCCGTACCTGAACTGGAATACCGTGTTCGATAATTCGCGTGTGGTGGCGGAACTGGGCTGCGAGGCGCCGGCGAAATTCTCCACCTACGCGTATCCGTTGCTCAAGTTCAGCCGCGAAAATAGATTCCGCTATCCGGCAAAATCGTGGCCGTCCGCGGCGAGCAGTTCAATTCCGGCGATTGCCGGGCAGGTGCACGCATGACCGATTTTATTTTAGTGGCGTGGGTCAGCGCGCTGATTGGCATGGCGCGTGTGAAGTGGATGCTGGGACGTGGCCAGCGTTGGAAGCGCGGCGAAAAACTGCGTCTGCTGTTCGCGGGGTATAACGGCACGCGCAATACCGGTAGCGACGTACGCGTCAATGAGATGTTGCACCAGATACGGCACGTGTTGGGCGCGGAGAGCGTTGATTTCAGTGTGATGACCCAGGATTTTGGGCGCACTAAAGGATATTTCAATGGCACGCATCAAGTCCACCTGCCGGATGTGTTCCCTCCCATGCTTTATCGCGAAGTAGGAAAGAGTCACGGCGTGATCGCTTGCGAAGGCTCCATGTTCAAGAGCAAATTCGCGAACGCGCTGACCACCATGATGATCGGATCGCTGGGCTTGGCCTCGGCGGAAAATAAATTGTCGGTGGGCTACGGCGGCGAGGCCGGGCACATGGATCCGCTGATTCGAAACATGTGCGCGCGCTATGTTTCCGAATCGCTGGTAATCACGCGCAACACCGAATCGCAGAGCCTGCTGCACTCGCTGGGCATTCAGGCGGAGTTGGGAACGGATACGGCGTGGACATTCAAGCCGCATCCGCCGGAATACGCGCAAAAAGTTTTGCGCGAAGCGGGATGGGACGGAAAAACGCCCATCCTGGTAATTTGTCCCATCCATCCATTTGTGTGGCCGGTGAAGGCTTCCGTCGCCAAGTATGTCGCGCGCGTAACTACCGGCGCGTATAAAGAAAGCCAGTACCGCACCGTTTATTTTCACGAATCGGGGCGCGAGGTCGACCGAAAATTCCAGAGCTACGTTTCGGGAATCACCAACGCCACCAAAGCGTTTTTGCAGCGGCATCAGGTGTTTCCGATTTTAGTGGCCATGGAGAGGCTGGATGCCGTGGCCTGCCGCGAAATTGCCGCGCGAATCCCAGGCACGCCGGTTTTTGCGTCCGACGATTACGACATGTTTCAGATGGTTTCCATCTTGCGCGAATGTACGTACATGGTTTCCTCGCGGTATCACGGCATTGTGACGTGCATGCCAAGTCTGGTGGCTTCCGCGGGCGTGACCATGGACGAGCGTATTCGAAACTTGATGCGCGAGCGCGGCCACGAGCATTTGTTTTTGACTGTGGACGATCCGGAGCTCGAGCTGAAATTACTGCACATCATGGAGACACTGGTCACCGAGCGCGATGCGGTGCGCGACGGAATCGGGAGCACCGTGGTTCGCAATCTGAAGGTGATGGCGCGCATGGGAGTTTTGTTGGAGGACGCGGTGCGGCGGCAATATCCGGAATTCCCGCTACGGTCCGGCGTATTGTCCTGGGAAGATTATCTGCCGCCGCTGGATGAAAATCTAATGCAACTCGTGGAACGTTACGATGCCTCTGCCGCCGTCATGGCGGCCAACCACTGATTCTCGATGGCTAATTTCCTGGAAGCAATTTTCGCGAGAAACCCCAGACGAAAAACCGTCGTCTGGGGCACCCTGGCGGAGAAGCACTAACCGTCGATGGCTAATTTCCTGGAAGCAATTTTCGCTCAACTGCAGCGCGCGGATGAGCGCGTAGTGTTGTGCGAAATTCATGGCGAAACATTTACAACTGTTACCGGCAGGGAACTTCTTGCGCAGGTGCAACGTGCGCGAAGCTATGTGCGCAAATTCGGATTAGTGCCGGGAGACCGTTGCGCGCTGCTGGGAGCAAATTCGATTCATTGGGTGGCCGTGAATCTGGCTTTGATGGCCGAAGGGATCATCGTGGTCCCGCTTTATGCGAGGCAGGCCGCCGCGGAATTGGCCGGCATGATGAAAGATTGCTCGCCGAGTTTATTGATTGTGGGCGACGCGGAATTCGGAGCGGCTATTGAGCGCGAATGGGCTGCGAGACCGCATCGTGTGTTGATGGAAGAAGTGTTGCGTGCCGCGCCAGCGCGGGAACCGGTAACGGAAGCGCCGAATGCCCGCACGGACGGCGACTTGGTGACGATTATTTATACTTCGGGGACCTCCGGCGAGCCCAAGGGCGTGTGCTTGAACGTCGGTAACGTTACACACATGCTGCGGTGCATTAGCGAGCGGCTGAACCAGTTGATGGGTGCTTCAATAGGGCACGGGAATCAGGGCGTGCCGGAGAAGGTGTTTCACTATTTGCCGTTTAACTTCGCAGGCTCATGGATTTTGCAGCTGTCATGTTTATTGCGGGAAAGCAGCCTGACGCTTTCGACGGACTTGAACAAGCTTGCGGAAGAAATTCGGTTAAGCGAGCCAAATTATTTTTTGAACGTGCCCACGCTGCTGGAACGGGTGCGGCGCGGAGTGCTGGATTCCATTTCGAAACGCCCCTACCCGATTCGCATGCTGTTTAATAACGCCAAGGCAAGCTGGGAGCGCGAGCGCTCCGGGCGACTCGGCGCTCTCGATGCGATGTGGCTGGCGGTGGGCCGGCAGCTAATTTTTACAAAGGTCAAGGAGCGCTTCGGCGGAAATTTGCGCGCGCTGATTTGCGGTTCAGCGCCACTGGCGGTGGAAACGCAGCAATTTTTTATGATGTTGGGGATACCGGTGCTGCAAGCTTATGGGCTGACGGAAAGTACGGCGATTTGCACCATGGATAATCCGCAAATTCCTGTCGAACCGGGCTATGTCGGGCAAGCGATTACCGGCATCGAAATGAAGGTTGCTGAAAATGAGGAAATCGTGGTGCGCGGCCCGAACATTTTCCCGGGCTACTGGAAACGACCGGAAGAAACAGCCAAAGTGCTGCGTGATGGATGGTTTCACACCGGCGACCAAGGAGAAAAGAACCCCGCAGGAAATTGGCGAATCATCGGCCGGATTAAAAATCTCATCATTCTGAACTCCGGTCACAATGTCCCGCCTGAGCCGATTGAGGAAAAAATTGGCCTGCTACTTCGCGGCGCGCAGCAAGTGGTTGTGGTCGGCAACGGGCGCGGCTACCTATGCGCCCTGATAACCGGCGATGTTACGGCGGCTGCCGCCCAAGGTGCGATCGACGCGGTGAATGCTGATCTGCCACACTATCGGCAGATTCGAAAGTTCACGATACTAGCAAGCCCTTTTACCGCTCAGGATGGCCTGTTAACAGCGATGGGGAAGCTACGCCGCGACGCAATTGACCGGCGTTTCTCGGCGGAAATTGCCACCATGTACAGTGGGAAGTCCGCATGAAATCATTTACCGGCAAGACGCTGCGATGGAGTTGGAATGACGGCGTCGTGGAGTTGACGCTCGACCGCGAGCCGGCTAATGAGATTGGCACCGCGATGCTTGCGGACCTCGAGAAATTTGTCGCCGCGTTCGATGCATTGGCCCCCGAAACGTCGGTGTGTATTATTTCCAGCGCGCGAAAGCACGGGTTTTCGGCGGGAGCCGATCTTCGCGAGCTTTACGAGGGTGCTGCGCGTCTGGATGGCGCGGAACGGCTCGCAGGCGTGCGCCAATTCCTGGAACGTATTCACGCCGTGATGAACGCGATTGATGCCGCGCCTTTCGTGACCATTGCGGCGGTGCACGGAATTTGTTTTGGCGGCGGGCTTGAACTCGCGCTGGTTTGCGACATTATTGTGGCCGACAAGATGGCGCGATTCGCATTTCCCGAATTGCGGCTGGGACTGGTACCCGGATTCGGTGGCATACCGCGACTGAAACGCGATTTGGGTAATGGGTTCGTGCGCGATTTGTTATTCACCGGGCGCAGCGTAAACGCCACGCGAGCGCAGGCAGTCGGGCTCGTATCGCAGCTGGCTGCGGAAGGCGAAGCGTTGAACGTGGCCCGTTCGAACGCCGGGCAGATCAAGAAGTTTGATCCCTACGCGCGCGCAACCGCAAAAAAATTCCTGAAGCCCATTCCGCGCGAAGAATTACGCCGCGAAATCGATTTGTTCTGCGAGTTGTTCACGCGGCCCGCAGTGATGGCCGCGCTGAAGAAATTCGTCGAATCCACTGACGCCATGCCATATCTTCCGTAACACGCGGGTATTGTCACGTTGAGGGATTCAGACTAACCGCGAGAAATCGCAAGGGGTGGTTTGTTATGAGTTTTGACGAAGCCTTGAAAGTGGCAAGCAGGGAGGAACGGTTCATGGCGACCGTGTATGCCATGAATACCTTACTGATTCAAAAAGGTATTTACGCGACGGGAGAATTCGAGCTCTCCTTTATCGAGTGGATGAGTAAGGAGAAGTTCAAAGCCCAGGCCCGCGCAAGCAGCGAGGTGCATGATCTCCCGGTACGGTGATAAATTGGAGACACGATGCGCACCATGGAACAAACTACGCGGGAAGTGCTGGATCTGGCGGCGAAGCATTTTCAAGTGGCGCAAGGTTCGCTGACGCCCGACGACGATTTCTTTAAAAAGCTGGGAATTAACAGTTTGCAAGCGCTGGAATTGCTGTCGCGCCTGGAGAATCATTTCGGCATTGAGTTGCCCGACTATGAAGTGCAGGGCGTGAGCGATTTCCGCACGCTGGCATCGCGCATACAATCCCGCCTGTAATGCTGGATCTTTCCAAATACCAATCTATCGGAGGCGCGTTAAAAGACGCCGTCGAGGTGTCTGCCAATGAAACCTGCCTGATCGAGGCGGATCGCGAGCGTGAGAATCTCCGGCTGACGTACCGCGAATTTCGAGATCGCAGCATGCCGGTCGCGAAGGCTTTGCAGGACGCGGGATTCGCAGCAGGGGATCGCGCCGCGATCATCATGACTAACCAGTTCAAATGGTTGATCGCGGCGTACGCGATATTTTATTCCGGCGGGGTGCTGGTGCCGCTCGATTACAAACTCACGCCGGACGAGCAATGGCAATTGTTGAAACATTCTGGCGCGCGCGTGCTCATCACCGAATATCCGATTTGGCGGCAATTGAGTGCTGCAAAAGGCCGCGCCGAGGCCACAGAACTCCAAATGGTGATTGTCACCGAAGCTCCGATAGATACGGATTTGTTGGGCGGCGTTCGTTGGGAAATACCTAGCACCCGTACCGGCGAGCCGGAGTTTCGGCCACGCATGCGCAGCGATGCCGCGACCGTTGTGTACTCGTCGGGAACTGGCGGCCGGCCCAAAGGTTGCGTGATGACGCACGAGAATTATCTGGAGCAATGCGTGGCGCTCACTTCGCTCTATCCATTCGCGCCGGGAATGCGCTACCTGAGTATTCTGCCGACGAATCACGCGATCGATTTCATGGTGGGATTTTTTGGGCCGTTCATTTGTGGAGCAGCAGTAGTGCATTTGCGTACCTTGCGCCCGGAATATGTGCGCGAAGCATTCGTGAAATACAAAATCACCTATGTAAGCCTGGTTCCGCTGGTGCTGAAGAATCTGCAAAAAGGATTGCAAGCACGGTTCGATGCGCTCGCTCCGGGGAAACGAAGGGTGTTCGATGCGCTGGTGGCAGTCAACAAAGTGCTGACGAAACGCAGGCCGCATCTGGCACTGAGCCGGCGTTTATTGAAGCAGGTGCACGAAGCGTTCGGCGGGGAATTACGCGCGATCTTTGTTGGGGGCGCGTTTACCGAACCCGAGACGCTGCAATTTTTTTACGACTTGGGAATTCCACCCGCCAACGCATATGGGCTCACCGAAGCCGGGACCGCCATTACCGTCAATGACTTGAAACCGTTTCGCGCTGACACCGTGGGCAAGCCGCTGCCAGGGATGGAAGTGCGGGTGCTCCACGCGGACGCCAACGGTATTGGCGAAGTCGCGGTCCGCAGCAAAACGGTAATGTCCGGTTACCTAAATGAACCGGAGCTCACCGCGGAAACGATTGTGAATGGCTGGCTCATGACCGGGGATCTCGGGCGGTTTGATCTAACCGGCCACTTGCAACTCTTCGGGCGCAAGAAAAACATGATTGTCACTGAGGAAGGCAAAAATATTTATCCGGAGGATGTGGAAAGCGTGTTTGAAAGCCTGCCAGTAAAGGAATTTTGCGTGTTCGCGGCGAATTATGTCTGGCCACAACGCAGCATGGTGGGCGAGCAGCTGGTTCTGGCAATCCATCTTGAGCCGGGACAAACCTTGACGGCCGCGCTGCGCCAGGAAATTACGGCGCGAAATAACCGGCTGCTGAATTACAAACGCGTTCGAGGAATTGTGTTGGTCAATGAAGATTTTCCTCGCACCGCTTCCATGAAAATCAAAAGAAACGTGTTGGCCGAGAAGCTCGCGAAACTCGACCGCGGCAGCGCAGTTCTGGAACTGTAAGAGCCACACCGCAGAGCAAAGATTGATTTTCGGGAGAGAATAAGCCCGCATGGAACGATTTTTTGCCATCGTGAATCCTGCAGCCGGCGGAGGGCGTTCCGCGAGATTGGCGGGCCCGGCGCTGGAGCGCTTGCGCAAGAGCGGGCTTGAAGTCGACGAGGTAACTACCGGCGCTCCTGGAGATGCGGTGGTGCTGGCCCGCGAAGCGTACACGGAAGGCTACCGGCGCTTTCTTGCGGTGGGCGGTGACGGTACCGGACATGAAATTTTGAATGGGATTTTTGGCGGAGCGGCAATTACACAACGCGGGGCACAACACGCGGGAGCGGAGCGCCGGCTCGCGGCACCCGGGGCGACGGCAGAAAGTGTTTCGGGCGAGCGCGTGGCTATGGGTTTTCTTCCTCTGGGCACGGGCAATTCTTTTCTTCGCGATTACACTCGCGAAGGCGCCAAAGCATCCTTGCAGGCGCTGCTGGAGCGACGCAAGCGCACCATCGATTTGATGCGACTCACGCATTCCACGGGAGAAATTTATTCGTTCAATCTGGTTAGTGTAGGCTTCACCGCTAACGTGGGCGCGTTAACCAATCGCCATTTCAAACCTTTCGGCCACCTTGGATATTTGCTGGGAGTTTTTGTGCGGCTGGCGCAGTTGCGGCCGCTCACGTTCGCGGTTCGCTGTGACGAAGATCGCGAGTGGGACTCGCGCCCGTGCCTCTTTCTCACATTTAACAACAGCGCCTATACCGGCGGCACGATGTGGATCGCGCCGAGCGCCGATGCCAGCGACGGCTTGATCGAGTATGTGCATTGGGGACCTATCGGGCGATTCGCCGCGCTGCGTATGTTGCCGACCATTTACGATGGCAGGCACATGCAGCATCCGCAGGCTTCGCGGCGCGCGGTGCGTCATGTGGAATTCAACATGCCCTCGGCGGTGGACGTGATGGTCGATGGCGAGGTGCTGGCGCTGCAATGCCGCACGCTCGACATCGTGCCTGGAGCCGTGGATGTGTACATATGAAGCGTGCTTTGCTGGCGGTGCGCGCCGCGATTTTGTGGGCGCTCAGCCTGCTGCATTTTTTTATTGTCACGCCCGCACTGGTTTTTCTGGGGATATTTCTCGATCCGCGAAAGCATGATTATCTGCAGCGGGGCTTGTGCCGCCGCATCGTGTTTTTGTCCGGCGCACGCCTGGAGGTACAGCGTTCGCCGGGCTTCGACCCTAAGCGCACCTGTTTTTTCATGGTGAATCACGTCAACATTTTTGATCCTTTTTTCTTGTATGCCGCTATCCCTCAGTTCGTGCGCGGTTGGGAGCTGGAATCGCACTTCAAAATTCCCGCGTACGGCTGGCTGATGAAACGATTCGGCAACGTGCCGGTGCCGGATGTGCGGCGCCCGTCGGATTTGAAACGCATGTGGCGGCTGACTCAGGGCGCCATCGACGGAGGCACCAGCCTGATCATTTTTCCGGAAGGGAAGCGCACGCGCGATGGCCACGTTGGCGAATTCCAGGATGGTGGCTTCCGTGTAGCGCAGCAACTGGGAATCCCCATCGTGCCAGTAAGCCTGGTGGGCTCATATCAACATCACCGCACCGGCCACTGGATGTTGTGGCCGGCCACCGTCACCGTAATATTTCATGACACCATCGACACCACCGCGATGAAGAAAACCGAGGTTACTCAGTTGCGCGATCACGTGCGGGGAATTATTTCAGCACCCGTCGAAGCGCGGTTAAAGAACACGGAACAAACGCGGTTTAGTGCGAATGACCAAGGAATGAGTCAGCTTTTTTGATTGAATTTTCCTTTGCGCCGGTCGGATGTTTTGTCGGACGAGCTGCGGAAAAGCTTTACGAATAATTCAGTCGGCGATGGTGGCGATTTCTTAAAAATCCAGGGAAGGACAGCATAGTAAGCGTAGCCGGTAGCCATCATAACTAGGAGCAATCGCCCTAACCACACCGGTGTCGGTCCGTGAGGTTGAGAGGCGCGGTTCCACTGAAAATGATAGTGGTCCGCGGTGAGTATGATTCCGAGCAACAATGTCACTACAAGCAACGCGCTCGCGAGGAGCTTTAAGTTATCGTAAGGCGGGCGCAACACGCCCCATAAGACCAGAATGTAGTGGTCGCCTTTCTTTAAAATCCGAATGGACTCGTCCCACGTGCGAGCGGTTTCTGGATTTTCTTTTTTTACTCTGGCATAGCCTCGATGAAGAAGTTTGGATATCTTGGCTTCGTATGTGGGCATGTCACACTCAGCCTCAAACTAATCGTTAAGCACTGTCGGGTCTTCTGTAGCATCGGGGCCTTCAGTAAAATACATCATGCGCTTTTCGAGGTCAGACAGTGGCACGCCATCGAGCCCGGCTTGAATGGTGGTCTGTTCGACGAGGAAGTCCTTCGCTTTAGAAACTTGGGTCACGCGCGAATTGTAGTATCTGCCCACAAGCGGTACAACCAAGCTGCGAAAAATTAGGACCGAGTTATAACGTGAGCTTGATGCCGGGCAGGGTGCGGCCGGCGTGGGTTTCTTGCCAGGTGTATACGATGCGGTGAATTACGGTGATGGTGGAGACCACCGCGATCACCCAGAGAACCGCTCCCATGCGGTTAAATAGGCCGCCGATGATCAGGAGCACCAGGCGTTCGGGGCGCTCCATGAATCCCACTTTGCAAAGTGGAATTAAAGATTCGGCGCGGGCACGCGCGTAGCTGACCATTACCGAGCCGGCGGTAGCCACCGCAGCGAGAACTACGTACGGGGTGCGCCCGCTCACCGAATAATAAACAAGCAAGCCCATGTACAACGCCATATCCGCATAACGGTCCAGCGTGGAATCGTAGAACGCGCCAAACGCCGTAACGCGATTCTGGCGGCGGGCCACCTGCCCGTCGAGCATATCCAGAAAGCCTGCAAAAAGAATAATGAACGCGCCGGTACGGAATCCGCCGACGGCAAAACTGACCGCCGCGCCGAAATTAACGACCAAACCGAGAAATGTAAGGAAATTCGGATTAACGCCGGTGGCGGCTACTATGCCGACGATGCGGTCCAGTAACCACTTGCTGCCAGCGCCAATCCCGCCTGTAAATGTGGGCATATATGTCGTTCAGTAGTGTCTCAAACCCGGGCACGATTCGCGAAATCCCGCCGCATGAGATCGCATCACTAAAACCGCAAGATAGAAGCAGCTATTTGGTGTTGACGTTATAATGCGCAACGCCTACAGTCCTTAGGAACTTCAGGTCGCCTATGATTAATGAATTAAGCCGTCGTAGATTTTTGTCTCAAGTGGGCGCTGGTGTCGGTGCCGCGTGGGTTTCCGCGCACTGGCCGGAGATGGTTGCCGCCGCGACCCACGCCCGCCAAGCGGTTCAATCCGGCACGCCATACAAATTTGAATTTTTTACTCCCGCGGAGGCCACCGAAATTGATGCGCTCTCGGCGCGCATTATTCCCACTGACGACACGCCCGGCGCGCGCGAGGCTGGGGTGCTTTATTTTATTGACCGCGCGCTGATGACGTTTGGGAGCGGCGACCAGCAGAAATATCGCGACGGCCTGGTCGAATTACAGAGCGCGGTGCCGGAAAAGTTCCCCGGCGCGAAAAAATTTTCGGCCTTGGCCCCGGAGCAGCAGGATGAATTGTTGCACGCAATGGAAGCAAGCCAGACTGAAAAAGCTTCGCGGCGGAGAAGATTGAACTCCGGGCAATCGTTCCTTGAAGCGCTGCGGGTTGCCACAATTTCCGGATTTTTGATCGATCCGGAAGCCGGCCTCGGAAATCGCGGCGGGGTAGGTTGGAAGGTGATTGGCCGCGAGCCGGAGCACTCTTTTCAGCCGCCGTTTGGCTATTACGACAAGGATTATCCCGGCTGGCAGCCCGTGCCGAAAATGGCGGATAAGGAATGAGGATCGAACAGCCAAAATACAAGACGTCTGACGAAGTGGATTTCGTAATCATCGGTTCAGGTGCGGCGGGCGGAATCCTGGCCAAGGAATTATCAACCAACGGTTTTCGCGTGGTGGTGCTGGAGCAAGGCCCATATCTCACCGAAGCGGACTACACGCATAACGAAATAAAAGTACTGGGCGAAGATCTGTTGACCAATCATCCGAAGTTGCAGCCCACTACTTTTCGCAAGACTTCGCAAGACAAAGCTAAACAGCAACGCGCGCTGGTTTATGGGCGAAGCGTGGGCGGCACCAGCGTGCACTTCACCGCGAATTTTTGGCGCTTCCATGAAATTGATTTCATCGAGCGCAGCAAAGTTGGCGCGATTCCCGGCGCAAATCTGGTGGACTGGCCCATTCGCTACGCGGATCTGGAACCCCACTACACCAAAGTCGAGTGGGAAATTGGTGTGTCGGGACTGGCAGGCGCGAGCCCGTTTGATCCGCCGCGTTCGAAGCCGTATCCCATGCCGCCGCTCCCGGTGAAATCGTCGGGCGTGATATTCGAACGCGCCGCGCAGAAATTGGGCTGGAATCCGTTTCCTGCGCCGATGGCGATATTGTCGCAACCTCGCCCGGGTCGCAGCGCATGCGTGAATTGTGGCTTCTGCCTGAGTTTTGGCTGCGAGGTGGGCGCCAAGAGCAGTTCCCTGGTGGCCGCCATTCGCGTCGCAGAAAAAACCGGGCGCTGTGAAATTCGCCCGGACTCCTACGTGCACCGCATTGAAACCGATGCGCGCGGCCGTGCAATCGGAGCTGCGTACTTCGATAAAGATAGAAACACGCATCTGCAAAAAGCGAAAGCGGTGATCGTGTGTGCCAATGGCGCGGAGACGCCACGACTGTTGCTGATGTCCGCCAACGCACAATTTCCAAATGGCCTCGCAAATAATTCGAGCGGCGTGGTCGGCAAGAATCTGATGCTGAACAGTGGCGCTATTTCGCTGGGCGTCTTCGAACATCCGCTGAACGATTACAAAGGCTTCGCGGTAAGCCGTATTCTCCACGATTTTTATGAGCTGGATGCCCAAAAGGTTGGATTTTGCGGCGGCGGAGGACTGGACGCGCGATTTGATGCCACTCCGATCGGGTTTGCACTGAACAGCTTGCCGCCGGACACCCCTAAGTGGGGAAGCGCATTCAAGAAAACGCTGGCGCAAAACTATACGCGCACCATGGAAGTATTTTCGCACGCCACTTCTTTAGCCAAGGAGGACAACAGTTTTTCGCTGGACCCGGAGCTGAAAGATGCGTGGGGTTTGCCGGCTTTGCGCATGACTTACAAAGATCATCCTGATGATCTGAAAGTAGCGAAGTGGCTGAATGATCGCGCGCTCGAATTGCTTGATGCCGCTGGCGCCACGAAAAAGTGGAGTTACCCAATCACTGAGCAGGAATTTGCGGTGCATTTGCTGGGCACCTGCCGCATGGGCAACGATCCGAAAACATCGGTCATCAACACCGACCATCGAACGCATGACGTAAAAAATCTCTTCCTGTGCGATGGCAGCAGCTTTGTAACCTCCGGCCGCGGCCAACCTACCATGACCATCGAAGCGCTGGCGTTCCGCGCCGCCGACCGCATTACTGCGCTGGCGAAAAGCGGCGAGATTAGCGCGTAATTTCTTCCAGCAAGCAAAATCAGCATCGTGTGAAGTGGCCGCTTTGCTACAATCCTGCGTGTTGCGACTGTGCGTATTGTGAGGGTGCATATGAAACGGCAACGTGTGATTGCTTGGCTTAGCATTAGCTGCGGGATTTTGCTGTGTGCGATTGGGCTGTTGGGCGGGCCGCATGCGCAAGCGCAAAACGTTACCTCACAAAATAGCCAAGGTGCCGGTCCAGCGCCGGTGAGTGGCGAAGCCAGCGCGAAAGGCGCCGCCCAAACCGCTCAAGAACCAAAGAACGCTGGTCAAAGACCCGCCGGTCAAAAACTGGCGGAAGAACAATTCAAGAATATTCAGGCACTGAAGGGCATTCCCGCCGATCAACTGATTCCCGCGATGCAGTTTATCTCCGCGTCCCTGGGGGTGGAATGCGAGTTCTGTCACGTCCACGAAAAAATGGATAGCGACGATAAAAAGCCGAAAAAGATCGCGCGACAGATGATCACGATGATGTTAGACATCGACAAAAACAATTTCGAGGGACGGCTGGAAGTTACTTGCAACACCTGTCACCGCGGCGCAGCTATGCCGGTGAGCATCCCCGCGATCAAGGACGAGGAGATGGCGGGTCCGGGTGGGCCAGCGAAAAAGCCCGTGGAAAACCCGGCGTTGCCGAAGCCGGAAGAGTTGCTCGACAAATATCTTGCGGCGGTTGGCGGAGCCGCAGCGGTCGAAAAAATTACTACTCGGGTGCAAAAGGGAAAGCTGATGGCGTTTGGCGGGCAAAGTTTCCCGGCGGAAGTGTATTCGAAAGCCCCGGACAAGCGCGTTTCCGTGATGCATCTGAAAGACGGCGACAGTGTCACCGCATTTGACGGACAGCGCGGTTGGCTGAGCGTCCCGGGAAGACCGGCGCACATGATGTCCGCTTCGGAAAATAATTCGGCGCGACTGGATGCCGATCTTCATTTTCCAGTTCATGTGAAAACGCTGTATCCGAAATTTAAGGTCGACAGCGGTGAAAAAATCGACGGCCACGACACTTATCTGGTGACGGGGTACGAAGAAGGCCTCCCGCCATTGCGATTGTATTTCGACACGCAGACTGGATTACTGTTGCGGCTAATACGTTACGCGCAAAGTCCGCTGGGACTGAATCCCACGCAGATCGATTACGCCGATTATCGCGAGGGCGATGGCGTCAAGGTGCCGTTCCGCTGGACGATATCGCGCCCGGGAAACCACTTCACCATTCAGGTGGAAGAGTTGAGGCAAAATGTGCCGGTGGATGACTCGGAATTCGTCGCGCCGCCACCACCTGCGCAACCGGCGACCCCTCCAGGCCCGGGCCAGAAACCGCAGTGAAAAAATTAGCGCCGCGGATTTAGAACCACGAAAAAACCAGTGTCAGTCCCGCGGTAGCTATGAGCGCGACTGCCCAAACGAAATCCAGATTGAGCCACGCCTTCCGCAAAATGGAAACGCCGAGCTTGGTGAAAACTACCCACGCAATCGTTCCGGTCAGCAACAGATATCCGAAGGTATGAATCGCCACCGCGAATAATTGCGTCTTCACACTGGGGAAAGCTGTGACGTGCGACGAATGATCCGCTCCCATCGCGGACATGCCCAGCAAAACCGGCAAGAGCATCAGTCCCGCGCCGTGGGCGCAAGCCATCAGGAACGACCATATCGTCAGATCGCGAAAACCGACTTGCATGCCGCCAAAGCGCGGATGACTATTGCTCACGATGCGATAGATGCCGAAGGCAATCAAAATGACCACCACGGCGATCCTCAAAACATGAATCGGCAACACCGCACCGGCGAGCGCCGCTACGAGAATTACAGCCACGACGGCGATGACATGCCCGGTCGCGATCGGCAGCAGCGACTCCCACACTGCGCGGCCGCTCTTTTTTTGCAGTCCTAACGCGACCGCAAAAAGCCATCCCATGGCTGGATTGATTCCGTGGTACGCGCCAAGCAAAAACAGCGCCACCCAAGCCCATGCTGGCGCGTGCATCACGAGTAGCAATACGAATCGGAAGAGGCGTCGCCACCTTCCAGGTGCACTTGATGGCTGCGCAGACCATCCGTTTCCAGGAAGAACTTCTGATCCAAAGCAATTCCTCCTTCCGGCTTGGCATCCAGTTTCACCATCCAACTACGAACGCCATCGGGATAGAATTGTTCGTCCCACGGTGCGTAGAGCGAATTTGTAAAATAAACGCGCCTGCCATCGCGGCTCAGCTCCACCATTTGCGGTCCACCGTTTAAGGGAGTCTGCGGAGCGCGCGTGTGCGCGGCGCGGCGGACGATGCCGCCCAGGTGAACAGAACCGGTCAGTTTCGGATGAAATGGATCGGACACATCATATTGCTGAAATTCACCCGTGCCCCAGCAAGAGACGTATAGAAACCGGTCGTCCAGGGAAAGATTGATGTCCGTCACCAACGGCGGCACTGCTTTGAAGCCTTTCAGCAGAGGCGGAAGTTTTTCCGGATCAGCAGGCTCCGCAGGAATTTCGATCACCTTCTTTATCGCCCACTTATCCTTTTCGCGGTGCCACAACCATATCGATGCGGAAAGATCTTTCAAAGAAACAACCACGCCGACGAATCCATAGGCTTTCGCGGGGTCGTGCGCTGGGCGAAGTTCCAACACCATCTGCTGTTCAGCGCCGAGATCGAGCGCTTGCACATGCCGGCGCTTACGCAAATCCCAGACATGCAGCGAGTGACCATAGCCACCTTTCAACAAAATTTCCGGGTTCACTCCCTTTTCGACCATGTTGGGCGTGCCCCACTCGCTGCTGATGAGCGTGTCGTATCCCAGATGCCACCAGAAGTCATAACCGAACTGCTGCGGCCCGCGATCGATTTCCCACTTCCCCAAAACGTCAAAGCTTTCGGGATCGAGAATGAAAATGCCGCCCGGTCCGTTTCCATCGGGTGCCCCAAGCGCGCTCACGAAAATGCCATTGGGGCCGCAATGCACGGTGTGTGGTCGGCTGTAGCCGGTGCGCGCCGCGATGGTTTCGGCCGCAATCACCTTGACGATTTTTGGTTTTCTAGGATCGGGCTTGGTATCAATAATGTGAATCCGTGAAGAACGTATCCCTGGCACCACCAGATAGCGCCGCTCCATGTGCGGGTGCGGAGCGTACGGGCAGAGGCAAGCGCTGCAAGCATTCCATCCAAAGTGATGCAATTCATCCCCGATATTGGGCATCTCCACTTTTCCCACGAGCTTGCCGTAGCTCGCCGACGAAGGGTCCACGTCTACGACCCCGATCGCGTCTGCGCGGCCGGCGTATGTGGGATTTAGCAGCGCTACGAAGGCGTGTTTTTCCGGCGGCGCCTGACTCGCTAACTTCGCGGAAGGATAAAAAGTGGGGTCCGGCTTCCAAAGTTCCATTGTCGTTCTCCTTGCGGCTTTCGCCGGCGACTCCATACCAAAAAATGCATCCCAATAGAAAAAAGGCCCGCCATCAGTTGATCTGATGAGCGGGCTTTAAAGGCTTTGACGTCTCGACAGCTAAACTATGCGAGCGCCTCCCGCTCCACCGACCCTGGACAGGGGAGACAACAACACAAAATTGCGGAAACGAAGTTCACTTTGGCAAAGTACCCCGGACCGCAGTCCCAGTCAACTCCATGTGAATCTTTGAGCCCGGGCGAATCCTCAGTGCCGTTCGATCCTTGCTGCTGCCCTGAAGGTCCATTTACCTTTGACACTAATCGTGACACTATTGGCCTGAGAGACCCTATGCCCGCGGCTAAAACTGCCCGAAAAACGAAGAACAACTTGAGTTTCAACGTTGAGGAGTACCTTTCCAACGCGGGGACCTCGCGGCGCGTCATCAAATACAAAAAAGGGCAGGCGCTCTTTTCGCAGGACGATCCTTGTAATGAGGTCTGGTACATCCAGTCGGGCAACGCCAAACTGACCATCGTAAATCCTCAAGGCAAGGAAGCGGTGCTGGCCATTCTCGGTCCCGGCGATTTTCTTGGGGAAGGTTGCATCATCGGCAATCCGGTGCGCATGGCGACCGCCACGGCCCTGGCCGCGGTAAGCGCCACTATCATCGATCGAAAAGAAATGACCCGTGTGCTTCATGAGCAGCCGGAATTCGCGGAAAAATTCATTAATTACATGTTGGAGCGCAATATCAAGATTGAAGCTGATCTGGTTGACCAGCTATTTAATTCCAGCGAGAAGCGCCTGGCTCGTGCGCTGCTGATCCTGGCGCGCTACGGCAAGAAGGGCGAGCCGGAAACGCTAGTCGCGAAAATTTCGCAAGAAACTTTAGCCGAACTGGTGGGTACCACCCGGAGCCGCGTCAATTTTTTTATGAATAAATTCAGGAAGCTGGGTTTCATTCACTACAACGGCGGTCTACAGGTGCACAGCTCGCTGCTTAACGTTGTCTTGCACGACTGAGAGCCTTCACGCCCCGCAGCGATATACTCTACGTCAGCCATAAACTTCGAAAGAAAAAACTAGAGCGACGATGAGAACGGAATTGCTGCGATTCAACGGCGCTGTCGAGCGTGACCCCGCCATCGAGGTGTGGATGAAAGAGCGCGGCGGTGAATTGGGAGCCATCGCACATCATTGGTTTGAGGTGATGCGAAAGTGCGGGGACGAAGTGCGGGAGCTTTTGCACGACGGCTGCCCGGTTGCATGTTTGGGAGATGCACCCTTCGGCTATGTCAATGTCTTCCATTCGCACGTAAACGTCGGGTTCTTTCACGGCGCAAACCTGCCGGATCCTGCTCATTTGTTGCAAGGCACCGGCAAGTTCATGCGCCATGTGAAGCTGAGACCGGGAACGGCCACAAACGCCGCAGCGCTAAGCAAGCTGATCAACACGGCCTACTGGGATATAAAAGCGCGCGTCGAAAACGGTTAGCTCCCAGAAACGCCTCGAGGGGCCGACGCGGATGTGAGCCACAAGATTAGCAACGATATGTCGGCATCTCGCCAGCAATCCAACGGTCATTGCTAGCGCGTTTGCCGGTACCTATCTGCTGAGACTTCCGACAACCGAACTTCTGTCCCCGGATGATTTTTGCTTAGCCCGTTTTCTCGCGATCTACCCGGCTTGGCTAGCGGCGAGGCCTCACATTCGAGTGACATGTCGTCCCGCAGACCCGAGTCACTGGTCGACGCGCCTCAGTAGATGAGCTTTAGCGAAAACTGAACTTGCCGCGAAGTTCCCGCCGTCTTGCTGATCATGCCAAATCCTGTACCCTCGATAATATTGGCAGGTAGCCCCATGTTGACGATATTAAACAGATTAAAGAACTCCCCGCGGAATTGCAGGTCCGCTCGCTCCAAGCCATTTTCCCGGTGGCCAATCGGAGTCGTCTTCATGAGCGCAAAATCGAAATCATAATATGCCGGGCCGCGAAATGTATTACGGCCGAGCGTTCCAAAGCGCCCGGAGTTTGGTCCTGTCCCGCCCTGGATACCGATGGGAATGGAAAAGAAACTTGCGTTGTTTGCGCCCCGCCCAAAATAATCGTCACGCGATCGTGTTGAGCTGCCAGCGCTCGAGAAGTTCGGTATTCCGATCTGGTCCGGTCGGTCCGCGCCAATCGTTCCCGCGCCCGTCTGCTGGATACCCGAATAAACCGTAAACGGCGACCCGCTCGTAATCGTTGAGATGCTCAGAAACTCCCAGCCCTTCGTCAACAGTTGGGTTCGATCCGACTGAAGTCCCAAATGCTCAAAATGCAAATCCTGGGCCGCGCTCAACGTGAAGGCATGGGTCACGTCAAAGCTTGACGGCCCTCTTTCCGCTCGTGTATCGAACGGGTTTTGCGGGCTAAACAACGTCACGGCGCCGGTGGATCCTGTTCCTCCGATAATGCCGCTGACATCATCCAGCGATTTGCCCCAGGTGTAGCCGGCTTGCAATGACGGTCCGCCGTGCCCAACATTCCCCGACAATGAAGTCTGGAGCGCGTTGTACGATGAGTGCGACGTTGCCGTGATCACCGACTCGAATCCGAAACCACCTGTGACCGCTCCGCTACCGTCGAAGTTTGTAAACCGAGCAAATGCCGAGTCCGCTCCGGGATACGCGTTTGGATAGGACATTCTCGGAAGTCGAAATGCCGATGTTCCTACATACGCGACATCGGCCGTGAGGCCGAGGAAAGCCCGTTCCAACCCCAGCGTCCAAGTTTGCAGGTAGCCATCGCCGAAGCGCCGGTCGATCCCGGACAGACTCAGTAGCGAGAGCTGATGACTGGGCGCCAACGCCGCCAAATCCTGCTGGTATCGATTTACGTCCATCACCGTGTTCGCTGGGACGTTTTTCGGATTGCCGCTGGCCAGCACGTTCACGCCAGCGGTGTTAAAAACCTGCGGCAATTCGTTCGGTGTGATTTGGAACCCGTAGGAAATCTCCCCGTTTTGCGCCGCGTTCACACGTGGATAAACAACGTAAGGCGTTGACCCCGTCAGAAGGTTGTCTTGCCAGATGTTCGGCGGAATCACTGTGATTGCTCCGCCAATGTGCACATGCACTGCCTGCGGCGCATTCCAGTTCACTTGCACACGGGGCCCCCAGCTGTTCCGATCGGTCTGATAAGTAGGCTGCGGATTGATCAAATATTCCTGCCCAACACCCGCAGGTGGGAACGAATTCAGAAAGCTCGACGTCCGCTGCGCCCGCTCCGAAATCGGCGTGTAGAGCTCATATCGCAGCCCATATTCGAGAGTCCATTCCGGATTGATTTTCCATGTGTCCTCGACGTAGGCGTTCACATCGTTCCGGTTGATTGCCGCCGGCCCAATGTGCGCGCCACTCGATGCGAAGGGCGGCGCCACCGCAATCGTGTATGCGTACGGAAAACCTAGCAACAGACTGCTCAAAGTGTCCGGCAGAGGCTGGCCAGGCTGAACGTCATGCCGTCCGCTCGCAGAAGGGATGAAAACGGGCGAATAAACCGTTCCGCCGCCAAAATCGTATTCCCCGTTCGGACTGGTACCAAAGTATGCCGTGTCGCGATTGAGGCGTGCTTCTGCACCCCACTTCACCGCGTGTCGCGCTGTCGTCCAGACAAAATTCAATTGTAACTGGAACAAATTCCCGAACCCTGAAATCACCGAGCCCGCCGCGCTGTTGTACGCCTCATACAGACCATCGTTGAACTTGAGGGCCGGATCGGTGTGGTTCGGGGTCACAAACGAAGGCGTCGTCCGCGTAAAACTCAACGATGTCGACCAGACAAAGCGTGGTGACACGGTGCGCGTGTATGTGATGACCCCGTTCCGCTGCCGATCCACGTACTGCACGCCAAAGCTCGGATTGAGCAGCGTTTGATCCGGATTTGTTGTCGGTCCCGTCAGGTTGTCGTAATTCAATCGGCCAAACAATTGTCCTTTTGCGCCAACTTTCTGATCGATGCGGATAGAAAACTGATCCGTGTCCGTCTTCACGTTTGAAGGCGCAGCATAGGTTCGCGCACCATACGCGCCGGTTGGGTTGTTGGGGAGTGGATAACGGGCCAGCACCGCAGCAATTGCCGGATTCACCGGCACCTGCAACGTGTCCGTGCTGCCGTCCGGGTACTTCACGATGTCCTGACCCGCTCGCTCGCCTGCGGTTGGTACAGCCAAAACCTGGGTCGTTCCCAGCACCTGCCTGAATCCCTGATACTGCACAAAATAGAACGTGCGGTCTCGGCCGTTATACAGATGCGGCAATACGACCGGCCCGCCATTCGTAAAGCCGAACTCGTTTCGCCGGAACGGAGGGATACGGCCCGGGTCCGCAATCGATGGGTGATCGAAATAATTCCGCGCATCGAGGGCGGAGTTTCTTAAAAACTCGAAGAATGACCCGTGAAAACCGCTTTTCCCGGACCGTGTCACGATGTTGGTGAAACCCGCCGCGCCCCGCCCGATGTCAGCCGGCATCCAGCCTGAGCTTGACTGCAACTCCTGAATCGCATCTACGTTGAAATTCGTGAACGTGCTCCCACCCATCTCTGGATCGCTGACATCCGCACCGTCCATCGCGAAAACGGCCTCAACGCCGCGCTGTCCGTTGATGGCAAACTGTTGGGTGAAATTCGTCTGCCCGTTCACGTCGGTCATCGTGCCCGCTGCTAACAACAATAGCGTGCTGAAGTCGCGTCCATTCAACGGCAACTCATTTACTTTTTGGCTGGAGAGTTTCTCCCCGCTTGTTCCGCTGTCAACGTTCGAAGTTGTGCTCGGGTTCCCATTCGAGACTCCCGCAGAAGTTTGCGGATTGGCTGCAATCGACAGCACGTTTTGATCGGACACCGTCAGCACAATTATTACGCCAGTAATATTCACTGCCACTTGCCCTGTCGGACCTCGCCCGGGCAGTTGCACGCTCACGCGATTTGACCCGAGTCGAAGGTCCGCAACGGCGAACCTTCCGTCGCTTCCCGTGACTGCTGTCATTTTCCCTTTACCGGCCGCCGTGTATACCGTTACCTTCGCTCCGGCCACAGGTTCGCCGGCAGCCGTGCGTACGACACCGGTCCACGCTGGCGCAGACGGAGAACTCTGTTGCGCTTCAAGCGAGACCGCGACCATCAGTCCCAGCAGCAAACACCTCTCTACCAGTCGGAAGGCCTTATGAAAGGTCCGAGCTATTGCGTGTTCCTTTGCGTAGCGGAATTCATGCATGACAAACTTCCTACCTATAGAAGTGTCGAACGCTTCGGTTTACGTACTTGTGACTTCTATGCCTTGGGAGCGGTAGGGATTCAGGACATCTTCGTCTGATGCATCGGTGATCAAACGCGTCAGTCGGGAAGCAGGACCGACCAGGTAAGGCAGAGATGTCTCCATTTTCCCAAGTGAAATCAGGCCAACCACTTCCGTTGAAGCCCCTATCATCGCTTGCTTCACGCACGCTTCTTCTCGGTCGCCGACGGTTATTCCGACCTCCGGGTGCAAACTGCACATTCCTAGAAAACATAGATCAGCGCGGATGGATTCGATTACCCGAATGGTGTCGATGCCTGTCGTGACCCGCGCCTCTTTAAGAAAATTTCCTCCGAGCATCAGCACGCTCAGCTTCGGATGATCCGCCAACGCCAGCGCAAGCGGTGGGCTGTTGGTAACAATCGTCGCCGAACGCTCTCTTGAAAGGTAGGAAGCAATTCTTAGATTAGTGGTACCTCCGTCAATCAGCACCACCTGACCGTCGCGGATCATGTCAGCCGCCGCTCGAGCAATTCCGATCTTGCTCTCCATGTCGATTTTTTGGCGAGACACGAAAGGAACGGCCTCGGCGCGGCGAGGCAGGGCGCCGCCGTGTACCCGCTGGATCTTTCCCGAACTCGCCAATTCGCGCAGATCCCGACGAATCGTGTCTTCAGAGACCCTGTATCGAGTGCTAAGGTCCGCGGCAAGGACTCGGCCCTCACTGCCAAGCAGCTCCAGGATGTACTGGTGGCGCTCTTCCTTCAGGGCGATTTGGCCTGCTTCCGCTTCTGGTTTCATTGTGCTCATTTTGCACGAATATACTTGGTTGTGCACGTTTATACGTATATTATTCGATTTATGCATGATACTGCCAAACATAGTGCCATACAAGGTCTTTCGCAAAAGCGTTCGGTTCGGGCAGTCGTCTTCGATTACGGAAACGTTCTTTGCCTCGAGCAAACGCTGGAGGATATGAAAGGTATGGCGCTCGTCTGCGGCATTCCCCATGAGCGATTCTCGGAGCTTTACTGGAAGCTGCGGCCGCCCTATGACCGGGGTGATATCGATGGACCTGCCTACTGGACAGCGGTTGTTGGCCAGCAAGAACTGAGTTTGAGCAGAGATCAGATAGCAACGCTAATCAAGCTCGATAGCGAAAGCATCACGCGACCAAATCAAGGCGCTGTGCAATGGGCAAAGCTGTTGCACCATGAAGGCTTCCCCTTAACCCTTCTCTCAAACATGCCGCTAGAACTCAGTCGCCATGTGACCAAGTCCTTTCCGAGCCTCTCTACATTTGAACACCTGATTTATTCCTGCGACTACGGGTCCATAAAGCCGGAGCTGGCGATCTATCGAAATTGTCTCGAACTACTCAAAGCGGCCCCGCAAGACATCTTGTACCTGGATGATCGCGCCGAAAACGTCGAGGCTGCAGCTCGCTTGGGAATTAACTCTGTGCTGTTTGACACGGTCGAAAAGACTGCACCAAGAGTCGAAAGCCTGTTCGACATCCCTGTCCCGAGTTTTGGCCGAGTTGTTATAGAATGACGCAGCTTTTCGACAAATTGCTGAGGGATTCTTGATGAAAAAATCTGTGCTTTCGCGCATTAGCCTGTTCTCACTGCTGTCGGTTACGTTGGTCGTTGCTTCCGTTTGCGTTTTAGCGGCGGATGATAATAGTTCCTCCTCCTTGCCGGCGCCGCCCGTGGCGAAAAAAGTCCCCAAGACCACGGAGATCAACGGCCGCGAGTTGGTGGATAACTATTTCTGGCTGCGCGATAAACAGAATCCCGACGTGGCCGCCTACCTCCAAGCGGAAAACGCCTACACCGATGCGGTGATGAAGCCCACCGAGGGTTTGCAGAAGAAGTTGTACGACGAAATGTTGAGCCGCATCAAAGAAACCGACGTGGAGGTGCCTTACAAAGAGGGCAACTATTTTTATTACACGCGCACCGAGGCCGGGAAGCAATACTCCATCTATTGCCGCAAGAAAGGGAACCTCGATGCGCCGGAAGAATTGTTGCTGGATGTGAACGAATTGGCCAAGGGCCAGAAATTCATGTCCGTGCGGGATTTCGCGGTCAGCGATGACGGCAATCTTCTGGCGTACAGCACCGACAACACCGGCTTTCGCCAATATGTGCTTGCGGTGAAGGATCTGCGCAGCGGCAAATTGCTCCCCGATCACGCCGAGCGGGTTGGCTCGGTGGTGTGGGCCAGCGACAACAAAACAATTTTCTACACCGTGGAAGATCCCACCACCAAGCGGCAATTCCAGCTCTACCGCCATGCCGCCGGCGGCGATGGTTCCGACAAACTGGTTTACGAAGAGAAAGACGAACGCTTTAGCGTGGAGGCGGGCAAGACCCGCAGCAAAGCCTACATATTTTTATATTGCGGTAGCCACACCACCAGCGAAGCGCGTTACATTCCCGCGGATCAGCCTATGGCGGAATTCAAAGTGCTCGAACCTCGCAAGCAGGATGTCGAATATTATCCTGACCACAACGGAAGTTATTTCTACATCCGCGTCAACGACACCGGGCGAAATTTCCGCCTGGTGAAAGCTCAGGTAAGCGATCCGCGCAGCGCCAATTGGCAGGAAGTAGTGCCGCATCGCGCCAACGTGATGCTGGACGACACCGACTTTTTCAAAAATTACTACGTGCTGAGCGAACGCGAAAACGGATTGCCGCAAGTGCAGGTGACCGATCTCGCGACCGGAAAATCACAGCGCATCGAATTTCCGGAGCCCGCCTACTCGAGCTACCCCTATGCCAACCGCGAGTACGACACCACTAAATACCGCTATGGCTACCAGTCGTTCATTACGCCGCGTTCGGTATACGAATACGATATGGCCACCGGCAAGTCTACGCTGTTGAAACAGAAAGAAGTGCCGGGCGGCTACGACCGCACCAAGTATCAAGTGGAACAGATTTATGCTCCGGCATCCGATGGCGTGAAAATCCCCATCTCAGTGGTGCACTTGAAGAACGCAAAAATGGATGGGACCGGGCCCATGTATCTGACCGCTTACGGTTCTTATGGGTATCCCCTGGACATCTCATTTAACTCCGATCGTTTCAGCCTGATCGATCGCGGCGTAGTATACGCAGTCGCGCACATTCGCGGCGGCGGCGAAATGGGCAAAACCTGGCACGACGACGGGCGCATGATGCACAAGAAAAATACCTTCACAGATTTCATAGCCTCCGCCGAATATCTGGTGAAGCAGGGTTACGGTTCCAAGGACCGCCTGGTGATCGAAGGGCGAAGCGCCGGAGGGTTGTTGATGGGCGCGGTGCTGAACATGCGGCCGGACCTGTTTCATGCGGCCTTGGTCGGCGTGCCGTTCGTGGATGTCATCAACACCATGCTGGACGAATCGCTTCCGCTGACGGTCGCCGAATTTGAAGAATGGGGCAATCCCAAAGAGAAACCGGCTTTTGATTACATGATTTCTTATTCGCCATACGACAATATCGAAGCCAAGACCTATCCCAACATGTTGGTGCGCACCTCCTTCAACGACAGCCAGGTGATGTATTGGGAGCCCGCCAAATATGTGGCCAAGATGCGCGCTATGCGTACCGACCACAATTCGCTGATCCTCAAGACCAATATGAGCCCCGCGGGACATGGCGGCGCGTCTGGCCGCTACGACCGCCTGCACGAAGTAGCCTTTGACTATGCCTATTTCTTGACCCAGATGGGCATTCAGAACTAGAACGCGAGAAACTCGGGTGACGTTTTTGCTGCTTTTCACCCGATGTAATTGAACGTCGCCTCACCTTTACTAACTTCATGGTATGGCGTTCACAGCCGCCACCAGTAAAATACGCACCCGGTAGTCCCCACTAAGGCGGTGTGTATGATCGGTCTAGCGCGGCATAAGCGTCAGAAAGCCGTGCTGGGGCCTCTATGGGCGGCCTGCGGCTGTTCTCTATTAATCGCATTTAGCATCCCCGCGGGAATGGGCGCACAGCAGCGCACCCCGCCGCGTCAGCGGGCCACCGTGCGTCAGGATCCTGCGCAACAGCCAGCACCGACACCTCAACAGCAGCCTCCGGCGGAGCAAACTCCTCCAGCGCAGACACCGCCTCCCGCACAAACTCCGGCTGCACAGCAGCCAACAACGCCGCCACCCCAGGCGGCACCGGCTACTCCTTCGGCAACCAAGGTTCCCCCGACGAAAGAGAAGCGTTTGACTGAGCGAGAACGCGCCTGGCTAGTCTTACAAGACGGCGTGAAAGAGACCGCTGCGGAAAAGCGCGCCAAGGCGGTTAACGCTCTCGGCCTGCTTTCCGCGAACCGCGAAGCCGAAGGCATGGCCATCGAAGCGCTAGGCGATGATAAAGAAAGCGTGCGCTCCGCTGCGGCTACCGCACTTGGGGTTATGCACGCCACGCACGCTATCCCGCAATTGGAAAAGGCCCTGGATGACGATGAGCCAGCCGTCGTTATGGCGGCCGCCAATTCCTTGATGCTCATGAAAGACAGTCGCGCCTACGACGTCTATTACGATGTGCTCACCGGGAATGCGCGTCCGACTAAAGGTTTCGTAAAGGAACAACTCAAACCGTTTCACGACCCGAAACAGGTGGCTGCCCTAGGTTTCGAGGAAGGCATAGGCTTTGTTCCGTTTGCTGGAATTGGCTATGAAGTGGTAAAGCGGGTTCTGAAATCGGCCAGCGATTCTTCCCTGGTCCGTGCCGCCGCCGCCAAAAAACTGGCGCACGATCCCAATCCGGATAGCGCTGATGCGCTCGTCAATGCCACTGAAGACAAGAGTTGGATCGTGCGCGCAGCGGCATTCGACGCCATTGCCCAACGCGGCGACAAATCGCTGCTTCCCAGGATAAGCGTCTCACTGAAAGATACCAGGGACGATGTTCGTTACATGGCCGCCGCATGCATCGTTCATCTCAGCGATCAAGGCGGGAAGGCTCCACGGCGCAAAGCGCCCGCAAAGGCCGCCACCTAGCCGCGTGTTTACTGCGCCGAACATATCAACCAACTTACTTATCCTGTATTCAAAATTGGATGTATAATTCTCCATATGTGGACTGAGGGTGTTGCGCGATGTAACGCCCGGGAGATTGCTATTGGCGATCCTCAACCAACTGCCTGCTGGTATCGCTTGGCACCAGCCGGCTGATCTTTCCAGCAAGGTTGTACAGAAGCGCTTAAGCCCACCGGCGGTGAAGGCGTTCCTGAAGCTCCGCGAGCTGTGGGATTTGCGCGACGAAGACGCCAGACAATTGTTAGGAGGCATCTCCAATGGCGCGTTTTACGAATTAAAGAAAAATGTGCGAGCGAGGCTGGACCAGGACCGCCTCACCAGAATTTCCATTCTCACCGGCATTTTTAAAGCGTTGAACATTCTCTATAGCAAGAAACTCGCGGACCGCTGGATGCAACTCCCCAATGAAAACCCCATGTTCGCCGGAGATACCCCGCTCTCCTACATAACCAAAGGCGGTTTGCCCGCTATGCTGCGCGTGCGCCAGCTTCTCGATTCTCGCCGTGGCGGCCGCTAGCACGCTTCCCCGCGTTTCCGATCTTCTGCGCGATGATACTCATCGCCTGATCCCGTGGCGTTATAGCGACCCCGAGGAGCGCGGTCATGAAAAAATCAGTCATGACGACAGCGTGCTCACCCGTCTGACCGACAATATCCCGGACTTGAACGCTTTATTCGAATTGGAGGGCGCCACCAACGATCGCCTGCTCGGAGAAGCCGGACTGCTTCCCGGAATTACGCTGCGCGAACTGGTCTTTGGCCTGCCGTACTCGCATATTGTGAACGCCGCATTCACCCATCCCAATCCCGCCGGGAGCCGCTTCAACGGCCCCGAACGTGGCGCCTGGTACGCGGCTTTCGCCCGCTCCACTTCGGAACTGGAAGTGGCGTATCACAGAGGTAAAGAATTACAGGAGATTAACTGGCGGGTGAGCGAAACGTTCAAGTACGTCGATTTCCTCGCCGATTTTCGCGGCCAGTTTCACGACATCCGCAACGACCGCCGCTTTCGAAATTGTCTGGACCCAAATAGCTACATCACATCACAACAGTTGGCCACACGCCTCCTCGAGCAAGGCTCAGCAGGCATCGTTTATCCCTGCGTGCGGCACAAATCCGGCACATGCCTCGCATGTTTCAGACCCGCGCTCGTGAACAATGTTCGCAAGGGCGCCACAATCTCAATCCAATTCGCGAACGCCTTTGCAAAACCAGAAATTCGCGCTATCAAGTAACGCGAGTTACACAAGAATCGAGATCGATGTGAACCAGCCTTGCGATGAAGCCGTAATCCGAACCGACGGTTCGACGGCTCCCTGCAATGCTAAATCGCAGGCCTGGATACTTGCCGCCACCATTCTCGGTTCCAGCATGGCCTTCATCGACGGCACGGTCGTCAATGTAGCTCTGCCCGCCCTGCAATCCAGTCTTCACGCCACCGTAGTTGACGTCCAGTGGGTGGTCGAGTCCTACGGGTTGTTTCTCGCGGCGCTGCTTTTGATCGGCGGTGCGATGGGCGATTCCTTCGGCCGGCGCTCGGTTTTTTTGTTTGGGACGGCGTTATTCGCAGCGGCCTCCATAGGCTGCGGACTTTCTTCCAGCATTTCGCAGCTGATCGTAGCTCGCTCTTTCCAGGGCATTGGCGCCGCATTTCTGGTTCCCAGCAGCCTCGCCATTATCAGTGCATCGTTTGACGAAAAATCTCGTGGTCGCGCCATCGGAACTTGGTCGGGCTTCACGGCCATCACCACTGCTCTCGGTCCGGTGCTGGGCGGCTGGCTGATTCAGCATGCTTCCTGGCATTGGGTTTTCCTGATTAACGTTCCCATCGCCGCCGCGGTCATCGCCATTTCCGTCCGGCACATTCCCGAGTCGCGCAGTTCCACTCCGCAAAAAACCGATTGGCTTGGAGCTGCGTTCGCCACGATCGGCCTGGGTGGAATCGTATTTGGATTTGTCGAATCCGCGAATCTTGGTTGGAGGCATCCGCTCGTCTTCGGAAGTTTGACCGCGGGCTTTGCCTCTCTCATTGTTTTTGTGTTCGTGGAAAAGCGCGTAGCCGCGCCCATGGTTCCACTTTCACTGTTTAAATCGAGCAGCTTCACTGGCGCGAATCTGCTTACGCTTTTGCTCTATGCCGCGCTGGGGATTTTCTTTTTTCTTTTTCCCATGAACTTGATCCAGGTACAGAAATATTCCACCACCGCCACGGGAGCAGCCGCCTTGCCTTTGATTTTGCTGATATTTTTTCTGTCGCGCTGGTCGGGGGGACTTGTGGCCCGCTTCGGTCCGAAGATTCCGCTGATCGTTGGGCCGCTCATTGCCGCGGCAGGCTTCCTCTTGTTCGCCCTGCCGTCTGTAGGCGGAAGCTATTGGATAACCTACTTTCCCGCCTTCATGGTTCTTGGTCTGGGCATGGCCGTCAGCGTCGCTCCTCTGACCACCGTCGTGATGAGCTCTGTTGACCAAGCGCGTGCCGGCACTGCCTCGGGGATCAACAACGCGGTGTCCCGAGTCGCCAGCGTGCTGGCTGTGGCCGTTTTCGGAATTGTCATGGTCAGCGGCTTCAGTGCCAAGCTGCAACATTCCCTCGCTGGTTTAAATCTCGCCCCGGCCGCCCTCCACCAGATCCAGTCCAGCGTCATCAGGCTAGCCGGCCTGGAAATCCCCGCGAGTCTGGACCCGCAGACAACCTCGGCCGTCCGCGCCGCTATAGCCCATGCCTTCATCTACGCATTCCGCTTGGTCACACTCCTCTGCGCCGCCCTCGCCCTAGCCAGTGCCGCCGTCGCCTCGCGCATGATCCCTTAGGCTGCTTCCGTGTAAGTTTCGGCCAAGAGCTCCAAAACACGTATTGACTTTCCAAGAGCACTACGTATAGTCTCATCTTGATGAAGACATACATAAAGCCTTCTGATGTGCATTCGCCGAAGCGCTTCTGGTCCTTAATCCACGTGCTGTTTGATGGCGGTGAAGGAGAGAGCTCCCTGGCGATTGGCCGCTGGGACAATAAACCGGTCCTAGCGATGCGGTGGAACGGTGACAACGAAAATCCACTTGGCAATCCGCAATCACGAGGGCTTCCAACCTGGTTTGTTGTTCCTGACCAGCACTGGCGCCAAATCCTGCAAAGCGATCCGTTCAAATCCATTCACAACGACGCGATGAGTCTCGCGCGAAATTTCCTTGAATTGAAGCGGGTATACTTTTTGTCACGCTGCCCGAATCCGGCATGCCAATACTATAAGGGACTTGTCCTAAGTTCGTTCCACTCGAATGACCTTGAAGCCTCCCTAGGGCAGTTGGAGCGGGACGAATTGAAGCTCTATCACATCATCTGTGACGGATCTTGGAAACCATGCCCGGAAGAAAAGGGCGAACTTGCAGCTGTGCTAAGAGGGGCATTGGAAAACTACCGTCTCGTTGGAGGATAGGCAATGAGCAGCCGATTTTTGATAGACTCCCGCCGTGCGATGTCGGTGATGATGGTACGCGAGCCCATGTACAGCACAAACGCGAGCGCTATGCAGAGCACCGGCATAATCAGCATGGCTTGCTGAAGGCCGGTGGCGCGGAAAGTTTCCGTGACCGTGGCTGAACCGGCTAGCGCCGCGGCGCGATGCGCCAACATATCGCTCAACTTGCCGGTGAGCAGCGGTCCGAAGGACGCGCCGCACATGTACATGGCCATAAAATAAATCGCCATCGCTGCACCGCGCTGGTTTGGAGCCACTATATCCTGTATCGCCGAGTACACCAGCCCGTAGTAGGTCGTGAGAGCAGAGTATGTCAGCGCCAGGAACGCCATGGCCACGAACAAAGAGCCCGCGGACTGAAGAATTCCCGCGCATGCAAACGGAACTGCCACTACAGCCATGAGGGCGGCGCAAAGCATGCGGCCGTCTTTGCGACGTTGGACGATGAAATCGCCTAGGAAGCCTGCAAGAGTTCCACCGCTGACGCCTCCGGCTAGATAGATGACGCCGGTGGCGATGCCGGATTTGGCCAGCGACAGGCCGTGGACGCGGCTCAGAAACGCAGGCAAGAAAGTTCCGATGGCATACATGCTGAAATTCAGCAGCGCGCCGGAGGCGATGATCCACAACAGCGTGGGGATGCGCAGCAGACTCCACATCGAGCCACGTGCTGGTGGCGCGCGACGAGTTTCGCTGGCACCGCGCTCCGGTTCCTGGAGCATCAGTAAAGCGGGAACCAGGAGGAACGCTGGGACCGCCGCGAATACCATTGCGGCGCGCCAGCCGTACGCCTGTGCTATCGGGCCGCTGAAGAAAAAACCCAGTGCGCCGCCGACTGGCACCCCGAGCATGAAAAGCGCGAGCACTCGGGAGCGTCTGGCCGGTGGAAACAGATCGCCGAGCCAACTCGTCGCGGTCGGCGCGCAGGCTGCTTCGCCGACCCCAACGCCTACGCGGGAAAGAAACAGCATCGCGTAGGTGGTGGCGAGGCCCGCGGAAGCGGTCATCGCGGTCCATATGACGACACCCCAAGCCAGGAGCTTTTTGCGGCTTGCAGAATCCGCGATGCGCCCGAGTGGCACGCCGAAAATGGCATAGATCCAAATGAAGGCGCTGCCGAGAAGGCCGATCTGGCTGTCGTTGAGATGGAACTCCTTGCGCATCGGTTCGACGAGCGCGCCGGGGACGTGGCGGTCGTAGAAATTCAGGATATTGATGGCGAAGAGCACCACCACGGAAAGCCACAGATTCTGATGCTGGGATTTTTGTGACAAGGGTAGAGTTGGCGGCACGGCAGTTTGCGATGACACCATTCTTATTGTGGTCCTATTGGGCAGAAAGCAAGGCGGCCCAGAATGCGCAGTGATGGGACGCGGCGAAATCGGTTTCCTGCACCGACGCTGGCGGAATCAGCGATTGGAAATTGCCGACCTGCGGGTTGAATTCCTGCCAGTCGGGCACGCCGGGACCATTGGGGTTTCCAAATTTGGCGAAGTTGGTCCAATAGTGCTGCATGGCGCTGGAGAGTTGCAGTTGTTGGGCGTTGAGCGGCGGCCGCGGCACAGCAACGGGCAGAGCAAAGAGATATTGAAGCTCGGAAGCGTGGGCCGCGGCGTACGGGAACGAAACCGGGGGCAGAAAATCCTGCGGCGCGTTCTCGTCGTTGAACTCATAGGTGGAGAGCGGGACGAACTGAGACATCAATAGGTCGGCGCTCAGTGCCGGGCAGGCAAAAGCCCCATCCGTGCCTGCCGTGGCGAAGGCAATATCCGCCGAGGGAAAACTGGCGAGAGGATACTGCGCGGCGACGAGCGGAGCTGCGGGTCCGACCAGGGTGGCGAGAGCCGCCTCGTACGCAGCCTCGTTGTCGGCTATGGGCCCCGCGGGAGTGAGATCGAAATCGAGCGCCGTGAAGAGCCGCCATTCATCGTGATTGCTGCCCTGCATCACTGGTACATGATGGAATTGTCCGGTGGCCAGCGCGGTGTTCAGCGAAAGTGGGAGAAACTCCCCGTCAATGTTGGGCGTGTATCCGGCAAAATCTTCGTTGGCCAGGATAGTGGTGACCGGAAGCGCGCGGAGGCAGGCTGCCGTCTGAGCGCTGCAGCCAGCCGCGTCGGCGAATTCCGTGCCGGCAGCTTCAGCGGCGGCAAGAGTCTGGGTGTTCAGTGCATAGGCGCCGCTTTCGATGATGGCTTTGTGAAAGAGGCCCTCCGAGGAAGGCGAGGCCAGCTGCGAGAAGACGCTGAGGCCGCCCGCAGATTCGCCGAAGATGGTCACGTTCAGCGGATCGCCGCCGAAGAACCGTATGTTGTCGCGAACCCAGCGTAGAGCGAGTTGCTGATCCATGAGGCCATAATTACCTGCGGAATTGGGATCGCTGTCGCGGTCTCGATCCGGATCCGTGTTTTCTTCGGCAAAAGCGGAATGCGCGAGAAAGCCCAGAGCGCCGAGACGGTAATTGATGGTCACGACGATGACCCCGTCGCGGACAAGCGCGGTGGGATCGTAGTCGTTGCTTTCACCAGTGACCAGGGCGCCGCCATGGATCCAAACCATCACCGCGCGCGGGCGGAAGAATTCGTTGGAGCCGGGAGTGAAAACATTCAGAAAGAGACAATCCTCGGTGACGGACGCGATGCCGAAAGGCGAGGGCGGCTGCGGACAGTGGTTGGCAAACTGCGTAGCTTCCAGCGGCGCGTGCCACGGAGCGTGAGGAACCGGCGGACGCCAGCGCAGATTACCCACCGGAGGCGCGGCGTAAGGAATGCCCAGGAATTCACGGACGCCAGCGGAGGTAACCGAGCCGCGGACGGGACCGCTGAAGGTGTGGACCAATGGTTTTTGTTCCTGCGCGTGAACGACAAGAGGCATCGAGAAAAAAAGAGTGACGGTGGAGAAGAGAACTACTGGAAGGAGGGCAAGTTGCTGCGAATGACGACGCTTCATGGTTTCCTCGCTGATCGGGGAACTACTGCGTCCGGAGTGCGCGAGCAGTTCCCCAATTACCCACGTTCGGGTGCAGGGACGGAATTGTGAGTGTTTATATCATTATTTTGTTACTGTCAATTAAAAGATTTCGTGCTGCAATTCTGCGGAAACCACTGCTGTGGGCTTCCAGTCCCCTGCATATACCCACGTTTTCCTTGGGATCGTAAACACCAAGAGTCGCGCTGCTTCGGAACCACCTGACTGCAGTGCAATCCGCCCAATCCTAGAGTTGGCAAATAATTGGCAAATTGTTTTTTTGAGTGAGATTACCCAAAAGCGGAAAAGTGAGAATACCGCGTATTCACTGGTGATTTGAATGGTGGGGTATGCTTGTCAGTTGGGAACACGTCAACTAGTCGTTCTGTTCGATGTGTTCCGTTATGATGCGGATGATTTCACCCTTCTCAATTTGAACCTCTTCACGGTCCACTCGCAGAACCGTCGCCCTGCCTTTGAGTTTTTCATAGAAATAACTGCCCAAAACTCCCGCGCTGACATCTCTACCGTAGACGAGAACGTAATGAAGAACCTTTGCTAAGCCATGTGCCTTGCGCAACGGACCGGGCTGCCATACTAGCGTGCTGCCGTCAGGAAGGCCATGCGTTACGCCTTCCTGAAGCGAATCAGGGCTGCCCATTAACTCGAACTCCAACTCTCTGTCGTGAGTCTCTATCTCTACGAATGAAGAGCGAGTGCTCATTGCTCAAGCTCCATCTCGATCCAAAAACCTGAACCCGGTACAGACATCATGGATTCTTGGTTCGAGAGATAAACTTTCCTAACCACGCTTTCGTGACTTCCTATGGCGAATTGGTCTGTTGATTTCGATATTCTGACTTGGCCCCTTTCGATACTTTGATTTGGCCCCACCTTACTGAAAACCAGATACGGTGTACTCCGCTTCGGGCTCAGTCGCCCAAGGGGAGGCCGGGTGGACAGGAGAGCCAAGGTGGAGCTATTCGAGCAGATCCGACGTGAGTATGAGCATGGCGGGGGAACGATTCGCGGGATCGCCAAGAAGTTGGGGATACATCGACGCATGGTGCGTGAGGCAGTGCTCAGTGCGACTCCGGTAGAACGAAAGACACCGGTGCGAGAGCGATCGAAGCTGGCACCGGCGATGGCCTTTGTCGATGCGCTTCTGGAAGCGGACTGCAAGGCGCCACGAAAGCAACGGCATACGGCACATCGCATCTGGTGCCGGATCCGAGCGGAGATGCCGGAAGTGAAAGTGGCGGAGTCCACGATTCGTCGCCACGTTCGCGAACGTAAGATCAAGTTAGGGCTGACTCGCCGAGAGACCTTCATTCCGCAGTCGTATTCTTGGGGCGCAGAAGCCCAGGTGGACTGGTATGAAGCCTACGCAGAGATCTGCGGAGAGCGGCAGAAGACTTATCTGTTTTGCATGCGGAGCATGGCCAGCGGAGGAGCCTTCCATCGCGCGTTCCCGCACGCCAGCCAGCAAGCTTTTCTAGAAGCCCATGAGC
The DNA here is from genome assembly GCA_963733775.1 of uncultured Acidobacteriota bacterium. Taxonomy (GTDB): domain Bacteria; phylum Acidobacteriota; class Terriglobia; order Acidiferrales; family UBA7541; genus Acidiferrum. The sequence goes on along the minus strand of CAVTEE010000010.1, from coordinate 635,603 downwards.
TGGCGTTTGCTTATTTCGGCGGAGTATTCACGAAACTTCGCTACGACAACCTTAAGAGTGCGGTGAAAAAGATTTTGCGGGGATATCAGCGCGAAGAGACTACGCGATTCATTGCCTTCCGGTCACACTGGGGTTTTGCGTCGGAGTTTTGCACGCCAGGAGAAGGCCATGAGAAGGGTGGCGTGGAGGGCGAAGGTGGTTATTTTCGCCGCAACCATCTGGTGCCGGTGCCACAGGTAGCGAGTTGGGAAGAGCTGAATGTCCTGTTGCGGGAAGCCTCGAAGCAGGATGAGCAGCGGATGATCGGCGAGCGGACCCAGACCGTTGGCGCAGGAATGCATACCGAACGCGAACACCTGCGCACGCTGGCCGCAGAAGGCTTCGACCTGGCCGCGGTTCACTTTCCCCATGTGAATGCCAGCGGCTGCATACGAGTGCTGACTAACTTCTACTCCGTTCCCCTCCCAGTCGGCGTCGAAGTGCAGGCCAAGGTGTATTCCACGTATGTAGAGATATGGCATCAGGGGCAGTGCGTGGCGCGACACGAACGCTGCTTCGATCGACAGCAGAAGGTTCTGAATCTGGAGCACTATCTGGAAGCGTTGAGGAAGAAACCAGGAGCATTTGCAGGTTCGACACCGCTCGAGCAGTGGCGAGCGCAGGGACGTTGGCCGGCAAGCTTCGATCTTTTTTGGGAGATGTTAAAGCAACGGCAAGGCCGGCAGTCGGGAACACGCGCGATGATCGATGTTCTGCTCCTGGGCCGTCAGCATGGATTCCCATCGGTAAGAATAGCGATTGAAAAGGCTCTGGAGATGAGTTGTTTCGATGTGGAGGCCGTGCGTCTGCTGCTGGATGCGGAAGGCCTTGGAAGACGAGAACCAGAAGCAGTGGAGATCGGCGCATTACGTTGCTACGACCGGCCGCAACCGACTACCAGGAACTACGACCAGTTGCTGCGGAACTATCCTGTGACGGGAGTACTGCAATGAGTGCGGCCACCGTTGCGGTACAACAAGCGACGATTCGACAGTATGCCAAGCGACTGCAGCTACCGACCTTGGGCGGACAGTTCGCGCAAGTGGCAGAGCAAGCGGTAAAGGAAAAGAAGAGTCATCTCAGCTATTTGGAAGCATTGCTGGAGGCCGAGGTAGAAGAGCGGGAGCGCAACACGGTAGCGCGGCGGATTCGTGAGGCCCATTTTCCCAAAGTGAAGACGCTGGAAGAGTTCGAGTTTTCCCACGCCCCGTGCATTCCAGCAACTCTGCTGCGGCATCTGGCCGAAGGTGGCTACTTGAGCCGCAGCGAACCGGTGATTCTTCTGGGAGAAGCAGGCACGGGCAAGACGCACTTAGCGGTCGGCCTCGGAGTGGCGGCCTGCCGGCAGAGAAGACGAGTGCGTTTCACCACCGCGGCGCAGTTGGTGAACGAACTGATCGAAGCCAAGAATAAGAGCGAACTGAATCGTGTGACGAACCGCTGGACGCGCTATGACCTGATCGTGATCGACGAGATGGCTTATGTGGCGATGCCGGAAGCTGCCGCGGAAATGATGTTCCAGATTATCGCCGGACGAGCGGAACGAGCGGCGGTGATCGTGACCACGAACTTGCCGTTCTCGGAATGGACGACGATGTTTCCGAATGCGAGGTTGTGCAAGGCGATGCTCGACCGCTTGACCGATCAGGCGCACATCATCGAGACCGGGAACGAATCGTATCGGTTTCGAAGAACGCTGGAGAAAAAAGGCGACAGCAAATAAAACTTTCACTGTGTCGCCATCCTACGCTGCGCCCTAAACGCGTCGCCCTACGGGCGCCACAGGGCTTCGCTCCGGCCGGCGACACAGTGATGAATCACCAGAGGGTGGGGCCAAAAGAAAAGATCAAAAGGGGCCAAATCAAGTTGACGGAAGCATCTGTGCCTTCGCTGATTCTCTGGCCCTTCTTGTTGTATCCGAAGACGGCATATCTCACTAGAAATTGACGGTCATCCAAGTTCGTGAGCGTGATGTTCATGAACCCAAGGTTGTACTCCACAGGCTTTGCGAAACGGCACCTAATGACTGTGTTTTGTTCGGGCAGGTCTGCTGAACCCGGTACCGTGAACTTTGCCTTCCAAGGTCCAAGAATGGGTTTCGCAGCGGATGTATGCGACACGTTTGAATGATGGCCCGCGTAATAGCCAATGCCAACGCCAGCAGCGAACAGCAACAAGGCAAGGAATATGCTTCGCGCCTGCATCCGGTATCCCGTGAGGAGAGTCTAACAACGCCCACGCTTGACAGGCCCTTTATATGTCCGACTTGTCAACAAAAACAATTCCACCAAAAAACTTTTCCACAAAATTTTCGCCGCGATGCACAGGTTGAAAGCGGATAGTCGGTAGACAGTTAGAGATGAGGCATGCACACTGCTGGCGTAACGACAAGCAGTTCTGTCTGAACGGAGAAACGATGGTTGAAGCTACCAGCACAGTTCCTGTGCTCCTTGCGTGTTTCAATTCCAAGTGTGAACGAGTCGGGATGCAGCTTCCCTACTATTTCACAGCCTCAGACCTTCCCAAAATGATGGTGTCGGAAAACTCCGATGTAATCATGTGCCCTGCCTGCGGTGAGACGAGAACGCTCACGCCCTCTGAAAAAGAAGGTCTGCGTCATCTGGTCAGTCACATGGGGTGCGATAGAACGGATGAGATTAATCAGGAATTGGAGTCGGTTCGTACAAAGCTACAAGACGCTCCCACACCAGAGTTGAGAGCACAGGAAGAAGTGCTGACCAAAAAGCGTTGGGACCACGAAATGAGGCACAACTCTGGAATTGCCGAAGACTGCAAAAAGAAATAACGACTCAAAGAGAAAAAGCCCAGTGAGAATTGAACTCAGTGGGGCGGACTTGTTTCAGCGGCCAAAAGTCTTCTGGAACTTTCAGCACACGGTGAGGACTACAAAGTCTTGAATGGTGGGCCTGGGTGGACTTGAACCACCGACCTCGCCCTTATCAGGGGGTTTTATCGTACTATATGCATAGTAGCGTGGCGGTCATTCAGGAATTTGGCACTAAATAGTTTTGGTTGGCGGCGGTTTGGAAACCGTTTGGAGTTTGAATCAAACCCGACCATTCTCTTCGCTGCCGAATGTCTTGGACGGTTCATTTCCTGAACGAAGGTGCTCTGCGTATTCGGTGGCGCGCGATGCTTCTCAGGCTAGGACTGAGGCTGAGACGTTCGACACAAATTTGAAGTGACCCGCAGCGGCAGTGCAGGAGATGTTCTAGGAGCGATTTGAGGCGCCTCGCGCGCTGGATGGCCTCATCAACCTCTCGAATCTTGTGATGAGCGAGTTTCCTCCAACGCGGTCCAACCGGAACGCCATCCCGAAGCCCGTTCAGAAACAGCTTGGTCTCGCTCAAGGCGAATCCCATTTCACTCGAAAAGCGAATGAGAAGCACACGGTCGAGCGCATCCGCGGCGTACCGGCGCTGACCACCGTCGCGGTGCGGAAGCGGGAGGAGACTCATCTTCTCGTAGTAGCGGATCGCCGAAGAATTCACGCCTGAGAGCCGTGCAAGCTGACCGATCTTCATTTCACCGCCTCCGCGAGCGCCGTGCAGCAAGGCGCTTGACTTAAAGCTGACTTTAACTTTTAGCATTTTGGGATGGGACGTGCCAAGTCCCTTAAAAGGAGCGTCATGACGATCCAGAAAGAATCAACTAGTTCAAGAAGCAAACAGTTTTTGACCGTTGCAGGGCTTCTGGGGTTGCTTGCGGCCGGCGCGACGGCGCAAACGTCACCGAGCGCAAGAACGGCAAACCAGCAGGAGAGAGAGTTGACAACGACGCAAAGCAAGTTTTATTGCAACACCAAGGCGTTCACACAGGGGGAGAGGGTGCGGTACAAGGAGTTGACGGACAAATTGATTGCGGAACGCAAACAGATCGTGGAGAAGGAAAACGGCTTTGAATTCCAGTACAGCCCGTCTACGGTTTCGCTTGCGGAACTTGCCGAGTGGGTAGCCGCCGAAGGCAAATGCTGCCCGTTCTTTGATTTCCATATCGATTTGGAGCGCGAAGGCAGTCTGCTTTGCCTGCGACTGACAGGGCCGGAAGGCGTCAAGACGTTCATCCGATCCGAGTTTCACGTCGCTGCGTAAATTGTCGAAGGTCGCCGATTTCGGTTTCAACGACTCCGCTTTGTCTGCTGTAAGTCGACAGGAACGAACCTGGCGCAGGCTACAACCAGTTGTGCTTTTTCGCGAGATCCGTTACGCGTTGGCGAATCTCCTCGCGGATCTTCCGGACAAGCTCGATAGGTTGACCTTTGGGATCGGTCAAAGGCCAATCGAGCTTCTTGAGTCCGGGAACGTAGGGGCACGCATCGCCGCATCCCATCGTCACGAGAAGCGTTGCCTGCTGCGCCAGTTCGGCCGACAAAAACTGCGGCTTGACGCCGGTCAAGTCGATTCCTTCTTCGCGCATGACCTGAACAACTTCCGGGTGAACACGCTCTCCGGGCTGCGTGCCTGCGGATATGGCTCTTGCCTTCGTGCGGTCGCAGATTTTGTTGAACCAGGCGGCGGCCATCTGGGACCGCCCCGCGTTGTGAACACAAGCAAACAGCACGGTATCCATTAAGAATCCCTTCTAGCCTTGCCATGCGGAACGACAATTTCCGGGGCTGTTTTCCTCAAGCCTGGCACCAGCCAGCGGAACAGAAACGTTGCGGCGAGAGCGCCCGCGAGCTGGGCGAGTATGAACCACGGCGCGTCCGCAGGACGGATGCCGGAAAACGTGTCCGTGAGGGAGCGCGCAAGGGTCACGGCGGGATTCGCAAAGGACGTGGAGGCCGTGAACCAATACGCCGCGGTGATGTAGCTTCCTACCGCAAACGCGACCGCGCTCGATCGCAGGCGGGAGCATCCCCAAATGACGGACAAGAGTCCAAAGGTAGCGACGAATTCGCTGAACACCTGAGACGGCCCGCTGCGAATGTGGCGGGAGAGAGAAAGTAGGGGCAGTTGAAACATCAGATGGGCGGAAATGGTTCCGAGGATGGCTCCTGTGACTTGCGCAAGAATGTACACCGGAGTCTCGGACCAGGAGATTCCTCCTTCGATTGCGTCCGCAAGCGTGACGGCCGGATTAAAGTGCGCGCCAGAGATAGGGCCGAAGGTAAGAATCAAGGCAACAAGGGCTGCGCCCGTCGCTAGCGTGTTCGCGAGCAGTGCGATGGCGGTGTTGCCGCCCGAGAGTTGTTCGGCCATGATGCCCGAGCCGACCACCGTTGCGAGGAGAAGGGCAGTACCGACAGTTTCCGCTCCCGCCCGCCGGGCGAGAGACACGGGTTGATTTGTTGAATGTTCACTCGGGCTCAAAGAGAACGCCTTTCATCAGAATTTTCTACAAAATATAATCGTGCAAGCGAATATACTGAGCCATGCCTGAAACGCAAGTTAATTTGATGTTTCGCGCTTTTTCCGATCGCACTCGGCTGCGAATTCTGCACCTGCTGCTCGACGGGGAACTGTGCGTGGGCGACCTCGTGAATGTTCTTCATGTCCCTCAGCCCACGGCATCGCGCCACCTGGCGTATTTGCGACGCGCGGGACTTGTCGCAACGCGCAAGAACGGGCAGTGGAATTACTATAAGCTGGCCAAACCGGATTCTTCGTTCCATCAGCACTTGCTCGGATGCCTCAAAGGATGTTTTCACGCCGTCCCGGAGATCGGGCAGGACTCGAAGAAGATCGCGAAACTCAAACGCGCTGGCGGCTGCTGTCCCCGCTGACCATCCCCTTTTTTCTTGACATATATTCGCTAACACATATATTCGTCCATGCGAATGTATCTCACTATGCCGCCTTCCCGCGAGCAACGCTGGGCCATCATTCGGCTGACTTTTGGCTTCGTGCAGATGTTTGGAGCCGTGTTTGCGCTGGCTCTGCTTCTGTGGACGGGAGTGAATGTGTGGTCGCTTGGCTCCGTCGTCGCGACCGGGCTCGTAACGGGAACAAGCCTAGTGCTCTTCCGCCGCCGTCTGGATCGCGGAGGGCCCAGTGCACAATGGCGCTGTCCATCTGCGCGCCCAGAGAAGAAAGCTCTCGAACGGAGAGCCGCGGCGATCTCCAAAGTCCGATAGCATGCGAAATCATCCGAGAAGGTACCGGCGCGCGTGGTTTATCGTCACACTTTCCATCGGGTTGGGCGCTTGCGTGTCTTGTCGTTCTGACCGGGAGCCGGACACCTTTCTAGAGCGGCATTCGCAAGAACTAGTGGACTTGACCGTTCCCATCGATTCCTCAAGCATCGCGCGCAGCAGTGTTCAGCGAACGACGTGGGCGGAAAAGGCTTCCTGGGAGTTCGACACAAAAATGAGTCGCGCGGAATATACGGATTGGGTCAAAGGAAAATTAAAGGACCGATTCCGCGTAGCGGGCAGTACGGACTCGCAACTGAGCTTCTCTCAAAACTTGGATAACGACACGGAAGCGATCACCGTTCATTTAGTCCTTTCTGGAGACCATCTTCACGTTCGAGTGGACGCAGCAATTTCTCCAGACTAGTTTCCTTCGAAATAGGATTTGCCGGCGGTGTGGCTGCGGACTGCTTCTTGCTTGCCGATGGTGTCAATTTCCTTCTGGATGGCGAGCTTGTCGAGGCTTCCGAGCGGTAGGCACAAGAGAAGGCTAATTCTTCGCTCAAGGATAATGTAGGCCTCACGAAAAGCGCGTTCGACCTGTTCTTCAGAACCGACCGCCAGGGCGGGGTCGGGCACGCCCCAATGCGCCGTCATCGGCTGACCCGGCCAGATGGGGCAAACTTCCTTCGCGGCGTTGTCGCAGACGGTAAAGACGAAATTCATCTCCGGCGCGCCCGGCTTTGCGAATTCATCCCAAGCCTTGCTGCGCAAACCAGCGGTCGGAAGCTTCGCGGTTTCGATCATTTTGAGGGCGTGGGGATTGACGCGTCCGGTCGGATGGCTTCCGGCGCTGTAGGCCGTGAAGTTGGGCCGGCCCTTATGGTTCATGATGGCTTCGCCCATGATGGAGCGCGCCGAATTGCCCGTGCAGAGAAATAGAACGTTGTAACGAACTTGCATTGGGGTCTCCTTCATAAACGAATTGCTCTTGCGCAGGCGAGCGCGGATAGTATATTCGCCTAAGCGAATACACGCAACCCAAAGAAAACCCGCCGGGCATCAGCACGGCGGGCCGGTTACGGAAAACGGAGCATGAAGGGTTCAATTCGCCGCGCAGCAAGTTGGCCCGCAGCACGCCTGGGCGGCGGCAGGCTTTTGCGCGCGCACGAATGCGCTGATGAACTTGTCCTGCACTTTAGGCGCGATGGAGTCGGCATCGATGCCCGCGGCTTTCAGGAACTCGCGCGCATCGTCGACGTTGTAAACGCGCGTCGCTTCGATTTCGACGGAATCAAAACCCGCCGCCGCGAGTTTCTGTTCGTACTCGGCGTCGGAGAGCGCACCTGCCACGCACCCGACCCACAGTTCCATGCTCTTGCGGATTTCGTCGGGCACTTCGCCCCGGACGACAACGTCAGAGATGGCGAAGCGGCCGCCTGGTTTGAGCACGCGGAATGCTTCTCGCAACACGCGATCCTTGTCGCCAGAGAGATTGATCACGCAATTGGAGACGATGACGTCGACGGTATTGTCCGGCAGGGGGATATTTTCGATTTCGCCTTTGAGGAATTCGACGTTTGTCAGTCCGGACTTCTTTTTATTTTCATTCGCCAATGCGAGCATTTCGTCGGTCATATCCAGGCCGTAGGCTTTGCCTGTTGGCCCGACACGGTTCGCGGAAAGAAGCACATCAATGCCTCCGCCTGAACCCAAGTCCAGCACGGTTTCTCCAAGCCCAAGCTTTGCAAGTGCTGTGGGGTTTCCGCAGCCGAGCGAAGCGCGCATGGCGGCTTCGGGAACGGAACTGGCTTCGCCCTCTCCGTACAGATTCGAGGTGATGGGATCGCATCCCTCGAGGGCCGATGCAGGGCTTGTCCCGCAGCAAGCAGAACCTAATCCGGAAGCGGCGCGCTTAGCAGCAGCTCCGTATTTCTCCTGCACAACGGTCTTGATGTCTTCGGTGCTCATGAGATTCTCCTTTTCATTTCGAAATCGAAACAATGTCTTTCGGTGAGACCACGTGGTTCCTGGTGCAGCACTCGGCATACAAAAAGCCAAGCAGATCCTTGAGAGCATTGGTATTTGCGCGATACCAGAGGAAAGTGCCCTCGCGACGCACGGTGACGAGTTCCTCATTTCTGAGCTTGTCCAGGTGATGGGAAAGCGTGGAATTGGGTATTTCGAGTTCCGATTGGATGTCTCCGACCACCATACCCTTTGGCTCGGCCGTCATAAGAAGTTGCATGATGCTCAGCCGCGCTTCGGTGCCCATAGCGGCAAACATATCGGCATACCGGGTAACTTGCGAGGAGTAGGTGCTCGTCATATTTCTATAATACTGGAAATATAGAATCCATGTCAATCCTTATTGTTTGCCCTTATTTCGATGGCAGGGCCGGTCGCGGACCGGGAACGAGTCCTTGACTCTGGACTATACTCCAGGGTGTACCTTTCATTGAGGAGCAAGGCGAATGCAAATTGGCGTCGTCGCGAAGAAGATTGGGCTGAGCGTGGACGCGATTCGCTTCTACGAGCGCAACGGCTTACTCCCGCGTCCGGCTCGGACGCAGGGAGGTTTCCGGAGGTACGCGGAAACAGATGTCGAGACTCTGACTTTTGTCCGCCGCGTGCAGGGCCTAGGATTCAAGCTCAGCGAGATACGCGGACTCTTGAGACTGCGAGGGGATCGCCTGCAGCCTTGTGCGCCGGTGCAGAGACGGTTGCAGGAAAAATTGGCCGACGTACAGCGGAAACTCACGGATCTTCACAAGTTGGAACACGAACTTCGTTTGGCTCTGCGCAGTTGTAAGAGAGAGATGCGCAAACAGCACGCTCATTGTCCAATTCTGAGAGACAGAAACGCTCAAGAACCCGAGACCGGGAAGTGAAGATCGAAGTCCTGTATGTGGCGGAATGCCCCTCTCACCCCGCGGCTGTGAGGATGGTCAAGGATATCTTGGCCGCACAAGGCGTAGCGACAGAAGTTCATGAAGTCCTTGTCCGAGATGAAGAAATGGCCACCGGGCTCAAGTTCCTTGGGTCTCCGACCATTCGAGTCAATGGAAAAGATGTTGCCGAAGATACGCGGAAGGCGCAGAGCTTTGCATTGAGTTGCCGCTTGTATCTGGGATCGGAGCAAGTCGGTCTTCCCGCTGCCGAAATGATTCATCGGGCAGTGATCGAAGCCCTGCAAGGGGAAAGAGGATGAAGCAGGGGACAGGCGTCTCGGCTTCTTTGGTGGCGATCCTAAGCTCGGTGGCAAGCATCAGTTGCTGCCTCCCGCTCGGATTTGCCGCCGCCCTGGGAGCAAGTGCGGCAAGCGCCATCTTCACGACACTGCGTCCGTGGCTCTTGGGTCTTTCCGTTGTTTTGCTGGGCCTGGGATTTTGGCAGCAGCATCGCGCCAAGCAGTGCTCGATCCGTGGCCGGCTGATCGGGAACGTGCTGCTGTGGACGGCCCTTGTCGTGGTCCTGGGAATGATTCTATTTCCGCAGGAAATCGCCGCGTTCATCGCAGACAGGTTCTCCGGGAAATGAAATGAAAAGAAAACGCCTGATCGGTGTCGGGGTTGCGGCAGTTCTCCTACTGCTGGCCGCCGTATACCTGTGGGGTCCCGGCTCGGCGCCGCAGGGCCAAGACCCGGTTGTCACACTTTCGGAAGGAAATCTCGGGGAGTTCGAGAAAGCGTTCGATGCCGAGAGCGACGTTCCGCGGTTAGTGTTGCTACTGTCGCCGACTTGACCGACTTGTCTGCGGGGGGCCTCCGCAACTCAGCAACTGTTAGCGCGGCACAGCGACCGAAAGCTGCGGGTGCTCGTCGTGTGGGAACCGATCCTCCCAACGGACTGGCGACCGCCGAGTAGCAGCACGCTCGGACGAATCCCGGACGGCCAAGTACATCAGTTCTGGGACCCGAAGCATGTCGTGTCAGTGGAATTGAAGGTTCGTGCAACCAGAACTCCTTCTCAGCCGAAACCGGATTGCTGTGTTCAAAAGGGGTTCTACTGGGACGAAGCGATTCTGTACCCAGCCGGTACGCACTGGAAAGAAGCTCCACCTTCTCTGTTTTGGAATGGTCCTGTTGTGAAGGTCATTCCGTGGCTTGAGGGCAAACTACTCGAATTTCCTTGAGTGTACTGACGCACTTTATTTGACGTTAAGAGTGGCGGAACCTATGCGGTGTAAACTGCCGTAATGTCACAAACCAGTGCTTTGGAACGTCCTGCGGTCGTACTCCGGGGCCGAAGACTCGAATATTTCACAATTGGGTGGAACACACTCGAAGGCGTGATCGCGCTTGTCTCAGGAATTTTTGCGGGAAGCATTTCGCTGGTGGGTTTTGGAATCGATAGTTTCATCGAAGTAACTTCCGGCTCGGTGTTGCTCTGGAGAATGTCCGTTGATTCGGATGTGCATCGGCGAGAGACGAGCGAGAAGCGGGCGCTCCGAATAGTTGGCGCGTGCTTTCTCCTGCTCGCTGCTTACATCACATACGATTCGATTTCAGACCTGTGGTCGAAGCGAGCGCCTGAACACAGCATCGCGGGAATCATTCTGGCGTGTGCATCTCTGGTTGTCATGCCGATACTCTCGCGAGCCAAACGAATGGTTGGCCGCGCTCTGAGCAGCGCGGCCATGCATGCAGACGCTAAACAAACGGAATTCTGCACGTACCTATCGGCCATCCTGCTTGTGGGCTTGTTGCTTAACGCGTTCTTCGGACTGTGGTGGGCCGACCCGGCAGCGGCGCTCATCATGGTTCCCATCATCGCAAAAGAAGGAATTGATGGAGTACAAGGCAAATCCTGCGACGAATGCTCCACCCAGTGATGTGCGTCAATGCGCCGGAAGTATGGATTCTACGGTCAATATCTCGCATTTCATCGCTCCCTTCAGAGCAACTTTCCGCGGACCGCATTTTGACTTTTAACCTTCCTCCTGCGGTTCTCTTGGTTGCAATGTGCCGAGACGAAGGGAGCGTTCCTTCATTAGCGCGAAGAAAACCGGCACCAGAATCAGGACGTGAATCGTTGACGTGATCATGCCGCCCACGAGAGGAGCGGCAATGGGTTTCATCACATCTGCGCCGACACCTGTTTCCCAGAGAATCGGAATCAGGCTGGCGAGCACAACGCACACAGTCATTAGTTTTGGCCTCAGGCGGTGGACAGCCCCTTCGATCACCGCTGCTTCGATGTCTTCGTGACGCAGAGGAACGCCGGACTTGAGTCGGTGATCCAAGGCTTCGTGGAGATACACAACCATGACGACTCCGGTTTCAACGGCGATGCCGAAGAGAGCGATGTAGCCGACCCACACCGCTACGCTGAAGTTGTAGCCGAGCAATTTCTGCAGAATCAGGCCGCCTGTCAACGCATAGATCGTCGGGAAAATGAGGACAGCAGCTTCGGTGACGGAATGAAACACCACGTAGAGCAACATAAAGATGACAAAAAAGACGATCGGCAGAATGAGTTGCAGCCGCTCTTTGGCCCGGAGTTCGAACTCGTACTCGCCGGACCATTTGTAAGTAAAGCCGGGAGGCAAGTTGAGTTTTTGCTTGAGCAAATTAGTCGCGTGTGTGACGAAGCCGCCGTAGTCTTTCGTGTTCAGATCGATGTACACGTAGCCCGTGAGCGCCCCGTCTTCGTCGCGGATCATTGAGGGTCCCCGAGAGAACGAGATTCTCGCGACATCGGAAACTGGAATCTGTGCGCCAGAGGGCGTGCCAATCAGGACGCGCCGCAATTCTTCGACGTTGTCCCTGAAGTCGCGGCTGTACCGGACATTCACTGGATACCGCTCGCGACCCTCGACATTTTCAGCGACCATTTCGCCGCCGATTCCCGAAGTTACCGCCTGTTGCACATCAGCAATAGTCAGACCGTAGCGAGCCGCTTCTGCACGGTTTACTTCGACGTTGAGATAAAAACCTTGCGAAACGCGTTCAGCGAAGATGGAGCGCATCTCCGGAATCGCTGAGAGGATCTGCTGTACCTGCGCGCCAACTTGCTGGATGCCCTCCAGATTCGGCCCCTGAATCTTCAAGCCGAGAGGCGTCTTGATACCCGTTAGTTCCATATCGAGGCGATTTTCGACCGGCATGGTCCAAGTGTTGGACAACCCAGGAAACTGGAGTTTCGCGTCCATTTCTTGAATGAGCTTTTCGTAGGTCATCCCCGGCCGCCATTGAGTGCGTGGCTTGAGCATGAGCGTCGTGTCATACATATCGAGGGGAGCATTATCAGTCGCGCTGTCGGATCGCCCGATGGAACCGAAGACGGTCTCGACTTCCGGGAACGTGCGAATGATCCGATCCTGTTCTTGGAGCAATTGCGATGCCTGCCCGATGGAGATTCCGGGCAAGGCTGTCGGCATGTAGAGAGCTGAACCTTCAAAGAGTGGCGGCATGAATTGGCTGCCGATGTGAAGCGCGAGCGGAAGTGTGACGATCAGAAAAACCAAATTGAGCAGCAAGGTGGTTTTGCGGAACCGCAAGCAGAGCCGTAGAACCGGCAAATAAAGGGCCTGGGTGATTCTTGAAATGGGGTTCCGCGATTCCGGTATCAGCCGTCCGCGGATGAATAGGATCATTAGTACGGGCACAAGCGTGATAGCCAAGACGGAGGAAAAGCCAACGGACAGCGTCTTCGTCCACGCCAACGGACGAAACATGCGTCCTTCCTGTGCCTCCAGTAAGAAGACAGGCAGGAAGGAAACCACAATGATTACCAGCGAAAAGAAAATAGCGGGCCCCACCTGTTTCGCGGAATCCAAGAGGATTTTCCGCCTCTGTGACTCAGAAAGAGGACCGGCTTCGGAGGATTGGTGTTCCGAAAGTTGCCGGTATCCATTTTCGACCATGACTATGGCGGCGTCCACGAGGACGCCAATCGCCAGCGCCAAACCGCCGAGCGACATGATGTTCGAGGTGACATGGAGGTAGTACATCGGGATGAAGGCTGCGAGCACGGCGATCGGTAGGGTCAGAATCGGAATCAACGCCGAACGGAAGTGGAATAAGAAGATGATGATGACTACGCTGACGATGGCGGCCTCTTCGAGCAGGTCGCGTTGCAGTGTTTCGATGGACGCATGAATCAATCCAGAGCGGTCATAACCGGAGACGACCTCGACGCCTGGAGGCAATGATGGTTTGATCTCAGCGAGCTTTTTCTTGACGCCGTCAATGACGGTCAGAGCGTTCATGCCATCGCGCATCACGACAATCCCGCCCACGGTTTCGCCTTCCCCTTGCCACTCGGCAACACCTTCCCGAATGTCCGGCCCGAACGTAACTGTCCCCAAATCACGGACGAGGACCGGCGTGCCGTTCTTGGTTGCTACAGGAACGGTTTCGAGGTCGCTCAGCGAATGCAAATAGCCGAGGCCACGAATCATGTATTCCGCCCCGCCCATTTCAAGAAGCCGTCCACCAACTTCGTTCGTACTGGCTCGAACTCTTTCGATGACCGTTGAGAGAGGGACGCCATAGGCACGAAGTTTGTCCGGGTCCACGTTGACCTGATACTGGCGAACGAACCCGCCAATCGTGGCTACCTCGGCCACTCCGGGAACGGTTTCGAGCTGGTAACGCAGGTACCAATCTTGAAGGCTGCGCAAATCGGCCAGACTGCGTTGATGGCTGTGGTCCACGAGCGCGTATTCATAGACCCAACCCGCGCCAGTCGCATCCGGCCCGATGACGGGATGCACGCCCGAGGGCAAGCGACCCGTGATCTGTTGCATGTACTCGAGAACGCGCGAACGTGCCCAGTACAAGTCTGTGGTGTCTTCAAACACCACGAAGACGTAGGAATCGCCGAACATGGTTTGGGCTCGCACGGCCTTTACATGCGGTGCCGCAAGAAGTGTCGTGACGATGGGGTAAGTGACCTGGTCTTCGATGAGGCTAGGAGGCTGACCCGCCCAAGGCGTGTGGATAATCACTTCCACATCGGAAATGTCCGGTAACGCGTCGAGGGGAATATGGCGCAGAGCCCAGACTCCCGTGAGCACCAGCAGGACTGTTCCCATGAAAACGAGGAAACGATTTTGCGCGCACCAATCAATCCAACGGGAGATCACGTTACATGCCTCCCGTGGCGTTCAGGCTCAGTTGTTTGGTTGCGATGAGTTGCCCATTCTTTTTTGCGAGGATGGTGACTTGCCATGTTCCGCCGCTATCAAGCTGTCCCGAACCTTCATAGAGACCGTTGCCCTTGTCGCTGAGGGTGACGGGTGTACGCATCGATGCCATGCCCATCGCGGGCATCGCTGGCATGAAAAATGTCACGCTGACTTCCGCGCCGGAGATAGGTGCTCCACTCGCATCTGTAAGTTTCACGCGGAATACGTTGCTTCCTTTCCGCGGTGTGGTCGGATCAGAGCTTAATTCGACAATTCCTTGCGGTGCGTTGGTAGTTGACGCCGCACCCGCGCCGGGCGGAGGGGGAACAAACGAACCGAGTGCAGCCTGAAGCTGGCTCTCGGAGTCGATCAGGAAGTTTGCGGACGTAACAATCTCCTCCCCCGCTTTCAACCCCTTCAGCACGATAAGATCGTCACCCACGCGCGAGCCCAACTGCACCTCGCGCGGTTCGATGTAACCGTCGCTACGCTCGACAAAAGCAAGCGCGCGAGTGCCGGACTGCAGGACGCCGGTTGCGGGGATAACCAGCTGGTTCCCCATCGGGACCTTCAGACTTACGTTGACGAACATGCCGGGTTTGAGTTGCAACCCGGGATTAGAAAAGACGACCCGCACCTTGGCCGTCCGGGTATCCATATCAACCTGCGGGTAGATAAAGTCCACACGGCCACCAAACGTCCGGCCCGGATAGGTATTCACAGTGAGCGTTGCGGGAGCGCCGATCTTTATACGTTCGAGGTCGTTCTGGAAGACCTGCGCCTGCACCCAAACTGTGGAAAGGTCGGCGATGGTGTAGAGGCGCATTTCCGGCTGAACGGCAACACTGGGCAGAGCATTGCGCTCGGTGATGTAGCCAGAGACCGGCGAATCGACTTCCAGTTCCTGCTGCACTTGGCCGGTGGATTCGAGGCGAGTGATTTCTTTTTGCGGAACTCCCCACTGCTTGAGACGCTCCGCAGCCGCGTCGAGCAGCGATGCTGCGCTGAGGGCGACACCTTGCACCGTACTCTGCGCCACTTGCTGCTGATTCTGCTTGGCCACTAAATATTCCCGTTCGGTGGCCACTAGCTCCGGGCTGTAAACTGTGAATAGCGGCTGACCTTTCCGGACGTATTGGTAGGTGGCATCGGCAAACACTTTCTGGATATAGCCGGAGAACCGCACTTGGACGTAGGCCAGTCGCCTTTCGTCCACAGCGACACTGCCAGTGGTGCGAATCTCGTCTGCGACTGATTTCCGTTCGACCTTGCCAGTCTTCACACCGATACTCTGCAACCGTTGCGCAGAGATCTGCACCGGAACCAGCGGTGCTTCTGTCGATGCAGGGGGTGTGGCCATCGAGTCGGCCATAGAATCCTTTGCGGTGGAATTCGCCATTTTAGTTTCCGAAACCGCCATCGGCTTCACTGCGCGATAATGCAGCCACAACCCAACGAGGACGACGCCAAGCACGACGTTTCCAATCAATGCCAGCAAGAACCCTGTGCGATAAGTTTTCATCTCTTCGCTCCTTCTTCATGCAATGACAGTCCAGTGAGTTGTTCGAGCCGCGCGATGGCAGTCTCGTATTCGGCCATGTTCTGCCAGTAGTCCTCGTCGAGATGCAGTACATCGAGGAACGCCGTTAGCAACGCCTGAAAATCCTGTTTGTTCGATTGGTAGGCCGCGAGACCTGATTGAAATTCCGCATGCGCCTGCGGGGACAGTCCTTCGCGGTGAATCTTGAGCAGTTCCGAGGTCTGCTGCACGATCACGTATTGCGAACGCAAATCACCAGCGAGTTGTTGCGATTGCGCCTGGAGCTCGCTTCGCGCACGAAGCTGCTCCGATTCGGCTTGGGCCAGTTCGGGGCGCTGTTTGCGATTGCGATAGATCGGGACCTTGATTCCGACGCTCAGCATGTAGTAGGCGCGGAATTGGGTGGGGTCAGTGCGTTGCCACATGTACTGCACGTTGAAGTCGGGATAGAAGTCTTTGCGGGCGAGGTCCACTTGCAACGACTGCTTTTCGATCATCTTCTGTGCGCTAGCGATTTCCGGATTCTGTACTTGCGCTGCGGCCAGAAGATCGGCGTACGTTTCCACGAGAGGTGTTTCGAGAAGATCGGCCGGCTCGATGTCCGGTGATTCCTGTGAACGGTTGAGGAGTTGTTTGAGCTGGACTTCGAGTTTGCCGACCTGAAGATGATGCATGGCGATTTCGCGAAGGAGCTTGGTTTTTTGAAGTTGCGCCTGGAGAACGTCCTGCTGCGTTCCCATGCCGGAACGGTAGCGGGCGTCGGCGGCCTGTTCCACTTGCTTGAGCAACTCGCCGTCCTCTTCGAGGATCGTGAGTGTTTTGGAGAGATACGCGAGTTGGAAATATATGCCCTTGAGTTCAGCGAGGACGGCACGGCGCACGGATTCGACTTGTTGCTGCGAAACATCCGCATCGCGTTTCGCAATCTCACCCTTCAGGCGCAACTTGCCTGGGTATGGAATGTCTTGCGAGATCCCGAGGCCGAGATAGGCAAAGTCGCTGTTGGTGTAGCCGGCAAAGGGGCGAGGGCTGCCGACGCTGACATGTTGCAAATTGAATTGCGGGTCGGGCAGCGTCGAGACTTGTGTTGGAACTTGCTTGGCCGCTTGCCAGCCTTGCCGCGCCGCTTCAATCTGAGCATTGTTTTTCTCCGCTTCTGCGAGTAACTCGGAGAGTGGAGTGATCGACCCCGTGTGCGATGTTGGAGACTCCTGCGCGAAAACACGCACGGCCAAAACAACGGAAACCAAAATCACAGAAATACTTCGACTAAGAGCTACGCACGACAAACGCGCAGCGAAATTCGTTCTCGCTATCGAAAACATCTTTCTCTCCTAAGGGTGCGGATCGAATCCGCGGACGGTGAGGTCACCCAAAAAAAAGGCCTCGACCGAAACACGTCGGCGGGTTAAGTGGACAGTGGAGACGGAAAAAGAGACAAGCCGGTGCGTTGCCGCACCGTTCGACAGCGGATCAGATCAGGAGGGAAGAGTGAAGGGTGTACAGTTCGGGAGGCGAATGGGTCGGAGCCTCGAAATGCAAGCGAGATGCTTCAGGGTAAGAGACTGCCTGCGGAGAAGCAAGAATGTCGGTCACAACCATCAAGGGCGCATGGAGAGTTACATGAGCGGCAGGCAGGACGTTCGGGGACTGCGCGGAAACCATCCCTTTGCAACAATCATGACTCTGATTGGACGGGTCGCAGGGCATGGAGCCGCAGCACTTCATGCTCTGCTGGTCTTGCGTCATCGCGGTCATGCAGTCCGCAAATTGCAGGCCCAACAGGGCGACCACCGCCAAAACTACGAATAGCCTCTTGCCCATCACGCTAATTCGACTCTAGGCGGATTAGACGCCTGAGTCAACGAAAGGATACATAGATCATTTGCGATGCCGCCAACCCTCTGCAGGATTTTCCTCTTCGGGTGGAGTTATTGGAGTTACGTTGCCCCGGAAAGCCTTGAGCGTCGTGCCATCCAGTCAATCCGAAAGTTGGCAAATAGTTGGCAAATTGGTTTTTTGAGACATATTCCCCGAATGGGGAAAAGTGCGAATCGCCGCGTATTTACTGGTGATTGGAATGGTGGGCCTGGGTGGACTTGAACCACCGACCTCGCCCTTATCAGGGTAGCGTGGTTAAGTTTTACAGCAACTTACAAGACCGCGGGGACTGCCAAACTACGCGGAAGCCGTACAAGACATCTCATATTGTGGGTTGGGTTGTGGGTTGGAAAAGCTCCACCGCATCCGAAGCAGCCCCCCACACTCATTTCCCAGAAGCCCGTTTCTGGACCGTGAGGGGCACTTGATTGCATAACAATGTCGGCTCCTCGCTCCGAGTAGACTGTAGTTTATCGACGACTGCAGGCTCGGAAGAAAGGAGCCGAACATGATGATTATAGGCGTAGATTACCACCCGAGCTTTCAGACAATTGCATTTTTAATGGAAGAGACTGGTGAGTGTGGTGAACAGGAACTAAAGCACAGTGAGGGACAAGCAGAGAAATTCTATCGAGACCTGAAGCAGCGAGGAATTTCTGTGCGGGTAGGAATGGAGGCTACCGGATATTCACGCTGGTTCGAGCGGCTACTTGCTGAATTAGGTTTCGAGCTGTGGATTGGGGATCCCGCGGAGATCAAGACGAGGCGAGTCAAGAAGAAGAAGACCGACCGCGAAGATGCCCGACTTCTGCAGAAGTTGCTGTTGGAGAATCGGTTCCCTCGAATCTGGGTGCCAGATCCAGAGAATCGGGATCTGCGACAACTGTTGTGGCACCGGCATCGGTTGGTGCAGATGCGCACGCGGATCATGAATCAACTGCAGGCATTGGCCATGAACGAGGGCTATCGCTGGAAGAAAAAACTGTTTAGCGAACACGGACGAGCGCAGTTAGAGAAGCTTTCGTTGGCTCCCTGGGCCAGTCGGCGCCGGCAAGAGTTGCTGGAGTTGCTGGACCGCATGAATCCGACGATTGAGGAGTTAACCGCAGCCGTCGAGCGGGAAGCTAGGAAGCGACCCGAGGTGCAACGACTGATGACACATCCTGGGGTGGGTCCGCTTACGGCACTCGCCTTCGTGCTGATCATTGGAACTTGGGAACGTTTTCCACGCGGCAAGCAGATCGGCAACTACGTGGGGATGATTCCGAGTGAGGACTCCAGTGCCGGCAAGCAACGGCTGGGGCACATCAGCAAACAGGGCAATTCCTTACTGCGCTTCTTGCTGGTGGAGGCAGCCCAAGCGGCTGCGCGAGTCCATCCTGACTGGAGACGTCGCTACGTACACCTGGCGATGCGCCGACACAAAAGCATTGCCAAGGTAGCGATGGGACGCAGGCTGGCGATCCGGTTGTACTGGATGTGGCGGAATGGTTGTGAGTATTCACCGTCGTTAGAGTTCGGTTCGTACGCGGGACAGCTCGGACTCGTACATGGCGTGAAGTAAAGCGTCGTCCACTTGATTGGGCATCCCGCTCCCTGTAAAGGGAGTTTGAACTAGTAATCATGGTCGAAGTACGGATCGAAGAGATGTTTAGGTCGGACTGAAGCCGATCGAAAGATTACGAACGAGCCGTGATCGTCGATGCAGAGGTCAAAGAAGAACAACGAAGACCACTCTACGGAGTGAACGGAGTAGTGCGCTCAAAAATGATTTGACAGGGCCGACATTGTTAGAGATGTCCGAGTACCCGACGCAATATAAAAGGGCGCCCCTTATGGAGTAAGGTTTGGGTGCTTGCCTCAAACCCTCCAGAAAGGAACACCCTTTTATGACTGGCACTAAATATATCGGCATGGACGTGCACAAGGAAAGCATTTCGATTGCGGTCAGGAATGATGCCGGGAAGCTCGTGATGGAATGTGTGATCGAGACGAAAACGAACGTCATTCTGGAATTTATCCACGGGCTGCGCGGTGAGTTGCATGTCACCTTTGAAGAAGGAACTTGGGCCACCTGGTTGTACGATCTGCTGAAGCCGCACGTAACGAAACTGGTGGTATGCGATCCGCGGAAGAATAGCAGACAAGGGAACAAGAATGACCGGATCGATGCACGCGAGCTGGCTGACCGGTTGTACATGAACAAACTCAGCTCGGTCTATCACGGCGGAGCAGGCGTCCGCACACTGAAGGAACTGGCGCGCAGCTATCTGACCATCAGCAAAGATCTCGGACGAGTGATGAGCCGAGTGAAGGCGATCTATCGCAGTTGGGGTATTCCTTGTGCCGGCAAGCAAGTCTATGCGCCGCGTCATCGTGCGGAGTGGCTCGCGAGGATCACCGAGGTGGGAGTGCTTCGCCGGGCAGAATTTTATTACCAACAACTCGATGCCCTGAGAGTCTTGCGCCAAGCAGTCAGGCGCGATCTTCTGACCGAGAGTAAAAAGCACAAGGCGACCAAACTGCTCCGCCAAATCCCTTCGATCGGTCCGATTCGGGCGGCGTTGTTGATTGCACTGATCCAGACACCGCATCGTTTTCGCACCAAGCGACCGTTCTGGAAGTACAGCGGTTTTGCCATCGAAATGCATAGCAGCGCCGACTATCGTTCGGTGAAGGGAGAACTGCAAAGATCCAAGAAGCAAATCTCGGTTCGCGGACTGAATCGAGACTGCAATCACGATCTGAAGAATCTGTTTAAGAGTGCAGCGACCATCGCTTCCGTCAAACCGGGTCCGTTCCAGGAATTTTACGCAGCCTTGGTAGCCAAGGGCATGCGACCCGAGATGGCCCGCCTGACCTTGGCGAGGAAGATTGCCACGATCGTATTGATCGTATGGAAGAGAGGAGTGAGCTTCGACGCCAAATATCTGAAATCACAAACAGCTTGAGTGTCTCTGATCGAGTCCGCTCCATCTCTGGGTATTTTCTCTGGCGGTGGCTGTCAGGTTCTCGAGACACTCTGGTTCGAGAGCGAGTCTCAGCTGATTTGTTAGGCCCTTGCGTGCTTCGGGCACCAAGTCTCACTCCCGACTCTAGGCCCTCTCGGACAACCAGAAAAAGCTATGGGCCACGAGTCCCGGATAGAACCATGGTCGCCACATTTGACCGCGTTCTGCTTTGCTGGTTTCGGAACTGACAGGCTTCGTCGCGCAAAAGTGATGAAAACCGCTGGTAGAGAAAACCCAAATCGCTGGGGCAACGCGTCCAGCAACCGAGCACCTGGCGCGGAAGTTCAGAACAGATCCTGCTCAATCATGTGGGCTGGGAAGCAAGAAAAAATCCGGCCGTTGCAGGAGTGTTTTTTCTTGACTTACCTTTTTATAGAACAACCAGAAAAAGCTATGGGCCACGAGTCCCGGATAGAACCATGGTCGCCACATTTGACCGCGTTCTGCTTTGCTGGTTTCGGAACTGACAGGCTTCGTCGCGCAAAAGTGATGAAAACCGCTGGTAGAGAAAACCCAAATCGCTGGGGCAACGCGTCCAGCAACCGAGCACCTGGCGCGGAAGTTCAGAACAGATCCTGCTCAATCATGTGGGCTGGGAAGCAAGAAAAAATCCGGCCGTTGCAGGAGTGTTTTTTCTTGACTTTCCTTTTTATAGAACAAATCAGATTGGATGAGAAGGCCGGTCTCCACGGGATGCGTTACGCTCCCAATGATCGACGTGCTTTTAAGCACAAGAAAAGGAGACCGGCGATGAAGAAGATTAGCACTGTGCAGGTATTTGGGAGCGAAATTTTGAAGGAGCAAAAGCTAACCATCGGTGTAGATCTAGGAGATCGCTGGTCGTTCTACTGTGTTTTGGAGGAAGCCGGCAAGATCATTCTGGAACAGAAAGTGCCGACGACACCGGAAGCGATGAAGCAGACATTTTCGAGGATACCGCACAGTCGCATCGCATTGGAGACCGGAACACATTCGCCCTGGGTAAGCCGGCTGTTAACGGAGCTGGGACACGAAGTGATCGTGGCGCACGCACAAAAAGTAGAATTGATCACCAAGAGCAATCGAAAAGATGATCGACACGATGCACGGACACTGGCACGACTGGCGCGAATCGATCCCGAGCTATTGGGGCCGATACGGCATCGCAGTGTGCAAGCGCAAATCCATTTGACGGTAATCCGGGCGCGAGCTGAACTGGTGAGTGCTCGCACAGCCTTGGTGAACGCAGCCCGCGGGTTGGTGAAGTCGTATGGTCAACGGCTGCCCAAGTGTGGCACGCAACAGGTGAGCCGGGAGCTGGCCACTGCATTGAGCACCGAGTTGCGGGAGGTTCTGGAGCCATTGCTCAAAGAAATCGAATCGCTGAACGAGGGCATCAAGGGATACGACGCGCGGATGGAGAAAATCGCCAAGGAAGTGTACCCGGAAGTGGCCTTACTCAAGCAAGTGAAGGGTGTAGGAACGCAGATCGCGCTGACCTATGTGCTGACCATAGAAGACCCACACCGGTTTCTGAAGAGTCGCGAGGTCGGTTGTTTTCTGGGGTTGAAACCTGGCCGGCGGAACTCCGGAGAGAGCGAGCCACAGAAGAGCATCAGTAAAGAAGGAGACCGCTATCTGAGAACCATGATGGTACAGGGAGCGCATTACATTCTGGGGCCTTTTGGAGCAGACAGTGATCTGCGCAGATGGGGACTGAAACTTGCGGAGCGAGGAGGAAAAAATGCCAAGAAACGAGCGGTGGTGGCCGTGGCTCGAAAGTTGGCGGTACTGCTACATCGGTTGTGGATAAGCGGAAAGGTGTACGAACCATTGCGCAATAGCCAAAAAGCGATGCGCGCTGTGGCATAGAGAGTTTCGATCCGAACAGCTGAGTTCAACCGCCGAGTCCAGGTGACTGCGACTAACTCCTGGGGCCCAACTCTCACAGAAACAGTGGGAAGAGAGGACGCAAATCAGGTAGCAGCACCTACGGAAACGAGAACACCCCCCTAGCACCGAGCGAATCTAGCTCACAAAAGAGTGCGGATGGAAGGATGGCGACCGGGGCGGCTTAGCTGAATAGGAACAGACTCACGGAAAGAAGAAAGTGAAGTGTGCCTTGACATCGACCGGCCTTCTCATGGAAGGAGTTAGACAAAAGCGCCGCATCAGACATAAAGTTGGACGAAACAAGTTCATGCGAAAAGTGATGGCAATCGCGGCAATCCCCGGTCTTATTGCGGCTATCTGCATTTTCTTTGCAAGTTTCTTTGGACTTACCATGGACAAACTAGGAGGGATAGCGATCCTCTTACATTTGGGCATCTTCGCGCTTGCGATTCCCTTGATCGCTGTCGAACGGCGGACTAAAGGGATTGACTCGTTTCACGGGAAACCGCGCTGGGTACTTCGCACTATGCAAATACTCTTTCTTCTGTTTGTTGTTGTCTTTGTCAGTTTCCTTGCTTTGAGTCACGCTGCGTCCCCTGCGATTATCGATGGCGAATATGTTTTGAACAGTCATGGGAAAATAGTCGGACACATCTCAGAACGTAACTATCTCTTCTTGAAGGGTTGGGAAATGAGGTTCTTCGCGTCAGGTTGGACGCTGGCCTACTTCGCAATGATGATGCACTGGTGGTTTCCCCGAAAAGACGAATGGACCGTCGAGATGCCGGATTAAACCCGACAATCGCAGGAGTGGTACCATGAGCCACTTTTCCGGTAACACGACTACACAGGACTTAGCGCAATCGCTTAGGGCGGGAGATTGTCCCGACCTACTCAAGTTGCATCTTTGCCGTAGTGGTGAACCTTGTAGTTATCTGGAAGTTGATTGACGGTGGGAATCGCAAAATCGATAAGCCAGAAGCCCTTTTTCTGAACACAGGAGTCTTGACTTGGTGTGTCTTCTCCATAGTCGAAAAAGGGCCCGGCAACGACAACAGCTTTCCCGCCTGGAGAGAATCCCACGGCCTGGAAAACGGCAGCACAGGCCCTGCCCGCATACCTGCGAAACCCTTCGTCAACACGAGACTCGCTCGTGAAGTTCCCAGAGTCCGCGTCGTAAGTTCGCACCACAGTTCCGCCAACATCGGAGCCCCACTCCCACCAACCTTGAGCCAGCAAGAGGTAATGTCCAGCGGGAGACCAATCTACAATTCCAATGTCATTCCCATGTCTTTCTGGCAAAGGTTTTATGACCAGTACGGCATGGAAATTCTGGCTATTCGGACCCGCGACAAAGAGTCTCGAAGTGTTCTGGCATTCCTCAGGTCCCCCATTTGCTGCTCGAGACGCGACTGCCTGACTCTCAGCGTATGCCTGATAGCGCCCGTCGGGTGAGGTAAGCACGGCAGTGCGAGACTCTTGAGACCCAATCAATTTCCCTGTTGATTCGTCATAGCACGTCGCATACGTGTCCATCGACCGAGCTTTTCTGATTGTTTTCTGCCCGACCTGCACGGACGCGTAGAGCTGGCAGGCAGATGCGATGATTCCTACGAAGAGGGCGAACGATTTCATTTACTAGTCAGCTCTAATGCCATTCTGGAGAACTTAGCATAATTGTGACGGTAAGTCCTGGTAAACGTCAGTGCTTTTTCGGCAAAATTCAGTTGTCCGGTAACGCGACTACTCAGGACTTAGCTTCAACCGTCTGATTCAAGTGCGGCCAGAGCGAGGCTGTGGCGGTTAATTTGCTTTTCGTAAGCCGACGACCAAGGCTCCGAATACTGCGTAGATGAGCATATTCAAAACAGCGATTATCGAATACATGATTAAACCGCCGCGTCCAATTACTTCGCAGTCGATACAAAAGCCGAAAAAAAGCTGCGCTGGACAGAGAATCACGGAAAGAACTGATAACGCGAGACTGAGGCCATTCATGGGCTTGGTGTAATCGTAGAATGCGGCATACGCATACGACAGAGCCGCCGTTGGCAGCCCAAGCAGGGCAAAACGGGTGATGAATTTCCAGCCCTTGTCCATTTGGCTTAGGATAGCAGAGTGCTGTACCACCCCTTTCATTGGATGATTAACGCGGTAATCGTCCATCATATGGAATTTCAACCGATTACGCGACGCAACTTACATCAGATTTTCCTTCGAAAATTAGTCGCTGCCACAAATTCCTCTACATCAAACGGTAGCCCCTCTCGAACAATACCAGTTCGCATTTTCTCCATTGGAAATGTCGCGGCAACTTCAAACACCGCATTGTCAGGCTGGCCGTCGCGCATCCACCGGGCAAGGAGGTCTGGCCTCATTTTAATAGTCAGCGCCAGCACGGATGCTCGATACCAAACGGACAGTGCGTCTGCGCCGGGGCTACAAACGCTCTTGTAAACGCTATCGCCGGCGGCTCCACTATTACGAGCTTTCATGTCGCCAAACAACCGCCACACGCCCTTGAGGTCATCGGGCTTCACCGCTGGCACGCCGCCAGTTTGCTGTTCCCACAAATCCGGTGGCGCTTCTCCCTTCTTCGGTTCGGCAAATTGTGAGAGTTCGGCATCCAGTTGATCGACTAAGGCGCTCGGGAGCTGTCGTTGATTAACAGCGGCCTTTGCGTATTCGGTTGGGATCGTCAGATATTTGCAGGCGTAAACTGCGGATAAGTTCTCGCGGAGGTTCTCGTCGTTCAGGTCCTTGCTCAGGTTCTCGATTAGCTTCTCGCTAACGTACAAAGGGCGAAAGCATACGGAATAGCCGATCTCCTCTGTGCGGAGGTCCATTTCTGCCAAAAAGCATTGATGTCGGCTCCTGGCATATCCGTCTAGCAATTGAAAGAATGTTGATTTTTCTAGGGTCATAAAAGTTATTCGTCTACGGTACGTTCAGACCAAACAAATTGTACCGCCAAAGAGAGGAGAACCTTGTGCTTGGTTAACACCCGTAATCGCCGAAGTGGAATCCAGCGGGAAAGCGGACCGGAGGACTTGATTGCATAACAATGTCGGCTCCTCGACCCGAGTAAACTGTGGTTGCTTAACGACCATAGGCTCGGGAGAAAGGAGCCGAACATGATGATTATAGGCGTAGATTACCACCCGAGCTTTCAGACAATTGCATTTTTAATGGAAGAGACAGGTGAGTGTGGTGAACAAGAACTGAAGCACAGTGATGGACAAGCAGAGAAATTCTATCGAGACCTGAAGCAGCGAGGAATCTGCGTGCGGGTAGGTATGGAGGCTACCGGATATTCACGCTGGTTCGAGCGGCTACTCGCGGAATTAGGTTTCGAGCTGTGGATCGGCGATCCCGCAGAGATCAAGGCCAAGCGAGTGAAAAAACAGAAGACCGACCGCAACGATGCGCGACTCCTGCGCAGACTGATGCTGGAAAATAACTTCCCGCAAATCTGGGTACCTAGCCCAGAGAATCGGGATCTGCGACAACTGTTGTGGCACCGGCATCGGTTGGTGCAGATGCGCACGCGGATCATGAATCAACTGCAGGCATTGGCCATGAACGAGGGGTATCGCTGGAAGAAAAAACTGTTCAGGGAACAGGGACGAGCACAGTTGGAGAAGCTCACGTTGGCTCCTTGGGCCAGTCGGCGCCGGCGAGAGTTATTGGAGTTGCTGGACCGCATGAATCCGACCATTGAGGAGTTAACCGCAGCCGTCGAGCGGGAAGCCAGGAAGCAACCCGAGGTGCTGCGACTGATGACGCATCCTGGCGTGGGTCCGCTTACGGCACTCGCCTTCGTGCTGATCATTGGAACTTGGGAACGTTTTCCACGCGGCAAGCAGATCGGCAACTACGTGGGGATGATTCCGAGTGAGGACTCCAGTGCTGGCAAGCAACGGCTGGGGCACATCAGCAAACAGGGCAATTCCTTGTTGCGCTTCTTGCTGGTGGAGGCGGCCCAAGCAGCAGCGCGGGTCCATCCGGACTGGCGACGTCGGTACATTCACCTGGCGATGCGTCGGCACAAAAGCATTGCCAAGGTAGCGATGGGGCGCAGGCTGGCAATCCGGTTGTATTGGATGTGGCGGAATGGCTGTGAGTATTCACCGTCGTTAGAGTTCGGTTCGTACGCGGGACAGCTCGGAACCGGACATGGTGTGCGGTAAGACACCGTCCACTTGATTGGGCATCCCGCTCCCTGCAAAGGGAGTTTGAACTAGTAATCATGGTTGAAGTACGGATCGAAGAGATGTTTGGGTCGGACTGAAGCCGATCGAAAGATTACGAACGAGCCGTGGTCGTCGAAGCAGAGGTCAAAGAAGAACAAAGAAGACGACTCATCGGAGTGAACGGCGTAGTGTGCTCAAAAAGGATTTGACAGGGCCGACATTGTTAGAGATGTCCGGTTTTCCGACTACACGGGAGTTAGCGCACCGCAAGCGCCCAAGACAGAATGTAATCGCGGCCTAGACGGATTTCTTTGCATGCGATACAAATGGGCGTATATGCATCAGGCTCCTACCGACACGACTACGATTTACATTCGACTTCTCGAAGAAGCTACGACTTGTTTGCGTCCGACAGAGGCCCTCAGGTTAGCGGACGGCACCTATCGAGTATTGCCAACGACCAACTACGACCCGACCGATGAAGTTTGGGAGTTCGCGCCCGGTGCGACAGTGCATTGCGAATCGTTTGACGGCCAAGCTGGGCCGTATTTGCAGGCTATCGCCGAAGTGGGCGTTGATGGTTCCAAGAAGGGCCGGGGGACTTTTGCAGTTTCGGAAGAGACGTTGGAATACCGAGATGAGCGGGGACATTTACTATGGCGGCTCAAACCTGAAAGCATCGCACTCGTGGCGGAATATACGACGAATGAAGGCCCGTTCGGAGATGATTGGTTTTTGGTGTTCGCGGTCGATAACAAGGTTCCCTACTTTATGACCTGCTCCGTCTATTCTGATGGCAGGGATGAGGCGTTAGGGTTCTTACGAACAAGATTCGCAGTCGAACCAAAACTGACGAACAGCACAGAGTGGAAATCCGTAGTGCTGTGGCCAAAGGCAATCGAGGGCGCCCCATTTATCGAGTTTTCTCAGCGAGAACCACGCAACTGGCGAGAGAAATTTCGCGCATGGTTTGATGGATTCATTAGACAACCGCATCTATCAGCCGCCGTCCACCAGTATCTTGAAAGTTCATCGAAATCATGAAATCGGCCAGTGGACGATAAACGCGGTACTCGTCCAAGTGGAATCCGCCGCGAAAGCTGCTCGGGCACTTGTCCGGTTTCCCGACAATACAGGAGTTGGGCGTACTCTTTGCCACGAATTTCTTCGCTAGACCTAGACGTCACCGCGAATTTCTTGGGTCTGCGAGAAAGCCTTCACTTCGCGGTCGAATCGCGACTGATCCACTAGGCAGGGAGAAAAGGTAACGAGCGATGCGGACTTGCCATAAACAATCGTGGAATCATCATTTCGGTCGTGAATAACAGAGGCAAAATCGCTCCACGGAATACGCTTTTCTTTGCCCCACCAATAGCGCTGTCTCACGCCAATGGAGTCGATGACAACCCGCCCTGGTTGCAGGAACAAAATCACCACGGGCAGCGCACCGACAATGGACACAAGAATCGGCTTGATGTACCAAGGGTCCCCTGGATTCGGTCGGCTGCTAATCAAACCGAACAGAAGAAACCCACTGCCAGCAAGAATGAAAAGCACGGCGACTCTCATCTGCCAGCAGAGTGGAAAGATTATTTCAGCCCCATTCTGGAGGGCGGATTGACGGCGTGCTGAGTGTTTCACAATGGAGATGAACCACTTGTCCAGTGTTTGCATCAGGTCCTGCAAGCCCTTTTACGATAACAGCCGAGCCAGCGTAACATCACGTCGAGAACTTCCCAAACCCTGGTTAACGCCGTACTCGTACATCTCTAACAATGTCGGCCCTGTCAAATCATTTTTGAGCGCACTACTCCGTTCACTCCGTAGAGTGGTCTTCGTTGTTCTTCTTTGACCTCTGCATCGACGATCACGGCTCGTTCGTAATCTTTCGATCGGCTTCAGTCCGACCTAAACATCTCTTCGATCCGTACTTCGACCATGATTACTAGTTCAAACTCCCTTTACAGGGAGCGGGATGCCCAATCAAGTGGACGACGCTTTACTTCACGCCATGTACGAGTCCGAGCTGTCCCGCGTACGAACCGAACTCTAACGACGGTGAATACTCACAACCATTCCGCCACATCCAGTACAACCGGATCGCCAGCCTGCGTCCCATCGCTACCTTGGCAATGCTTTTGTGTCGGCGCATCGCCAGGTGTACGTAGCGACGTCTCCAGTCAGGATGGACTCGCGCAGCCGCTTGGGCTGCCTCCACCAGCAAGAAGCGCAGTAAGGAATTGCCCTGTTTGCTGATGTGCCCCAGCCGTTGCTTGCCGGCACTGGAGTCCTCACTCGGAATCATCCCCACGTAGTTGCCGATCTGCTTGCCGCGTGGAAAACGTTCCCAAGTTCCAATGATCAGCACGAAGGCGAGTGCCGTAAGCGGACCCACCCCAGGATGTGTCATCAGTCGTTGCACCTCGGGTCGCTTCCTAGCTTCCCGCTCGACGGCTGCGGTTAACTCCTCAATCGTCGGATTCATGCGGTCCAGCAACTCCAGCAACTCTTGCCGGCGCCGACTGGCCCAGGGAGCCAACGAAAGCTTCTCTAACTGCGCTCGTCCGTGTTCGCTAAACAGTTTTTTCTTCCAGCGATAGCCCTCGTTCATGGCCAATGCCTGCAGTTGATTCATGATCCGCGTGCGCATCTGCACCAACCGATGCCGGTGCCACAACAGTTGTCGCAGATCCCGATTCTCTGGATCTGGCACCCAGATTCGAGGGAACCGATTCTCCAACAGCAACTTCTGCAGAAGTCGGGCATCTTCGCGGTCGGTCTTCTTCTTCTTGACTCGCCTCGTCTTGATCTCCGCGGGATCCCCAATCCACAGCTCGAAACCTAATTCAGCAAGTAGCCGCTCGAACCAGCGTGAATATCCGGTAGCCTCCATTCCTACCCGCACAGAAATTCCTCGCTGCTTCAGGTCTCGATAGAATTTCTCTGCTTGTCCCTCACTGTGCTTTAGTTCCTGTTCACCACACTCACCAGTCTCTTCCATTAAAAATGCAATTGTCTGAAAGCTCGGGTGGTAATCTACGCCTATAATCATCATGTTCGGCTCCTTTCTTCCGAGCCTGCAGTCGTCGATAAACTACAGTCTACTCGGAGCGAGGAGCCGACATTGTTATGCAATCAAGTGGATTTTCAAGTTTCCGATTACCGAACTATACGGGAGAGGTGTAGCGCTAAGCTATATCGGCAATGAATGATTACTGCTTGAATATCAACGGAGGTCCGCTTACTCGCTTCCCTTTGAGGTCGACCATCACTTCGACGCGGTCGGCGATCTTTACCAAGGGGATGCCTTTGTTCATGCCGTAATCCCTGCGGTCGAAGGCCATCGTTCCTTTAATCTCACCTGACCCTGTCCCCTTACCTGAAAGCGTGAACGTGAGCTTCTCGGGCTTGGTCACTCCGCGTATCGTGAAGTCTCCGACGTAATCAAGTGTGTTGGGGCCGGTCTGTACAATCTTCGTCGAGTGGAATGTGATCAACGGATCGTGCTCGGCGTCGAAAAAGTCCTTGCCTTTCAATTTGCCGTCCTTCATGCCGCTTCCGGTGTTCACACTAGCTGCCTGAATCTTGATGTCAAGAACGCCTGTCTCCACGTCCGGCGAGGTCATAGTTGCTGTGGCGTCCCACTTATCGAATGTGCCGTCTATCGCCACTGATGCTTTCACGTGGAACTTAATCGAGCTCTCTTCCTTCATAATCTTAATTACAGGAACCCCATCAGGAGCCTGAGCCCGGCTCACGGACGGGAGCATTGCGCAGGTTAAGAAGCATAGGACAGCTAATCGCACGAAATTCCTAACATGGCGACAAGACTTCACTGGTCTGGCGAGGCTGTCATGATGGGGTACCAAGTCCAACTGTCAAAAGTTACAGCCGTTGCGTCAAGAACAGTGGAGCTCACTCATCGGCGGGCAAATCGCGACCTGGCGGTAACGCGAGATTGCCCACCATCTAAAACAAATCCAAGTCCCGATTAACGCCGTCACCGGAGATATGGATTTGTGCAAAGCAGTTGTCCGGTAATCCGACTACACAGATGGGATGAGAAGGCCGGTCTCCACGGGATGCGTTACGCTCCCAATGATCGACGTGCTTTTAAGCACAAGAAAAGGAGACCGGCGATGAAGAAGATTAGCACTGTGCAGGTATTTGGGAACGAAATTTTGAAGGAGCAAAAGCTAACGATGGGTGTAGATCTGGGAGATCGCTGGTCGTTCTACTGTGTTTTGGAGGAAGCCGGCAAGATCATTCTGGAACAGAAATTGCCGACGACACCGGAAGCGGTGAAGCAGACATTTTCGAAAATACCGCAAAGTCGCATCGCGCTGGAGACCGGAACACATTCGCCCTGGGTAAGCCGGCTGTTAACGGAGTTGGGACACGAAGTGATCGTGGCGCACGCACAAAAAGTGCAATTGATCACCAAGAGCAATCGAAAAGATGATCGACACGATGCACGGACACTGGCACGACTGGCGCGAATCGATCCGGAGCTATTGGGGCCGATACGGCATCGCAGTGTGCGAGCACAAATCCATTTGACGGTGATCCGGGCGCGAGCTGAACTGGTGAGTGCTCGCACGGCCTTGGTGAACGCCGCCCGCGGGTTGGTGAAGTCTTATGGTCAACGGCTGCCCAAGTGTGGCACGCAGCAGGTGAGCCGGGAGCTGGCCGCTGCATTGAGCACCGAGTTGCGGGATGTTCTGGAGCCGTTGCTCAAAGAAATCGAATCGCTGAACGAACGCGTTAAAGAATACGACGCGCGGATGGAGAAAATCGCCAAGGAAGTTTACCCGGAAGTGTCCTTGCTCAAGCAAGTGAAGGGTGTAGGAACGCAGATCGCGCTGACCTATGTGCTAACCATAGAAGACCCACACCGGTTTCTGAAGAGTCGCGAGGTCGGTTGTTTTCTGGGGTTGAAACCTGGCCGGCGGAACTCCGGAGAGAGCGAGCCACAGAAGAGCATCAGTAAAGAAGGAGACCGCTATCTGAGAACCATGATGGTGCAGGGAGCGCATTACATTCTGGGGCCTTTTGGAGCAGACAGTGATCTGCGGAGATGGGGACTGAAACTTGCGGAGCGAGGAGGAAAAAATGCCAAGAAACGAGCAGTAGTTGCCGTGGCTCGAAAGTTGGCGGTACTGCTACATCGGTTGTGGGTAAGCGGAGAAGTGTACGAACCATTGCGCAATAGCCAAAAAACGATGCGCGCCGTGGCCTAGAGAGTTTCGATCCGCACAGCTGAGCTCAACCGCCGAGTCCAGGTGACTGCGACTAACTCCTGGAGCCCAACTCTCACAGCAACAGTGGGAAGAGAGGACGCTACACAGGTAGCAGCACCTACGGAAACGAGAACACCCCCTAGCACCGAGCGAATATCGCTCACAAAAGAGTGCGGATGGAAGGATGGCGACCGGGGCGGGCTTAGCTGAATGGAAACAGACTCACGGAAAGAAAAAAGCGAAGTATGTCTTGACCTCGACCGGCCTTCTCATGGAAGGAGTTGAACGGGAAACAGGCGAAGCCGCTCGCCACTTCGCTGCCACTATTCCACCAACGATACAAGCAAGAGGAAGAAGCAGAACACGGATGATGTCTCCCACTCGTTCGAGAGACGTTGGTGGCTGTGCCCAGTGAGAACGGTGAAATAAACCAAGCGCGTATAGAAACGTCGGAGGTAGAACCCATCCGATTGATCGGTCGGATTCAGCTATCCAAACAACCGACGCACCAACAACAGCGGCGACGAGCGCGTACGGTAAGGCGATGACGATTGGCATCAGAATACCGCCCGCGAAATCACCGTAATAGGTAATACCAATACCGTGGGTGAGCTTTTGAAAACCAATTGCCAAGGGGTTGGCCACCCACCACGATAGATAATAGGCTCCTGCGCCGACCAACAGATTCCGAACTTTGATTGCATTTAACACATTTTCCATGTTCGCAGACTAATCGGTGGTCGCAAGACAGTCTAGTAGTTGTCGTCTCGGGCTCCCACGATGAGAGAAATAATGCGCTTCACAATCATTTTGGATTTTTGCAAGGCGTAGACGGAATTTCAGCACACTTTGGCTCGCACCAGCCGTGCAGGGTGAGGTCCGAGAGAACCGTATACTGGCCTTGCTTTTCGTCGTAGCGGAAGGCATCCGCGATTTTCAATTCTTTCCGGTCCCATTCAGTCCCGTCAGCCGCAATGAGCCTCACGAGCACACTCTTTGGCCGCCTTCTGCAAATGTCACCTCTAAACGGGTTGGACGAGCTAAACGTACTGAACGCTACCTCTCCATTGAACGACCCATCATGAATGTCCAAGGCCGTCTCTTCTCCAGGATGCTTCCCGCTGTAAACCAGGGCGATTAACACCTTGTAGTCAGGCTTGAACGCGCACTGTAGCTTGCCATGGACTTCTACCAAATTCTTGGGACATTTTGCCCAAAGTGGGTTCGCCAGAAATAAGAGAACTACCGACAGAAGAGCTGTTCCCAAAGCAAAGTCCGCATCCCCCGGGCGTTTCATACTGCAAGCGTAAGCGAGGGCGATTTACCAGTCCAGTTGGTCCGCGGCAATTCTGGCGAATCAGTTACTTGGACGTGTAACGCCGTAACCGGACATCTAGAAAACTCAGCCGGAGTCGGCCTCGGAAGAACTCCGCGTGAGATGTCGACCCAATCGGTAGCGCTCGAAGTAGTACCACAAGAAAGAGAATGGGATAAACGCCAGCGCGACAAAAGGCAATGGCTTTGCCTCATTTCGCACCGCTGTGTACATCATCCAGATTGCGCCGATATTAGGAGTCGCGAATAAAGCGACCAGAAGGAAGACCACGCCTTGGTCGTGAGGCGTCCAGGGGCCGATAACAACCCAGCCGCAAAAGCCAGCGAGCGCCGCGATTACCAAGACCCACAAAGCGTTTCTCATTTCTTTTCCAGCGGTCCATGCGAGCACTACAAACACACGAGTGAATTCCCCACCCAGATGCTGAGTCCATCGTAACAGACACGGCCAGACTGCTCATCTTGGCTTGGATTGCTCAGGTCCTGAGTAACGCCGAAATCGGAAAAGTGAAAATCCACGCAAACCACATGTCCGGTAACCGACTAATCAGGAGTTGAACAGGCGAGTTAGGATAAAATCGTTTCTCTCGTGCGCGTTTCTAAGTACAACGTGACTTGCCCTACCTGCGGGGAGAACTTTCGCCCGGGCCGCGATTCCGAATTGAAAATAACAAATTTTCTTTGTCCGAACTGCGACGAGCTGCTGGAATTTGAACCCAGTGCGAATCTCTTCGTTCTGTTTTACATCAGCATCGGCGTTGGCTGCATTCTGGCTTATCACGGCGGATACGAGGCCATATCTTTTGCAATAGTCAGCTTCGCGTGCGCGACACTCGTATTCCTCTTTGGCGTATTTGCACAGAGTTATATTGCTCCGCCAAAAGCCCGACTCTGCCTAAAAGATGGCGATACCGGCTTGCGATTGGGGAAGAAGCCCCGCCGCTAAGTTCTGCTGCGACGCGGTAGTCCCTTATTAACGCCGTTACCGGAGATGTCCTATTAAAGGGAATGTCAAGAGAAAACAGCTCCCCTTAGGCTCGATGCCGATCTTTTTTTCTCGACATTCAGCCCGACTGTTTGAATGTCCACTCCGAGAGTGGTCTTGCTCCGGTCCTGAGGTCGTGGTTCGTCTCCGTATGCGAAGCGGGGAATCAATCCTTCTTTCTTGTGGTTCCATTTCACTGTTGTGACGGCGCCCATCGTTTTCTGAAACAACAAGCTTGACGATTGTCCACTCGATGAGTGGCAATGCATGGTCCTATCGGAGACTCTTGGCCTATGGCTTTCTTCGATTGTCCGAGAGGGCATAGGGTGAATTCGGAGACTCGCGTGTTTTCAAGCACGGGCCTGACTTCTCCGGTTGCTACTTCCCCTCGAAATCGAGCGTCTCAAGAGCCGATGGCCACCGCCGAGAAATGGTTCCCAGGGATGGAACAGACTCTTCGCCAGAGGCGCTCAAGCTGCTTGTGGTTTCAAATAGTTGGCGTCGAAACGTACCTCCTTCTTCCAGACGATCAACGTGATCGCGGCAATCTTCCTCGCCAAGGTCAGGCGCGCCATCGTGGGCTTCCTCCCCTTAGCCAGCAAAGCCTCGTAGAAATCGTGCAGCGGCCCACGGCTGCCGCTAACTCTCGTTGCTGCTCCCTTGAAAATATCTTTGAGGTCGTGGTTGTGGTCCTTATTTAGGCCACGAACCGTCGCGGGTTTCCTGGAACGCTGCAGTTGTCCTTCCACCGCGTGGTACTGTGCGCTGTCATGCGTTTCTAATCCCAGCCCGCAGTAGGTCCACAGTTGTCGCTTGGTGCGGAAACGGTGCGGCGTCTGCATCAGCGCAACCAACAGAGCCGCCCGGATGGGACCAATCCCCGGAATCTGGCGCAGCAGTTTCCACGGCTTGTGCTTCTTGGCTTCCACCAACAAGTCCCGCCGCACTTCCTGGCGCAGGAGCCGCAAAACATCGAGCTGTTGGTAGTAGTGTTCGGCGCGCCGCCGGACGCCGGCTTCGCTGATCTTGCCGAGCCATTCCGCGCGATAACGTCGTGCATATACTTCTTTGCCGCCACAGGGAATGGCCCAGCTGCGATACAACGCCTTGAGCCGATTCATGACTCTCGTGAGATCTTTGGTGATGGTCAGATAGCTGCGCGCCAGCTCCTTCATCGTTCGCAAGCCATGCTCTCCGTGATAGACCGGCTTGATCTTGTTCATATACAAGAGTTCCGCTAGCTTGTGGGCATCGATACGGTCACCCTTGCTGCCGTCTTTTAGCAGGGCAGCCTTTCGCGGATTACACACCACGACTTCCGTCACGTGCGGCTTCAGCAGGTCGTACAACCAGGCCGCCCAGGTTCCTTCTTCAAACGTGACGCGCACATCTCCGCGCAGCCCGTCGACGAACTGCAGAATCGTGCTCGCCTTTGTTTCGATGACGCATTCCATCACCACCTTGCCGACCGAGTTCATCACCTGAATCGAAATACTTTCCTTGTGCACATCCATGCCGATATATTTAGTGCTAGTCATCAGGGTGTTCCTTTCTTGTAGGAAATGAGCCAGGACTCAAAACCTACTCCAAAGGGGCGCCCTTTTATAATGTGTGGATTTCAGTTTCCGATTAGGCCCAATCCTGGGTTCATTCGTGACATGATATTCACGGTGCACAAATGATGGCTCATTCCGCAGCCCGTGGATTTCAATTGAAGCCAAGGCATTGCACTTTTGCCACTCTCCTCGTTTGCTTAGCAATCATTCCAATCTGCAACTCTTATCCCACTTCAGTTTGGCCGCTTGAAACGGCCGTCAAAAGCGCTTCGGTGCTTGCTACGGTAAGCGTCGGGCATGTGAGCCCCCCAGGTTCACAACCAGAATCAGTTTATCGGACAGTTCCAGGTCACGTAGAGTTGGTGGTGCTAAGAAGTTTCCCGCCATCAGTGATGAAGGCCGATGAACACATCCAATTGGATTTCGAGACTCTCCCGGCTGGAAATTCAGGAATGAATGGACCCGACGTTGCGTACTTCGAAGAAGGTACAATTCTGATTGTCCCACTAAAGTCCAATCCAAGACCCGCAGCCGACACCTGGCGATTACTCGCTGACGTCGGAGGCGGAATCCTGATTCCGGCTATTGAAAAAAAACCCGCTTTCTTAGATAACGCACGGAACGCGCGAGAGTATCTTCTGCAAGAGATAGCTTCAGCCCTAGGCAGCGGGACGCGTGAGGAGGTGTTGAAGGAAGCATCATATTTATCGGGTCAGAAAACCAACGAATTTGCCAACGATCTTATGCAATTGTTAACTCCAACAGTGAATGGAGACACCGAGCGATGGGCGCTGATTAGTACTTCCCTAGTTAGTTCCCTTGGCGTCCCGAGACCAACGATCGGAGATTTTAACGCTAGCGAGTATGGAACGAATCTGACAGGTTGGAAGGGTTCGCTGGCTGAAGTATCGGTTCAAAAGACCCTGAATTCCAAAGGTGGTAAAGAGAATCTAATTCACCAAACTTTGGACATCTCCGACCTCGGCGCATGGGGGACTGGGATCACTCTCCAGGAATTTGCCCAGGAACCCAATCTTGTTCGGGAACTTGACGCGATGTTGGAGTCGCGACGGC
Source organism: uncultured Acidobacteriota bacterium (assembly GCA_963733775.1). GTDB lineage: Bacteria > Acidobacteriota > Terriglobia > Acidiferrales > UBA7541 > Acidiferrum. The sequence continues at coordinate 598,649 of CAVTEE010000010.1, read as the reverse complement.
GCGGGGCACTTTATATCGCCTACGATATGCTCAAGGCAGGCCAAAACAGAATTCGTGCCACTGCGATGGCGGCAGCTCTCGCCGATGTCAACGACCTGTCCAAGAATCATTCAGAAATACAAGCCGCTTGCTGGGTAATACGAGATTTCGGGACGGAGGCCCAATTCGGCCAATTGGTAAATGCCATCCGAAAATACCAGTTTAACGAACCAAAGTGGTATGACGAACTTTGGAGAAATACGATCTGGTCGGACAATAACCGCGAGCTCGTTGTGTTGGAAATTCTTCTGTCCGACCAACGAATGTATGACAAGAGCCAACACTACAGTGATATAGCGCGGGGCGAATTGGCTCGCTTGAAAAAGCCAGCGCAAAGTACCCAGTAACGCTTCCTGTTGTTGGACACGTTAACCTCCCGCTGTGACCGAGCTGAATACTCAACTCCCGGTAAACGCATTATAAAAGGGCGCCCGTTTGGAGTAGGTTTTGATCGTTCGCATCTCAACCTACAACAAGGAGCACCCTCATGAATGACGCCAAGTATATTGGGATGGATGTGCATACGGCAACGATCTCGGCGGCGGTTCGGGATTCGGCCGGGAATCTGGTGATGGAAGCCACTCTCGAAACAAAAGCCGAAACAATCCTCGAGTTTGTTCATGGTTTGCGCGGTAGTTTGCATGTGAGCTTCGAAGAGGGAACGTGGGCCGCTTGGTTGTACGATCTTCTGAAACCCCACGTTACCGAAGTGTTGGTTTGTGATTCGCATAAAAATGCCCTGTTGAGAGTTGGAAACAAGAACGACCGTGAAGATGCACGCAAGCTGTCCGAACTGTTGTTCCTGAACAAGCTCCATCCGGTCTATCACGGCGAAACTGGAATCCGCACGCTGAAGGAGCTAGCGCGTAGCTACCTGACGATCACCCGCGATCTGACACGCGTGATGAATCGCCTGAAGGCCATCGAGGTTGGGGGATTGCTTGTGCTGGCCAGCAAGTGATGCGTCTGGGCGAGGACGCCTACGGAGTTCCAATCTCACGTGAGATTGAGGAGAGAAGTGGCCGTGAGGTAGCGCTCGGTAGCGTTTATGCCGCATTAGAGCGGCTCGAAGAGAAAGGCTTTGTAACTTCGCAATTGGGTGATTCCACACCGGAACGTGGTGGGAGGGCGAAGAGGTACTTCCACGTCACCGGAAAGGGACTGCGAGAAATCGGAGAAACGCACCGCACTTTGAAAAAGTTGTGGCAGGGACTTCCGCAACTAGCAGGCAAAACGTCATGAAGTCCTCGCAGCCGCCAGCGTTTGCAACCTGGCTGTTGAACCATCTTTGCTCAGGGCAGTACAGCGATGCGCTAGCGGGCGACCTGATCGAAGAATATCGGCGAGGACGTTCCGAGTCTTGGTATTGGAGGCAGGTGTTGATCGCAATCGTTGGTTATAACCGAGGAGGCAAAAACATGACGGCAAATTCGAAGTGGAGAAACCGGGTCGCACTAGCAGGGGCTGCGATTCTGGTTGGTTCGGTGGTTGGCAATTGGATCCAATATCAATCCTTGAAACAAAAAACTCAGGAGATAACCATAGAGCAGAGGCGCGCCGACAACGAAGAGCTAAAGAGAATTCAGTCCGAGCTGGCGTACGTGAACTGGGCCGTCCCCCTGCTGACCCAGAAGCTAGAAGGAAGCGAAGTAAGGCTCAGAACAGCCGAGGTGTCTAGCAGGCCGGAGACGGCCGATGCTCTTCGGAATAGCGCCTCGTTCCTCCAGAAACAAATTGATGACCAAGTGAATAAGAAGACAGTTCTAGAGACACGACAACGTGAGCTCGAGTCCAAATTGCACAGTTAGTTAAAACTGTGCTGAAACCACGCTGAGCCCCGGCAAGACCATCATGTTACTTAGTCGCGTGCAACTTTAATCGAGTGCGGATTGCTTTGTCTTTGACTCACTTTACGTTTCTGTACCGCTTGTCGGAGGAGATATTCGACCTGGCCATTAACGCTGCGCAACTCGTCCTGCGCCCAGGCTTCCAGTTCAGCCCAGAGTTTAGGGTCAATTCGAAGTAGAAAGGGCTTTCGGTCCATAGGCCTGACCTGTTAGTTGTAGAGTGTGCCGGTGTTCAGTACCGGATGGACCTCGGATTCACCGCAGAGCACGACCATGAGATTGCTGACCATCGCGGCCTTACGCTCGTCGTCAAGGACTAACACTTGTTTTTCGGCTAATTCCTTGAGCGCCATGTCAACCATGCTGACAGCACCTTGGACAATCTTCTGTCGCGCAGCTATGACAGCCTCGGCTTGTTGGCGGCGAAGCATTGCCTGAGCGATTTCAGGTGCATACGCCAGGTGCGTCAACCGCGCCTCATCCACCACAACGCCCGCCTTGGCCAAGCGCTCCTGCAGTTCGCCGCGCAGCGCCTGCGAAACTTCCAAGACGCCACTGCGGAGGGTGATTTCGTTTTCCTCCCCATAATCATAGGAATAAAGGCTTGCCAAGTGGCGTAACGCCGATTCGCTTTGCGTCGGAACGTAATTCTCATAGTTGTCGACGTCAAACACGGCTTGCGCGGTGTCCTCGACGCGCCAAACCACAACGGCTGCGATTTCGATGGGATTCCCACGCTTGTCATTTACTTTCAACTTGTCACCGTTGAGCGTCCGAGCTCGAAGCGACATTTTGTTCCGGCCCAAAGTTTGCCGCGAGGTCAGCCCAGTGCTCGTTTTGGCGCTGGCCAGTTTGCTTTGCATCTCGGCACCCGCGGTGAGTCCACCGAACTGCTGGGACCCGTTGGTGTAGAACGGATTGCCCCAATGAAATCCGCTCGTGCGCACAGTACCTTCGTAGTTGCCGAAGAGCACCAGGACGCGGGCCTCGTTCGGTTGCAAGGTGAAGAAGCCTTTTCGAAGGATGACGCAGACTGCAAGGAGCAGGAGGGAAGTAGCAATAAGACCCGCGTGAGGCTGACCTGTTGTGCTCGTTCCGTTTTCGAAGGAGAAAACCAGTAAACCAAGACCGGCCAGCAGAAGTCCGACTACCACCGCCAGCATAAACCAACCGTTTTGAACGCGGACCACCCGCTCAGCATTGGCCGCAGCTTGCTTCATATTCATCGTCATTTCTCCTCCTATGCAATCATCGAAGAGCTATCATTATGATATCACTCTGATACCTTTAATGCCAGGAGATGCTTGCTAGGTTGCACATGCCAGGTAAATGTTGCCGGACAAGTTGTGGCCTCGTTTTCCCTGGCGAGTCCGAGAAAAACGTACTGGTACTAAGATTTTTTCTCCTTTTTTCCCTTCTCGATGTTCCTTAAATAAGTATGGGCTGCGGTCGGGATTTCTCCACCGGCCTGGGAAGTTTCCGACGGATAAAAATAGTTTCTTACTTTTTCGCGTCTGGATGTTCCTTACATAAGTAGAGGCCTGTGATCGGAGGTTCCCTTCCAGCTCGGGACCCATCCGAGGGATTAGAGTTTTTTTCTCACTTTTTCCCGTTTGGATGTTCCCTAGTAAGTAGAGGGCCATGGTGGGCTTTCTACCACAAGGGGACTCGCTACGATTTCTTGTAGGTCAGGCGGCAAATATTGCTATTGAGCTTTTTCATTTTCGAGGCGCTCTTAATGGTGTGGGCCACGACTTTATCGATGAGCATCGATCTCTATTTTCAGCGAACCAAGGTGAACCGAAAGGAGTTACATCATGGACCGTCCCTATGGCATTTCCGACTTCGCATTTCCATCCCGATGGGACCGGGAATCCGGCCCCGACTTGGTAGAGAGGGCCGGTCAGGGTGCTCGCGCAGACAGAGAGCAGAGCCAAACCGGACGGGGAGAGGGATCGAATTCCTCTCGGTCTCGTGGCGGTTTCAACCGCCCGGTTTCGATCTATCGCGGTCGAGACCGGGAATACTCGCTACGCGAATCTGAGGTTCGTACACTCACAGACTTGGGCAAGTTTCGCGTCGTGCCGGAAGATGATCTCGCACGCTTTGGATACCAAGGCAACCATACGCAGATGGAAAGCGACATTCGCAGCCTCACCCGGCAAGGCCTCGTCGCACAGCGCACCATCGAAGGTCATTCATCGTATTCGACCAAGGTTTTAACTCTGACAAAGGATGGCCATAGGCTCGTTGAACGTGCGCAGTTCGTCTCCAGTCGGCAGGCTACCTACTATGGCCTTGTGAAGCCGAAGGAGGCCCGACACGACGCCGATCTCTACCGGCTCTACCACAAAGTCGCCAGAGAAATCGAGCACTCGGGCGGCAAGGTTCGTCGAGTCGTCCTCGACTTCGAGCTTAAGAAGGACCTCTACCAGGCCCTTTCCCGGATGCGGCCCGACAAAGACGCTCGATACGAAAGAATCTTCATAGCGAATCGGTTCGATCTCAAAGTCGTGGATGGCAAAATTCCCATTCCCGACCTACGGATCGAGTATGAGGACGATTGCCGCGATGTTCGCCGGCTCGATCTCGAAATCGCTACCCGCAGTTATCGGCCCCAGGGCCTCGGCGAAAAGGCCAAGGCCGGATTTCACATGTTCGCCCGGCAGCAAGACCACGCCAAATTGCGCCGCGTTCTCGACACCCAGGAAATCAGTGCGAGGATCTTTGCCCTATGAAAATCCTCCCCATCCACACGGAAGCGCTCCGCTATTTCGGCTATACGGAAGAGGAGTCCCGTTTCCTCTACCTTGTGGCTACGCATTCCGGGTATTTCACCTGCCAGCAGTTTCTTCAGTTCATCAAGACGAAACCCGGCAAACGCAGCGTCGTCTTTGCCAAGAAGGTCGTGGAAAAGAGACACGCCAGCTCAAAGGAATACCTTCGGCATGGCCGCGTCTTTCATCTCTTCTCGCGGAATCTCTATGAAGCGATTGGCAGGGATAATGTTCGTTTTCGGCGCGCACACTCGACCGAATACATCCGCACCCGGCTCATTGCTCTCGACTTCATTCTACGAAATCAAGACTTCACTTATCTCGAATCCGAGGAGCAGAAGCTCTCTTTCTTCTGCGACCAACTGGGAATCGACAAGAAAATCCTGCCCCACAAAAGGTACTCCGGGGCTATCAAGGGCGATTTCACCGACCGCTATTTCGTCGACAAATTCCCCATGTTCTACAATCCTGGCGTCTCTCTCCCCCCTGTGATGACCTTCAGTTTCATCGATCCAGGGTTTGAAAGCATGGATAGCTTCAGGACTCATCTGGACGCGTACTTGACACTTTTCACGAAGCTTTCGCAGCTCCGTTTCTACTACGTCGCAACTCGCGACACTAATTTCGAGCGCGCCAAGAAGCTGTTCCATGGGACGTTTCAGAGGCTTTGGAACCCGGTAGCCCCTCGTGGATTGTTCGACTATTTCCGTACGCGGCGAACGTGGGACGAGAAGAACTACGGAAAACTCAGCGAACACGACATCCTGTTCATGAATCAGGGAAAAGAGAGATTTGGCAATGCAGGCATAGAGAATCTATATCAGAGATGGCGTACCGGGGAGATTACTGAGAACACGGTGCGGTCTGAATCGGTGAAGGTTCAGATGCCTTCGCAGGCCACCTTCATTTCCGCAACCGTGAACGGACAGGCCGCGCTGTTTGAGCGGCATCCACATCAGCCCGTAAACGTAGCGTGAAAAGTTCCGAGGAGACATCTTTCACAGGAGATTTCACCTCCGGCGTCACCCTGGCGTGGAGATAAGAAACAGAAAGAGCAGGCAGATGCGACAGAGACGGCAAGAAAACGGAGCGCGGCCAAAACACGATCAGAGGCGGGAGCGACCCCATCGCGCCGCAAAATCGCGGCCCGATCCCTTCGGGCTTCGGGAGTCACTCCCGCCTCTTGCTGCTGGAATACGCAGCTCGTGTTTTGGCCGCGCATGAGGAGGGAATTGGAGAAGGCGTAGGACAGGATGTAAGACAAAACCGCAAAGGAGGAACAACAAGAAAGCATGGCAATCATCAAGGCACCACCCAAACAACCAAAGTCGGTAACAATTCAGGCGCGTGTCGAAGAGTCCGTGAAAACGCAGCTCGATCAATATGCAAAATTCATCGACTCGACTCCGTCGTACGTCATTACGGAGGCGCTGAAGGTTGTATTCAAACGTGATGACAAGTTCAAAGTCTGGCTAGGCCAACACGCCAACGATCACAATTCAGAAAAGATCCAAGGAGAAGTTCTTACGAAGATCGCGTAACAAATATGAAGACCCGTCCAACCCAATTTGGTGTGCGCGAGAATACAGCGTCCTCAAGACAGCATGCCTCGCGCCTTTCAGTGGATTCGTTACCATCCATGTCCGAGAGTCTCCCGAGAGCTTTGCGACATCGACCGTCGACTCCGGACTTGGCATCCTGTGCAAGCGAGCCGGACAACTCGATCATTACCATGCCGCTGGAAGTGGCCACAGGAGGAGAATGGGAAAACAGTGCCGAAACTTTTTCCGCTCCTGCAACGGTTATCACTGCGAAAGACTCGAGGCGAATGCCCGTGACGCCGGAGCCGTTTGTCTCGGCCGATGAGGCGGCTCAATTTCTCTGTGTTAAGCGTCGCTATTTGCTGGATCTCGCCCGCAGAGGCATCGCTGGAGCCTATCCGCTTGGCACAGGAGGCAAACGCAAAATCTGGGTGTTTCGGCTCTCGGAACTCGCCAACTCCGTCGTACGGAATGAGACTTCGATTCCAAAACCACCAAATCCGTGTACGATCGGATCTGGCAGTCCCCGCTGAAAAGAGGAGCTATGTCCTATCAGCGAGGATCACTCAAGAAAGTAAAACGCAGGGAAGGAGAAATCTGGGTGCTGCGGTATCGGGTTACGAATTCAGACGGCAGAAGGGTCGAGAACGTCAAGCCAATCGGACTTGTCCGAGAATTTCCGAAGGATAAGGACGCACGGCGCGAGGCGGACCGGCTGGGTTTGCCCGTCAGGATTAATGACAACCCGCTGGCAGGCCGCATCCATTTTAATTTTCTTGCGGGGCATTATCTCAAGGCCGATTTCGGGGCGGATTCCGTGCGTCCGAAATCGGCGAACACCATCGGCCACGTCGAGCAAATCGTGCGCGCCTATCTTGTCCCGCGTTTCGGAAACGAAATCGCGGAAGATATCAAGCCGCTCGATATTCAGCGGTGGCTAAAGTCGCTTCACGAGGACAACGGTCTTGCCTGGACGACGATAGCGAAGATGCGGGGCGTCATGCACCGCATTTACAAAATTGGAATCCTGCATGAGCACGTCGCGAAAAATCCGATCCTGAACGTCGAAACGCGCTCGAAGACTGATTACAAACCCATCGTCATCACGCCCGTGCAAACTCTTGCTATCCTGAAGGCTCTCCCCTCGCCGCTCCACTTCACTCTCGTGCTTACCTGCGCCGCTACAGCGCTCCGCGCTTCGGAGATGCTGGCGCTACGCTGGACCGACGTGCTGTGGAACGAGGGGAGGATTCGGATTTCAAAACGCTGGGCGAATGGCAAGGACGGCGAGACTAAGACAGAGGCATCGGACGGCTATGTTCCGCTGCATCCTATTTTGTCCGCGCACTTGCGCTCGTGGCGAAAACAAAGCCCCTACGCGGAAGACGAAGACTTTCTATTCCCGTCTTTGAAAGCGCGGGGTCGTGTTCCTCTCTCTGCGTCAATCTTCGTTGCTGATCATCTGCGGCCGGCCGCAAAGAAAGCCGGAGCACATATCGAGGACGGCCAGAGGTTCGGGCTTCACAATTTGCGTCACAGCCTAAGCAACTGGCTGGTGAACAAAGCAAAAGTCGAACCGAAAACCGTTCAGGGAATCCTGCGTCACGCAAAAGTTCAGACGACTCTCGATTTGTACACGCAGGAAGACAGCGACGAAACACTGGCGGCGCAGGGGGAATATCTTACGGCACTAGGAGTGGGCAGTCATATGGTGCAGTGAGGTGTGGGTTGGATTGTGGGTTGAGGTTTTGGGGGCAACACCCGGTAACCTATTGAAATAAATGGTGGGCCTGGGTGGACTTGAACCACCGACCTCGCCCTTATCAGGGGCGCGCTCTAGCCACCTGAGCTACAGGCCCTTGGAACTGGAGTGGCGATTGGAAACAACTTGAGCAGTTTACGACGCCTGCGCTAAATCCGCAATTGCATCGCGCTTCCGATGTATTCACCCGATCGTGCAAATGCTCGCCACTGCATAGCTTAATGACGTGCAGAATTCTTTCTCGCAGAATCGCGCGCGGGTAATCGCGTTGACTTCTACGCTTCTACGCCTCTACGCCCTTGCTGCCTAAAACTATTGCACGAAGCCAACCGTGGGGGTGGGTTCGCTCCCCGCCGGGGATTCCTTGATGGCGCCAAACTGCGATTCGTAACGCGCGATGTTTTCTCCCAGCGCGCGCCAGATGCGCTTGGCGTGGCCGGGGCTAACGATCATGCTGCCGGTCAACTTGCCCTGCGCGCCGTTGGGAAAAATGTAGATGAAATTCAGGGTGAACTCTTCCAGGTTGTGGTGAATCATCACCAGGTTGCTGTACTGCCCCTGCAATTCTTTTTCGTCCGCCTTGATCTGAACTTGACCCTGACCCTGCTGTGGTGGCCGCTGCTCGTCCATGCGTTGCTCTCCCTGAATGCTTCTCGAAGTTAACACATACGCGTTGTAATGGCGCATCACGCAGGCATCCCTTCTACGCCCATGCAGTGCCCAATACAAAAAATTAATCGGACTAAGTTGTTTTTCAGGAAATTCCAGCCTCAGATCCATTGACAGCCGAATGCTATTAAGTGTAGTTTAGTAGGTAACTTTAACGTGGTTAACATGGTCTATGGCACGCATCGGTCCTCCTCAATTCGAACTCGAATCCGCCTCCAGTACTGAAACTAGCCCGGTCGAAATCACTAGCCCTTCAAGAACTCTGTGGCCCGCGCGCCCAATGCGCAGCAGCGTGGCCATGCCATCTCTGCCGGAGTCGCACCGCACCATTCCATTCCTGGCCGGCGCCTCGCGTTTGAAGAAATTATTGGCCTTCGCCGGCCCCGGTTACCTCGTCGCAGTCGGCTACATGGACCCTGGCAACTGGGCCACCGACATCGCCGGCGGCTCAAAATTCGGCTATTCGCTGCTCAGCGTGATTTTGCTGAGCAACCTGATGGCGATGTTTCTGCAAGCGCTCTCCGCCAAACTGGGCATCGCCACCGGACGCGACCTGGCGCAGGCCTGCCGCGAGAATTATTCCCGGCCGACGGCCATGTTTCTGTGGGTTATTTGCGAGATCGCCATCGCGGCTTGCGATTTGGCGGAGGTGCTGGGCTCTGCCGTCGCACTGAAGCTTTTATTTGGCTTGCCGTTGCTGGCCGGCGTGCTGATTACCGCCCTCGATGTGTTGATCGTTCTGGCACTGCAAGGGCGCGGCTTCCGCCTGATCGAAATTTTTGTCGTGACGCTAATCGCTTCCATCGCTGCATGTTTCGCCTACGAAATATTTTTCGCGCAGCCGCTGTGGCGCCACGCCGCGCTGGGATTCATCCCGCACCTGGAAATTTTGCGCAACCGCGAGATGTTATACATCGCCATCGGCATATTGGGCGCCACGGTGATGCCGCACAATTTGTATCTGCACTCCAGCATCGTGCAGACGCGCGCCTTTGGTACCTCCACGCCGGAGCGCAAACAAGCGGTGCGCTACGCCATCTTCGACTCGACCTTCGCGCTGGGCTTCGCGCTGTTTGTGAACGCCGCCATCCTGGTCCTGGGAGCCGCCGCGTTTCATACTCGCGGGCTGCACAACGTGGCGGAAATCGCCGACGCCTACAAATTATTGAGCCCGCTCCTCGGCGCGAGCCTGGCCAGCACGCTGTTTGCCTGTGCGCTGCTCGCCTCGGGACAAAATTCTACCCTGACCGGAACGTTGGCAGGCCAGATCGTCATGGAAGGCTTTTTGGAGATACGGCTGAAGCCCTGGCTGCGGCGCCTGATCACGCGCGCGATGGCTATTATTCCCGCCGCGCTGGTGATCGGTATTGCGGGAGAATCTAAGGTCACCGCGTTGCTCGTCTTCAGCCAGGTAGTGCTCAGCTTTCAATTGCCCTTCGCGGTGATTCCGCTGATTCAGCTCACCAGCAGCCGGCAGAAGATGGGCGAGCTGGTCAATTCACGCACAACGACAACCATCGCCTGGGTGGTGGCGGCCGCGATTCTGTTTTTCAACGCTGAATTGGTCTGGCTAATTCTTCGCTCGTAGTATCCTGCCACACGACAATTAAAGACCGCGGGAAGACTCCTACGAAATTTATGGACGCACGACAAAAATTGAGATTGCGCAAGACTCTGTTCGTTGCGTTGTTGGCGCTGATCGTCTTGTCGATCGTGCTGGGGGTAACGCACCGGGGCCAATGGAATATTCCCGAAGAGGCCAAGCTGCGGCAGGATCCAATTCACGCATCCCCGCAAGCGCTCGATGCCGCGCGCATCCTCTACGACGATCATTGCGAACGCTGCCACGGAAAGACCGGAATAGGCGACGGCCCCGATGCGACAAAATTCTCCACCTCTCCCAGAGACCTGACTGACAGCAGCCGCATGAGTGCGCAATCCGACGGCGAGCTTTTCTACAAGATTAGCGAAGGCCGGCGTCCAATGCCGGAATTCAAAACGAAATTGACAGAAGAGCAGCGCTGGCAATTAGTGCTGTTTATGCGCTCGATGGCCGACAGCGCCAAGAAAAATCCATAAGCCGCGAGCAGATTCTTGCTGCGCGGCTACAAATAGCCAGAGCAAATCGGCCGAAGATTTACGCCGCTGCGGATTTAACTTGTTGCAGCGCAGCGGACACTTCTTTCAGATCCGGCACCACCGGGATGTCATAGTTCTTGATCCACGCGATTTTGCCTTGCTTGTTGATGATCACGATGGAACGATTCGTAATCCCTTTATCAGCCAGGAACGCGCCGTATTTCTCCGCCATCGCTCCACGAGGATTAAAATCGGCCAGCAGCGAATAATGAATCCCCATTTTGTCGGCGTAAGCCTTGTGGGACCAGACGCTGTCCACGCTCACGCCCAGCACTTCCGCGTCCAGTTGCTCGAATGACTTCATGTCATTGACGAAGCAGACATGCTCATTGGTGCAGGTGGGGCTCCAGTCCAGCGGATAGAAAACCAGCACAACATTTTTCTTTCCCGCGAAATCAGAAAGCTTCACATCTTTCTGGCTCTGATCTTTCAGTGTGAAATCCGGCGCCGCTTGTCCTACAGATACGCTCATAATGTTCCTCCTGGGGTTCTAAGTCTCTGAGAGCATCTTACCGAATCGGTGGTAATAGGCACAAATGCGCCCCCTTCAACAGCTAGTCAGTTTCCAATTACCCGACTTTACTGCAGTCGCCACTCATTCGGACCTTCAATGACGATGGCTCGGCCGACTTGTACATTCTAAATAGGTCAGGAATTTCAACTAATATCGCAGATGGAAATCCGCAGCGATCGCGGTTTCCACGCGAACGGGTGTCGACCCACAGGCTGCCGGTTTGTACCGCCATTGGCGGACAGCATCAGCCGCAGCTGTTTCTATGGCAGGTGTCACCTGTTGGATAAGTGTCAGATGAGAGAGAGTTCCATCAGTTTCAATCACTGCGTAGAACATCACTGTTCCAGACTCGCGATTCCTGCGAGCGCTGTCCGGATACTGCGGCTGAACCCGCTGTACCACTTCTGCTTCCTGCATGTCATCACAGTGTGCCCAGAATTCCGAATTCGTAGGCGTTACAAATGACGACGGATTTTCTTCGACAAATGGTTTTATCTCCAGAACTTTTACTGTAATGACGACCGTTTTGTCTCTGAACGCACGAATTTCAAAGGGAAAGTGTTTTTCACCGACGTTTTGGAAAGCACGGTATTCAACCCGAGAAATGGATGGCGAGTTCTCATTCTCATTTGTCGGATATTCAACAGATAGTAGGTTGCCACTGTTGCCATCGAAGCACAGGGTCCGTTGGATTTCTGTGTTTGACTTCACTTCTGCACACCGCTGTCGGACTCCATCTTTTTCGCGGTTTTTTACTTTACCTAAACCTTCCTTAGCACGAATCTTGAGCTCTTTGAAATCCAGGAATGAATCGAGTTGACGGATAATTAGTGGTTGAAAATTCAATCCGCTTTTCTGCCAGTAACCCTTCGCATCGTGGACCCGCACTCGCTCATAATTTGGAAATCGCAGTTCCTCTCTCCATTTAGCCGGTGAAAGCCAATTGACAATATATTGTCCCGGCGTCAAGCCCCCCTTGGCATTAATCACCTGAATTTCTGCGCGCATTACTACGGGCGGGGTTCCAGCTGCCCAAACCTCATTTAACTTGCGTGCCTGGGTTATGAGCGTTTCAGGGCTTACCGAATCTTCTTTGCTTGCCGAGCAAACCCCGCTGGCTAACAGGACATATGCGAAAACGAGGAATCTACGGGTATATGTATGCATTCAGCGGGAATTATATGTCAATTTATACGAGTTCAGCCTAACCTCGTTCTCAGCTGCCACCCGCGCAAGATGTTTTTCGATCGCGTCACCGTGTGAACGACACATAAAAAATCTGCTGATGCCGCTCGATTTGCAACGCCACCGGCTCGCCCGGCTTGATCGCCATCAGTGCGGTGCGCAAACCCTCCAACGAAGTGATGGGGGTGCCGTTCAATCCGTGAATTGCATCCCCGGTCTGCAACGGAATTTCCCCGGTCCGCGTACCGAGCGTGCGCGCCGCCACAATTACGCCGGTCGGAATGCGCAGGTCAGGCAATTCCTTCGCAAGGTCGAGCGTCAACTCCACTCCTAGGATGTCCAGTGGCCTGACTAAATTTTTTACCGGGTCCGCCACATCGATCAGGCTGTCTTCTTTATGCGGACGTTCGGCCAGACCAACACTTAGTTTCAGTCGATCGGACCCGCGCAAAATTTCGATCGCCGCGTGATCCCCGGCCTTATGCAGATAAAGATGCTGCGCAAATTGAGGCAAGCTGCTAATCGCCACGCCGTCGACATTCACAACCAGGTCCTGAATCTTAAGGCCGGCGGTATCCGCGGGACCGCCCGGCGAAACGTCCGAGATAATGACGCCGTAATCTCGTTTCAGGCGTAGTGCTGCTGCCAATTCCGGTGTAATGGTTTGCACTAGCGCGCCAATGGCCGGCTGATGGATATGCCCAAACTTCACCAGTTGAGGATATGCAGACGCCACCACACCCTCCGGAATGGCGAAGCCCAGTCCTTGATTTCCGCCCGATGATGACAAGATAAAAGTGTTAATGCCCACCAGGTCGCCGCTGGCATTCACCAGCGGGCCGCCGCTGTTGCCAGGATTGATGGGCGTGTCCGTTTGTATGTAAACGAGGGGGCTATCCGGATCGGGCTGTCGCGCGACCGCGCTCACCACACCCATAGTCACCGTGTTGCGCAAGCCCTCAGGACTTCCAAACGCAAACACCATTTCGCCTTGTCTGGCCGGTGGCATCGAGGTGCTGATCGACAGCGCAGGCAAGCCATGCCCGTCTATTTTAATTACCGCGAGATCAATCTCTCGTGACGCGCCCACAACGCGCGCTTGGTAGCTTCTTCCTTGTGGCTCGTCGGGCGCGGCTCCGGACGCCGTCGGAGCGGGTGGCGGCGGAACTAGCACCTCGATGTTCTGCGCGCCGTTCACCACGTGCGCGTTTGTAATGATGTAGCCTTGCGGGTCCACGATCACTCCAGAGCCGATGGCCCGTCGGCGGCCCACCAGGACGTCAGCTTGACCCCGCTGTGATTCTTCCGCGGCCCCATAACCGGTGACCAGGATTTGCACTACCGTCGGCGATACCCGCTGCACCAGGTCCTCCACGGCCTCGTTCAGTTGGCGCAACACCTCAGCGGAACGAGCGCCCTCGCGCGTTTGCGCCGTTGCAGACGGCCATGGCGACAGCACTAAGAACGAACAAACCAGCGGGCATGAGTACGCAAAATATCGTTTGCCAGAAACACTAAGAGACGTACTCATGTCGGTCATTCTCTTTCTCACGCGTATGGGTTCCCGGCTGCCGACATTATTTGACACGCGCAGTATAGCCGCATTTTGAATACTTTATTAATCGCCGTCCTAGCAGTACACTCGCCCCAAGGAGAGCGATTTATGACCTCCGAAGCTACCCGGCTTGCCCCCATGCTGCCGCTGCGACAACTCGTGGACCGTTACCGCGCGCTTGCCGGCGATTTTGGCACCCCTGTGCCGCTCACGGCATTCAATCTAAGCCGCACGGAGACCGAGCAGCTTTTTTCGAGCTATGACGAGGACTACCATATCAGCCGTTTTTTCCATTTCGACGATCTGGACGGCATGACCTTTATCATCAACGCCGAGCCCGTGACTCACGTCGCGCTGGACGCCGAGATCGAAAGCATTCTGTAGGTAAATGAGAGTCGCATGAATTTGCCTTCCGTCCGTACGGCCCACTCGCCACCCCTCCGCTGCGCGCGGCTCGTAGCGGCTCGTTTCCTGCTACTGGCTGTTTTCAGTTTTTCTTTTTCTTACGCTTTGACAGCCGCACCCCAAACCTCAACTACCGCGGCAATCGCCAAAATCCGCGACGCCTGGGTCCAGGATCTTCGCACCAAACAGCTCGAACCGATCCTGAAATTTTATGCGTCAGACGCCGTCTTCGTTCAACCAAATGGAGACCGCATCACCGGGTCGGCGGCGCTCCGCGCCTTGTTCCAAAACATTATGGCCACCTTCAACAGTGACCTCACTCTTCACAGTCACAATCTTGAAACCTCCGGCGACTTGGCTTACGACAGCGGGGACTTCCAGGAAACTCTCACCACTATCGCCACCGGGGCTAAAATTACCTCCAAAGGCAGCTACATAATGATCTTCAAGCGCCAGGCTGATGCCAGTTGGCAGATTATTCAGCACGCTTGGATGGGCACGCCGCCACCGGGCGCATGAGGACCTCATCGCACGTCAGATAATTTCGTTTCAAAAATTCAGTTTTTTGCATAGGCTACTTCACTCGGAGGTACCTGCATGGCTGGCACGCCAACTCCTTTGCCGGAAGCGCGTCTCGGCGCTACTTTGCGTCGCGATTCGTGGTGGACGGAACTCTTACCAGTAATCATTTTGCTGGGCGGCTTTGGCGTTTACGCCACTCTGCGGGCTTTTGAAAACGCTTACTATTCTTGGGGACCTTATCTTTCGCCTTTTTATTCCCCGCTTATCGATCCTCAGCATCACTGGTGGCCGCGCTCTCCCGCGCTTCTGGTGCTAGCCGGTCCGCTCGGATTTCGCGCCACGTGTTATTACTACCGCAAGGCTTACTACCGTGCATTTTTTCTCGATCCGCCGGCCTGCGCCGTGGGCGAGCCGGCCAACCGCAAATATCGCGGCGAAACAGCCTTTCCATTCATTCTGCAAAACGTGCATCGCTATTTTCTTTATCTCGCGATTATTTTTCTGGTTTTCCTGTGGCACGACGCGATCAAAGGTTTTTTCTTCGACGGACAATTTGGTATCGGCGTCGGCAGCCTGATTCTATTGCTCAACATTATCTTGCTTTCCATCTACACCCTGTCCTGTCATTCGCTGCGCCATTTGGCCGGAGGCAAACTGGATTGCTTTTCCTGCGTATCCTTCGGAACCACGCGGGCTGCGGCCTGGCGCGGCTTCTCCTTCCTGAACGAGCGCCACATGCAATTCGCGTGGGCCAGCTTGATCTCCGTAGGCTCGGCGGATTTATACATTCGCCTAGTGGCTAGCGGCATGATTCGCGACCTGAGGATTCTGTGACCACAAATTACGAGGTTCGCGAACACGATGTATTGATCATCGGCGCTGGCGGGGCGGGGTTGCGCGCCGCGATTGAAGCCTTAGCGCAAGGCGCATCAGTAGGCGTGGTTTGCAAATCGCTGCTTGGCAAAGCGCACACGGTAATGGCTGAAGGCGGCATCGCGGCCGCCATGGCTAACGTGGATCGTGCGGACAATTGGAAAGTGCACTTCCGCGACACCATGAGCGGTGGAAAATTTCTCAACAACTGGCGCATGGCGCAGTTACACGCGCTGGAAGCTCCTGACCGCGTCCGCGAATTGGAGCAATGGGGAGCGCTTTTTGATCGCACAGAAAAAGGCGAGATCTTGCAGCGTGCTTTTGGCGGCCACACCTTCAAGCGCTTGTGCCATGTCGGCGACCGAACCGGCCTGGAATTAATTCGCACCCTGCAGGATCGCGGCGTGCAGCAGGGCGTGGATTGCTATATGGAATGCACTGTAACGCGCCTGCTGGTGGAAAACGGCCGCTTCGCAGGCGCCTTCGCGTACTGGCGCGAGAATGGCCGCTTCATCGTCTTCAAAGCCAAGGCGGTGGTCATTGCCACCGGCGGCATCGGCAAGGCCTGGACCGTGACCTCCAACTCCTGGGAGTACACCGGCGACGGCATGGCGCTCGCTTATGAAGCGGGCGCAGAACTCATGGACATGGAATTCGTGCAGTTCCATCCCACCGGAATGGTGTGGCCGCCGGGAGTGCAGGGAATTCTGGTCACCGAAGCGGTGCGCGGCGAGGGCGGCATCCTGCGCAACAAATTGGGCGAGCGCTTCATGGAGAAATACGACCCCAAGCGCCTGGAGCTTTCCACCCGCGATGTCGTGGCCCGTTCGATTTATACCGAAGTGCGCGAAGGCCGCGGCACCGAGCACGGCGGCGCGTACCTGGACATCTCCCACAAGCCCGCCGAATACGTGAAGAAGAAACTCCCCAGCATGTATCACCAGTTCAAGGAACTGGCCGATGTGGACATCACCAAAGAGCCGATGGAAGTAGGGCCGACGTGTCACTACATGATGGGCGGTATTCGCGTTGAAGCGGAAACCGGCCAATCTTCCATGCCAGGAATTTTTGCGGCCGGTGAAGCTGCGGCAGGTTTGCATGGAGCAAATCGCCTGGGCGGAAATTCGCTTTCCGATCTGCTGGTGTTCGGGCGGCGCGCCGGAATGGCTGCAGCGGCGCACGCCAAAAAAACCGCCTATGCCTCGCTGGACAATGCGCAAATGCAGGAGGCCGAACGCGAATTGCTCGCGCCATTTTCAAATAAGGGCGAAAGCCCCTACGCGATTCATCGCGATTTGCAAACGGTGATGCAAAGCTTGGTCGGCATTTATCGCAACGCGGAAGACTTGGAGCGTGCGCTCAACGAGTTGCAAATGTTGAAAGCGCGAGCAGTGGCCGCCAGCGTGGAAGGCTCGAGAATGTACAATCCCGGCTGGCACCTTGTGGGCGAGCTGAAATCCATGCTCATCATCGCCGAAGCCGTTACAAAAAGCGCCATGGCGCGCACCGAAAGCCGCGGCGCGCATAGCCGCATTGACTACCCTGATGTCGATAAGCAGTGGGGGCAAAAGCACAACATCATCGTAGAGGAACGCGGCGAGATGGTGCGTCGCGAACTGCCCATCCCGCCCATCCCCGATGAGTTAAAACAAGTTCTGGCGGAGCAGCAGTAACATGGCATCCAAATTTCAAGCTGAGTTGCCGCGATGAGCACTGGAACGGAGAAATCAGCGATGGCTGAAACAGTCTTGCGCGTGTTTCGCGGCGACGCCGGCGGCGGAGCGATGGTGGACTATAAAGTGCCGGTTGCGCCAGGTATGGTGGTGCTCGACGCGCTGCACTACATTCAGGGACACTTGGCGCCGGACTTGGCCGTGCGTTGGAATTGCAAAGCAGGGAAGTGCGGTTCCTGCTCCGCGGAAGTTAACGGCCGCCCACGGCTGACCTGCAAAACGCGCATGGATGAGCTCCCCAAAGACGAGCCTATCGTGGTGATGCCCATGAAGTCGTTTCCAAAGATCAAAGATCTGGTCACCGACGTCTCGTGGAACTATCGCGTCAACAAAAAAATTCCGCCGTTCCAACCAAAACGCGGCACCGACTGGAAAATTTCGCAGCTGGACGTCGATCGCGTGCAGGAATTTCGCAAATGCATCGAGTGTTTCTTATGCCAGAACGTTTGCCACGTGCTGCGCGATCACGACAAAAAAGAACAATTCGCCGGACCACGCTTTTTTGTGCGAGTGGCCGGGCTGGAGATGCACCCGCTGGATGGCGCAAATCGCGTGGGCTTGCTGAAAGATGAGTTGGGCATCGGCCTTTGCAACATCACCAAATGCTGCACGGAGGTTTGCCCGGAATCGATTCACATCACGGATAACGCCATCATCCCGCTGAAGGAGCGGGTGGTTGACGAATTTTATGATCCATTAACCATGTTGTTTCGTAAAATGCGGGGTTCCAGCGAGAAACGCACTTAGATTTGTTCGATTGCTAGTTGCTCCCAGCACGGAGGTTTTATGGACGCGCAACTCAAAACTATTTCCAGGGCGGGCATCGGCGAAGCCATCGCCAAAGCGGAGCTGTATCGCTATTTAAACGAACCGGAAGAAGCCGAATCGATCTGCCGCGATATTCTGGCCGTCGATTCCGGGCATCAACTGGCGCGCCGCTTGTTGGGGCTATCGATCACCGATCAGTTCAGTGGTTACGCCGGCGATCGCTACGGCGAAGTAGCCGAAATTTTTCAAGGCCTGCGCGATGCCTATGAGCGCGCTTATTACACTGGTTTGCTATACGAGCGCCGCGCCAAGGTGCAACTACGCAGCGGCTATTCCGCGCATATTCTGTTGCCGCTCATTGAAGACGCCATGAAATGTTTCGCGGAAGCGGAAAAAATCCGTCCGCCAGGAAACGACGACAGCATTCTCCGCTGGAACCGCTGCGTGCGCCTGCTGCAAAGCCAACCCGATTTTCGGGCGGAGCGAGACGCTACTCCGCCGGACGCCGAAGATACCCCTCCGCAAAATGTTAGTTTGAGACGTGCAGGCAAACTCTAATCGAATTACGCGGTGCGGCGGCCGTAACGCAACTGCGACTTTGGCTTAGCTGTGTTGTGTTGAAGCCGTCGTTGGCACGTCAACCTGCGCAGTTGGCACGATTCCAACCATCACAATCGGCCGCACCAGCTCCACCGCAACGGAAACGAATTCTTCCGCGGGAACACGTTCCGAAGTATTTATCCACTGCTTCACCGCTCCATAGATCGCCCAACTTGCCGTGGCGGCAATCATCTCAGCCGAGACGGTGCGTTCCACAGGGTGACGTTGAAATCCTTCCAGCAAAACGATGCGGATCTGATCGATCACCGTAGCCTCTACAAATGGTTCGAATTGATGCTGGTTAAAGGAATGCGATTTTTGCAGGTCGCTAAGGTAGTCGCAGACCGCCAAGATAATCACATGAAAACACCCGCCGTCAAATTTCGCACCCCTCTGCGCCAGAAGGTCAAGAAACGTAACGTGGATCAACTCGCCGAGCAGAGCGAATTTGTCGTCATAGTGAGCATAAAAGGTAGCGCGGTTTATTGTCGCCGCTTCGGTAATATCCTGCACCGAAATCTTGTCGAACTCCTTTTGTGTCAATAAGTTGCGGAGCGCCTCCTGCAACAGCTGCCGGGTCCTGCGGATGCGAGGATCAAGCCGTTCACACTCAGAATGAAGCATTTCTCGCCCTCTACCCTGCTATTATAGCGTAAAACATCTTGTGTTGCTTAAAATACATATGTCGTGATACGATATGCGACAGTTGTTGCTTATACTGCATCTGATGATTGGAGGCAATCACAATGGCAACCTTACTGAAACTCGATTCCAGCCCTATGGGAGAGCGATCTATATCCCGAAAGCTCACCACCAAGTTCACCGAGAGTTGGCTCAAGACTCATCCAGGCGGTAAAGTTATTGAACGAGACCTGACCACCCTGAACCTGCCGGTAGTCGACGCCGTTTGGGCCGGCGCGGCGCACACGCCGGAAACATCCCGTACCGCTGCCCAGGCTCAAGCACTAGCCGCATCGGACTCACTGATAAAGGACCTCGAGCAAGCGGACGAGTATGTCTTCGGCGTGCCCATGCACAATTTTAGCATTCCTTCCACACTGAAGCTTTGGATCGATCAGATCGTCCGCGCCGGAAAAACCTTTTCCTACGGCGCAACCGGCCCGAAAGGTCTGCTGACTGGCAAAAAAGCCACGTTGCTCCTTGCCAGCGGAGGCGAATATGGGAAGGGCAGCGCCATGGCTTCCTTCGATTTTGTCACCCCTTACCTGCAGACCGTCTTGGCGTTCATCGGCATCACCGACGTCACCATCATCGCCGCCGGCGGCACCGCGCAGTTGATGTCCGGCAAGACAGATCCACAAACTTTTCTCGCGCCGTCGCTGGAAAAGGTCCACGCGCACGCGAGTCTGTAAGTAAAACGGGTCTAAAAAGGAGAAAAAAATGAAAACTGCTTCCTTGATCGCACGTTTACTTTTAGGTTTGATCTTCCTGGTTTTCGGGTTGAACGGATTTCTTCACTTCATTCCGATGCCCCCTCCCACAGTTGTGGCAGGCCAGTTCTTCGGCGCGATATTCGCGTCTCACTACTGGGTCGTTATTTTTGGCGTTCAAGTCCTCGGCGGATTGCTGCTGCTTATCAATCGCTACGTGCCACTCGCGCTCGTCCTACTGGGGCCGGTGATCGTAAATATCTTCTTCGTTCACGCGCTCATGGCGCCGTCCGGACTCCCTCTCGCGATCCCGGTAGTTATCTTGTGGTCGATCCTGGCGATCCGAAATAAGCAATACCTGGCGGGCATATTTGTCCAGCGAGCCAATCAGGACCAAGCCGCGTAACGAAGTATCAACAACGCAAGCGATGTAATCTAAGAACCATACTTGAGGTGCGCACATGGAGATTGGCGTAGACAGCTTCGCAATAGCTATTTCGGATCCGGTTACCGGGAAGACGACCAAGCCGGTTGACCGCCTGCATCAATTGCTGGACGAGATCGAACTGGCCGACAAGGTAGGGCTCGACTTATTTGGCATCGGCGAGCATCATCGCGCGGAATTTCTGGACTCGGCGCCGGCCGTCATTCTCGCGGCAGCCGCTTCACGGACTAAAAATATTCGACTGACCAGCGCGGTCACCGTTCTCAGCGCCGCCGATCCCGTGCGAGTCTTTCAGGAATTCGCCACGCTGGACCTTATTTCGAACGGTCGCGCCGAAATCGTCGCAGGCCGCGGCTCGTTCATCGAATCTTTTCCCCTCTTCGGTTTCGATGTCGAAGATTACGATTCACTGTTCTCGGAAAAACTGGAACTGCTGCTCAACATTCGCGAAAACACCCACGTGCACTGGTCCGGTAAGCATCGTCCAGCGCTTACCGGTCAGGCCGTCTACCCGCGGCCGCTCCAGAATCCGCTGCCCATCTGGGTTGGCGTTGGCGGCACGCCCGCTTCGTTCGCGCGCGCCGGCGTTCTTGGCTTGCCGCTCATGGTAGCCATCATCGGCGGCGAACCGCACCGCTTCCGCCCGCTCATCGATCTTTATCGTGAAGCCGGCGTCCGCAGCGGGCACAAACCGGAACAACTCAAAGTCGGTCTGCACATGATTGGCTTCGTCGCCGACAGCACCAAGGAAGCCGCGGATGTTTTTTTTCCTGGCTACGCCCACACTTTCACGGAAATCGGCAAGGAACGCGGCTGGCCTCCAACTACGCGCGCGCAGTTCGACGCTTTGCGCGGCCCGAAAGGCGCGCTGCTGATCGGCGATGTAGACACCGTCGCGAAAAAAATTCTCTACGTGAATGAAGCCCTCGGCGGCGTCACGCGGATTACTTTTCAAATGGGCGTTTCAGCGGTCCCACAACCGAAGATGCTGCGGGCCATTGAACTACTCGGCACCGGTGTCGCCCCCGCGGTCAACAAACAGCTAACAGCAGCCGTCGCGCGCGCCTGATAAATCAAAAATCGCTGCGGAAAAATAAAGCCGCACGAGGCTCCAGCCATTGCAATAGTTTCGTGTGAAAACGGAGCCCAGCTCAAGCTTCCCCGCCTGCGGCCAGCAGGCCTTCAATCAACGCCGTGCATTCCGCGTCGAGCGTCAGCCGGTAAAAATTGCGCCCGGCTCGCTGGTACCAGTAATCGGCGTTCGACGCCGAACCCTCTTTGCGGTGCAGGTAGGCGTGAACCGCCATGCCATCCACACTCTCCAGTTCGTCCACCATGGAATGGGCTCGGGCCCATTCCCCCTTAGCGTCCCACCACAATGCTGCGAGCGGAATCGACAATCCAGCTGGTGGCGCCTGTTCCTCAGCAACGGATTCTTTAAATTCCTCGATGTTCATAATTTCAACCTGCCTTGCAACGCAACAGCTTTGCGCCGCCCAGCAAGTTGATATTACGCGGAATGCCCTTAAACCTTCCGCAGGAATTTATCAGCCTGGAATTTCCTCCCTAGTTTGGGTCTCAATCCCGCACGCGAACCAACTCTACGCGTCGATTTTTGGCGCGGCCTTCGGCTGTGGAATTACTCGCGACCGGCCGGCGGTCACCGTAACCTTTGGAGCTCAAACGCTCGTGGTCAACTCCATGATCCGCGAGCCAATTCGCCACTGTCTCCGCGCGATCGCTCGACAATTTCTCGTTACCTTCCTTCGAGCCCCGATTATCCGTGAATCCCTCAACGCGAATTCTCCAGTCCGGATGCTCCTTGAGCGCGGCGACCGCTTCGTTCAATGCCGGTTCGGAGTCCGGCGTCAAGTCGGCCCTGCCAGTCTCGAAATGTACATTCGAAAGGGTGACTCGTCCCCGTTCGCCGAGCGAAGCCCCAACCTCGGCGTGTTCGCGGTGCTCGCCTTCAGTTCGGTATCGATTCAACTCCGCAATCAGCGGCCGCGCTGCGGGTGGCACGCTGATTTCCCCTTCGAGAATTCGCTGATTGGAAATTTTTCTCCCATACAACTTTTCATTTTCACTGTCGTCCGGCCGCAGCGTGGAACCTTCCAGCGACAATCCAGCAAACAGACCTCGCGACCGCGACCATGACAAGATTTCCGCGTGCAGCATGACATCGGTTCGCGCGCTGGCCTCTCGGCCCACAGGTCCGGCGGCAGCCTCCGCCTCGCCACCAATCGTGAATTTGTCCGTAAGTAATTTCCTCATGCCGCTTTCGTTCATGATCAGCATGAAAACATCCGTCGACGATCCACCAATCTGCAATCCGTAGCTTCCCCCTTCAATCCTAATCGCCGCGGGGGCGCCGAAGCGCCCGGTCCCGCCCCGCCGGCAAGACACAAAGCCGCGTCCATATTTACCTCCCACAATGAAGGCCGCCTTTTTCACTCCCGGTATAACTACGATGCACCGCGCTTTGTCGAACAAGTCATGTGGGATGCCCTTGTCGGGTTCGTGCATGACCTCTCGAAACGAAAGCGTGGCATTTTCCAATCTCTTGTCCGGTGTATTTTCGCGCTCTTGCGCACTTATCTGTGTAACTCCCATCAAAGCCAGGCCAGTGACGGCCGCACACGCCAGTCGACCCCGGCGAGCCCAAAAGCCAAGTGATGCCTTTTTTCCGTGCATACAATTCTCCTGATGCCGCTGAGCAGCCCTTGAAAGTTACGTGCCTTGCGGACGCGCAAACATCAGGCCTTTCTTGTAAGCGCGCTCCTAAGGAGCCTTATGTGAGCGCGGTCACAGAACATGACAGATCGCACCGTGAACGCAGATAAGCGCTCTCTGATCATGGTGCTACGATCCAAACAGTGAGTAATTTTGGAACTTGTAGCCGGGCTCCCTCGTACAGGACAGAAGAGGTGCGCGATGCACAATCTGTTAGGCAACCTGCGCTACGCCGCGCGGCAATTCCGCCAGTCTCCCGTTTTTACCGCTACCGCGGTGCTCACCCTGGCGCTGGGAATCGGTGGTACGACCGCCATTTTCACGTTGATTCACGCGGTCATGCTGCGCTCCCTGCCGGTTTCGGACCCCGCGCAACTTTATCGTGTCGGTGAAGGTGATGATTGCTGCGTGGAAGGCGGCCCGCAGGATCGTTGGGGCATGGTTTCGTTCCCTCTCTTCGAGAGGCTGAAGACCCAAACGCCAGAGTTCGAAGAAGTGACGGCCTTCCAGGCGGGGCGCGGGCAATTAAGCGTACGCCGGCAGGGCGTTGATGTGGCTAGCAGGCCTTTACGGTCGGAGTATGTCACCGGCAATTATTTCCAGACCCTCGGTATCAAAGCCTTTGGCGGGCGAGTGTTTATTCCCGACGATGACAAGCCTGCCGCTCCTCCGGTTGCGGTCCTTAGTCATCGTGCCTGGCAGACCATCTACGGTGGCGACACGAAGGTGGTGGGCTCCACCTTCATTGTGGAGGGTAAACCCTTTACGGTAATCGGCGTCGCGCCGGCCGGATTCTTCGGTGAAACGTTGCGCAGCAATCCTCCCGATATGTGGTTGCCCCTGCAACAAGAACCCATGATTAACGGCGAGGTATCGCTGCTCCGTCAACCCGTTTCGGCGTGGCTGCGGATGATCGGCCGATTACGTCCCGGCGCTTCTGTGGACGGCATGTCGCCACGCCTTACTGTATTTCTGCGTGAGTGGATGCAACATGACTCTGGCTATCCGTCCAGTTGGATGTCGGAAGTTCTACACGATCTGCCCAAGCAGGTATTGAACGTGGTGCCCGCGGGCGCGGGAGTAGCCGAAATGAAAGAAGAGTACGGGCGTAGCCTGCAAATTTTGCTGACCGTTTGTTGCTTGGTCCTGCTGGTGGCGTGCGCCAATGTAGCGAACTTGTTGCTCGCTCGCGCCGTGGCTCGGCGCGGGCAAACCGCGCTGCGCATGGCCATCGGAGCCACCCGGCGCGAAGTCATCAACCAGGCTTTAACGGAAAGTGTCCTGCTTGCGATTGCTGGAGGCATTCTCGGACTCATCTTCGCGGTGGTGGCCGCCCGGCTGCTGCTCGCACTGGCCTTCCGGAGCGCAAGTTTCCTGCCCATCAGCGCCATGCCATCACTTGGTGTATTGGCCTTCGCTTTTGCGTTGGCATTGCTGACCGGCATTATTTTCGGCGCAGCTCCCGCTTGGTTTGCTACGCGCACCGATCCTGCAGAAGCTTTGCGTGGAGCGGGCCGCGGCACCACCGATCGATCTTCCTTCAGCCGGAAGGCGCTCCTCGTGACACAAGCCACTGTTTCGATTGTGTTAGTTGCTGGCGCCACTATGCTCGGGCGCAGCCTGAACAAACTGGAACATCAGGATTTTGGTTTTCAAGTACCGGGTCGAGTGCTCGTAGAGTTACACAACCCAGTCGCAAACTACACCATGCCTCAGCTTGCCGCGCGTTATCGCCAACTGGAAGCCAGCCTCGACCGCTTCCCTGGCATACAAGGCTCCGGCCTGGCGCTTTACAATCCGCTCACCAATAACTGGGGTGAACTCGTGTTAGTGGCAGGCCACCCCGCTCCTACGCCTGGCGAAGAATCCGGTGCGTCCTGGGACCGCGTAAGCGCGAACTATCTGCAAAATCTCGCTGTGCCCATCTTGCGTGGACGATATTTTACAACCGCGGATAACGAGACTACCGCGGGGGTGGCCATCGTGAACGAAGCCTTTGTGAAGCGCTTCTTCAAGAACGGCGAAAATCCCATGGATCAACATTTCGGTATAGACGTGCCTGAATACGTAGGCACGTATCGCATCATTGGCATCGTGCGCGACGCGAAATTTGCTGGCTTTAATTTGAGCAAGCCGGCACGCCCGATGTTCTACGTGCCATTAGCTCAGGGTGTCGATTACAAAAACGATCTGATGGCCAGGTTGGAGCTCAGCACCCACTATATTCAGGGAATCATGTTGGTGACCAACACACCCACTGGAACGCTTGAGCCGCTGCTCACTCGAACCCTCGCGGAGGTAGATCCCAACCTGACCATTACCAGCATCAGGACCATGCAGCAACAAATAGAACTATCTTTTGACCAGGAGCGCGCCGTTGCCAGCCTTGCCGGGCTGTTCGGGATTGTGGCGCTGCTTCTGGCCGCCGTGGGCCTCTACGGCGTAACCGCCTACACCGTGAATCAGCGCACCAACGAAATCGGCGTGCGCATGGCGCTGGGCGCTGACCGCCTGAAGGTGATTCGCCTTGTGCTGCGGGGCGCATTCAAGCGTGTACTGGTCGGCTTGTTAATAGGATTGCCTCTGGCCGTCGGCGCGGGAAGATTGATCTCCGCCCAGCTTTACGGCGTTGCTTCCTGGGATCCGTTAGCGCTAGGCGTAGCCGCCGGTGCGCTCGCTGTATGTTCATTTTTCGCGGCTATCATTCCCGCCAGCCGCGCAGCTTCAATCTCGCCCATGCAAGCGCTACGCATCGAGTAGCGGCGCGCCGTTTAATATTTCAGAATAGTTCGCATCGCTGAACCTAACAAAATAACTCCGGCTACCAACAATGCGGCACCAACCAGTACATTAATGCCTGAATTCGAATCCTTCATGGATATCCATACAAAGAGCCCTAGAGTTATGGCCGCGACCGAAATAAATAATTCAAGAGCGTGGGCCCTCACAATCAAAACACGTGGCGGATTTAGTGGCATGGTCGTGCACAGTACGTTCGTGTACATGTTGGTTATATACCCGGGTTGGTAGTAACACAACTGGTTGAGTTAGATAGTCTATAACGACGGTTTCACCTGCCATTCACGCGGTAGTACCCCGCTGCCTGGCACTGCTCCGCAGTAATCGTGTTCGCTGGGACGGTTCCCCTTGCACCGCAGTACAGGGTCCTGTTCGAACGGACGCAAAATAGTTTGCCTCTAAGAGCCCTCGCAGGTTGTTTACGCTTTGGAGTTCTTTGCCGCGCATGAACCGGAAGTACTATTTTTCCTTAGGTCTTCTATGACAAAAATGGTACATGCATCGCGCACCACGCGTTATCTTGACTGTTGGCCTCGCCACCGTTTTTTTCGGCGGGCGATACGCTGTTGGCCAGGGAGAGCCTCGAAAGACGGAAGCGGGCTCCGCTTATTCGATGGTCGCCGAAAACAGTCTCACTAGCCTTCCGCCTATTATTCCGGTCGCGGGAGCAGACGTCGAGGAACTTACCGGAAAGGCCCGGGTGTGTTTGTCGATGTTGAACACATTCTTGAGACGAATCAAGAAACGCCCCATTAACAGCGCTGCAGTCTCTACCACTCTTCGGAACACTGCCAATATCTACGCGCGGAACAACTCTGGAGTAATTTAATTCACACCCCGAATTCCGGCGTCATATCTTCGAACATCCGGTGCTAAGATGCGTCCGTCAAATGGGAGGCATCATGGCCGGACAAAAGAAGGGTGATATCCCTCCGGAGAAAGTCGCACTGTACGAAAAGGCCGTTGCGACCCTTCCGGGAGTCGAACGCAAAGGCGCCGACAATCCCTTCACTTCCCTTAACGGCAACATGTTTTCGCTGTTATCAGCCCAGACGGAAACTCTGGCCCTAAGACTTCCGAAGGAAGAGCGCGAAGCTTTCCTAAAAAAGTACAAGAGCAAGTTGTTCGAAGTGTATGGCACGGTTATGAAGGAGTACGTTACCGTGCCCGATGCGCTCCTTCGAAACACCAAGGAACTGCAGAAATACATGGCGTTGAGCTATGAGTACGCCAAAACCTTGAAGCCCAAGGCCTCAAAGAAAAAGCGCTGACTTGCGGTCTACTAGGCGGTTACGGTACGCTGCAGGCGGCGGCCCAGTCTTTCGTGTTCTTCGCGCATTTCGCGCGGGAGCCGCGCGCCGAACTTATCGAAGAACTGCCGCGTATCATCCAATTCTGCTTGCCAATCGTCGGGATTTACTCGCAGCAATTCCTCAATGGCGGCTGGTGAAATCTTCAATCCATCCAGCGTTAACCCGCCGGGCCCGGGTACGTAGCCGATTGGAGTTTCCTGCGCGGAGCCGCGGCCTTCCACCCGCTCCAAAATCCACTTCAACACGCGTACATTTTCACCGTAACCCGGCCACAGGAATTTCCCGTCCGCCCCGCGTCGAAACCAGTTCACATGAAAAATCTTAGGCGGGTGCGGGATCTTCTTGCCCATCGCGAGCCAGTGCCCGAAATAATCCGCCATGTTGTAGCCGCAAAAGGGCAGCATGGCCATCGGATCACGGCGCGTAATGCCAACTTCTCCCGTGGCCGCCGCGGTTGTTTCGGACGCCATCGTAGCCCCGACAAACGTGCCGTGCTGCCAGCCAAACGATTCGTAAACCAGCGGCGCCAGGCGCGCCCGACGGCCCCCAAAAATAAACGCGGAAATAGGCACACCTTCCGGCGCTTCCCATTGCGAAGAAATGCTCGGTGACTGGTTGGCTGGCACGGTGTAACGCGCGTTGGGATGTGCCGCCGGACCTTTCGAAGAATCCCACATTTCGTCTTTCCAGTTGATCAACCCGGGCGGCGGAGCTTCCCCAATGCCTTCCCACCATGGCTCGCCCTTGGGGGTCACCGCTACGTTCGTAAATATGGTGTTGCGATGGATTGCTTCCATCACGTTGGGATTGGTGTTGTACCCCGTCCCAGGCGCCACCCCAAAAAAGCCCGCCTCGGGATTAATGGCGTGCAAATACCCGTCCGCCCCAATCCTCATCCAGGCAATGTCATCGCCCACGGTCCAGACCCGGTAACCCTCGCTTTCCAGTGTGGAGACCATCATGGCCAGGTTAGTCTTGCCGCAGGCGCTGGGGAATGCCGCTCCCATGTAGGTGACCTTCCCGCCGGGCGCTTCCAGGCCCAGGATCAGCATATGTTCCGCCATCCAGCCTTGCTCGCGGGCCATATAGCTGGCGATGCGCAGGGCGAAGCATTTCTTGCCCAGCAGGGCATTTCCCCCGTAACCCGATCCCACGCTCCAAATCAATTTTTCCTGCGGGAAATGCACGATGTACCGCCGCATGGGGTCCAGATCCCCGAGAGAATGCAGGCCTGGAACGAAGTCCGTCGATGCTCCCAAGCGATCCGTCGCTACTTTGCCGATACGCGACATGATACGCATATTGGCCACTACATACGGGCTATCAGTGACTTCCACGCCAATCTTGCTCAACGGCGAATTCACCGGCCCTAAAATATACGGAATGACGTACATAGTTCGGCCGCGCATCGCGTTGCTGAGCAGCGCCCCAACTTTGTGCTTGGCTCCGACGGGATCCATCCAATTGTTAGTGGGTCCCGCATCGTCCTTCTCGGGGGTGCAAATAAAGGTCAAGTGTTCGGTGCGGGCCACATCATTGGGGCTGCTGCGGCTGAGGTAGCAGTTGGGGTAGGTGGTTTCGTTCAACTTCAGGGCGTCTCCGCCCCGCAACATTTCGCCCAGGATTCCCTGGTTTTCCGCTTCCGAGCCATCGCAGTACACAATGCGGTCAGGCCGGGTCAATTGCGCTGCTTCGTTCACCCAATTTTCCAGTGGAGTGCCCAAGCTGTGTCCCCTTGAACCGCGCACCCGGTCGTCTGGGCTGAGGTACTTGAATCTTGTAGTCCAGTTCGTGATAACCGGCCCTGCCAACCCGGACAGTGCGGCGGGAAGAAAAGCTGAAGCGACAGAGCGGCGTGCTACGACAATCCAGTTTATGTTAGGAATTCACCCACGCGCAAGCTCACCCGAAACTCACCGGTTTCCAGCCAGGTTTCGCGGCACGTCGAGCGCGCGCGGTAGCGAATTATAGTTATGATCGGTGTTTAACGATTTATGTCTTAGAAGAGGTGGGGGGATAGGCACTTGTGTTCGGGGCCAAGCGCCTATCCGTTGTGAGGTATTTGAAGCAAAATAATAAAACGAAGATAGCCGGAGGTTACAAACCCTTCAATAAGGTCTTTGCTGTAATCACCCCTGAGAAAAACGTTAATTTGCTTGAAAAGCTTGATTCCCGGGGAACAGCCTCAAGCGGCGCTGGTGTAGTGCTTGCGAATGGTTTCCAGGATTCGCGCACGGCTCTCTTCCGGCGGCAAATTCGTATTTCCTTCCACCGTGGCGATCTCATCTGCGACGGCGTCGTCTTTCACCGCTTCCCGCAACCACACCGAATAATCGTGCTTCTTCAGATGGTACGACCACGTATCCTCGTCCACGCCTTCCGCGATTTGTGCAAAAAGGTTCAGGTTGTGCGCACGAATGTTCAGCTTTCCTTCCGGACCGCGAAAGTAAAAGCTTTTGTCTTCGCCCAACTCCCCCGCGGCGTACTTGCGTTTATGCCTGCGCAGCTCGATTTTGGCCGGTTCCAGCGTGACCTTGGTGGGGGGACTTGATTCGGGAAGCTGCCATACCATCATTTCTCCGGAACGCACCTCCGGGCCAGACTCACGTGGCGCGGTCTCTTCCGGCAGCGCCCAGGCTTTACCCGACCCCTCGTTGACTTCCTGAATTATCTCTCGAGGCTGCGGCCCTATGGCGATCACGCAATTCACGGTGTCCAGCAACGATTTGGAAACGCTCTTAGGGTGCACGCTGATCAGCGCAAAGCTACCCAGGCTCGAAGGAATACTCAAACTCGCGGAATCCAGTTCGGACGGAAGCAAATGATGAGCTTCATCGATAACGATCCAGTGTGGACGGCCTGTGCGCGCGCGCAACTCCTGAAGCCGGGGAAGTAGTCCCACAAAATAACTGGGACGATCAGCCAGAGGCACGCCAAGCATATTGACGCTGATCGAACTGCCGGCATTTTTTAACACTTCCAGAATTTCTGAAACTCCCGGAATCCGGTCGGCCGCTCCCAACGTAACTAATTGCGCCGCATCGTCGTAGTCGCCCTCGGGATCGATGACGCACACTTGATACTGTTTTTGAATCAGGCGCTCCACGATGGCCGTCACCACCGTGGACTTTCCGCCGCCCGACGGCCCTGCCACCGCGACGCGCGTGCCGTATGGCCCCAGGCAAAAATCTCTCCCGTTTTCTTTGTGGCCCAGAAGAATATCGTGGCGCTTCAAACGCGGCTGCAGGCTTCGCAAATCGTCCGCCAATAATTGCTCGATAATTTCTTCGACACCCGCTCCGTGGGTGTGCCCGGTCACCACATCGGCCCGCTCTTTTAAAACCGGCAAGGCATTGCCCACCGCCACGCTGCATTCGCAAATGCCCAAAAACGCGTGATCGTTTTCGGCATCTCCCACGCCCACAGTGTTGTGCGTCGAAAGTCCCAGCTCATCGAGCGCAGCTTTCACCCCGGTGCCCTTGTTGATACCCGAAGGCAAAATCATCACCGCGTCTTTGTTGAAGATCACTTGCAGCTCTAGCCCCATCGAGCGAATCACTTCCAGCACTTCCTTTTCGTACGGATGCCAGGTGGCCACGATAGATTCGCCGACTGACAAAGGCTTCACGCCGCGACGACGAAGTTTCTCCACGAAAGCGGCTGGCGGCGCTTCAGCCAGCAAACGTTTTTCTGCGGTGGCCGGATTGTAAAGCAGCGCCCCATTTTCAACGACCGCGAGGTCGAAGAGAGACGTTTCAGGAAAAACGCGCAGCAATTCAGGAAGTTCGCGCCCTGTGGCCAGCACCAGTTTGCGTCCTGACGCCTTGACCCGTTTAAGAGCTTGCAGAGTGCTGGCGGTCACCTGCCCATCGTGGGCCAAGGTTCCGTCGTAATCGGAAATCAGACAAAAATAGCGCAAGGTGCGGAATCCCTTTCAAAATACCATGACCTGGAGTTTAGTAATTTTCAGCGAGCTTTAGGAATACCCTGTGTATGTTATCTTGCTCCTCCGGCAATAATAGGTCGTGAATCTTTCGTTGGTTTTTATTGCGCATTACTTCGAAGGTTAACGTTAATTAATCTAGGTAGTAACTAAAACTGTCTCTTTTTGAACAGAAGCCAACGAACAGTTCAAAGAAAATGGTATTGTGTATACGTCTCACAAAGACTTTACACCTCTGTATAACTAACCGCTTGGCCTTGTCCCAAGCTCATCCGGAGAGTACATGAATCAAGCTGCAACCGCAGTAGCTCGGCCCTGGGACCGTCCATTTTGGAAACCTGTCCGGCGCAAAGAAGGAGTTTTTACTTTCCTATTATTAATTCACGTGCTGGCCATCGTGGGAATAATTTTGTTTCCCTTGCCCAGTCTTAAAGTTCTCGGACTCGCCGCGCTTTTTATCGCTTTTGGCGGACTCGGAACGACCGTCTGTTACCATCGCATGCTCGCGCACAAGACTTTGAAGACCAATCGCTTCATCGAGCAGATGCTGATTTTCTGGGCGGTGTTCAACGCTTCCGGGCATCCCGCGAGTTGGGTCGCTTATCACCGCCAACATCATTCCACTACCGATACCCCTAACGATATTTCGAGCCCCAAACAGGGTGGCTTCTGGTGGGCTCACTTGCGCTGGCTGTATCAAACGCCGCCGGCCGACCGTCAACGCTGGGCTCCCGAAGTAGATCGCGGCATTTACAAAATCTGGGGCTACGCGGAAACTCCGGTAATTATTTTGTCTATCTTTATTGGGCCGATCCTGGGCCTCGGATGGATGGGATTTTTCTGGCTGGGCGCGATTCGCCTGGTGTACACCCTCCACATGCAGTGTTTCGTGAACAGCCTCACCCACCTCGATCACGTCGCCGAAGGCGATTCCAGCAAGAACGTTTGGTGGCTCGGCCCTTTTCAACTCACCGCCTGGGGCGAAAATTGGCATAAGAATCACCACACTCATGCGGGCTCGGCGCGCCTGGGTCTCCGCTGGTGGCAGCCCGACATCGGCTGGTATTTCATCTGGATGCTCGAAGCCATGGGCCTCGCGCATTCCGTGAAGCGCCCGCGCATATCGTAAATTACTGCAAGCGGACTAACGTGAAGCGTCTGCGCACGTGCCGTCGTTTTCACCATGTTTTCGACGGACTAAAATGTCCGCTTCATCGCAGTTCTAACCCGTATGTACGCACAAAAACTTAACGTAAATGTCGTGATTCGCGGCGAGGCCAAGCCCTGCCCGCTCGAATGGCTCGATCAATTCTGCATGCGCAATTTCACCAACGCCGCCGAATTCGACGACACTCTCCCGGTAGCCGACGGCCAGGTTGAAACCAGCTTCCGCCTCACGCCCGAACGCTTCGCAGAAGGCTTGGCCGCATGGCTCACGCAACGTGGCAAAGGCGAAGGCCAGCCCGTAATCGTGCAAGTCACCCCGCTAGAAAAAAATTAACCAATCACGGAGGGTGCCCCACCCTTGTTTTTGTAAGGGCGGGTCTTGGGTTTGATTCTGGGTTTAAAGTTTGATTCTTAGGTCTAGATTTTGATTCTTGGCTCTTGGGTTTTATTCTTAGGTTTCGGTTTTGATTTTCGATCCCACGCTTCACTCACTGACGCGAAATAACATCTTTTTTAGCCGCATCGGTTCCGCCGGTCCCTGGCGAATCACCTCCAAGCAATTCGCGAATTCTCGGTAAAGCCTCCCGGGCCGCCGCTTCTCCCGCCGCAACCAACTCCGGCGTTCGGGTGAAATCGTCCCACAGAAATGTTTTCATATCCGGCTCGATGATGACGTCCGCCTGCTGCCGCCACGCCAGGTCCGCATGCCGCTGAATAATATTGAAAGAGCGGCTCAAGACGTCGGTAAACGTGCGCGGGGGCTCCAGGCTCGAAGGCTCAAGATACACAGCGATCACAATATCAACGCCCAGCAGCGCAACACCTTCCACCGGAACCGGTGAAGTCAGAAAGCCGTCCACTAAAGTGCGATCTTCAAATTGTATCGGCACGAAGAGTCCAGGATAGGCGCACGACCCACGCAGCGGAGGCGCCAGTGGCCCTCGCGTGTAGTAAATGGTGATACCCGCGTTCAGATCTGTCGCGGCGATGGCCAACGGCGTCACCAGGTCCTCGAAATTTTTCGCTGGTGTCAGCCGTGCAAGATATTTTTCCAGGCGATGGTTGGTAGCCAGACCGAGCCACGACGGTGTCCAGCGCCCAAAATCGGTGAAACTGGTGTGTTCGCCGATGCGCGCCATCTCTTCAAGCGGCGTGCCGGCACAAAAGGCCGCGCCGATCAGTGCTCCCACGCTGGTACCCGCCACCGCATCAATGTGAATGCCGGCGTCGCGAAGAACGCGTAGCACTCCAATATGCGCGATGCCCCGAGCGAAGCCCCCAGCCAGCGCCAGGCCCACTTTTGGTCGCCCTGTTACGTCGTGCACACTGGTGACTTCCGCGGACAAAACGCGCTCTTTTTCGTCCAGCCACCTGCGCAATACGCTCGAAATAACAGGTTCAGACATGCCGTAACCAGTTTAGGCGTTAATGCCGTTTGTGTCAGTTCGATTGACCCGTGTATGTTGGTTTTGTAACCTGTCCGTTCGTACAAATCAGAAAAAAAAGGTCAGCCATGAAACGTCGTATCGAAAAAGTCGTGGTGCTCGGTGCAGGCACGATGGGCGCCCGAATCGCGGCTCACTTTGCCAACGCCGGCGTGCCGGTACTCTTATTGGACATCGTGCCGCCCGGTCTCACCTCCGGCTCTGCTGCGGAGCGTAACAAAATCGTGCGAGCTGGCCTGGATGCCGCCAAAAAGTCCAAGCCCGCGGCGTTTTTTACCGCGGCGTTGGCGGACAAAATCTCCATCGGAAATTTTGACGATGATTTGCAGCGAATCAAGGACGCCGACTGGATTATCGAGGTAGTAGCCGAGAATCTGGAGATCAAAAAGAATCTGCTCGCCCGCGTGGCCCAGTTTCGTAAACCGGGATCGATCGTCACCACCAACACGTCAGGGCTTCCAGTGCATTTAATCGCCGAAGGCATGAGCGACGAATTTCAGCAGCATTGGGCAGGAACCCACTTTTTTAATCCGCCCCGCTACTTGAAGCTGGTCGAAATAATTCCCGGTCCCAAGACATTGCCTGAAGTACTGGAGACCCTCGCGGAGTTTTGCGATCGCCGTCTGGGCAAAGGCGTAGTAGTCGCTAAGGACACCCCGAACTTCATCGCCAATCGCATCGGCACATTTTCCATGCTCAACGCGTTGCGCTTGATGAATAAATTGGGAATGACCGTCGAGGAAGTGGACGCCTGCACTGGCCCAGCCATCGGCCAGCCCAAGTCCGCGACATTTCGCACCGCGGACCTCGTGGGCCTGGATGTGTTGATGCACGTGATCAAAAATATTTACGAAACAGCGACCGATGACGAATCGCGCGAAATGTACAAAGTGCCCGCGTTCGTCGAAGACATGGCCAAACGCAAATGGCTAGGCGATAAAACCGGACAAGGCTTTTATAAAAAGTTGCGAGGCAAAGGCGAAAAAGAAATTCTCACGCTCAATGTAAACACTATGGAGTACCGCCCACGCCAGAAAGCGCGTTTCGCCTCCATCGAAGCGGGCAAAACCATCGAAGACACGCGCGATCGTTTGCGGGCGCTGATCGGCCCTGTTTTGCAGGGCCAAACGGGTGACAAGGCCCAGCAGTTTTTGTGGAGTTCTATCTCGGAGACGTGTTTATACGCCGCGCGACGTGTTCCGGAAATTTCCGATCATGTGGAGGACGTTGACCGCGCCGTGCGTTGGGGTTTTGTCTGGGAACTGGGGCCGTTTCAAATAATGGATACGCTCGGTGTCGACGCCTTTGCCACACAAATTAAAAAGGAAGGCCGAACGCTGCCGCCCGTAATAGAGAAGTTGCTGGCCAGCGGGCGCAACAGTTTTTATACCTCGGAAAAAGGTACTACTTCAGTATTCGACTTAAATGGAGCCGGCACCAGAAGAGTCGAAGAGCCTGCTGGCGTCATCTTTCTCAATTCGCTGAAGGACGCCGGAAAAGAAATGGAGCGCAACTCCGGCGCCAGCTTGATTGATCTTGGCGATGGCGTGTTGTGCTGTGAATTTCATTCCAAGATGAACGCTATCGGCGCGGATTTAATTTCCATGATTCACAAGGGACTCAAGCGGCTTGAGACCGATTTCGACGCTATGGTCATCGCCAATCAGGCGCTGAATTTTTCCGTGGGCGCAAACCTGATGCTCGTGCTGATGGGCGCGCAGGAACAGGAATGGGACGAGCTGCACCTCGCCGTCAAACAATTTCAGAATGCGAACTTGGCCATTAAATATGCGCCCAAGCCGGTGGTAGTCGCTCCGCAAGGCATGGCCTTGGGCGGTGGCTGCGAAGTAGGCCTGCACGGCGCAAGAATTCAAGCCGCGGCGGAAGCTTACATGGGATTGGTGGAAACAGGAGTCGGGTTGATTCCCGGTGGCGGCGGCACGAAAGAAATGATGATTCGCGCCAACGAGCGCGCCGGCGGAGGGGAAGACCTCGATTTATTTCACGCCATGAAGCCGGTCTTCGAAACTATTGCGATGGCTAAGGTCGGCACCAGCGCCGAGGAATGTCGCGATCTTGGTTTCTTGCGGCGCGAAGATGGCGTGTCCATGAATCGCGACCGTTTGGTGGGCGACGCCAAAGAAGTTGCTCTGGCGCTGGTGCGCGGCGGTTACCGTGCCAAAGCCGCGAACTGGCAAGAAGGCGCGCAAACCACGCAGATCAAAGTGCTCGGTGAGCAATTCTTGTCGGGCGCCAAGCTGGTAATCCATATGATGCAGCGCGGCGGCTATATAACCGATTACGACGCCCACGTGGGGCGCAAGCTCGGGAATATTCTGGCCGGTGGGGCACTAAGCTCACCGCAATTCGTGAGCGAACAATACGTGCTGGACCTGGAACGCGAAGCCTTCGTGTCCTTGTGTGGCGAAAAGAAAACGCAGGAACGCATTGCCCACACGCTCAAAACCGGAAAGCCTCTGCGAAATTAACCGAATTTAATGGTAAGTTATGGCTGCTTTGCGGCGATAATCGCTGGTGAAGCGCTATGAGTCTTCCATTGAAACAGCTCGTTGTTCTGCTCGCAATCCTTTCGATGGGCTCTTATGCGCGCGCGCAATCCGTAAAAGTCGCGGCGGCTGCGGATTTGAAATTCGCCATGACGGAGTTGACCTCTCAGTTCGAGAAGCAAAGCGGTGCAAAATTGGATGTCACCTACGGTTCCAGCGGCAATTTCTTAACGCAAATTCAGAATGGCGCGCCTTTCGACCTGTTCTTTTCCGCTGACTCCGAATATCCCAAAAAATTGGAAGCTGCCGGCCTAACCGAACCGGGCACCTTACGTGACTACGCCGTCGGCCATATCGTCATCTGGACTCCTCACGATAGTGGGATCGATGCCGCGAAAGCCGGATGGCAGTCTTTGCTGGACCAACGAGTAAAAAAAATCGCCATCGCCAATCCCGAACACGCTCCGTACGGCCGCGCTGCAGTGGCGGCGATGAAAAAAGCCGGCATCTACGAACAAGTTAAAGACAAACTGGTGTACGGCGAAAATATTTCCCAAGCAGCCGAGTTCGTGCAATCTGGTAACGCGCAAGCGGGCATCGTAGCCCTTTCACTCGGCGTGTCTCTGGCGATGAAAAATGGAAACAAATGGGAAATTCCTGCTGACAGCTATCCGCCGATTAAACAAGCAGCGGTGATGCTCAAAGCTTCGAAAAATAAAGACGCCGCTCGTCGCTTCCTGGACTTTGTCAGCGGCCCGCAAAGCCGTGAAATATTACAACGATTTGGTTTCACCGATCCGACCCCATAAATGATTCGCATGCTTTTATTGCCCACGGCCACGAACCGAGATAGATTCCCAAAAGTGATATGGGCTCGTTAATTCTCTCCGTCCGCCTTGCGGCCTGCGTATCGGCGATTTTGTTGCTGATCGGCACGCCGCTAGCGTACTGGCTCGCATATTGGAACTGGCGCGGCAAATTCCTGCTGGAAGCCGTCGTGGCCTTGCCACTGGTGTTGCCGCCGACCGTCCTTGGTTTTTATGTTTTGATCGCACTGGGCCCGCATGGCCCGATTGGAAAACTCTCCGAGGCATTATTTCACCGCGGCCTCGCGTTCACTTTCGGCGGGTTGGTGTTCGCCTCCGTTCTGTATAGCTTCCCGTTCACAGTTCAACCGCTAATTGCTTCCTTTGAAGCGATGGACCGCAGACTCCTGGACGCATCTGCGCTGCTGGGTGCCAGTAGCTTGCGCACTTTTGCGAAAGTGATCCTGCCGCTCTCTTTGCCAGGAATTGTCACCGCGATGGTTTTGAGCTTTGCGCACACACTCGGTGAATTCGGAGTGGTGTTGATGGTTGGCGGAAATCTACCTGGCATTACCCGCACGGCTTCGATCGACATTTACGACCGCGTGCAGTCCATGGAATATGCCGAGGCAAATCGCATGGCGCTGGTGTTGCTAATAATTTCATTCGTGGTGCTGTCCACCGTGTACGGCGTCAATCGGCGAATCGGCCGACGCATGTGGGCCTCGTGGGCAGCGAGATAAATCCGCCAGTGCTCAAAGCGCAGTTGCGAAAAGCGCGCTCCGGCCGCACACCATCCTCATTCGTTCTGGATGTCGCGCTCGAAATTCCTGCGGGAATCACCATTGTGTTCGGACCCTCAGGAGCCGGAAAATCCACGCTGCTCGATTGCATCGCCGGACTACTCAAACCTGATAGCGGCCAAATTGAAATAGCCGGTGATGTCCTGCTCGATGTCGAACGGCGGGTCGACGTGCCTCCGGCAAAAAGAAAAATAGCCTACGTTTTTCAATCCCTAGCGTTATTTCCGCACATGACCGTGGAGCAAAACGTCGCCTATGGAATTGCGGACCTGCCGGTGCCGCAACGAGCCTCACGAGCAAAAGCAATGCTGGAAGCTTTTCGCGTTGATCAACTCGCCAGGCGAAAAGCCCATGAAATATCCGGCGGAGAACAACAGCGAGTCGCGCTGGCTCGTTCGCTGGCAACTTCACCACGAGTGTTGCTGCTCGACGAGCCCCTGACGGCGCTCGACGAAGGACTGAAGCAATCCATCATGGAGGATTTGCGCAAGTGGAATGCCGCGCAAAACATTCCAATCTTGTACGTCACCCACAGCCGTGCTGAGGTTGACGCGCTCGGCGAACGCGTGATCGTCCTCGAGCATGGAAAAATTATCAGCACGGGAACCCCGCACGATGTGCTGGACGCACCCCGACGCTCGTCACTCGCCCAAGCCTCGGGATTTGAAAATCTGTTCAGCGGTGTCGTCACCGAACTGCGCGAAGCGGATGGCGTGATGCGCGTGCGCTTGGTTAAAGGCGCGTGTGAAATCGAAACGCCTCTTGGTCATGCCGCCGTAAAAACTGCCGTCCGCTTGGCGATTCGTGCCGGAGATATTTTGTTGGCCACCGAACGTCCTTACAGTTTGAGTGCCCGTAATGTGATTGCCGGGAAGATTATCTCGCTCGAACAACGCGGAACGATGTTCATCGCGCAAGTAGCTGCAGGCACCGATGGTGCAGTCGTTTTTACGGTGCACCTCACGCTCGGGGCCAAACGAGCATTAGAGCTGGAAGTCGATCTGCCCGTGTGGCTGGTGATAAAAACACACTCGTGCCATGTTCTGGAAGACTAAAGCGCCTGCAAAATAAAAATTGCGTCGAGAGCAAGCTATAGTTACTGCTGAGTTTTCGAGGAAGCCGAGCCAGATGCGCTGGCCGCTGAGAACCTGACTTCGTCGGCCTCCAGATCGGCGCCCTTGGGCGTGGCATGGATCACCACATTCTCGCCGACGGCGAGATCCGAAATAGAGGCAGGTTTGTCCACGGTGGCCACACGCGCAACGTATGTGGTGGAGGGAACGAGTTTCACTTGTACCGATTTTCCATCCCGGGTCTTCACCGTTACGAAGCCGGAATTTAATTTCTCTATCGTTCCGATGACGTGCTTTTTGTCGCCGTGCGCGGAAAGCGTAATGGCCACGAACAGAAAAGATAGCAACACTGTAAAGAACCGACGCGTCATAAACACCCCCCAGAACTTACAGATTCAAGAGTACCTTTTCAAGAATACCTTAAGGATGAGAGTTTGATGTTCCAGATTTCTGCGGCGTTGTACCATTCAGAAAATCGTCTTCATCTTTTTCTTCTTCGCGATCTTCCGGACTTTTTGGGTTATAGCGGGACATTTCGATGCGCTCCTCAGCGGTAAGCTTCGGCAGATGCCTTATGAAAAGGACCAGCTTCCAGGAATCGTTGTCCATACCGTGACTGGCGAATGACGGCATGCCAGTGAAGCGCACGCCGTTCTCAATAATCCAGAAAAGCTCCCCGTCGGAGCGTTTCTGCGTCTCGGCTTGGCGCAGATCGGGCGGCTTGGGGTATAAGCCCCGCCCAAATAGCGCGTCGCCGCTGCCATCGTTGGCGTGACAGATCGCGCAGTGATCCGCGAAATGCAGCCGCGCATCCTTAAGATTCTCTTCAGATGCAGGCAACGGATTGCGCATGGCGCGCGCGTCCGACGGAATGGAAAGGTGCCACGCGTTACGCGCCAACATTTCTTCCAGGGCGCCAGGTCGCGCGCGAGCGCTTAGCCCGTTGTGTAGAATCGATACGGCCACGGCAACAATCAGGCCAACGAACGCCACGATGATTAATAGTAGTGTGCTGCCCGCGCCTCATGTGTTCTCTTCGGATAGTAAATGACACGCGCAGGCATTGCCAGCGGTTCGCATGCGCCTACGTACCTGAGCCCGAGCCGCTCGTCAGTTGACAGCGCGGCGCGCGTCACACGTACACTATTCAGGCGTCAACTGTCGTTCACGATTTATGATGCGCACTCTTTGCTCCCAAACTCCTCGGGCGATACTAGTTGCAGCACTGTTGCTTTGTGGCCAACCATCGGCGCTGGCGTCAGCCGGACAAAGGCCCGGAGACAAAGCCAAGCGCATCCCGAAAACAATCTGGAATTTTGATGGCGGCGTTTTTCTGGAGACGGACGGCAGCTTGAGCGAGAGCACCTGTTTCCGGCTGGCCGGCCACATGGCGGACAAGGGTTTTTTCGATAATTTGAAACGCATCGACGATAACCAGGGCACCAGATATGTTCGCGGCAAAGAAATCGTGACCGAATTTCCCGAGCATCTGAAACTTCTGTTCGTGATCCATGACCAGCCCTGTTCGTCACGGGCGCCAGACCCCAAAGGCCGCCAATACCTTACCCGCGAAATGATGAGCACCCTGCACTTATCGCTGTTCTGGAAGCGAGGAGTCGATTTGCGCCCGGCAGAAAATTTTAAAGTTAAATTTTTCTCCGTCGAACCGATTCCTCCTTACGCCACCGAGCTTGCGCAGGACTTGCCCAAGAGATTCCAATGGGCCTACGAACTCGAGATTCCCAGTGCCGGCGTTCCTTTGAGCGACAGTTTGGTGTTGATTTTCCGTCGCGACGATGGCCACATCGCCGCTCGCGTAGCTGCGCGACTGTGATCGCCCTGAGTTGATACGCGCGAGCCTCGAACGGCGATCGCGAGACAGGAGCCTATAAAAGTGGCGCGCCGGTCAGTTCCTGAATTTCTTTTCTGCTCCAGCCGGGAGCATTCTCGCGCAACAGCAGCCCTTCCGGTCGCACATCGATTACCGCCAAATCCGTCACGATAGTGTCCACGCACGCCAGTGCGGTCAGCGGATAGGTGCAGTGCTTCACAATTTTTGGAGCGCCGTCTTTTGTGGTGTGCTCCATACACACCATCAATACCTTTGCGCCCGCCGCGATATCCATGGCTCCGCCGATGCCGCCTGAGCCGCGCGCGCCAGGAACTTTCCAATTGGCAAGGTCGCCTTTCTCAGAAACTTGAAATCCGCCAAGCACCGCGACATCCAGGTGGCCACCGCGGCTCATCAGGTGCGCGTCCGCCTGATGAAAAAAAGATGCACCGGGCGCCAGCGTCACGGGAACTTTCATGGCGTCCACCAGGTCGTAATCTTCTTCTCCAGCCTTGGCGCGACGCCCCATTCCGAGAATGCCATTTTCGCTGTGAAAAAAAACGTTGAGGCCGTGCGGCAAATAATCCGCGATCAAATTGGGGATGCCCCAACCCAAGTTCACGTAGGCTCCGTCCGGCAATTCTTTGGCGGCGCGCGCGGCAATCTGTTCGCGGCTGAGACGCGGCTTATCCGGCATAGCGAATTCCTTTGGCTTCCACAATGCGATGAACAAATATTGCTGGAGTAATCACAGTTTCGGGCTCGATGGCTCCGACAGGAACGATTTCTTCCACTTCCACGATGGTGGTTTTCGCAGCCATGGCCATGATGGGGTTAAAATTTCTGGCTGCCAATCGAAAGGTCAGATTTCCAAGCTCATCAGCTTTGTCCGCTTTGATGAACGCATAATCGGCATGAATGGGCGATTCCAGAATGCAGCGCTGCTTATCAATGACGCGTTCTTCTTTCCCCGCAGCCACTTCCGTACCGACGCCCACCGTAGTGTAAAACCCCAAAATTCCCGCGGCTGCGGCACGCATGCGTTCGCACAGAATGCCCTGAGGCACTAACTCCAGCGTGACTTCCTTCGCAGCGAACCGCTCCTGAAAATAATTTGCATGCGGTCCGGGAAAAGAAGCGATGACGTGGCTGATCTGGCCGTTCCTGAACATCAGTCCAAGCTCGCCGTCGCGAGTGCCGCAATTATTGCTGATCGCAGTGATGTTTTTAGTTCCTTTACGGGCCAGGGCTTGAATGAGGTTGTTAGGGAAGCCCGCGCCGCCAAATCCGCCAAACATAATGCGCGCGCCGTCGGGAACGTCCGCCACGGCAGTATCGACGTTAAGAAAGATTTTCTGTTTCATGAAAACATCGGCGTGTTGAATTTCAAGACGCTGCTTGAGTAGCAGGTCACGGATGGGTCATGTCTTCGGCGCGGACCAGTTGGTCGAATTCCTCGCCGCTAATGAAACCAAGTTTAATCGCAGCTTCGCGGAGACTGCTGTCTTC
Organism: uncultured Acidobacteriota bacterium; assembly: GCA_963733775.1. Taxonomy (GTDB): domain Bacteria; phylum Acidobacteriota; class Terriglobia; order Acidiferrales; family UBA7541; genus Acidiferrum. The sequence continues at coordinate 555,955 of CAVTEE010000010.1, read as the reverse complement.
GTGATGCGCGGTGTGCGCAACTTTCGCGGCGTTATCGTAGCCAATTTTCGGCGCGAGCGCGGTGACCAGCATCAGGGAAGTTTTGACGTAGTGGTCGATCTTTTCGCGATTGACTTCGATGCCGTTGGCGCAGTGTTCGACGAAACTGTTGCAAGCGTCGGCGAGCAGCTCCACCGAATGCAAATAATTAAAAATCATCACCGGCTTAAAAACGTTCAGCTCAAAGTTGCCTTGCGAGCCGGCAAAACCGATCGCCGCATCGTTGCCCATCACTTGTGTGGCCACCATGGTGAGGGCTTCGCACTGTGTGGGGTTTACCTTGCCGGGCATGATGGAAGAGCCTGGCTCATTTTCCGGGAGTGTCAGCTCGCCGAGACCGCAGCGGGGGCCGGAGGCCAGCCAGCGAATGTCGTTGGCAATTTTCATCAGCGAGGCGGCCAGAGTTTTAAGCGCGCCGCTGGCAAATACGATTTCGTCGTGCGCGGAGAGCGCAGCAAATTTGTTGGGATGCGAACGGAAAGGAAGTCCAGTTAACTCTGAAATTTTGCGGGCGGCACGCTCGGCGAATTCGGGATGGGCGTTCAGTCCGGTGCCGACAGCGGTGCCGCCAATCGCCAAATCGTAGAGACCGTCAACCGCTTCGTCAATCCGTTTGATGTCGCGGTCGAGCAGGCTGACCCAGCCCGAAAATTCCTGGCCCACCGTGAGCGGCGTGGCGTCCTGCAGATGAGTGCGCCCGATTTTTACAATGCCCATGAATTCGCGCGCCTTGGCGTCCAGCGCGTCGCGCAAATTTTTCACGGCAGGCACAAGTTTGCGCACGGTTTCCGTCGCGGCGGCAATATGCATGGCAGTGGGAAAAGTGTCGTTGGAAGACTGCGACATGTTGACGTCATCGTTGGGATGAATCGGTTTTTTGCTGCCCATGACGCCGCCAGAAAGCTCGATGGCCCGATTTGAAATGACTTCGTTGACGTTCATGTTGGTTTGCGTACCGCTGCCGGTTTGCCAGATGCGCAGTGGGAAGTGATCGCGTAGTTTTCCGGCGATTACTTCATCAGCGGCCTGAACGATCAGCTTTGTTTTTTCCGGGGGAAGCTTGCCGAGGTCCTGGTTCACCAGCGCAGCGGCTTTTTTCAGCACGCCGAAAGCACTGATGAGTTCGGGTGGCATGGTGTCTTTGCCGATGGCAAAGTGAATCAACGAGCGCGCAGTCTGCGCGCCGTAGTAACGGTCCGCGGGAACTTCCATTTTGCCCATGCTGTCGGATTCGGTACGGGTCTTTTGGGACTGTGAGGTATGGGGATGCGCAGCGTGAACAGCGTCGGCCATCTCGGCTCCTGAAGCTCGCGAAAACCGCTGCTTTAAGTTTAGCAGAAGCATCGGAATTGCGAGGAGAAGTGCGATGCCTTCGAGTGCCGCACAGAACTTTTTGAGTGGCCGCATACAATCCGCCAATCAATTGGCGACGACATACCTATAGCCACTTAGTGGATCAATCTACATTCCTAAACATTTATTCAGGTGCTCTTCACGGCAAGTTCATGGCTATGTCACAAAGCGTTCATGTTGGCGGGTTACCGTGCGCCATCGGCACCAACCGGGTGTATTCCTCGGGTCGCAAAAAAGGGAGCACCGGACGCGCCGACCTGGGGTTCTGCAAGAACACAACATGGAATTCAAAAAATGACCACTCTTGCCAACCGCACGAGTGTGGAGAGAACTATGCGCAGATTCTTGCATTTGATTTTTGTAGCGTCGATTTTAGGTTACGGAGCGTGGGTGGCTCCGGCCGCAGGGCAAAACGCCAGAGGCGTTATCACTGGAACCGCAAAGGATTCCGCTGGCGCGCCGTTGTCCAGCACGGAGATAGAACTGCAACCACTCGGAAGGCGAGTGGTTACCGATGACCAGGGCCAGTTCCGAATGACAGACGTTCCGGCCGGCGAATACACTTTGACAGCCTCGTATGTCGGATTAAAGCCATTAAGCACTACCGTGAAGGTAGAACCCGGACAGATAGTGAACTTGGATCCTACTTTGGAAGTGGCCTCGCAGGCGGATCAGGTCGTGGTAACCGCAGAGCGACTGCAGGGTGAAGCCGAAGCCATCAACATCGAACGTACGTCAGATGAAATCGTGCAAGTGCTGCCGTCCAGGGTCATCAACAGTTTGCCGAACACTAATATCGCCGACGCCGTGGGGCGGCTGCCAAGCGTGTCGTTAGAGCGCGATGAGGGCGAAGGCAAATATGTGCAGATCCGTGGTACGGATCCGCGTCTTACTAACGTTACGATCAACGGCGTAAACCTGCCGTCTCCCGAGGGCGTCGTTCGAAACATCAAGCTAGACGCCATTCCCGCCTCCCTGGTGGAACGCATCGAAGTCTTCAAGACTCTCTCGGCCAACATGGACGCTGATGGCATTGGCGGCACCGTCAACCTGGTAACTCGAACTCCGGGAGAAAAACCGACCTACGAGTTCGGGGGCACATTCGGGCACAACCCAATCCAGAATGGTTATAACCGCGGCGCTTTAGACGGCACGTTTGGAAAGCGATTCGGTGAAGGCAAGAAATTCGGCTTTTTACTAAACGGCGCATGGGACCAAACCAATCGCGGCATAGACGACCTGGAACCAAGCCAGTCGGTTGGAACCAACCCTGGCACCGGCGCCCCCCTGGCGTTTACCAACTCTGAAGACCGCCGTTCCTACGACTATTACCGTACCAGGTATGGTCTCTCGGCGGACTTGGATTACAACCTCAAGCCGGGGACGACCCTGTACATCAAAGGTTTGTATTCTGATTTTCACGACTACGGCGACACGTGGGTGTACACACCGAATTCTGGCACCAACATCAAATCTGTAAACGGCCCAATTATTACCTTCGATAACGCGCAGGACTGCGTGGCCGTCAACCAAGCCGCCGATGCCGCACCCGGCGGCGCCGGCAGCAATCCCTGCTCGCCCGGTTCCTACGCGTATCGCCATTACGTTCGCCGTCCAGATCAACAGGTCTATAGTTTCTCGACGGGAGGACGGCACGACCTTTCCTCCACTTTGATTACTTACGAGTTTGCCGGCTCGCGCTCCCACAACATTGGTGGTCAGGACTTTGCTACGACCAACTTCGGTGCGCCAACAGCCAGTTACGATGCCGCCGGAAATTTGCTTCCAGGATCGACGGGTGCGGATCTCGCGGTGAATTTAAAGAACCCCTTCAGGCCCAATTTCACGGCTTTAGACAGTTCAAATATTTATGACCCAACGCAGTACCAGTTATCGAATACCTCGTTCACCCACTACATCGCTACCCAGCTTAATTTCCAGGGTGCAGCTTCCGTAGCGCGGCGGTATAGCGTTCACTCTCATTACGGAACCTTCGAGATGGGCATCAAGATCCGGAACTCCCATTCGAATCAGAGCGAAAACGACCAGATTTATAACAACAACACCGCGAATATCCCGCTCAATTCGGTTTTGGGTACCTACACCAACCCCACGTACTACGACGGCTCTTTTGCGGTAAACGGAGTAGATTACGGACCGGCTTCCGACTACAACAGAATCACACAGAGCGTGCTGTCCAATCTCTCGCAATTTCAATTGAATCAAGCCAGCAGCATTCGTCGTTCAGCCGGAGCGTTTTTTGACGCCAACGAACGCATCTATGCGGGCTACCTGCAAAATGTGATCTCCTTTGGAAAATTACGGCTGCAAACGGGCGTTCGCTTTGACGCTGCGGACACCAGCTTCCTGGCCAATCACATCGCTACAGCGGATCCCAACGATCCGACGGTAACGCCGATAAACCCGAGAATCACGCCAATCACCCAGAGTTCCGGGTACTTCAATGCCTTGCCCAGCATTCAGGCGCAGTACCTGCTCGAGAAAAACACCAACCTCCGCTTGAACTTCAGTCAAGGGATCGCCCGGCCGAATATCGGAGATCTGGTGCCTACGACTATCGTCGATCCCAATGCCAGCCCGAAGACGGTGACCGAGGGTAATCCTAACCTGCAGCCGACCAAGGCGAACAATTACGACATTTTGATTGAACACTATTTCCAACCTCTGGGAATCATCCAAGGTGGATATTTTTACAAACAGCTCTCCAATCCCATTTATCAGACCGTGAGCCTTCTCGGTCCCACTGATCCGAATGCCGGCTTCAGGCTGCTACAAACGGTCAACGGCCCTAATGCTCATATCCAGGGGATCGAACTATCCTGGGAACAGCGGTTTTCGTTTTTGCCGGGATTCTTGAGCGGCTTCGGAGTGGCTGCCAACTACAGTTACACACAATCAGCGGTGACGTTTCCCGCGAACTTCTCCCCGTCCACGCCCGGCGGCGAAGGACGAATCGATCACCCAGCCCTGCCGCGGCAAGCTCCCAATACCTGGAACGCTGGCTTTACTTATGACAAAGCGCGCTTCTCCATGCGTTTTGCGATTAGCCATAACGATGCCAACATACAGTTCTACAACTACGTCCACACCGATGCGGCGACGGATAAGGATCCAATCCTTGGGATCAAGGGTCCGACCGGCGACGTCTATTTCTACGCCCACACGCAATTTGACATACAGGGCAGCTATCGGCTCTATAAAGGGCTGCGACTCGAAGCTTCCGGCTTGAACCTGAGCAACGAAGTATTTGGTTTCTATCAGGGCAGCCCGATTTATCCCATCCAGCGCGAATATTACAAACCGACTTTCTCTGTCGGCATGCGCTGGTCATCGAGCTCTGAATAGTTATTTTTTAACGCAAAAATTCCCCACCCCCGAAATGGCAGCGGTGGGGAATTTTGCGTTTCGGCGTCAAAATATTTGGCTAACTAATCAGGCATTTTAAACAGGAACAAAAGCGGGGTGGAGATTGTCTAATACAGCAAGGTGACTGTCATGGTTCAGACGCTACAAACTGCGTGGAAGGCGAATCGCCATTGGGTGGCGGCGGGGTTTCTTGGTGCTACGACTTTGTTTCTGCTGTTGATCTTCATGAACTGGCGAAGTGAGCAACGCGGGATCGCTTCAAGCAGGGCAACAGGGCTCGCCGCCGTGAATTCCTGGAGTATGCAGTCGATGTGGGGATCCAGTCCGCTCTTACCTTTTTGGCCGCGAAGAGAACGTGTCAGGCCTGTTGGATTGGATTACCTGACGCCGTTGCCGAAACTCGTGGCTAGCAGTTCGATGCGTGGCGTAATTGGCGGCGTGATTGGCGGAGTCGGTGGAAACCCTTTACCCCCTGCAGTCCGCAATTCAAATTCAAACGCATCATCGGAAATTACTGAGCGGCAAGTTATTCGTACCGGGTCGATCGAGATTACTGTCAGCGATCCTCTGCAGACAGCTGAGCAGCTGCGCACTTTGGCGGCGAATTTCTCTGGATTTGTAGTGAGCTCGAACGTCAACGGTAGCGACGAACGTACCAGGTTCGCACAGGTCAGCATGCGCATCCCGGCCGCACACTTGGACGAAGCGCGAGCAGAGGTTCGCAAGATGGCCAAGACCGTGGAGCAGGACACCATCGAAGCGCATGACGTCACCCGCGAATCCGTCAATCAGGAGGCTGCTCTACGCAATGCTCGGGCCGAAGAAGCTCAATACCTGGCGATTCTGAAGCGCGCCGCGGCCGTAAAAGACGTCTTGGAAGTGAGCTCCAGGTTAGCGGAGGTGAGAGGCCGCATCGACGAATTGGAAGGCGATTTGCAACTTCTTCATCATCAAGTGGAAATGTCTTTGCTGACGATCACCATCCGCGGGATGGCCGTGGCACAAGCTTTCGGACTACATTGGCGGCCGCTATACGAGGCTAAAGTTTCGCTGCGGGGCGCACTTGCTGGAATGGCTGACTACGCGGACGATATGGTGGCACTTTTTTTGAATCTTCCAATGATAGCAATATGGATGCTCACGATTGTGGCCCTGATCAAGATCGGATGGCTGGCGCTGCGCAGTACCGCGCGAATGTTTTTTCCCGGATCAACGTTATGGTTACAACGCTTAGTTCAGTCGCGAGCAACATAAATCTTGGCCGCGGCCAAGGGCTCCCAACGATCTCCTGGACGAGGTACAACGTGTTGAAAGATCACAGGTGCTCCACCCTCGATTTTTAGGGTGGATCTTTCTGTTGTCTCGTGACAATTGAGTAGCTGAACGTCGCTCTGGTACGATTCCAACCTATGCGAAATTACCTAAGTTTGATTTTCCTGCTCGCTGTTGCGGTATCCGTTTCCGGTCAAGACACAAAACCCGAGGGTGACCGCGTTGCCGCGCAAAATGCCATCTTCGACGATTACTACGAGTCCGAACTGCGCAATTTCCCCGAGCGCGCCACGGCCTTCGGCGACTACCGCTACAACGATAAGCTCGATGACTATTCCCTCGACGGAGTCATGCAGCACCACAAAATGGATGAAAGCTTTTTAGCCCGCATTCAAGCCATTTCCACTTCCGGCTTCGACGAGCAGGACGAGCTTTCGCACGACTTGTTGGCCCGCGTTTTGCAGCAGCGCATCACCGATTTCAAGTTCAAAGAGTATGAGATGCCTATCAACCAGCAGAACGGCATCCATACCAGGCTCGCCGATTTACCGCTTTCCGTTCCACTCGATTCCGTGAAGCACTACGAAGATTACATTTCTCGTCTCCACCAGATTCCGCGCGCGCTCAACCAGACCATTGAAGTCTTGCAAGCCGGTATGAAGGACAAGCTCATGCCCGTGAAATTTCTCGCGGAAAAAATTCCCGGCCAGTGCCAGGGAATTATCGACGCCGACCCGTTTCTTCTGCCAACAAAAAAATTCCCCTCAAGTATTTCCGCGGATGACCAGAAACGCCTGACGCAGCAGATCAATGACGCGGTCAACAACGACGTTCTTCCCGCGTACCGCAGCTTCGGCGAATTTATACGCACCAGATACGCCCCCGAAGGCCGCACCACCCTGGCCATCACTTCACTGCCCGACGGCCAGAAGCGCTACCAGAACAATATTTACGCTCGCACCACCACTCGCATGTCCCCCGACGAAATCCACCAGCTGGGCCTTCGCGAAATCGATCGCATCGAAAAAGAAATGCTCGCCATCGCCAAAAAAGAAGGCTTCGCCGATCTCACCTCCTTTCGCGCGTCGCTAAAAACGAATAAAAAATATATCCCCACCTCAGCCGAGCAGATTCTTGACGATTTCCGCCATTACATCGCGCAAATGGAGCCGAAACTGCCGCAACTTTTCACTTTGCTCCCCAAGTCGCCAGTGACCGTCGAAGCCATACCCGCGTTCCAATCCGCCGCCGCAACTCACTACGTCACCGGTACGCCAGACGGCAAGCGCCCCGGCCGTGTCGTGGTAGCCACCTCCAAATTCGCCGAGCGTTCCTTAATCGACGACGAAGCTATCGCCTACCATGAAGGAATTCCCGGCCATCACATGCAATTGTCCGTGCAGCAGCAACTCACCGGCCTTCCAAAGTTTCGCCAGCACGGTCTCGGCTTCAACGCCTATATCGAAGGCTGGGCGCTCTACGCCGAGCAACTCGGAAAAGAAGTCGGCTTCTACCAGGACCCCGTTTCCGATTATGGCCGGCTGTCCTCCGAACTATTTCGCGCCGTGCGTCTGGTCGTCGACACCGGCATTCATTCGAAAGGTTGGTCGCGCGATCAGGTCGTCGAGTTCTTTCGCAAATCCGGTGCCGTCGATGAACCCACTATTCAATCAGAAACCGATCGCTACATTTCCTGGCCCGCGCAAGCCCTCAGCTACAAGTTGGGCCAACTTAAAATTCGCGAACTACGCGACCGCGCGCAGAGCAAAATCGGCGGCAAGTTCGATATCCGCACTTTTCACGATGAGATCCTAGATGGTGGAACCTTGCCGCTCGATCTTCTTGAAGCGCGCGTGGACAAGTGGATTGCCGGGCAGCCAGGTGCTGGCGACTAGAGCGTTCGGTTCACCAACGTCTTAACTCCTCGTTAAAAATTCGTTAAAATAAATAGATGCGCAATTTATTTGGCAGCGCAAAAAACGAGCTGATGCCCGGCGCCAAAAACGCCGTAGATACTTGCCTCGCTGTGCGCGCCGGTGAATGTGTCGCGTTGATCGCCGATGAAGTAAGCAAGCCGGTCGCAGCCAGCCTCGCTGCCGCAATCGACGATCGCGGCGCGAAATACCACGCGTTTTTGCTGGAAGACTTTGGTCCGCGCCCCATGCGCGAAGCCCCCGCGGAAATTTTGCAAGCGCTCGAAACCGCCGACGTAGGAATCATGTGCATGACTCCGCGGCCCGGCGAACTCGGCGCGCGCATGGCCATCGTCAAAATCGTCGAACGTCGCCAGATTCGCTACGCCCACATGGTCGGCGTCACCTCGGAAATCATGAAGCAGGGCATGCGCGCCGACTACCGCATGGTGGACCGCCTGAGCGACAAACTTCGCGAGCGCATGATGCGCGCCGAAACCCTCACGGTAAAAACCGAGGCCGGCACCAACATCGCTGCCCATTTTGATCCCGGTCTCGACTGGGTGAAAACCAGCGGCTTGATCAGCCCGCGATATTGGTCGAATCTTCCCGCCGGCGAAGTTTTTACCACTCCCGCAACGGTCGACGGCACTTTTGTGTGTGATGCCACCGCCGGGGACCATTTCAATGGCAAGTACGGCGACCTGCAATCCACGCCGCTCGTCCTGGAAATCAAGGAAGCCCGCCTCGTTCATGCCGAGTGCGCGCGCAAAGATCTGCAACAGGAGTTCTGGGAGTATTGCCACACCGACAAAAACAGCGACCGCGTCGGCGAATTGGCCTTCGGCACGAATCTCGGACTGTCCCGCATGATCGGCGTGCTTTTACAGGACGAGAAGTTCCCCGGCGTCCATCTCGCTTTCGGTGATCCGTACGGCAGCCAGACCCACGCCGACTGGGCCTCCAAAACGCACGTCGATGTGCTGACTCGCAAGTGCGATGTTTGGATCGATGAGGACCAGGTCATTAATCGCGGCCGCTACCAACTCGATCACCTCGGGCTTTCCTGACGTTCGCGATTTTTCTTCTTAAATATTTTCAGTGCCGTTAATCCGGCTTCATCGCTTCGCGCTGATTTACTTCGCGCCCATGAGTTAAACTTAGAGCTGTGCCTAAATTCGACAAACACATTTTTGTCTGCATGAACCAGCGCGAAGCAGGCCATCCTCGCGGTTGCTGTGACCCCACCGGCCAAGGCGAATTGCAGCGCCTATTCAAAACCAAACTTGCTCAGCGTGGCATTAAAAACGTGCGCGCCAACAAATCCGGCTGCCTCGACCAGTGTGAGCTAGGCCCCACGGTCGTGGTCTATCCCGAAGCCGTGTGGTATGGAAGCGTCAAGCCCGAGGACGTAGACGAAATCATCGACTCTCACATCATCGGCGGCACACCCGTAGCCCGCCTGCTCATCCCCGACGCCATCCTCAACACCACCCACAAAAAATAAATCTTTGCCCCAATTACTCCGCGTTCCTCTCCTCCTTCGATCGCACTCCACAACACGGTCATTCCGCCTGCCTGCCGCAGGCAGGACCGAAGTAAGCCGACGCTTTTTCTTCTCCTTCGCTCCTGCGAAGGAGTCGGCTTACGCAGTGGAGGAATCTCTCTTCGCTGTAAGTATTTCGCGCCCCGCTCCGAATTGTCGTCGCGGTGATTGCGTCGCACGAATCCAGGCCTCGGCAGCCATCAGATGCGGGACAAAACCAATCCAAAACGCGATCCCAAAAAATTCTCGCGGCGTCAGCCCTGAAAAACGGCTGGTAGCAAAAAATATCCCCATGATCGGCCGGATAGTCGCCACTGCCAGCCCAATCGAGAACGCGCGAATCATCCATTCGCGATGCAACGCAATTTCTCGCCGCCGTATCAGCCAGAATGCCCTGGACAGCGCCACTAAAAAATAAGATCCGAATAACGTAGTCGCCGCCGCTTGATTAACACCGCCAATTGCCGGCATCCCAAAACTCATGATCAGCGCGGTAATTCCAATCACAAATCCGCACGCCACAAAAACCCGACCGCTCCAGCGATGCCACCGTAAATGACGCGCGCGAATGCTTGAGCTGAATTGCAACGGCCCCAGCAGCATGAACAGCAGACCCGGAACAATATGAATCAGCGTTAGTTTCGGATAATGCGCAAATAAATCGTCCAGCGCACCGAATTGCGCGGCGACAGGATTAGTCACCGGCGGTGGCGGCCGGTACCCGTGCACCACCACGGGAACTACAACTGTCATCCGCCGCACCGCAACCGCACTTCCGATCAGCGCCAGAAAAATCACCGCGCTCCACAGCACCCGCCGCATTCGAACGCCCGGCTCCATACTGTGCAATACGCAAACACCATCAAATTATTTCGTCGCAATGGTTGTTTCGCCACGGAACTTTATGCCTGGAAGGCCTAGAGGCTCAGTTTGTTTTTGCAGCCGGCAAAATCATCAGCCAAATAAAAATACCGGCATGGCTTTTTATTTCGTCCCCAGCACCTGCCAGAGGACCAGCCACGCCGGCATTTACATTCCTTTAGATTTTAGACCGCGTTACCGATGGTCGTGTTCATGTTCACGGTCGTGGTCTCGCCAGCGGTCGCGATCTCGCTCGCGCTCGCGGTCCCAGCGGTGATCATGCTCAAAGCGCCCACGCTCTCCGTTCCAGTAGCCGTTATAGTAGCGACCGCCTTCCCAACGAGGTCCCACCCATACTGCACCGCCGTACGGCGGGTAGGTCCAATAGCCCCGATGCCAAACGTAGCGGCCGTCTACGGGATACCAGTAGCCGTCCACCCACACGTAGCCGGGTCCCGGTGCTACTGGTCGCGCATACACGCGCGGCGGAGGCGGAGCGCCAATTCCGATTCCGACGGATACCTGAGCTTTAAGGGCGGGCGAGGCAGTCAAAAGCATCGCGGCAAGCAACGCTGCGCCAATAAACTTTCTCATGTTCTATCCTCCTTAAAAAACGTTTTTTACTCCCACTGATGGAACACTGCTGACGACATTTTCTCTCGGCCAGAACTCGGAGAACTCATCTGTGCTGGGAAGATGTGCTGGGAAGACCATCGGGACAATTTGAGATTATTTAGCTGCTCAGAAACCATCAATACCGCAAAGACTGTATATGTCGATTGTTGTAATGATGAGCTAATTCACACTAGGGCTGATATTTTAGTGATTTATCGTGCGTCATCCAATTGCTCGATCAGGCCAGCGCGCGTTCGCTCCGCGCGGCAACTTGATATCACTCAATCTGAGCTAAATTGCCCGGCATGCTAAAACGTATTTGATAATGCGTCATTGAACATAATTGCTCGTAGTCATTGAAAAGCGCCAATTTTACGGATGTTATCCTAACTATTGTGACCAGGGCGTTTTCCCCGTTGCTATAAAGCACCTGATACATTCATGAATCCATTCGATACTTCGATCATCACCTTTCTAAACTCGTTTGCCCGCCATTCGTGGGCCTTTGACTCCTTTGTCTATATGCTGAGCGGCAACGATTTGCTCAAAGGCGGAGTCGTTGTGGCCCTTATCTGGTGGACCTGGTTTCGACCCGACGCCCGCAAGGACGACACCCGGCAACATTTAATTTGCGCAATTTTTGCCTGCCTGGTGGCCGTGGTTATTGCGCGCGCTTTGGCGCTTATGCTTCCTTTTCGTGAACGCCCCATGGTCGTCGCCGCTCTTCATTTTCAGCGCCCCTACGGAGGCGACGACGGCGGTCTTATTGACTGGAGTTCCTTCCCAAGCGATCACGCCGCGGTGTTTTTTTCCTTGGCAATGTCCATTTTCTTTGTATGGCGGGCTGCCGGAATTGCCGCGCTGATTTATGTATTCTTGTTCGTCGGCATGCCGCGACTCTACCTGGGATTTCACTATCCCACCGATATTATCGGTGGCGCACTTATAGGAATTGTGCTCGCCCTGATAGCGCGCGCCAAATTTTTTTGTGGTTGGATCGGCCGCTTTATAATGCCGTGGTTAGAGCGTTCCCCGGGGAGCTTTTACGCGTGTCTCTTTATTCTGACCTTTCAAATCGCTACCGTCTTTCAATCCATGCGAAAAATCGCCCACTTTTTATTCACCCTCTTCACCCCACACATCACCTAGCCACTAAAAAGTTATCCCGCGCACGCCACCGCATTGTCCCCCAAGCGTTGCCACTCCATAGCATTGTGGCGTCACGGCATCGTCACGCCAATCATTGCCGCGCCACGGCACAGTCATTCCGCCTACCCACCTCCGGCGGGACCGCAGTAAGCCGACGCTCGTTCTTCTCCCCTCGACGCCACGCCACAGCACAGTCACGCCGCAGCATTGCCACGCCACAGCACAGTCACGCCGCAGCATTGCCACGCCGCAGCATTGCCAAGTCACAGGACAGGCATTCCGCCTGCCCGCCTCCGGCGGGACCGAAGTAAGCCGACGCCCGTTCTTCTCCCCTCGACGCCACGCCACAGCACAGTCATTCCGACCGAAGTAAGCTGACGCTTCTTCTTCTCCTTCGCTCCTGCGAAGGAGTCGGCTTACGCAGCGGAGGAATCTCTCTTCGCTTTCGGTTTTCTCTTCTGAGCTCATCAACCCTCTTTGAGCCCCATCGCACTCGCCCACAAAAAAATTTCACCGCCCGCCATACCGTCGCCATTCCGTACCGAATCAGCCGATGCTCGTTCTTCTTCGCTCTCGACAGCTAACAACTGAATGATCCGAATTGTCGTTTCTCGCCATAAACCCTTCCGCATTCCAAACTAACTCGACTTCAGGCAGAATGTCTGCGCCATTCAGGAGACGATATGAATCGCAGTGTTGCAGTTGGGTCCGTTTTATTGAGCGCATTGGCGCTGGCGCTCGCAGCCACCAACAAAGTTGCGCAAGTTTCGGCCGACAATCAGACCTTCGCGGGATATTCGGCCGAATCCTCCCGCGCCGAGCGCCAGTGGGAAGAGAAGTTCCGCGAAATCCCCAGCCCCGACAATCTCCGCGCCTATATGCAGCATCTCTCGGCCCGGCCGCACAACGTCGGAACCGCCTACGACAAAGAAAACGCCGAATGGATTGCCGCGAAATTCAAAGACTTTGGACTCGACACCCACATCGAACAATTCGACGTGCTGTATCCCACGCCCAAGGAACGTCTCGTCGAACTGGTTGAAGGCGCACCGAAATTTTCGGCAAAGCTCCAGGAACCTGCGCTACCGGAGGATCCCACCTCCAACCAGCAAGCGGAACAACTTCCTACCTACCACGCTTATTCAAAAGACGGCGACGTTACTGCTCCACTGGTCTACGTGAACTACGGAATCCCCGAGGATTATGAACAACTCGATCGCATGGGCGTTTCCGTGAAGGGCAAGATCGTGATCGCCCGTTATTACCACTCCTGGCGCGGCATCAAGCCGAAGGTCGCTGCCGAACATGGCGCCGTCGGTTGCCTGATTTATTCCGACCCGCATGAAGATGGATTTTTTCAGGGCGAAACGTTTCCCAAAGGCGCATGGCGCCCCAAGGACGGCGTGCAGCGCGGCAGCGTCGCGGACATGCCCCTTTATCCCGGTGATCCGTTGACCCCGGGCGTGGGCGCGACAAAAGACGCCAAGCGTTTGAAGATTGAAGACGCCCTCACTATTACAAAAATTCCCGTGCTCCCGATTTCCTATGCCGACGCGCAACCTTTGCTGGAAGCGTTGACCGGTCGCGTTGCACCGCCGCAGTGGCGCGGTGGCTTGGGCATCACCTATCACGTTGGCCCGGGAGCCGCGAAAGTCCATCTGAAAGTGAAATCCAACTGGGACACCAAACCCGTTTACGATGTGATCGCAAAAATTCCCGGCGCGACTTTCCCCGACGAGTGGGTCTTGCGCGGGAATCATCATGACGCGTGGGTCAACGGTGCGGAAGACCCGATTTCCGGGACTGTAGCGGTGCTGGAGGAAGCGCGCGCCCTCGGTGAGTTACTAAAGGCCGGATGGAAGCCCAAGCGCACCATCATTTATTGCGCGTGGGATGGCGAAGAGCCAGGCTTGCTCGGCTCAACCGAGTTTGCGGAAGCCCATTACGACGAATTGCGGGCGCATGCCGTGGCCTACATCAACTCCGATTCCAACGGGCGAGGTTATCTCGGGATTGAAGGCTCCCACACGCTGGAAAAATTTAGCAACGACATTTCTCGTGAGATCACCGACCCCGAAACCAAGCTTTCCACCTGGAAGCGTAATCACCTGCACGAAATTGCCGAAGCCAAATCGCCGGAGGACCGCGAAAAGATTCGCCAGCGCCCCGATGAGCGTATCGCTGCCCTTGGCTCCGGATCCGACTACACCGCTTTTCTGCAACACGATGGCGTCGCCTCCATGAATATCGGCTTCGGAGGAGAAGACGGCGGCGGCATCTACCATTCGATTTACGACGACTTTTACTGGTATACCCATTTCAGCGACACGAATTTTGTATACGGTCGCGCATTGGCGCAGACCGGTGGCACCATCGTTTTGCGGCTCGCCGATGCGGACCTCTTACCATTTGAATTCGGCGACTTCGCCGACACCATGGACACCTACGTGAAGGAATTGAAAACCCTGGCGCAGAAAACGCAGGCCGATATTCAGGAGCGCAATCGCGAAATTGAAGAAGGCGTGTTCCAGGCCACCGAAGACCCAAAAAAACCGCTGATCGCGCCGCCCGTCGAACCGCTGGCACCGTATTTAAACTTTGCTCCACTGGATAACGCCACTGTAGCTCTCGGCCGTAGTGCCTCGGAGTATCGCAAGGCGCTTGAAAAGATGAATGCCAATGGCGGCAGCGCCATGGCTGCGGCGTCTCTCACGGACGTGAACAAACTTCTAATCGAGAGCGAGCGAAAACTTACTAACGCCGAAGGCTTGCCCAACCGCCCGTGGTTTAAACACCAGATTTATGCTCCGGGTTTTTATACCGGCTACGCCGCAAAAACCATGCCCGCAGTGCGCGAGGCTATCGAACAAAAACAATGGAAACAAGCCGAAGCCGGCATTGTGGTAGTCGCCCAGGTGCTGCAGGACGAGGCCGAATTAATCTCTGCGGCCGCCACAAAACTTTCAGCAGCGGCGCATTAACCGGCAGCTTCAGTTTTTCGCATTACAAAAACTAGCCGTGCGCGTCCCGGAAGGACTGCCCTATTCCGTCATACAATCTCGCACTGATCGGTTTCGGCAACGTGGGCCGCTCTTTCTTGCGGTTGCTAATCGCAAAAGAGTCGGAACTCCGCAGACGCTATGATTTGCGCTGGCGCTTGACCGGCGTTGCCACCCGCCGTTCCGGTTGGCTCGCGGATCCTTACGGGCTCAATCCCATCGCGCTTTTAAACGGCCACTGGCCTGCCCAACGTGAAATACCCGCTAAAGACATTCGCGAATGGCTGGAAAAATCCCACGCCGACGTCTTCATCGAAGCCAGCTCGCTGAATCTGCAGTCCGGCCAGCCCGCCATTGAGCACCTGAAAACCGCGCTGGAGTTCGGGACCCACGCGTTGACCGCCAACAAAGGTCCAATCGTCTATGCCTTTGACGAGCTGACCAGGCTCGCCGTTGAAAAAAAGAAAAAATTCCTTTACGAATCGACGGTCATGGATGGCGTCCCCATTTTTTCCATGTTTCCGCTGGGCTTGCCGGCCGTGGATTTACGCGGCTTCCACGGAGTTTTGAATTCCACCACCAACGTCGTGCTCACCGAAATCGAAAGAGGCCTCTCCTTCGATGAAGCCATCAAGCGCGCGCAAGCCATGGGCATTGCTGAAACCGACCCATCCGCCGACGTCGATGGCTGGGACGCGGCCTTCAAAGTTGTGGCGTTGGCCATTGTGCTTATGGGAGTGCCGGTGAAAATTGAGCAAGTGCGCCGCACCGGCATCCGCGAGTTGAGCGAGGAAAAAATTCGCTCTGTGCGTGACGCCGGCATGCGCTACAAACTCGTATGCCGCGCCGAGCGCCGCGGTCTCGGCGTGGAATGCACCGTAGCGCCGGAATTGCTCTTGGCCGGCGACCCGCTTGCAAATCTGGAAGGCTCCAGCTCAGCGATTCGTTTTGACATGGATGTCTTTGGTCTGTCAATCGTCGAACACAATCCCGGGATCGACGCCACCGGTTACGGCCTCGTCGCCGACCTCGTTCGCGCCGTGCAGCCGTAAAATTATTTGAGTTATCGCGCACTCAAGCGTTTGTCGAAATTAGCGACCGCCGCAGGAACCGCAAGCCCCGCTTCGCAGCGTCCGTCACGAATCGGCTCACTCGCAGCCAGACGAATCGGCAGAATCCCGGCCCACACTGGCAACGCGTAGTCCTCTTCGTCGTCCTGCACATCGCCATTACGCATCTTCGCGGAAACTTCACTCAACGCCAACCGCAGTATGCTCGTCGCTTTTAATTCTTTCTCGTTGGGCTGGCGAGCATCCTCCCACCGCCCGGGCAAAATCTTCTCCGTAAACGTGCGCAACGCCGCGATTTTCTCTTCCGCCTCACTGACTAGCGTGGCCGTCCCGAGCGCCACCACCGACCGGTAGTTCATCGAATGATTAAACACCGAGCGCGCCAGCACTAGCCCGTCAATCAGCGTCACTGTGACGCACACTGCTAGACGGCCGCTTAATCCTCGCAACATCCGGCTGGCCGCCGACCCGTGAAAATAAATTGCATCTCCCACGCGCGCGAACATCGTGGGGATAACATACGGCTGCCCCTCCATCGTGAATCCCACATGACAAACAAACCCTTCATCCAGAATTTTGTAAATGGCGTCGCGGTCAAACGACCCGCGATGCGGTTCGCGCACCACCCGCGTGCGCTCCGTCGGCGAGAAAGTTTCCGGCAAAATGCACCTCTATGTGAATCGTGGCGCGGAGTTGATAGCCGGCGCCAATGCAGCATGAGTGAGGAACAATCATTTCGATGCTAACACGACGCCACGCGCCACCCGCAACGGCCAATGTGGCCCGGCACTACGCCCACCGCTCACGTTCCTGCCCCTTTGTGAGAAACTACTCAACCGGAGAAAACCATGAGCTCATCAGTTACACATGCCGCGGGAAATAAATCGTTAGACACCGCCTGGGTCCGCCAGCAGTTTCCTTCCCTCCAGACCCAAGTCAACGGCCAGCCGGCCGCTTTTCTCGACGGTCCCGCAGGTACGCAGGTTCCCCAACAGGTCATCGACGCCATTCGAAATTACCTGCTCCACGATAACGCCAACACCTGCGGCGCCTTCGCCACCAGCCGCCGCAACGACGCAATGATTTGCGGCGCACGCCAGGCCATGGCCGATTTTTTCAATTGCGCCCCCGATGAAGTAAGTTTCGGCCAAAACATGACCACCATCACCTTCGCGCTCGCCCGGGCCATCGGCCGCGAGATGAACCCCGGAGACGAAATTGTAGTTACCACACTCGATCATGACGCCAACGTCGCCCCGTGGCGCGCCCTCGAAGAAAAAGGCGTACATGTGCGCCAAGTAGATATTCGCGAAGCCGATTGCACCCTGGATATGGACGACTTAAAACGCAAGCTCACCAAAAAAACCAAGCTCGTTGCGGTAGGCTACGCCTCTAACGCCGTGGGCACCATCAATCCTGCCGCTGAAATTGCCAAGCTTGCCCATTCCGTAGGCGCGCTCATATTTGTTGACGCCGTACATTACGCCCCTCACGGCGCCATTGACGTTCAAGCTCTGAATTGCGATTTTCTCGCCTGCTCCCCATACAAATTTTTTGGCCCGCACATGGGCACGCTGTACGGAAAGCACGACCTTTTAATGCGTTTCGCTCCATACAAAGTCCGTCCCGCGCCCGAAGCCCTTCCCGACCGCTGGGAAACCGGCACGCAAGTTCAGGAATTAATTGCGGGCATCGCAGCCGCCGTGGAATACCTCGCCGCACTGGGAAAGCGCCACGATCCCGCCGCGCAAGACCGCCGCAGTGCGCTTCTGGCCGCCTACCGTGTCATGCACCAACATGAAATGTCCTTGCTCGCAAAATTAATGCAGGGCTTGCAGCACATCGACGGCCTCCGCATTTTCGGCATCACCGATGCTGCAAAATTCGATCAGCGCTGTTCAACGGTCTCCATCCGCCTCGACCGCCACACTCCCGTGGAGGTAGCCACGTTTCTCGGCGAGCGCGGCATCTTCACCTGGGACGGAAATTTTTATGCCCTGAACTTAACCGAGCGCCTCGGCGTGCAATCCACCGGCGGCCTCCTGCGCATCGGCCTGGTCCACTACAACACCGCCGAAGAAGTAGAACGCCTGTTGGCCGCCTTGCGCGAATTCAGCCGCCATTGAAAACTTGCCGGCCAGGTGTATAGTCATGCGCTGCCAACAACTAACCCAGTAGTAAAGTGTTAGATTGTTGGCGAGGGGACAACGCGCCAAATGACCTTACTGGTTCGTGACCATTTTAAATTCATCGCACTGATCTGCGTGTTGGCTCTATCGTTTGCATCCGCTTCCTTCGCCGGCGAAAAACCCTTCACCGAAGTTCGCAGCCCCAATTTTCGCGTCCTCACCAATGGCAGCGAACATGACGCCCGCAGAATAGCGCTCGAGTTCGAACAGATGCGCGCTGTTTTCGCGGTCGGATTTCCCAAGATGCGCCTGACCACCGGAGCGCCGCTCCTGATCTTCGCCCTGCAAACCGAAAATGACATGAAATCCCTGGCCCCCGCGCAGTGGAAAAATCATAAAGGCCCGCTCCCTGCCGGCCTTTTCGATCATGGCTGGGAAAAACAATTTGCCATCGTGCGTATCGATCAAGACGTGCCGGGGGCCTACAACGTCGTCTATCACGAATACGTGCATACCTTGCTGCACAGTAATTTTCGCTGGCTGCCCACCTGGTTGGACGAAGGCTTGGCGGAGTTCTACGGCAACACCAGATTCGAACCCAAGAAATCCTACGTAGGCGCGCCTAGCACCCGCGTCTACCGGCTGCAAAACCGTACCTTGATCAAGCTCGAAACACTGTTGACCATAAATCCGTGGTCCTATTACCGCGGCGATGAAAACCAGATCGACACCTTTTACGCCGAATCCTGGGCCCTCGTGCATTACCTCGTGTTTGGGCCGGACATGGAGCTCGGCAAAAAGCTCAGTCGTTTTTATGCGCAGTTACAAGCCGGAGACACGCAGCTAAAGGCCTTCCGCGACGCGTTCGGAGATCTAAAACGAGTGGAGGATGGTCTGCAAAAGTATATCCAGGCCTTCGCCTTTCACGCGTACTCTGTCGAAAATCTCACCGCCATCCAGGAAAAAGATTTTCCCGCGCGCAAGCTGACCAAGGCCGAAACGGATTGCGAAATTGCCGGTTATCGCTTGTGGGAACACGATGCTCCCGAAGCCACCGATCTCGTCGAACGTGCGCTCCAGGAAGATCCCGCACTCGGCCCGGCGCATGAAGAGAAGGCCTTCATCAATTTCCGCGAAGGCAAAGATGAAGATGCTGTCCGCGAATTTTCTCGCGCAGTTGAGTTGGACAAAACGCTTTACCTTTCACAATATTTCCAGGCCATGATGACCGCCAAACGCGAAACGCCCGAACAGCGCGAGGCGCTACGCACCGAGTTGCAGAAAATAACCCAAATCAATCCGCAATTTGCTCCCGCCTATGTGCAACTGGCCATGCTCTACATTGCCGACGGGCAAGGCACCAGGGCGCTGGTGGCTGCCCGCAAAGCCGAGCAGCTGGAGCCCTCGCGAGCTGGCTATCATTTATTGTGTGGTGAACTCTTGCTGCGCATGAAACGCGAAAAAGAAGCTGCCGACTCTGCGCGATATGTCGCCGAGCGCTGGCACGGCCCCGATCACAACGAAGCCGTAGCTTTGTGGTACCGCATTCCCGCTGCCAGCAGGCCCGCCGACGCCGTCGTGGTCGAAGAAGTCGAGGAACAATCGCAAGCCGCGGAAGGGAAAATGCTCTCCATCGCCTGCGGCGAGAAAAGCAAAAACGAAGTGACCTTGCAGCGCGGCGACGACCTCATGGTTTTCAAAAGCAAAGGACGCCAGATGATCGGCTATTCAGACACCCTCTGGTATGGCAGCGACCACTTCAGCCTTTGTCACCACGTGGAAGGCATGCACGCCGTCGTCCGTTATCGCCCCCCAGTCACTAAAGACTACGCCGGCGACTGGCTCTCCATCGAATTACGCGACGACCTGCCCCCCGAGCCCCAACAGCAAGCCGCCAAAGCGCCCCAGCCTCCAGCGCCCGCAGCTGCGCCGGCCAAGCAGGATTAAGGACTCAAGAAAAAACATAGCGTCTTTGCCGGTAGGAAAGTTACAACTGCGGAAGTTCATCATTCGGTCCAAAAATAAAGACGGGTGGCTTTTAGTTTCGGCCACCCGCCCAACTGCTTCGTCTTTGTTTAGTTCTCTTAGCGGCCGCCAACTCCGGCTGCCATCGCGTGCGTTCCCACAGCGTGCGTTCCTACCGTCACCTTGATCTGCTTCGGCTTCGCTTCCTCGCGCTTCGGAAGGCTCAGTGTCAACACACCATTCTGATAATCGGCCTTGATTGCTTCCGTTTTCACGGAGTTCGCCAACGAGAAGCTCCTGCTGAACGAGCCATAGGCGCGTTCGATGCGCAGATAGTTGTCTTCGTTCACCTTGCTCTCGAACTTGCGTTCGCCGCGAATCGTGAGGATATTATTCTCCACGCGGATATCCAGATTCTGCGGATTCACAACTCGGCATACTGTACGTCCAATCGACTAACCATAAACTGACTCGTCGCTATCCGATGGCTTCCCTACAACACCGCCGCGAATCCGTGTATTCTGACGCGCTATGAATAAAAAAACCAAACCGATCGTGTTAACCGTGCTCGATGGCTGGGGATACCGCGCGGAAACCAACGGCAATGCCATCGCTCTTGCTCGCAAGCCTGCGTACGACGAGCTGCTGCGCAAATTTCCAAATACTTTGATTCACACTTCCGGGCCCTTCGTCGGCCTTCCCGAAGGACAAATGGGCAACAGCGAAGTCGGCCACATGAATATCGGCGCCGGGCGCATCGTGCACATGGACATCACCCGCATCGATCTGTTGATCGCCAACAAACAATTGGAAAACGTGCCGCTGTGGCAACAAGCCATGGATCGCGGCCGCGAACGCCAACTCCATTTCATCGGGCTGTTAAGCGATGGCGGCGTGCATTCCCATATCCAACATTTGTTTGCCTTGTTGGAAATGGCCAAGCATAAAAAAGTACAAAAAGTCTTTGTCCATTGCTTCATGGACGGCCGAGACACGCCACCGCACAGCGGCCGCGAATTCGTCAAGCAGCTACAGCACAAGATACGCGAGCTGGGCGTCGGCCAGATCGCCACGCTGGTGGGACGCTACTACGCCATGGACCGCGACAACCGCTGGGAGCGCATCGAGCTCGCCTATCGCGCCATGGTCCACGGCGAAGCCCCCACCCGCACCGATGATCCCATCGCAGCCCTCAGTAAAAGTTATGAGCTGGACGTCACCGATGAATTCATCAAACCCATCGTGGTCACCAAAGGCACAGGCAACTCAGCTAATCCAGTCGGCTTGATCCGTGACGAAGACGCGGTAATTTTCTTTAATTTCCGCGCCGACCGCGCCAGGCAAATGACCTATGCGCTCGCCGCGCCCGATTTCGACAAATTTGCCGACCCACCAAGACCCCAAAATCTATTTTTTGTGGCGACTACGCAATACGACAAGAACTGGCCGTGGCTGAAATACGTCATCTCTCCCGAAAAGCTCGAACAAATCCTGGCGCAAGTCTTCGCCGAACTCGATTACAAGAATTTGCGTTGCGCCGAAACCGAAAAATACGCCCACGTAACTTATTTTTTTAATGGTGGCGTGGAAAAACCTTTCGGCGGCGAAGAGCGCATTCTCGTCCCCTCGCCGAAAGTCGCCACCTACGACCTGAAACCGGAAATGTCCGCTGCGGGAATCACCGACACCGTGGTGAACGCCATCGAAAAAGGTGAATTCGACGCCATCATAATGAATTATGCCAACGCCGACATGGTCGGCCATTCTGGAAAACTGGAAGCCGCCATCCAGGCCGTTGAAGCCGTGGATGCAGGCTTGGCGCGAATCTATCAAACGCTGAAAACACGCGGGGGCACCTGGCTCATCACCGCCGATCACGGCAACGCCGAAATGATGTTCGACCCCAACACCGGCGGCGCGCACACCTATCACACCACCAATCCCGTGCCCTTTATTCTGGTGAACAGCGATGAGCAACTCCGCTTGCGGCCCGGCGGTTCGCTGCGTGACATCGCGCCCACCATACTGGGCGTGCTCGGCCAGCGCCAACCAAAGGACATGACCGGAACAGATCTGCGCGCATCTTCTTAAAGGCTTCAACGCATCAATAATTTTAACGCGCAACGAATTAGAGGTAACTGTGAGCGTCCCCACCGAACCCGCGAATACCAAACTTGTAATCGCCGTCTGGCATTCCTTCTTTTCCGAATGGAATGCCAAGCCGGTAATGGCCTACACCCTCCGTCAACGCTGGCCTCAGATGAACGTTGTACACGTCACCAATGTCGAGCGATTGCCCGCCGAATTGGCCGACGCGGATATTTTCGTCGGCAGCGTGTTGCGCCCGGCCCAGTTTGCCGCCGCGAAAAAATTAAAGTGGATCCATTCCACCTCCGCTGGCGTCGGGCAACTTATGTATCCGGAGTTGCGCAATTCCGGAGTGATAATCACCAACGCCAGTGGCATTTTTTCTATACCCATGGCCGAGCACACCATCGGCTTGATATTGGCCTTGGCGCGAAATTTTCCGGACACTGTGCGCCAGCAGGAAAAAGCCATCTGGTCGCAGCAGGATTTATGGGACAAACGCCAGCATCTCGCGGAAGTGAACGGAACTTTACTCCTTATCGTCGGCTACGGATCAATTGGCAGGGAAGTAGCAAAACGCGCCAAGGCCCTAGGCATGCGCGTATGGGGCGTGACCAGATCCGGCAAAGGCGATGCCACCCACGCCGAAAAAATTGTCGCCTCCACAGAATTGCATAACGTTTTGCCCAATGCCGATTACCTCTTGCTTTGCGCGCCCGAAACGGCAGAAACAAATTCCCTGATTGGCGCGCAGCAATTGGCGCAAATGAAGCGCACCGCGCGCCTGATCAACGTGGGGCGAGGCTCGCTCGTGGATGAAGCCGCCTTGATTTCCGCATTGGAAAGTGGAGCGCTCGCCGGTGCCGCCGTTGACGTCGCTCAGGCCGAACCTCTGCCCGCGACAAGTCCGCTATGGCGCACGTCAAATTTATTCATCACCCCGCACACCAGCGCCCTCAGCGACCGCTTGTGGCCCCGCGAAACAGCCATGCTGATGGATTTACTGGAACGCTGGTTCGACGGCCGCGAACTTTTCAATCGCGTCGATTTCGCCCGCGGCTACTAAAGACGAGTACCCAACGCACTCGACTTCAGTCCGCCTGCCTGCCGCAGGCAGGACTGGAGCGTGCCGACCCTTTTTTTCTGCTCCGCTCTGTCGCCCCGCCCTGCGGATCACGTCGCCACCACCACCCACCGGTCATTCCGCCTGCCCGCCACCGGCGGGACCGGAGCAGGCCGACGCTTTTTCTTCTCATCGCTCCCGCCCGTCCTGAGCCCGCCGAAGGGCGAATGAGTCGGCCTGCGCAGTTTACCTGCCGTGGCAGGCGGAGGAATCTCTCTTCGATCGCGCAAGACGCCTCCTACCGCACTGTCCGCCAACGGCCAACACTAGTCCCCGGTTCCGCTCTTGGGAGCCTGGTAGCCTTCACGCGCGTACACCACGTATTTCTGTTTCTTTCCTTTTTGATCCACAACGTTAAGCGGCCCGCCGTCAGGCGCCACCAGCTCCACTTTCACTTTGTGAAAGCGCCCGTCCTTCGCGCCATTTCCTGGAGTGTAGGAAATGCTGTACTGGTGCCGCAGCATCGAAGCCACTTGCTGGAATATTCCCGGAATTTCCCCATCGAATTGCGGGAACCAGGAAAATCCTCCCGTCTCATTAGCAAAAGTTTTTAACTGATTTTCCGCTTGCAAATAATCCATGTGCGCGCCACGCGACCCGTGCAAATCCAGATAATTCGTAAACGTTTTGTCTAGGCCCACCGCAAAAATAGTCACGTCGCTCTGGCGCAACTGTTTCATGGTCTGGTCCAAAGTGTGTTTGGAAAAAGTATCCACGCCGCTGGCTAGCAGCAGGATCGATTTTTTACCTTTCACATCTTTCAACCGTTCATTCGTCTCCAGAATCGCGTCAAAAACATTCGACTCGCTGAATCCCGGGAAATACAGCCGGTTGATCGCCGCGCGAACCTCATTCTTATCCTGGGTAAAATCCACTTCCAGCCGCGTCCTCATGTCAAACGTTTCGAGCGCCACCCAATCTTTTTGCTGCAGATTGGGAAACAGCGCATCAGCCCAATACCTGGCATACGCGGCGAACCAGCCATACGCGCGGCCGCTGAACTCCATAACAATGACCATCGTGATAGGAGCGTCCGTGGGCGCAAAATTCGTAATCGTTTGCGGCGCGCCATCGTCCAGCACGCGGAAATTTTCTTTTTTCAACCCAGTGAGGATGTCGCCATTTTTCGTGGTCGCGATCACGTCCACCGTGACCACCGGAACATCCACAGCGATCGTCACGCCAGCTTCCGGAGGCGCTTGCGCTGGCGGCTTCGCCGCCGGAGTCTGCGCGGCCGGAGGTGGCGTTGCAGGAGGCGGGCTCTGCTGTGGCTGCCCGCCCTGCGGCCCCGCAGGGGCCTGAGCCCATGCAGTGTGTACGGTCAGCAAACATACCAGTACCGCAACGAGACTCACCGAAAAAATCTTGCCAGAGACAGCTTTCATAGCTGGAACCTCACTTTGAGACGCCCAAATTCTTTGAACCCGCGACGCGATTGAATCTGTGCGTTGGGTCTTCGCAACTGCTCTCCACGCAACGCCCGAACCACCACACCCTGCATGTTAGTATGAAGCGCAATCGCAGCAAAGTGTTGCAGGGGGAATTTACCCGGCTACTTCTACTGTTATTTGGGCTTCGTTTCAAAGAAATAGGGCTAAGGCTCGACCTAAACTGGAGGGGATTCGTGAGCGGGAACCGCAAACTGCATGTGGGAATAATCGTCGGGGCACTGTGCTTTAGCGCGTGGTTGCCGCTGGCTGCCCAAGTGTCTTCTTCCCAGGCAGCCCACCCGACTTCCCAATCCGCAGGCGCACCGACGTCCCAGTCCCCAGCAGTTGCGATCAGCAGTCCATCCCCCGTAGGCGATACCACCGCGCTGGCCAAAGAAGCTCAAGGTTGGCTGATCGATATGGTCCGCACCAACACCACCAACCCCCCAGGAAGTGAGCAGTCCATCGCGAAATATCTGGCGCATATTCTGGAGAAGGAAGGCATCCAGTCCGAGATGCTGGACCTGTCGCCCGGTCGCAGCGCCCTGGTGGCGCGTTTGAAAAGTTCAGCAGTCGCCGACCCGTCGAAAGCTTTATTGCTGGTCGCCCACATGGATGTGGTCGGCGTCGACCGCTCGAAGTGGACCGTCGATCCATTCGCCGCAATGATAAAGGACGGCTATTTGTATGGGCGCGGATCCGTCGATGACAAAGGAATGCTGGCCGCGAATCTTGCCGCTTTTATCGCGCTGAAGCGTTCCAACACGC
Organism: uncultured Acidobacteriota bacterium; assembly: GCA_963733775.1. Taxonomy (GTDB): domain Bacteria; phylum Acidobacteriota; class Terriglobia; order Acidiferrales; family UBA7541; genus Acidiferrum. Next base: position 530,248 of record CAVTEE010000010.1, on the reverse strand, counting down.
GCTTGAACCGCGACGTAATTTTTCTGGCGACTGCCGATGAAGAGCAGGGTGGCGACGCCAGCATCAGAATGTTGATCTCCAAGTACTGGGACAAATTTGCCGCCGGCTACGCCTTGAACGAAGGCGGAGAAGTTTTCATGAAGAATGGCCGAGTGCAGTATGTCGCGGTGCAGGCCAGCGAAAAAGTCGCCATGAACGTTATGGTCGTGGCGCGCGGAACTTCGGGCCACGCCTCACGCCCCACAAAAGACAACGCGGTGGTGCATCTCGCTGCCGCAGTCGAGAAAATTGGCGGCTACTCGGCACCGACGCACTTCACTACCATTGTGCGCCGATATTTCGAGCAACTTGCGGCCATCGAACCCGATGAGCTGGCCAAATGGATGCGCGTGCTGGACAGTGGGGACCGCGGAGAACACGCGCAGAAAGTGGTGTCCGAAGCGAGCCCGCTTTGGAGTTCCATGATGCGCGATACGGTGGCACCCACCATGCTTTCTGCTGGCGTACGCAACAACGTGATCCCTGCGGAAGCGCGGGCCAATTTAAATATTCGCTTACTTCCCGGAGACACCGTCGATGTGCTGCTTTCGGCGCTGACCAAGCTGGTCAACGACCCGCAAATAAAATTTGAACTTCAACCGGACGCCGGACTGGCCGCGCCGCCGTCGTCGCTGGAGTCGGATTTTTACGCCACCATTTCCAAAGTTGCCACCGCGCAATATGGAAATGCTCCAGTGCTGCCATTTCAGTCGACTGGCGCGACCGATTCGGCGCAGCTGCGGCTGCACAATGTGCAGGCTTACGGACTGGTTCCGTTTCCGCTCACAGAAGAAGATTACCTGCGCGTTCACGGCGATGATGAGCGGCTGCCGGTGACATCTTTCGTTAAAGGTGTCGATGTACTTGTGCGCATCGTCGCGGAATTTGCCGCGTCCAAGTAAAGCCACGTCTGACTACCTTTCACCTTTTCGCTACCGACCACGTCTCGCCGCCGATCTCGCGACGTTTTAGAATCTTCGGCACGATCAGTCAACCCAAGAGCCCACGTGTAAAACTGACACGTGGGGCACCCAGGTACTCAGAGCCCTCGCATGTGTTGTTCCACATGCATCGTTAGGTTTCGCCGCCGATTACGTGGAACTTCATGAAGTTTGTGGTGCCGCGAATGCCCATCGGCGTGCCGGCCACGATGCCGATGACGTCGCCTTTGCGTACCAATTTTTCTTCGAGCAAGCGCTTTTCAGAAATGGCGGCGAGGCTGTCAATTTTGTGCGGATCTTTAATTTCCGCGGGCATCACGCCCCAGATCAGCGCCATGCGCCTGCGGGTGTTGGCTTCGGGAGAGAACGCGATGATGGGCACCAGCGGGCGATAGCGCGAAACGAGGCGGGCGGTAAATCCGCTGTGCGTGAACACCGCGATCAACCGCATGTGCAATTCGCGCGAAGCGTGACATACCAGCTCGGCCACCGTTTCCGCGACTTTCAGTTGCTCCTGCATCGAAGGGCGCGGAAATTCGCTGATGCTCTTTTCCGCTTCCTCGATAATTTTGGCCATCATCTGCACGGCTTCGACGGGATAATTTCCGGAAGCGGTTTCGGCGGAAAGCATCACTGCGTCCGAGCCATCGAAAATAGCGTTAGCTACGTCGCTCGCTTCTGCGCGCGTTGGCCGCGGATTTCCGGTCATCGATTCGAGCATCTGCGTAGCGGTAATTACCGGCCGGCGAAATTCGCGCGCGCGGGCAATAATTGTTTTTTGCACCACCGGCACGCGTTCCGGGCGCATCTCCACGCCCAGGTCTCCGCGAGCCACCATTACGCCGTCGGCGGCGCGCAGAATGGCATCGAGATTTTCGATGGCTTCCGGCTTTTCCAGCTTGGCGATTACGGGAGTATCTTTGCCCGCCTTGCGAATTAGCGCCTTGGCTTGCAGCACGTCCTCGGCGCGGCGTACAAAACTCACCGCGATGTAATCAGCGTTTTGCTTCAAGGCGAACTTCAAATCCGCTTTGTCTTTGGGAGTGAGCGCCGGCACGCGCAACTTAACGCCGGGCAAATTAATTCCCTTGTTCTCGCCGAGCGCGCCGCCGTTTATGACTTTGCAGACCACCTCACGGCCGCGCACTCTCTGAACGCGCAATTCGATGAGCCCGTCGGAAAGCAAAATCCTGTCGCCCTTGTGAACTTCGCGGGGCAGCGGAGTGAAGGTGGTATTGACTCTGGTCGAGTCGCCGAAAATGCGGGCAGTGGTGATTACAAATTGTTGCCCGGCGACCAACATTACCGGTTTGCCGCCGGCGAGCACACCGGTGCGAATTTTTGGGCCTTGCAGATCGGCGAGGATGGAAATGGTCTTGCCTTGTTCCAGAGCGGCGGCGCGGAGCAAGGAGATGTTTGCGGCGTGATCTTCGTGCTTGCCGTGGGAAAAATTCAGGCGGGCAACGTCCATGCCTGCGCGTAACAGTTTTTCGACGATACGGCGAGACTTGCTAGCGGGACCGATGGTGCAAACTATTTTCGAGTGACGGAAGCTCATGGTTGGAAAATTAGTTACAACGCGAATAGTTACAGCGCCTCTCTACAATTAATTGTGCCAGTTGTTCCTGACGCGATGGGAGCCCGCATTGCACGCTGTGTCGTTAGTTGACCCAGTTGTCGGGGCGGGACGGGGGGTCCTTCTGTTTGTTCATGTAGACCTGGAACTTTTTCTTGTTGCGCTGCACTTTCCAGTCGGTGACGGTGTTGCGGACGTTGTAGAGGAACGAGCCGCGGCGCAAATAAATCCAGCCCACCAACATGCCGCCCAGGTGGCAGAGATGGCTCACGTTGTCGCCGCCGCTGCTGAGGGTGCCAAAAAATTCGATAGCGGCCATGACCGCTACGTAAGGGCGCATGGGAATGGTCACCGGCAAGGGAATGAGCCAGATGCGGCGGTCGGGAAATAAAATGGCGTTGGCGATGAGTATGCCGAAGATCGCGCCGGACGCGCCGATGGTGGGAATCAGAGAAGGTTCCCCGCCGAACATTACCGGGATTATTTTCACGATGACTTCGATCAGCCCGGCGCCCGCGCCGCACAGGAAAAAATAATTCAGGAAGCGGCGTTTGCCCCAGACCTGTTCCAGTTCGCGGCCAAACATCCACAGCATCAGCATGTTGATGAGGAGATGAAACAGGCCGCCGTGCAGAAAGATGTAGGTGAAGGGTTGCCAGATGCGCAGGCCATGAATGATCGCGTCGGGTATCAAACCAAAGGTTTGAATGATCAGGTGAAAGGCGCGGTCGTAGCCCAGCAAAAGATTTGCGAGGGTCTGCAGTAGAAAAACGCCGGAGCAAATCAGGACGATCAGCTGGACGCCGGGAGTGATGAATCCGCGCCAATCGAAGTTGTAGCGGCGCGAGCTGAACGTCGGAGGCATAAACGCAGTGTACGGCGCGGGGAGCGGCGGCGTCAAAGCGAGGTTTGCCCGTACGTGGTTTTCGCGAATATTTACGACGAACGCGAGGTGCGCGGATTTGTGTGGCGAGTGATTGCGCCGCTGGCACCTGTCGAGGCAGGCAAGCCTGCCCGACCTGCGATGGCAGGTAAATTTGTGCTGCGGGTTGGTGAGAAGAATGGCCGCGATGCGCGAGGTCCTGCCCAGGCAGGCCTGCCACGGCTGACAGGCAAGTGTGTGGGTCGTCATCGTCAGGTCGCGTGGGTTCTTCGGGTCCCGGGCGCGGGATGCGCCGGCGTGGAAGCACTTCGATCTCGACTTGGCTGGGTTCCATGCCATCGCGAATTACGGGGAGGGTGCGGAGGAGGAGGCTGGCGATGTAGGCGAGTCCGGTGGCGCGTCGAGTGGAGATGTGGCCGCCGGCAAGGAGCCGAAAGAGATAGGCGAGGGAATGATTGATGCCCTCGGGGGTCTGGAAGTCTTCGGCGTTTTCGGCGAGAAGGTCGGCGAAGTTGTGGGTGTCGATGGATGGAGATTCGGAGTGGCGGGGGCAGAACTTGGACTGCGGGTCCTGGATGAGACAAGCGCACTGGCGGCCGGTGGGGGTGTGGTACTGGCAACGTTCGGCAGCGCGGGCGGCTTTGGCGTAAGCTTCGGCGTACGGGTCAGATGTTTTCATGGGCGGTCCTTTTTATTTAGGTGCTAATTTCCTTTCTAAAAATTTAATTTGAGACGGGGTATACCCCCCCCTTTTTTTCGAAAAGAGGCTGGAAGACATTGAAAATAAACGAAACCGCGCGCAAAAAGAGCGGCAAGAGGGCCGTTGGAAGTTGGGGGGTTGGAAGTTGGAGGTTGGATGAGCGAAGAAACAACTTCGAGGATAAGGAGCAATGGGAAGCCGCATACGGTGGAGTGAAAAAAAATGCCGGAGCGCGAGGTGGCAGGGCGATTTGCGACGATCATGCGTTATTTTACTTATCAGGTACGGTAACTATAACTGGACTTAAGGACAGTCGGGGAGCAGGGAAAAAGAACTGACCCGCGCAAAAACTAAGCCGGCTAAGTGGAAATGAGGAAAAGTCAAAACCGCACCGTTTGAAATGCACAGAGAGTGCGGCAGCCTCACTCGGGGATTAGATGGTCGGCCACCCGCCTGAGTGTACTCGAGGGAAGTAAAAAAGCGGGGAGAGATTCCTCGGCCCGCCGAAGGCGGGTAAACTGCGCAAGCCGACTCCTTCGCGGGAGCGAAGGAGAAAGAAAAAGCGTCGGCTTGCTGCGCTCGGAATGACTGTTGCGTGCTTTGCGGTGAATACAGGACAATGAAAATCAAAAGACCTTCAAAATGCGAACCTGGCGCATCCGGCCGATAACAACTGAAGGTGACGAAATGAAGATCGTGCGATTCATAAAATCACCATAGCGCATTGCGTTTGCTTCTTCCACGCCAAGTCAAAATCCGCACCCTTAAAAAACGAAGGGTGCGGCACCCGTCCTGGGATACCGGGCGAGGATTTCTTGCAGATGGACGTGAGCTATTCAAGTGGATTCGGAGAGAAGCGTCGGAGAGGAGCGTCGGAGAGGAGCCCACTCTTTGCAAAAACCGCAAAGGGTCGGCCACCCGCCATCCGATCGTGGAAGCGAAATGTCTAAAAGATAAAAAAAGAGTTAGGGAAGTAATTTCCGGCACTGGAGACATCCGTCGCCAATCGCGCGGACTAAATTAATTGGTTTTAAACTTAAGTTTTTCTAGAGGCAAATCGGAAATCATTCACGATTTTATTTTCGGCGGTAGTTAATAATCGCGGCTCGCCACGCTCGACGGCCAAGACGTACCAGCCGGCAGGGCGAGGCAGTCCGCACCTGGCTGCGTCGCTGAGCATTTGGTGTTTGTGCCTGCAACGACAGTCGCCCTGACTGTCCGTCCAGGCGGCTTCGTAATGAGTGTTATTGAGGGAAGCGTAGCGATACCGCAGGCCCGTCATGATTTGCTTGACCAAAGGGGGCATTCGGTCGGGCGACATGCGAGTATCCCTCAATAGTCTGTCAGGGCGCGCACTCCAGCGATACCGCTTGTTGTCTTCCGTTTTACCTGAAAACGCGGAACCTGGCTACCGAAGTTTCCTAAACGCACCTCGAAGTTAGGTAACAGTCATGTTTGGTGCCTGAGAACCCTCAGGCGTAGTATGTTCCTGTCGTCCTGTGGGGGCTGTATGTCGCGTCCTCCTCTCGAAACTCCTATCGAGCGCATCTTTCGGGAAGTCATGCGTCAGAAAATGCCGGCAGCCGTAAGGGAAATTTTGCTGCGCAAACCGAGTGCTCCACGTCTAAAACTCCGACCAAGCCGTCCGTAACCACGGCCGATACTTCATCATTTTTTTTGTTATCACCGCAAGAGATTGCGGCAGTCTGTGCGCAGACAGGAGAGAGTCGAGAAGTAGTGAAAAATCAAAAGACCCAGGTTCAAAGGGGCTGAAGCCGGCGTGTGGCTGAGGTGTGAGTGTAGCGGCCAGTCTGCGGCGGGCAGGCTGAAGCCGCGACCTACAAGGCGACGGGAAAAAGCGGGGAGAGATTCATCGACTGCGCAAGCCGACTCCTTCGCGGGAGCGAAGGAGAAAGAAAAAGCGTCGGCTTGCTTCGCTCCCGCCTGCGGCAGGCAGGCGGAATGACTGTTGGGTGCTTTTTATCGAATGGAAGAATAAATGAAAATTAAAAGACCCAGGCTAAAAATCGAGCCTGGGGGCGCCCGTACGCGTGCAAGAAAACGGCGAGGCGGGTGCGGCACTCGCGGGACAATGAAAATTAAAAGACCCAGGCTGAAAATCGAGCCTTGGACACCCGGACGTGTGCAAGAAAACGACGAGGCCGGTGCGGCACTCGCCCTGCGGCACCCGCTTACGGCGCGACCTACAAGGTGACGAGGCGGGCACTGGCGCGACTAAATGAGCTGTTCAAAATTGGACATCTTTCAAAGTGGATTGATGACAGCATGGCCGTCGACCAATCTGTTCAAAACTTCGCCCACCCAGGAGGCATTGAACTTACGTCACTTTCCGTTAGCCCGGAGGCAGTGATGGGAATAAAAGTGTTGTTAATAGATGGCAGCGATGTCATGCGTGCGGCCATCAGGCAGTTCCTCAAAAAAGAGCTCGGCATCGAAGTGATAGGTACAGCCAATAGCTTCGCTGAAGGTATGGCGTTAACTGCTGCCCTAAAACCTGACGTCGTATTGATGGACCCGCACATGCCAGATGAGCGGGAATACAAACCTGCGTGGGTAAAATCTCAAATCCTTTTACACACCCAATGCATTGCAGCTATGTCGCTGTGGAATGATGCTGACACTAGGACTTTGGCTGAAACTTTTGGAGCACATGTGCTGCTGGACAAGATGAATCTCTACACAGAGCTGATTCCCGCGATAAAGCAGTTTTGCCCCGGTGTGAGCATTCCGGAAACCGCGAACCTCTTAAGGAAAGACTCAAGAAGGCCAGCAAGCGCGTCAATGGAAGAAGGGTTAGGCGCGGCCTAATCGTTGCTGACCGAGTCTTCGTTCTCAATCGGACTCTGCCCAGCCTCCTCGGAGGCTGTTACCAGCCGCGCTTCTCGCAAACGTGTCGCGCGAACTCTCTTTGTACATGAATCTTTTCGAGTCGTCGCGTTTCCTCTGGGCTGCGGCCTCTCGGCGCGCGAGTTTCAGGGAACCTGCAGCCACATCCAGTGCACTCGTATGCGTTAAGCGCCAGAGCCGAGGCCGCGATGTGCGGCTTGTTCATCTCCATGGTTACCGCCGCGATCGCCGTCGCGGAGGGTTCGTGCGCTTTCAGCATATGGGCAGTATGTCACTGGGCAGGGAATGGAACTGTGCGGAAATGCACACCGTAACCGTGGAATGGAGTGCTTCGGGAGTGAGGAAATGGAGCCTATCAGGCCAGGTGCATAGTACTATGATGGTACTCTATGTCCAATAGTAAACAGAACTCAGAAGCAGTTTCAGGCACCATTCAATAAGAGTTGACTCTAATCAGGCTTGGGGCGGCAGCGGCGCGGATCTGGGAACTGCCACCCCAAGTTTTTTTTCACGGCCCGATGAGTTATCAACGGAAAGTAAAGATCCATTCCGTACAAGATATAAAGACGGAGACACATACATGACGAAAATTGCGACGGAAGGATCGAACAACAATGGCGCACGTACTGCGCACAGCGAAAGTGTCGCGGACATTCTGGAACATGAACTTAAGCCGGTTATTCACGACTGGTTGGCGTTGGTAGAAAAACAAGAAGACCTGATGTCAATTAAATTGAGCTACGAAGATCGCACCGGACATTTGCCAGCGTTGCTGCGTGAAGTCATCGCCCGCCTGCGCCTGGATGCAGGCGCAAAGGCCGCGATCTCCGTGGCAGCGAGTCACCATGGCGACCTGCGCCGCAAACAGGGCTATTCGGTGGCTATGGTGGTCGAGGAGTCACGGCTGCTGCAGGTGTGTCTATTTACCACTCTGCACAAAAACAATGGCCAGATCGAATACAGCAGACTGCTGCCAGACGTGGTGACCATCGCAGACGAGGTGGACGCGCAGTTGAAGCAACAGATGCTCCGCTACATGGCAGCCAAGGCCGTTTGACCGAAGCCTTGCGTCCACTGAAGAAGTCAAGATGGGTCCAGAGCCCTATTCGATTTTCTGTCGCTCTGCGCGCGAATGCGAGGTGGCTAAAAATATTGTGGATACGATGAGAGCTGATGCGGTATGAAAATCGAAGCAACAGATTGCGTACTGCTGATTCATTGCAATCCCGCCGATGTCCGCCTGATCTCAAAGGCATTGATAGCCTCGCCTCATCGTATTTTAGAGGTTGAGTCGGTGAACAAACTGGCTGATGCACTGGAACGAATTGGTCAAGGCGGAGTCCGGGCCGTGATCATGGACATAGAAATGCCGGAAGGCTTCGCGAGCTTTGAAAAACTTTTGTCCGCCGCGCCGCACATGCCTATCCTGATTCTCAGTGGAACAGAAACGGAATGTATCGCCAGGCAGGCTGTGGAGCAGGGCGCCCAGGACTACGTGCTGAAGAATCAACTGGAGGAGTTCAGGCTAGGGCGGGTGGTACGGAGGATGATCGAGGTTAAAGCGAAAGAGGAAGCGGCGATTCAACAAAAGCAGCGCGCCGATGTGATTCTCTCTTGCACCGGTGATGCGGTCTTGATCTCGGATGCCGCCGGGTTGGTCAGGCACCTCAATGAACCTGCCGAATTGCTGACGGGATGGTCATGCCAAGAAGCGGTCGGCCGGTCACTCGACGAAGTATTTCAAACCATCGACTCGATTAGCCGGCAGGCTATAGGGGATCCGTTGACGACGGCGGCGGTGGACAAAAAGAAAGTACCGTTGTGTTCGAACTGCGTACTTGTTCAACGGCATGGTTTCGAAGTGGCTATCGAGGGTTCAGCTGCTTATACCCGGGACCGGGTCGGAAACATAGACGGATCGATATTCGTTTTCAACGATATCAGCGCCGCACGGGCAAAATCTCTTGAGCTGTCGCACCTGGCGCAGCACGATTTCCTTACGGACCTGCCGAATCGAGTACTTCTGAATGATCGTATAACCCAGGCGATTTCGTTCGCGGCACGCTACAGCAAGCAGTTGGCAGTGATGTTTCTCGATTTAGACGGGTTTAAGAGTATCAACGACTCGCTGGGACATACGAGTGGCGACAAACTATTGCAATTGGTCGCCAGCCGATTGGTCGCTTGCGTCCGGCGCTCCGATACCGTGAGCCGGCTGGGCGGAGACGAGTTCGTGGTGTTGCTCTATCAAGTGGAGCACGCCGAAGACGCCGCTTTCATCAGTAAGAAGATTCTCAGTTCGCTTGCCGAGCCGTTTTCCGTTGAGCAAAAGCATTTGGACATCAGTGCGAGCATTGGGGTGAGTACCTATCCGGGCGATGGGCAGGACGCTGAGACCCTGCTACAAAAAGCCGACATTGCTATGTATGCGGCCAAGAAACTCGGACGCAACAACTGCCAATTTTTTAGAGCTGAAATGCAGGCGCGGTTGTTAGAGCGGCAGAGGCTGGAGGGCAGCCTACGTCATGCCTTGTCCCGAGATGAGTTTACGTTGCACTACCAGCCGAAGATCAGCCTCAAAACGGGAGAGATCACGGGAGTGGAAGCATTGTTGCGTTGGAAACACCCCACGCGCGGATTGGTTTCTCCGTTGCAATTTGTGCCAATCGCCGAAGAGGCCGGATTGATCGTGCCCATCGGCCAGTGGGTGCTGCTCCAGGCTTGCCGACAATCGCGGGCCTGGATGGATGCGGGCCTTCCTCCAGTGCGGATCGCTGTCAACGTATCCGCAGCGGAGTTCATGGCCAAGGATTTTTTGTCGGGAGTTCGTGCCGCGCTGATTTCGACTGGGGTGGACCCTCACAATTTAGAACTGGAACTAACCGAGACCGTGCTGATGCGCGACGCTGAATCCGCGGTAAGGATTCTTCACGCGTTGAAGGCAATCGGGGTACAGCTTGCCGTAGACGATTTTGGGATTGGCTATTCGAGCTTCAGCTATCTGCAACGATTTCCACTGGACGCTTTGAAGATTGATCGCACGTTTATCAACGAAATTTCGGCGGCCGGAGAAGGGGCCACGATCCTCAGCGCCATGATCGATATCGGCCTAAGTTTGAAGCACCGGGTCATTGCCGAGGGCGTTGAAACAATTGAGCAGCTGCACTTCCTCCAAAAGAAGGGATGCAGCGAAGGCCAGGGATATTTATTTTGCCACCCGATCATTGCGGAAAAGTTCGCCGAATTTTTGGAATCTGGCGTAAGAGAATCCGTCGTCCACTAGGAAACGATACGGTTCGGCGTCTTGCAGAGGACCGTCGTGCGCAAGTTCTCCGCTCTCACAACTCTAGTAATTTAAGGTATGGCAGACGCGTGTTGATTTTCAGAGGGTTCGTCAGATGCGTTGGCATCACGTGCCTGTGAAGTGCAGTGGAAGCCGCTTACTTCGGTGGTGCGCGTTCGACGCTGCACGACGGGAGTGCAACAAAGGCGGGGAGAGACTCCTCGACTTCGCAAGCCGACTCCTTCGCGGGAGCGAAGGAGGAAGAAAAAGCGTCGGCTTGCTCCGCTCCTGCCTGCGGCAGGCAGGCGGAATGACTGTTGGGTGCTCTTGGCGTGAGCACCGTGGATGGTGTTGGAATGAGAATGGCGCAGTGATGAGAACGGCGCGGTGATGGGAATGGCTTGGTGATGGGCGTTACTCTTTGAGAGCCAAGCGACGCTTGATTGCGCGGCGATATCTGCTCCACATCAGGCCGCCGGTGAAAATCATGAACACGATGCCGGAGTAAAATGCCAGAACTTGAAACTCACTCACGAGTTGCGCTCGGCTTTTCTGGCGCTATGCCACGAAGAACCGCGGTCGCATTGTGGATTGAGATAAGCGTTGCCTCCGTCTCCCGAGATTAGAAGCGGGGCAGTTATATCAGACGATCTCTGCGATGCCAATGAGATACGCAAAAGTAGGCTGTGGAACGAAATAGGGTGTTACGTAACCAGGGAGTCAGCAAACGTGGGCCAGTGGGCCGCCCCGTTTTGCTGCTCGGTGTCTACAATAAAATGGTCAAGCAACACGGATCGGACGCAGAATCCCAACAAAAAGCGCTAAGGGCCAAAGCAGCGACAGTGGCTGCTTAAGTTTACGTTTTGGAATTGATACCGATACGCAATTGTCGCGCCCTACCAGATAGCTGGTAGGGCGTTTCTTTTTATTTGAAGTGAAATGTATTTTTCTGAATGCTTCTCGGCGTCAGCCGGAGATTGATCCTGGTTCCGAGGGGCTACACGGATTTTGGTGGCCTTTTACTTAGCCTGCTGGATAGTTTCGCGGAATATACGATCTACAATCTGTCCTCTTGACGTGGGGGCAGATGGAACGCAGCACATCAAGATTTCCGTTTTCGGCTTCCGCAGAAGTGGCTTCGGATGACTTAGTTGAGTTGACCCGCGTCACGGAACTTAGCCGTTACGGCTGTTACCTGGAGACTTCGAAGCGCTGGACTCCAGGGACGCAAGTAAGAGTCAAAATAACGAAAAAGAACCGACTATTTGAGGCAACGGCTACGGTGCTGTACTCCCGACCGACGATGGGCATGGGTCTCGTTTTCCGGGAAGTAAAGCCAGTGTTCCAGTCGATTCTAGAAGACTGGCTGCAGGAATCATTGAGAGAGCAGAATCAGGGGCCATCGATAAAGAAGGATTTTGAAGCGGAGTAGATCGAGAATGAAAGGAGCGAAATCCAAAATCAAGTTGACGGTTATTGCTTCGTCGTCTTGTTGCTTCGCTGATCTCGTTTTTCCCGGTGGAAAAAAGCGGGGAGAGATTTCTCGACTTCGCAAGCCGACTCCTTCGCAGGAGCGAAGGAGGAAGAAAAAGCGTCGGCCTGCTCCGCTCCTGCCTGCGGCAGGCAGGCGAAATGACCGGTGGGTGCTTTGGTGTGATGACCGAAGGAAGAAGATTTGGCGCAAGGGGTTTCAGGGGCTAAAGCCCACTTGTTGCTGAGGTATGAGTGTCGCGGCTGAAGCCGCGACCTACAAGGCGACGGGAAAAAAGCGGGGAGAGATTCTTTGACTTCGCAAGCCGACTCCTTCGCACACTTCAATACTTCTCTTCGCTCTCTCCGCGCTGCTCAAAATTGTCATTCCGCCTGCCTGCCGCAGGGCAGGAGCGGAGCAAGCCGACGCTTTTTCTTCCTTCTTAACTCCTACGGCAGTGAGTTGGTATCAGGGAGTGGCGGTGATGCTGGTCACGGGGTGAATTTCGTTCCATTGGCCGTGGAAAGTGTCCTGGACATATCTGCCGACGATGCGGACATGAGAGCCGACGGGCGGCAGCGAGACATGGTCTGTGAAGCCTTGACATGCGGTTTTAGCGTCCGGCTGAGTTACTGGGAACCGGCAGATAATTTCGAAGACCAGGTTGCCACCCTCATCGTTGATGTTTCCTGAATTCAAAAGGCTTTCAAAGCCAGGGTCCACCTTTAGCCAGCCGTGGGTATCTCCGTCCGGTTCGTGGCGCGTTCCGTCCGGTTCTTTAGTCGATTGGTTCGCAGTGGCGTCGACAATTGCGCCGGTAATGGCGATGCAGTCCTGCTTCACAATCAGGCGAGCGGGATGATAAACGTGCGCCGAGAGACTCGAATCACATTCGGTTGAAGGAGGAACGGTGACGGGGGCGGTTGGAGTTGCCGGGGTTGCGGGAGTTTGAGCTGTTGAAATGCTGACATACTTGGCAAATATCCAACCGACGCGGTCGTCTTCCGTTTTGACGTGGTAGAAGCCGCTGTCGGGAAGAGCGTCCACGAGAGTGAGTCGCGCACCTTTGGTCAGATGTTCTAAGGCGGGGCTTGACGTAGAGGGATCGCGGCGAAGAATCACATTGTGGTTGGTAGTGGCTTCCTGCGCGAAAAGGCGAGCGGGGCAAAAAGCAAAAAATAGAACAATAAAAAAGCTGGCGCGCCAGACCATGTCAAAGCGTAAGCCGAGTTAGTGGACGGGACAACATTTTTTTTCGATTAGCTAATCGAGTTTTTTGCGGGCGAAGTAGAAGAGAGAAGCGCCCAGGAACGCGAACATGATTATGCCTAACAGGGATTGCGCGGAGGTGGGCATGGGGAGCTTTTCGTTCACGGCCAGCGCGGGCCAGAACCTGGGGCCGAGGCTGAATAATTTCTCGGGCCAGGGGAGGCGCAGGACCGAGGTGAGCCAGTGCGGGACGCGGTTGGAGATTTCGGGATCTTGGAGAAGGTTGATGATGATGCCGAGGAGGCCGAAGACACCTCCGGCAGCGATGAGTCCGCTAGAGTAGAGGGCGCCGGGGCTGGCTTCGCCTTCGTCCTTCTTTTTGGTGGTGGCGTCGACGAGCGAGCGGATCAGGCCGCCAGCAAACATGGCGGCGGTGGTGCCGAGCGGGAGATACGAGCCGGTGGCGAAGGCCAGCGAGCGCACGCCGAGAATTTCTACCGCGATAACTAAGGCGACGCCCATCAGGACGAGGCGCCATGGGAGGCGTTGATTGAGGATGCCGCTGATGACCGTGGCCATCAGGCGGGCTTGCGGAGCGGGGGCTTTGAGGCTGCCGATTCCCTGGGCCCATTGATACTCGATTTGTTTGGTGTCCGGGCTGTAGAGATATTCACCGTCGGGAATTTCGTGGGAGCCTAGCGAATTGATGAGCTGATAATTTTTGCCTTGATAGGTGAAACTGTCGCGCTCGACTTTGACGCCGGTGGGGAGAGATTGAACCGTCACGGAGATCTGCGTGGGGATATATTTTTCCAGACCCTTGTTCATCAGGTTGAGGGTGGTGCCGATGGCGAGTGTTGAGACGGTGACGCCGATCAGCAGGCCCATCTGTTGCCAAAAAGGTGTGGCGCCGACCAGGTAGCCGGTTTTTAAATCCTGGGAAGTGGCACCGGCTATGGCTGCGGCGATGCAGACTACTCCGCCAATCATGAGCGCGAGGACTTGGTAGTTCGGCGCTGTCCATCCGGCGACGAAAAAGATGGCGCAGGTGGCCATGAGCGTGGCGATGCTCATGCCGCTGATGGGATTGGAGGAGTTGCCGAGAAGTCCGCTGATGCGCGCGGCGACGGTGACGAAGAGGAAGCCGAAGACGGTGACGAAGATGCCTGCGAAAAGATTGTGGTACCAGCGAGTTTCGGCGCCCGGGATAGGGTGAAAGGTAAGCAGGATCCACATCATGACGATGATGAGGATGGAGCCGACGCCGACCCAGCGGAGGGGCATGTCGCGATCGGCGCGGGTCGCGGCGGCGGATTCAACGGAGCCTGCCTCGGCAGGCCGGCCTTCGGCGCGGACGTCTTTGAGGCCGGCTTTGAGCGCGGAGAAAATTGTGGGGAGAGTACGGAGCAAAGTGATCAGGCCTGCAGCGGCGACGGCGCCTGCTCCCATGGGGCGAATGTAAGTGCCCCAGATTTGATCGGGGGACATCAGCGGAATTGGAATAGTGGAGGGGTAGATGGGGACATTGTTGGCGAGTTGGCCGTAGAAGCGGATGGCGGGCATGATGACCAGCCAGGAAATAATGCCGCCGGCGAAGAGGATGCCGGACACGCGCGAGCCGATGATGTAGCCGACGCCGAGATACTCGGAGGTAATGGTCATGCGGAAGGATGCGCCCTGGAACCAACTGGGGCGGGCTTCCGGCTGGGAGGTCCAGGCCTGCACGGTGTTCATCAGAAAGGTGTAGAGGCCGCCGAGGCCCAGGCCCCAGAAGACGCGTCCGGCGAAGGAGCCGCCACGTTCGCCGGCGACCAAGACGTCGGCGCAAGCGGTGCCTTCGGGGAAGCTGAGATTGCCGTGCTCTTTGACGATGAGCTGGCGGCGCAGCGGGACCATAAAGAGGACGCCGAGCCATCCGCCGAGAAGTGCGAGGGGAAAAATTCGCCAGAAGGTGAATTCTGCGCCGAAGCCGAGGAAGATTAATGCGGGGATGGTGAACATGACGCCGGCTGCTAGCGATTCGCCCGCGGAGCCGGTGGTTTGCACGATGTTGTTTTCGAGAATGGTGGAGCGGCCGAAGGCGCGCAGGATGCTAATGGACAAAACGGAAATGGGGATGGAAGCGGAAACGGTGAGGCCAGCGCGCAATCCTACGTAAACGGTGATGGCGCCGAAGAGCAGACCGAAGAGCGCGCCGAGAATTACCGCGCGGAGGGTAAATTCTTTAATAGTTTCTTCAGTGGAGATGAACGGCCGGAATTCGCTGGGTGGTGCGGTGGAACTCCACGGACGTTCACTCAAAGAAGGCCTCCCGGGTACAAACCAAATTGGCTGCGTGCGGGATTATGCCGCAGGAGAGGCGGGTGGGGAAGCAAATCTTGGATGGTGCGGTTTTTTTGGCGAAAAGAGAACGAAGAAATCAGGAATTCAAGACTGAGTGGGACTAAAGTCCCCAGACGCAGATACGGCGTCTGGGGCACCCAGTTGAAGTGCCCCGGGGAATTAATTTAATGAATTTAATGCTGGTCATATTGGACCCACTAAGCAAGTGGATTAGTTCTGGTGGCTTACCTTGCCGTGACTCGCGCGTCTTAGTTTCTATAAATCCGTCTTAGTCTCTGTAAAGTGGTAGGATTCTGCCGCGGCAAGTCTGGGGCGGACGGAGGCCACAGTGGCGACATTGGGATCCGCGCAGCTACCCGTGGAAAATTCTGTGGGGAGCCGTGTTTCGCGCGCACCAGTCACTAAGGTTGCGCCGAGACACTCTGGTCTCGTCCGGGTGACTCACTGGATCACCGCTCTCTGTTTCTTTGCACTGCTCCTCAGCGGCATCGAAATTTTAATATCTCACCCGCGGTTCTACTGGGGCGAGACCGGCACCGTTTTGACAAAACCGTTGATTCAACTGCCGATCCCTGCGTCAAGAAGATCGGTGCCGACGGGTTACGGCTACGTGCTGCCCGACCAGAACGGCTGGAGCCGCGCTCTGCACTTTGAAGCTGCCTGGATCGCGGTACTGACAGGCTTGTTGTATGTAATTTTCGGGCTGGTTACACGCCATTTTCGAAAGGACTTGGTCCCGAGCAAGGCCGAAATCTCACGGCGTGCGCTCTTGACCTCCTTTGCAAAACCGTTGCGCTTGGAACGGCCGAGTGCGGCAGAGGCTTCTTCCTACAATGGGGTTCAGCGCCTCACGTACCTATTTGTGATCTTCGTGCTATTCCCATTGGTCATCTGGAGCGGCTTGGCGATGTCGCTCGCCTTTGCCTCTGCCTTTCCTTGGTCGGTTACCCTGTTGGGCGGCCGACAATCCGCTCGCACGATTCACTTCTTTGTTTCGCTGGCGCTTGTGCTGTTTCTGTTTGTGCATGTGGCGATGGTCTGCCTTGCCGGATTCTGGAGCCGAACAGGAGCCATGATCACAGGCCGCATCGGTCCACGTAAGGAGCACACATGATCAACCTTTCACGCCGAAAACTGATCGTAACCGGTCTCGCAACGACCGCGGGTGCATCGGGATTGGCAGTGGCAGCGCGGCTTGCGCACAAGTACGGATTGGTGCCTCCCGATCATGGCGGAGTCTACGGCCTCGGCGAAAGCCTGACGTATGCCTCACAGCGGCTGCTCACGCGACACTCGTTAGCGCGCGAATTCCCGCGCAGCCGCATTTCGCCGCGTCCATTCCCGAACGAACTCGATCCCCTGACGGAAGACTTTAAGCGCCTTCAGGCGGGCGGATTCGTGGGCTGGCGGCTTTCAATAGACGGCATGGTCCATCAACCTGCGTCATTCTCGATTGCTGATCTGAAGAGCTGCCCGTCTCGCAGCCACATCACTGAGTTGGCGTGTGAAGAGGGCTGGTCGTACATCGCCGAGTGGATTGGCGTGCCTCTCTCGTACGTACTGCAACAGGTCGGGGTCCATCCCCAAGCGAGATACGTGGTGTATGTCTCGATGGAACCCGATACGTGGGACAGCATCGATATGGCCGATGCTCTGCATCCGCAGACATTTCTGTGTTACGGCATGAATGGCACTGAGCTTCCGGTAGTCCACGGTGGACCACTTCGCATGCGGCTCCCTCGGCAATGCGGCTACAAGAACATAAAATTCATCACTCGCTTAACGGTTACAGACAGTCTGAAGGGGTTCGGTAAAGGCGTCGGCTCGGCGGCTTCCGAGGCAGGCTACGCCTGGTATGCCGGCATCTGACACACGCTGGACTTACTCGTGGGAAGTTGAACATTCATTTCTAACTCGCCGAGCAACATCGGTATTCATCTACCCTCTCGCCGGGCGGTCAAGAACGCTTGCAGGCGACAACGAGACACACTATTAGGCTCAGACGGCGAACAAACGCGACAATACGCAACATATTAATCAGCCTAATTTTGCTAGGCGCTCGCGGACTAGGTCGCTGAGGGCTTTGCCGTCGACGGATTTACCTTCCAGGGCGGCTTTTGCGGATTTTACGACTGCGCCCATTTGCTTGATGGAATTGGCGCCAGTTTCGGCGATGGCTTTGTCGATAGCGGCGTTCATTTCGGCGTTGCTGGCGCTGGCGGGAAGATAGGTTTCGAGGATGGCGAGTTCCTTGGTTTCTTTGTCAGCGAGTTCAGGGCGATTGCCTTTGGAAAATTGGTCGATGGATTCCTTGCGTTGCTTGACCAGGGTTTGGAGAATCTGAATGAATTCGGCCTCGTCCAGCGCGCGAATTTTTTCTACTTCTTTGTGTTTGATGGCGGCTTTCATGCCGCGCAGGACGCTGAGGCGCAGCTCGTCCTTGGCGCGCATGGCGTCCACCAAATCTTTTTGAATCCGCTCAGACAGACTCATCACCGGCTCCTCAAATTGGTTCGTAAGCGCTGGGCGCTTTCGCGCGAGATAACAGTGTTTCAAAATTAACACACAATGTTGGCCGGTTGCATTGACAGTGCGGTGAGGTCTCGCTACCGTTGATGGTTACCGAACTGCAAAAATATCAGTACAGAGGCGGAGAGCAAGAGCATGAAAGTAATTGTGGCCGACAAAATTAGCGCGCGGGGTGTGCAGCTGCTCAAGGAGCAGGCGGGCTGGAACGTGGTGCTGACCACCAAAGACAACCTGGTCGCGGAAATCGCAGATGCGCAGGCGCTGATTGTGCGCAGCGCCACGAAGGTTACGTCCGAGCTGTTGGATAAAGCTCCGAACCTGCGCTGCGTGGGGCGAGCCGGCGTGGGCGTGGACAATATCGACCTGGAAGCGGCCACCAAGCGCGGAATTATAGTGATGAGCACGCCGGGAGGAAACGCAGTGAGCGTTGCGGAGCACACTTTCGCGTTGATGCTTTCGCTGGCGCGTCAGGTGCCGCGACTGGATAAAGCGTTTCATGAAGGGCGCTGGGAAAAATCGAGCGCGGCCGGCATGGAAATGAGCGGGAAGACACTGGGGCTGATTGGACTTGGGCGTATTGGAAGCGAAGTGGCGATGCGCGCGGAAGCGTTCGACATGCGGGTGTTGGGTTATGACCCGTATATAAGTGAAGCGGCGGCGAAGGAATTTTCCGTGGAGCTGGTGCCACTGGATCGCTTGCTGGCGGAGAGCGATTTTGTTTCGCTGCATACCGCGCTGAGCCCGGCGACGCAGAATCTGATCAACGCGCAGACGCTGGCGAAGATGAAAAAAGGTGCGTTCATTATTAATGCGGCGCGCGGCGAGTTAATCGAAGAAGCGGCGCTGGCGGATTCGTTGAAGAGCGGGCACATCGGAGGCGCGGGTCTGGACGTTTTTGCCGTGGAACCGCCGAAAAATTCGCCGCTGGTGGGACTGCCGAATGTAATTGCCACACCGCACATCGCGGGATCCACTACCGAGGCTCAAGAAGAAGTGGGCACGCAGGTGGCGGTGCAGGTGAAAGATTATCTGGCCGAAGGAATTATCCGGAACGCGGTGAATCTGCCGGTGCTGTCGGCCGAGCAGTATCGCCGGGTGCGGCCATACATGGAGCTCGCGGAACGATTGGGCTCGCTGGTGTCGCAGGCATCTGATACACGGCCGTCGAGAATTCGGATTCGTTATGCGGGGGAAGTTTCCGAGGTGGGCACACATTTGTTGCGTAACGCGGTGCTGGCCGGCGTGTTGAACGCGGTGCTGGATGAAAAAGTAAATGTGGTGAATGCTCCGGCGATTGCAACGGCGCGCGGTTTGAAGGTTGAAGAGGAAACGCGCAAGCGCGAGCACGGTTTCCCCAACACGCTGGAGATTTCGGTGCTGCCGTTGCAGAGCGGGGGATCGCAAGAAGGGTTCAGCGCGGAAGGCACGGTATTGTTCGATGGCTCGCCGCGAATTCTTCAAATAGAAGGCATCCCGCTCGAAGCCCAACTGGAAGGCACCATTTTATATTTGCGTAACCGGGACGAGCCTGGAGTTATCGGGCAGGTTGGCACGATGCTGGGAAAGTACGGCGTAAATATCGCGACTTTTGCGCTGGGCCGCAAAGATGCCAAGCAGGGTGCGCAAGCGGTTTCCCTGGTGCGCCTGGATGGAGAAGTATTTAACTCGATCCTGGAGCCCATCCGGGGTATCCCGGCGATAACTTACGCCAAGCTTCTGCGCTTAAATTAAAGTTGGATCCGTTTTAAGTTAACCCCAGGGTTTCCGCTTGGTCTGAGAATGGACGGCGAGCCCTGACACCTTGTCGAATTTCGCCGCGAAGCTGCCCGGATGACATCGCTAAGCCCTGTCGCCGCAAGAATTATCGAAATTTTGGCTGAATGATATCCACGTTACATCTGCACACAAATAAATCCTGAGTATTTCGCCGGGTTCAAAACAGAGTTTATTTTCGTTTTATAAATGCTTGACATGGAATGTCCATTTGGCCTAAAAGTTATGCCATTCGGTGACACTGTCGAGCGGGTGGGGTCCCTGGTCTCATTTCAAAAGGTTTGGCGTTTATCCATTTTGCGGGTGTCCTCGCCTGCCAGTCCAATAAATTCTCGATGTCAAACATCGCAGTGATGCGAAAGGAGCAGCCCATGGGATGGTCTGCCGTTAATCGGAATTTTATTCTTGGTTCAATCGTTTTAATGTTGGTGACTGCGACGTGCTGGGGGCAAAACGGCACGACCTCATTGCGCGGCACGGTCACGGATAAGAACGGGGCGTCAGTGCCAGGCGCAGTGATCACGCTGGAGAGCCCCAGTTTGGGCATCACCTCGTCTGGAAAAACCGATAAGGATGGCGGCTATCAGTTCGCCGAATTGAGGCCCACTACTTACACGGTTACCGTAACTGCGGATGGTTTCGCGACTATCCGGCAAAGCGGATTGCAGTTGCTGATCGCCACACCTGCCACGCAGGATTTCAAAATGGACGTTGCTACCGTCGCGACCACGGTGGAAGTGACTACCTCGGCGCAGACCATCAACACCACTGATGCGACGCTCGGCAATGCGTTTAACCAGGTACAAATCGGCTCGCTGCCGTTTGAAGGAAGAGATCCGGCGGGTATGTTGAGTTTGCAACCCGGAGTGGTTAGCGCGGCCGATCCCCAAATTCAAAGAGACAATCAAGCTTTCGATAGCCGGAGCGGGTCGGTCAACGGCGCGCGCAGCGATCAAACCAATATCACCCTCGACGGTGTGGACGACAACGACCAGCTCCACGGGTACGCTTTCCAGGGCGCCTTGCGGGCTACTCTGGACTCCATAGAGGAGTTTCGCGTGACGACTTCCAACGCCAGCGCTGATCAGGGACGTTCCTCGGGGGGCCAGGTTTCGCTTCAGACCAAGAGCGGTACGAATCAGTTCCATGGTACCGGCTACGAATACAACCGGCCAACCAACCTGGTGGCCAATCAATACTTTAATAAATTGGCGCAACTTCAGAATGGCGAACCTAATAAGCCCCCGTTCCTGCTGCGAAACACCTTTGGAGCGACATTCGGCGGCCCGGTAGTTGTTAAAGATCGCTTCTTCTTTTTTGTGGCCTACGAAGGGCAGCGTTTGAGAGAAAACAGTCAGGTTACCCGCACAGTTCCAAGCGCCGCGTTGCGCGATGGGGTGATTTTTTATCAGTGCGATAATCCTGCAAGCTGCCCGGGAGCCACGGTGCAGGGTTTGAGCGGCGCTTCGTACACTGCACAGGCGGGCTTCAACGCACTCTCGCCAACGCAAATTGCAACGATGGATCCAAATTGCACCGCGCTTGGGACTTGTCCGTTAGGCCCAGGCGTCAATCCAAACGTCATCAAAACGTTGAATCAATATCCACTGCCAAACAGCAACCAGCAAGGCTATGGATATAACTACCAGGCTTTTACGTTCTCATCGCCGGCGCCCCAAAAAGAGGACACCTACATTGCGCGGTTTGATTACAACATCACTTCGAATGGTTCGCAGCGGCTATTTACGAGAGTGGGGCTACAAAACGATCACGCCGATGGGGTGGAACAATTTCCAGGGCAGCCGCCTTCCACGGTGAATACCAACAACACCAAGGGCATTGTTACCGGATATGCGTGGACCATCAGCCCGACGAAAATAAATAACTTTCACTACGGCTATATTCGCCAAGGCATAGGGAATAATGGAGCTTCTAACCAGGCGATCGTAGCCTTGCGAGGGCTGGACACTCCGACCGCATGCAGTCCAACTCCAGGTTGCGGTAACACTCGTACCACCAGCGTTATTATTCCCATCCATAATTTCACCGATGACTTCACAATAATCAAAGGAAAGCACACCCTGACCTTTGGTGGTAATTATCGGTTCATCAATAATATTCGCAATTCGGACGCGAACTCGTTCAGCGATGCGTTGACGAATACGGGATTCTTGATACCTACCGGAATTTCTGGAACGGGCGGAAGTTTTGATCCTGGGGCGTTTGGTTTTCCGGCGGTGTCCACCAACGCGGCCAATGCCTACGATTATCCAATGCTTGCTCTAGCAGGAATCATCACGGAAGAAGATAACACTTACGTGCAAAACAAAAATGGACAGTTTCTGGCGCCAGGATCATTTGTGCCTCGCCATTTCCGGTCGAACGAACTGGAATTTTATGGCATGGATGCCTGGCGCATTAAACCAAACCTGACCCTGACTTATGGCGTGCGCTATTCCTTGCTGCAGCCACCGTATGAGACCTCCGGTGACCAGGTGGCACCCAACATCAGCCTGGATCAATTCTTCCAGACGCGAATGGCCGATATGGTGCAAGGGATTTCCTATTCTCCTAATTTCAGTTTCGATCTGGCCGGGCCGGCGAACGGCAAGCCTGGTTACTGGGGTTGGGACTATAAGAATATCGCCCCACGCTTGTCACTGGCGTGGTCTCCGGGTGCCAAGGAGGGCTTGTTTGGCAGCCTATTCGGCGGACCCGGGAAAAGTTCAATCCGCATGGGGGCAGGAATTTATTATGATCATTTTGGGGAAGGAATTGTAAACACGTTTGATCAATACGGATCCTTTGGATTCGTAACTTCAGGTTCGCAGCCGCCGGGCACCGTCAGTCTGGACAGCGCTCCGCGATACACGGGGATCAATGATCTGCCGGCTTCTTTGCAATACCCCGCTCCGACACCGGGATTTCCTGTGACGCCGGGAAACAACTTCCTGATTTATTGGGGACTGGACGACAAACTCAAAACGCCGTACGCCTATGGATTTGACTTGTCGTATACGCGCGAATTGAAAGGGGGCTTCACATTTGAAGCTGCCTACGTAGGTCGCCTGGGCCGCAGATTGCTTCAGGAAAGAGACTTGGCTCAGCCAATTAACCTCGTCGACCCGAAAACCGGAGTGAGCTATTGGCAGGCGGTTACCGCGCTGGGCAAGATTTATCGCACCGGGCAGTCCGTGGAACAATTTGCATCGAATCCGAACCTTCCAGCGAATATCGTGCAGTATTGGAAGGATGTAATGCAGCCGTTGAAAGCCGGCGGAGCGTACAGCACCGGAGCAAGCTCATGTGTTGACGGTGGCACGCCAGCGGGCACGACCAGTCCGTTAGTCGCCGCGTATGCGCTTTTTTGCAGTGGCAACTTCAACGAGACGACTCCGCTGGCGAGTTGGGATTTGGGTGGTATTCCCGACGCGAATTTAGCAGGCGTGTCGTATTTCCCGGTGAATGGTCCCAATACGTTCTATCAAAATCAATTTGCTTCGCTGTACGCCTGGAGTTCCACGGGCCGGAGCAATTACAACGCAGGGCAATTTATGTTGCGCCACCGCGCCACCCACGGCTTAACCTGGGATTTCAATTACACGTATTCGAAATCCATCGACATGGGATCGAACGCGGAACGCATCAGCTTGTTCCAGAATTTTGGTTATGCCAGCCAAATCATCAACGCCTTCAATCCTGGACAGAATCGCGCCGTGTCCGATTTCGATATGACGCACCAGATCAACTCCAACTGGGTTTATGAGCTCCCGTTTGGGCGTGGCCAGAAATGGGGCGCTTCCTCGAACTGGTTCGTGAACGGTATTCTCGGTGGGTGGTCGCTCTCCGGCTTGTATCGCTGGAGCAGCGGGCTGCCGTTCTCAGTCTCCAACGGATTTCAATTTCCCACCAACTGGGAGCTAACCGGCCAAGCCAACCTCGTGGGTCCGGCGCCCGCAACTGGGGTCGGCACCAACTGCTCCAGTGGCACCTGCAATCCAAACGTTTTTGTGGGCGCCACCGGTGGAACTGGAAGCGCCGTAAACTCGTTCGATTATCCGTTCCCGGGTCAGTCCGGCTCGCGCAATAATTTCCGCGGTCCAGGTTACTTCGATGTGGACGCTGGACTTCGCAAGAGTTGGGGTCTAACTGAGCGCGCCAAGCTGGCCTTTGGATTCGATGTTTTTAACTTGACGAACTCCGTGCGCTTCGACGTTGGGTCGATAACTTACAATGGTAACGCGGCGATTGACAGTGGCTCGGCCTTCGGGAACTACGAAAGCGTCCTGACCGGGTCGCGGCGCATCGAGATTTCGCTGCGGATTTTGTTTTAGCGTGTAGCCAGGTAATCCGTGATTGCAAATGCCGAGGCGCGAGGGAAAGCGCTTCGGCGTTTGTTTTTGTTTGCGCTGTCCGCTGATGTTTTTCCATTGGCACGCCTAATGTTAAGGCTCGCACGATCAATCACACGATGTGCGATCGTGAACAGCGCACCACAGCACTGCAAGTGGACTCGCTCTAGTTTCGTGTTGCGGTGCTATGCTAATGTTGTGCTTCCGCTCAAGCCGCAGCTGAGGCCGAGCCGGTTCGGTCGGGGCGTAGCGCAGCCTGGCTAGCGCGCCTGGTTCGGGACCAGGAGGTCGAAGGTTCAAATCCTTTCGCCCCGACCATTTTTCTCCTCGCTTATCAAGCGATTACGACAACCTCCTGTTCGGCCTTTTTGGGTTCAATAGGTTCAATTGAGGCCAATGAAGCTGGAAGATCGAAGCCAACTCCCACTCGATTCGCTTCCTTCTTTCGAAACTCCACGTTGGCCTTAATTTGATCGTAGAGCGCTGACATCCCCTCGCTGCCCCACCCGAGCCAGAAGTCCCGTACACTCTCCGAGCAGTCGGTGAGGTTGCGAAGGAACGTATTGCGGTGGCGGCGGAAGCTATGGGCTCCTGCTTCCTGGAAGCCGACTTCTTCAACAGCTGAAGTCGTTCGCGAGCGTTGATTCAAACGAAACACTACCCTGTCCAGTTCTGATTGAGTACAGCTGGACAGATCGGTTCACCAGGGGAAGCATTGCTGGATCAACTGATTAGATGGTGTTGCATCGACCGGTTGAGCTGGCAGCTACTGGGCACGAGTTTTGCAAACAGTCATAGAAACCCTCGGTGGTCGGGGACACTTTGCACGATTTGCGTTGTACAATTGCGCTCCAGTGCGCGGGGTGGCAGATATATGACGAATCCTGGGCATCATTTCGTTGCGGTAATTGGCGGTGCGATTTCAGGCTCGGTGGCGGCGGAGATTCTGGCGGATCACGGAATTCGAGTCGCCGTGTTCGAGCAGAACACGCGGCCGTACGGCAAGATCGAAGACGGTCTGCCGCGTTGGCACGTCGAGCAGCGCAAACAGGAATACGGCCGAATCGACGCGCGCATGAAGAAGCCGAATGTGTATTTCGTGCCCTCTACCAAACTAGGCCGAGATTTCAATCTCCCCCAGCTTTTCGCGTGGGGCTTTTCAGCGGTGGTTCTGGCCAATGGCGCGTGGCGCGACCGAGAATTGGGCGTGCCGGAAGCAGAGGAGTACGTCGACAAAGGGCTCGTTTACCAAAATCCCTTTATCTACTGGTACAACCACAAGAACGAAAAGGACTATCTCGGACCGCGTTATGAAACGCCCGACGAAGCGGTGGTGGTGGGCGGGGGGCTGGCGTCCCTTGACGTGGTCAAGGTGCTCCAACTCGAAAACTACGAACGCGCTTTGAGGGCTCGTGACATTCAGACCAGCATGCACGAGTTGGAAAAAGGTATTCCGGAGGTATGCAAAAAGCACGGCATCAAGCCGGAAGAGTTGGGCGTAAAGGGTTGCCTCTTAATTTATCGCCGTCGCGAACAGGACATGCCGCTGGCGCAACCGCCCGACAACGCGACGCCCGAGCAGATCGCCAAAACGGAACAGGTTCGGCAGAAAATGCTGCGTATAGCGCGCGACAAATACCTGTTTCGCTGCCAGGAGCGCAGGCTGACGACCGGGATCATCGTGGAAAATGGACGGCTCGCAGGGCTGAAGGTGGTTGAAACGAAAATCGAGGGCCGCAGGGCTGAACCGATTCCCGGCTCGGAACACGAGCTTCGCGCGCCGCTGGTCGTTTCTTCGATCGGCTCGGTGCCGGAGAAACTTTCTGGGATCAACATGAATGGTGAATACTACACATTTGCTGGCAAGGAAGTGCCGCGGTATACAGCTATGGACCGCGTATTCGGGGTGGGAAACGTCGTCACCGGACAGGGGAACATCCGTGTGTCGCTGGTGCACAGCCAGAAAGTGACCAAGCGCGTGGTGGATTGCATGAAGTTCGACGATGGAAACGCTGGCGCTGGACCCGGCAGTGCTGAACAGCAAGTCGCGAGTGCCATGGACGCGATTGGGAAGCAGGTTGAAGTGATCCCACAGCTTTCAGATGACCAGATGACGGAGGTTGAGCACCAAGTTCATGCCCTGCAGCAAAAAGCGGGCTTCACTTCCGACTACGACTCCTGGATTGCCAAGGTGACTCCCCCCGATCTCGAATAGATCGTATTCCTTACAATTCGGATGCGTTTGCGAATTCCAAACGTCAGCACACCCTATTCTGCTCACTTTGTGCCCACCAGCGAATCTCGATGAGTGCGATCCGGGCGTCTCAATGTTCTTTGATAATCGCAGCCTAGTGGAAATTTGTTGAACCTCGTCGGGATTGCTACAAGTCGTTGATTTTTCGTGTAGCCAAACTTTTTCCCGGGCTCGGCGGCTCCTGATTAGGGAATTTAGGTTCGTCAAACCACCAGTTCTGGGAACGCTGAGCGCGTTACGAATCAGAATGGTCAACTCGGGTAAGGTGTTGCAAAACCGTTTCAGGCAGCGCTCTCATGGCAGAACGTCAGAGGTAGTACTCGCCCTGATAGGTAGGCTACAAGGTCTTCTCGGATTCAGCTTTCCTCAATTTGTCGCAACTCCCAGTCCACGTGATCGGTTTGCTCGCGATCGCGCTTGCTTCCATATCGGAAGGCCATCCAGACGCCGAGCGTCATGAATCCAAGCGGTGGAACTAAAAGTACGATCACGCCTCTGCTGATGGCCCTTTGCCCATCCTTGGAAGTCGCCTTGGCCGTGCTGTAACACATGGAACAAGCCTGACTGAAAGCCGGCGTGGCCCATAGCAACAAGCAAGCGGCGAGAATGGCGGTGCGAAACTTCATTTCACTCCCAGCGAAATGATGCGAAGCGCGTCTGGAAAAAAAATCATCATCAGTGCCAGGCAGGCAACCACTGAACACATCGTCAGCCACTTCATTTGCGACACTTCATACTTCATGTGCATGAAGTAGCCGATGATCAGGGCCGCCTTCACGAGCGACAAGCCCATCAAGATCGTCAGCATCCGCACCGGCTGCATATTTTGATAGGTCAGATAAACTTCGATGGCAGTCATCGCCAGCAGCGCTGCCCAAACCCAGAAAAACTGGGACTTTCCGTGATGCCGATGCTGTTCCGCGACGCGTTCCGCGATAGCCTGCTGAAAAGCTTCCATATTCCACTCCTACAGAATCTTGGCAGACATCAAGTACACCAAAGGGAAAATAAACATCCACACTAGGTCCACGAAGTGCCAGTACAAGCCGGCGACCTCAACGTCCGATGAATCGTAAACCTTCGGCTTCAACCACAAAACGATGGAGCAAACGATGGCGGCCAGGAGTAACACGTGCGCTCCATAGTGGAAGGGACTAGACGAGGGCGTTCCCAACCAAGCGGCTAGCCAAAACACCAACAGAATGGGAATGAAATTGCGCCGCAGCGCGATCACGCCGAGGTAGATCACTCCCAGCGTCACGTGCAGCATGTGCATCCCGGTCAGCCCAAAAAAGGTCGCAGGAAACTGCGGTACAGTTCGCACGACATTCGCGAACTCGCCCGCTGCCGCTGGCCCAGACAGTTTTGGAAACACCGGAAGGGTCAAGCCCTCCGCGATCAGCTTGCTCCACTCCCGGCCATGCAGAATGACAAAGCCCATGCCGCAGGCCATGGTGGCCAGCAGCCACAGGCGCTGGGCTTTCGGGTTGCCTTGTACCGCCGCGCGCACGGCCAGCACCATGGTCAACGAACTCGTCAGTAAGAACGCCGTCATTATGGTGGCGTTCACGATGCTCTCGGAATGGAATGGCGTCGGCCAGTTTGGCGTGGAGATTCGCCCGTAGCTGTACGCGTACAGTAAAGCCCCAAAAGTCAGCGAGTCCGAAAGCAGGAACAGCCACATCCCAATTTTCTTGGAATAGGTTCCAAACAGCGACGGTTCGTAAATCGTTGGCATATCGTGCGGCAGAATCGCGTCAGCCATAGGTTTGGTTTCCTCCTTCCTGTGACGTTAGTGCACAAACTCCAGCAAGCACAGAATGTAAACCCACAAAAAAGCCATGAAGTGCCAATACCAGCCGGTTACGTCCACGGCAATCGCTAGTGAATCGGCGGGCCGACGCAGGAGAGAAGCGGCGCCTGCGGTCAGCAGAGCCACCACACCACCGAAGAGGTGGACACCATGCATGCCGGTCAATAGATAGACGAAAGAGCTGCTGGGGCTGCTGGCGAGGTAGAAACCGCTCGCTGCCAGTTCGCGCCAAGCCATCCATTGTCCAGCCAAAAAGCTGAGACCTAGCACCACCGTCAACGCCAGCCAGGAGACTTCTTCTTTGGCGTGCATGGATACTCCGGGGACGGAAGCGAGTTGCGCCAGTGCGGCTTTGCGAGCCGCCTGGCGTCGCGCGATTTCCATGGTCAAGCTGCTGATCAGCAATACGGCGGTGTTGATGAGCAACAACCTGGGTAATGGCACCGGAAACCAATCGTGGAACAGAACGTCAGTGCGCGGGTCAAGCGTCGGCAGACCCTGTCTGACGACATAAGCGCTGGAGAAAGAGATAAAGATCATCACGATTCCGGTCAAGCCGACGACTAGTCCCAAGCGGGCGCGTCGCAATCGCACATCGAAGAAGGAGGGACCGAAATCGTCGCCGTCGTGATGATGCGGCGGGATATGTCCATTTCCTCCCGTGGAAGTTCTGGGATCGTCCAGAGAAACGGTTGGTGTGTAACTGGCCATAAGCGTCTAGCGTGCCGCCACTGTCGCGGGATCGTTCTGCATCACATAATCGCGCGGCGCGCCCGGCACGCTGTATTCGTACGGCCCGTTGTAAACCACGGGCGTATGTCCGCCGAAATTGTCGTGCGGAGGGGGTGTCGCGGTGGTCCACTCGAGAGTGGTGGCTTCCCAAGGATTGTCGCTGGCCTTTTTGCCGTACTTCATACTCCAGAACAAATTGAAAAGGAAAATGAATTGGCCAGCGATAGTTACGATTGCCGCGTAGGTGATGAATTTCTGCAACGGGATCAAGTCGCGAAGATAGGCGAGCTCGGTGAACTGCGAATAACGTCGCGTGGCTCCGGCCATGCCTAAATAGTGCATGGGCATGAAGATCGCGTAGGTGCCAACAAAGGTGAACCAAAAGTGCCACCTGGCCAAGCTTTCGCTCATCATGCGTCCAAACATTTTCGGGAACCAGTAATAGGTAGCGGCAAAGATTCCGAAAATGGAGGCCACGCCCATAATCAAATGAAAATGGCCAGTAACGAAGTATGTATCATGCAGCGGAATGTCCAGCACCGGCTGCGCGAGGAAGGGACCACTGATTCCGCCCGAGACAAATAAAGACACAAATCCGATTGCAAACAACATCGGCGAATAAAAGCGAATCCGTCCGCCCCACAGCGTTCCCAGCCAATTAAACGTTTTAATCGCAGAAGGCACTCCGATCGCCATCGTCATGATTGAAAACGCAAAAGCAGAATACGGGCTCATGCCGCTCATGAACATGTGATGGCCCCAAACCATGAAGCCCAATAGACCGATTGACAGCATGGCGTACACCATAGCCTTGTATCCAAATATGGGCTTGCGAGAAAACACCGAGACCAATTGCGAGCACAGGCCCATCGCCGGCAGGATCGCGATGTACACCTCGGGATGACCAAAGAACCAAAACAGGTGCTGCCACAAAAGCGGTGAGCCGCCCTTATGCGCCGCGAGCTGCCCATTCACCACCACGAGCGGCACAAAAAAGCTGGTGCCCGCATTTCGATCCAAGAGCAACAAGATGCCCGCGGAAAAAAGCACGCCAAAGGCCAGCAGTCCCAGGATCGCCGTGATAAACCACGCCCAGCACGTCAGCGGCATGCGCATCATTGACATGCCCCTCGCACGCATATCCAGCGTCGTGGTGATGAAATTCAGCGCGCTCATCAACGCGCCAATGCAGAACAACGCGATGCTGATGACCCACAGGTCTGCGCCCGGACCCTCACCCGGCCCAGCGGACTGTAGCGCACTCAGCGGCGGATACCCTGTCCAGCCGTGCAGCGGCGCGCCGCCCACAACAAAGAAGGCTGACAGCATCACGATGTATCCAAGAAACGTCACCCAGAACGACAGCATATTCAGGACCGGGAAAGCCATGTCCGCTGCGCCGATTTGAATGGGCAAGAAATAATTGCCAAAGCCTCCCTGCGGCGCGGTGGTCAGCACGAAGAACACCATGATGGTGCCGTGCATGGTCAACAAGCTAAGGTAGGTTTCGGGCTTGATTTCGCCGATTAGCGGCAATGCCACTGACGGCCAGATCAAGTGAATGCGCATCAGCAAAGAAAGAAACATGCCGACAAACACTGCCGTCAGAGCCAGAAAATAATACTGAAGGCCGATGACTTTGTGATCGAGACTGAAGACCCACTTCCGAATGAAACCTTGAGGTGCCGCATGTGCGTGAAGTTCGTGGGCAGCTAATCCCCGGGTCGCCATTATTGTTTCTCCGCCTCCCGCGCTGCCAGCCATTTGTCGAAGTCCTCCTGGCTGACGACTTTTAGCATTCCATGCATCTTGTAGTGACCCAGCCCGCACAGTTCCGCGCAGGCGATCTCATAATCTCCAGTGGAAATGGGAGTGAAATGCATATGGATCGCCAGACCGGGAACGGCGTCTTGTTTGAAGCGCATCGCGGGAACAAAAAAGCTGTGGATGACGTCGTGAGCGCGCAAGATGACTTCCACTTCGCGATTGACCGGCGCGTACATCGTTCCGGTCACGACATCATCTTTGGAAGCAGGGTCGGTCGTGTCGAGACCGATCGCGCTCTCGCCGCCCGCCGATGGATCAATCAATTCCGGCTTCGTCGCACCAAATTTGCCGTCGGGCCCGGCATAGCGGAAGTACCACGCGAACTGCATCCCGGTGACCTCGACCTGTAGGGCGCCAGGCTCCGCGGGACGAAAACGCTCAGACGCCCAGATCGAACTGCTCATCAGGTTCAGCCCGACAAACAGGATCAGCGTCAGCACGGTCCAAACAATTTCCAGCGTATTGTTTCCGTGAGAGTAGCGCGCCGGGGAACCTGCAGCGCGGTCACGATATTTCCACGCGAACAGTCCCAACAAAACCTGCGCCGCCACAAACACGATGCCCATCAGGATATATGTCGTAGTGAAGTGATGGTCAATGCCCGCAGCCGCAGCGGAGGCTCCGGTTGGCAACCACCATGTCTTCGCGATAAAGAAGTAGGCGCTGACGAAAGTGATCAGCCAGATGACAACGAGAAGAACGAGGCCCATGTAGCGCGACCTCCCGAGTAGGATTCTCGGCCAGCCCCACCAAGGTAGCGCTTATAATCCCTGGAGTCACATCAGTGGGACTGCAAACGACGCGAGTCTACCACAGCTTACCCCGTGCGCAAGCGCGTTCTTGTTTGCCTTTCGTGATGTAGGACTCCGAACTCAAGCCAGCGGATATCAGAACAGCAATCACACAAGCATTGACGTGTTTTTACATTTTGAGTAACATCCGTCCGTTTCCTGGGGGGTCCCGAGTAATGGTAAGGACCTCGCGATGTTTCGGCGGAATTTCTTTCCAACTCGGCGGGCCCAACGCGCTCATGGGCGTGGAGCGGTTCCGCTACGTTTTGCCCTTCGCTGATTTTTTCTTTGCGCAATTCCAACTCTGTTCCACTGCGAAATTTTTTGTCGATCAAAAGGGGGAAGGCGCGGCGGGCTTGTCCGCCTAGCCAATTTCCAGAACCATTTCCAGGAGGTATCGCATGGCGGACCCGGAGACCGAATCGGACAAACCGAAGCCGGATGCGGCGAAGACATCGGCCAGTGCAGATGAAGCAGCCAACTACGTCGGCACTCCCGCCGTGGGTACGTCAAGAGCTGCGGCCGCCGCCAGCGTGGCAACCGTTGGCCCGAAGGACGATCAAGTCAACAATCGGCGACGGCGTTTAGTGTGGTGTGCGGTTACGGGTTTTCTGGGCGCCTGGTTTATCGCGTTCCTCCGTTTTTTCCTGCCGCGCACGCTCTTCGAGCCTCCTACTGTTTTCAAAATTGGCTATCCCTCCGACTACGCGCTCGGCGTTGACACCAAGTGGCAGCAGAAATATCGCATCTGGGTCGACCGCACACCCGACCGCGTGTTCGTCATCTACGCGCGCTGCACGCATCTCGGTTGCACGCCGGACTGGAAAGCCAGCGAAAACAAATTCAAGTGTCCGTGCCACGGCAGTGGCTATGACAGCGAAGGCGTCAACTTCGAGGGCCCTGCGCCGCGCCCGATGGATCGCGCGCACATCGCACTGGCTCCCGATGGCCAGATTGTTGTCGACACATCGCGCCTCTACCAGTGGCCCAAAGGACAACCAAGCCATTTCAGCGACTCCGGCTCCTTCTTACAGGTGTAAACGATGCCTGACGAAAAAAACTCAAACGGGAAGAACGGCAAATCGGTTGGCATCGTTGACCGGATCAAGGAAGATCTCAACTCGCTGAAGACTGATCTTCCAGCGAAAGCCAAAGAACAGGTCGAAGGTCTTAAGAATCCCACCAAAACACAGCTCTACACTTCCATCTTCCGCCACAAGCATGACGACACGCCGCGCAATCGCGCCCTGGGCGTCCTTTCCAACGTCTTTTTGCATCTGCACCCGGCTAAGATTAATCGCGACGCCGTGCGCTACAGCTACACCTGGGGTATGGGCGGCATTACTTTTTATTTGTTCCTCGTGCTCACCTTCACGGGTGTTCTGCTGATGTTCTATTACCATCCCAGCAAAGTGCAGGCCTTCCGCGACGTGCTTTACCTCGAGCACGATGTGCCTTTCGGCAAGTTGCTCCGCAATATGCACCGCTGGGCCGCCCACCTGATGGTCATCGCCGTGGAACTGCACATGTTTCGCGTGTTTCTCACCGGCTCGTACAAGAAGCCGCGCGAGTTCAATTGGAACGTGGGCGTGATTCTTCTGGTGCTGACCCTGTTGCTTTCCTTTACCGGCTATCTGTTGCCGGACGACCAACTCGGCTTTTGGGCCGTGACCGTGGGGACCAACATGGCGCGCGCCACGCCTCTTCTCGGCCACGAAGGACCTTTCGGCGCGCAATTGGGCATGACTCCCTACAACGACGTTCGCTTTGGTCTGCTCGGCGGCTCGATCGTGGACGCCAACGCGCTACTCCGCTCCTACATTTGGCATTGCATCGGAATTCCTATCATCGCGTTGATCTTCATGATGGTGCATTTCTGGCGTGTGCGTAAGGACGGAGGAATTTCCGGTCCGAACTCAGTGATGCTCGAATCTGAAATCAAGGAACCAAGGAAATAGTCATGGATTGGCGCCAACTTTGGGAAATCATGTCCGCGCCCGATAACGTGCCGATCATTGCGCTGATCCCGCTGCTCGCCTTCTACATCTTCCTCGCCTGGCGGCAAGGGCACGCGAATGACCTGCTCATCGAGCAACTCGAAGGCGACGCGGCACTGGCCAAGACGCACCACCGCAAAGCGTGGCCCTTCAAGCCCGGGTGGCAAAAAGAGATTCATGTCTGGCCATTCCTTCTCCGTGTCGAATTCCTGGCCGCCATCGTCGTCACCATCATTCTGATGGTGTGGTCCATCACGTTAAATGCGCCGCTTGAGGAGCCCGCGAATCCGAATCTCACGATGAATCCCGCAAAGGCACCGTGGTATTTCCTCGGCCTTCAGGAAATGCTGGTGTACTTCGACCCATGGATTGCGGGCGTGGTCATGCCCACGCTCATTATTTTTGGCTTGATGGTGATCCCGTACATTGACACCAATCCGCTTGGCGCCGGCTATTACACCTGGAAGCAACGCAAGTTTGAGATCAGCACGTTCCTCTTCGGCTTCATCGTTCTCTGGGTATCGATGATCACCATCGGCACCTTCATCCGCGGTCCAGGCTGGCAATGGTTCTGGCCCGGGCAGACCTGGGATCACAACCGCCAAATCTATGAGGTGAACCGCGATTTGCCAGACATTTTCGGCATTACGTCCAACTTGGGCAAAGCCATCTTCGGAGCCGTGGTAGTCGGCGGCTTCTTCGCCATCGGCGGCTTCTTGATGCACGCGCTGTATCGCCGCTACAACGCGAAAAATTATCAGCGCAAGAGCTTGCTGCAATACTCCATCCTGATGGTCTTTTTTCTCACCATGATTGGCTTGCCCATCAAGATGCTGCTGCGCCTAATGTTCCACATTAAATATGTCTGGATTACGCCATGGTTCAACGTCTAGCAACTCTGTCATTTGTAGGGGCGCGGCACGCTGCGCCGCAGCTCGGCGCGATTGTAGCCGCCGCTTTGAACGCAGCATTTGTAGCGCCCGCTTTCCGAAGCGGGCTCTTAGGTTCTCCGCGTTAGGAGGAACTGGTGCCCGATAAGCCCATTCCCGATGACGACCCGATCGTAAGCAAATCGCTGGCGCCGCACTACGTCATAGCGATGGTCATCCTCATGGCCACGTTGTTCTGGGCGTTGTGGGATGAAGACTTTGGTCAGCGCCCTTGGAAGGCCTTCCAGCAGGAATGGAAGACTCGCTACTCCGCGTTCCTTAATACCGCGCGCTCGCAATCCAACGCTTCGCAGAAAGATGTCGAGAACGCAGCCGAATATCAAGCCGTCAAATTGTCCTACGAGCAAGCAAACAAGGGCGCCGCCCCGCGTATTAAGGAAATCAATGAGAAGTTGCGCGACGTCGGTGCCAAGATCCTCGCGGTCCAGAACGTCTTCACTGACCGCCGCGCCTATGTCAACGCCTCCACCTACGACATCGAAACGGAAACCAGCAACTCCGCAAAGCAGCGCAAACAAAGAAATCTCGATCAATACAAACAGGAAGTCACGACCGTCGAGTATCCCGACGGCAGCAAACAAAAATACAATTTCCCCCAGCTGGAAGAAACCTATAACGAGTTAAGGAACGAGCGCACTGCCCTCAGTGCGGAGCTTGGCGAGCTCATCAAGCCGGTCAACGAGCAGAAAGAAAAGTTGGACGCCTATGTCTCTGAGCACATGGTCAACCTCACGCCCACGCAGCTCACCGGTTTGCAGGACAAGACCGAAGCCTGGGATCC
This sequence comes from uncultured Acidobacteriota bacterium, assembly GCA_963733775.1. GTDB lineage: Bacteria > Acidobacteriota > Terriglobia > Acidiferrales > UBA7541 > Acidiferrum. Next base: position 495,136 of record CAVTEE010000010.1, on the reverse strand, counting down.
CAAAATCGTGCAGATCAACGTGCCGGAAGCCAACATCGTGGACCGCTGCGAGTCCTGCCACATGGGCATTCGCGAACCGGTCAAGCTCACCGCTGCCGCCATGTCCCTCAAAGGCAAGAAGCCGGACGAGTACGCTCGCGCGTTCACCAGCCATCCCGAGCCCGATCTCATGAAGATCCACGATCCCGACAAATTTGGCTGCTCGCCATGCCATCAAGGCAATGGCCGCGCCACCACCAGCGTCGAGAAAGCCCACGGCAACTACGAGCATTGGCTATGGCCTTTATTCCCAAAGGAAAACGTTGAGGCCGGCTGTCAGACTTGCCATGCCGCGGACATGAAACTCGTCAGCGGTTATACCGAGTGGCACGTCGTTAACGATGGCAAAGACCTTTACCGTCAGCGTGGCTGCGTGGGATGTCACCGCTACGAAGGCTACGATAAAGAGCCTGAAGATCTTCTGTCCATCGCTCAGCAAATCAAGCTCATCGAACAGGAGAAGAAGGACAATCTAAAACAAGCCACCTACTTGATGAAACAGGCGGACACTGCCCAGTCCAACGAGGAAGCCAACCGCCTCAATGATCACGCGATCGCGTTGAGAGTGGCCAACAGCAAACTTGATTTGCGCATCGTTCAGCTAGATCGCACCACGAAAAGCCTGCTGCAGGACATGAAGAAAGTGGGCCCTAATCTCAAAGATGTTCGCCTCAAGCTCAACAAAAACTGGGTTCCGATCTGGCTCAAGAAGCCTAGCGCCTTCCGTGCCACCACCAAGATGCCCGATTTCCGCTTCAACGATCAGCAGATCAAATCCATCTCCGCCTACCTATGGCAGTCAGCGCTTACTGATCCTTTGCCCAAACACAAACTCGGCGATGCCGCTCATGGCCACGAACTGTTCGAAACGCGCGGTTGTCTCGGATGTCATTCGATCGGCGAAGGGGATCAGATGCAGGGCGCACACTTCGCGGCAAATCTTACCCGCGTAGGCGAGAAGGACAGTTACGACTATCTGGTCCGCTGGGTGCACAACGCCCGCGAGCGCACGCGTCCTTACTGCCCTTACGAGAAAAAGGACATCGGCCCTGAGGATTATAAGAAAAAAGGTCTGCCGTACGTTTTCGATCTGGAGCACAGCAAATGCCCCAATGACGGTCATGAGTTGCAAGTCCAGAACATGACCGTCATGCCCAGCCTCCGCTTGTCTCCGCAGGATGCGGAAGACGTCGCCAGCTATCTCGTCACCTTGAAAAAGCAAGAGCCTTCCTCATATTCGGTTGCTTCCTTCATGGACGATCCCAAGCTCAAGGAAGAAGGCAAGAAGTGGATTCGCCACTTCGGATGCGCGGGCTGTCACGAAATTTCCGGGCTGGAAGACGAAGGCCGCATTGGCACTGAGCTGACCACCGAAGGCAGCAAACCCATCGAGCGCCTCGATTTCGCTCTGCTCACCGAAACCGCGCAGCGCGGCGGCAGCGAGCCGATCTCCGATCCCGCAGATCTCGAGCGCCTCCCAGAAGGCCCCGCTAAGCAGCCGTGGTACGACCGGAAAGGCTTCTTCGAACATAAGCTCGCTGAGCCTAATATTTGGGATAAGGGCAAGATCAAGCCCGAAGAAGAAAAGTTGCGCATGCCCAATCTGCACCTTGGGAAGGTTGAGATCCAGGCGCTCACTACTTTTCTGATGGGGAGTCAGGAAAACGCGCTACCTGTTACCTACCAATACAGGCCGCTCGACTATCGCCGCGATATTCAGGAAGGCTGGTGGTTGATACAGAAATACAATTGCATCGGCTGCCATCAGCTTACTCCAGGACAGAAAACGGCGTTGATGTCTGTAAAGCGCTACCAGGATGCTCAAGAACAGTTGCCGCCGAAGCTTCTAACAGAAGGAGCGCGCGTCGATCCTGATTGGTTGTTGCGATTTCTGACCAACCCAGCCCTAAGCGAGAACGATACCAATCGCAACGGCATTCGCTCCTATCTTCAGGTGCACATGCCCACCTTCTCTTTCTCCGAAAATGAATTGGGCAAGCTGGTGCGTTTCTTCCAGGCGCTCTCGCGCCAGCCGTTCCCCTATATTCCGGAGCAGCCGCCGGCGCTCACCGCCAAGGAAATCGAGATGGCACGCAGTCTTTTCAGCAGCCCGGCGGCGCCCTGCCTGAAGTGTCACGCCACCGGTGATCCGGCTCACGATCGGACCGCCACCGCGCCTAATTTCCTGCAAGCCAAGGGGCGTTTGAAGCCCGATTGGGTCGAGCGCTGGATCATTGACCCCCAGGCCATCAGCCCCGGCACATCCATGCCTTCCGGTCTTTTCAAACGGGAGAACCAGCGCTGGGTCTTCGCAGGTCCCACGCCGTCCGCATTCCAGGGCTACGATAGGGATCAAACGAAACTGTTGGTGGATTACATTTTTCAGCTCACTCCGGAAGAGCAGCGGCGGGTGGGCGCGGCGGCGGGACGCGCGGGAGCGTCAAGCGGCAGCTCATCGCCGGCCATGCAAACTGCGAGCGACTCCGGTCGCAGCGCTCCGTAACAGCTGCGGGATTTGTGAAGTCTCATTCTAAGAGAGGTGCAGTAACAACATGAAAACCAAAACATTCGTAGCAATCGCGACTTTGTCGGGTCTTCTTCTGTGGGTGGGGTGCGGCAAGAAGGAAACCACGGAGGAACAGCCCGCAGCTCCTAGCCCAGCAGCAGCCGCGACCACGCCGATTGATCCCGCGACAGCGGCCACGGTCAGCGGCACGGTAAAGTTTGAAGGCGTCGCGCCCAAGCCCGCCAAGATTGATATGAGCCAGGATCCGAACTGCCAGGGGGGAAACGTTGCCGAAAATGTTGTGGTAAGCGACGGTCATCTCCAGAACGTGTTCATCTATATAAAAGATGGACTCGGCAACCGAACTTTCGACGCTCCTAAAGACACGGTTACCCTATCTCAGAGCGGCTGCAGATATCATCCCCACGTACTGGGCGTGATGGCCGGTCAGACCATCAAGATTGTCAACGACGATCCCACAACACACAACATTCATCCCACTCCCAAGGACAACCGCGAATGGAATGAGTCCCAGGCCCCGAAAGCCGCGGCCCTGGAAAAGAGCTTCGCCCGTGAAGAAGTCATGCTGCCGGTGAAATGTAACCAGCACCCGTGGATGAGAATGTTCGTCAGCGTTGTGAAAAATCCTTTCTACGCGGTCACTGGGCCAGACGGCAAGTTCGAAATTAAGGGCCTGCCCCCGGGCGATTACACCCTGGCCTTCGTGCACGAAAAGCTGGGAGAGCAAGATCAAAAGTTGACGCTTGCCGCAAAGGACGCCAAGACCGTCGACGCAACCTTCAAACCTTGAACGGAAAAAGTAGAAGTGTCATTCGTCAACTGCAAGCCGTGGCAGCCCATGCGGGTTGAGATCACGGGGTCGCGACAAAACCCGTTGCGGCAATCCGAACTCGAGGAGGTGCTTTGTCTACCGTGCTGCTGCTGCTGCTTTCCATAGTTCTCGGCATCGTCCCTCTCGCGGGAATTGCATGGATCCTCCTCGTCGGGTCGATCACCACAGTCGACAGTATGTTCATGAGTCTTATCCTGTTGACACTTTCAGGCCTCTTCTTCCTGAACGCCTTCTGGGAACTCCGCGATCGCGGCTTCCTTACTTTCCGGAAAAAGAACTAGCCGGCCACCTGCCCGCGCAGACGTTGAGAAACCCCTTCACGCCGAGTACAATCCACCTGCTGCTTGTTGGTCCCGGCAGACGGAGTGGTAGAAAAAATTTTCGCCGGTCGCCTCCACTCGTTCGAAACGCCTCCGGTCGGTGTCCGGGAAAAGGAGATGGTGAATGGCCTATGTAATTGCCGAGCCATGCATCGGCACAAAAGACTCCGCCTGCGTCGATGTTTGCCCGGTCGATTGCATCCATCCACGCAAGGATGAATCGGATTTCGAAAAAGAAACGCAGCTTTATATCCATCCCGTTGAATGTATCGACTGCGGTGCATGCGTTCCCGTGTGCCCGGTGACGGCGATCTTTGCGCTGGAAGACCTGCCGGAGAAGTGGCAGAACTTTACTGGCATTAATTCGGGCTGGTACGACAAGAAATAACCCGTCATAACTGGTGGCGTCCCAGAATTTGGGGCTAAAGTCCACGAGAATACATGCCCACTTCACCCTCCTACACTGATCCATCTGACGCACCAGAAAACGTTAGGGCGAGTCCCTCACCGCCTTCCGCACCCACGCGCCCCCGCATGTCCACCCGCAATCGGCTGCTCGTCTTCCTCGCCGCTTGGCCGATCGTGCTGATGCCGTTCTTGTTCTGGTGGAGCACGTGGTTCGGACGTCAACTCTCTGATAGGCAGATTGGCGAATATCTAAACGACGACAAGCATCCACGCCACATCCAGCACGCGCTCGTGCAAATGGCTGAGCGCATGGGGCGCCACGACGCGAGCGCGGCGCACTGGTATAAGAAGATGCTGCGGCTAGCCTCACATCCCGTGGAAGAAGTGCGCAATACCGATGCTTGGGTCATGGGGCAAGACACCTCGGCCATCGGTTTCCACGAGACGCTGTTGAAGATGCTGGAAGACTCTTCCGCAACGGTGCGAGGGAACGCCGCGCTATCTCTGGTCCACTTTGGCGATGCGTCGGGCCGTTCGCAGATCGTGGCTCTGCTGCTGCCTAACCGCATCACTGCGCCGATTGCCGGGCGCGTCATCGATGCTGACAAACCGGGGATCACCGTCCATCAGGGTGGATTGATCGCCAAGCTCCAAGCCGGGCAGAAGATATTGGAAGTGCGCTCGCCTATCGGCGGGCGCATTCGGACACTCTCGGTGACGACGGGTGCCGATGTGGCGGCAGGAGCCGAAATGGCTACCGTGGAACCTGGAACCGAACAAGTTTGGGAAGCGCTGCGTGCCCTTTATCTCATCGGTCAAGTGGACGACCTGCCCGCAATCCGCACGTGTCAACGTGATCTTCCCGAGATTCCCGATCGCGTGCGCCATCAAGCACTGCTGACCGAGGCAGCTATACACGCGAGAGCGGCACACTAACTGTAACTAGCCACTTTCACAAGAATGACCTAGCCGTGCACCTGAGAAACGAAAGGTGCGTCTCCGCGTGTCATTTCGCTGGAGGCCGGGAGCAAAACCTAAAATTTCAAAACGTCATCGCCCCAACTATCTTTTCAACCTCGGCGATATCCACCATGACGATAGCGTCCCAGGGACAGCCATCCAGAAAACACCCATCCGGACCCTTGCTCACACACTTCTTGCACCCGATGCAGAGAATGGGGTCCACGTCGATGCGGCCGAACGGCGGATTAATCTCATCCGGCACCCAGAACATGCAGTCCTCCACCGGGCAGTACTCCACGCAGGCCGGCGATCCCGCGCAGCCCGTACAGCACTCCGTGATGACAGCGAGTTCCTTGGGTTTCTTCTTGCGAGGTGTCGTCAGCCCCTTGGAGCGGGGCTCGTGCTTTAGCTCGTCCGGTACCATTCCGGCGGACTTCACAATTTCATGCTCGTTGCCACGCCCGGAATTATACGCTGGATTTAGCGATTTCATATCACCGCTCTTGTATTTCTCTGGCTAATCCTTTTTCGGATGACAGATAAAGCAGAGTCAGCAGCTGCAGGGGGGCACGGCGCGACAGACTCTAAAACTCCGACCCTCACAATCGAGAACTAGCGGTGGCCGTCGCTGCCGGAGAGTTCGCGGACGATGTTACCGACGAAATTTTTAGCGTCCCCGAAGAGCATCAGCGTGCGGTCGAGATAGTAGAGCGGGTTGTCAATACCGGCGAATCCGGCGGCCATGCTGCGCTTGATGACCATTACGGTGCGCGCCTTGTCCACATCGAGAATAGGCATGCCGTAGATGGGGCTGCCCGCATCCGTGCGAGCCGCGGGATTAGTGACGTCGTTGGCACCGATCACGAGAGCCACATCGGTTTGCGGAAGGTCACCGTTGATAAGGTCCATCTCCAGGAGCTTGTCGTAAGGAATGTCGGCTTCGGCCAGCAGCACATTCATGTGGCCGGGCATGCGGCCGGCGACGGGATGAATGCCGAAGGTGACGTCCACGCCACGTTTGGTCAAGGAATCGTAGAGTTCGCGCACTTTGTGCTGAGCCTGCGCGACGGCCATGCCGTAGCCTGGAACGATAACCACTTTGCTGGCAGAGGCGAGAATTCCGGCAGCTTCTTCTGGCGTCGCGCTTTTTACCGGACGCGCTTCTTCCGCAGCCGCCGCACTGGTCTGAATTTGTCCAAAGCCGCCGAAGAGAACGTTTGTGAACGAGCGATTCATGGCCTTGGACATGATAACCGAGAGAATAAAGCCAGAAGAGCCATCGAGGGCGCCAGCGATGATCAACAACTTGCTGCTCAGCACGAATCCCATGGCCGCGGCGGAAAGTCCGGCGTAGGAATTCAACAGCGAAATGACTGTGGGCATGTCCGCGCCACCGATGGGAATGATCAGCATCACTCCAAATACCAGCGGAATAATAATCAGCACTGGAAACAGCCGCATCTGCTCGGGATGCACGACCAGAACGCCAGCAACGATCACCGCCGCACTCAGGAGTCCCAGGTTCACGAAGTTTTGTCCTTTATAAGTGATGGGCCGCTGCGGCAGGATTTCCTGCAGCTTGCCAGCGGCCATCAAGCTGCCCGTGAAGGTCAGCGAGCCGAGAATCACTTCCATGGCGAGCACAGCCATCATGAAGGGCGGAATATCGGGCGCGCGGAGATAAAACTCCGATGTGCCCACCAGAGTGACGCACAGCGCGCCGAAGGCGTGGCTCAGCGCGGTCCGCTGCGGTACCGCGGTCATCTGCACGTTGCCGAGCGGCACGCCGATGATGGTGCCGAGCACCAGCGCGATGGCAATCCACTTGTAGTCCACGATGCCGTGGTGGAACAACGTTCCAATAACCGCCAGCAGCATGCCCAACTCGCCGGCAAACACACCGCGCCGAGCGGTGGCCGGGGAGCTCAACCACTTCAGCGAAAGAACGAACAGCGCTGTGGCGGTGAGATAAGTAATCTCGATGAGGGTGTCGGTGCCGATAAAGTTGGTCATACTTTTTTCGGCCCGCTGGATTTGAACATCCTGAGCATGCGATCGGTGATGATGAATCCTCCTACCACGTTGCTGGTGGCCGCGACGATGGCGATAGTGCCGAGAATCACCGCAAGGTTGCTCTTGTGCTCGCCTACCAGAATGATCGCGCCCACCACGGCGATAGCGTCCAGCGCGTTGGTCAGCGACATTAGCGGCGTGTGCAACAATGGAGAGACGCGGCGGATCACTTCGAATCCGATAAACGCCGCTAGCATGAAAACGTACAGGCCGGTAAGCAGGTCCAGCTTCATATTTATGCACCCTCCTTGATTGCTAAAGCCGGCAGAGAGAAAAATTCGCGGAGCCTGGCGTTCACCACTTGGCCGCCGTAGGTGAGTAGCGTATCGCGGATGATCTCATCTTTAGTATCGAGCTGCAGTTTTCCATCTTTCACCAAATGGAGAAGAAACGCCGTAAGGTTGCGGGCGTACATCTGGCTCGCGTGGTACGGCACTGTGCTGGCGAGGTTGAACCAGCCGATGAGGGTGACGCCGTGCTCGACGATTTTTTCGCCCGCGCGCGTGAGTTCGCAGTTGCCGCCGCGCTCGGCGGCAAGATCGACGAGCACCGAACCTGGCGCCATGCCCGCGACCATTTCCTTGGTCACCAAGACTGGAGATTTCTTGCCGGGGATTACGGCGGCGGTAATCACCACATCACTTTCCGCGATGACTTTTCCGAGGAGTTCGCGTTGCCGGCGGTAAAAGTCTTCGCCTTGCGCCGTTGCGTAGCCGCGGGCATCCTGCGCGTCTTTGGCTTCGATGGGCAGCTCGACGAAGCGCGCGCCAAGGCTATGCACTTGCTCTTTCACGGCAGGCCGCAAATCGTATGCGGACACCACGGCGCCGAGCCTGCGCGCCGTAGCTATGGCTTGCAGTCCGGCGACTCCGCAGCCAAGGATCAGCACGCGCGCCGGCGTAATTGTTCCCGCTGCGGTGGTTAGCATGGGGAAAATCCTCGGCAGCGCATCGGCGGCAATCAGCACTGCTTTGTATCCGGATATGGTGGCCATCGAGGAAAGCGCGTCCATGCTCTGCGCCCGAGTAGTGCGCGGCATCAACTCCACCGAGAACGAGGTGACACCTTTGCCAGCGATGGTCTGGATGGTTTCCGCCGATCCGAGCGGCCGTAGGAATCCGACGAGCACTTGATCACGCTTGAAAAGCGGAACATCGGCCTCGCCGGTGCGGTCGTTGGAGCCGTAGCAGAGCACCTGAACGAGGATATCGGCGGCGCGGAAAACCTCGGCACGCTGCGGAAGAATTTTCGCGCCTTTGGCAGCGAAGTCGGCGTCGAGGTAGCCGGCTTCGACGCCCGCTCCAGTTTCCACCACGACTTCGAGGCCTGCTTTCGCCAGGTTAGGGATCACCGCGGGCACCAGCGAAACGCGCCGCTCTCCCGGAAAGCTCTCTCGCGGAACTCCGACGATCATGAACCTTCCTCCAATACTGCGGATCTGAACCCGATGTCCGATTTGAATTTCTGGTCGGGCGGCATTCTACACCGATTGTAGCCGAGCTTTGTGCAACCTTTTCGTGTTGTAGTCCACCCGCCACTTTTCGATCACCACCTGAGCCTCCTTTGCGTCATACATGCTTTGCCTGTGGGCTCAGGTTTATGATCAGCCCGCTTCAACTTTGCCATTTTGAGGGCGCGCTTGGCTCTTGCTTCACTCTATCCTTGTCTTTGGCACCTGCCTGCTGTACCGAGCGTATCGACTTTTCCCGTTGGTCGATCCAAATTAAGCGCTTCTTCGTCTGACACTTCTGACACTAAGGAGACACAAAAAGAGAAAGAGGCCACAATAATTCGTCTAGCTGTGTTCACAGGACTCGGCGTCAGAAAACGACTTACTCTTGGGGCTTGTTCCGATTGGTTAGATATAATACGACGCCAAAAATCAAGGATAGCCCACCAACGATGCAAGGCAGAGGAGTCGTCACGGGGGGGACCGCGCCGGGCCTGTGCGGATTCTCCACTGACAACAGAATCGGAAGCCAAATTACCCCCTGAACGAACATTAACAAGACGCCCAGCGCGATAAATGCCCACCCATGAAATTTTCCGAATTGCATCTTGTCTACTCCTCACCTCGTGATTTGACCAATATACGAGGGGTGCAGCAGCAGGAATGAAACCGGACCTTGGCTTCTGGTCCTGTCTCAACCACTTCTAACAAAACCCGCGCGACCAGGACCTGCTCCCCGCGGAAGAAAAACTCCAACTTGGCTCGATAATGTTTTCCCAACCTTTCATTGCAGGCAAAACCTAATTGAATCGGAATTTCCGCTTTCAATTCCATTTCTGCGCAAAACCATACGCCCGCCGCAATCTCGCGTCAACCTCAAATCGCCGAGGTGTCAAAGCTCTTTAGAAATGTCCCTATACTTACCTCTTTAGAAGTGTCCCCTTTTGAGTTTTGCTTGTTACTGGTTGTAGATCGTTGGCATTGCCTTGGAGCGAAGCCCTGCGAAGCCCGCAGGGCGGAGCGCTTAGGGCGAAGCGGAAGGCAACGCCAACGACGGTTGCGGCGCACGCGCGGCTGCGCGGCTGGTTTGCCTTGCGCGCTTCTCCAGCCCGCGGCGGGCGGCTTCCCGCCACGGGTGATGCACTGGCGGTGTCCATTTCCTTTTTGTGTTCTCGGCGGGAACCCGTTCTCGAGGCGCACTGAGCATGGGTGGTGTCGCGGGTGCAGGAATTTCCTGCCAGCGTAAAGCCTCTCCGCGGTACTCGATGGTGATGCGACCGTGGCGCTCCTGGCACACCAACACTTTGCTCTGTGCTGGCGCGTAGTTGTGATTCTGCTTCTGCAGTTGGAAAAAACGATTGTCGTACCGCACCACCCAGTCCTGGCTAATGATCCGTTCGCTCTCCAGCCGGAAAATGCGATCCAGTTCTGCAGCCCGCGGCGCACGGCGATGATAGTTCTCCGGTTGGGCAGCCACGCGCATGAAGCGCCGGTTGTGTTCCGGCAAATATTCCCGCTGCAGATACACATTGGCTGCTTGGTGACTGCGAATGTCCTTCCGCCGCAATTTCTTCACCAGCCGGTCCTGATGTGTGCCGTGAACCCGCTCCACCCGCCCCTTGGCCTGCGGCGAACTCGCGGCGATGATGGCGATCCGCAACTTCGCACACATGCGCCCAAATTGCGTGAGCGGTTCTTCTCCCCGCAAGCGCTCGCCGGAATTGGCCGCCCGCTGGTAGAGATTCTTCCAGTCCACGTACAGTGCCAGTGGCACTCCGTAGCGTTCGATCCAGCTGCGTAAGGCGTCCGCTACCACCCAGATGGTCTCTTGCTCCCCCAGTTGCGCCCACGTCGTGTTGGTGCCGTCATCCACCATGTCTATCAGGCAGCCCGCTGGACCGCGGTCCTCAAGCCAGGCGTGAAAGCTCCCATCCATCTGCACCAATTCTCCAAAGTGTTCCTTGCGCTCGCGCCGTCGCCGGTGTGCTCGACGCTTTCGCTCGCGACTCCACAAACCCTCCGCCAGCATCCAACGCCGCAGCGTTTCCGCATTCAGCTGCAACCCATCCTCGCTCGCCAAATGCTCCGCCGCCAGCGTCGGCCCGAACCGCTCGCCTACTGGCCCACCGTACTTTTCGCGCACCAACTGCAACACCTTGACCCGAAATTTTTGTGGGTGTGCGCGATGCGATGCTTGCCCGGCGCTGCGGTGTTTCAGACCTGCAGCACCTTCCTCCCGATAACGCTTCCACAGCCGCTTCGCTTGCCGGTAACTCACCAGCATCAATCGTGCCGCATCCACTACCTTCAGTTGCTTGCTGCGCACCCGCGCTAGCACTTCCACTCTTCCTAACTCTCTCCTGCTCATCTCTGTCCGCACCAATCTGACCTCCCTTCGGAGGCCCTATTAGGGGGACATTTCTATTGAGGACAAAAGGGGACACTATCATTGAGGTACAACACCTCAAATCGCCGAGGCCGCGGTCGCGGGACAAGCGTGGCTCCTTTTGGCGGTTTCTGCTGACGCTCTGGTAATGATGAGTAGGTTGCGTTTGGTGAAAGAAGTGGCTGATCTGGATCCTTGGAATTCTGTTGGCCCCGCGATTACGCCCTCCGAAGGTGTCACGGCTGCGGAAAGATGCATCGGAAAACCGTGCAAGCGTTCCTTTCTGTCAATGTGGAGTTATCTGGGTGTCTTCCGCGACCAAAAAGCGGGCGGCAGGAGGCAGGCGCGAGGTGAAAGAACTCTGTGACCTTCTCGTTGTTTTTGAAAACCACGGCATCATTTTTACTGACAAAGATTGTCAGTTCGACGATGCGGACGATTTGCAAGTAGCGTGAGCTCGCTGGTTCAAAAAAGCGATTCAGAACTCGCTAGCCGGAGAAATCAAGCACCAAGTGAATCTACCGCGCGTTCGAAAGAAATCGAATTGGCGGAAAACGGACTACGTACGGCCCGCTTAATCCGAGCCCTCCCCGACTGCCGTAGATAAAACCCAGCCACATTCATTACATTGGTTACGGGTGGTGGATTATTCGAAATGCGAGTGAGCGATTGTCGCGCGTTTGGAAGTGATTCCGGATATCGGGAGTGCATCATCGATGTTCACTTCGAATACCCGATGACAGCGCGAACGCATGGAGCAGTTTCGCGGTGCAGTTCAGGTAACGCGTAATCGGAATCGGCGTGATCTGGTTCAGTGGGATACGGAGTGCAGAACTGCGTCGATCAAGATCGTGCTGCAATCATACGCCATGCGCTGCAACTCCAACTCGGCATCCGCAAAGGTGAGTGGCATTAATATCGATAAGACGCCACCAATCGTTCTTGCAAAGCCACTCCAAATATACTCTGGCCCCTGACAACAAAACGCCTCCGATAACGCGGAAATGACGGATTCGCTTCAAGGCCGGGACACTTCACGTTTGTGTTGGCGAAGAGCAATGAACCTGACGATATTCAGGGGTTTGTGACCGGGACACAATCTACTAGCGGGTATTTGCGAGCCACGCGTCTCGGTTTAGCGCTGCGCCGTCACGAGGAAATGTTGAAGGATTAACGTGCAATGTCCTAAGTCCTAAGCAATCGAGGAAAATCGCAGGTAGCAAATTGTCCATCAACAACGGGAAAATCGGATTTTGGCACGTCTGGTGATTCTCTCGCATTGACTCAATTGGGGTTAGTTTACGATCGTTGTTGGAATTTCTTGGCTAGCTGGGCTTCAATCTCACCTCTTCGCAATCCATAGGTCCTACTAAGACGACCTAGCTCGACCTGGAACTCGCGTCGCATGTCTGCAAGGTTTCGCAACTCGGGCAAACGTTGGTAATAAGCCATGTTCCCCGCTTACGTGACGTGTTCGTTGGATCGCGAGAACGCGTTCGGTGATGTCGCGCTGCGCCGGATCGCAAATGGTAGCGCAGTTAACGAGAGAGTAGCACAGGGCAACTCAAGCCAATTCAACAGCTTAGATTTTGTTCCTTGTGGTTCGGGACCAGGAGGTCGAAGGTTCAAATCCTTTCGCCCCGACCATTTACCTAAAATATAAATCATTATATTAATAACTACACAATTACGCAGGCGCCTGTGGGAGAACCGACCAAGTCAAAGCCATCCCCTGATGGCGACTGAACCTCTTGCTCGAGAAACAGTGGACTTCTGTTTCAGAACTATTGAATAGGAAGAGCTTAAGTCTTTCCGGACACGCTCCGTTTTACCTCCATTGCGCTTTGATGTGAACCGCTGCCATCACGAGCTCAACTTGCCGGCCGAGCCACTTGATTGCATAACTGTGTCGCTCCTTCGACCCGAGTAAACTTTGGTTCTTGACGATCAGAGGCTCGGTAGGAAGCAGCCAAACATGATGGTAGGCGAATATAGCGATCGACGACTGAACCACAGTGATGGGGAGGCTGAGAAATACTTTCGAGATCTGCAGCTGCGAGGAGTCCAGGTGCGAGTGGGGAGGCGTGTTTTCCGGGAAAGCGCTTCGTAGACTTTCAATTCTTGACACGTGGTGGCCTTAGAGCAGTATGCTGTCTTTTTCCTAAGACTTTCTGGTCGGTAGATTCGTTCTTCCTAGCTGGTGCAGAGGTGCGCACTGAAGAAGTTAGGCAAATATGAAGTGATCGGCGAATTGGGCCATGGCGCCATGGGGGTAGTGTACCGGGCGCGCGATCCCGTCATCAATCGCCTGGTAGCTCTAAAAACGATCACCTCGGGCGGTGCGGACGACCCCAGCATGCTCGAGCGCTTTTATCGCGAAGCGCAATCCGCCGGCGGTCTACAACACCCTAACATCGTCACTATCTTCGATATGGGCGACGAGGGCGGTGTGCCGTACATCGCCATGGAGTTGATTGACGGCGAAAACCTCGACCAACTGATCGCACGACGCACTCCGATTCCACTCCCTTTAAAGCTCGTTTACGCGACGCAAGCATGCAGCGCGTTCGATTATGCCCACAAGCGCGGAATCATCCACCGCGACATCAAGCCTGGCAACCTCATGGTGAACAAGGATGGCACCCTCAAGGTGGTGGATTTTGGCATCGCACGGGTGCTGGAAGCTTCCAAAACTCAAACCGGGTTGCTGATGGGTACTTTTGCATACATGTCTCCCGAGCAGTACCACGGGGAGCACGCAGATGAGCGCTCAGATATCTGGTCGTTCGGCGTACTTCTTTACGAACTCTTATGTTTCCAGAAACCCTTTATTGGCACCACTCCTGCGGCTTTGATGCATGGAATCTGTTCGCAGGAGCAGGCTCCACTGCGCAGCCTGTGTCCTGAGCTACCGGAAGAGCTCGAGGCTGTGATAGGAAGGCTGCTGCAGAAATCACCAGACGACCGAATTCAATCGATGGAAGACCTCCTGTTCCGGCTCGACCCTATTTGTAAAAGTCTGCAAGTAGCGTCCCTTGCAGAGATGGTGGCCCAGAGCTGCAAGCTGGTCGAGCAGCGAGATTACTCGCATGCGCGTGATCTGTTGCGTCAGGCCCTGCTGATCGACTCAAAGAATGCCACTGCGAGAACGTTGCTCGACAAAGTAAACGCAGAGATTCGGCGCGTCACGCTTCGGCCAAAAGCTCAGCAGCAAGTGGACAAGGGAAAGGCGCTGCTTGTCGAAGGAAAGTTCGCCGAGGCTAAGGTGGCGGCGGACAGCGCGCTGCAGATGGATTCCAATTTTGTGCCTGCACAAGATTTGCTGAATTTATTGCAACACGAAATGGAACGGGTTCAACGCGTGGCCGATTGGCTGGACCGCGCCAAACAGCTGATAGCGGAGGGAATGCCGGAAGATGCCGAAGCGCTGCTCGCCAAGGTAATCGAGGCTGAGCCTGCGAACAAACGAGCCCGGGAGCTGAGCGAGCAGGCCTTGAAGCAAAGGGCGGAACGCGAGCGGCGCCTGCAATTGATCGAAAAAATGCAGACTGCAAGAAGCTTGTGGACGCAGCAGAAATACGCGGAGTGTATCCAACTGCTGACGGAATTGCAGAAGCAGTATCCCGAAGAAGAGGATGTAACGCGACTACTCCAAACAGCGAGGGAGGACCAGGCAGAAGAAGCGAAAAAGCAAAAGCTGGACACGGCGAGGACCCTTCTGGCGTCAGGGCGATACGAGGAATGCAGATCGTTGCTGGCCGATCTACAGAAGATGTTCCCGAATAATCAGGAGGTCTCCGAACTGCAGCAGGATCTTCGTGAGGACGAAGCGAACCAATACAAACTGCAACGCATCACGCAGGCAAGAACCCTGCTGGCTTCGCGCGCATTCGACGAATGTATCTCTTTTCTGTCGGCGCTGCAGAAAGAGTATCCCGGCGAGGACGAAGTAGACAGATTACTTGTCTCTGCGCACCGAGAGCGGCTGGAGGAAAGTAAGAAGCAACAACTGGCGAAAGCTCGAATGTTCATGGCCTCCCGGCAATACCAGGAATGCAACAACGTGCTGGAAGAGCTTCGAAAACAATTTCCGGCGGACGATGAAATTCCGAAATTGCTCGGGGCCGTTGTTGAGGAACAGCAGGAACAGCTCAAACAGGAATCTCTGGCAGAAGTGCGAAAGCTTCTGGCTGCTCACCGGCACCCGGAATGCATCGCTTTGTTGGAAAGTCTGCAGAAGGAATTTCCCGGTCAAAAGGATATTGAAAGCCTGCGGCAAACCGTGCACGAAGACGAAGCGGAGCAGCGTAAGGTCCAAAAGCTAATCGAGGCGCGCCAGTTGGTGGCATCCGGTCGCTTCCAGGAATCCATCGCTTTGCTTACGGAGCTTGAACAGGCCTTCCGTGATGAACCAGATATCGCCAGGCTCCTGGAAACAGCACGAGAGGAGCAAGCGGAACAGCAGAAAGAGCAAAAACTGGCGCAGGCGAGAAGTCACTTTCTCGCTGAGCGATTCGACGATGCTCTTGAGATTCTGAAAGCACTCAACGTTTCTCATCCGAAGGATGCCGTGGCCCAGAAGCTGCAGACGGCTGTTTTACAGGAACGAGAAAAACACGCCAAGGAAGCAAGGCTCAAAACTGAACTCGCGGCCGTGAGGAAGCTGGTAAACGAGAAGAAATATCATGAAGTTCTTGGGCGAGCTGACAAGTTGCTTGCCGAGCATCCCGCAAGCGCGGACCTTGCGCGGTTAGTGGAGTTCTCGCGCGGCCAGCAGGCTGAAATGGAACGCGAGCTGGCGGTTCGCCAGGCATTGAATGAAGGCCGATCTCTGCTGCAGGCAAATCGATTTAATGACGCGGCACGAGAGATCCTTGACGTTCTCGCTGTTCATCCCGATCACGCTGAACTCCTTGCACTGCTGGACCAGGTGGAAAGTCAAAGGAGGAAGTCCCGGGCGCGACAGGAAATTGAACAACGAGTCAAAGAGATCAAGGTAAAGATCAACCGCGAAAAGTTCAGCGAAGCTATCGCTCTAGCGGACGAAACGATCGCGACTCTCGGGCCCGACACGGATGTCACGCAACTGCGGAAATCCGCTCAGGTCGAAATTCAGGCTCGCGAAAAGAAAAGACTGCAAGAGCAAACCATCGAGAATGTCCGGCTGCTTACGCAGTCGGGAAAATTTGATGACGCTACGCACGCTTTGGACGATGCCGTCTCTAAAAAACTTTTTGATCCATTTGATTCCCGGGCACAACAGGCGGCTGATGAGATTTCAACCGCTAGAAACACAGCTAAGAAAGAACCTTCGGTGCAGGGGGCAGCTATTTCCGAAAGTTTCTCCAAGGAATACGCGTTTCTCCAGAAAAGGTCAGAAATAGATACTCCACCGCCGGCCGAAAACATGACCTTAATGGAGGCGCCTGATACGCGCGCTTCGGCGGCCCCGCAAGTAGCTGAACCCGCCCAACCGAAAAGACCTGAACAAGATTTGCAGCCGCCTAGTACCGCATCGGTGGTGCCCGAGACTCGTGAGCAAGCGCCGTTTGTGGAACACGTGGAACCCCCCAGGCCCATCGAAGCGTCAAAAATCGCGGAGCCGGCCGAAACTGTAAAACCAAGAATGTCTTCACGAACGGCGCGCTCGATGCCGCCAGTTGTACCCGCTGACATCGGCAAGAGCGAACCGCCGGCCAGACCGGCGTCCCAGCGCGAGACGCGAACTTCGCGATCCCTTGTTTCTGAAACCGCTGAGCATGAGCACCGCAAAATACTGCGGAAAAAGAACTCCGTGCTGACGGCCGTGTTGACGCTGGCGGTAATTCTCACCGCAGCCGGCGCTTATTTGTTGTGGCCAAAACATCGAACGGAGGTGAAGATTCCCAGCCAAGTTCCAACCCAGCGCACCGCTCCGGTGGCAGCGCCGAATCCGCTGGAAATCAAACAACGCGAAGCTATAAATACAGCGGAAAAATTGGTGGTAGCGGACGATCTGGAGAGCGCATTGCAAACAGTGACGGACGCCGAGAAGTTGGGTGGGCCCCTAAGCCAGAAGCTTCAAGAGATGAAAGTTCAAATTGAAGATTCGATAAAGGACACGCGCCTCCGGGAGATCCGCCAGCGGGAAACGCAGCTGTGGCAGCAAGCGGCGGACAAAATGAAATCGAAGCGCTATGTGGAAGCGCAAACTTATTTGCGGCAGCTTTTAGCTTTGCCGGAAGGTGGCGTGCACAGGAACGAAGCTCAAACAAATTTAAGCGATGTCATACCGAGTCTCCAGCAGCAAGATAAGTTTGTGACACGAGCGCTGCAAGCACTTCGTCAAGGAGATTTTCGCGCAGCACGAAACTTCACATCTCAAGTTCAACGGGCCGGTGGGGACACCAGTCAATTGAATGGAGACATCGATAAGTCCGAAGCCGATCGCCTGGTTCAGTTGGAGACTCAATTCAGGCAGCTCAAGGAATCAGACGACGATTCTGCTGTGCCGCAGTTACGGGCCTTACAGACCAGCTTCAAGACGCTGGCGGATAGCGGGGGACCCAAAATTGCGGAAGCTCAAAGCTACTTGGACAACACCCCGACAGCCATCTCGGACGTCCAGACCCGGGCACAGAACAAGCGGCTCGAAGCCGCCTTTCAGTCCGCAGTTCAGAAATATCAGCAAGCAGTCAATGCTACCGATAAGACCGCATTGACTGCTGCGACTGGAGCGCTACAGCCTTTCGCGCAGGGCGGAGCACACACCGGTGAGGCACAAAAGTACTTAAATGAGATCAACGTCAAATTGGCCGCAATGAACAAGCCCGTGACTCCGCCGCCAACCGCGCCGCCTGCGCCGGCCGCGAACTCGCCGGTCGTGAACACCAAGCCTGAAACGCCGCCCAATCGTGACGCAGATATCGCCAGCGTACGCGCTGTAATCCAAAGGTATCAGCAGGCATTCGAGCAAAGGGATGCCGACGCCTTACGGCAAATTTGGCCGTCGATGGGAGACCGGTACAAGAAATACAAACAAAATTTCGGAGCCGCCAGCTCTATCCAGATACAGCTGACCATCGCCGACGTCAAAATGGGGACCAACGGAGTCTCGGCAACCGTAGTAGCGACGCAAGCACAGGAATATTCGCCCAAAGGCGGCGGCAAAACCATGACTTCCAAGGATCAGGCCATATTTAATTTGGTCAAGGCAAATGGGACCTGGGTTATCGCTCAGATTCGATAGGTAACCCGCTTGACAATTCCAGTCTGACGTATAAAACTGCGCGGGCACCGCACGACTAATCTCCCCAACGCTTAGGGCGCCGAGTTCAACCAGGAGGTCCCTATGTCTAGACGCATGCTGCTAGTAATTTTAACGGTAGCGCTGTTTCCAGTGCTGGTATCGGCGCAGGGCATCTGCCCGTTGAATGGGACTTCGAGCACCAAATTGGTGTGCGTGATCCCGCAGACATTTGGACCTTTTGGAGTCGGCAGCGGGGCAGGCGCACCTTTGATCGCCAATCAACACCAGGCGCATTTCGAAGGCGATTTCCTCTCCAGCTTCGGACCGATCAATGAAGCGGTTGGCATTCAAGTCTCGCATTTGCCGATTGCTTCGATAAATTTGTGCTAGAAAATGAACTAAAGCCCGCTTTTGACTGGGGCCATTTGTGCTGAGGGAGAGATGTGAAATTCCAAAAGTCGATTGCTTACGGGCGACCCATGTGGGTGTACCTGTTATTGCTCTCGTCGTTTTATACGCCTCTAGCCAGGGGACAAGATCCAGCCCCCGAAACAGGTCCGACGCTCTTTCCGGGCGGTGGGCTCGTCTCGTTCGACTCAAATTTTACGACACGCGGTCTGAGTTCCAACCCGTCGGGGATCATTCCACTGACGGCCCGCCCCACCTTTTCTCACTCGGGTGCCTTTATTTTCAGATGGGGCTTCTACCGCAATTTTGACCTGACGGTATTGGTGCCGGTGATAACCAATCGCTATGAAATGCCGCCGACGAACGGAAATCTTATAAACGGGGGTACAGGTGTTGGCGATGTCATGGTGCTCGTAAAGTATCGCTTCTATCGGCAAGATTCAGAGCGAGGCACAACGCAAGCGTCAGTGACGTCCGGGCCCAAACTTCCGACGGGCCGAACCGACTTCCACGACGTTAACGGAAATCTTCTGCCTGCGAGTCTTCAAGCCGGAACTGGTTCCACTGATTTTTTCCTCGGAGCGAATTGGACCTACACCGGGCTGTTTAATATAAAACGCCTAGTAGCGGATGAGGATTTCAATTCTCTGTTGCGCACCACTGGGACGCAGGCGACTCGCCTCGGTATTGAACTCGAATCACGCCTCTGGCTCTCGTACAGGGCATACCAATCGAAGGACTTGAAACGCGAATGGCTTATTGGCCCGACTTTCGTGTGGATGCATCGTCAGGATGACACCATTGCCGGAGTCACGGAGTTCGGGAGCGGTGGCGGCGCGCTCCTAGCGGGAATCAAGACCTTCGCAGGGGTGCGTCCCGGAATGCACATTTGGTTCGGTATGGATTGGGACGTTGCGCATTGGGCGAATCAAGGATTGAGCGCAGAGCAACCCCACTCCCACGCTATCACCGTGTCCCAGTTGAGCCTGTCCACTGGTACGGCTCCCCCCGTAGAGCACATCCCTGTTCGGCGTTTCATCACTTTCGGAATTACCCAGCAGTTCCGGATTCATCATTAAGAGCCAGCGAATCCGCGTTGTTGATGCCGAAATCAAGTTGTCAGCCAGGTTTCCGAGGAGGATGAGGAACGGTGAACACAAGAAAACTCGCGTTGCTATTTTTGTTTGGTTCCGTGCTTCTGTCGTCATCGAAGGCGCAGGTCAAGCGCATCGAAATGCGAGTCGAAGGCATGACGTGCAACTTTTGAGCATATGGGGTGAAGAAACACCTCGGGCGCCAGTCTGGCGTTCAAAAAGTCGAAGTAACCTTGATAGACGGAAAAGTTGATATCATGCCCAAAGAAGACGGGCAGATTGCCCCTGCGCAGATTCTGAAAGCCACTTATGACAGCGGTGTGACTGTCGCACAGATGGATATGACCGGAAGCGGAAGAATCGTGAAAGACTCTTCGGGAAATTTTGCCTTTCAGGTTGAGCCGAATCAATCGTTCGCGATTGCGCCGAATAATTTACTGAAGGGGCTTGAACCGCTTGTAAACTCCGCCACGATCGTTACGCTTTATGGTGAGTTATACAGGAAACCTGCCGGGGAGGAGATCCCGGACCTTTCGGCTCCCCTGAAGCTACTGATTCTCAATGTACAGAAGAAAGAATAGATGCTAAGTCAGAGTCTGCTATTTTTGAGCCTCGCGGTGATTGGGCTCGCCGGATGCAATCAGCATCGGTCGGGGCGCCCGCAACCGCAGGAGCTTGTAAGCGCGGCAGGTGAAATCGGCTCCCGCCTGCCCGAGTTCTTCGTGAAAGACTTGCAGGGTCGAGATATTTCCTCGGCTGACCTTCGGGGCAAAGTGGCACTCATTGATTTTTGGGCGACATGGTGTCAGCCCTGCAAGAAAGAGATGCCGGGCTATCAGAAACTGGCAGACCGCTACGGCCCTCGCGGATTTGCCGTCATTGGCCTCAAATTCGACACTATGGCCGATACCGAAGATCCAATTCTTTTCGCAAAAAGAATAGGAGTCCGTTATCCCATGGCCGTCGCGGTTGATAAGTTGAAGCAGAAGTTCGGCGGCATTGAAGGATTACCGACAACGATGCTATACGACCGCGAAGGAATACTCCGGAAAAAAGTCGTCGGGTTTGAATACACAAGTGCGTTCGAATCGGAGCTGACGTCACTTCTTTGAATCGGTCGATGAGTTTGTTCCCACGCCGGCCCGAGTTTGAAGGACAATCTCTCTTCCTAGCTTAGCTCTCTCTTCCGGCAGGCCGCTCAACAGCTAAAAGCTGTAAGCTGCGCCCACTAGAGGAACGGCCTTGGAGCGGAGACCGGCGTCGTCTAATTTCAACAGCACGTTGCCCGTGAGCACCAGGTGGCGGAACGCTCGAAACTTTAGCCCGAGAGATGCACTTGTGATGTTGTAGTCCGTCTTTGCGACGACCAAGTTTGGATGCGTCGTCCCCGGCGTTAGGACGTCGCAGTTCACGTCGCTGCAGCTGCCCAGATCTGTATACGTGGAGGCAGAAAGCTGCGGGACACTGAACAAGCGCTGTCCGTAGATATCAAATGCGCCCGTCAAGCGCTTTGTGACGGCTACATCGGCGCCCACAATGTAGATGAACCGATTGGGAATCGAACCCTTGGTATTCGCCGAGACAGACACAAAGTTTCCCGCCAGGATCGAGTTACCGTTCACCTCGTACCCGATCTCGGCGTGCGGCGAAACCCGAGCCGTGTAGGAGACGACGCCAAACGGCTTGACGCCCGTGGCACCGGAGCCCAGGTAATTTTCCGCGTCCCCGCTCGGTACCCGGACATCCACGCCCAGAGCCACACCCAGGTGCTCCCCTTTGTAAGCCTCGTATTTTCCGCGGAGGAGTACATCTCCAATCCCTGTCGCGGTCCCCGAATTAGAGAAAGTAGCGTGTAAACAGGGCGTGGTCAGCGGCAACTGGGGACAGGTGGGAACCGTCGCCGGATTGAACGCATGAAAAACCCCGCCGGGGAAATTCACCGGATCCACCGGTGGAACAGAATTCGAAGTAATCGTCGTCTCCGCACCGACGCTCGTCTCCACATTCAGAAACGGAATTGCTACGGAGACGTCGAGACGCGAAGTGATCCCGTAGGTCGCGTAAATCGTATATTGATGTACTTTGAGACCTATGTTAACCGTTGAACTGACGAAATCACGTACAAAGCAGGGAGCGACGCCCGTCGCGTTTGCATATCCATTCTGCATAGTCAGTCCAGTTGTGTTGGGGCAGGATACAATTCCCGATCCTGTCGGAAACGGCGGCAGGAAAGGCGCGTGTTGGAACACCGTGTGAAGATTGCTCAAATTCTGCCCGTCGATTGTATCGAAATCAAAGTACTGAAAGCTGAAAGCAACGTAGAGTTTCCGTCGGCCAATCGTGCCCGCACGCTCCCCGAGAATTGGTCCGAGGGTCTCCTCGGACGAAGGCGTAAACGTCTTCAGTGCAGAATCGTACGTAAAGGTAATGCCGGATGAGGGCGAAGCCGTCGGCAATTGTGACACCTGGATGCCCACAGCTTCGTTGATCGGATCAAGACTGGTGAGGAAATTACCCTGGAAATGCGACTGATGCTTGTTGAAGAGCAGCGGTGCGCCTTGACCCGGCCCAAGCCCAAAAGGCCCATACACCTGTGGGAGCACGCACACGAGCTTGTTGCTAGTAGTGCCGTTGAGGGGACATAAGCTCTGCGCCGAGGCGGTTCCATTTGCCAGAAAAAGAAGCGCGAGAAAAACCCCCGAGAGGGTAAGTTTAGGCATCCTGCCTCCTTCTTTCCCTCCTGAGCGCATTTTGGAGGTCGTTCGGTGGGAACATTTTGATGACTTAAGTGACCGTCACCTGTGCTTGCGGGGGAGTCTATACAGTCACTTAGAAATGTCAAGGATGCACCGGTACCTCCAGCCGTTTTACAAGATTGCCGTGAAATGCTGTGGGAAGGCAAAGCCCATTTAGTACGCACAGGCAACGCGCTGATCAAATTAGACGATGGCGGTCTGCGCTCTACCGTTGTACCATTGGTTGGCGCGTCCTATAGCTTTTAGTGGGTCCGCCGAAGCTTGCTCCAGTGAAAATCTCGCGTGCGAAGCGCAGTCAACCGGTAGCTCTTTCAAACATTCAGGTCAACTCTTTAAGCGCACTACAATCACGCTTACGTTGTCTTCCCCGCCATGCGAGTTTGCGAGCGAGACAAGATGGTCTGCGATGGTCTGAGCATCATCAGCCCCCATAAGAGCCTTGGTAAGCTCCGCATCACTAACCATACGTGTCAATCCATCGCTACAAAGCAATACGACGTCCTGATCGAGGAGTGAATATTCAGCCTCGTCCAATACCACTTGTTCTTGAATTCCTAAAGCTCGGATCAGCACGTTTTGCATCTTGCTCAGATGGGCTTGTTCTGGCGCAATGAGTCCGCGTCTCACTTGCTCGGCGACCAGGGTATGATCTGCGGTAAGGCACTGCAGTACTCCGCCACGAAACAAATAAGCGCGGCTGTCGCCCACATGCACCAGACTCAAAGAAGAACCTTCCAGCCAAGCAGCAACCACGGTGGCGCCCATACCACGAAACTGCAAGTCGTTAAGCGCTGCCCGATAGATGTCGCGATTGGCGAGTCGAACAGCGTTAGCCAGACGCTTCGTCTTTTCGGAGTAATCCCGGCCTTGAACATCATCGTCAGTCGAGGCCTCATCGGACGCTGAAGTCATTGAACATTGCGTCGTGATGGTATCGGCGGCTATCGCGCTGGCTGTTTCTCCGTGTGACTGACCTCCCATACCGTCTGAAATAATAAACAAATTTAGAGGAGATAAAGCCCGGCAGGCATCTTCATTATTTTTCCGGACCCGGCCTACGTCGGTACGAGAGCCAATCTCGAGTCGAAAATATAACTTCTCATTCACGACCGGACCTTAAGGAAAGCATGCATTTCTCACCTCAGCGACCGATTAATGTTCTTGTTCGCTAAGTGCCACGACGATATTGTTCGGATCTTGCCTCGCGTGAGTTGGGTGATTCGGGAGGTTTGAGCGTCCAGGATCATTGGCGGAAGCTCCACTCATTGAGTTTTCGGCGCAAATTGTAGCAGGAGTTGGCAGTGTTTCAATAGCCGGACAAATTGCTTGATGACGCAGCCGGCCTCACCACTATGTCGGGCGACAGGGGAGCATTGGCCTGCATCAATCGTGGACGCGTGTTGCAGCTGAACGACTTCAAGTGCCTGATCAATGTGCTAAACCAGACATCTCTAACAATGTCGGCCCTGTCAAATCCTTTTTGAGCACACTACGCCGTTCACTCCGATGAGTCGTCTTCTTTGTTCTTCTTTGACCTCTGCTTCGACGACCACGGCTCGTTCGTAATCTTTCGATCGGCTTCAGTCCGACCCAAACATCTCTTCGATCCGTACTTCAACCATGATTACTAGTTCAAACTCCCTTTGCAGGGAGCGGGATGCCCAATCAAGTGGACGGTGTCTTACCGCACACCATGTCCGGTTCCGAGCTGTCCCGCGTACGAACCGAACTCTAACGACGGTGAATACTCACAGCCATTCCGCCACATCCAATACAACCGGATTGCCAGCCTGCGCCCCATCGCTACCTTGGCAATGCTTTTGTGCCGACGCATCGCCAGGTGAATGTACCGACGTCGCCAGTCCGGATGGACCCGCGCTGCTGCTTGGGCCGCCTCCACCAGCAAGAAGCGCAACAAGGAATTGCCCTGTTTGCTGATGTGCCCCAGCCGTTGCTTGCCAGCACTGGAGTCCTCACTCGGAATCATCCCCACGTAGTTGCCGATCTGCTTGCCGCGTGGAAAACGTTCCCAAGTTCCAATGATCAGCACGAAGGCGAGTGCCGTAAGCGGACCCACGCCAGGATGCGTCATCAGTCGCAGCACCTCGGGTTGCTTCCTGGCTTCCCGCTCGACGGCTGCGGTTAACTCCTCAATGGTCGGATTCATGCGGTCCAGCAACTCCAATAACTCTCGCCGGCGCCGACTGGCCCAAGGAGCCAACGTGAGCTTCTCCAACTGTGCTCGTCCCTGTTCCCTGAACAGTTTTTTCTTCCAGCGATACCCCTCGTTCATGGCCAATGCCTGCAGTTGATTCATGATCCGCGTGCGCATCTGCACCAACCGATGCCGGTGCCACAACAGTTGTCGCAGATCCCGATTCTCTGGGCTAGGTACCCAGATTTGCGGGAAGTTATTTTCCAGCATCAGTCTGCGCAGGAGTCGCGCATCGTTGCGGTCGGTCTTCTGTTTTTTCACTCGCTTGGCCTTGATCTCTGCGGGATCGCCGATCCACAGCTCGAAACCTAATTCCGCGAGTAGCCGCTCGAACCAGCGTGAATATCCGGTAGCCTCCATACCTACCCGCACGCAGATTCCTCGCTGCTTCAGGTCTCGATAGAATTTCTCTGCTTGTCCATCACTGTGCTTCAGTTCTTGTTCACCACACTCACCTGTCTCTTCCATTAAAAATGCAATTGTCTGAAAGCTCGGGTGGTAATCTACGCCTATAATCATCATGTTCGGCTCCTTTCTCCCGAGCCTATGGTCGTTAAGCAACCACAGTTTACTCGGGTCGAGGAGCCGACATTGTTATGCAATCAAGTGATTTTAGTATTGTGATATGGGTAACCGCGACTCATGCGGAGTTAGGACCCGTCTTTCGGGAGGACTTGGACACGATCAAAGGGCTATACGCATTTAGGCAGCTTCTCAGGATCGTCTGCTTCGCTGAACAGATTTCGGTTTCAGAACCGTTGAATAGACAGAGCTTACGTCTTGCCGGGCACGTACCGTTTTACCCCCGTCGCGCTTTGAGGGTGGACGGATACGATCAGAAGCCCACTCCTCGTCTCCAAAGTGGGTGTAGATTAGTGTTTCTAGACGCGCCATTCAGTCAAGGTCGACCCATCTTCATGAGCCGACACTGTGATTTTGTACGGAAGCGATTCGGCCATTCGGACCAAGAGCTAAGACTGTTCAACGCTCTTCAGACAATCGACTCGCTCTTGCGGGTAAGGTGATTCATCTCACGTTGCGCTTCTCGCTGGTGGAAGCAGCACAAGCGGCCGCACGGTGCAATGCAGATTGGCGACGTCGGTATATGCACCTGATGATGCGCCGGGAAAAAAGAATTGCCAAAATGGCCATGGCCAGAAAACTTTTTTTCCGGTTACACTGGATGCGGCGCAACAATTGGCAATATTCGCAGTTGGTTGAATTCGGTTCGAACGCGGGAAAGCTCGGAACCGTCCATGGCACGAAGTAGGACGTCGTCCACAAGATTGGGCATGCCGCTCCCTGCAAAGGGTTTGAACTAGTAATCATGGTCGAGGTTTTTTTGATCGGGGAAATGGCTGGGTCCAACTGAAGTTGCCCGACAGATTACGAACGAGCCGTGGTCGTCGATGCGTAGAAGCAAGAAACCGAAAAAGAACGAAAGACAAAAACTCTTTTAGGTGAAAGGGAAGACGTGTGCTCAAAAAAGGATTTGACAGGGCCAGCATTGTTAGAGATGGACGGTTGGACGCGGAAAGTCAGGCAAGCGCGACTTCCAGAGCGCTATCTGGTTAAAAGGCGAAAACTTTTTTCCAAACTGAATAGGTCTTTCTTCGATTGGAGCAAAATTCCGGAAGAAGACTTGCTACGAGTTGGCCTAAGTTAAACAACGGTTTTGCGTTTTTCCTTTACATTTCGATTACTTCTTGTGGATTAGGCCTTTGCTACCCAGTCGCGACGATAAGCCGCGCATGAAAAACGAATGCCTTCATTGCTAGGGGAGGCCACCGTCCGCTCGCGCTGTCAAGGCGCCGCATCGCGCGTTAAGTTGAGTGAAACGAAATCGTTTTCCCCGCTACTTCCGCTGAGCTTGCAACCTTGGAAACTGGGTTGGCTGAGATTGACCAACAATTCCCTGCGAAGCCGGCGCCGAAAGCACGTGCAATCTCTGAGGAGCAGATACGAAAATTCCTTATTCAAGCGTCTCAGGAGTTCGGCGACGTTCTAATCAGCGACCCTGAGCAGGGAAAACAGGAAATTTTAAACAGCCCGACGTCTCTGTGACTTCGAGACAGCGACCCTCCGGCGTTTCTTTGGGCGTCAACACCAGCTTCGTGATCGGGTTTAGCAGAGACGGTGTAATGGAGAACAAATCCTGTCGAGGGAATTGGTCAGAATTACACTCTGCCTCGCATTGTGCTTGCGAACGTGGTGCTCGAACCAAGCTTGTCTCTTGCTGCATGAACCTTCGGACAACCAATGCTCACCCAGGAAGGCAAAAATTATTTGATTCATGATAATCGAACGGGTTTACTCAATCGCATGATGCACGGAGCATGACAGGTTTTTGACCCTTCTGACGGCATAGACTATTAGTGCGAGTTAGTATGACGAAGGCGTATAAACGCGTTAAGATGAATAATCGTTTCGGCGGTGGGCGTGTAGCTCAGCTGGGAGAGCACTTGCTTTGCAAGCAAGGGGTCGCCGGTTCGATTCCGGTCACGTCCACCAATTTTTTTTATTACGGCAAGGTTGAATTCATTCCTTGGTGAAATCGATGAATGAGACCGAACGAATACACATCTGAGCGCGCGTCAACCTCATCGCGCCTGGCCTGCCCCGGAGACATGTAGCTTAGGGTACCGATCAAAGTTCCGGCATTGAGATTTCTTGAGTCTGCTCCCGGGACGCTGCCAGGCGACTCAACAATGGCGCGGTCCATTCCAAGGCCTGCCGAGTGGGCCAGACCGAAGTCCATCACCACGATACGGCCCTGCTGGTCTTGCATAATATTTCCGGGCTTCAAATCGCGATGAACAACACCTTCGGCGTGTGCGGACTCCAGCGCCACACATACATTTTCAATGATGACACCGACCTCCCCGGCCGGAAGTTTGCCGCCACGACGGCGCAGGAGGTCGGTTAATGCCTCGCCGTCGACGTATTCCATGGTGATAAATTTCAGGCCTTCCGAGATCGGTGACCGTCAGTGGATAACAGTACTGACGATTACCCAGCAAGAATTCTCCTTTGTAGTCGGTGCACCACAAATCATTGGGTTGGTGACCCGAAGATAAAGCCGTTCCCTGCGCACGGCGGCGCACTCGGCCTCTTCGTTCCACCAGGCGGTGGCGATCCAGCACCGCATGAATGGTGCTTTTGGCGGGGATCTTGATGCCCGAGAATCTGCGGAGGAGACGCTCGCGGATTTTGCGGGCGCCCCAACTGCTGTGCTCGCGTTTCACGTTGACAATAAAATTCTCCACCTGAAAAGGAAGCTGATGAGCATAGCGGTAGGGGCGGCGACTTCTATCCGTCAGCCCCTGAAGGCCGCATTCCTGATAGCGATCGAAAATCTTGTAACCGGTCTTCCGAGCAATTCCAAACTCCCTGCAAAGTTCCGCCATCGGCTCGCCCGCGAGCCACAAATTGCAGTCTCTCATCGATTACCGAACATTCCTTCCAAGGCATCACTCCCCCCAAAGGGGAAAAAGTGTAACCTGTGTGTCCGGTACGATCTGTTACCTATGTCTCAGGTCGGTCACTCATGAGAAAATCCGAAAAAATGTCCCGTCTCTCCCACGTTCCCAGGGACTAAACACCCACTAACTAGAACTGAAAGCGGATCGCTGTAGTGTCAACGTGCTCGACTAGCACGCGGAAGTGGGTACCATTCTGTAACCGCCTGGGCGGTGGCCTCATGGAGACAGCGCCAATCGAGGTAGCATGTGCCAATGGAAAAGCTGAAAACGTCACTACGCAAACTGATACAGCATCCGTATTTCGTGCCCGGATGCCTGCTGACAGGCGTGGTGTTGCGACTTCTTTGGATATGGCTCGTTAGAGCTGATCAAGTGAGCGATTTCGTGTGGTACCAGGAGCGCGCCGTCAGCATAGCAAACGGCGTGGGGTATGCGGTGGACGGCCGCCCGACAGCTTATTGGCCAGTTGGGTACCCGGGATTTCTGGGTGTGCTTTTTTCGATATTTGGTCCCTCTGTGTTGCTTGCGAAGCTGGTCAACCTCGTGATGTACATGGGCATAATTGCCTTGACGTATTCGTTTACCAAAGAAATATTTCATTCCGAATATTCAGGCCGAATCGCGCTGGCCATTTTGTGCTTTTATCCCAACCACATTGCCTACACATCGTTGCTCGCCACGGAAATTTTCGTGGTATTTCTGGTGATGTTGGGTGGGCTGCAGCTCATGCGCGCCTCGGGGCGCATAGGGCTATTGATTCCCGCGGGGCTTTGCTGGGGAGTGGCCACGCTGACGAAGCCGCAACTCATCTTTCTTCCGCTGCTTTTTTTGGTGATCTTCTCCAAGAATATTAAAGCTTTGTTGCAGTCAGCAATCATCGTATTCCTGGTTATCGCGGCGTGCCTGGTGCCCTGGATGATCCGCAATGACCGGGTGATGGGAAAACCGCTGCTATCCACGAATGGCGGGATCGTGCTAATGCAAGCCAACAATCCTTATGCCACCGGAAAACATATCTGGGACGACAACGTAGACTCGCTGTTGGGCGACTTGCGGTCTAAGGGCGAAGAGATGTTCGATGGGAAAGAAGTAGCCCGGGAAGCGAGGGCCAGACAAGTCGGGATCAACTACATCGAGCAACATCCGCTGCGTGTTCTTTCGTTGTGGCCCAAGAAGGTTTTCTATTTATACCGCTCGGACGTCGATGGTTTTTACTACACCATGGGCATGATTCCTGATTTATCCCGGACCATGCATTTGTTGTACGTGGCATTGAGGGTCTGGGCAGAGCTTTATTATTTTTTCGTGCTGGGTTTGGCGTTATTTTGCTGGAGGGCGGTCCGCAATGGAAGCAGGCCCTATCGGCTGGGAGTTTATGTCATCCTCTATTTCACCGCGATCTGCCTGGTGTTCTTTGGAAATGCCCGCTATCACTTTCCGGTGATCCCATGGGTGGCCATGTATGCGGGCGTAAGTGGTGCCTTGCTGCTGGGATTGTGGCCGGAATCTGAATCAGGTCACAGCATCGGTCACGAGAACGCGCGCTGAGACTTGCCACTGAACGGCGAAACAAGAGTTGCTCTAATTCTCGTCTTTGTGTCCAAGGCCCGACGGTCCATTAACCGCAAAGGGACTCAATCCAACGATTCAGTTCGACATAAAGGCAGGCTTTGTCTATCAGCGCTCTTGCGCCCAGGCTCTCGGCACGTCGGTGTGCGTCGTCATCGTTCCAAACGGAAATTGCCAGGATGCAACTGGTGTTGTGCAACAAATGTAATTTTATTGCCTCGTGGGTGAAGGCGTCCTCGTCGGCCATCATCAGATCCAGAATTACAACGTCCGGCTTGAGCGAGCCAGTCAGTTCCAACGTTTGTGCGTAGTTGATGGATTCGCCCACTACTTCGACGTAAGAATTCTCCTTAAGAATTCTTACAATTAAGGAACGCACTACTTCGTTGTCATCGGCGACCAGGATTCGGAGGGCCATGAGCGCGGTAGTTATAACATACCGAAGAGGCTGTTCGGCGAATGTAGGATAGCCGACAGATAGCGATTCGAGCTATTCGACCTTTAGAGCACGACTACTACTTAGCCTTCTGCGAAGCACGAGCATCATGCCTGGCGAACCCGTGCCAAACACCGGGTCACTCGCCACCGCTGGCAGTGCCTTATCGACTGCTCTTCGGAGTGGTTGGGCCTTTTTGTTTTCCTTTTATTCCCTAGTCGGTGTAGGGCCGTGGCGTAAAAGATTCAATTCACTCCGCGAACCCAGTATTTGATGGCGCATTGTCCCTGATGTTGCGCCCCAAATATTTGAACAACTTCTACAGAAAAAAAGAACGAGAGCAAGGGGTTCTGCGAGAACCCATCTGCCCTCGTTCACTGCAGCTTAAACGTTCGAGATGACTGCTGTCCGTAGCTTAGTTAGCGCAGGCCGCCGGACTTGAGGCGCAGGCGCTAGCCTGATCCAGAAGTGCCTGACTCAAACTAATGAGTTGTTTGGCCTGCTGTTCGTTGATGGCGAGGCCGCTGAACTGCGCTTGGGAAAGCAATTGTTTAATTTTGGTGGCCAGGGCATCGCGTTGGGCGGTCCAGGACGCGATGCGATTTTCAAGGTTGGTATAAATTGTGTCGCCTTGAGAAGTGCTCTCGATGGCGTAAGTGGAGACAGTCAGAGTGCTTTGCGCGAGAGAGCCGAAAGGCGCGTTGATTTGTTTGTAGATCTGTCCAAGTTCAAGCAGCGTATGAGAATGAGCGTGCAGGGTGCCGGAGAGCGTGTTCGGATCGAGCATTTCGAGGATCACCCGCCCGTCATGTTGGTAGTCGTCAGTAAGGCCCAGCAGATACATCATCGTCGGGCGAACGTCAGTGTGGTCGGTGAAGAAATCAGTGGGCTGCGTCACGCCGATGGGGCGCACCCCGGGTCCAACCATGCCAATAAAAGTACGGGCGATCTCTGGCTGAATGTCTCCGTGATTCCAGGCGAATCCCGTGCCAACAATCGAGCTCAGACTGCCGGTGGTCTCGAAGAAGAAGTTTGGATCGCCGAAAAAGGTGAAGGTCGGATCGCGATTCGGGTCCGATGCGGAACTCATATGCAGGAGCTTCTGACCCGTTTTATCAACGATGGCTCCTTGCAAACTGGGCCCAAGACCGGTGCCCAGCAAACTTTCCGCCACGCCGGTTTGCGGATTGACAGTGTTGAGGCTGGCCATGGTTTTTTCAAGGGTGCGGACGGCTGGTGAGCTGGGATCCGGATTGCCTTGTACATAAGTGGTGGCGGCGTCGTCGGTGTGGAAGGTGAACGCTGTTTTGACTCCGGCGTTTGCAACTGCAAGACTTAAGTCGTAGTCAAGTTCGCCAACACCATTTACTCCGTAAGTGCATGGAACGTTTACGCCGTCGCAATTTGCGGGGCTGGGAGCGGCGCCTGAGAAATGGTCGCCTTCATCGGGGGTAAAGATGAAGAGCGTGTTGCTTTGGTCGATTCCGGCAGCTTTGAGGTTAGCAAAGAATGTTCCGAAGGCGGCGTTGTAGTCGCTGAGTTGCTTCACATACGGAGCTTCACCGGGGCCGAAGGTGGATTCCTTGCTGAGACCGGCGCCTTCATGATTGTCGTGAGCATCCGCGATGTACGCGAACACCACGGGAATGCCTTTCTTCAACATGGTTTCAACGACCGCTAGCGTCTGAGCCGGTTGCGGATTGAAGTTGAGCTGGCCGAATCCGGTGATTGCCTTCCCGTCGTAACCAGTGACAACACCAAGGACGTTATTGATGTATTTCAGACCGAAGAGGGCCTGGTAGCCGACATATCCACCCGGTTCGCTCGGGAGCAAATCCGCTACGGGTACGACTTGGTCCGGAGGCTGAGAGACGCAGATTGGGCTGCCGATAGCGCAGTGGATGGCTACACCGATGTAATTGTTGGTCTGGTTGGGGTCCAAAGCTTGCAAAGAAGTAGCACCGAAAACCTTCTTTACGTCGAAGGGTGCGCGTTCTAGAACGATGTTGGCGGTGGAAAAGGCGCCGACGTCGCAACCCGCGCGGGTGAAAGGTACCCACGGAGCCGGAACATTCTGGCCGGAAGGGGTTGTGAGCGCAAAGGAGTTGTCCGCGGTCGCCGAATTGATATCAGACACTAGATCCGTCCAGTAGAAGAAGGCAGAAGGGAACAGGCCGGAGCCGGTGGGTCCAAAAACACCGAAGCTATTGGAGATGAAGATTCCATCGTCGTCGGAATAAAGTCCGGTTTGCGTGGTGAGGATATCGTTGGCGGTATGTGAGATGAGCACAGCGTGATCGCCGGTATCGAGCGTCCCGTTTTTCGCAATAAAGTTAAGGAGGTTAGGCATCTGTTCCAGGTCGGAAGGCACGTTGGGGTTGTCACGGGTGAAGTGGACGTTGTCGAATTCCACGTACACCACGTGCTTAATTTTTCCTGACGGGGAGTTGAGCCGGCACTGGGCATGGGCTGACCAAGTGAGACCGAGGGCAAGCAGCCCGCAGCCGAACGCGCGAAGACAAAGTTTTATTCCAGGCATTCCTGTTCCTCCAGAGTGATTGATTTAATCAAGTCCAACCGAATACGCGGTTTTTATGACGCTTAGGGCAATGAATTGTTAAAGTTCGTCGCATACGGGGCAGTCGAGATGACTGGGGGTGTGTCGTCTGCCTACGGGGATTTGCCGGTGCGCTTGAACTCTTATCGATCTCCTGAATACCGCGCTATTCGGTACAGGAGTATAAACTGAACATTACCCACAATCCATGATGGAATCGCGCGGAAGTCTTGAGGGATGATGCGGCCTCAAGCTGAGAGGGACCGTGCTGTGTGTATTGTCTTCCCTCGAGCTTGAAATTATCTGCCGGTAGCGCGGCTACAAGGGTGCGATATTTTTATGCCGGCCATCGTTAAGCCTTCGTCTATCAGTTGGTCCGAGATATTCAAGCGCACCTGGAAAGAAGCCGGCGAAGATGATGTATTCGGACGCTCCGCGCAGCTGGCTTATTATTTCTTCCTGGCTTTGTTTCCCCTTTTGATATGTGTCATCGCGGTATTGGGAGTCTTTGCGGGCAAGGGCGCGCACGTTCAAGAGGCGGTGCTCGACTTTTTAGGAAACTTACTCCCTGGTTCTGCTTCCACCTTAGTACAGAAGACCCTCACGGAAGTTGACCAGGCACACTCCATTTCCAAATTGTCGATAGGGCTCGTTTTTTCGCTGTGGTCTGCTTCCGCGGGAATGTCAGCCATTATGGACACGCTGAACGCGGAATACGAAGTTCATGAGGGTCGCTCCTTTA
The DNA here is from genome assembly GCA_963733775.1 of uncultured Acidobacteriota bacterium. GTDB lineage: Bacteria > Acidobacteriota > Terriglobia > Acidiferrales > UBA7541 > Acidiferrum. Next base: position 461,651 of record CAVTEE010000010.1, on the reverse strand, counting down.
TTAGAAGGAACGCGGTCGCGCTTGGACTCACGCTGGCAGTAGCGATTCTTCTTATCGGCGCAGTGGCCATCGTGCTTGCTGGTGGGCCTACGGCCGAGGCGTTTTCCGGCGGGATCGTGAAGATCGTTATCAAAATCGCGCAGTGGCCGGTCGCCATCGTCCTGGTGTTGCTTGGTTTTGCTTTGGTCTATTTTTTTGCGCCGGACGTGAAGGAGCAAAGGTGGCACTGGATAACCCCGGGGGCTATCGCTGGAGTGGCTTTGTGGCTGGCCGCGTCGTTTGCGTTGAAAGCGTATCTACACTTTTTTGACAGATACAGCGCGACCTACGGATCGCTTGGCGCCGTCATCATTCTTTTACTGTGGTTTTACGTTTCGGGTGCTTCGCTATTGTTTGGCGCGGAACTCAATGCAGTCATCGAAGATGCTGCCGCGGCAGAGGGTGAGCCAGATGCAAAGGCAAAAGGTGAAAAAGCCCCAGATGTTGCGGACAGGCAGACTAAAGCAGAGGAGAAGGCGAGCCGGGCCTCAGCCTAACTACCTCGAGCGAAATCCTGTCTTCGTGGCTGAAAATCGGGCAATGTGGCGGCTACTTGACTGGCGCAGTTTCCTTTGGATCAGCTTCCACGGTAACTTCCACTTGGGCTCCGGGTTTTAGCTTAACTGCCTTGCCCTTATCATCTTCCAGGGTGTTCTCGATACGAATCTCGCGATATAGGTGATCGGCACCTTCAATGGCGATTTCGGCCATTTCCTTCTCATGCGGGACGCGCGGCTCGATGATTTTTTGTACAACGCCAGGTTTGATAGTCTTCGGTTTTTTGGTCATTTTGCCTCGGGCTGTTCCGAACAGTCCGATATGTTAGCACGCCATTTTTGCGGCGCAAACGAGCATTTGCGCGCTGGGGCCTTGGCCGATTTGCATAACTCCCTCCAGGATCGTCACCGCTTGACCTGTTCAAGGGCGCAACAGTTTTTGATGTGAACGCTTGCTCATCCACTCCTGGTAGGGCTGAACGTTGAGCGGAGTATTTTTGCCACGCAGTTGTTTCAGGAAGACGTTGCGCGCTTTGGCCTCCGTAGCTGAAGGCTTTGCGCCTGCGTCAGACGTGCGCTTTACAAGTTCGATGCCCACGTCGGGAGCCTGCACGCGCGCGCGGCCACTGGGAAAATCGCCGAACGCCACGGCTGCGGAGATTTTAAAAGGCGATTTAAAATCCTTGCGAGCCGCGGCGATGCGTTCCTTCAGACCGGCCAACGCGGCTGCGACGCGCTCCGGCGTGTAGTGCGGCAGCTTCGATCCTGAAACGGTTTGTCCCGCGGGCGTAGTGAACCATTCACGAGCGGCTTGCGCAGCTTTTACATAGCCTTGCATTTCCATGATGGTGATTACTTTGGCGGCCTCGCTTGCGGGGATGTCGAGCGTTTCGGCCAAGTCACGAGTTGTCCAGGTCAGCAGGCCTCGCGTGTCTTTAAGAAAACTCATGACGGCTGCGGCCGGAACTGACGGCATGAGCTCACGCGGCGTTTTTGACTTGCTGGAAGCCATATCTTGCGAAGTGCTTTTGCAAAACTTAGTAACTGCCGTTTCGTAAGTCTTTAGCGAAAATTAACAAGGTTGCGCGCGACAAACCACAAATTTGCCGGCCGTTCCGCCAAGCGCCGCATAAACCAGGTATACCAATGGATGCCGTAGGACACCAAAACTCTTGAACGATACCCTTCGCGCGCGAGACGTTCCTGCTCACCACTCTGGATGCCGTAGAGCATCTGTATTTCGACGTCGGGCTTCGGAACGTCGCTGGTGGCGGCAAATTTTGATATGCGCCGCAACAGTACCACGTCGTGCGTTCCAAACGCCGCGCGGATTTTTGGCTCGGCCTTTTTTGCGAGCAGCATTTCCTTGGCGAGCAAAAAATAATTTTCATCCACGCGCGACTTTTCCGGGAACGCAATCTCCGGCGGCTCGCTGTAAGCGCCTTTTACCAGGCGAATCGACGGCCGCAAGGGCAACAGCGTCGCCAGATCGTCTTTCGTGCGATGTAAGTACGCTTGCAGGCACACACCCACGTTGGGAAACTCGCCTACGGCGCGCCGGTAAAGCTGCAACGTGGTATCTACGTAATTGCTGGCTTCCATGTCGATCCACACCACGCGCCGCGGAACTTCCTGCTGGATGATGGTTTTCAAATTGCCGTAGCAAAGCTCGGGAGACAAGTCGAGTCCCAACTGTGTGAGTTTCACCGATACTTCCGCGTCCAGTTGTTGTTCGTGGACGCTGCGCAAAACTTCCAGGTAATGGTCGGTTACACTGCGCGCTTCGGCTTCGTCCCTTATGTTTTCTCCCAGGCGCGTGAAGATTGCTCCGATATTTTTGGTTTGCAAACGCTGCGCGGCGGCCAGCGCGTCGCGGAGTTCTTCGCCAGGCATGAATCGCGAAACGGCGCGGCGCACAAATTTGTGCCTGGCCGCGTGATTGCGCAGCCAGGCGTTCTGTGAAGCAGCCAGCAAGATGGAGCGGGCAGGATTCATTTTACGAATTCAGATCATATTTCAAATATTGAGAAGCCGCAGCGACAGTCCCGCCAACGCTCCACCTAGTAGCGGCCCGAGGATGGGCACCGGAGCGTAGCTCCAATCGGACCCGCCTTTGCCTGCGATCGGCAAAATCGCATGCGCGATGCGTGGCCCCAGATCCCGCGCGGGATTGATGGCATAACCCGTGGAGCCGCCCAGCGAAAGCCCGACTCCCCATACCAAACTCGAAACGAGATATACCGCCAAAAATCCCGGCGCCGGGCCATTGGCAAACACCAGCCGCGAATAGATCGCACCAATAACAAATATCAAAACAAAGGTGGCAATGATTTCACTCAGCAGGTTTGGCACAAAGCTGCGGATCGCCGGAGAGGTGCAAAAGCACCCAAGTTTAGCGGAAGTATCCTCCGTCTCACGCCAATGCGGAAGATATTGCAGCCACACGAGCACCGCTCCCGCGATTCCGCCGAGCAATTGCACCACAAAAAAAGGCAGCAACTTGCCATAGATTCCTGTGCGCACCGCCAGGCCCAGCGTGACCGCGGGATTCAAGTTTGCTTCACCTCCGCAAGCAAGTGCCACGAATACTCCAGCCATGACGGCGAAGGCCCAGCCCGCGGTGATAACCATCCAACCGCTACCCTCCGCTTTCGAACGTTTCAGCAGCACGGCAGCAACCACGCCGTCGCCCAGCAAAATCATAATCAGCGTGCCAAGAAATTCGCCGAGCAGAGGCGACGGCATGGTCATTGAATCTCCTTGTGCGTATTAAATCTACGAATCGGCCCAGTCCAATGAGCGAACCACGGCCTTTTTCCATTGCCTGTAAAGCTGTTCGCGATTCGCTTCGTCGAGGCTTGGTTTCCAGGTGCGGGCCACTGCCCAGTTGGCACGCAGCTCTTCAAGCCCCGAAAAAAACTTAACGGCTAGTCCAGCGGCGTAAGCGGCGCCCAGCGCGGTGGTTTCTTGAATCACCGGACGCAAAACTTCGCGGCGCAAAATGTCAGCCTGGAACTGCATTAACAATTCATCGACCACCATTCCGCCATCCACCCGCAGATTGGCAAACGCAATTCCAGAGTCGGCTTCCATGGCTTCCACGACTTCGCGCGTTTGATAAGCGGTGGCTTCCAGCACGGCACGCGCGAGGTGGCCTTTGTTCGCGTAGCGCGTGAGCCCCGCAATCACCCCCCGCGCGCTCTCTTTCCAGTGCGGCGCGTACAATCCGGAAAACGCCGGCACAAAATAAACGCCGCCATTATCACTCACGGTGCGCGCCAGTGTTTCCACATCTTCGCTGCGCTGGATTAAGCCGAGATTGTCGCGCAGCCACTGCACCAACGCTCCCGCGATGGCCACGCTTCCTTCCAGCGCGTAATGGGCAGGCTGGCCGCCAAATTTATAAGCTACCGTGGTGAGCAAGCCGCATTTGCTAGGCACCATCCGTTTGCCGGTGTTCATTAAAAGAAAACAGCCGGTACCGTAAGTATTTTTCGCTTCGCCAGGGTGGAAACAAGCCTGCCCGACGAGCGCCGCTTGCTGATCGCCGAGAATGCCTGCGATCGGCACCCCTTTGATCTCGATCATCGCGGCCTCGCCGTAAATTTCGCTGCTGGAACAAACTCGCGGCAGCATGGCGCGAGGAATATCGAACGCGGTAAGCAGCGCGGGATCCCAATCCAGTGATTGCAGATTGAAAAGTTGCGTGCGGCTGGCGTTGGTTACATCCGTGACGTGCACTCCGTCTGCGGCGCCGCCGGTAAGATTCCAGATCAAAAATGTGTCTATGTTGCCGAAGAGCAACTCGCCGGCAGCAGCTTTCTGGCGTGCGCCCGGCACATTTGCCAGCAGCCATCTGAGCTTCAGCGCACTGAAGTAGGTGCTTAGCGGCAAGCCCGTCTGGGCGCGAAAGCGATCCTGCCCACCGTTTGCGGCGAATCGCGCCACGTCTTCGGACACCCGCGTGTCTTGCCAGACAATCGCATTGGAGATGGGCTCGCCGGTTTTGCGGTCCCACACCACTGTAGTCTCGCGCTGATTGGTTATGCCGATGGCCGCCAGGTCGGCAGCCTGCAGGCCGCGCTGGGCCAGTCCTTCCGCGACGACTTCGCGGGTGCGTCGCAGAATCTCGAGCGCGTCGTGCTCCACCCAGCCGGGCCGCGGGAAAATCTGCTCGTGTTCTGCCTGTGCCAGCGCGACCACCCGGGCGCTTTTATCAAACACCATGAAACGCGTGCTGCTGGTCCCCTGATCAATCGCGCCAATGTAGCTTTTCAAGAGAGCGGCTCCCAGCAGGCAGTGCGGCGGGGGCATTTCAGCACACTTCCCGGCAGATGCCAACTTTAAGCTCGTGACGCTACAGGTGTTTGTGCCACCAAATCTCGACATTCTATCGACCCTTATATGACGCAGAGCGAATAAGCCAATTTGCGTACTTTGTGCATCTAATGCGATAGACGGAAGAAAAGAGTGAGGAAATGAAGACGATGAGTAAGCAGAGAACTAGTATTTTGCTGGCTGCCGCACTAGCGGTCGCTGGCTTCACGGCTACGGTTGTTCGGGCTGCCGAACCGGTGACCACCACAGTTACCGCGGTAGGCAAGAAAAACACCCAACCGCCGCCGATTAAAAAAGACGACGTCGAGCTTTATCAAGGCAAGGAACGGTTGCAGGTGGCCGATTGGCGCAGGGGAGAAACCCTTTTTCTCGCGGTGTTGATCGATGACTCTCTCGACCAGAATATCGCCAACCAATGGAACGACCTGAAAGCATTCATGATGGCTCAGCCGCCGACCACGTATATCGGCGTGTTTTACGGGCGCAACGGTGCGGCCATCGTGGGTCAGGATTTCACCAAGGACCACGCGCTCGCAGCCAAAGCCTTGCGCATTCCTTATGGTGGATTTGGCGCCTTTTCCAGTCCTTATCTGGAACTGCGGGACTTGATTAAACGACTGCCGGGAGAAGGTCAAAGACGCTCTATCATGTTGATTTCTTCGGGTATCGATTATTTCCGCGGGAATTTTGGACCTATCAGTCCTGACGTAGATCCCACCATCGAAAACGCGCAGAAGAACAACATTAATATCTGGACGATATATGCTCCTGATGCGGGGCACGTCGGACGTGGATTTTTCCGCGTGAATAACGCGCAATCGGAATTGAGCGAAGTATCGGAAGAAACCGGCGCGGAAGCTTATTTCCTGGGTTTTGGGCCTCCGGTTACGCTCAAGAGTTATTTCGACGAGATTTCCACCCATCTCAACAACCAATATCTGCTCACCTTTGAAGGCAGCGGCGGGAAGCGCGGACGATTCGAGCGCATTCGCCTGACTACCGAAATTCAGCGAGTAGAATTTATGACTCCTTCCGAGGTTTTTCTGCCGAAGGAATAATTCAGTAATCCACTGACGGAAAAGGCGCGAGTTTTTGCTCGCGCCTTTTTTAATTGCCTTGCGCACTCTGGCCGCGTCCTCTTGCTCGCGCGAACACAGATACTACGAAATGATTTGATCGGCTTACCTGAAGAACCGCGTGCGTTTAAGGAAGTTCGAAACCTGGAAGTCGCAGTGCTTGCCGGTCGAATGTCAGCGTGGCTGGAGCAGCCCACCCTGGCACCCAGCGCTGCGATTACGGCGTCGGCGAACGAGCCCTGTCCTTCCTTCAGCGCGATCATGGCGGTGAAAACCTCTTGCTCGTTCTCTACAACGAGCACATCTGTTTGCAACATGCGTTCGACGGCACCGACAATTTCGTGGGGCCTTAGCCCATAGGCACGCTGAAGAACCCACACGGTCTCGACCATAGCGACAATGCTGACGAAGCCGGGCTTTTCCTCAGTTAGCCGCCGCTCCACTATCTCCCGTGCCTTCGCCGACTGTATCGGGTCGTCTTGGGTGAGGTAGCGGACGAGAATGTTCGTGTCGAGCCCGATCACCGACGGCCCGTTCGTGGCCCGACACCGCCAGCGCCTTCAGCAACAGCCTCGGTCATCTCACCGATCGTTACAGGCCGCCGGCGTCTGGATTTAATGATGCCTCGTAGAGCTGCCGCAGAAAGTTTCGGCAAGAGAACCACGCTGCCATCGGGATGCACAAAGAACTTGACCCGATCTCCGGGTTTCAACCCCAGATGTTGGCGAATAGCCTTGGGGATTGTAGCCTGACCCTTGACGGTAATAGCTGACTCCATGGCCACTCCATTACATTTATGTAAATGTAATACCATAAAAGTGGGCGACCTGTCCAATGGGTGTTGCTTCAACTCTATGTATACGGCCCACGAACTGAAGCGAAGGATCACCGGCCGAGGCAGCTTAATCGTCACCGGAAAGCGCGACAGCGCGAGTTGACTCGCGAATGACCAGCTCGGGATTCGTTCTGTGGCGCGCGATGCTTACTTCGCGCTTTTCCAGGTTGGCGTTCACGCCTTCCATGATTACGTTTACCGCCAGGCCGCCCATGGCTTCCAAGGGCTGGCGGACGGTGGTCAACGAGGGAGTGGCGAGTAACGACAAAGGCACATCATCAAAGCCGATGACCGAGCATTGTTCCGGAACTTTCAAACCAGCCTTGGTTAAGGCTCGGATGGCTCCAAACGCGGTGAGATCATCGAAAGCCAGTAAAGCCGTAAAGCGTTTTTTCTTCTGCAGCAATTCGTCGGTACAACGCTGGCCGTTTTCGAAGCCCGAATTGGGATCGAGCGAGTCCGGGAGCTGCACAATCAGCGCAGGATCGATCTCAAATCCCGCGCTTTGCGCGAATTTTTGAATGCCTCGCCAGCGCGGGGCCGTATCGAACAGCATCTTTGGCCCGCGGATGAACGCGATCTTGCGGTGGCCAAGTTGATAGAGATGCTCAAGCGCCAGGCGCCCACCCGCTTCGTTATCCACGATGATGGAGCTGACGGTGTCGCCAGGCAATTCGCAACCGATGGTGGCCGCGGGGATATTGCGTTTGCCGATGTCCGCGAGCAGATGAATGTCCACGAAAAGCCAATTGGCAACCACGATCAGCGCTTCGATGTGACGATCAAGCAACATTTCCAGGTAACGCTCGAAGCGATTCCGCTGATTGTGCGCGTCCGCAAAAATTGGAACGTAGGAACATTGATACAGGGCATTTTCGATGCCGCGAAGCACTGGTGTGCAAAACGGGTCGGTAATATCGAAAATCATCACGCCTACACTGTGACTGCGCTTGCTGCGCAGGAATCGGGCCATCGCGTTAGGGCGGTAGCCTAACTTTTTGGCGGTCTCCTCGATGCGTTTTTTCGTAGTCGGCGCGATGTAGCGAGCCAGAGGCGCATTATTCAGGACGATCGAAACGGTAGCGGGCGAAAATCCGCTGGTTTCGGCCACATCCCTCATCGTCACCGTGGCGTCTTTATTACCTTGCCGCTTCACTCGACCTCCGGGGCGTCAGACAAACATTTTCTGATCACAAAATACGCGCTGGTCTCTTATTCAACCTGTTGTTCAGGCGCAGCATCAAAGGACATTTCGTTGCGGAACCACGAAGTCTTCCAGGCTCCGTAGGCAATCCCCAGCGCCAGCCAAATGGTTCCAACAATCTTTGCCGGTGGGCTTAAATTCCACCAGATAAATCCGCAAATCAAAAAACCCAGCGCAGGAACCAGCAAGTTGCCAATTTTCTTTTCCTTGGCGCGAACGAAATAATGCATGAACGACGCCGCATTCACCCCCATGAATGCGATGAACGCCCCAAAATTCAGCAATTCCGCGCCGCGTTCGTAGGAAATGAGGAAGGCGCCGAGCAGCGCGAGCGCGCCAATCAAAATTACGTTGTTCTGCGGAATGCGCAGCCGGGCGCTGATCTTTCCAAAAAATCCCTTGGGCAGCGCGTCGTTACGGCCCATTCCATATAGCAAGCGGGCGGCCGCCAATTGCGATCCGATTCCCGAGCCGATGTTGGCGATCAAAATTGTGAAATTCAGCAGCTGAAAAAGAAAAAATCCTCCCACCTGCTGCGCCACGATGGGAAAAGCGGATTCCACTTTGTCGGCGGGAAACGGCTTGGAACCCCACACCAGCTGTGCGGCGTAAACCTCCAGCGATGATAGTACGCCGGTGATAACACAAACCAGAACAGTGGCCAACAAAATATTGCGCCTCGGATTTTCCACCTCTTCCGAGAATGTGGAGATGGCATCAAACCCGATGTAGGTCAGCACTGCGATGGAGGTGCCTTGGAAAACGCCCGAAAAGCTAAAGGTCGCGGGGTTATAGAAAGGCTCGGTAAAAAATCGCGCACCATAGACATGCAAACCCCATAAAAAGCGAATAATAAAGACGAAAAACACCACTACCACGATGGACATTCCCGCAGCGAGAACATCATTGATGCGCGCGGAAGTTTTGACTCCTCGTAAATTCAGAACGGTAAAAAATCCCGCGTAAAAAATCGCCAGGATCCAGTAAGGCATGCCCGGAAGAATATTTTGCGTCAATTTGCTGCAGATGATGGTGCAGATCAGCGGGTTCAAAATGTAATCCATCACCATGGCCCATCCGGTTAAATAACCGAACCCGTGATGAATTTCGCGGCCCACGTAGGTGTATGCGGACCCCGCGCTCGGATAGGCGCGCGCCATTTTTCCATAACTGATGGCGGTAAATAACATTGCCACCATGGCGATCAGGATCGTGGTGACCACGTGGCCGCCGGCTTTATTGCTGATCACCCCGTAAATACCCATCGGCGCGATGGGCTGCACGATCACCATGCCGATTATCACCAGATTCCAGAGGGTGAGGGCGCGCCGCAATCGCGGTGCGCCGATAACGGCGGCTTCACTGCTCAAAAAATTCCTCCTCTGTGCGGCACGGAACGGAAATAGCTTTGGCGCGTGATGCTCTAAACGCCGGTAGAAATGCTTTGGCTATTTGACGCTATTGAATCGTTTCAATGCCAGTAACTCTGCAAGAAGTTTGGAGGCGGCGCAAGCGCAAAGTTTTTTCGCCATACGCAAAAAATCCTCACTGTCAGCGGTGTTAATTTGGTGCAGGTACGCGCGAACAGGGTCGCTGTACTTCGGCAGGTTCCACAGTACGGTATCGTTTAATTTACTCTGCTTGACACCCGGCGAACTACACTGCGCCACCGCATAGTCTAATTAAATGACGGCAAGATTAAGCCGCCAACAACTTCATGCCCTTAACATTCTTATGGAAGAGTCGCAAACCGGCGACCACCGTGCTTCTGCACGCCGTGGCATTTACCGGGGTGTTGCTCGCCGCTTACTGGCTGCGGGGCAAATCGCTGCAGGCTGACCCCGTACTGCAGGGGTATTTGCAAGTCATCACCGGCTTGCTGGCATTTATTTTCGCGGCTGTAACGCTGGTGCGATTTCAAGGTACGCAAGACCGCATCTCGCTGATTCTCGGCGTGGGTTTCATGGTTTCCGGCGCGGTGCTCACCGCTACTAGTGTTCTTTTTTTTCAGCTCTTGCGCGATGCGCCGCTGGAATTTCTGTGGGCGCCGGTGGCGTGGTGGGAAAGCCGCATGGTGTTCGCGCTGCTTTTGATTGTGGCGCTGCTTGTGGAGCGCTTTTTGCCGCACTCGCATCACCCACGCCGGGAGCTGGGGGCCGCACTCGTCACCGTAATTTCTGCTTCCTATTTAATTACCGCGACGCTTCGCCGGTTGCCTCCGGAAGTTTCACCGCATCCCTTCGCGCTGTTTCCCAGTCCGCAGCAACTTCTTCCCGGCGCGATTTTTCTGGCCAGCGTTATCTGGTATCGCCGCCGTTTGACAGCCGATGCGAGCGCCTTCGACAAAGCCATCTACGCCACCGCCGCGCTTAATCTAGCAGCGCAATGCGCGGCGTCCCAATCCGAACATCTGCAGGACGCCCCTTTCGCCTTAGCGCAAGGCTTGACGGTGATGAGTTACGTCGTGGCGCTGGGCGGCGCCTTGCTGGATAATGCGCGCCTGTTTGAGAAGGTACGCCACCTGGCGGTCAGCGATCCCCTGACAGGCCTGGCCAATTATCGCCGGCTGCTCGACGTACTCGAAAAAGAAATGGAACGCAGCAATCGCACCGGCAGACCTTTTTCGATTTTGTTGCTGGACGTCGACGGCTTGAAAAAAATTAATGATACCTATGGCCACCTGGTAGGCAGCCGCGCAATTTGTCGCTTGGCGGATACTTTGAGAACGAACATCCGTGCTGTGGACACTGCCGCGCGTTACGGCGGAGACGAATTTGTGTTGGTGCTCCCCGAAGCGCCGGAAAACGACGCCCATAAGGTAGCCTTGCGGATTCATGAAGTCATGCGCAATGATCCCGAAGAGCCCGCGGTGTCCGCCAGCATCGGAGTTTCCACCTATCGCGGCGATGGCGAGAGAATTGAAAAGTTGTTGTCTGATGCGGACAAGAATTTGTACCGGCACAAATCAACCCGCCACAAGCGCGCCGCCGCCAAATCCTCCGGCTGAATCGCGCATAGGAAGCGGCGTGACATGAATGAACACCATGAAGAAGAACGCTAAGAAGCAAAAAGCTGACGAATTACGTCAGGAGTATGACTTTTCTAAACTAAAAAACGGAGTGCGTGGCAAGTATGCCAAGCGCTCATTAACAAAGCCTAATCGCCGACGCACACTGATCCCGACCTAGCGTGTGCAGGATCGCTCCTGTTTACTTGGCTGCTTCTGACGTTCCTGCGTAAGGAGCCAACTGTTCGGTGATTTTTGATTTATCGCCGACCACCACGATGGTCATCTGTTCCGGCTTGATGTATTTCGCGGTCATGCGTTGTACATCATCAGGAGTAACGGCGTTCACTCTCTGCACATAATTTTTTAAATAGTCTTCGCCGAGTCCTTGCAGATCTACATAGCGCAATTGCCCAATTAGAGCTTGCCGCGTGGAATTCTGAATCACGAAGAGCCCGGACATGTAGCTCTGAATGCCTTTCAACTCCGCGGCTCCCGGAGGTTCTTTTTGCAGTCGATCGATCTCTCCAAAAATTTCCTTGAGCGAAGGTCCGGTAGCCGAGGTGGTCACGTCGGCAATTTCCGCCCAGTAGGCATCGTGATACCGCTGCGAAAGCTGGCTTCTCGGCGAGTAGGTGTAACCTTTTTGCTCGCGAATATTGGAAGTGATGCGCGAACCAAACGAGCCGCCCAGCAGCGCGTTGGTCACCGTCAACGGAATATTGTCAGGACTAGTGGGATCGATGACCGGCAAGCCCACATAAATTGTGGATTGCGGCGCGCCCGGGCGGTCAGTCACATCCAACAGCCGCTGCGTTTTGGGATGGGGCACGTTCAAAACAGGAGCGGCGCCTTTGTTCCAATCCGAAAATCCGGCGCCGACGGCTCTCTTCACGTCGGCGACGTCGAATTTTCCCGCAACATAAAGATGCGCGCGCTGCGCTCCGTAGTTTGCGGCGTAAAACTTGCGCGCATCGTCGATGGTTATTTTGTTCAGGCTCGCTTCCGTCGGCAAAATGTCTCCGTAAGGATGATCGCCGTAGAGTAATTTGCGGAAACGCGCCAAGGCAATTTGGCCAGGCCGAGATTTTGCGACCAACACTTGCCGCAGCAAATTCGCTTTCAAGCGCGCCAATTCCGATTCCGGCAGCGCGGGGTGCACGGCCACATCAGCGACCAAACCTACGGCTTGGGCGCCGTATTCCGACAACACATCCACATCGATCGCGGTTTCATCCGCTCCTACCGCAACGCTTAAGCTACTGCCCATTCGGGCCGCGGCTTCGGCAAGCTCCTGGGCGCTCAGGGTCTTGGTGCCTTCTTTCAGTAATTCCCCAGTGATGTCTGCGACGCCGAGCACGTCTTGCGGCTCGTTCAAATTGCCCGAGCGGATGGCCAGGCTGACCGCCACTTTGGGAATATTTCCATAGGGCACAAGAGTCACGCGCATGCCGTTTGGCAACGTGAAGGATTCGTGCGCCGGAACATTGAAGGGTTTCGCAGGGCCGCCCGCAGGAGGCGTTTGTTTTTGCGAAGCAGCAGGCGCCTGAGCCGACACGTGGCTGGCAGAAAAAGCCAAAGTTGCAATCGCGAGTAATTTCATGGTGCGTGTCACCGTCATCGTTCGCTCCATCATTGTTTCTTCTCGCTATCGCCAGCGGGCTTAACTGTCGCAGCCGGGGCCGGTTGAATCAGAAGCACGGTGCGATTTCCAGGCCGCAAATATTCCTGCGCTGTTTTTTCGATGAGTGCCGGGGTCACCTTTTCATATTCGGCGACCAGGGAATTTACGCGAGCGGGATTGTCGTCGAACAGGGCAAAACTAGCCAGCAGGTCCACCAATCCAAATCCGCCTTGGCCGCCGATGGTGTCATACAGGTCAGAACGCAGCTTCACCAGCGCGCGATCAAGCATTTTTTGATCCACAGGTTTCGTACGCAGCGGCTCGATGGAGCTATCGATAGTCTGCACGATGGTTTCCGGGGTGGTCGCTGGATCGTGAATCATATTGGTGATGAACAGCATCGGCCCGTTGTAATTCCAGGGCGTGCCGAGCAGGTTGATGCCGCCGTTTACCGTTCCGGTGTAACCTTTTTTCTGCACCAGCTCCTGATGCAGCACGCTGTCATCGCCTTCGATCAGCATTTCGTCGATCAGGCCCATGGCGTAATACTCGGGCGTATTGCGGTCCGGCATGTGATAACCCAGTGCGAGAGCGGGTTTCGTTGCTAGCGGATCCTTCTTGATGGCTTGTTTTTCTTTTTCCTGACGCGGCTCGGTAAGATCCGGCTGTGGCGGCAATTGCGAAGATTTCAAACCGCCAAAATATTTCTCCACGAATTGCTTGGCTTGGGCGGGGTCAAAATCCCCCACAATCGCCAGTGCGGCATTATTCGGCGCGTAATAGGTCTTGAAAAACGCCTGCACCTCGGGTAGCGTCGCGCCCTCAATATCTTTTAAGTCGCCATAAAAATTGTGTGCGTTGTACCAATTGGTGTTGGCATATTGCGGCATGTCCAGCCACGGAAAGCCGCCGTACGGGCTGTTCAACACATTTACTTTTACTTCGTTCCCGACCACCCCTTGCTGATTCTTTAAATTATCTTCGTTCACCGCGAGGCCGCCCATGCGGTCGGCCTCGGCCCACAACGCGGTTTCCAATTTGTTGGCGGGCAGCGTCTCGAAATAATTGGTGAAGTCAAAACGCGTCGAGCCGTTCAGGATCCCGCCATTTTGCTGCACCAGCTTGATGAATTCCATCTTCCCCAGATTTTGCGAGCCCTGAAACATCATGTGCTCGAACAGGTGCGCGAAGCCGGTGCGGTCGCGCGGCTCGATGCGAAATCCAATGTGGTAGTAAACCCCGACACAAATAATCGGCGAAGTGTGATCCGGCGATAGCACCACGCGCAGACCGTTGGAGAGTTTGTAATACTCCACCGGAACTTTAAATTCTGGCGGGTTGTCCGGCACCGCGTTTGCTGGCGTCAGGCTCGCTAGGATCGCAGCCACAACTATCGCGAGCAGTCGTGCCGCCCGTCTAATCGTCAAATGCATCTTTCCTCCGTGCGTGACTTGCTGCATTGCCTGCTAATTACATATATCGTTGCAGGAATTTTCGTCCATACGAATGGCGCTAAACACAATTTCTTGTCCGAACCATGGACCGCCGTTGGACCGTCATCCCTACAGACGGATGCAAAATCCAAACGTTTCATTTGGTTTAGATGCTGGTGGTTAGTCAGCGCGTCAGTATACCGCACGGTTTTGTTTTGTCGCCTTGCTGGCAAGCGAAAATCGCGGTTCAGCCGGTCCGCCATCCAATATCTGTTGCGCCGCGTATTCTCCAAACGCGGGGCCATGTTTGAACCCGTGCCCGGAACCTCCGCCCGCGAACCACACATTATTTATTTCCGGGTGCCGGTCGATCAAAAAATCCCCGTTCGAAGTGTTTTCGTATTGGCACACGCGCGTCTCGACGATGGGCGCGGTTGCCAGGGCAGGGAAGCGCTTTGCTACGTAATCTCGCACGCGCTCGACGGATTCCGCCGACACTACACGCGACTGCGTGTCCGGATCAACGCGTTCGCCGTGACTATCGAAAGCAATTTTGAACCCACGCCATTCAAGGCTGGGCATTCCGTACACTTCGTCCGCTTGAATCAGCCACGTCGGCAGCGATCCCGCGGAAAATTGGCGGTCTCCCGGCGGCAGTCCAAAAAAGAAAACTTCCTGGCGGCTCGGAAATATACGCGGACCTAAAATTTCTGGAAATATTTTTCCAAGCCACGCGCCACAAGCAAAAACAAATTGCGCCGCAGAGATTTTCTCGTCGTTGTTGGTCGAAATGGCATCGAGTTGCGACTTACGCGAGACCGTCACACCAGGCGGCGTAACTCGCGTCTGGCGATACTCCACACCCAGGCTTAGCGCGCTTTCCACTACCTCCGAAACCGCGCGGCGCGCCATTAACACTCCGCTTTCAGTTTCAAGAATCCCCACGCCGAGGTCGTGCGATCTGAATTGCGGATAGCGCTGCACAATTGCGCTTTCGGTCAGCGATTCGAACGGTACTTTGCAGCGCGTCAACACCGCGGTCATCTCGCTCAGTTGCGCGTTCTCTTTGTTTCCGAGCCACAGAACGCCAGTTTGGTGAAATAACAGCGGCGTTCCCATCGTTTCCGCGAGGAGTTCTTTCCATTGCACCAGCGAACGCATGGCCCATCGCGTATACAACTCATCCCCGCCGTAGCCCATTCGGATGATCCGCGATTCGCCGCCGGAGCTCGCCCGAGAATTGCCAGGGCCATAAGCATCGATGAGCAACACCCGCTGTCCGCGACGCGCCATATGAAAAGCCGTCCAAGCACCGAATACTCCGGCGCCTACCACGACCACATCGTATGTTTTGGACTTTGCCACGTTTTTCAGTCGCATCCTTTGCCGCAACGCCGTGCAAGGTGTTACGAGCCGGGGTTGCCGCGCGTCAAACCATGCACGGGCCAGCATCGTAACGCATCGGCTCTTATTGCGGAAAACACTTCCGTCCAAGCGCGAGCCGCTGTACGATGCCCAACTTGCCATTTCCCAGGAGGTTTGCGTGCACGCAGTTCGGAAACCAGTAATTGTTTCAGCATTCGCAATCGCGTTACTCGGCACATTTGCTCTCAGCGCCTACCCACAGCAGAAACAGAAACAAAAAGATAAAGATCACGAAGAAAAGGATCACGCCGCGACGGATAAACCGGCCATCGACCCGAAGCTCTACGGCGCAATGAAATGGCGCCTGATCGGCCCGTTCCGTGGAGGCCGAGTCCTCGCGGTGACTGGCGTCACCAGCCAGCCCAATACCTATTACATGGGCGCGGTCTCCGGCGGAGTTTGGAAGACCATGGATGGCGGCGTCTCCTGGGATCCACTGTTCGACAAGGAGGCGGTCTCCTCCATCGGCGCCATCGCGGTTTCCGAATCTGATCCCAATGTGATTTATGCAGGCACCGGCGAAGCCTGCATCCGCGGAAATATTTCCTTCGGCGATGGCGTGTACCGTTCGAACGACGGCGGCAAGACATGGACCAATACTGGACTGAAAGATTCTCGCCACATCGGCAAAGTGATCGTGCATCCCACCAATCCTGATATCGTTTTTGTGGCCGCTCTGGGGCATGCCTATGGCGCGAATACCGAGCGAGGAATTTTTCGCACTCGCGACGGCGGCAAAAATTGGGAAAAAGTTTTATACCTCGATGATCGCACCGGCGGCATCGACATCGTTTTCGATCCACACAACCCGCATGTGCTTTTCGCCGCGATGTGGGAAGGCTATCGAACCCCGTGGATGCTCAATAGCGGCGGCGATAAAGATGGGCTCTACCGTTCGAATGACGATGGCAGCACCTGGAAACGCATTGAAGGTCACGGGATGCCGGACGGTCCGCTGGGCCGCATCGGCGTGGGCGTATCCGGGGAAGATTCAAATGTTGTTTACGCGTTGATCGAAGCGAAGAAGGGCGGTTTGTATCGTAGCGGCGACGGCGGCGAAAACTGGGCGCTCATCAACGAAGATCATCGCTTTCGCCAACGCGCGTGGTATTTCACGCACCTATGGGCGGACCCGAAAGATTCCAACAAAGTCTATATCGCCAACACCGGGCTGTACCGTTCCATCGATGGAGGCAAATCGTTCGAACGCATCCCCGCCCCTCATGGCGACCATCACGGTCTGTGGATCGATCCCAATAATCCGAATCGCATGATCAATGGCAACGATGGCGGCGCGACCATTACCGTGGACGGCGGCAAGAATTGGTCCACGCAGATGAATCAGCCGACCGCGCAGTTTTATCACATCACCGCGGATAACGATTTCCCATATCGCATTTACGGCACGCAACAGGACAACAGTTCCGTGGGCATCGCCACCGCGAGCGATCACGGCTACATCAGCCGCTCCGATTGGGAACCGGTGGGCGGCGGAGAAAGCGGCTACGTCGCAGTGGATCCGCGCGACTCCAACATTGTTTACGCTGGCTCCTACTTCGGAGAAATTTCGCGCTTCGACCGGCGCACTCACCAGGTGCAAAACATTCAGCAGTGGCCGCTCGACCCCGACGGCTACAACGCCGCGGTACAGAAATATCGCTACACCTGGACTATGCCGATTGTTTTTTCTCCGCACGATCCTAATGAGCTGTACCACACCTCGCAGTATTTATTTCGCTCCACCGACGGCGGGCACTCCTGGCAAACCATCAGCCCGGACCTGAGCCGCAACGACAAAACCAAGCAGCAGGATTCCGGTGGCCCAATCACCAAAGATCAGGCCAGCATCGAATTTTACGATTTGATTTTTACCGTGGCGGAATCGCCCAAACAAAAAGGCGTGATCTGGGCAGGCACCGACGACGGACTGATTCAACTTACTCGTGATGACGGCAAGTCCTGGACCAACGTGACGCCCAAGGGCCTGCCTGAATGGGCCATGGTTAGCTTGATTGAGGCCTCGCCATTCGATGCAGGCACCGCTTACGCCGCTGTGGATGCGCACAAATTGGATAATTTCAAACCGTTTATTTTCAAGACGGCCGATTTTGGCAAGTCCTGGACGCTACTCACAAATGGATTGCCGGAGACTTCTTACGTTCATGCAGTACGTGAAGATCCCAAGCGCAAAGGAATGCTCTACGCCGGAACCGAGACCGGCATCTTTGTTTCTTTCGACGACGGCGCGCACTGGCAAACCTTGCAGCTGAATCTTCCCACCACGCCGGTGCACGACATGATTATTCATGACGACGATCTGCTGGTCGCCACACACGGCCGCGCGTTCTGGTCGCTGGATAACATCGATCCGCTGCGCCAGATGAACGCTGGCGTAACCAACGAGGATGCGCGCCTGTTCGCGCCTTCCACGGTGACGCGTTCGCGCGTCGGCCACAATAATCGCCGCAGGGATTCCATCGGAGAAAATCCCGCTTTCGGTGCGTCGCTGTATTACTACTTCAAAGAAGAACCTAAAACTCCCGCCAAATTGGAGATTTTGGATAGTCAGGGAAAAGTAATTCGCACGTTTACCAGCGAAGAAAAAAAGACCGAAGAAGCGCCGGAAGAAGGCGATCGAGACGCGGAGGCGGAACACATTCCGGCGAAGGCGGGACCAAATCTATTCGCCTGGGATTTGCGTTACGAACCTCCGGTCAAAATTCCCGCGGCCATTTATGACGAAGGCGATCCCGTCGGCCCGCTGGTCATGCCGGGAAAGTATCAGGCGCGGCTTACCGTCGCGGGGAAAACTTCCACCGCCAGTATGGAAGTAAAGATCGATCCCCGTTTGAAAACATCCATGGACGACCTGCAGAAACAATTCGATCTGATGTTGAAAATGCGGGATCGCCAGGAAGAGATGAACCGCTCGATCCTGGCGATTCGCGATTTGCGCGTGCAACTCAACCTCGTCGAAAAGCGCTGGAACGCCAAAGATAACGCGAAAGCCGTCATTGAACAGTCCAAAGACTTGCGCAAAAAAATTGGCGCTGTTGAAGATGAATTAATCCAGGTGAACTCCAAGGCCAGCGAAGACGAACTTAACTACCCAACCAAAATGAACAGCTGGCTAGGCTATTTGCAAGGAGCAGTGGATAGCGCCGACACTGCGCCCACCGAAGGGGAACTAGCAGTCTTCGCGGAGCTGAATCAAAAGCTGGACGCGCAACTCGCCAAATGGCGCGAACTGCTTTCGACTGATGTTCCGGCCATCAATGCGGCCATGCAAAAAAATGGCATTGTTTTAATTTACGCGCCGGCGGAAGCCAGTAAATAACAACGCTTGGTGCGCCGAAATCGCCGTGCGGTGAAGAAAAATCACCGATTTGTGTGCCGCGCCTAACCAGGAAGCTCGACCTAAACGTTGAGGCGCTGATTTGTGGGTCGCGGCTTTAGCCTGCCCGCCGCAGGTCGCGACATATGAAGTCCGCTGTAAGTGGGGCTTAGCCCCTGAAGGTCCAAAGCTAGCGCATCGGTTAACTTCCGCGTTTGAACGCCGCAGCAATGGGCTTAGCCCAATGCGACAAATGATTCAACGACTCGGTATGCGTGGGGTCGAGGTGCAACGGCGTGATCGACACGTTACCTGAAAAAATAGCGGCGTAATCGGTCTCCGGTTCCACGTCTTTATCGATTTTCTGCTCGAATAACCAAAAATAGGAACGGCCGCGCGGGTCTTTGCCTTCGCTCAATTGATTTCTTGTAATTTTCTTTGATTGACGCGTGAAGCACACGCCGCCGGTCCACGGTTCCGGCACATTTACGTTCAAGAGCACCTGGTCAGGCAAGCCTTCTTTCAAAACGATCTCCGCGGCCGACCTGGCCACGCGCGCGGCATTCTCGAAACTCACTTTAGGAATTTTGGAGCACAGCGACATCGCAATCGCGGGAAGGTGGTGCAACGCCGCTTCCCGCGCCGCCCCCACGGTTCCCGAGTAATACACGTTCTCACCAAGGTTTGCGCCGAAATTTATTCCGGAAATAACCATATCCGGCCGCTCCGGCAAAAGTTTATGCAGCGCCACAATGACGCAGTCGGCAGGCGTGCCATCGATGGCCCACTCGCGCTCCGAAATGGAATGGCACACGATCGGTTGACGCAGCGTCAAGGACTGCGCCGCGCCGCTCTGTTCACGGCTGGGCGCCACAATGCTCACGGTGGCCAAGCCCTGCAACTCGGCAGCCAGCGCACGCAATCCCGGCGCTTCATAGCCGTCATCGTTAGTCAAAAGTATGTGTGTCATGGGCGGGAGAAGGTCTTGTAATTCGTATGAAGTCTGCGTCCAGAACTAGGATACGCGACTTTTACTGCTTCGCGCACGCTCAGCCTCCCGCCCACTGCATTCTCAATCACTTTCATCCGTTGAAACTCGTTCTGACTCATTGTCACCAACCTCCCAGGGTGACCAAGTCCTCCAGCATCCACAAAGGGCAATCATCCATTTGACATAGCTATATTAGATAGCTATCATAGAAAGTATGAAAGTTAGCGTGGCGGATGCCAAAAACAAGCTGCCCGAACTGATCAAGGCTGTCGAGGGTGGCGAAACAGTGACCATCTACCGGCGGGGTGCGCCTGCCGTCGATATCGTCCGAACAAAAGAGCCTAGCCGCAAGAAGCGGAAGCTCGGGGCTCTGAAAGGCAAAATTCAGATTCTCGATATCGATTGGTGGAAGCCCATGTCGGAGAACGAAGCCGACGCCTTCGTGGAAGGGCGCGACTAGGTGAGGTTGCTCCTGGACACGGTCGCGTTGATTTTCGCTGTTGAGTCACCACAACGGTTCACCAAGCGCGCGACCGCCATTTTGCAGAATACGGAAAACATCCTTGAACTGAGCGCAATTTCTCTTTCCGAAATTGCCATTAAAGCAGCCCGCGGCAAGTTAAAAGTTTCTGCCGCGGACATGCGCGACGCGCTTGAAGACTTGGACCTTCGCGTGCTCCCTTACACCGCGAACCATGCATTGTTTCTTTTCGATCTACCGCTCCTGCACGCGGACCCTTTCGACCGGCAAATCATTTCCCAGGCTTTGTCGGAGGAGATCCCGGTGATGACTTGCGATGAGAAATTCAGCTTGTACAAAGGCCTAAAGATCCTTTGGTAATTTTTAGGAATTTCGCCCTTTTCAGAATAGTTCTTAGAGGATATTCGTGGAGCCGTGAGAGGTGAGAATCCGTTCGGCCCAAAAATGTTACCTATGTAGTCGGTACATTCTGTAACCCATGTGTCCGGGTCGGACCACGGAAGATTGGTCGGGACGACTGGATTCGAACCAGCGACCTCACCCACCCCAAGGGTGCGCGATACCAGGCTTCGCTACGTCCCGACCGGTTGGAACTGACTTGTCGTAGCCTGGGAGCTTAAGGCTATCATCGGCCTTCGAGAAGCGTCAAGAAAGCGCGCAGCGTATCGCGGAGATCCAGCAACATTTTTCGGCTGAGAATTTGCGGCGTGTCTTCAGCAGGCGCGAAGCCGCCGCCTGCTCCGTTATCCATCCCGGCTTGTTCGCGCAAATGCCGCCGCGCGCCTTCGGTGGTGAAGCCTTCGTCGTACAGCAGGCGCTTGATCTTGAACACCATGTGCAGATCTTCCTGGCGATACAGCCGGTGCCCGCTGGGACTCTTCACCGGGTCGAGCATGGGAAATTCGCCCTCCCAATAACGCAGCACGAAAGGCTTTACGTCCGTCAGGCGGCTGACTTCGCCGATGCGGTAGAAGCCCTCTTCGCTATTTTCTGAAGCACTTTGCGTAGCTGTGCCGTTGGTGGACATTGTTAGTTCATCCAGATAAGTCTTCGAATCAAGGGCGGTAACTCCTCATCCTAAGCCAATTTACGCGCTTGTCAACGAGGCGGTTGCTGGTTTGCTGTTCGCCATAGCATCCGAATAATCGACTGTCAGGATTTAGCCAAGTGAACTGGAAATGGCTGATCGAGTCGCCGGAATTCCTCGTTATGGCTTTCCCCACCTTGCTCATTCGGTGCAGATCGCTCGCAGATATCTGGTAACAATTTGACGCTTCATTCGTAGTAGATTGCAGGTATTCGGAGGGGGTTCCTTATGATTATGAACAAAAGACGCTGTTTTGTGTTTGCTGTATTGATGGCGATTCCCGTTGCCCTACTCGGGCAGGATAAGTCACAGGCGCCACCGGCGCAGTCCGCTCCGCCAGACAACCCGATTACTGCGAGCGAAAAAGGTTTGTACTCATTTGTGAGCAACGCGGTGGTCGGAGCGGCGCAGAAAATGCCGGAAGAAAACTACTCCTTCAAGCCGACACCGGAGGTTCGCAGTTTTGGGCAGCTGGTTGGCCATGTGGCCGACGCTTCATACGCGTTCTGCTCGCTAGCCACAGGTGAAACAAACCCAAAGAAGGACATCGAAAAAACAAAGACCTCGAAGGCCGATCTAGTGGCCGCGCTCAAGGACGGAGTTGCGTACTGCAACAAGGCGTTTGACAGCATGACCGACTCAAAAGGCAGCCAGATGGTGAAATTCATGAGCTTCAATGTCGCGAAGCTCAGCTTGTTCTCGCTCAACTCGGCGCACACTGATGAGCACTATGGAAACATGGTGACCTATTTGCGACTGAAGGGGATCGTGCCGCCCACAAGCGAAAATCCTCCGGCACAGCCGCCGAAGTAAAAGTTACCCAGCGTTGCCTATGATCGAGACCAACATTCAAGACCTGCGATTCGGCTTGCGAATGCTGCGGCGCGATCCGGGCTTTTCTATCCTCGCGCTGCTTTGCTTGACCTTGGGCATCGGCGCAAACGCCGCGGTGTTCAGTTGGGTGGAAGGAATTTTATTCCGTCCGTACCCCTTGGTCACCCACCAGGAGCGGCTGCTCGCTCTTACCGGAACGGCACGCGGCGATTCTGGCCATACGGGTCTTTCGTGGCCGGATTTCGTCGATTTGCGGAGGAACTGCGCGCTTTTCGACTCATTTTTTGTGAGCAAAATCACCGGGACTACTCTCAGTATCGGTGACCGCGCCGAGCGCACTACAGGGAGCATCGTATCCGCCAACTATTTTGACGCCATCGGGGTCCATCCAATTCTGGGCCGAGGATTCGAACCCGCCGAAGATGTAGGACGCAATGCCCATCCGGTGACGGTGATCAGCTATCAGCTATGGAAGAGACGCTTCAATGGCGACCCGCAAATTATCGGAAAAACGCAGCGACTCGATGGTGTGTTGCACACCATTGTCGGCGTCGCGCCGCAAGGCTTCTATGGGACTTTTGTCGGCTGGGCCATGCAGTTTTGGGTCCCCACGTCGATGGAGGAAGTGTTTGAAGACGGCGGCTACAAATTGGAGGATCGCGACGCCCGCTGGATTGAAGCCTTCGCACGGCTCAAACCTGGCGTCACTATCCAGCAGGCTCAGAACGAAGTCTCAGCCGTAGCGCAGCATTTGGAAGCCGATTATCCGGCAACCAACCGCGGCCGCAGCGTGAAGTTGTGGGCCTTATGGCAGACGCCCTTCAACAACGCGGGAACGTTACTTCCCACGCTCGAAATCATGCTCGCGGTTGTCGTTTTTGTCCTGCTGATCGCCTGCGCCAATGTTGGCAATCTGCTCTTGGTCAGGTCGTTTGCGCGACGCCATGAAATGACCGTGCGACTCGCCATCGGCGCGAGTTGCGGCCGCATCGTGAAGCAGCTCTTCACAGAAGGCCTGATCCTCGCAGCTTTTGGCGCAGCTGGAGGACTCCTCGTGGCGCACTGGTGCCGCCACGCGCTGGTCTTGCTATTCCCGGCGAGGGGTGGGGTGGCCATGTATTTGCCGGGCGAAATTGATTGGCGCGTTTTGCTGTCAAGCGCCGGGGTCTGCCTGCTTGCGACGCTTCTGCTCGGGCTAGTTCCGGCGATGCAGACCACCAAGATCGATCTTGCCGGCGCCTTAAAAGCCGATTCGGCAGGCGTGGTCGGGAGCCGTGGAAGAGCGTGGGTGCGCTCAGGCCTGGTGGTCGTGCAAGTGTCACTCTGTTTCGTTTTGTTGGTGGGCGCGGGACTGTTGATACAGAGCCTGCAGAAAATTCGAACTTCCAGTCCCGGTTTTTCAACGCACGAAGTAATGTTCACCGGTATCGGCTTGGTATCCGCGGGATATGATGCGCAGCGCGCGCAGAATTTTCAAGATCAGCTGATTGATCGCGTCAAGGCAACGCCAGGCGTTGAGTCGGTGGTTTTTGCGCGCATGACGCCGCTCAGCTATGGAAGTTTTTCGTCGGCGCCGATTGCTGTGGATGGCTATGATGTTCCACCAGAGGAACGCCCGACTGTGGAGTACAACGAAGTGGGGCCGGACTATTTCGCGACCATGGGCATCCCTCTGGTTTCTGGCCGCGAATTTAATCGTGCGGACGATGAAAGAGGCGCTCTGGTGGCCATCGTGAATGAAACGATGGCTGCGAAATATTGGCGCGGCAAAAATCCGATTGGCCAGCGTATTCAAGTCAAGGACCGATGGATGCAGATAGTTGGCGTAGCCAAAGATTCTAAGTACCGGAGTGTTCGGGAGGCAGCAGCGCCCTTTTTCTATGTGCCACTGCGGCAGAATTTCTCCGTTAGTGCGGCATTGTTTATTCGAACTGCGCTGAGCCCGGAAACGGTGGCGGTGAGTCTAGCCCAAGAGGTACACGCCCTGGACGCGAGCCTTGCCCCGTACGAACTCATCACCCTGCAAGAGCAACTGGATCGCTCGACATCGCCGCAGCTGGTGGCCGTAACTCTAGTCTGCGTCCTTGGTGGCTTGGCACTGCTGCTCGCCGTCATCGGATTGTACGGCGTGATGTCCTACACAGTGTCACAGAGCACACGTGAGCTGGGGTTGCGCATGGCGCTGGGTGCGGGCGCTTCGAATGTGTTGCGGCTAGTGATATCGCGTGGCTTGGCGCTGATGCTCGGAGGCGCGCTGCTCGGCGCGGCGGTGGCGCTCGGCTTAACGCGATTGCTCGGGAATCTTCTCTACCATGTGAGCCCGCGTGACCCCCTGGCGTTCGGCGCGGCCTTCGCAGTCATGACCATCGCTGCGTTGGCAGCGTGCTTCTTGCCTGCGTGGCGCGCGACCCGCACTGATCCCGCCGAAGCCTTGCGCGATTGATTTTCACATCTAAATTCGTCGGCTAAATTTGGGCCTCAATTGCGACCCCCGCTCAGGCGTTGTATCGTTGCCTCAGCAGGAGGGATCAATGCAAAAACGCAAACTTGGAAAGAGTAATTTGGAGGTCTCGGCCCTCGGACTGGGCTGCATGGGAATGAGCTTCGGCTTCGGGCCCGCCGTGGACAAGAAGGACGGAATTTCGCTGATTCGCGCGGCCGTCGAACGCGGCGTCACGTTCTTCGATACCGCCGAAATATATGGCCCGTACACGAACGAAGAACTGGTGGGTGAGGCCCTCGCCCCTCTCCGTGAACAAGTTGTGATCGCCACCAAGTTCGGGTTCAAAATTGATCCGCACACCGGCAAGCAGGCCGGGCTGGATAGCCGTCCAGTGCACATCAAGGAGGTTGCCGAAGCTTCGCTCAAGCGACTCAAGACCGACACCATTGATCTCTTCTACCAACACCGTGTTGACCCGGACGTGCCCATCGAAGACGTGGCGGGCGCCGTGAAGGACTTGATCCGCCAAGGCAAAGTGAAACACTTCGGTCTGTCTGAAGCAGGGGTGCAAACCATCCGTCGCGCGCACGCGGTTCAACCTGTAACTGCGCTGCAAAGCGAATACTCGCTGTGGTTCAGAGAACCAGAAAAGGAAGTCATACCGACTCTTGAGGAACTGGGCATTGGATTCGTTCCATTCAGCCCGCTTGGCAAGGGTTTCCTGACTGGCAAGATCAACGAGAACACCAAGTTCGATAGCACCGATTTCCGTAACATCGTTCCTCGCTTTACCGCCGAGGCTCGCAAAGCCAATCAAGGCGTGGTTGATTTGCTTGGCAAGCTCGCAGAAAAAAAGAAGGCTACACCAGCGCAGATTGCACTGGCCTGGCTGTTGGCCCAGAAGCCATGGATCGTTCCAATCCCTGGCACGACCAAGTTGGCTCGCCTCGAAGAAAACCTTGGAGCAGTTTCGGTCAAGCTCACACCCGACGATCTTCGCGAAATTGAGAGCGCCGTCTCGAAGATCACCGTGCAAGGGGCTCGCTACCCGGAAAATCTCCAAAAAATGGTCGGTCGTTGAGCGAAAACAATTGTTTTATGGTGGCGTAGCGCGTCCGAGACGCGCCTCAAATGAGACGAAACAATCTTTCTCTTATTTTTCTATTTTCTAATCGGCGGCTGCCAGCGAGTGACCTTGGTCGCCGCTAGGTGGCATCGGCTGCCCATTGTAGGCATTTTTAAAGCGCACTCGAACTAGCCAGAAAATCAGCAAAATCAGCGGAAGTATGGTGAGGATTAAATATAGGCCGGTGTTGAATAAAGCCGGGGATAGATGTTGGCCGATCCCCACTTTTGAAAGCAGCCTCAGCGGGCGGTTCGAGGGACCCATGAAAAAAGACCCTGCTGCGATGAACAGCCCAAAGCACATGCGCCAGAGATGCCGCGCTATGCGCTGTGTTCCAAAAACGCCGCCACGCACGAGCATGCGCATGTCCCCGGCCGCAGCCAACAGCGTTACCGAACCCATGAAAAACATCATCCCGACGGGAACTCCGTCTTGTGAGCTCGCTCCGCTGCGCACAACTTTAAGACCGTTCGTCCATGTGAGAATGCCTAGCGTCAAAGGAATCAGGAGCAAAATCCAATCAAAACGGCTCGTTTCCCTGTCTCTGCGTCTGGCGGTAAGCCATGCGGTTCCGATCAGATAAAAGGTTAAAATCCCTCCGCCGATATTGTTTGGCTGATGTCTTGTGATGGCAAGATACACTGCGCCAACGGCCATTGTGAGCATCGAGGCGACAAAGATCTTGCCCGCCAGCACGTGGCGGGGGGAACCTTTGCGGAAGGATATTGCAGCGGTGCCGGACAGCAACCCCACGCTCCCAGCGCAAATATGAACAAGCAGTATGGGCGAATAGGACATCGGTACGTCCTGGAGTATATACGTGGGCCGGAGCCGATTGTTTCACCCTGGCAACAGGGGCTGATTCGGATTGCGAATCACGGGTTCATTGACTTGCACAGTAACCCAACCTAACATCTCAGCCCATGGCTGAAGTCCAGTCTTTGATTGGGCAAACCATCTCCCACTATCGCATTGTAGAGAAGCTCGGTGGCGGCGGGATGGGTATCGTGTATAAGGCTGAAGACACCAATCTCGGCCGCTTTGTTGCACTGAAATTCCTTCCTGATCACGTTGCGCGGGATCCGCAAGCGCTGGAACGTTTCCGCCGGGAAGCGCGTGCAGCTTCCTCTTTAAATCATCCCAACATTTGCACGATCTATGAGATTGGAAGTCACGATAACGAATCATTCATTGCCATGGAGTATCTCGACGGAGCCACGCTGAAGCACCGCATCGTCGGAAATGGGTTGGATATTGAAACTGTTTTAACGCTAGGAATTGAGATTGCCGACGGGTTGAGCGCGGCTCACGCGAAGGGCGTGATTCATCGCGATATCAAGCCGGCAAATATTTTCGTCATTGGGAGTGGCCACACCAAAATCCTTGATTTCGGTTTAGCCAAGATCGTCGCATCAAAAGGCGCGTCCGGTGTTGACACCCTTGCAACACTCGAAGTGGACGCAGATCACCTAACCAGCCCTGGCAGCACTTTAGGAACTGTCGCGTATATGTCTCCCGAGCAGATTCGCGGTAAGGAACTGGATGCGCGCACCGACTTGTTCTCTTTCGGCGCAGTGTTGTACGAGATGATGACTGGCACGCTGCCCTTTCGCGGCGCGACCTCCGGCCTCATCTCTGACGCCATCCTCAATCGGCCGTTCACAACCCCGCTGCGGTTGAATCCGGATCTTCCCGCAAAAGTTGAAGATATTATCAACAAAGCCTTGGAAAAAGATCGCGACCTGCGTTACCAGTCGGCCTCAGATATTCTCACCGACTTGAAGCGCTTAAAACGCGATATGGATTCCGGGTTTGGGTCTTCGGGATCGCGGGCGCCTGAAATCGCCGAACTCCCCACGGCCGCGACAACTTCGACAGCTAGCCATCCGACGCTAACAACTTCAATACCTTCGACGGCTTTGCCGACGGACAGCGCGGTAGCCAGCCCAGTCTCCGCGAAGCGGTCGCCTCTGATCGCGGTCTCCGTTGGCGTCCTCGTTGCGGCTGCGCTCGTCTTTTGGTGGATGCGCCCATCGTCACCACCCAGACTCCGGTCTTTGGCCCAGATCACCAACGATGGCCGCGAGAAACCTGACAGTTTTTCTCCCGACGGAATCCCGTCACCCATCGTCACCGACGCCTCCAGGCTTTACTTCTGGGAAATGGGCCCCGGCCTTTCACAGGTCTCTATCTCCGGCGGGCAAGCGGTTCCGCTTACCAGTGGACCTCAGAACGTGTACCTCAACGACATTTCGCCGAGGGGATCGGAATTGCTCGTCGGCATTCCGACCTCGTCGAATTCCTACCTAAATGCTTTATGGGTTCTGCCCCTTCCTGGAGGGTCACTGCGTCGCTTGGCGGATATCTTCGCTCAGGACGCGACATGGTCGCCGGACGGCTCGAGAGTCATTTACGCCGAAGAATCGGATTTGTACTCGGCAAAGCCCGACGGCAGTGATAAACGCAAGCTCGCGACTGTACCGGGGCGTATATGGTGGCCTCGCGTTTCACTGGATGGACATTGCATCCGATTCTCGGTCTACAATCCGCATACTACTCTGAGTTCCTTGTGGGACGTTTCGATGGATGGAGCGTCTGCCCGTCCTCTTTTGCCGAATCTGGAGGCGATCAGCTCCTGTTGTGGCAATTGGACTCCGGACGGAAATTACTTTGTGTTTCAAGCAAACAACCAGGGCCGAACAGACATTTGGGCCATCCGCGAAAGGGGACTATTTCAAAAATCGGAGCCCAACCCAACACGGCTGACAACCGGACCTCTCAACTACTGGGCTCCGCTACCGAGCAAGGACGGAAAAAAGATCTTCGTGGTCGGCGAGCAGCCTCACGGCGAACTCCTGCGCTACGAATCCAAGCTCGGCCAGTTTGTGCCTTTTATGAATGGCCTCTCGGCCGAACAAGTAAGATTTTCACCGGACGGTCAATGGGCTGCTTATGTAACGTACCCCGAAGGTATTTTGTGGAAAAGCAAAGTTGATGGCAGCGAACGCCTGCAGCTTTCTTTCTCTCCAATACGCGCTGCGCTTCCGACGTGGTCGCCCAATGGAAAAAAAATTGCCTATGTTGCGGCCACGGTGGGGCAGGCGTTCAAGATATACGTTATTTCGGCCGACGGGGGCGGTAGTGAGGAAATAATTCCTCAGGAACAGGTGCAGAATGATCCGGCTTGGTCTGCGGACGGGAATTCCATCATTTTCGGAGAGTCACCGATCAGCCAGTTGGGAGCTCTGCGCACTAATGGCCTTCATATTGTGGATTTGAAAACACATGTCGCCTCCATTATTCCGGGGACTGAGGGACTCTGGTCGCCGCGGTCCTCGCCTGATGGCCGCTACGTGGCCGGACTTCATGCGGACAATCAACGGCTCATGCTTTTCGATTGGAAGACGCATCAGACTATCGAGCTGGCTAAAGCGAGTTTTATTTCCTGGCCGGAATGGTCTCGAGATTCCCAATATATCCACTTCGGGTTAGGTAACAAGCTGGTTAGAGTACGTATCAGCGACCGAAAGGTCGAGGAGATCAAGAACGTCGAAGACATGCGGCGGTTGTTCGGATTCCGCCCGACCGGATTCTTCACCAATTGGTGGGGCTTGGCT
Source organism: uncultured Acidobacteriota bacterium (assembly GCA_963733775.1). Classification (GTDB taxonomy): domain Bacteria; phylum Acidobacteriota; class Terriglobia; order Acidiferrales; family UBA7541; genus Acidiferrum. The sequence goes on along the minus strand of CAVTEE010000010.1, from coordinate 432,260 downwards.
CCCGATGAATCGCCTCTAGTCTTGCGCAGCGCCGCCACCCAGGAAATTTACGCCCTTGACGTTGACTTGCCATAAAAGCAGCAATCGTGATCAACCTCAGTTTTCGCTGTCGCTGTTTTTGTCACGGCGGGTGCGGAGACGCTGGATAAAGCGGATGGGCGTGCCCACGAAATCAAATTTCGCGCGGATTTGATTCTCGAGGAAGCGTTCGTAGCTGAAGTGCAAAGGATTTTTCTGGTTGGTGAACATCAGAAATGTTGGAGGAGCAATTTTCGCTTGCGTGATGTAGTAGATGCGCACCGGCCGAGCCTTCGGCGTGGTGCCGCGCTGTAGATCGACTTCCTCTTTCAGCCAACGATTCAGCTCCGGCGTGGAGATCTTCCGCCGGCGCGCGTTCCAGCATTGATTGATGAGCGGCCACAATTTTTCGACCCGCTCGCCGGTGCTGGCCGAAAGAAAAACGATCGGCGCGTAGCTGAGAAATTTTAATTTGCCGCGAATCATCTTTTCGTACTCGAATAGCAAGCGCCCAATCTCGAAGTCCTCAGGCCTGTGTTTCTCGCCCGGGTTTCTGCGGGATTTGCCTTTAGCGCTCTCAGCATCGCGAGCTTCCGCGTTGCGCGCCGCTTTCACCGCTAAATCCCACTTGTTTATTACGATCACCACCGAGCGGTTGGATTGCTCCGCGTAATTCGCAATCTGCGCGTCGCCCTGAGTTACGCCCTGTTCGCCGTCGACGATAAGTAACGCGACGTCGCAGCGCTCCAATCCGCGCCGCGCCATCACCACGCTGAGTTTTTCGGCCACCAGCGTAGTTTTTCCTTTTCGCCGGATGCCCGCGGTATCCACGAAGCGATAGGTGTGATCTTCGCGGACCACTTCGGTGTCCACGTTATCCATCGTGGTCCCCGGAATCGGCGACACGATCGAGCGTTCCTCGCCTGCCAGGCGATTCAGCAGCGTGGATTTGCCCACGTTCGGCCGCCCGATAATCGCGACTTCGATTACGTCGGGCCGTTTTTCTTCCTCGACCGACTCCACCACTTCCACTTGCGCCAGCGCCGCGTCGAGCAAATCGTCAATTCCAGTACCGTGCTCCGCCGCGATGGGAAAAACCGGCACGCCCATGGAATGAAAGCTCCCAACATTTGCTTCCTGCGAACGCGCATCCACTTTGTTGGCGGCAATCACAAATGGTTTGCCGGTAGTGCGCAGCAGCCGCGCCAACTCCTGGTCCAGCGGCGTAATCCCTGCGTGCGTGTCGACCACCAACACCAGCAAAGCCGCGTTATCAATCGCCACGCGCGCCTGCCGCAAAATTTCCTGCGGGATCAGCGCTTTGTCATCGGGAACTAGCCCGCCGGTATCCACAATTTCGAGCGCGCGTCCGCGCCAGTCCGCTTTGCCATAGATGCGATCACGAGTGATGCCCGGCTCATCGGTGACAATCGCGCGCCGCGTCCCGGTCAAGCGATTAAACAACGTGGATTTGCCCACATTGGGGCGCCCCACAATTACAAGCGATGGTAAATTTTGTGCCATGAATAATTTTGTGCCACGAAACGTTGCGCTATGAAAAGGGTTCGCGGGCCATTCGTGTGAATTTGTCGCACGCGCTCAGGTGGCGCACCGACCGCGCAATACCGCAGCAGGACGTGCCACAACTGTACCGCATCGCCGCGTTCAGTCCAAAGTCAGCGAGAGGCGGCTACAACCGAAAACAAAATCTGCGAGATTATTGCGACGTGGCGGGTAAATGATTTGTGCCAGAGAGCCACAAAATAAATGGCACCGTGACCATCAGCAGCACAAAAGCCAGCACCGCCCAGCTCCAGGGATTGCCAAAATTTAAGGTGTAGCCGATGCCGAAGCGCTTCGGCACCAGCAGCGCCGGATCACTGGGATTGGAATAAAATGAACCTTTCCACGCTGTGTCAGGCGGCCGCTGTCCCGTCCGGCCCAATCCCAATAACAGCAAGCTAAATGTTCCGACGGCCGCGATCGGGGCAAAAATAATCCAATAGAAAGAGGGAGCAGGCTGGGGCATGGGTTCCTCCGCCGCGGCTATTGTAGTCGGAAATATTAAATTTGCCAGCCCATCGCGCACTTCCAACTAGGGACGCTTGATTGACGGCCAACAATATCGAGGATAAAGTTTTGCTAATTGTAACGCGCGATTCTTGAAGCGCGACACATTGGAGAAGGTCAACTATGCCCAAGTTTGTTATCGAGCGGGAAATGCCAAATGTGGGCAATCTGTCGGACAGCGAATTTTGTGCCGCCGCGCAGAAATCGATCCAGGCTCTCCGGGACATTGGCCCTCAGATACAATGGCTGCACAGTTATGTCACCGGCAACAAGATTTACTGCGTTTATCTGGCTCCCGACGAAGCCACGATCAAAAATCACGCAAATAAAGCCGGTATCCCCGCAAACCGCATTTCCGCGGTGCGCAGAATGATTGATCCCACCACCGCGGAGTAATTAGCCCCCCCGCGAATTTTCCGGTCCATCCGTTGCGACGCCCGCGATACGCGCCAAAGAAACTACAATTTCTGAACGCAATCAACTAAACGATAAGGCTTCTTGTATCGCTTTGTCGGTTGCCATCGTCCAACCGTCCATCCAGGCGGCTGCCGCTTTAGCCGGAGAGATCGATTGCCGGGCCGGGTCCAGAGTTTTTTCCAGGCGCGTTTGCTCCGCCATTGACAGCGGCACGCCCAGAACTCGGCGCATCGCCGCAGCCGATCCCGCCAATCGCAACGCGCGCTCGGCTTGAGACTGCAGCGCGGCGGAACAAGCCAGGCAGTCGAGAAGGCGGGCCATCCCGCGTTTCTGCCCCAGCTCCTGAAAAAGCTTCATGCTCTCCGCGTAGTGTAAACGCGATTTTTTTTCATCGCCTGCATCACGCGCCAGGTTTCCCAGGTCCATCAGGCATCCCGCGACACCCCATTTGTCGCCCAGCTTCCTGAATATCTTTAGACTCTGCTCATACAATTCGCACGCAACTGAAATTTCTCCCTGCTCCTGGGCCACGTCGCCCTGGTAATTGAGAGACCATGCTATGCAGGTGCTATCGCCCAGTTCCTCAAAAATTTCGCGGGATTCTTCATGAAGGGAGCGTGCCAGCGTATAGTCTCTCTGAGATTTCACCACGCTGGCGACGTTGCTAAGCGCGCGCGCCACCATCGCACGGTCACTTAAACCCCGCCAGACCGCCAGACTCTCCTCAAACAAGGACCTCGCCGTCGCTATTTCCCCTTCGTCACGGCTATTAGCAGCCAGAGCGTTCAAGGCAATCCCTACGCCGCGGGTGTCATTCAACTCCCGAGAAATTTGCAGGCTCTCCTCCATCAGCGCGTGCGCCGCCCGGTGATCGCGCTGTTCGCTGGCCAATACTCCGGCGGCGAAAAGGGCTCGGGCGCGCGAACTGTAAGCTTCCGCAGTTCTGGGCAATTTGAGAAGTTTTTCCAGACGGTCGCGGCCTTCGGTCAGATGCTCACGCGTCTCCCAGAACTGGAAGAGCGCCGCTCCCAAGCGCAGTCCCCACTCCGCGTTTCCGCTGCGCGTCAACCAATCGAGTGCCGCACGGCAATTATTGTGCTCCACTTCCAGGAGATTCACCCACTCCGCCCCTGCGGGATCGGCGGCTTGCGCCGCGCATTCCTCGGCCAGCACCAGGCAGTAGGCCGCATGCGCTCGTTTTATCGCGGATTCCTCACCACTGGCAGCCAGTCGCTCCAACCCGTACTCACGAACGGTGTCCAGTAATGCAAAACGCGGCTCGCCTGCGGATTGCTCAATCTGCTGAACCAGGCTGTTGTTGACCAGCGAACCCATTCCGTCCAACACATCTACTTCAAGATCCTGCTTGGTATTGCAAACCGCCTCAACGCCTTCCAGAGTGCATCCGCCGACAAAAACGGAAAGTCGCCGAAAGAGAGTCTGCTCGGCCGGGCTGAGCAGGTCATAACTCCAGTCCATTGTTGCTCGCAGGGTCTGCTGTCGCATCGGCAGATCTTTCGCCCCTCCGGTAAGAAGCTGCAGCGAACTTTCCAGCCGCGATTGCATCGCAGATGGTGAGAGTAATTTGATACGTGCGGCGGCCAGCTCGATCGCCAGAGGCAAGCCATCCAGCCGGGTGCAAATCGTCGCCACGCCTCGCGCATTTTCATCGGTGAGTGCAAAATTTGGCTTAATCGCAACTGCGCGCGCCATGAATAATGCGATGGCCGGATTCTGCGAAAGAATTTCACGCGATGTGCCCTGTTGCAGATCCGGCAACGCCAGCGCGGGCACCGGGAATTCCTGTTCGCCATAGATGTGCAAAGGCGCCCGGCTGGTTACCAGCACACGCAACTTCTGTGTAGCGGTAATCAATTCCGCTATAACCGGAGCAGCTGAAAGCATGTGCTCGAAATTGTCGAAGAACAGCAACAGGTTCGAGCGCAGGTCGTGCAAATATTCCTTTAAGCTTTGGATGCTTACCGGCCGGCCGGTCTCCCTGATTCCCAACGCTTGCGCGAGAATCGACGGAATCAGCGAGGCATCGCTGACCGCCGCCAGGGGAACAAAACATGTTCCGCCGTCGAAACTCTCGCTCACTTCGTTGGCCACCTTCAAGGCCAGCCGTGATTTTCCAATGCCACCGGGACCGGTTAGCGTTACCAGCCTCACATCTTTGCTAAGCAGTAAGTCCTGCACCACCTTGACTTCGCGTTCCCGTCCGATGAACGCTGTGGCCGGATTCGGCAGGGTATTCACTCGCGGGGCCGCATGCCGCGATGGCGCTTCCGGAAGGCGGTCGCGAATGGCCACTAAATCTCGGGCCAAATCGTGCGTGGAGTCATAGCGGTCTTTCGGATTTTTCGCCAGGCACCGTTCGATTACCCAGCATAACGGCGCGGGTGCCTGAGGATTGAGTGCCGCTGCAGTTTCCGGTTGATCGCGCAAGATAGCAGCAAGAATCTGCGCTGCGCCGTGCTGTGGAAAGGCCCGTTTCCCGGTCACCATTTCGTACAGCAGCGCCCCAAAAGCAAACTGGTCGGAACGGAAGTCCAATGGCAGGCCGTCGGCTTGCTCCGGCGACATGTACGGAACCGTCCCTAGAACCACGCCGGGATTGGTTTCCGACGGGCCTACTGTTTCGGAGTCCAGTTTGAGATTGGTTTCCGTGTTAGTGACCTTGGCGAGGCCGAAGTCCAGGATCTTTACCAAACCGTCGCGCGAGACCATCAGGTTTTCTGGTTTAAGGTCCCGATGTACCACCCCGGCCACATGGGCTTTGGCTAGCCCGTCCGCGATTTGCGTCGCAATGCGGATCACCGTCTGCAAAGGAATCGGCCCGGTGTGGAGCATTTCACGCAGTTGGTGACCCTCGACCAATTCCATGGCGATGTAGTACGTGCCCTCGACATCGCCCATTTCAAAGATGGTGACAATATTCGGATGATTGAGCGCTGACGCGGAAGAGGCTTCGCGCTCAAAACGCTTAAGGTCCAGTTTGCCGTCCGAGAGTTTGCGGGAAAGGACTTTTATGGCCAGCTCACGTCCCAGCCGGAGGTCCCGTGCTCGGTAAACTTCGCCCATGCCGCCGGCGCCTAGCGCGCCAAGGATTTCATAGCGGCCGAAACGTGAACCGGCGGGAAGTGTCGGGGATTCGTTCTGAGCCGTCACCGCCCGCTTTGTCACCTCGTCCATCGAATTACTGGATTCCATTTGTGAATTGCGGGGCCGCGCATCTAATATCGGTGCAGCATAACAAATTTTTGGAGGCCGCCATTGGATATTAGATCACTGCAAAAGCCGCTGAAGGAACAATATCGTAGTGACCCCAGTTCCTCGCGGATTACCATGACTGCAACTGGCTCGCAGACCGGTACACCCATGAGTTGTTCCGTGGATATTGGCCGCGCCATCTACCAGGCGGAAGCTCACAAGGGTGTCGGCGGCGCAGGCACTTCGGCGTGCTCTGGTGACCTGCTGCTCGGCGCGCTAGCGGCGTGCGCACAGATCACTTGTCAGTTGGTCGCGACAGCGATGGGAATTACCACCGAACACGTAAAGGTTAGCGTAAGCGGCGACATGGACTTGCGCGGCACGCTGGGTCTTTCCAAAGAAGTTCCCGTGGGCTTTGAGGAAATTCGCGTCCGATTCGACATCGACGCCCCGCAGGCAACTGCCGAACAATGGAAAGCGCTGCAGGAAAAAACGGAACAATATTGCGTCGTTATGCAAACGTTGTTGCATCCGCCAAAAATAAATACCGAGTGGACCCGTCCTTAGCCGAGTTTCGACCAATTGCTAGCGATAATCTCTAACAACATTTAGAAAACTTATCTCGAACCTGCTTGACGCCCTCGCGGACGCGCGGGTAGTGTATTCGTACTTGTAAGACCTGATCACGGTACTTCTTCGAGGGAAGCCCGCAAATATTCGGGGAGTGCGCTCGTGGATTGTAAACACACTGAGGAGAATTCAATGATGGGATTTGTCCGCAGCCTCGCCGTGGTGTGCTTTTTTGCTGTCGCCGCGCTACTGGTAGCTCTCGTCTTCAGCGTCCCCGCGAATGCACAAACTTTTCGCGGAACAATTCTCGGTACCGTCACCGATACCTCTGGCGCCGCAGTCTCCGGCGCCACCGTGACCGTTAAGAATACCGGCACCGGCCTCTTGCGCACGGTCACCACCGATGATGACGGAAACTTCAGCACGCCCGAGTTGCCCATCGGCACCTATAGCGTCACGGTAGAAAAATCCGGCTTCAAGGCCGGCTTGGTAAGTGGCATCAGCGTGGAAGTCTCCACCGAGCGCCGCGCCGACGTGGTGCTGCAACCCGGCGACGTTTCTCAAATTATCGAGGTGTCGGGAGACACTTTGACGCAGGTGGAAACCACTTCCAACACGCTGGGCGGCATCATCGAGTCCACGGTAGTCACCAATCTCCCTGTGAATGGCCGCGATTACCAGAAGCTCATCTTTCTCGTGCCCGGTGTCGCCGGCTCGCCCGACCAGATCACCGATTCACCCGGTTCGTTCGGGGTTTTTTCCGTTAATGGAGCCCGCGGCCGCGCCAACAATTTCCTGCTCGATGGCACGGACATGAATGACGGCTACCGCAACGACCCGGCCATCAACGAAGCTGGAGTGTTCGGTACCCCCGCGACCATTCTCCCCATCGAAGCCATCGCCGAGTTGCGCGTGCTCTCCAATTTTGAATCCGAATATGGCCGCAGCTCCGGCGGCGTGGTCAACATCGTTACCAAGAGCGGCACCAATGACATTCACGGAACGGGTTTCGAGTTTTTCCGCAACAACGCTCTGGACGCCCGCAATTTTTTCAACCTGGTCGGTTCGCCACAAAATCCCTTTCACAATAATCAGTTTGGCGGAGCGCTGGGCGGTCCGATCAAGCGCGACAAAACTTTTTTCTTCGTCGACTACGAAGCCATGCGTGAAAAGGGCGCCGAATCCAGCACTGCCTGCGTCCCGACCGCGCAGGATATTGCCACCGCGACCGCCAAAAACGGCACACCCATCAATCCAGTGATCGCTGCTCTCCTTGCGAAAAATCCCTGGCCGGCGCCCAATCTCGGTGGCTCTTGCCTCACCGACGGAAAAGATGGGCAGACCCTGGTGCCCGATAACGTTTCTCTGGCTACGCCTTTCTCTAACCGCGTGGATAGCGCCATCGTAAAAATCGATCACAATATCAACAGCAATAATCTCTTGACCGGCCGTTATTATATCGGCGACAGCACACAAAGCTTCCCGCTGGCGCTGGTAGGCGGTGGACTTGTTCCGGGCTACAACACTTCCACGCCAACACGCGTGCAGCTCATTTCTATTTCCTACGTTTCCACCATTACACCGTCGATCGTCAACGAGGCGCGCCTGGGCTGGAACCGCTTCGCCGAGGGATTCTTCCCCCAGGATCGCAGCTTCGATCCCACCAGCATCGGCTTGGACACCATAGCCCCGGGCACCGCCAATGCCACGCCCTACAATTTCGGACTTCCAAAAATAAGCGTCTCGGGACTAGCGCCTCTCGGCGCCGACAACGGTGACCCGCGCCAACGCGTCGATACCAACTGGCACTACATCGACAATATTTCCTGGAAGCTTGGTAAGCACGACATTAAGTTCGGCTACGAATTCAGGCGCACTTCCATATCTCAAATGTTCAATCGCGGATTCCGCGGAACTCTCAGTTTCAGCAACCTGCCCAGTGGAGTGACCGGCCTCCAGCAATTTCTCGCTGGTACACCCACAAGCGGCTCGCAGCGCCAGGGCGACACCAATCGCAATACTTTTGAAAATTCTCATGCTGGTTACATTCAGGACAGTTACCGTTGGAAGAAAAACGTGACGCTTAACTTCGGAGTGCGTTACGACTACTACGGCCTCATTCAGGAAAAGCACGGCAACTTTACAAATGTCGACCCTGCTACAGGATTAGGTGTGCTGGTGGGCCAAGGACGCCTGTACCAGCCGGATTACAACAACTGGGCGCCGCGCGTGAGCGTGGCCTGGGACGTGACCGGCCAGGGCAAAACCGTGGTGCGCGCGGGATACGGCATTTTTTATGATGCTTTTTCCCAGGACCTCTTCATGGGCCATCTGCCGTTCAACAGCGGCTTTGATCCCGGCCCGGCCTATTCTGGATTTGGCCCTAACCCCATCTCGTCGGCGGGTGCCAACGCCGGTCCATTCGCCTCAGGCACCCCGGTATACGGCGCAGCCACCGCAATGAGTGATGCCTTCGGTGTTGATCCCCACATCCGCACGCCGTACATGCAGAATTTCAATCTAAATTTTCAGCAAGAGATAACGCGCAAAACCGTTTTCCAGATCGGCTATGTAGGTTCCAACGGACACAAGCTGCTTCGCTTCCGCGATATTAACCAGCCCACCCAGGCGCAAATTGACGTCGCGGATCTGGCGTGCGGCTGCATCAACGACTTCAATGTTCCCCGCCGCCTCCCAACTTCGCCTTTCTTCTACATCAACTATCAGGAGTCTTCCGCCAATTCCAATTACAACGCGTTACAAACCAGCTTGCGCATAACCGATTGGCACGGCTTCACCTCCACCGTGAATTACACCTGGTCCCATTCCATCGACGACGCTAGCGATGGCGAAGACTATGTTCCTAACGCCTCGCAACCGAACGACAGCACCGCGCCTATCGGCTCTAATCGCGGCAATTCTAACTTCGACGTTCGCAATCGCTTCACCTGGAATTTCGTGTATCAGTTCCCCAATCGCAAAGGCAGTTGGCAGCGCGTCACCGACGGCTGGGGCCTGAACGGCATCGTCACCGTGCAGTCCGGCCAGCCATTCCAACTGAATTACAACTTTGAGGACGATTACGACGGCAGCGGAGAAGGATTTGGCCGCCCGGACGTTGTAGGACCGATCCATTATTCCAGCGATCCCGCACAATTCCTGGACCTCACTTCGTTCGCGATTCCATGTACTTATCCAGCAGCTGGCGGAACTGGTTTCGCGGGTAGCTGCATCCCCGGCACGCGTCACTTCGGCAATGAAGGGCGCAACTCTCTCATCGGTCCACATTTCCGCCAGTTTGATTTTTCCATCTTCAAGGACACCGCGATTACCGAGCGTATAAAACTAGAGTTGCGCTTTGAAGCCTATAATTTGTTCAACCACCCGAATTTCGCTAATCCTTATCTTCCGGCATTTATCGCGGACGCCGCGGCGAACGGCGTTGGGACCAATGGCAGGTCCATTGGAGCCTTGCGCCTCACGGCGACCGGAGACGTTGGCATCGGCTATCCCTTCCTGGGGAGCGGCGGCCCTCGCGGTCTGCAAATCGCTGCGAAAATCAGCTTTTAGCCCTTCGCGCCCCCAAGCAGGTGCAACTGCGGCCTTTCCATCCTCTGACTTATTCTCGAATGGCCTGGCAAACCGCCGGGCCGTTCTGTTTTCTGATAGATTGCTGGCAGTTTAGGGAATGTCTTATCGCGCGGGTCGCCAAAGGCTCCCCACAATCCCTAAACGTTGCACCGTGTAAGTTTTTCGCTTCGGCTGCGTACTACCTTATGGAAGCTCTGAGACCAGGACCGATGAGTTCGCCGGGAATAGCGGAACCGACGGAGGCCATCGCCCGTGCCAAGGCAGGGGACGCCCAGGCTTGGGGCCAGCTTTACCACGACTACGCCCCGGCGATTTTCCGTTTTTGCCGCCGCGCGCTGCCGACCCGGGAAGACGCCGAAGACGCCACCATGGAAGTTTTTATGAAGCTGAAAGGGAAGATCAATCAATACGACCCTTCCCGGCCGTTTTCAGGCTGGTTATATAAGGTAGCGGCTAATCATTGCTGGGATACGCTGCGCCGCCGCAAGATTCGCCAGGACAAGGAAACTGAGGATAGCGATGAGCTGCCTCTCGAACATCCCGATCCCAGCCAGCTCGATCGCTTGATCGAGCAACGCAGCAGCGCGGAAGTACGCAAAGCGCTGGCCTGCTTGAGCAAACGGGCGCGCATGGCGCTGGTGATGCGCTATTACTCGGATATGAGCTACGACGAAATTGCCGATGAGCTGGGTGTGCGGCGCGCTTTTGTGGGTGTCGTATTGTTGCGCGCGCGTCACGAATTGCGAAACGCGCTGGAAGGCAACGCGGCTCTGGCGGCGGGAGGGAACGCATGAACGAATCGTCGAATAGTCCAGACGACCGTCTGGACGAGCATCTCGATGAGCATCTTGATGACCACCTGGATGAAATGACCGGCATGCTCTATGTGGAAGGTCAGCTTGATCGTCAGCGTGCCCAGCAAGTCTCCGCGCATACCCAGGATTGCTCTTCTTGCCGCATCTTGTTGCGCGCGCTCGAGCGCGAATCGCGACTTCTCACCCGCTCCATGCTGGAGGAAGACGAACCGCTTCCCTCGCGCTTAGCCGCCTTTCAACAGACCGCGCGCAAATCCATGCAATGGATTTGGGGCGCGGTTGTCGGCCTCGCCGCTACCGGGGCGTACGCGTTATACACCGGATACGTCGAGCCCATGCAGCATCGTTTTGAGGAAGCCGGTTTTGGTGGCAGCAGCGTTCTCAATCTAATGATTTTTCAAGGCGCCTTCTGGAAAGGATGGCAATCGATGCTCACTCTATTTGAGGTTTTGGCTTTGTTGACGATCGCCGGATCGGCCGTGGTTTTCCTGCGTAGGCGCCTGCGCGGCCGCGGATCGGTCTTCGCCATGATGGTCGCCGGCATCTGCGCGGCCGCTTCTTCGATGTCTTCGCCGGGCATGGCCACGGAGTTTCGTAACCTGGGTGACACCGTGGAAGTCGGCAAGGACGAAATAATCAAGGGTGATCTTTTTGCCCATGGCCATCACGTCAAAATCGAGGGCACAGTCGACGGCGATCTTTATGTGTTCTGCCAGGGCGCAGATATTGAGGGCCACGTCACCGGAGATGTCATCGCCTTCGCCCAAATGCTGCGCGTCAACGGCAAGGTTGACGGTAATATACGTTCCTTTACGAATACAACCTGGGTGACCGGGAGCGTCGCCAAGAATTTGCTTACCTTCGCTGAGACCGTCAACATCGACCCCGCCGGTAAAATCGGCGGCAGTGTTACCACCTTCGTGAATACTCTTACCATCGACGGTACCGTGGGCCGTGACATTTTGGCCTTCGGTAATGAAACTACCATTGCGGGAAACATCGGCGGCGGTATCCAAGCCCAAGGCAATACTTTAAAATTTAACTCCGGCGCCCACGTCAATGGCCCGGTCAAGTTCAAAGGAGAGCACCCGCCCGAGGTTGCTTCCGGCGCAAAACTGGCGGTCCCTGTTCAGTTCACCCAAGAGGAACATCACAGCCGCTATCAGGAAAGCAGTTTTTACGTTTGGCGCGTGATTTGGATCGCTGCGGTACGTTTTATTTGGCTTGGTCCTCTTCGTTCTGCTGCCGAACTTTACTCGAGCTACGGTTGATTCGGCGGAGCGTTACGGTGCCTCGTTTGGTCTTGGTATCCTTGTTCTATTCGGGGTACCCATTGCCGCCTTCATCGCGTGTATTACGGTGGTGGGCCTGCTTATTGGAATTTCTACGTTTATCCTGTGGCTTACCGCCATGTGGTGTGCACAAATCGTGGTTGGCACTATCGTGGGCCAGTGGTTGATGGAGCATACCAGGGAGACTTGGCCGCTGATCGGGCGCATGGTTGTCGGCGTTATTCTGCTGCATGTCGTGGAAATGATTCCTTTCCTGGGCGGGTGGATCAGGTTTGCTGTCCTGCTATGGGGCATGGGCGCCATTTCCCTCGCGATTTACCGCCATTTCACGCCGCCACATACTGCAACTGTGCCCGTATCGCCAGCTATGCCCCCGTCTTCGTTGCCCCCGAACACCACCATTGGAAGCCCGCAGCCCGCCTGAGTGCGGTGCGACCTAACACCTGTCGGCGCCGAAGGGACTAGCGGGTCGATTAAGAACTTGTGGGTCGCGGCTTTAGCCCCGACATCACAGCCGCCTGATTAATCGGGCTTCAGCCCCTGAAGGGGTCCCATCCGCCAGGGTTCAAAACTCGCGAACGGCCATCGCCATCGGCTACCAGTACATCGCGCGCCCGGGTAATCTCCCCTATCCAGGTGATCGCTACTCCGCCGAATGTACACGGCAATAGCCTGGCCTTACCTTTCGACACCGTAAACAACAATTCGTAATCATCCCCGCCGTGAAGCGCCAACTCCAGTGGACCGACGCTGCTCTTACGGTCTAAGTGTTTCACGCTAATGGTGGGAAGGTAGTCAGATCTGATTACTGCCCCAACCTTGCTGGCCTCGCACAATCTCCGCAAATCGCTCGACAACCCGTCCGACAGATCCATCATTGCGCTAGCCACACGTTTTTCGCTCAGCCACCGCCCCAACTGCAGTCGCGGCTCGGGATACAAATGCCTTTGCAGCCGGGGTTCGCGCATGCTCAAGCCCCGCTTCCGCTGGCGAAGCAATCGCAATCCCAATTCCGCTTCACCCAGCCGCCCACTTATATATATAAGGTCTCCCGGTCGCGCCCCAGAACGCCGCACCTCGCGCCCGCGACGCACCTCACCCACAACCGTTACATTAATTAACACCTGCCGCCGCTCAGTTGTATCTCCTCCCGCTAGCGAGCAGCCAAACCGGGTTGCGGCGCGCCGCAAACCTGCAAGAAAATCGTCCAGCCACGAGCCCGTCAATTCTCGCGGCAGTGCCAGGCTCAACAGGAAACAACGGGGAGCCGCTCCCATAGCGGCTATATCGCTGACCGCCCGGGCCAGACATTTCCATCCAACGGCATCCGCCGGATGCTTGTCCCGCAAAAAATGCGTGCCTTCCAGAAACCAGTCGCACGTCAGAACCATTTCGTAGCCCCGAGTGCCGGAAATCAGCGCCGCATCATCTCCTATTCCCAGCGACAGAAATCTTGAGCCTGCCGCACTCTGCAAACCGCCGCTTGGCTTACGCAACTGCCCCGCAAACACACGCCTGATCCTTTCGAGAACGTCATCCTCACTCCCGGTCCCGCGTGCTCGCAAGTAAGCCTCTCGCTCGTTCTAAACTGTTCAATTTGGTACAGTAGCCCGTTTTTCGCAGAATACCTGTCCTATAGGACAGGGAACAGCTTTCCACACCCTGGCCCACGAACAGGAAAATACAGGATTGACTCTAACACCCCCCGATTCTAGTATGCCCCAGCGAGTAAACCCAGCCGTCGCTCGGATTTGCTAAGATTAGATTTGCTTGCGGCGGGAGTTAGCAGCGCCTCGCGGTGTAGCAAAACTGAGGATTAGTATGTCCGGTAAGAACTACACTTTTTATATCGCCTCCACGCCTGGCAAGATGCGTAAGGTGATTATCCCTGCGTACCAATTGCACGCCTTGGCGGTTCTCGCCCTTATTGGCACTCTCACAGTTGTGGCTGCGGTAGGTTCTTACTCGCGCATGCTGTGGAAGGTCGGCAACTACAACGCTCTTCGTCACGACCAGGAAACCCTCAAGAAGCAGTACAAGCAGTTGCAAGGCACGGTGGTCGACACCAACCAGCGCCTTGACTCCCTACAGTCTCTAGCGACGGAAGTCGCCATGACCTATGGTGTGCTCCGCTATCACCCTGCGGCCTTTGACGAGCCCGATGGGCCAGCCGATGCCCAAAACAGCTTCGATCGCTCCATCGAGCAATACACATTTCTGAAGCGCAATGCCGCCGTGATCGCCGTCTCCAGCGCCAGTTTGCGTCTGATGCCGGCTATGAGCTTTGCGGACTCCACCTATACGCCCTCCATCTGGCCGGTCATGGGGCACATCACCGACAGTTTCGGCGAACGCATGGACCCCTTTAGCGGGGAAGGCGCGTTTCACCGCGGTGTGGATGTGGCCTCAGACTACGGCGCGCCCGTGCACGCAACCGCTGACGGAGTCGTAATCAATGCCGAGACCCACACCGGCTACGGCCGCTTGGTGGTGATCGACCACGGATTCGGCATCACCACCTGGTACGCCCATCTCTCCGCCTTTTCCGCCATTCCCGGCGCGCGCGTCAAGCGCGGCGAAGTTGTCGGCTACACCGGCATCAGCGGCCGCTCCACAGGACCGCACGTCCATTACGAAGTCCGCATTAACAACTCCCCGGTCAACCCCTGGCGCTACATGCGCACCAACCCCACCGGCGACTAACCTAGGCCGGCGACTAACCCCCTCCGGTTTCTCTATCGATTAAGTTGTGACTGCCCTAGTTTTAGCAACCCTAACCCAGTCCCGTTTCCCAAACATCGATTCCCGTCTTCCCAACCAACTATTCCCATTCTCCCAGCCATCTATTCCCAGCGGTCATTTCGCCTGCCTGCCGCAGGCAGGACCGAAGCAAGCCGATGCCTTTTCCCCTCGTTCGTCCGCGAACGAGTCGGCTTGCGCAGCGGAGAAATCTCTCTTCGATCCCTCGCGCCAGCCAATGCCCCTCCATTCACACCTCTTTCCGAAGATTTTCCGCGCCATTCCTTCACCACGCTGCGTGAATCATTCCAGTAGTTATTCACAGTGCACACATCATTCGAATGCCATAAATGCCAAGACCATTCGAACGAGCCGCGCATTCGAATGACACGCGTTCGAACGAAATCCGTTCCACGTGAAACAAGCTTTTCATTCGACGAATAAGAATTTTTTTGTTTCACGTGGAACACACCTCCTGGAGCTAGCAAGAGCAGTTGTCTGCGCCGACATTTTGTTCAATTGTCGACACGTCGACATTTCGTGCAATTGTCGACACGCCGACATCAACCATTCGAACGCGGCGGCCATCATCGCGCCAACGTCACGTGCGTATCATTCGAACGCGGTTGCAACCTGGCGTGTCAAGATTTGGGTTGCAGTGAACGATTGAGGCTCTACTTGGCGCACTCTTAAGTTACTGGAGAACCCCGGGTGGCCTACTCTTTGCGGTCTTTGCAAACGGTGGGCGCTTTCATTGTTGCAGCGAATTGTTGAGGAACTACTTGAGCAGAATCTTTTCAAAAAAACTGAGTGCTCGAGGATCTTGCGATTGCCCCAGCCAGAACATCGCTTGCTTGCGCACTTCCGGATTGCGGTTATTTTCCGCGACTTGAATTAACTTCGGCACCCCTTCATCTTTCGGCAATTGGCTCAGCGCAAAGACCGCCTGCTTCTTCACGTCCGTGTCCGGATCGTTCGCGATGGCGCCGTCGATCGCGCCTACCGCGCGTTTGCCGGCCTTCTGCGCCAACCAGAAAATCGCTTGTCCGCGTACATGCCCGCTCTCATCGTCATGCGCCATGCGAATCATTTCTTCCAGTGCCGCCGGTTCTTTGCTGACGGAGAGCGCAAATGCGACGTGCCCGCGCACCTCGCTTGAAGGATCATTCTTCGCCATGCGCTGCAACGCCGTAAATCCTTCTTTGCCGCGCGCTACTCCAAGCCAGAATGCTGCCTGTTTCCTCAACTCTTCCGGTTGCGCCGGCACGGTGAAAGATTCAAGTGCCGCTTGCGCTTGTGGCCCGTTATGCAACGCGATCGCCATCAGCGCTTCATTGCTGACGGAATGTCTCCCATGTCCTCCCAGATTTTCGTCGCGTACATACTCACCAAGAAACGCAACGCTCTCCGCCGGTTTTATATCCGTGAGCCAAACGAAGCCCAACCCGCCAGCATCCAGAACGCAATCATCCGTAGCCACTTTTACGCGCATGAGCTGTTGGTCTTGCAGGCGAAAAAGAACTGTCAATCGCCGCTCACCTTCCAGCCGTAATGGGCTTTTGCTCGCTTCGTTCTTGGCTTTTACCGCATCGCGAGCATCCTCATTTTCAAGTGCACATTTCCTGCAGCTTTCTCCATCGTTATAATTTCCGCAACAAATCGAGTGCTGTCCGGCTACCGCATTTACCGCGTAGCCGACCCACATCGGACTTGCCGCATTCTTCTCGACGTCAGCCATCGTGGCAGCCAGAGTTCCAGCGACACTTCGCGTCTGAATCTGGGCATTCTCAACCTGTGGCGCATCACTCTGCTGCGCTCGACTCCCACTGGCGCCGCCGGCCAACAAAACGAACGACGCCGCTAGCAAAGTATTGCGCAATGCGATTGTGGTTTTCATGGCGCTCACCTATTTCTGCAACAGCTCCATCATGTAGTCCGACGCTTCCTTGGAGTGCATCAGCGACAGCTTTTCCACCGCTTTTTTCTTGAGCCCCGGATCCTTCTCAGCCCTCGCAATGGCCACAATCGCGCCGGCGTTTCCTTGCAGGAAGTACGCGTTCAACACCTCTTCGCGAATGCCATGATCCGTTTCGCGCGCGTAAATCTCCGCCAGCGCTTTGCTGGATTCATCCGAACGAACTAATCCGAGGTTGCGCACCGCCGCGCGCCGTAGCTCTGGGTCCTTCTCATTTTTCGCGGCTTCCAACATCTTGGTTACATCGCCGGCCAGGAAAAATGCCTGCAAAATTTCCCGCCTGATCTCTGGAGTATTTTCCGTTCGATACAGCTGTTCCAATTCCTGCTCCCCGTGCACTAGCCCTAGCTGGCGAATCGCTTCGCGTCGCAATGCCGGATCTTTTTCGCTCTTGGCCGCTGCAAACAACCGCTCCTTGTCGCCGCCAATCATGTAGCTACGCAAAATGGAGCGCTTCAGCGCAGGATCCGCGGTGGAGGCATAAATCTCCGCCATGGTTTTCCGCGCTTCCGGGCCTCCAAATATTGCGAGATATTCCACCGCCTTTTTCTGCAGCTCGGGATTACTTTGCCCGCGCGCAATTCGCCCGATGATTTCGCGTCCTTGTGGAGAGCCGCTCTGCGCCAGCACGAACATGGCCCTCGATTTTTCCTTGGGTGATGCCGGACCTTGCAAAACTTTTTCAATCATTGGCATGGCTCGTTCCGGATCGCTGTTCATCAAGCCTTGAATGGCCAGCATTTTCAATTCTTCGTCGCCCTGCAATTCCGGGCGTGACGGTTGTCCTGTGCCTTGCCGGACCTCAATTTCCAGAGCGCCTGCATCGCGCTGCCAGCGGCTTTGCGGAAAACGAGCTTTCAAATCGGCGAGCGCAGCCAGCGCTGCCTCGCGCTGGCCCAGACGCTGGGCGGCATAAGCCTGCCAGTAGAGCGCCGCATCCGTTTGCGGGCCATTGGCCTTCGCCAGTGCCGCGAATTTGTCGCGCGCCTGCTCATATTTCTCGTCATCCAGAGCTTCGCGTCCGTTGTCGTACAGCTCTTCCAGCCGGTCCAGGCGTTCCTGGTCGCGATCCTGTTTTTCTTGCTCCCGGTCACGTTGTTCCTGCTCCCGCTCGCGCTTTTCTTGTTCGCGGTCACGCTGTTCCTGATCGCGGTCGCTTTGCATCTCACTATTTTCAGGCTCGGCTGATTCCGCTGTAACGTTTTCGGGCGTTTGCGCAAAATCTTGCCAACCGCTCCACGCATTTGCGCCCGCCGGCCGCGATAGCAGTGCGAACGCGCCTGCGAATACAAATGTTGCGACTCGAAGTGATTTGTTAAAGCTCATGCCTGATTATTCCTTTCGACTTTCGCAGAGCCGCTTTCCGCCGGCCCCTGCTTTCCTGTCGTTTTCCCGCCGTTCAATTTCTTGCGTGAGCACACGAACCTTAAACAGCAGCCCGTCATCATCGATACGCTGTCGGATGGATTTGAACTGCGCAGGCGTTACGTTCCCCGGACTGTGTGCCACGTCCAGAAGCACCCGCTCCAATTCGTCCAGCACATTGGCGATGCCCGTATCGCCTTCCTGCAACGCGGTCTGCCGGTACAGCCGGTTTTCGTCCAGCAATTCTTCCGCGCGTCGCCGCTGCGATGAGAGGTTCACTTGCTTCACGCTCGCGCCTTCCGGTTCCGCATTCGCAATTTCCATCAACACCATCTCGGATCGCCCCAGGTGTTCGCCCACAGCCAGCAGCAACACTCGCTCACGCACCCGCGCCTCGTCAGCGATCGCCGTAGTTGTCACTTCTCCACCCGCCGGAGTCACCCGCTTGCTGACGCGCCCAGCAAGAAAAGCAACCAGCAACAACGCAGCAACCAGTCCGGCCGCCGTCAATCTTCGCGGCTCAAGAAACACCTGCCACCAACGGCTCCGCTTTTCTTGCAGCCGCGGCGCAATCTGTTGCCAAACACGCCGTCCATAGTCTTCGCCAGGATCTGGAACCGGCAGCGCCTGGTAAGCCGCGAGCATTTCCGCAAGCCGATTCAATTCCGCCTGGCATTTCGCGCAAGAATTGATGTGCGCTGCGGCAGTCATCGCGTCCGGACGTCTCGCCGTCCTGGTAAGCGATCAATTGTTCTTCGCTTAAATGCTTCATGATTCCGTTCCCATCGCTCTGAGCCGTCGCGCGCGGCGCAAGTTGCGGCTCCAACATCTGCCGCAACTTGTGCACCGCGCGGAAAACTGTATTTTTCGCCGCGCCCGAATTGGATTTCAGCGCCGCGGCAATTTCTTCAATTCCGCAACCGTCGCAATGCCGCATCACAAAAGCGATGCGCTCCGCCGGAGTCAAACTGTTCAATGCATTTTCCATCTGTTTTCGCAGCTCCACGCTCTGTGTCAGCCGCTCGGGCGTTGGCGCTGCGTCGGGAACCTGCCGCAGCGGATCCTGTTCCACGTCGTCACTCATCTCCGCACTCGGAGCTTGTCTGCCGGGCATCTTCCTGTTTGCGCTGGCGCATGCGGTCGATGGTGTAGTTCGCGGCGATGCGATACACCCAGGTTGCGAAATTCGCCTGCGAGGCAAACTGTTCGAGTTTTTGATAAGCACGCAAAAATGCCTCCTGCACAATTTCCTCGGCGTCGTGATGGTTGCCGGTCAGCCGGTACGCCAGCCGAAAAATGGTGGCGCTATGGCGCTCCACGAGAACGCGAAAAGCATCGCGATCGCCGGCAAGCGTGCGCTCGATGGCAATGGCGTCGGCTGCCCGGACGCTCTCAACGCTTTCGTTCATTCGTATCCTTAGACAGGTTTTTAGCCTCGCGGTTAGGTCCGCGAAGCCCCGGTGTGGCTCATTGCGCGATTATTTGAATACCGCAAAGCACGCCGTTGTAATACAGCTTGCGGTGCCGCACAAGCCGCGAAAGTCGCGTGGTGGTTTGAAATACCGTATCATTACGTAAATGCTTTTGGCTTCTGCTTATCCAACACAGGAGCTAAAAGTTGATTCCACGATATACCCGCGAGCAGATGGGCGCGATCTGGCGCGATGCCAACAAATACGCCAAATGGCTTGAGGTGGAGCTGGCCGCGACCGAAACGCTCGCGGAAGCCGGCGACGTGCCCAAGGAAGCCGCGGAGAAGATTCGCGCCAACGCCAAGATTGATGTCGCGCGCATTCAGGAGCTGGAGTCGCGCGTGAAGCATGACGTGGTGGCTTTCACCATGGCCGTCGGCGAATCCATTGGAGATCCGGCCGCGGCGCGCTGGTTACACTACGGCATGACCTCCAATGATGTGGTCGATACCGCGCAAGCTTTACAGGTTCGCGAAGCGTCAAGACTGATCGAAGCCGCGCTGGTGAAGTTTGGCGACGCGCTCGCCAAGCGCGCTCAGGAATTTCGTGCCACGCCGCAAATCGGACGCACGCACGGGGTGCACGCCGAGCCGATTACTTTTGGTTTCAAAATCGCCAACTGGTACGCGGAAAATCAGCGCAACCAGCAACGCTTTCGCGATGCCGCCGCGCAAATGGCGGTGGGCAAAATTTCCGGCGCAGTGGGTAATGCTTCGCACCTCGGCCCGGATATCGAAGAACGCATTTGCCAGCGCCTCGGATTGATTGCCGCTCCCGTGGCTTCGCAGGTGATCCAACGCGACCGCCACGCGCAGTACCTCAGCGCGCTTGCGCTGATCAGCGCCACGCTCGAAAAAATCGCGCTGGAAATTCGCCACTTGCAGCGCACCGAAGTGCGCGAAGCGGAAGAGCCCTTCAGCGGCGAACAACGCGGCAGCTCCGCCATGCCGCACAAACGCAACCCCGTAACCTGCGAGCAAATCTGCGGGCTCGCGCGCATCGTGCGCTCGAATCTGATCGCGTCGTTTGAAAATATCGGGCTGTGGCATGAGCGCGATATTTCTCACAGCTCCGTTGAACGCATTATTTTGCCGGACTCCACCATCCTGGTGGACTACATGCTCGCCAAAATGACCACCATCATCGCGGACATGCGCGTCTTTCCCGAACGCATGCTGCGCAATCTGGAAATGACGCACGGCCTGGTTTTCTCCGGCCAGCTGCTGCAGGACCTGGTGGAAAAGGGCATGCCCCGCGACGACGCCTACAAAGCGGTGCAGGAAAATTCCATGGCCGCATGGGAAACCGAATCAAGCTTTCGCGACCGCGTTGCCAAAGACACCCGCATCACCAAATATCTGGATGCCGCCGCACTGGCTCACACCTTCGATCTGAAGCGCCAACTCCGCCACGTCGACGCAATCTTCACCCGCGTCTTCGGAGCGCAAACACCAATCACCAACAAACGCGCCGTATAGCATCCTTCATCGCGGACGCGAAGGGTGCCCCACCCTCGGATTTCTGCAGGGTTTACCTGCGGTGGCAGGTGGGGTTTTTAACGTGGGAAGACCAGAATTCAAAGACCGGAATCCATCTGCTCGCCAGCCGTCCCTCCAGCCAATCCTTGGCAAGAGACAGTGTTGGTAGAAAACCGGTCATTCCGACCGAAGCGGCCAGTCTTTTTCCTTGCTTGCGAAGCAAGCACTGGCCGCGGAGTGGAGGAATCTCTCTTCGATCATGGCCTCGTTCAGCAGCATTTGTTTATATCGAACCAAAAAACAAAACGCCGGCTGATTTTCATCAACCGGCGTTAACTGCCTCTTCTAGATTAAAACTGCATCTAGCTGCGGAGGCGGAAACTCAATTTCGAAAACTCTCGCAAAATGTAAATCCCGAATCTCGATACTAACGAAAAACTACTCCACTCGCTGCACATAACGCGCTTCGGTGGTATCCACCTTTACACGATCGCCTTCATTCACAAACGGCGGCACCTGAATTACCAGCCCGGTCTCCAAAGTAGCCGGCTTTCCCACCGCGCTGGCGGTAGCTTTCTGCAGCGTCGGCTCGGTCTGCACCACCTTCATTTCCATGGTATCCGGCAAATTTATACCGATGGCTTTGTCTTCAAAAAATTCCACGTGCACGATGGTATTGGGAATCAGATAAAACACTGTCTCGCCCAGTTCGTCGCGGGTCATCTGCATCTGTTCGTAATTCTTGGTGTTCATGAAATGAAATTCGTCGCCTTCGCTGTACAGATATTCAAACTCCACTTCATCCAGGATGGCGCGATCGACAAATTCTTCCGCGCGGAAGCGGTAATCGATCATCGTTCCGGTGCGCAGATTCTTCATGCGCGTCTGCATGGAGCCGCGTTTGTTGCCCGGAGTGCGATGATCCACGCTGAATACGGTGTAGAGCTGCCCTTCATGCTGGATAACCATGCCGGGGCGAAGTTGTGTGGCTTTTGTGCTGCTCATAATCTCCCAATCAAATGTAGTTTCGGAAATTTCGCCGGGCGCCAGCATTCCCAAAAGGGCCCGCGAAATCACTCGAGGGACGCCGGAACCATCCCCGGCGCTGAATCAACAGTATAAATCGCCCCATTCCACGCGGTCAATCGGCTGGTGAGGTTGTGACTCTTAGTGTGCGCGACTTTTGAGGTCGAGACAACTCTCAACCGCGGCCTTTTCTGCTTTCGGGTCGCGTGTCTGCTTGGGAATGATAAAAATTGGATGCTCCGCGCTTTTTACTATTTCCTGATTGGCGTCAGCCAGGGTACCAGCTGGCGCCGCTGGATATCCTGGCAAAGCTTCTCGGCGCCGCAACTCCATCCGATATTCAACATCCAAAGCAACGTCAGCCGGCATTTGCTCGAACAGTTTCAAATCTTGCGGACCGAGATAAAGGAATGCATCCACCAGTTCTCGGGTGGGCCGTTGTAAACTCTTGGGAAAATCGTTGTGTACGACGCAGTCGTCTTTGTTGATTATGAGAGGTGGTGGATAGAAATGGCTCCAGTCCAAAGCACCGAGCCATGTGCCGGTCGATAATACAATCGTTGGTATTGGCCAGGACGCAAGTACGGCGCCGGACAGAGTTGGCGAGTCTGTGTCGAAATAGCCCAGGTCGCTGATGACGAACGTGACACCCGGATAGTTCTTTTCATAAATCGACACAGCGTTTTTTTCCAGGCCGTGCATGAGATGCATTGTGCCGTATAGCATGAGAGCCTTGCGACGTTTCGCCAAAACTTCTTTCTCCATCACCGAAGCAGCGTTAGCGTCACGATTCGCGCCAAATTTCAGGATCTCCTCAAAGTTTTTGACTTGGTCCCAGTCAATCGGAGGATCGCCAACCAACACTCTAAGGCGTCGCCCTGCCGGGAGCTTCTGGTTGATGGCACGCACAAGAGGAAAAAACTGTTCAACGAACCCTGACGTGCCGCACATTGACGCCATGGTGTTCCGCCAAACTTTCCGGACTTCAGTGAAGGCCACATCCTCACCGGCGATATAACGGTCCAGGACGGGCTGGTACAGCGAATTACCGCACTCAAAGACAATGTCATTTACCTTTTCCGAAAATGCAGGGTTGCGAATCAGCGACAGAATGAAAGCTCGCCCAAGAGAGGGGCTAAGGAAATAGGTTGCATTCCGCTGTGAAGGTGCACACAATTCGCAGGCTATTCGCTTGAATATTTTCCGTCAGATAGTTTTGTTCGCAGGAGGTGACATGCTCGACCGCCGCAACTTTCTCACTGCCGGTGCCACGGGCTTGGCGGCAACTCTCGCCTTCCGTAGGAATTTGTTGGCACAACTGCAAGACGCGCCTTCCGCGCTGCCCGATCGCGCGCTCTTCGACAAGAACGAAGAAGCCTACTGGGCGGAATTGCGCAAGCAATTTCTAATTCCCGCGGACGAGATTTATTTGAATAACGGCACCGTAGGCTCCAGCCCGGCGCCGGTCTTGCGCGCCATCTTCGATGGATACACCACTACCGAAAAAATGGATCAGCAGGACCCCGAGGATTACCCCATCTGGGGTTATGCCGCGTGGAACGAGTTTCGCGATCCGCTGGCCGCATTCGTCGGCTGTCATCGCGATGAGATCGCGCTGCTGCGCAACGCCACGGAAGCCAACAGTTACATCGCCAACGGCGTGGACATGAAGCCCGGCGACGAAGTGCTGATGACCGATCAGGAGCATCCCGGCGGCGAACATCCCTGGAACCTCAAAGCCAAACGCTACGGCATCGCGGTGAAAAAAATCACTCTGCCGCGGCCGGTGAAAGATGCGGCGCAAGTGCTCAACCTTTTCAGCGAGGCCATCACACCACGTACCCGGGTGATTTTTTTCAGCCACATCACCACATTTTCTGGCGTAGTTTTGCCCGCGAAGGAAATTTGTGCGCTGGCCCGATCCAAAGGCATTCTCTCCGCGGTGGACGGCGCGCATGTTCCGGGCATGATGCGCTTGAACGTGCACGAGATTGGTTGCGACATGTACAGTTCCAGCCCGCACAAGTGGCTGCAGGCGCCCAAGGGCTCCGGCTTTCTCTACGTTCGCGACGAAGTGATTGACCACCTGTGGAACACCATTGCGACGGAAGGCTGGGACGACACCAAGATTCGCGCCGAGCGATTCCAACGCATCGGCAGCTCCAACGTTCCCGCGCTTTGGGGCCTGCGCGCCGCCATCAAGATGGCCAATGACATTGGCCTCGAGCGCATCGAACGGCGCCACCGCGCACTTGCCGACTACATGCTCGCGGAAATGACCAAGCGCGGCGCAATTTCCTGGACTTCGCCGGATGCCGCGCTTCGTTGCGCAATCGTCACCGTAAATGTGCCGCCGGTTCCACGCATGGATCTGGAGAACTGGCTATGGCACACGCAGAAAATTCGCATTCGCGGCGCCGATCCTAACAAGCTGCGATTATCCACGCCGTACTATTTGCAGAAGAAAGAGATCGACCGCTTTCTGGAGAAGTTCGACGAGTACAAGCGAGAAAAGAAGCTGGCGTAATTCCGAAAGCGCCAGCGAAAATCACTTGATATTTTCCATATCACGTAGAAGTGCGCTCCAGCTCTAGAGAGGTGGCTGTGAAGGTGGTTCCTGTGTCGAGGGACGTTCTGGCTGCGATGCAGCAGGGCTTTCTGGGAGCCGGCTCGGTTTTGTAGAACGAAGTTCTTCAAACTCCGGCTTGGTCGCAAAGCGTTCGGGAAAGTGCTCCTCATATTCAGACAAACGCGGGCAAATCAGGCGCCTATGGGGAAGGTTAAAGCCGTACTCGGTCATCTCCTTCATCGCTTGCTTCGGGCTCCATCCCTCCTCGGCCATGCGATAGGCGGCGATCATCATTCCGGTGCGGTCATCACCAACACGACAGTGAACGAAGATTTGCTTGCCAGGGTTTTTTCGGATCAAGGTGAGGAACTCGGCAAAAATTCTGTCCTTAGGGAATGAGCACTCCCAATGCATGGGAACGTATTGCATGCCCAAACTGGTCACTTCTTTGCGTTCGCCTTTGCGATCTCCGCGCAGATCGACGACGATTTGGACTCCCATCTTCGCCAAGGCCTCAAAACCATGTTTGCGCGGCTCGGCACCGCGGTAGAGCGTCGGAGTTACTTCAGCGAAATCCGGGATTAATTGTTTGCCGATGACGTCGGAAGGAGTGTCGACGGGGGCTTGGTGCGTTTCGGTTTGTTGAGTGGGTGGCAGAGTTGGAGCAGAACTATCTTGAGCATTCGTTGGTACACATGCGTCAGCGAGAAGGGGAGGCGTAGCACGAAGCGCCGCTGCATTCGCGCAAGCCGCAACGAATAGCAAATACAGTGAAAAGCGCTGGATTGTCATGTTCCTGATTATAGGAATAACACAAAACCACCAGCAACATGCGTTCAACAGCCGCCTGTCGGATGCCGCAGAGAATAACAATTCTGGCTTTCGGGGTTGTGTGGCCGCAGCGTTATAACACCCGCAAAAAATTAAAGCCCATTCCTTCCGGCTGGGCCGGGCAGGAATGGGCGGTGCCTCAATTTAGTTTGCTTGCTGTGGGTTAGTTTCCCGACTGAGCGCCGGCGGCTGTGTTGTGGTCGAACTCCAAAGCAACGCGCTTCCCACCAGGGTAAATTGCCGTTAGTTCTACGGAGCCATCTGGCTCGGATAGAGTGCTGTAGGCATCTTGAGGGTTCTGACTGGCCTGCTCGGTCATGTGAGCGGATAAGGTAGCTACGGTCTCTTTACCTTGCAAAATTCTCACTTGCACCGCCGGACCGCTGCCATCCCACTCCACCCGGTAATCGCCGGGTGCGATGGATTGGCCATCGACAACGACCTTGTCTGACAACACAAGTTTTCCTCGATTGTTTCCCCCGGCGAGTGCGGCCGAAGAAAACAAAAGTGCACTTCCAAATAGCAGTGTTGAGATTCTCGACATTTTCATAAACAGCTCCTTTTTATTTTCCGTGCGCCGCTGCGTGCAGGACACCGCACGCGTTGCCGCGGAATAGTTTTAGTTCGCTTTGTTATTGAATTGGATGCGGAGAAGAACTGGGGGTTTTGTAAAATACTGTTAACAACATTTATTTGCCATTAAAAAAATGGAAGAGATACATGAAAAAAATCGCTCACTTCTCATTGGCGCGTCCAGCGCAGCTCAAACTGTCGCGTTTTAGACTTTTGTGCGCAGTTAATTTGTTGAGGCGGTTATCACGAAACGAAGATCATCGCGAGCACAAATCGAGGAAACAAAAACTTGTGTTGCGCATCATTGTTGAGTCAGAAGATATAGGTCAGCGTGTCCGTTGTACCGTGCATAGACGATGGTGGTGAGATCTCTCGAGAAGTCATACGCATTGCCCCCGGTAACCAGGGGAAAAGCGAATGGAAGTTTTAGCGCCACTTGCGGCTGGCCCACTGCCTTTCCCGCTTCCCACCTCTGCCGATAAATGGTCACGTCTTTTTTGCCCGGCAAGGCATACAAGAAGGACTTTCCATCCTTCTCGACATTTACTCCAAAGGTCACCACGCCCGGCACCAGCATCGTGCAAGACCGGTCGGACAACGAAAAAGCATAAATCCCAATCTTGTCCCCGCCCGCAATCAGGCTCAGCAGATATTTTCCGTCTGGGGAAGCATCAAAAGCGAAGCCACAATTGTCGCTAAGCTTTTGCGGCTCCGATCCTTCCACGCTTTCCTGCCAAATGGACCCTTCCTTCGCTCCCTTTTCCCAGCCATTGATGAACACCGTTTTTTGATCGGTGTTCCAACCAAGCGCTTGCGGTGTTGTGGCACTCCTCCACTTCAAGGCATGCAAACCAGTTCCGTCCGGATTCGCCAGATACAGTTGTGCGTCCTTGCCTGGTTCTTCCGTAAAAAACGAAACCCGAGAATCATCCGGCGACCAAAAACCGGTAGCCACTGAAGAGGCTTGCGCCAGCCGTGTTTTGTTGTTTCCGTCCACATCCGCAGCCCACAGTTCGCTGCGGTCGCGCGATGGCAAGGTGACGTACATCAACTTTTTCCCGTCTCGCGAGAGCACTGGCTGTGTTGCGTTTTCGCCGGCAATATCCACGTACTCTTTCGTGCGTGCGTTGTATGCGGTCAGATATCCGGTGGACTTTCCGTTGACCAGGAAAAGACCGCGACCGGCCGGATCCGCCATGGGGGAGTGATCCGGTCCAGGTCCAAAAGTGACCTGGGTTATCGATTTATCGGAAAGATTCAACTTCCAGATATTGGTCAAGCCAGTCACCGTTCGACTAAACAGAATGCTCTTCCCTGGATCCTGCCAAACGACATCGCTGGGATTCCCCTGAATATTTATGAGGTCTTCCGCGGACTTCTTCTCCATATCCACAACGGACACCTGAGCCCCTGAAACGGTCGAAATTCCGCTGCCTGCCAATATCAATAAGTGTTTGCTATCCGGAAAGGGCATGATGCGGGAGATGCCCATCGATTTAGGATCCATCGCAAATACCAACTCTTCTCCCATGCCACTGCGGTCGGCGCGGTAGATAATCTTGCTGTTGGCTTTGGTGTAATAGAGCGACTTTCCATCGGCTGACGGTGCTACTGCGTATCCCGCAACGATTCGCTTGGGGCTCCCTCCCAGCGTGGGGACTGACCACGTTTCATCTTTGCCAAATACGCGTCGGTAATAAATTTCGGTTCCATCGGCGGAAAAATTGGTTACAAATTTGTCGGTCTCGTCGCTCGTCAACTGCAGGGCTTCGCCTCCCGATGCAAGCATGAGAAAAACCTGCTCCACACCTGCGACTGGCGAGCTGAACGCGACGGCGTGGCCATCGGGGGAAAGTCGTGCCTGATCCATCGGCTTATCCCAATGGCTGATCTGCGCGATTTTTGCGGGGCTGTTGGAATTTTGTGATCCTGCTCCGAAGTGGTATGCGGCATATCCTACGGCGGCGATCGTCGCAATTGCCGCGGCAATTCCAATCCACAGTTTTTTATTTCCCGCTGGAGCTACGGGGATTGCCGCAATTGATGAACGCGATTCGCTTGCAGCGGCTGCCACTGCTTCCTGCGCCGCAGCTCTTCCAGAACCGGAGAGCCTGCCCGAATCTGTGTCTCTTCGCAGGCGCTTCAGATCGGAATGCATGTCCGCGGCGGACTGGTAACGCATATCCGGATCTTTCTCGATAGCCTTATTAATGATGCGTTCAAGCTCGGCAGGCGAGTCCGGATTTATTCGCGCCACCGGAGTTGGTGCTCCATCCAGAATGGCTTTGAAAATTAAGCCGGACGTGTCGCCACGGAACGGCAATTTTCCGGTGGCCATCTCGTAAAGCACCGCGCCAAAGGAAAAAAGGTCGGTACGCGCATCGAGTTCTTTTCCGCGCACCTGCTCTGGCGACATGTACGCGACTGTTCCCAGAGTACTTCCCGGACTGGTCAATTGCTCTTCATCGGCCGCGAGTGTGGCCAGGCTGGTGGAGTTTTGTGACGTACCTTTGGGGGCCTTGACCTTGGCTAATCCGAAATCCAGAATCTTGGCGTGGCCCTTACCAGTGACGAAAATATTGGCTGGCTTGATGTCGCGGTGCACGATGCCCTTGGAACGCGCCGCGTCCAATCCTGCGGCAACGCCAATCGCCACTTCGAGCAATTCCTCCATCTCCATCGGGCGGGCGGAAATGGCGTGTTTTAGAGTTTTGCCTTCCAGAAATTCCATGGCGATGAAAGCTTTTCCGTTTTGTTTGCCGATGTCATAAATGGTGCAGATGTTGGGATGGTTCAGCGCTGAGGCTGCCTGGGCCTCGCGCTCAAATCGCGCCAAGGCCTGCGGGTCTTCGGCAACCGTGTCGGGCAGAAACTTCAATGCGACGAAGCGGTGCAGTCTCACATCTTCCGCCTTGTACACGATGCCCATGCCGCCTCCGCCAAGGCGCTCGTCGATGCGGTAATGGGATACGGTTTGGCCAATCAGCGAAGAAGAATTATCCATTAGGCGCTCATCTTAGGTGGAGACTGGGAATCAGTCAACGCAGTCAAATGCAACTTGTCAAAGCTCTTTAGAAATGTCCCTATACTTACCTCTTTAGAAGTGTCCCCTTTTGAGTTTTGCTTGTTACTGGTTGTAGATCGTTGGCATTGCCTTGGAGCGAAGCCCTGCGAAGCCCGCAGGGCGGAGCGCTTAGGGCGAAGCGGAAGGCAACGCCAACGACGGTTGCGGCGCACGCGCGGCTGCGCGGCTGGTTTGCCTTGCGCGCTTCTCCAGCCCGCGGCGGGCGGCTTCCCGCCACGGGTGATGCACTGGCGGTGTCCATTTCCTTTTTGTGTTCTCGGCGGGAACCCGTTCTCGAGGCGCACTGAGCATGGGTGGTCTCGCGGGTGCAGGAATTTCCTGCCAGCGTAAAGCCTCTCCGCGGTACTCGATGGTGATGCGACCGTGGCGCTCCTGGCACACCAACACTTTGCTCTGTGCTGGCGCGTAGTTGTGATTCTGCTTCTGAAGTTGGAAAAAACGATTGTCGTACCGCACCACCCAGTCCTGGCTAATGATCCGTTCGCTCTCCAGCCGGAAAATGCGATCCAGTTCTGCAGCCCGCGGCGCACGGCGATGATAGTTCTCCGGTTGGGCAGCCACGCGCATGAAGCGCCGGTTGTGTTCCGGCAAATATTCCCGCTGCAGATACACATTGGCTGCTTGGTGACTGCGAATGTCCTTCCGCCGCAATTTCTTCACCAGCCGGTCCTGATGTGTGCCGTGAACCCGCTCCACCCGCCCCTTGGCCTGCGGCGAACTCGCGGCGATGATGGCGATCCGCAACTTCGCACACATGCGCCCAAATTGCGTGAGCGGTTCTTCTCCCCGCAAGCGCTCGCCGGAATTGGCCGCCCGCTGGTAGAGATTCTTCCAGTCCACGTACAGTGCCAGTGGCACTCCGTAGCGTTCGATCCAGCTGCGTAAGGCGTCCGCTACCGCCCAGATGGTCTCTTGCTCCCCCAGTTGCGCCCACGTCGTGTTGGTGCCGTCATCCACCATGTCTATCAGGCAGCCCGCTGGACCGCGGTCCTCAAGCCAGGCGTGAAAGCTCCCATCCATCTGCACCAATTCTCCAAAGTGTTCCTTGCGCTCGCGCCGTCGCCGGTGTGCTCGACGCTTTCGCTCGCGACTCCACAAACCCTCCGCCAGCATCCAACGCCGCAGCGTTTCCGCATTCAGCTGCAACCCATCCTCGCTCGCCAAATGCTCCGCCGCCAGCGTCGGCCCGAACCGCTCGCCTACTGGCCCACCGTACTTTTCGCGCACCAACTGCAACACCTTGACCCGAAATTTTTGTGGGTGTGCGCGATGCGATGCTTGCCCGGCGCTGCGGTGTTTCAGAC
Organism: uncultured Acidobacteriota bacterium; assembly: GCA_963733775.1. Taxonomy (GTDB): domain Bacteria; phylum Acidobacteriota; class Terriglobia; order Acidiferrales; family UBA7541; genus Acidiferrum. The sequence continues at coordinate 401,857 of CAVTEE010000010.1, read as the reverse complement.
CTGCAGCACCTTCCTCCCGATAACGCTTCCACAGCCGCTTCGCTTGCCGGTAACTCACCAGCATCAATCGTGCCGCATCCACTACCTTCAGTTGCTTGCTGCGCACCCGCGCTAGCACTTCCACTCTTCCTAACTCTCTCCTGCTCATCTCTGTCCGCACCAATCTGACCTCCCTTCGGAGGCCCTATTAGGGGGACATTTCTATTGAGGACAAAAGGGGACACTATCATTGAGGTACAACACGCAGTCAAATGCAACTCTGACTTACAGGTACCGTGCTTGCTGAAAGTCGGCTTTCATTCAAGAAATGAGAATGACAGATAAAAAATCGCTCACTTCGCAAACGTAGTATTAATCAGCTACCATCTTTGCAAATCGGAGCGTGTGATTCCGACGAATTTCTGCGTGGTAAAGAAAAGAGACCCATGCGCCGAGTATGGCCCTGCATTCTAGTGCTGATATTTCTACCAGCAGCAATTTGTTCTCAGAGTGCCAATGACGAGTTGAAGATCATCGCGCTCGAAAATCTGTGGAATCAAATGCAACTGCATCACGACGCCGGCGCGATGGAAAAAATCCTGGATCCAGACTTTGTGCTCACCGATTACGACGGCGCGGTCCTTTCCAAGGCCCAATTTCTGGCTAATATCCGAGATGTCTCCGATCAACTGACCGTGGAAGTTTCGGAAGACATGAAACTGCATCGCCACGGCGACACCGTCGTCGTTACCGGCGCAACCCACGAAAAGGGAACCAACAAAGGCAAGCACTACGAACACCGCGGACGTTTCACCGACACGTGGATCCTCAAAAATGGAGAATGGCTGTGCGTCGCCAGCCATCTCGGCCTGCTCTCCAAGTAACACATCGGTTTCCTGAATTTTCCGCGTTTTGCTTGTCAGGGCCGGGTTAAGGCGGGGTAGCCCATTAGCCACTTTGGTTGAAGTGTACGGTGATATTCATTTTTTCCGGGTAATATACATTTACCCCTTCTTCCGCTGATAAAGCGGCCCCGTTTCATTTCCATTTGAGGTTTGACTTCGAATAAACACGACCCATTTATTAGATTCATGCAATGTGACTGGCTCTGGTTTGTTCCAGTTGCGGCTGCATTTCGACGCAAGACATGCTCACTCGGGCATCTGACAGATGATTGAATTAGAGAAAAATGCGATAGAGACTTCGGCGGAGGTGAAGGAACACCGCCAGAACCCGCGTTATCCCTTTTCCTGTGATGCGGAAGTAATCGATATCCAAGGTAATACGCGAATCAGTGGACGGGTCACTGACATTGCAAGAAGGGGTTGCTACGTCGATTGCATTAGCCCCTTTCCACCTGGAACTCTGCTCGCGGTGAAGATTAGACGGGGCATCCAAACATTCGAGACCCAGGGTAGCGTAGTGTATTCCACCGTCGGATTGGGCATGGGTTTGTGCTTCACCGTCACTGAACAGCCCCACGCCCTCCTACTCGAAGCGTGGCTGAGTGAACTGAGCGGGGATAAACAGCCAGAACTTGAATCGGTCGGGTCAGCGGCGCCAGCTGCTTCTTCGGATGCTGTTGATGGGCATTCTCGCAATATTCTGAAAGACCTGATTCGTGTACTACGTCGCAATCGGGCTCTCAGCGAGTCCGAATGCGCTGCTCTGCTAGAAAAACTTCGGAAATGAAGGCGGCCTTTTTCCCGCCTGGCGAGACACGCACGCAGTAAACGCAACCGCTCACTGTCGAGAGGCGGCATGACACCTCTGCGCGTAGCGTTGTTTTGCAGGTCCTATCTTATGCTGATGTGCTGTATGGGACATGTATCAGGCGGTTTCAGATGCACACTTATGATGCCGCGAACCCTACAGCGGACATTCTGCATTTGGAGGATTTACAACATGCACCGTGCAAATCGTTACGTCACTTCGTTATTCCTGACCGCAGCGCTCGCGGCGCCAGTGGCGATGATGGCCATCCCTGGACCTCAAGAGGATCACAATCAAAACCGAGTCTACGATAAAGAACACAAGGATTATCACAACTGGAACGACAACGAAAATAAAGCCTGGGGGCAATACCTTAACGACAACCACAAGAGCTCGCACGAATACTCGAAGGCGAGCAAGAAGGAGCAGTCGCAATACTGGAATTACCGCCACGCTCATCCAGACAAAAACTAACAACGTCAACCATACCGAACGAGGAACATAGAGAATTCATCCCGCGCGAACGTGACTGGGTCTCGGAATTCCTGCGCCAACACAGGTCACAAAGCCTGCAAAAGAGCTGTAGCAGCGCTGGGGGTAGTTCGGGCCATCAGTGTCGACTACCGTTGAGGCGCGAATTCGTCTAAAGTCTAGGCCAACGCTAGAGAGAGCCGCTGGACGGCTGCCCTTTCGCGTCGCGCCAAAACATTGACCACTGGCATGTCTCAAGGTATTGGTCAAGAGAGTGGCGCTCGCTTCTTATTCTGGTTAGCGGAGGAGAGCAAGACTCATGGCACGCAAAATCGCTTATTGGGTGAGCACTGGGCTGGTGGCCGTGATGTCACTCTTGGCCGCATTCGCTTACTTATCGGGTGGTCCGCAGGCGGTCGAGGGATTTGCCCGCGCCGGGTATCCACAGCAACTGCGCATTATTCTTGGGATCGCCAAGCCGCTTGGCGCGCTCGCACTGCTTGTTCCTGGAGTGCCTAAGCTCAAGGAGTGGGCCTATGCGGGATTCACATTCGCATGGATCTGCGCAATTGTTGCGCACTATCTTGCGAACGACGGTGCGAAAACGTTCGCGCCGGTGATATTGCTTGCGCTCCTCGCGGTCTCGTATGTAACACGGCCGGCAAATCGCCAGTGGGTAGCTAAAGCCACGACGATTTAGTTTGATTAACGCGATGCAGGGTGGTTCTCGGCGGCGGTGTAGTGCTTAAACGCGTTTCCCGGTGACATTGACATTCCGCGGACTATCTCGATATAGAGGGTTGGCGCTGCATCAATACAAAATACAAACCTCCGGAGATAAGGAAGCCGACAAACCAGGTGTAGTCGTAAAGCCAGCGCAAGGCCGGCACCATGAGGCCGATCAATGCGATGGTAATGCCCGCGACCAGTGCCACGATGGCTTTTGGGTTGAAGCCGCGCTGATACTCATACGCGCCACCTCTTCGATACAAATCCTGGACGACGAGATTCCGGCGCCGCACCAGGTAATAATCGCAAATCATGATTCCGGCAATGGGGCCAAGCAGGGCCGAACAACCTACCAGCCAGCCAAAAATGTAAGAACTGAAATCACGGAGCAGTTTCCACGGCATCATCAGAATGCCCACCACGCCGGTGATGAGGCCGCCGGTGCGGAAGGAAATAAGGCTGGGGCGCAGATTGGAAAAATCATTGGACGGAGAGACCACATTTGCGGCCACGTTGGTGTTCAGCGTGGCAATGAGCAGAGCCACAAGCGCGATTAGCGCGACTACCGGCTGATTGAATCGTCCGAGCAAAACAACCGGATCCCAGATGGCTTCGCCAAAAATCACTGCTGATGCAGAGGTAACCGCAACGCCGATGAAGGAGTACAGCGTCATTGCGGTTGGCAAGCCCAGCGCTTGTCCTACAATTTGAGCGCGTTGCGACTTGGCATAGCGAGTGAAATCGGGAATATTCAGCGCCACGGTGGCCCAAAAGCCGACCATGCCGGTTAACGATGGAATGAAAAAGCGCATGAAGTCGCTGGTACTGTGAAATTTGCTGGGCGTTCGTAACACTGGTCCTAATCCGCCGGCTTTGCGGGTGATCCAGAAAAGCAAAAGTAATCCCACCGCGAGCATGAACGGTGCGCCAATACCCTGAAGCAATTTGATGGTTTCGATGCCGTACCAGATGACCAACATGTTGATGGCCCAGAAGAGAAAAAAGCAGATCCACATGCTGCCGGGGAAAGTTGCTGCTCCGGGCCAGATGACGAGCAACATCGCATAGATGGCTTGCCCGCCAATCCACGCCTGGATGCCGAACCAACCGCAGGCCACCAGCGCGCGCAAGAGTGCCGGCACGTTCGCTCCGCGCACACCAAACGATGCGCGCACAAATACCGGAAATGGAATGCCGTAACGCGTCCCTGCGTGCGCATTCAGCAGCATGGGAACCAGAACAATTAAATTGCCCAGAAGAATCGTCAGGATCGCTTGCAGCCAACTCATGCCCCCGGCGATCAGCCCGGACGCCAACATGTACGTGGGTATGCAGACGCTCATGGCCACCCATAACGACGCGTAGTTGTAGGTGCCCCAAGTGCGTTCCTGCGGAGGAATCGGGCGCAAATCAGGATTGTAAAGAGACGGATCGACCTGCGTGAGCTTCGTATTCTGGTTCATGGCAAATAGATACGGGCGTCAGTTGCTCGGACGAGTAGATTTATACAATGTTTACGGTTTATTTGTGGCGCGGTCTTTTGCGGCGTCGGCCATGATTTTTTCTATTTGGTCGGGGTCGCGCGGCAGGCGCTCGCTGAGAAGCTTGTAGCCGTCGGGAGTGATGAGCACGTCGTCTTCGATGCGCACGCCCAGGTTTTCTTCGGGGATGTAAATGCCGGGCTCCATGGTGACGACCATGCCAGGTTTCAATGGCTCGCAATACTCGCCGGGATCGTGGACGTCGAGGCCAATGTCGTGGCCGAGACCGTGAATGAAATACTGGCCGAGCGATTTGCCGTGGAGATCCTTGCCGTGGGAATTGATGTAATCGTAAGAAACTTTGTAGGCGCTGTGGCCGCCTTTTTTGCAGAGATCCTCCCCGGGCTTCAGGGAGGCGATCGCGGCGTTTTGCGCGCCCAGGACGATGTCGTAAATTTCGCGCTGGCGGGCGGTGAATTTTCCGTTCGCGGGCAAAGTGCGCGTGATGTCCGCGGAGTATCCGGAATATTGCGCACCCACATCGAGCACGACGATATCGCCGTCCTCAATTTTTCGTGAAAGCTTGTCGTAGTGCAGCGCGACAGAATTAGGGCCGGCTCCCACGATGGGAGCGTAGCCTTCCGCTTCGGAGCCACCCATGGCGTGCACTTCCACCATTTTTGCGGCGATTTGATATTCGTAAAGGCCCGGCCGCATCATTTTCATGGCTTCCAGGTGGGCGTCCAGAGAAAGCTCGATGGCCTTTTGCAGAAAGGCGATTTCTCCCGGCGATTTGATTTCGCGTAGAGCATAAATATTCTGGCGAATATCTTTCACCTTGGCCTGAGGCGCGGCAACCTGTAGCCAGTCGACCACTTGTTTCTCGTGCGGGTAGCCACCCAGTTCTTTTTCGTAGGGAAGAATGGTGTAGACGGACGGGTAGATCTTTGCGAGCTTTTCAACCTCGGCGCGCATTTCTGCAAAAGGCTTGACGGTGGCGAATCCGGTGCGCGCGATAATGTCCAGATCGGTGGGCGACATTTGTACGCCATTCCATTTCTCTTTCGCGGGATCTTTGACAGGCAAGAAAAGAATTTCACGGGAGTTCGAAGCATCGTCGTGGGTCGCGGTAGATGATCCCGCGGCGGCAGGTGAGCCTGCTGGTGCAGGTGAACCGTTGTCATGCTTTGGAGCGGGGAAAATAATCAACCCGGCGCCTTCTTCGTTATGGCCGGTGAGATAGTAAAAATTCTCCTCTTGCGCGAAGACGTTGGCCTGCGACACTTCTTCGCGGCCGGTAAAACCCCACAGAATGATGGGGCCGTCGGCTTGCGCGGCAAGTTGCGCGCGGCGCTCGGCGTAAATGATGTTCGGTTCGCGGTCGCGGCGTTGCTGCGCATTTACTTGTGGTGCGCTCAGGGCGGCGGCGAAACATAGCGCGGCCATGGCGGTGAAGAGAAATAGTCGCGGCCCTCGATTAACGTAGCGACTTTGGAATGGAACGGAAGATAAACAGGGAGCGCACGAGTCTTGCGTGTGGCCAGAGGCCTGACGACTCACAGATTCTCCTTGAGGTACCACCACAGTGATGCGGCCCGGGGCAAGCGGGGATGTTTCTCAGGAACAATTTTAAGCTAAATGCAAAAATGCCATCCGAGATGGCGGCACAAATATCTGATGCGTGATCTCACTGCGGCGATTGTAGCTGAATTATTGCCGGCAACCAAAATCGCCCGCCAAGTTCTCGTCAGTAGTGCTTTTAATGCCTAAGCGCCTGCGGTCCTCGAACAAAGATATTCTAGGCAGCGTGATACGCTGGTAAAGATAGCCGTAAACAGCCATTTCGATCGGGGACTATGGAACTGCCCAGGCGCTTTTTTGTATTTCTGACTATCTTTCAAACAGTTTTAATTGCGGTGCATGGATTTCTTTTTCTCACCTGGGTTTATTTTTGGGCGCCGCATATTGAAGGACAAGCGGATGCGTATGGTTTCAGACCGTTAAGTCATTGGCGGCTGCTGATTGCGCTGGGTATTTTGTCGATCAGCTTTCTAGCCACCTCGATCATTGGCTTTAACTTTACAAATGTGGGTTTGCGATTGGTGTACCGCATTACCGCGGTGTGGCTGGGATTCGTGAATTATGCATTTTTATCAAGTGTGCTGTGCTGGGTAGTTTATCTGGCGTTGCGATTGGGCGGAGCAAGGATAGAACGGCACTATTTCGCATTGAGTTTTTTGGGGTTGGCAGTCGCCGTCACCGCCTACGGAGTGATCAATGGAGAATGGACGCGCGTAAAACGCATCGCCGTGAAACTGCCAAGGCTGCCGGAGTCGTGGCGCGGGCGTACAGCGGTTTTAGTTAGCGACGTACACCTGGGAAATTATCGCGCGTTTGGATTCATTCGGCGCGTGGTGAAGATGGTTCGCCGGCTGAATCCTGATGTGGTGTTCATCGCGGGCGATTTATACGACGGCACGCCTGCCGATCTCGCGCGGCTGGCGGAGCCTCTTCGCTTGCTGAAACCTCCGCTGGGCGCATTTTTTGTGGAAGGCAATCACGAAGAGTTTTCCGACCACACCAAATATGTGAAAGCGGTTGCCGCTACCGGTGTGCGTGTGCTGAAGAACGAAAAAGTAATTGTGGATGGTCTGCAGATCGTCGGGGTTACCTATCAGGACGCCACGCATGGCGAACATTTTCGCAAAACGCTGCGACTGACGGGACTGGATCGCGGGCAAGCGAGCATTTTGCTGACTCACGCGCCCGATCGTGTTCAGGTTTCCGCCGAAGAGGGCATCTCGCTGCAGCTTTCCGGGCACACTCATCACGGGCAATTCTGGCCGTGGACGCTGGCCGCCGAGCGCATGTACGGCAAATTCGTTTACGGGCTGCAGCGCCTCGCAGAGATGCAGGTGTACACCTCGACCGGTGCAGGCACCTGGGGGCCCCCACTGCGAGTGGGGAGCAGCCCGGAAATTGTTGCCATCAAATTTGTCTAAAATATGGCGCTTGCTGCTGGCACGGTGACGCGCATGAACCAAGGTTGGGCTTCCGGATGTATTCTTCGTTTCGTTTGACGCACAATTTCAAAAAAGTTAACCTCGGCGGTACATAACTTGGAGGTTAGCATGCCAAATTCTTCCAGCAAGCCCTTGCCGTCAGCATATGAAATTGCAGCTCCACTGACCTATGACGCTTTTGATCTTTCTGCGGCGACAACCCCAGCTGTCGAGGCGCCCAAAACTTCCTCGATTGATTTAGCTCCAAAAGAGAGCGCCCAAAAAACGCGCGCGCAGAAACCGAAGAAGACGGTTGATGACTGGATTGACTCAAATGACGAAACGCCCAAGGTTAAGGAGAAAGACAAAGATAAGTTTGAAGGCCCGGACGAACCAAGCGGGGGAATAGCAAAGTTCGCGGCTTCTCTGGAGGCTGTCGACGGGACGCCTCGTGAAAAGCGGGCGGTGTGGGTGGTGCACGGTATGGGACAGCAGATTCCGTTTGAGACGCTGGATAGTCTGGCGAATGGTTTGCTCGATGTGCTGCCGAATCCGACTCAGATCAAGCCGCGCTTGCGGACGGTAAAGATCGCCGATCAAGTATTGCAGCGGGTTGAATTGGACGTCGACGGAATTAACAAAGACGCAGCAGGCCAGCCGCTTAAACGATATGAGCTGCATCTTTATGAAACGTATTGGGCGCCGAAGACCGAAGGAGTGGCGCAACTGACGGATGTGGTCAGTTTTTTGTGGGATGGAGGGTTGCGCGGAATTCTCAATAGTGTGAAGAGTTTTCAGCGAGCCATGTTCGGTGGAATGGCCACCTTTTCGATCCGCTGGCTGACGCCTCTGTGGCTATGTTTGACGCTGCTAATTCTGGTGGCACTGACAGCGATCAACGCGGTGGTATTGGCTTCCGCCGGCGCGCAAACCGGTCTCGCGCCGCTGTCGTTTTTGAAGACGCACTGGCCGCAACTTACCGCGCTGGCGAGTTGCATGGTCGCGGTGGCCTTCAGTTTTGGCGTGGTGTTATTTGTCGCCGACTTGGGTAAACCGCAAGAGCTGACCACGCCGTGGAGAATTGTGGTGGGCGGTTTTTGCTGGATTGCGATGATTTATACCATTCTGAATATTCTGGGCATTGCGGTTTTAATGACGATTATGCTCCACGCGGATTGGCTCGGCAGCAGCGACGTCGCATCCAGTGCACCGGCAGCTATAACTCATACTTGCATAACAGGCGCAAATTCCCAGGGTTGGATCGAAGGCGCACGAAATTGGGTTGTGTGTCTGTTCGACAAAATGCCGCACGCGAAGCTGCAGGGTTTTTCTACTTTGATCATCCTTCTAGCTGGGCTTTTAGTTGGCGCCACGATGATAGCCAGGGCAGTGCTGCGGTCGTCTGAGCAACGATTGCAGGGACATTGGTTGTTCATAATTCTTTCCGTACTTACGTTTGTGCTCAATGTGGGGGCGTTTTTTGGCTCGGTCCTAATATTGCGGCGATATTTTGAGGGCTGGATTTTTCCGAGTTGGGTCAATTTTCTGGCGAATCCGGCGTGGGTTTGGCCGTTCCTCATACTATTCAGCGCCAAAGTGCGAGAAATAATGGTGCAGTACGTCGGTGACGTGGCAATTTATGTGCGGCCGAACAAGCTGGATCGCTTTGACGCGGTGCGAAGCGAAATCAAAGAAGCGGCGCGTTCAGTGGTGTCGGCGCTGTTCACGTCGTATGAACTGAAAGCCCAGCCGGGCTCTGTATCTGAGTTTCAGTACGACAAAATCGCCTTGGTGGGCCACTCGCTCGGCTCGGTGATTGCGTATGACACTTTGAACCGGCTCATGCTGGATGACTGGCTCTGCGAGGGTGCTCTGCAGGTGGCGGAGCGGACGGCGACGATGGTGACGTTCGGCTCTCCACTGAACAAGACAGCTTTTCTCTTTACGATTCAGGGGAAAGATACTCTACACATTCGCGAGCGTTTGGCTTGTACGGTGCAGCCATTGATTATGAGTTATCCAAAATTTCGAAAACTAAAATGGATCAATGTGTATTCGCGCAATGACATCGTTTCGGGAGACTTGAAATTTTATGACCTGCCGGGATATCAGGACGATCCGGTTCCGGATGTAGCGGTACAAAATGTAAAAGACAGAGACGCGGCGGTTCCGCTCGTGGCACACGTGGCTTATTGGAAGAACAAAACGGTGTGGACGGAATTATTGTCAGCGATCGCGCCGTAGCGAATCGCCATAAAAGTCCACAAAGACGCGCTGATCCTAGAAACCGGGAGCGCCTGAGGCCGCGGGCCGCATTTCCGGCGTTTCCACTTCGAAGCGGAGATTCGCCAGGTAGGTTTGACCCAGGGACATGAAACCGGTGTACAGGTAGCCCCATACAAAGAGAAGCAGAAACGGCACGGTCGCGTAATTTTCATTGGCCACGGCGTAAACAACGGTGAGCGCGAAATACACCCCCAGGAAAATTTCTGCGTAAGGCATCCATCCGGCTTTATTTTTGTAGGATTTCTTGGCGTAGGAACCTTGCTTGCCGGCGATGTTGTATTTGGGAGTGCGCGCAAATTCGCTTTTCTTTCCGGCGATGGCTTCGATGACCGCTTGGGCGTTGCGGACGGAAATACCAATTCCGGTGGCCATCACGAAGGGCATATACAGAAAAGTGCGATACCAGGTTTTGGGGTGCAGCTCTTTCTGAGCCACCAAATAAAAACTCGAAATCGAACATGTGGAAGCCAGAAACAATGGCAGGTCGATCACCAGCATCTGAATCCAGCCCTGGTAGAAACGCACAATCATGGCGGGCAGCAGCATGGTGGAAAGCAGCACCATCAGTGGGTAACTGATGTTGGCGGTCAGGTGGAAGAAGGCTTCAGACTTCACGTGCCACGGCACATTGGCTTTGAAAACTTTGGGGAGGATTTTCTTGGCGGTTTGCATCAGGCCCTTGGCCCAGCGTGCTTGCTGAGCTTTGAAGCCGTTCATATCCACGGGAAGCTCGGAAGCGCACTCGATGTGCGGGAGATATAAAAATTTCCAGCCTTTCAGTTGCGCGCGATAGGAAAGGTCGGTGTCTTCCGTGAGGGTGTCGTGTTGCCAGCCGCCGGCTTGCTCGATGGCTTTTCGGCGCCAGACTCCGGCGGTGCCATTAAAATTAAAAAACGTGCCGCGGCGGGAGCGCGCGCCGTGCTCCACGACAAAGTGGCCGTCGAGCAAAATGGTTTCCACCTGGGTAAGCAGCGAGTAGTCGGTATTCAAATAGGTCCAGCGCGTCTGCACCATGCCGATGCCGGCGCCGCCACTGGGATTCATGAAATAGGGAATCGTTAGCTGCAGAAAATCCGGCGAGGGAACGAAGTCGGCGTCAAAAATCGCCACAAATTCGCCTTTGGAGCTTTTCAAGCCGTTTTCCAGAGCGCCAGCTTTGTAACCTTCACGATTGCTGCGATGAATATAGGTTATGGGCATGCCCTGAGCGGCGAAACACTCGACGCAGTTGCGCGCCACTTCCTGCGTTTCATCGGTGGAGTCGTCCAGAACCTGCACGTCGAGAAGTTCCTGCGGGTAATCGAAGCGCGAGATGGCCTCGACGAGACGCTCGATCACGTAGCGCTCGTTGTAAATGGGCAGCTGAATCGTAACGCGCGGCCACTCGGTAACTGGGGGCGGCGGCGTGGGAACATTTTTAGAATAGGCGTAGTAATCGTAGACCAGCCAATAGCGGTGCAGGCCATAGAGCGCCAGAATAAAAAGCACGATGAAGTAGGGAATCATCATCGCCAGATCGAAGCCATTGGCGTGGTACACGCCCGAAAAGGTGCGATCGGTGATTTTTTGCCAGTAGTGGCCGAGAGAGCTCTGTGCGGCCAACAGAGGTAAAAACGATGTGGTGTGCACGATAGTCTATACGCCGATTCGGCAGTTTATGCGAGCGCATCGGCGACCATGATTATAGTGCAAAACCGACCCGGGAACCTGTATGGTTCGCGAGAAAAAAATAATGTAGATATTTGAGTTGGGGCCTGTAGCGTGGAGCCTTAAGAGTCGATATCGGCTGGGATTCGCATTAGTATCTTTTAATTAGTCGAAAGGACTGGAACGCGGCAACAAGAGGACTAACGATGTGGGGGAAACATCCGTTTTGGATTTCGGACAACTGCGTAATGGAAGTGAGAAATCTGGAGGCGGCCCGCGATTGGTATAAGAAAACGTTTGGATTGCGCGAGGCATCAGGCGAGCGAGCAGACGATTCCGGGCGACCTTTTGTGGATCTGCGCGTTTCTAACGATGACACGGCTCTTACGTTGGTGGAACGAGAAGCGGCATCACCCGTACAGGGCGAACATGTAATTTTCTTCACCAAGAATCTGCAGAAGGCACGTGAGTGGCTGACAGAAAGAGGAGTTACCGTCGAGGCGATCACTACCGATTCCGGAGGGAACCGGCTCTTTCGGTTTCAGGATCTGGAAGGAAATGCGATCGAGGTCTGCGTTGAGCCAGGGTAGGAGTCTGGGTTAAACAAATTTTTCTGGTAACGGGTACGCGGGGTCGAACGTCCCTAAGATTGGGACGGAAAGAGCCGGATGCGTACGTGCGAGACCAACGAAACTCGCTGATTAGGAGGCGCCAGTGGAAAACCAGAGAATGAGGCGAAGAGATTTTATTCGACGCACCAGCTGTGGGCTTGGTGCCGCGTGGTTGGGTGGGAAGGCCCTGGCGCGGGCGGCGTTTCTGAGCGAGCCTCTGCCGCGGAAGTTTACGGCCACGGATCCGGTGACGCTGGGTAACACCGGGATCAAGACCAGCCGGCTGGCGATGGGCACCGGCACCGTGGGTTCTGGTCATCACTCGAATCAGACTGATTTGGGAGTCGCGGGACTTTCTGCGCTGTTGCTGAACGGGTACGAGCAGGGGCTGCGATTTTTTGACGCGGCGGATTCTTACGGCAGCCATCCGCACGTGGCGGAGGCGTTAAAGCATGTGCCGCGCGATAAAGTGACAGTGCTTACGAAGACATGGGCGCGCGACGCGGCTTCGGCGCGCGCGGACCTGGATCGCTTTCGTAAGGAATTGGGCACGGAGTATCTGGATGTTTGCTTGATGCACTGCGTGACGGAGGGCGACTGGACGGAGCGCTATCGTGGGGTGATGGATGTGTTTTCCGAGGCCAAGCAGAAAGGGATCATTCGCAGCCATGGCTGTTCGTGTCACAGCATTGAGGCGCTGCGGGCGGCGGCGAAGTCGCCGTGGGTGGAAATCGATCTGGTGCGCATCAATCCTATTGGTTCGCACATGGACGCCGACCCTGACACGGTCGTCAGCGTAATGCGTGAGATGCGCGCGGCCGGGAAGGGCATTGTAGGAATGAAAATTTTGGGGCAAGGCGATTTGAGTGGGCGCCAGGATGAAGCGTTGAAGTATGGGTTATCACTGGGGCTGCTGGATGCGTTTACCATCGGCGCGGAAAGCAAGAAGCAGCAGGATGATTTGATTCGCCGAATTGGCGCGGCGGCCTGAGAAGAAATTTCCAATCCGGCTGGCCCGGACGGAGATTCGCCACATCATTCTGATTTATTGGTGTAACTATTTCTGGATTATCGCTTAACAGTTTTCTGAGTCACGCGCGTGACTATGGAATCAGGACGATTTTTCCGGCTGAGCCGGGTTCGAGAATTTCTTTGTGAACGCGTGCCGCTTCCGCAAGGGGAATTTCTTCGGCGACCACCGGGTGCAAGATACCCGTGGATAGTCCGGCATTCAGGCCGGCATAAATTTCTCTGGTTTCCTGTTCGGTGAGGGCCCACAGGGTAAAAGCGCGTATCGACCCGCGCTTCATCATAAGTTCGCGAGGGTTTATGGTAGTTTCGCCGCGATTGCCGATCACGATGACTCGTCCGTTGATGGCCAAAAGTTTCAGGTCCTTGGGCAGATTCACATTGGCGAGCATTTCCAAGATGATGTCGACACCTTTGCCTCCGGTGGCTTTCAGGATTTCGTCCTCGTAACCTGCCTTGGAGTGATTGAAAGCGTGATTCGCGCCTTCACGTTTGATGAGCTCGAGGCCGGGCTCCGTGCCGGCCGTTCCAAAAATGGTGAGACCCATGGCGCGCGCGATTTGTAGGGCAGCGGTGCCAACGCCACCACTGGCGCCGTGAATAAGCACAGTTTCGCTGACGTGCGCTTGCGCGGAATGGTAAAGCGCGTAATACGCGGTGGCGTAAGGCACCCATATCCCGGCGCCCTGCGCAAATTCGATGTTGTCCGGCAGCGGCTGAATCTGGTCTTCCTGCGCGAGAGTGTATTCGGCGTACGCTCCCGACAGCGTGCGCGCGGTGTAAACGCGGTCGCCGGGTTTTACCTTGGTCACGCCGGGGCCAACTGATTCCACCACTCCAGCAGCGTCTGAACCGGGAGTGTACGGAAGAGGCGGTTTGACGGCGTATGTTCCCGCGCGCATGGCAGTGTCGTACGGATTTACGCCTGCCGCGCGTACGTGCACGAGAACCTGACCGGGGCCAGGCGTGGGCGTCGGCACTTCCTCAAGCTTCAAAACTTCCGGCCCGCCGAATTGGCTGACGCGAATCGCTCTCATGGAAATCCTCCCATTATTTTGAATAATAAATTTGGCGATTAGAAATGTTCGTCGACACTCACCGGGGTGCCGTCTTTTTTATCGACTTTATCAAGCAATCCGGATTCGCGAGCCCATGCGGTGGTCTGCCAATTGTCTTTGCCTTTTTTCTGCGGTATCCAGGGTGGCAAAGTCTGGCTCAGATACGTGGCCAGCGAATAAACGAAAGGTTCATACATCGATGCGCAGTTTAAGAAGTTGGCGATCGGCTTCTTCGCCGTCATGAAGTTTCGTGCCGTGGGCCCCGAGCGTCTCGCGCATTTGGCGCAGATCGGCTGGAGTGAGACGGTCAGTGGCGGGGGCGCGAGGGGGAGTGCTGAAGACTTGCGAAAGATCGACGACTGCGTGGCGCGCAATCGCAAAAGTAAGCTCAGCCTGGCGCTCGCAGGCGCCTTCGATGCCGGTTTTTACCAAAGCGCAAGCGTCCAGGATGGCGGTTAGAGAAGCGATCCAGGACTGATTGTCGTGTTGTGAGCGAAAATACGCGAGCACCGGATAGGAAAGATGGCTTTCCATCAACTCCGCGCACCACAATTCCCATTCCGCGAGGAGATCGCGCAGTGCTTCCTGGCCTTCGGCGTAGCTGTAACGCCTCAGAAGTTCACCGGCGGTCGGCGGAGTTCCGGCGCGCGCGTCGAGAAGAGAGATGTTTACTTCACGGCGGGAAAACGAACTGTAGATAAATGGGAGATATCCCACGATGACGGCGAGGAAGCCATAACCCAAGCCGGCTTCGGCGACGAGCAAGAAGCGCGCTAACGGAACTCGCGGAACGGCATCACCGAGGCCCAAAGTGAAAAAGGTGGTGGCGCTGAGGTACACGTCCATGGCGAAACCTGAGTGCCCGGGTTCGTGGACGTCAATGGCGGAGCCTGCGCCGTATTGCATCACGCCGAAACTGAGCACGAGGCCGAGCGCCCAGATGGCGATCAGCAGTAACAGGGAACACGGTCCGTAGCCGCCCAGTAAGGCTTCGCGAGTTTTGCGAGAGGAAATTTTGCCGGCTACGAATTTCCAAAACCCCCAAGTCGTTCTGAAGAAGAGCCGTGTGACGCGAATTTTGCGCGTGACGCGGCGTGGAAGAATAATCGCTTCAAACGCGTCAATCAGAATGACGACGGCTAACGCCAAGCCGCCGAGGAGTGCCAGTGGGTGGGGAACGGTGTGGGCCATTTAATTCTTAGACTTCGATTTGTACGCCTGAGATTTGCATCACAGAAAGTGCCGTGAGTCAGGATTGCAGTCGCGCGTTTACGGTGATTTCTGCTTTGAAAAGTTTTGAAACCGGGCAGCCGGTCTCAGCGGCCTTGACCGCGGCGTCAAACTTGGCTTTGTCAGCGCCGGGAATGTTGGCGACGAGATCGAGATGACTCTTGGTGATGGAAAAACCATCGCCGACTTTGGCGAGCGTAATGGTCGCGGTGGTTTCCAGTTTTTGCGCGGTCATGCCAGCGCTGCCGAGTTGCCCGGAGAGCGCCATGGTGAAACATCCGGCGTGCGCGGCAGCCAACAACTCTTCAGGATTGGTGCCGATGCCATTTTCAAAACGAGTGCTGAAGGAATATTGCGTTTGCTTCAATGCGCCGCTGTCGGTTGATAGAGCACCTTTGCCGTCCTTGAGTCCGCCGGTCCACACTGCCGATGCTTTGCGATCCATAAAAGCCTCTTTTCTTTTTTTGCGTAATAACGTTAATGCCAGAGATTCGATTCTGGGCGATTGAGGAAGGGTATATTGAGCGCAGCAAGATGTCGAGAAGCGGGTTTGAAGGATTCTGATGATGGAACATTTTTAAGCACACGGCGCACCGGCCGTGGCCGTTGCCGCGTGGACCATGGATCATGAAGCAAGAGTGGCACGATTTGTTATTCGCGCACTGGGCGGTGCCGGTGGATGCGTTGCGTGCGCTGATTCCACAGGCGCTGGAGATAGATACATTTGGCGGGCAAGCGTGGCTGGGGGTGGTGCCGTTTCGCATGGCGGGTGTGCGCATGCGAGGCACGCCGGCCATTCCAGGGTTTTCGCGGTTTCCGGAATTGAATGTGCGGACTTATGTGGTGCGGGATGGAGAACCCGGCGTGTGGTTTTTTAGTCTGGATGCGGCGAATGCAGTCGCGGTGTGGGGCGCGCGAACATTATTTCATCTGCCGTATTTTTTTGCGGCGATGAGTTGCGCGGAGGATTCGGGATGGATTCGGTACGAGAGCCGGAGAAAAGATCGTAGAGGTTCGCCGGCTTCGCTGCAGGCACGTTACCGGCCGATCCGTGGAGTTTTTCGTGCAGCGCCGGGGAGCATTGAGCATTTTCTGGCGGAGCGCTATTGTCTGTATACCGCGGACGAGAAAGGGCGGATTATTCGCTGCGAAATTCATCATCCGCCGTGGCCATTGCAATTGGCGGAAGCGGCGATTCAGGAAAACACGATGGCGGCTGCGGCGGGAATCGCGATTGCAGAACTGAAGCCGGAATTGCTGCACTTTTCGCGACGCCAAGAGGTGGTGGTGTGGACACCGCACGTGCTGAAATAAATTCCGGCGTTTACCATTTGTGAAAAATAAAAAATGAGCCGATGGCCACGAGGGCGAAGCCGGCGCCGTAGTTCCACTTGAACTTGTCGCCCAGATACAGTACGGAAAATACCGAGAAGACCGTCAGGGTGATGACTTCCTGAATGGTTTTGAGTTGCGCGGCGTTGAATTCGTAGGAGCCGATGCGATTGGCGGGCACCTGAAAACAATATTCGAAGAAGGCGATGCCCCAACTGGCGAAGATGACTTTCCAGAGGGCTTCGTTGCGATATTTGAGGTGGCCGTACCAGGCGAAGGTCATGAAGATATTTGAAATGGTGAGCAGGAGAATTGTTCGCATGCGTAGATTTTCCTCGATGTGAATATTAATGTGCCAGGAGCGGATGGCAAATACAGATTTCTACGCGGATCTAAGGGCGAGGCAAAGCTGATGGAAGAAACTTACTCGGAACTTTAAACGTTGAGGGTGAGTGAGACGAGGTCGGGGCGGGTGGGCGGCAGGATCGGCGGCATTTTGGAGCGGTCGACGGGATTGTAGAGCGTGTCGCGTTCTACGGGAACGCGGCCTGCGGCGCGAATGAGGCGCTCGAGGTCGGCGCGCGAGGTAAATTCCGAAGTGACCGCGCCGGCGTCGTGATAAATCTTTTCTTCGACGACGGTGCCATCGAGATCGTTGGCGCCAAAGCGCAGCGCGATTTGCGCGATCGCGGGAGAAAGCATGATCCAGTAGGCTTTGATGTGCGCAAAATTATCGAGGAGTAAGCGGGATACCGCGATGTTGCGCAGATCGTTGTAGCCGGTGGGCTTGGGAATGTGCGATAGCGCGGTGTTGTCCGGATGAAACGCCAAAGGGATAAAAGTGACGAAGCCGTGGGTCTGGTCCTGAAGCTCGCGCAGTTTGAGCAGGTGATCGACGCGCTCTTCCTCGGTTTCCACGTGGCCGTAGAGCATGGTGGCGTTGGAATGCAAACCAAGTTCGTGGGCCTGGCGCGCGATGCTGAGCCACATCTGGCCGCTGACTTTGTGGTCGCAGATAAGTTTGCGTACACGAGGGTGAAAAATTTCCGCGCCGCCGCCGGGCAAGGAATCGACGCCGGCGTCTTTCATTTTTTGCAGCGTTTCCTTGATGGAAAGCTTGGCGATGCGTGCGAAGTAGCCGACTTCCACCATGGTGAAAGCTTTGAGATGCACGGTGGGGCAGCGCTGCTTGAGGCCGCGAATCATGTCCAGGAAATATTCGAAGGGCAAATCGGGATGCAGGCCGCCAACCATGTGGAATTCGGTGGCGCCTTCGCGGACGCCTTGTTCGGCGCGCTGGTAGATCTCTTCCAGAGCGAAGGTGTAGGCGCCGGGAGCGTTGGGGTCGCGTCCGAAAGCGCATAGCTTGCAGTGGGCGACGCAGACATTGGTGGGGTTGATGTGGCGATTGACGTTGAAATAGGTGACGTTGCCGTGGCGTTTTTCGCGCACGTGGTTGGCGAGCCAGCCTACCGCGAGAAGATCGGGCGAGCGATAAAGCGTGACGCCGTCTTCTTGCGAGAGGCGCTCGCCGCGTAGAACTTTTGCGGCGATGGGTGCGAGGCGCTGGTCGCTGATGAGTAGCTCTGCCACGATTCAAGCTTATCCTTCGCCGGAACGTCCAGCAATTACGACTGGGATTTCAAAAGTTTCGACGTATTCAAATACGCCAGAGGGCCACTGCGGCGCCCCAGAATAAAAGAAACGACATACTAATATAACCGTTCATTGCGAAAAACGCAGCGTCCAGCTTGCTGAGATCGTCGGCTTTCACGAGGGAATGTTCGTAGGCGAGCAGCGCCGCGACTACGGCAATGCCAAGCCACGCCGGCCATGGGAGCGCGAAGCTGGCGGCGAGCCATATAAGAAGCGCGACCACGCCCACGTGCATAAAGCGAGCGACCATGAGGGCATTGGCGATGCCGAAACGCTGCGGAACGGAGAAGAGGCCAGCGGCGCGGTCGTAGTCTATGTCCTGGCAGGCGTACAAAACGTCAAAGCCGCCGACCCACAGAGTGACTGCCGCGCAGAGAATCAGCATACGCGGGTCGAAAGTGCCAGTGATGGCGATCCACGCGGCTGCCGGAGAAATGCCCAACGCGAAGCCGAGAAAAAGATGCGACCAGGTGGTGAAGCGTTTGGTGAAGGAGTAGAAAAACAGAATGGCCAGCGCGAGCGGGGCGAGTTTGAGGGCCAAAAGATTCAGCTGCCACGCGGCTAGAAAGAAAATGGCCACCGCGACCAGCGTGAATGTCCACGCGAACGGCACGGATAGCAACCCGGTGGCGAGAGCGCGTTGTTTCGTGCGGGGATTTTCGCGGTCGTAGCGCAGGTCCACGATGCGGTTGACGGTCATGGCGGCGGAGCGAGCGGCGACCATGGCGACTATCACCCATGTTAGTTGAAGGAGAGTCGGCCAACCGTGATGAGTTGCGCGTGCGCCGAGTAACGCTCCTGTGAGCGCGAACGGCAGTGCAAAGACGGAGTGCTCGAATTTGATCATTTCGAGCACGATCTTGATGCGGTTGGGGCGTTTCACGCCAGGAACGATACCCGGTGTTAATTCCGTCGCCAAATCGAGCCTTTGCCTTTTTTGCTGTCGTCGCGGAAGTCTCTCGCCGCAGTTAAAATCATGTGCAGTTTGTCGATAGATTCAGTGTCGCAACGCGGTGAGGCCAAGTCAAGATTGCCAACGACGCCGGGTGCGATTTGGTGCGTCGTCGTTATACTCTAGATTCCCGGCGGAAGGAGAGCCTGATGGCGAGTGCGATGGCTAGCGCGGCACCAATGGAAACGGTTGTGGAGTTCATTAAACGAATCAATGCGGGGAATGTGGACAAGCTGTGTGAGCTCATGACCGAAGATCACGTATTTCAGGACGCGTTGGGCAAACGGTTCATTGGGCGCGAGACTTTGCGGGGCGGATGGAAGATGTATTACGAAATGGTTTCGGATTATAGGGTGCGCGGTGAGCAATTTTTCATGGACAAGAACGTTGTGGCGGTGTTTGGTACGGCTAGCGGCACGAGCAAGCGCGACGGCAAATTTTCCAGCGAGGGCTTCTGGGAGATACCAGCAGCCTGGAAAGCTATCGTGCGTGATGGGCGAATAGCCGAGTGGTGCGTGTATGCGGAATCTTCGCGCGCGTGAAGATTTCCTTTAGCGTCCTCGCTAAAAGAAAATTCCTATGACCGAAACTGATCTGCTGCAGTTGCTTGATAAAGTGCGCTCTGGGGCGCTGGCTCCCAGGAAAGCCATGGAGCGGCTGAAACTTTTGCCATTCGAGGATCTGGATTTCGCGAAGGTGGATCATCACCGCACATTGCGGCAGGGGTTCGCGGAAGTTGTATTTGGGAAAGGCAAAACTGCGGCGCAGGTAGCGGAGATAGTAAAGGCGCTGCTGGGGCGAAAGCCTGAGCGGCAAAATATTCTGGTGACGCGTGCCGATTCGAAGATGTTTGCCGCGGTAAAACGAATCGCAGGTAAAAAAAATGGAGCGGTGACCTTTCATCCGCTGTCCGGCGCGATCACTATCGAACGCAATCAGGAAATATCCGGTAAAGGGACGATTGTGGTGGTTTCCGCGGGGACCAGCGACATTCCAGTGGCCGAAGAGGCGGTACTCACGGCACGTCTGATGGGCAATCGCGTCGAGCATCTTTATGACGTGGGTGTGGCGGGGATTCACCGGTTGTTGAAGCACAGCGAAGGGTTGATGCGCGCGCGGGTGATTATTTGCGTGGCTGGAATGGAAGGCGCGCTGCCGAGCGTGGTCGGGGGATTGGTGGCTGTTCCGGTGATCGCGGTACCGACCAGCGTGGGTTATGGAGCAAGCTTTGGTGGAGTAGCCGCTTTGCTGGGGATGTTGAATAGTTGCGCGTCGAATGTGACGGTGGTGAATATTGATAATGGCTTTGGCGCGGCGCGGGTAGCGAGCTGCATTAACCGGTTATGAGTGGCAAGGCTTCGGGAAAATCCCTCAACTAGAATAGGGCACGTTCACGTTCTGTTTTGCTTCAGTGAAACCTTCACACAAATCATTCAGGTTTTAAGAGGACCTTCATTACGCCGGGTTGCTGCGCGTATTGGATTGCGGCGGGGGCTTCGCTTAGTGGAAATGTGCGGGTGATGAGCGGGCGCGGGTCGACTTTTCCGGTGCGCAAGAGTGCGATGGCCTTCGCGAAGGGGCCGCAGCGCGATCCGACTAATGTGATTTCTTTCACCACCAGCGGCCAGGTTTCTACCGGGGCGGCGCCGTGAAATGTGGACTTCAGGACCAGCGTGCCGCGTGGCTCGGTCATGTGTTGCGCGAGAGCGAGTCCTGAGGGCGATCCGGTGGCTTCCACGACCAAAGCAAAGTTATCGTTCACGTGTTTCAGATCCGAAGCATCGCCGCGAACGATTTGCGTTTCGATACCGGCTGCGGCGGCTTGCTGCAACTTGTCCTTGTGCTTGCCATACATGACTACGCGTGGGAGGGCGGTGCGGAGGACTCGCGCGATTAATTGGGCGAGTTTGCCGTCGCCGAGGACGGCGGCTTCGCGAAATTGTTTGATGTTGAGCTGGTCAAGGATTTCGCAGGCGGCGGCTAGCGGCTCGACGAAGACGGCTTGCTCGTCGGCGATGGAATTGGGAATGAGATGAAGATTCTCGAGCGGCAGCGCCAGATATTCGGCGAAGGCGCCGTCGTGATTCACGATGCCGAGAACGGTGCGGCGCGCGCAATGAGTTTTGAGGCCGCGGCGGCAGAAGGCGCAAACCGGCCGATAGTTATATGCGGAACAGGAAACGTTGATTTCTCCGGTGACGCGTTTGCCGAGCCATTTGGCTTTTTCTTTTGCGGAGACGCCATTGACGGCGGCGACTTCGCCGACAAATTCGTGGCCGGGAACTCCGCGAAAGGCATGATAACCGCGAAGAATCTCGACGTCGGTATTGCAGATGCCGGCCAGGAGAACGCGGACTAGCGCCCAGCGCGGACGTAGTTTCGGGAGCGGCTTGTTTTGCGCGACGAGTTTCTTATTTCTGACTGCGAAGGCGAGCATGGAATGTTTTGGGGCCAATTTTTTGTGCGCCGAGGTTTCTGTGTTAGCGAAGCCCGGCGGCGAGTGACTCTGCCAGTTGTGAGTCTTGCTCGGGGAATACAGTGCGCAGATCAAGGATCACGCGGTTTCCTTCCACGCGGGCAATAACGGAGAGACCGAGCGCCGGGCGACGCAGGCGTTGTTCTAATTTGGCAGCGGCATATTTAGGGCTGGATACGCGAATAATTTTTGAGGGCAGAGATTGGTCCGGCGTGGAGCCGCCGCCAGCCAGCGAAAAGCCATCGGCGATTTCCATTTTTGCGTCAGTGGATGGCAAAAGAGAGCGCACGTGGCGCAGAAAATTTTCTGCACGCTGCCGCAGTTCTTCCACGGTGAGGCGAATCATGCGTTGCGCGGGGATTTCGTCCCAGGCGGAGCGCATATAAGCGTTCAGCGTAACTTCCAGTGCGGCGATGGTGAGCTTGTCGACGCGCAGCGCGCGAAATAGCGGATGGCGGCGCACACGCTGCACCAATTCTTTTTTGCCGGCGATGATTCCGGCTTGCGGGCCGCCGAGGAGTTTATCTCCGCTGAACATCACCAGGGAAACGCCGGCCTCGATGCTGTGGCGCACGGTGGGTTCCGCGAAACCGCTGGCGGCCAGATCCACGAGAGAGCCAGAGCCGAGGTCCTCCACCAGGGGTACGGAATGGCGTTCACTGAGCTCGGCGAGTTCCGCGAGAGATGGTTTTTCCGCGAAGCCGGTAATCTTGAAATTGGAGGGGTGTACGCGCAGTAGCACGCGGCTGTTTTCGTTGATGGCGTTTTCGTAGTCGCGCAAACGGGTGCGGTTGGTGGTGCCCACTTCGCGAAGGATGGCGCCGCTCTGCGCCATGATTTCCGGGATGCGGAAGCCATCGCCGATTTCGATCAGCTCGCCGCGAGAAACAATCACTTCGCCGCCCCGGGCTAGAACGGCCAGAACCAGCAGAACGGCCGCTGCGCAGTTGTTCACGACGATGGCGTCTTCGGCGCCTGTCAGGCGTGCGAGCAATTCGCTGGTGTGATCGTCGCGCCGGCCGCGAGAGCCGGATGCCAAACTGTATTCGAGATTATTGTATTGAGTGGCGGCGTTCTTTATGGCCTCGACGACGACAGTGGGTAGCGGCGCCCGGCCGAGGTTGGTGTGCAAAATAACGCCGGTGGCGTTGATAACCGGCTGCAGTGAGGGTCGAAGCATGCGATCAGCTTCGGTGGCAATCAATTCTTCAATGGAATCGAAATCGAGCGATGTGACGTTACCAGCTGAGTTGATGAACGCGGTGACGGATTGAGGAGCGGTAATTTGCGAGCGGACTGCCGCTAGCACATCGCGGAGCAGCAGGACGAGCAGGTCGCGATCCATGCGTTTGGCATATTCAGCCAAACGCGGGCGCAATAGCAGTTCGTCGACACTCGGGATCTGCCGCAATTGCTCTGTCTGCTCCGGAGTGATGGCAGCTTTCGACTCGGCGATACGGAAAGCGCGGTGTTTGCGAGGTTTGCGGGCGTCCACGGCTGTATTTCAGCACAGCGCAGCGCTAAACCGCAATGAGGCTGCCTGTACGCCATGGATCAGTTTCGATTTGCCGATTATCGGGCACAAACGCATCGAGAAAAACAAAAAACGTTAGGTCGCTATCATTAACCTTAGTTTTAGAATTGCTCCGCGTTTGTGGTCCACCTGTACGCGTACACGTAGGGGATCAAAGCCGGGCGTCGAAAATTGTAGATAGTAAATTTTTCGACCGTGTACGGTCGCAAACGAAAATCTTCCGTGGCTGTCGGTCGCGCTTGTGCGCCAGACTGTCTTCCAATCAGGAAACTCTTGCACCAAAACGTTTGTCAGTGGAGAGCTTTGATGGTCTTGTATAACCGCAGACAAAGACTTCGCCAATTGAACGTCGGCAAGCTCGACGATTTGATACTGCGCATCGATTTTAAGCGGCAAAAATAGGAGTCCAACTATCGTCGCGGCGATACGGAAGGCTCGCGGTTTGCGAGGTTTGCGGGCGTCCACGGCTGTATTTCAGCACAAGCTAGCGGTGTACCGCAATGAGGGTAGGTGGCGCTACGTACACGATTCGCACGAAACCGCACGGGTTCCATTGACCGGGGCACCTGCAACTTCTAGCATATTAGTCCGAGGGTGCCCCGCGTGGCCGTATCGACCACCACCAGTATCACGATTGACGAGGAACTGAACCAGTTCGAAAAAGACATTCGCCAATTGAAGATCGAGTATGAACAGTATTTTGGCGGAGGACGCAAGCGGCCGCCGACGGAAATTGAATGGCGGCTCGAAATGGTGGCCAAGCGCTATGCGGAGCGTAGCGGTGAGTTGAAGTTCGGCCAACGCTTTCGTTACAACAACCTCACGCAGACCTACGCAAAATATAAAGACGTTTTTCGCAAGCGACTGCAGCAGAAAGAAGAAGGCAAGGTTTCCCGGCACTTTGGCTCAGCGGCCAAGAAGATTGAAGCGGAACGTGAAGAAAAACGAGCGGCAACGCGATCGAAGGCTGAGGCGGAGGCCAAGAGCCAAGCTGAGAAGGCGCTCTTTCGCGTGGTGTGCTCCAAGCCGGAGCAAGAGGTAGACAAAATCACCAAGCTTTACGAGGCGTTTTTGGAGGCCAAGCAAAAAGCGGGAGAGGATACGCTCAAGTTTACGCGGTCGAATTTCCACGAATTTGTGACCAAAAAGACGAAAGATTTGCAGAAGACCA
The DNA here is from genome assembly GCA_963733775.1 of uncultured Acidobacteriota bacterium. GTDB lineage: Bacteria > Acidobacteriota > Terriglobia > Acidiferrales > UBA7541 > Acidiferrum. The sequence continues at coordinate 377,500 of CAVTEE010000010.1, read as the reverse complement.
AGCATTGCAAGGATGTCGAGTATGTGGTCGAGGTGGTAGAGGGACACGTAAAGCTGAAAGCTCTAGTAAAGGGTTGATTCGTTGGGCAAGACGTTATGACATTTAATGAAGATTCCCTCCTGAAGTTTTTTCACCTTAATAGTTTAAGCAATTAACACCGCATCGAAACCAGCTTTGCAGTCGAGGTTGCGAAGGCGTTTTTTTGCTTTCGCCGGTGCGCGGCGCTTACACTGTTGGCCTTTCATATCTGGAGGAAGCAGATGGCGGTGCAGCGCGCGTTGATCAGTGTATTTGATAAAACCGGGGTGTTGGACTTTGCAAAGCGGATAAACGCGCTGGGCATTGAAATTCTGTCTACCGGTGGCACGGCGAAATTGTTGCGGGACGCCGGAGTCGCGGTGAAAGATGTTTCGGAATTTACCGGGTGGCCGGAAATGCTGGGTGGGCGGGTCAAGACGCTGCATCCGAAAGTGCATGGCGGATTGTTATTCCGGCGCGGGCATGCGGAAGATCAGAAGCAAGCGGCGGAACACGGAATCGCGCCCATCGATCTGGTGGTTGTGAATCTTTATCCCTTCGCGGAAACTGCGGCGAAAGCGGAGCTCACGGCCGGGGAGTTGATCGAAAACATAGATATTGGCGGGCCCACGATGTTGCGGTCGGCGGCCAAGAATTTTGAAAGCGTGACGGTGGTGACCGATCCGGCGGATTACGAGCGTGTGGCCGCCGAACTGGAAGCAAAGCGGGAGACTTCGCTGGCGACGCGGCTGGATTTAGCGCGCAAAGTTTTTGCGGCAACATCGAGCTACGACGGCATGATCACGACGGAGTTGGAACGGCTTTCGGCCAAAGCGCCAACGATTGAGTTGATCGAGAAGCAGCCTTTGCCGGAGCGTTTGCATATTGCTTTGCGGCTGCAGCAACCTTTGCGTTATGGAGAAAATCCGCACCAGGCCGCGGGGCTCTACGTTCCGGCGGGAGGCGCGCCTCGGGGATTGTCGTCGGCGAAGCAACTGCAGGGCAAAGAGCTCTCCTACAACAATTTTGTGGATTTGGAAGCGGCGCGCAGTTTGGCGGGCGAATTTTCGCGTCCCGCCGCGGTGATTATCAAGCACAACAATCCTTGCGGAGCGGCGGAGCAAGAGACGTTGTTGGATGCGTATCTGAAAGCGTTGGCCAGTGACCCGGTTTCTGCGTTTGGGGGAGTGCTGGCTTTCAACCGGGTGGTGGACGCGGCGACGGCCGAAGAGGTCGCCAAACTTTTCGTGGAGTGCATTGCCGCGCCGGGATTCGACGAAAAAGCGAAAACCATGTTTGCGGCCAAGAAAAACCTGCGGTTACTGGAACTTCCGGGGAACGGATTGGAGCCTGACCGGGAACTACAATTGAAGCGCATCCTTGGAGGCGTGCTGGTGCAGCAGCCGGACCTGGGAGAAATTAAAGAAGGCGAGCTACGCACGGTCACGAAACGGGCTCCGTCGCCGGAAGAAATGAGCACGCTGCGCTTTGCCTGGAAAGTTTCGAAACACGTAAAGTCAAACGCCATCGTATTTGCGAAAGATGGCGCGACACTGGGCGTGGGCGCGGGACAAATGAGCCGCGTGGATTCCGTGAAACTGGCGGTGATGAAGGCGAAGAGTTCGTTGCAAGGTAGCGTGGTGGCTTCCGATGCTTTTTTCCCATTTCCGGATGGCGTGGAGGAAGCAGCCAAGGCCGGTGCGACGGCGGTGATTCAGCCGGGCGGGTCCGTGAAGGATGCGGACGTGATTGCGGCGGCGGACCGTTTGGGAATGGCCATGGTTTTTACGGGGATGCGACACTTCTTGCACTAAAACGGGTAGAAACCTGCTTGCTCATTTACGAATCCAAACCTCATACACACGTGTGATGTGGCCGTAAATCAAGGATATGCATTTTCGACGCGGTCTGGTTTAGGCCTAATTTAGAGACTGGTTGGGTGCCTGGTCATGGAAACGGGAGCGGGTTTGATTTTTGACCGCGCTGCAGGCGCATGGGATACTTTCCTTTTGGGGCGTTCATGAACTTTCGACGAATGATTCTGGCGTTTCTGCTGGCCAGTGCTACAGGTGGCGCAAGCTTGTGTCAAACCGCGGGGCAACCGGCTTCTCCCGCGGAAAAGTCGCAAGACAAAAGCAATGTGCCGGCGGCGACGCAGGACAAGCAAACCAGCGAGTCTTCCGCCCAGGTGGCGAAGACCCCTTCGCGCGCAGATGCCTATTACAACTTCACCATGGGGCACATCTACGAGCAGCAGTACGAGTCCACCAGCAAGCCCGAGTACGCCACGCAGGCTATCGATGCTTACAAAAAGGCTTACGCACTCGATCCCAAGTCTCCGGTGATTGGCGAGCGGCTGGCGGAAATGTATTGGAAGGCGCAGCGCACCCATGAAGCAGTGACCGAAGCGCAGGCGCTGCTGAAGCGCGATCCTAACGATATTCAGTCGCGGCGGCTGTTGGGCAGGATTTATCTGCGGAGCCTGGGCGATTTCAGCGTGGGCAATGGGCAATCCGAGATTGTGGAGCGGGCGATCGAGCAGTACGCGGAAATTTACCGTTTGGATCCGACCGACGCCGAATCGGCGCTGTGGCTGGCGCGACTTTACCGGTTGAGGAATGAGCACGACAAGGCCGAAGCGGTTTTGCGCGGCATGCTGAAAGAAGATCCCGAGAACGAGCCAGCTATTGAACAGTTGACGCAACTGCTGCTGGACGAAGGCAAGGCTCCGGAAGCGATCGCGCTGCTCGAAGAGGTTACGTCGCGGTCGCCATCACCGGCCATGCTGGATTTGCTGGGTGATGCGTACACGCAATCTCACGATTTGCCGAAGGCTGAAACTGCTTATCGCAAGGCCACTGAGCTAGATCCCTCTGAACTGAGCCACCAGCGTGGGCTGGGCCAGACTTTGATGGCGGAAGAAAAATACTCGGACGCGCTGGCGGTTTATCAGAAGTTGACGGATCTGATGCCGGATGACGCGGACGTTTATCTGCGGATGGCGCAGATTTACCGCGAGCTGCATGACCTGGGCAAGGCCGAAGATAACCTGGTGAAGGCGCGGCAATATGCGCCGGGCAGCCTGGAAGTGATGTACAACGAGGCGATGCTGTATCAGGCGCAGGGGCGGAATGAGGATGCCATTCGCGTGCTGTCTGACGCGGTCACGGGCATCAAGGCCCAGCCGGCCGGGATCGCCTTCGCGGGCACATTCGCTGGGGATTTTGTATCAGCAGTTGGGGCAACTGTATCGTGACTCGCAAAATTATCAGGCGGCGATATACACCTATCAGGAACTGGGGCGGCTTGGTGAAGAAGAGGATCGGCGGGCGCGTTTGCTGATGATGGATATTTATCGCGCGGCCAAGGATTTGCCGAAAGCGCTGCAAACGGGCAAGGACGCGGTGGCCAAGTATCCGAGTGATGTGTCGTTGCGCTCGAGCGAAGCGCTGTTGCTGGGCGAGAGTGGACAAACCGATGAAGGCGTGAAGATGCTGCGCACGCAACTTACCGGCAAGCCGGGCGACCGCGACGTTTACCTGAATATCGCGCAGGTATATGAGCGCGGGCGGCGTTACAAGGAAGCGGAAGAAGCCGCGAAGGCTGCGGAAGTTTTGCCGGGGCAGCCACGTGATAACGAAATGGTGTGGTTTCTGCTGGGTGCGATTTATGAACGGCAGAAGTTTTTCGATCGCGCGGAAGAACAGTTCAAGAAAGTGTTGGCGGTGAATCCGCGGAATGCGCCGGTATTGAATTATTACGGGTACATGCTTGGCGATCTGGGGATTCGGCTGGACGAAGCGGAGGCTTTGGTGCGGCGCGCGTTGAAGGAAGAGCCGTTCAGTGGCGCTTATCTCGACAGTCTGGGCTGGATTTATTTGAAGGAAAATAAACTGGGCGAATCGGAAGTTGCGCTGCGAAAAGCGCTGGAACATGAAAGTCATGACGCGACCATCCACTCGCACCTGGGCGATTTGTATGCCAAGACCGGGCGCCGGAGATGGCGGCTTCCGAGTGGGAGAAGTCGCTGGCGGAGTGGAAGCATTCGCTGCCGGCGGATGTAGAAACCGATAAAATCGCGGAACTCGAAAAGAAGCTCTCGCAAATGAAGCATCGCGTCGCGCAGAAGTCTTCTGCGCAAGAAACCAAGCCGCAATAAGGCGCATGCGCGAAGTACGCATTCCCTCCTTTGCAAAAATAAACCTGCGACTCGACATTCTGGGGAAACGCGCGGACGGTTATCACGAGTTGCGCACGATTTTTCAGACCGTGTCGCTGCACGATGAATTGCGGCTGCGAGCCAGCAAGAGCAGTGAAATTTCGTTGACCATTCATGGAAACGAGGAGCTGGCACGCGAGCCGGTGAAGAAAAATCTGGCGTACCGCGCCGTGGAAGCTTTGCGGCGTGAATTGAAAATTCGTCACGGCGTTGAAATCGAGTTGCACAAGACGATTCCGTCGGGCGGCGGGCTGGGCGGCGGCTCCAGCAATGCGGCTGCGGCGCTATTCGGGTACTTGCAATTAGTCGGGCGTAAGCTTCCGATGGCGGTGTTGATTGAACTGGCGGCATCGCTGGGCGCGGACGTGCCTATATTTTTATTTGGCGGGCGCGCCCTGGGAGCGGGAAGAGGCGATGAGATTTATCCGTTGCCTGATATTAAGAAGTTGGCGCTGCTGATTGTTGCGCCACTCGATATTCGGGTGCCTACGCCGGATGCGTTTCGCTGGCTGAATGCGCCCGTGCGCAACGCCGCTACGTTGACAAAACTGGCCGCAGACCCTAAACTTTGGGAGTTCTGTGCTCTGTCCTGGAGCGCGCAGGGAAACGGCCTTTCTAACGATTTTGAGAAGCCAGTTTTCAAGCGCTATAACCGGCTGAATCAAATCAAGCGGGTTTTGCTTCAAAAGGGAGCTGCAGAAGCCTCGTTGGCGGGTAGCGGTTCGGCGGTGTTTGGAGTTTTCCCGAGCCCAACGATGGCGCGCCGAGCCGCTGTTGGGTTTCCGCACGACTTGACCTTCGTTTGCGAAACAATTTCGCGCGACAGGTATCTTCGCGCTGTTAAAGGCGCGCGTGTCGTTCGTTGAGCCGCAGCGTCCGCCGTGTCCATCAAACCAATGTGAGGCAGTTCGCGGAGTTGATTTTTGGGTTGATCCGGTTGATTGGAAATGATCGGACACGCAAGACCCGGGTTCAAACCTCAACTGCGAACCCGGGGCACCCTGTTGTGTCCATCGTTAAGGGCAAGAGAAATGCAGGAGCGCGCGCTTCGTGGATGACGACCGGTTCAAGATATTTTCGGGCACGGCGCACGTGCCGCTGGCCGAAAGTATTTGCCGCAACCTGAATGTGACGATCGGCAAAGCGTTGCTGGGGCGTTTCAGCGACGGCGAGATTTATTTTCAGATTCTGGAAAATGTGCGCGGGGCGGATGTTTTCGTGGTGCAGCCCTGCTGCTATCCGGTAGATAACCATCTGCTGGAGCTGCTGCTGATGATCGACGCGTTCAAGCGGGCGTCGGCATGGAGAATTACCGCGGTGCTGCCGTATTACTGCTATGCGCGGCAAGACCGCAAAGACAAGCCGCGAGTACCGATTTCCGCGAAGCTGGTGGCGGATTTGTTGGAAACGGCGGGAGCCAGCCGGGCATTAACTTTGGATTTGCACGCACCGCAGATTCAGGGCTATTTCGACGTGCCGGTGGACCATTTATACGGCTCGCCAGTGTTGGTGGACTATTTTCGGCAGATGCATTTGCCGGATTTGACGGTGGTCTCGCCGGATGCGGGCGGCGTGGAACGCGCCCGATCGTTCGCCAAGAGGTTGGGGGCACCGCTGGCGATCGTGGATAAACGGCGCGTAGATGTGGACGTCAGCGAAGTGATGAACTTGATTGGAGACGTTCGCGGACGGAGCACGTTGATCGTGGACGACATTATCGATACCGCGGGGACGCTGGTTAAAACCGCCGAAGCGTTGATGCGGGAAGGTTCTACGCAGGTGTTTGCGGCGGCAACGCATGCGGTGCTTTCCGGGCCTGCAGTGGAGCGCATCGAAAAGTCATGCATTAAGGAAGTGGTGGCCACCGATTCCGTGCCGCTGAGCGAGGCGGCGAAGAAATTAAAGAAACTGAAAGTATTGAGCGTGGCGGATTTGCTGGCGCGGGGGATTCGTTCGATTCACGAAGAAACGTCGATCAGCGAATTGTTTATTTGAGCTTTGCAAGAGATTGTTGCAGGACATTGTTGCAGGACCGATTCATAAACGAGATTGCATCGCAGCATGAGGGAAGGAAATTAAGATGGCTCAAGAAAAAATTGTTGTCGAAGGGGCTGCCCGCACCAAGCGAGGCAAGAATGAAAACCGCAGATTGCGGCTGACCGGCAAGGTGCCCGCAGTGTTGTATGGCGGCAAAGGTGATGCCATCACGCTGGCGTTGAATGCCAAGCAATTGGGCGCAATCTTCCGCTCCGAGAGCGGGCACAACACTTTGTTTCAAGTGGACCTGAGCGGCAAGCACGAACCGGCGATCTTGAAGGATTGGCTGGTGGATCCGGTGACGGGAAACCTGCTGCATGTGGACCTGCTGCGCGTGGCCATGGACGTACGCATGCGCGTAAAAGTTCCGGTGCACACCTTTGGCGAGGCTGCCGGCGTGAAGCAGCAAGGCGGCGTGTTTGAAATCGTGACGCGCGAAGTGGAAATCGAATGCTTGCCGGCGGAGATTCCGACGGAATTCAAGGCGGACGTGAGCGGCTTGATGCTGGGGCAACAGTTGCGCGCCAGCGATCTGCCTATTCCGGCAAACATGAAGCTGCTTACCGATCCGGAACGCGTACTGGCGCACGTTGTGGCGCTGCGCGTCGAAGAAGAGAAGCCCGCGGATGCGGTGGCGGCGGATGCCGCGGCACCTGCGGAGCCGGAAGTCATCAAGAAGGGCAAGAAGGAAGTGGAAGGCGAAGAGGGCGCGGAAGAGGCAGTCAAGCCCAAGGCTGCGGAGAAGAGCGACAAGGGCGAGAAGAAGAAGTAACACGCGGCGGTTGGCGCTGCGGGTTTCTTGTCCACATGAGCTACGGAACGAACTACGAAATGCTTCACGAAATGTTTTGCGGGAAATGCGGAGTGTATGCGGCTGATTGTTGGACTTGGCAATCCCGATCCGGAGTATCAGTGGACGCCGCACAACCTGGGATTCATGGCGATAGATGAGTTGGCGAATCGTAACGGGATTCGCGTTTCGCGGCCGGAAGGCAAGGCGCTGGTCGGGCGGGGAAAGCTGGCGGGAGAAGATGTGCTGCTGGCAAAACCGCAAACGTACATGAATCTGAGCGGCATTTCGGTGCGCGAGCTGCTGGAAAAGTACGAGCTGGGCCCGAGCGATTTGCTGGTGATGTGGGACGAAGCGCAGTTGCCGATGGGCACGATTCGCATCAGCGGCGAGGGCAGCGCGGGAAGCCACAACGGTGCGAAGTCGGTGATCGGGTCGTTGGGGACGCCGGTGTTTGCGCGATTGAGGCTTGGTTGCGCGCCGGAGCACGAAGTCAGCAGCCGCAAAGAATATGTGTTGCGGCCCATGCGCAAGGGCGAGCTGGAAGTCGCGGCGGAGATGATCGCGGAAGCGGCCGACGCGGTGGAAATGATTATGGCGCAGGGAATCGATGCGGCCATGAACAAGTACAACCGGCGAAAGGAACCGCCGGCGGATGAAGTATCAGAGTAAATGAGTTTGCCGGGCGAGTGCCCGGAGAGAAGAGAAACGAGGGCAAGATGGAAGAGCGGCTATACGATTTGATTTTTATTGCGCGGCCGGCAACGGCGGAAGAAGACGTGAAGAAAGTGCTTACGGTTATCGAGCACACCTGCACGGAAAAGGGCGGGAAGGTCGAGAAAGCGGAGACCTGGGGCACGCGCAAGCTGGCGTACAAAGTGGCCAAGCATCGCGAAGGCATGTACTACTACCAGCAGATTCGTACCTCGCATCCGGATTTGATTGCGGAGCTGGAGCGGCGTTTGCGGGTGCAGGATACCGTCATTAAGTATCAGACCGTGCGGCTGGATGAAGATTTGAAGCGGCAGAAGAAGCTGGTGGACAAGCGGGACAAGCGCACTGCGCGGCGTCCACGCCGTGCTACGGCTCCTCCCGCGGCTGCAGCGCCATCGGCGCCGCCAGCTGCGCCGGAGCATAACGCTCCGGCGAGCTAGTTCTTAATTGATCGGGCTGCGCTTTTTTAGAGATCGAGTTGCGGCTGGAAAAATTTAGTTGAGATTGTTTTTGCGGTTCAAGTGAAAGGGTGGCGGGTATGGCAGAGGAACAGAAACAGGCAACAGCGCCGAGCGCACCTCCGCGGCGGGATAGCGGGGGCGGTCACGGTGGTGGCCATAGCGGCGGCGGGCACAGTGGCGGAAGCCACAGCGGTGGCAGTCATGGCGGGCCGCGGCGTGAAGGCGGCGGGCCGGGCGGGCCTGGTGGTCCCGGCGGACCACGCCGTGGGAAGCGCCAATATTTTCGCAAGAAGAAAGTCTGCAAGTTCTGCGTGGAAAAGATGGATTTCATCGACTACAAGCGCGCCGACATTCTTTCGCAATTTGTGCAGGAACGCGGCAAGATTCTGCCCCGGCGCATGACTGGGGTGTGCTCGCGGCACCAGCGGTGGCTGGGCGTGGCGATCAAGCGCGCGAGGAATATCGCGTTGCTGCCGTTCGCGGGCAGCGCGGCCGGGACGCAGCAGCCTCGCGCAGTGGTAGCGGCAGCGGCGGGAGCGCCAGCCGGAAGTTCGGCAGGCACCCATGCGGCACCAGCAGCTGCGACACCAGCACCGGCAGCCACGGCGCCGACAGAAGTTTCCAACGCATAAGAATTAATAATCGCGGTCACTTCAGGACGAGGAACGGGAGCTAAGAGGAAGAGCATATGCAAATTATTCTTCAAGAAGATATTGAGAAGCTGGGGCATCGCGGAGACGTCGTGACGGTAAAGCCCGGGTACGCGCGTAATTTTTTGTTGCCGCGCAAGCTCGCGGTGGAAGCCAGCGCCGGGAACTTGAAGGCCATTGAAAAGATTCGTGGTTCGCTGGCGAAAAAGACGGCCACGGAAATGGAAGCGGCGCAAAAGCAGGCCGCCGCGCTGAATGGCGTGGAGCTCACGTTTACGCGCAAAACGGGCGAGAACGAGCAGCTCTTTGGCTCGGTAACCACTGGCGATATTGCCGATGCGCTGGAGACCAAGGGCTTCAAGATCGACAAAAGGCAGATTCACACGGCCGAGCCGATCAAGGCGCTGGGAGATTTCCGCGCGACAGTGAAAGTCTTCCGGGATATTACCGCCGAAGTGAAAGTGCACGTGCAGAAGGAAGGACAGCAAGCGTAATTTTATTTTATTTCATGCACTGAGGAGGCACATTTACTTGTGCCTCTTTTTTTTGTCAGTGGAAAAAAGTTTTGTGCAACAAATTCTTTGGCGGAAAAAAGTTTTGCACAAAATTTTCGAAGCGATGCACAGGTTGAAATGGGATTGCTTGTTGACGATGGTTTTAGTTCAGCACACAATGCGTTTCATTAAATTGTTTCGGTTCGGTGCGAATCCAATCGAGTCGTAAGCGTCCACAGCTCGAAATTTTCTTTTCCTTGCCCAGGGGCCGGGAACATGCTACAAATTCGCCTAGGCGAAAATAAAGCGAAATACGAGGCACGCCTAAGCTATGGCTGTTGATAGCACCCTAGAAAAACCACTTCCCAATAATCTGGATGCCGAGCGTTCTGTACTTGGCGCCATTTTGTTGGATAACAACGCGCTTAATCCCGCCGTCGAGCATTTACGTCCCGAAGATTTTTTCATGGAGCAACATCGCCGCGTATTCACGCAGATGATTGCGTTAGGTGAGAGCCAGCAGGCCATTGATCTGGTCACGCTGACGGAAGAACTGCATCGCCGCGGTGATCTGGAAGCTTCGGGTGGCGCGCCGTATCTGGCCGCCCTGGCCGATGGCATGCCGCGGGTTTCGAACGTGGAGCATTACGCGCGCATCGTGAAAGAAAAAGCGATGCTGCGCAATTTGATTCACGCCACGCACAATATTCAGCAGCGGGCGTTTGAAGGCGAGGATGGCGCTGACGCCATTCTGGATAACGCGGAGTCTTCGATCTTCGCGCTGGCGGAAGATCGCGTGCGCGCCGGGTTGATTCCGGTGAAGGACATTGTTCGCGACAATTTTGAGCGCCTCGAAAGAATTTTCCGCGAAGGGAAGAGCATCACCGGGGTTGCTACCGGGTACGGCGAGCTGGACAAATTGACCTCCGGGCTGCAGCCTTCGGAATTGTTGATTCTTGCGGCGCGGCCTTCGCAGGGAAAAACCGCGCTGGCGCTGAACCTGGCGGAAAATATTTCCATTCGCGCGGGGCATCCGGCGGCGATCTTCAGCCTGGAAATGTCGAAGGAGTCGCTGTTACAGCGCCTGGTGGCTTCGGTAGCGCAGATTGACGCGCACAAATTCCGCACCGGGCATTTGAGCAAGGAAGATTGGCGGCGCATGACCGAGGCGCTGGGAGTCATTTCGGCGGCGCCGCTGTGGATTGACGATGCGGGGTCTATCAGCGTGCTGGAGATTGGAGCGAAAGCACGGCGGCTGAAGCGGGACAAAGGGCTTTCGCTGTTGATCGTGGACTATTTGCAGCTCATCACCGCGCGAGGACGATTCTCGAATCGCAACGAGGAAGTGGCCAGCATTTCGCGCGCGCTGAAGGGTTTAGCGAAAGAGTTGCAGATTCCGGTGCTGGTGCTTAGCCAGTTGACGCGCGCGCCGGAACGCGACGATCGCGGGCCGCAGCTTTCGGATTTGCGCGAGTCCGGCGCCATTGAACAGGACGCGGACGTGGTCATGTTCATCTACCGGCCACACTTTTTTAAACAGGGAGCTACGCCGGAAGAGCGAGAAGAGACTGAGCTCAAGATTGCCAAGCAGCGCAATGGACCAACGGAAAGCGTGAAATTTGTTTTCCGCAGCCGGTTGACGCGCTTTGAAGAAGCTGCGCCAGATGCGTTTTCGCAATTCGCCACTGATGATATGTAGAGGTTTGTGATGCGGCGTTATGTTCCGCTGCTATGTAAAGTTTTTATGTACAGGTAGACACGGTGCGGCCTGCGAGCCACGCTGATCGATCCGGTGGAGATACGGGCGCTGCCCCAGCCATTTTCGGGCCTAAGCTGCAAGTCCCTGGCGCGCTTCACATTAGCGGATTTTCTGACGGGCTCGCTTTTTCTCAATCAATCGGCACGCAACGTGCCCTGTACGTAGGTGCAGTTGCCCACTGTTGTCATTCACGCGGCAGTTTTCAGGCGTAAAACCACCCCTACCGCGTGGATGACGTAAACTTATTTTTCCTTGGAATAAACATGGCGCGCGCACTGAAAAATCGCACGACACTCAATATGCGGCCCGTTTGGGCGGATGTTTCGCTCCCGGCGCTGATTCATAATTTTGAATCGATTCGCTCTTACGTGAACCCGCGAAATGAAAAACGGCGCACGCCGAGGCAGGTGCTGTGCATCGTGAAAGGTAACGCGTACGGCCACGGCGGGCCGGAGGTGACTAAAGCGCTAGAGAAGGCCGGGTCGGACTGGTTTGGAGTGACCTGTACGGAAGAAGGCATCGCGCTACGCAAGGCTGGCGTGCGCAAACCAATTTTGATTTTGACGAGCTTTGTGCCTGGGGAAGAAAAGCGATTGCTGGAACACAATTTGACGGCGGTGATTCATCGCTGCGAGCAGTTATCACAATTGGAGACTGCGGCCGCGTGGCGCGGAAAGAAAAAAGTTTCGTTTCATCTGAAAATCGATTCAGGGATGAATCGCTTGGGCATAGCGCCATCGAATGTAGATTGCTTTGCGCGGCAACTTGTTAAGGCTCGGCACCTGCAGTTGAGCGGGGTGATGACACATTTCGCTTCGTCGGAGGCGTTTTCCGATACCGTGGCGGGGCGGCAGACACGCGAGCAAGAGGAGCGGTTTTTTGCGGCGCTGGAGCGGTTGCGCGCGCTGGGAATCGATCCTGGGATTATCCATCTGGCGAATAGCGGCGCGATCGTGACGCGTTCGGAAACGTGGGCGGACATGGTGCGTCCGGGCGTGATTCTGTACGGATATCATCCGGGATACGATCCCGTGGAGAAGCGCGCGGAATTTGAGAAGCGGCTGGCGCTCAAGCCGGTGATGAGTTTGCGCACGCGGATTATCAGTTTGCGAGATGTGCCGGCGGGCGCGGGTGTTGGTTATGGGTCAAGTTTCGTGCCACAGCGGGCTTCGCGCATCGCGGTGCTGGCAGCGGGATATGGAGACGGCATTCATCGCAGCCTGAGCAACCGAGGTAAAGTGCTGATTCGGGGAGTGTTAGCGCAATTGTCGGAATTGTTTCCATGGACGTTACCATGATCGATGTAACGGCGGTGCCTGGCGTAGAGATTGGCGACACTGCAACGATTTACGGCACGGACGGGCAGTTCAGTCATCCCGCGAACCTGGTCGCGCGCAGCCTCGGTACGGTAACTTCGGATCTATTGTGCGCGGTAAGCCAGAGGGTTCCGCGGTTCTATGTGAAGTGATTGTATTTCTTTCATTTATTTATGGTTATTGCCCGTCTCTTGCGCGGGGATTTAGCTCTTTCCTATCGAATGTTTGATATCCGACTTGACCCGTCGGTTATGACAGGGTATATAGAGCATTACGGGCGTGCCGTCGGGGGCAACGGCAGAGTAGGTCTGTGAGCTCGCAGCGAAAGAGGAGCTTACGGCGTAATAAAATCGCTGTAATGTTTCTTCACAACTATTTCGCATGAACCAAAAAATTCCAGGTAACAGACCGCGTCCGTCACTTTCATCTACTACGCCGCCAATGCGCGCCGCAGAGCGCCGCAGTAACTCGCAATTGGACTCCGCTGTGACCACTGATTTATCCGATTCGACCAAAACAAAGTCATCAATGCATTGGGAATTTTGGATTGTACGCAGCCTGTTTACGCTGCTAATCGGAGTGCTTTGTTACGCTTTTGCGCCATTTGGTTTGCGGGGGAGCGCGGCTGGAGTCGGTGTGCTGCTTGCCCTGGTTATTGTGTTTGCCGAGTTTCGTTTGGCGCACGCGAGCATGGGCGGGTTAATCGGCGGAGCCTTCGGAGCCATCGCGGGAATGGCTGCCGCGTTATTGCTGACGTTGATCATCTCTTACACTTCGCAACCCGCTTCCACCAAGTCGTTTCTGGATTTTATCTCGTTGCTGGCGTTCAGCTATCTGGGGATGACCACGGGTTTTCGTTGCGGGGAGAACTGGCGAATTCCACGGCGCAAAGCGAAAGCAAGCAGCGAGAGTGCCGCAACCGAGTTGATGAAATTGCTGGATACCAGCGTGCTGATTGACGGCCGCATCGCGGAGATTTGCGAAGCGCAATTTTTGGATGGAGTGCTTGCGGTACCGCAATTTGTGCTGCATGAATTGCAGCTGGTGGCCGATTCGTCCGACCCGTTAAAGCGGCAACGCGGGCGACGCGGGCTGGAAGTATTGCAGCGCATTCAGAAAATGCCGCAAGTGGAAGTGCGGGTGGTCGATGACGATTTTCCGAATACCGCCGATGTGGACCATAAGTTGATTGAACTGGCGCGGCGCACCGGCGCGAAAATCGTAACGAACGATTTTAATTTGAACAAAGTTGCCACGGTGCAGGGATTTTCCGTGCTTAACGTGAATGAGTTGGCCAATGCGCTGAAGCCTGCGGTGCTGCCCGGCGAAACGATGCATGTGCTGATTCAACGCGAGGGCAAGGAAGCCATGCAGGGCGTGGCGTATTTGAGTGACGGCACCATGGTGGTCGTCGACGGCGCGCGCCGGATGATCAACAAGAGCGTGGATATGATCGTGACTTCGGTGCACCAGACCACCGCAGGCAAGATGATTTTTGGGCGCGTGGACGAGCGCGTCGAGCCGGTCGGTCCTTATGCACGGGCTGCGGCGGCGGGGCGAGGGGTTGCTGGCAATTCGACGGCGTCGTATACGGCCGGCTCGAGCGCGCGCCAAGAAGAGGAAAGCAATCGTGCGGCTGACGCCCATGGCGGCGATCAGAATACTCTCGGAGCATCAGGGACGTCGCCGCAAACGGAAGGCGAATAGCGCGCAGTTAGCAGGGAAACCCGCAGAGGACCGCGAATTTTCCACTCGGTATATAATCATCCGTTCATCGAGTCAACGTTGATCGAATCAATGTTAATCGGATCACGGGACACGACTTTCAAACGATAAAAATGGGACGAATCACTGCCATTCTTCCGGCGTCGGGGCTGGGTACGCGCATGGGCGCCGAGACCCCCAAGCAATTTCTGGAGCTGGACGGAACGCCGATCGTCATTCACAGTCTCCGGCGGATTGCGGCATGCCCGCTGGTCACCGACATTATTGTGGCCACGCGCGGAGATGTGCTGGAGTCGCTGCAAACCAGGGTTCGAGCGGAAAAGTTCACGCAATTTGTGCGCATGGTGCGCGGCGGAGATTCACGGCAGGACTCCGTGGCGCAGGCGTTGCGCGAAGTGCCTGAGGATACCGAAATTGTGTTGGTGCACGATGCGGTACGGCCGTTCGTTACAGTGGATCAGATCACGCGGGTGATTGAAGAAGCGCGGAAGTGCAAGGCAGCGATCCTGGGAATTCCGGCGATGGATACGGTGAAGGAAGTGAAGCGCGCCAGTTTGCCGGAAGATGTGGCGCTGATAATTGGGACGATTCCGAGAGAGCGAGTGGTGCTGGCGCAAACGCCGCAGGCATTTTCGGCGAAATTGTTGAAGGAAGCGTTTGCGCGGGCGGAGGCCGACGGAGTGAATGCTTCGGACGAAGCCGGCCTCGTCGAACGTCTTGGTCACGATGTGCACGTCGTGCTGGGGTCGGAGCGAAATATTAAAATTACCAGACCGGCGGATATGGAGCTGGCGCGATTTTACCTGGAACGCGAGCGCAACAAAAAGTGAGCGTGCGCTGCGGCATCGGGTATGACCTGCACCGCCTGGAAGCAGGGCGCAAATTAATTATCGGCGGGCTGGAAGTGCCTTTTGATAAAGGGCCGGCGGGACATTCGGACGGCGATGTTGTGGCGCATGCGCTTTGCGACGCGCTTTTTGGCGCGGCGGGGCTGGGCGATATTGGCACGCATTTTCCGGATACCGATCCAAAGTGGAAAGGCGCGGACAGCATGCAATTTTTGGAGCATGCGGCGCGGCTGCTTGGCGAAAAGAAATTTGCAATTGAGCATGTCGATGCGGTAGTGATCCTCGAAAGACCTAAACTGGGGCCGCATTTTCAGAAGATGCGCGAGGCGTTGGCTAAGGCGCTTGGCGTTACCGCGGACCGCATTCATTTGAAGGCCAAGACGAATGAAGGCGTTGACGCGGTAGGGCGGGGCGAGGCGATTGCCGCGTATGTGATTGCGACGCTAGCGAGCCGCTGACCATTTTGTTTGCTGAGCAAACATTTCAGATGATTCCTGTTGCCATCGCTAACAATTTTCTGCTGTAGACTTCCTCTCACATGAGATCCGAAAGGCAAATGCGGGATTCGGTTGCCGCGCCCAATCTTTTTACTGGCGCCGATGTAGCCGAGATACTTCGCGAGCGCGGATGGATTGTAGGCGAAAAGTTTTCTTCGGAGTTGCAGGCATGGTGCGAACGTGCGGCAGGCATGCTCGGATCACATGTCGCTGACCGCGGCGGACTCAGCGATCTGCTCGGTTTGATCTTTCAGTACGACGCGCAGAAAGTGCTGCAGCGAGTGGAGAGCCATGTGGTGCTGGCGCGTTATGGGGCCAGGGAAGTGGTGCGGCGGGTGGCTTTGTTGTTGCTGGATGGCAGCGTGCTGGATTCGGAACGGTTCAAGGAAATAATTAACATCATGAAGGAAGGTTCGGACTTGCGGAGCCGGGATTTGTTTCATCCGATACGGCTGGCGTTGGCTGGTCGGGCGGGCGAGGGAGAGCTGGATCGCGTGATTTTGCTGATCGATGAAGCTGCGGCGTTGCCATTTGCTGTGCCGGTGAAAACTGCGCGTACGCGAATACTGGAGTTTTGTTCCGCGCTTGATTAAAAATGGCGGGCTGTGAATTTTGCCGAGGTTTTTCTATACACTGATTTCTCGCATGAGTCCTCTCATTGATAGGCTGACGGGAATTAACGCGGTGCGTGAAGCGCTGCAAGCGGGGAGCGCGATTGATCGCGTGGTGATTGCGCGCGGACGGCAGGACACGCGCACGGAAGAAATTGTGCAACTGGCGCGCGGGCGCGGGATCCCGGTGCGATTTGAGGATCGCAGCCAGATCGACCGGTTAGCCAACACCAAAGATCATCAAGGAGTGGTGGCGCTGGCGGCAGCGCGGGCGGCGGGGTCGCTTGACGATATTCTCGCGCACGCGAAGGCCGGCGGGCAGGGCGGATTGATAGTTTTGCTCGATGGAGTGGAAGATCCGCACAATCTGGGCGCCATCATACGAACGGCGTTGGCGGCGGGCGCGCAGGGCGTAGTGATACCGGAGCGGCGCGCGGTAGGTTTGACGGACACCGTTGCGCGCGCTTCAGCCGGTGCGCTGGCGCACTTACCGATTGCGCGTGTTACGAATCTGGCGCGCGCGATGGAGGAGTTGAAGGAAGCGGGTTACTGGCTGATTGGACTGGACGAAACGGCCGACAAAAGTTATACGCAGGTGGATTACACGTCACCAGTGGGAATTGTTCTAGGGGGAGAGGGCAAAGGCTTGCACGAGTTGACGCGCAAGCGCTGCGATTTTGTCGTTTCGCTTCCGACCAGCGGGCCGGTGAAGTCGCTGAATGTTTCTGTGGCGGCGGGCGTGGTTTTGTTTGAAGCTTTGCGCCAGCGAGCGGTGAAAACAAGATAGCGGGCAGAGAGAATTTTGGCGTTGAGCAAATTGTTGGTTGCCGGAGTGCGCAAAGCAGACTGCAAGACCCAGGGTACAAATCGAAGCTGGGGCGCCACCCGCGTTTAGCAGTATCTCTGAATAGCCCGGGCGATTAGCAATTCGTGCGGAAAAAATGATGGATGCTATTACCGGCTGATCTTTGCGCTGAGATTATTTGTCGTATTGGATCAGGGAAAAGACGTCGAGGCCGGGGAGTTTGGCGCGGCCTTTCAGAAAAGTCAGTTCTACAGCGAAGGCCAAGCCTTCGACCTTGCCGCCCAATTGCTGGATGAGTTTGGCGGTGGCTGCGGCGGTGCCGCCGGTGGCCAGCAAATCATCGCAAATAATGACGCGATCGCCGGGCTTGATGGCGTCTTCGTGGATTTCCAGCGTGTCGGTGCCGTATTCCAAAGAGTAGGAGACGCTGGCACATTTGGCGGGAAGTTTTTTAGGTTTGCGCACGGGGACAAAGCCGGCATTGAGGCGATAGGCTAATGCGGGAGCAAAAATAAAACCACGCGCTTCAATGCCGGCGACGATGTCGATGGTGTGACCATTATAGTGTTCGCACAAGCGGTCGATCAGGTTGTGGAAACCGCGCTTATCTTTTAGCAGGGTGGTCAAGTCGTAGAACAGGATTCCCGGTTTCGGATAGTCGGGCACTTCACGAATAAGCTTTTTTAAATCGTCCATTCGAACGGCTCCTGTGGTCGCGCTGGTTTTACTACGGTAAGGCGGTTCGTTACACGTTCATGCGTTCAATCGCCGCGGCCAATTACAAATACCTGATCGTACTGTGGATCGGGTGAGGCAACTTCTTCACGGACTTCGGTAACGCTGGAAAAGTGCGGGCCGCGTTCGAGCAGGGTGCGCATCTCGCGAAGTTGCTGCGGGGAACCCATTACAAACACCTCAACGCGACCATCGTTGAGGTTTTTTACGTAGCCCCCAACTTTTATTTTGGCGGCGGCGCGCTGCGTGAAGTAACGGTACCCAACACCCTGGACGGTGCCGGAGATCAGATACTTTCTGGCTTGTTTTGGCTCGGTCACGAACCAAAAAAGTGTAACAGAGAGACGGCTGATGCGAAAAAGTGGGGTGTAGTGAGTCGATGTAGGAGTCTCGCTGGCGCTGACGCGCTTCATGGGCAGCCAGCTTATGGGTGTTAGCGCGACTGATCCGGTGACGTTTGGCGGCGTAGCGCTATTGCTGATTGTGGTCGCGGTGGCTGCATGCTTCATTCCGGCGCAGCGGGCGATGCGGGTGGACCCGATGGTGGCGTTGCGTTATGAATGAGATGATGAAGCGGCGTTCGGGCGCAGGGTGCGCATCTAAGCGGGTATGAAATTGTCAGGGCGATTTTTGGTTTCCTTATTGACGATGGCTGGCGCGTTTGGCGTTAGCGTGACGGCCTTGCGCGCGCAGGGGAGTTCTCAGGGGCCTATGGAGGCGCCTGCGGAACATCATGTCACGCGGATCGGCACGGAGCCTGAGCCGTCGGCGCCGCCTTCGTTGCCGGTGGAAGAAATTGTCCGGCGGTTTTCACTGAAGGAAGATGAATATCTGAAATCACGTCCAAATTATGGATTTCGCAAGAGTGTGCGCATCCAGGAATTTGGTCCTGATGGCGGCGTTGTTGGGGAATTTTTGCGAGTGACGGAATACCAGAAGCTAGCGGATGGACGAGTGGCGATGAAAGCCATCGAAAAACCTCAATCGACACTGCAGGGAGTTTATCTCGCTCCGGAGGATTTGGACGCGCTGGATAAAATCCCAGCGTATCCGCTGACCAGTGGACAGCTGGCGAAATACGAGTTGAAATTTATTGGACGGGAGCTGGTTGACGAAGTGGATTGCTACATTTTCCAGGTGAAGCCAAAAACGGTGGAGCGCGCGAAGGCGTATTTTGAAGGCGTGGTGTGGGTGGATGCGCAATATCTGGAAGTGGTGAAAACTTACGGAAAATGGGTGACCGATCAGGGAGACACGCGGGGGATCGCGCAATTACCTTTCTCTCTGTTTGAAACTTATCGTGAAAATGTGGACGGGAAATACTGGTTTCCTAATTATTTGCGATCGGATGATACGTTGCACACCAAAGAGGGTGAGATTCCGGTGCGGTTGGTAATTAAGTGGACGGATTTTAAGCCTGCCGGGACAGGCCCGAGTACTCCGATTGCGCCTGAATGAGGGGTGCCGGCTGGCGCGAGGGATCGAATAGAGATTTTTCCACCGCGGACGAACGAGGGGGAGAAGGCGTCGGCTTGCTTCGGTCCTGCCTGCGGCAGGCAGGCGAATGACCGTTTGGGAGTAGATGTTTAGGACGCCAATTGCTTTAGAGCTGCTGGGAGTTCGGCGATGGAAGTGAG
Source organism: uncultured Acidobacteriota bacterium (assembly GCA_963733775.1). Classification (GTDB taxonomy): domain Bacteria; phylum Acidobacteriota; class Terriglobia; order Acidiferrales; family UBA7541; genus Acidiferrum. Next base: position 358,184 of record CAVTEE010000010.1, on the reverse strand, counting down.
AAGCAGGTCGGGCTTTGAGGCGCGCAGGCGTTTTTCTGTGGGAAATGGGCCGAGGACACCGATGACGCGCACGTGCGCGCTTTTGGCCATTTGTACGTCTTCTGGGGAATCACCGACGTAGACGCAGTGCGCGGGTGCCAAGCCGATGCATTGAAGAGCGAAATTCAGCGGGCCGGGGTGGGGCTTCTTGTGTTCGGTGTCACCGCTGCATACGCAGGCGTGAAAAGACTTGGTGAGGCGAAACTCGCGGAGTTGGCGGAGGACGCGGTCGCGGTCTCCGCTGGTCACCAAGCCCAGCTTGTAGCGGCGACCCACGGCGGCTAAGGACCTTGCGAGCGCCGGGGATTAACTTTGGGCGGAATCCCGAATAATGTTTGCGCCAGGCGGTGTCGGCGGCACCCCAGTGCTGCTCAGGCAGACCTGCGGCGCGGTAAACGTCGTACCAGTTGGGGGAATAATGCTGAGCGAGTTGGTCCAAACCCCAAGTGATGCCCATTTCACTGAACATTGCCAGGTACGCGGAAGAATCAGCCTGGAAGGAATCGAGCAAGGTCCCATCCCAGTCGAAGAGGACGCCTTTGATTTCGTTTTTCTTGGCGAGGGACATGCGCCATCAAACATCACAGAGGTGGGGAATAAAGTCAAAGAAGCCACGTTAAAGATCTTGGGGAGGCGAGGGCGCTTGTACAACAGGTCCAAGGTACAAGAATTATGTGTTGAGACGAAAAGGTGGTCGTCAGCCCGCGATGGAACCTAGTAGGTGCCCAGGAATCGGGACGGGATGAAGTCGTCGCGGTCGAAGGAGACGTCATCGAAATTTGCGGCGATGCCGTACCAGCCGGGCACGGCTGCGGGATGAATGCGGCGCACATGGGCGTGGCTGGTCATGACCACGTTGCCTTGCCCCAGAGGGCGGCTTACCAGGACAATTTGCAGCTCGATCGGTGCATCCATGGGAAGAGGCTTAGGGCACAGGAAATAGACGCCGGTGGAGCTGATATTGCGGGTTACCAGGGTGATGGGGAAATCTTCAACGACCCCGTTGATACTTTGAAGCTTTAGCGGCAGTTGGAGGATAGCTCGGGGATATTCGCGATGCTCAGGGTGGACGCCGACGGCGTGAGTGGGCACGCGAATAAAACGCCTCGGTAATTCAGGACGAAGCAACGGCTTGCAACAGAGTGCCGGGCCAATCGGGACGTTAGCGGGTTGCTTTGACGGAGCCTTAATTGAAACTGCGAGATTGGTAGCGCTCATCTCCCCCTCAGGATCTCAGAGACGCTTCTAAGTGCATGGCCTACCGAGCTTAAATGTGGAGGATATCCACAGGTTAAGTCGGGTCGCTAAGATGCCACCGGAAAGGTTGCGAGTCAACCTGTGGAAATTTGCGGAGTTGTCCTAAACTGAAACACTGAGTAATAGTACTCGATTTAGCGGTCGAAGGCGGATGGAGAAAATTGATGCCGTCATGCTGAAATATGGCGTGCCAGCCAACCAATATGGTGCTGGGCGGCAAGCTGAGCCGCAGCTATTTGTATAGATAGATCACGCTAAATGGCTTCCACTGTCACCGAAATTGAACGGCCTCTCACACCTCTAAAATCTGCACGCGCGGAAACGGCACGTTGGGTGCCGCTGGCTTTTGCGGCTGTTTATATCTTGTGGGGATCGACGTACATCGGAATTCGGATTGCGATTGAGAGTTTTCCTCCGCTGGCAATGGCTGCGATTCGCCATTCGCTGGTCGGGCTGATCCTCTACCCGATTTTGCGAATCAAAACCGGGATCAGGCCTACGGCGGCGAATTGGTGGACTGCGGCGGTCACAGGTGTCTCGCTGCTGTGCGTGACTAACGGTGGACTTAGTTGGGCGGAACAGCGAGTGCCTTCGGGGATTGCGGCGCTGTTGGTGGCGACGATATCGCTGTGGCTGGTGATTTTGGATTGGCTCAGGCCGCGAGGTACGCGGCCGGGACCGCGGGTGCTGGCGGGTCTGATACTGGGATTCGTAGGGTTGGTGCTGCTGGTTGGTCCGGCGAAGTTTGGAGGGTCCCGCCGAATTGATTTGGTGGGAGCGGGGGTGCTGCTGGCGGGGGCTTTCATATGGGCGGGCGCTTCGTTGTATTCGAAACAGCGAGTGATGCCGGAATCGCCGCTGCTGGTAGTGGCGATGCAGAGCTTGGCGGGGGGCGCGGGGTTGTGGATTGCGGCGATCGTCTCGGGGGAAGTTCGCGTGTTGCATTTCGCAGCGATTTCGAGGCGATCGTGGATGGCGCTGATTTACCTGATTGTGTTTGGTTCGGGGATCGGGTTTACGGCTTATCTGTACATTCTAAAAAAGAGTACGCCGTCGAAAGTGGCGACCTATGCTTTTGTTAATCCGGTAGTGGCGCTTTTTCTGGGCTGGATGTTAGCCGGGGAAACGATCACGGCGCGGACGGCGATTGCGGCGGCGGTGATACTGACGGCGGTGGTACTGGTAATTAGCGCGCCGCGCGCTGATGCGGTTCAATGCGAGGATCATTGATCGCAAATGGTCAGCCGGTTAATGCTGGCGTGGATTTATCGGAAATGTTCGAGGTAATAAAGAGCGACGAAGGCCAGAACCAAGGCGGCGGTAGGAAATGCTAACGGGCGGATGCTTTGCAAGGGCTGCTTCCAATCCGCAGTTCCAAGAAAAACTAAGATTGAAAGTGCTACAGCCACAATTGAAAGCTGGAAGATATGTGCTGCCGCGCCCTCGTCCGGTTCAGTTGGTTGGGGCGGATGACTATAGCCGCTAAGAACGGACAGCAAAGCCAAAAGAGACAGGACGATTATGACTCTGGAGCTGAGGCGGTTAATTTGCCGGGTGGTCATGGGGGAACCTCCTTGCGGGTCGTTGATAAACTGGATAGAAAGTACTTTGCACTGTAAAGTCAAAAGCGTGGGCCGTCAAGCTGAAAAATCCACGCATTTACTTTGCTGCGCGTTAGCGGATAGCTTTGTTTTTTGCGGTGAGTTAGTTTTGACGAGTGCAATATGAATAATGCGACGGGACAATCTACAGGGGCGGGCTCGAAGATAACTGCTAACGCGGCGGAACAGTACTGGCGCGCGACGCTGGCGCGTGATGCGCGAGCGGATGGGACTTTCATTCTGGGAGTGCTTTCGACCAGGATTTATTGCCGGCCATCGTGCCCGGCGCGGCGACCGTTGCGCCGGAACGTGGTGTTCTTTGACAGCGGGGAGGAAGCGGAGAAGCAGGGGTTTCGTCCGTGTTTGCGGTGCAAGCCTAATGAGAAATCAGGAGCACTGCGACTGGTGGAACGCGCGGCGCGAGAATTGGCGAGTAATGGCGAGGAAGACATTTTGCGCGTTGCTACACTGGCGGGAAAACTGGGGGTTACACCGTCGGCGTTGCGACGCGCTTTTCAACAAGTTACCGGGCTGGCGCCGCGGGATTTAGCAGATGCGCTGCGGTTGAACCGGTTCAAAAGTTTGTTGCGCGCAGGAAAAAATATCACGGAAGCGCTGTATGAGACGGGTTATGGCTCTTCGAGCCGCGTTTATGAACGGAGCGATGCGCAGCTGGGGATGACGCCGGCGGCTTATCAAAAGGGAGGAAAGGGTATGAAGCTGGAATATACGATTGCGAAATCACCGATGGGAAAAGTTCTGGTGGCGGCGACGGAAAAAGGTGTTTCGGCGGTTTATCTGGGTGAGGCGGAACATAAATTAATTAGCGAATTGCGGGAAGAATATCCGCACGCGGAGATTGCTCCAGCGAAGGAATCGTACCAGCGATGGGTGGGCGAAATAGTGCGACAGATCGAGGGGAAGCCGTCGAGCCTGGAGCTTCCCTTGGATGTGCAGGGGACGGCGTTTCAACGGCGAGTGTGGCAGGAGCTGCAGCGAATCCCGCGCGGAACGACGCGTACGTATACGCAGGTGGCGCAAGCATTGGGGCAGCCTAAGGCGGTGCGGGCGGTTGCAAGCGCGTGTGCGAGGAATCCGGTTTCAATAGTGGTGCCGTGTCACCGGGTGATTCGCGGAGATGGTCAACTTGCGGGTTACCGATGGGGGCTTTCGCGTAAAGAGCAGTTGCTAAGTGCGGAGCGCGCCGGCGAGAAAAAATCGCAAAACAATTGAATATCCTTTAGTGGCTCAATTTGAATTTCCCTTATGGCGCACAACAAGGCAGGGTTCCGACAGCACCGTCAGGTTGTCAGTCCACCCTATGCGCAGGAGAACAGCGCCTAGTAAATTCAAGGTGGATGGTTCCTCTACGTCACTCTCGAATGAGGCTCTTTTCTCCCACTCTTTAGGAAACCGCTTGAGCGCTAGCCGTGCGCACTCCTCGTGACTGATGCAGCCGCCCACATGAGTAACAAAGGCTTCAAACAGAAGCAGGTCTCGCTCGGATAGTTTTCCACGCCATTTGAAAGTTGGCCTCGCAGCGTTAGTGCGCGACCGGATTCCCTCAAGGATATATGGAACAATCACCAGCCCCTTGGCGAGCACACACGCCCCTGCCGCGGCTGCGAATGAACGATCTCTTTCGCCTTGGCGGGCTTTGTCTAAGTCGGATCGCTTCCTTCCAAATGGGACAAACATCGGGGCCTCAAAACCCAGAGCCAGTGGACCCGTCTTCAGCGCGCGGACAAGGGCCTCGATGCAAAGGTCGACATCCGTTCCCGATTCGATAACGGATGGTCCTTCAACAACCCATCCGAGATTCTTCAAATTGCCGATATCGACCACGGCAACGTGAAGTGCCTCGTTGGTCATTGCGTCTTCCTTCTGACCAATCCTAAGAACGGGGTTTGGTACGGGTGACGCCTTTGGGCCAGTCTTGTTTGAATTGATTATCGCCGATCTTGAGATTCTTCTTCACGTTGGTGTAATGAAAAATCAGGTAGTCCCCAGAACCGGACTCAAAAAACTTTTGCTGGATGGGTAGCCAGGAAGCTTCGTCAATCCACATCTGGATTTTGGCGATTTGCTTGCGCATCTGCTCGGATTTGGGGATGAGCTCGATCTGCACGGTTTTCTTGTTGTCCAGCTCGGTCTCGCCAATCACGTTGACCTCGTAACTTTTCCTCACGTTGTCGCTCTTGGTGCCAAAACCGAGCAAGACATATTGATCGACTAAATCGCGATTTTTGCCCAGGTCATATTCCTCGACGCGATTGATTTTGGGGGTAAAGACGAAGAGGGAATCGCCAGTGCGAAGGATGGTGCGGCGGTCCGGCGGAAAGAACTCGATGCGCATTTTTTCATCGCGACGAACCAGGAGTTTGCCGATTTCCGTGGAGGTATCTTTCACTACGTCGGTGTATTTGATGTGCTCGATGTCGGCGGTGAGGGTATGAAAATCGCGAGCGGATTTATCCATCATGGCCAACACACCGTCGGTGGTCCATTGCTTTTCCTGGGGAGGAGAAGCTGGAGTCACAGAAGCTGTAAAAATCACACTGAGAAATAAGAAGAGCAGAGAAAAACGTGTCAATCGAGGCCCCTATATGGTGGACGCTAACCGTTATTGTTTCGCGAATCCTAGCATAACAAAGAGACGCACACACGGGGTGGGCCGTTTCAAGAAGGTCCGCGATGACTGCTAAGACTCCAGGACAGCTGAAGAAATTCGTAGAGGAAAAAGGTCAGCGGCGGATTTCGACGTGATACGCGATGGCGGTGCCTTGTTCGTCGCGTTCCGGTTCGATTTTCAGAATGGAAAAATTGCCTTTGTGCAGATCGGGCAAGGCTTCTTTTAGGGCGTTGTGCAAATCGTTTTGCAAGGCGAGTTTAGTAGGTGGCGCGAGAACGCGGGTGTCCACGCGATAGGTCTCGCGATTGCCATCCTGCGAGATGAGCAGCACCTGGCCTGGGGCCGCGGGAACGCCGCTGGCGGGTTGGTCGTGGAACCAGTGGCGCGGCGTGAGCAGGGCGAAGATCAGGATGATCGCCGACGGCGATGTCGTATTGCCAGGTGCCGCGTTCGTACGACCAGAAAAATGCGCGTGAAAGAATTTGTCCGAGGCTGGGCATGCTAATCCGCAGGAATGCCGTCGACGATAACGCCGTCACGCATGTGCACCACGCGATCGAAATAGACGACGGCTTCGGGGTTGTGGGTGATCATGACGATGGTCTGGCCCAGTTCTTTGTTCAGCTGGCGAAGCATCTGTAACACGATTTCAGAATTCTTGGAATCGAGATTGCCGGTGGGCTCATCGGCAAGAAGAATTTTCGGTTCGTTGATTAAGGCGCGCGCGATAGCCACGCGTTGTTGTTCGCCGCCGGATAATTCCGAGGGACGGTGTTGGAGGCGGCCGGCCAGACCCAACATTTTGGTTACTACGTCGAAACGGTGGGGATCGAAGCCATTTCCGTGTATGAATTGGGCGATGGCGATGTTGCCTTTGGCGGTGAGAGTAGGGAGCAAATTGAAACGTTGAAAGACGAAGCCGATTTTGTGGCGACGGAGCCTGGTGCGCTCGGCGTCGCTCATGGTGGTGAGTTCGTTGCCGTCGACGAGGACGGTGCCTTTGGAAGCTTGCGCCATACCGCCGATTACGTAGAGGAGAGAAGATTTGCCGCAGCCCGAAGGGCCCATGACGGCAACGGACTCGCCGGGCAGCACTTCGAAATTCACGCCACGCAAAGCGGGGACTTCCACTTTGCCCGCACGATAGAGCTTCCACAGATTTTCTGTTTTAAGTATCGGTTCCAATAGCGTTTCTTGAGATACAGGAGTGTGGCAGGTTTGTATTGTAACTGCGAATGGGACGGCTGCCTAGTTGCGGGCTAGTTTCTGCCGTTTAAAAGCTCAAAAATCGAATGCTCGAAAAAGGCCTCACCCACCACGGCGGGTAAACCCACAAATCGAGGGCGGGGCACCCTTCGCATATATGTGAGCTCAGTTGCGTGGGTTAGTCGTAAGAGAGGGCTTCGACGGGGTCTTTGCGGCTGGCTAGCCACGCGGGGTAACTGGCACCGAGGACGGCGCCGGCTAGCGCGATGGCCGCGGCGCGTAAGATCCAGCCAGGGGTGATAAGGATGGAGAGGGTAGGGAATCCGGCGATAAAGGCGGCGCGCACCAGGTAGGCCAGGCCGACTCCTGCGGCGATGCCAATGAAGCAAAGGACCGTGGATTCGCTTAGCAGGGTGCGAATGATGAAGGAGCGGTCTGCGCCCAGAGATTTCAAAACCCCGATGTCGCGAGTGCGTTCGATGACGGTGGTGTACATGGTGAGAAAAATAACCAGCAGGCCGATAGCTACTGCCAGGCCAATCATGGCGTGAATAAAAGCCTGGAGGCCGGGGATATTGGTAGCGGTCATGAGGGAAAGAAAATCTTTCAGCGGACGAATGGTGTAGGGGGGCAAAACGTGGTGAAGCTCTTCGATTACGTCCTCAGTGTGTTCCGGGCGAGTGCAGCGGAGAAGAAAAATGGAGGCTTTGTCGTGCGCGCCGACAAGGTCTTGCAAAGTGGCGAGTGGCACGAAGAGGCGCGCGCCTTTGCCGTGTTCGATGATGCCGGCCACGTGCCAGTCGTGATTGAGAAGATTATAGGTTTCGCCTACTTTGATTTTTTTTGCTTTGGCGGCCCAATCGTCCACCAGTAGATCGTCGGGGCCCTCCATATCGCGACCCTGAATGAAGACGAAGCCTCCGGAGACGGCGCGAAAGCTTTCAGGATCGATGCCGTAAACGACCTCCACGCCGCCGGAGGAATTAAATTGCAATAAAACGGGGGCCACGGATTGAACATATTTCTGCTTTTTCAGCACGGCGGCGATTTTAATGGGCATGGGGGCGCCGCTGAAGCCGAGGAAAACGGAAGCGGCGGGAGGCTGAACCATGACATCCGCACCGATGCCCTCGATGCGCTTGGCGGTTTCGCTGAGCAGGCCGGAGGTGAGGCCCACGATGAGGACCACGAGGGCGACTTCGACGGCCACGGCCATCACGCCGATGAAAGTGCGCATGGGGCGATGGAGAAGGTTACGGGTTATGAGCTCTCCCATCATTGTTTCGCACCCTGGGGCTTGGCGCCTTGATTGGGCTGCTGCTTGTCTTCGGAAGATTCGCCGACGCGAATTAAATCGGAACCAGCGGGTTGTTCGAGCTTGAAGCGATCGAGTGGGATGTCATCGTTCAAAGTGATTTTAGCGATCTGCAAATCGAGGCGGTAATCGTCGTGGGGACGCTCGATGCGGATGGAGCGAGGGAATTGTGGGATGGTGGTCGATGTGGAAGCGGGTGCACCAGGGGCGGGTTTGGCGGCGTCCACAGTTTGCCAATTGGAGAAGTGGATGTCGGAAAGCAAAATTCCGCGAGGGCCGAAACTCTGGAGGCGCGCTACTTCCAGGACCGAGCGATCAAACCAGATTTTGCGCAGGATTTCGGTTTGATAGCCGCCACGGAGAACGGTGAGCACGTAATAGCGGGCGGTTTCGTCATTGAACTCCTCGAATAAGACAGTTTCCTGCTTCCGAATTTCGGGCCACAAGAGAGCGTCGAGCAAATGTTGCGGGCGAAGATTTTCGATGGGTTTGCTGCTGGCGCGTTCGAGAGCTACAGGGCCGATGAGGAATTTATTTTTGGAGGGGATGGAAACGCGAAATTCCTGGCTGTCGCTGGCCATATCGAAAACGGTGGTGCCAATTACGGGGGCCTGGCCAATTACGCGAATGTTGGCGGGGCGCTCGGCGAGGAGGAAGGCTTTTACTTCGTGATATTCCTCGATGATGCCGCTGTATTTGGAGCCGGCGGTGGGCTTCAGCTCGACGGTGGCGTTGAGGCTATGGATTGAGGCTGCGGTGGCGTTGAATTTTTCCAGCAATTCTTCGCGAGTGGCGTCTTTGACGACGGGCTTCTCGGCAGGGGGAGTGTTTTTAACGACGCTTACCTGGCCTCCGCAACCCGCAAGGATGAGCGCGAGCGTTGCCAATGAAACGCGGAGCAAATTGCGTCGCGTGGTTGAGGTGGGCTGGGATTTTGCTGGCACGAGATTTAGTTGGGGCGTGCGATATGCACGTCAAAAGGCTGAAGCGCGGGGCGCACCCGGCGGATGACTTCGCTGGGCCACAATTTTTCGCTGAGCAGAGTGATCCAGCCGTCTTCGGGTTCACAGACAGCGCAAAAAGTGTAGCGCGTATAGGCGGATTGATAGGCATCGAGCCCGCGTTTGGAGAGTTCGCCTTCGACAGCGGGATCGGGCGTCTCGAGCCGCGGGGCCGACACGCACGCCGAATGTTTCCGACTTCGAAGCGGGAAAAAATATCGAGTAGTTGTTCCTGCGTGGGTTTGGGAATTACGAGGCAGCGCTCGGCGGCATCGCGAAAAGGAATTTCGTGAGTGCTGCAGAAATCGCGGACGCGATCGAGGTGGCTAAAAAAATCCAGGACGTAAAATTCTTCGCCCGCGAGAACCGGGAAAGCAGCGGACCAAATTTGCGCGGCTTTACTGCCTCTGACGGGCTCGCGGCTTTCCGTTTCGAGCAATTCGAGCCCCACGGCTTTTACATCGGAGCCGAGATTTAAGACTTCCACGTCCAGCGAAAAAGGGGGCAGATCGAGAGCGCCGCTGCCGAGGGCGTTGCCGGGAGAGCTCATTCTTCGAGGCCTGCCTGCGGGAATTTAGATTGGAATTCCGGGGACTGTTTTCGCAGATCGAGCCAATCGAAGAAGGCGTCGGGGTTTTCGAGCCAGATGCGGAACCAATTGGCGATTTCTTCTTTTTCAGCACGCTTGGGAGCTTCGACTTTTTGATTGCGGGAGATCATTTCGGCGCGGCGCTTGCCGAGACGCGCGACGTTTAGCACGCGCTCGACGGCGGCGTGTTCGCCTTGGGAGCGAAATTTGCGCATTAGTTCATCCAGGCGCATGACACTGACTTCGGCATCTTCCAGCGTTTTGAAATGGAGCAGGTCTTCAAATTCCTCTTCGTACTGGTCTTCGGCTTCTTCCTGCAGAGTGAGCTCCAGTTTCAGGCCGGCGGCTTCGAGAACATCAGCGATGTATTCGCTTCCGGTCTTTCCAGCTTCGCCATGTTCGGCGATGAGGCGACGGCGCAACTGATCGATTTCCGCGGGCGTCCATTTCTGCACGCCGATCTGGCGGGCAGCCTGCAGGATGAGCGATTTTTTTGTATTGGACGATTCGTTCATCGATTCGAAGCCTGCTCCCCGGCAAGAAGATGACGGTACTTAATCACATTATTATTGTGCTCCGCCAGCGTGGCGCTGAAGAAATGTCCACCCTGGGTGTTGGCGACGAAATACAGATAGTTGGTGTGCGCCGGCTGGTACGCGGCGCGTAGAGAGGCTTCGCCGGGATTACCGATGGGGCCGGGAGGCAAGCCGGTATGGGTGTAGGAATTGTAGGGTGAATCGATGTGCAGGTCAGCGGTGGTGATTGTGCCGTTGTAGCGACCCTGTTGCTCGAGCGCGTAAATGACGGTGGGATCGCACTGCAGGAGCATGTTTTTGTGTAGGCGATTTTCGAACACGCCGGCGACCAGCGGGCGCTCTTCGGGCTTGGGGGTTTCGCGTTCGACCAGGGAGGCCAGCGTGACGACGGCGGCGACCGGGCGGGTGCTAGGAGGGTTATTCGCTACTGCCGAAGAATCTGTGGGAGTCGCTTCCGTAAACGCGCCGGACGTGGTCATTTTGTCGCCGGAGGAAGCGGCAGCGGTGACGGCTGTCCATTCCTCTTTAAATTTCTTGACCATGTCGGCGGTGAGGGCGGTGGCGGAAGGATGACGCGATAGAAGATAGGTGGCGGGGAAGAGGAAGCCTTCCAGGGTTGCGGCTTGAGGGGCGATGTCGTGAATCAAGGCAGGATCTTTGGCGGCACGCAGAAAATCGCTGGCGGGCATGAAGTTTCCCGCTTCGAGGTCGTGGGCGATATCGAACATGGTTTCGCCTTCGCGTACGGTGAAAGGTTGCTCGAATATCTGGCCGTTGGCGAGCTTCCAAAAAACGTCGTGAGCGGAGGTGGCGCGATCGAAGAAATATTCGCCGGCTTGGAGGGAACGACGGGGATGGCGGCGAGCGTAGACCTCAAAGGCGACGGAGCTGCGCACGACACCTTTTCGCTCGAGAAGGCGCGCGACGCCGCGACTGGATGAACCGTGGGGCACTTCGACGAAGACGCCCTCGGCGCCGAAACCCTGATACGGGTAATTAATGGAATACCAGAGCCATGCGGCGGCGGCCGCAGCGATCAGCACAATAAAAAGTAACAACTTGCCCACAGATCAAACTCCGTAACGGAGCGCTATTTCGCGCTCGTAATTTAGATGCTTTACACAAGCGAGAATGCTACCGCTGCAAATATTCCTTCAACATAACGGCGGCGGCAAGAGCGTCAACGGTCATTTTGCCTTCCGTTTTGGGCTTTCGTTTTGGCGTATGCAGATCTTTGCCTGACGTGATGCGCGCTTGGGGATTCATGGGTTCTGCCGCCTTGCTCTTCGAGCAGACGCTGTGCTTCCCAACTGGTAAGACGCTCGTCGACCATTTCGACCGGCACGCCAATTTGTTTGCGGACGCGCTCGGCAAAACGCGAAGCTTCTTCGGCCATTTCGCCGTGGGAGCCGTCGAGGCGCAAAGGAAGACCTACGATAATTTGTGTTACACCTTGCTCGCGAGCGAGTTCGCGGAGGCGGCGCATATCTTCGTTGCGATTGATGCGCTCCAAGGTGGCCAGCGGCTTGGCGAGGCGCGCTTCGGCGTCGGCGATGGCCAGACCGATTCTGGCGCGGCCATAATCCAGCGCCAGAATCGTAGCGGGTTGATTTTTGGAAGAGAGCAACTGCGTCACCTTCTTAGTATACCGGGTGGCGTTGGAACTACGAACAGATGAGCGGCGCGAGGTTCTTCATTTAGAAAATCGCCAGTGCGGGTTGGGCGCGGGCCGCCAACCCATAACGCTGGAGGAAACGATTCTCCTGTGACAAACCTAATGTTGGCGGCCGCGGGTTCCATTTTGCCAGTCCTTCCAAAAACCCATGGATTTCATCTCCTGATCTAGGCCGGATTCTTTCATGAGAGTTTCGAGTTCAGCGCGGGACAAGCGCTTGCCGAGGGGAGCGGGGCGATCGGCAAGTCCCCAGGTGGTGAGCGCGGCGATGATGGTGTTCAGTTTTAGCTCGCGAATATCGACCTTGTCGAGGGTGTCGGAGGCAGCGTGATAATTGGGAAGGTAGTTGGCTTCTTCCTGATTGGCGACGAGGGTGGGCAGGCCTTCGATCAGGAAGTCGAAATGGTCGGTGCCGGTCTGGGCGTCGGTGGTGTGGCGATTTACGTCCCACGAGTCGAGTGGTTTGAGGACTTCGCGCACTGCCGGCGGCGAGGTCAGTGCGGCCACCGAGCGAATAGCCGGTTACGCGGCCGATGCCAGAGTCGAAAATAATTACGGCGCGAATTTTGTCGAGTTCCGCGCGATGAGTTTTTACGTAGGCCCAGGAACCGAGCAAGCCTTGCTCTTCACCGCTGAATAAAATGAAGCGGATGGTGCGGCGCGGTCGCAAACCAGTGGCTTTCAGTACGCGAGCCGCTTCGATGACGAGAGCGGCGTTGCAGCCATTGTCTAGAGCGCCGGTACCGAGGTCCCAGGAGTCGAGATGCGCGCCGAGAATTACGCTTTCGTCCGGCTTTTCGTAGCCGGGGATTTCAGCGACGACGTTTTCCTGGTCGATGGGCGGGCCGATTTTGTTGGGCATGGAAAAATGTGCGCGAATTTTTCCGGGATAAGCGAGCACGGTGCGCGAAAGCCTGAGAGCGTCTTCGCGGGCGACGATGGCTTGAGGGATTTTTTCGAGTTGGCCGTCGCTGGTGTTGGTGTGGCGATAGAGAAGGAGACGTTCGCGCGCGCCTTCCCAGAGGATTGCGGCGGCGCCGGCCTTGATGGCGCGTTCGATGATGTCTGGGGGGCGAAAATATTCGTTGAATAGATCGGCCCAGGTAGTGCCCAGGTCAGTGTGTACAAGGAGGATCGCGCCTTTAAGATGGGCGGCGGCGCGGTGAAGTCTTGGGGCGTGCCATAAGCGATATCTACGACGTTTGCTTCGATGCCGCCGGGCGGCGTGGCAGGGGACCATCCGAGACTGACGGTGCGAAGCGGGAATTTAATTTCGCCGAGTAATTCAAGGCGCGTGTCGCCTTCGCTCCAGGTCAGCGGCAGTTGATATTTTTCTGTGTGTACGTCAACGCCGGCCGCTCGAAATGCGGACGTGGCCCATTGGACGGCGCGCTCCATGGCGGGAGAGCCGGTTACACGGCCGCCGATTTCGTCAGTGAGGCGCCGAAGATTTTCTTGCATGGGTGAAGGGCCGAGGATCAGGGGCAAGATTTTTGCGGTTACTTCGGCGCAGGAGGACGAGGCGTCGGTGGTGCAGGCGGCTGTCGATGGGATTTGAACGCGATGGAGCGGGTCGTTTTCGGTTGTGGAGTTGGACTGCGGGATTTGGGCCTGGCTGTAGGATGCGAGCGCGAGGGTACAAATCAAAATAATCAGCGGCGTGACGCGGCGGCGCATTTGGGAGCCTTCTTCGGATGTGACGACAAGATTTTAGATTGCGCTGGATTATAGCGAAAAAGGGAAGAGGGCGGGTAATGCGCAAAGTACCGCACGGGAAAATTGAAATCTAAATTTTGTCATTTTGCGGAGGTCGACGATTCGTGATGAAAAAAAATCGGACACACCAAGACCCACCCTACAAATCGAGGGTGGGCACCCTTCGCTTTTTTGCGAGCTTTTAGTGAGATGCGATCCGCGGATTCCGATCGAATTAAACAAACCTCCGCGATCTGCCCCGGTCAGTTTTTGGGGGCCAGGGTGGGATTGAGGATGCAATCGGCGATGCGGGCGACGCTTACCATCTCGGCTACGTCGTGTACGCGGACGATGTGGGCGCCTTGCAAGATGCTGGCGGTGACGGTGGCAGCGGTGCCCCAGATTTTTGATTCTGCTGCGATTCCTGCCTGTTGCGGCGATGGACTGGCGTCTTGGGCCAGGGTTTTGCTGATGAAGCCTTTGCGGGAGGTGCCGACCAGCAGTGGGAAGCCGAGTTTTGCGAGCTGTGGCAGTTCGGCGAGTAGTTCGTAATTCTGGGCGTAGCTTTTTCCGAAGCCGATGCCAGGATCGAGAATGATTTGGGAATTAGCGACGCCAGCTTTGAGGGCGATGGAGAGGGATGCGCGCAAGCCTTGGGATACGTCTTTCAGTGCGTCACGGGCGAAGGGCTTTTGCTGCATGGTTTGCGGTTCTCCGCGCATGTGCATGAGGATTAGGGGGACACGTACACGGGCGGAAATTTCGGCGATGCGGGGATCATGCTTCAGGCCGCTCACATCATTAATCATTTCCGCACCGCTTTCGATGGATTTGGCGGCAATTTCGCTTTTGCGCGTGTCAATGGAGATAGGGATTTTCAAGCGCGTGCGTAATGCCGCCAACACTGGGGCGAGTCGGCTCCATTCTTCTTCGGCATTGATGCCGAAGGAGCCGGGGCGCGTGGATTCCGCGCCAATGTCGATCAAGTCCGCGCCGTCACGCTCCATTTGCAGAGCGTGTTGCACGGCCTTTTCCTGGGAGAAAAATTTCCGCCGTCTGAAAAACTGTCGGGCGTTACGTTCAAGACTCCCATTATGAGAGTGCGCGGACCGAGAATAAGGGTGCGTGAGCGCAGTTTGAGGCGGAACTTACGACGCGGAATCATTAAATGGCAGTGTAATGCAAAGGAGGATGACGGTGTGCGGATGAGCGCGAGTGGGGGCCCGGTGTGATGCAGGCGAACTAATCCAAGTCGATGTCGCGAAGCGGCTTTCCTGCTGGTGCGTCCTTGGCTTTCTTCATGGCTTCTTCGAATTTTTTGGCGAGGATGTCTTCTTTGTTGTGTTCCAGGTTCCAGGAGTCACGGAATTTATCTTCGCGGTTGCGCTGTTGCTCGTTGAAAATGCCGGCGGCATCGGTGAGGTCGACGTTTGGGCCGGTTTTCGGGGGCGCTTCGTGGGAAAGTACCGCGCCAAAAACAGAGTCGACCACCAGTTTGGAATGACAGCATGGGCAAGTGACGTTCAGGTTGTCTACATTTTGCTTGGCCATGGAAAGCATTCTACGCCTTTTTGTTGGGGAGTTAGAAGTAGCCTACAATATTTCCGGCTTCCGGTGACAAACGCCGCTTTTCTTAACAATCATTTCCAGCTTGTGTCTATGCGGTATTTTCTATCCGTGCACACGCTACACGGCGGGCGATTGACGCATTTGACGTGTATGGCAAAAATGAAAGCATGGCCGAACCGGCAATTGATATTGAAAATCTGACCAAGGATTATCCGTATGGGTTCCTGCATCTGAAGAAGAAGCGCTCGCTAGAAAGCTTGACCATGCAGGTGCAGAGCGGCGAAGTGTTTGGATTTCTGGGGCCGAATGGCGCGGGGAAATCGACCACGATCAAGCTGTTGATGCGTTTGATTTTTCCGACGGCGGGATCGGCGCGGATTCTTGGGAAACCGATCAGCGATATTGCCATGCATCGGGATATTGGGTACCTGCCGGAGCAACCCTACTTTTACGATTACCTGACGGCGGCGGAGTTGTTGGATTATTTTGCGCGATTTCATGATTTTAGCGCAGCTGACAGACGCGAGCGGGTGCGAGGGATACTCAAGAAAGTTGGACTGGAGTCGGCCGGGAAAATTCAATTGCGAAAATATTCGAAGGGGATGCTGCAGCGGGTGGGGCTGGCGCAGGCGATTTTGCATGATCCGGCGGTGGTGGTGCTGGATGAGCCGATGTCTGGGCTGGACCCGGTGGGACGGCGGGAAGTGCGTGACATTATTCTCGAATTAAAAAAACAAGGAAAAACGGTTTTGTTTTCTACGCACATTTTGACTGATGCGGAAATGTTGTGCGACCGGGTAGGCGTGATTGTTGGGGGAAAGTTGCAAGGAGTTGGAGCGCCAAGCGAACTCGTGGGATTGAAGGCGCAAGGAATGGAAATTCTGTTTGAGTTGCCGGCGAGCGGGGCGCCTGGAGGCGACTTGCTGGCACAGGCTACACGGACTGGTGACCGATATCGCCTGCAAATAGAAGAGAGCGGATTTTACGCGGCAATGGAACGGTTGCATGCGGTCGGTGCGAGGATATTGTCGGTGACGCAGGTGAAACCATCCTTGGAAGAATATTTTATGCATCTGGTGGAAGCCGATCGGGCGCAAGCCGCGGCAGTGGAAGTGAGAGCAACAAAGTGACACGCGTCGGGACGGTAGCACTAAATACATTTCGCGAAGCGGTGCGCGACCGGGTGCTATATAACCTGGTGTTTTTTGCGCTGGTGATGATGGCGGCGGCGATTCTGGTGGGGCAGATATCCGTCGACATCGAAAACATTGTGATTGTCAGCCTGGGGTTGAGCGCGATTTCGATGATTGGATTGCTGATTTCGGTCTTCATCGGCGTGGGGCTGGTATCAAAAGAAATTGACAAGCGGACTCTATACGCGTTGTTAGCCAAACCCTTGCGGCGCTGGGAATTTCTTTTAGGGAAATTTGCGCGGACTGGCGCTGACGCTAACCGTCAACACGGCGGCGATGGCTGCGGGATTATTTCTGGTTATGTTTTATGTGAAGCATTCGATCGAGCGCGCCGACGCAGCCGTGCTGGTGGCGGTGTATTTCATTTTGTTGAAGCTGGCGCTGGTGGTGGCGTTGGCGATGTTGTTTTCGTGTTTTACAACTCCGCTGCTGGCCATTCTGTTTACCGCGGGACTTTATATCGCGGGACTGTTTGTGCATGAGATGCGCAATTTGGAACCGGGCACGATTGACTCCGGCGTTAGGGCGGTTTATTGCGGGGGATTTCTTACTTGCTGCCGAATTTTGAGAATTTCGATGTCATGGGCGCGGCGGCGCACGGGCGGGCGATACCGGGAATGCTGATTGCGCAGAATACGGTTTATGCCGCGCTTTATTGCGCGATCGTATTGGCGGTGGCGGTGGCGATTTTTTCGCAGCGTAACCTGAAATGAGCTTAAAGAACTACATAGCGTTGTTCCTATTCGTGCTTTTGGGCTTCGCGGGCGTGTGGCGCTTGCAGCAACGGCATTGATGTGCAACAAAGCGCGGTAGAGAGCGAAGAAGACCAGATGATGTTGCGCTCTGGGAAGCTGGTGAAAGGTTTGAGCCTGGAATATGCGCCGTTGGTGGCGGACATTTATTGGACGCGAGTGGTGCAATATTTTGGGAACAAACATGCGGCGGGGCAGGTGGATTTTCGGCTGCTTTGGCCGCTACTGGATGTCACAAGTCAGCTCGATCCGTATTTGATGCCTGTTTATCACTCCGGTTCTACGTTCTTGAGCGACGCAGCGCCGCGTGGAGCGGGCGACCCAGATCATGCGGTGGAGTTGCTGGAGCGGGGTATCAAAGCCAATCCGGATGAATGGCGGCTGTATTACGATTTGGGGTTCGTGTATTACTTCGATAAGAAGGATTATGCGAAGGCATCTGCTGCGCTATACGAGGGCAGCAAAAATCCAAAAGCGTTTATCTGGATGAAAACGATGGCCGCCAAAATCGCCACGGAAGGCAATTCGACGGAAACTTCCAATTTTCTATGGCAAGACGTCTACAACACGACCACAGATCCGCTGGTGAAGAAAAATGCGTTGAGGCATTTACAATTGTTGCGGGCGGAGGACGATCGCAAGCAAATTGATGCGTTGGCGGACGAGTATCAGAAACGGTTTGGACGCCGGCCGGGACGAATAAGTGAGCTGGTGCAAAGCGGGCTTTTGCGTGGAGAGCCCGTTGATGCATTAGGATATCCGTATGTTTTGTCAGAAGCAGGGAAGGCAGAGCTTAATCCGAAGAGTCCGCTAAGGGAGAAGTGGATTAAGAGCGGCCAGTAAGTAGCAGCTGGCGACCAAGAAGACATTAGCAGGTTTCCGCAACGCCGTTTGAATCGAACAATTACCACAGGCAACTACCATGTGTCGCCGACCCAACGGTAAATTTCCTGTTGAAACCCAAGGGTCAGGCACCGATCTCAACACTTATATCGCAAACCCACCGCTGGCGCGGCGGTGTTATCTGAGGCTACTGCGTGGTGCAGAGGAGAGTCATTTGCGGGTCGATGAGAAGTTTGTGGGGCTGTGTTGATGAGGTGAAATGAAATGGAGTTTCGGGGCCGGCGGCGACTACTGTGCCCAGGAGAATTGGATGAGCGCCGGGGCTGCTCGCGTATAGCGGAACTCTAGCGATGAAAGATCTGGGCACGTTTTCCTGAAAGAGTTTCCCTCGTATGGAATAGCCGGGAGCGCTGTCGTTTTTGTGAACCGTGAATTCCGCACGGTAGTGGGGAATGCCAGTTCCCTGAATCCACTGCTCGAAAAACCACTCCATGGAATGACCGCCTTCAAGGTCCATCGAGGGAGTCATCACCGCTTCAATTTCACGGCGCAAATCCTGGGTGGAAAGAGCGCGGTACGCATATTTTGTGACTAACGTGCGAAGCAGAGCGTTGAATCGCGCGTCGGGATTAGTTCCCGGTTGGCGCAGCATTTCCCGGAGCATATGAATAACCCACGCTCCTTTGGCGTAGATGACATCATCGTAAGCGCCGGGAGACTTAGACGAATCGAGGCGAGTGCCAAGGGCCAGCGCGCCAATTTCGTCGGCGGGTTGATCCGCGTTAGAAGCTGTTTCGATGAGCCTCTGGCGATAGCGCTGGAGCCAGACGCGTAGCGTGTGATCAGGGTTCTTGTGCATGTCGGCGAAGAGCAACGCGAGATAGTTGGCGATGGCTTCGTTGATCCACTGATCGCGGTAGCTGGACCAACCGACAATATTTCCCCACCATTGATGAGCGACTTCGTGGAAGGGCACCAGGTCGCTGAAATGCTCCTGAACGCTGCTGGAAAGGCCGGCGCGACGCTGCACATCAGCGGAGAGAAAAGAGTAGGTGGAAATGTAGAGGAGGCCAGGCCAACCTTGCCCGAAAGTTCCGGGAATCTGGGAAACGCTGAGATTGCGAAAAGGGAAAGGGCCGCTATAGGTTTCGTAAAAACGAATGGAGGCGTCGATGTCTTTGCCCAATTGTTTGAGTGCCATGGCGGGATTGGCAGGCAGGGGTTGAATATCCTGATTCATATCCAGGCCTGGGCGGCGAGGGCCTGCGCCGAGCAGTTCAGGAGTAACTCCGTTGGCCAGGCGCTTGGCCAACTGTTGTTCCACCTGGCGATTGGCGTAGACGTCGACGGAATAATTCGTGGAAGTCACGGATGAAGACGCGTATTCGCCAAGATTAAAACCGGCGACGGAAACGGGTTTCTCGGTTTTCCAATGGCCCACACGGAAGTCGGCTTCTTCATGTTCGTCGAGTTTTGTGCCGGTGGCGACGAGGCGCAATTTTCTGGGCCAGCGCATGGTTAAGTCGTATGCGGCGAAATCCGCAGAGTCACCAAAGTGGGGATACCAGCTTTCGCGAGCCCCCACGAAGAAGACGTCATTGCCGGCATCGGTAATGATGTTGCCGCGATAATGAAAGCGAATAGAAAATTCGCGATCGCGTTCGAGGGCACGGGGAAGTACGACGAATAGAAAGTCGTTGCCGCGCACGCTGCGTTCCTGCGGGGTCATGTCTTCATTCTGAAAATATTCGAGTTTCTGCCCATCCGCGCCGGTAACGGATTCAACGTTTAACGCCCGGGACAACTCGAAAATTAAGAAACGATGGCCTGCGCCAAGCGCATGGAGACTTACCGTAGCGGTGGCGTCGAGCGAGTGATCGGGAAGGATGGAAGTGTCGATAGTGTAGTGGAGCGCTCGAAAATCCGGAGCCACGGGAATCACATCGGGGATTTTGTACGAAGCCCAAACATCGTAGAAAGTTGAGCCCGCAGTGGTGCGCACCTGCCCTAAAAGGAAGGGTTCGGCGCGCATGGAATCCAGAAGCGCGTCGAATGGGCCGGTAGCGATGCCATCGAGACTCGCGTAGAAATACGGCGGCAGCGTGTTGAGTAGGGTTCCACAAAGAATACGCAGGGAGTGAGCGGGGTTCATATGAGACAAGACTGGGTCCCAATGGGATGCGCCGTTGGCGTCGGATTCCGGGTTGAGTCCGGCGGCTTGGAGTTGGTGCAACAGGTCGGCGGCAGTTGTATCCGTGAAGCGGATGTAGGCGCTGGCGAAATCCTGGTCGAGGATAGGTGTGTCGAGGAAGCGCGCCATTTGCTGTTTTTCGATGGTGTCGCGCGGGAGAGCGAGAATATGGCCGCGGCCGGCAAATACGGCGCCGGTGATTTCGTTATCGAGAGGCGCAAAAAAGATTAACTGGCCTTGATCGAAGGAGATTTTCGCATCACCGCGACGCAGTTCGATACGATGCTCGGGCTTAATTTGATAAGCGGAAGCGGGATCGAGGCGCAGGGAGTTCAGGGCATCGTAGAGTTGATGGGCGGTGCGCGGTGTGGAACTCGAGGGTTGGGCGGTTGTAAGGGCGCACAACACGAAGAAGGCTGCTGCGAGCCTCATTGGGAAAGTGTAGTCATTTTGGGCGTTGCGGAACAAGAGTACCGGGACGCCGGCGGTCCCTAGATCGCGTTTGTTAATGGAACAAGGGCGAAGGGGGAAAAATTCAAAGCGTACCGGCGCGGGTAAAATGGGAAGCATGGGGTTTCCCTCTATTGGACGCGGCTGTCGAGCCGGGGTGTTTAACGTTGTGCTGGCGTTGGGAAGCGCGGGGGCGTGGGCGGACACTATCGTATTGAAGAATGGTCATCGAATTTCCGCCAGCAATGTGGTGGAGGCGGGCGACAAAATTCGTTACGAAACCAGTGTTGGCGAATTGAGTCTTCCCAAGTCGATCGTTGATCACATTGAGAAAGGAAGTTACGTTTCGAATATGGCGATCACGCCGCCGGTGATGGATGCGGCGCACGGCAACGGGGGAGAAATTGAGCACGCGGTGATACACGGTGGTTCGATTGACCGCGAGTATATTGCGAAATTGGAGTCTGAAACGCGTAGTGGTTCCGCGGCAGCGGGAATGGATGCCGCGGTTGCGCATCATGCCGCAGCGAGCTTTGAACTTGCGCACGGGGACATGGATCATGCGCTGGCGGACGAGCGAACGGCTCTTACGTATGCACCGGATGAAGCGCTGCTGCTGATGAATGTCGCGTATCTGCATTTGCGCAGAAGTGAATACAAGGAATCACTGGATTACCTCGAACGCGCGCAGCGGAGTGCTCCGAACAATGCGGACGTGGCCAAGCTGTCCGGTTGGGCTTATTACGGGATGAACAAGTTGCCGGAGGCGGTGGCGCAATGGAAGCGCGCGTTGGCGTTGCGGCCGGATGCGGAAGTGCAAGCGGCGCTGGAGAAAGCGGAGCGCGATAAGGGCGAAGAGGAAAACTACAAAGAAAATGAGAGTGCGCATTTCACACTGCGATACAGCGGGAACGCGCAACCGGCGCTGGCGCGAGAAGTGCTGCGAACTCTGGAAACGCATTACACCAGGATTAATTCGGAGCTGAATTTTGCGCCGCCTGATTCAATTGGAGTGATTTTGTATACACAGCAGGCCTTTGCGGATATAACACACGCGCCGGGATGGGTCGGGGCGCTGAACGACGGAAGATTGCGCATTCCAGTACAGGGCTTGAGCAGCATGACGGATGAGCTGTCGCGAGTGTTGAAACACGAGCTGACGCATAGCTTTGTGCAGCAGAAGACGCATGGGCGAGCGCCCACATGGATACAGGAAGGGCTTGCGCAGTGGATGGAAGGCAAACGCAGCGGCGAGAATGCCGCGGCGCTGCTGGAGATTTACGGTGATGGGCACGCGATTTCTCTGGGGAGTTTGGAAGGATCATGGATGGGATTTCCGAGCGATGCGGCGGTTTATGCGTACGCGTGGGCGCTCGCGAATATTGAATATATTGTGCAGGCCGATGGCATGGGAGATGTGGAACGAATACTGGACCGGATTGGGTCTGGGAGCTCGACGGAGAGCGCTTTGCACGATGTGCTGCATAGCGATTACGACGACGTGATGAGATCGAGTGCGGATTATTTACGCAGAACATACTCGCGCTAAGAGCTATTTTTTGGCAACTAACAAGAGGTGAGGATTTAACTGGTGGCTAGGAGCGCGGCCAGCAGCGCTGCGCGGATGGGCATGGCGGCTGTCAGGATGTGCTCGTGAGTGGAGTGCGCGCCATCTCCAACTGCGCCCAGGCCATCCAGGGTGGGGATTCCCAACGCGGCGGTAAGATTTCCGTCGGATCCTCCTCCTACTACACACTCCCCGAGGGATAAACTCATTTGCGCGGCGAGAGACTTCGCCCGCTGGAATAAGGCTGCGCTCATTTTGCGTTCCAGCGGAGCGCGATTGAAACCGCCGTGGACTTCGAGTCGCGCGCCTCGGAGATGTGGTTTCAAAGACTGGAGCTGGTGGTCGACGCGCCTCATTTCTGAAATGCTGGTGGCGCGAAGATCGAGCACAGCGCGCGCGCGATCGGCGATGACATTTGTTCTGGTGCCGCCCTGGATGATGTCGGCGTTCACGGTGGTGCCACGACGCGGATCGTTCCATTTTAAAATGCGCGACAACTGATGGCAAAGCTCGTGGATGGCGTTGATGCCTTCTTCGGGGGCCAATCCGGCGTGAGAGGCGCGGCCATGAACGATGATTTCGGCTTCGCCAACACCTTTGCGGGCGGTTTTTATCAGGCCGCGCGGACCGAATGAGGGTTCGAGGACGAAAACCGCATCGCTGAGGCGGGCTTCAGTTTCGATTAGTTTGCGAGAGGAATCGCTGCCGATTTCTTCGTCGGAGGTCCACAGAAAAACGATGCGCTTGTTGGGGGCAAGGTTTAGTTTGTGAAGCGCGCGATGCGCGAAGAGGGCTTGTACGATACCGGCTTTCATGTCGAAGGTGCCCGGGCCATAGGCTTTGCCCGCGGCGAGGCGGAAAGGCATTTTTGGTAAGGTGCCGGAGGCGTAGACAGTGTCGTAATGGCCCAGCACCAGGAGTTGCCCTTTGGCGCGAGAGGAATTGGACGGGGATGGCGATACGATGCGCAAATGATCTCCGCGATTTTTTTGCGCCAGGCGCTGGACTTGCAGGCCATACTTACGCCATTCCCCGGCGATGATCCCGCAACAGCGGTCAGCGCACGCTTTTTCGAGGCTGGGTGATTCGGCGATCACGAACCGGCGAAGCGTGTCGATCATTTGCGGCAGCGTTGGTAGAAGGAATTTTTTGATTTTCTGCGCGACAATGAGAGCGGGCATTGTGCGAACATGCTAACAATGCGGCGACGAATGGGCAACGAAGCGAAGCGAAAATCAACCGAAGACCGAGCACGGCCGCGGGGAGAGACAGGCGGCAAATCAGGGGATATTGCATTTGGGGCACAAGATACGCGTCCGTTGTGGGTGTCTGGTCGCATATAATTGTAAGTTTGCCGGGTAAGCCCGGACGCCGCAGGACTTGAGGTATTCGCGACGGGGGTGCGAATGATTCTGGATACGACGGAAATACAAAGGATTTTGCCGCACCGTTATCCATTTCTGATGGTGGACGCGATTGAAGAGATGGAACGCGTGAAGCGCATCGTGGGAATCAAAAATGTGACTATCAATGAGTCGCATTTTCAGGGGCATTTTCCGGGTAAGCCGATCATGCCTGGAGTGCTGATCATTGAGGCGATGGCGCAGACGGGTGGGTTGCTGTTGCTGATGGAGTTCTCGGAGCGCGAGCGCGAGAACAAGCTTTTGTATTTTGTTGCTATTGATGGGGCGCGATTCCGGCGTCCAGTGGTGCCGGGAGAGCAATTGAAGTTGGAAGTAAAGGTTATTTCGTGGCGTGGGGATTTCTGCAAGCTGGATGGAAGGGCGACGGTTAACGGGGAATTGGCCGCTGAGGCGATTCTGATGTGCAAGATGGTGGACCGGGAAGATCTGGAGAAGCCTAAAGCTGCTGAGCAGATGAGTATGCCCGGGAACTCGCGCGATTGATGGAACAACTTCGACGCCCGCATTTGCAATGATTCCAAGTTAAAGACCCACCCTCAAGAAGGCCGAGGGTGGGACACCCTTCACGTTACTGAGGTAGGTGAGGATGAAAAATTGAGGCTTTCTAATGATACGGAAGCAATGACACCCGGCAGCTGAGGACTGACAATTTGTGAGCACGCAACCTAAAACTAAGACTGAGATTCATCCGCAGGCGATTGTGTCGGCGAGCGCGCGGATTGAGGCGCGAGTCACGATTGGAGCTTACGCGATTGTTGGCGAGCATGTGACTTTGGGCGAAGGATGTTCGGTGGATGCGCACGCGGTGATTCAGGGGCCTTCCACGATTGGGCGGCACAATGTGTTCCATCCGTTTTGTTCGATTGGCGGCGATCCGCAGGATTTGAAATTTCATGGGGAACAAACGGAACTGATTGTTGGTGAGGGAAACACTTTTCGCGAATATGTGACGGTGAGCCGTGGGACGGTGGGAGGCGGCGGGAAGACGACGATAGGGAATGGGAGTTTGTTCATGGCGTATTCGCATATCGCACATGATTGTCACGTAGGCAACGAAACGATTTTTGCCAACGGAGCGACGCTGGCGGGACATGTGAAGGTGGAAGATTTCGCCACGATCGGAGCGTTTTCGCCGGTGCACCAGTTCTGTCGTATTGGAAGGTATGCGTATGTGGGAGCCTCGACGGTGATTACGCAGGATGTGCCGCCGTTTTCGCGGGTGGTGACGGAGCGGAGCACGAAGAGTTACGGGGTGAATTCGATTGGGTTGGAGCGGAGAGGGTTTTCTACGGAACGATTGCAGGCGGTGGGAAGGGCTTATCGGTTGTTGCTGCGATCGAAGATGAATACTTCGCAGGCGTTGGCGGACATGCGGGCGACGTTGGGGGATTCTGAGGACGTGCGGGAGTTGGTGAGGTTTATTGAGGCGGCGGAGCGTGGGATTGTGAAGTAGACGCTGATTTTCGGAAATCGAAGAGTGCTTCGACGTGTGAGTTTCGATGATTCCACGTTACAAGACCCACCCTCCAAAAATCCGAGGGTGGGGCACCCTCCGCATTACAGGGCGCTGCCACGAGGAAAAAAATTGACCCTCGGCGTTAGTGTGGCGCAGAGGTAAGGAAAAAATTGAGCGCTGACGCGAAGACGGAGCGGTGGGGATTGATTGCGGGGAATGGGCGATTTCCGTTTTTGGTCTTGGAGGGAGCGCGGAGCCAGGGATTGGACATGGCGGTAATTGCGCTGAAAGAGGAGGCTTCTCGCGGAGCTGGAGAAATTTGCTTCGCGGATTCATTGGGTGAGCCTGGGGGAGTTGAGCAAGGCGATTGATTTGATGCACCAGGAAGGCGTGACGCGCGCGGTGATGGCGGGGCAGGTCAAGCACAATAAAATTTTCAGCTCGATACGGCCAGACTTGAAGCTGGCAAAACTTTTGTTTTCGCTGCCGCGAAAAAATACGGACGCTTTGATTGGCGCGGTGGCGCGAGTGCTGGGAGATGAGGGGATTGAATTGGTGGATTCGACTTTATTTTTGAAGCCGCTGGTGCCGGAAGCGGGTGTGCTGACGCGACGCGCTCCGAATGAGCGTGAGGCCACGGACATCGCTTATGGATTTAGCGTGGCGAGAAATATTGCGAGCATGGATATTGGACAGACTGTGGTGATTTCGGACTCCGCTTGCGTGGCGGTGGAGGCGATGGAAGGCACGGATGAAGCGGTTGCGCGAGCTGCGCGAATTGCCGGAGGAAAGCCACTGGTGGTGGTGAAGGTGAGCAAGCCGGGGCAGGACATGCGTTTCGACGTACCTGTGATCGGGTTGCCGTCCATCGAACAAATGGGGAGTGCGGGGGTGACGGCGTTGGCTGTGGATGCCGGGCGGACGCTGTTGTTTGATCGCGCGAAATTGATCGCGCTGGCTGATGACAAAGGGATCGCGATTCAGGCTTTTTCTCCACCACGGGCGCGGAACCAAAAGCTGAAAACAAGGGAATAAATCGAGGATGAGCGCAGCGCCGGAGCGTGTGCCGGTTGCCGTGGTGGGGGCGGGCGAATTTGGACGCAACCACGCGCGGGTGTATGGCGAGCTTCAGAATACAGAACTGCTGGGCATTTTCGATCGAGACGCAGCAAAAGCTCGCGCGGTGGCCGAAGAATTTCATACTCGCGCATTTGACGACCTGGAGGAATTGCGCGGCTGCGTGAAAGCTGCCAGCGTGGCGGTTCCTACCGAAGCGCACAGCGAAGTCGGTTGCCGGTTGATGGACATGGGGATCGACGTACTGGTGGAAAAGCCGATGGCCACCGATCTGGCGCAGGCAGATGCGCTATTGAAAGCAGCGAAAAGAAATCAGCGGATTTTGCAGGTTGGGCATGTGGAGCGATTTAATCCCGCGGTGATTGCCGTGGAGCCCATCGTGAACCGGCCGTTGTTTTTTGAAGTGCACCGGTTGGGAGTGTTTACGGCGCGCAGCCTGGATGTGGATGTGATTTACGATTTGATGATTCATGATCTGGATATTTTGCTGGCTTTGGTGAAGGAATCGGTGACGGAAGTAAAAGCGGTGGGAATACCGGTTTTGACGGACAAGGTGGATATCGCGCATGCGCGGCTGGAATTTGAGGGCGGAGCGGTGGCCAATGTGACGGCGAGCCGCGTTTCCACCGAGCGCGTGCGCAAAATGAGATTCTTTCAGCAACACGAATATATATCGCTGGATTACGCGCGGCGGGATGCTTTGCGCGTTGGAGTGAAGAAAGCAGGGCCGCAACCGGAATTTGGTTTTGAGAAGTTGCCTGCACCCGCGATTGAGCCGTTGCATGCGGAGTTGGACGCGTTTGTGGAGTCGGTGCGTTCGCGGCAGGAACCGCGGGTGAATGGTGCGGCGGGGCGCGCGGCGCTGGAGTTAGCGGGACGAGTAATGACAAGCATCCATGAACACGCGGAGCGCGTCCAACTGGCTACACGAACAGCAGACAAGCCAGCCTAAATATGATTGAACGCACACTTGTACCCCGGGACGCCCGTTTACCCGCGAAAGAGGAGTTAGTGGCGAGCGCGCGGCGGCGGCCAACGACGATGGACGAGCGCACGCTGGTACCGGCGATGCTGCCGATCGTGTCGCTGAACGGGCATTCCAACATTCCCACAAATTTGCCGTTGCAATCCATCGCTGCGCGAGTAGTGGTGCCGCGGGATATAAACCGCGAAGCGTACTCGGTGGTGGAGGACGTTTCCATTCCGCTGCAAGTGACGGAAATGGATCAGCGCATTGCGGTGCCGCAGAACTCGGCGCCGCCGGAGCCCACTGCGACGTTGCCGGTGGTGGATACGGACCTGGTGGATCCGGATATTTTCACGACCGGCGAAGCGCATTTGATGGTGTCGCCGCCTTCGCCGGAAAAAGCTCGAGCAGATTTGATCACGCGGATTTCTTCGGTGGTGCTGCACGTGGCGCTGATTGCGGCAATTTTGTTACAGGCGAAATTATTTCCGAAGCATGAACCGACGGCCGAGGAAGTGGATATTGCGCGGAAGCAACTGACGTTGCTGTTGCCGCCGGGGGCGTTCGAATCGTCGAAGCCGTCGTCGCGACCGGTACAGCGACCACCTGCAGTACATGTGGATCCGCGGATGTTGAGAAAAGTCGCGCCGCCGGTTGTTCAGCCTACGCCGGCGCCAACGCCTGCACCGGTTCCCGCGAAACCTCTGAAGGAATTGCCAAGCGCGCCGATACCGCAGAAAAATGCTGTGGCGCCGGAACCGCAAACGACCGCGCCGGCACCGAAGGCGGATACGCCCAAGCCTGGGCTGAAGTTGGAAGCTCCGGATACGCCGTTGCCGCGGCCAAATTTGCAAATACCGCAAGATTCGGCGAGGCGCTCGATTCAGGATTCATTGAAGGAGGCCACGAGAGATCCGAATAGCGGCGGACGCTCAGGAGGGGTAATTGGTCCGATGCCGCGCTCTGCTCCTTCACCAGGTGGAGGAGGTGGTAGCGGGCCAAGGCGCGGGGACCTATGGAAATGGTTATGAAATTCTTACGCCGACGGAGGGCGTGGACTTCAGCGATTACATGAAGCGGGTGGTGGCCAGTGTGCGGCGCAACTGGTATGCGGTGATGCCGGAGTCGGCGCAGTTGGGCGACCAGCGGCAGGGTGGCGCTGCAATTCCGCATTATGCGCGACGGCAGTGTGCCTACCGGGGAGCCTAACCGATTGCTTGGTTCCGGGAAAGAGCCGCTGGATCGCGCGGCGGTGTCGGCGATCCGCTCGTCGAATCCGTTTGAGCCTTTGCCTCCGGCGTTCAGCGGGCCGTATATCGAACTGCGCTTTTACTTCCTGTACAATTTGCCTCTCGAAGCTGCGTATCAGTGAAATGCCGGTGAAACCGTTGCGACAACAAATCGTGGGCAGCCTGGTGCTCGCGTTCCTGGTGCTGCTGGTGCTGTTTTTTCGCGCGCGGCACATTTTTTTTCCATGAACAAAATTGAGTTGGAGAGTTTGCCTTTGCTTGTCGTGGTGGGACCAACGGCATCGGGCAAATCCGCGTTGGCGGTGGCGCTGGCGCGCGCATTGCATGCGGAAATTATTGCTTGCGATTCGACGCAGCTTTATCGCGGTGTGAATATTGGAACGGCCAAGCCAACCGCGGAGGAGAGGCAAGGCGTCGTTCATCACTTGATTGATGTGCTGGATGCTTCGGAGGCGGCGACCGCAGGCGGTTATCGCGATTTGGCGCTGGGGGTTCTGGAAGATTTGCGCAAACGAGAGAGGTTGCCGATTCTTGCGGTGGGGACTGGGTTGTATATGCGGGCGCTGTTGGAGGGATTGGCGGACTTGCCGCTGCGTTCGGAGGAATTGCGAGTGCGGTTGAAGGCGAGTTCAATGAAAAACGGTGGGATGTATCTGCACCGGGTGCTGCAACGGATGGATGCGGAAGCTGCGGGGAGAATTGCGCCGACGGATGAACAAAAACTGATACGGGCGATTGAAGTTTGCGTTCTGACGCGCAAACCCATTTCTGAGGTACATCGGGCCGGGCGGAAGCCATTGGAGGGATGGCGGACGGTGAAGATTGGGCTGATGCCTTCGCGAGAGATGCTGCACGAGCGGATAGATGCGCGTACGAAGGCGATGATGGAGAGGGGATGGCTTGATGAGGTCCGGGGATTACTTGGGGCGGGGATAACGGAGAACGCGAAGATTTTTGATTTCATCGGTTATCGGGAAATGCTTGCGGTGTCGCGCGGGGAACTAACGATGGAGAAAGCACGCACAGCAATTCAATTGGCCACGCGACAGTATGCCAAGCGGCAGATGACGTGGTTTCGGAAAGACAAGTCGATTCGCTGGTTTGCGGGGCCGGGCGATGATGCCGCGGTGCAGCGCGAGATTGTCGAATGGGTCAGCGAAGAGCTGGGAGCCAGCATCGCGGCGGAAAATGCGAAGGGGTATAATCACGGATATGAGCAGGACCCCTCCGCAATTGGTTCTTTAGTGCTGACAGGTCGCACTTTTTGACGAAGACACCACAACACAATGTTTCGAACGCAGAACGCGCGCTGCTTGGTGGGCGTGGGTTGGAAGCGAGCGCCGCGATTTCCGGGAATGCCAGCGGGCGAGCAGGGGCGAGTGTCTCTAGCAGAATTAGTTGAGCTGGCGAAAAGCGCCGGAGCGGAAATTGTCGGTACGGTGTTTCAGGTCCGCGATTCCGCGGATTCCGCGACGCTGGTGGGACGCGGGAAATTGGATGAGATTCGCGCGGAGGCCAACGCACACCAGGCGCCGCTGATTATTTTTGACAGCAATCTTTCTCCGGTACAGCAGCGGAATATTGAGGAGTTGACGGAGCGGCGAGTGATTGATCGCACGCAGCTGATTCTGGATATTTTTGCGCGGCATGCGCGAAGCCGTGAAGGGCAACTGCAGGTGGAGTTGGCGCAATTAAATTATATGCTGCCGCGACTGACCGGGAAGGGCACGGCGATGTCCCGTTTGGGAGGCAAAAGCGGAGGCGGGGGAGCGGGCGGCGCGGGAGGAGCGGGGCGCATCGGCGTTCGCGGTCCTGGTGAAAAGAAACTGGAAACGGACCGCCGGAGGATTCGAGACCGGGTGGGCAAGATTCAGAACGGCATAGCTGATTTGCGCAAGCAAAGGGCGTTGCGGCGGGAAGCGCGGAATGCGGTGCCGCTGGGTACGATAGCGCTGGTTGGTTATACCAACGCGGGGAAGTCGACGCTATTTAATGCGTTGAGCCAAGCGGAAGTGCTTGTTTCGGCGCGCATGTTTGCGACATTGGATCCCACCATTCGGGCAGTGCGCTTGCCTTCGAATAGACGTGTACTGGTTTCGGATACGGTGGGATTTATACGGGATTTGCCGAAGAGTCTGCTGACGGCGTTTCGAGCGACGCTGGAAGAAGTACAGGAAGCGGCGCTGATTGTGCATGTCAGCGATATATCCAACACGCATCACGACGAACTGGACGAAGAGGTACACAAGATTCTCGAGGAACTTGGGGTTGCGGACCGGCCGATATTGCGGGTGTTGAATAAGGTGGACCGCTTGACGGCTGAAGAAAGAGCGAGCCTGAAGGCGAGCGCGAATGGAAAGATGACGTACGATGAGGGGCCGGTCTTGGTATCTGCTTTGACCGGTGAGGGCCTCGATCAATTGCTGCGGCGGATTGATGTGGCGCTGCCGACAGATCCGCTGGTTTCGCTTTCGCTGCGATTGCCCTTGTCGCAAGGGCGCACTTTGGCGTTGATTCACGCGTTGGGGAGAGTGCTGCGCTCGGAAGTGGAAGATGAGGATATGCTGCTGGATGCCGAGGTGCCGGTGTCCATTGCGCGGCGTTTGCGGTTAAACGAGTATGTGGTTGAGGGAACTTCCAAGCTGGCTCTGACGTAATTAGATGTGGGAGGCAATCATGGCCGCATTTATTTTGTGGTGTATTCTTTTCATTCTCTGCTGGCCGGTGGCGCTGCTGGCCCTGGTTCTTTATCCGTTTGTGTGGCTCATCATGCTCCCATTCCGGATTGTAGGAATTGCGGTGCACGGAGTTTTTGGGCTGCTTGAGGCGATGTTGCTGCTTCCGGTAAGGCTACTGCGAGGGCCGCGGCCGATTTGAAGTAGTGGTGGGAAACTATTTTAGTAAGCGCTTCACTTTCATCCGCGAAATATCCAAGACGCGCTACGACAATCCGCACACTTTGAATCAAAATTAATTAGAGCGGTTAGAATCGAAGGAGCAATGCGATTTTCAGCGTCCCGCGAAACCCAATCGTTACGTTAGAGTAAACAGTGAATGATACCGTTGCGGCCGTGTGGTGACGCCTCATCTGCGATAAATCCTCATAAAATCGCGCATTTGCAGGGTTGTGGAAAATCTTGTGGGAAACGTTGACGGTGTTTTTCGATAGTTTGAAGAACATTTGTGATATTGCGGCGTGTTCGAGAGTGCCATCTGTATAAGTCCTTTACCCTCATTAATATGCATGGGGCAGCGCTACATAGCACCGAAACAGGGCATTGGGACACCTTGGCGCTTGTAAATCACACATTTGCACAGATTTGGGAGCTAAGGGTTACGAATAAGTATAGCCAGAAGAAAAACGAATAGTTATAAACCGTCAAGCCCAGGTACCTAAGTCGGCACTGCGAAGCGTGTTGTACCTCAATGATAGTGTCCCCTTTTGTCCTCAATAGAAATGTCCCCCTAATAGGGCCTCCGAAGGGAGGTCAGATTGGTGCGGACAGAGATGAGCAGGAGAGAGTTAGGAAGAGTGGAAGTGCTAGCGCGGGTGCGCAGCAAGCAACTGAAGGTAGTGGATGCGGCACGATTGATGCTGGTGAGTTACCGGCAAGCGAAGCGGCTGTGGAAGCGTTATCGGGAGGAAGGTGCTGCAGGTCTGAAACACCGCAGCGCCGGGCAAGCATCGCATCGCGCACACCCACAAAAATTTCGGGTCAAGGTGTTGCAGTTGGTGCGCGAAAAGTACGGTGGGCCAGTAGGCGAGCGGTTCGGGCCGACGCTGGCGGCGGAGCATTTGGCGAGCGAGGATGGGTTGCAGCTGAATGCGGAAACGCTGCGGCGTTGGATGCTGGCGGAGGGTTTGTGGAGTCGCGAGCGAAAGCGTCGAGCACACCGGCGACGGCGCGAGCGCAAGGAACACTTTGGAGAATTGGTGCAGATGGATGGGAGCTTTCACGCCTGGCTTGAGGACCGCGGTCCAGCGGGCTGCCTGATAGACATGGTGGATGACGGCACCAACACGACGTGGGCGCAACTGGGGGAGCAAGAGACCATCTGGGCGGTAGCGGACGCCTTACGCAGCTGGATCGAACGCTACGGAGTGCCACTGGCACTGTACGTGGACTGGAAGAATCTCTACCAGCGGGCGGCCAATTCCGGCGAGCGCTTGCGGGGAGAAGAACCGCTCACGCAATTTGGGCGCATGTGTGCGAAGTTGCGGATCGCCATCATCGCCGCGAGTTCGCCGCAGGCCAAGGGGCGGGTGGAGCGGGTTCACGGCACACATCAGGACCGGCTGGTGAAGAAATTGCGGCGGAAGGACATTCGCAGTCACCAAGCAGCCAATGTGTATCTGCAGCGGGAATATTTGCCGGAACACAACCGGCGCTTCATGCGCGTGGCTGCCCAACCGGAGAACTATCATCGCCGTGCGCCGCGGGCTGCAGAACTGGATCGCATTTTCCGGCTGGAGAGCGAACGGATCATTAGCCAGGACTGGGTGGTGCGGTACGACAATCGTTTTTTCCAACTGCAGAAGCAGAATCACAACTACGCGCCAGCACAGAGCAAAGTGTTGGTGTGCCAGGAGCGCCACGGTCGCATCACCATCGAGTACCGCGGAGAGGCTTTACGCTGGCAGGAAATTCCTGCACCCGCGAGACCACCCATGCTCAGTGCGCCTCGAGAACGGGTTCCCGCCGAGAACACAAAAAGGAAATGGACACCGCCAGTGCATCACCCGTGGCGGGAAGCCGCCCGCCGCGGGCTGGAGAAGCGCGCAAGGCAAACCAGCCGCGCAGCCGCGCGTGCGCCGCAACCGTCGTTGGCGTTGCCTTCCGCTTCGCCCTAAGCGCTCCGCCCTGCGGGCTTCGCAGGGCTTCGCTCCAAGGCAATGCCAACGATCTACAACCAGTAACAAGCAAAACTCAAAAGGGGACACTTCTAAAGAGGTAAGTATAGGGACATTTCTAAAGAGCTTTGACAGGTCGGCACTGCGAAGCGTTGACGGGTACGTGGCTCAAGACTATAGTGATTCGGCGGTGACCGGGAGTCTTGGGGCGGTCATTGCTAGCCCGTATGCGCGTATGAATCTTGCCAACTCACTGACGCTGTTGCGGATCTTTTTCGTACCGGTCCTGATTGTCATCCTGCTAACACGGAGTCCGAATGTGGAGTTGTGGGGATTCCCCATGCATTTTGAATTCTGGGGAGTTTTGATTTTGCTGATGGCGGCGGCAACAGATTGGGCGGATGGGTATGTGGCGCGGCGGCGACTGCAAGTGACGACGCTCGGTATTTTGCTGGACCCCATTGCGGATAAATTACTGATCTCGGCGGCGTTTGTCTCGCTGGTAGATATGCAACTGGTTCCAGCCTGGATGGTAGTGATTATTATCGGCCGCGAATTTACAGTTCTAGGATTGCGAAATATCGCGTTGGCGGAGGGGTTTACTATTGAGGCGTCGGTGTTGGGAAAGACCAAGATGGTTTTGCAGGTGTGCGCAGTGGCAGTGGTCATCGCGGGGGCACGGCATGATTATTTGAAGCCGCTGGCAATGCTGTTGCTTTGGCTGGTGGTGGTGAGTGCGCTCGTATCCGGCGGCGCAATATTTTCACCGCTTCTGGGGAAACGTGGACGACCGCATCAAGCAGCGGCGGCGGCTGAGCATGCTGGAAAGCCGCAAGAAGTCACAGGATGCCGTACCTCTCTGAGGTTGATGGTCAGAATTTGTTGGTTCTGGCGCGCAAGGCGATTGTAGAGGCGGTCACCCGCGGGAAACTTCCGGAGACAATTCCAAATGAGGGAATTTTTGGCGAGCGGCGAGGTGTGTTCGTCACGCTGCACGTGCGTGGAGAGTTGCGGGGATGTATAGGCACGACCGAGGGTGATGAGCCGTTGGGAGACGCTACGGTGCGTTGTGCAGCGAGCGCAGCGTTGCGCGATCCGCGATTTCCAGCAATGCGCAGCGAAGAATTGGGGGAGTTGAACATTGAGATTTCGGTGCTTTCGCCGCTCGCACCAATTCGGCCGGAAGAGATCGAGATCGGTCGTCATGGACTAGTGGTGTCTGATGAAAATCACAGAGGCTTGCTGTTGCCGCAAGTGGCGCCGGAACATGGCTTGAATCGGGAGCAATTTCTGGCAGAAACGTGCCGAAAGGCGAGGCTGCCGCATGATGCTTGGCGATGGACATCCGCGCGAATTCAAGGATTCACATGCGAAGTATTTTCGGACGCGAAACGGGCAGGAGCCAGTTAGCCGCGACTGCGAAGTTAATTTAAAAAGCGCCGCGCGGCGGTCGCGGACTTTCAGCCGAGGTGATGTTAGGAACTACTCCAGTTCGACGTAATCGCCGGCGTAGACTTCCAATGAGCTGTAAGTAATGAGCACGGTCGAGGCGTTAGGGCCTTCGTTAATCACGATGCCTTCGCCGACGATTTCACGAGGCAAGTCTTTCCAGGTGTACTTGGCGTGGGCGCTGCCAAAACCATACATCTCATACTGATAATTTTTCGTTTGCGGCGCTGTTTCTGCCAAGGTGCCCTCATAACGGAAGATGCGGAAATAGTCTCCGATGCGCACGCTTTGATTGCTACCAAGATTTACGTAGACTGCGGTGTTCTTGCCGTATAACTGGCTGTGGTCCTTTGCCGCGACGACCATAGCGACGCGCTTGCCACTAACCGGCGCAAAATGATCAAAGGCGGAGGCATCCTTAAAGGGCGGGCTGGGGCGTTCCACATAGGGACGCACGATATCGCCGCGCTGGATGTAACCACAAGACAACTCTACCTGGGCTATGGAAACGTTGGGCTGTACGTTGACGACGCGAACGTGCCCAGCATCGACATACAACTGACCCATAGCTTTGATTAATTTGTCTTGCCATTTGAACCAGGGCACTTCAAGAGGATCTTTATCGGGGCGAACCACGGAAAAGCGATCGCCGACTTGAACGCCTTTATCGCGGCCGCGATTGATGTAGACGTAATCGCCATGAGTAAAAGTGATTTTAAGGTTGGACTGTTCTCCGGAGATGATGCGCATGTCCTCTGGAACTCTATTGCCGACGAAGCCGGAACAATTCACCGCGGAATAGTCAGGCGAATTGGTGGCTGAACCGGGCTGCGCACTTTCCTGCGCGGAAGTGATGGCGGCAGCGAAAAATAGGGAGAAAGTCAGTCCTGCTAGCTTAGCGCGCATTGCAATACTCCTTCGAAAGCACTTCGTGTGGCGGTACTAGAACTTACTAGACCGAAATTAGCAGGGGCCACGTGGGACGTCAACAAAATGGCCAGAGTTGCTTTACAAGTTTGATACTGCGAGGATACGCAATGCTACGAGGCTTGTTTTCAATGATATGGAGCGAACGGGGCTGCTAATGGGGGTATTTGGGACGGGGAAGGGCAGGGTTTGCGCGGTGGTTGCCGCTGCGACGGCGGCGGAAATGATGAGACAGGTGCGGCTTGCGCTGCGGGAAACTCCGACGGTAGAGCTACGGCTGGACTGGTTGCGCAGCGATGCGGAGCGGAGGAGGCTCCTGGACTGGGTAGCGAGACAAAAGTTTGGTGCGCACGTGGCGCTGGTGGCTACATGCCGCCGGGTGCGCTGGGGGAGGGAGATTTAAGAGCGGGATTGAAGCGGAAATGTATTGGCTGACGCAAGCGCGGGAAGCCGGATGCGTGTGGTGCGATGTAGAAGTAGAAACGCTGCGCGAGTTACCGGGCAGAACCGTACGCGGGTGTGGAGTGCCGTCGCGGGTGCTGCTGTCGGTGCACGATTTTAAGGGCACGCCAGCGTCGGCTGGTGAGATTTAAGATGGCGGATCAACAGTGGCGTTGACGCGGTGAAACTTGCCGCGAGGGCGAACACGATCGCGGACAGCGTGCGGCTTTTGGGACTGGCGCGAGGTTCGAAAAATTTTGTTGCCGTGCCGATGGGAGAAGTTGGACTGCCGGCGCGAATTCTGGCGCTTCGCGAAGGCAGCGCGTTGGCGTATGCGCCGGTGGGAGAGGCTACGGCGCCGGGGCAGGTTTCGCTGCGCGAGATGATGCATTTATATCGCGCGCATGAGTTGACGAGGAGGACGCGGGTTTTTGGAGTGATCGGTAATCCGGTGGGGCATTCGTTGTCGCCGCTGCTGCACAACACCGGATTTATTGCGCGAGATGTGGACGCGGTGTATTTGCCTTTCCTGGTGCACAGACTGAAAGATTTTCTGGATGCGGTGGAAACGCTCGGAATTCGTGGATTCAGCGTTACGATACCGCACAAAGAGACGATTCTGAAATATTTGAAGGAATGCGATCCCCTGGCGGCGGAGATTGGGGCGGTGAATACCGTAGTGGTGCGCGGCGATGGGTCGTTGTACGGATCGAATACCGATTTTGTGGGCGTGCTGCGGGCGCTGGAGACTAAGATGCGACTTCGCGGAAGTCGCGTGCTGGTGTTTGGAGCGGGTGGGGCCGCGCAGGTCGGCGGCGTTCGCGTTGGCGCGGGCCGGCGCACAGGTGGCGATTTGCGCGCGGCGTGAGCAGATGGGAAAAAATCTGGCGCGCGCGGTTAACGGGGAATTTCTTGGGCGGCGAACGCTGCGCGATGAAAAATTTGACGTCATCATTAATGCCACGCCGGTGGGGATGTATCCGCATAGCAAGATTTCGCCGCTTTCGGCGCGCGAGTTAAACTGTCGGATCGTGATGGACCTGATTTACCGGCCGCTGGACACGGAGTTGCTGAAGATCGCGCGGAAAAAAGGGATCAGCACTGTTTCGGGAGTGGATATGTTTCTGGCGCAGGGATTCGCGCAATGGGAATTGTGGACCGGGAAGAGGGCGCCGGAAGCGCGCGATGCGGCGCGCGGTGTTGCAGTCATTGCGCGCGGAAGAAGAGTCCCGGGGGAAGAGTCGCGGGAGCCGCGCGTGATTCAACCGGACTTTCGCGAATTCCAACGACTGGCGAAGCAGGGCAATCTTGTACCTGTTTACGATGTTTTTTCCGCGGATTTGTTGACACCGGTGAGCGCGTATTTGCGGATCGCGCGAGGCGCGCGCTATTCGTTTTTGCTGGAAAGCGTGGAGGGCGGCGAGAAAATTGCGCGATATACGTTTGCGGGAGCGCATCCGGAAGAGGTGTTTCGTTACGCGAATGGCGCGTGCGTGCTGGAGAACCGCAACAAGCTGGTGTGGGAAGAACGCGATCCGGTTAGTTTTCTTCGGCAACGGATGGAGAAGTTTAAGCCGGTTCGAATAGCCGGGGTTACCGCCGCTGGTGGCGGGAGCGATTGGGTACTTTAGCTACGATATGGTGCGGCTGATCGAGCGGCTGCCGAAGACTTTGCGCGATGAGATCGGTTTGTATGATGCGGTGCTGATGTTTTATCACGGCATTTTGGCGTTCGATCACGTGCAACATCGCTTGTGGATTGTGCGGAACGTGTTTACGGAGGGTCCGGGAACATTGCGTGCGAAATATAACGCGGCGGTGCGGGAAATAAAACGGACCCGGGCATTGTTGGAAGAGCCGGCTCCGGCCGAGCTGGTGCGGAAGGCGGCAAAGAAAAAAGCGCGGCCGTTGAAGGTTACGTTCCAATTTTCGCAAGGCGGAATATCTTGCCGCGGTTCGAAAGGCGAAAGCTTATATTCGCGCGGGCGATATTTTTCAGGTGGTGATCAGCCAAAGATTTTCGACGAAAGTGCAGGCGGAACCGTTTGAGATTTATCGGGAACTGCGGGCGTTGAATCCTTCGCCGTATTTGTTTTATCTGCACATGAATGATGTCGATGTGGTGGGAAGCTCTCCGGAAATGCTGGTGAAGGTGCAGGGGCGCGACGTATTTTACCGGCCGATTGCGGGGACTTTACCGCGCGGGAGGGATGAAGCGGAGGACCAGCGATTCGAGAAGCAGATGCTGGCCAGCGAGAAAGAACGCGCGGAACACGTGATGTTGGTGGACTTGGGGCGCAACGACCTGGGGCGTGTGTGCGAATACGGCAGCGTCAAAGTGGAGCAACTGATGTTGGTGGAGCGATTTTCACATGTGATGCACCTGGTTTCGAGTTTGAAGGGGCGTTTGCGGGAGGATGTGGATTGCTTTGATGCGCTGATGGCTTGTTTTCCGGCGGGGACGGTGTCGGGAGCGCCGAAGGTCCGGGCGATGGAAATTATCGAGGAGCTGGAACGCACGCGGCGGGGAATTTATGCGGGGGGCGTGCTGTATATGGATTTTGCGGGGAACCTGGATTCGTGCATCGCGCTGCGCACGATGGTGGTCAAGAACGGAATGGCGCTATGTGCAGGCCGGGGGCGGGGTGGTGGCGGATTCCACGCCCGATCGGGGAGTATCAGGAGACATTAAATAAGTCGCGGGCGTTGTTGGCGGCTTTGGAAGCGGCGCATCTAAATAAGGGTAGGGCAATGGCTACGGCGGTAGCGCGCGGGCGAAAAGGCTCGGCGGTGCGGCGAGGCAGGAGAAAGTCCAAGTGATTTTGTTGCTCGACAACTACGACTCGTTTACCTACAACCTGGCGCAGTATTTGGGTGAGTTGGGATGCGAGGTGGAAGTGCACCGCAACGATAAGATCAGCGTTGAGGAGATCGCGCGAAAAAAACCGGAGCGCATTGTAATTTCGCCGGGTCCGTGCACGCCGCAGGAAGCGGGAATTTCCGTGGAGCTGATCGAGGAGTTGGCGGGGAAGTTTCCGATTCTGGGCGTGTGCCTGGGGCATCAGGCCATTGGGGCGGCGTTCGGCGGGAAGATAAAGCGTGCGCCGGCGTTGTTTCATGGCAAGACCAGCGAGATTCATCATGATGGGAAGGGCGTGTTTCGAAAGCTGGCGGATCCGTTTACGGCGACGCGTTATCACTCGCTGATTGTGGAGCGAAAAACTTTGCCGCGAGAGTTGATGATCACCGCGGAGACGGATGACGGGATCATCATGGGATTGCGGCATAGGCGGTACAAGATTGAAGGAGTGCAATTTCATCCGGAATCGGTGCTTACGGAATCTGGGAAGGAATTGTTGAAGAATTTTTTGTCGCTGTAGCAAAAGTCGCAGGTCGGCTGATGGTTTGCGAATCAGGAGAAGCTAGAACGTTCAACTTTTGCGAGTGTACCCGTGTTGGATGTCCTCGGATTCAAAGTCGAAGAGAGATTCCTTGACTGCAGCAGACCGGCTACTTCGGCAGAACGGTTGCGTAAGTACTCTGGAGGACCAATACAGCCGGTCTCGCTCCGGACATGACAGAATGAACCGGCTCTTATGGTTTTGGCTATTCCAATTGCTGAAGGTGTAGCAGGACAATTTCTTTCCTGATGGATCGCCTAAACGCTAAAGTGACGACGAGACCGTAATAGATGTGGTTTGATTTTTGACAGAATGGCACTATCCAAAAGTTACGACGTAAAGGAAGATGCGACCGTTATGTCAGCGCTACCGGCAAAGGTGGCGGGAGTGAACGATCCAGAATCGCGGAACCTGGTTGCCTCGTTGATCTACAGCGAATACGAAATTCGAATTAAAATGGCTCGTTTCTGACCTTTTATTCAACACTGATTACCAGTTCAGGTCGGCGAGGATGGCGGCGTAAATTTCCATGCCGCGCCAGAGGTGGCCGAGGCGGAGATTTTCGTCCGAGCTGTGCTGGTGATTGTCGTAGTTGACGATGGGCACGCCGATCCAGGGGATTTGCAGGTTTTCGAAAATGTACATGGGGACGCTGCCGCCTAGTAAAGGCGCGATCACGCTTTGGCCGCCGGTGGCGTCCTGCACGACTTTTATCAGTGCTTGAGAGACGGGCAATTCCATGGAGGTGCGCGAGGCTGGATAATTCCAGGGATCTTTCGCGACGCGAGCTATGAGCGGATGGGCGAGGCGTTCTTCTTTGGTGGGATCGGCGGTGGTGATGAAGAAACCTTGTTTGCGTATGTGGCTGAGTACCTGCTCGAACTTCTTGTCGGGGTCTTCGCCTTTTACCAGACGCACATCGATGGCTGCGGTGGCTTTTTCGGGGACTACATTTTGCGCTTGTTCGCCGACATAAGCGCTGCGCAGGCCGCGAATATTTAGAGAAGGATATTGCAGAAGTTCCATCAGACGTTGGCCGCCACCTTCGGGCTTGGTGAACTGAAGTTCGCGCTCGAGGTCGGCGTCATTATTGGGCATGGCTGCGAGAGCGTCTTTTTCCGTGGTGTTGAGCGGAACGATGTCGTCGTAAAAACCTTCGATGAGGACTTTGCCGTCTTCGGATTTCATGGAAGTGAGCAGACGCGCGAGGGTGAATCCGGGATTGGGCGCCCAGTTTCCGTAGTGGCCGCTGTGCAGTGCGCGAATCGCTCCGTAGGTGGTGATCTGGAATCCGAGAATTCCGCGATTGCCGAAGAAAACCAGGGGGCGGCCGCTTTGATGTACCGGGCCATCGCCGGTGATGAGCACATCGGCGTCCAGAAGATTTTTGTGGGCGAGTAAAACGCGCTCGAGATTTGGGGAGCCGTCTTCTTCTTCGCCTTCGAGAATTAATTTCAGATTTATGCCTAGCGGAATTTTGTTGGCGCGCAGAGCATCGAGCGCGGCGAGCAAGGCGACGATGGGGGACTTGTCGTCGGAAGAAGAGCGCGCGTAGATGCGCCAGTCGTCGTTATAGATGGCGGGATGCTCGGGGCTGTTGGCGGGCAAAGGGATGCGTTTGCCGCCATTTTCCAGTGAGTCGGTTCGCAAAACAGGTTCGAAAGGTTTTCCGTCGGTCCAGGCGGCGGGATCGACGGGTTGGCCGTCATAGTGGGCGTAGAAAATCAGCGTGCGGCGGGCGTTGGGCGCGGCCAATTTTCCGAAGACGACCGGGCCGCGGCCGGAGATGGAAAGTAAATGCGTTTCGATGCCGCGGGCTTCGAGCATGGAGACTAATTGAGTGGCATTTTTCTGAATGTTTTCGGTGTCGCTGGCGATGTTGGGGATGGCGAGGAATTCGGAGAGTTCGCGGATGATGCGGTCTTCGTTGTTCATGCGGTAGTCGCGGACTTCCTGGGCGACTTGATCTGGATTCAATCTGTGCGCGGCGCTCGGGTGGTGGAGGAATTCTTTGCGCGGAAATGGCAGCAGGCGAAGATGGCGGTGAATACGGCGAGCAGTAGACTTCTCAAATTTCCCCCGATGGCGCGATGTTTGCGCGGCAAAATTATTTGGTGCGGTGAAGAGTTAATTTGTGAAGGCCACCAATGCGGCCAATTTTTTTTGCGCCAAGCCCGAAGAGATGGCGTTGGCGGCCAATTGGGCGCCGTCTTGAAAATTGGCGGCGATGCCGGAGGCTACCAGAGCAGCGGCGGCGTTCATGACGGCAATATCGCGTCGCGGGCCTGGCTCGGCCTTCTAACACTTCGCGGATGAGCGTGGCGTTTTCCGTGGCGGTGCCGCCGCGCAGGGTTTCGATGGGAGCGCGCGACATGCCGAAATCCTCGGGCGTGAGGGTGTAGCGCTTGACGGCTCCTTCGTTGTAGCTCGGCGACGTAGGTTTCGCCGCTTAAGGAGATTTCGTCCAGGCCGTCTGCTCCGTGTACGACAAAAGCGCGCTGGACGCCGAGCTCGGCGAGTGTGGCGGCCATCAAGTCGATTACGTCGACGGAATAGACGCCGACGAGTTGGGAATGGGCGCCTGCGGGATTTGTTAATGGGCCAAGCAGATTGAATGCGGTGCGTTCGCCGATTTGTTTACGAGCGAGCGTGGCGTGGCGAGTTGCGGAGTGGGCTGCCTGGGCGAAGAGAAAGCCGAGACCTATTTCACGAATGGCCTCGCCGCAACGCTCGAGCGGAATATCGATGCGCACGCCGAGCGCTTCCAGAACGTCGGCAGAGCCGCAGCGCGAACTTGCGGCGCGATTGCCGTGCTTGGCGACGCTGGCGCCTGCGGCGGAAGCAACAATTGCGGCCGCGGTGGAAATATTAAAAGTGTCACAGCCGTCGCCACCGGTTCCGCAAGTGTCGATCAAGTGCGCGGGGCGCAAGCGTTCGTCGGAGAAAACGGGGGCGGCATGGCGGCGCATCACACTTGCGAAACCGGCAAGTTCTTGCGGCTCGATGGGGCGCGCGTTCATGGCGCGGAGAAGACTTACGATTTCGGGAGTTTCCGACGCGGCCGGAAAGAATTTCTTCCATGGCCTCTTCGGCTTGCGCGCGCGACAAAATTTTCCCGTTTTCGACGCGTTGCAAAAGCGAAGGCGCCATGGTGTCCTTGCTCCGTCTCGAGCCTTCCGGTTAAACTTTACTGTTTCACGAACGCAAAATTCTATCACTGATGGAACCTTGATGAAGATTCACGAGTATCAAGCGAAGGCTATTCTGGCGCGTTATGGCGTGGCTATACCGCGCGGGGAAGTGGCTTATCGCAAGGAAGAAGCGCGCGGAACGGCGCAGCGCCTGAAATCCAATATCGTGGTGGTGAAGGCGCAAATACACGCCGGAGGACGCGGGAAAGGCGGGGGCGTGAAGTTGGCGCGCTCGGCCGATGAAGCCGCGGAGATCGCCAGCCAAATTCTGGGGATGAACCTGATCACGGCGCAGACCGGGCCGGGCGGGCGGATCGTGAAGCGCTTGTTGATCGAAGAAGGATTGGACATCAAGCGCGAGCTGTATCTGAGTTTGCTGGTCGATCGCGCCACCGGAAAAGTTATTTTCATGGCCAGCACGGCGGGCGGGATGGAAATCGAAGAGGTGGCGAAAGATAATCCCGAGGCAATTTTGCGCGAGGTAATTTCAGCCGGTAGTGGGGCTGCAGCCGTATCAAGCGCGGAAATTGGCGTTTGGGTTGGGATTGCCGATGGAGGCGGTGAATAACGCGGTGCCGTTTTTGTTGGCGCTTTATCGGGCGTTTATCGATACCGACGCTTCGATGCTGGAGATTAATCCGTGCGTGTTGACGGGCGACAGCAAGCTGGTGGCGCTGGACGCGAAGATGACCATCGATGACAACGCGCTGTTTCGCCACAAGGAATTGCGCGAGCTGCGGGATCTGGATGAAGAGGATCCGCTGGAAGTGGAAGCTTCGAAGTACGGTTTGAATTACATCAAGCTGGATGGCAGCGTGGCGTGCATGGTGAATGGCGCGGGATTGGCCATGGCCACGATGGACATCATCAAGTATGCGGGCGGATCGCCGGCGAATTTTCTGGATGTGGGCGGCGGCGCGTCGGCGGATCAGGTGAAGAATGCGTTTGGAATTTTGATGGCCGATCCGGCGGTGAAGGCGGTGTTCATAAATATTTTTGGAGGGATTTTGCGTTGCGATGTGCTGGCTAGCGGAGTGGTGGCGGCGGCAAAAGATCTGCAATTGAAAGTGCCGGTGGTGGTGCGGATGGAAGGGACCAACGTGGAGCTGGGGCAAAAAATTCTGCGCGACAGCAAATTGAATTTTACGATTGCCGATGGGATGAAGGATGGCGCGCAGAAAGTCGTGGCGCTCGCGGCGGGTGCTCGATGAGCGTACTGGTTGACGAGAAGACGCGTTTGCTGGTGCAGGGCTTCACGGGGCGCGAAGGGACGTTTCATGCGCAGCAGATGATTGAGTACGGAACGGTGGTGGTGGGCGGCGTGACGCCGGGGAAGGGCGGGACGAAACATCTGGAGCGCCCGGTTTTTAATACTGTTCGCGATGCGGTGAAAGAAACGGGCGCGAATGCTTCGGTGATTTTTGTGCCGCCGCCATTTGCTGCGGACGCGATTCTGGAAGCGGCGGATGCGGAGATTCCGTTGGTGATTTGCATTACTGAAGGCAT
The DNA here is from genome assembly GCA_963733775.1 of uncultured Acidobacteriota bacterium. GTDB lineage: Bacteria > Acidobacteriota > Terriglobia > Acidiferrales > UBA7541 > Acidiferrum. Next base: position 314,132 of record CAVTEE010000010.1, on the reverse strand, counting down.
TCCGGTGCTGGATATGGTGCGCGTGGCCGCGGTGGTGGACTTTAAAGAGACGCGGCTGATTGGACCGAATTGCCCGGGAGTGATTTCGCCGGGGAAATGCAAAATCGGGATTATGCCGGGACGCATTCACAAGCAAGGGCACGTGGGAGTGGTGAGCCGCAGCGGAACTTTGACGTATGAGGCGGTGGATCAGCTGACGCGATTGGGAATCGGGCAGTCGACATGCATCGGGATTGGCGGCGATCCGATTATCGGGACGACGTTTCTGGATGCGATTCGGCTGTTCAATGAAGATGCCGACACGCACGCGATTATCATGATCGGGGAAATTGGCGGCGATGCGGAAGAGCGCGCGGCGCAATGGATCAAGACGAATGTGAAGAAGCCGGTTGTAGGATTTATCGCCGGGACAAACCGCGCCTCCGGGAAGACGCATGGGGCATGCGGGCGCGATTATCAGCGGAGGGCAGGGCACGGCGAAAGATAAGTACGCGGCGATGAGCGCCGCGGGGATTCGCTGCGTGGAAACTCCGGCAGATCTGGGTTCAACGGTTGCGGCCGCACTGAAGTAACGATACACAGCAAATTTTAATTTCATTTAACTCTTTTCTGGAGGAATTTCGTGGCACTGGAACGTACATTTGCGATTATCAAGCCGGACGCGGTTGGTAAAGGGCAGCAGGGCGAAATACTTTCGCGCATTCATAAGGCGGGATTCAAGATCGTGGCGATTAAAACGATGCGCCTGACGAAGGAAGAGGCCGGAGGATTTTACGCGGTGCATAAGGAGCGGCCATTTTTTGGGGAGTTAACGGATTTTATGAGTTCGGGGAAGATTGTGGCGCTGGTTTTGGAAGCTGAAGGCGCGATTGCGAAATGGCGGGATACCATGGGGGCGACCGATCCCAAGAAGGCAGCGCCGGGAACCATTCGGCATGATCTGGGCACCAGTATCGGGAATAATTGCAGTCACGGGTCGGATGCTCCGGAGACGGCGGCGTTTGAAATTGGGTATTTTTTTGCGGGGCATGAATTGATTTAGTTGGGTTTACTAGGGCTGTACGACCGTTAGTTTAGTGCTTCTCCTTCCAAAGTTTCTCCCGCGGCCATGGTATTGCTTGCGGGAGGCCCTTGGCGTAGAATTTGTAAATATGGATCCGCTGCGTGAACTCGGACGAGGGCTTTTATTCCTTGGCGGGATTGCGGTGATTGTCGGGGCGTTTTTTGTATTTCACCGGACGGTTGCCTTTGCGGCTGGGGCGATTGCCTGGGGATATAGTTCATCGCGGTGAACACACTACATTTTATTTTCCTATCGTTACCTGCCTGCTTTTAAGCGTTGGGTTGTCGCTGATATTTTGGATTTTCTCTCTCTTTCGCCGCTAAATAATTCGGCCCTACTGTTCTCATCAGCATGGCGTTGTGATGGCGTGGTTGTCCGGCGGTTTCCCAACACAGTAGAATGAATGGTTGAAGCGCGAGGAGATTTTTCGTATGGCTACGGCCGAGTCAAAAGTACGCATGTCAGAGTTCACTAACGAGCCGTTTGTGGATTTTTCCAAGCCGGAAAACAAGCGGGCGATGGAAGCGGCGCTGAAGAAGGTGGAAGCGGAGTTTGGGCGCGAATATCCGATGTATATCGGCGGGGAAAAGGTTATTACCACGGCGAAGATGACCTCGACGAATCCTTCTCATCCGAAGCAGGTGATTGGAGTGTTTCAGACGGCGACGGCGGAGCATGCCAATCAGGCGGTGGAAGCGTCGGCTAAGGCGTTTGAAACCTGGAAGCGGGTGCCGGCAGAAAAGCGCGTCGAGATTGTATTTCGCGCGGCGGAAATTATTCGCGAACGCAAATTTGAAATTTCCGCGCTGATCTGCGCCGAAGTGGGCAAGTCGTGGATTGAGGCGGATGCGGACACGGCGGAAACGATCGATTTTCTGGAATTTTATGGGCGCGAGATGCTGAGGTTTGCCGGGCAGCATCCGGTCACGCCAATGAAGGGCGAGAAAAATTACCTGGTTTATATTCCGCTGGGAGTTGGCGTGGTTATTCCGCCATGGAATTTTCCGGCGGCGATTGCGGCGGGGATGACGGTGGCGTCGCTGGTGACCGGGAACACGGTGATTTTGAAACCTTCGGAAGAGTCGCCGACGGTGGCGGCGAAAGTTGTGGAGATTCTTTATGAGGCGGGAATTCCCAAAGAGGCTTTGAATTTTCTGACTGGGCCGGGCGAGATTGTTGGTGATGCGCTGGTGAAGCATCCGAAGACGCGCTTCATTGCGTTTACGGGATCGAAGGAAGTTGGGTTGCTGATCAGCGAAGCGGCGGGGAAGAAAGCTCCGGGGCAGATATGGATCAAGCGCGCGGTTTTGGAGATGGGCGGCAAGGACGCGACGATTGTGGATGAGGAAGCGGATATTGACGCCGCGGTGGAGGGCGTTGCGGCGGCGGCGTTTGGGTATCAGGGGCAGAAGTGTTCGGCGTGTTCGCGGGCGATTGTGTCGGAGAAAATTTACGACACGTTTGTGGAGAAGTTGGTGGAACGCGCCAAGAAAATTACCGTGGGGCCGAGCGAGGATCCTGGGAATTATATGGGGCCGGTGGTGAGCAGCATGGCGATGGAAGGGATTCTTGGTTATATCGATGTGGGGAAGAAAGAGGGGAAAGTTGTGTTGGGAGGCGGGCGTGCTCCTGGGGATGGATATTTTATCCAGCCGACAATTATTGCGAATGTGCCGCCGAAGGCGCGCGTGGCGCAGGAAGAAATATTTGGGCCGGTTTTGGCGGTGATTAAAGCGCGGGACTTTGATCATGCGCTGGAGATTGCGAATGATACGGAGTTTGGACTGACTGGGGCGGTGTATTCGCGGAATCCGGAGAAAATTGAGAAGGCGGAAGAAGCTTTTCACGTGGGGAATCTTTATTTGAACCGCAAATGCACGGGCGCGATGGTGGGGGCGCATCCGTTTGGCGGATTCAATATGTCGGGGACGGATTCGAAGACCGGCGGGAAAGATTATTTATTGCATTTCTTGCAGGCCAAATCGATCGCGGAGAAAGTTTCGAACTGAAATTTGGATAGCTCGGTTTCCTGCGAACCGATGGTTGGTTGCGAACCGCACGCGAAGTCGAGTTAAATTGCGGTGGCGCGGGCTGCGCCCCATTTCAAGACGCGATAGACCGGATAACTCAGCACCAACATTCCTAAAGCTAATGGTGCGTTATCGCGATCTGTGAGTATTGATCCCACCAAAAATAAAACTGAAAAGATTAATGCGATGGCGGTAGTCCAGGGGTAGCCCCAGGCGCGGTAGGGGCGAGGCATATCAGGCTCTTTCTTTCGCAGGACGAAGACGGAAATGTAGGTGAGAGTGTAGTCGGCTACGAAGAAAAACGAGAGCATGGCGATGACGCGTTCAAAGGAGCCGAGGACGAAGAGCACGGCGGTGACGGTGCTTAGAAGGAGAGCGAGTTCGGGCGTGCCGCCCTTGTTGACGCGAGAGACGCTGCGGAAGAACAAGCCGTCGGCGCTCATGGCGTACAAGATGCGCGAGCAGAAGAGTTGGACGGCGTTGATGCAGCTTAGAAGAGAAACCACCATGATGGCGCGGATAATGGGATCGCCGTAATGGCCGAAAATGCGTTCGGCGGCGGTGCCCAGGGAGAAGTTATTGCCGGCGATTTCGTTCATGGGCAGGACGTAGAGAACGGCGGCGTTGAGCAGCAGATAAATGCCCATGATGGAGAAGACGCTGCCAAAAATGGCGCGCGGGACGTCCTTGCCGGGGTTGCGAACTTCTTCGCCAAAATAAATCACGCCGTCCCAACCGTCGATGGTATAGAAAACTTCCTGAAGGCCGAGCATCATTGCGACGGCGAGAAGCCAGCCGGAAGGAAGAGTGAGTTTGGTTGCGGATTCCGCTGCGACGGAAGCTCGATGGGCGTTTCCACCCAGCGCGAAACAAGCGATGACCAGGATTACGAATGCGGCGGTCTTCATTGCGGAGGTGAGTAGTTGTGCGCGACTGCCCCAGCGCACGCCGCGCCATTGGAGGATTCCGAACCCGACGATCACGGAGACGGCGATGGTTTTTATAGTGTAGTCGCCGCCAGCAAGCGCGGGGATTAGTTTTCCGCTGTATTCACCGATGACGATGGCTACGGCAGCGAGCGTGCCGCAACTGGAAAGCCAATCGCTCCAGCCGACGATGAAGCCGGCGTAATCGCCGATGGCGCGGCGCGAGAAATTATATTGGCCGCCGCTGCGCGGGATGGCTGCGCCAAGTTCGGCCATGGAAGATGCGCCGAACAAAGCGTAAAGTCCGCCGATAACCCAAACACCGAGAAAGAACCAGGGATTTGGCAGGAGTTTCGCGATGACGCCGGGAGTGCGCACGATTCCGGCGGCGATAGTGTTGCCAACGGCAGCGGCGATGCCAAACCATACGCCGAGGACTTGCAATAATTTTCCGGGGGAAATTTTGCCCAGGGGCGAAACAGGTATGGCTACACGAACTTCTGCCTTGGGCGGGGCATCGGGGATATTAGGCAATCGTGTCGTCCGGTGGTTTCGCGACCGTGGTCATGATAATGGCGGCGACGGGAAATACAAAGCACAAGTCATCGGCCGCGATGGCGATGACGTGCGGGAACTCGGAGGCGAGCGCTTCAGTGTTCCTGTTGGGCGATTCGTGCGGTTCGGGCGGGGAATAGGGAGTTAATTCGGTGTTGTCGTTGTCGGGTTCGACGAGCCAAACGGTACGGTCTTTGAAATAGGCGAGAAGTTTGGCGTTCTGGGGCTCGTCGAGTTCGCGGGCCCACAGGACTTTGGCGGTGTCGATGTCGGCGCCGTTGTAGACCCATTCGTCGTGGATGTTGTGATCCGGTTCGTAGCGGACGATGATGAGGTGTTTACCGGGCTCGTGCGAAAGGTGGTTTTGTATCGCGGCTCTGCTGGGGTCTCCCTGGCATGTCCAGGCAAGAGGGTCGCACTGATGGCGTGCTGGATAGGACGATTGTTTCGATTATGAGCAAAAGGATCGCGGCGCGGGAGAGCCAGCGGCCGAGCCGGAAAGTTGGCGACAGTCATGGTGCGAAGATGACGAATGGACTGCACCAGGAGGGCGACAATTACGCAGGTGAATGGCGCGGCATAGTGCGCGAATGACCAAATCACGGCGAAGACTCCCAGAGCGCCGATAAAAATAGTGGCGAGCAGCAAACGCATTTTTTTGTCGCGCAGAACGAATGGCACTCCAGGCGCGAGCAGGATAACTCCCCACCAGAAAAATGTGTGGCCGCCACGATTAATTTTTTCTTGAGAGACGCGCCATACATCCTTCCAGGTGTGGCGGTAATTTTCGCGCTCCCAGCCGTTGTAGAAATCTTCGAATTGCTGATTGTTGTAGTGCAACGGCGGGCGCGAGTGTTCCCACAAGAAAAGCGCGGAAGAATGGTAGGTGCGGGTCCTGAGTGTATGGGGCATGAGCAACGCGTTTCCGGTCAAACGCCAGTTGTAATAGCCCATGAAGGCGGCGGCCGCAGTTAATACGATGAGCACGGAGACTAGAACTTTTACTCGCGCGCGGATGGATGAGGCGGCAGTGTGCTGCGCTGAGGCAGGTTTTCTTGCTGTGGCGAGCCACCAGATGAACCAAGCGGCGGCGGGAATGCAGAACAACATGCCTTCGTAGGGGCGGCTGTTGGCGAGGATGGCGACGCCCAATCCCAGTACGACGCCGTTCCATGCGGTGGGACGTTTGGAGATGCGACCGAGGGCTCCCAATACAAGTGCGCCGCCGATGGCTGCCGCGGCTCCTCCCCAGTAGCTGTTCATCCAGTAACTGGCGACGCCGAACTTTATGGCGGCGAGTACGCCACCGAGTAAGGCCCAGCGCGAGGGCATCCAGGCTTGCAGCATCCAGGCGATGGCGGAACACATGGCGGCGGCGCTGAGCAGGACGCCGATCCAAGGACTGCCGAGCAATTGACCGATGGCGAGGATGGCGCCTTGCGCGGGCGGATAAATTGAGGAGTAGGTGGGAAACCAGTTTACGTGGAAGGTTTCAAAGCTGAGCCACATGGGATGCGGGGGATTGGCGAGACGTCCGTGGGCGAAGGTATCGCCCATCAATAGGTAGCTGTATTCGTCGTGAATGCCGGGGACGGGAACGTGCAGGAGCGGAAGCACGGCGAGTCGAATGGCGATGACGCCGAAAAATAAGCTGAGCAGAACGAGATTGCGGCGCTTTGCGAACTGGGAAAACAGTGATTCTCAGGCGGGTAAAAATTTGCGGCAGGGCGGCCCGCCAGGAGAGCCAAGGTGAGAAATAGCAGCGTAAAGATCGCGACTCCCCACAGGGGATGAAGGAGGAGTACGAAGGAAAAGAGATTTTGGGCGGGAGATGTATTCAGGCACGAGGTATGGTGGCACGTGCGGCATAGCATAACTTATTTAATGCGCGGGCTTGAAGGGATTGCGGCGATAGGCGCGGCTCGTGTAGAGATAGCTTGCGATAATTTCCAGATTCCGCAGCGACGAACTTCGCAGGAAGACGGCGCCGGCGATGGACTAGCGTTCGATTTCTATTTCGGTTGCGGGTTTTTTCTTGGTAGCGCCGCCGCCTTCCAAAAAGTCGGATAGCTCCAGGCGAAGATTTCCGGCGTTCGTGGCGTAGGTCATAGCGGTTTCAAACTCCACAACATCATTGCGGATCAGTTTTTCGATTTCACCGTCGAAGTGTTGCATCCCTTCGGTGTCGCCGTCACGCATGGCATCAAGCAGGGTTTTGCCTTCACCTTCGCCTTTTTCCACGTAATCGCGAGTGCGCATGGTGGATTTAAGAATCTCGATGGCGGCGATGCGGCCTTTGCCGTCTTTTTTAGGGAGCAGGCGTTGCGAAACGATGAAGCGAAAAGATTTGCCCAGGCGAGTGCGAATGGCTTGCTGATCGGAAAGAGGAAAAACGCCGACGATACGCTCGACGGTTTTGGAGGCATCGATGGTGTGAAGAGTGGACATGACCAAATGGCCGGTCTCGGAAGCTTCCAAGGCGATCTCAATGGTTTCGCGGTCGCGCATTTCGCCGACGAGAATGACCTTAGGCGCTTGACGTAAAGCGGCGCGCAAGGCGAGAGAAAAAGTCGGGGTGTCGGTATGTAATTCGCGCTGGTGAATGGTGCATTTTTTATGGCGATGCAAAAACTCGATGGGATCTTCGATGGTAAGAATGTGAAAGGCCTTCTGCTCATTCATTTTGTCGAGGATGGCAGCGAGTGTGGAGGATTTGCCGGAACCTGTGGGGCCGGTGACCAATACGATGCCATTGCGGATATCAACAATTTCCTCAAGCGACTTGGGCAGGTTCAATTCTTCAAAGTTAGGAATCTTGTCGGGAATGACGCGCATAACGATGGCGCAACTGCCGCGCTGGCGAAAAATGTTTACGCGGAAGCGAGCCACGCCCGACACGCCGTAGGAGAGGTCAGCGGAGCCGTCCTGTTCCAGCTTGCGCAAGGCGGTTTCGTTTTTGCTCATGATGTCGTTGGCGATGCTCATGGTGTCCTGCGCGGTGAGGGATTCGAGGCCTTTGTACTTCAGCTCCACCAATTGGCCGTTCATTTCAATTTGCGGAGCGCGGCCCGGAGAGAAAATAAGGTCGCTGACCTGGCCGTGGGATTTCACCATAGCGGTAATGAGCTGGGCGGTATGAATGACACGCGGCTGGCTGAGGCGGCGGTGGGGTAGTGGGTATTTCAGGTGAAGATAAGATCGGAGGCGCTTGTAGCGTCTGCGTCGATGTTCCCATGGGAATGCACCTTTGAATTGGGCCTGAGCTTGCGAAGGCCAGATTCGCCTGGAGAGTGGTCGTGATTATTCTCTGCGGCATGTATATCTTAAACTGCGTGCGCGCGGAACAGGATATTGAGTGAAAGGGAATTGCCTGAAGATTACTAACGGATTGGAGTTGGGCGCATAATCGAGCCAAGCATCGCAAACTCTTCGGTTGGTCCTGGTCCTCGAAACGGTGTTGTCTTTCTGCTAACGCAATTCCAAAAGCAGGTCTTTGTCTTCTTCAACGGGATGGAGATAAATGTTGCTGCAGTCCGTGACGATCCAATCGGCGCCCGCAGCCTGAAGAGCGGAGTCGGGAGTGGTAGTTCGCAAGGCGAGCACGTGAGATCCCGCGGCTTTGCCGGCCTGAATTCCAGCCGGAGCGTCTTCGATTACGAGGCAGGCGGCGGGCGGTAGTTCGACACTCTGAGCTCCGCGCAGGTAAGGTTCCGGATGCGGCTTTCCGTGTTGAATGTCGCTGGCGGTGACCAGGTGTTTTGGAATGGCGAAGCCAGCTGCTCGAAGGCGGACAACCGCGAGCGGATGGGTCGCGGAGGTTACGACCGCGAAGCGGTCGGGAGGAAGTGCGTCAAGGAGGTGTTTGGTACCCGGCAGTGCGGTGATGTCCTCAACATCTGCAATCTCGGCTCTTTCGATGGCTTGGTCCTCAGCCCGATGATCGGCGGCGGGCAATAGTTCGCGAATCGTTGCGATGCTGGGCCTGCCATGGGCTTGGCGCACCACCTCATCAGGGACGAGGCCGAACCTGTTGGCCCAAGCTGTCCATACTCGGGCCACAGCCGGTGTGGAATCGACCAAAACACCATCCATATCGAATAGCAACGCTCGGCAACGAATCTGCATAGCCAATGATAATTAGTTTGAGGCCAGGAATGCGCGGAGAAACAAGGAGCGATGCTGAGATGGAACCGTGGATCCGAAGGCGGCTGATTTCCGCGGCGAGAATAGGTTTGGTCTAAATGCAGATTAGTTGGCGGAGGTGGCGGGTCGAATCTAGCGAGCTTCGGTCAGCTTCAGGGCCAAGCGGCGGGCTTCGAGGTTGGCGGATCTGGCGACCCAGGCTTTAGGATCGTCAACTTCATCGCAGAAAAATCTGGCGTGCCAAACCAAGCAGGCGAGCAATTGTTGAAGCAGTGGAGAATTCGAATCGGAATATAAATGAATGTGCAATTCATGTTCGATGGAGGAACGATTTTCGTCCCACAGCGCGGACAAAGCTAAGGTGTCATAGGGCGAATCGCCGAGCTTAAGCAAAGCAGTGCGAGTTTTTTCGGTAGTCGCGAGAAAAAGCGGGTCGGCGCTTGGCAGGGCGGGAGCATCGGAAATGGCCACAGAATGAGAGGAGCCTTCCGTTAACGAATGGGTGTCCTGCGTGTGTGGTTGAGCGTTCACCGATTGACTTGGAATGGCCATCAAAGCACCCCTAACGTTGCTGATAAACAGCGTACCTCTTCAGATGTAACTGGGCGGTTGAGATATGAATAAGTTGATAATATATATCCTGATGGATACATAAGCAGTATTATACCATAATAGTTAATAGTGGTCTACTGGTAGAATTGCCGGTGGAGCGCTCAAGATAGTACTAACTGTGGAAATTTATTGGCTGAGGATTCATGTGGAAAACAAACGCAACCGGAGCCGATCGGAGATTTTATTCTCGCTTGAACGAACACGTTGCGGAATTACGGGCGCACGTGTGAGTTGGGATTTGTGCGTGGAGCGCGGGGCGATTCCTTGGCGAGCGCTTCTACAGTTTGATTCAAAACCTGGGTTATGACTTCCTTGGGAATTCCCTGACGCAAAAGCCGATTTATGCCTGACGCGATCTCCATGTAAGAGATGCGGAGCACCTGGCCGTGCTGGTCCATCACGGATTGAATATCGGAGGGGAGGGCTTTGTCTGGCAGCTTGGCGGGGTTGGAGTCCATGGAGGGAGATTACAAGGTGAGGCGGACGCCGTCACTGGTACGTCCTTCCTAGTATTGGTGGCTGAAGGGAAGGACGCCTGTAAGGAGAGAGAACTAGGGATATCTGGGGTGGGCGACGGGGATCGAACCCGCGACATTCGGTGCCACAGACCGACGCTCTACCAGCTGAGCTACGCCCACCAGCGGGTTAATAGGGGACAGTTTACGCTAAAACCGGCATCTATAGAAATGGGTGGGAACCCCTTCGAGGGTGGCACGACTCAAGCGTTGAACTTCTGGGCCTTGCCATTTTGGCGTTCGGGAAAACACTGAAATACGCGTGCCGCTGGTGTAGGATTTGACTAATAAATGGGGGGAAACTGCCTAAGCCCATGGGCGGTAAGCTTGGCATATAACTTTGATTTGATACTGCTAGCTTTGGCCTTCTTGGCACTTGTCAGGGACGCGTAACGGGATTGGATGTGAGGGCGAGGCAATTCGGCTTGAGTAAAACTACGAGGCTGTTGGCGCTCGGCATTTTTTTTAGCGGCGGCATGCTGTCTTCCGTCGATGCGCGCGCGCAGGATTATCAAGGAGCGCCGAAATCGAAGAGTGAGGAAGAGAGTCCGGCGACTGCGGAATCCACTGCGGATTACAACCGGAAGCTGGAACGGTTGCGGGAACAGTTTGCGGAAACGCGAGAACGGCAGACGGGTGATTATCGGATTGGGCCGCAGGATTTATTGGATATAAATATTTTTGAAGCGCCGGAACTGAATCGCACCGTGCGGGTTTCCGAAAATGGCGAGGTGTCGCTGCCACTGCTGGGGGGCGTTCACGTCGTGCGATTGACGGCGCGGGAGCTGGAAAATGAGCTGGCGGCGAAGTTGCGGGAGTTTTTGAAGGATCCGCACGTGAGCGTGATGGTGACCGCGATTGAGAGTCATCCGGTTTCGGTGATTGGAGAGGTGAACAAGCCGGGAGTTTTTCAGGTGCGAGGGTCGAAGACGCTGCTGGAGATGCTTTCCATGGCGCAAGGATTGGCGCCTGAAGCGGGTGACGAAGTGTTGGTGATGAGGAATGCGGGATATAACCGCGGTCAAGATGGCAGCGCGCAAGCAATGCAAGCGGAAGCCGAGCAGGCAGGCGGGAAGAGCACAGACAGAACTAAAAACCCGGCAGAATCTGATGAGAATGCGAAGGATGGCGCGCCGAAAAATAATGCGACGGTGTCGACTGCCGAAACAAATGTTCAGGGCGCGGACCGGACGCAGCAAGGCGAGACGTTAGCGATCAATTTGCGACATTTGCTGAATTCACGCGATCCTCGATTTAACGTGCCGATCTATGCGGGCGACATTGTTAAGGTAACTCGGGCGGGCATTGTGTACGTAGTGGGCGCGGTGAAGAAGCCGGGCGGCTTCACCGTAAAAGGGAACGAGCAAATGTCGCTGTTGAAGGCCATTGCGCTGGCGGAGGGATTGTCGAGTACGTCGTCGAAGGGCCACACGCGAATAATTCGAACCGACGAGGGCAGCGGTAAGCGCTCGGAGATACCGGTTCAGCTGGGAAAGATTCTGGATGGAAAAGCGCCGGACATGAATCTGCAGGCCGCGGATATTGTATTTGTCCCAAGCAGCACGGGGAAGACAGTTCTTTTTAGAAGTACGGATGCCGTTGTCAATACGGCCACCGGGTTAGCGATTTTTCATCCCTAAAAATATGGACGAACAAAACAGATTGCAACTCTACGAGCCACGACAGAATGCGCTGGAACGCGTGAATCATGGCGTGGGCGCTTATCCGGTGGAAGATCGTGAGGCGGTTCCGGATTTGCTGGAATATTGGCGAGTAATACAGAAACGTTACCCGACGGTACTGGTGGCGTTGCTAGTCGTTTTTATGATTGGACTCTTTGCGACGTTCCGCGGGAAGCCGGTGTATGAGGCGCGAGCGCTGATCGAAATTCAGAAAGAAAATCCGGATGTGCCGACACTGCAGGAGTTGTTTCAGATTGAGGGCGTTTCGGATGCGTATATCGAAACGCAGAACCGGATTTTGAAGAGCGAAAATCTGGCGCGGCGAGTAATCACGCAGCTGGGGCTGGAGAAATTACCTGAATTTATGCGGCGCAGCGGGAGTTGGCAGATTGCGCGGGAAAAGCCGGCGCCAGAGCCAATGCGGGCAGGATTTGGGATGAGTTTGGCCGCGGACAAGACCGTTCCAGAAGAAGTGTTGAAAAATTTCGAAGAGCGATTAACGGTTGAGCCAGTGAAGCGGAGCCGGCTGATTGAGGTGACGTTCGAATCGAACGATCCGAATATTGCCGCGCAGGTGGTGAACACGCTGACCTCGGCATACATCGACGCAAATCTGGAAGCGCGATGGCAGGCGGCGCAGAAAGCTTCGGACTGGCTATCGCAGCAATTGTTGGGAATGAAGGCGAAGCTCGAGAAATCGGAAGACGAGTTGCAGAAATACGGTCGGGGAAACGGATTGCTATTTCTGGAGACGGAAAAAGGCACCAGTGAAAATATCGTGGTGCAGCGGCTGCGAGAACTGCAGCAGGAATTGACGAAGGCGCAAGCGGACCGGTACGCGAAAGAGTCTTTATACAAGTTGTTGGAAGAAAGGAATTACGCGGAGCTGCCAGGAGTTTTTGATAACAAGTTGATACAGGAGTTGACGGCGAGGCTGGCGGATCTGCAGCGCGAACAATCGCGGCTGAGCGCAAATTTTAATCCAAATTACCCGCGAGTGAAAGAATTGCAGAGTCAGATCGACGAAAGCAAGGCGATGTTGGAAGCGGAGCGCGTACGGGCGGCAGGAGGCATTGCGAACGACTACAAAGCGGCGGTAAGCCACGAAGAGATGCTGAAAAAGGCGTTTACGGAGCAGGAGCGGCAGGCGAACGATATAGCCGGCAAATCGGTGCAATACAATATTTTGAAGCGCGAGGCGGATACCAATAAGCAGTTGTACGTTGGGCTGCTGGAAAAGCTTAAAGAGACGGGAGTGTCGAGCAGTTTGAAGGCGACTAATATTCGCGTGGTTGATCCAGCATATCCACCGAAGAAATTTGCGCGGCCGCGCATTCTGCTGGATTTATCGATCACTTTGATTGTCGGGATGTGCCTGGGGATCGCAGCGGCGTTTTTGCAGGAGCATCTGGATAACACGCTGAAAAGCTCCGAAGATATTGAACGATTTTTGCAAATACCGGCGCTTGGCGCGGTGCCTGCAATGGAGCTATCTGCCAATCCAAGACGACTGAATGGATTCCAGACTGGTGCGCCGGTTCTGGATGCGGGGAAGCCTAACGGAACAAACGGGCACAACGGCAGCGGTGGAAATAACGGATCGAAGAACGGGACCAGATTGGCGCCGCCATGGAACCGCATTGAAGTGCAGGATGGCGGAGGGCACCCGCACGGGGCGCTGGCGGAGGCGTTTCACGGACTGCGCACATCGGTGCTGTTGTCGACGGCGAAGCGTCCGCCAGCGACACTTTTGGTGACCAGCGCGCAACAGGGTGAAGGGAAAACTACCGTGGCGGCGAATTTGGCGGCTTCGCTAGCGCAACTGGGCGACTCGGTGTTGTTGATTGACGCGGACCTGCGAAGGCCGAGCTTACAGAAATTTTTTCAAGTGTCGCGATCGACTGGACTGGTGAACTACCTTACCGGAGATTCCGATTGGCGAAGCCTGGTATGGCAAGCCGCGCCCATCGGTGTTTCTGTGCTTTTCTGCGGACCGGTGCCGCCGAACCCCGCTGACCTGCTCTCTTCGGAATATATGCGCAGTTTAATTCGCGAGGCGTCGAAGGAATATAAATTTGTGGTGTTGGATTCGCCGCCGCTGCTGAATCTTTCTGACAGCCGCATTCTGGCGACGCTGGTGGATGGCGTGATTCTGGTCGTGGGAGGCGGGACGACGCCGCGCGAACTGGTGCAACGGGCGTATTTGTCGGCGGTAGATGCGGGCTCGCACGTGATTGGAGCGACGATTAATTTTGCAGATGTGAGAAACGATTACTATTATTCGGGATATCACCAGGAAGCAGAGGAATCCGAAAAGTAGAAGAGCGCGGTTTTTCGGGGCGGGAGAGTGGGCGAGTGCTGAAGATTACCGAGGCTTCGCTCATTTTTTGCGTTACGGCGGCGGTATTGGCGTTTGGCGGGACGGAGCCGACTTCATTTGCGGCGGTGGAGATTGTGTTATTGGGCGCGGTTTTGGCCGTGCTTATTGGACGTAAAGATCTTGAGTGGGCAGGTTCCTTGGGAGGCGCAGCGGTGCCCGCGGCTTTGATTGGGTTGGTGATATTTCAACTGGTTCCATTGCCCGAGCCGTTAGTGCGGTTGTTGCGCCCGGATAATTCGATTTCGAACACCGGCCTACCTGGAAGTGAGCATCAGTTCCTTCCCAGTTTAAGTATCGCTCCATACAACACGCGAATACATTTGGTCCTGTTGGTTTGCTGCGCAGTAACCTTTTTTTTTGCGCGTATGCTAGGCCAGGATCGTGAGAGCAGAAAACGTTTAGTGACATGGTTGGTGGCGCTGGGAACGTTTGAAGCCCTCTATGGGCTTGTGCAGTATCTGACTGGTTGGCAACGGATTTTTTTGTACGTGAAGAAATATAACCTCGAAGAAGCGACCGGAACGTACATCAACCGGAATCACTTCGCGGGATTTCTGGAGATGGTGATTCCCTTTGGAGTAGCGCTGGTGTTGTATGAGAATGCCAAGCTGCCGCGAAAGGTTACCCGAGGACAAAATGCGCGGATTAAACAGGTGCTGGGAGGTAGAAAACTTTCGCGGATTGGATTGTGGTTGCTCGCGGCCACGGTGATGGTGGCGGGATTGTTTTTTTCGCTTTCGCGGATGGGCATCATTTCGGCGGTCGCATCGCTAGGAGTGATGGCAGCATTTTCTGGATTTCAGCGCAAAGCAGGATTATGGGTCGCTGCGGCGATCATGGCATGCGGGATTATTTTGGTTTTGTGGATGGGAGCGGGGCCGGCGCTGGGACGTTTTGGAATGATCAGCGAGGAATATACAAGCGTGGACGAGAGTAGATGGTCGTTATGGAAAGATACGGCACGGCTGATTGGTGGGCATCCATTGCTGGGAAGCGGGCTGGGTACTTTTCCGGTGGCGTTTACGAGGGTGCAGAGCACGTTCCTGGGACAATTTGTGAACCACGCGCATAACGATTATCTAGAATTGGCGAGCGATTTAGGGATTCCGGCGGCAGCGTTGTTCTTTGGGTCGACTGGTGCATTATTGGTGCGCGTGGCGCGGAAGGCCGCGTCGTCTGAAGTGAGCTTCGAGCGAGCAATGGCTTTGGGTTGTCTGGGAAGCATTGCGGCGATACTGCTACACAGCTTGACGGATTTTAATTTGTATATCCCGGCGAACGCGCTGGTGTTTTCTTTGATTTTGGGATTGGCGGCTTCGATCTCGCCAGCGACTTCGAGCGTGCTTAGGCGGGCGAATGAGGCTTGAACTGCAACTGTTCATTAAGAGAATTATGGACGTGGGGCTGGCCATGGTGGGCTTAATTATCGTGGCTCCGCTACTGTTAGTCAGCGCAGTCGCGATTAAGCTGGGTTCGCCCGGGCCAGTGTTTTTTCGTTTGCGTGTGGCGGGATTAGGAGGTGAAGGATTCGATCAATGGAAATTGCGGACGATGGTGAAGGGCGCGCGGGAAGGCGGAGATCGATTTGAGACTTCGTCGAGCGATCCACGAATTACGCGTGTGGGGCATTTTTTGAGGCGCTGGAGCGTCGATGAATTGCCGCAATTATGGAATGTACTTCGCGGAGAGATGAGTATTGTGGGACCTCGGCCGGCGTTTTTTGAAATTGCGTCGAAATATTCCGCGGAGCAGGCGCGGAGATTGGAGATGCGGCCGGGTTTGACAGGATTGGCGCAGGTGCAGGGGCGGAATCTACTGACGTGGGCGGAGCGCGTGGAATTGGATATTTTTTATGTGGAGCATTATTCGTTGTGGTTGGATTGCGAGATTATGGCGCGCACGATACCGGTTTTATTTCGAAGCGAAGGTGTATATGGCAAGGATGGGCGAGTGCGCGTTCAGGATTTAGGGTAGCGCCTGCATGGGAAATAAAAAGGTGCTGGTGTGGGGAGCCGGCGGGCACGGAAAAGTGACTGTGGATGCGCTGCTGGCGAGTGGCGAATGGGAAGTGGCGGGAATTCTGGATGAAGATGAGAAAAAAAGCGGTACAGAAGTGTTGGGCGTGAAAGTGTTTTCGCTGGGAGGCGGCGTGGCGGAGGCCGCGCGGAGATTGGATTGCGGGAGAGTGGCCGTTGGAATCGGCGATAATTACGCGCGTTTTGAAAAATTTCAGCAGTTGCGGCGCGCAGGGCTTACGGCGGTGAATGTGGTGCACCCGAGCGCGCATGTTTCGCGTTTTGTAAAGATGGGCGAGGGAGTGACGATTCTCGCGGGCGCGACGATAAATCCGGGCACCACGATTGAGGACAATGTTTGCGTGAATACTTCAGCGTCAGTGGACCACGACAATTATCTGGAGAGAAGCTGCCACATATTTCCGAATGCCACGTTAACGGGTGGAGTGCGCATCCAAGAGTTTGCGTATGTAGGAACGGGGGCGGTGATCGCTCCGAACCTTACCGTGGAGAAATATAGCTACGTGGGTGCGGGCGCGGTGGTGTTAGCTAATGTTGGATTAGGAACGATAGTTTTTGGCGTGCCTGCGAAGGTGCAGGGCGACCAGAAAAAACGGCCGGGTAAGAAAAATTGATGAGCATTGCGGATCGCGTGCGGGCAGAAATCGGAACGGGTAGGCCAGCGTTTCTTAAGTTGCTGCCTATTGTTGATCCGGAAGGCGTGCCGGGCGAAGAGTTTCTGGAAGAGGTGCGCGGAATTTTAGCGAGCAAGCAACTTACGAATGGCGCGTATGTAAGGAAATTCGAGGAGGCGGCGGCGGAATATTTAGGCGTTGCGTATTGCGTGGCGGTTTCGAGTTGCACGGCGGGACTGCTGCTGGTTTTGAAGGCTTTGGATTTACGCGGGGAAGTAATTCTGCCGAGTTTTACGTTTCACGCTACCGCGCACGCGGTGGTGTGGAATGGATTGACGCCGGTGTTCGCGGATTGTGATGCGAAGACGTTTTGCGTTGCGCCGGAACAGGTGCAGGCGCAAGCGTCGAGTCGGACGGCGGCGATTCTGGCGGTGCATTTGTTTGGGAATCCGGCGGCGATAGAAGAATTGGAAGAAATTGCGGCGGGATTGCGGATTCCGCTGGTATTTGATGCGGCGCATGCGTTTGGGAGCAGTAGCCATGGCAAGCGCGTAGGAGGATTTGGAACGGCGGAAGTATTCAGTTTTTCGCCTACGAAACTGGTAGTTGCGGGCGAAGGCGGACTGGTTGCGACGCGCGATGCGAGGCTGGCTGAAAGATTACGCGCTGCACGTAATTATGGGGATGCGGGAAATTACGACCCGGCAATTCTGGGAGTGAACGCGCGCATGAGCGAAATAAATGCGGCGATGGCGCTGCATGGTTTGATCGGATTGGATGCACGGATTGAGCGGAGGAATAAGATTCGATGCAGATACGAGCGGAATTTGCGGGACCTTGCGGGGCTTCGATTCCAGGAAGTGTCGGAAGGCTCGCGGTCGACGTTCAAGGATTTTTCGGTGATTGTGGACGAAAAAGAATTCGGGCATTCCCGCGATTGGTTGGTGGAACTGTTGCATCGCGAAAATATTGGAGCGCGGAAATATTTCTCACCGCCGGTGCACCGGCAGAAACTTTATAGCGCGATGTGGGACGGACGGGCTTTACCGGTCACGGATTTAGTTTCGGATGGGGTGGTGAGTCTACCGATTTATTCTTCGCTGACGGATGACAGCGTGGACAAAGTTTGTGAAGTGATTCGGCGGACGCAGAGGCTGGACAATGCGGGATGGGCCAAATGGGCCACGGGGGCTGCCTAATACATGAGAGCTAAAACCGCGGTGGGTGGAGAAGCGAATTGCCGTGTTCTCGTGTTGGGCGGCGCGGGATATTTGGGATCGGTGCTGGTGCGGCAATTGCTGGAGTTGGGCCGGCGGGTGCGGGTCCTGGATTCGTTCATGTTCGGGGAGCAGGCGCTGGAGAATGTGAGGTATCACCCGAATTTGGAAGTGGTGCGCGGGGACGTGCGAGACGTGGGCGTGGTGGTGCGGTGCATGCGGGGCTGCGAAGCGGTGATTCACCTGGCGGGAATTGTTGGCGACCCGGCTTGCGAAGAAAATAAAGAGTTGGCGGTGGAGGTGAACCGGGCGGCGACGCGGATGCTTGCGAATGTCGCGCGGGAATGCGGCGTGCGGCGATTTATTTTTGCGTCGTCGTGCAGCGTTTACGGGGCGTCGGATTTTTTTGTAAATGAAGAGTCGGCGGTGAATCCGCTGTCGGTTTACTCGGAGACCAAGATTGATTCGGAGGGGATTCTTCTGGGGGCGAAGACGGCTGCGTTTGCGCCGACAATTTTGCGATTCAGCACGCTGTTCGGGCTCTCGCCGCGGATGCGCTTCGATCTGGTGGCTAATTTATTCGTGGCGCGCGCGGTATTTATGGGTAGCGTCACGGTGATCAACGGCGAGCAGTGGCGGCCGTTGCTGCACGTGCAGGACGCGGCACGGGCGTGCATCGCGAGCCTGGAGGCTGCGGCGGAATCGGTGAGTGGCGAAGTGTTTAATGTGGGAGCTGCGGAATTAAATTTGCAGATTGCAGAGTTGGGGCGCGTCGTGGCGCAGGTGATTCCACAGGTGGAAATTGAGACGGTGCAGACCGAGGATCGGCGGAATTACCGGGTGACGTTCGACAAAATTCGCGAGCGGCTGGGATTTGATTGCTGGAGGACGCTGGAGAATGGGATACGGGAAATTTATGGAGCGATTCGCGCGGGGTTGATTACGGATTTTACGACGGCGCAATTTAATAACCAGTTTGCGCTGCGGGCGCTGGTGCGTACCGGGGCGAGGCAGTCGGCCCCCTTGCAGAAAAATGAGAATGCGCCGGAGCGTGGCGTTGGTCATGCCGTCGGGTTGTGAGGCTTCATAAAGAGGAGCGGCGCATTACCTCTTCAAGAAACGCGCGGCGAGATTCGTTTAGCTTTTGCGGATTGAATTGAGCCACCTTGGCTTGGTTGCGTGCACTCATGACGAGCAAGCGATCGGAATCTGAAGCGACCTGTAAGATTAGTTTCGCCAACTTTTCAGGGGAACCAGCGGGAACTAACTCACTTTCTTCAAGAAGTTCGGGAATTCCGCCCACCGCACTTGCGATACACGGGCATCCCCGGGACATAGCTTCGACGAGGGCGCGAGGCAAGCCCTCCGCGCGAGAAGGCATGACGAACAGATCGATAGAATCGAGGAACTCAAAAATCGAGGTTCCGGATGAAAGCTCACCGGCGAAGTCGACGTAGTCCTGGACACCCAACTTGCTTGCGAGTGCTTTCATGTTGCCAAGATGACGGCCTTCGCCAATCATGATCAGTCGAAAATTGAGATGGTTGCGGCATAGACCAGCAGCACGAAGTATTACGTCAGGACCTTTGTAAAACAAGAACCTGCCGACAAACCCGATTCTGATTGCGGGGCCATGTCCTACTTTGCGCCAAGGTGTATCACGGAGTCGTGTCTTTCGTTTCTCGAGGATGTGAGGGCTAATCTCCGTTGTTTGCAGCATTACATCGGAGAATGAGATGGCATAAGCGTCTTTGGACGGGGGATAACGTCTTTGTAGGGTCCCGGAAGTGACATAGTTGACGGCCATGGCACAGTCACAAGTACGTTTCATTTGGTGCATACCCAGATATCGATAGACCGGCCTAAAGATGCCGGGCCATGTTCCAGGCTTCAGAGCCTCCCAGGGGTCTCCTAAAACTTCGACTGCGTAGGGCTTTTTTAATTTGCACAATTCATGCCAAACCAGTCGACTTACGAGTCCAGGCACCCGTAGCAGATATGCGTCGCAGTCCTTGATGGCTTGACGAGCAACCCTCCGCGATATGCGTTGGTTTAGGAAATGTTGCACCGGCCCAACGTAATCCGGCAATGAACGAATTAAAACGTTAGGGCCGTCTGCGCGCTGACCGTCGTTTTCAGGCCCTTGGATAGGTCTAACCCTAGCGAGCACGATCACCTCATCGAATGCGCCTAGGTAATTGGACCAGAACGAATAGTTGGACGGTCCCCTGGCATAGATGGCTCCAGACCTAGACCTGGAATAATGCTCCTCGCTGACCATTAAAAGTCGTTTGTAGTGGCGATCGAAGGGAACTGACTCAGTTCGGTGCGGAACTGAATGGTGCAAGGCGTTATTTGTTTTCATGGAGACGGGGACTAAAAAGCGGATGGATTACCCTGGATGTGGAAGGTCGCGCTCTTTTAATTGACATCAAGAAAGCAGCTGTGATTAGCGAGCCGTCCACTACGAATAGAAAGAGGACGTTGTCTGAATCAGAAATGAATGCAGCGACAAATAAAATTGTTACGAGAGGGGCTAGAAACAAGCGTGCATCCGAAATGTCCCAACTGGTTAGTTTGCGGCGGTACCAGCCCAAACACGCCCCGTATAGGACAAATAATGGAACGACGCCCCAAGGGCCGAAATTAAGTAAGGCTTCGCCCGTAATTCCGTACACGCGCGTTGAATCGTAAGAGGACGACTTGCCCAACGTTGCTTCCGTCCCAGCATCGACCTTATAGTTCGGACGATTCGGCCAAAGAGATCTCGGTACTAAAAACGTTGGTGCCCCCAGGTAGGTGAGGCCCCACCTGTAATCATAGTCTTTGGGAAATTTAACCAAGTTATAAAGCATGTAGGCATTCACATCTGCGCGAGCAAGATCATCCAGCAATAAGAGTTTTATATCTCGCTGGTATCCCTTTGGTTGAAGCCATGTGGCGGGAGTTTCGATGATGCCGAATCCGCTGCGCCCTTGCTCTTTGTAAAAGCCATAGAAATACATGAAGGCGATCAAGAAAACTAATCCAGCAGCAACAACCTTTCGCGATAAACGATTAACTCTGTAATGGATAATTCCTGCCATCCAGAACATGGCCCAAATGGTTGCTGAACGGCTGCCGTACCATCCCATCAAGATGAACTGGCTTATCCCAAATGCACAAACGAGAATAATCCCGATGGAGGCAGGTCGACGGCCGAGCCTTTGTCGGTTAGTCCACGTAAAAATAAGAATGATGAAGCAGAGAACTGACAGCGGCCAAGCAAATACTAACAACCAACCTTTGCCCGTGTAAGCTTGCAGATTTTCCTCGAAGGACTTCACCATGCCAGGAATGCCGTTTAGTACTGAGAAAAATGTATAAACCCCGGCTATCGAGCAAACTGTGGCGAGGGAAAAGAATAAATGAAATTTTTTCCTGTCAATCTCCCATTTTGTAGACGACTTAGCGCTCCAGTTGAAAGCGTAATTGTGGGCTGTTCGGTAGGCCAGTAAGCTGACAGCATTCAAAGCAGCCATCGCTCCTAGCCAAGTTCGCCAATCTCCCCAGAGAGGAAAATCATCGTTTACCCCAAATCTGTCCCAAACCACGTGAAGAATGGGTGTGATGAAGCACCCGTAAAATGCCAAGAAACCAATCACGGCCTTGGGGTCAAATAGGTCGAGCCGACCGCGTATCCATCGAATAACGTCGGTCCCTGACAATACGCCACATGCTATGAGTGGAAGCAGGAACCAATGCAGTACGGAATGATTAAGAATCACGAAAATGAGCGCGGCGGCGCATACACAGATGAAAGAAAGGACATAATCACCTGCCTTATGGGCTTGACGCGCAGCAGGTATGGAGACACTCTTTCGAAACCGATGGGTCCCTATCGCGATGGTATTTTCTGTACTGCTCACAGATCTCCCAGGAAATCGGCGCTATCGTACTCGGTTCACTGAGCGTTCACTTCGCAAGAACTAGCATTGAATAACCACCCATCAACCGGGCTACCAACTTGGTACTGAACTTGGCTAGCGGACGCCGGAGTAAATTGGCTAATTTTTCTCGAGTCGTCTTGCGAGCAGTAGCGACAACAACGTCGGTGAAGACCCAATCAATGACGGTATGTCCTGTATGTCGGAGTGAATTTAGCGCAGTCTCAACGGTAAAAAGATGCAAATGGCCGGCACTATGCCAGCTATTGTTCCCTCGCAAAATCCCACTAACATAGGCATCCAACGGGATATGGTAAAGCTTCCAGTCTCCTTTTTGCCGGCTATGGCGCAGAAAGGAAAAGTAGTCTTCGATGTGTTCGATAACATCCATCGCTAACACCAGATCGTATTTTGAGGCGTCGGCAAAAGCATCGCCGAGGATAAATTGACAGCGGGGATTCGACAACTTTGCGCTGAGAGCGTGGGCTTGAGGACTAATGTCGTAGCCGGTGAACGAGATGTCGCTGGGAAGCATCTTTTGAAGTTCGGCTAAAATGCCTCCCGCGCCGCAGCCGATCTCGCAAATGGTATTGGGTTTAATCTCATCGTGCCGCGCCAACATCGAGGCTACGCGTTGGGCCTTGAATAGCGAATCTTCCAGATGCCAAGTGCCGCCTGTTTTCGCAAGGTACGAGCCGTCGGTGTAGATGCTTTCGCGCGCAGAGTTTGTGGCCACGTTATTTCGAACCTTCGACACAAAATAGTTGTCCAAGCACCCTGAGATTATTGGATCGAAGTAAAGTCATGACCAGCTTATGCGGCTTTGGGCTTAAGCGTGGTGTAAATCTGTGCGACTTCATTGGCGGTTCTTTCGACGTCGAAAAGGTGCCGAGCAAGTTCCTTGCCTTTGATGGTCAGTTGACGCGCTTGCGCGCGATTTTGCAGGGAGCCGACGATGGCGTCGGCAATTGCTTGGGGATTTCGCGGTGGCACGAGTCGGCCAGTGATGCCTTCCTGAACCAAATCCGGGAGTCCACCAACATTTGTGGTGACTACAGGGACCCCGCTCAAAAGGGCTTCGATGGCTGCAAATGGAATGTTTTCGGTGTGAGAAGGCACAACGGCCAAATCGAGATCTGGATACACATAAGGAATGTCAGACCTCGTGGCTGCAAAAGTTAAATAGCCGTTGCAATGGCGATGGCCTAGTTCGCGCAAATGTTTTTCATATTTTGTTGCGCCGTTCCAAGCGCCGCCGATTATTACACCGTGGAGATTGGGGAGCTTCTTTTTTGCGATGGGGAAAGCGGCGATGAAGTCTTCGTGGCCTTTTAAGCCGACGGTTTGGCCGAGGAAGCGCTTGGGCGCGTACATGTAACAGACCATTCCTACTAAGGGAGTGTCCGGTGCAAGGCCCAATTCACGGCGCAATACATTCCGGCGCGTAGGATTAAATATGCGCAGATCAGTTCCCAGATAAGACAGAGATACACGCTGAGGCGATACGCCGAGTTGGTGATACTTACGCTGAGTCCACCGACAGGCAGCAATCCAATGGTCGCGAGGGCCTGCTGAAGAAGTATCGAGACGGGCGAAGAAAGGGTGTTCGAGGTGAAGGGTTCCGGGGACCTGGAAGATGCGGGGGATGTGGGAGGATTTGCCCAGGGCGGCTCGGACTACCAGAGTGGTGCCGACGTGGTGGGTGTGGATGATGTCGGGGCGCACGGATTTGACCAGGGCTCGGCAGGATTTGAGTACGGCGGGGATTTGCCAGGGATGCTTGGTGGGGACGTCGAGATTTAGGGGGATTACGGTGGCGCCTGCTTCTTGATACTTGGGTGCGAGGCCTGCAGTGGCGGAGGGAAGGGCGACTACTATTTCAAAGCCTAAGGAGCGCAGCACGCGGACCTGATGGTAGACCCAGGTTGCTCCGGTGGCGGTTTTGACGATGTGCAGGATCTTCATGAGCAGCGCGTGGTCATCGTCCTTGGGTCCATGGGTGGCGCGAACGTTGATGAACGCACTGAAAACAATACCGCAAAAGGGTGCGTTTGCGCAGAGGAGAAAGGTGGGCGCAGAGCGTCCTAATAGCCGGGCAGGCCTGCTAAAGGTGCAGGCAGGCCTGCCAAAGGTGCAGGCAGGCGGCATTGAAGATGACTGGCGCGGGAGATAAAACTGACGCTGGTCAGTAGCAAAGCTGGTAGACAATTGGCTTGGCTGGTGCTACATCTTAGGTGATTAATACGAGCTGTGAGTGGTGAAATTTTGAGGCGAATCTTGGCGCGACGGGTGAATACGTCGATGAGAGTGGCGCTGCTGGCGGCGGGATTGTTTTGTGCTCTGCCACTGATGGCGGGCGCGCCGCGGGCTGCGCGGAAGGCGCAGAATCAAGCGCTGGGCTCGATGACGACGGTGGGACCTGTATTTATTAACGGCGTGCCGGCACCGGCGGACTTGACTATTTTTCCGGGCGATACGCTGAAGACTGGTGACATGGGGTTGGCGGCCTTTTCGGTAAGCGGGAAAGGCGCGTTCAAGATTCTTTCGAATAGCGAGATGGTTTTCCCTCCGGACCCGCGATACTCCGCGGAATTGAAGGCGGGATCGGTGGTGATGAATTCCTTTAATGGCGCGACAGATGTTTCGCTACGAGTGGGAAATTATGTGATGGCGCCAGTGATTGAGGCGCAACAGTCGACTTCGCAAGTAGTACGACACGGGGATGGGTCCTTTACCGTCACATGCTTGGAAGGCAGCGTGGGGTTGATTCCGCTGGAAGGCGCTACCGGGCGCGTTTTGCAATCGGGAGAGTCGGTCAACATTTTGCCGTCCGGTGAATTGGATATAGCGAAGGCGGCGGGAGCGGCGCCGGTGGCCGCGCCGAAACAAACGCCACCGCCGGAAGCCAAGCCAAATCCCGCTGAGCAGCCTTCCACAACGCAACCGCCGCCCGAGGCTCCAGTACCGCCGGTGCAACACAACGACAAGACCAAGGAATATATTTTGATTGGCGTGATTGCCGGCGGCGCGGTGGGAATCGCCGCAGGAGTTGCGGGGGCCGGGCATGGGCATTCTTCGGTGAGCCCGTCGACGCCGTAGCGCAAAGCAAACTTCAAAAACTTCAGAAGTTCCTAAGAGAACGCTTCTTCGATCAAGCTAAAAATTCCAAATTATTTTGTGAGTTTAAATGTGAAGTAGATGGATTGGTCCGTCTCCACCGGATGGCCGCCAAGGGTGGTTGGCCCGTACTGCCAGGAACGAACGGTGCCCATTGCGGCGCTGGCTAATTCGGGAGGACCCTTGACCAAATGGACGGACTGAATGGTCCCGTCTGCACCGACGAGAACCTCCAGTTCTACCGTTCCCTGAATTTGCTGGCGCTGCGCCTCGATCGGGTAAGGCGGGGTAGGTCCGCTCTTCAAGCGTCCAATCTGAAGATCAGAGCCGGCTGGGCGGGCGGCATCGGAGGTGTTGCGAATGGTACGGAAGCGAGAAAAGACTGAGACGGTTGGGACCGGATTCGGAATGGCGGCGGTTGTGGAGGCAGCTGGGGCTGCACTTGCGGGCGATGGATTGGTGGAGGCGGAGGTAGTGCGCTGCGAAGAATTATTGTTCTGGGTATCGGCCGTGCGCGTCGAAGAGTTTTCTGTGACGGCGGCGACGGAAGCGAGATTAGCGTCCGGTTGTTGATTACGAGATGCGGCAGGCGCAGGTGATGCGGATGGGGAATCTGCGGCCGCGACGGGTTGGGCATTTGCGTTGGAAAACCCGGCTGGAGCGGTTTGCACGTGGTGAACAACTTCAGGGAAGCCGGAATTTTGTTCGACGGGCTGGTTCAGATTACGATCAGCGCTGCTTTGAATCGATGTGGGCGCGGATGCAGAAGGCTGTTCACCGGCGCTGCGCGAGGCGGAAGCACTGCTTTGAATGGGCGCGTTGGAGATTTGAGTTTGGGCACGCGTGGGACGTGGTTCATCGACGAACTGTTCATCACTTTTAGGTGCGCTTTTGGAGGGGGTGGTGTTTCGGGGCTCATCATAAAATTCGCGGGATGACTCGTGAATTCGAAGCGGAGGCAGTTGTTGAGGTGGTTGGGTGGTTTGCCGGCACTGGGTTTGGGCTCGCTGAAGAAGTTGCTTCCGGTACGCTCGCCGCGGCAGAAGAATTCTGCGTCGTTTCCTGCGATACCGGCGTACCAGGCTTTTTGCTTCGGAAAAGAGTTGCAGCACCCAAGAGTGTGCCAACGATTACCAGGATGATGGCAGCTATTTTCCAATTACCTGTCGGTCTCTTAGGCGCGACAGACCAATCAGGCTGGGTAAAAACTGGGGCAACTGGCAAGGCGGGCGTCGATATTGATGTTGGCCCTGCGGCGAACCGATCCAATGGGTTTTTTGAGCCGCGAGAAACGTCCGGGAAAGGCCCGGTTGAAGGAGATTTGCCGGCTGGCCAGCTCGGATTAGGTGGGGAGACTACCGGCGGCACGAACGCTGGCGGAGATGCTAGGTTCAGCGCTTTGTTGGTTGGTTCTACCGGGGTGACCGTCGCGCGGTTTGACAGCGGCGCGGAGAGGGGTTTTTGTGACTGGAGCAATGCTGGAGCGGACGCAAACGGGGCCGGTTTGGTGGACGAAGGCGCGGGAATCATAGCTGGAACGGGCGCGAGGGTTTTCTCGCTTGTCGGAGGTGACTTTTTGGTTGGCGCGATGGGCGGCACTTTTGCTGCTAAGGGTGGCTGCGATCGCACGGATGATCGATTGTTCGGGGATGGAGTTGCAGGTTGTGCATCCAGTGATATAGCCAACGGGGAAATATAAGCAGGGACAGGGACCGAGTCTGCGGCCATCAATGTTACGGGCAGCGCGGTTACGGGCGCCGGGGTCTTTGTCAGGGGCGAAATTTCTTGATGCTGTTCGCGGGGACTATTGGCGAGTGGGTTTGGAAAGAGTTGAGTTCTAGAAAGCGGATTTTTGATTGACGCGGTCTTAGGCAACGGCTGCGAATCGATCCATTGAGCGATCTGGGCTTGCGCTTCGTCCGACAAATTTTCGAAACGGGCGCCGACCATTTTTTTCGAGGGACTCTTCCAAACGATCCAGGCCGATGACTCAACAAAATCGCGGGCGTCAGGCAATTGAAAGCGAACTACGGGAAGCTGATCGGACTCGAGTATCTTTGCGGCACGAACGGAAAAGCCAATTTTGCTAAGGTTGGCCATGAGACCGCCGTTACCATCGCTGAGTTGCACGTAGGTGGAGGCAGTCATGGGGAGGCGACGCTGAGCGCGTCTTTCTGGGGGCGGCTCGGCATTCGCGGTGGCAACGGTCTTTTCTTCGTCCTGGGGCTCGGACTCTTCTACTTCGGGCTCGTCCAGGGGGCTTGAGAGCGCGGACGAAAACGGATTCAGATTTTTTGGGGGATTATGGGTGTGGGCTGTGGTTTGCTTTCCTGATGGCTCGCGGCGCGGAATTCCTGAGGAATTTTCGGCGATGGCGAAGCCACAGCTGAACCATTGGGTTTCTTATCGCCATTGGTGTGCCCAGAAATTTCCGAATCGATCCATTTCTGAATTTGTTTGCGGGCGGCAAGAGGAAGATCGACGAAACGCACACCGGCGCGTTTTTTGGTTTCTCCAATCCAGTTGATTTCGCCGGAGGTTTCGATGGTTTCATTGGTGCGCGGAAGCTGAAAACGGAAGAGTAAGGGTCTGCTTACCAACCAACGCTTGGGCCGAGGCTACCGCCATTCCGCCGTCACTGATGTCGAGAATAATGCCGCCGTTACTGTCACCGATTTCAATGTATTCGGTGGGCCTGACGGGATGACGAGGGCTTTGGCGACGTTCGGTGGTCAAAGGACCTTTCGACGGCATCTGCGGTAGTGAATCTGGCATAACCAGGCTCCGAAGATTGGCACTGGCTGTGGACGCAGGAGTGCTCGCGGTCAAGTATACGCGTGCGGAACTGGGGGCTTCAAGGTACGAACGTACCTAAACTAGGTCAAATAGCGTGGTCTGGATACGGTCAGAGAGACCGCGGGGCGGGGCGTGCGGCGAGGGAAACACGGCTAAGCCAGAAAGCGCCGGCGATCTTGCTATCAAGTTTTTGGCTGGGGGAGCGGACAATTCTCACGATGAGCAAACGAGTGTCGGGGGGCGTTTCGAAAGAAAATGATTGCTCTGACCATGGTGTTGTGCCGATGAGCGGATCTGTTGAGCCCAGAATTTTATTGGGATCATAACCGTCGGAAATTTGTACGCCTACACCTGCCTCAGTGGTGATGGCTTGGGAGCGGGTGAAGGCTGAAAACGTATATTTAGTGTGAGGTTGAGCGGAAACGAATTGAAGTACAGAGCCATAGTAAAGATTTTGTGTTCCGTCGAACTCGATGCGCAAGGAGCGGGAGTCGGCGGTTGGGCCTGCAGAATCCTGGTTGACGGCGACGCCCTTTGCCGGGAAGACGCGCCAATCGAAGGCGCCATCGAGAATATCGGCTTGCAAGTTGCCATTGGTGATCAAGTTATTGGCGGAAGCCGGTGAAGGGATGCGATCTGGAAAGCGGGAGACGAGGGAGGCCCATACCTGGGAAGCACGATCAAGTTCATGGGCTCTGATCAAGGTGTCGAGGAAGGGAAGGGCGTCCTTGGTTTCGAATGGCGAATTAAACGTAAGCAAACGATTCCAGGTTTCTTGCGCAGCGGAAAAATTGCCGTGCTGCGTTTCAAAATTGAGGTAAGCGAAATACGTTGGAATGTTCGGGTAGAGGAGTTTATCGAGTACAGTCACGGAATTGATGCCGGCGTGATCGCAAAGCGCGAAGATTTGATTTTTCTCGATGATGTTGGAGGAGAGTATTTTTTTGAGTGGGGGCAAGGCATCGTTGTTATTACCGGAGCGAACATAAAAATTCGCAAGCTTCCAATTGATCTCCGGTGAATTGGGGAAAAGTTGCTGGGCTCGCTGAAAAAGTAGAAGCGAGACATCAGTGCGTCCGGCCCAGTCGTTGGCTTGGGCGAGATCGGCGGTGTGGCCTGCATCGAAGGGAGATAGGTGCACCGCGGTTTGATAGAGACGGATTACCGCATCGGGATCTGGGTTTTGACCGTACAAGTGAACCAGATGTGCGAGTGCGGCGGGATATACCGGATTCGCGGGTTCCCAGGTCATTGCCTTTTGCAAAGCATCCGGCAGATTTTGCCGGAAGTGGTAGGATGCGACAGCTTGCCGCGCTGTCGAGACGATGAGGAGGAGCACAAAAACGCCAAGAAGGAAGCGCGCTGCGATTGTTAATCTACGATCGTCCACGGTTTAGATTCTACATCCGAGTTGCTTCTTAGAATAAGTCACGGCAGCGGATTCAATATTGAGCCATCCCGTGAATGCGTTAACGAACCGCCGCTGCAATGGCTGCGACGACGCGATGAATTTGCTCGCTGGTGAGTTCGGCATAGATGGGCAGCGATAAAATCTCATTGGCCGCATTTTCAGCGTATGGCAAATCTCCTTGGTGATAGCCAAGCTGGGCGAAAGCCGGCTGCAGGTGCATAGGCGTTGGATAGTAAACTGTGGCGCCGATGGATTGCTCGGTCAATGCAGATTGAACATGGTCGCGATTCCGTAAGCGAATGGTGTATTGATGATAGACGTGTTCCGCCCAGGGAGCTTCGACTGGCGTGATAACTCCTGGAACGGCTTTTAGTAATTGGCTGTACGAGTTGGCATTTTTGCGACGAGCCGCTCCCCAATTATCGAGATGCCGCAACTTAACGCGCAAGATGGCGGCCTGAATTTCGTCCAGGCGGCTATTCCATCCCTGTTCGGTAGCGTAGTATTTTTTGGCGCTGCCGTGATTGCGCAGCACGCGCAAGTGTTTTGAATAGGCTTCGGAATCGGTGACGATCATGCCGCCGTCGCCGTATGCTCCCAGGTTTTTGCTGGGGAAAAAGCTGATGCATCCGAGATCGCCGAGGCAGCCGGTTTTGCGATGTTTATATTTGGCGCCGATGGATTGAGCATTGTCCTCGATGACTTTCAGGTTGTGACGGTGAGCGATGGAGTTTATGGGATCCATATCCGCGGGATGTCCATAGAGATGAACAGGCATGATCGCGCGTGTGCGCGGGGTAATTTTTGCTTCAAGTTGAGCGGGATCGATGGCGAATGTCGACGGATCGATGTCAACAAAAACGGGAACGGCACCGAGGAGCGAGACGGAGTCCGCGGTGGCGATGAAACTGAAAGTAGGCATTAACACTTCGTCGCCGGAACGGACGCCGGCAGCGTGAAGGGCGAGAATTAAAGCGTCAGTGCCGGAGGCCACTCCGACGGCGAATTTAGTGCCGCAATATTCGGCGACTTCTTCCTCGAGCGCCTGAACTTGCGGTCCGAGAATAAATTGTTGCGATTCCACGACTGCGTTGATGGCAGCTGAGATTTCACCTTTGATGGAGAGCCATTGCGCTTTTAGATCGAGCGGGGGGATAGGTTCAAGACCCGTTTTAGTAGTGTGGGTATCGGTCACAGTTTACCTTGCATGTAAACGCCCTCGGTTTTCTAACTCTAGCAATTAAGCTTTCTGTCACACAACGGCGTAAAGACAGAGCGTCTCAGCGCCAAAACAACAAACCGCGACTATCTATTTATTTGTTCAGCAGAGTGTTCAGAAGGGAGGCGAGTTGGCTTTCCTCGGACGCCGCGCGAACGGTTACGTCGGTAAGGCTTTGGTCAGTCAACTGGGCTAGTTGTTGGGCGAAGATGCGCAGGGCGAATGCGCGCGGCACGTAGATATTCTGAGTTGGTGCGGTAATCGTCCATCCGGATTTGGCGTGCTGCATTTCCCAGTGTTGTTCATCGTGGCGGGCGAGTTTATCCAACTTTCCTGACGTCAGAAGTGCTTCGGTATCGATGCCGACGTCAGCCCATCCATGCTTGCCTTTAAACTCCAATCGCTCAACACGCAATTGAGTGAAGATTGCCACGGGCGATTTGGAGTGCAGGAGCGAGTCAGCATTCAAATCTTGAGAAACAGATCGATACATTTTGGAAATAGCTTCCTTGACCTGTTCGGTCGTGGGCTTTTTATTCCCAATATTTATTACGGTCCTGGAAGGTGTTGATTGGGAGATTTCGTCCGCATTGGAAACATGCGAATTTGGAGAGTCGTCATAGCTGGCTGGAAGTGGTTCTAAGGAGTCTCGTGATGTCACATTTGTCCTGGGCTCGTCCGCGATCGATTGACTGATCAATTGAGTTCTAAAGTTGCTCTCCTGGTCGTTTCGCGGCGTGGCCTGATGAGCAGTGAGGATGGTTGGGTCGTTGGCCGCGCGGTAACGATAGAAACGCGGGGTTCCCCGCCTGCGCCAGTAGGCAGACGTGTAATCCTCAGTGTCTAGTCCAGAGCGTAATGAGCTGTAAAAGAAGTGTTGACGGGGATCGAGTACCACGCCTACGTGACCGCGCCATACGATCAAGTCACCGGGTTGCGGTGAGTTAACGCGAACAAAGCTGGCCTGGCCGCGATAAAGCTCAGCGGATTTTGCATAGGGATAGGGAAAGCCGGCCAGGTCGTAAATACCGTTTACCAGATGCGAGCAATCTGGTTTAGCGCGTTTGCCGCGCAGAGACTGGTGGTGATCGGAGATGGCATCGACGATGGCCAGGCCCTCGTCGCGGGTTATCAAGCGATATGCTTGGCTGCGGGCTTCTTGGGAGGCTGCGGCAGGCAGCGGATAGGACGCCAGGGCCGCAAATACCGCAAGCACAAAAGAAAATAACGCCAAGAGGTGCCGCAGCTTGGCTGGCCCGTTGCAAGATAAACGTGAACAGTGAGAAGTCATCTTTGTTCGTCTTAGAAACAGCAATTTAAGCTTACCCTGACGCGGGCTATCGCAGGGTTTCCATGAAGGTCAGGTCAACGATTAGACGGCACCTGTCCGTTAGTACAGAAGCCGGCGGCACAAATGGGATTGCCAGCTTGGTCGAACGATTGTCTTTCGATGCTCCCCGAGCCGGTAAAGGGTCCCCGAGGGCTGCCACTCACCTGCCATGTTGCTGATTATCCGCACGGGGGCTGACGTTGAGTGCGGACTTCACGAAACGTTTACATCCAGGAAACTGTGAACTAAACGGTACTTTTCGGTGCGGACTCGCTTGTTAGACTACGACCGAGGACAGGCGTGCCCACGCATGAGCCCCCACGAAACCGAACGCCTTAATTTTGGCCGGCAGATTGTGTATGCGCGGCCCATCAGCGTCTTACTGGCGCTGATAGCGGTCATTGAACAACCGGCGACGGCATACCCGCACTATGCTCTAAGTTTCTTAATTGGGTACCTCATAATTTCACTTTTGGCTATTCCTGCTGAATGGGCTTTTCGTAGCCGACCATGGCATTTGCCGCTCACGGTTGACCTCTTGGCGTTAGGCGTCTTTCTGTATATCAGCCCGTTTTCCGTAGCGTTGTGGTTTCCGTATTTATTTGTGTGCTACGCATCCGGGTCGCGTTGGGGATTAACCTCCGCGATTCCCATTGCGGGCGTGCTTTCGCTGGCGTTGGTGGTCCGTACGGCGCTTGAAGGGCAGATCGGTTGGATACGCGCGATCGGCTGGATGGCGCTGGTGGTGATTACGTTTGCAGCCGGCGGCGGACTGGCTTTTCTAGGTGACTTGAGCCGCCGCTATGTGGCGGAAAACGAATTTTTGTCGCGTATCACCGGCACGATGCAGGTCGATCAGGGGCTGGCCGAATCTTTGCGTTTATTACTGGAGGAGCTGGCTAACGCTTTTCGCACCGAGGAAGCCATGCTCGCGTTCCGGGACATCGATCTTGAGCGTATTTTCTTGTGGCGCCTGAAGGGCGGGGAAAGTGAGCGGCTCATTCCTCAGGCGTTGCCGCTATCGCGCTGTGACGGATTTCTCCTGGATGATATGGACGCAACGGTGTGTTGGAACGGTCTGAACGGTGAGGGCTCAGGCTTTGGCTGGAACCGCACAACCCATCGCAGATTGAAGACTTTGCCGAGGCTGCCGGGGACCACTCAGCAAGAACTGAAACTGCGCTCCTTAATGAGTGTCACCTTTGATCAAACCGGCCAGCCGGCTGGGCGAATTTTCCTTATAAATCAACGAGATCACCGGAAGCCTTTTCAAAAAGCTGATCTGGCGTGGCTGGAACGTATCGCCCGCCACGTGGGTCCAGCGCTTGAGAATATCTTCCTGTTACGGCACCTCCGCGCGCGTGCCATTGAGGGCGAACGTAGCCGAATATCGCGCGATCTTCACGATGGTATCTTGCAGACTTTGCTTAGTATTGAGATACAGCTAGACGTGCTGCGCCGCCGTGTGGCGGCCTCACCCGAGCAGTCGGCAACCAGCTTGGCGGCGTTGCAACAAACGGTGCGAAATGAGTCCGCGGAGCTGCGGCACCTGGTGACCGACTTACGGCCTTTACGGGTGCAAAGCGCGGATTTAGTCGATTTGATGCGGGGATTTGCCGAGCGCTACCGCAATGAATCCATCGTAGCGCTGGACCTGCTGATCGATTCGGCTGAAATTCACGCCCCTGACCGTGTTTGCAGGGAGATTTTCCAGATATATCGTGAAGCACTTAACAATATAAAAAAGCATGCTAAGGCTTCCCATGTCGTGGTAAAACTGTCACAGGATGACAGCGCCCTGGTGTTAGTCGTCGACGACAATGGCGAAGGTTTCAGCTTCGCAGGACGATTCACCGGAGACGAACTGGACCGCCTGCGGTTGGGACCCATCTCCATCAAGGAGCGTGCGCGGACTGTCGGGGGGATTCTGACGGTGGAATCGAACCCTGGACATGGAGCGCGGCTAATCATCGAAATTCCGCTCGGTTGACATGGCAAAAACTAAACAACAAATACGAGTCCTCCTCGCGGACGACCACGCGATTTTTCGCGACGGCCTCCGCAAACTGCTGGATTCCGATGAGGATATGTCCATCGTCGGAGAAGCGCAGAATGGCGTGGAGTGCATCAAGCTGCTCACTAAATTGAAGCCGGACATACTCCTGTTGGACTTGCGCATGCCGGATAAAGACGGCTTGGCAGTGCTCGAAGAGGTCAATTTCGACACGCTGCCGACACGCGTCATTGTTTTAACGGCTGCGGAAGACGATCGCGACGTGGTGCGTGCAATGCGGTTGGGCGCTCGTGGTGTCGTTTTGAAACAGTCCGCTACCGACTTGCTGGTGAAAAGTATTCAGCGCGTTTTTGCGGGCGAGATTTGGCTCGATAATCGCATGACCGCCGAGGTGATGAAGGCGTTCTCCAAGTCTTCGGAGTCGGGGCCGCGGCGAGAGAAGCCGCTGCTGAGCGATCGTGAGAAAGAGATCGTTCAGTTGGTGGCGCAAGGGTTTCGTAACAAAGAGATCGGCGAGAAATTGTTCATCAGCGAACAAACGGTGAAGAACCACCTGCACAACATCTTCGATAAACTCGGGGTTTCCGACCGCTTAGAGCTTGCACTATACGCAATCCACCACAGACTTATTGATCAGACATAGGTTTCTTGGTGCGGCGAATCTGTTGTCTGAACACTTCTCACATCATTTACGCGTGGTGTTGGCCGGGGGCCCACCCGAGGGTTATATGAGTGCCGGGCAAACCGGTACGTTCAGATTGCTGCAATGCTAATCGCAAAAAGCTGCCCACGCGAAATTAACCAAGGCGAGCGTGATCATCGAAGCGATTTTGCACGCAAGGTCGTTGGGTACGATCGCTTCAAAAGTGCAAAGCGCGAAAATAAGGCGTTCGAAGGTCCGTTCTAGTACATTGGTACCCGCCAGGGTGTGAATTCTTTTGTACCCACAGTCCTATTGTTCCCAATGTGATACCCGGATAAACTCTCATTCGATCAGGAGGTCCCGCTTTGACCGGCTCAGAACGCCGCACTACCCAGCGCTTTTCCATGCGCCTTCCGCTCACCGTTCGTTGGACTACAGGTGCGGCCGTTGGTGAAACAAGTACAGAATCTCGCGATGTCAGCTCCCGCGGGGTATATTTCTTCCTTCAAAAAGATGTAAAAGAAGGATCTGCAGTTGAAATACTCCTGACGCTTCCAAACGAAATTACTCTGGCAGGTCCAGTGCGTGTGCGGTGTCTTGGCCGGGTACAGCGTACCGAACCGCGTGAAGAGGGCGCCGTAGGCGTAGTGGCTGCGATTGAGCGCTACGAATTCCTGCGCGGTGAAGAAGAGCGCGTCTAATAGTTTGGTTGGTGTTTAACTTTTCCCGGATGGCCGGCGGCAACGCTGCGCATTTTTTCTCCGGCGTGACGAAATTCGGCGAGCAGATGTTGTCCCCCGACTGCTGGCTGCCCAAGTTTGAGAGTCTTCTGCGGTAACAAGTTTCTTGCTCGCACACTGCGGAGGCGGGCAGGATAAGCCGGGGTTCCTTGGCCCCTCAGCGAAGCGCCCCGGCTCTATTTTTTATTACGCGATCCACATCTCGGTTTAACTCCCGCCTCGATTCCTAATACCACCGGCCAGCCGTTGATTGTGAGTTGTTACCTGTGCGCCTCCTGTACTTTGGGTCAGGCGACAACGAGTGATGCATAAGAGATGATGAACCAGGCGGAACGGAAAACGAATGGGGAAAAAGATGTCTATTGCGAATGAGCCTGCCACGAAGCCGGGAACGCTTCGTGAAATTCAGGAACCGGATCAACCCGAAATATCTCAGAACGAAATCGATAAATTGGAGATGCTGGCAGCGCTCGAAGAGCAGCCTGCGAAACCGATTGACGCAGAGGGTTCGGCCGACGCAGGCAGCGTGACCGCCCCGAATCATGCCCCTGGTGTGCAATCTTCTGATGTGCATAGCTCTGAGGATTCCGATGCGTATCCTTTTGATTTGACTTCCGAGGCGATACAACCCTCGAGCATTCCCCTGATTGAACTCGCGCAAATTCTGGATGAACACAAAATGTGGGTGGAATCCGGAGGCGAGGCGGGCGTAAAAGCCGATTTGACGGGAGCCAATCTCGCCGGCGCGGACTTGACCGGGGTAAACCTGCAAGACGCAATTTTGACGAAGACGAATTTGGCTGGCGCGGATTTATCGATGGCGAATCTGCGAGGAGCGAATCTCGTTCACGCTGATTTGCGCGAGACGATCTTGTTGGGCACGGAGCTGCGCGGCGCGAGTCTTATGGGCGCGACTTTATACGGCGCGGAAGGACTGTGGGTTGGCAGGCTTGGCGGCACAAATCTTTTCGATGCGCTGTTGCCGGAGTCGGTGGCGGAATTCAGCAGCACGAACCCGATTGCGGAAGCCAGTAAAATAGCGAGGGTTTTTTATTTCACGACGCTGGCGGTGAGCGTCATTTGCTGCCTGATGATTGTTTTTACCACCGATGTGCGCCTGCTGCTGAATGCGTCGGCTTTGCCGCTTCTACATCTTGGCAATGCGCTGCCTATGACGGGTTTTTATCTTGGCGCGCCGCTGGTGCTATTTGCGTTGTATCTGCGTTTTCATTTTTTGCTGCTGCGCCTATGGGGAAGTATTGCAGCCCTTCCGGCCGTTTTTCCGGATGGACAGACGCCGGAACGAGATGGTCCGTGGTTCTTGATGGGATTGATACGCAAGCATTTTCGATGGCCACGAGATGGCCGTTCGCCACTGGCGGTATTGGAAACTGGAATTTCCATGATGCTGGGCTATTGGGTAGTGCCCGGCACGTTGCTGCTTTTCTGGGTGCGCTACCTGGTGCGTCAGGATTTTCGCGGAACGCTGCTGCAAGTCCTGCTGATCACGGTTTCAGTGGCGACCGCCACGGGCTTGCCGGATATCGTTTCCCGGGTGTTACGATCTGGGGAAATCCGAATCGCAAAATCAAAGACTTTCTTTCGCCTCGCGCTGTTGACCATGCGCGCGGCGCTGATCACCGGCGGTGTCTTGCTGATGATTTCGGTGGGGGTGATTCGGGGATTGCCGGCGGATCGAGACATTGCTTCTGACCAGTCCTCGGCGAGTATTCGGCGCTGGGCCTCGGAACTATTTCAGAGCGTGGGCTATCGTCCTTATGCAGACCTGACTGAGGCGGTTATGTCCACCCCGCCAGCCGCGGGCAATTGGACGGAAGCGGGGATGGCGGATGCGCCGGGCGCGAAACTCAATCAGATGAATTTGCGCTTCGCACGCGCTTACCGGTCTTTTCTGATGAATGCCAAGCTTTGGCGCGCCGATCTGGAGGGCGCATACCTTTCAGAGGCGGACTTGCGCGGTGCGAACATGAGGGAAGCGACGATGCGTTCGGCCAATTTCAATCGAGCGCAGGCTAACCGCTCAGTTCTGGTGTCGGCCAATGCCGTTGGCGCTCAATTTGTTTCCACGGATCTTCGCGGCTCCGATCTTTCGTATGGGAATTTCGACAATGCGGATTTGTCGAATGCCAAGCTTTCGGGAGCCACGATGTATGGGATTACGCTGCGGAGCGCACGATTGCTGAGAACGGATCTTTCACGGACGGATTTGCGCGATACAAAAATGGATAACGCCATGCTTTCTTTTGCAAATCTGCAGGATGCGGATATGTCTTCGGCGAAGCTTGGCGGAGGAAATCTTGCCGGAGCCCAGATGAAGGGCACGGTCCTTTTGGATGTCGATTTGAAAAACGCCGATCTGCGGAGCGCGTTTCTGAGCGGGGCGTTGATGCGTGGAGCGGACATTTCCGGCGCCAATCTGGCAGGAGCGGAGATGCATGGGGCTAGCGGGTTGTCAGCGGGGCAGGTTTGTTCCGCGCGGTGGCAAGACGCACTGCTCGATGCAGAATTACTGAGCCAAGTTCAGGCACGATGTGGCGCGGCGGGCGCTAGTGTCGGCGTGGCTCAACCGGCGGCGCAGGTGAACCCGTCTCAGACTGTGATGCCAGCGGGGAATTCCGTTTCAGCCGGTGTCTCGGTGGCGGCGCAAGGCGCGCAGGCTCCAGTGGCAGATTCGTTGGCGGAAAAAGGCAAAGCGAAGGCTACCGCTGCGAACGGTCAAGATTCAACCAAGCCGAAACAGAAAGACAAGCGGCCAGCGGATTCAGGCGCTCCAAAAACGAAGAAGACAACATCCGACAAGTCCAAGGCAAAACCAGAGACAACCGCCAAGACCGATTCTGACTCACAATAAACAGCAAAAGACGGGAGTAGCGGGGCCTCCGTAGTTGCCTTACGCCGGGCCTAAGTTTCTTCTCCGAAACGCTTAATGTCTTCCGGGCCATCTTTCAGGGGACCGACACCGCGGCCCTGCACCAACTCTCGAATTTGCGCGACGATATCCGGATTGGCTAGGGTGGTGATGTCGCCGGTATCCAGATTATTGGAAATGGCAGCCAGTACCCGGCGCATGATTTTGCCGGAACGGGTCTTGGGCATGTCGGGCACGATGTGAATTTTCTTCGGACGCGCGATTTTGCCGATCATGGTTTCTATTGTTGAAATGATTTTGTCCTGCACCGCTTTGCTTGGCGGAATTCCGGGTTTCAACGAAACGTAAACTTCGGGCACGCGACCTTTTACTTCGTCCACTACTGGCACGACGGCGGCTTCGGCAATTTCTGGGATAGTTAAGCACGCGGATTCCAGTTCCTTGGTGCCGAGGCGGTGTCCCGCGACGTTGATCACATCATCGACGCGCCCAAGAATGCGGTAATAACCGTCGGCAGGCAAAACCGCGCCATCGGCCGCGTAATAGGGCCAATCGCGCCAGTCTTTGCTGTGCGGATGCTCGTTATATTTTTTGTAGTATTGATTGACGAAGCGTTGCGGATCGCCCCAGATGGTCTGCATGATTCCAGGCCACGGATTGCGAATGCAAATGTTTCCGGCGTTTCCGGAACCAGCGGTGACTTCATTGCCGTTCTCGTCCCAAATTACCGGATAAATTCCCAACGCCGCAGGTCCCGCGCTGCCAGGCTTCATTGGGTCGAGTGCGGGTTTGGTGGTGCACAAGAAACCGCCGGTTTCAGTTTGCCACCAAGTGTCGACGATGACGGCTTCACCTTTGCCCACGACCTGGTGATACCACTTCCAGACTTCCGGTTCGATGGGCTCGCCCACGGTGGTCATGTGCTTGAAGTGATAGTTATATTTTTGGGGTTCGTCACCGCCGGCTTTGCGAAGCATGCGAATTGCGGTTGGAGATGTATGAAAAATGTTAACGTCCAGGCGTTCGGCGATACGCCAGGGCCTTCCGGCGTCGGGGAATTGGGGAACTCCCTCGTACAAAACGCTGGTGGCTCCCAAGGCCATGGGGCCATACACGATGTAGGAGTGGCCGGTGATCCATCCAATATCAGCCATGCACCAATAGACGTCGGTGGGATGAATGTCCTGGTAAAACTTTGACGTGCCGGTTACGTAGGCGAGGTAGCCGCCAGTGCGATGTTGGCAGCCCTTCGGCTTGCCGGTGGTGCCGCTGGTGTACATCAGGAACAGGGGAGCCTCGGCATCCATGGAAACGGGTTCCACGATGTGGCCGCGATAATCCTTTAAAACTTCATCGACAAAAAAATCGCGCTTCATGATCATGGGCGATTCGGAATTGTATTTTCCGCTATAGCGCCGCCAGACTAGAACTTTGTCGATGTGCTGTCCTTCTTTTGCCGCCGTTTGCACGGCGATGTCGGCACTGCCTTTGTGATCGACCCACTTGCCGTTTCTGAAATAACCGTCGGCATAAATGAGTACGCGGCTGCCAGAGTCCGCGGCTCGCAAGCCACAGGCTTCACCGCTGAAGCCTCCAAAGACTACAGAATGCACAACGCCAATACGTGCGCAGGCGAGCATAGTGATGGGAAGCTCAGGGATCATGGGCATGTGAATGGTGACGCGATCGCCAGTTTTTAACTTGGCGAAATCGCGGAGCATGGCAGCGACTTCATTCACGCGGCGGTAAAGTTCCTGATAGGTGATAACCGTGGCGGATTCTTGCTCTGGTTCGGGAACGAAGATAAGCGCGGCCTTATTTTTGTGTTTCTCAAGGTGCCGATCGACGCAGTTGTAGCAGGCGTTTAGTTTGCCGCCGACAAACCATTTCCAGAAAGGTGGTTCGCTGGCATCCAGGGTGGTGTGCCAATACTGGTCCCAGTCAAGCAGGTCGGCGTATTCGCGGAAACATTCGGGAAAATGCTTCTCGCTGAATTTTTCGACTATGGCCGGATCGTTGAGATTGGCCTGGCCTATGAATTTGGCGGGAGGTTGGAAGTACTCTTCTTCCTTCCAATGTACGGCGATCTGCGCTTCGGTGAGCTTGCGCTCGCCGGTGTGGTTTTCATCTTTTTTTGAGTGCTTCTGTTTTTCTTGCGGTTTTGCACGGACTTTGGCCACGTTGCGGACTCCCATAATTGAAAGCGGATTATGCCACCGAGCATAACGCCACTTGAGGTGGCGCCTCAAGGCTAAGGCCGAAGGTCAGGTATGAGGCGAGACGAGTTGCCGGCTGCATCGGCGCATCATCGTTTTTATCACGGGCGCGCCCGGAGACTAAGGTGTTAAATCGCCAGCAGCGACCTGGGGTGTGGTGCCGACCTCGCTCCAGATTTTTGTGCCGTGAGTTTCGTGGAGCAGCAGGCTGCCGATTACGAACGTGATAGAGGCAACGATCATCGGGTAATACAAGCCAGCATAAATATTTCCGGTAGCGGCGCAGGACCATAAGCCAATGAGCGGCAGCAAGCCACCGAAGACTCCATTGCCTATGTGGTAGGGAAGCGACAGGGACGTATAGCGAATTCTGGCGGGGAAAGCCTCCACAAGATAGGCCGCGATGGGTCCGTAGATCATGCAAACGTAGATGACCTGCAGGAAGACGAGGAACACGAGCATGGGAACGTTGGCGTTAGTAGCGTCTTTGGCGGGCACACGATTTCCGGTGACGGGATCCTGTGTCATGGCAGTGAGCGACGTTGCGCCGGTAACTTTGTTCTTCGTTGAGCTCACTCCAACGACATTGTTGCCGGCGGCTCCTTGCATGCCTTTATATATGGGGATGTAGGTAAGCACCGCGAGCAAGCAGGCCGCCATCATCAGCCATTTGCGGCCTACGCGATCGGAGAGCGCGCCGAAAAGCGTGAAGAAGGGCATGGCGATGAGCAATGCAATCGCGATGATGATATTCGCGGTTTTGGCAGGGACTTTCAAAATGGTTTGCAGGTAAAAGAGCGCGTAGAACTGGCCGGTATACCAAACCACACCTTGGCCGGCAGTGGCGCCAAACAAGGAGATCAGCACACGCTTCAGGTTCTCCCATTTCCCGAAAGCATCTTTCAGAGGTTGCGCGGAAGTCATTCCGGCGGTCTTGATTTGGGTGAAGATCGGCGATTCTTTCATCTTCAAGCGGATGTATAGCGAGATAGTGACCAGGATGATGGAAATGAGGAAGGGAATCCGCCAGCCCCAATCCTGGAAAGCTTCTTTGGACATGGATTGCTGGGTAAGAAGGATAACGATAAGGGAGACGAACAGTCCCAATGTGGCGGTGATCTGGATGAAACTGGTGTAGAAGCCGCGCTTGCGGTCGGGCACGTGCTCGGCGACGTAGACAGCCGCGCCGCCGTATTCGCCACCAAGAGCCAGGCCCTGCAGGATGCGAATAATAATCAAAATGATGGGGGCAAACCAACCGGCAGTTTTGTAAGTGGGCAAGAGGCCGATGAGGGCGGTAGCGCCGCCCATGATGCTCAACGTGACGAGGAAGGCGTATTTGCGGCCGACGATGTCACCGATGCGGCCGAAGAAGAGTGCGCCAAACGGCCGCACCAGGAAGCCAACCGCAAAAGTCGCCAAGTAGGCGATATAAGCGAACGTGTCATTTCCGGGGGGATAAAATTTCAGGGCCAGGACGGCTGTGAGGCTGCCAAAGATGTAGAAGTCGTACCACTCGATCATGGTGCCGACGGCGGAGGCGAGGATGACCCGCCAGATGCTGTACTCCGCGACTCCGCCTGTTATGACATTTGTCCGGGTGGCCATACTCCCTCCTGATAACCACAACCTGGTACCGGGATAGAGACGAAACAAACCAACTCCCGGCACGTTCCTTTTGGGACTGTCCCTTCCTTGCGACCCCCTCGAGTGTTCTCGCAATAATGCGGGCGAGCGAGGAGTACAGCTACGGAAGTGGGAAACGCACCGTTCATATATGGGCTGGGTCAAGTTGTCAAGAATGA
Organism: uncultured Acidobacteriota bacterium; assembly: GCA_963733775.1. Classification (GTDB taxonomy): domain Bacteria; phylum Acidobacteriota; class Terriglobia; order Acidiferrales; family UBA7541; genus Acidiferrum. The sequence goes on along the minus strand of CAVTEE010000010.1, from coordinate 272,252 downwards.
CTTGTGTATTTGTCAAAGCTCTTTAGAAATGTCCCCTTTTTGAGTTTTGCTTTTGTGTTGGTGTAGATCGTTGGCGTTGCCTGGAGCGAAGCCCTGCGAAGCAGGAAGGGCGAAGCGTTGAGGTGCGGTTAGGGGACTAGCCGCAGTTCGTGTTAAAACTCAGCCGTGACTCTGGAACAGGCGATTTTTCTTTTTTTTGCCGGGGCTGTGGGCGGCGCGATCAATGCGGTCGCGGGCGGGGGTAGCTTCGTGGCGTTTCCGGCGCTGCTATTTACGGGGGTGCCGCCGGTACCAGCGAACGCGACGAACACTTTGGCGCTGTGGGTGGGCACTACAGCGAGTGGCGGTGCTTACCGCATGAAGCTGGATATCCCCCGGCGAGTAATGATTCCGCTCATTGTGACCAGCGTGATTGGTGGCGTCGCGGGCGCTCTGTTGCTGATCAAAACGCCGGCACAGACGTTTCTGAAGGTTTTGCCATGGCTGATGTTGGGCGCGACGCTGCTTTTTGCATTTGGCAAGCGCTTGACCGGGAGCATATCCGCGGGGATGTCCGGGGAGACCAGCAGAGGCTCCATGATTGGCGCTACGATTTTCGAATTGGCTGTGGCGCTGTATGGCGGCTATTTTGGCGGGGGCATGGGAATCCTGAATCTCGCGATGCTCTCTGCGTTGGGTATGACGGATATCCACGCGATGAATAAATTGAAGGTGATTCTGGGCTCGATCATCAACGGCGTGGCGGCGGTAGCCTTTATAGCCACGGGATTTATTTTGTGGCCGCAGGCGGGAGTGATGACGGTTGGCGCGATAGTGGGCGGATATGGTGCGGCGCACTACGCGCAGAAGTTGCCGCAGAGCTGGATTCGGGGATTGGTGATTGCGGTCGGGACATTTATGACCATTTATTTCTTTATTCGTGCTTACAGGTAGTAATTCTGTTCGACGGATCCTGCAAAAAAAAGCGCCGCGGCTTTTCAGCTCGCGGCGGGTTTTGCTTTTCTAGTGCCTGACTCTTACTGAGCTTGCAGAACTTCGCCGGGGAGCACGAATCGCGCTGGCTTCGGGCCGTTGGCGATGCGCGGAAGATTTACCGGCAAGCGTCCTTGCGAACCGGTATGCGAGACGATCGGAGCGGCGGTGCCGTCATCGGCGCGCATACGCTCGATTTTGATCCCCAGGGTGCGTTCCAACTGGAATAGCTCGGAACGTTGTTCCTTGACGTACAGCGTGGAAGCTACGCCGTGTCCGCCATTGCGGCCAGTGCGGCCAACGCGGTGGATGAAATTTTCTGCAACTTCCGGCAAGTCGTAATTGATGACGTGGGCGATGTCTTCAACGTGAATGCCACGTGAAGCCAAGTCGGTGGCTACCAGGATGCGATAACGACCCTGCTGAAATCCCGTCAATGCTGAGGTGCGTTGGGATTGCGAGCGGTCGCCGTGAATCATGGCTGACGAGAAGCCTTTGCGATTTAGATTGTCGGCGATGCGCTCGGTTCCGCGTTTGGTGCGCGCGAAGACCAGGCAGCGCCCGGTTTCCTTGGCAAGCAAGCGCTGGAGTAATTCCATTTTGCGGTCCATGGCTACTTCAAAAGCCTGGACGCGAACGTTTTCGGAAGGCTTGAGTGTCGAGCCGAAGGAAAGCCGTACGGGCTCCTTCATATAGTCTTTTACGACGCGAATCATCGAGCCTTCCATGGTCGCGGAAAAGCACATGGTTTGGCGGTCTTTGGGAAGAATGGAAACGATTCTGCGAATCGCGGGAAGAAAACCCATGTCCAGCATGCGGTCGGCTTCGTCGAGGATGAGGATGCGCAAAGCGTTAAAGTGAAAAAGCTTGCGGTCGAGATAGTCTTCCAAGCGTCCGGGTGTGGCGACTACGAAGCGGGCGCCTTTGCGGATGGCCTGGAGCTGCGCGCCTTCGGATAGTCCGCCAACGACGAGCGCCGCGGGCATAAGCTGCTTGCCGCGCAAGGCGTTGTACTGCGCCACAACCTGCATGGCGAGTTCGCGCGTGGGCACGAGCACGAGCGCGTTGATCCCTGGGATATTTTGCTTCAAGAGCTGTTCGATTACGGGGATGAGGAAGGCCAGCGTTTTGCCGGTTCCGGTCATCGCGGTAGCGAGTACATCTTTACCGGCTAGCGCCTGCGGAATCGCAGCGGCTTGCACGGGCGTCGGCATGGAAAACTTCGCCGACGTAAGCTTCTCCTTCATATAAGGAGATAGCGGCATTTCTGAAAAAGGTACGGAAACATTCTGCATTGAGTAGTTTAGCTTTCTTGCTGGTGGAGTTGCTCGCGGCACACACACTTAGGTGCGTACTCAGGCGGCAACTCACAAAGCCAGCCTTAGTTTTGAATTACGCTGATAACGTACGGAGAAAACTGCAGGCGGGGATTCTCAGAAGAAGCAATTTACTACAACCGAGGGACCGCACAACACAACCGAGGTGATAAGCGCAAATACAGAGTAGCACAGATCGTGCTGAATTGCCAGCGGCGCTTCTTGAGTTTAGGCGCGTAGTTGACACCTGCGCATGGGCCCGCGACTTGAAGCTATACTCGGCACATGGAAATGGCTGCCTGTGCTTTCTCGATAACCGATTGGAGCGGGATTCCGGTAACTGAACATGCTGGAAATTCTGGCGTTGCGTTATGGCGGACGCAGAACTTTGGCGAGGTTCGCGTGCGCATGGTCGAGTATTCTCCCGGCTACGAGGCGGATCACTGGTGCGCCAAAGGCCATGTGATTTTGTGCCTTGAAGGCGAACTGGAAACGCGCGTGGCTGACGGGCGCATTTTTACGCTTAAGCCGGGGATGAGCTATCACGTCGGGGATGGCGATCCACCGCATCGGAGCGTCAGCCGTGGCGGCGCTAAGTTGTTCATCGTAGACTGACATCATTCGCTAGTTGAACTAAGCCGCTATGGTCTCACCCTTACTTTCCGCGCTGCAGCAGTATTGGGGCTACTCCTCGTTTCGTCCTCTGCAGGAACAGGTAGTAAACAGTTTGCTCGCCGGTCGCGATGCGTGCGTGGTCATGCCGACGGGCGGCGGCAAATCTTTGTGTTATCAATTGCCCGCGGCAATGACGCCCGACCGTACAGCAATTGTTGTTTCGCCGCTGATTGCCCTGATGCAGGACCAAACTGCTCAATTGGAACAGATGGGTGTCCCTGCGGCGGTATTGAACAGCTCGCAGAACGCGGCTGAGCAAGCGGCAATTTTGCGTAACGCAAAAGATGGAAAGTACCGGCTACTTTATCTCTCGCCGGAGCGCCTTGCGCGGGCGGACGCGCTCACCTGGCTGCGCGAAACACCCATTTCTTATTTTGTGATCGATGAAGCTCATTGCATTTCGGAGTGGGGACATGAGTTTCGTCCTGAATACCGGCAGTTGCACTCCTTGCGCAAACAATTTCCGGACCTGCCCATTGCGGCGTTTACTGCAAGCGCGACCAAACAAGTACGCCACGATATTGTCGAGCAATTGCAGTTGCGCGATGCGGACAAATATATCGCAAGCTTCCAACGTCTGAACTTGCGTTATCACGTGAAGCAATGCGATCCGAAAAGTCAGCGCGGACTACTGGTTAATGCGATAAAGCACTATGCGGGAAGCAATATCATTATTTATGCTCCGACCATCACACGAGTGGAGGAAACGGTCGCGTTCCTGGAGCACAGCGGGATCGCCGCCATCGGCTACCACGCGCGAATGAACAGCGCGAAGCGAAGAAAAAATCAGGAACGCTGGATGAGCGATGAAGTGCGGGTGCTGGTAGGAACAATCGCGTTCGGCTTGGGCATAAACAAAGCAGCAGTGCGCGCGGTGATCCATTTGTCGTTGCCGAAATCGATTGAGCAGTATTACCAGGAAGCTGGGCGCGCGGGGCGCGATGGCCAACCAGCGGATTGTCTGTTGTTATGGCAAAAACGCGACGTGGGGCTTCTCACCTATTTCGTTGAGCAATTAACGGACCCAAAAGAAAAAGCGCGCGCATGGCAGCGCTATCACATCATTCAAAAGTTCGTTGAGTCGAAGAGCTGTCGGCACCGGCAAATTTGTTTGCATTTTGGCGAAACGCCAAGATGGTCGACGTGCAACGGATGCGATGTCTGCAGCGGCGAGCCGGATTGGTTTGCTGCGCCCGCTGTTATCAAAAGAAAAGCGTCCGGCAGCAAAGTCCCCAATATGAAACCTAGAGCTACGTCCCAGCTGGCGCCGGGAGCAACGGCGGGTGTTTCTCTTGCCGCTCCTGTCCAGGATGACGGGCTTCGCGAACATTTGCGCGAATGGCGTTGGAGCATCAGCAACGAACTCGGCATGCCAGCATATATTGTGATGCACGACGCTACGCTTGATGAACTCTGTCGGGTTCGGCCAAATACACTTGTGGAGCTTCGAAAGGTTTCAGGATTTGGGGACCGGAAAGTGGAAAAGTACGGGGCGCAAATTTTGGAAGCGTTGAAAAACTTCGATTCAAAGCCACGAGGGGTTGGGGCGGACTAGCGGCCCTTCTGAATAGTTGCCATCTGAATTTGTTGGGTATAGGATTCTGCCACTTGAAATATGCCTGAGGGTTGGCAGCCCCGGGAGTCATGATTGCTGCCACACCTGATGGGCAACAGGAGCGTTCCATGCCCAGCTTCCTTCGTTTTGCCTTAATTTTTATTGTGATAGTTAGTCCTAGCTTAGCGCAGAAAAAACGCGTTGCCGTGTTGAATTTTGAATATGGCACGGTGAAATCCAACGCGCAGGCGATTTTTGGCTCTGATCAGGATGTGGGCAAGGGAATCTCCGACATGCTGGTTCAGAAGCTGGTGGAGGACGGGAAGTACTCCGTGATCGAGCGCAACGCGCTCGATAAAGTGTTGGGTGAACAGAATTTTTCCAATAGCGATCGCGCCGATGCTTCGACGGCCGCAAAGATCGGCAGAATCCTGGGAGTAGACGCCATCATTATCGGTAGCATCACGCAATTTGGCCGCGATGATCAGCACACTAACGTTGGCGGCGGCGGATTTGGCGGCTACGGATCCAGGATGGGAATCGGCGGCGTCGGAACGCACAAGGCGAAGGCAGTAGTGGGGATCACCGCGCGATTGGTAAATACCTCTACAGGCGAAATACTTGCGGCTGTGACTGGAACCGGTGAGTCTTCGCGATCGGGCACTTCGCTGATTGGAGCGGGAGCGGGGGGCGGCAGCGGAGGCGGAGCTGGACTGGATATGGGAAGTAGCAACTTTGGCCAGACCATATTGGGCGAAGCGGTGAAAGCAGCGGTGGGCGATGCGGCTACGCAATTGGATAACAAGGCAGCCACTCTTCCTACTGTGAAGGTTTCGGTTTCGGGACTGGTTGCGGATGTCAGCGGAAACACGCTGATCATCAACGTGGGCAGTAAGACCGGGCTGAAGGTTGGCGACACTCTCGATATCAGCAGGCAAGTTCGCACGGTGAAAGATCCGGCCACCGGCAAAGTGTTGAAGGCCATTACCGACAAAATCGGAAGCGGCACGGTTACGCAAATCGATCAAGACTCGGCAACGGTGACGTTTGCAGGCACGGGACCAGTCAAAGTTGGCGACGTGGCGCAGACGCCTTAAGCGCCACAGTCAAGGATTAATTTTCACATGATTGGCGAAACGATTTCGCATTACCGTGTGCTGCGCAAGCTCGGTGGCGGCGGCATGGGCGTGGTTTACGAGGCCGAAGACACCAAGCTTGGCCGTCACGTGGCTCTGAAATTTCTGCCGGATGATGTCGCGAAAGATCCGCAGGCGTTAGCCAGATTTCAGCGCGAGGCTCAAGCTGCTTCTGCTTTAAATCACCCGAACATTTGCACTATCTACGAAGTGGATGAACATGACGGGCAGACATTTATTGCCATGGAGTACCTTGACGGACTGACGCTAAAACACACGCTCACAAACGGGCACCTGGAGTTGGAGCAGTTGCTAACGTTGGGAATTGAGATCGCCGATGCCCTGGATGCGGCGCACTCTCAAGGAATCATTCATCGCGACATCAAGCCTGCGAATATTTTTGTGACCAAACGCGGTCACGCCAAGGTCCTCGATTTTGGACTTGCCAAAGTGACCAAACCGAATTCCAGCGCGGGCGCCGCCGAGAATAATCTAACGACCATGGTCGAGGATCCAGACCAACTAACCAGCCCTGGGATGGCGTTAGGCACGGTGGCTTACATGTCGCCGGAACAAGTTCGCGCGAAAGATCTGGATGCGCGCACGGATCTTTTTTCTTTTGGGGTGGTGCTCTATGAAATGGCTTCCGGTCAATTGCCGTTTCGCGGAGAAACTTCGGGAGTAATTTTTGATGGGATTTTGAATCGCGTGCCGGTGTCGTCCGTGCGGCTGAATCCGGATCTTCCGGTCGGGCTGGAAGAAATAATTAATAAGGCGCTGGAAAAGGATCGCAATCTCCGGTACCAGCACGCATCGGAAATGCGCAGCGATTTATCGCGTCTGCAACGGGACACGCAGGTGCGGCCTTCTCCGATGGCGCACGGAGAAGAAATGGCTGGGACCGGTCAGCCTGTCCGATCAACTCTGTACACTGATGACGTTGGAAATAAGGAACTGCCAACAAAAGTAAGCGCGCCAGGGATTCCGGCGCTGACGCCGGTCGTGCCGCCAGCACAACAAGTTCAGCCTCAGCCTGTCCCGTTGCCAGCCGTCGCATCGAGTGGTAGCAGTAAGCGCGGGCTTTACATGGGACTGGGTGCGCTTGTAGTTGTTGGGGTGCTTTTTGCGGCTGGATTTTATTTGCCGCGCAGACTGAAGATACATGCCGGAGAAGGTAAAGCGGCGTTCCCTGCAAAACCTGCTGCGGCTGCACCAGCGAGTTCTCAACCGGCTGGATCTCCGGCGGTCTCTTCGACAGCGGGAGCGGTCGTCGCTGCGCCTGGAACCGCGGCAGCGCAGTCGAATCAAACCGCCGTGCCAGACAAGACCGTCCAGCCAGCCGGCGACACATCGAGTGGAGCTCCGCCTGCGCGTGCGGATTCCGCAGGGAATATCAAACGCAGTTCGCAAGGAACGCCAGCTAGCGCTGAGCAGCGACGAGTTGCCGCGGAACGGGCTCAAGCACAAGCAGAGGCTGCCGCTGCCGAGGCTGCGCGGGCGAAGGCTGCCGCCGAGGACCTGAAAGAAGCAGAGGCTCAGGAAGACCAACTAAATGGACGTGCAGCTTCTGTCTCACAAAGCCTGGACAATTTGAAGGGGCAGCAAAGTGCGCAGGGCTACGGATTGCGTGGCGACGTTGTTTCAGCGGAACAGCGGATGCAGTCGTACCTGTCCAAGGCTCAAGCCGCGCTGCAACGTCAAGATGGTCCGAGCGCGAAGAAGTTTTTCGAGCAGGCCGACAGGGAAATTTCGTTTCTCGAAAAATTTCTCGGACATTAGCAAAAATCGTTTGACCTTTGGGTTTTCTAAACTTTAGAAACTGAAGTCCTTGAAAAATTCACAGATCTTCTGGGCAAAGGTCCATTCGGCGCGTAATTAATTGACAATAAGAAGATGCGGTCCTACTTTGCGAGGGACAAGTAGGGACGGAGAGGATCGTGCATGGGAAAGAGGTTATTAGCGTGGTTCGCGTCAGGTTTGTGTCTTTTGATGGTATTTGCAGGCTCTCGGATTGCCGTTGCGCAGAAGTCCACCCCTAAGGTCGGAATATTTGAAGGTCATGGTGACATCGGTACAGTTCTGCATGCGGGGACCGGTGAATATGATTCTTCAAAACGTAGCTACACACTTGCTGGCAGCGGCGAAAACATGTGGTCGGACTCAGACAATTTTCAGTTTGCGTGGAAGAAATGGTCAGGTGATGCCTCTCTGACGGCCGACATTTCATTTGTCGGTCAAGGTGGCAATGCTCATCGCAAGGCTGTGCTGATGATGCGGCAGAGCCTGGAACCGGACTCCGCGTATGTGGATGTGGCGTTGCACGGCGACGGGCTGGCGTCTTTACAGTATCGCGAGGCTAAAGGGGCGCCTACGCGTGAGATTCAGTCGAATATTTCCGCGCCTGCGGAATTGCGCATCGAAAAGCGCGGTGATTACGTTTCCATGCGGCTGGGCAAGCGTGGCGAAAAAATACAACCTTCCGGAGCCGCGATGCGCGTTTCTTTTAGCGCGCCTTTTTATGTAGGCATTGGAGTGTGCAGCCACGACAAGGATGCCGTCGAAAAGGCGGTATTTTCGGGGGTGGAACTGAAAGAGATCGCGCCAGCGGCAGCGGCCGGTCAAGCCACGTTATATAGCACGCTCGAAACCATCACGGTGCCCTATGGCGATCGTCGCATCGTGTATTCCGTCGCCGGACATTTTGAAGCGCCCAATTGGACGCGAGACGGATCTGCATTTATTTTCAATGCCGACGGGCGGATTCAGCGCTTGCCGGTTGGCGGCGGACGACCGCAGACCATTGATACGGGGTTTGCAGTGCGCTGTAACAACGATCATGGGATCTCGCCCGATGGTAAAACATTGGCGATAAGCGATCAGTCGCTAGGCGATCATCAGTCCATCATTTATTTGTTACCGATTACCGGCGGAACGCCACGGCGCATTACACAGAAGTCTCCTTCTTATTGGCATGGCTGGTCGCCGGATGGTAAGACGCTTGCGTATCCCGGGCAGCGCAATGGTGAATTTGATATTTACACCATCTCGACGGAAGGCGGCGAAGAAAAGCAGTTGACCACCGCGATTGGATTGGACGATGGGCCGGAATATACGCCGGATGGGAAATATATTTATTTTAATTCCGTGCGCACCGGCAGGATGCAGATATGGCGCATGCACCCGGATGGCAGCGCGCAGGAGCAGGTCACGTCAGACGATTTGAATAACTGGTTTCCGCACATCTCACCGGATGGGAAATTGCTGGTTTTTCTTTCCTATGGCAAGGAAGTGGAGGGCCATCCAGAAAATAAAGATGTGATGCTACGAATCGTGCCGCTGAAAGAGGATACGGTTGACGGCAAAATCGAAGTGTTGGCAAAACTTTTTGGGGGCCAGGGGACAATTAATGTGCCTTCATGGTCGCCTGATAGCAAGCAGTTGGCTTTTGTGAGCTATCAACTGATTCCCCTCGAAAACGCGGCAAAATAAAGAGCCCCACAGCATTTCGAGCATTCAGGTAAACACCCTTCGGTCAGCGGGTATCACGAATCGAAGTGGGTGAAGAGGTTGTTTAGCGATTCGGCAAGCGTCGGGTGGGCGAAAATCGCGTCGCGCAGGGTCGTAAACGGTATTTTGCCCATCATCGCCAATTGCAGCATGGACATGATTTCGCCGCCTTCGATACCCAACACGGCCGCGCCGAGAATCTGATCGGTATCGGCGTCCACAATCGCTTTCATAAATCCGCGCGACTCGTCCACTTCGAGCGCACGGGCGACTGAAGACATAGCCATGTTTGCGACGCGAACGTTTTTGTTTAGCTGGCGAGCTTGAGTTTCTGTGATGCCGATGCGGCCGAGTTGTGGATCGATATAAACGGTGTAGGGCACGAGGCGGCCATCGGTTGTGGCGCTTCCTTTGTCGATCAGGTTAGTGCGCAAGATGCGAAAGTCATCGTAGGAAATGTGCGTGAATGCCGGGCCGCCGTTGATGTCTCCGAGCGCGTAAACTCCAGGCGCGCTAGTCTCCAATTTGGGGTTCACCTTGATGAACCCGGAATTATCCGTCGCAATTCCCGCAGCACTTAGATTTAGGGTTTCGACATTGGGAACCCGGCCAGTGGCTACCAATAGGTGCGAGCCTTGAATTTCGCGCGTTGTGCCAGCCTTCTCCCGGGTGGTTAGCACGATTTGTGAACCGGTCTTTGTAACCCTTTCGGCTGCTGTGTTTAGAAATATGTCGATGCCGTCCTGCCGTAAGAGTGCGGCGATTTCGTCCGCCACATCGGAATCCTCGCCGCGAAGCAAGCGGTCGCCGCGATGCACAATGGAGACACGGCTGCCGAAGCGTCGAAACATTTGCCCGAACTCGAGGCCGACATAGCCGCCACCGAGAACCAGTAAATGCTCGGGAACGCTATCAACTTCCATGATGGAAGTGCTGTTTAGATATGGCACATCTTTAAGTCCGTCGAGCTGCGGAATAGCGGGCCGGCATCCCGCGTCGATGAAAATTTTCTCAGCGCCTAGGGTGCGGTGCGTCCCATCCTTCAAGCGCACGGTTAGAGAGTTAGGGCCCGTGAAGCTCGCTTCGCCAAAAATCAAGTCGAGGTTACTGGTCTTTTCCAGAGCGGTTTGGCCTCGATTTCTGAAACTGTCGACGATACCGCGTTTGCGTTGGCGGATTCGTGGCATGTCGATCCGAATATCTCCGGTTTGCATACCATAGTCGGCTGCACGGCGCGTGAGATACGCTACACGGGCGCTGGCGACCATGGTCTTCGTGGGCGTACAGCCTTCATTGACGCATGTGCCGCCGACGTGCCCGCGTTCGAGTATCGCGGTTCGCCACCCCGCGGCAGCAAGCGCCACGGATAAGGGTTTCCCACCCTGACCTGTTCCGATAACGACTGCCTGGTATTGATCTGTTGCGCTCATCGAGCAACTCCTGGGTGAGCTCGAATCTTATTCGAGCAGAATGCGGTTGCCAACTCCAGGCAGCACGCCAGTCCCAGAGTCACAAGCCTTTGCCGCGCGATAACATAAATGTTAAAAATACGCAGGGATTGTATTGCAATCTCGAATCACCGAGCCTCAGGGGGGCCAGTGAAGGATCTTATTTTTCGTTTTTTCATCGGAGGAGCCGCTGTGTCCGCATTCGCAGCTTTGGGCGACGTGCTGAAACCAAAAAGTTTTGCTGGATTGTTTGGTGCGGCTCCGTCCATCGCACTCGCAACTCTGGGGCTTACTATCGCCGCGAACGGAAAGATGTATGCAGCCACGGAAGCTCGCTCCATGATCGTGGGAGCATTGGCCTTCTTTTTATACGCCTGGGTTTGTTCCTGGCTGATGCTGCGAGGCAAATTAAAGGCCATGCCAGTTACGTTATCGGCGCTGGCCATCTGGCTAGCGTGCTCTGTCTCGATTTGGCTGTTGGTCCTGAGGTAGAGCTGCCATGAAAGTTTCCGCTAACTTCTATGCACTAAAGAAAACCAAGTGGTATGAGTATGCCGTGCGGTTTTTATTAGGCGGCTCCGTCACGGTGGTTGCCGGACTCTTGGCCAAACATTACGGACCGGTGTTTGGCGGCCTGTTCCTGGCTTTCCCGGCAATTTTTCCGGCCAGCGCGACGTTAGTAGACAAACATGAGCGGCAGAAGAAACAGCGCGCTGGAATACCACAGACTACGCGAGGGCGACAGGTTGCGGGGGTGGATGCCGCAGGCGCGACGCTTGGCAGTTTGGGACTCGCCACTTTTGCCTACATCATCTGGAAGCTGCTGCCAACGTGGAATGTGGCGATCGTTTTCGTGATGGCGGTAAGCGCCTGGCTTTGCGTGTCCTGCGCGCTGTGGTGGCTCCGCAAAAAGCATTGGAGTGACTCGCCAAAATGAGTTATTGGGCTTAACCTCGAGCGGCTTTGAATATTTTCCGTAAATTCAGTTTCGTTGAAGATTAGAGGCAGGCCTACTTTTTCTTTACTGCGCGCATGCCGTCCTTGATCCGCCGCCGAGCTTCTCCCGGACCGCGAACATCAAGTACGCGATACTGTTTGCCGGACAGTTCATGGTAGTTGACGAAAAAGTCCTCTAGTTCCTTTATGAAAGTCTTGCCCAAATCGTCCACATGTTTCACGTGAGCGTAAGTGTGATTCATCAACTCGATGGCCACGACGCGGTCATTGCGTTCCGTGTCTTTTTTGTTTTTGCCTTGCTCGCCCTCGATGATTCCAACCGGCCGGCATTTAATCAGACATCCGGGATAAGCGGGTTCGTCCATCAATACCAGCACATCGACGGGATCGCCGTCTTCCGCTTTGGTAGAGGGGATGAATCCGAAGTCGTGAGGGAAGGTCATGCCTGCAGGCAGAACCTTTTTCAGTTCAAAGACTTTCTGTTCGTCATCAAAAGCAAACTTATTGCGGCTGCCTTTGGGAGTCTCAATGATGACTTGAATAGTCTCTTTGTCATCTTCATCGTGCGATTGAAGGCGAGACGGGTCGGCAAGTCCATTTTTGGGCGTCTTTTTCTTGTTCATGAATTCTCCTGACTTACATTTTCACAAGGGTGCCAAAAGGTTCGCTCGCGCCTCGGTGTGAAGCAACGCCCGTAATTTTGTTCAAAAATGGGTGACCTGGCTTGATTCTGGGCCGTCGTGCTGCGGAATTCTGCAGTCGAGAGGCTGCAAACGACATTAGGGCCGCACACCATAGTTAAGCATCACAAATGTTAGTGGTCGATACAGCGAAAACCCGACCCTCAATCATTCGAGGGGGCAGTTAAGAGGCGTGTCCATGCCGGTGTTTTCGGGCTGCTGAACTGAAGCGTAAGACACGCTAGAATCTTCTATCGCGCCTAGTCGCGGGGACGCTCGTGGCGTTCTCCGTTATGTCGCGAGCGTGTCACCAGAATTCCTTAAGGTGTGATGGGAGGTCGATTCGCATGTGCAGGAATATTAAAAACCTTTTTAACTTTGAACCTCCGGTCACGGACGAAGAGATCCGGAATGCTTCGCTTCAGTTCGTAAGAAAGATCAGTGGCTTCAATAAGCCGTCGAAGGCCAACGAGGCCAGTTTCGTGGCTGCCATCGAGGAAGTTACGCGTGCTTCGGCGCGGCTTCTCCGCTCGCTTGAAACCAATGCCCCGCCGAAGAATCGAGAAGAAGAGGCCGAAAAACTAAAGGCCCGCGCGGCAGAAAGATTTGGCGATTGAAATGGTTCAGGCGGGGAGTTGAAAAGATGCAGCGGCTATGGATGCTTTCCTTGATACTCGCATGCGCTGTGACGCCACGGGCCAATGCGTCGGATGTAAAGCCGAGTTTGGAGGTCCAGGTGCTCGGCTCTGGCGGACCACGAGCGTTTGGCAGGGCCGGATCGAGTTACATCATATTGATCGACGGAACGCCGCGGATTTTGCTGGATGCCGGGCCGGGCGCATTCGTGCGCATCGGAGAATTGAATATTGATCTCCAACAAGTGGACATAGTTTTGTTGACGCACCTTCACATCGATCATAGCGGCGATTTGGCGGCGTTTTTCAATGCACGAGCGCTCACCAGCGATGGACCGGTAAAGTATCGAGTGTTTGGCCCCGATGCGGCTGGGCTGTTTCCCAAAACCTCGCGATTTGTCGATTTGCTGGTTGGAAATAATGGATTGTTCGCATACCAGAAAACGTTTGGCGCGCGGGAAACCTTTGATGTTCGCGATTTGGCAGTCAACTTAAATAGTGAGGTTACAAAAATTGTAGATGAGGGCGGTTTGGTCGTGGAGGAAATTGCGACGCATCACGGCGACTGCCCCTCGGTCGCGTATCGGATCACGTATAAAGGGAAATCGGTGGTGTTTTCGGGTGACATGGATGCTTCGGCGGTAGCAAATCTGGTTCGACTGGCCAAGAGCGCGGACTTGCTGGTTTTCAATTGCGCGGTTCTCGACCCGCCGAACTCGCCAAGCCAGCTATACGAGCTGCATACGCCACCAAAGAAAATTGGTGAGGCTGCGAGAGATAGCGGAGTAGGAAGTCTGTTGTTAAGCCACATTGCGCCAGATGTTGAAGAAAGTAAGAGTGACGTAACGAAGTCCATCCACGCCTCCTACATAGGACCCGTGGAGTTCGCGACTGACCGTATGCGAGTCTCAGTGGAATATCGACCTCAAGGAGCACCTCAACCGTAGCCCGTCCGAAGCGCTGGATAAGGAGATAACACTTAGGTCGCGATCAACTATGGTCTGTCGGAGCTTTCCAAGCGCTCTCGAATAACCACAATGGTAGCCACACCGGCGGCGCCGGCGACAGCCGCCGCTTCCGCGAAGCGTCTTTTTGTCGGGAAGCGAGGTTGCACGCCCGATTTCCCGGCCGGCCCGCATGTATGATGCTGATGCCCGGGATGGTATTCGGGCGCATCCGGTGAGATCGCCGGGTTACGTGAATCATCAATGTAGAACTCCGGGGTGACCTCGTAGGTGTGACCTTCGTCAAGCGTTTCTGCTTCCTTCGCCGCAGTGGCCTCCAGGTGCCCGTGCATGAGTTTGATTTGGAAATCACAAGGCGCCTTCACGGTGACCACTGCCAGGACCGGCCTGTCGTTCTTCGGAATAATGCGAACGTCGGAAACAAATAGTTCGAAGTCCTCGGCGGCGGTATTTAGAGCGACGCCATGGTTCCTTGCCGCAGCTCGGTAACAACCCCATTTGCTCCGGGAAAAAAGGCCGCCTCGGATTGACCTGCAAGTTGGAGTCTAGTCTGGCGAACCCGCAATTGAACGTGGCCCTGTGACTCGGTCTTGACCACATCAGCGCTATAAAGCGAGGCGCCGCTGGTCAGGAGACCATTGCTTACGTGGGCTGACTTGGCATCGAGAACTACGCCGAAGGTCTGAGTTTGGGCCCGATATAATGGCGCCGTCATGGAGCCCACGATGGCTACCACAAAAGCCGATTTAAGAACCCAATTCATATGGAGTACCCCTTAGGCTGACTCGCCCGGGCGCAAAAGAGAGTGTATTACTATACTATAATTTACTGTTAGGTAATTACAATTGAAAGGGAGTGGCGCTGTGTGCGTGTTAACACCGCGCGCCGACTAGTTCAGTAAAGTGAAGGGGCGCGCAATATTGCGAGAGCGTTAGCCGAAGAGCAGTGAAGATTAGTTAAAAACGAGGAAGTAAAAACTGGAGCATGAATGCCTCAGCGAGAATGACCGCATCGGCGCGGGCGATACGCTGACAAAAAAAAAAGTCCTAGCGGGTGCAAGGCTAGACCGCCGGAAAGTGAATCCGCAGCTTATAGCAAATGAACAGAACCAAGATGGCGCCCAGGGTGGAAAGAATGAGGCCGGCGGAATGATATCGTTCATTCGTAGCGCGCGAAAACATGTGGCTAAGCCCGCCGCCGAGTATCGATCCGATGATGCCGAGCACAACGGTCCAGAAAATAGCAATGTGCACGTGCATCACCGATTTCGCGATCACACCCGCGATTAACCCAATCAGAAGATACCAGATCAAGTGAAACATTATTTTCCTCCAGCGTTGGCCTTTGGGACTGTGTGAGTATAACCCAGGGTTGGTAATTAGTGGTCAAGCCGGGGGCTTCCACTTCCTCTAGGCGGCGACCCGCCAGCTGACCAACAGGAGTCCATGCAGCCAGGGAGAGGCGGAGATTCCGTGGTCTCACGTTCGCACCGAACCTGTGTCTTAGCAGGCTGCTGAAAAATCGTGCTGAGCCAGCAATTTCTGTGTTGGTTTGAGTCATCCGGGAGTTTTTGAGCGTGTGAGTCGCGATTTTTCGTACTACGGTGCGCCCGAAAGAAGCCTTTCAGCGCCGTTCAGAGACACTACGGCCCGGACGGACTACGTCGAAACTGTGCTGCGCATCAGGTTCCGCATGCGCACCAGGTTGTAGGCCGCGCAGGCAAACGTGAAGATCCAATCGACTTTTAGCGTTCCGCGATGCCGCACTTTGCGCAACAAGGCAATAGTCTTCAGCCAGCCAAAACATTCTTCGATGCGCTTCCTCTTCTTCTGGCTGATGACATAGCCCTCTTGCCGCGTGGTGCGACTATCAATGGCGCTGCCGCCTCTGCGCCCAAGGTTTTGCGCCACGTGCGGTGTCACCCAAATATTCCTGCACTCGCGCACGAAATCCGCCGTGTCGAAGCCCTTGTCGCCGCCTACCGTCAAGCGCCCGCTTCCCGGAATTTCTTGCAGCATTTCCAGCGCGGCGTAGCGCTCGGCCGTGCCGGTGGCTTCCCACACCCGACTGTCCACAATCAAACCGTTGCGATTCTCCACCAGCAGATTCCCGCTGTAGCTCAACCGGGCCTCCTTGCCCGCACCTTTGCGCGCCATCTGCGCTTCTGGATCGCTTTTCGATTCGTGCGTTTCGTTCGAGCGCTTCTCGCCGCGATAATCCACCGTGGGATTTCCGGGATCATCCGGCGGCGGCGAACTCTTCTTGTTCTTGGGCTGAAAACTCTTCGCGCTGGCCCAAGCTTCCAGCAAACTTCCGTCGACTGTGAAGTGCTCTTCCGAAGCCCATCCCTGTCCTCGGGCTTGCTCCACCACCAGCGCCAGAAAATCCTTGGCTACTTCGGCCTCCAGCAAACGGTCGCGGTTCTTGGTGAACACCGTGGCATCCCACACCGCATCGTCCAAATTCAGCCCCACGAACCAGCGGAACAATATGTTGTAGTCGATCTCCTCGATCAGCAGCCGCTCACTGCGCACCGAGTACAGCATCTGCAACAGCAGAGCGCGCAGCAACTGCTCCGGCGGAATCGACGGACGACCCACTTTGGAATACATCTTGTTGAACTCAGGCGACAGTTCCTTGAGGACCTTGTCTACCATCGTGCGGATCGGCCGCAGCGGATGATCTTTGCGTACTCGCTGCTCCGGAGAAATGTAGCTAAAAACATATCCCTGCTGCTGATCGGTTCCTCGCATGCTCAATGAGACGCACCACGCGCCGCCTCGTTACAAAATTCCTGAGTTTTTCAGCAGCCTGTTAGGGCGACTTGCGGATCACGGTCGGTGCGAGGCAGGCCTAGAAAATTAGCAGTGAACCTATAAGCGCGAAATGAATGGTCGGGGCGCCCGGATTCGAACCGGGGGCCTCCTGCGCCCAAGGCAGGCGCGCTACCAGGCTGCGCTACGCCCCGACATGAACTGCATAATTGATTCTAAAGCACTTCCCAACTTTACTCCTAATCCGAGTCGTCATTTTCGACCTCGCTGTGCCAAAACTGTGCCAAATACTTTTACTGAATCGTGGCTGTGCCAGATTCCAGCGGCATCTCATTGGCTTGGCGGTTTATTTTCTCCAGGGCCTCTCGCTTCATCTGCAATTTCATCTGCGAATACTTCTTGAAGACCTTTGCATCGCCCTGTCGAAGGAGTTGTGTAACCCATTCGTCGGCGACACCGCCTGCACTGAGCCGCGTCGCATAGGTGGAGCGCAGGTCATAGATCCTGAAGTAGGGAACTCCTGCGCGTTTCAGTGTCTTACGCCATGCGGTCTTGAGATTCTTTTGGTGACCGGACGGATTTTTGTCACTTGGGAACAAGAAGGGCCCGATCCCCGAGATCAGCATCTGACTCTTGAAGGCTTCGATCGCCAGAGCCGTCAGAGGAATTTCAGCGATACCGTTCGGAGTCTTGGAATCGGGTATCCAGACGGTGGCATTCGCAAAGTCCACTTGGTCCTTCCTCATGGGTGTGAGTTCCTTGTACACCCTGAGTCCCGTCTCCGTGATGATCTGAACGATATTCCGAAGATGTGGCGGAGCCTGTGATTCAATGCGGCGTTGCTCTGACCAGGTAACGTAGTGAGGCCGAAACAGGCCCCGCACCGCCACTGGGAATTCAACGCCCCAACAGGGATTGGCTTGGAGGAGTTTCTTGCGCACCGCCACGTTCAACATTCGCCGAAGGACTCTTAGCTCTTGATGAACGGTGGTTGGCTTGAGGACCCCCATTTGTCTGAAGCCGAGCGCGGTTTTGACGCGAATCGGTTTTCGAAGGCGGTCACGAAGGTACAGTTCGATATCGTCCGCCGTGATTTGCGCCAGTTTCCTCGGACCGAAAGCACCCTTAATGTGCTTCGCGACTCTTAGATTTACCTGGTGGGTCTTCTCTGCTCGCACGGGAGGTTTGGAGTAGTTCTCCAGGAAGAAGTCCGCCCATTGCTCCAGACTCAACTTTTCGCCTTTCCGTACCACATCCAGAACGTTGCTATCTCTGGCGTGAAGCCGTTCCCGCAACAGCTGTTGAGCCTCCTGCCAGTCTTGAGTGAAGGTAGATTCCCTTCGTCGCACGCCGCTCCTATCGCGATAGCGAATCCACCAAAACGGCGTCTCCTTTCTTCGATATACAACACCATCATATTTTCGTGACCTAGGCATTCTCCATCTCCTGTTTGAAGGAAGCGCGGAATGTTTCGAGATCCGATTTGAGAAACCGGATATTGCGACCCATTACGCGGAGATGGGGAATCTGCTTACGCTCAACCCAAAGATACACAGATTGGGGACTAACGCCAAGATACTTTGCCGCTTCTCTTACTGTCAGTGGATATTCTTCTGGGTGGAGAACGACGCTTTCGTTAGGATCGAGGAGCATGCGTTGATTCATGGTAGGCCGCCCCACTCTTGATTCGGTTCATGCGTCGAAGTAATACTCATGCCCCAGTCCCGAGCCTCGGCGGTACTGTTTAGGTCGAATTGGCCCATTGAGACAACTATGAACTGGGTTCGCAAGGCAGTAGCGTTAGCAGAGTGTCTTTCGCGTCCACGTCCAGCGATTGTGGGACTCCAGGTATCTCTAATTTCTTCACCTGTGGCTTGTTTTCTCCCTTCGGAGTTGGAGGATCTGAACAGTTCTCCAGATGACGAGATCCGTCGTGCTGATATCTTGTCTCTCAGCTTACATAGTGGGTTCACTCTGGACTCGTATAGCGACGGGCTTGCTGAAGGGCGCGTGGCATGCTGTCGTGAGGACGCTGTATTCTCGCGCACACCGAATTGGGTTAAACAGGACTTCATGTTTGTTAGACGGCCTTAGCAAGAACGTCTCCTTTAGCTTTTCCATTGTTGTGGCTGTTTCCGTGTTGGTCTGCCCAGCGTCTGAAGTCGTCGTCCTTGCGGAAGAGCAGCTTCAGGGCTTCGGTGATCACGTAAGACGGCGAAGCATCGATGAACTCAGCATAGAGCTCAAGCTGACTCTTTACCGATTCTTCTACACGCGCTTGGATAGTGACTGCTTTGGGCTGTTTTGGTGGTGACTTCAATATAGACAACGGGTTTCTCCTTTCGTGTTCATACAAAGTGTCAGACCTCCTGTCTGACAAATTCTCAGTTCTGTATAGGAACCTCCAAACGGGAAAAAGTAAGAAAAAATCTTAATCCCCGGAAAAGTCCAAGCTGACATAGAATTCCCGATCTCAGCCCCATACTTATTTAAGGAACATTCAGAGAGGAAAAAAGGAGAAAAAATCTTGGTACTAGTACATTTTTCTGAAAGTCCCCCGGAGGAGCGCGCCACAGAATGGGAGGAAAGAAAAAAGGACTAAATCGGTAGTTCGCATAGTTTCCGAGTCTTGAGAACTCCTTGAACGAAGTGCATTGATAACCGTTTCAACGCCATGGTCCGCCGGGCTTCCACGTCTTCGTGAACGAATGTCCTTCCTGGACGGTGCGGACCGGGAGAGCGAGAAAGTTTCGGATGGCTTCCATCACCGCCTTGAATTCAACCTTCTCGACATAGGACTTGTTCTTCGCGCAAAACGCGGTCCATTGCCGTTTCTTGTTTGCGTCGTCATAAAACTCGGGCGTGAAGGCGACGGCCAAACCTGCCATCGGAAGGTCAGTCCGACGTTTTTGAAAGGTGTTTTGAATCGCCTGGGCGAGAATTTTTCCTTCGAACGCGAACGTGCGAGACACGATCTACAGATCGTAGAAATCCTTCATGCGGGTATTGGCGATTCCGAGTTTTACAAGTGCTTCAAATTTTTCGGCAACGACCGTTTCTTTCGGATAAGCCAACAAACGCGGGCCAGGGAATTCCAGGAGCGTGGGATAGTCGGTCCTGGAGGGTGCGGGTGTGACGATGTCGCCGAATCCGATGTCAATCTGAATGGGAATCTTTGCGCTTTCGAGATACGCAACGAAAGTCACCCGGACGCCTTCGTAGTCGACATCCTCGGATATGCGTTCTGCTTTAACGGTCTCGTCATCGAAGCGCAGGCCGTCCTCGTCGACTTCCAAAACGCAGAGTTCCCGAAAAATACGGGCGAAGCGCTTCGGGGAGTTGTCACCGCGAGCGAGGAAATCAGCATCCCGTGTCGGACGATAACGTTGTTCCGTCCACAGCTCGAAAAGCAGCGCGCCTTTCAGAATGAAATCGTCGTGGTGACGGGAGCGGCTCAGCCGGAAGAGAATTCGCTCAAGCCCGTACTTGACGAGGATCAATCCGAAATCTACGTTGCGCTCGCGCGCTAGGTTCGCGAGCTTCTGGCGGACAGAAGCGGGGAGGTTCTTGGGGGCCGGTTTTGTCAACCGAGTGACTCCAGATAAGGGCGCATGACGTTGGCGACGCGGCAGACTTTGGCGGCGGCAGCGAGTTCGTCAATCGAGGCTTTCTTCTGCTGGCGACATTCCTTGAGGGCCTCTATGGCGACATCGAGGCCAACCTTGCTGCGAAACTTGAAGCAGTCGGCCACCGTCTTTGCGGGGGAAAACACTCGAAGAGTTGCGCCGGAAATAGAATATTCTTTCATTCCAAAGTGAAGGGCCGGCCCGGACATGCGCACGATGCGAACGGGGGGAGAGGAAACTTTGGGAGCCCAAGCTTTGTGACCGATCGCCATCCAGACCTCGTGGGGAGACTGCGCGGTGAAATTGTGGAACCGGAGCGCGGACAGCAGGCAAACGATGCCCTTAGGGATCTGGTAAGCGGCCTCGATGAGGGAAGTGTTCTCGGTTCCGGAGAAATCCGGAGAGGAATAGAGGCCGCGGCCTACCTTTTCGAGGTCCCCACGGCGAGCGAGACGCGGGAGATACGCTCGGGGAATGCCGAGTTCCTTGGCGTCTTTCGCCCTTACGATCTGGCGTTTCGACGCCAGCTTCCGGAGCTTTTCGGCTTTTGACTCTTGCATGACAGCCTCGGGAACAGTGTACCAAATCCTCGGCAGATGTAAATAAGTGCCTAGAGTATGTAATATAGGGTCTCGCGCGAACGGCAATAGGGTCAGCCGGGTTTTGCGTCATCTCGAAACAAAAAGTAGGTTCAGCGCACAAGGCTGCCAAGCAGCGGCCTAGGTTAGACTTCGCGGTGATCTCAGTTCCCTTGGTGGAGAATTGCGTAACTTCAGAACGACAGTCTAGGAACCCGCCAGGTGGAAACCATTCGAGTGGCGGAGAGGGTGGGATTGGAGCCCAGCTAGCCTAAGAAATTTCCATTGATACTGATAAATCTTAACCCTTTGTGTTGTCAACAGAGAAAGGCGAGGCAGCCACCAAATCGAGGTTTTCCCATCGACTGTGGGAAATCTGCCACTTCGATTTTCCGTCGATGTCTTAGGAAGGTTTAGGAAGTCAGGCCTCAACCGGTACGCGCGTGTGCCTCTTTAGACGCTGCTGGAGGCAGGATTCTGTTCGTGGATTCCGTTCCATAGGCATAATGAAGAAATGTCGTTTGATTTTCGTGGTCAACGTTGGCTTCCGAAGTCCGTGCTCTCTCTGCGTAACTACAGCTTCGACAAGTTCTTGCTCGACCTTCTTGCTGGGATAACCGTCGGCCTAGTTGCGCTGCCGCTGGCCATGGCGTTCGCCATCGCCTCCGGCCTCACGCCCCAGGCCGGTATCTACTGCGCGATTGTCACGGCTTTGGTGGTTTCTCTGCTGGGCGGCTCTAAGACTCAGATAGCTGGCCCGACCGGCGCGTTCGTTGTGGTGATCGCAGGAATCGTCGCGGCGCACGGTGTGGACGGCTTGTTTATGTGTACGGTAATGGCAGGCGCCATGCTTGTCGTCATGGGCATAACCGGCATGGGTTCGGCGGTGAAGTTCATTCCTCGCCCCATTGTGGTTGGTTTCACCAACGGCATAGCGATTCTTATTGCCAGCACGCAAGTAAAGGATTTTTTCGGACTGCAACTCGAAAAAGTTCCTGGGATTTTCTGGCTGCGCATCGAGGCCCTCACAAGCCATTTTCGCACCTTCAGCTACGAAGCGACCATCCTGGCAGCCGGCGGCGTAGCCGTCATAGTTGGATGTCGGCTAATTTCGAACCGAATTCCGGGACCGATTGTTGCGTTGGTACTCGGCACCGCCGCTGTCGTACTCTTCAAACTGCCGGTCGAAACGATCGGCACACGCTTTGGCGGGATACCAAGCGGCCTGCCTCATTTCGCGATCCCCAAGTTTCGTGCTGATCTTATCCATGGATTGCTCGGCCCGGCCGTAACAGTGGCGATGTTGGGTGCGATTGAGTCTCTCATGTCAGCAGTGGTGTCAGACCGCATGAGCAACGACCGCCACAATCCCAACGTGGAATTGTTCGGCCAAGGCATTGCGAATATTTTGTCACCATTGTTCGGCGGGCTCCCTGCAACCGGTGCCATCGCACGGACGGCAACCAGCATTCGGGCGGGAGCCCAGACACCGATGGCGGGTGTCATCCACTCGTTCACGTTGCTGTGCATTGTGTTGTTCGCCTCGCCACTGATCCGCTTCGTGCCGATGGCCGTGCTCGCCGGCATTTTGATGGTTGTTGCCTACAACATGGGGGAGTGGCGCGAAATCCCACAGTTGCTCAAGCTCACCAAGACGGACATCAGCGTGTGGCTCGTCACGTTTGCTCTCACGGTCTTTGCCGACTTAACCGTGGCAGTGGAAGCCGGAATGATTCTCGCTGCCTTGCTATTCATCAACCGCGTGGCTGGCACGACTACGGTTTCGCAGGTCACCAGTGATTATGTGGAAGATGGCCGCGTGCATATCCTGCAAGATAAAGATATTCCTTATTACGCCACAATCTTCCGCATTCACGGTCCATTTTTGTTCGGCGCAGCGGACAAGCTTTCAGTGGTAACCGGGAACTTGCACCGATTGCCGCCGGTCGTCATTCTGCGTCTTCGCAATATGACGGCGCTCGATGCTACTGGCCTGTTCGCATTGGAAGAAGTCGCCAAACAATTGCATGCAACAAAGCGCACGCTGATTCTTTGCGGCGCCCCTGAACAACCCTCAAGGCTCATCCAACAAGCCGAATTTGCGAACCTCATCGGCCCCGCGAACATCTGCGAAAACGTGCAGGAAGCATTGCGCCGCGCTGAGGAAGTTTACGACGGGCTAGAAGCTACCGCCGCCGTCCCCGGAGGCTGAACTCTTCCCTGTGCATTCGTGAATGTTTTGGTCTGCTGTGAGCGCCGCCGAAACGAGGCTACTAGGAGGGCGCGCCAATGAAAGAAATGATTTGCGAGCAAGTTGCCGCTCCGAAATTTAAGTCAGCACACCCCGCCGCATGGGCACAAGCAGTTTTTAACGGGGAATTCGCCACTGTCGGCGAAGGCCGGATTGAGAACGCATAATCGCTCATTGTGGGGTGTGCATTTTTATCGGACATCTGTGATAGCGTTCACGACGGAGTTCAGATGAGAGTTTTACAAGTGCGTCGCCAATCTCTGGCCACTCGATAATTCTTTGTTTACCTGCGTGGTTGGGAGTTCGGGCCATAGCAGCTTCAACATGACTCCCTGACTTTCCTCATATGCGCAAGTGAAAACCTCCGAGCAAGGCCGGCACAACCAATAATGCCTGATTGGCGAGCGTAGTTCTCGATATTGATTCACTTTTTTGGGCACGCGCACGGTACTCCCGAAATTGAACCACTGGTTAAAACAACTGTGCATGGGCTTAGAGATCTCAAGCGACAGGATTAGCGTCGCAGTCAAACTTTGGGTGGGTCCACGTTAAAAAGCCGACTCTGCAAGAAGCTTAAAGGTCTGCGTCTTTTCAGTTTGTGCCATGCAAAAATAAAATCCCCATGCTTTGAGTTCGAGCGTTTGGCTTGGGTTCAGCCTATTTGTGGATGACGAGCGCCGGCCGCTCAGGACCTAATGGTCAGCACCGGGCAGTGAGCTGCGCACACGACGCGATAGGCTTTTGTGTGCGGCACGTTGCCAGCCAGACTCTTTCTTGCTTTCGCGCCCATAACGATAAGCTCTGCCTTCGTTTCGTTCGCAATTCGCAGGATCTGTTCGGTCGGCTCGCCGAACACCACTCGCACCTCGACCCTGCAGTGCATTTCGGTAGCAACAGGCACGAGTTCTCGAAGTTGCGCGTAGAAACTATGCTCCATCTCGATTAACTCTTCTTTACTGACGGCTTCCGGATTCGGAAATACGTGCAGGAACGTGAGCCTGGACCGATGCTCCTGGGCGAGCGAGAAGGCGTACTCGGCTTCGCGCTCCGCGCTCTTGCCGAAATCGGTGGCAAACAGAATGTTTTTGAATTCCATTTCGTACCAGGGCTCTTTCTTCGTGACTGGGCCGATGGTGAGAACCGGAACCTTGGCTTTGCGGAAAATTTCCTCGGCGCTCGAGCCGATCAGCATTTTCTCGACGTCGCCACCGCCGCGGGTAGCGACGATCACCAGGTCGATATCAAAAATCTTGATGGACTCTTCGATGGTGGGCCACAAATTTCCTTCCTTGGCGACCGTCTTGAAGGGAATGCCAGTTAGCTCGCCGGATTTCAGGATTTGGCGGAACTGGGTTTGAACCTCAGCATGCTTTTTCTTCAGCGACATTGCGGCATATTCGGGAGAGATCAGCGGGTAGCCATCCAAGGTGATTACATGGGTGACGTAAATCGCTGAGCCGTAGCGCCGTGCGAGCGACGCTGCGTATTCGATAGCTTGATCAGATGCCGGTGAGAAATCTGTGGCCACGAGAATATTCTTGAAAAACAAGCCTTTCGTTGAGGGAGTCTGGGCTGTGGTTGCAGTAGCAGTAGCGTTGATCATCGGAACCTCCTTATTCATGCGCTGCGTGGATCGCTTACGAGCGTTGGGCCCAAGTGCATGATCCAAATGTTTAAAACCAACGCTATTTTGCAGGGGCAAGCGCCAGAGCGTCTGTAGTGGTGATCACTCGCGCCTGTGACGGGCGTCACAAGAATAGAGCTGGAAAAACGGTTGTGTCGGAGAAGGGACGGCGACTTGGCACTGGGAATCAAATGGCCGGTCAGTAGTTGCGTAGGAAAAACTGGCAACAAGGCTTAGCAAGCGGACGCCCTAGGCAATGGTTTAACGCATCCGGACGGCGCTCGGTGAAGAACGTGTCTAGGGCCATGAAAAACAAAATCTGGCACAATTGGCTGGCCCGAAGGAAATTATCTTTGAAATTTTGGTAAACGCGAAAAAGAGCGAGCGTACAAAAGCCGGCCTGGTTTTGGCTTGAACCACCGGAAATTGTTAACCATACAGCTTGCTTTGAATCTCCG
The DNA here is from genome assembly GCA_963733775.1 of uncultured Acidobacteriota bacterium. Taxonomy (GTDB): domain Bacteria; phylum Acidobacteriota; class Terriglobia; order Acidiferrales; family UBA7541; genus Acidiferrum. The sequence continues at coordinate 247,095 of CAVTEE010000010.1, read as the reverse complement.
ATAATTTCCTCGGACGGCAGTGCAGAATTCCCGTCCACTTATCCAATTCGACATGGGCGACGATATTGTCGTGGAGAGAATCTTCCGATGCTCCAACCCAACTAGTTACGAACGGTGAGCACTGGGCAGGGAGCGTGAGCAACGACTTTATGTGCCGTCGCTGTCGGAAGATGTGAGGCGGCACCAAACACGCCTTTCTCTTGTCGCGCTCCGAGAACGACCAGATCCGGTTCCCGAAGTTTGGCGAATTCGACAATCTGTTCCGCGGGCTCACCTTGAACCACGAGATATTCCGGTTTGCACCAGACTCCCGCTTCCGGGGAAACGATCTTGCGCAACAATTGTTCCGAAGACGTAGTCAGATCCGTAGCAGAAACGAGATCACCCGCTTTTTGTTTTGGGATCACATGCAAAAGTATTAGCCGTGACTGGAACTCCTGTGCCAAGGAAACGGCATAGTCCGCGGCATGTCGTGATTCAGGGCTGAAATCGGTGGCATACAGAATTTCACGGATTGGCCCAGTTGTTCCGCCGGCGAGTGTGGCACGGGGTCCAACAGTAAGAACCGGGCAGGTGACGGTGCGGAAGATCTCTTCGGCCACGGAACCGAGCAAAAGCTTCGCGACGCCAGTGCGGCCGCGAGTGCCGATGACGACTAAATCCGTGTCATTTGATTCCATGGCCGTCTTCAGGCAAGCCTCGATACTACCTTCTTCAATTAGAACTTTCGTGCGGATTCCCGCGCAGCTATCGAGCAATTCTTTGCGACAGAACTCGTCCTGCGCTTTCGCCGCTTCCACGTCGATAGGCCATGTGGTGGGCTCCATCATGGGATTCACGACGGGGGGGCGCACATAAAGCGCGACCACGTCAGCGTCATAGTGTTTGGCAATCTTTTTAACGTAAGGTACGGCTTGAGCGGCGGCCGGGGAAAAATCTGTCGCGAATAAGATATTACGGAATCCTACGGCGGTCTTTGCGGTTGCGGCTTTCATATTTGTTGTCCTCCTGAGCCCATTGTTAGGCCAGCGTCAAATGACATGCTGTGACGTCCGTCACTTGACGCAGTGACGGCCCACGCATTCCTGGCGGATTGTCTCGACTAGGATAGAGATGAAGTTTAAAAGAACGGCTTGATTTGGAACCTCCAGCATGTTCGCCCTCTTGACCAACACTCCAAGAATCGATACTTCACCGCGCGGGGCCAAGGCAGTGGCAGTAATGGCGGCCGCTGGTATTGCCGTTCATCTGTTCATGCGTCTTTCTTCGGACAATCTGCGACATTGGGCAGACATCCCTCTATATGTGACGCTGCTTGCCGGTGGCTTGCCTCTCGTGGTGCAGCTTGCGAGCAAACTGTGGGCTTGGGAGTTCGGTTCGGATTTCCTGGCCGGTGTTTCGATCGTAACTGCCGTTCTGTTGCGGCAATACCTCGTCGCCGCCATCGTCGTGCTGATGCTCTCGGGTGGCACGGCTCTCGAAGAATATGCCTCGCGCCGGGCTTCTCACGTGCTCGACGAACTTGCAAAACGCATGCCGAGTATCGCTCATCGAAAAGCAGAGCAGGGTCTCGTAGACATCCCGGCCCAGGACATTGTCGTGGGCGATACGCTCGTTGTGCTTCCGCACGAAATCTGCCCGGTGGACGGAGTTATTTTTGAAGGCCAAGGAGCGATGAATGAAGCGTATTTGACGGGCGAACCGTTCGAGGTGGAGAAGGTTCCAGGAGCGATGGTCCTTTCGGGCGCATTCAACGGTGAGTCTCTTTTGATCATCCGGGCGGAAAAGCTGGCGATGGATTCTCGCTATGCCCGCATCATGCGCGTGATGGAGGAAACCCAGCAACAGCGGCCGCATCTGCGCCGGCTAGGCGATATGCTGGGCGCCTGGTACGCGCCTCTGGCGATCTGTATTGCGATTGCGAGCTGGGGCCTGACTGGAGAAGTTAACCGATTCCTAGCTGTGCTGGTAATTGCTACGCCGTGTCCGCTGCTGATCGCCATACCGGTCGCGGTTATCGGAGGAATATCTCTTTCGGCACGGCGCGGCATCATCATTAAAAATCCCGCCGTGTTGGAATTGATTGATTCGTGCCGAACCTTCATTTTCGATAAAACCGGAACTTTGACTTATGGGAAGCCATCACTCACAAGAATCATTTGCTCGAGTGGATTCACCGAGTCGGAAGTGCTTGCGATGGCCGCGAGTCTGGAGCGCTATTCGAAGCATCCGCTGGCGTTGGCTATTCTGGAGTTGGCAAGGCAGCGGGGAGTTGCATTGTCTCCGGTATCGCAAGTTCGCGAGCCACCCGGCGCAGGTCTGAGCGGAACGGTGAACGGTCGTGAGGTCCTCGTTACCGGCCGGAGCAAAGTCTCGCCGAAAGGACTGCAACTGCCAAAGATCGAACCTGGTCTCGAATGCCTCGTGTTCTTGGATGGAGTGTTCGCCGCACTTTTTGGATTTGAGGATTCCCCGCGCGCCGATAGCCGCATCTTTCGCCTCGTCATCATGTCACTAGGGTCATCCTTGTCTCCGGAGACCGCGAAGCAGAGGTAGCGGCACTCGCGGAAAAAATCGGTATATGCACAGCCTACGGTGCGAAAAGCCCGGAGGGAAAAGTCGAGCTTGTACGCGCTGAGACGGCGCAGGCGAAAACGATATTTGTGGGAGACGGAATTAACGACGCACCCGCAATGCAGGCCGCGACTGTGGGAATCGCGTTTGGCCACGAGAACGACATTACGGCGGAGGCGGCAGACGCCGTGATCCTGGAGCGATCGCTCGAAAAGGTGGATGAGCTGATTCACATCGGCAAGCGCATGCGAAAAATCGCTCTTCAGAGTGCCTTGGGTGGTATGGCCCTGAGCGCCGCCGGAATGGTACTCGCAGCGTTTGGTTTGCCATCTCCGATTACAGGCGCCGTTGCGCAGGAATTTATTGACCTGTTCGCGGTGCTGAATGCTGTGCGGGTCACGCTTCCATTTGGTGCGCTTCGTGATTTTTGACGAGGTCCCTGCTACGAACGCCGCGAGAATCTTTAACTGTGCGAAGCCCAAAGAATGCGTTCTATCAAGTTGTTGACAACATCGGTGCGTTCGGACAAGCCCTTTGGTGGCCAATGCCTCGATTTTATATGACCCGCACCGATGCCGAGGCCGTCGTGGCCTATCTCAAATCCATCCACTCAAACATTGAATTATGCAGAATTTGTCAAAAGCGATCGCGACCAATCGCGGCTTCGTCAAACTAGAAATTCAAGGCATAAATTCGAACGGATCAATCGCAGATCTTCGAGCAGCGTGGGTGCACGCGCTCGGCTGAGCGACAGAAATACCACAGGGTGCCCGGAATCAGTGTCAGGGATTCAGGACAGCGTTGCGTTTACTCTCTAGTAGTATCGTGACCTTCTCAACCTTTTGAGCCTCGACGCCCACTTCACTCAGCGCTTCGCGAAAGTGCCTAAGAAATCTATCGAAATGCCCTTGGTTTAACCCTTGCTCCCGCGCATGCGCATGAGCGGCATGGATATCTGTGCCCGTATATACGATTCGTCCCCCGAGGAGCATGGAGATAAACATACTTTGTCGAGCGCGTAGCTCCGCCATATCGGTACCCTCGAAAAAGGGGCGAAGTGTGTCGTCCGCCAAGACTCTTCTATAAAAGGACTCGGTAGCAGCCCAGACCGTTCGCTTTCCACCGATGAGGTCGTACAGTTCATCGATCACTTGATCCTCCGGAAGTAAGAGAACGAGGTAGATCTTGGTTCGAGAACTGAAGTTCGCTCCTTGGGGGGAATTGTAGCCTCCCCGCTCGTGTAGTCCACGATCCACTGATCATCTTGGTGCGTCGCGCAGGTCTTTCAAACCCGTGCGGGGACAGTCAAATCCTGTTCGATCTTCACCGCGGGGAAGGTGACGACTTTGCACTTGAGAGACCGTGCTATAAGGCACGATTTTTCAGCCTTCTCAAGCAGGCGGGTGACCCGGTCACGGTCGGCTTCATTCAGGATGGTGACGGCGGGCCGAAGTGTGATTTGCGTAAAGCACCAGATGCCATCCTCATTCCCGAGCACGCCTTCTGCATCCAGGTTGAAAGAGACAAATTCAAAGCGGGACTTGGCCGCAAGGCCCGACAAAGTGCTGACGAAGCAACTCGCAAGGGAAGCAACGAGAAAATGCTCCGGGGTCCAGCGACCCGGCTCTCCTAAGAACTCGGGAGGAGCGCTGAACGAGATGGAAGGCAAGATGCCCTCTGCGTGGGCGACGCCATTGCGTACGCCCGCGCCAAACGCCTTGACTCGATATTCATGGTGGGCTTCCATTTGGTTCTCCTTTCAATTTCACAGCGGGAACGACATTCGATTTTTGCCCCGCGTTTAGCATTTCAAGCCTAACAACTGTGCCCTTGTAACGGCGTGACCCGAGTCACGTATGCAAGCGATCGTCGTCACCGCCAAACAGCACTTCTTGTGCCGTTTTCATGAGACGCAGGAGGTTTGGTGGGGAAAGTGTGGGAATCGCAATGGAAAGCAACTAGGACTGGGATGAATCAGCTCGCGAACGTATTTGAAACAATATGCGCCCGGGCGCATAACACGCCTGCCGTGAAATGCCCATGTGACATTGCGCACGCGAATGTGTGACCTCGGTCACAGCACGAAAGTTTCGAGTAACACACACTCTGCCAATAAATGGGTCGGCATATCAATCGTGAGTTAACGCGAGCGTTAGGAGACGAGGAGAATCCGATGCGAACCGCAGACTTTGTTCCCGCCCGGTGCAGCTGGTTGCTGAAGACTTTGGGCCCGGTGGTACTGGCTACGCTGCTGCTGATGCTCTTTAAACCGGAGGCGCACGCAGTGCCCAGCTATTCGCGGCAGACGGGGCTGCCATGCGCAACCTGCCATTTTGCGCCGCCGGAGCTCACACCGTTCGGAAGGAAATTCAAGCTCGACGGATATGTGTTTACCACCAAGCCGGAAGTCACCGATGATAAGAAGGGCCACAACGCCGCATTAGCCATACTTGAGGCGTTTCCGCTCTCCGTTATTTTTGATGCATCGTTCACGGAAACAAAATCGTCACAGCCTGGCACCCAGAATGGCAATTTCCTGTTCCCGCAGGATGCTTCACTTTTTCTGGCTGGAAAGTGGGCTAGCCATGTTGGCAGTTTCATGCAGGTCACCTATGACAGCCAAGGTGATCACTTTAGCTGGGACAACACGGATATACGCTATGCCAATGCCGCTACCTTGTTCGGCAAGCCGCTGAATTACGGCGTGATGTTCAATAACAACCCTACCGTGGAGGATCTGTGGAATAGTACGCCAGCGTGGGGTTTTCCCTTTACCGGAAGCAACATTGCTCCTGGGCCGACCGCGGGAGCTCTAATTAATGGCGGCCTCGCGCAAGACGTGGCGGGTGTCGGCGCGTACGCCATGTGGAATGAACATATCTACCTGGCAGGAACGATTTATCGCTCCGAGCACATTGGCGGAGCTCAGCCCAACGCCGGAACGGGCTTTGGAATAAATATTAGCGGTGTTGCGCCGTACTGGCGGGTGGCCTATCAAAGCGTGAAGGAGAACAACGCGTTCGAAGTGGGTGCATACGGTATTCATGTGAAGAGCACACCCAACGCGGTAACTGGCCCGGAAGACAGCATTACTGATTGGGCCGCGGATTTTCAATATGATCGAACTATCCCTCGATTCAACAACGACGTACTTTCTTTCCGGGGAAGTTATATCCGAGAGAATGCTTCGCTAGCCGGAACTATAGTGGACACTGGTAACGGCCCTGGCGCAGCATTTACGCGACATCACCTCAATACCCTGCAAGGGAACGTCGAATATCACTACGGAACGAAACTTTCCGGGACGGTGGGATTGTTCGGCGTGAATGGCACACCCGATCCGATTCTCTATCCGCAAGTCGCAGTCAGCGGCAGCGCAAATGGGGATCCGCGTAGTAATGGATACATCCTGAACCTCTCGTGGTGGCCGCAACAGAATATCGACCTTGCGGTGCAATACACAGGTTACTGGCGATTCAACGGGCTGCAGACGAACTATGACGGAGCGGGACGCAATGCCTCGGACAATGACACCGTGTACCTGCTGGCGAGATTTGTCTTCTAGGTGCGATCAACTCAGACAGAAAAACACGATTCGCTGGATAAGCTGGACTCGGTCATCGATAAAAGGCACTATTCATGACACTGAGTTCACGTCAATTCCGGTTTAACAGGGAGAAACTAAATGAAAGTGAGTTCGAGATTGCTGGCTGCAGCTGTATCCCTTGGCTTTGCCACGCTAACAGTAGCTGGCTCTGCTCGAGCGCAAAACGACGCCGAGAAAACATATAAGACTAACTGTGTGCTGTGTCATGCGGCGGACGGGAGTGGCAGTGCTCCATCGGGTAAAGCGCTAAAAGCCCAGGACCTGCGCTCGGACACGGTGCAAAAGAAGTCAGACGCTGAGCTTACCGCGTCGATCACCAACGGTAAGGGGAAGATGCCGGCGTTCGGGAAAAAATTGAAGCCAGATGCCATTGCGCAATTGGTGGCTTACATCCGTGCATTACCGAAGAAATAAATAAAGCGATGAGAGCATCCGAGTAATTAACGGTACAGCTATTTTCGTGGAAACGGATGTACGGAGGCGTGCTGATGTGCGCAGTGAATTCTGAAGGTTTTACTTCGAAGGGCGCTACGGCCGAACCCTCACCTCAAAATCGGCGGTCCTTCCTCGGTGCGTTGCTAGCGGTTGGCTCGGCATTCGTGGGTGTGCTGCTCTCCGTACCTTTAATTCGCTTCGCGATTTTTCCACTCATACGCCGAACCACCGACCTCAAGAACTCGCCGGTCGGATCGCTAAGCGAATTCGCGTCTCTAACCGAGCCGGCCATACGCACTATTCAGATTGAGCAAATCGATGGCTGGCGCAAAACAATATCCGAAAAGGCTGTGTACATCACCAAGGATCAGCGAGGCCAACTTAGTGTGCTGACTTCCATATGTCCGCATCTCGGCTGCACGGTACCGTGGAACAAAGAAAAGAAACAGTTCATTTGCCCGTGCCACGGTGGCACTTTTTCCGCGGACGGCTCTCGCGTTAGCGGGCCATCGCAACGAGGCATGGACACTCTCGAAGCTTCTGTTCAAGACGGCCAATTGCTGGTGCGCTTCCAATATTTCCGGCAACTAGTGTCCGATAAGGAAATCGTCGGTTGAGCAAGGATCGTTCTCGGATGCAGGAGGCGCGGAAAATCGAAAACATTGACGCTGCAGCACCCAAAACGGGTTTATGGGGCTGGATCGATCGCCGCACCGGCGTGGATGCGGCTCTTCGTTCCGCTCTTTACGAACCTATCCCGGGCGGGGCCCGCTTCGCTTACGTTTTCGGGTCCGGTCTTTTGTTCATTTTTATATCCCAGGTAATTACTGGCGTTTTCCTGGCGCTCTATTACATTCCGTCCGCGGATCACGCGCACACGACCGTCGCGTACATCACGAAAGCCGTTACAGCTGGCTCTTTTCTGCGTAGCCTGCACGCTTACGGCGCCAGCGCCATGATAATCGTGCTGCTCCTGCACCTTTCACAAACTTATATCTATGGGGCGTACAAGGGCCCGCGCGAAATACTTTGGGTTTCCGGTTGTGTACTGTTCGCGCTTGTTCTAGGAATGGCCTTCACCGGGTATCTGCTGCCCTGGGACCAGCGGGCGTACTTCGCCACCGCGGTTGGAACGAACGCCGCCAGCGAAGTTCCCCTGATCGGTGAAACTCTGAAGCGCATGATGCGCGGCGGCACCGAGATGGGCACCTTGACCATCTCGCGATTTTTTGTGGCTCACGTTTTCTTCATTCCCGCATGTGTCTTTGCGTTGGTGGCATCGCACATTCTTTTGTTTCGAAAGGCCGGAGCAGCCGGCCCGGTAGATGAAGATCCATACGAACCCAAGAAAAAAACAGAACTTTTTTATCCTCGCCAGGTCCTGATGGATCTGTCCCTCACTGCGTTGCTAATCATCGGACTCGGATCGTTATGCTTTTTTGCGCCAATGCAGTTGGGTCCTCCGGCGAATCCCGCCGACGCGCAATATATCCCGCGCCCGGAGTGGTATTACCTGCCAATTTTTCAGTGGCTGAAATATTGGCATGGAGCGGCTTCCGTGGTCGGCATCTTGATAATCCCCATGGTTCTCGCAGTTGCCATCGTCGCGCTTCCGTTTTTCGATCGCAACATCGAACGCCGACCATGGAAGCGCCCTGTCGCTATGGGATCGTACGGATTTGTGTTGCTTGCACTGGTGGGGCTCGGTCTGCGCAGCCAGTATCTCGATAGCCACGACCCCAGCGTTGCTCAACAACTTGCCAAGCAAAAATCCGAAGAACAGGATTACATGCGCAAGCCATTTGAGCCCGAACTATCCTCGGCGACCTTGGCTGCGGCAAACGTAGCTTTGGCGGATCCTCAAGCCGCGAAAGGCAAAGCCATTTTTGAATCGCAATCCTGCAATGCATGCCATGGAGATGGTGGTGTCGGCACGGCTGCGGCGCCTGCTCTCGTGGGCATCAGCGCGAAGTTTTCTCCGGAGCAACTCGCGGAATTATTCAAGCACCCAAAGGCCAAAATGACCGCCGGAGGCATGCCTCCGATCGATCTGCCTCCCGATGAAATCAAAGCATTAATTGCTTATGTGGAGGGTCTCAAATAGCCGGATTTTTATATCAAAGTGTTGGCGAACGCGGAAGGGTTAAATTAACCGCCAACGAGCACTTCGAGAGCAGCCTTGTTCATAATGACGATCGTCGAACCCTTAACCTGCACGAGTTGTTTCTTCTTGAAATCACTAAAGAGTCGCGTGACGGTTTCCCGGGAAGCACCAATGATCTGTGCGATTTCCTCGTGGGTCAGTGTCATGGTGAGTCTGATCTCGCCTTTTGCCTTTTCGTGGTTTCTGCATAGCTCCAACAGAAACCGCGCTAGCTTCTCACCCGCGGAATGCGAAAGCGCGATGGTTCGCATTTCCTCCACGGCCGAGTGATAAGTCTCTCCCAGCTGCTGCGCAACGCGCAGCGCCGCCTCCCCGTGCTCGCGCAAGAAGCGCAGGAAGTCGTCGCGAGCAATAAAATTTGCCTGCGTCGGTTCAATCACGTCGGCGCTGAGTTCATAAGGTTTCCCGGTGACGGTTGCCGGCAAGCCCAGAACCTCTCCCGCCTCCGACATTCTTAATATCAAGGTTCTACCATCCGCCGATGATGTCGAGAGCTTCACGCGACCGCTACACAGGACGAAAACACCCCGCGCTGACTGCCCTTCGACGAACAGCGTCGCACCCTTCGGATACACTGCTGCGGAAGTGATCGCTGACAGTGCTTGTACAGCAGTGGAAGGCAGGTTGCAGAACAGCCTGTCCTCGCGGTGCGGGCAGGAAAGACAGCTCTCAATAATTTCCAAGCCGTACGGGGCGCGCATGACTTCTCCGCCCCGGAGTATACCGCCCTCCTTACGTAACACGAAACGAAACCCGTTTGGCATAAGCACCGGTCCGACGGATCAGAACCGTGCTCATTTTTACCCCAAGCAAATCGCGCCCGCTGTGACGGTTATCACTAAACATGGTGATGGGGGATACGAAAACCCCCTTCCGTTCAGTCTATATTTTGTATTGCGTTGGAGGTCCAAGATGCAAAAGGATGAGCGCGACCTACTGGAAGTTTTAAAATCTGAACTCGAGTTTCTCGAGCATCACGGCTACCGTCGCTCGCCGGAAACTGCCTGGAGGCCGAAATATATTTTCGAAGACTCTCCGAGCTGCATTAACTACGATTCCACAGATAATCAACGCCCCTGCACTGACTGTGCCTTGATTTACCTCGTGCCACCCGCCCTCCGCTCCTCTAAATCACCTTGCCGGCACATTTCACTCAATGAGTCCGGTGAGACGCTGGACTCGCTCTACCGCTACGGCAACGAAAGTGAGATCGAAAGCGCTGTCGCAATTTGGCTGCGCGGCGCAATTACCCAGATGGAAGAAGAGCGCATTGCTGTTAAAACCGCTCACGATAATTCTTTACTGATCGGAATGCCTCTCTACGGCAAACAACATCCCAAGTGCGCGAACCCAGCATGTTCGAGCGCTTTTTATTGGACTGCAGGCGGCAAGTTCTTCCGCTTTCGGCCGGATCCAGGTTCTGGGACTGGTATCAGTCCGACAGGCGATACGCCAGGAGGAATCCACGGGGTCAGGCACTATTGGCTATGCGAGCGCTGCACACACGTTTTCACTCTGGCGTACGATGCAAGCTGCGGAGTAATCATCAAACTGCTGTGGCCAGAAATCGTGGCGGGACCTCCCGAGAAAGCATCCGCCGCCTAGGTGGTCGCGTGGATATCCTGACCACCACCGAGCGGTTTACATCGAGGGTTACCTCTTGCCTGCACGAATTTTCGCATCCGCATGGCGGTTGGTCGCGGCTGAGCCTATTCCTTCGCAGGCAACTTCTTTATCTCGCTATCGCGGTGGTCATCTACGGAATCTTCTGGGCGATACGGCCTGAAAACAAGAATCTGACGATGACGCTCGTCTACACTTTGTGCCTTTGTAATCTCACGATGTTCTCACTGGAAAATCTAGACTTTCTTTATTTTGAAAGAAGACCCTTGCATTTTTGGCTCATCTTTTTGGCAGTATTGCTCGCGCTTACGCCTGTGATGGTCTCGATTACCATCGCCATCGTTTTCTGGGTCGTGGACCGCCCCGGAGGCTTATTCTGGAGGTACTTAGGATTAAGCTGAAAATTCCCATCTATTGCCACTATCACGTTTGGAATCGTGTGCCAGATCTATCTGGCGACAAAGTGCCGTCTCGAGCGGAGTAACCGGGAATTGCAACAGACGCTCGATTTGGATATGGCGGAACGCGAGCTTCAGGAGGATGAGCTGCATCGCGCGCGAGAAATACAGCAAGCGCTACTGCCCAAAAAGATTCCTCAAATAGGAGGTTTCGAGATTGAGGGGATCTGGGAACCCGCGCGCATGGTCGGGGGTGACTACTTTGACGTGATAAGGCTAAACGAGAAGAAGCTTGGCATTTGCATGGCGGCATTGCTGATGGCCAACATACAGGCGACCGTCCGGGCCTTTGCGTCGGAGTCGACCTCTCCCTCTTGGCTGTGCAGCAGAGTCAATTCCGTACTTTGCGCCAGCATCGCCACGGACAAGTTTGTAACCTTGTTCTATGGGGTCCTCGACGCAGAAGCGAAAAGCTTGCAATACACGAACGCGGGGCACCCTGGGCCGATTTTGAGAAGCGCTTCGGGTTCGATCAAGCGGCTCGAAAACGGTGGCGCGGTGCTCGGCGTTTTTCCGAATTGGAGGTATGAAGACTCCATTGTACGACTGGCGCCAGGCGACCGGCTGTTGCTGTTCACTGACGGAATCACCGAAGCCGCGAGGCAGGACGGCGAGCAATTCGGTGAGGACGCATTAATTCGCTTAATGAAGACATTGGCCGATGAACCATTGTCGAGCCTCAGCGCAAAAATGCTTACGAATGTGAAGGGTTTCTGCGACTTGCCTTTGCAAGATGACGTTACTCTAATCACAATCGCAGCCGACCCTAACGCAAAGAAGCCAGAGAACGAGAGGCCCTCAGTCTTAACTTTCACTTTGAACCATGAACTGCGCTAGCTAGGGCCGCACGCGCTCCGTTTCTGGACGGTTTGCAGGTCCTCGATTATGCTCCATGAATGTTAGCCGTCTGAGTGTTCACTTCCGCGGATTCTTGCAGCGCGGGCCCCGTACGCCAGTCGGCTCTCACTATCGGGAAACAACGTGAAGACGTATGGTTGTAATGTCCTGTTCAAGTTTGCCGGGATAAACTTGCAATCCTAGTCGGTTTCCGCGGCCCGGTAACAACTGAATTCGATACAACTCCGGGAGGGCAGCACGATGGCTTCAGCGACAGTCGGCTCAGCAAAGCCTCACGAATCCAAGCAACCTCTATCCCAAGAAGAGCTCCGCAAAATGCACGCTTACTGGCGTGCGGCAAATTACCTCTCGGTTGGCCAAATCTATCTCTTTGCGAATCCGCTGCTCCAGGAGCCGCTGAAACTCGAACATATCAAACCGCGCTTGCTCGGTCATTGGGGCACAACTCCCGGCCTGAATTTTATCTACGTTCACTTCAACCGGCTTATCAAGAAACACGATCTAAACGTCATTTACGTAACTGGTCCCGGGCACGGAGGGCCTGGACTCGTCGCCAATACCTATCTCGAGGGCACTTACAGCGAAATCTACCCGCACATCTCCCAAACCGTTGATGGGATGAGAAGGCTTTTCAAGCAATTCTCATTTCCAGGCGGAATCCCCAGTCATGTCGCCCCGGAAACACCTGGCTCGATTCATGAAGGCGGTGAGCTCGGATACTCCATTGTTCACGCGTATGGCGCCGCATTCGACAACCCGGACTTACTGGTTTGTTGTGTGGTAGGCGATGGCGAGGCTGAAACCGGACCGCTTGCCGCAAGTTGGCACTCCAATAAGTTTCTGAATCCGGCCCGCGACGGCGCTGTTCTTCCAGTTCTGCATCTCAACGGCTATAAGATCGCCAATCCCACTATCCCGGGCCGCCTAAGTGACGCAGACCTAACTCAGCTTTTCGGCGGTTATGGTTACAAGCCTTATTTCGTAGAGGGTCACGAACCCCAAGCCATGCACCAACGAATGGCTGCTACGCTCGACACCATCGTTGAAGAAATCACAGCCATCCAACAAAAAGCCCGCGCGGGGCAACTTGATGCCCTACCCGTGTGGCCGATGATCATTCTGCGAACGCCGAAGGGCTGGACCGGCCCCAAAATAGTGGATGGGAAGCCCGTTGAAGGAACTTGGCGCGCACATCAGGTCCCCGTCACAGATTTCAGCAAGCCTGAGCACCTGAAGATCTTGGAAGATTGGATGAAGAGCTATCAGGCGCAGGACCTGTTCGATGAGCACGGCAAACTCATTCCGGAATTGATGGAATTACCGCCACACGGAAATCGCAGGATGGGCGCGAACCCCCACGCGAATGGCGGCGTTTTGCTCAAAAGCCTTGTCATTCCGGACTTTCGCGATTATGCCGTAAAAGTATCCAAGCCGGGCAAGAGCATCGCTGAAGCCACTCGTGTGCTAGGAACTTTGCTCCGCGATGTCATGAAACTCAACGCGGGCTCGAAAAACTTCCGAGTCTTCGGCCCTGATGAGACTGCTTCCAATCGGTTGGACGTACTATTCGAAGCCACCAACAAAGTCACTATGCAACCGATCGAAGCCACCGACGAGCATCTTTCGAGAGACGGCCGCGTCATGGAAGTCCTGAGCGAGCATATGTGCCAGGGCTGGCTGGAAGGCTATCTCCTTACCGGTCGACACGGCTTTTTCTCCTGCTATGAAGCGTTCATCCACATCGTGGACTCCATGTTCAATCAGCACGCAAAATGGCTGAAGGTGACTCGTAATATTCCTTGGCGCCGCCCTATTGCATCACTGAACTACTTGCTGACCTCACACGTCTGGCGACAGGATCACAATGGCTTCACTCACCAGGACCCCGGTTTCATCGACCATGTTGTAAACAAAAAAGCGGGCGTTGTCCGGGTCTATTTACCTCCAGATGCAAATACCCTCCTTTCCGTAGCCGATCACTGTCTCCGCAGCAGAAACTACGTCAACGTCATCGTCGCCGGAAAGCAGCCGGCGCTGCAGTATCTGGATATGCAGGCGGCCATTGAGCATTGCACGAACGGCATCGGCATTTGGCAATGGGCCTCGAATGACCAAGGGACGGAACCCGACGTGGTGATGGCTTGTGCCGGCGACATTCCAACACTCGAAATCCTTGCCGCTGTCGATTTGCTGCGTCAGCATTTCTCCGACATCAAAATCCGTGTCGTCAATGTGGTTGACCTGATGGCCCTTGAACCTTCCACCGAGCATCCCCATGGCCTGTCCGATCGCGAATTCGATTCTATCTTCACAACCAATAAGCCCGTCATCTTTGCCTATCACGGATATCCTTCGCTGATTCACCGCCTCACGTATCGCCGCACGAATCACGACAATCTTCACGTTCACGGCTACAAAGAAGAAGGAACTACAACAACCCCTTTCGACATGACTGTGTTAAACGAACTGGATCGCTTTCATCTTGCTGGCGATGTGGTGGATCGCGTCCCTGGTTTACAACGTGTGGGTGCACACTTCAAGCAACTCCTGCGCAATAGGCTCGCCGAACACAAACAATACATCTGTGAGCATGGCGACGACCTGCCCGAAATTCGCGATTGGAAATGGCCTCATTAGCCGATGAAAATCCTCGTGCTCAATTCGGGCTCTAGCAGCCAGAAAAGTGCATTGTACGAAATCCAAAGCGCACTTCCAGTACAACCGCCTACGCCCGCGTGGCAAGGCAAAATCGAATGGAACGGCGATCAAGCCGAAATGCAGGTGCAAAATTCTAAAGGCGTGAATCTGATGCATCGCTTGAAAGTGGAATCGCGGCGCCACGCCATCGAGCAGTTGCTCAACAGCTTGTGGGCTGGAGATGCCCGCGTCCTTTCCGCTGCATCTGAAATCGATATCGTAGGACATCGCATCGTTCACGGTGGCAGGGACTTCGAACACGCGACCGTCATCACGCCAGACGTAAAATCAGCAATCGCGCGCAAGTCTGTTTTTGCGCCTCTCCATAACCGCGCCGAACTGGAAGGGATCGACATTGTCGAGAAACACCTTGGCACCATTCCGCAAGTGGCCGTGTTCGACACTGGTTTTCACAGCCGATTGCCGGAAGCTGCCGCCGTGTATCCCGGTCCGTACGAATGGCTCGCGCAAGGAATTCGACGATACGGCTTTCACGGAATCAATCATCAGTACTGCGCGGGGCGCGCGGCACAACTTCTCGACCGCGAACTTGGCTCGTTAAAACTCGTGACCTGCCATCTCGGCAACGGTTGCTCCCTCGCGGCGATTCTTCATGGCCGCAGTGTCGATACCACCATGGGCTTTACTCCGTTGGACGGCCTGATGATGGGCACCAGATCAGGCTCGCTCGATCCAGGAATTCTCACGTATTTGATGCGCGAAGAAAAATCTACGGGAGAGCAGCTCGACGATTTGCTGAACACGGGGTCGGGTCTGCTCGGAATTTCTGGAATATCCGGCGACATGCGCCAAATTGTTATGGCCATGAAAGATGGAAATGCGCAAGCAAAGCTAGCATTTGAAATGTTCGTGCACCATCTTCAGTCTGGCATCGGCGCCATGATCGCAGTCTTGGGTGGAATCGATGCTTTGATCTTCACCGCAGGGATCGGCGAAAACTCGCCTGAAGTGCGAGCCGCTGCTTGCGCCAATTTCGGATTCCTTGGGCTGAAGCTCGACGGCGCAAAAAATGCCCGGTCCCCCGTGGACCAGGAAATTTCTTTCGCTGATTCAGCCGTTCGCGTGCTCATCATTCGCGCACAGGAAGATTGGGCCATTGCCTGCGATTGCTGGCAACTGGCGCGTGGAAGCAAACTCACTCTCCCAGCGTCCAACTTCTCGATAACGCCTTGAAATCTAAATGCGAAACCATAAACGCACATTTGGGATCGAATAAAGCCATCACTGAAGTCACTGACGAACAAGACCGCCAAGCGATTTGAAGATTAGCTTGATTTCAGATCTCGCCGCCAGCGAAAACGGTGGCGCCAACGCCTATGTGACCCACGTCACAGCCAGCGCTGACGGCAATCACCGCTTTGTAGTTATAACAAGTTCAAGCTTACCCAAGCTGTTATGCCCTAAGTTATCAAACGAATTTGCCCAAGGGGAGAACTTCCATGAGAATCCGCGAGAAGCGTGTGGCGGTAATTTTGGGTGCATTTCTGGCGGCAGGAATGGCTCGCGCAGGGGAGATAAAAGGAAAGGTATCAGTGCCGAGTTCTAGCTCCGCGCAAAACATTGCTGTTTACATTGACACTATCGCGAACAGGAAATTCGATGCGCCTGCCGAGCATGTATCCATTGACCAGAGGAATATGACTTTTGTGCCCCACGTTACGCTAGTTCTGCGAGGAACTACGGTCGACTTTCTAAACAGCGACCAGGTCGCTCATAACGTGTACTGGCCATCGATCGGCGAGAATAAACATCTCCATCATAGTTTGCTAGTCGTGTCTCCGAATCAGAAGAAATCATTCCAATTTAATGACCTTGGAGTCGCTCAAACGCTGTGCAATTTTCATAGCGAGATGCTCGGTTATGTGTTGATTCTGCCCCCACCATACTTCGCACTGACCGCCAGTGATGGCAGTTACAGCATTAAGAATATTCCACCGGGCACGTATACGTTGAAGGCGTGGAGCGAGAACGGTAAGACTGTCAGCCAGTCCGTCACCGTGACGGATGCCACGACGAATGTTGACTTGGTAGTGAAGAAGTAGCGACTGATCGATGGGAGAGTAACGTTAACTTCCAATCCAAACCGGTGAAATGCAGCAGAGTATGGTGGCCGCACCGTAGATCGCTTAGAAGTGTCGCTGGTTGCCCATGGCATGGGCTGCGAGCATGGCGAGCGGCGACGAATAATTGGAGACACGGGATTAGTCTCGCGGCGTTGTTTCTGTTCGGTTCTTCATTGCTCGCGCTGGTGACAACCTCGAAAGATACGATCACTGCTGTGGAGGGAGAAAGCTGGATCCGTCACCTGCACAAATCTTTTGAGGGCACCAGCATGGGGAAAACCTGGAATTTAGGGCCCACTGCTCCTGCGTCTGGCAAAGAGTTGCCGCTTTTTCAGCTGGATTTATCGCCGGGTCTGCCCACCGCAGTGGTAACACTCCATGGCTCGGACTTGTATCGCATGACCTGTCAGGGATGTCATAAAGAATCGGGCCAAGGGTCGCCGCCAGAAATAAACTCAGTGATTGATCCAGTGCGGGCGACTTCGGTGGCAGTGATCACCGAGCGAATGAAGGCTGCGGGCCGCGAAATGAGCCAGGCAGAAATAGCCACCATGGCTAAGTACTCCAAGGCCATGCTGATAGAGCGGCTGCATGTCGGTGGACAACATATGTTGCCACCGACGTTGAGTGAACCGGAAATTAAATCCCTGGTGGCGTATCTGGAACAACTGTCGGATGTGCCGGGCGCGAAAAATAATCAACTGGCGGTTCGAGAAACGTACTACCGCGTCGGTGAACACATCGTGAAGTCCACATGCCACGTTTGCCACAGCGCGACAGGGCCGAATCCGACGCCTGAACAAATTTTGAAAGGGACAATTCCTCCGCTGTCCGCGCTCACGATTCGGGTAAGCCTATCTGGATTCGTGCGAAAAGTTACCGCAGGCGCGCCTATCATCATGGGCACGCCCCCCACGTTTTACCGGGGCAAGATGCCGGTGTTTGTGTACCTGAATCAGGACGAAGCCGCTGCAGCGTACTTCTACCTTATACGTTATCCTCCGCATTCCTAGCGCGTTCTTCTTCCGAAAGAAGCCGCGCTAATTACAATCCGGCCGAAACGGTGAAAGATTCAGGGAAGTACGTGTCGCCGCGCGGCAACGACTCAATTGCCACGGTGATGCGGCCAAACATGCGAAACCTCGATTGGTTTCCCCAAAAGCAGTCGGCGGAATGACACAAGCGTCCAATTAACCGTCCCTCGGCGAAACCGCGTCCGTAGAAATTCGTTAAGGAGAAAACACCAATCTCAGCAACCACTTGCCCGTCTTCCTCGCAAAGCATTTGGCACAACAGATGCAAATACTTGCGCAGGTTTCAGAATTGGGAGACAGACATGAGCGACGAACATTTGGTTCAAGCGTCGCTCCCCCAAGGTAGGCCATGGCGGTCGTATCCGATGGCAAAAGCACGGCGTCCTTACGCTTTTGATCTGCTCAGCTCTCCAATGGCTGTTGTACCCACCACTGAGAAGACACGCGAGATGGATCAGTCGTTTGAAACGAGGGTGTCGAAACTTACGCGTAGCGCCGCACTTTTGAAATACAGCGGCGGCGTCCAATCAAAAAGAAAAACTGCTAGTCAGCGGCCCTCAGCAACCTGCCCACCTCTCAGAATGGACGGTCAACGAGAAATTCTTGGAGGCGGCGTACGTGCAATATTGTGCCGGGGGCGTCTTCCTGCGGATTAGATCCATTCAAGCCGAAGAAATTAATTGCGGTCCGGCGTGCCGGTGACAGAATAGATAGAACTGATTATTGATCGCATGGGTTTAGGTCGGGCCCGGCTAGCGGTTATGAGGTAGCTCCATGGAACAAGCCCTCGGAGTGCACCGACTTCACTTCGCCTTCACAATCGTGTTTCACTACATTTTCCCGCAGTTGACCATGGGCCTGGCGCTGCTGATCGTCTATTTGAAGACGAAAGCGCTGCGCACCAACGACGACCACTACAACCGCGCGGCACGCTTCTGGGCGCGAATCTTCGGAATCAACTTCGCGGTAGGCGTGGCTACCGGCATTCCTATGGAATTTCAATTCGGCACCAATTGGGCCGCCTTTTCCAAGGCCGCCGGCGGAGTCATTGGGCAGACGCTCGCCATGGAGGGGATGTTTTCTTTCTTTCTCGAATCCAGTTTTCTGGGCCTGTTTCTTTTTGGCGAAAAGAGACTGGGGCGCATGGGCCACTGGTTTTCGGCATTTCTCATTTGGTTGGGCTCGTGGCTTTCCGGCTACTTCATCGTCGCTACGAACGCGTGGATGCAATATCCAACCGGCCATCGCGTTGACTCTCACGGGCAAATAGAACTCGCCAGCTTTTGGTCGCTGCTGGTCAACAAGTGGGTTCTCTGGCAATACGCGCACACGATGCTGGGCGCCGTGCAGACCGGCTGCTTCGTCATGGCCGCCGTGGGCGCGTTTTATTTGCTCACCAAGCGGCACGAGTTTTACGGACGGACCTTCGTGAAAGGAGGCGTGTTGATTGGCGCAGTGGCAGCCATCCTGCAACTTTTCCCCACTGGCGATGCGCAAGGAAAACTGATCGCGGACCACCAGCCAGTCACACTCGCGGCCATGGAGGGTCTGTTTGAAACTCAAAGTGGCGCGCCGATCGTCGTCATCGGCCAGCCTGACGTCCGAAAACGCCGGCTCGACAATCCACTTGAAATTCCCGGCATGCTGAGTTTTCTGACTTACAAGCAATGGAAAGCCGATGTTCGCGGACTCGATGCGTTCCCGCAGGATCAATGGCCGGATATGATTCCGCTCCTGTATTACAGCTATCACGTCATGGTCGGGCTCGGCACGATTCTCATTGCGGTGATGGTCTTGGCCGCGTTGATGCTTTGGCGCCGCAAACTCTACGACTCCCGGGTGATGCTTTGGGCGCTCATGCTTTGCGTACCGCTGCCGTATATCGCCAATACCGCGGGATGGATGACTGCTGAGCTTGGGCGTCAACCATGGCTCATATATGGGCTGATGCGCACTGCTCAAGGAGTCTCGCCGCGGGTTGGTCCGGGCAATGCGTGGTTTACGCTGATCGGCTTTATGGGTCTGTATACCGTGTTGGGCATCCTGTGGCTGTTTCTTGTGTACCGCGAGATCGAGCACGGACCGGAGCCCGATGAATCTTTGCCCGCTGAATCGGCGGTCGCGGCAGCGACGGACTGAGGAGCGCACATGGGAACGATCTGGTTTTGTCTTGTCGCCGTCATGCTCACGGTCTACGTCTTGCTCGATGGTTTCGATCTAGGAGCCGGCGCAATCCATCTTTTGGTAGCGAAGACAGACGAAGAGCGCGTCCAAGTTCTGGCGAGCATCGGACCTGTCTGGGACGGCAACGAGGTGTGGCTGATAGCAGCCGCCGGCACGCTCTATTTCGCCTTCCCGGCTCTCTACGCCAGCGGGTTCAGCGGATTCTATTTGCCGCTGATGATTGTTCTGTGGCTGCTGATTTTGCGTGGAATCTCGATCTCATTTCGCAATGAGGTCATCAGCAGGGTGTGGAATCCGTTCTGGGACTTTCTGTTTTGCGCATCGAGCTTGCTTCTGGCTGTTTTTTTTGGCGCCGCTCTCGCTAATGTCGTGCGCGGCGTTCCCCTCGACGCCAGCGGGTATTTCTTTGAGCCCCTGTGGACGGACTTTCGGCTGGGCGAACAAACCGGAATTCTGGACTGGTACACGATTCTGATCAGCGTGCTGTCGCTGCTCGCCTTGGCGATGCACGGCGCGCTGTGGGTGCAGATGAAAACCGAGGGCCCGGTGAATCACCGGTCCGCGAAGATCGCTGTTAACACATGGTGGGGCATCCTCATCCTGACCGCGGCGGTGACCGTAATTACCTTCAAAATTCAGCCACAAGTAAAAGAAAATTTTGTTACCTGGCCGTGGGGATTTATTTTCCCGCTCCTCGCCGTCGCGGGAATCGCCGGCGTGCGCTTCGAGATGGTGAAGCGCGACGAGCGCAAGGCATTCTTCGCCTCTTGCGCGTACTTGACGGGGATGCTGGCCAGCGTGGTCTTTGGCCTATATCCCCTGGTTCTCCCGGCGCGCAATCCCGTTTATTCATTGACTGTTGCAAGCGCCAAGGCAGGAGATTACGGCCTCAAAATTGGCGCCATGTGGTGGACGATTGCGATCCTGCTCGCTGCCGGATATTTCACCTACGTCTACCGCTCCTTTACCGGCAAAGTCGCCGTTGGCAAGGACCAGAGCTATCACTGAGCGCGAACGGCGAAGAGAAACCGCTCTGCTCCGATGAGGTGTTCACGCAGATCGGCGAGTGAGGCCCTATCGCCAGTGCCCGTGTGGTCAGAACAATCGAACGACTTGAAATGGTGTGGCTGGATTTGCACATGCTTGGCCTCCGACGAGGTTAGCAGAGGAGAAACTTTCGCCATTGGAAGTATTCGATGCCCTGATCGTTCAGCCATGTAATGTGAAATGTTTAGACCGCGCCCGGCGGCACCTCGGTTTCTCCAGGATTTATGCGGCAACAGGCAAGTTTGGGTTGAGCATTACGTCGGCAATCGCAACCCGAGGCATGATGTAATGCTGAGCAAATCCCTCCAGGGAATTGTGCAACAGTCTCAAATGCTGCCGAAAGAGGCCTTTTGCGCCGAACGAGGGCGCATCAACGAGACGTAACTTTTTGATGCCGACAAGGCAATGGAATCGGCCAATTTGCTAAACCGTTGATGTGGGCGAGCTACCCACCGGCCGCTATTCCAGAGGCGGCAACGACTGGACTCAGTCGGCGACCTCCTGCGGGACACACGTAAGCTCTAGTTATCTGCGCAGATTACTCAGATTTACTGTGCCAAAACTGTGCCAGAATCCAACGTTTTCAATCCGTTCGAGTTATCGTTGAGCGAAAAGCAGATTCCCCGATTTATTGGAAACGTTAATAGTTAGAAGTAATGGACGGAGTTGTTGGAGTCGAGTGTCGTGCGCCCAAGGCAGGCGCGCTACCAGGCTGCGCTACGCCCCGACAGTGACGTGCTGTATTGAGTTTAAGTCACTTTTGAACTTTGTTGGAGTCGAAATCACGCTACCGGCAGCCGCTTCGGGTTAATAGTGTGATGCTATGAAGAAATTGCGCCACAAGTACAGGCGCGATGTAAGTTGGCAACATTAGAATTCCCCGGAGAGCCGGAGTCGTCGTGAGGACATCACTAGTGATCGATGGCCTTCATTGCGGCTGCGGCGTAGCGCTCGCCGGCGATTTCATTTTGGGGAACCGCGGTTTCCAGTTCCGCGACGTCCGCTAAGGTCAATCGGATGTCAACCGCGACCGCATTTTCCGCGAGGTATTTCCTGCGCTTAGTTCCGGGGATAGGTACTAAGTCTTCGCCCTTGGCCAGCACCCAAGCCAGCGCCAACTGGGCGGGCTGTACGCCCTTACGTGCCGCGATGGCCTTCACGCGTTGGACCAGCGCCTGATTCTTATCAAAGTTTTCGCGGGCAAACCTCGGCATGCGTTGGGTCCGCGCATCACCGTCAGACAGATCGCTTGGTTTTGTAATTGTGCCAGTGAGGAATCCGCGTCCTAAGGGGCTGTACGGCACAAATCCAATGCCTAGTTCACGAATGGTCGGAAGGATTTCTTTTTCCGGGGTCCGCTCCCACAGGGAATATTCTGTTTGCAGCGCCGTGATCGGATGCACTTTGTGCGCTCGCCGAATTGTCGCGGGTGAGGCTTCCGACAGTCCCAGATACTTCACCTTCCCTGCTTTCACCAACTCGGCCATTGCACCCACCGTGTCTTCGATCGGGGTGTTGGGGTCGACACGATGTTGGTAGTAGAGGTCGATATGATCCACGCCCAAGCGCTTTAAAGAAGCGTCGCACGCGGCACGAACGTATTCCGGTTTGCCGCTGATGGACCATTGATTGGGATTTTCTTTGGTGCGCACGTTAGCGAATTTGGTGGCGAGAAAGAATTCATCGCGGCGAGAGCGGATTGTTTTGCCAACCAGTTCTTCATTGTCGCCGATTCCGTAGGCGTCCGCGGTATCCAGAAAGTTGATGCCGAGGTCAAGGGCCCGCAGAATGGTCGCCGCGGACTCTGTGTCATTCCGCTCGCCGTAGAACTCACTCATACCCATGCAACCGAGTCCCATACGGGAAACTACGGCGCCTTGTGAACCGAGTTTTACTTTTTTCATGTTCATAACTGAATAGATGGCGTAAACACCCACCCGGATACAAACGTTTTTTGTTTTTTACCGCGGCTTTTGCCACAGCCAGCGGTACAGAGAACCTCGTGCGCCTGTCGGTACTCTGCAGGACGGAATTTAGGTTTTTGAGCTTGGGCAGCCGTCAGCGCGCTCTGGATTTGGTGGAAGAGGCACGCAAACGAGCGCGCAAGAAAGGGAAGTAATCGCGGAGACGAGCGGGTTACTTCAAATACGATTCCGGCAGGCAGGGCGAATCGGGATGGGTGGACATCGTTTTATCCACGGAGTAACAGACGGGCTCGAGATTGCAATCGACGCATCGTGGTTTACGAGCCACACACACTCGACGGCCATGCCAAATAAGTTGATGCGAAAATTGGATCCACTTATTTTGCGGGATTACCGCCATCAGATCTTGCTCAATTTTCTGGGGCTCGCCCTTTCGGGATAAATCCAGACGTCGCGACAGTCTGATCACATGAGTATCGACTACGACGCCGACAGCGATCCCGTAGGCAGTGCCCAGGACTACGTTGGCTGTTTTGCGCGCCACCCCGGGTAACGTCAGGATTTCTTCCATGGTTCGCGGGACTTGTCCGCCGAATTCTTCCACGACCGCTTTACTCGCGCCCATCACGGATTTTGTCTTATTCCTGAAAAATCCCGTTGGCCGAATTTCCTGCTCCAGTTCACTTGGCGTGGCATAAGCGAACGCTTCGGGCTTGGGATATTTTTTGTACAGCGATTCGGTCACCTGATTGACGCGCACGTCGGTGCACTGCGCGGAGAGAATGGTAGAGACCAGCAGTTGGAACGGATTGGCGTGTTTTAGCTCGCAGGTGGCGTTGGGATACATTTCGTCCAGGCCCGCGAGGATGGCGGCAACTCTGCGTGGATCGGTGCCCAGTACACATTCTTTTTTGCCGATTTTGCGGGTCTTCCACGGTGATTGACTTTTGGAGAGCCCCGATGCCGCCTTTTTGCGCGCTGATTTTTTCTTTGGTGGCTTCTGGCTTCGCATGACGCGTCAGAATAACACACGTACAAATAGGGCGTTCAAAGGAGGTTCGCGCACCAATAGAACGCGCCGCTTAGATTAATTCTTAACTCTGAGAGCTTAAAAAGGAGAGTACGCGACGAAACGCCTTGCCACGATGGCTGTACAGGTTTTTTTCTTGGGGCGTCAGCTCAGCAAATGTCTTGTCCAACACTGGCAAATAAAATATCGGGTCGTAACCGAAGCCGCCCGTCCCACGCGGGACTTCCAAAATCTCTCCATCGGCACGGTTGCTTATTACTGCGATCGGCAGACCTTGCGTGATCACGGTGATCACACAACAAAAATACGCGGAACGTTCCTGGCGCGGTTTACCCGCGAGTTCCTGCAGTAACTTGTTTATGCGGTCGGCGCTAGTGGCATCCGGACCCGCATAACGCGCCGAATGCACGCCCGGCGCTCCGCCCAACGCCGGCACCACCAAACCTGAATCATCCGCGAATACAATCCCGTCGCTTAGTTTTGAATAATACAGAGCCTTGCCCAGAGCATTTTCGCCAAAGGTTGGCGCATTTTCTTCGAAGGGAGGCAAAGATTCGAAACCTGGCAGCATTTCCACGCGGAAAGTCGTTGAAGAAACTTCCGCCGCGTTGCTCTCCGCAAGCGCGCGAAATTCGGTTAGCTTCCCTGGATTAGAGGAGGCGAAAAAGATTCTAACGGGCGCGGTCACTGAATTTCATAGGGAGAACGGCAAGCTGATCTTCGGTCAGCCGGCGAATTCCCGTTGCAGCAAGCGCGAGTAGATCCTGCATCTCGCTACCCGTAAAAGGACGTCCTTCGGCCGAAGCTTGAATCTCGACGAAGTCGCCCGTGCCTGTCATTACCACATTCATATCTACTTCTGCGCGCGAATCCTCTTCGTAGGCTAGATCCAGCAGCGCGCGGTCATCGACAATTCCGACGCTGGTAGCGGCTACCGTATCGATCAGCGGCGAGCTTTTCAAAATTCCCGCTGCCACCAGGCGCTCAAACGCTAGCGCCAGCGCCACGAACGCTCCGGTGATGGAAGCCGTGCGCGTGCCTCCATCCGCCTGAATCACGTCACAATCAATCCATACGGTGCGCTCGCCGAGAGCTTCCTGATCGGTCGCCGCGCGCAGCGATCTGCCAATTAATCGTTGAATCTCGAGTGTGCGACCAGACTGTTTTCCGCGCGCAGCTTCGCGGGGCGTACGCTCTTCCGTGGCGCGCGGAAGCATTCCATATTCGCTGGTCACCCAACCCTTGCCGCTGCCTTTCAGAAATCCCGGTACGCCATCGTCGACCGTGGCGGTGCAAATCACCCGCGTGCCACCGAGTTCAATCAACACGCTGCCTTCGGCAGTGGCGATAAAGTCAGGAGTAATTTTTAACGGCCGCATCTGGTCTGGATTGCGCCCGTCACTTCTTTGTCTGGTTGCGATTGCCACCTATGGCTACCTCGAATTCGTTATGGTTCTCGCCTTGCTGCGTAAGTTTGCCGGGAGGCGCTCATGGGTGTCAATGGCGTGAACGGAATTGCTGACGATGCCAGCGGGTCAATCTGAGGAGCGATTACAGCTTGTGCCGCTCGAGGGCTCACCACAAATGAACCGGTAAGATCCAAATGGCCCGCCAGCGTTTCTACTTCCTGCCCGTGAATCAAAATTTTGAGCCGAGTGATCTGGGAAACATTGGCCGCCAATGTGCGCGTCATGGAATCCACCGCTCGTTGCTCGCTTTCGATCCCGGACGGAATGGAACTAGCCATCGCTTCGGAAAAATCCGCGATGCCGGTCCCGTCAGGCAACAGGTAGAACGCTAATAACACCGCGTCAGGCGGCAGCGTACGTAATTCGGGGTCGGCGGGGCCAGCCAACAAAGTATTCAGCACTTGCTTGGCGCGTAACACTGGCTCGTTCGACAACGGTAGTTCAACAGTGACCGGAGCGAGTGACCCGTCATGCGGGTTTGAAGCCCAAAAAAGTTTCGCGCTTACTCGCGCTTCCGTCGGATTGGCGGTCAGTGATTGCGTAAGTTCCCTGCGTGCCTGTTCCTCGGATTGCGGCTGAATTTTGGCGGTTTGCTTCACGCGCTGCTTCAATATCGGGAAGTACAACCCGGCGATGATCACCGCGCCAAATAATCCTCCCAGGACCATTGCCACCCACCGCGTGTTCAACGTACTCCTCCAGGGATGCCGGCAACTACATAGGACGGGCGGAAATCAGTGACGCCGCGAGCGATAGCATCGGCTACTCCGGGAGCCATGCGATCCAGCTCAAGGCGGTCGTTCACGGCGACGCTGGAAATTTCCACGGCAATGGCGGGCGCAGCGGTGGTTCGCAACTGACGGATGGCTGCAGCTTGTGCGCTACCGGGTGAGCCCCTAAATCGCGCAGCCAGATTACCCTGCACAAAATCTCCCAACTTATGGCTGAGAAAGAGAAAGGGAGCTTGGGCGCGATCCCAAGGAATCAGCCCGCTGGCTTCGCGCCCGCCCGAGGTAGGCGGCAAATCTGAATTCACGTAAACACGGACTGTACCCGGTAGGCCCGTGGAGGATACGTGCAGACTTACAAATACCGCGCCGACTTGTGCGTTGGCCATCGCCGAGCGGTCATCAAACGAAGGATTTTCATTGGCCATGCGGGTTTGTATCACTTGAAAACCCTGCGATTCGAGCGCACGACGCACCTGCAGCGCGAACTGCAGAACAATTTCACTCTCCCGGATTCCGCCGGTGCCGCGCGCCCCTGTGTCTGTGCCGCCATGCGCGGGGTCTAGCACGACGATGTTTAGTCCAGGACGAGGCCGCGGTGAATCGGTAAAAACGGTGTTGGGAGTTTGAGGATTAGGATTTTGCGGAGCAACGGACGCGGGAGGGTTCTGAGTCGTCGGAGCTTGCGCCGAGGATTGGCCTGAAACGGTAAGAAATGTGGCTGCGAGCAGAAAAAACGTGAAACTAGCATAACCAAAACTATTATGCTCTATCCGTTGACGCCGCTTGTCGTCGCGATTCTTCACCTTGAGCAGCATACCAAATTAGCTGTCATCGCTAAGGCACGCGAAAACACAATGGAACGAAAAAGGGACGGCCTGCACCGGCCGTCCCTTTTTTTGATAGCTTCGGCAAGCGTTATCTGGATGCCGGTGGTTGCTGTTGCTTAGAATCGCGGTGCTCGCGCATATTTTCTTCAAATTGTTTGCGTTGTTCCGGGGTGAGGACCTTTTTCACTTGCTCGTGGGTATCACGCCGTAGATCGCGGATCTTCGCTTCTTTTTGGTCGGCCGAGAGCGACGAATCGTTCTTCACCGCTTCGGCTTTCGATCGCATGCCTTCGTGGATTTGTTTGATTTGCACTTTCTGGTCATCCGTAAGGTTCAGGTTGGCCAGCATAGCGTTATGATCACCATGCTTTTCATGCATAGCTTGTCCCTGGGTTGAGTCAGGCGAATTGTTTTGCGCATAGCTCATGGCAGGGAACACGCTCAGCAGCATGAAGCTGGCGGTTATTGCTAGTTGCTTGGAGATGCGGTTCATGGGGTGTCCTTTTCTTGAGCTGGGTTTTATTCGTTCTTCCATATAACCCTGGCTTGGTGGGAATGTCGCGTTTGCCGATCGCCGCTGATTATAGTGGTTTTAGATTAGCCTTTTGCAACAGGGAATTTACTTGTGTCCGGTCCTGCTGCCAAAGCGCATTCCAGCGCTCCAGGAGGCTCTTAGTTGCACTATCCCATTTCTCAATTGCCACCACTGCATCGGCAGTAGGAGCGGAATCCGCGCTCTGAACAATGGACAGTAATCCGGTTGTTGCATGCAGCGCCTCACGAAACGTGACTGTTTGCGTCGCGGGCACAGTCAAACCGAACACCCCGAACTCATGTTCGACCTGGACGCCCATCAATTCGGCCGTTTTACGATCAAGAGCGCCAAGCGCTTCCGCGGCCTCGCCGTTGGAGGCCATTTCTTTCTTGCGCGTAGCTAAATTCGTCTGAAGCTCCTGCGCGTGTTTCATAGCGATGGAAAGATCCGCGAGATTTTTCGCGACGCGCGATTCTGCCTCAAACATTTTCTCAAGATCCGCTTGAGGCGTTTTTACGCGTGGGTCCATTTTCAACTCTAATTGCCGAGACTGGCTTTGCCCGTTCACGGTTAACTTGACCGTGTACTTGCCGGGCAACGCCAGCGGCGCTTTTGGTCCGTAAAACGAGGTGTGCACATCTGCGGGAAACGCGTAATGCAAATCCCATACGAAGCGGTGGGGGCCGGCTTTTGCCGAGAGGGGCTCCGGATCGTGTACCCAGTACATTGGAAATTGCATTTCTTCAGCTTTTGTCTTGGGAAGCACGTCGTCACTCGCGTAGCGCCTTACCAATGCGCCCGCTGAATCAAAAATCTCCAATTGCACCGGTGTGGACGGTGTGTCCTTGAGGTAATAATCCAGCACAGCGCCGTCAGGGGGATTGTCCGCGTGCGGCTCATCGAATGGCACAGGAGTGCCTTGGTCTGTGCCGGGTCGCACGCGATAGGTGGTGCTGGGCTGGAAAAGCCACGACGTGGACGCGCTTATCTCAGGGTTTATTTGTCGCAGCGGCGCTATGTCGTCCAAAATCCAAAACGACCGTCCATGAGTCGCGATCACCAAGTCGTCGCCGTGAATCACGAGATCGCGCACCGAAGTGGTGGGCAGATTCATCTGCAGCGATTGCCAATGATCACCATCGTCAAAGGAAACGAACACGCCTTTTTCGGTGCACGCGTATAACAAACCTTTTTTTGCCGGGTCTTCGTGCACGCAATTCAAAAAATAGCCTTCGGGTATTCCGTTCGAAATTAATTCCCAATTCTTCCCAAAGTTACGCGTGCGATATAAATAGACGTGCAAATCCTCGAGGCGGTGCCGATCAACCGCGACGTAGGCAGTGCCTGCATCAGAATGTGACGCTTCGATGTGCGTTACTTTGCTCCACACCGTAATTTCAGGCGGCGTGACGTTGCTCCACGTTTTCCCTTCGTCCTGAGTCAATTGGATCAAGCCGTCATCCGTCCCCGCCCAAATTTCGCCTTTATTTACGTAGGAGGGCCCGATGGTATAGATCACTCCGCGTCGTTTTTCTTTGCCAGCATCGGCAATCGCCGGAGGATCTAGATTTGGCGGCGCACCGGGATCTTCCCGCGTCAAATCGGGGCTGATCACTTGCCAGGAGTTGCCTCCGTCCGCGGTGCGAAACAATACTTGTGAACCGAAATACAGCACACGCGGATCCATGGGGGAAAACACGAGCGGCAACGTCCAGGTCCTCCGGTAATCGCCGGGATGCGCGAGCGTCGGTGGCATTTCCTCGGTCTGTTCATTGTTCAAATCCTGGCGAGTTACAAATCCACCATAAATCACTCCGGGATTTTCGGGGTCGGGCGCTATGTAACCGTTCTCGTCACCTGCCGCTATCGGGCGCCAATCGTGAAAATCCAGTGCGCGATAATTTCCTCGACTGGGCGTTGCAATCGAGCCGCTATCCTGCTGCGCGCCGTAAACCCAATAGGGAAATCGATCGTCGGTGCTCACGTGATACATCTGTCCGGTTGGCTGGTTATACCAGGAACTCCAGGTTTCGCCGCCGTTGCGCGTCACGATCGTTCCTTGATCACTTCCCAGAATCATTCGTCGCGGTTCATCCGGGTCGATCCACAATTGGTGATAATCGTCGCCGCCCGGAGCGCCCTTGAAAGCGGCGAAAGTTTTTCCTCCATCGCGTGAGCGATACACCGTTGTATTGGGGAGGTACACCGTGTCCGGGTCCTTAGGGTCGACGCTGACTTCGCCGAAGTACCAACCGCGCTCCCATACCCGTTTGTCCTGCGACACCGGCTGCCAATTTTGGCCACTGTCGTCCGAGCGATATAGTCCACCAGCCTTTGCATCAACGATCAGATAAATCCGCTTGGGATTGGTGGGTGCGAACGCAATTCCTATGCGTCCAACTTCTTCGGCCGGCAATCCGTGACCGGTGACTTGTTCCCAATGATCGCCACCGTCATGGGAGCGGTATAGCCCACTGCCCGGGCCCTTCGATGGCGGATAAACATTCCAGGGCGGCCGCCGGGTCTGGAGCAGCGCGGCGTAAATCGTGCTGGTATTCCCCGGTTCGAATGCCAGATCGATCGCTCCCGTGTTTTCATCGTGAAACAGGATGCGTTGCCAAGTTGCTCCGCCGTCCTTGGAGCGAAACACGCCCCGCTCAGTGTTCGGTCCGTACGCGTGCCCAAGCGCAGCGACAAATACTTTGTTGGGATCCGCGGGATCGACGAGGATGCGTGCAATCTGGCGGGAGTCTGTCAATCCAATATGTGTCCAGGATTTGCCGGCATCCATCGATTTATACATACCGTTTCCGTAGCCGATATTCGAACGCATATCAGCTTCGCCAGTTCCGACGTAGATTACGTCCGGGTTTGAAGGCGCGACGGCAATGGCTCCGATAGAACCAATCGGCTGCGAATCAAAAATGGGATTCCATGTTCGCCCCGCGTCATTGGTTCGCCATACTCCACCGTCCACAGAGCCAAAATAAAATAACTCCGGCTGTCCGCGGACGCCGGTGACAGCGAGCGCGCGCCCACCGCGATGTGGACCGATGGAGCGCCAGTGCAGCCCCTGAAAGAATTTGTCATCGACGTTCGTTGGAGTGCTTTTAGTTTGAGGCTGCGAAACTGACGGTATTGCAAAGGCGGAAGCAATGACGATAGGCAGACCTGTAAGCAGCAGCCATTTCAGGGGCGAAATTTTCACTGGCTATTCTCCGGAGCGCAAGACGCTTCTTCAACGAGGCGGAAGTATATCTCAGAGGGTCAAGCTCAAAGCTCTGTAGTTTGGATGGAACCGATTCTAATTTGTGAGACAGCAGGCCAATGTCGACTTTACGGGGACCGCGTCAGGCTGGTTCGACAACTTCCGTGGTAACTTCCGCCGGGAGACGTTTGCGAAGCTTACGCGTCGAGGCATACAACGCGAACCCCGCCGCCATAATCAGAACGCCGAAAAGAAGTCCGTTTATCCCCAGCACCGACTGACTTTCGCTTTGCACCAAAGCGATCATCAGTAATGCGAACGGGAATACACCGGCGAGGATCGCACCTGCCAATCCTCCAGGAACCCGAAACTCGCGCTTCAGTTGCGGCTCACGGATGCGTAGCGCCACCAGGGTCACAAACTCCAGCATCAAAGCCGCCCCGTAAAGCATGATGTCCAGTGTCACAAGCCGTTTGAAGCCAAGCCCCAGGCACAACGCCCAGCACGTCGCGCATGCAATGATGGCCACCCAGGGTGCCTGGGTGCGCGCGCTGGTTTTGGCGAAGATCTTTGGCAACATGCCGTCGCTCGCCATTGCCAACGGCAACCGTGAGTAACTCATCACTAGAGCATTGAACATCCCAAACGCGCTCATCATGCCGCCAAGCACCACCAGGAAGCGCAACCACTCGAAGCCCATTATTTTTCCGCCCACTAGCCCGGCCACCGTAGCCCACGAGCCGTCTTCGGCAAACGCCGTCGCGGGAACACCCATAAAATAAACCGCGGCGAACGGAAGTATGTAGGTCAACGAAACCAGAATCACTGCGGCGATCATCGCTCTGGGGTAGGTACGTTGCGGCCTTTCCACTTCCTGCGCGATGGTGGACGCGTTATCCCAGCCCATATAATTCCACATGGCCACCAACACGCCGCCCAGTAAGCCGAGGCCCGCGCCTGCTTCGGTGGCGTGCGGGGCGGCGGCAAGCGCACCAGCGCGCACGGGAGCCAGCAGCACGATCACCGCGAACGGAACCGAAAGCAAAAAGAACAGCCACAACGAGGTAACGCCCACCACGCGAATCCCCGCCAGGTTCAAAGCGGCGCAGGTGACTACTACAAACAAACCAGCGAGCACGCCATGATTTCCGACGCCAAACCAGGGCGACATCTGCTTCACGTAGAAAACAAACAGGGTCGGATAAATCGCCATGTCAAAGATGCTGGCAGCCAGAGACAACCACGCTTCCTGGAATCCCCAAAAATTACCGAGTCCCCGGCGTACCCATGCGTAGTACCCGCCCTCGGCAGGCAGTGCGCTGGAAAGTTCTCCGATCATGAAGGCGGTCGGCAAGCACCATAGCACCGGCAGGAACAGCAATATCAGGATTCCATGGCCATAGCCCGCCCCGCTTACGATTTCTTCAGTTCCGTAAGTGCCGCCGGACACCATGAAGAAAGTCGCAGCCACCAGCGGCCAAAGGGTAAGCTTGGCGATTCGTTTTTTCTGGCTGGAAATTACCTGTGCGGGATATTGGGCGGGAAGAGACAGAGAACTCAATTTTTACTTTTCATCCTCCAAGCGGCACTCACTCTGGGGTCGCATGAAGTGAGCTCGCATTTCGAAGAATACAAGAGTCGTTCGCGCATGCAAGAAAAATCTGCGCTCCAAGCAAATTATTTTCTGCGCTTACAGTGATTTGTGTATGAATTGTTACGCCTTTGCAATTATTGGTGCTCAGCCGGTCAAAACGATCCTGAAAATCCACGCTGAGGTGTCCTTCGGTTTACAAAACGCGGTCTCCCCTCGTGTGATAAACTCCGCCGCTTGCTCGCCATATAACTCGTCAGGAGTCTTTGCGAATGATTGATCGTCTCTGGTCGGCCCTTGGCTCGGCTTTAGTCCTCATTTTGACCTCAGGGTGGTTGGCGCCGGTTGCTGCAGCGCAGCGCCCCATCACCATCGATGACTATTTCAAAACTCACGAGGTACACGACCCGCAGTTGAGCCCGGATGGCCGTTGGATCGCTTACACGGTGAAGACTCCGCTCCTGAAGAAAGACAAGAACGAGGAAAGAATCTGGATGGTTCCTGCGTCCGGTGGAGAGCCCATTGCTCTTACGGCAGCGGGAGTTTCCTCTTCGCACCCGCGATGGAGTCCCGATGGAAAGTACATAGCCTTCCTTTCAGCTCGGAATGAGAGCAGAGAGCAGGTTTGGCTTCTCAATCGCCTGGGCGGCGAAGCAGAACGGCTCACCTACACGCCACAAGATGTCGACGAGCTGGCCTGGTCTCCCGATGGAAGCCGGTTGGCGTTGCTACTGCGTGACGCGTCACTCGAGGAAAAGGAGGCTTTTAAGGAGCAGGACGAGAGAGACAAAGACTCCGACGCCGGCAAGGACGACAAAGAGAAAAAGAACAAGACGCAACGGCCTTGGGTCATCGACCGGCGCCAGTTCAAGCAGGACGAGATCGGCTACCTGGACCGCCGCCGCACGCATCTTTACGTCTTTGATCTCGTGAAACGCAGCCTGACACAGATTACGTCTGGCGATTACGATGATGGGGAAGTGGCTTGGTCGCCAGATGGCAAGCAATTGGCGTTTAGTAGCAATCGTTCCACACCGGACCCGGATGCGACGTATAACACAGACATCTGGATAGTTTCCGCGGACAACACCGACAAAGGTGTGCACGTCACCCAGGTAACCAAGAGTCCCGGCGAAGATCGTTCGCCGGCATGGTCGCCAGATGGCAAGTGGATCGCTTACAGCGCGCGACTTGATCCTTCAGAGTTTGAATATGGTACCAGACACCTCGCGATCATCCCGGCGGATGGAGGCGAGGCCAAAATTCTCGCTAAATCGTTCGATCGCATGAGCACGCAGCCGCATTTTTCTCCCGACGGGCAGTTCATTTATTTTATTGCGGATGACGATGGCACCCAGAATCTTTGCCGCATACCGGTTGGGGGTGGAGAAATAACTCGGCCTATCGGTGGCCGCTTGATGGTCAACGATTACAATGTCGCAAAGACGGGAGACATTGCCGCGCAAGTGGCTACCATCGACCGTCCCGACGAGATTTTTACTATTCCCGGCGGCAAGCTCACCCAGGTTACACACATAAACGACCCGCTCTTCTCGCAACTCAAGTTGTCGCATGGCGAATACGTCCATTTCAAAAGTAAGGACGGCACCACCGTAGCCGGTTACCTTTACAAACCGCTCGATTATGTTCCGGGGAAAAAAGTTCCCACGATTCTGCGGCCTCATGGCGGCCCGGTGTGGGCGTATTACGCCGAGTTTGCGCACCTGG
This sequence comes from uncultured Acidobacteriota bacterium, assembly GCA_963733775.1. Taxonomy (GTDB): domain Bacteria; phylum Acidobacteriota; class Terriglobia; order Acidiferrales; family UBA7541; genus Acidiferrum. Next base: position 213,286 of record CAVTEE010000010.1, on the reverse strand, counting down.
CGCAACTGCTGGCGGCAAATGGCTATGCGGTACTGTTTCCCAATCCCCGCGGTTCAACCGGTTACGGCCAAAAATATGCACAAGCTATCTTTGCCGACTGGGGAAACAAGGATTTCCAGGACGACATGGCCATGGTCGACTACGCTGTCGAACAGGGAACTGCTGACCCGGAGAAATTGGGCGTCGGAGGATGGTCGTATGGCGGGATATCCACGAATTTCATCATTACCCAGACGACCCGATTCAAAGCCGCCATCTCTGGCGCTGGCGAATTTCTGTACATGACCAATTACGGGCACGACCATTATCAGCGCGATTGGGAAACCGAGCTGGGGCGGCCATGGGAGAAGAAGGCGGTCTACGAGAAGCTCTCTCCATTTTATCGGGTCGCGAGCATCACCACTCCCACTCTCATTATGGGCGGCAATATCGACTGGAACGTGCCCATCATTAACGGCGAGCAGATGTTTCAGGCGCTAAAGAGCCTGGGCCGTACCACTGAGCTGGTCGTTTATCCAGATGAGTATCACGAGTTTTCGACGCCATCGCATATAAAGGATCGTCTGGAGCGCTACCTGGCCTGGTACAACCACTATGTGAAAGGTGACACCGCGCCGGCTACGCCGCCGGAGCATGCTGCTGCGAAGGCAGCGGGCGAATAGTGCCGTGGCAGACAAAAATTCTCAAAAGGGGACCACTCAATTTGAGTGGCTCGAATGAAACTTAAAGCAAATCGTTTTTATTTCGCGGAGGAATTCGATGCGTAGGTTACAAATTGCCACGGTTTTGAGTTGCGGCGTGTTGCTCGCCTCACAAATTGCCGCTAGTGCCCCTGCTCAGAATATTCGCGCCCATCAGCAAAACTCGTCGGCCCCCGGGGAATTTTCTCCCAACTTTTTTCATGAGATGCGCTGGCGCTGTATTGGTCCGTTTCGCGGTGGTCGCACGGTGGCGATTAGTGGTGTCGCACACCAACCGAACGTCTTTTACATGGCTGCAGTCGACGGTGGTGTCTGGAAGACCACCGATTTCGGTAATACCTGGGTGCCTATTTTCGACGATCAACCGACCGGCTCCGTGGGAGCGCTAGCGGTATCCGAATCCGATCCCAATGTGATTTATGTTGGCAGCGGTGAAGGCTTGCAACGCCCCGACCTTTCCACTGGCGATGGAATCTACAAATCCACGGACGCCGGCAAAACCTGGACGCATCTCGGGCTGCGAGATGCCCAGCAGATCGCGTCGATCGTCATTGATCCGCACGATTCGAACCGGTTGTTCGTCGCGGCACTAGGTCACCCCTATGGACCGAATTTGGAACGCGGCGTTTTTCGATCCACTGACGGCGGCCAAACCTTTCAGAAGGTCTTATATAAGGATGAGAATACCGGGGCCGCTGACTTGGTACTCGACCCTTCGAATCCGCGAATCGTCTATGCGGTGTTATGGGCCGCGCGCGTTGCCCCGTGGGAAATTCGTAGCGGCGAATCGTTTATTACTGGAGGCAGCGGCTTATTCAAGTCTACCGATGGAGGAGATACCTGGAATCCGCTGACCACCGGGCTGCCGGGTGTTCAGGATGGACTTGGGCGGATCGGCATCGCCGTTTCCACAAGCCAACCGAATCGCCTGTACGCCACGATCGAGGCAAAAAAGGATCACGCCGGAATCTACCGGTCAGACGACACTGGCGAGTCCTGGACCAAAGTAAATGATGATCACCGCATCGGTGGCCGTGGACCGGGCGCGATGGGAATCGCGGTGGCTCCGGATAATCCCGACATCGTTTACGTAGCCAATACCTCGTCGTGGAAATCTACGGATGGCGCAAAAACGTTTGTGGCTTTCAAGGGCGCTCCTGGCGGAGACGACTACCAACGTTGGTGGGTCAGCAAAGAAAATCCGCAGATCATTGCGCTTACTTCTGACCAGGGCGCGGTTATCAGCGTCAACGGTGGTGTGACTTGGAGCTCCTGGTACAACCAGCCAAGCGCTCAGTTTTATCACGTTACCACTGACAATCGTTTTCCCTATTGGGTCTATGGCGCGCAGCAGGAAAGCGGCTCTGCAGGAACGTTAAGCCGCAGTGATTACGGCGAGATCACTTTTCGCGAGTGGCATTCTGTCGGTGTATTTGAATATGGCTACATCGCTGTCGATCCGCTCGACGCCAACATTGTTTACGGAGCGCGTTTATCTCGCACCAATCAACAACTCGGCGAAGTTGCGGATATCGCTCCTGAGCCCGTCCGTCGTGGCGAATACCGCTACGACCGCACACTGCCGGTAGTATTTTCTCCGCTCAATCCTCACGAGCTTTTCTTCTCGGCCAATGTTCTGTTTAAAACTGAGAACGCTGGGAAAAGTTGGACGGTCATTAGTCCCGATTTATCACGGGAATCCTATCAGACACCAGCGAATCTGGGTGTTTTTGCTACGGCCGACCCTGAGAAGGGGAAGCATCGCGGGGTGATTTACGCCGTGGCTCCTTCCTTCAATGAAGCCAACACTATCTGGGCGGGGACCGACGACGGCTTGATCCACATTACGAGAGATGCCGGCAAAACCTGGCAAAATGTGACGCCACCGCAACTGACCCCTTGGAGCAAAGTTTCCATTATTGAGGCCGGGCATTTTGATGCGGGCACCGCTTATGCGGCCATTAATACTTTTCGCCTTGATGATTTGCATCCACATATTTACCGCACGCGCGACTACGGTAAGAACTGGGCGGAAATCACGAGAGGCCTGGCGGACAACGCACCCATCAACGTGGTACGTGAGGATCCCGCGCGCAAAGGGCTGCTTTTTGCTGGGAGCGAAACTTCGGTATATGTTTCGTTCGATGACGGCGACTACTGGCAACCATTGCAGATGAATCTCCCGCATGCCTCCATGCGCGACCTGGCGATTCATGGTGATGATCTTATCGTCGCCACGCACGGCCGCTCTTTCTGGATTCTGGATGACATCACGCCACTGCGGCAGTGGACCTCGCAATCGGCGCGAGCGTCCACGCGCTTGTTCGCTCCGCAGTCCGCGGTGCGTTTCCGATGGAACCGCAATACCGATACGCCGCTTCCCCCGGAAGTGCCCGCGGGACAAAATCCTCCGGACGGCGCGATCATTGATTATTTGCTGACGGACGGTTCGCATGGCGAAGTGAAACTGGAAATCTTCGATGCACAAAACCACTTGGTGCGCCGCTATTCCAGTGCCGACCAGCCTAAACCTATGGAGAAAATCGCAGCGGAAAATCCAATACCCATGTATTGGGTGCGGCCGCAGCAGGTTCTCTCGTCCGAAGCCGGCTTTCACCGTTTTGTCTGGGATCTGCACTGTGCTCCGCCGGATTCGCTCAACCATGAATTTCCTATTTCCGCTATCTACCTGAACACCCCGGAACTGCCCTTGGGCGCTATGGCTTTGCCGGGGCGCTACGTGGTGAAGCTCACCGTCGATGAAAAAAGCCAGGAGCAGCCGCTGATGTTGCATATGGATCCGCGAATCAAAACGCCTGTCGCGGAATTGCGTGCGCAATTCGAAATGGAGACCGGCTCGGTTCGCGGCATGAATGAAAGTTTCAAATCTTTGGGTCAAGTGCAATCTGTCGGAGAACAATTAGCAGAACTTTCCGCGAGTTCTGGAAATTCGCCGCTGTCGGGACCTATCTCTTCTGTAAAAAAGAAACTCGCGCAACTCGAAGGCAGCGCTGAAAGCAATTTCTTTGGCGTTCCCGCCAGCGGCAAGCGTCCGGAGAATTTTTCGACCCTCAACCAACATTTTGGCAATCTGCTGGCCGTCGCAGACAGTGCTGACTCCGCACCCACTTCGCAAGCGCAAAGCGCTTACCGCGAGGAAGTGGAAGGTTTGAAAAACTTAGAGACTCAATGGGCTGCGATCCGTGACAAAGATATTGCTCAACTTAACGTTGAACTAGTGAAGGCCGGGAAGCAGCCAATCGATCCAGATAAACCGGCATCGTCTCAGGCTACCAATAACGGGGACGGAGACGACGAACCATAGGCGGCCAGATCCAGAAAGCGCTGTTCAGATCTGCGGTGGCACACGAACTACGATTTACGATGTTGGGATATCGCGACCCAGGCGATCGATTCTTGGTAGCTACTGCTAAGGTTTATGACTTAACTCTGGTCACAGCGGACTAACGCTTGCTGCAAATCCCGGGTTTGCCTATCCTAGCTAACCGCTGAACCGCGCAAGCCATCGTCCCGATATGCGCGGCGCTAATTATTTGCCGGAACCGTTTTTCTGCAAATCGTCAAGTGCGGCAAGCACCTCGGTACTGTGCTTATCCGGCTTCACGTCCAGCCAAACTTTCTGCACAACACCGTTGGGATCAATAAGGAAAGTGTGGCGCGCGGATAGTTTAGCCACGCCCATATTCATGACAGAATCGTAGACGGTCGAGACCTGGCTGTCGGTGTCCGCTAGCAGCTTGAAGGTGAGCCCCTCCTTGGTGCAAAACTTCTGATGTGAATCCGGGTCCTGCATGCTGACGCCAACGATCGCGGCATTCTTGGCTTCGTACTGCGCCTGATCACGCTGAAAATTGTGAGCTTCCACGGTGCAGCCGCTGGTGAAATCCTTGGGATAAAAATAGAGCACCACCCATTTGCCCTTGAAATCGTGGAGGCTTACAGGGTTGTTTTCCTGCGATTTTAAAGTGAAGTCCGGCGCGACAGATCCGACTGCGGGCGCTTTGTCGCCGGCGTGAACTGCGCGGTATCCAATGGCGGCCACTAAAATAACGGCAATTGCAACAAAGACAAAAATCATTGATGCAGTACCCTGAGATGTTTTTGACATTTCGGCTGGCTCCTGAAGAATGCAGCAAAAACATTATGCTCCAATGTGCGTGCCGCCGAAAGATTTTTCCCTAGCCGAACGGGAGCGACCAACTATCATTTTGGTTGGGTGAACCTTCCAAATCCGAGCCGTACCTGAACGGTATTGATGCCAGGATTCGGCCGCGATATTCCGGCATTCGAGATATGCAGGTAGCGCACTTCCGCGCTCCAATTATATCTGCCGCGCAAAAAGTGCACGCCGAAAGCGCCGGTTGGGGTGAAATTGACATGCGAAGTGCTCTCCGGCACTTTTACGTTGGTAAAAAGTGCGCCGCCTCCGATCTCGATATAAGGCACGGCGTTTCGGTGCGAGGCAAAGTTCCATTTGAGTGCAAATGGATTGACGCCAAACCCGTATGCCGTATTCGTACTCTGCGCCACGATAAAAAGCGGAACGACATCCACGGCGTATTCAAAGCGGCCACGCAGAAAACCGGGACCATGGGCATCCGTCAAAATCCAGCCGTACCGTGCGCCAATATTAAACACGCTATCGCCAGACTGACTCCCATTCGTTCCATGCCCTCCACCGGTCCAGATTTGCAGCTCACGGCCGCCTTGCTGCGGGCCATCTTGCGCGCGAAGGGTGCAAGCACTAGTTAGAAAAACAACCCACGCCAACGCAAACAATTTGATCATTGTAAAATTTCGTGAGAACACATGAATTCCTTCCGGGAGCACCGTGCGAGTCAAGTTAAGATACCAAAGTGCGAAAAAACGTGATGCGTTTATATCATCACCAGATAGCGGTTCGGTAGCAGGCAGTCGGCACTTAAGCGACCTGGCACGTTCATCTCTTGTTCATCGACAGCTAGTTAAAACGGTACGGTGCTTCGCTTACCAGGCCGTTTTGATAAGGACGAAACGATTCAATGAAACGGATTGTAGCCGCCGGAGCTGTAATCAGACTGTGTTTCGTCTTGATAATCGCGGCGGGAATGCTTTTTTCGCCTGCACCGTCACGAGCACAAGATCCACAGGCTGAGCAACCGCCGGCACCGCCGGACGCCGAAACAGAACCTGCCACAGACCCAATCCCTGTGATGTTTCCGCATCTGGAAACCGACCGGATATGGATTTCAGGTCAGGCGAATGTCATTTCGCAATGGCATCCGGCGTTCACCTCGCCGTACCAAGGCAGGAACAGTCTTTCGCCACAGGCACAGGACGCTACTTCGCGAGTCCTCACCTTGTATACCGGTCTTCGTCTGACAGGTACCTCGGAGTTGCTCTGCGATGTACAGGAGACCGGGGGCCACGGGATCGGAGAGGCCTTTGGGCTGGCGGGCTTTACCAACCTCGATGTTGTGAGAAATCCAGCGCTTAGCAAAGCACCCTATATCGCTCGTCTGATGTGGCATCAAATTATTCCTTTGGGTCACATTCAAGAAAATTCGGCGCGCACCGCCCTTTCGTTGTTCAGCACCTTGCCAGAAAGGCGTCTGGAATTGCGATTCGGTAAGCTGGGAATTGCGGATTTCTTCGACCTGAACAACTACGGGTCCGATAGTAATTTCCAGTTCCTGAATTGGACCGTGGACAACAACGGTGCTTACGACTACGCCGCGGACACGCGCGGTTACACATTCGCCGGCATGCTCGAATATCACGACCGGCATTTTTCAGTACGGTTCGCCGAAGCTCTTATGCCCAAAGTCGCCAACGGAATCCATCTGGATGCCGATGTTTCTCGTGCGCGCGCGGAGAATATTGAAGTCGAGCTGCGCGGAGTGCTCTTGCCGCATCAGCAAGGTATTCTGCGATTAAGTTCGTATGTCAATCACGCCAACATGGGAAGCTACCGCGAAGCCATCAACAATTACTTCGCAGGTCTAACCCCCATTCCGGAAATAACCGCCCATCCTTTGCTCACTTCAGTAAAGTACGGCTTTGGCGCAAACTTCGAACAGCCACTCAACGATTGGTTCGGCGTTTTCGGACGCTGGGGCTGGAACGAAGGCCGCCATGAGTCCTACGCCTACACCGAAGTGGACAGCACCGTGGAGCTGGGCGCTGGAGCATCCGGTCTACGCTGGCACCGAAAATTCGACCGCGCAGGTATAGCTTTTGCTTCGAACGGCATTTCGCGAGATCACCAGGAATATTTGGCGTTGGGCGGATATGGCTTTCTGTTGGGCGATGGCCGTCTCAATTACGGGCGCGAAACCATTGAGGAAGCCTATTACACGCTGCATCTTTGGCGCGGCTTTTATCCGTCAGTCGGCGTGCAACACATTAACAATCCCGGTTACAATCGCGACCGCGGACCGGTGCTTGTTCCTACCCTGCGCTTGCATATTGAGTTTTAGAGCCGTCGAAACCTTTTATAGGTGTGCGGCGTTTAGATAAGAGTCGTTGAAGATGCTCACGGATCATCCGCATCTTCGTCTTACTGGAAAAGAATTCGTCCTTGGTGGTAGTTCTGTGTTTGTTATAAGGTCTAGCAGTCTAGCGCAGTCATCTTTCGGAGAAATTCATGAAAATTGAAGGTCAAATAATGGTGTTGCGGCGACTACTCTGTCCGTTGATCCCGTTATTGGTTGTTGTGTTGATGGCGCCATTGTCGGTGTTCGCGCAGACCGTGGATGAGGTAATCGCCAAGAATATTCAAGCTCACGGTGGCATGGAGAAGCTGAAGTCCGTTCAAACCATTCGAACCAGCGGGAAATTCAATCAGGGCTCCTTTCGGGCGGGATTTCTTCAAGAAAACAAGCGTCCCGATAAAGTCCGCGAGGAATTTGTGATTCAAGGATTGACGCAAATTCAGGCCTATGACGGCAAGACTGGCTGGCAGATATCCCCTTTTGGCGGCCGCAAGGATCCGGAATTGATGTCCCAGGATGATGTGAAGAGCCTGCAAATCGATGCCGACATCGATGGGCCGATGGTGAATTACAAGGAGAAAGGCCACAAGGCCGAATTGGTGGGGCATGACTCCGTTGAAGGCACGGACTGTTATAAGGTGAAACTCACACTGAAAAATGGCGATGTCCGTTACTACTTTCTCGATAGCGATTCCTTCCTCGAAATCAAAATGGAGAATCAGAGCAATATTCGCGGCGCGGTGGTATTTACAGAAAACTATTACGGCGACTACGAACAGGTGAACGGGCTGTATTATCCCTTCGCCTTGGAAAGCGGACAAAAAGGAAGCCAGGAGCGTGCCAAATTTACCGTGGACAAAGTTGAGATTAACGTCCCGCTAGACGATTCGCTTTTCTCCATGCCGGTCACTAAAGCGGAACCTAAGGCAAACCCGAAGTGATCGGTAGAAGTTCTCGTTGGCTTTTCGAATTATTGAATCAGCGCGCTTTTGCAAAATTACTTTCAAGGACTTCATCGACATGTTGAATGTGACTCGCTGTTTGGTTCTGGCTGGATCGATCGTGAGCGCCATCTTTTCGGCGCCGTATCTACAAGCCCAAGAAGTGAAATACGATTCGGACTCGATCTCCGGCCTGGGCGCGCGAAATATCGGCTCCGCAACGATGAGCGGCCGCATCGCGGCGCTTACCGCCGTCAAAGAGAACGGCCGGCTCACTGTGTACGTGGGAGCGGCCAGCGGCGGAGTCTGGAAATCCGTGAACGGCGGCACCACCTTCAAGCCGATGTTCGATAAGCAAACCGCGCAATCCATCGGCGCGATCGCCATCGATCCAAAAGCACCGAAGACCATCTGGGCCGGCAGTGGCGAATCCTGGACCCGCAACAGCGTTTCTATTGGCGATGGCATTTATAAGTCCACCGACGGCGGCGAAAACTGGACCAACATGGGCCTCAAGGAATCGGAGCGAATTGCAAAGATTTTGATCGACCCCAATGACGGCAATATTGTCTATGCCTGCGTCCCGGGAAAATTGTGGAGTGACAGTGAAGACCGCGGCCTCTACAAGACCACCGATGGCGGCACCACCTGGAACAAAATTTTGAAGGGCTCGAATCTTTCCACCGGCTGTTCAATGATCTCCATGGACCCGACAAACCCCAAAACCATTTACGCCGGTATGTGGGATTTCAGGCGCAAGGGTTGGACTTTCCGTTCAGGCGGTGAAAATTCGACTGCGCCGAGTGGCAGCGGATTATTTGTATCCTCCGATGGCGGCGCTACCTGGAAAGATCTGGATGAAAAAAGTGCGCAAGGTCTGCCTGCGAAACCCTGGGGCCGGGTTGCGGTAACGATCGCTCCTTCCAAGCCGGAGGTTGTATACGCGCTCATTGAATCTAATCGCAGCGCACTATTTCGTTCCGATGATGGCGGAAAAACTTGGCAGGAACGCGATCGCAGCAACTGGATGGTGTGGCGGCCGTTCTATTTCGGCAACCTGGTTGTCGATCCCAAAAACGAAAATAAAATTTACAAGCCCGACCTTGTACTGATCATGAGCGAAGATGGCGGCAAAAGTTTCAGCACCGTTTCTCAAGGTGCTCACGGCGACTTCCACGACGTGTGGATAGATCCCGATAATACCGACCATCTGATCGCCGGCGATGACGGCGGCATCTGGTATTCCTACGACGGCGGAAATACCTGGTGGAAAGGCTACAACCTGCCGATTTCGCAGTTTTATCACGTCAGTGTGGATCAGGCTGATCCCTACCATGTTTACGGCGGGTTGCAGGACAACAGCGTCTGGACAGGTGATTCGCAATACCCTGGAGGAATTACCAATAGTCGCTGGGAAAATCTGCTTGGCGGCGACGGCTTCTGGGCTTTTGCCGATCCTTCCGATCCCAACTATGTCTACGGCGAAGCGCAAGGCGGGTTTGTTGGACGCGTAAACCACGGCACCCTGGAGACGCGCTTCATCAAGCCCGAACCGAATTATGGGGAAGGGAAGTTGCGGTTCAATTGGAACACTCCGATTCATTTGAGTCCCAACGAGAAAGGCACCATTTATATTGGCGCGCAATTTTTATTCCGCTCGCGCGATCACGGCCAAACCTGGGACCGAATTTCCCCGGATTTGACAACCAACGATCCTGAAAAACAGAAGCAGGAGGAGTCTGGCGGTGTAACCGTAGACAATTCTTATGCCGAGATGCACACCACCATTTATTCCATCAGTGAATCTCCGCGCGAAGCGCAGACCATTTGGGTTGGCACCGATGATGGGAATTTGCAGATCACTCGGGACGCCGGTAAATCATGGACAAACGTAGTCGCTAACGTCCCTGACCTGCCGAAGGCCTCGTGGGTTTCGTGGGTGGAAGCGAGCTTGTACGATCCGGCCACCGCTTACGCCGCTTTTGACCGACATACTTTTGGGGACATGACCCCGCATGTGTACAAAACCACTGATTACGGTAAAACCTGGACATCAATTGTCAGTGCCGATAGTGGCGTGCGCGGCTTTGCGCACGTCATCAAAGAAGACACCGTTTCGCCCAACATGCTTTTTCTCGGCACCGAATTTGGCCTCTGGATATCGCTGGATGGCGGTAAACAGTGGGCGCAGTATCGTGGGCGCGATTTTCCGCAAGTCCCGGTTCGCGACATTGTCGTCCATTCCCGCGAGTCCGATCTCGTAATCGCCACCCACGGCCGCGGCATTTGGATCATTGATGACATTTCTCCGCTGCGCAAATTGACACCAGAAGTCATGGAGCAGGATGCCGGATTTCTCCCCGGCAGGCCGCCGCAGCAGCGTTTGAACGCGAATGGCGGGTGGGCTGAAGGTAGCGCGATGTTTTCGGGACCTAATCCCCCAGACGCGGCGGTCATCACCTACTACCAAAAGAAGCGCCACATTTTCGGCAAAATGAAAATCGAAATTTTAGATGCCCAGGGGAAACTGGTAGACACGCTGCCGCCGAACAATCGCCGAGGCATCAGCAGGGTCGATTGGCCGATGAGATTAAAAGCGCCGCATGTTCCACCTGCCGCGAGTGCCGCGTTCGAAGCTAGCCAAGGTCCCCGCGTTTTGCCCGGCACGTACACCGTCAAAATGACACGCGGGAAAGAAACGTTCTCTACACAACTAAACGTTGTTCTGGATCCGCGGGCAAAATTCAGCCTTGAAGACCGCCGCCAGGAATTTGAAGCCGCCATGCGCGTTTATAATTTGCTGGGAGACATGAGCTTTGACGTGGATCGTATCAACAGCGTTCACGACGCTCTATTGGCCCGCGCTGCGGCACTGAAAGGTGACCCAGCTCTTGCCAAACGTCTCAACGACACAGCGCAAAAGGTCGAGGCACTGCGCGGGAAAATTGTCGCCACCAAAGAAGGCGGAGCGATCACCGGGGAAGAACGCATCCGCGAGAAGACCACCGGACTGTACGGCGCAATTCTGAACTACGAAGGCCGCCCTGGTGACTATCAGATAGCGCGTATCGATTCATTGAAGAAGGATCTTGACGATGTCAGAACTGAATTTGAAAACCTGCTCGCCAAAGATTTGTCGGCCATCAACAAATCCTTGAAACAGAAAAAACTACCGCCCGTTGAGCCCATCTCGCGGGCGGCATGGGACGCGGCAAACAGTGAATCAGGCACCAGTCCCGCCGCGACTCTACCCGCAAGTCGCTGGGAACGCGACTAGATAAATAATTCGAAACTTACCGCTAGATATTGGGTTCTATTACTTGGCGGTGGGGAATGATTTGTTGGCGGGTTTTAACGAAAGCCAGTAACCAAACGTCCAATTCGAAACACTGCTACAATTAACATTCGCGTTAGCTCGCGTTTCCGCCCAGGAACGTGACACGCCTTCTTCCTTGAGCCGCCCAACGGGCTTTCCTCCCCGACCGTAACGTTTGTCGCCGAGCCGCGACGCGCAGAAGCGCATTCGCGCAGTGAGGGTATCGTGAGCACCTCCGCACCGCAGTTCACCGGCCACACGCAAGTCCCTGAAAGACGCTTGCATCCGCGGGTTCTTCCCAAAACTTTGATATACGTCGCGTGTGGGCAATCGAACGGTGGAATGGTCCTAAACGTCAGCGATGACGGGATGGCTATATCCATGGCCATTCCGGTTGGCGACGAAGCATATTCGAACCTGCAAGTCCGCATGAATGGATTGGCGGAGAGCATCGAAGTTCATGGACGCATGGCTTGGACAACCAAATCCAAAAAACGTGCTGGCATTCAACTGCTGGATGTTTCCGACGAACAGCGTGGACAAATTCGCGAGTGGCTCGCGCAGGAAGGCGTACGGGACGTCAATCTTCTTCCGCGTGTTCCGGAAACTGCGAGTGCGGTCTTGCCGGCACTTGCCGATGGTGCAATTACTCACGCGCTGCTTGAAAAGCCTCGCGATATGTCGCCCGTCGCTGCGTCAGCCCTGATTAATCCCCCAGTTTTAGCGGAGCCACATGCTTCTTTGCTGGCTGGATTGGGAGGCACCCCGCCGGAATTCCTGGGTCCCGCGCAAGATGAGCTCGTGCAAGATGAGCCTCCTTTTAGTGAAGACAGGAGCGACGAAACGCAGGCTCATCAAGGCTCCAACCAGAATTTCCCTGGATTCCGCGAGAATGAATGGGATTTGGCGTCGGTGACCATGGTTCCGCGGAAGAGGTCGAAGCCAGAGGGATTGTCGGCGTTAGGTTTGTTGTTGTTATGGATTGCCATTCCCAGTTTTGGTATAGGAATTATGGTCGGCCGTCGTCCTTTGCAGCAGTGGCTGTCGCGCGGGTTCGCCGAGCGTAAAAATATCTCTCACGTTGACGCGCCCGAACCCGAAATTGCCCGCGCTCGCGACGAATCCCCGGACATCACCAGCAGCGACATCGACGCGACTGGTCCCCAATCAATTTTGGTGCGGAGTGGCGAGACTCCAGCGACCCGAAGTTCGCAGGACGTTAAAGCCTCTGCCGAGACTAAATCTTTCGTATCTACCCCCGCGTTCGTAGACACCCAACTGTTAAACTCGATGTCTACGCAAGAGCGTCGCGCCGCTAAGGCGCCAGTTTCCACGGCGCTGCCAGAAAATCCAAACGCAAATGAAACCAAAGCGGGTTTGAAAGCCGAAGCAAATGCGGCGGTTTTGAAAAATTCATCCGCTTCATCTGCAGCGGTTGTTAAACCGGTTACACGAACTAACACTTTAGCTGCGTCGACGAACGTACCCACCAATCACGACATAGCATCAGCACGACGTGGCGATTCGAACTATAAATCCGCCGTGGCGTCACCTGTTGCCCGGGACACGCGGAGTATTGCACTCAACAATCAAGGTCCGGGTGTTCAGAGTTTCTCGAAACAGAATTCCGGTGCTCCGTTTGCAAGAACTGTCTCAGTCGATTCCGGTGCGAATGCTGCTCTTGCAAGCCACCCCAGCGTCGGCACCTCAAATGTTCCAGAATCCCGTCCCGCGGCAGTAAATGCTATGCCACCGGCAGTCTCACATATTCCTTCGAGCTCCGTAGCCTCCCCTCCGGCAACAGCAAATTTGACCACTCATCAAAACGCCTCCGATCCGAGCGCGGTGACCCAGTCAGTCAGCGCCAATGCGCCCGCTGCGGTGACGCAATCAGTCAATCGTTCGGCTTCGCCGGTCCCAGGGGCAGGGGTGGCAGGGAATTCCGTGGCTTCTTCCTTGCCCGTTAGCGATGCCAGCCGGAATAACAACACGGTTTTGAATGCGTCGAAAACTCGACCGGCACAGGCATCTTCTCCCACTGGGACAACGTACGCTTCCAGTTCGCCGAACTCAGAGCGCGGCATCGCGCCCGGCGCCACGCCGCGTATGGTGCCGAATGTCAGACCAAATATGGCGTCCAGCGCCTACGCGCCCAACTACTCGCGATCAGCAGGGCCTGGAGGTGCCACGAATTTGGCACCCGTCAATGCGCAGCCGCCGCTTCACGGGGTAATGCTGGTAGCGAGAAAAAACAACGAATCATTTATGCTCAGACTGCCGGTAGAGTCGGTAGCGAGTGGACGCTCCGTTTCCATCGAAATGCAGAGATTTGTCATGATGCCGGCTGAGAGTCGCTGGCATCATCACGGGCCTATCGCAAAATTGGCAGTGGGCGAACTGCTCACGCAGGTCGCGCTGGCCCAAGTGGAGATGGCAACCAACGCGCGCCCCGGGGACGCGGTGACCGTGCGTGCCTTCGTGGACAAAAATGGCAGCGTAGAGGATCTAAAACCGGTGAGTGGCCGTTCGGCGTTGATGCCGCGAGTAATGCACGACGTGCGAGATTGGCAATTTGACCAAACGTTGATCGATGGCAAGCCGGTAGACTCCGAGGTAAACATCACCGTCGAATTCCGCCCGGGCCCGGCGCCGCAGTTGAGTCGGAGCGGCCGGGAAATACAAGCGCAAAACTCCTTCAAGCCCTAATGTTGCCAATCCGGTTGTTGCTCCGGCGTCAACCGTAATTAGTTATGGTACATTTACTATGGCGAAGAAAAAGCGAATATGGTAGCTTCACCTTCGTCATGCCTGTTCGCTCCTGCCGCGTCACCATCAAAGACCTGGACGGCGTAAAACATACCGTCGAAGTAACCGCCGAAACACTCTACGAAGCCGTGGCCTTGGGACTTGTGGCCTTGCGTGGAAATGATTGGGTCATGGGCATCGCTCAAGGTCTGAACAGCGTGCAAGTTTCCGTGGTGGATATCCCCATTGAGCATTCCGTAAAAATTAAAGACTTCCATGACTGGTTGGAACGCAGCACCGGCGCCCCACGCGAAATTTCCAACCGCTCGAGAATCAAAGTCATCCTCGGCCTGCCCGTTACACAAAAATAAAAATCAAGGCACCAGCCTTAACGCCTTGCAAAAGTTTACTGCGTCTACGCAAATCTGCGTGATTACGCGAATGGGAGCGCCACATGATGCGAAGAAATAGCATTGTCGGGAGTGTTCTTTACCTTGAGTATCGTCGTTGCAGTCGCCATGCTGCCGGACGCTACGTGAAGATTCGCGCGATGTAAAAGTAAGCCCTCAGCTCACATCGAAAGGGCGATGGTGCCCGGACCCCAAGGGCTGGGCACCGTCGCGCAAGTTCGAGTTAGACGTCGCTGAGAGCCTAATTAGAACCGCACACGGAGACCAAGCTCGACGTGCCGCGGGTTATTGGCTTGACCCACGTTAAAGCCAAGGGCGCCGAAATCGAGAGTGTCGGTCAGGGCGTTGTAGGGGTCGGCCAATTGATCATGGTTAAATATGTTCGTAAAAGTCGCACCAGCTTCGATGCTCATACGCTCGGTAACCATGACGTTCTTCTTGATGCTGAAGTCCACGTTCCAGAAGGCCTGGCCGCGGAGAGTGCCAACACCGCCGTTATGACCGTTGTCAATTCCGAGGATCGGGTTGCGGAAGCAGTTGTAAACCCCTTGAGGATTCAGGTACAAAGACGGGCCGTAACCGTTTGACCCCATACCTGGATACTGGGTGGAAGGAATGGGATTATTGTTTCGCTGGCTGCCGCCAGTTTGCCCGCCGCAGATGTTGATGGCATTTTCGTAGCTGCCAACGTTGCTGCCATCGGCGGCTCCAAAGGATTGGCCCCCGTTATAAACAGAATTCGTGGCATTGGCAGTATAAACGCCCAGCGGCAAACCACTGCCAAGGTCAATAATTGGTGCCAGTGTCCAGCCGCCAAGTACACGCCCCAGAAAACCATGTTGGTGTTCGAAGAAGGGTGGCTGAAACACGAGCCAGGTATTAAACAAGAACTTGCGATCCCAGGGTTGCAATCCATAGTTTCTATCGAGATAGAAGGGATCGGAGTTGGTGTACTGGCTGGTAGCCTGGACTTGCGAGCCGGTGCCTAACGCTTTCGAGTAGGTGAAATTCGATTGCATTGAGACACCGTGCCACTGATTCATCTTCAGCGACACGAACATGCCGTTGTAGTTCCCACTACCCAAACTGGTGTCCTGGGTAAAGTCAGACGACAACTGTCCACTCGCACCATTTACCGAGCCTGGGATGGGAGTATTCAGCATTGATCGCGGAAAGTTGAACGCGCCGTTGTCGAGATCACTCCAAATGCTCCACACGTTCGCCAATCCGATGTTGCCGGTGCCGGCATTTCCTTCATTCGCAGCGACCGCTTGTGTGCAACTTGCAAAGCCCTTACAGTACGCTGGATTTAAGGCATTTTCGAAGAATGGCTGGGGAGTTACGGCCGATAGATTCCCGGCGCAAGCTCCGCCCGCCATACCCGCGTTACCACCGCAGTATTGCCAGACCATTTGCCCATAAGCTTTGTCGAATCGTTGCCCGCCAAGGGTCATCATGTAAGGAACGGCATTGATTTGCAGCGGCATGAACTCATGCCTCAGTATCCGTCCGATATAGCCAATCTCGAAGATCAACCTGCTATTGATCTGCCGTTGCACAGTGAAATCGAACTGGTGACTCTCGCTGGGCCGGAAATTCGGATCGAGTCCGGTGCCGGAACCAGCAGCAACCGCATTAAACCCGGGAAAATTCGGCTGGGGAAGAGTTGCAGCCGCCTGTGGGATCGGGACTGTCAACCCGTCGAATCCGCTTGCCGTGGGACCAATTCGGAAACCGGTGGTCGGAGTTGCCCCGCCCGAGCCCCCGCAGGTTCCGTTCGTCAGCGGACTGACGCACTGAACCGCTTGAATAAGGCCATCCCCCAACAGAGGAATCAGCACCAAACCCACGCCGTTCAGCCGTCCGTAGAGAATGCTATACCCGCCGCGAATCACGGTCTTGTTGTTGCCAAACACAGATCCGAGAAGGCCGCCGTCAAATCTGGGATTCCAGGCGGCCGCGATCCGTGGACTGAAGCCTTTGTAAAAGGGATTGTAAGGGTACTTAGGATTTCCGGCGACGTTGTGTATTAACGAAAAACCTATCTCCGGGTTATAGACTTGGCCAGCGAGCGCCGCTGTTTCACGGTTCTTGAGATAGGTTGCGGTGTCAAGAGGTGCATTGTCTGGACCGACCAGCACGATCTGCTTCCCGTTGGCTTCTGTAGGAGGCATTTCCACGGACCATCCAAGTCCATAGCTTAGGGTGAAGCTGGGCTTCATACGCCACGAATCGCTGAAATACAAGTTGTAGAACGGAATCGTGCTTTGATCGAAGGCTGGTGTATTCGGGGGATTCAAATTGAGAGACGATCCGGTGCGCGTGTAAGCGATCTGAGATACCCCGGGAATCCCCAGCACCATTGCATAGTCCCTCGTATAGTTAGATAGTTGTGAGCCGCCAGCCGTGCTAATGGCTGCGGGGATATCGTTAAAACCAGTCCCAGTCATCGTCACGCCGCTCGTACTTCCGACACTAGCCCCCGTCCAATAAACGGTGTTGTAATTGATGCCGCCACCATTGTCGGTTCGCTGGTGATAGTTCCAATTGTGTTGATAGGTTCCGCCGAACTGGAAGAAATGCTTCCCTTTGACCCAGGAAACATCATCGCGGAACATATTATCCTTGCCGTCCCAGAATCGCGTGCGCACATCCTGAGTGTCCAGGTTGTAAGGTGCAAGCACGTTTGTAGCACTCTCACCCAAGGGCTCAATTGCTCCACCCAATCCCGACAGCTGCGGTGGCTGAGCGGCGGAACCGCGGGCCCAGAAGTTTCGCAAATAGCTGTAGTGAAAATCGTTGGTCAGCGAGTTCGTGATGGTCGTCGTGACCCCACCAGTCAGGTACCAGGGCACCTGCGGTCGACTCGACACGGACGCCGGCGTTCCTAGTTTGTCGCCAGGAAAAAAACCGCCAATGTCGATTTGATTTCCTGTGGCACGCTGCATTTTGTAATACCGATAAGTGGCGTAGAAGTGCCATTTGGCCCCAAAATCGTGGTCCAAGCGCGCTACGCCAAAATTGTCGTTCCACGGAATGGACATGTTGCCCCGAAACGCCAGGATGTTCAATGAATCGCACCTGCTCAACCCGGCGCACGACGAGATATTCGACGGCGGCATGAACTTGGTCCAGATGGCCTGTACCGTCGGACTAATTCCCAAGGCGCGAGGATCGCACGGCCCTGTGGGACAAACAGCGGGTTGAACCACTTGTCCTGGTGTCAACACGGAGGTCGCCGGGCCGTTATAGGCCACAGGGGTGGGGTTAAGGTTATAGGCTACTCCTCCAAACTGCAGAATTCCTTGATCCATTGCCGCCGACGGCACCGCTCTTGTCACTGTGTTGGAGTCTGGCCAGCGAAACCCCTCGTAGTTCGCGAAAAAGTACCACTTACCTCCCAGCACATCCTTTGGCATGATCGGACCGCCGAGGGAACCTCCAAACCGGTTGTAGTGGTAGCTGGGCTTCGGCGAGCCTGTCGCGTCGTTATTAAAGCCGTTCGCGCCCCACGCGTTGGACAAGTAGTATTCATAGGCGGTGCCGTGCCACTGGTTTGTGCCGCGCTTGGTTACCAACTGCACTTGCGCACCGGCCGAAGCATTGAAGTCCGCCGTCTGATTATTCGTTCCGACCTTGAACTCCTCGATCGTGTCCGCGGGTGTTGGCATCACCCCCGTCGGACCTCCGCCACCCGGTGCCCCGTTCACGGCAGTGCCCGTCACTTGGCTTACCAAGCCGCCTGAAGGGTCGCCTGCGAAACTGGGGGTGTAGGTGTTCTGGGTGCCGTCCATGTCGCTGGAATTATTGCCCCCGTCCAGCATGAAGGAGTTTTGATCCTGGTTCGCACCGGCGACGCTGCCGTCGATCGCGACACCGGGTTGTAAAGAGACGAAAGTGCTGACGTCACGTCCGAGACCTGGCAGATTGTCGAGAGGCAGTCCGGTCAGTGTGTTGCCGACGGTTGCGGCCGAAGTCTCGAGAGAGGCGCCCCCGGCAGTTACTTCCACAGTTTCGACGTTCGAGCCGAGCTCGAGTTTCGCATCCAACTGGATGTTCGCGCCGACAGTGACTTCCTGCTTCACGAACTTGGTGACACGGAATCCCTGCTTAGTGATGGTCACATCATAAATTCCGGGTGTAACGTTTGCGAAGATGTATCGCCCGGAGTCATTCGAGATTTCGGTTCGTGAAGTGTTGGTAGCGGCGTCAGTGAGTGTGACCGTGGCGCCCGCGACCACTGCCCCAGCTGGATCGGTGACCGCACCCTGTATCGTGCCCGTCGAAATTGCCTGTCCTCGCGCATGGACAGGGCCCCAGACACAAATCAGCACAAATAGAAAACAGAAATAGGCTAGATTTTTTCGTGCGCAGACACACATAGACCCTCCGCGGCAAGCGCAGTCTTCCCTCGCCATTTTTCAGAATTTGGACACCACCACAGTGTCAAATATTTGTTCTTGCTTATTCCTCGCGGAGAATTTTGTCAAGATGAAAGTTAAAGTTTTATAAATTTATATAATTTATGGAGCAGCAGGCCGGCAGATTGCAGGCTTGAGGCGAAATTGTATGGGCAAAAAAAACGGCGGAGAGCAATCGCTCTCCGCCGTCTCGGTGAATTAGGTTGTTCGGATTTAGAACTTTAGCTTGACGCCGAACTCCGCTTGTCTCGGAACGGCATACCAGTTCACGCCCGAGGACGAACCGGGAGTTACGAGGTTTGAGCGTCCGAGTGGGCCGTGAGCTGTTGTGCCGTTGGCTGATCCGACCCCGCCATTCAACACACCGCTGAGTTCGTTGCCGAACGGATCATGGTTTTGATAGTTGAACACGTTGAACAGAGCGATCTCCGGCTCTAGGATTACGCGCTCTGGCAAGGCATGCAGCACTCGATTCACTCTGAGTTCCCAAGAGACGTGAGCGTCAAACGTAAAGATCGGCGCTACGCCAACTTCACCGGCAGGTGCGTTAGCGAGCGTGGGGGTAACTGCGCCCAGTGATGTCAGCTGGGCTGCGGTGAATAGATTCGCAGACACCAATGCTTGGCCGGCGGGAGTGAGCTTTCCGGCGGAAGCGCTGTTGTAAGAGTTGATGAATGTGTTGATTTGCGACGCCTTGATACTGCGCCCAAATGAGCCGGTGTTTGAGCCGGGTACAGGGTCACCAACCGTGCCGTCGCCGGTTACATCGGTGAGAAAAATTTCACCCGGGTTGCCAGATTGCGGCAAAGTCAGGGTCAGAGGAGCAGCGGTGTCCCAATGGGTGGTCAACGCAAATCGTGTCGCCCCTGGCAGATCCATGACCGTTCCGACGCTCACCTGATGGGTGCGGTCAAGACCGCTGGGGCCAAAAAACCGTAGAGGATTATTGAAGTCCGCAGCGTTATTGACGAAATCCTGGTCTTGGGCTTGCGCGTCGAAACGCGAGAGCGTATAGGATGCGATCAAGTTAAGATGCTTAACCCCACGCATAGGGTTACCGAGGTTAGATTTCAGTGAAACCAACAGGCCGTCATAGGTTGATCGGCCGATCGGGAACAGCATTTCGTTTTGCCCCAAGGATGGGTTGATGCCCGCAAAAGCGCAGCTCGGACACGGCAAGCCACTGGCTGCGCTCTGGCCGGAATCGAGTCCATTGCGGGCGAAATCGGCAATGGTGGCGCCTCCGCCAGTTGGATGAAGACCCGGGCACGCTGCGATGGCCGCATCAATGCTAGCCGAACCGCATGCCGTCAGGGTAGCAGTGATAGCCGCTTGGGCGTTGGGAACGTTAAGGAAGCTGGCGCTACCAACCCTGTTCGTGTCGACTCCTAGTAGGTAGTGGAGACCGACGTTACGAACAAAGTCCACACTGAGAACGGTGTTGTGACCGAACTGATGCTGGACACCTACGTTCATCTGCTCGGAAAGCGGTGAGCGATAGTCGGGGGCGATCAACTGTTCACCTGTCGACGAAGGCGAATCCGCGAGGGCGTTGCCAATGAAGTTTCCGTTCTTGGACGGGCCGGCTGCCGCTGTCGCAGCCTGAAACGCAGCTTGATCTGCGGCAATCTGGGCCGCTGCGTTTCCAACCGCTTCTCCGCAATAGGGAACGCCTCCCGCTTGGCTGTCTGTTACGCCGGGTACCGCTCCGGTCGCGCTGCCGCCGAAGCAAGGCGCGGCAGTACCGAGAAAGAGCCCGGTTTGCAACCTGGCCGGCCGGTCAAAGAGCACGTTGTTGAAAATGGCGTTTTCAAAGTAGATGCCGCCGCCCGCACGGATCACCGTCTTGCCATTCTTCCAAGGATCCCACGCGATACCGATTTGAGGGCCAAAATTCTTGTTTGGCTGGTTCACGCGATCTTGAAGCCCCGAATAAAACTGATTGTCGAATTGCGCGAGAGCGGAGATAGGCGCCAGATCGCTATCTGCGCGACCAGTATCCCGGCCGTAGTGCAGGCCCAGCGTAATCGTCAAGTTCGAACGGAACTTCCACTGGTCGCCAAAGTAAGCTTCAAAACGATTGTCGTGTTGACCGCCGGCGGGCAAACCAAAGCCCGGCATCTCCGTGGAGAAACCCTGTCCATTGCCGAATACAATCGTATTAATCGGCCAGTTTCCCGGGTTGCTTGCTCCACCAGGGCCAAAGGTGCTTGTATTCGCGAACGCCTCGTTCGCGGAGTTGAAAACCGACTGAACCATCGGCTGGAGTGCGAAGAATTTCGCGAAGCCACCGCCCAAGATGTGGTTAAAGCTGGATCCGTATCGGAGGGTATGGCGACCCCTTGTGTAGCTGCCGTCGTATTTGATTTGGGTGTCGCTCTGAAAGGTCTTTTGGGGAGCCAGGATATTCGCGCCCGAACAGAAGTTCTCGCCGCCGCCCAGGCAGCTGGTGTCCGAGCCGTTGGGAGTGATGTTAAGGGAGATGCCCGGAATGGGGTCCAACGCACCTGACGCAGCGACGGCATCCGCGATGGAGTTTCTGAATTTCAGGTATTCGAACCGAATGCTGTTGGTGGTGTGACCGATTGAGAAATCCGTGCCGACGACGTATGTGGGGGCATAGTCCACGTTCTCAAAGGGTTGATAGACACCAGGATTAAATCCGCGAACGCTCAAGTTCTGGTCATAATTGAACCTAGCGAAAAGCGTCCAGTTGGCCTTGATATTGTAGTCGAGTCGGGCCAAATATTCCCGCTCTGTGAACGGGGCTCCAAAGGAACCGCTTAGTCCGGAGAAGTCGCCATTGAGTTGAACCGGGTTGGCCAGGCTCTGGTCGGTGCGTTCGAAGTTTCCATAGAAAAAGAGCTTGTTCCTCCAAATCGGCCCACCCAAGTCGGCACCGAACTGTTTGCGGCCGAAATCCAACTGCTCTGGGGCGATGCGAGCGGAGGTCTGGTCACTACGACCGTAGTAATAGGCACCGCCGTGTAGTTCGTTCGTGCCGGATTTGGTGACCACGTTGACGGTACCGGAGGAGGTCAGCTCCGTGGAAAGGTCGAGTGTTGACTGGCTTACCTGGAATTCCTGGATCGCGCTTTGCGGGATATTTTGCGTGACCGTACCGACGGTTTCGTCGCTGATATCCACGCCGTCCACTTCGATTCGCGCGGAACGCCCGAATCGGCCACCGAACGAGAGTGAGGAGTAGCCGTTCTTCGTCGGGTCAAATGTAGCACCGTCCTGGATCTGCACGCCGGGTTCGAGGGTGGCGAGGTCAAGGAAGTTGCGACCGTTGACGGGCAACTGGTCAATGTCGGCCGCAGTGAGCACGTCCTGCACAGTCGCCTGCTCCGAATTAATCTGCACGGTTGAGCCAGTAACTTCAATAATGCTTGACGAAGCTCCCAGTTCAAGTTTGGGATTAAACGTTGTAATTTGACCGACTTGCACAACCGTCGTGCTTTGGATGGTTCTGAAATTTGGCGACTCAATGAGAATTTGGTAGTTGCCAGGAGGTAAGGCGCCGGAAGTGAACGAGCCATCACTGTTTGTCTTCAACGTTTGGCTCGTGCCCGTTTCCTTGTTGGAGACAGTAACCTTGGCATCGGCCACTACAGCTCCCAGCGGGTCGGTAACTGTACCGGTGATGCTGCCAGTCGAATTCGACACCTGTGCCGCCGTACGCGGCGCAGTGAACGAAATTAACAGCCAGAGAACTGCGCTCACCACGAAAAGATGGGCCAGAGCCTTGCACACTTGACGCATCGAATCCTCCATTGAGTAATCCCGCGATTTAAATCTAGTGGCTTAATTCACGATCTGAAGCTAATGACCACCGCATTTTTCGTTTCTCTCTTAATGAACTCCCAAGCCCAACCTGGAGCAGAGGGCCAAAATGGTATTCCGCCAGTATGAATTTCCGTCGTGCAATCATCGCGCCACTGCGTCCATAAGGTGGTATTGAATTAACATCAATTATTTCTGACGTTTACATAAATGCGCAGAGACAAATTGGAGAATCCTGTCTCGTTTGTTGAATGGAATACATAATTTTGTATTTATGATAAATTTAGACTAGGGAACAACTGGGCAATGCAATAACGCCCGAGCGTCGAAGAGTGATTGACGTGTGTTGCTTAGTGTTCGAGTAACACGAGGAATTTCGTCACTGTTTCTGTGCGACGAACGCTCTCTTCACTTTGCCGCAGGGCCGCAGCTTGTTGCAGAGAGGTTTGCTGCTTTGCCAAGGCGGTTAATCCCAATCGACGGTAGATGCGGGCAAGTTGGTAATGACCGTCGGGAGAGCCAGGATCCAGCCGTACACAAGCCTCGGTTTCAGGTCTGGCCTGACTCCAAAGCTCGGCCCATTCTAGAGCTTTACCAAACTGACATCGAGCCAGTGGCTCCCTAGGTGCAATATGAGCGGCATGTTGTAAACGACGAAGAATGTCGGGACGGCTCGAAATATCCCCGCTGTCACGGGCGACCTTCAATAAAATACCCCCGCAGAAGGCGTCGGCGGTTCTGTTTTGTGGGTGGCCATCCGCAAAACCGCACACTTGTGCGATCGCCTCAGGATCAGGCGTGGAAGTATCCTGCAGCGTGATCTCACCCAGGTAACGGGCCGCAGTTTCGTCTTGCGGGTCAATTTTAGCGGCTTCCAGCAGTGCCTTAATGGCGTCCGCAGAGCGGTCAACGAAGTAATATGCTAGACCTAAAAGGATTTTTACGCGAAGGGATTGCGGGAAAAGTGTGGATGCCTGCTGAAAGACTACCAGAGCAGCATCGAAGGTTTGATGGCGCAATAATTCCAGACCCAACGCCACATGGTACCGTTCCTCCGACGGTTCAAGAGTGACGGCAGTCTGATAGCTGCGAACTGCAGCGAGCGGATCGCCTCGCTTTTCCTGAATATCACCAATAAGGCTTTCAATGGAGCCGCTGTCTGCCAAGCTTTTGGCATGTTCAGCGCTAGCCAAAGCGTCGTCGAGGTGGCCGATGCGGAAATTCGCTAAGGCAAGATCGTACAGTAAATCGTCGCGGGCTGGCGCGAGTGAGCTTGCTGCGGCAAAGTCAACGGCTGCCTCGGAAAACAGATTAGCTCGGCTGAGAATTTCCGCCATCTGCAGACGGATATCGAGGGCTTGTTGAGGCGGCAGAGTTTCGGAGCGCAACCGCTTGAGTGTTTGCGCTGGGCTGATGTGATTTTGGACCTGCTCCTGGAGACGCGCGATGCCTGCTGCGATACGCAAATCTTGATTTTCGGGTGCCAACCTGGCTGCGTTGTCCATATTTTCTACCGCCGCCGCGAAATGGCCAAGGCCTGACGCAATGGCGGCTCTTAATCGGTAAAATGCGATCCTTTGGGTGGGATCTTCAGGAGCACTTACGCCTTTAAGTGTTGCTTCTGCCTCCGCATAACGGTGTTCACGGGCCAACTGGACGGCCTGTCTCATCGCCACGTTTGACTCGCTTTGCGGCGGTTTTTGGGCTAACGCAGTGGCGATCAGAATCAGAATGACTGACGAGAAATTGAAGACGCGCAGTGCAAGCATGACGGTTCATCTTACCTTGCGAGGTTATGCAAACGTGTGAGAAAATCCCGCCGTGCCTGGCCAGAATTCTCCCCATCTGCAGCGCCGGCTTGGGCTTCTCGAAGCAACTTCCGCCAACATGTTGGAGATGATCGGGGTCGGCCCGTTCATCACTATCCCTCTCATTTTAACGACTATGAACGGCCCGCAAGCCATGCTCGGCTGGTTGCTGGGGGCGCTGGTGGCTGTTTGCGACGGCTTGGTATGGGCAGAACTCGGCGCCGCTATGCCCGGAACCGGCGGCCCGTATCGATATCTCTCAGAAGCGTTTGGCCCCAAACGCTTGGGAAGACTTATGAGCTTTCTGTTCATCTGGGAGACAGTGTGTCTGGCGCCCCTATCGATTGGAGCCGGGGCGGTGGGATTCGCGCAATATACGAAATTTTTGTGGCCGCAGATGAATTGGTGGGAGGGCAAAGCAGTTGCTGTCGCGGTTTGCGCCTTGATAACTATCTTGCTTTACCGCGACATTCACTCGGTCGGTCGGCTGTCGATTGTCTTATGGGTGGTGGTGATCTTCACCGCATTGGCGGTGACGGCAGCGGGCATCGCCAATTTTCATCTGAGCCGCGTGCTCGATTTTCCGCCGCATGCGTTCACCCTCTCGAGACAGTTTTTTGTGGGGCTAGGCGGAGCAACGCTACTGGCCATGTACGACTACGGCGGCTACAACAACGCGTGTTTCTTCGCGGGGGAAATAAAGCGGCCAGAATATGTCATTCCGCGCTCGATTCTGTTGTCGATTCTGTTGGTAGGAATTTTATACCTGACGATGAATGTCTCGATTATCGGCGTAATTCCGTGGCGCGAGGCCATGCATTCGACGTTCATTGTGTCGGACCTGATGCAGCGAGTTTATGGTTCTACGGTCGCGAAGGTGATGACCGGATTTGTTCTTTTCACTACGTTTGCGTCCCTGTTCGCCGTACTGCTGGGCTATTCGCGCGTACCTTATGCCGCCGCTGTGGATGGGCGTTTTTTTTCGGCGTTCGGGCGCTTACATCCCACACGAAATTTTCCGTGGGTTTCGCTGATATTTATGGGCGTCACTTCCGCAGTTGCGAGTTTGCTGGACCTTTCGGATCTGATTACCGCGCTAGTCGTTATCCAAGTGCTGGTGCAGTTTATGGCACAAGTGGTGGCGGTGACCATGATCCGTCGATATCGTCCCGATATTCAACGGCCGTTTCAAATGTGGTTTTATCCGGTCACCAGCGTAATCGCTTTTGCAGGGTGGGCCTTCATTCTCGCAGCCAGTGGACTGAAATTTATTCTCTGGGGAATCGCTCTGATCGCGGTCGGCATTGGTGCGTACCTGTGGCGCGCGCGGGTGCAGGCTGAGTGGCCGTTCGGACCAACTGAAATTAAAGGAGCAATATGAGCGCTCCCCGGCCGCTGGATGTAATGGTCGTAGGTGACATCTTCGCGGAACTGGTCATGAGTGGTTTCTCTTCATGGCCGGGACATGCCGGGGAAGAATTATTCGCGGAGCGTTTTTGCCGGGAAATCGGCGGAGGAGCAGCAATCACAGCGTGCGGCTTGGCGAAATTGGGGGCCAAGGTAGGCGTGGTCGGAATCGTCGGCGAAACCGACGGGCAATGGTTAATCGATAGGCTGGAATCGCGCGGCGTAAACACCTCAGCCATTCAGCGAAGCTCGAGCGAGCCCACTGCCGTTACCGTCAGTATATCGAGCGCCACTGATCGCACCTTCTTCACTTACATGGGAGCTAACCGCGACCTGCCAGCGAATTTGCAACAAATTGCGTCGCGTGGAGATTTTGCCAAGGCCCGGCACATTCATCTGGCGTTCGCCCCAAACCCGGCCGAAGCAGATAATTTATTTAGAGCGGTAATCTCGCAAGGTTGCACGCTCTCTGTCGATGTAGGCTGGCATCCGGAATGGCTTTCCGATACACATTCTCGGGAGGCGCTTCGCAGCGTAAACATTTTCTTCCCGAATGAGCGAGAAGCAGCCCTAATGACCGGTGAAACAAACCCGCGGCTGATTCTGAGGCATTTCGGGAAAATGGGCCTTCGGACGGTAGCCCTCAAACTAGGGCCGGCAGGAGCGGCGCTGCTGTCCGACGGCACAATCGCGTTTTGCGAGCCAATCATGATTCAATCGCTGGATACCACTGGAGCAGGTGATTGCTTTGATGCGGGATTTTTGTATGCGTGGCTGCGCGGAGACAACCCCCAAAATTGTCTTAAGGCGGGAACTATTTGCGGCGCCCTCTCTACCAGGTGTCTTGGGGGAATCGACGGATTTCCGACCGTCGCAGAATTGGATGCTCAGTTATGAGCGCTAAGGTTTGCATTATTGGCGGCGGCGGTGTGCGAACGCCGCTGCTCATTCATGGACTTCTCCAATCGCAGAACATTCTGAAAATCAGCGAGCTGGTACTCTTCGACGTAAGCCATGAACGCGCGGAAGTTATGGCCGCACTGGGCCGGGAAATCGCTAGCAATCAGGGCGTGGACATTCGGCTAACCACAACGACTTCACTGGAAGCCGCCGTTGAGGGCAGCGCTTTTGTTTTAAGCAGCGTGCGCATTGGAGGCATGGCTGCGAGGGCGCGAGACGAACGCACGGCGATCGAACATGGTCTTGCGGGTCAGGAAACCACCGGGCCGGGTGGCGTGGCTATGGCGTTACGGACCATACCAGTTGCATTGGAGCATGCCCGCGTGATCGAACGACTGGCGCCCCAATCATGGCTCATTAATTTTACGAATCCCGCCGGGCTTATAACGCAGGCGCTCAATCAACATACCAACTTGCGCATCGTGGGTATCTGCGATACGCCGGCCGAATTGTTTCACCGTATCGCGCACGCCTTAGGCGAGCCCGTTTCCGAAACGGTATGCGAGTACGCGGGATTGAATCACCTCGGGTGGGTGCGGCGTGTCACGGTGCGTGGGAAAAATGTGACGGACCGACTGCTGCAAGATCCCGAACTGTTGCGGCGGTTGTATCACGCGAGTTTGTTCGATTCCCTGCTTATTCAAACGCTCCAATTGATTCCTTCAGAATATTTATTTTTTTATTACAGCCAACGAAAAGCGTATCGCAACCAATTGCTCGCCGGTGCGAGTCGCGGCGAGGAATTGTTGCGGCTGAATAGATCACTATTCGCTCAACTGCAAGCCGGAACGCCGCGTGAGGGCCTGAATACGTATCGAAATTATTTGATGCAGCGGAACTCTTCTTATCTTCGATTGGAGGCTGAAGCAGGCTCCGCTTTCGGTCAAGAACGTGAGGAAATCGATCCGTTTGAAATTGCCACCGGCTACCACCGCATCGCAATAGAAGTGATGACCGGCCTGTTGTCCGAAGAACCAAAGCAAGTAGTCGTGAATGTGCGCAATCGCGGGAGCATCGAGGATTTGGATGACGAAGATGTGGTGGAAGTACCTTGCAGAATCAGCCGGAGTGGAGTTACGCCCATATCGACCGGGCAGTTACCGGAAGCCGTGCGTGGACTGGTGTTGGCCGTGAAAGCCTACGAACGTACCGTGATTCGAGCAGCGGTTGAGAAATCGTGGCCGCTTGCACAACTGGCCATGCTCGAATATCCGATCATCGGTCAATGGGAAATTGCCGGAGACCTCAGCAGAAAATTAGCTGACAGTGATCCGGAATTTCTCGGATATTTGCGGTCGAACTAGAGGAATCCCCGCCCATGTTGTACCTCAATGATAGTGTCCCCTTTTGTCCTCAATAGAAATGTCCCCCTAATAGGGCCTCCGAAGGGAGGTCAGATTGGTGCGGACAGAGATGAGCAGAAGAGAGTTAGGAAGAGTGGAAGTGCTAGCGCGGGTGCGCAGCAAGCAACTGAAGGTAGTGGATGCGGCACGATTGATGCTGGTGAGTTACCGGCAAGCGAAGCGGCTGTGGAAGCGTTATCGGGAGGAAGGTGCTGCAGGTCTGAAACACCGCAGCGCCGGGCAAGCATCGCATCGCGCACACCCACAAAAATTTCGGGTCAAGGTGTTGCAGTTGGTGCGCGAAAAGTACGGTGGGCCAGTAGGCGAGCGGTTCGGGCCGACGCTGGCGGCGGAGCATTTGGCGAGCGAGGATGGGTTGCAGCTGAATGCGGAAACGCTGCGGCGTTGGATGCTGGCGGAGGGTTTGTGGAGTCGCGAGCGAAAGCGTCGAGCACACCGGCGACGGCGCGAGCGCAAGGAACACTTTGGAGAATTGGTGCAGATGGATGGGAGCTTTCACGCCTGGCTTGAGGACCGCGGTCCAGCGGGCTGCCTGATAGACATGGTGGATGACGGCACCAACACGACGTGGGCGCAACTGGGGGAGCAAGAGACCATCTGGGCGGTAGCGGACGCCTTACGCAGCTGGATCGAACGCTACGGAGTGCCACTGGCACTGTACGTGGACTGGAAGAATCTCTACCAGCGGGCGGCCAATTCCGGCGAGCGCTTGCGGGGAGAAGAACCGCTCACGCAATTTGGGCGCATGTGTGCGAAGTTGCGGATCGCCATCATCGCCGCGAGTTCGCCGCAGGCCAAGGGGCGGGTGGAGCGGGTTCACGGCACACATCAGGACCGGCTGGTGAAGAAATTGCGGCGGAAGGACATTCGCAGTCACCAAGCAGCCAATGTGTATCTGCAGCGGGAATATTTGCCGGAACACAACCGGCGCTTCATGCGCGTGGCTGCCCAACCGGAGAACTATCATCGCCGTGCGCCGCGGGCTGCAGAACTGGATCGCATTTTCCGGCTGGAGAGCGAACGGATCATTAGCCAGGACTGGGTGGTGCGGTACGACAATCGTTTTTTCCAACTGCAGAAGCAGAATCACAACTACGCGCCAGCACAGAGCAAAGTGTTGGTGTGCCAGGAGCGCCACGGTCGCATCACCATCGAGTACCGCGGAGAGGCTTTACGCTGGCAGGAAATTCCTGCACCCGCGAGACCACCCATGCTCAGTGCGCCTCGAGAACGGGTTCCCGCCGAGAACACAAAAAGGAAATGGACACCGCCAGTGCATCACCCGTGGCGGGAAGCCGCCCGCCGCGGGCTGGAGAAGCGCGCAAGGCAAACCAGCCGCGCAGCCGCGCGTGCGCCGCAACCGTCGTTGGCGTTGCCTTCCGCTTCGCCCTAAGCGCTCCGCCCTGCGGGCTTCGCAGGGCTTCGCTCCAAGGCAATGCCAACGATCTATAACCAGTAACAAGCAAAACTCAAAAGGGGACACTTCTAAAGAGGTAAGTATAGGGACATTTCTAAAGAGCTTTGACAGAGGAATCCCCGCCCATTGACATACGGGAGGGTGGGGAATTACAGTATATTTGCCGTTCTGCAAACGTGTGCAGAAGAGCAACCACTGATCCCGTGTACCGTCCTACCTCCATTAAAGATATAGCGCGGAAGGCTAACGTTTCCTTTTCAACCGTTTCCAGAGCCTTGCAAAATAGTCCGTTGATTAGCCGCCGCACCGCCGAGAAGATCCAGAAAATTGCCCGCGAATCGGGCTATCGAGCCAGCGCCGTAGCTCGGGGGTTGGTAACTCAAAGGACTAAAACGATCGGAGTGGTGGTTACCTCCATTGCCGATCCGTTCGTTGGTGAAGTTGTAGATGGCATTGAAGAGTGCTGCAACGACCACGGGTACTCTGTGATTCTCGCAAATTCCAATGCCGACCCTGATCGGGAACGCAAGGTAGTGCAGTCGTTTTACGAAAGACGTGTGGACGGCATTGTGGTGACCTCTTCGCGCGTCGGAGCCTTATACATTCCGCTGCTTTCGGAAATGAGAGTCCCCATCGTGCTGGTAAACAATCAGCACCCTGGCGAATTCGTGCACTCGGTGATGATTGAAAATGTACAGGGCAGTCGCGAGGCCACCAATCACCTGATTCAACTTGGCCATCGACGCATTGCTTATCTCGGCGACCGCTTCGGTCATCAGTCCGACACTGAACGATTTTCAGGGTACCGCCAGGCGCTCGACGGCGCGGCTTTGCCGTTTTTTCCGGAGTTAGTGGTTCACGGCGATGGAAAGTCGGAAAAAGCCATCGCCGCGACGGAAGCTCTGTTGCGTCTACTAGAGCCGCCGACGGCCATTTTTTGCTACAACGACATGACCGCGCTGGGGGTGTTGCGCGCGCTGCACGCCCGTCGTTTACGCGTGCCCACCGATATCTCCGTGGTTGGTTTTGATGATCTTTTTATTGCCTCTTACACTGATCCGCCTCTTACTACCGTGCGCCAACCTAAGCGACGAATGGGGATCCTGGCGATGGAGAGCCTTTTGCAGTTGATGAGCGGGCAGAATCCTTCGCAGGCCATCACCGTGGCGGCCGAACTAGTCGTTCGGGAATCGAGCGGCCCACCTCGAAAGGCCCCGAAATGACCTCGATACGTGCGACCTGAAACAACTTCGGTCATTTGTGTGTTTTGAACATTTGTTCCCCCGGTGGAGAGAACTAGCGCAGTCGTGCAGGTTCGCGCCAATAGTTCAACCGAGTTTTAGAAAGAAGGAGCCCGCTTGAAAGAGAAGCGACTGAACGTGGGCATCATCGGGGCTGGGCGCATCGGAAAGGTGCACGCGGAAACCCTGGCGTTTCGCGTGCCGGGCGCAGCCCCTGTAGCCATCGCGGACATTAATCTAAAGATGGCCGAGAAGGTAGCCAAACAATACGGGATCGCTCGTGTGACTGTCGATGCAGGAACAATTTTGTCCGACCCCAACATCGACGCGGTGCTGATTTGTTCACCGACCGATACTCATGCGGATCTGGTCATCAGAGCGGCTTTAGCGGGGAAACACATTTTCTGCGAGAAGCCCATCGATCATGCTCTGACCAAAATTGACCTCGCGCTCGCAGCAGTAGAGAACGCAGGTGTCAAATTTCAGGTTGGATTCAATCGACGCTTCGATGCAAATTTTGTGCGCGTTCGCAAAAGCGTCACCAGCGGTGAAATAGGGACTCCGCACCTCATGCACATTATCAGCCGAGATCCCGGCCCTCCGCCGATTTCGTATATCAAGGTTTCCGGCGGCATTTTTCTTGATATGTCCATTCACGATTTTGATATGGCACGTTTTTTGATTGGCGATGAAGTCGAAAGCGTGTACACCGCTGCGGCCGTGAGGGTCGATCCAGAAATCGGAAAAGCCGGCGATCTCGACACCGCGGTGACGGTTTTACAATTCAAGGGTGGTGCTATCGCCACCATCGACAATAGTCGCAAGGCCGTTTATGGATATGATCAACGTGTCGAAATTTTAGGCAGCGCTGGAGCGATTGCCACGGGGAACTGCTTTCCTAATCAGGCCATCTATCAGCACGGCAACCGAGATTCGCCGTGATTTGCCCTTGAATTTTTTTATGGAGCGCTACACGGATAGCTTCGTGAATGAGATACAGGCGTTCGTGCACGCCATATTGCAAGATGAACCCACGCAAGTAAACGGTAAGGACGGAAGACTCGCAGTGCTGATCGGGTTAGCCGCGCGCAAGTCCTACGACGAGCGCAGGCCGGTTCGCTTGGAAGAAGTTGCAAAACTGCAACCGTCTAGCGTTTTAGCCTGACGCAAAACAGCTGCAGCCTAGCCTCTACCTCACCTATTCATATTTTTACCGCTGACCGCGCCAGGTCATTTCAGGTTCGGATTTTTTGGAAGGCTGACCATGTTGGCGAAAAGCCGGAACGCCCCAGGTACGCCTTCAGGCAGCTGCCGATAGAACGCATAGGCGTTATAGATGTAAACGCCTTTCCCGTATTTGGCGTAGAGTAGCCCGCCTTTTTGAGGTGGTTGTCCTTCGTCTTCCGTGGACAAAAGTGCTTCGTAATGTGAATCCCAAGATTTCAGGAATTTTGAGCCGCGCTCTTCTACCCAGCCTTCGAAGTCACGTGCAGTGATTTGATTGGGCCACAAAAAAACGGGGTTCTGGGGGTCGAGAATATCTATTTTTGACTCCTCGTCCGTGACTTCTTCAGGATTTGAACCCATCTCATAGGGATAAGGGCCAAAGTTGTGATCAAATTCCGGCGTATTGTATTGCACGATCATTACGCCGCCGTTCTTCACGTAGTCCAACAGCCGGCTGTTGTAAGCTTTTAATTCGTCGCGGGCGGCATATGCGCGCACACCCAACAAAATGACACTGTACTTGGACAAATCCGCGGAGGCGACGTCACTGGGCGCGAGGAAGTTTACATGCACTCCGAGGTTTTCGAGCGACGCCGGAACATCATCCCCGCTGCCGGTGATGTATCCGACCGTCAATCCGTCCGCAACTTTTACATCCACTCCAGTGACGCGAAGCACCGCCGGGCGGTAAAGATAATCGGGCCGCAAGCCAGGATAGCCGGTGACTTCGTAACCTTGCTTGTACTGTTCGCCGCCATAATCCACTACAGCTGTAAGCTGATAAGTTTTTTCCGCGGGATTTGCGAGCGTCACCTGAAAAGTTGCGAACTGCTCGTCGCCATCGCTGACCGTTGAAAATTCCACGGAGGGCGGAGTGCTCGTCCAACCAGAGGGCAATTCGAGTTTGACGGTGCCTTTAGCGGCGCCTTTTACGTTGCTGCGGATCCCAGTAGTAACGGCAAACTCCTTGCCTTTCAGAGGCACGATGCCGGCCTTGGGATTAATAGTCACTGAAATAGCCGGGCCAACTACCAGTGGTTCCGAAACCACACCAAAACCGTTAACCCGCTTGATGGTCTGCACCACTTGGCCGACACGAACCGGCACGCCCTCAAATTCGAATTCCGCCCAGGCGGCGAGCGGATACGGCGATAGAGGCTGATTCAAATATTTCATGTCTGAAATGTCGTAATACGACTGTTCAATATTCGGCCGGCTGAAGTATGGCTGTGTGAATTTTGCATTCTTGGGTACCGTTAATTCAAAGCGCGTGTCCGCTGGCTTGTCTTCGACCAGCGCTTGAGGGTCAATCGCACCTTTAATTTCCCAGTCGTTCCCGTCAGACGCGTCAACTTCAACATGTTTCAGTGTAACCGGCTGCGCGCTCTGACTTACGACGTGAACTTTCACGCCAAATTTTTGGCCAGGAATCACCACCCGGGTGGTGTCCGGATCGCCAACGAACATCGCATACAAGGGGTTGGGCTCTTTTTCCGGCGCCATCGTGGCGGCTACAGAAAGACCCAAAGCCTCCGCCAGAGCATTATTGAATTGCGCCTTTTTGGTCTCCAATTCAAACGTGACATTGTATTTCTCATCGGCTATCAATCTACTGGTCTTCACTTGCTCAATTAATTTTTGCGTTTCTTTCAAGCCTTCGGCCAACTGTGGAGCGATTTTTTCGGGATACGCCGCCGAAAAATTAGTCATCGCGCTTTCGACGAGTTCATTCACCCGTTTCAAGCCGGTTCCAAGAAAACCCTGCTTGCCGTCCGTCGCCAGTGTCGCGATGCCCATCAGGGAGACGTCGATACCGTCGAAAAAGGACTTCTCTTTGTCCTCGGCTGGCGCCACCGACCCGTAGCGATGGTAAGAAGTGTTAACGGCTCCCGCTTTGGGAATCATCCCGCCGCCCGTTTGACTTTTCTGGAAGCCAAGACCTTCCCGCGCGATTTGCACGTAGGACATGCCCAGGACGGGATCGTAATCGCCTTCTGGAACTTCCACGTTGGTAACAATTTTTCCGTCGTCATTTCCGAACCACGGCGTCCTGGCATAGTCTTTGAGCGGGTTCCATGGCCGTAATCCTGCCGCGATTTGGTCCGGGAAGACATTTGGATCGCCAGCAGCTTTAAACACTTCCTGGGCCATGGCTCCAGCAGTTTGGTGATTGCCATGCCCGTCACTGGGACCGCCCACGAAGACGGACGTGATTACCAGCGGCCGCGTCATGCGAACCACGCGAACCACATCCGCAAAGACACGATCGTGGGTCCATTTGGAAATCGATTCAGCTTTCGTTTTGGAAAAACCGTAATCGACCACGCGCGTCCAATACTGATCGACCCCATAATATCGATCAGCAGCTAGTAGTTCTTCCGTCCTGACCAAGCCCAGCCCGTCGAAATAGTTTGCCGACATCACATTGGCGCCGCCTTCGCCGCGATTCAGCGTGAGCAGCGTTACGCGAACGCCTTGACCACGCGATTCATAGGTCAGCATTCCGCCATCCTCATCATCGGGATGAGCGGTAATCATGATCAGGCTGGCTCGGGTATGCAGTTTTTTGAGGCTTTGCCACACCGCGGCGCTCCCGCGATTAATCGGCAGTGGCACCGGTGCCACTGCGGGTTTCAGCGATGACGCGTAAGGAGATTGGCCAGATAGTGGCTGAATCGACAGAAATAGTAGTAGCGCGGCCAAAGAGGCGGTACGTTTCATGGTGGTCCTCATCGATAGAAATTATGTTCTTACCGAACGTATGCTGCAGTGCGCGAAGGCGACACAAGGAGCGCTAGCCGTGGGTTGACCTGGAAAACCCGCGGCTAACGCCACAGACCAGAACGCCTAGAAATAGAGCTTCAGCGCAAACTGCACGATTCGTGGGTCTCCAACGGTCGAGGAAATAATTCCGAAACCGCCGCCAGCCCCGCCAGCGAAAAACGATCCGGGATTCGAGAAGTTGGCATGGTTGAAGGCATTAAAGAACTCGGCGCGGAACTCGAAGCGCATGATCTCCCTTACCGGGAAAATCTTGAACACGCTGATATCCGTATTCGTAAATCCCGGGCCGTGATATCTGCCTACGCCGCAATTCCCGAACTGGCCAAGCCCTGGTAGGGCAAACGCAGCGGGATTCAGCCACAGCCCGTTTCTGGGATTATCGGAAGCTCCGGCCCTGGCGTCCCCGATGCAATCCGGACGTGAGATATGAGTTCCCCCGGACAAACTACTGTCGGGTGCAAAAAGTTGGATGGTCGTTCCAGTTTGCTTGGTGACGATGGTGTTGGCCTGCCATCCGCCCAGAATGTAACTGGCGATGCCGCCATTACTGAGGTATTTCTTGCCTCGGCCGACGGGCAACTCGTAAGTGAGGTATCCCACAAAACGCTGGCGCACGTCAAACATCGAATCGCCGCGTTCCGCAGCATAATTGTAAGAATTTTGCGGTTCCGCTCCGCCCGTCAAATTGTCTACGTAATCGGAAATAAGATGACTCCAGGTATAGCTGGCTCCGTAAGACATGCCCTTTGTGTAACGATGCCTAAGCGAGACCAACAGCCCGTTGTAATCGGCGTTTCCGTCATTGGTGGCGAGCTCTAGAAACGCGTGACTGCCGGTCGCGCTGCTGCTGGTGGTATTCAGATTGGCGTACGGGTACGTGTCGATTGGGTTTCCGCTGGCGTCGAACGTCCCGGTAAAAATGCCCTGGTTAGCGTCGCGTAGCCGATTCATTTTTCTCGCGAAATTGCCGACGTAGGTAACGTCCAGTGATACGTTTTGCGCAATCTGGAACTCCGGACCGAAGCTCCCCTGCTCGACGTAGCCCGTTCTCTGATTTGGGTCCTGGGCGCGAATCTGCAGTTGCGAGAGATTCACCGTGGTTGAGGTGAAATCCCCGATGGGAAAACCATTCTTCAACTGAAAGATCGGCGTCGTGCTGCCCAAAGATTGGCCCAGGCTGTAGGAAATTACCGCTGGCGGATTCAAAGCCAGGATGCTCTCCGAACCGATGCGGACTCCTTCCTGGTAGAAAATACCGAAGCCGCCGCGAATAACGACCCTGTTCCATGGGTGATAGCTAAAACCGACCCGCGGTGCAAAGTTGTTTTTGTCAGGATGGATCAGCGACCGTTCGTACCAACCGGAAGCGTTGGGAGCGACTGTGACCAGTTCTCCGCCGTTCGCCGGACTGAAGTTGCTGAGCTGATTTTGCCGATTCAGCAGCGGCGAAAACAATTCATAACGCAAGCCAAGTGTAAGGGTCAGGTCTTTTCGTATTTTCCAGGTGTCTTGGCCATAGAGGCTGTTTCCGTTGGTGTAGTTGTGCACCACCGTGGGAGTCACAAATGTTGTGGAATCTACGTCGCCAAGCAGAAAATCCGGCAAACCGAAACTGCCTGCGGCGGTGTAAATTCCATTGATGCCCAGTTCGCCCTGCGGCGCGCGAATGTCCAGAAAATTGTCGCTGAAGCGGCGAAATTCGTAACCAAATTTGAAACTGTGATTTCCCTTAAGCCAGCTCAAATTGTCCAGAAGTTGCCAAACCTGCGAGATTTGAAACTGCGGGCGCCACGGCGAAGTGCCGATACGCGTCAATCCGTTTATTTCGATCGGCGGAATACCGGCGGTATTCGGTCCAACCGGAATACCCGTTAAGCCGAAGTTTCCAGCCAACGACGTGCCCAATTTAACGCCGATAGGATCGCTGTGGGCATAATCGCGATTGAATCCAAAACGCAATTCATTCAACAGTGAGGAACTGATGGTGTGGTCCCATGCCAGAGCCACGGACCGCTCGTGAATGTTGTAGGCCGTCGCAAAGTCGCCGTTTCCCGCGACGAAGTTGCTGGTCCATGGTGGATCCTGATTTGAAATGATGTATTGGCTGTATCGTCCGAAAAGGTGACTCTTACTAGTAAGGTTGTGATCAATTCGAACATCCCAAGACTGGGTATCCTTGGGAACCGAATATTGGAATTGATAGTTGGGGGCTCCGTTCCAGCTTCCGGGTATTCCTTCCTTGGCAACCTGGCTAGGAATATTTGGATCTGGGAACAACGCCACTAACTGCGTGGCCGTGGAATCAAGGCAGCTGCTAGCCACGATGTTACCGGCAACACAACCCGTTTGCCCGGCTACACCGGAGTTGTGCAAGGTCTGCGATAGTTCTGTAAAATTCCCCGTTTTCATTAAAGGTGTCGGCACCACGGATTGAACGGTGGTGGCTTGGCGGCTTGTGAATATCTGAAAGTCTCCAAAGAAAAACGTCCTGTTCTTAATGACTGGTCCGCCGATGGTGGCCCCATATTGGTTTTGCGTGAAATGGCCGCGAGGGACGTCATTCAGATTATTGAAATAGGTGTTGGCGTCCAGCGAGCTGTTGCGGAGGAATTCCCAGACATCGCCATGAAATTGATTGGTTCCGGATTTAATGCTGGCGTTAATGATCGCGCCTGCCGACGTTCCAAATTCCGACGAGTACGTTCGCGTTTGTATGCGGAACTCTTGCAGCGCGTCGGGCGGGGGTTGGATAACCTGCACGGAGCTTTCCTGCAAGTTAGTTGAACCCGAATTGTTATCGATTCCGTCGAGCGAAAAGTAATTCTGTGTTTCTAAATTTCCATTCGAACTGAATCTGTCCGGCGCGGTGTTGTTAGTATTGACCTGGTTACGTTGAATGCCTGCTTCCAAAAGCGCCAGATCTGAATACCGCCGACCATTCAGCGGCAAGTCATTGATCTGCTCACTCTGTACGACTCCGCCGACATCCGCGGTTTCCGTTTGCAGAACCGGCGTGATGGAGGAGACCTCCACCACTTGCGAGGAGGATCCAACCTTCAATGCAAAGTTAATGGCCGGTCGTGACTGCACATCGACTTCGACGTGTGTGCTGATGGCGGATTCAAAGTTTTGCGCGGTGGCTTGAACGGAATACGTCCCAGGTATGACCGCCGCGAATTGGTATTCGCCGTCGCTGTTGGTGGTTACCGAACGCGAGACACCCGACTCTTCATTTAACAGCGTGACGGTAGCGCCTGGAATTGCCGAGCCGCTAGGGTCGCTGACGATTCCGACGACCGAGCCGGTATCAATTTGAGCGGATACCAAGCACGGAAAAAGCAGAATAGACACCGTCACTAGCAGAATTCCCGCGGACACTGTTGCATGATGCCATGAATTTTTCATGCTGAATTGTTCCCCCTCATCTGAACCGAGCGTTCAGGGCCCCCAAAATTGTGCAAACGTTACCATAATGCCTTTTTGATGTAAACATGAGATCGCGAATTCCTCTTTTCGGAGGCTTGTCACCTTCCTCCCCGTCCTGATTCGCGTTGCCTTGTGGCGCGAAGCGCGATTAATCTGGATAGGGTTCCGACTCGATCTATGGTGAATCGTCGTCAATTTTTATGGAGTCTGGGAGGGCTTAGCGGATTGGCGCTAGTGGGACAGCGTCCTGCGCCGTCGTCCGCTCTTTTTCGGGAAGTTCCTGCATCCCTGAGCGGCATTCACTGGGTTCATGAGAATGCGATGTCCGCGGAAAAGTATCTTCCGGAAACTCTGGGCCCTGGTTGCGCATTTCTGGATTACGACAACGACGGCTGGATGGACATCTATCTGGTGAACAGTGGCCCCTCGGAGTTTTTTCATCCCCAGCATCCAATCCGCAATGCCCTATACAAAAATAATCGCGATGGCACGTTCACTGATGTCACCGAGCAAGCGGGCGTTCCCGGTGGAAACTTTGGCATGGGGGTGGCCGTTGGAGATTTCAATAATGATGGATATCCGGATATTTTTGTGGCCGCTTGCGGACGGTCCTTGCTGTATCGCAATAATGGCGACGGCACATTCACGGACATCACTGTTAAAGCTGGCCTTGAAATCAACGGATGGACGACCAGCGCAGTGTGGTTTGATTTCGACAATGATGGCCGGCTCGATTTGTTCGTGTGCAGCTTCGTCCGGTATCTACCGGAAGACCGTCAGTCCTGTGGAGAAAATGGCGCAGGACAGAAATATTATTGTGTACCTCGGGCGTTTCACCCCACCGCCAGCTACCTTTTTCACAACAACGGAGACGGCACGTTCACCGAAGTCGGAAAGCACACGGTCATCGGTAAAAGTTTTGGCAAAGCGCTCGGCGTAGTGGCCACAGACATAAATAATGATGGCCGCATGGATCTGTTTGTCGCCAACGACACGGTGCAGAATTTTTTGTTTGTCAATCGAGGCGGGAATCGTTGGGAGGAAACGTCTGTCGCCGCCGAAGTTGCCTTCAGTGAAAATGGACAGGCCCGTTCCGGCATGGGAGTGGATGCGGCGGATGTGAGCGACCGGGGGTGGCAAGATTTATTTGTCGCGAATATCGATCAGGAGAAGTTTTCCTTCTATCGCAACTTGACCAACGAAACCTTTGAAGACATAGCTCCGTCGCAATCCATTGCGCAAGCCACCAGGCTTTTGAGCGGCTGGGGATTGCATTTTTTTGATTATGACAATGACGGTGAAGTGGATCTAATCCTGGCCAACGGCCATCCCGACGATATGGTTGCGCAGCGTTCTCAGACCGTGACGTACCGCGAACCGTTACTATTATTTCAGCAGAAGAATGGAAAGTTTCATAACGTCAGCGCTGATGCGGGCCCGGCATTTAGCAAGGATTTTTCTGCGCGCGGGTTGGCTGTGGGCGACTTTGATAACGATGGCCGGGTGGACGTACTCATAGGCGTTAACGGCGGTGCACCAGTGCTTCTACAAAATCAGGCCGGGATCGGCAATCACTGGCTGGGAATTAAGTTGCGAGGTGTTACGTGTAATCGCGACGCGATCGGCGCCAGGCTTGTGTGGTCAGCCGGTGGAAAAAAGCGCTCATGCTTAAAGAACGGTGGCGGAAGCTATCTCTCGTCTCATGATCCGAGGCAGGTATTGGGCCTAGGTTCGGCTACCAAGGTCGACTGGCTCGAAATTCATTGGCCTGCTCCGTCCACCGCCGTGCAAAAGTTAATCAATATTTCGTGTGATCGCTACCTTACAGTGATCGAAGGGCAAGCCATATCCGCCTCGTGAGCCGTGATCTCAAGAAGACCACCCGCGTTGCACTTCTTAACGTGTGCGAATCTAGCAAAGACCGAAAGACATTATTTCTTTAAAAGTTCAAGCACTGACGCGGTCATCGCCTTTACACCGGTATGAATTGCGGGCTCCGGCTCGGGATAAAATTCACTTGAATGCAAGCTAGGCAACCGAGTTCCCGTCTCAAGCGCTTCCTCTAAGCGCTTTGGGTCGGTTGCGCCTAACCAAAACATGACGTACGGCGGCTTGGGGTCCGTAAGACCATACTGACTGAAGTCTTCTGAGGCCATGATCGGCTGTGCCGGAAGCACATTGTCTTTACCCAGCGCCCGTTCAAGTGCCGCTCCCACCCGGCGCGACAGCTCCGGATTGTTTATTGTCGCCGGCGTGGAACCGACCACTCGCACGATAGGTGCGCGTTCACTGGGTACACCCGCGGCGGCCGTGACACCTTCCGCAATACGCTTGATCGACGCGAGAACTTTGTCCCGCACCTCGGGCTTCATCGTGCGTACCGTCAACTCCAGATGAGCTTCGTCGGGGATGATATTGCGTTTGGTCCCGGCGTGAAATGAACCGACGGTCACCACCGCGGAATCGAACGGATCGATTTCTCTGCTGACGATAGTTTGCAGGAGAACCACAATTTCCGAGGCCATCACGATGGGATCCTTGGTCATATGTGGTGCGGCGCCGTGACCTCCGTAACCGCGCACAGTGATATCCACCCCGTCAGCGCTCGCCAGCATGCTGCCCTCTTTCCACGCAACTTTGCCGGCAGCAACGGTGGGATTATCGTGCAGCGCAAGTACAAAGTCAGGACGAGGAAATCGCGTATAAAGTCCGTCCTTCAGCATCGCCTTGGCGCCGCCGAGCCCTTCTTCGGATGGCTGGCCGATCATAACCAGCGTTCCGCTCCATTCATTCTTCAGGGCAACTAACATTCGCGCGGTACCGATCCACGAACTCATGTGCAGATCGTGTCCGCACGCGTGCATTACGCTGACTTCGCCATCCGCTTGTTTTAGCTTCACGTGGCTGGCATATGGCAAACCGGTTTTCTCTTCCACAGGAAGCGCATCCAATTCCGTGCGCACCATTACTGTTGGCCCCGGACCATTGCGCAAAACGCCTACTACGCCATACGAAATCTTGTCAGGTACATCATATTTGCCGACCCGTTCGGTGACCTCGAATCCCAGCCGCCGCAATTCGCCCGCGAGCAGCGCGGACGTTTCTTTTTCCTCTGTGGAGAGCTCCGGGTTCTGGTGGATATGTTTGTAGATCGCTACCAGCGAATCTGTCTCCTTGTCGATGCGCTGATCCAGGTCGCTTTGTGCGCGCAGCACAGACCCCGCACAGAATGTCGCCAAGGCGCACACACAAAGTCTGCTCAGCATCCTCGTCATCAACTCCTCCAAAGGAAAAGAACGGCACCTGAAACCATGCACAACTGCAGCCTGCATAAATCTTGGAAAAGGGATGAATTGTACACGATTGGCAATCTGTACGGTTGAGGGATCGGCAGCCGGAGTAACAAACGTGTGGGGAAGAGAGCCCGCTTGCGAAAGGCGCGGCGGAAACAGCCAAACTTCAAATCAAAGAAGAAATATGGTGGAGGCGGGGGGAGTCGAACCCCCGTCCGAAAAGCGCTACGAGCCGAAGACTACATGCTTAGCTCAGTTCAGTTTTTTTCGCCCGCCGCGCTCAGAATGAGCAAGAAACGCAGCCGGCTAGTCCGATGGTTCTCGCCTGAGCCTTACGGACCGAAAGGTTCAAGCCAGCCCGCTGAATGACGTTTGACCCCAAGCCCGCAGGCGAGGCCTGGGCAAACGTTGCGCTTAATTAATTAAGCAGCAAGTGCCAAGTTGTTGTTGGCAGTTCTAGTTTCCACCAGATTACGGGCAGGTGGCCCCCGGCATGCCTTCGGGCCGCGACAGCTTCCGTCGAAACCGTGTCGCCCCCATTTTGCTACGACTCGCTACAACTCTATTGTATCACCCGGCCAAAATGTGGTGTGGCGGCCGGTGATTTGGCCGCCACTCTGGAGTACTCATTCTTGCTCGTCTGCTTCTTAACGCACTCCGCCCGCAATCACCAGCGTCTCGCCCGTGATCCACGAAGATTCTCCCGACGCCAGAAAAACCGCAGCGGGTGAGATATCTTCAGGTTGCCCAATGCGTCCAAGCGGTGATTGCGCCTCGAACGCCTTGCGAAAATCCCCCTCGTTGAATCCCACGGTGTGCACACCCTCGGTCTCCACCAGGCCTGGGTTGATGGAGTTGACTCGAATTTTACGGGCTCCAAATTCCTTTGCGAGAGAGCGGGTAACGCTATCCACAGCCGCCTTTGTCGAAGCGTAAACGGAAGCACTAGCGGGAGAAATGATCCCTGCTACCGAGCTTATATTTATAATGCTGCCTCCATCCTTACCAAAATACTTCGCGGCTTCTTTGGAAGCAAGCAGTAGGCCAAGCACATTCAGATCAAACATTCTGTGGAAGTGATCGTCCGAAACATTTTCCAGCGGCAAAAACTCATAGACCCCCGCGTTGTTCACCAGAATGTCCAACTTGCCATAAGCCTTTTTTGCTTCCGCGAACAAACGCTCAATGTCTTTTTGTTTGGCAACGTTCGCCTGCACCGCAACAGCTTTACCGCCTTTTCCGGTAATTTCTTTGACCACCCGGTCCGCGTCTTCCTTGCTGGATGAATAATTGACTACCACAGACGCGCCTTCCGCTGCCAAATGCTTCGCAATGGCAGCGCCAATTCCTTTGGACGCCCCAGTGACTACTGCAACCTTCCCCGCCAATCGTTGTGCCATAAAATCCTCCTGAAATGGTTTTTGTACCTGCCAGTACAGATGTGCGGCCCGTAGAATCGGGTATATGTTTCTGAGGCTGATTTCTTACCGCGCGGTACAGAATAGACATGGATGTTAGACTGTGTGTTATGAAGTCCAAGAGTCACAAAGAGTTACCCAAGCCCACCGGGCGTCCGTTATCGTTCGACCCCCGCAAGGCGCTCGATCGCGCCCTGGATGTCTTTTGGCGCAAGGGCTATGAAGGGGCCTCCCTGTCGGACCTAACCAAAGCCATGCGCATCAACCGGCCGAGTCTTTATGCTGCTTTCGGAGATAAAGAAAAATTATTCCGCAAAGTGCTCGACCACTATGCGGAAGGTCCGGCCTCTCACTCAAGAGCTGCTCTCCAAGAGCCGACTAGTCGCGCGGTTGTCGAACGGCTCCTCTACGGAACCGCTGATATGCTCACCTCCGGCGGTAATCCTCGGGGTTGTTTGTGGGTACAGGGCGCGTTGGCTTGTGGAAATAGCGCAGATTCAGTGCGCAAGGAATTAATCTCGCGTCGTTTGGGCGGAGAGGCGGCACTTCGCCAGCGCTTAAAACGGGCGATAATGGAGGGCGATTTGCCTCCAGACGCAAACCCGGCCAGCCTTGCCCGTTACATCGCGATCATAATTCAGGGAATGTCTGTTCAGGCTGCCAGCGGTGCCAGCCGCAGCCAACTTCGCGCCATCATCGACATTGCCTTGGAGTCCTGGCCGTCCCGGCGAAACGTATAAGAAACAATTGGGCACAGACCCCTTCGCAGGCGGTTGACTCCCAACCGTGCAACTCCCAAAATCACAAAACGGGCCATTTTTGCCA
Organism: uncultured Acidobacteriota bacterium; assembly: GCA_963733775.1. Taxonomy (GTDB): domain Bacteria; phylum Acidobacteriota; class Terriglobia; order Acidiferrales; family UBA7541; genus Acidiferrum. The sequence continues at coordinate 169,302 of CAVTEE010000010.1, read as the reverse complement.
CTTGCCGCCCCAAATGTTTATGCCACAAGAACCTACTGCCATTGAACAAGCCGTTTCGCGAGCGATTCGCGACAACCTGGATACTATCCAGCGCACCACTGACGAGCTGAATCAAGCCGTCAATGACGTGGTCGCAGCTTGCGCCAGCAGCAAACCCACCAACGCCCTGCCTCCAATGTTGCGCGCGCAATCTACGGCTGCCTCGATTGCCGCAGCTCTGGAAGTCCTTTCGCGGTTCGTTGCGATCACACTTAACCCCGGTCCGCGTTCGCCGCTAGAAGTCGAAATGACCCGGCTGACCAGCGCCATCAGCGTGGAGTCAGCACTCCAGTCTCATGCCGTCGCGCCTGCAAAGGAAACCACAGGCGCGCCTGCGAAAACGAAACCGCCAGTCAGCCCTGTGGAATCTGCCCCAAGCAACGAGTTCGCGCCGGTCGCACATCCTAAAGTTGAGCCTGAGGCGCCGGAATCCGCGCCATTAGAACTTCCTCAACCCGGGCCGTTTCCTGAAGACGTCGAAGTGGCAACCGAAGGCGATTTTGACGTTAATCAACTGTCCACCGAGGAGCAGGAATTACATCGCCGGGCTAATCGGGTTGCTAAAGTCTCCATGCAGGATATTAAGATGCTCCGCCCCGAGGCCGTGCGTCTGGGCCGCGAAAATAAAGATTTGTGCGTTAGACTGCGGGACGACATTGAGAAAGCTCATCGAGAATACGATCGCCGTTTCCGTCCCATCATGGATCACCCGGTGGACTATTTCTATCGCTGGATGGTCGAGATTCTCGCCGACGGCGATGCGCACGCTCTTGGTGAGTATCCTTACGCGATCCACGCGCAGCATCGCTAGATCGCCAGAACGTTTCTACGTGAATTTTCCCTTTCGCCAACGTTCACCGTCAGTTTTTTTTATGCGAACGGCTGCGCTCTGCCTCAGTTTTTCGCTTTTGCTCGGCGATGCGAGCGTCACCTTGGCGCAGTCAGCCCCGCAAAGCAAAACTCGAACCCACTCGAAGAAAAAATCAAAGAAGCCTAAAACTGTGCCGTGCAAGACTGATTGTGGAGTCACCACTTCTGCGCCGGAAATCACTTCTCCGACGACGGGTGACGCGGCCGCTCAAACCGAACTGACTTCCCTTGCACGCGGGTTGCACACTGCTGCTCCGGGTGCGTACGAAAAGTTGTCCTCTTTCGCTACAAAAAAAACCTCCACGGTATGGGGCCCGCGTGCCGCTCTGGCTCTCGGCTACGAGGACTACAGCAAGAATCGCTTGCCGCAGGCACTGAACTGGTTCGCAAAAGCAAAAAAGGACACCCTTCTCAGCGAATACGTTTTGTACTGGTCTGCTCAAGCCAAGCGTGGGCAAAAAAATATGGCTGGAGCCTTCGCCGACCTGCGAACCTTCCAACAGGAATATCCAAACAGCGCCATGCGCGAGCAATTTTTAGAAGCCTACGCCCCTACAGCTCGTGATACTCGCCATGCGCAAGAGGCCATCGAAGCTCTGAACGCTTACCCTCCGGCGAATACCAGGCCGGTTTTGCTGCTGGAACGCGCGCAAGCCTACAAAATGGCCCACCAATTACCGCGCGCGGCGAAAGATTACCAAACGCTTTATTACAAGTATCCGCTGTCCGATGAAGCCAAAGCTGCCGCTACCTCCTTGCCACAAATCGCTCGTGAGTTAGGCCGCGAGTATGCAAGCCCCACCCCAGAAATGCAGGAGCAGAGAGCGCAAATATTTTTCGATGCCCACAAATGGAAAGAATCGCGCGCCGAATTCGAGAGAGTTCTGTTGATGGTCGGCGATCCCGCCAGTCCCAAGCGCCAACGCGCGCAGCTGCGCCTTGCGCAAGCCAGGATTCAGCTCAAAGGCTCGCCTACGCTGCTCTCTTCTTTAACCACATCCGATCCCGAAGTTGACGCCGAGCGCTTATTCGGCCTGTCGCAAGCCTATCGCGGGGCAAAAAATGAAGCCGAGATGTTCGCCACTCTTCAAAGCATCACCGAGAAGTATCCAAAGAGCGTCTGGAATGAAGAAGCTTTAATGGCTTCCGGCAATTATTATTGGGTGCTGCTCGACCGCCCTAAGGCCGTCGCTTACTACCAGCAAGTGGTCGACGCATTCCCCGAGGGCAAATACGCTTACAACGCCGAATGGCGGATTGCTTGGATTGCTTTCCTGAACAACCAACCGGACGCTGACCAACGTCTGACCTCCTTTCTTTTGAAGTATCCGACGTCCGCCAACGCGGTTGACGCGCTGTACTGGCTTGGCCGCAGCGCCGAGCGCACCGGCAATCCCGGTCACGCGCGCAGTGACTACGAAAAGGCCATCGAGCGATTTCCGCAAACTTATTTTGCGCACGCTGCCGCGGCTCGGCTCAAACAGTTGGGACCCGGCGAGGAAGACCCAGCTGATTTTCTGGCAAAAATTCCTGACCCTTCGCCCTTGCGGTCCTTTGATGAACCAATTCCTGAATCTGCTGCCGATCGCTGGGCCAAGGCTCAGGCGCTGCGCATCATCGCCTTTGATGCGTCCGCGGAACTGGAGTTAAAAAACGCCTACTTCGCTACTTCGTCGCCTCGTTTCCTGCTTGAAGCGGCTCAAGCGGCGTTTGATCAGGGCCACTTCGCTGCAGGCATGTCCTATGGGCGGATCATTCTTCCGAGTTTCGAATCACGCAAATTGTCTGACGCACCGATGGCCGTCTGGAAAATACTCTATCCCTTGCCCTACGAAGCAGCTCTCCGGCGTGAAGCCGCACGCAATGATTTTGACCCGATGTTTGCCGCGGGATTGATCCGTCAGGAATCTACTTTTCAAGCGGACATCGTGTCTTACGCCAATGCCATCGGGTTGATGCAGGTCCTGCCAAAAACCGGCAAATTGCTCGCCAAGCAATTAAAGATTCGTTACAACAAAAAGCTTCTGTACGACGCCAACTACAACCTGCAGCTGGGAATGTTGTACATCGCCAATCTCGTCCGCCTTACCGGCGCCCCTGAATACGCCGCCGCGGCCTACAATGCCGGTGAAGATCGCATCGCTCTTTGGAAGGCAGAACGCAATTACGAGGAAATACCCGAACTCGTAGAATCCATTCCCTTCACCCAAACGCGCGAATACGTGCAAATCGTCTTGCGCAATGCCGCCGTCTACCGGATGATTTATGGCTCTGGCGCTACACAGAGTACGCCGGTCACTGCGGCTTCCAGTCGCGCCAGGATTGAAGAACGCGCCGAATCCGGCAGACTGAATTAAGCAGCAAAAAGCGAGGGTCCCACGTCGGCCACCAATACATCCGGCGAACTTGCGCGGCGCATGCTGTCCGCCAAAGCCGAGCAATTCACCGAGTCCGTCATTCGAGAAATGACGCGGTTGGCGCTCGAGCACCAGGCTGTCAACCTGTCGCAAGGTTTCCCTGATTTTGCAGCGCCCGCGGAAATTAAAGAAGCGGCGCGCCAAGCCATCGCGGACGATATCAATCAATACGCGATCACCTGGGGCGCCAAAGCGCTGCGCGATGCCATCGTAGAAAAATTTGAGCGCACGCAGGGCATTCGCGTCGATCCCGAACGCGAAATCACCATATGCTGCGGATCCACCGAAGCGATGATGTCCTCCATGATGGCCATCATCAATCCCGGCGATGAAATCGTGGTATTCGAGCCCTACTACGAAAATTACGGCCCGGACGCCATCTTGAGTGGCGCCACGCCGCGCTTCGTCAAATTACGTCCGCCCGATTGGAGCTATGACGAAAGGGAACTGGCTGCAGCATTCGGTCCACGTACAAAAGCGATTATCCTTAACACGCCGAACAATCCCACCGGCAAAGTTTTTACGCGCGCCGAACTCGAATTCATCAGTGGCCTATGCCAGCGCTGGAACGCCTTTTGCATCACCGATGAAATCTACGAACATATTTTGTATGACGGTGCGGAGCATATCTCCATGGCGCAGCTTGATGGCATGCGCGAGCGCACCATCGTCATCAATGGAATGTCAAAAACGTATAGCGTTACCGGTTGGCGCGTTGGGTGGGCGATCGCTCCAGCTAAAGCAACCGCAGCCATTCGCAAAGTGCATGACTTTCTGACCGTAGGTGCTGCGGCCCCTTTGCAGCAGGCCGGCGCGATGGCTTTGAAATCCCCAGACTCTTATTATCAGAACCTTGCAAAGAACTACCACGAGAAGCGCGAGCGCCTGTTAAAAATCCTCACCGCGGCTGGTTTCACGGTCTTCAAGCCACGCGGCGCGTACTACATCATGACCGATATCTCAGCTTTTGATTTTGATGGCGGCATCCGGAGCAACTCCGAAAAAACCACCAACGATGTAGCTTTTGCAAAGTTTCTCGTGGAAAGGGTCGGCGTCGCCGTCGTCCCTGGCTCGAGCTTTTACGGCAATCCCCGAGATGGCTCTTCCCAGGTGCGCTTCACTTTCTGCAAGAAAGAATCGACCTTGGCCGCCGCGGAAGAGCGGCTCGCGCGCCTTCCTGAGCACCTCGCCGATTTCTGTGCACATGCGTAACCGCCGCGCTCACTGCCCGCAAAGTGCCAAACTGAGCAGACAATAAATCCGCTGTAAATTATTTCTAAATTTTGTATAAATCTGCGGTAATTCAACCGTGGAAATGCCATTCGGAAGAAGTTACTAGGGTAGGAGACCGACGGTCGGTTGCCCTGTGGTGGTTAGTCTCCTACCCCGCGAGTGGTCTTGCTTCTATAGACGGAGTGAGTCAGGTAATAGTTCCGGCTTGCAAAAAAATAATTCGCCAGCCTATCAGATTTCCACGGTGTCCAGATACCGCGCCACCGAGGCCTTCCACGAAAATTTGGCGGTGATCGCTTTTTGCAAGGACTGCGCAGCGACAGGCTCCCCATGCGTCAAATAGGTCTGTTTCGGCGGCGCAGGCAATGCGCCCATCCAGCGAAGCAACTCGCTTCTCCCGGCATGCGCCGAAAGTTGGCTCATTTGTATGATCTCTGCGTTCACCGGCACATCCTGCCCAAACAGGCGCAACGTTTTCGCGCCTTCTTGCAGCGCACGGCCGCGCGTCCCCTGTGCCTGGAACCCCGCCAGAATCACCGCATTTCTTCCATCCGGTAGCCGATGCGCAAGGTGGTGGAGTACTCGCCCGCCAGCCACCATTCCGCTGGCCGACACGATGATGCAGGGAGTATGCACATTGTTTATCGCCTTTGATTCTTCCGTGGTTTGAGTCAGATGAAATTCGTGAACGTTCAGCGGATCGCCCTGGCCATTCGCATCGATCTTCGTGAACTCCACATCGTGATCGTCGCGATATTTCAGATACAAATCTGTCGCGCTCAGGGCCATCGGGCTATCCACATAGACCGGCAACCGCGGAATTTTGTTTTCCGCTTCCAGTTGCCGAAGGTAATACATAAACGTTTGCGTTCGTCCAACGGCAAATGCTGGAATGATGATCGAGCCGCCGCGATGCACCACGCGATTCACGATATCGGCGAGTTGCACGGCTGGGTCGCCACCGGGATGCTCGCGGTCACCATAGGTGGATTCGCAAATCAAAACATCGGCGTCACTAGGCGGTGTATGCGGATCGTTCAGAATAGGCTGGTCGTAACGCCCGATATCTCCAGAAAATACCACCACCTTTTTCGCGCCATTCTCGCTGATTGTCAGTTCCAGACTTGACGAACCAAGAATGTGCCCTGCGTCGTAGGAAACGATGCGGAATACGGAGTCAATCTCGAATTCGCCCAAGCGGGGCATCGGCTTCATCAGGCGCAGCACCGGATCCACATCTTCGCTGGTATACATGGGCTCGTGCTCTGGGCGTCCGCTCATTTCTTTCTGAGGATGTAACGCATCCTCCTGCTGAAGATGAGCCGAATCTCTCAGCAAGAGCGCGGTCAGATCCATCGTGGCTGGATTTGCGAAAATCGGCCCTCCATAACCATCCTTCACGAGGACCGGCAGCCAACCGGTGTGATCCAGATGGGCATGCGTCAGCACGACATAATCAATTGTTTTGGGATCAATCGGTAGTGGATGGTAATTCCGTTCGGTGAGCTCGCGAAGGCCTTGAAAAATCCCGCAATCGATAACCAGCCGCTTTCCCGCGGCTTCCACCAGATATTTCGAGCCGGTCACGCTTCCGGCGGCGCCCAGAAAAGTCAGCTTGGCCATAAATTATATTAGTGGATCAGCAAAAACTCCGGGCAGGTGTGATCGTTCGGATCGAAACTGTTACCTATGTAGTCGGTACATTATGTAACCCAAGTCGAACCCTAGTATCTTTGGTGCAGCCGATGGGAATCGAACCCACGACCTTCCCGGTTACGACCGGGACGCGTCTACCAATCGATCAACAAAAACTTTCTACTTGGTGGAGCCGATGGGATTCGAACCCACGACCTCCTCGATGCCATCGAGGCGCGCTCCCAACTGCGCCACGGCCCCACCGGGTCGATTCAGCGATGTTAGCATTCGCGCGCTAGCCTCGTCCATCAGAGGCCTCTGATCAGTTGTTGTTCGCCGCACTCAAAATACCCAATGGAGTTTTAAGAAATTGCCAATTTCTGAAAAACCCGTTAATTGGCGGGGAATTCAAAGCCCAATTGTTCGACAGCCTACCAAGAGTGTTTATCCTTGTGAATATGGCGAAGACCTTATAGAAAAGAACGACCACTTTTTGTCGACGGTCGCTTGGACTACCAGCATCGGGACGCGGCCATTTCAATTTTGAACAAGGAGAAAGAACTTCGTGAAGAAGAAGCGCGCCTCGCAACCCGCTCCGCGCAGTAACGTGGCCGGCAAGCCCATACGCAATGAAATTCTGATGGCCATGTCACCCCGCGAATTTAATCTTGTTCGGCCGCATCTTCAATTTGTAGAGCTCGAGCAGCATCGCATTCTTCACGAGCCGTATCGAAAGTTAAAATTCATGTATTTCCCAAACCGCGGGCTCATCTCCCTGGTGGTAGTGCTGAAAACCGGCCGGACCGTGGAAGCTGGAATTGTTGGCAAGGAAGGAGCCTCCGGCACCGCTTTATCCGGGGGCGTCACTGGCAGCGCATTGCGAGAAATAGTGCAAATTTCTGGCGAAGGATTCAGGATCAAAAGCGAGGTGTTTCAAAAACTCGTGGCAGTCCTTCCCAATCTACGCAAAGCGTTGAACCGTTACGTTGTGCTACTCGGGATGCAAGTTTCGCAAACCGCTGCTTGCAATCGCCTGCACGATATTGAACAACGCCTGGCTCGTTGGCTTCTGATGGCGGAAGATGGTGCTGCCACTTCCACACTGAACATCACTCACGATTTCCTCGCGACCATGCTTGGCACCGACCGCCCGAGTGTGACCCTCGCTGCCGGCCTGCTACAGAAAGCGGGCCTCATCGAATACGGTCGCGGTGCGGTAAAAATTACCAACCGTCCCCAACTGGAAGCCTTCGCCTGCGAGTGTTATTCAGTCATTCGTAATTACGCGAAGAAGTTTTGAGACCTCCCGGTTTTCCACTAACTTAGACGTTCTCATGCGAATATAAATCCATGCTTGATAGAACCAGGTTGCGGTTGTTCGCGAAACGTGCGCTCCTGGGACTTGTTTTGGGGTTGCTAGTTTCCTTCGTCTGCGACTACATCCATTTCCGATTTCGGATGCTTCACCCGCAACCCGCAAATCCTGTGGAAACGTTTACCGCTCCTCGGCTCTATGCCATTGCGGTAAAAGGCGGGAAAGTCGACTACGAACTTGACGAACAAAATCCTCAGCAGACTTGGGCTTGTTCGCACTCATTGTTTCCGCAAGCAGGCTATTCCCCCTGCTGGTACATAAAGCCCAAAAGTCGCCAACCCATTCCGATGTAGGTCCGCTTGGTATCACTGCCCTGGAGTGCGGAATTAGGACTGCCTGTGCTCCTACCGTTTATTCTCGCGGCACAAAAAGAGCCAGCGTATAAGTACCCAGCATCGTGCCCACCGGAATAAACGGCACCGCCAGCAATCCCGCCACCACTGCCAGAATTCGACTCGCTCCGGCTCCCGCTAGCAAGCTAATTCCCGCCAAAACCCCAAAAATCCCACTCGCGGCCGCCAGCACAATCCATCCAGCGTAAATCAAATGAAATGTGCTCATCAGTGGGTACGGATTAGGAACCCGGCTGAGCAGCGCCCCAAACATAACTGTCGCTACTGGAGTGAAACTCAGCATCCAGACCGCGGCAATAATGCGGAGAATGCCATAAATCAGCCAGAACAGGCCCAGCGTCCGCCCGCCCCTTAACGCTATAACAGGCCTGGAAGTGTCAGCTGACACATGCCCTCCTCGGATGAGTTGTGGTGCATCGCTCGTTCAGCGTTCACTTTACCTAGGAAACGACGGGTGCGGACACAAGATTCTGATATTTAGAAAAAATGCGAAAGAAGTTCAGACGGAAGGAAGTTGACCGAAGGAAAAGAGGAGAGACGTCCCAGCCCGGTTGCTTCGATTTCTCGAAGCGTTTCGTCTGTCCCCTTCTCCCTCGACTTGGCGGATGTCAATAACCGCACGCGCATAGTCGCAAAAAATAAGAGCCAGCTCTATCAGGGAAATCCTGTAAATTTTATTAGAATTTACTGCAAATCGGGTGGGAGTCACGGCGCGTGGCGAATCCACCACAATACCTTGCCCATAATTCGCCAGCTGCGATTCTTTCCGAGCTTCACGGCCTCATAATCGCGGTTCTCGGATTCCAGAAGCTGCACGCCATTTACCAGCAGGAATCTTGATAGCGTGAGCCCACTTTCGCGCTGCCAGGTCACCACAATCTTGCCGCTTAATTCGCTGGGGTTAGTCGCCGAACGGTCCACCGCTACAATGTCATCGTCGTTGATCAGCGGACTCATGGACGCTCCGCGAACTCGCAGGCAAGTCGTTTCTGCGGGGTGCGGGCACCATACCGCGGGTGCTGCGATCATTTCATGGGCTGGGATGTCATCGAGGTCCAGAAAGGGGTCGCCTTTGCCTCCGTGGGTGGCGGCGTGGGCGGCCAGCACCGGAATTGCCACCAGTCTGGCCTTGGGAACGATGGGGTTTTTCTTCTTGTGGCTTCCCGCTACTACGATCTCAAAATCCGGAAAAGCCGCTTTTCTCATGATCCCGTGGCCTTCCGGGAGCATCTTGGAAAGATCCGAAGTTTTAAAGCCGGCTCGTTCCCAGAACCATGACGAGTCAGGCTCGCCGATCAGGTTTCCGATCTGAATGTACGCCTGCGCCGGCGGTTCATGCGTGCCTCTCTCCCACCTCGATAAAGCCATGGCGGAGTAATGGAGCCGTGAGGCGAAGGCCGCCTGGGTTAGTCCCATCCGTCTCCGCAAACTTAAAATTTTGCGCGCCCATTCCGGATTAGAAGTTCTTCTCGTTCTCATTGCTCTACGATTCTAATAATGCCCATGAACTACCATTTGTGTTAGTCTTGCTCTGCACCGCGTTTGTTCGTCCGCTCCGAAAGGTTCGTCATGAATGGTGACAAAGTGGATAGTAACATGAATTCTATCCCTGCCGTCTCACTTTTTCGCGGCATTTATAACCGCGTGGCGAAGCGCCTGGGAGTGGATCCTTCTTACGTAAGCCGCGTCGCACGGGGCGAGCGAAAGTCCGCTGTCGTGGAAAAAGCTCTAGCGGAAGAAGTTCGCGTAATTCGGGACCATCTGAACAATCATAATAACAATCACAACAACAATCACGCTACCGACGACCAAAAAAAGAAATCCAAAATAAAATCCCGCCCCGGCGAGCCTCTCGAGGCTTAGCTACGCAATTTCCGGCCCTCCAAGCTCAACATTAATTTTGAAGGTGATTCCCGCCACGATCATTTGTGCGGTCGAATTACCAGGTCATATCAAGAATAATGCAGTTTCCTACCCGGTCTGTGAGCCTACGGAATCAATCGCTCGGGGTCTGTTTTCGCTTCGTCGATCCAGGACTTCAGCACTTCCACATTTTTAGGATCCGGGTCCAGAAATATCAATCCCACGCCCAAATTTGAATGTGCGTAAACGACTCGCACCTCGCTTTCGAAGACGGTCTTACCCACCGAAATCTTTACCAGCGCGACAGTGTCCTCTGGGAAAGGATTTAGCATATCCAGATAACAGCCCTGCACGCTGAGCTCGCTAACCCGAGTGGCGATCTTCATCTTGGTAACCGGTTCGAACAGCTCGGCGTTAGCGATAAACGCATACCGTGGATTTCGCCGGCGTTGCTCTTCGCTCATCCTTATCCCCCGAGAACAGAAGTAATGCTTCGTTTCCGCTTCACTCCAGTTGACGCGCCGTATTCGGCGAAACGGCCCTCTGCGATGTCTTTAGTCTTGTAACGCCCGGATACCCGTTATGGCGGGTAGTGTATGACAATGATGGCACAGAAAGAGTTCAATACCCGTTGACTCGGCGTCGCGTTGCCAATATTGAACTACCTGGAGCGACCATCCGGCAGGCCATTAAAGGCATCCCACTCCAGGTACTAGGCCGGACCGCATATTGCGCCGAGCGAAACAAGATGCCAGAATCGGTCTCGCCGTTGGTCTGTGCGGGAAACAAGTCAGCGGCTCGCGGTGTCTAAGTAATGTAGCGGCATTACCGGTGCGGGCGCATCGAGTAACCCACCGACTAAACGCTGCCGCCCTCGATCAGCCCACGAGTTTCATTTTTGACTCGGAGTAGGGCGAGGAAAGGCCAGAGTGTCCGATTGGGCCAGTGCGCTCCCTTGGGGGCGTGACGAATCCGAACTCCTCACCGAGCTGCAAGCCGGCTCCGAAACTGCGTTCGATTGGCTGGTCACCCATTACCACGCCCCGGTCTACAACCTCATTCTCGGTATGCTCGGAGATGCTTCCGATGCGGCCGACGGCACGCAGGAAGTTTTCCTAAAAGCGTTTCGCGGCATACGCGGTTTCCGTCACGGCAGTTCCTTGAAGACTTGGCTGTACCGCATCGCTATTCGCGAAGCGCTCAATCATAAGCGCTGGTTTAAACGCCATCTTCAAAAAACCGTGTCCATTGATGCCGATCTCGAAGAAGGTCGGGAGCATCTTGAAATCGAAGATCTGTGCGCCACACCTTTTGAACAGTTGGCCGCGCGGGAAGTGCAACTCGTCGTACAACGTGCTTTACTTAGCGTCCCTCACGTTTTTCGCGTCGCCGTTATACTGCGTGACCTGGAAGGGTTTAGTTACGAGGAAGTTGCTGAGATTTTGGAATGCAGCATCGGAACTGTAAAATCGCGTATTTTGCGAGGACGGCGTGCCCTCAAGGAAATTCTTCAGCCCCTCTTGTCTGGCCCGGAATCCCACGCGCCGAGTGGTCATGGAGCTGTTCACGCTGCTACGGAAAAATCTTCCCGCTCCGTAAACCGCGCGCAACACTCACCTTTTGAAGACTCCTACGCAGCCGCATGGCCTGTCGCCCGAGCTGTTCCGGTCAACAGTGTTTCGTTGGCCAGCAGCCCCGCTGGTGAGGTGCCCGATGAACTGTAATTCAGTACGCACCAGGTTGGCCGGTTATCTTGATGACGGACTTACGGGCTCTAACCGCATGCAGGAGCGTGCGAGCGTTCGTGAACATTTGGAACTCTGCGCGGATTGCCGTGAGGACCTTCAACGTTTTCGCAAGTTGGGCGTGATGCTATCGACTGTGACCAGACATGCGCCTCCGTCCGACCTCTCCGTGCGTATTAAGGTCGCTGCGGCAAAAGCTCAGGCTTCTCGAGGGTGGCGCGCCCGGGCACGACAGATTGGTAACCGCGCCGAGATTTTGCTCGACAATGTTTTTCGTCCACTCACGTTGCCGGCCACTGGCGGGTTCGTGTCTGCCATCCTGGTTTTCGTGCTGGTTTTTCAGATCCTGGCCCCAGGCATCACCGTGCGCGCTGTAGAAAACGATGTGCCCATTAACTTGATGCGCCCTGCGGAATTGGTTTCGCTCTCGGAATATCCACCCTCCTGGGCGCCCGAACATGATCTGGAGTTGGCCTTGCCGCACGGCCTATTGGTTGACGTTACCGTCGACGCGCAAGGTGGAATGACGGGTTACCAGATTTTGTCGGGTCCGCATAGCACGGATATGCGCCACCAGCTCGACCAGTTGTTGATGTTCTCGCGCTTTAGTCCCATGCTTAGCTTTGGACGTCCGACTGCCGGTGGCCACGTAATTTTGAGCTTCAGCGCCGTGCATGTTCGCGGATAACAGCTTTTGAATCAGCTTTCCAACTGCAAAAATAACGGCTAACCCAAACAAATCCACAGTCTTGGCATACCTGTCCGCTCGCGCACTTTTAACACTGCTCCCCCGTTCAGCTTACGACTCGTTCGCACCTGACCCTCGCGTTTTCTCGGACGCCATGCCCCCACAGGTTCAATGGTTCAGGAGGCGCCCATGGCCCTCACTGTCCAGTTTTCTGAATTCGAGCCGTGCACAACTTTCCGCGTGGTATTTCGAATTATCGCGCTGGCGATGATCGCGCTGTTCATTACCTCTTACTCCGTTTATGCGCAAGTTGAAGTCTCTACTGCCGAACGCGCTCTCTTTGACGCTCTTAACCGCGAGCGCGCCGCCAAAGGCTTGCCCGCTCTGCACTGGGACGCTGCACTCGCAGCCGCCGCACGCGAACACGCCTCGCGTATGGCCCAGGACAACATGCTGTCGCATCAACTCCCAGGTGAACCACAGGTTCAAGTCCGCGCCACCCAGGCTGGTGCGCGCTTCACCACCATCGCCGAAAATATTGCGGTGGCTCCCAACTCCGCAACCATTCATTCGGCCTGGATGCAATCTCCGCACCATCGCGAAAATATTCTTGATCCGGAACTCAACGGTGTTGGCATTGGCGTAGTGAAAGGCACTGATGGACTGTTCGCCGTGCAGGATTTCTCTCAAACGGTGGCCAATTTAAATCTCAAACAACAGGAGCAGGAAGTCATCGCCAATCTGAATATCCACGGCATGTCCGTGACACGGGCCACCAACGACGCCCGCAAGACCTGCGAAATGGATCGAGGGTACGCCGGCACTCGTCCGCTATCTGTCACCCGCTTCGAAACCGCTGATTTGTCGAAGTTGCCGTTTGATTTGGAACAGAAACTTCGATCCCGGCGGTATCAGTCGGCGTCCGTCGGCGCTTGTGAAGGTGGCAGCTCCGCCGGCTTCACGCACTTCAAGCTAGTCGTCGAGCTTTTCTAAATTTAATTACTAGTCGTTAGATCGAGGGATTTCAACGCCGCGAAGCAATCCGCGTCCAGCGCGTGGGGCACATCTGCAGCCATAGTCTTGAATACTTCTGCCTTCGTTAAAGCACCACGGTAAGGCCGCTTCGAAGATAGCGCATCGTAAACGTCCGCCACTGCAATAGCTCGCGCGCCGGGAGAAATTTGCGAGGCGCGTAGATTGCGGAAATATCCTGAACCGTCTAACCGTTCGTGATGTGAGCTAGCCAGGAACGCCAAATCCTGGAATCCTCGTATGCGCTCCAGTATCCGCTGGGTGTAATAAGGATGTAGCCGCACCGTCTCCCATTCCGCTGCAGTTAGCTTTCCTGGTTTGTCGAGAATATTGTTAGGTACGCTGAGTTTACCGATGTCGTGCAACAGAGCGGCGCGTCGCACCAGGGTTACCTGATCTTCGGGCAGCGCCAATCGTTGGCAAATCGCTACCGCAATGCTGGTCACACCCCGTGAGTGCGAATGCGTGTATGTCGATTTGATGTCGATAATGTTTGCAAAGGCTTCGCAAACACTATCGAGCTTGGCTTCATCGGCATAGAGCGAAACGCTGATCGGCTCCATGTCCATCACTGTTTCGCGCACGCGATCTTGTTCGATCAGTTTCCAGAGCTCGGTATCCCTCTCTAACTCGTCCGCGGCCCGCACCAATTCGGGGTCAAACCATGATCCGCTTCTATCGCGAACCACCTGGAAACCGTCAGAGACTCCGTTCAAAGTGATGAACACCTCGAGCGTTTGGCACAAATTCATGATCCGTGAGAAAAGTGGAATGTCCTGGGCCTTGTGCCCGGCGGGGAATCCTTTTCCATTCCAGTGTTCGTCAAGGCTGTAAATCGCTGTCGTGATGGCTTCGCTGAATCCGATTTTCTTGGCGATTTGCGCGCCTCGATCGCAGCGCAGATTGATCAGTTCACTGGCTTGCGCGTCCCGGTTGGTCGCCACGCTGGCAATGGCGAACACGCGCTCCAGTCGCGACCGCCCGGGCATCACGTTGCGCAGCAAATATTCCAGCCCTTCGAAACTCGCCTTGGTCCAGTCGGTCGCTTTGACCTCCTGCTTGGCTTTGCGCTCGTCGCCTCCCAGAATCTCGTACATGCGTGCTGCGTTGCTACTGCACCCTGCGTCCTTCAGCAGCGTTGCATAATAAAGATCGGCTTTTTGTTGCACAGAAAAATTCAAGACGTCCGCGAGGCGCATGCTCAACAGGCAGCACTTGACTGCATGGCCCATTGGCTGCCCTTCCGTCAAATCCAGTGCGTAGGAGAGCGCAGAGATCAAATCCGACATACGCAGTTGCGTCGCGGAAGATACTGGAGCGAGACTCTCGGTGATCAGCATAGGCGGAAATACCAGTATAGGGCGACCGATTGTAAAGAATTCCTCGCTTGACTCATCAAGGTGCGCTGAGAGGAAACATCTTCCCAGCGGGCTTGTCATCAGCAGGCCATGCAACAAATTGTTGTTTTTCAATGGCAGACAAAATACACTGGCGCCACGCCATGACCCGCTATTATTGGTTTCGATTTAATAAGCCACCCAACTAGGGCGAGGGGCGTTTTCTCTAGCAAGTACTCACAAAGAGATTTGGCCCACTCGCAAGAGTGGGTTTTTTATTTTTGGCGAAAGGAAATCCCGATGATTATCTCCATGAGACTCCATTCCACTCCTGAAGAAATCGCCGAAGTCCGCAAACAAGTGGAGCATTTTGGATACAAAGTGCATTCCATCGAGGGCGAGGAGCGCGTAGTAATCGGTGTCGTCGGCGTGGGCGACGTTACCGCCTGCCTGGAATCTGTCGAAGCCATGCCGCAGGTCGAAAAAGTGGTGCCGATTTCCGCGCCATACAAATTTGTCAGCAAAGAATTTCGTGCTGGCAAGACGCGCATAAAGATTAAGGGCTTCGAAATTGGCGGCGACGAATTCGTCATCGCGGCTGGGCCTTGCTCCGTCGAGTCCGAAAAACAAATTATGCAAGCCGCCGAGGGTGTCGCGAAAGCCGGCGCCAAAATGCTACGCGGTGGAGCATTCAAACCGCGAACTTCCCCCTATGACTTTCAAGGCTTGGAAGAAGAGGGTCTGAAGCTTTTACAGAAGGCCAGCAAGGAGACCGGCCTGGCCATCATCACGGAAATAATGAGCGATCGTGACGTCGAGCTGATTGCTCAGTACGCCGACGTAATGCAGGTAGGCGCCCGCAACATGCAAAATTTTATTCTGCTAAAGGCCCTCGGCAAATGCAGGCGCCCGGTACTCCTGAAGCGCGGCCTGAGCAGCACGATCAAGGAGCTGTTGATGTCCGCCGAATACATCGTCGCGCACGGTAACTCCGACGTCATTCTATGCGAACGCGGTATCCGCACCTTTGAGACCGCCACTCGCAACACGTGCGACATTGCCGCTATCCCGGTTTTGAACGAGCTAACCCATTTGCCCGTAATCCTCGACCCCAGTCACGCCACCGGAAAACGCAGCCTGGTGCCCGCGTTATCGCGCGCGGCGGTAGCCATCGGCGCGGACGGACTAATCGTTGAAGTTCACCCCGCTCCCGAAAAAGCCATTAGCGATGGCGCGCAATCGTTGGACCTAAACCAATTCCGGAAAATGATGCAGGACCTGCGCCCTTACCTGGATCTATGGCAAACGTCCAGAAAAATTGAGCAAGCGTCAACGGTGGCCGTCGCATGAAATATCCGGACCACGGCGGTTTCAACCTAATTGATTTGTTTTACCTTCCAGGTGCAACACGCGCATCAACGTAGCTTGCAGTTTCTGGCATTCCAACTGCCGTTCGTGCTCATCTTTTGTGCGGTCGTTCAACGCTTCCTTTAAAAGTATCAAATTGCGCCGGAACTCCAGTTGTGCGAGAACCAGACGACTCAGCGCCCTCAGCGCATCCTTCTCGTCGGGAGCCATTTCGCGCGGCTTCTGATCGATCACGCACAGGGTTCCCAACGCATATCCATCCTCGGTAACTAATGGTGCGCCCGCATAGAAGCGTATGTGCGGCTCAGCCGCTACCAATGGATTATTTCGAAATCTTTCATCCGCCAAGGCATCCGGCACGACAAATACGTCCGGCTGTAGAATCGCTGTCGAGCAAAGCGCGACCTCTCGCGAAGTTTCCGCGACATCAAGTCCTATACGCGATTTGAACCACTGGCGGTCTCCATCAATCAGCGAGATTAATGCAATTGGGGTTTTGCAAACGAAAGACGCCAGCAGGGTGAGATCGTCGAACGCTAATTCCGGATCGGTATCGAGGATGGCATATTTCTCAAGCGCGGCAACGCGGCGCTCTTCGTTCTTGGGCTTAACCAATTCCATTGGTACCTCCACAACTATCGCGAAGTGTTCCCGGTCAATATGGACGGTGATGGCAAGCTTAACTCTATTGCCGTTGTATATGCGACCGCAAGCCTGCGGGTGCGCGGCCAATAAATTCTCTCCACTTCTCGCCAAACCCTTCCAGTTTTTTTCATTGAGTCAGACGCCGGCCAGTAAGACTTGGTTGTGTATGGGATTTCGATAATCCGTCGGCGCAAGCCTGTTTAATGATAGGCTGATGCACTTTTACAGAGGGAGAATCCGATGCGTAGGCGCTTTCTAGCGATGAACATTGTCGTAGTTATTTTCGTGTGCATCATTATTTCTGCAGCGGATGCCCAGGAAAAGCCTGTGCCGCCGGCAAAAAAGATTGCCGTGCGCGCTGGGCATTTGATTGACGGCCGGAATGACAAAGTTGTCGATAACGCCCTCATCTTGATCGAAGGCGACACTATTATCTCAGTCTCCTCGGGCGGACAGCCGCCGGCCGGCGTCGAAGTCCTAGACCTCTCGCAATACACAGTGTTGCCCGGATTCATGGACACGCATACCCATGTGATTCTGAACGGCGACATAACGGCACAGGATTACGACGCTCAGTTGTTGAAACAATCCACTCCCTATAGGGCAATTTTAGGCGCGCGTAACGCACGCATAGCACTGGAGCACGGATTCACTACTCTTCGGGATCTGGAAACAGAAGGCGCGATGTATGCCGATGTGGATGTGAAGACCGCCATCGCCAACGGGGAAGTGCCCGGGCCGCGCATGCAGGTGGCCACGCGCGCGATGGCGCCCACCGGAATGTATCCATTGTTGGGATATTCGTGGGAGCTGAAAGTACCGACTGGGGTGGAATATGTGGACGGCGTCGAAGGTGCGCGCAAAGCGGTGCGCGAGCAGGTGATGTATGGCGCCGACTGGATCAAATATTATTCGGATCGCAAATATCACTTTGAAGCTGACGGCGTGCTGCACAGCATGGTGAATTTTACCGATGAAGAAGCGAAAGCAATCGTGGACGAATCCCACCGTCTCGGCAAACGAGTTGCGGCGCATGCCATTGGTTCTGACGGAATCGCGGCAGCCTTGCGAGCCGGCGTCGATACCGTCGAGCACGGCGACGGCCTCACCGATGCGTTGATCGATGAAATCGCAAAAAAAGGCGTCTACTGGGTTCCGACAATTACCGTCGGTGCGTATGTTGCGCCTGGACGCGGCGGAAATTGGACCAGGATGGTGGACCTGGAGCGCGTGGCTTTTCAAAAGGCGTTGAAAAAAAACGTGAAAATTGTTTTTGGCACCGATGCCGGCGGATTCGATTGGAAAGAATTAAATCAAGCCAAGGAGTTTGAATATTACGTGCAGTATGGGATGACTCCCATGCAAGCCATTCGCTCGGCTACTTCAATGGCTAGTGAGCTGTTGGGCTGGAAAGATAAGGTGGGAACAATTGAGCCCGACAAATGGGCCGATATTGTTGCCGTAAGCGGTGATCCGCTGAAGGATATTTCAGAATTGTCGCGCGTGAAATTCGTAATGAAGGGCGGAGTGGTTTACAAAAGCGAGTCGCGACAAAGTAATTGATCGTTGGTCAGAAGAACGCGGCTCCGCCATCCACATTGATCGACTGACCTGTCATTGCGCTCGAAGCGTTGGAGCACAGGAACAGGGCAGCGTGAGCGATTTCGTCGGCGGTTTGTCCGCGGCCTTGTAAAATGGATTGCAGGAATCCAGCCAGTTGTTCTTCTGAACTGACACCAATTTTTTTCGCCAGTGTGGCTCCAAGTTCCTTAGACATGACGGTTTCGGTTACCGGGCCCGGGCAGATAGCATTCACGCGAACTCCTTTGCGCGCTGCCTCTGCCGCACTCACGCGCGTCAAGCCCAGCATCCCGGCCTTTGCGGCCGCATAAGCAGAGCCCCACGAAAAAGCCGACTTGGCCGACAAACTGGAGATGTTGAGAATGACTCCGTGCTCATGCTCGTACATTTCTGGCAGCACCAATTGCGTGAGCAGAAATGCGGCGCGCAGATGCACCGCAATCACCTCATCGAAATCGGCCAGCGGATATTCTTCGACGGGAACAACCGGCCCGTAATGCCCGGCGTTGTTCACGAGAATAGTCACGGGGCCAAATTTCTCTCTCGCGGCGTCAACGACGCGGCGGCAATCGCCTTCGCGAGTTACGTCTGCGGTTTCGAATGCGACTTGACCGTCGCGATCCGAAATCTCGGCCGCAGTAGACGCGAGTTGATCATGCGAGCGCGCGCACAGAAAAACGGATGCGCCTTCCTTGGCGAAGAGCAGGGCGACGGCACGGCCTATACCGCGGCCCGAGCCGGTTATCAGTGCGGATTGTCCCTGGAGAATCATAGTGAAGGAGAATAGAAGCACCGGTGAGCGCATGCAAGTACGTTCACCACGGGAAACAAATTTCTACTAGCTCCAATTTTTGATGTTGGGCCAATCGGTCTGCAGATTCTTCTTGCGATGGCGACAAAGCAAAATCGGGTTTCGTTCATAGGGCATTGCGTAGGAATTGTCGAGAGTAGCTGCGACGCTGACACTCTCATAATTATCGCGCGCATCTTCAGGCTTCGTTCCAATGCGAATGACGATCTCGCCGGTATAGCTGCGCGGTCCCCACAGAAAATAATTCTGGTGCGTACATATCGCCTTCGGCAACCCGTAACGGCCGCCAAAAAAATCGATCGCTCCGGCTTCTCCGTAATTGGTCGCGAAAATCGCCGTCTTGGACTGTTCCTCGGGAGTGAGCGAATGATAGACAGCGGCCACGCGGGCGACCATTTCTTCCCAGCCAAACTCATCGGCATAGTGCTGTGGCAAGATTGCAGTGTCCTGGTTATGTTCGGACTTCGGCACCCCGAATGGCAGGTGCGCCTGATAGCGAAGGTAAGCGTCGATGGGCAAGACAGGCAGCACGAGGGGCAGAAGCAGCACTATCCCGAGGAAAAGCCACGCGAATACCGTCACCCTCAGCGCCATTTGGATGCCCGCACGCCCCTTGGAACGTTCTTTTGACAAAAATCTTTCTGTCGCAACCGCACCCGCAGCCAAAACCAACGGATAAACCGGTGCGGAATAATAATTCTTCCCGTGTGCCAGCAAGAAAAATCCAACGGTGAAAATAAATGTCCAGCCGAAGGCACGAAATTTTTTACCGCCTGCGGAGAAATAAAACCACAATCCACCCAACCAGAAAGGAAGCGTGGCGGGCGTCATGATGAGAATTTGTTGTCTCAGGAAGCCCGCGGGCGACAAAACTACATCGCGGCCGGACGCGCGAATGTTGCGCATCAGCTCCAGAAACGGCCAATGGTGCTGAATATTCCAGCTCAGGTTGGGAAGAAAGAAAATTAATGCCGTGAGCCCGCCGGCCGAGATCCAGGGGGAAAAGAGAAATTTGCGCTGCGGCGTCAATAGCAGACCAGCCAGCAGAAAAACCGCAAAGGCTCCGATGGAGTACTTATTTTCGAGCCCTAGCCCACCGATAGCGCCGAAGGTAATCCACCATTTGGGATTATTCGTATGAATCATCCGCGCGACGGCAAACGCGCAGCCAGTCCAGAACAACGGCTCGAAGGCATTCATGGCGAACTGGTGGTCGCTCCCATACCAAACCGCTGGTGTCGCAGCGAGAAGCGCGGCAAGGGCGGTGCCAAATTTGTTCGCTCCCAGTTCTCGCGCAAAGGCTGCCGTCAAGATGATGCGCGCCGCGCCCGCAAGCGCCGGCCACAACAGCAACGCAGGGAGTGAAACTCCGAGAGTGTGCCGCGAAATCCACGCGATGAACACGATCAGCGGCGGCTGATCCACGTAACCCCAGTCCAGATGTTCTGAGCACGCCAGGTAATAAAGGGCATCGCGAAAATAGCCATAACGCGTGGCTGTCGCCATGTGAGCAAGAAAATAAACAGCCGCGATGAGCGCCGGGATCAGGAAAGGTAACTGCGAGCTTTTTATCCGGCTAGCTGCGGGAGCGTCAGGCATGGGGAGAAACAATACCAGAGCAAGCAGGATTTACGCGCGGCTATAAACAAAAAAGCCGGGTGGCTTCATCGCCATCCAGCTTTTTCTTAAATTCGGGAACCCGCCCTGAACGTGATCGCGATGGTAGAGGTTACTCTTTGCCGTGCTTTAAATCGCGTAACAAACGATGCACCGCATCGCGAATGTGGTTGGTCGAAAGTGACTCGTGAGTCATTTCCTTCTGTCCCACAGCCCGGAAGGCTATTTTATTCGAGCTCTGTTGCACGAAATCGAACACTATAGTGCCTTCGCGATAGTTAGGATTGCGGTAGCCATACGGTCCGCCCCAATAGCCCCACGTGTAGGATGCCCAGCAGCCAAACGGTCCGCATACGAAGCCCGGATAGCCGCCACGATAACCGCCCTCCCGATAGCCGCCTTCGCCCGCGGTGTGACGGCGAATGGCGAAGTGATAGTCGACGAGAAATTGAGCAGCTCCAGGATCATCAACTTGCTTGAAACCCTTGGAACGCATTTCCTGCTCGATGTCGGTGCGGATAGCCAGGCGCAAAGTTTCGTTATCAGACCGCGGATCGCGCGAAATGGTTTCGGCGCCGCCGTCCTCAGAGATGACGTCCCGAGATATCACGTCATGGCCGGCTTCTTCTTTGACTTTTTTATCTTTGTCCGGACTGTCCGGCCGCCACGCCCAGGTAGCGTGTTTCGGGATACGCACACTATGATCGCGTACCACATCGACGTGCTCGTCGCAGCCGGCAAATAGCAGGCCGGATGCGACCAAGGCCCCCAGCAACAACGGCGAAGTTCGTGCCTTAATCAAGCTCGGATGCCACATTTCAGAGTCCTCCAATGTCCAAACTAATCCTCGGGGGTTTAACCCTATAGAGGCGCGATAGTTGCGGGAAGTTGCAGGCGGATTGCCGAATCGTGCCCATTCACGCATGGGGACCAAGCGGCAGACCAGGTGACAGGAAACTTGGAAACCGATGCAGGTGGATGGGTGGTGAGGTATGATAGAGTCTTCGAATTCTAGAGTTAGGATGGCGATGGATACAGCAACCAACGGAAAAGTACTACTGAGGGTTAGACCCAGAGGGTTTTGCGCGGGCGTGGTGCGCGCCGTGGACATTGTGGAATTGGCGCTGGAAGCCTATGGCGCGCCAGTCTATGTGCATCATGAAATTGTCCATAACACCTACGTAGTAGAGCAGTTGCGGCGGCGTGGCGCCATTTTTGTGGAATCCATCGATGATGTGCCACACGGCGCCGTCCTGGTCTTCAGTGCCCACGGTGTACCGCCTACTGTGCGTGAAGAAGCCAAAGCCCGATCGCTTAAAGTGATCGACGCTACTTGCCCGCTGGTGACCAAGGTTCACCTCGAAGCGCTTAAATTTGCGCGCGAAAAGCGCACCATCATTTTGATTGGACACCGCGACCACCAGGAAATCGTAGGCACCTCCGGCGAAGCTCCCGATCGCACCATCGTGGTGGATTCGGTGGCTGCCGTCGATCAGCTCCAGGTCGATGATCCGGATAAGCTATCCTTTCTAACCCAGACCACCTTAAGTCTTTATGACACCCAGGAAATCGTGGCTCGTCTGCGTCAAAAGTTCCCTGCCATTAAAGGACCCGCTAGCGACGACATCTGCTACGCCACGCAAAATCGCCAAGAGGCGGTGGAGCAGGTCGCTAAAGACGTGGACTTGATCCTGGTAGTCGGCTCTCCAAACAGTTCCAATTCGAATCGCCTGGTGGAAGTCGCGCAACGTAGCGGAGTGCGGGCTCAATTGATCGATTCAGCCGCTGATATTGATGTTAGCTGGCTGGAGGGCGTGGCACGCGTCGGATTAACCGCTGGAGCGTCCGCACCGGAAGTCTTGGTGGAACAGGTCAGCCAGCGGCTGGCGGAGTTTGGATTTACCGATCAGCGCGACCTGGATTTAATTCGCGAGGATGTGCGCTTCACTTTGCCGCCGGAGTTGGCAACCATCGCTGCCGCGCCGCGAAGGTAATTTCGAGGTTGGAAGTTGGATATTTGAAGTTGGAATCCAGACTGAAGCTCCAGGGAACGCTTTCGCACCCGATTCACAGCGAGCAATTCGCTGAACCGTTAACGTAAGGAGCAAAATTGGCGGCGAAAATCACGCGGCAACCGAAGAAAATTGCCTTGATTGGCGCGCCGTCGAGCGCCGCGGCGTTTTTGGCCGGTACCGAAAAAGCGCCCGCGGCTTTGCGTGCCGCCGGTCTGGTTCAGCGGCTGCAGGCCGCAGGATACGAAGTCATCGATCACGGCGACTGCGCCGTTCGCCATTTTGCCGAGGACGACGAAAACCGCCGGGCGCGAAACCTCAAGGAAATTGTCGCCGGATTGAATGATTTAAAATTGCGCGCTGAAGTCGCGGTGAAGAGCGGCGCACTGGTATTGGTTCTTGGCGGAGATTGCGCGCAAGTTATTGGCCTGTTGACCGGCGCGCGCCGCTATTACAAACGGCTCAGCTTGCTGTGGTTTGATCGCGATGCGGATTTAAATACTCCCGCTACAACTCCCTCCGGCCGCATCGATGGCATGGTCGTGGCCCACATTATTGGAAAGGGCGCCCCGGAACTGGTGCGCTTTTGGGGCGAACCTCCGCTGGTTCGCGAACCCGACGTGACTCTCTTTGGTTTGGAACGGGTGGATGCGCCCGAACAGGAATTCCTCGATAAATCCCCAATGCGAAGAGTATCGGCCGAGGTTGTGCAAGCCAAAGGCGCGGGCGAAGCCGCCAAGGCCACGTTAATGCAGATGCACGCGGATGCCCGTCAGTTCATCTTGCACGTGGATACCGACGTCATTGCACAGGAAGAATTTCCGGCAGTAAATGTTCCGGGAAGTGGGGGCTTAGCTTTCGCAGATGTACGCAGTGCACTCATTGAGTTTGTAAAGAATCCGAATTTGCTAGGGCTGGATGTGGCCCAGTACAACCCCGACAAAGACCCTGACAGTTCAGGTGCAAAAAAACTTGTCGACCTGCTGGTGGAAGCGCTGACCGCAAGATTGCAAGCGATCGGGGACGGTGAGGCCACCACGGGAACCAGCCCATCGTCGAGTGGCGCAAGCTCGGTTGCTCCGGAAACAGAGGACGTCACCGCGCCAGTCGCACAAGCATCGGACGCATCCACGAAAGAAAATAGTTCGAGTAACGCGCCCAATTCCGACGAAGAATCTTCAAGTGGAATGTCCACCCACGAAACGAGCGCATAGTTTGATCCGCATACGAAGTAAGGTCGCGTACGGGGCAATTCGCTTAATCCTCTAACAATTTTGTTGACTCTCGCTATTCTGCGGTCGCGCTGCGTTTGCGGATGTGCCGCGCCAAGCCCAGGAAAGACAGCGGGAGTCCGGCGGTGAAAGCATGCTGCTCGGCATCTGCGGAGGAAAGGTATTCGAGCATTTCCGCTTGGGTTTGCTCTAGAAAGAATTGCAGCGCGCCCTCCACGTCGGCGCTAGTTTGCAAAGCTTTTTCAGTGATATCCGCCCACAGATACAGTCGTTCCCGGAAGTCCGCGATATGTTTCGCGGGATTTTCCGCATAGCCAAAATGGGTGACGAAGAGTCTCGAAGGATGACGATCCAGGATGGCAGCGAAGGACTGTTCCCATACCGCAAGATCAATGTCCGGCGGTGGTGTTGCCGGCATGATGTATGGGCCGTTGGCGATGCGAATCCCAGCTGTATCGCCGGCGAACGCCACGCCGTCTCGCTCATCAAAATACGTGACATGGTGCGACGCGTGGCCAGGAGTATAAATGACTTCAAATTTCCGCGTGCCCACTGAAATAATTTCTGCACCGTCGAGAATTTGAATATTTTGTTCCGGGACCGCAAGTGTTTCGCCAAACAAGCGCTGGAGATCGTCGCCCCACAATCGACCGGCGCTGGCCAGTAGTTTCGAGGGATCAACTAGGTGCGGGGCCCCTTTGCTGTGAACGAAGACGCGCAAGTTGGGATTCTCGCGGAGAAGAGTCCCAGTTGCGCCTGCGTGGTCGAGATGAATGTGCGTCAGCAGGATGGCGTCGAGATCGGAGATCGAGAGTCCGCGAGACAGCATCTGCGTGCGCAATACTTCCAAAGTGGATGCCGGGCCGGGATCGAGAATCGCGGAGTGGCCGCCGGATTCAAGAAGTACAGCGCCGATCGAGTGCGGCCGGCCCATCCAGTTGAGATCAAATATTGTCGTGAAATCCATTTATGGAATGGTACGGGAGCATCCTGCCTTCAGACAAATTGCCTTTCGAAGTCGCGTACGCTCGCGTGTTGGCCGCATACCTTTGATGGCCAGAGATGTCGATGATGGCCAACTCTAAGTACCCGTGAAGTGAATACCTGATGGGCAGGGCCCCATAGCTCTTCTAACTTCAGAGCCTCGAAGTCGTCCAGGCGCATCGCAACAGAGGAGCGGGATCTAGCCAGACAGGAAAATATCCATATCAAAAAAATATGAATGACGAAAGAGGACAAGAAATGATGGCGGACAATATCAAGAGACGCGAATTTATCGGCGGACTGGCAGCCATGTCGGTGGCGGCCAAGGTGGCCGGGGCTCGTGGTCAAAGCCAGGGCAGTAACGGCGAGATGCCTTACCGCACGCTGGGAAAAACAGGCGTCAAAGTTTCGGCTATCGGGTTAGGCGGATTTCATCTCGGGCAATCCCATCTGGAGGAGCCGGACGCCATCAAGATTTTTCACTCCGCCATAGACCGGGGAATAAATTTTTCAGACAACTCCTGGGATTACAACCAGGGCATCAGCGAGAAGCGCGTGGGTAAGGCTTTAAAAAATGGCTACCGCGACAAAGTTTTTGTGATGACCAAGTTTGATGGACGCACTAAAGGCTCGGCGCTGAAACAACTCGATGAATCGCTGCAGCGCCTGGAAATCGATCACGTCGACCTGTGGCAATTTCACGAGAACATTCGCCTCGAAGATCCTGATAGGTTTTTTGCCGAAGGTGGCGCCGCGGAAGCCATGCTGGAAGCCAAGAAAGCAGGAAAAATTCGCTTCATGGGTTTCACCGGCCACAAAGATCCCAGCGTGCATTTGCGGATGCTGGAAATGGCCGACAAACACAGCTTTAATTTTGATACCGCGCAAATGCCGCTGAACGTGATGGACGCGCATTTCCGCAGCTTCGGTAAAGAAGTGGTGCCGGTCCTCGTGAAAAAACAGATCGGGGTCCTGGGCATGAAATCCATGGGTAGTGGCAACATCTTGAAAGCCAAAGTGGTGACGCCTCTCGAATGCCTGCAATACGCTTTGAGCTTGCCCACCTCAGTGGTGATTACCGGCGTCGACAGCATGCCGATTCTGGATCAGGCTTTCGAAGCCGCGAAAACCTATTCCTCCCTAAGCAAATCCGATATCGAAGAGATTTTGAAGAAAACTACTACCGTCGCGGCGGACGGAAAATATGAACCCTTCAAGACCACGCCCATATTTGATTCCACCGCGGCGCATCCGGAATGGCTGGGATACGCGGCGCAGGCCTGAAACAAAACCAGTGCGACAAACCGATACCGCTTATGGTCTCCCCGGAGCAGCTGGAACTTACCTCGTTGCGACCGGGAATAACCAAGCGCTGCGACTACAGTATAAATTTGCTAGCCCTACAGAAGTTGGGGGATACGCCATTCGAGGTTGGGTAGCAATACTCTTGCGCCAGCCGGGGGTACTAGTCTACGATGAAGCCCAATTGTTTGACGCGCGTCGGACGGCTCCCTCGGGAAATTTAGATAAAAGGCAAGTCGCGCTCGCGCTCGACAACAGTTTTTTCAATGGGTGTGGATTCCAGGACGGGCGGCGCCGTCACCGCCTTAAATAACTCAACTTATTTTGTACCCGGCATTTTAAAGCACCGCATCATAAGCGCATTGGCGAATTCAGGGGAGGAATATGATGTCCAAGTGGTGTCTAACCGTAGTGGTAAGCGCACTTCTCGCGCTTCCGAGTTTTGCCCGGCACAACAGCGGCGCGGCAGATGGAGTTCCAGTCACCACGGCGACGGCAGGAGAAACGTCCAGTGCCAGCAATGCCGTGAACGTGGCGCCTGCGCCCGATTTTTTTGCTATGCCTGCGATGCCCAGGGCTACGCCTTTTCCTGGGCCGGCTGCACAGGCCCCCGAGGAAGAACCGGGAAGATTGGTACCGCGATTCGAACTGGCGTTTATGTATGAATACATAAACTTCCATCCCCAGGATCCGTTTTCCAATTTCAACAATCACGGCGGCACCGGTTCCTTCACGGTGAACGTGTCGAGACATTGGGGCCTGACTGCGGAGGTTGGCGGGACGGATTTCAGTCGCGACCTGACGCCCGTCGGCGGTAACCCTTCTCAAGAGGGTGGCTTTATCACCTACCTCTTTGGCCCGCGCTTGAATCTTCGCAGGGACCGCTTCGTACCGTTCGCCGAAGTCTTAATTGGCGGCGCGCACGCAGGGTCTGCGATGACCGGTGCCGGAACCCAGTACACGTTTGCCTTGGCGGCTGGCGGCGGCGTGGATATCGTTTTGTGGAAAAATCTGGCGTGGCGCTTCGCGCAGATTGATTACCTGCAAACCAACTTTTCGGGTCCCGCGTTGAACGTCAATGGGCGACAAAATAGTATTCGTGCCGCGACCGGCATTGTTCTGCGATTCGGAATTCCGAACCCGCCTCCGCCGCCGAATCATCCCCCGGTGGCTGCTTGCTCTGCGAACCCGACATCCGTGTACGCCGGTTCGGGTGACAGCGTGGCGATACACGTTACCGCCAGCGATCCGGACAACGACAACCTCACCTACAGCTACAGCGCGACGGGCGGAACTGTGGAAGGTACCGGTGCTGACGGCCGCTTCACAACCAACGGACTCAATGAAGGGACCTATACGGTAAACGTCAAGGTCGATGACGGCAGAGGCGGAACAGCAACATGCTCCGCCGACGTGAAAGTAGAACCGCGGCCCAATCGTCCGCCAACAATTTCATGCTCCACCGACCGCAGCCCAATTATGCCCGGTGAGCGTACCGGAATAACAGCGACCGCCAGCGATCCGGATAATGATCCGCTGACCTACAGCTACAGCGCTTCAGGTGGAACGGTGACGGGAGACGGACCCAAGGCCGAGTTTGACTCCACGGGCTTGCAGCCCGGCAGTTACACCGTGAAATGCTCAGTCAGCGATGGCCGGGGAGGCAATGCCGATGCATCGACGACCGTCGATGTCCAGCAACCGCCGCCACCACCGCAAGCTACCAAGGTGGGCGATTGCAACTACGACAAGCCCGGCGCCTCGCGCGTAGACAATGTCTGCAAGCGCGTACTCGACGACGTGTCTCTGCGCCTCAAGAATGACCCGAACGCCAAGTTGGTGATTACCGGCTACGCGGACCCGCGTGAACCACGAGCAGCCAAACTCGCCGATACGCGAGCCGATCTCGCCAGAAAGTTCCTGGGCGAAAAGGGCATCGACGCATCGCGCATCACCACGCGCACCGGGACGGCCTCGAAGGAGAAGGGCGCGGAGAAAGAAAATCGCCGCGTGGAGTTCATCTTCGTGCCGGAAGGTGCTACCTACTAAACTCATGAACTCGGCGCCGCCGAAGTCTCCCGGCGCTGATTTAAGCTCTAAATCGGGCCTTCCCGGAAATGGGAAGGCCCGTTTCTTTTTCCGACATGGGTTCAAAATGGCGCAATCGTAAAAGCAGGGAAAATTCCGGATCGCGAGCGCTCCCATAACGGGCAAGGGCAATTCAATTCGGGAAACGCTGCAAGGTAATTGATATCAACCGCTGGCAGGGAAATCGATTAATTCATAAACACCAATGATCCCGAAATGGTATTCGACAAAGGTTAATATTATAGGTACTGTAGTGATTCGTAAATATTTGCCATTTTCCTGAAATGGCACGGGGAGTGCTACAGCTATGGTGCGGCCGGAAAGCCAGGCAATTGTGCCAATGATCGAAGACGTGGTTGGTCGTCCGGATGTTCTACCCATGAATTTGCTGGTGGTGGACGACGAACAGTACGTAAGACAGTTGTGCGCCGATGTCGCCGTGCAGAGTGGTATGAAAGTCACCACCGTGTCCACCGCCGAGGAAGCCATCAGTATTTTGGAGAACTCCGCCGTGGACATCCTCATGACGGATTTGAAACTGCCAAAATCGAGCGGACTTGAGCTTCTCCAGCGAGTGCACGACCAACACCGCGAAGTGGCTGTGATTGTCTTGACGCAATACGGAACCATCGATTCCGCAGTGGCCGCCACACGGCTCGGGGCTCTTGACTACGTTACCAAGCCGTTTCGCGTGGAAGAATTGCGTTCTCGCCTGGAACGCGCCGCCCATGCCGTTGAATTACAACAGGAAAACCGCCTGCTGCGCGAGCAGCTGCGAACCAGGCCGGGTTTCGGCGGATTGATTGGTGTCTCCTCCAAAATGCAGCGGGTATATAAGATGATTGAGAAAGTGAGCCTGCACGAATACCCGGTGCTGATTCTGGGAGAGAGTGGCACCGGAAAAGAAATGGTGGCGCGCAGCATTCACTACTCTGGCCCACGAAAAGACCGGCCCTTCGCGCCGGTGGATTGCTCCTCACTCGTGCCCACGCTGATCGAATCGGAGCTTTTTGGCTATGTGAAAGGAGCCTTTACCGGCGCCATTCAAGCCAAGCGTGGCCTGCTCGAAGCCGCCCAAGGCGGCACGTTGTTCCTTGACGAGATTGGAGATATGCCCGTGGACTTGCAGGCCAAGCTGTTGCGGGCTTTGCAGGAACACGAGGTCAAGCCCGTGGGCTCGACCGAGAGAAGGCCGATTAATGTACGCATCATTGCCGCCACTAACCGCGATTTGGAAGCCGCCATTCGCAGCGGCGTATTTCGGCAGGATCTTTATTTCAGGTTGAATGTGGTCCAGATGAAGCTCCCGGCATTGCGGGACCGGAAGAGTGATATTCCCTTGCTGGTCACTTCCTTCCTGGAGAAATTTTCCGGCATGCACGGAACCACGAAAACCATTACCGACGAGGCCATGCGGCGCTTGATCACCTATGACTGGCCAGGAAATGTGCGCGAACTTGAGAACGCCATAGCCCGCTCCGTCGCGCTGGGCTCCGGACCCACGGTGGAAATGTCCGATCTGCCCAGTAACCTGCATTACGGAACCAGCGAGCGGGTCCCCGATAGCAATGAAATTCTTCCCTTGGACGAATTGGAACGGCGCGCCATCTTGAAAACCCTTCGCGAAACTTCCGGCGATAAACTGGCTGCCGCGCGCAAGCTGGGAATTGGAAAAACCACCTTGTACCGCAAACTGAAACAATACAGCATGAAGCACGAAGAGAATTAACATCACGAGAATGAAAGCAAAAATTGAAGCAACGGAAGCAGCTAACTGTTCACCTCTGAATTGCTAACTATCAAGTCTGTATCTGCACGCCGCGTTTTTCACAGCGCCTTTTTTAACACCGGTGTTCAGATCCTCGAATGGCGGCGTATCATGAGATTGCCGTTGGTCAGACAAATTCTTCAGCCAATTTCGCGCAATGGCCCCCGCCGACCCCTCTTCACGTTGTAGCCCATCGCCGGTAATTTGAAACTTCGGAAGCTCGACACATCATTACGCGTGAACGCTTGTCACGGTTTCGTTTTGGGAATAACCGGAGATTCGAGTTTCGACATGGGATAAATTCCCCCTTTCCTTCGTCTCGCTCGCTCGTAACTCACTGATCCTGCCGAACTAAGTTTATCCACAGTGTTGGTCTTAGCGATGCAATAGCAGACTCATAGTCTGCGTACATTTTACTCCGGCGGACCAGAAGTCTGTCCATCGCCTCCCCCGGGATGAATGGACTAAGCATCAATCATTGCCTGATTTGGGCCGGGAGAGTGAGCCGGAAATGAAAATGTGGAGTAAAAAAACGAATACCTCGGCAATTAGCGCGGCTTGCGCAGCCGGCCAAGAGCTGTCGCGCGAGAAACTGTTGCGAAAAACCTTATCCAAGCTCGCAAGCGACGGTAGCACCGATCGTGTCGGCGTGTGGCTGGACGCCCCGGACACCGAAAGAATGGAAACATCAATCGGCGCCGGCACAGAATCATTTCGCGGAATTGTCTGGGATCGCCAATCTCAAAACCTACCGCTGGAATGGCAGAGACTTTCAGCCGAGCCGCCATTGCCTCACGAAGCGCTGTGCGCCGGAGAGAGCGTAGACCAGAGAATGGATAATGGCGCCTTGCCGATCATCGGGCCATTGTTGGAATTACAACGCGCCATCTGGGTTCCGGTGAAGCGCCGAGGCCGCTTGCGGGGAATTTTGCTCGCGGGCAGCCGGCGTAAGCACGGAAAATTACCGGCAGAAGCACTGGAATCGGCGGCCTCGGAATTAGCGCTGGCGATCGAACTCGAAGAGGAACAGAAGTTGGCCCGGGATAACCAGGTGGATTTGCTCTTGGCGCGCAAAACTCTCGACAGTTTGACCGGCTCGGAGAAGCCGGGCCTGATTCTCGCTGCGCTGGTTGATGATGGTTTCGCGCGCCCGCAATGCGACGGAGGCCTGGCAATCAGATTTGCAGCCATTGGCTGTTTACAAGAGCAGCCCGGCGATTCGGCGGCTTCAGCTCCGAGCTTCATCTGGAAAAACGGCGATGCGGTGTGGATCAACGCCTTAGGAAGCAATCCCTGCGCAGCCATCTGGGGCGACGCAATAGAAACGCGGCGTTTGTCCAGCGGCGAAGGCTCCGCGGCAACTTCACGGAGCGACGAGGTCGCGCGTATCGTGGCAATTCCGCTGGAAGCGCGGAAAAAATTGATCGGAGTATTTGTGGTTGGCTTGGCCCCAGCCGCGACTTCGCAATCCAGCTTGGCCCGCTTGGAACTTCGTGCTTCCCTGGCGTCCGTGGTCCTCGAGGCGTGGAAGCGCGATCAGGAATCGGCGCTGCAGAGACTCGGCGCAAAAGAGGGTGTGGAGAGCGCCCGGATGGTCACCTCACTTGATCTGCGGGGCGTCGCCAGCGACAGCGTCGGGCCGAGGCCGCTTTTCAATTCGCCACGAGTAACAGCAAAAGAAAGCGCGGCAGACGACGGCTCCCGCGGGGAAACGGAATTAAAAGGTATTTTGCAGTGGCTCGACGAAGGGGTGATTTTATTTGACGCCCAGGAAAATGTGCGCGCCCTGAATTCGCGCTTTCTGCAGGTCGCCGGCCTGGATAGCTCCGATGCCGCGAAACTCCCCACCCTGGAGGATTTGATCTCGAAATTGTCGCCATCCTTCGCGGACCCCGGAAGTTTCGCGCAACGCTGGCGCAACCTGGCGCGTGGGATTGATGGGGGCTTCCGCGAGGAGTTGGAGTTTCTGCATCCCTCCGCGAGGATCGTGCAGCGCCTGTCGCGGCCGATTCTGGGCCCTGGCGGGCGGCGACTGGGCCGAGTGGAAATTTACCGCGATTTGACCACCCGGCGGGGTTTCCAATCCAAGTTGCTGCATATCGACAAACTAGCGGCGCTTGGGCAGGTTATCTCCGGCGTCGCGCACGAGCTGAATAATCCCCTCACCAGCATCCTCGGCTATTCGCAGCGGCTGCTGCAGAAGGAACACGCCGGCGAAAGGGACCGCGAGGTGCGCCATATCTTCGAGGAGGCGGAGCGGGCTACCGCGATCCTGCGCCAGCTGCTTTGGAATGCCCACGAAACCAAGATGGAGATGCGCGCCGTCGCCATCAACCAGGTGGTGCTGCAAGCCATCGAAGTACAACAGGCCAGCTTGGCCCAGGAACGCATTCACCTCGAGATGGATCTCGATACCAGTTGGCCGCTGGTGCATGGCGACGCTGGACAATTGCAACAGGTGCTGATGAATTTAATGGGGAACGCGCGCCAGGCTTTGAACCATACCGGAAAAAGCGGAAGCATCCGTGTGCGCACCAAACAAATTGGCGACCAGCGCGTATTGTTGGAGGTTGCCGACGACGGACCGGGCATTCCCGAGGAAACTTTAGGCCGTATTTTCGATCCATTTTTTACTACCAAGCCTGCGGGTGTCGGCACCGGGTTGGGATTAGCAATCGTGTTAGGCATCGTACGGGAGCATGGAGGACACGTAAACGTTGCGAGCCCTCCAAACGGTGGAGCGATTTTTTCTATCGCCTTACGTGCGGCCGGCAGCGTTTCCAGAACTAGCAACTCGTTGAACGTCAACAGAACGCCGGTAATCTCGAAATCCTGGCCGGGAGACGGCGCTGATCCACGATTGGCGGCATCCAGAAGCTTGCATCATGGCTGCCGCATTCTGGTGGTGGAAGACGAACCAACCGTAGCGCGGCTGATTGCCGATGTTCTGGAGGATGAGGGCTTTCAAGTAGATGTGCAACTCGACGGACGCGAAGCCCTGCAACAAGCGGATCGCGAGACGTATGACTTGGTGATTTGCGATATGAAAATGCCCGGCCTTGGCGGACAGCATTTCTATCAGGCGCTGGTCCAGGCCGGCAATCCGCTGAGCAAGCGCTTTCTCTTCGTCACCGGCGATGTGGTAGCGCAGCATACCCAGCAGTTCCTGGAACACCATCAATTGCCGCACGTAGCCAAGCCGTTTCGCATGGAGGAGCTGAAAGACAATGTGCGCCGGCTGCTGAGCCAAGATTTTTCAGGTGAGACCAGAACTCGGGAAGCTGGAACCAATGGATAAGGTGCGATGAACGTCAGATCCGACCCACGACAAACCATGCTGGTTGTAAGCAACGACGCTTTGCTGTGCGCCGCGGCACGCCGCGAGATCGAGTCCAGAAGGTCGGATGTTCGCGTGGCAGCCGTAAGCAGCATGGAAACCGCGCTGCAAATTATTGAAGAAGCCGCGCCTGGCGTCGTTTTACTGGCCGCGGAATCAGGTTTGCAGGGAGGAGGCCGACCCATGCAACTGGACTGTGCGGTTCACGCGCTGGCGGCGTACGCGCCGGTGGTCGTCATGGGTAGTGCGGAGGGTGAAACCTCTCTCCAGGTCCTTATCGCTGCAGGAGTAGCTGATTACGTTCCTCGCTCGGAGGGCTGCATGAGCGACGCCTTGGATTTGCTGGAACAGCGCCTCGCTCGTTGCCGGCAAGTGTCGGAAAGCATCTCTGCAAAAGCGGCCGAGGAGTGGCACAAAGATTTTGCGGAAGTCTTGCGCCACGAATTAAACAATCCGTTAACGGGCATACTGGGTAACGCCGAACTCCTCCTCGCGGAAATCGCCCGCAAAAAGGACGGCAAGCTCCCCTATGGCGGCCTGGAGCGAGTCGAGACCATCGCGGCGCTGGCGATGAGAATGCGCGAAACGGTAAGACAGTTGAGCCACGAATGGGAAACGAGAAACGATCCGGTGCGGCAAGCTTGAGCGACAACGTAAGCGTGACAGAAAGTTGTGTTCACACGATTGCCTCTGCTCGATGCAGACTCTCCGAACCCTTGGCTTTTCCCCGGTGACTTCCGGTATCGCTAGCTTCAAAGCTCAGGAGCGGAATAGCACGGATTCGCGGTGGAACATTTTTACCGCGATAAAGATCGCCGCGCCCCCGTACAGGCAGGTGGAGAGAAAAATCAGCGCAATAGAATTCCAGTGGTAGTTTCCGGCAATCAAATCTTTACAGAGTAGACTCACGTTCAGAATGGGCACCAACGACAGTCGTGGAGTGAGCTCTATTCCCGGCAGCATGGCCGCAATGGCCGGAACGACGACCACTATCATTAGCGGCGAAATGTAGCTTTGCGCCTCCTTATAGCTCTTGGCGAACAGCGCGATAGTCAGCAAGGCCGCGGAAAACATCACTGCCAGCGGCAAGGCCACCAAAAAAACAGCAAGAACCGCGACAAGGCCAATCTTGATGTGCATGGCAGACCCGGAGGACTGGTCCTGAAAATGTTGAATCACCCACGAAGAAACCCCCATGGATGTGACCGAGAGCGCCGCCGTAACTAGCGAGGCTGTCAGCACGAGGAGAAACTTACCGAGCACCAGGTGCGTTCGCGAAATTGGGCTCGAAAGAATAGTCTCCATCGTGGCGCGCTCTTTTTCTCCCGCTGTAAGATCCATGGCGGGGTACATTGCGCCAGTGAGGCACATAATGATGACCAGATAAGTAATAATTCCACCGACCGTTTCTCCCGCGATCTTTTCCGCTGATACGACGTTTTGCTGCTTGATGACAAAAGGCTTCAAAAAGCTGGCCGGCAATTTCTGGACGGTGAGCCGGTCACGCGCCAGGTTGTCGCGGTATTCATTGAAAAAATCTTCAATGCGTTTCGCAGCGGTCGTAGATTTCAGGTCTCCCGAATACATATAAATTTTCACTGGCGCGAAGTCAGTACCCGACCCTGTCTGTAAACCAGGAGGAATTTCCACCGCGGCGCGAATCTTTTTATTGGAAATGAGGTCCACGTAGTTGGTGGGCTCTGAAACCACGATCAAATTCTTGCTCTTTGCCAGGTTGGTTATGATTGACGGAGAGTCAGTTCCACCCAGGATCATTATTCTTGCCGGTTCTCGATCAGCTTCCTCGATGAGGCCGGCAACCACGTAGCCCACCCCCACGGTCAGTATCGGAAAGAGCAGAATGGGAACGAGAATGGTGGAGATCAATGTGCGCCGGTCGCGCAGGGCTTCCAGCAACTCTTTGCGATAGACAATGCCGATATCCCGCGCGGACATCCTCAGGAAACCTCCGCGCCCGCGTGCGGAGCCACATGCGCGGTTACGATTTTCACAAAAATTTCTTCCAGATCTTTTTCCTGATACTTTTCGCGTAGTTGCGTGGGAGTTCCCTCGGCGAGCAGCGATCCGTTGTGGATAACCCCGATCACGTCGCATAGCTTTTCCACTTCACTCATCACGTGAGTGGACAGAATTACGGTTTTGCCAGTTTGGCGGCACTCGCGAATAAACGCCACGATCGTGCGCGCGGCCATAATATCGAGCCCCAGCGTGGGCTCGTCAAAGATCATCACCGCGGGATCGTGAACGAGTGTCCGGGCAATAGAAGTTTTTTGTTTCATCCCCGTGGATAGCTTGTCGCACCGCCGGTCGCGGAAAGAATTCATGTCCAGGCGATCGAAAATGTCATCGATGCGCTTTTTTAAAGTGGATTCGTCCAGGCCGTTAAGTCGCCCAAAATACTCGACCATTTCCTGCGCGGTAAGCCGCGGATAAAGGGCCGTCGCGGTAGAGAGAAAGCCGACACTGGCGCGAACTTTTTCCGGATCTTCGACGATGTCGTGGCCAAACACCAACGCGGTTCCATCGGAGGGCTCGAGGATAGTGGCGAGCATGCGGAGCGTCGTGGTTTTACCCGCGCCATTGGCACCTAGCAAGCCATAAATGCTGCCGGGCCGGCAGGTAAAACTGACGTTTTCCACCGCGCAAATTTCGCCGCGTTTTTTGTCGTGGAAGCGCTTGGACAAGCTACGGGCTTCGATCATCGCCAGGGCCTCGCGTTTAAGGGTTAGAACCCCAGTGTACTACGTGCGGACTCATCAAAAGCTACGTTTGAGGCATCCGCATCCCAAAGGAAATCGTCCCGGTTTGCAAACCGTGATGCAGCCATTGACACACCGGCGAGTAGCCTGTACCTCGTTCGCTTGTGTTAGATAGCTTGTGGACTAATGCCTGCATCTAATTGTGAGGTCCCACTCAGTCGGGTCAGGTGCCCGTAAAGCAATCCTGCCGTCACCGTTATGGAGAAAGATACAAGCGCCTTGCTAGAATGGGGTATTCTGCCGTGTCATCCATCACCACAACTCAACAGGCGGCCACCTGAATGCCTTCGGCGTAAAGTAATCGGCAGCCTGGCGGGCAAATCATAACGAACGAATTGGGCGAAACGCGATGAACAGGAAAAATGGATCAGCGTAAGCTGCGCAACCGGATATTGCTATTTCTGGTGGTCGCCGGGATTGTCGCTTACGTTTTGGTGCGTCTCAGCGGACGGGAGCCGGTGGCAAAAATTGCCGCCGTCATGCCGGTGCGAGACAACCTCGTTTCCTCCATTTCCAGCAATGGAAAGGTCGAACCCATTTCGCCGTTTGTGATGCGCGCCCCGCTTGATACTTTTGTGGACAAAGTAACCGGAGTGGAGGGCCAGCAGGTTAAAAAGGGTCAGCTCTTGCTGGAATTGAACGTGAGGGATGCGCGGGCCCAGCTTGATGATGCCGAGGCCCGTCTGCTGCGCGCGCGAGATGAATTGCGCGCGGCCCAGAGCGGCGGCAAATCCGATGAAGCGGCGCGGGTTGCCGCAGAACTTGCAAAAGCTCAAGGCGATCGCGATCGTCTCCTGAGAAATCACGACGCCCTGGACAGGCTGATTGCCAAGCAAGCCGCTACTCGCGATGAGTTGGCCGCTAACGACCTGGCGCTGAGTAATGCGCAGGCCGAAGTGAAGAGAGTCTCTGCCGCAAAACAGGAGTTCGAACGCGGTGTCAAGCTGGATGCTGGACGCACTGCTTTACAGGTGCAGCAAATCCAAAGCGAAATTGCATCCTTGAAGGCCAAGGTCGCCAGCGCGCGAGTCACCGCGCCTACCGATGGAACTTTGTATTCGCTGCCGGTGAAGACTGGCGACTACGTGAAGACCGGCGATCTCCTGGCGGAAATGGCGGACTTGCATCGCGTTCGCGTTCGCGCCTTTATCGATGAACCGGAGCTCGGGGGGCTGGTGCCTAACGAGCCGGTCAAGATCACCTGGGACGCGCTGCCAAATCGCACCTGGACTGGGAGAACAGAGGTCATTCCAAAACAGGTGGTACCGCACGGAACACGCAGCGTCGGGGAATTACTGTGCGCGGTGGATAACCAGAAGTTGGAATTGCTCCCCAATATCAATGTCGACGTAAAAATCCATTCGAACGAAAGAATGAACGTGTTAACTGTGCCACGCGCCGCCGTGGATGCCGAGAGCGACCGTAGGTATGTCTTTGTAGTGACTCAAAGTGCGCTCGGAAAATCCCGCTTGGCACGGCGAGAAGTTCAGTTGGGAATTGCCGATTCGACAAATTTTGAAGTCATCAGCGGCTTGCAGGAAAACGAGATGGTGGCGCTGCCGGGCGATGCTGTCTTGCACGACGGCATGGCGGTAAAGATTGTGAATACCGATTCCGCGTATGTACGGGGCCATTCGGATGGCCGGTAGGCTAAGGATTGGGCTGGCGGCAGCTGTTCTGGCGCTGGTAACTGGGGTATCGGTAGCTAGCGCTCAAGCCTTGCAAGACAGCGGTT
Organism: uncultured Acidobacteriota bacterium; assembly: GCA_963733775.1. Lineage (GTDB taxonomy): Bacteria > Acidobacteriota > Terriglobia > Acidiferrales > UBA7541 > Acidiferrum. The sequence goes on along the minus strand of CAVTEE010000010.1, from coordinate 131,455 downwards.
TGGAAGCCGCACGACACGCTTATGAACTGAGCGATTACGAAAAAGCCGTAAAGATTTTGCAGGACGCTGTGGCGAAAAGCCCGCGCGATGGAGAAGTTCTCTTCCTGCTGGCGAAAAGCCATTTCGAGTTGCGACAGTTTGACGCGGCCGTGGCGAACGCTGAAAGGGCCGTCGCCGTGGCGCCGGAAAATTCGATATACCACGAATTGCTGGCCCGGTCGTTTGGAGAAAAGGCCTCCAAGAGTTCCTGGTTCTCGGCCTTGTCGTTAGCCAGGAAAGCGCAGCAAGAGTTCGAAACCGCCGTTCGACTGAACCCAAAAAATTATTCCGCGTTTCAAGCGCTCATCGAATTTGATTGCGCCGCTCCGGGCATTGTCGGCGGAGGAGAAGATAAGGCGCTACTAAAAATCGAACAGTTAGCGGCAATGGACGAAGCCGAGGGCCACTACGCGGCGGGCAATTGCCGTCGTCAAAAAAAAGATTACTCCGCCGCTGAAGCGGAATTTGATAAAGCTCTCGTCAACGCCAAATCCCCGGAGTTGATCTTTGATATTGGTGACTATGCGATGAAGCGCAATCAACCGCAGCGCTTGTTAGCCGTAGTCGCAGCCGGGCAGCAGGCTTCGTCCGGCGACCCGAGGACGAAATTCTATCGCGCTACAGCCTTGATCCTGTTAAAGCAAAAACCGGGCGAGGCCGAATCACTACTACGCGAATATTTGAATACTGCTCCGAGGCGGACTGGTTATCCACGTCCGGCCCTGGCCCACGACTGGCTCGGGCGCTTATTTGAAAATCAAAACAATCGCGACGCGGCCGCCCGGGAATACGCGACCAGCTTGCACGCGGATCCCAAAGACAAAACCGCGCAGGAAGCTTTGCGACGCCTTGGGAAGGCCTGAACATGCATCTGCGTGAAACGGTGTCTGTGGCCTTCGACGCACTACGCAGCAACAAATTGCGCGCAGCGCTGACCTCTCTGGGTGTGATTATCGGCAGCGCTTCCATCGTGCTGGTGGTTACCGTGGCGCTGACCAGCAAGAAATTCGTAATTTCGCAAATTGAAGGCGTTGGTTCGAATCTCGTCTGGGCGGAAATGGTGCATGCCGCGGGGAAAGCAGAGCCGCTCAGCCACGAAATTACCATGGGCGACATGGAGGCGATGGGGGCCATGCCTGGAGTGGTGGCCGTTGCCGGAACGCGAGAGCTTCCGATGTCCGTGGTGGTTTCAGGCGTGGAGCGGCCGGTCAATCTGATTGGAGTGACGGAAGGCTTTCAAACCATCCGCCGACTGGTGATTTACCGCGGGCGCTATTTCGATTCTGAAGACATGGAATCGCGCGGCAAGGTCTGTCTCATCACCAAGGACTTATCCGAACGTGTGTTTGGATTGGAAAACCCAATTGGGCGCCCCATTCGCATGGGTGAATTGACATTCACAGTGATAGGAGTTTTTCGCGAGCGCGTGGCTACCTTTGGACTATCGGAAATTCAAAAAGAATCGGTAATAATCCCGCTGGGTCTGATGAAGTATTACACCGGCGAAGATGTTTTGCGGGTGTTGTATGCGCAGGCAGTGAGTCCCGAAGCGGTGGCTGGCGTCGAACGCGAAATGACGCAAGTGTTAAAAAACAGGCACCCCTTGGATGCGGAATACGATGTGCAAACCTTGGTGGCCATATTGAGTGCGGCGAGGACCATCTCTCTGGCGCTAACCGTCGTTCTGTTGGTAATTGCGGCCATTGCGCTGTTGATCAGCGGAATCGGCATTATGAACATCATGCTCGTAACCGTGAAAGAGCGCACCCGCGAAATCGGCATACGTAAGGCCATCGGTGCCGCCTACAAGGAAATTCTCTATCAATTCTTGATCGAAGCGTTTTTGATTAGTGGCGGCGGTGCGGTCTTGGGCATCTTGATCGGCTTGGCCATTCCGGTAAGCATTCAGCCTCTGATACCGGGAAATTTGCGAGTGCCCGTTTCGGGCACTAGCGTAATCGTAGCGTTTGTGGTGTCGTGCTCGACAGGACTTTTCTTCGGATATTTGCCGGCCAGCCAGGCCGCCAAGCTTCAGCCCATCGAGTCTTTGCGGTATGAGTAACAGTCTGCGATTTAAAAAAGGCTCATTAGAAATCAAGTTGTACGCAAATGAGGTGCAACCGTGGCTCAACTAAACACTCTGTCAAAGCGTGCCCGAATTGTCGGAGCCCCATGCGCGATTTTCGCACTGGGCCTATTCGGTGTCGCTGCGTGCTACGCGCAAAATGCGCCCACCCCCAAAATCGCATTGGCGATGAGCAATGGCACGCAACAAACTGTGGGCGATTCCCCGCAACAATCCACGTCAGCGCAAGATGCCCCCGCGCTCACGCTGCGCCGTGCCATTGAGCTCGCGCTTCAAAATAGCAAGGACCTGCAACTAGCAAAGATCCAATCGCGTTTATCCGATCGTTCCGCGCTCATTACCAAAGCAGAGTTCATGCCCAATTTGTATATAGGTTCCGGCCTCGGATATACCAACGGAATTCCTGAAACCCCCGGCGGCCGCGCACCGGCTATTTTTGATGTGACCTATACGCAGGAGGTATTGAACGAACCTTTACGCGGTCAAGCCAAAGAGCTTCAGGAGCAAGCCAGATCACAAAAAATTGCCCTTGAAGAAGTGCGAGATAACGTAATCGTACGCACCGCGATGGCTTTTCTGGAGCTCGGCAAAGTGCGGCACTCACTTGAACTGCTGCGAGCCGAACAGGAAAGCGCTGACAAGATTTTGCAAGTGACCACCGGTAGAGAAAGCGAAGGATTTGAATTGTCTATCGAAGTCACCCGCGCGCAACTTACTAAAGCGCAAGTAGTACAACGCATTTTGCAGTTGGAGGGGCGGCAGGATGAATTGGAAGTATTTCTGCGTGCGCAAATTGGACTTGCGGCGGATTCTCCGATAGAGGTTTTGCCCGAAGATTTGCCGGGGCAAGCGGAACAAGAGGGTGCCAATCTTGTCGCGATGGCCATGCAGGATAACACCAGCCTCCGCCTGGCCGAATCGGATGTGCGAGCCAAGGAATTTCGCTTGAAAGGCGAGAAGCGCGGTTATTTTCCGACCTTGGAGTTGGTCAGCATATACAGCTTGCTCGGCAGGTTCAACAATTACGATCAATTTTTCAAAACTTTTCAGAGAAATAATTTCAACGCTGGCATTCAGGTGAACATGCCCATCTTTAGCGCGAAGACCAGAGCCAATATAGGCCTTGCCGACGTGAACTTGGAAGCTTCAAAGGCCAGCTTAAGCAATAAAAAAATCGAGGTCAGTGTGGATGTGCGCCAGAAGACCCGAAGCGTGCGAGAGAAAGACGCGACAAAAGAAGTTGCCCGGCTGCAATTGCAGCTGGCGCAGCAGGATGTCGCGGTTTTTCAATCGCAATATGCCGAAGGCAAATTGAATTTGCGCGAAGTGGAACGGGCGCGGCTCACCGAGAACGAGCGTTGGATGGCTTATCTGGATGCCAACTTCGCCCGGCAACAAGCACAATTGGAGTTGTTGCGAACAGCTGGGCAGCTCAACAAAGTCTGGCAATAAGAAAAAAAGTGGCCATACGAAAAGTCAGTGCGCGCAAGGTCTCATCGAGTAAATCCGCGTCTAAATCGGCCGCCGCTCACAAATCGAACCCCAAAAAAAAACCAGATCCGCTGAACAGCAAGCACCTTGAATTTCTGTCGAATGCCCTGCTGACGTTGCACAAAGGTTTCAAACATCTTCCTGTATTTAAAAATGATGTGCCGGGCTCGCAGCGGCTCGGGGACGTTCTCACCGCAGCTGCTGAACGTCTGCGAGACAATTACCCCTATTTTCATCCTTTGTACGCTGGCCAGATGTTGAAGCCTCCCCACCCAGTGGCACAACTTACCTATACCTTGGCGATGACCATCAATCCTAACAATCATGCGCTCGATGGCGGACGGGCCACGTCGGCTATGGAAAAAGAGGCCGTCGCGCAAATCGCGGCCATGTTTGGCTGGACCAAGTTCCTCGGCCATTTGTGTGGCGGCGGAACCATGGCCAACCTCGAGGCCTTGTGGGTCGCCGGGCAGTCCGCGCCAGGAAAAACAATTTTGGCCAGTTCGCAATCGCACTACACTCACGAACGCATCAGCAAAGTCTTACAATTACCATTCGAAACAATTTCGTCCGACAATCGCGGACGCATTGATTTGAGACTTCTTGAAAAACGGTTAGCTCACGGCGACGTTGGGACCGTGGTAGTGACCATGGGAACGACCGCGATCGGCTCCGTCGATCCACTGCACGAAATTCTAGCCATGCGCACCAAATACAATTTCCGCATACACGCTGACGCGGCTTTCGGCGGATATTTCACTCTCCTGGAAAATTTGGAACCGGATACTCAAAAGGCCTTCGCTGCGATGGGCGAGGCCGACTCCATCGCTATTGATCCCCACAAGCACGGTTTGCAGCCTTATGGGTGCGGATGCATTTTGTTCAAAGATCCCGCAGCCGGCCGCTGGTACAAGCACAATTCTCCTTATACCTACTTCACTTCGACCGACTTGCACCTTGGCGAGATCAGTCTGGAGTGCTCTCGTCCCGGTGCGGCCGCGGCGGCTTTGTGGACTACGCAAAAACTCTTGCCGCTAACGAAGCGAGGGGAGTTTGCTCGAGGTTTAGCCAAGGGCAGGGAAGCGGCACGAACGCTGCATGACCGACTACTCGCCGACAAACGCTTCATCACACCTTTCGCGCCAGAGTTGGACATAGTGATTTTTGCATTACGCGCCGAAAGCGTGAGCACTACTTCGCTTCTTTCGCGGCAGATTTTCGAGGCGGCTGCCAAGCGAGATCTGCATCTGGCCCTCGCCGATCTACCCATCGATTTGTTCCCGAACCTTCCGCCAAACATGAAGCGTGACCGCCAGACCATCACCTGCCTCCGTTCTGTTCTGATGAAGCCCGCGCATTTTGACTGGCTGGACCAGATTTGGGGGCGAATTTTGTTATCTGTCGCCGACGTCCAAAATGCAAAACCAACAATTTCAAACTCTAGCAAATAGTCCTTAGGTGTCCGGCGGCTTTGCTTGCAAGTCCCACTCACTGCTGTATTTAACCGCTTGATGCGCGATAGCACCCAATGGGAGAAAGTTTTGAGGGGATCACTCTAATTCAGTTAAACTTATAGCTAGTGTTTGGGCCTGGGTCCGACCAGATTAACCGGGGACTCCGTGACGTTGAAGCTTGCGCAGTATCCATCGATATCTACGAAGCTGAGGGTTAAGAATGCCTGATGTAATGAAAACGTTGCTGTTAAACCCGCCGAGTTTTGAAAATTTCGACGGCGGCGCAAGCTCTCGCTGGCCCGCAACGCGCGAGATCGAATCCTATTGGTATCCCGTTTGGCTCACCTATCCAGCCGGCATGATTCCGGGAAGTCGTCTGCTCGATGCCTCGCCGCACAAGGTCAACTGGCAGCAGACCGTGCAGATTTGCAAAGACTACGAATTCCTCATTTTGTTTACTTCCACGGTGGGATTCGAGAGCGACATCAAGCTCATACGCAAGATTAAGGAATCCAATCCCAGCATGAAGATTGCCTTCGTCGGGCCGCACGGCCACATCAAGCCCGATGAAACGCTGATGGCCAGCGAAGATATCGACTTTGTGACTCGCGGTGAATTCGACCATTCCGTCGTCGAATACGCGCACGGCAAACCGCTCAGTGAAATAATGGGCGTCAGCTACCGCAAAGACGGCAAGATTGTCCACACCCCGCCTCGCGAGCAATTGCACACCGCGGAACTCGACGCCTTGCCCTTCGCCACCGATATTTACAAGCGCGATCTGCAAATTGAGCGCTATAACGTGCCGTTTCTCCTGAATCCTTACGTGTCCTTTTACACCACTCGCGGCTGTCCGGCGTTGTGCACTTTCTGCATGTGGCCCCAAACGATTTCCGGACATGCGTGGCGCACCCGTTCCACCGAAAACGTGGCGCGCGAAGTAAAGCAAGCCATCGAATATTTTCCGCAAATGAAAGAAATTTTCTTCGACGACGACACCTTCAACATCCGCAAGGACCGCGTCCTAGATCTTTGCACCGAGTTCAAGCCGCTGAAATTTCAGTGGTCCTCCACGGCCCGCGTGCACAGTGATTACGACACTCTGAAAGCCATGGCCGATGCTGGCGCGCGATTGTTCATCGTCGGATTCGAATCCGGCGATCCGCAAATTTTGAAAAACATCAAAAAGGGCGCGACTGTGGAAATGGCCCGCACCTTCATGAAGAATTGCCGCAAAGTTGGTATTCGCGTTCACGGCGATTTCATCATCGGGCTGCCCGGCGAAACTCGCGAGACCATTCAGAAAACTATCGACTTCGCCAAGGAACTCGATCCCGAAACCATTCAGGTTTCCATCGCGCATGCCATGCCCGGCACGGAATTGTACGATTCCATGGCCAAGGAAGGCTTCCTCAAGATCGAAGCATTGGCGGACATGGGTGGACACCAGTTACCGCATATCGAATATCCGCATCTCTCCAAGGCCGAAATGATGTCCGGAGTAAACCGCTTTTACGACGAATATTATTTCCGTCCGAAAGTGGTGTGGCGCATCGTGAAGGAAGCTCTCTGGGACGGTCACGAGCGCAAGCGCTTGTACCACGAAGCTACCGAGTTTCTGGCACTGCGAGCGGAACGATTGAAGTGGGCCCGCGAAGGTGGCGACGACGGCGGCAGGGGTAAGCCCTTGGTCGCAGTCCCGCAGTCGCCGTCGGCTTCCGGCAGCGACTAACCAATAAAAAATGTCCCACGAGCGAAAGCTCCGTTTGAAGACGCTGCTAATGGTCTTCGTCATGATGGTGTGCGCCACCACGGGCGATTCGCTGCTGAAGCGCGGCATGTCGGAAATTGGTCCGGTCACCTTGACTCAAGACGGACTATTTCAAGCCTTTCGTCTCGCCATGACCAGCAAAACCATCTGGCTCGCCATCCTTTTTCTGATCGGCTTCATGCTTTCCAATATGACCGTGCTAAGTTGGGCGGACTATAGCTACGTTATGCCCGCATCAGCATTTGGCTACGTAGCCGTGACTTTTGTGGGGATGATATTGCTTGGCGAGACGGTTTCTCCACGGCGTTGGATCGGCGTAGCGCTCATTTGTGCCGGCGTATTTTTGGTGGGACAAACCAAACCCAGCACCAGTGCTGTCGTCGAGGCCGTCCAATGATTCGCACCGCTGCTACGCTCGCGATTTTTGTGCTCTCTGGCTCCGCGGGTGAACTGGCCGTAACCTACGGCATGAAAAAAGCTGGCGCTCCGGACCATTTGCGAATCCAACAGGTCATCCGCTTTTTGGGTCGCGCTTTTCGCAACGGATGGTTTTGGGTGGGCGTCCCGCTGATGGCCTTATCTTTCTATTTGTTGATGGTGCTGTTGTCGTGGGAGCCGATCAGCCTCGTGATTCCTGCCTCAGCTTTGAGTTATGTGGTCGGCACGCTTGGCGCGAAATACATTTTAAAGGAAGACGTGAACGGCGTCCGCTGGGCCGGCGTCCTTCTAGTTTGCATAGGCGTGGCCGTCGTGGCTGCCGGATAATTCCAACATGAGCAAGCGACCATGATTCATCTCCACCACGGATGGGTCGTCGCGGTTCTCGTAGTCGCTATTTTTCCCTTGATCTATTACCTGCTGGCCATTTTTGCCGCGTTGTCCTTTTCTCGCAGCGCCAAAGCGCAGGCTCCTTCAATGCCAACATTTGAGCCCCCGGTGAGTATCTTGAAGCCAGTGCACGGCGTCGACTTTGCGTCCTACGAGAATTACGCCAGTTTCTGCATCCAGGATTATCCCGAGTACGAAATTCTTTTTGCCGTTAACGAAGAAAGCGACCCGGCGATAGCCGTTGTAACGCAGTTGATTGCTGACTATCCACAGAGACACATCAACTTGTTGATTGGCGCGGAATTCTTCGGTGCCAATCAAAAGGTCAACAACCTGGTGCGCTTAACCCGTGAAGCTAAGTATGAAGTTTTGGCGCTGAGTGACGGCGATGTGCGCGTGGGCCCGAACTATCTTCGCAACGTGGTGGCGCCGTTGCGCGAAGAAAATGTCGGAGCTGTGACGTCATTTTACCGGAGCATCGCGCAGAATGATCTTTATGCCGAACTCGAAGCCGTCGGTGCCTCCGGTGATTTTTTCGCGGGCGTCCTGATGGCCGCGTGGACGGAAGGCGTCAAATTTACACTCGGCGCTTCTGTAGCGACCACAAAATCCTGGATACAAAAGATTGGCGGCTTTGAAGCCATCGCCGCATTCCTGGCAGACGATTACGAGATTGGACGCCGCGTCGCCCAGGCGCACGGACACGTAGTGCTTTCTCATGAAACCGTCGCGACCATGTACGCCGCGCGAACGCTTCGCAGTTTTTGGCAACATCAGTTGCGTTGGGCTCGCACTGTCCGTTTGTGCCGCCCAGCTTCGTATGCCGCCCTGCTATTTACGCAGGGACTGCCGTGGGTCATCGCCGTCGCTGCGCTCGCGCCCGCGCACTGGATCGCTGCTTCGTACTTACTCACGTATTTGGTATTGCGCTTAACAATGGCCTGGCTCGTAGGCGTATCGGTAGTTGGTGACGGAGTGGTGCACCGCCGCTTGTGGCTCGTACCGTTGTGGGACGCCATACATTTTGTAGTGTGGGCCGCGAGCTTTGCGTCCAATCACGTAGTATGGGGCAACGTTGAGTACGTGATCGATCGCGGCCGGATGAAACCAGTCGTGCCATGATCAGCATTGCCGCGGTATCTCGACCATCAAGAATACTGCTGGAGCCTGCATCATCGAATCATCTAGATAACTGCGGAAAGTGCCCGCCGATTGGTTGACGCCCTCAGCAATCCCGATTAAATTAGGTAGAATGAATCGTGGCTGCCGGCACAGCCGGATGTGTCACGATTCCTTTTTATTCCTCCCGGCTGGGAGGTCGTCCAATTGGTAGGACTCCAGACTCTGAATCTGGCTATCCTGGTTCGAGTCCAGGCCTCCCAGCCAAATTCCTTTTCCTAAAACCGTCCGGCATTGCTGCATCTTAAGCCGGTACGAAAGGCCATATTCAATGCTGGTATCGAGTATGGTATCCTGAACGACATATGGCTCCTACGCGCAAGATTACGGTAGAGGTGCCGCTGGAGCTTCTGGAAAGGGCTCAAGAAGCAAGCGGCGCTGGTGTTACCCAGACTGTCCGTACTGGGCTACAGCTGGTTGCGGCCTCGCGGACCTATGCTCGCTTGCGCAAACTCCGAGGCAAGGTTCGGTTCTCGCGGACCGTCGCCGAGCTGAAGGCTGACCGGTGATCGCGGCGGATACGAGCACGTGGGTTGCGTTTTTGGAAGGGAGCCGTGGTGAAGATACGGATTGGCTCGACCGCGCCTTGGAGGATCGCCAGTTGGTAATGGTGCCCGTCGTGCTCACTGAGCTTTTAAGCGACCCGAAGCTTCCTTCCGATGTTGCCGAAACAATTGCAGAAGTGCCTCTGATCGAGATCGCATCCGGTTATTGGCAAAGGGCGGGTGCGTTGCGGGCTAAGGTGCTCGCAAAGCGCCGCAAGGCCAGATTCGGCGATGCGCTGATCGCCCAGAATTGCATTGATCACGGCATTTCCCTCATCACCCGAGACCGCGACTTCCGCTCGTTCGCAGAAGCCACAAACCTGAATGTTGTTTTTGGAACCGGACACGGCCGATCTTGAGCGTGCCTGACAAACCTACGAAGACCTATTTTGATTTAGATGAACAGCCGACTCGAAACTTCCCTTTGTTAAAAACCACGTCAATGCGCTTATAATCGTGCCACTCCCACCCGCTCCGCGACGAACGGCATGGCAAACTCACGATATCCGTGGCTACTCTTAGCAATCGCCGCCATCAGCGTTGTTGGAAATTTTTATCTTGGATACTACATCCTGTTCGGCTTGGCAGGTGACGGAGTCGATGTAATAGGCAAAGCCGAGCGGGTGATAGTGACCGCAATCTGGGCTCAGCCGGCAGAACGTCCCGGGCTGTTTGTCGGCGACGTGTTGTCGGAAGTTAACGGGCAACGTATCGGGACCGAAGTCGACTGGTTCGCGCAACGCATGAATTTCGAACGCGACAAGCCCATCGCAATTCGGGTGCAGCGCGCGGGACAGCCCGTTGATCTGAAGATGGTCGTTCACGGGCGAGTTTGGGACCAACTCGACCGCGCGGCGAAAACCTCGCAGATTATTTTCCTCTCCAACAAGTTCATCACGCTGGTGATTGGCCTGTTCGTTGTATTCAGCCGTCCGAAGGACATGGTGTCGCGATTAGGCGGATGGGTGCTGGTGGCCATGGCTACGGTGTACGAACCGTTCCCGGAAGGACTGGCGGCCTCCGTGCGTGCGCTGCCATCTGTGCTGGCTATAGCGGTAATGCTGGTGCATGTGAGCGCTGCGATTCGCACGCCGCTCCTGGCGGGATTTTTCTGCCTATTTCCAAAAACTTTATTTACTAAACGATGGATTTGGGTGCTGTTCGTTGTAGGGCCGCTGGTAGCGATGATGTACTCCCTGTATCTGTTGGCTCGAACCGTTTATGACCCGGGCCATTTGAGCGGTTTGGCGCCCAGATGGGTGTTAACCGCATTTGGACTGCAGAGCCTCCTATACCTGTTAATTGCAGTGGTTGTCATACCGGTGAATTACTGGCGATTGGAATTAGTGACTGACCGCCGCCGATTCCGCGTTGTCTCCTACGGTGCGCTCCTGGGAATGGTGTTCTATCTGCCCAGAGTGGTTGAGTCGGCGGCCCTGGAAACGAATCCGGTGTTGTCACAATTCTGGGACTCTCCGACCGCCACTTTAGTGTCCAATCTCGGGGCACTGATTTTTCCGTTTTCCTTTGCATACGCGATTTTGCGGCAGCGATTGTTCGACGTACGGGTCATCATTCGAAGAGGCTTGCAGTACGCCATGGCCCGGCGTTTTCTCCTGGCGCTGCCGGTGATGGCCGCAGGATTGTTGGCAATGGATCTGATCCTTCATGGAAACGAACCGCTATTTGAAGTTTTGAAATCGCACGGGGCAGTGTACGTGGCTATTTGTGCGGTAGCCGGTTTGGCATACGGGCAACGGCAAACGTGGCTATCCGGGTTGGACCGCAGATTTTTTCGTGACAAATATGATGCGCAAAAACTGTTTAGACAAGTTGTGGAGGACATCCGCCACGCCGCGAATATCGAGGAGGTGGCGCCCAGTGTTGTGACTCGCGTAGCCGAGGCGCTCCACGCGGAATTCTGTGCGTTGCTGGTGCGCAAGCCTGCGGAATCGTTGTATCGCGTCGTGGCCGCGGCGCCCACCGGTTCGCTGACCGCTGATTTGCCGGCCACCAACAAATTGGTTCCACTAGTGCGCATGCTGGATCGCCCGGTACCGATCATGCTGGCCGAGAGCGGCTGGCTGGGACAGCAGTTGCCGCAAGTGGATAAAGACTTTCTGCACAGCGCGCGCATCGATTTGTTAGTGCCAGTGGCACTGGCGGAAGGCAGCACAGAGGCATTAATTGTGGTCGGCGCAAAACGATCCGAGGAACCTTACAGCACCGAAGACACGACCCTCCTGGAAAGTGTAGCGAGTGCGGTGGCGCTCTTGCTGATACGTGGTGCCTCGGCGATGCTCGGCCGCTCCCTTGAGGAGTGTCCGGTGTGCGGGGTTTGTTACGACACCGGAACCACCACATGCGAAAAAGATGATTCGTTACTCACGCTGGTCCCAACTCCGCGAATGCTTGGCCAACGCTACCGTTTGGAAAAGCGGCTTGGCCAGGGAGGAATGGGCAAAGTTTATTGCGCTACAGATGTTTCTTTGAACCGCACCGTTGCGGTAAAGATGATTCGCGATGAACTTTTCGCGAACCAAAGCGCCATGGAAAAGTTTCGCCAGGAATCACGTGTGACCGCCAGCCTCGCGCATCCGAACGTGGTGACAGTTCACGATTTTGGCGTAGATGCGAACCAGCGCGTATTCCTGGTCATGGAACTATTGGAAGGGGTTACCCTGCGCGAGGAATTGCGTCAGAAAACACGTTTGAGCGCCGAGCGCACGCTGGAATTGTTTGAAGGCATTTGTGCCGGAATTGGAGCTGCGCACGCACGGGGCCTGGTTCATCGCGACCTGAAACCGGAGAATATATTTCTATCTAGACCGAACACACTCGAACTCGTAAAGATCACTGACTTTGGAATTGCGAAAACCCTGGCCGAATTCACTCATGACAGCGGTGCAACGGCCACGGGAGTACTGGTCGGGACGATGCGGTATATGTCGCCCGAACAACTTCAAGGCAAATCGATTTCTCCTTGCTGGGACGTTTGGGCGTTGGGCGTCATTGCGTATGAATCGTTGTGCGGTACCGTGCCGTTTGTAGGAACGGACTACTCGACGCTGCGCGGCGCGATCTTAGGAGTGGCGTTCCCAGAACTCGCAGCGCTCGTCCCGGGGGCTCCTGATAGATGGCAGGAGTTTTTTGTACGCGCCTTTGCGCCTTTGGAGGAGCAAAGACCGAAGAGTGTGGAAGTGTTTTGGCAAGAGCTCAAAGAGTGCTTGGCCTGAAACGAACTCGTTCTTAACGATAGCGATTGGGATGGCGAATTACATGACTGAATACCCTAGTTTTGATTTGACCGGCCAGGTCGCGCTTGTGACCGGAGCGGCGCGTGGCTTGGGGCGGGCAATTTCTCTGGCGCTTGCGCACGCGGGCGCCGATGTCGCTTTGGGGTTACGCGATAAGGCTACGGGAGTTGAACTGGCCCGACAAATCGAATCGATGGGGCGGCGTGCGCTTCCTTTACAAATGGATGTGATGCGCCTCGATGAAATCTTCCGCGCCCTGGAGCACACCGAAGCGTTTTTCGGGAAATTGGATATCCTCGTCAACAATGCTGGCGGTGGATTTACGAATCTGGCTGCCGATGTGTCTGAGTCCGAATTTGATACCACCCTCACGCTGAATTTAAAATCGACATTTTTTGCCAGTCAGGCCGCCGCCAAAATTATGGTTCGGCACGGCGGCGGCAAAATCATCAATATGAGTTCGCAAGCAGCTTTCGCGGCGTTGCCCACGGAATCGGTGTATTGCGCCAGCAAGGCCGCAATTTCTCAATTAACGAAATGCTTGGCAGTGGAGTGGGGCCCACAAAACATCACCGTAAACGCCGTCGCCCCGACCTTCATCGCCACCCCCGGAACGGAAGAAGCACTCTCCGATCCGGCTTTTCGCGCCGATGTGGTCGAACGCATCGCAGGGTTGCATCGTGTCGGCCAGCCGATGGACGTAGCCGGAGCAGTGATATTTCTAGCCTCGCCGGCGGCAGCGCTCATTACAGGACACACCATGCTTATTGATGGCGGCTGGACATCCAGATAAACCTGCGACGCCCTGATGTCGCTGCAGACATCCCTTCGCGTCACATAAAGAGAATCCCCCAAGATTCAATTCTCAAACGTTGCGCGTGCTGCCGCTTTATAATCGGTTAGATGGTTTTTTCGAGCTCGACTTTTATTCTGATCTTTCTTCTTGCTCCTTCACGGATTCTGTAAGAAAAAATAAACCAATTGGCGGTGCAAGTGACCATCTTTTGAATTTTGCATTTGACAAAACGTCGGGCGCTGCACTATAAACCGCAGCAATGTAAATACACCTCGAACAAATAACCGGTTAGAAGGCTTATTGCTATAACTGCTGGCCTGCGACCAGCGCTCAGGTTCTTAAAGGGTTTCTTGGCAGCTACTCGGCCATCTTTTGGCTTTGAAGTGCTTTACGTCCTTTACATCCGGAGGAACAATGCTATCGATGCGACAGGCAAAATGGTTTGGCGCTTTGTTTTTCGCGATTGTTCTTTTATTTTCGTCAGGTCAGATTTTTGCGGACGTCACTGCCAGCATCTCGGGTACCGTAACAGATCCGACGGGCGCCGCTGTGGAAGGCGCCATCGTAACCGCAACGAATATAGGCACACAGGTGGCGGCAGAACAAACCACCAACGGCCAAGGCTTTTATTCCTTCCAATCCCTTCCGTTGGGCAAGTACACCATCGAAGTGCGTAAAGACGGTTTCAAGACTTTCGTTCAGACTGACATCATCCTCGACGTGAACGACAAGCAAGTCAGCGATGTTACGCTGCACGTTGGCCAGGCCACCGAAAAAATCGAAGTTTCTAGTAGCGCGCTTCACGTGGAAACCGCCAACACCCAAATGGGCGAAGTGATCGAAGGTAAGGAGATGACCGATGTTCCCTTGGTGTCGCGCAGCTACACCGACCTGTTGGCATTGCAACCCGGCGTGGTGTCGCAGCCGTCGGGTCTGACGGGTGGCTACGCCGGTCAATACGGCGCGTTCACGTCTGCGGGTTTTGCGGAACCAGCCGTGTCTGGCAGCCTGAACTCGGGCGCCCTTTCCGTAAACGGGCAAAGAGAAGCCAGCAACGGTTTTATTTTAAACGGAATCAGCGTGAAAGAATCGGCCTATGGGGGAACGTCGGTCATCCCCAATCTGGATTCTCTCGCGGAATTCCGGATTCTTACGAACAATTACGACGCGGAATACGGCAATTACAGCGGCGGCCAGATTAACGTCATCACCAAATCGGGAACAAATTCGCTACATGGGAATGCCTTCGAGTTTCTAAGAAACACTAGCTTAGACGCGAAGGGTTTTTTCGATACGGCACGTGGGGCCTATCATCAAAATGAGTTTGGCGGGACCGCTGGGGGGCCGATCAAGCGCGACAAAATATTCTTTTTCGCTGACTATCAAGGAAATCGCATCGTCCAAGGTGTGAGTTCAGGGCAGATTAGTGTCCCCTCGGCCGCCGAGCTCAGCGGAGATTTTTCTGCTCCGCAATTGGCGGCGAAACTTAACAAAAGTATCCCGCTCACAGCCACTACGTGGGCAAGCCAGCTTTCAACGAAATTGGGATACTTGGTAACCCCGGGCGAACCTTATTATTTCGTCGGATGCACCAGCAGCGCGCTTTGCGTTTTTCCCAACGCGAAAATTCCGGCGGCTGCAATTTCTCCGATATCGCAAAATATTATCAATGGGAAATATTTCCCGACACCGACGGGGACGGACTCGAGTGGCAATGCGGTTTTCTCCAGCGCAGGGTTCTCGCAACGTGTGAACGACAACAAGACCAGCGGCCGGGTTGACGCCAATACGAGATTTGGAACGTTTTTTGGGTACTATTTGTGGGATCGCTATACGCTGGACAACCCGTATCCCACCGCCAATGTGCCGGGATTTGACGCCGCAGGCACCGGCCAAACCCAAGCCATAGCCTTAGGCCATACGAAAACATTTGGAAATTCGACAGTGAACGAGTTCCGCGTCGGCTTCGTGCGCGTGAATAACGCCTTCAATCAACCCAAGGGGGGAACGGGAATAACGCTTGCTTCTTTAGGATTCACCAACGGTGGAAATACCGGCATCATCCCGCTAGGTCCAAAGATTGAAGGTGTGCCTGAAATCGACTTTCTTCAGTCCGGAATGGTTATGGGCGTTCCGAGTCGGCCGATCCGGCTACAAGAGAACACCTATCAAGTTGTCGATAACTTTAGCAAAATCGTGGGAAAGCATACGTTGAAGTTTGGCGCGAGTTTTCATTACAACCAGTTGGTCGAACGCATTTCTAACGTGCTCAACGGCAATTTCCAATTTGATGGTTCAGAAACGGGTATTGACTTCGCTGATTTTGTCCTTGGAGCTCCAGTATTTTATATTCAAGGCCAAGCTCTGCCGTCCTATGGTCGCTCCAAGTATTTTGGAGCTTACGCTCAAGACAGTTGGCGTCTGCGCCCCAACCTGACCTTGAACTATGGTTTGCGATGGGATGTGAGCACGCCGTGGTCCGAGCAGCACAACCAAATCGAAACAATCGTGCCTGGATTGCAATCCGTCGTTTTTCCCGGCTCACCAAGAGGATGGGTGTTCCCGGGGGATCCTGGAATTCCGGCCGGCTTGGCCCCCACGCGCTACAACAACTTCGGGCCGCGTATTGGCCTAGCGTATGCGCCGAATTTCGACAATGGCTGGCTTAGAAAAATTACAGGGGGAGCGGGGCAGTCCAGCATCCGAGCTGGATACGGTCTTTTTTACACCGCATTTGAAGGCGCGACAAATTTCAATGAGATTGGCGATTCGCCTTACGGTTTTTTCTACACTGGTAGCGCGCCACAATTCTCTGATCCGTTTGCGGACCGGACGGACAATGGCGTGCCTGGCCAGAAATATCCCGTGGTATTCCCGCCGTTGAATGTCAGCGCAAAAAATCCAGACAACAACGTGAATTGGGCGAATTTTACGCCGATCGGAAGCTCACCAGGTTTCTACTACAAGAACCGGCTCCCTTACACCGAGAACTACGACCTTTCCCTCCAGCGTCAATTCGGAGCAGCCACCCTTTTGATGGTCAGTTATGTGGGGTCGCAAGGCCATCGCTTGTTGACGACGATGGAAGCCAATCCTGCCAACCCCCAGTTGTGCTTGTCGACTCCGGGCTGCGGTCCCAGCAACGAAAGCAACTTCAACGTTCGTTTGCCAATTTTTGGACCACTTTTTCAGAGTGACGGCTACTTTATCTCCGGTGGGCAGTCGAGTTACAACTCACTGCAGTTCAGCTTGCGTCACACTTCCGGGCGGCTGCAACTGTTGGCCGGATACACGTTCAGCAAAGCTCTTGACAATGCTTCTGGTTATGGCGAGCAACTTAATTTCATGAATCCAAAGCAAAGCATAGGCCTGTCTGCCTATGACGCCACCCATAACTTTGTTGTCAGCTACAACTATGCCCTGCCATTCGACAAGCTTGTCTCCAATCGCTTGACCTCCGGTTGGGCTTTGAGCGGAATTACCCGATTTGCTACCGGACTTCCCGTGATTATTTATGAAGGCGACAACCAATCACTTTTGGGAACACAATTCGCCGGTCCGATTCCACTGGGTTTGGACGTTCCCAATTATATCGGCGGACCCATCCAGATCCATGACCCGCGAAACGGTCCATATTTCAGTACTTCGGGCTTCTCCCAAGAGGCTTTGGGTCAACTTGGAAACGCATCGAGACGATCTTTCCATGGGCCTGGGACGAATAATTGGGATATGGCCCTTTTAAAAGATACCAAGTTGACCGAGAAAATGACCTTGCAGTTTCGCGCCGAGTTTTTCAACATTTTTAATCACACCCAATTTAATTTCGTTCAGGGGAATTTCCTTGCCAGCAATTTTGGACAGGCGACCTCTGTAGCCTCACCACGTATTGGACAGCTGTCTTTGAAGTTTAATTTTTAACCAACAACGAGCAGCAGCACTGAATCACGCTGGAGACCGCGAATGAATGAACCGCCTTCTGCGGCTCGCTTTCTCCATTGAATCAGTTCGCTGACCAAGGATGTTCAGAATAGCTATGTCTGCCCAAACTGTTCTTGCCGCGACTCTGGTTGAGCCTGGTCGCTATGAGTTGCGCGAATTTCCGCTGCCAGAGCCTGCTCCGGGTTGCGTGATCGTGAAGATGCTCATGTCTGGCATTTGTGGCACTGACAAACACACCTTTCAGGGCTTCACCACCCAATACGGCGACCGGCACCTGGAATTTCCAATCATTCAAGGTCATGAAAACGTTGGAATCGTCGAGACCATCGGCGGCGATGGAACTTACCGCGACTTCGAAGGCATTCCGCTACGTCCCGGCGATCGCGTAGTTGTCGGCGCCAACGTGGCCTGCGGCGAATGCTATTACTGTCGTCATGATTTCCCCTATTACTGCTGCGAAAAAATGACCGACTACGGCAATAATCTGAGCGCCAAAAACGCCCCTCATCTTTTTGGCGGTTGGTCGCAATACATGTATATCGTTCCCGGAAGCTTTCTTGTCAAAGTCCCCGACGATCTACCGTCCGAAATTGCGGTGCTCACCGAAATCTTCGCCGTTTCCGTCGGGCTTGATCGCGCCAAGCAGATGTCCGTCTTTCCCAGCGAATCTTTCCGCTTCGATGACACCGTGGTAGTGCTCGGCGTTGGACCGCTCGGTATGTGTTTTCTGATGAAAGCTCGTATGTTGGGCGCAGGCACCATCGTCGCAGTGGATTTGTCGGATTACCGCCTGGATTTTGCCAAACGTCTGGGAGCCGATCACACCATAAACGCCACCGTGACTTCCAAGTCTGAGCGCTTGCAAATAATTAAGGACCTGACTCACGGACGCGGCGCCGATGTGGTCATCGAGTGTGCTGGCGTGCCGCCGGCTGTGCCGGAAGCGCTTGAAATGTTGCGCATCAGTGGCCTGATGGTCGAAGCGGGAAATTTTTCAGACCTTGGTGAAGTTTCTTTTAGTCCACACCGTCATTTGTGCGCCAGGAACGCTCGCATCCTGTCCGTGGGTGGTGAGGAGCCCGCAGCTTATGGACCGGGCATGCGTCAGATGGCTCGTTACCAGAAACAGTATCCACTCGGCGAATTTGTTTCGCATCGATATAGGTTGCGTGATGTGCATGCCGCAGTGCAAAAATCAATTGAGCCCGAGTCCATGAAGGTCGTTTTGGAGCCATGGACCTAACCGGGAAAATATTTTGTTAAATGCGTTTGCGAAAGGAATGATTGAATGAGTGGTTTAAAAGACAGGTTCTTATTTGCCTCTGCTCCCGACAGTTGGGGCGTCCTCGATTATCCCGGGCCATCGTGGAAGCAATCCTACGAAAAAATGTTGGATGAGATGGTGTCCGCTGGTTACACCGGAACGGAATTAGGCCCGTACGGGTTCTTTCCAACCGATGCAAAAGTTCTGCAACCTCAGTTGGACAAAAGAAAGTTGACACTCTTGGCGTCCTTCGTGCCGGTGAAGATGACCGACCCGGCCGCCGGCGTTGCGTGCATCGAACGAATCCGCAAAGTTGGCGGCTTGCTCGCGGCTCTGAAAGCACCGTTCCTGGTCATGGCCGATGACCAGTCGCCGGAGCGAAACGCATTTTCCGGCAGGGCCTACGACAAGGATTGCCCCACTTTAAATGCCGACCAGTGGAAGCACGTGGGCAAAATTGTCGCGGATGCTGAAAAAGTAGCCAATGAATTCGGTCTTGATCTGGTATTTCATCCCCACGTGGCCACCTATGTCGAAACCCCTGAGGAGTGCGAGCTTTTTTACGACGCTACCTCCCACACCAACGTCGGGCTATGCCTCGATACCGGACATTGCGTCTACGGCCACGGTGATTCGGTGACGGAAGCCCAAAAATATAAAGATAAATTGCGGTTCGTACATATCAAGGACTGCAACACCCGTGTTTTGGAAGAAGCACGCCGTAAGAAATGGACATTCGAGGAAGCCATCGAACATAAAGTTTTTACCATTATTGGGCAGGGAAACATTGATTTCCCGGCGTTCTTTCGAACGCTGGTAAAAAATGGCTATTCCGGATGGTCGGTAGTGGAGCAGGACGTAAAGTTTGGCGCCACACCGATTCCTCCCGTCGAGAGTGTAGCCGCGAGTTTGAAATACCTGCGCGGTGTTGTGAGCGGACTTGGAGCAGAACGCGCTGCTCGCTGAATTGCTCTGACGATGTCCACTGTCGAATCTCGGGAGCTTTGCAAATGCGGAAATTAGGAGTTGGCGTAGTCGGAGTCGGAGAAATGGGCAGACGCCACGCCGAAAATCTTCGCCGCCTGGTGCCGGAGGCACGGCTCGTCGCCGTAGCCGATCCCTTTCCAGAGCGAGCCAGGCAAACTGCCGGCGAACTGGAGATCGACAAATATTTCACTAACCTGGACGACATGCTCGCCTGCAAGGATGTAGACACCGTCGTAATTACTACTCCAGATAAGTTTCACGCTGGTGCCATCACAGCCACGGCACGAGCGGCCAAGAATATCTTCTGTGAAAAGCCCATCGCATTAACAATGGCTGATGCTGAAGCGGCCGTGGCGGAAGTTATAAAAGCCGGCGTGCGCATGCAGATTGGCTTTATGCGCCGTTACGATCCGGGATATACAGCCGCCATGAAGCGCATTGAAAACGGTGAAATCGGCGAGCCGGTAATTTTTAAATCCGTCGGTCGCGACAAAGATGCTCCGCCAATGTCCGCATTCCAATCCGGCGTTAACGGCATGCTCTTCTACACCAATACCATTCACGATTTTGATTTGGCTCGCTGGCTGATGCGTGATGAAGTTACTGAGGTGCACGCCCACACCACCTGCTCAATTCGCCCGGAAATTGCTCAGTACGGCGACGTCGTGGCCAGCGTCGTAAATCTGAAGTTCGCGCGCGGCGCCATCGGCAATATCGAATCTTACCAGCAAGCCGTTTACGGCTACGACGTGCGCACCGAAATTGTCGGTTCCAAAGGAGCCATCTTCGTTGGCGCGCTCCAACAGACTCCCGCTGTATTTCTGAGCGCTAATGGCGGCCTACAGAACTTGGCCGACCATTTCTTGACGACATTTGCCGACTCCTACGTGCTTGAAATGCGTGACTTCGTGCACAACATTTTGCATGACAAGCCGCTGCGTGTATCGGGGCACGATGGAATCAGCGCATTGGCTATCGCAGCGGCTGCGGAAGCCTCTCATTTGCAAAAACAGCCAGTAAAAATCGCGGCTCAACATGCCGCAGCGTGATTCGTTGCCCCAAATTCAAGATCGTAGCGAGAGCGTATGACCGAAACAACCGCGACGTCTTACAAAAGCCCGCTGCATAAGATGACCCTAACCACGCCCACGAGTCTTTGGAACGACTCTGCATCGCTCGAAGAGTTGTCATATTCCATCAGTCACGGCGCCGTCGGCGCGACCTGCAATCCAGTAATCGTCGTGGGAGTTTTAAAGAAAGAAATGGCCCGCTGGGCCCCGCGCATCCGGCAATTGATCGAGGAAATGCCTCACGCCACCGAAGATCAGTTAGGCTGGCAGCTAGTCCGTGAAATTTCCGCTGAGAGTGCCGCGCTGCTGAAACCGATTTTCGATGCGCATCACGGCCGCAACGGAAGACTCTCGATTCAAACGGATCCGCGACTCTATCGCGATGCGCGCGCCATCGTGGAACAGGCCGTAGAATTCAACCAGCTTGCTCCCAACATGATTGTCAAAATCCCCGTCACCAAAGAGGGCATTCCCGCCATTGAAGAAGCCACCTATCGTGGCATCAGCATTAATGCCACCGTCTGTTTTACTCTGCCGCAGTGCGTTGCAGTGGCAGAAGCCGTGGAGCGCGGATTGAAACGCCGGGAACGCGAAGGCCAGGAAATAAAAACGATGGGTCCAGTGTGCACCATTATGGTTGGACGCCTGGACGACTGGCTTAAAGTTTTGTTGGAAAGAGAAAATATTTCCGTGGACCCCGGCTATCTGGAGTGGGCCGGCGTCGCTGTTTTCAAGAAGACTTATAACCTTTTTCGCAATCGCGGTTACCGCATTCGTTTGCTGTCCGCAGCATTCCGCAATCACATGCACTGGAGCGAATTCATTGGAGGTGAGGTGGTTATTTCGCCTCCCTATGCGTGGCAGAAGCGCTTCAACGCCAGCCAGATTGAAGTAATTCCACGAATCGATCAAGAAGTTCCTTCGCAAATTGTTGAGGGTCTAACGCAGCACTTTACCGATTTCCGGCGTGCCTATACGGAAGATGGACTTTCAATTGCCGAGTTCGATTCCTTCGGCCCCACACGAAGAACATTGCGGCAGTTCATCGCAGCATGCAGTGATCTCAACGCCATCGTGCGCGATGTTTTGTTGCCGAATCCTGACACGGCATAAATCTCAGTAGCTACCTGGAGGAAGGCAGCATGGGGAAACTTGCAATTACCGGCGGCGATGCGGTTCGAACGACTCCGTTTCCAGTTTGGCCGCTCGGAAAAGAGGAAGAGGCCCGCAATCTTCAAGATGTGCTGGACAGCTCCCGGTGGGGCGGCCAGCCTTTTCCCGGTAAGTATGCTCATGCCTTCGCAAAGAAATTTGCCGCCGCGCACACCGCGAAATACGGGCAATGCGTTAACACCGGAACCGTAGCGATTCAGGCCGCATTGAAAGCTATCGATATCCGGCCCGGCGACGAAGTGATCGTTCCGGCGTACACCTGGGAAGGCACCGTTGGCCCGGTTTTGCTCGTTAATGCAGTCCCTGTGTTTGTGGACATTGATCCAGACACCTATTGTCTCGACGCAAAACAAATCGAACGCGCGATTACTCCAAAAACGAAAGCCATCCTTCCGGTTCACCTCGGAATGCGTTTTGCTGATATGGATGAGATTTTGCGTATCGCAAAAAAGCACAATCTCAAAGTTGTCGAAGATTGCGCGCACGCCCACGGCGGAAAATGGAATGGCAAGGGGGCCGGCTCCATGGGCGACCTCGGCGCCTTCAGTTTCCAATCCAGCAAACTGATTACCTCTGGCGAAGGTGGCGCGGTCATCACCAATAATCTGGAATATCTGGAACGCGTTCAGAGCTACATTAATGCCGGCCGTGCTAGTCTCACCGATCAATATCATCACCGGATCATCGGCTTCAATTACCGTCTCGGCGAATTTCAAGCGGCGGTTTTGTGCGCCCAACTCGAACGCTTGCCTGAGCAAGCCGCGCTTCGCAAGAAAAACATGCTGCATTTGGAAAGCCGCATGCACGATATCGCCGCCATCGGCCTGCTTAAACCTGAGCCCCGCATTACCGAACAGGCTCCTTACGGTTACGTCCTCAAATATTTTCAGGCTCAGGCCAAAAACATTCCTCGCGCAGAGTTTGTGGCTGCACTTCAAACGGAAGGCATTCCCTGCGATGGCTTGTTTTATGAACCGGTTTACAAAAGTTCGCTCTTTCCGCTCGACCCAACCGATTTTCCCGCTTTAAGCTGGGGACGCGAAAAACCTCTTGACCTCAGGAATATGTATTCGTGTCCGGAGTCTGATCGCGCCGCGTATCACGAAGCCGTATGGTTCCCGCATCAGCTGTTCCTCGGCACCACTCAAGATGTGGACGCCATCGCTGAAGCAATACACAAGGTGCTGTCAAATATCGAAGAGTTGCGAGGCCTGGATCATAAAGCAATTCGCAATCAGCGGCTGGGTCGCGCGGACCGCGAGAGTTAGCTGCCGGCACATCGTGCAGTTAAATTTGACATAGGATTGCCGCGACTGAGCAGGGGTGTTCGATCGAACTGGGGTAATATGCAAAGCCACCAAACTGGGTCATTCTCGATGCAACTTACAAAACCATTAATCGACAGAAACTATCGGCCCGTCAGGAGCCTATGAAAAAGCCCAGAACCAATAAAGGCAAAGCCGCCAGCATCTACGACGTCGCACGCGAATCCGCGGTCTCGGTGTTTACCGTATCCGAGGTGGTCAATAAGAAGAGCCACGTAAGCAAAAAACTTCGCGATCGCGTAGAAGAAACCATTCGCAAATTGAATTATCGCCCCAACCTGATTGCCCGCAGCCTGGCCAAGCAAAAAACTCACACCATCGGCATGATCGTGCCGGATATCGCCAACCCTTTTTTTCCCATGGTGGTTCGTGGTGCGGAAGACGCCGCTCAGAAACACGGCTACAACCTTTTGCTCTGCAATAGCGATGACTCTCTTGACAAAGAAGAACGCGCCATCGAACTGCTCCTGTCCAAAAGAGTCGATGGCATTTTGCTTACTAAAGCAGCTGAAGATTTTCGTCCGCCGGTGCGCCAAATGATCAAAGAAGCCAAAATTCCGTTTGTGCTGGTCATGCGCACTTATCCCAAATTAACCGCCGACGCGGTCATCTCCGACGATTATCAAGGCGCCTACGACGCCGTGTGTCACTTGGCTAGAGCCGGGCGCCGCCGTATCGGCCTTATCAGTGGCCCGCTAAAAGTGAGCAACGCCGTGGCTCGTTGGCAGGGTTTTCACGATTCCTTAAAGGCCATGGGCTTGCCATTTGAAAAGGAACTGATCGTCGAAGGCGATTACCGCATTGAGTCTGGCTATCGAGCCGGCCACGCGCTACTCTCACATCGTCCGGACGGGATTTATGTGGCCAATCATTTGATGACCGTTGGCCTGCTCAAGGCTGCCGAAGAAATGGGCCTGCGTTGCCCCGAGGATTTCGGCTTAGTCAGCTTCGACGATTATCCCTGGCTTGGAATTTTTCGTCCGCGATTAACCACCGTGGAGCTGCCAAAACGTCAGTTGGGCAGTGAAGCGGCCGAATTGCTGATCAAGCGCATTTCAGGCGATCGCAGCAAGCCGGTGCTGCGGAAGTTGCAGCCTGAATTGCGCATCCGTGAGTCCTGTGGCTTCGCTGTCCACGTTTCGCGTACCACGAATGGTGACGCCCCGCAAGGTCAGCGGGTACTTCTCGAAAAGGTAAAGTAGCTCAGATTGATTGTCACGATTCGCTGAAGTCAATTAATTTTGGCTGCAACGTAAAGAACCGCGTTTTGTACGCCGCATAGGCAAGTCCCACCGCCAGCCATGCTAATCCCGCATATTTTGTCCATGTCTGCAAGCTGATCAACAATAAAAAGCAGAATACAAATCCGAAGCTGGGCACCACCGCATCGACAAAAAAGTTTCTTCCCCCCGCCGCTGCTGGCGAAAACCAGAAATGCATTAACGCCACAAGATTTACTCCCATAAACGCCAGCAATGCTCCAAAGGTCACCATTTCCGCCGAACGTTCCCATGGAATGGTCAGCACCGCGATGTAAGCCAGTACGCCTACAATCCATATGTTGTATGTGGGGTTGCCTTTCTTAGGATTGAGATAGCCAAAAACCTTTTTTGGCAGCACGTCGTCGCGTCCCATTCCATAAAGTATTCGCGCCGCGCCCACATGTCCCGCAAGCCCGCAGGCTATGCTGGAAACCAACAGCATCACCCCGTACGCTGTGAATAGCAGCGGCCCGCTGGCTCGCCGCGCTACGTCCATGAACGCGGTCTCCGGATTTAAAAGCGTGGTGTGATCTGGCCATACTCTCTGCGCCAGATAGACCTGCAGCCCGCTGAAGAGCCCGGTGAACACGCACACCAGCACCGACGCCAGCAAAACATTGCGCCTGGGGTTTTTTACTTCTTCCGCCAGAATCGAAACGCCATCAAACCCAATAAACACCAGCGCCGCCAGCGAAGTCCCGGCAGCCACCGCCCGAACGTTAAACGTAGCCGGATTGTAAATCGGCTGAAGCGAGAAAAGTCCGCTGAAATGTTCGTGCAACACGATGTATCGAAATGCCTCGACCAGAAATGCGGCCGTAATCACCACCATGAACCCCAGCAACAACTGATTTGTGCGCGCCGTGAACTTGATACCCTGATCGGTCATGATCGTAATAAACAGCACCGTAATTGCCGCCAGAAACCAGAATGGCATACGCGGCTCAATGCGTTGAATCGCCAACACTGCGTACAGGGCGTTTTGCACCGGCTGAAAAAGATATTCAAGAAACATCGCCCAGCCCACCATGAATCCAATGTGCGGATTCATTCCGCGGCTGATGTATGTATAGACCGAACCTGCCGACGGATAAACTGTGGCCATGCGCCCGAAGCTGACCGCCGTCACCGACATGGCCACCATCGCCAACAGCATCGTCAACGCGGTGTGCCCACGCGATAGAACTTGCGCTTCTCCAAAGAGAGGCACCGCAGCAATGGGTGATGTGAGGATGACCCCGAAATAAATCAGGTCCCACAGGGTCAGCACGCGTTTCAGGTGAGGCTTCGTCGAAGATTCCGAGGTGAGCTGCTTGGTTTGATCCACCCAGCCTCTTTCCCACTAATTCGCGCTTCTGCGCGATGGTCCAGACAAGCTGTACCTTGACTGTTCGTTCCATTCAGAAAAGCAGCCGCTCATTCTTACGCGCTTTCTCGTATTCACTTCGTGCGTTTTTCACCGTGTCCCGTTCGGAAACCTCCGCAATAGGCACGTCCCACCACGATTCATATCCAGGCACGCGGTCGTCGTAAGAAGTTTCCACCACCACCACGGAAGTTCGCGTCTGTTTTTTCCCCTCGCATAAGGCATTTCTCAATTCTTCCGAGGTGCGCGCTCGAACCGCCCAAGCTCCCAGGCTTGCCGCATTGGCCTGGAAATCCACTGGCAGCAACTCTCCGTCATAGCGCTCCCCTTGCCGATAACGATAGTTCGTCCCCATCCCTTCGTTCCCGCAGTTGCGGCTCAATCCGCCAATACTCGAGAATCCGTGGTTATCCAGCAAAACGATATTTAGCTTGTAGCCTTCCTGCACCGAAGTGACAATTTCCTGCGCCATCATTAAATAAGATCCGTCGCCCACCATCACGTAGACATCGCTCTCGGGCTTGGCCATTTTTATTCCCAACCCGCCCGCGATTTCATAGCCCATGCAGGAATAGCCATATTCCATGTGGTAATTGCCCGGCCCGCTTGTGCGCCATAGTTTGTGCAAGTCGCCAGGTAAACTTCCCGCGGCACATACCATCACGTCATTGGCTTTACACATTTCGTTTACCACCCCGATGACTTCGCCTTGCGTGATAGGCGGGTCTTTTCGTATGCCATAAATGCGATCAACTTCTTTTTCCCACTCCTCGCGAAATTTCGAAATTCTCTCTCGATAATTGGAATTCACTCGCACGCCGGCCAGCGCCTCGCTCAATTCTTCCAGCGTTACACGCGCATCCCCAGTGAGCGGCAGCGCACGATGTTTGTAGCTGTCAAATTCCGCCACGTTAATATTTATGAATCGCGCCTCTGGATTTTGAAACGCGGTTTTCGACGCGGTAGTAAAGTCGCTGTAGCGAGTCCCAATCCCGATAATCACGTCCGCTTCCCGCGCCATGATATTTGCGCCCGGAGTTCCAGTGACTCCAATCGCTCCCAATTGCAGCGCGTGATCATAAGGCAAAGACCCTTTCCCAGCCTGGGTTTCGCATACGGGAATGCCCGTCTGTTGCGCAAATTTCGCAAGCGCTTCCCAGGCCTCCGAATAAAGCACTCCTCCACCTGCTACGATCAATGGTTTTTTCGCGGAACGAATCCATTCCGCTGCGGTCGTAAGAAAACTCCGATCGCAACGGTTTCGCGGAATGGTCCACACCCGCTTCTCCAGGAATTCCTGGGGAAAATCAAAGCCCTCGGCTTGCACGTCTTGCGGCAAGCTAAGCGTTACCGCCCCAGTATTTTCCGGTGAAGTAAGCACCCGCATCGCTTCCGGCAAAGCCGTCAGAATTTGTTCCGGGCGCTGAATGCGGTCCCAATACCGTGAAACTGGCTTGAAGCAATCATTCACGGAAACGTCTTGCGACGCGGGGGATTCCAGTTGCTGCAAAACCGGCGACACATTTCTTCTCGCGAAAATATCCCCGGGCAAGAGCAGCACTGGTAGACGGTTGATCGTTGCCAACGCCGCCCCGGTGATCATATTTGTCGCGCCCGGTCCGATCGAAGTTGTGCAGGCTAAAGTGCGCAGCCGGAAACTTGCTTTGCTGAAGGCCGCGGCAGTATGAACCATGGCTTGTTCATTTCTGCAAAGGTAATAGCGAAGCCTCCGGTCTTGCTCGAGCGCCTGTCCCATGCCCGCCACGTTACCGTGCCCAAAAATTCCGAAGCATCCCTGGAAGAATTCCCGTTCCTGGTTATCCCGGCTGGAATACTGGTTCGATAGAAATGCCACGATGGCTTGTGCAACAGTCAGGCGGCGATTCATGCAGGAGCGCTCCCCGATGGCGATGGGTCAGTTTGGGCCATAGCATGCCGCAGAACTTCTAGAGGCACCAGTTAAAAATAAATCAATTTGCTAATCGCTTATTCGAATTGGCGCATCCGCGCTTTTCAAACTTATTTCATCGCACCAAGGAATGATCGCAATGCTACCGGATCAATGGAAGGCGCGGGTCGGTCTCTTTCCACGTCGATTTAATCCACACGTGGTTGGGATCTTCAGTTACCGACAAGGTCCGCGAGGTCCCGGCAAGAAAATTCAAGTAGTACACGTTGTATCCAGGTCCCGCCACCACCGGATGAAAACCGGAATGAACTAATACGGCATCGCCGTCCTGCGCCCTCACGGTGAAGTCTCGCGACTTATCCGGTGAGTACAGTCTTTGCAGCGCGAATCCTTCTTTGGGATGCTCAATCCGGTAGTAGTAAATTTCGTCCAGATCAACCTCGGTAGGTGGGTCATGCACGTCATGTTTGTGCGGCGGATAGCTCGACCAATTCCCGCCGGGTGTATACACCTCAATGACCACCAACTTATCTGCGGGAAAATCAGGCCTGATAATATCCACAATCTGGCGTGAAGCATTTCCGCCTCCGCGCAAGCTGGTGGCTACGTCGTTTGGAGTGATCAGCCGCGGTTCAAGTTTGGCCTCGGAAGGAACCCGGCACTCCGCGATCTCGCAGACAGTTTCGGCTGTGAACGTAATCTCGTGACCGGCAGGAAGATAAATCGCATAAGGAAACCCGTCAAAAACATTTGCGCGCTTGCCAATTAGCTTCGGTCCTTGACCCCAGTCGGCTATGCACTTCCCACCCAGCAAAACAAATGCGATTTCCTCTTTTCGTGCAGCCGTTCGCACCATGTCGCCCGGCTGCAAGCGTCGCACTGACATACTCATCCACTTCCACCCCGCCTGTTCGCGGTCCAGATGCAAAAGTTCTCCCGATTGCCCCGCGGCCAAGTTCTGGGAATGGACTAGAGAGACCGGTTCACTCACTTCGCCTCCACATCAGCGAATTTCCCTGCAAGATTCACTTTTTCGTTTCGCATTCTAACCGGTTTGAGACTATACAAATGCCTTTTATCTTGTCAAATCGGGCCGTGAGGATATCGAGAGGGTTTTTTTAGCAATGTTTACGAAAGGAGCATGAAAAATATTTATTCGACTCGATTGGATAGCGTACCGCTGGATGCTGGCCGAGCGTCTGACCGCCGCGAGTCTATTTCCTCAAGTGGCCGCGCCGCCAGGATTTCGTAGTTCTGGTATTTTATGGACAGTACCGCGTGTCCACCGACGCGCATGCTCGACGTGGATTCATTCTCCGAAGGAAGCCAAAAATCACCCAATTTTTTATAGAGATGATGAATTGCGGTGCTCTTGATCCATATCGACGGATTCTTCGATGGCTCCGCCTCGATGCGGCATACCCCGAAATCTTTGCTGTTCACCCACACCCGTCCGCGATATAGAAGCTTGTTCGGCGTTTTTGGTTGAACGGTTAGCACGTAAGAGCAACCGTCACCGGTGTCTTGAAACTCCATCCCGGTGAATTCGTAATTGCGCCGATCCAGGGCCACATGCTCGCGATTCTTACTATTTAAAGCTTCTTGTTCAGCTTGCATCAGCCCTTTGAAAATCCGCTCAATCATCCATTTGGGGCCGCTCTGCGAAACGACCTTAAAGTTCTTCGTCGCGGGCGCCTCGTAAACCATGTCCACAACCATCTCAGCCTTTAGCGACGTGGGGAATCCCGTGTAATCCAGACGATAAAAGCGCCTGCTTTGGTAACGCTGCAAAGCCGCCGCTCGCTCGGCATTTTTTACCACGAGATTGTCCACCACCTGTTCGAGTGTTGGTCGCGCTCCGATACCTGTTTGTAGAATCACCGTTTGTGCCATGCCGGGGGCAGTCCAAATCAGCAGAGATGCAATAATCAGTGCGCCGCTCTGACAGAGTCGGGCCGCGGATACAGCCGCACTTCGACCCGCGGGCCTTCTCATCATCGGCGCCGCCAACTGTCCATCGCACTTGGAGTTACGCATTTGCATCGCAGGGGATCTCGGTGGCCAGAGATAATTCTGTATTTCTGCCAAAGGTGTAATTCAGCGCGTGCCGCACCGACTTCTTTTCGGCCATGCGGATAATCGAAAAAATTCGCCCCAAAAATGGCGGCGGCGCTTTCCACAGCGCCGACAACGGACTGTCGCAGCCCGTATAACAATCAATATGAAACACTCGCTCGTCCCAGCGCCGGGAACCAACCGGATACTCCGGATATTCGCGAAGCACGTCAATCACTGATTGCCAAAAGCGCAAGCTGCGCGGCTCCGCATATTGCGGCATAAACAGAACATGACTAAGCTGCTCGTCCCTGATTTCCTCCACGAACTCAGAAAAATTTGTGGCGCGGGTCAGGTTCAGTGCGCCGCTCGGCTCGCGTCCATGCCGGTCTCCCCCTGAAATTACCGGCCGCTCCCAAAGCTCAGCCAGCTCGATCACCCTTTTGTTTTCGCTCCAGTAGCGCATGGCGTTCAGCTCGAAAGCGTGAAGAAATTCAATGTGCTGCAGCAAAAATCGTTCCAGAACAAGTTGGAATGAAAGTTGTCCCGGACCCAACTGGTCCCACAGTGGATGGTTGAAGACGATCAATACATCAGGTATTTCATGCAGGGCCGCCATTATTTCCACTAATCGGGAGGTCCAAGGGCTGCGGGTGTATTCTGCAAACTTTTCCATGAAAGCCGGCGCCGGGTTCGGTGGCAGGTTGTGAACGCCCAGATGAAACACCGCATCTTCAAACGGTACGCTCCACTCCACGGAAAGCGGGATCTGTATCGCATCGGACAGTTGTCGCAAAGAGGTCGGCGCCCCCATGCTGTCATGATCGGTAAGCGATACCAGGCTCATCAAATCGAGCTCACATTCAATCTGCTTGCTCTCCAATTCGAATCCCACCTTGGCTGTCACCGGTGGTCGCCAGTACGCCGTCGAAAAATCCACCGGTCTGCACGACTTCTTGCACTGTTTGTCGAGAGCACGCCGTAACACCGGCCACTTCTCAGCGAAGGCGGGGATGAACTGCAAGCTTTCTTTGGAGAAATTAGTGTGGCTGTGGAGAGAAACTGCCGCGCGGTAATTTCCCGCAATGTGTGGTTGATTCCAAACGCACGAAATCTTCGATAACGTCAATCGCTGGCCTCCAATTTTAGCCGCGGGCTCCGGCACGTACCGGGATTTAGATCTACCTGGAGGCCGACGCTTCCTTCAGACCGTCATTTTATTTATTGTATCTGCTATTCAAGTCTTTTCTTCTAGTCTTTGGTATACAACGGTGGCCAAAATGAAAATATCCACAATTGCACACACACTGACCAACTCGAATTCTGCCCCGGAATAACAAAGCCGTGGGCCACGCGCGCAAGATGCGAAAGCTGCTAAATTGTGGCTTAATTATGTCCGCACCAGAGACCGTGTGGAGTGATCAGCATGCCTTCCGTCAACTCGCCGCATGTCGTGAATATCTATGATTTGAGGCGCGTAGCGCAGCGGCGGCTCCCCCGAGTAGTTTTCGATTATCTCGATGGTGGCGCAGAGGGCGAAGTCACGCTGCGAGAAAATTGCCGTGTTTTTGATGATGTAACCTTTCGTCCCCGTCACGCGGTGGCCTTTGCGAATTGCGATTTGCGCGCCACAGTGCTGGGACATGAGCTTTCACTGCCGGCCATGCTCGCTCCCGTTGGTTATAGCCGGCTGATGCATCCCGGTGGCGAAGTCGCCGCCGCGCGTGCCGCAGGGAAGGCTGGCACCGGTTATATTCTCTCTACCATTTCAGGACACAAACTCGAGAATGTGAAAGCCGGCTCCACTGGACCCGTCTTTTACCAGCTTTATCTAATGGGCGGACGTGCCGCAGCGGAGGCTTCCATCGATCGCGCGCGGCGGGCCGGATTTGCCGCGCTGGTGATCACCATCGACACGCCGGTCAGCGGAATTCGCGAGCGCGACCCTCGCAACGGCATGGTTGAGCTGCTGAACCCCGGACTCCTCCAGAAAATTCCTTACGCCGAGCAATTCTTAACGCATCCTAGATGGCTCTTTTCCTTCTTCAAAGATGGTGGGGTTCCTCCCCTCTACAATGTGGTTCTGCCCGGAAAGGGCCCCATGCCTCTCACCGATATTGGCCGCGCCCTCGCTGCTTCCACGGTGACCTGGAAGGATCTAACCTGGATCAGAGAACACTGGAACGGCCCAATCGTGGTCAAGGGCGTGCTCACCGGCGATGATGGCCGCAGGGCCGTCGATGAGGGGGCTGCAGCCATCGTTGTTTCGAATCACGGCGGCCGCCAGCTTGATTGTGTTTCCGCATCCCTACGCGCATTGCCTGAAGTGGTCGCCGCCGTCAACGGCCGAATCGAAGTGTTAATGGATGGGGGCGTGCGTCGCGGCACCGATATCGTGAAAGCATTGTGCCTCGGTGCCCGAGCCGTGCTCTGTGGACGCGCCTATGCCTACGGTCTGGCCGCCGCCGGTGAAGCAGGAGTAGCTCGCGCGATCGACATCTTGCGCGAAGACGTCAAACGCACCCTGGTATTGTTGGGCTGCCCCAGCGTCGCGGCCCTCGATTCTTCTTACGTGCGTATCCCCAAAGATTGGGGCGTCAATTAAATTAAATCCGCGTTTCAGCTAACAATCGCTCGAAACCGCCCAGTGCAGAACTTCAGTGCACGAAATTCAATCCGTGCGGTATAAATTGCGGAAAAACATAAGCGTACAGCATCACAATCACGCCAATAATCGCCGCCAGCGCCACCGAATGCCAAAACACAAACCGGAAAATCGAGCCTTCATTTCCCACCTGGTTCGTTGCTGCAGTAGCGATACAGATTGATTGCGCATCGATCATTTTACCCATCACGCCACCGGCGCTGTTCGTGGCGCACATTAAAATTGGACTCAGGTTCAGTTGCTGCGCCGTAATACGCTGCAGTCCGCCAAATAACGCGTTCGACGCCGTGTCGCTCCCCGTCAGCGCCACTCCCAGCCATCCAATATAGGCGCCAAAGAATGGAAAGAACCAACCCGTCCGCGTAAATGCCAGTCCCAAAACCGCATCCATGCCCGAGTACCGTGTCACATATCCCAGCCCCAGCATGCACACCATAGCAATGATTGCGAAGCGCAACCGGTACATCGTGCCGCCAAATATCTTGAATATTCTCCCTGGTTTTAACCCAAGCAGAAGCCCGGCAATAACGGCAGCAAAAAAGCAGCCCGTCCCAGTCGCAGTCAACCAGTTAAGATCGAACTTCGCGTTTTCCGCTGTGGGCTTCATCACTACCGGTTGTGCCCGAAATACGGCCTGATGCAAATACGGAACCGGCCATCCCCCAGTCTTAAACGCCGGAGTTGTGTACTTACCCATAGCAGTCTTGATCGTCGGCAATCCCCACACCAAAACAAACATGGATAGCAGCGCGAACGGCATCCACGCTTTTGCCAGTTGCCCAGGCGTGTGCACCACCGCGAACTCCCCCCGTTTCACCTTGGCCGCATCTTCTCCTCGTTCATCTTCAAATCGCCAGATTCGTTTGGGTTGCCACACCCGCAAAAATAAAAGCGTTGCGACGATGGATGCGATACCCGCCGCAATATCCACAAGATTGCTGTCCACGTGATTCGACCAGAAATATTGCACCCCCGCGAAAGATATCCCCACCACCAAAATCGCGGGAAATACTTCGAAAGTCTCCGACCAGCTCACAAAAGTGCGAACCAACCAAAACGGCACAATCACCGCCGTCCACGGAAGGATCCGTCCGACCATAGCGCTCAGATCCGACTCTGGCAGCGCCGTCACCGCCGCCAACACATGTACCGGGGTTCCGATTGCTCCCCAAGCAACTGGCGCAGTATTGGCTATAAGATTCAAGACCGCCGCCTGAAATGGTTTGAATCCCAGCCCGATCATAAACGCTCCGGCAATGGCCACTGGGGCTCCGAAGCCGGCTGCTCCTTCCAGGAAAGCGCCGAAAGCAAACGCTACCAACAGCACTTGCAAGCGCCGGTCAGGCGTAATCGCCGCGATAGATTGCTTCATTGTTTCGAATTGGCCGGTATCGACAGAAATGTCATACAAAAAGACCGCCGCAATCACGATCCACACTATTTTCAGAAATCCAAACGCGCCCCCATACAGAAAGCTGATCACCGCCAATCGTGGGGGCATCCCAAAGGCCGCGATGGCAATAATAATCGCCGCCGCCGCGCCGGCCATGGCGCACAGATGAGGGCGCACTCGAAACCCTGCCAAAAGTGTCAGCAAAACGAGAATGGGGATGGCGGCCACCAGTGTCGATAACCACCAATGACCGAAAGGGTCATAGACTTGCGTCCAGGTCACAGGATCCTCCGCCGAAGAGAATTGCGCCCGGTAAGGGTTGCGAATCTTCGGGAGAACTACAAATCGGTTATAGTGCGCTTGTGAAATAGTGCTTGGCCGCTGAATTGTCAAGCGAGAAGTGAGCCCGGCATAGGATAATCCGTGAGTCGAGCCTCGCGAACCACAAGCCGAATTATCGCGATATAATAGTTACGATAACCTTATGCGCATTCTCCTGGCCGAAGACGAACGAAAAGTTGCGAGCTTCATTGCTCGCACTCTTAGAGAAAATTCCTACGCCGTCGACATCGCGGACACCGGCGAAAAAGCCCTCGAACTTGGCAGGGAAGTGAATTACGACGCCATCCTTTTGGATGTGCGCCTCCCTGGCATAAGCGGAATCGAAGTCTGCCGCGAATTGCGCCAGCGTGGTATCGAATCTCCCGTCATGATGCTTACCGCGCGAACCCTCGTCGAGCAACGTGTCGAGGGACTGGATGCCGGTGCCGACGATTATTTAACCAAGCCCTTCGTGCTGGCCGAACTCCTTGCGCGCGTCAGAGCCCTGGTCCGCCGCGGCTTCCACAAAGGAAATGCCCGCCTGCATTATGCTGATCTGGAACTCGATCGCCACCGCCGCCGCGCCACGCGCGGCAAGGAAATAATCCCGCTAACCTCCAAAGAATTTGCGCTCTTGGAGCTCTTCCTCTTGCACGCGCCGGACCTCATCACCCGCAGCGCCATCGTCGAACACGTGTGGGACTACCACTTCGACAGCGAGACCAATCTTGTAGAGGTTTATATCAATCGCCTGCGCCAGAAAATCGACGTCAGCGGCGCCCCCAAATTAATTCACACCGTGCGCGGCGTCGGCTACCGCCTAGGCATGCCCGAATAATAATTGAATCTCATCGACGCTGCCCTTCACGCGGAGGGTGCCCCAGGCTCGATTTGTAGCCTGGGTCTTGCAGTTATCTTTGCAGTTGTCTTTTGCAGTTGCCTTTGAACTTGCCTTCTGAAACCCGTAGCGCGACTCAACCTCAAGACCGTTCAACCTCCGCTGAATACTCTTCCTTGCTCACATGTTCAAGCCACACCACACTAACGCCGTTCTGGTCAGCTTCTTGAATCGCCAGATGTACCATCGTGTGACCGGTATCCGCCCCGTGCCAGTGGCGTTCCCCCGCTTCAATCCAAACCGAATCACCCGCAGTAATAATTTGCGGCGGCTTGCCCGCGAGTTGCACGCGCCCGACTCCGGTTAATACATGCAAGGCCTGCCCCATCGGATGCGTATGCCACGCCGTCCGCGCCCCCGGCTCAAACGAAACGCGATTCACAGCAAATCTCGCCGGCGCTGCAGCGGCCACGATTTCATCGATCCACACCGTCCCGGTAAACCAATCTGGCGGTCCCTTGCGGCAACCGCGCATCTCATTTGTGAGTATTTTCATTTTTCTTCCATTCACTCCAGGCGCCTGACTCACACCTACGACAATTTTCCAGGCGTAAACAGCGCCGTCATTTCCATCACATCGCGATAATAATCTTTTTGCTTTAGCAGCGCCGCGGCCCCTTCATCAACAATAGCCATGGCATCGGGATGGAGTTGCAGTGCCGAAGCCGTAACCGAAGCCGTGAGTGGCCCCTCGATCGCGTTCGCCACCGCGCCAGCCTTTGCCGCACCGGTAGCCAGCATCAATACGCGCCTGCTGGCCAGTATCGTGCCGATGCCCATGGTGATCGCGAGACGCGGCATCTTCTCTCCAGCGCCAAAAAATTTGCGATTGTCCTCCACCGTCGCTTTATTGAGCACCTTCAGCCGCGTTTTCGACGCGAAACTTGACGTCGGTTCGTTAAAGCCGATGTGCCCGTTGCGTCCAATACCAAGCATTTGCAGATCGATGCCACCCGCCCTTTGAATTTCGTCTTCATACCCCGCGCAATATTTTTCGTAGTCGCCGCTGATGGTGCCGTCCGGAATATGAATGTTCCGCGCGTCAAGATTCACACGCGAAAAAAAATGTTCCTTCATGAAATGGTGAAAACTCTGCGGGTGTTCCGGAGCGATCCCCAGATATTCGTCCAGATTAAACGTAACCACCCGGGAAAAATCGAGTGCTTCTTCACGGTGTAGCCGCGCCAGTTCACGGTACACCCCAATGGTCGTGCTTCCCGTCGCCAAACCCAGCCGCACCTCCGGGTTCTGGCGTACCGAGTTGGCCACAATTCGCGCCGCTTCCTGACTCAGCTCTTCATAATTGGATTTTAGGACCACCAGCATTTAACGTAAGCCCGCCTGTTTTTTGGAGTTCAGCGATGTGCCCGCTACAAACAAAATTTTGTTGCGCTCGCCCTTGCCATTTAAACTTTTCTGAGCCACCATGCTGTGCTTCGCAGCGTCCCGATAGACTACAACATCCGCGCCATCAATTGCTGGCTCGGCCATTACTAAAACGATTTAACCTGGTCACCTGACCGGTTAGGCGCATCTTAATCTGCGCCACCGCTCAAATGCGGCAGGAGAGTAGACACTCAAGATGGCACTTACCACCACCGATTGGATCGTAATCGCCGCCTATCTGCTGCTCAATCTGTTGATCAGTCTGTATTACCGTCGCCGTTCCTCGGGTAGCACTGAAGAATTTTTCGTCTCCGGACGAAATGTTTCCTGGTGGCTGGCCGGCACCTCTATGGTGGCCACCACTTTTGCCGCCGACACCCCTCTGCTCGTCGCCGGCCTGGTAGCTAAAAACGGAATCTCCGGGAACTGGCTGTGGTGGTCGCAATGCCTCTGCGGCATGATGACCGTTTTTTTCTTCGCGCGATATTGGCGTCGCGCGGAAATCCTCACCGACGTGGAATTTGTCGAACTCCGCTACGAAGGCAAGCCTGCCGCCTTCCTTCGCGGTTTTCGCGCCATTTATCTTGGCGCGCTGATGAATTGCCTGATCCTTGGCTGGGTAATCAAAGCCATGATCAGCATCACCACGGTTTTGCTTGGCGACGCCATCGCCGCCGGACGCGTCCTGCAAATCGCCGTCGGCGGCCACGTTCTCCTGCATTACACCTTGGGAGCCCCCGCGCACACCGCGTTGCTGATCTGCGTCCTGATCCTCGTCCCTTTCACCGGCATATATACATTTATCGGCGGCCTCTGGGGCGTGCTCGTAACCGATCTTTTCCAGTTCATTTTGAAGATGACCATGATTGTCGTCCTCGCGTGGATTGCCGTCGCCAAACTTGGCGGCATGACCATGCTCAAAATCCAGTTGTCCCACGTGGATAGCATGGTGCGTCAATCGGGACAAACCACCGGATCGATTCTCTCCTTCTTTCCTTCCTTCCATCTCGGCTGGACCACCGACGCCTTGTGGACTCTTCCGGTCATTACCTTTTGTCTTTATCTAGCGGTGCAGTGGTGGGCAAGCTGGTATCCCGGAGCGGAACCCGGTGGCGGCGGCTATGTAGCGCAACGCATGTTCAGCGCGAAAGACGAAAAAAACTCCCTCGGCGCAACGTTGTGGTTCAACATCGCCCACTACGCCATGCGTTCCTGGCCATGGATTCTCACCGGCCTGGTAGCCGTCGCCGTTTATTCCCCTCATGGCGGCTTGCGTCCCAGCATGGAATTCGCCGCCGAACCGGAAAAAGGCTACGTCATGGTGCTGCGCGATTTTCTCCCCCCCGCGCTCCGTGGACTGATGGTGGCCGCCTTCCTGGCTGCATTTATGTCTACAGTCGGCACCCAGTTGAACTGGGGCACTTCCTACCTCATCAACGATCTGTATCGCAGATTTCTCGTGCGCAAGGCCACCGACAAGCACTACGTCTTCGTTAGTAAAGTTTTTATCGTAATGCTCGTCATCCTCAGCGGCTATGCCGCAGCCAACATCAATTCCATCCAGTCCGCCTGGCAATTGCTGCTCGGCATGGGCGCGGGAACTGGCAGCGTTTTGCTCCTGCGTTGGTATTGGTGGCGCATTAACGCCTGGAGCGAAATCTCCGCTATGATCGCCGCTTTCGTCGTCTCCATTTCACTGCAGCGTGTGCATTTCTCAGGTAACGATTCCGTGGTCTTCGCCAAAGCAGCCTTGATCACCACCATTACCACTACGGTGGTGTGGTTGGTCACCACCATGATCACCAAGCCCGAATCGGACGAACGCCTCGTGAAATTCTACCGCCAGGTGCACCCCACCGTAATCGGCTGGCAGCGCATCGCCGCGTTAGCTCCGGAGATCGCCCCGGTTCGCGACTTGGGTGCCAATACCTTCGACTGGATCATGGGCTGCACCCTTGTTTATTGCTGCATGTTCGCCATAGGCGAACTCGTTCTGCAGGAATGGCTCCCAGGATTCATCTTGCTACTTTGCGCCGCAGCCTCCGGCTATTTTATTTATTGGAGCTTGTCACGTCGCGGCTGGAAAACTTTCTCAGTTGCACCCGAGCCGGTTATCGCGACACCCCGCGCAATCGTACCCGGCGCCGAACAGGGCACCTGATTCAGACCGTGCTCGTGTCTGTTTTATTCCTGCTTGCGCCATCTGCGCCTTTCGCGCATCAAACGAAGCGTACACATTGCCGGAAGAAGCACGCAATCCGAACTGCGATCGGCCGCACCTTCGCAGTTGATGCAAGAATAAATTGAAGAATTTTGGATCGTTCACCCAAAACTATGTTCTATGCCTAGACTGCAGACCCGCGAAGACCAGCGCCTCGAAGAAACCCGCACGCGCAAGAAATATTGGAAGCGCTGGGGCCCTTATTTATCCGAGCGCCAATGGGGCACCGTACGCGAGGATTACAGCCCCTACGGCACTGCCTGGGAATATTTTCCCCATGACCACGCCAGATCACGCGCGTACCGCTGGGGCGAAGACGGTATCGGAGGTATCAGCGATCGCCATCAGATGATTTGTTTCGGTCTGGCCATGTGGAACGGCCGCGATCCAATCTTAAAGGAGCGGCTCTTCGGCCTCACCGGGCATCAGGGAAATCACGGCGAGGATGTGAAGGAATATTATTTCTACCTGGATTCCACGCCCACCCACAGCTACATGCAGATGCTTTACAAATATCCGCAAAACGAATTTCCTTACGATGCCTTGGTGGCCGAAAACGGCCGTCGTGACCGTACTCAGCCCGAATTCGAACTGATGGACACTGGCGTCTTCGCTGAGAACCGCTATTTCGACATCTTCGTCGAGTATGCCAAGGCCGACGTCGAGGACATTCTAATCAAGATCATCGCGGTGAATCGCGGCCCGGAGGCCGCCACACTTCATCTCTTGCCCTCGCTATGGTTTCGCAATACTTGGTCGTGGGGCAAGGATAACCGCCGCCCCACGATGCAAAAAACCGTCGGGCCAGACAACTGCCGCTGCGTTGAAGTGCAACATTGGCAATATGGCAAGCGTTGGCTGCTCTGCGCAGGTCAGCCGCAATTGCTTTTTACCGAGAACGAAACCAATTATGAGCGTGTCTTCTCTGGAAAAAGCCCCACGCCCTTTGTCAAAGACGCTTTTCATGAATATCTCATTCACAAAAATCAGGCTGCAATAAATTCCCAGCAAACCGGTACCAAGATGGCCGCCTACTACCCGCTCACCCTTGGCCCTGGTGACAGCACTACGCTGAAGCTGCGCCTAACGGACGTCCAGCCACTAGGGGGCACAAACCCTGATTCCAATAAACTTGCCACCATCACTTCTCCAGTTCATGCGGGACCCAACGAAGAGGTTTCAGCCACCAATGATTTCGGCGCCGGCTTCGATCGTCTTTTCGACCTGCGTCAAAAAGAAGCTGACGATTTTTACGGTTCTCGTGTGCCTAAGGACATTTCCGAAGATTCTCGAAACGTAATGCGTCAGGCCTTATCCGGGATGATGTGGTCGAAGCAGTTCTACCACTACGACGTTCTCACATGGCTTACCGGTGATCCTGGTCAACCGACTCCTCCGGAAGAGCGCTGGAACGGCAGAAACAAGGATTGGACGCAGTTGTATAACGACGACGTCGTTTCTATGCCCGACAAATGGGAATACCCCTGGTACGCCGCATGGGATCTCGCGTTTCACTGCGTCTCGCTGGCCATCATCGATCCCGACTTCGCCAAAGATCAGCTCGTGCTTCTCCTCCGCGAATGGTATATGAACCCCAATGGACAATTGCCCGCTTACGAGTGGGCTTTTAGTGATGTGAATCCTCCGGTTCATGCCTGGGCCGCGTGGCGTGTTTACAAAATCGAGCGTCGCGTCCGCGGCGTAGCCGATCGCGCCTTCCTCGAAAAAGTTTTTCATAAATTGCTGTTGAATTTCACCTGGTGGGTCAATCGAAAAGATCCCGAAGGCTCAAATATTTTTCAGGGGGGCTTTCTCGGTCTCGACAACATCGGAGTATTCGACCGCTCCGCGCCTCTTCCCACCGGCGGTCATCTCGAGCAATCCGATGGCACCAGTTGGATGGGCATGTATTGCCTCAACATGCTCGCCATCGCCCTCGAACTTGCCAAAGAAGATCGCGCCTACGAAGACATCGCCAGCAAATTCTTCGAGCATTTTGTCTACATCGCCCATGCCATGAATAATTTTGGATCACGCGGCAAATCTTTGTGGGACGATGAAGACGGTTTTTATTACGACGTTCTCCACCTCCCCAACGGCGAAGACCATTTCCTGAAGGTCCGCTCTATGGTGGGCCTTATTCCGCTGTTCGGAGTGGAGACCCTCGAACCCGAAGCCATCGACAAGCTTCCCGGCTTTAAGCGTCGCATGCAGTGGTTCATCGACAATCATCCCGACTTCCCAGACCACATCGATATGTCGCAAAGCTCGGCTCGTGGTACGCGCTTGCTGCTCTCGCTAGTCAGCAAAAAAAGGTTAGGCCGCGTACTCTCACGTATGTTGGACGAATCGGAATTTTTCTCTCCCTACGGCATCCGGGCGCTGTCGCGCTTTCACAAGGATCACCCATATGTGCTGCCCTTCAATGGCACGGTCAGCAGGGTAGATTACGAGCCCGCCGAATCGGCCACCGGAACCTTTGGCGGCAATTCGAATTGGCGTGGCCCCATCTGGTTCCCCGTGAACTATCTGTTGGTCGAGTCCTTGCAGAAGTACCATCATTACTATGGCGAAGACTTCAAACTCGCATGTCCCACCGGTTCCAACAATCAAACCAATCTCTGGCAAGTCGCCACAGAACTATCGCGTCGGCTGACCCATATTTTCCTCCGCGACGACAATGGCCGCCGTCCCGTTAACGGGAACGCCGAGGTGTTCCATAGCGACCCGTACTGGCGCGACCTTGTGCTCTTTTATGAATTTTTTAACGGTGACAATGGCGCTGGACTCGGCGCCAATCATCAGACCGGCTGGACCGGCCTGGTAGCCAAAATGATTCAACAAAGTGGTGAGTGAATCACCGTTGCGGCAACTCGTAAAGTTCAATCAGCACTTTGGTGTTCTGACCGTCGACGCCCGGAACCGGCACCAGAACAAAATTTACCTTCGAACCGTTAGCTCCTGCTCGCGCCTCGGGATAAATAGGAGCAGCGCCAAACCGCTCACGCACAATTGCCATGGCGCGGTTCACATCCGAGCACCGAAACTCTACCTGCTGCACGCCCTCGCCAAATTTTGCGAGAAACCGCGCGATCGCACCCTGACCATTCGGCTCCCTGCTCGTCAGCACATCCAATTCAACGCCATCCCCAAAATGCAGTTCAAATTCCTCGGCGTCTTGCTCTTGAGGCACAATCGCCAATGCGGGCTGCCCGTTAGCCGCGCGAATCCTCGCGAACGTCTCCCGATGCACAGCCACTCCGACCGTAACAATCGGTTTTGGGTTCAGAAGCAACTCAGGTAGTTCCGCATCTTCCCACCAACGAGATGCCACTCGATCTGCTGCAACTCGCCCGTGTCGATAGATTTCCGAAGCCGCCGCCACACGCGCAGATTTTTCAGCAGCCGACAGACTCATGATCGCAGACGAAAGCGCGTTAGCTGTCATATGTTCTAAGTTCTATCGATCAGGACCGTGCATGATTTTGCCGCGGGCCTGTTCAACCGGCTCTGCTTGCGCAGGCGACATCAGCGACGCGACAAGCGCCACCAGCAGTATCCCCGCTACCACTCCCAGCGAAATGTGCACCGGAACATGCAGCCACCGCTCCGCAATCATCTTTGCTCCGATAAAAACCAACACTCCCGAAAGTCCCACAGTCAGGTATCGCAGTCGCCGCAAGGCCCCCGCCAGCAAAAAATAAATAGCCCGCAGCCCCAGAATCGCAAACACATTCGAGGTGTACACGATAAACGCATCGTGAGTGATCCCAAAAATCGCCGGAATCGAATCAACCGCCAGCGTGACATCCGTAATCTCCACCACCAGCAGCACCAAAAACAAAGGTGTCGCAAACAATTGCTTGTTCAAGCGCACAAAAAATCTCTCGCCATGATATTGGCGGGTGACTCGCAAATGCCTGTTCGCCAATTGGAAAATCTTGTTTTGTTCCGGATGCGTGTCCCGCGTTCGAACCACAAGCATGTGAATCCCGGCGTACACTAGAAACGCCCCGAACACATACATGATCCACGAAAAGCGCGCCACCAGCGCCGCGCCCATCGCAATCATGACTCCCCGCATCACTAATGCGCCCAGCACACCCCACGCCAGCAAGCGATGTTGTACTCGCTCGTCCACCGAAAAAGCGCGGAAGATCACCAGAAATAGAAACAGGTTGTCGATGCTCAGCGCTTTTTCAATCAAGTATCCGGTGAAGAATTCAAGCGCTGGTTGCCTGCCCAGAAACCAAAACACCCCCACGCCAAAAAGTAGCGAAAGCGCCACCCACCCCACGCTCCAGATCGCCGCTTCGCGCAGCCGTATTCTGTGCGGCTTGCGATGAAACACACCCAGATCAAGTGTCACCGCAACCAGCACAAAAATGTTAAAGAAAATCCAGCGCGAGAGGCTACCCATATTCGCGTTGGCTTATTTCAGGGAGCGGAAGCCGCGTGTGCGTCCGTTGCATTCAAATTATTTAACTCCACTCGCGTGGTTTGACCCGGCTGAATCGCCACCTGCACATCCCACCTCACTCGCGTATCTCCCGCATCGGCATCCAGATTCAAAGAACTCACCCAGTAACTTCCCGGCGGCAATCCCGAAACGCCCGCGCGCCCATCCAGATCCGTGTCCGCCTTGGCCACCAGATATTTCGTCTGGGCCACATCGGGCGCCAGGTGCTGCACGTGTTTCTTGTGCTCGCTCTCAATCTTCGCCCACTTCCGCTGCGGATTCACCGCGTCCATTTCCAGTTCCATCCCGCTCATCGTTTCCGGATGCAAGCGAATAAACTTGCGCAGCGCGCTGTAGTATTCCTCGGTTTGCTTTTTGTATTTCTCCGGGTGATCGGTTTTATCCGCGTCCTTATATTTCGGTTTGGGAATGCCATTGGTCACGCCGCCGCTATTCGCGCGCTGGTAAGCCAGCAAAAATTCAGGCACGTGCAGCACATCATCGGCCGTGAGCGCTTTGTCTAGCCCCGGCATGGTCAAATCCAGAATCTCATGCGCTTTGAGCCATTCCTTCAGCTCTGGAGAAACTTTCAAATCATCAATGAATTTATCGCGAGAGGGAATTACATCGTCAGCTTCCACTTCTTGCGAAACCGCGGCGTAGCTTTTACTGAGAATGTAAAAGGTGAATTGCCGTACCGGCTCGGGCCGTGCCGCCGTGGGTGTGATCCTTGCAGTGAGCTGCAACCCGCCCGTGCCCGCAGCCGTTTGGGCAAATGTACCGGCGCCTATTAACAATGAGCCAAACAACGACCCAACCAACACGGCCACTACGGCCATTCGCGTTTTCATCATTGGCAAATCGTAACAGATTGGAGTCCAGCCGACGCATCGAACATCTTTTGTGTTGCTTTAGTGAAGGGTCCCGCCCGTGCAGACTAATCCCACGCCAATCAGAAATTGGCATTCCGATTCGAAGCGCTGCTATTAGTCGATTTTTAGTAAAGGTGGAAAGTAACTTCGATCTGTACCCGGCAAGCCACAGGTTTGCCGCCAGGTCCCAAAGCTGCCCGCATTTTCCAATTCCGCACTTGCGCCAGCGCTTTTTCTTCCAGGCCCAGTCCAGGCCCCTTAATCACGATGGGATTAATAACACGCCCGTCTGCTGTTACCGTCACATCCAGCAATACCGTCCCCTGATATTTCGCCTTGCGAGCCTCATCCGAGTATTCCGGTTGCGGGCAATAAATACACTGCGGTGAGCCCACGCCGTTTATGCCCGCGCGAAAATCGCCTCCGCCCGTGCCACCAGTATTCCCGGGGCCCAAGCCCGCCCCGTTCCCGCTGCCAATGCCGCCGCTTGTCCCTACCCCGACACCGCCGCCACCGCCTGGCCCGCCCGACATTGTTACCGCGCCCGCCATCGGATCGCCCACATTCGGGAGCGGCGGATTCGCAATCTTCAGCTCCGGCGGCCCCAGCAGTGTCGGATCCATCGGCAGCTTGGGAGCGAGATTCCTGATCGTCACCTCAGGCGGTGTAAATTGCGTATACGCGAATTTCGGAGCCTGGCCCTTCGTAGGCGGCGTAATGGATCGGTCGCCACCGCCACCACCGCCGCCAGCCTTCTTCGTGCCGGCCGGCAACTTGGCTATGTAAGGCGAAATATCCAACGGGGTAGAATCGAATTTGTTTTTCGCTTGTGCCGAGTTGGGCAGAATATGCGTGAAGAGAG
Organism: uncultured Acidobacteriota bacterium; assembly: GCA_963733775.1. GTDB lineage: Bacteria > Acidobacteriota > Terriglobia > Acidiferrales > UBA7541 > Acidiferrum. Next base: position 86,582 of record CAVTEE010000010.1, on the reverse strand, counting down.
GAACAACTAGAAGAGTAATTATTCCGACGTGCAGCCCGATCGAAATTGCCTGCGTCCACCCAAAAGTCTCGTCCTTCGACCAGATATCTTTAACCTTGACTGGCTTGCTGGTCCACTGCGCGGGAGCCTGCTTAACCGGGAAGAACAATTCCTTGATGCGGTCCCCGAACCCCCCGAACCCCGCGCCCCAAGCCACTTCCAGTCGACTATTCGAGGCGCCTTTGGGAACTGGCCCGCCCTTAAGCACGGCCTTCAAATTCTCTTTAAATCCATCGCCGTAATTTTCAGGCATCAGCGGAGAATGAACATCCCCGCTCACTTTCACAGGCCGTTCCGTCAGAAATTGTTTGAGGTTGCCCCAGAAGCCATCTGTAACAAATCGGCTGGGAGTCCCGAATCGCGGCAGCGGAGTTGTGGAACCTGCGCTGGCTTCGTTGGCCTTGGGTGGCTGAGGCTGAGTCGGCAAGAGATTGATCATTCTACCCGGCACCGTCTTCCCTCGGTTTAGACGCAGCTATTGCGGATTAGGCGTGCTAGCCCAATATGATTCGCGCTCCCCGGGAAAGGTTGCGCGCCCCATTCGGCTGACATCGACTGCTATTCATTGTAACATACACATTTAATCAGCTTTCCGATGTTTCCCGTCGTATACCTCTCTCCAGCAACACGACGCGGTATAAATGCGGGGAAAACAGGGATTTTATCGCGCTGGCCACGACTCGGGATGAAATGTTCCTGCACTATTCATGATCGCCAGCGACAAAAGGGGACTTTCCATTTCTCAGCTCATGGCCGAACCACTGGAATTAAAGAAAACTCTAAATCTGCCCAAGACCGATTTCCCCATGAAAGCCAGCTTGCCGCAGAATGAGCCTAAGCAGCTTGCGGCCTGGGAGGAGTTCCATCTTTACGAAAAAATTCTGGAGACTCGCAAAGGCAAGCCTCTTTTTGTTTTGCACGATGGCCCTCCCTATCCCACCGGAACAATTCACCTCGGCACCGGTCTCAACAAAATTCTCAAAGACATGATTGTCAAATCCGAAAGCATGGCCGGCCATTACGCTCCCTACGTCCCTGGCTGGGATTGCCACGGTTTGCCCATCGAGACTCAAGTCGAAAAAGAGCTGGGCGGCAAAGCCAAGGTTTCCGCGCCCGAATTTCGTAAGCTTTGCCGCGAATTCGCCAATCGCTACGTGGAACAGCACAAGCGCGATTTCAAACGCCTCGGCGTCTTCGGTCGCTGGAACGATCCGTACCTGACCATGAATTTCGATTACGAAGCCACCATCGCGGGCGCTTTTTTGGAATTCATGGAAAAGGGCTACGTCTATCGCGGGCGCAAGCCTGTCTACTGGTGTCTTCACGACCGCACCGCATTAGCGGAAGCCGAAGTCGAATACGAAGATCACACCAGCCCATCCGTGTGGGTGAAATTCGCCATCGCCGATGGCCAGAATCCCGGCAACGAAGTTAGCGCCGTCATCTGGACCACCACGCCGTGGACCCTGCCTCACAACCGCGCGCTGGCTTTTCATCCCGACTACGACTATGCAGTCGTCGACACCGAAAAAGGCGCATTGCTCCTAGCCGTCGACCGTATCGCCGCGCTCCAGTCCGAATGCAATATTAAAGAAGCCCGCATTCGCGAAACTTTCAAAGGCAGCCAATTCGAAGGCCGCAAGTTTCAGCATCCCTTTCTGCCTCTCCAAGTCCCCGGCATCTTGGCCGATTACGTCACCCTCGATCAGGGCAGCGGAATCGTGCACACCGCTCCCGGCCACGGCGCTGACGACTTTTATTCCGGTCAGAAATATGGCTTGGAGACATACGCTCCGCTCGATGACCGCGGCGTTTATCTCGAAGGCTTGCCCGAATACAAAGGCAAAAATGTTTTTGAAGCCAACCCCATCATCGTCAAACTGCTTCGCGATCGCGGCGCCCTGCTCGGCCATCACGAATACAAACACACTTACCCGCATTGCTGGCGCTGCCACAATCCAGTAATTTTCCGCGCTACTGAGCAGTGGTTCATCAAAATGGACGCCATCGTCCCCGGCCGTGACAAAACCTTTCGTCAGGAAGCCCTCGACGAAGTAGAAGGCGTGAAGTGGATTCCCGCCTGGGGCGAGGAGCGCATTTACGAAATGGTGGAAAAACGCCCCGATTGGTGCGTTTCGCGCCAGCGTTTCTGGGGCGTGCCCATCATCGTCTTTTATTGCGACGCCTGCGGAAAGCGCCTCGAAGACTTCTCCGCGTTACGAAATGTCTTGGACTGGTTCAGAAAAGAAGGCGCCGACGCCTGGTATCAGCACACCCCCGAAGAATTGTTGCCGCCCGATACAAAATGTTCTTGCGGCTCCACTAAATGGCGTCAGGAGCACGACATTCTCGACGTATGGTTTGATTCCGGCTCCTCCAACCTCGCGGTCTTGCACGGAGCAGAGTGGCCCGCCGATATTTATCTCGAAGGTCCCGACCAGTATCGTGGCTGGTTCCAGAGTTCGCTCCTGGTCGCCACCGGAATTAAAAATGCCGCTCCTTTCCGCGGCGTAGTGACTCACGGCTGGACCCTCGACGAACAAGGTCGCCCCATGTCCAAATCCCTCGGCAACGTGGTCGAGCCCGCGGAAATTTGTGAAAAATGGGGCGCTGACCTCTTGCGCCTCTGGGTCGCCTCCCAGGAATACCAGGCCGACGTAAAGATGAGCGAACGTGTCATGGATCAGCTCAGCGAAGCCTACCGCAAAATTCGTAACACCTTCCGCTTCGCGCTTGGGAATCTCGACAAATTCGATCCTTCACGCGATGCGCTGCCCAACGAGCAACTGGAAGAAATCGATCGCTGGATGCTCGATCGCACTGCGGAGCTATCTCGCAAATGCCGCGAGTGGTATGCGGGATACGATTTCCATCGCGTGTACCACGCCATTCACGACTACTGCGTAGTGGACCTCAGCTCCTTTTACTGGGACGTGTTAAAAGACCGCCTCTACACCAAAGCGCCTCGCAGCACCTCGCGGCGTTCCGCGCAGACCGCCATCTGGAAAATTTCCAGCGCCTTGGTGCGATTGCTCGCGCCCATCCTCGTATTCACCACTGAAGAAATTTGGAAGATTCTTCCTGCCGATAAACAATCTACCGGCAGCGTCCATCAAGCGGAATTCGCCGAAGCCGCTTCGCTGGCCAGTGGCATCAGCGCGGAAGCGGCGGAAAAATGGGCACGCCTCGCGCAGGTTCGCCCCGCGGTGTTGCTGGCCCTTGAGCAAGCTCGTGCGGCCAAAGCCATCGGCAAGGGAGTCGAAGCCAAGGTGAAGCTTTACGCCGGCAGCGAAGCGCCTGGATTGCAGAAGTTGCTGCAGGAAAGACGCAGTGTGTTGCCCGAGCTTTTCATCGTTTCGCAAGTAGAAGTCGCACCAGTCGCTCCAGAAGGCGCGGTGCAAAGCGAATTGCTTCCCGGACTCGCCATCAAAATCGAACGCGCCGACGGAGCCAAATGCGAACGCTGCTGGAACTATTCCACGCACGTAGGCGAAAACCTCAGGTATCCCACGGTTTGTGAACGGTGCACCGAGGCTCTGGCCGAAATCGAAAGCGCCGTTTAAGGCCGACCCTGTGACTCGCCTCATCACATTTAATATCGACTGGCGAGCAAGCGGCTGGCCTACCCTTTGCGGTTTTTGCAAAGGGTTTACCTGCCATGGCGGGTGGGCGGCATCGCCCCGTTGAAAGTGAAAATTTAGTGCAAATTTCCCCGCGATTGCGATGGTTGTGGCTCACCCTCGCGGTAGTCCTCGCCGACCGCGCCACCAAAGCCTGGTTTGAAGCTTCCACAACCGAGAGCTATCGCCACGAGGTCATCCACAACTTAATCTACCTGATCCACAGCACTAATCCCGGAATCGCCTTCAGTTTTTTTGCCGATTCCAATTCGCCTTGGATGAAATCAATTCTCATCGCGGGCTCCATTGTGGTGGTGATCATTCTTGCGTGGCTGTTGGTCGCCGGTAAAACCGGCGGCCCCATGACGTTTGCAGGCCTCGCGCTGCTAATTGCAGGAGCCACCGGAAATGTCACCGACCGCATTTTGCACGGTGGCGTGACCGATTTCCTTGAAGTGTGGATCGGTTCTTACCGCTGGCCCGCTTTTAACGTCGCCGATTCCGCCATCACCATCGGGGCCGCGCTGATCTTGCTCGATGCCATCTTTGGCGCCAGCGTGGACGCCACCGTATCCGCAAAAAAACGCGCATGAGCGCTGAAAAAAAAGCCAAAACAGAGCTGGACGAGAATTTCGTCCTCTCCTTTGAAGTCACGGCTTCTGAAATCGGAGACCGCCTCGATCACGCCGTCGCCGCCAGGTATCCCGAGTTAAGCCGCACCCGCGTCAAAGAATTGATCGACGGTGAACTTGTACTGGTCGACGGAAAACCCTCCAAAGGCTCACATCGCTTACATACCGGCGAAAAAGTCGCCGTAACTCCTAAGGCCCGGCCCCCGCTGCGAGCGCACGCGGAGTCTATCCCCCTCGACATTTTGTTTGAAGATGCCGACATCATTGCCGTCAATAAGCCCGCAGGCATGACCGTGCACGCCGGCGCAGGCAACGCTACCGGCACCATGGTCAACGCTCTCCTCGGCCGCGGCCAGTCTCTCTCGCAATTGGGTGACGCCTTGCGTCCCGGAATTGTTCACCGCCTCGACAAGGAAACCTCTGGAGTCATCCTCGTCGCGAAAACCGATGCGGCCCACGCTCGCCTCGGCGAGGCCTTTCGCCAGCGCACCGTAAATAAAACCTACATCGCGCTGGTGCAAGGCTCATTCGAGACCACCAGCGGTCGAATCGAGTTGGCCATCGGCCGTGACCCGCTGAAACGCGTACGCATGGCCGCGGAACAGAAAACATTTCGTGGCGCAAAAATTGCCAACTCCCGCGAAGCCCGCACCGACTGGCGCACCCTTATTAAGATCGACGCCACTACTTTGCTGGAGGTCCAGCTTCACACCGGTCGCACCCACCAGATACGCGTCCATTTTTCCGCGCTCAAACATCCGGTAGTTGGCGACACTCTCTACGGAGCCGCTGCGCAGCTGCGTGTGGGAGATATGTCCCTCCCGCCGCTGGGCCGCAATTTTTTGCACGCCGCGAAAATAGTTTTCTCTCACCCGCGAACCGGCGAAAGAATTGAGCTCCGCGCTCCGTTGCCGGTCGAACTCCGCGACTTCCTGTATGAGCTAGCCAAGACCGCCGGGGGAGACCCAGCAAAAATTGACGCTGCACTCGCTGGGTACCTATAATCTGGGCAGATGCAACCCAAACCATTTTTAATTTTGGTTCTAGCCGTCATTGCCATATTGCTTCTGCCGGCGCCACATTCAGCGCAACAGCCTCCTCCTCCTGCGCCGCCGACGCAATCCACGCCTTCTGCCGCGTCTAAGCCCGACGCGTCACAAGCGCCACCCGCTGGCCAAAATCCGACCGTCATCCAAAGCCGCGTCAACCTCGTCGATATTTTGTTCACCGTTCTAAATCGCCGCAACAAACTCGTCCCCGACCTCGAAAAAGCCGACTTCAAAATTTTTGACGACAAAGCCCCTCAGGAAATTCGCTATTTCAGCAAGCAGACCGATCTTCCCCTGCGCATAGGAATGCTGCTCGACACTTCCAATAGCATTCGCGACCGTTTGAAGTTCGAGCAGGACGCTTCCACAAATTTCCTCTTCAGCGTTTTGCGTCATAACAAAGACGAAGCCTTCGTTATGACCTTTGACGACGAACCACAAGTCATCCAAAAATTCACCGGCGACGCCGGAGCCTTGCGCGATGAAATCTTCAAAACGCGAGCCGGCGGCGGCACTGCCATCTACGACGCCATCTACTCCGCATGCTTGAATGAATTAAGCCACCCGCCCCGTCCGCCCGGCGACCAGCCCGACGTCGTGCGCCGCGTCATGATTTTAATCAGCGACGGCGATGACAATCTCTCCACCCGCACCCGCGCCGAAGCGATCGAAATGGCCCAACGCGCCAGCGTGGTGATTTACACCATCAGCACCAGCACGCAATGGATCGCGCTTTCACAGACCGATCCAAACAAGGCCGCCAATCGCAAGAACCACCTCACCCCCGGTGATCAAATTTTGCAGGACTTAGCGGAAGAAACCGGCGGCCGCGCCTTTTTTCCTTACCACGTGGATGATTTAGATCAATCGTTTCAGGACATCGGAGACGAGCTGCGTAACGAATACTCCATCGCCTACAGTCCTACCAATTACGTTATGGATGGCCGCTACCACAAAATCCGCATCGAAACCCCCGACCATAAGGGCTACCAGGTGCGCGCCAGACGCGGTTACTTCGCGCGAGCCGGCGCCAACCCAGCCGGACCAGGAACTCCCCCAGCTGGCTCTCCCCGGTAAGCGGCTTCTCCCCTTGGAGCGTAATAGCCCTTCCGCGCCAGCACTTTCAAATCGTGGTTATTCGTTTCCACTTTAATTTTGCGAAATTTCCCGTCCCGCGCCGCATTGCTCGGGTAATACCCCAGCGTGTACTGGCTGCGCAGCTCGTCCGAAATTTCGTCGAACGCTTCTTTTAATCTCTTCTCACTATTCACGACAATCATTCGTCCGCCGGTTTCATCCGCCAGCTTCTTCGCGACACCAGGATTCCCGCCGCCAAATCTCCGGTCCGCCACCAGCAAAACGTGGATCACCGAATCCGTCCTCTGCGCCGACTCAATAGCCTCTTCAATCCGCACTTTGCTGCCTTCATCTTGCGCATCCGTAACAATCACGATGGCCTTACGTCCCGCCTCAGTATTCAGCTTTTCTCCGCTCGCCAAATAAATCGCATCATAGAGCGCCGTCCCGGTCATCTGCTGGTTCCCGATCGGCCCCGGATTTCCCGCGATCATCCCTCCGCCCGGTGTATTGATCCGCGCCCTTCGCACCGCGCGATCCAACTGCGCCCGATCATCGGTGAAGTCCGACAACATATCCACATCGGTATCAAATGACATCACCAGCGCCTCATCGCCCTTACGCAGCACCCGGTCCAGAAACTGGCTCCCCGCCGCTTGAATGGCCCCCAGCATGTCCTGTTCGCTCCCGGAAGTGTCCAGCAGCAGAGCCAGCGTAATCGGCAAGCTCACTTCCTTGGAAAAAAACGAAATTTTCTGGTCCTGATTATCCTCGATAATCTTGAAGTCTTCCTGCTTCAGGTCCCCGACAATCCGTTTATTTTTGTCGCGCACCGTGGCGAACACGTTCACCAGGTTCACTTGCGACCGGATCACCGGTCCTTGCCCAGCGTCTTGTGGACCCGCTGGAACCGCCGGGACCGCCAGCATCGCCGCGCTGCTAGCTGCCAACCACACCCTCGCAAGTTTGCTCAAAGAATGCATGTATACTTTCCTCTGTTAGAATCCGCTGTTGCTCGCCTCTGGCGGGCAGCATGCATCCTACGATGCCGTGAACGGACGGGATGGATGCGTAGCCCGAATCCTCGAGAGGCTAAATCGACACGAAGTTTGGCTTGAGGCCCATGAAAAGTCTACGAAAAACCGTAATCGTCGCCCTCACCACCACACTCATCCCCTTCATCGCAATGAACGCGCAGGAAACGAAGCCAGATACCCCTGCTCCCGCACCGAATGCTCAGCAGCCCCCACCTTCGGCGGATACCGGCGTCAATGGCCAGGGCGGCAGAATCGTAATCCCGGTTAATCAGGTCATCGTTCCCGTCACCGTCAAAGACGGTTCCGGTCGCCTCGTCCCCGACTTGTCCAAAGACGAATTTCGCATCTTCGAAGACAAAATCGAGCAGCGCATCGCCTATTTCAGCAACGAAGCCTTCCCGCTTTCCATGGTCATTCTCATCGACAACGACCTAAAACGGAAAGATGCCGAGGAAGTTGCCGGCAGTTTGCGCGCCATCGTGGCCGGCCTCAGCGCCGCCGATGAAGCCTACGTCGCCCGCTTCGATCAGTTTTTCCACGAAGGCCCCGGCTTCACGAAGAATCAGGACAAATTACTCACCGAAATTAAACGCACCGAACTGGACACCAGGCCGTCCGTAGCACCGCCTGGCCCCGCGATGACCGACGGCCCGGTAATCAATGGACACTCCGCCATCGGCGATTCACCTAACGTCGCCCCTACCGTTAATCTGGTCAAAGGCCAGAGCACCAAGGCCCTCGACGACGCCGTCTACAGCGCGGCGCAACTCCTAAGAGACCGCGGCCGCGAGCGCCGCAAGATCATCTTCCTCATTTCCGACGGCGCCAACGGAATCAGAACCAATACCCACGACTACAAGTCCACCGTAAAAGAATTGCTGCGTTACGAGATCTCCGTATACAGCGTCGCCGTCAGCAGTGCCTATTTCGAACGCCGCTTCAGTCGACTGGTCGATTACGCTCACGACTCCGGAGGCGACGTCTACTTCGCCGCCAAGCGCAGCACCATGGAAGAACTCTATTCCCGCGTCACCGAAGAAGCCCGCAATCAATACACCCTGGCCTATTCCCCAGCCGGAACCAATTCCGCGCTCGACTATCACACCATCGAGGTCCGCGTGAAGCGTGAAGGCCTCACCGTCGACGCCCGCGAAGGCTACTACGCCGGCGCCGCCCCCATTAATTAGCGTCGACGTCCTATTAAAATGATCGCCCCAATTAAATCCATGCACCGGGTGGCCTACCCTTTGCCGCTTTTGCAAAGGGTGGGCGCTTTTGCTCAGCTTTCTTTCATCCGCTTCAGCTTTCTTTCATCGACCACGCGCCGTCTCCCTCGCTTCTTCCTCATTCAACAAAAATTTTGCTTTTTGCTGCTAGTGCCCGCGACTTATTTGTGAGACAACTATATCGGGCCGAGCGATTTTTTCCGGCCATTGAAAATTGCGGAGGTGTTTGTGAAGAAGAAGCCGGCAAAGAAGAGCAGCACAAAAAAAGGTAAGTAGCACCTCATTCAGATTGAAAAAAAGGGCGCAGCGGATTTTTTCGCAGCGCCCTTTCTTACTTTTTCCCGTTCATCTTCTTCCAACTGATGTTCCAATCCGCTTCTAACAGCTCCGCCGCCTCCCTTAATCCTCCCGGGTGGCCTACCCTTTGCGATTTTTGCAAAGGGTTTACCTGCCGTGGCAGGTGGGCGGCGCCTCTGCTCAGCCTTTCCATCGCTAAGAACACAGCGCTTCCTCATGACTCGGGCAAATAGGCCGGTAAGCGCAATTGCGACACAGGTACCCCGGCTTCGGCGGAAACTGCCCAGCGCGAATATCCGCCGCCACCTCCTGCACAATTTTCTGCGCATCCTGCAGTTGCTTGGCATCCCGCGTAGTCGCCTGTATCTGATTATTCTGCAAGTAATGAAACACCAGCCGCACCGGGTTCCATTCGAATATCTCCACCGCCGCCAGTGCGTAAATGCTCAACTGCAAATCCCGCCGCGCATCCAGATCCTTCTTCGGTTTCCCCGTCTTGTAATCCACAATTTCCACCTGCCTGCCCGATGACTGGCAGGCGTTGTTGCCGCCCAACGCGTTCACCTGGTCAATGCGCCCGGCAATAATCACGTTGTTTTCCATCGGCAATTCGAACGTCTTCTCCTGCTCCAGAATTTCCGGCAAACTCTCCAGCATCGCCGCGTGAAATACTTTCAGCTGCTCCAGCCCATCCTTCTTGTATTCGTTCTCCTGATAATCATCTTCAAATCCCGCCGATTTCCATTCCGTCTCAAATATCCGTTGCACTTCCTCAAACGGCAATTTGTTGCCCTTGCGCAATTCCGCCAGCGTTCGCCTGATCGTGTCGTGCACCACTCGCCCAAACGTCAACGTTCCTCGCGGTCCTTCCTCCAGAGCCCACAGCCGCCCAAACAAATATTGCTGCGGGCATCTGCGGTAATTGTCCAGCGCCGAAGGGCTCAGCTTCAGCGGCTCCGGGCAAGCGGGATGAAACGTCTCCGCCCACGAAGCAATCCGCGAAAAAATTCGCGGCGGATCGATCGGCGCCGGAAACAAGGAAGCCGCTATCGCGTTGCCGCTCGGAACCACATCACTCGGCACTCGCGCAGCCACTCGCGGCGACAATTGCACCACGTCCCGCCGCTTCACCAGCGGATCCATCACCATGTCCTCGACAAAAGTAGGCACTTTGCCCTTCTTGTCCGTCAGTGTCGTGATCGTCAGCCGTTCGCGCGCCCGCGTCAACGCCACGTAAAACAACCGCCGCTCTTCCTGAATATGAAACTGCTCCGCAGGCGCGCCTTCCTTCATCAGCTCGGCAGGGAACTCAAACACCCGCGTCCGCTCCGACGCCGGAAACGCCTTGTTATTCAGCCGCAGCAAAAACACATGCGGAAACTCCAAGCCCTTCGCGCCGTGCACCGTCATTAACTGCACCGCATCGCCCGGAACATCATCCTCCAGGCTCACCGTCCCGCCCGCCTGGTCGAAATAATCCAGATACTCCAGAAACTCCGCCAACTTCTTCGTATCGCTCTTCGGCTCCCACTCCACGACAAATTCCGCCAGCCGCGTTACATATTTGCGATCCTGCACCGCCGCGCGCTCGCGAATTTCCAGCCAGTCGATCACCGACCCCAGAATTTGCTTCGCACTCCGCCGGTTCATTGTCTTCCGTTGCGCCAACAGAAAATCCAGCAGCACCTGCACCGAAGCTTGCGACGCATCAAACGCGAGTTCCGTCTGCGGCGCCTGCAAAATATCAATCAGCGACTTACCCCGCGCCTTCGCCGCCCGCTGCGTCAACCGCACCAGGTCCGCCGCCTCCATCCCCCAAGCCGGCGCCGCCAGTACCCGCGCGCACGCCACATCGTCATAAGGCTGCGCGATCAGCCGCAGATATTCCAGCAGATCCCGCACCAGCGGATGCTCCAGAATCGACAGCTTGCTGATCACAAATGGAATCTTCGCCCGCGAAAGTTCTTCCACCAGTTGATCGCGATGCGCGTGTTGCCGGTACAGCACCGCGAAATCTTTCCACCGGTGTCCCGCGCGGTGCAGCCTTTGCAGCTCACCAGTAACCCACCGCGACTCCTCGTCCGCATTCGACAGTTCCGCGATGCGAATTTTCTCCCCCTCGGGATGCGAGGTAGTCAGCACCTTGGGAGGGAAGCGCTCGCTTCGCGCGTTCTGCCCAATCACATGCGTCGCCACCCGCAAAATATTCGGCGTCGAACGGTAATTCTCCGTCAAGGTCACCCGATACCGGCTGGGATCATCCGTATCTTTCAACCCCGCGAATCGCTTCTCAAAAATCGCAAAGCTTGCAAACGAAGCTCCGCGAAATCTATAAATAGCCTGATCGTTGTCGCCCACCACAAAAATATTCCGCGGCTCCGCGCACAACAAATCCAGCAGCTCGATCTGCGCGATATTTGTATCCTGAAACTCGTCCACCAGGATGTAGCGGTACCGCCGCCGCAGTTTTTCCCGCAGCGCCGCATCTCTTTGCAGCAGCTCCACGGCGCCGGTAATCAGCGAATTAATCGATACGCGGTTTTTCTCCCGCAGCAATCCCTCGCTGGCCCCGTAAGCCCGCGCAATTTCCTGTTGCAGCGCCACCTGATCGGCGCGCTCCGTGTACGTATCTTCGTCCAGCTCCGCGCGCTCCGTTTCCAGCTTGGTTCCTAATCCATCCGCATAAGCTTGGAAGTCTTCGCAGGAAACCAGCTCGTCCTGACAGCGGCTGAAAAATTCCAGAAAATCATTCAGGAACTGCCCCGGGTCCGGCAGCCGCCGGTATTTCTCGAGCCGCAATCGTGCCAAATTTCGCCGCAACAAAATCCAGTGGTCGCATTTATCCAGAATTACCCGCCCCGGATCCAACTCCACCAGCAGCGCCTCGCAAAACGAATGGAACGTCGCCAGCGTCACGTCCTTGCCGCGCTCCCCCACCGCCTTCACCACCCGCGCCTTCATCTCCCCAGCCGCCTTCTTGGTAAAGGTCAGCCCCAGAATATTTTCGCCCGTAATCGAAGCATCGTTCTCCAGCAGGTGCCGGATCCGCTCGGTAATCACCCGCGTCTTCCCCGTCCCCGCCCCCGCAATAACCAAAAGCGGCCCCGCTCCATGCGTAATCGCGCGCCTCTGCGCCTCATTTACATCCAACAGGGGACGAGCCGTCGCCGGCAATCCCATCTCAAAAAGTGTAGCCATCCGTTCCATAGTCTATAAGAATGCCAGGCGAACAGGAAGCGAAGCTGGTGGACGGCCCCAGATTCGGATTCAAACGATTCTATTCAGGTTTAGATTTTCAGATTTCTTCAATTCATCAGCGAGTCGAAGCATGAATACTCTGACGCTTCCAATTATGTGCTCTGCAATGTCCGGAGCAAACTCAGCGTTAGGAACAATACTGAGGTGACCATCAACGTGGTCTATCTTGTGACGCCACGCCAGTTTCATAGTGTCGATTTCTTGATTGATTTGAAGTAAGAAGTCGAATTCCAAGCCAACATACGCCGGCTTGTTCTGATAGCCATCCTTCACCAGTCTGGCTAACTGATTACAGGTTGCCGACCATCCCTTTTTGTGATCGGTAACTCCGATACGCTCTCCGAGTTTTATCGCGCCCCATTCTGCCACACGGGTCGCATGAAACATCGCAGCGGTATAACGGCAAAGAGCCAAACATTTGTTCATTTCTCCAATATCGCCTTCTGCATCCACAAAAATCGTAACTATTGATTCCCACCCTAGAAACGGTTTATCGAACTTCCGTCGGTGCTCGGGCCTAATTCTGACAAACAACTGAAGGGATAGTTCTCGTTGAAGGTCGTCGCAAACGTGATTCAATTTTTCGTGACTCCACAATTGAGTCTCATCGATGCGTTCGAAAAAGGGTATAACGTCATTCAGTAGACTGAGCGTCATTTCTAAATTAACGCTCTCACATTCCTCGCGTAATTTTCTAAGATGTTGGAGTATCACTGCTTTAGCTTCGGGATTAAGTGGTTTTTCATAAGCACTGTACACGTTCACGGCTAACCAGTAGCTGGCAGCTGCGTACACTTCAGGGTATGCACGTAAAATTTCCAAGGGTATGACTCCTTCAAAAATACGCGGAGGATCGATGTCCTGTAAATTACGCGTTAGATATCAGCTTTGGGATTTCTCGCCCGAAGCCAACTGCGCGTTAAACTCCCCCAACTTCTTCTTGGGAATCGTCAGCGTGCGGTGCCAGGTATTTTACACCGTTCGGCCAAGCCGCAATGGCATACACGCGCAACGGTATGGCCCGCTTGGGTATTTCGGGCATATACTAAGCGCAAATCCGTCCCCAGTCTTGATTCAAAAGGAGCCATCATGTCATTCGGATTGTATGCGCTGGGTTTCTTGATCGTGATTGGCGGCCTGATTTACGGGGCTCATCTGGCGCACGTGCCGTCCCACTGGATCGCCGTCGGCGCTATCGTGCTGCTCGGAATCGGCATTGTCACCGGCGTCCAAAATACTCGGCAGAAAGATCCGTCCTGACCCCGTTTTCGGTGTCGATGCTGCCGCCTGGTTTTCTTGAAGAAGTGAGAACGAAAATCGAAAGGGCGCACCGCCTTTGAATTGCGGTGCGCCCCAACCCATCGAGAAAGAGAACTATTGTGGCCGCTTCAGATTTTGAACTACCTGCCGAAGCGCCACACCAGTCCGCTCTGTATTCTCAGGTTATTCTGCCCAGCCCCCGCAAAGTGGGTGTAGAGATAATCGACCTGAATCGCTCGGAAGGAAACGTGCCGCGTCAGGGTGACATCGGCCCCGACTCCTGCGGCCGCTGCAAAAGCATTGCTTGAAGCCGAGCCAACGCCAGTTGCACCGGCAGAGAACTGCTCGCCACCAAACAGCGCTTGGACGAACGGAAACACGCGTCCGCGAGTGGGGAAATAGATCCGCGGCCCGACCAGATAGCTCAACTCGTGCGAAGTGAAGCCGGACGGCAAGCCCGTCACCTTGCATGCCCCGAACTCACCTATTACTCCGATCCGCGGCGCAAGATAAGCCCCGAATGAGCCAGACCCGCCCTCGCAGTTGGAGCCGGAAGCTCCGTTGCCCGGATTCAACCGAACATATTGATAGTCTCCAGAAACCTCGAACCCTCGGCCTTCTTGCGCGTTAGCAGAAACCGCAGAGACCGTGGAAACCAAGAACAACCCACACACCATCAGCAACTTACGCATTTCTATCCTCCAAAGAGTCTATTTGGTTCAGCTAGTACTATTACTATGATGAGGGCGGCACATTCTCACGGCAAGCGTGTCGGATTCGTTGGTTTCCCGGGGCGAACTTGTCCTCTAGGTCAAGGCGCTTGACCAGACGAACAGGCTCCAATTTCGTCCTTGCCGTCGGCCGCCCCTCAGCCGTTCTCGGCTACCATTTGCTATAGCCCAAAAAAAAGCTTGAGCTCAGTTGTGACTGCGTGTATTAGGAACCTTGAGCGGCGTAACCCGTATGTAACTCAGAGGGGCCTAGGAGCATCGAATTCGCGCGACCCTCCCCAGCAGCGGGGAGGTGAAGGCAAGAAATGTACGTGGCTTTAGTAAAAGAGAGCTTGATTCTGGGCCTCGCAAGGCTGGTTTGGCTGATCCTGCCAGTGCTCCTTTGCGGCTTTCCCTCATGGTCTCAACAACCTCCGACCGACCACACAACTGAGAGTGAACTGGCCGACTTGGAAGGAACACAGGCTTCCGCCGGGGGACCGAAACACGCTGAGCACCAACCGGGAAGCATCAGCGGCAAGGTTGTTGATCAATCCGGAGTCAACATTGCCGGAGCCGTTGTGAAGCTTACACGTGAAGGCCAATCTTCGGGCCTGGAGGTAACGTCGAACGGGGACGGGTTATTCGCGTTTTCTAATGTCGCCCCAGGCCCATTCCAGCTCACAATTTCATCCCCGGGTCTTGCGTCGCAGGAGTCCTCCGGAACTCTGCGACCCGGGGAAGCCTACGTCACTCCGCTCATTATGTTGGTCATCTCCACTCAGGTAACCGAGGTGCACGTTGCACTGACGCCGGAGGAACTGGCAACCGTGCAAATCAAGGAACAAGAAAAGCAGCGGGTCTTCGGAGTGATCCCGAACTTCTATGCCAGCTACGACCCGATTCCCGCTCCTCTCGCGCCGAAACACAAGTTTGAGCTTGCGTGGAAATCGGCTAGTGACCCGATCACCCTTATCGGGGTTGGAGCGGTCGCGGGGATGAGCCAGGCCGGAGATCGGTGGAGCGCTTACGGACAGGGAGCGCAAGGGTATGCCAAGCGCTACGGCGCAGTTTACGGCGACGTTTTTTCCGCGACGCTTATCGGCGGCGCGGTAATGCCTTCGCTTCTCAAGCAGGATCCGCGCTACTTTTACAAAGGAAGCGGTAGCAAGCGATCCCGGATTCTCTACGCCGTCGCGAGCTCGGTTATTTGCAAAGGGGACAATGGCCACTGGCAGCCCAATTACTCGAATGTCATCGGAAGTTTTGCTGGAGCCGGACTGCAAGCCCTGTATCTTCCCGCCAACGACCGCCGCGGATCCAATTTCGTGGTTTCGTCGGCGCTACTCAGACTCGGCGAGACTTCTCTCGTCGGTGTCCTTCAAGAGTTCGTGTTATCGAAGTTGACGCCCAATCGCCCTAGGCGTGCCTCATCGCAGCCCTAGTCCTACCGCGGGGGAGCGATTGCGGAACTACTGCCGTCCCATTGAGGCCAACGCACAGTTCACCGTCGTTCTGAGCATTTGAACTTGGCAACTGTGTAATCCGCCGCTGAATACAATCCACACTGAAACCCGAACTTCCGACTTTAGCGCTGCGACTTCTCGCCCGAAGCCACCTGCGCGTTAAACTCCCCCGACTTCTTCTTGGGAACCGACAGCGTTCGCCAATCGCTTCCCGCAAAATGCCTCGCCACATAAACGATCTGCCCGACGTGGTACGAATAATGCGCGATCTGGCGGTTGATAGCTTGCGTCACCGAATGCGGCTCGGTTCGAATGGTGATCGTTCTCGATAAATCCGCATCTGTCAGCGAAGTCAGCGCTTCGAATAAGTGGTTCCAACCCGCGTCCCACATCGCCACAATTTCGGAGCGCGTTGCAGGCGCATCTTCAAACTCCGTATCCCGCTGCCGGTCTGGCTTCTCCCCATCCGTCGTCAAAAAATTGCTCCACCGCGAACGCATATTCCCCGCCATGTGTTTCACAATAATCGCTACAGAATTCGACTCCGGATCAATCTCCGCGCAAAGTTTCTCTTCCGGACACTGCGCAATCGCGCCGTCCCCCAGCCGCTTGTAGTAACGAAATAAATCAATCGCATCCTTCAGGTACGAAGTAGTAAATTGGTGAGCCATCCCGCGATTCTCCAGCGATCTATACCCTTCTCAGCGCATGCTGAGAACCTTGACGTTATACATTGCCTGCGTGCCGACCTCGCTATAGCGTACAACTTAGCGCAGCCCTTAGAGAGGCCACTATGGCATGGAAGGCAAGCAAGTCTACAAAGCCCCGTATCTCTGATCGAGCATTCAAAAAAGAATTTACGAAGATTATTTCCGGCCACCTGTCGTTATTGCCAGCCGCCGAGCAGGACCGCCGCATTCAGGCTGCCACCCAGGCGGTATTGAAGGCTTTCGAATCGCCCTTGCCGCTATAACGCCGTCCGATCTGTCTCTATTTTATTTACAGATATATACCCATGTAGTAAAATGGACTGTGATTACCGCGATACTCCGTCGAATCGTTTCTTCCTGCCAGTTGGTCCCTGCGCTCTCTCATTCCAAATCTTGCTTGCGCAACTTATGTCGAATTACTGCAGCGACTTATCGTCTCTTGTGCGCTTTTTGCAATGCTTTTTGCGCCTCCAATCCTTTGTTTTCAACGCGTTCTGGCCTCTTTTTTGCAAAACAGGGGGGTAGGGTACCTGCCCATCAAATTTTTTCGATTCCCAAACGCTCAAGTTTGCCAGTCTTTCCTGTGTTCCAGTACAATCGACCTCATCCTCACTCATCTCGCCCGGAGCTAAAAAAATGCCTATCAGCGAACTGCTAGTCACCGAATGGGACCAGGAAGGTGCAAACACTCGCAAGGCCCTCGAGCGCGTTCCAGCTGAAAAATGGGATTGGAAACCACATCCCAAATCGGGAACGCTGGGTTGGATGGCTTCGCACATCGCCACCCTTCCGCATTTTGCTATCACCACCATCAAAACGTCTGAGTTCGAAATCGAGGGCGGCGAACGTCCCAAGGTGGATGGCCATTCGCGGCTGCTCCCGGTATTCGACGAGCAACTCAAAAAAGGCCACGATGCCATTGCTGGCGTGACCGACGAGCAACTACGTCAAATCTGGACGCTCAAATGGAAAGGTAACGTCCTGTTTGCCATGCCCAAGTACAACGTGGTCCGCGGCATGTGCTTCAACCACATCATTCACCATCGCGCGCAACTAACCATGTACTTGCGCACCTTGGATATTCCTGTTCCCGCGCTTTACGGACCCAGCGCCGACGAGCAAAATTTCTAAATTTTTCGGTCCGTGGGCCCGTTTGGATCGCCCAGTTGGAAATAGTCGGAGATTGAAAATGGAAACACCCGTAATTCTCAGCGCCGTTCGCACCCCGGTAGGAAAATTTCAGGGCGGTCTCTCAAGTTTTTCCGCAGTTGAGTTGGGCTCCAAAGCAGTTGCCGAAGCAGTCCGTCGCGCCGACCTCGACCCCAAACAAATTGACGAAGCCATCCTCGGCAACGTAGTCCAAGCCGGTCTGGGTCAGAATCCTGCACGCCAGGCAGCATTAAAAGGTGGCCTCGATCCCGGCGTCGCTGCTATGACCATCAACAAAGTGTGCGGCTCCGGTCTGAAAGCGGTTGCACTCGCAGCTCAAGCTGTGCAACTAGGCGAATCCGAAATCGTCGTCGCCGGCGGCATGGAGTCGATGTCCAATTGCCCGTATTTACTTCCGCAAGCCCGCACCGGGTATCGCCTCGGCGACGGCAAAATTATCGACTCCATGATTCACGACGGCCTGTGGGATGCCTACGAAGACTTCCACATGGGCATGACCGGCGAACTCGTGGCTGAAAAATATGGCATCACGCGAGAAGAGCAGGATCGCTTCTCCTTTGAAAGTCACCAGAAAGCAGTGCGTGCCCGCAAATCCTGCTTCTTTGAAGCACAAATTCTTCCCATCGAAGTCCCGCAAAAAAAAGGCCCCGCGATCGTAATCAAATACGATGAATCCCCGCGCGAAGACACCTCCATGGAAGCTCTCGCCAAATTAAAACCGGCCTTCAAAAAAGACGGAACAGTCACCGCAGGCAACGCCCCCGGCACGAACGACGGCGCCGCCGCCTTAATCGTCACGAGCGAACGCCGCGCCCAATCCCTAAATAAAAAACCGATGGCCCGCATCGTCGCTCAAGCCGTCAGCGGAGTCGAACCCAAGTGGGTCATGATGGCCCCGGTAGAAGCCGTCGAAAAACTCCTCACCAAAACCGGTTGGGACCGCGATAAGGACGTCGATCTTGTCGAACTCAATGAAGCCTTCGCGGTCGCCGCCATCGCCGTCACCCGCCAACTCCGCCTCAACCCCGAAAAAGTAAACGTAAACGGCGGAGCCGTAGCCATCGGTCACCCCATCGGCGCCTCCGGAGCCCGCATCCTGGTCACCCTGCTTTACGAATTGCAGCGCCGCAACCTGAAACACGGAATTGCCGCCCTCTGCCTGGGCGGCGGCAACGCCGTAGCCCTCGCCGTCGAAATGATGTAGCAGCACCAAACAATCCTGGCGAGCTCGAATTTATTAATTATGGAGGGCACAACGAAACAACCCAACTGCGATCAGAACAACTACGATCACAACTATCGCGAAGGGTGCCCCACCCTCGATTTTGAAGCTGTGAAGAAACCAATCCCGCCCCAGCAAGAGAGTCAGCGCGCGTGTTTTTGTGGATTGCTGGGCCGATCTCGGTGGGTTTGTTTTCCGCTCTTTTCAGCTCGCGGCGGCTTCTAGTTTCCTCAACCGGATCCAGTGCTGCAAGTTGTAGGTGAGGCAAGCCCACAGCATTTCCACTTGCACCTTCGCCATTCCCCGCACGTGAAACTGCCGCAGACCTAGCTTGCTTTTGATCCACGCGTGGCAAAATTCCACCACTCTTCCACGGCGGCGGTACTGCGCTTGGGCTTCTGCGCTAGCCATCTTCTTGCGAAACGCGCTCACCACTGGACTTTCTTCGGGACGCGCCACCGAACGGCCGCGCTTCGCATTTTTCGGACAACACTCCGGCTTGCGCGGGCAGGTTTGGCAATCGTCTGCTTTGGCTCGGTAGCGGTAGTACATCAGCCCTGGCCGTTTCTGGCGTCGTCCCTGCGGATGCAGGACTTTGCCCTCCGGGCAAACGTAGCGATTTCTCTCCGGCTGATAGAGGAAGGCGCTCGGTGGGAGTCGGTTCGGCAGACTGGCTCCACTCGGCACATTTTCCCACCGCATGCTCCCCAGAAAATCGATCTCTCGCCCGGCCAACTTCTCAATATTGTCTCGCGTGGTGTAGCCCCCATCGGCCACTAACTGTTGCGGTTTTTTCTTCAGCTGCTGTTCCACACGATCGACTGCCGGCAGTAGCTGCGCACTGTCGTTGGCCTCCTGCGTCACGGCTACGCCCACGATCAGCCCGTTGGCCGCGTCCGTGGAAATCTGCGCGTTGTAGCTCAGCGATAATCCCCCATCGGAGTGGTGCATCACTCGCGCTTGCGGATCGCTCGTGCTCACGCGCGCGTCCCTCTTGGCCTGCTCCCCACTCTTGCGTTCCTGCAACTTCTGTAACTCTTCCAGCGCACTCTCCAGCCGCTCTTGTTGCTCGCGCCGGGCGCGAGCCTGCGCTTGCTTGGCTTTGGGGTTGGCCTCTTCGTTCCGTGGATCGCCCATCTCCGCCACGCGCTGCCGCGCCCGCTCCAGATGCCCCTGAATCGTTCCTTCCCGTTGATAACTCCGCGTGCTCGCCAGAGCCTTGATCTTCGTGCCGTCCTGCATCACCTGTTCCAAGGTGATCAGTCCTTCTTTGCTGAGCGCCGCCAACACCTGCGTGAACAACCCGTCCAACTCTTTCTGTTTCTCCACACGAAAATCCGCCAGGGTGTGATAGTTCACTTCCTCCAGTCCCGTCAGCCACTGGAACGCGGGATCGTATTCGCACCGCCGCGCCACTTCTCGCGCCGATCCAATCCCCTGACTGTAGGCGTACACCCATAGACTGATCAGCAGTTGCGGATCGAACGCCGGACGTCCACCTTCTTCGGTGCTGCTCTCGATGCCTCGATAAAATGAGCTCAAGTCCAAGCGCCCGACCAATGTCCAGATCGACCGCGCGGGATGATCTTCTCCAATCAACCGTTCCACATCCACGGCGCGCCAACTCATCTGCTGCCGGTTTACGTAGCGGATCAGAGGCTTGTTGCTCGCGTTTTCTTGGCTCATGCCGCGAGCTTACGGCACGTGATTCTTTTTGCAAGAATGAAATTCAGAGGGTTTCTTCACAGCTTCTTTTGGAGGGTGGGTCTTGGGTTTGAATTTGCTTCCGACTTCTCAGCACCTATAGTGAGCTACGAGCGATCGGCGGGACATTCGCAGACGAGCTCGCCGCAACAGTACCCGGCGTCAATTCGCAAGCGCAGTAGGGACAGAATTTATCAGTCTCGCCAACTTCGCGCTTGCATTGCGGGCAGGTCGGCTGGAGATTGCATTTGCAGTTAGGACAATAATTAAATCGCGCCCCGACTGTCGCTCCGCACTGCGGGCAGTTGTACGGCAGCGGTTCGCGCATCAAGAAGTAAATAAAAAATCCAAGCGCCAACCATCCCGGCGACAGCACCACGACAAGAATTGTCCACAGCGCCGAGTTCATCCCCCGCCGCTTGGCGTCACGGTTCACATAACCGAACGCCAGAAATAAAGCCGCCAGCGGAATACTCGCAGCGGTGACAATTCCTGCAATGCTGAGCACCGAAAGCGCCGGATGAGTGGGGTAAGGGAAAATTTGTCCAGGCGGATCGCTCAGCGCGTGAAAGACCACGTTGGCGATCAAAAATCCAGCCTGAGTTCCGATGAAAAGCACGATGACCATCACGATCAGCCATTTCGGAATAATGCGCAGCTCATCGCGAAATCTCGTCTTCTCTCTGGTGCGGCGAAAACGAATCCCCCTCATTTTTTCACTGAAGGTGCTGTTAACTTGCAGATCCGACATACGGTGACCTCAACGATTCTAAGAATCCAAATTCGCACAACTAAAAAATTGTTTGCTGCTCTTCCGATCTATTCGCGATCGCATCTTCCGCTGCGCTCACTCACTGGCCTCGCTGCAACTGACGCTGCCACCAAATTACAAACCGCCAAGATTACAGGGTTCGCTGCAGCCAGTAACGTTCGCCGCTTTGTTTTTCGTGCTCGGAGAGCAGCACGACGGCAGCAACCAACGCAGGCACTGCCCACCACAAACCAAATCCCATTTCCCAAACTAACTTTGGAACGCCCGTCTGTTCTCCGAGCCAGGCAAAGAGCCGCCACACAAAAGGCGCGCTGGCCACACCGGTGGCCCACGAAATGCCCGCCGCAATCCACAGCACGCGGCGGCGCGGTTCGTGTTGACGAAGTTGTTGCGCGCGCAAACTCACACGGAATTGTGTGCGTTCCGCCAACCCTGCAGGTAACGCGATCGGTATGGTTTGCAATGAACGCAAAGCCACAGAAGTTTTGCGCGCAAAATCCGCGCAGTTGTCGCACTGCTGTAAATGCGCGGCGAGCCAGGTATTCTCCGACGCGGAAATGCCTTCGATGCGCTCCCGCGAAATCAGTTGCCGTGCCCTGTCATGAATATTTTCGTGAATATTTTCGCTCATGAAACTCCACCCTCCAGCGAGACGCGCAACGCATCCAGTCCTCTGTAGAGACGAGACTTCACCGTCGACGGCGGTGCGCCCAGCACTCCTGCGATTTCATCGATTTGCAATTCTTCCTGAAAACGCAATAGCAGCACTTCGCGGTAAATGGCCGGAATCTGCTGAAGCGCGCCCTGCACTTGCGCATCTTGCTCTGAATTCAAAATCGCCTGCAGCGCAGACGCAGAGCGTTCGTCCGTTACTTGTAATGGATGCGCCTGTTCCGAATCCGTGAGCGCATCCAGGCTTTGCACTTTTCGTTGGCGCTGCCAGTCGATGACCAAATTGCGTGCGATGGCAAACAGCCAACCTTCAAAGCGCGACTTTCCGTCGTACTGATGGCCCCGCTCCAGAACACGAATCCAGGTTTCCTGGAAGAAATCCTCGGCGCGCGTGCGATCGCCGCTGATGTAAACCAAATAACGAAACAAACGGAATTGATATTGCTCGATCAACCGGTCCAGCAAATCTGGATCGCGCCGCTGCAGGCCCTGCGCCAGTGCTTTATTTTCGTCTTTCATCAACACCGAGAACGCACAGGTTGGCAACGCACGAGAAGACCACGCATTTTGGTTCGGAATCGCCGGAATTAGAAACGTCGCGCTCATTGTACAGAGAACTACGCACCAGCCAGCAGAAAAGACTCAAGTAGCTGAACAGGCCTTTAGTTCGTTGCACTTACGGCCACGATGATTACCTTTGCCAGCCTGCCGGATTGGCGGCTTGTATAGTAAACTCACTTGGTGAAGTTGAATTGTCGAGCGCGACAGACTGGCCCGGTTTTTTCGCCTCGTAGCACAGAACCCGCATAGAGAAATGCAACCACTTACAGCGAGGCAGGCATGTCTGACTTTGGCAACGATGGTTCTTTTGTAATTCTCTGGGCCGGAGAAAATCCTTCCGTGCACGTGAATCTGATCGAGAAACTGGAGGCTAATGGAATCGCCTTCAAAGATATATCTTTGGGCGACGACGAAGTTGCGCCTACCGCGGATCCTTTGCCCATCGACTGGAAGCCGCGCTTTGGATTTGAAGTTACCGTGCTGTCCACGGACTATCCCGCGGCCAAAGAACTCCTTGATAATCTGCTGGAACGCGAGCCAGAAAATCTGGAGATTCCCGCGCAGCCAGAAGTAGTCGACCCGTCGACCATGACGCCGAAAGCAAATGAGGCGCCGGCTACGTTGCAAGTGTGGAAGGGAACAGATCTTAAGCTCGCGCAATTTTTGGCCAACGCGTTGAGCGAGAACAATCTGGTCGCAAGAGTCGCCAACGAACCGGGATCCACCGCAATTTATGTAGCGGAAGGGAATCAGGCACGCGCGCTGGAAATTGTGCGCGAAGTAACCCAAGGCGCTCCTCCGAAATAAGCATGAGCATGGACAACATCAAGACTGTCGCGGTGCTGGGCGCAGGCACGATGGGCAACGGCATCGCACACGTGTTTGCGCGCGCAGGGTACAAAGTGATTTTGCGGGATGTGGAACAGCGCTTCGTCGACCGTGGCATGGACACCATCGGCCAGAATCTGGGCCGCGAAGTGAAGAAGGGCAAAATCACTGAAGCAGAGCGCGTCAGTACATTGGAGCGATTGCTTCCGGTCACCGATATCGCCAACATCGCGGCGGCCGACTTTTTGGTCGAAGCCGTTCCGGAAAAGATTGAGATCAAGCGTGCTGTTCTCGCGGATGCGGACCGGCTGTTGCGCGACGATGTGATTATCGCCAGCAACACTTCGTCTATTTCCATGACCACGCTGGCCTCGTTAACGCGACGACCCGAGCGCTTCGTGGGGATGCACTTCATGAATCCCGTGCCGGTGATGGCGTTGGTGGAAGTGATCCGCGCACTGCAAACCAGCGATGCGACATTTCAAACCACGGTGACGCTCGCCGAAAAGTTGGGCAAGAAGCCAATCGCGGTGAATGACGCGCCGGGTTTCGTATCTAACCGGGTGCTGATGCCGCTGATCAATGAAGCGGCCTATTGCGTGATGGAGGGTGTGGCGACTGCGGAATCTGTAGACGCGGTAATGAAAATAGGGATGAACCACCCGATGGGGCCGCTTGAACTGGCTGATTTTATTGGGTTAGACGTGTGCGTCGACATTATGCATGTGTTGCAGGAAGGCCTGGGCGATCCCAAGTACCGCGCCTGCCCGCTTTTAAAAAAATATGTGGCGGCGGGTTGGCTGGGTCGCAAGAGCGGCAGGGGGTTTTATAGTTACGGGGACGCTGGCCAATCCAAGAGCGCCGCAAAATAAAGCGGCAAGCTAGTTAGAGGCGATAGTTACGGATTGGGGTTTTCAGCTGTTTGCTTCGGTGACGCACCAATCCGGGGTGATGCTCTCGCCCCCAAGGCATGAGCCGCATCCAGTAAAACTTCCGCTTTCACCCGCGATGCAGGAAGGCCCTCCACGAAAGGAATAGTGAAGTCCGGATCGCTTTCCATCCCGATGTGTACCAGGGGAGTTAAAGCTGGTATGGAGACATAATTTCTGCGCGTTCCTTGCTGCTCCAAGAGCATGTGATTTGCCGAAGCAAATCCCTGGCGCAGAAACTCATGCAAGCCACCCTGGTTATTTTGAGCGGCTGCTACGAACGCCTGGGCCGAAATTAGGTCGACCAATGTTTCTTCATCCGTTGATGACGTGCTCTCCTGTTGCGCTTCCGCAATCACCTTCGCCGCCCGGGCTGGATCGTACCGTGAGACCGTGCGAGCAACTTGCAGCAAAGCGATCGTACGCGTGTCATCCGGCAACTGTTCGGCAGTGGCGATCGCCTCGGTTGGGTTGGAAATAGCTAGGCGGACGGCATCCTGATACATCTCATCAATCCCTGCAGTTTGGCCTGGCTGAGGAGGTAACGCAGGCCCGAACGTGATAGAACGTTGCTGGCCTTCTTTTGTGAACTCAAGTCCCGTTTGCAGTGCTGGTCTGCTTGACGCCAACTCGTTGGCCAGATCGGCATCCCGATTGATGAGAGCTCCAAACACGAAAATGGCAGAATCGATGGCGTTATTTGCCGTCACTTTTTGACCGCTGACGTTAATCACTTCCGTGGTGAATTGGTATTTGCTGGTATCTGTGGCCAGCAAATTCTTCACCAGCAAGTGCAAAGCGGGCTCAACAGAATCAAAGGGCAGGCCGCCTGCAAGCACTTGCAGCATTTCACCAAACTCATGATCATCAAAGTATGTGTGAGGGCCCTGGCTATATCTCTCCAACGCTGGTTGGAATAGGGCGTCAAGGATTCTGATCGCGCGTGGATTATCGTTGCCCCAGTATTTGTTGGCTATCTGCATGGTAGCGTAGCCGAGTGCAGAATAAGGGTAGTGACCCTGCAGGCCCATCCGATCAGCCTCGCGCTGCAACACCGGCAGAGCGTTTTCTCCATCGCGTAGCACCAAAATACCAAATACCTTGTGCGCTAACATTGTTTGTGCGGGCCATGTTGTGAACCTGGTCTCGGGATCGTCTGGGCCCAGTTGATGTAGAAGATCCAGCGCTCGATCGGGATCAAGCCGGACGAGAATACCCAGAGCCGTGCTCTGCACCTGCGATCGGTTCCCCTTCACTTGAAGGGACAATGCGAATAACTCACTGGCCCATTCGCGGCCGAGTTCGGGATTCAATTGCGAAGCCATCTCCGCTTGCCGACTGAGCACCCTAACACGCATTGAAGGGGGCAGCAGGTTGTCTAAATCGTGGCTCTGTTGAATTAGACTAGCGAAAGTGTCAGTGTCGCGCGTAGATTGCGGCTTATGTTCGACGTATTGAGCTTTACCTACGTGGCTTGCCAACAAATTGGTGAGGACGAGGCACGAAGCGAAAATTGGAGAAATGAGCCGCAGGGTGCCACCTCCTGGCGTGAATTGGGGTCGAGTATACGCGATGCCAGGAGAGGCAGTGGAAAAAATAGTGTTTGCTTTTTGTTCGCCTCGATGTTATTTTGCCTGCAGGTTTTCAACAGGCCCTCTATTTTGCACTGTTGATCGCATGGTTCGGAAGTTCGGCACGTGAGAAACTCATGGACGACAGCGATTCAGTGCAGGCGGATTTGAAGCCGGTGGTAATGAATAATTACGTATTCATCAAGTTAACTACATGGTCCTATCAAGCAACTTTAGCGTACCGACGGCATAATTCAGAAGCGACCGATTAAATATTCTTTTACCGAGGTGTTGCATGGCAATGGCAGAAGATAGATCCAAATTGCTGGAAGCGGCGATATCGCAGATTGAAAAGTCCTACGGAAAGGGCTCCATCATGCGGCTCGGCAGCCGTGACGTGCTGGTGCCTGTCAGTGTGATTCCCAGTGGCTGCCTGTCTATAGATGCAGCGCTTGGTGTGGGCGGCTTTCCCCGTGGCCGGGTGATTGAAATTTATGGCCCGGAATCCGGCGGCAAGACCACCATGACGCTGCATGTCATCGCGGAAGCGCAGAAGCTCGGCGGCCAGGCGGCATTTATCGACGCCGAACACGCGCTCGATCCGGTGTACGCGCGAAAACTGGGTGTGGATGTGGATAATTTGCTGGTGTCGCAGCCGGACAATGGCGAGCAAGCGCTGGAAATTGCGGAAGCGCTGATTCGTTCGGGCGGCGTAGACGTAGTGGTGGTCGACTCGGTGGCTGCGCTGGTGCCAAAAGCTGAATTGGAAGGCGAAATGGGCGACCCGCAAATGGGTCTGCAGGCGCGCTTGATGTCGCAGGCGCTGCGCAAGCTCACCGCTATCGTTTCCAAGTCGCGCACCTGCCTGATTTTCATCAACCAGATCCGCGAAAAAATTGGCGTGATGTTCGGCAATCCGGAGACCACCACGGGTGGCCGCGCTTTGAAGTTTTATGCCTCCATGCGCGTGGATATCCGGCGCATTCAGGCCATCAAGGACGGCGATAAAGTGGTGGGCTCGCGCACGCGCGCCAAGATCGTAAAGAATAAAGTGGCCGCGCCATTCCGCGAAGCGGAGTTCGACATTATCTATGGCGAAGGGATTTCTCGCGAAGGCGATCTTATTGATATCGGCGTGGATCGCGGGGTGCTGGAAAAGAGCGGCACGTGGATCAGCTTCGGCAGCGAGCGCATGGGGCAGGGCCGCGAAAATGCCCGCACCTTTCTGAAAGAAAACAAGGATGTACGCGACAAACTGGAACTAGCTCTGCGCAAAAAGTTGGAAATTGCTATTCCGGTCAATTCCAATTCCGCTGAACCCGCGCCCAACGGTCACACTCCACACGTACAACCCGAGAAGCCACCGGTAAAAACCACAGCCGCCGCCGCTGGCGCAGACGCTTCACGGGGCCGCCCAAGTCGATAGAATTTGCCGTCGTTGTAATTTAAAAGCGTTCACCAACTCTTCATATTTCTGACATCTCCCTATCATTCGAAACGCATAGGTATGTTGTGTCATTTGCAGTGGGCAGGATTCGACACAATTTTTGTTGCGCAATGGCGTATGCAAAAGCGTACGCACGAAAAGGGAGGGGTGTTTCAATGAGAACTTTGTTGTTCGGCTTAGCAGTCGCTCTGGCTGTCGCGATAGGTATGCCTGCTGCGCAGGCCCAGGATAAGGATAACGATACGCACGAGCAGGATGGAGTACCGAGACTCGACCACGTGTTCGTCATTGTGCTCGAGAATCACAACAGCTTCACGATTTTCGGCAGCAACGGCATTATTGGTAACCCGGAGGCGCCGAACATTACAGCGCTTTGGAATAAATACAATGTCGCGACTAACTACAATGGGGCTTGGCATCCGAGCCTCCCGAATTATCTCGCGATGATCACGGGCGATTTTGTTGCAACAGACGTGATCGGAACCGGGCACACCTATCCGGCGGGGAGCACCGTGGGCATCAGCGATGACGATTCAGCGTCCGTTTCCACCGATTACCCGTCGCCAGCCAACCCCTCGTTTCATCGCTGGATGGCGAATCGTCCCTCGGTTGCGGGCCAGTTAGTTAAGGCCGGCAAGAGCTGGCGGGCGTACCTGCAAAACATTCCTATAGCAGGCACGACTCTCGCCAACTGGCCTGGAGACAATAACGTGGCCAAGCTGTACGCAGTGAAACACAACCCATTTCCGTACGTCGCTGAGATTCAGAACGACCCCAAGCAATTCGCCAATCAGGTCCCGATAGAGCAGTTGTTCAGTGACTTGGGCAGCGGACAGGTTCCTGCGTTCTCGTATATCGTGCCGGATCAGTGCCGCGACATGCATGGAATAGGTAACATGCTCGCGCCCTGCGGCGGCGTGTTTGACACGGATGACAATGACGTCAAGCGCGGCGATGACGAGACCGGATGGCTGGTCAATGGGATCATGGGCAGCAAGGCGTGGCAGCACGGCCGCAACGCGATCTTCGTGGTGTTCGACGAGGGCAATGGACCGCTGACCTGCAGCTACAATCCCGATACCAAGACGGATACAGCGCCTGGCTCACTGTTGCCGGGTGCCGATTGCTACGCTCCGGCCAACTTCGACGATAAGGTGGTGTTCATCGCCATCACGAATTACGGGGTGCGTGGCGTGACAGACACACGCTTCCAGTCCCACTATTCGATGTTGAAGACGATTGAAGCGGCCTTTGGCTTGTCCTATATCGGACATGCCGCTGACTCCACCACCGACACCCTGGCGCCACTTCTCGCACCGGCCGATCGCTAATCGGCGATGCAAGACCTTCGGAACGGTCATCATGGGATAAGTCCCGACGCATTTATCGGAGACTAAGCCACTACGTAAGAATGCCCTCCCGATTTGGGTTGCGGGAGGGCATTTTCTTGTCTTGGTAACGCGCTCAGCGGACAAATAAAATCCAGATGTCCGGTGACGTTACAACACGGGAGTTAGCCTTCGGGGAGCGGCTTCCTTACACCAGCACGGGCTCTTTCGCCATTCTCACGTTGCCATTGTTGTAGTTCTTTTCGCACGAATCGCAGAACAGCGCCTGGTAAGTAGTGCCATCTTTCGCGCTGGCGTCCGGGATCGGGTTCCAACCCTTAGCCTTTGTGAGCTTGCCACTCAGTGTGAACGCCTGAAACAGGTGCTCACAGATGTAGCCCATTCCGTCGGCCTCGGCCTTTTTCGCGTCGGCCAGCCTGTGAATCCAAATCGTTTGCGCCATGTGCTCCTCCAAGTTCAACCTCCACTCTGGCACACGCGCAAAAGCACAAATAGCTGCTCGGAGGGGCAGGTGTGCGCCGTTGGCAACTGGCCTAAATATTGAGGCCCAACTTTGCTACCAATGTCCAAATGTGCGGTAAATGCGACTACGTGGGATTTTGGCTATATGAGCTGACGACGTCAGCCAAGTCAAGATCGGGGTGACGCGATGGTTGCTCCCCATGCGTCCGGACTTACAAACTTGCGTGTATGCCCTACTCGCATAACGAAGTCGTTCGCGAGTCTTTCACTACGCAGGCGGCGGCTTTTGCTGCTAATCCTTGGGTTTCCGATGAACAACGCATCGCGCGACTGATTTCCGCTGCGCGGCTGACGGGCACCGAACGCGTTCTGGACATTGCCACTGGCCCGGGGTACATCGCGGAGGCCTTTGCAAAAAATTCGCGCGAAGTTGTGGGAATGGATCTGACGGAAGCGATGCTGGACATTGCTCGTGCTCGAACAAAAGAGCGTAGCGTGAAAAATATTTGTTTTCGCACAGGCGATGCGCAAAATCTGCCCTTCGAGGAAGGCGAGTTCGATGTTGTGGTGTGCCGGCTGGCTTTGCATCACGTGCAGCAGCCGGCCAAAGTGGTTAGCGGGATGGCTCGCGTGTGCCGCGCCGGCGGTACTGCGCTGGTGGAAGACATTTATGGCAGCGAACATTCCGCGCGGGCTGCTTATCAGGATTGCTGGGAAATATTGCGCGATCCTTCGCACGTGCGAGCGTTGCCGGTGAGTGAACTGCTGCATATTTTTCGGGAAGCGGGATTGGAAACAGAAATGGTAAGTACCGCGGATGATCTTTGCCCGGAAGTAGAGCGATGCGATGGCGACGACAAGAGTGCCTGCGGCGCGAGCCGCGAAAATACGCCAACTGCTGGAAGATGATTTACAGCGTGATCTAAGTGGAACGCTGCCATTTCGCAATGCCGCGGGGCAGATGTTTTTTCGGGCGCGCACGGTGATGCTGTCGGGCCGCAAGGCCGGTGCCTGACCCTGGGGTCAGCTGAAGGCCAGTTGATACAAAGCAAAGCACATACGTTCGTACTAAGCCTCATAGGCTATTGCGCAGTGGATGGCGGCCTCATATTATGTGCAAGTTAAGCGGGAGCCGAGTTCGGCGCGGCTTCAGCGGGTGGCATTTCAGCTATGAGCCGCATCTGATTGGAAAGATAGGTGCGCAGGCTGAAACGGCTGTCAAGAATGGTAGTTGACCGGCGGGTTGGCTTCGAAGAAAATCAACGTCCCGCATAGTTTGCAACGGAAGATGGCACTCTGAGGTGGTAGAAGTGAAGGAACTTGTAAAAGCGACGGTTGCAACTGTGCTTGCAGTATTATGCGCGATGCCGCTACCTGCAGCGCCGGGAGCTCTTAAGTCAACGCGCACACGCAGAGCCCCAGCACGGTATCACGGCGGCGGAGTACCCACCTTTGCGAATTCTTCGAATGGGGACATCACGGCTTTTGATGATCCAGTTGTTCGCCAGGCTGCGGTGGAGGGATTGGGGCGCTATAACGGCGCAGTGGTGGCCGTGGATCCGAATACCGGACGAGTGCTGACGGTGGTGAACCAGAAAATTGCGTTTGGGGAAGGCTATATACCTTGCTCGACGATCAAGCCAACGATTGCATTGGCGGCGCTGGAAGAAAACGTAATCAACCGCGACACCATGTTGAAAGTTGGGCGCCGCAAGTACATGAACCTGACTGAGGCGATGGCGCACTCGAATAACGAATTTTTTGAGCAGCTTGGATTGCGCATGGGATTCGATACGGTTTCAAAGTACGCGCGCTTGCTGGGACTTGGCGAGCTTTCCGGTTACGAAATTCCCGAGGAGCATCCTGGCGCGTTTCCGATGCAGCCGCCTGCACACGGCGGAGTGGCGCGGATGTCGAGTTTTGGCGAAGGCATTCAGATGACTCCGTTCCAGTTGGTTTCTCTGGCGGCGGCTTTCGCGAATGGCGGAACACTATATTACTTGCAGTATCCGCGGACCGCGGATGAGCAACTGGCGTTTGCGCCGCGAGTGAAGCGGGAACTGAATATTGCGCAGATTTTGCCGGAAATTCGTGAAGGCATGCTCGCAGCGGTTCTGTATGGGACTGGCAAATCGAGTTTTGATCGCGGCGGAGATGAAACACCGCTGGGTAAGACCGGAACTTGCGACGATCACGTTACGCCTTCGCGCATTGGTTGGTTCGTGACTTACGCGGATGAAGCTCATCCGAAAATCGCGCTGGCTGTTCTGCTTCGTGGAAATACGCGACGCGTAAAAGGGCCTACGGCCGCTACGGTTGCGGGGAATATTTATCGCCGGCTGCGGGAACAGAATTATTTCGCTACGGTGGCGACGGCTAACACGGTTTCGAAACTGCAATCCGGACAATAAACTTCTCAAAGATGTTCAGGGTTTTGAATTACGTTCCACGTGGTGTGCAATACAAACGCACAACCCAAGATCCAGGCTGAAAATCTAGCCTGGGGGCACCCTCCGCATTAGTTCAATGTTCGATAACAACTAATTTCTTGTCGTTCGAACGAGAAAATGTCGGCGCGTCGACATTTTTTTCTTAAACACAGGACTTAGCAGTTCACTTTCATCTCTGCGCTGATATCGTTGGCTGCTGATGTAAAATCCGCATTTAATTCAATCTGCTACCGCCAGGAAGTTTCAACGGGCGTGGTGCAAGATTCAAAGTTATTTCTGTAATATTTCTGCACACCGCTGCGTAATTACTGCAAAGGAGTCTGGGGATGAACAAAGTTGTGAAGGGTCTTGAAATTGGTGTGCTTGTCCTTGTGGTTCTGGCGGTGGTCGGGATTAGCGCGACTATCGGTTGGCGGCCATTTATCGGGCCGAAAAAGCGCGCGCTAACGGATCGCAAGTTTGAAGCTACGGCGGAGCGACTAAAACGCGGCGAATACCTCTCAGAGCACGTTGCCGGGTGCACCTACTGTCACACACCACAAGAAGAAGGCCCGAACGGCCCGGAACTTGTGCGGGGGCAGAAAGGCGCCGGTCAGCTTTTTAAGATGCCGGGTTTTCCGGGAACTGTAGTGGCACCGAACATTACGGCGGATCGCGAAACGGGTATCGGCAACTTTACGGATGATCAACTGGCTCGCGCAATTCGTGAAGGCATCAGCCACGACGGTCAGACACTTTTTCCGATGATGCCGTATGTGCGTTTCCGGCGGATGTCCGACGAAGATCTGGCTTCAGTGGTTGTCTACCTCAGGACTCTGCCGCCAATTCGCAATGCACTGCCGCGCACTGACATTCATTTTCCGGTGAAGTATCTGATCCGTGGAGTTCCCGAGCCGGTAACAGGGACGGTGCAAGCTGATCTCTCAACTCCCACGAGCCGTGGAGAATACGTCGTGAATTTGTCGTCATGTTTGGACTGTCATACGCCACGCAAGCGAGGCCAACTGGATTCCAGCATGAAATTTGCCGGCGGACAGGTTTTTGATGCATCGGGGCAAATCGTAAGCCCCAACATCACTCCGGACGCGACAGGGATCGGCGGCTACACCGAGGAAAAGTTTGTGAAGGCGTTGAGGACCGGCTATGTGGGCAAGCGGCAACTTAACACGGTGATGCCCTGGCAGGGCTATAGCGGGCAAACAGACGAAGATCTGAAGGCCATGTACGCGTACCTGAGAACTTTGCCGCCGATAAGCCAT
The DNA here is from genome assembly GCA_963733775.1 of uncultured Acidobacteriota bacterium. GTDB lineage: Bacteria > Acidobacteriota > Terriglobia > Acidiferrales > UBA7541 > Acidiferrum. The sequence goes on along the minus strand of CAVTEE010000010.1, from coordinate 53,805 downwards.
CGTGTGGACAATACCGAACCGCCCACGCCTTGCAAGAAATGCGGTTTGAAACACGGAGCGGGCGACACCAACTGAGCTGCGGTTCAATAAATGATGGGAAGTTTGTAGAGGTCTTCCGTGGGTTCGTCGGTGACGCGCAGCAGGATCAAGGTGCGATCGTCGTGGGGAGTAGATTCGGCGCCGCTGTAATCGTCGGTGGCGGCGAGAATTCTATTGGCGATGGATAGAGAAGTTTCGTCGCCGTTGACGCCTGTCAGCAGCGCGTGAAGGCGTTCGGCACCGAACTCCTCGCGGTCGCTGTCCTCGGATTCCAAGATGCCGTCGGAGGCACACACGACTACATCTCCCGGCTGCAGGTCAATGGTGACCTCCTCGTATTCGCTTTCTGCGAACAAGCCGAGGGGAACTCCAGCTACATTGATCTCGGTGATCTCTCCGTTCCGTACCAGCAGAGGGTAGGGCTCGCCGCCATTGGCCAGCGTGAGACGCCGCGCAGGGGCATCGTAAATTCCAAAGAGCAAAGCTATGAATTTTGCTTCCAGGCGCGCACCGAACATCCGGCGGTTTAGTACCGAGAGCATTTTGCCGGCGCCAAGAGTATGGTCGGTGACGACTTCACGCAGAGTTCCGATGGCGAGCGAGCCGTACAATGCTGCAGCCGTTCCTTTGCCGGAGACATCACCGAGCGCGAACGCCAGGCGGCCCTCGCCGTAGGGATGAAAATCGTAAAAATCGCCGCCTAATTCACGGGCAGGAGCGTAAGCCGCGGCCAAATCAAGGCCAGGAATTTCCCTCGCGCCTTTCGGCAAAAGCTGGCGCTGAATTTCCCGCGCCATATTTAAATCGTTTAGCAGACGCAGTTCGTTCTCGCGGGCTTCCTGGTACAGGCGGGCATTTTCGAGAGCGATCGCAACGTAGGTGCCCATGGTGTCGAGCATGCGCTCATGTTCGAGTGTGAACGCATGCGCCACGGTGCTCTCGAGGTCGAGCACGCCGATCAGGCGATCCTGCAATAAAAGCGGGATGACTAATTCCGAGCGAACTTCCACGTCGGTATCAAATTGCACGTAGCGCGAATCCTTGCGAACGTCGCCAACACGCATTGGGCGGCGTTCTCCGGCGGCCATTCCGGTAATTCCTTGATTCAGGCGCAGGCGCAGGCGCGCGGGGATCGCGTCGTCGTAGTGCATGGCGAAGACGCTTTCCAGCATTTGGCGGGTCTCGTTCCAGAGCATTACGGTGAAGACGTGATAATTCACAATGCGTTTTACGTGTTGGGCGATGCGCCGTAACAATTCTTCACGATCGAGGATAGCGGTCAATTCGCGGCTGACTTCGTAGAGGAGCGCGAGGCCTTCGGCCTGATCCGGTGTGTCGCCCATCAGACTCGGGGCGAACGAATCGAGATCGCCGAGCGGAAACAAAGGAGCGAGTTTGGCTGAATCATCCATGACCTGGTAAAAGAACTTCTCGGTTAGATGTAACACAGACGCGGAAGATTACAGCAATTGTTTTTATTTTTCTGAAAGGGTTTGCAAGCGCTGAAGGAGGGCCAAGATCCCCAAGATTTGGGGTCTTCGAGCCATTATTTCACTTCTTCGAAATGATTATTTCACTTCCCAGGTATCGCCGGCGCGAAGAAGCTTAGTCAAATCTCCAGCGCCCCGCTTGGCGATCACGTCATTTATCTGCTGATTCATGACGTCTTCATAGCGCGGAACGTCTTCCCACGATCGCAGGACACCAATGGGGGTGGGGAAGCCCGGGCGTTTCTCCATTTGAGACAGCTGAAATGCGTAGGCGGCTTCAAGATGATGGGCGTCGTGGACGAGCAGGTCTTTTTCGGTGACGCCATTGCCCAGCTGCACGATTTCCATATTCAGGCCATTCATGCGAATGCCCTTGTCGCGATTCTTGCCGAAAATCAGCGGCTTGCCGTGTTCAAGTTGAATGACGTGTTCACTGCGGGCTTCGCGTTCGGTAAGAGAGAACCACGCGCCATCGTTAAAAATATTGCAATTCTGCAGAATCTCGACGAAGGCGGAGCCTTTGTGAGCCGCGGCGTGTTTCAAGGTTTCTTTCAGATGGCCCTGGAAAACGTCGACGGAGCGGGCCACGAAAGTGGCTTCCGCGCCGATGGCTAGCGATATCGGATTGAAGGGGCGGTCAAGCGAGCCAAAAGGCGTGGACTTGCTCTTTTTATTAAGCTCGGAGGTGGGCGAATACTGGCCCTTGGTCAAACCATAAATTCGATTGTTAAACAGGAGCACTTTGATGCCGACGTTGCGTCGCAACATGTGGATGGTGTGATTTCCGCCGATGGAGAGCGCGTCGCCGTCACCGGTGGCCAGCCAAACTTCCAGATCGGGGCGGAGCGCTTTGATGCCGGTGGCTACCGCGGGTGCGCGGCCGTGGATAGTATGAAAGCCAAAGGTGTTCATGTAATAGGGGAAGCGGCTGGAGCAGCCGATTCCGCTGACGACTACGAAATTTTCACGCTTGATTCCAAGCTCAGGAAATACTGATTGAACCGCGGACAGGATGGCGTAATCTCCGCAACCGGGGCACCAGCGCACTTCCTGATCGGTCTGAAAATCTTTTTTGGTGAGCGGAGTGATGGGCGGCAGCGTGGTGGTGCTCATGCGAAATTCTCCTGGCTGCCGAGCATCTCTTCGATTTTTTGTTCCAGCTCAGCCTGCTTGAAGGGGCGGCCCTGAATTTTGTTGAGGCCTACGGCGTCGACTAAATATTTGGCGCGCAGGACCCACAACAATTGGCCCATGTTGAGTTCCGGGACCAATACGCGCTTATATCTCGCTATCACTTCGCCCAGATTTGGAGCTAATGGATTGAGATGACGTAAATGGACGTGACCGATTTTGTGTCCCTTTTCGCGTTGCGCGCGAACCGCCGCGGTAATTGCTCCGTGGGTTGAGCCCCAGGCGACGATCAGTAAGTCACCTTCAGGATCGCCTGCGGGCACAATTTCGGGAATATCCTGAGCGATGCCGGCTACTTTCGCGGCGCGAATGCGCACCATGTTTTCGTGGTTCAAAGGCTCGTAGTTAATGTTGCCGGTGACGTCTTGTTTTTCGAGACCGCCGATGCGGTGTTCGAGACCGGGTGTACCGGGAACGGCCCACGGGCGCGCCAGGGTTTGCGGGTCGCGTTTGTAAGGTAAAAATCCGTCGGCGGTTTTCGCGAATTGCACTTTGAAGTCGGGGATTTCGCTGAGCTCCGGAACATGCCATGGCTCGGCACCATTCGCCAGATAACCGTCAGAAAGAAGAATCACCGGCACCATGTATTTCACCGCGATGCGGCAGGCTTCCAGCGCAACCCAGAAGCAATCGGCGGGAGTGGCAGCGGCGATGACCGGGATGGGCGCTTCGGAATTGCGTCCAAACAAGGCTTGCAATAAATCCGCTTGTTCGGTTTTTGTGGGGAGGCCGGTTGATGGGCCGCCACGTTGAATATTGCAGATTACGAGAGGCAACTCGATGGCAACGGCCAAGCCTAGCGCTTCGGTTTTGAGCGCCATTCCCGGGCCCGAGGTGGTGGTGATGGCAAGAGCGCCGGCATACGATGCGCCGATCGCGGAAGTAATGGCAGCGATTTCATCTTCGGCCTGGAAGGTCATTACACCGAAATCTTTGTACTGGGAAAGCTCGTGCAGAATGTCGGAGGCCGGAGTGATGGGGTAGCTTCCTTGAAACAAACGCAGACCCGATTTTTGAGAAGCGGTTACTAATCCCAGTGCCAGCGCTTGATTGCCACTCAGGTTGCGGTACAGACCTGGAGACAACTGCGCGCGGGGAATTTCATAACTGATCTGAAAGGCTTCGGTGGCTTCGCAGTAAGAATAGCCGGCCTTCATAGCGAGCTTGTTGGCTTCCGTTAAAAGCGGCTTGCCTTTGAACTTGTCTTCAATCCAGCGAACCGTGGAATCCATGGAGCGGTTGTAGAGCCAGTAGCACATGCCGAGGGCGAAGAAGTTTTTGCAGCGATCCATGGACTTGGCGTCAAGGCCTAGATGTTCAAGCGCGCGGCGCGTGAGGCGCTCGAGTTCGACGGAGAAAAGACGGAACTTGTCGAGCGAGTGGTCTTCCAGCGGATTCGCGGTCATTTGCGCTTTGCGCAGATCGCTTTCCGTGAAGCTGTCACTGTTCACGATGAGGATGCCGTTGGGTTTCAAGTCCGCGACGTTGACCTTTAGCGCGGCCGGATTCATGGCGATCAGCACGTCGACGGCGTCGCCGGGGGTGGATACATCGTCGGACGAAAAATGTAATTGGAAACCGCTTACGCCGGGCAGAGTTCCGGCAGGCGCGCGAATCTCAGCAGGGTAATCGGGGAAGGTGCGGATGTCATTGCCGTACAACGCGACAGTGTTGGTAAATTGGCTGCCGGTAATCTGCATGCCGTCGCCGGAATCGCCTGCAAAACGGATAACTGCGCTGTCGATAACTTCAGGCTTGGTCTTCGAGGGCGGCAGTGTAATTAACGTCGACATAATTGCTGACTTCCTTGGGCCCTAGGACGCATACCCGCCATTGTTGCAGGCGGGATATCTAACTAACGCAATAAGAGTGACACAAAAAGAATATCACAGCGAGGTGTGTGTCCGCAGAGCACACAGGGGAACCACGCGGGCTACCGGTAAAGCCGAACAATAACGGTAGAGAAAATTAGATCGAACCTGCGTACGCAGAAATTTTTGACCGCTGTTCCACATCGAAACATCACGTCGTTCGCTACATTTCAGGACTTCCCGTTTTGCTTTGTACATTAGGTCGAGCTTTTCGCTTGACGTTCGCTTTCTTTTCGCCTAAGTTAGTGGCACAAAGCCTGCAGTCCACAGATGGATAAAAGCAGGCAGGCGATCGGAGGCGTACATGGCCCTGACCAAGCGTCAAAAAGAAGTGCTGGATTATTTGGTTTCGTTTGAAACGAAACACGGTTATGCGCCGAGTTTTGAAGAAATTGGCAAAGGGTTGAAGTTGACTTCATTGGCGACCGTTCATAAACACATTACTACTTTGGAAAAAAAGGGCTTTATTCGTCGCGGTTATAACCAGAGTCGATCCATAGAAATTGTGCAACTCCCAAAATCGGTGAAAGACCAGGTGATGGAACGAAGGATTCAGGAGCTGCCGCTGGTTGGACGCATTGCAGCAGGCCGCCCGCTCGAAGCTGTGGAGGAGCGCGAGACTTTGTCGCTGGGCGACTTCGCGCGCGGTGGAAATTCTTTTGTTCTGCAGGTTAAGGGCACCTCGATGATTGAAGACCACATTATGGATGGCGATTATGTGGTGTGCGAGCAAACGCAGGTGGCCAATGCGGGCGACATTGTGGTGGCGCTGATCGGCGAGGATGAGGCCACTCTGAAGCGTTTCTACCGCGAAGGGCCGGGGAAGATTCGACTGCAGCCTGCCAATTCCGAAATGGGACCGATTATCGTGGCGGCCAATGACGTTAAGATCCAGGGCCGGGTAATTGGCGTTCTTAGAAAATATTAAGCTCAGCACGGCACTAATTGTTTAGAAGTTTTGCTCCGGTATCGGTCGTTCTTTAAATTCTAAGCCTCCCTCGAAGCAGCTTTTGGCGTCTTATCGGCATGGAACATTGTGGTACCAGCGCGCGCGTTCGCGCTTCCATTGCATCTCGGGTGGGCTAGACTATTCCCAGGACATTCCAAGTTTTAAGAGGACGCTTCTTTGAGTAACTTTGACCTGAAAAATTCACCAAGGCCCATCAAGACTGTTGTAGCCCTGGCATTGCTATTGGCCCTTCTTCTGCCGTTGCGATGCGCGGCCTATGCCGTTCTTTCCCACGAAGCCATTATTGATGCGGCCTGGGACACGAACTTGAAGCCGCTGCTGCTGAAACGGTTTCCGCACGCGACCCCCGACGAACTGCGCAAGGCGCACGGATACGCATACGGCGGGGCAATCATTCAGGACATGGGTTATTACCCGCATGGTACCCATTTTTTCAGCGACCTCACACATTACATCCGCAGCGCCGATTTTATTCTGGCGATGATGCACGATTCGAAAGACCTGAATGATTACGCTTTCGCGTTGGGCTCGATGGCACATTACGCCGCCGATACGGATGGCCATAGCATAGGAACGAATCACGCGGTGCCGATTTTGTATCCTAAGTTGAAAAAGAAATATGGGGATGTAGTTACGTATGAGGAAGACCCGCTGGCGCACGTCAAAACCGAATTTGGCTTTGATGTTTTGGAAGTAGCTCAACACCGCTACGCTCCGGACAGTTATCACGACTTTATCGGATTTCAGGTGGCAGTGCCGCTGTTGGAACAGGCATTTCGGGAGACCTACGGCCTTGAGTTGAAAACCGTGCTTCCAAGCGAGGAAAAGGCATTAAATTCCTATCGTCATGCAGTGAGCGAGCAACTTCCTAAAGCCACAAAAATCGCGTGGAGCCTAAAGAAAAACGACATACAAAAAGATATGCCGGGCATGACTAAGAGAAAATTTCTATACAATCTGAAGCGTGCCAGTTATGAAAAGGAATGGGGCAAGGACTACGAGCAGCCGACCGCCGGCGAAAAATTTATTGCGTTCTTGACCAAGTTGCTTCCGAAGATCGGGCCGCTCAGGGTCCTTCAGTTCCGTGCTCCGACGCCGCAGACGGAAAAAATGTTTGAAGACAGCTTCAACGCTACGATGGATCGTTACCGCAAATTGCTGGCGCAGGTTCCGAGCGGCCACATTGAGATGGTGAACGATAACTTTGACACTGGAGGAAGCATTGCTCCGGGTAAGTACCGCATGAGCGATGATACTTACGCGAAACTTCTGGACAAGTTGTCGGATGAGAAGTTTGCCAAGGCTTCGCCAGAGGTGCGAGCAAATATTCTGGCGTTTTACAGCGATCCGAACGCGCCCTATGCTACCAAACGCGATCCGAAGGCGTGGGAGAAGGTTCAGATCGAACTTGACCAATTGAAAGCGGCGCCCCCGGCCACCCCGGTGGTGGCGGAATCCTCTAACTCCAAAGACTGATTTGCGGCTGTGGTAGGTCGCTAAGCTAGCGTTAAATACACGCGCATAAATTATTTCTTTTTGACGAATGCAAAATTCGGCGTTGCCGCCTCGCGCCCAATCGATGAAACAATGTAGAATTTTGCGCATGGTTCTGCGGTTGTACCTTCCGAATGAAGAGTAACCGGCCTATCCGAAAACTACTGGCGGCCAATCGGAGCGAGATCGCTATCCGGATTTTTCGCGCTGCCAATGAGCTTGGGCTGCGCACCGTGGCGATCTATTCGCAGGAAGACCGGCTGGCTCTGCATCGGTTTAAAGCGGATGAGGCTTATCTGATCGGCGCCGGCAAGGGACCGGTAGAGGCGTATCTCGATATTCCAGGCATCGTGGCGCTGGCGAAGGAAAAAGAAGTTGATGCGATCCATCCTGGCTATGGATTTCTCTCGGAAAATCCGGCCTTTGCGCGTGCGTGCGAAAAAGCCGGGATCAAGTTTGTCGGTCCAACACCTGATCTCTTGGAATTGCTAGGGGATAAAACGGCGGCGCGACGGCTCGCGGCTTCGGCGGGCGTTGCGGTGCTGCCCGGTACTGCCGAACCGTTGAAAACTAATGCCGCGGCGCATAAAGCTGCGGATGAGATTGGTTACCCGGTAATGGTTAAAGCTGCGATGGGCGGTGGCGGGCGGGGTATGCGCGTCGTTCATGACGCGGCGGAGCTGGATCGGTTATTGGAAGAGGCCCAGGGCGAGGCGCGATCGGCGTTTGGGGATGGTTCAGTATTCCTAGAGAAATATCTGGCACGCGCTCGACACCTAGAGGTGCAAATTCTTGGCGATGAGTATGGGGAATTGCTGCATTTATACGAGCGCGATTGCTCGGTGCAGCGGCGGCACCAGAAAGTAGTAGAAGTCGCGCCTGCGGCAAATTTGCCTGCGAGGGTGCGGAGTGAATTATGCGAAGCAGCGGTGAAATTGGCTCACAAAGCGGGGTATAGAAATGCCGGAACGGTGGAATTTCTTTACGATGTAGACGCCGCGAAATTTTATTTCATCGAAGTGAATCCACGGATTCAGGTAGAGCACACCGTCACGGAGATGGTTACCGGGATTGACCTGGTGCGCTCGCAGATTCTAGTGGCGCAGGGGCATCGTTTGCACGAGGCGCCGCTTTCTTTGCCGGCCCAGGAAAAAATTCCGCTGTATGGGGCCGCGCTGCAATGCCGTGTGACCACCGAAGACCCTTCGAATAATTTTTCTCCGGACTACGGAAAGATTTCCACCTACCGTTCGCCGGCCGGTTTTGGCATTCGGCTGGACGGCGGAACGGCTTATGCGGGAGCGATTCTCGCTGCTTATTACGATTCTTTATTGGTCAAAGTGACCGCGTGGGGTGCAAATTTGCCGGAAGCGTGCCAGCGCATGGACCGGGCGTTGCGTGAGTTTCGAATTCGCGGGGTAAAAACGAACATTCCGTTCGTGGAAAATGTCGTCAATCATCCCAAATTTCGCGCTGGGGACGTCACCACTTCGTTTCTTGACGATTCGCCGGAACTTTTTCGCTTTCGGACGCGCGGCGATCGGGCCACGAAACTGTTGTCTTATTTAGGCGACGTTATTTTGAACGGGAATCCGGAGGTGAAAGGGAAGAAAGGTCCCGAGACGCGGGAGATTGCGGTCGTTCCGGCGGCGCCAAGAATGGATATTCCGGACGGAACGCGGCAGTTGCTGCACAAACTTGGGCCGGAGAAATTCGCGGCGTGGGCGAAAAAAGAAAAGCGGCTGTTAATTACGGACACGACATTTCGCGACGCGCACCAATCGCTGATGGCCACGCGGGTGCGCACACATGACTTGCTCGCTACGGCTGGGGCGGTGGCGCGGCGGCTGCCGAATCTTTTTAGCCTGGAGATGTGGGGCGGGGCGACGTTTGATACTTCATTGCGTTTTTTGCATGAAGACCCGTGGCAACGGCTGCGTGATCTGCGAATTCGTGTGCCGAATATTTGTTTTCAGATGCTGCTGCGCGGAGCCAATGCGGTTGGTTATGCGTCCTATCCTGACAATGTGATCGTGGAATTTGTGCGCGAGGCGCACGGGCAGGGCATCGATATTTTTCGGATTTTCGATTCGCTGAATTCGATCGACAACATGCGCGTTTCGATTGACGCGGTACTGGAAACGGGCGCGGTTTGTGAACCGGCCATTTGCTACACGGGCGATATTCTCGATGGCGCGCGGCCGAAATATTCGCTGAAGTATTACGTGAGCTTGGCGAAGCAACTTGAAAAGCTGGGCGCTCATTTTCTGGCTATTAAAGACATGGCAGGGTTGTGCAAGCCTTACGCGGCGTACGAACTGGTGAAAGTACTGCGGCAAGAGATTGGCATACCGGTGCACTTTCACACGCATGACACCAGCGGGCTCAACGCTGCAAGTATTTTGAAAGCTGCCGAAGCTGGAGTGGACGTGGCCGATGCCGCGGTCGCCTCCATGAGCGGAGGCACCAGCCAGCCGAATCTGAATGCCATCGTCGAATCGCTGCGACACACACCGCGCGATACGCAGCTCGACATTGAAACGTTGAATGAGTGCTCGGATTATTGGGAGACGGTGAGGGGATTTTATGGGCCATTCGATTCGGGACCGAAGTCGGGGTCGGCGCGTTTGTATCAACACGAAATTCCCGGCGGGCAGTACACCAATCTGCGGGAACAAGCGACATCCATGGGACTGGGGCAACGCTGGCGCGAGGCGGAAAAAATGTACGCGGAGGTGAACCAGCTTTTTGGCGACATTGTTAAGGTGACGCCTTCGAGTAAGGTCGTCGGAGACATGGCGCTGTTTCTGATGGCCAACGACCTGCATCCGGCCGATATTTTGGCTTTGGATGAGAAGCATGATGTTTCGCTGCCGAATTCCGTGGTGGAGATGTTTTCGGGGGTGCTGGGTGTTCCGCCGGGCGGTTGGCCGAAAAAATTGCAGAAAATTATTTTGCGGGGACAAGCTCCGGTGCGCGGGCGGCCGGGCGCGAGTCTGGAAGACGTGGATTTAGATAAAGAGCAGAAAGCGCTGGAGAAGAAAGTGAATCACTCGGTTCGGCGCGAGGACCTCTTAAGCTATCTGCTGTATCCCGAGGTGTTCACCAAATATGACAAGTTCCGGCAAACCTATGGGGATGTGAGCGTTCTTCCGACCTATGCTTTTTTTTATGGTTTGCGATCGGGAGAAGAAATCACCGTGGAGATCGAGGCTGGAAAATCGCTGATCATCAGGTTCCTGACTGCCAGCGAACCGCATCCTGATGGCACGCGGACTTTATTTTTTGAATTAAATGGGCAGCCGCGAGAAGTTAATGTTCGGGACCGGGCGTTACGAGTGGTGGAACGATCGCATCCGAAAGCGGATCCTGCAGACTCGGGCCAGGTCGCGGCTCCTACCGCGGGAGTCATCAGTGGGATTGCAGTGAAAGCCAATCAGGCTGTGGAGCGCGGGGCGAAATTGCTGACGCTGGAAGCCATGAAGATGCAATCCAATATTTATGCGCCTATAACAGGAAAAATTACCAAGCTGCTGGTATCCCCAGGGCAGAATGTGGAAGCGAAGGACCTACTCGTCACCATTACTCCATGACCTTTCGTAAACACGAAAAATTTCCTTCCAAAGTTTTGAAAAATGAGCGGGATCTTGTCGTTTATCTGCCTCCGGGCTATGAGGAGCAGGGCACGCGACGTTTTCCGGTGCTGTATTTGCACGATGGGCAAAATCTTTTTGACGGCTCGACGGCGTTTGTTCCGGGGATGGACTGGCGCGTTGGTGAAACCGCGGATCACATGATCGGCACCGGATCGGTCGAGCCGCTGATTATCGTGGGGATTTATAATCTCGGCGAGCAACGCATTCGGGAGTACACGCCCACGCGGGTGCCCAAGCTGGGCGGCGGGCGTGCCGATCGTTACGGCAAATTTCTGATCGAGGAACTGAAACCTTTCATAGATCGCGAATATCGGACGCTCGGGGATTCAGCGCATACCGGATTGGGTGGCTCATCGCTGGGCGGCCTGGTGTCGTTGTACGTAGGGCTGAAATTTCCCCAAGTATTCGGTCGGCTGGCGGCGCTTTCTCCCTCGGTGTGGTGGAACCAGCGGGTGATGCATCGCTTCGCTGCCACTGTGCAAGTTGAGCCTCGCCCACGCATCTGGTTGGATATTGGCACTCGCGAAGGGCCACAGATTGTACGTGACGTCGAAAATTTTCGGGACGTGCTGGTGAAAAAAGGCTGGCAGCTCGATCAGGATCTGCACTACGAGCGAGTGGAAGGCGCGGAGCACAACGAAGCGGCGTGGTCACAGCGCGTCGGCCCAGTGTTGCAATTTCTGTTTCCGGCGGGGAATAAGAACGTATAATCCGCGCGCAGTGCGGTTTGATGAATTTCGAATTTATGTGCGCTATCATCTCGCCGTTTAGAGATTCCCGCTAAAGTTTGCAGGGGCTTCATGCCGGATCAGAAGCCGCTGACAATTCTGTGCGTAACCTCCTACGAAAAAGGGCAGGAGTTTATCCGCACGAGTAAAGCGATGGGTTGTCGCGTGCTGCTTCTAACCGTGGAAAAACTAAAGGATGGCGACTGGCCACGGGATTGTCTCGAAGGCATTTTTACCATGCCCGACGATCTTCCGCTGCAGGGCTTGATCTATTCGGTGAGTTATATCGCGCGGTCGCAGCGGATTGACCGCATCGTGGCGCTCGACGAATTCGATATGGAGAATGTGTCCGCGCTGCGGGAACATTTGCGCATCCCGGGCATGGGGCTGACTACTGTGCGCTACTTTCGCGACAAGCTTTCCATGCGCGCGCGAGCAAAAGAAGCGGGCATCGCGGTCCCCGAATTTGTGCCGGTTTTGAATTACGACGACCTGCGCGAGTATATGGCACGGGTTCCGGGGCCGTGGCTTTTGAAGCCGCGCTCGCAGGCCTCGGGGATCGGGATGAAGAAGATCCACGCGCCGGACGAGCTTTGGCCGTGGCTTGACGAGTTGGGTGATCAGCAATCTTTTTATTTACTGGAGCATTTTGTTCCCGGGACGGTTTACCACGTGGATAGCATTGCGTCGGAGCGCGAGGTGGTTTTCGCGGAAGCTCACAAATACGGCACGCCACCGTTGACGACCTCTCACCAGGGCGGGGTTTTCACGACGAGCACATTACCGCCGGATGCGCCGGAATACGCGGAGCTTCTCGCGCTTAATCGAAAAGTTCTGGGCGAATTGGGTTTCGTTCGCGGTGTGACGCATGCAGAATTTCTGAAAGCGGATTCCGACGGCAAGTTTTACTTTATCGAAGTGGCGGCGCGCGTCGGCGGAGCATTCATCAGCGACGTAATTGAAGCGGCGACGGGAATTAATTTATGGCGCGAATGGGCGCGACTGGAGGTTGGCGCAGGCAAGGAGCCTTATCAGCTTCCGACTCACAGGCGTGAATACGCCGCGGTGATTCTGTCACTGGCGCGGCAAGAACATCCGGATACTTCGGCGTACAACGATCCGGAAATCGTGCGGCACATTTCAAAATACCACCATGCCGGATTGATTTTGAAAGCGGCCAGCTCTGCGCGGCTGCAGCAATTAATTACCTCCTATGCTGAGCGTTTCCAGCAGGATTTTCTGGCGACTCAACCGGTGCCGGACAAACCTACTTTTTAATGCGGGCCTCGCTGGGCCGAACTTAGTACCGCGGCGCAGGTCCACATGCCGTGGATATTAAAATTAAATTAACGCGAGATTTTGCGTGACAAACGTGCATTATTTTGTGTTATGTTTGCGCCCCCTGTCCTCTGGTCCAGTAACTGAAACGCACGAGCGGACCACGCACCGTTTGCAAGTGCACATCCCAAGGCATAGAGTTTGCTTTACCCGGTTGGACGTCTTGTAGTTTTGGGGGCTGTCCCTTGGGAGGAACGATGTGGAGTAACAAGAAACCGGAAACGCCACAGGCTGCGGAACCGGAGCCAAGAAAATTCAATTTCAATGAGCCGCCGAAGCCTGCTACGGCGACCTTGGAGGGGACAAAGAACATGGCAACAGGTAATGATGCAATTCGTCCGCTGGGAAATACCGGAGACCGTACAGGAACGGGAGCGCGACTTGGCTCCAGTCTGCACGTTAAGGGCGAGATTTCCGGAAATGAAGATCTGCTGATCGACGGCACGGTCGAAGGACTGATCACGCTGGATGAGCGGAAGCTGACTGTCGGCGCAAGCGCCAAAGTCACGGCGGATATTATCGCGCGTGAAGTTGTGGTCTATGGCACGGTGAAGGGTAATCTCCGGGCTAAAGATCGCATCGAGATCAAGAAGGACGGGTCCGTGAACGGCGACCTGACCACCGCGCGGATCATGATCGAAGACGGCGCTTATTTTAAGGGTTCCGTGGAAATCGATCGCACTTCGGATAAAGAATCGTCCGGTGCGAACGCGTTTGCGCGTGTTCCGGCAACCGCGAAAACTATTTAACTCCCCCACTTTCAAATACGACGGCGGCGAGGTCGATTCCTCGCCGCCGTTTTTATTTTTTGATGATGGGTACCCTGGGCGCCAGTGTGAGATACTATTTAGGCTGGCTTATTTATTAAAGTGATACGTAACTGAAGTATGTTATTGTTCCTGTTGCGTCCCATGGCAGCGGCGTTTACCGCCATGTTTGTGGGAGCGACTCCTTGGGAAGGTTCGTTCAGGGTATAGCGGGTGCTGTCTTCATTTTTTTTGTTGCCGGATTGTGTGGTGGATGTGGTGGAGGCGCAACTGCCGTTGTTCAGCAACCACAGGCGGCAGATTTCTCTGTTGCGGTTAGCTCCAATGCCGTAAGTATTTCACAGGGCGGTGTCAGCGCGCCGGTAAGCTTCTCGATTACCCCTCACAATGGTTTCAGTGGCAGTGTTCAAGTGACACTCGCCGGCCTCCCTGCAGGAGCCAGTTCCAATCCGGCCAGTCCTTTCACGATAACTACCGGGATCGATACATCGGTTGACTTTGGAGCCGCTGTAACTGCGCCGACCGGAAGTTTCACGCTGTCCGCGCAGGCGGTCAGCGGTGCGCTTTCTCATTCGGCCAGCCTGACGCTAGCGATTCATCCTTCTACCATTGCTGCTCTTCCGCGCACGAATTTCGTTCGAACCGACTCCACGCCAATGGCGGATACGCCTCCGGGCGAAGCGCATCGTCGCCACATCGTGTACGACGCGGCACACAAATACGTATTCATCGCCAACGCGGCGATGAATCGGGTGGAAGTCATTTCTGCAGTGGATCAAAGGGGCGTGGCGCGTATTTCAGTTCCGGGTGCGACCAGCGCCGACATATCTGCTGACGGTACGACCGTTTGGGCAGGGACAGCGGTAAACGAAATCGTCGCAGTAGACACTTCAGTACTACAGGTAAAAAATCGCTACGAGCAAGCTGGGATTTCGCCTATCCCGGCGACAGTTTTTGATCGCCCGGTGGAGGTTCTTTCTCTTGCTACCGGGAAATGTTTCGTTCGTCTTCGTCAATCGAGTTCAACCGAAGCGCTTTTGGCTCTTTGGGATCCGGTTTCCAATGCGATGATTGACCGGACACCGGCATCCGGGGTGCTTTTTCAAAATGGTCTCGGGCCCATGGCTCGAACCGGCGATCATTCGGCGGTGATTGTGGCTGCAAATGATTCCAGCGGAAATGTTGCAGTCTTCGCGCCCAATGGCGGGGTGAGCACCGGACCTCGATCGCTAGGCTCCGGCTCCATCAGTTGGGTGGCGGCCAATTCCAATGGCAGCCGGTTCGCTGCTGTATTCACAGCGGGCGGCGCGACGCAGTTGCTGCTGCTCGATGCGGGCCTAAATCAGGTTGGCGCTTACGGGTCTCCGGAGATTGAGGGTGTTGTGTTTTCGAGGGACGACAATGCTCTTTATGTTGCGGAGACACGCGCGGGCGCAGCAGTTGTCACCGCTCTGGATGGGCACGACTTGCTCCCGCTGGGGCAGATACCCGGTGCCGCGATTCAGGGTGTTGCAGCACAGATTGAGGATGTAGACGAAAGTCAAATGCTATTCGGCGTTTCGAATCGCGGAGTAAGCGCCATCGACGCTGCCAATCCGGTGATATTGTCCGCACCGGCCCCGGCATTTGCGGCGGCTCCAGCGAGCATGCCGTCAGAAGGTCCCAGTAGCGGTGGCACTTCGCTGATTTTGACGGGCCAGAATTTTTCTGCTGACTCGGTCATAAAAATGGGTACGCAATTAGCCACGAACGTTAGTGCTTCTACTCCAACGGCGATGCAAGCGACTTCGCCGGCCAGTGTTTCGAACGGGCCGGTTAATATCACGGCGTATTCTTTATCCACTAACTGGCTTGCTATTGCACCGGAGGCATTCAGTTACGGACCTAAAATTCTGCGAGTGCTACCGAATGCTGGGGTGAACACTGGCGGGGACAGGGTGCAGATCATTGGATATGGTTTCGGCGGTGATCCTGCAAGTGTGGCGGTCACGATCGGCGGTGCGGCGGCGATTGTTCAAGCGGTGGACAATATTTCCGCTATCGCACCAGCGCTGGGTCTGGATACTACTTACCCGTTTCCGTTGGAGCGCATCACGGTGCAAGCGCCGCCAGGTACATCGGGATGGAGCGATATAAGTGTCAAGGTTCCATCCGGCTTCAGGACCGCCGCGAGATCATTTCAATATTTGGCCGGTGTGCAATCCTACTCCAAGCCGGGCTTTTTCCGTTTTTTGGCATACGATCAAAGTCGTCAACGGGTTTATCTCACCAACATCGATCATGTGGAGGTGTTTGATTTGCAGCTTGGAGCGTTTATTGCGCCGCTCGAGCCGCCGGGCGGGCCGCCACCCAACGCGGGTTTGCGCGACTTGTCGTTGACGCCGGACGCTTCGCAACTTTTGGTCGCCGATTTCGGTGCGCAAAGTGTTTACGTTCTTAATCCTGATACTGGCTCTGGCATCACCACGGTAGTGGGTGGTATCCCTGGCTTCGCAAGCTCGGGACCTTCGAGGGTGGCGGCGACCAGCACGCAAACAGCATTTGTTGGTCTGAGTGCTGAAGGTGGATCGGGAAACGGTTGCGCGGCGTGTCTTTCTCAAATGGATTTGTCGGTGAGTCCGCCAATTGTTCAGACCGCGCCGCAGCCGGAGGTTTCTAGCCTTGTGGGAGCGCCGCTGCTTCAGGGAAACAGCGCCGGTGACCACGTGGTTCTGGCGTTTGGCGATGACGCTTCCGGCAAACTTGCGGTCTGGGACGCGAGTTCGCCAGGGCAGTTCAAGATTTCGCCGGCGAATGTCGGCGTGCGAGACATTGCAAGCACGGCGGACGGAACGGCGTTTGCTGTGCAAACCGTTAGTGCCATCGAGATTCGCGATTCCGGTATGTATGTAACGGCTGTGCCGACCGCCGCGGAATTGAACCAAATTCCTGGACGCGTCGCGGTGCCGGGACTCGCGATGCATTCGACCGGGGCGCTCATCTATCAGCCATTTCTCACTGGAGTAGCGGGCGCGCCGAACGTACGGGGCGGTGTGGATATTTCTGACGCGCGCTCGGGCCAATTGCGTATGCGGATATTTTTGCCGCAACAATTGATGACCGATGTGGATGCTCTTCATGGCGAGTTTTTGACCATCGATGAAAACGGACAGCGGTTGTTTGCCATCACATCACTCGACGGGTCACCGCAAAACGCAGCGCTTACGGTTGTTAAATTGGCCGCTGTTCCCCTCGCGCTGGGAAGCGTTTCATCGCCGACCATCTCGGTTGCCGGAGGTACAACGTTGACGATTCGAGGGAGCGGTTTTCAAGCGGGGATCAAGGTAGCCATCGGCGGCAAGTCAGCAACGGCAACGTTGGTGGATATGAACACACTGACCGTGGTTTCGCCGGCCGTGCCGACCGGTCCTCAACAGTTAACGCTAACCAACGTGAACGGCGAGACTGTTACAGAGGATGCGGTGCTCATCGCCAATTAGTTACTAACTTTTCTCGCCTGGCTTCATCCAAACTAACGACTACTCTTACTCATTCAATTTTTGGAGCGAAAGATGCAGACTCGCAAACTCGGTAATTCCGACCTGAATATAACTCGCACAGGTTTTGGCGCGTGGGCTATCGGCGGAGGCGCTTGGGAATTCGGTTGGGGAAATCAGGAAGATAACGATTCGATAGCGGCCATCAAACGGGCGCTGGAATTGGGTGTCAACTGGATTGATACGGCGGCCGTTTACGGCACCGGGCATTCGGAAGAGGTCGTGGCGAAGGCTCTGACGGGATGGCAAGGGGCGCGGCCTTACATTTTTACGAAATGTTCGATGGTTTGGGATGAGCAGCGCAAAGTTCGCAATGAATACAGCGCCGATTCCATTCGTCGTGAGTGCGAAGCCAGTTTGCGTCGGCTGCGGGTCAGCGCGATCGATCTTTATCAGATGCATTGGCCGCCCGCAGATAACGGAGCCGGTCTGGAAGAAGCGTGGCAAACGATGGCTGCGCTGCAGAAGGAAGGGAAGGTTCGCTGGATTGGCGTTTCAAATTTTAACGTTGAGCAATTGAAGCGCGCCGAAAAAATCGCGCCGGTCACTTCGCTACAGCCGCCGTATTCGCTGATTCGCCGTCAAATTGAAGCTGAAATTCTTCCGTATTGCGAAAAACGGGGAATCGGTGTGATTTCCTATTCGCCGATGGCTTCCGGTTTACTAACTGGAGCGATGACTCGTGAGCGCGCGGCGGCATTGCCGGCGAATGACTTTCGTAGCCGCGGTGCTGAATTTAAGGAGCCGCGACTTTCCAAGAATATTGCGTTGGTGGAGCGGCTGCGGCAAGTGGGGCAACGTCTTGGGCGCTCGCCGGGTGAAATTGCAATCGCGTGGGTATTGCGACATCCGGCGATCACCGGGGTGATTGTTGGGGCGCGGAATGCGAAACAGGTCGAAGGCGTTATTGGCGCCGCCGACGTAACGTTGACCAAACAGGACATCGCTGAAATAGAGGGAGCGGCGGCGATTGCCGCGACTCGATAGAAGGATTTCGGGTCGATATTCGCAACTTTTCTGTCCGAAATAACCATTTCTGGAGCTTTCGATGGATTTGGGCCTCAAGGGAAAGATTGCTGTGGTTACCGGTTCGACCGCCGGCATCGGGTTCGCGATTGCAAATACTTTGGCCGCGGAAGGCGCGCAAGTAATTGTCAATGGGCGAACGCAAGCGCGGGTGGATTCGGCGATTAAGAGCATCCGCCAAGTGACTGCGAAGGCCGAGGTTCGAGGCGTTGCTGCTGATCTAGGGACCGCGGAGGGCGTTAAGTCTTTCGCGAAGATTGTTTCTCAAGCCGACATTCTAGTGAACAATCTAGGGATTTTTGAGCCGAAGGCGTTCGCGGAGATTTCGGATGCGGACTGGTTGCGATTCTTCGAAGCGAACGTGATGAGTGGCGTGCGTTTGAGCCGCCATTACTTGCCAGGTATGCTGCGCAAAAATTGGGGCCGGATTATTTTTATTTCCAGTGAGTCGGGGCAACAAATTCCCGCCGAGATGGTTCATTACGGCATGACCAAGACGGCGCAAATTGCCGTGGCGCGCGGAATTGCGGAGTCCGTAGCGGGCACGGGGATCACCGCGAATTCGGTGCTGGTGGGACCTACCGCTTCTGAGGGTGTAGGCACATTCGTGGCGGATCTGGCGAAGCAGCAGGGGATTTCGAGCGCGGAATTTGAAAAGAAATTTTTCGAGGGCGTGCGGCCGAGCTCGTTGTTAAAACGTTTTGAGACGCCGGAGGAAGTTGCTGCGGTAGTGGCTTTTGTGGCGAGCACCCAAGCTGCGACGATTAACGGCGCGGCGGTGCGTGCGGATGGCGGCGTGGTACGCAGCATTCTCTAGTTCGCGGCAGATTCGTTCACAAACGGAATCAGGCGCGCAGGTAGTCTGCTCGCCAGTTTTTGATCTGTTGTTTGATGGTTTTGCGATCTTTGATTTTTTCGTCGAGGACTTTTCGCGCCAGCGCTGGAAGTTCCGCATCGCAGGCGAATCTCAGCGAAACAAGTTGTCCGGGTTCTAGCTCGACGATGCGCGACTGCAAATCCTGCGGGAGCAATCGCTCGCAGCGCAGCCGCTCTTCCAGACGGATCACGCGGTCCTGCACGGACAAAGCGAACATCCGTGCGAACATGATACCGAGCAACAGTGCTACGGAGGTCAGCACCCAAATCGCTCCGTCGAACGACCATAGCGAAACCTTCCAGCGGTAGATTGACCAGCCGACATTGAGAAACAACACCGGCAACACAAACAAATGAAATGCCGGCACGGTCTTTGCGTGATTGGCAAAATTCTGCTCGGTCATCGAATGGCCTCCTCAAACGAATAGATTGGTTCCACATCCACGGGAATATCGGAAACTTTGGCAAGGGCCGCTTGCAATTCAGGCGGCAACACGGCGTACTTGGTAAACCATGCTTCGGAACGCACGCGGTCGCCGGTCGCTTCCTGTTCGAGGAGTTCCTTGGCCAATCTGGCAATGGCCGCAGGCATCTTTTCCACGACCACAGCATATTTTCCGGTCGCGGCATCGCGGGTAATCGCGCCTTGCTCCGACAAATAGCTGAATTCCATCATCTCCGCGCGGCCGTGGGGTTCGGCGATTCCAAAACGAATCGTCCGCAAATTTCCCGCCACGTAGGAAATATAATCCTCTTCAAGTTTTTCTTTGCTGATCACCTCATGCGCTTGCAGCCATTGCAATCCGAACATACCTACCACATCTGCTTTGGCTTCTTCCAGACCTGAAAAACTTCCGCCAATGGCTTCGCGGATTTCGCGTTGGCCTTGGGCGGTCCGCGAGTAATTGGGGCCGAGTTCGTGGCTGATCTCATGCATCAGCGTGGAGGTCAAATAGCCCTCGCCGGAAGCTTTGGCGCCCTGGTCCTCGCGCATCAAGCGCTTGGCCAAAGGAAGAATGATTTCGTTCACGCGGGCGTCCATGAAGTTCTTGAAGAAAATCTTTTTGCTGCCCTTGGCGGCGTGTACGCGCGCGTCGTTCGGCAAGTTGTCAGCAACGGACTGGTATCCATGAAGCAAATCTCCGGTGCGAAAGGGAGCGTCCATAACTTCCATGGGAGTTAAATGACCACGCTTGGAAGGTAAATCTGCTTTATCCAGCGGCAAGGCTTCTTGTAAGTCGGGGACATACTTCTGATACATCTCAAGCTTCTTGCTCTCCTGTTCGTTGCGGATCAGCACGGCCGCGCCGTAAGAGGTTTTCACTCCCAACAAATTGTCGAGGTAGGTTTCATACGGCGCAAGGATTAGATCGAATTTTGGATTGTTCAAATCGAGCCACGCGAGATCGCTTTGATAATAATCGTCTGTCAACAATGCGTCGGCACGCAGTCGCAGGAATTTGGCGAAGCCCGAATCGTCGCTGAGGGCGGCGGCCTCACGCAGCGCGGCAGCGGCAGGCTTTAGGAATTCCGCAAATTCAACATGGTAGGGAATGGCGATCAAGGCATCGCCCTTCCGCCGCACGACGGTAAAATCGTTGTATATTTCCGCTTTTTGGTCAGGATGCTGCTGCACATATTTTTCGATGTCTTCTCTGGTCAATCCCGGTGGATACAATGCGCGTCCCAGAGGAGCAGGGTCGGTCCCGGCAAAAGGCTTCATTTCGTCGACGAGATCGTAGCGGCTGCCGTTGATTTTGAGAAAGTGGCGCAGCTTGACGTCTTGCGGATTGGTGCTTCCCGCGAGAGAAAGATAAAGTTTTAAACCTTCGGGGTCGCTCTGCCGCCAATAGATTTGTTCTATGTAGTTTGCGGCGTCCACTAATTTGTGGACGAGTTGAATTTCTCGTGGGCTGAGACCTTCCTGGTGGAAAGGCATCTTGATGGGCTTAAATCTCGCCAGGCGAGCATCAAGGTCTGGGGCGACTTTCAGATCCGATATTGCCGAGGTTTGGCTGTTCGAAGGCGTTTGCGCTACTAGTGGTGCAATAAGAAAAACCAGCATCGGCCATAGGGCAGGACGCTTTAACTTTCTCGAGAGAGGCGGGACCACCTTGTTAATGCGGCTCAGCATGGGCTCCGATTGTATCGGTTTTTTGGGTGGCACAGGTCCGGCGGCCGAAATATCGCGGAAAACTGTCTGCACATCGGATTTAATGAAACGAAACCGCATTCTTGTACATCAAATTCGCACGGAAGAGTTTATTTTTAGCGGGAGAAAGATTATGGCCAAGGCTACATGGGCGGGTAAGACGATCGCGGACAGCAAATCTACCGTAGTGGTGGAAGGCAACCAGTACTTTCCGCCGGAAGCAGTGGAGAAACAATTTCTGAAACCCAGCAGCTACACGTCGGTTTGCCCGTGGAAGGGAACGGCGCACTACTATCATGTGGAAGTAGATGGGATGGAAAATGAAAACGCCGCCTGGTATTATCCCGAGCCAAAACCAGCCGCCGCTGAGATCCGAGATCGCATTGCCTTCTGGAAGGGTGTAAGCGTTCAAAACTGAAGGCCTCGCGACCTGAATTTGTCGCGCGGCGCGGAACTAAGTCCCTAGAAGATTTGGCTGCGCTCGCGAATAGCCGTGTTCTTCGGCCCACAGTGACAGCGGAATGGCGGCCAGGTCGTCCACCAGCGGCACCGCGTTTCCGTCCTTGGTAAGGTCGATGGTTCGCAAATAAAATTTGCAGGTCTCGCAAGCTTCTACCCTGACGTAGGGAAACTGTTCCGCGACGTACACGGGAAGCTTACTTTCCGTTTCTTCCGCGCAGGTCGCGCAAAAAATCCGTCGAAACTCCCACTCCTTCAAGCAGAACGAACACAGCAGGAATCGTTTGCCACCGTCACCTTCAGGCCGAAGCACGCCTAATAACGGTCGCGCGCCGCACCATGGACAGAGCGATGGAAACGCAGAAATTTCATCTGCGGGCCGATCTCTTTCGATACTTTCTGCATACGGCTGCAGAAAAGCGCGCGGCAGGAATTGATCGAATGCCGCGTTGGGCCGGTCATCGCGACCGCTAATAGCCCAGTAAGTCCAGCAAAACAGCAGCCTGGGACTCGGACGGTTGAAGAGAAAGCTGGCGAGCCGATTCAGCAAGCGTGGCCGGGGCGTTTGCGGCGACAACCTTCAGAAAATCCTGAAAGTGGGGAAGCAGGCCTTCGATTTTCAAGTTTTCGCGCAAAGCTGGAAGCTTTTTGCCAGTTCCTTGCGGCTTGTTGCCAGATAGCATATGGGCGTGCAAACTTTTCTGGAATTCCGCGATCTTCTTGTAGAAAGTTAGAACTTCCTGCGTGAAGGGGTGGAGAGAAGTTAATCGTTCGGCCCGGCGAATGCGAGCGTCATAAACGCTTGCAACATTTTTAGCCGCCATTATCTGCGGCTAACGGATCCAACTACGCGTTCCCACCACAAACGGTGATGGCGTTTGGCGAAGGCCTGGGACACATCTCCGCGAATCATGGATTTAAATGCGCCGCGTTCGGCGAAGACACTCATGTAAATGTGAATCATGAAGAGCCCGATGGTCAGCATGGCTGCGGCCGGATGAATGAGCACTGCCAGATAGCGCAGCGCGCGAGCGTTCCAAGGAATATATTCCGGGAGCCACAGGACCAAGCCTGATAAGAACAATAAAACGCCGCAAAACACGAAGCCCCAGAACAATAATTTCTGACCCATGTTGTAGCGTCCGGCCGGGGGCATTTCTTCGTCTTCGTTGCGCGATGTAATGGTCCATGGATTTCATCCAGGCTTTGTCTTCTTCGGTGGTGTGCATTTGCGAAGCCCAGGTGAGGAACATCCAGGTGAGGCTGAAGGCGAAAACCAATCCGACCCAGGGATGCAACATGCGCGAAATTTGTGGACCACCGAACGCGATGAGGAGCCAGAAGAGCCACGGAGACCAGATGCCGAGGCCGGTGAACATCAAGTACAAATAGGCGAAGCCATTGATCCAATGCATCAGGCGTTCGTTAAAGGTATAGCGGACGATGTGGCCGTTCGGGAGTATCGAATCGGCTGGCGCATCTGCTCGATTGTTCATCGCAAACGCTCTCTCGTTGTAGTTACTGGTGGTTCGGCGACGGGACGCTCTTTGACGGGAGGCCCCGCGACCGGAGGTGTGTTCTGATTTTCGGTGGGATCGTCGGGATCATCCTTGGGTCCAAAGCGGATGTAGTGCACGAAGAGGCCGATCAGGCCGCCGACCATGGCGACGTTGCCGAGCCATTTCAGCGGATGCTTCCACAATTTCACGGACCAGGGTATGTGCGGATCGGACGGCAAACCGCCATAGGCTTCGGTTTGCGTCATGTCGTGCAAGACGTACATTACGCCGGTGCCGCCGACTCCAGCCGGGTCGTAGACGCCCGCGTGCGGAAAATTTGAATGCTCCTGCAATTGTTTTGCGCGTGCATCGGCGAGGAAGCGCATATCGTCCTTGGTGCCGAAGTGCAGGCAGCCTGTGGGGCAGGACTTGATGCACGCCGGTTCGAGGCCTTCGGTAACGCGGTCGGCGCACAAAGTGCATTTATAAACACGCTTGGTTTCTTTGTTGAATTTCGGAATGTTGAAGGGGCAGCCGGTGATGCAGTAGCCGCAGCCGATGCATTTGTCCTGCTGAAAATCGACGATGCCGTTGGTGTACTGCACGATGGCGCCGTCGGAGGGGCAAGCCTCAAGACACCCAGGGTCGGCGCAGTGCATGCACTGATTTTTGCGCATCAACCACATGAGCGTGCCGTCTTCGCGCTCGTGCTCGTTGAACAAAATCAAGTTCCAGTAATTCCAGCGGGTCTCCGGCATGGTCTGGTAGGTGTTGTCGAAGACTGTTTCGCCGAAGGGCAGGTCATTCCATTCCATGCAGGCGACTTCGCAGGCTTTGCAACCGATGCACGTGGTAGTGTCGATTAATTTGCAGACTAGTGGTTCGCGCTGGGTGCCCTCGCCGGGGATACTTCCGGAGTGAGCAGAGATTTTTTGGATGCGCAGTGTCGGCTTGGCTCATGAGCGCCCCTAGGCCTTCTCTACCTTAACCAGGAAACCCTTGAATTCGGGTGTGTAGGCGTTGGGATCAAAGACCGTAGGCGTGAGCAGATTCGCCAGCGTCCTAGCGTCCTTGCCTTCGTCCTCGGCGATACCCCGATAGCCTTGGTGAATGGGGAGACCGATCGGGTAGACCTTCTTGCCATCGATCATCAGTGGCTTGATGCGCTTGGTGACCATCGCCTTGGCAATGTAACTTCCACGGATGCTCGAGACTTTTATTTTTTCGCCGCCGGCGAAGCCCATTTCGTTGGCCATCTCCACCGAAATCTCAATGAACGGCTCCGGCACGAGCTGCACGTTCATGGGATTGTTCTTGGTCCAGTAATGATAAAGCTCGGTCAGTCGGTAGGTCGTGCAGACAACGGTGTAACCGTCCTTGGGCGTGCCGTATTTATCGTCCGGGGTTTTGAAACGCTTGACCACCGGATTGTGCGTCTGCTGCGGATGGAAAGGATTGTCGATCGGACTTTCGATCGGTTCGTAGTGCTCGGGGAACGGTCCATCGGCAAAGGCCGCGAGCGGCCCGAAAATTCGCCCGACGCCCTCCGGATTCATGATGAACGGGCCCATGTGATCTTTCGGCTTGGAGTCGACTTTGAAGTCCACGACGTCGTTACCCAGCCATTTTTGCTGCTCTTCGTTCCACCAGACTTGTTTTCGCGTTGGATCCCAAGGCTTGCCGTCAACGTCGCACGAGGCGCGATTGTAGAGGACGCGGCGATTCGCAGGCCAGGACCAGCCCCATCCCGGATGCACACCCAACCCCGAAGGATCGGAGGGATCGCGTCGGGCGGTCTGATTCCCCGCTTCAGTGAAGGAGCCGGAATAAATCCAGTTGCCGCACGAGGTTGTACCGTCGTCTTTCAACCACGCAAAGCCCGGAAGCTGCTGACCGGCCTTGATTTGCTGCTTCGTCGCGGGATCCTCCAGATCGGCAAGCGCCTTGCCGTTGATTTCCTTCAATACCTCGGCCAGCGGCGGGCTCGAGGGATTGCTGTAATTCCACGTCACATGCAGGATGGGGTCGGGGAACTTGCCGCCTTCCTTCTGGTACAGCTCGCGGATCTTCAAGAAAATTTGCGCCACGATGGCCTGATCCAGCCGGGCTTGTCCGGGGGTCGGCAAGGCCGTATTTTTCCAAAGCAGCCAGCGTGCAGAATTGGTGAACGAACCGTCTTTTTCGGCAAATCCCGCGCAGGGCAAGCGGTACACGGTCGTTTGAATCTGTTTCATTTCGTCCTGGGTGATTCCCGGCGATCTCCAAAACTCGCTAGTTTCATCGGGATAAATTTCCCCCACCACCAGGAAGTCCGCCTTTTTCAGCGCGTCGATGTTTTTCTTTGAGTTGGGACCAATGGCTACGCCGTTCATCCCGAAGGCAATCATGCCTTTCACGGTGCCGTTGTACATGTCGTCCCACATCTGCACCCAAGAATAGTTGCGATCCACTTTCGGCAGATTATCGAAGGCCCAGCCGTTTTGTTTAGTGGCCGCGTCGCCATAGAGAGCTTTCAGGTAGCTGACCGCGAATTTCGGCGTGTTGCTGTAGTAGTTGAACGAATCCCACGGGGCCGGCTTTGAGGGAGTCGGCGTAATGCGTTTCATCCAGGAGTCGAAGGAAGTGTCCGCGGGCGTTGGAACTTTCAATATAGCCGGGCAAATTGTCGAAAAGACCGGCCATATCTGTGGCGCCCTGAATGTTGGAGTGCCCGCGCAGCGCATTGACGCCGCCGCCGGCGCGGCCTACGTTGCCCATGATCAATTGAAGAATCGCTGCGGTTCGTATGATTTGGGTGCCGAAGGAGTGTTGCGTCCATCCGACCGCGTAAATGATGGTGCTCGCCTTCTTCATGTCGCCGTCTTTGCGAATCGAAGTATAGAGGTCGGCGGCCTTGAGGAATTGATCTTTGGGAATGCCGGTGATGCGCTCGACCATTTCGGGCGTATAACGTGAGTAATGCTTCTTCAGGAGTTGAAACACGCAATTCGGATTTTGCAGGGACAGATCAAAATCAACCTTCTCTGGCAACGGTGGAGTTGGCGGTGCACCGGCGCTCGGCGGGTGCGCGGCGGCCCCCAACGCGTAATTGGTAACCGCATCCTTCGGCGCTCCGGTTCCGCTGCCTTGATAATTCCATGTGGCCCTGTTGTAGGTCTGCGTCTGGGCGTCGAACCCGGAGAAAACGCCATCGAGTTCCTCCGGCAGCTTGAAGTCTTTTTGGACGATGAAGGCTGCGTTGGTGTAGTTGACCAGGTAGTCTTTGGCGATGCGGTTGTTCTCGATGGCGTAGCGAATGACGCCGCCGAGGAACGCGATGTCCGACCCAGCACGAATCTGGCAGTGGAGATCCGCCACCGCAGCCGTCCGGGTGAACCGCGGATCGACTACGATCATTTTGGCGTTGCGGGTGCGTTTCGCTTCAACGGGCCACTTGAATCCGCAGGGATGATTCTCGGCCGGATTGCCGCCCATGATGAGCATCATGTCGGTATTCTTCATGTCGACCCAACCGTTGGTCATTGCCCCGCGTCCGAATGTTGGTCCCAAACTTGAGACCGTGGGGCCGTGTCAAACCCTGGCCTGATTTTCTAAATGCACGACCCCGAGGGCGTGCATCGCTTTCACCACGAGATAGTTAAACTCGTTCGTATCGGTACAACCGCCGATCCACGCTACCGATTCCAGCCGGTTTACGGTGTGTCCCGCCGCATCTTTCTCGATGAAAGTGTCGTCGCGGGTCTTTTTCACGCGTGCTGCGATTTCGTTGATGGCATCGTCCCATGAAATGTCTTGCCAGTCGGTGCCACCAGGGCGCCGTACTTGGGGCTTCAGCAAGCGCCGGTCGTTCATAATCTCTTGCTGCAGCGAGGAACCCTTTGGGCAGAGAGTGCCACGATTGGTCGGATGATCGGGGTCTCCCTCGACGTGCACCACTTGCGCGGTCACATTCTTTGCGCGGTCCCCAATCGTGTAAATGATGGTGCCGCAGCCCACCGCACAGTAGGGGCAGGTCGAGCGCGTCTCGCTTGCACGCGCGATCTTCAATTCGCGAAGCTCCGCGTAAGCGGGTTGCAAATCAAACCCGAAAATCGCCGCGGCGACACCGCCAGCGGTTGTTAATTTTAGGAAGTCACGACGGGTAGGCTGCACGGGCACGTCCCTTAGCAGTTTTTGGAGAACCACTTGTGTTACAGGTCTTTAATAGAACGACGGCGCATTGGAGTCAAGTAAACAATTACAATTCTTGTGATGCAGCTGGGCGCCTAATGGACGCATACCTAAAATTCTCAGGACAAGCTACAATACCGGGATTGACGCGGCTGACATGCCTACCATGCAGCCGGTAATCTTTTGCATCCTGTGCGCGTATCAATATACACACGCAACTATCGTGGAGTTGTATGCGTATCGACGAATACGCGGTTTGTAGCCTAAGGAGCATCGGCGCGGATGGCCTCGCACCCACAATCCATTAAACCTGACCTCGGCAGTCTGCGCATCGGCGACGCTCACCGAAAGGCCGGCGCAGGTGCCGGTAAGCGCTTTGTGATCATTGTGTTGGTGATTCTGCCTTTGGCGGCAATCGCAGCGGCTGCGTACGCTCTGCGGAGTCAAAAACCCGTTGTTCAAGTGATGACCGCCACCAAGGCAGAAGCCGGCGGGCGGCAATCGCTGCTCAATGCCAGCGGCTATGTGACACCGCGGCGGCGGGCTACCATCGCTGCCAAGATTACCGGCCGGGTGACTGGGCGTGTTTTTCGATGAAGGCACGCACGTTCGGCAAGGGCAGCTGCTGGCTACCCTGGACGATTCTGACGTGAAGCGTGCGTTGGAGTCGGCGAAGGCTGACCGCGACTCGGCGCAAGCGGCCATTGCAGACTTCCAGGTGCAATTAAAGAACGCGAAAATACAATTGGGGCGCGCAGAGCAACTGCAGAAGGCCGGCGTACAGACGCAAGAAAATCTGGACAACGCATCCATGGCGGCTGACAGCCTGACGGCGAAGATCGCGCTGGCCAAACAGCAGGTTGCGGGTGCCGATGCGCGCATTAGCGAAGCGCAGCAGGCGGTGGACAACACCGTGATTCGTGCGCCCTTTGACGGGATTGTAGTTTCGAAAGACGCGCAGGTGGGCGAGATGGTTTCGCCGATTTCCGCCGGCGGCGGGATTTACACGCACAGGTATCGCGACCATCGTGGATATGAATTCGAATGAAATTGAAGTGGATGTGAACGAGTCTTATATCGCGCGAGTGTTGCCGAACCAGCCCGTGACGGCCACTCTCGATGCTTATCCGGATTGGCAAATCCCTTGTAAGGTGCGCACGGTGATTCCGACTGCGGACCGGCAAAAGGCTACGGTCAAAGTGCGCATTTCATTTCTGAAGCTTGATCCAAAAATCCTTCCGGACATGGGCGTGAAGGTGGCGTTCCTGTCGGAGGAGCAGCCCAAGGCCAAAGGGCCTGAGCCGATGACGTATGTGCCGAAAAGCGCGGTTCGCAGCGAAGGCGGAACGTCATACGTTTTCCTGGTGCATGACGGCAAGGTGGAGCACCGCGCCATCAAGGTGGGCGTTGATCGCGGCACGGATGTTGCGATCATGGCGGGCGTGATGCCGGGCGATTCGTTAGTGGTTACCGGCCCGGCTACTTTGCACGACGGCGATAAAGTTGAAATCAAACAGTAGGAGCTAATTATGATTCGCGTAGATGGACGGTCCGATTCGCCCAGCCTCATTCGCGTGCGAGGCCTGAACAAGACGTATCGCCGCGGAGGCGAAAATATTCAGGTTTTGCAGGGGCTGAATCTTGACGTGGACCAGGCTGATTTCGTGGCGTTCATGGGTCCCAGCGGATCGGGGAAAACGACGCTGCTGAATTTGTTGGGCGGGCTCGACGTTCCATCCGCGGGCAGCATTACCGTGGCTGGTGACGAGATTACGCACATGTCCGCGAGCAAGCTGACGCAGTGGCGGGCGCGGCACGTGGGATTTATTTTTCAGATGTACAACCTGATTCCGGTGCTGACCGCGTTTCAAAACGTGGAGCTTCCGCTGCTGCTCACCAAACTTTCCAAATCCGAGCGCCGCAAACACGTGGAGACCGCGCTGGGAGTAGTGGGCTTGTCTGATCGCATGAACCATTTTCCGCGGCAGCTCTCCGGCGGACAGGAGCAACGCGTGACCATCGCGCGGGCCATCGTGTCCGACCCGACGTTTTTGCTGTGCGACGAACCTACCGGCGACCTGGACCGCAAGAGCGCGGATGAAATCATGGCGCTGATTGAAGAGCTGGTGGGCAAGTATCACAAGACGGTGCTGATGGTGACGCACGATCCTGTGGTCGCAGCTCGCGCACATACAACATTGCATCTCGATAAAGGCGTGCTCGTGGAAGCTGCGCGCAAGGGCGTGCTAGTGGGTGGTGTAGCGTGAAATTCAACCGATTTATATTTGCAAATTTGTTTCGCAAGAAGATTCGGCTGATTTTGACCATCGGATCTTTTGCAGTGGCGCTGTTCCTGTTCACGTTTCTCGCGGTGGTGAAGAGTGCGTTCAGCCGCGGTACGGAACTCGCCGGCGCTGATCGGCTGGTGGTGATTAATCGCGCTGGACTGATCAATGTGATTCCTCTGTCCTACCGCGACAAGATTTTGCAGATCAAGGGTGTCAAGGCGGTTACTCATAACAACTGGTTCGGCGGCGTTTATCAGGACGAAAGGAATTTTTTCCCTCAATTCGTGATTGACCCCGAAAATCAGCGCCAAGTTATGACTGAAATGCGTGTTCCCGATGATGAGTGGAATAATTTTGTGAAAGATCGCCAGGGAGCCGTCGTAGGAGCCGGCCTCGCAAAACGTTTTGGATGGAAAGTCGGTGATCGGATCCCGATTAAGAATGCGCTCTACGGACCGACCAAAACTTGGGAATTCGTGCTGGACGGCATTTATCACAACGACCATCCGGGCGGAGACGAGAGCCAGTTCTGGCTGCAGTGGAAATATTTTGACGAGACGGTACCGTCGGTAATCAAGAGCCAGGTCGGCTGGTACGTGGTGAAATTGGATTCTCCGGATGATGCTGTTCCGGTGGCCGCAGCCATCGATAAGGGCTTTGCCAATTCTTCCACCGAAACCAAAACGGAAACTGAGTCCGCGTTCGCAGCCGGATTTGCGAAACAACTCGGGAATATAGAGCTGCTCATTCTGACGATCGGTGGCGTGGTGTTCTTCACGCTATTGCTGGTCACCGGAAACACCATGGCGATTTCCGTGCGCGAGCGTGTTGGGGAATTGGCGGTGTTGAAGGCGATTGGATATCCGGACCGTTACGTGCTTTTCTTTGTTTTGTCGGAGGCTTTGGTCATCGCGCTGATCGGTGGTTTGATTGGACTCGGGCTCGCCGTGCTGGCCATTCCAGTTGTTGGGGCGGCATTGAGAGGCCTGCTTCCGCCGCTCCTGTTATCCGTCAGTGTGCTGTCGGCCGGTCTGGCGTTTGCCGTTTTCGTTGGGGTTGCCAGCGGGCTGCTGCCCGGCATCGGGGCCATGCGGCTGCGCGTTGTGGATGCGTTGAGGAGAGTCTAACTTGGCTATTCCGGTAATTTACAATTTTCGCAGCGTAAAGGCTCGCTGGACTTCAGCCATCGTTGCGGTGCTTGGTATTGCGGGCACCGTGGGCGTTTTTGTTGCGATGCTTTCACTGGCGCGCGGATTCAAAGCCACGCTGGTGTCTTCCGGTTCGACCGATAACGCCATGGTGATGCGCGCGGGCGCGACATCGGAAATGACCGGTGGCGTGGGCATCGATGCGGTCAAAATACTGCAGGACGCTCCGGGAATTGCGCGAGGTGCGGATGGACCGCTGGTGACACCGGAGGTTGTGCTGGTCGCGCCTATTCCGTTGATTTCTACCGGCACGGATGCGAATGTGCAGATACGCGGTGTTTCCAAAAATGTTTTGCAAATTCGCAACAAAGTTAAGATCGTGGAAGGACGGATGTTTCAGCCGGGCCTCAATGAGGTGGTGGTAGGAAAAAATGCCACCAAGTCGTACACCGGACTGACGCTTGGAAATACCATCAGTCTCGGCAATGTTCGCTGGTTGATTGTGGGTATATTCGACGCCGGAGGTAGTGCTTTTGACTCGGAAGTCTGGGCGGATGCGCATCTGCTCGGTCCCGCTTACAACCGGCCGGATACTTTTTTTCAATCCGTGACCGTGCATCTCGTATCTCCTGACTCGCTGCAACAATTCAAGGATGCAGTGACCTCCGATCCCCGGCTCAACGTGGATGTCACGCGAGAGATTGACTATTACTCGAAGCAATCTACGCGCTTGACCACATTGATTACTGTGCTGGGCGGTTTGATTGCCGCGATTATGGCAATTGGGGCGATTTTTGGCGCGCTGAATACCATGTATTCTGCCGTGGCCGAACGCGGGCGCGAAATTGCAACGATGCGCGCGCTGGGTTTTGGCGGCCCATCGGTAGTCTTTTCATTTGTGATTGAAGCTTTGTTGATTGCTTTTGTGGGCGGGTTGATTGGGTGCCTGGTGGTGCTGCCGCTCAATGGGCTGACTACTGGAGCAATGAATCTGCAAACTTTTTCGCATCTTGCTTTTGCATTTAAGATCACGCCCGAATTGCTGGTGAAGGGAGTTATTTTTGCACTGGTGATGGGATTTGTGGGCGGACTGTTGCCAGCGGTGCGTGCGGCGACTCAGCCGGTGGCGCAAGCATTGCGCGAGCTATAGGTTATCGAGCGACATAGGCGACGCCGGAGCCTTGTCGCGCCCGGCGGTGCGGTCCACGATCATTCTGTTGAAACCAGTCAGTCACGCGGCGTTCCAGTTCGACCGGAGCAACGCCGATAGCACCGCAGTGATCTGCTCCAGGAACCTCCCACAGAGCGACGTCGCGATTTCCGGCGGCTATTTTCCTGGAATGCCGCACCGGAATATTGCTATCTAGTTGGCCGTGAATTAGTAGAACCGGCACCTTTGTCGATTCCACGGCTTTTTCGGGCGAGTCGAGATCGAAATTCAGGTGGTACCGCCATTTCGCGTAAATAAAAGCGCATTCCACCACGGGTCGAAGAATTGTCCTACCCAGCCACGGACCGGTATGAAAAAATTGTCCGACGCGATCGTAGGCTATTTCACGAAAAGTGGAAAAAGGTGATTCGGCGGCGACTGCGCAAAACCGCGATTCGGATTGAAGTGATTGCAACAATCCGGCCGCACCCATTGATTCGGCAAATCCGTATACACACGCAGGGTGTTCGTTCTCGTCAAGCCAGTCGAGCCAGCGGTGAAGGTCATTGGCCTCGCGTATGCCGTAGGTGGCTATTTCCCCGCCACTGATGCCGTGGGCGCGAGCGTCCGGCATCAGCACGTCGTATCCATGCCGCAGAAAAAATTGCGCATAGGCGATCATGCCTGCGCGGTTGTCACTCAGTCCGTGGGACAGAATGACGGCATTTGTAAAATTCTTCCGCGGCTGTAAGTTCCATGCCCGTAGGATTACTCCATCATTCGCAGGAATGCTGACATCGGTCAAATCAGAAGTGTTCGAATTCGCCATTTCGGTGGCTTGGCGCTGATCAACTGCTAGTAGTGGCCGCCGGCCAGGATGTAGCGCACCCTCAGCCAGGAATATTCCTCCGACAATCGCCAAAACGAAAACGCTCAAGGTGACGCAAATAAAGGTAAGCTTTGCAGTTCGCATCTAACAAAAGATACGAAATTTCCGGTAAATTAGTTCATGGTTTAATGGCGAGGTGTTCCCAATGAAAGAATTGCGCTGGCCTGCACTTCCTCTGGCGGAGTGGAAAGATACTTACGCCACGCTGCACATGTGGACTCAGATTGTGGGCAAGATTCGCCTGGCACTGAGTCCGCCGATCAACCATTTCTGGGGAACTACGTTTTATGTGACGGCGCGCGGGCTTGACGACCTCGGCGATGCCGTACGCCAAGGGGACTGTTGAGATTAATTTTGATTTCATCGCGCACACGCTGGAAATTCTTACGAGCCTCGGGGAAACAAGATCGTTCCGTCTGGTTCCGCGTACAGTGGCGGAATTTTATTTTGAGTTGATGTCGGCGCTGCACTCTCTGGGTATTGATGTGAAAGTGTGGACCATGCCGGTGGAAGTGCCGCGTCCCGTCCGTTTTAATCTGGACGAAAGTCACTCGTCTTACGACAGCGAGTACGCGCATCGCTTTTGGCAAATATTGGTTAGCGTGGACACCGTACTTCGCCAGTTTCGCTCTCGATTCATTGGAAAGGCGAGCCCGGTTCATTTTTTCTGGGGGAGTTTTGATCTCGCCGCCACGCGATTTTCTGGGAGGCGCGCTCCGGAACGTCCGGACGCGGACTTCATAACCAAAGAAGCTTACTCGCATGAGGTGATTAGCCACGGATTTTGGCCGGGCGATGGAGAGGTAATAAAGGACGCCGCATTCTATGCGTATGCCGCTCCGGAACCGGCGGGATTCAGAGAGCAGCGTGTGATGCCTTCAAAGGCCTTCTACAGCGGCGAGAAAAACGAATTTTTTCTTATGTATGACGATGTGCGGCTGTCGCATGCGCCGGAACAAGCTTTGCTGGAATTTTGTCAAAGTACGTACGAGGCTGGCGCAAATCTCGCGCATTGGGATCGCGCGAACCTGGAGCGACCGGCGGCAAGTACCCACGCATGATGCGTAATTGAATGGTGATCCAGGAGGCGGACATTTCGATAACCTCCGACTCAATAACAATTTCTCCTGGTAGGATGCTTCGCGGACTCGGGGTCTGGCGATACAGAGGATTGAGTACTAGGGCGCGGAGAATAGGTTATTTTTTTATGGAACGTCAGGAAATTCGGGATCTAGGAGATCTTTGGTGCAACGGGAGAAGGTAGCGTCGGTTGTAATGCAACCTCAGAACTGCCAGGGCCGGGGCCAGTGATGGTTGCTGTTGGCGCAAAGGATTTACCCGAAGACGAAGATGAAATGTCGGTATCGACCATCGCAACCGCGGGTGTGGCTCGATAACGCACTATCAGCAAGGTCAGATCGTCGGCTTGATGCGCGCCTTTGGAAAAATTTTCCACTGATTCCAGAATCGATTTCTGCAATTTATCCAACGCACAATCGGATTGGCCGGTCAATACTTCACGCAAGCGAGGCACGCCGTACAATTCTTCCCCGGGATCCATGGCCTCGGTGACGCCGTCGCTAAACAAAATCAACGTATCGCCGGGCTCGAGCTTAACGCGGGCGGTGACGTATTCTGCATCCTGCACCAAACCTACCGGATAAGAGCCTTCCGTGAATGGCTCCTCGGCGACGCCATGACGAATCAAAAACGGCGACGGATGGCCGGCATTGATGTAATCCATCTCGCCATCTTGATCGAGGATGCCAAAAAACATGGTGGCGTAGCGGCCAACTTCAGAATGGCTGCAGAGAAAGCGATTTACGTGATTGAACACGCGAGCGGGATCGGTGCCCAACGTCATTCCGGAAAGCGCGCCCTGCAACATGGTGGTCAGCAGCGCAGCGCCCAATCCTTTTCCCGAAACGTCGGCGATTAGAAATGCAGTGCGCTTATCGCTAAGCGGAAACACGTCGAAGTAATCGCCTCCTACGGATAGGCACGGAAAATTAATGCCGGAGACGGCGAGATGGGGAAATTCGCGGAAATCGCGCGGAAGGAGCGCTTGCTGAATGTCGCGCGCGATATTGATTTCTTGCTCCATGCGCTGGCGCTCACGTTCGCGTTCCACCAGGCGCGCGTTATCCAGAATGCTGGCGGCGTCGGCGGCGAGCGCGTCCAGGATTTGGCGGTCGAGTTTTGAAAACGCGGCAGGGCGGCGCGAATCCATGTACAACACGCCGAGAAAGTCGCCGCGCTTGACGTTGACCATCGACTCCTGGGTGTTGGCCCGCAAGTTGGCATACAACGGAATTACCACTACGGCACGCAAGCGTTGCGCGACGATACTTTGAGCCGCCGCCAAATCCATGTCGGTCTGCGCCAGATCCTCGGTGATGACCGGAGAATGTTGTTTCAAAGCGAGCTGAATGGCGGTCTGGCTCGGCGCGAGGCTTTCGGGAGGCAGGCGCAAGCCGCCACTCCTGCGCGCCAGCCGCACTTTCAAATTTGCAGGGTTGTCGCCTTCCAGCAGTAAGCCGCGGTCGGCGTCAGTAACCGAGACGGCGTGATCCAGCATGGTGCCCAGGACGGAATCGAGGGGCAGCTGCGAATGCAGCAGCGTGGTGGCTTCCAACAACAAATTTAATTTGCGCAGACCGCCGCTTCCAGTAGGTTCCGAGGCAGTGATGTGCTCGATGCGCGTCAGCAGGTGGGGAATAGACTCGTCGTCGGTGCCGCCGGCGGCGTTGCGAAAAATTATTTCGTACGAGTCTTCAAGACCAAAACTGATGGCGTCGCCATTTTGCAGTTCGCGGCTTTCGACTTTTTCGCCGTTAACAAACAGACCGCGGCGCTGGCCGCGATCTTCCAGATAAAAGCGATTAGCTTCGGTGACGATGGCCGCACAATTCCGCGAGATGCGTCGATCGGAAAGCTGCAAATGATTGCCGGTCTCGGCACCGCGCCCGATATGAAAGGGAGTCTGGGTAATGCGCGCGAACCTTCGCGCCCCGTCAGGGGACACCACTTCCAGAACCGGTTCTCCAGGCAGAGCGACAGAATCAGGCATAAGCTGCTCCAGTGCTGGGATTGTAGCATGCAGGTGCAACTGGCTAGCCAGGCCTTACTATAAATCGCTACGTTTAATTTAATGAGCGGGTTCTTGGACTTTTACAGGCTCAAGTATTGAGCTCAACCGGTGTATCCACTCATGCGCTTTTTCTTGCCCGCGAATGCCTGGCAGATTCGGCTAGGCGGTTTTTTGCGTTGCCGCCCTTGTTTGCAATACTCTGTTTCAAAGCGGTCATCAAATCCACGACCGGAGCAAGGCGTGTGGTCTTTTCCGGCTTAGGCGCTGCCGTACCCTTTTCCTTGCTTTCAATCAGTTTCTTGACGCGTTCCTGATATTCGTCATGGTATTTTTCGGGACGAAACGGCGCCACTAGGCTTTTTGCGAATTGCTCGGCGAGAGCTATCTCTGGTTTCTTCAAGTTGGTCGCGTTGTTTTTGCCATACCCGCTGACATCATGAATTTCATTTGGATAATAAAGGGTGTGCAGCGTCAGGCCGCCTTGATAGGGACGCAGAATGACGGTGCGTTCGCGCTGATGCATGGTCACCTGGGCCAGGGCTGCGAGTTTCATCTCTTCCATGGTCTCCAGCAGCAGAGTGTATCCGCGGCGCCCGGCCTCTTCCGGAACCGAGAAATAAGAAGTTTCAAAAAAAATGGGATCGACGTCGCTGAGCTTGACGAACTGCAAAATCTCCATGGTGGATGAGGATGCGGGCTGAAGTTTTTTCAATTCCTCGCGATCCACGACGACCATTTTGTCTTCGTCCACTTCGTAGCCCATCACGATTTCGTCGCGCGACACCACTCGCTTGTCATACGGGCAATACAGTTGCTGTTGCACGCGATGTCCGCATTCACGATGGACTTCATGAAAGCTGATATGCGAATAACGCGCGGCAGCAAATAATTTTATCGGTACGGAAACCAGTCCAAACGATATGCTGCCCTTCCAAACTGATGCGGCCATAACGCCCTCCCGTGAATAACGTCTATGGTAGCGCGGAAAATTATGGCGTCAATTCAGGGCCAGCAATCGGTTTTTATTTGACAGGCCAGCGGCAACTATCGAGACTAAGCAGGTATTGGAGAGGTCGATTGTGCCGGATGGCAGCGGAAGTGTCAGGCAGGGGAGCCTGTCGGGGCAGACAAGCGCGGCAAAGCCGTGTCCGCGGAGGCTGACCACTCACCAGCAAGCTGTATTGATTCAAGTGCTGCTGGCATTTCCGGACGAAACCGTGACTGTGCGCTATTGGCCGCCAGCGAGTGACGCGCTGAATTACGCCAACGATTTTTCGACCATATTCAAGGCTGTAAACTGGAACGTGGTTCCCGCCGAACCCGCTGAAGTCCTTCCTCATAGCTCCAGCGGTCTTACTATCGTGGTGCGGGAAGAAAAATTGCCGCCCAGCGCCGAAGCGCTACGCGACGCGCTACGGATTTACGGAATTGAAGCCCAGGTTGCGAGGGACGAGTCGAATTTGTGTGGGTCGAGTAACTTCGCGCTGGCGGTCACCAAGCCCTAAGGCGCGTCTACTTTTTCGCCGGAACTTTCCGCTTTTACGTCTTTTTCTACCGCGGATATCTCGACGCGCTCGCGCTTAATGTCCAACCGCAGCCGGGCAAATATACTCATATAAATATTGGCCACCCACACCAGGGCGAAACCGGAAATTAAATAGCCGCGCCACCCGGGCATCAGCAATTTGAAACGGGTGATAAACAAAAAGATGGCCGTCACATAGTGGCTGAAGCAGTATTCGCAGGTGAACAGATAAAAAAACTTGCGTTCATAAATGGTGCGGCAGGTTTTGCTGTTGCGCACGCACCAGTCGCGAGTCTCACGGAAGATTTCTTCGTGGGTGATGGTCCAGGCGATGGAAGAAATGGGAATCGCGAGTATTACCAGCGTTAGTAATTGTTGCCCGAGGCTCAGGTTCATAAGTACTTCGCTAAAACGAGCAAAACGCCGCGATACTCTTGCGCGGCTGCAGAATTATTACTCTAAATCCCAACTGGGCAGTCTCAAAATATGGGAATTACTTTGACTCCGCAGCTCCGGCGCCGGCGTGTTCAGGGACTAATTCAATTTGCTGAAAAACGCCGACTTGCAGGACGGCCTGAGCCAGCGTGATGGCCAATTTATCGTCGCCGACGATGTTAAATCTCGCAGCCGCTTTGATCGGGATCGCCGGAAAACTTCCATAACCCTACGATGATCCTGGCGTTCGGCACGTTGGAGCGCACGCGCTTGTACAAATCACGGGCGTGAAGAAGCGCGAACGGCGGCAGCGCGGAAATGCACACAATGTCGGGAGCAGCATCTTTGACTTGAGCGAGCATTTCCGCAGTTGGTACCGATCGGGATAGCCTGCGCGTGGTAGCCGGCGCGTTCCAGAAGCTGGCTGAGCATGATTCCCACGATCTCATCAGCTTCGTCGCGAGCCGGTATACAGACCACGGTAGTGGCGTGGCTGGGCGGCTCTACTCGGATCTTAGGGGCCGAAAGTTCGGCCAGGTCAGACTGAGCTCTTTGCGCTTCGGCCACGGCTGGCTCTTTCGATTTTTCGCCCAACTCGTCGAGCAATTCTTTAGTGCTTTTACAGATGAACTGTTCGGTGATCTCTTCCAGGTCGTCGTGATGACGGTCCTGTTCCGCGAGCGCCAGGGCCGGGATCAGTACAGTGTCGTAAAGATCCTCAAGCGGATGGGTCTTCAGATAGTCGTCCAAAACCTCTTTTGCTTCGGCTTGGTCGGAAGCCAGCAAACGTTGGTAATAATGGGCCTCAGGCGATAAGACAGGTTGGTCGCCCAACATAATATTAAGGAATTGCAACGCGGGAACGTGTCGTCCCAAAACGACAAGGCAGACCGTCAGAGGAGTCGACAACAGTAACCCGATCGGCCCCCAGATCAGTGCCCAAAAGATAGCGGCAAATAAAATTGCGAAAGAAGAAATCCCGGTGTGCGCGCCATAAATCAAAGGTTCCAGAAAATTAGCCACCAGAATTTCCACGATAAGGTACAGACCAATGGTCGCTACGGGGCCGGTCCAGGTGGGAAAGATCGCAAGCGAAAGCAAGATAGGCAACACGGCTGCTAACGGTGAGCCGACGTAGGGGAGAAAGCGCAGCAAACCGGCGACCACGCCCCACAGCATGGAATTTGGTATGCCGATGAAATACAGGCCCAGACCGATTACCACACCGAAGCAAGCGTTGATGACCAACTGTAAAACCAAATAGCGGCTGACACGCGACCCGGCGTCGTCCAGAGCTTGGGTCATCACGTTCAGATGCCCGTGACCTACAAGGCCAATTAAACGGTTCCTTAAATCTTCGCGACCGGCCAGCATGAAAATGGTCAGCACCACCACGATGATCGCGCTCCCTAACGGGGTGATAATGCTGTTCAAGGATTCCAGCGGATTGGACACCGGCTGGAATACTTGAACGGGAACGGTTTTAGGCTGCGGCAGTGCGGCGGCCTTACCACTCCCTGGATTCTTCGAGGAAAATGGCGCAGTCTCGGCTGGCACGGGCGGATTGTCGGCGATTTCCTTGCCTAGTTCCTTCATGGCATCGGCGGCCTTATCCAGCCTTCGATTCTTGGGATTACGAATAGCGTCGATTTTTTCTTTTATGTTGGTTTTGTAGCTGGGCAGTTGATTGGTTACATCTATCAACTGGTTTCCTACGGACCAACCCATAATGCCGATTCCAGAGACCGCAATTCCAACCACCAGAAAAATTGCGAAAAAACGCGGAAAACGAATGCGCTCGAGTGCGGTCACCAGCGGGGCCAGCACAAAGGTGAAGAGCACCGCGAGCGCCAGCGGGACCAACATCACCCGTGCAAAGTAAAGAGCGGTGATAACTACCACTGCAGCAACTAAAGTGAGGATCCGGGAAATGTCTTTGGCTGGAAGAAGTGCGAGCCACTACAGAGTCACCTAGTATTCAGGGTACAAGAATTTTATCGATTTTAATGCGGGTAAGTCACTGTAGTGTTACCAATAGCAGGCCTTTACACAGAATGTTGAACCGCTCAAGCGTTGGTATCTTTTCCTGACAGGGTAGTGCTCAGCTTCAATTGCCGTGGCCGGCGTCGAAATAAGTCCACGACCGGTAGCCTTGAAGAGGCGTTCTGATCCTCAGGCGCGCCATTTTCTATTTCCGAGCTCGCACACTGGCCCAGAAAGCCGTCATCTTCACTCATGGCCGCCAAGTCAGCCATCTCCTCATAAAAACCGAGCATAAATCCTCACATCAAAAAGCACGCGCAGAAACGCTGCCTAAGCATACACGATCCAAGACTGGACGAAATACTCTAGAGTTGTGCTCGTTCAGAATGATTGGTGACACTCGGTAGAGTGTCAGGATGAGAACGATAAGGTGGTACGAGCTTCCTGAGGCCCGCCGGCTGGCGGGCCTCGGGAAGGGATTAAGCCGTACGGGGGAGACGCGACTTCAGTGGATGTTGTTTTATTTCTTCAATGGCCGCAACGCGCAGCGGACTTGTCGGCACTTTGGCATCAGCCGCCAGACTTTCTATCGCTGGAAGCGCCGATTCGATCGCCACGACCTGAGCACTCTGGAGGCGCGTTCGCATCGACCACATCAGGTGCGCCGACCGACCTGGACGAGCGCCCTGGCCGAACAGGTGTTGGCGCTGCGCAAACGGTATCCGCGTTGGGGCAAAGACAAACTGGCGGTGCTGTTGCGCAGAGCACGGTGCTGCGTTTCGGTTTCCATGGTGGGTCGAATTCTGAGCGATCTTAAACGACGCGGAGCGCTGCACGAGACGCCCAAAGTAGCGCTGTTACGACGCGCACGACGCAAACTACGAAATCGCCCTTGGGCTATTCGGAAGCCTAAACACTGGCGAATTGCGCAGCCCGGCGATTTAGTGGAGATCGACACCAAGGACGTTCGCCTGCGTCGCGGCGTGCTGCTAAAGCACTTCAGTGCGCGAGACGTAGTCTCGCGCTGGGACGTGGTGGAAGCCCATCGGCGCGCCACCTCATTAGCCGCAGCACGTTTTCTAGACACTCTGCTAGAGCGCGTTCCCTTTACGGTCAAAGCTGTGCAGGTCGACGGAGGAAGTGAGTTCGCCGCCGAATTCGAGGCCGCTTGCCAGCAGCGCAACGTGCCCTTGTTCATACTTCCGCCGAGATCGCCAAAGTTGAATGGACATGTGGAGCGTGCGCATCGCACTCACAACGAAGAATTTTATGAGGTGCAGGCAGAATCCGATCAGCTACCCGTGCTCAACGCGCAGTTGCGGAACTGGGAAAAAACTTACAATTGCGTGCGTCCTCACCAATCCTTGGCCTACCTGACTCCACTCGAATTCATCACTCGTTGGAAACTCCAACCCAGAAAGGCAAAGTGTCACTAATCTACTGGACGAGTACAAGAGTTTGACGGCTGGGGTTGCGGCGTAGTAATCCGAAATTTCATTCAGTACCGCGAAGGCCCAATGAATCTACGCTTTTTACCGGATGGTCCCCGACATAGCCACAGAATACGATTCGCGACGTCAATGAATCGGGCCCTTTTACTATACCCGAGACAGTTTTACCCGCTTTCAGAACGAAAAGGAGAAATCATGGACGAGAATTATCAGGACTCAGGACAGAAGTACGGAGACAGCGGAAGCGGAACGAGCGGCACGGCTTCCGGTACGGCTGCGAGACTAAAGGAACAAATTTCCGACAAGGCGGCTGATGTAAAGGAACGCGTATCCGACTTCGGTCGCAAGACTGCCGATAAGATCGATGCGTCTCGCGGGCCAGCTGCGGATTCGCTGAACCGCAC
The DNA here is from genome assembly GCA_963733775.1 of uncultured Acidobacteriota bacterium. GTDB lineage: Bacteria > Acidobacteriota > Terriglobia > Acidiferrales > UBA7541 > Acidiferrum. The sequence goes on along the minus strand of CAVTEE010000010.1, from coordinate 12,179 downwards.
GGCCTCGGCCATCCATGCCCAGTCTGACCGTGTCGCTAGCGCGGCGCATGCCACGTCTGACCGCGTTGCCAGCGCAGCTCATGCTACAGCCGACAAGCTGCAAGCTACGGCAGAGTATGTGCGCGATCACGACTTCAAACAAATGGCCGAGGACGTAACCGACTTGGTAAAGCGTTATCCTGGCCAGTCTCTGGCAGCGGCCGCAATTCTTGGGTTCCTTCTGGCCCGGGTGATGAAAAGCAACGATTGATTGAAGGGCGGCCGAGGGAGCCAACATGACCACTCAAAACGGCAGAAGTGTGCCTGAAGTTCTACAAGACATCGTCGGCAATATTCAGGAGATTATTCGATCTGAATTTCGCCTGGCGAAGGCCGAAGTTAAGCAGGAGGCTTCCAAGGCCGCTCCGCCGTTAAAGATGATTGTCGTGGGAGCGGCTATAGGCTTCTATGCGCTGGGCTTCCTGTTGTTCACCGCGGTGATGGGGCTTGCCACAATGATGGCTACATGGTTGGCGGCGCTCATCGTTGGAGCGGTTTTAGGAATTATTGCGCTGACGCTTATCACCACAGCTTCAAAGCGACTCAAGCAGGTAAATGCAGTTCCGGAACGAACGATAGAAACGATGAAGGAGAACGTGCAATGGGCGAAAAACCAGATCAAATAGAGCGACACATTCAACATCAACGCAGCGAACTGGAAGACAACATCAGCGAACTGGAGGAAAAGGTGAAGAGCGCATTTGACTGGCGAACCCAGTTCGAAGAACGACCGGCGATTTTTCTTGGAGCCGCATTTTTAGGTGGGGCGGTGGTGTCCGCGCTATTGCCGAGCACCTCAAGCATAAGTTCTAAGGTTTCGTCGGCAGTTCGGCGATCGTCATCGAGCGATCCCTGGACCCCTTATACCAACCGCGAGACTGCGCCGCTTGCCGAATCGCATCCCAGTTCTTCTTATGCAACGGGGTCGTATTCCGGTGGCGACTCGGGATCGAAGACTTCGGAGACGTGGGAGAACCTGAAGAACGCGGCCATAGGAATGGCGACTGCGCGCATCAGCGAGTTTATCGAAGAGCTCGTTCCGGGCTTTGCAGAACACTACAATAAGGCGGCCAGCGGGAAACCGGCGACGCCCTTCAGTTCGATGCCTAGCGCTGGAGGCAGCGGATCGAGCGAGAAAAATTGGCAGAAGCCCAACGGCGGAACGGATTACGCGTCGCACTCGTAAAATTCTCACAGAACCCAGGTACGGCCAGCCGCGGGCCAAATCCGCGGCTTTTTTTTCTGAAACTAACACTTGCAGACTCGGAAACCGTAGTTCGTACTAATACTACAAAATGTGCCAACCCCTACATCGTTTACCTGATGGCTCCCGAGGCACATTGACCTTACTGTCCGACCATCTCTAAGGCGCCCGGACGGGCCGTCAAGAATTTATTCTAAGGAGACAGGAGAATGGACTTGCTTTGGACAATAGCAGTTATCCTCGTGATTCTGTGGCTGCTCGGTCTAGTCACCTCATACACACTGGGTGGCTTTATCCACATTCTGCTGGTCTTGGCGATCATCGTTATATTGATCCGGGTGATCCAAGGGCGCAGACCAGTCTAAATTTCGCGCGGGATTTTTTGGCAATTGCGCGGAAGAGACATGACCTAAACTCAATTTACTGCCACACGTAGCTACCGTGCGCACCCGTCGCTTTGAAATGGGTGCGCACTTGTTTGATGTTTTGAATTTTTGGCGTTAACCCAGCAGCCAAGGAGCACATATGACTGATAGCAATAAGGCGGATGATAAGAACGGCGGATTACTAAAGAGCGTGGCGGAGTCTATCGGTTCCACATTGGGCAGCTTGGCGGCCAAGGCCGGAGCGGCGCAAAAGTCGATAGGCGAAACTACAAGCGAAGTGGTTCGCAAAGTCACGCCTACTAAACGAAAAGCTTCGCCGAAGAAGGCCAAAAAAGCGACGACCAAAAAGAAATCCGCCAAGCGGACTGCGAAGTCAGGGCGAGCAGGGAAGCGCGCCTCCGCCTCAAAGAGCAAGCGTTCGCGCGGCCGCTAATTCTTCAGACATCAAAACTCTCCCGCGCTTGAACACCGAATCGCAGGCGATGACTTGATCATACCTTAAAGCGATAACGGGATTCACGCGCGTGGCGCGTCTTGCTGGAATCCAGCAAGCCAAAACTCCAATAATCAACAACAAGAATGGCAGACCACCAATGTTAGGGGATCGTGCGCTGACACTCCCCAGAGTTGACTGGCAATCAGCCTGGCCAGCACAAAGCTTACGCAGCGGAGATCCGAACCTAGTGACTCGAGCATGGATTTCTTCTGCCACGCCGTCGACGGCGGTGGTGGAGACGAATTACTCTGAAAAGACTTGGAGAGCGCAAATCTTGTCTCTCTCAAAAACGCGGAGAGAGGGTGGAAAGTTTCAGGCAAGAGTTTTACTAGGAAAAAGTTACCGGGTGCTGATGGACACGCGGCGCGTCACGTAGTCGTCGATATACGCGTCGAAGAGCTCATTAAGACGCTGGGTCACCGGACCAGGTGCAGCGGAGATTTTGTGACCGGCGATCTCGCCCACTCCAATAACATTGCGGTTCGTTGAAGAAATGAAAACTTCGTCCGCGGAATACAAGTCCTCGGGGTGCAAAGACTGCGCCGCAACGGATACCCCGGATTCGGGGGCGATTTCCATCAAAATTCCGCGCGTGACACCTTCCAGGCAGCCGGAGCTTAGCGGAGGTGTCAACACCTTGCCATTTTTCACAACGAAAATATTGGCGGAGGTGCATTCGGAGACTTCGCTGCGTTCGTTCAGCAGCACAACCTCGTCAAAGCCTTCCTTTGAGGCTTCCGCTACGGCCCAGACGTTATTCAACCAGGAAATGCTTTTGACTCCCGAAAGCGGCGCGGCTGCGTGTCGGCCGTGGGCACGCAGGCCCAGGCGGGCAACGTCGGCATACTCAGGAAGGCCGGCAGAACAAATCAGGAGATCCACTTGAGGACGCGGTTCGTCGCTTTGCCAGAATCCTACGTTGTTATGAATAAGATAGATTCTGGCGCAGCCTTCGGTGATTTTGTTAGCGCGGATTACTTCGTGAAGATGCATGCGCACTTTGGCTGCTGCGTAGGGCATCGGCAGATTAATGATGGCAGCGTGCTTGTCCAGCCGGCGCCAGTGGCGTTCGTAGCCGAATGCCTCGCCGCGAGCGATACGTATAGTTGTAAAAATGCCCCATCCGCAGATGAGTCCGGCCTGGCCCATGGAAAGGCGGGACTTATCGACGGGTAACAGGCTTTCATTGTGGAAGATGTGGCGATGAATCAATAGACCCTCGAGAAGAACACGGTCACTGCACGATTATTGTAACTGATAAAGTGGCGCAAAAATTTCGCGTTGCCTTTTTCGAAACGCTAGGTAGGCCGAAGTCAAGAATCAGCTTAAGGTTAGCTATTTTGCTGGCGGGGTGTCGCAGGTTTCCGGCACCGCAAGAACTTGCCCAGCGTAGATCAGATTTGCGTCCTGAATCACGGGGTTAGCTTTAGCGATGCAGCCCCAGAACCCGCCGAAGCCGAGCTTTTTCTGGGCAATTTTCCACAAGTTGTCGCCTTTGTGCACCGTGACATTGGAATCATTTGGTGCAGTTGGCGCAACCGGTGCGGTTGCCGCGATGTTGATTGGCGTGCCCGGCAGGATGTGCTCAGGATTGACGATGCTGGGATTGATGGCCGCGAGCTCATGCCAACGGTGGCCGTCGCCCAAATTTATTTGCGCCAGCTTCCACAACGAGTCGCCATACTTAACGATCATGCTGCGTGGTGCTGAGGCGTTCGAAATCATTGGAGCCACGAGCATCGGTTGTGTTGTCGGCGTAACAAATCCCGGTGCCGGCAATGGAACGACTTCTGGGTTTGCAAACATTGGAGCAACTGGGATCTCATGCGCTACCAATGTGGGCATGTTCGGTTTTGAAACCGCAAGCATGGTTTTTGCCGCAATCGTCCGCGAAATGGAAACTGCGTGAGCGGCTGTTGCCCGATTAGGTGTTGGCGCCGGCACGATTGGTGTTGGCACTACCAGCAGCGTATTCAACCTCAGCGCATTCAAGTCGGGGTTTGGGAAGAGCGGTGCGGCGGGTGCGTTATGCGTCGTTGGCTCTACGGCGTTCGGCCTTGTTGCTACAAATTCGGGCTTTGCATATGCCAGCAGCGTATTGGCGGGCAAGTGATATTCCGCGAGTTCGCCTGTTTGCGGATGATTCAACTCTTTCATTGCGCGATACATGCGGGCCACATCGCCAAGCGGGAGATGTTCCAACGTTTGTGCGTCCAAGGTTGAGGCTTCGGTTCCTGGTGTTGCGTCGCGCTTTTTGGCGGCCAGCAGTTCTTGATCTTCGCGGGTAAGAATTCGGGCGCGCCTTAGATCTTCTTCGGTATACACATGCTTTCTATGCTTGCTTTGCTGATGCTTGCGGGCTTGGGCCTGGCGAGCCACTTCGGCTACGTCCTGCGCCCACATCGGCGCTCCGGCGGCAATTGCGCAAGCCGCAAACAAGATGGCTCCGGCATGTAGGCGCTGCCTGGATCGATCCCATGCGGTGACATTAAAGTTCGGCAATCTTTGGTTGGTGTCTTCGCAATTTTTCATGGCATACCCCAAGAATTAGGCTTGGAGCCAGTCTATCGAAGGCCGGAGAGCCTCAAAAAATCGATTCGCGAGAGTGCTCTGTTCGATATGGAAACATTCGACACCAAAATTCCGCGTTCAATACTTATGGGGCCGAGTCACTTTTACAACCCGCAATCAGTGCCATGATGGCACAGCGGGCGCAGAGCGGGGAGTTTCGCAAGGCTGCGCGAAGGGCGAACTTGACGTAACATGTCTCCGCCCAAGTTACTCTCACGAGGTCACTAATGAAGGATGAATCAGACGTGGACGGCGAATCGCCGTTGCGCAAGGCTTCGCAACTGGATGAGCGCGAAGGCCACAATGTGGCCGGTCCCGAACTTCCCGCGCGCAGAAAATTTATCCAGGCTAGCCTCCTGGCCGGAGCCTCCGCGGCGGTGCTGTTACCAAATCCTGCGTCCGCTGCATATCTGAAAATGTCGCCGGCGCCTCAAACGAGTTCAACCGGACCGTTCGAACTTGACGAAATTACCGTTGGCGAACTGCAAGAGGGCATGATATCGGGCCGCTTCACCTCGCACTCCATCACCGAGAAATACTTGGCGCGCATCGATGCCATCGATAAACATGGGCCGGCCATCAACAGTGTGATCGAAGTAAATCCTGACGCGCTCGAAATTGCCAAAGGGCTCGATAAGGAACGGAAGCAGAAACATCTTCGTGGACCACTGCACGGTATCCCGATTCTGATCAAAGACAACATTGATACTTCCGATCGCATGATGACTACTGCTGGTTCGCTGGCACTGGTGGGCTCCAAGCCGCTGAAAGATTCCTCGGTGGCGCAAAAGCTGCGAGAAGCAGGCGCGGTCATACTGGGGAAGACAAATCTCAGCGAGTGGGCCAACATTCGTTCGAATCAGTCCACCAGCGGCTGGAGCGGCCGGGGCGGACAGACGAAAAACCCTTATGTGCTGGACCGCAATCCCTGCGGCTCGAGCTCTGGATCGGGGGCGGGCGTATCCGCGAATCTGTGCGCCATTGCGATTGGAACGGAAACCGACGGATCGATTGTGTGTCCGGCGTCGGCCAATGGCGTGGTTGGCTTAAAGCCTACCGTTGGGCTGTGGAGTAGGACCGGGATTATTCCCATCTCGCACAGCCAGGACACTGCCGGGCCGCTCTGCCGGACCGTGCGCGATGCGGCGATTTTGCTGGGCGCGCTCACGGGCGTCGATGACGAAGATAGCGCCACCTCCGAAAGCCGGGGGAAATCGTACGCCGACTACACGCAATTTTTGGTGACCGACGGTTTGCGTGGCGCGCGCATCGGTGTTGTGCGCGGAACTTTTGGCTTTAACGCCGCTGTCGACAATCTCATGGGGAGCACGCTTGAGGTGTTGAAAGCGCAGGGGGCGATACTCGTTGATCCCGCGGATATTGAAACGCGTGGAAAGTTTGACGAGACGGAATCCACGGTGTTCATGTACGAATTGAAAGCCGATCTGAATGCTTACCTCGCTCGCCTCGGACCGCGCGCACCGGTACACACGCTGCAGGAAATTATTGAGTTCAACGAAAATCATCGCGAACAGGAGATGCCCTATTTTGGGCAAGAGCTCTTCCTGAAGTCTCAGTTGAAGGGGCCGTTAACAAGCCAGGAATATCTCGATGCATTAAAGAAAAACCATCAGTTGGCGCGGACCGAAGGAATCGATGCGGTGATGGATAAACATAAATTGGACGCCTTGGTCGCGCCGACCGGTGGGCCAGCATGGCTCACCGACCTGGTGGCGGGGGATCACTTTGGTGGCGGAAGCTCCAGCTTCGCCGCAGTTGCCGGGTATCCGAATATCAATGTTCCCGCCGGCGAGGTATTTGGCTTGCCAGTGGGCGTCTCGTTTTTCGGTCGCGCGTGGAGTGAACCCGTGCTCATACGGATTGCGTATTCGTACGAACAAGCCAGCAAACTTAGGAAAGCACCGCGATTTCTGCCTACGCTCGGCCCTAAACCTTAGATGGAAATAAATTGAATGTGGCTATGGCTAGCGGTGTAGCGTTTACGCCAGGCCGCCTGAGCGCGCAAGCTTCAGTGCTTCGATGGCTGCGCCGCGAGCGCCGGCCGTGTCGCCGTTGGGCATAATAAAAATGGGAATGTCGACTTGCTCTTCGCGTTGAGTGGGCATGCCCGCATGGATTTCTTCGATGAACCAGCTCTGAAATTCCGGAGACGTTTCGATCGCGCCGCCGCCGACGATCAGTGCGTCGGGGTCAAAGGTATTGATCATCTCGTCGAAGAAAAGTCCCAACGCGTGGGCCTGCACGCGGAAAATTTCCCGGCACATTGGATCGCCTTTGTCCGCCATGCCGCGGACCATCTTGGCGGCGCGATTCAAGTTGTCTGATTTTGCCAATTCGTGTCCGGGATATTTCGGCAGAAAATATGGCAGAAAATCCCTTTCGATGGCGGTCAGCGAACAAACTGACTCGAGACATCCGATGCGGCCGCAATTGCACTTGGGTTTCATGCCACTGATTCCCGCGATGCTCTGGTAGGGAATTAACACGTGGCCCAATTCGCCGCCGAATCCTTTTCTGCCTTTGATGACGTTGCCGTCCAGAATCACGCCGCCGCCCAGGCCTGTTCCGATGACTACGGACACGGATGTTTCTTTTCCGGTAGCGCCAAAAATATTGAAGTGCCCCCACAGCGCGCCCGCGTTTCCATCATTCAGATAGCTGACCGGTTTGCCGAGCCGTACTGCCAGCCCCTCGCGGATGTCATATTCCGCCCAATTGGCGTGCACAAAATTCGTGGAGCCTTTAGCGCTGAGTTTTCCGGCGGCACTTGCGGGCCCCGGCGTGTCAAGGCCCACGGCGACAATTTCCGACATCTGCACCCCAGCGCGGTCTGCGGCAATCTTCAAGCCATCTTGAATCTGCTTCAGGCACACTTCGTGTCCCTGCTTGGCGAGGGAAGGGTGCTCGCACAATCCATCAATCAAGAATTTTTCTTCGCGATCCACCAGTGTGTAATTAACCGCGGTTCCGCCCAGGTCTACTCCGGCCACGACTTCCACGTTGTTCTCCTTCTATTTCTTTACGCGATCGCAAAAACGAAGCGTCTTACTGAGCGAGGCCCTGCTCGATTGAGGCGTTATACTCGCGCCCCCACTCAGGTAGTGGGCGATGAAACTGTGCGATTTCTGCTTCAGCATCCTGCTTGTACCAGAAAAGCTGCCTAAAATGAAAGGACGTGACAATGGGGATTCTAGGCGCCGCAAAACCAGCTGTGATCATTTGTACGAGAGACCGCGCTCGCGCCGCGATATTCTATCGCGATACGCTGGGTCTTAAATTGAAATCGGAGGACGATTACGCCGTTGTTTTTGATGTTGACGGAATTGATTTGCGGGTCTCTACCGTTCCCGATTTCACGCCGCATGAACATACCGTGTTGGGGTTTAGGGTTCCGGACGTAGCCACGATTGTAAAAGCGCTGCGCGAGCGTGGAGTGACGTTCAACACTTATAAACGGTTTAAGCAAGATGATCTGGGCATCTTGGCGCTGCCAAATTCAGCATTGCGGGTGGCTTGGTTCAACGATCCCGACGGGAATGTTTTGAGCGTGACGAACGCATAAAGCGATGTGATCCATATGAGGTCCTATGCATTCCTCATAGAAGACTTTGCGATGACATGGATGGTGAGCAAGGCCTTTGTCGCGCTCATATGTGCAAATTTGACGATGCTGGCGATAGCGCTCTTTTTTCATGCCGAGAGGCTCCTGGGGTGAAAGGATTCGCGAACGCCGCCCAAATATGAAGCCGCCGCCAACGGCTGCCGTTCTCAAAATGAACAGAAAGATTATGACGTGGCTCTTTCGCTTTATGAGTGGCTTCCTAATTCTGATCTCAATAATCACGTTGATTCAAATCTTCAGGCTCGATTGAACCCAAGTTGTTGTCGATACAATCCTTTGACAATACGCAGCGGGTACTCTAAGATTTATGTTTGTCTCTACAAGGAAAGGTGTGACCGTTTCAATGAGGACGTATGTAGCCAAGGGTGAGGAAGCCGAGGCCCTAAAAGTAGGCGCCAACTGGTTTGTGATTGATGCGACGGATATGGTTCTGGGGCGGCTGGCCACCAAAGTGGCCCGCATTTTAATCGGCAAGGATAATCCGAGTTTTACCCCTTACCTGGATTCCGGCGATCACGTGGTAGTTATCAATGCGGACAAAATCCGTATGACCGGAAACAAGGTCGAACAAAAGGTTTATTACTCGCACAGCGGTTATCCGGGCGGACTGAAAGAAGTGCCAGCCAAGCGTCTGCGCGTGGCCAAGGCCGACTGGATGGTGCGTGAAGCGGTGCTCGGCATGTTGCCGAAGAATAAATTGCGTGCGCGACGCGCCAAGAAATTGCGCGTGTACCGGGACGCGGCTGGTTTAGCGCGTCACGCGGGACAAAAGCCGCAAGCGATGGCAAGTTAGTCGTTGAAACTGGTAAGGGTTCGGGGATTGTTGTTCTGGTGGGTGTAACAACCTGCAGTATTCCAGTCTCCAGGAATTTTCCATCGGGTTTTTTGAGATGCACGCACTAAGTGTCTCTGAGACCGCTTTGATCGGCTTTCTCGCACGAGTTTTTGTTTTGGAGTTTAGGAGGAACGTTGAGTTCTACTGGTTCGCCCCTCATGGGCAAGCAAACTTGGATTCTGGGTACAGGTCGCCGTAAGGAATCGGTTGCGCGAGTTTTTCTGCGCGCGGGTTCCGGCAAGTTCAAGATCAATGGCAGAACGGCTGAAGAATATTTTCCAAACGTGGCGTGGAAGCATAACGCCACTGAACCGCTGAAGTTCACGAGCCTGCACGACCAGGTGGACGTGGTCATCACCGCCAAGGGCGGTGGAGTTGGCGGACAGGCCGGAGCGGTGCGCATGGGGTTGGCACGCGCCATTTCGGTGTTCAATGCGGAATTGCGGCCGGCGCTGCGCAAGAATGGGTTTCTGACTCGCGATTCGCGCATGAAGGAACGCAAGAAGTACGGCCAGAAGGGCGCACGCAAGCGCTTCCAGTTCACCAAGCGCTAAGCGATGGCAGTTATCGCGGTCCTGGACCGCGAGTATCCGCGAGTTGTTTCGAGTTTTGCTGGGTGCGGACGTAGAGGCACTCAGCGGCGACCTCCGGCGGTTTCGCGCAAGCGACCCTGCCGAGATCACGGCCGGCACGGAGCCGGCAAAAAGGCTGTTCTTTCGCGAGAGCATTTAGCTCGCGAGCGCAAACAGCAATCCTTAAAGGAGGAAACTTGGCAGTAGAAATTACCATGAAAGAGTTGCTGGAGGCCGGAGTTCACTTCGGTCACCAGACGCGACGCTGGAATCCGAAAATGAAGGAGTACATTTTCGGGGAACGCAACGGCATTCACATTATCGATTTGCAAAAGACGCTGAAAATGTTCCGCGAAGCTAGCCGCTTCGTTGGCGAACTTTCCGCGCAAGGCAGAAACGTTTTATTTGTGGGCACCAAGCGCCAGGCTCAGGAAGCGGTCGCCGAAGAAGCCAAGCGCTGCGGCGCATTTTTTGTGAACCACCGCTGGCTGGGTGGCACGCTGACCAATTGGTCCACGCTGCAGAAATCCATCAAGCGTCTGAAGTTGCTGAAGGCCATGAGCGAAGATGGCCGCATGAATGAGCTTTCGAAGAAAGAAAAAGCGCGTCTTGAGCGTGAAATGAAGCACCTCTTTCAGAATCTGGAAGGCATCGAGAATATGGCGCAGTTGCCGGATGCCATGTTTGTGATCGATTCCAACGCGGAAGAAATTGCGGTCAAGGAAGCGCGCCGCATGGGCGTGCCAGTGGTTTCGGTGGTAGACACCAATTGCGACCCCGACGTGGTCGACTGGATTATTCCAGGGAATGACGACGCTCTGCGCGCCATTCGCTTGTTTACTTCGAAGATTTCCGAATCGGTGCTGGAAGGCCACAACGCTTACCAGCAGTCGCAAGTCGCGGAGCAGAAAGCCACTGCGGACCAGGCCCTCGTCGATGGCGTCGAATATGTGGACACCAGCGCCTACGAGCAATACGAAAAGCAGGAAGGCGACTTCGTGGAAGGCGTTGTGGAAACGCCGATCGATGCTCCTGTGGAGCCCGCGGAAACTGCCGAAGCGACCGTTCCCCCCGACGCAGCAGAAGCGCACCGGTAAAGGGTAGTACCTGCGCGCGAGAAGGTAACCCAGCCCGTGCGAACGGGCCGCGAGATACCTGCATCACCATCCGGAACATCAAACTAATAGTGAGAAGAGAAGACGAATGAGCACACAGCCAACACCCAACAGCAACAATATTCCCGCGCAACTGGTGAAAGAGTTGCGGGAGCGCACCAATGCGGGTTTTGCCGATTGCCGTGCGGCGCTGATCGAGGCCGGCGGCGACATCGAAAAAGCCATCAGCGTCTTGCGCAAAAAAGGCCAGGCCGCTGCCGCAAAAAAGGCGCAGCGCGAAGCCAGCGAAGGTTTGGTAGGCAGCTACATCCACGCGGGCGGCAAGATTGGTGTGCTCGTGGAAATCAATTGCGAATCTGATTTCGTCGCGCGCACGCCCATTTTCCAACAACTCTGCCACGATATCGCCATGCACATCGCGGCCCTCGATCCTCGTTACGTGCGTCGCGAAGAAGTGACGCCGGAGATGTTGGACAAGGAGCGCGAAATCTATAGTGCTCAAGCACGCGCAACAGGAAAGCCCGATGCGGTGATTGAAAAAATCGTGAACGGCAAAATGGAAAAGTTTTACGAAGAAAACTGCCTATACGAGCAGCACTACATCAAGGACGAAAGCGTTACCATCGGCGAAATGATCAGCCAAGCCATTGTTAAACTCGGCGAGAATATGGGCATCCGCCGCTTCGTGCGTTTTAAAGTCGGCGAAGTAAGCGCCAGCGCTTCTTCGAGTTCCGACAACGGCACAGCGCCGGCTTCCGCATAACTGTCGACAACTAGAAAAAGTACTAAAAGCGTCCCGACGGAATTCCGTCGGGACGCTTTTTTTGATTCCCCCGCCGTGCGGCGACTAAGATAGTTTGTTACAATTTCGAAGCTTTCTGCGCACTCATCGGAGATCCATGCCCGCAAAGATCGTGAAGCCCAAAGTCGCCGCTCGCTTACCAGCCGCAGCAAAGCGCGCGTCATCGTCCCCGGCTAATCATGTTCAACCCATTTACAAACGTATTTTGTTGAAGCTTTCGGGAGAATCATTTCAGGGCCCTCAGGGCTTCGGAATTCACGGCGAAACCATTCAGGCGATAGCGCGTGAGTTAAAGGATGTGCACGCCTTGGGCGTGGAAACGGCCATCATGGTGGGCGGCGGAAACATTTTTCGCGGCGCGCGCCAAAAGGGATTCGAAATCGATCGCGCCACGGGCGATTTTATGGGCATGCTGGCCACGGTGATAAATGCCCTGGCTTTACAGGATGCTCTGGAAAAAGAAGGTGTACATACGCGGGTACAGAGCGCCATCGAGATGCACCAGGTTTCGGAGCC
>CAVTEE010000009.1:0-523207 GCA_963733775.1 uncultured Acidobacteriota bacterium | reverse complement strand
GCGGACCATCGAGATGGCCGGGGAATTCCCGCTTCGACATCCGGGCAGTTCGGGATGGAACCGCCCCGCATGCTGATGCTCAAAGTCGAGCCCGAGGTGGACGTCCGGGTTTCCATAGTTGCGGTGAAAGAGGAATAGTTAGTGATGCACGAGCTCGGACTGTGCAGTTCCATCGTCGACGCCATCGAGCGTCGAGCCGGGGCGTGACCCGTCGCTCACGTCCGGATCCGGGTGGGGCGGCTCCACCACGTGCATCCCGACGTGTTTGATCAGTCGTTCGCGGTCGCAGCCATCGGCACGGTGGCGGAGGACGCCGCCGCCGAGCTGGTACTGCTTCCGGTTCGGCCGTCAGGTCCTCTATAAGTGTCCAGGACCGCTTCATCGCTCGGTAGGCAGGACAACACGACGTTGCAGCTGGCAGACAGTTCCGCAATACTCTGCGTCTCGCGGTTCCGCCATATCGCACCAAGTCTTCGGCCTTGTCGTGGTCACGGTCGTACGCTGTCAGCTTGAAGCCGGATTCAAGCAGCCTCCGCGCGATTGGCCGGCCCATGTAGCCGAATCCCCACAAATCCAAGCCTGCTCTTTTCTTGCGTGATTGGTTTCAACATAAATGCCCTTAGACTGATTCGCAATTTCCAATTCAACTTCCACACTTGGGGAAAGCACGCTGTGTGCCGTTTCGCAAGAAATCGCCGAAAGTAGTTCAAGACGCTGGCGGAAAGCACGATACGAAGTTAAACAGACGGGACTTCAGCCTCAGTTAGCCAGAGATGCCTGTCGAATCCAATGGACCACTGTCAGTCTGTTGGAGAGCGGATGTTCTTTCGTAGAAGACCCGAAGTGTCGGAACCGCGGGCGCTGTGTTCAATATTCTGACACGCGTGTTCGCCGCTCATGTCTAGTTGCCCCCTTAAATCAACTCACTTGAAGCGACCTCGCACAAATTGATTGTGGTACTAAAGGTGCCTTTACCCATGTCGCGAAAAACAGCTTGCCCGACGACAAAGACCGCCAGACACACCTGATCACTGCTTCGGGCCGGATTAAATCCAAGGAAATGAAAACAGAAACGCCAAAAGAAATGTAACTACGACGCTCAAAAGCGAGTCACTGCAAGTCAGGACGGTCGGAATTATCAGAACTGGGTCGAAGGCCGGAGGCTATTGCCATCCGCCCGGGCTGATTGATACGCTCCCGCGTAATTGCGGATAGGTAAGGGCAATGCGAATTACAGGGTTTTCCAATCGGCGAGCGTGGTTGGTAGCCCCAGCCCTTGTTCTCCTTTTTGAGCCAGTAACCGCCCTGGCTGATCCTCCGGGCAGCTCTCTTAGCCCAACCAATATTTTTGCACCGGTCTCCACGCCGGCTCATTCGATCATGGGACTCTCGCTTTTCGTGCTTGCGGTTACCGGAATCATATTCGCTCTCGTGTTCAGCTTCCTGGTTTACTGCGTCTTGAAATTTGGGACGCCTACAGACGATGACGGCCTCGAGCCACCGCAGGTTTATGGTAGTGGCCGGTTGAACTGGCGTGGACCGTGATTGCCCGCTTCCTCATTGTCGTGGTTCTGTCTTTGGCAACGGCACGAGTCCTCCACGACATCCAGGCCGCTCGCCGGCCGGGCAGGGCGATTCAAGTGCTCGCCATCGGCCATCAGTTCTGGTGGGAATTCCGTTACCCGAAAATGAGGATTGTGACGGCCAACGAACTCCATGTTCCAGTTAGTGACCCGGCGAATCCACCCCGACTCTTTATCACTCTCCTCTCCGCGGACACGGATCACAGCTTCTGGGTTCCGCGTCTGGGTGGCAAGACCGACCTGATTCCGAATCATCCCAATTCCATGTGGTTCGATCCGCAGCAGACCGGTCTGTTCCTCGGCCAGTGTGCGCAATATTGTGGAACACAGCATGCCAAGATGCTTCTTCGCGTGTATGTGCAATCACGCCAGGATTTCGACCGCTGGGTCACAGCACAAACTCAGTTGGCGCACACGAACACATCCATCTCCGAGGGCCAGCGCATTTTGAAACGACTTCCTGTATCAACTGCCATGCCGTGACCGGCACCGTGGCAAACGGGCGCTTCGGCCCGGACCTGACCCATCTGATGAGTCGCGAAACAATCGCCTCCGGAGTCGCGCCAAACACCCCCGAAAATCTGCGCCTATGGATTCAAAATCCCGACAGCATCAAACCTGGCTCCAAAATGCCCGCCATGGGATTGAGCGATCAGCAACTGGACGCTGTGACCGCCTACTTGGCGACGCTGCACTGAGGAGTTGAAGGGAACACGCGATGGCGACGGACGCAATCTCGACCCTCAAGGCCGACGCGGTCTCCCTTCCCTTGTCGCCAGGCTTCACGATTGGGTAACGACCGTCGACCATAAGCGGCTGGGCATCCTGTACATCCTTTATGCCTTGGTGTTTCTCATAGTCGGCGGGATCGAAGCCGCCATAATGCGCATCCAGCTCATCCGTCCACATAACAATTTCGTATCGCCCGACGTTTTCAATCGCATGTTCACCATGCACGGCACCACCATGATTTTCTTCGTGGTCATGCCCATGTTGTTTGGATTTGCGAACTACCTCGTCCCGCTGATGATCGGCGCGCGGGATATGGCCTTCCCGCGCCTCAATGCCTTCAGTTTTTGGTTGACGGCTTTCGGAGGCTCTTCTCTATTTTAGTTTCTTCGGAGCCAATGGCCTGTATGGCGCTGGAAACGCTCCCGATGTCGGATGGTTTGCCTATGCGCCGCTCACCTCAAAGACGTTTTCCATGGGGCACAGCACGGACTTCTGGACTCTGAGCTTGCTGGTGTCCGGTTTCGGCAGCATCGGGACGGCGATCAATATCATTACGACAATTTTCTGCATGCGCTGCCCGGGAATGACGCTGGCAAGATGCCGCTGCTGGCGTGGCTCAATCTGGTGATGGCGGTGCTGGTGATACTTGCCGTCAGTCCACTTTCAGCGGCGCAGATCATGTTGGCCGTCGACCGTTACCTCGGCGGCCATTTCTTCGATACCCAAGCCGGCGGCTCGGCGGTGATTTGGATGCACTTCTTCTGGATTTTTGGCCATCCCGAAGTCTATGTGTTGGTTATTCCCGCGTTCGCTTTTGTTTCCGAGATTGTCCCAGTGTTCTCCCGCAAGGCGATTTTCGGCTACCCGGTCATGGTGGCGGCTACGGTCTGCATTGCGTTCATCTCCATGAGTGTGTGGGCCCACCACATGTTCACGGTCGGCATGAGCGCAAACGCCAACACCTTTTTTGTGCTCTCTACCATGGCGATCGCTGTTCCGACCGGCATCAAGATCTTCAATTGGCTGGCCACGATGTGGGGCGGGAAAATTCACTTCAACACACCCATGCTGTTCTGCATCGGCTTTCTCTTTCAATTCTTGATTGCTGGCCTCACCGGCATCATGTTAAGCGCCGCGCCCTTTACGTGGCATCTCGGGAATTCCTACTTCGTGGTCGCCCACTTTCATTACGTCATCGTAGGCGGCATTCTTTTTGCGACTTTTGGCGCCTTTTATTATTGGTTCCCGAAGATGTCCGGAAAGATGTACAACGAGACGCTGGGCAAACTGCACTTCTGGCTCTTCGTCATCGGCTTCCATCTGACCTTCGACTTCATGCATGTTCCCGGCCTTCTCGGAATGCCGCGACGCATTTATACCTACGAGCCGGGCGGGTTGGGACACCTTGAATCTGATCGTGACCATCGGCGTCTTCTTCCAGGCTGCGGGCATTTTGGTTTTCGTTGCCAACCTGCTCTGGTCCTACTTCCATGGCGACACCGCCGGTAGCGACCCCTGGGATGCATGGACTCTGGAGTGGTCCACCAGCTCGCCGCCGCCCGTATACAACTTCGCGACTATCCCGGAGTCCGCAGCCGCCGCCCGCTTTGGGATCTCAAGCACCCGGAAGATCCGGACTGGAAGTACGAATAAATGGAACGCTCATGAGTACGCAGCCAGCGGTAATTTCTGACGCCAATATCACGTGGGAACTTCCTTCGCGCGGCCGTGTCGGCATGTTCTGCTTGATTTCGGCGGAGTCCGCGATTTTTACCATTTTTGTCGTGGCTTATCTTTTTTACGTCGGCAAGAGTCTCACTGGCCCAATGCCGAAAGACGTGCTGCATGCCCCGATCTTCTTCACCATTTGTTTGCTTTCGAGCAGTCTGACGATTCACCTCGCCGTCAAATCGCTGAAGCGCGCTAAAATCCGCAGCTTCGCACTGTGGTGGTTTTTTACACTCGCTCTGGGAGCCACTTTTCTCTTTGGCACAGCTCGCGAGTGGCACCACTTGATCTACGACGAAGGCCTTACCATCCAGACCAATCTGTTCGGCACCACTTACTATTCGCTCGTCGGCCTGCATGCTTTCCACGTGACCGTCGGCCTCCTGGCCATAACAACCGTTTTGCTGTTCGCATTGTTCGGATATGTGCGCCAGGAGCACGCCGAGCGTGTCGATGTCCTGGCCCTCTACTGGCATTTTGTAGACGCCGTGTGGGTCGTTGTCTTCACCGTTGTCTACGTCATCGGGCGCTGAAGGAGATGCACGACTTGGATTCATCGACAGAAACGCGACAAGCCGCGCCGGCAACCTTGCAGCTACCCGCGCCAAGCGCGTGGCCGATCATTCTCGCATTTGGCGTGACGTTGGTATTCGCGGGATTGCTGACAAGTGTATCCGTAACCCTTCTCGGCGCAGTGCTCGCTCTAGCTGGCATGGTCGGCTGGTTTCGTGACGTGCTTCCGTACGAAGCCCACGAGACCGTGCTGGTTTCCGGCAAGGTCGAGCCGGTGGTCACCACTCGCCCCGAGGTCGCTCGAGTCGGATGGATAACCGATGAAGTGAATCGATCCTGGCTGCCCTTGGAAATTTATCCGGTTTCGGCGGGCATTAAAGGCGGCCTGGCCGGAAGCGTGGCAATGGCGCTCCTCGCCATCATTTATGGAATCGCAAGCAAGCATGGCATCTGGTATCCGATCAACCTTCTAGCTGCAGGTTTTTTCCCGGCAAGAGTGACGACCGAAGGAATCGCCGCCTTTCATTGGGACTCTTTCCTCATCGCAGTTGCAGTTCACCTCATCACGTCTTTGGTCGTCGGTCTTCTCTACGGCGCGATGCTTCCGATGTTTCCACGGCGGCCGATCCTGCTTGGAGGTTTTGCGGCCTATTCTGTGGTCAGGTTTGCTTTATAGCACTCTGGGAATCGTCAATCCCGTACTCAACCAGCGCATTGACTGGTTCTGGTTTGTGCTCTCGCAGTTGGGATTCGGCATCGTTGCCGGTATCGTCGTTTCCCGTCAGGAGCGAATACATACCTGGCAACACCTCCCCTTTGCTCTTCGTGCTGGCATGGAGACAACCGGAGCGGCAGAAAACAAAAACCCAGAGGATCGGCGCCCATGACACGCCTGCCCATCTTTCTGTCTCTATCGGTTTCTGTTGTTTTCGTGTGCGCCGCCTGCAGCGCTTTACCCGGACGTCCGGGACCAAATTCCGAAGTTATCGCCCCTGATCAAATTCTGGAGTTCAATATTCTCTACGCGCAGAACTGCGCGGGATGCCACGGCGCCGGCGGAAGCGGTGGAGCGGGCAATGCTTTGCGCGACCCCGTCTTCCTGGCAATCGCTGACGACTCGGCGATTCGCGACGCAACTTCCAACGGAGTGCGTGGCACCCCGATGCCCGCATTCGCACAAAGCGCCGGAGGAATGCTCACCGACAAACAGATCGATGCTTTGGTTCGCGGAATCCGGTCCTGGGCTCCATCTAGCGATCTTCGCGGTGCCAACCCTCCGCCCTTTGCAGCGAAAACCGCCGGCAACGCGCAGCACGGTGCCGACGTATATCAAGCGTTCTGTTCCCGGTGTCATGGCCCCAATGGGACAGGAGGCCAGAGCGCCAGCTCAATTGTAGATCCCTCCTATCTGGCGCTGGTGAGTGATCAATATCTGCGAACTGAAGTGATAGCCGGACGGCCGGAACTTGGCGCGCCCGACTGGCGCGGGAATCTGCCTGGCAAGCCCATGTCCGACCAGGAAGTCACCGACGTAGTCGCTTGGCTGGCCGCACGGCGTGCCACTATCCCCGGCCAGCCCTACCCGGATTCAAAAACCGCGCAGTATCAGGAGCATCACAATGTCGACTGACAGCACGATTTCCCGGCGCGCGCTGTTTATGAAACTGGGAATTTTATTTAACGGCTTGGTCGCCGCTGCGCTCGCCGTTCCGGTTGTTCGGTTCCTCTTGTCCCCCATTGTCCGTGGCCGCGCGAACGGTTATCTCTCATGGGTATCGCTGGGTTCCGTCAGCCAATTCCCCGAAGGAGAAACGCGCCTCGCCACGTTTCAGAATCCGTATGTGACGCCAACGGACGGCAAGACGGCCGACACCGCCTGTTGGGTACGACACATCGAAGCACAGCAATTTCAGATTTTCGCCATTAACTGCGCGCATCTCGGCTGCCCCGTGCGTTGGTTCCCGCAGTCCGGGCTGTTCATGTGCCCTTGTCACGGAGGTGCGTATTACCAGGATGGAGCACGCGCTTCCGGCCCGCCGGAACGTGGATTGTTCGAGTATCCGCACACCATACGCGACGGCTTGATCATGATCCAAGCCGGTGAGTTACCTACGCCGGGCTCACCGACCGCCTCTCTGCTTGGAAAGAAACCGCCATGCGCTTGATCCCTCAGATCGCTGAATGGTTCGACCGGCGATTGCAGCTCGCCGCGCCCATCCGTGAAATTGCCGAGCACCCCGTGCCGAGAAGCACCGCCAGTTGGTGGTATGTCTTTGGCAGCGCCGCTCTAGTCGTGTTCCTTCTGCAACTCGTCACCGGAATCATGCTCGCGTTTGTTTATGTTCCGTCTGCCAGCGAGGCCTGGAACAGTTTGCAGAGTTTGAATCACGACGTAAGTTTGGGTTGGTTCATCCGCGCAGTGCACGGCTGGGGCTCGAACTTCATGGTGGCCATTGTCCTCATTCACATGGTGCAGGTCTTTCTCTTCGGCGCTTATAAATTTCCGCGCGAACTCACTTGGATAATAGGAGTGTTTCTCCTGCTCATGACCTTGGGTATGGCATTCACCGGACAGGTCCTTCGGTTCGATCAAGACGCGTATTGGGGACTTGGAATCGGAGCATCAATCGCCAGCCGTGTTCCATTTCTAGGCTCGGCCATCGTGAAACTGATGCTCGGTGGACCAATCATCGCCGGCGCCACCCTGTCTCGATTTTTCGCCCTGCACGTGTTCGTGATACCAGGCATGCTGATTGCGTTCGTCGCCGTGCATCTCTTGTTGGTGCTGAAACTCGGGATCAACGAATGGCCAATGCCCGGGCGTATCGTAAAGAAAGCAACCTACGAAAAGGAGTATCACGAATTAACGCAGAAAGACGGCGCTCCTTTCGTGCCCTATGCGGTGTGGAAAGATCTGTTCTTCGCCGCGTTTATTCTGTTGGCGGTAGCCGCCTGCGCGGCGTTCTTTGGCCCCTTCGGACCAACCGGCCAGCCGGACCCGACCATCATCCAAACCGCGCCAAAACCGGATTACTTCTTTTTGTGGCTATACGCCGTCCTTTCTTTCCTGCCTCCATCGATGGAGACACCGGCTCTGCTCATCGGCCCGGTCATCGTGATCGGCGCTTTGCTCCTCCTGCCATTTCTGTCCGGCGAGGGAGAAAAAAGTTGGCGTCGGCGTCCGATTGCTGTTATCACCATCCTGCTTATCGCCGTTACTCTCGCGACCTTCACTCATCTCGCGGGATTTACCCCATGGAGCCCGCACATGAACGCATGGAGCAGTGACCCCATACCTCCGCGCTTCCTGCAACACCGGACTGCACTCGAGCGGCAAGGCGCTCTCGTTTTCCAGGCGAAGCAATGTCATAACTGCCACGCCCTTGGCCAAGATGGAGGTCAGCGCGGTCCGGCATTGGACACCGTCGCTGTGCAACTTACACAGGACCAGTTGATACGCCAGGTGATCCAAGGCGGTGGAAACATGCCAGCCTACGGCAAAAATCTCAGCCCCGCCGAGACCACTGCTCTCGTGGCATTCCTTCAAACGCTGCATCCGGCGGGACAAGCGCCGGCACGCGACGCTTCACGAGCTACGGCGCTTGGGAAAGACGGACAGAATTAGTTCGTGGTGCGCTCCACAAGTTACACATGACACCTCCAATCCAATCCGAGTTCGCGCCATGGTCCATCTCCTACCCGGTTACGTTTGCTCTGTTCCTCGTGGCGTGCGGCTACTTCCGCGGTTGGTTGCGTTTACGGAACACCAGTCCAAACCTGATTTTGCCGTGGCAGTTTGCGGCCTTCATGAGCGGGATGTTTGCTCTGTGGCTTGCCTTGGGTTCGCCGCTGCGAACGCTTCACTATGAACTTCTCTCCATCCACATGGTGGACCATGTTCTATTGATGGCTGTGGCTCCGCCATTGATTCTGCTCGGAGCTCCGTTCCGATCGTTGATGCAAGCCTTACCGCAGCGATTCGTCCGTAAAGTGTCCACCGGATTTCTGTCTTGGCTCCCGATGCGGCGATTGGGCCAGCGGTTAAGCCGCGCTCTTGGAAATCCGATTTTCTGCTGGCTCGCCGCCGTGATCGCTCTCATCGGATGGCATATTCCGGCCGCGTTCGATTTGGCCATGCGGTCCAACGTGTGGCACGCATTCGAGTACGCCTGCTTTTTCGCAACCGGTCTACTCTTTTGGTGGCCAGTCATCCAGCCTTGGCCGAGCGTCGCGCACTCGCCACGATGGTCCACTGTTTTATATCTTTTTTTTGCCACCTTCCCGTGTGACATGCTTTCCGCATTTCTTACCTTTTGCGACCGCGTTGTCTATCCGTGTTACCTGTCCGGAAATCGACATTTCTCTATTTCGCCTCTTCAAGATCAGGAGTATGCAGGCGCCCTCATGTGGGTTTGCGTGACGTTTATTTATCTGCTGCCCGCGGTGGTAATCACAACTCAACTGCTCTCTCACTCCCACGATGCAGACCGATTATCTTCCTCGCCGGCCCGTCCAACATTTTGACAGTCTGTCAGGGAGTGGTCCTCTTTCCTTGCTTGGTTTTGCTCCCGCCTTCCATTTCGCTGCTAACCCCTTTGGATGGAAGCACAATCGCGATGCAGTCAGGCACGCCAACGTGGAAATACGCGTGCTCTCCTTCATCGTGACGCCGAACGGCAAAGAAGGAGAGCGTCATGAATAAAGAAGAAGTGAACTGGCTATTGCAAACAATCCCGGATCCGGAGAACGCCAAGCGCTTTTTGTTGGCGCAGTACCAGCGAGGGCGTATTTCCGCTCAGCTGATGAACGATGTAGCGCCGGAACCGGATGGCATCAACTGCGCAACATTGTTGCGCTGGACCGAACACGCGGCGATGGCGTTAGTACTTGCCAATGCTTGGTAAGCGCACACGCGTAATTAGGAAAGTCTTTGTAGAAACAGAACCAACGCGCTGCCGGCCACGCATCGTAGACCGGCCGTATAGATTGCGTAATTAACCTTCATGGACGAGGTCGCAGAAAATGACACAAGAATCACTTACGTTCGCTAGTTCGCCATTTTGGCCCATCGCGATTGGATTTTTCGGTCTCGGTACTGGCTACTTTATCTGGGGTGGGCAGGCTCTTTTCGGTTATCCCCAAAACAGCCCCGAAGTCGATCGTACGATGGGCCTGTGGGGTTTCTGGATGCCGGGTTTTTGCCAATTCCTCACCGGCGTTTATCTCATGGTAGGGTTGACCTGGTTTAACGTCTTCGGAAACGCCGCACCGCTTTACATGGCCGGCGTGGCATTCACGGTGTACGGAATCCACTGGTTCGCGATGGCGTATCGCCGCTACGTCGGGTCAAGCGCCGCACCGGACGGGTGGATGGCCATCGCTTATCTCTTCATTTCGGTCCTCGGAGCATTTGTGTTTGGCCGCGCCGGAGATATCCCCGTCATGATTATTTTCATTGGCTTGACCTTGATTTATCTCGTCGAAGTTCCAACGCGCTTGGCCGGGTGGACCACCGGCGGGCGGCTTGTAGCACTGTTCCAATGCCTCACCGGAATCTGGCTTATGTATTGCACCTGGGCGGTCACCGTAAATACTGCCTTGGGTTACAAGTTCTGGATCTAACCCGCGTTTGAGGGGCAATTCGATGATAACGGTAACAATCGATGGCGTAGCTCACGAAGCGAGTAGCGGTGAACGCCTGATTGACGTAATCAATCGAGCAGGCATCAACATTGCTCAAGTTTGTTATCACCCACAGCTTGGTCCTATCCAGACCTGCGATACCTGCATGGTAGAGACTAACGGGCAACTCACGCGAGCCTGCGCGGCCATCGTGTCTGCGGGAATGGAAGTTCTCACAAACTCAGTAAAGGCCTCTGCAGCGCAACAAGAGGCCTTTGGCCGGATTCTTAGCAATCACGTTCTCTATTGCACCGTGTGCGACAACAACAACGGAAACTGCACCATTCACAACACCGAAAAATTGTTGGCCATGGAGCATCAGCCCATTCCCTATCATTCCAAGCCCTACGAAGAGGATCATACCAACCCGTTCTACCGCTACGATCCGCAACAATGCATTCTTTGCGGCCGATGTGTGGAAGCCTGCCAGGACCTGCAAGTCAACGAAACCCTTTCCATTAACTGGGAGGATCCTCATCCCCGCGTGCTCTGGGATGGCGGCTCAACAATTGGTGAATCGAGCTGTGTCTCCTGCGGCCATTGCATTTCTGTTTGTCCCTGCAACGCGCTGATGGAGAAATCCATGCTCGGCCATGCCGGATTTTTCACCGCCCTGCCAAAGCCCGCGCTGAGCGGCATGATTGATGTAGTAAAGGGCGTCGAGCCGGAGACCGGCTATGGTGCGATCCTTAAGCTCTCGGAAGCCGAGTCGCACATGCGGGACCTACGCATCCGCCGCACGAAAACAGTCTGCACCTATTGCGGTGTCGGATGCAGTTTCAACATTTGGACGAAAGATCGCCACATCCTGAAAGTCCAACCTTTGGATGGCCCCACGAACGGCGTTTCCACTTGCATCAAAGGGAAATTTGGCTGGGACTTCGTGAATAGTCCGGACCGCCTGACCAAACCTCTTATCCGCGAAGATGGCAAGTTTCGCGAAGCTTCGTGGGACGAGGCGCTCGATCTGGTGGCTCGCAAATTTGCCGAGATCAAGGCCAAGAACGGACCCGATTCGCTGGCTTTTGTCTCTTCTTCCAAATGCACCAATGAAGAGAGCTATCTCATGCAGAAACTCTCGCGCGCCGTCATCGGCACCAACAACATGGACAACTGTTCACGCTACTGCCAGGCGCCCGCCACTCAAGGTTTATTTCGCACCGTAGGTATTGGCGGAGACTCTGGCTCCATCCGCGACATTGAGAACGCCGGACTCGTGCTGATCATTGGCAGCAACACCGCGGAGAGTCACCCGGTCCTGGCTACTCGCGTAAAACGCGCTCACAAATTGCGCAACCAAAAACTCATCGTCGCTGATTTGCGCGAACACGAAATGGCCAAGCGCGCCGACCTGTTCTTCCGCCCTAAACCAGGAACCGACATGGTTTGGCTTTCCGCAGTCAGCCGCTATTTGCTGGACAACGGCATGGCCGACACCAAGTTTCTGAATAAATGGGTGAATGGACTTGATGAATACAAAAAGAGTCTCGCGCCCTTCACCATGGAGTTTGCCTCTCGAACTTGCGACCTTTCCGAAGAGACTCTAAAAAAAGTTGCTCATATGATTGCCGAGGCCAAGGGTGTCTGCGTTCTGTGGGCCATGGGCGTGACGCAGCACTGCATGGGCTCTGACACCTCCACCGCCATCTCCAATCTTCTGCTCATTACCGGCAACTACATGAAGACCGGCAGTGGTGCGTATCCCTTGCGTGGCCACAACAACGTTCAGGGTGCCAGCGATCACGGCGCCATGCCCAATTTTCTTCCCGGCTACCAATCCGTCGATGATCCAGAAGTCCGCTCGCGTTTCGAAGCGATTTGGAAAGTGCCCCTGCCTTCGACAAAGGGACTCGATAATCACGAAATGATCGAGGCCATTCACGAAGGCAAGCTCAAGTCCATGTATTTATTTGGCGAAGAAATGAGCCTTGTGGATTCCAACGCAAACTTTGTATGCGATGGACTCTCGAAGTTGGACTTTTTCGTCGTGCAGGACATTTTCTTCAGCGCCACCTGCCATTATGCCGACGTAGTGCTGCCCGCCAGTCCCAGCCTGGAAAAAGAGGGCACCTTCACCAGCACCGAAAGAAGAATCCAGCGGCTCTACGAAGTGTTCGAACCTTTGCAAGGCAGCCGCCCGGATTGGCAAATCATTCAGGACATCGCCAACCGTCTCGGCGCCAACTGGCAGTATCAGCACCCCTCCGAAATTTATGACGAGGTCGCTGCCCTTACTCCCTTGTTCGCAGGCGTGACCTACGAGCGGCTCGAGGGATTTAAGTCTCTTCAGTGGCCGGTGGCCGCGGATGGAACGGATCAACCGCTGCTTTATACAAAAGAGTTTGCCTTTCCTGATGGCAAAGCCCGCTTGTTCCCGCTCGCCCTTTCAGAGCCCACCGACCAGCCCAATACCGAATTCGATCTTCACCTGAATAATGGACGCCTCCTTGAACATTTCCACGAAGGCAATCTGACCTACCGAATCCCAGGAATTCGCGAGAAGACCCCCGACGTTTTCGTCGAAGTCTCTCCGGAGCTCGCCAAACAGCGCGGCATTCAAAGCGGCACTTGGGTCCAGCTGACTTCACGCTACGGACAGGTTCGCGTGCGCGCCCTGGTTACCGACCGGGTCCACGGCAAGCAACTCTATATGCCCATGAATTCGGTCGAGAGCCCAGTCAACCGGCTAACCAGCAGCCACACCGACGCAGTGACCCACACGCCCGCGTACAAAGAATCGTCCGTTCATCTTCGCGTGCTGCCGGAAGTCGGCGAAAGTCCGCTGCCGCGCATCAACCACCGCTTCGGCCATCCCACGCCTCAGCACGGCGTCGAGGTGGAACGCAAATGGAAGCGTCAGGATTATCACCTGCCGGGCAACGGCCTCGTTCAGATTCAAATTAATTAATCAAGGATGGAGAGCTATGGCGAAACCAATTCCTATCCAGTTGCCCAAACGCGATCCTCAAAAAGAATTGCGCTCTCGTTTGGAGCAAGCGCCGAGCGAACATGCTGAAGCGCTGCTAGCCAGTCTTGATGTGCTGCAGTCTCTCCATGATCAAGGCGTGCTCGAACTACTGCGCGGCGTACTCGGCGGCGGCAACAAAATCCTTGAAATCATTGTGGACGCCAGCAAATCGCCAGAAGCGATTCGCGGCATCCGCAATCTCGTGATCATGACCAAGATTCTTGGATCAATCGATCCAGAAGTACTGAAGAAATTTACCGAAGCCATTCCTGATGTCCTGGTGGGTGCGGCGAACGCGCAAGCGACACCGCCACCAGGCTTCTGGGAAACCTGGCGCATACTTCGCAGTAAGAACCTGCGTCGCGGCGTGGCGGTCGCGAACAATGTGATTGAAGCGCTGGGAAAGAATTTCTCAACTCAAAAAAGCTGACCTTGAAATTTAACAAGCTATCAGGTTATTTGGTCAAAGAAACGCCACATGGCGTCTTCAACTCTACTATGCGGGAAGCGCATCTCGGCTGGGACGTGAAATACCCAGCTTTTGCATCCGGAAATAAAGCGTAGATCTCTTGATCCCCAGTCGTGCGGCGGCCCCGCTGGGACCGGCAACCACCCAACGCGTCTGCTCTAGCGTCTTAAGTATGTGATCTCGCTCCGCTTCTTCCAGCGTCACTGCCTGGCACTCCATCTCCGCGGGACTCTCCAACGTCGACAGAGGAGGTCGCAGGACATTTCCCGAGGTAAGGATCACACTGCGCTCGATAAAATTCTGCAGCTCGCGTATGTTCCCGGGCCACTGGTACGAGGTAAGTTCAGACATCGTTTCTGCCGAAATCTCGTCGATTTGCTTTCCCATCCGATGGGTATAGATCGCCACAAAGTGCTCCACCAATGCCGGAATGTCGTCGCGACGCTCCCGTAACGGTGGCAGCGAGACGGGAAACACATTCAGGCGGTAGTACAGATCGCTTCGAAATTCGTTGCGTTTCGCCATGGCTGCCAAATTTCGGTTAGTCGCCGCAACCAGCCGAACGTCCACTTGATGAGTCCGGGTACTGCCTAAGCGCTCGAACTCCTGTTCTTGCAGGACGCGCAGTAGTTTCGGTTGCAATGCCGACGGAATATCTCCCACCTCGTCCAGGAATAGCGTCCCTTTATCTGCCAATTCGAACCGGCCAATCTTTTGCGCGATGGCGCCGGTGAAAGCGCCACGTTCGTGACCAAACAGTTCGCTCTCCAACAAGTCGAACGGAATTGCAGCACAATTCAATTTTACAAATGGCCGTCCGCACCGCGCGCTCAAATTATGAATCGCGCGTGCGATCAGCTCCTTGCCCGTGCCGGTTTCTCCTTGAATAAGAACCGAAGAATCGGTGGGCGCAACCTGTTGAACTTGCTTCAGCACTGCTTCCAAAGCAGCGCTGTTGCCGATGATTTGTTCGAATCTGCGTGGACTCCGGTCCTGATCGACGAGTCCTAATGTTGCGACAGCGGCCACGTGAACCTCCTTGCGTATCCCACCGCACGCTTCTACTAACAGGCTCAACTCTCCAGAGCGGCCCGAACACTATCCAACAGCGCTTCGTCGTTAAACGGTTTGGCCATAAACTCCACAGCGCCGGCTCGCAGTGCCTGCATCCGCATTTTTTCGTCGCCATGTGCTGTGATGAAAATAATTGGAATCCTGCATTTTTCCGCGTTCAGCTGTGCTTGCAGTTCGAGACCCGACATCCCCGACATACGGATATCGGCAATTAAGCATCCAGCCTGGCGGTGTTGGCCAGACTTCAAGAATTCCTCCGCCGACGCAAACGCCTGTGCCGGCAAGCCAACCGCCTTCAGCAAGCCCTGCAGCGCGCCGCGTATCAAATCATCGTCGTCAACAATAGCAACCATTTTCGTCTTCTCCCGAGGAACCATAGCAGCAATCTAGCAGCGTCGACGAAATCGGCGCAATTATACTTTGGTATGAGCGCTCGCATGTTCCCCCCAGCTCACAATTCGTCTTTTACCTCGTTATATGCAGAATCGCGTTGACCTGCAGTCCTACCGCCTGCTACTACTGAGGTCCTTTGCTGCACTTCCCGGGGGTTGGGAGAAATGGATCGTCGCAAGTTCGTCACCAGTTCTCTTGGCCTTGTCGACAATGTTCGCTTGGATGGCGGCATACCCGCTGAAATTCCACGAGTCCCGCAACATTCTCTGCTGCGTTGGCTCATTTTGATTTCCATCATTACCCTCGCCGAATTAATGATGTTCTCCACACACGCGGTCATGGCGCAATCGTCGAATGCTTCCCTGACCGGGCGTATTACCGACTCGAGCAAAGCGGTTACTCCAGATGCGAAAGTCACTGCGATTAATACCGGCACACGGGTGCGCTACGAAACAGTAACAAATGAAACAGGAAGTTATTACGTTACCAATCTGCCGCCGGGTACCTATCGCATCGAAGTTGAAAAACTCGGTTTCAAAGCGGTCCTCAAGTCCGATGTGATTCTTCACGTGCAGGACGCCCTGGAAGTTAATTTTGAAATGGTGCTGGGTTCGGCGTCAGAAAGCGTGACCGTCCGCGGAGGCGCGCCGCTGCTGGACACCGAATCTTCAACCATGGGCACAGTAGTGGAGCAACGCAAAGCCGTGGAATTGCCGTTGAATGGACGCAACGTATTTAATTTAATCGAACTGGCCGCGTCGGTAGTTCCGCAGGGAAGTTCCACCGGCACGCCCGTGGGCGTGAATCCCTTTGGCTGGGGAAATTATCAAGTGGACGGATCCTTCGGAAACGAAAGCGCCGAGTACCTCGACGGCCAGCCGCTAAACATTGGCTACATCAACTTGCCAGTGCTGATTCCGACGCAGGACTCCGTCCAGGAATTTAAGGTGCAGACCAGCAATCTTGGCGCGGAGTGGGGAAAGTTCTCTGGTGGCGTAACCAACCTCAGCACCAAAACCGGCACGAGCACCATTCATGGAGAAGCGTACGAATATCTACGCAACAAAATCTTCAACGCCAACGATTTTTTTCTCAATTCCGCCGGGCAACGGAGACCACCGTGGGTACAGAATCAGTTCGGAGCAAACGCCGGCGGTCCTCTGAACATTCCCCATCTTGGCGGGCGCAATAAAACTTTCTGGTTCCTCAGCGCCGAAGGGTTTCGTCTGCGAACAGGAGCGCCTTTCACCACTACCGTTCCTGATGCCAGCGAACGCGCGGGAAATTTTTCACAACTATGCAAGACTGGTTTTACGGCGGGGATTTGCAACGATCGCGGCACCGACGCAAGCGGCAAGCTGGTGGTGATCGATCAGATTTACGATCCTTGTGCAGGGATCGTAAACGCTCAGGGAGTTTGCCCGGGCAGTAACGCCGCTCCCACTCCGTTCCTGAACAATATCATTCCGGCGAACCGCATCAATTTAACGTCACAAAAACTACTCAATCTGTGGCCCGCCGCAACAAATCCAACCGCGACAGCCAACAACTTCACCGTTGCCGCGCCAACAGGGGGCGACCATAACCAGGTGGTCTCCCGCGTAGATCACAACATCACCAATAAGCAGAGGCTTTTTTTGCGCTTTAATTATTGGCACGTTACAGACCTGCCCATCGATCCTCTGGGGACCGGCCTGTGTGCAGATCGCTGTGCCGAGGATTATCACAGCTACGCCATGGCCTCCGGCTACACCTACGGCGTTGCACCAACAACCGTGTTTGGATTTAATGCCAGCGTTTCGCGGTTCACTTATAATCGCAGTCCGAAAAATGCCGGATTTGACCTGACCACCATTGGCTGGCCGGCAAGTTACAACAGCGTTGTGCCCTCCGAAATGCGAACTCCACCAACTCCATGTGTGGCTAATTTTGCTGACAATATCATGTGCACCCAGGGCCAGAGTTACATTCAGGATCGCGACACGCAATATTATCTATCGCCCAGCATCTCCATGTTGCGTGGTCATCACCAAATCCACATCGGGTTCCAGCTCGAAGTGGGGCGTGATGACTACGCGCAGTCGAATATCGCCAGCGGTGCTTTTGATTTTTGCGTGGCCGGCCAAGCATGCTTCACTTCCCTGCCCGGCGTCGCCGGCACGGGCCTTTCCTTCGCGGATTTTATGCTCGGCTACGCTGATAATTTCAACAATTTTGAAAATCATTTTTTTGCGCAAGCGGTGGTGCCAGCGTTTACGGCCGGCCAGCAGATATACCAGGCCTTCTATTTTGAAGACTCCTGGCACGCCACCAGAAAACTCACTTTGAATCTTGGATTACGTTATGACCTTCAGGGTCCGTGGTCGGAACGATTCAACCGCTTGTCATATTTCGATCCGACTGCGACCAGCTACCTCAATCCGTTTCTTCCCAAGGGCACGCCACCAATTAAAGGCGACGTATTCCTGGTAAACCCCACCAACCGAAATAATGTCCCGCTTGAGCATACGGACTTCGCTCCGCGGGTCGGCCTGGCGTACAACATCACTCCGAACACAGTGATTCGCAGCGGTTACGGGATCTTTTGGATTCCCAACTACGTTTCGTTCAGCCTAAACCCACTGAACGACATGGTGAACGCCGCGGCAACAACGTATACCGGGACCCTGGATGGAACGCATCCCGTAAACACCATCGCGCTGCCATTTCCCGCAGGAATTGCGGCGCCTCCCGGTAGGAGTCTGGGGGTTCAGGGCACTCAACAATTTCTCACCCAGGTCGTGCAGTCAATTACCGAGGTGGAGCCCAGAAATCACCCCGAAGGTTACGTGCAGCAATGGAACTTGGATGTGCAGCGGGATTTGCCTGCAGGATTCTTCGTGTCCGCGGCGTACGTTGGATCAAAGGGAACTCATCTGGCGCAGTATTCGCAGCAAATCAACCAGATTTCAGACGCCTTACTCGCGCAGGCAGCTTCGCAAGTAAATCCTTCACTTCCGAATCCCCGGCAAAATGTGACGCTGGTACAGTCGACGCCGAATCCCTTTTTCATCAATGGCCAAGCGCTGGCGCTCACTGGGCCAACCACTACCGTTGGACAACTGCTGCGCCCATACCCGCAATATGCGAGCGTGCAGCTTGCCGGCCAGGGCTCTTACGACAGCATCTATCACTCGTTCCAATTGACGTTGCAACGTCGCTTCGCGGACGCGGGCTCATTATCGGTCGCTTACACCAACGCGAAACTCATCACCGATACCGATACGCTCACGGCGTGGTTGGAGCCGGGCGTAGGAGCGATTCAAGACAATAATAATTTGCGCGGTGAGCGCTCCTTGTCCTCGCAAGATGTTCCGCAACGCCTGGTGATCAGTTATGTTCTCGATCTTCCCTTCGGCAAGGGTAGGAAGTATCTCTCCGGAGCCGAAGGTATGCTGGACAAAATCGTGGGAGGCTGGGGCGTTGACGGCGTCACAATTTTTCAGCGAGGCTTTCCGCTGGTATTTACCAACGGGCAAGTCAACGGCACGACCCTTTTTGGCGGCGGCTCTCGTCCGAACTTTATTTCCGGATGCGATGCCACGCCGAGCGTTCACAATTCGCCTTTGGTGCAATGGTTTAATACCGCGTGTTTCGCCGCGCCAGCCGATTTTCAGTTTGGTAATGAAGCGCGCGTAGATCCTCGACTGCGGTCTCAAGGAATCGATAATTTTGATTTTGCGGTATTCAAGAGAACCAGATTCGCGAGCAGCGAGCGGCTAGGCGTCGAATTCCGCACGGAATTTTTTAACCTATTTAACAGAACTCAATTCGCGCCGCCGAACACGGTTTGCTGCAGCGCCAATAATCAGAACTTTGGAGTGGTGACCGCGTCTGCGCCGGGTACCAATCCGAGATTGGTGCAGTTTGGACTGAAACTATTGTTCTAGAGCCTTCCCGCCCGATTAATTGGGCCGGATAAACAGTATATACGGCTTGGAAAGCAATTCTGTACCAACGATGGACGCAGAAATAAAAGTGCTTCTCGCCATCAATAAATGTTTTCACCGCCACGTCGGTTGGTGTATGGTTTTCACAACATCGGAGCTTTGCCGGGGAAGTTTGTCGATGCAACGGGTGTTTCGCTAAGGGTGTCCGGGAACATCCCGTCCAGTTGAGAACGCACGCATGAGTGCTTGGCCGCCGCGACGCGCGCTTACATTTCCCACCGTATCTGAACCTAGCCAGACGCTACCGGTTCGTCCACCGGGCGAGCCCGAACGTCGTTTTCCTAGCGACGAAGACTTGATGTCCCGCTTACAATCAAACGATGCCAGCGCTTTGGAGGTCCTTTTTCATCGCTACGCCCGGCTGGTATTCAGAATAGCTAGAGGAGTGATACGGGATAGCGGCGAAGCTGAAGATGTTGTGCAGGAAGCATTTTTCCATCTATACAAAAAATCCATGCTGTTTGACCGGTCAAAGGGTGGGGCCAAGAACTGGATCGTGCAAATCGCGCTGCATCGCGCGCTGGACCGAAAAGCGCACTTAAGCCGAAGAGGATTTTATCTTGGTACAAATATCAATTCTCTGGACGATACATTGTTGGGACGAACGGACCTGGATCGCGAAATCGGTGCCAAAATCAACCGGGCACAGCTTCAGAGAGCTTTCCAGGAGCTGCCGGATATGCAACGGATAACTCTTGAGTTGTTTTACTTTGAAGGGCTGGATTTACGAGAAATTAGCGAGAAATTTAGCCAACCGTTAGGAAATACGCGGCATAATTTCTACCGCGGCCTGGAGCGACTCCGTAAGAGCGCGTTTGTGCAGAATCTTCGGGAAACAAAACGATGCTAAAGATCCATTCCGGGTGCGGCGAGCACGATAAATATAAGAAGCTCGGCGCATTGGCGGCTGCAGGTAACCTTGCCCCCCTGGAATCCGCCGAACTGCACGCGCACCTCCGCCGCTGTGAACAGTGCAATGAAGTCTTTCGCCAGTATCAGGCCCTTACAACTCAGGGAGTCGCGATTCTGGCCGATGAATTTGCGGAAAGACTGGGCCAAGCAAGCTGGGATAAGGACGCCGCGTTCGAGCAATTGTTAGAGCGCATTGAACGTGCTCAACACCCTGCCCCGGAACAGAACCGCCGTGCAAACGAATCGGTTCCTGCCAGCAAGTTACTGCGTGGACCGGTTCGTTCGATCGCTACGATGTTGCTTGCGGCTGGGCTTATTTTGACGGCGGTTTTGGGATCTTACCATTTGGGGATGCGTACCCATTCGCAAAGCGTCGGCAATGTAACCGCGGCACCTTTGCCGATTGACGACCGCTTACAGAAGATTTCCGAGGAAAAACAACAAGCAGACGAAGCGCTGGCCCAGCAAACCAAAAGATTGGCTCAACTGGAGACTGACGAAGCGCAAAAAGAACAAGAACTCGGAAAATTGCGTTCGACGCTTCGTGCTTTCGAGGACCGAGCGAACAAGCTCCAGGCAGCGAGCAGCCAGTCCGAGGCTCAATTACTGGCGTTGTCGCAGGAACGAGATTCGCTTACGACCCAGCTGCAAGCCCTCAACCAATCGTACGGGGGGGACAGGACCGAGCTGGCCAACTTGCGTTTGGAGCGCGAGAAAACTCTGATTTACACTGCCTCTCTGGAAGCCAAAATTTCCGAGCTGGTCTCCGCTAACAAGGAGCAAGAGAGTCGCCTCAAAGACACCAACCAATATTTGAGCTCTGATCGAGATATTCGTGAATTGATGGGCGCGCGAAAACTGTATATCGCGGACGTATTTGACGTTGACGGAAGCAGTCGCACTAAAAAACCATTCGGCCGAGTTTTCTATACACAAGGCAAATCTCTGATTTTTTATGCCTTCGATCTAGATCGCGAGCCGGGCGTGGTCAATGCCAGCACGTTTCAAGTGTGGGGGCAGCGGGAAGCTCCACAGGGTCAGCAGGAATCGCCGATGAACCTGGGCATTCTCTATATGGATAACGAATCGAATCGCCGTTGGGTCATGCGATTTGACGACCCCAAGAAATTGGCCGAAATTGATGCGGTCTTTGTCACCGTAGAACCCCGCGGCGGTAGCCACAAGCCTACTAATAAGCCCTTCTTATATGCCCTGCTACGCAACCAAGCCAATCACCCCTAGTTTTATCAGTCGTTAATCATCCACATCTAAATGTGCCTCTATCGGAAACTCTTGGTGTCGATATTGTGTAAATTTTTCCTGAATTCCCGATATTCCTTAATCAGATAAAAGTACCACTGGTACACATTCGCTATTATCTTCGTACTAGTCATCAGATTCGCACATTTGTCGAGGTAGTCATTTACACGAAGGAGTCCGTTCGAGTGACGGACGCCCCAGTGCTGTTGTGTCTCCAGGGTCAGCAGCGACTGATAGTGAATCGTGATTGAGGGAGCGTGGGGGATGAAGAACTTGCGTCTTGTTATCGCAGCGGTGTTGCAACTGGCATTGGGTCTCGTTGTGTTTAGCTTTTTGGGCCCGCGGCTAGCGGCCCAGACAAGTTACGGAACGATTTCAGGCACGGTTACAGATGCGTCCGGCGCACCCGTCGGCGATGCGGAAGCGTCCATAACGAATATAGCGTCCGGCGAGAAGCGGGTGCAGCCTACAAGCAGTGATGGCTACTACAATTTCGTAAATTTAATTCCGGGCACCTACCGGGTCGAAGTAGAGAAAACAGGATTCAAGCGTGCAGCTCATTCCGACGTTATTGTCGACGTTAATCAGACTTTGCGCATCGACTTTACCCTGCAAGTTGGCGAAGTATCTCAGACCATCGAGGTCAGCGGCGAAACTCCCCTGCTGCAGTCAGAGACGTCGTCTCTAGGACAGGTCGTGGAAGGCCGGAAGGTAGAGGAACTGCCACTTAACGGGCGCAACGTTTTCAATCTAATCACCCTGGCGCCCTCTGTCGTTCCGCAAGGAAGCGCCGGCGGCACCCCTGTGGGCGTTAATCCCTTTGGTTGGGGAAACTATCAGGTCAACGGCTCCTTCGGGAACGAAAGTGCGGAATATCTCGATGGGCAACCTCTAAATATCGGCTACATCAACCTGCCGGTCATCATTCCAACCCAGGATTCCGTCCAGGAGTTCAAGGTGCAAACCAGCAACACGGGCGCGGACTGGGGCAAATTCTCCGGCGGCGTACTGAACTTCAGTACCAAATCCGGAACTAATGGTCTGCACGGCGCAGCGTACGAATATCTGCGAAACAAAGTTCTGGATGCCAATGACCCCTTCAACAAGGCCCACGAGTTGGCTAACGGACTACCCAACAAACCGGGAAGTTTCACCCAGAATCAATTCGGCGCAAATGCCGGCGGACCCCTTTGGATACCGCATCTTTATGACGGACGAGATAAAACGTTTTGGTTCTTTAGTTGGGAAGCGTTCCGCCTGCGGCAAGGCGCATCCCCTGTTTTGACTACCGTGCCGACAACTCCCGAATTGGCTGGAAATTTTTCGGCCCCTGGAATCGCGCCGATCATGGATCCCTGCGGCGGAACGGTGACGAGCGGCGCTTGTCCTACTTACACTGGCGGGCCAACACCATTTCCGGGAAATGTGATTCCGACTTCCCGGCTCAACCCCACCTCACTCGCCCTCGAAAATCTTTGGCCGGGAGCCAATTCACCTTGCACCGCGGACACACTCATTGGGTGCAAGAACAATTATGCGAAATCGTATGCTACCGGCGGAAACCAGAATCAGGTGGTAGGCCGGATGGATCAAACTCTGGGCGCCAATCAGCGCATTTTCTTCCGCTACACCTATTGGAATGTCCTGGATTTGCCACAGGACCCACTGGGCACTGGGCTTTGCCAGGATCGCTGCGCCGAGAAGTACGCTACCAGCGCTGCCGCCATCGGCTACAACTACACCGTAACTCCGAACACGACTGCGTCGCTGAACGCCAGCCTCAGCCGTTTCGCCTACAATCGCTCTCCAAACAACGCGGGCTTCGACCTGACTAAAATTGGCTGGCCAGCACAATTTAACAACGTGATTCCTTCGATCGCTCGAACTCCGCCCACCCCATGCGTTCTGGATTACGCCGACAACGTCATGTGCTCCCAAGGACAAAGCTTCATCCAGGACCGCAACACACAGTTCGATATAGGCCCCAGCCTGACACTGGTTCGCGGCAAGCATACCCTTAAGGTCGGATACCAACTTGAGGTAGGACGCGACAATTACGCGCAAACTAACGTTGCCAGTGGTTCGTTTGCCTTTTGCGGTTCCGGTTTGTCTTGCTTTACCGGAAACGGCTTTGCCGACTTCCTGCTCGGTTATGCCGACAATCCCAGCAACGTCGAAAATCACTTCTTCGGTCAGGTCGTTGACCCCGCGCTGATTGCCGGTCAACAAATCTATAACGCTTTTTATGCCGATGACACTTTCCGTGTCACTAACAAACTCACTCTAAATCTGGGCATGCGCTACGACTTGCAAGGTCCGTGGTCGGAGCGCTTCAACCGCTTGTCTTACTTCGATCCCAATGCGCCCAGCTGGTTGTCTAGTCCTAGTGCTGCTGGACTTGCCGGCGTAGCGGGACTCCCAGGGTTGAAGGGCGACGTATTCCTTGTCAATCCCAGCACCAGAACTGCGATTCCAAAAAACAGGACCGAGGTCGCACCCCGCGTCGGATTCGCTTACAGCTTCGACCAGAAGACTGTCATCCGCGCGGGTTACGGAATCTTCTGGATTCCCAACTATGTTTCTTTCGGTCTCAATCCAAACAATGATTTGGTCAACGATGCGACCACTTCCTACACCGGAACGATCAACGGAACTGTTCCAGTGAATACTATTAACACTCCCTTCCCAGCCACCGGCGTCGTTCCCCCGGTTGGTCGTACGCTAGGCCCGCTGGGAACCCAGCAATACGCGACGCAGGTGGTACAGAACTTTTCCGTCGCCGACCTGAATAATCATCCTGAGGGCTATGTCCAGCAGTGGAACTTCAACATCCAACGCGACCTGCCAGGCCACTTCTTTATATCGGCAGCTTACGTCGGTTCAAAGGGAACCCACTTGCAGTCCTACTCCCAGCAAATTGACCAACTACCCGACAGCTTCTTGCCGTCAGCTGTATCGCAATGCGCGGCTCAGGAAGCCGTCACCGGAAAACGGTGCGTAGCAAATGCGACTGGCGCGCCGTCTGTAGCTTTGCTACAGAGTGTACCCAATCCATTTTTTGACACCGCCACGTCAACGTCCTTCGCTTTGTCAGGTGCCACGACGACAACGGGACAGTTGTCTCGTCCTTACCCGCAATACACCGGCTTGAGCTTGGCGGGCCAAGGCTCCTATGACAGCACTTACCACTCATTGCAGATTACACTGGAGCGCAAATTCGCCAGCGCAGGATCACTGCTGGTTGCGTACACCAATTCGAAACTGATGAGTGACACGGACACCCTGACGAACTGGCTAGAGGCCTCCAACGGGAGCATCCAGGACAATAACAACAACCGCGCAGAACGTTCGTTGTCATCTCAAGACGTTCCGCAACGCTTGGTGATCAGCTACGTCCTCGATCTACCATTCGGACACGGCCGGAGATATTTCTCCGGTGCCGAAGGGGTAATGGACAAGATCGTCGGCGGTTGGGGGATCGACGGCGTAACCATATTCCAGAAGGGCTTCCCGTTGGCCTTCAGCAACAGCCTCCCCAACTACACCACGTCGTTCGGGGGAGGCTCAAGGCCGAACTTCAAGCCTGGCTGCAACAAATCATCACCAGCGGGCGCCAAGCAACTTAACGAATGGTTTAACACCGCGTGTTTCAGTGCTCCAGCCGATTTCACCTACGGCAATGAATCGCGCACCGACCCGACTTTGCGCTCTTCGGGAGTGAACAACTGGGACTTTGCGCTATTTAAGAGGACCGCATTTGGCCCGGACGGACGCTTAAATATCGCTTTCCGAGCTGAATTCTTCAATTTGTTCAATCGCACCCAGTGGGCCCCGCCCAATACCGCCTTTGGCAGCTCAACGTTCGGTCAGGTATCCAGTATTTACCCTGGCACCAACCCACGGCTGATCCAATTCGGTCTGAAGTTCAGCTTCTAACCACCACACGCCCGGAGCGGATGTGCAGAGTGCATTCGCTCCAGGTATTTTTTTCGACTCAGTGCGCATTACCCGCTTCTTTCCAGAGAATATCTCTCCGCTACTATTCGCGAATCCCCGCGCTAAAATACACTGCCCTGCGCGTCTACGGTCCAGCGCAAGTTTGAGGAGTCAACTCTAAAAAGATGCTTC
Organism: uncultured Acidobacteriota bacterium; assembly: GCA_963733775.1. Taxonomy (GTDB): domain Bacteria; phylum Acidobacteriota; class Terriglobia; order Acidiferrales; family UBA7541; genus Acidiferrum. Next base: position 497,776 of record CAVTEE010000009.1, on the reverse strand, counting down.
GCCGATTTACGCGCCGCGATTTCCTCAATTACGTAGCGATGGCGGCTGCGACGCCTATCTTCAATGTAAAACCGTTGCGCGGCCTCGATTTCATTCTTCAAAATTCCCCGACGCCGAGAAAATTCCTAATCGAAACGATGCCCGGCGGCGTGGCCCTCGTCGATTACAACAACGACGGCTTGCTTGATATTTTCCTGGTGAATGGCGGCAAGATTACTGAGTCGCTGCGGGTGCCCGAGAATTTCAATCGCAGCGATCCTCGCTACTGGAACCGTTTGTATCGCCAGAATCGCGACGGGAGCTTTACGGACGTCACCCGCGCGGCAGGCCTGGCTAATGCAGGCAATGGTAATTATGGGATGGGGGTCGCCGTCGGCGATTACGACAATGATGGGTATCCCGATCTGTATGTCACTAGCTATGGAAAAAACATTCTTTACCACAACAATGGAGATGGCACATTCACCGATGTAACCGCCAAGGCCGGCGTCGCTGGCGGAGGCTGGTCCGTCTCTGCAGGTTTCGTTGACTACGACAATGATGGCAATCTGGACTTGTTTGTCACCCGTTATATGGACTGGGACGCCGATCACAACAAAATTTGTGGCGGAGAGTGGCATACCTACTGCCCCCCCAACGCTTTTCCAGCTACGACAAATTTGCTCTATCGCAATCGCGGCGACGGTACGTTCGAAGATGTCAGCGAGCGTTCCGGAATCACCGCCAAAAAGGGGCGTGCGCTGGGCGTCGCCTTCGCGGACTATGATGGCGACGGCTTCACGGATATTTCTGTCTCCAACGACGGCATGCAGCAATATCTCTTCCACAACAACGGTGATGGCACTTTCAAGGAGTGCGCGCTGGAATCAGGAGTGGGGCTAACCTCCGACGGCAAAGGCCTGTCGGGTATGGGCACCGCTTTTCAAGACTATGACAATGACGGCCGCCCGGACATCATCACCACCGTGCTGCCCCGCGAATTGTACGCGTTGTTTCATAACGATGGAGACGGCTCATTTTCTTACGACAGTCTAAAGACCGGCCTCGGTGCACTGACGTCCGGCAGTTCGGGTTGGGGCGTGGGACTGGAAGATTTCGACAACGATGGCTGGAAAGATCTTTTCGTGGCGCAAAGCCACGTCCTCGAGAATGTCGAGAAAATTGACGCTTCCCTGCACTACAAGGAGTTGCCGTTGTTGGCGCTCAATCATAATGGCAGGTTCGAGAAAACCGATTCCGGCGTGACCACCCCATTGGCGGCCCGCGGCGCGGCTTTTGGTGACATAAATAATGATGGCAGGATGGACGCTATCATCACTACGCTGGGCGGCCCTCCGGTGTTGCTATTGAATCGCTGCGATAATCATAATCATTGGCTGTCCATTACTCTGCGTGGCACACGCAGCAATCGCGACGGATATGGAGCTAAAGTTTCCGTGAATGGTCAGACTCGCTTCGCTACCTCGGCTGGAAGCTACGTGTCGGCGAGCGACAAGCGTCTTCACTTCGGACTGGGTTCTGCGGAGAAAACTTCGGTAGAAGTTTTGTGGCCTTCTGGCACCAAGCAAGTCTTAAATGATGTTCGCGCCGACCAATTCCTGGAAGTTCGCGAACCGGAGCACTCGTGATTTTCCTTTTGCTCGTAGCGCTCGCAAGCCAAGGCGCCCCACCAGACGCGATGCAACACTTGCAAGCGGGCCTTGAAGCCCGCAAACAGCACCAGGTCGACGTCGAGATTACCGAGTTTCGCGAGGCTTCAACGCTCGACCCTGGCTTAGCAGATGCGTTCTTGAATCTCGGCGCCGCTTACATGGAGAAACACGATTACGGCGCGGCCATCACTCCTCTAAAGAGAGCGCTGGAGCTTAGTCCCGACTTACTGCCGGCGCACCAGTTTTTGGGTTACGCGCTGCTCGCGCAGGGGTATGCCGCTGATGCCATCCCGCATCTCGAGCGTGCAGGTGCACAGGAAGCTCTGGGAATTGCGCAAATCCAAACCGGCCAACTAACTGAAGCCGTCGCCAACTTCACCGCCGCGCTTCCCAAACATCCCGATGATCCTGACCTGTTGTTTTACCTGGGCCATTCCAGCGGCTTACTCTCCAAAACGGCCATCGACACCTTGATTGCTAATCATCCCGATTCCGCGCGCGCCCACCAGGCCCTCGGGGAGAACTATTTAGTGCTCCGCCAAATGCCGCAAGCTGAGAAAGAATATCTGGAGGCCCTGCGTCTCCGGCCGGATTTGCCCGGGCTTCATCTGGAACTGGGCCAGGTGTACGCAAACTCGGCGCAGTGGCCTAAAGCCGAATCAGAATTCCGCGCTGAAGCAAAACTGCAGCCTGGTAACGCGGAAGCCGCGTACCGCCTGGGCGCTGCATTGCTTCAGCAAGGAAACGCGCGCGACGCCCTAGTTGAATTAAAGCGTTCCAACCAGCTGAAGCCGGAAATGCCAGAGACGCTGTACTCCCTGGGCAAAGCCGCCTCCCTCGCAGGCGAAAGCTCCGTCGCCGAGGAGTCCTGGCGGAAAGTAATCGAACTAGAAAAGAATACCTCGCTCGCCGCTCAATCATATTTCGGCCTTGCAGGCTTACATCGCAAACAAGGCAAGCTCAGCCAAGCTCAGCAAGAAATGCAGGAATTCCAAAAACTTCAAAGCACCATCGGCCCACCGCGTTCAGAGTAGTCTTCTTCCGGGTAGGGCGATTGTGTTAGCGAGGATATTCCTTTTTCCTCAACAGCCTACTTACGCAGGACTCCTTCAAAAATATTGCGCTCTTTGTCGAAGTCCTCCTGGCGACCTTATAAACGGGCAGCTAGTTTAGGAGCGATTCCCAGTTGGCTGGCACCCTACCTGCCGGTCCAGGAGCGGGCTGATTTTTCGGATGCGAATGCGGCGGAAGCAATTCCACACCCTTGATCATCCCCTGCTTCTGGTAATCGTAGAACCAATCCTCACCCGGCTCGAAGCTGGCAATGATCGGATGCCCTTTTGCCGCCGCATGCTTTGACGCATGCTGGCTCGGAGAACTGTCGCAGCAACCGATGTGCCCACACTCCGCACATCGACGGAGATGAAACCACCAACCTTTCGGTGACGCCAGGCATTCCACACACCCATCGCCACTCGGCTTCGAGGCGGTGTTGATTCCGCGCCGATCTTTTTTCATTTTTCTATTTTCCTTTCATGCACTCTCTCGGCAAAGAGAATGTCAAGCCACCAGCAAAATCTTCCCAACGCCGCCCCTCTCCGCCGCCGCTTGAGCTTCGGCTGCCTTGCTCAGTGGCAGTTTGCTGCTGATCGGGATCACCAATTTGCCATCTCGAACGGCTTCAGCCATGAACTGAAGGGTTTTCGCATCAGGTGCCACGTACACTGGTAACACCTTTACGGTTGGGTACTTGCCGGCATTCCGTGGTGCCCCGAGGACCGATGCAAAAACTCCTCCCGGTTTGACCTTAGCGATTAATTTTTCAGCTGTCTGGCCGTTGACCGTGTCCGCTACGACATCGAGCATCGGAAGACTCGCAACCGCATTGTCGTCATCGGTTGCGACCAACTGATCTGCGCCGATGGTCTTCGCTCCATCCATCTGGCTCTTCCGCAGCCCTGCAAACACGACTGCTCCCCGTTGCTTCGCAGTGAATACCGCCGAACGCCCGACATTTCCAGCCGCACCTACGACGAGCACCGTCTGGCCCGTTTTGATCCCGGTAGCGGTAATGAGCTGGTTGCCAGTCGTTGTCACCAGCGGCAGCGCCGCCGCCTGGATCAAATCGAGTCCCTTGGGAACTTTCGCCAGAATCGCGGCTTTCACAACGCAAAGCTCGGCGTATGTGTCCGCCGCCAGTGCAAACACCTGGTCGCCTCGGGAAAAGCCTTCCACTCCAGGCCCAATCGTGACGACCGTCCCCGCAACGTCCACCCCCATCAGTCCCGGAAACTTGATGGGATAAAAGTCCTTCGTCAACCCGGCACGTCGTTTGTAGTCGATCGGATTCACGCTCGTGGCAGCGACCCGTACCAGCACTTCGCCGGGGCCCGCCACCGGATCAGGGTACTCCTCAAACTTCAATACTTCAGCACCGCCATATTGGTGGACAACAATTGCTTTCATATTTCATCTCCTGGCAACTAGCTGCTGCGTAGATTGGATCACCTCAGTAACTTGCCGGCGAGCCAGTAATCGACACTGAACTTTCCCGGACCAGAGCAGATCAGCCAGATAAAGAAGATCACGTACAGGACTTCCGGAAAGTACAGGAAATCGTCGAGCCAGTTAAGAGGCGAAAGTCCTTTAGGCACGGCGGATAGTTTAGTGGTCAGAATGGCGACAACCATATCGACCAATAAAGCCACGCAGGCCAAGCTCGAAAGAAACCCCACGGTCAGCAAGGCTCCTCCAACAACCTCGACACCCGACACAAAATAAGCCATCTGGTGGGGAAACGGGACTTTGGCCTCAACCAGCGTTTCGTACACGGTTTGCCTGCTGCCGGCGACAAACAATTTGTTTGCCCCCGATATGGCGAAGAACAGTCCGATCGAAACGCGTACCAGCAGGATGGCATATTGTTCCAAATCACTGCTACCCAGCAGCGTAAACTGGACCAATGATTTCCAATCCATCTCTTGTCCCTCCACCGGAGGATTTGCTGCCACGATACCCGAGTTCTCGCGCCTCCAGATTATGTGTCCATCCGTTCGACCCATTGAGCGCGCCCGGAGGGAGCCACGAATGGATCCGCAAAGTACTGTGTTTCCCGCGCAACCTTGTCGCCCCTGAACTCCATGATGCTCACGGTGCAGGACGGCTTGCCATCATATGTCAGGATGAATTCGGTGACCCAAAGATCACCGCCGCCAATGATTCGTCGCACCGTAAACCGTTTTTTGCTCGGCTGACTAGCGCGTTGACCCTGTATGTTGCGTCGACCGCGGGTTCGCTCGCCTGACTGCGGGTATTCCAGCACCGCGTCCTCGCGATAGATGCGGTGCTCCGTTTCAAAATCGTTGGCATCGGACGCCGCCCAATGCTGATCCAGTGCCGCACGGATCTGTTGATCTCGCGCTCCAGAATCCTGCTCTTTCGTTTGTTGATCGTTCATTTTGAGCCTCAATTTGAAAAGAAGCTAAATGCTTTTGCGGAATCAGAGTCTACAACTCGTCAAGTCGCATCAGCCGTGAACATGCTTTCTCAACTCCTACTCTCTAAAGTACTCGGGAATACTACATTTGCGATTCTTATGTCCTAACCAAACGTGAAGTCCAGGGCTTGAACGCCGCGATCGAGGAATTCGATCTCGAAGGTTTCGGTCTGCGATTGGACCTTTTTGCCGGATGAGCTGATAGAGTCGGGGCTCTCGAATTTCGCCGGAGCCGTCCGGCGCAGTGTCAACCCCGCAATTTTCGCCGGGAGCGGCACCATCCAATCGTACGACAAAGCGTACTGGCTTGGCGTCCTTCGCAGGAGCTAGCACCAGGTGCAGGTCTCGGCTGTGGAATCGGAACACGATCTTTCCAGGCACTGCCTGGAGCACGGCGCTCTCGGCATTAACGTTCCACGACCTGCTCAATCCCCAATGGTTTAACGAGGGTCTCGCGGGCGCGCTGTATACCACGGCTGAATCCTTATGCACTTTCTCTGGCGAGGCAAAATTCTGGGCCTGGCGATAGCCTAGATATGTTTCGGGAGATCGCTCATCCGTCCAGTCGGGAGCGGCCTCGATTCCAATACTGGATACGCAAGTCGTGTCAGAAGCGAGGCCAGTGGCTCCGTTTTCCTTCAGAAATCGACGAGCACAACTCTTCCGCGAAGCGACTTGCGGCTCAAGGGAGCTGAATTGAGCCATCCAATGGCGCCATCCAAGTTAGGCATGGCGCCTTCATCGCCGAGTGAAGAGTGAAATCCGCGCAGCGCGCCGATCAAACTGTCTTCCGCTTTGGCAGTATTCATGATGTGAAACCTCGTGAGTACATTTCGCGTTGGAACACAAAGCAAGTGCTACAAATCCGACGATCCTGGCCACACCAAGTGCTCGACGCGCCGAATCTGAGATAAATGAATGCGAGTGTCGCCTCATTTAGTCGTGACCTCACTTCTGTGCCTGTCAAGGTCGATCGAAGGCGTTGACATCAACACTGGCCTTGGCAAAGGCTTCCGGAGCCTGATTATTCGCGCATATGCGAGGATTGCAACAATACAGCAGTCCGCCTGCCTAGGTCTGCAACTATAAGCCTGAGACCCGGCTGACGTTGTGGAAGCAGAACCGTGGGATTTCCAGAAGGCAGATGCTGGGACTCCATCATCTCTTATCTCAACCAACGGCCAAGGAGGCTGTTATGGCAAGCAAACAGAAAACGGTCATCGTAACTAGGGCTTCGCAAGGCATCGGAGCCGGCCGCCCAACGCGGAGCGCCGACTGCAAGAGCTTTGTGGGCCTCGATGAGGAAAGTAATTAAGTGCGATCTACTGAAAACCACGACCAATGTTTTCGATTCTCATGATCTCGCCGGATTTGAGCTTCCGAATTGGATCGTGATGGCACCGCGGACTCGATCCATCACACACGGGGTCCGATCCCTGATCGTTTCTTCCGCCATCGGCTCCCATGAGGCTATCCACGATGCGCGGGTTCACTGGCAATTGCGCGGGATCGGGAATCGCGCGTGGTCGTTCCGTTGTCCGAAGTGTGAGGATCGGCCCAAGGATCACGGCTGCTTCCACGAAACAATGAGACGAGCGTGGGCGCAATAGAATTGATGAATCACGGCGGCGCGAATCCTACGGATTCATCCGATTTCTGCGAGGTTCAAAGTGGGTTCAAAAAAACCGTCATGTTTTTAAATCGAAGAAACGAAAACAAATGTTTTGGCGGAGAGGGTGGGATTCGAACCCACGGTAGGATTTCTCCTACACACGCTTTCCAAGCGTGCTCCTTAAACCGCTCGGACACCTCTCCACATGCGAGCCGCGCAATGGAACCTAATCAATTTAGCAGAATCTTCTCGGTCGCGCACCGAGCGTCTTCATCAACATCAACGAACACACTCGCCCAGCACGGCGAATAACAAATTGCCAAGCGATTTTTTTCTTCGCACACCGCCGCCGCGCTTCTAACCGTTGTTGCCCTCTGCTAAACTTCTTGCGGCTACTCCGGGGTCGTCTAATTGGTAGGACTCCAGACTTTGAATCTGGCTATCGTGGTTCGAGTCCACGCCCCGGAGCCAATGTTTTAAACACCCGCGAATTCACACTGCTGTTGAATGAAGGAAGTCAGTGGCGTTTTTTGTTCGGCGTAACGTTTCGTCGAATCCAGCTCTTTAGCTAATCAAATATCAATTAGGTACCAGAGCGGTTTAAGAGGTATGCTCTTAGTCCCCGCGTTTTAATTAATGGAGAAATAGAAGATGGCAAAGCGTCTTGCACTAGTCATTGCAGTCTTATTTCTACCCTCCTTGGCGAAGGCGGACAGTTTTGTATCCGTCGTGATAAATCCTGTTCAATTAAGCCTGAGTGGCGAGTACCTTGGCGCGTCCTTCGTCTGGGATACCACCACACAAGCCTTGTCTGATTTTTCAGTGACTTCCACAGGGCCGTTAAACTTCGCTTTTTCCAATATCCCTACCCTTGAATGGGTGCAAAATCAAACGATTATGGAATTAGTTTTTCATAGCTCTCTAAATAATGAAACAGTTAGGTTGGAGTATTTCGATGATTACTATCACCTCTACACCTCACTTGCTTTTGGGAGCAATCCTCCTCCGATCCTCTCTAGCACGCCAGGAACCTACTTCACCTATGTTGAAGCAGAAGGTTTCTGGACCGGTTTTGATATAGCTAACCAGGTTGGCTCAGCCACTGTGACTTCCCTGGGTGACGGCGACCACGATGGCGATGACCCCGTTTCGGCCCCGGAACCGGGCTCATTACTGATGTTAGGTGCAGGAATCGCCAGCGTGGCGTTGGCGACTTGCGCCATGCGCCGGTACTCGACGACGTTTGGTTTATTCAGTCGGGCGTAAGAAATTTGGCAACACATTCCTAACAAACACGCCCAGGAGCCAAATCTCTTTAAGTGCTGGAAACATTACGCTTCTTTTTGAGTAACGAAAAACCATAGCTATTTTACCCTTGCACTAGCTGTTTCTGTTCTCCCCTCAGTTGATTGACTAATGAAAAGGAGAATTAAAATGGCTCAGCTACAGTTGTACAAAAACCGCAAAGTTTCAATTTTCGCCCGTCCCACGTAAGCGGTAAACAAATCACCCTACCCGTGGAAACGCTTGGGCAACACGGACATAAACCTCATCCCGGATATCGCGCTCAGGCAAGTGATTAATTTGTGAACACCGCCTCCAGGGTTACAAGTGAAGGATTCGCTCTGACCGGCACTGTGCTGCTTAACAATAATGACCAGGCTGTGGCGTGGAACTTCGTAGCCGGGCCAGGCGTTTTTACTAACTTTAACTCTACGGGAACCATCGACCCTTTTGGTGCCTCCGGTTCCACCCCTTTCACTTCCTGGTATATCTCCCTGCACAATCCCACAGGTGGGGCGAGGGGGGGGCGGTAGTTTCGGTGCTCCTATGCTCAGTTACTCGAATGCTCCCATGTTTACGGGGCCCTTACGGGCCTTTGGCTTTGGACTCGGCCTACAACGGCGACGGTTCCGTAGGACAAGTAGCTGCGGGAGACAACCCAGGTATCTGGACCGAAGTAGTTTCCACGCCAGAGCCCGGGGCATTGGCACTGCTGGGTGTAGGATTAACCGCTCTGGCATTAGCGATTTCACTGCGAATTGGGGTCGCTTAACAAAGCGAAGTGTCTTCGAGGGAACGGTGTTGAGTATCGTGGCCTCGAACAGAATCCGCAAACCAAATCCCGCTGGGCAAAAATGGCCCGCGAAGGCGCAAAGGTCATGCAATTTTTGCACGCAGGCCGATACGTCGGCGTGGTCGCCGATGGAGTCTTAAAGCACTACAGCTCCGCGGAAAAGGCTTAGCCTTTCACCACAGTTCTAAATTATTCATGAATTGCGTCAACTAGGATTAAGCCTAACCATTCGCGCGCCAACGCTCTCCGGTCCTAAGACCTGGCGCGCAAATATCTCAGCGCAACAAACTCAACGCAGTTACTCCTGCGTCATGTAATCGTCGGAGTGATTCCAATCGATGGTGGGGTCCAGGGCCGGATCCGTCCCCGTATCCTTCGGAGTGGTCTTATCCATTTTGCGTTGGACGCGCTTTTCTTCCTTCATTTTGCGCTTTTCCATCCGCTTCATTTCTTTTTGCCGTTTCTGAAATGTCGTTGTCATTCTCTCTCCTCGCTACAGAGTGCACACCGGCCCGGGCCGGGTGTCCATCAACTCATGCAACGTGCTGGCTACCAGCGCGGTTCGCGCGGCTGCCGAACAGATTCGCGGTAATCTTCGTTCGAGAAGCGGTCGCGTCCTCCGCCACCGCCTTTGCCACGGCCGCCACCGCTGCCACCACTTGGTCCGCGACCAGTGTTCGGTCCACGACCGGCGCTCGGGCCATTATTGAAACTTCTCTGGCCGCTGCGTGGAGGTCCGCCTTCGCCCTTGGGACGCGCTTCGTTCACTTTCAGGTTTCGTCCGCCGAACTCCTTGCCATCCAGCCCCGCCATGGCTTTCGCCGCTTCCTCATCGTTGGGCATTTCGATGAACGCGAATCCGCGCGCGCGACCAGTCTCGCGATCCATAGCCATGTGCACTCGGGTGATCTGCCCGAACGGTTCAAACAATGTTCGCAGGTCGCCTTCGGTGGTTTGAAAGCTCATATTCCCTACAAATAAACTTTTCATCGTAATTCTCCCGGTACCCTTCGAAGCGCCTGAGTGCAGGAATTCGCGCAGCCGTTTCCCGGCACCACACAACTTGGCTGAAAATTGGCTGAACCAGTGGAGGAAGGGCTACGACTCAAATTCCAGGAAGTTCAGGCAATCCGACTTCGGGAGCCTACGCACAGACGATATCATAATTCGCCGCCAAAAACCGAATGGACATTTGAGCCCTCCGGCAAGGTCCGGACACCTGCCCGGGCTCGGCGCGGAGCGCTAGACTTCGCGCAAATCGCCGACCGCGCGCCACGCCTGATCAATGGCCACGTCGGTATACGCGTCGGCACCCGCATCGGAATTTGCGATGGCTATGCGCCCCACCCGCCTGCGCCCGATGACCCACGGTTTCTCCTCTTCCTTCCAATCCGGATCGAACAGTGGATTCGGCGTGAACGCATAACCGTGCGCCCAGCGATTCACCGTTATCCCCTCGATATCGCGCCCGGCATCGAAGCCCGCCGGACCCAGCATTCTATTCAGTTGATCGCGGATATTTTTCTCAAACGTAGCGAACGGGGTGTCCAGCAATTCCCTCCGCCCCACGCGATTCTGTTCACGCTGGTCCAGCCCGGGTTTGCACGGCGTGCGCAACATAAAAAGAATGGCCGGCTCCGCGGGGTTGGCGGGAAATTTGTAAGCGCCCAGACTCACAGGAAAATCCAGCGCCGTATACGTGTGATAACTGCCCGGTGCCACGATGTGGTGCACATTCAATTTTGCAAAGGGCTCCCAATTTCGCAACGCCACGTGCGTATACACCAGCGGCATTTTCACCAGGTAGGACAACGCTTTGCTTTGCTCCGCGGGCACATCCGGACAAATGTAAGGAATCATTCCGTTGTAGCACGCCAGCACACAGTTTTTCCCGGTCACCGTGTGCAACTTTCCGTCTCGCATGTAAGCGACGTGCACTCCCTGCTCAGCGGAGTTCCGCACATGAACAACGGTACTGTTCAAGCGTATGCGCACCAGCGAGTCCGTCGCGTCCAGCTTGCTGTACACCGCGCGCGCATTGACCACATCTTCCATCGAGATCCCCGGCATCGCGGACGGAATAAGCGAGCGCACCAGCAGCCGTGCGATCGATGCATTGCCATCCGGGAAATGGTAAATGTACGGCTCTTCTTTTTCCGGGGCGGGGAGCCCAAGCCCATCGAACCCTGCATAGGCGAACGAGTTATAGTCATCGACGCCTTCGTAACACTCCATCGCCGGCACAGCTTCAATCCCGATGCAAAACAGGTCATGCGGAAAGGTCTGAAAAAATGGCAACGCCTTGGGAGTGAGCTTGCAATATTTCGTCAGATATTCTGCATAACTGATTTTTGTGAGCAACGCGATTTTCTGGTCCAGCGACATGCCCGCCAGATAATCTTTTTTCTCCATATAAACCCGCGCAATATCGCGCCGCACTTCATCCGATAGCGGAGCCTTGGCAAGAAATTCCGGCCACGGCGTGATATTCATCCCGGTAACCAGCCTGTCCTCTCCAAAAGTGTCCCTATCAAAGAACGCCGCCGTACCCATCGTCGAATAAAGTTTCCGATCGTAGGCCCGTTCGAATTTCTCAACATGCACGCCAATATCCCGAATCAGCGCCTTCGCCACTTCGCTATATTTCCCGGGGCTCTCAATCGACTGCGTCCCACCGTAACTAAGCACCATACGCCCGCCGGCCTGAAACTCATTACGTTTGGCGTGGCCGCCAAAATCATCATGGTTGTCCAGAATTAAGATGCGGGCGTTCTTGCCGGCGCGCTGGCGATAAAAATATGCCGAAGCCAGACCGCTGATTCCTCCGCCGACAACTATCAGATCGTAGCTTTCGCCTGTCGCCGCTGCTTTTCCGAGATCATTCCAGGGCTGCCCGTCGCGCATGAGATGCGCGAACGTGAAGCTCCCATCATGATTCCCGCGCATGCCCATCTTTGCGGGCGGATAATAACCAGGGACGTTCTGTGCTGATATTTCATCCAGTGCTGCCGCAGCCAACAATGTTTCAGCGCCGAATACTTTGGAAACTCCAGTGGCGCCCACAACGACTCCGCCGACGCCCACGCTAACTCCGTTCAAGAAATCGCGCCGTGTTATCTTGCGATGCATGTTTTATCGAATCCGTCCTGAACTGTATTTTATGAAAACGGCGAAAACATCCGTCCAAATTGTCTCAATCGTAGTCGCCCGACCGGCCCCTAAAGTAGCAACTGCCTGACTCTCGTGTGCGATACTCCGTGGATTGAAAATTTCATCCACTTTTAGCTCGTCTCCAAGGTGGTCGTGACCCAGCCGCGCAACCCGTGGCCGTACCTCGCGTTAGCGGCCGGCGTTTTGTGCATCGCATGGTCGGCAATTTTTGTCCGCTGGACGAACATGCCCGGCCCAGCGTCCGCATTCTATCGCATGCTCATTCCGGCAGTCTTACTTGTTCCCACGTGGTTCATCGGTGGCAAATCACCGCGCGTGAGTTCTCAAACTTTGATGGTAATCGCGGTCGGCGGCATTTTCTTCGCGCTCGATCTCGCATTTTTCAACACTTCTATCTTGCAGACGTCCGCCGCAAACGCCACGTTGCTCGGCAACAACACTCCGGTCTTCGTCGGTCTGCTTAGTTGGCTGATTTTTCGCCAGCGTCCCAGCCGCGATTTTTGGCTGGGCTTATGTCTCGCCGTCGCCGGATGTGTGGTCATCGTTTCCGGCGATCTGGCTCAGCATTTCAAGCTCGGCTGGGGCGACGCCATGGCCCTGGCGGCGTCCGCGTGCTTCGCCGTGTACATGCTCGCCACCGAACGCGTGCGCATGACCACTAGCACGCTCGTCTTTCTTCGCCTCGCGATGATTTCCAGCGCGATCTTTCTTTTCATCATCAACATCGCGCTCGGCATTTCGCTAAAAGTTCCGCACGGCCGTTCCTGGGCTGCACTCTTCGGCCTCGGCTTGGTCTCGCAACTCGGCGGCTACCTCGCGCTCACTTACGCCTTGGGTCATCTGCCCGCCACCGCGGCCTCAATTAGTTTGTTGTCGCAGGGCCCGATCACCGCCGTACTGGCCGCCATCATCCTCGCGGAACCTTTATCAACGTCGCAAATCATCGGCGGCGCTCTGGTGCTTGCTGGAGTAGGTTTAGCCAATCGTCGCATTCGACCGACCGGCGAAGTCCCAGCCAATCTGCTCGAAACCTCGCAGCACAAATAATGGGTGCCCCACGTGCCGCTTTGCACGTGGGATCTCTATCGGCATCGCGGCAGCGCATCGAAACAACGTAAAGCGCGGCAGGCTTATTTCAGCGCCAGCACTTCAATGGAATTTCCAGACGGATCGTGCAAATAAACAGAACGAGTCCCGTCGCGGTGCGTCTTGGGCTCGCCGAACAGCGCCGGGTCTCGTAGTAACGCAAAATGCGGCGGGTGTTGTTGCGGCAGCACAAACGCGACGCGGATATTCGCGAATTCCAGCAATGCCCAGCTCTCGTCTTGATAAGTCACTTGGCACTTAAAATTTTTAAGATACCAATCCACGGTGCCCTTCACATCGCTGACCGCCACCGCGATGTGGTCCACAGTATCAAACGTTTTCGATTCCTTATTCTCGGACATTCCTGCCTCTCAATTGGCGTGGGCCGCCTTGGGAACTTCCTCTATGTTTCGGGCCGCCGAACGACAAAATAAGCTTACCCCAAGCCTCGCATCACATAAACGGTCGGAATATTGGGCATCCAACCATACCTCGCCCCTCCCGATGGCCGCGCCCTCGCCGGATGTAACGCCGCGGACACGCCACTCCGATCAGAGGTTGCCACCTCTTTGCACTCGGCAGCATACTCAGAGACATGGCTGTTCCACGCAGCTCGTTTTTCCTGGGCACCGCCATCTTGGCGATAACCTTCTTCCCCAAGCTGGCGCAAGCGGATGAAATTCGTCTAAAGGATGGCCAGAAACTTTATGGCGTGATCGTAGCCTACGAAGACAACATGTTCAAAGTGAAGACCGACTTTGGATATGTATTGGTCGAAAAAGACAAGATCGCTTCCATCGTCCCCAATGTCACGGCCGCGCACAATGCGGCAAAAACTGAACCTCCCGCTGCGGACAAACCAGCGTCAGCCAAGGCCGCTGCCGTGTCAGCTCCAGAGGCGGTTCCCGAGAAAAAAACAATTTCCTTCACTGGGCCAACCACGCCAATAGTTCCGCCCGCAAAAACCACAAATAGCGCTGCTTCCATCGCGAATCCACCGGCGCTCAAGCCTGCAGCCAAGCCCCCAGTCGCAACGCTTGTAACGACGGACCAGCCCACCAAGCCAAAAGAAATCGAACCTCAGGTTAACCGCGAAACTTTACAAGGCAACACGTACATCAATTACACCCACGGCTTCCAGATGTATAAGCCCCCAAGTTGGAAATTGCTTGACGACGCGGGCAAGGAAATTCCCAATGCCATCGTCGCCATGGGTACCGCAAACGAATCAACTCTGATGGTGGTTGGCACCGAAAAAACCAAAGGCTCTCTGGACGCAACTGCCGCTGATGTGGAAAAACGCCTGCGCGAAACATACGGCAATTACCGCCGTATTTCGCTGCGTAAGACCGTCTCCGGCGGCTTTCCAGCCGTGGAAATTCATTACCGCGGGCTCGCCGATGAGCACGACTGGTCGGGAACGCTGTTGGTGATTTCTCGGGGCGACGACGTATTTTCCGTGCTGGGAATGACCTACTCGAACAGCGATTTAATCCAGATCCAGGAAAACGTGATAGGCCGCGCGATCTCCAGCTTGGAGTTCAACAAAAATTAATTGTTTTCGATCAATGTTGGGCAAGAACGCAGGAATACTTCAACTTGCAGAAGCCTCAAGCCCCCACAGCCACCGGAGCGTCACTCTGTTTGCGATGTTCGCGAATAATCGCGATGAGCGACTGCGCCGCGCGCGGCAGGCTGCGGTCGCGCCGGTAAACCAATCCCAATTCACGCCAAAGGTCCACGCCTTCCACATTGAGCAGTTTCACTTCCCCAGCTTTCACTTGATCGCTGGCGAAACTCTCGCTGATGAAAGAAACGCCCGCATCGGCCGCCACAAACTTCTTAATCATCCCGATACTCGGCAGTTCCATGGTGACCCGTAGCCGCGAGCGATATGGGCGGAAAAGTTTGTCCAGCACCTGGCGCGTAAATCCCGTGCGCGGAAAAATCAACGGCTGCGCCGCCACTTCTTCCAACGTAATTTTGGATCTGTTAGCCAACGGATTTCGCGTGCTGACCATAAACCGCAGCCGGTCGCGGTAAATATGATGCACCTTGGTGTTCAACGCCTTGATCGGCAAGGTCACGATGCCCACATCGATCGTCCCATCTTCGATGCGCTGCAAAATCTTGTGACTGAAATTGCGGTAAATGCTGATATGCACCAGCGGGTAGCGGCGCTGAAATTCGGCAAAAATATCCGGCAGCAAATACAGGCAGGTCGCTTCATTAGCGCCAAATAAAACCGTGCCCTGCACCACATTTCCCCGGTCGGCCACGCCCTGCAAGGACTCGTCGCGCAGGCGCAACAGCCGGTCCGCGTATTCGAACAACACTTCTCCCGCTGGCGTTAACTCGACGGATTTGGCCGAACGATCCAGCAGCTTGGCGCGATAGGCTTGTTCCAATTGGCGAATTTGCGCGCTCACTGCCGATTGCGAGCGAAAGACTTTTTGCCCCGCGCGCGAAAAACTCTTCAATTTTGCGACATACACGAAAGTGGCGAGTTGGTCGAAATCCATAGCGGTTGCTCGGCGGTGATTATAACTGATTTACGAAGATCCGCGAGCGGTTGCGTTGCCCCTTTCAGGATGTTTACAGAACATATAACTGCCATTTATACGCTTTATACCTGCAAAGCCGTCTGCGAACTCAGCGTTTGGCGCTCCACAGGCATCAAAATGTCACGATCTTTCAGTTTCTCCAGCATCGGCCGCCAGGTCGCTTCGATCGTTCCCTGGAAATGCACCGGTTGGACCCGCACCATCGGAAGCGTGCCGGGATGCAACAGCAATTTCGCCGCCCGAGGGCTCCCAGTAAAATAAATGTGTTCTTCAATTACCCGCCGCAGCGAACTCTCTTCGGCAGCATCAATTTCCGCCAGCGTGACGAACTCGCGATGCAACACATCTTCGACTTCCGATCGCAACACGTACGCCAGCCCGCCCGTCATTCCCGAACCGAAATTTACTCCCAGCGGCCCGAGTATTACCGCCACACCGCCAGTCATGTATTCGCAGCCGTGCTGCCCTACGCCTTCCACTACCGCCAGCGCGCCGCTGTTGCGCACTCCAAACCGTTCGCCCGTGCGTCCCGCGACGTAGAGTTGCCCGGAGGTGGCCCCATACAGCACTGTGTTCCCCGCCAACACGTCGCCGCGCCGCGAAGCAGCTCTCCCTGCCGAGATCGAAATCGTTCCGCCCGACAATCCTTTTCCGACGTAATCATTGGCTTCGCCGCGCAAACGCAACGTCATGCCTTCCACCAAAAATGCACCAAAGCTTTGTCCCGCCGAGCCGCGATACTCGTGCACAATCTCGCCATGCGCTCGATGGCCGGTTTTGTCTCGGCGCATCAATTCCCCGCTCATGCCCGCGCCCACGCTGCGATCCGAGTTCTGAATCGTTTCGGTTTTGCGCGGAGCTCCCAGGTCCTCGGCGAAATGCAGCGAAGCTTCCTTGGGCGCCGCGTGCAATGCCGGCTCCTGTTGCGGGGCCACGCGACGCGACTCCGAAATCGGCACGATCAACAATGCGTCCATCCCGGAGCGCGTTTCCAACAGGTCATACCATCCGGACAATTCTTTAAGAGAACGCACGCCCAATTGCGCCATGCGATTCCGCACTTCTTCCGCGAGGTACTGGAAATATGCCACCACCATTTCCGGTTTCCCCGCAAATCGCGCCCGCAATTTCTCGTCTTGTGTGGCAATCCCTACAGGGCAGGTATTCAGATGACATTGCCGCGCCATAACGCAGCCAATCGCGAGCAGCGACGCGGTCCCAAATCCAAACTCGTCGGCGCCCAGAATGGCCGCCAAAATAATGTCGCGTGCAAATTTAAGGCCTCCGTCCACGCGGAGAGAGAGACGTGAACGGAGGCCGGCGCGAACCAAAGTGTCATGTGTTTCGCGCAACCCAATTTCCCACGGCAGGCCCGTATTCTTAATGGACGTAAGCGGAGACGATCCGGTTCCACCATTATGGCCGCTGATGGTAATGACGTCCGCGCCAGCCTTCGCAACTCCTGCGGCGATAATTCCCACTCCCGCGCCCGAGACCAGCTTCACTCCAATTCGCGCATAGGGATTCACTGCGCGCAAATCATGAATCAGCTGCGCCAGATCCTCGATGCTGTAAATGTCGTGATGCGGCGGCGGCGAAATCAGCGGCGTCCCCGGAGTTGCGTGGCGAATGCGCGCAATATATTCCGTAACTTTGCGCGCCGGGAGCTGCCCGCCTTCGCCAGGCTTGGAGCCTTGCGCCATCTTTATTTCAAGTTCTTCCGCGTGCACCAGGTAATCCGCGGTTACTCCAAATCTTCCGGATGCCACCTGCTTGATTTTGTTAGCCGCTTCCGGTTCATAACGATACGTTGCCGGGTCTTCGCCGCCTTCCCCGGTATTGCTGCGCCCGCCCAACAAATTCATCGCCACTGCCAGCGTGCGATGCGCCTCCGGCCCCAAAGAACCAAGCGACATCGCCTGCGTGCTGAAGCGCTTCAGCACCGATTCCACGGGTTCCACTTCCTCCATGGCAACAGGTGTTCCCGGCACGATATCCAGCAAGTCTCGCAGAAACACCGTTCCCTGGCGTTCCGCAAGCTCTTCCAGCGCGGAATATTTCTTGGCATCCGGCGCGCGCACATGAGCATGCATACGCCGCACCAGTTCAGGCGAATTAGCATGCAGCTCCGCGCCTTTGCGGAAACGATACAACCCCGCATCGCCCAAGTCCGGCGGATGACCATCCGCCGTCGCCGCGAAGGCCTTTTCATGCATCTTCAAATAATCGGCCAGCAGTTCGTCCAGAGTTTTCTGCCCAGGAAAATCCGCCGCATCTTCAAAAAATTCCGCGCACAAATCTTCGGACAACCCCACTACTTCAAAAAGCTGGCTGTTGCGATAACTCGCAATCGTAGACACTCCCATGCGCGCCAAAACTTTTCTTAAGCCCGCGTTCACGGAAGTCCTCACCCGCTCTGCTCCACCGCTTTCCAGCGCTTCCGCGAATTGATCAGCCAGGTATGGCAAAACCGCGCTCGCTCCCGCAGCCACCAGCAACGCCACATGGTGCGTGTCAAAAATCTGCGCCGATTCCACGACCAACGGCACATCCCACAGTCCTTCGCTCACCATCGCTTTCCACACCGCTGCCGTAGTCAGCAGCGCCGGCAGGCACGCCCGTTCCGCTCCTATCCCGCGATCGCTGAGGAGGAGGAATCCCGGGCGTCCGCCGCTACTCAGAGGGGTAGTTGAGAGCTGAGCAACAGCGCGGCGCGCACCCGGGACTCCCATGGCGGCAAGGAAGGTCATATCGATGCGGCGCGGTTCACCAAATGCTTCCACAAGCTCCGCGAACTGCGCAGCATCAATCAATGGCGTTGGTAAAGTGACGCCGCCTTTCAAATGCACTTCGAGCGACATCACATGCGATTCGCGCAGCGGATCGATCGGTGGATTAGTGACTTGCGCGAACCGCTGCTTGCAGTAATCCCACAGCGTCCGCGTCAGCGTGGACAGAAATGCCGGAGGCGCGTCATCGCCCATGCTCCAATCGGCCTCTTTGCCATGCACCAGCGCGGAAAACAGCGTCTTGAATTGATCTTCGGTCCAGCCCGCCGCGGCAGCCATCCGTTTTGGCTGCTCAATGGAAGCGGGAGCGGTCGCCGTGCCAGAAACAGAATTTGTTACCCTGCGTTGCGGGGCCGGCCCCCGATCAACATTGGCCGCCAGCCGCTTCAGAATGTCGCGCCAGCGAAGGAAAAGCCCGGACGACGGATCAGCGAGAATCATTTCGCCCGGCCCCAGACGCTGCCGCTCCGCGATGCGCGACTCTTCAAAATCAATCAATCCAGTCTCGGATCCCGCAATCAACAACCCGTCATGCGTAAGCGTATAGCGCAGCGGCCGCAAGCCATTGCGATCCAGTTTTGCGCCCACCAATTGACCATCCGAAAAAACCAGCGCGGCTGGACCGTCCCAGGGCTCCCCTTGTTGCGAAACCGCCGTCAACGCGGCGCGGACATCGCGCGACAGAACCGGATCCTTCTCAAATGCCGGCGGAACCAGCCCGAGCATCGCCTCTTCCGCGGATAATCCCTCAAGCAATTTCAGCTCAAACGCATTATCAAAACTCGCAGAATCGCTGACGTTCGGTTCCAACGCTCGGAACCACGCCCCCGCCTTCAACGCCGCGCGCTGTTCGCGTTGTTTGGCCCGCATCCACCGCCGGTTGGACACGATGGTGTTGATTTCCCCGTTGTGCGCCACGTGCCGGAACGGCTGAGCCAGGTCCCACGACGGCTGCGTATTGGTGGAATAGCGTTGGTGGAATATCGCGAAGGTAGTGGCGAAGGACTGGTCGCGCAAATCTTCATAAAACTGCGGAAATTGCCAAGGTGTCAGCAGCCCCTTGTACACCACCGTGCGCGAAGACAGCGAGCAGATATAACAGCGCGCCGGCATGGCGATTTCCGCGCGCTTGCGCATCATGGCCATTCGACGCTCAAATCGCGCCGGCAATTTCGCTCGATTAATCGGCTCCACGAAAAACTGCCAGATTTCCGGCATCGTTTCCAGTGCCCGCCGCCCGAGCGAGTTCACGTCCACCGGCACGCGCCGCCATCCCAACACGCGACAGCGCTCGCTTTCCGCCGCATGCTCTATCGCGGATCGCGCGTCGCTTACCGCATGGGCCGCCAGGAACGCGAATCCAAGCCCAAAATTTTGTGGAAGTTCAATGCCCTGCTCTTTTGCACGGGCGCGGAAAAAGTCTTGAGGAAGCGAGGTCAGCAGCCCCGCGCCATCGCCGCTGGCCCCATCCGCATCCACACCACCACGGTGAGTAAGCCGCTCCAGCGCGGTCAAAGCGTATTGAATAATGTCGTAGTTTGCGGATCCGCCCAGGCGCGCCACGAAACCAGTGCCACAGGCATCATGATCGGGATGTCCCCAGTTCGGATGCCGCCCATTCTGTCCCGCGCCCGCGCGCGGAGAAACGGGTAACCGCTGGTCTGAGTACCTTGGGCGCCCGGAGGCCATATGTTTGTATAGGGCCTGGCGCATGCCAAGTAAAACTCAGAATTTGAATTTGCCCGATTCGTTTTCTAGCGAGACAGCCAATTCCGTGCGAAACCCGCAAGATTTCGCGTTTGGAAGGGGGACAGTAGGAGGAATTGTTACAGATTTTTAATTGAAACTTTAACTAGAATTTGGTGACTTCCGAGAAATGGAACTCCCGCACCTTCATCGCCGGGACCACCATTTCGAACGCTTCTTCGCCCGTGGCGCGCACCGCCGGTCCCATAAGCTCAACATTCCGCAACATCTCCAGCAAGGACTGGTTGAACCTGAAATTGCGCACCGCCGAAACCACGCTTCCCTTTTCTACCAGGAATAACCCATCCCTGGTCATTCCGGTCATGATCTTTTCGTAAGGGTCCACTTCCCGGATGTACCACAAACGAGTAACCAGCAGCCCGCGCTCCGTCGTCGCAATCATCTCCTCCAGCGACGATTTGCCGCTCGCGAACACCAGGTTCATGGGCGCCTCGCCATATTCATTCGGCAGCATAAAGCCATGCCCGGTCGGTTTTTTGCGCGCGATCTTGGCGCTACTCCGCGAGTACACCAGGTTCTTTGGCACGCCGCGATCAACCAGTTGCACTTTTTGCCGCGGCATTCCCTCGCCGTCAAAAGGTGCACCCAGTTGCAACGGGTGATACGCATCATCCCAAATCGAAATATTTTTGCCGAATAATTGCTTGCCCATGCGCTCGTTCAAACATGAACGCTTGTCCTGCAAAGCTGTAGCGGCAAAATCGTAAAAAAGAAAGCCAACCAGGTCCAGCACCGCGGCAAGCTCCAGAATCACGCTATATCGTCCCGGCGGCAATTCCCGAGCTTCAACGCCAAGATGGGCCTTTTCGCTAGCGCGCGCCGCAAGCTTCAGCGGATCAAAATTCCTCACGTCCGCGGAATTGGCCTTGGCCCAGCTCGCCGCCGGCTTTTCCTGCATGGTGATGGAAAATTCCGCATGCGTCTCGTTGTACGCGGCGAATAGCCCGCGCGAATTTCCAATTGCGCTTTGACTCTGCCCGGTGGCAAAAATTCCGGCAGCAACTTGCCCTTGTTTGATTGCCAAATCGCACGCGCGCCGCACCGCCAGCGCCCGGTCTTGAGGCGTGACCGCAGCAGTTTGCTTGATGAACCGGTTCACCCGCGAATACTTCTGCGGTCCGGGCATGGGGAGTAACAGCGGATTTTTCGGCTGGCTGGCCGCCAGTGAAAGCGATCCTTCAATCGCGCTTAGCAGCGAATCTTCATCGATGCGGTTCGTCGTCGCTCGCGCCGTGCGCCCCTCAAACACCGTTCGAATCGAAACCGTCAGCCCATGCTCCGAAACGTTCTGATGAATCGCATTATTTGCGAAACGCGTCAGCGCATCGGCCGCTTCGTCCACATGAACTTCCGTTTCTTCCACGCCAATCTTCTTCGCCAGCCGCAAAACCGTTTCAATGATTTGATAAAGCTTCCGCTCGCCCAACAGCTCGATCGGCTCGGCCGATTCGCTCGTTTCCCGTCGCATCTGTGCTTTAGCGGCGGCTCTCATTGATTCGCGAATGCCGCCCCGATATGAATATTCCTGAATCGCGAGGGCGACGCTCCGTGCCCCGTGCCCATGGTCTGCATCGGCTGCCCCTTGCCGCAATTCGGCGTGCCCCACAAGGTCCAATGCTCTGCATTACAAATGGCGTCGCAAGAATTCCAGAACTCTGTACTAATCCCGCTATAACTGGGATTTTTCAGCATGCGAACTTTCTTGCCGCCCTTAATCTCCCATCCAATCTCGGTGGAAAATTGAAACTGATAACGCCGGTCATCAATCGACCACGACCGATTGGTCTCCATCAAAATTCCATCGTCGGTGCTCTGAATCAAATCGTCAAAATCCCAATTACCCGGCAGCAAACTCACATTGGTCATGCGAATAATAGGCGAACGGTTCCAGCCCTCGGTGCGCATGGTGCCTGAAGAACGCTTCAGCCCAATCAGATGCGCCGTCTCGCGATTCGAAAGATAACCGCGGAACTGTCCGGCCTCGATAATATCCGTGCGTTGCGCGGGCACCCCTTCATCGTCATAAGCGAACGTCCCTAATCCTTGGCCATGCTCCAGCCGCGCGTCCGCCACCACGTTCACAATTTCTGACCCATACTTCAGCCGGTTCACCTGGTCGAGCGTAAGAAAACTCGTCCCCGCGAAATTCGCTTCTTCGCCCAACACGCGATCCAGCTCAATGGGATGCCCAACCGATTCATGAATCTGCAATCCCAGCTGGCTGCCGCCCAGAATGAGCGTCCCTTTTTTCTCCGGGCATTGCGCCGCACTGTGCAGCGCCACTGCTTCTTCCGCAATCACCGCCGCATTCTTCAGCAGGTCCAATGATTCGATCAGCTCGTACCCTTGTAAAGCGTGTTGCCCGCCAAAACTATTGGGATACGAACGCTTCTGAATTTCCTCACCCTTGAACGATGTCGCCACAATCCCGCATCCCGAAATCACTTTTCGTTGATGAATACGCGATCCAATGCTCGACGCAAACCAGCTATCCGTTTTGCGGAATTGCATATCCGTTTCCGTCAGTGTCACGCCTTTCACTCTGCGCATTTCCGCATCGGCAGCCAACAAAAGACCAAGCTGCGTATCCAACGGAATTTCAAACGGGTCTTTGCGAAACGGGCTCTGCCAACTATCGATGTGCGCTTGCTCGTCAACCATCACCACGTCATGCCGTTTGGCACTCGCTGAAGCTTTGGCAATCGCCACCGCTTGCGCTGCGCAACTCGCCACGCCCTCGCGAGTCAGTCGGTCGGTGGACGCAAATCCCCAAGCCCCATTAGCCAAAACGCGAATCCCCAAACCAATAGATTCGGACTGTGCCAACGTGCCAACTTTTCCATTCTTAGTAGTCAAATCCCGCTGCCGCTGATACATAACCCGCACATCAGCGTAAGTAGCCCCGCGCAACCGTGCGGTTTCCAGAGCTAAATTTGTCCAGTTGTACATGGTTCAGGGATTCTTACGTCCGCTTGAGCATTGCGACCGGTCAATCGAAAGGCCGGAAGCATCAGGAACCGTGAAGTTGCAAGGAACATGAAGCTCGACACGGAACTTTAACCATTCAATCGCGCCGAGGCCATCCTGTCCAGCTGAGCGATCCACTCGCGAGTCCAGAATCTGCAGGCGTCCCTTCCCGATTGACATGGATTCCAGGGCGGCGAGGGCATCTTGCGATTCTTTGACCAATTCTGCTTCGGACTTCTGTTCTGAAAGCGGGCGCGAGGACACGCCTAAGTTTACCAACTCCGCCGCTCGGTCGAACTGTTTCTGATCGAGGACAAAGTTAAAATCTCTCGGCGACTCTTTCACGGCATCCGCCGCGGGCGTACCGTAAGAAGTGTCCATGTAACGAACGTTGCCGAAGTGATAGGGCGGACTGACAGGCCACACGTATTCATCATTCGCGGATTTGGTTTCCGTTGCGGGCATGACTTCGATCCACCAACCGGATGAAGCATCCTCGCTATTCAAGAGAAAACGCAGCGGCCCAAACGGGCGATCAAAGTTTTTATCCGCCGAGACTTCGCCGCTGAACGTGATGTGAATGCAGCTCCCTTCGGTGAATTTAGTGTCTATCGCGCCGCAGACAATGTCGGCTGGAGCGGAATTTTGCGTTTGTCGACTCTGGAGAGGAAGAACCGCTAGCACAAATGCGACAAAACCCGCGAGCACAATAACGGCGAGCAGTTGAGTCAATCGCGCGAAGTTGGAATCGCACTTCAATATGGACACTGGAAATATCCATCTCGGCGATGGCACGGAAATTAACGGCTCGTCGGTGGCCAGCGCGGATGAATGTATGCCCTACCCACCGACCCGCCTCAAAATTTAATCGCTACGTACCTTCTTGCCACGAAGCCAGGTAGTGTTCCTGCTCTGGTGTCAGCTTATCCAGTTTGTGGCCCATGGTTTCCAGCTTCAAGCGCGCGATTTCCTTGTCCAGATGTTCCGGCACCACGTAAACCTGCGGCTTCAGCGTCTTGTAATTCGCGCGCAGATATTCAGCAGAGAGCGCCTGGTTCGCAAAGCTCATATCCATCACCGAAGCCGGGTGCCCTTCGGCAGTAGCCAGGTTTACGAGCCGCCCTTCACCCAACAAATAAACTTTGCGGTCGCCCTTCAACGTATATTCATCCACCAACGGGCGAACTTCCCGCTTCCCGCTCGACATTTTCTCCAGCGCGGGGATATCGATCTCCACGTTAAAGTGCCCGGAGTTACAAACAATAGCCCCAGCCTTCATTTTTTCAAAATGCTCGGCGCGAATCACACTCTTGTTTCCGGTCACAGTGATGTAGATGTCGCCTTCTTTCACCGCCTGTTCCATCGGCATCACCCGGAATCCGTCCATCACCGCTTCAATACCCTTCACCGGATCAATTTCCGTGACAATCACGTCCGCGCCCAAGCCCTTCGCGCGCATCGCCACGCCGCGTCCACACCACCCGTAACCGGCTACTACAACTTTCAATCCCGCGATCAACACATTCGTCGCGCGTATCACACCATCAATCGTCGACTGCCCGGTCCCATAGCGATTGTCAAAAAAATGCTTGGTCATGGCATCGTTCACTGCCACGATTGGGTACTTCAGCGTTCCGTCCTTAGCCATCGCGCGCAAACGAATCACGCCGGTAGTGGTCTCTTCCGTCCCGGCAATCACGTGCGGAACCAGGTCGGTACGCTTGGTCAGCAGCATGGTCACCAGGTCCGCCCCATCGTCCATGGTGAATTGCGGCTTATGATCCAGCGCCGCGCGCAAATGCGTGTAATAGGTCTCGTTGTCCTCGCCCTTGATCGCGAAAGTCGGAATGTTGTAATCGCGATTCAGCGACGCCGCCACTTCGTCCTGCGTCGAAAGAGGATTGGATGCGCACAGCACCGCATCCGCACCGCCGTCGCGCAACGCGATCATCAGGTTCGCGGTCTCGCTGGTGACGTGCAGGCACGCAGAAATGCGTAACCCCTTCAGAGGTTGCTCCTTCAAAAACCTTTTCCGGATCGATTCGAGCACCGGCATCTGCTGCTGTGCCCACTCAATCTTGCGTTTACCTGCGTCAGCCAGCCCGATATCTTTCACATCACCTTTTTTCAGTTCAGCGGTAGCCAATGAAATGCTCCTTAATCAAATTTTGCCGGCGAAAATTTCGCTCGAGGAAAGGGAATAAAAATTCTTGAAACACAAAAAAGTTGAAATACCGAAAATTAGTGGCGCACTCCAACTTCCGCCGTCGCATTCGCGCTTTTGGTCGACGACGCACCAAGACCCGCAGCCTCACGCAATGCGCTGGCGCGATCCGTGCGCTCCCAGGTAAATCCCGGGCCGGTGCGCCCGAAGTGCCCGTAAGCCGCAGTCGGCTTGTAAATCGGCCGCCGGAGGTCCAACGCTTCAATAATTCCCTTGGGCGTCAGTGAGAAAAATTCGCGGATCAACTTGGTGATTTTCTCTTCCGGTACCGTTTCCGTGCCAAACGCATCAACCATCACCGAAACCGGCTCAGCCACGCCGATCGCATAAGCAAGCTGCACTTCCGCTTTGCGCGCCAGCCCTGCGGCCACGATATTTTTCGCAATATAGCGCGCCATATAGCAAGCCGAGCGGTCCACCTTGCTCGGATCCTTGCCCGAGAAAGCTCCCCCACCGTGGCGGCTGTAGCCTCCGTAAGTATCCACGATAATCTTGCGTCCAGTCAGGCCGGCGTCCCCCATCGGCCCGCCAATCACAAATCGTCCGGTCGGATTGATGTGATATTTCGTTTTGGAATCGAGCATCGCCGCGGGAAGGATGGGCTTGATGATGTGCGTGGTAACGGCTTCGCGCAGATCCTCATTCGAAACTCTGTGGTCGTGTTGCGTGGAGATCACTACGGTATCAATTCGCGCCGGCCGCCCCTTGCGATATTCAACGCTGACTTGCGACTTTCCGTCCGGCCGCAGGAAATCAATTTCCCGGGACTTGCGAACTTCCGAGAGACGATGCGTAAGCCGGTGAGCCAGTTGGATCGGCATGGGCATCAGTTCTTCGGTTTCATCGCAGGCGAAACCAAACATTAATCCCTGGTCGCCCGCACCGCCGGTATCCACGCCCATCGCGATGTCCGGCGATTGCCTCTTCACCGTGCACATCACCGCGCAGGTTGCGGAATCGTAGCCATACTTTGCGCGGTCGTAGCCCACGCCTTGGATGGTCCTCCGCACCAGCTCGTCATAATCCACATGCGCGGTGGTGGTAATTTCTCCCGCAACCACCGCCAACCCCGTCGTAACCAGCGTCTCGCAGGCCACGCGACCCATGGGGTCCTGCCGCATCACTTCATCCAGCACCGCGTCCGAAATCTGGTCCGCGATTTTATCCGGGTGACCTTCCGTGACAGATTCCGATGTAAACAGAAAATTGCGTAGGGTTTCGCTCAAAACAAATCTCCTTCGTGTGTTTTGCCGGGGACGGCTGTTAGGCGGCGCCAGCTGCGCGGCTTCTAATTATAGTAGGTACCTTCGAACGGTACCATTCGAAAAGGGAAGAATCAAATTGTTGAATCCAAATGCGTTACAGGCCATGTGAACGGCAATAACAAGCAGTTGAGTGGAAAAGTACCTATTGCCGGAGCGTCACGGGACGCTCTTAGGCCACGTCCGCGTCATCCAGTTGCACGCTCAATTTGCCCTGCGTCCTCTTCTTGGCCATCAGATACGACCGGATAAACGGATCCAGGTCCCCATCCAACACCCGATCCACATCGCCCACTTCAAATTTGGTGCGGTGATCCTTAATTAGCCGGTACGGCTGCATCACATAGGACCGAATCTGGCTCCCAAAGGAAATATCCAGCTTGGACTCGTCCAGTTTATCAGTAGCCGCCTGACGCTTTTGAATTTCCAGGTCATACAGCCGCGAGCGCATCATCTTCATGGCAATCTCCCGATTTTTGTGCTGGCTCCGCTCCGCCTGGCATTGCACCACGATATTCGTGGCCAAATGCGTGATCCGTACCGCGGTCTCCACCTTATTTACGTTTTGCCCGCCCGCGCCGCCTGCCCGAAAGGTATCCACGCGAATTTCTTCCGGCTTCACGTCGATCTCAATGCGGTCATCAATTTCCGGAATCACAAACACAGAGGCAAACGAAGTATGCCGCCGCGCCGCCTGATCGAATGGCGAAATGCGCACCAGCCGGTGCACTCCCGTTTCGCCGGTCAGCAGCCCATAGGCATTTTCGCCGGTGAATTGAATGGTTGCGGACTTGATCCCCGCTTCTTCGCCGGGCGTCTCATCCAGCACCAGAGCGGTCATGCCCTTGCGCTCCGCCCAACGCAAATACATGCGCAGCAAAATGGAAGCCCAGTCTTGCGACTCGGTGCCGCCGGCCCCCGGCTTGATGGTCATGATGGCGTTCAGGTGGTCGTTCTCGCCCGACAGCAGCGTCTTGGTTTCCAGCTCCGCGACGTAGCTCTCAGCGGCATTCAGTTCGCGGTCCAGATCCTTCAGCAAATCGTTGCGCTGATCCGCGTTGGTTTCTTCCTGCGCTAAATTAATGTACGTCTCGATATCTTCGGACATGGATGCAAGCTTGTCGTCCGCGCCCACCTGATCTTCAGCGCGCTTGCGATCACGCAGCACCGCTTGCGCAGCTTCCTGATTGCTCCAGAAATTAGGGTCCGCGACGCGCGCTTCGAGGGATTTCAGGCGCTCGCGATGCTGCGGGGCGTCAAAGATAACTCCGCACAAGCGTGATGCGCTCTTTCAGACCTTCATACTTGTGCTGCAAATCTTCAATAATCATACGCGGGAACGCGAGGAGACCGGGTCAGGAACTACCTGAATAGGCGAAGCCAGAAAATCTACCGGTATCGGAATACTATCGCGCGAAACATTTCCTTTCCAAAAAGTTGAGGCCAACAGAATAGCGGAAACCGCCACGCAGAGCCAGGCGAACCAATCTCCATATCTCGTATAAATGCTGCGGTCGCTGCGAAAATCGTACGGCAGATCGGCGCTCGCGCGCACATCCGTCGGCAACGGCTCATACATGCGGCCGTAAGGATCGACGGAAGCCGTATATCCATTATTGGTCACACGCAGCAGCCACCGGCGATTCTCCACTGCCCGAACACGCGCCATCAATAAATGCTGTCGCGCCGCCGCGGACCGCCCGAACCAGCCGTCATTCGAAATATTCACCAGTAGCGTCGCGCCATCCGCGGCGAAGCGTCTGATCTCCCCGGGGTAAATCGCTTCGTAACAAATAAATACTCCCAGCGAATATCCGCCCGGCAATGGACCTACGCCGTACGTTTGCCCTTTGCGAAATCCCCCCACTTCATCCGACACTCGATTCACCACTTCATGAATCAACGGGAAAGGTTCGTACTCGCCAAAGGGCACCAGGTGAATTTTGTCATACGAAAAAATCCTTTGACCTTGCGGATTGAAAAGCAGCGCGCTGTTAAACGGAACTAACGTGGCGTGCGTTGTTGACGCCGCTCCATCCGCCGGCGCTTTCCACTCGATAACACCTACTAAAAATGGATGATCAAAATTCACCGCGAGCTTGCTGGCAAATTGTGCGAATCTCGGGTCTTGATACGAGAACGGCGCGGGAGCTTCCGGCCAAACCAGCAGGTCCACATCGTGGCCGTGGGGCGCAAGACTCAGCCGCGCCGCTTCCAGCATGTCGCCGGTGTGTTCGGCAAACCAGTTCGAACCGTATTCAGGCGCCTCCGGGAAGTTCAGTTGCACCGCCCGCGCCATGTGATTTGCTTGCAGCTGCGGAACAAGTCGCGGCCCAATCAACATTGCCGCTATCACGCATGCTGCTGCCGCAGCGAGTGTGCCCAACCTTCGTCTCGCCGCCCTCGGCGGTCCGACTTCCGCCCACGCCAGCAAGGCATTGAATGCCGCCACCAAAAACGACAGCCCATAAATTCCCGTGATACTCGTCAATTGAATAAGTCCGAGATTCGCCGCCGCCGGATAACCCAACAAATTCCAGGGAAAACTTATCTCCGGCAAACGCGCGCGCACAAATTCCATAGTCACCCACACGAAGGGCGCCCCGATACAAGCCAGCTCAATGCTGCGGGTCGCGAGCCGCTGCACGATCCATGCGAACATGCCGATTAGAATTCCCCACACCGAAGCGATCAGCAGCAGCACGCCCCACCCGCCGAGTCCAGACACGCCGGCATGCACCGCTAGCACGGTAGCGATCCATGGCACCGACGTCAGGCAAAACACCAGCCCATGAAGAAATCCGCAGCCGAACGCCACCCGCGGACGCGCGGCAAAAAGCGTGATCAGCAGGATCCCGATGCAGATCCAGGAATATATGCTTAGATAAAAACCAGTGTAGGAGAGAGAAAGCGCGGCGCCGGAAACCGCTGCGATTACCAGGCGCAAACTCGTCGGCATCCGCTCGCCGGGGCGCGGACGCAGATGCATTAACCAATTTCTTTGCGTCATCCGCGCTTCACGATAGCCCGGAAGCCCGCGCCCTCCAAACCCTTCTTGGCGGCTTCCGCGGATTTCTTATCCGAGTAAGGTCCCACCTGCACGCGGTAATATTTGTTACCTTGAGGGGTCAAAACGAACGCGGGAAACTTATTTTTTTGCAAACGCTTGGCGAGGTCTAGCGCATCCGATTCGCGTCGCACCGCCATAACCTGCAATGTGTAGCCACCAGACTGCGGCGGTTTCGGTGCCTCAAAAACCGTGGCAACTGGCTTGGCGTTTCCGTTATTTTGCGGCGCCGTTTTTGCCGAAGACGAAACTGTAGCTGGTGGCACCGGCTTAAGATGATCGCCCGATTCCTTCTGTTTGTCTGAGCTGTAAAACTCCCAGTCAGAATTAGGATTCGATTCTTCGGGCACCGGCGCGGCAGTCGCCGGCGCAGTAGCAGAATGCTTCAAGCCGGAATCGGATTTCTTCGCCACCGCGTCCGGCACATCATGCAGGGTACTAGCTGCGCGCACTTGCCCATCGTACTGACTGCGGCCCATCACATAGCCCAGCGTGAAAAATATCGCGGAGAAAACCAGCATCAGCAGGAACAAGCCAATGACATGCCGGCTCTCCAGCACCTTTTCGCCCGCACCTCGTCTTTTTCCAACTGGCATCGATTACCTTTTGTTCCGACTACCTACTGCCTGCTTGGCGTTTATTTGCCGCTGACTGCCCCATTGCCCAACGCCCTGGTCCACTGGTTAATAATATCGATGGGCAAAGGAAACACAATCGTGGTGTTCTTCTCAGTACCTATTTCCGTCAGCGTTTGCAGATACCGCAGCTGAATTGCTGTCGGTTGCGTTTCCAGAACTTTCGCGGCATCCGCTAATTTCTGCGAAGCTTCGTACTCGCCTTCCGCATGAATAATTTTTGCCCGCCGCTCGCGTTCTGCTTCCGCCTGTCGCGCAATAGCTCGCTGCATCTGCTCGGGAATATCCACCTGCTTCACTTCCACCTTGGAAACTTTGATCCCCCACGGCTCCGTATCCGTGTCCAGAATAATCTGCAGCTTGGCGTTCACTTTGTCGCGCTGCGATAATATTTCGTCCAATTCGAATTGCCCCACGATGCTGCGTAGCGTGGTCTGCGCCAGTTGGGAAGTCGCGTACTGATAATTCTGCACCTGCGACATCGCCAGGTTCGCATCCACCACCCGGAAATAACAAACCGCGTTCACTTTCACCGACACGTTATCGCGCGTGATGATGTCCTGCGGCGGCACGTCCAAAGTCTCGAGCCGCAGATTGATGCGGTACAGTGTTTCGATCGGCCAGAAAACGAGGTTAATTCCCGCCGTTTTGGCTTGCGGAAGCAAGCGCCCCAGGCGCAGCACAACTCCCCGCTCCCACTCCTTAATGATGTACAAAGAATTCCAGAACCAGATCAGCCCGATGCCGATAATCACCACGATTCCCAGGAAACCTATCTCCATGCTGTCCTCCCCAAGCCGGACGACACTTTAACTATGGCTCACAGCCGGCGACTGCGCCGGTTCGACATAAAGTTTCAGCCCTTCGATTCGCAACACACGCACCTGCGCGCCTTCCGGGGCCTCCTGCGAAGACACCGCTCCCCACAATTCCCCATGAATTCGAATCATGCCTTCCACACCGGCGCGTAATGACGACACCGCGATTCCCTGCTCGCCGATCAATTCTTCCATTCCCGTTGCCGCTTTCCATTTTCGCGAGCGCAACACCAACCGCATCAAGAACACCGTGAGTGCGGCGAACGGCAGTGTCGCCGCCAATGCAATTCCCAAGCTCACTCCGCCATTCGTCAACGGCGAGCGCACCAGGAACATGGCGCCCAGTAACATCGATAGTATTCCGCCCAGCGCCAGCACGCCATGACTCGTGAATTTAGCTTCCAGAATAAAAAATCCCAACGCCAGCAAAATTAAAAACAGCCCGGCATAATTTACCGGCAGCAAGTGCATGGCATACAACGCCAACACCGCGCAAATCCCGCCAAAAACACCCGGTGCCACCACTCCCGGATGCGTAAATTCCGTATAAAGACCCAGCACGCCGATGAGCAATAAAATGAAAAACGCATCCGGCTCCACGATACGCGCCAAAAATTTTTGACGCGCCGACAATTCGAATGGCACAAACGTGGGGTGCGAAAGCGCCAGCGTAACTTTGCTTCCGTCAAACCGCGTGATCGTTCGCCCATTCAGCTGCCGCAGCAAATCTTCGCGCGAGCTGGCGATCAAATCGATCATCTTGTTTTCCAGCGCCTCTTTTTCCGTGAACGCTTTGGCCTCTGTAATGGCCGTCTCCGCCAGCGCCGGATTTCGCCCGCGCTGCTCCGTAAAGCTGCGCAAAAACGCCATCGCATCATTGTTGATCTTCTTGCGAAATGTTTCGTCAATCTGCTGCGCGAATCCGCCAATCATAATCACCGGCGACGCCGCGCCCGCGTGCGTACCCGGAGCCATTGCCGCGATATCCGCTGAAAGCAAAATATAAAATCCCGCTGAAGCTCCGCGCGCGCCCGTCGGCTCGACATACACCGCCACCGGCACTGGCGACGCCAGAATGTGCTGAATAATATCCTTCATCGAATCGCTGAGCCCGCCCGGGGTATCCATGGTAATCAGCACAAATGCGGCATGGCGTTGCGCGGCATTCGCCATTCCCTCTTCCATGTACGTCGCCAGAATCGGTTCCACTTCCCCATTCAGCTTCAGCTCCACCACTTCTGCCGCTTGTGGTGACGAGTGTTCCTCCGCAGCCGCCTTCAAACGCACGCCAAAGATCAACGCGAGGCACGCCACGCTCAAAACAGTCGCAAACATTCCGACGCGTCCGAATTTTTCAGGCCTCCGCATAAAAAATCCATTCGTGCGTTTCATTGCGGGCCCCCTTTCGGAGGAACTTGCGCTGACTTTCCGTTTTGCAAATATTCCAGCAATTGCTTGGCTTCCGTATAGTTGGGCGCGAGCTTGAGCGCGTGCTCCACTTCCGTACGCGCCATCGCAGGCTTTTTCTGCTCCAGGTAAACGCGCGCCAGCGTCGTTCGCACCACCGCCGAATCCCGCGCCTCCAGCGACAACAGCAATTCCTTAACCGCATCGTCCAACTTGCCCTGGCGCCGCGCAATTTCAGCCAATCCCAGATGCGCAGAGGCATTCCCCTTGTCGGTGGCCAAGGTCACGTGATACTCGTGCTCCGCGGCATCCAGTTGCCCGCCGGAAAGTTGTTGCCGCGCGCGACGCAAATGCGTAGCGGGTGTGTCGCGCCCGTCCTGCGGCTCGCCTGTTGCCGCGCGCGCTTCGGCCAACTCCATCTCAAACCGCAGCGTCTCCGGATCAATCTCCGTCGTGACCCGTTCGATATGCGTCAACGAATCGTTCTTTGCATCCGGACGTGTAGTCGTAACGCCATTGGGACCGAACGCCTCCAGCGCTGCATTTCGCTCCTGGTCCGCCTCTTCTTGCTTGCCGGCTCTTTCCAGCGCCGCGATCAGCAAAGCGCGGTCTTCCGGTATATCCGGCTCGCGATGCGACGCTTCCCGAAACTGCGCAGCTGCGGCGTTAAAATCTCCCTGCTGCATGGCGATTAATCCCAGATTAAACGGATAGTCATCTTCATCGGGATCCAGCGCCGACGCGCGTTTTAAGTCCTCCTGCGCCGCTGGGAATTTATTTTGCCGCGCCTTCGCGATCGCCAGGTTATTCAACACTTCCGGAAAATCCACGCCCGGAGCGCTGCTGCCGCGCAGTAAAGTCTGCAACATCGTAAACGCTTCTTCCGCTTGGTCCGGCTGGTTCATCGACAACCTGCACACACCGACGGAAAATAGCGCCTCTAAGTAACGATCGTGCGTCTTCGGCACCTTGGCAAACCACGGCAACGCCGATGCGCAATCTCGTTTCGTGAAATAAGCTTCTCCGAGAGCGTAATTCGGTTCCACCCATTCTGGTTCCAGCCGCACCGCTTCCCGCAGCTCCCGGATGCGCGTTTCGTCATCGTTCGCGATCAGTCCACGAATGTAATGCTCAAACCCATCCAGTCGCACGGCCTTACGTAACTGGCTGAATTCCGTCAGGCTCAACGGGTACGCGTGATCGTTTTCGGACAGCATCCGCCACATCAACCGGGTGTGCAGATCCATCACCGTTTCCAGCGGCCCGCTTTCATGAAGCGGCGGCAATAGCGCCGCGGGATTTACCCGCAACAACCGGCTATCAATCGTCAAATTTTTTCCGTCGTAACTAAAGCTTCCAAACACCACGAAGTCCGCATCCAGATCTTCCGCCACATGCAACATAGTCGCGCGGCTCAATTTCGCGGTTGTCGGAATGCCGTAGCGCTCCAACTCCCCCAAGCGCCACGAATGCGAATACACCTGCTCCCCAGCGGACGACAGTCCCTGGATAGTAAGTTCTTCCAATCCTTCAGAAAGCCAGTCCAGACGCGAGGCAGGTCCTGAATTTTGAAACGGAAAAACCAGATAAATTCCGTGCAACGACCCGCCTTTGCTGGTTGTCGCACTGCTCGATGAAGTTCCAGATGATGTCGCGCCTGCTGCATTTCCCGCAGCGCTGCCTGCAGCGCTACGCGA
Organism: uncultured Acidobacteriota bacterium; assembly: GCA_963733775.1. Taxonomy (GTDB): domain Bacteria; phylum Acidobacteriota; class Terriglobia; order Acidiferrales; family UBA7541; genus Acidiferrum. Next base: position 463,485 of record CAVTEE010000009.1, on the reverse strand, counting down.
AGAAGCATTCGGCGAAGATTGCGTACTTTGCGGGGAACAATAATTCCAGGTGGGAAACAACAAGCTCGCAACAACCACAATTAAAAATTCATGAATGTAACTACGCGGCACCATGTTCGAACATTGTATCAGAGGGGAACCACTCTAAATGTTCGCGATGTTCCACATCTGAACACCCGCCAACACCCGAACGCCTTTTGTTCAATACCCTTCCACAATCCCGCGCCTAGCGTTGCGCGCTTTCCACCGCCTTGGGCGTAAGAATTTCCTGAATCTCGGGATTCTTCAGCATGTTCGCGAAGGCCGGATCGGTCTTGGCGTTATTCAACTCTTTAAAACCTTCATCCTTGGCCTTCCGCAAATAAACGATGCATCGCTCAATATTCCCGGTTTGCGCAAAGGACTTCGCCAGCATGTAATAAAACCGCCCGCGATCCGTCACCGACCGGTCTTGCAAAACTGAGCCATTCCTCGAGCCACTGTGCTCAAAAAATGTCGGATCAATGGTTAGCGCCTGGTGAAAAGCCGCCAGCGATTGCTCGTATTTTTTATCGCCAAAATACGCATACGCCAAATTGCTGTACAGCACGGCCATATCTTTGCGCACGTTTATGGCTTTTTGGTATGACTTGATGGCTTTCCCATACTTCTTCCGTTGATACCAAACCGTCCCAATATTGTTGAACGCATCGGCGTAACCGGGATCGACCTTCGCGGCCCGCTCGTAATACTTCAGCGCCAGCGGGAGCGCCTCCTGCTGGTGAAGCGCGATGCCCAGCTTATTCAAATACACCGCATTACGCGGGTTCTCATCCGTCAACCGTTTGTACGTTTGCGCCGCTTCGCGATAGTCCTTGCGCACCATGTACAGATCGGCGAGTTGCTCCGTCGTGAGCGCCGGGCGCACCACGATTGCGGAGGAATCCACCCGCTCTTGCTGCATCTCGGGCACATCCGAAAATAGTGCATTGCGACCGAAAGTTTGCCCTACGGAGGGAATGCTGAAACTTAGAAGGAGAAAACTTGCTGGAACTGCCGCATGAAACTTCATCATGGGGAGTCTCCCTTCTCCGGCGGAGGCTTGGCCTTGTCGGGATCCTTCTTCTTGCCCCCAAAGATACCAAAAATCTTCTGTAAAGCACCCTTTTTCTTTTGCCCTGCCTCCCCCTCGGTACCATTGGTCCCGTTGTTAATAGCAGCCCCGTTAGCGTCCACGGGGGCCCCGGGCCCAGTCTGGCCAGGTACGATTTGTCCGTCGACACCCGTCGGCGGCGGCTTCGGCCCCCCTCCAAAAATATGAGATAGCCAGGACCCCCCATTCGCAGCCCGGCCGCCATGTAACTCGCATAATTGTGTCGGCGCGGAACCCGCCACGTAAACCTCCGCCCGCGTTGTCGGGCAGTTTGGCGTGGCCAGCTCGAGCGATTCCGGGTCAATCATCACCGCCTGCACTCCGGACGGCATGACGAAATCCTTGACATCGTGATATTCAGGCAAAGCCGTCGCGCGGATCATAAAATCCGCCCACACCGGCGCAACCGCCACGCCGCCCGTAAAGCCCAGGTCGCGGTTATCATCAAAGCCAATCCAGATCACGCAAACCAGGTTGGTCGTGAAGCCCGCAAACCATCCATCCCGAGAAGTTCCTGTTTTCCCCGCGGCCGGAAGCGTAAACCCTTTCTGGCGCACCGCCGCGCCCGTTCCGCGATTCAAAACGTCTTTCATTACGCTGGTCGTCAAATAGGCGACTCGCGGATCCAGCACCACTCGCGTCTGCGGCTCAATTTCTTCCAGCGTTGTGCCGTCCGCGCCAACAACGCGCTTCAGGAACTCCGGCTCGGCCCGCGTGCCAATGGTCGCAAAGGTGGTGTATCCGGCGGCGACGTCAACCGGCGTCATCTCATAAGCGCCGAGCGCCACGGCAGGCGTCGGCTGAATGTTATTGCCCAAGCCCATCTGCCTGGCGATCTGCACTACCCGCCCATATCCGATTAGTTCCGCCACCTTCACGGTCGCGACGTTCAGCGAATTCGTCAGCGCGTCCCGCACCGTAACGTGCCCCATGAATCGTTCGCCGTAATTGTTGGGCGTGTAGTCTTTGCCATCGAAGCTGAACGTCGTCGGCTCGTCATCCACCGTCGTCGCCGGCGTCACAATCGGCTCCACGTTATCCACCGCGTTGTCGAACGCCGCCGCATACACAAATGGCTTAAACACCGACCCCGGCTGCCGGTGTGCCAGCGCGTGGTTCAGCTGGCTCTGTCCATAATCCCGCCCGCCTATTACCGCTTTGATCTCCCCAGTCTTGGGGTCCAACGCGACCAGCGCGATTTGCGCTTGCGGGATCGTTTCATTTGGCGCGCCCTTCTTAACCTTGGCCTTCCGCCACCGCTCGTACTTTTTGGCCAACAACTTATCCATATTCTTCATCCCCGCATCCACGGCGGCTGCCGCCGCGCGTTGCAATGCAGGATCCAGCGTGGTGTACACCCGGAAATTCTGGCTCACCAATTCGTTCTCGGAATATTTCGCCAGCAAGTGGTCTTTCACCATGTCCACGAAATAAGGAGCTTCGCTGCCCGCCACCGAAGTGCGCACCAGCTTGATCTGCTCCCTCTTGGCTTCCTGAACGTCCGGTTCGGTGATGTATTTATTCTCGAGCATCTGAGTCAATACCCGGTCCCGCGCCTGCGCCCCCCGCTCTGGATGCCGGTCCGCTGCCGAGTAATAATTCGGCGCGCGAATAATTCCCGCCAGGTACGCGCACTCCGCAAGCGTAAGTTGCCGCATATCCTTGCCAAAGTACGCCACGCTCGCTTCAGAAAATCCGCGGATGCCAAAACTCCCGCGATTGCCTAGATACACTTCATTGGCATACAGCTCAAAAATTTGTTGTTTGGAAAAGCGCTGTTCCAGTTCGATGGCCACCATAGCTTCGGCGACTTTCCGCCGCCAGGTGCGTTCATTGGAGAAAAAGAAAGTGCGCGCCACCTGCATGGTGATGGTGCTGGCGCCCTGATAGTGATTGCTGCTGTGACGCAGGTCGGCCCACGCCGCGCCAAAAATGCGCACAAAGTCGAACCCGCCATGTTCGAGGTACCGCTTGTCCTCCGCGGACATGATGGCGTGCACCAGTGTGGGAGGCAGGTCCTGGTAAAGTACCGGCCGCCGTTTCTCTCGCGCGCTGTCAAACAGATTGGTGATTAGCTCCGGCTCGATTTCGGCACTTCCAAATTCCGTGCCGCCACTAAGTGGACGAATGCTCTTTATCGTCTTCCCGGCAAACTGCACACTCAAGCCGTTGGTTGCGGCAAAGTAGGAAAGCTTTGACGGGCGAATCTCGACCGTGTTTCCCTGCACCATAAATTGCCCCAGCGAATTATCGTCTCGCACCGGCCGGTAACCGACCTTGGTGAGATAGGTGGTCATCTCCCCTTCGGACCATACTTCTCCAACGGAGATCTGTTGCGGCGCGGAAAAAAGCTGGGTGGTGTTTTGTAGGACTCGCCCGGAAAGGCGCGCGTCAATCATGCGCGAATATTTAATGTAGTAGTAGGTGTAAACGCCAGCGGTGGTCAAAATAACGGCAAAAACAATGCCCAGAAGCGTGAGCCCAACGATAGAAGTGAAAAATCCCTTTTCCAGACGAATGCGCAAACGTTGGCTCCAGCCTTTAAAATCCATTGTCTCGCAAGCGCCTCTACTTATAAAGACGGACTTGGACGCTCAAATGTTGCCCGCGGCGTCCCGAAGAGATGGGCTTCCACATGACTTCACGAATAGCTGCCACAATTTCTAAAAGAGCGATCTGTTTTCGCTCGAGGGCGTGAAGTGCAAGTCCAGGTGGTAGGCAAGCAAATCGACCGGAACCGTGTAATCTATCGAGATCTTTACGATTTGATTGCTCGCCGCGACCTTGATGTCTTCTTTTTTTACCGGAATTTCCAGGTCTTGCACCACTTTGAAGACATTCTCGCGAATCTGTTCATCAGAGTAGTGATTCACCACCCCAAAACGCGCTTGCTCCTGCATTTTGTCCGCCAGCTGATATTCAGCAGCGTATGGCGGCACAATCTTTATCGCCGCGTAAAACGCAAACACGATAATCGCCGTAACAATGATGGCCTTTATTTTCCCAGCGCCACGCTGGTGCGAACGCATCTCCGGACGCGCCGCCGCTAGTGCACCCCAATACCCGCTTTCTTGCCCGTGGCTATGCGCCTCTCCGGTCTTCATACTTCGAAGCTAGCATCGCCCCACACCGCTGTCTAGAACGCCTGAAACGCCTGTTTCCGGAATCGAACGTGTAGTGAGTGGCGCGTAGGCTAGACGAGACAGTCTCAATTCGCTGAAAATGCTCGAATGAACAAACCCGGGGGAAATAAGCCCGAAGGGTTGAACTTTGGCCTCTTCCTTTGGGCGATATGGAACATGGTTTTCTTCACTCTGATGTGGAAAGGGAGAAACACTCTTCCGCTTCGATGGTCCAATACCCCTGGCCCGCTCACAACTCTCATCTTCATCGGGGGTCCGTCGGTTATCGTTATTGCGTATGTCTGGTGGGCGAATCGAAGGGATTCTAAGTAATTGGCGCTGGCAAGCGGGGCGACCGAATTAATTTTATATCTGGGGGAAGGGCCGCTTTGAGCGCTTGTTCGTCACCGTAAAGAATGTGAGGCGTTGTTCTGGGTATTCTCCACCTTCCGAGAGGACAACGGATTCCCGTGTGACACTCCTCGCACCAGAAATAAAATTTGGCCCATAGCGTGCCATCAATTGGATGGCGCGGGTCTGCCAGCCACAGAGTGGTGAACGATTTATTTTGGCAGTTAGGACAGATTGGGGGTAAGTACCCCATCTGAATCAGCAAAAACTGTCCGTACTCTTGCCCATGTTCCTTCAGGAGCCCTTGCACCATCTCTTCCCTGGTGAGAAATTTTCTTTGGGATGTCTTCTTTGCCATCGGTGCTCGCAACACGAATTTTCGGGGCAGTATCTCAGTCGTCGTCATAGGCGGCCAACGATACAGATCTAATTACCGCGAGCTCATCAATAAGCCCGGGCAAAAATGGCACGCGCGGCCGCCGGTTTGCCGCAGTAAACGCACTTGCCGCCGTGCGCGCTCTTTTCATTGTCCTGATCGAGTGGAATACAACGCATGGTAGCCCGCGTTTCTTCCTTAATCTTGGCTTCGCACTCCGCGCTGCCGCACCAATGCGAAAAAGCAAATCCCGTTTCCACCGCGCGTTTCAACTCCTCGTAGCTCGTCGCGTCCTGAGTGTGCGACTTGCGAAACGCCAGCGCCTTGTCGTGAATAGCCTGCTGAATCTCCACCAGCAAATTTTCCACCGTCCTCGGCAGGTCCGCCAAAGACGCGCTTACTTTCCCTTCCCGGCCCGGCCGGTCGCGTCGCGCCAGCACCGCCGACTGCTTGGCCACGTCCTTCGGCCCCAGTTCCACGCGCAACGGCACCCCACGCATCTCCCAATCGTTAAATTTCCACCCCGGGCTGGGCCCTTCGCGTTCATCCAGCGTCACCCGAATATTGGCCTTCACTAACTCTTCTTTGAGCTTCCGCGCCACGCCCTGCACGCTTGCTCTCTCTTCGTCAGTCTTATAAATGGGCACAATCACGACCTGGTAAGGCGCCAGCTTGGGCGGCAGCACCAGCCCCTGATCATCCCCGTGCACCATGATGATCGCGCCGATAAACCGCGTCGATAACCCCCAGGAAGTGGTCCAGCAAAATTGCTGCTGCCCATGCTGGTCCAGGTACTTCACATCAAAAGCCTGTGCAAAATTCTCTCCGAGGAAGTGCGAAGTCCCCGCTTGCAGCGCTTTCCCATCGCCCATCATGGCCTCAATGGAAAACGTATGATCGGCGCCCGCAAACTTCTCCGCGTCGGATTTTTTCCCCGGTATCACCGGAATCGCCGCATCATTCACCGCAAAATCGGTGTAAATGTCCAGCATTTGCCGCGTCTCGAATTCCGCTTCTTCTCGCGTAGCGTGCGCGGTGTGCCCTTCCTGCCAGTAAAATTCCAGCGTGCGCAGAAACAATTTAGTCCGCAGTTCCCAGCGAACCACGCTGTTCCATTGATTCATCAACACCGGCAGGTCCCGGTAAGACTGAATCCACTTCGACCACATGTGTCCGATAATCGTCTCGGAAGTCGGCCGGATCACCAGCGGCTCGGCCAGTTCTTCCCCGCCGCCAATAGTCACCACGGCCAACTCGGGAGAGAACCCCTCCACGTGATGCTTTTCCTTATCAATAAAACTGCGCGGAATCAGCATCGGGAAAGCCACATTCTGATGCCCCGTAGCTTTGAATCGCCGGTCCAGCGCCGCGGTAATGTTTTCCCACAACGCCCACCCGTACGGCCGCACCACCATGCAGCCACGCACCGGCGCGTAATCGGCAAGCTGCGCTTTCAATACCAGTTGGTTGTACCACTCCGAGAAATCTTCTGCGCGGGTAGGAAGCTTTTCTTCAGCCATGCGGCGGTTGACCTGTTCTCCTGCTTTTCTTAGGGTTTGCAGCGGCTAACTCTTTCAGAAAAATAAAATGGTTAGTGACTACGAAGCGTAGCGAACGCCTGATGGACTGTCAACGCGCTCCGAATCGACCGGGCCGGGACGCCATGACGGAATAGGCGGGAGTTCAGTCGAACTCTTCGGTCTAAGGAGAGCGAACGGTCGGCGATGAAGTTCCGTCAGCCGACGGAACGACAATCTTTTTGTTTGGATCCACAGGCTTATTTTCCGCAAAGCTCTCGACGCTTCGGCCTTGCGAATCCATAACCATTCCCGAGATCTGCCCATCTGAACGCGCACGAATGTCAGCCCGGCATCCAATCCGCGTCGCTTCTTTGTCTGTCAAATCAACGACCAACGCTTTGTCAGCTCTGTCGGACACTGCTCTCAATTCCGCCGGCAAATCTTCTTCGATTCGATACCTGTCGGGAGGTAGCCATTCAAATGCGAACACGCCGCGTTCATCTGTCTTCGTGGAGCGCACACCGCCCGCGCTATCGGTCACGCGCACAGCAACGTCGCCTAAGGGTTGCATTTTGATCAAGGACAATAACCAGCGTTCCGCCTTGGGAGACAGCAAACTGACCTCGCCGAATAGGCTGTCGACCGGCTGCCCATCCCGAATAGCCCGCAGTTCCCGCAGAGCGCCGAACGCGGCTACCTCCGGGCTCGTCAACGTACAGATGCTAGTCGCGAACGAATCAGCAACACCCGAGGTGTACACCAGGTAGCTGACGCCCACCACGAAATGATAACTGCAATCTCCTTCACGCGGGCCTCGCTCATCCACACCCGTATGCACGACAATGTCCTGCCCTGGCTGGCCTTCACCGCGGAAACTTTCCGCGATCAAGAAATGTACTGCGTGATTCATCGGCGGCTTTTTTAAGGGGCGTGGCAAAGATATTTCAGAGCCCTCATCCGCCGAATCCTCCACCACCGGCGCTTTCGTCGCGATATCCGAAGTCACCTTGCCCAGGAAGATGACCTGCCCAGAACTCCAAGCCCGCTCGCACTCCCCGCCCGGCATGCTGCAAGTGCAGCCAGCAAACACATTCGTTCCAATCCCAAGCACCACCATCGCACCGATCAGCACCCGTGCCAGCATACCCACCTCCGACAGATGACTGTTGTCCTGCTTTTCTTAGGGTTTGTAGCGGCTAACTTTTCAGAAAAATAAAATGGTTAGTGACTACGAAGCGTAGCGAACGCCCAGCACACTGTCAACGCACTCACCGGCTCAATCCCTAGCAGGATCGACAGGTTGAACTCATGCTGCGGGCATCAGAATTCGTAGCGCAGCGCGAACTGCATGACGCGCGGCTGAGTCAGCAGACTGGTGTACGCGCCGAAGCTTGCCGGCGACTGCGTGAGCGAAGTGAGCAGCGAGGCTCCTACACCCTGAGCGTTGAAGCGCGTCAGGTTGGGCACGTTAAATACTTCCCACCGAAATTGCAGGCTATGGGATTCGCGATAAGGTATTTTCCAGCGTTTCGCCAGGCTCATGTCCCAGCTGGCAAAGCCGTCGCCACGCAAAACGTTGCGCGAGCCAACCCCGCCCGGCAGGGGCAGCGTAAAGTCATTTTGCGCGGCGCTCGGATTTGCGAACGGGCTAACGAAAGAGTCGGGTTTGCCCGTAACCGGGTCAGGAACCTGCAAGTGGTAAATGCCCGTCTGAGGCTTGGCGGTCATCTGCGCAATCGCGGTCAGGAACCAATCAGTGGGCCAGCGCTGGCCGCCATCCACGCTGAATGGAAAACCACTGGTCCAGCGAGCCAAACCAGAAAGCTGCCAGCCACCGATGAAGGCATCTACGAATCCGTTCGCATCGTGTGCCAGTCTCCGACCTTTGCCGACGGGTAGATCAACAATCCAGTTGAGGTTCATCTGATGCGTTAGGTCATAGTCCGACACAGCGCGAGCCAGGTTCGGGGAAAAGGCGTTGGCAAGCCGGCTTCCCACCAGACCGATGTTTTGATAACCATAAACAGAAAAGCCCACGCGTGACGCCGCAGAGGTAATATCGATGGACTTCGAGAAAGTGTAGTTAAAGTCGAATTGGACTCCATTGCTGAATTGCTTGCGCAGGGTTGCTTGCAGAGCGTGATAGCTCGAACTGCCGATGGAACTCCAGCCATACATGGAAAAAGCCTGGTCATTCAAAAATTTGCCGGCGCCGCCGTTGAGTCCCGTGGGTCCGTTGAAGAAGTAGCTGCCCGAGCCGATGTTGTCGCCGAGGCCGCCATACGCGTCAATGTCCGCGAGTCCTACGATCTCGTCGCCGATGACCGAGAGGGCTGGGTTGTAATAGAGGTCAAAGACGCTCTGAAGCAGACTATTCGTAACGTTGGTTGTAGAGGTAGGTGTGGTGGTGAAGGAATCCACATAGCGGGTGGCGCCCGGTCGAAGCGGTGGCAGCGTGTCTACCCAGTATTGCGAGGTGGGTCCCAGCATCGAGGCTGTAACGCTGGAAATCTGTGCCGGTGTGATGACTGCACTATAGAAATTGGTGGGCTGCCCGCCATTGTTGGCTAAAGCAAAAGTCCTTGCCAGCTTGGACAAAGCGGCGGCGGCCATGTAGTAATCAATTCCGGTCTTGGGATCGACGATGTCGAGCGGTTGAGTCAGATCGCGCTGCGTCAGCAAATCGCGGCCGAAGCGGCCTACGTAAGACACTTGTAATGAGAATCGCTTGGGCAATTCGCGCCCGACAGAAAAATCAACGGCGTAGGCATGCGGAGTCTTGAGCGTGTCATCCGTGCCCCATAGATTTGCCTGGGCGTTGATACCCGGTATCTGCGGAAAGCCTCCCGCCGGCGGCGGTTGCAGGAATGGCACGGCCGCAATCCCCGGCGGCGGATTGTTGAACAGTGGAATGGTGTTGATCCCCGTGATCCGCGGCAAGTCCTCAGCTCCGGTTTGATTGAACGTGCAGCATGGATTTTGCAAAGTTGTGGTCAGACCCGCCGCCCCGATTTGGTCGAAGCTGTTCAAGAGCGCGAATCCTGCCCGGTCGTAAACGCGGCTAAAGCCCGCGCGGATGACGGTCTGGTCGTTTTCACCGAAAAGTTTTTTGAACAGGCTGCCGCCAAAACGCGGCGAATAGGCGATGGAAACTCGCGGCGACCAATCCGTTTTTTCGGAGGGGTAGAAGCCGGGCCCGTTGTTCACCGGACCACCGAGTGCGAAGGCCATCTCCGGCGCGGACGTGTAGCCCAATCCCTGTTGCGCGTTTTTGACGTTCGTCGCGAACTGCGTCCCCAAGCCGAATGTTGGAGAAGTTTGCAATCCGTTTATCTCCCACGGCGGCGGAAAGAACGACCAGCGCAGCCCATAAGTCAACGTCAAGTTCGGTTTTATGCGCCAGGTATCCTGCCCATAAAATTCGTACGAGTTGAGTCCATAGTTGCGCCTTACCGGAGCGCCTAGGGGTTGGACGACACCGTTACGGTCGAGATTGTAGTTGGCGACCACGTCAGAAATCATGCCGTACAAAGCCAGTAGTGGACGGTCATACGCAGTAGACGACAAAGGTTCCGGCAAGCTTATGCCCGGATGGCCGAACGGACTGGGGCTGGTATTCGTGGGGTCCAGGCTGCTGGAAGTAAAGGAGAAGCCAATCGGAGACGTCCAGTTGGTTGTGCCAAGACCGAGGTTATTGGAGTGTAGATAACTCGTGCGGGGATCGCGAGCCAAACCGATGACTCCCCCAAACTGGAAGGCATGCGTCCCCTTAGTCCATGACATATCATCCTTCAGGTTGTGCAAGCCTACCTGGAAATTGTGGCTATAGACGATTCCTTGATCAAGCCCCAGAAATGTGTTCCACGAGTGGTTGGTATCGCCGATGACGCCAAAGCTCTGCCGCGTGTACCCCCAAAGAAATGAATTAGTCAGATTGTTGTTCAACACAGCGGTATATCCGAGAGCAAAACCTTTGCTGTGGTCGACGTTAGTTTGCTCGGGCGCATCGCCTGGCAGGAATGGGGCTCCTGGGTTGCGCAAATCCTGGAGCGCGCCCCGCCAGAACAACAAATGCCGGCCGTCCGCCGTGAGACGATAATCAAGGCGGGCGATGAAGACATCGTTGTCCAGGCTGGTGGGTGCGCGAAAAACGAATCCGGCATAATTGAAGCCATCACCCGCGGCAAAATCGTTGGTTACCGTGCGACCGGTACAGAACGTCTTGTCGAGATAACCGGTGTGATCGGTCAGATCCAGCATTGCCGGATCAATTCCGATGCCTCGCGGGTCCAGGGTCTGCAGATCAGTGGGGGTCAGCGTGGTGAGCCCGCCATTTACGTTCAAATATCGGAAAAGGCCCTGGCACATTGAGGGCGTCGGAATGACACGTTCCGCACGCTGCTGTTCGCGCTCGCGGGTTCCTTCATAATTCGCGAAGAAAAATAGGCGGTCCTTATGAAACGGCCCACCCACTGACGCGCCAAAGATGTTGCGGTTCAGCTGCAGTGGTTTGTTCGGTTCACCGTTGTTTAACTCGGATTGTTTTACCAGATAGTCGTTGGCGCTGGTGATGGTATTCCGGATGTATTCATAGGCCGAACCGTGAAAACTATTGGTGCCACTCTTGGTCACCAAGGTGACCTGCGCCCCCGAGCCTTGCCCCTGATCGGCGCCGTAATTGGTGGTGGTCACACGAAATTCTTCAACGGAATCCTGAGTGACCGGCAAGACCGAAGTGAACGCATAACCATTGGATTGGTCGTTCACGTCCGCACCATCGAGAGTGACGTTGCTTTGATCGCTTCGCGCGCCGTTCACCGCTCCGTTGCGAGTGTCCTGATCTTTGTCCCCGATACGGTTGCCCGTGTAGGTCACTCCCGCTTGCAAGGTGAGCAAGTCTGGGACGTTGCGGCCTTCCAGCGGAAGCTCTCGTACTTGTCCTTCGCCAAAGGAATTTCCGATTGAGGCGTCCACTAAATTCAGCGCAGGCGCTTCCGAACTGACTGTGACTGTCTCGGTAGCTCCGCCGATGCTTAGCGGTACGTTGACCGTCGTTGGTGTATTAACCAACAGTTGCAAGTCGGTCTGCTCGTACCGCCGAAACCCCGGCGCTGTCACTGTTAGATGATAGGTACCGGGAGGCACAAGCAGAAACTGATATTCGCCTTGCTCCTCAGTGGTTGCGGTGCGCTCGATCTTGGATTCCGAGTTCGCCAGCACCACGGTGGCCCCGGCCACCGCCTTGCCGCTCGGGTCTACGATCGTGCCGCGCACCGACGTGGTGGCCTGGCCCCAAGCCGAAACGCTGAAAAGTAAAAGCGCCGCCGCGGTCTTCCAGATAACCCCCGGAGCGGAGGGGAACGCATACACCAAGCTCCAGAAGCCAAGCCGTTGTCGGCCAACGCGTTGCGGTCCCGATACACGTGTCGTTGGTAACGATCTATGGGTGTTCATATCGCTTCCCTTCTTCGGACAGATTGGAGCCGCCTGATCTCTGAAACATGCCCAAGAAATGTTCCTAAACTCTCCACCTGGTGCGTTCAGCCCTAAAAAGATGGCGATACTTCCTCGCCCCAAAATCCTGTTTTCAGTGTTGGATTAGTACGTGAAGGAATAAATAAAAATTCAGTCAACAATATAGCTGCTGACATCGTTCACTCCGGATTGTGCCGAAGGCAACCTTACTATAATTCTACAAACTCTATTTGGTGGCACGAAACTATATTGAGCATTGCACGCTGTCAAGCAGAAAACTCAATTGTCGAGCCATCGGCAGGCTGCGGAAGTTCTGTTACTTCATAGCCAGCCGCAGAAAGCTGAACCTTAAAATCAAAAAACTCTGTGCGGCTGAGCCAATTCTGTCGCCTGCCTGCAATGTTCAACTAAGTAAAAGCCCCGGTACTACGGAAATGACGAAGCGGCGGTCGCCGCGATGCCGCGCCGCGACACCGCACTCCGCGAAACTTGCCAGCAAGTTCTGTCGGCATTATCATCTCCTCGCCTGATTTAGCAGCAGCTAGACGCGAGGGGCCAAAAATGAAACGTCTCACCTTTACACTTCTCTGCTCAATTTTCGCGCTGAGTTTATTTTCCTCAAAGGCCAGCGCCCAGGACTGGGCCCAGGCCCAACTCAAGAAATCCCCTCGTCATCGCGAATGGGTCACCGTCAAACATGACTCCCGCGCGGTCCAGACTTTCATCGTGTACCCCGAATCGAAAGACAAAAGGCCTGTGGTCCTGATCATTCACGAAATTTTTGGCCTCACCGACTGGGTCCAGGAGCTTGCCGACGAAGTTGCCGAGGCCGGTTACATCGCCGTTGCTCCCGACCTGCTCTCCGGCATGGCCCCCAACGGTGGTCGCACTTCCGATTTTCCCGGCGATAAAGCCATCGAAGCCATTAATCATTTGAATCCCGATCAAATCACCGCCGATCTCAATGCCGCAGCCGATTACGCGCTAAAGTTGCCCGCCACAAACGGTAAACTTTTCGTGGCCGGTTTCTGTTGGGGAGGCGGCCAGACTTTCCGTTTCGCAACCAATCGCTCGGATCTTGCCGCCGCGTTCGTGTTTTACGGTCCGCCGCCAGACAAGGATGCCATGGCGCGAATCAAAGCCCCGGTCTACGGTTTCTATGCCGGTAATGATCAGCGCATCGGCGCCACCATACCCGACGCCATCGCCAACATGAAGGCCGCAGGCAAAACTTTTGAGCCTGTCACCTATGACGGCGCCGGCCACGGTTTCATGCGTGCCGGAGAAGCCCCCGACGCCAAAGAGGCCGACCGCAAAGCTCGCGCCGACGCCTGGAAGCGCTGGAAGAGCCTCATGGAGCGCTTGAGCTAGCGCTATTACAAAAGACACTAGCAACGCAGTCACTTTAACGCGCAAACGGAACTCGCCGCCTGGCTCAAGGACTGACCCGGATGACGCTTGCGAGTCAGGAAAAGATCAACTCGTGATCGCCACACTCATCGGCAGCACCGGCCTTACCGGGTCTTTTCTGGTTCGGGATCTGCTTGCTGATTCGGCGATAACGAAAGTGATCTCCGTCTCGCGAAGGTCTTTGGACATTTCGAATTCGAAACTGACAGAGGTGCTGATTTCCGATCTCGCGGAGTTACCTGCCATTGAATCGAAGATTCGCGGCGAACTCTATTTCTGTTGTCTTGGCACAACCATAAAGGCCGCCGGTAGCAAAGAGAACTTCGAAAAGGTCGATCACGCCGCCATTGTAGATTTTGCGAAAATCGCCAAAGGTCACGACGCAAAATCATTCACGCTGGTTTCCGCAATGGGCGCAAACGCCAACTCGACGCTCTTTTACAATCGCGTCAAGGGCCGCACTGAAGACGAGGTGAAGGCCCGACTTCGCTCGCTGATTATCTTTAGACCTGCCCTTTTGGTGGGGCCGCGAGCCGAATACCGCTTGGGGGAAAAGCTCGCCACCAAGACGATAGTTCCGCTTTCACGCTTGCTTCCAACGCGAATCCAGAAGAGTCTCGTCACCAAAGCCGAAACTCTGGCAACGCGGATGTTGGCAACCGGAAAAGCCGCGCCTCCGGGAATTCACGTGATTTTGGCGAAAGAAATCTAGCTCCCCTGCCAGTGCAAGCTACAACAGAAATCCCTGCGTATGGCAGGTTTGTACGATGCCCAGCCGGTTGTCCGCGCCGACCTTATGCTTCATTCGGTATAAATGATTCTTCACCGTTTGCTCCGACAGACAAAAGCGATTCGCAATTTCCTTGTTCGTGAGCCCCTCGGCGATCAGCGGAATCAGTTGCTGCTCGCGGCGCGTCAATCCCAACTGCTGCCGTACCGCTCCCGAAGGCAAACTCGTCGCCTCGCGCTCGAAATAATTGAACAACAGCCCGCAAAGCGAGTTCGGACAGGATGCTTTCCCGGCATGCACCGCCTCCAACGTTTCCCACACATCTTTAACGGAGGCTCCCATCAACAAATAACCCCGGATCCCGGCGCGCACATACTGCAGAAACTCCCGCTCCGCACCCGTGCCACCGAACATTACGATACGCACGCCCGGCGCGGCGATCCGTACTTTGCGAATGTTCGATACATCGCTGTCGAGATCTCCGCAAGACGTAAGCAACAATACGTCCGGTGAATCTTCAAGAATCTTTTCGACACGAAATATTTCATTCACGCCGCCGTCAAGCATGTCCAGGCCGCCATGGTTCGCCAGCATTCTGGTTAAACCTTCATGCCACGCCCGGTTGCCCGAGTCCACTCGCACGCGAATCTTTCCCGGGCTTTGGGACATGTCACGGGACTTTAGAGAATCCGTTGTTATGTAATTCCCGCTTCCTTTACTGCTGTCTTTCAAAGCCGCTTGCACTGCCTCCCCTGCATGCAAACCGCGTCGCGCACTAGTGTTCGTCATTAGCGATGTCTCCAGATTCATGGAACTCTCCTGCGGTGCCGTCGCACAGATTGCGAACTCCGCCAGGCTGGACGCCGTAAGAGACCCTGCAATTCCCCGACCGCGCCGATAAAGCTAAAAAGGTTGTTTGCGCCAGCCGGTATCCGGCAAAGACTAGGGTTAGCATTTTCAAATTCAGCATAGCCGCCCACAGTAAGGTCCCACTCCGGTACCAGTCCCAATCTGGAACCACATGGTCTTTCCCTCGATCCTCCTACATCAACACCCCGATTCGCTTTCTGGTACCTAGGTACTACGCTAATTTTCTGGCGGGGCTACTGTCAGTGGGGTACGGTCGCGCTATGGTTTTACTTTCGCACCCGGCGCACACTTGCTAAGGATTTAGCTTTTTAGCGGGAGAGGTGATTTGCCATGGCAACCAGGCACGGACTCCTGAAGCAGAACCTGAACCAGACATCGATCGCCGGCGGCCCATCCACGTCCCCGATTTCCGAGCGCCGCAGCACTCGCCGCTGCAAAATCACTCAGGTGATGCGCATTCGTCCGTCCGATCCTGAGCAGAAATACTTCGATGATCTGAGCAGCAGCGTAAGCGTCTCCCGCAGCGGGATTTATTTCCACACCACGGAACTGGGTTACGAAGTGGGCCAGCGCCTTTTTATCACCATGCCGTATCCCAACGATCCTTCTACAATTGGCCGCGAATATCTCGCCGAAGTCGTTCGTAAAGACAGCTTGCAGAACGGCATGATCGGGATCGGGTTCAAAACCCTGATGGAAATCACCGAGCAGCCCGGCTATTCTTTCGACGCGCCAAGCCGACAGAACTAAGTTCATATCAAAAAAAGAGGGCATCCCGGATTGGTGGATGCCCTGTTCTGCTCGCTTCCCCAAAAAACCCCCGGCTGCGTATTAAGCCGTGACTGGTTTCCCCATACTGATCTTTCCCTTGCCAAACATAGTCAGCGTGCGGTGTCGAACTCTTCCCAATTGCCGGTTGATGGGGTGCGTACGGCCTAGAAAGCTCAACACTGGACTCCGCCGTGGCACCAGTTTATTCATCGCGATATTAAGCCGCACGTCGCGGCGCGCGAATTTTATCCCCGCCTGTAAAGCTTCCACCGCCTCGTCGCGGCGGCCTGCGGTCTTATACACGTCCGCGAGATTCAGATAGAGCTGCGCCTGATTGCGCTTCATTTTCACCGCGGAATCGCACAACCTTTCCGCTTCTCCCCATTTTCTTTCAGAGCGCGCCAGGACCACCCCAAGGTACGACATGTAATATGGATTGTTGCGGTCGAGGTCCACCGCGCGGCGCATATACGGAAGAGCTTTTTCCGCATGATTGTCGCGCAACAGATTCAGACCGGTCTTGAATTCCCGGAAGGCTTCCGTTTCCGTCATAGAGTCCCCTCTTTAGCGAGTTTCACTGCGAAATCTGGGAATTTCGTGCACGCACGCCGCCCTAAAACCCACCCCCATAGCAGGTTTTCCACTTATTGCGACAGGCAAAAGTTGAACGGTCTTAACATGAAGAACCAGCCGGGCAAGAACGAAAAGACCGAGCAGCGTTACGTTAAGGATTCCCATGCGAGTGGAGAGATTACGCGCCCAATGTTTTGGAAGCTACTGGCCCAACGGCCAGTCTTGGGACAGCCGGACTGATTTACTAAGGCCTTGATTCATCAAATTTTATGCATTCGCGATTTGCGCGCGTCGCATGCTTTTTTGCAGGGTATCAAGCGCTTACTTGCACGCGGCTGGCGGCACGAACATTCATGCGCGCAGCATAAATTGGAAAACGTCCCGCCAGCTCTGCTACCTGTTTGCGCACACGCTGCTCCACAGTACTATCGCCCATATGCTCCAGAACATCCGCGACCCAGTCGCCTACCTCCTGCATCTCCGGTTCACGCAAGCCTCGCGTGGTTACCGAAGGGCTGCCTAAGCGTATTCCCCCACCTTTCATCGGCGGCAACGGATCGAACGGAATGGAATTTTTATTCACCGTAATCCCCGCGCGATCCAGCGCTTTTTCCGCCTCCGTCCCGGTAATCCCGCGCGAATGCACCTCCACCAGAAATAAATGATTGTCGGTCCCGCCGGTAACAATGCGAAAACCGCGCTTGGCGATCGCTGCGGCCATGGCCTTGGCGTTAAGCGCCACCTGCTTCTGATATTCCTTAAACGAAGGCTCCATCGCTTCCTTCAAGCACACCGCTTTGGCCGCAATAATGTGCACCAGCGGCCCGCCCTGCGTTCCGGGAAACGTCAATTTATCCAATTCTTTCGCGAAGGCCGTTTTGCATAGCACCAATCCGCCGCGCGGTCCTCGCAACGTCTTGTGCGTCGTGGTGGAAACAAAATCCGCGTGCGGTACCGGGCTCGGATGAATCCCCGCCGCCACCAGGCCCGCGATATGCGCCATATCCACAAAAAATAACGCCCCGGCCGCCTTGGCAATTTTGCCGATGCGCTCAAAATCGATGATTCGCGAATACGCACTCGCCCCCGCCACAATCATTTTGGGCTTATGCTCCTGCGCTAATTTCTCCAGTTCCTGATAATCGATGCGCTCGTCTTCCTTTTTCACTCCGTAGGGCACAAATTTGTACATGCGTCCGGAAAAATTCAGCGGGTGCCCATGCGTTAAATGTCCTCCGTGCGCGAGGTTCATTCCCAACACGGTGTCGCCCGGTTGCAGCGCGGACATATACACCGCGACGTTGGCGGACGTCCCTGAATGCGCCTGCACATTGGCATGCTCGGCCCCGAACAATTCCTTGGCGCGATCGATGGCCAGTTGTTCCACTTTGTCCGCATATTCGCAGCCGCCGTAATAGCGCCTGCCCGGATAACCCTCCGCGTATTTGTTGGTGAAAATCGAACCCATGGCCTCCAGCACGGCCTCGGAGACCAGGTTTTCAGAGGGGATCAGCTCCAGCCCAGTGGCCTGCCTGCGCGCTTCGTCACGTAACAACTCGGCAATTTGCGGATCGACAACATCGAGCGGTCGATTCATGCGCTCATTTTCATTGGTGGTAGAACTCATCATCGCTCCCGCACGCCGAAGGACAGCAGCCAAAATTCTATCGGACCGCGCCGCACTGCGCAAACCGGGTCTAAATCCTTTCGGTGCCCACTGGCATGTTGGAGCCGAGAGAGATAGAATCCCGGCCAACTTTTGACCCCACAAGTCAAAACTTTTTGTTGGAGGTTCTGATGTCGTCCACACCTGTCGCCGCTCCTGCGCCGCTTGACCGAGTAATGCAAATCGCGAGCGGCTACATCCTGTCTGCGGCGCTATATGCCACGACGAAACTTGGCATCCCGGACTTGATGCAAAATGGGCCGCGCGCCACTAAAGATCTGGCCGGTGCCACGAACTCCAACGAAGATGCGTTGTACCGCACGTTGCGCGCGCTAGCTGGCGTAGGAGTTTTCAGGGAAACGTCGTCGCGGGTTTTCGAGTTAACCCCTGCCGCGGAAACGCTGTGCGCCGACGCGCCAAACTCCATGCGCGACATGGTGCTGTGGATCGCCGATCCGTTTCATTTCAAGATCGAAGCGGAATTGCCTTACGCGTTGGAAACGGGAAACACCGTATGCGAGCGCGTCACCGGCCTTGCTTGTTTTGATTACTTAACGAAGGACAAAGTGGAATCGGAAGTTTTCAACCGCGCCATGACCAATTTGAGCGCTGCCCTGATTCCGGCGGTGCTGGATGCCTACGATTTTTCCTATCTGAACGGAAAAACGTTAGTCGATGTCGCCGGAGGTCACGGTTACTCGCTCACCGCTATCTTGCTAAAATATCCGCAGATTAATGGCGTACTTTTTGATTTGGAACACGTAGTGGCAGGAGCCGGCCCCGGAATTGAGAACCTGGGTTTGAGCAAACGATGCACTACGGCCTCTGGCGATTTTTTCAAAGCGGTTCCCGCAGCTGATGCCTACTTCATGAAAAGCATCCTCCACGATTGGGACGACGAGCGAGCTTTGGCCATTCTGCAATGCTGCTGCCGCAGTGGATCGAAGAATGCCAAGGTTATCCTGGTGGAGACCGTTATTGCTCCGGGCAACGAACCGCACATGGCCAAGTGGCTCGATATCGAGATGCTCTTGCTGCCCGGAGGACGCGAGCGGACCGAAGCTGAATTCGGCGAGCTCTTTTCCAGAGCGGGTTTCCGCCTGACGCGGGTGGTGGGGACCAAATCGCCGGTTTCCATCATTGAGGCACAGAAACTTTAGGGATAAGTAGCAAGCTTAACCATTCTCACTCTTCCGACGAAGTTTAAATCGGCGCCACTATTAGCGCCGTTCTCCGTAGCCCGAACAGCTTCAGGTGAGGTGACTTACTCTCGCTGTTTGTGCGATTCTTCTTCCCCATAGAGGTATCCAGGACAAGATGGCGCAGAAAAAATTCAGAGATTTGACCGAAAAAGAAATTCTGGCCCTGGCCATTGCTTCCGAAGAAGAAGACGGCCGCATTTACGGGGAGTTTGCCGAGGGTTTGCGGGATTCATATCCCGCGACGTCGCAGATGTTTGAAGAAATGCGCGAAGAAGAAGTGGTCCATCGCGACCGCCTGATGGCCATGTTTCGCGAGCGCTTTGGCGAGCGCATCCCCTTGATTCGCCGTGAAAATGTGAAAGGCTTTTTGACCCGCAAGCCCACCTGGCTGACGCGCCCACTGGGCGTGAACGTCGCCAGACGCCAGGCCCGTGTAATGGAAATGGAAGCGGCGCGGTTTTATGACCGAGCCGTACAGCGCATCACCGATGTCTCCATTCGCGAGCTCTTGAACAAACTTGCAGACGAAGAACGAAAACACTCCGCCACCGCCGGCGACCTGGAAGAAAAACATCTGACCGAAAATGCCCGCGCGCAAGAAGACGAATCGCATCGCAAGCTGTTCTTGTTACAGGTCGTGCAGCCCGGACTCGCCGGACTGATGGACGGCTCGGTTTCCACGCTCGCGCCATTATTTGCCGCAGCGTTCGCTTCTCATAAGAGCTGGGAAGCTTTTCTCGTAGGGCTCGCGGCGTCCATCGGCGCAGGAATTTCTATGGGTTTCGCGGAATCGCTTTCCGACGACGGATCACTGACCGGCCGCGGCTCTCCGTGGATTCGCGGCGGAGCCACGGGCCTGATGACCACCGCCGGGGGACTCGGGCACACGCTTCCCTTCTTAATTTCCAACTTCCACGTCGCCATGGCCGTCGCAACTGTCGTCGTGGCTATTGAACTCATTACCATCGCGTACATTCGCCATCGCTATATGGATACGCCGTTTCTGCAGGCGGCTTTTCAGGTCATCGTAGGCGGCGTGCTGGTTTTTCTCACCGGCTATTTAATCGGCAGTTCGTAACGAGAAGTGACTGCAGTTTATTATCCCCAACATATCCTGATCGCGGTGCGAAGCTACCTACACCGCCGGGACCAGTATCTCCGTGATTAGCTTATCCTCGGGTGTAGTTCTCGGGTCGTTGGCATAATTCTCAATACAATAGTCGTCCCGTAGTTGAATTTTCTTCTCCGCAACAATCGCAAATACGCGGCCGGATGCTTGCGGCAGGTCCGAGTACGGCCCGGTCAAAACAAATTTCATGTACTTCCCGCCTTTGAATTTTTCATAGGCCAAGCCCTCAGGCACATGTTGGGGCGCTGCCGCAAGCGAAACTCCAGCCCGATAAATCTTCGGTCCTACCTTATAGAGGCTCGTATACCCGGTGATCTTGTTGTGCTCAGAGATCGCTGCAACAGATTTGTGCAGAGTTCCCCAAGCCGCCGGGGCCGTATTTTGAAACGGACCAATTTTTTCAAGAAAGACGTAATGCATTTCCGGCCAAGTCACAATTTGTGGCGTCTCAGTGAGATTCATAACTCTTGTTTCCCTTCGGTTGGATTGAATGTCGGCTTATCTTGAAAGAGTTATCACCGAAAAGCAAAAATATTGTCCCCGGCCGGCCTGTCTGGCGCGTCGGCACACCCTGCAAAACGCGCAGACGGCTGTCCGTAAACTGTGCTTTGGGACAGATGGCAGCAACGTTGCGAGCGGCTAGGATTCAGCTCGTCGCCTCATCCTTAAAACTTACTAATGTTCGGAGAACGAATGCGCACACGAATGATTTTGCCCGCAACTTTGGTGCTGGGAGCTATGCCTTTTGCCTCGAATGCCACGGAATCCACCACCGTTACCGCGGTCGTCGACAAAATCGTCACTCAGGAGCAGGCCGAGGTGCAGATGCTGCGCCGTTATTCGCCGCTGGTCGAGACCTATATCCAGACGGTGCGGCCAGACAAAGAGCTGGGTGCGGTTCCCGACGGAGACCGATATTTTCTGGGGCGCGCAGAATTAGCCAAGGGCGTGGAACTCGAGCCGCTCATCAATGACAGCGGAAAACACAAACTGCTACTCAGTGTCGGCCGCTTTTTCTCCAGCGACTTTTTGCCGCGCGGCTTCCTGCAGATGATTTATCTGGATGCGGACGGCTTCGACCGCCAGCACTACAAGTTCACCTACGCAGGAAAGGAATTCCTGGGCGAAGTACGCTGCGTGATTTTTGACGTTGATCCGATGCCCGGCGCGGGCAAGGGCCGTTTTGCAGGCCGCATCTGGGTGGAAGATCAGGACTATCACATCGTTCGCTTCAACGGCGCATTCACGGGATCTAACGCCAGCAGCTTTTATTTTAACTTTGACAGCTGGCGCTCCAACTCCGCGAAAAACGAATGGCTCCCATCCTTTGTGTATAGCGAGGAAGGCAACGTGCAGTACGGCAAACGAAAACATTCCGCCTTCCAGGCCTTCAAAGCGCAGACGCGTTTATGGGGTTACGAGCTGAATCAGCAGCATCCGGAACAAACCCTCACTAGCGTGGAGATCGAAGGGCCGCAAATAACAGATCAAGCAGAGCTCGGCAAAGGTTATTCCCCGCTGCACGCCAGACGCGCATGGGAACATCTTGCCGAGGAAAACGTTGCCGGGAAAATGCAGCGCATGGGCCTGATGGCGCCTTCCGGTGACGTGGATAAGCTCCTCGAAACCGTGGTGAACAATCTGGAAGTTACCAACGACCTGGAGATCCAGCCCGAAGTTCACTGCCGCGTGCTGATGACCTCCACGCTGGAGTCCTTTACCATGGGCCACACCATCGTGCTGAGCCGCGGATTGATCGACGTGTTACCTGACGAAGCCAGCCTGGCTGCGGTTCTTGCCCATGAACTCGGCCACGTACTGCTCGGCCACCGCATGGACACGCAATTCGCGTTTTTCAGCCATATGCGTTTTGACGAGAAAGAAACCTTCCATCATTTTGGTTTTGCGCGCAATGCCCAGGAAGAAGAAGCCGCCAACAAAAAAGGCGCTGAGCTGCTGAAGAAATCTCCGTACCGCGATAAGTCCGGATCCGCGCAGGCATTTTTCCAGGCATTGCAGGAGCGCGCCAAGGAAATCCCTAATCTGATCAGCCCGCACCTGGGTGAGAGCATCCCGGGGACCTTCGACAATCGCTTCAGCTGAAGCATCGCAGCAGCCGGGCACGAAGCCGCCCGCCAATGTCCTGGCAGCCTTGCCAATCGGCGGACGCATCATTCTTCAGCCCTGGGACGACCGCCTATTGTTGCGCAAGTTGGAATCGGAAGGCTCCGTCGCGGACTACGAAAAGATGCCGTTTGAAGTGTCGCCGTTTCTGGTTTACCTGACGAGACCAAGCGCGATTTCGCACGTAAATGAAGCAGGCGTAGTCGCCGTGAAGTCCGACATAGACGCGGATCAACCGTTGCCGTTGACAAAGCCGTAAGCAGCCGCTTAGTCGCTTTGTGCGTGTGCTGGAGTTGTGGCAGCCGCGCCGTGCTTTCGCAGGCTTTGAATAAAGGTTTGCAGCCGGTCCATGTAGATGTACACCACCGGCGTGGTGAACAGCGTAAGCATCTGGCTGAGAATTAATCCGCCGACGATGGTGATACCCAGCGGCCGGCGCAATTCGGAACCTACGCCGCTACCCAACGCCAGTGGCAGCGCGCCAAGCAGTGCCGCCATGGTAGTCATCAAAATGGGGCGGAAGCGCAACAGGCACGCTTGGTAGATCGCTTCCACCGGGGACTTGTGCCCTTCTCGTTCCACTTGCACCGCGAAGTCGATCATCAAAATCGCGTTTTTCTTCACGATGCCGATCAGCAGAATAATTCCAATCAGCGCAATGATGTTCAGATCCGACTTCATGAAGCGAATCGCCAGCAACGCGCCAATGCCCGCCGAAGGAATGGTGGACAAAATTGTAATCGGATGAATGTAACTTTCGTAAAGAATGCCGAGCACGATATACACAGCGGCCAAAGCAGTCAGTATCAATATTCCTTCCGTGGCCAGTGAATCCTGAAACGCTTGCGCATTGCCTTGAAACATCTCGTGCACTGTGGAGGGAACCCGCAACTCCCGCTGCGCCGCTTCGATATGCTCCACAGCCGGGCCCAATGAAGCCCCCGGTGCAAGATTGAATGACAGCGTGATGGCTGGAAACACGCCCTGGTGATTCACGGACAGCGCGGTATTACTCGGCTCGTAACGCGCAAAGGCGCTGAGCGGAATCAATTTCCCGCTCTTCGAAGGCACATAAATGGTGTTGAGCGCCTGCGGACCCTCCTGCGCTTCGGGGGCAACTTCCATCACCACGTGATACTGATTCATCCCTTTGTAAATATTCGAAACCTGGCGTTGCCCAAATGCGTCCGCCAAAGTGTTGTCGATATCCAGAACATTCACGCCCATGCGCGAAGCTGTGTCGCGATCGATCAATAGAGACGTCTGCAGTCCCTTCATTTGCTGATCGCTATTTACATCCCGCAATTCCGGAATCGCGCGCATGCGCTCCATAATGATCGGCGCCCAGTGATTCAGGTCGTCAAGATTGTCGGCCTGCAAGGTGTACTGGTATTGCGCACCGCCAAATCGTCCGCCGATACCGAGGTCCTGAACCGCCTGCAAATACAACGAGGCGCCCGGTATCGCCGCGGTCTTTTCCCGAATGCGCCCGATCACTTCATCGACGCTGATTTTGCGCTCTTTCAACGGCTTCAACGAGGCGAACATGCGCGCCGTGCCGCCACCGTTGCCGCCGCCGGCGAAGGAGGCCACCGTGTCCACCGCCGGGTCCTGCAAGACAATGTCGGTAAACGCGCGCATCTTTTCCGTCATGGCCGGGAAAGACAAGTCCTGATCCCCTTGAATCAGCCCCGCGATGCGCCCGGTGTCTTGCTGCGGGAAAAATCCTTTTGGCGTTATCGCGAATAAATAAAGGTTGAGGCACACCGTGCCGATGGTGAGCAGCAGGATCAAGAACTGATGCCGCAGCACCCACTTCAGCGAAAAATCGTACGTGCTCAACAGCCGATTGAAGGACCGCTCTGAAAAACGGTACAGCCGGTTGTGCCGTCCGGTGTCGTGCCGCAAAAACCGCGCGCACATCATCGGGGTGGTGGTCAGCGAAATAAACAACGACACCACGATCGCCACGCTGAGTACCACCGCAAACTCGCGGAAGAGCCGCCCCACAATGCCGCCCATCATTAAGATGGGAATGAAAACCGCGACCAGCGACGCGCTCATGGAAATGACCGTAAAACCTATCTCACTGGCGCCCTTCATCGCGGCGGCGTAAGGAGCCATTCCTGATTCGATATGCCGCGCGATATTTTCAATCACCACGATGGCGTCATCCACGACGAATCCAGTACAAATGGTCAGCGCCATCAACGACAAATTGTCGAGGCTGTAGTGGCATAGATACATCACGCCAAAAGTGCCGACCAAAGAAAGCGGCACCGCCACACTGGGAATTATTGTTGCCCACACATTCCGCAAAAACGCAAACACCACGAAAATCACCAGCAGGATGGAGATGATCAGCGCCACCTCCACATCGTGAACCGACGACCGGATGGTGGTGGTGCGATCAATGAGCACGTTCAAATGCAGCGAAGGCGAGATGGAAGCGCGCAACATGGGCAGCATCGGCAGAATGCGATCGACGGTGGCGATCATATTCGCGCCCGGTTGCCGGAAGACAGCCAGAATCACCGACCGTTGCCCGCCGGCGAGACCCAGGTTGCGAGTATCCTCGAGCGAATCCACAACCTGCGACACATCCTGCAGTCGCAATGCCGATCCTGCGTGCCCGGCAATAATCAGCGGCTTATATTCGTAAGCCTTAAAAATCTGGTCAGTGTCGGTAATGTTTATGGTTTTTTTATCGTTAGAGACCGAGCCTTTGGCCAGGTTGGCATTCGCGGACTGCAACGCCTTGCGCACCGTTTCCAAGCTCACGCCATAGCTGTTTAACTGCGTGGGATTTACTTCCACACGCACCGCGGGCCGCGCGCTGCCCCACACGAACACCTGCCCAACCCCGTTTATCTGCGCCAGTTTTTGCGCCAAGATGGAATCGGCCGCGTCATAAATTTCCGCTGGCGGCACGTTGTCGGAAGTGAGCGACAGCAACAAAATGGGCGCGTCCGCGGGATTCACCTTGCGATAAGTTGGCTGGTAAGGAAGATCGGCTGGCAGTTGACTGCGCGCCGCGTTGATCGCCGCCTCCACATCGCGCGCCGCCGCATTCACGTCGCGATTCAAATCAAATTGCAAAACGATGCCGGTGTTCCCCAGTCCGCTCGAAGACGTCATCTGCGTGACGCCCGCGATGCGCCCAAATTGCCGCTCCAACGGAGTGGCCACTGCCGACGCCATCGTTTCCGGGCTGGCCCCGGGCAATCCTGCGCCAATCGAAATTGTTGGGAAGTCCACTTGCGGCAAAGGTGCCACCGGCAAAAAATTAAACGCCACGGCTCCAGAAAGAAAAATCGCAATGGTAATCAGCGAAGTCGCTACCGGCCGGCGTATGAACGGAGCGGAGAAATTGGAAGTAAGGTGCACAGCTAATCTCCCCGCGCCGGACTGGGCGCGTGTCCATCACCAGAATCTTCCATGGGATTGCCAATGCGAAACTTGAATCGATGCGCAAGCCAGTCAAAAGCCAGATAAACCACCGGCGTGGTATATAGCGTCAGCAGCTGACTCAAAATCAAGCCACCCACAATCGTGATTCCCAGCGGGCGGCGCAATTCCGCTCCCACGCCCGTGCCCAAAGCCAGCGGCAAGCCCGCCAGCAACGCCGCCATGGTAGTCATCATGATCGGCCGAAAGCGCAGCAAGCACGCATCGTAAATCGCCTCCAGCGGCGCCATGCCTTCCTTGCGCTCGGCCTCCAGCGCAAAGTCGATCATCATGATGGCGTTTTTCTTGACGATGCCGATCAGCAGGATGATTCCAATCAACGCAATCACGCTGAATTCCGTGCGGCACAGCAGCAGCGCTAAAATCGCGCCGACTCCCGCGGATGGCAGCGTGGATAAAATCGTGATCGGATGAATGTAGCTCTCATACAAAACGCCCAGCACGATGTACACGGTTATGAGCGCGGCCAATATCAGGATAGGCTCGTTGGCCAGCGAATTTTGAAACGCCGCCGCGGTGCCTTGGAAAAGCCCCTGAATGCTGGGCGGCATATTTAGATCGCTCTTAATTTTGTTGATCGCGTTTACCGCGTCGCCCAACGCCGCACCCGGCGCTAGGTTGAACGACAACGTCACCACCGGAAATTGCCCTTGATGATTCAGCGTGAGTGGCGTGCTTCCCGGCTCCATGCGCGTAAACGCGCTCAACGGTACTTGGGGTCCGGTAGAAGAGTGCACATAAATACTTTTAAGCGCATCCGGATCCTGCTGAAATTGCGGATCGACTTCCAGCACCACGTGATACTGGTTGAGCTGCGTAAAAATAGTCGAGACTTGACGCTGCCCGAAAGCGTCGTACAACGTGTTATCAATATCCGCGGGCAGCACGCCGAGCCGCGCGGCCGTGTCGCGATCAATGGTCAGCGTGGCCAGCAGCCCTTGGTTTTGTTGGTCGCTGGCAACATCGCGAATCTCCGGAACGGCCTGCAGCTTTTCGATAAACCGTGGCGTCCAGTACGCCAACTCTTTTGCGTCCACATCTTCCAGGCTGTATTGAAACTGCGTGCGGCTTACGCGGTCTTCTACCGTCAGGTCCTGCACCGGCTGCATAAACAAAGACACGCCATCGACTTTTGCAACCTCTGGCTGCAAACGGCGAATCACGTCGCTGGCATTAATCTTGCGTTGCTCCAGCGGCTTCAAATTAATTTGAATGCGCCCGCTATTCAGCGTGGTGTTGGTGCCGTCGACACCGATGAAGGAAGACAAACTCTCCACCGCGGGATCGCGCAAAATAACGTCGGCCAACGCCTGTTGCCTCCGCGCCATCGCCGGAAACGAAACATCTTGCGGACCCTCGGAAACTCCCAGGATCACGCCGGTATCCTGCACCGGGAAAAATCCTTTGGGAACGTAGATGTAAAGCAAAATGGTCGCGACCAGAGTGCCAACCGTGACCAACAGCGTGATGCCGCGATATTGCAGCACCACTTTCAGCGTGCGGCCATACCCCGCAATCACCCGGTTGAACGCATCTTCCGACTTGCGGTAAAACCACCCCTCCTGTTCGCGCGGCCGGTGCCGCAAAAGCTTGGCGCACATCATCGGCGTCAACGTCAGCGACACAAAAGCGGAAACCAAAATCGTTACCGCCAGGGTGATAGCAAACTCGCGGAAAAGCCGGCCCACGATGTCGCCCATGAACAACAGCGGAATCAATACCGCGATCAGCGATACCGTCAGCGACAAAATCGTGAATCCGATTTGCGACGAACCTTTCAGCGCCGCTTGTAATGGTGATTCGCCTTGCTCGATGTAGCGAGAGATGTTTTCGATCATCACGATGGCATCGTCCACCACGAAGCCAGTGCTGATGGTCAACGCCATCAAGGAAAGATTGTTAAGGCTGTAGCCCAGCAGGTACATCACCCCAAACGTGCCCACAATAGAAAGCGGCACCGCGAAGCTGGGAATAATGGTGGCGCGCACGCTGCGCAGAAAAAGAAAAATAACCATCACCACCAAGCCGATGGTCAACATCAATTCAAATTGCACATCGGCGACCGAGGCGCGAATCGTGGTAGTGCGGTCGGTGAGAATATTCACATGAATCGCGGCGGGCAAAGAAGATTGCAGTTGCGGCAGAAGTTTTTTGATGCGATCGACAACAGAAATAATATTCGCGCCGGGCTGGCGTTGAATATTCAGAATGACCGCGGGAGTTTTATTGGCCCACGCGGCTTGCCGAACATTCTCAGCGCCATCCACAACCGTAGCCACATCCGTTAGCCTGACCGCTCCGCCATTGCGATACGCGATGATGATCGGCCGGTAGCTGTCGCTGCCGATGAGTTGGTCGTTCGCGCCGATGGTGTACGCCTGATGCTTGCCATCAAACGTTCCCTTGGCCTGGTCGACATTGGCTTGGCTCAGCGCGGTGCGCAAATCTTCCAGGCTCAGCCCGTAAGACGCCAGCGCAGTGGGATTCGCCTGCACCCGCACCGCCGGACGTTGACCGCCACTGATGCTGACCAGCCCAACACCCGACAACTGAGAAATTTTCTGCGCCAGCGTGGTGTCGGCAAGATCTTCAACTTTGGATAACGCGAGTGAATTCGAAGTCAGCGCCAGGGTAAGAATCGGCGCATCGGCGGGATTGATCTTGCTGTAAATCGGCGGATTCGGCAGCCCGGTTGGCAACAAATTCGACGCGCCATTAATCGCCGCTTGCACTTCCTGTTCGGCAATATCGATGTTTAAGTCCAGCCCGAATTGCAAAGTAATAATCGAGCTGCCGAATGAGCTCGTGGAGGTCATCTGGTTCAGTCCGGGGATTTCCCCGAATTGCCGTTCCAGGGGCGCAGTCACCGAAGACGCCATCACATCCGGACTGGCGCCTGGATAAAACGTCTGCACTTGTATCGTCGGGTAATCGACCTGCGGTAGAGCGGAAACGGGCAGCTGCCGGTAAGCGACGAATCCCACCAACAGGATGCCGACCATCAGCAGCGTGGTCGCCACCGGCCGCAAAATAAACGGCCGCGAAAGGTTCATCGCGTGGCGCCTCTGGAAGGCTGAGCGGTGGAATTGGGCGGAGCGTTCGGCGCTGGCGTTGCGCTGGGATTATTTCCCGCTGCTGGATTCGTGGCCCGGCGCGGCGTTCCGAAGTTTGGATTTACCTGGCTTCCATCTTGCAGCTTATCCTGGCCATCGATGACCACTGTGTCTCCAGGATTCACGCCGCTGCTCAAGCCCGCGTTTTCGTTAGTGGACTGCGCGACGGTCACGCTGCGAATTTTGGCCACGTTATTCTTATCCACGGCGTACACGTATGTGCCCTGCGGTCCGCGCTGGATGGCGGTGACCGGCACGACGGTAAGGTTGCGCTTGGTATCCACCAGCAAATGCACATTCACGAATTGATTCGGAAATAAAATATTGTTGTCATTCGAGAAAGTAGCTTTCAGTTTGTACGTTCCGGTAGTCGTATCGATCTGATTGTCGATGCTCGCCAGCGTCCCCGTAGCGATCTTGGCGGTATCGTCTCGGTCGAAAGCGTTAACGGGAAGCTGCCCACCGGCCCGCAACTTCGCCACCACCTGTGGCAATTGATCTTGCGGCAGACTGAAAACCACCGAGATAGGCTGCAATTGCGTAATCACCAGCAGGCCACCGGGATCAACAGCGTGCACCATGTTTCCTGCATCAACTAAACGCAACCCGATCCGGCCGCTGATCGGCGCCGTTATATGCGTGAACGACAACTGCAATTTTGCGCTATCGATCGTGGCCTGATCGGTCTTGATGGCCCCGTCAAACTGGCCTACCTGCGCTTGTTGCGTATCCAATTGTTGCTTGGGAATTACCCCTTCGTTAAACAACAGTTTGTAGCGCTCAAAATTTGTTTCGGCGTCTTTGCGTTGCGCCTGGTCTTTTGCCAACGCGCCTTCCGCCTGCTCAAGGACTACCTGGAACGGCCGCGGATCAATCTGCGCCAGCACATCCCCTTGATGTACAAATTGCCCTTCCTTGAAAGCTACGCTGATTAATTGCCCGTCGACACGGCTATGCACCGTTACGGTGTTGTAGGCCGTCACAGTGCCCAGTCCCGAGAAGTAAATCGGTACGTCTCCATGCTGCGCGGTAGCCACCACTACGGGCACAATGGGATTGAAGCCAGGTGCGCCATTTTGGCCATATCCTCTGGGGGCACCCGGGGCATTGGCGCCCGAATTCTCGGCTTGGGTCTTGGAATGCCCAGTGCGGTAGTACCAGATTCCTACGGCCAACACCCCCAGGACCAAAAGCCACACCCACCAGCGGCTTTTTACCGGCCGGCGAGCCGTCTCTTGGTTGTCAAAGGGTTCCCTGGCAACTGGCTCGGGCAGGTCCATGGATTCCAGATGGGCCATTCACGCACTCCTGAAGAACTAAATTACCAAATTTTGGAAAGTAGCCTGAGAGAGACTTTCGCCTAACCGCAGACTTCCGGGGGAGATACAGCGTACCCCAAAACAGTGCTCCACCTCTAGATAAGACGGTTCCCAACTTGAAAAGGTTACTAAAACACTTGAGCCTCTTGGACTCACAAAGCATCACTTTTCCCGAAATTTTCCTTATTTCGAAATTCGAGGGTGCACAATCGAGGCGAAAATCGTAGACTAACGCCCTACTGGTCCATCTTTTCAGCCGGGACTCGCGGATCGCGTCCGAATTAACGCGTTGCGATAAAAAAACCACCGGAGACAAAATGTTCAGAGCCCTCTTCGTAGGAATGTTGCTCGGAATTGTGCTCGTGATCGTCGGCGTTTACCTGTATTTTTCAACCGGCAGCGCGCCCGTGGCAACCACGGCCCCACCCATGCCTTTTGAAAGAACCCTCGCGCACATCGGTCTCGACGCCTATCTCAAGAAATTACCCCATCCCGCGCCGCAGGTCCCCGAGAATGAAGCGAGTTACATGGCTGGCGCGGATGTCTACAAGCAGAATTGCGCGGTATGCCACGGGCTGCCTGATCAGCCCAAGACCAATATTGCCGAAGGCATGGCCCCGGAACCGCCGCAACTTTTCAAAGGCAAGGGCGTCACCGATGACGAAGCCTGGGAAACTTATTGGAAAGCGGAAAACGGCATCCGCATGACCGGCATGCCCGGCTTCAAAGGCAAGCTAACCGAGCCCCAAATCTGGCAGGTCAGTGTGCTGGTAAAAAACGCCGACAAAATCTCGCCCGCTGTCAAAGCCGCGTTGCTCAGTAGCGAGCCGTCAGCGACGCCGGTAATTCCCGCGAAACCCACTCCCGTACCGCCAACGCGCTAACCAGCCAGAGCGCCCCAGGTTCGCGCCAAATCAAGAAAAATCTCATCCGCAGCGGCCCGACACAAAATAAAAAACGGTCACCCCGTCTGAACCGGGCCCGCACCAATTAAAAAACGGTCATCCCGACCGAAGCGGGCCGACGCCAATTAAAAAACGGTCATCCCGACCGGAGCGGGCCGACGCTTTTTCTTCTCCTTCGCTCCTGCGAAGGAGTCGGCCCGCGCAGTGGAGGGATCTCTCTTCCTCTTCCTGTCCTCAATTGACCCGTTAACCCGCCCGAACGCCGCCTGGATCGCGCCGAACGTCCGTTAAGCGGTCCGCGTTGCGCAACTCCGGAAATCGCCAGGCCCACAGCGCGGTGACGACTAGTGTGCCGATCCCGCCTAGCACCACGGCTGGCACAGTCCCGAACCAGTGCGCAGTTAATCCTGATTCAAACTGCCCGAACTCGTTGGACGCCCCAATGAAAATCATGTCCACGGCGTTCACGCGCCCGCGCATCTCGTCCGGCGTGTGTACTTGAATCAACGTGGCGCGCACGATGACGCTCACCATGTCCGTGGCGCCGACGAACACCAGTGCGATCAGCGACAACACCAGGTTGTGCGAGATTCCAAATAACACCGTGAACAACCCAAATCCCGCAACGCACCACAACATGGTGCGTCCAGCTTTTCGCCGCATCGGCCGGTACGCCAGAATCAGCGCCATCGTCGCTGCTCCTAACGCTGGCGCGCTGCGCAGCAAGCCAAGTCCCCACGGTCCGGTCCTGAGTATTTCACGCGCATAAACCGGAAGCAGCGCGACAGCTCCGCCAAGCAACACCGCAAAAAGATCCAGCGAAATCGATCCCAAAATTAATTTCTGCTGCCAGATATATCTGAACCCCGCGAGCATGGAATCGCGATTCACCGGCTCCCGGTTTCTTGTTCTTGCAGTGGTTTTGATTTGCATGGTGGACAGCGCAGCGACGCTGGCCGCTGCCGCGGACGCCCCGTATACGAAGGCTGGGCCGTGAAATGCCGCGTACACTACCCCGCCAACCGCGGGACCCAGAATTGTGGCAGCCTGGTACACGCTGGAGGTCCACGCAACGGCGCTCGGGAAATGGTGCTCCGGCACGAGCTGCGGGAGAATGGCGCGGCTGACCGGCGCGTTGAATGATCGGACCACCCCGATAAAAACCAAAATGCAGTAAATCAACCCTACTGATTTGCCGGCCCGTAACGCCACCGTCAGCAACAAAGCAGAGCACAACGTATAACCGCAATAGCACAACACCAGGATGGCCCGTCGATCGAATTTGTCGACAATGTGGCCGGAAACCAGAAAAAGCAAAATCCCCGGCAAAAATTGCGCCAGGCCTACATAGCCAAGATCCAACGCGCGATGCGTGATCTCGTAAATCTGCCAGCCCACCGCCACTGATTGCATTTCTAGTGCGAGAACCATGCAGAACCGCGCAACCTGAAACAAGCGAAAATTTCGGAAACCGAATACCGCGAGGCCCGCGGACCCGGGGTTCTCTGTCGAGGGCATTACAGATTACTTTGTCACAACCGCCAAAATTTCGAGCGCCTTCTGCACGGCGCCGTCGCAACTGCGTCGACGCCAATACAACTTCATAACCCCGTGTTGTGGTCGGGTGTTGTGGTAGGGTGCCCAGGTTCGCAGTTGAGGTTGAACCTGGGTCTTGCCTTGTCGCGCGCACTAAGCCCTCAAGCACTTACGTTACCCAGATTCAGCTGTCCCATAATTTCATCGACGATTTGCTCTGGTGTCTCATCAACATCGATGCTAATGGCGTCACGCGGTTCTTCCAGCGTTGCGAACTGGCTTGATAGCAGGGCTTCGCCAGCGAAGTGCCCCTGACGTTGGCGTAACCGCTCGGCAATCAGCGCATACGTCCCGTGCAAGTACACCGTTTTGATTTCATCTGCATTCCCAGCTTGGCCGTCAGGCGGCGACAACAACTCATCGCGATAACTTTGTTTCAACGCCGAGCAAGTAATCACTCCGTTTTTTTTCGCCGCGATCCAGCGCCAGATCTGCGCACGGATGGCCGCAAGCCACGGCGCGCGATCCGCATCGGTCAGCGCGATCCCTTGTTTCATTTTTTCTTTATTGGCAGCGGAGTGAAAATCGTCAGCATCGGCAAATTCCCAGCGCAACCGCTCCGCCAGGAGTTTCCCCACGGTAGTCTTGCCCGTCCCTTCGATGCCCATCACCAGAATGACCATAAATACGTCACCAATGTAATCAACCGATGTAAGTCACTCGGCTCCTCAAATATTTCGCCATGTTGCTCTCGCGCTAAAGGATCGGATGCACCTGGATGAGTTCAATACAGTACAGCCTCGCGGCACGCTGAACCCATAAAATTTGCGCCCATATCACTCAGCCTGTGCTAAAACGGGCATATCCCTTAGCTTTGCTAAAAAAGGACCATCATGCCAAACGATTCACATCAACGCGCCGCTGAATTTCACGAACAGGCCGCGCACGCCCATCGCGCCGCCGCAGTGCATCATGGTAAAGAAGATCACCTGACCGGACACGAACTCTCCAAGCGGGCCATGGAGTTTTCTTTCAAAGCCCATGAAGCGTCCCAGTTCGCACACCAGAAATCGCAAGACGCCGCGCAAAAACCCAAGAAGTAATTGTAGTATCTAAAGCGAACGCCGGCCGGTTCAAACTAACACCCGCGATTTTCAAGCCCACAATACTTCCCCAGTGGGCGGCAACTCTTTGCATGACAAAGTGCATCCATGGCTTCAGCGCCCGTGTGTGCATGCCGGTAGACAAAGTATTCGCAGCGGGTTATGTTGTTATTTCAGTAACGACAATATTGCAATTGCATTTTCTCCCCCCGAAGATGCTTTAAGGAAACATAAATGCCCTGGTCCTGTCGTATGGTGTATTCCATCTTCCTTTTGCCCTCGTTGGCGACCGTTGTTTCGGCCCAAACCAAGCCCGGCGAATCTCAAACGGCTGCACAAGAGCAACAGCATGGCGGTTGCCTCGAAGCGCCCGCGCCGGACGCGCCGCCTTCCATGTGCGTTCCCGCGTTAGCCAAAAATGAAAATGACGCCGACACCGAGGCCGTTATAAAACCCACCGCGAAAATCGATCTGCGTGTCCCGGAAGGCACCACGCTACGCATCGCCCTCGATCAGCGCACTCGCATTTCCCATCCCGGAGATGCGGTCCACGGGAAAGTCGTCGAGACCGTTTATGCTTTCGACCAGCCGGTGATTCCCGCAGGCAGCGTCGCCACCGGACACGTCATAAAAGTCGACAACGTGACGGCCGTTCGGCGAACTATGTCGTACGCCAACGGCGATTTTTCGCCATTCCACAAATATGGCGTGGCGTTTGATACTGTGACCCTCCCCGACGGCCGGCAACTTCCCGTGACCACCACGGTTACGGCCGGTACCGCGCAGGTCGTACATCTGAGCACCGCCGCGGAAAAACAAAAGACCGCTGCACAAGGCGCCACTGAGGCTGGGAAAGGTAAAATTAACGAAGCCAAAGATCAAATTCACGAATCATGGGAGGAAGTGACCGCTCCGGGAAAAATGGACCGCTTGAAACGCTACATTGTGGCGCAGTCGCCCTATCGCCACCAGTACATCGAGCCCGGGACGCGATTCAACGCCGACCTCGACAGCGCTCTATCGTTTGGCGAAATTCACCGCACCTCCGACGATCTCACCGCTCTGGCAAGCGCTTTACCTCCCAACACCACGTTGAAGGCGCGCCTCACCGGCGAAGTTAGCTCCGCTACCGCGACACGTGGAACTCGTGTTGAAGCCGTGCTGACCGAACCGCTGTATTCACCTACGCACCAATTAATTTTGCCGGTGAACAGTCGAATCCTCGGCCAGGTCGTGCAAGCCAAGGCAGCCCAGAAGTTTCATCACAACGGTGAGCTGCGCCTGATCTTCGAGCGCATAGAAATTCCCGCGGAAGCGGAACGCGCGGCTGCCGAGACAGCTCCAAAGCTGGTGGCACAAAATAGTAGCGCGAACGAAACACGGCCCGAACTTACCCACCGCGGCAATGTGCGCATGACTGGCAACATCGAGGGCGTCGATGTCGACAAACGCGATCATATGGTGCTGGACGAAGAAGGCGGCGCGCGCACTACCGACAGCAAGACGCGCTATCTTTCCACTGGAGTGGCAATCATGCTAGCCGCTGCTGCTTCGCATACGGATGACGAACATGGCACAGTGGACAACGCGGGCGATCCAGGCGTGCGCACCGCGGCGGGCGGCTCCGGCTTCCGATTGGTGGGAGCGCTAATTAGTTTGGGAGCGAAATCTCAACCGGTTTCGATCGCTCTCGGTGTGTACGGCGCGTCCTCCTCGGTGTACACCAACTTCCTCTCGCGCGGCAAAGAAGTGGTCTTCCCCAAAGACACGCCGCTCGAAATCGGCTTCGGCAGCCCGCACTCCGCAGCCAGTCAAGCCAAGCCCTAGATTGTTTCATTGCGAGTCGACGAAGTCTCCTTTTCTCGGAATACGTCGAATAATTCTGTTGCCAGATTGCGCCGGGTCTGATTGCATAGCAAACGCGTTGATCTGAGTAAGGGAGAAATACCGTGCCGGATAAATCGAATGATGGGCGCATGGATTACATCGAATTTCCAGGGACGGATATCAGCAAGACCAAGTTGTTCTATGGCGAAGTGTTCGGTTGGAAGTTCACGGATTACGGGCCGGACTATACAAGTTTCGAAGACGGCCGCCTCTATGGCGGTTTTAGCAAAGAGCGTGCGGCAATACAGGG
Organism: uncultured Acidobacteriota bacterium; assembly: GCA_963733775.1. Classification (GTDB taxonomy): domain Bacteria; phylum Acidobacteriota; class Terriglobia; order Acidiferrales; family UBA7541; genus Acidiferrum. The sequence goes on along the minus strand of CAVTEE010000009.1, from coordinate 427,453 downwards.
AGGCGCGCTGATTGTGATTTACGCTCACGACCTGGAGACAATGGAGCAAACAGTTCGCAAGGCGGGTGGCAAAATCTCCAAAGAGATTTTCTCATTTCCGGGAGGCCGCCGCTTTCATTTCATCGACCCCAACGGCAACGAGCTGGCGGTCTGGTCGGAATCCTAAAGAACGATTAGGGCTTAAGGCGCCGCCGGGCTTGATTGAGGCTTGTTCATAGATTTGAACCTGGCTTGCATCTCATCCCACGCTTGCGGAAGTGTTTCGGGTTGGCGGATGACGTTCAGGAAAAAACTCCGCATATCGAATGGCGCTCCGCCAAATTCGCGAAATTCGGAAGGACGTGGCGGGCCGCCTACGCCGCCAACCTCGGGAATATGATCAGGTAAGTGCACCGCATACATGCTGCCGCCGGCAAGGGGCAGATGCTCATACTGCAGCAGCCATGGGCAATTGTGCCCGTCCATGATCATGTTTGCGGAGACCGCCGCCCACTTTCCCTCATCCGCCGCGGACGGCGTCTGACAATCCCAGATTTTAGATTGCGGCACGTCTACCGTAGCATCGGTAAATCCATACTCATCCAGATTGATGCTCTGCAGACCGTGCTGTTCGGCAAACTTTTTGACTTCCGGGAGCGACTGATTCCAATCGAGGTTGGAATCGTTGACCAATACATATCCTGGCCGCCCGAAACTTAACGCATTGATGTAAGGAAAATAATATGGATAGGTGCGCACCGCGGTGAACAGGCAACTCAAAGTCAAAACCACGGCAAGCGCGCCTACAAAGCGTGCGCCGTTAGGCTTGGAATAGTGAAGCCGTTCGATCATTCGCGGCAGCGGGGCGAGCAGCAGGATGAGCAGCACAAGCGGAATACTGAAATGGCGAATGCTGATGTCCAGCCTGCTCAACAAACAGAACCCCGTAAAAACAATCAGAGATACCCACAGTACGCGCCAATGAATCGCAAATTTCCCAGGAATTGCTGGCGTGTTCGCGTCGTCCCCGCTGCGCTTCCGTGTTAGGCCACAACTAAGCGCCAGTGCCAGCAGTCCGAGAAATCCGAGAGCGGATTTAAACAAGAATACTATCGGAAAGTAGAACCACACCCCGTGCGGATATGAGTGGCCGAGGATATACGTTGGGCGGCTTGCGGTGATCAGGACTATTAACACACCTCGGATATACAGCCACGGCGGCATAAGTATTCGCCGCAAAGGTTCCGTCGCTGCTCCATGGCCAAGGCGGTCAAGCGCAGTCGTCGGCTGGTGGATGGAAAATATAAAATAGAAAAGATAAACGATGAGCGCCGCCCACAGAATGCCCTGAAGAGTTACACGCCAGCGCCTTCGCCGCCACGTACGGACCTCATCCTTAGGAATGGGCTGGCCAGAGACCGGGCGCCAGCGCCTGCTCAAAGCAAAAACCACGAAGGCAAAAAATAAAATAATCGCAGTAAATTTCGAAAGAAGCGCAGCGGCCAGGCATATCCCAAAAAGGACGGCGTTCTTGCGAATCGGGTTTCGCCATATCTCCGCAAAACGCCACAACGTCATCAACGAGAAAAGTGTCACCGCCATATCGGTATGAACAAGCGGGGCGAAAGCGATAAACGCCGGCGTACTGACATACAAGCTGAGACAAAGCAGCCCGGCCCAGTCACCGCCAAGCTTTCGCGCATAGACGAATAGAACCCAACCGAGGATTAGGGCTACAACCAGCATCGGTGCGCGAGCCCACGCCAGCGTGCTAACGGGGTCATTCCACTTTGTTAGGAGCGATTCACCGAAGACCCATTGCCCCAGGTAGGCCGGGAAAAACGCGTCGCTGAACGTCCACGAGATGTGTGAATAATTCGCGTGCGTCCCGCGCAAGACCAGCGGCAGCGCGGCCAGCATTTTGGGCAGCGGCGGATGTTCTTCGTTGAATCGCAAATCCAGCTTTTGCAGATAACTGACTCCAGCGCCGATATGCGCCACCTCGTCGACGGTGACAGACTCACGCAGCGCTGCGCCACCGGCCAGCACCGCCATAAGAGTCAGCAGCACACCCGCCGCTACAGAGAAAAAAGTGCTTCGCATATTTTCCTTGGAACTCTTACAGTTCGTTCGGGAAGATACTCTAAATTAGGGAGCAACAACATAGCGTTAAATCTAGCTGAGGGGCAGCGAAATAAAAGAGGCCTGGCCGGTCGAGGAAATTTAACCAGCAGACCAAAGTCGAGACATGGACCGACACAGTACGTCGGAAGAAACAACGTAGCTTTATTTTGCGGACGGTATTAGTTTAGCGAGGCAAAGGGCGCAGGCTCGCAAATCGCCGCTGTCTCAATTACCTGTCGTCTTCGTCGTTCGCGACTCCCAGCCGCTTGACCGCGTAGCGATTCAGGTAGCGCTGGTCTTTTCCCTTCGCAATAGCCAGATATTCAAAGCCGCCTTTTTTGTCATTTGCTTTCCAGGTGTAACGTAGATTGCCCGCTCCACCGGTGCGCGTTGCGTCGGCGAGATTTCCCACCTCGCCGTAGCTGACCGGCTGCCCGTCAGGGCGCGCAAGAACGGTGACGTAGCGCACATTGCGGTCGCGATCAAATCCGATGATGACGTATTGATAATGCTTGTCGTTGCGAAGGGTCCAAACCTGTTGGCCTTCGTCTTCTGACTTGAATTGGCCAATTTCGCTGAGACGCGCGTGCGCTTGGTTATACGGCATTCCCAAACGGAGGCCCAGAATCTGGGGCGCAGGTTGTTTGCCGACAGCCGAAGTGGTCAGGCTAAGGACTAGAAATGCAAGCAACGCGGCTCGATTTATTTTTTTCTGCACCATCTTTTTTTGTGCCGCCAAAGGCGGCGCAGTTTCAAAATACGCCGCCATTCGAGAGAACGGTCGTCAAGGTTGCAGTCTAGTCGAATCCTGGCTCTTGAAAAGCCCTTTGCCAGTCGACTGGCGGATGATGGTGGCCTTGGTGGCCTGATCGTTATCCAGACGTGTGTGAGAGCCAGATGCGTTGTTGCCTTTGGCTATGCAAGCAGCGGTGATGCAGCCATCCGTATACGCGGCGAAGACCCGACCGGCCTGGTCCACGGTAACGTCATTGAAGTCCAGAAGGTTTCGCGTTCCGCTGGGGCAAGTGGTTCCTTGCGTACAGATCACCCCAAGTTGCACGGCATCGGTGGGAGTTGCGTCGACAGTGAACCAACTCTTACCGCCGTCATAGGTGGTAGCCAGGTAGCCATGCCACACGCCGTCAAACGGCGTCCCGGTATCCGCGCCGGTGGCATCACCTGCGGAGGGTGTCCCGAGAAAGAAAAAAGACGCGCGATCATTGTCGCCTGCGACGACTTCTGGAAATGCGGCGTTGCGAATTGCGTAAGGGACGCCGACATCCAGATCGTTATGCCAGGAACGGCCTTGGTCATCTGAAACGGAAATGTGCGGATGCCCGTCGCCGCCAATGTAGCCGAAGTACACGCGCCCCTTGGCGCCAACTCCCACGGATGGATCGCTCGTGCCTGAGGTACTGCCAGTAACGGGTTCCACCGCGAAGGTGAGTCCGTTATCCATGGAGACAATCAAACCTTGATTGCTCCCGCAGCTTTTATTGGGCACGTAAACGATGCCACTCTTTGCGACTTTGATGTGGCCGTGCAAGCCGCCGCATTCCACCAAGGTGTACATCGGGTGCGCGGCTTCATAGGTGAGGCCACCGTCCTGGCTCAGCGCCATTTCCGCATCGCCAATATCCTGAGAAGCGTAGTAGACCGCGTGTGGATATTGGGTAATAGGGCCTCGCGCCGCTAATTGCGCGCAGGGCACCGGAGTGGCAATCAGCTGGTCCGCGGTACATAGACGAAATGGGCCGCCGCCAACCGTCTGATGATCGACGCCTGAAGCAATGCCGCCACCCTGACTCACCGTGTATGTCGCGCCATCATTGTCGGTGAACGCAGACAGACTGGTGGTGCCAAAAAGTTGCGAGACGACGGTGCGACCGGTCTGAGAGTCCGTGAACAAAATGGGGTCGAGCGTGGTGATGTTAGTGTTCGGTCCGTCTTTCAGGAGCCACGTTGCGGTCGCAGGCGAAGTGGCGGTGTTGAATGTAACCTGCAAAGTGTCAAACACTGCCTGGGTCATGATGCGGCCGGAATTAAAATTCGCGCCAATCGAAGGCTCGCCGGAGCTGTCTCCGAGCCCCGGTGGCGATTGGTAATTCGAATAAGTCGGCGCCGTGCCGTGTGCTTGCGAATCCGTAGGCGGAGTGGTGATGGTGGCTACGCCGCTGTAGGGGTCGCCGGGAGCTACCGTGGAGTCCACAATATGCACGGTGTAGACGCCAGTTCCGGAGACGGTGGGGTCAATCACCGCTGATTCCATAGTTTCAGGTATGCCCGCGGTTGCGCTGGCAACCACCGGGCCACTGAGGTCCCCTTTATGAACATAGAAATCGTAATCGTTGAGCGTGACCGAATGGGAGACGTTGATCGCCAGGACCAGTCCTTGGTAATTGCTCGGAGAACCTGTAAGCGTGATGGTAAATACGTCGCAGTCGGTGCCGTCGACGCACGTAGTTTCGTCGGTGGTGGCTCCGCCAATCCCGCTGCCTGCCCAGGTTGTCGAAGAGCCGTTGGAGGGACTTAGGGTGCCGGAAGTAGGAGTCGAAGCAAAGGCGGGAAACGCAACCGCGCAGGACAGAGCCGCTAGAAACATCAATCTTAGTTTCAAGTTCGAGGGGACAGCGCTGCTAGGCAACAACGCGGAAATAAATGGACACAAGGATGCGTCCTCCTTTTAGATTTTTGATGGGCGGGGAACTGCTTTGTCGTGCATCCTACGGAAGCAGCTATTAAACATGGAACCAACCAGCAGACTAGGGATCACCTATTATTTTGTGAATAGGGTAAATACAGTATTCGCGATACGCGGCGGTCGCACGTGCCCGCGTCGAAATATTTCAGTTCAGCAAATTTGAAAAATCAGACGGGTGGGATTAGGCCAAAACAGTCGAACACGGTAAAACAGAATTTCGCGCAACGCCTCTATAAATTAAAGATAGCGGACGAGCCTATAAGCCGGATTCTGTGCGGCGTTGCAACGCACATGAGCACGCTGCAAACCGCGGCAATCATTCCTCTAGGTCCCGGTTCGCACCGTGACTCCAGCAGCCTACCCGAGGGTTTTCGATTTACGCGGCTTGCGCCACATAAACTGGAGTGCGCTCCCTTGCAGGAACGCCGCTCAATGAGCCGGGCCAGCTCTCCCCTCCTATTTGGCCTTGCACCACGCGGGGTTTTCCGTGCCCTCGCTATTGCTAGCGAAGCGGTGGGCTCTTACCCCACCTTTTCACCCTTACCTACGTGCGAGCATTGCGAGACGTCTCGCAGGTTTTGCCTGCGCGATGCCACCGTGCTGCGCTCCGCCGGCGGTTTAATTTTCTGTGGCACTATCCGTAGCTTCGCCTTGTAGCGAAGCCCCCTGGCGTTACCAGGCGCGTTGCCCTGTCAAGAGTTCTGGCCAACAAATCGTTGGCCATGCCTCAGGACGGTGTCCGGACTTTCCTCCCGCTACTGCGCCTTGCGGCCCAGCAGCCAGCGATTACCCGGCCCGCCCGCTGCCTTAAGTATACCCTGCTAGTCCACGTCTGCCGCGCATGTACAATATTCGGCGGCTATGCTGCAGCACTTATGCTGGTGAAATTCCGGTGACCATCCCATGACACAAAAAGAAAACTGGCCGAATATCGCAGTAGTTGGAGCGGGCGCAGTGGGAGGATATTTCGGCGGCCTGCTGGCGCGGGCCGGAGCACCGGTGATGATGATCGGACGCCCGGCCTTTGTTGAGGCCGTAAATAAAAATGGACTTTTTCTGAATACGTTGCAATTTCAGGAAAACGTTCGCGTGGAGGCTTCCACTGAACTATCGGCGGCTGGTGGAGCAGAGATTATTTTGTTCTGCGTGAAGACCACCGACAACGCCACTACCGCAAAGCAACTGGCCCCGTTATTGGCGCCCGGTGCTTTGGTCGTCAGTCTGCAAAACGGCGTGGATAACGTCGAGCAGATTCATGCTGCAGCCAATCTGGAAGTATTGCCTGCGGTGGTATATGTCGCAGCCTCGGTGCCGGAGGCTGGAAAAATCAAGCATGTCGGCCGCGGAGATCTCACTCTCGGACCGAAAACTGAGAAGACTGACCATCTCGCTGCGATCTTCACGCGTGCGGGCATCCCTTGCCGCATCACCGACAATATTGTGGGCGAATTATGGACCAAGCTACTTTGGAATTGCGCCCTGAACGCTATTTCCGCGCTGGGCCGCGTGAAATACGGCGAAATCGCCGCGAGCGCTGATGCGCGGCAAGTGGTGCAATCTCTGGTGGAAGAGTTTGTCGCAGTGGCCCATGCAGCCGGCATTACTCTTGTGGGTGTGGAAGATGCCAGCGCCGCATTCGCTGGCGCATGCAAAATCGCGACGCAGATGTCAGGAGCGTTGTCGTCGACCGCGCAGGACATGTTGCGGGGCAAGCGCACAGAAATCGATTCTCTGAACGGCTACATTTCCCGGCGCGGCGCGGAACTCGGCGTAGCCACGCCGGTAAATCACGCGCTGTACACGATGATTAAGTTAGCCGAAGGCCGCACTTGATGGTTCGGCCGGAAGAACAGGATTTGTTAGTTATTGGAGACATCCCGCACAAGTAGCTACCGCTAACCTGACGCGAGTAATTTTTCGAATTCCTTTTCGGTGAGGATCGTTACGCCAAGAGCCTTGGCTTTATCGTGTTTCGAGCCGGGGTCGGTTCCTACGACGACGTAGTTTGTTTTCTTGCTGACGGAGACGGAGATTGTTCCGCCGTGTTGCTTTACGATTTCGGCGGCGTCTTCGCGGCTGCGATTGGCGAGTCCCCCAGTGAAGACGAATGATTTGCCTGCAAATTTGTCGCTTTTGATTTGGCGCTTTTCCATGGTGGGATGCACGCCGGCTTTGTGCAGCTTTTTGATGAGTTGGCGATTGGCGGGCTCGGAGAAAAATTCAGTGATGGCGGCGGCAACCTTCGGCCCAACTTCAGCTACTTCTTCGAGTTGTTCCTGACTAGCAGCGGCGAGATCCTCTACTGAGGAAAAATGGCCTGCAAGCAATTCGCCGGTGCGCTCGCCTACGAAACTGATTCCCAGGGCGAAGATGAGCCGCGCCAGGCTGTTCTTCTTACTGGCTTCGATCTCATCCAACAAATTTTGCGCCGATTTTTCCGCGAAGCGTTCCAGCGCGACCAATTTGTCCAGCTTCAGCAAGTATAAATCGGCGACGTCGCGCACTAATCCTTGTTCAATCAGTTGATCGACGATTTTTTCTCCCAGGCCGTCGATATTCATGGCGTGCCGCCCTGCAAAGTGGAGGAGCGATTCCCTTCTCTTCGCGGGGCATGCTGCATTGACGCAACGATAAGCCACGGTGTCTGGAGCTTTGTGAATGGTGCTTCCGCATTCGGGGCACTTCTCCGGCATGCGGAATGGCCTGCGATCGGCGCCTTCCTTCACGACTTTCAAAACGTGCGGGATTACTTCCCCGGCGCGCTCCACTAGCACGGTGTCGCCAATCTGCACGCCCAGGCGCTCGATTTCATCCATGTTGTGCAGCGTGGAACGGCTCACGGTGACGCCTCCGACTTGCACCGGTTCCAAAAATGCCACCGGAGTAAGGGTCCCAGTGCGGCCGACATTCACCTGAATATCTTTCACTACTGTAGTTTCCTGGCGCGCGGGATATTTGTAAGCGATGGCCCAACGCGGCGCTTTGGCTGTGTATCCCAATTCGTTTTGAATGGGAATAGAATTTACTTTTACGACCACGCCATCGATTTCGTAGGGGAGCTTCTCGCGCTTGTCTTCCCAGTGGTCGCAGTATTTGAGCACTTCTTCGATTCCATCGCACAACTTCCAGTCCGCTGAAGCGCGGAATCGCAATTCCTTTAACGCCTGCAAGGATTCGGAAAGTTTGGTGAACGGCGAACGTCCCTCCACCAGCAGGTAATAAGAAAAAAACTCCAAACGCCGCGAGGCGGTGATGGAAGCATCGAGCACACGCACCCCGCCGGCAGCAGCATTGCGCGGATTGGCAAAAATCTTGCCGCCGGCAAGTTCCTGCTGACGGTTCAATTCCGCGAAAGCCTTTTTAGGCATGACAATTTCGCCGCGCACTTCGAAATTCGCCGGCAGCTTTACTTTTTTGAGCGCTGCCGGATCAATACGCAGCGGTATCGAGCGAATCGTTTTTACGTTGGGCGTAACATCTTCACCGGTGCGCCCGTCGCCTCGGGTCACGCCGCGAGCGAGCGCCCCGCCCTGGTATTGCAGCGAAATGCTTAAGCCATCGAATTTATGCTCGGCGATGTATTCGATTTTTTCGCGGCCGCTGCTCTCCCGCACGCGGCGGTCGAATTCGCGCAGCGCATCGTAAGAAAACGCGTTATCCAGACTAAGCATGGGCCGCGCATGCTGGTAAGTTTGAAACCCTTCGCGCGGGGCGCCGCCAACGCGCACGGTGGGCGAATCCGCAGTGATCAGTTCCGGATGCGCGGCCTCCAAATCCTTGAGCTTGCCCATCAGCCGGTCGTAGGCCGCGTCGGAAATTTCCGGGTCGTCCGCGACGTAATAGCGGTATTCGTGATGGCGCAGTTTTTCACGCAGATCTTCGATTTCGTTTTTTATGGCGGCGCCAGCCCTGGCCATGAATCCCTCGCCCGGAAATCTTCGCAGAAGAGATGCTGCGATTGCTCTCACATTATATAGAATGAATGGACGGATAGACGGACACGGACCTCGCCAATCGAATGACTACCGGGCTTCAGAATGCTCTCCTGATTCATAATCCCAATGCCGGGCATGGAGGCGCGCAACGCCGCCGCTCGTTGGACGAAGCGCGCAGGATTTTTGCGGCGGTAGGAATTGAAATCGAGCTCATCGAGACGAAAGGCCCGGGCGACGCGACTGAGATGGCGCAGCGTGCCACTAGCGAGCGGCGGGATTTGGTCGTCGCGTGCGGCGGCGACGGCACGTTAAATGAAGTGGTCAACGGGCTTGCCGGCCCATCCAATGGTCATCGCGTTTCACTCGCTCTACTGCCTGCAGGCACCGCCAATATTTTCGCGAAGGAGTTGAGCCTTCCGTGGGACATTCCCGGGGCGGCTCGCAAATTAGCGCACGGCAAAGTGGTCGACATTGCGCTGGGCCTGGCCACGCCGCTCCTCGAACCGGAAAAACGAAAATATTTTCTCAGCGTTGCTGGCGCCGGACCAGATGGCAGGATCGTTTACTCCATTGATCTGGAGCTGAAAGCGCGCATGGGCATTCTGGCTTATTGGTGGCAGGGCGCGCGCGAAATTTTTCGCTACGACTATCCGCATTTTCGCGTGGTGATTAACGGCCAGTCGTCTGATGCTTCGCTGGCGATCGTGGGACGCACCAAACATTACGGCGGGCCATTCAAAATTACGACGCTTGCCGATTTGTATGAAAATAAATTTGAGGTGATGACGTTAAGCACGCGAAGCGGGTTACGTTACCTGAGCTATTTGCCGACTCTCTATATGGGGAAATTGCGCGGAACAAACGGGGTATTTTTTTCAAAGACTGATTCCGTGGTCTGCGAACCGCTGAATGGAAATCCGGTGCACGCGCAAGTAGATGGCGAACCGCTTGGCCGGCTGCCGGTAGAATTCAAAATTGTGCCAGGTGCATTAAAAGTATTGATTCCCGAAGTCCCAGGCAAAAATGGATTGAGAACCACCGCGGCGGTTTAATATCGCTTAGCGCCGCGATGAGCCCTGTGGCTCGCTGACATTTTATGGATATAGGCACGCACGCCTTGGCTTCGCTTGCGCTGTCTCGCGCTCTTTTTCCTCGCACACCCAGAATGCTCTGGGCATTCACGATTCCCGCTGGCGTGATTGCCGATATTGATGCATTCAGCGGATTCATAAGCCCGGCTGCTTATCTCACGTGGCATCGCACTTACACGCATTCATTGTTGGCGTCACTGATCATCGCGTGCGTTTTTGGCGCGGCATATCAGGCGTGGGCATCGCGCGACTTAATTTCAAGATTGTCAGCGGGAAGCATTTTTGTCGCGGTTTTATTGGCGCAATGGCTGCATTTGGCGATGGATGCGGCGCAATGGCAGGGCGTGGAATTGTTTTGGCCCATAAACTCCGCCCGAATTGCGGCGGATTGGCTGCCCACGATTGATCCATGGATCATTTCCATACTGGTCGCTGCCATTGTATTGCCGGAATTTTTTCATTTGATCGGCTCCGAAATTGGCGCGAAGGATAAACGACCGCGCGGCTTCGTAGGCGCCATCGTGGGACTGATCATGGTGGCGTCTTATATTGGCTTGCGCGCAGATCTACATTCAACGGCCATCGCGCAGATGCAAAATCGGAGCTACGCCGGTGAATTGCCAAGGCAAGTTGCAGCGTTTTCGGACTTTGTTTCGCTCGTCACCTGGCACGGTGTCGCGGAAACGGAGAGTGCGCTTCACGAAGTTACGGTGCGTATAAACTCTTCGCGACGTTCCGCGCTGGACCCGGGCATAAATTTGTTCAAGCCTGAAGCAAATCCACTGCTGCAAGCTGCGCAATCCACGGAAACAGCAAAAAGCTTTTTGCGCGTGGCGCGTTTTCCAAAAGCAACGATTCAAAAAATGGATACCGGGTCGGAAGTGCAAATCCGCGACTTGCGTTATGCGGCCGCAGGAGAAGTAAAACGCGAGCCGCTAGTGACCGTCGATTTCGATCCCGCAGGAAAAATAATTTCGGAAGAGATCGTGTGGGCCAACCACGAAACGCCGCGTTAGTCGCGACTAGATTGGCTTAAGTTGGTTGCTTGATCGGCGGGCTTTTTTTGCGCCGCGTCTCCGTAAGGATGTTTGGCGCGCAAAATTAGCTGTGAAAGTCCGTAGCTGACGGTCACCAGCACCAATGCCGCAAGAGCCACGTTTAATTTGTGCCGCTGTAAAAACGGAAGCGCCCCGTCGCCGTATCGCACGGCCAGATAGCCCACCCCGAAATATCGAAATAGCCGCGCCACGGCGATCGCGGAAGTAAAACTCATCAGTGGCATTTCAAATACTCCGCCGGCAAACACAAAAAACTTGAAAGGTATGGGCGGAGGCAACAACGCGGCCGCCAGCATACCGCCGAATCCATTTCTCTCAATCCAGTGGCGAATCGCCCCGCCGTGTTTCCCCGCTTTGCTGTGGAAGAAAGTTTCGCCGCCTTTGCGGGCGATAAAATATAGCAAAATGCATCCCAGCGTGGAGCCAGTCGCGGCCATCAACGCGTAAAGCGGCATGCGCGAGGGATGCTCCCTGGATAATTCAATCAGCAAAAGATCGTTGATCACTGGGAAGGTTAATACTGAAGAATCCAGAAATGAAATAAGAAAGAGTCCGGGCGCACCCAAGCTCCCGGCGAAGGCGATGATTTTTTGTTTCCAGGTGTGAACGGAAATCACCAAGTACCGCACCTCGCATAGGTCACACTAACACTCCTGCTGGCAATTTTTGGACTCACAAGCCCCTTAGTGCCAGAAGAAAAACACCTTAATTGCTGAGGCAGGGCGCGTTTTCTTCACAGCAGGGCCTCAATGCCCTGCAAAATTACGTCGTAAACGAAATGCAATTCCTCGCGCGTGATTACGTAGGGGGGAAGGACGTAAACCACGTTTCCGAGGGGCCGCAACAACACGCCGTGGTCGATAAAAAACTGGTACAGCTTGGTGCGCATGCTCGATAAATATCCGGCATCATCGGCACGAAGCTCAATCGCGCCCATCGTTCCGATGTGGCGAACATCCGCGACCTGCGGCATTTGACGGAATTTCTCGAGGCGCTCGGTGTTGACGGCGGAGATCATGGCAATGCGCTCGAAGACCGGTTCATCGTCAAAAATCTCCAGGCTGGCGTTGGCCGCGGCGCACGCCAAGGCGTTTCCGGTATAGGAATGCCCGTGGTAAAACGTGTGCAATCGGTCTTTGCTGCGAAACGGCGCCTCCACGCGATCGCTGCACACCGTCGCGCCCATGGGTAAAAAGCCGCCGGTGATTCCTTTTGACAGGCACATCAGATCCGGAATCACGCCGGCAACTTCGCATGCAAACATTTTCCCTGTACGGCCGAAGCCGGTCAGCACCTCATCGGCAATCAGCAAAACATCGTAACGGGTGCACAGCGCGCGCACTTTTTGGAGAAATTCCACGGGATGAACGATCATGCCGCCTGCGCCTTGCAGCAGCGGTTCAACTATCACCGCGGCAATGCGCTCGTGATTTTGCTCCAGCAATGTTTCCAATTGCTGCACGCACTCGATGTGACAGGTGGCGCGCGTGAGGCCCACCGGGCAGCGGCAGCAATACGCAGAATGCACGCGGTGCACCGCATAGCGCATGGACTGAAATGGTTTGTTGAACAGTGAATCGTCGCTGGCGGACATGGCGCCTGCTGTGTCGCCATGATAACCATGAGCGAGCGCCACGATTTCTGATTTTTGAGCGCGGCCGGTGTTGCTGAAATGCTGGACGGCGAGTTTCAATGCCACTTCCACTGCGGTTGAGCCATCATCGGAAAAAAACAGGTGTGCCATTTCCTGTGGCAGGCGCTTGCTCAAGCGCGAAGCCAGCTCTTCCGCAGCGTCGTGCGTGAAGCCCGCCATGATGACGTGCTCCATTTTGCGGGCTTGTTGCGCGATGGCGTCCGCGATGCGTGGATTGGCGTGGCCATGCAGATTTACCCACCAGGACGAAACCGCGTCCAGAATGCGCCGTCCGTCTGTGGTGTAGAGATAAACGCGTTCCGCGCGCACCACATGCAGCGGAGGCGCATCCATTGCGGCGTTGGTAAAGGGATGCCAGATGTGCAGCGGCGAACTCATTTCGTTTTATTGGGAAAAGGCGGCGCGATCGAAATTATTCATGAACACTTGCATCAGCGCGGTGCGGTGCAAATTAGGCAAGCGCGGAATTTCGCCGATGACGCGGACGTGCCCGAAGCGCTCGATGGTTTCGCGGTTTTCGCGATTCTGGTCACCAATCAGAACCACGCCGTGCACCGGAAGCTCCGCGGCATGCAAGGCTGCGAGCGTGAGTAAAGTGTGATTGATGGTGCCCACGTTGCTGCGCGCGGCGAGAATTACCGGCAGCTTGAATTTAGCCATCATATCCAGCATGAATTGTTTGGCGTTGATGGGCACCAGCACGCCGCCTGCGCCTTCCACGATGAGCCAGTCGTTGTTGAGAGTGGTCGGCAAATTGATGCGCGCTAAATCGATTTCCACGCCGGCCCAGCGCGCGGCAAGATCGGGCGAAACCGGCGGCACAAATTTGTAGACCTCTTCCAGAGTGCGCTCAGTGCCCATGCCGGCGAGGCGCATCACCGTCACGCGGTCGGAACCTTCGAGCGTGCCGGTTTGTATTGGCTTCCAGTAGACAGCGTCAAGCGCGGCACAAAGTAATGCCGCGAGCGTGGTCTTACCCACACCGGTGTCTGTGCCAGTGATAAAAAAATGGTGCCTCATGCGGAGCCCGCCAACGCCAGAGGAATCGGATGGTGCGATTGCGCGCGCCATGTGGATAAAGCGGCCGCCAGCTTCTCAAGTTCCGCGGCAGCCAGTTTGTAGGTCACCGAAAAGCGTATGCGCGCGGTGCCTGGCGGCACGGTGGGCGGGCGAATTGCTCTGACGGCAAATCCGGCGCGTTGCAAAAATCCCGCAGCGGCGACGGCACCATCGTTGGCGCCAATCACAGCGGGGACAATTTGCGTGATGGTGCCCAGAGTGTCCCAATCATCGCGCTGCAACAATTTCGAGAATTCTTGCGATCTCGATTTTAATTCTGCTCGCTCGGCGTCCATCGTTGTCGCGAGACGCAGAGCCGCGCGAATTTGTCCGGCCATGTACGGCGGCATCGCGGTGCTAAAAATAAATGTGCGTGCGTGATTGATTAAATGTTCGCGCAGTACAGCCGGTCCGCAAACGAATGCGCCAGGGCTTGCGAGAGCTTTGCCGCAGGTATGGATGGCCGCGAGCACTCGGGCGTCGGAGAGGAATTTTGCAGCGATTCCGCGTCCTGCGGGTCCGTGCACGGCTGTGGCGTGGGCTTCGTCGACGATTACGCTGGCGCCGTATTTTTCTGCCAGCGAAACAATGGCATCCAGCGTGGCAACGGCGCCGTTCATGCTGAAAACCGTTTCAGTGACGATTATTTTTCGGCCCGGCTTCGACTGGTTTTCTTTCAGGGACGATTCCAACGCATTTAGATCGCGATGGGGATAGATTATTTTTCGTGCGCCGGACAAACGGATGCCATCGATGATGCTGGCGTGATTTAACGCGTCGGAAAAAATCACATCGTTCTTACTTGCAAGCGAGGTGAGCAAACCGATGTTGGCCGCGTAGCCGCTACCAAAATACAAAGCCGATTCGCTGCCAGCGAAAGCGGCGAATTCTTCTTCCAGCTCATTCCATACCGCGGCGTGGCCGGAGAGCAGGCGCGAGCCGGTGGCGCCGATACGAGCAGCCTTAGCCACGGATTCGATCACGGATTGTTTCAGCGACGGATTGTCCGCCAAACCCAGATAATCATTGGAGCAAAGATTTACGCCGGTGATTTCCACGAGGGTGCGGCGCTGACTCCGCGATTCAAGTTCGCGCAGCCCGGCTTGTAATTCCGCGAGCAGTGATTCGTTAAATTCAGATGGCATGCGATTCGAGTGGCTTCAATCCCAGGGTTTGCAGCAGCTGTTCGTCCTCGTCCGCGCCGGGGTTAGGAGTGGTCAGTAATTTTTCGCCTACAAAAATCGAATTTGCGCCCGCGAGAAAACATAGCGTCACGGCTTCGGGCGACAATTGTTTTCTTCCGGCCGCGAGGCGCACTCGCGAAGCAGGCATTAACACGCGCGCGGTAGCAATTGCACGCACCATTTCGAGCGGGTCGAGCGCAGGTTTTTCCGCGAGCGGTGTGCCCGCGACGCGGACCAGCATGTTGATGGGCACACTCTCCGGGTGCGGCGCGAGCGTCGCAAGTTGGTGCAACAAGCCGATGCGGTCTCGTTCGCTTTCGCCCATGCCCAAAATTCCGCCGCAACAAACGGTGATGCCCGCTTTGCGCACTGCCGCGAGCGTTCGCAAGCGGTCGTCGTAAACACGGGTGGTGATGATC
This sequence comes from uncultured Acidobacteriota bacterium, assembly GCA_963733775.1. Taxonomy (GTDB): domain Bacteria; phylum Acidobacteriota; class Terriglobia; order Acidiferrales; family UBA7541; genus Acidiferrum. Next base: position 412,249 of record CAVTEE010000009.1, on the reverse strand, counting down.
GAGCCGTAAAACTCCGGCGAGGTATCGAGATTGTGGTTGTAAGCGGAGAGGCCCGCTTCTTTAAGTCTCACGGCCTGGCTGTCCGTCAACATACCCAAAGTGCAGCAGACCTCCATGCCCAGGGCCGAAACGCCGCGCACCATTTCGAGCACGTTGTCGAAATCCTTGCCTTCGGGAGCTTGCCGCCAAGCCGCGCCCATACAGAAGCGGGTGACGCCGCGAGCGGCTGCTTCGCGAGCCACGGAGATTACATGTTGCGGGTCCAGCAAACCCTGGCGTTCCACGTCGGCATCGTAATGTGCGCTTTGCGGACAATAGGCGCAGTCTTCGGGGCATCCGCCGGTTTTAATGGAAATTAATTGGCAGGTCTGCACGCGGTCGGGAGCGTGAAATTGGCGGTGCGTGGTTTGCGCGCGAAAAATTAATTCCGGCAGTGGAGTGCGATAGATCGCGGCCACCTCTTCGCGACTCCAGTTGCCGCGAACCGGTGTGGTCGCGGCGTGATCGCTTGCGAAAGATACAGTGACGGCTGTGGATGAAGATACCGATGGGTTTGTGCTCATAATCCCCGACAAGTTAATTGTATGACCGACCCGGACGTGTGGGCCAAATTTAGAATGGCATGTTACCATCGCTAGACGGCAGCGTCTCGCCATTCCAGGTGATTCATTCCCGTCGGCACAAAATTGACACATTATTAATGACGCGATGGAACCCTGCTGTGGCGGCGGCTCTAGCTCATTTTGGGACGCCGGCATGGTTGTGCTCGTTCAGAATGATTGGTGACACTCGGTAGAGTGTCAGGATGAGAACGATAAGGTGGTACGAGCTTCCTGAGGCCCGCCGGCTGGCGGGCCTCGGGAAGGGATTAAGCCGTACGGGGGAGACGCGACTTCAGTGGATGTTGTTTTATTTCTTCAATGGCCGCAACGCGCAGCGGACTTGTCGGCACTTTGGCATCAGCCGCCAGACTTTCTATCGCTGGAAGCGCCGATTCGATCGCCACGACCTGAGCACTCTGGAGGCGCGTTCGCATCGACCACATCAGGTGCGCCGACCGACCTGGACGAGCGCCCTGGCCGAACAGGTGTTGGCGCTGCGCAAACGGTATCCGCGTTGGGGCAAAGACAAACTGGCGGTGCTGTTGCGCAGAGCACGGTGCTGCGTTTCGGTTTCTATGGTGGGTCGAATTCTGAGCGATCTTAAACGACGCGGAGCGCTGCACGAGACGCCCAAAGTAGCGCTGTTACGACGCGCACGACGCAAACTACGAAATCGCCCTTGGGCTATTCGGAAGCCTAAACACTGGCGAATTGCGCAGCCCGGCGATTTAGTGGAGATCGACACCAAGGACGTTCGCCTGCGTCGCGGCGTGCTGCTAAAGCACTTCAGTGCGCGAGACGTAGTCTCGCGCTGGGACGTGGTGGAAGCCCATCGGCGCGCCACCTCATTAGCCGCAGCACGTTTTCTAGACACTCTGCTAGAGCGCGTTCCCTTTACGGTCAAAGCTGTGCAGGTCGACGGAGGAAGTGAGTTCGCCGCCGAATTCGAGGCCGCTTGCCAGCAGCGCAACGTGCCCTTGTTCATACTTCCGCCGAGATCGCCAAAGTTGAATGGACATGTGGAGCGTGCGCATCGCACTCACAACGAAGAATTTTATGAGGTGCAGGCAGAATCCGATCAGCTACCCGTGCTCAACGCGCAGTTGCGGAACTGGGAAAAAACTTACAATTGCGTGCGTCCTCACCAATCCTTGGCCTACCTGACTCCACTCGAATTCATCACTCGTTGGAAACTCCAACCCAGAAAGGCAAAGTGTCACTAATCTACTGGACGAGTACAATGGTTTGACCGCTATCGCCGCTAAATGTTATAAATCAACGCTTTGTTGCCAGCCCGCGCAAAGTCTTTTCGCTCTCCCTGGGAGGGGTTCCGGGGATGGTCAGGCTAAGATAACCAGTACAAGATTGCTCGTGCAGATTTGGCGCAGGGCCCTGTTTCAAGTTGGCGGAGTGCGCCGCCGGTGCGGTTGTACGCATGCTGAGAGTGTTGGCCGGATGTTATAGAGGGCCCTGGCTCTGGAACATTTCGAAATTTCATGGAGGAATTGTTGATGCGCACCTGGTTCGATAATTTGTGTTCGCTGGCTCGCAGGCCCTTAAAAATAAGCGCCGGCGCGGCGTTTCTCACGATGCTCGGCGGCATTTCGGTGCGCGCTCAGGAAGTTCAGGAAGCGGGTGGCGAGGCTAACCTGAAGCTGCCGGACCTGTCGCAAGTCTCCTTTCTGGGTATTGACGGGCACAAAATTCTGATGTTTGGGCTGATTTTCTGCGTGTTCGGGTTGATTTTTGGTTTGGCGATCTATAGCAAGCTGAAGAATCTGCCCGTGCATAAATCGATGCGCGATATTTCCGAGCTGATTTACGAGACTTGCAAAACGTATTTGATCACGCAAGGCAAATTTATTCTGCTGCTGGAAATTTTTATCGCCATCGTAATTGTTCTTTATTTCGGCGTGCTGCTGAAATTCGAGGCGATGCGCGTTGCAATCATTTTGCTCTTCAGCCTGGTAGGCATCGCGGGGAGTTATGGCGTGGCCTGGTTTGGAATTCGCGTTAATACGTTCGCGAATTCGCGCACGGCGTTTGCCAGCCTTCGCGGCAAGCCGTATCCCATTTATCACACGCCGCTGCAGGCGGGGATGAGCATCGGGATGATGCTGATCAGCGTGGAGCTGCTGATCATGCTGTTTATTTTGCTGTTCATTCCGGGGGACTACGCGGGGCCGTGCTTCATTGGGTTCGCCATTGGCGAATCGCTGGGCGCGGCCGCGCTACGTATCGCGGGCGGAATTTTTACCAAGATTGCGGACATCGGCTCGGACTTGATGAAGATCGTCTTCAAAATTAAGGAAGATGATGCGCGCAATCCGGGCGTCATCGCGGATTGCACAGGCGACAATGCCGGCGACTCCGTAGGGCCCAGCGCCGACGGCTTTGAAACGTATGGCGTAACGGGCGTGGCGCTGATCACTTTTATTTTGCTGGGTGTTTCAAGCCCCACGGTACAAGTGCAATTGCTGGTTTGGATCTTCATCATGCGCATCGTGATGCTGATTGCCAGCGCGGCGGCTTATTTCATCAACGGGGCGATTGCCAAAGCAAGATTTGGGAATGTAAACGAGATGAACTATGAGTCTCCGCTTACTTCTCTGGTATGGATCACTTCGGTGGTTTCGATCGGTTTTACCTACCTGGTTTCCTACTTGATTATTCCGTCGCTCGGTCAAGACACTACGCAATGGTGGAAGCTGGCGACCATTATTTCGTGCGGCACTTTGGCTGGGGCGATTATTCCTGAGCTGGTCAAGGTTTTTACGTCCACGGAATCGCGGCACGTTCGAGAAGTGGTCAGCTCCGCGCAGGAAGGCGGGGCGTCGCTGGGCATTCTTTCCGGATTTGTGGCGGGAAATTTTTCCGCGTATTACATCGGGCTGGCCATGGTGGTGCTCATGTCGCTGGGTTATTTGATCAGCGAAATGGGGCTGGCGACATTCATGATCGCCGCGCCGGTGTTTGCGTTTGGATTGGTGGCGTTCGGATTTTTGGGCATGGGACCGGTGACCATCGCGGTGGATTCGTACGGGCCGGTGACGGACAACGCGCAATCGGTTTACGAGTTGTCCTTGATCGAGCAAATTCCTGGCATTCAGCAGGAGCTGAAGCGCGATTACAACATTGACGTGAATTTCGAGCGCGCCAAGGAAATGCTGGAAGCCAATGATGGCGCGGGGAACACGTTTAAGGCTACGGCCAAGCCGGTGCTGATCGGCACGGCGGTGGTGGGCGCTACGACGATGATTTTTTCGATCATCATGGCGCTGACGCACGGGTTGACGATGAACGTGAATAAGCTGTCGCTGTTGCATGCGCCGTTCGTGCTGGGGCTGATTACCGGCGGCGCGATGATTTACTGGTTTACGGGGGCGTCCACGCAAGCGGTTACTACTGGGGCTTATCGCGCGGTGGAATTCATCAAGGCCAACATCCATCTGGAAGAGGCCAAAGCGGCGAGTATTGCGGACAGCAAAAAAGTTGTGGAGATCTGCACGAAGTACGCGCAGCGGGGCATGTTGAATATTTTTATCGCGGTGTTTTTTGCGACGTTGTCATTCGCGTTCGTGGAGCCGTTCTTCTTCATCGGGTATCTGTTCAGCATCGCGATTTTCGGCCTGTATCAAGCGATTTTCATGGCCAATGCTGGCGGGGCTTGGGATAACGCCAAGAAAATCGTGGAAGTTGAGTTGAAGCAAAAAGGTACGCCACTGCACGACGCGACGGTTGTGGGCGACACGGTAGGCGATCCATTCAAAGACACTTCTTCGGTGGCGTTGAATCCGGTGATCAAGTTCACCACGCTGTTCGGCTTGCTGGCGGTGGAGTTGGCCGTGCAGCTGACTGTCACGCAAGGATCTAACGTTACGCATGCGTTGGCCGCGGTGTTCTTCGCGGTTTCGTTTTTCTTCGTGTACCGCTCGTTCTATGGGATGCGCATCCGGCAGGAAGCGCACTAGGGCGACATCGTTCATCCACGGAATACCTAGCCGCAGGAATGACGCCTGGGTCATTGGAAGAAAATCAAATTACGACGAGAAAGGCCATTCGGAAATCGAATGGCCTTTTTTATGTCGGCGTAAATGTCGGCGAGAAATGTCGGCGCGCCGACAATTAAAGTAATACTTTAATTACCTGGTAACTATAACATTTTAGTAATATTGCAAGCGTTCGAATCGTGCCCGTTCGAATGACACGCGAAATTGTCGGCGGTGCGATTCGAACGAGATGACCATCCGCGATTAACCCACGACGAAGAGCACAAGCGATTTTGGGGATCGTGCCGTTGAGCGATTTGCTTAAGAATCGGAGCCCGGGCCACGGGGCGAGCCGCACTCTTTCCAGAGCTTTTCCCAATTCCAAAGTCCGGAGGTGATGTTGATCGGCAACGGGAATCCGAGTTGATGCGCGAGCATGCAGACTTGGCCACGGTGGTGGGCTTCGTGCGAAAGCATGTAACAGAGCATTTCGACGCCAGCTGGCCAAGGTTTAGCCCAGCCGTCTCTATGAAACTTTTCGATGCGGCCTCCGCTTTCGCCGAGCGCTTCGGCGAGCATCTCTGAGCAGCGAGCGGCGCTTTCGGCGAGTGCGGCGCGGGCTTGCTGCGGCGTGCAGTGGGACCGGTTGAGTTGGCGCGGAACTTTCAGGTGCGGGGCGGTCAGCCGGACCCACTTGGTGCGGACGTTGTGCATGTGGGTGAAAATAGCGGCAATCGGCCGAGTCTTGCCGGGCGGTTTGGCTTTCCAAGCGCGCGGGTCAAGATGTTCGATGAGCATCTGATTCATGCGCTCGTTGGCGGCAAATATCTCGACCGCGGACCGGCCGAGTTGCGTGTGAACGTTCTGTTGGCGAATCGTCACGCCACCCTGCTCTAATCCTCTGCTTCGTAAGTCCAGACTTGGGCTGGTTCGTTGCCCTTGGCTGGCACGGCCACGTAGAAACGATCGCGTTTTGCAAAGTAATATCCGGTGCGGACGCCGACCGCAGACGGCACATTCGCCACCAACTCGTAATGCTCGGGATCATTTTGCTGAAAAACGCTGATGAGTCCTTCTCCACCAATCACGTAAATACGTTTCCGCTATGCGTCAAAGAAAACATCGTCGCACTCACCCGCTGCGCGCAAGCGAGCAATCTCCTTACCGGTTTGAGTGTCCAGGACGACCATCATGGGCGTCTTGCGGGTAATGGTGAAGAGCCGGTGATCTTCTTCATTCAGGGCCATAGCATAATTAGCGCGCAGTCCCTGGAGCGGCCATTTGGTCACCGCTCCGGTTTTTTGGTCGATGGACTCAACTACATTTCCGGCATCTGGAACATTAACGAAGATATGCCCGCCTGAAGCTTCCACCTGGAAGGATTCCGGGTGGCCTCCGGTTTTGTAAACATCGCCAACGCGCTCATCGGTTTTTGGATCAATCATGCCGATTCCGCCATCCTCCTGGCCGAATCCCACATACACTCGTTTGGAAGCTTCGTCATAGCGCATGTTGTCGGGATCGGTGCCGAAATCGATGGTCTTACGAAGGGTGTATGTTGCGCCGTCATACACTCGCACCTTGCCATCCTCTGCGTTCGCCACGTAGAGCTTGTCTACGGCCGGCACATAAAGCGCCCCCTGCGGCTGCGCTAGTCCCTTAATGCTGTGAATCACCCTGCCAGCGAATACGTCGATGACTTCCAGCGAATTATTGCCGAGCGCGGAAACAAACAATCTTTTGCGCTTGGCATCCGCGGAAAAGTGATCGATTCGCCCAGCCACGCTGGGAACCGGAATTTGCTCCTCCAGCTGCAACGGGAGAACGTCTCGCGAGGAATTCTGAGCCGCGATGATCTTCAGGCCGCTGTGCCAAATAGTTCCTATTGCTACCAGCATCAATACACTGATCACGACGAGCTTTTTCATCCGGCCCTCCTGAGATTTCTAGCTCTTTCCAGTCGCGAAAATCTAAGGCTGTGGTTCAAATACCAAGATAGCCGCGCCTTCATTGCCGTGGGCCGGCGCGGCGACGTAGTAGCGATTGAATTTCGTCGACCAGAAGGAAGTGCCGGCGCCGGCTCGCGTTGGTAATTTGCCGATAAGTTCGTAATGATCTGCGTCCTTTTGCTGATACACAAAAACATATCCAACATCATTGTCGCGACCGCCGGAAACGTAAACGCGTTTCTGCGCAGCATTAAAGTAGACACCGTCCATGCCCTCTGTCGTCGGCAAGCTTGCGAGCTCTTTACCGGTGTTGGAATCCATCACGACCATTCGCGGCGGCGTGCGCGTTCCAATAAATAAACGATGCGTTTTTTCATCCAAGGCACCGTCACCGTTGCGTTGGCTGCTTACTGGCCAGGTGGAAACTACTTCGCGTTTTTGCGTATCGACAACTTGTACTTTGCTTGCTATGGAAACGAAAACGTATAAAGTTTTTCCAGACTTGTCCAGAAGAAGCTCCGAGGGGTGCGCGTCGACTTTGATGTCGCCTAGATGCTTGTCGGTTTTTGCGTCGATGATTGCAATTTCGCCGTAATCCTTGCCGGCATCTTTTCCGCCATAACCCACATAAAGGAGACTTTTAAGGGGGTCGAACGCAACCCGGTTCGGCCCAAGGTCAAGTTTGATCGAATCAACCAATTCCAGACTGTCGCCGCGAAAAACGCGTAGCATTCCATCATCTCCGCTGGCCACGAACATTTTATTAAGGGATGGAATATAGGCGATTCCCTGCGTCTTCTTGAAGCCGGGAATACTCTTCGACCATTTGCCCGCCCCGAGATCGACTACTTCGACCGAGCCGTTGTCCAGTCCGGCAACGAACAGACGGTTGCGCTGTACGTCCACATCCATGTGATCAATGCGCCCTTTGACGTTCGGCATGGGAATCGTTTGCACTAAACGTAGAGGTTCTTTTTCTTGTGGCGTAGCTCTCGAAATAAGTGCGGACAAAAAAAGTAGCGCCGTCACGCTAACGCCGAGAAACTTCTTCATAGTGTTAACCTCGCATGAGTGTCGAGCCACTTGCGGAATGATATCTCGATCCGCGCTGTCTTTGACTTATACTCCTGCGGCAGAGCTTCCATGGTATGAAAAGGCATGCTGGAATCTAAGACGCTAATCTGGAATCCGCGATGAATAATTCCGCAAAAATTCATTGGGTGCGCATTTTGATAGGCGGATTTCTGGCCGAGGCATCCGTGATTGCGGTGGTCATTCCGACACTATTGTTGTCTGGCCAACGTGCGGTGGCCTACGTCGCGCTATCGGGATCTTTGGTGATGTGTTTTTTGTTTGCTTTGTGGGTGGGGCGACGCGTCGATTCGTACTTGGTTCTGCACGGAATTCTGGTGGGAGTTGTCGCCACGCTTTTGTACGTCGGTTTAACTCGGGGCCGACCAGAACCTACCGCTTATCTGGTCGCGCATGTTTTGAAAATTCTCGGCGGAGCGGCGGGCGGATTCTTTGCGGAGCGCCGACGAAAGGTGAGGAGTGGCGCGACGGCGGATGTCGTTTAGGGCTACTTGAAATTTAGGATCATGCAACGACCACTCAGAAGAACTCGCGGTTTAGTTGGGTGATGTTTCCACGTTACAAGACCCACCTGCCACGGCAGGTAAACCCTCCAAAAATCTGAGGGTGGGGCACCCTTCGCGCTTTTTTTAATTTCTTTTATTTAGATTTTGATCAGGCCGGGGAAATGGTGGGGGTTGTTGTCGAAGCCGGGGAAGACGGTGGCTAGATCTTTTACGCCGATGTGTTTGGTTAGGGTTTCGCCGAGGACGTAGCGGAAATCGGTGGTCAGGGCTAGGTCGCGGCCGTCGTTTAGCTGGTGATCGTCGAGGCCGGGCCATTTGCCGTAGACTTTTCCGCCTTTTACTTCGCCGCCCATGACGAACATGCAGTTGGCGTGGCCGTGGTCGGTGCCGCGATTGCCGTTTTCTTTGGCGGTGCGGCCGAACTCGCTCATGGTGACGACGACGATGTCCTGCATGCGGTCGCCCATGTCCTGATGAAAGGCGGCGAGGGATTGGCCGAGGTCTTTCAGCAAATTGGAGAGCTGGCCTTGCACGCCGCCTTCGTTGACGTGATTGTCCCAGCCGCCGCAATCGACGAACAAAACTTCCACGCCGACTTTGGCTTTCAGGAGCTGGCCGATTTGCTGCATGTTTTGTCCCAGGCGGCTGGTGGGATATTGCGCGCCATTTTCCGGCGGCAATTTGCTGGTGTCGATTTTGCTGAGCATGTCGATGGCTTCGAAGGTTTCGGTGCCGGTGCCGTGGAGCGCGTGGTCCACGCTTTGCGAATACATGGCTTCGAAGCCGCCCTGGACGACGTTGTTCATGGCCGCGGATTGCGGGATGACTTTGAAATTTTTTAAATCGGGAAGCGCGATGGCGCCGGCGCTGCCTCGCAACATGCGCGGAAGATTTGGGCCCATGGCCACGGCGCGAAATGGCGAAGCATTTTCTTCGGGGATGGTTTGCAGAGCGCGGTCGAGCCAGCCGTCATCGGTGGCTTTCACGCCGGGCGTGCCGGACTCCATGAAATCCTGCGCGTCGAAGTGCGAGCGGGTGGGATCGGGCGAGCCGGCGGCGTGCACGATGGCTAATTGATTTTTGTGGAATAGCGGCTCGAGTGGCGCGAGGCTGGGATGCAAACCGAAATATCCGTCGAGGTCGATGGCAGCTTCTCCGACTACGCCGCGGCGGGGTTGAGGAATCGCGATGGAGGGACGGAGGCGGTAATAATTCGGCTCAGCGAAAGGGACGACGATATTTAGTCCGTCGGCGGCGCCTCGTTGGAAACAGCACTACCAGCTGTTTCTTGTTGGGCATCGGAGTGGCGGCAACCGCGCGTTGCAGAAATGCGGGCATGGCGCTCAGGCCCACCATGGCTACGCCGCCCTGCTTCAGAAAATATCGCCGGGAAAATCTCATGTGCTGCTCCTTCTGTTGCAACCGCGACTCAACATTATCGACTGAATATCAACGCAACATTCAAACTGCGACGCTAGCGTCTCTGAAATTCGGGAGCGCCCGAGCACCAGGCCGGTCACTACTCCAAGGTCAACTTTTTTTACCGGATCATCGAGCTTGGCCTGCAAAACTTGCGGACTGTCCAATTGCTTTTGCAGCGTTTCTAACGTCGTGGGGCTCGCCTGGCCGCCCAGGAAAATTTGCAGGGCGCGTTCCAGCGCGACCTTGGGCTCGGTGGCGTCGACGCCCAGCAACGAAGCTACGTCGGCGCGAGAGCCGCGAATTTTGTTTCCCGCCAAGGTCAAAGAAAAATTCAGGCGATTCAGGAGCGCGCCGGTGTTGACCCAGGCTTCGGCGTTATCGGCGTATCCGGTGGGAGGCTGGCATTGGTACAGCGGCTCGCCGATGCGCCCGACCCATTGCACCAGGGGCATGGCGGTATCAGCATCAGTGCCGAGTGCGCGCACTGCGGATACCACCAGTTCGAACGGTGTTTTGATTTTTGCGCGGTAGGCGTCGCGGGACCAAAACTCCGGCGAATAAATCATGGTGTGCATGACAGCGCGAATATCGCCGTCGCTGGATTCAAATGTTTTGGCCATGCGCGCGACCAAGCGGAGCCGGCGGATTATCGGAAACAAAGCGGCGCGCCAATTTTGTGGAGATGAACTTGGCGGTGCTGTGATGACGCACCAGCAGCTCGATAGCTTGCTCGCCGTCTTTCATTCCGCCGGCGTGAATTTTCTTTTTCAGAACGATTTTCTGGTCGGGGTCGTGGAGCTTTTCGTCAAATTTAAATTGCGGATTCAGACGCGGCTTGTCGATGGTCCAGCCGGTGAAGCAGCGGGCCAGTTCGGTTACGTCTTTTTGGGTGTAGCCGCCTTCCACGCCCAAAGTGTGGAGCTCCATTAATTCGCGGCCGTAATTTTCATTGAGGCCGCGAGTATTTTTCTTTGGCTGCTGATTTTGCGGCTGCGGAGGGCGATTAAAACGGCCGCGATTTTGGCGCATGGCGCGAAGTGCGGCCTGGCGTTGCGCGGCGTTGGGATCGGCGCTTAAAAAATTATCGAGATAAAAAAGCATTGCGGGGCTTTCGGCCGTGGCGGTGACCAAATCTTTGAACTTGCCCAAGGTATGCGGCTGGATTACATCGCGTTCGTAAGAAGTGAGGTACCACTTGTCTTCGCCTTTGGCGGCGTAGACATTGAAATGGTTGAACCAGAAATCGTCCATCACCTGCTGCAATTGCCGCTCGCTGTAAATGGCGCGGGTCACTTTGGCCATGGCCAGTTCTTCAATCACGCGCTGCGGCTTTTTGCTGTCGTCGGCAATTACGCGCGGGACGGCGTTGGGATCGGGGCCGCTTAAGACATTTCGTTTTCCGGCGCCAGGAGTGGTCAGATTGGCGGCGACTTCGGGATTCGTTGGCGACGGATTCGTCTTCATGGAAACCGGGACGCTGGCTTTGTCTGCGACGTTTACTTCGGGGGAATTATTTGAAGCGGATTGGCCGACGGCCGCGGAAGTTGACGGCGGCGCAACGGTTGCTCCGCCAGTATCCGCGCTGGCTGAATTTTGATTGGAATTCGTGGCGGCGTCTGCGCGCTTGGCGGCTTGAATGGCGGCTTGTTTGGGCTGCGGATATTCTGCGATTAGTTGCGCCGAGGACATCGAGAGCGTGGGGAGATTTTCGAGACGCGCGTTCAGCGCTCGATCATCAATCGAATTTGGGGTGAGTTGTTGATCGATCCATTTGGCCAATCCCATTTGGCGCACGCGCTCGACATCGCCGGGGCGCGGTCCGTAGGCGAGGCGATTCATGGCGTGAAGAATGGCTTCATCGGCGGTGAGTTCGGTGATGGGCAACCCTTTTAAGGCGGGATCCTGTTTTGGTTTTTTGTCTTTCGCGGGGGCCGGGGGAATGGCGGCAATGGCAGGAAGATCAACTCCTAAAGACAATACGCAAGCGATCGACAAAAATGCGGCGAATATGGCCTTGGGCCGAAGGGAGATTGATCGCCGCTTGGGTGTGGCTCGGATTCATTCGAAGCAGCAGTTTTGCGTGGCTGGGCTTCATGCCTGCTCCATACGAGAATAACCCTAGGAACGCCGGGAAGTTGCACACTGTGTCGAATGCGGCTCTTCCGGAAAGGCTAAAAAGTACCGCTTGAGCAGAGATGATACTGAGAAGAGCTTCGCGGTGTAGTTGGGTGAGGTTTCCACGTTACAAGACCCACCCTCCAAAAATCTCAGGGTGGGGCACCCTGCACCAGAGATGATACTGAGAAGAGCTTCGTGGTTATGAATGCGGTGTTTCTACGTTACAAGACCCACCCTCCAAAAATCTCAGGGTGGGGCACCCTGCACCAGAGATGATACTGAGAAGAGCTTCGTGGTTATGAATGCGGTGTTTCTACGTTACAAGACCCACCCTCCAAAAATCTGAGGGTGGGGCACCCGGCCTCTCCCTGACGTACCAGGTGATTAGAAAAAAATTACATTACGTCGAAGTCGACGATGCGATTGGGGGCTTTGTTGCCGGCGGCGTCCACGGCCTGCATCACCAGACAGTAGGCGCCGGGGGGCAAATCCTTCACATTGACTTTCAAGCCGACGGGCACCACGGGGTTGCCTTTTTGAATAAATTCGTCGGCAGTCACCACGCCGGTAAACATCACTTCTTTCTTGCTGGCGCGATCGAGAATGCGATACCCGAGACCGACCTTCGGCGGGTTGTCGGAAGTCAGCAAGGGCTCGTAAATTTCCGAATACACAATCACGTTTTCATCGCGTTTGAAGCGGTTGGTCCCGGACGGCATGATTTGCAATCCGTGCACCACCAAAGGGGTGCGGTCTTCGAGCAGGGCGGCATCGAGGCTGGTGGGGATGTCGCCGAGTTTTTGCGCGTTATTGGCCAGCGCCACGCCGCCGAGACTAAAGTGTTTTCCATCGTAGGCATCGATTTGCAGCGGCGTTTCGAATTTTCCAAAAGCGTCACCGCCAGCGCTCAACACCACGGTCAACTTGTACGTTCCGGGAGTGGCGTCAAACTGATTTTCGTAGCGATAGGGATTCTGGGCGAATTGCTTCCATTCATCCTTTTCCAGATTGAGATTCACGGTGTCGCTGAAGCGCGCTCCGACCGAGCCATCCGGCGCGATAGGCGATGCCCAGCACATTCAAGTTGGCGTTGTATTTTCCTTTTTCTTTATTGAAATGCACGGCATCGGCGGGAATTTCCATGGCGAGATTCACCCGCGCGACATTTGCGGAAGTGTAAAAGTAGGGAGCCTGCATGCCGCCGTGAATCGAACCGGCTTGCGCAGCAGCAGCGCGCGATTCGAGTTGTTTTTCTACCGGCTTGCCTTCCAGGGTGTTGCCGGTTTTCACATTGCAATATCCGCTGCGCGAGCGCACATTCGTGCCGCCGCGGCTCAGTTTCACCTTCAGCGTGTGGCATGAGCCTTCCGGCGTGTCGCTGGGCACATAACCCAAAATATAAAATTCACTTTGCTCCTTGCCGATGCGCTGCAGACCACCGAGAAGATCGTTGGTGTTGAAGATCGTGAATCCGCCGGTGCCTTCGGCCAAGGACGCCAGGATTTGCTGATTGGTGGAGGCCGACGGCGGAAACGGCGGAACGATGGTGCGCGGCTGGCTATAGGGTGAATTGAAATTGAAAGCGTTCGGAGCAGTGGCTCTGGGCGCGGTTCCTGTTCCGGTGCCGGTTGTCCCACCGGTGCTGCGTCCGGGGCCGGTGCCTGTTCCTGTTCCTGTTCCGCCGGTAGTTCCCTTTCCGCCGGCTCCTCCTACGGGTCCGGTCCCCCCGGTGCCGCCAGTAGTGCCACGGCCTCCGCCCGCACCTGCGCCGCCACCGCCGCCGCCGGGCCGTTGCGGATCAGGTTCGGCTGCGTTAGAAAAGGATGCCAGCAGCAATCGAGGCTTTCCGTTATTCGATCTTGCATCGGCGCCGTTGTTCGCGACGTGGCTCGGGGAATCCCCGGTATCGAGGCGCGCGCTCCCGCCAGGCAGTCCGCCAACCAAACCGCGCGCGTCCAGAGCATAGATGGCCACGTTGGATTTGTTGCAGGCGTCAATCGTGGCGGTTAGTTCGGATTGATTCTCTGGATTGAGCGCGAAACCTCCCGAAAATAACACCAACATTTTTCTGCCCGGCACTGTTCGCAGATTCTTAGCCAGGCTGCGTACCGCGAGCAACACGCTGCGCGCGCCAAAATCGGCCTCCGCATTGCTAAGCGAAGAGAGTCCGGTTGAAGCGACGGTCACCGGCTGGACGTCCGGTACATTGGCATTGGGATTTACGGACGAAGACTTCACGCCGGCTACCGCGGACTTCAACAGGTCGGCGTTGGCGGTAAAATTCTGCACGATGCGCAGCGCGCCTCCGAAATCCACCACGGCCATCAAATGGTCGCCATTTGCGTTGGCGGCGATGAATTGATTCGCGGCGTTGCGAGCCTGAATCTGGTCGGGAGTCTGCATGGTGGAATTATCGAAAAACAGAATCAGGTAGCGCTTTTGTCCGCTGGCCTGGATCGCGGGGTCAGAGCCGGTGGAAAAGGTGGAGATGGCCTGTTCTTTGTTGTCTTCATAAACTTTGAAATCGCTTTGCTTCAGGTCGCGGACGTAATTCGCCTTTCTTGTCGGTCACTACGGTATCGACCAAGACCAAGCGAGATTCTTTTCTGATTACCACGCTGCTCTGCGGCGGCTCAGTGGAATTTTGCTGCGTTGACTGCGGCGCGTCTTTAGGCGCCTCAACAGTGGCAGGTGCCGGGACTGGCGCGGGGGGATTATCCTGCTGCGCACTCAGCCGGCGTGGCGAGAGCAGCAGCGCCATTGGCAACAAAATTATCATCCAGCTGAGTCGGTTTGAAATTGTTGTCATTTTCATGGCCATCGCTCCTGACTGCCAAATCAATTCGGGAATGACTACCGCGCCATTACGCGCGGCCATCTGTGCACCGTCACCGTCCCGAACCACTAATCGCACCATATAGGTACCGGGCTTCACGTCATAGCTGGATTTCAAGGTGAGACCTGAGCGGCTCAAGCGGTTGTAAGTGGTGTCCAACAATTTCATCTGCACGGTTTTCTCGCCGCCGACAACGAAATTTCCGTTGTCGTCGAAAATGGCGGTGGCAATAGTGAGAACGTCGGCATTGCGGCCTTGCTCTTTGCGAAAGTGAATATTCTTTACGTCGAAGTGCGTTAACACCGAGAGACGCGCGGAGGTGGCATCCTTTTTGAAAAACTGGGTTTGCAAATCCACGGGCACGTCATGCAATTCTTCCTGCGAAAAAATGGCTTCGCGAATTTCCTGCTTAGCAGCTTCCACGGGATTGGGAATAGTTTTGGGGGCGTAATATCCGTTGCGGGCTTGAATGGAATATTTCTGTTTGCTGGTGAGTGAAACCTTCAGTCCGTGAAAGCGGCCGTCCACTTTTAAATTTTGCGGCGAAAATCCCAGCAAATAGGAAAGCGGCGGGGCGGCAACGGCTTCGCGCAGGCCTTCGTCCAGATCGTTGCGATTGTGAAAAAAAGTGCCGCCGGTGCCGTAAGCCAATTGTTGCAGCACCTCGTCCTGAGCCGCCTGCGCGGCTAGGCGGTAGGAGGCGCTGAATGCCGGCGGCGAGTGCCGAGCCCCGCGGCGGGTTGGCGATGTCACCCAGGAGATCTGGGGTGTAAAGGCCGCGGGCGTCGATGGTGTTGATGACGATGCCTGCGTGGCTGGCGCGATCTATGAGGTCAGAAGTCTCCGACCACAAGGTGCTGGGGATAAAACCGGGTGAAACAAAAACCATTACGCGTTGGCCGGGCATGGCCGAGAGCTGCTTGATGGCCTCTTCAATATGGCGATAGGCATATTCGGTTTCCCCATCGCCGAGGTTTAAAACTCGCATGGCAGCGGACTGCGCCATTTGGGTGGCCTGCGCAATTTTCGTTTCGTCGCCATTGAACGCGCATTGCACGGCATCTTCCGCGGCAATCGCCAAAGCTTGCGAGTCGCTCTTATTTTGAATGAGGTCGGCCTGGTAGTAGGTCACTTCCGGACACTCGCGGAGTCCCCCGGCGCCAGTGGTGGGGCGCGGCACGAGGGAGTAGAGAGATTTAGCTAGTTGATCGTGGTCGGCGGTGAACTGCAGGTGGAATTGGCCCGAGGCGCTGAACATGGCCACGCGATCAGAAGGCGCGAGGGCTCCGAATAATCTGGTTGCGGCGTCGCGTACTACCGCGGTGTCCTCCATGGACATGTGCACGTCATCGAACATCACGCCGACAAAGCGTTGCGGTAATTTTTTGACTGCGGCCTGTGTTTCCTCAGGGGTTACGGCTGATTCCTCGTTGGCGGTGATAGTGGCCGCGGGCCTGAGGGCCTGGGATTCGGGAGTTTCCGCGCTGAAATAGGTGATCGCTTGGGGCTTGCGGTTGTCGAAGAGCTGAAAATCTTCGCGGCGCAGGTTGGTGACGACTTTGCCTTGGTTGTCGCGCACGACCACGCGGACCAGCACCAGGTTTACGCGGACTTTGAAGGTGGCAGCAGAGTCTTGAGTGACCAGCTCGGAGTTGTCTGAGGGCTGTTGCGCATTGGTGGATTTTGCTGTGTCATGTTTGGGGCTGTCTTGCTGAGCAGGTGGCGCGGTGGCGTTGGTAGACGGAGCGGGAGGTGCGGAGGCGGACGATGGAGGATCTTGCGCGTTCAGCACGGCGCAGATGCCAAACAATAACGGAAATGCCAGGAAAGAGAGGACGCGCCGAGCGAAAGGAAATTGCGGCATCTTGGGGCAACTCCTGCCCATAGTCAAAAATCAAGCCCGCAGGAACTGGGGTGGTAAAGGCGTCCACGGGGGTAACTAGTTTTAACTGTTGGCTCGACTATACGCCCCGGAGAATTTTGCTGTCAACGCAGGGGCGGCAAGCAACAGTCCCCGATGAAACGGACCATGCGAGGATTGAGACTCAAGATTCGAGACTGGTTGGATGTCAGCGCTTGTTCGGGCTATGCGGCTAATCAGGCATCTGTATTGCTACCGACTAATCGATTTGCTGTTCGACAGAAGTGATTATTTTGTGCCCGTCGTCCCACCAGGCCCCCTGTCGTTCCGCCCAGCGAACGACACGATTGGAAATCCCCTCGAGAATTTCTTTATCTGCCGTTTCGATTTGGTCTGATGTACGAATGCCAGTGAGGTTTTTCACCAAGCCAAGCAGTTCTTGTTCTGTCAATCGTAGCCCGATGAAGACGTCCGAGACCTCGTTCTCCGCACTCCTTCGTTCTGTCCAACGTAGGAGGCCATTGCTAATCGTGCCAAGCAGTTCTTTGTAAACCATATCCATATCTTCGAATTTACAGACCACGACTATGGTCCGGGTGAGCACAATCACTTCTTTTTGGGTCAATGGCAACGTGAAGGAGTCGCTCTCGGAAATGTCCTCCTGACTTCGCTTTTTGAAAAACCAATGACGCACGTCCAAGACGACTCCTTCTGCCTTGACTCAGTTTTTTATCCGGTGAAGACCCGGAGCCTACCATATGGGTGGAGGAGATATATACGCAATTAAGCATCCCTTCGAGGCTTGATTCTCGATGTGCGGTCTGGCACTTACGGTGTAAATGAGCGCGGCGAAGACCGAGTGGTGCGCACTTCTTGTGTGCAACGCAGGATAGGGTAGGATGCACGAGGCAGAAATCTAACCCAAATGTTGATTGGAGGTGTCTTTTGCGAAGCTACATTTTGAGAATTTTGGCGCTTGCGCTCGTGTATGTGGCGGCGGTTCCCTGCTGGGCACAGGATAGGGTGACGATTGTCTATGATGCGTTCGGGGAATCGAAGATGCTTACGAAGGATTGGGGATTTTCGGCGTTGGTGGAGCACGATGGAAAGCGGATTTTGTTTGACACCGGGAATGATGCACGGAAATTTGAACACAACGTGAAAGAGCTGGGCGTAGACCTGACAAAACTGGATTTTGTGGTGATTTCACATCGGCACGCAGATCACGCGACGGGATTGAGATATGTGTTGAGCGTGAACCCCAACGTTACGGTGTATGTGCCCGCGGATGGAGGGAATGGATTCGGGGGAGCTACGTTCCCAAAGGCGTTTCTGCGGGCAGATGACAGCTTGCCAGCGACGATGCGGTATTTTGGGGGAACGCAACCGGAACATTTCACCTGGGGCAAGTTGTATGATACGGGGAATTTTGTGTTGGTGAATCAAACGACGGAAGTAATGCCGGGGATTTTTCTGGTGCGAACGGTTTCGCAGAAGGAAGGAACGAAGGAATTGCCGGAATTGACGCTGGCGATCAAAGGACCAAATGGATTGCTGCTGGTGGACGGGTGCTCGCACGCGGGGATTGAAGCAATTCTGGAAGCGGCAAGCGCGGTGGATCCGCGGAAGGAGATTGTGTTTGGGGGATTGCACCTGGTGACGACACCGTTGGAAGAGATAGATACGCTGGTGGAGAATTTAAAGACGAAGTGGAAGGTTCAGAAGATTGCGCCGGGACATTGCACCGGCGAACCGGCGTTTGCGCGATTGAAAAAGGCCTATGGGGAAAACTATTTGTACGCCGGACTGGGGACGAAGCTGGAGGTCGTTCGGTAACGCGCCTATCAGGGCACTGATTTATTGCTACTCGTCCCGATGACTCTATCATTGTAGCTTTGCGTACTCGGTGGTGGCTTGCTGGAGGATGGGGATGCTGGGGTCGGCGTCTTTCCAGAGGGTAAGGAAATCGTTGTAGGCGGCACGGGATTTGGCGGCGTCATCGGTGAGGGCGTAGGAGCGGGCGAGACCTAGAAGGGCTAGGGCGCCGATGGGTTCGTTGGCTACCACGCCGCGCCAGTCGAGGATTTTTTGAAACTCGGCGGCGGCTTGCGCGCCTTGATGAGCGGCTAGAAAGGCTTGGCCGCGAACGTAGATGGGGTAGAGGTTGGTCCAAAAGGTGCTGTTGCCGGGGACGCCTAGTTCGTACGTGGAGGCGGCGGCGAGCGCTTGGACGGCCTTCGCGGCATTTTCCGCGGAACGCTCAGCCGAGCGTTCAGGCGAAAGATTAGGCGAGCGGTCTGGGGCGTTGAGAAGAAGCTGCGCCTGAAGAGTGGGCAGATAATTGAAGCGCACCACCGTGTCGTCCGGGAAACGTTTCTGCAAATCTTCGGCGAGTGCATGCGCGCGCACGGAATCGCCGATCACTACGAGAGCCAAGGCGGCGGCGTATTGCGCATCGCGACCGTTGGACTTTGCGAGGGTGGCGGTGGCATGTTGTCTGGCCTCTGTAGCGTTTCCGTAGAAAGCTTCCCAAAGCGCGGCGGCGGCTTCGCAACCGGCCTCCACTTCTTTTTCGCCGGCACGTTCTGCAGAAGTTGCGGCCTGGCGAGAAAATTCGCGTGCGGCAGCGAGTTTGCCGGAATAGGCAGCGGTATTGGCTTCCAGATAGAGCAAGGCGTTTTCTTTTCCAGGTTTGCCGGAGGCCCATGATACCTGCTGGGCCATGCTGGCGGAGTTGTTCTGCAGAAACGCGAGTTGATAGAGATACAGGCGCAGATCGAGGGAATCGAGATTCTTTGACAAGGCTTCCTTCGCCATCGCACCAGCTTCGTCGAAGCGATTCAAACGAACAAGTTCGGACACCGCATCGGCAACATTCAGGCTCTCGGATGGGCCCAAACGGATGGATTCACGATATTCAGCCAGAGACTTTTCGTGTTGTCCGATAGTTTGATAAATGACACCGAGGTTCATCGGGGGCACGATCTCGCGCGGATAGATTTGCGCCCAGAGTTCATAGGCCTGGCGAGCCTTTTCCAGGTCGCCGGTGGCGAAGTGGTAGTAGTGAGATTCAATATAAAATTTTTCCCATTTACTGACGCGAGCGCGAAGATCGTAGGCTTTGGAGGTGTTCTCGGCGGATAATTTTTTTTCGCCAAGATTGTAATAGGTGGTTCCCAGCATCGCGTAGGCCATGGCGAATTTCGGGTCCAACTCGATGGAATGCTTCAGCAGCGGGATGGCGGTTGAGGGGTCTCCTTTTACCTGCATGGTCTGTCGCCCCATGCTGTAGGCCTGCAGGGCCTCGAGGGATGGGGTGGTGGCCTGCTCGATGGGAGTGTCCAGTTTCTGCACGGTCTTGAGCGATTCGCCAAGTTTTGCGCGCAATTTTGTAGAGGCTTCGCCAAGGGCTTTCAGAACATTCTCTTTCCCGGTGGCGGTGACTTGTTCTTGAGCGAGGTAATCACCGGTCTGACAATTCACGGCGTTCACGCCGATGACGTATTGAGTGCCAAGGTTAGAGATGGAACCGCTCAAGTACGCTTTGCTTCCGGCGCGTTGGCAGAGGTCGCCGATGATCGCGGGAGAAAGTTTGGTGTCGGCGGGCTTGCCCATAAGACGCAAAGTTTGCTGAATACGCTGGTCTGAGACCAGGCTCAAGAAGGGTGACTGCTGAAGTTGAGCGGCCAGGCCTTGACGCAGGGTGTCGTCAAAAATGGGATCGCCGGTTTTGTTGTTGAAGTCAGCGAGAACGATGGTGTCCATGCGGCTCAAGGCGTGAGCGGGACGCGCCGAGTAATACCAAGCAACGAGAATTAAAAGAACTGCGAGCAGCGCACTACCGGCAGCGAGTTTTTTCCAACGGAAGCGAGATGGTCGAGGTTGAGGAACAAAGTCAGATCGCGTTATGTTGCCGGATTCCACCTCACGTTTGAGCTGTTGCAAATCTGAGCGAACTGCGGCGGCGCTGGAATATCGCTGAGTTCTATCTTTTTCGAGGCACTTGGTGATGATTTCTTCGAGCCTTAGAGGAATTTGCGGGTTTGCGATTCGAATGGAAGCGGGGGCGCGAGTGAGAATGGATTCGATAATTACGCCGCCAGTGCGGCCGCCGAAAGCTTGCTGGCCGGTGGCCATTTCGTAGAGGAGGAGACCAAAAGCGAAAATGTCGGTGCGGGCGTCGAGGTCGTCGCCGCGGATTTGCTCCGGCGACATGTAGGCGGGAGTGCCACTGATAACGCCGACCAAGGAGACTTCTTGCGACTGCCTGGAGGACGAATCCGAAGAATCGAGATGAGGAAGCTCCTTGGGAAGAAGCTTGGCCAAGCCGAAATCGAGGACTTTGGCCTGGCCGCGCTTGGTGACGAATATATTGGAAGGCTTGATGTCGCGGTGGATGATGCCTGCGGTGTGCGCGACATCGAGAGCGTCGGCAATCTGAATGCCGAGATCGAGAATGTGCTCGACGGAGAGAGGTTGGCGTTGGATATGCTGACTTAGAGTTTCACCGTCGATGAATTCCATGACGATGAAAGAACGGTGATCCTCTTCGCCTACGTCGTAGATGGTGCAAATGCCGGCGTGATTGAGAGCGGAAGCGGCGTGGGCTTCGCGGCGGAAACGCTCCAAAGCCTGAGCATCCTGATCCAGGTTATCGGGGAGAAATTTCAGAGCTACAGTGCGATCAAGGCGGGTGTCCAGGCCTTTGTAGACGACACCCATTCCGCCAGCACCGAGTTTTTCCAGGATGCGATAGTGAGAAATGGTCCCGTCAATCATTGGCGAGCCGAAGTTTAATTTCGACGATTTACATCACAGGGTCTGATCGTTAAGGCGCTCATCCGCTGCGGACTTTGGCCTGTCGACTTTGGGGGGCTTCGGCGATCCCAGCATATTGAGCACGCGGGCGCCGTCTCCGTAGGCGTTCAAGTCGAGAAGCGGTTCCAGTTCAAAGGTTACGTTTTTGCTGCAAACGGTGCACATCAGCGCGCCATAAGCCGCGCCATCTTTCGGGACGAAGATGTTGTAGCGCATGACGCGGTCGCAGCAGACGGGAACCCAGACGTTGGTAGCTTGCGCTGGACTCATAAGTCACCCATGCAAGAGCAATTGCCCCGGATTGTACACCGAAAGGCGGTTGGCTGGTGGGTATCTGAATTATTGGATTGGCATTGCGTATCTCGTTTTGGGGATTTTTTGGCAACGCACGCCAGGGGCATATTTTTGCAGAACTATTTTGCTATCTTCTGCGCTTAAGACTCCATCCTATTTGTCGATCCATACGAAGTTTTAGTGCTTGTCGCATTCCGGCGCTGCAAGGTGTACCATGCGGGCAGTTGCGGACCCACTTTCCTCGGAGTGGAGTTGACCATGTTTGTCCGTGTTCTAACGGGCTCCCTCGTATTCTTAATATTAGTTTGCTGTTCACTCCTGCCTGCTGCTTACGGCACACAGTCGGCAGCGGCCCTCGGCTGGCAAGAAAAAGAAAACTTTTCGATGAAGGCTGCAGCGGATGTCCGGCTGGAGTCGAAGGCGGAAAAGACCGCACCGGCAGTGGCGCCCGCGGTGCTCGCTCCTAAAGCGCAAAAGCAACTAGGGAAGGCCCTGGAAGCGCTGCGGGCCAACAAACTTCGTGAGGCGCGAAGTCACCTTGATGCTGCATATCGACTTGCTCCAAGCAGCGCGGACGTGAACTACATCTTCGGCGTTTACTCGTCTCAAGCGAATGATCTGGATCAGGCAAAGTTCTACTGGGCAAAGGCGCTGGAGATCAATTCCAAGCACCTAAATGCGCTGCTTTCTTTGGCCGACCTGCTGTTGCGCGAAAAAAAAACAGACGAAGCGTTGCCGCTGTTGAAGCGAGCCACGGAAGTGGAGCCCTCTTCCTGGCGTAGCCATGCGCTTCTCTGCCACGCATTGTTAATGCAAGGGTCGCTCGACGAAGCCGTCGAGCAAGCCGAACGCGCGCTGGAGTTGGGGCACGGTCCGGCAACGATTATTGAGCCGTTACTCGCTACAGCTTTGGCGGGACGCGGTGACACGAAGCGAGCAATCAACGTTCTGCAAGTATTTCTGAAGGAGCACCCTGCGGATGCCACAGCAAATCAGCAACTACAGGGCCTGCAAACTTCGCGGGTAGCGGTGGCAAAGAAACAGGACGTGGTCAGCGCAAATCAGACAGGGCGGCAGGATAAAGCGAACGTGGTGCCTGAGATAGAAGTTCGGTATTTGCAGAGTTCCCGATTGCCGGTTGGCAGCGGCCTAACGCCAACCAGCGCAAAGGATATCGTGGTGCCCGATTTGATTCTCGCCGGCAACTCGATGGCTATACCCTCGGCTGGCAACGGCCCAGTCGCAAAGGGCGCAAACGAGATAGTGGTACCAGATTTGATTCCAGGCATGACCTCGATACCGCTACCCTCCAATTGGCTGCCGCCTGATGTGGACGAGAGAGTGCCGCCGGTGGAACCTGACGCGGCGTGCGCTTTGGACGATGTGCTGCAAAAAGCCGGTGAGCGGATACGGGAATTTGTAACTAATGTTGACCGATTCACCGCGACGGAATTGTTGAAACATGAATCGATCAATAGATGGGGATTGGCAGCCCCTGCAGAAACGCGGAAGTTCGACTACGTGGTTTCTGTGGAAGAAATCCGGCCTGGCTACCTGGGTGTGCAGGAATATCGTAGCAGACATGGTTCGGGAGAGTATTTTCCGGACGGAGTGGCAACAAACGGATTGCCGGCGCTGGTTCTGATATTCCATCCATACAATCGGGGATCCTTTGAAATGAAGTGCGAGGGACTTGCGCGGTGGAATGGGACCCTTGGGTGGCAAGTGCATTTCCGCCAAAGGAGCGATAGGCCAAATACGATTCGCTCTTACCGAATCGGTACTAATGGCCCGTCGTACGCCGTGGCGCTGAGGGGGCGTGCTTGGATTGCAGCGGACAGCTACCAAATCCTGAGGCTGGAAACCGATCTGATCGCGCCGCTGCCGGAAATCCGCCTGGCGACGGATCGCTCAATTATCGAGTATGGCCCGGTCCATTTCCGAGAGGGTAATGTGGATATGTGGCTGCCACAGAGCGCGGAATTGTATTACGACTGGAGAGGGCGGCGCAGTCACCGGCGTCATAGTTTCAGCAACTATCTGCTGTTCTCTGTGGGGGACAAGCAACGTATTTCTGTGCCTAAGATCGAGGATGAGGCGGCTTCCAACCAGCCGTTGAAATGATAAATCCAATCTGAAAGCTCAAAAGGGCCCGGAATCGGCCGGACACAGGCGAATTCAATTTTCGTGGACATCAAGGATCGGTACGTTTTCAACTGTTGCGCAGGGCGATGGTGGGATCGACGCTGGCTGCGCGGCGCGCGGGAATGTAGGTGGCCAGCATGGAGACCGCGATTATCGCTAGCGGCACGACGAAGTATACCCTCGGCTCGCTGAAGAGCATGCCGGTAAACATGGCAGCAAAAACTTTCGGCAAGGGGAGTGCCAAGGCCAGACCGATGGCCGCGCCGATCGCGGTCATTTTCAGGCCTTCGAAAAGCACCATGCGCAGTACCTGACTACTTCCTGCTCCCAGGGCCACGCGGATTCCGATTTCGTGGGTTCGTTGACCGACGGAATAGGCAATCAGACCATAAATGCCGATGGCTGCAAAGACCAGGGCGAGCAGCGCGAAGATGGCTAACATACGAGAAAATAATACGTCGCCACCCTTTTGGAGGTCGATGACCGCGGGCATGCTCATTAGGTGCAGGAGTGGCAGGTCCGTATCGGTCTGCTCAATAGAGGTGCGAAGATCCGAAGCTAGGGCGTTTGGATCGGCCTTTGTGCGAATCATGATGGAAAAAGATGATACCGGCCGCTGGAGGAAGGGCTCATAGACTTGCGGGAGCTCATCCGGGGCCTCGGAATAGTTCTTTACGTTAGCCACCACGCCGACGATCTCGGACCATTTGGGCGTAGGGCCGCTGACATTCAAGCGGATTTGTTTTCCAAGCGGCTCCTGGTCGAGGAGGTGGCGATGCACAAACTCCTGATTCACCAAGACCACCGGCGAGGATGTCGCGCTATCCATTTCGGTGAAGGTGCGACCTCGCAGCACGGGGATTTCCGCTGCGCTGAAGTAATCGACGGACACGACAACATCCTTGGCGCTGCGCGCCTGGTTCGCCGGCAAATTGGGCTCACCTTCAATTTGCACGGTTACGCTGTCGGGGCCGGTTGCCGGTAAGTCGGAAGTGATAGCGACGGTGCCGGCGCCAGGAATGTGTTGCAGACGAGGAATGATTTCTCGAACAAAAGAAACTTGCTGAGCAGCATCTTTGTAACGTGCGCTATCCAAAGTCACGCCAGCGGTAAGGAGATGCTCCGGCTGGAATCCCAAATTTTGATGCTCGATGACATAGAGTCCGCGGATCAGCAAACCGGTGCCGATAAGAAGAAACATCGCTAAGGCGATTTCGCCGGTAACCAGGACGGTTCGCAGTCGACTATGAGATCGCCCCGCGGAGGCTGCGCGACTTTCGTCTTTCAAAACGGTATTGATATCCGTTCGCGAAGCTCTGAGCGCGGGGGCGAGGCTGCACAGCACTGCGGAAAACAGGGAGACACCCAGAACGAAGAGCAAAACGTTGCGGTCGAGAGTTAATGGGACTGCACTGATGGCTTCGTTGAAGGTCATTTTTGTGCCAACAAGATTGATGCCCCAATAGGCAAGGACAAGGGCTACGACGCCGCCGATTATGGCATTCAATAGGCCTTCGGTTAATAATTGGCGGATGATGCGGAATCTTCCGGCGCCGAGCGCGATGCGGATGCCCAGCTCTTTTTGCCGGCCGGTGGCGCGGGCTAATAGCAAACCAGCTACGTTCGCGCAGGCCATCATGAGAACGAAGCCGACGGCGGTCATCATCAGAGCCAATCCGTTGCGAATACCAAAGTTGTAGGTCAGAAAGTCGGGCAAAGTACGAACGGCGGCGCTCCAACCTTTTTCAGTTTCTGGAAAGTCTTGCTCGGAGCGACGGGCCAGGTTGGTTATCTCCAGGCGAGCTTGTTCGAGAGTCACACCAGGTTTTAATCTCGCGAAGACATGCAAGTTGTGATCTTTGCGCGTTGCGGCGGCTCGATTTGCAGCTGTCAATGTCAGTGGGGTCCAGACTTGCGGTGTGAAACCCAATAAACGAAAACTGGCGGGCATCACACCGATCACTACATAGTTTTCACGGTTTAAGCGGATCGTGCCGTCGATGAGCGCAGGGTTCGAACCGAAACGTCGCTGCCAAAGTTCATGGCTCAGGATAACGACGTGATCACGCCCGGGTTGATCTTCTCCTTCGGAAAAGGTGCGTCCGAGGTACGCGGCGACTCCCAGCACGTCGAAATAATTCGACGAAACGGCGGCGGAAGGAAGCGCCTGAGGCTTGCCCTGCGCGGCGGTCAAACTGACAGTGCGGTATTCGTCCGCGGCGGAGATATCCGAGAAAACATCATTGGCTTCGCGCCACGCAAAGTAATTTGGCGCAGAGACAGGATTCGAGTCGGGGAGGAATCCTCGAGCTGGATTAATGGAAGTAACTACGACCACGCGATCTGGTTCGTGGACCACCGGACGTCGCAACAGAAAGGCGCTGACGAGACTGAACATGGTGGCATTCACGGCGATGCCGAGGGCCAAGGTAATGACGACGGCAATTGTGAATCCGGGATTTTTGAACAATGCGCGCACGGCGTAGCGCAAATCTTGAAAGAAGACTTCCAGGCCGGGCAGTCCGCGAGCGTCGCGATGCTGTTCGATGGCTTGCTGTTTTCCGCCGAAACGGATCAGTGCCTCACGCCGGGCTTCCTCTGGAGACAGGCCGCGCTGCAGATTTTCTTCGATGGCTAATTCTAGATGCGTGGCCATTTCGGCGTCCAGGTCGCGGTCCAGCTTCTTATGGCGAAAAATGGAGGTGACCCGATGAAAAAATTGTTGCAGCCGGTCGATCATTGCTCACCACCTTCCTGCATCCCGAGAACGCGACTCATGACGCTGGCCAGTCTTTGCCAGTTCACGGCGTCCTCGGAAAGTTGCTTGCGGCCCTTTTTGGTAATGGAATAAAACTTCGCTTTGCGGTTGTTGGAGGAGACGCCCCACGCGCTGGAGATCCAACCGCGCTGCTGCAACCTGACGAGTGACGCGTAGATAGTTCCCTGATTCAAAAAAACTTTATCGCCGCTAACTTGCTCGATGCGGCGGGCGATGCCGTAGCCGTGGAGCGAGCCCATGGCGGTCAGAGTTTGAAGGACCATAAGGTCCAAGGTGCCTTGTAGGAGATCGAGTTTGGCAGCGGTCATATGGCTCCTGTGGTATGGCCACAAGTGTGCCACGAGTTATGTGGGAATACCACAGGAACATAGGTATTCCAACATTTTTCACGCGTATCTTCCTTGTGCCGTAACCTTGCCGTCACACCTGTACTTCCGACCGGGGGGGTAATCGCGTGCAATGTGGTCGAATGAACTTAAGACCGGCGGTCATAGAAAAACGCAATCGATAGGCCAGCGGGGCGCCGTTGAAACCGAGGCAAAGTGAACAAGCTCGCTCTAAACATATCGATTGCGCTGACGGGCTTACTGCTTGGGGTCCTGCACTACGTCCTTAAACCGCCTCTCGATGAGAAACTCCTCCAGCAGTACTCTCAGCACATGGTCAACAGCACGGAATGGCAGGGTCGAATTGCGCCCGATTTCGAGCTCAAAACCACTCGCGGAGAACGCTTTCAACTCTCCGACAACATCGGCAAGAAAATCATTGTGCTGAACTTCTTCGCGACCTGGTGCGGGCCTTGTCGTGAGGAAATGCCGGAGCTGAATACTTACTTCAATGCACATAAGGCCGAGCCCCTCGTGTTGGTGGGCGTTGATGCCGAGGAAAAGCAGGATCGCGTGGACGCGTTTCTCACCGATCTCAAGATTGACTTCCCCGCAGGTGTCGATACCGGGGCGATCCAGAAGCAATACGGGGTCAGCGCGTTTCCGACTACCGTTCTAATCGGCGTTGACGGCAAGGTGCAGTTCTACGAAGCTGGCGCCCTTGCCAACGCCGAAGTCGCCTTCGACAACCTGCTGAGCAAGAATCGTCAACTTATGCACTCTGGTCAAGTCATCTCGCTTGAGGAATATCGGCTGGAAGCTCAAAAGCAGCCGGCGCTTCCAGTACGGCAAGGCGCGGAAAGACCCGCCGTGGAAGAAGATGACAAACTTGACCCGCGCGGCACGCGAATCGTAGCCCGCATGGACTGTCCCTGCGGTTGCGAAAAAAAGGTCCAGGGCTGCACATGCGCTACCTCAAAAAATATCAAGAAGGCGTTGGCCAGCGAAGACTTCAAGGACAAACCGGATGACGAGATCGTAAAGGCTCTCAACAAACGCTTTTGCTCGGGGGCTATGTGATCGTCGCAGAAGGTCTTCATGTACATTTTCGGCGCGGCCTTCTCCGCAAGCAGGTGCATGCGCTGAATGGCTTGAGCCTGGAGATTGCTGACGGAGACTTCTTCGCGCTCGTAGGACAGAACGGCGCGGGTAAGTCCACAGCCATGTATTGCTTTCTGGGTCTGCTCAAACCCACTTCGGGCGAGGTTCAGGTCATGGGCAAAACCCCCGGGCTTGGTTCTCCGCACTACGAAGGCGTGGCCTACTTGCCGGAGGAGCCGCACTATCACCTGTACCTGACCGTCGAGGAGGCTACTCGCTACTACTCGTCGCTCTATGGGAAGCGTGTAGCGGATAAAACCATCAACGACACCCTTGAGCGGTTAGGATTGGCGCAGTTCAAATCTATTCAACTTTCGAAGTGCTCGAAAGGCATGAAGCAAAAGGTCGGCATTGCTCAATGCCTCATACACGAAACGCGTCTGTTATTCCTGGACGAACCGACGCGCGGGCTCGACCCTCTCGCTGTCCGCGAGTTTCGCGAAACCCTCCGCGAGATTCATCAGCGTGGCACGACCATTGTCATGAATACGCATGTGCTCTCGGAGATCGAGATGCTGGCCAACCGCGTGGCGGTCATCGCTAATGGTAAAGTTGTCGCTCAAGATGAATTGCGCAATCTCTTGACTCTCGATCGCGAGCTCTACAACGTCGCCTTCGAAGCCAACGGCGTCATTCCGGACTATGTAACGTCCGTCGAACGTATCGGCCAGATCGTCAAAGGCAGCATCCCCAAAGAGAGACTCTACGATTTTATGGATTTCACGCGAATCTCTGACTTGCCCGTTCATGACTGTTCGCTGAAGAAAATCTCTCTAGAAGATTCATTATTCAAGATCATAAAAGGCGAAGGTTCGCCGGTTGATGGGCACGAGGCAACGTGGACCTCAGAAGGTCCCGCATGATGGAGCGCTGCAAATAAGATTGGAGCAATGATGGCGGAATTGCTGAGAGCAAATATTCTGGCGAATTTTGCGTATTTTCGACGCAGCCGGCTGCTGCTGGCATTTGCTCTGGTCTTTCTGCTTTTGACCGGATTGAGTTCGTTGCCCACCTTTTTTGCCAACTCCGGCGTCCAAAACTTCAACTCTTTACAAGATATCTATTCCACCATGAACGGATTCCTGCTTTTCTTTGCCGCAGGCCTAGGACTTTTTGTCGTTTCCTCGCATCTCCGCAATCGTAGTCTCAAGATGGTTTTTACCAAGCCTTGCTCCCCGGCCGTGTGGCTACTGTCTGCATTCGTATCGGCGGTGGCCGTTACGCTGCTTCTCAATCTTGTCGTTTTGGGCAGTGCAGTCGTTTTGTCCTTGGTCTGGCATCTGCCTGTACGCGCCGGCTTGCTCTTTATCTCTGTGGACAACTTCGTGGCTTCGCTTGGCCTCATTGCCTACCTAATGCTGTTGGCCACGATTGCACATCCCGCGATTGCGGTGACTCTTGCTCTGATCTTTAACGCCGACCTGTTCTACAACGCTGACATGTGGGCGCAGTCGGTCATCCGCTCGGGCAATTCGAGTTTGGCTCTGCGCCTCCTAGGGCGAGTCTTTCATTGTCTTTACCTTCTTCTCCCGATGGTGCACGCCTTCGGGAGAAAGACCGAAAACATTTACAGCAGCTTGCGCGTCCTTCACGGCGAGTGGCGATATCCTCTCTTCTCCCTGGGCTACGCCCTGGCGTTGGCGGCTTTTTGCTATTTCTTGGCCCTATTCGCTTTTCAGAGAAAAAACCACATTTAGGAATCGGATGCGAGTTGGTTCGGTTGGGTCGTCACTGGTTACGCTTGCCACTCGTCCAGTTGCCCGGGTCGTATTCGGGTTCGGGACGAAATCAGGGCCATACCAGGATTCACAAGTGACCGCCTTTGGATCGGGGCATTACGCGAATTACGTCCTCGATGGTTAATCCGGCCTGTCCCCAGAAGAACCAGCAGTCATCGGGGGTTGAAAGAAGGCCGAATTTAATTAGATATTTTGCCGGGGGCCGTTTATTGTCGGACTCCCACCGTGAAATCGACATTGCAGAAGCGCCGACACGTTTGCCAAGTTCCAATTGACTTATTTCCAGTGAAACCCGAAGTGCGATAATTCTTTTTCCGAGATTCGGCTTTGACGATTCACGAACGGAAGTTTTATCGGGCTTGGACGCCATCTAGCCCTCGCGAGACCACGTGAGGATGCTACTACTGAGAGGCGCGAGTCACGAAACGTGACAGTGGCAGCGATTGAGTGACCTGGGAACCTCACTGGAGGAGGTTGCAATGTTAGAGGAAGAGTGGGTCAAAACACTGGAAGACGACAGGCACGTTAAATTCACCTATCAAGAAGTGCCAGTGGACAGTGCATTTATTACCGCGCAAGTTGCAGGAAACGAGGGCGTCTATTCGGTCGTACTAACCAAAATTAAAACTCTGCTTAGCCGGGCCGATGTTGAAAGTCATTTTGCCGGCGAGCTTGCAAAAAAGTAGCCCGCTTACTACAGGCCGGGAGGTGCGACGCCTCCGGGAACATTGGGCGGGAGTTTTTCCACGATTTCTTCGGAGAGGCCGAAATCTTCGATGAGGGACTTTTTGCGTTGGGCTTCGGTAGGTTCGGTTTTGCTTAGGGTGCCGTCGGCGGCGAGGTGAAATTGGCTCTTGCGACCCATAGTGATGATGGAGTCGGGAAGATGACGGCAGATGAAGATGGCGTCGTTGAAAAAGCCGACTGTTTTGGTCCTATTGTAACGAGCCAGGAATAGTACGTGACCGACAGGGTCGTATTCGGGTTCGGGACGAAATGGTAATGGCTGTTCACGGTTAAAACCAGGGAAGGTGATGATCTCGAATCCGCTTTCAATTGGCACGGCGCGGATGTCGTGGATGCCGTGACCGGTTGACGAAGAGTTGCCGGAGATCAGCGGAAGGACTTTGAACGAGGCTATCCAAGCGTCCACCAGATAATTGATTCCGTCCAGGGTCACTATGACTGATCCATGATTGGCGCCTCGCGGGTAGCCCTCGACGATCACCGAACCCACGATACGATGGGCATCAAAACCGAGCGAATGCGCGAGAGAGTACATCGCTCCATTAATCGGCCAACAGGTGCCGCCAGTGCCGTGCTGCAGCCAGTTGTTGAAAAACTCATTCGGATCTCCGCCAGGGAGCGGAGTGGTTTGAGGACCGGCGAACCAGATGCGCTTCTGAAAGTTGTCGAACGGGATGTTGGCGGACACGGCGGCGTACAGGGTGTTCAATCCAGCCAGGTCGGGCGTTGGGCGCTGATGAAGGCCGAGCTTGTTGAGCACGCGTTCGACGAGCGCAGGAGCGAGTACAGGCTCAGGGATCGCCGAGAATCCGCCGCTAGTTGTCATTTGTTCAATTCCATGTTCAAGCCCATTCGGCGCAATAAATCCTGGAATCGCGGTTCGGCGCGCAGTGAATCGTAGGTCGGGTCCGCGATGATGCCTGGGCCTATTTGCAGCGAGCGGTCTTGGTAAGCCGCGTTTAACGATTCGAGCGCTTTCTCTTTTTCGCCGAGCCCAGCGTAGATACTGGCCATAAACCTCGGTGAAAGATATTTTTGTTCCGAGAGTTTCTGCAACCGATCGCGAACGTTTTGTGCCTCGGCCTTTTTCCCGGCGACGGCATAGACGTACCCAAGAGCAGAAATTGCGTACGGGCTGGCAGAAACAGGCACGGCTGCTTCTTCACAACTCGCGATGGCTTCTTTGTACATGCCTTTATCGAGATAGGCCAGGCCGAGATACTCTCGCGTCAGGACGAACGTGGGGTCCATCTCGCGGGTCTTCCGCAGTTGCTCGACGGCCAGATCATACTGTCGCGCGAGGTAGTATGCCAATCCGAGATTTCTATTAACGGGGAGCGAGAGCGGGTCAAGTTGCAGTGCGCGGCGGTGCGCGGCGATGGATTCCTCCAACCGTCCAGTTCTCCACAAAGCGTAGCCATACCATTGGTGAGCAGTCGCATAATTCGGACTTAGCGCGATGGCGCGCTGAAATTCTTTTTCCGAGCCTGCCCAGTCCCAGGTGTAGTCCGATTTGATAAATCCCAGCGAGACATGAGCTTCAGAGAGAGTGTCGTCCAGTTCGAGGGCCTTGAGGGCCGCATCGTTGGCCTTCGAATAACCAAGTTTGGGCGGAAAGAAACCGTAATTGGCATGCATGCTGTAACAGTCGGCCAGTCCGCAATACGCCAAAGCGTATGCGGGATCTTTTGAGATGGCCTGTTGAAAACATTCAATGCCCTTGTTGATGCCGTCCTCAGTTCTTTTGTTCGCCCAGTAGCGGCCCTGGAGATAGCCCCGGTAGGCTTCGGGGTTCGTGGTATAAGTCCGCGCGAGGCTCTTCTCTTCCTGGCCGGTCAACCGCAGACGCAGCGCTTTGGTGATTTCCCTGGCGATTTTTTCCTGCAGGGCGAAGATGTCTGCCGGCTTACGGCTGTACTGCTGGCCCCAGATGTGGCTGCTGTCCGTGGCGTCGATGAGCTCTGCACTAATGGCTAGATTGCCGCCGAGCTGCGTGACGCGGCCTTTCAAGACGGTTCGAACTCCAAGCTCTCGCGCTACTGTTTGTGCATCGCTGTCTTTGCCTTTGTAGCGGAAGGCGGAGTCGCGGGACATCACTTTCAAATTGGGCAAGCGGGACAAGCTGTTGATAAGGCTCTCGGTGATTCCGTCGCTAAGGTACTCCGCGTTTGGATCCGCACTGCCGTTCACAAAGGGCAAAACTGCCAGGCGGCCGCGCCACCAAGGGTGAGTGGCGTCTTCGGCGGTTTGAGACTGCGCGCTTGGCTCTGGTGGAGGAGCAGCGATTTCGCCCAAAGATGCTGTTGCAGCCGCCCGCAGACCGGAATCGATCTCACGCTTGAGGCGTTTGAGATCGGTTCGCAGATCCGCCGCGGACTGATAGCGCAAGCCACGGTCTTTTTCCAAAGCCTTGTGAATGATTTCTTCCAGTTTCGGCGGGACCTTTGAATTTGCGCGCGCTGGAGGAACGGGCTCGCGATTTAGTATGGCGTCGAAAACCACGGCGGGGGTGTCGCCACGGAAAGGAAGTACACCTACGGCCATTTCGTACAGCACGACGCCGAAAGAGAACAAATCGGTTTGCAAGTTTAATTCTGCTCCGCGGGCCTGCTCGGGAGACATATAGCTAACCGTTCCCAGAGCGCTTCCCGAACTGGTCAGGTGATCGGGATCCACGTGCTGTGAGGCCAGTGTTTCGCCATCGAGAGCGGGATTTTTCGTGAAGTTCATCTTGGCAAGACCGAAATCCAGAATCTTGGCGTGACCGCGCGCGGTAACAAATATGTTGGCAGGCTTAATGTCTCTGTGGACGATGCCCTCCGAGTGCGCCGCATCCAAAGCGTCGGCAATCTCTATGAACAGGTTGAGCAGGTTCTCTAATTCCACGGGCCGGCCGGCGATGCTGTGCTTCAAAGTTTGGCCTTCGAGATACTCCATGGCGATGAAGGCTCTGCCGTCTTGTTCACCGATATCGTAGATGGTGCAAATGTTTTGATGATTCAGGGCCGAAGCGGCTTGCGCTTCGCGCTGGAAACGAGCTAAGGCCTGCGGGTCCCTGGCCATGTCATCCGGGAGGAATTTGAGAGCGACGAAACGCCGAAGGCGGGTGTCTTTGGCCTTGTAGACCACGCCCATACCCCCACCACCGAGGCGTTCCGTGATGTGGTAATGCGAGATGGTCTGTCCGATTAGGGAGGAGAAATCCGCCATTTAGCAAACATCTTAGGTTGCGGCAGAAGCGCAGTCAACGAATCAGGGCGAATCGCAGAGTAAGAGAGGATCTCCAATCGTGAGTTGATTTGAAATCAATCACAAACGCAAAAACCGGTTCGAATTGCCGTGACGAGGGCTGTCAAGTTCGATTTGCTTGGGAGACTTTAGCTAACATCGATGCCAGGCAACTGCGACAATACGGCAAGCGCTTAGGCCACCGTAGCATGCTTCTGAGGGCACATTTCTCGGGCGTTTAATGCCAGAGTTACGAGTTCATCGTCGACCGAAAAGACTGCATCCACGCCATGAGATAAGGCTTTTTTTTCAATTTCAACGCCCGGAGTGGTGGTCATAAAAAAAGAGGAACATGCGGCATTGATTTCTTAAAACTATCGGTGATTTTGAAATCATGGACGCCATTGGCTACAATTATCGCTACATCAGGCAGCAATTCATCGGCTTTGCGCGCAGCGGCGAAGTTCCGAGCCGCGGTACCACACACTTGAAAATTCTGTTGTTGATTGAAAAATTTGCCCAACTTCTCGCAGAACGCAGAATCATCACAAACCAGGAATACGCGGATCATGAGGGCCTCCTTAGAATTAGGCAACCGAATCAGCCGAAGCGGTTCGGCCAGAATCCCTCCGGATTCCATGCGATTCAGCTGATGGTGATGTCGTCCGACGGCTTTTCCCAGGAGGACGCCTGCGGGGCAAAGCTGTTGTTGGGCTTATAGGTCCCCTTCAAGAGGCGCGCAATTCCCGATAATACGTACGGGTAATTACGTTTTCGACGTATAATCTAGATACGTATCTAGTACGTACTCACACCGTTAAAGGTTAAACTCACGTGGGAAATGTTATTAAACCGCGAGTGAAATCGTCAGATGTGCTGCTCTCGAATACACATGGAGCGATGGGTCCACTGCTGCCGGCGCTTTTCGAGTCACCAGTGATGGGGGTCGCGCTGCTCGATGGGCAATTTCGTTTTCGGGCGATCAATGGGGCATTGGCGGCAATGAACGGCTTTCCAGTTTCGAGCCACATCGGGAAGAAGCTTCGGGTTGTCCTGGGCAGTTCCGCAGCGACAATAGAAGGAATTGTGCGGCAGGTTCTTGATAGTGGCGAGCCGATCTATAACCTGGAGGTGAAGGCCAAGCTGCCGACCAGACTGGAGGTTGGACACTGGGTAGAGACTTATCTTCCGATTCGGGACGTGGAAAATCGCGTCACGCAGGTCGCTGCGTTTGTAGTGGAACTGACTGGATTTAAGAATTTTGAAGTGTCTCTGAATCACATCATAGGTAATCTACTGCACGTGAGTGCAGGCTTAAACACGGAATTGCAGTTCTTTGCCACCAGCGGGCATTCCTCGGATGGAAGCGCCGGGTTGCTTCCGCGAGCGATCCAGTTGATTGACGATTGTATTTGGTATGCAAGAAGTATTAGCGGCCTATCGCGCCGGTATATTTCCGCCGATGTTCCCGGTATGCAAGCCGGAGTGAGCAAAACTGACGCGACTATAAAAGCCGACAGTGAAGACTGGCGCCGAATGTTATCGCGGCGAGAACACGAAGTATTGAAGTTGTTGGCGGATTGTAAAAGCAACAAAGAAATCGGCAGCGAAATGAACATCAGCGTCAGGACCGCGGAAACATATCGCGCGCGAGTGATGATGAAGCTGGAGCTGCCGTCCATAGGCCATTTGGTTCGCTTCGCGGTGCGAAACAATATTATAAAGGCGTAGAAAAGAGTACTCTCCAGGCCAGTCCGGGTCCTCCGGCCGGGACTTCACGGCGGCGAAATGGTCCTCAGTTCCCCCAATACAGACCAACACGCGTAGAATGGCGGCACGAGGTGTGTGATGGCCGTGGAAGAAAACGAAATTAACAAGCCCTAGTTAATGCGTTTGTGGAAAGAATAAATCTTGCAGTCGGGTTTTGGGAGCCAGACCGAATGTAAAAGGAGAGATGCAATGACTAGACAGGGGGGGACACTAGTATCTGTTTTAATTTTTGTCGGGGTAGTGTTGATTGCTTGTGCGAAGCCCTATCACGAGGAAAACGAACGTTACGTTTTCGTGTCCACAAATATTAACTTGCCGTACTGGCAGGAGGCCCAGGCGGGTTTTTTGGATGCGGCCAAAACGCTGGGGGTAAAGGGTGAACTCACCGGTCCCACAACATACGATCCGAATGGAGAAGTAGGAGTTTTCCGGCAGGTGGTGGAACAGAACCCGGCAGGAATCTGCCTCTCGGCGGCTAGGCCGGAAATTTTTCAGGGAGATATTGACAAGGCAGTCGCACAAGGCATCCCGGTGATTTGCGTGGATTCGGATGTGCCAGATTCAAAACGCGTAATGTACATTGGAACGGATAATTTCAAGGCCGGCAAAGAGAGCGTGAAACGGTTCGCCACTCTCGTCTCGCATCAAGGGAATTTTGCGGTCGTCACCATCCCGGGACAGCGCAACATGGATGATCGATTGGCAGGCGTGGCGGACGCGCTGAAGAATTTTCCAGCTCTTAAACTTACCAAGATTCTCGATGACAAGGGGGATGCGCGAAGCGCGTTTGATCAAGTCTCTGCGCTACTGCAGCAAAAAGAAAAAGTAGCGGGAATTATCTGCCTGGAGGCCACCGGAGGCTCCGGCGCTGCCGAAGCGATGCACCGCCTGAACATGGAGGGCAAACTGCCGATCGTGGCCTTCGATAACGATCCGGAGACGCTGGACTGGATCGACCGTGGGGTCATTAGCGCAACGATCACACAAAAGCCCTATGTCATGAGTTACTACGGGCTGAAATTTCTCGACGACTTACACCACAACGCGGTACATCAGTTTAAAGACTGGCGCACCGCGCTAGCCGCGCCTACGCCAACTTCCGTGGACACCGGCACGGTAATAGTCGATAAGAATAATCTCAAGATTTATCGCGAGGCTCTGGCCGAGCATCCTAAGGGGCTATAGAGGCCAAATGTTAGATTGATGTCATAACAATGCCGGCGTCGCGACGGCCCGAGGAGGAACGCGACTCACAGCAGTAAACTGAGTGGCTCAATTGACTTGGCTGAACGGCCCTCCTAAGATGTGCTGTCCTTAAGCCATGATCGGCCAAACCATCGCTCATTACCGAATTATTGAGAAGCTTGGTGGCGGCGGGATGGGCGTGGTCTATAAGGCGGAAGACACCCGTCTGGGCCGCTTCGTGGCTTTGAAGTTCCTGCCAGAAAATGTAGCTCACGATCCGCAAAGCCTGGAACGTTTTCGTCGCGAGGCTCGCGCGGCGTCGGCTCTAAACTATCCGAATATCTGCACGATTTATGAAATTAATGAGAGTGAAAGCCAGACATTCATCGCCATGGAATTGCTGGAGGGCAACACACTCAAGCATGTGATCTCTGGCCAGCCGATGGAAATCGAGACGGTTCTGGAGCTGGGCATTCAAATTGCCGCGGCTCTGGATGTGGCCCATAGCAAAGCATCGTGCACCGTGACATCAAGCCGGCGAACATTTTTGTTACCAGGCATGGGCAAGCCAAGGTGCTGGATTTTGGGCTGGCGAAGCTGACTATCAACGAGGTTGGCGGCGGCACTTCCGCACCAACTTTAACCATGGAAGAAAATCTGACCAGTCCGGGCACCGCGATTGGCACGGTTGCGTACATGAGTCCGGAACAGGTGCGCGGAAAAGAACTGGATGGCCGCACGGATTTGTTTTCGTTCGGCGCGGTTCTTTATGAAATGTGTACCGGGTCGCTGCCTTTTCAAGGCGAGACTTCGGGAGTGATTTTCGAGGCGATTCTCAATCGCGCGCCGGTTGCGCCGGTGCGCTTGAATTCGAGAGTTCCTACCAGGCTTGAGGAGATTATCAACAAAACGCTAGAAAAAGATCGTGAAATTCGCTGCCAATCGGCTGCCGAACTGAAAGCGGATTTGAAGCGGCTGCAGCGCGACTCCATCTCCGGAACCGCGGCACACGTGACGGCAACCGCGGTGGGTGAGCGTAGTTCGAAGAAATGGCAAATCGGGGCGGCCCTGGCTGCGGTCGCCATGATTGGTACGCTCTCGGCATGGTTTTTCTCGCATCGCGAGACCCAATCGAAAGTCACTCAAGCTGCTCTGCCGGTTCCACGGCGCTTGACGTCGAATCCCACCGAGAATCCCATTACTGTTTCTGCGATATCTCCTGACGGAAAGTACTTGGCGTACTCCGACCGGACTGGTACTTACTTACGGCTCATGTCCACGGGAGAGATGCACTCGTTGTTGCCAATGAAATACGACGTCCAATACTTGAGCTGGTTTCCAGATAACACCCGGTTGCTGCTTGCGTGGCCGCCGTCACCGGCCGCCAAGATGGGCCTGTGGGTAATGCCCATAGTGGGAGGAAACCCGCGACAGCTCAGTGATGAGGGTTGGTCTGGCGCGGTATCGCCCGACGGCTCGCGAATCACGTTTCTGAAATCTGCGGCCTATGGGCAAAGCGGCTTGGAAATTTGGATCATGCGGTCGGACGGTTCTGATCAACGAAAAATTGTTTCCGACCCCGACGGCAGTGTAGCGTTTTCCTCGCCGGTGTGGTCCCCGAATGGGCGCTGGATCGCCTATGACAAATTTCGGTCAGGAAATTTCGGCAATGAAGCGTGGGTCGAACTTTTCAATCTGGAGCGAGGGAGCAAAAGCCCAGTGGTCGATCAGCCACTGCTCGGATGGGGCCTCGTTTGGCTGCCCGATGGGCGGCTGATTTATGCTGTTTCCGACCCACCGCCGGCTCAGAATGCTTCAAACTTCTGGAGCATAGTTGTGGACACCGCGACTGGCCGTCCCTCTGGCGCTCCCATAAAGTTAACTAGCGGCGAAGCCTTTGTAAACCTGCCTAGCGCCGCTACAGACGGAAAAATCTCTTTCAGCAGGTGCAAAGAGCAACTTGACGTGTATGTTGCCGAATTTTTTGCCAAAGGACCGCGGATATCGACGCCGCGACGACTTACCTTGAATGACGCCGACGACTTGCCCTTCGACTGGACAGCCGACAACAAATCGGTTTTATTCATCTCCAACAGAACTGGCGGCAACAGCATTTTTGATATATTCACGCAACGAATCGACCAAAATTCCGCCGAAATGGTGGTTTCCGGTCCGGAACAAAAAGGGCTTGCGCGGCTGAATTCCGATGGCACGCAGATCATTTATTTGCTGCCGCCCGATTTGTCGGAAGTCACTTCGCCGGCGCGGCCAGGGATGCAACCAAAGTCGCAAACCGTTCGTCTGCTGCGAGCGCCGGTCCAGGGAGGACCATCGCAAGTAATATTGGAAGGCCCCGACATCGTCAACTTCGAATGCGCCCGGGCTCCGGCGAACGTTTGTGTTCTGAGCTGATCGGAATCGAAGTTTTTTGTTTTTGCGGTATTTGATCCAGTAAAGGGCACCCAGCGCGAAGTCGCGCGGCTGGAACAAAAGGCCAGTGGCTGGAGCTGGGGCCTTTCTCCCGACGGAACAACGCTCGCGGCCACCCTGTTGGGGGGAACGGATCGCCAGATTCATCTGATCACACTCGCTGGCCAAGCTCCTCGCACGATCACCGTGAAAGATTGGGAGAATCTGCTAACCCTCGATTGGGCCGCGGACAGCAAAGGCTTTTTCATTTCCAGCAACCCAGCTGGCGACGTTTCCACGCTGCTATACGTAGACCTGGCCGGTAATGCCACGCCACTCTGGCAAGTGAAAAACTTACCAATCTGCGTGGGCGATTCCTTCGCACGATGGCAAGTACGTTGCAATTTCCGCGCCGACGATGGAGTGCAATGTTTGGATGGTGGAAAATTTTTGAGACTGGCCCCGTCGCTGCGATAATGTTCGTGTGAGGTCTTGGAAACCTTTTCTTTTGATTGGTGGCGCGATACTGGTCGCACTTGGCCTTTATGGCGTGCGCTTGATTTGGCATGGATTCAGCACCTCGGACCAACCCTCATTTTTGGAAACAGTCGTGGCGCGCACGGCGCGCAACCTGTCGATCCCGCGAAAGGCCCGACTGGAAAAGAACCCATGGACCAGTACGGCAAACGTTCTAAAAGAAGCGCGGGAAAGTTTCGTGGATCGCTGCGCGGTTTGCCACGGGCCCGACGGCTCCGGTCAAACTCAAGTTGGCAACAACCTTTATCCTAAAGTGCCAGACTTACGTTCGCCGCGAACGCAGCGGCTTACGGATGGGGAGATCCGTTACATCATTCGCAATGGCGTGCGGTTGACTGGCATGCCGGGCTGGGCGAAGCCGCACGACGAGCAGAGCGACGATAGCTGGAAGCTAGTGCTCTTTATCCGCGGTTTGGGGTTGCCAAGCAAGGAACAACAGCGAGAACAGGTGTCCACGGCAAATTCGGCTCGCTACGTCGGATCGCAATCGTGCGAGAAGTGTCACGCGCAAATTTACGAACATTGGCGAAAGACGCCGATGGCGAATGTGGTGCGTGATCCGCGGGAACATCCCGAGGCGATCATTCCTGATCTTTCGACGAATACCATTGCCAAGTTCACAAAGGACGATATCGCGCTGGTCTACGGCAGCGTTTGGAAGCAGCGCTACTTCACGAAAAGAGGAGATGATTATTTTCCGGAGCCGGCGCAGTGGGACATTACCGGGCACGTGTGGAGGAAGTATTTCGTGGCCAAGGGGACGGATTGGTGGGAGCCGTTCTACCCGCCGGACAATATGCAGCGGCCCACTGGACCGACCTGTGACGGGTGCCATTCCGTGGACTACAACATCCACACCAAACAAGTGGCGGAGTGGAATGTGGGCTGCGAGAAATGCCACGGCCCGGGAAGTGAGCACGTCGAGCATCCAACTCGTACAAATATTTTGAATCCAGCACGAATGGATTATGTGCAGGCCAGCGACACTTGCATCCAGTGCCATTCGCAAGGGCGCCCGCCGGTGAGTCCCATTGAAGGCAAATATTACGACTGGCCGGTTGGGTATCATGTGGGTTTGCACTTGCAGGATTTCTGGCAACTGGAAGAGCACACGCTGGGCGAGACGACCTTCACGCACTTTCCCGACGGCACCGCGCACAAGAACCGGATGCAAGGAAATGATTTTGTGCAGAGCGTGATGTACCGGCGGGGGGTGACGTGCTTTAGCTGCCACGACACGCACGGCACGGAGAACTACGCACAGTTGCGGAAGCCGGCCGACCAATTATGTCTGGATTGTCACGGGCCGCTTTCCTTGAACGGGCCGCGCACCGGCACGCTGGAAGAGCATACGCATCACAAAAAAGGATCGGCGGGTAGCAGTTGCATCGCTTGCCATATGCCAAAAATCGCGACGACCATTGCGGATGTCAAGGTGCGCTCGCATACATTTGCTTTTATAACGCCGGCGATGACGGACAAATATAAAATTCCTAATCCTTGCACGTCGTGCCACACGGACAAGACTACCGCATGGGCCACGGAGGAATTACGACGCTGGCCGGAGCGCTCGGCGTGGCGCATGAATTGATGAATTTTTGCGAAATAAAAGTTCATCGAAGCGCGAATTCGTCGAGGACTAAGGACTAGTCGCGAATGCGAAAGTATTCTCTCCAGGCTACCTCTTCACCAACTAGCGCATCTGCCCTGTAGACGCCTGGACGCATAGGCGCTAGCGGGAAACTCCACGCGCGTTCCTGTGTTTCGCCTCTCCCCAGGCTGATTTTGACGGACGGTCCGGTGACAAGAAGATGATTGTCGACGTCATAAACGCGTAATTGCTCCGTACTCTTCCAGGAATCAATACCTTGAAACGCCACTATGATGGTGGCCTGATCCTGGCGCGTGAACTCCAGATTCATCTCCCTGCTAAGCAAAGCTTTTCCTTTTTTTTGCGGCTTGCCCTGGGTAATCATTCCAAAGGAGACATGGTCAGAGGCAGTTACGGGCCCAGTAAATTGACCGGTCGCCCACAAGGCTTGGAGGGTTGTGGGATTGTCGTTGGCGCTCGAATTAACTAACACGATCGGAACCGCGGTACCGGTCGTGGTAAATATTCTTCCGCCTGCGCTATAGCTTTGAGGGTCGCGTGTGAGTTGTCGAATGAAGCTTCCCGGAAGCGTGCCGCCGAGCAATCCTACAACTTCGCCCCGATCGTTCAGAACAGGTCCTCCGGTCGAAACCGAATTAAATAGTCCGGAGAGGCTGAGTCTGTCACCCCAGCCTTCGTGTGATTCTTTGCCGACGATTTGTCCGTCTGAGATGACACGTCCTCCATCGGTCTTCGTGTCCAGCCAGTAACAGTGGTCGCCGATGGTCACAGACTTATCGTCCGTTCTCTTTAGCTTTCCGCTCTTCCCGCCGTCGACTTTCAAAATGATCCAATCCTGTCGTCGATTCCACGCAGCAATTTCGGTGGATTGCCTCTGGCTGCCGTCTGGCAGTGTGATTCGCAAAGTGTGAGCAGCGTCGACCGTTTGGAAGGCGGTAACGAGCATTCCGTCGCTTAGAAAAAAACCAGTTCCCGTATCAAATGGGCGCCCTTTCGGGTCCAATTTCTCAATCAGAACGGTGGCGGCATTAATTCGAGCGTAGATATCGGCCGGCGTGGGAGCTACGTCTGCGCTGGCAACGACCGGGGGTTTTTTCGCGGAGACAATCTCGAAGTTCAGACTTCCGGAGGACTCTCCATCGACGCGGGACTCAAACGTCCACAAGCCTGGTGAGGTATTTTCAAAGAGTGGAAATGTCCAGTAGCCCCCAAATTTTAACTCTGTGGCCGGATAATCGAAACTCGACATTACGGCGAGCTGTCCGTTCGGGCCGCGGAGGGTCCCTTCGCAGTGATGCGTTCCGCGAGGTGCTTCCCATTCAAAATATACGATCACTTGTCGATCATCGGGCACGTAAAAAGTGGTCCGGGGATCGGCCATAATAAACGAGCTTCCTTGCGAAGCGCCCTTGGATCCAGCTACGGACCGCACCAATTTAGTTCTCGGACCAGACGCCTGAACGCCGCCAGCCTGCATCGCCGAGAGCGTCGCGGCCGCGGTCATAGATATTACACATATAAGAACGACAGTCTTTGCAGCGCATTTTGCACGCAAAAAATCTCGGTTGGTTGGTGGTTGGCGCATCGTGTTAAGACATTCTCCTAATAAGTTGTTGCCGGAGGATGATGCTATTAAAGCTCGGTGCAAGTCACCGTTGTTCCGGCACGATCATGGCTACGCTGCGACTCCATGGTGCACGACGGGAGTTATTGACGCACGTGAGTTAGCTTTCAGATGTTTCTTAGTAGCTAACTAATACCATTTAAGTTTGAATAAATTTGAAGCGACCGATTGGTGGGCAACACCAGATTGATGAATGAACACAGGCTGAGCGAGTCGGGTGAACACGGATCAGAATCAGAGACCGAGGACGGAAAACTACCCGTCCAACAAAAAAGCGCATCCGCGCAATCGCACGGGTGTGTTAAGCGAGGAAGAACCAAAGGCCACTCGGGTAGAAACAAAATCAAAACACTCTTGACACGGCCGGCGTCGTTAGAGATGACCCACTACCGCTAACAAGCGAGTTCATCGATAAGAGCATCTTCGTGCTAAAATCCCGCAGCCACAGCTGTAGATGACGGCTTCTCGTATTGCCTCCGTATGGAAAGCCTGCTGTTAGCAAAACGAAAATAGAATCTGCCAATACAAAGGGCTTTCTCCGACCGCACGAACGTCGCTTAGCTAAAGACGATTCGCATTGGACAGCGAATCCAACTTGACGTCTTAAGCGGAGAAGGCGCTAGGAAGGCTTATCCATGGACGGCGATACTAAAGACCCGAGAGCTTTCCCGCCACTCGGACCGGCGATCAAGGTGCTGATGGTGTGGCCGAGTTTTCCTGCCTCGTTTTGGAGCCTTGGCGAAATGATGCAAATAGTTCCAGAGCGCGCGTTGGTGCCGCCGCTCGGGCTGATCACGGTGGCCGCGCTTTGTCCGGCACACTGGAAAATTCGTCTAATCGACCAGGCACTTCAAGAATTGCGGGATGAGGACATCCTATGGGCCGACCTTGTGATGGTGAGCGCGATGGCGGTGCAGCGTAAAGGCGTGCGGCTAACACTCGAACGCGCTGCCAAGTTGAACCGGCGAACGATGATAGGGGGTCCGTATGCCAGCAGTGATCCGGACTCGCTGCT
Organism: uncultured Acidobacteriota bacterium; assembly: GCA_963733775.1. Classification (GTDB taxonomy): domain Bacteria; phylum Acidobacteriota; class Terriglobia; order Acidiferrales; family UBA7541; genus Acidiferrum. The sequence goes on along the minus strand of CAVTEE010000009.1, from coordinate 368,485 downwards.
GCCGCTTGCTGACCACGTAGTCGTAGGTGAGCCGGATGAAATGTTCGGAGAGATTGCGTTGGATCTGGAGCGCGGGTCAGCTCGCAGGCTCTATCATATTGCGGAAAAGCCCGATGTCAGCCGCACCCCCGTGCCGCGCTTTGACCTGTTGGCATTGAATAAATACACGTTCATGTCGGTGCAATTTTCGCGAGGCTGCCCATTTACGTGCGAGTTTTGCGACATCATCACCATCTACGGACGGCGGCCCAGGACGAAATCCGCGACGCAGATGACCGGAGAACTTGACGCGCTTTTGCGGCTGGGCTGGCGGAAAGATGTGTTTGTTGTCGACGATAATTTTATCGGGAATCACAAGGCGGCGCTGGAGCTCGTCCACGAGTTGGAACGGTGGCAACGCCGCAACGGTTATCCGTTCGCGCTCTTCACCGAAGCTTCCATTGACCTTGCGTCGCGGCCGGCGCTGCTGGACGGGATGGTCAAAGCAAATTTCTGGCGGGTGTTCATCGGAATCGAATCGCCCTCCGTGGAGGCGCTGAAGGAAACCAAGAAATTTCAGAATCTGCGCCGGGACTTGCTGGACAGCATCCACTTTATTCAGCAGCGTGGGCTGTGGGTGATGGGCGGTTTCATCGTCGGCTTTGATAGCGACCCGCCGGATATTTTTGACCGGCAGATTGAATTTGTACAACGCGCGGCGATTCCCTGGGCCATGACTGGGATCCTGCAAGCGCCGCCTACCACGCCGTTATATGACCGGATGAAAAAAGATGGCCGGCTGCTGGAACACAAGGCCGAGCCGAATAACTTTGAAGGTCCAAACTTCCGAACCGTGCTGCCTCTTCAGGAACTGCTCGATGGAACGAAGCGCATGCTGCTTGCGCTTTACGAGCCGCAGCGATTTTATCAACGGGTGCTGGATTCCCTGGAACGCTGGCAGCCTCAGCCGGAACAGAAAGGCTCGGCGATTTCTCCGGCGTATCTGCTGAGAGTGCTGCTGAAATCTGTTTGGAAGCAAGGGGTGCTCTCCCGCTATAGGGGCGCTTACTGGAGCTTTATGCGAGGACTCATTTCGCGCTGGGGCCTGGAGCCGCGGAAGAGGCGGCTGGGGTTCGAGTTGGCGCTATCCGGTCACCACTTCATTCGCTACTCGCAGCAAGTCGCGGACGCTCTGGAAACTGAAAGCCGACAGGCACTTCAGTTTATGCAAACAGGATTTGTTCCGCAGCCGGCGGGACAATCGCCGAATCTGGTGCAGATCAAGGAGAGCGAGTTGCACCACTTGACGGGATAATGCGTGGGTGATGGGTTGTTCCGGTACTTGGTTGGTTCTCATTATCCGGTAACAACTCATCGGGAGTTAGCTGCGCTGGTGCATTCGTCCCAACCGGGCTGGTTGAAATTCAAACGGAATAATCTGAGTCGAACACCGCAATTCTTCCTGTAAATATCCTTCGAGATTGTGAGATTTGTGGGCATGAGGTGCGGTCACTGCTTATGCTCGATCGATGCTCGAGCGTGTAGCCGCTTTACAATGTCGGCTGCGGTGACGGGTCTCCATGTTAGCGTAACTCGTTCGGCGGAGTCCGCAGACTTCGCGGATTCCGCGCGCACAGTGGCGGAGATGGCGGCGCTTTGAATGTGTACAAAGTTGACGTCGTGAATCAAGTAAAGCCTGCCTTGGGAACCTTGGGCTCCGTAGTTGCTCGTGAGGATAGCTAATGCGGATTGGCCGCAGCTAACCAATTGCGTTGGAGTGCCCAACACGTTTTCGATGGTGATCGAAGACACCGGAGCGTAGGTTTTTTGATTGAACGACTGTATCGTGAAATTGGTGGTGTTTGTTTGTGCCGCCGTTTGACCGAGGATGAAAACAAGGTTCAGGGCGGAGTCGGGAGCGACCAGGCCGGAAGCGTGGAAGTCGCCGACTACCGCTCGCGTGGCAGGATCGGCGACCTTGCCACTGTCGCTGTAGATCAGCCCAGTTCCGAAATCGGAGTGAATTGCCGCCGTCGTGCTGTTCAGAATATTCGTACCTGTAGCGAGGTAGGAAACTCCGGAAGGCGTCACCTGCAGCGTAGACAAAGGGGTTCCGTAGGCGTCTCCCGTCAGCAATTGATCGGTGGAACTCCAGGCCAAGGAAGCAAGACCACCTGACGGGATTGCAGACCGGTCTACAACGTAATCGGGACGCAGCACCGCATCATCGTAAATCACGATGCCGCCATTATTAGAAGGCGTTACATCCAGATTGAATAAATTAAGCGCGGTCGTGTGCGGATTCTGCGGAGCGGCTACCAGGTCCCCGGCCCAATATGCTTTGGAGTCCACAGGATCGCGCAGAACCCAAGTCACCGGATTGTTGAGAGAAGGAAGTTGTATTTGAGTTTCGTCGGTGGCGCTTCCGAAGCCCACATACAAATATTGGCCGCCGGCGCTGACGCTCAGGAGGTCCGGATTCGCTCCAATCGTTTGTGTTGTTGCGATGGCCGCGGTGACCGGGTTAATCGCAACGATGGAGTTGGGGTACTGAGTTTCGTAGTCGGCGGTACCAACATACAAAAGTGCGCTGTTGGAGTCGTAAGCCATCGATAGTCCGGCTAAATCCAGTGGAGTAATCTGTGTAGCAACGCCGGCAGCCGGTGCAGGATCGATGGAGAAGCTAAGGGTGTTCGTAGCCAGCAGGCCGGAAGCAGAGTCATACACGCCGACAGTAATCGCGCCACTAGCCGTGAGCGCAGAAGCCGGGATATTAAATGTAAGTTTCTGAGGGTTCACAAAGGTCGTGGAGAAAAACACGTTTGAACCGAAGGAGCACTGATAGCAGACGCTCGTATCCTGAGTGAAGTTCGTCCCGGTAAGCGTCACCGTGATGTCCCCGCTGCCTAGATTCGCGTGACTGGGTGCCAGCGACGTCAGTGAAGGAAAGGTCGTCGAAGTGACCGTGCCTGAAAAGACGTCAGGAGTCGCGCCCGGATTCACTGCCGGGCCATCCAGCAAGAAAAGTCCACCATTGCCCAGATACGGAGCGGTCACCGTGGCTAAAGCCAACCCCGAGTTGCCCCAACGCAGCAGCTGAGCCGGCTGCCCACTAATCACGGACACGGTCGGCCCGGTCCCCCCATTGTTCGAGTTCAGGTAGTAACGGTCCAGCAGGGCGTAGCTGTTCAAATCGAAGATCGATAACTCGTACAGCGCCGGGTCTTGCGAGTATTCCACGCAGATATAGCGATTCGTTGAGCTGTCTGGCGTGCAAAGACGCGAATTCAAATCATTGGCAGGGATACCGTAAGTTCCGAGGAGACTTCCGGTGGCCGGATCGAAAACGAATCTAAAGTTGTCATACAGGCGCCCATTGCCGCGGTCATAGATGGCGGGATGGAACGGGCCAATGTTCCCGTTGAAACTCGCCAGCGAAACTCCGGAAGAATTGACAGTGAGAGTCGACACCCCCGCCGGAGTTACCACATACGCTGATCCGTACAGCGTGGAACCGTTGGCACCCCACTGAATCTGATCAATGGATTCGCCGCCCGAAAAGCCAGAAGCCGTGGTAGGCCTCGGAGTGGCGTCGTCGTAGATGTAGACGCCCCCATAACCTGCGGGGGAGTAACCGAAGTTGCCTAAGCTCAGTGCCACGGTGTGCGCGCTGAAAGGGTCGGCTTGAATATCCACGGGCTGCTGCGGACTGCCGAAGGGATCTTTGGGCAGCAAAAAGGAAATGTCTTTGGTGAGTGCCGGCAGACTGAACCGCTGCACCTTAAAATCGCCATCCAGGCCAACCCATAGATAGGCATCGTCGGATGAAATGGAAAGCCGATCCGGGTTATTGCCCGCGGCGATTGGAGTGCCGGCAGTGCCGGTTAGCGGATTGACCGCAACAATCGTATTGGGGATGGACGGATCGGTCGAAGCGACCGAGACATACAAGGTGTTGCGCGGCGCATCCCACGCCATGTAGTTAGGTGTGACCACTGCGGACACGTTGCGGATGGAAACTGCAGAGATCAGGAATGGAACCACTGCCGAGGTTCCCCCGCCGGGAGTCGGGCTGAAGACGGTGACGTTGGCGCTTCCGGACGAAGCCACGTCCAAGGCCGGAATGGCCGCTCGCAATTGAGTACTTGAAACGAATGTGGTGGGGCGAGGGCTGCCATTCCACTGCACCACGGAGGCGGATACGAATCCGGAACCGTTGAGTGTCAATGTGAAGGCTGGCGATCCGGCGAGGAGCGCGCCTGGGTTGAGGGAGGTGATAACCGGAAGAGGATTATCAACCATGAAGTCTACCGCTGCGGAAGTGCCGCCGCCCGGAGTGGGAGTAATTACTGTGATGGACTCGATGCCGGTAGCGGCGATGTCAGCGGCGGTGATCGCGGCTTGCAGGCTGGTGCTGGAGACGAAGGTGGTCGCCCGAGGTGTTCCGTTCCATTGCACGACGGAGGAGGAAACAAAGTCGGAGCCATTGACCGTCAAAACGAAGGCGGCAGATCCCACGATTACGGAAGCAGGATTGAGAGAAGTCAGTGTCGGCACAGGGTTGACGATTGGAAGCGTGAGCGCGTTGGATGTGCCGCCCGCTGGCGCGGGAGTGACCACCGAGATCAACGCCGAACCGGTGCTGGAAACGTCGGCGGCGGTAATCGCAGCTTGCAGACTGGTGCTGGAGACGAAGGTGGTAGCGCGCGGCGTGGCGTTCCATTGGACAACCGAAGTGGACACGAAATTGGAGCCGGTGACCATTAGAGTGAATGCGCCGATGCCCGCCAGCGCCGGATTAGGATTGAGAGCAGCGAGAACAGGTGCGGGGTTGTCGATGGCAATAGTGAGGGCGTTCGACGTGCCACCGCCAGGTGCCGGGGTCGCGACGGTGATCGAAGCAGTGCCGCCCTTAGAAATGTCGGCGGCTGATTGCCCCCTGGAGGCTGCTGCTGGAAACAAAGGTAGTGGGACGAGGAGTGCCGTTCCATTGAACGACCGAGGAAGAAACAAAATTTGACCCAGTGACCGTCAGGGTGAAAGCTCCGCCGCCGGCAGTTATGGCTGAACTCACCGAACTAGAAGCCAAAGATGGAGTGGGGTTGGGATCCGGGCTCGAGGAATTTGTCGAGCCACCACCACAACCAGCCAGTGAGTTAACGGCCAGAATGCAGACGATCCATGCAGCTAGACGCGGGGCCGCAACCTGGGGCCTGAGTAGGACGATCATTTTTCCGCCAATCGATTTTTTATTGCGAGGCACGGACGAAAAACCGGGGCTAAGTATCGCTGACGAGCGAGAGCCGTACAATAGGAAAAACGTAACTAAGTCAGTACTGCGAGTTTTAATTATGTTAATTATGGTCGTGAAATATCGTGACGCGAAGTTTCCTACCTTCCCTGCTTCAAGGGCAAGTCGTCCCCGACAGGAGCGGACGCCGCACGTTGCGCGGATTGATGACCGGCCTCCCACACCCTCCCTCAGTCCGGCCACTTGAACTGATTGCCTCGTAGAAACATTACCACCATTGTTATTTGACAACAAAGATTAGTGCACTAAAACTACACGTCAATCCGCTGCTTTCCGCAGGGGCTTGAATATCCCTGATCTAACTGAGTCACCGGAGGAAACCTGATGGCGAGGCGCTTGGGCAAGCTCGACTTGTATTTGTCAGCACGTTCGATGGCTAAGCTCGTACGCACTCTTGGTATCGTACTTTGTGTTTCGTGGATTCTTGTAGCTTGCGGCGGCGGTGCCAATTCTCCTACGACTCCGAAACTTCAATCTATCAGTGTGTCCCCTCAAAACAGCACCGTTGCAGCTGGCATAACACAGCAGTTTAGCGCCACAGGACATTATTCGGATGGCTCTTCGAACACGATGAGTAGTGTCGCCTGGAGTTCGGGAACGACCACAGTCGCGACGATCAGCAGCAGTGGGCTTGCAACCAGTCTTGCGGCCGGAACCACGACAATACAGGCCACGTCGGGGACCACCAGCGGATCGAGCACGCTAACCGTGACCGCGACGTCACAGGCCTTTAGCTATGTCGTTGGTCCGACCCTCAAGTCCGGCATCGGTCATCCACGAGGCGTTGTTGTGGCTGATTTCAATGGTGACGGAAAGCCCGATATCGCGGTCTCAAACTTTGACACAAACGCGATCGCCGTTTTCTTGAATGATGGTTTGGGAAATTTTGCGGCTCCAATTGTCACTACTGTGCAGCTCATCAACGCGGGGCTGAACGTGGGATCTCTGGCCGTCGGAGACTTTAACGAAGATGGTAAAGCTGATTTGGTCGTGTCCACCATCGCTGGAGGTCAGGTGAGCATCGTGCTCCTTGGCAATGGCGACGGGACCTTCAGCCAGCAGCCCCCGATACCAAATTCATTTGGATTTCTTCGCGCGAAGGTCGTCGATCTAAACGGAGATGGCCACCAGGACTTGGTGTTCGCGATGGATGGAGGCCTAGGAGTTTCTTTGGGTAAGGGCGACGGCACGTTTGGGGCGATGACCGGCCTGCCATCGGGGTCCTTTCCTGGGCTCTATCTCGGGCTGACCGTTGCCGATTTCAACGGTGACGGGAAGTTGGATATCGCGGCCTCGGATTTCGGCAGCGCGTCAGGGGGATTTGGAACCCTCGTATTCTATGCCGGCAACGGTGATGGCACATTCGCGAATTCCACAGCGGTTACTTTATCAATTTCAAGCTTTCCAGGCTCGCTTGCAAGCGGCGATTTCAATAATGATGGGAAGCAGGACGTGTTGATTGGATTTCCGGATGCAGCGCTAATTTCATTTGGCAACGGTGATGGAAGTTTTAACTTGGCGCAAAACAGTCTTGAATTCGTTTACAGCGCCACGACCCAGACTCACACGACTAATAGCGTGACGGTGTTTGCCACGGCGCTTACAAAGGATGGCAAAGTCGATGCTGTTACCTCCGACTTCGATACTGGGACGCTACAAATTGCCCTGAATAGCGCCCTTGGGCAATTCCCGCCTAACCCCGGAATCTTTTCTTTTGCTTTCGCACCGGGCCTCGCGGACATCGCTGCAGGCGACCTGAATGGTGACGGGGTCCTTGATGTCGTGGTTATAAATAACCAAACGAGCGAGGTCGACATCGTTCTCTCGAAATGAGAACCCCGCAAACCGCACATCGGCCGAGATAGATTTCTCGAGGGTCGGAGCTAGGCGCCGATTGCCTGCAGGTCGGCCTTGGCCTGCTGCTCGGCGTCTTTTGTGGCGTGCTTGGCGTTGACGTCTGGTTTCAGTTGATGGATGGCTTTGTTCAGGCTCTGAGTCTTCTCTCCGTCAGCGACCTTGCAGCCGGACACATCGGCACTGGTGTGCACAGCGGTTACGTTGGCGCGGAGACAATTGAAATCGATTCCTAGATTGTGGCTGGCGTGAAGGGCAGCAAGGCATTCATTCAATGCCGTGAACGGCGCACACGCGTCGGCAGCGGTAGCGTTGGCGGCCAAGATTCCATGGGCTTGCAAGCTGGGGGTGAGCTTTTTCTCTACTTCGGTTCTGCTCCCGAGCGCTTCGGTGGAATTCTTGGAATCTTTTTTGACCCACTTGATTGGATTAAGAGAATGCAAACTGGGCGTGCTGCTCGCGGCATCGGACGCGCCGACGCCCGCGGGCCCTTGCGCCTTGGCCTGTTGCACACCTATCGTTAAAGAAATCGAAAAACCGAAAAGCAGGACTGCGTTAACAAAAAGTGTTTTTTTCATGGATGCTCCTTCGCTGAAGGTACTGGGTAAAAAGCAGTGCAGGACGTGACGTCAGACTCAGTAGGCCACAGCGCAAGGCCGCCAAGAACCGCAGCGGGACGGTGCTACTCTAATCGGTTACCCTGGCCTTGAGAACAGGTATGCCTCTGGCAGCGATGACTAGCAGATTGAGAATCGGCATCGCGCAGGTCAATTCCTAATGTCCTCAATTTGCTCAGTAATGAGGCCCCAGAACCGGCTTCAAATGTGGTGTAATTATCGCGCCATGAGGTTTTGCCAGCTCTCACTATTAGCCGTTATTTTCGCGGGTGGGATGTCTGCGATAGCTCAAACCCAAAAACCCATCTACCACCCAAAAGTTTTTATCGAAGAAGTGGAGTTGGAAGGCAGTCTTTTGCCTAAAGCGGAGCAGGAGCAATTAGTGAGCTCCCTGAAGGAGCGCGAATGGGAAGAAGGTTCCGAATGGGTAGCCGATTTGGAAAAAATCGTGGTTAGCGCCGAGTACGAGGGTTGGCCGGACAGGGAGAATAAAGGATATTCGGGTTTTTCCGTCGGAGCATCGTGGAAACCAGTTTGGCGAGAACCCGGACTGCTTCATGTGCAAGTGACGGTGAACGTAAACGAAGGGCAACCAAAAAGATTGGAGAAGATTGAGTTTCGTTGGGTCGAAGATCACCTGGGGCCGCCGCTTTTCGATTCGAATGAGCTGCGGAAGCTCGTGCCGCTAAAAGACGGCGAAATATATAATCGCGACAAATACCAGGCCGGCCTTTCTGAGGTGGCCAGTGTCTATAAAGAACGCGGATTCATCGACTGCATAATCACTTCGAATCTCGCGGTCAACGATGAGAAGCAGACCGTAGCTCTGGTGTTGGAGATAAACCAAGGCCAGAGATACTACTGGGGAAATATTCGGGTGATTGGTCTTAGCCCGGAGCTAGAAACAATCCTAAGGGCACGACTGGCGAAAGATAGCGTCATCAATCCAAAACTTATCCGAGGCTTTTACGAAGAGTACAAATCACTTCTGCCTGTGGGCGCGTCTCCAGAAACGACGGAGTGGCACCGTAACGAAACGCTTGCCGTTGTAGATATGACGTTTGACTTCAGCGCCGTTCCCGCACAAACAGTACACGATTGAATATTTTTACTCGTGGCGGAGGGCTGCCATGGGATCGATGCGGCTGGCTCTTCGCGCCGGAAGCCAGCACGCTAGCGTCGCGACGCTCAACAGAATCGCGGGTACAGCGATGAAAACCGGAATGTCGACCGGGCCCTTGGCAATCACGCGAAGGGAAATGACGAGGGCGAGCACCCAGCCAATCGCCGTGCCCCAGATGATTACACCCAAGTTCTCGCGAATGATTTGCATAACGACTCGCCCGCTGGTGGCTCCGAAGGCCAAGCGCAAGCCAATCTCTTTCGTTCGCCTGGCCACGGCGTAAGAAACAACCGCGTAGATTCCAATGGCCGCGAGGCCGAGCAGCAGCGGCCCGAGCACCGCGAACATGCGCGCGGGAATGCGGCGAAGATAGAGGTTTCGCTCGATGTGCTGCGGGAATGTTCGCACGTCGTAGAGCGGGAGCATGGGATCGACTTCGCGCAGAACGGCACGGGCTTCCGAAGTGATCGCTGTTTCGTTTCCGGCGCGAGTCTTCAGGTGAAGCTCGCCTTGCATCGCTGGAACATCACGGTAGGAGAAATAAATCGCCGGCTGCGCGGGCTCGCCGAAAGAGTTGTAGACCGCATTGCGCGCGACTCCGATGATCGTGAAACTTCTAGCGCGCGCCTGTAAGCGGCGGCCGATGGGGTCGGCGCCTTTCAGGTACCCGCGGACAAACTCCTCATTGACGATGGCCTGTGCGGGCGCAGCTTTATCCCGCATCTCTGCAAAGTCGTTTCCTTCGAGGAGCGGGATGCCCATCACCTTGAAGTACCCTGGCGTGACGGTGTTGGTAATGGCTCTGTCCTGCCCCGGCTCGTTACGCACACGACCTTCGACGGTGAAGGAGCGCGCCGGAATTCCATGCAAGTCCAACGGAACATTCGTGGCGATGGCGGCGGCCTCGACGTCCGGCAAGGATCGCAGCCGTTCCAGCAGGCGCGCGGCAAATTCGCGCTCGGACGCCTCATTAGGATTCCTTCCGCTTAAGTCATACGAGGCCAGCAAAACGCCCTCGGGACGGAATCTCGGATCCGTTTGACGGGCTGAGCGAAAACTCTGCAAGAAGAGTGCCGCCGCGATGAGGACCACCATGGCAAGTCCGACTTCGGCTGCCATAAGAACTTTGCGGGTGCGGCTGCGCGGCGGCGTGTTGGAAACTTCGCGGAGCCCCTCTTGCGGATCCAGTCGTGCCAGATGGACGGCCGGCGCCGCGCTGAAAATTAAACCGCACGCAACGCCAAGCAAGATAGCGAAGGCGAGGGTGAGTCCATCCACTCTGGTCTGAAACTGGATGGGAAACGCGCCAATCATGGGCGCGATGCGCAATGCGGTGGTGCCCCAAACCGCCATGGCTACACCGAGGCCTGCTCCCAAGAGAGCGAGCAGCATATTTTCCGAGAGCACCAGGCTGACAATGCGCCAGCGTCCCGCGCCCAGCGCCACTCGCACGGCCATCTCGCGCTGCCGGGTGCTGCCACGAGCCAGCATGAGATTGGCGGTGTTCCCGCAGACAGCCAACAGCAGCAGGAGCATTACACCTTGCAAAATAGCTAGCCCGATCATCAGCAACCGCTGGGGACCACGCGGCGCCTGCCAGAATGGAAGAATCTCGCCGGTAATTCCGGCATTGGCCTCAGGATAATCTCGCGCAAGCTGAGCCATCGCGGTACTGAATTCAGTCTGTGCCTCCTCGCGAGTCGCGCCGGGCTTTAACATCCCGATCAACGAGAAGGCGCAGCTAGTTCGATCATCGAGGTCGCGCGCTCCGCCGAGCAACGCAGGCGTCATGGTGGCTGGCGCCCACAGTTCGAACTTCAAGGGCGGCATGGTTCCCTGGAATTCCCTGGGCGCGACGCCAATGATCGTCAGGTCGCGCTCGTTAACGCGCAACTTTTGTCCTACAACTTCCGGCGCGCCGCGAAACCGCGTTTGCCAGTAATCATAGGAAATCACGATGACTGGCTCAGTTCCGGTGCGCTCCACTTCCTCCGGTCGAATGAATCGTCCGATGGCAGGCTTCAAGCCCAACGCAGAAAAATAATTGCCTGAGACGAGTTGCCCGTGTGTCCGTTCGGTCTGGCCCTTCTCTCCCACGTTGAACGGGACCATTTCAGATGCCAGGAGGTCCCGCAGCGCCGGCAATTGCGTCTGCAAGGCGCGATATTCCAGCCAAGATGCGCCTGGATATCCGCCGGTATCGGTGCGAGGTTCGACCACTAGAAAGCTCGATGCACCACTCACAGCGGGCAAGGGTTCTAAGCGGATAAGCTGAATCCAGGAAAGGATGGTGGTGTTGACACCAATTCCAATGGCTAGCGAAAGAATGATTACGGTCGCAAGCCCAGGCATGCGGGAAATGCTTCGCAGTGCGTTTCGCAAGTCGCCCAGCAGATTCTCGAAAAACAGCAGCCCCCGCTCGGCGCGATAGTCTTGTTTCATGGCTTCGACACCGCCAAACTTGAGCATGGCTTGGCGTCGCGCCTCGATGGGCGATAATCCGGCGCGAAGATTTTCTTCGGTTTGCAGCGCGATATGTTCAGCAATTTCTTCCTTCAATCGATCTTCCTGTGCGCGCCGGGCCCCCAAGTTGAACAGCCGTTTGAGAAACCGCCTCAGAGATTTCATGACAAATCCTCCGTTTTCACCTCGAAAAAGCGGCCGATGATCGAAGCAGTTTGTTCCCAACCTTTTCTCTCGACCTGCAACTGCTTGCGTCCTTGTTGGGTCAGTCGATAAAAGCGCGCCCGGCGATTATTCTCTGACGCGCCCCACTGGGAGGCGATCGCGCCTTTATGCTCCAGCCTCAACAGCACGGGATACAGAGTCCCTTGATTGACGGCGAGGAGATCTCCGCTGATCTGCTCGATGCGCCGGGCGAGTCCATAGCCGTGCAACGGTCCCAGAACATCGAGAGTCTTGAGGACCATGAGCGCCAAGGTACCTTGCTGCACGTCTGTTTTTTGTTTCATAGCACCGCCGTGTTGGTTTCCAACAGAAGGGTGCCACTTTTCCTTTGGGAAAGCAACAGGTAAGCCGTTGAATATATCGCGGTGATGCGGCACCCAACCCACAGAGTTACGGCATCTTCTCTTTGGCCCATGTAGGCCAGCGGTTTCTGTGTGATGACAAAAGCAAATGGCTGCCATGACGCCGTTGCTTGCAACTTGACGATAGTCACTATAATGTTAGGGTAACTATCAAATGCCGCAGTCCGGCGGCCCATCATATTCAGGAGGGAGAACGAGGATGCGCCGCAGCAAAATTGCGGTAAGACGAATGGCCTCGCCAGTTTCGGGGAGCGCCAAAGAGTCGCGAACGACAAAAAAAGGGCGGGACCGTGCGAGCAGCGGGCGGAGAAATGAACCCGGTCTTCGTGAGCGCAAGAAGGCACGTCTCCGCCAGCAGATCGTAGAAACGGCGTTGCATCTTTTCCGTCAACGCGGGTACGAGAACACGCGGATCGACGATATAGTGCAAACCCTGGAAATCAGCCAGCCGACATTTTTTCGGTATTTCCCAAGCAAGGATGCGGTGCTGCGCGAAGTGGGCCGCCGGGCGTTTGCCCGCCAAGCGGATAGCCTGAGGTCTGAACTCGCTGTCAAGGCCACTACCGAGCAGCGCTTGAGGCGGTTTTATGAAACCTTAGGGAACGTAACCGAAGTGGGGCGCCCACTGTGGCAAGCAGTCATTCTCGCCGGGGCGATGGACCCGGTGCGCTCGCCGGAGTTGCGCGGTGCGGAAGCGGCCACCGTTAGATTGCTTCGTGAAATCATCGCCGAAGGGCAGAAGAATGGCGAGGTGACGATGGATTTTCCGACCGTGCACTTGGCCGAATTTATGGAAGGACTTTTCAACACCGTAGTTCGCCAGTGGGCCGTGAACCTGACGGGACCTCACAAACTCACCGAGCGCGTACATAATGCAGTGGAATTTTTCTTGCGCGGCGCCAAACCATAGAAATCGTTTCGACCTTTGTCTCGTTTACAAGAGTCCGCAAGACTTTCGCGAGCGTACGTCATGCATCCGCGGCGTTTCGAGGTATAGGCAATGAGAGCGGCGATCCTGCGTGAATTTAAAGCGCCATTGACAATGGAAGAGGTCGCGTCACCCAAGCTCGAGGCCCATGAAGTGCTGATCGAAGTGGAAGCGTGTGGGGTATGCCACTCGGATCTGCATGTGGCAGATGGCGACTGGCCGCAGATCGTGCCGATCACGAAAAGACCGTTGATACTTGGGCACGAAATCGCAGGCCGCGTGGTGGAAAAGGGAGCTGCGGTTACGGATTTGGCATTGGGCGACAGAGTGGGCGTGGCGTGGGTGCACTGGACCTGCGGGGAGTGCGGCTTCTGTCGTGAAGGTAATGAAAACCTTTGCGTCAAACAAAAGATTACCGGGGTGACTGTAGACGGTGGTTACGCAGAATTCGTGAAGGCGCCCGCGAGCCACACGTTGAAGATCCCGGATGGGCTTTCCTGCGTTGAGGCTGCGCCACTTTTTTGCGCCGGGGTCACGGTGTACCGAGCCTTAAGGCGGGCCAAAATCGAGGCCGGGCAGCGCTTGGCGATTTTTGGAATCGGTGGGCTCGGACATTTGGCGGTACAAATTGGTCACGGTTTAGGAGCGGTGGTGACCGCCATTGATGTTTCGGACGATAAGCTGGCGTATGCGCGAAGTCTGGGAGCGGATAGAACCTTGAATGCCGCGACAGCAAAAGTCGTCAAAGAATTGCGAGCTGTCGGAGGTGTTCACGTCGCATTGGTTACTTCCGCGGCAAAAGCGGCTTATGACATGGCCTTTCCCTGCGTCAGGCCGGGCGGGACGCTTCTTGTCGTAGGGCTACCTGCCGAACCTCTTTGCTTCGCCCCGATTATGATGGCGGCATTAGAGGTTCACATTCACGCCTCCTCAGTGGGCACGCGACAAGATATGCGGGAAATGTTAGTTATGGCTGCCGCAGGCAAGGTACGTTGCCAAGTGAAAACGCGGCCGTTGGCGGAAGCCAATGAGGTCTTCGAAGAGCTGCGCAGGGGATCCATCCCCGGGCGAATCGTGCTGGTTCCACATTCTCCCGAAAGCGCTCACTGAAACTGTTTATTTCATATGTTAGGTGCCTGAAGCTATACACCGCTTCCCTGGCGAACTGCCGCTCGCCGCAGACCGATTAAGTAAAATGATGCGACGAATCAGGGTTTCATATTGACGTTAGTCGCTATATTGTGATATTCCCTATCATAATTTTGCATTTGTCGGGGCACGGGGCAGTGATGGGAAGAATGTCAGCAGACTGCGGATTTCCTCTTTGGTGGCGGGCGTCCGCTGCTCGAATTATCCCACGATACTCGTTGGTCTTGCTAACCCCTGGTTGGGAATAACCGGACAATCTGAGGTGGGTTTTTAGCAGTACTCTGGCGAATCCGAGAGGAACTATGAAAGCGATCCTTCTAGCTTCCCTGCTGTTTTTCCTTTTCCTCACTCCCGGCGCAAAGGCCCAAGGCGTTGGGGCCTCCGGTGAAATCAGAGGAACGGTTTTTGATCCCACCGGTGGTGTAATTCCGAATGCGAGCGTCGAGGCAGTCGATACTGCAAGAGGGACGCACTACACCGCGACAGCGGACGGCAACGGCCAATACGAATTTCCGAACCTGCCGCCGGCGACCTATGAAGTGACCGTGCGTCATGCCGGGATGCAGACCCAGGTACAGAAGGGACTCGAACTGGAGGTGGGTCAGACCGCCACCCTGGATTTCCGACTGGCCCTGGAGGGGACGACAGTGCAGGTAGAAGTCTCTGCCGAGCAGGCGGTGGTGGAGACTACGCGAGGTAGTCAGTCCGAGACCCTATCCCAGACCTATATTAATGACCTGCCCATCAACCGCCGGGATTACCTGACGTTTACGCTATTGCTGCCTGGCGTGAGCAATTCCAATACGATTGCCGACAATGCGGACTTTCGCGTTAAGCAAACTCCGCAAAGTGGATTGTCATTCTATGGCAGCAACGGCCGAGGGAACAGCGTCACCGTCGATGGGGGTGAATTCAACGATGATGCCGGCGGCGTCCGGCTCAATCTGAACCAGGATGCGGTGCAGGAGTTTCAGGTAAATCGCAGCAATTACACGGCGGAACTGGGCGGCGCAAGCGGCGCGACGATTAACATCGTCTCCAAATCCGGCACCAACGAGGTGCATGGAAGTCTCTATGGGCTGTTTCGCAATGATGCCCTGGACTCCCGCGACCATTTCGCGCTGCAACCGGCCTTGGTGCCCGGCGAGACATTTTCCGCAGATGCAGTCGCTACTCCGCTGAAAAACACCCTGAACCGCCAGCAATTCGGCGGCAACATTGGCCTGCCGATTAGGAAAGACAAAACCTTTCTTTTTGTGGGCTATGAAGGGCTGCGTTCCGATGCCCAAGACTCCGTGCCGCTGCTGACCAACAGTAACGTGTTTAATCCAACCGCTCAGCAGTTACCTATCTTCGCGGGCTTGGCAGCGGAACCGGCCACCACGATGGTGCCTTGTCTTTCGAACCCTACGAATCCTATCTTTGGTATACCGACATTTTTGCCGGCGCCAGTCTGTGCATTTGTGCTTTCCAATTGTTTGACGATCACTCCGACGGCGTCCGCTTGCCAAACCAATGGAGCCACCCAGGCGTTAAACCCATTCATCATCAATCAAGCGGAAACCAACGGAGGCCTCTTTCCTTTTCCGATTCACGAACACCAATTCTCGGCGCGGCTCGATCACCGTTTCAGCGACCGCGATCAAGGATTTCTGCGTTACAGTTTTGATCACCTAACGGAAAAAGATCCTGACGTGCAAGCGATAACCGCTTTTTCCCGGGGCACATCGGAATTAGCGTGGGACAGCACACTGCAGGGGTCGTGGTTTCACACCTTTAGTCCCACCGCGCAGAACGAAGCTCGCCTGCAGTGGAACATGTATCAATTTAATGTTGATAGCAATGATCCCGGCGGGCCAGGGCTGGATATACAAGGTTTCGGATTTTTTGGGCGAAATATTTTCCTGCCGAGCCACACCCGCGCAGGACGCTATGAAGCTGCCGATAACTTCAGTCTGGTTCGCGGACACCACACTTTAAAGTTTGGCGGCAGTGTACTGGTGCGCGGGAACGATACAACGTCGCAGACGTTTTTTGCGGGACGATTTGAGTTTCTGGAGCTGCCGGGCATTCTTTTGAGCCCCTGCTTGCAGGTACCCATTGCTTGCGGGCTTTCCGGGAATACGGCGGCAGGCCCGGTGCCGAGCACGGTGGCGATCTCCCCGCTGCAATCCTTCAGCCTGGGCGCACCAGGATTCTACGAGCAGGGCTTTGGTAATCCCAAGTACGTACAAGTTCGGCCGTTCACAGCTTTTTTTGCTCAGGACAGTTGGCAGGTTCGGCCAAATCTTACGCTGAATTATGGGCTGCGTTATGAACTGGACTCGCAGTATGGCCCCTTGCATACCCCGAAAAAGAATTTTGGTCCGCGGGTTTCGTTGGCTTGGGATCCTTTCAGCGATCACAAGACCGTGGTGCGAGCCGGCTATGGGATCTTCTACTCGCAGATCTACGCGCAAATTCCCGGGGTGGTCAGTGTTCTGGGAAATATCAACAACACCCGAACGATCGCCAATACGTTGGTTAAGTTAACCGGCGTTCCCGGAGAGCCGACCATCGCTAACTCCGCCGCCATTTTCCAAACGCTATTTGGCGAGGGGAAAATAAACTGCGGCACTCCGCCGCCCGGTCAATTCGCTTGCATTTCGCAAGCGGACCTGGCGCAATTTGGTTTGTCGGTTCCTAACTCCGGGCCATTGCCTCCCGGGACGGTACTATTCGCCGGGCAACCGGGATACGAGAGCCCAACATCACAACAGGCCTCTTTAGGTATCGAGCGAGAGATCGCTGGCGGCCTGACCGTATCGGTGAATTACATCTGGGTACACACCACACACCTGCCCGTGGCCATCGACACGAATTTGCTTTCAGGTGCACCGGTCGATACCGGTTCGACAGGTTTGCCCAGCAACGGGTTGTCGTTTCAGGATTGGGGCGCACCAGCTTGCGTAGCAAATCCGGCTTTGTGCTTTGCGGATCCCACGGAAACAATTCTACAGAACAACGTCTACAGTTCGGCGGGCTCGGCGATCTACAACGGCGCGATTCTGGAAGTAAAAAGGCGGTTTGCCAATCATTTCACCGTCTTGGCCAACTACACTTTCAGCAAGGCGATCGATAACGTAACGGACTTTAATAGTGATTACTCTCCATTCAACGCAACGTGCCTGAAGTGTGACCGTTCGTTGTCCGATTTTGACCAACGGCACAAGGTGGTGCTCGCCGCGGTTTTGGCCAGCCCCTTGGATAGATCGCGAATCTTCGGGGGGTTCGAACTC
Organism: uncultured Acidobacteriota bacterium; assembly: GCA_963733775.1. Lineage (GTDB taxonomy): Bacteria > Acidobacteriota > Terriglobia > Acidiferrales > UBA7541 > Acidiferrum. Next base: position 351,196 of record CAVTEE010000009.1, on the reverse strand, counting down.
GCTCCTATCTTTACGTACAACAGCGGCCACCCATTCAACCTTTTGGCTGCAGCGGACATCAACAGCGACGGACATTTTACGAACGATCGTCCGCCCGGAGCGGGACGCAACACCGGCATCGGTCCGGACTTCACCGATTTCGATCTGCGGTTGAGCCGCGCTTTCAAGCTGGGCGAGAAGACTGCGTTGAACTTTACTGCCGAAGCTTTCAACCTTGCCAACCACACCAACTACTCCAGCGTGAACAATGTCGTTGGCGCGGCTTTTGGACCGCCGTTTAATGCACATGGCAGCGCGAATCTTTATGCCAACCAGCCTCTGGCGTTCACCGCGGCATTCCCAGCTCGCCAGATCCAGCTGGGCGTGCGCATAAGCTTCTAGTGTTGGCGCGCCGCTTGCGTAAGGGCGAATCGCGTAAGGATCAATATTTCGAGTTGGGATCGCGCCGCGCGCTGGGATTGTGTTTGTTAGTGACACAAATATGATATAAACAATCATATTTAACGGTTGGCTGGCTGAAAAATAACGCGGATTCATCAGCGATCATGAAGAACTATCCATTGTTCGATCTGAGTGGCCGCGTAGCCCTGATTACTGGAGGTTCCGTCGGCTTGGGGCGTCAAATGGCGGAAGGCTTGGCGGAAATGGGCGCCAACCTGGTCCTGTGCGCACGCAAAAAAGAACGTTGTCAGCAAACTGCCGAGGAGTTGCAAAAAATAGGAGTGCGGGCGCTGGCCTTGGGTTGCGATGTAAAGGACCCCGCCAGTATCCGAGCGGTGGTAGACACCGCCGTGAATGAATTCGGCCGTATTGATATCCTCATCAACAATGCCGGCACTTCCTGGGGAGCCTTGACTGAAGACATGACGTTGGAGCAGTGGAACAAAGTAATTGAAACGAATTTGACTGGCACATTTCTATTTTCCCAAGCGGCCGGCAAAGTGATGATTTCGCAACGTCGAGGAAAGATTATCAACATCGCTTCCGTGGCGGGAATGCGTGGATCACCTCCAAGCTTTTCGGCCATTGGCTATAGCACCAGCAAAGGCGGCGTCATCATCTTCACCAAAGATCTAGCCTGCAAATGGGGCATGTACAACATTCAGGTAAATGCCATCGCACCTGGGTGGTTTCCGACAGACATGTCGGAAAAAGTCATTCAGCGAAATAAAGAATACTTGCTAGCCAAAATTCCGTTGGGACGCTTTGGAGGATCCAACGATTTGAAAGGCGCTGCGATTTTCTTGGCGTCGGACGCTTCGGATTTTGTTACCGGACACACATTGGTCGTGGACGGGGGACAATCCGCCTAGATAAGGGCGACTTCCACGATGAACATTCCGCTTACACCTTTGCGTTTTCTGCGTTACGCCGAGCGCCAGTATCCCAAGCGAACGGCGGTGGTCTGTAAGGAGAAGCGCTACAACTACAAAGAGTTTGCCGAGCGCACCCGCCGTCTTGCCGGTGCGCTGCATCAGAACGGCGTGCAACGCGGTGATCGCGTGGCTTTTCTCAGCACTAATTGTCATCGTCTGCTGGAGGCCTATTATGGGGTTCTCGAAGCTGGTGCCATCCTGCTTCCATTAAATATTCGTCTGACCGCCAGCGAACTCGCTTACATCCTCAACGACGCCGGTGCAACGATTCTGTTCCTCGAAAAGCAATTCCTGCCGTTGGTGGAAGCTTTCCGCAAGGATCTGAATTCAGTAAGAAGTTTCGTGCTGTTGGAAGGCACTTCGGAAGCGCCATGGCTGTGCGCGCAAGACTACGATGGGTTGCTCGCCGCCGCTACGCCGCGAAGCGCAGATATTTCTGCGATTGACGAAAATGCCGTAGCCGAATTGTTTTACACCAGTGGTACCAGCGCCAACCCCAAGGGCGTGATGCTAACGCACAGAAATGTCTATCTGCTCGCCATACATGTCTGCATGGCTTTCCAGATCCCCAACGGAAACGTGGAGCTCCATACCATTCCGTTGTTCCACGCCAATGGCTGGGGCGTGGCGCACTTTCTCACGCAACTAGGCGGCAAGCACGTTATGGTGCAGCGCTTCGATACCAAGGAAATTTTTCGCCTCATTGAAACGGAAGGAGCGCGTACGTGCAGCCTGGTCCCGATCATGGCCACCGCGCTGGTGAACTGCCCGGAGCGCAAAAACTACAATCTGAGCAGCCTCGAGCGCATAGTTATCGGCGGTGCGGCATCTTCTCCAACCCTTATTCGCGAAGTGGAGGAAGCATTTGGCTGTGAATGCGTTTCGGGCTATGGGCTCACGGAAACTTCTCCGACACTCTCGCTTTCTTTCATGAAGGGCGGTTTGGAATGGGCAGGTGAGGAGCGTTATGTCGGCCAAGCGAAGACCGGCTTCCCGGTTCCCGGAGTAGAAATGCGGATCGTCGATGGCAACGACAAGGATGTCCCGGCTGACGGCGAATCGATCGGCGAAATCGTCGTTCGAGGCGATGGGGTGATGGAAGGCTATTGGCGGCAGCCGGAAGCCACTGCCGAAGTGATGCGTGGCGGGTGGTTTCACACCGGAGACATGGCGACACTCAACGAAGATGGCTATTTCCTGATTGTCGACCGAAAAAAAGACATCATCGTCAGCGGGGGAGAAAACATCTCGTCGCTCGAACTCGAAAAGGCCATCCTGGCCCATCCCGCCATTCTGGAAGTCTGTGTTATTCCGGTGCCTGATGAAAAATGGGGCGAAGTCCCGAAGGCCCTAGTAGTTCTTAAGCCCAACGCAGTCGTGACCGAATCGGAACTGATCGATTTCTGCCGTACGCGGCTGGCGCATTACAAATGTCCGCGCTCGATAGAATTCGTGGATAGTTTGCCCAAGACGGGAACGGGGAAAATTCTGAAAAAAGATATTCGGAAAAAATATTGGCACGGCCAGGACACACTGCGCCCAGAGTCGGCGGCGGCGAAAAAGAGCTAGCGCTCTTGATGGATCGTTCGGCAGATTGAGGATTCGCGCGGCTTGGGGCTGATGTACCCCTGCAAAGCTGAAGGAGCACGCTTCATGGACTTAAACTTGACTCCCGAGGAATCGAGTTTTCGCGACGAGCTTCGCGCCTGGCTGGCTAAGAACGCGCCGAAGGACTGGGCCGAGTGGCGCGAAAAGCCGTTGGAGGAATCCTTTCCGTACCTGCGGGCCTGGCAGCGCAAGCTTCATGACGGCGGCTGGGCCGCAGTCTCCTGGCCCAAGGAATACGGTGGCCGCAGCGCCACCTTGATGCAGCAATCGCTTTTCTGGGAAGAGATGGCGAGCGTCGAAGCGCCGCCAATGGCCAATTCTTTAGGCCTCGGACTTATTGGCCCCACGATAATTGCGTGCGGCACTGAAGTACAAAAAAAGCGTTTCATCCCCAAGATTTTGAGCGCGGAGGAAATCTGGTGCCAGGGGTTTTCCGAACCAAATGCCGGCTCCGATCTTGCTGGGCTGCAAACGGAAGCCAAGCTGGACGCCGATCATTACGTGGTGAACGGGCAAAAAGTTTGGACCAGCTATGGCTGGGTGGGCGACTGGTGCGAGTTGATTGTGCGAACCGACAGCAGCGCCGCAAAACATAAAGGCCTCACTGCCCTTCTCGTGGATATGAAATCTCCGGGCGTCGAAGTACGCCCACTGCGACAAATGACCGGGGAATCAGAATTTAACGAACTTTTCTTCCGGGATGTCCGCGTTCCGGTAGAAAACGTTCTGGGCAAAGTCAACGACGGCTGGAACGTAGCCATGAGCACGCTGATGTATGAACGCGGCTCCTATGGCGCGCGGCTGCAACTTACGTTCAACCGCTACATCAGCCGGCTCATCGAATTGGCCCGCAGCGTGAAGCGCAACGGCCGTCCCGCCAGCGAAGATCCGCTGATCCGCCAAAAGCTGGCGCAATGCAGCGCTGAAATCGAAATCATGCGCTTCAATCAGATGCGCGCCTTCAGCCGCATTTCGGCAACCGGCGTTCCCGGGCCCGAGGGATCGATCCAGAAAATATTCTGGAGCGAGCTGAACCAGCGCCTCCAGCAAATCGCACAGGAATTGCTTGGTTCCTACGGGCAGCTTCTGGGAGGCGATCCACATGCCGTCGACAACGGCCTGTGGTCTTACGGGTATTTGCGCACCCGCGGCAATACCATCGAAGCGGGCACCTCGGAAGTGCAGCGCAACATCATTGGCCATTTCGTTCTGGGCCTGCCTAGAAGTTACTAGCGCAAAAACCGCAGCTGCGAAAACTCGGTAGTAAAAGAGGGCTATATGCAATTCGGACTTAGCGAGAGCCAGGAATTCCTGAAAGACAGCGCTCGTAAATTCTTCGCGGGCGAATGCCCCAGCGCGGAAATGCGCCGCCTGATGGAAGCAGAAACCGCCTACGACGCCGCACTGTGGTCCAAGCTTACCGATCAGGGCTATACCGGAATTATTTACGCGGAAGAGTATGACGGCGTCGGACTGGGTAAGGTCGAACTCATGCTGCTCATGGAGGAAGCGGGCCGCGCGCTTCTGCCAGGTCCTTTTTTTTCCACCGTGGTTCTCGCTGGCTCTGTATTGGATGCGGTTGGCACTCCCACCCACAAGAAAAAATATTTGGCCCCCATCTGTCGCGGCGAAGTTCGCGCCACCGTGGCCATCCTCGAAACGAACGCCAGTTGGAATCTACGCGACGTGCAGCTAAGCGCCGTTAACGGCAAACTCACCGGAGAAAAACTCTTCGTCTCCGACGCCGGTGTCGCGGACTCTATTCTTGTGGTCGCACGCAATGGTGTCTTCATTGTGGACGCCAAAGCCAAGGGGCTTAAAATCTCGCCAATGTTGGGCATGGACCTTACCCGCAAACTCTACGTCGTCGAATTCAAAGACACGACAGCCGAACTACTTGGGCCGACCACCAATCTTCCGCGCGCCTTAGACATTGCCAGCGCTGCCTTGGCTGCAGAATTGGTCGGTGGCATGCAACGCACTCTGGACCTAACCGTCGAGTACGCCAAAACTCGCAAACAATTCGGCAAACCTATTGGCATGTTTCAAGCCGTGCAGCACCAATGTGCGGACATGTATCTTGAGACGGAAAGCTCTCGCTCGGCTGTGTATTACGCCGGGTGGGCGCTAGAAGAAAACGCCCCGGATGCGAGCACCGCCGTTTCGATCGCGAAAATGTACGCGACCGACGCTGCGCGTACCGTCGGCAATCGCGGCATCCAGATTCACGGTGGCATGGGCTTCACTTGGGAAAACGATCTGCACCTTTACTATCGCCGCGCCAAAGCTTCCGAAAACGCCTTTGGTGATGCGACCTTTCATCGCGAGCGCATCGCGTCTTTGGTAATTGATGGCCCTGGCGTCACTGCAAAATCAGCCTAAAATTCCTGACGACTGAGAGAATCAATCGATGAGCGATTTAGTACAACTAAGCAAGCAAGACGACATCGCCGTAATCACCATCAATAATCCCCCGGTGAACGCGCTGAGCCCTGGTGTGCCTGAAGGCATCTCCGAGGCGCTGGATCAAATCGAGAAAGACGATACCGTCAAAGCCGCGGTATTAATCGGTGGCGGCCGCACCTTCGTGGCGGGTGCCGACATTAAGGAATTCGGTAAGATGACCGCCGGCAAGAAGCGCGGTGCGGGCCTGCTTCCGCTGCTGCTAAAAATCGAAGACAGCACCACGCCAATCATCGTTGCTATTCACGGCACGGCATTCGGCGGCGGACTTGAACTAGCCATGGCCGGACACTACCGCGTTGCGCTGGCTAGCGCGCTGGTCGGTCAACCGGAAGTAAAACTCGGCATCATCCCTGGTGCGGCGGGCACGCAGCGGCTTCCGAGACTCGCCGGTGTAGCCAAAGCGGTCGAAATGTGTACGACCGGCAATCCGGTGAAAGCTGAAGAAGCATTAAAATTCGGCATCATCGATCAAATCATCGATGGCGATCTACTGACGGGGGCAGTCGCGTTTGCGCGAGAAGTCGCCGGTAAGCCTGCTCCAAAAACACGCGAACGCAGCGGCAAATTAGGCAATACCGCGGAAAACGCCGCCGTCTTTGCCGCCGCGTGGGAAAATGCGGCAACCAAACAGCGCGGATTGAAGGCTCCTCTCGCAGTCGTGGAGGCTATCGAAGCCGCGACCGCTCTACCTTTCGCGGAAGGTTGTCAGCTGGAACATAAGCTCTTCATCGAATGCCTGTTTTCCGATCAGTCCAAATCGCTAATTCACGTTTTTTTCAGCGAGCGTGAAACAAGCAAAATTCCTGATGTACCCAGAGACACTCCACTGATTCCGATAAAATCCGCGGCCGTGATCGGCGCTGGCACCATGGGCGGCGGCATTGCGATGGTTTTAGCCAACGCGGGAATTCCCGTTCTACTAAAAGAAGCAGATCAAGCCGCGCTGGATCGCGGATTAGCCACGATTCAATCCAACTATGCAAACTCCGTAAAGCGCGGCCGCTTGACTGCGCAAGTCGCGGAAGAACGCCTCAAACTCATTAAGCCAACGCTCACCTACGAGGGATTCGCGAACGTGGACCTGGTAATCGAGGCCGCGTTCGAAGGCATGGCCCTGAAAAAGGAAATCTTCAAAGACCTCGATCGCCTTTGCAAGCCAACCGCGATTCTGGCTAGCAATACTTCCACACTGAGCATCGATGAAATCGCCGGCGCCACCAAACGGCCGGAGTTCGTGATTGGCACGCATTTCTTCAGCCCCGCCAATGTGATGCGCTTGCTCGAAATCGTTCGCGGTAAAGCTACTTCCAAAGAAGTCATCGCGACGTGCATGGCTCTCTCGAAAACGCTCGGCAAAGTCGGAGTCCTGGTTGGCAATTGCCGCGGTTTCGTGGGCAACCGCATGTTTGGTCCCTATCGCCGCGAAGCGCAATTTCTGGTTGAAGAAGGCGCAGGCATTACCGCGGTAGATAAAGCCCTAACTGATTTCGGCATGGCCATGGGTCCGCTAGCCACGGGAGATCTCGCGGGGCTCGACGTCGGCTGGCGCATCCGCAAAGAATATCGCCATCTCGAAAAGCCCGGCATCCGCCAACCCTTTGCGGAAGATAAACTTTGCGAGCTCGGCCGCTACGGCCAAAAATCCGGCGCAGGCTGGTACAAATACGACGCCAGCCGCCGCGCCACACCGGATCCTGCGGTCGACCAACTAATCCATGATTGGGTAGCAGCAGCCGGCATCCCTCAGCGCCAAATTTCCGCCGAAGAAATGGCCGACCGCTGTCTTTATGCGCTGGTAAACGAAGGCGCCCGCATATTGGAAGAGGGCTACGCTCTGCGCGCTTCAGACATCGACATCATTTATATAAATGGCTACGGCTTTCCCAGCTATCGAGGCGGTCCGATGTGGTATGCAGACACGGTTGGGCTCAAAAACGTATACGAGCGCGTCCTGGAATTCCATCGGCAGCATGGCGAAATTTGGGAACCCGCGCCGCTATTGAAGCGACTGGTGGAGCAAGGCCGGACCTTCGCAGAGGTCGGAAAAGAAGAAGGTGCAGCGGCATAATGTGCGCTCTTGGTGAGTTTATCAAAGTTCCAAAGTTCTAATGTTATACGGAGCGCATGAGCGACTTCCTGGACCATCCAGTTAGCATTCGTCAGGGCGAAGAACTTGACCTAACCAAACTTGATCCGTATTTGCGCGAACATTTTCCCAGCGAAACTGGCTCCCTGCACGTCCGCCAATATCCCAGCGGCCACTCCAACTTGACTTACTCGCTGCAACTTGGCGCGAGGGAAATGGTCCTTCGACGGCCTCCCTTCGGAAGCAAGGTGAAATCCGCTCACGATATGAACCGCGAGTTTCGCGTGCTGTCCAAGCTTCACGCGGTCTACCCCCCAGCTCCTGAGGTGCTTCTTTATTGCAGTGATGAAGCTATCCTGGGCGCTCCGTTTTACTTGATGCAACCAATTCACGGCGTCATCCTTCGTCATCAGCTGCCTCCCGGCCTGGAGTTCCCCGCGGAAACCGCCCGGCGCCTCAGCGAATCTTTTGTCGAAAACCTGATATGTCTGCATCGCGTGGATTATGCAGCAGCGGGTCTGTCCGACTTGGGTAAACCTGAGGGATATCTGGTGCGCCAAGTTCGCGGCTGGACCGATCGATACTTCGCCGCTAAAACCCACGATTACCCGGAGGCGCAGGAAATTGCGGCATGGATGCAAGCGCACATGCCCGTCACGGCCTCCATCTGCATAATTCATAATGACTACAAATACGACAATCTAATTCTCGATTGGCGGGACATTACGAAAATTGTGGGCCTGCTCGATTGGGAAATGTGCACCATCGGGGACCCTCTCACCGATCTCGGCACCGCATTGGCGTATTGGGTTGACACTGCCGACCCCGAGGAGTTGCAGCAACTACGCTGGGGACCAACGACGTACGCGGGTAGTTTGACGCGGGCGGAAATCGTGCACTATTACGCTCGACGGACGAATTGCGACACATCGCATATTGCTTTTTACCTGACCTTCGCTCGATTCAAGCTCGCGGTCATCGTGCAGCAAATTTACTATCGTTATCATCAAGGTCTGACCACCGACAAACGTTTTGCAGCCATGCCAGAGAAAGTTCAACAGCTTCTCCGCGCCTCTTGGGAGTGCGCACAAACGCAGCGTATTTAGAACAAAACACAACGCGGATTTATGTTTTATTGCTGCAGGTTCCGCGGGCATCACGCGTAATAGCGGATGATCCACTCCGCCACACAGCTTGGTTTATCCGAATGGTCGTTTTCAATGGTTACCGTGAAGGTCGCTTCGATGGAGTCAGCCAATTCCTTGCACGCCAACAGAAAAATGCGCGCGCGAATTTTGGAATCGCACGGCACCGGGGCAGGAAAGCGCACACGGTTCAGGCCATAGTTCACGGCGAATTGGACGCCGTCTTGGATCTCGATCAGCTCTTTCACAAAATAACTTATCAACGATAATGTCAGAAAGCCGTGCGCGATGGTCGTGCGGTAAGGTGATTCCTGCCTAGCCCGCTCGCAATTAACATGAATCCACTGCCGGTCTTCCGTGGCTTCCGCGAACTGACGGATGCGTTCCTGTGTGATTTGGAACCACTCGGTTACACCCAGCTCGCTCCCAATCATTTCTTTCAGCGCTTGCGGGTTTTTGATGATGAGTGCAGTCATGAACTCAAATGCCGGTTGCCTAATGCGTGGGAGGCCTGATTTTGCGGGATCAGTGCGAAACACCAGGCCCAGAGCGATGATTGCTTTTCCCCAGCTCCCACTTGGCGATGGATTCAATGTGCACTTCATCGGGTCCGTCCGCCAACCGCAGAGACCGAACCCCAGCCCAGGCGCTGGCCAGAAACGTATCCTGCGAAACGCCCGCGCCTCCGTGAGCTTGAATGGCCCGATCCAAAACCCGCAGGGCCACGTTGGGTGCCACAACTTTAATCATGGCAATTTCTGATCGCGCGGCTTTGTTTCCCACTTTGTCCATCATGTCCGCCGCCTTTAGCGTTAGCAGGCGCGCTTGTTCAATTTCGATGCGAGACATCGCGATGTCCGCGCGAATCGTTCCTTGTTCCGCCAATGCTCTGCCAAAGGCCACCCGTGATTGCACCCGTTTGCACATGGTCTCGAGCGCACGCTCAGCCACACCAATACATCGCATGCAATGATGAATCCTGCCAGGCCCCAACCGCCCCTGTGCAATCTCAAATCCGCGGCCTTCGCCGAGTAACATGTTGGTCTTCGGAACACGCACATCGTCGAACTGGATTTCAGCGTGGCCGTGAGGCGCATGGTCGTAGCCGAATACCGTTAACATCCGCACGATCTTTACGCCCGGAGTTTCGAGCGGCACCAGAATCATGGACTGTTGTTTATGCGCGGCCGCGGAACGATCAGTCTTGCCCATAAGAATCGCGACCTTACAACGCGGGTCTCCTGCACCCGAGGACCACCATTTATGCCCGTTAATTACGTAGCTATCGCCGTCTGCCACGATGCTCGCACTGATGTTGGTAGCGTCTGAAGACGCGACGTCCGGCTCGGTCATTGCAAAGCAGGATCGAATTTCACCAGCAAGCAGCGGCTTCAGCCATTTTTCCTTTTGCTCCGCGGCGCCATAACGAGCAAGTACTTCCATGTTTCCAGTATCCGGCGCTGAACAATTGAAGATCTCCGGCGCGATGTGACTGCGGCCCATGATTTCACATAGCGGCGCATACTCCAGATTGGAGAGGCCCGCGCCATTTTCGTCATGCGGTAAAAATAAATTCCACAATCCTTCTTGCCGCGCCTTGGCCTTTAGATTTTCGACAATTCGGGTGGGTTTCCATCGCTCCTGATCGATTTCCGCTTGGAATTTCTCCTCGTTCGGATACACATGGGCGTCCATGAAAACTTGTAATCGCTGCTGCAGTTCCCTGCCCTTGTCGCTGACTTCGAGAGTCATAAAGGTTTGTTTCCCGATCATTTCCCGGTAAATACCGGCGCACGTTTTTCGACGAAATGTGCAACGCCTTCTTTGAAGTCCGCGCACTGTAGACTGGCCAGCATTTCTTGCTCCGAACGTTCAAACGACACTGCCAGCGTTTCAAACATCGCTTCATACACTTGCCGCTTGATGATCCGCATCGAACGCGGGCTGACGTTCGATGCCAGGTCTATTGCGTACTCCCACACTTTCTCCATGAATATGTCGCGCGGATAGACTTGGTTCGCCAGCCCCATTCTCATCGCTTCCGCTGCATCGATCATTCTGGCGGAGAACAACAGATCCAGTGCATTCGCGTGTCCCACAAGGCGCGGAAGCATCCACGCCATTCCGTACTCGGCTATCAGTCCTCGCCGCGAAAAAGCTGTACCGAATCGCGCGGCATCAGAAGCAAACCGTATATCGCAATATAAAGCAATCACCAAGCCCAATCCCACTACTGGCCCGTTGATCGCGGCGATCACGGGTTTGGTCACTGCCGGGAAATACGAATATTTGTGTTGAAAGTCATCTCGAACACCTTCGGATTTGCTCTCTGTCTTCTGCACCGCTTGGGCCCGCCGCACTACATCGATTCCCTCTTCGGCAACAGTGCTCAATAACGACAAGTCTGCGCCGGCGCAAAAACCGCGCCCGGCCCCCGTCAGGACAATGACGCGAACGCTTTCATCGCGCTCCGCCTCTTCCACCGCGGAGCGCACTTCGCGTTCCATGATGGCAGTCCAGGCGTTGAGTTTGTCGGGTCGGTTGAGCGTAATTGTGGCGACGCGGTCGGCCACCTGGTACAACGTTTCTTGATTTGGCATGGCGAGGCGAATTATATACAATGCAATAGCGTTAGTCACTTTCATCTGTGTTAAACCATCATATTTTCATACACGGGTTACGAAGCCGGAGACGTCCATGCCATTCGTGTTGAGCGAAGGTCAAAATATATTGGGATGAATGCGGCTCCGGCGAACCTCTGCTGCTCATCATGGGCCTGAGCTATCCCTCCTACATGTTGCATCGCACGCGGCCTGCGCTTGCCCATCGCTATCGCACCATCGCTTTCGACAATCGCGGCATCGGCCAAAGCGATGTGCCTTCGGGCGTCTATTCCATGCCCTCGAGGCCTCCGACGGAGCCGCAGTGCTGGATGCCGCGGGTGTGGAGGCCGCGCATGTATTTGGTCTGTCCATGGGCGGCATGATAGCGCAGGAATTTGCTCTTCAATATCCAAAGCGGGTGCGGTCGTTGATTCTGGGTTGCACCCATGCGGGCGGGCCGCATGCCGTAAGAGCCGAAGCCGCAGTCTTAGAGACGCTGTTGCGTCAAGGCATGACGCCTGAAGAATCCCGGGCGGCTATCACCCCATTCATTTATGACCCTGCCACCCCGCGCGAGCGCATCGACGAAGACATGGCTATCCGCCTGAAGTGGTACCCCACTCCACAGGGTTATGCAGGCCAATTGCAGGGCATTTTCGGATGGGAAGCGTACGGTCGCATCGCGCAGATCACCGTCCCAACTGTCGTTATCCACGGGGAAACCGACAGACTCATTCCATCAGCGAACGCCAAACTAATAGCTGAGCGAATTCCGGGAGCCAGGTTGGTGTTAATTCCCCATGCTAGCCACATCTTCGACACTGACCAGCCTGCTGCAGCCCACCAGGCGATTTTGGAATTCCTCGGCACTCAGCATGATGGCTCGCTAGGAACCCACGCGTAGGTCCTACGGAATAAGGGTCAATCTCCGCTCTGCTGTAGGGTTTGGACGTGGCGCTTCATCAGCAGAGTCTGCGAAAGCGGAACCGTCGTCAGCACCCGGACGATGGTCTCGGAAGCGCGCCCTTCTCCGTAAGGATTGACCATGCCGGTCAATGACTCGCGAAATTCGGGCTTTCGTGCACGATCGATGGCCTGAAGAATCGAATTGCGGTCGGCGTCTGCGTCCAAGACATTTCTGGGCCGCTCGCGACCTTGTTGCCGCAATCCGACGTTTACGGTAGGCAGCGCGAAGGAAGCGCTTTCCATGATTCCACTGCTCGAATTTCCAACCAACATATCGACCTGACGCAGAAGGCTTAGGTATGTAACCGTGTCCAGATTGGTGAAGATTTTTCCGTGTCCCCGGCTCGCGATGAACGATTTTGTCCGCTCTATCAATTCCCTGCTCCCGGCGTCAGCGTTCGGGTAGCAGAACAGGATTTGTTCTCTCAGATTACCAAGTGCAGTAAATAAGGCTTCTACTTCTTGAAGAGTGTCGCGAGCGATGGTCACGGGGTGGTAAGCGACAAGCATGGTTGGCGTTTGAAGATTAAGCTGCAGTTGTTCCTCGATTTCCTCACGGTGCAACAGCGGTTGCCGGCGAAGATGGTCCAGCGAGGGAGCGCCGGCGCGGTGCACGCGCCACTCTTCTTCGCCCAGGGCTAGCACTCGCTCACGCGCGGCAGCCGTGGAAGTAAAATGGATATGGCTTAATTTGGTTAGTGCGTTGCGCACCGCGTCGTCGATAGCTCCTTCGCTGACTTCCCCGCCCTCGATGTGCGCCACCGGAATGCGCAATGCCAAAGCAACCGCTGCGGGAGCCAGCATCTCGTAACGATCAGCGATCAGCAAAAGCAAGTCTGGCCGCATTTTGCCTAACAGGTCAGCAAGACTTAATGTCGCCACACCAATGGTCTTGGCCATTCCTACATCGCTGTCCGAACTGAGCAAGCACTCAATGCGGGCGGAAATCTGAAATCCATCCTTCTCAATTTCCCGAACGGTATGTCCAAATTCAGGCGACAGATGCGATCCGAGAGCAATAATTCTTAGATCTACATTTTCGTTTTCCGACAAGTCTCGCAGCGGCCAATATAAATGGCTGTAGTCGGCTCGCGAAGTGGTGATTACCGCAATGATTCTCTTCATGAAGCTACGCGGAAGCGTGCGCCGTTGCACTACGCAGTAATTTGGTCGGGCGGTAAGTAGGAACGATCTTGCAAAGTATTTCGATCATAGAAGCAAGATCACGCTGCTGCACGCTGTTTGACAGCTTGTCCAAATCAAGATGAAAGCTGTCATCCGGGATTTTCTTGTTGGTCACTCGCAAGAGTCTCCGGTCGATCGTTGGCTCCGCCGTCTCGTCTTCAGAAATAAAAACCTCTGACATTTTGTCGCCGGCTCGCAGACCGGTGAAGGTAATCGCAATTGCCTTCTCACCGTCAGAGCGTCCCTCATTTATCAATTGCTGGGCAACATCTGTGATTTTAATTGGAGCGCCTAATCGAGGAATGAATATTCCTGTTCCGTCTTCAGCTCTAGATGCAAGGAATATCAAATCCACCGCTTCATCTATTTTTAAGAAGTACCTCGATGCCTCCGGATGTGTGACTGTAACTGGACCGCCGTGTGAGATTTGACTTAAAAACGTCGGCACGACACTGCCCTGGGAGCCCCAGACATTCCCGAGCCGGATCGCGCTCATGCGCGTCCTGGAATTATCCAAATCTAGCAACGCAAGCTCGGCAACCCGCTTTGACGCACCCATAATGCTGATGGGATCGACGGCCTTGTCGGTGGAAATCATCACCATGTTGGCCGCGCCGGACGCGCGCACGAGTTTGGCCAAGCTGTAAGTTCCCAGAGCGTTGTTGGCCACCGCAGCGAAAGGGTTGGTCTCCATCAGTGGCACATGCTTGAATGCAGCGGCATGATAAACAGTGTGAGGACGATAGCGTTGCAGAAGTTCCGATAGCAGCTTGGTGTCGCAAATGTCGCCGAGTACGGACGTGTAGAACTCCCGACTGGCGGTGCCAGCCAACTTCAAATCGATTTCATTCAGATTTTGCTCGGAGTGGTCCAGAAGAATCAAATGACCGGGATTCAGTTGAACAATGGATTGCGCCAACGCCGAGCCGATGAAACCGCCCGCGCCAGTTAGCAATATTGTCTTGCCCGCAATAACCTTTCCTGTTTGATTTTCTAGCGCCAATAGATCACTCCGTGTGGCAACACTTCGCAGCTCCTATGCGCGCGCTGTAGTGGGTATCCATCGTAGAACGAAAGGCTCAAGCGGTGCACCCTGGAGGTCGGCTGTTCAGGTGAAATCGTAAACCACGCTGTGGCGACGAAGCTACTTCCACGCGCCAAGTAGCCGTCGGACCAGGACCAGTTGACCGAGGTGATAAGCGTTATGGTCCCCTGCCAGCAATGCTTGCCGCAGAATAGTTTGCCCATCGCCGTGAGGAATCTTGGCGAACAAGTCCGTTGAATCATCCGCTAAAACTTTAGTGAATCGTTTCATGTCGCTGCGAAATGCCTGAACACCCTTGTCCCAGGCCTTCTCGTCCGGCGGCTCAGCCTTCGGCCAATAACCTTCTGGCCATTTGGGCGATTTATGTTTTGGATTGATGGCAAATTCAAGAATGTCCAATTGAGCTATGCGCAGGTGCTCAAGCAGTTGCCACGGAGAGTGCTCGGCGCCTTTAGGAATTTTGCCCTGAAGGGCCGCGGGCATATTGGCCACGGCGTCATCGAATGTCGCATGGGCTTCGCCGCCCTCGAGCATCTTGATCAAATGTTTTCTTAACGATTTATCGGTGTCCATGTCCGTGAAAATACTTCCTTTCTGTCATTCTGCCAACGGAGACCATGCTTACTCGCCTTCCATGGGCAGACCTACGTAGTTTTCCGCGAGTGTTTGTGCGGCGGCGCGCGAACTCGTGACGTAATCCAGTTCCGCAAGTTGACGCCGTTCGTCGAATGGATTCGCTGACGCATGCCGATGCAGCATGGAAGTCATCCACCATGAGAAGCGCTGCACTTTCCAAACCCTGCGCAAACAGATTTCTGAATATCGCTCAAGCAGTTCCATCTTGCCCGATTTATAAAATTCGGTAAGGCCGCTCACCAGCACTCGAACATCCGCAATGGCGAGGTTCAGACCTTTCGCTCCAG
This sequence comes from uncultured Acidobacteriota bacterium, assembly GCA_963733775.1. Lineage (GTDB taxonomy): Bacteria > Acidobacteriota > Terriglobia > Acidiferrales > UBA7541 > Acidiferrum. Next base: position 335,793 of record CAVTEE010000009.1, on the reverse strand, counting down.
TTGGCGGAACAATGTGAGCGGAATCTCCAGCGAGAAATAACCTGCCGAATTGCATTGGTTCAGCCACGAAGCTACGCATGCCCGTCACGCTTTTTTGCAGGATGGGCCCTTCCGTGAGTCGCCAGTGTTTCGATAATTCGAAGCGGCGTTGAAGCTCAGCCCAAATTCGTTCATCCGGCCACTCGCTCAAATCCTCATCTGGAGAGCACTGCAGGTACAGCCGACTGATTTCCGGAGAGCGCATGCTGTGCAGCGCGAAGCCTCGTTCGTGGTGGGCGTAGATCAGTTCCTCGGAAGACGGAGCGGCTTGCGCGAGAATTCCGAGCCAACCGAAAGGATAGATTTGTTCATATGCGGTGATTACCCCTTCGGGAATGGATGGACGGCAAACTCCGTGAAAGCCATCACAGCCGGCGATAAAATCGCAGCTCAATTCGTGCGTTGTTCCCTCATTTTTAAAATGGATTGAAGGGGTTAGCTCGTCGAGTCCCCGGAGGCGGACATCTGCGGCTTCAAATATAATTTGACCTCCCGAAGACAGGCGCGCCGCCACCAGATCCTTGATTACTTCGTGTTGGGCGTAGATGACGACGCATTTACCTCCGGTAAGCTCGCGGAAGTCGATGCGGTGCCCGGCACCGCTAAATCTAAGCTCGATTCCCCCGTGGAAAAGCCCTTGGCGCTTCAGTCGTTCACCGACACCGGACTCGACCAGCAGGTCTACCGTTCCCTGTTCCAACACGCCGGCGCGAATGCGCTCTTCGATGTGTTTTCGGCTGGAGGCTTCCAAAACTACCGACTCGATGCCGTGAAGATGCAACAAGTGAGAAAGCATCAACCCCGCCGGACCAGCCCCTACAATTCCGACTTGTGTGCGTATTTTCATGGAGTTACGGACTTTTGATGACCTTCACTTTTTTCGAAGCGACCGCCCGTTGGCTACCACCCAGCGATTTCTAAGGTCTTAAATTAGCAACAATCAGGGGGTAACTAGCTTTCAAACTATTGCATGCTCAAAGTATCATGGTAGCTAGCCTGACCAGTCTCACTCCTCGGAGACGTTCCGTTGGCGCACAGCGAATAGATGCCTGAGAAAACTGCTCAATCCGCGAAAACGCCCGAACAGAAACGGAAATTCAACTTATCTACTAAGTTGAGGATCGTCGATCTTCTCCGCCCACACTGGACGTCCTTGACGCTGGCGTTTCTCGCCGTTCTCGGAGAGACCCTGACCGATGTGCTGGAACCTTGGCCAGTCAAGATTGTCGTCGATAACTTGCTACAACATAAGCGCTTGCCCAACTGGATCGGTCGGCCGGTTATGGCTCTTTTCGGGGACAACCAGATCGCCATCCTGAACTTTGCGGTCGCCGCCGTTGCGGCCATTGCCATAGTCGGGGCTCTCAGTTCCTATGCCGAAAAGTATCTTACAACCAGCGTCAGCCAGTGGGTTACTCACGATTTGCGGCGCATGTTGTATGGCCACATTCAAAGGCTCTCCCTTGCGGAGTATGACGAAACGCGCACCGGCGATTTGATTTCCCGGGTAACCAGCGACATCAATGCGGTTCAGGATTTTGTCAACACGGCGTTGCTGGGCATGATCGTCAACATTCTTACGCTGCTGGGCATGATTGGCGTGATGTTTTACATCAACTGGCGTTTCACGCTGATAGCCTTGTCCGTTTCGCCGATTCTTTTTGCCTTCGTATACGTATTTACCCGCCGAATCAAGAAGTTCTCGCGCGCTGTTCGAAAGAAAGAAAGCGACCTTACCTCCGTCGTTCAGGAGGTCTTTACCTCTATTCGCGTGGTGAAAGCCTTCGCCCGCGAAGACTACGAGCAGGAGCGTTTCGAAGAAAAGAGTCTGGAGAATGTGGAAACCGCACTAAAAGCGCGAAGCCTGAAAGCGAAACTGGCGCCTATGGTGGAGGTTATCGTAGCCATCGGCACCTGTTTGGTCCTGGGCTATGGGGCTCGCCTTGTGCTGCGCGGGAGCCTTAGCGCGGGCGTGCTCATTGTTTTTTTGCTGTACCTGGGCAAGATGTACAAGCCCATGCGCGACCTGTCCAAGATGACCGACACGGTTTCGAAAGCGACCGTGGGTTACGAGCGAATCCAAGAGGTTCTCGAAATCGAAAGCAAAGTTCGAGATTTGCCGAAAGCAAAAAAAGCTCCCAAGTTCAAAGGCAAAATCGAATTTGAACACGTCAGCTTTAGTTACGACGGCGGCAACCTGGTATTGAAAGACATTAATTTTTCGATTCAGCCCGGACAAATCGCGGCATTGGTGGGTCCTTCCGGCACTGGAAAGACCACAGTAATCAGCTTAATCCCGCGCTTTTATGACCCGACCAGCGGCAAGGTAAAGATCGACGATCATGATGTCCGCGAGTTCACCCTGAAATCGCTGCGCCAGCAGATCAGTTTCGTATTGCAAGACACGCTGCTGTTCCACGCCACAATTTGGGAAAACATCGCTTATGGATGCCCGGATGCTCCGCGCAGGAAGATCGAGGAGGCTGCACGATTAGCAAACGCTCACGAGTTCATTGAAAAAATGCCCGAAGGCTATGACACGATGGTTGGTGAACGAGGAATTTCGCTTTCGGGCGGCCAGCGACAGCGAATTGCCATCGCCCGCGCGATTATTCGCGACACCCCCATACTGATCCTTGACGAACCTACTTCCGGACTCGACGCGGCTTCGGAGCAGACGGTGATCGAAGCACTAGACCGCTTGATGAAAGGACGGACTACCTTGGTCATCGCCCATCATCTTGGAACCATCCAACACGCAGACTGTATTTTTGTGATCAAAGATTCCGAACTCGTGGAACAAGGCACTCATGAGGAGCTTCTTGCAGCCGGAGGAACTTATGCGGAACTTTACAAGATTCAAACTTCACAGGGCGCCGAGCACGAGCACTCCGCTGTGGAACACGCCGCTGAAAAACCGGTCGCCTAACTTGTTTGGGCTTCTCAATCCAGGGAGCTGGGCTATCCGACAGATCTATCCCTTTTCGTTGATTTGTCTGGCAATCCTCCTTTTCGGAACTACCACTTCCCTGCGGGCCCAGGACGAACCGAAACAGGATGAACCACAACAGCAGGACGAATCCAAGGAAGACAAACAGCAAGGGAAGAATGAAGAAACAAAATCAGAGAAAAAAGAAGAGAAACATAAGGAGGGGGAACCAATTCCCCGGCTCAGGGCGGTGATTTGGCACCCGACCATCGATGTTAACCAGCTGAATCTGTTCTATGGTGCCGGAGGCCAGGAAGACGCGCCATCCCCTGACGCCAAATATAAATTCAAAAAAGAAGACATGAACGGCACCAGCCCGAAGTTTGATGTGGAGGACGACAAAGGTATCAAGTGGCGGGTCAAGCTCGGACAGGAACCGCGAGCGGAAACCGCTGCCACCAGGTTGCTCTTCGCCGCGGGCTACTTCGTGGACGAGGATTATTACATCGACGAATTACATGTCGAAGGATTGCCAACGTTAAAGCGTGGCCAATCATTTGTCACCGCCGACGGCATCGTGCACGGCGCGCGCCTCGAACGGAAAATGAAAGAAATTAAGAAACTCGGAACGTGGGACTGGTTCAAGAATCCGTTCGTGGGCACTAAAGAATTCAACGGCCTTCGAATTATGATGTCCCTGGTGAACAACTGGGATTTAAAAACCATCAATAATTCGATTTACGAAGTTAACGACGAAGCTGAATATGTGGTCAGCGACGTGGGCGCGACGTTCGGCAAAACCGGGGATCCCCTTCACCGCTCCAAAAGCGTCTTAAAGGATTATGAAGATTCCAAGTTCATCGACAAGGTCACCGGCGATTTCGTGGACTTCGTCATGCATAGCCGCCCACCATTACTAGCCGCTATTAACATACCCAATTATGAAAAACGCACGCACATGCAGGACGTAACCAAACATATCCCTCGGGCTGACGCGAAATGGCTAGGCGAACGACTTTCCCAACTTACCGAGCAACAAATCCGCGATTGCTTCCGGGCCGGTGGATACACTCAGGAAGAGAGCGACGGCTACTCGGCTGTAATTCAAAACAGAATCGCGGCATTGAATGCGTTGTGACCGCGAGCGGTCTCTTTCAAGCGCGGTTCGAAAGCATCCCATTAAACTTATGCTCGCAAATCATCATATGACGGTAAATGTGCGCTTCTCATCGTTCTGGATTACCTGCCTGTGAAGCTAATTTATCAACCTCGCGATGGCGCCACACCGCTTCTCACGGCCATCAAAAAAGCCAAAAAATCGATCGATATCGCGATTTTTCGATTTGACCGCACCGACATTGAGGCGGAACTCAAAGCCGCCGCAGCGAGAGGCGTCAAGGTAACGGCGCTCATCGCTTACGTGAATCGCGGCGGCGAGAAACATCTTCGCGCATTGGAGATGCGTTTCCTCGACGCCGGGATAACCGTCGCGCGCACCGCCGACGACCTGATCCGCTATCACGACAAACTAATCATTTTCGATCGCAAGACTCTGTTTATGTTGTCTTTCAATTTTACGCATCTGGATATTGACCATAGCCGCGGCTTTGGGATCATCACCAGCAACTCCAAAATTGTGCAGGAAGCAATAAAGTTGTTTGAGGCGGACTGTACCCGCACTTCCTACACTGCCGGTCTGGAAACATTTGTGGTTAGTCCCGTGAATTCCCGTAAGGTACTGACCACTTTCCTGAAGCGTGCTAAAAAGCAATTGCTTATTTACGATCCCGAAATCTCCGACCCGGAGGTCGTGCGCATCCTGCAGGAACGGGCCAAAGCCGGCGTGGAGGTCAGAGTCATAGGAAAAGCCTCCAAGCGACTGGGCTTAAAGGTAGCCAAGCTCACGAAAATCCGCCTGCACACTCGCACCATTTTGAAGGACGGTTCGCAAGCTTTTATAGGAAGCCAAAGCTTGCGGGAAGCGGAGTTGGACTCTCGCCGCGAAGTAGGCTTGATCATCCGCGAAAAAAAGATCGTCAAACAGTTAATCCAGTGTTTCGAATCGGATTGGAACTCCACGGATGCGACCGCTGATAGCGCTATGAAAAAGGACGAGCCCGAAGTGCCCAAGCAGCATGTAGTTCGGGCGACCAAGGTGCTTGCCAAAGAATTGCATCCCTTGGAGGCCACCGTTAAGAAGGCCGTAAAAAGAGTTGTTGCCGAAGCGGGCGAGGACGTACTCGCGGATAAGCGTGTCAAGACCACCGTCAAAAAAATGGTCAAAAAGGCCATCAAACAGGCGGTTAAAGAAGTAGCGAATGGCACGAAAGATAATTGAGAGGTTTGGAGGGCTATTGAAGACACGGTCGCGCAGCGCAATTGAGGTCCGGTCGGCAGTACTGATCGCAGTTATAGTTCTCGTTATCGCGCCGACTTACGCCTCTTCAGGTCAAGGTTCACCACAGCAAAATCCTCAAGTCCAGAATCAGCCGGCGCAGAACCCTGCGCCAGACTTAAAATCGCCCGGCTTCCAGGAATTTTCCGATCGCGTGCAGAAATATGTGCAGCTACACAAATCTGTTGAGGGCACTCTGCCGAAGCTCAAAGCAACTAATGAACCGGAGCTGATCGTCGCGCACCAGAAAATCCTGGCGCGCAAGATCAAAGCCGCCCGTGTGCACGCAAAACGGGGCGATATTTTCACTCCCGCTGCCAAAGAGGACTTTATAAAAGCCATCTCCAGTGAATTTCAAGGACCGCAAGCCTCCCATGCGAAAGCAACCATCAAACAAGGCGCCCCTCTTAAAAAAGTCCATCTGCACGTCAACGAAATTTACCCGGAGTCCATCCCGTATACTTCTGTTCCACCAACCATGCTGCAAAAACTTCCCAAATTACCCGAAGAAGTTGCCTACCGGGCGGTTAGCAGCGACCTTGTTCTTCTGGACGTTAAAGCCAATCTGGTTGTGGATTACCTGCCCGGGATTCTTCCCGTTGAGGCTCAGAACGGGCAATGATTCTACGGCGTCGATTTTTCCTCATAGGACTTTTTCTTGCATTTGCGACCGCCCAAGGCGCCGACCAATTCAAATTCCCTCTTAAGTCCAACTCCGTTCGCTTCGCGGCCATCGGAGACATGGGTACCGGCGGTAAACCTGAATTTCAAACTGCCGATCAGATGAATGAGCAGCGCAAGACTTTTCCTTTCGATTTTGTAATTGCGCTCGGCGACAACCTCTATGGCGGTCACTCACCCGCTGACTTTGAAAGGAAATTTGCCACTCCGTATAAGGCTCTATTGGATGGCGGAGTCAAGTTTTACGCCGCTCTCGGCAATCACGACGACAGCAGCGAGCGTTTCTACAAGCCATTCAACATGAACGGTGCGAATTACTATTCTTTCAAAAAAGGAAACGTCCACTTTTTCGCTCTCGATAGCAACTACATGGATCCCAAGCAGCTGGACTGGTTGCAGAAACAATTGCAAAGCGCAGACAGCAATGAATGGAAGATCTGCTTCTTCCATCACCCGCTGTATTCATCCGCTCGCAAACATGGCCCCGCCACCGACTTGAGGCTTTTATTGGAGCCGATATTTGTGAAATACGGCGTTAACGTCGTGTTCGCCGGCCATGAGCATATATACGAGCGCGTTGTTCCGCAAAAAGGCATTTACTACTTTACAGAAGGCTCCTCCGGCCAATTACGCGGCCATGGATTAGAACGTTCTAATATCACTGCGGCCGGTTTCGACACCGATCGCGCTTTCATGCTCGTCGAAATAGCCGAAGATCAAATGTATTTTGAGACCGTATCAAGGACAGGCACGATCGTCGACTCTGGCGTCATTCAACGCCAGCAATCGGCCAGCGTCGCCAAACCCTAGGTTCCCGGCGCCGTTTAACGCAAAGCATTCTCGGTCTTGCGCTGGCGTTTCATTGCGTACATGGCTGCGTCCGCCGCGGAAACCAAAGATTCCACGTTGTCTCCGTCCAGGGGATATACCCCCACGCCGACGCTGACGGAAATTCGCGGGCCATTGCCATCTTCAGCGATGCTGGTACTGATCCGGTGCGCTACAGAGTGCGCAGCTTCCCGCCCGGTTTCTGGAAGCAGGAGGGCGAATTCATCTCCTCCGAACCTCGCGGCGGTATCTATATCTCGGCAAAACAACGTTAAAGCGTCGGCGGTCCGGCAGAGCGCCTGGCTCCCGGCCATGTGCCCGAAGCTGTCGTTGAGTTGCTTTAGGCTGTCCATATCGAACAGTAGAAGAGAAAATTCCCTGCCGGTGCGGTTCGAACGCCTGATTTCCATGTCCAGCGCATCGATTAAATGCCGGTAATTGGCCAGTCCAGTCAGTGGGTCGCTGGCCGCCAGGCGTCGCAAGTGATCCTCCAGCTCCCGCTGCTTGGTTATGTCTTCGACGATGACTTCGTACGCGTACATTTGGCCATGTTCACTTAGCACTTCCTGCGCGCTCAATCTGACCTTAATAGTCGACCCATCTTTTCGAGTCCACTCCGCCTCCACGGGATCCACCGCGCCATCCTGTGATTTTCCTAAAAGCTGCGCACGCTTGGCTGGATCAGCAAACGTACTGCCGGCCAGATTAACCTCCAGCAATTCTTCCTTGGAGGGATATCTCAACATCTTCAGCAGCGCCTGATTCACGTCGAGAAATGTACCTTCAAGGTCACACCGGCATATTCCATAGCTTAGGTTTCCAGCCAAGGCGCGATACTGGGCCCGCAGTCGCCGTAACTCCCGCTCCGCACGGTCCCGCTCATGACGCAGTGATCGCTCGTTCAGGGCTCTGCGAACTGCTACTGGCAAATGCCCAATGGCGTCGGTATACACGCAGTCAAATGCCCCTCGGAGCATAAGGTTTGCTAATTCCTCTTTCGATATATTGTCCACCAGCAGAATGAGCGGCAGGTCTTTTGGGAGTTCCGTGGCTAAAGCACAGACATCGCCTCCGTTCGCCGAATCCGAACCATACTGGCAAACCGCGATATCGAAGGATTGTCGCTGAGGGTGATTAACTAGCTGGTTTGCATCTGTGACGACATGAGCATCTACCGCAAATCCGACGCGCTTCAATTCCTGCACGCTTCGCTCGACCAGCGACTGGTCGCCATGAGCAAAAATAATTCGTACCGTCGGTCGTCTGGCCTCGTCAATGTTCAGAGGCCTGGATGCGGCCTGCGTGGCGTTTTCTAGTTTGGACTGCGAAGGCAACGTTTTAGCCCCAAACCCTCTTAGAAGCAACCGCTTAGAAGCGCCTTTCTGTTCCAGAGGAGCACATCGGATAGGCCGGAACAATCGGGCTTTCTCCCCATAGTTAACAACCGGGTACGGGCGCCGTAAACCGACCCTGCTACTACCTAATTGCAGCGACGCTGTCCGCCCCCAATAACCCCCTTTGTCACGATAACTGTCTCATTGCGGATATTCGAGAGCGATAGTAATTCAGTACTACAGGAAATCCCCACTTCCCAGGCATTGCGGAATGTGGGACAGTATGTTCCCGGTCGACTCGCCCCGTCCCCTGGCCCAAGGGTTGATCGCTTTTGGGTGATCTACTCGTGTATAAGAGTTTCTTTGGGCTTAAGAAAAACCCGTTCAACGTAAACCCTGACCCCTCTTATCTTTACCTGACGCCTCAAACCGGGCGCACGCTTGATGAATTGACCTATGGTATTGAGAGCCGCAAGGGCTTAATGCTATTGACCGGCGAAGCTGGCACCGGGAAAACCACCCTGGTCAATCATCTGCTCCGCTGGTTGGAGCATAAACGCGCCCGCACCGCATTTATCTTTAACTCTCATCTGGACTCCGAGCAGTTGTTTGACTTCATTTTTTCCGAATTTGAAATTCCGGTTACTCCGCAGGCGAAAGCCAACCCCTTATTGGTCTTTAACGATTGGTTATTGGCTCGCTACAGGGCGAATGATTTGGTCGTTCTGATCGTTGACGAAGGGCAGGGATTGCCTATCCATGTACTTGAAGAGATTCGCCTTTTATCGAACATGGAGCTTCCCAACGAAAAGTTACTGCAAATTATCCTGGTCGGCCAACCTGAACTGGACGCGAAATTAAGGCGTCCGGATCTGCGACAGCTTCAGCAGCGCATTGGTCTGCGCTGCAAGACGGCGCCGCTTACGTTGGAAGAAGTCGCTGGGTATATCGAAAATCGTTTACATACCGCGGGCTCGGGGAACAATTTGGTCTTCGAGGCTGGCGCCGTTGAGGCGGTGCACAACTATTCTGGGGGCATCCCAAGAGTCATAAATTTGCTGTGCGAGAACGCGCTAATCAGTGCCTACGTAGAACATACCAATGTGATTTCTGCGGCATTGGTTGCGGAAGCCGCGCGCGAATTGCAGTTCGACACCTTCAGGCCGGTCGCGCCGCCCCGATTGCGCACCATAAATGCGCCGTCAGATGTAGCAGCAGACTTGCATTCCATCCTGGCCAAGATCAAAGCGGACGCCGACGCTTGGCAAGAGAAGCCCAAGGCTACACCTTATCTCGTGAGTGCTCAAAAAGCGGTCATCAATCATCAGGGTGATGCATTCAGCGCCGGGGACTCCGAAACAAGCGGCACCAGGATAAATATCCCCCCAACTTCCAAATCACCAAGCCGTGAATACGCAGCGCCGCGAGTGCGCGTCTGGAAACGTGATCCCACCGGACATTTCTTCCAGGCGAATCTGGCTTCAGCTCGCGCGTTGCGCGCTATCAATACTCTTCGAGCTTCTCTGGAACCAGCCATCGGCGCTATCAAGAAATACAATCTCGAGGACAAACTGAGGCTGTACGCCACGCTTGCCCGGATTCATGGGTACGAACCAACGCTTCGCTCCATCAGAAATCTAAAGTTGAAAACGAGTATCAGACGAGGCGCGAAACGCGTTCACGTCCACGGAATAAAACCTGCAATGCGGCCGGTTGGAAGCTTGGACTTAGACAGCAAATTTAAAAAGCATGCGCAAACTGTCCGCAACATTACTGGACCGGGTCTGGCCAGCTTCGAGGCTCACATCAAAAAGGGCATTCACACTGCTCAAAATCGCGTGACTCCGCTTGTAGATTCGCTACTGGGTTGGTGGCAACGTAATTTTAACGAAGCGGCTTACGGGAAAACGTTAATTGCAAGTGCTTTGGCGTTTTGTCTACTGCTTGAGATCGTTCTTCGGATGAACCTGGCCCAAGCGTCGCAGCATTCTGGCCGAATCATAATTCGCAGCGTGGGAATTCTGTTGTGCGGCCTTTATCTGGCTGCGGGACTTCCAATTTTAGTACGAGCGCGTCACAAACTTTGGGCTGACACTTTTGTGGTGTTGGCCAGAGCCTGGCGTTGGCTACGCGCTCCGATAGCAATGCAGAGCCGGGTATCTCCATTAGAGACTAGGGCGCTAAGTTCCGTGGCGGGAAAGATACATACTCACCGGGGAGCGTGACGCCGACCGACTTTTTTACCGCGCCTCGCCGTTTACCGATCCAGCCAGATCAAGCCGGACATCCACGACCGGCTTAACCTTTAGTAAGAAATTACTGGGATTTTTCAAACCCCACGCTATGTAAGGAACTTCGAAAGCTGCCGTCCCTTTCCACTGCCCTTCTGTTAGCGTTGCTTGAGTGGGCACGTTGAGCTCGTGATCAGTCCCGTGCAAAGAAAATATTCCATGGAGCTTCAAACTGGAATTTCCCTGCGCAACCACGGTCCCGTCGGCGTGGTCCGGGCGAAACACCACCTCTGAATATTGGCCGCTTTCGAGTATTTCCTTGTGCATCCGCCGGTCTCGACTGTCGTTACCGCTCTCACCCGAAGTAGCATCCACCACGATTTCGCCGCTGGCTCTTCCGGTTGCAGGATTGACAGATATAGTTCCGCGCTTCACGTGAAAAGTTCCATGTACGGTATGTAGACTGGAATCCACACTCCAATGCACGGTGCTTTTTGCGGGATCCACAGACAAAACAATTTGTCCTGCTGCTCGAGGCGCATGAGAACTTTGCTGTGAAATAGCGGCTTGACGGCCCGGCATTATCACGCCGAGGAGCACAAACACCGCGAACCAATTCCTTAGCGCATACGTCATCTTTGGAAATCTCGACTCATGCCGCCAGAAATCTCCAGCCGAGTAACGCGCCGGTGACGGCAAAGTGTGCCGGCGAAGTTTCGCCCACGTGAATGGATATCAATCGCGCGAAAACCTCGGGATTATGTCTAAAAACGGTTAGAGTTCTGCGACGAAGACGCGTGCGTCCGTCAAGCAATAGCAGCAGCCACGCCATTAACGTTGGACGCCGGGCAAATTGGCGGTGAGCTTTTTGATACAAGTCCAGGGAATTTTTCTCCATGGCCTCAGCCAACGCCACCGCTTGATGAAAGCTCAGGCTCAATCCTTCTCCGGTGATCGCATCAACGCTTCCCGAGGCATCCCCAATGAGCGCCACATTGCCACGACAAACGCGCTTCAGTCGATGCAACGTTGTAATCGTGCCGCGCGCCGGCCTCGAAAGCCTTTCACCGTTCAACCGCCTTGCCAGTTGCGGAAATTCGTTAAGAGCAACTCGAATGTCGCGGTTTTGGTTTCGAGATACCATCACCACGCACACTTCATTCGCGGATACTGGCGTAACATAAGCTTGCGCGTTCTCAGCCCAGTGAATCTCCACATATTTCGACCAAGGCGCAACATCGAAGTGTGCGCGCCACGCAAGGCGAGATTGTTTTTGGTTGCAAGAATCTAACCCAGCCCACCGCCTAACCCGCGATTGGCCACCGTCCGCGCCTATGATCCATTTGGCCGGGACGAAGTCTCCTCCCGCAAGGCTTACGCCATTTTCCCGGATGCCGGTCACCGGCGTTTCCCAAAGAAACTGAACGCCCAGAGCCACTGCCTGATTCAACATTTTTTTGTGGAGTATGGGGCGGCGCAATCCCACGCCTGGTCCAGCCGGAAAACGTGCGGTTGCAGACTTTTCTTTTTCCAGAAATTTTACTCCTTGAAGCGAGCATCCTTCACCGGGAGCAATCTCCACGCCAAGTTGTTGCAGCGCGGCAATCGAATCCGGCATCAAGCCTTCGCCGCAGGGTTTATCAATCGGGGGTTTGTTTCCATCTGCGACTACCACGTGGAAACCTCGACGTCGGGCGGCAATTGCTGCAGCTATACCCGCGGGACCGCCGCCGATCACGAACACGTCCGTGCCATTGACCATAAATCGTCCGCTTTCCTCGAGCTTCAGTGTCCACTTGGAGGGTTATTGTTAAAGATGCATAGATCTGGACACAAGATGCCGTGCCTACCGTAAACGGCTTGTAACATGTGTATAAAATCAGTTTATCTGACAGTCGAAAAGTATTAATTTGATCTATATGTGCTTTGAGCTCATTCTGATTTCACGGATCAGCTTGTTACCCGGCCGGTCTGAATGAGTCGGGACGTGGGGAGCGCTTCACAAGTCCACTAAATTAATTGTGCTCGTAAGAACATCAACAATGCAAATGGAGAAAATTTAATTGAGCGATTCGCTCCCCAGACCTCGTAGTCACACCCTTGTGGATGGCGCCAACCGTTCCCCGGCGCGCGCGATGCTGCGCGCGTCCGGCATGAATAGTGAAGATTTCAAGAAACCACTCATTGGTGTGGCTAACACGTGGATTGAAATCGGCCCGTGTAACTACCATCTTCGCGAGTTGGCAAAACACGTGAAGGACGGAATTCGCGCAGCCGGCGCTGTCCCGCTGGAGTTCAATACTGTGTCAATTTCCGATGGCATCACCATGGGCACGGAAGGCATGCGCGCATCGCTTATCAGCCGTGAAGTGATCGCCGATTCCATCGAGCTGGTCACCAGAGGCAATCTTTTCGACGCCCTCATCGTGCTGGTGGGCTGCGACAAAACCATTCCGGCAGGAATTATGGCATTGGCCCGCCTGAATATTCCTGGAATGATTTTGTATGGCGGTTCCATCGCCCCGGGTCAGTTTGAAGGTCACTCCGTCACCATTCAGGATGTCTTCGAGGCTGTGGGCACTTATGGCCGTGGGGAAATGAGCGCGGAGCGTTTGACAGCGCTAGAAAACGTTGCTTGTCCGGGAGCTGGCGCTTGCGGGGGCCAATATACAGCCAATACCATGGCGCTGGTTTGCGAATTTCTTGGCGTGGCGCCCATGGGACTTTCCAGCACCCCTGCGACGAACGAGGCGAAAGCCGAAACTGGTCGTCGCGCTGGCGAACTCGTTGTTGACCTTCTTCGCAGAAATGTTTTGCCCTCGCAAATCATAAACAAGGCCTCCATTGAAAACGCCATCGCCGGTGTAGCGACCACGGGCGGCTCAACTAACGCAGTCCTGCATTTGTTGGCCATCGCCAGCGAAGCGAAGCTCCCTTTGTCCATCGACGATTTTGACCGTATCAGTTCGCGTGTTCCGATCCTTGCCGATTTAAAACCTGGGGGAAAATTTGTCGCTACCGACCTATACGCAGCAGGCGGCACTGCGCTCGTCGCAAAGCGCCTGCTTGAAGCTGGATTATTGCGCGGGGAGGCCATCACCGTTACAGGCCGTACCCTCGGCGAAGAAGCCAACGCCGCAAAAGAAGCGCCCGGACAAGAAGTCGTTCGCAAGCTGAACGCGCCGCTCAAGTCCACCGGGGGCTTGGTTATCTTGAAGGGCAATCTCGCTCCTGAAGGGTGCGTGGTCAAAGTCGCGGGTCACAATATTCAAAACTTCAGAGGAACTGCTCGTGTTTTTGACAGCGAAGAAGCGGCGTTCCAGGCGGTGGAGAACCGTTCCGTTAAAGCCGGGGACGTCATGGTCATTCGCTACGAAGGGCCCAAAGGTGGCCCGGGAATGCGCGAGATGCTTGCGGTCACAGCGGCGTTGGTTGGCGCCGGCCTAGGCGACAGCGTTGCACTTCTGACCGACGGCCGTTTTTCTGGCGCCACTCACGGGCTCATGGCTGGCCACGTTGCGCCCGAGGCAGCTAATGGCGGCCCTATCGCTGCGGTCGCCGAAGGCGATACCATCGTATTCGATCTGCCATCGCGCACCTTGAATCTGGAAATTTCTAGTGCGGAAATGCAACGAAGGCTGGCCTCCTGGCGCGCTCCTGCGCCGCGTTACACTTCTGGCGTGATGGCCAAGTATGCGCTGCTGGTTTCTTCATCAGCGCTGGGAGCCATCACCGTTGTTCCGCAAATATTGCCGTCCGCGATGCAACCTGGGACGAGTGCGAGGACCTTATGAAACTAACCGGCGCGGAAATTCTTTGTGAATCGCTGACCAGGCTCGGCGTGAAGCACATCTTCGGCTATCCCGGCGGCGCGATCTTGCCGGTCTACGACGCGCTGGGGAAGTCTAAGTTGCACCACGTCCTCGTGCGCCACGAGCAAGGCGCCACTCATATGGCCGATGGATACGCCCGCGCCAGTGGCGAGGTGGGCTGCGCGATGGCTACTTCCGGCCCAGGCGCCACAAATATGGTCACCGGTATTGCTACCGCCATGCTTGACTCTTCGCCGGTCGTTTGCATTACCGGCCAAGTGAGCAGCAAGGTTTTGGGTTCTGACGCGTTTCAGGAAATCGATATCACCGGCATCACCATGCCGATTACCAAGCACAACGTGGTGGTGACCCGCGCCGAGGATATTGCTCGCACCGTTCGTGAAGCGTTCCTGATCGCCGCATCCGGGCGCCCCGGACCAGTTCTGGTGGACATCACCAAGGATGCGCAGCAGGCTTCCTGCGAATTTGATTGGGATGCTTCCTCTCCAAAACTTCCACCAAAGCGTCAGCGCATAAATTACGACCAGGCGGAGTTCGATCGCGCGGTCGAATTACTGAACTCTGCAAAACGTCCGCTCATTCTCGCTGGACACGGCATCATCGTTTCGGGCGCGATGAAAGCCTTCGAGCAATTTGTGCGGGCCGGAAATTACCCGGTAGCCATGACGCTGCTCGGCATCGGCTGCTTCCCTGCTAAAGATCCTCTGAACCTCGGCATGATGGGCATGCACGGCGAAGCCTGGGTCAATAACGCCATTCAGGAATCCGACCTGCTGATCGCCGTGGGCATGCGCTTCGATGACCGAGTCACCGGCGATTTGCGCACCTACGCGAAAAACGCCCGCAAGATTCACATCGAAATTGATCGCGCCGAGATCAATAAGAACGTCCCGGTGGACGCGGCGCTCGTAGGCGACGCACGTGAAGTTCTGGAGAAACTAACTCCACATATCAAGATACGCGACCACGGCGTGTGGCTCCGCCATATTCAGGAATCCAAGGGTGATTCCGCCGTTCGAGACATTCAGAGCCTGCCTGACAACGGTCATCTCTATGCCGCTCACGTCATCAACGACATCTGGAAAGAGACTCGCGGCGAAGCCATCGTGGTCACCGATGTTGGTCAGCACCAAATGTGGGAAGCGCAGTATTACCACCACAATTTGCCGCGCACCCTGATCACCTCCGGCGGGCTCGGGACCATGGGTTTCGCGTTGCCCGCTGCTATCGGCGTTAAATTTGCCAAGCCTGACGCGGAAGTGTGGGTGGTCGTCGGGGACGGCGGATTCCAGATGACCATGAGCGAACTCGCCACCATCGTGCAGGAAAAAATCAACATCAAGATCGCCATCATCAACAACGGCTTCCTGGGCATGGTCCGTCAATGGCAGGAATTTTTCTACGATAAACGTTATGTCGCGACTCCCCTTGTTGCTCCCGATTTTGCCGCGCTGGCCAACGCATTTGGCATCCGCGGCGAACGGATCTCGACTCGAAATGAAGTAATACCGGCCATTCGCGCCGCGCGCCAATCCAGCGAAACCGTGCTCTTCGATTTCCGCGTGGAGCAGGAAGACTCCGTTTACCCCATGGTCGCGGCCGGCGCTTCTCTTCACGACATGATCCGCCGGCCCGATAGCCCGCTGGTGGAGACGGCGACTGAGCCGTGAAAAAAATAGAGGAAACCATGCAAACACTTGTCGCGTACGTAGAGAACAAGCCAGGCGTGCTCAACCGTGTTTCTTCCCTAGCCCGCCGTCTGGCAATCAATATCGATTCCCTCACTGTGGGTCCCACGGAGAATGAAGAAATCGCGCGGATGACCATCGTCGCGCACACTGACGAAAAAGGCGCTCACCGGCTGGAAGCCAGCCTTGAAAAATTGGTGGATGTGCTGCTGGCTGAAAATATTTCCAACCGCTCCATCCTCGAACGCGACCTGGCGCTGATTAAAGTTCTCGCAGATCAGAAAAATCGCCCGCATCTGATGGAATTGATCAAAGTGTTCAGGGCCCGGGTCGTAGACGTTGCGCCAGAATCGCTGATCCTGGAAGTTTCCGGCACCGTCGACAAAATTGACGGCCTGCTTGAAGTCTTGCGCCCCTTTGGCGTTTTGGAAATGGCTCGTACCGGAAGAATTGCCATGACCCGCGGAGGCGACTTGCTTCGTCCGCCGGTTCTGAACGAATCAGAAGTCTCTGCAAATTCAGAGAATCGCGCCGTATCACCGGTCACGAACTGAAGAATATTTTGAACGCTGTCGTAATTCTGTTGACCACATAAAATTTATCGCGGCTGCGCAGGCCGCCTAAGGAAAAACATGGCAAAACTCTACTACGACGATTCCGCGGACTTATCACTCATTCAGGCAAAAAAGGTGGCCATTATCGGCTACGGCTCGCAGGGACATGCGCACGCGTTGAACCTGCGCGACAGCGGAGTGAATGTTCGCGTAGGTTTGCAACCCGGTAGTTCCTCGCGTGCCAAGGCGGAAAAGGATGGCCTCACCGTCAACACCCCGTCCGAAGCGGCTGCATGGGCCGATGTCATCATGATTCTTGCCCCCGATACCAAGCAGCCCAAGCTGTATCACGAAGCGATCGAGCCAAATCTCAAAGCCGGAAAAACGCTGATGTTCGCTCACGGTTTCAACATCCGTTTCGGCGCCATCAAACCGCCGGCGTCCGTTGACGTATCCATGATCGCTCCCAAAGCACCGGGGCATCGGGTACGCGAAGTTTTCAGCGAAGGTGGAGGCACTCCGGCACTTCTCGCCGTGGAACAAGATGCCAGCGGGACAGCAAAAGACTTAGCGCTGTCCTACGCCAAAGCTCTGGGAACCACTCGCGCGGGCGTGTTGGAAACCACCTTCACCGAAGAAACGGAAACCGACCTCTTTGGTGAGCAGGCAGTATTGTGCGGTGGTGTAAGCGAACTCATTAAAGCTGGTTTTGAAACTCTGGTCGCCGCCGGATACCAGCCCGAGGTCGCTTATTTTGAATGCATGCACGAATTAAAGCTGATTGTCGACCTGATTTATCGCGGTGGTCTTAGCTATATGCGCTATTCCATCAGCGACACTGCGGAACAAGGTGATTACAGCGCCGGTCCGCGTATCATCAATGCAAAAACCAAAGAAGAAATGCGCAAAATTCTTTCTGAAATTCGGGACGGCAGCTTTGCCAAAAAATGGATTGAAGAGAACGAGCAAGGTTGCCCGAACTTTCTGGCTACCAGACAGCGCGAGCAAACCCATCCCATCGAGCAATTGGGGCCGGAACTTCGAGCCATGATGCCTTTTCTTAACCCGATCACCGCTCCGGGCTTGGCCAAACCCGCGGCCGCCAGCAAAAAGTAATTAAACTAAATTGTAATTTTTTTGACTATTCGTGGCTCTTGGTATTGACAGACCGGTAAATTTGAATAATTCTCGGGCGCAATGAAATCCAAGCTCCAGAATGCTGCTCCGCCACTTCCGGAACGTATCGATCAACTCAGCATCAAACGTCAGGAAATCATACGCCCTATTCTTGAGCATCCGCGCGAATACGTATTGCTAAGCGTTCGCGCGCTCGCTCAACGCCTGGGCACTGATCCGGCCACCATCGTACGCATCGTTCGCGGCCTGGGATTCGAAAGTTATCGCGATTTTCAACATCATCTTCATGAATTATCTCTCGCGTTTGCCACTTCTCTGGATACCATGCGTGCAGGCGGCCAGGACGGCGGTATGCCTGGCTACATTCGCGAAGCACTCGAGCAGGACATAAAAAACCTCCAGGGCTTGAAAAACAGTCTGGACGCGCGTCGCTTGGTTGCTTTAGCCAAGCGAATTTATGCCGCGCGTAAAATCATTCTCATTGCCGGCGATCTGGCCGCCTACCTGGCGCACTATTTCGAGTACCAGACGAGTGTGGTCGGCTTGCCGGTTTTCGCGGCCACTTCCTACGGACGAATCGCTCATCTGGCGCGTACGGCAACCAAGCAGGACTTGGTCATCGCTATCAGCTTCCGCCGCGGACTGCGTCAGACGGTGGAGGGCGCGCAACTCGCGCGGTCCAAAGGTGCGTATTGCGTTGGTATCGCAGACACGTTTCTTTCCCCGCTGGCCCGGATATGCGATGAAATATTTTTGGCTTCCGTAGAATCCACTTCATTTGCGGCTTCGTTTACAGCTCCCATCGCGCTGCTCAATGCTATCGTCGTAACCTGTGCGCAATACCGGCGCGCCGAAACAATGGTGGTGGTAAAAGAACTAGCCGAGGAACAACGTAAAGGTTTTCGCTGGTACACAGCGTAGACTTCATCTCCTCCCTGTTCGAAAAAATCAAGTCAACCTTGTTCCGAAATTCCCTGTTCCGGATATTATCTAAGCGTCGAACGCCGGAATTACGTGCGCGCAAACAATCCGTTGCACGCAAGAGTGTGTCGGCTCATGAAACTGTGTGCAGTTAATCTCTGGAGGGAGTTGAAACTTGAAGAATAATCGGAGGTTTGTGCTATGGACGGTTTTGTTTGTATTCGTGAACGTTCACATAGCACGGGCTCAATCAACGTCCACGCTGACTGAGCGCATCCAACACGTCATCGGCCGCCCCGAATTTAGGCACGCAAATTTTGGCATTGAGTTCTACTCACTGGATTCCGGCAAAATCATTTACGCCTTGAACCCGGAGAAATTGTTTGTCCCTGCTTCCACCACGAAACTTCTCACCGAAGGCGCACTGCTCGCCAAGCTCGGCACGGACTACCGCTTTCATACCCGGATTTATCGCACTGGCCCGGTGGATTCCAAGGGAAAGCTCAAGGGAGATTTAATCCTGGTGGCGAGCGGCGATCCCAACCTCTCAAATCGCGCGCAACCCGATGGCACGCTTGCATTCGTGGACGAAGATCATTCTTACAACGGTCCTGCATTGCCTGGCGACCCGCTCGCCGTGATCAAGGAACTCGCTGGAAGAGTTTCTGCAAAAGGAATTAAACGGATTGATGGCCGGCTGCTCATCGATGCCAGCCTGTTACCCGATGGCCCACGCGAAGGCGGCACCGACGTGGTCATGTCTTCCATCATGGTGAATGACAACGTGATCGACCTCATTATGAGGCCCGGCGTGAAAAGCGGGGACGCGACCATCCTCGAATACTCGCCACATACTTCCTACGTAAATTTTGTCAATCACATCACCACCGGCGCGCATGGTTCGAAACCCAATCTTGAATCACCCGAGGTCGAATCCAACGAAGATGGCAGTGTAGTCGTGACCCTGACTGGCAGCTTACCCGCCGGCATCGCACCGCAAACAGCGGCCTTTGCGGTTCCGTCTCCTACCACCTTTGCCACCACCGTTCTGCGCGACGCTCTCGTTGCCTCCGGCGTCCAATTCAAGATCAAAAAAGGCGCTGCGACCCTACCGCCGGATTTCGTTGCGTATTCGAAATTGTATGTACCAGAAAACATGGTGGCCGAACATGTGTCAGCGCCTTTATCCGAAGAAGTCAAAGTTACTTTGAAAGTCAGCCAGAATCTTCACGCGGGTATGGGACCGTACCTGCTTGGAACCTTGGTCGCCAAAGACACGAAAAATCCGCTGGCCGCAGGTTTCCGCGTTGAGCGCGAGTTTTTGCAATCTGCAAACCTCGATCTTTCCGGGGCCTCCCAGGGCGATGGTGCCGGTGCCGATTGGGCGGATCTATTTTCTCCAGATTTTATGGTGCACTACCTCACCTACTGGACTACACGCCCCGACTACCAGGTATTTCTAAGAGCTCTGCCGGTGCTAGGCAAGGATGGAACTTTAGCCACGATTCAAAAGGAATCTGCCGGCGCGGGGCACGTCTTCGCAAAAACAGGTACGTTCAACTCGGAGGACAAGCTCAACGGAAAAGGGATGCTGAATGCCAAAGGATTGGCAGGGTATGCCACCACTAAATCCGGGGAGCGGTGGGTCTTTGCGGCCTATGTGAACCACGTAGCGCTACCAGACGATCCTGAGGCTGCCCAACAGGTTGCCGGGCAAGCCTTGGGAGAAATAGCAGCGGCGGCTTACGACGCAGACCTAAATTAGGGTGGGGTTGACCCTACGAGGGCGAGTCCCGGCGGTTAGAACCGCCGATTTAAGCAATCTTAAGTCAGTGCAAGCTTGCCCAGCTCAGCGACGCGGCGTTCGAAGGTCATTTCTACCAGGCCGCGCTTCCCGTAATAGCGCAACACGATCTTATGTCCCGGTTCAATCTTGGCCCGAGCCCTGATCAACGCGTCCGACATCTCTACCCAGTCGCCAGTCACCAGGTAGGTGCCTTCCCACCCGCGCAGTTCGAATCGGCCATCATGCCGTAGAGTCAGCGGGACCGCCGAGCACTTTATCGCCTTACCTGCCAGCTTGGCGGCAGAGCACTCATAGCGGCCCGACACGTCCACGCTGTCGGCCGCAGCCCGAGGAGCCGAAGCTGCCAGGGGCAAAAAGAAGAACGCCAGGATCCAGGTTCTATAAACGAAGTACCGCATTGCATCTCCCGCCAGATGGCACAAGCTTATTCGGATGTGCGATCACTCCCGGTAATGCATGCTAGCCGCCACCAAAACTCACCATATCGGCGTTACAACAATTGGACTTACATCTTCTTCAAAAACGCGCAGTGGACTAAATGGAACATTCTGTGGCTCTTGACCCGCCAACTTGTGCAAAATTCTGCGGTACTAAAACGTTCGTCCAGTACGGCCTATACTATTGCGTCGGCAACTCCACACTGGCCTGCCCGTCCTTACGGGGATCAGATGCGCCATAATTGACTCCGGTCGCAAAATCTCTGAGAACCGCCTGTCCTCCACCCATGACACTGGAAAAGGCCCCCCGCAAATCTATTTTGTGGCCCTTGCCGGTCAGGTCGTTGCGCACATTGCCGGCGAACCGGTTCTCCATCGACACGTCGCAGCCGCCAAATGTACGTTTAGAGAATCTCGGTGCCTCCAGTGCGGCCTGAATGTTCATTTTAAAGTCCGCAATATTAGCCACAAATTGGGCATGGGCCTGCGACTGATTCCACCCGCCCATGATTCCAAAGGCCAGCCGGGTATCCCCTTTCTGGGCGAAAGCCGGAATGATGGTGTGCAGCGGCCGCTTTCGCCCGGCAAGCGTATTAGGGGATGCTGGATCAAGCGTAAATAGCCCGCCCCGATTGTGCAGCGCGAACCCGGTACCGGCAGCCACGATGCCCGAGCCGAAAGCGTCGAAGTTGCTCTGGATCAGGGACACCATATTCCCTTCGCGATCCACCACGCTCAAATACGTCGTGTCCTTGCCACCACGCAATTCGCCGGCCGAGACATCACAATTCGCATGCGCGGGATCGATCAATTTCGCTCGTTGCTTCGCCCACTCTTTTGAAAGCAATGTAGACACCGGCAATTTTTGTTGCCGCGGATCTCCTATGTACTTAGCCAAATCTGCATACGCGAGCTTCTTGGCTTCGATCATGGTGTGAAGTGCGTTCGCGGAACCGAACTCCCAATTTTTCTGGCC
This sequence comes from uncultured Acidobacteriota bacterium, assembly GCA_963733775.1. Taxonomy (GTDB): domain Bacteria; phylum Acidobacteriota; class Terriglobia; order Acidiferrales; family UBA7541; genus Acidiferrum. The sequence goes on along the minus strand of CAVTEE010000009.1, from coordinate 314,003 downwards.
GAGCGGAAATTTCTCTATGATGTTCAACATTTCGAGCGCGGCCAGTCCTTGTCCGTTAGGCGGCAATTCGAACACTGTCCAATCGCGATAGGTAGTCGAAATCGGTTCCACCCATTCGCTCGAATATTCCGCCAGATCTTGGGCGGTCATCACTCCACCATGATGTTTCATGCCCTCAATAATTTTTTTGGCGATTTCGCCTTTATAGAATGCGTCTCTTCCGTGAACAGCGATCTGCTGCAATGACCAAGCCAGATCGGGGTTGCGAAAGACTTCTCCCACACGCGGCGCATGATCCTGTATCAAATATATTTGAGAGGCGGCACTATCTCCGCGCAGGAGATCCGTTTCTGTGGCCCAAACAGCGGCGGTCAATTCAGGCACGGGGAAACCATCCTGAGTAATCTTTATTGCCGCTGCGAGGTCTTCAGCTAATTTCTTACGGCCAAATCTGTCTGCCAGCTTTTGCCATCCGTCGACTGCGCCTGGAACCGTCACAGCGTAAATGCCGTGCTGCGGCATATCTCGCAGGCCGTGGTTATGGAGAAATTCGATGGTCAGATCTTTGGGAGCCCAACCGCTGGCATTCAGCCCATACAGCTTGTTGGCCTTCACGTCGTAAAGGATCACAAAAAGATCGCCCCCTACGCCGTTCATCATGGGCGCCACTACACCCATGGCCGCATTCGCTGCGATCGCGGCGTCCACCGCGTTGCCGCCGTGTTCGAGGATGCGCACGCCTGCTTGCGCGGCCAAAGGTGATTCCGCGGCCACAATGCCATCCCGCGAAATCACCATCGAACGCGCCTGAGAGCGATCCTGAGCCTGCAAAGGAAAGAGTGGCATCAAGCTGAAAATATAAACCGAAAACCTAAATAATCTAGAGACCTTCATCTGGCTCCCATGGTCTTGACCAGCTTTTATTCGCGATCACCGCTCAACGCACAAATTTGTCCGTGGACTATACACCTTCGCCCACGCTTTTTATAGCTCGGGGCTCTTTAACCGATGCTACGTGCTCGAACCGAAGCCTACGTGCTCGCCAGTTGCCGTCTACCATCTTCAAACGATTGGCATTTGGCTTCAGACCCTCTAGAATCCAAGGGCGCGGGTTGTGTTCCCAGAGCTTTACCTGTGGATTAAGGCCTTTGCCTCGCGCGGGAGACTCTTCTTTGCCGCAACAGCCCCGAGAACCGCAGAAGCCGCAACAACAAAGCAACGCAGCCGCGCAGACGGTTTCCGTGCCAGACGTCAATAATGCCGAAATCGACGCGCTCTTGAACGGCCGCCACACCGATCCCTTCGCGCTTCTCGGCCCGCATCCGGTACCGGGCGGCTGGGTCATTCGATTTTTTATTCCCTGGGCAGCGGAAGCCAGCATCGACATCGCTCCGGGCCAGCCCGTACTTAACAGCATGAAAGTTACCGACGCGGTGAAAGTTCGTCCGGAGGGTTTTTTCGAAGCGCTGTGGCCTTCAAATCAGTCCGCGCCTCCCGCACCCGGCAGTTACAAGATTCGGGGAAGAACTCATCATGGTGAAGCCTTTGAAATGTACGACGCGTATTCCTTCCCATACCTCCTGAGCGAATTCGATTTATATCTCATGGGCGAGGGCCGTCACTACGACACCTACGAAAAACTTGGCGCGCACATAAAAACTGTTCAGGAAGTTCGTGGCGTAAACTTCGCTGTTTGGGCACCCAGTGCCCGCCGCGTTAGCGTGGTCGGCGATTTCAATCGCTGGGATGGCCGTGTGAACGTAATGCGTGCACGCGGCTCTTCGGGTATTTGGGAACTCTTTGTCCCCGAATTGAACGAAGGCTCCATCTACAAATACGAAATCATCGGTCCTAATGGCGACATGCTTCCGCTCAAAGCCGATCCTTACGCGTTTCGCGCAGAGTTGCGCCCAAACACCGGTTCCATCGTGGCCGATCTGGATAAATACAAATGGAATGACACCAAATGGATCAAGGAACGGCCTCAGAAAAATTGGTTCGAATCGCCGGTTTCGATCTACGAAGTGCATCTGGGCGCTTGGCGCCGCGTCCCGGAAGAAAACAATCGCTGGCTGACCTACAAAGAACTCAGTGATCAGCTTATTCCTTACGTAAAAGAACTCGGATACTCCCACATCGAACTGCTTCCAATCATGGAGCATCCCTTCGACGGCTCCTGGGGCTACCAGACCCTCGGCTATTACGCCGCCACCAGCCGCTATGGCGCACCCACAGACTTCATGGATTTCGTCGACCGCTGCCACAACGCGGGAATCGGGGTCATCCTCGACTGGACTCCCGCCCATTTCCCTCGGGACTCCTACGGTCTGGCGCAGTTTGATGGAACACACCTCTACGAGCACTCCGACCCGCGGCAAGGCTCACAACTGGACTGGGGCACTCTCGTCTATAATTACGGCCGCAATGAAGTCCGCAATTATTTGATCTCCAACGCCCTGTTCTGGCTGGATAAATATCACATCGACGGACTGCGCGTTGACGCCGTGGCTTCCATGATTTATCTGGATTACTCCCGAAAGCCCGGCGAATGGATTCCCAATAAATTTGGCGGTCGCGAAAATTTGGAAGCCGTTGATTTTCTGAAGCGCCTGAATGAAATCACCTTCGAGCGCTTCCCCGGCATTCTCACTATCGCTGAGGAGTCCACCGCGTGGCCAAGTGTCTCGCGCCCCACCTATCTGGGCGGCCTGGGCTTCAGCATGAAGTGGAACATGGGCTGGATGAACGACACCTTAAAGTACTTCTCCGCCGACCCCGTCCATCGCAAATACGAACACAACAAGCTAACTTTCTCCTTGATCTATGCTTTCACCGAAAACTTCGTGTTGCCCTTCTCCCACGATGAGGTGGTTCACGGCAAAAATTCCCTGCTCCACAAAATGCCCGGCGACATGTGGCAGCAGTTTGCTAACCTGCGCCTCCTCTATGCCTATCAGTATGCTCATCCGGGCAAGAAGCTTCTCTTCATGGGCGAAGAATTCGGCCAGCGTCAGGAATTCAGCGAAGCTCGGAGTCTCGACTGGCATTTGCTTCAATGGGAATCCCATCGCGGGCTTCAGCGCCTCGTCGGCGACCTGAACAAGCTGTACGTCCAAGAACCCGCGCTCCACGAGGTGGATTTCGACTGGCCAGGCTTCGAATGGATCGACGCCAACGACGCCGATAACAGCATCTTTTCCTTCGCCCGCCACGGCAAGGCTCCAAAGGACCTTATCGTTGTAATCCTCAACGCCACCCCCGTTTTGAGGGGTAGCTACCGCATCGGCGTGCCGCAACCGGGCTTTTACGTGGAGGCATTGAACACCGACTCCGCTATATACGGCGGATCAAATGTCGGTAACCTTGGCGGCGTGCAGGCGGAGGCCTTACCGCATATGGGTCGCCCCTATTCGCTCACTCTGACGGTGCCGCCTTTGGGCGCGTTGTTCCTGAAGTGGACGCCGGAAGTCACCCCGAAAGCCTGATCCAACCTAGCTCCCCGGCCGGGTTTCAAATTCCATCGATCGTCGCGGTAAATAAAAGCAATTCCGGAAACATTTTTCTGGCACACCTCGTATGTATAGGCAGTGCCGGGGAGGCATCTACTCTATGTTCAATCGCACAAGGCTTTTTGCAGGCGTCAGCCTATTGTCCGCCATCGTCGTGCTGGCAGGTGCTTCGGCGTCATTCGGACAATCAGGGTCGACCAAAGACCGCTGGCTACATGTTCGGGTCATCAACTCCGATAATAAGGGCGAAACCGTGCGGGTGAACATTCCGCTCGAACTGGCGGAAAATGTCCTGCCTACCATTAATAAAAACCACCTGCACAACGGCAAAGTGACCATCGATCAGGCGCACATGAATGACGTCGACGTGCACGCCCTCATCAACGCGATTCGAACAGCGAAGGACGGAGAATATGTCACCGTCCAGGGCACCGATCAGGATGTCCGGGTCGCCAAAGAGGGTGGGCGGCTGCTGGTCCACGTGAAAGACAACAAGGGTTCCAAGTCAAATAAATCCGATGTAGATATCAAAATTCCCATGCACGTGATCGATGCGCTGTTCAGCGCCGGCAAAGATGAACTTGACGTCGTCGCCGGGTTGCACGCTCTTGCGTCCTTGGGCGATACCGAGCTGGTCTCCGTGAAAAGCGAGGACAGCACCGTTCGCGTGTGGATGGACTCAAAAAACTCCAGCGATTAATTACCCGGGCCGTGTACGTTAATGTTCGCGGAAAAGGAGATTCGAGAATATGTTGCTTGCGAAAATCGCTCTTGGCTTAGCTAGCACCGTAGCCTTCGCCGCCATTTACACCTTCCGCGAAGGCGTTATCCGCGTGGATGTCGACGAATTCCGCGATGGTGGCTCTCACGTCCACCTGTGGGTGCCGGCTGCGGCAGTCCCAATAGCACTGCGCTGCACTCCGAGAAACCATCTGGAAAATGCAGCAGTAAAAATCCAACCCTGGATACCCACAATCCGGCAGTTAGCAAAGGAACTGGAGAAATATTCGGAGGCAAATCTGGTCGAAGTAGTGGACGGCACCGATCACGTACAAATTCGCACCCACGCAGGCAAGTTGCAAATCGACGTTCATGAACCTGGCGAGTCCGTTCACGTTGCGGTTCCGATCGCCACGCTGGAAGATATCTCCGTCCAACTCACGGAAAATATTCCAGGCGCTTGAGAGGCGAATTGAATCTAGACACGTTTCGATTTTAGGGACAAGAGTCTGCCAAGGACCGCGGGTAAGCTACTTTATTCTGCGTGTTCCTCTTTGACATCGCTCGGAATGAAATATATTTCCTCAAACATCGCGTTTTTTTGCCATCCAGCTCGCTGCAAGATGCCCCTGCCGTTTTCCACCATACTTGGATGACCGCAAAGATACCCGGTGGTCTCCGCCGGTTTTAAATTCCACAAGTCGGTGTACTTGCGAACCAGGTCATCCACCCGCCCCGTCTCTCCCGTCCACGCCTCGTCCTCCCACGGCCTGCTCACCGTGGTTAGGAATTTTAGCCACGGAACCTCCGCCGCTACTTTCTCCATTTCATCCCGGTAACCGAACTCCCACGAGCGGCTGCCGCCCTGCAGGCAGTAAAGTTTGTGATCGCCTGGCATGGGACTGTCACCGCTCTTCCAATCGCGATAAAGGGTCCGCACATAGCTCACAAACGGAGCAATTCCGGTAACGGTGGAAAGTAACAGGTGATGTTTTCTGCCGCTGCGTAAATCCAGAGTGAAGCGACCCTTGGCGATCTTGCGGCAAAATAACTTGTCGCCCTCATTCAATTTGAAAAGGTGGGGAGTCAATGCCCCATGGGGAACCAATTCCAGAAAAAATTCGAGCGTTTGTTCGTACGGAGACGACACCAGCGAATATGCTCGCTCGATCCTTTGCCCCTCAAATTCCACTCCGAGCGTCGCATACTGGCCAGCCAAAAATTTAAATGGTCCCCCAGGATCCACGCGGATAAGCCACAAATCCGGTGAAATGTCCCGCCGCTCGATTATCGTGGCCTCATAATGTTTGTCCCCAGGCAGCATTCACCACTCCCGATTCAAAATTGAAAAGTCTCGCGAACACATCATTCATACGCCAATGCCACGACCGGATCATAACTTGCCGCCCGCAAGGCCGGATACGTCGCCCCCGTGGTCGCGCCGACAAAAGCCAACACTACAGCCGAAAAAATCCAGGATGGCGATATCAAAATCGTGAGGCCAGGATTCGTCTCTTTCAAAATGCCTTGCACCAGAAAGGTGACGGCGATACCGAAACCTGTTCCCATCAGGGTCAAAATAAAAGTTTCTCCCAGCAGCATACGCACCACATCGAATCTCGAAAATCCCAACGCCTTCAGAATGCCGATTTCACGGGTTCGTTCCATGACCAGCGTATGCATGTTCAGCAAGACCACTAGAAAACTGATCACAATTCCAAGCGCCACCATCGTCCTCGTGAACGGACGCAGTTGCGGAAGATTCGACGAATTCATTAAGGTCAGGTATTCGGATAACGACCGAACGCTATTTTGCGGATCCAACTTTAAGATCTCCGCTCGGGCGATCTCGGTATTTCCTTTGCTCCGAACGTAGAACATCGACACCCGCTTGTCCGCGCCAGCAAGATCCTGGGCCGTCTGCAGCGGGATAAAATATCTCGCGCCCTTCCCGTGCGCCACGATCCCGCTCACGGTAAAAACGTGATTCAGCAGTGTAACCTGACTGCCCACCTTCAAGTGTTTTGACTGCACAATAATGTCGTCAGCGATAACTTCGTCGGGTCCCGAGAAGGCGCGCCCATCGCGAAACAAAAACCCACGACTAAGCGCGTTGAATCGTCTGAAATCGATGCCATAAACGATCACTAAGTTCTTTGGTTCGGTCAAAATTACGGTGGGAGCCACTTCATCGATATCCGGCAGGGCCGCTATCTTGTCACCCAAAGATTCCTGCATGACCGCACTTGAGAACGCGAAGAAAATTGACGAATTCGGCGACTGCACGATGATGTCAGCGCCGACCCCTTCCACCCGTTTCCCCCACTCAGAAACGACACCGGAAGTAAGTCCCGCGATCATCAGCACTAAAACCACTTGAATCGCGATAGCAATCACACTCAGCGAGCTTCGTAGCGGCCGTGTGGAAATGCTGCCCCAAAACATCTGCAGTAAAGAAAATCGTCCCTCAAACGTTTCATTCATGCGTGGAAGCCGCGGTGAACTGTATCACCGTCATTAAGAACGCCAAAGAAGTGCGGACCCTTATTGCACGATCTCTTCCGAAAGTCGCGCCAAATATTTCGCTCTCATTAAGTTTTGCACACATGTGTTGATAAGTATGTGGAAAAGCGAAGCTGCCGTCCGCCTAAATGCACGCTCATCAATACTCTTCCCCTCTTTGCACAATTTCCGTGCAAGCAGCAAAAAAACTTTGGGTGTAGCCTACGCGACTTAGCGAACAATTAGTGAGCGCGGGATGAAATTTAAATTTTCCGCCTGTTCCGCGACGGAACATTGCCCGGTCTAATACCACTTGGGCGGTCGATCGAGATGAATCTTGATCGGCTCCTTCGAACTCGTGATGTCGTACCACCGCCCGAAGGTTTTCCATCCTTCCGCGACAATTTGTATCTCCACCCTTCCAAGTGGGGCATCTGGAATATGCGCGATTCCCTCACGGTTGGTCTTCACATTCAGCTCGAACTGCTTATTCTTCACAATTTTGTGTTCTTCAACGTACTTCAAATAGACGCTGGCGTTTTCGATTGGACGATCTTTATCGCCGCCGGTGACTTCAATGGTTACGCGAGTGCTAGGCAAAGACCGCTGGGTCTGACCCTTCGGGATTTCCTGCGAGTTGACGCTGGCTGCCACTGCGAGCAACGCCAGCAAGCCCATGAGGCATGCGACTCGTGTGAAACACAATTTCTTCATACTGATCAAACTATCCTCTACGTAAGCCAGTTGATGGTCAAGTTTTTCCGAGATTTATTGACGAACCGAAACGTCGGCGCCCGCTCTAATTGACTCGCCGTAATAGCTCCTGTAATTTTGAAGAATCAGGTTATTTTTGTACCCGCGCATCACGGTAATCGCAGCCAGTCCGGCTGGTGATTAAGCCTGCAGCTTTTCGATTCGAGCCAAGAGGAGTACACATGGGTTTCGCCACTAACGCCATCCACGTCGGCCAGGAACCGGATCCGTCCACCGGCGCGATCGTCGCGCCAATCTATCAAACGTCCACTTACGTAAACGAAGAATTGGGGAAATATAAAGCCGGTTACGACTACGCGCGCACTAATCATCCCAATCGAAAGGCTTTGGAGCGCACCATTGCCAAACTGGAAGACGGCCACAGCGCTTACGTATTTACTTCCGGAATGGCTGGCATCGATGCGGTCTTTCGCTTGCTGCGCCCTGGCGACCATGTCGTGCTTTCCGAAGCGGTGTATGGCGGCGTTTTTCGGCTCTCCACGCAACTCTTGGTTCACTTTGGACTGGAATTTAGCTTTGTGGACACTTCCTCGTCGGATGCGGTGGCATCGGCCTTCCGGCCCAACACTAAAATGTTGTACATCGAAACCCCCACCAATCCCACGATGAGAATCGCCGATATTGCTGCGCTCGCTAAATTGGCCAGTCAACGAAACATCACTGTAGTGGTGGACAACACTTTCCTGAGCCCCTATCTTCAGCGGCCCATCGAGCTCGGTGCGCATATCGTCGTTCATTCCATGACCAAGTATCTCAACGGCCACAGCGACTCGACGGGCGGCGCGGTGGTATTGACTCGCAAGGAAGACGCCGAGAAAATTTATTTTATCCAACGTTCCGCGGGCGCCGGATTGGCGCCGATGGATTGTTTCCTGATTTCGCGCGGCATCAAGACTCTCGCGGTGCGCATGCTGCAGCACAATGCCAACGGCCTGGTAGTCGCGCGTCACCTGGATACGCATCCGAGAGTTCAAAAGGTTCTATACCCTGGCCTCGCGAGCCATCCGCAACATGAAATTGCGCGTCGCCAGCAAAAAGGCCCCGGTGGCATGCTTTCCTTTGACCTGGGCTCACTGGAAGCGGCCCGTCGTCTTCTGAACCACGTGAAGCTCTGCGCGCTCGCGGAAAGTCTCGGTGGCGTGGAATCCCTGATCTCGCTTCCGGCACTGATGACGCACGCATCCATGCCGCAAGAAGTGCGCGAACGCGTCGGGATCACTGATGGACTGGTTCGTTTGTCGGTGGGCATCGAGGATGCCGACGACATCATCGCCGATTTGGATCAGGCGCTACACCACGTCTAAGCCAAAGGTAACCAGTTATTTCCGAGTTCGCGATGGCTTCGCGCTCTGAACCAACCATCGCAAATATTCCCGCGACCCCGAAGCTACCGGCAGCACTAAAAATTCAGGCACGTCATAACTGTGCATGCTCCGCACCATTCGTTCTAACTCAGGCAAGCGCTTCGCGGTTGATTTCATGACCAATAAATACTCCCGCGAACTTTCTACCTTGCCCTTCCAACGATAGATTGACTCCACGGCGTTCGGCATCACGTTGACGCAAGCAGCAAGTTTAGCTTCGACAGCTGCACGAGCGATCCGCCGCGCCTCCCGGAGCGTTCCGCAAGTAACCAGGACTACTCGGCACTGCCTTCCGGGCATTTCGTTTCTTCCGGCCTTTCAACCGTTGTCCGTTTGCTGTTATCAATTACCGGGCTAGAATACATCGCCATGAACACTTCTCCGAATCCTTCTCCGATTAAGTTTGGAACTTCCGGTTGGCGCGGTCTCATCGCCGACGATTTTACCTTCGCCAACGTGCGGCTTGCCGTAACTGCCATCGCGGATCACGTCAACAGTAAAACTAAAAATCCGACTCTCCTCGTCGGATACGATCCACGTTTTTACTCCGAAGAATTTTCGCAACTCGCGGTCGACATCCTCAATCAGCGCGGCATCCGCACCCTGCTATGCGATACATTTACTCCCACACCGGCCATTGCTTACGAAATCACCCGTCGCAAACTGGACGGCGCGATCAATTTCACCGCCAGCCATAACCCCGCGCAATATCACGGCCTCAAGTTCTCTTCTGCCGACGCCGGGCCCGCGCTTCCGGAAGTCACCAAGGACATCGAAGCGCGAGTCACCAAAATGGTTGAAAAAGATGGACCCTTCCCCGCAAAGTCGGCGCCGACTTCTGGCGACAAGCGCGCCGCAAACGAAATGGTCAATATTCGCGAGACATATCTGCAGCGGCTCGAACAACTCGTGCGCTTCGACGCATTACGCCAAGCCAAAACTCATTTTGTCTACGATGCCTTGCATGGATGTGGCGCAGGTTATCTCGATACTGTTTTGACTCGCAACGGAATCGCCGTCAAGGCCATGCGTCTAAATCGTGACACCCTGTTTGACGGAACCGGCCCCGACGTCTCTGAACCAAATTTGGCGCCCTTACGGAAAGCGGTACTGGATTCCGTCGCTATCGCCGGTCTGGCCACCGATGGCGATGCTGACCGCTTCGGTGTGATCGACCGCGACGGCACGTGGATTCAGCCAAATCACATTTTGGCGTTGCTCTACGATTATCTGGTCGAGACGCGTCAATGGCACATGCCTGCGGCCCGCAGCGTTGCCACCACGGAAATGATGGACGCGGTGGCAAAATCCCACGGGCAAAAAATCTATCAGACCCCCGTTGGATTCAAATATATCGGCCAATTAATCCGCGAAGACAAAATTGCCATGGGCGGCGAAGAAAGCGCCGGACTCACTATTCGCGGACATGTGCCGGAAAAAGACGGCATACTCGCCTGCCTGCTCGTTGCCGAAATGCTCGCCTCTCGCGGCACTTCCATAGAAGAACAAATCAAAGCGCTATTCAAAAAACTTGGCCGCGAATTCTGGCCGGTGCGCGAAAATTTTCATCTCACAGACGAACAAAAGGCGAATGCAGTAAGGCAGGTTGCCATTGACGCTTCGACACTACTCGGACGAAAAATTCTTTCCGTGGATCGTACTGATGGCGCAAAGTTTGTTTTCGAAGACGGTTCCTGGATGCTTGTACGGCTTTCCGGCACCGAACCGCTTCTGCGCTTATATGTTGAGGCTTCCAGCTTGGAAGCTTCAACGAAGCTGACCAGCGAAGCCAAAAATTGGCTCCTGCATGGTTCATGAACAAGGAAAACGCTAAAGATGAAAGTGAAGGTTGACGAAAAAGCGGGTGGCTTATTGCGACACGGACCCGCCCTGCTGGTTTTATTGGTCGCAGTTCTTTTTGTGCACGATATTTTTGGAACTCACGGCTACCTCTCCATGCGACGTACTCAGGATGGCATCAAGAAAGTCAAAGCCGAAATTGCGCAATTGAATAAAGAAAATGCCGCGCTGGAACAGGCCGTGAAAGATTTGAAGACCGATCCGCGCGCCATCGAAAAGATCGCTCGTGAAGAACTCATTCTCGCCAGGCCGGGCGAAATCATCATAAAAATTCCGCAATCGCAATTGCTGCCACAGGCATTCAATACACACCCGTAGCGTCTCTCTCACTCGAAATTAATTAAATTACATCGCCTCGCTTAAGCTTTGCGTTGCTGTGGCCTGCAGATGAACTGTCGCGCGCTTTTTGGCGCGAGTGCGCCATATCGAGAGTCCCATCATGGCCGCAAAAATTACCATCATGCCTGCCGTCGCCAATGGAATAGTGCTCCGGAATTTCGGCAATATAGATAATCTGCCATACACAAATTCGATGTGTACCCAATAGACCAGCAGCGATGTCTTGCCGAATTGTATGCAGGGACTAAATCCGTCCGTGACCCAACCCCAGCGGCACCACACAAAAATCGCAAATGTAAGTAGCAACAAAATACCGCACCGCATCAAGAAAAAATTCGGACTGCTGTGCCAGTAATCGTAGACGGCGTAGAACCTGATGTTCGAATCATCCCACCAAAGAGATAAGGCGCAGGCCAGCGCGCCAATGGCCCCCACTATAGCCAGGGCCGCCACTTCCTTGCGCTGCGCGAAATCCGAAAATAGAAACAAACCGAACGCCAACCCCACGAAAGCAAATCCGCACCATGGGAAAATGGAAAAAATCCACGGCGTCGGCGCATCAAAATTGTGAACCCCGTTGATGTAGGACTCCAGCATCCAAGGAAGGAACCGCGGACGGTGGGTTGTCCACAATGGTGGCGTCGCGACCGCCACAAGAGCGGCCATTACCAGCGATAATGCGATCAGGTAGTTTCTCCTGTGTCCAACCGCCTCAACGCTTTGCAGCGATACGCTTCCGTCGTCTCTGCTGGCCTCGCGCGAACCGCTCATACTCATCAGCCGCCAAAACAGCGCCATGAAAATAATCGACACGCCCAGAATGTTCAGCACATCCACTTTCAACAAATCCGTCCAAGGCGATTTAGGGTAACCAAGCACGAATTCTTGCACTCGCAGAAGCAATCCCAGCCCGAGAATTTCCGCTCCACGCAATAGCGCAGTCTTGAAAATCTCCGATCGCGATTTGTTCTTTTGCCGCAGACCTTCCGTGACCAACGCAAAGGAAACACCGCAGAGGAACAAAAATATCGGAGCCGCCAGCGTCGACAACTCCTGCGACCAGCGATACAGCAGTGTTCTTCGCGCTTCCGGATTCAGCCAGGAGTCATAACAGTGCGCCTGAATCATCAGCACGCACGCTAGTCCGCGCATCCAGTCGATATACGCTAATCTTTTTATTGGCACGGGCAGTTGATTCGTCGTACCCCAAGAAGTCAGGAATACTCTAGCGCACAACCCCGCTCAGGGGACTCGAAGCGGAAGCGTAAAGCCGTTTCGGCATGCGGCCGGCCAGAAATGCCTTGCGTCCCGCGAGGGTGGCGTCGCGCATTGCTTCCGCCATCAAGACGGAATCTTCTGCTTCGGCGATCGCGGTATTCATCAGCAGCCCGTCCGCGCCCAGTTCCATCGCTGATGCCGCATCCGACGCCGTGCCCACCCCGGCATCCACAATTAACGGCACTTCCGTGATGCGTTCGCGCAAAATTCGCAAATTCGCTGGATTCTGAATACCCAGCCCCGAGCCTATAGGCGCTGCCAGCGGCATCACCGCGGAAGCTCCCGCATCCACCAGCTTCCGCGCCACAATCAGATCGTCATTGGTGTATGGCAGGACCACAAATCCTTCTTTCACCAGCACGCGCGTCGCCTCAATCAATTGCTCGGTATCCGGAAACAATGTCTGCTGGTCGCCAATCACTTCGAGCTTCACCCAATGAGACAATCCGACTTCGCGACCCAAGCGCGCAGTCCGAATAGCTTCTTCGGCCGAATAACACGCTGCGGTATTCGGCAAAATAAACATTTTTTCGCGGTCAATATAGTCAAGCAGCGACTCTTTCGATTTATCCGTGAGGTTCACACGGCGTACCGCAACCGTAACCATGTCCGCGCCTGACGCCGCGTGCGCTCGCGCCATTTCCTGAAAGCTCCGGTATTTCCCGGTGCCCACAATCAGCCGCGATTTAAACGCGCGCCCCGCAATGACCAGTTGATCGGACATGTATTCCCCAACTCTGATTTTAGTCTGGCTGGACACTAGCGGCAAATCGCGGGACGCCTAAAAATCCCAGCAAATTGGCTGGCGTTAATCCTGAAGCATGGGTCGCGGTTCAGCCGCGTCCGCATAAAGCTCGTCAATAACTCTCCGGTAGTGTTGCTCCACGATGCGCCGCTTGAGTTTCAACGTAAAAGTGAGGCTCCCATTGTCAAACGTGAAGTCCTCGGGAAGGAGAGCAAAACGCTTGATCGATTCGTACTGTGCCAAATGCGGCGTAAGCCGTCTCACTTCCGACTCGATCAGCGCGCGAACCCACGCATTCGAAGCCATCTCCGCGTTGTTCGCAAATGTGATTCCCTCTTCAGCGGCCTTCGCCGATATCGTTACCGGATTCGGCACCAGCAGCGCCACCACATATTTGCGCTCGTCGCCCACCACCATTGCGTTCAGTAAATAAGGACTACTCTTTAGCGTATTTTCAATCGGCTGGGGAGCTACAAACTTACCCGCCGCGGTCTTAATCAAATCTTTCTTGCGGTCGGTGATAAATAAATAGCCGTCGGCGTCCAAGTAGCCGATATCACCGGTACGGAACCAGCCATCGGCACTCAAAACTTCGCGGGTCGCCTCGGGATTCTTATAGTACCCCTGCATCACACACGGCCCGCGAGCTAGAATCTCGCCATCGTCGGCGATTCTGATTTCTACGTTTGCTATGGCTTTCCCGGAGCTACCGGCGCGGTTCTGCGGATAATTCGAGCTCAACACCGGAGCAGTCTCCGTCAATCCGTAGCCCTGATATATCGGTATTCCAATAGTCCAAAAAAATTCCGTTAGGTTTTTTGACAGCGGTGCTCCCCCAGACATCACCAGGGACAAGCGCCCTCCCGTTTGCGCACGAATCTTGGAGTACACCAGCGCGTTTGCCAGCGACCATTGCAGCCTCAACGCCAACGGTGCTCGCCCTTCGCCGCATCGCCACCTGGCCGACCGGCTCGCCACCTTCATCGACCAATCAAACAGTTTGTGTTTAATCCCTGTGGCCTTGCTTCCCTGCTCCACTATCCGGGTATAAATCTTTTCGAATACGCGTGGCACCGCCGCCATCGTCGTGGGACGAAGCTCCAACATTGCTTGCGCAACCTGCTCAACAGCCTCCACGTAAGCCACAGTAATTCCATGAAAGATAAATGAGTAGTCGATCATTCGGCCGTAAACATGTGCCAACGGCAAAAACGATAGCGCCAGATCATTCGTTGCGTCGTATTTAACCTGTAGGTGGCTGTCCGTGACATTCGAGCAGAAATTCGTGTGCGTCAACATCACGCCCTTAGGTTCCCCGGTAGTGCCTGACGTATAAATCAACGACGCAAGTTGCCCGGGTTGCACCTGTGAGGCTTGCAGCCGATAGGAAGCAATCTCCGTCGCGCCGGCGCCAGCAATCAGCGTTTCATACCGAAGGCATTCAGGCGCCGCTTCAGGCCCGGCGTCCGCCGCCACAATGTGTTCTACAGTGAGCAGTTCTGCACGGCACGCCAGCAACTTTTCCAGTTGCTTCGCTCCCGAAACAAAAACAATCCTGGCCTCGGAATGATTCAGGATGTACGTCATCCGCTGCGGCGATTCATTGAAATAGATGGGTACGCTGACGCCACCGGCGCCAGTGATGGCAAAATCCGCGGTGTGCCACTCCGGCCGGTTCGCCGAAAAAATCGCCACGCGATCTCCCGTTTTTACGCCAAGTTCCACGAGCGCGCTGGAGAGTCCAGCCACACGCCGAAGAAGTTCCGCCGACGAGATCGCTTCCCAGCGGTCCCCACGGCGGAACATTTGGGCCCGTGGGTTCGGCAATTGATCGATGGCGTTTAGGAATCTAGAGGGAAGAGTGCCGTAATTCATCGCGATTTCGACTGTACTCCAGCTATTTACGCGGCGCAATTGCCGCCTCCGATCATGCTTCGATAAACAAAAGAGTGCGTTTCAGGCCACCGGGCGCTTTCGTGCAAATGCTTTCTCCCTGCGATAGTATTGGCGTTGAGCGATCATGACTCTGATTTCTTCCGAACCCACGCTGCTGTCTCCGACGAACAAGGGTCCATTCAAAGCGCCCCGCGGACCCCAAATCAGCTGCAAAGGCTGGCAGCAGGAAGCCGCCTTGCGCATGCTGATGAACAATCTCGATCCGGAGGTCGCTGAAAAACCTGACGACCTGGTCGTTTACGGCGGCACTGGAAAAGCGGCCCGGAATTGGGAATGTTTTCATGCCATCGTTCGCTCGCTCAAAGATCTTGCCGCGGATGAAACGCTCCTCGTGCAGTCCGGAAAACCAGTAGCCGTCTTTCGCACTCATGAGTACGCGCCCCGCGTATTGCTCTGCAATTCCAATCTCGTCGGCCATTGGAACAATTGGGAACGTTTCAACGCCTTAGATCGCGCCGGGCTGATGATGTACGGCCAGATGACAGCCGGCAGTTGGATTTACATAGGCACGCAGGGAATTTTGCAGGGCACCTACGAAACATTCGCCTCCGTAGCCAAAAAACATTTCGCTGGAGACTTGGCCGGCAAGCTAGTCGTAACCGGCGGCATGGGCGGCATGGGCGGCGCTCAGCCGCTCGCAGCCACCATGAATGGCGCGGCCTTTTTGGGCGTCGACGTCGATCCCGAACGCATCAAGCGCCGAGTAAAGACTGGCTATTGCGATGTCATGGTCACCAACCTGGACGAATCCCTGCGCATTTTAAAAAACGCTGTGCGCAAACGCGAGGCTGTCTCAGTTGGCCTGGTTGGGAATTGCGCCGACATAATTCCCGAACTGGCTCGCCGTGGCGTCGTTCCGGATGTGCTCACCGATCAGACCAGCGCACATGACCCGGTCAATGGCTATGTGCCAAACGGCATGAGCCTCGATGCTGCGATCGAGCTGCGCAAGAAAAATCCCGATGAATACAAAAAGCGATCCATGGCGGCCATGGCTGAACATGTCAAAGGCATGCTCGATCTGCAAAATCTAGGCGCAATAACTTTCGACTACGGAAATAATATCCGCACGTTTGCTTTCGAGCAGGGCCTAAAAAACGCCTACGATTTCCCCGGCTTTGTGCCCGCCTATATTCGCCCGCTGTTTTGCGAAGGCAAAGGCCCATTCCGGTGGGCGGCGCTCTCGGGTGAAGCCTCCGACATCGCGCGCACCGATCAACTGGTCATCGAGATGTTCCCGCACGACGAACATCTCAATCGCTGGATAAAGCTCGCGCAAAAACGCGTACGGTTTCAGGGCTTGCCGGCACGCATTTGCTGGCTCGGATATGGCGAGAGAGACAAATTTGGATTGGCGCTAAACGATCTCGTCGCTCGCGGCGAACTGAAAGCTCCCATCGTGATCGGTCGCGATCACCTCGACTGTGGTTCCGTCGCCTCTCCCTATCGCGAAACGGAGTCCATGCTCGACGGCTCAGACGCTGTCGCGGATTGGCCGCTGCTAAATGCTTTGCTCAACACCGCCAGCGGCGCTTCGTGGGTGTCGATTCACAACGGCGGCGGCGTGGGCATTGGCTATTCTCAACATTCCGGCCAGGTCACGGTGGCCGACGGCACAAAAGAAATGGCTGCTCGCATCGAGCGCGTGCTTACCAATGATCCCGGCATCGGCGTGGCCCGGCACATTGACGCCGGATATCCGGAAGCCAAGGCCTTCGCGAAAAATACCGACCTCAAAATCCCCATGCTGTAATCGAATGCTCTGTCACAGATTTCCGCCCTCCGGCATAATATCGAAGCCTTGAGCATCCCCACCCTCATCAGCGGAGCTTCTCAACTCTTAACTTTACGTGGACGCGGCCCCCGCCGCGGGGATGGCCTTGCGAATGTAGCGATCCTAAAAAATGCCGCAGTGCTTATCGTAGACAGCCTCATCGCCGCGGTCGGTCCCCGCGCTCAAGTCGAGGCTCATCCGTTGGCGCGCGGCGCGCAACAAATCGACGCGGCAGGCCAGGTGGTGTTGCCAGGCTTCGTCGATTCCCACACCCATTTAATTCATGCGGCAAGTCGCGCGGACGAATACGAACTCAGAATTACCGGGGCAAGTTACGAAGAAATCGCTAAGCGTGGGGGAGGCATACTAAATTCCGTCGCCAAACTTCGTGGCGCGTCGTCAGACGCCTTGAAGCAACGCGCACATTTAGCTTTGAAGCAGTTTGCAGCCTACGGCACGACCACAGTTGAAGCTAAAAGCGGATACGGCCTCGATCTGGTCAGCGAGCTCAAAATATTAAAATTGCACAAGGAATTGTCTGCCGAGCAACCCCTGGAGCTCGTTTCCACTTTTCTTGGTGCTCACGTAATCCCGGCTGAATTTCGCACTCAAAAATCGGGGGTGAAGAAATACGTCTCACTGCTGGTTGACAAACTTATTCCGGATATCGCCTCACAGAAATTAGCCGAGTTCTGCGACGTTTTTTGTGAGCGTGGCGCATTCAACCTCGCGCAATCAAAACAGATCCTCGAAGCTGGCAAGCGTTATGGTCTGCGGCCGCGAATCCACGCTGAACAACTTTCGCACACCGGCGGAACACAACTTGCTGTAAAGCTTGGCGCGGCAAGCTGCGACCATCTGGAGAAAATAAATCGCGCGGATGTTCGAGCCCTCGTGACATCCAAAACCACAGCCACGCTGCTTCCTGGCTGCGATTTTCATCTGGGGCTGAAACAATATGCTCCCGCACGCGAACTGATCGACGCCGGCGCCATCGTCGCTCTCGCCACGGATTACAATCCCGGCACCAGCCCAACCGTAAGCATGCCGATGATTCTCTCCCTGGCGTGCACCCAGTTGCGCATGACCCCAGCCGAAGCCATAACCGCGGCCACCATTAATTCAGCATATTCCTTGGGCCGCGACAAACATATCGGTTCCCTCGAAGTTGGGAAGCTCGCTGACATTTCCATCTTCGATGTGGATGACTACCGTGAAATTCCCTATTATTTTGGAATGAATACTTGTCACACCACCATCAAGCGCGGCCAAATCGTTTATTCCAAATCGGCGCGTAGTACAACCTGAGGTCGTCGCCATCGTACAATTCAAATATGAACCGATTGATTGAGTGCGTTCCCAACTTTTCCGAAGGGCGCGATCCAGCAAAAGTCGACGCCATAGTCGCCGCCATGAGCAGCGTGCCGGGCGTCTACGTCCTCGACCGCGAAATGGATGCTGACCACAACCGCTGCGTCGTCACCCTCGCCGGCGAACCCGATGCGGTCGCGGAAGCTGCACTCCTCGGAGTAGGCAAGGCCGCCGAACTCATTGACCTTACGGTCCACCAGGGCGCTCACCCTCGAGTTGGCGCGACTGATGTCGTTCCGTTCATCCCCATCGAAGGCGTCACACTCGACGACTGCGTGGCACTCGCCAGGCGGGTTGGCAATGAAGTATGGAAGCGCCACCGCATCCCGGTATTTTTCTACGAAGCCGCCGCCACCCGACCGGATCGCGTAAATCTTGAAAACGTGCGACGCGGCCAATTCGAAGGCCTCCGCGAAGACTTGAAGCGCAATCTCGACCGTCAACCCGATATTGGCGAACCAAAACTGCATCCCACAGCGGGCACGACGGTCGTCGGAGCGCGTAAATTTCTGATTGCCTACAACGTGAACCTCAACACTTCCGATATCGGCGTAGCCAATAAAATCGCCAAAGCAATCCGCTTTTCTTCCGGCGGTTTGCGCCACGTGAAATCCATGGGCGTGGCATTAAAAGCGCGCAATCTGGCGCAAGTTTCCATCAACCTTACCGATTTCGAATCCACGCCCATGCATCGCGTCTATGAAATGGTCAAGCGCGAGGCCGAGCGCTACGGCGCAATCCCTGTGGGCAGCGAAATTGTAGGTTTGGTTCCCAAGAAAGCTTTGGAGATGGCCGCGGATTTTTTTCTGCAGCTGGAAGACTTCTCGCCATCCCAAGTTCTCGAAAATCGCTTGCAGTCCGCTCTTTCCGGCGCGCCGCCCGAAGCCCCCGGCGCCGACAGCAAATTCGCTCACTTGGCGAAGCCTTTCCTTGATGCCGTCGCGGCGCCGACAGCCACCCCAGGCGGCGGCAGCGTGTCCGCATTTGCTGGCGCTCTCGCAGGGGCACTCGGCCAGATGGTCGCAGGCTTATCGCGCAAGAAAAAATCCCAGGCAGCGTTCGTTGTCCAGCTATCGGAAATGCTCGACCGCTTTCGCAAAACGACTGACGACCTCGCAAAAGCCATTGATCGCGACGCCGAAGCTTTCGACCAGGTGATGGCAGCGTTCAAAATGCCTCAAGGTGAGGCAAACGAAAATGCCGCGCGCGACAAAGCTATTCAAACCGCAACCCGCGGCGCCGCCGAAGCCCCGCTGCAGGTGGCCGATGTGACGGTTGCACTTTTCGAACAACTTGTGCAACTGGAAGCTATCGCTGCCGCATCCATGCGTTCAGACTTACAAGTAGCCCGTTTCATGGCAGCAGCCGGGGCGCGCGGCTCTTTGGCGAACGTGGAAATCAATCTGAATAGCCTGCATGATGCCGCTTATGTATCAAAAGTCAGGAATAAGGTCGCCTCATTGCGCGACCGCCTGGAAAAGAATCCCGCCGTCTAAAGAAATAGGCAGCAGGCGTCGAGTTTGAAAGGAATACAAAATGAACCCGCGGATGAATTCAGATAAATCGGCCAATACTGGCGCTGTCACAAGAATCGCTCGCCTCTTCACCGTCGTCATACTAGTCGCATTGTGTTTTACCATGCCCAAACCGGCTCGTGCGGGACGTCTGGCCGCCGACACCATTGCTTTATTTCCAAAAGAAATTGGCGAATTTGCGTACGCAGACCTGAAAAAAGCGCGCACCCTCAGTTGGTTCCCGCAATTGCAGGAACAACTCTTGCCCGACCGCTTTAAGCAATTCGAACGCTTTTTGGCTTCCGCAGGTATCGATCCAAATTCCCAAGTCGAAGAGCTGGCTTGGGGGCTCGTTCCCGAAGGCGTAACCGCTAAAACGGCTGCCGCGGGCTCAGATGCCGTCCCCACGGGCGAGGAAATTGTCGGCGTGGCTCTCGGCAATTTCAATCCCGGCAGCGCCGAAACCTATTTTAAGCAACAAAAATTGCCGACTTTCAAAGCTCGCGGCTACACGTTGTACGCTTTCGGCAGCGGCGCAGGCCCCGATGATTTGTTCTTTTTATTTATTGATTCTAGTACGGCGGCGTTTGGCCATCGCAAGCTGCTCGAAAAAATGATCGAGGTGCGATTCGGTGGCGAAGAAGGCCTGCTTCGTAATGACCAGTTCTATCCGCTCATCGCCGATGCCAACGGCACTGGTACGGTGTGGGCCGTTCTCAATCCCGCTTATACGCGGCTAGCAATGCAACAACTCGCTCCAGAAATTCAACAATTTCCCGAAGCCGCCAAGCTCGTTACTCGCATGCGCAATATGATTATCAGCGTGGACGCCAGCGGCGCTCTGGACGGAAAGTTCCAAGCCATTTGTGGTTCCACGGAAGACGCCAACACGCTCGGGCAATTACTTCAGGCTGGATTTTTGTACAAGCACTACCAGGCGCAGCAGGACAATCCCGAGATGGCTCAGCTTCTGGATTCGGTACGAGTCACTCCGGCGGGTGACCGCGTGGTTTTGCGCATGACGCTGACCGACGATCAGGTTACTTCGCTAATCCGCAAAAACACTTTCGCATTCAAAATGTAACCGCTCTAAGCGGCACGAGCCCGTAATCAAATCCCTAACCGGCGGACGCCTGCTCGCCCACGTATTTCGTCAAACGCGTAATCGCCATTTCCGCTTGAGTCTCGTGTTGCACCCGGTCTACCCCGGCAATCATTTCCTGTTCTTCAGAAGCTTTGGCGAAGCGGTCAGTCGCACGCCTTCTCATCACAATTTCAATGCGGTCGGGAGTTCTGGTCACCGTGACGTCCAAACGTTGCGCCGAATCTCCAAGTCGCTCGACTTCCCCTTTGCACACTGCGAGGATCGCCGACTGTAATCCTGAAACCGCGCTGTTCGCCAACCCTGCCGCATCGGCGAAATAGCGTCCCGCCCCACCGGCAGCGGCGCACAGTCGCGCATCGGCGTCCAGTTGCATGGCAATCTTATGCATTTCAGCGGGCACGGTTATCAGCTAAAGACACATCACAGGCGTCCCGGCAATCCGGGCAATAGTACAGCCCATCCATGCAGAGTCGCACGTCAAGCTGACCTTGGCAAATCGTGCAGTACTTTTCGCACACGCAATGCTCTTCGCTCTTATCACACTGGACACACAGAACCTGTGCGGGCATGGGACCCTCCGGGAAAAACTCTACCTGAGGACCAACTGCGCGGCAAGACATCGGGTTCCTCCAATGCGCGAACTAAATAGCTGTACCATCGGGCTTTCTCTCGGCTTTTTGACCCACCGGAGAGCGCATGCTAGTATCAATTTCCGCTGAATTTTGTGGAGCCTACTGTCGATCCGTCCGTCATAACCGAGCTTCGTAAAACGCCTCTAAATGCCACGCACCGCCGTTTGGGCGCGAAAATGGTGAATTTCGGCGGCTGGGATATGCCTGTCGAATACTCCGCCACCGGCGGATTGGTCGCGGAGCATAAAGCTGTTCGCGGCAGCGTGGGCGTTTTTGATGTTAGCCACATGGGCGACATTCGCATTGTCACTGCACGCTCCCAGGGTGGTGCATTGGCCGCTGTGCAGCACATCACCATGAATGACGCCTCCAGGCTCGCGATCGGTCAGGCCCAGTATTCCGCCATGCTCTACCCTTCGGGCACGTTCGTGGATGACGTCATCGTGCACCGGCTCGGAGATGACGATTTTCTTCTGGTAATTAACGCCGGGACCCGTGAAAAAGACATCAACTGGGTCCGCGAAAATACTGCGTCGCAAGACTGCAAGGTCGAGGAGTTGAGCGACGCTTACACGCAACTTGCCATCCAGGGACCGCGTGCCATCGATGTGCTGCAAAAGCTCGCCGACGTAGATCTGCGTCCGATCAAAAATTACTGGTTCACGCACGGCACTGTTTGCGGACTGAAAAATATATTGATCGCTCGCACCGGCTACACCGGCGAGGATGGCTTTGAAATTTATGTGCCGTCTGATGTAGCCACCAGCGAAGAGGTCTGGACCAAAGTCATTGAGGCTGGCCGAGAATTTGGAATCATTCCGTGCGGACTCGGGGCCCGCAATACCTTGCGTCTGGAAGCAAAAATGGCGCTGTATGGCCACGAGATCAGCGAGAAGATCAATGTATGGGAAGCCGGTCTTGACCGCTACTGCAAAATAGAAAAAGGAGATTTCATTGGCCGCTCCGAACTCCAACGCGCCAAAGACGCGGGCGTGACTCGCACGCTGGTCGGCCTCGAAATGATCGAACGTGGCATCGCTCGTGACGAATATCGTTGTGTGAATGAAGAGGGCGAACCGGTCGGAGTTATCACCAGCGGCTCCCCGTCTCCGACGCTATGCAAAAATATTGCTTTGGCTTATTTACCACCTTCCATGTCAGCGCTTGGAACTGTCGTTTACGTAGAAATTCGCAATCAGAAAGCCAAGGCCCAGGTTGTGCCCACGCCTTTTTACAAGCGGGCAAAAAAATCAACGACTCAGCAATTCGCAAGCACCGTTTAGTGACGGAAAGGAACCCATGACTTATCCCCCGTCGTACCGCTACACCACACAACACGAATGGATCGATGTCAAAGACGGCGTCGGCACCATCGGAATCACCGATTATGCGCAGCATGAACTTGGCGACGTCGTGTTCGTTGAACTTCCTAAACCCGGTGCCAAAGTTCAGGCCGGAAAATCGTTTGGGAACGTGGAATCCGTGAAAGCCGTAAGCGAAATCTATGCTCCCGTCTCCGGCGAAGTAGTGGAAGCCAATGCCGACCTCGAGGCCACTCCGGAGAAGCTGAACTCAGACCCGCACAAGTCTGCGTGGCTGGTCCGCATAAAGCTTGCTGACCAAGCGGAGCTTGCCAAACTGATGGATGCGAAAGCCTACGAAGCCTTCATCTCCGAAAAAAATAAGGAAGCTTCCGCCTGATGCGCTATCTCCCTAAAAGCCCCGCCGAGCGCAAGCAAATGCTTGCCGTAGTCGGCGGCAAATCAATCGACGAGTTGTTTTCCAGCGTTCCGGAACAATACCGGTTAAAGAAAGCTTTGAATTTGCCGGGGCCGCTTTCCGAAGCGGAGATCATTCAGTACTTCAAGGCCCGCGCCTCTGAAAATTCTGTTGGCTACACCAGTTTCCTTGGAGCCGGCGTCTACAATCACCTCCGCTCCGTAATCACCGACACCATTATTCAGCGCGGCGAATTTCTAACTTCCTACACGCCCTATCAAGCGGAAATCACCCAAGGCACCCTGCAATCGATCTTTGAATTCCAGACGCTGATGTGCCAGCTAACCGGTCAGGAAGTCGCCAACGCTTCCATGTACGACGGCTCCACCGCTGCGACCGAAGCGGTATTGATGGCGGAGAGATTGACTTCCCGGCGCCGCGTCCTGGTTGCGCGCTCCGTGCATCCCGAATATCGCGCGGTGCTGAAGACTTACGCCAAAAATTCCGGCCTGATCGTAGAAGAAGTCGGCATCAGTGCCGACGGCACAGTGGATTCCAAAGCGTTGCAATCCAGCTTGAAAGAAGATGTCGCCGCAATCCTGGTGCAATCGCCCAATTTTTTGGGCGTCATCGAGCCCATTGCGGATCTCGCCAATATCGCCCACAAAGTTGGAGCGTTACTTGTCGCCACCGTAACGGAAGCCGTTTCGCTCGGTCTCGTAAAACCTCCGGCTGAGGCGGACATCGTCGCCATGGAAGGCCAAAGCTTCGGACTGGCACCCAGTTACGGCGGCCCGTACGTGGGCGTCATCGCCTCGCGAGAAAAATTCGTAAGACAAATGCCCGGCCGCCTCGTAGGACAAACGACCGATTCGAATGGCCGTCGCGGTTTCGTCTTGACCCTTGCCACTCGCGAACAACACATCCGCCGCGAGAAAGCCACGTCCAATATCTGCACAAATCAAGCTCTATGCGCTCTTGCCGCCACCGTCCATCTTTGTTTGCTGGGCAAGGAAGGCCTCCGCGAAATGGCCCACCAGAACTTGTCCAAAGCGCGCTTTGCCCTCACGGAACTCGAGAAAATCCCCGGAGTACGCCGCGCCTTCGACGCTCCGTTTTTTAACGAATTCACAATCGAACTGCCGCGATCAGTGAAGCTCGTCAACGCGCAACTTCTGCGCGAAAAAATAATTGGCCCTTTTGTACTCGGCACTGCATATCCCGAATTGACCAAGCACGCGTTGGTCTGCGTTACCGAAACCATCACCCGCGTCGAAATTGAAAAATTTGCAAGTGCCTTGCGTTCCGCACTGGAACAGCCGGTCTAACGGCGGGGTTACAAATAATTTCACCTACTCGATAGGAATAAAAATTGAGCGAGCATTTCAAAAAAGCATCTCAACACGTCAATCAGAACGAGCGCCTTATCTTTGAGACCTCCTCGCCCGGAAAGCGCGCCTTTGATTTGCCCCCGCTGGACGTCCCAGCCGCCGACGCCGCGACGCTACTGGGCCGTCATCATCGCCGCGAGGGCGTCTCGGATTTTCCCGAAGTAAGCGAAATCGAAGTGCTGCGTCACTTCACCCGTCTTTCCACTTGGAATTACGCCATCGACTTGGGCATGTATCCCCTCGGCTCCTGCACCATGAAATATAATCCGCGCGTAAACGAATTTGTCGCGCGCCTCGATGGCATCGCCACGGAGCATCCCTATCAGCCCCAAGAGCTTTCGCAAGGCTGCCTGAAAATCGTCAAGCTGCTGGAAGATTGCCTTCTCGAAATAACCGGCATGGACTCCATCACCTTGCAGCCGGCCGCCGGCGCGCAAGGCGAACTCACCGGCCTACTTTTAATCCGCGCCTATTTGCAAAAACAAGGCAATCCTCGCAAAAAAGTTTTGATCCCCGATTCAGCGCACGGCACCAATCCGGCTACCGCCGTCATTGCCGGCTATCAAGTCGAAAATATTAAGTCCGAATCCCACGGTCAGATCGACGTCGACAAGCTTCGCGAGCTGGTCACCGAAGATGTCGCCGCGCTGATGATCACCAATCCTTCCACCCTAGGCATCTTCGAGCCGCGTATCGCGGAGATCGCCGACATTCTTCACCGCAAGGGCGCCCTGCTCTACATGGACGGCGCGAATATGAACGCGCTGACCGGCATTACCCGGCCCGGCGACATGGGCGTTGATGTGATGCACCTCAATTTACACAAAACATTTTCTACCCCTCACGGCGGTGGCGGCCCTGGTGCCGGCCCGGTCGCCATGAAAAAAATTCTGGAACCCTTTCGCCCGACTCCAGTACTTGTAGAAAAAGACGGCGGACGGCTTTTACTCGACGCCAACCGCCCCGATTCCATCGGCCGCGTAAAAGCGTTTGCTGGGAATTTTGGTGTTCTGGTCCGCGCGCTCGCTTACATACTTGCCTATGGTCCGGGAATTCGGCAGGCCACCGAGGACGCAGTGCTTAACGCCACGTACATCCGGAAAAATCTCGAAGGCGTCTTCGAATTGCCGTATTCCCTGCCATCCATGCATGAAGTGGTTTTCAGTGATGCGCGTCAAAAACAGAATGGCGTAAATACCATGGACATTGCGAAGCGTCTGATCGACTACGGCTTCCATCCCTACACCACGGCATTTCCTCTCATCGTGGCCGGCGCCATGATGATTGAGCCCACCGAATCGGAATCCAAGGAAGAGTGCGACCTGTTCATCGATGCGATGAAATCTATCGCCCATGAAGCGGCAACCGATCCGCAACTGGTGAAAACAGCCCCTCACACCACACGCGTCGGCCGCCTGGATGAAGTCGGCGCCGCACGCAAACCGATCTTGCGCTGGAAACAAGCCCCCGCACGATCGGAAGCCGCCGATTAACCCCGCTTGCAGCCAACTCTCTTTAA
Source organism: uncultured Acidobacteriota bacterium (assembly GCA_963733775.1). Taxonomy (GTDB): domain Bacteria; phylum Acidobacteriota; class Terriglobia; order Acidiferrales; family UBA7541; genus Acidiferrum. Next base: position 287,931 of record CAVTEE010000009.1, on the reverse strand, counting down.
GAGAGAAAAATAAAAACCGTCCCGCATGTCACTAAATCAAAAAGAAACCAAAACCGGTCATTCCGCCTGCCTGCCACAGGCAGAGAGGAGCAGACCGGCTTTTTTCTTCCTACTTCGGATTTGGTACTAATTTAATCAAAACCAAAAACCGGTCATTCCGAGCGAAGTAAGCCGACGCTTTTTCCTCTCCTTCGCTCCTGCGAAGGAGTCGGCTTCCGCAGTCGAGGAATCTCTCTTCGATTTTTCCATAACGTAACACCGCCGATCCTATGCGAGGGCCCCTTCTTTCTCTCGCTCTTAAAAAAGAAAAAGCCCGCGGTAACGTTACCGCGGGCGAATAGGTGTTAACTAAAAATTGCTATCGAGCCATCCTTGGCATTCCCTCGGGTCCAAACGCCACCGGAGGAGCTTCCACGGATCTCCCATTGCGTACCGGCAGTTGACGCGCGGCAACCGCAGGTTCTGGCCTTCTCGCCGGTATAGCCAGGTTTTCGCCCTCGCGAACAAACGTCAAGCCATTCTTTTCGCTGTTTTGATCGATGCAAACCAGATCGCCCAGTTGCACCTGATCGGTAGCCAGCAAATTTGCCAGAGGATAAACAACGTGGCGTTCAATAGAGCGTTTCAAGTGCCGAGCGCCATAGCGCTGATCAGTTCCTTCTTGCAATAGGAATTCGCGGCCAGCACCGGTAACGCGGAATAAGAACTGTCCTTTAGCCGTCTGCAATACTCGCTTCTGCACTTGCTCGAGCTCGATCTCCAGCACCTGTTCGAGTTGTTCCTTCTTCAGCGGGTGGAACACCACCACTTTGTCGAGCCGGTTCATGAATTCCGGCGAAAACTTGCGTCTCGCGGCTTCCACAGCGGTTCGTTCGATTTTGTCGTTTAAACCTGCGGCCGGCTTATCGCCCGGTTGCACAAATCCCATTCCGCCATTCATCAAATCGGTGATTTCTCCGCCGCCCAAGTTCGAGGTCAGAAAAATCACTGTTTGCGAAAGATCCACGCGGCGGTTGTCCCCCAGCGTCAGTGTTGCCTTATCCAAAATCCCCAGCAGCAACTGCCACAGCGCGTCAGACGCTTTCTCAATTTCGTCGAACAACAGGAAAGACAACTTCAGCTTCTCTGTATGGCTGACTGCCAACGCTTCCTGGGTGATCAGCGGATGGGTCTCCCGATGCCCCAGGTAACCTGGAGGGGAACCGATCAATTTTGCAATTTCGTGAGAATGCTGAAATTCTGCGCAGTCCACCTTAATGATCGCCCGCGGATCCCCGAACAATATCTCCGCCGCGGCTTCCACGATACGCGTTTTTCCCGAGCCCGTCGGACCAAGAAACAGCAGGTTGCCGACCGGACGCCCGGGCGAGTTCAAGCCCGCGCAAAACACCTGGTACATATCGACCAGGGATTGCACTCCTTCTGCCTGCCCAACAATCTTGGAACGCAATGAACTTTCGAAGTCGCGAGTATCCGTGCTGCGAATGGACGGATCAAGTTGGTGTCGAACTGCAGCTCTCATTTTCCCCAGTCCTTCTTCGCCTCGGCCACGGGTGTGGAAGACGATCGAAGTCTCAATGCCTAGCTGCTTTGAGATACAGCATGAGGAATGCCAACTGGTGCGGGGACTGTTGACGGAGAAATATCTTGCACTTTCAACGACTTACGTTGGCTGAAATTATGGGAACTGTCTCATGGATTGAGACAGTGTTTCATCTGAGAGCAAATTGAGAGCGATGAAACATATTTGTGTCAGCCCAACGCGACAAATTTTGACTGTTCAGTCCTGCGGTGGCTTGCCAATACGCAGTCCCGGCATTGAGGCTTACGGAGCTACCGTTCCGTTTTTTTGCGGCCTTGCGGTGCAGCCGCCGGAGTCGCCGCAGGCAGAGCCGCGCGCGATTTCTTCGCTTCCAGCACCACTTCCGCGGGCGCATCCACGGATCGGCCGTCACGGACTTCTTCCGCCGCGGCGCCGCGTGCTAACTGTGGAGTCGCGGTATTCACCAGCGCCCCTTCGCCTTCCCGCACAAAGGTCAGCAAGTTGTGCTCGCCATCCCAATCGATGCGCACCAAGTCTCCCAGCTGGACCTGTTCGGTAGCCAGCAAGTTCGCCAGCGGGTAAACCACGTGGCGCTCGATGGCACGCTTCAGGTGACGCGCTCCATAACGCTGGTCTGTGCCTTCCTTTAGAAGAAAGTCTCGCCCTGCGTTAGTCACACGGAATAAGAATTGGCCCTTGGCAGTTTCCAGCACGCGCCTCTGCACGTTGCCGAGTTCGATTTGCAAAACTTCTTCGAGCTGTTCGCGCTGTAAGGGATGAAATACCACTACCTTGTCCAGCCGATTCATGAACTCCGGTGAGAATTTGCGTCGAGCCGCTTCCATTGCAGTGCGCTCGACCTTTTTCTCCAACCCGGCTATTGGCTTGTCGGCGGGCTGCACAAAACCCAAGCCCCCATGCATCATTTCAGTGATTTCGCCGCCGCCCAGGTTGGAGGTCAGGAAAATTACCGTTTGCGACAAGTCCACTTTGCGGTTGTCACCCAGCGTCAGAGTGGCTTTGTCCAGCATGCCCAGCAGCAGTTGCCACAACGAATCGGAGGCCTTTTCAATCTCGTCAAACAACAAGAACGAAAGCTTCAGTTTCTCGGTGTGGCTTTTGGCCAGCTCTTCCTGAGTGATTAACGGATGTGTCTCGCGGTGCCCCAAATAGCCCGGAGGCGAGCCAATCAACTTGGCGATTTCGTGGGAGTGCTGGAATTCGGCGCAGTCCACCTTAATCATCGCGCGTGCATCGCCGAACAGAATTTCAGCGGCAGCTTCCACGATGCGCGTCTTGCCTGAGCCCGTGGGACCCAGCAGCAGCAGGTTGCCCACAGGCCGGCCTGGAGAGTTCAATCCGGCGCAGAAAACCTGGTATAGCTCAACCAGCGCCTGAACGCCCTCTTCCTGACCAACGATTCTCGAGCGCAGCGACGTTTCGAAATCCAACGTCCCCGTGCTTCGTTTACTCGGATCGAGCGGAAGTAGACTTGTGCCTGTACTCATGACCGCCTCCCTGCACCACGCAACCGCAATGGCGCATTACTGAATCGCACGCCGCTCCGGTCAAACTGATCTAACTTGACCTCAAGCGTCGACTGCAGCAGTCGTAACTGTAGGAGCAATTCCCGGGCCACTACAGGCGATTCAGAAATTCGCAACAGCGGAGGAAACAAATCCGCCAAATCCAGATTCAGCGATCGCAGATTCGATACCAGGTTTTGTACTACCGGGGAGTCGGGATTGACGAGATCCAACTGGCCATTCAACTGTTCGCGCAGAGACCGCCAGTTTAGATCGATGAAGGGATGCTTCTTCGAAACTTCGCGTACTACCTGATCCGTGATTCTCGCGCGGTTTCCTAAACGCGCGAGATGCAACTGCCGCACTTTTCCGCCGTGGCGCACATTGTGCACCAGATAAAAGGCATTTCCTTTGCGGCGAACAAAAGCCATGACTTTACCTCACACGCCCCATTGATCTGTAGTGTATTTGCCTTCCACTACAGCGTCAATCACTCGGTGTCCAATTCGTAAACCAAATACATTCACACATTTTATTTGACTTTAAGTTAGATGCTTTTATTCCGAATTTCATATGTAATTTTTTCGTTTCGTTTCATCAGCTTTTCAGCAACATCTACCGCGGTAGCTTTTCGTCTCTCCTGCTTCCACTTTGTTTAACCCCATTCACGAATTTTTGTCTTGTTCTCCTTCAAGTCGCGGCTTAGCATAATCGCGACTTTTTTGGGAGTGCGCCCAAATGTCCTGGGATCCCGTCTATCAGCTGGTGCAACGCATCCCTCGCGGACGGGTTCTAACTTATGGGGCTTTGGCCAAAGTCCTGCGTTTGCCTGGTGGAGCTCGCACTGCCGGACGCGCCATGGCTAGTACTCCCTCCGGAAAAGGCATCCCGTGGCATCGCGTGGTTGGTGAGCGAGGCAAAATCCTCATTCGCGGACCCTATGCCATGCTGCAGAAAAAGCTCCTCGAAAGTGAGGGCGTGAAATTAATCGAATCTCGAGTAGATCTCAAATTGCATGCCTGGAAACCGTCCGCCACAATCGGCTCAACAGGAAAGCACGCCACGGCAAAACCGCGCAAAGCTCAGCCACGGCGTCGTCCCCGGTCCTACTATTGAAATAACGCAAAGTGCATCGCTATTACTTCCTCGCGATTCCTCCTTTGTCGTCAATAACCGGACAGATTCCGCACCTGTGCTATAACTCTTTCCAATGAATAATTCGATTTTGCAGGTTGAGAACCTGGTAAAACGCTACGGTGACGTTGAGGCCGTACGCGGCGTCAGTTTCAACGTTGAGGAAGGCGAAGTTTTTGGTTTGTTAGGGCCCAACGGCGCAGGGAAAACTTCCACTGTGGAGATCATGGAGGGCTTGCGCACCCTCGATTCCGGCCGAGTGTCCGTCTGCGGCCTGGATCCGCAGAAAAATGGGCAAGAACTCAAACACCAGATCGGCGCGGCTCTCCAGTCGACCTCTCTCCCCGACAAATTGCGGGTCATCGAGGCCCTCCGGCTTTTTGCCAGCTTCTACCGCCGCCATCGAAATCCTGAAGAACTCCTCAAGCGCTTCGGGCTCGAAGAGAAGCGCAATACCTTTTACAGCCAGCTCTCCGGAGGCCAAAAACAGCGCCTCGCTCTGGCGATGGCGCTGATCAACGATCCCAAAGTGCTTTTCTTCGATGAGCCTACCGCCGGCCTGGATCCTCAGGTGCGGCGCGAAATTTATGACATCATCGAAGAGCTCCGCCGTGAGAAAAAAACCATCGTAATGACCACTCATTACATCGAAGAAGCCGAGCGCCTCTGCGATCGCGTCGCTATAGTTGACCACGGCACCGTCATCGCATTAGGTACACCGCGCGAACTAAAAGAGCGCTCCGGCGACAAGACCCGTCTGGAAGTTCGCTTAGCTCGCCCCGAACCCGCGGAAGCTCTAAGAAAACTCGAAGGTGTCTCGGACTGCCGCATCCTGGGCGACAGCTACGTTTTGCAATGTCAACGCCCGCCCCAGGCCATTGTGTCGCTCGTAAAACATCTCGAATCGCAGGGCAACGAACTGATTTCCCTTGAAATCGCCACTCCCTCCCTCGAAGACGTATTCATCGAACTTACCGGCAGGAGGTTACGCGATTGAGTAATTTTGCCGCACTAACCCGCATGCGAATTCAGCTGACCATTCGCAACAAAATGTTTTTGTTCTTCAGCGTGATCATGCCCTTCGGTTTCTTTTTTCTTTATGCCGGGGTTTTCGCCAAGGGTATCCCTGAGGGTGTGCGGTACCTTCTCGGTCCCGTCGTAGCTCTGACGGTTATGGGCAGCTTCTGGGGATTGAGCGCCGCGCTGGTCACCTTCCGCGAGCAAGGAATTTTGCGTCGCTTTCACGTCACCCCAGTAACACCCAGTGACATGCTCGCTTCCAGCGTCGTGGCCAATTACCTCTTAACTATGCCCACCGTTCTTCTAGAACTGCTCTTCGCCCGCGTGTTTTTCCGTGTGCACAATTTCGGCGACCTCCTCGCCGTTTTTATTCTCGTCACTGTCGGCACCGTTTCCTTTGCCTCCCTTGGGCTAGTAGTCGCCAGCGTCACCAACACCATGCAGGAAACCCAGATCATCAATCAGCTGCTCTGGCTCCCGTTGATTTTCCTCTCCGGCGCTACTCTCCCGCTTCCCAGCCTTCCGGCAGTAGTGCAGCGCGTCGGCGTCTTCCTTCCCGCCACTTACTTGGTTAACAGCCTGCAACGGGCGATCGTGTTTTCGGTACCCATTACCCATTTGCTGCTCGGAGTCCTTGCGCTATTCTTCTGGGCTGCCGTAACGTTCTTTGTGTCCTCGCAACTCTTCCGTTGGGATGCCGATTCAAAAATTCCGCGCCGCGCCAAGTTATGGGCCGCCGCGACCGCCATCCCCTTCTTACTATTGGGTGTGTATGAAAATCGTACTGGCCGCCTTGTCGCGGAATCTCAAGCCGCCATGCATGCCGCAGAAAATCCAAGCCACCATGCCGACACGCCGAAATGAAGTTCGTTGAATCAGCCCGCAGGTAGCCGCCTAATCGCCAACTCTGTAGTACAGAAAAGTAAGCGCCATATTGGTTCTTGCTCCTCGTCCCATCCCGGATACTCTGGATTGACGCTCCACTCGCCGTACCGTATTCTGCTTTTCTAGCGCGATTTTCCAGTTCTAAGAGGTGTAGTGATGCCGGTTCAGAAGACAGAAAAAATTTGGCACAACGGAAAATGGATAAATTGGGACGACGCCCAATTGCACGTCCTCTCCCACGTCGTCAGTTACGGCTCCGCGGTGTTCGAGGGCATCCGTTGCTACGAAACCAAGCAGGGTCCGGCCATCTTCCGTCTTCGCGAACACATGGATCGCCTCGTGAACTCCGCGAAAATCTATCGCATGGATCTGACGTATTCTGCTGAAGAATTTGGCAATGCCGCCACCGAGTTAGTTCGCCTCAATAAGCTGAATTCCTGTTACGTGAAACCGATTGTGCTGCGCGGCTACGGCGAAGTCGGGGTCAATCCTCTCAATTCCCCCATCGAAGTCTATATGGCCTGCTGGACCTGGGGCGCCTACCTCGGTCCCGATGCGCTGACCAAAGGTGTCGACGTCGGCGTCAGCTCCTGGACCCGCATTGCACCCAACACCCTTCCTGCGATGTCCAAAGCCGCTGCAAACTATATGAATTCGCAGTTGATTCGCATGGAGGCCACCTTCAACGGATACGCCGAAGGCATCGCTCTCGATTCTGGCGGCCATGTCAGCGAAGGCTCGGGAATGAATGTGTTCCTGGTTCACGATGGCACCCTTTACACCCCGCCGCTCGCGACCAGTATTCTTCCGGGAATCACTCGCGACACCGTCGTCAGGATCGCCGAAGATCTTGGCATCCCCGTGAAGGAGTCAGTCATCCCTCGGGAAATGCTTTACATCGTCGACGAAGTCTTCTTCGTGGGCACCGCCGTCGAAATTACTCCCATTCGCTCGGTCGATCACATTACCGTCGGCAAAGGGGTAGCCGGCCCCATCACGCGTAAGCTTCAGGACGAATTTTTTGCTCTGACCAGCGGCAACAAACCCGACCGCCACAATTGGCTGACTCCCGTGAACGCTCCAGTCGCCGCCACCTCCCGCTGAATCGACTGGAATCTTGTCGGGCAAGAAATGCGCCGCGCGTCTTTTTTGCATAAAACATTGTGCGCGCCGGCCTGCCTTCTTATTTCATGACCCGTGTTTCCTATTGAGTCGGCATCCCAAAGTCACGAAACATGCCTCCACGCTTATTGTGGTCGCATCCCCCTCTTCAAGTTAAAATCCCTCCCGTACCGTCGTGTGTATCTTCCGCCGGAGGATTTGGCATGTACACCAGCACGCAAAAACTCGCCGCCGAATTCCTGGGCACCTTCGCCTTGGTTTTCTTCGGAGCAGGCGCCATCTGCGCAGATCAATTCCTGCACGGCGCCGGCGGCCTTGGACTTCTCGGTGTTGCGCTCGCGAATGGACTAGCGCTCGCCATCATGGTTTCCGCCCTCGGTCACATTTCCGGCGGTCACTTTAATCCCGCCGTAACCATCGGCTACTGGGTCACCAGACGCCAGAACACCATCGACGTTATTCTTTACTGGATTGCCCAGTTGGCGGGCGCAATTGCAGCCGCGTTTCTGCTACGTACCATCATTCCAGAGGACACCTGGCGAGCCGTAGCGCTCGGCACGCCTCAATTCGCTCGCGATTTTCCACGCTGGGCCGGGATGGCCCTGGAAGCCACCGCAACTTTTTTCATGGTGCTCACTGTCTTCGCCACCACGCTTGATGATCGCGGAACATTCCGTTCCATTGCTGGCTTTGGTGCCGGTCTCATGTACGCCCTCGGCGTCATCATCGCCGGGCCATTCACAGGGGGCGCTCTCAATCCCGCGCGCGCCTTTGGCCCCGCCCTCGCCGCCACCCATTGGGCCAATCACGGCGTTTTCTGGGTCGGCCCTTTGGCGGGGGGATTTGCCGCCGCGCTTCTCTACGATTTCCTGTACCTCAAGCGAGCTGAGCTTTAACCATCTATGTTCTGCTTGGCGGATCTCAGGTAACTAGCTCGTAACCTCTCCCGGTTGTTTTCTTGCTGCTCCACCACTCGGATGTTAACGTCCGTTATTAGCTCGATCTTGTGGGGATAAGCTCTATGGCTCTCAGTATCGACGACCTCTTGCGTCGCGCAGTGGACACCAAAGCCTCCGACTTGCACCTGAAAGTCGGCAATCATCCCTATCTGCGCATCGAAGGCGTGTTGGCCCCGCTCTCTGATGTTCCTCGCGTGACGCCGGAAGAAATGCTGTCCATGGCGTTCAGCATGATGACCAATCGCCAGAAGCAAAAGTTCAAAGAAACCGCCGAGCTCGATATGGCTTATGGCGTCTCCGGTCTCGGTCGCTTCCGCGTCAACGTTTTCCAGCAACGCGGCAACGTCGGTATGGTGTTGCGCGTAATTCCCACAAAAATTCGCACCTCTGAAGAATTAAATTTGCCTGCCGTGATTGGCCGCATCTGCGAAGAGCAACGCGGTCTGGTTCTGGTCACCGGCACCACCGGTTCCGGTAAGTCCACCACCCTGGCGGCCATGATCGATCGCATCAACGCCGATCGCGCCGACCACCTCATCACCATCGAAGACCCCATCGAGTTTCTGCACCGTGACAAGAAAAGCTTTATTAACCAGCGCGAAGTGGAAGTCGACACTGCAAATTTCTCTACCGCTCTGCGCGCCGCCCTTCGTCAGGACCCCGACGTGATTCTCGTCGGCGAAATGCGCGACCTCGAAACCATATCGACTGCCTTGCTCGCCGCCGAAACCGGCCACTTGGTGCTGTCCACTTTGCATACCCTCGATGCCACAGAAACCATTCAGCGCATCATCGCCGTCTTCCCTCCCCCGGAACAAAAACAGATTCGCCTGCAATTGGCAGCCACGTTAAAAGCCGTCGTCTCCCAGCGCCTGGTGCGTCGCGCCGACGACAAAGGCCGCGTCCCCGCAGTCGAAGTCATGATCGCCACCAACTACATTCGTGATTGCATTATCAACGCGGACAAAACGCGTTTAATCCGCGATGCCATCGCAGCCGGTACCAGTCAATACGGCATGCAGACCTTCGATCAATCTCTCTTCGATCTTTACACCAAGAACCTCATCACCCTTGACGAAGCTTTGCTCCGCGCCTCCAACGCCGACGAATTCAAACTCCGCATTCAAGGCGTCCGCTCCGCCTCCGACTCCGCTCGCGAGGAAATGGAACGCCAGATGGTCGATTTCGAACGCTACGCCCGCAAGTAGCCCGCATCCTCTGCAAACCCGGAAATTTACACCGGTCCTCGTTGTCTGTGGCCCCTTTACAACTTTTTACAACGGTTTGCTAAGCCTTGACACATCCACGCTAGGGGTTCTTTATAGTCTGCATACTGTGGGGCTGTGAACGCACACGCGAGGTTGCCGGATGTTCAAGAAGTGGCGATTAACCGACCGCACCCGAACGCTGCTGACGCTGGAGTTAGCTATCGTGCTCCCCGCGGCAGCTCTAATGGGCTTCAGCATCTGGAACCTTAAGCATCTCCAACACTCGGGAGGGTTCGAAGCCGCCATCCAGCGCGAACTTTCTCACGTGCTAAAGATCGCCGAAAAGAAAACTTTGCACAGCGCGATCAACTCGGTAATGCCCGTCCGTGCCGCTTTCCCGAATCCCGACGAAGACCGGGCCTCCATAAAGGCCGGTTTGGAACAAGTGCTGTCTCAACACCCCGAGTTTGCCTATGCCTTTTTGTATGACAAGAAGAACAATCTGTTCTTGAGTCGCACGCAGCCTGCTCGCGACCACGATCCGCAATTCTGCGCAACCACGCAGGAGACCATCAACATGGCCGCCACGTGGATTCCCATCGAAGCTTCCCAGTTAGCGAAGCACGTCAGAGCGATGGCCGAAAAAGATGAGGATCCTGTGGGTTTCACCGGGGGCTGGTCACTCCAGGACAACCAACACAGCTATTGGAACATCGCCTATTTCGTTCCGCCCGGTGTTCCGAAAGACCGCGCAACGCTGGCCGTGGTCGCTTTTGATGATGATTACCTGCGTAAAGACTTTTTCCCGACCATGATGAAAGATGTATTGGCCAGCAAGAATAACGTGCCAGAACTTGAGGCTAATCCTCCGGTTATGATGATCCATCCTTCCAAGGACTCCACGCCCTGGTTGACTTCTGGAAATTGGGATGGGGCCAATCCAGAGGCAGAGCGCATGTTTCAGTATGTTTTCCCAGACATGACCCTCGCGATCAAATACCAGGGCATGACCGTCGCCGATATCGGCGCAAGGTTTCTTCGATACAACTACATCGTTCTCGCCGCGCTGTCTTTGTTCATGGTCGCAGGAATATTTCTGACCTATCGCAATGTCTCCAAGGAAATGAATCTCGCGCGTCAGAAATCCGATTTTGTGGCTAACGTCTCACACGAATTGCGCACGCCTCTGGCGCTAATTCGGTTGTATGCCGAAACTTTGGAGCTGGGGCGCCTGTCGTCAAAAGACAAGTATCAGGAGTATTTCCGCATTATCCGCGAAGAGAGCGAACGCCTGACGGCGCTCATCAACAACATTCTGGACTTCTCCAGAATCGATGCCGGACGCAAGGAATATGAATTCCAGGAAACCAATTTGGGCGAACTCGTGCATTCCACCCTGGATTCGTATCGCTTCCAGATCCAGCAAAACGGTTTCGCCTTCGAAGAAAATATCTCGCCCGACATCCCGCCCGTTAACGTCGACCGCGAAGCTATCGCGCGCTCGCTACTTAATCTGGTGAACAACGCTTTGAAGTACTCCAAAGATCAGAAGCACATCGCGGTGAAGTTGTATCGCTCGAATGGCTCGGTCAAGTTGGAAGTCCAGGATCGCGGTATCGGCATCGCGCCCAACGAGCAGGAGAAAATCTTCGAGAAGTTTTACCGCTGTGGCGACCCCTTGGTGCACGACGTGAAGGGCTCCGGGCTGGGACTCTCGTTGGTGCGTCACATTGTGCGCGCCCACGGAGGCGATGTGCTGGTCGAAAGCGTCCCCGACAAGGGCAGCAAATTTACCATCGCGTTGCCCCTGATTCTAACCACCCAATCCGGTGGCGCGGGAAGCGCGGTCGCATGAGAACTACAAATGCAAATGTCCCCACCAAGCCAAAGGGGGAGGGTATGTCAGCAGCGAAAATTCTAATCGTCGAGGACGAGCCGAACATGGTGGCAGGCTTGCGCGACAACTTTGAGTTCGAAGGCTTTGAGGTGCTCACCGCGCCCGATGGCGTTCAAGGACTCGAGAAAGCCTTGAAGGAATCGCCGGATCTGGTCGTCCTCGACGTGATGATGCCGCGCATGAGCGGCCTGGACGTCTGCAAGCAACTCAAGGCCAAGCGGCCCTCGATTCCCATAATCATGCTCACCGCCCGCGGACAGGAAGTGGACAAAGTTGTCGGCCTGGAACTGGGCGCCGATGATTACGTCACTAAACCTTTCTCGATCCGCGAATTACTCGCCCGAGTGAAAGCCGTCTTGCGGCGCTCCCAAACTTTGCCAAAAGAGCAGGACCGCTACACCTTCGGCGACGTGGAAGTAAATTTGCGCAGTTATCGCGTGTTGCGCAATGGTCAGTCGGTGGAGTTTTCCAGCAAGGAATTTGAGCTTCTGAAGCATTTTCTGTGTCACAGCGGAGAGACGCTAAGTCGCGATCGTCTACTCGACGAGGTTTGGGGATACGAAAACTTCCCAACGACTCGTACGGTCGATGCTCATATCGTTCGACTTCGCCAAAAGCTTGAGCCAGTTCCGGATCAGCCGCGCTTTTTTCTCACCATTCATGGAGTAGGTTACAGGTTCGTAGGATGAATATGACCGCAAAAACGTCAGAAACGCGCAAGACCGCTGCCAAGCGGACTAAGAATACTTCGGCGCTTGAAACCGGACAGACAACCAAAGGTCGCCGGCGTAAGAATTCAGAAATGGCGGCCACTACCGAAAGCATTCATGCGCTCAAGCAACAACTGGACGCGGTGCGTCGTGAGCACGCCATCCTCCAACAGGCGGTTTACGAGGCCGCGCAAATCCAGAGAAAACTCTGCTCCCCTCGTGAACTGGTATGGGGCGACTTTGAAATCGCCGGCGAAATCTTTCCGGTGCGTCATCTTTCCGGAGATTTTTTCAAAGTGATGCAACTGGATGATGTGCTGGGAGTCGCTCTGGGTGACATCGCCGGAAAGGGGCTATCCGCAGGAATTTGGCAAGCTCATCTGATCGATTTAATTCAGCGTTCTGCGCGCACTTATCTTCATCCAGCGGACGTTATCGCCGCCGTCAATCGCGAGCTATGCCTCGATCACAGTGAGCCGCCCATCACCGCACTATTCTTTGCCCGGCTCGACCCACAGCAAAATGAATTGCAGTACTGCAACGCGGGTCTTCCCGCTCCGCTGATCATGAGGAGCGGCAAATCGGCGGATCGATTGGAGGAAGGTGGGCCGATGCTGGGCGCCCTCCAAGAAGCTTCGTACAACTGCGGGACAGTCTATCTAAATCCTGGCGATATGTTAGTCGCCTACTCTGACGGCCTGACCGAATGTCGAAATCGCGATGATCAGGAATTCGAGATCGGGCGCTTGTCAGCCGCGGTGGAATCCTACAATGGCTCCAGCGCAAACCAGGTTCTTTTTTCCACCCTTGCGACGGTGCTCGACTTCGCGGCTCAGTGTCCACCCAGCGATGACTTAACTCTTCTGGTTATCCGTCGCTGCGAAACTAAGCTCGCACTTCCCGAACGCAATTATAAGCGCGACAAGAATTTTTCTGTGTCCAGCCGGCTCAGTTCGGTTGCTGTAGGCCAAACGTGCTGATTCGGCGCTTCAAAAACTAAAGCAACTGACGACGGCCTCAAACATGTCTGACGCGCCAACGCTATTGGTGTGTCCGGTGAAAGGCCACTGAAAGGCCACTGAAAGGAAGGACGCAATGGCATCTACGTCAACCTCATTGGTCAGGGAAAGACAGATGGACGGAGCAGTCATTCAGCCCGCTCAAGTCTCTTCCGAACTTTTAAGAGTCCTCTACATCTCTCACTACCGCCACGTTCTGCAGGTCTGCAAAAAATTTTTTCGTCAGCTCGAAGATGCCGAAGACGCCGCTGCTGAAGTCTTCCTGAAGCTTTACCGGGTGTTGCACCAAAAAGATGAGCTGGTGCCCTTCCGCCCATGGCTTTCACAGATTGCCGCCCACCACTGCATCGATAAGCTGCGGCGAAAAAAACACGAGAAGAGTTCCTCGTTAGAGGAAGTGGACGCTAACGGTCTCCTCGACCACTCCACCCCTTCCGCGCTCTGCGAAATTCTTCGCAACGAGGCCGAAGGTCGAATCAGACGAGCCCTGGCAAGCCTCCCGGAGAAACACAGAGTTGTGCTCGTGTTGCGGTACTACAACCGCATGAGTTATTCCCAAGTCGCCGACGCGTTAAACCTGCCGCTGTCTGCCGTTCGAGTCCGCATTTTCCGAGCCAAGCGCTCTTTGCGATGTAATTTGCGACGCTCAAATCGTGCAGACACTTTCGCGAGACTCGGCTCAGAACAGAGGGCGCGAGAGAAGGCCGAATTGACGCCGATTGGGAATTTTCGACCCAATTACCAACCGTCATTCCAAATTTCTAACGCTCTACCAACGGCCATTCCAAATTTCTAACCGCAATACCAACAGTCATTCTAAATCTCTAACGCAATAAAAACCGGTCATTCCGACCGAAGCAGGCCGACGCTTTTTCTTCTCATTCGCTCCTGCGAATGAGTCGGCCTGCGAAGTGGAGGAATCTCTCTTCCATCCGTAGCACCTCTGTCGACGTCTCGCCGAGCAACATCACCCACCACCTCGATCCGAATCACCCCGCTTGCGTCCCGCGCCGCCACCTTCTATGCTCCCGATATGTTTCGCGCACCTCGCAAGCTGGATTCCGAGCCCGAGTTATACGACACCGCGGTACGCGCCCTGATGCGTCGCGCTCATTCCGTCCACGAAATGAAGAGATCGCTGGAACGACGCACCGACGACAAAGCCATGGTCAAGTCCGTGCTCGACCGCCTGAAGAGCCAAGGAATGATCGACGACGCCCGCTACGCAAAACAATTCACCCGCCAACACACCGAAATCCGCAAACAGGGCAAGTTCCGCATCGCCAGAGAGCTTCGCGCCCGCGGAATCCCCGACCGCCACATCGACACAGCTCTCGAAGAATCCGCCAAAGAAACCGACGAACGCGCCGTCGTCCGTCATCGAATAGAAAAAAAACTCAAATTATTTCGCGGCGAAATCGACGACCGTAAGATCGCGTCCTTGTTCCGTAGCCTGCTTCGTGCCGGTTTCGCTTCTGACGTCGTTCGCAACGAATTGCGAGCGGTGACCCGCGAAGATGTCCCCGCAGTTGAAAATGCCGTCGATGAAGAATCGGCCTAAATGGCGTTGAAAGCCGCGGTTCTCCGGACTCTCTTGGTACCTCTTCCCTCCTCTGCGATAATGTTTTAACGATTACTTTCGCATTCTGAGGCTCACGTGACCGGCAACGAAATCCGCGCCACATTCTTAAAATTCTTCGAACAAAACGGCCACCGTATCGTGCCCAGCAGTTCGCTCGTGCCCCACGGCGATCCCACGCTGCTCTTCACCAACGCCGGAATGAATCAGTTCAAGGACGTTTTCCTAGGTCTGGAACAACGCGATTACAAACGCGCCACCACCGCTCAGAAATGCGTGCGCGCAGGCGGCAAACACAACGATCTCGAAAACGTCGGCTTCACCAAGCGCCATCACACCTTTTTTGAAATGATGGGCAATTTTTCATTTGGCGATTACTTCAAAAAGGAAGCGGTCGCTTTCGCCTGGGAGCTAGTCACCTCGCCAGACTGGTTCGCCCTCGACAAAAGCAAGCTTTACATTACGGTCTTCGGCGGCGCTGAAATCGCACCCGGCGTCAAGCTGGGCGTTGATGAAGAAGCCACCTCTCATTGGCTCGCCCAAAATGTCCCGTACGAGCGCGTCGTCCCCATACCCGGCCTGAAAGAGAATTTCTGGGCCATGGGCGACACCGGTCCCTGCGGCCCCTGCAGCGAAATCCATTACGATATGGGCGCCATCGCCTCCGACGAAGGCCACGCCGATTGCCAGTTCCCCTGCGATTGCGGGCGCTACGTTGAAATCTGGAATTTGGTCTTCATGCAATTCAATCGCGACTCGTCGGGCAAAGTCGCTCTTTTGCCGAAGCCCTCCATCGACACCGGTGCAGGTCTCGAACGGGTTGCCGCCGTAATTCAAGGCAAACTCAGCAATTTCGACACCGACTTATTTCAGCCTTTGATACAGAAAGCTGCTGAACTTACCGGCACGCGCTACGGCAAAGCTCCGGATTCCGACGCGTCTCTACGCATCATCGCCGACCACTCCCGCGCCGCCACATTCCTGGTCTCTGACGGCGTCGTCCCCTCCAACGAAGGCCGGGGTTACGTCCTTCGCAAAATTATTCGCCGTGCCCTGCGCCACGCCAATCTCTTGCAGTCCTCTGTCAGCGCGCCAGCCACTGTTCTCCCCGCTATGGCTGAAGCGGTGAAGCTCGAAATGGGCGCCGCCTACCCTGGACTGGAAGAAAATTTCACCCGAGTCCAACAAATTTTGCTGGGTGAAGAACAACGCTTCTCTCGTACCATCACCGTCGGCCTCAAAAAATTCGCGGAATTCACCGGAGATGGCACGCAAGCCTCCACGACTCGCGACACTAAATCCGCTTCGCTCTCCGGCGAAAAAGCCTTCATGCTTTACGACACCTACGGCTTGCCGCGCGATTTTCTCGAAGACCTCGCCCGCGACTCCGGTATCACCGTCGAATGGCCCGCGTTCGAACGCGCCATGCAAGAGCAACGCACTCGTGCGCGCGCTTCCTGGAAAGGCACCTCCAAAGAAACCGCAAATCCGGCCTATGCCAAAATTGCGGAAACTTTCAAAACCGAGCCGTGCTTTTATTTCAGCACTACGTCCAAAGATTCCTGCATCGAAGCGATCATCACCAAAGCCGGCTCCGTCAACGAACTCAAAGCCGGTGAAAGCGGCGAAGTCGTCCTTGACCGCACCGCCATCTACGCCGAATCCGGCGGACAAATGGCTGACATCGGCGGCTTCTACGACAAGTCCGGCACGCAACGGGTCGCTGACGTAAGCGGCGCCTTCTATCCCGTGGCCGGCCTCATAGCTCATCGCGTCACCGCCAAAGAAACCCTCCATGTAGGCGACCGCGTCACCGTTATCGCTGACGCTCAGCGTCGCACCCACATCATGCGCAATCACAGCGGCACGCACCTTGTCAACGCCGCCCTGCGCAACACCCTCGGCACCCACGTCAAGCAAGCCGGCTCCCTCAATTCTCCAGAACGCCTGCGTTTCGATTTCACCCATTTCGCGGCCGTCGACCCTCAGGAACTTCGCGACATCGAGCAACAGGTCAACGATGAAATTCGTGTGAACACCGCGATCGAAACCAACGTCACTTCCCTGGAGGCAGCCTTGTCCTCCGGCGCCCTGGCCTTTTTCGGCGACAAATATCCCGAGCACAACGTTCGCGTGGTAACCATTCCCGATCCCCACGCCCCCCGCGGCTTTTACAGCAAGGAGCTTTGCGGCGGCACCCACGTGCACCGCATTGGCGATGTCGGCGTCCTGAAAATTGTTAGTGAACAATCGGTCGCTGCCGGAGTCCGTCGGATCGAGGCCGTAACCGGCACTGGTGCGCTCGAGCATTACCAGAATCAGGCGCGTCTCCTGAGCCAGCTCGCCAGTCAACTCAACGTCGGTGAAGACGCCCTTCTGAGCACTGTCGAAAAACTCTCGCAGACTGCGAAACAGCTGGAGAAAGAATTAGAGTCACAGAAGCGCAAAGGCGCGTTAGGTCA
Organism: uncultured Acidobacteriota bacterium; assembly: GCA_963733775.1. Lineage (GTDB taxonomy): Bacteria > Acidobacteriota > Terriglobia > Acidiferrales > UBA7541 > Acidiferrum. Next base: position 270,867 of record CAVTEE010000009.1, on the reverse strand, counting down.
ACTCGACGAACTCGCCGCCAAAACCCAGCTCATCAAAGGCGTAAAAGTACTAGCCGCCGAAGTCGCAAACGTGGACCGCGACGGCCTGCGCCAGCTCGTGGACAGCCTCCGGCAAAAGCTTGGTTCCGGCATCATCGCCCTGGGTATGCCCGATGGCGACAAAGTAGCCCTGATCGTAGCCGTAACCAAGGACCTAACCGCTAAAGTCCACGCCGGCAAGCTGATACAGGCGCTCGCCAAGCAAGTCGGCGGTTCCGGCGGCGGCCGCCCGGACCTCGCCGAGGCTGGCGGAAAAGACACATCCGCTCTAAATAGTACCCTCCGTTCTATTCCGTCCCTTCTTGAGCCGTTGCTATAATCGCGCCAGCGCTGGAAAGAGGGTCCGTGGGCTCTCAGACTGCTTTGTTCGGGCATTAATCGCCCAGCGTCCCCTCAAAACTGCGACAAGTAATCTGCTTTTCTAACTCGTCGCGAACACCAATTTCGAATTGAACACCAGCCTTCCCTGGCCCTTATGTTTAAGCTCACCGCACTATCGGCAACTGTAGCTCTAGGAGCGCTTAGCTTGTTTGCATTGCCAGTTGATGCACAAATTGCTGCCAGCACGGACCTTAGCGGGCGCCGTCTGTTTATCAACGCCGATCCCCCGGTAAAAATAAATTTGGCCGCCCCAAGGCACACCAATTTTTACCTGCCCCGCGAAGCTCCCTTCGCGGGACGGACCCATCCATCGGTCTACATGGATCGAGACGGAGTTGAAAAACTCGTGCGCGAAGCAGCCGACCGCCATCGCGTCGACCCCGCGCTGATCCGAGCGGTTATCCAGACGGAGTCCAACTGGAACCCCGCCGCTTATTCGAACAAAGGCGCCGGTGGTCTCATGCAGCTAATTCCCACTACAGCGCGCCGGTTCGGCGTAAATGACGTCTTCAACCCGCAACAGAATATCGACGGCGGTGTTCATTATCTCAAGACCTTGCTGGACCGGTATAATGGCAACCTGGACATGGCCCTGGCGGCGTACAATGCAGGTGAAGGCGCGGTCGACCGGGCCCATGGTATTCCGGCGTTCCGCGAAACTCGCAACTACGTGCAGAAAGTGCAGAATGCCTACTTCCAACCTGGTTCGGGACGCCTCACCGACACTTGGCGACGTCCCATTCGACGGGAAACCGATTCGAACGGCAGAATTATTTTCAACAACGATTGAGACAAAGAGTCGTCTAACAGCGTAGTTTGTCGTTCGCGAACGACCCCGAAAAGAAAATGCCGAGCGCGATTCCATCCGCCGCAAATAGTCTCAAAAAGATGTTCGCCCTCGTTTCGCCGTTTTTCGTCCTGTTGTGTTTTTATCCCTTAATCGTCTCCGCATCACCTTCGGCGCCGACCGCCACCGTAAGGCGCCAGGCCGCCGCGCAATTCCAGCGCGCTGAGCAATTGCGTACCACCTTAAATCTCAAGCCAGTAACTAAGCGAACCCTTGGCGATTATCGCCAAGTGGTTTCCAGCTATCGTCGCGTTTACCTGATTACTCCGCGCGCCAACGAAGTGCCCGAGGCTTTGCTAGCTATTGCCCAGCTCTACACCGAAATGGGCGAACGTTTTGGCCGGAACTATTATCAAAACGCCGCAGACTCCTACCGTTTCCTGTTGCATGAATATCCAAACAGCCGCCACGTTCCAGACGCCATGCTGGTCTGCGCGAAGCTCCAGCGCGATCAGCTTGCCGATTATGCTGGCGCCACTCAGACTTATAAGGATTTTCTCAAGCGCTTTCCGCGCTCCCCCAGAAAGCTCGAAGCGCAGGAAGGTGTCGCGGAATTAGCATTGCTGGAAAATAGTTCCAAGCCCTCGCCTGACAAAGAGAAAGATAAAGCCACCTCCGACGTTGCCGCCGCCGAAGCAGGCCTGCCTAAAGATGAGTCCAGTGACGCCCTTCCGCCTTCGCCAACGACATCTCGCTCCGTTGGCATTCCCAGGCTGCGCCGCATTCGCAGCGCCGTAACGGAAGACGCCACCCGCGTGACCATCGACCTGGAAGATGTCGTGCATTACAACTCTGGACGCTTGGAAAATCCCGAGCGGATTTTTTTTGATTTGCGTGAAGCGCGACTCACTTCTGAAGTTGCCCGCGAAGTGGCGCACGAAAATGCCAACGTAGATGGCGACGTACTAACCGGGATTCGCGTGGCGCAAAATCACGCCGGTGTCGTCCGGATTGTCCTCAATGTGAACCGCGTCAAGGAATACGTGGCCTCTGTCTCACCGAATCCGCCGCAACTCTTGATCGATCTCTACCGAAAGCAGCCGCCGCCGGCAATTCTGAAAATCGCGCGCGCTTCTCATAACTCCTCCAATATCCACGAGACCACCGAACTCCGCGGCCTCGAGGCGAGCACCATTGCGCCGGATGGCATGAGCGACACTCTTGTTCGCCCTTCGCAGCCCACCGCCCTGAAAGTATCCAAGAGCACCTCTAAACCTGACCTTGATCAGCCAGCCATCGCCCCGCGACCAACTCACGACGGCCAATCCACGCTTACACGTGCCCTCGGCCTCAAAATCGGCCGCATCGTAATTGACGCCGGTCACGGCGGCCATGACACCGGCACCATCGGCCCAACAGGCCTGATGGAAAAAGATTTGTGCCTGGATGTGGCCCTTCGTCTCAGCAAAATTATCAAACAGCGCTTACCCGGCGCGGAAGTTGTCTTGACCCGCTCGGATGATTCTTTTATTCCCCTGGAAGAGCGCACCGCCATCGCCAATGAAGCGCACGCCGATCTCTTCATCTCCATACACGCGAACTCCAGCCAGGATCACGGCGCCCGCGGTATCGAAACTTACTATTTGAATTTGAAAGGCTCTCCCGAAGCCATGGAAGTGGCAGCGCGAGAAAACGCCGTTGCCAACGTGGGTATTCACGACCTCGAAGATCTGGTCAAGAAAATCGCCCGAAACGAAAAAATTGACGAATCCAGAGAATTCGCCGAGGACATTCAAGCTTCCTTGTCCCAACGCGTGCAAAAGGCCAACAAAACCGTCAAGAATCGCGGCGTTCGCAAAGCTCCATTCGTGGTGTTGATCGGCGCGGACATGCCTTCCATCCTTACGGAGATCTCTTTCCTCAGCAATCCGGCCGACGAACAACTTCTCAAGCAGCCGGAGAACCGGCAACGCGTCGCTGAGGGCTTATACCAGGGCGTCGCCAGCTATTTGCAAAGCCTTAACAGCGTCACGTTCAATGGCCCCTCCAAGCCGGCAGCTCCCCGCTCTGCCAGCGCCAAACTTGAACATTCGCCTAACGCACAGTAACCTTGTTGCATCTATTTAATTAGCCCTATGTCTACCCGCTCATTGCTGCCACGCCGATTGCTGCCGGCTTCGTTGGTGATTGCCCTTCTTCTGCTGGGGCCTTCCCTGCGCGCCGAAAACATTCTTCCGGCGCATTTCGGCAAATTGACGGCAAGCAACGCCGTTCAGTCACCCGTCATTCCACCTGACACCAAAGACATACTCACGGAATCTGGATTGGAAAGCGCGGAAACGCGAGCGTACTCGAACGGCAATGCGGTCGTCACTCTCACCATCTACCGTTTGCACGATTCCAGCGGCGCCTATGAAGCCTATACATTCTTTCAAGACCCAAAAAACAGTTGCCCACAATCCAGCGCCTTAGCGCCGTGCTCCACGCCCTTTGACACTTCCTCGGACAAGAAGCGGGTCGCCCTGGTTGGAAATATTTTGCTCGTCATCGACAACTCTGCGGGGCTGACCCCGGATGATCTGGATGCATTGTCAAAACAGATAAACGCTAAAGCCGATAAAACCCCTGCGCCGCCTATACCGAACTATTTGCCGGCGCATGACCTCATTTCTGGAACAGAAAAGTATGCTCTGGGACCGGCCGCTTTTCGCTCCGCCCTGTCCACCCTGAACCGTCCCGAATACCAGGCATTATCTGCTAACGCTGGCTTTTCCTCCGGTGCCGAAGCGATGTTTGCGCAATATCAAAAACAAGCCGACGCCGCCGTAGTTCTGCTGATCGATTACCCCACCCCGCAACTCGCCGGTTTGCACTGGAAGCATCTCGAGCAGGCTCTTCCCTCTTCAGCGAATGCCGACCGAACTTCCATTGAACGCAAAGGCACGCTCCTCGCCATCGTACTTGCCCCGACATCCCGCGCCTACGCGGCTCGCCTTCGCGATGCTGTTAATTACGAAACCCAAGTAACCTGGAACGAACCGACGCACACCATCACTGATCCCCCGATAACCACCGTGCTTGCCAAAATCATCATTGCCACTGGCGTCTTCATGCTGGTCGCCATCGTGTTTGGAGTGGCATTCGGCGGGGTACGCGTCCTGATGAAATCCCTCTTTCCCGGAAAAGTCTTCGACCGCCCCGAGCAGATGGACGTTCTGCAGTTAGGCCTCTCCGGCAAGCGCATCAATTCGCGCGATTTTTATTAAAAAGATCCCACCAACCTCTAATTTCGGACGTAACAAATCGTGTCATGCTGCGTATAAATAGACAGCCTCAACCTCGACTTGGTGACAGACTTACCCTGTCGTACACTTTTCGGTACGTTTGACGGAGAAACCCCTAAACTATGTCCGGAAGCGGCACGAGAATCTCATCGAACTCTGTCCGTTTTAAATTGGCCCTTGGCTTCTTGTTGCCATTGCTGGCGCTCGCTGCCGCTTGCAAAAAGGATCCAGCGGGTCCGGCTGGACCTGCCATGCAGGCCATGCCCGTACAAGTGCAGATTGTTCAAGCGCAGAAAATCTCCGACAGCAGCGAATACCTTGCCATCCTGAAATCGCGCCACTCCGCCGTCATCAATCCCCAGGTCGAAGGCCAAATCACCAAAATCTTCGTGAAGTCCGGCGACCGCGTCAAGGCCGGCACTCCGCTCCTGCAGATCGATCCCCTGAAGCAGCAAGCCACCCTAGGCAGCCAGGTGGCCAGCCGTGCAGCACAGGAAGCCAATCTTCGCTATGCCCAAACGCAGCTCGAGCGCGAACGTAAACTGTTTGAAGCCGGAGTTGTGAGCAAGCAGGAATTTGACAATGCTCAGACCGCTTATGACGCCGCCGTCGCGCAGCTCAAGTCCCTGGGTGAGCAGGTGAATCAGCAGCAAGTCGAACTGCATTACTATCGCGTGTCCGCTCCCATGTCTGGAATTATTGGCGACATTCCAGTGCGCGAAGGTGACCGTGTGGCAGTAACTACCTTGCTGACCACCGTGGACGAACCCGGCACCCTAGAGGCCTACATTTACGTCCCGGCGGAACGCGGCAAGGATCTTCGTGTTGGCCTGCCGGTTCATTTGCTGGACGAATCTGGCAAGCCCGTCAGCGACGCACGCATCACTTTCGTTTCTCCCGAGGTTGATAACGATACGCAAACTATCTTGGCCAAAGCCTCCATCGAAAATCCTAAAGGCCAATTGCGCGTCTCCCAGCAAATGCGCGCCCAAGTTGTCTGGAGCAATCACCAAGGTCCCGTCGTTCCAGTTTTGTCGGTAACCCGAATCAACGGACGTTTCTTTGTGTTCGTGGCCGTAAAAGAGAGTGCGGGTACTTTCGCGCGTCAAAAAGGCCTGACCATCGGCGACACCGTCGGCAACGATTACGTTGTCCTGGACGGCTTAAAGGCCGGTGACCATCTCATCGTTTCCGGTACCCAATTTTTGCAGGACGGTATGCCCGTCGCGGAACAAATTCAGAATGCTAGCGCCGCACCCGCTCCTGACAACACGGAAAAAGATGCTGGACACCAGGCCCGCTGAAACCATGCCTATAACGAATCACTCCCCACGGAAGGCGGATTCCCCGTTTGTTTGTTGATTTCTTCATCAACCGGCCCGTATTTGCCACCGTTTGCGCCTTGATGATTATTCTTGGTGGCGCAATTTCCATTCCGTCTCTTCCGGTAGCCGAATTTCCGGACCTCGCACCGCCGCAAGTGGTAGTTTCCAGTGGCTATATCGGGGCAAACGCCCAGACCGTCGAATCCGCCGTCACTATCCCGCTGGAACAAGCCATCAACGGCGTGCAAGGTATGAAGTACATCACCTCTACCAGCGGAAATGACGGCACCAGCCAAATCACCGTAACCTTCGATGTAACTCGTGACGTAGACCTGGCCTCGGTCGATGTCCAGAATCGCGTCAACCAGGCCCTTGGCCGTTTGCCAAACACCGTAAAAAACACCGGCGTGATCATCACCAAACAACTCGGCGGCTTCGTCTTCGGCGCCGGTGTGTATTCCCCGGATGGCGCCTACGACAGTTTGTTCCTCAGCAATTATCTCGATATTTACGTGAGGGACGCCGTCAAGCGCGTCCCCGGTGTCGGCGACGTATTTATTTTTGGAGAACGCAAATACGCCATGCGCTTGTGGCTCGATCCCGGACGGATGGCCCAACGCGGATTGTCCGCAACCAACGTGCTTGCGGCGCTGCAAGAGCAAAACGTTCAAGTCGCCGCGGGCCAGGTTGGTCAAGCTCCGTTACCCCCCGGACAGGCTTATCAGATCAGCGTTCGCGCTATTGGCCGCCTCACCGAACCATCCGAATTTGAAAATATTATTCTCAAGACCGGCGCAAACGGCACTCTGGTGCGCTTGAAAGACGTAGGTCGCGCCGAGCTAGGGGCCGAAGACTATAGCTCCGACCTGACCTATGACGGGCACGAAGCAGTGGGCATCGGCGTAACCCAACTGCCCGGCGCGAACGCGCTCGACGTCGACAGACTCGCGAAAGAGGAGTTACTGCGGCTCTCCAAGACTTTTCCGCCGGGCCTTAAATACGCCGTCGCTTTCGATACCACCACGGTTATCGGCGAGTCCATCAAAGATGTGCTCGTCACTCTGCTTCAAGCCATCCTGTTGGTCATCTTCGTCATATACATATTTCTTCAGGATTGGCGTAGCACCCTCATTCCTGCGGTCACCATCCCGGTCTCGCTGGTCGGCACATTTATTTTCGTGAAGCTTCTCGGCTTCTCCATCAATACTCTAACTCTGTTCGGCATCACCCTCGCTACCGGACTAGTCGTCGACGACGCCATCGTAGTTATCGAAAACGTGGAGCGTCATATCGTCGAGGGCATAACCGAGCCCCACAATGCCGCTTCGGTAGCCATGAAAGAAGTGGCAGGCGCGGTAATCGCCACTTCCTTGGTTCTGGTGGCCGTATTCGTGCCCGTCGCATTGTTCCCGGGTACCACCGGCATCCTGTTCCGCCAGTTCGCGCTGACTATCGCGTTTTCCGTAGCCATCTCCGCTTTCAATGCGCTCACTCTTACCCCCGCGCTTTCGGCAATTTTGCTCGGTCATCATCGCGAGCGCGCGCAGGGCCGTATCTTTAGAGCCTTCAATCGCGTCGTCGAATCTGGGACCAACGCCTACCGCAAAACAGTGCGAGGCGTCATTGGCTGGCGTTTCGCCGCCGTCCTGGTGTTCTTCGCGCTTCTCGGTGTTACCTACTGGATCTACCAGAAAGTTCCCCGTGGATTTATTCCTGAGGACGATCAGGGTTACATCATCGTGATCGTGCAGTCACCGCAAGGCGCTTCGCTGGACTACACGAAAAATATCTGCACCCAGGTAGAAAAAGTGCTCGCCGGAGTTCACGAAATCGACAGCGTGTTTTCCATCACCGGTTTCAGCTTCTCAGGCAGCGCTCCGAACCGTGGCATCGTTTTCGCCAGCCTCAAGCCCTTCGAGGAACGCAAAGGGGATGAGCACTCCTCCGCCGGCATTATTGAGCGTCTTCGCCCCCAATTGTTTGGCGTTCCTGGAGCATTGGTAATTCCCTTCAATCCGCCTGCGGTGCAGGGCTTGGGACAATTTGGCGGCTTCCAATTTGAGCTCGAAGATCTCGGTCGCAATTCTCTGCAGAGTATCGCTGATGCCGCTAATAAACTGGTCGGGGAAGGCAACAGCAGCAAAACATTGGCCGGCCTATTCACCAGTTTCACCGCCAACGACCCGCAATATCTCGTGCGCCTCGATCGCGAAAAAGCCAAAAGCCTTCAAGTTCCGCTCAGTCAAATCACCGACGCGCTTCAGGTGTACATGGGCTCGGTGTATATAAACGACTTCGATTTCAACAATCGCTCTTACCGCGTTTACATTCAAGCCGACGGCCGTTTCCGCTCCAACGCGAAAGCCATCGACCAGTATTACGTGCGTTCCGACACTGGAAAAACGATTCCTCTCGATGACCTTGTCACCGTGGAGCAAACCGCGAATCCGCAAGTCATCAGCCATTACAATCTGTTCAGATCCGCTGAAATCGATGGCTCCCCCGCACCCGGCCGTAGTTCCGGCGATGGCATCGCCGACATGGAAGCGCTGGCGAGAAAAAGCCTTCCCAATGGAATGACTTTCGAGTGGAGTGGTCTCTCGCTGGAAGAACTGCAATCCAGCGGCAAAGCCACAATTTTATTCGGGCTCGGTCTGGTCGTCGTCTATCTCACGCTGGCCGCGCAATACGAAAGTTTCGTGCTGCCGTTCATCGTACTGCTAGCCGTTCCTGTCGCGCTGCTGGGCGCGATCGGCTTGCAAGCTCTGCGTGGATTGCAGAACGATGTCTATTGCCAGATCGGTCTCGTAATGCTGATCGGCCTCGCCAGCAAAAACGCCATTCTGATTGTCGAATTCGCCGAGCAATTGCGGGCACAGGGAATGTCCATAATAGACGCTGCGGTCGAGGCCGCGCGCATACGTCTCCGCCCCATTCTGATGACTTCGTTGGCATTTATCTTGGGTGTCCTTCCGCTGGTTTTAGCTCAAGGCGCCGGAAGAGCAGGCCGCATCTCGGTAGGCACTACCGTGTTTGGTGGCATGCTGGCCGCCACAACGCTCAACCTGATCTTCATTCCGGTGCTGTACGTAATTGTGAAGAGCATCGTGCCCGGCCGCACCCAAACCAAAGCCATCTCCGGCGCGCAACCTGCAGCGCCTCACGCCTGACTGCGTATTTGCTATTTGAAATTCGTTATTCGCAATTCTTGCAGTGTGCAGCGGCGACTTATGCTTTTGCCTATTTGCTCGCGGGCTGGCTTGAGAAGTATTGATCAAGGCTCGCCTTGATCTCCTCAACGCATCTTTGAACGTTATGGTCCAACGCTGCAACCATCGCCGGCACATCTTTGCCGCCTACCGCTTCATCGTGGTTGTAATAATGCGACCACACGGTCGCGCCGGACTTCACATCTTTCAAGTCAAATTCCGCTGTTACCCGCGCCTGAAGCGGCTCCCCGGCCACCTCTTTGAAATCGTACAATCTGCCGTGTAGGACATAGTCCGCGCGACTGCTGCTGCGCTGCAAAGAAACATCACGGTAACGGCCCGAAGCCCGCAGCTCTCTCAGCAACACTTCCTCAATCATCTCCGCTGGAGGTTCGGACCAGCGCTGGTACTCGTATGTGCCCATTCGCTGGGTGCCAGCGCTATAAACGATGCGATCTTCGCGATAGAGATGCGAGGCCACCAGCGGCCCCAGGGCCAGAGAAACGCCCGACGCGTTCGCCTCAGCGTGCGGTTTCTCTGTCGGTACCGTCAATTGATAATATTGCATCGGATGCGCCCCGCCGCATCCGGCCGTCAGTCCTCCAAGCGTCAGTACCAACACGCAACAAGCCGGCTTAACATTGTTCCAACGAAAAATATTTTCACGGTTCCCTTTTGCGTGCCGGCCATTCGAACCCAAAGTTCTGGTCTTCATTGCGGCTCACCCGTTCTGTGCTCGCGAGGACTGCTCGCTCGCAGCAAAGTGTACGGCTTGTTCCTGATCGTCTTTGTGAACTCCTTCAGGTTTTCGCTTGCGTCCCGGAAGTTTCCTAACATCTCATCGATATTCTCGGAGTTCACGTCCAGGGTCTGATCAATTCGCCCGGTCAAATCGGTTACATTAGTCAACGACTTCCTCAGTTCCAGCACCGCCTGCCGAACGTCCGCCCGATTTTCTCCGATCAAGCTGTCCACGTGGTCCAAAGTCTTGTTGGCTTCCGCCGAGGTCTTGCGCAAATCATCCAGCAGCGGACCCAATTTCTCGCTACTAGCATTAATATGCCCAATCGTAGCTTTTATCGCCGGACGATTTTCCGCCAGCATCTGATGGGCTTGCGCCAACGTCCCCGATAGATTCGACCGATTGTCGTCGTTCAAAAGATCGTTGACCCGCGCAATGGTTATTTTCAATTCTGTCGCGCGATCATTCAAGGTGTGCAAGAGCTGTTGGGCCTCGGGAGCCAGATCATTGATCCGTTCCGTAATGGCGTTCAAATCCAGATACCGGTCTGCCGGCAGTGTCGCGCCATCCTTCGCCAACTCCGCCTGCGGGCTTCCCGGCACGATCTCCAGATGGTTATCGCCCAGCGGACTCATGCTCATGATCCTGACATGGCTATCCGTCTTGACCGGTAAATCGGTCTGGACCGCCAGCGTGATTTCTATGTTCGCGGGATTTTGCGGATTAATGCGCAACTTCTCTACACGCCCGACTTTCGGCCCGCCAGCGTAGCGCACCGTCGAGCCTACTTCCAAGCCTCCGGCGAAGGGAAAGTACGCATGAAAAGATTTCGCCGTTCGCCCGAAAGCGCCGCTGATGCCAAACACTGTCGCAACCAAAACCGCTGTCGCGACAATTACAAATAACCCCACCAGTGCTTGTTCCCGTCTTGTCTCCATCACGCACTCCTCTTGGCTGTGGCACCCCGGTTATGGCCCGACTGCTTGGTCAACATCTGCAAATAATCCATTTCCCGGGCTACTTCCGGCTCCGGCACGCGATCCAGAAACTGTCGCAAGCGCGGCTGCGTGCTGCTCCGCATTTCATCCACGGTCCCGATAGCCTCAACATTTCCTTTGTCGATCAGCACCATGCGGTCCGCAATCAGAAAGGCGCTGGCCAGCTCGTGAGTGACCACGATAATAGTCATCTTGAATGCCCGCTTCAATTCCAGAATTAACTGATCGATGCCCGCCGCGATGATCGGATCAAGTCCCGCCGACGGCTCATCGAAAAATAAAATCTCCGGATCCATCGCTAACGCTCGCGCCACCGCCGCGCGCTTCTTCATCCCTCCGCTCAGCTCGGAAGGTTTGTAATCTTCGAACCCCGCCAACCCTACCTGCTCTAATTTCAAACGGAGCATAATCTCTATCGTCGAATCTTCCAGCTTGGTGTGCTCGCGCAACGGCAGCGCCACATTCTCACCGACCGTCATGGACCCGAACAACGCGCTCCCTTGAAAAGACATTCCCAGCTTCTTGCGAATCTCGTCCATGTCTTCGTCAGAAGCGGTAGCGATATTTTTCCCCCGCAGAATCACTTCCCCGGAGCTCGGCTTTTCCAGTCCCACCAATGTTCGCAGCAGCGTGCTCTTCCCCGACCCCGAGCCGCCTAGAATCACCATTGTCTCGCCGCGCATCACGTCGAAACTGACGCCATGCAATATTTCGCGCTCCCCATAACTTACTCGCAGATCCCGCAGCGAAATCATTACTTCCGGCGAAGCGTCGTCTTCTAATTCTTCGATCATCAAAGAATTCCCGGTTAATGCTCACTCACAAAAAAGAACAGCGCGGTAAATATTAAATCCACCACCACAACTAGAAAAATCGACATCACGACCGCTCTGGTCGTGGAACGCCCCACTTGTTCCGGACCCGCTCCGGTGGCCAGTCCTTCGTGACAACCCACCGCGGTAATGGTCACGCCAAACATCACACTCTTCACCAGGCCGCTGATAATGTCACGCAGGAAAAGTGCATCCACCGAGGCCTGGATATAACGAAGAAAAGTGAAATCCGCTTGGGCTACGCCAAACAAGGCGCCGCCCAACACCCCCATGAAGTTCGCCCAAATGGTCAGGCAGGGGAGCATGACAATCATGGCCAGAAACTTTGGCGTCACCAAAAAGTGGATGGGATTGACCGCCATGGTTTCCAGCGCGTCAATTTCTTCCGTAACTTTCATCGTGCCGATTTCCGCCGCAAACGCCGATCCCGACCGTCCGATAACCACGATAGCGGTAATTAAAGGACCCAGTTCGCGCGTCATTGAAATCGCCACCGCGCTGGCCACGAAACTTATCGCCCCGAATTTTCGCAATTCGTAAGCGCTTTGCAGCGCCAGAATCAATCCGATGAAAAATGTGATTAGTGAAAGAATAGGTAATGCGCGGACTCCCACATCCAGGGCCTGCGAAATAGCCCGCTGCATACGAACAGGCTTTCCCTGGAAAGGAGCGACAAACGTGTAATAAGCGGCTTTACCGCCCAAATCCGCTAGTGAGCCCAGATATTCAAGGCCACCTATGACCCCGGAACCGATTTGAGCGACGAACGCCAAGAGCCCTCGATCTTACGTGCCACTGTCCGCTGAATCTAAGCCAAAGCCTGTTGTTCGTTGTCGAATACTTCAAAAATTTTTATCAATCGGGACAGTTGTAACACTTCTCTCGCCGATGGGCTCAAGCCATACAAAATAAAACGTAGACCCTGGTCGCGTGCGGCCTTCAATCCTTCTACGAGCGAAGCCACACCCGAGCTGTCGATGTAGCGCACGCCCGTTAAATTCAGAATTACCCGCGGCGTCTTGGTTTCCTTCAGTTCCTTTAGCAATACCTTGCGCAACTCGGGGGAGTTGGCGAGATCAATGTGTCCTGTAATGTCGAAGATGGTGACCTGGTCTAACCGGCGAGCGGCAATCTGCAAAGTTACTCTCCTTGGGATTTCTGACCTTTTTCTTCTGTACTGAAATATTTCACTAACCGCAGCCGGTTCACACTGTTTTCGCGACTGTGTTCCATTACATCCATGCTGTCTCGAATGAAATGCAGTCCCAGTCCCCCAGGCTTGACTTCATCCAGGGACCGAGCGGTCAGTTTTTTTTGATCGAAGGGCGCACCTTGGTCGAGCAATTCGATTTCCAGGCCTTCTCGTGGTATCCCGTTTACCATGCCTGAGATTCGCTTGCAAGACACGTCAATACGTTTGTCCCGGCTGCCTCCATAGGCATGGCGCATCACGTTGGCCACCGCTTCGTCCACCGCGCGCGTTATGGCGCGACACTCCGGAGGTGAAAACCCAATCACTTCCGTCAATCGTTCCATCGCAGCGCGCACTACGCATAGCAGCTCTGGATCGCTCGCTAACGTCAGGTCCAATAGAAGCCCACTTTTGTGCAATCGCTCAACTCCCTGCGACTCCACGAGTATTTGATACTCGCGTCCTTTGTGTAACGCCTTGGAAATCAGGGGACTAAGGCAGACACAATCGTGCATACAGCCTCAAAAGTCAATGCCATCTCGATCGTCGTGTCAAAGCTCTTTAGAAATGTCCCTATACTTACCTCTTTAGAAGTGTCCCCTTTTGAGTTTTGCTTGTTACTGGTTGTAGATCGTTGGCATTGCCTTGGAGCGAAGCCCTGCGAAGCCCGCAGGGCGGAGCGCTTAGGGCGAAGCGGAAGGCAACGCCAACGACGGTTGCGGCGCACGCGCGGCTGCGCGGCTGGTTTGCCTTGCGCGCTTCTCCAGCCCGCGGCGGGCGGCTTCCCGCCACGGGTGATGCACTGGCGGTGTCCATTTCCTTTTTGTGTTCTCGGCGGGAACCCGTTCTCGAGGCGCACTGAGCATGGGTGGTCTCGCGGGTGCAGGAATTTCCTGCCAGCGTAAAGCCTCTCCGCGGTACTCGATGGTGATGCGACCGTGGCGCTCCTGGCACACCAACACTTTGCTCTGTGCTGGCGCGTAGTTGTGATTCTGCTTCTGCAGTTGGAAAAAACGATTGTCGTACCGCACCACCCAGTCCTGGCTAATGATCCGTTCGCTCTCCAGCCGGAAAATGCGATCCAGTTCTGCAGCCCGCGGCGCACGGCGATGATAGTTCTCCGGTTGGGCAGCCACGCGCATGAAGCGCCGGTTGTGTTCCGGCAAATATTCCCGCTGCAGATACACATTGGCTGCTTGGTGACTGCGAATGTCCTTCCGCCGCAATTTCTTCACCAGCCGGTCCTGATGTGTGCCGTGAACCCGCTCCACCCGCCCCTTGGCCTGCGGCGAACTCGCGGCGATGATGGCGATCCGCAACTTCGCACACATGCGCCCAAATTGCGTGAGCGGTTCTTCTCCCCGCAAGCGCTCGCCGGAATTGGCCGCCCGCTGGTAGAGATTCTTCCAGTCCACGTACAGTGCCAGTGGCACTCCGTAGCGTTCGATCCAGCTGCGTAAGGCGTCCGCTACCGCCCAGATGGTCTCTTGCTCCCCCAGTTGCGCCCACGTCGTGTTGGTGCCGTCATCCACCATGTCTATCAGGCAGCCCGCTGGACCGCGGTCCTCAAGCCAGGCGTGAAAGCTCCCATCCATCTGCACCAATTCTCCAAAGTGTTCCTTGCGCTCGCGCCGTCGCCGGTGTGCTCGACGCTTTCGCTCGCGACTCCACAAACCCTCCGCCAGCATCCAACGCCGCAGCGTTTCCGCATTCAGCTGCAACCCATCCTCGCTCGCCAAATGCTCCGCCGCCAGCGTCGGCCCGAACCGCTCGCCTACTGGCCCACCGTACTTTTCGCGCACCAACTGCAACACCTTGACCCGAAATTTTTGTGGGTGTGCGCGATGCGATGCTTGCCCGGCGCTGCGGTGTTTCAAACCTGCAGCACCTTCCTCCCGATAACGCTTCCACAGCCGCTTCGCTTGCCGGTAACTCACCAGCATCAATCGTGCCGCATCCACTACCTTCAGTTGCTTGCTGCGCACCCGCGCTAGCACTTCCACTCTTCCTAACTCTCTTCTGCTCATCTCTGTCCGCACCAATCTGACCTCCCTTCGGAGGCCCTATTAGGGGGACATTTCTATTGAGGACAAAAGGGGACACTATCATTGAGGTACAACATGCCATCTCGATCGTCGACCACTTCCACGGGAATCGGTGCCGGTTCAGCCCGCTCCCTTAAAGATCGCCCTTCATATCTACGTGACGGCACCGCATGAAGGTAATTTAGAATCCTAATAGTTGTTTCAAAGGAGCCTCAGCGTGTCATTGCGAATTGAAGACTACGGAATGATCGGTGATTGCCATACTGCGGCATTAGTTTCGCGCGAGGGTTCTATAGATTGGCTCTGTCTTCCCAGTTTCGATTCCGCAGCTTGCTTCGCCGCTCTGCTCGGCACCTCGGAGCACGGCTATTGGCTGATAACGCCCGACTGCCCGATCAAGCGCATTCATCGCCGCTACCGGGAAGACACCTTGATCCTGGAAACCACCTTTGAAACAGAAGCTGGCACCGTAACGCTCGTCGATTGCATGACGCCTACCACCGGCACGGCTGATCTATTGCGTCAGGTTGTGGGTCAAAGCGGTAAAGTGCCCATGAAAATGGCGTTGGCTATTCGCTTCGATTATGGATCAATCGTTCCCTGGGTGCGCCAAACAGATGATGGTCTCGTCGCCATCGCCGGACCCGACACACTTCGCCTTCGTACGCCGGTCGAGCTTCGTGGCGAAAATTTTCATACCACCTCCAAATTTACGGTTTCCGCCGGACAAAAAGTTCCATTCGAGATTTGTTGGTATGCATCGCATCGAGATGAGCCGCAGTTTCTTGACTTCGAAAGGACTGTCGCGGACACCGAAAAATGGTGGCGCGAGTGGGCCGGCCGTTGCACCTTCCCGGGCCCATCGAAACTTGCAGTAACCCGTTCGCTCATCACTTTGAAGGCTCTAACCTATGCCCCCACCGGTGCCATCGTCGCCGCGCCCACGACTTCCCTTCCCGAATTGATTGGCGGCGTTCGCAACTGGGACTACAGATTCTGCTGGGTGCGTGACGCCACGCTCTCGCTTCACGCGCTTATTATCGCCGGATATCTTGAGGAAGCGCGCGATTGGCGCGAATGGATCATGCGCGCAGTAGCCGGCAAGCCCTCCGAACTCAACATTGTTTATGGGTTGCGCGGCGAACGGCGTCTTACAGAACTGGAACTTCCGTGGCTTCCGGGCTACGAAAATTCCGCGCCAGTGCGAACCGGGAACGCCGCTTACAATCAGCTTCAACTTGATGTCTATGGCGAAATCATTGACACCCTTTATCTGTGCCGAGAGGCCGGCATTAAGTCTGATAATAAAGACGTGTCCCCTGGAATTGGACGCGCGCTCCTCGACCATTTGGAAACCTCGTGGGAAGAGCCTGACGAGGGCATTTGGGAAGTTCGCGGTCCTCGCAGAAATTTTACCCATTCAAAAATGATGGCCTGGGTGGCCATGGATCGCGCCGTAAAGAGTGTCGAACAGGGTTGGGTGCCCGATCCCGCTACGGAAAAATGGCGAAACCTTCGCGATAGAATTCATGCGGACGTCTGCAACAACGGCTTCGATGCTGAGCTGAATTCTTTCGTGCAGTTTTACGGCTCGAAACATCTCGATGCCAGCTTATTAATGATGGCCATTGTCGGCTTTCTTCCCGCAAACGATCTACGCCTGCTCGGAACCGTTGATGCCATAGAGAAACATTTGCTTTCCGAGAATGGCTTCGTTAACCGCTACACTCTAGATCCAGCGGTCGATGGTTTACCGCACGGCGAGGCCGCTTTTATTCCTTGCACCCTCTGGCTGGCTGATAATTACGCTTTCCAGGGTCGCTATGAAGAAGCGCGCAAAGTCTTTGAACGCGTCTTATCCATACGCAACGATCTCGGCTTACTGTCCGAAGAATACGATCCCGTGGACCGCCGGCTACTGGGAAATTTCCCACAGGCTTTTTC
Organism: uncultured Acidobacteriota bacterium; assembly: GCA_963733775.1. GTDB lineage: Bacteria > Acidobacteriota > Terriglobia > Acidiferrales > UBA7541 > Acidiferrum. Next base: position 254,088 of record CAVTEE010000009.1, on the reverse strand, counting down.
GCATTTCGGCATGGTCAACACTGCCTACAACCTGGAAGGCAAGACCCGCGTCAGAACTGCCGGAGGTTCCCCTGGCACAAAAATTAAATAACCTTCCGTCAATTCGATTCTGAACTTCGAAGCTTTAGTTGCGTGGTAGCTGGCCGCATTTTTGTCACTATTTTTGTTGGCCCCATTCTGATTGTTGCAGTTTTGTAACTTGTGCTTCCGCCCATTCCGCGATTCAATTGTCAGTCGCATCGATTGTTACGGGCCGACTCCATCACGGCTCGATGGAGGTCTGGCTTGTCGGCTAGAACTAAAATTACCTTTGTGTTTCTCTGTTTCGTTCTATTTGTCGAAGTTGGTGCGAGCCAAGAGCAGGAACGCACGCGGCTTCCGACCAGCAAAGCGGTAATCAAGCCCACTCCTGGCGCGCCGCAACGTACCAACGGCTTCCCAGAAACAATCGCGTTGAGTTCCGATGGCCGATACGCCGCGTTGTTGAACAACGGCTTTGGTACCGCTGAATCAGGGATGAAGCAATCCATCGCCATCCTGGATTTGCAGACAAATCAAGTCGCGGATTTTCCGGAAGACCGGCTTGGCGAAGAAGCACACCAGAGTTATTTTCTGGGTTTGGCTTTTAGTTCCGATAGCACGCAACTCTACGCTTCAGTTGGCTCGATCAGCGATCCCACCGGCGAGAAACCCGGAAATACCGGCAACGGCATTGCGGTGTATCGCTTTGAGCAGGGCAAACTTGCTCCCGATCGTTTTATAAAAATATCTTTGCAGCCCGTTCCGGCTGGGACGCATGTCGCACGCGGCTTCGGCAAACTTCCGGCGTCGCGAGCCATTCCGTATCCGGCAGGACTCGCCGTTATTTCAGGAACAGTGGATCAAAAAGACCAGCTTCTGGTTGCTAACAATCTATCGGACAATGTGATACTCCTCGATGCGGAGTCTGGAAAAGAGTTGGCGCAATTCGATCTGAGTGCTCATCGCTCTATGCCTTCGTCTTTTCCGTACACCGTGGTGGTGACTCGCGATGGCCACCATGCGTGGTGCAGTTTGTGGAATGCTTCGCAGGTCGCCGAACTTGATCTGGTTCACAAAAGTGTTGTTCGACGGATCTCGTTACTGGCGCCAAAAAGCCCAGTTGCTCCCGGATCGCACCCCACCGCGATGCTGCTCTCTCCGGACGAGAAATTCTTATACGTGGCTTTGGCCAATGCCGATTCCGTTGCAGCAATCGACCCACGCACAGGAAAGATTCAAACGTTTTTCTCGACGCATCTTCCGAAACAGGAATTCTCGGGCAATGAAACAGATGCGCTCGCGCAAAGCAAAGATGGAAAGCGGTTATTCGCAGCTAGCGCGGCAACGGATTCCGTTGCGGTGTTCGACACCACCACATTGGCTGAAGGCCGGGCGCATCTCGGCAAGCCACTTATCGCTATGGGTTTTATTCCGACCGAATGGTATACGCTCGCCGTCGCTGTCGCGGACAACGATCTTCTCATCGCGACCGGTAAAGGCTTGGGCAGTGGGCCGAACGCAACCGATATATCCAAGGTGCCTTCCAAACGCCGAAGGCTGCATCCCTACATTCCAACTTTGCTTCACGGTTCGTTAGCGCGCATCAATCTGGCAGAAGTCGAAAAAAATCTGCCGGAGTTTACGCGGGTCGCACAGGAGCAGATGCAACTGCTCGCCGATCCAACTGCTTTGCCGTTTCACGATGGCGCGAATCCCATTCATCATGTCATTTACATCATCAAAGAGAACCGAACGTACGACCAGATTTTTGGTGACCTCAAAGTAGGCAACGGCGATCCGTCGCTCACTCTTTACGGCGCAGACATCACCCCTAATGAGCATAAGCTGGCTTTGCAGTTTGGCGTGCTCGACAATTTTTACGATTCCGGCGAAGTTTCCGGCGACGGCCACATGTGGTCGACTGCGGCGATTGCCGGCGACTACAACGAAAAAACGTGGCAGATCGCCTATCGCAGCCGCGAACGCACCTACGATTTCGAGGGCATGGTCGCTGATGAATATCCGCTGGAGCACGACGAACCGGACGTGAATGAGCCGGGGACTGGATATTTGTGGGGCAACGTGGCACGCCACGGATTGAGTTATCGTCACTATGGCGAATTCGTGGCCAGCGAATGGTGCGGAGATAAATTTACCCCGGAGGCCCCCCCTACGGAAGGCACGCCATCTACAGCCGGTGGTCCTTGCGCGCGCAGAGCGATCAAGCAAGGAGAGCCGCTGCCTGCGGCGACGGGCGAACCGAACGGAACGCTTAGTCCTTATCCGTGGCCGATCCCGGTGCTGCGCCGCGACGTGGCTACCAAACCGGAATTGCGTGGGCATTTCGATCCGCGCTTCGCGGATTTTAAAATCGATTATCCCGACCAGTTGCGAGCGGATGAATTTTTGCGCGAGTTCGATGGCTTTGTGCACGCGCGAAAAGCGAATACCAAAGCTCAGGAATTGCCGAGCTACGTGATGTTGCGTTTACCCAACGATCACACCAGCGGCACGCGGCCCGGTTTCCCAACGCCGTCGGCTTCGGTGGCGGACAACGATCTTGCTGTGGGGCGAGTTGTCGATGCGGTGTCGCATAGTCCTTACTGGGATGACACGGCAATTTTTATCGTTGAAGATGACGCGCAGGATGGCGCCGATCACGTGGACGCGCATCGCAGCATTGCGCTGGTGATCAGTAAATACGCGCCGGGCTCGGTTGAACATCCCTATGTGGAGCATGGTTTCTTCACCACGGTGAGCATGGTTCGCACCATGGAAGCGTTGCTGGGCTTGCCACCGATGAATCACAATGACGCGTACGCTCCAATCATGTCCTCGCTCTTTTCGGCCACGCCTACTCAACAGCCATTTGAAGCGGATGTCAGTAACCTTCGCAACGGACTAATCTTCAAGAGCAACGCCGCGACCGCGCCGGGCGCGAAGGCATCCGCCGCGATGGACTGGCGGCACGCGGACGAGGCCAACAACGAAGTGTTGAATTCCATCCTTTGGCGCGACCGAAAGGGCGACATTCCGATGCCGCCGTCGCAGCACACTGTATTTCCAGTTGCCTCGGGGCAGCGGTAACAGTGTCAGGAATGCTCCCGGTCTATTCTGTCAGGGATGCCCCCGGTTCATACCCATTGCCGACATATCCCCCACCCCCGGTGTTTTTCGCAAAAGAGTCCACAAACCATTGAAAACAAAGGATTGGTGTTGCAAAAAGCGCCAAAGAGTTCACAACAGGCTGAAAACAAAAGAGTTGGACTGCAGAGCCAGTTTTTTTGGTGCCAGGGAGGGAAATCGCTGGAGTATCGGAAGGAAGGAGATATTTGGGAACTTTGGGCAGGTAGCCGGGTTGGAAGTACTAAAAGGGACAGAACAGGTGTGGAGCGATGAGATGCGGGGGACTTCTGGGGTGACGGTCATCCCTGATTTTACTATTTATGTATATTAATTACAAGTTATATAGGCGTCGAGAATGAATATATGCAGTCGAACCGACTTAGGCGGGAGCGTAAGCTATTCCACACCTAACGGTCCGCTATTCGATACAATTGCGACAGCTTCAGTTGGGACATCAATTGACGAGGTGGGTGGTCTGCGATGGTGATGTTTGGCGATAAGGTGAGTGTTCCTGGTCATGTGCTGGTGCGCTTTCTGGATAAGGAAGCGGTGCTGTTGAATATTGAAACAGAGCGCTATTTCGGATTGGACGAAACTGGTGCGCGAATGTGGCAATTAGCGACGACGGCGGCAAATATTGACGCCGCTTACCAGGCACTCCTAAATGAATACGACGTCGACGCTCAGACGCTTCGCGAGCACCTCAGCGAATTGCTCGAAAAATTAGCCGACAATGGGTTGCTGACCGTGACTTCTTCCGATGTGGGAACCGGTTCGTCGATTTAAGGCGTTGGAGCCAAGGGCGCGCGGACTGTTCCTGCGTGCAGCGGTGCTGTTGCCATTTATTTCTCTCAGTCTCCGGCTTCGCGGTTTTCGCGCAACGCAGTCGAGCCTACAAAAACGCATACCTAGAGCCCTAGCGGCTAGTTCTGATCAATCGAGCAGAACACAGCCAGAATCAACCGCCGCTTTAACTGCGCGAATGGTGCGATCGGCTGCCCACCGCACGTGGGGTAGCCCTGCGTGCCTGGAGCAGTCTCTGGCGCTGTGGTGGCTGCTGGGGCGGCAAGGAATCGCGTCGAGTGTGCGGATCGGGACGCGAAAGAGCGCAGAGAAATTTGAAGCTCATGCGTGGGTGGAATGCGACGGAGTCGCCCTCAACGAGCCGGAAGAAGCGCATAAGCATTACGCGGCATTCGGCGAAGAGTTTCCAATGCTCGGCGAGGCAAAAAAATAGCGGCAAGTACCGTAAGCGCTTGCCGCTATTGGAGGTGTTTTAAGTCTGGTTAATTGGCCGCAATTGCGAGTCTCGGCTTGAAACCAAGTACCGCTAGACCAAATGCCAAGAGCCCAATACTCAAAAGAATGGTGACCGATGGCTCCGGGGTAGTGATGGTAGAGGGCGTGCCAGGCGTAGAAATCGTCGATGTCGATCCTGAAGCCGGGTCAGTGAGCGCTACGCCGGTATCGCCAAGACCAAGCATCGTGGGGGCATTTTCAGGTCCAGAGTAAAGCTGAGGGCCTACCACGCTTATATCCTGACAGCTACCACACGAGAATGCGCCAAACCCACCGCCGCTGCCGGTAACAGGATCGCCATTGTAGAACACCAGGAAATCGCCCGACGGCGCGCCATTGATCATCAGGTTGATCGGGTTCACCTGAAAGTCAGAGCCGAGAGTAAATGCCGTCGGAGCAGGGTTAACCGGTAGCTCAAAGGACGTTCCTCCGGTGAATTGATAAGTAATCAGGGTATCAGCCGAGGCGATACCTGTAGTAAGTAACAAAGCGGACAAAAGTAGTGGCAGACGAAATCGATGCACTTGACACCTCCCAGCAAGAAGCAGAGCAATTAATGTGCCGTGTTCTTAGGATTCTAACATTGTAAGGTATTGATAATACAAAGGTTCACGGAATAAAACTTAACGATCGTTCCGAAATGGAACATTTTTTCACATTTCAGGGTAACATTGTCTCTCTCAAACCATTTTGATGCGTTTGAGCCATCTAGTTACCAGGTACGAGAGCGGGCAGAACGGGGCATCTTTGAGCGGCATAGTTGGAGTTTTTCACACTGATGGAGGTCCGGTCGAAATAGAGCTCTTGCGCACTATGACGGACTTCCTAGCCTATCGGGGTCCGGATGCCCGAGAGGTGTGGTCTGAGGACCCGATTGGGCTCGGCCACGCTATGCTGAGGACTCTCGGGGAACCGCTTAACGAACACCAACCTACCCAACTGGAATCACTGTGGATAACAGCAGATGTACATCTGGGCTCTAGATCTGACCTAATCAGAGAGCTCGAGAACGAGGACCAAGAGGTAGATGGACCTATCTCCGACGCAGCGCTGATTCTGCGCGCTTACGCCACATGGGGAACGCAGTGTGTTGACCACTTGCGGGGGGATTTTTCGTTCAGCATATGGGACACCGGGGCGAGAACCCTATTTTGCGCCCGGGATCATTTCGGTATCAAACCGTTTTATTACGCAAGAATCGGCAACGTCTTTATTTTCAGTAATACGCTCGATTGTGTGCGGCAGTATCCGGCAGTAACGAAGGAATTGAATGAGTCGGCTGTTGGGGATTTTTTACTTTTTGGGTTGAACTACAATAATGCCACCACGACGTTTCGCGACATTCAGCGGTTGCCCCCCGCCCATACGCTCCTGGTTTCAAGCGATAAGTTAGAAATCAGGCGTTATTGGTATCCGCCGACGCAACAGCGTATTCGTTATAACCGAAATGAAGATTACCTAGAAAGGTTCACTGAGCTACTCAACGCTGCAATAGCGGATCGGTTGCCGGCCGATCGCGTAGGAATTTGCCTGAGCGGCGGACTGGATTCCGGCTCTATGGCCACCATAGCCCAGGAATTTTCCAGAAATCACGGTGGAGTCCCCGAAGTAATAAGCTACACGGTGGGATACGATTCGTTGATCCCGGACGAGGAGCCCGCATGCGCTCGCGAGTTGGCCGATCATCTAGGGATCGCGAACCGGTACCTGGCGCTCGATAAAATCCAATTTTTTGAAAAGTGGGGAGATCCGAAATACCACTTATCGGAACCCATCGAAGATCCAATGTCCGCCGGGTTCTTCGAATATTTTCAAATGGTTTCCTCAGAGTGCCGCGTCGCACTAAATGGCGAAGGTGCCGACAATTTGATGCATTTTCAAATGTGGCCGTACATTAAAGAACTCCGACGGAGCCAACAATGGAGCCGTTTGGCGACGGAAACCGCGTGGTTTCTGTGGATTCGGCCGTTCCCCTGGCTAGGAATTCGTAGCCGGATTCAGTCGTTTGCCGACAAAGTTAAGGGACAAAACGGACTTCCGGCTTGGATCGCTCCTGAATTTATAAAGCGTGAGGGCCTCGAAGAGCGCTGGAATGAATGCACCGGGCCCGGATTTCCCTGCGAACGGCACTTGAGCCGCACCTGGGCGCACGCGTCAATGTTACTTCCTCATTGGACTAGTTTTTTTGAGTCACAGGATCCGGGGGCAACCCGTTGCACGGTGGAGGTGCGCTACCCTTTTCTAGATTTGCGGATGGTCGATTATCTCCTGGCGATTCCTGCTTTTCCGTGGACCTATAAAAAGAAACTGTTGAGAGAGGCAATGATAAACAAAATGCCAGAACGACTCAGGTTACGGCCGAAGACGCCGCTATCGGCGGACCCTACTGCCATAAAAGTCCGGGATTGTGGGTTGCAATGGATTAGGAGGAAACCGCTTTCGGAGCGAGTATGTGATTTCGTTGTGCCATCAATGTTAGACGGTTTTCATGTTACGATTGACCTGGAAGAATTTCGACCATATTGTTTAGACCTGTGGTTGAAGAGCGTGCAGTGACGAGTTCGATGCGGAGATGATCGGTAATGGCTCAAACGGACTATAGCAAGCGAGAAAAGCCCTACTCGAGACCGACGTTAACCATCTATGGTAAGGTGCAAGAGTTGACCAAGTCGGTAGGTCCGAATGGTAATAAGGATGGTGGTGCAACTATGGGTCGTAAACATACACATGCTTAATAACGTGACGTCCCAACCCCAATATCTGCAACAGCCATACGAAGGCGCTTGATTTCTAAAGAACACATCGATAACAAAACAACTGCTAGCAGTAAACTGGACTTCCAATACGAAGCCTACGGCTTGGTTTTACACTCAAACCTGCCGATAGAAGGCTTGATGCCCGCCAAGTCATCAAAAAAATCCCCCGACATAAAAATAAACCTTGGATTAACGCCGGCTGGCGATCCTGCGAATAGTAACCGCCAACTACGCTACGCGAGTTCGTATCTTGATGAGGTTGGCGAGCCCGTTTTGCAAGTCTGGGCGCGGGGCGAAGCCGATTTTTTTCAGATACAGTTCAGCGATGGTGTTGAGTTTTGGCTGGACCGAGATTTCAGCACTGTTTGGGGTCATTGGCCCGAAAAACTAACGTTGGAGTATGCTCTTGGCTATCTGCTTGGCCCGGTATTCGGATTGCTGCTGCGTCTTCGCGGTGTCATTTGTCTCCACGCGAGTGCAGTGAACATCAATGATCGCAGCGTAGTTTTTGTTGGTTCCGAAGGAGCGGGAAAATCGACGACGGCGGCTGCGTTCGCACGACTGGGATTCTGCGTGCTGTCCGACGATATCGTAGGTCTGGTTGAGCATGATCAAGAGTTTCAGACACTTCCGGCTTCTCCGCGCATAAACCTCTGGCCCGATTCGGTTGAGATACTCTATGGCTCGCGCGAAGCTCTTCCACGCATCACGGGTGGCTTTGATAAGCGTTACTTAGTTCTTGGAGAAAATGCCAGAGCGAGATTCGAAGAACGAGCGCTGCGACTCGGAGCCATCTACATTCTTGGGGACGGGGCGAACGAAGATAAAGAGTGCGTGGAAGAGGTCACGCAGAAAGCAGCGTTAATGCTGCTGGTACCAAATACTTATGCCACGAATTTTCTGGATGCTGAACAGCGAGCCGAGGAATTCGCAGTCTTGAGCCGACTCGTCGCCGCTGTTCCAGTGAGAATGATCAATTCGCGGAAAGACGTGGTAGGCCCCGAAGAGCTGTGCCAAATAATCCGCCGGGATTTTGCCGCCCTCGGTTCGCCGATGAGTCCCCCCGATCACTGACATGTATAGTCTGCCCGACTTCGGTGCCATGATCAGCGATTCGGCGAGATTCAAGGCGTATACGGAAGCGCTTTCGCGTTGCGTGCGTCCTGGGGCCATCGTGCTGGAGATCGGTTGTGGCCCGGCGGTATTTTCCATTTTGGCCTGTCGGGCCGGCGCGAAGCGCGTATACGCAATCGAGACTGAAGATATCATCGATGTCGCCAGGCAAATTGCCGCCGCCAATGGGGTTACGGACCGTATCCAATTTTTCCAGGGTGATTCACGTAAGACGATATTGCCCGAGCGCGTCGACGTAATCGTTTCCGACATACGCGGCGCGTTGCCATTATTCGATGGCGCTGTCGCGTCGTTACAAGACGCGAGAGAGAGATTTCTTTCGGCGGACGGCGTGATGATTCCACGCCGTGAAGTGCTAAGTGCTGCGATCATCCAGGCAGACCAAATTTATTCAAGTCTGATATCACCGTGGAAAACGTCCGCCAAAGACGTAGAGCTTTCCGTTCCACTTCGACTGGTTCTCAACTCTGTTCATGGTGTTGACCTCAAAGCGGAGGTGCTGCTAACGGAGCCGGAAGAAGTGTGTTCGCTCGATTACATGGGGAACCCGTCAGTCAACGCCTCCGCCAGCTTGGAGTTTCGGACCAACCGAGCCGGCACAGCGCACGGGATCTGTGTGTGGTTTGACACCCAACTTCACGAAGATATTGGATTTTCTTCTGCGCCGGGGTCGCCCGTAACACTTTACGCACAATTATTTTTACCGTGGCTGGAGCCCGTTGCAGTTATCCAAGGTCAGGAGCTTTTGGTCAAGCTCGACGCGAATCTAGTTGGGAAAGATTATGTTTGGAGATGGGAAACGGAGATCGCCGGCGCTGACGGCGGCAAAAAAGTGCGTTTCCGGCAATCAAGCTTTGAAGGCACGCTTGTTTCGCCGCATACTTTGCGGCGGCGCGCTGTCGATCATGTCCCGGTGTTGACTGCGGAAGGCGAGGCGGAGCGTTTTTTGCTGGAGGGAATGGATGGAAGGACTTCGCTACAGGAAATCGCCAAAAAAGCCGCCGGACGGTTTCCTGAAGTTTATTCGTCGGACGAAGAGGCATTCGAGCGCGTGTCAGAGCTGGCACGAAAGCTCTCGAGGTAATTGCGGAGAACGCGCTTGTCGGCTGATCTTTGATTTACTGCAGTAAACTTCGCAAACCAAGCATCGAATGAATGGCGTCGATTGGTGTGATGGAGGACTTCTTGCCTGTGATTCGCGTGTGCGGCCATTGCGGTCAGAGCAATCGCATCCCGGCAAAATACTTGGCCAGCACCGGCCGTTGCGGTAAGTGTAAATCGCCGTTGCCGCCGGTGGCGGAGCCCTTGGCGGTCGACGAGATTTTATTTGACGAGATTATCCAGAATGTGTCCGTTCCGGTGCTTGTGGATTTTTGGGCGGACTGGTGCGGACCCTGCCGCATGGCTGCTCCGGAAGTGGCTCGCACCGCGGCGGAGATGGCGGGCAAAGCTGTGGTGTTGAAAGTGGATACCGAGAAATATCCAGCACTCGCGGGGCGCTTCAATGTTCGTGGCATACCCAACTTTGCGGTTTTCTCGGGGGGTCGCCTGGTGACGCAGCAAGCAGGGTTGGTAAATCACAGTCAGATGAAACAGTGGCTGAGCACCGCCGGTGCGGTTTCTGCTTGAACGCGGCGACTCGCAAAACGTTTATAGTGGTGCGCTGACGCAGCGGAGCGCTTTCCTACCTGTCGTGAGCTTCTAGTCCCCCATTTGATTTTTGACCTTTGACGCGGACGCGCAAAGTGCTATTTAGAACCTAAGCCCAGACCCAATCCGCTTGAGGAGGAGAACCCATGAGGATCTTCATCACGGCGGTTGCCCTAAGCGTTGCGTTAATTTCCGCAGCCACGCGTTTTCCAGAGGCTCCAACTGGCTTTGACAACAAAAGCAACGGTACGGTTGACGATGTAACGCACCAGGCTGACCAGGTGAAGTTCGAGGGAGTCGAGCAGCTGAGTGATGGTCTTGGGCCGCTATACAATGCCCAGTCCTGCGCCGAATGCCACCAGAGTCCAGTGTCCGGCGGCGCGTCGCAAGTATCGGAATTGCGGGTCGGTCATAATGGGCCGGACGGGCGCTTTCGCACTCCCGACATCCCAATCGCTCACGGAGCAGAGGTGATTACTGGCCGCTCGCTGGTAAATGATCGCGCCATTTGCCCCAATGGGGAGTTTCCTGACAAGGAAATTCAGGAACGGGTTCCCGAGACCGAGACGATCCGAACATTTCGTCTGTCGTTGAATCTTCTGGGTGATGGCTTCGTTGAGGCCATTGCCGATCAAACGCTCATTGATCTTTCCAGACAACAGTGTAAAGCGTCGCACGGGAAAATCTGCGGTCAGATTCTGTATGTCCCCGTCGTGGAAGCGCCTGGACAGATGGGGGTGGGGCGCTTCGGCTGGAAAGATCAGCACGCGAGCCTGTTGTCATTTGCCGGCGACGCGTACCTCAACGAGATGGGGATCACCAATCGGCTGCAGCCCAATGAAGTGACCAATATCTGCAACACGGTGTCTGAGCCGAACGACACGACCGGGGCGGACGGGCTTTCCGACATTGATCACTTTGCTCGCTTCATTCGAGCTACCAAGGCGCCCGCGCGCGATACAGTGGTTGCCAACAGTGCGGCTGCGAATAAGGGCTTAGGTTTGTTCCAGAAAATCGGTTGCGCTTCCTGTCATGTTGAAACGCTGACCACTGCGCCCGCTGGGACAAAAATTAATGGCGGCACGTTGACCATTCCCGCCGCGCTGGGCTCTATCACCTTGCATCCTTATGGTGATTTCCTGCTGCACGATGTGGGCACCGGCGACGGTATCTTGCAGGCCACGCGCGAACACTACGGTCACCAGGTCTTCCAACGAATGTCCGGTTACCTTGGAAAACAAGATTTTGAGAGCAGTCGTAACAAGATTCGCACCGCTCCTTTGTGGGGCGTCCGGTTGCGTCCACGATTGATGCATGACGGGGCTTCCCTAACCCTTCGCGAAGCTATCACGCGCCATAGTGGCGAGGCCGGCCATGTGATCAAGCAATTTGAAAAATTGAAACAGCCAGAGCAGAACGCCATCATCGAGTTCTTAAAATCGCTGTAAACGATAGTTGGCGTCGGTGGAGGTTCTCGGCCGGATTTCCGGGCGATTGGCGGCGCATTCGAACGGAAAAGTATTTTTCCGATTAACGCGACAAACATATGCTGCGAAATTGGCGCTAGGGTCGCGCAGTGTTGGCTTGCCAGACTTTGCGCAATTCTTCGCGGCGCGCGAGGACGTGTTTTTTTGCTTCGTCAAAGCTGGCGTAGACCTGCGTGCCCTTAATAGTGTTGCAGGGAGAGCAGCAAGCCACGAGGTTGTTGGCATCCTTCTTTCCTTTGCGGGCGCGAGGAATCACGAAATCGACGCGCATGACCAGCGCGTTTTCAAAACTCGCGCGCCCATCCAAACCGCAATACCGACAAACATAACCATCGCGTTCGAGAATCTTGCGGCCTTCTCCTATGGTTACCGGGGAATCTACGAGCGAAAGAGAAATTAGGTTAAGAGGCATGGTGACCCTCCATAGCGGAAATCGTCGGAAGGAGAGCGCGACTTCCGCTTTCTGTAGGAATGAAGGTAGGACGGAGCGAAGGCGGCGTCAAGATGTGGGGTAGGTAGCCTGACACAGATCGCTGTCACAAATGCAGTCACGTTTCAGTCAGCTCAATTGGATGAGGGTGAAGGCTTGGTTTTGAACAAATTGAAATCCAAGACTGCTTGGGTACTCCGGCCAAGGCAATGATTAATCGGTTCAACCGACAACTAGTTTTTTGAGCGACCTGCCAATTACGAAATGGATGCTTTTCCACTATCCCGTTTCTTTTCATTGCCGGTGAATCCATGCCATTCGGGGTAAATCGGACTCTCTCAAAGGTTTAATGTGCAGCGCATTGTGCACCGTTTGCTGGTTCTTCGAGACGAATGCCACTCACAAAGACAACGACGGAAATTACCGCTTTTCGGCTGAGCCCATCTCGGTGAATCTACCGCCCTCTTTACGGTACGGTTCACGAGTGAGGGACGGGTACCTATCGAGAAGGACTTCCCGCCTGTTCCCTGATTCACCGGGGACGAAACGGGGACAATTTCAGGGTCAGGTTTCCGCGTCCGGCTTGAAGGTACGAATGACAGTCTTAATGCTTTCTGGGCCGTGGCAGCGTATCGGCCTGGTCTTGTTCACAATGTCGAGTTCGTAGAACGCCACACCGTGGAGACTTTCGCTGCAGACGATCTCGCCGGTCTCCGGTGAATAATACAGGTAAACATTCCAGACACCCCCGCCGCTTACGCCTCCGAATTTTCGCGGCATGCCGGGATACGTAAGATCGAACTTATAATCGAGGTAGTCAAAACCGTTTCGCTTACGTTTTTTTTCAGTAGATAAGAACATTGCGATGATCTGCAAGTGGGCGTGAGCGTCTTTGATCTTGCCGAAAGCGGCCGGAGTTCCCATGAGAACCTTGACTTCGAGGACTTTGAGGTTGAGCTTCCGAGGTACCTTTTCCACGTTCAAGAACACTTTGTGAACGTCGATCGAGCCGACGTGCTCGGCCGGAATGCGGAGCAGGATCAGGTCCGGACCCCATTCCTTCCATTCCTTCGGTTTCGGCAATCCAAAAGCGGTGATGTCCGTTCGACTGATCCCAAACCTGTGGCGAACATCCGGCTTTAGCGTGATGCCAATATGGTCGGCGTCCGCCAATACTTCTTCCCACACATGCCGCGCGGTTAAAATGAAATGGGCGCCACCTATAGTCAACAACGTGCCTGTACCTGCCAGTTCGAGTCGTGCGGGATAATCGGAGATCGCCAGCAGCGCAACGGTGAAGTTTCCGAGGCCGCGAGTGATTTTTTCCTGTAGCCCCGCCTTCTTGTCCAGGAGGATCGCATGGATTTTGTGCACATCCTGCCTTGTCACGGTCATTTTTGCTTCGGTGCCCACTACTCAATCCAGGGCAGTGTACTTACTGCGTATTCGGCATCCACGATTTCTCGTGGCTTCCGCCGGATTTCAAGCCGGAATTTCGGAAGCGTGAACATTCCATGGCAGCCTTTGCAGGTAATCGTCAACTCGGTGGCTTCGTTGTAGCCGCTGCGTGCTGACGCGGAGCGCCCCACGACATTCTCTTTTCCGCAGCGAGGGCAATCCGTGCAGGCGACCGCGATGTTGTCTTCTTTCGTCTTCGTCACGGGCATATTATTTTTTTCCTTGTTTCCCGCAATTTAAGTCCGTCCTTCGTGCTAACCAAGTTTTGCCGATTCGCGGAACGGTCGTCAAGGCTAACATCACCATTCCCCGTCGCCAGGCGATCTCGCGCTGCGCCATTTGCAAGAAGCAGGAGGATGAGCACAAACCCGAAGGCCACCAGTACCGGCGTGATGCGTCTCTCCCGGAGTGGCACGGCTGGCACGCGTTTCGCCGCGGTGTCGCAACGAACCTCCACACACTCGGCGTGGACGATAAAACGATACAGGCGATCTTGCGCCGTTCCACTATCGGATTAACCCAAAATATATATATCCAATCCGTGAAGGAATCTCAGGTCAACGCGATGGATACGCTCAGCGGAAAATTGGGAAGGTGCACCGTCCGTGCAGCGTCGGAGGATGGGCCGGCTAACTGAAGTGTGCAACGCGAATCAATTCAAGGGGAAAGTGGAGCCGAGGGCGAGAGTTGAACTCGCGACCTGCCGATTACGAATCGGCTGCTCTACCACTGAGCTACCTCGGCTTTGATTGAAAAGAAACGGCTTGTTGATTAACTTGTTGCTGATTTTCCTCAACTGCCATCAAATTGCCATCAAAATACTTCTCCACCTTGGCCATGGCTTCATGTAAATCCGTCGAGTCCACGATGTTGTACCTTTCAAACGTAGACTCTGTCAGATGTCCCGAAATCTTCATAGCGATTCTCCGTGGAACCCCGGACCGGATCAGATTCCTGACGCCACTGCGGCGGAAGTCGTGAACAAGCAGGCCCTTATACTGCCAAACCTTAGGACCCGTCTCTACTCCGAATCCTATCTTAACGCACGCGGCTTGAAAAGACTTCCGCAGGTTTCTTGCGTCGAAAACTTTTCCGGTGCGCGGCAATTTCTTAAGAACTTCATTCAGCTCAAGCGGCAAGGGCAGCAGAATCGGTTCCTCATTTTTGGTTTGGTTCCCTTCGATCCTAAGCTGGAATCTTCCCTTTTCATACTCTATCTGCGACCACGTGATGGCCAGCGCGGCCCCGACTCTGCAGCCGGTAAAATACAGGAACGTCACTAGCGGACGGAGATGTTCCGGCATGGCGTTTCGTAACTTGGTGAATTGCGTGGGGGTCAAGAATCCCTTGCGGACGTTGTCCTCTTTCAGCATCGGAAAATAGGGAGTTTGTGCCAACCTCCCTTCCCGCCGCGCCAAACTCATCATCCTTCGCAAAAGGCTCAGATTCCGGTTTATCGTCGCGTTCTTCGCCCCTTCGTTCTGACGCTTCTCTATAAACTCATAAAGCAGTTTCGTGGTGATCGTCCTGACCGGCCGGTTTTTGAAAAACGAATTGAGATGTTCAAAGCCCCAAACGTAGGGATTGCCATCCTCGTCCGTTTCCAACATTTTGACGCCACGCGTTCGGTAATCCAGGATGAGAATTTTGCGGATGTCCTCGTACTTCAACTTCTTCATTTCCGCGACTGGTAATCCCCGTTCCACCTTACCGAGGCGGTCGCGCAGAAGATTTTCCGCAACCATCAGCGACTCGGATTTCGTGCTCTCCTGGCGAAGCTTACCGTTCACGTCCCGGTAGCTTATGTACAGAAACCTGCTTCCCTTCTTTTCAAAGATCCCACCCGTACCGAAAACTCTGCGCTTTGCTCGCGGACTAGCCGTCGCATCTTCGACAAGAATCGGCTTAGACTGCACGCCTACTGTTCCATTTTTTGTCCTTACACTGGCCTGTCTCATCTTCGTCCTCCCGTTCATACTGCCGGTTTCCGCAGCACTTGAGAGCCTATGACGCTTTCCACTGACGCTGTACGCAATCTACCGAGTGCCGCTCCCGATCGCTTCACTCCTCTTCTCTCGATCAACTAGTTCATCCAGATCGCGACGATCCACTTGGAACCGTTTGCCGAATCGGGTGTAAGGAAGCCGCCCTTTCCAAATCAGTTCTCGCACAGACCACAGAGTGCACCCAAGATAGTGAGCCGCTTCGGGTAGAGTTAGCAATCGCTGCGAAACGATTGGGACTTCATCGATCGTTCGTTTTGTTCCGGACATAAGATCTCCTGCGACACGCTCAGCTATCGAGATTCAACTTGAGGGACTGCACAGTCTTTACGTCTTCATCGTTTTTCCGCGAGCAGCGTCGAAAACGTGTGACGAAAGACGCATCAGGTGACACAAGCGTTGACACCGCGACTGTGATGTAATATTCTACTTACGTATCGATACGTAGTCAAGGGCGTACACCTATCGCGAGAAAGTGAGGTAACCTGGTGCCCGAAAAACCACCCGAAAAACCACAACAGCAGCAGACCCTCTCAGTTCGAATCAGCGCAGCACTGCGAACGCGCCTAGAGCAAGCCAGAAAACGCATGTCCGCGAGAACTGGTGAGAGCGTCTCGACATCGGAGATCGCCAAGCAGCTCCTCGAATCGGCCCGCGAAGATCGCCTCGAAGTTGTCGACATGCTTGTGAATCCAACGGAAGCGCTTACCCAAATCCGCCGCAAGGGAGAAGCACAACATGTTTTGACGCGTGCAGAATGGACCACTGTTGCTCACTTCGTCCAGCAAGGTCTCGAAGCTTTTTCCGGCAAAACACCAAATCCTGTCTCTCGCGAGTCGCTCGGTGATGTCCTTGACGCCTTCCTTGCCGTCTACGAATTGCGTCCCGATCAGCGTGCTTCGAAGCACGACGAATATTACTTGGGCAACCTTCCGCGTGATTGCCGCCCCGGAAGAGCGAAGACTTCTGATGATGGAGTAAATTCTGAGATCGTGCGCCGGACAGTCGTGGAAGCCCGGAAGCGGCTTGGCGAGGCAACAACTAAGTCGGAACCGCTACTCGCCGGTCGGAATCTCCTCGTGTTGCTTGAGGACGAAAAGCTCTCGGGAGCTGATGCCGTGGACCATGCACTTCGCCCCTTCTGGCCGGGCTTATGGCGACTGGCAGCGCGGGGCCACTACCACCTCACTCGACAACCAGTCCGAATCAAACCCTCACAGCGGGATTCCTTTTTTCAAAGGCCAATTGCCCCAATTAGAGAGGGAGGGTACACACTCTCGTTTGCTCGTGGGGAGGGCCATGACTTCTCCATGCTCCTCAGCTTCCCTGGCCCTCGAGCCCCCATGTATCCATTTAGTGGGTATCCGAGAATCGGGGAGTTTCGGAGCATGCTCGGAGCGCTCACTCCGGAAAGTCCGACTCCCCATTGGGATGGTGAGCACTTCTTTGGTTACACCGCGAAGCCGGAAGACGAGAAAGAAAAGGGCAAGGATTTTTGGTTTCGTGCTCACGATAATGGGATCACGTTCGGGTTTGCGGAGAAAGAGTGGAAGTCCGTCCAGGCGCTGTTTCGGCGCGCGTGGGATGTCCAAGAAGTGCGCATGGCCTGGGACGGCTTGGCGCTCGAATACGGTGAGCTATGAAGAGCGGTGCCTTCGGCACCGGGAGTTGGACTGACACGTCACCCCCAAACGGGTGCCGCACAGCAACCAAGGTTGCTGTATGGGAACTTGCTGAAAATCCAGTGGCTTGCGGCAAGCCACTTTTACTAGAGCGCCGCGCAGCAACTTTTGGTTCCCGTATGGGAACTTGTTGATTTTATTGGGGTGAACTCGATGCCCTCCCTTCGAACCAAATCCATCAGCACGAAAGTCACCGACGAGGAATACGCCCAGTTTGAAGCCCTCGCAGGCGAGCAAACGATCAGCGAGTGGGCGCGCGATGTTCTGCTGAATGCAACCAAGCCAAACGCAAGCGAGCAAACCGTCCTGGCCGAAGTCTTGGCGCTACGAACCATCCTGCTAAATATCCACTTCGCCGTATCCCAAGGGCAAACGCTGACCGTAGAGGAGATGCAGAAGCTCATCGAGCGAGCGGACCAGAACAAGTTGAGCAAGGCGCGACAGCGCCTCGCGGAAGCAGCAACAGGGGGTGTGCCATGAAACAGAAATGGGGCCGAGAGGATGATGCAGGAGAGTTTCCGAGCGACAAGGCGGTATGGACTATCGGAGCGTTCTGCGTTGCTCTGCTCAGTGTGTTCGCTATCGCTGGTTACCGCTACATGCGGGTGTGGACTCCGCTCCAACAGCATTACGTACTGACTTACGCGGGGACGCCAGTAGCAGGAGCGTTTCGGACGGATGCCCCGTACACGCTGTTGATGGTGGTAACGCGGAAGGGTGCACGACTGGCACTCGACAACGAAGTAGAGCCTTTCGTTACAGAGAAAGGCGAGAGCACGTTTACGCTGACCGAAGAGGCCATCAAGGTAGGTGACTTGAAGCTCGAATGGCAGCGCGCACGCTATGACAATGCGAAGTTGCATGAATTCCTGGGCCACTGGATTTACCAGGACCAGACGCTCACCGATCTGGCGAAACCGGCGCTGTGGGGCGGCTTGGGTGTGTTGCTCGTGGGTCTCGTCGTGGCGATCCCGAAGGACTCGGCGCGCAAGAGAATACGCAAACATGGACGTCGGCTGAAAGGACCGGAGCTTGTGACGGCGCGTGCGTTTAATCGCCGCAACCGTTCAGACGGTATTGGCTTCTTGCAGCAGCAGAGCTTCACGCAAAAAATACTCCGCAGGAAAGCTTGGCTGCGACTGCCGCGCGAGATTGAATCGAGCCACATTCTAGTTATGGGTGATTCGGGCAAAGGCAAGAGCGCACTGATCCGCCAAATCTTGTTGCAGATCGAGGAGCGCGGTGAGACGGCCATCGTGTACGATCCGGCGACGCCCGCCGACTACGTACCCTACTTTCTTACTCCGTCGCGCGGTGATTTGATTCTCAATCCCCTGGACCAGCGGATGCCTTACTGGACTCCGGGAGACGAGCTGCGGCAAGGGGCCGACGCTCTCACTTTGGCCGCATCGCTGTTTCCCGACCGACACAACGAGAACTCGTTCTTCGTAGAAGCCCCGCGAAAAATCTTTGCGCACTTGCTCAGTTTCCATCCGACGCCGCAAGAGTTGGTGTGGTGGATGTCGCACCCGGAAGAGATCGACCGGAGAGTGAAAGGAACGGAGTACGCGGCGATGATCGACAGAGATTCGCCGCCACAGCGCAACGGCGTGCTTGGTTCGTTGAGCATGGTAGCTGACGCCATGAAGCTGCTGCCGAGCGAAGCGGAGACGAAGGGGCGTTGGAGCACGCTCGAATGGTCGAAGGAGCGGAGGGGCTGGCTGTTCCTGACGAGCACACCGGACACGCGGAAGCGCCTCGCACCGCTCATCAGTTTGTGGCTGGACATGCTCGTGCTGCGCTTGATGAATCAAGGCCGCATGAGTCCGCGTCCGGTTTGGTTCATTCTCGACGAGCTGGCGACCTTGCAGCGACTGCCGCAGTTACACACGGCGATCACGGAGAACCGCAAATCCAACAATCCGGTGGTGCTGGGTTTTCAGGGACGCAGCCAGTTGGAAGTGCGTTATGGGCACGAAGCGGAGGCGATGATGTCGCAGCCGTCAACGAAAATCTTCCTGTGCACGAGCGAGCCGCACGCAGCGAAATGGATTAGCGACACCATAGGAGAACAGGAGATCGAGAGGATACGAGAGAGCCGCACAAATGAGCAGTTCCCACAATCGCGCAAATCGAAGGGCTATAACCTCGAACGCGAGATCAGGCCGCTGGTGATGGCAAGCGAGATCAGCGGCCTTGAAAAGATGCACGGTTATCTCAAGTGCGGAAATCTCGTGGCGCGGTTGAGTCTCCCGTACATCGAGCTTGAGAGCAAAGAGCCGCAATACATCGAGCGCCCGGCGCAGCAGCCACCCGAGGAACCGCCGAAGGTTGCGGCGGCCGCGGCAGGAGCAGGCAAGCCGTCGGGGAACGGAGCTTCGGGGCATAAACTCGTACCAAATGAACAGCAACAAAGTGAGGAACAGAAAATCCAACGAGAGCCAGCACGCCAGCAAAGGGACTTCTTCGAGTAGGCCAACACATGCTGACCATCTCCAAGCCTCTGAGCGCAGGTCAGGCACAGTCGTATCACGCGGAAGAGTTTGGTAACGCCCGCGAGAACTATTACACCGAAGGGGAGCAGATTCGCGGGGAGTGGCACGGAAGGCTCGCCGAACAGTGGGGACTACACGGCGAGGTTCGCGAAGAGCATTTCCAGCGGCTCTCCGAAGGACAACACCCGATCACTGGGGAGCAACTAATCCGCCACCAAGCGGCCAGAGAATACATGAACAGGCGCGGCGAAAAGGTAAGCGCGATGGAACACCGCGCAGGATGGGACGCGACGTTTTCAGCCCCGAAGAGCGTATCGTTGACCGCCCTGGTAGGTCGAGATGACCGTGTCCGAGAAGCGCATCGAGAAAGCGTTGGCGTCGCACTTGACGAGCTAGAGCGATATGTCCAGGCCCGCATCGGCGGGAATCTTCCGGCAGAGACGACCGGCAAATGGATAGCGGCGAAGTTCGAGCACGACAGCGCAAGGCCCGTGAACGGCTATGCCGCACCGCAATTGCATACGCACGCCGTTTTCTTCAATCTTACCGAGACCGACGACGGGGACGCACACGCGCTACAGCCACGGGAACTCTACAAGACGCAGCAGTATGCGACGGCAGTGTATCGCTCGGAACTGGCCCATCGGTTGAAAGAACTTGGCTACGAAATCGAGCGCGGCGAGAGCAACCAGCCGGAAATCAAAGGCTACAGCAAAGAGTATCTGGAGGCATCGAGTCCGCGCCGCCAGCAGATCGAGGAACATCTCGCAAAGGAAAACCAGCGAGGAGCAGGCGCGGCACAGATCGCCGCGCACCAGACACGAGAAGGAAAGCTCGAACTCTCACACGAAGAGATGCAAGACAGGCACAAGGCAATGGCCGCGCAGTTCGGCAATCAACCAGAGCGGGTTGTCGAAGCGGCACAGGAGCGAAGAGCGCAGCTACAGGAAGAACCCGGAGAGAAAGCCATCGGCCAGGCCTTGCCTACTCGCGAGAGAAAAATCTGGAGCGTGAAGCAGTGGCCGAGGAGCGCGAGCTGCTGCGGGATGCACTGAAACGTTCAATGGGTGACGCCACGGTTGCGGAGGTTAAAGCGGAGTTCGAGAAACGCGTGCAAGCGGGCGAGTTCATCGAGACGAGCAATCGCGCGCCGGGCCGCGCGTTCACCACAGAGGAGATGATCGACCACGAGCGCGACACCATCCACGCGATGCGCGCGGGGCAGAACCAACACGAACCAATCGCGAGTTTCGAGACACGCCGAGAGATCGAGCAAGACCACTCGCATTTGAGCGAGAGCCAGCGCGCGGCGGTCGAGCAAATCCTGTCGAGCCGCGATCAGGTGACGGCGCTTGAAGGCGTCGCCGGCGCGGGGAAAACTACTTCTTTAGCTGCGATCCGCGAAGCCGCCGAGCGCGAGGGCTATAAGGTGGAAGGCTTCGCGCCGACATCACGCGCGGCGCAAAAACTCGGAGAAGCGGGAATCGAATCGAGCACGTTGCAGCGGCATCTGACGCGGAGCGAAGAGCCGCACGACGGACAAAAACGGCTCTACGTTCTCGACGAATCGAGTCTCGCGAGCACGAAGCAGATGAACGAGTTCCTGCATCGGCTAAAGGAAAACGACCGCGTGCTGCTGGTAGGTGACACGCGCCAGCATGAAGCGGTCGAAGCGGGCCGACCGTATCAGCAGCTCCAAGAAGCGGGGATCGAGACGGCGCGGCTTGATGAGATCGTGCGGCAGAAAGACCCGGCACTCAAAGAAGTGGTGGAGCAACTCTCGCGCGGCAATGTGAGAGAAGCAATCGAGAAACTCGACGCGCAGGGCCGCGTGCATGAAATCCCAGACCGCGACGAGCGGCTAAAGGAAATCGCACGCGAGTACGCGAACGAAACCCGAAGGCACGCTGGTAGTCTCGCCCGACAATCAATCGCGCAGAGAAATCAATGAGGTTATCCACCGGACATGCAAAGCGCGGGCCAGGTGGAGGGGCACGAACACAAGCAGCGAGTGCTCGTGGCGCGGCAAGAGATCACGGGAGCGGACCGGCAGTGGGCCGCGCAATACGAACCGGGCGACGTGGTGCGCTACACGAGAGGCAGCAAGACGCACGGCATCGAGGCGGGAGAATATGCCCGCGTCGAGCGCGCGAACGAGAAAGAAAATCTGGTGACGGTGAAACGCGAGAACGGCGAGCAGGTGAGTTACGATCCGCGCCGGTTGCATGGCGTTACGCTCTACCGCGAAACAGAACGCGCATTCAGTCAAGGCGACCGCGTGCAGTTCACCGCGCCGAATCGAGAGCAACACATTGCCAACCGCGAGCTAGGCACCATCGAAAAGATCGACGATAGCGGCAACCTGCAACTGCGCCTCGACTCAGGCCGCGACCGTCGCATTCAACATCAAAGAGAATCCGCATCTCGACTACGGCTATGCGGTGACCAGCCACAGCAGCCAGGGACAAACCGCCGACCGCGTGCTAGTGCATGTGGACACCGAGCAGGCAGGAGAAAAACTCGTGAATCGCCGCTTGGCGTATGTGGCGGTGTCGCGGGGACGCTACGACGCGCAACTCTACACGAACGACAAAGGCATCTTACCGAGCAACTGTCGCGCGACGTGTCACACCGATCCGCGATGGAACCGAGCCGTGAGTCCGTATCCTCAGCACAGAAGATCGAGCCGCCATCCGCGCGAAGCCAAGTACATGAACACACGCAGGCAGAAGGTCACAGCATCAGCAGATAGCCCGATTCCCTCCGCTCCTGCTGCCGTCAAGGAGCAGGAAACTTCGAAGTTACTGGCATAAATGCATTTCCGCGTGACAGAGAGCGATACGTCACTTAAACTTAGGGGTAAGCTGGAGAGGTATTTCATGACGCTGGATGTAAAACCCGAAATCGCCGCCGCACTGGAAGCCCTAGCTTCAGCTAAAGGGTTGTCTGTGGAAGACTACCTTGAGCAGCTCGTAGAAAAAGAGCTGCCGCTTAAGGCGGAAGATGGCACCCGTTCAGAGGGCAGTGGCATGGTTTGGGAAAACGGGCTATTTGTCTACCGTACCGGCAGGCCGCTGCCATTGCGCGTAGTCGATGATGCTATCCGCCAAGTCCGCGAAGAAAGGGCGCAGCACATCCTGGGCAAGCATCTTGAAGGTGTTCTTCGAAGCTCGCATCCCCAAGATGTGTTCCAGAGACTGGAAGGCGACCCGAAGGAGGAAGCTGATCGCCATGATGCCGGCTATAGGGCAACCTTTCCGAGTTTCACCGAGATATAGGGGCCCTCCTAGGGCTGCGGGGCAGCAGGCGGCGCTATCGATGCTGCGGCGGGCGCTGGGGCTATTGGTACTGAATATGGCGGTGCAGAAAGTACGCCTTGAAATAGCGCAACGATGCCGACCCCAATATCCTCTATTAGCTTGCAGTAGCCGCGAACATCCGAAGTCGTAGGCACGTTCTTGGCGGAGCCCGTGTGCGCGCACTCATTGCGGATTTCCATGAAGCTGTTCAAAAGTAACGCTAGCGTGTTCTCTGACATGTTCATTGCATTCGCCAAAGTCGGTATCGGCTCCATGATGTGGAAACGCTTCAGGTAAGCGCCAATTTCCTTTGACCCTGGATTGGCCTGTGTATTGGCAAACGCTTCCCACAAGATCTCGTAGGGCATTTGTGCGCCGGCGACTGAGGCCAGTCGGCGGGCCGCTTCAGAAGCTTGAGCCATAACGATAGGGTTGCTGCCCTTCTCCTCCCCCGCCAGCTCTCGAAGGTGCTGCGCGCCATCCCAGTAATGGGTAATACGCACTTTGGACGGAAGCTGATCGAAAGGGATTCCCCTGCCGCAGATATCGGAAATCATTTCTTCGGCAATCTCTCGAAGAAATGACTCTAAGAAGCCGCTGAGAATCACGGTTGCGGCACACAGCGTCGTCTCGTGGCGCGCCTGGATAGCGGCATCCTTTAGGGCATCTTGCACATGAACGTCAATGTCGTCAGCAATTGCTCTGACTTTGTCCAGCGAGGCTTTGAAATTGGGCAGGGCATTCTGCATGGATTTCGCTAGTCACTGCTCGATGGCGGCTCTCACAGCTGCTTTTGCCAACTCAATTCGTGCGCGGATCGCACCCTTCCCGTTCGTCCCCGTCCCGAAAGCCTTCTGAAATTCTTTATGGCTCTCCTCGTTGCCCGTCAGGAGAGTTTCTATAGCAGTCCGGATGTTGGCAGCCTTCTGGGTGATTACTTCGGATGGATACTCGGAAAGCGAGATCATGACGGCGTCTGCTAGAGGGGCAGATTTCTTGGCGTCAGCGCTTTTGCGAAAGGCCGACTCACCAAACACTATCCAACAGTTCTCGACCGCTCGTTG
Organism: uncultured Acidobacteriota bacterium; assembly: GCA_963733775.1. Taxonomy (GTDB): domain Bacteria; phylum Acidobacteriota; class Terriglobia; order Acidiferrales; family UBA7541; genus Acidiferrum. Next base: position 230,184 of record CAVTEE010000009.1, on the reverse strand, counting down.
GAAATGAGCGCGATCTGCAGCGGCGAGCGCCTGGTCCTGCGCATATTCCTTGTTGCGCTTATCCATATAATCGCCCAGATAGTCTTTGAACTTCATGTCCATACGATCGTATTGAGAAAGCGCAAAAAAGCGAAGGACGAGCTCTACGTCGCTCATGTCTCTGTAGAGGCGGTTTTTCTCAAGCTCTCCCGGCTCAGGCGGAATGCCCCACAGGCGGCGAAATTCGGGAAGTTCCGCAAGTTCCCTGATGAGTTTGTTAAAGCCCCCTTGGAAAACGGCGTTTCGGATTTCCATCGGCTCTGCAATGACACCGCCCGTGTTCAACCGATCAAACACGTCATATTTCACCTGAGAAGAGGATTCCTTGAGAATGACGACCGCGGGCACGAAGCGCCGCGTAATTGCCGCAGCGAGTTTTTTCTTTTGCAGCTCGGCGTAGTTTTGACCGTTAAGATCCTCCCAGACTTTCAGGCCGGTAAGTTTAAAGATATTGCTCAGAAAATCCTTGATGGCTGTGAGGCGCTGCCTCCCGTCGAGAACAACGTACTTGCCATACTGGTCTTCGCCCAGAAACACCGGAGGAATCGGCACATTCATGATGATGGATTCAATAAAGCGGGACTGCTTCTCGACATCCCACCGGTCGCGCCTCTGGAAATCCGGATTCAGGTCGATTTGCTCCTTAATCATTTCGGGCAGAGTGGATATGGGGAGATCAATCTTCTGTGAGACGATCTGCCGCATTTCCTTACTGTATTTTTGCTCGAGAGCGGTCGTACCTGGCTCGATTGGCTGTACTGGTTCTTCACCGTAGTCGATTGTTTGGTCCGGATCGGGCATAGAGCCTCTCTAGTGCGCGCTGTTGGAATTGGTTAGACAGAGATCGTGCTTGACGCAACGGAAGCAAATGCGATCCTATACGAGACTCTTTAACCTTACAATCAATCACTGATCCTTCATGAGCATAGCGCTTAAACTGAAAAAGATCGCGGACGGGCGGACTCACTCTCATGAGGGTTCGGACGACCTTTCTCAGTTCGTTCCCCAAGGGATTCTGCCCCTGAAGGACCCTCAAACAGACATTCCGCGCATTGCCAAAGACAAGCATCTAATCAAGCTCATCGAGGAATCCGTTCGGAAAATTCCAACGCGACATAGTTTGAACCTGGGTGATGCGCGCGAAATGAGCGGGTTGACGACAGGCTCAGTTCAGCTGGTTGTTACGTCGCCCCCCTACTGGACCCTTAAGGAATATCGCGACTCAAAGGGGCAAATGGGCCATATCGAGGAATACGACGAGTTCCTCGAAGAACTGGACAAGGTTTGGTCCCACTGCTTTCGAGCTCTCGTTCCAGGCGGCCGCTTGATTTGCGTTGTTGGAGACGTGTGTCTTTCGAGGCGAAAGAATAACGGGAGGCACACTGTTGTGCCTCTCCATGCCTCAATTCAGGAACATTGCCGAAAGATCGGATTCGACAACCTAGCACCCATAATCTGGCACAAGATTTCGAATGCTGCTTACGAAGTGGAGAATGGCTCCAGCTTTCTCGGCAAGCCCTACGAGCCGAATTCGGTCATTAAGAACGATGTCGAATTCATTCTCATGGAACGCAAACCCGGCGGGTATCGCGCTCCAGACATTCCAACGCGGGTTCTAAGCGTGATCTCCGGCGAAAACCACAAAGAGTGGTTTCAGCAAATCTGGTCGGGCCTGACGGGCGCTTCCACTCGCCATCACCCGGCCCCCTACCCTGTTGATTTTGCGGAGCGCCTGATACGTATGTTCAGTTTCGTCGGTGACACGGTGCTCGATCCCTTCCTGGGCACGGGAACAACTAGCGTTGCGGCGGCGAAAGCCGGCAGAAATAGTGTGGGGTTTGAAATTGACGAACACTATTTTGACATGGCGTGGAAGCGAATCGAGAACGAGACATCGTCCCTGTTCAGCAAGAACACCATCGAAATCCGCACACCGGATCACAAAGGATGAGTCTCAATCCTAAGATTGAGAAACGCCTCCAAAAAGCGGTAAAGCACTTTTGGAGCACTCGAGAAACACAGACCCAGAAGCAAGGAAGTGTTTCCGGCAGCAAGGATGCTGGCGCGCGTTCCGCTGTCACCGGAGGCGCCCAGATGAATGGGTTTATTAACCTCGTCCGCGATCTCCTGTGCGAGAGCGGACTGGCCAAGGCGCACGTATATTGTGAAAAATATGTGGAAATTCCTGGCTGGTATCGTCCTGAGAAGAAGTGGGACCTTCTTATTGTGTCAGACGGCAAGCTGCTGGCTGGGATCGAATTCAAATCACAGGTAGGTTCCTTCGGAAATAACTACAACAATAGAACGGAGGAGGCTATCGGCAGTGCTGCGGATATCTGGGCCGCATATCGGGAAGGTGCCTTTAAGCCTTCTGCGCGGCCGTGGTTGGGCTACTTAATGCTGCTCGAGGAAGCACCGGGTTCCATAAGCCCTGTGCGAGCTCGATAGCCACACTTCAAAGTGTTTCCGGAGTTCAAGAATGCATCATACGCAAGGCGTTACGGAATTCTGCTAACAAAGTTGGTACGCGAAAGGCTCTATGATTCGGCTTGTTTCTTGATGTCCAATGCTACCGGTGGGATCAAAGGGCGCTACAAGGAGCCTGCTCCTGAACTATGTTTTCAGAATTTCGTCGAGTCTCTGCTGGCAAAGGCGATTGCCGTAGCGAAGAGTAAGAAATAGCCTTAATTCAACTATTTACAGGCGGGTGTTCTACCTCCTGCCCTTTCGTCCGCGTGTTGCCGCAGCGGCGTCGGGTGCGCAGCGAATGTGGTTACGGTAACTGAAGGTTTTTTGAGCTAGGGTCGGCGCACCTCGATTCAGAGTGCCTGTGCTTTCTCGAAAAAGCTGCAAAATGCATTGGCAAGCGTCATCTGCCGCGGACTCTTGCATTCCATTTCGAACAGCGCCGGCGATGCGACAATGACCGCAATACATCGCGCACGCGAAATCGCGACATTCAGCCGATTGGAACTATAGAGAAACTCCATACCACGAGGAGCGTCCGCTGCCGCGGACGTAGCCATGGAGTAAAAAACGATCGGCGCCTCTTGCCCTTGGAACTTGTCCACAGTCCCCACGAGAGCTCCTTGTGGCAGCGCATCGCGGAGGGCCGAAACCTGGGCGTTGTAGGGTGTGACGATCAATATGTCGTTGAGCGTCAGTTTTGTCACCTCGCCTTTGGAGTTTGTCCAACTGCTTTCGCCGTCCAGGAGGTCACCCACTAACTTCGCGATCACCTCTACTTCTTCGGTCGATTCGTTCTGGTTTCCAATGTGATTCGTCGCCACGAACCGCAAGCCGGTCCCTGACAACCGCCCTTTGGCATTCACGCTTTGCTTTTCATTTCCCGCTGCCGGAAGAAGCCGGCTTTCATAGAACAATTCGGACGTGAATCTGCAAACGTCCGGATGCAGCCGTTGTGTCTCCCGCAAAAATAAACCTTGCTCCGGCAGGATTGTGGCGTGGTCGCCCAGCAGGTGGCGAAAGGCCGAACCGTCCGCTCCCGGTGGATGGACGCCACGTTGCGGCTGATCGAGTTGCTGAGGGTCGCCCAAAAGCACGCAACTCGTGGCTGAATGGGACACCGCGAGCACATCCGCAAGACACATCTGCCCGGCCTCATCGATGAAAAGAACGTCGACAGCCTGGTGCATCTCGCTGCGGGCCCAGAACCAGCCTGTGCCGGCCGCAACCTGTGCACGGCCGTTATTCAAAGCATCGAGCATAAGCGCGTTGTCATCGAGTTGCTTGACGAATTCATCTGGACAACCATCATTTTCGTTTGCCTTCTGCACGGCTCTCAGAGGAACACCGGCCACGCGCGCTGCTTTGCAGGCTCCATCAAGCAAATGGCTAATCACTTTGTGGCTGATTGCCGTAATGCCCACACGCCGCCCGGCTTTCACGAGCTCGACGATCATGCGGGCGCCGCTAAACGTCTTTCCCGAACCGGGTGGTCCTTGAATCGGCAAAATCGACGGCTCCCGGCACAACGATGCGACTAAGTCCTTGGTCTCTTTGCTCAGTTGTCCTGCATTGATGGTGTTCTCTATCGGCCGTTTTAACGCGCGGGGTCGCCCCCTCAATAGTAAATCCCTAGCAGACTGGAAAGGTCCCTCGGCAGCCATGCCATTTTGAACAACCCAAGTACCAAACCGCAAAAGGCTTTCTCGTTTCACTTCGGAGCTGACGAAATCGTACGGAACCAATGCACCGGGATGAGGAACGGCCGAATTGAGGCCTCGTTTTAGATCGATCGTTCTTGCTACCTCATCGATCGCAACCATCTCTCCGGCTCCGCTCTTTGTCTTCGGATCGTGGACCGCAAGAGCGCGATCGATGGCATGGTCCTGGGGAGGGAAATCATAGCGATGGAGGGCGGATCTCTTGACTCGGTCTGCTTCGCCGACATAGTGAAGACCGCCTAGCGCACTCTTGTCCTCGATAAGCTCGGCATCGGAAAGGTCACACAATCGAAAGTATTCCCACCACATCGATTTCTCTTCCCGGCGATGCCATTCAAGCATCTGTGCGAGCAGCCAATGGGAATCGTGCTCCGCGTCCATTCGCCGCGGTCTGGCGGCAACCTTGGAGCAGCTGTTTCTTAATCACTTCGACTCGCTCGAGCTGCTCAGCCAGATTTTCTTTCGCTTCGCCAGACCTTGGGGCGGGGCGCGGGATCGCTCGTCCCAGCTTCTGTTCCGTTTCCGTTCTTCGCTCTTCGAGCCAATCCCTCAGCTGTCGAGCCGATAAGCAGTCCTCTTTGTTATAGGACTCGACGGTATGGAGAAGTTCGGCCGTCGCTTCCTGTCCACTTCCCAATGCAAAAATGGACGCCAATGCGTCTAGGGCGAGCCTAGCCTCCCGGAGGGGCACGGCACGCTCAAAACCATACAGGGGTTCCAATTTTTTGATGGAATAGCTTTCCACCGAAGCACGCAACGCCTGGCGCGTTACGCGGTACAGATCGATGAAAATTCCTGCCCGCAACAAACGGTCCACGGCATCCACGCACGCACCATGTCGCCCGGCCAGTTTCTTGATTGCTGTTTGTTCATAGGGAGCATAGTGATAGATGTGGAAGTCGGGATATTTCGACCACCTGTCCAACATTTTCCCGACGAATTCTTCAAAGGCTTGCTTTTCGGCGGAAGGCTCAAAAGACCATCGAGCTCAGTAAACAGGATCCTTCCCGTGATCATCCGTTAGGCCGAGTGTGCCAAGGAGATACTCGACGCCCGTCCCAAAAGCATACTCATCTCCTTCGAAATCGAGAAAGACATCTCCGAGAGACGGAGTTGGTAAGGCAGCAAACCCTTTTTCATCTTCGATGGGTTCGAGAATCTCATAGATCATCCTCCCTTCCTTACGACCGTTTAGCTGAACACGTGCTTGTCCATGGATCCGGGCCAGTGCAGCTTCTCCGATTCGCTCTATCTTAGGAGCGATCGGAAGGCTTAAGGTTCCGAGTGCCTCTAGCGTTTCGATATCACGCGCGACCAACTGCTTCCGTTGGTTTCGCGTGATTCCTGCAACCAGCGACAAATGATCGTCGGCGTGGCGCTGTTTATCGCAAACGGGAAACCATGTGCAAACCCTGCAGAGTTCCGCTGGCTCGGGATAGGTATCGGTAGGCGCTGGACCTACCCTCAGAAAATCGTTTCGGACCTTCCGAAAATAAGCAATGTAGCGAGCAACCGCGAACGATTCCACTTTGGAATCGCCCAATACCACGTGCATGCGCTCTGGCATGACACCTTGGATTTTGTCCAGAATGTCGGAATAGAAGCAGAGCTGGAGCACCGCATTGGCCCGAGCGGACCGCGCGAGTTTCGTTTCCACCACTTCGTAGGACCAGGAACCCAAGACGCTCCGTCTCTCGACCTTCATCAAAAAATCCGACCGTCCTCCCCAAATTCCGTCCGTAAGGGTCCCTTGATAGACCACATCCGCCCCAGACTGAAGAGCTTTTATTGTCTCTACGGTAGCTTCCGCCCACGAGAGCGCCTCAGGGATTTGCACCACTTTCAAACTCTTTCCCGCGTTTAGCTGATATAAATATTTTTGCTCGTGGCGGATGCCGAGCTCTCGCAACAGCTCCTGCGCTCGAATCTCGGAAAAATGGCTTCAGTTGCGTGCCGGTAGCCGCCTCGTGTTCGAGTACACCTAGATGGCGGCATGCCAGGAAGTTGACGATGTCGGTTGCCGAGAACATAGATAAGAAAATTGTTCCTAGAGAAACATTGGTCTTCGAAATCACACCACGATTCAACCCCAACGTCGAGGTATATCTGCTGAACTTAACCACATGGTTACTAAAACGGCTCGACCATTTGACGGCATAATTTATTTACTCGCGTGATGCATTTGATTCAGGCTGTGCCCACTTTCCGTCTGCCTTTAGTACACTGAAGCTATCAGCACCGCAGTTACGAGCACTTACCAAGGTGTCATCCATTGGGCTCGCGACCGCTGCATTCGCTTGGGAGGATCGCGACAGACATGGACGCCGATACACTCCGTGTGGCACGCGACAAACTTCTTCGTGTCTTTCGTTATCTCGAGGCCCTCAACCAACATCGCAACCCTGCAAAGAAACAGATCGGGGAGCAGATCTGGACGCTCTGGCTGAAGAACCTTCCGGACCATCCTTCGATCCGGCGCGGCGAACGCAGGCTACGAGATGCTACGGATGCTCTTGACAGTAAGACCGGAGCAGCCGCTGCGGGCCAGCCGGAAGAACAAGCCTTCATTCTCAAGGTGAGTCGTCCGCGGCTGACAACTGCTCCTCCTCCACTGAAAGGACTCGAATCCTGGCTCGAGCGAGGTTGGGAGGATCCCTCGAAAGATATCTCGGTTCGCACCACGCAAAACGAGCCCGGGGAACATGGCCAAACCAAGGTCGTCAAATTCGACGACGATCCTAATCGACTCTCGACCTTCGAAACGTGGAAGCAGCAACGCGAAGCGTGGGTCAGGTTCGAACGGCCCGCGCGTGCCTCCATGAAAATCTTCGAGGCTTTGTATGAACTCTACGGACGCCTCGACCGTGAAGCCGAGCGCGTCGAGCTTGTTTTAGGGGATGGAATCCTTAGTTGGCGGAGACCGGAAGGCGGAATCTATCATCCGATCCTTCTACAACGACTGCAGCTGGAATTCAATGCAAGCATTCCCGAATTCACGCTCGTGGAGACGGAAGTTCCTGTAGAACTTTACTCGGCGCTCTTTCAATCCATATCTGACGTCGACGGTCGGGCCATCGGACGCTGCCGGGAAGAACTCGAACAGGGCAACTTCCATCCTCTTGGCGATGACTCCACTTCTGGGTTCTTGCGTCGGCTCGTGATTCAGCTCTCCCCACGAGGAGAATTCTCTGAACACGGCGCTCCGATAGGAGAAAAAGATGATCCTCGGATCGGAAGAGATGCCGTCATTTTCCTTCGGAACCGAACCCTAGGATTTGCTGCAGCCATCGAAGGTGTTCTGGCCGACCTGCGCACGCGCGAGGACCTTCCCTGGTCTCTCCTCAATATTGTGGGTGAAGAGTCACCTCTTCCCGAGACAAACGAACTGCAGGCGGCTGCTGATCCGTTATTGCAAACCGACCACGATGTGCTTCTGAGCAAACCCGCTAATCCGGAACAGATCCGCATTGCGAAGCAGTTGTCCGAACACGGCGGCGTTCTCGTACAAGGTCCACCCGGTACCGGCAAGACTCATACGATCGCGAACCTGATCGGCCATCTGCTCGCACAAGGAAAGAGTGTGCTGATCACCAGTCACACCACGAAGGCACTGCGAATGGTGCGCCACCATGTGGTTGAGGAGCTACGGCCCCTGTGTGTAAGCGTGCTCGAAAGTGACCTCGAGAGCCGGAATCAGCTCGAAAGCTCAGTTGGCTCCATTGCCGAGCGCCTCTCCCGCGCCGACAGCTCTGCTCTCGAGGCCGACGCCAATCGGCTCGAACAGGAACGCCGCGTGCTTCTCAACAAGTTGGAAGAAGTTCGCACCGAGCTCATCGCAGCGCGTTCCGACGAGTACCGGGATATTGTCGTTGCAGGTAAGGCTTGGTCACCTTCCGCCGCAGCCCGCAAAGTCTCAGCGGAACAGAACCTAAACGGTTGGGTTCCAGGTCCCGTAAGTCCAAGCGCTCCCCTTCCTCTCACTGTCGGCGAGTTGATTGACCTCTATCACACCAATGTCACTGTGGCCCGGGAGCACGAAATAGAGCTGTCCGGTCTTCTACCGGACCCTTCCGAAATCCCCGACCCTCAGAATTTTCGTTCAACTTTGGAGGAACGCAACAGACTCCATAAAGAGGACCTGAGCATTGGATCGCAGCTTTGGCGGCCAGACTCCCCATTGGATGCGAAGCGCATCGAAGCTCTGGCGGACAAGCTTGCTTCTGCTGTCGAGCCGCTTCTCGGCAAGGAAAAGTGGAAGCTCGACATCGTCTACGCCGGCAAATATAGCGGAGTCCGCCGTCAGCCTTGGGATCAGCTTCTCCATTCCATCCGCACCGTCCACACAGAAGCGGCAAGAGTTCAGGAGACCGTACTGAAGCTTGCGCCGCAACCCGCGCTCACACATACGCTTGAAGATCAGGAGCGGATTGCCACGGAGATTCTTGCTCACTTTGAACAAAACGGAGGGCCTGGATTCTTCACTTTTCTCACACATCGCAGTTGGAAAGCGTTCGTCGATGGCTCCAAAGTAAATGGCAAAATACCAACTCATAGGGAACACTTCGAGGCCTTGCGCGCGTCAACACGTATGCGCATCTGGAGGCGTGAGCTTGCGAATCGTTGGGACCGCCAAGTGGCCTCAAGCGGGTCGGCTTCTTCGAGCATGATGGGATCGGAGCCAGAGAAAACTCTCATCCAATTCTGCGACCCCATCGCCAATTGCCTAGCATGGTATGAAAAAACCTGGCTTCCGCTTGAAAAGGAACTGAAAGAGCTCGGATTCCTGTGGGACAAGTTCATGGCCGAGCAGCCGGTTGTCGTTGGCCCAACCGGGGAGATCACCCGTTTGGCGAAAGCCGTGGGCGGTCCATTGCCGATAATTCTCGCGGCTCGCTTCGACCGAATCCATTTGCAACAAATCGAGTCTTACTTACAAGAACTCCGTGGGCGCCTAGAAACCCTCAGCGCTTCCTCGCCCGCCTCGCGCGTTACTGGCGATTTAGCAACTGCCGCGCGTGGCACCGATTCAACGGCGTACCTACAAGCCTTTGGCGCTTTAGCAGACTTGCGAAGTCGCCGAGACGATTTCAACCGTCGTAACGCGCTCTTGAAGAAACTGGAAACGGCAGCACCTTCCTGGGCAGCCGGAGTCCGCAACAGAAACGGTGTGCACGGCGGAGAGCAACCCCCAAGCGATCCAGAAGTCGCTTGGGTCTGGCGACAACTCGTCGAGGAACTCGATCGCCGCGCCTGCGTTTCACTCGAACAACTGCAAGCAAAAAGCGACAAGCTTCGTGAACAGCTTCGACGCGTCACCGTCGAACTGATTGATCGCCGCGCATGGGCCTTTCAGGCCAAACGCACGACATCGCTGCAGCGCCAAGCTCTTATCGGCTGGCTCGATACCATCCGCAGAATCGGGAAAGGTACAGGTATACGTGTGCCAATGTTACGGGCCGAGGCGGCAAAAAAGATGCGGGAATGCCGCAACGCCGTGCCGGTATGGGTGATGCCTCTGTCGAGGGTTGTTGAAAATTTCGACCCGCGAAGTGCGCGCTTCGATGTCGTCATCATCGATGAGGCGAGCCAGAGTGACGTTATGGCTCTTATGGCGTTGTATCTCGGCAAAACAGTCGTGGTCGTTGGCGACCACGAACAGGTCAGCCCCACCGCCGTCGGGCAGGACCTCGGTATTATCCAGAACCTGATCTTTGAACACCTTCAGGGAATCCCCAATTACCATCTCTATGATGGACAGATTTCGATTTACGACCTTGCACGGCAATCGTTTGGCGGAACGACTTGCCTTGTGGAGCATTTCCGGTGTGTCCCCGAGATCATTCAATTCAGCAATAAGATTTCTTATGACGGCCGAATCAAACCGCTCCGCGATACCAGCAATGTCATCCTTCGGCCGCACACGATCCCCTATCGAGTGCAGGGGGCAAGCCGGGACGAGAAAGTCAACTTACAAGAAGCGCTTGCGGTAGCATCGCTCATTTGTGCCGCGATCGAGCAACCGGAATACGGCAAGACCCGCACCAGCTTCGGAGTTGTCTCTCTCCTTGGCGAGGAACAAGCCATCGAGATAGAGCGTCTCCTCAGAAACCATCTCCCGCCTAACACCTACGAACAGCACCGGATCCTTTGCGGAAATGCTGCTCAATTCCAAGGCGACGAACGAGATGTTGTCTTTCTTTCGATGGTCGATACTGCCGAACGAGGCCCGCTCTCTCTTCGCGACAGACAACTTTTCAAACAGCGATACAATGTTGCCGCCAGCCGCGCCCGCGATCAAATGTGGCTTGTCCATTCCCTCAACGCCCAAACCGACCTTAAAGCGGACGACTTACGGCGACAACTCATTGAACACGTCGAAGACCCTTCTCACCTGATGCGTGTTCTAGAAGAGAAAAGCAAACGTACCGAATCCATTTTCGAACGCGAAGTACTGAAACGTTTGGTTCTCGCCGGTTATAGAGTTACCGCCCAGTGGAGGGTAGGAGCATATCGGATTGACCTTGTCGTTGAAGCAAACGACAAGCGCTTAGCAGTGGAATGCGATGGTGATCGTTATCATCCTCTCGAGAAGCTTGGCGAGGACATGGAACGTCAATCTATTTTGGAGCGGATGGGCTGGGTCTTCTCTCGGGTTCGCGGCAGTGAATTCTTCCGAGATGCCGATCGAGCGTTAGCACCTGTGTTTGCCAAGCTAGAGTCGCTCGAGATCCTTCCACTTGGCGAAGACAAGAAGCATGAGCCTCGTCCGTCAAATGAATTAGCCGACCGCGTGATTCGGCGGGCGGAAGAGCTTCGAGTCAGTTGGTCTTCTGTGGACTCGAGCTAAGGCCGCCTGGACATTCTTTTAGCGGTCCCACAATGGATGCCGTCACTGACAGAGCATCGACCCACATCAGTGGTCCCCGGTTGCGATCTTGTCAGTGGAAATGAAATGGTGGGATAAGCCTTGGCCGACAGGAAATTGCTCCGCACTTTGTCAGCGTCTATGGTCGCGGGGATGTGGCGGGCATCTTTATCTCGTAGACGCTTCGTCTGGTCGCGCTCGAAAGTCTTCTCCCACTTTATTCCGACCACCCATTCAGAGAACGCCGGATCATCCTTGTTTTCGCTCATGTCGGGCTGTTACAAATCACTTAACTTGTGATGCTTGTGGCAATCGCTACATTTGTAGCGGTTAAGAACGGCCATTGGACAAAGCGAATGCGACCGCGGCGAGCTGCGTTCAGCAACATGCACCAACACTGCAAGGATTTGAATAATCCTAATTACAGTGGTCGTGGTATTACCGTCGCGCCGGAGTGGTCCAACGATGCGGTAGGTATCGAGCGGTTTCTTGCCGACATGGGTAAGCGTCCCCGCGGTATGAGCTTGGACAGAATTGACGTAAATGGGCTGTATTCGGCGGCGAACTGCCGTTGGGCAACCGATAAGCAGCAAGCAAACAACAAACGGTGCCACGTTAAAACTGCGGATGTGTTGAAGTCCTGCGATGCGTTGGACGCCGAGCTGAACCCTTATTGGCGTCCGGCTCGGCTCTACTCAGGCGGAAATGACGCAAGGAGCCACTTTGGCCACATCGCAGTTAACGAAAATGTTTTGCGGTTAGCCTATGTAGCTATAGTATCTGGAACGCATCCTATGCCCGCCCCACTCACTTTTGACGACTTTAAGCCCTTCACACTTACCTGTGAACTGAGATACCCCAACGCTTATCTGATTTTTGATAGAACTGGGCTAATTCTAAACGACCTAAAAGAGTCTCTCACCAACATCAGTGTCTCGAATGCAGGTCCACTGCAGACTGCCTTCACGTCCGATGAAGGGAGTTTCCACCTCGAAACCGGGGCTGCTCGGTTCACTAGCGGGCGACCGGACCGGAATGCTGAGAACTTCACGAAGCACTGTAAGGCGTATTTCGATGCTCTAGTCGAACGGCTGGAAATTGACGTATTCACTCGAATTGGCTTACGGTACATTTTGCGAAAGGAATTTAAAACGGAAGACGAAGCAAAATTGGCACTGGCAGCGATGATGCTGCTTAGTTTGAAGCCAACAAAGCGCTTCAATAATTCGGACAGCCCGGTCGAGATGATGTTCAGGTGGGAAGATAGCCAATTCGGTGTTTTCGTTCGCCTGAAAGCCGAATCGGCTGATGTTAAAGTGGTCGTGCCGCCGGAGCTGAAAGATGAAGTACCGGAGATGGATAAAAAACGGTTTGTCCTAACTCTGGACATCGACTACTACACGGTGGCGAGAGTTGAGCGCGAACAATGGAATATTCAAGAATGGTTGCCTCAAAAAGTGCGCACGATTCGTAAAGAAGTTGACGGAATACTCCAAGGTGGCGGCAAATGAGTGACACGGCGCCGATAACATTTCCCGGAATCCGAATAAAACATCCAGCTCGGCGACCAGATGAAACCGGGACTCCGGATAATGATCGTAAAGATTCAACCCAGCCGACCGATGTTGGCACGGCTTACGAAAGGTTTGTTGTGGGCGCCCTAGCGACGGTCATGGACATAGACCGTTTCTACGACGCCGTTCCCGGCACATCATCGCAAATACTGACTGCCCTTGAAATTCTGAAACAGGCAATCGATCTCCTCGGACAAGCACAACAATCCGCTACCGCCATAGAAACGGACCGAATTGTTCAGCGATTTAAATTGCTTCTTCCCAAACTTTTTCAATGTCGCGCGGTAGGGGACGGATTTGGAACGATAATAACTTCAGTGCATGCGGCTTTTGAGAATTTGAACGGCGCACCCGCTACCCAAGGACAAATAAGAACCATCTGGCGGATATTGAGAGAGTTACGAAATGTCCCCGCTATGTCTGTTGATCATGCCATCCGGAGCACAGATGAAATGGAAGCAGCTGGGCTCGAAGTGGATGCATCGGAAGTCGGGACGCTGCTAGAAGAGTTTGATGCGACCGATAATGACTGATGCTTATGTCGAAACGACGATTCTTGCTGACGTTCTCCTCAAGCCCAAAACTTCGAAACAAGAGCGGGCGCAGGCTGCGCTAGGCCGATATGAGCGCACAATGTTACCCGTGTATTCGATTAAAGAATGGAAGGCGGGGCCTTTAGATTATTTTGCGTATTTTCACGACAAGCTAGTCGAAACAAAATCACTCCAAAAAACTTATCGGGCGGTGGCGGCGCTGCCAAGAGGGAATCGCAAAGACACCGCGACAGAGGCTATCGCGGCGGCTGCTTCGGCCAGGCAATCGCGGAGTTTCACGGCCTTGGCCGGAGATAATGACCGCGATCAGGCAGATTTCTATAGACTAAATATTATGAAGTTGATTATTCGTAGTTGGCGCAAGCGCCGAAAAATCACAACCCAAGTAGTCGATGAATTACCCTGTTACGTTGAAACCGAACCGCGCATCGGAAAGAGCGGTTACTTTGATCTGCATCCGCAGAAGTGTGAGCCAGGCCAGGAATGTTGCCTGGCACCGCTATTGAAAGCCCAACCGCAACGACTGCAAGCGCTTCGCGAATCAATTTCGAAGACGTCAACCCGACATGAAGATATAAAACGGCGTCAGGCATTGAAGTTCCTCATTAAGCACCCAGGAGAAAAGCTGGATCGAGAAACTTGCCGACACCTAGGCGATGCTGTTTTCGCGTTCTTCTGTCCAGAGACTGCGGTAATCCTGACGACAAATGTGCGGGACCATAGGCCCCTAGCAGAATCCGTAGGCAGATCCGCCGAAAAGCCTTAGCTGGCTGGGTCACGATTCCTTTTGAGCCTTCGCGATCTTGGCTTCGGCGAGCTTCGCTGCACGAGCCTGCCGCTTTGCCCACTCCTTTGCACAATGGCTCTTGCCGTCCATCACACGCGCCGTACCCTTGTCCAAGTTTACGTACACGACGCCTTTATCCAAACCGTACATTTGATAGCGTGCCCACTTCGGCAAAGTGTTGCTCTTGAAAAGCCGCGCTTCCACGGCTCGCTTTGGCCCAATCGTCTTGCGAATCAGCTCGTCCACTGCTTTTTGGCTCATCGTACTTGGAATGTTGTGTCCTAAGACGCTAGTTGCGCCGTAGGACCACGTTTGCCAACTTCGCCGGGAACGGACAACGGGCCAAGTGCCAATGTCGGACTTGACGGACAGCGCCGTTACAGTAATTCTGACTATCTAAATGGCACAGGAAAATCAAGACATCCAGACTAATCAAGGCACGCTATCTGAACGCGTCGAAGGATTTAGGCGTGAGATCCAATCGCTGATAAAGCAGGGAGTCGAGCACCCGCGATTTGAGTTCAAACGATCCGCCTCTATTTCCAACGACAATCTCGACGACAGGCTAGACTTCATCAAATTCTTGCAGGGCATGGCCAACGCCGAAATTACCGGCGAACGGTGCATCATCTTAGGCGGCGACCCTAAGGAGAAACGGTTTTACCCCGTATTGAACACGGCGGAGTTCGATCAGGCAACTGTTTTACCCGTCCTCGCGAAGTATCTGGACCCCGTGCCGCGATTTGAAGTGTTCAACAACTTGCAGACGGATAATGGTGAAGCCTTCGTCCTGATAATCCTTGATGAAAATCAGCCACGACCGATCGTCGTCAAGACAGAAAGCAAACGAAGCGATGGTAAAATTCGGTTACAGATTGGGGATATTTGGATCAAGAAAGGCACTGCACTGCAATTGGTGTCGCGAGCGGACCTCGACGCTATGTACCGGGCTCGAATGGAGGAGGAAGCAGAAGACCGAGCTCGGAAGAGATTCAAGCATTTCAGCGAGATATCTTCTCTGTCCCCTTTAGTTCCTCCACCAAATCGTCTGCCCACCCGTAAATTACTCGCCGGTCCTGCGCAAGAATTTAGCGCGTTTGTCGAAGAGCTGATCGCTACCAATGATGCCGGAAGGTTTAGCATGCTTCTTGAGCTAACCCGCGAGTCCCTGGTTGACGGTTGGGACAATCTGACTGAGCGGCACTCCGGACACCCTTCTTCAGCTCAGCAATACGTGTTGGAAGTAAACAATTTCTTCCGAGATAGTTTTCTTCCGTCACTCCAATCACTCGTGTCCGTAGGCATGCTGACAATTAAGTACGATTCCCACGCAGAGTGGCTCCGATCCGCCATCAATATCCTGCTGGAGGCGTTTGAAGCGTCAAAGGAACTTCAAAGATTAAAATCTGGATGGGTCGTTCAAGGCCCTGATTCCCTGCCGTCGTGGCGGCCAGCGTTTGAAGTATACGTGAGTGTGAGGTCTATTGCAGTTTACGCGGTGAGGCGCGATAAACTCAAATTTCTGGGTCCAATTCTTCCGCAATTCGTTAAGCCATTATCAATCGGCTACGAGCAACGCCCAATTACACCGTTTATGTTTTGGCCCTTGCCGAGCAATTTCGACGGTGGCGACTTCACCCAAGGAAGGAGTGCCCTCTTTTGGAAAGAAAGAATCTCAACATCGTGGGGCAACTACTTTGGGAAATATGAAAAATTCCTGGGTCCTGCTTGTGAGCTTGAGTTTTTACTGGAACTAAATTCATATCTTGGGACAAACGGAGTAGCGGATCCAGAACTCCAACGCTGGTTGGAGACTAATCGTCAAAATACCACCTTTTTTTATGTCCCGGATCTATACGCGTACGACCTCCAGCGGACTGTTCGAATGGCAGAGCGATGCTATGACCTGATTGCTTCTGATAAACCCTTTCCGGCTGACTTAGCGGTCGAGCCAGCGTTGTTTGCTCTGGCGTTCAAACAAAAGACGCGTGACCAACGGCTACTGATTTATGGCGGCTTCTTGCATCACCTCAGGACTTGGCAGGAAACCGCTATGCTGCAACAGCGTCGTTTCCCGTTCTCTTACAACTGGGAGGGACGACTTTTGGAAATCGTAAAGCGATACAGGGAACAATTGCCTAGAAAGACGCCGGACACCTAGCTACCGGGTTGTATTTTGCTGAATTTGTCGACTACGCGTAACTTGTAGCGATTGTAGCGATTGTTTCAATAGGAGCGGCTGCAACGCCGCTATCTACGGGGCTTTTATCAGATGGCATATTTTTCGATCCCCACCGCCCCTACCAATTTTCCCGTTGTCTTCAATAGGATACAAAACCGCAGGGGGCAATAAAGGGGCATTAAGCCACTCGCGCAGGCAAAACGAGGCGGACAACTTTGTGGTGCGCCTCGCGCTTGCTCTTCTCCATCGCTCTTCCGTGCGCTGCTTTTGAAACTTTTTCCACTATACCGAAACGCGATAGGATCTGAAGACGGGAGGACTTGCCGGAAGCGGCAAATCGCATTCGTAGTGCGTGACCAAGCGTTACGGTGCCCCGCTATTGCCTACTTTGACTTCCTCATACGATGTAATAACATCGGCAATATCGATATCTGATACTACAAGAACCTTCGGGCAGTTCTATACTTGCTCAAAATGCGCAGCTACATCATAAAAAATAAGTTTTACGGTAAGCGTTTCATTGGGCGAGAGGTTTACTACCAAGGCTTTAAGAGAAAGCCAGACTTTCTCAAGCCCAAGGGCCAGGGATTTCCTGGTGGAAAACATCTCCTGGAAACGCTCGAATCCAAGCTGAAAAACGTTCGGCTCATCTTGACGCCTGCCAAAGATCATATTGTAAAGGTCGGGAAGCGCCGCGATGTTTACATCTCAGAGAAAACGCTCAAACGCTTTAACTCTATCGTCCGGCAAAAGGACAGAGAAACAAAACTCGATGCAATGAGTATCGTACTAGCCGCAGTTTTTGCTGACACTTTTGGCAAAACCGATCGCGTCGAGACCTACCGTCGCGGTATGTTCACTCGCGTGTTGAACGATGATTTCGATCCGCGATTCCTGTCAATGGAAGACGTTCGGGCGGTAACGAAATTTGCTGCGAAGCTCGCAGCTGACCCCCACGTGGTCGGCTTCGATGAGAGAGATGCTGTAAGAAGAAAAAGGAACGTCCAGCTCATATATCTCAAAAAGCTTATCGGCGAGTTTGAAATGCGACTGACAAAGAACATCGGCGAGAATGACTGGCAGGCGTATTTCTCAGAAAAGATTCTTTACTTCCAAGATAGCTATATCCGAAAAATAGAGAAACCGAACATCGCCGTTGTGACAACGCAGTTTCCGGACTTCGGCGTAATCACGGCTGACGATTATTTGGATCTCATTGAAATAAAGACGCCGAATACCCCTCTCTTAAACGAGGACACATCTCACAATTCTTTCTACTGGTCAGCGGACATCGCCAAGGCCATTGCGCAAACTGAATCGTATATTGAAAGCGTCACGGGAAGAAAGGCAGATATCATTGTCCAAATCGAGAAGCTCACTGGTCTAAAACTCAAGATCGTAAAACCTCGCGGGATTATTATCGCGGGATCAACTTCCCAATTCGCAGGAAGTGCAGATAAAAGGGATTATTTCAGAATGTTGAACGAAGGGCTAAAAAATGTGGAGGTTATTCCCTACGATGATCTTTCCCGACGGCTGCGAAATACCGTTACCAGCATCGAAAAACTCGAAGCAGGCTTGAAAACTATAAAGCATAAGGTCAAGAAAAAAGAACGGCGCTAGTATCAGGGCTATTGCCGAGACGGCGCAGATATCCACTCGAAATCATGGGCCAGTAGCCTCTTGGCTGTTTTTGGGAGATGGCGTTATGCGATCAAAACGATCACGGAGTGGTCGGAGTCATAGTCCTTTGTTTTTCCTTGTCGTTGTGGACGAAGATGAGAAAATTTTCAACATCGTTGGTCCGATGACGGATGACAGCGAATGGAATGCAAAAATAGTCGAACTTCAGAAATCCGGCAGGAATGTGAGATGCTTCGCGAGCGGAACCGAGCGCCCAGTGGATCAACTTGCGGCCTTATTCTCCAGCCAGACCGGCTTTTCGTATTCGAATACATTGATCACGAATGTACCCCGACGCCGCGATTCCTATCAGGGACCGCTACCGGATTATGCAGCTCGGGCCGATAGGAGCCGGGTAGTAAAGTTGCTCTGCAAGTCTTGTGGGACTACGCGGTGGGCTGAGATGAGCGCTGACTATCCAGGCGAAGGCGTACTTAGTAAGGCGCACGCTATGGATTACTCCGCTAGGTGTTTGAAATGTGGAGATATCGCGCATGACCCCTACAATTGGTATCGGTAGTGCCAAGGCCTTCTTGTAATTCGAATCGGTGCGTCTGTACTTGACGTACGTGGTCCAACAGCATCGAACTTGGAACTTTCTGCCCGCTGCAAAACTATCCATCGTCTCCTATACGAATCGAGAAGAGCATCAACTTTTGAACATATTCACAGCCCGCGGTAGGATTCAAAGTAATGAACGGCAGCCCATTTGAAATTAGAAACGCGACTCGCGTTAAGCCCGTCGGTCTGTGCATCTATTGCGGCAAAACTGAAGGCCTGACTGAAGAGCATGTAGTGCCGTTTGCCTTGGGCGGGAATTTGATTCTTCCGAATGCCAGTTGTACGAAGTGCAACAATATAACATCAGCTTTTGAGCTGCGGGTCCTGCGAGGATTCATGGGCGACGCTCGGGTAGCCGGTGAGTTTCCAACACGGCACCCAAAAGACCGACCTACTACAATCCAGATTGGAATTAAACGAAAGGGCGGATTTGAACCAGTGTCGATTCCCGCTTCTGAGGCGCTCGGCGTTATTCAGCTCCCCAAGTTTGAGCGTGCCGCATTTCTTGCCGGTAAACCTCCCGTGAAAGGCATTAACATTATCGGCGTAGAAACTATTGGATTCGGGAAACCGCCTAAAGAGGTCGCTTCTGCACTCGGAGTCAAGGCTCTCCAGACAACAGCTGAAATTGATGCATTTGCTTTTGTCCGTATGCTCGCAAAAATTGGCTATAGCTTCGCCGTTGCGAACATAGGTCCATATCCGCTGAACGAAGTTCCCGTGCTCCCTCTAATTCGAGGGACAGCAGATGATGGGGGTTCTTGGGTGGGTTCAGCCGACTATCGACTGAGTATCGAAGATAAAAAACCACAACATGCGCTCGGACTGCTAGACCACTCTGGTATCTACGGAGCGGTGGCAGAAAACGTCCTGGTTGCGCGGATAAAGCTTTTCGCAAACACCGATGCAACGGGGTACGAGATCGTAGTTAGGAGAACTCGGAAATGAGAAAGAACGACCTTTGACAACTTCGTACTGGAGAATAGAATTTAAGGCAATAACGATGGACGATATACAAAGAACGCACGAACACGCTGCAGGCGACGCGTTTGTTGATTGGTACAACCGAGAAAATGGGAAACAGTTCGTTTACGATGAGCGCCCGCGCGAAGCTCCAGATCTAAGATATGTCGACGTAGGCGATATTTTGGACGTTCCTCAGGGGTCACCCAAATCCGGCCAATGAGGGTCACCTGAAAACCGGCCAACGATAGAGCCCAGGACATTGACTCCGAGGGGAGAGCTTATAGGCTCCCTCGGCATGAGCAATGTCTTGAGCGAAGAGAAAAAACAGCAAGTTATCGCACTGGGGAAGCTCGGATGGCCTTTACGGCGCATCGAGCAAGCCACTGGTGTGCGTCGAGAAACAGCCAGCGCGTACCTGAAAGCGGCGGGCATCGTTGTACGGCTGCCGCGCTTCTGGGGAAAGCGAATCCCGGCAAAACCGGCCAACGAAGTGACCCCCGACCGTGAAGCAAAACCGGCCAAGGAGGTGACCCCCGACTTTATTGCGCCTTTTTCAGCAAAACCGGCCATCCCAAGTACCTGTGAAGCATACCGAGAACTGATCGAACAGGGCCTGGCCCTGGGACGCAACGGCAAGGCGATCTGGCAAGACCTGGTGACGGACCACGGTTTTGCTGGCGACTATCAGGCGGTGAAACGTTTCGTGCGCAAGCTGCGCGGACCACAACGTCCGGAACCAGCGGGCATCATCCTCACCGCACCGGGAGAAGAAGCACAAGTCGACTACGGCAGCGGTCCGATGGTGCGCGATCCGCAAAGCGGCAAGTATCGCCGGACGCGGCTGTTCGTTCTGACCCTCGGCTACAGCCGCAAATCCGTTCGCTTACTGGCATGGCGATCGAGTGTACGCACCTGGGCCGAACTGCATGAGAAAGCGTTCCGCCGCTTATGCGGTTGTCCAAGAGTCATCGTGCTCGACAACTTGAAAGAAGGCGTGGCGGTTCCTGATATCTACGATCCCACCGTCAACCCACTGTTCCGAGATGTACTCGCGCACTACGGTGTGGTGGCACTGCCTTGTCGCATTCAGGATCCCGATCGTAAAGGGAAAGTGGAGTCCGGCATCGGCCACACCAAGAGAACGGCGCTCAAAGGGATGCGCTTTGAGAACCTAGAAGAAGCACAAGCGCATCTCGACCGCTGGGAAGAACGCTGGGCTGACCGGCGCATTCATGGCACCACGAAACGTCAGGTTGCAGCCATGTTCGCGGAAGAAAAACCGCACTTGCTGCCACTGCCGCTCGAACCCTTCCGCTACTACCAATACGGAGAACGGGTGGTCCATCTGGATGGATGCGTGGAAGTGGAAGCTGCCTACTACGGCTTACCGCCAGGATGGATCGGGCGTTCCGTGAAGGTGCAGTGGGATGCGTTGTACGTGCGCATCCTGCATCCGAATACCAACCAACTCCTTCGCGAGCATCTGCGCCAAAAGCGCGGCGGATATCGCATCGAGGAAGAAGATCACCCCAAGAAAATGCCGCTGAGCACAGCGCAGCTGTTGCGACGCGCTGCACATGCAGGCACCCAGACTGGCAAGTTCTGCCAGCTGCTGTATGACCGGCAAGGAGAGACCAGCATCCGCCGCATCCTGGGTGTGTTTTCCCTGATGAAGAAATACGGAACGACGGCAGTCGAAGATGCCTGCGCTGCTGCTCTGGACATCGCAGTGTACGAATACCGTTTCGTGCGTCGTTATCTCGAGCGTCGCCCGCACCCGCAAATGTTCTTACGTCAGATCGATCCCCTGATCCGTGAACTTACCGTCTATCGCGACTTCATCAATCTCAAAATCAAGGAGCAACCAGAATGAACCTGATCGAGTTGAATCGAGCTTTACGACAGTTACGGCTGGGTGGCATCGCTGCTGTACTGGAGACGCGGCTGCAGCAAGCCCAAGCGGAGCCGATGGCACCCATCGACTTCCTCTCCTGTCTAGTGTCGGATGAACTGACGCGGCGAGGTGACCGACTGCTCGAACGGCGTAGGAAACAGGCCCAGTTTCGTGATCCGCGGAGAACCCTCGACAACTTCGATTTCCATTTCAACAAGAAGATGAATCGCAGTCTGGTCTTTGATCTAGCTACAGCCGCGTTCGTTGGCCGCCGTGAAGACGCGCTCTTCTTAGGTCCACCCGGCACCGGGAAAAGCCATCTGGCCCAAGCCATCGGACAGGCGGTCATCGGCCAGGGTTATCGGGTGATCTATCGCGAAGCACACATCTTGCTCGAGGAAATCGCCGATGCGGCCCTCGACGGAAAACGCAAAGAGCACATGGAGTTGCTGGCTACCGTGCCTTTGCTGATCATCGATGACTTGGGAATGCGAAAGTTAGGGCCCACAGCGGGAGAAGAGTTGCTGGAGATCGTCATGCGTCGTTACGAACGAGCCAGCACATTGCTCACGTCTAACCGCCCTGTGGAAGACTGGGGCAAACTGCTCGGCGACAGTGCCGCGGTCACGGCCATGCTCGACCGTCTGCTTCACCACGGCCACATCCTTAAATGCGGACCGCGGAGCTGGAGAACTAAAACAGACTTGCTTGATCAGGAGAAAGCAGGATAAATAAGGATCACGTCCTGGGCCACACCGTTGGCCGGTTTTGAAGTGACCCCAGTTGGCCGGTTTTCACCTGACCCCCGAGGGGACGTTGAGATCACAAACGCGTACTACGATAAACGCGACGCTGAGATGCAGTGGAAAAGTGCCCGCAAAGGACCTGATGCCCCTATTCGATGGAGCGGCACAAATTTTGACCAGGCATTAGTGGAACAGATCAACGCACGCCTGACAGATAAATGTTCGAAAGACTACGGCCGAAATTGTATTTTGGTGGTCAATACCCTTCCAGCTCTGACCACCGCTGATGAAATGGAGAAAATGCTGCCGCAAATCACGATACCCAATAAAAACCCTTTTGCCGGCATCTACCTTACAGGCAATTTCCCCGATAGTAGTTCGAGTCAGGGAGGATTCAGATGCTGGCGTTTGGAAAAACGGAATGGATGCTAGCGGAAGGCGATCTGAAGCACGCGACAAAAGCTCGCGGTCGTCAGCCAATCTTCGTCTCCATAGTGTTATTCGGGCTTGGCCCCCAAAAAGTTCATTTTCATAAGTGAATTATTCGCTCTAGCTCTAGCTGTGACTCGAAACGGTATGGACTAGCAAATTCGGGTGGTTGCAGGCCCCCGAAACCTATCGATGAGTTTCGCGAGATTACCGGAAAAGCGTGGTACACAGCGAGGTACACAATAGCGATGTCTAAGAGTCCCTTGCAAATGACTTAGGATGCCGTCCGTGCTCTTGTAGGTCGTTGCAAGTACTTATGAATCGCTCACTGTCACTGCCGTGACCTCGATTTGAGATTTCCCCCAAGCGGACTTTTGGCCCGGCATAACTTCCCGTTAGCCCGGGTGGAACCCGGCAATCGGCGAGTGCCGCGCACTCATCACCCTGATTTGCCGCTATTTTGCCGCCCGTACTACTGAAGCACACCACACTTGACACGTTTACTGTATGGCTGTAATCATACAGTATGCTTTTCCACGTGAATCCGTCCTCGGGCGTACCGATCTACGCGCAGATCGAAGCTCAAGTGAAGAATGCGATTGCCGCGGGGGCCTTGAAGGTAGGGCAGCCACTACCGTCGGTGCGTAAACTGGCTGCCAGCCTCGGGATCAATCCCACTACCGCCGCGCGCGCCTATCAGAACCTGGAGCGCGATGGCGTCATTACCACGATTCCAGGCGGTGGCACATATGTAGCGGAAAATGTCCCTCGATTTCTTAAATCGGAAAAGTTGCGCCGTCTACAGCCCTATGCCCGGCAGATTGCAGTCGAGGGCACACAACTGCGCCTCACGGACGAGGAAATTCTGAAGACCGTGCAGGATGAGCTGGACAGCTTAGGAGAACGCAAATGAACGAGACTGCCATTGGTACCGAGGCTCTTACGAAAACATACTCCAGTATCCCCGCTGTCGGCGGAATAAATCTTAATGTGCCGCGCGGTGCGATCTATGGATTTCTCGGGCGCAACGGCGCTGGCAAGACAACTACGATCAAGATGCTACTAGGCCTGACGCGCCCGACTGCGGGCGCGGCTCGTGTATTGGGGATGGATGTTTCCACCGAGCGCATGGCCATTCTTCAACGTACCGCCTTTGTCAGTGAGAAAAAGAATTTGTATCCATCGCTGACTCCATCCGAACTGGTGCGATTCAGCCGTGGCTTTTATCCGACATGGTCCGAAAGTGCCGTGGAAAAATACGCTCGGATATTGGAAATCCCGATGAAGCAGCGCTTTGAAAAGCTCTCGAATGGCAACCAAACGAAGGTCTGGTTGTTGCTGGCGCTTTCTCAAGGTGCGGATTTATTGATTCTGGATGAGCCGACGACCGCCTTGGACCCGGTTTCAGTTGATCAGTTGTTGCACGTGCTTGCCGAAGACGGCCTTGACCGAGGTTGCACCATCTTCTTTTCTTCTCACCAACTTGAGGAGGTGGAGCGGGTCGCGGAATATGTTGGCGTCATCGAGAACGGCAAGCTTCTGCTGGAGTCCCGGCTCGACGACATCAAGAGTGAATTCCGCCTGATCACCGCCGCTGGTAACTCCCTTCCAGCGCAAACCTCGTCGCAAGTTTTGTCCGTTGTGGTCGAGGGGAATTTCTACAGATATGTCATAACGAAGGATGCCGACGGTTTCGCTGCCGGATTGTCCCAAAATGGCGCAGCCATTACGAATATCGCCCCTCTTAGCCTGCGGGAAATCTTTTTAAAGCTTGTCAGAAAGGAGCAGTAATGTATTTCTGGAAATGCTGGCGTGACACTCGGTCTTTTTTTGTCGTCTTCCTAATTATCGCCGCAATTGTGATGCCCGTCGCTGCGATGGTTTGTTTGGGCACTCATTTATTGGCGGACTTCGGCACCTCTGCTTTTTCAGCCACCTTCGGTTTAATTCTCATCGCTGTGGCCCTTGGGTTAGGAGCCATAGGCGCTATCCATGAATTCGCCGAGAACACAGCACACTTTCTGTTCACGAAACCGCGCAGCCGCTCGTATTTTGTCTGGGCGGGCTGGGCTGTCGGGTTTGCCGAACTGCTGGCCGTTGCTACTGTAAATTTCGTCGCGGGCTGGTTAACTCTCTCCCGCTACAGCAAGAATCCATTTCACTCGGCACTTTTCGGTCCCATGACGGCACACACTCTCTTGGACCCCTTAATTTTTTGTCTGTGGGCCTACTGCCTAACCTACTCCCTGACCATTTTGTTGCATAACGGTCTGAAGGGGCTAGGCGCAAGTATGGGAATCTTATTTGGCTTTCCACTTTTTGCAGTTGCGATTCGATGGCGCTGGCACATCGACCTTCCGTTTCCACCGAATTCGATTGGAAGTCTGCCGCTGGCGATCAGCAGCATCATCTGGATACTGGTCGCAATGCTCTTCGTTCTTGCGGCGCAGCTTGTCGTTGAACGCACCGAAATATGATTTGGCCACGCAAAGGAACTTGAAGTATCGCATCTATTGTGCTCGGCAGGTTCCCCGCAAACCGTTTCTGCGGGGTGAGAAGGGGAAGGCCTGAGCGTATAGTCGGCAAACCGAGTTGGCCAGAAACGGGGTTCGAGGAGATCGGAGCGCGAGCAGCGTCCGGTCCAGCGCATTTCCTCGAAGCGGACATCCGGCCCAGCTTTCCGATTCACGTCCGTTTGACATCGGAGGAGAAGAGGATGTGATTTTATTCTTCGCGGAGGACTTGCATGGGTTCTACGCGGGAGGCGCGAAGAGAGGGGAGGAGGGAGGCGACTGCGGCGACGATAAGGACGAGTAGGATGACGGCCACGAGCGTGGGAAAGTCGGTGGGGGATACACCGTAGAGAAGGCCGGCGAGAAGGCGAGTGGAGGCAACTGCCAGGGCAAAACCGGCGAAGCAGCCCGCGAGGCAGACGGTCAATCCCTGCCAGAGAAATCGTTTAACGATTTGGCCGGGTACGGCGCCGAGAGCGAGACGCAGACCCACCTCACGCTGGCGCAGGTTAACGTTGTAGCTAAGCGTGCCGTAAAGTCCGATGCACGCGAGCGAGAGCGCCGTCGCTGCAAAGAAAGATAGCAGAACGGTGTGCAGGAAATTTTCCGCCAACGCATCTGAGTAGTGTTGTTCCAGCGGAGCGAAATCGTACGCGGAGCGCATCGGCTCGATATTGCGAAGCTGCCGGCGAATCGTTTCAGCCATGGTCATGGGGGCGTTACGAGTGCGCACCAGGAAGTACGTGCCTGGTTCGGCGAGAGGAGCACACCAGTAGGCGGTGGGAACGGGCGGGTGGTCGAGCCCAGATTCGCGGGCATCGCCAGAGATGCCGCGAATTTCGGCTGCGCCGGTATATCCCAAACCCACGGGTTGTACGTGATGGCCAATCACCGAGGCTCCATTAAAGTAAACGTCTGCGAAAGCGCGATTCACCACAACTGAAGCAGGGCCTCCGGTTTCGCGGCAAAATTCTCCGGCGAGTAAAGGGATGCGCATAGTCTGAAAATAATTGGCGGAGACAAAGCGATTTTCGGCAACGATTTTAGGCTCCGTTTCAGCGCGCCCTTCGAGGAGCTTGACTTCGGCCTGATACCGAAAAGGCACCCCGGGGACCCCTACAGAGATGGCGGCGGATTCGACGCCCGGCGTGGCGCCTAGTGTTTCGAGTATACGGTCAGTGAACTGGCGAAGTTTTTTCGCGTCACCCGTTTCCCCATAGTTCATGCTGAGCTGGAAGGTGAGAACGTGGCTGGAATCAAAGCCCCGTGAGACTCGGCCAAGCTCTTGAAAGCTGCGGAGAAGCAGGCCAGCACCGGCCAGCAGGGTTACCGCGAGAGCTACCTGGACGCCGACGAGGAGCCATTGCACCGGATTTCGCCCGGACACCTGTGACCGGCTGGTCTGTGCAAGGGAGCCAGCCAGGCTGCCGCGGGTGCCCCGAATGGCGGGAAATAGTCCGCAAATAAAAGTTACAACAACGGAACAACAGAGTGAGTAGAGAATAATGCGTGCGTCGAGATGAATCTCTTCGACGCGCGGCAGTTGCCCGGCAAGGGCGCGAAAAAGGCCGGAAGCCCCTGCAGCGACCGAGAGGCCAAGGACCGAGCCCATCAGAGCGAGAAGAAATGTTTCCGTGAGCAATTGTGCGACAAGCGCACCTCGAGAAGCTCCCAGAGAGAAGCGAACGGAGATTTCGTGCTGACGCTGGGCTGCGCGAGACAAAAGGAGCGCAACAATATTCGTGCAGGCGATCAACAAAAGTAGAGAGACGGAGCCGAAGAGCAGCCAGAGAGACCGGCGTGAATCCCCGACTGTGCTTTCCTTGAGTGGCTGAATGCCAACGGAGAGACGCGCGTCGCTTTTCGGAAATTGTTGCCCCAGTTGCCCCTGCACGGTAGCCAGATTGGCGCGGGCTTGTTCTATCTCGACGCCCGGCTTAAGACGGCCAATCACAGTAAACCAGTTATTTTCCCGGGGCTCGCCGTAAGACATGCCTGCGGGGATGGGGCACCATAAATCCGCCTCACGATTTGGAAAAAGGAAAGACGGCGGCATTACGCCCACGATGGGATACACATGCCCATCAAGTCGCAGGTTTTTCCCGATGACGTATGGATCAGCGTTGAACCGGCGGCGCCAAAAACGGTCGCTAATAAGGACCGCATCCGGGCCGTTGAGGGTCTCCTCCTCCGGCGTAAATTCCCGGCCCGATGCCGGTACCACACCCCAGACTTGTAAAAAGCGCGGAGAAACCCAAGCACGAGTCACTTTCTCCGGCAGAGGGCCGGCGGATTCGGAGACGTCTTCGGTGTAGTAGCCGGTGAGCGCTTGGAACGTGGAATTGAGACGATTCCAGTCTTCAAGACGCGCTGGAGCAACCAGGTTGAGAGGCCGCGGATTTTTCGGATCGTATTGGTCGACGCGCACCAGTCGATCGGCTTGTGGGAAAGGTAGCGGCTTCAAGAGGATGGCGTCGATGGCGGAAAAAACGGCGCTGTTAGCGCCAATGGCTAAAGCGAGAGTGAGGATAACGGTTAGAGAGAAAGTGGGAGATTTACGGATGAAGCGGAAAGCGGATTTGAGATTGGCGAGCGTGGCGTCCAGGAGGCGGATGCGGTAGACGTCGCGGACTTGTTCCTTCAGATTTTCGTGGCCGCCGAAATCGAGCGTGGCGCGCCGATGGGCTTCTTCGGGCGACATGCCTGCCGCGATGTATTCCTCGGCGAGCTCGTCAATGTGAAAGCGAAGCTCCGAGTTCATTTGCTCATCGGACGCGCGCTTGGGAAAAAGGGATTTCCACCAGGACATGACAGACTCCTATTCCACGGTTTGCAGAATGTTGACCACCGCTCCTGCCAGCCGCTTCCAATTCGATTCTTCGCTTGCCAGTTGCTTGCGGCCCTTCGCCGATAACTTGTAAAACTTGGCCTG
The DNA here is from genome assembly GCA_963733775.1 of uncultured Acidobacteriota bacterium. Classification (GTDB taxonomy): domain Bacteria; phylum Acidobacteriota; class Terriglobia; order Acidiferrales; family UBA7541; genus Acidiferrum. Next base: position 202,272 of record CAVTEE010000009.1, on the reverse strand, counting down.
CCGACCCTTTTCGGACTCGCCCCACTCAGCGGCAAGCCATCCTCGTTTTTCCAGGCGGTGCAAAGCGGGGTAGAGCGAGCCTTGCTGCACCTGAAGAACGTCTTTTGAGATTTGGCGGATACGGAGGGAGATACCGTAGCCATGCACGGGGCCCAGAGCGACGATTTTCAGGATGAGCATGTCCAGCGTTCCTTGGAGCAGGTCGGATTTTTCGATGGGCATCACGTCTCCTAGACAATCGACATATTAAAACGATGAATAGGTAGAATGTCAAGGAGAGAAGAAACTAGCAAGCCCAACTCGTAAAATATTGGCCGGCAAAGAAGGGTGCGCCATTGCCGCAGGTATTTACATGTCAGTTCGCTATGTTGTGTTTGGCGCTGCCGGTCGTGCCTGCCACGGCTGTCGTGACGGGCAATTTGACGAACGGTGTTGTCGTTGAGGGACACCATTTCGCAAAATATCCGTTGATGATGCGATTCCGATGGGATTGTCGGAGATTCGGAAGTAAGGCAGGACGCGCCTTCTGAAGGATGAAATGTCTACTGGCGCATTGCGTGCTTTGCTATCTGTCCAGAAACGGGGTTCTGGGCAATGAAGCGAGGCCTTGGGTACGTTGAGCGATATCTATTCATGGAAGCGGTTACTATGGACGCAAGGTTTCTGACTTCCATCAAATTGCCATCAACGGAGCCAAATTCACGCAAAAAAAGGGAAATGCAGCCAACACACGCGAGAAGTCATCGAATTGATTCGGTTAGAGATAGTTAGGATTCGTTTTGCTGCGTTGGGCGCAATTTGGATTACGAATCGGCTGCTCTACCACTGAGCTACCTCGGCGTGTGTAACGACAATAGCATTCGCTGAAAAATCCTGTCAATTTGGTGGTGGTGTGGTGTTGCGTTAGCGAAATCTGTGGCGGCTGAATATTTTGACGGCACCTTTCTCGCTCGATAGATTTTATCGTCAAGAAATACAAGACGGAACATAGCGCGGGTTAGACGCCCAGAGTTTTCCAGTATTTTGTGTACTGGTGTCGGCCTTTGAAATCCGCAATGAGATTGTCTTTGAGAATCTTGAGAAGAGTTTCGCGGATGATGAATGACAGAGCATCATCCAGAACAGTTATGTAATTGCTAAGGCCACCGAGAGTTGGCCTGCCTGCCCCAGGAGTAAAGAATCGATCAGGGACCCTATCGCCGTGCGCAATGCAGTGCCGAACTTCATTGACGTCCTTCAAGACGTCTTTTACGGTCAACTTGCTCGGCGGTAAAAACTCGTACTCTGGGTGTTCTGCAGGGTCATAGATTAAGCTGTTCTCTCCAAGGAACGCTTTAACTCTGGGGATTATTTTGTTGTCCTTGTGCGAGTACAGAGCGTGAAGCGCAGAAGATCCCCATGACAGGTAGCGCGCTTTCCAGTCGTTCTGCTCGTATCCCATGTAGTAGTACTGGACGGCCATGCGAAACGGCCAGTAGGGGCCTCGCATTGCTTTTGACGAACGTCGGAAAAAGGTTGCGAACTTCCACCAAATCCTTATTTCGGATCGAAAATAATTTGACGGCCTCAGGAACGTCGATCGCACTTTCCGGCCAAACTACACTGTCGAACTGTACTTTGCCGTTGGTGATGGTTCCACTCGCTCCGCCAAGTCTTCGGTGTGGGCGAATAATCCGAAGCAGAGCAAAGATGTTGTTCAATAACGTTTCCTTTTCCTTGTTGGCGTCATTGTCGTCCGGAATTTGCAGTACGTACCTGTGAACCAGGCCAAATTTTGCCGCGGCGTTGAAATTGCGCATCTGGTATCTGCCGACTTCCAGCTCCAAGTAAGCAAAGTCGGCGGACGGCATCATTGTGGAAACGTCTGCTGCCTCAACCCCTAAAGTGATAGCGAAAGGTAGCTGCGATAAATCGAATTTAGGTTCGGCGAATCTTTCTAGAGGAATTAACTGGACCTCGATTTGACTGGTTACACTCATACAGCGGTTGAGGAATTCATTACTGTTCCTTCGGTCCACATGACTTTTGGTGCTGACGGAACATTAGTGTGAAAAGGGGTACATGGCCCAGCCAATTCCGACGCCGATAAGAAGGAAAAGGATGAAGGACCAGAGGATATATTTGGCGCGCTTGTAGGCGCCGCGGCGGCTGAGAAAGCCGAAGGCGGTGGAAATTACGAGCGCGAAAATTACCATGGCTTGAAAATGGCTGAGCCTGAATTCGTGTGGGGGCATCATGCTTTGCGGGCTCGGGCGACTTCGTAGGCGTGAAGTGCGGCGAGCATGTTCAGGACTCCCGCGGTGGCGAGCAAGCGAGTACCGTAGTCGCCGTTGGCGTGCGAAACGTCGGGTCCGGCGGGCTCGAGGGCTTTGGCCACAAAGTAAAAGCTGCCGGCACCCAAGTCGGCAACGTAGCCGAGCTTGGCGAAAGCGTCTTCTCCGTTACGCGAAAAAATATTACCGCGCATGCCTGCGCCAAGAATCACCAGGACCGCTACCGTGGAAAAGCAGACCAGGGCTCGCCCCCACATTTTCAAAAAAGCGTGGCCGAGGCCGGGGAGGAACCATGCTGCAGCGGCAATGGTAAGGGCGCGGGCATCGCGGCGATGGCGGTCTTCGGCCGGCTCCGGATAGAGGGATACCGCTGGTGGGACCGGGACGGCGTTTGTTGTTTCGGCGATCGGGACCTCGTCTGGCACGCGTAACCTCTGAAATTTTCTAGGCGATTCCTTTTATTTGTGTGACTAATTCGCGCAGTTCCTGGTGCATTTACTAATGCGTGATCTAAACATCGGTGACCCACGGCGGCTTCGTAGCGCCCACCTGCCACGGCAGGTAAAGCCTTTGCAAAAACCGCAAAGGGTAGGCCACCCAGGGTTCCTCTAATTCAAGGGTCCCTGTAATTGAAACTTTAATCGCGGGCTGCTTGCAACATCGACTGCCAATTCGTCAAAAACAATTTTAGCCACTTTTAGTCACGGGGGCGCGTTAAGCCAACAGTGCCAGGATTTCTTTTTGGATTGCGCCGGTAACACGGGCGCTGCGTTCGTCGATGTAGACGTTTACTTCGCTGCGGATGCCGAATTCCGGGAGATAAATGCCGGGCTCGATGGAGGTACACGTACGCGGAATGAGGCGGCGCACATCGTGAGTTTCCAAATCATCCATATTCGCTCCGTTTCCATGAATTGTTTCTCCAATGTTGTGGCCGGTGCGATGGAAAAAATATTTTCCGTAGCCGGCTTTTTCGATGACGGTGCGCGCGGCTTTATCGACTTGCCAACCTTGCAGAGCCTTGCCGGCGGCGGCGCTGGAACAGATCAGGTCCACTGCCTTGTCGCGAGCATTGGCGACGGCGCTAAAAACTTTGGCGTATTTTTTCGGGACTATCTTGCCCAGGTAGCCAACCCAGGTGATGTCGTAATACACGCTGCCGGGGGTTTTTAGTTTGCCCCAAACATCGAGGAGCAGCAGATCGTCTTTGCGAATAGGGGCCGCGGATGCTGCCGTCGGGCCGTAATGGGGATCGCTGGCGTGCGCGTTAACGGCCACGTCGGGTCCTTCTTCTGTACGCAGGCCTGCGGCTTCGAAGCCACCCTGGATCCATTGCTTCAATTCGTATTCGGTGAGGCGGGTGCCTTCACGAACGCACTTTGCGGCGTGTTGGAAGGCGCCGCGCACGATGATATCGATGGCTCTGCCGGCCTCTTCGTGCGAGCGAAGCTGGGCATCGGTCCAGCAGGCTTCGTATTTCTGAACCAAGTCGGCGGAGCTGACGATTTTGGCGCCTGCGCCACGCACCATCTCGATAGTGCCCGCATCCACCATGGATATATAAGGTATGGCGTTCTTTGGGGAATATTGCATGGCGATGTTTTTTGCGCGGCCTATAATTTTTCTTAGGCCTTTTTCCAATTCCTGCAGACCAGCGTAATAAAAAGTCTCGCCGGGAAGGCTTTCGAGAGCTTGGGCCTCGATTTTGTGTACGAGTTTTCTGGGAACGCCCTGGGCGGGGACGAAATAAAACCAGCGGCGGGTGCGCATGCCTTCGGGCAATTTCAGGATGCGTTGGGCGATGGGATCGCGGCCGCGAAAATCGTAGAAGAGCCAGCCGTCAACACGGGCGGCGACTAAATCGGTCTGCATAGCTTGAAGGTCGATGCTCATTTTCAATTTCCGATTGTGTTGATGTCGATTCGATTTGAGTCTTATGCATGCTGCACAAACAGGTGTTCGATCTGCTGTTTAGTCACGCCGCGGATTTCGAGGCGTTTTACGCGGCTGCGCTCACCGCTGAGGATTCTAACAGCGCCTTGGGGGGTTTTCAAAAGCTGGGCCAGGAATTCGATAAGCGCGTCGTTGGCGCGGCCTTCTAACGCGGGGGCTTGCAGGTGAATTTTTATGGCTCCGGCAATTTCGCCCGCGATTTCATCTTTGCTGGCGCGGGGTTGTACACGCACGGCAAAAATGACGGTGCCGGCGGCGATATTTTCAGTGATCTCAAGCACCGGTTAGCCTACCAGGCTCGCTGGTATTGCACAGGTGGCGTTAATTTGAAATTCAGTTCTTGAGCGGCACGGCGGGGCCAGTAAGGATCGCGCAAGAGTTCGCGGGCGAGCACGACCAGGTCGGCTTGCTCGGTGGAGAGGATGGTTTCGGCCTGCACCGGTTCAGTGATCATGCCCAGCGCGGTGGCGGGGATTTCGGCTTGTTTTCGAATCGCGGCGGCGAAAGGAACCTGGTAGCCGGGGCCAACGGGAATTTTCGCATGCGCGAGATTGCCGCCGCTGGAAACATCGATTACGTCTACGCCAAGCGGTTTAAGGCGGCGGGCCAATTCGATGGATTGTTGGAGGTCCCAGCCGCCTTCTTGCCAGTCCGTGGCGGAGACGCGAAAGAATAAAGGATGGCGCGCGGGCCAGACTTCACGAACAGCCTGTGTGACGCGCAAGGCGAGGCGCATGCGGTTTTCGAGTGAACCGCCAAATTCGTCGGTTCGAATGTTGGAGAAGGACGAGAGAAATTCGTGCAGCAAATAGCCATGAGCGCCGTGAATTTCGATTACTTCGAAGCCAGCGGCCAAAGCGCGTTCCGCGGCACGGCGAAATGCGGCGACTATTTCGTCGATTTCTGACAAGGACAATGCGCGGGGCGTTTGGTAGCCAGTATCAAACGGCAGAGCGCTGGGACCGACAATCTGCCAGCCACCTTCACCGATGGGCACGGGCTTGCCGCCTTGCCAGGGTACAGCGGTGCTGGCTTTACGGCCGGCATGCGCCAATTGCATGCCGGCGACGGCACCGGAGGCGCGAATAAATTCCGCTATGGGTTTCCATGATGCGACGTGGGAATCGTTGTAAATCCCGGTGTCAGCTGCGGAAATTCGGCCATGCTCTTGAACCGCGGTGGCTTCAGTGAATACCAGGCTTGCACCGCCTACCGCCCTGCTACCCAAGTGAACCATGTGCCAGGTTTGAGGATGACCGTCCTCGGCGGAGTATTCGCACATGGGGGAAACGACGATACGGTTCTTCAGTTCGAGTTCGCGGATCTTCAATGGAGTGAAGAGTTTCATGTCTTCCCGACTGGTACGAGGTGTATTGGCGACGCGACTATTCGATGCTCGCAGCGGCGCGGTCGTTAGCGGGAAATTGATGGGAAACGGAACGAAGCGATAGGCAACTTGGCCTGCGAGCCCGCAGAATTACGGCTTCTTGGTGAAGATCGATTTGGGAATCATGCAATGGACGCCTTTCCGAATGTCGACAACCTGAGAGACGCGACAATCGCCGATCATGGAGGTGAGTGAGTAGGCTTCTTCGCGCGACATGGGCACCACCTTTTGTTCGGCCAGGAAATTCACGGTTTCGCGCACAGCGATTTTCATGGCCTCGTTTAAATCCTCGTCGAATCCCATGAAGACCCAGTGCGTCGAGGTTTCCGCGCGGGGCCACTCGGTGTGGAGATCCTTGCGCACGATGGGCTGGATTTCGATGGCTTTATAAGAACATTCGAGAGCGGTCAGGTTCACTTCGCCATTGCCCTGCAGGCAGTGCGAATCTCCCGTCCAAATCAATCCGCCTTTCTGAAACACGGGAAGATAGAGTATCGAGCCGATTTGAAGTTCATTCACGTCCATGTTGGAACCGTTCTTCCAAGGGCGCAGGGTGCTGGTGCGGCCTTTGGCGTCGTGAATAGGAGGCCCAGCTTTCTCTTTGGGCTCGTTGGGATCGGGACCAACGGCGATAGTGCCGGGGAAGGGCTTGAGAGGAAGGATGATGCCCGGCTTGAATTCGGCGGTCATAGTTGTAGAGTTAAGTTTGAAATACTCCACGTGGCCCTCAGGAAACTCGGAGGCCAGCAAACCGACGGCGGGAAATTGTTTGCCTGGCAGATTGAAGTTGAAGCCGGAGTCCTTCATGACGATTTTGGTGATGCGGATTTCCAGGGTGTCGCCGGGTTCGGCGCCGTTCACGTAAATGGGGCCAGTAATGGAGTGGGGTCCGCCGCCGTCATTGGCGAGCCGAAGCTTGATGATTTCGTCAATGGGGACTCCTGGCTGGACCTCGTCCATGCCGTGGCTCCAGGTTTCGATGGATACGGTGTCGCCGGAATTGACGACGAGCTTGGGTTTTTCCGAGGCGTCGTACCAGCCCCACTGCACGGTGTCTTTGTTCGCGGGGAGTACATAGTGCTTGCCGGTAGATTTTTGTGCGGCGGTTTTTTCCGAAGCATTTTGGGCTCGCGCATCGGTGCAGAACGAGATAGCAGAGATCAAGATGGCAGCGGCCAAGGTTTCATGCGAAGGGATCATGATCAACTCCTCATCATTTGGATTTCCAGGGAGACCTGGGAGTATAACGGCGGCGCGCCCAAGACGCACGCCGGAAAAACGCCGCGATATATCGATGAAGTGTCTGGGAGCGCGGGTAGATGGAGTGGGTCGAAGGCGCTAAGTGCAGTGACGAGTGGCAGGCTCTAATTATTGGAAAGTGTCTTTAATAGCCGGAATAGTTCTTTCTTTGATTCGAATCCAATACCGGGGATATCCGGCAATGAAACGTAACTGTCCTCAATGGGAGTGTCATCCGCGAATCCACCGAACGGTTGAAAGATGCCGGGATAGGATTCATTTCCTCCAAGTCCCAAGCCAGCGGCTATATGTAGAGATAATTGATGACCACCGTGCGGAATGCAGCGGCGCGCCGACCATCCGTACTCTCTCAACACGTCCAATATGCGGAGGTATTCGACCAGGCCGTAGCTAAGTGCGCAGTCGAACTGCAGAACGTCGCGATCCGAGCGCATGCCCGCATAGCGGATCAGATTGCGTGCGTCCTGAACTGAAAAAAGATTCTCGCCCGTGGCCATCGGACCTTGATAGTGGTCGGCAAGCTTAGCCTGCAATTCATAGTCGAGTGGATCGCCAGCTTCCTCGTACCAACGCAGATGGTAGGGTTCCAGAGCGTGCGCGTAAGCAATAGCCGTCTCGAGATCGAAACGCCCGTTGGCGTCCACCGCCAACTGATCGCCACTCTTCAAGATTTTCAGTACGGTTTCGATGCGACTCTGATCTTCTGCTAGCGAAGCTCCGCCGATTTTGATCTTCACAACGGAATAACCCAGGTCGAGATAACTTTGCATCTCCTGTTGCAGGCCTGACAGACCCTTTTCCGGGTAGTAGTAGCCGCCGGCCGCATAGACGAAGATTTTTTCGTCCACGACGCCACCCCTGAAACGATCCGCGAGTAGCCGATAAAGAGGAACCCCAGCGGTTTTGGCAACGGCATCCCATATCGCCATGTCGAATACCCCCACGGCCACTGACCTTTCGCCGTGTCCTCCGGGTTTCTCATTCCGCATAAGAACGTTCCAAATCTTAAACGGATCAAAATTATCGCCAGTGTTGTCGAGAATACTGGCGGGCTCGGCAGCCTTCAGGCGCGGGATAAAACGATCTCGCAAGAGGCCGCTCGGCGCGTATCGGCCGTTAGAATTGAAGCCGTACCCGACAACAGGGTGGCCATCGCGGATTACGTCGGTGATTAGCGCTAAAACACTCACCGTCATCTGACTGAAGTCGATGTACGAATTTCGAATATTTGATTTGATGGGAACAACGATTTCACGAATATCGACAATCTTCATTGGGCTAATTCGCTTTTGCGCAGCGCATCGCGATTGAGAGTTAACTGCTGATCCACCCAACGTCAAGCAAAGACGGCGGGAATAAACAAGAATTAATGTCCAATTCAGATTAGAAACGAAAATTGGCCAGGCTCACACGCGCACCCAACTCACTGGCGTAAGGCCCAACATAGTTTTCATTTTTATTAGGTGTCCGGGCCGGACAAACTGGCTGGCGCGTCTTTCGGTAGCGGATGAAGTTGCAGGAAGACGGCTGCGGCATCGCGGGCACGTCGCGTGATTTCGCGGGGGCTCGGTCGCTCGGTGACGCCGAGCAGCAGGTTGATCATCAAAAGGCCCCAGAGCAGCCCGGCGAACTGCTCGGCAAGTTCGGCAGGACGGCCTGTGAGCAATCCGGACGCCTGGGCCCGGGCCATGATTTCACGCAAGGCGGCGCGGCTTGCCGCGCGTCCTGTGGAATCGAACACACGCGCCACTTCAGGGGCTTGAACCGCCTCGGCGATCGCCAGTCGGTATACCGCAATAACCGTGGGATCGCTTATCTCGCGGACGAGCTTCGTCCCGAAAGAGGCCAGCACCTGCTCCAGGGTCTCGCGATCACGCAGCACGGGCAGGTCAGCGGGCACCTCAAATCGCTTGGCGCGGTTGCTGATGCAGGCGATCAGCATTTCTTGTTTGTTGCCAACTAGCTCGTAGAGCTCTCGCTTCGAAACGCGCGCGCGTGTCGCGATCTCCAGCGTGCTGGCCGCTGCGAAGCCGCTCTTCATGAACGCTGCAAAGGCCGCTTGAAGGATGCGCTCTCGCACCGTAGTTTCGGCCCCGACTTCCTGGCGGCGTTTTGACATCGATGCCGTAGCCATCACCCTCTCCTTGCCGACTTGGGTACCGTATAGTACCACTATCTTTATTCTACGACGTAACCTTTTCTCCTCGCGAGCGTCTAAACTAGCAGCCTGGTACCCAGTGGTACCACGCAAGATTCAAATTCTGTGAGGAATCAAAAGGAGCTGAAGAATGAATATGCAAATGTCCTATCTTCTGATGGCGTTCGCGACGGTCCTGGCGCCCTTGGCGCAGGGTCAGTCCACACCGCCGCAACCGAAGATCACCGGCGTGCTGGTGATCCTTTCACCAAAACCGGGGGCTACTGTCGAGCAAATCATGAAAATTATGCCCGCCGAAATTCGTGCAACCGTTCCCCTCTATCTCGACGGCAAGATTCAGCAGTGGTTCACGCGTGGCGACGGAAAGGGCGTCATCTTCATATTGAACTGCAAGGACACAGCGGAGGCTCGGGCCCTCATCGAAAGCCTGCCTCTCTCGAAGGAAAACCTCGTGGACGAGCAGTTCATTCCGGTCGGGCCACTCTTGCCGCTGGGCATACTGTTGAGAGATAGCCCAACCAGTAAGTGAACTCAAGCCGATAGGAGGCCAAATGTTACCGGAAACGATCTTCAATCTGCATCTCATTCTAGGTTATGTCGCGTGGCTGCTTTGTTTCGCCGTGTACATCCTGCCCTGGCTCAAGTCGATGGACCTGGTCGCAGCGCAACGCGCCATCGCTACGCTGCACAGCTTCCGCTTCTTCGGGCTCGTCTTTATTCTTCCCGGCGTCGTCGGCCCGAATTTGCCTGCCGCTGGCTTCGCTACGTTCGCCGCCTACTGGGACCTGGCAACCGGGGTTCTGGCCATGCTGGCGCTTCTCACGGTAAGGATACGTCCGCTGTTTTGGCTTTTCGTCGTTGCCTTCAATCTCGTTGGGACGATTGATCTCATCCTCGATTATTACCACGCCATCCGGGTTGGGCTACCTGCTATGGCGGGGCAGTTGGGCGCCGCGTACGCGATCCCGATCATCTACGTGCCCGTGCTGATGATCACGCACGTCGTCGCATTCTATTTGCTGCTGCGTCGCCAGCCCAGGGCGGTCGGAGCCCTCGCTAGCGATGCAGCGGTATCTTAAAGCCCCAGCGTTTGCGTTCAGAAGCCGTTGGTGTTGGGGTCCAATTGGGCACACAGTGGTCATTTGGAATCCAGAACGGTCTCTTTTTATGGGCCAATTGAATCATGGTTAGTTACGGAGCGGCGATGGGAATTAAACCTAGTCTGCATCTCGCGTCACTCGCCGCTTCTCTGCCTCTTGGAGAAGTTCTCGTAGCGGCTTCATCGCAGGTCCACGCGCGTCTGAATGTCATGCCGCCCAGCTCCGTTTGATGATAAAAACTGTCTTGTCGTCGATGCGATCTTGTTCCCCAATCTGTCGGAGACGATCGTCTTCCTTTAGAGCGTGCTCGAGCAACGCATTGCAGATGTCCTTTGCCGGTCGCTGGTAGTGCTCGCGCATGACTTCCTCGAGCCGCTGGCGAACTCCTCTGTCGCTGCCGTCATAAACTCCGTCGGTATAGAGAAAGAATATGTCGCCCGGACTCATCAGTGTTAGCTCGGCTATATCGGAGGATTTCACTGGTCTCGTCCGGAAATCCAGTGACAAATATCTGTTGCGATCCGGGTGATCTTCGGGGATCTGCACGCCGAGCGGAAGGAATTGCACCATCCGACTTCTGTCAATATCCATAAACTTGCGGTATTCGGCGGAAAAGACCAGCGGGGGCGGATGTCCGAAATTCACGAATCGGAAGAACCCATAAGGGCGCACCTCACCGTAAAGCATAGTTGCGATCTCCTGGGCGTTTTCCTGCTCACTCCTCCCGAGCGCATTGCGGGCCGTGACCGACAGCGCCAGCCGCAGGTTGATCCTCTCAAACAATTCTGGTGTCGTTTTCCCCCGGTGATCGAGTTCTGAAAGCATGAGTGCATGAAAGGTGTCGTGGACCGTGGACGCGATTTTCGCTGAGATGATTCCATGCCCTTGGGCGTCGACCAGCAGGACTCCCGCAGTGCTGTACAACTCGCGCAGATCTTCGGCGACCCGTACCTGCTCCGAACTTCGTGCGGCTCGATATTCGACTTCGGTCCTAGGTTTATAACCCGACCTTGATTTCAGCCATTCCACATGATCGTCCACCGAATTGCGCGGCAGTGCCCCTACCGGCAGAGGCTCGAGATACTCCTGCGATCGCTTCAAGGCCCGCTGAATCCGCGCATCAATGTCGTAGCGTTGTTGAAAGTTTATGTACTCGAACAGATCGCCGCCGACCGTTCCAGCGGGAATCGAACTGCCGTACATCTCGATGCCCTGCAGATGCGGGATCGCACCCTCCACGGGCATGAGTCGCTGGCGCAGATATTCATCAATGGTCGGCGGCGTGTAGGGTGTGCTCATAGCAAAATCTCAGCGCGGAGGAATGCCCCGACGTTCCGTGGCGCTTGATTCCCCTCCATGAGGAGGCCCGTGGTGTGAGTCCCACAAGCCGACTTTTCAAGTAATAAAGTCAGACTGCCTTTCTTGCTCGCTTAGCGGGCACGTTCGCCAACAGCACTGTCAGTCCTTCCGCAGGCGTTGGATGCGTGAAGATGGCGTCCTTCAAGGTTGTGTATGGCAAGGCGCCGAGCATCGCAGTCTGAACGACTGCCAGAAATTCACTGGCCTCGGTCCCGAAGACTGTCAATCCCAGGATGTGATCAGTCTCTGCCGCAATCAATAGCTTGATAAAGCCTCGGAGTTCAGAAAGCGTTCGCATCCGTAGGACCGAAGACATCGGGATTTCTACCTTGCGATAGTCTATGCCCTTGGCGTTGGCCTGCGATTCGTTCAATCCGATCCGGGCGAGTTCGGGATCGGTGAAAAGACAGAACGGCACAAGCCTGTCGCGTGTCGTGCGATTGCCGCCGTTCAAATTGTCACGGACGATGCGGAAGTCATCGAAAGCGACATGAGTAAAAAATGGACTGCCGGCACAATCGCCCATGGCCCAGACGTTGGGCGAAGTGGTTTCGAGGCGTTCATTGACCTCGACAAATCCCTGGGTGGTTAATTTAATTCCGGCTTGTTCAAGCGCGATGCCGTCAGTGTTTGGCTTTCTGCCAACGGCAACCAGAATATCGGAAGCTTCGATCGTACGAGCACCTTTTTCGTCTTCGACACTGACTTTGACGTGCTGACCGGAATGGCCCTCGACAGAGCGGAGCGTGGTGTTGAGTAGCACATCAATTCCTTCGCTCTGAAACAATTCGAGCAGTGCCCGGCCGACGTCGGGATCCTCTTGACTCGCAAGTTGCATGTTTTTTTCAATGAGCGTGACGCGTGCGCCAAAACGACGCATAGCTTGCGCCAGCTCAAGTCCAACATATCCGCCGCCCAGCACGATCAGGTGATCTGGCAAGCGGTCAAGATCGAGTGCTTCGACGTGTGTCAGCGGCTGGGACGCCGCCAGCCCCGGCACATTCGGCACAACTGCTCGCGTACCTAAATTCAGAAACACACGGTCGCCGGAGATCAAGCGGATGCCGTTATCGTTGAGAGAGACCTCAACGGTGCGTGGGGCAATGAAGCGGGCTGTGCCCATGATTAATTCAGTTCCGCTCGACTTGTAACGATCGAGGTGAATGTTAATCAGGCCTTGAACCATGTTCCGCTTTCGGCGTCGCACGCCAACCATGTCGAGTCGAAGCGAGTCAATCTGCAGGCCGAATTCTCTTCCGCGCTGAGCAAACGAGGCCACCTTCGCGCTGTGAATCACATTCTTGCTCGGAAGGCAGGCTATGTTCGGACACGATCCGCCAATCAATTTCCGTTCAATCATGGCTGTCCGATGGCCTGCTTTTCCCATTGTCCACGCCAGGTATTTGCCGGCTTCCCCACTGCCGATGATTAAAACTTGATAGTTTTCGGTATCGGGCATATCAGCGTCCCTTCCTCGCGAAGGCGTCGCAGCGGTACGGCAGTGTGTATTAAAAGCGAAACAATCCCCGAGCCTCCACGATGACCTGCCGACCTCAGTTGTGTGCCACCTGCCGTCACGCACAGTTTTGCGTGTTACGGCTCGGAACTTTTATTTCGCGGATCGCCCTTCCGGTTGATGTATTCAAGACCGAGTGGTCCCATCGCTGTTACTTGCGTGATGTATTCGCCGGACTTCGCCCAGTGAAAGTGGGATGTATTGCCGGGGAGAATAACTACGGCGCCCGGCGGATAGGCCTCCAACTTCTCGGCATCGAACTGATCACCGAGACCGATGTAGAAGACGCCGGAGATCACTGTGTAGACCCGATCCTAGGATGCTTGAGAATCAGGTTGGCACCCTCAGCGCGTGCTTGCCGGCCCGTCTCCAGATCGATGCCAGCGCTACCGCCGATCACGACGACAGTCTGACCGGCGAGCGCAGGTTCTCTTGGAACGCGAGAGCTAGCGGTTGCGGGGTTCATGGTTCCTCCGATGCTTTTTGTTTTTACGGAAGGGAAAGTCCTGCCGAAAGTTTCTGATTCAAGGCATCCCGGGGATTAAACCATGCAGGAACGTCGGCGAGTATATCGCTTCTATCGCAGAAGTTGGACCGCAATCTATTGTGTTAGATTAGCTGCGTGGACGCACGTGGCCACCCCGGCGCGGGATTGATTCCCTCAACGGGTTACGATCGTGAACTTGTACGCGGACGTCGATATACGATTGCCCCGGGGAACTCCAAATCTTCAAGTATTGATCCACTGGAAAAGAGTTCGGTCCAATTGATTGAATGGAGTGAACCCTTGAACTGACACACAAAAATGGGGCACAGTTTCCGGGAAAGGAACCACAGTGGAGAGAAAGAGATACTCCCGGAAATTTCAGCGAATGGCTGTCGAACGCATGGAGACATGTGACGATGTCGGTGAGTTAGCGCGAGAACTCGGGGTAAGGCCGAGGTGCCTGTACAAGTGGCGCAGGAAGCTGGAGATGGTTGAACCAGGACAAGAAGCGTCGCGGCCTAGCACGCACGCATCAGCTCACCGCAAAGAAATCCATCGCTTGAAGCAGCTTTTGGCAGAGAAGACCCTGGAGGTAGATTTTTTCAAAGGTGCCTTGCAAAAAATCAAGGCTCGACGCCAGCGCAACAGCGGCTCTGGCGAAATGACATCTACGACCAGATCCGAGAAGTGATGTCATTGCAAGGTAGCCTGAGTATCGAGCGCATGTGTCAGATGGTGCCGGTCAGCCGCCGAGGCTTTTACCGGTCGCTGAAGGAGCAGCAACCTGTTGAGGAAGAGATGGAAGTGCGATCTGCGATCCAACAAATTGCCCTGGAGCATCGTCGCCGTTACGGCTATCGACGGATTACGGCGGAGCTGCACCGCCGGGGCATGCAAGTGAACCACAAGAGAGTGGCGCGGATCATGCGAGAAGATAACCTGCTGGGGATGCAGCCGGAGCGTTTCGTGGTCACCACCAATTCGAATCACAAGCTGGAGATATATCTCAACTTAGCCAGTCGTATGAAACTGACGGGCATCAATCAGCTCTGGGTGGCGGACATCACCTACATCCGGCTGAAAGCTGAGTTTGTCTATTTAGCGGTGATCCTCGATGGCTTCTCTCGCAAAGTGGTGGGGGTGGGCTGGGCACTGGATCGAACTTTGGCAATGCGACTGACCATCGGGGCACTGGAGCAAGCCATCGTGAGACGACAGCCGGAACCTGGCCTGGTGCATCACTCGGATCGAGGATTGCAATACGCTTCCGAAGAATACGTGAAAGTCCTCGAGAACAACCGCGTGATTCCGAGCATGAGCCGTCCGGCGAACCCGTATGACAACGCAAGCTGTGAAAGCTTCATGAAGACGCTGAAGCGGGAAGAAATCTACGCCAACAAGTACGATGATCTAGAAAATCTACGAGCGAACATCGAAGAGTTCATCGAGCAGTATTACAATCGGCTGCGGTTGCACTCGGCGCTGGGCTATCGATCTCCCGAAGAGTTCGAGCAACAGATCGAGGCGTCAGGTTCGGCCGAATCTCGAAGCGCAACGATGGTGTTCTTTGAGAACAAAGAGAACAGCAGGAAGATTTCTAAAGGACTGCTGGGGAAAGGGACTCAAATGCCGTCCCCTTCCCCAGCCCCCTTCTCCTGCTAGGAGATGCAAGAACGCTTTTAGGAAAGCGGAAGCTGTGTCCAAAAAAACTGTGCCAGCTTAGGGGTTCACCCCATGAACTTCAGCCCAACTACACTCCAATACGGACCATTTTCAAGCTAGATTCAGCCAACTTAGCCAGGTAAGGCCGATTGAATCATCGTGAGTTATGGAGCGGGCGATGGGAATCGAAATCATCGCCACGTGGTTTTTCAAGGACTTACGAAGTCGGGCTCGCACTGATTTGGAAGGACTTGGTACCCTCCGGAACCCTTACTGCCGCCTCGATGCCGCCTTGCCTCCCCAAAATATTTCTCACAACTTTGCGATTTCCTTCGCGCACTGCTCTTGGTACAGCTTGCGTATAGATGTTCATCGTTGTTCGGATGTCCGCATGACGCAAAAGCGCCTGTTGAACCTTAATGTCTGCCTCGTGCTCCCGCAACAGCGAGGAGTACGTGTGCCGAAACGTATGCCAACCAACGCGCCCAATGCCCGCCGCAATTCCTGCGGGCACTATGTGATTCTCACGAATCTTGCTCGGCCAGAACGGATTTCCCGTGGCTGGATTCACAAACATCCATGGCGAATCGTACTCCTTGGTTCTTTCTCGGTGTTCCTTCAGAACGACGGCCAAATCCGGGTCCATCGGCAACGGTCTTGCGGAACCTTCTGTCTTGGTGTCCGCGACTTCACCGATTACCCATGATCTCGCAATTGAAATCGTTAATCGATCCCAATCCACGTCATGCCATCTTAGTCCAGCGATCTCACTCACTCGCGGGCCTAAGAAAAGAGCAACGAGTGCCATAGTTCTGTAAGGTTCCTTTAGCGTCTCTAGGAGCCGGTTGAACTCTTCGATGGTCAGAATCTTCGGAAGTCTGGTTCGTTTGGAACAACCTTTTACGCGAACCAGACTCATGGGATTCCGATCATGAGGGATCAATTCCCATCGCATCGCCCAATCGAAAAGCATGTGCATCACCTCGCGAACATGACCCTTGCTCCTGCCGGAAAGTGTCAAACCTTTGATCCACACTTCCACAGCGAGAGGTTTCACGTGCGCGACGGGATGATCTCCCCATTTCGGCCGGATCTGACTTCTAATCCAACTCAAATAAGTGAACCGAGTGACTTTTCGCTCGGGCAATGCCTCTAAGATGTAACGATCTAGGACCGCACCGAACGAAATTTGCTCGGCGGCTTGAGAGTCGTTCAATATCAACCTCCGCCCCTCTGTAGCTTTCCAAGCCTCGGCCTCACTCATTTGGTCAACCGTTCCCAGAATCACTGAATGAGAACCACTGCCATCTCGATACTCCCAGACCCAGACATGCGGGCCAGTCTTACGCGGTTTCTGGCGCACATAGCCGAACTGGTACCTCTTGCACTCAAACATTGGATTCTCCTTTATGTTTGAGCCTCAAGGGTGGCGTGCCGAGTGTAATTCCATTCGCATCCAGCAGTCCAGTTCACTTGCATAGAAATACCAACGTCCAAAACGGAAATGTCCTGGCACTTTACCCACGCGCGCCATGCGCTTGACCGTTCTCGGATGGACTCTTACAAAGGCCGCTGCTTCCTCACATGTCAAAGGACGTTCGACAACTGAGCGACTGCCGTCCCCGAACAACTCACGTGTGATTGTTCCGCTGTCTCGTTCCCCTGTGGCCGCTTGGTCTTGGTCTGTGACCGACAATTCGAAGGTTTTTTTAATTGGAGATGGCGGTTCTTGCGTGCCCTTATCTTGCTGCTCATTTCCGAACAGCGGGTCGGACTTTAGAATCGAAGGACTCACCACACTGGCGGGGCATGCTGTCTTGGGGACGCTGTATTCTCGCGCACACCGAATTGGGTTGGACGGACTTTCATGTTTGCTAGACAGCCTTCGCAAGAATGTCTCCTTTAGCCATTTCTTTGTTGTGGTTGTTTGTGTGTTGGTCTGCCCAGCGTCTGAAGTCGTCGTCCTTGCGGAACAACAGCTTCAGGGCTTCCGTGATCACGTAAGACGGCGAAGCATCGATGAACTCAGCATAGAGCTCGAGCTGAGTCTTTACCGTTTCTTCGACACGCGCTTGGATGGTGACTGCTTTGGGCTGCTTAGGTGGTGACTTTAATATAGACAACGCGCTTCTCCTTTCGTATTTATGCAAGATGTCAGACATTCTGTCTGACAAATTCTTAGGTCTGTGTATGCAACCGCGCAAAACAACACGAAGTTCCTGCAAGGGCGGGAGCGACCCCACGAAGTCCCGTGACGCACCGCGTCAAAGGGCGGGGTCGCTCCCGCCCTTACATCGTGCCAGCCCGCGCGCTGTCCGCCCGTCTGTGGAGCGTCTATCGTATTAACTTGGCTAGCTTTGCCCACGGCGCTCCGGTGAAGTGCCCGATGAAGTGTCCCCTGAAGTACTGGGGTGAAGCGCTCTTCACCTCGACTATTCAGCAAGGCCCGCAGGAAGCTTCGCCGAAGTTCTCGCCGCGAGTACCGAAAGAATCTTCTTGTTGGGCTGGCCTCTACTTGCTAGGAAACATCCAGTCGGAAAAAAGTGAAAAAAACTTTATTCCCTATAGGGGTTCCAGGTCGCGAGAGAAATCCTGTACCGCCCTACTTATTAAAGGAACATCGAGAAGGGAAAAAGTAAGAAAAAATCTTATCCACCCGGGAAAGTCCATTCGGGCAGAGCATCCCCTATCAGCCCCCATACTTATTTAAGGAACATCCAGAGGGGAAAAAAGGAGAAGAAATTTTGGTACTAGTACATTTTTTTGTAGGTCGCCGGGTGGAGGCCCACAGAACACTAAGGGCTCCTAGTAGCACGCTCGCAAGAATTGCAGGGGCCCACACTCCGATTTTGGGTCTGGAATGCCTCACTGGCAATCAGACTTTCCTCGATACGAGGCCGTAATGGTGCCGCCATGCAAAAGATTTCAAATGGACTTTGTGCCTAGCGAGATTAAGGCAACGCTAAATTCATTTCGGGTACGTAACCTCACCAGGCCTGTCGAAGATGCCTGTTAGCGCAAAAGTCCCGCGCGCTATATCAGGCATCCCGCGACCGTTTCAGTTGCCCCACATTACGGAGTTACCCCACACGACGGAGTTGCCCCAAACGACTGAGTTGCCCCAGACTACAGAGTTACCCCAGACAACCGAATTGCCCCAGACTACAGAATTGCCCCAGACTACAGAGTTGCCCCAGACAACGGAGTTACCCCACACCGCGGAGTTACCCCAAACGCTGTTGGGATCCCCAACGATAGAGACTGCATTGGACACTGGGTCAATTACTGCAGTCGGCGATTTCGCCGCGCCTGTTGTCGCAGGAGCTAGATCGGTGCCGGCAAGTGCAGCGGCCGCATCCACCGAACCGGAACCTACCGTAAAGATGTCTTGATTGATGGTGTAGACGGTGCCGGAGGATAGATCGGTGGCGGTGGTGGTTGGGGAAAAGCCCTTCCAAGCAGTCTTCATTAAACGAGCTTTGACTTGGTCTGGCGTGATCGCTGGATTTTGCTGTACCAGCAGTGCGGCAACGCCACTGACCACCGGGGTGGCCATGCTGGTGCCGCTCATGCTCATGTACTGGGCATTGCCGAATTGCGGGCCGCAGCTGGTGGCGCCGCTACTGCTGCACGGATACACAGCCAGCGCAGGATATTCGGATATGAGAGTGCTGTTCGGACCGGCCATGTGGGTTACCACGTGGTTGCCGGGGGCGACCAGGTCCGGTTTGACGATGTGGTCGAAACTTGTAGGTCCCTTCGAGCTGTAGCTCGTCATTGTCTGCGAAGTCTGCTGCCCGCTGCCGTGGGTATTCGTGGCGCCAACGGTAATGATGTAGGGATCGTTACCAGGTGCACCGATGGTGGCATATCCGTTTGTGCCGGCTCCGTTGTACTCGCCCATATTGCCAGCGGCGGCGACCACAACGATTCCAGCATTCCATGCCGACTCGACTGCTTGGCAAAGGGGATCCAAGGCGTAGCTTTCATAGACGCCCCGGGATAACGACAGGTTGATTACTCGGATGTTATAAGTGCTTTGTAGTGAAATGGCCAACTGAATGGCGGAAATAACTTCGCTATCGTTTCCGGCACCAGTGCCGTCCAGCACCCGAAGGCTGACGATTTGGGCTTCCGGTGCTATGCCCCGGTAAAAGCTAGGGTAGCTTACAGTGGTGGAATCGAAGCCGTTTCCAGCCAGGATTTCCGCCACTGTTGTGCCGTGACCATATGCGTCGTCGACGGTCGTGTCATTAGGCACGAAGCTTTGGCTAAAAACCACGCGGCTGGGAGCGATATTGCCGTCGGAATTGTTGTCGTCGTTGGCGGTTACGCCGCTATCGATGACAGCGACTCCAACTCCGGTACCATCCCATCCGTTGGCATAGGCCAGATCGTCATTCACTGCAGTGACGACCTTATCCATGGCACCATGCACTGCACGGTTTGGAGAGATGTACAGCACCTCGGAATGAGCCGCCAGGCTGCTCAAATCGCCACCCTTGACGTTCACGAGTTGCGCATGAATGACCGACAGATCGCCCTTTACAGTGGCTCCGTCGACGGATAGGTCCGTGGTAGAGGAAGCATTTTTGAACTGAACGATGACGTCCATGGCCTTCCCAGGGTCCACGGTTCTGAGGTCTGGGGCCAGCTTGGCCGCGATCACTGCCTGAGGATCTTGAGTTTCCGTCGAAGAGCCGCCAAATGAAGATGCTGGCCTGGCATCAATAGGTTGCGACGAACCGTTATTGACCGCAGCGGACAGCACTGCAGCGCTCGCTGGCGACGCGCCGGGAGTTTCCGTGCCATTGGTCCGGGAACTCGAGAAAGGGTTTAAGTGCGCGAGCTGGCTGAGGGCAGCTTCAAAGGCAGTTGCCTTGCGAGGCGACTTGGATACGGCGACAGAGGCGGTCTGAGTAGCGGCACGGCTCTCACTTACACCCCTGTGCCTTCCGGGATTCGAGGAAAAGCTTCCGTTCAGGCCAAATACAGCCAGGACCACCGACGAGGCAATCAGCGTGCCCCACGTAGTAGTCTTTAGGAAACCGCTGCTTTTCTGGGACGGATTAGCTGGGTTGGAAGCCATTTGCTCGTTCTCTCCTGGCGCAACGTTCCGGGATGGGCCTGACGCAAAAGTCGTCGTCGCAATCTGTAATTGTTATAGAACCGACAGCAAAAGCGGTCGATGGTACAGGAGGGGGAGGGGACTAGTACCAACGTACAGCGAGTTTCAACCGGCGGATATCGTGATCAGAAGCACCCGTTTTTTGTGTCGTTTCGGGGAGTTCACATTCGGACAAATCCCTGAGCTCGTACTATAGGCGTTAAACCCACTGCTCGCACACTATTGGTGTTAGGGACGAATCCGATTCACGAAATGAACGAATAATGTCGGAAGACGCCATTAAAACTGGGCCGGACGGGTTTGGTCCTGCGCGGCACCATGAAGAGACAGCCGACAGACGACGTCTCCGTTGGTATTCTTCATTCGGGGCTGCTTTTACTTTCGGACCGAACTGGTATCAGGATATTTGGAAAATACCAGGTAAGCATGGTGAGAAATTAGACGGGCTCGCCGTCTCGTTTATTCTCCTCCAACTAGTCGTCGGACTTCCATTATTGCCGTACGCGATGCTTCACTGGCATTCAGAGAATCTTTTCCGTTTTGCATGTTTTTTTGGGGTAGCGTTGTTTGCCTCGCTACTTAAGGTCCGTCTTCCGGGCATTGAAGCGACCATGTCCGCCAATTTCCTGTTCATCCTGGTGGGTATTCTCGACCTCACTTACGCCGAGACATTACTCATGGGATGTCTCGGCGGCCTGGCTCAGTCCTTTTGGCAATCCAAGCCAAGACCTCGCGTGATTCAGATTCTTTTCAATTTTGCGAATCTTTCCATTTCCATCACCGCCGCGTATCTAGTATTTCGCAGCAGCTTTGCTTATCAGCACGGACTTCGCTGGCCCTTCCTGTTGGCCGCCGCGTCCACCTCGTACTTCATTATTAACACTTTGTCGGTATCGGGAATCATCGCCATGACCGAAGGCCGAAACCCGATTTCTGTTTGGCGCGAGTGTTACCTATGGTCATTCCCATATTACTTATTGGGAGCTCTGGTAGCCGGTGGAGTCAGCCTGATCAATCATGCCATGGGATGGCAATTCGCAATTCTGGTCATGCCCATCGTTTATTGGATATATCGCTCGTATCGAGGCTATTTAGACCGTTTGATCCAAGAAAAGAAACATACTGAAGAAATTGCGGACCTGCACCTTCGGACCATCGAGGCCCTGTCCCTTGCGATCGAGGCGAAAGACCATAACACTCACGACCACTTGCGGCGTGTGCAAGCGTACGCAATGCAGCTCGGCCGCGATCTGGGTCTCAGCGACGCGGAGTTGGAGGCCTTGCGCGCGGCGGCATTGCTGCATGACATCGGTAAGCTTGCCGTCCCCGAACAAATTCTCGCCAAGCCTGGACGGTTAACTGCCGAAGAATTCGAAAAAATGAAGATTCATCCTACTGTAGGGGCAGAAATACTGGACCGCGTTCAGTTTCCTTACCCTGTTACTCCCATCGTGCGATCGCACCACGAGAAATGGAACGGCAAGGGATATCCGGAAGGGTTACGAGGCGAAGCCATTCCCATGGGCGCACGGATTCTTTCGGTAGTGGATTGTTTTGATGCATTGACCTCCGAACGCCCTTACCGCCGGGCCATGTCCGCGGACGATGCGATGAACTATGTTGTTTCTGAAGCTGGAACCAGCTTCGATCCACGCGTGGTGACGGCGATTCAGAAACGCTATCGCGAGTTGGAACAAGTTGCAGGTGTACCCAACAATGCCATCGACCAAGTTGGCACGGTCGCCAAAGTGAATCGTACCATTGCACCCTCGACGGGATTTGGGGATGTCCCCAACGCCGCAGAAGTTCGCACCACGTCTTTTCTCGCCTCTATAGTTTCCGCGCGGCAGGAAGCACAGTTGTTGTTTGAGTTGGCCCAAACACTGGGCAACTCGTTGAGCTTGCGCGAGACCTTATCGGTCGTGGCCATTCGATTAAAAGAAATGATCCCCTACGACTTGATCGTTTTCTACGTGTGTGACCAAGGAAAGCTGATACCGCGACACGTCCACGGAATCGATTACGAGTTGTTTCGATCCCTGGAGATACCGCTTGGTCAGGGCATCGCGGGTTGGGTGGCACAGCACGAAAAACCCATAATCAACGGCGATCCAGCAGTTGAATCAAAATACTTGGATGACCCCTCGCGTGTCTCTGTGCTGAGGTCAGCGCTTGCGATTCCGCTACGAGGGCATGCCGGCATTGCCGGTGTTCTGGCTTTGTATCGCCGGGAACATCAGTCTTTCAAGACCGATCATCTTCGCATGTTGCTCGCGGGAAGCTCAAAGCTCGGACTTTCCATGGAGAATGCTTTGCGCTTCGAAAGCGCTGAAGACTCAGCGAGTACGGATTTCCTCACCGATCTACCGAACGCGAGAGCTATCTGCGCTCATCTGGAAGCGGAACTGGCACGCTGTCAGCGCAGCGGGCGGTCCCTCGCGGTGTTGATGTGCGACCTCAATGGCTTCAAAAGAGTGAACGATAACTTCGGACATTTGGTCGGGAACAAACTCTTGCAGGAAATTTCCAAAAGTTTACGCGCAATGTGCCGTGAGTCTGATTTAGTTGGCCGTTTGGGCGGAGACGAATTTGTTCTGGTGCTTCCGGATTTCGGTGACGTATCGGCCAAGGAATTTCAAGTCAGGCTAGAAAACACCGTGGAACAAGCTGGAGAAGCGATTTGTGGCAAGAAAGTCGTTTCCGCGAGTGTGGGTACGGCTTTGTATCCGGACGATGGCAGGACCACCGAGGAATTGCTATCTGAGGCGGATCGCGCCATGTATGAATGTAAAGAAAATCATTACAAACAGAGAGGTCAGCTGTTGCCGGCGTAGTTTCGAATCGCTACATAGGATCGCGCGATTAACATAATTGTTCTGGCTTAATCATGTTTACTTGGATCGTAAAACTCGGGCGGAAACTTGCCATGTTGGGGGTGTTGGCGCTCCTTGGAGCGCTATTGTGCGCCACCATGATCCGTTTCGCCCCGGGATACGGCGCGGACGAACGAGAGCTTGATTCCAGACTCTCGCAAGAATCCAGGGATGCGATTCGGAGTGAATACGGTGCGACCGAGACCCTGCCCCGCTACTACCGTCGTTATGTATCTGGATTGTTGCGGGGAGATTTGGGCACCTCTGTCTTTCTTCAGCGACCAGTTGCGCAGCTTCTAAGGGAGCGAGCGCCGCTAACTGCACGAACTGTGGGTTTCGGGTTGCTCGCTGCGTGGATCGGATCGTCAATCCTCGGGTTACTGGCGATTCGTTTTCCGAACGCCATGCTGAATTACTCGGCGATGGCACTGACCGGATTTCTCATCGCCTTGCCCGCGGCAGTGATCGCTCTGCTATTTGTCTTCTGGCGCGCTCCGGTGTTCTTAGGAATCGCGCTGGTCACCTTCCCAAAACTTTATCGTTATCAGCACAACTTGTTGACCCAAGCCCAGTCCCAACCATTCGCGTTCGCGGCACGCACTCGGGGCGTCAGCGAGAACCGAATTTTATTTCGACACGTAATTCCGCTGGTGTGGGCACCGGTGCTGGCGCTTGTCGGCGTGTCCTCGAGCATGGCATTCGGTGCGGCCATTCCTCTGGAAGCCCTTTCCGATTCTCCTGGAATGGGTCAATTGGCCTGGCAGGCCGCTCTGAATCGGGATCTACCGCTGCTTACCAGCATTACTCTCTGCGTCACTATCCTTACCGTAGGTGTTAATTTCCTTGCTGACGCTATTGGGCAGCGGAAGTCATCATGATCCAGCGAGTATTTCGCGGAGTTAGCTGGAGCATCCTTGCAATAGTCTTCGCTTGCGCTTTATTCGCGGAGGGATTCACGCATTACCCCTACGCTCGACAATTCAGGGAACTTCCCAATGCCACACCTTCGACCATTCATCTGCTGGGTACGGACGACCTTGGGCGAGATCTTTTCACTCGCGTGGTTTACGGAACTCGAGTGTCGTTATTGCTGGCGCCTGCGGCAGCGCTGCTGGCTACCGCAATCGCAGCGGTTTTGGGGGGACTTGCCGGGCTGCGTGGCGGCCGACTGGAAAGTCTTATCCTGGCATGCGCCGACCTGTTGATGTCGTTACCCCTGCTTTTTGTACTCATCGCACTGCGCGCCTTTTTGCCTCTGGACATCTCGCCCTTGCTGTCGGTAGTAGCTACCTTCGCGACCCTCGGCCTGCTCGGATGGCCTTCCTCGTTGCGCGTGGTGTGCGCCGCATCACGTAATCTGCGTCAGTCCGACCATATGTTGTTGGCGCGAGCCACGGGCTACAGCAACACTCAGTTGCTTTTTCGGCAGGTTATACCTAATCTTCGCCCAATTTTTCTCGCCCAATTCTGGATTTCCATCCCTTTGTTCATCCTCACGGAAGCGACCCTCAGCATGCTTGGGCTCGGCGTCATGGAGCCACTTCCTTCCTGGGGAAATTTGTTGCGCGGCTGCGAAGATTTCGGTGCGATGTCCGCCAACCCCTGGCGGCTAGTTCCGCTCCTGTTGTTGGTCATCACGGTGATCTGTTTTCAGCTCATTCTACATTCCACGGAGGAACCTGCGTAATGTGGCCCTCTCTACGACCTGCAATTTTGCTCTTGGCGGTAAACCTTGCCGCATCCTCGCATGCGCAAGCTCCCGCGGAGTTACATTTCTGCCTGCATGGCGAGCCCAAAACTTTCAATCCTCTGCTCGTTGACGACGAAGCTTCGGAAAATATCCGTTACTTGACGGGCGGCGTCTTGATTCGCGTCAACCGGCAAACCCAGGCTCTGGAGCCCGCCTTGGCAGAATCCTGGAAGGTCTCGTCGGACGGACGCCAGATTACGTTCCAGTTGCGAAAGGGAATTTACTTCTCCGACGGTTCTCGGTTCTCGTCGGAAGACGTGGAATACACCATGGGGCTGCTTATGGATCCGCAAACGCATTCGGCAACCGGCGACGCGTTCCGTTCAGGCTCGGGCACAGTAGTCGTGAAAACCCCCTCAGCGTACATCGCGGTTGTAACTTTTCCTGCCCCGGTCGCTGGCATGGAACGATTGTTTGATCAAGTGGCGATTCTTTCTGCGAAGTCTCCCAAGAAAGAGCAAAGCGTGCTGGGTCCGTACTACGTCTCAGAATACAAAGCGGGCTCGTATGTTCTACTGCGCCGGAACCCCAATTACTGGAAGCATGACGCGCAGGGCCGCCAACTTCCATATATCGACACCGTTCGTTTGGATATACAAAGAAATCGCGACATTGAAATGATGCGTTTCCGCCGCGGCGAACTACAACTCGTCAATCGAGTTGACGCCCAACAATTCGATGAACTCAAGAAGGAAAATCCCGCGGCAGCGCGAAACGCCGGGGCCGGCCTCGATGGCGAAGAATTGTGGTTCAATCAGGCCGTATCCTCTACGCTGCCAGACTTTAAGAAAAAGTGGTTCCAGTTAACGGATTTCCGTCGCGCCGTTTCGCTAGCCATCAATCGCGAGGATCTGGCCCGGGTAGTCTTCGCTGGTTATGCCACTCCTGCTTTTGGGCCAGTTTCGCCATCCAATCAATTCTGGTTCAACGCTAAACTTCCGACCCCCAAGCATGATCCGAAAGCCGCGCTGGCATTGCTAGCCGGTGCAGGCTTCCAGCTCCAAAACGGCACTTTGAAAGATTCCATGGGTAATCGTGTGGAATTTACTTTGATCACCAATTCGGGAAACGCCGCGCGCGAAAAAATGGCGACGATGATTCAACAGGACCTCTCTGATATTGGGATTAGCGTGAAAGTAGTGACTCTGGATTTTCCTTCGTTGATTGAAAGGATCACTCGCACCTTCGACTATGACGCTTGTCTTCTGGGGCTCGTGAACACCGATCTTGATCCCAATAGTCAAATGACGGTTTGGCTTAGCTCCGGCGAGAACCATCAATGGAATCCCAACCAGAAGACTCCCGCCACAGCATGGGAGGCGGAAATCGACCAGTTGATGCGAGAAGAAACCTCTCTCTCCAACGAGAAACTTCGCAAGGTCAAATTTGATCGGGTCCAGGAGATTGTTGCCGAGCAGCAGCCATTCATTTATCTGGTGAATAAAAACGCGCTCTCTGCCGTATCAGCGCAAGTAATCGGCGCTTCTCCAGTAGCACTGAATCCCCAGACGTTTTGGAATATCGATACGCTGCGGCTGGATCCTACCCAACAGATTGGGAGTAAGCAGTGAAATCCGAGGAACCATTGCTGTCGGTTCATATCTCTGTCGATTACCGAAATAAAATCGGCGTGCTGAAGGACATCGCACTTCAGATACGCCGCCAGGAGATCGTGGGACTGGTAGGCCAAAGCGGTTCAGGCAAGAGTACGCTGGCCCTTTCACTTTTAGGTCTTATTCCTTTGAAGGGTGGTTCCGTTTCGGGTGAGGTGTTGTTCCGTGGCAAGGACATTTTGCAGCAGTCCGAAAAAGAACGCAGAGCCATTCTAGGAAATGAACTTAGTATCGTGTTGCAGAGCCCCTTGACCTCGCTGAACCCGGTAATCTCCATTGGCGCGCAACTAAAAGAAGCATGGAAAGCGCACGCCTCAGGAGTTGGAGACCAAGGACACAGAACCATATGTGCGGCGCTGGAAAGCGTCAGCCTTCCCACCGACGCCGAATTTCTTCGCCGGTGGCCTTCGCAACTGAGTATTGGCCAGGGGCAACGCGTGTGCATCGCAATGGCTATCATGCATCGACCGGCACTGCTGCTTGCCGACGAAGCTACCAGTGCCTTGGATCCCATCACCCAATCTGAAATCCTAAATTTGTTCGCTCGCCTCAATGTTGAAATGGAAACGGCGATTCTCTACATCTCCCACGACCTTTTGTCCGTCGCTACGCTTTGCCATCGCGTTTGCATTCTGCTGGACGGCAAGATTGTGGAGTGTGACACGCCGGAAAACATCTTTAACTCCCCAAAGCATGAATACACCAAAAGGCTGGTCGCAGCCCTGCCGCAAACGCCCAAGCGAACAGAACTCCGCACGGCAGTCAAACGTACAAAGGCCGAAGAAACAACGGAAGTCGAAAACCAACTCCTGTTACATTCCTCTTTCTGAATTCCCTCCTTGAGGTCTTAACTTAACGGGTGAACAAATCGAGCGAATACCATCTTGAGGAGTATCTCGGCTCTAAAAACGCTCCGCGTTTCCTCATCCAGAAGTGCGAGTACTTCGCTGGGACGCGTCCTCGCCGGAGCGTTTCCTGATCTGGTTAACGGTTTCCAGTATTGCGGAACCCTTGATCTGCACCATTCTCAGCCTCGCGGACGAGGCCGCGATTTGCAGAGGCCCTAATCTAAACTTACTGTGCCCTTTCGCAAATGTGGAAGGACTTCTTAAGCCAAACTGACGGGCAAGTTCGCTAAATATGGGATGTACGTAAAAAATTGGTCAAACTAGGGCAGGCTTCGCCTTCAGCCATGGGGCTGGTCCCTTTTTCGCGGGCGTATCCGCTTTCCCGATAAATCGCGGCACATGGTTCCGTAGAATATCAATGACGGGCTGTGAGTACCGTTAGGTTTCCATTGAGTTCCGCCCAACTTCCACTCTGTCACGGCAGCATCCAGAATTCAGCGAAGCACGGGATTGCGTTTCGGGCTTTTCGCGCGAGCTAGCGGTGCCACCCTCGAAGCTCGTTTTGCTCTTTAATGCCGCCTTTTGCCGCCGCGACCAATCGCTAAGTTATTAGAGGGAAACAAGGTGATTGGAGCGGGCGATGGGAATCGAACCCACGTCCGAAGCTTGGGAAGCTTCTATACTGCCATTGTACGACGCCCGCCACGTCGCCTCTGATTCTATCTAAATTGGAGCGCATTGGTCCAGAAATGTCATGGCTGCGACTTGCGCGAGGGGTTCGCAAAATTGGCGCGGTAGCGCGATAATTCTCGGAGTATTGCAGACGCCGCAAAGGGTCGTGCGTTTTTTGCGGTACGGCTCTTACCTTGATACTCCAAAGGAGAGGCAGTTCGACAATTATTTGATCTATTGGAAAGGGGAAATCCGATGCAGAATGACAAACCCTCAGTGCAACGAAACGAACCACCTGCTAAAAAATCCGGCGAATTCCTGATCGGAAACGATCTTCGTGTTACGCGCCTGGGATTCGGCTCGATGCGACTCACCGGAGAAGGAATTTGGGCCGAGCCGCAGATCGGGCTGAGGCTATCAGGGTTCTGCGGCGCGCCGTCGAATTGGGAATCAATTTTATCGACACCGCGGACTCCTACGGTCCCAACGTTAGCGAAGAAATCATCGCTGAGGCGCTGCACCCGTACCCTGCAGGGCTGGTGATCGCCACGAAGGGTGGCTTTATGCGGCCGGGTCCCAACCAATGGGTTGAAAATGGAAAGCCAGAACACCTGAGATCCGCCTGCGAAGGCAGCTTGCGCCGATTGCGGCTGGAGCGAATCGATCTTTATCAATTGCATCGAATCGACCCGAAGGTGCCGGCTGAAGATCAGCTCGGAACGTTGAAAGATTTACAAGCGCAAGGAAAAATCAAACACATTGGCTTATCGGAAGTGAGCGTGCGACAGATTGAGCATGCGCGAACCGTTGTGCCGATTGTGAGTGTTCAAAATCGTTATAGCGTCACCGACCGCGGGTCGGAAGATGTTCTGAAGTATTGCGAAAAAGAAAAATTGGGTTTTATTCCGTGGTTTCCACTAGCGGCCGGTCGCGTTTCGGGTTCTCAGAGCCAGATCAGTCGTATTGCAGCGCAGTGGAAGGCTACGCCATCGCAGGTGGCTCTGGCATGGCTGCTGGCTCGATCTCCAGTCATGCTGCCGATCCCAGGGACTTCCAAAGTCAAACACCTCGAAGAAAACGTGGCGGCAGCAGAGCTAAAGATGGACGCAAAGAAAATGCAGGAACTTGACCGTATGGCAGCGGCAGCAGGCTAGGAAAGAGTAGCCACACCTGAATCACAAGGAATGCCGGCCCAAATTTATTTCGAAGTATGCGGCATCGGCCTCAAGAGCCAGTTACTGCCAGCCACCACCCAAGGCGCTGTACAGTTGCACAACGGTGACGGCTTCGCCTTGTTGCGCGTTCACAAGGTTGAGTTGCGCCGAGAAAAGACTTGAGTCGGTGGTCAGAACCTCGAGATATCCGGTGGCCCCGCCCTGATATCGAAGGCGCGCGAGCCGCGTGGCGTCCCGTGCGGCTGCGACAAGCTTTTCCTGTTCTTGGCGGTACACCCGCTGTTTGTTCAACGCGATCAACGCATTCGAAACGTCGCGAAACGCGGTGGCGATGGTCTTCTGATAATTGAGAACCAACTCTTCCTTGGTTTCGCGAGAAAGCCTCAGCTGGCCGCGTAGCTTACCGCCTTCAAAAATTGGCTGTGTAAATGATCCGATACCGTAGATAGTCTTTCCCGAAATATCGAAAAGATTCGAGAATTCATTGCCGCCCAAGCCCGCGGATGTGGTAATGGAGAACTGCGGGAAGAATTGCGCGCGGGCAATCCCGATCTGCGCATTGGCGGCAACTAAAGTTTGTTCAGCCTGCTGAACGTCCGGGCGGCGTTCCAGAAGCTGCGAAGGGAGACCGGTCGGCAAGTCCTGAGGAGGCGGTGCGAGCGCGTCTGGAGCGGTGTGAGCAACCGGACCGGGATCCGCGCCGAGCAAAAGTCTGAGCGCGTTTTCGTCCTGCTGAATTTGCTGTTCGAGCTGCGGAAGCTGCGATGAGGCCGTGTACAGAAGCTGCTCGGCCTGACGCACGTCCGAGAGCGGCGCTGACCCGCCGCGCTCCAACTTTTCGGTCAGATCCAGAGAATCCTGACGAACTTTCAGGGTCTGCTTGGTTATCTCCAACTTCCGATCCGATGCACGCAGGTCGATGTAGGTACTGACAACCTGTTGAATCATCGTCAGGCGCACAGCTCGCTGGGCCCAGGTTTGCGCCAGAAGCTGCGCGCGCGCGGCCTCCGTCTGCTTGCGGTACAGGCCCCAGAAATCGGGGTTCCAGGCAGCGCCAAGGTTAAAGGTGCCGAACGCGAGAGGGCTGGCGATATTGACTCCCAAGTTGGAGGGCAGCGTCGCTCCAATACCCGTACCACCGCCCGTGACTTGCGGGTATTCCTGTGAGCGAGTGATCTGAACTTGCGCTTGCTGCTCAAGTACTCGTCGCGCCGCGATGCGAATGTCGTAGTTGTTTTTGAGCGCGGTGCGAATCAGATCTTGCAGCTCGGGTTCGCGAAAGACTTCAGACCATTGTTGGTCGGCGACGGAGTTCTGCGCATCGCTGACGATGGATGCATCGTCGGCGCCGCGAAAAACAGTCGGAGTCGAAACGGTTGGTCGATTGTATCTAGGTCCGACATTGCAACCGGCGATGACTAGAGCTGCTACGACGATTGCAGATGAGCGCTTGAACCAAACCGAAAAAGTTTTCATGCCATGTCTCCGAGAGCAGGAGCCTGCGGCTCGGGAGCTTGACCCTCGTGTACGTCAACGTCAGCTTTGGAATCCATGGTGGTGTTCTTGCCGCCTCGGACGAAGCGATGGGAGAGATATTCCACCACCGCGAAAGTCGCGGGAATGAAGATGAGTCCGATGGCGGTCGACAGGAACATGCCGCCAATCACCACAGTTCCCAGGATGCGACGAGAAGCCGCGCCGGCGCCCGTTGCTATCCATAGAGGAAGACAACCGAAGATGAACGCCAGCGCCGTCATCACGATCGGGCGGAAACGCAATCGTGCAGCGCCCAGAGCAGACTCCGCGATGCTCATTCCACTTTCGTAATTCGATTTAGCAAACTCGACGATGAGGATGGCATTCTTCGCGGACAGACCGATCAGCATGACCAGTCCTACAGTGGCGAAGATATCGTTTTCGAGCAGCCGGGCGCGAAGCGCGAGATACCCGCCGAGAATCGCAACGGGAGTACTCAGCAAAACGCTGAAAGGTAGCGACCAGCTCTCATACAACGCGGAAAGAATTAAAAAGACGAAGAGCAGCGACAATCCAAACACGGCCCAGGACGGCACGCCCTTTTCGGCCTGCTGCTCCTGAAACGACATGCCGGAATAATCGAAGCCCGCGCCTGGTGGCATGGTCTTCTTGAAAACGTCTTCCAAGGCCGCGCGAATCTGGCCGGAACTGTAGCCTGGCGCGCCGGTGATGTTGAGCTGCGCGGCGTTGTATTCATTGAAGCGGTAAATAAATTCAGGGCCAGTGATTTGCTTCACCTTGACCAGCGAGGCCAGAGGAACCTGCCCGCCGTTAGCGCTGCGAACATAGAACTGATCAATGTTGGCAATGTTGGTGCGCGATGTGCCTTCGGCTTCGACGTAGGTCTGCCATTGCCGTCCGAAACGATTGAAGTAATTCACTAAATAGCCGCCCATGAAAGTCTGCATGGTGGTGTAAACGTCCGACAGGCTCACTTGCTGTTGCAGCACTTTCTCGCGATCGACATCAACATACAGTTGGGGAACCGCAGGCTGGTATGACGGAATGGCCGCACCAATCTCTTTTCTATCCTTCAGCGCGCCAAGAAATGCGAATACGTTTTTTGTTAACGTCGCGGGGTCGTCGGTTCCCGAGCGGTCTTCCAGAACCATGGTGACGCCGCCAGAAGTTCCAATACCCGGAATCGAGGGCGGTGGGAAGGCGAAGGCAATGCCGTCAGGGTCTGCAAAAAGCTGTTTTTGTAAATGGCTCTGAATGTATTCGAGCTGCTGCTGCTTGCTCTTACGCGTTTCCCAAGGCTTAAGCGCGACGAAAAAGAAACCAGCGTTGGTGCTCTGAACCTGTGTTAGCAGCGAAAAGT
Source organism: uncultured Acidobacteriota bacterium (assembly GCA_963733775.1). Lineage (GTDB taxonomy): Bacteria > Acidobacteriota > Terriglobia > Acidiferrales > UBA7541 > Acidiferrum. The sequence continues at coordinate 170,201 of CAVTEE010000009.1, read as the reverse complement.
TATTGACGGCGATCACGCCTTGCACCCCAGGCGTCTTCAATAAGGCCGTGCTGATTTTCTGTTCGGCGGCGTCGGTGCGTTGCGCGGAAGCTCCATCAGGGAGCTGCAGCGCCAGGAACATATAGCCCTGATCCTCTGTCGGGATAAAACCGCCGGGAAGGGTGCTGCCAAGGACACCAGCCAGCACGGCGACTATCGCGAGGCCCACCATAGCGATTGCCGACTTATGGATGAGCACGTTGGAGGTGTGTACAAAACTTTCAGTCGTGCGTCCGAAAAATTTATTGAAGAGACCGAACCCTTTGCCAAGCAAGCCCTTCTTCTTTTCCGTGTCCCTGGGCTTAAGCAGCAGGGACGCGAGCGCGGGAGAAAGCGTAAGCGCGTTAAATGCGGAGATCAGCACCGAAATCGCGATGGTTACGGCGAATTGCTGGTACAGCCGACCAGTAATACCGGGAATGAACGCGGTGGGAATGAACACGGCGGCGAGAATCAGCGCGATGGCCACTACCGGGCCGCCAACTTCTTCCATGGCTTTTATGGTCGCAGCCTTGGGATCCATGCCTTCGTCAATGTGGTGTTCGACAGCTTCTACAACGATGATGGCGTCGTCAACGACCAAGCCAATGGCTAACACCAGGCCAAAGAGTGAGAGTGTGTTAATCGAAAATCCGAGCGCCGGGAAAATAATGAATGTTCCGACGAGCGAAACCGGAACGGCCAACAACGGAATGAGTGTGGCGCGCCATCCCTGCAAAAACAGGAAGACCACCAGCACAACAAGACCTAAAGCTTCCACAAGCGTGAAAACGATTTCGCGAATGCCCGCCGTGACCGCCTTGGTCGTGTCGAGCGGCACATCGTAAGTGATGCCCGGGGGGAACGTGGCGGATAGTTCCTTGATTTTCGCATTGACTGCTACAGCGGTCTCGACGGCATTGGACCCGGGCAGTTGATATATGGCCATGACGCCAGACGGCGCCTGATTGTAGCGGCCGGAAATAGCGTAAGCCTGATCACCGAGTTCGATGCGCGCGATGTCACTGAGATGGAGGATGGAGCCATCGGGATTGGCGCGAATGATAATGTTGCCGAACTCTTCTGTTTTTACCAGGCGTCCCTGAGTTCGCACCGTATAGGTGAATTGCTGTCCCTTGGGAATGGGTTCACCGCCGATCTGGCCGGCAGGGTTCACGTTGTTCTGCGTCTGAATCGCGGCGATTACTTCAGGAGCAGTGACTCCCAGCTTGGCCATCTTGTCAGGCTCAACCCAAACGCGCAGCGCATAGATGCCGCCGAAAACCTGCACGCGGGAAACTCCGCGCACGCGGGCGATCTGGTCTTGAAGATTGATGACTGCGTAGTTGGTGAGAAAGTCCTGGCCCAGTTTGCCGCCGGGTGAATTGATGGAGATTAGCATTAACGGCGAAGTGAGTGATTTCTGCACGGTTAATCCCGCGACGGTGACTTGCGAGGGAAGCTGCGACTGGGCCTGGTCCACGCGGAGTTGCCCCAGTACCTGATCAATGTCGGGATTGGTCTTGATGTCGAAGTCCACGAAGAGTTGAACTACCCCGTTGTTGGCGCTCACCGAGTCCATGTAAATCATGTTGTCGACGCCGTTCATCTGCTGCTCGATGGGCGTGGCGACGGCTTGCGTGAGAGTTTTAGCGTCAGCGCCGGGGTAGGTGGCGGTGATGAGAATTTCCGGTGGAACAATATTCGGAAACTGTGAAGTGGGCAGTGATACCAGCGACACTACGCCCAGAATGACCGTAACGATGGCGATGACAATTGCCACAATCGGGCGGTTAATAAAAAATTTCGACATGAATTACCTTCCCGCCGCTCTGATCGTTGACCCGGTGGTTGCAGAAGCGCCGGCACCCGCCTCGGCAGAGGTAGATTGCTCATGCGCATTGACGGGAGCTCCGTCGCGAAGCTTCTGTAAATTGTCGACAATGACCAGCGCGCCAGCCGAAACACCGGAATTCACAACCCAGTTGGTGCCAATCTGTGCACCAAGCGTTACGGTTTCCACGTGAGCCTTGCCATCCGGCCCAGCCACATAAATTTGCTGCATGCCCTGGAACTCCGAAACGGCTACTTGCGGAATGAGTAAGGCGTTGTGCCGAACTTCGGTGTCGGCCTTGACACGGCCGAACTGGCCCGGGCGCAGGAGATTTCCGGGATTCGGAAACGCTGCGGCGATTCGAATGGCGCCCGTCTGGCTATTCATCTGGCGGTCAACGAAGGCAATGCGCCCCTTGTGCGGAAAATTCTCGCCATTTGAAAGAGTGAGCGTGAGAGGAATGGCCGAAGAGTTCTCCAGCAGGTCGCCGCCCTTGTGTTTCGCTTGCTGCGTAAGGGCCAGATATTCACTATCGCTAATCGAAAAATAAACCTTGATGGGATCGAGTTGCGAGACGGAGGTCAGCACCGATTGCGTATTGACCAGGTTCCCGACCTGCACGGTCGCCTGTCCCGCGATACCGGTGATAAGCGACCGCACGTGGGTAAAGCCGAGATTTAGCTCCGCATTCTCAACAGCCGCCTGTGCGGCAGCGACAGAAGCCTTAGCCGATTCCACGGCGGCTTCACTCTGCGCTTTTTGTTGGGTGTCGTTATCGAGCTGACTTTGCGCAATGGCACGCGCTTCGGCGAGTGGGGTGTCGCGGTTGACGTTGATCTGGGCAAGATCAAGTTGCGCTTTGGCCTGCTGTACTTGCCCCTTGGCCTGTGCAAGTTGCCCTTTGGCCTGATCGAGCGCGGCCTGAAATGGGCGCGGATCAATCTCAAACAACACCTGCCCCTTGGAGACCAGCGCGCCTTCCTTGTAATTCTGCTTGATCAGGTATCCATTCGCCTGGGGCTGAATCTGCGCGTTGACGTAGCCGTCCATGGTTCCAACCCACTCGCTGGTCAACGACACGTCCGCCGGCTGCACTTTGACAACTGTGACGGGCATCGGCGGTGGCGCGCCAGCAGCCGAAGTATTCTTGTTGCCGCACCCCGAAAGCAATGCAGCGCCAAAAAGTAGCACTGTGGCAGTGCAAGCGAACATCAGTGCCCTGCGAGCTGGTACAGCTATCACTCTTGCTGGCCGCGCGTTCATAAACCTCCCCAACTACACCTCGAGTTTTTTGCTGAGCTTCGAAGCGCTGATTGCCTCGAATTCAAATGCCAGTCCAAAGATACCCAGTTTCTCGTTTGTTGACTGTGGCTGCGCGAAACTCGATGGAAGTTACATCCGGATGAGCCTGCGATGCCGTCATCTACAAAACGGAGATTGACTGTCGGATTAGATTCACGGCAGATGTTTTTGTATACATTCCTCCAAGGGATACAAAAACGGCCTCAGCGCCTTCTGGGTGCCAAAATCTGTCATCCTGCTGGAACCTGGACCTGCCAAGACACCGGATATTGCCGACGAACGAATTGATATTTTCGATTTGTTCTAATTGCTATATTGATTGACTCCTTTAGACGGAGATCGCATAAGCCATGGACGAGAAGGAACGCGCCGCGGCATCCGCGGCTGACCTCGTAAAAAACGGAATGGTTATCGGCTTGGGCTCCGGATCAACGGCGGAGATTGCCATCCGCATCCTTGGCGAAAAAGTGAAAAGCGGCCTGCAGGTGATAGGCGTCCCGACTTCTCATAAGTCCGAAATGCTCGCGCACGCGTTGGGTATACGCGTGGCAACGCTGGGGGATTATCCTGCTCTGGATCTGACCATTGACGGAGCCGACGAAGTGGAACTTGGTTCACTCGATCTGATCAAGGGACGCGGCGGTGCGCTGCTGCGTGAAAAAATTGTGGCCAGTTCCAGCCGGCAGCTAATCATCGCGGTGGATGAAAGCAAAATTGTGAATAAGCTTGGCTCCCATGGAGAAGTTCCGGTGGAAATCGTTTCGTTCGGATGGCAATCAACGGCGCACCGCGTCGAGAAATTGACGTGGAAACCAGTGTTGCGTTTAGCTCCTGGCGGGGTACCGTTTGTCACCGATGGCGGCCACTACATTCTCGATTGCTCGTTTGAAAAAGGCATCTCCGTCCAATCGAAAGCCGTGCAATTGCACGATACAGTCGGCGTTGTCGAGCATGGAATGTTCCTGGACATGGCTACCGAGGTGCATGTGGGGAGTGCGACAAGTGTTCGCGTACTGCGAAAGGACATCGACACTGCTCAGCATCAAGGCTCGACAAGGTAGCTACGGGGGAAACTGCGTCACTCTGCCGCCTTTTTTCTCCGCGGTTCGTTAGCTGGTTACCCATTCGCGGCGCTGACGGTCTGCGGATTCTCTTGCACTTTGCCCGCAAGGCTCGCCAGCAGTTCGTAAGAGTGAAGGCGATCGTCGAAGTTGTAAGCATTCGTAACCACGATTAGCTCGTCAGCCTCAGTCTCTTCCAGGAACGAATTTAAGCGTTCGGTGACCCGTTCAGGACCTCCAAAAATAGCTGCGCCAAGTTTCGCTGCAACAGCGTCTCGTTCTGGCGCAGTCCATTCCAGAGTTTTCGTTGGAGGCGCTAACCCTCCAGGAACGCCACGGATCAAATTCAAAAACATTTGCACTGGCGTGGTAGCGAGAAACTGCGCTTGTTCGTCGGAGTCCGCCACGATCACCGGAATTCCAACCATGGCGTACGGCCGCTCGAGAACTGCCGACGGCCGGAATGAAGCGCGGTAGATTCGCAGCGCTGGCAACAGCGGACCCGGTTGAAAATGAGCCGCGAACGCAAACGGTAAACCGAGTTCTCCGGCCAAACGCGCGCTGAAATCGCTGGAGCCAAGAAGATAAATGGGAACGTCGGTATCTTCGCCAGGATAAGCGTGGACGCGTTGCGAAGGTTGCGGTTTTCCTAGATAACGGCGCAACTCGTCCAACAGCTCTGGAAAATCCTCGCCCGACGTAACGAACGGACCGCGCAAGGCGCGCGCTGCTACCGAGTCGCCGCCCGGCGCGCGGCCGACACCCAGGTCAATGCGGCCGGGAAACAACGATTCGAGTGTGCCGAATTGTTCGGCTATGGCCAGCGGGGAGTGATTCGGCAGCATAATCCCTCCGGCTCCAACCCGAATCTTCGAAGTAGAGTTGGCGACGTGGCCGATCAACACGGAGGTCGCCGAACACGCGACTCCGCGAATATTGTGATGTTCAGCCAGCCAGAAGCGTTTGTAATTGAGCGTTTCCGCGCGTTGCGCCAACAAGCGCGAGTTGTGAAAAGCCTCAGCAGGTGTTCCGCCCTGGCGTATGTGCGCTAAGTCCAGAATAGAAAGCGGCGTGCTCGCAAGACGTGCAGAAGCCGGCATGAAAACCTCGATTTCGCCGCTTGCAACGAACTTCGCCACAAGTGGCTACGTTCATTCGATGTCTGTAGCCTTTCGATCGATACGCGGATGTTCCGTCCGAACGTCTAAGGGAGCTGCGCAATCCGTTGAATAATATTTTAGAACCGCGCCATCAGAGGAGTTATCACACGATCGCTGAAACTATACATGTTGTACCTCAATGATAGTGTCCCCTTTTGTCCTCAATAGAAATGTCCCCCTAATAGGGCCTCCGAAGGGAGGTCAGATTGGTGCGGACAGAGATGAGCAGAAGAGAGTTAGGAAGAGTGGAAGTGCTAGCGCGGGTGCGCAGCAAGCAACTGAAGGTAGTGGATGCGGCACGATTGATGCTGGTGAGTTACCGGCAAGCGAAGCGGCTGTGGAAGCGTTATCGGGAGGAAGGTGCTGCAGGTCTGAAACACCGCAGCGCCGGGCAAGCATCGCATCGCGCACACCCACAAAAATTTCGGGTCAAGGTGTTGCAGTTGGTGCGCGAAAAGTACGGTGGGCCAGTAGGCGAGCGGTTCGGGCCGACGCTGGCGGCGGAGCATTTGGCGAGCGAGGATGGGTTGCAGCTGAATGCGGAAACGCTGCGGCGTTGGATGCTGGCGGAGGGTTTGTGGAGTCGCGAGCGAAAGCGTCGAGCACACCGGCGACGGCGCGAGCGCAAGGAACACTTTGGAGAATTGGTGCAGATGGATGGGAGCTTTCACGCCTGGCTTGAGGACCGCGGTCCAGCGGGCTGCCTGATAGACATGGTGGATGACGGCACCAACACGACGTGGGCGCAACTGGGGGAGCAAGAGACCATCTGGGCGGTAGCGGACGCCTTACGCAGCTGGATCGAACGCTACGGAGTGCCACTGGCACTGTACGTGGACTGGAAGAATCTCTACCAGCGGGCGGCCAATTCCGGCGAGCGCTTGCGGGGAGAAGAACCGCTCACGCAATTTGGGCGCATGTGTGCGAAGTTGCGGATCGCCATCATCGCCGCGAGTTCGCCGCAGGCCAAGGGGCGGGTGGAGCGGGTTCACGGCACACATCAGGACCGGCTGGTGAAGAAATTGCGGCGGAAGGACATTCGCAGTCACCAAGCAGCCAATGTGTATCTGCAGCGGGAATATTTGCCGGAACACAACCGGCGCTTCATGCGCGTGGCTGCCCAACCGGAGAACTATCATCGCCGTGCGCCGCGGGCTGCAGAACTGGATCGCATTTTCCGGCTGGAGAGCGAACGGATCATTAGCCAGGACTGGGTGGTGCGGTACGACAATCGTTTTTTCCAACTGCAGAAGCAGAATCACAACTACGCGCCAGCACAGAGCAAAGTGTTGGTGTGCCAGGAGCGCCACGGTCGCATCACCATCGAGTACCGCGGAGAGGCTTTACGCTGGCAGGAAATTCCTGCACCCGCGACACCACCCATGCTCAGTGCGCCTCGAGAACGGGTTCCCGCCGAGAACACAAAAAGGAAATGGACACCGCCAGTGCATCACCCGTGGCGGGAAGCCGCCCGCCGCGGGCTGGAGAAGCGCGCAAGGCAAACCAGCCGCGCAGCCGCGCGTGCGCCGCAACCGTCGTTGGCGTTGCCTTCCGCTTCGCCCTAAGCGCTCCGCCCTGCGGGCTTCGCAGGGCTTCGCTCCAAGGCAATGCCAACGATCTACAACCAGTAACAAGCAAAACTCAAAAGGGGACACTTCTAAAGAGGTAAGTATAGGGACATTTCTAAAGAGCTTTGACATCGCTGAAACTATACATGTTGTACCTCAATGATAGTGTCCCCTTTTGTCCTCAATAGAAATGTCCCCCTAATAGGGCCTCCGAAGGGAGGTCAGATTGGTGCGGACAGAGATGAGCAGAAGAGAGTTAGGAAGAGTGGAAGTGCTAGCGCGGGTGCGCAGCAAGCAACTGAAGGTAGTGGATGCGGCACGATTGATGCTGGTGAGTTACCGGCAAGCGAAGCGGCTGTGGAAGCGTTATCGGGAGGAAGGTGCTGCAGGTCTGAAACACCGCAGCGCCGGGCAAGCATCGCATCGCGCACACCCACAAAAATTTCGGGTCAAGGTGTTGCAGTTGGTGCGCGAAAAGTACGGTGGGCCAGTAGGCGAGCGGTTCGGGCCGACGCTGGCGGCGGAGCATTTGGCGAGCGAGGATGGGTTGCAGCTGAATGCGGAAACGCTGCGGCGTTGGATGCTGGCGGAGGGTTTGTGGAGTCGCGAGCGAAAGCGTCGAGCACACCGGCGACGGCGCGAGCGCAAGGAACACTTTGGAGAATTGGTGCAGATGGATGGGAGCTTTCACGCCTGGCTTGAGGACCGCGGTCCAGCGGGCTGCCTGATAGACATGGTGGATGACGGCACCAACACGACGTGGGCGCAACTGGGGGAGCAAGAGACCATCTGGGCGGTAGCGGACGCCTTACGCAGCTGGATCGAACGCTACGGAGTGCCACTGGCACTGTACGTGGACTGGAAGAATCTCTACCAGCGGGCGGCCAATTCCGGCGAGCGCTTGCGGGGAGAAGAACCGCTCACGCAATTTGGGCGCATGTGTGCGAAGTTGCGGATCGCCATCATCGCCGCGAGTTCGCCGCAGGCCAAGGGGCGGGTGGAGCGGGTTCACGGCACACATCAGGACCGGCTGGTGAAGAAATTGCGGCGGAAGGACATTCGCAGTCACCAAGCAGCCAATGTGTATCTGCAGCGGGAATATTTGCCGGAACACAACCGGCGCTTCATGCGCGTGGCTGCCCAACCGGAGAACTATCATCGCCGTGCGCCGCGGGCTGCAGAACTGGATCGCATTTTCCGGCTGGAGAGCGAACGGATCATTAGCCAGGACTGGGTGGTGCGGTACGACAATCGTTTTTTCCAACTGCAGAAGCAGAATCACAACTACGCGCCAGCACAGAGCAAAGTGTTGGTGTGCCAGGAGCGCCACGGTCGCATCACCATCGAGTACCGCGGAGAGGCTTTACGCTGGCAGGAAATTCCTGCACCCGCGACACCACCCATGCTCAGTGCGCCTCGAGAACGGGTTCCCGCCGAGAACACAAAAAGGAAATGGACACCGCCAGTGCATCACCCGTGGCGGGAAGCCGCCCGCCGCGGGCTGGAGAAGCGCGCAAGGCAAACCAGCCGCGCAGCCGCGCGTGCGCCGCAACCGTCGTTGGCGTTGCCTTCCGCTTCGCCCTAAGCGCTCCGCCCTGCGGGCTTCGCAGGGCTTCGCTCCAAGGCAATGCCAACGATCTACAACCAGTAACAAGCAAAACTCAAAAGGGGACACTTCTAAAGAGGTAAGTATAGGGACATTTCTAAAGAGCTTTGACATCGCTGAAACTATACATTGACAGGCTGCAGAAGATTCCTTATGGTTGATTTTCTTACATGAACACAACGCTCACTGCTCAGACGCATCGCCACCATCATCATCACGGCCTAACGCCGCGTCTGCTCGGGTGCGTATAGCGATTCGCTAAACAAAGCACTCATCGGCCCGCTGGCGCAGAAAAGCCCAGCGGGTTTTTTGTTTTTGGGAGCAGTTTTGGAAAGGCGGCACGGTGAAGATCGCATTCGAAAAATATAACGGGCTGGTGCCGGCGATTGTTCAGGACGATGCCACCGGTGAGGTGCTGATGCTCGGCTTCATGAATGAAGAGGCGGTCGCGGAGACGCAACGGACGGGGCAAGCGGTTTTCTTCAGCCGTTCCCGGAATAGGCTTTGGAGAAAGGGCGAGTCCAGCGGCCACCTGCTGAAGGTGCTGGAGTTGCGTGTCGATTGCGATTCGGACACGCTGCTGCTCCGCGTGCAGGCCGTCGGACCAGGAGTATGCCATGAAGGGTATCGGGGTTGTTTTTTTCGCAAGCTGGAAAATGACGGCACAGCAACGGTAACGGAGGATCGCGCGTTCGACCCCTCGAAGATCTATGACTCGAGTTCGCAGTCATGAATCAGCTCAAGCTTGGAATCCCGAAGGGGAGCTTGCAGGACGCCACGATCGACTTATTTGCGCGGGCTGGTTGGAGAATTTCGCTGAGTGCGAGAAGTTATGTGCCCTCCATCGACGATCCGGAAATTGAATGCCTGATGGTACGCGCGCAGGAGATGGCGCGATATGTGGAAACCGGCGCACTGGATGCGGGGATCACCGGGCACGATTGGGTGGTGGAAACGGAGGCCAACGTCGATGAGTTGGCGGAGCTGGTTTACGCCAAGCAGCGGCTAGCGCGCGTGCGGTGGGTGCTTGCCGTGCCAGAGGATTCGGGGATACGGCAGCCATCCGATCTGTCAGGAAAAATTATTGCGACTGAAGTAGTGAAGACCACCGAAAAATATCTGGCTCGCCATGGCGTGAAGGCGCGTGTGGAATTTTCGTGGGGCGCGACGGAAGTAAAAGTGCCACGACTCGCCGACGCCATCGTGGAGGTGACGGAAACGGGCGCGTCGTTGCGAGCAAATCGTTTGAGAATCGTGGATACGGTGCTGGAATCGGCTACCGTTTTTATTATGAATCGCGAAGCGGCGGCAACTTCCTGGAAACGCGAAAAAGCGGAGAACCTGATTCTTATGCTGCAGGGCGCGATCGACGCCACCAACAAAGTGGGGTTGATGCTGAATGTGCGGCGAGAACATCTGGACGCCGTGCTTGCAGTGCTTCCGGCGCTGAAGAACCCGACCATTTCGACACTGAGCGATCCGGACTGGGTGGCGGTCAATACCATTATTGAAGAAGCGGTGGTGCGGCAGATTTTGCCGAAGCTTAAGGCTGCGAAAGCTCAGGGGATTGTGGAGTATCCCTTGAACAAGATCGTGCTTTGATGAGAATCCTCAAACTCACGAAAAATGTGGAACGCGCGCTATTGCGCGGGCGGCGGGAGCGCGATGAAAAAGCGCACCGCGTTGCGGCGCGCATCATTGCTGATGTGCGAAAGCGCGGCGATGCCGCGATTCGCGACTGGACTAGAAAATTTGATGGCGCGGATTTGCACGCGGGGATGTGGATTTCTTCTCGCGAGATCGAAGAAGCGGCTAATGGTGTTGCCAAAGAGACCCGGCTGGCTATTGAGCATGCGGCTCGCAATATTCGCATCGTTGCTGAGCGCCAATTACCGCATGAATGGACGCTGGAGGTGGAACAGGGCGTAAAAATCAGCCAGGTTGTTCGGCCTATCGAAGCCGTGGGTTGTTACGTACCTGGAGGGCGCTTTTCGCTACTGTCTACCTTGCTGATGACCGTGATTCCGGCCCAGGTAGGAGGCGTGAAGCGCATTGTCGTCGTTTCTCCGAAACCAAACGCCGATCTGTTGGCGGCAGCGGCGATGCTCGGCGTTACACACATCGCGCAGATTGGCGGCGCACAGGCAATTGCCGCGCTGGCTTACGGAACGAAGTGCATCGCGGCGGTAGACAAAATCTTTGGGCCGGGGAATCGCTTTGTTACCGCGGCGAAGCAACTGGTAAGCGGCGATTGCGCGATTGATCTTCCGGCCGGTCCCACAGAGGCGATTGTGCTCGCGGCTGGTGGCGATCCGGCGTGGATCGCTGCCGATCTGTTAGCTCAAGCCGAGCACGCGCCTGACGCTGGAAGTTTTCTTGTCACGACTTCTCGGGAATTCGCGGTGCGCGTTGAAAAGGAGATCAGGAAGCAGCTGTGTGCGCTGCTGAAAACAAATCCCGCGCAACAGTCTTCGGTGCAGAGCGGCGCGATTTTGCTGGCGTCTTCACTAGAACAGGCGTGTGAGTTCGTGAATCGATTTGCGCCGGAACACTTGAGCCTGCCGCAAGACGCCGATGACTTGCTGGAACGGATTCAAGCTACTGGAACTGTTTTTCTCGGGCCCTGGGCCGCGCAGCCATTTGGGGATTATGCGAGTGGGAGCAATCACGTTTTGCCTACGGCCGGCTGGGCGCGGGCGCGAGGCGGCCTCAGCACGGCAGATTTCGTGAAATGCATCAGCGTGCAGCACATCAATGAGGTGGGATTTGCGCGACTGTCGCGGGACGTTCAAATTCTGGCGCGAGCCGAAGGATTAATTGCGCACGCAAATGCTGTCGAGGTGCGCCGATGAAAGTGCGGCTGCCGGTACGCAAAGCGATCTTGCGGCGCAAGACGTATGAGGCGCCAGCGGAAGGCCGGCTAATTAAAATGCGGTTGGATTTCAATGAGAATACTTCAGGGTGCGGGCCGGCGGCGCTGCGCGCGCTAAGAAAGCTTACAGCCCAGCAGGTGGCGATGTATCCGGAATATGCCCTGCCGACGCGACGCATCGCGGCTTATTTTGGAATTGCGGAGCATGAGTTGCTGCTGACCAATGGTGGAGACGATGCGTTGCGCGTTTTTTTTGATGCGTTTGTTGAACCCAGCAGTCGCGTCTTGATTTGCGAACCGACATTTCCAATGTATCGGTACTATGCGGAGATTGCCGGGGCTCGGATTGAAACTTTGCGCTATGGCAGCGAGATGGAGTTCCCACTGAATGATTTCGTCGCTGCGTTACGAAAAAAGCCGGCGGTCGCTTTCATCGCTAATCCAAATAATCCGACGGGAACGCTTTTGCCGCCAGCCGCCATCCAAAAAATCTTGCTTGCGGCAACCAGCACCGTGGTGGTGATCGATGAAGCTTATGCGGAATTTTCCGCGGTGACGGTGCTACCGTGGATTCGTAAATATCCGAACTTGTTCGTGACTCGCACCTTTTCCAAAGCTGCAGGTCTGGCTGGCTTGCGCTTAGGCGCCGCGATGGCTTGTCGCGAATCGCTTGCTCTGCTTCGCCGCGCGATGCCTCCCTTTCCGGTCAACATCGCAGCGCTGGTGGCGGCGGAAGCGGCGCTGCAAGAACGCAGCTCGATACGAAACTACGTGAAACAAACGCGAGAAATTCGCGAATGGTTTGCTGGCGAATTGGCACGGTTGGGAGTCAGGACTTTTCCGAGCGCGGGAAATTTTCTGCTCGCTGATTTTGGCGCCCAGGGTCCGGCGCTGTTTAAGAAATTGGCCAAGCAAGGCATTTTGGTACGCGAGCGATCGAAGGATATCGGGCCGGGATTTGTGCGCATCAGCATTGGCACCACGGCCGAAATGAAGCGGCTGGTTAGAGTCATTCAAAAAGAAATAACGCCAACGTTTCGGCAAGGAATGAATTAGCGATGCCTCGCACAGCTACTCTTCATCGCAAGACCAACGAGACCGAGGTGCGGGTGAAGTTGAATCTCGACGGCCGCGGCAAATCGCGGATTTCAACGGGCATCCGTTTTTTCGATCACATGCTGGAGCTTGTGACCCGCCACGGCGGTTTCGATTTGCAGCTTACGGCCAACGGCGATCTGGATGTAGATCAACATCACACCGTTGAGGATGTCGGAATCGCTTTCGGAGATGCGGTGCAGAAAGCTCTGGGAAATAAACGCGGGATTCTTCGCGCCGGATATTTTGTGATGCCTATGGATGAGTCGCTGGCAGTGGCGGCGATCGATCTTAGCGGCCGTCCGTACTGCGTGCTGAACTTGAAAATTAAAGTTTCTTTGGTGGGGGACCTGCAAACCGAGTTGATCGAAGATTTCTTTCAAGGATTCGCGCAGGCGGCACGCGCCAATGTGCATTTGCGGGCGCTGTACGGACGCTCTTCACATCACCAGGTGGAAGCGGTGTTCAAGGCGTTCGCACGGGCTTTGCGGTTTGCCGTAACGCGAGACAAGCGGCTGCGCGGCGTGCTGCCCAGCACTAAAGGATTGTTGTGACAATTTCTCTGCTCGATTACGGTGCGGGAAATTTGCCTTCCGTGGAGCGCGCTTTGCAGCGACTGGGAGTGCAGACCGAAAGAGTCTCTACATCCGCCGGTGTAGCAAAAGCTGCTGTTCTTATTCTTCCGGGAGTTGGCCATTATAGGGCGTTGCTACGCGCGCTTGACCGGGATGGGTTGCGTGAATCGCTTATTGCCGCGATTGAGCGCGGCGTTCCGTTTTTAGGAATTTGTTTGGGGTTGCAAGCGCTGTTTGAAAACAGCGAAGAAGCTCCCGATTTGCGAGGATTGGAAATTTTGCCCGGGTCGGTGCGCGTTCTGAGTGGCCCGGTGAAATTGCCGCACATGGGTTGGGATCAGTTGCAGGCCAAAGCTGAATCGCGATTGCTGGAAGGAATTGATTCGGAGGCTTATTTTTATTTTGCGCACTCTTACGCGGTGCCATATCGCGCCGACAAACAGGGACTGGAAACTCGAGCAACGTGTTCGTATGGCGGCGAATTCGTTGCGGTGACGGAAACAGAAAACATCTTCGCGGTGCAATTCCACCCGGAAAAGAGTGGTGACGCCGGACAGCGCGTGCTCGAGAATTTTCTGCGGATCGCGGCATGAGTTTGGCGCACAGAATTATTCCCTGTTTGGATACCGACGGTGAGCGCGTAGTGAAGGGCGTGAACTTTGTGGCGTTGCGTGACGCCGGGGATCCGGTGGCGCTGGCGCGACGCTACAACGCGGAGGGCGCGGACGAGTTGGTGGTGCTGGACATAGCCGCGTCGCGCGACCGGCGCCCGACATTTCTCGAAACAATTCGCAAGGTTGCAGCTGAATTGGCGATTCCGCTGACGGCAGGCGGCGGCATTCGAGCGCTGGACGACGCACGCGCGGTAGTTCGCGCTGGTGCGGACAAAGTGACCGTGAACACTGCCGCGGTCTTGCGGCCAGAATTGATTTCAGAATTGTCGGAGGAGTTTGGCTCGCAAGCAGTGGTTTTGGCGATCGATGCAAAATGGGATGGTGACCGTTGGCGTGTAATGACCACTGGCGGGCGGGTATCCACTGATCTGGATGCCCTCTCCTGGGCTATGCGAGGAGCGGAGCTTGGCGCAGGCGAAATTCTGCTGACCTCGGTGGACCGCGATGGAACGCAAAGTGGTTTCGACGTGGCCCTCACCGCGGCGATATCGAAAAAAGTTATGGTGCCGGTGATTGCCTCCGGCGGTGCCAGATGGCCGCAACATTTTGCAGAGATTTTTTGCGAAGGGGCAGCGGACGCGGCATTGGCAGCCTCAATTTTCCACGACGAAATTCAAAGCATTCGCTCGCTCAAGGAATTTCTAGCCAATCAGAAAATCCAGGTTCGGTTGCCGTGTTGATTCCTTGCATCGATTTGCAAAATGGGATGGCCGTGCAACTGATTCATGGGCGCAAACGAGAGCTGGCGATAATCGACGTGCTGGGCGTGCTTGAGAAATTTAAGAATTACGAGTGGCTGCACATCATCGATTTGGACGCGGCGATGGGCAAAACTCCCAACGCCAAGCTGGCGCAAAAATTGTGTTTTACCGCTCGCTCGCGTTATGAGATGAAAGTTCGGATCGGCGGTGGAATTCGTACCGTGGCATGCGCGGTTAAGGTCGCCGCGTGGAAGCCGGAACAAATCATCATCGGCAGCGCCGTGTTCCGTGGAGGAAAATTGAACCTGTCATTTCTGAAACGATTGGTGAAGCAAGTTGACCCCGGCAGGATCGTGATCGCTCTGGATACCGTTGAAGGTCATATAACGACTCAGGGCTGGCGGCGCATGATCAAACTTCGGGCCGAAGACGTTATGGCTCGGTTGCAGCCATACTGTGCCGCGTTTCTTTGTACGGATGTCGATCGCGAAGGCACCATGAGCGGCGCCAATTTGAAATGGTTTCGAAGCCTGCGAAACGCTACCGACCATCCGGTGATTGCGGCGGGCGGAATTAAAACCAGGCGCGAAGTCTCCACTCTAGAAAAAATGGGTATGGACGCGGCCGTGGGTATGGCCATGTACAAAAACATATTGCGCTAAGAAACTTACGCGTTATTCAGCTTTATGCGCAGGGAAGAATTGTCGGCATCAAAAGTGCAATTTGTTGTGAAGTGTTTGATCGACAGAAAACCCTAGCGCATATAAGCGTCGGTAATATATTGCTGCACCATGCGTTGAGTATTGAAGAAAGAACCGTTGATCGCGATGGCGTGTTGCATGACGCTCAGATAACGGTAGCGCTCGTTATAAAACATCGGAATGATTACGCTGTCCAACTTGGTGTAAAGCGATTCGGCGTCGGCTTTATTGTCAGTGACAAGATCGGGCGTGGCACGGCGAGCTTCCCCGATAGACCAACCGGTTACGCCTTCGATGTGACCTTCCGACCACCAGCCATCCAGGATGCTGAGGCTGGGCACGCCATTCAAAGCGGCCTTCATGCCGCTGGTTCCGGAAGCTTCCAGAGGAAATTGCGGAGTGTTGAGCCACAGGTCGACGCCCGCGGTAATCTTTCCGCCCAAATCCATGTTGTAGTCATCGAGAAAGACGACCGGCACCGCTTTGCGCAAAGCTTTTTTGGCTTGAAAAATATGTTTGATGATGGACTTTCCACCGGCGTCGTGGGGATGCGCTTTGCCGGCGTAAACAATTTGAAAAGGTCCGGAATTTTTCGCGATCTGACGCAAGCGATCCAGGTCGGCGAGGATCAGGTCGGCGCGCTTGTAACCGGTGGCGCGACGAGCAAATCCGATGGTGAATTTTCCGGGGTCAAATTTAATACCGGTTTTCTGTCGCACCACTTCCAGTAATTCGTGCTTAGCGAGCAGATGAGCGGTCCAGACTTCTTCCGGCGGAAGACCGAGCGCGCCGCGGAGGCTGTAGTTGTCTTCCCGCCACGTGGGAATGTAGCGATCAAAAATTTCGCGAAATGCCGGGGCGGTCCAAGTGCCTGCATGAACACCGTTGGTAATCGCTTCGATGGGCACGCCAGGAAACATCTGGCGCGACGTCTCGCCATGCTGCTTGGCAACGCCATTGACGTATTTACTCAGGCTGAGCGCGAGATATGTCATGTTCAAAGAGGCGCCAGCACGCGCGGCTTGCTGCAAGTCTGGAAACGCTTGTTCAGCCTGAAGCACGCGCTTCACGAGATCGGCCGCCGAAGCATCTTTCAAATCGAAAAGGTCAGTTTGACTAGGAAATGCCCGGGTGAGGTACTCCATGGGAAAGCGGTCGTGACCGGCGGGGACGGGCGTGTGTGTGGTGAAAACACATTTACAGCGAACTTTTTCAATGTCCTCGGCGCGAATGGTGGTGCGTCCCGCTTTGGCGGCCTCGGCTTCAAGAAGTTCCAGCGACAACAGGGCCGCGTGACCTTCGTTCATGTGATAACGCGTGAGTCCATCGTGGCCCAGGGCTCGAAGCATGCGAACACCGCCGATGCCCAGAATAACTTCCTGGCAAAGACGGTAGTAGGGATCGCCACCATATAAAGTTCCCGTGAGCGCGCGATCCGCGGGGGCATTCGACGGCAAATCGGCATCCAGAAAATAAATCGGGACTGTGTAACCACGCACGCCTACTGCGTTATAACGCCAGCAGCGAAGCTCCACGCGACGGTCCTCAAGAGGAATGGTTACGCGCGGTGATTCTTCGTGCAGAAAGTCCTCGACACGCCATTCCACCGGTTCTTCGGTTTGGGTGCCGTCCTCGGCTAGGCGCTGAGAAAAATATCCTTTGCGATAAAGCAGCGAAACCGCGACCATCGGCAGTCGAAGATCGGCAGCGGCACGGATGGTGTCCCCCGCGAGGACCCCGAGTCCGCCACTGTAGCACGGCATGGAATTCTCGAGCGCAATCTCCATGGAAAAATACGCAACCAATCGATCTTTAACGCACTCCATTCGATTCCTTCTACGCCACTGCGAAGATTAACGATTATTTAGGTAGAAAAGCCCGCGTTGTGGTGCTTCTCATTGTCGGAGAATCCGTGCGAGCAGGCAAGCGTTTGCAGGATAAATGTGCGCGGGTGTTGCATGGAAACAATGTATCGAGTTAGTTGATTCTAATTATTTCGGTGAATTAACGAGCGCTGCCGTTTCCTCTGTGGTGTAGCCCAGATCTTGGAGGATCTGTCTGCTATGTTCGCCCAAAAAAGGCGGGGCGAGCCGGTAAGTTACCGGAGTACCCGATAAACGCATCGGATTGGCGACGTTCTTAACAATTCCTAGGATCGGGTGGTCCAGCTGCACGATAAGGCCTCGTGCCTTGGCCTGGATATCGTTGAGAGCTTCCGAGACACCGTTAATTTTCGCGGCGGGAATGGCGGCGGTCGCGAAACGCTTGAGCCACTGGTAGGCGGATTTTTTGCTGAATGCTTTTTGTAGGATAGGAATCAACTCTGACCTATGTTTGATGCGCTCTGAATTGGTTCTAAATCTTGAGTCACCGCGCAGATCCGTCTCGTTATCGATGATGGCGGTGAATTTCTGCCACAGCAGCTCAGTGCCGACACCGATCACAAAATAAACGCCGTCGCTGCCGCTGAACATTTCGTACGGGACGATATTAGGATGCGCATTTCCCCAGCGTTGAGGCGTGACTCCCGCGTTTAAGAAACTACTGCCGGCATTTGCCAACCAAGTCAGTTGAGAATCAAAAAGCGCCATATCGAGGAATTGACCTTGCCCGGTTTTCTCCCGCGCAAAGAGCGCGGCCAGGATGCCCATCGCGGCATAAATACCGCAGGTCATATCCGCGATGGCGATGGGATAGCGCATCGGCCCGGAATTTTCTTCGCCGGTAAAGCTCATGAGCCCAGCTTCAGCTTGCGCGAGGATGTCGTAGCCCGGTGATTCGGCTTTCGGGCCGGAAAAACCGTATCCGCTGATGCTGCAATAAATCAGTTTGGGATGACGCTCGCGCAGAGTTGGCGCGTCGAGCTTTCGTTTCTGCAATGATTCCAAAGACGGCTGATTGGTGATGAAAATATCCGCGGTAGCGATCAATTTATGGAGCGCTTCAAGTCCGTTCGGTTGGTTGTAATCGAGCACGATGGAGCGCTTGTTGCGATTGGTAGACAAAAAATACGCCGACATCTCTCCGACAAATGGCGGGCCCCATCCACGAGCCTGATCGCCAATCCCGGGACGCTCCACTTTAATGACGTCAGCTCCCAGATCGCCAAGCAGCATGGCGCAATAAGGCCCGGCGAGGGCTTCGGTCATTTCTATAACGTGAATACCATCCAGAACATTAGTCACGGCGGGAATTATAGCTGAGTCGGTATTAGATCGATCGTGGATGACCGGAGAGGGTTGAAAAAGTGTTTCATTTCGGCACGCGCAATACTTTTTCGAAAAAAGCCTACTTTCGCCTTGACCTTCTCATAAGCGGACGCTAGCCTACGCAGCATTCGTTCGGGAGCTGGATCTGCCGCATCAAAGAAATGGTTTTCTTCATCTGTTATCCTCACGCGGGCCAATGATGCCGTTGCTGTGTCACTCCAAGCGAGCTCGATCTTGAGAATTTTCCCTCACGTTGCTGCGAGAATAGCCGCGCGTTTCGCCTTTATCGCCTTGATTGTTTTTGCCTGCTCGGTATTCGACGCTTCCTGTCAGTCGGCCGTGCGCAAAATTATTTTGGATACCGACCCTGGAACTGACGATGCCATGGCGCTGATGCTGGCGCTGAATTCGCCGGAACTGGATGTTCGCGCGATTACGGTGGTACCGGGCAACGTTACCGCAGAGCAGGGGTTGGAGAACGCGCTGCGCATGGTTTCATTGGCCAATCGATGCGACATTCCGGTTGCGGGCGGCGCGCGGCATCCACTGTTTCAGAAATTGATCACCGCGGAATTTTGGCACGGAAAAAATGGACTGGCCAATATCGAATTGCCGCGCAGCAAATGCAAAGCGGACCCACGCTTTGGCCCCGATCTGATCATTGAATTAATTCATGCATCGCCGCATGAGATTACGCTCGTACCGGTTGGACCGCTGACCAATATCGCGTTAGCGGTAGAAAAAGATCCCTCCATTGTTCCGCTGATTAAGGAAGTAATCCTGATGGGCGGGTCGATCAAAGGAGGAAATGTAAACGCAGCTGCGGAAGCTAACATTTATAACGATCCGGAAGCGGCGCAAATTGTTTTTCAGGCCGGTTGGCCACTGACGATGGTGGGCCTGGATGTTGGCGACAAAACGCTGCTCGGCCATAAGCAACTGGAGCAATTAGCCAGCACCCACGGGCCGGTGAACGATTTTATTTATGGAGTGACGAAATTTCTCGTGGAGCTTTCTGAAAAATTCGGCGATAGCGGTACGCCGATGTACGATCCGCTGGCGGTCGGGGTGGCCATTGACTCGACGCTGGTCACCGCACCTGCGATGCATGTGGATGTTGAAACACGAGGCGAATTCACGCGTGGAGAAACCGTTGCCAATCGCCGCAATGAAGTTGAACGCAACGTGCTGCATGGGGACCGCTACATTATCGAAGGCGTTGACAAAGTGGTGCCCAACGCCAAAGTGTGTATCGAAGTGCAGGCCGACCGTTTTTTGCAACTCTTTGTTTCGCGCATTCAAGGGAAGTGATGCGTTAGACGGTTGCAGCCGTGAGCGTCGGCTTTGCAATTTGGGTGGGACGTCAGTTCTAAATGATATCGGCAATCGAGGGACGTCGGCGCTTCCTTACGGGTTTGGCAGGAACACTGGCGATTTCGCCGTTAGCTCGGCCATTGGCATCGTCCTTGATAACAACTTCAACTACTCTCACGAAGGAAAAACCTGTGCGTTGGCCCACTTTGAGCGGTAGCCCGGTTCTGGATAGCTTACGACCGGTCATTGAAAATTCTCGCGACGTCCGCACCAATATCGGCAAGATTATCGAGGTCGCCGGCTGGATGGGATACGAAGAATTGCCCCTTCCGGAATTCACGCTTCCATTTGGCATCGGCGCCGGCAACGCAAACGAAGCGATCGATTTTGTTTTGGTCGCGGATTCCATCGACACCGCGTTCACCGATTTCTCCACGCACGAAAAATTTCAAGTGGATTTCGCCGGGCAGCATTGGTCGGACTCCGACGCGGAGTTCGCTTGCCTGAAACGAGCCCTGGACGTGGGCAGACCGATCCTCGACGGCAAATACCTGGCTAAAATTTCCCGCACGGAGCTCGATGAAATTTTTGCCGGCAACATAAAGATGCCCATGCTGGACGAAAAACTTGCAGTGCTGCATCAAGTCGGCGCGGTATTGGCTGAAAAATACGATGGGCGCTTTCACAAATTCGTGCAGGCTTGCTCGCCGCGACTTTATGACCGCGGAAACGGGCTCATTGAACGAATGGTAAAGGAATTCCCGCGCTTAAATGACGTGAGCGAATTTGAGGGCCACGAAATAAAATTTTACAAATTGGCGCAGTTAGGCGTGTGGATGCTGTATTCAACGCTGCACAAATCGGGGAAATTTCGCCTGGACGATCCGGAGAAAATGACCGCGTTCGCGGATTACATCGTTCCGGTAGCGTTGCGGTTGCTGGGCGCGACTTCTTACACGCCGGAGCTGGAAAACGCCATTAATACGCATCAGCTGATACCCCGGGACTCGCCCCGGGAGATTGAAATTCGCGCGCATTGTCTCTACGCCACGGCGTTGCTGGCAGAAGAGATCAACAAGGTTCGTGGCCCGAAGGAGCAGGTGATCATTCCGCAGATCGATGCGCGGCTTTGGACCCACTACCATACCACTTCATGGCCGCACCATTTGACGCAGACCATCATGTATTAGAATGGCCGGAAATATTTTGCTGCCAGCTGGAAAGGATATTTTCATGATGTACAGGAAATGGTTCTTACGCTGTGGCGTGCTCGCGTTTATGGCATTTTGTGTTCAATTCCCTTCCCACGCACAAGAAAAGCGCAAAGTCATCATCGATCAAGACTGCGCCGGGCCGGGAGGTACGGATATGCAGTCCATTCTGGCGCTGATCAATTCGCCAGAGACAGAGGTTCTGGGAATCACGGTGCTCACCGGCGACGCGTGGCGTGACGAGGAGGTGCAGCACACTTTACGGCTGCTAGAAATAATCGGGCGCACCGATATTCCGGTAGTGCCGGGCGCGACTTTCCCGCTAGTGAACAGTAAAGAGTACATCGCCAAGTGGGAAACACTTTACGGCAAGGTGGTCTATCAGGGCGCGTGGAATCATGCGAAGCACAATCCGGTCCATGGCCCTTACGAAATTCCACTCATGCCCGAAGGCACTCCGACGACTAAGCCCTCTAGCGAAGATGCCGCGCGATTCATGGTGCGCCTGGTAAATAAATATCCGCATGAAGTGACCATTTACGCCGCGGGACCAATGACCAACCTGGCGCTGGCCATCGCGCTTGACCCGCATTTCGCCGAACTCACAAAAGAATTGATTGTGATGGGCGGCAGTATCAATCCCCGCACGGACGATCCGGAGTTCAGCATCGCTCCGCGACGAGAATTTAATTTCTGGATGGATCCGGAAGCGTCGCACGCGGTTCTGCACGCACACTGGCCGCGCATCGTGCTCACCACCGTGGATATTTCCGTGAAAACGCGCATGGAAAAAAGTTTGATCGCGGAGGTAGCAAAAAGTCAGACGCCTGCCGCGCAGTATGTGGTGAAGTACGCGGAAGCCAATTATCTGTGGGATGAGTTAGCCGCGGTAGCATGGCTGGACCCCAGCTTCATCACCACATGGCAAAAACTTTACATCGACGTGGATACCAGTCACGGAGCTTCGTACGGCGATACACTGGCTTGGGCGCCTGGGCAACAACCGGGCATGGGCGAACAGTTGGTGGAAGTGCAAAAAGATCTGGACAAAGACAAGTTTTACAAAGAATACGTGGAACTATTGTCTCGTCCGACGCCGAAGCCCGGCGCGAATGTAACGAAATAATTTTGCTACAGATACGCTGCGCGCAATTGTCCGGGCAGCGCTTGCAGAAATGTGCCGCTTACGCTGCCCTTTGCGCGGCGGCTTGTGCTATCGTTCCGGCGTTTGGAACGGATGCATTTTTTCGCAGGAGAAATATGGCGGAGCCCACAAAAGTTGTAGGAATAGGAAGCTGTGGAGTCGACTACTTTGCGATTGTGCCGCGGCTGCTCGGACCGGAAGAAAAAATCAACGCCGAGCGGCTGGAGATTCATGCCGGCGGAGTTACCGGCAACAACCTCACGCAGGTTGGGCGCCTGGGAGTTTCGGCCGGTTGGCTTGGCTTGATTGGCGACGATGAGAGCGGGCGACTAATCACCAAAGCGTTTGAGGACGATGGCCTAGATCTTTCCGGGATTGAAACGATCAAAGGTGAACAGTCGACGTTCGTCTGGATTCCCGTGGATGCTCAAGGCGAGCGTTGCATATACATGTTTCCAAACATCAATGGGAAACTCTCCGCGGAACAGGTGCGTAGACTATTTTCTTCTCATATCAAGCGGGCTCGGCACTTTCACACCGAAGCCTCGCAACTGCCATTGCCGCCCGTAATAGAAGGCATGCAGATTGCGCGCGACGCCAGTGTGCGCGTGATTTTCGATCTGGATGTGGCGCCAAGTTATTTCGCTCAGGCCAAGCTGGGCAGCGTAGACGATCTGATTGCGGCGTTACGTCTGGTCGATGTGTTGAAACCGTGCAAAGCTGCGGCGCGCGAAATTACCGGTGAAACGGATTACGAGAAAATGGCGGCGAAGCTTCTGGCGCTTGGCCCCAAAATTGTTGCACTGACGATGGGAGCGGACGGCTGCCTGATCGCCGCAGGAAATGACATGGTGCACATTCCACCCTTCAAGGTCGCGGTGGTCGACTCCACGGGTGCCGGAGATGCGTTCATGGGCGGATTGTCATATAGCTTGCTGCAGGAATGGGACTATCGCCGCGTGGGAACTTTCGCCAATGCTTGCGCGGCGATTTGCTGCACCAAGGTTGGTGCGCGATCCATGGGCAGACGCGATGACGTGATGGCTCTGATCCAGTCGCAGCGCAAAGCGGAAGCGTCTGCTTTCTAGCAACGTCTTTAGATAATGCCCTAAACGTAAGGCAACGAAATGTAATACAGCGAAACGTTACGCACGGATTCGCGGCAGGAGAACACAAATGTTTGTGCCCCATGAGTTCGTTATCGCTCTGGTCATGATGATCGCCAGCGCGGTGTGCTGGGGCTCGTGGGCGAATACCTATAAGGGCGTCAAAAATTATCGTTTTGAACTTTTTTATTGGGATTATGCGCTGGGAATTTTCCTCATTTCCTTGGTGTTGGCATTCACGATGGGGAGCACCGCGGACGATCCATCGAGTTTCCTCAACAACGTTCACAACGCTGACAATTCCAACATAGCGTCGACGATGTTCGCCGGCGTTATTTTTAACCTTGCGAACCTATTGCTGGTGGCCGCCATTGATATGGCCGGGCTGGCGATCGCCTTTCCGGTGGCGATTGGAATCGCGTTGGTGGTCGGGGTGGTGTCCAGTTACATTCTGCAGCCCAAAGGTCATGCGGGCTTGCTGGCGGCTGGCGTAGTGTGCGCTTTAGTGGCGGTAATACTGGACGGAAAAGCTTACGGAAGTTTGCCAACGGCCAATCGCGCCATCAGCAGAAAAAGCATCATCACCTGCGTAGTGTCGGGAATTTTGATGGGCGTCTGGGCACCTTTTGTGACCCGCTCGATGACCCATGGAAATACGCTGGGGCCTTACAGCGTGGCGGTGTTCTTAACGCTGGGTGCGTTGCTCTCCTGTTTCGTATGGAATATTTATTTCATGAAGCATCCGCTGGTTGGCCAGCCAGTAAACTTTGCGGAATTCTTTCGCGGGCCCGGGGCGGGCCATGTTCTTGGTTTATTGGGCGGCTGCATCTGGGGAATCGGGACGGTGTTCAATCTGGTGGCTGCGCATTTTACGGGCGTAGCGATCTCGTATGCCATTGGTCAGTCCGCGCCGATGGTAGCGGCGCTGTGGGGCGTGCTGGCGTGGAAGGAATTTCGCGGCGGGAACCGTCAGGCTTATGTTTATCTGGCGGGCATGTTTGTGTTTTATCTGCTGTCCATCCTGGTTATTTCCTACGCAAATACGGCGAGCTGAATCGTTTCATTCCTGAACAGCAATAGTCCGCGGTTTGGCTGTTCGGACGCTAAGAATATTTATTGAGGTAGTCCGCCTTGCGGGCACGAGTGCGTTCAAAACTGACCTGGAACACTGTTTCTAAACGCCCTACGCACAGGAGTAAACGTGCGGGAGGCAATCCACTGGCTATTTGTGCAGAAAATTCGTCAACGCCTGGTGCCATTTCGGGCTGCGCCTGTGCCGATGTGTTCCGATTCGAGAATTTCCCCCCACGACCTGCACACATGTCAGTACGTTTTTCTGGGACAAAATGACCGCCTCTCTCATTGCGAAAAAACATCCTGACTCAGACCGCATATTCAGGTTGCGCAGATACCTGATTGGATTCTTATTCGTCCTGATTTTTGTGCTGTTGGACCGGACGACGGTTTACTTACAAATTTTACCCGGGATCAGCGCCTGGTATCCGCCGGTGGGAATTGCCCTGGCTTTATTAATCGGCATGGGCCCACGATACGCGCCGCTTTACTGGCTGGCCGGGCTCATAAGCGCAAAAGTGAATTACCATCAACCATCTTTCAGTTACATCTTCCTGCCGGGAAACTCTCTCGATTTTGGCACATACACAATCCTGTCAATCGTTCTACGGAGAGTGTTCAAGCTGGATTGGCGTTTGACATCGATCCGAGACGTGATGGTGTTGTTATTCGTCGCTCTTCCTCTGAGTGGCGTTGCGGCCTTCGTGGCTACGGTGGCGCTCATTTTCGACCACCTCATTCCATGGAGCGGGTATGTGACCGCTGCGCTGGATTGGTGGATCGGCGATGCCGTGGCCATTGCGTGCCTCACACCCTTTTGTCTGGTTATCGTGATGCCGATGGTGCGGCGCTTCGCGGGATTAGCGCAGACCGCCGCGGACATTGAATCGGCCTCCGCGGGAACGAACGCTCACGAAGCTCAGGGTGCTTACCGAGCGGTTGAATCAGTTTGTTTCCTCGCGGCGCTTGGCGGATCGCTGTGGCTGGCGCTCGGACCAACAAGCGTCGGCAACCAGAATATGTTTTACGTTTTCTTTCTGCCCATTGTATGGATTGCGGTACGCCGGGGATTAAGGGGAGCCGCTACAGCAATCTTGATGCTGGATACCGGCATCGTTCTTTCGCTGCAATTCTCTAGCTGGGGGCCATCGCGATTCGAGGTTTTGCAGTTGCTGATGCTGGTTCTTTCGCTTACCGGGCTAATTCTGGGCACGCTGATCAGCGAGCGCGATCGCACCGAGAAACAATTGTCCCGGGAAGAAGAGCGCATGCGGCTGTTGCTGGAATCCGTTGGCGAAGCTGTATATGGGGTGGACAGTAAGGGCGATTGTACTTTCTGCAACGCCGCGTTTCTGCGCCGCATAGGATATGCGAATTCTCAGGCTCTGTTGGGAAGAAATATCCATGACGTGATTCACCACACTCGAACTGACGGATCGCCATACCCGTGGTCGGAATGTGTCCTCCGTAACGCCTTCATGGCCGGTGAAAAATTGCATCTGGCCCGGGACTTAATGTGGAGTTCGGACGGGACGGCTTTTCCAGTGGAGCTGTGGTCCTCGCCCTTGATTCAGAATGACAAGGTGGCAGGCGCGGTGGTCATTTTTACTGATATCACCGAGCGGCTGCGAACAGAAGAGTCCCTGCGGTACGCGAAAGAAAGCGCGGAAGCCGCGAATCGCGCGAAGAGCGATTTCCTGGCCAATATGAGCCACGAACTGCGCACCCCGATGAATGGAATTCTGGGCATGGCGGCGTTGGCACTGGACACCGACCTCTCCGCGGAACAACGCGAATACCTCGGCATGGTCAAAAGCTCCGGCGAATCGCTATTGTCACTGCTGAACGACATTCTGGATCTGTCAAAAATCGAATCCGGAAAACTGGAATTGGAAATTACCGACTTTTCCATCGAAGACTGCATCGAACAGGCTTTTCAGCCGGTAATTCCACAAGCTCAGGAAAAAGGAATCGACCTGCTATGGGATGCCATCGGAGTCCCCCCTTTGGTGCGCGGCGATCAAATGCGTCTACGACAGGTTCTCATCAACCTGGTTGGCAACGCACTGAAGTTTACCAAGCAAGGGGAAGTAACGATTCTCGCCGAGCGTTCCGCCACCACTGAATCAGGCATGCGATTTCATTTCACTATTTCGGATACCGGGATCGGTATCCCCGTCGAAAAGCAGCGGAAGATATTTGAAGCGTTCGCGCAAGCGGATATGTCCACCACCCGGCGCTACGGTGGTACGGGACTGGGGCTGTCCATCTCCGAGCGGCTGGTCAAATTAATGAACGGCCGGATCTGGCTGGAAAGCGAAGTGGGCTACGGAAGCAAATTTCATTTTGAAGTGACTTTCCTGCCGGCAGAGCGTCAAAGCCTACGTTGCGATTCCGATCTTCGCACCATCCCCGAGCAACATCTCGTGCTGGTAGCGGACGACAATCCAATGAATCTCAGTATGCTAAAACGCGTTCTGCTGGAGTGGGGCATTCCATCGGTTACCGCGTTGGGCGGATCGCGGGCGCTGGATATTTTTCGCGAGCACTCTCAAAAAAATGTCGATTTCTCCGCCGCTTTACTGGATATAGATATGCAGGGGTTTGATGCTCTGCAGTTGGCAGAGTTAATTTCCGCTTCACCTGGCGGCACTGAGATAATCGCTATGATTCATTCGCCGCTGGACAGCGAACGCGCAAAAGAGTTTAAGCGTCTAGGAATTCTTACCATCTTAAAGCCGCTCCGCCGGCTTTCATTGTGGGAGGTTTTGCGTAGTCAAAAAGCGGGGCCGCTAACCACTTCGACTACAGTCTCGTTTTCCACAACGGCGATGCAGACTCCAGCCGCCGTCGGACTTCGCATTTTGCTAGCGGAAGACAACACCGTGAATCAACGACTGATCTCGCGAATCCTCGAAAAAATGGGGCATACCGTGGTGGTAACCAATGACGGTGCCGCGGCGCTTACCATGTTGTCGCAACAGCCATTCGATCTCGTAGCCATGGATATGCAAATGCCGGTTATGGACGGGCTCGAAGCGACACAGAAAATTCGCCTCAGCGAATTAGGCACACCGCGCCATATGCCGATCATCGCGATTACCGCCAACGCTTTTGCCGACGACCGGCGGAAATGCTTTGAGGCGGGCATGGACGGTTACGTGGTAAAACCAGTTGGCTCGAAGGCTATCGGTGACGAAGTGAGCAGGGTTATGGCGCTCTTCAAGGAGCCGCAACCAGAACCTGTCCAAAAATAAAGGCCATGAACCTCCGGAGGCTTGATCGTGGCGCTGTTCGCTGGTGGGACGGCAAATCCCATTTTCGTCGCGTTTCCGTCCCTTGGTCCAATTGCGAGCTTGTAGGGCGCTGATTTTATTGCTCTTATAGAGCGGAACAAAGGCCGGGTAGTTGCGTTTCTAAGGGTATCAACTCTATGGATATTCAACGTCCTTCTAACGCTCGCGCCAAAAAGATTCGGCGCATCCTCTATGCCACGGTCGCGGTTCTGCTCATTGCAGGCGTGACCTTCGGTCTTTCTCGTCTGAAGCCCGCTGCGCCTTCTGTCGATCGCGCCACGGTGTGGACCGATGAAGTGAAACGCGGCCCCATGCTGAGAGAAGTACGCGGCCTGGGCACCCTGGTTCCCGAAGAGATTCGCTGGATTCCAGCTCAAACAGAATCGCGCGTGGACCGCATCGTGGTCCGCCCGGGCGCCATCGTAAAACCCGACACCATCATCCTTGAACTCAGCAATCCCTCCTTGCAACGTGACGCTCTTGATGCTGAATATCAGCTCAAGGGAGCGGAAGCCGATTACGAAAATTTGAAGGTCCAGGTGAACAGCGAGCTGCTTAATCAGAAGGCCCAGGCCGCCTCGGTGCGCAGTGAATACGAACAGGCACATCTGCAACATGACGTCGACGACAAACTTCACAAAGAGGGTCTGGGCGCTGACGTGACCGCAAAACTCTCCAAAGTAAAAGACGAGCAATTGGCCATCCGCGCACAACTGGAAGACCAGCGAACCTTGATCGCGAACGACTCGGCGGTGGCGAGACTTGCGGCACAACGCGCACACGTCGATCAGCAGCGCGCGTTAAACCAACTGCGTCGCAGCGAACTGGATGCCTTGCATGTGCGCGCGGGCATCGATGGGGTGTTGCAACTGCTGCCGGTGGATGTTGGCCAGCACGTGACACCGGGAACGAACCTGGCGCGCGTAGCCGATCCCAAGAAACTGAAGGCGGAGATTAAGATCGCGGAAACGCAGGCGAAAGATGCGGTGATCGGGCAAAAAGCGACCGTTGATACGCGCAACGGGGTGGTTACCGGACATGTTTCGCGTATTGATCCGTCGGTGCAAAACGGAACGGTGACCGTAGATGTGGTATTCGACCAGCCGCTGCCCCAGGGCGCGCGTCCCGACCTCAGCGTCGACGGCACCATCGAAATCGAAAATCTCAAAGACGTGCTGTACGTTGGCCGGCCGGTTCACGGGCAGTCCGACAGCACCGTGGGAATTTTTAAGTTGGATGAAGACGGATCGGACGCTACTCGCGTCAATGTAAAGTTGGGGCGCAGTTCGGTGAACACCATCGAGATCCTTTCGGGTCTAAAAGTCGGAGACAAAGTAATTCTCTCCGACATGTCCGCGTGGGATAACTTCGATCGCATTCGTTTGAAATAGTGAGTTGGTTCGTTCGGGAGCGCTGACGGTGCAAACGTTCTGGCAGGATGTGCGATACGGCCTGCGCATGCTCGGGAAAAACCCGGGCTTTGCTTCCGTTGCGATCCTTACGCTGGCGTTGGGTATCGGCGCCAATACCGCGATTTTTTCTCTGATGGACCAGATTATGCTGCGACGCTTGCCGGTGAAAAGTCCCGACGAGCTGGTCATTTTGCGCTCCCCCGGTCGCGGAGAGGGTCATGTCTGGACCGACGGCGACGGCGCGCAATCATTTTCTTACCCTGCCTATAAGGGACTACGTGATTGCCCCGCGGTGAACGGAATGCTAGCGCGTTTTGCCTTTGAAGCCAGCATCGCGAGTCGAGGGGAAGCGCCGGAACGAGGTCTTGGAGAACTGGTCTCTGGAAATTATTTTGACGTTCTAGGTGTGCACCCCGCTTTTGGGCGCCTGTTCACCGCCGACGATGATCGCGTGCAGGGCGGTCATCCCTACGCTATCTTGAGCCACGCCTATTGGACGCAGCATTTCGGCGGGGATCCCGGAATTTTGAACCAGACCTTGCTCGTCAACAACACCCCACTGACGGTTATTGGCGTGGCGCAAAAAGGATTTGATGGCATCCAGGTTGGGCAGACTCCAAACATCTTTGTGCCCATGATGATGAAGCCGCAGATGACTCCCAACCGGAACGGCCTGGATGATTGGAACGATGCCTGGCTGGCGATTCTCGCGCGAAGGAAGCCCGGGCTGTCGTGGGCACAAATGGAAGCGGCTCTAACAGCGGCGTATCGTCCACTGCTTGAACAACAACTTGCAACGATAAAGGGCTGGGACCAAAAAAAGCGTGCCCTTTTTCTCGAGAAAAAAGTCCTTCTGCTTCCCGGTGCAAGCGGCAGGCGAACGGTGCAGACCGACTCGGGACCTGCGCTGCTCACTTTATTCGCGCTGGTTGGTTTGGTTTTGCTAATTGCTTGCACCAATGTCGCAAATCTTTTGTTGGCGCAGGGTGCGTCGCGGCAGCGCGAGTTCGCGATTCGAACCGCGATGGGCGCAAGCCGCAGCCGCATGATTCGGCAATTAGTGATCGAAAGTCTCCTCTGCGCCACAGCCGGCGGCACACTAGGATTGGTCGTTGGTCTGTGGCTGATGAATATTCTGACGCCGGAAGTCGTCGCGTCCGGTGTTTCGGGGCTGTCGGCGAAGCTTAACGGGACAGTTCTGGCGTTCGCCAGCGGCACTACCCTTTTGGCCGGACTTCTTTTTGGATTAATTCCCGCGTGGCGCGTCACCCGCAGCAGTGTTACCCAGACCCTTAAAGACCAAGGTTCCACCGGCTCTGTAGCCCTCTCTCACGTCCGCTTTCGCAAGTTTCTGGTGGCGGGTCAGGTGGCGTTTACTTTATTGCTGCTGGCGGGAGCTTGTCTTTTCACCAAAACGCTGTGGAATCTGCGCAGCCAGAGCCTTGGTCTGGACACTACCAACGTAATTACGTTTTCCATTTCCCCGGCGCTGAATGGCTACGACACCGCTCGCAGCATCGCGCTGATCGACCGGATGCGCGAGCGCTTCGCGGCTCTCCCTGGAGTGAAAGCGGTAGGTTCCTCGGAGATTCCCAGTCTCACCGGCACTGACATGGGAGCGAACATCACTGTCGAAGGTGGCCTGCAGCTTCCAGAAGATCAGGAACACGTCCTCTATGACCCTGTAAGCCCGGGATATTTTTCTACGATCGGCGTCCCGCTGGTGGCTGGCCGCGAATTTAACTCTGGGGATACGAGTGCGCGCGGCAAAGTTGCGATTGTCAACGAAGCCACGGTCAGGCGCTTTTTTCCCAAGCGCGATCCGGTGGGGTCACGCTTCGCGTTTGGTTCAGGGGATGCCGTCAAACCGGACACTCTGATCGTCGGAGTCGTAAAGGACAACAAGCAGGACCACGTTCGCAGTGAAATAGCTCCCTACATCTTCCTGCCCTATGCGCAGCGGGAAAAATTGAGCGGCATGACCTTTTATGTGCGCACCCAGCAAGACCCCCTGCTTATCGCTGACGAATTGCGCGGTAGCGTCCGCGATCTGGATCCCAATTTGCCGGTCTACGATCTCAAGACCTTCCAACGTGTGGTGGATGAGGACTTGCTCGCCGAGCGGCTAATCGCGGGATTATCAGCCAGCTTCGGAGTTTTGGCCGCGCTCTTGGCTGCCATGGGTATTTATGGGGTGCTGGCCTATTTGGTCATTCAACGCACCCGCGAGATTGGCATTCGCATGGCCTTGGGCGCCGCCACCGGGCAAGTACGTACACTAATTTATAAGGAAATGGGGTTCATGGTCGTCGCGGGTGCCCTGGTGGGATTGCCGATAGCCTATGCGCTGGCGCGCTTGAGCGAATCGCTGCTCTATGGGGTGCGTGCCAACAACGTTGGGATTTATGCAGTGGCTTTAAGTGTGATCGCCGTGATTGCTGCCGCAGCCTGCTACCTGCCGGTGCGGCGCGCTACGCAAGTCGACCCCATGGTGGCCTTGCGTTATGAGTAGCGGCGGAACTAAATCGGGCCTGTTTCGTATCAACTGGTGCGCATAGAAGTTTCGAGGAGAAAACGTGATGGCATCAAACGACACCCTGATCAAGATGGAAGGCGTGAAGAAGGTGTTCTACACCGATGAAGTGGAGACTCACGCGCTGGAGGAAATTCACCTGGAGATACAAAAAGGCCAATACATTTCCATTGCCGGCCCGTCCGGCTGCGGCAAGTCCACGCTGCTCTCCATTTTGGGGCTGCTGGATTCGCCTACCGATGGACAATATTGGCTCAACGGTCAGCCGGTTTCGAAGCTGACCATCAGCGAGCGCACGCGAATTCGCAACCGCGAAATCGGATTCATTTTCCAGGCCTTCAATCTTATCGGCGACCTCACTGTCTACGAGAACGTTGAGCTGCCGCTGACGTATCGCGGCACCGGCACAGCCGAACGCAAGCAAAAAGTCCAACGTGCCCTGGAACGCGTAGGCATGGCGCACCGCCTGCGCCACTACCCTTCCCAGCTCTCTGGAGGTCAGCAGCAACGTGTCGCCGTGGCGCGCGCGCTGGTTGGCGATCCACTAATCTTGATGGCGGATGAGCCGACCGGAAACTTGGACTCCAAAAATGGCGAGGCGGTGATGGAGCTGTTACGCGATCTACATCGCAATGGCGCCACTATTTGCATGGTCACCCACGACGAGCGCTATGCGAACTTCGCCGAGCGCAATATA
The DNA here is from genome assembly GCA_963733775.1 of uncultured Acidobacteriota bacterium. Taxonomy (GTDB): domain Bacteria; phylum Acidobacteriota; class Terriglobia; order Acidiferrales; family UBA7541; genus Acidiferrum. Next base: position 138,038 of record CAVTEE010000009.1, on the reverse strand, counting down.
CATTTATTCGACGGACGCATTGTGGATGAAACCAGGGAAGTCAGCGTCGGCGCGTAAATTTTTAGGCTAGACATTTTTTAGGCCAGCCGTTCTTAGCCACTGAGGCCTTTGTTGATGGACACCATCCGGCAGGATATTCGCTACGCTTTGCGCATGTTGTGGAAACACCGCTTCGCGACGTTTATTTGTGCCGGAGCGCTGGCGTTGGGCATGGGCGCGAACACGGCGATTTTCAGCATGGCGGAAGCTTTCCTGCTGCATCCCGTTCCGCTGGATGAAGTCAATCGCCTCGTAGCTGTGGTGGATTCGAAACCGCGCCAAAATATCGAAAAGACCGCCATCGCAACCGCCACTTACCTTGAATGGCAGGAACAAGCACGTTCGTTTGACCGGCTCGGAGCCTACTCCTGGGATGGCGTCAATTTCACCGGCGACGGCACAGCGCAGAAAATTCAGGATTTTCGCGTAACCACCAATTTTTTCTCGACACTGAATGTGCAGCCGCATCTCGGCCGCAATTTTCTTCCGGAAGAAGGGGAACCCGGAAAAAATCAGGAGCTCATTCTGAGTTACGGGCTCTGGGAACGCCGTTACGCCGCTGATCCCAAAATTCTGGGCAAGGTCGTGAAGGTCGACGGAAAACCATTCACGATAGTAGGCGTCATGGGAAAGGGTTTCGACTTCCCGATGAGCGCGGAGGCCTGGCTGCCCATGGCGTTCGACGCTAAACAACGCGTCGACCGGGATAGTCGTCCGTTATGGGTAATCGGGCACCTGAGGCCCGGGGTTTCCTTCAAGCAAGCCCAGGCAGAAATATCCACCATCGCACAGCACCAGGCGGCAGCGTATCCGGACGCGTACAAAGATTGGCAGTTGCGCGTCCAACCGCTCGGTGAATTCGCCACCGGCGATCTCACGCGCCAGTACACGTTGCTGCTGCTTGGCGCGGTGGGGTTCGTGTTGTTGATCGCTTGCGCGGATGTCGCCAACGTGCAATTTGCGCGCGTGTCTGGACGGCAGAAGGAACTCGCCGTTCGCGCCGCGATGGGTGCGACTCGCTCGCGCATTGTTCGCCAACTGTTGATCGAGAGCGTAATGCTGTCGCTTTTTGGCGCGGCGCTCGGAATTTTTCTGGCGCAGTGGATACTTACCGTCATTCTTTCGCATATGCCGCCGGACATTGCGCGGTACATCGCGGGCTGGAAGTCCATTCGTCTCGATTTCGGCGCTTTTCTTTTTACGTTTGCGGTGGCACTGGCGAGTGGGCTGCTTTCGGGCATCGCACCATCGCTCATGAGTTCGCGCACAAATATATCCGAAACTCTGAAGGAGAGCGGACGGGGCGCTTCCTCCGGACGCGCGCGGCATCGCTTGCGCAGCGCTTTGGTGGTTGCCGAGGTTTCCTTGTCCCTGGTTTTGCTTGTCGGCGCGGGCCTGCTGGTAAAAGGCTTTAATGCCCTGCTCACGGTGAACCAGCAGTATCATCCGGAAACGCTGTTAACCCTGAATCTGAATTTGCCCGAATTGCAATATCCTCAGAGGTCTGCGCGGGTCACGTTTCACGATCGGCTGCTGCAGAGTCTTTCCACCATTCCGCAAGTGCAATCTGCCGCGTTGGCCACCACGGTTCCGTATGGCAATGGCGGCGGCACGGACGCGGATCGCTTCTTGATAGAAGGCCGGCCTGTCGAGCAGCGCGAAGAATCCCGTACCGCGATCATGGAAACCGTTTCGCCGAATTATTTTACGGTGATGAGTATCGGCTTGAGAGACGGCCGGGTATTCACGGACTCGGACGGTGACGGCGCTCAACCAGTCGCAGTCATCAGCCGAAGCCTCGCGAGCCGTTATTTTGCAGGTGAAAATCCACTCGGTAAAAAGGTTCAGGTGGCCGCCTCAAAGCCGGAGACCTGGCTCACCGTGGTTGGCGTGGTGGACGACGTGCGTTACAACTGGATACAGAAGGACACCCTGCCCACGCTTTACCGGCCTTACCGCCAGAATCCCACTTACTACACCACAGTGGTCTTACGCACCGGCGACTCCCCAGCAAAGTTTACGTCAGCAGTGCGCAGCAAAATCGCGGCTATTGATCCGGACCTGCCGATTTACGAAGTGAAGCCGCTTAGCCAAGTCATTACCGAATCTATTGTGGGCATATCGTACGTCGCGGCAATGATGGCAGGCATTGGGATCATTGCCCTAGTCTTGGCATCGGTGGGCGTGTACGGAGTAATGTCTTATGCGGTTAGCGAGCGAACACACGAGATGGGGATTCGCATGGCCATGGGCGCATCAAAAGGCGCCATCAACCGACTCGTCGTGGGAAATGGAATGCTACTCACCATTATCGGCATTGCCATTGGTCTGCCTGTGGCGTTCGCACTGGCCCGCGCGCTATCCAGCCTGCTTTTCGGCGTAACAGCCAGCGACCCTTTTGCTTTCATCGGCCTGCCGCTGATTCTTGGCGCGATCGCGTTTTTGGCTTCTTATCTCCCCGCTCGCCGAGCTGTGCGCATCGATCCATTGACGGCTCTTCGCTATGAGTGAAACAATTTGCTTTTATTGCAACGCGCATGCGCTGTACCCCTAACCACGATCGTGAAAGTTCGATAAGAGGAGCGATGTGGAACCTTTAATCCAGTTTAGAAATCTCGAAAAATCCTATGACGCCGGCGGCAGCAAGTTTTTTGTGTTGCGGCGCATCAACCTGCAAATTCAACAGGGCGAATTTGTAACTATTATGGGCCCTTCGGGAGCGGGAAAATCCACATTACTTAGCATAATTGGGATGCTGGACAGCGCCTGGAGCGGCGAGTATTACTTTCTTGGCGAAGCGGTCCACCAACTCAACAACAAGAAGCGCAACGAGCTGCACAAGGCTAACATTGGTTTTGTTTTCCAGAGCTATCACCTGATCGACAACTTGACGGTGTTTGAAAATCTGGAGGTGCCGCTCTCGTATAAAAATGTTCCGCACAAGGAGCGGGTGAGCCTGGTGTGCGATGCGCTGGACCGCTTTCATATCGTGGGAAAAAAGGATTTGTTTCCCAATCAGCTTTCCGGCGGCCAGCAGCAGTTGGTCGGCGTCGCGCGCGCGGTGATCCTGCATCCCAAGTTGCTGCTCGCCGACGAGCCAACTGGCAATCTGCATTCCGCGCAGGGCGACGAAATCATGGAGCTCTTCAAAAAATTGAACGACGCTGGAACGACCATCATTCAGGTCACCCACTCGGAGCGCAACGCTGCTTACGGCAATCGCATCATCCAGCTTAAAGACGGGTGGGTGGTAAACGAAAGCGCGGCTGCGACGGTCCAATCCGCATAGCTCTGAAAGAGTTTTCAGATGCGATGCAGGTTGGCGGCGATGTCAAATGCTCGCGTTCTTGGTTCCCAATAACGAAATTGGAATAGACTCCTTCATCAAATGAAATCTGCCGCCAACCAGTCCTATCGCGTCTTGCTGGCCGACGATCAATCCGACATTCGCGACGCCCTGCGCTTGTTGCTGAAGCGCGAAGGCTACGAAACGCACGGCGCAGCTTCGCCCGCCGACGCGCTCGCGGCCATCGAATCGCGCGAATTTGATGCGGTGCTGATGGATTTGAATTACGCGCGGGACACCACTTCCGGGCAAGAAGGCCTGGACCTGCTCACCCGCATACAAATGCTGGACAGCACCCTGCCGGTTATCGTGATGACCGCGTGGAGCAGCGTGGAGATTGCGGTCGAAGCCATGCGACGCGGCGCGCGCGACTTCGTGCAAAAGCCCTGGGAGAATATTCGACTGCTCTCGATTATTCGCACGCAAATTGATTTGCGCCAGGCCTTGCGGCAAGCTTCGCGCCTGGAAGCCGAAAACCGGCTGCTTCGAGCGGAATCGCGGCCGACGTTCCTGGCCAAGTCTCCAGCGATGAATCCGGTGCTTGACCTTGTGGCCCGCATCGGCCCGTCGGACGCCAATGTGCTGATCACCGGGGAGCATGGCACGGGGAAAGAGGTGGTGGCGCGCACGCTCCATGCATTGTCGAACCGCGCTTCGAAACCGATGGTCACGGTGAACGCTGGTGGCCTTTCCGAGGGGGTATTCGAAAGCGAGCTTTTTGGTCACGTGAAAGGCGCATTCACAGATGCGCGATCCGATCGCGTAGGGCGCTTCGAACTTGCTGACGGTGGAACACTTTTCCTGGACGAAATTGCCAACGTGCCCCTCAATCTGCAAGCGAAGTTGCTGCGCGTTCTCGAAACTGGAGAGCTCGAACGGGTAGGTTCATCGTCCACCCGCCGCGTCGATGTGCGTGTGCTCGCGGCCACCAACGTGGACGTAAACTCCGAAGCTGCTGCGGGGCGGTTCCGGCAGGACCTGCTGTTCCGGCTGAACACCATCGAGATTTTTATCCCGCCTCTGCGCGAACGCCGCGAAGACATCGACCTGCTCGCACACCACTTCGTTCACGGATATTCGCAACGTTATCGCAAAAATATAGCCGGCTTTGACACCGCCGCCACCGCCGCCCTGCATGAACATCTCTGGCCCGGAAATGTACGTGAGCTAGACCACGCCGTGGAGCGCGGTGTACTGCTTTCCGGCGGACCGCTTGTTCGCGCGGCCGATCTCGGCTTGCGGGCTCAAGCATCGACGGCGGCGGCGCGCCTCGAAGAAATGCCGCTCGATGAAGTGGAACGCCATCTTATCCGGCGCACGCTGGCGCGCCACGACGGCAACGTTAGCCAGGCGGCCAAGGCGCTGGGGTTGAGCCGCAGCGCGTTGTACCGGCGTTTACAGAAACACGAATTAGGATGAGGCGCCTCTCTTACGAACGCCGCATTCAGCTTTTGGCGCTCGCTGCTGGTCTTCCCGGTTCTTTCATCGCGCTGATTCTGCTTTGGACGGGCTCGTTTTCGTCGGGGTCGGCGTGGACACTCACATTTCTTATCCTTAGTCTCTGGCTCGGCTTCGCGCTTTCTCTGCGACACCGGGTGGTCTTCTCTTTGCAGACTTTGTCCAACCTTCTCGCGGCCATGCGCGAAGAAGACTTCTCCATTCGCGCACGGGGTGCTCGACCCGATGACGCCATGGGCGAGGTGATGATCGAGGTCAATGCTCTGAGCACCATGTTGCGAGAGCAGCGCTTAGGTGCGCTGGAAGCTACGGGCCTGCTGCGCACCATCATCGAAGAGATCGACTTGGCTATCTTTACCTTCGATCATCAAGCCAAGCTTCGGTTGGTGAACCGCGCTGGCGAACGCTTGCTGGGGCGTCCACTGGAACGCCTTCTCGGTTCCACGGCCGTGGAACTCGGACTGGCAGATTGTTTGGAAGGACAATCCGCGCGAACCATGGACCTCGCCTTTCCCGGCGCGTCGGGACGCTGGAGTATGCGTCGAGGGTCGTTCCGGCAGGGCGGCCTGCCTCATCAACTGGTGGTCCTCAGCGACCTCAGCCGCACACTGCGCGACGAAGAACGCCAGGCCTGGCAGCGCCTGATTCGCGTACTTGGCCATGAGCTCAATAATTCGCTGGCCCCAATTCAATCCGTGGCTCAGGGGCTAGAGAGCGGATTGAGCGCCGCCAATCAATTGCCGGAACTGCAATCCGGGCCAGCAGCGCCGATCCTGCAAGATCTACAGGAGGGCCTTGCCATCATTCGTTCCCGCACTGAAGCGCTCGGACGTTTTATGGCTGCTTATTCGCGGCTCGCCAGGCTTCCGAAACCGAAACACTTGCCGGTGCACGTTGCGGAGTGGGTGCATCGCACCGCCAAGCTGGAGACCCGCGTGAAAGTCTGCGTCAAGGAAGGACCACGAGCCACGATCTCCGCGGACGTCGATCAGTTGGAGCAGCTGCTCATCAATTTAATTCGCAATGCGGCCGACGCCGCGCTGGAGACGCATGGCGGCGTGCAAGTTGGTTGGATAAAGCAAGGTTCGCAAGTAGAAGTCTGGGTGATCGATGATGGTCCCGGTATTCCCAATACCACAAATCTCTTTGTGCCATTTTTCACCACCAAGCCGGCTGGCTCAGGAATAGGCCTGGTTCTCAGCAGACAAATTGCGGAAGCCCACGGTGGACAGCTGACTCTCGAAAACCGAATTGACGCTCGAGGGTGCGAGGCCCGCTTGCGTTTGCCGTCCTAGTACCCGCCGCTCCTAAATTTTTCGAATAGTTGTCCGATATATTCACCTGTCCTGGTGCAGGTTGTACCTTGTTCAAGATTTGCACCCCAGTACAGTAGCGGCGCAGTGGCACCAACCCGTAGCCTGCTCATGCTACGGGAAACGGCGCATCCCCGATCTCCCGAAGTAATAAAACCCTGGGAAAAAAACTTTGAACGTTGACATGCAATACGGGCCCGAAAATCACGGCGATTGGAATATTTTGAAAGCGCTTTTAATTTTTGTTATTTTGCTGGCCGCGGCGATGAGCAATGCAGATTCGGCACAGGCTGTGAGCTGCGAATATTCTTCCGGCTCGTGGGCCAACACCGCCTTGTCACAGGGACAAGGATCCACATTCCGCATCACCTACGACGGGACACCTTCGAGTTCATCATCGAACTCTATCAGCGGGCTGTCGGACGGCTCCGCGCAGCAGTATGACAACCTTGCCACGGGCGTGCGATTTAATCCCAGCGGAATGATTGACGTTAGAAATGGTTCGGGGTTCACTGCCGCCACGAATATTGGCTACCAAGCGGGTGTCACTTACCATTTCATTTTGGATGTAAACGTTTCAAGCCACACTTACAGCGCCTATGTGGTACTCCTCTCGCGGCAGATCACTTTAGGGTCAAATGTGGCATTTCGCTCCGAGCAGAGCTCTGTCCCTTTACTCAATACCGTGGGCGTGATGAGCTCTTCGGGCGGACTCAGCATTTGCAATATCACTCTGTCATCCTCGCCGACTACCATCGCGGGATCTCCATCGACGCTGAGCGCCAACGTCAGCAGTTTGAATTTTGGCAGCACCGGACTAGCCAGCAGTGCGCAACGAAGCGTGACGTTGACGAACACTGGGAGTTCCAGTGTTACAATTTCAGGAGTTTCCATTTCCGGCGCTGGATTTACAGCCGGCGGCAGTGCTTCAGGTCTTACCGTAAGTCCCAATCAGACCGCCACTGTGAGCGCCACGTTCACGCCTTACACCATAGGAAGCTTGGCGGGAAGCCTCACGATAACCAGTAACGCCATAAATTCGCCCGTGACCATTGCGCTGTCCGGCACCGGCGTGGCGTCCTCTACGCATTCGGTGGCACTGTCCTGGACTGCCAGCAGTTCGTCCGTAGCTGGTTACAATATTTACGTCAGTCCCTCTTCAGCCGGGCCGTACTCTTTGTTGAACTCCTCGCCGGTGCCAAGCACTAGCTTCGTAGACACGAACGTGCTGGCCGGCGACACTTATTATTTCCGCATCACTTCGGTAAGTTCCTCATATCAGGAGAGCGCTCCTTCGGCGGCCGTTCAAGCCGTCATTCCATAAACATCTCGTCGCTTTCATGCATCTGCAGCATCCGCGTCGAGAAAATTCCCAATTAATGCCACGGCGCGTCATTGTATTTCGCTGGTGAAACGCCTCAGGCCTCATTCGTAGCGCAGCGCCACGATGGGGTCCACTCGCGACGCCCGCAGCGCAGGAATCGCACAGGCCGCAAGTGCTACCGTTGCCAGCGTAGCTGCCACACCGATGAATATCACCGGGTCTCGCACCGGCACGCCGAAGACTAAGCTCGAAACAGCGCGGCTCAGCGCCAGGCCTCCCAACAATCCTGCTCCAATCCCAATCAACACCACAATCATTCCTTCGCGAATTATGAGCTGCAAAGCGTCGCGAAGCGTGGCGCCCAAGGCCATGCGCACTCCGATCTCGCCGGTGCGTTGGCTCACGGAGTACGCTAGCACGCCATAAATACCTACCGAGGCGATCAGCAGCGCCACAAACGCGAATACACTTAGCATCACGGTATTCAGTCGAGGTTGAGCCGCGCTGTTCGAAAGCCACTGCTCCATGGTCCGCACATTCGCGAGTGCCAATTCCGAATCGAGTTCGTGAACCTTTTCCCGAATGGCGGGCAGCAATGCTTCCGGGGCCGGCGGTCCGTCAGTCCGCACTACGATATCCATCAGGGGCCACACGCGCGAAGCCATCGGATAATAAAGTGACGGAAATTCGTCTGTCAGAGAGGTGCTCCGCACATCGCCAACAACGCCGACTATGGTGAACGGAATACGAGGATCGGCTGTGCGACGCATGGTCCGCCCTAAGGGATCAGCATCGCCCCAGAATTTCTTTGCGGTGGCAGCGCTGACGATCATAACCGGAAGCGCATTGGGGCCGTCCGCGTCGGTGAAGTCGCGGCCGTGCAGCAGCGGTATGCCCATGGTCTTGAAGTATCCGGGGCTGACGATGCGCCAATCAATTGGCACGGCGGTCGCCGGCGGCAATGCGGATTTTTCAGTGGTGATCATCGGGTGCCTGCTGTATGTGCCTGCACCGAAGGGGATGCCGCTTGAAACCTATGCACCGCGAACGCCAGGTATCGATTGCAAGGAATCGAGCAGAGCACGATAAAGCTGTGGTGCCTTGCTGTTCAGCGGGTACTTTTCTTTCGGCGGAGAAAGCTGAAAGCTGATCAACCCGCGCGGCTCAAAGCCGAGGTGCACTCGCTGAAGATTCCCAAGGCTCTCAAGGAACAAGCCTGCGCCAATCAAAAGGACGGTCGCCAACGCCAATTCAATCGCAATGAGGCCCTTGCGCAGGCCCGCAGACATTCGGCTGGATGATCCGCGCCCCCCTTGTTTGAGAACGGCATTCAGATCGACCTTTGCAGTTCGCCACGCGGGCGCGATCCCAAACAGCAATCCGGTAACGATTGTCGACCCGAGCGCAAACAACACCACCTTGGAATCCATTTCCACTGCAGGGACAGGTAAAGTGTTCGGCGGCAACATTTGATTGACTGCGCGCAACGCCCAAACCGCCACCAGCAGACCAGCGGCGCCACCGGCGATCGACAACGTCACACTTTCGATCAACAACTGAATCACCAGCCGGCTGCGGCTCGCGCCAATGGCTGCTCGCACCATCATCTCGTTCTGTCGTACAGCCGCCCGAGCCAGCAGCAGATTCGCTATGTTTGCGCAAGCGATCAGCAACACGAAACCCACCGCCCACAGAAGCACCAGCAGTCCAGTCTTGAGCTCCGGACTTACGAAAGTGTCGAACATGCTGATAAGCCGAATGCCCCAGTCCCGTATTTCTGGATATTGCTGGCCCATCAGCGATGAGACGGTATTCATCTCCGCTTGCGCCTGCTCGATTGATACGCCATCTTTCAGCCTGGCGATCACCAGTGTCAGATGGTTGAGGCGTAGTTCCTTCGCCCGATCGATGGTCAGCGGTGTGTAAATGTCCGCACCTGAAAATAGATTGAGCGCGGCAGGGGCCACGCCCACGACGGTCGTAGGTGCGCCATCGAGAATGACGGTACGGCCGACTAGACTTCGATCCGCACCGAATCGCCGTTGCCACAGGCCTTCCCCGATCATCGCAACTGCGGGAGCGCCAGGCTTTTCTTCGTCATCAGTAAACGTCCGCCCGATCAGCGCGGAAATCCCGAGGACCCGCGTCAACGCTGGGCTGATGCGATTACCGGACAACTGCTCAGGCTCTCCCGTTCCGGTTAGCGTGTAATTATTGAAACCAATCGCGCCCAGCTCTTGAAACGATTGTGATTGCTCGCGCCAGGACACGAAGTTCAGGATCGAAGAACTAAAGGTTGGCAGGTTCAGCTTGTCGTTCTTTTCGGCAACCTGTACCAACCGGCCCGGTCGCTTGAACGGCAGTGGCCGCAGCAACACCGCGTTCACCACGCTGAAAATCGTGGTGTTGGCTCCAATTGCCAGCATGACTGTCACTATGACCGCCGCCGTGAACAGTGGCGTACGGCGCATTATCCGGAGGGCATGGCGAATGTCAGCAAATAGCAAAGTCAATTCTCCATCAATAGGAGTTTGACGCTCGGCGACTGGATTCCGTTCACAATATTTTTTAGGTTTGCGACGGCCAGATCATAAACGCAGCCATCACGGTTGCAGAATAGACGGAAATGTTAGACAAGCGACTCGTCTTTCTAGTAAGTGCCCGCCCTTGCCAAACATCAGAACGTGAGCATACCTGCGCACAAATGAAAACCGCCCGCCGGTAGACTCCGGCGGGCGGATAATGATGCGTGGTGATGCGCCAGTTATTGTTGCCGTACGGCGGTGCCAATGACCACTCGTCCGCTGTCCACCCCTACCACGATTATGGTGTTGGCGTTTACCAGGTAAGCGCGGAAATTAAAGGTCGTCGATGGCGTCTGCGAAGTTGTCAACTGCAACGCATTTCCTTGCGCTCCGCCGAGCGTCCCATCTCCTTGCAACGTGAGCAGTCCATTCACCGGAATGCCCGTGAAAATCTTGCCATCGCCCAATTCGGTAAAATCCAGCACGCCGCCAGAGATGTTATTCGAGCTGGCGCTGGATACCGGAATTTCGCCGACAAAATCCTCTTCAAAGCCATTGGCCAGGTTCACGCCACTCCAGTTGATAGCGTAGCTCCCCGCCATGGAAGCCGCGGTGAACGTTCCGCTTTGCGCCGTGATGGACCCATCGGCAACCACATTGGGGGAGTCGTCTTGAATAAACCCTTGGGTTGCGGAAGCCATATAGAAAACATATTGAAAAGGCTGATTCCTCGTCACGTCCGTGAAATTCAACGTGCCGCGCCCACTGCCAGCCGCATCGATGGTAAGCGTGACGTTGCTGAATCCGCCGGCCTTCGGAAAGGCATTTACTCCACCACTGAAATCCTCATCGAGGCTCAGATTGGTGATGTTTCCGTTGGCATCCGAAGTAAACCTTCCTGCGCGCGCCAGTGACCCAAACACACCCTGGCTGATCGCTGCGCCGCCGACCGCAAAAACAAAGCTTCCAGGGAACGCCGCGACGGTGGTGGGCACCGCGGTTTGCGCCGTAGCCGAACCCGACGTTGCTGCCACCGTATCGTTTTCCACCAGCACCAGATGACTGCCATCCACGACATAGAAAACGTAACTCAGATTAAGCAGTTGGCTATTCAGCGTGGTGTTGAGGGTCATTGTTCCGCGCCCAAAGTTGCTGAAGTTGGCGGCATCCAGCGCGACCGTTCCGGGCTGCAGCGCAATCGCTCCGGTGGGAGAAGCGCCGTCGTTCACATCCATTTCCCCGCCAGTGACACCACCAACACCGTTGGTGGTGAATTGGCCGATGAACGACGCGGAAGTCGAGTTCCCCAGATCCACGCCGCTAACGTCAAATGCATAAGCCGTCGCGAACGTGCTGCTGATGGTTTGCAGCCGGAAATTCCCACTCATGGTGGAGGAGCCGTCCGTCTCAATCATCAAGCCGCTTGAAGTGGAATCCAACGCGATGCTGAAAGTAAAATTATCCGCCACGCTGGGATTCACTACGTCCGGATGGCTTAGGGTGAGCACGCCTCGCCCATTCGAACTCATCGTATAGTTTGAAGCCGGGGCGGCCGTGAAGTTAAATGTGCTGAACGAGCCGGCATCATTCACGTCTTCAATAGCCATGGTGATGTTGCCTTGGCCGTCGGCGTGAAAGCTGCCAATGCGCGAAATCGATAGACCTTGGGTGTTATCGGTACCGCTCATCGAGAAGGCATAGGTGCCGTTCAAACTCGCCAGTGAGTAAGTCCCCTGAGGGGTCGGCGTGGGTGTCGGCGTGGGAGTGAACGTGCTATTTCCTCCGCCACACGCTGTTGCGTACAACCCCAGCGCCAAGCTGCCAGCGAGAAAAATCCGCTTCACCGCGTGCGTTCTCATCGTGCACCCGCCGGTGCGACGATCTTTCCATTCGCGTTAACCGCAGTCGGCAATAGCGGCACACCGTTTTTCGAGCGCACCGCCACCGATTGCGAACCCTTCTTTATAAGCCGAGCCACAAAGACGTTGCCGTTGCCGAATTGCACCGTTTCGCCGGTAATGCTGACGGAATCTCCAGCCTGCAAAGAAATGTTGCTAGTCTGGATTACTTTCGCGTTGCCTGCATGCACGTCGATCGTCCCGGAAGAAGTCTGCAAAGAGATGTGTGCACCAAGCGGCGGAGTCGTCGACGACCCACTGTACTGCACAATTTTCCCGCTGATCACGCTTTCGCGCGCCACATCGTAGGCAGCCCCTGCGCGATGACCAGCGCTCAGCTGAATCTGTTGCCCCCGCGCCTCAACACTCCACACCAACGCGACCACCGCACTAATCGCGCAGGCACTCCGCATCCACTTATGTATTTTCATTCCTCACCCTTGAAGAAGTTGCCAGGACACATCGACTCGTTAGATGGGCCTTCCCCCAAAATGGCTGTGAGCGAACTACGAATTGAGTTAACTTTTTACAAACAAACGCCGCAACTCAGGCCAAGCCGTCACGCAGGACGCAAACCACACCTGATACACACCCAGCCCTAGTGAGAAAAACACCGCAGAAAAAATAAAGTTGCAGATGAAATTCATTACCCGCATTCAATTCACCAGCCATCCGCCGCGACCCACGCCGTCGCGCGACGCTTATTCGGCCCACACCACATACTTCCGGGACGATGCTGCAAAAGTTCCATTCAAAAATTAAAACCGTGCTCACACGAATTCCATTCCAGGGCATTTCCCGTTTGACTCTTTTTCCCGCAGCATCCATAATTCCTTGTACGTCACCTGCGGAGGGCGGATAAGTCCGCGATTCAGTTCGCGGTCCATCACGGATGGCGCCAAAATATATTTTTGTTACCGGCGGTGTTGTTTCCTCACTAGGAAAGGGCGTAGCTGCCTCCTCCATCGGCTGTCTCCTCGAAAGTCGCGGTTTTAAAGTCACCCTGCAAAAGTGCGATCCGTACCTCAACGTCGATCCCGGCACCATGAGCCCCTTCCAGCACGGCGAAGTCTTCGTTACCGAAGACGGCGCCGAAACCGACCTCGACCTCGGCCATTACGAGCGCTTCACTCACGCCAAACTTTCTCGCGACAATAACTGGACCACCGGCCGTATCTACGAAACCATTCTCACCAAGGAGCGCCGCGGCGATTACCTCGGCAAAACCGTGCAGGTCATCCCCCACGTCACCGACGAAATCAAAGCCACCATCAGAAAAGTTTCCGAAGGCGTCGACGTGGTCATCGTCGAAATTGGCGGCACCGTTGGCGACATCGAATCGCTTCCCTTCCTCGAAGCCATTCGCCAGATGCGCCTGGAGCTTGGCGCCGAAAACACTTTATTTGTTCACGTAACTCTCGTTCCCTACATCGCCGCTGCAGGCGAGCTGAAAACCAAGCCCACCCAGCACAGCGTTAAAGAAATGCTCGGGATTGGAATTCAGCCGGACGTTCTGCTTTGTCGCAGCGATCGCCACATTCCTGAAGAGTTGAAAAAGAAAATCGCACTCTTCTGCAACGTCGCGGAATCTTGCGTAATTTCCATGCAGGACGTTGACACCATTTATGCTGTCCCGGTGGAATTGGCCCGAGAAGGCCTCGACACGCAAATTCTTCGCCATCTCAAGCTCGTGGAAAAACCCGCGAACATGCAGCCCTGGCTTGATCTCGTTCACCGCTTGCATCATCCCGCCGGCGAAGTGCGCATCGCGGTAGTCGGAAAATACGTGCAGCTGGAAGACGCCTACAAGAGTTTGCGCGAAGCCTTACTCCACGGCGGTTTGGCGCACCAGCAGAAGACCGTTCTGGAATGGATTGAAGCGGAAGAAATCGACTCGCCCGAAACGGCCGCTGCGCGATTGCGAGGTTACGACGGCATCCTGGTTCCCGGCGGATTCGGCAAGCGTGGTATTCAAGGAATGGTGCACACCATTCAGTACGCGCGCGAAAACAAAATCCCCTTCTTCGGCATATGTCTCGGCATGCAATGCGCCACTATTGAATACGCACGGGACATGGCTGGCCTCAAACAGGCCGACAGCACTGAGTTTGACCCGCAAACACCCCACCGCGTAATTTACAAATTACGCGAACTCCTCGGCGTCGACGAAATGGGCGGCACCATGCGCCTGGGCGCCTGGCCCTGCAAGCTGGAGCCCGGCTCCTTCGCCCATCAGGCGTACGGCAAAACAGAAATCAGCGAGCGTCACCGCCATCGCTATGAATTTAATCGCGACTACGAAAAAACGTTACTCGGTGCCGGCCTGCGCATAACCGGCCGTACACCCGACGAGAATTACGTCGAAATTATCGAGGCACCCGATCACCCTTGGTTTCTCGGTTGCCAATTCCACCCCGAATTCAAATCCAAGCCTCTCGAGCCGCATCCACTCTTTGCCGCCTTCATCGGCGCAGCCATTGACCACAAACGTTACAAAAACCGTCCCGCTGCTTTGCTTTCACAACCCGAGCCGGCGCACGCCCCACTCCTCCACGCCTCTCCCCGCCCCACAGCAAATTAGCAACGATCGGTCGCGAGGTCTGCAATACTCGCTCATGAAGCACGCAATAATAGCTCCTACGCAGAAGCATCCAACGGGGTTCGCTCCCCGCTAAACTGACACCGACACCAACATATCGACACTTCCACACCCTCCATACACTACCCGTTCCCGCTATCGGCTGCTCCTAACCTCTCCAAAATAAATCGCTTACACAAAGGTTGCCGCCGCTTCTGACTTTGGCATCAAGGCTGCCTTTATCCATGGTGTGAAAAAAACAAGGGCGCGATGACGGTGAGAAGCACGTAAGCCTGCTTGTGGAACGCGAGTTACTCCCATTCCACAACACTCAGCCGCACCACCCATAAAGGAGACGTCATGAAAAAACTCATTACCGTACTCGCATTTTGTTTAGCGGTTGGGGGTGCGTCATTCGGAGCCGAACACGTGGTCACCCGTTCCGCGAAGGTCGCAGCCAAGGGCACTTACAAAGCGACGAAGGCTACGGTGAAGGGAACCGGCAAGGTTCTGAAGCACATGATCTAGCGTTCTTGAAAAGTAAATTTGAATCGAAAAATAAAAAGGAGATAGAAAATGAAAATCAACAAACTTGCTTTACTAATTGCTTTTGCCATTGCATCGGTATTGTTCCTGGAAGTTGCAGCTCGTGCCGATGAAACAGACCAGTCCACCAAACTCACCTTCAGCCAGCCGATAGAAATTCCGGGGCAGATTTTGCCCGCCGGAACCTATCTGTTCAAATTGGCGGACCCCAACGACCTGAATGTTGTCCGTGTCTTCAATGCTCAAGGCACTCGCTTGTATGCGACTCTTCAGACTGTTACAGCCGAACGCGCCGAGCCTACCGGAAAAGCCGTCCTTGTTTTGGCGGACCAGCCAGAAGGAAGGCCCGAAACGCTCGTGAAGTGGTTTTATCCCGGCAATACCAGCGGTCATGAACTGGTGTATTCCAAGCAAGAAGAGCAACAACTAGCCCAAGCCCAGCTGCAAACCATCGTAGCCAACGAAACTGCCCAAGCTGGCGATTAACAAAGTGGACTGGCATTCACTCACGCGAGCCACGTGTCTCAAAGCCAACGTGAGTGAATGTCATCTGAAACACAGAATCGACGGAACATTTTTATTTATCCGGATACGACAGTGCACCTACGAAGACGATTTAGGTCGTCTCGTACCCAGTTCGGGCCCCAGTTGGGTGCCCCACGTGTGGGGTTTACACGTGGGCTCCTGGGTTGGCTCGGTCATGCCGAAGGTTCTGAAGCGCTATTATGGGCACGGAGATCTGCCCTTTGTTTCATTCAGCTGTCCCTTAACACCAGCCGACAATCCTACTTGCGAGCTGGTGACGCCTTGGTGAGTACTTCATCTAGCGTTTTCGCTGCGCCAGGCGCAGCTTGTCCACCTTCCACAATGTCCTTGGCACTAAGTTCTTTGCCATAAAGAGATTTATTGGCGTCGTTATCGCTGTCCATTGACGCACCTTCCAGGGAGACGCCAGCAAATAATCCCTTGGAACGTGAATACGTTAGAACATCGACGTTCATAGCGGCGGCGTTGTAAGCCGAGGCCTGGGCAGCTGATGGTCCAGCAGCCGCCGCGGCATTTGTTCCTAGTTTTGTCTTTCCATTCAAGATTTGTTCCGCGCCCTTTTTATTCATCACTACCAGCACAAAATCCGTGGCCGTAGACCCGAGTTGGATACCAATGCTGCCTTGATCGAGCCGATACATTGCCGGAGCACCCCACTCTCCATTCATCTCGCCACCCGTGCGGCAAACCAGGACGCCTCGTCCATAGCTGGCGCCGATGCCAACGGCTACTTTCTTGACGCTGGGGAAGACGACCACACAATCCGCTTGATCAAGGATATTCTTGGGCAAATCACCGGCAATCAGCTGCCGCAGCACATCAGCCGAGTTGTTGATTCGAGTTTCTTCTTTCTTTTGAGCGAATACCGAGGAAGCGATCGCCAAACCGAGGGCACACACGACCATTCTTTTTTTCATTTTTTGTCTCCTTCCACTATCGAGGCCGCACACTACCGCACTCTTATACCGATCAGGGATTAGACCTGTCAACGGTTCAAACAACGAGCTGCAGATCGCTGCCATCAAAGTTGTCGGGAATGGTATTCGAGAGAATCATGACGTATCCGCCAACTAAGCAATCGACACCGTGAAACATCCAACTCACTGGCATCACGAAGCCTAAACTTAAGAGATGAGGTTGTAATTGAGTGATCAAGACCAACGCAGTACGGGTCCTGGATAGACTTGGGATCAGCTACGAATTGCGCGAGTACCAAGTGGATCCCGACGACTTGTCCGCGACAACGGTGGCAGCAAAGATCGGCATACCACCTCAGCAGCTCTTTAAGACTCTTGCGGTGCAGGGCGACCGCAACGGAATCTATTTAGCAGTAATTCCTGCAACCGAAGAACTGGACTTCAAGGCTCTCGCACATCAGACCGGGGATCGCAAAGTCGACCTGCTTCCTTTGAAGGAAGTGCAATCCGCGACCGGTTACATTCGCGGCGGTGTTACCGCTCTGGCCTGCAAGAAAGATTACCCCGTATATATCGACGAACTTGCGGAAATCTGCGATGTAATCTCGGTATCTGCGGGGATGAGGGGCCTGCAAATCTTGCTGGCTCCTCAAGACTACATTCGCGCCGTCAACGCCAGGGTCGTTGCTATAACAAGAGGCGAAACAAACTCTCATTAATTGATTTGTCGTTTTCATGGCTAATTAAATGTATCCCCCGAGGCCTCGCTGTTCAGCATTTTTCTACTAAAAATACTGAGGCTCAAGCAACTGCCGCTCACGCCTACTCTTCAACATCCGATCAATATCGTGTGCACTCAGATTCCGTTGAAGGTATTCCTTGGCAACCTCGTCAGTAAAGTCGCGATGTCGGCTGTAGCGTATTTCGAGATCGTGATTTTGGGGAAGAGCCTTTAGCGAGAAGAGTCGACCCGACTTGATACTTTCTATCAAAGCTCGATGAGCTGCTTGGACAGCGTGGAAACCCAACAAGAACGGATCGATAGCTGCAGGCTTCGGAAGTGCGTGAAACAGCATGGGTCCAGAGTCCAGGCCGCGCGAAAGCAAGTGTATGGTGGCCCCAACCAAGTCTGGATTTCCGTCGTAAATTGCCCAGAAATTGCAGGAACTGCCGCGATAGTATGGCGAAATGCCCATATGGATATTGATAGCCTTGTTTGCAATCAAAAAGTCTAGCAGCGGTCCTTTAATGAAACTCGCGCCAAAAACAATGTAAATATCCGACTGCAATGCGTCAGCTAACAATCCAATATCAATTCGATTCAGATCACCGCTCTTAATCGAGAGCGTTCGCGCGTTTGTTGCAGAAAATCGCAATCCGCCAAATACTTCTTTTTCTGCATCGATAACCTTTGAGAAATAATTCTCCATTACTTCGGACGCCCGGAGAAAGTCAGCCACTCGACCTGGAAAAACGGTGTTGCACTCTTGGATCGCAAAAACTTGATCGGCGATCGTTGCCATATCGGCGATGAGGGACAGATGTCGAGCCTGATTGCTGGTGAAGACTGTAATTTTCATGAACGCAGTTCCTTCATTATGATCGCATGATCCTTACGAGGGAACTCCAATGGCGAGCGCTGCGCAATCCTCTCCATATTGGCTCGAAATCCGAGACGTATCCCCAATCGCTCCAAGATTCGCAAGGTTAAGTCATCGTAGGAATTGCAGGGATGGGACATTGCCACTGGGTTTTCTCCCAACACTCGCGCAAGATGTTTGAAATTCTTCTCGTACTCGTGAGCCTGCGCTTCCACCGGCTGATCCGCCAAACGAGTCGGGTGAGTGTAGGAATGCAAACCAATCAAATGACCGGCTTTTCGTAACGCTAGAAGATGATCATCATTCATCCACAACATTCCAGTGGTGTCCACTGGATTAAAACCTTTTTGCGCCATCAACGATTGCATTAAGCCCTGGTAGCGAGAACGTCCAAGAATTTGATCTCGAAAATATCGAAATCGCCGATCCTCCAGACTATAGATTGAGAACTCCGCCAAATAGGAAGCAGGATCAAATTGTGCGGCCACCGCCTGGTACTCAGCGGGATAAACCTCAGCTACGATTTGGAAGAAATCTCGATAAAACTCTTCTACCGAACTGAATGCCGTGGTCCTGAAATAGCGATATACCTCCAACGATTCCCAATTCCCCTCGAACACCGATGAATACACGAACCAAAATGCCGTCAATCCTAAATCATCAAGAATCGGAAAAGCGATGTCATACTGGCAGCGAAGCGCGTCATCAAATGTCAGGCAAAGATCGCCGTCTCCCAACGTTCCTGCTAATGCACGACTCATCCACTCTTGAGCGGGAAGAATTCGATCGCGACCCAGGTATTCAAGAAGAGCTTTAAGTTCCTCTCCAGAAATGGCACCTTGTCCCTGGGGATGGAGGCTGTCGAAGAAGTGGTGGAACATCACACCGTAAGCCGTCATTCTTTCTTCCGCATATGGGGACAATTTCGCACGCGACACGTGAGTTTCTCAAAATCGTCTATCCAAGACAACCGAATGTACTCGTCCAGTAGATTGGTGACACTTTGCCTTTCTGGGTTGGAGTTTCCAACGAGTGATGAATTCGAGTGGAGTCAGGTAGGCCAAGGATTGGTGAGGACGCACGCAATTGTAAGTTTTTTCCCAGTTCCGCAACTGCGCGTTGAGCACCTGTAGCTGATCGGATTCTGCCTGCACCTCATAAAATTCTTCGTTGTGAGTGCGATGCGCACGCTCCACATGTCCATTCAACTTTGGCGATCTCGGCGGAAGTATGAACAAGGGCACGTTGCGCTGCTGGCAAGCGGCCTCGAATTCGGCGGCGAACTCACTTCCTCCGTCGACCTGCACAGCTTTGACCGTAAAGGGAACGCGCTCTAGCAGAGTGTCTAGAAAACGTGCTGCGGCTAATGAGGTGGCGCGCCGATGGGCTTCCACCACGTCCCAGCGCGAGACTACGTCTCGCGCACTGAAGTGCTTTAGCAGCACGCCGCGACGCAGGCGAACGTCCTTGGTGTCGATCTCCACTAAATCGCCGGGCTGCGCAATTCGCCAGTGTTTAGGCTTCCGAATAGCCCAAGGGCGATTTCGTAGTTTGCGTCGTGCGCGTCGTAACAGCGCTACTTTGGGCGTCTCGTGCAGCGCTCCGCGTCGTTTAAGATCGCTCAGAATTCGACCCACCATAGAAACCGAAACGCAGCACCGTGCTCTGCGCAACAGCACCGCCAGTTTGTCTTTGCCCCAACGCGGATACCGTTTGCGCAGCGCCAACACCTGTTCGGCCAGGGCGCTCGTCCAGGTCGGTCGGCGCACCTGATGTGGTCGATGCGAACGCGCCTCCAGAGTGCTCAGGTCGTGGCGATCGAATCGGCGCTTCCAGCGATAGAAAGTCTGGCGGCTGATGCCAAAGTGCCGACAAGTCCGCTGCGCGTTGCGGCCATTGAAGAAATAAAACAACATCCACTGAAGTCGCGTCTCCCCCGTACGGCTTAATCCCTTCCTGAGACCCGCCAGCCGGCGGGCCTCAGGAAGCTCGTACCACCTTATCGTTCTCATCCTGACACTCTACCGAGTGTCACCAATCATTCTGAACGAGCACACCCGAAGCGATACCCACTTAAAAACTGCTACGGCCCTGTGATACGCTGATTGTGTATCTTCGACCATCCAGGGCCAACCGCGTCAAATGACAAAAAAACTGCACATTCTTTTCTGTAGCTCGCCATTACAGTTTGTCCATGCACATCTGGTCCGACGCAGCGGTGCGCTGGGCGAGGGCGAAATTCGGTTATTCTGCGAACCACCGATTTCACCGATGCTCATAGTTCCCGAGATGTGGGACGGCGTGACAGAGTTGGCGAGCAGTAAGAGACAATTTGGCGATGCCATTGCTAATATTCGCAAAAATCTTGAAATATTTGACACCAGTATCAACTTGAAGAATTACGACCACATTCATTTAGTTATAAGCGATGTTTTCTGGTTGATGAACAATGTGGCGCTTGCGGCCTTACGGCGGAAATGCGAAAAACTGGCCATAAAATTTTCGTTTTCGATTTTAGACGAGGGCGCAATTCTTTATTTCGGAGCACGCCTCAGTTGGAAACGCACCTTACGTTGCTGGGCCAGGTCTTTATATCTTATCGGCAATCGCTTGGACACGGTATTTGTAAGCGACGGAAACGCAGACTACAGAAACGCTTTGTGTGAACGAGTTTTCTGCTTGCATCCAAAATTAATACCCGCGCCCTCGACGGTCGACAAAGTCAGAATCAATCCAGCCCTTTTAGATGAGATTTACGGCGACCGCTTCGGACAGCTGCCAATGCCCCCAGCATCAGCTCTATACCTCTCTCAACCTGTCTATGTGAAATTAGGCGTTGATGCTCACATGCGTTTAGTCTTGGCCTCTCGAGACCTTTTGGAAAAACAAGGTGTGCGACGATTCTTCTACAAGGCACATCATTTTGATACTCCTGAATGGACTTCGATCCTGGAATCACGTTGCGGCCTGGAACCTATTCCAAATTCCGACGCCCTCCCTATCGAGGTGTGGGCTCGACGATGTAACGCGGAAGTCGTGTTCAGTCACTATTCCTCGGCCTTGTTGAACCTCGGGGCATACGGATTTATGGGCCGCGTGGTGGCAGCAGGATTAAATCAATTAATGCGAGTGTTTCGAGATACAAATGAATATCATCAGTATGTTGATGCCGTCACGAGGATCGGCGGCATTGAAATGATGGATTTATTTGACCGAGCCGAAAATCAGCCTCAAGGCAACCGCGAGGCGTTGCGCCAACCAGACAATTAGGGACAAACGTGGTGGATGTGCCATTCAGGTAGAATGGACCGCAGTTTCTGTGTCGGAGTGCACTCCATGAAACGTCTTTTCTCCGTTGTGTTAATTCCTTTGCTCGCCCTGCCTGCGTTCTCCCCCGCAAAGGCGGCCACTCCCCAATATTCCATTCAGGCAATTCGCTACGCCTCAGCTGATGATGAAGTTGCCGGCCTCGTTATGGGCGCTCCAAAAGGCGAAAAAATCACCATTGCCATGGTCGTCTGGCTCATTCGTGGCGGCGGTCTAAACATCCTCTTTGACAGCGGCTATCACCGCGATACCTTCCTCAAGGACTTCCCATCCACGGAATACCTTCGTCCCGACGAAGCGGTCAAGCTCGCCGGCCTTCAGCCGGAAGAGATCACCGACATCGTCATCAGCCATTCTCACTGGGATCACCTTGGAGGCATTGATCTCTTCCCCAAAGCGACAGTTTGGATTCAGAAGGAGGAGTTCCGTTATTATATCGGTGAAGCCTGGCAGCCCGGCGGCAATCATGGCGGCATTGATCCCGATGACGTGCAACAACTCGTGAAACTGAACACCGAGGGCCGGCTGCACCTGGTCGATGGCGACGACGTCGAGATCTTTCCTGGCATTCGTGCCTACACCGGAGCCCGGCACACCTACGCTTCGCAATACCTGCGTGTCGACGGCAATCCTCCCTTCGTCTTGGCGTCCGACAATTGCTATCTCTATCGCAATCTCTCCGAACACAAAGCCAGCGCTACCTTCTCAGATGCGGATCACGCCGCCAATATTAAGAACCAAGAACGCATGATCCAGTTGGCCGGTGGCAATCCTGACCGAGTTATCCCCGGCCACGATGCCCTGCAGTTCCAAAAATACCCCACCCAAGGCCGCATCGCCCAAATCAAATAGCAGAACCTGCTCCGGGGCCAACAATTCATCAGTTCCGATTAGGGCAAGCCTGGATTTGACACCCGCGGAAACAGAGTAAGGTTGAAAATGGAGTAGGTGGAAAAGACCGTCCTCCGAGGCGCGTGCGCATGGTGCAGATTAAAGGATCCGCTATCAAGGAAACGATTAACCAGATCAAGTCCCGCTCCGGCGAGCAAGCCTTCCAGAAAATCCTTGCCCTTCTCGACCAGGAAACGCGCACCATTTGCCAGAATGAAGTCTTCTCCTCCACTTGGTACCCGTTGGATCTTTTCACCCGCTTCCTCGAAGTTGAGATCCGGGTCCTCGCCGACGGAAAGGAAGAAATGGTCACGCGCGGCTCCGAAGCGGTAATCGAACGGCAGCTTCGTGGAATCTACAAAGCTTTTGTGAAACTTGGCTCCCCGGAATTCGTGATCAAACGAATCGCCGCCGTTCACGCCACCTATTTTCAGGGTGTTCCGATTGAGGTGCAGTTGCAGGGACATGGCAAAGCAGTAGTCCGATACACAGGCTTTGAAAAGCAGCACCGTATTATGGGCTTCGCAATCATCGGATTTTTCAACAAAGCCCTGCAGATTTCCGGAGCCAAGGACGTGGTCCTCTGCTTCACCGTTCCGATCGAGGAAGGCAAGGCATTTTCCGAGCTCTCGATTTCCTGGAACTAAACGAACCGCGGAGAGGCTCCATGTGCGCTCCTGGGCACTTGATTCCTTAAAAAACGGAATCAGTTTTCTTCGCGAAACAAGGAGTGCTATCGTAGGGTTGTTCAGCGCTGACCTGATGGTTTACAACCCCAACTCGATGTTCGCATTCCTTCGGCGCCGCCGTGAAATCATCGCGACGGCAGGTTTCGTGTGTCGGTTCTTGTGTCTTTTTTTTCTTGCCGGCCTGGCGGCAGGCATGGCTGCCGGTGCAGAGGTTCGGAGCACGCCCGTAAGTTCCGTCGGCCCCGGCCTACCATTCACGGTGGCGGACTTCGACGGGGACCTTCGTCCTGACCTGGCTGCCGTTCAGATTGGGCGAAGCGGCGTTTCCGGCACAGACTACCAGATTCAACTTCAGTTAAGCGCAGCTGGGCGACAAACGATTCTGCTTGTCGCTCCTGCTGGCGGCCTCCAAATCGCCGCCCGCGATGTTAACGGTGATCATGCCCTAGATTTGGTTGTATCCGCATCTTGGCTGAGCGAACCGGTTGCGATTTTTCTAAATGACGGCCACGGAAGTTTTTCACGTGTAGACCCCGGTGAATATCCAGCAGCGTTCCAAGACCCCAAAACAACCTGGGGCTCCTCGACTGAACTAGGCCCAGACGTTGTCGGGATCCCCCAGCAGTCGCGTACTGTAGTTTGTCGAGCAACGGCACGCCTGCCACATGCTGGATCGCATGTAACTGTCATTCCGCTATCGCAGATTGAACATCACCTCAACTCTTCCTTGGGTTCCCCCGCAGGTCGCGCGCCTCCCTCTCGGGCTTAGCAACGCTAAACCTCCAATTTCTTAACGCGTAATTTCGCGGCGGATTTGCCGCATTCACTCTGTATTACAAAGTGATGCGTCAGACCCCTTTTCATTCCTTCCTACAGAGCTAGAGGAGTGTGCACAACACCTAGGCTCTCCGAATTAGCAGAGGTAATAAGCGATGATCCGAGGTCTCGTCGATTTTGCGTTGAACAATCGATTCATTGTGCTTGCGATGGCGATTCTGTTGCTCGCCTGGGGTGCCATTTCCTTCCACCAACTTCCCGTCGAAGCCTACCCAGACGTGGCAAACAACTATGTTGAGGTCATTACCCAATGGCCGGGGCGGGCTGCGGAGGAGGTAGAGCAGCAAGTCACGATTCCGCTCGAAGTAGTGATGAACGGCATCCCCGGAGTGGCTCATCTCCGTTCGTTCTCAATCTTCGGGCTATCCGATCTGAAACTGGTTTTCGAAGATGACACGGAGAACTCCTGGAACCGCGAGAGAGTTTTGGAACGCCTGTCGCAGGTTACCTTGCCCGCCGGGGTCTCGCCACAGATGGGCACCGACTGGAGTCCGGTTGGTCAGATCTACTTCTTTACCTTAAAAAACACAAATCCCAACTACGACGTGATGGACCTGAAATCCCTAGAAGATTGGGTCATCGAAAAGAACCTGAAAACGGTTCCGGACATCGTTGACGTCGCCACCTTCGGCGGTCCAACACGCGAATATCAGGTTCGCGTCGATCCCAACAAGCTTGTCTCCTATGGGCTCAGTATTGGCCAAGTAGAGCAGCAGCTCGCAAACAACAACGTGAACGCCGGCGGCAGCTTCATCCAGTCCGGCCTACAGCAAATCAACGTGCGTGCCGTGGGCTTGGTCGGCACCGTGCATGACATCGAAGAGACCGTCATCGTGAGCAAAAACGGAACGCCGTTGCGGGTTAAGGATATCGCGACCGTTGCGCAAGGACCGAAGATCCGGTTAGGCCAATTTGCTAGGGCAATTCGTCACGAGGATGGCACCATCATCGACAACGATGATGTAGTTTCGGCGTGGGTGCCTATGCGGAAAGGCG
This sequence comes from uncultured Acidobacteriota bacterium, assembly GCA_963733775.1. GTDB lineage: Bacteria > Acidobacteriota > Terriglobia > Acidiferrales > UBA7541 > Acidiferrum. Next base: position 113,207 of record CAVTEE010000009.1, on the reverse strand, counting down.
CGGATGCGGAAGTTGCGCTCGAAGGACTTCACGCCAAAGTGAAGGAACTCAATGAACGTATCCTCCCGCCGGGCGTCAAAATCGTACCGTTTATTGACCGAAGCGATCTCGTGCGTTACACGACCCACACGGTGCTGCATAACCTCTCCGAAGGCATCGTTCTTGTGGTTGTGGTTCTCTTCCTATTCCTTGGAAACGTTCGCGGCGCGATTATCGTGGCGTTGACAGTCCCTTTTGCACTGTTGTTCGCGGCCACCTGTCTAAGATTGAAAGGTATTCCCGCAAATCTGCTGTCGCTTGGCGCGCTGGATTTTGGGATGGTCGTGGATGGCGCTGTGGTTATGGTGGAGAACATTGTGCGTCACATGAGTCATCCTGAGGGCTCCTATAAGACGCCTATGGAGCGCATCCGCGACGCGGCGCACGAAGTTCAACGCCCCGTCTTTTTCGCTATCGCTATTATCATCACGGCCTACTTGCCGATCTTTACCCTGCAGCGCGTTGAGGGAAGATTATTTCATCCAATGGCTTGGACGGTTGCGTTTGCGCTGCTTGGCGCACTCCTGTTTTCCATTCTGGTCGCACCAGTTCTTTCCAGCTTTTTATTCAGGAAGGCTGTCAGCGAATGGCACAATCCCATCCTGGAATTCTTGAAAATGCGTTATCGCCACTCCGTGAGATGGGCAATCGAACATCGCTTCGTGACTGTGGGTGCGGCGGGATTTGCCTTGCTTCTCTCCGTCTACCTCGCGGTAGGCGGAGTTATCGGCTCAGAGTTTCTTCCCCACCTGGATGAGGGCTCACTGTGGGTCCGCGGAACTCTCGCTCCGAGCACTGGACCGGATGAGGGCGTTCGACTGGCAAACCAAGCGCGAATCTTGCTGTGTTCTTTTCCTGAAGCTACCGAATGTACGAGTCAGGTTGGCCGTCCAGATGACGGAACGGATACGACGGGCTTTTTCAATACGGAGTACTTCGTAGGCTTGAAGCCCAAGGAACAGTGGCGACCGGTTTTCCACCAGGACAAGGAAAGACTAATCGCCGCCATGCAGCGAGAACTAGACAAAATCCCTGGCGTTATTTGGAATTTTTCCCAACCCATCGCAGACAACATGGAGGAAGCAGTCAGCGGCGTAAAGGGCGAGCTTGCCGTGAAAATTTACGGCGATGACCTCAGTCTTCTTGAGCAAAAGGCGGATCAGATCGTCGGGATCATGCGCAATATCCGTGGAGTCGAAGACCTTGGAGTATTACGCGTGATGGGACAGCCCAATCTGAATTTCATCGTCGACCGCAAGCAGGCTGCCCGCTACCAAATCAACGTCGCAGACGTACAGGATGCCATTCAAACCGCTGTTGGCGGGAACGCCGTCAGTCAAGTGCTGCAGGGCGAGCAGCGCTATGACTTGGTAGTGCGTTACGACGCGCCTTACCGGAATACAAAACAAGCCATCGAAAATATTCGCTTGTTGTCACCGTCGGGTGCGCGCATTTCTCTTGATCAGCTTTCGACAGTGCAGGTCCGCGACGGGGCTTCGGAAATTTATCGTGAAGCGAATTCGCGCTACATTGCCATTAAGTACAGCGTACGCGGACGTGACTTGGGCGGAGCCGTGCAAGAAGCCATTAAGAAGGTCGGCGAACAATCCAATCTGCCGCGTGGGTATCACATCGATTGGGAGGGCGAGTACGAAAGCCAACAACGTTCGCAGAAGCGCCTGGAGATTGTCCTGCCGCTCACCATCCTGGGAATTTTTGTCATTCTCTATACCATGTTTGGCTCGGCCAAATGGGCTGTACTGCTCCTTGCCAACGTGGCTATGGCGCCCGTCGGCGGACTAGTTGCTCTGCTGGTAACCGGCACAAACTTCAGTGTTTCCTCAGGCGTCGGGTTCTTGGCCCTTTTCGGTGTTTCGGTTCAAACCGGCGTCATCATGCTGGAGTACATTAATCAGCTCCGCGCCCGCGGTCACACCATTCAGGAGGCCGCTGTGGATGCAGCCGTCCTTAGACTTAGGCCCATTATGATGACTATGCTAGTCGCCACTTTCGGGCTGTTGCCTGCCGCACTATCACGCGGCATTGGCTCCGACTCTCAGCGCCCTTTTGCCATTGTCATCGTGGGTGGCCTCCTCGCCGCGTTGCTGCTCAGCATTTTTTTGCTCCCGACCTTGTACGTGTGGATTGCCAGAGATGGCGACAAGCTCCCAGCAGCGGATCGCGACTTTGACGAGAGCGCATAGGGGCGCTCACACACCGAAAATGAATTTGGAACGGAGGGTCAAACGGAGACGTTTTCTATCTTCTCCGGATACCACAACGCGGTTGACTGCGAAAAGCGTCAGCGCCTACAATCTCGTTTTACGGTACGGCAAGGTACGCAAGCTATGGCGCGGCAGAAAGAAAAGAAACCGCGAATGAAGGGCCGCTAGAAGGTTAGCGGCCTTTTGTTTTGTAGATTGCTCAGGAATATAGACGAATTACTCCGGCATCGCGTGAGGATGTAGGTCGTGGGCACGATTGCAACAATCGGGATAATTATCGCGGTAGGGTTGTTACTTTTGGCCGCGCAACGCTACATTGCAAATAAGCGCCTCGCCAACAAACGCCCCAATCGTGACGCACCCTAAAACCGCGCTGCGAAGGTTATTCTTTATTCGTCAGTTTTCATTCAGGTATCGACGGACAAACGGGACGTTTTCTAAATTTATCTCGACACCTACTCGAACTGCTTTCGGAAAGCCGCGAATTGCTGCTTTAGCTCCGCTACATCCCTTCGAAGTTCGGCCATTTCCGTCGACAAGCGAGCGAACCCATCCATTTTTTCCGCTTCCACGGCCGCAGGAACTTCGCGGCGCCCAGCCGTCGAGCCGACTGGGTTCTCATCGCCTGACAATAAATGCATATAGCGGGATTCCTTCGTGCCGGGCTGCTTGGCGAGTACCTTCACGAGCGGCGGCTCTCGGTTCATCAGTCGCTGCAGAGCCGACTGCGTTTCGCTCAAATCGTCGAATGGATGCATGCGTTCGGCGCGCGTCCGCAGTTCGCCCGCTGTTTGTGGGCCGCGAACCAGCAACTCGCAGAACAAAGCTGCTTCCCGGCGATCGAAGTTGAAGGCTTCCTGTAGACGGTGTTCATACTTGGTGACCCGGCTGTCCACCGCGCTGACCGAGCGAGCCAGAGAATTGTCCTGCAATGTCCGCAACGCATCGCGAATGGAGTCTTCGTCCACATTCATAACCGGATCGCGATTGGATTTCTGATTGCACGCGTTGACCAGGGAGTTGAGGGAAAGCGGATAATAATCCGGCGTGGTGATTTCTTTTTCCAGCAGCGCCCCGAGTACCCTGGCTTCCATTTCATTCAGTAAGATATTCACAACACCTCAAATCATACCGGGGATGCACACCTAGGGACAGATACCTGGGATACCTAGGTACAGACGAAACGTTTTCTTTTATCTGGATACTATATCGCGCCGAAGACGGCTGGCCCACATACTGGTCATTGATCTCCTTTAGTTCGATAAAGTCCTGCGGGGTGAATACGCCTCCGAAGCTAGGAGTCAGCAATGCCCAAAACAGCTTTTTCCTATGCCATTGGGTGGCCCCGACGCTGTTCCTGGCACTAGCTGCGCAGCAACTGAACGGGTGATTTCGAAACAGAACGGAATTACTGGAATTTTGAGTACGTTGCGGCCCCCCGCAACCAATTTCAAAACCTGTCTCAGCACAGGTTTACGCGACGAGTAACGGGCGAATTGGAACTCCCAATTTGTAGCCCAATTCGCCCAACGGTTGTCGCCGACCGGCTCAAGTATGTTCAACTCTCACCTGCTTGTTCTTTGCCCACGGTTCGTGCCTCCTTGTGCTCGCACGGACCAGCGAATTTCGTGTGTCGGAGCAATTTTTCTGTTTGGCTGTAATCCGACCACAATCGTGGATTGGACCCTGCCAGATTTACGGTAATCACAAGCCGACTTGAACGAAGCCGCTCTGCGGCGGACGCTTCGCGTGAGGTGAACGGAGCAACGATGTGCTATGTGGTTGAGATAAGTTGTCGGGTCACAAGGAGGTCCTCATGACCCGACTTCGCAAAATGATGCTCGAAGAACTCGAGCGTCGTAATTATTCTGAGGCTACCACACGCTGTTACATCCGCACAGTTGAAGATTTCTCAAGACGATTCAAGCGTTCTCCAGATTGTTTGGGTCCAGAACACATTCGTGAATATCAGGCCGAGCTGTTCAAGAAGCGCAAGTTGTCGCCGGGCACGGTTACGCAACGATTGGCAGCTCTGCGATTCTTCTACATCAAAACTCTCAAGAAAACCTGGAGCATCGCCGAGACGCCCTATCCGAAAAAAGCATTTCATCTTCCTTCGATCCTCAGCCGGGAAGAAGTCGCGCGACTCATCGACGCAGCTCTGACTCCTTATCATCGCACTCTGTTGATGACGCTCTACGCCACCGGAGTACGACGCGCTGAACTGACACACCTGAAAGTCAGCGACATCGATAGCCAACGCATGGTGATTCACGTCCAGGGCGGCAAGGGACGCAAAGACCGGGATGTGATGCTCAGCCCAAAACTGCTCGAGGCACTGCGTGAGCACTGGCGCGGATTACAGCGCAAGCCAAGCGCCTGGCTGTTTCCAGGCAACCGCTGGCATACCGGTGATACGCCGATCGACCACCAAGGTGGTCTGGAACGCTTGCAAGAAAGCCGCCCAGCGAGCGGGCCTCCAGAAAGACGTGCACCCACATACGCTGAGGCACTGCTTCGCCACACATCTACTGGAAGCAGGCGCGGATCTGCGAACCATCCAGATGTTGCTAGGGCATCGCGATCTGGAAGAAACCACCATCTACCTCCATCTCTCTGAACGGCACCTCAGTGCGACCGCGAGTCCTCTGGACTCGCTGGAGCTAAAAGACCGGCCACCACAGGACGAGTAGATGGACCGGCCACCCCTCGAGGTGGCCGATCTGGTCCGCGCTGCGGGAGACGCATTCATCGAACGAAGCCGTAAGTGGATCACCTGGAAGCATGTCAAAGTGCTGCTGGCCATTGCGCGGTGTCGCACCGCCGTGCTCGGCGGACATCTCGATGAGTGCACTCGCTGCGGACATCGCGCCATCTCCTACAACTCCTGTAGAAATCGGCACTGCCCGAAGTGTCAGGCAGGAGCTCGCGAACGTTGGCTCGAGAAGCGTCGCCGGGAACTTCTTCCGACGCAGTACGTCCATGTGGTCTTCACGCTTCCTCGTCATTTAGCCCCATTGGCTCTTCAGAACAAGAAGATCGTCTACGATCTCCTGTTCCGAACCAGTGCAGAAACACTTCTCGAAGTTGCCCGCGATCCCCAACATCTTGGCGCAGAAATTGGCTTCTTCAGCGTGCTGCACTACCTGGAGTCAAAAACTCGAACTTCACCCGCATGTGCATTGCGTGGTGCCGGCCGGTGGACTGTCTGCCGATCACACGCGCTGGATCAAGCCACGCTACGATTTCTTTCTTCCCGTCAAGGTGCTCAGCCGCGTCTTTCGCGGCAAGTTCCACGAGGCACTCAAGCGTGCCTTTCAGGACGGCAAGCTCAACTTTCATGGAGACTTGAAGCTCCTCGCTCAGCCGAAAACCTTTGCTGCGTGGCTGAGACCACTGTTCCGAAAGGACTGGGTGGTCTACGCGAAACCCCCGTTCGGAGGCCCAGAGCATGTGCTCCGTTATCTGGGCCGTTACACCCATCGCGTGGCCATCTCCAACCATCGCCTGGTCTCGTTTGCTGACGGAAAGGTCACCTTTCGTTGGCGCGATTCCGCCCACAACAACGAACAGAAATTGATGACCCTGTCTCTCGATGAGTTCTTGCGCCGCTTCCTGTTGCATCTGCTCCCCCAAGGTTTCGTGCGCATCCGTAACTTCGGCTTCCTGGCCAATCGCAGACGTGCCACTACCTTGCCACTTTGCTTTCAGTTGCTCGGCTCGGCGCCACTAGCCAAGGCAGAGGTATCCACCGCCAGTTCCGAGCGATGCTTGGCTTTGTCCAAAGTGCGGTGGGCCGATGCTGGTTATCGAAAGGCTTACAGCTGCGGAGATCCAACTCCGTTCTCCGCCAACTCGGGACGCGGTCGCCGCATGAAACGACTACCAACATCACGAAACCTTTGCGTGCTTCCGCTCGCTAACTCTCTTTGTGTCTTCCTGTCCGACCAATCTCTTTTCCCTACTCCCCAAGGTCATCCTCACCGCACCACACTTGAGCTTTCAGCAACTCTTCTTCTCTCCCGGTCTGGGTGCTTGCTTTCCCGCGTCTCTCCGAGGCGCACGCCAAACCTACTTTCCTCAATTGAATTTGCATAACACCCGCGTCCGCCGCAACCCCGAGCGGCTTCCTTCAAGTCGCTGTATCGAAAGCGCGCAATCCCACCGTGCTCGTGCGCGCATCTTGCCTACTCGCGCTTCCGATACAGCACTAAGACTTCTGGGGAGTCAGCGAGATAAAAGCACGTCGATCATTGGGAGCGTAACGCATCCGGTGGAGACCCGCCTTCTCATCCCATTTGGGTCGCGTTACCGGACACTGAGAATCAACTTTCCGATTCCGCTCGACGAGGCGCAAGGATACGCCGCCCTCATCGAACTTCAACCTGACACTTACACTCGAACGCATCGCTTTCCGAGTTGGCAGGTCGCCCGCATACGTCAATGGACGATTGCGCTTAATTCAACTCATTCCCGAGCGAAGCAAGCGTTTTATGAGGACAAACTGACAGTTGCCCATGCTTTCGAAATCGCACGGCTCCAACCGAATGACCAACGCAGCGCTCTGCAGGAATGCCTTCCGCAATACCGAAACCCCGCTGCCATCTTGAAAGACAAGAAGGCCGAGGCAACCACGGCCCGGGAGCTTCGCGCATGGATTGAGCGGGAAACCCATCTGGCCCTCACGAACGCGCCGTTTGGCCCGCAGGACGAAACGCTCTTGCCTAAAACGCCGGTATCAGCTGGGGCTCGCAAACCAGGTCCGAGAGCACCTCGAACGGGTGAACGAGAGAGCGTATGAAGGGCGGGAGCCGTTACATTTTCGTGACAGTCGCGTCAAAAGGGAACCTCCGCGAATTGCGGAGGTCCGTAACTAAATGAAGACGAAGGAGAAAGTGGTGCGCCCGGAGAGATTCGAACTCCCGACCTTCTGGTTCGTAGCCAGACGCTCTGATCCAGCTGAGCTACGGGCGCACAGTTCGTAAATATTACCACACCGTTGCAGCACCACACACGCGCACCGCGCCACACAACTCTGCAAGCCGCGCCAGGCAATCTCCTAACTAAATTTTACACCCCGCCCTGAATTCAACTAGTAGTTACTATATCTAACTAGTATAATGCTCCATGATCACCGCACAACCGCGCACCGTACTTCCCTGCCCGCTGCCGTTAATCCCAATCGCGCCAACTAATCGCTCGCCACCGCGTACTACCAGCGACCGCCATGTCAGCCCGCTCGATCTCGTGTATCGTCCAATGTTCCTGCAGAGCAAGCCCCCTGATCCGGTTGCAGACTCTTTGTCGACTCTTTTGCACACCGACTTCCTTTGTTTTCATCCACTTACAGACTCTTTTTTGCAAAACAGGGGGGTAGGGGGTAGCATGACAAATTTTCTTCAACTCAAACCGAGGCCCCCTAAAAAGGAAGAAGCCCCGGACCGCCTGGGGGGAGGCGATCCGGGGCTTGGGGGTGACTGCGAGGACTGGGCCTTGAGGAGCTCGTTAAGACTTTCAGTGGCGTCCTCTATAACTTCGCCACCTACTCGCCGGCTGCGCTGTCCGTGCCGGAGGGAGGGCAACGGCACGACAACGCAGCCGCAAACTTTAGTGAATCTGTGTTTACGGAGAGCACGCAGATTTGCCGCAGCTCCTCGTAAGTAAAATATATGTCTTCTTCTCCGCCGGCGCATTTCCGTGCGGCCGAAGCCGGACTCGTGCGAAATGCGCCGCAATTCCTCTTCGGAGATTCCCAGCAGCACCGCCGCACGCCGCGTGGTCACAAACTTCAAGGCTTTCTGCAACTGCTGATGTTCTTCGTTGATCGCGGTGCGTTTCATCACGTCCCCCTTTATGCGGAAAGTAAAACCGTGGAATCGCGTTCCACCGTCATGATCATCGATTTATATATGTCCACATCCCAACCTTCACCGATGCGCATGCGTATCGTTTCACTTCCGTTTTTCAGCAACGTCCCTCGCAACGGAACCTTGATATCTCCCAGTGCCACTTGCAAAAGCACCGATTGCCCCACCCATGCTTTGTATGCGTTCTCCATGCCTCTCCCTCAGTTCTGCCCGACACACAGAGAATCGCGCACCGCACAAAAATCACCAATGGTACAGATGGGACCCGCGACTAGTAAGAAGGTACTGTTCGCTGAAACATTTCACTTTTCTAATTTTTTCCCCGCAGAGTACCGCCGTACTGTTTTTGCGGGACCCATAGACCATAGGTCCCCGAGCGCCCGCGCTGGCATTCTGCAACCCATGGCACCGCTCGAATATTTCTACAGCACCCCAGCGCCTCGCGCGGCGTCCCGCCGGCTACCTGGCCAGACGGTCGATACCGCCGTCCTGTCCGATCGTCCAGTGCCAGCAAGCGATTTCCCGCGCTCCAGGCACGAAAACGCGCAGCTCAACCATTCAACTAGCCGAGCTTCGCAACACCACTCAGTACGGGAGCCAGTCCTGAGCCAGTACATGAGAATGTTCAGCACAACCGCTTGGTCAGCGCCGTGCTCCGCGGCCATGCACCGCTCGAGAACGACGCGCTGGTCACTAACCACTCTGCGCGCCCCGGTGTGGCCCTTGCGCTTGGTGGAGGATTTGCTCGCGGCTTCGCGCATCTCGGCGTGCTGCAAGTTTTTGAAGAAAATCACATCGCCATTTCGCACATTGCCGGCACCAGTGTCGGCAGCATTCTCGGCGCCGCCTACGCCAGCGGCGCGCCGCTGGCGCAAATCATGGCCACCTGCCGCACGCTTAAATTTCGCGACATCGCGCGCTGGCATGTTTCGCGCCTCGGCCTGGCCAGCAATCATCGCCTCGCCGATTTGATCGAGCGCGTTTTTGTTTCGCAGACTTTTGAAGAGTTGCGCATCCCGATGGCCGTAGTCGCCACGAATTTAAATAGCGGCGAAGCCGTGGTTTTCACCGAAGGCAATATGGTCGATCCGATTCGCGCCAGTTGCGCCTTCCCCGGAATTTTTGAGCCGGTGGAAATTGGCACGCGCTGGCTGGTTGATGGCGGATTGATCGCCCCGGTTCCCACGCAGGCTGCGCGCAATATGGGCGCGAAATATGTCGTTGGCGTATCCGTCGGAATGCCCGAAGGCGATCGCGGCAAACCCACCAACATTTTCCAGGTAGTGAGCCGCGCCGTGTGCGCCGCGCAAAAACATCAATTGGAAATGTGGGAGCGCCACGCCGACCTGATCATCAGGCCGGACGTGCATTCGCTGGCGTGGGACGATTTTCATCGCGCCGACGAAGCCATCGAAGCGGGAAAAACCGCCGCGAAGATCGCGCTGCCCCGCATCCTGAAACTTCTTGCCGAAAATGACGCGCATGAACCGCGCGTCGCAAATCCGGCAGAACTCACGAAAACAATTTCAGCGACGAACAGTTCAGCGACAAAGAGTTCAGCAACAACGGCTCGCACTTCATCACGGAGGCTATGAATTCATGATGCGATTCAGCGCGTGGATGGCGTCCATTAGTATTTGCGTGTTGCTCTGGCACGAATGCGCGGAGAATCCCGCGCTCTTCTGTTACCGTATTGGGATGGGCGCTTTTGCGTGCTTTCGTTCACGCGCGCAAATTCTGGCGCCGGTAATCAATTCCGCTGCGAGGAATAATTTCAGGTGTTTGAATCCATCCGCCATCTGCTCCACTCGATCTACGATGTTGAAGGACTAATCCGCTCCGTCGGACCGTACGCACCGCTTCTTGTTTGCATAATTGTTTTTGTTGAAACTGGACTCTTCGTCGGATTTTTCCTGCCTGGCGATTCCCTGCTGGTCACCGCCGGCGTTTTTGCCGCCGCCGGAACCATTCCGCTGCGATGGCTGCTGCTCCCGGTGATGCTGTGCGCCATCGTTGGCGATCAGATTGGCTACTGGATTGGCCGCGGCGCAGGCATTTCACTTTACAAACGCAAAGAATCTTTTTTCTTTCGCCGCAGTCACTTGGAACGCGCCCGCGCCTTTTATGAAAAATATGGCGGCAAGACCGTAATCCTCGCGCGCTTCGTTCCCATCGTGCGAACCTTTTGCCCTCCTGTGGCGGGCGCTGCGGGAATGCCTTATTCGCGATACGTCACGTACGATATTTTTGGCGGAATCTTGTGGGTCGGCAGCATGATTTTGGGCGGCTATTTGTTAGGCCGCTCGATCCCTGATGTTGGAAAGAAAATCCATTATGTAATCGCGGTGGTAGTGGTAGTTTCTCTGCTTCCCGCGGTGATCAGCATTCTTCGCGAACGCCGCGAAGCGAAGAGCAGCTCAAGTGGCGAGCGATGAGTCGCGAATAAGAGCGGCGACGCAAAGAATGACTCCGCAATAAAACCTCCGGTAATCGAAAAAGCATAAGCCATTGGAACCCAAGAAACTGGCACCCAAGACCCTGGAACCCAAAAAACGCGCGCCATCATTTTTGATATTGGCCGCGTGCTGGTGCGGCTGGATATTGCCGGCGCGATGGGCGGGCTCGCTGGAACGATCTCGCTCACGCCGCAAGAAACCTGGGCGGCCATCGAGCACGATCCGCGATGGCACGATTGGCAGGAAGGCCGCATGTCGCCGCGCGACTGGCAGCTGCATATTTGCCGGCGGCTAGGCGTGAATCTTACCTTTGAGCAATTCAGCGATATTTGGAATCGCGTGCTGGATCCCACGCCAGTATTGGACGGCGCGTTTCTTGAGAGTCTGTCGAAGCGCTATTGCCTCGCAGTACTTTCCAACACCGATCCGATTCACGTGGCCGAACTCGAAAAGCGATTTGATTTTTTCCGATTTTTCAAGCACCGCATTTATTCCTGCGTGGTGGGCGCGAGCAAACCTTCGCCGCTGATTTTTCGCGCCGCGCTGCAAGCCTGCAAAACTACCGCAGACAACGCTATATATATTGATGACATCCCAGCATATGTGGAAGCTGCACGGCAGCTGGGCATGACTGGCATGTCTTTTCCAGTCGCCGGACCAGCTCGGGCCGATTTAGAACCGTTCGGGGCGAACTTGCAGCAAAAGGGCTAAATCGAGCAAAAACTCCGCGCATCGTAATTAAGCGAGTAAAGATTGCAAGGACTAGTAGTACCCTTACCAGCGATGATGATGTATAAGTAGCTAAAGCATCAAAGCTTAGGGAATTGTGTCGTTGGGTACCGGCCTGCACATCTAATGAGTTCACGGGCACGGAAACCCAATTTTGGGTGAGGAGAAACCTTAATATGACAGAAGAAAGAATTGTAGAAACGAGGGAGTCGAACTGGCATCTCCCAGCGCTGATCGTGCTGGGGTCTGATCGCACTGGGTGGCTTGGGTTTTGGTTGGAATGCTTCATCGAAACTGGACAGCACGCAACAATCCGTGGCGAACCAGCTTAAGGCCGAGCAACAATCGGTGCAGCAGGATGTCTCCGCGTTGCGCGACCGGCTCGCTCAAGATGAAAAAGCGAATGCCGATTTGCAAGGCGATTTGAAAGTGGTCACCGACAAATTGAAACTTACGCAAGGTCAACTGAAGAAGGCTCGCGAAGAGTCCTCGAAGTTGAACGATGAGACTTCAGCAGAAGTTGACCGCAGCTGGATACCTCCGTCAAAGGCGAACTGGCTACCAAAGCTACAGCCGACGATGTGAAGACCGTGGACACTAAAGTGGTCGCAGTCAAGTCGGACCTGGACGCCACGCGTGACGATCTGAAGATGGCGCGCAGTGAAATGGGCACGCTCATCGCGCGCAATCATGATGAAATCGACCAACTGCGCCGTCTGGGTGAACGCGATTATCTGGAGTTCACCATCAACGGCAAAAACAAACCGCAAAAAGTCGGCAACGTCACCGTGGAATTGAAAGGCGTCAATCAGAAGCGCAATCAATACAGTGTGGCCATGACCGTGGAAGACAAGCGCTTTGAAAAAAAGAATCGCTCCCTGAACGAGCCGATCCTTTTCTACACTTCGGGCACGCATCAGCCTGAAGAAGTGGTGATCAACAAAGTAGGAAAAGATCAGGTGAGCGGCTACGTGAGCATTCCCAAAACTAACGGACAATCAACGGGAAGCGCGACGAACTCAGGCAGATAACAACCCAACACCAGCGGCGATTGGCCGCTGCGTAATGCGAGGGCGAGCAAATAATTTGCTCGCCTTTTTTTTGTCTCGGCAGTTTTGCGCGGATGGTCTGGCCAAACGCGAGACTCAGTGGTCGTGTCCCCCAGGCGTTTTATTTGCTGTTCGCCGCTATTGTTCTGTCTTATTTCGTTATCAAAACTCCAGGGCCAATCGGAAGGCGATCATGCGTGGCGTGCTATCACCGCCCAAACCAACGCCGAGTAATCCAGTCGGCGGAGAGGTCGCGTAAGTAATCGCTCCAAACCCCGTCTGGGTAGCGGGCTTCCCAGGAATGCCGGCCAGCACCATGCTCGGAAGCGCGAAATTCGGATGATTGAATACATTAAAAAACTGTGTGTCAAAGCGCAGTTTCACACGTTCGGTCAAGGAAAAGGATTTCGTAAGATAGAAATCGCTCCAGGCAAAGTTTGGACCGCGCAGCGCGTTACGGCCGAGGTTCCCGAATTGACAGTTCTTGGGATTGTCGCCACCCAAGCATGCCCCAGTACTCGGGTCCACGGTGGAGACAAACGCATCTGGATTGAGCCACTGAACAGTGCCCGGCTGAGTGACACCTGCGATGGGATGGTGTTCGTAGAGTGGTACGCCGGGAACAACGCTAGCGAATTGAGGTCCGCTGCCGTTCACGATGCCATTTGCATTTGCCGAATAGGGCGTGCTCAGTACGGAAAAAGGAATTCCGCTATGCCAGAACACCGTTCCCGACACCTGCCAGTCGTTCAGTACGGGAGCAAGAAGGCGGTTTTTGACCTTGACGGGCAATTGATAGACATATTGGGCGTTGAGATTGTTGCGGATGTCGTAGTCGCAGGGACCATAGTCCCGTGCCAAGTCTCCGGGGAGCGGAGAGAGGATTCCGCCCGCCGAGAATTGCAGGAATCCGCCGTTCGAAACAGTGTCCATGCAACGGCTCCAGGTGTAGTTGATTTGTCCCATTAGGCCGTGGCCAATACGTTTCATGGCGGACATCTGCAAGCCGTTGTAGTGACTGTTCGCACCAGTCGACAATTGCGTCACAGCCCCGAATCTGGGATCAGTGGAGTTTGCGTAGGGAAAAGGCGCGAAACACCCTTCGCAGACTGTTTGGTAGCCGTTCACTTGCGTCACATAAGGCTGGTTTACAGCGCGGGTGCCAACGTATTGTGCGTGGATGCTTCCCGTGGTTCCCAATTGATGTTCCAAACCAAGACTCCACTCCATGAAGTACGGTGCGTGAAGCTCGCCATTGGGGACCGCCGTGATGGCGACTGGAGGAAGACAAGTTGCGGGATTGGCCTGTGCAGACGCGCAGGAAAGCTGGCCCTGTGCAAATCCTGAACTAAACGTCTGATTGGCGGCCACGGTTGCGTCAATCGCACTGTTAGGAACTCCGGGAGCAATGCGCCGTGCCACCAACCGTCCCAAGAAGCCCGCCCTGGAATGATTTGACGTAGGGTGGATTGAAACCGACGACGTCGGCGATGCTGCCGGGCAAAATGTCACTGAACAAGCCGAAGCCAGCACGCAGCACCGACTTGGACTCAAATTGCCAGGCGATGGCGGTTCTCGGTTGCAGGATCGCGAGGGGCGTCGAGGAAAACACGTGAGGGAGACCAGTTTGAATGGCGGCGTTCAAAGGCTGATTCGCATCATGCGAGATGGAATCGAAAGAGCCGCTCAGACGAGCGATATGTTGATGCGGATTTAGTGGATTGGAGTTTAGAGTGTTCCGAATTCCGAAAGTCCACGTCAGCTTCTTGGTCACTTTCCAGGTGTCCTGGGCATACAGGTCGAGATTCAGGAAGTTAAAAGGTTCGTTTGCGGACGTCGGGAAAGTTTCTGTTGCCGTGGATGCGACGCCATAAATGTATTGCGGCAGGGTGGTGTACGTCACGGTCGGGACAGTTCCCTGCCCGAAGTCATAGTCATTCAGCCGAAGAATCCGAGTATTGGTTCCAAAACGCAACTCGTGCGCCCCAATGCTCCAGGCGAGATTGTCATTGATAAAGAACCGCGAGGCGCGTCTTCCCTGGACCCAGGTGTTGTCTAATCCACCGAGGGTAGTAAAAGGCGCATTCGCACCGCTTCCTTGTAAAACAATCGGGAATGCGGAGAGCGTTTTCTGAAAATCACTGGGACCAAACAGGCTTCCATACCAGGAAAACGCCGGGTTGAAATAATTCACAAGATTCTGCGAAAAGACGTGCGTATACCCCGCTGCAAACGAGTACAAGGGCTGCGGAGAAAAAGCGTTGAACAAAGGATTGATAGGATCGGTGTAGGCCGCCTGGAGTCCGTTGTCCGTCTGAAAGCGAAACCAAGTGGTGTTTTTCTCATCGAGGTTGTAATCGATGCGAAGCGTCTGGACCTGTTCGTGATCGTCGCTCGAATGAGAAATGCTCTGTCGATTGGCGCACCCGTTTCCATCATTCACTATTGCGGGCACAACTCCGCCGACATCGAATGGACAGCCCAGTACCGTGAGCGGTGTCCCGCTGGTATTTCCGTAAAGCGAAAACATCTTCTGATAGAATGGCGCCGACTCCGGAGATGGCTGGTAGATTGAGCCTGTGACGGAATCGGTTCCGCCTAAAGGGAGTTGTTTCAAAACATAATTCTGGAACATGGCTGTTGGGACGGTAGCAGCCGTGACAATCGGCAGCGCAATGCGAACCCACTCGCTATCGAAGAAAAAAAACAACTTGTCGTGAAGAACCGGGGCGCCCACACTGCCTCCAAAGTGGTTTAGTATGGAGCGCGGTTTGTGATTTCCTGGCGTGGCGTTGGTGAAAAAGTTGGTCGCGTTGAACTTTGAACCATTCCACAACTCATACAGATTCCCATGAAGCTGGTTTGAACCGGACTTGGTAACGTAGTTGACCTGCGACGCGCCGTACCGGCCCTGATCGACAGAATAGGAAAGCGTGTTGACGGTCACTTCCGATACCGAATTCAATCCCAGGACCAGGTTGGTCGAGAGTCCGCTATTCAGATTCGTCAACGGATCGTTGGTTTCCAGGCCATCGACGATATAGCCGTTTGACAGGGCGGGAAGTCCATTGAACTCAACGTTGCCATACCCATTCGTACCGCCAACGAAATCATTGCCGCTGCCAGCGGTGTTGACAAGAGCACCGGCGGCAAACTGAAGAGGGTAGGTTAAATCACCACCTGGATTTGGAAGATTCTCCAGCGCGCGACCGTTAAGAGTCGTCGAGGTATTTGCATTCTCGGGGTTGAGAATCGCGGCTTCACTCACGACCTCGATGCTCTCCTTAGCCTGGGCAACCCTGACGATGAAATCGACAGTTTGCTTCTGGCCAAGGCCGGCAGATACAGCATCATTCTGCTGTGATTCGAAGCCTTCTGCCTCCACCTTGACCGAATACGCACCGGGCTTCAGTTGTGGAAAGTTGAACCGGCCCGAGTCATCGGTACTTGCCGCTCGCTTAAGTCCAGTCTCCTTATTCGTGACCGTCACCGCGGCCCTTGGCACCGGCGCGCCACTTGCATCGCTGACCTGGCCGTTGATCGCGCTGGTAGTTTCACCCTGGGAGAAGGCTACTTCAGGGAAAAGAAAATGAAATGTCCCGACAAGAATAAATATCGAAAGAGTCGAACGCAGCATATTCCTAGGGCTAATTCCAATTCAGCCGGGGACTGTCGGAGGTTGATTAACCTTACTTAAGATAATTTATTAATGCAAGTAAATATGGAGCGAGAGAAAGGGACAAGCGTACACGTCAAGCAGGCATCAGCCTGAAGAAGTGGTGATCAACAAAGTAGGAAAAGATCAGGTGCGCGGCTACGTGAGCATTCCCAAGGCTAACGGACAATCCACGGGAAGCGCGACCAACTCAGGCAGATAACAACCCAACACCAGCGGTGATTGGCCCGCTGCGCAATGCAGGGCGAGCAAATAATTTGCTCGCCCTTTTTGTTTGTGTTACCCGCTTACGCTGTTGCGGTGGCTCCTTGATGGCCTTTTGCGGCGGTACGGATTACATCGATGCACCCGTTCCGGTTGGGAGAGCATCGGCACGTGGCTGCTATCGAGCTCATAGGTGGTTGCGCCCATGCGCTTGGCGAAGAAGCGTTCCAAGTCAGGATGCACGGTGTGGTCTTTTTTTCCGACGATGTACCAGCTCGGCTTCGACTTCCAAGCGGTTCCCCCGACTTTCGCGTTGAACAGGTCGGGTTGGGGGACGCCCTGGGTTGCCCAAACGAGCTTCTGCTCTTGCTCCGAAAGGTCCCCGCAGAAATACTTCGTGCCCTCCGGACGCAGCCAGATACGCCCATCCACGACTTCAATGTGGGAGAAGACGTCGGTCTTCGGGAACTTGGACTGTTGGGTCTGAGACGTTTCATCGGCGTCCGGAGCGAGCGCGCAGATATAAACCAGCCCGACAACGCGATCGTCGGTTCCGGCGCCGGTGATGACGCTTCCGCCGTAGGAGTGGCCGACGAGAATGACGGGGCTGCTGATCCGGCCGATCGTTGCTTTCACTAAAGCGACGTCCTCTGCCGTTGTGTTGAGGCCGTACTGCGCTGCAATGCACTCATAGCCCTCAGCCTGAAGGGGAACGATTAGCTTGCTGAAGCAGGAGCCATCGGCCCAGAGCCCGTGGCAGAAAACGATACTTGGTTTGGTGGATTTCATAGTGTGCTTCCTTTCTTTTGTAACGAGGATTGACTACTGATTTCGGTGTCGAGGAGCGTGCCGAGTACCTCGGGCCACGCTTTCTCGAAGTCGGCGTCGCGTTGCAGTCCGCGCTCCAACAAAACTTGGATCCGCCGCTGCGCTTCAGGCCACGTCAACGCTGTCTCAAAGGAGGTAATCGCATCGAGTAGCTCGTCGGCGGATGGCAACGAGACTTGGTTGACGAGATTCTTTGCGGCGGCTATAGCACGCCGGTCGAAGGAGGCGATCCGGCGCGCGAGCGCGTCTACGAAGCCGTCCAGTTTCGCGTCCGGAAGCGCCCGGTTGACATATCCGTATCTTTCCGCAGTGTAGCCGTCGAAATCCTCCGCGCCGAGAACGATTTCGAGCGCGCGCCCTCGGCCCACCAAATGCGGCAGGCGTTCCGCACCGCCGCCGCCCGGATGTAGTCCCACGCCGACTTCGGGTTGGCCTAGTCGTGTGTTCTCGCTCGACGCGAAGCGCATGTCGCAGGCAAGGACGAACTCGCTGCTCACGCCCCGGACGCAGCCTCGGATCTTCGCGATGCTGACCACCGGAGACTTGGTGAGATGGACGAATGTATCTATCAGGATCGGGAGGCCGGAAGGCCCGACAGCTGTCATGATGTTTCCGATCTTGCCGGTTAAGTCAAAGTGGGCCAGGTAGAAATCAGAACTCGCGCTCTCGAATACGACGACACGCAGGCTCGGGTTGCTGTCCATCCGAACGAGCAGATCCTGGAGGTTTTCGTAGATGGTCGCGTCCATAATATTGAAGGGTGGATAATCGAATACAACCCTCCAGTACGCAGCCGTTTCCTCAATGACCCGCACGTGCGGCGTTGACTCAGTCACAATTTGTGCTCCTTATTTCGGCCACTATAGAGTGCAACGGCAAGTTCAAGTTGATGTTTCTCCCGTTCGCGGAAACGCATGCGCGCGAGTGCGGGTTTGGCGATGCACAGTGTCAAAAGAGGACTTCGTTCGAGCGCCAAACATCCTCCCGATAAACCCTAGGCTCTTAGGCACGATCTCTCTTGCAGGATCTTGCTGATTTTGTCGTTTTTTGCTCAAAAATGAGCTTCTCGATGATGCGATATCGCGATGTTGTCGTCGGGCTTTTGGGTGGTGTTCGTGGGTCCTCCATTCTCGGCGTATCTTAGGAGTATCTATCCACGCAAGTCAATCAAGAGGATTTAGCTGTCGTCACTGATTTCCAGACTGCAGTCGAAAATGACAAGGAAAGCCTATCTCACTATGTGAATCGACGCGGAGAAAACCCAACTGAAAATACGGCTTGGGCACATTTTTGCTTTGGCTCATGGTGAAAAATGACGGCACAGCAATACGACCTGCGCTTGGGCTGACCAGGGTTCGAGCGATTGTTGCAACAGGCGCTTTTCCCGGATCAGGTATCACCGCGGGCTTCGAGTCCACTACGATTGCAGCGGTTTGGAAATTGTTACTTGTGACAGGAGCCAGCAGGTGCGCTTGAAACTAGTATTAGATGGATGAACAATCATTCCGCCAGTTTCAGGAAAAACGACTGGAAGCGCGTATTCGCCTTTATTTGTGCTCTCCAGTTTCTAAGCCCCGCGCTGCAGGCGGAAGAAACGTGTCCGGTAGAGGTCAAGCTCTTGCTTTCCCCTGCGACGATCCAAACTGTGATTGCATCCCTCAGTTTTGAAAAAGAGACGGCGACGCGAGTCTATTTTTTCGACACCGACGCGCTTGATCTCCTGAAGCAGGGTGTGATTGTGCGAGTCAGGCAGGGAGCGGATAACGACCTCACGGTGAAAGTGCGCGTGCCTGACAGCCTGCAGGTCGACACCTCCCGCCTTCGCGAGCGCTTTCCGTGCGAGATCGATCGGACTGGAGCCGGAGAAAACACTTCCTACTCAGTTCGGCGCAAGTATAAGACCTTGCATGTGCCTGAAATGGGCAAGGACATTTCCGGTCTGCTCAACCCGCTGCAAGAAAGACTGTTGCGCGAGGCAGGCGTCGCGATTGATTGGGCCCGGGTGATACAAATCGCCACCATCAAATCAATGAAGTGGGAAACCAAGGCTCAGTCGCCATTTCGCAAACTTGCACTGGAACTGTGGGAATGGCCGGCGGGGAACATTCTCGAGATCTCTACCAAGGTCAGTGCTGATGCGGGGCCCGCGAAGTATGCGGAATTACAACGGCTGGCGAATATGAAAGGCCTATCGTTGAGTGCCGAACAAGGTACCAAGACAAGGGCGGTGTTGGAGACGCTTACGGTGCGAGCGAGATAGATATCAGATCGGTCCTGCAACGAGGCCCTCGGTTCTAATCGTCTGTTACACCTACACGCAGCAGACTCTCAAAGTGGTCGAGACCATGGCTGGAGTATAGAATGATTCTGCAGATTGGAGCTTGCTTGCGCCAAACGCCGTGCGTTCTCTATGTGGCTGTTGATGGGTTGATTCCGGAGCGCGGGCGGAGCGTGGCTGGACTGGATGAATTCACGGCTGCGCTGGACCACGCCGGGATTCCGGCGGTGTGGGTGACCAACCGTTCGCGGCTGGAATTTGATGCGGCGCGGCGGAAACATGCGCACACGCATCCGTTTATTGCTGAAGGTGGCAGCGGAGTGTTCCTGCCGGAAGGCTATTTCAATTTGCGGCCGGAGAAGACCATTCGGCTGGGAAGATTCACGTGCGTGCCGTTGGCGGAAACGTTGCCGGCAGCGGCGAACGCGTTGGAAGAGCTGTCAGAAGAAACGAAAGTGCCGGTGGTGGCGTTGAGTTCCCTTTCGCCTCGGGAACTCGCGCAGAATACGGGATTGCCGCAGCGTGAGGCGGAATTGGTACGGCAGCGGGACTTCGACGAGTTGTTCTTTTTTGCGGGAGCGTCTGAAAAGGATATTCAGCGGTTTGTTGAGGCTGGCCGGGAAAAGAAATATGAGTTACGGCAGCACGGGGTGATGTGGTCGCTGGCGATTGGCGCCAGCCTCAAACGCTGCATTCAGAGCCTGTCCAAGCTTTATGAGCGAGCGCTTCGTTATCACCCGACGATCATTGGGATTTACAAGCCCGAGGGAAGCAAGGAACTGTTCGCCGCTTGCGATCGAAGTGTCCTTTTAACGGATGGGGAGAATGAAGAAGAAGCCGACGTTGCTCCCGAAGCGACTCGTGCAGCTCGATCGAAGCGCTACTCACTACATGATCCGGAAGTCTGGCAACTAATACTGGAGCAAGTAGCTCCGGAAGTCAGTAAACCCTGGAAGTGAACTGTCGGTTTGTGGGCATTGTGGCCGACGAGATATTTCTGGCTAAGTATTGTTTGAGTTACGTCGCTTTTGGCGGATTTTGTCGAATATTTGAAGACTTTCGGGCCACTGTGTGGTTGAATAGGGCTACCCAGCATTTACTCCAGTGAGGATTTTATTATGAAACTTTTCTTAGCACTGCTCGTGTTGGCGATTACCCCTGTCTTGACGACAGCGCGCCCTGCGGAGCCCCAAACGACAAATCGCGCTTCATCGCACGACCGGCATCATCACCGGCATTCGAGAGGGCGGCACCACCACCGCCAAGTTTCGCATCATCACAACAACCATCAAGCGCAATAAATTGAGCGCAAATCCAGCAGTTGGGTCGGAAATATCGTCTTATTAACTTTTACGTTTTGAAATTTAAGCCACGCCGAAATGCAAAAAGGGGAGCCGATGGCTCCCCTTTTCGTTTTGCTGTGTCGTCTCAAAAAGTTCGCCGTAAAGCGTAGCTGTTTCGGGCGACTCGCACCGCAAAAGCGGTGTGATCAGCTTTTGTTTCGCTCGAAGTCCGGTGGAGTCATGTTCCCCTCCGGAGCATTTTGAGCTCACGGTGAGTTTGTACTCCTGAAGAAAAAACAGTGCAAGCGAAGAGAGGGCAAAACTCACAGCTTTGTATCAGGATTTTATTGGTTTTGCGATTTTATTTAATAAATAAATTTTCGCGGAGCTGGTCACGGCCGACGAAGGATTTGGTGGTGCGGAATTGGCTGAAGAGGTCTTGAATTTCACGGTTTTGATACACCTTGTAAAACGGCGTGAGGCTCCTGGCCGGAACGACCTGCAGAGTGTTTGAATCCGCGACGCGATAACGCTGAAATGCTTCGGCCTTTTTGCTGTGGAACATGGCCAGAACAATGCCGGCAGGTCGCAACAACTCGGTGATACAGGCGACGGTTTGCCTGGTCATGGCCGGGTCCAGGTAATCCAAGGCATCCCAAAGCAGGACAGCATCGAAGGAAGCCGGCTTATATTGCAGATTGGACTTCAGGAAACGAGATGCGCGGCCTTCGGAAGTAGTGTCGAGCGTTTCACGCAGCGCCGAATTCTCGCGTAACGCGGCCTCGTCTTCATCGAGGAAGTTTTTCCATCCGCGCAAAATGTCTTCGGTAGAGACACGGAAGTTGCGCTCGATAAAGAAATTCAGGGTGGTCTGCCAGGCGGCTCCGAGATCGAGCAGAGTTCCGCGGCCGAGGCCGTCGAGATTCCAGAGAAATTCCTTCAGGCCATTGGATACGCGGGTGGCAGCTTGTTCGGGGACGCGGGACGAGCCGGGAGACCCTGCACTGGTACTCGGAGGAGTAGCCGAGAGCGGTTTTGAGCCGGCAGTCGAAGGGCCACTGGGCCGCGAGTTTCGAGATGCGTTACTTTGCGGGCCGATGCCGAATTTATTCAGCAGGGTCATGAGTTAATCTGCGGATGAACTCGAAGTGGCCGGCAAAGCTTCCCCGGATTTGCTGCTGCCGGTAGGCCCAGAGCTCTTTGCTTCCGTCTTGGGAGCCAGCCTGCCTGCCTCGACCTTGCCCCGGAGCAGCGCGCCTTCTTCAATAGCCAGGCGTTCGGTCTGAACCTCGCCAGTCACATGGCAGGTACTCATGAGCTGGACCTTGTCCCGCCCGGTGACTTTGCCCTCGATGCGCCCGTGTACGATGACTTCTCGAGCGATAACATCTGCTTTTACGGTGCCGTTTGGCCCGATGGTCAAACTACCGTTGGTCAGGTTGAGCTTCCCGTCGACCACACCGTCCATATAAAGGTCTTCGCTGCCGGTGACTTCGCCTTTGATGCGGATTCCCTGTCCTATGCTGGCATTTCCGCGCGGCGCTGATGGCGTCGGGCGTGAAGGTAGCGGGGTGGACTGAGGCGTAAACGCCGGGGTACTGGGAGCGTTGCCAAATCCTGGTTGGTTTACTTGCGTGCCAGGAGGGCTAGGCCTCTCCGGAATTCCTTGAGGCTTGCGTTCTTCGTTTTTCCACATGGAGACAACACCTCGCCGTCGAATTTGGGGTTCGAAGCCGCTTCGCAGGGCCGGGCAGGGCCGCGACTCAGAAGAGTGTAGATAGTATACGACCGGGGTGGAGTAAACAACAATGAGAGGCAAATTACATTGTTTCTACTGGAGCACTAGGCGTGGACTGGTGCTGGCGACGAATAGGCCAGTGAGGAATGGGTCGTATGGACGGAATCTCTGCGCAATTCCCAGGTCGCGACCAGCATGGCGACCAGTTCCCCCGTGAACAATTTCAAAGACTTGCGGTTTTCCCACCAATGTTCGGGGTCAAATCCTCCGTCGCGGGCGCTGGCCACGCGGACGGCCACAGAGTCTGGAAAGACGCGTTCAAAGATGTAGCGGGCGCGGCGGGTATGGTAGTTGGAGGTCACTACAATAACGCTGTGCCAGTTCTTCTCGACGACAAGGGCTCGCAGGGCTTGGGCCTCTTCTCGGGTATTGTCAGCATCCTGCGGAAACCGGATGATGCGGTCTTTGGGGACTCCGCGTTCGATGAGGTCGTGTTCCATCAATTCGGCGACACCTGCGGTGGGACGCAGACGGCGTCCGCTAGCGACAACGACCGGGGCCAATTTTTGGCGATACAACTCTGAGGCGCGAGTGGCCCGGTCGGCAAAGAAATTATCATCGCCGAGGAGCAGCAGCGCGTCCGACTGTTGAAGAGGATCTTCGACGACCCAGGATTCGCCAGCGAGCCGGAGGAGAGGGCGCCGGGCGGCGTAAAGAACAAAACAAAAAACGAGCAGAAAAAGAAGACTGATCAGACTGCTCAGAATGCCGCCATGCTGCGAGTTGTGAGCGGGATGTCTGAAACGACGGATCATGAATTGGGGTCCAGCAAACGCAAACGCTCGGCGGCTTGCTCCGGGAATACCCCGTTGAAATAGACTTCTTTAATACTGTAGGACTTGCTGCGCTTTTCGACGATCGGCAAAATCTCGATGTGCCAGTGAAAATCTTCCGACAGGGTTTTCCAGTAGCCGGCCAATTCGCCTTTTTTGCTTCGCGTGTTTGGCGCGGTGTGAACGACCATGTGAAATGCCGGGGAGAGTTTTTCCAGGCGGCGCAGCACCCGCCCTAATAGAGCCGCGAAATTCTTGCGGTTCGAGCCGGAGTGCGGCTGCTCGAACAGGTGGTTGTGTTTACGGTGGAGCAGCCAAATCTCATACGGTACGCGCGAAGCGTACGGGCAAAGCGCGTAATATTCGCCCTGCACGTCGACGATGCGGGTGCCTTTCTTTTCTTCCTGCCGCACCATGTCGCAGAAAATGCAGCGTTCTCGCTCCTTGAACCATTCATGCGCGGCGTTCAGTTCGTACTTGATGCGACGCGGAACAAAAATGGTGGCGGTCACCTGAGAGTGTGCGTGGGACCACTCTTCACCGGCTTCCAAGCCTTGATTTTTGAAGACACTGATGTACTTGAAGCGCACGTCTTTTTTTAAATCGGCGATGCGTGAAGCCCAGACGGTCAGGACGCGATCAATTTCGTCATCGCTGAATTGCGAGAATCGGCGGTCGTGGTGGGGGGTCTCAATGACAACTTCATGCGCGCCAGTCGGGCCCATTTTGTCATAGATACCGTCGGCAAACCGGCCGGGCTGGCCTTCGATGCGGTACAACGGATCGGGATGAGGAAGCACCCGCACTTGCGCGACACCTTCAGCGGGCGAAAGCAAAATGGCTTTGCCTTCGGATTCGGGCCGATCGAACGGACATTTTTGCGGCAAGTCCTCGAGCGATTCTTTCTGGCCCTGGACTACCCAGCTTTGGGTTATGGGATCTCGTCGAATTTCCATTTTTTAGGTTGGTCTGCTTCGCGTTTCTGCGCTTTCGCAAAAAATTTTTAAAGGCAGGCAAAAGTATATCGTTCTTTCAAGCGCGGCCG
The DNA here is from genome assembly GCA_963733775.1 of uncultured Acidobacteriota bacterium. Classification (GTDB taxonomy): domain Bacteria; phylum Acidobacteriota; class Terriglobia; order Acidiferrales; family UBA7541; genus Acidiferrum. Next base: position 88,957 of record CAVTEE010000009.1, on the reverse strand, counting down.
AACGAACGATTACCTATTTATTCCTTGGGATAAATAACGTGAGCGTGACGCGAGCGGTAGTGTCTTTCGCCGGCTCGCAATTGTCAAGGCGACGCGGGCGTCCATGTTATTCTCGACGAACGTGAACACTGATATCGAATTTATGCGGGAAGCGTTGGCGGAGGCGCGCGAATCGGGCGCTAGTGGTGAGGTGCCAATCGGCGCGGTGCTGGTGCACGAAGGAAAAATACTGGCGCGCGCCGGGAATCGCACCATTCGCGATTGTGATCCCACAGCGCATGCGGAAATTGTTGCGTTACGCGAAGCGGCAAGAATAATCGGCAACTACCGCCTCACGGATACCACGCTGTACGTAACGATTGAGCCATGCAGCATGTGCGCGGGAGCGATGATTCAAGCCCGTGTGCCTCGATTGGTATATGGAGCCGCGGAGCCGCGTGGCGGCGCGGTGCAATCCTGCTTTGAAGTTCTTTCCCATCCAGAGTTGAATCATCGGGTGCAGGTTACATCTGGGGTTCTGGGTTCAGAATGCAGTGAGGTGCTGCAATCTTTTTTCGCCGTACGGCGCCAGCAAGCACGCCAGTAATCGCCATGACGCCAGGTAAGTCTTCATCGTTTGTAGAACGAATTGCTGTGAATAGAAGGGCTCTGCTACGATGAATCGTCATCGCAGCGGAGAGGTGTCTGAGCGGTTGAAAGAGCTCGCCTCGAAAGCGAGTGTAGGAGAAATCCTACCGTGGGTTCGAATCCCACCCTCTCCGCCATAATATTTCCTTCGGCTTTCGTAGACTTACGAACTCCTAAAAATTCGTGTATTGCCATATACCCAACAGCCACGAAAGAGTGGCAACGCACAATCTGTATTTGAACTGGCCAGAGTCTTTGGTAAGACTTCGGCGAGCGCGAAGTGCGCTACTAGCTCACCGTTTAGCTTTAGCTGAACGTTGAGCTGGCTTGTAATTGGGATCTTAGGATGTTTCGATCGAGTTCATTTTCCCAGCGGGCAATGACCAGGGTGGCGACAGCGTTGCCAATCATGTTCACCACCGCGCGGCACATGCTCAAAAAACGATCGACGCCGAGAATGAGCGCCATGCCAGCTACGGGAATGGTGGGGATGACCATCATGGTGGCCACCAAGGCGATAAAAGCTGCGCCCTGCACTCCGCTTGCGCCCTTGGAGGTGAGTAGCGCGACGCCTAAAATCGTGAACTGCTGCAGCAGAGTCAGGTGGGTATTAGTGGCTTGGGCCACGAAGAGCGCGGCAAGGGTCATGTATAGGCTGGTGCCGTCGGCGTTGAAGGTGTAGCCGGTCGGGACTACCAAGCCGACGAGGGCTTGAGAGCATCCCAGCTTTTCGAGCTTGTTCATGAGACTCGGCAGCGCGGGCTCAGAGGAACTGGTGGCCAGCACCAGAAGGATCTCTTCACGAAGAAACCACAGAAAGCGAAGAATGCCGAAGCCTGAGAATCTCGCGATAGCGCCCAGGATAATGACCACGAAAAAAATTGAAGTGAGGTAAAGCGTCGCGATCAACTTTGCAAGCGGACCTAAGGAGGCCAATCCGTACTTGCCGACCGTAAACGCCATGGCGCCGAAAGCTCCGATGGGCGCAAAGCGCATCAGGATAGCCACCACCGCGAAGACGGCTTGAGTAAGAGCGGCCAACATATCGACCAGAGGTTTGCAACGCGGGCCCGCGATGGAGAGCGCGAAACCAAATAGGAGGGAGATGAGGAGCACTTGAAGAATGTCACCCTTGGCGAAGGCGTCCACGACGGTATTGGGAATAATATGAACAAGGAATTCTGTAATGCTTTGCGCTTTAGCTTGCCCGGCGTATTGCGCTACGGCGCCAGCGTCCAACGTAGCCGGATTGATATTGAAGCCGCTCCCGGGGTGCACGAGATTTCCGACCAGAAGTCCGATAAGCAGCGCAAGACTGGAGACCACTTCAAAATACAGAAGCGCCTTGCCGCCGACTCGGCCGACTTTTTTCATGTCGTCCATTCCGGCGATGCCGGTGACCAGGGTGCAAAAAATCACCAAAGTGATGATCATGGTGATCAGGCGGATGAAAGCATCGCCAAGCGGCTTCATCGCCGTGGCAGTGGCGGGGCTCACGTAGCCGAGAATGATTGCAATGGCCACGCCGGCGAGTACCTGAAACGAAAGGCCGGTGTAAAAAGGCTTCTTGCGCGAGGGCGAAGAGGCTGCTGACTCGATCGCTGGAGGGGTGATCATGGTTTGGGGGTTAGCTCTTTTGGAGTGCGGGCCGAAGCTCGCGGACGTCGCGCAGAGTTTCGAGGGCTAGTAACTTATCGATCAGCGTTGAGGTGATGGCAGTTCCCAGAACCGGCGCGATCAGGTCGCGGGCTTTGTCTACAACTTCTTCACGGGTCATGGGATTCTCGGCAGTGCCACGAACATCGCGAACCCATTGCGTGAGCTGCGTGCCGTCGTTAAAAGTCAGTTCGACGATGGCTTCGCGCCGGGGACGACGAGCGTCAATACGGGGATCGGCGAGTACTTCTACCTTGGCGCGTTGTTTCAGGACCGCTGGATCCTTCATGCGGGCCTTGTCATGGACGGTGGCGAAGGTGACGGTTTTGTCGAGGAGCATTACCGCGACCATGTGCTCGAGACAAATGTCGGGAATGTCGCGATTGCTAACAGTGTTGGCTTCGTCAGTGGCGATACGCACGGTAACTTTTTTCACGTCGTCGGCTGAGAAAGAGCGCTGTTTGAAAAAGCCGGCAAGCGCATCGAGCGGAGCTTGAATCGGTGAGCCGACGGTCCACTTCTTGATGTTGGTGCGGGTGATTTCATAGCGTTCGCCTAATTTGTCAACCAGCACTGAAGGATCGGCTTTCACTGCGCCATTTTCGCGGGGCGCGAATGCCTCGAAAAAATTATCGCTGCCGGAAAAAATATCTTCCACGCCGCTCCATCCGGCGCGAATGAGAGTTGCCGCCAAGACCGCAACGAAGGCGGGTTTTCCAGCGAACAGAAATGCTTTTTCCATATGCGCGGCGTCGCGCGACCATGCGCCTATTCCGGAGGTTTGTTGCGCGGTGTAGTCCAACATCAAGCGCATCTGCTCTTCGTTCAGACTTGCGGCACATGCGGCTGCCGCACCAGCGCAGAAGCAGGCTGCTGTTCCGTGGGTGCTACGGTGAGTGAGGGCCTGGTACGAAGGACCGCCAAGACTCATCGACACGCGCGTGCCAATGTCGTATCCGAGGGTAACTGCGCGCACGAATTGTGCTCCGCTGATGGCGTATTGTTCACCCGCAGCAAACCCGGCTGGAACGGTGGAGACACCGGGATGTGAGCGTGATGGCCCGTGCGAATCGTCGGTTTCGTCGGAATGGGCCAGCACGCCGTTAGCGAATGCGGCTTCAATCGGGCCGCAGACAATGTTGGAGGCCACCACGGTGGCCACTTGCTTTCCGCCGTACGCGCGCGCGAATTCCAACGCTGCGCGGCCGGGGACGAGGCCCGAGCCTGAAATCATGGCGGCAAACGTATCGAGAATGTGTTGCTTGGCCTTCTCGTTCACTTCTTCCGGCAGGGCGCGGGTAGCAGCAGCGGCCATATAAGCGCTGAGTTGCTGCATGATTTCGCTGACTTTGTTGGGCGTCTCGTCTGATACGAGAAATTCAGCAGCCTTTGCGAACTTGGGCGAAAGCACGAGAGCACTGGAGAGGCTGGCGAGACGGATAATTTGGCGGCGCGATATAGCTGCGCTGCCTCGGCCTTGGATTAAAGTCTTGTCTGAATGAATCATTATTCCTCCGACCGAGCGCCACAGAGTGCTGGAGAAGTTCTCAAGCGCACCTGTTGGATAGATTTGAGAAGGATCATTGGAGTTGGAGAAGCGGACGAAGCTCGCGAATGTCGCGCAGGTTTTCGAGAGTCATCACTTTGCCGATGAGCGCGGAACATTTGCGCTCGCCCAGAATAGGAGTTATGAGGTCGCGGGATTTGGCTAGAACTTCCTCGCGTGTCATCGGATTTTCTGGCGTGCCACGAACGTTGTCCACGCGCTGGCGAAGTTGCGTGCCATCGCTCAAGGTGAGTTCCAGAATGGCGACGCGAAGCGGCATGAGGCTTTCGAGTTCGGCGTCTGGGATCAAGGTAATTTTCGCCCGTTCGCGCAACGTCACCGGATCTTTCAAGCGCGCCAGGTCATGAGCGGAAGCAAAACTTACAGTTTTGTCGAGGAGGGCCACGGCCAGCATCTGCTGGACGCAGATGTCGGGAATTTCTCGATTGTTGACGATGGCCGCTTCGTCGGTGGCTAGCCGAATTTTGACTTGCTGCACGTGGCCGGCGTCGAAGGGATGCTCCTTGCGAAGAATTTCAAGCGCGTCGAGCGCGGCCTGGATGGGCGAGCCGACCGGCCATTTTTTAATGTTAGTGCGGGTGACTTCGTAGCGCTCGCCAATTTTCTCGATCAAACCTGAGGGATCGGCAGTCGGATTGTAGGCCTGGAAGAAATTATCCTTGCCGGAGAAAATATCGTCGACGCCGGTCCAGCCGGACTTAACGATCAGTGCAGAGGTGACGCCGCTGCGGGCATTCATGCCACCAAAAAGAAATGCTTTCTGGATGTGATCAGGGTCTCGATTCCAGGCGCCGAGGCCGGAAGATTGGTGCGCGGTATAGCCCAACATCCATCGCATTTGCTGTGCGTTGAGATTGGCCGCGCAGGCAGCGGCAGCGGCGGCGCCAAAGTGGGGAGAGATACTGTGGGTGCTCCAGTGGCTCTCGACTTCAAATTTTTGTCCGCCGAGAGTCATGGTGACGCGGGTTCCGACGTCGTAGCCCAGGGCCACGGCGCGCAACAGATGCGTTCCACTAATCTGAAATTGTTCCCCGGCGGCAAACGCAGCGGGCACAACCGCACAACCGGGATGCGACTGCGATGGCGAGTGGGAATCGTCGGTTTCGTCGGCGTGAGCCAACATGCCGTTGGTCAGCGCGGCTTCAATTGGCCCGCACATCAGATTGGATGCGACCACTGTGGAGATTTCTTTTCCGCCATAGGACTGCGCAAATTGCAAGGCGCGCTGGCCCGGAAGCAATTTCGATCCAGAAACCATGGCGCCGAATGTGTCGAGGATGTGCTGCTTGGTTTTCTCAACAACCTCGTCCGGAAGCGGACGGCTGGCGGCTTCGCTCATGTACGTGCTGAGGGTGTTCATGACGCCGCTGCTGGATTTCGAGGTGGTGGATTGTTGAGGCGATGTCAAAGCGCCAAGGGCCGGAGCAGGCACGGCGGCGGCGGTAAGCGCGAGGCCCGCCCATTCGAAAAGTTTGCGGCGAGTGATTGGCAAAGGATCGGCGGTTTTAGATTTGCTCGATTTAGATTTCATGCTGTCGGCATCTTATGAATTGAGATTGGCACCTGTAGCGGCGAAGTCTTTTGAAAAGTTAGGCTCCGCTAACTTGCGCGGCAATGGCTTCACCCAGATCTTTCGTGCTGGATTTCCCGCCAATATCCGGCGTGCGCACCTTAGACTTCGCGAGAATTGCGGAAATTGCCGCCTCGACCGCATCCGCAGCTTCTTCAATGCCGAGATGACGGAGCATCATGGCGCCGGACCAGATTTGGCCGATGGGATTGGCAATGCCTTTTCCGGCGATATCCGGCGCAGAACCGTGAACCGGCTCAAACATGGACGGAAATTTTTTTTCGGGATTGAGATTTGCGGACGGAGCGATGCCAATGGATCCGACCACGGCTGGCCCAAGATCGGAGAGGATGTCGCCAAAAAGATTGGACCCGACCACGACGTCGAACCAATCGGGATGACGCACGAAGTGAGCGGTGAGAATGTCGATGTGATATTGATCGGTGCGGATGTCCGGATATTCGGCGGCCAAGGCACGGAAGCAATCATCCCAAAAAGGCATGGTGTGAATGATGCCGTTGGATTTGGTCGCGGACGTTAGATGCTTTTTTCGTTTGCGAGCCAACTCGAATGCGAAACGCATCACACGATTCACGCCTCGGCGCGTGAATACGGTTTGTTGAACGGCCATTTCATCTTCGGTGCCTTCATACAGGCGGCCGCCGATGTTGGAATATTCGCCCTCATTGTTTTCGCGGACGATGGTGAAATCGATCTGGCCCGGTTTCCAATTTTTCAGCGGGGATTCTATGCCTTCGAAAAGCCGCACGGGACGAAGATTAGCGTACTGCCGGAAAGTGCGGCGGATTGGAATCAAGAGCCCCCAAAGCGAAACGTGATCGGGGACGCTTGGGTGACCAACGGCGCCTAGGAAAATTGCGTCAAACGGCTTTAATTGTTGTAGGCCATCATCCGGCATCATTTTCCCGGTCTGTACGTATCGTTCGCAGCTCCAGTCAAATTCTTGCCACCTCCATTGGAAACCGAAGCGCTTTCCAGCTGCTTCGAGCACGCGGATGCCTTCTGGCACCACTTCCTTGCCGATGCCGTCTCCGGCGATGACCGCGATATGGAAGGTTTTCATGTTTCCGTTTATCCGGCAGCCGCGGAAGACAACAGTGGCGTCAATGCGGAGACGTCTGGAGCAGTCTCGAGTGCTTTGACGAAGGCGATTATTTTTTCGGTCTTGGCTTGCGGCCACTCGGCAAAATCCGCGCAACCTCGAAATTTTTCGGAGGCTTCATCGAAGCTCATGGGATTCGCGGGACTGCCTTTGCCAAACGCGGCTTGCCCGGTGATGACCTTGCCGTTTTTGAGAGTGATTTTCAGGATGGAGGTCATCTTGTCGAAACCCGCACTCTCCGCTTGAGGATCGACGTAGAAATTAACTTTGCGGATCATTTCCTTTACATCCGGGCGCTGAACTACTTTGTCTGAAAATTGACTCAGGCCAGCCTTGTGCTCCAGGAGCAGAATGGCGATGCAAAATTCCATGCTAAATTTTGCCTCGAGGCCGGTTTGGGGATTGTGGTGAAGCAGCGTGGTAACCATGTTGTGGTTAGCGCCGACATCGACTTTCTCCACTTCGGCGGCCTGGATATTGTTTTCTTTTATCAGGCGCGCGAGCTCGGTCATGGCTGGGTGCGTGAGCGAACCGGACGGATAAGGCTTCAACGAAACGCCGGGGTCCGCGAAAGTCCAGGGTTGTCCCAGGCGATTCATGATCGCGGAAGGGTCGTAGGAGCCGCCCGCGGCGTGAAAAAAACCGCGTTCCGCTTCGAGAATTTGCTCGGCCGCAGTCCAACCCAAGGCGACCAGTTCAGCAGCGACCAAACCGCTCTCCGCGGCGTGTCCAGCCTGGAAGGGTTTGGTCATGGTACCAAAATTTTCGCGCAAGCCCCCCGATTGGGCGGCGGCCAATCCAAAGGAATTGAGCGTCTTTTTCAGATCAAAGCCAAGCAGCTTTGAGCAAGCCGCCGCGGAACCGAACGGGCCGCAGGTGCCACTGGTATGGAAGCCATCTTCGTAGTGGCGCGGCGAAATAGCCTCGGCGATTTTGCATTCCACCTCGGCGCCAATTTGATAAGCCAACAGCCAGTCTTTGCCGCTGACAGGCCGCTGTTCCGCAAGCGCAAAAATTGCGGGAAGCACAGGAACGGTGGGGTGCATCAGCAATCCGTAGACGCGATCTTTTGCGGCGGCGAGCTGCGTGTCATCGAAATCATCAGCATGAATGGAAATGCCGTTCAGCAGCGCAGCGAAACGCGGCGAGGTTTTCATTGCGGTACCGATCACGGTGGCCTTCGGATTAGCACCGCATTGCTCGATATACTTGCGCGAAATCGGTCCACTTTCCGCGCGCGAACCAGCTAAGGCCAGCCCGAAGCCATCGAGGATCGATTTTTTGCCGAGCTCGATGACTTCCGCCGGAATATTTTCGTATTTGGTTTGCAGGACAAATTGTCCAACGTACCGCGTAAGTCCTGGAGTCTTTGGAAAGTCGCTGACAGAAACGGCGCTCGCGGCTTCGGCCCGCGCTGCTTCGGAAGGGGCAGCAAGTACCGCGGCGCCCAGAACGCCCAAAGACGTTTTGCCAAAATCACGCCTTCGCATGATTCACCTGAAGGCAGCGCACGCTACGGCTGAACCTCGTAGACGCGGACTTCCGCTTCCTTACCTGCATGATGAGGCACGCCGAGATAATAGCGATTCCACTCGGGCACCAAAACGCCGGTCTTCGCGCGGAATGCGGTTGGAATTTTGGCGAGGAGCTCGTAGTGGTCAGCATCTTTTTGCTGGAATACGTTGAGTGCCCCGTCACCCGCAAGATATATGCGTTTATGCTGCGCGTCATACACTGCGTCATCTACCATGCCAACAGCTGGCAGCTCGGTGACAACCTTGCCATCCTCGGAGTTCAGCACAATTAATTTGCCGGGTTCTCGCGTGACGACGAAGAGGCGGTGGTTTGCTTCATCGAAGGCCATCGCCACATTCGCCTTGTCGCCCGGGGGCAATGGCCAGGTGGCCGACAGTTCGGACTTGTTGCGGTCCATTACGCCAACCACGCTCTTGCCGGTGATATTGATGAACATACGGGGCCCGGACCTTTCGAGGGTGATAGCCTCAACATGATTGTTAGGAATTTTTAGGTCACGTAATTTTTTTTCACTATTGGTATCAATAACGCTGATCAGCGAATAGGGAGTTTTGGCTTCGCGGCCGCCATTTACGACGTATAAATAAGAAGTGGCTGGATCATAGGCGACGGAGTCGGCATCGATGGAAACTTTGATTGCATTTTGCGGTTTGAAATTCTCACTATCGTAAATCTTCACCTCTGAAGCGTCACCTTCCACTACGAATAACTTCTTGAGGTCCTTGCGGTACAAAATGGCGTGCGGCGCTTTGGCCTCTTCAATGGTGTGAACGCGCTTGTTGGCGTTAGTGTCGAGGATATCCACTTTGTTGTTTTCTTCATCGGTTAAAAATAGCCGGTGCCCTTCGATGTCGGGCGTGAAATGATCGAAGTCGCCATCTTTCAAGCCAGGCAGCGGAATGGTGGCGACCTGTTTGAGTGGCTCTTTGCTCTGGGCAAAGGACAAGAGCGGCATTAACGCGGTGAGAGTGCATGCGGCGAAAATCTTGCGCTTCATGAAGTTGTCTCCATTCGATTCTTGTGGAAATACGATTGGGCGCGACAAAAGACACGCGATGCTACGCTACGGCTTCCGAACCCGTCAACGGCAACAGTGCCGGAAGCGTTGCCTGGCAAGCGTTTCGGCCGCTATTTTGAGGCATTTGCAAGGGTTTGCACCCGCATCAGAGGAAGCGGCTAAATATAAATTAATCTTTCTTTAAGTTCGTAACAACCCTGGTAGAGACTATGTTTTCTCGCGACGGCATAACGTGCCGGTCATCTATTTGACAGCAAGGCGGGCAAGCTTCTCAGTAACCAAGTCATTCTCATTAAATATTTGCTGTTCAAAATTGTGGCTGTTTTTTCGCAGAAATTGGTCGAACGCCGCTCTCGAATATCTCCTTTGGTTGGTTTGTTTTTCGGTGGGCAAATTGTCATTTTGACCCGTCTAAATAGAAATTAATCTTGCGTTAAGGCATCCACTCCGTGGAAGGGTCTAGGCTCCGCCCAAAGGGGTAGTCCTTTGACAATCAAAACTGGTTCGGTAAGGCATTGGTCCGGCTGCCTAGCAGCGATTATTTTCATATCAAGCATGGTTTTTTCTACTGCAGCCCATGCCCAAGTCGCGGGCGGCACTCTTTCTGGTACCGTCACCGACCCCAATGGCGGAGGTGTACCTAAAGCCAGCGTGGTGATCACCAACGTAGCCACGGGCGTCGACCGCGAGGTCACTACGAACTCAGATGGTTTCTACACGGTGGTAAATCTTGTGCCGGGAACTTATCAACTCAAGGTCACGGCGACGGGATTCAATCCTGAAGAGACCACGGGCATAAACATGACCGTCGGAGCCCAGCAAACGCTGGACGTCACACTGCATGTTGGTACGGTTTCGAACCGCGTCGAAGTAACTGCGGAAACACCTGCGGTGCAACTCACTAGCTCCGACATCAGCGCGGTGGTCAATGCCACGACGGTGCGCGAGCTGCCCCTGAATGGCCGCAGCTGGACGGACCTGGCGGCGCTGCAACCTGGAGTTTCGACCATCGAAACGCAGCCGACTTTTTCGACTGGAGCTGACCGGGGTAACCGCGGCTTCGGGCAACAATTGACCATCTCCGGTGCGCGCCCGCAACAAAACAATTACCGTCTCGACGGTGTGAGCCTGAACGACTATGCCAACGGCGCGCCCGGCAGCGTGCTGGGTGGGAACCTGGGAGTCGATGCGATCCAGGAATTTTCGGTGCTGACCAGCAACTACTCCGCTGAATACGGGAAGACGTCAGGCGGAGTTGTTAATGCCATCACCCGCTCCGGCACTAATGATTTTCACGGCAGTGTGTACGAATTTCTTCGCAATAGCACGCTGGATGCTAAAAACTATTTCGAGTCGGCTGGCGCTCCGAAAGCGCCCTTCAAGCGCAACCAATTCGGAGGCGCGCTCGGCGGGCGCATCATCCCCAACCGTACGTTTTTCTTTGTGGACTACGAGGGCATTCGCCAATCCAAGGGAATCGCCAACGTGGACTTCGTCCCTTCACCTGCGGCGCGGGCTACCGTCACAGACCCGGCAATCCTGAAATATTTACAACTGTACCCGATTCCTACCGCCGCGGAGTGCGCGGGCGGCGGGTTGGTGTGCCAACACGTCTTCAACGGAAAACAGGTCGTAACGGAAAACTTTGTGACGACACGCATTGACCATAGGTTTTCAGATAAAGACAGTTTGTTCGGAACGTATCTCTACGATAAGACGCCTTACAATTCCCCTGATAGTTTTGGCAACGTCGGCCTCAACACCTTGTCGGCGAGGCAAATCGTTGCGGCGGAAGAGACCCATAGTTTTACGACCACCCTGGTGAACGCGCTGCGCTTCGGCTACAACCACGAACGGGTCGATAACGACGCCAGCGTCACGGCTCTTAACGCTGCGGCAAAAGACACCTCGCTAGGGGCGTTTGCGGGCAGAGACGCGGCGGTCGTAAATGTGCCTGGATTTTTGACCACCATGCCAGGAGGTGTAGGCGGTTTACCAACGTATTTGTATCGATGGAACTCGTATCAAGGCTACGATGATGCGTTTTACACTGTGGGAAAACACTCCATCAAGTTCGGCGCGGCCGTTGAGCGCATGGACTTGAATGTGACAGCACTCACGGATCCTAATGGAATTTGGTTCTTTAATACACTGACGGATTTCCTTACAAATAACCCCAACAAGTTTCAAGGCGGCGTGGCTAGTTCGCTTACCCCGAGGAATATCGGCCAATCCATAATTGGCGGCTATGTTCAAGACGATTGGCGCATAAAACCAAATCTGACCTTAAACCTTGGGCTACGTTACGAAATGACAACCGTTCCGACGGAGGCTAACGGCAAGTTTGCAAATCTGCGGAATATTTCCGATCCGCTCCCGGTGTGCGGCACTTCGGTGCCGGGTTGTGCAAGCACCGGCCCATTATTTTACAATCCGACTCTGCACAACTTTGAGCCGCGCTTTGGTTTTGCGTGGGACCCGCTGCATAACGGAAAGCTGGCGATACGAGGCGGGGCCGGCCTCTTTGACGTGCTACCTTTGCCTTACCAGTTCATCCTGCTCACCACGCAATCTGCTCCGTTTTTTCAGTACACGGCTCTGAAGGTAGGGTCTACGCCGCCCAATGAGCCGCCGCTTACTTTTCCATTCGTGGATCCTGCGCTCATCACTGCCAATAAATTGCGTTCGACATATATCGAATCTCACCCCAAACGCAATTATGTAACGCAATGGAACCTGAATTTGCAGTACCAGCTCACGCCCTCCCTGGCGGCATTCGTTGCGTATGTAGGATCTCGCGGCGTTCACCAACCGTTCCGCGTTGATGAAGCTGACCTGGTGATACCAACCAAGACTCCTTCCGGATATTTGTGGCCGAAGGTCGACGTATTAGGGAACGTCTTCAGCGCTCAGTGTAATCAGACGGATCCGAATGGGAGCGACCCTGCGCAATGCGCTCCTCCAAATACCATTAACCCAGCATTCGGGTCGATACGCGGAATGTTTTATGAGGGACGCTCTTACTACAATGCGCTTGAGCTGCAGTTGGCCAAGCGCCTGAGCCACGGCTTCCAGATGCAGGGCACCTATACCTGGGCCAAGAGCATTGATACCAGTTCAGCTACGCTCGCTGGAGATGCGTTCGGCAACTCTATCTCCAGCCTTGACTGGTTTGATCTGAAGCTCACGCGAGGGCTATCGGATTTCAACGTGGGCCGGACTCTGGTGATCAATGCCACATGGGAGCTGCCCACAGCTAAATCTTTCACGGGGCCGGTGCAATGGCTGACCAATGGATGGGAACTCGGAATGATTTTCACCGCCAGTGATGGCGTACCTTTTACTCCTACGTGGGGAACCGGCGCCGATCCGGCAGGCACACTTAGCAGCGACGACTTCGCATACCCCAATCGTCTGTCTGGTCCGGGATGTGGCACCGCAGTTAATCCCGGCAATCCCACGGCCTATATAAAAACCCAATGCTTCGGCGTCCCAGTGGCGCCAAATCAAGCGTTCTTCGATGCTAATTGCGATCCGGCTCCTCCCACTTTTGGCGGTCCGCTGCCTCCTGGAGATCTGCGATGTTTCAACCTACGGGGAAACTCCGGCCGCAACGTTCTTACTGGCCCTGGTGTGACGAGTCTTGATTTCTCGATTTTCAAGAACAACAAGATCAGGCGCATCTCAGAGAATTTCAATGTGCAGTTTCGCGTGGAGATGTTCAACATCATGAATCATCCCAATTTTGCGCCTCCGGGTCCGGGCGATGGGAACACCGATATTTTTGATCCAACGGGAGCCTCGGGCGCTCCTCCCGCAGGTACTGCCGGGGCTCTGGTGCGCACCACAGTTTCCGAGCGGCAGATTCAATTTGCGATCAAAGTTATTTTTTAGGCTAACGTCAAATTTTGCATGGGAATATCATAACGGACGTTTGGCTGCAGATAACCGGAGCTCGACTTTACGTCTCAAAAGCGCCGGAAGTCAGTGTTGAAACCATTTCGGCATATATGTTCACTGCTTGGAGCAGTTGCTGCTTCAAGATGCACTCCTCGGCGGTGTGGGCGGCGTGAATGCTGCCTGGGCCGATTAGAAATGGCTTTCCCCACGCTGTTCCAAAGCTCGGAATATCAGTGGTGAAAGACACAACGGTAGTGGGCAATCCCGGGAATGGCTCCAGTCGTTGCGCGGGCGTGGCGTATTGTTCGCGCCCCTCGGCGCGTCCGGCCAGCACTTGTGCCAAGGCTTCACGAATGGGGGCGGCGCTGCCCACCAGGCGAAACATAATTTCAGCTTGGGCATGATCGGCGATGACATTGGGAGCGCGACCGCCATTGATGGTGCCAATATTCAGAGTGGAGCGGCCCAACAATTCGTCCTCTGGCAGGTTGAGAGCGCGAATGTCCTGCAACACATCCAGCAAAGTTTCAATCGCGGAATGGCCGAGCTCGGGATACGCAGAATGGGCCGCGCGGCCCTTGGCGGTGATTTCAAAGCGCAACGCGCCTTTTGTGCCGAGAGCGATTTTGTTCTCCGTGGGTTCGCCATTGATAAGGTAGCGGGAGCCGCGAGGATTTTTGGCGGCAACCAACGCTCCGGCGCCGTTGACTTCCTCTCCCACCACGAAAAGTACAGCGAAATTTTTCTTCCCGGCGGTCAGAAGTTTCTCGGCGGCCATAATCATGGCGGCAATAATTCCCTTGGCATCACAAGCTCCACGGCCCCAAATTACTTCTTCATTTTCGCGAGACGGAAAGAATGGCGGCACGGTGTCCATGTGCGTGGAGAGGGTCACGACTGGCTGGCCCCAATAGGCGATGACATTGAATCGATCAGACTCGACTCCCATTCGCTCCGCCCGCCCGGCGTAGCGTTTAGCGAGGTTTGAAAGGTGTGCGAACAGGAACTCTCCGACACGTTTTTCTGAATTCGTTACGGAGTCAATATCGATTAGCGCGCGCGTGAGTTCAAATACATTCATGGCTCGGGTGGATTCCCAGATGCGAGGGAAAATAACAAATGGTCACCTTAATTCTCACATCCCGACGTTACTTGCGCCAGCGGGCTCGCAAGTCGGCAACCAGTTCGCGGGCAACTTCCTTGGCGCGAGGAATATCATGCGGGTCAAAGGATATGGCTGATACGCGGGCGTGCCCGCCGCCACCGAACTTCTCTGCCAGCGACGCCAGATTAGCGTCGGCGTTCGCGAGATTCCAGGGATTGGTACCCAGAGAAACTTTTGCGCGGACAGCAGATGCGCTTACACTCACGGAATAAATGCATGCCGGATATAAGAGATATGGGATGAATTTGTTGTAGCCTTCCAGGTCCAGGTCGCTGACATCAAAAAAGATGACTCCTTCGCGGGCGTCGGCGCGCTCGCGAAGAATCTCGATGGATTTTCGGTGGCGGTCCAATAGGGGCTCAAGGTACTTGGCCACTATGGGCAGCTTTACCATTTCCGATAGCGGCCGATAAGCCAATTCCGGAATTATCTTTGCGGGCAGCCCGTTTTCTGGCGCGGCTTCGATGACCAGCGCGAGCTGCGTGGCGGGTTCCGCAAGGGCCACGGCGGCTTCGGGCGTGGGGTACTGCGCCCCATCGATGATGTCGCCCCAATGAATCAAATCGTCGAGCGGAGTGGTATCGAAGCCGAATTTTTCTTCAGAAACGTCAGCGATTAATTTGGTGCAAGATTTATATTCCGGCTCGTAGAACATTTTCGGCCCGGGATGCTTGCGAAAGTTTTCCGCGTCCGCCGGAGTCAGAAATGCGCTCTGATGATGGTCAAACCACCAGGTTACTTTCGGCGAGTTCGAATATTTGAAGTCCACAATCACATTTTCGTCGCCGTCAAAGAGGCCGTCGGTCCAAGGCTGCACCGCGCGATGGGTCATGCCGGTCAGTTCGAACTGCGCTTGGGCATCGAAGCGTTCGCGATAAAAACGATAAAAAAGTGCGGCGGAAGCGGTGCCATCAAAACAACGATCATGGAAACACAGGCGTACTCGGGTCATAAACCTGGCGGATGCCTTTCTAGGCTTAGTGAATGTTAAATGAAGCTTTTTACAATGGTGGGAGCCAACGGGAAAGTCAATAGTAACCACGTTTGAGGATCGTTAAATAAAGTTTGGAGCAGAAACGAGTCGCACGCGAGCGGAGCGACTCCCGAGCGGCAATTTCTGTCTAATTATTTGCCGGCGATGCCGTCGGCAATAGGCGCGGCAATAGGCACACGGAATAGTTCGTGCTGATAGGCCTTGATCATTAACAGGATCCACAAAATCACGGTCAACAATCCAAGTACCATGGAAACGACTGCCCACAAACCAAATCCAACGAAGCCTCCGATGCCGGCCACGACCCCAAAGCCAATTCTCAGCACCATTAAAGCGCCGAAGACGACGATCGATTGCGCGGCGTGAAACCTGACGAAGGGCCGTTTATCGACCAATATAAATATGATCCCTGTGAGCCACCCCAGAACGTAGCACAACAGCCCAGCCACGTTTTCCGCGAGACCTTCGCTGCTTGCCGCTGGCGCCGTGGCCATCGGAACCGCTGATGCTGTTTGGCTGGCTCCGCACTTCGGACAGAATGCTGCGCCGCCTAACTCCGTTCCACACGCTTTACAGAACGCCATTTGCTAGACCTCCGGGAGGGATATAATGCGCCGGAGCGTAACAAAAGCGGACTTCTAGCGCAATGACTTATCCGTAGCGGCACAGAGCCTTGCGGTGTTGCGCAATTAGCAGCAACGTTATTGTGGGTCAGGGTCGTTTTTGACAAGGGTTAAGCCCAATGGCTGACGCACTGACCTCCGCGAGGGTCTCCTCCGCAAATCCGTCGGTCTCTTCTCGCCTGTTCAATTGGCCCCGCGACACGACGGCAGCTGAGCGCCAAACGCTCGTTGCCGGCGGTCTTGGCTGGATGCTCGATGCCATGGACGTGATGTTGTACTCGCTGGTGATCGCGTTCCTCATGCGCGAATTCGCGATGGATACGCGTACTGTCGGCTTTCTCAATTCTCTGACTCTTGTGGCCTCAGCCATTGGCGGGCTGGTATTCGGCTGGGTTGCCGATCGAATCGGCCGCACTCGCGCACTGATGGCGTCTATCGGGTTGTACTCGGTGGCCAGCGCGGCGTGCGGATTCTCGCATTCCATTACGGAGTTGGCGGCGTTCCGGTTCTTGTTAGGACTTGGAATGGGGGGCGAATGGACCGCCGCCGCTGCGTTGATAGCCGAAACATGGCGGCCCGAACACCGCGGCAAAGCCCTGGGACTGATGCAATCCTCTTACGCCATTGGTGAAGCCATCGCGGCACTCGTCGTCGCCGTGGTGTTGCCGAACTTTGGCTGGCGGGCGGTATTTTTTGTCGGAGTGCTGCCGGCGCTGCTGGTCTTTTGGATTCGCCGCAATGTGCCCGAGCCCGCGGTGTGGAAAGACCGTGCAGCAACAGAGCGATCCGGATTCTTTGGTGTATTGCTTGGCAAAGGAGTTTTTCGTGTGGGACTGCTGGCCACGGCGATGAACGCCTTTGGGATGTTTGGCTACTGGGGACTGTTCACCTGGATCCCCGCGTATTTGTCATTGCCGGTTTCTCAAGGTGGACGGGGCCTCAGCCTGGTGAAGACAACAACGTTCTTTCTGGTGTTGTGCTTTGGAAAATGGCTGGGTTACGCCTCCTTTGGATTTTTTGCCGATGCCTTCGGGCGTCGTAAACCTTACTTTATTTATTTGCTGGTTGCGGCGGGGTTAACGCCAATCTATGGGTCTGCGAAGAGCGCGTTCTGGCTGCTGTTGCTAGGCCCATTCGTAGCTTTTTTTGGAACGGGATTTTTTTCGGGCTATGCCGCCATCGCCAGTGAAATCTTTCCAGGCGAAATCCGCGCCGCAGCCATGGGGCTGAGCTACAACATTGGCCGTGGATTTTCCGCCGCCGCACCGTTTGCTGTGGGGGCGTTGGCGCTGCATTACGGGATCGGCCCGGCGTTCTCGCTGCTGGCTGCGGCGTTTTTCGTCGCTGCGTTCCTCGCGTTGCTTCTTCCCGAAACTTTAGGGCGCGCGCTGACGTGATCAATGAGCCGGGACAAATGATTGGATGTGGCTGATGGTGCGGGAAGAGGGATTTGAACCCCCAAGGGCTTGCGCCCGGCAGGTCCTAAGCCTGCTGCGTCTGCCAGTTCCGCCATTCCCGCAAAGTGGGTAGGGCAAGTTTATCATGCTAATTTATAGCTAAAGAACATCGTTCTGGGTCTGGAGCCGTTTATGCCGCGAGATTTGCGCAGCCTGCTTGAACTCTACAATCCCAATAATCCGCTGGATCACGCGTCCACTATTCCTTCGCCTTGGTATTTTGATGTGGGTATCGCGGAACTGGAAAATGCCGCTGTTTTCGGTAAGACCTGGCAAGCAGTGGGGCGCGCCGAGCAAGTTCAAAAGCCTGGACAATTTTTTACCGCCGATATCTGCGGCGATCCGGTGGTGGTGGTGCGTGGTGAAGACTCACAATTGCGGGCTTTCTATAATGTATGCCGACATCATGCGGCGGCAGTGGTCACGGAAGCGCAAGGTTGCGCGAAACAGTTTCGCTGCCCTTATCACGGCTGGACGTATGGGATCAACGGCGCGTTGAAGGGTATGGTGGAATTCGACGGTGTGTGTGATTTCGAGCGGTCTGAGAATGGGCTGGTGCCCATTCGCGTAGACACCTGGGAGAATTTTGTATTTGTGAACCTCGATCCCGACGCGGGTTCGTTGCGCGACTTTCTCGGCAGCATCCCGCCCATCGTGGCCCCACTGCAATTGACAAGAAAACTGCAACACTTCGACCGCCGCATCTACACTTTGCAGTGCAACTGGAAAGTGTACGTCGATAATTATCTGGATGGGGGCTACCACGTGCCGCATGCACATAAGGGACTAAGCAGCGTCATCGAATACACCAAATACACCATAGAGAACTTTGAGCGCGCTTGTTTACAGTCGAGTCCGCTGTCTTCCGACGCCGGATCTGAAGCTGGAGTGGCTTCCACGCGGCAGGGCCGGGCTTTTTATCTTTGGATATATCCTAATTTCATGTTGAATGCGTACGAAGGCGTGATGGACACGAACGTGGTGGTCCCTTTAGGCGTGGATAAGTGCGCGGTGATCTTCGATTACTATTTTGCGGACATTTCCGCTGCTGCGGAGGCGCGAAATCGCGAGAGCATCGCGGTCAGCGAAAAAGTTCAAGATGAAGATATGGGCATCTGCGACGCCGTGCAGCGCGGTTTAGGCTCACGCGCCTATTTAGCCGGGCGCCTGTCGGTCCGCCGTGAGGCGGGCGAACATCTTTTCCATCGCTTGCTGCACGCCGATTTGACCGCCGCAGCCAAACGCTCTGAAGCGGCTGCGGACTGAGTCTAAATCGATTCGCTACTGGTTTCGCAATTGCTTTGCGACATGGTCACGAATTGACGATGCCAGAAGCGTCAGCTTATACTGATAATTGAACGCGAGTCTGTCCTTGCTTCTCTAAGCTCACTGAAAGCCTGGATCGCTGGAGTCCCCTGGAACTGGGGTGTTTGTGCTCGCCGATGAGTGTCCCAGCGTTGTAACCTGTAGTGATGATCCCAAGTTTCCAAGTAATGAAAGGCAACCTGTATGAGTGAAGGCACCGAAAAAACCGCTGAAAGCACGCCTGAAGCCAGGCCAGAGAGCGCGAACCAAGCCGTAGCCGAAGCTACCTGCCGTCGCGAACTGGACCTCGAAATTCCGGCGGACGAAGTGTCCAAAGCCATGGAGCGGGTGGCCAAAGAATTTGCCAAGGTCGCGCGGGTACCGGGCTTTCGTCCCGGCAAAGCGCCGATTACGTTGATTCGGCGGCGGTTTGCGGACGACATCAAGGGGGAAGTGCTGCAATCGCTGGTTCCGGAGCGCGTGGAAAAGGCTGTCAACGAGCAGAAACTCACTCCGGTGTCGCAACCGAAAGTCGAACAGCTGGATTTCAACGATGGGCAGCCGCTTAAATTTCGCGCGGTCTTTGAAGTGCTTCCCGAATTTGAGCTTGCCAATTATAAGGATCTGCAACTCGAGATGCCGGTCATGGACGTCGTGGATGAGGATGTCACCAAAACGCTGGAAGACATGCGCGAACGTGCTGCGGCATTTGCTCCCGCCGAGGGTCGACCTGTGCAGGACAACGATTTCGTACAGCTAAAACTGACTGGCACAGCCGAGGGTGAAGGCGAACCGCTGCAGGCTGATAGCGTGCTATGTCACATCGGCGCGGAAGAGACCATGGCGCCATTCAACGAAAATCTTCGCGGCGTGAATATCGGAGACCACAAGGATTTTGATGTTCCGTATCCTGCGGATTATCCCGATGCCAAGCTCGCGGGCAAGACCTATCATTACTCCGTGGATGTGCTGGGCATCAAAACCAAAAAACTTGCCGAGCTGAATGATGATTTCGCCAAGGATGTAAGCGACGCGACCACGCTCGATGAACTTAAGAAAAAAATTCGCGAAGGTCTGGAACACCAGCGCGATCACAAGCAGAAAGATTTGTTGCGCGAAAAAGTTCTGGGCGAAATCGTAAAGTTGCATGACTTCCCTGTACCGCAGTCGCTCGTAGAGCATCAAATGGATGTGCGGCTAGAACGAGTAGTGCGATCGCTGGCGCAGCAAGGTGTTGATCCGCGGGCGGTAAATATCGATTGGGTGTCGTTGCGTAAGCGGAATGAAGACCGTGCCAAGGACGATGTAAAGGCTGAGCTGATTGTCGACCGCATCGCTACGGCGGAAAACATCGATGTGACCGAGGAAGAAGTGGAGCACGAGCTGGAACATCTGGCCGGACATAGTAACGAATCGGCGGAAGCAATTCGCGCTCGTTTGACAAAGCAAGGTACGCTCGATAGGATAAAAGCGAAGTTGCGGAGTGATAAAACTCTCGACTGGCTCGCGCAAAATGCTCGAGTTAGCACCACAGCAGCAGCCGCTGGAGCGAAGTAACTTTCGAATTGCGCGACGGCAGGCTGGCGCGACAGTTGACTGAAGCCTAACCTTATCGTTCGCAACTGCAAACACTCAACCAAGCCAAACAATGAAAAACTTTAACGAACCAGATTATCGCGCCACCACGCTTGTACCCATGGTGGTCGAACAGACCAGCCGGGGCGAGCGCGCCTATGATATTTATTCGCGGCTCCTGAAAGAGCACATCATTTTTATAGGCACGCCTATTGACGATCACGTCGCCAATCTGGCTATCGCGCAAATGCTTTTTCTTCAGGCGGAAGATCCTGAAAAAGACATTCAGATTTACATCAATTCCCCGGGCGGCTCGATCACCGCGGGGTTCGCGATTTACGACACCATGCAGTTCGTCAAGCCTGACGTAGTCACCACCTGCGTGGGTCAAGCAGCGTCCATCGCGGCGGTGCTACTGGTTGGCGGAGCGCCGAAAAAACGCTTTGCGTTGCCCAACGCGCGGATTTTGATTCACCAGCCGTGGATGTCCGGTTTAGGCGGTCAAGCCACGGATATCGACTTGCATGCCAAGGAAATCCTGCGCATGCGCATGGTTATCAACAAACTTCTTGCGCAACATAGCGGACAGAACGTTACGCGCATCGAAAAGGATGTAGAGCGCGACTTCATCATGAATCCCGAGCAAGCCAAGGAATACGGGATGATTGACGAGATTATCTACAAGCATCGCTAGCCCCGCGCCAGGCTCACCATCCGGCGCGTTTTGCGATGCCGAACTCGTTCCAAAAAGTTAGCAAGTTTTATACCTTTCTATTTTGCTTCGGAGATAAATCGGCCTAGAATGATGGTAGGGTTACTCCGTCGAACCTTCGCGGAGACGAGGCCTTCACGCCAGTGAAAAAATTCAATCCAGAAGAGCCGCTGCGCTGTTCCTTCTGCCATAAGACCCAGGAACAGGTCGAAAAGCTGATCAGTTCGCCTTCGGACTATCCGCGCGCGTACATCTGTAATGAGTGCGTCGGCGTGTGCGAAACGATTCTCGAGGATGAAAAGCGCGAGCAGGCTACGGCTCCGGCCAAGAGGCTACCGCGCCCTCCGGAGATCAAACAATTTCTGGATGGCTATGTAATTGGCCAGGACCGCACCAAAAAGAAACTGGCTGTGGCGGTCTATAACCATTACAAGCGCATTTTCCTGAATAAGCAGCCTGGCGAGGTGGAACTGAGCAAGTCCAATATTCTGCTTATCGGGCCTACCGGTACCGGCAAGACATTATTGGCGCAAACGCTTTCGCGGATGCTGGATGTGCCCTTCGCTATCGTGGACGCCACCACGCTTACCGAAGCGGGCTACGTCGGCGAAGACGTGGAAAATATTATTCTCAAGTTGCTGCAGGCTGCTGACGGGGACGTGCAGAAGGCTCAGCAAGGCATCATCTATATAGACGAAATCGATAAGATCGCTAAGAAGGATGAGAACCCTTCGATCACCCGGGATGTGAGCGGCGAAGGCGTGCAACAAGCTTTGCTCAAGATTCTCGAAGGTACTGTGGCGAATGTTCCTCCGCAGGGTGGCCGCAAGCATCCTCATCAGGAATTCACGCCCGTCGACACCACTAACATTCTATTTATCTGTGGCGGCGCTTTCGTCGGGTTGGAAAAAGTTATTGAGAAGCGCGCCGGCCGCCGGTCGCTGGGCTTCCACACGGACGCTTCCACCGCGGCTCCGCAGCGTCGCAATACCGAGTTGCTTGAGCATGTTCAGCCCGGCGATCTCATCCGCTACGGGCTAATTCCGGAGTTTGTTGGACGACTGCCGGTTGCCGGCGTCATGAATGATCTGGACAAAGCCGCGCTGGTAAAAATCTTGACCGAGCCAAAGAATGCGCTGCTTAAGCAGTACCAGCGGCTTTTCGAATTTGAGAATGTGCGTTTACGGTTTACCGACGACGCGCTGGAAACCGTCGCCGAGTTGGCCATGCAGCGCAAAGTTGGGGCGCGCGGCTTGCGCATGATCCTTGAGGATCTAATGCTGGAGCTTATGTATCACCTGCCCATGCAGCGCAAGGTGCGCGATTTTGTGGTGACCGCGGAGATGGTTCGCACCCGCGAGATCAATTGGAGTTTGCTCGAAAAGGCTGGTTAGCTATTTAGCACCAAGCTAAATCCTTTGCCGGTCTGAGAAGTGAATCGCGTTAAAATTTGACGCGACGTTTATGTCAGGGGCCCCATGTTCAATCGGGAAAAACAGGAAATGAAGCGCGTGCCGATGATGCCGGTGCGCGATATGGTGATCTTCCCGCAACAGATGACGCCGTTCATCGTCGGCCGCGAAGCCAGCGTCCGTGCGCTTGAAGAAGCTTTGGCGGGCGACAAGAAGATTTTCCTTTCTACACAGCACGATGCTTCGGTGGACGATCCCAAGCCTGAAGAGATTTATGCGGTGGGAACGCTCGCGAATATCGTGCAGAGCGTCAAGCTGCCTGACGGAAACATCAAAGTTCTGGTGGAAGGCGTGGAGCGAGCCCGCTCCATCAGCATCACCGCGGAAGAAGGGTTTTTCCGGGCCACCGTTCGCCTGCTAAATGCTCGCGTCGAGCCTTCTCCTCAGGTGGAGCAGACCGTTCAGAAGATTACCGGACTGTACGAACAGTTCATCAAGCTGTCGCAGAGCCTGAATTACGACACCATGATCGCCGCGGCGCGCGTCGATGATCCTTCGCGGTTGTCCGACACCATCGCGGCTAACTTGCAATTGCCGGTGGACGAAAAGCAGGATTTGCTGGAAACCGTCGATCCCGTGGAGCGGCTAAACCGCATCGGCGACATCCTTGAGATCGAACTTGAAAAGTTGAACGTCGATCGCAACATCAATACCCGCGTGAAGCGGCAGATGGAGCGGGCGCAAAAAGAGTATTACCTCAACGAAAAGCTCAAGGCCATCCAGAAAGAACTGGGCCGCGGCGAAAAGAGCGAGATCGATGAGCTAAAGAAAAAAATCGATACAGCCGGCATGTCCAAGGAAGTGCACGAAAAGGCCATCCAGGAGCTGAAGCGGCTGGAACTGATGCCGCCGATGTCCGCAGAGTCCACCGTCAGCCGCAATTATCTCGATTGGCTGCTGGCTGTGCCTTGGAAGAAAAAGTCCAAGGAAATACGCGATATTCTGGCCGCGGAAAAAATCCTCAATGAGGAGCACTACGGCCTCGAAAAGATAAAGGATCGCATCCTGGAGTTCCTGGCGGTCCGCCAACTGGTCAAGAATCCCAAGGGGTCGATTCTCTGCTTCGTTGGGCCTCCGGGCGTGGGCAAGACTTCGCTGGCAATGTCCATCGGGCACGCAACCGGGCGCAAATTCGTTCGCGTTTCATTGGGCGGCGTTCGTGACGAGGCTGAAATTCGCGGCCACCGGCGTACCTATATCGGTGCCCTGCCGGGCCAGATCATCCAGATGATGAAGAAGGCCGGCACCACGAATCCAATCTTCGTTCTTGATGAAGTGGACAAAATGTCCACCGATTTCCGTGGCGACCCTTCCGCAGCGCTGATGGAAGTGCTGGATCCGGAACTAAACCACGCCTTTACCGATCACTATCTGGACGTGGAATACGACCTTTCGAAAGTGATGTTCGTCTGCACCGCCAACGTTCTGCACACGATTCCGCAGCCGTTGCAGGACCGCATGGAAATTCTGCGTATCCCGGGTTATACCGAGCAGGAAAAACTTCAGATCGCCAAGCGCTTCCTGGTTAAACGGCAGCGCGAGGCCACCGGTCTGCAGGAAAAGAATCTGTCGTTTACCGATGAAGGGCTGCTGCACATCATCCGGCACTACACGCAGGAAGCTGGAGTGCGCAACCTCGAACGCGAGATACAAAATATTTCCCGCAAGATGGCGCGCAAGGTGGTAACCGAGGGTCCAAAGGCGGAAGTGAAGGCAGAAATTGTGCCCGCCAACATCAACGACTACCTGGGTGTTTTGAAATATCGCGAATTCTGGCTGGAGAAACAGAACGAGATTGGTCTCACTACCGGGCTAGCCTGGACGGAAGTGGGCGGCACGGTTCTCACCACTGAAGCGACTTTAATGGAAGGCAAAGGCCGCCTAACGCTCACTGGCAAACTTGGCGACGTGATGCAGGAATCCGCACAAGCGGCGATGAGCTACATTCGCTCCCGGTCGGCTTCTTTCGGGCTACCCAAGGATTTTTATCGCAACATCGATATTCACGTGCACGTACCCGAAGGCGCGATTCCGAAGGATGGGCCCTCCGCCGGGATCACTATTTGCAATTCCATCGTTAGCGCTTTGACCCGGATCCCGGTGCGGCGCGATGTCACCATGACCGGTGAAATCACCCTGCGTGGAAAAGTTCTTCCCATTGGCGGGGTCAAAGAAAAACTTTTGGCTGCGCATCGAATGGGCTTGCGTACGGTACTGCTTCCGAAGGACAATGAGAAAGACCTGGCGGAAATACCGCAGGAGATCCTCTCCAGTTTGACGATCCGATTTGTTGAAACCATGGATGAAGTTTTGCAAGTCGCTCTTGAACGGCTGATTGTGCCGATTGAGCATCCCGCAGTTGCACCCGTCGCTGAACCGTTCGTGGCTGGTGCTGAGAAAGACACAAGTTTGACCAACTAAAAGCGCCACTGGAGGGCGGTTCGCGTTCGGGCTTTTCGCGGACTGTGATCCTGGTTAAGTAGCGCTTCCGGTTGAAGATAGTCTGGTTTGCCTCCCTGGCCGAGTTCCGTGCTTTTGCCAGTCTGCGCGCCACCTCGTACACAATCCGGATTTCTAAGGTCAATTTTCACCCATAAAAGTTAAGGACATATGAAAGAAACAAGCGTCGAAGGAAGCAACCAGATGAGCATTAGCCTTGCCGAGCTCAAAGAAAAAAATATTACCGACCTCGCCAAGATCGCCAAGGAACTAAACATTCCCGGCGCCAGCGGCATGCGCAAGCAGGAGCTGATATTCCAGATCCTGCGCGCACAAACGGAAAAGAACGGTTTGATCTTCTCTGAAGGCGTGCTGGAGTGCTTGCCGGATGGGTTCGGTTTTCTGCGCGCGCCGGAATACAACTATCTTCCGGGCCCGGATGATATTTACGTTTCGCCGTCACAGATTCGCAAGTTCGATCTTCGCACTGGAGACACCGTCTCTGGACAGGTTCGCCCTCCCAAGGATGGCGAACGCTACTTCGCATTGATCAAAGTGGAAGCCGTAAATTTCGAAGATCCGGAAGTTGCGCGCAACAAGATATTTTTCGATAACCTCACGCCGCTTTATCCGCAGGGGCGGCTGAAGATGGAAACCACGAAGGAAAATATGACCGGGCGCGTCTTGGATCTGCTGTGCCCGGTAGGTAAGGGCCAGCGCGGATTGATCGTGGCTCCTCCGCGCACCGGAAAAACCATGATGCTGCAATCCATGGCTAATTCCATCACCGTGAATCATCCGGAAGTCGCGCTTATCGTGCTGCTCATCGATGAGCGTCCCGAAGAAGTCACGGACATGCAGCGCACCGTGAAAGGCGAGGTCATCAGCTCGACCTTCGACGAAGCGCCGCAGCGGCATATCCAAGTTGCGGAAATGGTTTTGGAGAAAGCCAAGCGGCTGGTGGAGCACAAGCGCGATGTGGTTGTTCTGCTCGACAGCGTCACGCGTCTTGCGCGGGCTTACAACGCGGTAACGCCGCCGTCAGGCAAAGTGCTGTCCGGCGGTATTGACGCGAACGCCCTACAGCGCCCGCGGCGGTTCTTTGCGGCGGCACGCCACGTCGAAGAAGGCGGTTCGCTCACCATTATTGCTACTGCATTGATCGATACCGGCAGCCGTATGGATGATGTGATCTTCGAAGAGTTCAAGGGTACCGGCAACATGGAAATCAATCTTGACCGCCGGCTGTCTGACAAGCGGGTCTTCCCTGCTATCGATATTCAGCGCTCTGGCACGCGTAAGGATGAAATCCTGTTGCCGCCCGACGAGCTCAGCCGCATCTGGGTGCTGCGCAAGGTGCTGAGCCCGCTGTCCACCGTAGAGGCCATGGAATTGTTGCTGAGCCGCCTCACCAAGACCAAATCCAACTCCGAGTTCCTCGGCTCGATGTCCGCACCAGCGTAGTCACGTAAGTAATCTAAAAAGCCGATTGCCAATTTTCGCGATTATTTTGGCGCAGCTGCCATCCAGTCTTGCATGTGTGCACTTAACACGTTGAGGGGCAGGGACCCATTTTCCAGTACGGCGTCGTGAAACGCGCGCACGTTGAATTTCGCGCCTTGCAACTTCTCTGCTTGGGTGCGCAGCTCGCGGATTTTTAGCTGGCCGAGTTTGTACGCCAGCGCTTGTCCGGGCCATACGATGTAGCGATCGACTTCCACGGTAATGTCCTGATCGGTCTTGCCGGTATTGTCTTTAAAAAATTGGATGGCTTGCTCGCGCGTCCAACCTTGCGCATGCATTCCGGTATCCACCACCAGTCGCACAGCGCGCCACATTTCATAACTGAGCTGGCCAAATTTTGAATAGGGGTCCTTGTACATTCCCAGTTCTTCGCCCAGGCTTTCGCTGTATAGTGCCCAGCCCTCCACAAATGCCGAGTAGCCAACGTGCTTGCGAAATTCCGGCTCGTTTTCCATTTCCTGCGCGAGGGAAATCTGCAAATGATGCCCCGGCACTGACTCATGCAGTGAAAGCGCTTCCATCTCCCATTTCGGACGGGCGTGCAAATTGTATGTGTTCACGAAGTAGTAGCCCGGCCGGCCTACGCTGGGCGCGCCAGCCTGGTAATACGCTGTGGTTTGCGACGGGGCTTTAAAATCCGGAATGGGGGTCACGCCATAGGGCAAGCGCGGGAGCTTCCCAAACAAGTGGGCCAGCTCCGGATCGATTTTCTTAGCGATAATGCGGTAGCCGTTGACCAGGTCATCGGGCTTATCAAAATAAAAGCGCGGATCGTTGCGCAAGAATTCGGTGAACTCGTGGAAGCTTCCTTTAAAATTTGTTGAGGCGATTACTTTATCCATCTCTGCGCGAATGCGTTTCACTTCCGACAAACCTATTTCGTGAATCTGTTGCGGCGTCAGATTGGTCGTAGTCTGCCAGCGGACGTGAAAGGCGTAAGCTTCCGCGCCCTTGGGGAGCGCCGCTGCGGCGATGGATTCGCGGCAAGCCGGTAAATAGGTCGATGTGACGTAGTCGTGCAATTTCTGAAACGCAGGGACCAGGCGCGCGCTGTAGATTTCTTTTGCGCGATTGGTCAGGCGGGTTCGTTCGTGGTCGGGAATTTCTACTGGGAAATTCTTGAATGGTTCCAGCAGGGCGCTGGCAAGCGGATCGGCGGGGATTAGGTCGGCAATCTGCTTGGGCACATCCCGCAACATCAGCTTCGGGGGAGTGTACCCGCGCTTCAGGCCTTCTTGTAACAAGGATTGTTGCTGTTCAACGTACACCGGAAGCGCCTCAAGCCTGGCCAAAATATCTTCGTAGTCGGCCACCGACCTATTCGGCATGGTGGAAATGGTATCCGCGGCGCCTTGCTGAACGCCGGCCATCTGACTTATGGGCATCCAGTTGTTATGCGGCACTACGTTGCGGAACGGCAGGGGGTCGTCGCCATACTGCAAGCCTTCTTCGGCAGTGTTGAGCAAATCGGAGTACAGATCGAAATTAAGCTGTTCCGCACGAGGCAGAGAGTCACGCGAAAAACCTTCTAACGCGGCCGCACTCTCATGCAAATGTTTCTTGCGCGCTTCGATGCCCGCAGGCGAATCGTCGCTCCATCGCCGGTTCTGGCCTGGAAAACCCGCAGATGTAGCCAGTTCCGGATATTCCACCATCCAGCGCTTCCAGTCTTCTTCAAGGTAAACGCGAAATTTGCGCGTCGCCTCATCGCCGCTCCTGAGTTCAGTGGTTTTCTCGTTTGCCGCGCCTTGTGCCAACAAAACCACCGGCATAACTAACAATGCACTGCCGATGCTCAGCGCCACCACAGTCAGCATTCGAATCATGCAGTCCTCCCTGCCCTTGCGGATCTGGCCTCGCGCTCTTTCACCAACATAACGATAAGTCGCGCGGTTTCTTCAATGCCCATAGCGGTATTATCCACCAGCACCGCATCCGCGGCGCGAACCAGTGGCGACACTTTTCTTTCGCGGTCGCGGCGATCGCGTTCGCGAACTTCCTCGACTACTTCCTGCAGCGAAATTTTGTCGCCTTTTTCCTGATGTTCTTTCCAGCGCCGTTCTGCGCGCACTTCCGGGGAAGCATCCAGAAAAATCTTGAGCTCGGCGTTGGGAAAAACCACGGTTCCGATGTCGCGGCCTTCCATCACAATGCCGCCGCCGGCTCCAGCTCGCTGTTGCTCGGCTACCAGCACCTCGCGAACTTCCTGGATGGTCGCCAATCGCGAAGCGGCCTGGGCAACTTCCTCGGTGCGAATGTCGTCAGTTACCTCGACGCCGTCCAGGAACACACAGTTCTTGGCACCGGCCGCTTCCTGCTCCGGACTCGGCCGTTTCAACTCAACGTGCGTTTCACGCGCGATTGCGCTCAGTGCTTGTTCATCGTCAAGCAGCACTCTCCGACGCAGCGCTTTCAGGGCCACGGCGCGATACATCGCGCCGCTGTCCATGTACAAATAACCCAGCATGCTGGCTACGCGGCGCGCCAAGCTGCTCTTGCCGGAGCCCGCCGGGCCATCAATAGCAATGGTTAGTTTTTGCATGTGGTGGGAAACGCGCACACCGCGATGCCGCGTTTCAGATGAGAGCCAATGATCAGGACCATTCGCGTGTCGAGCTCGCAGTCAGAAATAAAGCGCTCAAAATCCCATGATGTTATAACCGCAATCGACGTAAATTGTCTCGCCAGTAATTCCAGAGCCAGCTTCGGATAATAAAAACACGGCCGTGGCTCCGACTTCTCCGGGATCGACATTGCGTTTCAAGGGCGCTCGCTCGGCGTGCGATTTCAGCATTTCGCCCAAGCCCGAAATTCCACGCGCCGCCAGGGTTTTTATAGGGCCGGCGGAAATCGCATTGACGCGAATATTTTGCGCGCCCAGATCATTCGCGAGATAGCGCACGCTGGCTTCCAGCGCGGCTTTAGCCACGCCCATAACGTTATATTTGGGGACTACCTTTTCCGCCCCGTAATAGGTCATGGTTACGATGCCGCCGCCGTGGGTCATTAAGGGAGCTGCTTCGCGCACGACGGCGATCAGCGAGTACACGCTGACGTCGTGAGCAATGCGAAATCCCTCGCGGGTAGTATTGAGGAACAGGCCGCTTAGTTCCGCAGCGGGCGCAAAGGCCACAGAATGCACGACGCCCTGCAGAGTGCCGTATTTCTGTTTCAAGTCTTCAAAGAGCTTCACGATCTGCTCGTCATGCGAGACGTCGCACATAAATCCGGTCGCGCCCGGAAGATCGTCGATCAGGCCCTTGGCTTCCTGCGCCAGGCGCTCGTTTTGGTAGGTGATAGCGAGCCGCCATCCAGCCTGCTGCAATTTCTGTGCGATGGCCCAGGCGATGCTGCGCTTGTTGGCCACTCCAAAAATCACGGCTGTCTTCTGCGTGTCGGTCATGCCTCGCGTTCACCTCGCCTGATCAATTATTTTATGCGCAGTATACGGCAGCTGAAAATTTGTTTGCGGCAGGCATCTATATTCTTTGAAATGCGCGTTCGATTTCTTTCACTGAGTAACGCAGCACTACGGGGCGGCCGTGCGGACAGCTCATGGGACAATCTGTTTTCGCAAGTTCCGCGAGTAGCCATTCCATTTTAGTTTGATCCAGCGGCGTATTTACTTTAATGGCCGCGTGACAGGCCGTGGAAGCTGCGATTTTGGCCTGCAGGGTTTCAATCGAAATGGCTGCGTTTTCCCGCTCAATTCCATCCAGAATTTCCGTGAGAAGCTTTTCGGCATCACTGGCTACGATTCCGGCAGGAACCGCCTGGATAGCCACGCTTCTTGGGCCCATGGGTTCCACTTCAAATCCGTTGGCGGCCAATTCTTCCGCGATTTTTTCGTAGATGACAATTTGTCGCGGGGCCAACTCGATGACCATGGGCATAAGCATTCGTTGCGCTTCGATTTTTCCCGCGCGGCGCGCCGATAAGTGCTGCTCGAATAGCACGCGCTCGTGTGCGACGTGCTGATCGACGAGCCATAGGCCGCCGCCGTTTACAGCCACGATAAAACTGGAACTCACTTGGCCCAGCGGTTTCAAATCAGAAATCTGATCGGGCCTAGGCAGGCTGGCGGGAGCATCGCCGTTCGGGCCGGCGAGATTCCCTGCCCAATTTCCGACTGTCGATCCTCGTGTCAATCCTGGATCCGTCGAGAAACCCACTTGTCCAAATGCCAGTCTCTGTTCAATCGGCCTTAGCGGCGCAGAACTCAAGTCAAAGCCGCCGTCCGAGCCCACGCCGGAACCCAGACCAAAATCTTCCGACGCCGGAATGATGGCCCGCGGAATTCCGGATGGTCCGGCGCCGCTGCCAATTCCCTGCTCTCGCGTAGAAAACTCCGCAGTGGTCGCCGCCATGGAGATTCCCAGACCAGTGCCGGGAGTTCGGATTGGCTGAGTGCCGCCACCGGCCGCAGTCGCGAAGCTTGCGATCGCGCGTGAACCTGTCAATGTCTGCCGGATGGTGTCGCGCGAAAAATCGTGAACAAACTGGGGGCGCCGGAAGCGCACCTCGATCTTCGCGGGGTGCACATTCACGTCCACTTCGTCATACGGCATGTCTAGAAATAGCAGCGTCGCGGGAAAAACGCCGGCGGGCAAAATATTGCGGTAGGCTTCGTGAATCGCATGCAGGATCAGTCGGTCACGCACGAGCCGGCGATTCACGAAAACATAAATTCCATTGCGATTGGCGCGTTGCACTTCAGGGCGCGAGGTGAAGCCGCTGACGGTCAGGGTGGATTTTTCTTCTTCCGGCTCCAACGCTGGCTCGGTGATAGCGGAACGAAACCCAGAGGTGGTTATCGGGATCTCCGCCAACTCGTCGAGGGCTTGTTTCCCAAAAAGCTGATATACGCGATCGGCCAATTTTTCTACTGGAGAGCAATTGATGATTTCCTGAGTCAGAGTGGTCAGTACGAAATGCTTCGTCGGATTTGCGAGTGCGTAATGCGTCACCAGCGAAGCAATATGGCCGAGCTCGGTGGTGTCTGATTTTAGAAATTTCCGACGGGCCGGTACACTGTAAAAAAGGTCTGCAACACTGATGGCAGTTCCCGCCGCTAGCCCGGCCGGCTTCACGCCGAGCAATTTGCCGCCGGCAAATTCAACGCGGGTGCCTTCCGGTTCCGCGGCGTCGCGTGTTTCAAGTGTCAGCCTAGAGACGGCGGCAATGGTGGGCAACGCTTCGCCGCGAAATCCCAGCGTGGCGATGGAAAGCAGGTCATCCGCGCTGCGCAATTTGCTGGTGGCGTGACGTTCGAAGGCCAGCAGCGCATCGTCGTGGGTCATGCCGTGGCCATCGTCGATGACGCGAATCATGCGCCTGCCGCCCGACTCAGTTTCCACGCGAATGGTGTTGGCGCCAGCGTCCAGCGCGTTTTCGAGCAGCTCCTTCACCACCGAGGCGGGCCGCTCCACAACTTCGCCCGCGGCGATTTTGTTCGCCACCGCTTCCGCCAATATGCGTATTCGCGACATAAATTGCTTTAGCGGCTCCTTGCCGAAATCTCGCGACTGATTATGAACCGCTTTCGATGAAGCGAATGCCGAGTTGATCGAGCTGTTCTTTGTCCACTTCGCTTGGCGATTCGGCCATCAAATCAACCGCCGCGGTGGTCTTCCCGAATGCGATGACTTCGCGGATGGACTTTTCGCCAGCGAGGAGCATCACTACGCGATCGAGACCGAGCGCGATGCCGCCATGCGGTGGGGTGCCGTACGTGAGCGCGTCCAGAAAGAAACCGAAGCGTCGGCGCGTTGGTTCTTCTGTAAGACCGAGCGCTTTAAACAGGCGCTCCTGCACGTCCTGGCGGTGGATTCGAATGCTGCCCGAGCCGAGTTCGACTCCATTCAAAACCAGATCGTAGCCCTTGGAGCGCACTTCCCATGGTGCGGATTCGAGTTTGTCGAGGTCCTCGTCGACGATTCCGGTGAAGGGGTGTTGCGCGCTGACCCACGTTTTGTCGGAATTGCTCCACTCAAAAAGCGGGAAGCCGGTGAGCCAGAGAAATTTCCATTGGGTTTTGTCGATAACGCCCAACGTTTCGCCCAGCTGTAGACGCATTTGTCCGGCGACTAACGCGGCTGCTTCCGTTCCTTTTATTTCTTCTTTCGCGGAAACCGCCACGACAAGGTCACCGGTTTTCGCGGCGCAGAGTCCCGTGATTTTCTGTACGTTTTCGGCGCCAATTAATTTCTCTACCGTGGAGGTCGTGCCTTCGGCGGCGACCTTCACGAAATAAGCGCCTCGAGCACCTGCGGCTTTGGCCTTTTCGGTCAGATCATCCAACTGTTTACGCGAATATCCGGCTGCGCCAGGAGCGGCGAAGGCAAAAACATTTCCTTCGATCTGTAGCTTCGACTTGGCCTCGGCAGGAAAAACTTCGGTGACCTCATGGAGCTCCATGCCAAAACGGAGGTCGGGCTTGTCGCTGCCATATTTGCGAACAGCATCTTTGTAAAGCATGTGAGGAAATGGCGCGACGGCTTTGATTCCCGCTACCGCGCAGGCGCGCACCATCACGGTTTCGATCACGTTAAAAATATCTTCCTGGCGGGGGAAGGACATTTCCACGTCGAGTTGGGTGAACTCGGGCTGGCGGTCGGCGCGCAAATCCTCATCGCGAAAACACTTCACGATTTGAAAATAGCGGTCGAGGCCGCCGATCATCAGGATCTGCTTAAAGATTTGCGGCGATTGGGGCAAAGCGTAAAACTGGCCGTGATGCACGCGGCTGGGGACGAGGTAATCGCGCGCGCCTTCCGGCGTGGAGCGCGTCAACATGGGCGTTTCGACTTCCAGAAAGCCCAGCTCGTCCATGGTGCGGCGAATTTCGAGAAATATTTTGTGGCGCAACGCCAGATTGCGATGTGGCTTTGGCCGACGTAGGTCGAGGTAGCGGTAGCGCAGCCGGGTCTCCTCGGCAGCATTGATGTCGTCTTCGATTTGAAACGGGGGCGTTTTCGCTGTGTTTAAAATGTGCAGGCGCGAAGCCAGGATTTCCACTTCACCGGTGGCGAGCTCTGGATTGGATTTCTGCCGCTGGATGACTTTGCCTTCGACGGCAACCACAAATTCCGAGCGGGCTTGTTCGGCTTTGGCTTGGGCTTCCGGGTGAGTTTCTTTATTGAAGACTACCTGCACAATTCCGGAGCGATCGCGAACGTCCAGAAAAAGCAAATTGCCCAGATCGCGGCGCCGCGCGACCCATCCCATCACGACTACCTCGTGGCCGGCATCTTTCGCGCGCAACTCGCCACAGTAGTGTGTTCTTTTCAAATTGCCTAGAAAATCCAGCAAGACTTTTGTCTCCTCGCACTAATTCGTTAGAGCTGTTGTGGCGCGGGCGCTTCGGATTCCCGCAGAAACTCCAGCAAGTCGCTCTCGGTATATTTTTTTTGCGATCCATCGGCCAAAGTCTTCAAGGTCCATTCACCAGAGCTTACTTCGTCTTCGCCTAATATAAGTGCATAACGGGATCCCAGCTTATCTGCCTGACCGAGGCCCTTGCCAAGTTTTTGCTCTGTGGCAGGCAGCTCCACGCGATAGCCAGCGGAGCGCAAATCTTTCGCCGCGCGAATCGCGGTGGCGAAAGCCTTTTCGCCCATCCACGCGATGTAGATGTCGCGTCCCGGTGCCGCGGGAGCTTTGCCACTTTCCTGCAAGGACAGAATCAAACGATCTTCGCCGATGGCGAATCCAATCCCCTTAGTGGGAGGGCCGCCGAGCAACTCTACCAGGC
This sequence comes from uncultured Acidobacteriota bacterium, assembly GCA_963733775.1. Lineage (GTDB taxonomy): Bacteria > Acidobacteriota > Terriglobia > Acidiferrales > UBA7541 > Acidiferrum. The sequence continues at coordinate 54,941 of CAVTEE010000009.1, read as the reverse complement.
CATCGTAGCGGCCGCCGCCGCAAACGGCGTTCTGCGAACCGAGGCCCTGCGCGGTAATTTCAAATGTGGTGCGCGTGTAATAGTCGAGTCCGCGAACCAGTCGCCAGTTTTCGCGATAAATTACACCGCGCAATTCCAGTTGCCGCTTTACTTCCGCGAAGTGTTCGGCGCACTCGACGCAAAGATGCTCGGCCATGCGCGGCAATGTGGCTATGATTTCCTGCTCGCTTTCCAGTTTTGAATCTAGAACGCGCAACGGATTGGTTTCGATGCGCCGTTGGCTGTCCGCTCCCAATCTGTCTTTTACTTTTACAAGCGCGTCCCGCAGTACTTCTACATATTTTGGACGGCACTCGCGACAACCAATGGAGTTGATGCTCAGCTCCAGGCCCTGCAGTTCGAGTTTGTCGAAGAAGGTCATCACCATGTCGATGACTTCGGCGTCGATGCCGGGAGCATCGTTACCGCCGAGGACTTCCGCGCCGATCTGATAAAACTGGCGATATCGCCCTTTTTGCGGGCGTTCCCGCCTAAACATCGGACCCAGGTAATACAGCTTCACCGGCTGCGGAAGCTGCTGCATGTTGTGCTCAATGTAGGCGCGGCAAACGCTGGCGGTCGCTTCAGGACGCAAACTGATCATCGACTCGTCGCGATCTTCGAAGGTATACATTTCCTTGGAGACCACATCGGTATCGAGGCCGATGGAGCGTGCGAACAATTCGGTTGGCTCAAAAATGGGCAGGCGAATTTCACTGAAGCCGAAAGTGCCAAAAACAGCGTGCGCGGTTTCTTCCACGTGATTCCACAGCGGAGTCTCAGCGGGCAGTAGATCCCGCACGCCCTTTATGGCTTGGAATTTGCGAGGCTTGGCCGCGGGCTTGGGTTGATGTCCGGTTGCGGAGCTTTCACTCACTCGCGGCTTCCTCACGATAAATATTCTTGTATTCCATGTAGCGCTTGGCGTAATCGGCAATCGAAGCGCGATCAGGTTCCGTCAGCGCACGCTTTACCTTAGCCGGCGCGCCCATCACCAGGCTGCCGGGCGGAATCACGGTGCGTTCGGTGACCAGCGTGCCTGCGGCGATGATGCTGCCCGCGCCAATTCGCGCGCCGTTCAGGATAATGGCACCCATCCCGATCAGGCAGAGCGATTCGATGGTGCAGCCATGCAGCGTCACGGAATGGCCGACGGTTACATCGTCGCCCAGCACCAGCGGCCACTCGTCGCGCATGACATGCAACACGCAACGGTCCTGCACATTGGTGCGAGCACCAATGCGAATGTAATGCACGTCGCCACGAATAATCGTGCCCGGCCACACGCTGGAATCCTCGCCGATGGTTACGTCGCCGATAATTACGGCGGCGGGATCGATCCACGCGCTGGCGGCGATCTGCGGACGCTTCCCGAGAAAGGCTCGAATGTCTGGAACTCTGGTCAATATTCCCCGTGGTCAGCAGCCTAGGCGCAGGCCCGCTTCATCGTGCTTCTATCTTAATGGGGATTGCGCTTCGAGGAAAGAAAGCGAGGCCGTGGTCGCCAGCGCTAACTAGTCGATCTGTACCGATGGGCCCGTCGCGGTAGCGCCGACTTCCTCAAGGCGGGCAGTCACTGCGCGCGCCACGTTGAAGAGGCTCTTCGCCCCTGCGCCAGCTTCGCCTGCAGCAGCGACTGGCTTGCCGGTATCGCCACCGACGCGAATGCGCGGATCGATCTCGATTTCGCCAAGCAGGGGCACGCCGTATTCGCGCGCAGTTGTGGCGCCATCGCCGTGACCAAAGATGTCCACGGCTTTGCCGCAGTGCGGACACGAGAAGGTACTCATATTTTCGACCACGCCCAACACTTCGACGTTTACCTGACGAAACATTTCAATGGCCTTGCGCACGTCGGCTAAAGCCACTGTCGATGGCGTGGTAACAATTACTGCGCCGGTTACGGCCACGGTCTGGATCAGCGTCAGTTGCACATCACCGGTGCCTGGCGGAAGATCGATCAGCAAATAATCCAGTTCGCCCCAATCGACGCTGCGCAAAAACTGGGTGATCACGCTGTGCAGCATGGGGCCACGCCAGATCATGGGCTTGTCGCCGGGATTCAAGAGGCCCATGGAAATCATCTTGATCCCTTGCGCCATCACCGGAATGATTCGCTTGTCCTGTGTAGCTTGCGGTTCTGTATGAGTACCCAACATGATCGGAACATTGGGGCCGTATACGTCGGCGTCCATCAATCCAACTTTGTATCCAAGATTCGCAAGGGCCAAAGCGAGATTCACCGCGACGGTGGTTTTGCCCACGCCACCTTTTCCGCTGGCGATCGCTACCAAATTCTTTACGCCCGGAATTGGCTGACGTACGGGCTGTTGCATGGGACCGGTTCCTGGCGGCATTTTATTTGATCCTTTGATAGCTCTCGCGCTGGCAAAAAATTAGTTCAGCTCAGAAATAATTTCTGTTCACGATAATCGGCTGAGCCGACGTCGCGATCAGACGTTCGCGCCGTGACACTTCTTATATTTCTTCCCTGATCCGCAGGGACACGGATCGTTGCGACCCACTTTCGCGGCGGCGCGAACGGGCTTGGGGGCTTCGGCTTGCGCCGCGCCGGTTTGATATTGCAAGTCGCGCTGCTGCCGGGCTTGCTTGCGTTCGATTTCGCGCGCGACGGAAGGCAAATGATGTGGTTGACCATCGTCCGAAGAGGCTCGCGCCGCAGCGCTAGCCATGGCGCTCCGCGCATCCTGCCTCGGCGGCCGCGGCGGTTCGGGACGCTGCTCCAATTGCTGCGGCGGCTCGCCTTGCTGCACCTGGATGTGGAATAAATAGCGCACCGTTTCATTGTCGATGCGCGCCATCATGTCTTCAAAAAGAGTGAATGCTTCCTTTTTAAACTCGACCAGCGGATCTTTCTGGCCGTATCCGCGAAGACCGATGCCCTCTTTCAAATGATCGAGCGAAAGAAGGTGGTCTTTCCATTGCGAGTCCACCACGTCGAGAATGATCCGGCGTTCCAGCCAGCGCATCAGGTCCGCGCCGAATTGCGTTTCCTTTTCCGCGTAGCGGGTGTTCACCGCTTCCGCAGCGGCGTCGGAAAGCGCGTCGTGGGTCAACGTGCCAGGATCTGCGCCGGCGGCTTTTGCGTCGATGCCAAACTGGGCATTCATTTCCGCGAGGAACTGCGTGGTATTCCATTGATCGGGGTGCTGTTCACGCGGGCAAAAAGTATTTACCAGCTCGCGAGCTACATCTTCCGCGATACCCAAAACGTAATCGCGCTGATCTTTGCCTTCCAGCGCTGAGCGGCGAATACCATAAATGGTTTCGCGCTGCTTGTTCATTACATCGTCGTATTCCAGCAAATGTTTGCGGGCATCGAAGTTTTGTGCTTCCACGGATTTCTGCGCGTTTTCGATGCGCCGAGAGATCAGGCCGGATTCGATGGGCACGCCTTCGGTCATGCCCAGGCGGAACATCAGAGCCTTGACGCGTTCGCCGCCGAAAATACGCATCAAGTCGTCTTCCAGCGAGAGGAAAAAGCGCGACGATCCAGGATCGCCCTGTCGTCCAGCGCGGCCACGCAATTGATTGTCGATGCGGCGGGCTTCGTGACGTTCGGTGCCAAGAATGTGCAACCCGCCGAGCACTACGACCTCGTCATGCTCGGCTTTACATTGCTCCGCGAACTGATTGTAAACGGGCTTCCACTGGTCGGCGGGAACCTGGAAAATTTTGCCTTCGTGCTGGAACAACACCATCGGCGCGACTGGCGCGGCGGCCCCGTTGCCGGCTCCATCAACAGCGGCGATTACCGCTGGGGCCGAGGCATACGGCATAGCCATTTTATTTTTTAGGAAATAATCGCGGGTCATCTGCTCGGGATTTCCGCCGAGCAGAATGTCGGTGCCGCGGCCAGCCATGTTGGTGGCCACGGTCACCGCGCCTTTGCGCCCGGCCTGGGCCACGATGCGAGATTCGCGCTCGTGTTGCTTAGCGTTCAAAACCTCGTGAGGAATTTTTGCCGCTTTCAGCAGAGCGGCAATCGTCTCGGACTTTTCGATGGAAATCGTGCCGACCAGTACAGGTTGCCCACGTTCGTGATAATGGCGAATGCCATTCGCGAAGGAATCGTCTTCCTGCATGATGCCGTTCACCACAGCGGTAAATTTTTCTTTTTCGGTGCGGTAAACGATGTCGGGATGCTCTTTGCGAATCAAATTGCGATTGGTGGGAATGACCACCACATCGAGATTATAAATCTTGCTGAATTCCGCGGCTTCCGTTTCCGCTGTACCGGTCATGCCGGCGAGTTTCTTGTACATGCGGAAATAATTCTGAAAGGTGATAGTCGCGAGGGTCTGATTTTCGCGCTCGATTTTCACACCTTCTTTGGCTTCCACGGCCTGATGCAATCCGTCTGACCAGCGGCGGCCTGGCATCTGGCGTCCGGTAAATTCATCGACGATGATGACTTCGCCGTTCTTGATGACGTAGTCGACGTCATTTTTGTATAGGGTGTGCGCCCGCAACGCCTGATAGACGTGGTGAATTGATTCCATGTGCGCGGGATCGTATAAATTGCCGAGACCAAGCAGCCTTTCGGTTTTGCTGACGCCTTCTTCGGTAAGCGTGGCGGTGCGGTGTTTTTCATCGATGGTGTAATCGATGTCTTGAATCAACTTAGGAATAATCTTGTCGATCTTGGCGTATTTGTCGGTGGACTCTTCCGAAGGCCCGGAAATAATCAACGGTGTGCGCGCTTCGTCGATGAGGATGGAGTCCACTTCGTCGACTATGGCGAAGTGATGGCCGCGCTGAACACAATTGGCGAGGTCATATTTCATGTTGTCGCGAAGATAGTCGAAGCCAAATTCGTTGTTCGTGCCATAGGTGATGTCCGCGTGATAGGCGGCGCGGCGCTGCTGGTCGTCCAGGTCGTGCACGATAACGCCGACGCTCAGGCCTAGGGCGCGGTACAAAGGGCTCATCCACTCGGCGTCACGGCGCGCCAGATAATCGTTGACGGTAACGATGTGTACGCCGCGTCCGGCCAGCGCATTCAAACAGGCAGGCAGAGTGGCCACCAGCGTTTTCCCTTCGCCGGTTTTCATTTCGGCGATTTTGCCTTCGTGCAGGACCATGCCGCCGATCAATTGCACGTCGAAATGGCGCATGTTCAGAAAGCGCCAGCCCGCTTCGCGCACCAGCGCAAATGCGGGTACGATCGCGGGCTCCAAGGCCTGCTGCATCAATTCGCGAAAAGTAGGTTCGGCGGGATCGGCGTCCTTGAGGCGGTCTTGTACCTGGGTTTTCAGCTCCGCAAAGCGCAGCTTCAAATCCTCATCGGATAGCGCCTTCATCTCCGCTTCGCGCGCGTTGATCGAAGCTATAAGGGGTTGGAGCTTCTTAACGTCGCGCTCGTGTTTGGTGCCGATAAATCGCGCGACAACTCTATCCAGTATTTGTGCTGCTTCCATGTAATGGTTCGCCGTTTCCTGACGGTGTTGTGCGTGTAGGCCGGAACAGAGCTACAGCAATCCGAGTACGATCATCTTATTCTAACTGGTTGGATGCATTCGCGCCAAGAATCTGTACTCGTCCAGTAGATTAGTGACACTTTGCCTTTCTGGGTTGGAGTTTCCAACGAGTGATGAATTCGAGTGGAGTCAGGTAGGCCAAGGATTGGTGAGGGCGCACGCAATTGTAAGTTTTTTCCCAGTTCCGCAACTGCGCGTTGAGCACCTGTAGCTGATCGGATTCTGCCTGCACCTCATAAAATTCTTCGTTGTGAGTGCGATGCGCACGCTCCACATGTCCATTCAACTTTGGCGATCTCGGCGGAAGTATGAACAAGGGCACGTTGCGCTGCTGGCAAGCGGCCTCGAATTCGGCGGCGAACTCACTTCCTCCGTCGACCTGCACAGCTTTGACCGTAAAGGGAACGCGCTCTAGCAGAGTGTCTAGAAAACGTGCTGCGGCTAATGAGGTGGCGCGCCGATGGGCTTCCACCACGTCCCAGCGCGAGACTACGTCTCGCGCACTGAAGTGCTTTAGCAGCACGCCGCGACGCAGGCGAACGTCCTTGGTGTCGATCTCCACTAAATCGCCGGGCTGCGCAATTCGCCAGTGTTTAGGCTTCCGAATAGCCCAAGGGCGATTTCGTAGTTTGCGTCGTGCGCGTCGTAACAGCGCTACTTTGGGCGTCTCGTGCAGCGCTCCGCGTCGTTTAAGATCGCTCAGAATTCGACCCACCATGGAAACCGAAACGCAGCACCGTGCTCTGCGCAACAGCACCGCCAGTTTGTCTTTGCCCCAACGCGGATACCGTTTGCGCAGCGCCAACACCTGTTCGGCCAGGGCGCTCGTCCAGGTCGGTCGGCGCACCTGATGTGGTCGATGCGAACGCGCCTCCAGAGTGCTCAGGTCGTGGCGATCGAATCGGCGCTTCCAGCGATAGAAAGTCTGGCGGCTGATGCCAAAGTGCCGACAAGTCCGCTGCGCGTTGCGGCCATTGAAGAAATAAAACAACATCCACTGAAGTCGCGTCTCCCCCGTACGGCTTAATCCCTTCCCGAGGCCCGCCAGCCGGCGGGCCTCAGGAAGCTCGTACCACCTTATCGTTCTCATCCTGACACTCTACCGAGTGTCACCAATCATTCTGAACGAGCACAGAATCGCAACATTCGGCCCCTAAACGGAAAGGTGGTTAAGCGATGTGTTCGGGCCGCATGTTGGTCCGATCTGGAGACAACCAAATCCCAATTCCGACCACGCCGGCAAGTTCACGTTAGCCTGACTGGAAGAGAAGTACTTTAAATTCAGAGGCCCTCCCCTGTTATGCCATGGCCTAAGGTTTGCCTAAAGATCCAACTGGATGGTGTGTGCGGAGGCATGAGCTATGAATGACCTTTTGCAGGACCTGCGGTATGGAATGCGCATGCTGGCGAAAACTCCGGGTTTCACGCTGATCGCCGTTCTTACGCTGGCGCTGGGCATTGGCGCGAACACTGCGATTTTTAGCGTTCTTGATTCCGTTATGCTGCGCTCTCTGCCGGTTCCTAACCCTCAGCAACTGGCTGTATTAACTAACCCGGATGAACACGGCACGAGCTTTGGAAGCCAGACCGGCGATCGTACGCTGCTGGCCTATTCGGAGTTTGAACACCTGAAAGATCACAATCAGGTCTTCTCGCAAATGTTCGCTGCGGACAGCAATTTGCCGGAACTGGAGGTGACCATCGCAGGTTCCTCACATTACGGGCAAAAAGAAACGGCGCGAGTTCGTCTGGCCAGCGGCGATTATTTCGACACGCTCGAGATCAGACCGGCTGCCGGGAAGCTGTTTACCTCGGAAGTGGATCGTGCGCGAGGCGCCTCACCAATTGCGGTCATCAGTTATGCGTTCTGGAAGCAGCGCTTTGGCCTGAATCCCGCCGCCTTGGGCCAAAACATTCAGATCCGCGAAACGGCGTTTGAGATTGTGGGCGTTACGCCGCCCGGATTTTTTGGCGAGACCGTTGGTGAAGCTCCTGACATATGGGTTCCGATGATGATGCAGCAGGCCATCTATCCGGGAAAAGATTACCTCTCCCCTTCCACTCAAGGAATCTTGAACCAATACATGTGGCTGCAGGTCATGGGACGCCTCAAGCCGGGAGTCACCTTTGACCAGGCTAAGGCCAGTGTGAACGTGGCTTTCAAAAACATGCTCGAATCAAAGATCGGAACTCTATCAGCGGATGACCGCCGTACAGGACTGGATCAGCGCATTGAGCTGCAGCCGGGGGCACGTGGCTCCTCGGCGCTTCACGGGCGGTTAGGCCAGCCTCTGAAGCTTCTGATGGTGCTGGTAGGTTTAGTGTTGCTGATCGCGTGCGCCAACGTCGCCAATCTATTACTGGCGCGCGGAGAGGCGCGTCAGAAAGAATTTGTGATGCGCCTGGCTATGGGTGCGGGCTATTGGCGATTAATCAGGCAGTTGCTCACCGAGACGCTTCTTCTGGCCATGCTAGGCGGCATCGCGGGAGTCGCCTTGGCGCAATGGGCTGAAGTTTTGCTGCTGCGCATGGTTTCCGCTCAGGCGGGCGTATCGGCGATCCCGCTAAATCTGCAACTGGATGCTCGCATGCTGGCTTTTACAGTGGGCCTTACATTACTGACCGCGATGCTTTTCGGCCTGGCTCCGTCTTTGCATGTCACGCACCTGAATCTGTCGCCAATTCTAAAATCCACAAACACTGGCTCAATCGGCGGTGGGTCGCGGCGATTACCCGTTGGAAAGCTGCTGGTCATTGCCCAAGTCGCAGTGTCATTGATTTTGTTGGTTGCCGCGGGACTCTCGGTACGCAGCCTCGCGAGATTGAGCGAAGTGCACCTCGGTTACGATCGCGAAAACCTGCTGCTTTTCCGGATTGACCCGATCGCCGGCGGCTACAAGGGCCCGGCTATTACTCATCTGTATCAACAAGTCCTGGAGCGAATATCGGTCGTTCCGGGAGTTCGCGGCGCTACTGTTTCGCACAACGGATTATTCAGTCATGCCGAATCGGGCGATCCCATATCCGTGGAAGGTTTCACTCCAAAGCAGGGCGAAGATATGGATTCGCGGTTCGATCATATCGGTCCGGGCTACTTTTCGACCATGGGCATTCCTGTCGTGATGGGACGAGAATTAGGACCACAAGACACCAATGGAATTCACACCGCGGTAATTAACCAAACCTTCCAGAAGCGCTTCTTCGGCAGAGCGAATCCTATCGGAAAGCACGTCCGTGATACTTATCCCGGTAATCCCGCAGATATGGAAGTCGTGGGTGTAGTAGCGGACGCAAAATACAACAGCCTGCGAGAAAATTCCGTTCCGCGCATTTACGCAGCACTCTTTAATCCTATGTGGGACCAGAACTCCGCGGTATATGAAGTCCGTACGTATGCGGATCCAGTTGCCGTAAGTGCCGCGCTTCGCCAGGCAGTGCAGAAGACCAGTGCATCCCTTCCGCCGATTACGATTCACACCATGACTGGACTGGTGGACAACTCGCTGCAAACCGATCGATTTATCGAGAGGCTATCCGGCGCTTTCGGCGTCCTCGCGCTGGTACTCGCCAGCATCGGCCTGTACGGCATCATGGCGTATACCGTGGCGAGGCGCACCCGCGACATCGGCATACGGCTGGCACTGGGCGCCGAGCCGGGAAATGTTCTACGCCAAGTGCTGCTGGAAACGCTCGCTCTCGTTTTGGTTGGAGTTGCTATCGGCGTGCCGGTAGCGGTTGGCGGGACTTTTTTTGTGCGCAGCATGTTGTATGGGTTGGGGGTCGCCGACCCGGTTGCTCTGACGTTAGCCGCTCTACTGTTGATGTGCGTCGCGGCACTCGCGGGTTTTTTGCCGGCGCGGCGCGCGTCCAGGGTGGATCCGATGGTCGCTTTGCGCTACGAGTAAATAAACTCCTTACTTCATCAGCTCATTGACTTCGTGGTATGGAATGTTGCGATCCAGGAAGGTTTGGTAGGTTCCTTTTTGTAGCAGTTCGTTCGCCGCATCCCTTGCCAGCGCGAGTGTGGCGCGCATGATGGACGAACCCACGCTCAACCGCGCTATTCCGATGCGTCGCAAATCAGCCACCGCCGGCATTCCGGGACCAGCCAAAACATTAATGGGAGCCGACACACTCTGAACCAATCGTGTAAGCGTGGGCATATCCGTGACACCTGGCACGAAAAGACAATCTGCGCCAGCTTCGCGGTACGCATTGAGGCGTCGCACGGTCTCGCCGAATCTACTCGCCACAGCACCCACTTGGGCCAGGTATACGTCCGTGCGGGCATTGATGACCACGGAAACGTCTGCGTTGTCCGCCGCTTCACGCGCTGCCTTGATGCGCTCGACTTGCTCTTCTAGTGCAAACAACGGTTGCGAGGTATCTCCGGTGGCATCTTCAAGATTGAATCCGATCGCACCCGCATTGATGACAGCACGAATTGATTCTTGCAGGCCTTCTGGCGAATCCGCGTAACCGGATTCTATGTCCGCAGTGACTGGAACATCTACAACCCTTGCGATACGCGCGATGGCTTCCAGCATTAGCTCCCGGGGTACGTTTTGTCCGTCGGGGTAGCCCAGGGTCGCAGCAATGCCTGCGCTGGTAGTGGCAATTGCACGCGCACCGGCTTTCACGAACAACCGCGCGGTCACGGCGTCCCAGGCGTTGGGGAGAACCAACAAGGGAGGAGCGTGATGCATGTTACGAAAAGCATCGGCTTTGACTTTGAGCGCAATGGTCATTGTTCCCTCCGCATGTTCGATGATTCGAGAGTAGAGGAACAGCGACCGATTGAAAAGGAATCAAGTTTCCGGAGTGGTCCAGTCCGCTGGAGGAACAGCCAAAGACCAAAAATCCGGAGCGGGTTGCTCAAATTCGATGCCCACTCTGGTTAGTCCGGCATGAGGAAGTCCGACGTAAACTACGCGGCCCTCGAGTTCGTCCCAGTTTCTTCGATTGAACAACTGTACTTTTTGGCCTAGGGCAACACCGGTTTTCAGCGCCAGCAGGACGCCGTGAGCGCTGGCGCTCAACGTGAAAGTTTCTTCGCGAAAATCCTGCCCTGTACCAGTGCGCCCTTTTACGACCAGCGGCACAACCAGCGGAATTCTTTGGCTGCGTCTTTCTGCAATGGCGGATGGCATATATTCACCTGCAGCGCGATCGAATGGTTGGACGAAGAATCTTAAGAAGCGGTTTTAGAGTACCGATTCAGGAGCAAAGAATCTACTGGCCTTTAGTACCAAATATTGCATGGTCCTTGGACTAGTTTGTTGTGGCGACGCCGGATTGATACGTAAGAGTTCTCTCAGCTTTCTGCGGTGCGCGCGTTGACTGTAATTCCCGAAGCACATAACATCATCGCGGAGCACACGTTTCCACTTGATCGGCCAAACCATCTCTCATTACCGCGTTCTGGAAAGTCTCGGCGGCGGCGGCATGGGCGTGGTTTATAAAGCAGAAGACACGCGCCTTAACCGGCTGGTGGCGCTCAAATTTTTGCTCGAAGACGTAAACGCTGATCCTCAGGCCCTGGCACGTTTTCGCAAGGAAGCACAAGCCGCTTCCGCCTTGAACCACCCAAACATTTGCACCATTTATGATGTGGGCGATGATGCAGGCCGCGTCTTTATCGCCATGGAATACCTGGAAGGCCAGACGTTGCGGCATTTCATTCAGGGCGGCTCCGTCGATCTGGAGCGCACTCTTGAAATCGCGATTGAAATAGCCGACGCCCTGGACGCCGCGCACGCCGCTGGGATAGTTCACCGTGATATTAAACCTGCCAACATTTTTATCACCAAGCGGGGGCATGCCAAGATTCTCGATTTTGGCTTGGCCAAGATGTCTGCGAAAGCTGACGGCCCCAAGGTGGACACCCAAGCCACTATCGAGCAGGAGCAGCTCACCAGCCCGGGCACGACGGTGGGCACCATTGCTTACATGTCTCCAGAACAAGTTCGCGGAAAAGAACTGGACGCGCGCACCGACCTGTTTTCGTTCGCGGTAGTGTTGTATGAAATGGGCACCGGACAATTGCCATTTCGGGGAGATACCTCCGGAGTGGTTTTCGACGGAATTCTAAATCGCACTCCTACACCTGCCCTGCGTATCAATCCCGATCTGCCACCTAAATTTGAAGAAATCGTCCAGAAGGGTTTCGAGAAAGAACGCAATCTTCGTTACCAGCATGCCGCCGACATGCGCACCGACTTGCAGCGTTTAAAGCGCGACCTCGATTCCAAGCGCTCGGCGAGCATGTCAGACACGGAATATGTGCCGGCGGCTGCTTCGTCAAGATCTATACCAGCCCAAAACACAACAACACATGCAAGCGGTTCATCCAAGGTGGTGGCCGCAGCCCGCCAACATAAGTTCAGCTTCTCCGCCATAGCATTCCTGGTTTTGTTGGTGCTCGGGGCCGCAGGGTACGGTGTTTATTCTTTTCTCAATCGCTCCCAGCCAGCTCCGTTCTCAAATTTTGTGGTAACGCAAATCACGAACACAGGAACAACAGAGCAAACCGCCGTCTCTCCTGATGGCAAGTTTCTCGTTAGCGTGCAGAGGGACAAGGGCCAGGAAAGCTTGTGGCTGCGCAACATCGCTACCGCCAGCGATACACAGGTGGTGTCGAGCAGAGGACAAAGATTTACAGGACCGGAATTTACGCCCGATGGGAATTACATCTATTTTCGTGAAACCGCACCGGGAATGTCCGGGCTTTATACCTTGCTGCGCGCCCCAGTCCTTGGGGGCAAGCCAGAAGCGGTGGCTAAAGATGTAGACAGCGATGTAAGTTTCTCCCCCGACGGCAAAAGCATGGTGTTTATCCGTGTGAACGACCCAGAAATTGGAAAGTGGCGCCTTATTGCAGCTAATGCAGATGGCTCCAACGAAAAGGTTCTATACGTCAGCGCGGAACAAAATAGCCAAAAATCGGTAGCTTGGTCCCCAGACGGCCGCCGGGTGGCCGTGTCGAATGGCTCAGCCGGTGGCTCCGTCATTGGAACGATCTCCATGTACGAATTGGCGAGTTCGCAAATGCGCAAGTTCGCGGAGTTCAATGACAAAGCTCCGAACCGGCTGGCGTGGTTTCCCGACGGCCGCTGGTTACTGATGATCTATGGAGCAAGGGGTGAGAGCTTTTCAACGCAAGATCAGATCGGAATGTTCTCCTATCCGGGCGGACAGTTTCACGCGATTACCAATGACACCAATGCTCATGCGACGCTGACCATTTCCAGCGACGGACGAACCGTGGCCACGGTACAGCAGCAGCTGAGTAGTGAAATTCAATTACTACCATCGTCAGGAAGGGGAGCTGGCTCTGTTGTCCCGGGGCTGCCAGCCCAAGGATTCATCGCAGCATTCGATTGGTTGGGCAACGATGAGCTGGTGGTTTCTAAAGGCGTACGAATGTTGCGGCTGAAAATTGATGGGAGCAATTTGGCAAATATCGTGAATAGTCCGACAGGGTTCATCGGCAATATTAATGCCTGCGGAGATGGGCGTTCCATTGTCTTCGGCTGGTACTTTCGCGGGGGAGAAAAAGGGGGAAGGCTCTGGCGAACGGATGCGGACGGGTCTGCTCCTGTTCCTTTAACTCCGCTCGGAGAACCGGAATTGTGGCAGTGTTCGCAGGATGGGCAATGGCTTTACGAAGCAAGTATTTCCGGGAGTACCGAAATTCGGCGGTTGTCGCTCACACGCGGGGGCAACAGCGAGGTTTTACCTGGCAACAATGCCGGTAATTTCCTGCTCATGGGCACGGCGCTCTCGCCGGACGGACGGGTGCTCGCACGGCTGGTGGCTGAAGAGCATCCCGAAGCCCGCAATTACACGCAAAAAATCCTATTGCAGGATCTCGTCGAAAGCGGCAAGTCTCCGGTGCGCACAATTCCTCTAGAATCGGACAGAAACTTTACATTTCACGGTCTGTCTCCTGATGGTTCTTTTCGATTCACGCCCGATGGAAAAGCGCTGGCTTTTGTGGTGGAAGAAAAGGGAGTGGACAATATCTGGCTGCAGCCGGTGGACGGTTCGAAGGGCCATCAGTTCACGGATTTTAAGTCGGAAGAAATCACCGGATTTCGCTGGTCGCCGGATGGAAAGCAACTGGCCTTAGTAAGACATCACAGCAGCTCAGATGTGATTCTTTTGCGCGATGCGGCGGTAGCTTCGCAATAGCGGAATGCTACGTCGATGTGGTCACAGATTGGAAAGGTGAGAGAAATCAACGGGCGACTGCAGCGCTAACTGTCGGAGCCGTGGCGGCAGCGTCTTCTTCAACGGCGGGCACCAGGCGGGTGAGTTTCCCCGCGAGCAGGCGGCGATATTTAGTGCGCTCGTCGAGATTCATATCCACAATTTCAAAAGCCATGTCTTGCGCGCGATAATCGCGCATTAACGCAGTGGCTTGCAAATTGCGCAAACCCAACTGCAGCTTCAGCTGAACCTGCGTGCCCGGCGCGAGATGCCGGCTGATGGTAGCTACGCCGCCGGCCAGACTGGCCGTTTTAATTTCCAGGCGGCAATTCTCTTTCAGGTTGGTACTGACAGCGCTGAGCGGCTTTCTGAGGCGCACGCGGGTATGCCGGCGTTGGCGAACAAATTTGGAGTTGGCCAAGATTGTTAAGGGAGCGAGGGTCAGATCTTCATTTTCGATCCCGCTCTTGGGCAAGAACTCCTGAGCCCACGCCAAGTCAAGTTTTTCAATGGCTTGAAGTGCGGCGATGCGAAGCTCTTGAGAATGCGCCCAGCCAAACACTTTTTTCCCGCAGGCGATACGCTTCAGCGCTGCTACGGATTCAGTCGCGGGAATGCGGCCTAGCGCTTCCACTGCTTTCACGCGCAGATACTGACCGGAGCCGACGGGCAGATCGCCCTCAACGATGGTCAACAAGCGGCCCAGAGCTTCGCGATCGGCAGAGATCCCGATTTCATCGATAACCAGTGGCATGACCAACGGATCGACGTAGTCTAAAATGTCCAGCAAAATGCGGCAGCGCCCGGTCGCCCCACTGCCGGAAACCTGCCTCACGATGCGATCCTGGGCACTACGTGAAAAGTCCTTGATGCGGCCCGGCAGAAACACTTCCACAGCTTGTGGATCCAGTTTGCTGAGCAACCCGACCATTTCCACGGCTTCGGTCACCGGCCCGCCGCGTAGCGCGCTGCGCAGATATTGCAAGCCTTCTTCACCCAGATCTCCCGCCAGATTCGCGACGTGCTCTGCGTCCTGGCGCTGGCTGCAGCGATTGAAACGCGCCGAGAGTTGTTCCATAGCTGCTTGCGGCAAAAGTTTTAGAACTCCAGTGAGGCCGGCAGCCACCTGACGAGCGCGCAGCGCTTCGTCGACAAAGTCCGGCACGCGCTCTTCAATACCCATTTTGCCGCGCAGACTGCGCGCGATTCCCGGACGCTGCGCTTCAACACCATCCAATAATTCGAGCGCTTGCTCCATGGCGGAAAAGGAGCGACTCGATGCGGCTTCCTGGCTCAGACGCACGAACGCGGCACTGACCATTCCTTGTACATCCGCGTCCTGCTCGATACTCAGACGTAGGCCGACGTGACGCAGCGCTTCGCCGAGAAGTCTTGGACTGGCTTTGGAATAAAGCTCCGCGAGCTCGGATAAACCGGCAGCGGCTTTTTTGCGTGCGTCGGGCTCTTCGCTGTCGGCACAGGAAGCGTAGTTTTCCAGGATCTCGATGGCCGCTGCGATGTTCCCTTTTTCGAGCAGATCAGCGACATAGGACTGCACGTTACGCGGTGGAATGCACCACGCATCTTCGGAAAGCAAAACCATTTGCTTGCCACTGTCCGGGACGGCTGCCCAGAATTGGCGGTCGAGAATTTCACGGTGGGATTCCACCAGAATTCCCGCGTCAGTCATTTTATTTTCGTGCGAACCAAGAATGTTGCGGAGACTTTCAATCTCCTGATTCATGCGATCCAGCATCTGGCGGACGGCGCTGACCTTTACATCACCGTGTTCGAATTGCTCCAAAGCGAAGCGGATGGCGAGGTGCTCGGCCAATTGCACCAGCATGGTTTCATCGGGTTTGGCTTGCGTGGTTTGGGCCGCTAAACCTGCGATAGCTTGACGCAACGTGGCCTGCGCGGTGCCTGGCAATTGCGCAATTTGCTGTTGAAATGTGCCCGCGCCGGCGATTCCGCCTTGACCGGAAGCGATCTGGCCAAAACTCGTAAGCGCGCCAAGAATTCTGAACATTTCAGCTTCACTGGGCGCGACGGCTCTTCCATCTGAATAGCTGGGGACCAGGCCTTCCGGCACGGCTGAGCCAGCCGGGATCCAGTAACCGCCGGCATCGCCGCCCCGCGGTGAAGATGAAAGGTCGTTACCGGGACCGGTGGCAAGTTCGACTTCCGGATTTCCTGTACCGGGAACCCCGGGGCCGGTTGCGGCCGTGCCACGAACGCCTAAGCCGGTGCCACTTGTGCCTGGGCCAACCGGTCCTACAGATCCTGAACCAGTGCTGCCGTCCAGGTGCGAACCTTGCGCTGCGGCAATTAACTCCAATAATTTTTTGGGATCATTGAGCCACTGCTTAAATTGATCCTGGCCGGCATCGCTGAGCGAGGCAACAGCGAGCTGCGCGGCTACACTGGCGTCTTTCAGACGTGCATCGGTGGCAATGAAGCAGATCTCGTTGATGCGCACGCCGCGCGCTCCCACGAGCGCGTTTTTGAGCTGCAACACCAACTCGGCAGGCTTGGCTTTGCTAGTGGGAAAGGCGCGCGCGAAGCGCCGCAATTCCTCTTGAGTCACAATAGGAAAGAATTGAACACTGGCAATTCCCGCGGTAGAGAGCAACAGCGCGAATTGCCTCTCCGCGGGAGCGCCTTCCAGCGGGACACCATCAAGCAATAATTGTGCACCGGACGCCCCTAGCAGCAGTCCTGACTCAGAACCGGGAGGTATAGCCGCTTGCAGTTCTCGCCAGGCTATATCCAGATGCTCGATAGTACGGACATGGTCGTAACCGTAGAGGCGCGCGAACTTCAATAGAATATTCAGGCTACGCACGAAAGCGCGTGCTGAGGCTGAGTGTGGATCTATTTTCATGGTGGTCCTGGAGGCCCCCACAATAGGACTTCCTCTCTAGTACCCTAGGTTCCAGAACGGTCCCGTGCAATGGTACATAGGTCCTATGTGTCCAGCGGGTCAAGTAACGGGCAGGCGGCAGCACATTCGAACTTTGGCGCGCTTAGGCGGAAGTCAATGCGATTGGGACTCAGTTCTTGAGGGCAATCCGTCCGCGGCGCCGAGTGCGATTGATGGGGGCAGCGGATGCAGGCAGCGAGCCGAGTTCGAGCAGCAATTTTCTCAGCCGCGCGCGTTCTTCCAGGTCCATTTCCACGAACTCAAAAGCCAAGGCTTGGGGACGGGCCCCACGAACAATCGCTTGCGCTTTAATCGCACGTACCCCTGAAGATATCTTCAAAACGACGATTGAACCAGGCGGCAAATTGCGTTCGCCAGAACCGATGCCGCCGCCAAGATTCAGCTCCGGGATAGACAACCTGAAATTTTCTCTTAGGTTGGTGGTGGCCATAATTACGTTGCGAGAAAGTTTTAGCCGCGCGTAGCGACGTTGGCGGATCACCGAAGCGTTAGGCTCGGGGTCCGTGGGTCCGAGTGCCAAATCCTTGTGATCGATCCCGCACCTAGTCACCTTTTGAGTTCCGAGAGGCGGATTGATCAGGATTAAGGCCTGCGCGGCCGCGATGCGCAACTCAGTGGGATAGGTCCAGCGCCACAACTGCTTCGCGTCAAGAATGCGCTCCAGGGAATTACCGGCGCGCGTCGCACGCAACCGCCCCAAGGCCTCAACGGCTTTAACGCGGGCAAAACCTGGGGTTTGGTCGTCGTCGACCAGTTGCATGAGCTTGGTGATGCATTCGGGACGTCCAGTCATACCCATTTCGTCAATCGCGAGTGGGCGAATCATGGGGTCAAGAAAATCGTAAAGGGCCACCAGTAAACGCGCACGTTCCTCAGCGGGAACGGAAGAGAGTTGGCGGACACTGCGGTCATGTGCCGCGCGCGGCCATTGTTCAAGACGGCCAGGGAGAAACTTTTCTACGGCGTCCGGATCGAGTTGACTGAGAAGGCCGATGACTTCGGCGGCTTCCGGTGCGGGGGCGGTCTGCAAGGTCTCAATCAATCGATGAGTCGCGTCATCACCCAGGGCGCGCGCCATGTTGCCCAACAGTTCGCAATCCTCTCGGAATCCGCAGTGCCCAAATCTGTTAGTGAGATATCGCAAGGTGGCCTGCGGCATCAAAGCCAAAATTTCGGGCAAGCCATCAGGCAGCTGGCCGCCGCGGAGCGCCTCTTCGATGAATTCCGGGAGACGGTCCTCGGCGCCGATGCGGGGACGTAAGCTTTGCGTAGCGCCCGGACGCTGGATCTCAATGCTGTCGAGAGAGGCCAGAGCCTGATGAATCGCAGCATAGCAACGTTTGGATGCAGCCTCCTGGCTAAGACGGACGAAGGTCGCGCCAACGAGCATTTGCAGTTCCGGCTCACGTTCCACCGCAAGCTGGTTTCCGGTGCGGCGAATAGCGTCCATAAGCGCACTGCCGTCGCCGCTGCCATAAAGCTCGGCGAGATCCGAGATCCCGATCGCGACAGTTCTGCGGGCTTCGAGCGCATCCATAGCGATACAGGTGGCGTAATTCAGTAGAACTTCGTTGACGGTTTTGAGTTCGCCGCGACGAAGCATATCTTCGAGATAGACGCGAATATTGCGAGGGGGAACACACCAAGCCTCTGCGGAGGTCAAAACTTCTTTTTTGTTTTCTTCCGGGACTTGCTGCCAAAATTCCTGATCCAGGAGGTCGGTGTGGGATTGTACAGAAAGCCCGGCGTTGGCCATCATTTCTTCCTGAACACCCAGTATCTTACGCAAGGCTTCAATCTCCGTATTCATGCGATCGAGGACCTGCTTGACGGCGTTGACGCGCAGTTCACCGCGCTCATAGCTGTCGAGGGCGAAGCGAATCGCTACGTGTTCCGCCAGCTTGAGCAGCATGGGCTTGGCTGGGGCCTCGGTGGGCGCCTGGGCGGCCAAACCAGCCAGGGCCTGCTGCAACGTATGCTGTGTGCGAACGGGCAAGGCGCTGAGCCGGGATTGAAATGTGGGCATATCCATACGGGCATCCGGGCTCTTGCGCGACTTTCCAAGCTGCGAGAACAAACTTAAGACCGCTCGTATTTCTTCCTCGGCCACGGAGTAAGTGGCACCCAGGGTCATGGTGGTCGAGGGCAGCATCGATTCAGGGGACCCTGACACCTTCGTCCTCAATAATGCCGAGGCGGACTGCCACCGGCCCATCAGGGGAGGCTCTGCACCGGAGTTTGCGCCCGAACCAGTTCCGCCGGAGCCGGTTCCGCTGCCCCAGCCAGAACCACCACCCGAACCGAATCCCGACCCGCTTCCACTACCTGACCCGCTACCACTGCCTGATGCCGTACCATCTCCTGTGCGAGAACCGCTACTCGATCCAGGTTCCGCCCCGTTTCCAGTACCTGAGCCAGTTCCAGAACCGGCCCCATTGCCTGGACCAAATCCCGGGCTCCGTCCAATGCCAGATCCGGCGTTATTGCCGGAGCCAGTTCCCCCCCCGGAACCGTTGCCGCGAGACTCCCAGAGATCGTCTCCACCAGCGCCGCGCGACGGCCCGTCTGCTCCGCCGCCCTTTGAGCCGGAAGTTCCCGGAGCACCTCCAGCTCCGCCGCGTGAACTTTCAGCAGCCAGAATCATTTGTAACAAGCGGCTGGGGTCATTGAATAAGTCTTGGAATTTATCGCCGGTGGCGCCAAGAACTTTTGCGGCCAGGTTCGCGGCGGTCTTTATACCGGCGACCGAGGAATCCTCGGCAACATAACGAATCTCATTCACCTTAATGCTGGATTCGCCTCCGAGAGCGGCCTTAAGTTGATCCGCAAGGGAGGACGGTTTTGCGTTGCCACTGGGAAAAGCGCGAACGAAACGGGCGAACTGTGATTGCGTGAGCGCTGGAGAAAAGTGGATGCTCGCGATACCCGAAGTGATCAGTAGTTGCGCAAAATTTTTTTCGCCAGCAGAGGTTCCGAGTGGGACACCATCGAGCAGAATTTGATTTCCGGAAGCGCCGAGTAAGAGACCCGTACCGCCACTTTCGTTCAGGGCACTACGCAATTCCTTCCACGTGGTTTCAAATTGGGCGGCGGTGCGCACATGCCCGAACTCATAAAGGCGGGCGAGTTTCAGCAGAATGTTGAGGCTGCGAACAAAGCTGCGCGAGCCACCGCGCGTGTCGATGCTCATGTGCTTTGGCGAGGCACTGCCCCTCCAGAGTTCTACAGTAGGGTTTTTGGACGCAATAAAACAAGGACTGCGGCAGGCGCTGTAGCTATCTAACTAACCCCGCTCACGAAACGCCGGGCAAGTTTTAACTAAATCAGATTGTGCCGGGTTGTGTGTTGGTAACGATACGGACGAGCCGTCAGGTCCATAAAATTGGCGACCAAAAAACAAGGCGTCCCAACTTCAGGACGCCTTGTTCAAAGCCTTTCACCCGATACATCGGGCGAAGGGAATGAGTTTAGAAGAAAATCTTCAGGGCCAATTGCAGGGTTCGCGCGTTGCTGGCGAACACTTGCGAAGGGTGGTTGAAATTTGCGTTCTGGGGCTCCAACATCGTACGTTCGGTACCAGTAAAGCCCAGCGGGGCGATGTCATTAATGTAGCCACCAACGTACTGCGGATGGTTAAACACGTTGAAGGCCTGGACCTGAAATTCGATACGGAAGCGTTCAGTGATGGAGAACCGCTTCAGGGCAGTGATGTCAATGTCGTTAATTGGAGCGAGTTGCAGAGTATTGCGTCCGACATTGGCTATGGCTCCGAGACCAGCCTGTACATACTTCGCGCCGGAATTCTTGGCGGCGTAGCCCACGACGTTGCCTTCGATGTTAACGCCATCGCCGGGGCAGCTTGGCGCATCGGTAGCGGCGTTGCCTGTGCACAGGACGTTGCCCAGCGCGCAGTCGGCACCAGGAACGACACTGCGGCACAGTGGGACAACCCCTGTTCCTGTGCCACCAGCTCCTGCGGGATTCAAGATCGTTCGGTCGCCGGCCGCATCGCCGTTCAAGTTGGAGTCCAGAACACTCTGACCCGTTACCCATTGCCCAGACTGGTAGGTGTAAATGGGCGCGATCTCCCAATTGCCAAGAGTGTTTTTCAACAAGTAGTTACCATTCTTGAAGAACGGCTCGTCATAGATCATCGTGAGAGTCAAACGGTGCCGATGATCAAGGATGGAGTTCGCACGGTCAGCACTCAAGTCCAAGCCATTTTGCGCACGTCGGGGTGCCAAAACTGTGCTGAACACCTCAGCGGTTGCGTCATCAATATTATGGCTGTACGTATAGGCCAGCACGCCTTGCAAGCCGTGGCTAAATCGCTTGGTCAATTGTGTCGCCAAGCCGTGATATGTCGATGAAGCCCACGGCTGGTACGAAGTGATTGTGCTCGTAAAGCCAGCGCTTTTGAATGCCGGTACGACGGCACTGTTTCCTGCCTCAACGTTTGCCAAAGACTTCGTCGAAGCATCCACGGTGGCTTGGTCAGGAGCGGTGAAGAACGTGGGCAAGTTGTTGGTAGCCGTGACCTTTGGCTGTTTGTTCAGCTGAATTTGGGCGGGCAAATGGATACCCCGGGTACCGAGGTACCGAATTTCAAAGGTGTAGTCGGACCAGAAGGTATGCTGAATGCCGAGGGTCCAGTCTATGGATTTCGGCATATCCTGGAAGTTAGGGAGAAATGCACTGGTAGCCGCCCGCTGCGCGGCGATACTGGGGAAAGTACGCAACCCGCCGGCGCCCGGCAGGATGCCTCCGCTCGCAAGAAATCCGCTGCTTGCGCAGGGATAGTTGCCCAGGGTTTGCACGCAGTCGTTCGTGGAACTAAGTTGGGGCGGAAGAGTCAAAAGTCCAAGGTTGTCAAACAGCGTATCGAAAGCTTCGCCGAAGCCCGCGCGGATGGAGGTTCGTCCGCTCGTGCCAGGGGACCACGCGATACCTACACGCGGCGCAAAGTTATCTTTAGACCATTGCGGAGCTCCAAACGTAATCAGGCCAGGGACGCTTGCAGCGGCGTTGAGGTGTTGCAACGTTTCCGAGAACGGCGTCGTGGTGTATTCATAACGTAGTCCGAGGTTGAGGGTAACGTTCGGGCGAATGCGATAGTTATCGTTCACATACCAATAAATCGCCGACTGGTCTCCATAGTAAACGCTATTTCCGTTGCTGCGTTCCGCAAAAAAATCCGGGGCAGCGTCCTGAAGGTATTGAAATGTATTGCTGTACTCATAGTCGCCTCGCGAACGCTGCGTGAAGGTTTGAGGGGCAATGAGCTTACGGCCTTCGATCCCGAACTTCACGGTGTGCTTCCCTTTAGTCCAAGTCAGGGCCTCAGCCAATTGATAAGTGTTTTGGGTCGCGCCCTGGGGAGCATTGGGGTCAGGGCCAACATTCAGGAAATTCAGGTCGTTCAATGTGATGTTGGGGAAACTGTCTAGGCCCGGGTAGGTGAAATTCCCGGCGCTAAAAGTCTGGGCGAAACGGTTGTAGCCGAGTCGAATTTCATTGGTCAGAGTGGGGGTAAAAGTATGATATTCATTGATGGTAACCAAGTGGAACTTGTTGGGCTGCGGGAGAAAGAACGCTGGTAGAGCGGCGCTGTTATCAATCCCTACGACGCTGTTATAGATGTAGCGGCCGCGTATCTGATCTTTCGTAGAAATGTCCCAATCCATACTGGCGACTATGAACTTAGAGTTTGTAAAGCTGGGAGCTACCACAGCGAGACCCGCGGTGGGAATAGTCGTGCCCCCGGTCCAAGCAATCGGTGTACAACCGGCCCCGGCAAGAGTTCCTGGCTGGACATATTTCTCGAATATGGCAACGTTAGTAGCCGATAGCCCCGGCGTGGCATTAATTGCGGCGAATCCAGCGGAAGTCGGAGCACAAACGGCACCAGCGCCACCCGCTTGACCTAAGGGTTCATATTCGTAATTGACGAAGAAAAATAACTTGTTCTTGAGCACTGGACCGCCAATTTGGCCGCCGATACGATTTTGATCGAAGCGCGGTACTGACGTGAACCCTTCGATGACCTGAAGAGTATCCAAAGCATCGTAATTCCTATTTTGGTTATAGATGTAAGCCAACCCATGAAATGAATTGGTGCCGCTCTTCACCACGGTGTTGAATTGTCCACCAGAAGAATGACCGAATTCCGGTGAAAACTGGTTTTGCAGTAAAGAGAACTCCGCGACGGCATCGTTCGGGACGGCAACCAACGGACCGGTCACGCCTTTGTTGTTATTATCCACGCCCTCGATAGTGAAGTTATTATTCCTGGGCCGTTGGCCGCCGATGGAGGGCCCGGATCCAACGCCAACGCCGCCGCTAGTGGCAACGCCGGAACTCAGCAATGAAAGGTTCAGAACGCCGCTGCCGGCTTTGGTGCCGCTTGTAATCGGGAGATCGGAAATCTCCTTGGTTTCGAATGTGCTCTGGAGCTGGGCAGTGGTCGTATCCAAGGTCGCCGCCACGCCGGAAACTTCGATGGAGGTAACCGCGCCCTTAATTTCCAACGTGATTTGTTGCGTCAGCGTGTTGTTCAGCTGAATCTTGACACCGTTGATCGTGGTGGTGCCAAAGGATGGCGAGCTGGCAGAGACGTTGTAAGTCCCCACGGGCAAGTTGTTGAGACGATATTCTCCGGAGTCGTTAGCGTCTGTCTCAAGTTTTGCTCCGGTGTCGACGTTCACCGCTTCGATATGCGCACCCGGAACCGCAGCGCCGGTCTTATCAAGAATTGTACCAACGAGGTCGCCGCTGATGATCTGAGCGCTCACTCCGCCCACGATTGCTAAACTTAAGGCCACAACGGCGATACACGAGAACACTAAAAATCTGCGAAAACCTTGATTCACTGAAGCCTCCATAAATTTAGGTACTGATGATCCGCGCAGGAACAAGGGACACGTCCCGGTTAACACCTGGACACGACATTGCAATCACCACTCCAAACGAGCCATGAAATTTATCTGAAAGGGCGACAGGTAAGCTGATTGTTTGCAGCAATTTATATCGAGGTTAGGCAGATTATAACGACAATTTGTACCTGATTATACTATCCGACATACTGAATACTGATTTTAGAATAATTTTAGAATATCGCTCGGGTGAAGTTAATAAGCCGAAATCTCGCGCGGATCATTAGCATCAGGATCGCACTTGGGAACTCCGAATGTGAGGTTTACATCCGGATGCTGTCACAGAAGTTCACTACCGACTGCTCAGCCCAGAACCTTGCAGGGCCGGTCTTGTTGGAGATAAATGCGCAATGGCCGCCGTGTTCGGGCGCTACCAGTTGAATTGCGGGATTTTTTTCGGCGCCCGCAGCCAGGATGGAAGCGTAGGGCACGAAGGGATCGTCTTTCGCCGTGATCAGCAAGGTCGGAACTCGCAACTGCGCGAGGATTCTTTTGGCGGACGCGGCCTCGTAATATTCGCGGGCGTCGTGATACCCAAAGATCGGGGCGGTGATAATGTCATCGAACTGGCGAACGGTGCGGACGGGAGGCAATTTATCTGGTACGTAGCGCTCGGGCATGGTCGTGGCCTTGCGCCGGTAGCGATTCATGAGGCTAACCACAAAATGCCGCTGATAAACCTGATTATCCCAGCGTTCCAGCGCGTCGGCACACGCCGCCAGGTCCACTGCGGGGCAAACCGCGCAAATGCCGCGTAGCGCCTGCGGAAAAGAATCCCCGTATTCGCTGGCCATTTTGAGAACTAGATTGCCGCCCATGGAATAGCCGACGAAGAAAATTTGTTTGAACCCGTCAACATTGGCGAGCTCTTCGAATACGGCGCGATAGTCCGAACTCAGTCCAGAATTGTACAGGGTCGGCGTCAGCGATTCCGTGCCGCCACAAGTGCGTTGATTCATGCGAACGGCATTGTAGCCGCGTTTAAATGCAACTTCCGCGATACCGCGGGAGTAATCGGAATTACTGGAGCCTTCCAGGCCATGAACAATCACGATCACCGGTGCGTCCGACCGCTTGCCCGGTTGCCACTGGCAGTGCGCCAGCAAACGAGATTCGGGATCAACCTGAAACAGGCGATCCTCCGGCGGCGGCAGGGAAAAAGTTCTTGGCCAAAAAACCGGAGCCACAGTCATCATATGCGCGCCGCGAAGCACGGGATGAGGCTGGAAATCTTCAAGAAATAGCGACATGACGCGGATGCTCGCGATATCCACACCTACAGTAACACGAATGGTGGTGCGAGAATTTTCGACCAGAAGACACCAGAGGCCGTCGAGCTGGCCAACTTGACCCCAACTAGGCGTGCCCCTACAATGAAATATCCACGGTGAACAATTTCTTCGATTTGATGAATCGATTTGAAGCCCAGCAGAAGCCTGCTGGGCCGCGTTGTTTTAGCGCACTTCATCTGTAACACGCGGATTGTTGTTCCGAACATTTCCTCTGTGAGGCTAATGAATGAAGGACGGACCGATAGCCGAGGGTCTTACTTTCGATGACGTGCTGCTGCTGCCCGGAAAGTCCTCGGTGCTGCCGGCCGAAGTGGATACGCGTACCAACTTCACGCGCAAACTGTCGCTGAATATTCCCCTGGCATCAGCGGCCATGGATACCGTGACGGAATCTCGTCTAGCCATTGCGATTGCGCGGCAGGGCGGTATTGGCGTCGTGCACCGCAACATGACCATTGAACGAGAGAGCGAGGAAGTCGATCGAGTGAAGCGCTCGGAGAGCGGAATGATCGTCGATCCGGTGACGATTTCGCCGGATATTACCTTGCGGCAAGCGCTGGACATCATGACCAAGTACCGCATCTCGGGCTTGCCGGTTACGCGCGGCGCGCGGCTTACCGGGATTCTTACCAACCGGGATCTGCGCTTTGAAAAGGACCACTCGCAGCTGGTCAGCGCGGTGATGACCAAAGAGAACCTGGTCACAGTGCCGGTGGGAACTACGCTGGATGAAGCTGAGCGCATTTTGCAGAAACATCGCATCGAAAAACTGCTGGTGGTAGACCAGGACTACAACCTCAAGGGACTGATCACCGTAAAAGATATTCAGAAAAAACTTGCCTACCCGCGAGCGGCCAAGGACGAACAGGGCCGATTGAGAGTGGGAGCTGCGGTAGGCGCTACGGGAGATTTTCTGGAACGCGCGGTGGAAATGGCACGGGCCAAAGCGGACGTGCTAGCCATCGATACGGCGCATGGGCATTCCGCCCGGGTAATGGAAGCGATCAAGGCTATTCGGCATCGCCTTCCGGAAATGCAGTTGATTGCCGGGAATGTCGCGACCTTTGACGGAGCAAAAGATTTGATCGCACTCGGAATTGACGGACTGAAGGTTGGGATTGGCCCTGGATCGATTTGCACCACCCGGGTGGTGACTGGGGCGGGTGTGCCGCAGATCACCGCGATTATGGAAGCGGCGCGGGCGGCGGAAGGCACCGGCGTACCGGTGATTGCCGACGGAGGCATCAAGTTTTCCGGTGATATCAGCAAAGCGATCGCCGCCGGTGCTTCGTGCGTGATGATCGGCGGGTTGTTTGCTGGCACGGAAGAAGCGCCGGGCGAAACGATTTTGTATCAGGGGCGCACCTTTAAGTCCTATCGCGGCATGGGCTCGACGGCAGCCATGGAAGATGGCACGGCCGCAGCAGACCGCTATGGGCAGGAAAACGTAGAGCGAGGCAAATCCGTGCCGGAAGGCGTGGAAGGGCGCGTGCCCTATAAGGGTTCGTTAGCCGCTCTTACCGACCAATTGGTAGGCGGTTTGAAGAGCGGCATGGGTTACGCAGGAGCAGGTACGCTTAAAGAACTGACGACGAAGAGCAAATTTATCCGCATTACCAGCGCGGGATTGCGTGAGAGCCATGTGCATGACGTAATCATCACGCGCGAAGCCCCCAATTACCGGATGGAATGAACGGCAAATCGGAAGACAATATACGAATGATCGTGTACGAGTTATTTCGTGGCTGACCCGCAACCCTGGCGCAATCCGCGCCCCATTCCGCAACTATCGGAGATGGAAGGACGCATTCAGGCGCCGCATCAGCTGCGGTTGCTGATGGCCTGGCTCCCGGCACTGTGCTGGGCGGCGGTGATTTTTTCCTTGTCGACCGACGCTTTTTCCGCGGAACATACCGGAAGAATATTGCGGCCCATACTGTTCTGGCTGATGCCTCAGCTGACCGAGCAAGCCTTCGTAACCATCCACTTTTTTGTGCGCAAGACCGCGCATTTCACGGAATATTTTATATTTTGCTTGCTGCTTTACAGAGGCATTCGAGGCGGACAGCGCGGTTGGCGTTGGTCTTGGGCACTTACGGCGCTATTTATTGCTGCCGGTTATTCAGCGCTGGACGAGATACACCAGGCATTTGTAGCGAGCCGCATGGCGTCGCCATACGATTCCCTGCTGGATTCAATTGGGGCTACGTTCGCGGTTGCGGCGCTATTTTTGTGGTTCCGATTGCGAACTGCCCTCGCCAATGATCTGAACCTCCAACAGTCGCGGTAAACTTTCATTAGAAAACAGAAAGCCCGCTTCGGGGTCCGAAGCGGGCTTTAATTGTTTGTGCGGTTTGAGAGACTAGCTCTTTTCGTCGACGGCTTCTTCTTTCTTGGGGCGTTCTTTCTTTTCTTTTTTCTTGAATTCGTAGCCTACCAATTCGAGGATGGCCACTTTGGCGTTGTCGCCGACGCGGTGGCCGGCATGGATGATGCGGGTGTAGCCACCTGCGCGGTCAGAAAACTTCGGCGCAATTTCACTGAACAATTTCTGGGTGATCGCGGGAAGCATGATGTAGGAGGCGGCCTGCCTGCGCGACTGCAGCGTATCGCGTTTGCCCAGGGTGATAATCTTCTCCGCCACGGGACGCGCAGCCTTCGCGCGCGTCAACGTAGTAGTGATGCGCCCGTGTTCGAACAGATTGGTTACCAGGCTGCGCAAAGTCGCGCGGCGATGGGACGGGTTGCGCCCGAGCTTCGATCCTGACTTGAGATGTCGCATGGTTTACCGGGTCTCGCGCCGCAATTACAGGCCGAGATTTTCCTCCGAAGAAGGCGCCATGGTGGTCTGGCTCGGAAGCGGCGGCCAGATAATGCGTCCGTGCTCGTCGAATTTCATGCCCAACGCGAGGCCCATCTTCACCAGTATATCTTTGATCTCGTTAAGCGATTTGCGGCCGAAGTTTTTGGTCTTCAGCATTTCGTTCTCGCTCTTCTGCACGAGTTCGCGAATTGTCTGAATGTTGGCGTTCTTCAGGCAGTTGTAAGAGCGTACCGAAAGCTCCAACTCTTCGACGGAGCGGTCCAGATGCTCGAGACGCGGATCGTGCGCGGTGTCCGGCAGCGGTTCGATGCTGTCGACCGGCTCTTCAAAGTTGATGAAGATGCTCATGTGGTCTTTGACGAGCTTGGCGGCCAAGCCGATGGAGTCCTGCGGGGTAATCGCGCCGTTAGTCCACACCTCAATCATCAGCTTTTCGTAATCCGTCATCTGTCCGAGACGTGCGGCTTCCACGGAGTAATTCACCTTGCGCACCGGCGAATGAACGCTGTCCACCGGAATGTAGCCGATGGGCAGGTCTTCGTCATAGTTGCGGTCAGCAGCTACGTAGCCACGGCCGTTCTTCACGCGCATTTCGATCTGCAAGCGCCCACCTTCGCTGACAGTGGCGATATACACGTTCTTGTCCAGCACCGCGAAATCGGCGTCTTCTTCGATTTGCGCGGAAGTCACCGGACCGGGATGCTCGAAATTCAGGAAAATAGTCTTGGGCAGGTCGGTGTTGAGCTTGATGGGCACCTGCTTCAAGTTGAGAATGATGTCTGTCGCGTCTTCGACTACGCCAGCGATCGAGGAGAATTCGTGCAGCACCCCCTCGATTTTGACGGCAGTGATGGCCGCGCCTTCGATAGAACTCAGCAGGGCGCGACGGAGCGCGTTACCTACCGTGGTGCCCCAACCGCGCTCAAACGGCTGCGCGGAGAATCGCCCGTACTTTTCGGTCAGCGATTCCAGTTCAGAGGCTAGACGCTTTGGTTTCTGAAAGCCCTTCCACATCGTGTTCCTTCCTTCCGGGGCTATCGCAGGCCCCAATACTGCCCAATACTATTTGATGACAATAGATATCTAAACGTCACCGAAGCTGCTGGCCGGCCTTGCTGCGGCCGGGATGAAATTACTTCGAATAAAGCTCGACGATTAGCTGTTCCGTGAACGGCGGTGTCTGCACATCCTCGCGCTTGGGCAAGGCCACAACCTTGGCCTTGAAGCCCTCGCGGTCCTGCTCGAGCCAGGGGACGGCGCTCTGGGATTGCGCGACGTTACGAGCCTCGAGGATCATGGCGTTGTCGTGCATGCGCTCCTTGATTGCAATCTCGTCGCCGACGTTGACCAGGTACGAAGGAATGTTGACCTTCTTTCCCGTAACTCGAACGTGTCCATGCAGCACCAGTTGCCGTGCCTGTGCGCGAGATGACGCCAAACCGGCGCGCCATAAAACGTTGTCCAGGCGACGCTCCAGCATGATGATCAGATTTTCGCCGCTGGGACCCTTCATGCGCGTGGCCCGCTCGAAATACAAGCGGAACTGGCGCTCCAGAAGACCGTAAGTACGCTTCATCTTCTGCTTTTCGCGCAACTGCAAGCCGTAACCGGCGACTTTCGGGCGCCGCGACTGGCCGTGCTGTCCCGGAACGAAGTTGCGCTTTTCGATGGCGCACTTTTCCGTGAAACAACGCAAGCCTTTTAAAAATAGTTTCTGCCCTTCCCGGCGGCACAGGCGGCAGACTGCTTCTCTATGTCTTGCCAACTTCTATCTCCCTTCCCAAAAACTTCTTTGCAGGCCAGGCATTTTTGTCTGGCGCTGAATTTCCATAAACCCTTGCGTCATACCCGGCGGCGCTTGGGCGGACGGCAGCCGTTGTGCGGAATCGGGGTGATGTCGCGAATCAATACGATGTGCAATCCGGCAGCAGCCAGCGCACGGACTGCGGATTCGCGGCCGGAACCAGGGCCTTGAACACGAACTTCAACGCTCTTCATACCGTACTGGTCGCGAGCAACGCCCGCGGCGGCCAGCGAAGCCTGTTGCGCAGCGTAAGGCGTGCCCTTGCGCGAACCCTTGAAGCCGATGGCCCCAGCAGAGGACCAGCAGACCACCCGGCCATCCTGATCGGCGATGGTGATCTGCGTGTTGTTGAAGGACGCAGCCACGTGCACGACCCCGTGCGGAATGATACGGCGTTCGCGCTTCTTCTTGAATTCCTTCTTGCGCTTGGTTGCCGCCGCCGGCTTACCGCCGGGGGTGACGTCCGGTGCTGCGTTTTTCTGCTGCTTTTCTGCCACGTGTTACTCCGTTTCTTTTGACCTTTAATTCCTGAACTGAATAACTTTCCGGCGTTAGCCCTTCTTGCCGGTAACTTTCTTCTTGGCCGCCACTGCGCCACGCCGCGGACCCTTACGAGTGCGCGCATTGGTATGCGTGCGCTGGCCACGAACCGGCAAATTGCGCCGGTGGCGAACGCCGCGATAGGCCTGAATTTCGATCAGCCGGCGAATGTTCATCTGGATCTCTTTGCGGAGATCGCCCTCGACGCGGCCTTCCTTTTCAATTTCCTGGCGCAGACGGTTAGTTTCGTCCTCGGTAAGATCGCGAATTTTTTTATTGAAGTCGACGCCCGCTTGATTGGCGAGCTTGCGCGCGCGCTCCTGCCCGATACCGTAGATCGCGGTGAGCCCAACCCAAAGACGTTTCTGCGGCGGAAGATCGATACCTGCAATACGTGCCATACGTTCTCCTTATTCCCCTTAGCCCTGGCGCTGCTTGTGTTTCGGATTCTGGCAAATGACGCGCACAACTCCGCGCCGGTGAATTACCTTGCACTTGTCACAAATTGGTTTTACTGATGCTCGTACTTTCATTTTCCCGTTCCTTCTGTGTGCGCTTACTTGTAGCGATACACGATGCGGCCACGCGTAAGATCGTAAGGCGAAAGCTCCACTGCTACTTTGTCTCCCGCGAGAATGCGAATAAAATTTTTGCGCATCTTGCCGGAAACGTGGGCCAGAACCTGGTGCTTGTTTTCCAGCTCCACGCGAAACATGGCGTTGGGCAGCGGCTCTTTCACCGTGGCCATTACTTCAATGGCGTCTTCCTTGGTATTGCCGGAATCGCCTTTCTTTTTGTCGTCTTGAACCGGTTTTGCCATACGCTCCTATGATCTTCGTTACTAAATTCTTCTAAATGCTTACCACGACGGGCCGGTCATTTCTTTCGGCCGCGTCAAAATCCACGGACCGTTGGCCGTGACTGCCACGGTATGTTCAAAGTGCGCCGACGCGCTGCCATCCGCCGTCTCGGCTACCCATTCATCGCGCATGCGAACTTCCGGGCCGCCTGCATTTACCATCGGCTCCACGGCTATGACCATGCCCTCTTGCAACCGCGCACCGCGCCCTGCGTCACCATAATTCGGCAGATTCGGCTCGTCATGCATCTTGGTGCCGATGCCGTGCCCCACAAATTCCCTGACCACCGAATAACCGTTCTGCTCTACCCAGCTTTGTACCGCGTGACCAACATCGCCGAGCCTGTTTCCCGCGCGCATTTTATCAATGGCGCGATCCAGCGATTCACGGGTAACGTCCAGCAATTTTTGCAGCGCCGGACTAATTTCTCCCACCGGAACGGTCACAGCGGAATCCGCGTAGTAGCCGTCAACTTCCATACCAAAATCGATGGAAACGATATCGCCCTCGCGCAACTTTCGCTTCGGCGAAGGGATGCCGTGAACAATCTCGCCGTTGACCGAAGTGCATAGCGAACACGGATAACCTTTGTAGCCCTTAAACGCCGGCTTGCCAGGTTTCCCCGCCAACTTTTGCTCGGCCAATTTCTCCAGATCCATGGTCGTAACACCCGGTTTCACGGCCGCCCGCAACGCCTCCAGAACCTCGTGGACGATAAGCCCAGCGCGATGCATTTTTTCCAGTTCTTCCGCGCTGCGTAAATGAATGGCCATCTCGTTTCCGTAACCGTCGGTCCCAGATTTACTGCGCCTTGCTGACTATCTCCAGAACTCGCTTCGCAACTTGTTCCACGCTCTGAGCCGCATCCACTTCTTCCAGGCGCCCCAGCCGCCGGTAGTACGCTGCCAGCGGCGCGGTCATCTTGGCGTACGCTTCAAGCCGCGGTGCTACGATTTCTTCGCGGTCATCAGGACGCTGCATCAACTCGCCGCCATCAGCGTCGCAGATTCCCGCTACCTTCGGAGGGCGATCGTAAATATTGTAAATCTCGCCACCCGCCTTGCACATACGACGCCCGGTAATCCTGCGCATCAGCAACGCGGGATCAATTACGAAATGAACGACAACCGGCTGTTTAAATCCATGCTGCCGAAGTAATTCCCCGAGCCACTGGGCTTGCGCCACAGTGCGCGGAAATCCGTCGAACACGAAGCCGAACGAACAGTCCGGATTCGCGACTCCCTGCCACATCCACTTCTTCCAATCGCCCCAGCCGCCGTAGTACGCTGCCAGCGCGCGGTCATCTGGCGTACGCTTCAAGCCGCGGCGCTACGATTTCTTCGCGGTCATCAGGGCGCTGCATCAACTCGCCGCCATCAGCGTCGCAGATTCCCGCTACCTTCGGAGGGCGATCATAAATATTGTAAATCTCGCCACCCGTCTTGCACATACGACGCCCGGTAATCCTGCGCATCAGCAACGCGGGATCAATTACGAAATGAACGACAACCGGCTGTTTAAATCCATGCTGCCGAAGTAATTCCCCGAGCCACTGGGCTTGCGCCACAGTGCGCGGAAATCCGTCGAACACGAAGCCGAACGAACAGTCCGGATTCGCGATGCGCGCCGCCACCATCTTCAAGATGATGGAGTCGGGTACCAGTTCCCCGCGAGCCATCAACGGCTTGGCTTGCTCGCCCAGCGCATTTCCCAGAGCGATATTTTCGCGGAGCATATCGCCGGTCGAGAGGTGCGGCACGCCGTACCTTCTGGCGAGCTCCTGAGCTTGTGTGCCCTTGCCCGCTCCGGGCGGTCCGAGAAAAATAACCGCGCGTTGTAGCCGACCAACGAGCCGGGAGTCCGGCACCGCTCCGGTCTTCTCCATTACCGCCGGCCACGCAACCGGCCCTTTCGAGCGAACCCTTCGTAATTGCGCATGACCAGTTGCGCTTCCAGCTGCTGAACGGTATCCATGGCCACGCCGACGACGATCAAGAGCGAAGTACCACCAAAATAAAACTGCACACCCAAGCCCTTGAGGAACCACACCGGGAAGTGGCGGTCAAACCAGCCACCAATGCCCCAGCCCAAATGGTCAAGATGGATACCAGCGATCATCCATTCCGGAAGCAAGCACACCAGCGCGAGATAAATCGCGCCGATAAAGGTGAGGCGCTTCAGGATGCGGCTGACGTGCTCGGAAGTGGTGCGTCCGGGACGGATGCCAGGAATGAAGCCGCCATTCTTGCGCATGTTGTCGGCCAGCTCCGTGGGATTGAAAACGATGCCCACGTAAAAAAAGGCGAAGACCAGGATCAACGTGATGTAGATCAAGGTGTACAGCGGCTCGCCCCACTTCAGCCGGTCAGCGATCGTGCGCAGAAAAATGTAGCGCGCGCCAAAGATCAGCGCGATGGTCGCCGGAAATGCCAGCAAAGAGCTGGCAAAGATCGGCGGAATCACGCCACCGGAATTTACTCGCAGCGGCAAATAAGTGGATTGCCCACCCATCACCCGGCGGCCCACCACGCGCTTAGCGTACTGCACCGGAATGCGGCGCTGGCCTCCTTCCACGAAGACGATGAAGGCAACCACCGCAATCATCAATGCGACCAGCAGAATTAATACTAGCGGTGTAAGCGCGCCCCATTGTCCGGATTTTGCCAGCTCATACAAATTGACGATGGCCCGCGGCAAGCCCACCACGATGCCCACAAAAATGATCAACGACATGCCATTGCCGATGCCACGCTCGGTGATTTGTTCACCTAGCCACATGATGAAGGCCGAGCCGGTCGTAAGCGCGAGCACCGTCATGATGGTGAAGCCGAAACCCGGGTGATACACGAGCGATTGGCCGTTCAAACCTTGCGCCTGTAAAGTGCCCGCAATGGACAAGCCTTGCACGATGCTAAGTACGATGGTGAGGTAGCGCGTGTACTGCGTAATTTTGCGGCGGCCCAACTCGCCCTCTTTCGAGAGGCGTTCCAAGTAAGGAAACACCACGGTCATCAACTGCAAGATGATGGATGACGTGATGTACGGCATAATGCCCAGCGCAAAAATCGTCATGCGGCGGAAATTTCCGCCGCTGAAGAGGTCGAAGATTCCGAGCACCGAACCGGCTGCCTGGTTAAAGAGCTGATCCAGGATACTGGTGTTGATGCCGGGTATCGGAATATGCGCACCAATGCGATACACCGCTAGCAGTGCCAGGGTGAATAAGACACGGTTCCGCAAGTCTTCTATGCGGAACATGTTTTTCACGGCTTCGATGAATCGATTCATGCTTTTCTGTGCTGCTTCCTGTTCTTCTTAGCTCTTACTGTTTACGCCGTCGCTAAAACCTCAAACGTAGCTCCGGCGGCGGCAATCTTTTCCTTGGCCGACGCGCTGAACGCATGCGCGTGAATGGCAATCTTCGCGGTCAGTTCCCCGTCGCCCAGAACTTTGATGCGGTCCTTGGCGCGGCGAATAAATCCGTGGGCGCGAAGCAAGTCCGGCGTCACCGTCTCGCCAGCCGGAAAAACGTTCAGTTCGTCCAGGTTGACCACCGAATACGAAACCGAGAACGGATTATGAAATCCGCGCTTGGGCATGCGGCGATGCAACGGCATCTGGCCGCCTTCAAATCCGCGACGCCGTGAATAGCCGCGGCGTGATTTCTGGCCCTTGTTGCCGGCTCCCGCGGTCTTGCCCAACTTTGAACCCATACCGCGCCCGACGCGGACTTTTTTCTTCCGCGAGCCTACCGGCGGCTGAAGATTGGACAAGCTATAAGACTTACGCTTCTCGTTGCGGCCTGCCGGAGTGGCCGGTTTATGATGGCCGCGCGGGCTCCCCGCTTTACGACCTCGAGGACCGCCTGCCGGTCTATGTGCTCCTGCTTTTCTTCTGGGCATCGGTTTAGTCCACCACTTCCACAAGATGTCGTACTTTATGAATCATGCCACGCGTTTCGGCGGTGTCCTGGCGCTCCACCACGTGATGCATGCGCCGCAAACCGAGACCCTTGATGGTCGCGCGCATATCGTCGGTGGTCGAGATAGCACTGACCACCCACTTGACCTTGATCTTGCCGCCCTTTTTCGGCTCGGCATGTTCGCTGATCACGAACTGCTTGCCGAAATGATGCCCGCCGGACTTTTTCACCCGCTTGCCGTGACGAACTTTGTGGCCTGCTACTTTTTCGCTCATTAGACCGTCCCAACCGCCTCACGCGGCTCCCGGCCGCGAATTTCATCCACTGTTTTGGAGCGAGTTTCAGCCACGTGCGCAGCGTCCTTCAGGCTGAGCAGCGCGGCAAAGGTGGCTTTTACGACGTTATGGGGATTAGATGTGCCAAGCGACTTAGTTAGCACATTGTGTATCCCCGCTACTTGCATCACTTTACGGACCGGGCCGCCGGCAATTACACCGGTACCTTCGGAGGCGGGCTTCAGCAAAACCTGCGCCGAGCCATAATTTCCAATTACCTGGTGAGGGATGGAGGTGCCCTTCAGATTCAGCTTGATCAGGTTTTTCTTGGCCTGCTCGATGGCTTTCTTGATGGCCATAGGCACTTCACGGGCTTTACCCATGCCAAAACCAGCGTGTCCGTGGCTGTCGCCAACCACCACCAACGCCGAAAAGCTGAGGTTCTTGCCGCCTTTGACTACCTTGGTGACGCGGTTGATGGCGATGACGTCATCCTTCAACTCCGAAAGATTGACCTCCAGCAGCCGCCGAACCGCTAAACTGTCTCGCAATAGTTGCTTCGACATAGGCTTAAAACTGTAACCCCGCTTCCCGCGCCGCGTCAGCGAGCGCCTTCACACGGCCGTGATACTTGTAACCGCCGCGGTCAAACACTACTTTTTGCACCCCGGCAGCTTTAGCGCGCTCGGCTACTGCTTTGCCGATCACTTTTGCCGCCGCGATGTTACCGCCACCCTTGAGATTCTTCTTCGTTTCGCCATCCACGGAACTCGCCGACACCAATGTCTTGCCGCTGCGATCGTCAATCACCTGCGCGTAGATATGGCCTAGCGAACGATACACGCACAGACGCGGACGTTCAGTGGTGCCGGAAACTTTGGTGCGCACGCGATCATGCACGCGCTTGCGATGCAGGTCCCGAGATAATTTGCGAACTCTAGCGGATGCCACTGTTTCTTCTCCTTGGCGCCAAGCGCCCGGACAAACTCAATAAAATTAAGCGCCGCCAGCCTTGGCTCCCGCTTTGCCAGCCTTTTTCTTGAGCCGCTCGCCGGTAATGCGGATGCCTTTTTGCTTGTACGGATCTGGCGGACGCAGCGAACGCATGTCGGCGGCAACCTGGCCAACTTGCCCCTTATCCGCGCCACTGACAACGATGTGCGTCTGCTTTTCGACGGCAATCTGAATGCCCTCGGGAATCGGAAACTCGATCGGGTGGGATTTTCCCAAGGCGAAGTTGACGATTTTGCCCTTGAGTTCCGCGCGATACCCGACGCCCACGATATCGAGATCTTTTTTGAAGCCTTGCGTAACGCCGTGCACCGCGTTGGCTACCAGCGCGCGAGCCAGGCCGTGCAAGGCGCGATGGTCTTCGGTTTCGCGCAGCGCCGTAAGCACGCCGTCCTTCTGTTCAAAGGTAATGCCGCGAGGGATCGCGAAAGAGAGCTTGCCCTTGGGTCCCTGCACATCGATCTTGCCGCCCTGCATGGCGACTTTAACGCCGGAGGGAAGCGGAATTGGTTTACGCCCGATACGTGACATCAGTTCTATCCCTTAACTGCGAAATCGCTTTTACAAAAATTCCTAAATGCAAACTTTCTTACCAAACTTCGCAAAGAATCTCGCCGCCCATTTTGGCTTTGCGTGCGGCTCGGCCGCTCATCAAGCCCTTGGGCGTGGTCATAATACTGATGCCCAGCCCGCCAACCACGGGACGAATGTCCGTGACGCCCAGGTATCGGCGCGCTCCCGGACGCGAAATGCGCTTCAGTCCGGTGATCACGCTGCGGCGATCCGGCGTGTACTTCAGGAAAACGCGCAGCATCTTGCGAGTCTTGTTTTCATCCACCATTTTGTAGGTGGAAATGTAACCTTCATCCTTCAGGATGCGCGCAATCTCAGACTTCAGCCGCGACGCGGGCACATCCACTCTTTGGTGCTTGGCGGCCGCCGCGTTGCGGATGGACGTCAGAAAATCGGCAATGGGATCCGTCTGCATATTTCTCCTAAATACCTTTACCAGCTAGCTTTCGTGACGCCGGGAATTTCACCCTTGAGCGCCATACCACGGAAACAAATTCTGCACATCTGAAACTTGCGAATATACGCGCGCGCTCGGCCACAAACGCGGCAACGGTTGCGCACCCGAACCTTGAACTTCGGCTTCTTCAAACTCTTGGCGATTTTTGCAAGACGTGCCATTTATTGCGCTCCTCCTGGAACGCGAAGCGGGAAGCCAAGCCCCTTCAGGAGCTCGCGACCTTCTTCATCGTTTTTCGCGGTGGTGGTCAAGGTCACGTTCATGCCCTTGATTTTGTCCACGCGGGTGTAATCGATTTCGGGAAACACCAATTGATCTTTCAAGCCGAGGGTGTAGTTGCCGCGGCCATCGAAAGCGTTGAACGGCAGACCGCGAAAATCGCGCACGCGTGGCAGCACCACGTTGCACAAGCGGTCGAGAAATTCGTACATCTTGTCGCCCCGCAAGGTCACGGCGCAGCCGATAGGCATGCCTTTGCGAATTTTAAAGTTCGCGATGGACTTCTTGGCCTTGGTGATCATGGCTTTCTGGCCGGTGATTTGTCCGAGTTCCTGCGCAGCGGTATCCAGCAGCTTGGCGTTCTGGCTGGCTTCGCCCAAACCGATGTTCACCGTGATTTTCTGCAGCTTCGGAACGGCCATATTGTTATTCCAGCCAAAGCGCTTCATCAGC
Source organism: uncultured Acidobacteriota bacterium (assembly GCA_963733775.1). GTDB lineage: Bacteria > Acidobacteriota > Terriglobia > Acidiferrales > UBA7541 > Acidiferrum. The sequence goes on along the minus strand of CAVTEE010000009.1, from coordinate 17,084 downwards.
GCCGGTACCGTTTCGTTGCGATATTTTTCCTGCAATCGACTCTTCATTGCTTTCCTTCGCCTCGTGTCAAATTCAAACTCGTTTACTTGTCGAGCGCGGTGTTGCACCGCCGGCAACTGCGAACTTTGCTGCCATCCGGCAAAACCGTGTGCCCGATTCGGGTGTGCTTACCGCAACTGCCGCAAACCACCATGACGTTGGAAACGTTGATGGACGCTTCTTTTTCCACGATGCCGCCCTTGATGTTTTTCTGCGGATTGGGGCGGGTGTGGCGCTTCATGATGGCCACATGCTCAACCACCACGCGGTTTTTCTTCGCGTCGATGGAGAGCACCCGGCCGCTCTTGCCCGCATCTTTACCCGCAATGACCCTCACGTTGTCGCCCTTGCGAATGGCGATAGTGTGCCGCTCGGTTCTGTCATGCCTCAGTGTCATGAGCTACCAAACCTCCGGAGCCAAAGAAACAATTTTTGTGTACTGGCGCTCGCGCAATTCGCGAGCTACCGGGCCGAACACGCGCGTGCCAACCGGCTCGCCCGCGTCGTTAATTAGCACAGCGGCGTTGTCGTCGAAGCGGATGTACGTGCCATCCTTGCGCCGTGCTTCCTTGCGCATGCGTACCACCACAGCCTTTACCACCGTGCCCTGCTTCACTGCGCTCTCTGGCGTGGCCTCTTTTACCGAGGCAGTAATCACGTCACCGAGCCCGGCTTTTAATCCCGCATCGCCGCCCAAGGGCAAAATACACATCAGTTTTCGAGCGCCGGAATTGTCGGCCACGGTCAGCCAAGTTCGCATCATGATGCTCATTGCGCTGCTCCCCGCCCAGTCAATTCGACCGACGTATTGCGCGTCAGTATTTCCTTGAGCCGCCAGCGCTTCAGTTTCGACAAAGGACGCGAAGACACAATACGCACGGTGTCGCCAGTCTTGGCCTGGCGGGTCTCGTCATGGGCGTAAAATTTCTTTGAAATGCGCACTACCCGGCGATATTTCGGATGCTGCACCAGCCGCTGCACTTCCACCACGATGGTTTTTTCCATCTTGGCGCTGGTAACCTTGCCGGTGAGAACGGTGCGCTCGCCGCGCTTATCCTGCTCCGCCGCCGGAGCCTTCTGTGTTTCTGTGGTCATTACGCCTTCCCTGCCTTCTTCGTCTTGCTGGAACGTTCCGCGGATTTCTTAACAGGCTTGGCCGCCGAAGTTTTTGCCGCCGATTGTTTCGCAGGCGCGGCTGCTGTTTTTTCCACGGCTTTCTCTGCACTCTTTTCAGTGCCGTTCTTCGAGCCTGCCGTGCCGTTCAATTCCTGCGCGCGCAAATGTGTTTTGACGCGGGCCAGATCCTTGCGGGCATCACGCAAACGCTTCAGCGCTTCCGCTTGCCCGGTGGACAATTGGAATCGCAGCCGGAAAATCTGCTCGGTCAATTCTCTTTCCTGCACCAGCAGCTCGTCGTTGCCTGCTTCACGAATCTTGTCAATGCGACGCGGCATATTACATGCCTCCTGCGCGAGTCACGAACTTCGTGGGAATAGGCAGCTTGTGGGCCGCCAGCGTCATGGCTTCCTTGGCGGTCACTTCATCCACGCCCGCCATTTCAAACATGATGCGGCCGGGCTTCACGACGGCAACCCACTTTTCCGGAGCGCCTTTGCCTTTGCCCATGCGCGTTTCCGCAGGCTTCTTGGTGAAGGGCTTGTCCGGGAAAATCCTGATCCACAAGTTTTCCGCCACGCTTGATGAACCGCGAAATCGCCACGCGCGAAGCTTCGATCTGGCGGTCGGTGATCCACGCACACTCAAGCGCTTTTAAACCGTATTCGCCAAACGCCAAATCGCTGCCGCGCCAGGCTTTGCCGGTGCGCCGCCCGCGCATTTGCTTTCTGTACTTCACCTTCTTGGGCATCAACATCGCTATGTTCTCGCTTCCCTAATCTCGTTTGACTTGCGCCGTTGCTCGCCAACTACGCTAAAGCGGGGACGGCCTCGCGCTCTTTTTGTATTTTCGAAGCGCGCTTCGGAACGTTTTCGCCCTGATAAACCCAGCACTTCACGCCAATCACGCCGTAAGTGGTATTCGCGCGGGCCATGCCGAAATCAATGTCTGCTCGCAAAGTCTGCAGCGGCAAGCGGCCTTGCAGGTACCATTCTTTGCGCGCGATTTCCGCGCCATTCAAACGGCCCGCTACGCGAACCTTGATGCCTTTGCATCCAAAACGCAGCGCGGAGTCCACTGCCTTACGCATCGCGCGGCGGAAGGCCACGCGCTTTTCAAGTTGCAGCGCGATCGATTCAGCAACCAGTTGTGCATCCAGTTCCGGGCGGTGTACTTCCTGAATATCGATGTGCACTTCACGCTTGGTGCGCTTTTGCACGTCTTGCTTCAGCTTGTCGATTTCCGCGCCTTTGCGGCCGATGATGATGCCCGGGCGCGCGGTGTAAATGCGCACCACCAGCTTGTTGGCGGCACGCTCGATATCGATAGAGCTGATGCCCGCGCTCTTCAGCTTTTCTTTCAGTTCCGCGCGCAGCTTCACGTCTTCGTGCAGCAGTTCGGCGTAGTCGCGGTCAGCGTACCAGCGGGACTTCCACGGCTTGTTGTAGCCCAGTCGAAATCCGTACGGGTGTGTCTTCTGTCCCATTCTTATCCTCTTCGTCCAAAAACTCGTGCCATGTCCAAAGCGACCACGTTATTTCTTCTTGCCCTTTTTCGGGTGCGCGCCTTGCTTGCCGGTCAATGCTTTGCGAACCCGGCGAGCTGTGCCGCGTACACCTTTTTGCGCTTCCGTTTCCGCTTCAATGGCAGCCACGCGTTCTGCCGCAGCCACGTGATGCTCGGCCACGCCCACCCACAAATGCGCGGTGCGCTTCTGATAGCGAAATGCGCGGCCCATCGGCGCGGGACGCAAACGCTTCCAGCGCGTGCCTTCATTCACGTAGCAGGTGTTGACGAACAACTCGTCAACATCGAGCGGCGCGCCAGCATCTTCCGCTTTGCGTTCAGCATTCGCGATGGCGCTGCGCAAAACTTTTTCAATGTGCTTCGCGGAACGCTTTTGCGTGTACTGCAAAGTGTGCAGCGCGTCCTGCGCCTTTTGCCCGCGAATCAAATCCATAACCAGCCGCGCTTTTTGCGGCGACATACGCACATGCTTGGCCAGCGCGTGCGCTTCGATGTTTGCTTGCGTCTGTTGCAGTTCAGCCATGTCTTAAGTCCTCGGCGCCGCTGCTGCTGGTGCTCCTGCGCCGCCTCCTGCTGGTGCCGGTCCGGCAGCGCGTTCGAGCGCGGCTTTCACGCCGTGACCTTTAAACGTGCGCGTGGGCGAAAATTCGCCCAGCTTGTGGCCAATCATTTGTTCGGTGACATACACCGGAATAAATTTCTTCCCGTTATGCACCGCGATGGTGTGGCCAATCATGTCCGGCACGATCGTGGAGCGCCGCGACCACGTCTTGATTACTTTCTTCTCGTTGCGCGTGTTCAGGCCTTCAACCTTTTCGCGCAAATGGCCGTCCACGAACGGTCCCTTTTTTAATGAGCGTCCCATCGATCCCCTATTCCTCCACTCGACGCAAGCGGCTCCATTGAGCCCGCCGCATTTTCTTGAATCCCCGCACTGGCCCCGGCACGCGATGCGACCTGGGGCAGAAGGGGCAAACGAAGCGCGTGCCTTGCGCGTTCGGAATGCGCTCCACGATCACGCCCCATCCGGGCTTGCACAGCTTGTAAAGCACCGGCTCCGGCGGAACGATTACCGGCTTCAGGTTCGCGCGCACCGGCTTGGCTACTACTTTTGGCACAGACTTTTTTGCCACGCGCTTAGGCCGCGAGCGCTTTGCGGAAGCCCTGTTACGCCGGGCCGCCGCTGTCCTGCCAGACCTTGATGAACGTGCTGCTCTGGTCGCCATCATTTGCTCTCACCGGGCCGCTTGCTGAAGCTGCCCGGATTCTCCCTCAGTTTCTACTGCTACCTACTTGATGAAACTCGTTCCGCTTACTTCCTGCGCTCCACAATGTTTCTGTCGGTGCGCTTATTGTTGCGGGTCTTTTTGCCCAACGTCGGGAAAGCCCACGGCGTCTGCGGGTGATTGCCCTTGACGCGGCCTTCACCACCTCCGTGCGGGTGGTCGACCGGGTTCATAGCCACGCCGCGCACCGTAGGCTTAATGCCACGCCAACGAGTGCGTCCAGCTTTGCCAAACGTTTCGTTTTCGTGATCGAGATTGCCAACCTGGCCGACCGTGGCCATGCACTCGATGGAAAACTTGCGAACTTCGCCAGACGGCAGCTTGACCAGCGCGATATCGCCTTCCTTGCTGAGCAACTGCGCCGAACCGCCTGCGGAGCGCACCACCTGTCCGCCGCGTCCGGGATAAAGCTCCAGGTTGTGCACCATGGTGCCCGGCGGAATGTGCTTGAACTGCAGCGCATTGCCCGGAAGAATGTCCGCACCTTCGCCGGTGGAAACCGTGGCGCCCACTTCGAGCCCTACCGGATGCAGAATGTAACGCTTCTCGCCATCGGCGTAGTGCAACAGCGCCAGATTCGAGCTGCGATTGGGATCGTACTCAATCGCCGCCACCGTAGCGGGCACGCCCAGCTTGTCGCGCCGGAAATCCACCTGACGATATTGCTTCTTGTGGCCGCCGCCGCGGTGCCAAATCACGATTTCGCCGTGATTGTTGCGGCCGCCGGTGCGCTTTTTTGGCTCCAGCAGCGCCTTCTCCGGCTCCTGCTTGGTGATGTGGCTTTTGTCCACGACGGTAATAAACCGTCGCGACGCCGTATATGGATTAAAGCTTTTCAGTCCCATCGCTGCCTCTTACTCTTTTCGTTTCGTGCTTCTTTAAAAAAGTGGCCCGATATTTATAAATTCTCAGCGTACTCAATCATCTTTTCGCCTTCCGCAAGCTTCACGTAGGCTTTCTTCCAGTCGCGGCGGTAGCCTTCATTCTGCCCGCGGCGGCGCATCTTGCCGTAAAAATTGGCGGTGCGCACATCCGTCACTTTCACGCTGAAAATCTGCTGCACCGCTTCCTTGATCTGCGTCTTGGTGGCTTTGGCGGAAACTTCAAAAACCACGGTGTGCTGCGTCTCTTTTACGCCCAAGCCTTTTTCGGTGATGATCGGGCGGCGAATGATCTGGTAGTGAGGCGTAGACATCGGTTATTCCTTGCCCTTTTTCTTGGCGGTCTTGGCCGGTTTCTTGGCAGCCGCTTTGGATTTCTTGGCGGCTTTAGGTTTCGCGGCAGCTTTCGCTTCCCGCTTCGGCGCCGGCGCGATGGTTTCCACGTCGGGAATTGCCGCCGGCGTTTTTTCCGGATCAAGCGAATGGCTTAGCCGCGCAACAGCTTCCTTCGAAAGCACCAGCAAGTCGTGCTTCAGCAAGTCGTAAGGCTGCAGACCATTGGGAGCCACCAGCGTGACGCCTTCGATGTTGCGGCTGGCGCGTTCCAGATTGGTGTTCTCGCCGTGGGCGACGATCAAAGCGGACTTCTTGTGCTTCAGTTTGCCCAGCACGCCCAAAAATTCTTTGGTCTTGTGGTTTTCCAGCTCCCAATCTTCCACGACGGTGAGCCGCTGTTCGGTGAGCTTCGCCGACAATGCCGAGCGCAACGCGCCAAGCAGCATTTTCTTTGGCAACGCGTAGCTGTAATCCCGCGGGCGTGGTCCGTGAACCGTTCCGCCATGGCGCCAGAGTGGCGAGCGAATCGAGCCGACGCGCGCGCGTCCAGTGCCCTTCTGCTTCCACAGCTTGCGGCCCGCGCCGCTGACTTCGCTCTTGTCCTTGGTCTTGTGCGTACCCCTGCGCAGCCCGCGCAGATACCAGCGCGAAGCTTCATGCAAAAGGTACTGATTCACCTTGACGCCAAATACCGCGTCGAGGAGATCGAGTTGGCCGACCTTCGTGCCCTTTAAATTGACTACGTCCACCACCGGCATAATTTCGTTTCCTTACTTAACTTTTTTGTTGGTGTTTACCAACGCTTTGCGAACCTTGTGAATAAAAATGTACGTTCCCGCTGGCCCAGGCACCGAGCCTTTTACCAGCAACAAATTCTCGTCGTTATCGACTTTCACGACTTTCAAATTCTTGGCGGTCACCCGCTCGTGCCCCATGTGACCCGGGAAATGCTGGTTCTTCCACACCCGCGATGGGAACGAACTGCCGCCGATGCCTCCCGGAGCGCGATGAAACATCGAACCGTGAGTGGCATCGCCGCCGCGATAGTGCCAGCGCTTTACGCCGCCCGCGAAGCCTTTGCCCTTGCTGATGCCGCTGACGTCCACCAGCTCGCCAGCCTTGAAATTTTCCACCAGCACACGGTCGCCAACTTTGGTTTCGTCCTTCGATTCCTCGATGCGAACTTCGCGGAGGACTTTCATGGGCGCCGCGCCGGCTTTCTTGAAGTGCCCGGTCATGGCTTTGTTGACGCGCTGCGGCTTGACGAATTCCACCAGGCCCAGTTGCGCGGCTTCGTAGCCATCGTTCGCGGCGGTGCGGCGTTGCACCACCACGCATGGGCCGGCTTGCAAAACAGTGCAGCCCACCAATGTGCCGTCGTCCTGGAAGACTTGCGTCATTCCCAGCTTGATTCCGATAATCCCGTTGACTGCCATGCCTTCTCTCCCTTCTCTTCGGCTTTAAATTCTCTAAATTAAAAATCGTTACTTCGCGGTATGTCCAAAAGCCTTGATTTCCACGTCCACGCCCGGCGGAAGATCGAGCTTCATGAGCGCGTCCACGGTGTCCGGTGTGGGCTCGAGAATATCGATCAAGCGCTTGTGCGTGCGCATTTCGAACTGCTCACGCGATTTCTTGTCCACGTGCGGCGAACGCAACACCGTCCAGCGATTGATGGTGGTGGGCAAAGGAATCGGCCCAGCTACATCTGCGCCGGTACGCTTCGCGGTATCCACGATTTCCTTGGTGGACTGGTCGAGAATTCTGTGATCGTACGCCTTGAGGCGTATACGGATTTTGTCGCCTTGTCTCATAAATTATTCGATGATCTCCGTGACCGCGCCTGCGCCCACGGTGTGGCCGCCTTCGCGAATCGCGAAGCGCAAACCCTTTTCGAGAGCTACTGGGGTGATGAGTGTGACTTCGCAGCTGACGTTGTCGCCGGGCATCACCATCTCAACGCCTTGCGGCAGCTTTACGTCGCCGGTTACGTCCGTGGTGCGGAAATAAAACTGCGGACGGTAGCCGGTGAAAAACGGGGTGTGGCGCCCGCCTTCTTCCTTGGTCAAAACGTACGCTTCGGCTTTGAACTTGGTGTGCGGCGTGATCGAGCCCGGCTTGCAAACGACCTGGCCGCGCTCCACATCTTCTTTTTCCGTGCCGCGCAGCAGCAGACCTACGTTATCGCCAGCCAAGGCCTTCGTCGAGCAGCTTGCGAAACATTTCCACGCCGGTAACTACTTTCTTCTGCGTGGGGCGGAAACCGACGATCTCGATTTCTTCGCCAACTTTTACTTTGCCGCGTTCCACTCGGCCGGTAACTACCGTGCCGCGGCCGGAGATGGAGAAAATATCTTCAATGGGCATGGCAAACGGCTTATCAATGTCCCGCACCGGTTGCGGCACATTCTTGTCCACCGCTTCCATCAACTCATCGATGGCCTTTTCGTATTTCGCGTCGCCGTTCAAAGCTTGCAACGCTGAGCCGCGAATGATGGCAATGCTGTCGCCAGGAAATTGGTAGCTCTTCAAGAGTTCGCGAACTTCCAGTTCCACGAGTTCCAGCAATTCCGCGTCTTCCACCATGTCGCATTTATTCAGAAACACCACAATGGCAGGCACGCCGACTTGGCGAGCCAGCAGAATGTGCTCGCGCGTTTGCGGCATGGGGCCGTCGGTCGCAGCGACCACCAGAATCGCGCCATCCATCTGCGCCGCGCCGGTGATCATGTTCTTGATGTAGTCCGCGTGGCCCGGGCAATCCATGTGCGCGTAGTGGCGATTCTGCGTTTCATACTCCACGTGCGAAACCGCAATGGTGATGCCCCGCTCGCGCTCTTCCGGCGCGTTATCGATGGTGTCAAACGCGCGGAATTGCACCTTGGGATTGTGCTTCGACAGCACCTTGGTGATGGCCGCCGTCAAAGTGGTTTTGCCGTGATCAATGTGACCAATGGTCCCAATGTTCACGTGCGGCTTATTACGTTCGAATTTCTCCTTCGCCATCTGTTCCTCAGCTCCTCAAATCAAAGTCGTTTTTGCTGCCACTACAAATCCTGAATTCTTGATCCCGGGTTACCCGCGAGTGCTCTTGCCCTTGTTCTTGTCGATAATTTCCTGCGCAATCGAATTCGGCGCCTCGGCATAATGCGAAAAGTGCATGGTGAAATTCGCGCGGCCCTGGGTGCGGCTGCGCAAATCCGTCGCATAACCAAACATCTGCGCGAGAGGCACTTCCGCGCGGATGACGTTGCTGCCGGAACGATTCTCGGAGCCTTGAATGGCCGAGCGGCGCGCGTTTAAATCGCCATAAACCGCGGCCATATATTCTTCCGGAACGACCACTTCCACTTTCATGATGGGTTCCAGCAAAACCGGCGAAGCTTTGTGGCAAGCTTCCTTGAAAGCCATGGAACCCGCAATTTTAAAGGCCATTTCCGAGCTGTCTACGTCGTGGTAGCTGCCGTCGATGAGCACCACGGCGACGTCCACCATGGTGAATCCGGCCAGAATGCCGTTATCCAGCGCTTCGCGAATGCCCGCTTCGATAGGAGCGATAAATTCGCGCGGAATCGACCCGCCAATAATTTTGTCGATAAAAAGGAAGCGATGCTCTTTGTCGAACTTCCACTTGCCCGCCGGCCCGCCAACAACCTCTTTGGCCAGCGCGTCGAGCTCGTCAGTGGACATTTCCTTCATGTTCTCGTGGCTCGAGCTCGGAATCGGATGCAGCTCGATCTTGCAATGGCCGTACTGACCACGGCCGCCGGTCTGCTTGATGTACTTGCCTTCCGCAGTGGCTTTTTTGCGAACCGTTTCGCGGTACGCGACTTGTGGGCGGCCGACATTAGCTTGCACGTTGTATTCGCGCAGCATGCGGTCCACGATGATTTCCAGATGCAACTCGCCCATTCCGGAAATTAAAGTTTGGCCGGTGTCAGGCTCGGTGGAAACGCGGAAAGTAGGATCTTCCTGCGCCAGCCGCTGCATCGCCACACCAAGCTTGTCCTGGTCGGCTTTGGTTTTGGGCTCGATGGCCACGGAAATAACCGGGGCCGGGAAATCGATGGACTCAAGCACGACGGGCTTGTTTTCATCGCAAAGCGTGTCGCCAGTATTGACGCTCTTCAATCCCACGCAGGCGCAAATATCGCCGGCGTAAACGGTATCGATTTCTTCGCGCTTGTTGGCGTGCATTTGCAGCAAACGGCTGATGCGCTCGCGAGTGCCTTTGCCGGAGTTATAAACGTAGCTGCCGGATTTCAAAACTCCGGAATAGACGCGGATATACGTGACATGGCCGACGAACGGGTCGGACATAATTTTGAACGCCAACGCGGAAAACGGAGCATCGTCGGAAGCGCGGCGCAGTTCGACTTCATCGGTATGCGGATTGGTGCCTTCGAGCGGCGGCACATCTACAGGAGATGGCAGAAAATCGACAACCGCATCGAGCAAAGGTTGAATGCCTTTATTTTTGAACGCCGAGCCGGCCAGCACCGGAACGATTTTGAGCTGCAGCGTGGATTTGCGAATGGACTTGCGCATTTCCTCGACGGAAAGCGTGCCTTCGGTGAGGTACTTGTCGATAACTTCGTCGTCGTGCTCGGCAACGTATTCGACGACTTTGTTGCGATGCTCGTCGTAGAAAGCCTTGTCAATAGCGGAGCCCTTCAACGCAGCGGCCACATCCGGACGTGAATCCACGAACGCCTTGTCCCACAACTTCTCAACGGGAAATTCCTCGAACTTGGCGCCCAGCGTTTCTTCCAGCCAAACAATAACTTTTTGTTCCAGAAAATCGATGATGCCGATGAAATTATCTTCGCGCCCCAAAGGAAATTGCAGCGGTACCGGATGCGCTCCCAGCCGCGCGCGAATGGTGCGCACCACGTGATCGAAATCCGCGCCCATGCGGTCCATCTTGTTCACAAAGCAAATACGCGGCACGCGGTATTTGTCAGCCTGCCGCCACACTGTTTCCGATTGCGGCTGCACACCGGCCACGGAGTCAAACACGCAAACGGCGCCATCGAGCACTCGCAAGGAGCGCTCTACTTCCACGGTAAAGTCCACGTGGCCCGGCGTATCAATAATGTTCACGCGATATTTCTTGCCATTGCGGTCCCACGATGCGGTAGTCGCCGCGCTGGTAATCGTAATTCCGCGCTCGCGCTCCTGCTCCATCCAGTCCATGGTCGCGGTACCTTCGTCCACCGAACCGATCTTGTAGGTCACACCGGTATAGAAAAGGATGCGCTCTGTCGACGTGGTCTTTCCCGCGTCGATGTGCGCCATAATCCCGATGTTGCGCGTGTCTTCGAGTTTGAATGCCCTGCTCATGTGTCCTTGTTCAGCCTGCTTTGCAGATACTTGTTTCCCTGATTCCGGTTTTGCCGTTGCTTGCTTCGTCGATTCCTGTTGCGTTAAGTCTTTTACCGTCACGAATTCAACCTTCAATTCAATGCTGACGCTGTTACCAGCGATAGTGCGCGAAAGCCTTGTTCGCTTCTGCCATGCGATGCACATCTTCTTTTTTCTTCATGGCCCCGCCGCGCGAGTTCGAAGCGTCAATCAACTCATCAGCCAATTTGTCGATCATGGTCTTGCCAGAGCGCTCCCGCGAATACTGCAGCAACCAGCGAATCGCCAGCGATTGCCGCCGAAAAGGATTTACTTCCACCGGAACCTGGTAGTTCGCGCCACCTACGCGCCGCGTTTTTACTTCCAGCAGCGGCTTCACGTTCTCGACCGCCTTATTAAAAATCTTCAGCGCATCATCGTTCGTTTTCTTGGCCACTTGGTCCATCGCGCCGTAAAATGCGCGCTGCGCCGTAGATTTCTTGCCTTCCCACATCATCGAGCAGATGAACTTATCCACCAGCTGGCTGTCATAAACCGGGTCGCTGGCTTGCGCCCGGCGGGTAACTAGTCCTTTGCGTGGCATTGCTGTGTATAGCTCCTTCAGAAAATTGCTAAATCAAAAGCTTGCGAACTACGTTGCTGCGAATTTCCCCTGAAAATTTCGTTTACTTGGTCTGGCCGGCCTTGGGACGCTTGGCGCCGTATTTCGAGCGGCCCTGCTTGCGATTCTCTACTCCAGCAGCGTCCAGCGTGCCGCGCACGATGTGATAACGCACTCCCGGCAAATCCTTCACGCGGCCCCCGCGCACCAGAACGATCGAGTGTTCCTGCAAGTTATGGCCAACACCGGGAATGTAGGTGGTGACCTCAATCGAATTCGTCAAACGCACGCGCGCCACTTTGCGCAACGCGGAGTTCGGTTTCTTGGGAGTCTGCGTGTACACCCGAATGCAAACGCCGCGTTTCTCCGGGCAGCCCATCAACGCTGGAGACTTGGTTTTAACCTGGACCTGCTCGCGGCCCATACGTACTAGTTGCGAAAACGTCGGCACAGTTATTTCCCTCAATGGTGCGCACAATTTTCCGTGGCTCTCGCAAGGCGCGCACACAAAAATGCGCGAGAGCGCACTCCAACGCTGAAAGGTCTACTGCGAATCCGGAGATACCAGCAAGAAACTCCGTGCGCAACTCCAAGAGGCGGACGTATTCGCTCCTGGCTTCGATTCGGAGAGGCTTACTCGGCTTTGCGGGACTGGCGTCCCATTCCGGCCGCTCTTCGGTCCCATTCCGTCGTGCAATGTTCCGGGACTGAAGAATTCCTTCCAACTACGACCGCTACACTCTGCGGTCGCCCCCGTCGGGAAAGAAACTCCCCCGACAAACAACGAAGTATAAGGAAGAAAACGTGCTCTGTCAAATTATCTTCGAAACAGGCATGTGGAAATAAGTCCACAGGTTACTATGGCTCCATCCTTGCATGCGCAAGTGATCCCACCGAGGCGATCGAGTTGAAAATGAGCGGCCACCGGCGTCCTCTTCCCCCTAAACAAAACCACCATAAGGTATGTAATATCAGCTACTTGCATGGTAAGGACCGCCACCCTCAAAGGGCATCACTCGGACGATGGCGGGTTTTGCTTAATATCATCGGCGCCCTGATCTCCGAACGGCCATAAACCAGTAGCCTTGAGGAATTCAAACTGGTGTTGGGCCCGCAGCATGGCGGCGGTCTTGTTCGTAGGCCACGGTCTGGCAAATCGTTCCGGGCGGTCCGCAATCCAAAACGCAGTCATCGCCATCAGCGTGGCGTCCTGCGCCAGCACATCCGGTTTTACTTCTTCCAAGGCATCGGCTGCGGAATGGTGCGTGTACTTATATTCCGGGGAATCCTGGTTCATATTAATCCCCGGCAAACCCGCCATAATAAAGGGACCGGTGTCGGTGCCGAATTCAACTTTGTCGTTCACCTTGATGCTGCGAATGTTGGCCAGAGAGTCGACGAAATTCTGAAAATCGCCGATGAGATCGTCGCGGCCACCGAGCTGAAATTCCTTGACTGGTCCCTGACCTTCATCAAGCACCAGATCGCCGAGATGGTTGGCCATTTCCGATTGATGTTGCTTTACGTAAGCATACGAGCCGAGCAATCCTTGCTCTTCGCCGTTAAACAGAACGAAACGGATTGTTCGCCGCGGGCGCTGGCCGGATCGCAGAATGGCCTCCGCAGCGCCTAGAACGCTCACTGAACCCATGCCATTATCTGTGGCTCCTTCCGACAAATCCCATGAGTCGAGATGCGCCCCAACAACCAAAATTTCCTCGGGATGCTCGCGGCCGCGAATTTCTCCCACGGCATTTGCGGTTTCCACCGGGCCGTCACTGAAAGTGTTGTGAACATTCACGCGCACGTGAACTTTTTTGCCGCTGTCCAAAAAACGCTCCAACTGGCTCTGATCTTCAGTCGTTAGAGAGAGGACCGGAATGGTGAAATCCGCTGCAAACCCAAGAATGCCAGTGTGGGTGAGGTTCATGCCCTCGCTTTTAAATCCGCCTTGACCGCCAAAGATGGCGACTGCTCCGTTTTTGGCGGCCAGCTTCACGAAATCACCGAACTGCGTAAAAATCAGCATTCCATCCTGGTCTTTTTTTGGCTCACCCTGCGCAACCATCAAGATAATTTTTCCGCTGAATTTGGCGGGATCCTTCGATTCTTCATCCAGATTAAAAACGTTGGCGGCAACTAGTTCGCCTTCGGCGCCGCTCGCGGGCGTTGATCCTGTCCAGCCCATGGCATCAACGTTGAGTCGCCGGTGGATGGGAGCCGTCAATTCCGCCTGCGCCGTTCCCCGCGTCCATCCGCGCCAAATTTGGAATTTTTCGGCATGAACATTTTCGAGACCGATGGCGCGCATTTTGTTGAGACTCCATTCAACAGCCTTTTGAGACTGCGGCGACCCGGTGACGCGGGCGCCCACGTCGTCGCTGAGTTGCGTCAGGTATTCGTAGGCGTGAGATTCCACCAGGCCTTCGCCGGCAATTTTCACCAGCGCGGCTCTAGTCGCTTCTTCGTTGCTCTCCTTCGAGACAACACTCGCAGCCGATAGAGTAAGAAGCACAGACAGAACTGCGAGAATCTCGAAAACACGGCGCATTAATTTCTCTCCTGCTATCCAGTCTATAGCACGCCCCTGTGCTATGCACTTGAGACGGATGTGGTTGTAAAAGGGTTTACGGGTACCGCGAAATTCGGCGAGGTCGCCAGAGTTTCGACCTGGCGGCGCAACCTTCTTCTTTGCGTTTTTCGCGGGAGCACCTAAACTGCGAGGTGTGTCTGTCAATCGATCATTCATTTCGATGAAATTGCGATGCGCACTGGCGGCCCTTTTTCTTCTAGCGGCCACTCTGCCGGTATTTATCCGCGCAACAGCCGCCGGACCCGTCCAGCAAGACGCCGCCCGGGTCCGATCAGAGCACCGACCAGAAGCCTGCGAGTGGGGCCGCACAAACCCCCGCACAAATCGAGCTGCTCGAAACGCGACATTCGCTTTGAGGCCGATGGCGCAAGCCGCAAAGAAGTGCACGCGAGAGTCCGCATCAATACGGAACTAGGGACGCGGCAATTCGCGCGCCTGAATTTCGACTACAATCGCGCATTCGAAACGGTGGAAATCCCTCTGGCGCGCATCACCCATGCCAGCGGCGGCACTGCTGACATTTTGCCCAGCGCAGTGACCGATCAACCCAATCCCGTCGTAACGGATGCCGCTGCTTATCAGGATATTCGACGAAAGACGGTTCGAATTCTCGGGCTGCAGCCCACGGACATTTTGGAATATCGCGTGGTCACCACGGCTCACGCTCCGCTCGCACCGGATTTTTATTTATTCCACACTTTTGCGAAGGACGCCATCGTTACCCAGGAACAGTTCGAACTGGATCTGCCTGCATCGCGCGCCGTGCAACTAAGAGTAAATCCTGCCACAGCGCCAAGCTACGAAGGCAAAACCGGAGAGGGATCGGAATCGCGCATGATTCGGCGGTGGGATTATCGCTGGAGTTCCCCGGAAGGCAAAGCGAAAAGCTTCCAGGATCTTTCCACCGAACCCGACGTGGCTCTCACAACGTTTACTTCCTGGAAGCAGCTTTCCGCGCGGCTGGCGGAGAAATTTGAAGCCACAGAAAATATTGCGCCAGCCGTGCTCGCGAAATCCAACGATCTGACCAAGTCAGCCGAAAAACCCGAAGAGAAAATCGAGGCCATCTACGATTTCGTGTCGCAAAAAATTACCACCGTAGAGCTGCCGCTGGAATCAAATGGCTTTCGGCCTCGTGCGCCGGCGGAAATTCTCTCCTCTGGTTACGCCACGCCCGAAGACAAAATGGTTCTATTCTCGGCGCTCACCCGAGCAGCGCATATGCCGGCGATCGTAGCGCTCGCAGGCGCACCCGATGCCGCCGACAAATTGCTTCCGCGCCCTTCCCTGTTCAGTCATGCGCTGGTTTGGGCGGGGACCGGCAAGGAAGGTCCCGGATTTTGGCTGGATCCCAGCATGGAAGTGGCGCCATTCCGCATGGTCGGCGCCAATTTGCGAGGCAAGCCCGCTTTTTTGCTCTTGCCCGACACCAAAGAAAACTCTTCGTTGCCGCCATGGCTGACTGTGCCGGTTGATTTACCGTTCGCGGCGGCGCAACAAGTAAATGTGGACGCGGTTCTGGCGGCGGACGGCCAGCTCAGCGCCAAGGTTCATTACTCGCTGCGCGGCGACAATGAATTGTTGTTGCGCGTGGCATTTCATCAAACGCCAAAAGAAAAGTGGCGAGATCTGGCGCAACTCCTCTCGATCTCCGACGGATTTCGTGGGCAAGTGGCCAACGCGAATGCATCCGACCCGTCGAATACGCGTCAGTCCTTCTCGGTGGATTACGAAATTGTTACGCCGAAATTTGTGGATTGGTCCAAAAAGCCGGTGCGCATCCCGGCGTTACTTCCGCAACTAGGCTTGCCCGATGCATCCACTACCGTCGTCACTGGAGCAGCGGCTTCGCCGATCGATCTGGGCACGCCGCTCGATGTCGATACCCGCGCCACGCTACAATTGCCTCCCGGAACAACCGCGCATGTGCCTACGGGTACGTCCGTGGAACGCGACTACGCGACCTTTGCGTCGAAATACTCAATTGCAAGGCCTTGATTCCGGGAATGTGAAGCTGAGTGCGTCCCGCCGGGTTCGTTTTTTGTTGAGAGAAGTTCCGGCTGCACGCGTTACGGACTACAAAGCCTTCGTGCACGCGGTGCAGAACGACGAAGCCCAGGATTTCACGTTGGAACGGCCAGCTTCCGCGGAGGATCATGCAAAGCCCGCTGCGAAAAAGACTTCCGCGCAAACAAGCCATTAATTCCGTGTATAACCACCCGAATGAAGATTGTTTCCCGGCCTAACAGCAAGCAACTTCATTTCACCTGCAAAATCTCTCGTTCTTTGGTGGCCGATAAATCTTCCATTTTTTTGGTTTCCGCATGAGAAACCTTTTCGAGTTCATCCAGGCCGCGCTTCTTTTCGTCTTCGCTGATTTTCTTGTCTTTTTCCAGTTTTTCGACGGCTTCTTTCAAGTCGCGGCGCACGTTCCTTAACGCAGTCCGATGATTCTCAAGAATCTTGTGCAGTTGTTTCACCAAGATCCTTGCGGCGCTCTTCGGTAAGCGCGGGAATCGGAACGCGCACGACCTTGCCGTCATTGGTGGGATTAAGGCCCAGGTCAGAAGTGCGGATAGCTTTGTCGATCAAAGGCACCACGCTCGGGTCCCATGGAGCGATGACGATCATGCTGGGCTCCGGCACCGTGAGCGCGCCAAGTTGATTCACGGGCATTGGCGAACCGTGATAATCGACGCGGATGCTATCCAGCAGAGATGCATTGGCGCGGCCGGTGCGCAACGTGCCTAACTCTTTGCGGAAATCCTCGACCGCTTTTTCCATGCGAGTTTTTGCCGCAGCTAAAGCTTCTTTTGTGTTTGAGATCGCGCTCATAAACACCTCGTATTAGAAATGCAAAAGGTGAATCGCTATTAGATTTGGTTTTTGATTCCCGCTGCCGTTCACTTCCGCCGCGCTACATCACGCCCCGCAACATCCTCGATGTTGCAACCAGATTCTACGCGGGTATCACCGTTGAACCAACGCGCTCCCCTAGTAGCACGCGCTGAATGTTTCCGTGGCGATTCATATTAAACACCACGATAGGCATGCCATTGTCCATGCACAAGGAAATCGCCGTGGCGTCCATTACTTTTAAACTCTTGTGCAGCACGTCGCGATAAGTCACTTCACTATACAGTTTCGCTTCCTTCACCAATTCCGGATCGGCATCGTATATCCCATCCACCCGCGTGGCTTTTAGAATTACATCGGCCTTGATTTCCATGGCTCGAAGTGCCGCAGCGGTATCTGTGGAGAAGTACGGATTGCCAATGCCAGCCGCGAAAATTACCGTGCGGCCTTTTTCAAGATGGCGAATCGCACGGCGGCGAATGAA
>CAVTEE010000008.1:0-354709 GCA_963733775.1 uncultured Acidobacteriota bacterium | reverse complement strand
CCGGGTCTGTTCGTTGGAGGAGCACATATGTGTTGCGCTTCGTTAGTGGTCAGCGAGGCCGACGCGCTGCAATAATTCCTGGAAGCGCGGTTCGCCGCGAAGCGGGTCAAGCGCTGGTTCGACCTTAAGCGTGGTCACGAGATTCGAGTGCTCCCGGTACAATTTTTCAAGCATAGCGAGGGCCTCGTTTTTGTTGCCCGTCGCGACGTAAGCCTCAATTACCACAAATATTGCAACCTCAGGCTGGTGCAGGCTCTCCAGTTTCGACTGCGCTAACGCGCGTTCCGTTTGCTGCTGTTTGCCCCAGCGACCGTTGACATAGACTTCGAGTTCCCGGAAGGGACTGCCATCACTGTGACGCCATTTAGCTGTTTCTGCCAGTGCCTCCGGAAACATTCCCTTTTCTACATAGGCATAGACCACCATGTGAGCGCGTCCGAAGTTAGGTTCCATCGCGAGCACTGCACGAAACTGCTCGATAGCGCGATCATACTGTCTGGCAAAGTACAAAATGACGGCGTGATCGGTAGCGATGATCAGAGATAGCGGGTCGAGTTGACGGGCACGCTGGCTTTCCTCCAATGCTTCAGGAAAGCGTCCTTGAAAAGAGAGGCACTCGGCATACCATTGGTGAGCCGTGGCGTATTGCGGGTCGAGCTGGATCGCGCGACGGTATTCTTTCTCCGCTGTCTGCCAGTCGTAATCGTAATTTTCGGCGATCAGCGCCAGCGAGGTATGAGCCTCCGCAAGGCTGTCATCAAGTTGCAACGCTCGCAATGCTGCGGCGCGTGCTTTCGGGATAGTTTCGCTTTGCGGCACATAAGACCAGCTGCTCATCAGCGCGAAAGTATCCGCCAACCCGGCGTAGGCCCGAGCATAATTCGGATCGTTGGCGATGGATTGCTGAAAATAATCCGCCGCTTGATGAAACCCGTCCTTGGTCCGCTTATTCCAGAAGTACCGGCCCTTGAGATAAAGATCGTAGGCGTGATAGGAAGTCGGGGAGGCAAGCTTACGATCTGTGGCCCAGAGTTTGGGACGACTCCCCAGCGTTAGTTGTATTTCGTCAGCTGTTTCCTGCGCGATCTCTCCCTGAAGAGCCAGCAGACTCTTGAGTTCGCGATCATATTGGCGCGACCAGATGTGCGTTTGATCCTTCATCTGCACTAACTGGGCGGTGATGCGCACGCGGTCTGCTTCGCGGCGCAGGCTGCCCTCCAGGACGTATTGCACGCCTAGTTCACGCCCAATCTGGCCCACTTGTTCCGTGGTGTGCTTGTAATGCATCACGGAAGTTCGCGCGATCACTCCAAGATGTTCTGGGTCAAGATGGCCGAGCTGCGCGATCATTTCTTCAGTAAGGCCGTCGCTTAGATAATCTTGCGCAGCATCCCCAGTAAGATTTTCGAATGGCAGAACGGCCAGCATCAAGCGCTCACCAGTGGGCTGCGGCCGGACGCGCACTCGTGACCACAGTAAATAGCCGGCTGCCAGTGTGAGCAAAACGGCCGATACGCCCAGGAGCAGAAACCAATTTCGGCCGCGATGTCCGACAACCTTAGCCGCCCCAGCGGGGGCTGGCTGGAGTGCTTCCGTTAAAGGAGTTTCGCCGGACGAGAGTTCCTCAACTGGAGCGATGAACCGATACCCGAGGCGGGGAACTGTTTCGATGTACCGGGGACTCTCCTGCGAGTCACCCAACACGGCGCGAAGCTTTCTGATCGCGCTGTTGAGGCTGCGCTCATAATCCACGAAAGTATGGGAGTCCCACAACTTATCGCGCATTTCGTCGCGGGAGACGATTTCTCCGGGGCGGTCAAGAAGTATGGCTAGCACGCAAAATGGCTGGGCAGGGAGCCGCATCCTGACGCCGTGTTTGCGCAACTCGCGGGCCGCGAGATTAACCTGAAAGACGCCGAAGCGTAGGATGCGAGTGGCTGACAATTCTGTCTTTTCGGCCATGTTCTAAGGCGATGGCGGGCCGCCCATATGCACCAGTTACCCGACTAGGTAACTCAAATACAATCTGCGATTTGCCTGGTCACTGACAGATGATGACAGCTGCATTGCGTTTGTATCACTAACCGCATAATTTCACAGTAACTTTTTGCCTCACTGTCCTGAGGTCATTTATATCAAGTGGCGCCACTTACCATTAAGAGGTGTGTTTCTATGCGCATGATCTCGGCCTGGTTGTATCGCTCTATTCATTCCTCCCGTCTGTTTGTGTCCCGACTGGGATCGACCGTGTGGGACCAATATAAACGCACGGTTATAACCGGTATTCTTTTTGCTGTGGCAATGCTGGTAACTATGGGGGCGATAAGCGGTCAACACTCTGAATTTATTCCCAACGGAACGCTTCTAAGAAATCCAAACGGGGCCTCCGAAACGTTCAGCACCGTAGCGGGCGGCATCGACGAAACTGGCCCGTTTTTCCAGAATATGGGCACCAACGGCCGGACGTGTGCCTCATGCCACCAGCCCAGCGAAGGTATGTCCATTTCGGCGGCCGGCGTCCAGGAACGGTTCGCGATAACACGTGGCCAAGACCCGATTTTTCGAACTGTCGACGGATCGAACTGCAATCATAGCGTCGACGTGTCCACGGTGCCGGGAATGCTGTCTGCCTATAGTTTGTTGCTGAACCGCGGCTTGATTCGCGTAGGCATTACCGTTCCCGCAAATGCGGACTACCAAGTCGAGAGGGTTGACAACCAATATGGCTGCAACGAATCTGACATTATTTCCATGTATCGTCGGCCGCTGCCCACCACCAATCTTCGTTTTTTGAGCGCAGTCATGTTTGATGGGCGAGAATCGGGGCCGACCCCCACCAGCAAAATCCTGCCCGGCAACTATCCTAGCTCGCTGATGGGCGATTTAGCGCACCAGTCCCTGGATGCCACGAACATTCATGCGCAAGGAGATGGAACCAGGCCGACCCCTGCGGAACAGCAGGAGATTGTGAATTTCGAGACGTCCTTATTCACGGCGCAAACTATCGGCAACAGCACCGGCCGGCTGGACGCGCGCGGAGCTAATGGCGGGCCGCAGGCCCTGGTTACGCAGCCGTTCTTCATCAGTGTGAACTCCAGCGTACATGCCCTGCTTCCAAATTCGCAGTTCGAGCTGCCTGGTGGGCTAGTAACGCCCGGCGATGGCCAATTCACTCCGGCGATTTTTAGTACGTTTGGTGCGTGGGCGGAATTTCCGGCCCCTTCGCCGCGGGCAGCGGTCGCCCGTGGTGAGGCGATTTTCAATTCCAAGCCAATTAACATCACCGGCGTGGCGGGCATCAACGACGACATCACAGCTGGAGGCTTGGTCGCCGGAGGCATTTCTCCGGTCTTGGGAACTTGTGGCACGTGTCACGATACGCCAAACGTGGGCAACCACTCTTTCCCGACACCTTTGAATATCGGCACGGGGGATCCAAGTCCCACCAACCCTTCCGCGAACATGGGTGGCCTTGATATCAGCTATTTGCCGAGTATTACCGTCTGCCAGACGGATAAAGCGACAGGTATGCCGACGAGCAACTGTAAGACCACCAGCGATCTTGGACAGGCGCTGATCGATGGCCGATTCGATCACGTGGGTAAAATCAAGGGCCCCATCCTGCGGGGCCTATCTGCACGAGCTCCTTACTTTCATAATGGCTCGGCGCAGACGCTGCTTGATGCGGTGCGTTTTTATGAAAGCCGCTTCGGCCTGGTGCTGACGCCCCAGGAAGAATCGGACCTGGTGGCTTTCCTTAGCTCTCTGTAGCTCGGCTTAGCGTTGCTCCAAGCGCTAAAATCCTTGTGGTGTGAACGCCAATACCTTCGCGGTGTAGGGCGTTGACCGCCGCGGCATGTGATCCTTACCATGGATGAATGGCGCCAGTGCATCTCCATGGGAAAAGGTGTGTGTCGGTTTCCGCCGTATTGGTCCTGGCGGCCGCGTTTGGTAATTCCAGTTTAACGATAGCTTCTCCTTTATTCCGCTCCGATAAGCACGATAAGCATGATAAGTCAGCAAAAAAAACGCCGGCGACTGTCACGCAGGAACTTCCGGTTTTGCCGCTCGACAATCCCGCGCGGCGTAACATGATTTGGCTGACCACCCCGGCTCCCACTGCGCGGCAATTATTGATTCACCGCGTGGAAGAGAAATTTGCTTCTGGCGAGCAGAACTACAAAGCCGGGCACCTGGAAGCCGCGCGCAAAGACTTCGACGACGCTGTCGATTGGATGCTGCAAAGCGGGTACGATCTCAACTCTGACCCGCAACTAAGCGGACTGTTTCATCGCGTGGTGGACACGGTTTATACCTACGAACTGCAGGCTTTTCGCGCCGGAGACGGATTTAATGAGGCGCCTGCGGTGCCAGCCCCCATTGACGAAGTCGCAGAGATGACCTTCCCCGTGGATCCGCGCTTAAAAGCGCGGGCCGAGGAAGCGGCCAAAAATATATCGCACGATTTGCCGCTAACGGTTAACGACGAAGTGCTGTCCTTCCTGAATTTCTTTCAGACCCCTCGCGGGCGGGCCATCGTGGAAACCGGGTTGCGCCGCGCCGGCCGCTATCGCGGGATGATCGCGCGGGTGCTCAGCGAGGAAGGCGTTCCGCAGGACCTGATCTACCTGGCGCAGGCGGAGAGCGCTTTCCAGCCCACGGCCCTTTCACGAGCTGGAGCGCGGGGGATGTGGCAATTCGTCGCGTACCGCGGACAGGAATACGGGCTGCGCCATACCTGGTGGCTGGACGAGCGGCAGGATCCGGAAAAAGCCACCCGCGCCGCGGCGCAACATTTGCGCGATCTGTACAAACTATTTGGCGATTGGTATTTAGCGATGGCCGCTTATAACTGCGGGCCGGGGAACGTGCAAAAGGCCATCGAGCGCACCGGCTACGCGGATTTCTGGGAGTTGTACCGCCGCAACGTGTTGCCGCGCGAAACGAAAAATTACGTGCCCATTATCCTGGCGCTCACGCTGATCGCCAAGGACGCCCCGCATTACGGAATTCAGGCTGAGCCGGAATCACCAGTGCCCACCGACGTGGTCAAGCCGGGCCGGGCCGTTGATTTGCGCCTGGTGGCGGAAACGATCGATGTGGACGTTGAGACGCTGCGCGCTTTGAATCCTTCGTTGTTGCGCCTGGCCACCCCCGATGATCCAGCCTTTGAACTGCATTTGCCGCTGGGCAGCGCGCCAAAATTCTCCGCGGAAATTGCGGATATCCCACCGGACAAGTGGGTCAGCTGGAGGCGCCACCGCGTCGCTGCCGGCGAAACCCTGACGGCCATCGCGAAAAAATATCGGGTTACGCCCAAAGCCATCGCCGATGCCAACAATCTGGAGTCCACGACAGCGCTGAATGCCGGCGAAAAATTAATTATCCCCGCGATTCAGCCGGCAGCGGAAAACAAACGCCGCATGGTGAGCTACCGGGTGCGCAAGGGTGACACTTTCCTCGGGATTGCCGATCGCTTCAGCGTGGAAAGCGAAGATTTACTCAAGTGGAATCGCCTCAAGTCCAAGAGGGTGAGCCGGGGAATGGTTCTGCGTATTTACACCCTGGACAGCACCACGGAAAGAACTGCGGCGCACGCGCGGGTGAAGTCCCGGAAAAAACTGGCTCGTCCCGCGGCAGTGGCACAGACTCGTTCAACTTCCGCGACGCGAAATTAAATTCCTCGTCAAACGCAGAGTGCTTGACAACGCATCGCGAGTACGATAACAACGGCTGACGGACAAATTGTCCTTCCAGCACGAGGCCAAGCAGGGGGCCGCGGACCAGGACTGGACAGGCCCAATTCCGTATTCGCTCTCTGGAGGATGCGATGGATTTCGACAAAGACAATTTCGAAGAAGACAATGAACTGGCGCCTCTGGAAGAGGAAGAAGCCGGGGACGTGGAGGAAGTCGCCGGAGTGGAAATAGACGAGATTGTCGCGGAGGATGACACCGAAGACGAGTCCGAGGTGCCCAAGCGCGCTCCCAGCGGGCCAAAACGTGGCTCGGCCGGTTCATCGGGTTCCTCATCAGGATCCGGCAGATACGGCGGCGGTGCTTCCACCGGAAAAAGCGCGGGCGGTAAGAAGGGGCCGGCGAAGAGAGTTTCGGTTGGCAAGAGCAAGAGCTCTTCCAAGAAATCGGCGAAGAAAAAATCGGGTAGTTCGCGGGGAAAGGCTTCGAAAAAACCGGCCAAGAAAGCGTCGCGGGGCAAGAAAAAGAAACGCTAGCTTCGACGATCCTCCGCGGCATTGTTCCGGAAGGGAGGCCCGGTATTTCCGGGCCTTCCTTTTTTGGGTTAGCAACGCGGCGCGTTCTTCCTTTATTTGTCCCCATCGCGGACCACATCGACAAGATCGCCTCATCGATTTGGGAAATATTCCTCTTGGAGACAACGCCTGCTTGGCTGAGTAGACCCACGCATCTTGCCTAGTCGATTAACTACCGTTAGCATTAACCTCCATGCCCAGAGCACTCGAGCAGATACGGCGGATGCGCGGTGGCGCGCAATCTCACTTGATGCGCTGCGCCGATGGGCACTATTACGTGGTCAAGTTCCAAAATAACCCCCAGCACCGGCGAATTTTGGTTAACGAACTGCTAGGCACAAGGTTGACTTCGCGGTTGGGCTTGCCGACTGCGCCGGTGGCCATCATCGAAGTTTCCGAGGAACTCATTCGCCTGACGCCGGATCTGGTCATGGAACATCCGCGGCATAGATTTCCTTGCCATGCCGGACCGCAATTCGGATCCCGCTATCCGGGCGACCCCCGGAGATTGACGCTGCACGATTTTCTTCCCGACCAGCAATTGCAGCAGGTGGAAAATCTGCTCGACTTCGCGGGCATGCTGGTCTTTGACAAGTGGACTTGCAACACCAATGGCCGCCAGACACTGTTCCTGGCGGATTTGAGCCCCACGGGTGGCCTGGGCGCTGACGTTGTCGGCACTAGCAGCGGGGCTGTTGCTTCCCCCGGTGCTGCCGGCGGCTACCGCACTCTAATGATCGACCAGGGATTCTGTTTCAATGCCGGGGAATGGAAATTTCCTGACGCTCCGCTGCGCGGTTTGTACGCGCGCAACCGGGTGTATGAAAGCATCACTGGGATGCAGTCCTTTGGGCCCTGGCTGGAGCGGCTGGAACAACGCATCACCGAGCGGGTACTGGACGACATCAGCCGCGACATTCCCTCGGAGTGGTATGAAGACGATTACGACTCCCTGTTGCGCTTGCTGGAACAAATTTTTCGCCGGCGTACGCGGGTGCCGGACCTGCTGCTGGAGGCCAAAAAATCGAACCGTCAACCGTTTCCGAACTGGGTGTGAATCATGGCTAAAATCCCATCGTCAAACTTACCTGCCGGGCCGCTGCCCGGCGAAATCGCTTGTACCTATCATGTGTTGCGCTACACCCCCAACCTGGTGCGCGATGAATGGGTCAATATCGGGATATTGCTTTTCAATTCCGCCACCGGCGAGCGCCGGTTGCGTTTGATTGAAGAGGAAGAGGAGTACCGCCGAGTGCGCCGCTTGCATCCCCAGGCGGATGAGGCGGTGCTGCGGGCTTTGCGTGACGATCTGGAGGAACGCTTTCAAAGCGCCGAGGCGCTCGCCGGACAAGGTGATTTGCTCTCCGGTAATGGCGGCCGAACCTCCCAGCTGCTGCTCGCCAAATGGGATAACACATTGTCGAACGCCTTGCAGCTGGCTCCCCAGAAAGGCGTGTTTGCCACCGATATCGACGCGGAACTGGAGCGCCTGTATTCCGATCATGTTGCGGTGCAGTATTCGCCCAGCCGCGTGGGCGCACCGGGAAGCCGCGCGCGGGTACGCTCTTATTGCTCGCAGGTCTTCCGCCAGGCGCATCTGTGGGAGCGCATAGAAAAATCCGTGCGCGTGGAGAAATGGACTCTTCCGGGCGACCCGCTACGCATCGACTATAGCTACCGCCGCAACGGCACACGCGGTTTCGTGCAGACGCTCTCGGTCACGCGCGCGCCTGGCGATTTCAAACAGCTGGCCTACACTGCGGAGCGCATCCACGCCAAGGAAAAACTCAAAACTGAATTTGCGGCGGTTACTGATGTGCCGCTCATCCCCGGCAACAAGCGCGATGATTTCGTGGCCGCGGCGCTCCGCGAGGTGGGTATCGAACCGGTGGCCATGGAAGGTTTTGCAGTGTGGGTCGCTAAATTGAAACCGCTGCTGCTGCAATAAATTGCTAGCAAATACGCTCCTCGCTAGTTGATCGAAGTATTCGTGATCCTAGCTAAGTCGGTGTCGGCGGGAAGTAGCAAGAGGAACAACCAGGTTGCGATGTTCCTTGCCGGTGACGGCAGCGGTTGTTACTTTTACAAAGCTTCAGAGCGAGCAGAATTAGCCGCCTTTCACGGCCAACTCTTCTCTTGGGACGTACCGCACACGCAGCATGCGCGGAAATTCCAAGAGGAGCGTTAGATGTTCACGTGCCGCCTACCGTTTGTTTTTTGCCATCCAATCCGCCACGCTGTTTTAGCTTTTCTGTTTGTTGCTTACTGGCTCTTCGCTTGCGGTCCGCTGCAGGCCGCGTCTGCCGTTCCTTTCGTGGATATCGTCTCGCCCGTTAGTATCACGCCGGGAAGCACCGGAGTGATTATCACCATCCGGGGAGCGGGCTTCGTGGCAAGTTCTGTTGTGCATTGGAACGGCGCCGCGTTAGTCACCACGTTTGTGAACGCCCGCGAACTGACTGCCGCGGTCCCCGATGGGCTGGTAGCCGCGGTTGGACTCGGCGCCGTCACGGTCACCTCTCCCGCTCCCGGCGGAGGCACCTCAAACGTTTTCTATATTCCGGTGGCCGCCCATGTCCCGGTTGCAAATTTTCAGCCCACTCCAAGCTCGTCCATCAGCGTGGGCACCACACCACAGGGAATTGTGACCGGGGATTTCAACGCCGATGGCAAAATCGATCTGGCCGTCGCCAACTCCGGCGACAACACCATTTCCATCTTACTTGGAAATGGCGATGGAACTTTTGCCGCGCAAACTCCCATCGCTGTCGGCACTGGCCCCGACTGGCTGGTCACCGGAGACTTTAACGAGGACGGAAAAGAAGATCTGGCGGTCGTCAACTCCGGCAGCCACACCGTTTCGATTTTGCTCGGGAACGGCGACGGAACCTTCACGTTGCATTCCTCGCCCGCCACCGGTGTGACTCCATTTGCCGTCGTGGCCGGAGACTTCAACTCGGACGGCCACCTGGATCTTGCGGTCACAAATTCTGGCGACAACACTGTCACGATTTTACTGGGAAACGGGAACGGCACCTTCGTGGCAGGAACGCCCCTCCCTGTCGGCGCATCCCCACAAGTATTAGTGGTAGGCGACTTCGACGAAGATGGAAAACTCGATATTGCCGTTGCCAACGAAAGCGCCAATTCTGTTTCCGTGCTGCTGGGCAATGGCAATGGCACCTTTCAGACGCAAACCACGACTCTTACAGGCGGGTCGGGATTCCCCATCGGGCTGATCGCCGCCGATTATAACGGAGACACCCACTTGGATCTCGCTGCCGTAAACGCTACCGACGTGGCCATCCTTCTGGGCGATGGCACAGGTATTCTTACGCTGAACTCTAACCCCGCAGCCGGCTCATTTCTAATTTCGGGCGTCACGGGAGATTACAACGGCGACGGATTTCTAGACATCGTGGTAGCGGACCAGACGCTCGGCCAGGCCTTCCTGCTTCCCGGCAACGGCAACGGTACGTTTGGCGCGGCCGTTACCTACACCACTTCGGCGGGAACCTTCGCCGCGGCCACCGCCGATTTCAATGGAGACGGCGCTTTGGATCTGGCCTTCACCAACGGAGGAGCGGCAAACGTTTCGATTTTCCTGCAATCGCTTCCGGTCAGCCTGACGCCCACGAGCTTGGCATTTGGAAACCAAGCCGCCGGCACGTCCAGCGCGGCGCAGGTGATAACACTCAGCAACAGTTCCGGCGCCACGATTAACATATCCTCCATCACCATCGCTGGAGGGAATGCCCTCGAATTTTCAGACATCACGACTTGCGGGGCGAGTGTGGCCAATGCCGGCTCCTGCACCATCAGCGTGATCTTCTCACCCACAAGCACCGGCGCAAAAGTTGCCACCTTAAGCGTGACCGATGACGCGGCCAACAGTCCGCAGACCCTGGCGCTCACTGGTACCGGCACGGTAACCGCGCAAACCATTTCCAAAACGTTCGGAGCGGCATCCATACCGCTGAATGGTTCCACATCACTCACTTTTACAATTGCCAATCTCAGCGCCAGCCTGGCATTTACGGGCGTGGCATTCACGGACAGTCTCCCGTCGGGCCTGGCGGTGGGCACTCCGTCAAATCTGATTAGCACGTGCACAGGCACGGTAACCGCCGCGGCTGGCGCTTCGTCTGTAAGCCTGGCGGGAGGAACACTCGCGGTCAGTTCTTCCTGCACCATTTCGTTGGACATTAGCGGAACCACCGCAGGGGTTAAGAACAACAGCGTCACGATTACGTCCACGCAAGCGGGAACGGGAAATACCTCCAATGCTTCTGTTACGGTGGTAGCGCCGCCGACTCTCATTAAGGCGTTTGGCGTGGCTGGCATTCCGTTAAACGGTTCGACTTCACTCAGCTTCACCGCTAACAACGCCAATCCCGCGGCGTCGCTGAGTGGCATTGCTTTCAGCGACACTTTGCCTTCTGGGTTGGTAGTTTCCTCGCCTAACGGAATTGTCGGGGCTTGCGCCGCCGGCACCATCACCGCGACTCAGGCCACCCATGTGATCAGTCTCTCCGGCGCCACGATCGGCGCCAGCGCATCCTGCACGTTTTCCGTCAACGTAACCGGGGTCAGTGCAGGGACGCAAACCAACACCACTGGAAACGTTACGTCCACGGAGGGCGGCACCGGCGGAAACGCTTCGGCCAGTCTGAAAGTTATCGCGCCTCCGGCGATTGCGAAAGTTTTCAACCCTGGCGGAATCGCATTGAACGCCACTACGTCATTGACCTTCACTCTCACCAATCCGGCTGCCAACACTTCGGCTCTGACCAGCGTGGCCTTCTCCGACACTTTGCCCACCGGAATTACCGTTGCGAACGCCTCGGCCACGGTTTGTGGAGGGACACTCACCACCACAGCGCCCATAGGAATCGCATTATCGGGAGCAGCCATCGCCATCAATAGCCAGTGCCAGTTCAGCGTTACCGTGACGGGCGCCGCCGCAGGCAACTACACCAATACCACTGGAAGTGTCAGCTCTGCCAATGGGGGAACCGTGAAACACCGCCTCCGCTAATCTCTCGGTGGCCACACCGCCAACGATCGTTAAAGTTTTTGGCGCCGCCACAATTCCGCTGAACGGTTCTACATCCTTGACCTTCACCATAGGAAATCCGGGAGCAAATGCAATTAGCCTGACGGGGCTGTCATTCGTGGACTCCCTACCCGCAGGATTGGTGGTGTCTACCCCGGCTAATCTCAACAATACCTGCGGAGGAACCGCCACGGCAGTGGGCGGTGCGTCGCTGGCTAGTCTCACCTCGGCCACGCTTGCCCCCAGCGCCACTTGCAGGGTTTCATTTAACTTCACCGGCACGACCGCCGGGGTAAAAAACAATTCCGTCATCATTACGTCTACTGAGGCGGGCACAGGAAATACTTCAAACGCTTCGATAACCGTCGTGGCGCCACCCATTCTCATTAAATCATTTGGCGCGGCCAGCGTTCCATTGAACGGCGCCACCTCGCTGAGCTTCACGATCAACAATGCAAATTCCGCAACTGCGTTGAGCGGCGTAGCATTCAGTGACACCTTACCCGCCGGCCTAGTTATTTCTACGCCCAACGGAATCGCTGGAATCTGCGGTGGTGGCACTATTACCGCGACTCAGGCCACCAATGTGATCAGTCTCTCCGGTGCGGCCATAGCTGCCAGCGGCTCCTGCACTTTTTCCATCAACGTAACTGGCGTCAGCGCGGGGACGCAAAACAACACCACGGGGAATGTTATTTCGACGGAGGGCGGAACCGGTGGAACCGCGTCGGCCAGCCTGAAAGTCACCGCGCCGCCGACGATTGCGAAAGCTTTTAGTCCTGCGGGAATCGCATTGAACGGCACCTCGTCGTTGACCTTTACGCTCACCAATCCAACTGCGAATACCGCAACTGTCACGGGTGTAGCTTTCTCTGACATATTGCCCACTGGAATTACCGTGGGCAGCTCGTCAGCCTCGGTTTGTGGCGGAACGCTGACCACCACCGCGCCAACCCTGATCGCGTTGTCAGGAGCGAACGTGGCCATCAACAGCCAATGCCAGTTCAGCATCACCGTTACCGGAGCGGTCGCAGGCAGTTATACCAACACCACGGGAAATGTCACTTCCACCAACGGTGGAACTGGAAACACCGCAACTGCGAACTTAGACGTCGCCGCGGTCCCGACCATCACGAAAACATTTGGCGCCGCGAATATCCCGCTGAATGGCTCAACCTCTCTCAGCTTTACGGTCACCAATCCCAACGCCAGCTCTTCGCTCTCGGGAGTGTCGTTCGGTGATGCCCTTCCCGCTGGCTTGGTGGTCAGCGCGCCAAATGGCGTCACTGGTGTTTGCGGCGGCGGGACCGTCACTGCTATAGCGGGAAGCTCCAGCATTTTTCTCGGCGGTGCCACGCTGGCGGCCAGCGCTTCGTGTACTTTCAGTGCAAACGTCACCGGAACAACTGCGGGAGACAAAATCAACACGACCGGCGCAGTTTCGTCCACTCAAAGCGGTGTCGGAGCCACTAGTAACACCGCCACATTGACGGTTTTGTTGCCGCCAGTTATTGCCAAGGCGTTCGGGCCAGCCAGCATAGCGCCCGGATCGAGCACTGCTCTGACTTTCACCATCCAGAATCCCAACGCGTCCGCGGCACTCACTGGAGTCGCAGTGACCGACGCTCTTCCTTCCGGGCTGGTGGTGAGCACACCTGCCGGGCTAAACGGCTCGTGCGGCGGTGGAGTGATCGCCGCAGCCGCGGGCGCGGGCAGCGTTACACTTTCAGCGGGGATCATTGCAGCCAACGGCTCCTGCACGTTTGCGGTGAACGTCACCGGCACATCAGCAGGGACCAAGCTCAACACTTCAGGTGCTGTGACTTCCGCGAATGGCGGCACCGGCAACGTGGCTACGGCTTCGCTCGCGGTCGTCGCGGCGATCACGCCAGATCTCACCGTCACTGCCTCGCACATCGGCCATTTTCAGCAAGGTGAGACTGGCGCCGCTTACACGATTACCATCGTCAATGCGGGTAACGGACCCTCAAGCGGATCCGTGACGGTAACTGATGTTTTGCCTACGGGCCTGACGGCAACGGCAATATCCGGCGGCGGTTGGACGTGCACCCTGAGTTCTTTATCGTGCACGCGGCTGGATGCGTTGGCGGCGGGTGGCAGTTATGCGGCGCTTACGGTTGTCGTGAACGTAGCCGCCACTGCCCCAGGCAGCGTGACAGATACTGCGGTCGTCTCTGGCGGCGGCGAAACCAACACTGCCAACGATACCGCCAGCGACGTAACCATCGTGGACGGTCCGGGAGGACCGGCGGACTTTTCCATCGCAACTGCTGCCACTAGCGTAACCGTCAACAAGGGAGCGAAGGCCGCTTACATCTTGACGCTGACGCCACTTAACAATATTCCTTTTTCTACTCCCATAACTCTGTCGATATCGGGCGTTCCGCGGAATGGCACTGGGTTCCTGTTTCAGCCTGCGTCCGTGACGCCGGGAGCGAATGCGGCTACTTCCACATTGTTGCTTTTCACTTCAACGCCCTCCACTGCTATCTCGACCGATATGAACCGGCGAACAACTCCGTTATTCGCGCTCGGATTCGCTTTTGGAATGCCGCTGGCGGGCGTGGTTCTCGCTGGGATTCGCCGCAAGAACGGCGGCTTGCACCTGAAGTCACCGGGTACGGCGATCCTGCTATTCGCGCTGCTGGGAATGACGTGTTACGGATGTGCCAGCGCCGTCAAAAATCGTGACTATGGAACTCCAGTCGGGAGCTTACAACTTGACGGTCACGGCCACTGGCGGAACAGTGCAGCACTCCGTTCAACTTACGCTCACGGTGCGGTAATCAGCAGACGAAGAACCGGCAACCATAGCTCCGTGCTAAAAGAGATGTGCTGGTGAGAGTAGCTCCCGGCTTTACAGCAACGGTTCTGCCCAGTTCTCGAGCGCCTCTTTAACCTTATGCAAAAACTGGTGCGCGATGGCGCCATCTACCACGCGATGATCGTAGGACAATGTGACGTAGCACATCGAGCGGATCGCGATCGAGTCATTAATTACCACCGGCCGCTTTTCAATCGCACCTAGCCCTAGAATGCCCACATTGGGTTGGCTGATGACCGGCAAGCCGAACAGCCCGCCGAATACGCCCGGATTGGTAATCGAGAAAGTGCTTTCCTGCACTTCTTCGGGCTTGAGTTTCTTGGAACGCGCACGCTCCGCCAGATCATTCATGGTGCGTTGAATACCCAGAATGTTTTTTTCGTCGGCATGCTTCACCACCGGCACCAGCAGGCCCCAGTCGAGAGCCACGGCGATGCCAATATTGATTTCCTTGTGCAGCACGACATTGGTGCCGTCCAGGGAAGAGTTCAGCGTGGGATAAGCGCGCAGGCCCGCCACTGCGGCCTTCACGAAAAACGGCATGAAGGTCAGTTTGGTGCCATTGCGTTTTTCGAATTCGTCTTTCGATTTGGCGCGCAGCGTCGCGACTTTGGTCATGTCGATCTCGTCCACGGAGTACACGTGGGCCGAGACGCGCTTGGAGGCCACCATGTGCTCGCCGATGCGCTGGCGCATTACGCTCATGGGTTGCACTTCGTAATCGCCGAAATAAATTTTTTCGCGAGGCACCGCCGATTCGAACGAGGCGTGCACCTGCCCGCCGTGCTGACCGCCTGCTTGCGCTCCGCCTTGCGAAGAAACCTGCGGGGGAGCTTGGCGCGGCGGCGGTGGCGGCATCGAAGGAGCCTGTCGCGTTGGCGCGTCAGGCGAACTTGCGTTGAACGCTTCTTCCAACTCCTCTTCGACCTCGCCGCTCTGGTTTGTCTGATACTCCGCCGAGCCGCGTTGCTGTCCGCCTCCGGCAATCAGCGCTTCGATATCCTGCTTGCTGATGCGACCGCCTGCGCCGGTTCCGGTAACGCCGCTCAGGTCAATGCCATGTTCCTTGGCCATGCGGCGAACGAGGGGCGAGCTGTGAATGCGGCCGCCGCCATCTCTCGCACCGGTCGTGGGCACTCCTCCGGTCGCTGGCGCACCTGTTGAGCCTGCCGACTGCGATGATGCCGCAGGCTGAGGTCGTGCCTGTGGCTGTGCTGCGGGCGCACCTTTGCCGTTGGCGGGGAGCGGTGGTGCGGCGGTGCGTGATGGAGGCGCCTGTGCAGCCTTGGCCGGCTGCGTTTCGCTCTTTGGACTAGCGGCCGGTTGCGCAGGCTTCGCCGCGCTGGCATCGCCCGCGGCATCAATCACGCCAACCACTGTCTGGATGGGTACGGTCTTGCCTTCCGCGACTTTGATTTCTTTCAACACGCCCGCAGACGGAGACGGAATTTCGGCGTCCACTTTGTCGGTGGAAATTTCAAACAAGGGCTCGTCGCGCTCCACCTTATCGCCAGGTTTCTTGAGCCACTTGGTAATTGTGCCTTCAAAGATACTTTCGCCCATCTGCGGCATTACGATGTCTACGGCCATGTCGATCTCCTCTGGAAACCAGTTGCATACTGGACGCGCGATAGCGCGCCCGTCAATTCCTTAGTGCTGCTAATACCGCGCCAGCTCTTTGGCGACATCGAAAACTTTCTTGGCGTTCGGCAGAAAATATTCTTCCAGCGGCGGCGAATAGGGAACCGGAGTATCCAGCGCGGTCACCCGCAGCAGCGGCCCGTCCAGATCGCCGAAAGCCTTTTCGCAAAGTATGGCCGCAATTTCACCGGCAATGCCGCCGGTTTTGGTGTCTTCGTGAACCACCAGGCAGCGGTTGGTTTTCTTCACCGATTGCAGGATGGTTTCTTCATCCAGCGGCAAAAGCGTGCGCAAGTCAATCACTTCTGCTTCGATGCCTTCTTTCGCCAAAGCGTCCGCCGCTTCCAGGGAAGTATGCATCATGGCGGCGTAGGAAATAATGGTGAGATGCTTGCCCGGGCGCCGCACGATAGCTTTGCCGATGGGCACGGTGTAATCGCCCGCGGGTAGCTCTTCCTTGATACGGCGATACAAATATTTGTGCTCGAAAAAAAGCACCGGATTATTGTCGCGTATAGCCGCTTTCAAAAGGCCCTTGGCGTCGTACGGCGTCGACGGGTAGATAACCTTCAGCCCCGGCGTATGCACGAAATACATTTCCGGATTCGCGGAATGGAATGGCCCGCCGTGCACTCCGCCGCCCGATGGCCCGCGAACCACAATGGGCGCAGGTGCGTTCCAGAGATAATGTCCCTTGGCAACGAAATTCGTAAGCTGGTTGAAGCAGCAGGCGATGAAATCGATGAATTGCATTTCAGCGATGGGCCGCAAGCCGAGATAACTCATGCCGCAAGCCGCGCCGATGATGGCGCTCTCGCTGATAGGAGTGTCGATGACACGCTCCCAGCCAAAGCGCTGCAGTAAGCCTTCGCTGGTTTTGAATGCGCCGCCATAGACGCCCACGTCTTCTCCGAGCAGCACGACCGCGGGGTCGCGCTCCATCTCTTCAAACATGGCTTGCTTGATCGCTTCCAGAAAGGTGACCGGCGCTGAACCCGTGGTCTCCGCCGCGCCGTTTACTTTCGGCTTCTCTGCTGCCGCTGTTTGGGAACCGGCCATGGCTATCTCCTTTTCCCGGAAGAGGCTGGTGCGGGTTTCTTTGTGATGCGAGACGCGACCGGAGGCGCAGTTTGTTTTTGAGACGCGCCATTTTTCGCGCCATTCTTCGAGACGGCCGGGTGCGTTTTGCTTTTTCCGTTTGAAGCGACCACTTTCTTGACCACCGTCTTAGCCGGAGTTTTTGGCGCCAGCTTGCTTTTGTTCTCACCTAGTTCCGGCGAAGCTGGCGTGGTATCCCCAAAATGGATGGGCGCATTCTTGCCGGCCGATCCTTTACCTTCGCCAAATCCTTCCACCGACCACACCGCCGCGATGCTCGACCTGGGCGGCGTGACCTCAGCTTTCAATCTCTCCCATTTGGGCGCGATTTTGTGGCACTCGTCACCAGTGCAGTACACCCCCTCATTGGCAAACTCAGGGGGCGGCATCGGCGAATTTTCCGCGAAGTCGCGTTCCTTAGTCAGCAACGTTTCGATGCGCCCTTCAATTTCCTTCTTACTCTTGGCGTCCAGCAATTTTTCGCCAGTCAAGAACTTTTCATACAAAACTATAGGGTCGCGGGCCTTCCAGTATTCAAACATTTCTTTGGGCACGTACTCGGCAGGATCATGTTGCGCGTGACCGCGCATGCGCATTGATTTCGCCTCGATCAAAATGGGGCCTTCGCCCGCGCGTGCACGCTCTACCGCTTCTTTCGCGGTGGTGTACACCGCGACTACGTCATTGCCATCGACGATGTAACTCGCAATTCCATACGACTTGGCGCGATCCGCCAGATCCTTCACCGGCACTTGCCGTTTCACCGGCGTGGAATACGCCCACTGATTATTTTCCAGAATCAAAACGAAGGGAGCTTTTTGCGATGCCGCGAAATTCAATCCTTCGTGGAAAACTCCGGTGGAGCTGCCTCCGTCACCGATCCAGGTCATGGCCACGATTTTTTGACCCAGGTAACGGCCCGCCATGGCCACACCGGTCATCACCGGAATTAAATCCCCCAGCATGGAAATTGGCGAAACGATGTGCAGGTTTTCCAGGTCGCCAAAGTGGCTGGTGCCATCCTTGCCGCGAGTCGGCGAAGTGTACTTGGCCATGTGCTGGGTGAAAATATCGCGGGGAGGAACACCTTTAACCAACAGCGCGCCGATGTTACGAATCATGGGCGCCATCCAGTCTTTCTTTTCCAGCGCGTACGCGGTGCCTACCGAAATGCCTTCCTGGCCCTCGCTCGAATACAATCCGCCGACAATTTTGTTTTGGCGGAAAAGCTTCACCATGGTGTCTTCCACAGCGCGGTTCAGGCGCATGTAGTAATACAGGTCCAGATATTGCTGCCGTGTGAGTTCTTTCTTCATCCGCGCTCCCTGCCGGTCACACTGATCAAATCTTACGACCCTATTTCGATTGCTTGCGCACGAGCCAAGTTCGCCTCGCTACTGAGCTGTTGCGTCTGCAACTGGGCAAGCAAATCATCGCGAGACGTTTCACGCATATCCAGCCCGAACACTTCGCCAAAATTTCGTACGACTGGCGGCACCACTTCTTTGCGTGCCACCGCGCGTTCGAGAATCTTCTCCAGCGACGTGGCTTTGCGCCCGCTGATCCCGCACGGCACAATCAAATCAAAATAGCGTAAATCTGTGGACACGTTGTAGGCGAAGCCGTGAGACGTGACCCACCGGCTGATGTGCACGCCGATTGCTCCAAGTTTTTCTTCGGCGCCGCTTGGCGCATTCGAATCACTGTCAGCACCTCGCACCCAGATGCCAGTTTTACCCGCCACGCGCTCAGCCGTAATTCCAAATTCCGACGTCGCGCGAATCATTACTTCTTCGAGCATACGCACATACCACACCACGTCTTTGCGGATCGCGGCCAAATTTAAGATTGGATAGCCGACCAGTTGCCCCGGCCCATGATAAGTAATATCGCCGCCGCGATCAGAGGAATGAAACTCCACGCCCTTTTGCCGCAAGACTTGCTCAGATGCCAGCAAGTGTTCGCGTTTTCCATTGCGGCCTAAAGTAATCACATGAGGATGCTCGCAAAGCAGCAGAACATCCTCGATTGCCCCATTTTTACGCGCAGTTACCAGGCGCTTTTGTAGCTCCCACGCGTCCGCGTAACCAATCAATCCCACATCGATGATGTAGCAGCTTTTCATTGCGCGTTTTTTACCGTTAAATGAATGCGATTAAAGCTTAATCAACTCAAAGGTTGATCTGTAATCCCCGCACCGAAGCGAAGGCGTCGCCCATGCCTTCCCATACCGTGGGATGCGCATGCATCATATTCATCATATCGTCGATGGTGCCTTCCAGATGCAGAACCGCGGCAGCTTCCGACAGGATTTCCGTGGCCAGCGGCCCGATAATATGAATGCCTAACACTTCACCGAATTTCTCGTCGGACACCACCTTGATGAATCCGCCGTGATTCCCAAGGATGGTGGCTTTGCTGTTGCCGACGAATGGGAATTTGCCGGTCTTTACCCCATATCCTGCATCGCGCGCCTGTTTTTCGGTTAGTCCGATCGAACCAATCTGCGGTTCGCAGTACGTAGCGTTCGGGATGCGTGCTTTGTTAATAGCGTGAGTCGGTTTTCCAGCAATGTGCGTGACCGCCACGATCCCTTCCATCATGGCCGCATGCGCTAGCTGCGGCAGGCCCGCAACAATGTCACCGATGGCGTATAAACCTTTTTCTTCCGTTTCCATGTAAGGGCCCACGAGTACAAATCCGCGGTCCATCTTGGCCTTCGATTTTTCCAGGCCGCAATTCTCGGTCATGGGCTTGCGGCCGACGGCCAGCAAAAGTTTTTCCGCTTGCAGCGTTTGTTTTTTTCCATCCTTATCGGTGAACGCGACGGTCACGCCTTTGGCGTCCTTCTTTACCGACTCCACTTTGCTGCTGGTGTGGATCTGAATATTTTTCTTGCGGAAAGCTTTGTCCAACTCCGTGGAAATCTCTTCGTCTTCCACCGGCACCACCCGGGGCAGGGCTTCCAGGATGGTCACTTCCGTGCCGAACGAGTTATAGATAGAAGCGAACTCCACGCCTACTGCGCCTGCTCCCACAACAATTAGAGTTTTTGGAATGGACGGAAGTTCCAGTATCGAGCGATTGGTCAAAATAGTTTTGTGATCCGGTTCAATTCCCGGCAAGGCGCGCGCTTCCGACCCACTAACCATCAAAATATTGGACGCTTCGATTTCAGTCTTCTTGCCGTCTTTTTCTACACTGATGCGGCCGGGCCCCTCATATCGTCCCCACCCTTGCGCCCATTCCACTTTGTTTTTCTTAAAAAGAAACTCAATGCCTTTGGCGTGCTTCTTGACGATTTTATCTTTGCGGGCCAACACATTGGCCCAGTTAATTTTTAGCCCGCTGACCTCAAAACCCAATTCGGCGGCATTTTTAAAATGATCGTAAACATCCGCGTGGTGCAGGAGCACCTTGGTAGGAATACAACCCACGTGCAAGCAGGTGCCGCCAAGATAGGGGTCCTTTTCGACTACGATCGTCTTGAGTCCAAGTTCCCCGGCGCGAATGGCTGCTACATAGCCGCCCGGACCGCTACCGATGATCGCAACATCGTACTTAGCCACACTGCTCTCCTTCCGCAGGCCTCAGGACCGCGGGCTACCAACACGTCGCCAGGCGACGCAAATCATTTATGGCGCAGCATTTAGCGGAACATTCATCTCCCGATTGGCGGTCTGTTCGGATTCGCCCTCTCACGCTGCCCTACAGGTGGAACGGTGAAGACCCGGCAAATCGTCGATTTTAGCAGCCCGTTAGCATGCCCGCAACTTGGCTATCCGAGCTACCCGGCCTTATCTTTTTAATGCTTTTCCCAGTAGCGACAGCGCCTCACCATTTAGCGAGTTAGCTACATAATACCTGTTGCTATTTAGTTTACTCATGTGTAATATCCCATTCTCTCGCGGTAGTCAGTTGCCTCGGTAGTTAACTAACTAGTTACCGCGTGCGGGCCGCGCCCCTCGCGAGAAAGGCTGGAACTCATGCTTGTGCGCTCAGGGGACCTTTGGCATTGCACCAATCCCGCTTGCCTCTCGGAATTATCCATCGGAACAAGCAGGGACACTGAAGTAGACCGTGTTTACTGCGTTTGCGGCGCGGTCATGAAAAAGCACTACCACCCGCCGGGCTTTCGCTATCTCGATTTTCTCGGGGAACGCGAACAGGACGCTCTGCAAGCACTCGCGCCGGATTTGGTCCTGCAGACTGCCCGGAAGGAATAGCGTATGCCTCCCGATACCACGTCCTCCAGATATCGCTCGCCCTCTTCCCATGCTTTCGGTGGCCTGGGTAGCTTCCTGGCCGTCATTTTTCTGGGTAGCGGAATCTATCTGCTGCAAGAATCATTCACCGACCCTGTGCGTGCCCAGGCCCTGGGGTTAATAGCCGGCGCATTTATTATCGCCCTGGCTACCATTCTGATTTATTTTATTTTTACCCCACGCAAGAGATTCGAGACTGAGAAAGGTCATCGCACTCAGGCGCACACCCGGGTGGCCTCTGCGTCTCCATTGGTACCGGCAAAAAAGCCCGCCAAGAGCCTGGCTAGCAGTATCGCCAACGCTGATAGAACGGCTCTAATCGATCACGCTCTGGGGATTGCCGCGAAATAGCGCTCTTCCAATATGCCTTGGTGGTGGAGCTCGTGCCCGGCGACCATAAACGCAAGCGCGCGCACGGTGACTTCCTTGCCGCTGGCCATACCGCGGCGCGCCCAAGCCGCTTCATTCAGGGAACGGAATAGCGCGATGCTGCCGCTGCGCACCGCTGCGAATTCTTCCGCAAGATCGGCCAGGCGCCGTTCGCCAAAACCGCCGTTCTTCACATAATCGTCCTGCTCGAATCCCGGCAGCGGGGTTTTATCGCCACGGGCGATGCGCATTGCGCGGTAGGCGAAAACTCGCTCGGTGTCCGACATGTGGCCGACAATTTCCTTGACGCTCCACTTGTCGGGCGCGTACCGGAAGTTACCTTCGCGTTCGCTGCGAGCTGATAGCATCTGCAACATATGCAG
The DNA here is from genome assembly GCA_963733775.1 of uncultured Acidobacteriota bacterium. Taxonomy (GTDB): domain Bacteria; phylum Acidobacteriota; class Terriglobia; order Acidiferrales; family UBA7541; genus Acidiferrum. The sequence continues at coordinate 332,781 of CAVTEE010000008.1, read as the reverse complement.
TCGCTGCGCCTCCAGCGCGGCCATCACGTCGTCGCCGGGCACCAGCGCAATGTAGCGCGCGTAAAAAGGTGCGTACTCGTTTTCTTCAGGCCTGCTTGGTTTCATTGACGCCACCAGTAACCTCGTGCGTTCCGATTTGTTGTTGCACTTGCCGCCGAAATTCTTGTGGATGTGAGATCAACACGAACGATTCAGGCGTGCCGCCGGTGCCGTGCACCACTACATCGCCGTAGCCCAGCGTGCGTCCCCACATCGTTTCATGGACGGCGATGCTTTCCACTCGTGACAACATTAAATCCAGCGTTCTCCGGTTGCCTAATCCGGTCTTGATCAGTACGCGGCGGTTGGTCACCGCCATTTCCGTGGCGTTGCGCTTGGTCATTCCCCAAGCCAAAATCGCCAGCCCGATAACCACCATGACGCCGCCGGCAACGACCAGAGTCTCGGCCCCGCCGGGCATGCGCGTGACATAATCATAGATTTCCGGGCGCTTTGCGGCGACCTCAAACAGCAGGAATAATCCTGGCAAGCCCACCAGCAAGGCGATCAGCAGCGGTCCAATCAGCACGATCCAATGATGTCGCGTTTGGTATAGCAACGTCTCGCCGGGCACCAGATTTTTCTCTACGTAACTCATCTAATCCTCGCCACTACCGCCATGTCGTTTTTCCTGCGCTGCGCGAAATCATACTTGATACTCTAGGGCGCATCAAAGCGCAGCACCTTATACCGCTTTTGCCTATTAGGACGCCTGAGACAGCATGGACATGGTACTCCAGAAAACGCGTGTAGCATTTCAAGGTGAGCCCGGCGCCTTCAGCGAAGCGGCCGCCTATCAACTTCTCGGCGATTCCATTACGACCGTTCCGCGAGCAACGTTCGATGCCGCGTTTGCGGCTATAAAAGATGCGGCAGCTGACGCACTGCTTGTGCCCGTCGAAAACAGCCTGGCGGGCTCGGTGGTTCGCGTTTTCGATTTGCTTCTGGAAAGTTCCTTGCAGATTGTCGCCGAGACCATTCTGCCTATCGAACATCACCTGATCGGCTGCCCGGGCGCTTCGTTGGCGGACATTCGCGCCGTAGCTTCGCATCCCATGGCGCTTGCGCAGTGCGAGCGGCTATTCAATGACCACCCATCATGGAAACGCGTGCCGGCTGAAGATACTGCGGGAAGCGTGCGCGAAGTTCTTGCGCGCCAGGACAAATCGGTCGCCGCAATTGCCGGACAACGCGCTGCAGACCATTACCGCGGCGTGATCCTCGCAAAATCGGTGCAGGATAACGCCGAGAATTTTACGCGCTTCGTGCTGCTCGTTCCTGAAAACCAAGCTGCTACGCGGTCCGCTCCCAACGCCCATAAAATGTCCATCGCAATGCGGCTCGCGCACCGGCCCGGAGCATTACTCGCTTCTCTTGAGCCTTTCGCGCGCCATCAGGTGAATCTGTTAAAAATTGAGAGTCGTCCGATCCACGGCCGTCCCTGGGAATATCAATTTTTTTTGGATGTGGAATCAGACCGCCCCGGCAATCTGGAGAAGGCGCTCGCCGAAGTTCGCGAAGCCATCGCGGAACTTCGCGTTCTTGGCCGTTACCCCGCCGCCAAAATGTGAATCGACGGTCGCTGCCAATTGACCTAAAATAAGCGGTCGCCGTATCCCTATTAAGGTTTCGCGAAATGGGTGAAATAGGTCAACTTTATCCCTCGTCGACTCACAAGCTTTTGATGTAACCGTCTCATTATAAATAATTAATTGATAATTCTAATAAATAAGGTTTGGCAGAAGTGGGGCCAACTCGGTTTTAGAGATTCAAGATAACGATTAATGGCTTCGTTCGCCGCTCGATACAAAATCCGCTGGGCAGCATTGAGGTCCGTCTCCGAAGTTCATTGTGGGACATTTTCCGCCGTGGAATCAGCGAACTAACAGTTGAAGACGATTCGGAAGTGAATGATTCCTCGTCAAGACTCGACCGGTCGTCACTTGAAGCCGAACGAAGCTGGGGAGGGGCGAGGCCGAAAAAAAACGTGTTGGACACTCTGGAAAAAGACAAAAGAAGGGAAATGTTGGCTACCATTACGGTAAGCGTGGTCTGCAGCGTCCAGGCCGTGACTAAATTCTGGACCCTTTTTCACGACTGGCACGACTGGAAGGACTACGCGACTCTGGGAACGGTCCTACCAGTATCCTTGCTCTACTTATTTGGTGGTTTGTTCGCGATTGTGATTGGCGGCGGAATTGTCCAAAAATGCAGATTTTGGTCTCTTGCGCACTGCTAGGTCCTTCCATGAGAAGGCCGGTATGAGTCAAGTGTGTTTTTCTTTTTCCTGGTTCAGTTGTTTCTTCTGAGCCGCGCCGCCTCTGTCGCCATCCTTCCTCTGCCCGTACCGTTGCTCAAGACGAAACCGGACACGAATGTTTCATCAATCACCTGCAGGTGAAGAACTTGGCGGAAGCACTAGAATTCGCCCGGCGTTTGAATGCTCTAGCCAAAGGTTTCACGGGCCGTTTTATTGTTATCGTGTCACCTGATGGGAGTGAAGCAACCGTCCGGCTCCATAAGCATCGGGCAGCTCAAAGTTGGTTAAACGATAATCTCGAAGGGTACTTAGAGGAAAGAATCGCAGTCTTCGATTCAGACTAGGTCCAATTGTTTTTTAGCCCGCCGCTGGGAGGTTCTACATCACCGGGTACGAGTAAAACGTGCCGTAGATAATTGCGTTCGGATTATTTCTGGTTCTTTCTAACATGTCTTCGACTTCTTCGCTAAAGTCGCCAGCTTCCGACACAGGATTCGCCCGTTCAACGTCTAGCAGCTTCCAACCGTAGCTCTCCGCAGCGTGGGTACGCAAATACTCGCGCCCCGGTGCAACTCCCGGTTAGTCGTGCATTATCAATCCTATTGCTGAGCGGGCGGGAAAAAACTACAATCTGGGCGCTATGCGCCTTGTTTCTGGATGCTTGCTCATCGCTGTCGGAAGCCGAACTCTGCGTCAGGACAACGAGCCAACCTAACTAAAAAGGCTTTAAGACTCTCATGAGCTCTCGGCCAGGAGAGGTCACCCAAACGCGACAATGCACTTTTTGCGGCAAAGCCATGCCCGCGCACCTGAAGCGATGCCCATTTTGCCGCGAACAGGTCCCCCAAGTGCAATTGTCCCGCCTGCGAAGCTCCAACGGACGCGAGCAGATTCGACGCGGACTTCTTTACATGCTTCTCGCTGCCATTAGTTATTATTTTGCTGCCGGATACAGCGCCCCGCTGCAGCTCCCTGTGGACATCGTGTCCGTCGTGACTAAGTATCTCTTACCTCTGCTCTTCTTGAGCGGACTCGGGTTCACTGTCTACGGCCTCATCCTGCGCGCCAAGTCCTGATAGCTGAATACAGCAAGACCATTCTCCAAAGCTTGCGCGATCCAAATGAGATAAGCCGCCTATGCCAACAGTCGGTTGAAATCGAGTTACCGCTTAATCTGAGCGGATAACCATTACGCTTGTTCAGTTTCAGGAAACGCTTGGCGCCGTCACGATAGTAAAATGGAACCACAGGCGGGAAGAAGAGTCTCACCATTTCGTGTGACGAAACGAAGCAGCGACTTCCTGAGGAAGAACACTCGATCGCGCGTGCACGTTCAAACGATTGGGCTGAATGCCGAGACAAAAAAGTGCCGGCACTGAGCTAACGGCGAGCTATGTCTCTTGACATTTCCTTTTATAGGACTTTTCCGATACCGCGTTTATTAAGGGTTGAGTGCATTTGTTGGTAGAAAATCTCAAGAGAGGCCCACCGAGTTCTGGGACCCACATTACCGGCTTCGGCGTCTACCAGGATTTGGGAGTATTGCTTATTGCAGGGGATTCACAGTCTTGGTCGCCCGGTTGCGTTCTGCAAGCGTTTCCACGACTATTTCGGTTCGACCGTCTCTGCCAGGCTGTTCGATAATTGTGATGACGTCCTGTTTGCACATCCATTCGGCGCGGTGTGCGTCATATTTTGCGCCATACACATCGAACACGGATTCGGTGTAGCTTTTCGACGGCGCACCGTAGGCTTCCCGCAATCCCTCGAAGAGCTCACCAAAATACTTCGGGTGGTATCCTGCAACGTCCGTGGTCGGGGCGTTAAATACCATGTCTATCTTGACCAAGTAGCCCCCGTCCAAAGTAAATGTATCCGTCCTCATAGTCTTTTCGTCGCCGTCGCCGTACTCTTGACGTGCCCCGCTTGTAGCTTGTTGCTTGACGAGCGCCGCTTTAGCACAAATATCTTTGGCGTTGGGTTTGGAGGCGGGGACTACGGCCTTTGCCAGCTGTTTCACAGCTTTCCAATCCCCTGCTTCGCATGTGCGTAGCAGTTGCCCAACGGCACTTTCGGAGAAGAAATGCTCAGCGGTTTCGCCAAGCAAATGTCCACCACCCTTCAACTCGCGGGGCCGCTCCTGTTGTGGTCCTGAGCTGAATAACATCAAAAATCCGAGGACACTCGTGATCGTGTTTTGCATTTTTTTCTCCGCCACTGCATTGAAGGCACAGGCAACCACAATCTGGGAGCGCCGCGAAACTTCTGGATGTTTCAACAGGAACGAAGCGATAGTCAATTATCGGCAAGCCGGCCAACGCCCCGTCCACTTTCCATTCTCACATGAATTAAACGTCGGCCAACGCTCGATGAGTCAGGTTTCCACCCGTGTCGCATCAGGGGCACGCCCAAAAGCAAAGAGCCTAGGTATCGGGACGTGGGTCAGACGCTACGTAAACAAGGTCGATAAAAACACCAGCAGATGCGAGTGGCGAATTGAACGCCTATGGCAATGGAATAGTCAGGTTCGTTCGACTTCATACTGACCTGCTGAAGCGGCGCGTCATCGAGCTTGTAACGTGTAAGGTTTTGGCAGCGAGGCCCGAAGATTGAGTGGGGATCTCTTTACTACATTTTTACTACAATGCTGGTCGGTTGCTGGTTTAACTAGATGAAACGCAAGATTAGAGATCGGGGCTAACGGCATGATTACAAAAGAACTGGTGGAGAGGGGGGGATTCGAACCCCCGTTAGGGTGTTTATTCCCTAAAACGGTTTAGCAACTTCGAGAGTCCCGGTGCCTGCTGTTCGGAAATCAACAGTTTAGCTTGGCCCGTCAACCCCGTTTTCGGGTCAAAAACTCAGACCGCGGCCGATCTTGACGAGCAGTCCCCGGCGCGCGGCTTTGCTCAGGTCCAGAATCAGGAGGGAGAACGCCGTGCCAGGCGAGTGCCGATTGAAGGCATACATTGTTCGATTTTCCGGCCAAGCGCTCACACAGGGAGTCGTCAATACGAAGATCGATGGATTCCCTGTTCGTATCTACAGCGCGGCGAAAACGATCGCCGACTGCCTCAAGTACCGAAGGAAAATGGGGAATGACTTTGCAGCGAGAATTCTGCAAGAAAGCATAGCGGGCAGAAAATGTAGCGAACAGAGGCTCCGGCATTTCGCGAAAATATGCCGGGTCCACAAAATAGTCGACGTCGCATATTTGTCGGCAAATCCATCGGTACGGACACCCCGCCCACGGTTGATAGTTTCGTAGTCCATGTCGTTCGTCGGAACTCCCGTGGCGGGCCTAAAATGGTCCTGTCATGTTACTGCGGAAAATTGTGCATATCGACATGGACGCCTTCTACGCGTCTGTCGAGCAGCGGGATGATCCACAGCTGCGCGGCAAGCCTGTCGTCGTTGCCTGGCGCGGGAACCGCTCGGTGGTTTGCGCTGCTTCGTACGAGGCCAGAAAGTTCGGTGTGCGTTCCGCCATGCCCGCCGTTCGCGCTGAGCGTCTCTGCCCGAACGCCGTATTCTTGCCCCCGGATTTTCCTCGCTACCGGGCCGTTTCCCGACTAGTCCGCGGGATATTGCGGCGGCACACCGACCTGATCGAACCGTTATCGCTCGACGAAGCCTATCTCGATGTCTCGGTGAATAAAACAGGTCTGCGCACGGCGACATTGGTGGCGCGCACGATTCGCGAGCAGATTCGCACGGAGCTTCAATTGACGGCCTCGGCGGGCGTCGCGCCCAACAAGTTCCTTGCGAAGATCGCCTCGGACTGGAAAAAACCGGACGGACTCTTTGTGATACAGCCCGAAGACGTGGACGCGTTTCTGCTGCCCTTGCCTGTGGGCCGGTTGCCCGGAGTCGGAAAAGTCACGGAAGAGAAGCTCAAGGCCTTAGAGCTGCACACGATCGCGGATTTGCGGCGGTTCGACTTGCCCACACTTGAAAGCCGCTTCGGTCGCCACGGCGCCCGCCTTTACGAATTGGCGCGCGGTGTTGACAAGAGTAAAGTCGTGCCTGACCGGCCCACACAATCCATCTCCGCGGAAGATACGTTCGAACGCGACGTGCCGCTTACGGAGACGGAGCCAATGATCCGCAAACTCGCCGAGCTGACCTGGGCCGCATCGCGCAAGGAAAGCCGGATTGCGAGAACTGTTGTGCTGAAATTGAAGACGGCGGAATTCAAGATCCTCACGCGCAGCCACACACCGTCGTCTCCTCCTTCCTCTTGCGAAGAACTCACGGTGATCGCGCTCTCGCTGCGGGAACGCGTTGCCCTCGGACCGCAGCAACGGTTTCGCTTGGTCGGCGTTGGCCTTAGTAATTTCCTCGATCCGGAGGATGTATCGGCTCAACCAGCGTTATTCGACTGAAATGATAGTCAAGCTATAACTTAACATCCGCTCTTATCCTAGGAATTACGAAACCGTGTCCTAGTGATTTTGCGATGCCTCTGTCGGTCGGAGCGCCGCGGCTCCAAAATTTACGCTGAATCGTTTGCACCATATGGACACCGCACGATATTTCGCTAAGTCCAAGTCGCTGCCTAGCGTGTAGTTTTGGTCGCCGATGTTTCCTTTGATCACTCCCAGGTCAACGAAACCGGCCTTTTGCACGGTTGCTATGTCCTTGGCATCGTCGGCGGCGACCATGTAGACGTGAACATCGGGGCCGTTTGACGTGCTGAAGCTCGTAAAACGAAGAACACGCGTCCCATCTCCCATCTGGTAGATGGTTGCGGTACCTTCGGTCGGGTGCAAAACGCTGTAGAACCGTCCGGATTCCAGAGGCTGCGCCGACGAGGCGCCTGCTGCGTTCGGCATTGCTTCGTTAACACTTCGATTGATTACGAGTCGCTCCGGGCGAAATACATACCAGGCAACTAAGAGCGCTACCGCGGCAACAAGAATTGCAATTTTTATCCACCTTTTCATTTCGGTATCTCCTGGAGTTCAGATAGCTAGGGCCAGGCGCTCCTCAGATGGACAGCACCAAACACTTCTGTTTTTCTCGACGTTCTCCGATAGATGGCTACACCGAAAGGAACTGTTTGACGAGAACGGCGGTGTCGTCAGGATTCTCTTCAGGGAAAAAGTGGCCGCCCTTCATTGGCTGTCCTTGCGCCCGCGGAGCCCACTGCCGCCAGATGCCGAGCGGGCCACCGTCTTTTGCATAGAAAGTATCGAGCGGGCCACCCTCAGCCCACAGATGCAGCATCGGGCATTCGATTCGTCTTGACGCTTCCTTGTCGGCGTGATCGTGTTCGATATCCATCGTTGCCGCGGCTCGATATTCCTCGCAGATTCCGTGAACCCGAGCCGGATCGCGGTAGGTGGAAACGTATTCTTCAAGAGTGTCTGGGCCGAAGGAGCCGTGTCCGAAGGGATTGTCGAAGGCGGCTTCGGGAGCGCCCAGCAGATAGCTCTCCGGGAGCGGAGCCTTTTGCGACAGGAGAATCCACGGCCAGTAGGTTTGCGCGAAACGCGCGTCACACCGGCTCCACGCTTCGAGGATCGGAATCGTCAAAAACAGCGAGACGCTCAACCTTCTCGGGATGGTCCAAAGCCAACCGGTAGGAGACACGTCCCCCGCGATCGTGCCCGACCAGCGTGAATGTCGGAAAACCGAGCTTGTCCATTACCTCAACGAGTTCCTTTGCCATTGCACGCTTTGAATAGGGAAAGTGGTCGTCCGTTGAGGCAGGAACCCCGCTGTGGCCGTAGGCCCGCAGGTCTACGCAGATCACGGTATGGTTTTCGTCGAGCTTGGGCGCGAGGAATCGCCACATCAGACTGGCACGCGGGAAGCCATGCACCAGCAGAATGGCCGGCCCCTTTCCGTAGCGACGCAGGAAGATCGTATTGCCTGAAACCTCGACCTGAGAAGTCTCGAAAGAAATTTGATTTGCTGGGGACGCGCCAGTCTGCACTAGGGTTTGCGCACTAGCAAACTCAGTCAGAATGCCCTCCGACAGGACACCTAGAGATGCGCCGGCGAGCGCACCAAGAAAGCTGCGGCGTTCCAACATTTCCTCCTCGCTCTGATTCCTGGTTGCGATTTCCATTCATCCCTCAAGGCATAGAGTTAAATTCCGAGTCCAGGACGACAGATTCTCGGCAAGAGCCCTCGGTCAGAAATTCAGTTCGCGGGCGAAAGCGCTATTGCGAAAGAGTCTTTCGCGCTGCCTCCAAAATCACGTCGACCACCAGCGCCGGCGCCGCATACATGGGTGCATGGTCCACGGGATGTGGTCTCACCGTAGCACCCATCCGATCGGCCATGAAATGTTGCGTCTTTGGGTTGATCATGCGATCTTCTTCAGCGACCAAGTACCACGAGGGCTTTGATTTCCAGAGCGGCGTCGGTGCTGGTTCCTGAATGCACTGAACCGAAATCGGCCGTTGCACGGAGGCTGCGATTTTTGCCTGATCGGACGAAGCCTTATGGGCGAGCGCCAGGCGAAACGCGTCATCGGGCATCCATACAAGGCCATGGGAATCTGGAACCATCTTCGGTGCTTCCGGACTAGGTGTATCGCGATAGAACACCTTCGCAACCGTCTCGCCTTCATCCGGCGCCAGCGCCGCGACGTAGACTAGCGACTTGACCCGCTCTTCCTTCACCGCGGCGATCACGGCGCCAGAGTAGGCGTGTCCCACGAGGACCACTGGGCCACTGGTCCGTTCCAGTGTCCAACTCAAAGCGGCCGCGTCGTTGCTTAAGGACGTGAGGGGGATCGGTGCGCAGATCGCTCTAAGACCGCGCTGCTCCAGGGGAAGAATAATGTTGCTCCAACAAGAGCCGTCAGCCCACGCGGCATGCACTAAAAGGATTGTCGAGTTCTCAGGAAATTCGCCCCTCTTGACAGCCTGCCCAGACACACTTGTATTAGCTCCTGCAGCGTTTTGAGCTCGCCCAAATTCAGTGAGAGATCCATCGAGCACGACGCCTAGAGATGCGGCCGTGACCGCCCCGAGAAACCTGCGACGTTCCATATCTACGCCCCTGTTCCAATCACCTCTGCTGGAAAATGAACAAACAGAGAGCCTTCTCATTGACCTCTCAAGAGTTATCGCGTTCTGAGGAAAGGGCACTCATCGTGTGACCGTACTTTCTCCGCCCTGGCGCCTCACACCGTTCGTCTCGAGGAAATCCTTCATCGCAGATGCGATTTCGACAACGTGGGTCTCTAGCGCAAAATGTCCGGTGTCGAGGAACTGAATCTTTGCGCTGGGTAAGTCTTTGCGAAAAGCTTCTGCGCCCGCGGGAACGAAGAAAGGATCGTTCTTGCCCCAGATTGCAAGCAAGGGCGGCTTCGACTTGCGAAAATATTCCTGGAATTTCGGATAGAGCTTTACGTTCGACGCGTAATCCAGAAATAAATCGAGCTGGACTTCTTTGTTCCCAGGACGTTCGAGCAGAGCCGTATCCAACGTGTACGACTCAGGCGCAACACTCTCCGGATTCGCTACGCCGTGCGTATACTGCCAGCGCGTTCCGCCCGCAGTCAAAACACTTTGGCGGAGTATGTCCCGATTTTGTGCCGTGGGTGATGCCCAGTACTTTCGGATCGGGCCCCACGCTTCACCAAGGCCTTCTTCGTAGGCGTTCCCATTCTGCGAAACAATGGCGGTGACTCGCTCTGGGTGCGACATCGCCAAACGCAAGCCGGTTGGCGCGCCGTAATCGAACACGTAAATTGCGTAGCGGTCAATCTTGAGCGCTTGCGTGAAAGCGTCGATCGTGAACGCCAATCGATCGAAGGAGTATGGATATTTTCGTTCCAGCGACACTTCTGTGAATCCAAAGCCCGGAAGGTCTGGCGCGATCACGCGGTAGTCACTAGCCAGGCGCGGAATGAGTTCGCGGAACATGAACGAGGAGGTTGGGAATCCATGCAGCAAGAGAACTGCAGGCGCGTTTGTTTCGCCGGCCGCGCGGTAAAACACCTGGACGCCATCGGCTTCGACCCTATGGATGGAAGTAGGAGGCGGACTGAATCGCGCATCGCCCTGGTTTGGTGCTGGACGTTTTGTGGCTGTTCCCGACTTGGCATCACTCATAGGTCCCCTCCTCACTTCCCTGGTTCCTAACGCATGTAAGGCACCAATGAAGGCGCAACTCAGTCGAAGAGCGGAGATTCCATGGAAATCATTCTGGCGATTGAAGTTTGTAAGGAAGGATCTCGGTAAATCTCAGACTGCGCCTGACGGATTGGTGACGGATATCCGCCACTGACGAGTTTCCGTCGGATCAACCGCCACTGATATGTGGTTTGTTAGAACGGCGCGCAAACTCAGTCGTCGCCACTCCCGCTGGCGACACTACGTTTCTGCGGGGCTTCGGCAGGGCGGTGAATACGAAGCTTCTTCATCCTGTAGGCCAACGACGTTCGCTTCATCCCCAAGCGCGCGGCTGCGCCACTGACCACCCAGTTGCTCGCCTCCAGCGCATGAAGGATATGGTCCCGCGCGACTTCGGCGAGACCATTCATGTGGGCATTAGACGTTTGCTGAGGCCGGAACGGCCCCAACTCGGAAGTTGGCGCGCGTAGCGTCGACTGCGGGGAGAGAATCACGGCGCGTTCGATAAAGTTCTGCAGTTCGCGGATGTTTCCAGGCCATGGGTATCGCGCCAACGCATCCATGGTTTCAGGAGGGATTCCGTCAATTCGTTTGTTCATGCGTTGCGCGTAGAGCGCTGTGAAATGCCGCACCAATCTCGGAATATCCTCTGTGCGTTGCCGCAGCGGCGGGACCGGGATCGGAAATACTTTCAAACGATAGTAAAGGTCCTCGCGAAAGGTTCCTTGTTTCACCATCGCGGGCAAATCCCGATGCGTGGCCGCGATCAGCCGCACGTCAACCTTATGCGTACGGTTGCTGCCGAGCCTCTCGAATTCCTGCTCCTGCAAGACCCGCAGCAGTTTCGCCTGGAGTTCCAGAGGTATATCGCCAACCTCGTCAAGAAACAGCGTGCCTTTATCGGCGAGCTCGAACCGTCCCGTTTTTTGGGCGATGGCGCCTGTAAATGCTCCTTTTTCGTGGCCGAACAACTCACTCTCGAGGAGCCCAAGAGGGATTGCGGCGCAATTCAGCTTCACGAAGCCCTTCTCGCTGCGACTGCCCAGCTTATGAATCGCACGCGCAACGAGTTCTTTGCCGGTTCCCGTCTCTCCCAGGATCAGCACGCTGGAATCCGTCGGGGCCACTACCGAGACCAGGCTCAACGCGGTCTTCAACGCCGCGCTCTCTCCGACGATTTCCCCTAACTCGGCGCGAATTTCCTCTTCGAGATAGAGTCTCTGTCTCGTTTCTTTATCTCGATCCTTTGTGGCCTTTTCGTACTCCAATGTGTTCTCAAGTGCAATCGCTACCTGACAGGCCACCTGCTCGAGCAAGATGACGTCGTCTCTCTCAAAAGCATTGTCAGAACGCCTAGAAAGCATCAGAACGCCAACCACCCGATCTCGGCCTACAAGCGGAAGATAACACCCCGTCCTGAGGCCTTCTTCGATAACGCGCTCATAAAGAAGCTGGCCGTCAGGATTCCCATAAATTTCAGGATCCTCGCGAACCTGTTCGAAGCTATCGATCCGGACGCTCTTGGCCTTCCGCAATACGTGGCCTGAGATCGAACTATTCATCGGCACCAACGATCCCTCGCGGAAAGGGCCTCTTGCGTCGGGATTGTGCAACATAGTGACGCGTAACTCGCCGCTCTCGGCATCGGGTAGCAGCAAGGCGGACACGTCACATTGCATGACCCTGAACAGATTCGTTGAAAGCGCCTCAACCACTTGCCGGAGGTCCAACCTGGAGGTCGCGCCGTTGGTGATCTCTAGAAGTAGCCGCAACCGATCGCGCTCACGCTGCAACGCCTGTTCCCTTCACGTGGCGCTCAATCGCGATCCCGGTGATGTGGCTGGCATTCTCGATCAACCGTAAGTCCGTGCTGTCCGGGGTGCGCACTTCACGATAAAGGATGGCGAAAGTACCGAGGACTTTGCCTTCACTTGTAAACAAGGGTCGCGACCACACAGAGCGGATCCCGTAAGGCAACATCAAGTGACGATAGTCATCCCAACTGCGCTCTGTAAGAATGTCGGTCACGTACACCGGCTCCCTGCGATAAACAGCGGTCCCGCAAGACGCACCTTTCGCGCAAACTACCGTGCGTCCCACGTGTTCGCAAAATCCAGGAAGACTCGGCGCCACGGCACAATAGAGATGGCTCGCCCCTTCATCGGGAAGCCAGATCGTACAAAAGATGCCATCGGCTTGCGACTCAACCAACTGGGCAATGTCCGTCAGAACTTCGCACAAAGGAGAGCCAGCAAAAATCAGTTTTTGCAGCTTGAGGACAGACTCGATGGAAAACAGACCCAACTCATCCTTCGCCGATCCGCCCGGCGATAGGACTTCTGCGGGAGACTGTGCCGCCTTCTCCATGAATTGTCCTTCCTTGCGCTATTGGATTCGGCTACTCCATTCTTGGCTTCAACACGGAGGCACCACAGACCACGCCAGCGAGAAGGTCGACCATCTTCTGCCGTTTCTGCAAGAAGTGTGAGTTACGTCTACCTCAAGCCGATTTCATAGCGCCAACTTCTGGCCGGGTCACACCTTACTTTAAGCCGGAACGGGCAGAACCGCCAGGGTCTAGCCAACCGAGTGAGCGGTGGTTTTCGCGCCCTCTTATTCTCTTATGGTTACTCGTAAACCCATATATCCAGTAAGAACGCGACCGTCGTTTGCCAAGATCTTGCTTCCGTTTGTGGATGCAGTCCAGCTTCGGGTGTCCTGTCACCAACAGCTCCTTCGCCGGTAAAACTGTGCCTCGCGATCTGCCTCGGGAAATTTTGGTCAGAATTCAAAGTCATAACGCGCTTGCGGCTGGAGCCGGAAGAATATCTGCTCAGCTGTTAGGTTAGGACCACAATCTTTCCACCGGCTTTGTTCTTCTCCATGCAGCGGTGTGCCTCGACGATCTCGTCGAGGTGGAAGACCTTCCCGATCTGAACATGCAGTGTCCCGGCTGCGATCTGCTCGACCAGGTCCTCGAGAGGCATCCGCATGAAGTCTTCCGATTCACCTGCATACGTTGTCAGGCTGACCGCAGTGGGTATCGCCTCCATGGGAGCGAAATTCTCAAAGGACCATTTGTTCCCGACGATTCCGGTCATGCACACGATGCCGCGCTGTTTGGCGCAGCACAGCGAATCTTTCAGCGTCATCGTGCCGACCAGTTCGAGAACTTTGTCGACACCGTTCGCACAGACTTCCATCACCTGTTCGGCGATTGCGCCCGTATCAATGAACACTTGATCGACACCACTGGCGCGCAGCAGGTTTTCCCGCTCCGGGTTTCGCGTGGTCGCAGCGATAAAGGCACCGTGCTTCTTGCCAATGGCCGCAGCCGCTAAGCCAACAGAAGTTGTGCCGCCACGAATCAACAGGCGTTCCCCTTTTTCGAGGCGCAGCGATTTGAACAGCGAACCCCACGCCGTTTGCAGCATCTCCGGGATCGCGCCGAGGGTTTCCCATGCAAGTTCGGTCTTTATGACCTGTACTTGTTCCGCGGGCACAGAGGTGTATTCAGCGTAACCGCCGTCAAATTGCCGCCCCAGCCCGCCCATCACCGTCGCGACGATATCGCCCTTGTGAAACTTGCCTCCAGGCGCTGCCTCGACGACACCGACTGCCTCGATACCTAGAACGCGGGGAAACTTGACGTCCGGCGAATGGCCCTGGCGCGTGAAGAGCTCCGAGCGATTGAGGCCGAACGCTTTGACTCGTATTAAAACTTCGCCCTTCTGAGGTGTCGGGACCGGAAGGCTCTCAATTTTGAGAACCTCGGGCCCACCTGGTTCGTGAATCACCCCTGCTTTCATCGTCGCCATCGGAAGCCTCTTTTACTTCTCATGTATGCGGTGGGTTTGTCGTCGAGAAGCAGTAGCGCGCGATCTTCCAAGCTCCGTCGATCTTTTGGAACAGGAATAGCTCCTGATTTGCCTCCGGGCCGCCCGCTCCCGTCGCGTGAACCTTCACACTCCCCGCCGAATTGGTGCGCGCAAAGACCCAGTTCGGGGCCATCTCTACAACCTCTGCTACGTTGAACTGGACAGTCAGTTTGATGGCTTTAAACACGGCGTCATAGGCGCTACGAACCTTCCCGGGACCGACACTGGAAGGGCTGTTCTGCGGCATAAACACTCCGTCGGGTGCATAGAGCTTCATCACCGCGTCGGTATCCGATTGATTCAACGCGTCTTGATACTTGGAAAGCACTTCGGAAACGGCCTTCTCGATTGCATTCATGATTCCAGTCCTTTTGGACGCCATCTTCAAGCGGAATCTAGTCGGGCCACGTCCGTTCGTCTAGCGGGCGAAACAGCAAATGTATTTTCCGAATTTGGGATAATGTTCGGCAGCTCGACCCATCAGACGGAATGCCTATACCGCCGCCTTCTGTTTTGGGCTGGAACCAATTCCCATGTCGATCAGCCATTCCTTGACAGTGGCGCCGATCACATCTGGATGGTCTTCCTGGAGGTAATGCAGGCCGGAGCTAAGCTGCACAACTCTGCAGTTCTTGAGTCCCTTGGAAAAGTTCTCGGCAAAGGCCGACGATACTATAGCGCCTGGGTTTCCCGCGAAAAGCAGCTTCGGGTAAGTCGACTCCGCTAGAGCTTCATGTGCTTTTTCCAGGGTTGAATACACATCCGCTGGCTCTCCCGCGATCGGAATTTCATTCGGGAATCGCCAAGTGGGGCGTCGCGACTCGGGAGTAAGAAAAGGAGCTCTGTAAACAGACATCTCTTCATCCGTCAGCTTTCGTGCGGTTGCCCCAGGAAGTACCGCCTCTACGAATACGTTGCCCTCAAGAATCATTTCTTCGCCGACTCCCGGTGTCCTGAACTTCTTGAAGGTCTCGATTGCAGCCGGGTAAAAGTCATCCCATGTAGGAAGTGGCCGGATGAACTCCATGAAGGCAAGCGCGCGGATAAACTCCGGCCTGCGGCTGCCAGATGAAATGCCAGCGCAGTTCCCCAGTCTTGCGCTATGACGAATGCTCGTGAAATTCCAGTCCTATCAAGGAACGCATCGACGTACCGCACATGATCGGCAAAACGGTACTCGATGTCAGGTTTGCCCGATTGGCCGAACCCGATAAGATCCGGCGCGATGCAATGCGCCACCGGAGCAACCAGTGGAAGGACATTCCGCCATACGTACGACGAGGTTGGGTTCCCGTGTAGAAAAAGCGCAACCGGTGCTTCGGGATTCCCCGTTTCTCGGTACGCCATGGTCGAACCCAGAACATTCACTTGGGGAAGTACAACATCGTAAGGGACTTTCATTATCTACTCCTTGAATTTGATTTGAAAAATACGGTTTCGAAAACGATGTCCTTGAAGCGGTTGATCGCGGCGGGACTGCGTTCGACCTTCACGCGGAGAATTGCGCCCTCCCAGGGAAAAGGATGAACCGCTATCGCCGAGGGCTTGACACTCCTCGAAGATTGCTTTCAGTCGCTGGCGCAAGAGCTTGCTCTGCGTGGAAGTCTCAAGACTGAAATCGCCGATCGTTTCTATTCATCTTCTCGATCCTTTGAGAGTAACCGCGTCCCTAGATTTGACGCGCGCGTGGCCTGCGCGACTACCTGGACAAACAGCAAATGTATTTTCCGAATTTGGGATAATCTTTACCAAACCGCGCGTTTGAGAGTGGCCGTACTATGTGCTGTGAAATCCTTCGGGAGTTCAACCTTAAGTGACTATCGGAGGTCTGCCGGAACGGAGGATCGTGATGACGGACCTGAATTCCCTCATGATTTTCGCCAAAGTAGTCGAGGCGAAAAGCTTTTCGGAGGCGGCACGCCTCTTGAAAATGCCGACCTCAACCGTCAGCCGTCGCGTTGCCGACCTTGAGGACGAACTCGGCGTGCGTTTGCTCGAACGTTCGACGCGCAGCCTGCGGCTGACCGATGTTGGGTCCGAGGTTCTCGAGCATGCTCGCCACACCGTCGAGCTCAACGAAGCGGTAGACAACATCGCTTCAAACCACCTTTCGAACGTCTCAGGCGAACTGCGGCTTTCTGCGCCGCCCAGCATCTCCGACTCGTTGCTTGCGCCTCTGATCGGCGCATTCCAAGCATCGTATCCAAAGGTCCGCGTACAGGTTTTCATCACGGACCGGATTGTGGATCAAATCGTCGAGGGCGTCGACCTGGCGTTCAAGGTCGGAGAACAACTCAAAGATTCGTCGCTCGTCGCGCGCAGAATCCTGACCTACCGTCACCAGCTCGTAGCGAGCCCGAGCTATTTGTCAAAGTGCAAGCGGCCTCAAAAGCCTCAAGACTTACTTGAACATCGGTTGCTGGCTTTCTCGTTTTGGACACCGACAAAGGCATGGAACTTCGTTCACACGAACGGGAAGAAAAAGAAACGCTGACGTTCCAGCCTTTCCTTGCAATGAACGACTATGCTGGCCTTGCGACTGCATTGCTCGCGGGTACCGGAATTGGCGACCTACCGCCGTTGGTGCAGCCTGAGTTGTTGCGCGATGGGCGACTTGTTGAGGTGATGCAGAAATGGCACTTCAGCGTCTTTAATCTCTGGGTGGTCCATGTGGGCAATCGCTACCTCACACGGCCCGTGCGCGTGTTCAAGGAATTCGCTGCCCAAATGGGGCCGACGCTCTTCCCCTCACTTCCGGCCTGAGGGCCGATATTCAAGGATCAGCGATTTCGAAATCGGTGGCTCCCCGCTGCCGACACGTCATTCTTCATCGTCCCACCGGACGTAGATTAGAGCAGCACGCACGTGGCTTGGAAGCCAAACATCGACCCCAGCCAGGCGATTTATCCAGCGAGGCTCAAGTTCAGCAACAGAATCTCTCGTCACCTTATCCAGCAAAGCCTTGAATATCAGGAACTCGTTGTCCGGACCGATCGTCTTGGCAATTTCAGCATCGAAGGCCCTTTCATTCAAGCCGTTGTGAATCCGCTTCACGGTCTGGTACACGTCGTTCGTGTATTCCTTGGTGATCTCAACATCCTTCCGCGTCCCGGTATCGGTGAGGTGGCCGCCTATGAAGTTGTCGAATTTGTAGGCGAGGATTTCGTCGAACATCTTCAAATACTGGTGGAAGTTGGTCGACAGATCGAAGTCCTGAAACGGTACGTATCCTGACGTCACCGAGTCTACAGCCATCAAGAATTTCGCCTCTGGGACATAGATGAAAAGATCGCCTTCGTTGGAGTGGTAGTTATGCCGAGTCAGTTCAACGGTCTTGCCGCCGAGCTTGATCGTCTTCGACGTCTTGAACGTCTCCGTTGGAATCAGGCGATTCGGATCGTTCATTTCCTTCAGAAAGTCGCTGACGGTATCGAGGGCGATAATCTGCAAGCCCGGGGTATTCTTAAGCGCGATGGAGCCGCCAATGTGATCTTTGTGCAGGTGCGAGTAAATTAGCATCTTGATCGGCTTGTTCGTGACTTTAGCGACGGCTTCCGGAATGTGTTTGCCGTAGCTGGCCGGCGTGTCAAAAACGACTACGCCCGCGTCGGTCACAAGAAAGGCGGATTGCCAACCGTTGTCAGAAAGTGCATAAACACCGTTTCCTAAATCCTTCATCCCGTACCCGACTGCAGGATCGATGTTCCAGTATTTTGCCCTCACTGCGGGTAGCACAGGAACGTGTTCGCGCAACGCCTCGGGTGAATCGGTTCCAGCCAATGCGGAAGGCTGTTTCGGGTTAGGCTGCGACTCTTGTGCAAATGCGACTTGAATGCCCAGCACGGCAGCGAGCATGAAAAGAAATACCAATTTTTTCATTTCTGGCTCCCCTTGTGACTGAAATTGTTTAAATAAACTGCCGCGCAGAGTAGGGGAATACCATGCCTCGTACTAGACGGCAAAGCCGGGAATTACATTTCCATAATTGGGATAATTTGGATTACGGAGGTGAGGGTTAGCGGATGCAGAACTATAAATTCCTGAACCACATTGTGCTTTGGAACGTCTTCTTCGCCATCATTTGCATCCCCACTGCAGGCAAGCTGATTGATGTCATGGGTATTCCCCTCTCGATTTCCATCTACTACTTTCCTTTTGTCTACATTTTTGCCGATATCTTGCCGCACAACATTAGAGGTGCCGTTGCTATCAGCATACGGGCGCAGATTGCCCAGTTTGTTGGAAACGTTAGTAGTCAACAATATGGAGCGGAGTTGTGGAGTCGGATAGTGCGCGCCCAAGGCAGGCGCGCTATAAATCGTCGTGGTTCCTAGCTCTCGGCCCGAAGTCTTTTTGTCTTCAGACAATGAGAGTTGCCAGCAACGGAGCGATTGTTCACCTCAGAGTGGAGTGAACCCTTGAACTGACACACAAAAATGGGGCACAGTTTCCGGGAAAGGAACCACAGTGGAGAGAAAGAGATACTCCCGGAAATTTCAGCGAATGGCTGTCGAACGCATGGAGACATGTGACGATGTCGGTGAGTTAGCGCGAGAACTCGGGGTAAGGCCGAGGTGCCTGTACAAGTGGCGCAGGAAGCTGGAGATGGTTGAACCAGGACAAGAAGCGTCGCGGCCTAGCACGCACGCATCAGCTCACCGCAAAGAAATCCATCGCTTGAAGCAGCTTTTGGCAGAGAAGACCCTGGAGGTAGATTTTTTCAAAGGTGCCTTGCAAAAAATCGAGGCTCGACGCCAGCGCAACAGCGGCTCTGGCGAAATGACATCTACGACCAGATCCGAGAAGTGATGTCATTGCAAGGTAGCCTGAGTATCGAGCGCATGTGTCAGATGGTGCCGGTCAGCCGCCGAGGCTTTTACCGGTCGCTGAAGGAGCAGCAACCTGTTGAGGAAGAGATGGAAGTGCGATCTGCGATCCAACAAATTGCCCTGGAGCATCGTCGCCGTTACGGCTATCGACGGATTACGGCGGAGCTGCACCGCCGGGGCATGCAAGTGAACCACAAGAGAGTGGCGCGGATCATGCGAGAAGATAACCTGCTGGGGATGCAGCCGGAGCGTTTCGTGGTCACCACCAATTCGAATCACAAGCTGGAGATATATCTCAACTTAGCCAGTCGTATGAAACTGACGGGCATCAATCAGCTCTGGGTGGCGGACATCACCTACATCCGGCTGAAAGCTGAGTTTGTCTATTTAGCGGTGATCCTCGATGGCTTCTCTCGCAAAGTGGTGGGCTGGGCACTGGATCGAACTTTGGCAATGCGACTGACCATCGGGGCACTGGAGCAAGCCATCGTGAGACGACAGCCGGAACCTGGCCTGGTGCATCACTCGGATCGAGGATTGCAATACGCTTCCGAAGAATACGTGAAAGTCCTCGAGAACAACCGCGTGATTCCGAGCATGAGCCGTCCGGCGAACCCGTATGACAACGCAAGCTGTGAAAGCTTCATGAAGACGCTGAAGCGGGAAGAAATCTACGCCAACAAGTACGATGATCTAGAAAATCTACGAGCGAACATCGAAGAGTTCATCGAGCAGTATTACAATCGGCTGCGGTTGCACTCGGCGCTGGGCTATCGATCTCCCGAAGAGTTCGAGCAACAGATCGAGGCGTCAGGTTCGGCCGAATCTCGAAGCGCAACGATGGTGTTCTTTGAGAACAAAGAGAACAGCAGGAAGATTTCTAAAGGACTGCTGGGGAAAGGGACTCAAATGCCGTCCCCTTCCCCAGACCCCTTCTCCTGCTAGGAGATGCAAGAACGCTTTTAGGAAAGCGGAAGCTGTGTCCAAAAAAACTGTGCCAGCTTAGGGGTTCACCCCATGAGTTTCAGTCCAACTTTGGTCCAATTCAAGGGCGAGATAAGTGACGCGCTTCCTCGTAAGCGACACCAGATGCGGCACTTAGAGTTTTGCAACGCATACCTTCTAAGTAGGAAATATCAATCCAAGTCGTTGCTTTCGTTTACGAGTTCCGAGCCATTCTTGGTCCGCTCCCAAGTTGCTCCTAAAAAATTCTCCGCAAATCCGGCTCACTAGAAATAAAAACGAGCGCCGAATATTCGAAGCTTGCTTCGATGGGAGAAACCCGTCGCCGTGGATGCCGTTGGCTCTTTCACAAACACGCTTGAATCACACGCACGCGTCCCCACCCCCATTCCTTTTAGAGCCAACAAGATGAACGAGTTTAGAAGAAAATCTTCAAAGCCAGTTGCAGGACTCGCGGATTGCTCGAGAAGACCGCGCTCGGGTTGTTGAAAGACGGATTCGAGGGCTCCAGCATGTTTCGCTGAAAGGTTGTGAAGCCGGGATTTGGAATAGGCGCAACGTCGTTGAGGAATCCGCCTACATACTGCGCGTGGTTCAGGACATTAGTCGCGGAAGCACGGAATTCAATCTTGAACCTCTCCGTGATGGTGAAGCGCTTCAAGGCAGTTAGATCGATGTCATTGATGGGCTTCAATTGTAATGTGTTGCGGCCCACCGTGGCCAAAGCGCCGTAGCCCGCCTGGATATATTGGGCATTGGAATTTGCCAAGTACCCCACAACGCCCACGGGATTATTGAGAGCATCCGTTAAATTGGTGGGGCACACCGCTACCGCGCTCGTGCATAGCGGGGTGACACCAGTCCCTGTCCCTTTGACGCCACTTGGGTTCAGAATTGTGCGATCTCCGGCCGAGTCGCCGTTCAGGTTCGAGTCAATGCCACTCTGGGCCGTAACCCATTGTCCGGACTGGTAAGTATAGATCGGTGCGATTTCCCAACCGCCTACGGTGTTCCTCATGAATGCATTGCCATTCTTGAAGAATGGCTCGTCGTACACAAGAGACAACGTGAAGCGATGACGGTGGTCGAGAATCGAATTGGCGCGGTCTGCGGACAGGTTCTGACCATCTTGCGCACGGCGCGGCGAGAGAACGGTGGAGAAAACCTCCGCCGTGGCGTCGTCAATGAGATGGCTGTAGGTGTAGGCGCCGACCATTTGCACGCCGTGGCTAAACCTTTTATTGAGCTGAGCCGCGAGCCCGTGATACGTCGAGGACGACCACGGCTGATACGACGTAATGTTGTTTTGGTTGAATCCCGCCGCATTATAGGCCGGAACGATACTGCTCTCGTTTTCCAGAGTATTCAGGTCGAGCGTCGCCGCATCCAGTGTCGCTTGACTCGGAGACGTCGTATACGTAGGTAAGAAATTGGTTGGCGTTACCACTGGCTGCGAATTCAAGCGAATCTGAGCGGGCAAGTGGATGCCGCGAGTTCCGACGTAGCGAACTTCAGCGGTAAAATCGGACCAGAATGTGTGTTGAATACCTAGAGTCCAGTCGATCGACTTCGGCAATTTCTGATCCACGGGAACGAAGGCTGCTGTCGCGGCCCGTTGAGCGGCGACAGTTGGGAAAGTCCTGACGCCACCTGGACCAGGGAGAATGCCGCCGCTTGCAAGAAACGTCGTCGAACAAATGTCGTTGCCGACCGGCGCGCAGTCGATCGTAGTCGATAGCTGTGGCGGCAGGGATAGGATCCCGAGGTTATCGAATAATACATCGTAGGCAACACCTGCGCCGGCGCGGATGGATGTGCGGCCGTCTGTACCCGGCGAATAGGCGAAGCCCACGCGCGGGCCCCAATTGTTCTTGGCGGCTTGTGGTGCAGCGAAGTCGATGAGTCCAGGGACGCTGGCAGCCGAGTTAAGCACCTGCGATCTTTCCGTAAATGGGATGGTGGTGTATTCGTAGCGCAAGCCAAGATTGAGAGTCAGGTTTCGGCGAATACGCCAGTTGTCATTCACGTACCAGTAGATTGCGGACTGGTCGGCATAATAGATTGGGTCCCCGTTGCTGCGCTCCGCGAGCGCATCCGGGACGGCATCCTTCAGGAAAGAAAGCGTTTGGGTGTATTCGTAATCACCTCGTACACGTTGCGTGAAGGTCTGGGGCGAAATGTACTTGCGGCCCTCAAAACCGAACTTCAACGTGTGGGCATTCTTTGTCCACGTAAGAGCCTCCGCCAACTGGTAGGTGTTCACAATGGTGCCCGAAGGCGAACTCGGGTCCGGACCAATCTGCAACTGTCCTAAATCATTGAGTTGGAGGTTAGGAAAGCTGTCCAAGCCAGGGAAAGAGAAATTGCCCGAACTAATGATCTGCGCGTATCGATTGTATCCGAGACGCACCTCGTTCGTGAGCGTTGGAGAAAATGTGTGGTACTCGTTGAGAGTCACCAGGTGGAATTTATTGGGTGACGGCAGGAAAAACGCCGGCAGGGCGGCGCTATTGTCAATCCCGACCTGGCTGTTGTAAATGTAGCGCCCGCGGATTTGATCTTTGCTGGAAATGTCATAGTCCATGCTGGTGGTAATGAACTTGAAGTTTGTGAAGTTGGGGGCCACAACAGCGAGCCCAGCAGTCGGAAGGGTCGTTCCGCCGACCCAATTTATCGGCGCGCAACCGCTGCTAGCGTTTGTGCCTGGCGCGACATATTTCTCGAAGATCGCTACGTTCGTCGCGGACAGCCCAGGAGTTGCATTGATGACGGCAAAGCTGGCGGCAGTCGGCGAGCACACCGCGCCCGCTCCACCAGCCTGGCCGAACGGTTCATATTCGACGTTCACGAAAAAGAACAATTTATTCTTCAGGACGGGACCACCGATCTGGCCGCCGAACCGGTTGTTGTCAAATCGTGGATTCGAAGTGAAGCCCTGAATGGCGTTCAGACTGTCGAAGGCGTTGTAATTTCGGTTTACATTGTAGACGTACGCCAAACCGTGAAACGAATTCGTCCCGCTCTTGACGACCGTATTAAATTGGCCGCCGGAAGAGTGGCCGAATTCCGGCGAAAATTGGTTCTGCAGGAGCGAAAATTCCGCTACCGCGTCGTTCGGCACCGTGACCAGCGGTCCGGTGACGGACTTGTTGTTGTTGTCCACACCTTCAATCGTGAAGTTATTGTTGCGCGGACGTTGACCGCCCACGGCTGGACCCGTTCCAACTCCGACACCCCCGGCGGTCGCCACCCCAGCGCTGAGCAGGGAGAGGTTCAGAACACCGCTGCCCGTGCCGCCGGTGCTCGCAATGGCAGAATCCGCGATGTCTTTCGCCTCAAATGTCGATTGCAACTGGGCCGTCGTGGTATCCAGGGCTGCTGCGGCTCCCGAAACTTCCACCGTGGTAGCTCCCCCCTTCACTTCCAGGGTAATCAGTAGCGTGCTGGTCTTGTTCAGGTCTATCCTAAACCCGTTGATCGTCGTGGTGGCAAAGTCTGCCGTCGAAGCCGAGATGTCGTAGGTACCCACTGGTAAATTATTGAAACGATATTCACCGTTTTCATCTACCTTGGTCCTGTACTTCGCGCCTGTGTCCTGTTTGGTCGCTTCGACCGTCGCGTCCGGCACAACCGCGCCCGTCCTATCGAAAACCGTCCCCACCAAGTCTCCGCTAATAATCTGCGCGGCCAGCGGATCCGTCATCCAGCCTATCGTTAAAATTACAAGTACGAGGATTAGCGCAATCTTTCCATATTCTTGTCTCACCGAAGCCCTCCACCGAGAAATCTCGCTGAGAATGTTTGCAGATGCTGAAGACGAAACTTGCTCGGGTAGAGGCAATCTCCACGCCAACTGGGGGAATGTCTGCACTAAAATCTTATAAAAATCGTCTAAACTCCTAGCGGTTGGCGCATGGCGACATACCGATGTACCTTAAACGTCGGTGATGTGGGCTTTAGCGCTTTGATACGTAAAACGTTTCCAGTTCCAACCTCGGGGTTTTCGTAATTCGGAACTTGATCCTGAATCTCATATATTCGGCCCTGATCCTAGTGACCTGCCTGTGCGTCCGACACCGAGCTCGCCAACTTTCTTTCTCTAGCTCCACGAAGACTGAACACTCAACAGAGGCGAACATGCCGCCAAAAAGTTTGCAAGATTTCGCCATTGTCTCGGTAACCAGCCTCAAGGGAATAGATTCTCAACTCGTGGTCTGTTCACTACAAACGGAAGGGCGCCACCTGGATTTGCCACAAGGAGCAGTTCATAAGTGCGAGCCATGCTTCTAATGCGTTCTCCCGCAGGACAGACGCGGCATCCGCGGGAAACCGTAAATCTTCATGAAACGCGCTATTTCTCGGAGGTCCGGAAAGAAGGGGTCAGGGGGATTTTGCTACGTGTACCGTACTGGGAAAACCTCTTTTGACGATCATCTGCTTAAAGCGGTCGTCATTGTGGAGGGACTCAAAAAACGGATCGTCCGCCAAATATAGCAATTCGAACGATCGTTCCTCAAATGCCTTTTCCAGCATCAGGAAGGCTGCTTCCGCATCGCCAAGAGCCACATAAATCTTTCCAAGGGCGTAGGGGGAAACATATGTGTCCTTGGAGCGCGCCAGTAGTTCATTCAGAATTCGCCGTGCGTCTTCGCTTCGTCCGGAGGCTGCGTAATTCGCGGCGATCGCCGCCGACATCATGCTCACGTTGCCCGATAGCCTCAGAGCTTCCTGATGCTCAGACACCGCTTCCGCATATTGATGTCTTCCGGAGTACGCTTCGCCTAGAAAGTAGTGCGCAGGTCCAAAGCTTGGATCAAGTTTAATCACCTTGCTACATTCCGAAACGGCATCCCCAAATTGGTGTGCATGCACCTGGACGTAGCACACTAACGAGTTTGTAATCATCGAAAGAGGATCGAGTTGCTGGGCTGTCCGAATTTCTCTCAGTGCATCGGAATATCGCCCCGCGTGTGTCAAGTACTCTGCGTACAACTTGTGACCGAGAGCTGAACTCGGATTGAGCTCGAGAGCCCGCCGGTATTCCTGTTCCGCTCCGGACCAGTCCCAATCGTATTCATGTAAAGCTTCGCCAGATACGACGTGCGCATCGGCCAGACCCCCACCAATGGCGAGAGCCTTTTGACTCGCCAGCTTTGCGTTTGGGTAAGCGTCGCGGGGCCTTAGGAATGTCCAACTCGCCGCCGTTTCATAGGAATAGGCCAACCCGACATAGGCCTGAGCAAAACCCGGGTCTTCATTGCTTGCCGCTCGAAAATAGCGAATGCCCCGCTCCAGACCTTCTTGTGTTCTCTTGTTGATTTCAAAAAGTCCTCTCAAATAATTGTCATAGGCTCCCGCATTAACACTTCGCGAGGCCCACAATGAATTCTTTGGCGGTGGCAAGACTTCGAGTGCCAGCGACTGCACGATCTTATTCGCCACTTCGCGCTGCACGGAGAGAAGGTCCTGCGTTTCTCGTTCATATGTCTCTGCCCAAACACTCGCCTGTCCGTGAACCTTGAAGAGCTGGGCCGTGATGCGGACACGCTCACCCTGTCGTCGCAAGCTCCCTTCCAAAATGTAGTCAACACTCTGTTCCCTTCCGAGTTGCTCCAACGTTCGGTGCGTACCCTTGTACTGCATGGCCGTGCTGGGAGCAATTACACTCAGCCCTGCAGGAGAGCTCTGCCCGACTTGAGTGATCATTTCTTCCGTCAACCCGTCACTCAGATAATCCTGGCCGTGATCACCGCTAAGATTTTCAAACGGAACGACAAGGATGCCAATTTTGTGCGACGCACCAGCCGCCGGAGCGGAGAGTCTCAGCCACCCGAAATACAACAACCCTCCCGCAATGACGGCCACGCAAACGAGCGTCGCAAGAATCCAAGCCGGACGCCGCGCCAGTACGGCCACCGTAGGCGTTGCTCTGGCGGGGTGCTCCGTTGACGGCAATTCGGGCTCCGAATCACTGACTACTGAGGCTGCGCTTTCTGCGTGGAATGTCACGGGAGCGATGAATCTGTACCCGCGGCGCGGTATTGTTTCAATGAACAGCGGCCTGTCGGGCGAGTCGCTCAAAACCTGCCGCAGTTTCGCAAGAGTGACGCTGACGTTTCCTTCGAAATCGACGAATGTCTCCGCTCCCCAAAGACGTTGTCTCACCTCGTCGCGACTCACAATTTTACCCTGATGTTCGACCAGAAGATTCAACAACTGGAAAGGTTTATCGGACAGACGGACACGCAAACCATCGTGACGGAGAACGCCCAACACGGTATCGAGCTCGAACGTGCCAAATCGGAAGATCACCGAAGGATCCAATTACCTCGTTTTCGAGCTCATTTTCATGCCACCCGGTGGTTGAAACCTAGCTATTCGCATCACACACCAA
Source organism: uncultured Acidobacteriota bacterium (assembly GCA_963733775.1). Lineage (GTDB taxonomy): Bacteria > Acidobacteriota > Terriglobia > Acidiferrales > UBA7541 > Acidiferrum. The sequence goes on along the minus strand of CAVTEE010000008.1, from coordinate 306,322 downwards.
TTATTTTTTCCTCAATTCAGTTGCTTCCCGGTACGCGTAGGAACTGGAATTATCAACATCATCCCACAAAAACCGGAAAAACCGGTTCGTGGACCGTCCGCCCATTAACAATCGTCGCCGATTGCAATTAGAAATGATCGCAATTCTGGGAGTGCAGTTTGTTGTTTCTTGAAACGCCGCAAAGACAAACCAGTATCCTAATTCTCATGCCTCGATTTTCCGGTTGGCGGGCTCACTATCTAAAGATGACCCAACGCGCAATGTTCAGCGTGGGCTGAGTCGCAAGACTTGGCCGTCATCCTTGTCGGTCAGCGCATAAATGTTTCCATCGAGCCCGGTCCGAACGTCGCGAATACGCGTATCCAATTCCCGGAGCAGTATCTGTTGCTCTGTCCAATTCCCATTTCGAATCTTTACCCGGCGAATCGATTTCTCAGCTAGCGCACCCACAAAAAAATCCCCGGTCCATTGCGGAAATTTTTCCCCAAGATAAAGTGTGAACCCCGACGGCGCAATCGAGGGCGTCCACACAACAACAGGGTCGGTGATACCCGGCGCTTTTTGCAGTATCGAAACCAACTCTCCCGAGTAATCAACTCCAAAGGTGGTTTTAGGCCAGCCATAGTTCAGGCCAGGCTTCAGCAGGTTTACTTCATCGCCGCCCTTGGGCCCATTTTCATGCAACCAGATGTCGCCGTTGCGCGGATCGACCAAGAGCCCAAGCGCATTGCGATGCCCATAGGTAAATATTTCTGGCCGCGCACCTTCTTTTCCGACGAATGGATTGTCCCGAGGAAAGTGTCCATCGCGATCCAGTCTGAGGACTTTCCCGAGATCGCTGTCCAAATCCTGCGCTGCATCGCGATAAGTGAAACCGTCAGAAACGGTCACCAGAAATGTCCCGTCCGGCAAAAAAACCATTCGGCCGCCGGAGTGCTGCGGAATATCACTTTTCCGCCGCTCAAGCTAGCGCCGTCAAATTTCGCCCGAAAGACGGCCAGGTGATTCTGCTCGTTGCTACCTTCGTTGAAGGTGATAAAGACGGTGTGGTTCGTCTCGAAAGCGGGGTCGAGCACCACATCCAGCAGCCCACTGTCGCCTTCCTTCAAAACATTTTGCGGTCCCCCGGTAACCGGCGCAGGATCCAGAACGCCTTTTCGAAGTATGCGCAGCTCGCCGACTTTTTCGGTCACAAGCGCGTCGCCGTTCGGCAGGAACGCCAGACTCCACGGGAATTTTAAGCCTGTCGCAACCACCTCCACGCGATACGGAGGCTCGGTACTTTGTTCTCCAGCAGCGGCGGCAACCGTTAAACTGCAAAGTACGGTCACTAGTGCAACGTTCCAGCCAACAAATCTTGCCATCGATTGGTCATTCACAAATCCCTCCGAATCTGAACAGCATTTGTCCGAGATGTCCGCAGATCTTCAACTCTTAGAAAGGCTGCCATATCGTGTCGACAGGTACGGCAACATGGCTCAGAGACAAACCCAACGACGGAGTGTTTGCTCGCGAAGGATTCTGGTTTCCATTTGCCGAGCGTCTCAGTAGCGAACCAGCATTTACAGCGGCCGGTGGAAATACAAAGTAATGGCAGCACCCAGCAACATCCCTGCTACTGTCAGCACGATGACTCCCGCTGCGAAGTATACTTCCCGGCCTGCGGTCCGCGGCACGGAGTTCCGCACGCCTTCCGCCGGGCTCGGTTCGCTCCTTGGTGCTATGATCTCGGGCGCGTCAACATATTCTATCTTCCCCGCGAATGCGTATCCTAACCGTGGCATCGTATTGATCAGCCTCGCTGCAGCTCTGTCGTCTCCAAGTAGATGTCGCAATTTATTCACCGTGGTATTTATGCAAGCCTCGCACTCCGAGAGGGTCTTTCCTGGCCATAACCGCGCGCGCAGCGCGTCGCGTGTCACAGGTTGACCAGGGTTTTCGAGCAACGCGATCAGAACCTGATACATTTTCCCGCTCACTCGTACTCGAACTCCACCCTTCGTGAGCACCTCCCTCTGTAAGTTCAGATGAAAGCCCTTGAACCGCAAATAAGGTGTCGGAAAGGATCCGTTTTTGCGTTCTTGCAGCTCATTTACTTCCAAAATCATTTCAGGACCTCCTTGATTCGCGGGCCCTCTAACCCCCATCTAACCTCCGCACATTCGCAGCTTGTGGCCCCTTTGTCCCACCGCCGATTTCGAACTCGACCCTGTCGCCCTCACTTAGGGTGCGATACCCCTTGCCGATAATCCCCGAGTAATGAACAAAAACATCCGAACCGCCGTCGTCCCGTCCGAGGAAACCGTATCCTTTGCCGTGGTTGAATCACTTCACGGTTCCCTGTACGATGTAGACCGCTGTTGTTGCCATGCCCCCTCCGCAGTTCCGCCTCACCCTTAAAACGAAAACGATCATATTTTCTTGGATTTCCTTGCCTGATTACCGTCCTTTGACTAACTTCCGGCCTTCCTAGCCAAGTGGTAAACCATCTCCGTGTCCTTGCCCTTGGCTCGCCATGTCCAGCGCTCGACAATGTGGTTCTTGTTTTGAAACTCAAGGACCAGCTTGTGCTCATGGCCAATTTCCGAACTCGGAAGGTTTCCTGCGCCCTCGAAGGAAAATGCCAGCTCTTTAACGTCTCCTTCGCTTGGCGTGGCACGCATGCGCGGCTGATTGTTCGTCGGACAAAAATGCAGCAATGCGATTCTGTCTCCGTCCACCGTATAAAACGTAACCATCTCGCCCATCCCTGAATGGTTTAACGTTTCCATAACAGCGGTCTCAGACACGATGGGCTTGAAATTGCTTCTCACCATGTTCCCCTGCTCATCTTTTCCTTCCCAATCACCTGCGAGCGATTGCAGCTTACGAAACGCTGCGGCGGTAACCCCCGCCGCCAAAGTTTCGCTACCCCATAATGGCGTTAACAGCGCGATCCCCAAGGCCAGTAATTTCACCGTTTTCATCGCCTCAGTGCTCTCCACGAAACTACAGCCCGACCGACCTTAGCACCGTCGGTTCCGAAGAACCGACGCCGACCCCATCCTATGGTCTGTGACGAAACGGAACCAAAGTCCGGAGACTTCGGACCGAGGGTGGAACCCACAATCTAAGAGGACAGTCCCCTTCGGTGTCGCGAATTTTTGCTTAATTTCGTACTAAGAGAAGGGCGATGCGAGACAAGAGCTTCGATGCTGGACTAACTGGATTTATCTCAATCCGCCATCTAAATTTGGGAATGTTGTTTCAACAAAGGCCCACGAATAAATCTCCAACGAAATTGGATTTGAGCAGGTTATTCGGTTCCTTCCGGTTTGCCCGTGACACGATCAGAATAATCGAAACTCCGCGCTACGTTCCCTTGGAATGGGCCATCAGACGGCAAGGGCCGCCCGGCGCTGTCGATCGGCGGTTTGACCAGCTGACACCCTTACTGGTTAACAATCCCTTCCCAAAAAGGCTTCGAAACGCCCGCAGAAGTCGACTTTTTTGAAAGTCTTGCGGACTAAGAAGGACTTGCTCGATGTAGTCCGGACGGTTGACCAAGTAAACGGAAGTATTCCCGAGCCAAAAACACACCACATCTAGGTAGTCGCAGGCGCACTTTGTCAGGAACGCGAGTGGATCCTTCATGAACTCAGGTAAGCCGGATTCTCCAGCCAATGTTGAAAGCAAACAACTTCTTTTGAATCAGGACCGGTGAACTGTCAATAACGTCAGTTTTGGCAGTGTGGGCAGAATTTGCGTCACACGGGCGTCACAGTTTCTTGAGGTCCCAAGAATGCCGAGCGCTCAGCGGTTTGACAAGAGTCACGATCCCCAAAAAGAATTCTGTTTTTCATAGCTATCGCAGGGTGAAGTCTTGAATCAATGTAGCGAAAAGGAAGTGTTCACGCTGGGGTTGCAGATGTGCGTCAAGAGCGTTGCAACTTCACGAGGCCTTCGTCACGTTACTTGCAGCAGCCGTCGGCAGCTTGAATTCGAATCTCGCTCTAGTGGCTTTCGGTTTGAACCAGAGAGTTTCCCGCTATGGCTCTCAACGATCGAACGGCTTATAGACAAGCCCATCCCGATCCCTTGAGCTTTCGTAGTAAAGAATGGTTCTCGATCCAACTGGTCAGGCGTTAATCCCGTCCCGGAATCCTCCACCGTGAGAAGTACGCAATCCGCTTCCTCCGCTGACCGAATAATTATTTCACGCGCACCCTCGGAAGTTTCGCGAGTCGCGTCCATGGCATTCATGATCAAATTGACCATCACCTGCTGAAGCTGCACGCGATCGCCATAGACCCGTGGCAGCTTTGCGCCCAGCTCCGTGCTCATCACAATTCGGTGACGCGATGATTCGTTGCTCAGCAGTGAAACTACTTCCTGAATAGCATCATTAATGTCTATTTCGGCCACGACCGTATCTTGTTTCTTCAAAAGCGACCGCACTCGCGAAATGACCGAGCTGGCACGCTTTCCATCGGCGACGATCGCTGCGGCTGCGGCTCGTAAATCGTCCTGATTTTTCAGCCGGCGTAACAAGAAACTGCCATTTGTAACAATGGCCGTCAGCGGCTGGCCCACCTCATGCGCGATTGATGCCACCAGTTCGCCCATAACGGTGAGGCGTCCGACATGTGCCAGCTCCATCTGCGACTGCTGCAATGCCCCTTGCACCCGCTGCCGCTCCTCGATCTGCTTCCGCAGTTCGTCGTTTACTGTTGTGAGCTGCCGGGTGCGCTCCGCTACCCGTTGTTCCAGCTCGCTGTTTAGCTTCTTAATCTCGGCCTTGGCTTGCTTCAACGGCGCGGTCTCCACTATTTCCCAGTCCTTGTTTCTCCGCGCAATGGCAAATTGGTGAGTACGCGCGACATCCAGAATTTCGGTGGCAGTGCTCCTGGCCAACGGGTACGTGCAAAGCGCTAGTATCGGCCGTCTGGCAATGAAGTCGTTGACTTCTCCTTCGTACTCGTTAAAAGTCTTCCACTCTTTCTTTTTTAGCCACGCAGTATTGGAGCTAAGACGCAACCCGGCATAACCGTTAGCCAGTGCATATTCAAGCTTCTCTCCCCATCTCCTGATGACTCTCTTCAGGTCAAACTCCCCACCTTGAAGGTAAAACTGACGTCCGGGAAGAATTTCTATGTTGTGGTTATCCAAATAGCGATCAAAACCGGGCACAGAGCGCCTCATCGCACGCTTCACTTCCTCTGCCGTCAAGGGCCTATAAGCAGCCCACAAACAGCCTCAGCGGTCACCCAAATCCGGCCACGTAAGGTCACCTGAAAACCGGCCATAGCAAAAGCCCGGGACGTTGACTCCGAGAGGAGCCCTTATAGGCTCCCTCGGCATGAGCAACGTCTTGAGCGAAGAAAAGAAACAGCAAGTTATCGCCCTAGGAAAGCTCGGATGGTCCTTACGGCGCATCGAGGAAGCCACCGGTGTGCGGAGGGAAACGGCGAGTGGATATTTAAAAGCAACCGGAGTGGTGGTGTGCTTACCCGGGTGGGGGCGCCGCGCTCCCGCAAAACCGGCCATACAGGTGACCACCGACTTTTATGCGGCTTTTTCGCAAAATTCGGAGCCACCCAAGAGCCCCAAGTCATCGCCCAGCACCTGCGAACCGTATCGTGAGCAAGTAGAGCTGGGACTCCGTCTTGGCCGGAATGCCATGGCGATCTGGCAAGACCTGGTTTCCGACCACGGTTTTGCAGGTGGCTATGAAACGGTGAAGCGTTTTGTGCGCAAGCTTCGCGGCCCGCGAATCCGGGAAGCAGCGGGCATCATCCTCACGGCACCGGGAGAAGAAGCCCAAGTCGATTACGGCAGCGGCCCGATGGTGCGTGATGCGCAGAGCGGGAAGTATCGCCGGACGCGGCTGTTCGTGCTGACGCTCGGCTACAGCCGCAAATGCGTGCGCTTGCTCACTTGGCGGTCGAGTGTACGCACCTGGGCGGAACTGCATGAGAAAGCATTTCGTCGCCTAGGCGGTTGTCCAAGACTCATCGTTCTCGACAACTTGAAAGAAGGCGTAGCGGTTCCTGACCTCTACGATCCCACGGTCAACCCTCTGTTCCGCGATGTCCTGACTCACTACGGTGTCGCAGCCCTGCCTTGCCGCATCCAGGATCCCGATCGCAAAGGGAAAGTGGAGTCGGGCATCGGCTACACCAAGAGAACGGCGCTCAAAGGGATGCGCTTTGAAAGCCTGGAAGAAGCACAGGCGTATCTCGACCGTTGGGAAGAGCGCTGGGCCAACACTCGTATCCATGGCACGACCAAACGCCAGGTTGCCGCCATGTTCCTCGAAGAAAAACCGCATTTGTTGCCGCTGCCTCTGGAACCGTTCCGCTACTACCAATACGGAGAACGGGTGGTGCATCTGGATGGCTGCGTGGAAGTGGAAGCCGCCTACTACGGGTTGCCGCCAGGATGGATCGGACGTTCCGTGAAGGTGCAATGGGACGCGCTGCATGTACGCATCCTGCATCCCAACACCAACCAACTTCTTCGCGAACATCTGCGTCAGAAGCGCGGCGGTTATCGCATCGAGGAAGAAGATCACCCAAAGAAAATGCCGCTGAGCACAGCGCAGCTCTTGCGACGCGCTGCACATGCAGGCACCCAGACGGGCAAGTTCTGCCAGTTGCTATATGACCGACAAGGAGAGACAGCCATCCGCCGCATTCTGGGTGTGCTTTCCCTGATGAAGAAATACGGAACTGCGGCAGTCGAAGATGCCTGCGCTGCGGCCCTCGACATCGGAGTGTTCGAATACCGTTTCGTGCGCCGTTACCTCGAGCGCCGGCCGCATCCACAAATATTTTTGCGTCAGATCGATCCCCTGATCCGTGAACTTACCGTGTATCGCGACTTCATCAATCTCAAAATCAAGGAGCCAGAATGAATCTGATCGAGTTGAATCAAGCTTTACGCCAGCTGCGTCTCGGCGGCATCGCTGCAGTTCTGGAAACACGGCTGCGGCAAGCGCAAGTGGAACCGATGGCACCCATCGACTTCCTCTCCTGTCTAGTGTCGGATGAACTGACGCGGCGAGGTGACCGACTGCTCGAACGGCGTAGGAAGCAGGCCCAGTTTCGTGATCCTCGACAACTTCGATTTCAATTTCAACAAGAAGATGAATCGCAGTCTGGTCTTTGATCTAACTACAGCCGCATTCGTTGGCCGCCGTGAAGACGCGCTCTTCTTAGGTCCACCCGGCACCGGCAAAAGCCATCTGGCTCAAGCCATCGGACAAGCGGTAATCGGCCAGGGTTATCGGGTGATCTATCGCGAAGCACACATCTTGCTCGAGGAAATCGCCGATGCGGCCCTCGACGGAAAACGCAAAGAGCACATGGAGCTGCTGGCTACTGTGCCTTTGCTGATCATCGATGACTTGGGAATGCGTAAGTTAGGGCCCACAGCGGGAGAAGAGTTGCTGGAGATCGTCATGCGTCGCTACGAACGAGCCAGCACACTGCTCACGTCTAACCGCCCTGTGGAAGACTGGGGCAAACTGCTCGGCGACAGCGCCGCAGTCACTGCCATGCTTGATCGCCTTCTCCACCACGGCCACATCCTAAAATGCGGACCGCGAAGCTGGAGAACCAAAACAGACTTGCCTGATCAGGAGAAAGCAGGATAAATAAGGACTACGTCCCGGGCCATTCCATATGGCCGGTTTTGAAGTGACCACGCATGGCCGCTTTTGCCCTGACCACTGAGGCAAACAGAACTCACCCGACTCCAACCCAGCCTTGAAATAAGGCACTAAGGCGTCCAACAAATCTTCTTTTGTTTCGTAGAAAAGAAAAAAATGTGTTCCCCCGGTGACGTCTCCGATTGCGCGAATCCCCGTCCTTCTGACTCCGTGTTCGACGGCCTTACCAATACTGAGGGGTTGAGATGCGGAACTCATGAGGGCCTCCCGGGTCGTACATTGGCTTGGGAGCCGTTTGCGCGACACTCATTACAGCCAGTTATTCACCCCTCGCGTGTGGCTGTCAAGACCGGCCGAGGTATACTATTGATAAAGTCGGACCTTGGGAACAAAGCGGAATCAGGAAGAACCTGCGAGTTGTCGACGACCTGGTTGCCAGCTCCGTAAGCTTTCTAATTCAGCGCTAAGCCGACAACGGGCCCCATGACTAAAACTGCTCGATCTATAGTTTTTGTTGTGGATGATGATCCCTCCGTGCGGGATGCCATTAGCCGCTTGCTACGAACGGTCGGGTTGCCGACCAGAGAGTTTGGATCGGCCCTGGAATTTCTCGCTGGAGACCGACCAGAAACGCCCAGTTGCCTCGTTCTCGATGTCAGATTGCCCGGAATCAGCGGACTCGATTTTCAGCATCAGTTGAACAAGGCCAACATCCGCATTCCCATTATCTTTATCACCGCGCATGGCGACGTCCCCATGAGTGTTAAGGCCATGAAGGCCGGAGCCGTCGAATTTCTCATCAAACCTTTCCATGACCAGGACTTGTTGATGCCATTCAGACGGCAATCGAAAAGGACCGGCTTCGACGTTTGCGCGAAGCTGAGATCGCTGAACTCCAACAGCGCTTGAGCACCCTGACTCCCCGCGAGCGCGAGGTCCTTCCGCTGGTCATCTCCGGCCTTCTCAACAAGCAGATCGCAGCCGAAATAAATGCCAGCGAAGCCACCGTAAAGGTCCATCGCAGCCAATTGATGCGAAAGTTGCAAGCAAAATCAGTGCCTGACCTGGTGAGAATGGCCGAGAAACTGGGAATTCGCGCCACTACGCCTAAACCCGATCCTTCTTTACCAAAGTAGAATACGGCCACATCTAGAGATAATATCGGAACTTATAACAGGATGTTACCTTTCACTGGGGATAGTAATTGTACTTACGTAAATCCCGTGATTGTAACCGCGTGGTTGGTCAGATTTGATATCAGCCCACTAAGTACGCGTGTTCCAACTATTTCTAATGTGATCTACCCGTTCCGCCAACGCGGCATCTTAAAACTGGTGTGAGCCCGCTTCCAAATTAATTTCAGGGATCACCTCAGAAGACGCTACTTACAAAAACAGAGGGAGACTTTTTCTGAGAAAGCTTCGCATTTTAATTGCTGACGATCACGGTTTGATACGGCGTGGTGTACGCGCCGTTCTTCAGGCCCGCCGGGGCTGGAGCGTCATCGGCGAGGCTGCTAATGGGCGCGAAGCAGTAGAAAAGGCCATAAAGCTAAAACCGGATGTCGCGGTGCTTGACATCAGCATGCCCGAATTGGACGGACTCGAGGTCACGCGTCAAATCCGCGAGTCAGTGCCGAATGTCAAAGTTCTTGTGCTTACCATGCATGAATCAGATCAGATGGTCCGTCGCGCCTTGGACGCAGGTGCGAGCGGATATCTCTTGAAATCCGATTCTACGGACTCTCTCCCCAAGGCCGTCAAAGCCGTTTCGGAAAACAAACGCTTCCTGACCCCCAAGATAAGCGACATCGTACTCGACGGATTTATCAACGCTGGTAGTAAACCCGATGAAGCAAAGCCTGAGGGTCCCCGAATAACGCCTCGCGAGCTGGAAATTATCCGCCTCTTGGCTCAGGGCAAGTCCAACAAGGAGTTGTCAGCGCAGCTCGGAATCACCGTCAGAACCGTGGAGACTCATCGCAGCAAAATCATGCTTAAGCTTGGTCTCCATTGTCTAGCCGAGCTTATCCACTATGCCATGCGCAACCAAATAATCTCAGTAAAAGGCCCCGAGTAACGTATTGAAACCTTCTCCCGATTTATGGCCCGTCGTCTTCCATCTCGGAGAATGCCACTCTAATTTTTCTTTGCGTCGACGGCCCGAATGCTTTGACTCAAAATTGCCGCGACCAGCAGGTCCTTCCACTGAATCGTGGTAAATTGGGCGGCGTTGCAATTAGACATTGCAATTCCACGGGTCCCAAAAATCGCCACGAACATGCCTCTAAACTTTGAAATGAGAATCCTCAGTTGCCGACACCACATGTAACGATGTTGAAATTCGCTACGAGTCGTCTTTCAGCAATATTTCTTTCCGTTTTTCTAAATTTCATCCCGTTGGACTTCCCGTCATTTGCCTTTTCGCTTCCACACTCTCACGAAAGTTCCAATTTCATTGAGAAATACCTGAATAAATCTTTAGCGGCACAGAGCGCGGCATTATTTCGACCCGGCCTACCCACAGTTGTTTCCCCCTCTTCCAGGAGGTCGGTGGATATAGCGGTGAACCGGCTGCGTAAAGTTTTCTTTCTTGGCTTTACATTCAACAAACCTAAATAGTTTCGTTCCGGGTTTAAAAATGATTAAGCCTGTTGTCGAAGGGCATTGGGGGCGTACAATCGCGCAAACTCACCGGGAGGTTCTTGGGCACACCAATCGGCAGCATGAACCAGAGTAACGTCGTGTCCGCGAATCTAATTGCTGCTCGTGGAAACGTTTTTTTCAGAATCTGATCTTCTATTTTTTAGCCTTTGGCGCATTTTGATTGGCGTACAGTTCACGTAAGTCAAAGACCGGTGGAAGTAAATCCACGAATCAAGGTAACTAAATATCTAAACCTCTGAAAATGAAGAAAAAAAAGTGCGCCCGGAGAGATTCGAACTCCCGACCTTCTGGTTCGTAGGCAGACGCACTCCGTCCTGTTATCAGTCTTATGGCAGTCAGACAACGGTTCTCTAGACCGTTGCATTATGTACTACTCGTTTATCTATACTTTAGAGTATAATATTAGACAGAATAGCCTGTAAGTCTTTGACTTAGCTAGGTCCCGGACAGCGCCGGCGCTACGATGTCGTCGGTTCAGCACGCCAACCCGGAAAATGGTTGGTTCACTGTCACATTCCGCACCACACGGAGAATGACAACCTCGAAGAACATGGCGGTGGAGGGTTTATTGATGTCCCCGAGAGACAGCGCATTTTTCTCGAAGTCTCAGAGGTCTCCGCGTAAGCAATAGATAAATCACAACCAGCAACATCAGCATAAGAGCGTCGACAAAGAACCAGCCAAATCCCAACACCAGAATGTGACTGAGCAGTACGGGAGTCATCCACACGGCGATCAATCCAGCTCCCCATCTGGCTGTCTTCGGGATCAGGAACAAAACCGCCGCCACCGTCTCGAAGGTTCCTGACCCTAGCCGGAATACCGGCTGAGATACCAACCCGTGGGCGGCTTGCGACATTCGCGTGAACAGGGCCACCGAATCTGGCACTGCTGCAGACTTGAGGAAGATTGCGGCATTCAGCAGGTTCGCCGACACCAACAGTCGAATTGCGACCAGTACGAGTCGCATGCCCGCAAAATTTTGTCCCCTTGACCACCTCGAACCAGCCAATGCTTCTCGAATGTTAGTACTCATTTCTGCCTTCTCATGAACTGACCTACCAACTCCGCAATTTCATCCGCCGCCGTGTCCAACGCGAAATGCCCTCCATCCACGATGTGTACTTCCGCTTGCGGCACATCGCGGCGATACGCTTCCGGCTCCGACGGATCAAAGGAAGCCTCATACTTTCCCCAGATCACCAGCAGCCGCGGCTGTTTCTGCTGCATCCACGCTTGCCACTTCGGATAATTTTCTACGTTCGTGCGATAGTCGTAGAAAAGGTCGCTTTGAATTTCCACCTGACCCGGCTGGTTCAGAAAATAATATTCATCGCTCCACAAATCGGGGTCATGGCGTTCCACATTTGGATCGTCCCCTACATGGCGGCTGCGCGCCGTCGCAAGCGACAGCAGGTTCACGCGTAATGCTTCTTCGTTGGCAGCGCGGTCGGCCCAAAACGCTCGGCGCGTTTTCCAATTCGCACCCAGTCCCGAGTTGTGTGCGACCGCATCCTGCACGATCAGCGACTCGACCCGCTGCGGATTCTGCAGCACCATGCGGAATCCCACTGGCCCTCCGTAGTCCTGCATGTACAGCGAGTACTTCGAGAGTCCCACCGCCGCCGTGAAATGATTCATCACTTCAGCGATGTGATCGAACGTGTACGCGAATTTTTTCGCGTCCGGCCAGTCACTGTGTCCGAAGCCGGGGTAATCGGGCGCGACAAGGTGATAGTGATCGGAAAGTCGGGTGAAGAGAGGCTCGAACATCCGCGAAGAAGACGGGAGTCCGTGCAACAGGAGAATCGTCGGCGCGTCTTTCGGCCCGGCCTCTCTGTAAAAGATGGAGAGTCCATCTACTGTATGGTGCGATGGGAAGTCGGGTGTTCCACGGGTGGTTCCTTTCTCTGGGCGTGAACGGGTAGTTGAACTATTGCGAGCATCGCAGAAACCAGGAGCGCAACGCGAAAGGTTTGCAAGAATCGGGGCGAACTGGACGTCAAGAATGGGCACATAGATTAGCTCCGCGTTAGAAGTCCTGTACGGTTGGGCGGATGACCATCTCATCGACTTCCACCTCGACCGGCTGCTCGATTGCGTAAATGATCGCTCTCGCGATCGCGCTGGCCGGGATGGCCATTTTCATGAACTCGCTCAGATTCTTTCTGGTCGCTTCGTCCGAACTGCTCTCCGACAATTCTGTGGCAATCGCGCCAGGCGAGATCATCGTGCAGCGGATATTTTGGGAGTGCAGTTCCATCCGCAGCCCTTCCGTCAACGCGCGCACAGCCGCCTTGGTGGCGCAGTAGACCGTCCCGCCGGGGGCGAAAATTTTGATACCGAAAACAGAAGCAATGTTAATGATGTGGCCGCTCTTCTGCTTCTGCATGTGGGGCAGGGCCGCGGCAACCCCATATAGAAGTCCTTTGATATTGACGTCAAATGCCGGTCCCATTCCTCTACCTTAAGGGCCTCGATCGGTGCGATGGGCATAATGCCAGCGTTATTGATGAGCACATCGACGCGGCCGAAACTATCGACGGCCTTTCTGATAAGCGCCTCTACTTCTGCGCGCTTCGTCACATCAGTGGCAAATCCGATGGACTTGCCACCGGAAGCCGAGATTTCTTGAACCACTGCGTCGATGCGGTTCGAACGCCGTGCTCCAAGTACAACTTTTGCTCCTTGCGCTGCGAGAAGCTTGGCGGTGCTTTCCCCGATGCCACTGCTGGCTCCCGTGATTACTACAACTTTATCGGTGACATTTAACATTTCCATCCTCTTTTTCTCTTCATTTAAGAATTTGTTTTTTACGTCTTGCTGCGCTCCATTGCGTGATGGGCCCAGCGGTATCAGAAACGTCCTCGACCAATGACTTCAAGAGAGCGGATACATCGGTGCAAGTAGAAAGACTGGCACTCTGCCCAGCCCACAGCGGCAGGAGATCCGATCGGCCTGCCGCCTCTGCCGGGACCACTAGGCTTCTGACCAGTTCTCGCTGCAGGGGATATGGCAGAATCTCGACTTCGGGCCGGTTCAACTCCTCCAGCAAGCGATTGTGAATTCCTCGCGCCAGTCTTCCGGTGAAGCCCTTTGTCAGTGCGGTGTGCCCGGCTTTTTTCTCTCGTAAAGCCTGGCGATGAAACTGGCGGGCGCCGGACTCTTCGCACGCCAGGAATGCTGTACCCATTTGCACAGCCTCTGCGCCAAGAGCCAGGGCGGCGATCACCGGCACGTTGACCAAGTCAGCTATCTGAGGAACGAGGGACAACGTGCCCGTCAGTGAATCTTCCGCGGCGCGGAGGAATGAACCGCGATGTCCTCCCGCTTCGAACCCGGAAGCGACGATGGCGTCCACGCCGGCCTTCTGCAGTGCTGCTGCCTCATCGGGTGTAGTCGCCGTGCCAATTGTCACAATGTGTTTAGCTCGGCACTCATCGAGGATTTGTTTTGGCGGGATCCCAAAGATGAAGCTGAACACGGGTACCTTTTCGTCCAGCAATACTCGAGCCTGATCCTCAAATCGCATCCACGAATAGGGTTTGTACTCCGGACGCGGCGCTCCCAGCGCTGCGATGTGGCCCCCAAGTGGCGCAAGGCTCCTGTTGAACGCTTTTTCGTCCGATGTTCGGGCACCTTCGTCTTCCATGGAGAACCACAAGTTCATCGCGAACGGTTTCGATGTAAGGGAGCGAATCTCTCCGATCACGTCCCTGATCGCCTCGGGAGCCAGGCCCAGCGCGCCAAACGACCCGAGCCCGCCAAAGTTGGAGACCGCTGCCGTCAAGTTTGTGATGACAATCCGCCGAGCGGACCTTGGATGATGGGATAGGCAATCCCGAGTTTTGCAGTCAGTCGGTTCTCATTCCAGCGGTGCGGCATTACGCAGATACCTCAAAAATTAGCTCCAATTCGACCGGCACGCCGAGCGGGAGGCTGGCTACGCCGTACACCAGTCGGCTGGGATTCTTGTCTCTTCCGAAGACGTCCAGCAACTCGGAAGCGCCGTCAGCAACTTTCGGCTGGTCGCGAACATCTTCAGAAGTGGCCACCAACACACCTAGCCGGACGATCCGCGTAACTTTGTCGAGCGATCCCAAATGCTGACGCGTGACAGCGAGGGCGTTGACCGCTGCCAGGTAAGCGGCAACGCGCCCAGTTTTCACGTCGAGTTCCGCACCGATGCGCCCGATGAATTTTGCTTCGCGGCCTACTGTGGGAAGCATTCCGGTGAGAAAGAGCAGGTTGCCCGTCTGAACCGCTTCCGCATAGATCCCAAACGGCTCCGGCGGCGCTGGAAGCTTGATGCCAAGTTGCCTTAACCGGTGCTCGGCCGTGGCATGCTCAAGGCTTTCCTACAAAATGTCCCAAATGATTTTCCGCATCGCCGGGTTTGCAAAAGCCCCGCTCTAGCAGCGTTTTGATTCTCTGCTGCGTGGCCGGTCGTGCCATCGAAGCAACGCAAGCGTTCCACCCGGATTCGATTTCGATATCGGGCGGCAGGCTGGCGACATTTACCAGACGTTTGGTATCCGCGATTGTCTGTTTGTCGAACGAAGCAATTCGGGTGGCCAGCGCGTCCACAAATCCGTCAAGCTCAGCATCCGCCAACGACCGGTTCACATAACCGTAGCGCTCGGCCAAGTCGCCGCGGATGTCGTCCGCGCTTAGAACTACTTCCAATGCGCGTCCTCTTCCCATGAGGCGCGTGAGTCGTGCCATGGGCCCACCGCCAGGCACGAGACCTGCGCCAACTTCAAACTGCGACAAGATAGCTTTTTCGCGACTTGCGAAACGGATGTCGCAGGCAAGGGCAAGCTCACTTCCCATACCGGTTGCCCGCCCGCGGATCGACGCTATCGATACGACAGGTGCGCGGCTTAAGCGCACCAGCATCTCGGGCCATGGATGCAAGCCTGTCGGTCCAGGGGGCAGCTGCGCCAACTCGTCAAGATTTGAAAGAAAATCCAGATGAATCAGAAAGAAACCTTCAACAGCACTGTCAAAAACCACCACCTTGACTTGCTCGTCAGTTTCGACTGCCGTAATGATCTCGTTCACCCGCGGAAGCATCTCCGGACCGAAGATGTTGATCGGCGGATGGTCAATCGTGACTCGCCAATACTCCGGCGTTCGCCGCGCCAGACGTATCTCAGCAGTCTTACTTGCTGCGTAATTCTGGTCTTTCATGGCTGTTGTCTCCTCATCATCTGGTTTCACGCCGTAACGCTGCTAACTCACGAACGGCGTTGCAGGAAGTCGCCGACAAGTTTTGTCGTAGCTGCCATCACAGCCGGGAAGGGATAGACCCCATCTACGTGGGCATGCTCGCTCATGGCTGCGTAATTCTGATCCTTCATGTTTGTTCTCGTGTCATTATTCGATCTCATTTTTGACTTCGGGTTGCGGTCATCTGATGGGCGCTTTCGTCACGCGGCTTTAGTGAGGCGGTCCCACGTAGGGGAACTCGCGTAACAGATCGCTGTGAGGTCCTACTTTGTCTTCCGTCACCTTTCCGTTCGTGAGGATGCGGATAAAAATGTCGCACGCATCGTCGGTGAGTGCCGGGCCGTTTTCTGGAAAACACGCCGGGCGCGCAGGGTCATAAGCCAGAACATCCGGGAGCAATGTCCCCGCCACGCGCTTCGCCTCAGCCGCCGTATATACCCGCGAGGTAGGCATCTCTTTCTTCGACAAGTATGACCGCTTGCGCCGGACGGGCTCCGCGCTCCACTTGGGTCCAGCCGCCACCATCATCTGGCACTACCGTGCGCGCCCACAGGCGAACCTCTTTTGCTCCAAGCGCCGAATTAGGTATTTCGAGAACGATGCTGCATACATCTTTGTCGCCGAAGAAATCGTCGCCCGTGAATTGCAAGTTATTCTTCGCGCCTTCCACGTCGCAGAAGAAAGGGTCGCTGCGCCAGCCGGCAAAGAAGCGGGTATCACCCACTTCCGTAATCCTCGCCTCGCGCGCTGTTGAAACTGGCGCGTTATCGACGATCACTCGTCCGCCATCGCCAGTACCGGCGGCTTGCGGGCCATCAATCCGGCGGACGATCGCGGTTTGTTTACCGCCTTCGAAAGCCGAGAAGCGCATACGGTACGCGATATCGGCAATCGCATCACCATCGGTGTCAATCTTGATTTCGTACAGTGCTTCAGGTGCGAAAGGCTCGCTTGTTGTAGACCCGGGAGGATTTTCGCCGGCAGACGGATGCACATTCATGATCAGGATGGATTTCCTGAGGTCTCCCGGTTTGGGAAACGCGTACAGATCCGTGAAGTCCAGTCGAGCGTCCCCTTGAGGGAAACTGAAGTCAGGGCCGGAATAGTGATGTGACATGGATTAGTTCTCCTCTCTTGCAGGGGTGTTCGTCCGCCAGCATTAGAACGCGGCCGCACCGGCCGCGGCGACGGCATGATCCTGATCGCCCGAACCACCGCTGACACCAATTGCACCTACGACCTTGCCATCCAACTTCAATGGAATGCCGCCGGCAAATATCATGATTTTCCCGTTGTTTGAAACGTGAATGCCGAAGAACTCGCCTCCCGATTGAGAGAGCTTTCCTAATTCCTTAGTTTCAATGTCAAATGCGCGCGACGTGTAAGCCTTCTTCATTGAGATATCAACGCTGCCGATCCATGCGTTGTCCATACGAACGTGCGCCACGATGTTTCCGCCTTCATCAGCCACGGCGATGTTCATAGGCTGGCCAATTTCTTTGGCCTTCTTCTCCGCCGCGCTGATTACGCGGCGGGCATCTTCTAATTTCACTGCAGTCATGCGTTCTCCATCTATGTGTTTCTCGGCAAGCCAAGATCCTGCTTCCATTTGGATCACTGGATCCCGGCCTTCGCTGCAGCTTGCTCGATGAAGTCTGCGACTTCTTTCGGGTGAGAAAGCATCGGCACATGACTGGAAGCGATAGTGATTGATGTAGCCTTCATCGCCGCCGCTTCGGCCTTCTCAAGTTCCGGGGAAACAGCGCGGTCGTTGCTGGCAATCACGAACCAGGAGGGCCTGGTCTTCCACGTGGCGGTCGTAACCGTGGCCCCAAATACAGCCGCTGCTGTGGGACCCTGTGTCGCCGTCAACACCTGCTTCTCGTTGTCCGCCAGATCCTGGGCGAAGTCTTCAGCGATTCCCTTTGGGGTCAATGTCAGAAAACCTTCGGCATCCGCGCGGACTTCGCTGCCCAACGGAGCTGGCGGAAACGGTTTGGTGATCCACAGACCTTGATCTGTATCGCACGCCGCGCCACGAAATGCATTCATTGCCATCTCATCTTCGCAAAGTGGATAGACGCGCCTCGGAATGCATGAGCATTATGTCCTGCGAACGATTTCAGCGTAAATGGAGTACCGGGTGGATTCAAGAGTTGCGCATGCAGATGCGAACGCATCCGATGGGCCAACAAGGGCTCAATCCCATAGTCGGCGCGACCTAAATCGCGCAGCCGCAGTCCGCGTTCTTGTTGTAGAGGATTTCGAACAATTTCGAGAATTCGTTACATTGACACTAGCAGGAGTGCGCGATTTACAGGTCATCGCTGAAGCGTCTGACGGAGTGGCAGCGGTTCAGAAAGCGGTCGAACTGCAACCAGATTTGATTCTGCTGGACATCGGACTCCCAATCCTGAATGGCTTCGACGCCGCTCGACAAATCGCAAACTTGTCCCAGAATCCAAAATAATCTTCTTCAGTCAGGAATCTTCTAGTGACGTGCTGCAAGAAGCTCTGAGCGTAGGCGCGTGGGGCTACGTTGTAAAAACAAGCGCTGGAACGGACTTGCGCGCCGCGGGTAATCCGGTCAGGACTTGCACCGAAGTAAGGCCAGCAGTGGACCCGTCAATACGAAACACTTCGATGTTTCCACTGGTGGTCAATACATTCAAATACATCCCATCCGGGGTGATGGCCATGTCAGGGTCGGCGACGAGTCGAAATACCTTCATGTCATTGTCAAGCGTGAAAGGAAGATCTTTCACATCAGGAGTGATTACGGGGCGGGGCAGCACGGGCGCTGAACTCTCCCCGGGTTTCGGTCGCGTTGATCGCGTTCCGCCCGGTGGTGGTGTGTCAATACCAAATAATTGCGAAACGCCTCCTAAGCTTGCGACGGCTGCGGCGGCAACTTGCAGAAAAGAGCGCCGTGAATCCATAGTCCCCTCCCAGAATGCATTGCATAGGACGCGCTTGCTTGACGAAAGATGTATTCGTTCGGCGTGCCAAAGGCGACCTTCATTGGCTTGCTTTGCTTACTCGGTCGGTTTTGAGCCTCTCACCTGGCACGGATACTTTGGTTTCAAATCGAAAGAGGTCAGGGCGCGAGTAATGCCCGGAAACATCGAAGGTCATCATTTCCCGGTCAATTTGATTTAAATCCAAATCGCAAATGAGGAGTTCCTCGCGATCGAATACCGGATGCAGCACATAGTGAGAGTCCGGGCCAATGATGGCGCTGCCTCCGCGCTCAATCCATTCGCCATAATCCGGCCGCGATACGACACGGTCATGAAGCTCGCGTGGCAAATCCTCCGCCGGCATCATCAAGCCCACCGCGAGGACGAAACATCGCCCCTCGAAGGCGTAGTGCCTGCTGGCTAATTGATGTAATTCGTGGACTGTCGGCCACACAGCCACATGAATGTGCTCGCCGGAATTGTGCAGGGCCATGCGCGCGAGCGGCATCCAGTGTTCCCAGCAAATCAACCCGCCTATGCGCCCGGCAGCGGTAGACACCGCTTCCAGTCCGCGCCCATCACCATTTCCCCACACCAGCCGTTCGGTGTAAGTCGGGACAAGTTTTCTGTGGTGGTTTTTTAGTTGGCCGTCCTCTGAAATGGTCAAAAGCGAGTTGTAGAGCGTGCCGTTTCCCGGGCCGTCATCGACTCGCTCACTCACTCCCATCACAATAGAAATCTGTAAATCGCGGGCGGCTTTGCAGAGCAAACTTACTTCGTCGCCGGGAATGCAGATGCTGTTGTTTCTAAGTCTGGCGAATACGTCTTTCACCGCTGAACTTTCCCACAGTGCCGCGCCGGCACAAACATCCAGCCACGCCGGATAACCGGGCAGCCAGATCTCGCCAAACGCAACAAGTTGCGCATTTCGCCGGGCCGCTTTCTCAATGAGATCGAGAGCCTTTGCCAGGCTGCCCCGTTTGTTAAGGTAAACGGGAGTGGACTGGGCAATAGCCACGGTCAATCGTTTGGAATCGGCCTGTGGTCGCCCGGTTCCTTCCATCGAAGCGGTACCTCTATGGATGTTCAACATCTCCAAATAAGTCGGAGTGGGACCTCCTGAAGGTTGAAATAAATCATGACCTTCAGACGGGAATGGAGCGCACCTGTTTTAGTCGGGGAGAGCCAAAATAACTTGCGATCGCCGTGTCCACCGAGAGCTTGCCCGCACCAAAAATCAAAACAATGAGGGAAACGATCAGAAAAGCAAAGGGAGCGGCGGCAATGAACTTATCCGGGTCGGAGAAGAAAGATAGCAGCGCTTCGCGGTCCCCGATTACATAAGCCATAGTCATGTTGATGGTAAGTACAAGACCGGTGATTCGGGAAAGCAAACCGAAAGCCAGGAAGATTCCACCGAAAAACTCTACGCATGCGATGAAGATGGCCATCTGCGCGGGCATCGGCATGCCAAGACTGGTGAAATACTCAGTCACATTGGACAGATGATGGAGCTTGCCCCAGCCGCTCTGAGCCAGTTGCCATCCCCAATAAACTCGTACAAAGAGAAGGAACGGTGACCGCAAATAAGAAACCAAACCGAAAAAGCGTTCGTGCCATTGCTCAATTTTTGTGACGATGGTATTCATGATCGTTGTTTACTGAGCCTCCGTATTCCGTCAATCCGTTAAAGCCATTCCTGGCGTATTCTGTTGCGCTTTAGTAAAGGAAAAGAGGGCCAGGAGAAACCCCAACCCTCCGCATGGAATTGAGTCAGGGTTCAAATTACTCCTGAGGCGGCTTGGAGCCATCGGTCGCGCAACCACCTTTACCCTTGCAACTGTTCTTGCCTTTGCACCCGTTGTCGCTCGCTTTGCAGCCACCCTTACCCTTGCAGGAGTTCTGGCCTTTACAAGCGTGCTTTTCTTTTGCCTTTTGATCGTCCTTCTTGTCCCCTTGGTCCTGAGCGCTGAGTGAAGAATTCAGCGATGGAAGCAAGGTTGACGCCTTGACCGCCGCGCCAGTTCCGGCGAACAGTCCCGCGAACGCCGCACTAGCCAGCAATGCCTTTGTGGTTTTGGTCATGTAAAAATCTCCTGTCGATTAAAATTAGATCCGAAACACTCTCCGGGCATTCTTTGCGCCTTGTGACCGTAAAACACCGCTGCCGAATCTGACGCGTGGCCTGACGCCGCGTTTTCGCGAACGCCTTGAACGCCCTTACATGTCCCGTTCACTGAATGAGAGTCGCGAGTCGTTCAAAGGTTTCGCCATTTCCGCATTACCTGGATTTGTGTGACTGGAATCGCACAACGTGGTCTCGACGTGATGTTTATGTATATGCCCATCACGATCTCAGCCAGCGTGTAAGTAAAATCCTTGGAGTTAAACGCCGACTTCCCGAGGCAATCCTGGACAGACGGATTAGAATCCAGGGACCTATTCTTTGACTTTTAATTGAATATCACGGATTACGGACGAATGACCTTTAGGTGCTCGGTCATGCCGGCTAGAAAAAAACCGGCCGCTCGAGCCAGAGCGGCCGTGTGATTAGACCTGCACAGTTTTCTGCGTGATGCTGACATTCACCGAATCTAGTTTTCCGCGCCGCCCTTCATTGATTCCGGTGCCGCAATCTCTTTTCCGACCTCCAACTTATATTTTTTCCCCTGAAAATGGATCTCGATCAAGGAAGCACTCCCGCTTTCGTCCTTATTCGTGGTGTAGGACGAGTCATGCGCTGGGCGGTCCAATTCGACGAGGTGTCCCGGTAGCGTGGCCACGACCTTGTTAGATTTAGAGATATTCACTTCAACGTCGGCACCTGTACCTTCCCAATTGACCTTGTAGTCTCCTACGGCGAGTTTTGTGCCGTTAACAGTCACGGGTTCGGACACTTTAAGTGGACCCTTATTGTCATTGGCGGCCAAGGCGCTGGTCGCAATCAGCAGCGTTTGCGCCAACAACAGGCTCCTAAAAATTCCTGATACTTTCATGCGGACTCCCTTTTCTTTCTTTTCTTCGTCATGTTGAAGGTGGGCGAAAACTAGCTCCTTCGCAGACAGACCGTTTGAGATTTGGATCCATTAGTCAGATGCGCAGCTAATAAAGAGGGAACACCAATGGCGACGTTTTATTTTTCGACAACCTTTGAATTTTTAGTGCATAGCTGTTTTAAATGAGACGTGCAATCGCCAGGTCTCCCAAGGAAGACGTTTACACACGCGCAGCCTGGAAGTTTTTAAAACTAGAATGCGTTCCGTGACTCGGCCGCAGTCCAGATCGACGCGCCGAGTAGAACAAGATCCTTGATGAGAAATTGTCCCGCGTCTCCCAATACAGGAAACCCGTGTGACAACTGGAAGGCACCCGGTGTAGAGAAGAGGAAACTCACGGTGAGCAAGAACGTGATGATAGCGCCAAGGCTGCCGATGAATGAGATTTTCGGCGAAAAAGGCCGTAAAGCGATAAGCGAGGCAACCAGGATCTCGATCACCCCGATTAAATTAGAGACGGCTTGGAGGCTGAAGATCCGGTAAAGCCAAAACATCAGTGGGCTGTTCGCCACGAGAGGTTGAATGCCGTGGGCCTCCGCAGCCGAGAACTTTAGAACGCCGATTAACAACAGCGTGACCACCAGTCCGTAGCGGGAAACGTAAATGCCCAGCTTTTCAAGCGAAGCCGGCGACTTGGCGTGCGCCACCGCGCTGACGAGCATCTCTTTAGTCGGCAAAAGTTGGCTAACTGCGTCCGTGTTTATTTGTCGTCTCACTGTCCCGCCATCGCGGCATAAAGCAAATTTCTGTCGCGCTTCAGTTTTTCTACCCTGCCCGACCGGTGCTTCCTGTCAGATGGTTCGAGCTTGAGGCTCCTGGCGCGGCAATTTTAGTCGCCGCGCAGGAAACCGAGTGCGCACTGGAGGAGACAGCTTAAAAAAGTGCGCATCTTATTACTTGAGACTCAATGAAAAGAAGAAAGTTTCAGTCTGCAGATCGAATCGCAATCTAATGTATCGCGGAAGCTATCCCTTCTTCTCGACCTTGCGCTTTCCGATGCAAATCGGGCACGGCGTATACCCTTCGTGAAGCGCTTCCTGGACGGGCAAAAATTTGGGTTTGCCATGCAGATAGGGGCAGCTAGGAATATGAAAGAGCTTGTCACCATTATCCTGGGACACGGCCACAAGTCCGGTCACCGGTGAATTCGCGGAGTCCCGGTGATGGATGCCGGGCCACGCGAATGGCTTCCTGGAAAATAACGCGAAGCCCAAGGGCACGGCGGCAGCGGTGGACAAGGCCCAGGCCAGAACCGCGCGACGCGAAGGACGCATTGTCACTACCGACCCCTGGCTTCCTTGGCTTGCCTCACTGAGTTGCTGATTGATTCGTCCTTCGAGGCGATCGCCAAACCCTTGCGGGGGCGCCAAGACTCGTTCATCGCGATACAGGCGAATAACGTTGCAGGTCCCTTCCAGGACCGCGGTGCAGTGACGACACTCCGCAAAATGCTCATCGAGAGCAGCACGTTGTTTAGGCGCTAGCTCATCATCGATATAGTCGGAAATGTCTCGCCAAACTTCTTCACAAGTTATTCCCATGGTTTTCTTACCCCTTTGAACGCTAAATCCACATGTCCGCCGTTTTGCAATCCGGGCGACAGTATGTCCCGTAACATTAAGCGGGCGCGCCTGAGGCGCGACTTAACCGCTGCCGGCGAAATTCCCAGGATGTTGGCGGTTTCTGTAATACTCAGTTCGTTCACGTCGCGGAGAATAAAGGTCAGCCGGTAGTGTTCTTCGAGTGAAGTTAAAGCTTTGGCCAGCGCTTCGCGAATCTCATTTCGCTCCAGAGCTTCGGAGGGGATCTCACGCCAGTCCGCGAAATCCTTAGGTATGTATGCGCCTTCGCCATCGGGTTCACTCGTCAACGAAAACATAATTCCATGCCTCAGCTTTCGTCTGCGCATTCGCGTTTCGTTGATGGCAATTTGTATCAACCAAGTGCCAAATGCCGACTCTCGACGAAACTGGTGAAGGCGCGCCAAGGCTTTGAGCAGAGCATCTTGTGTTACATCTTCAGCGTCTTCCTTGCTTCCGAGCATGGAAATGACGGTCGCGTATACCGTGCGTTGATGAGGACGGACCAGCTCAATGAACAAGTCCTTCTCACCCGCCAGAATTCTGCTTATTAAAACTTGTTCGTTGGCTCGTTTCCCGCCGTTTGAAGGTGTGTTTTCCGCTCCAACGGCCGTTGGACACGAGGGCATCTCTTTTTCTAGTGACCCACTTCCACCCAAGCCGTAGTTAGCCCGCGCCGATGTCAAGAGCGACCGCTTTCTTGGCTTGCTGAAAGCCACGCGTAAGTGAGATTCTCATCTCGCTAAATAGTTTCCGCCACGAGCTGCTAATGAACTTATGAGAAATGGCGTGGCGCGGGGCGGCACTGACGCTGGTTGGGCTTCAGAAACGGATGAGCAGGCCTCCGGCGAAGGCCACGTTATTTTGAAGATTGCCAGTGGTTTTCTGATTGTAATTGGGCTGCCCGGAATAGAAGTCACGAACCTCGAGCCGGAAGCCGATGGGGATTCTGAGCACGTGCAAGACCGGCCGGGAATCGAGGCCTCCGCCAAAAACAAACGTTCCGGTGTTGGTGCCCCGACTAAAGGATGTC
This sequence comes from uncultured Acidobacteriota bacterium, assembly GCA_963733775.1. Lineage (GTDB taxonomy): Bacteria > Acidobacteriota > Terriglobia > Acidiferrales > UBA7541 > Acidiferrum. The sequence continues at coordinate 282,144 of CAVTEE010000008.1, read as the reverse complement.
GTGTTAACAGGCGCGGTCGCAAGGAAACGGGCATAGCCCCCACCGAATGAGAGCCAGGGAGAAATAAATCCAGAAGAATGGAATTTTACCCGGACGTGGGGAGTTAGAAAAATGAGGGCATATTGGTTAATGACATTCGCGGGCCGCTGATCGAGCTTCACATCCAGCGGAGAAGCCAGAAAGTCAATGCCTCCGGAAATTGCAAACCCGTGGGTATGCAGCACGTTTCTATCGTAATCGGCGCCTAACGTTAACGCTGAATTGAAGGTGATATTTGAATTTGGAAGCGGAGTTCCGCTGGGGCTGACGAGGTTGGCCCCAGGAGATACAGTTTGACTGGGTGTGACGATTCCTCCAATCACGAGCCCCGCTTCATTTTTCTCCTGCGCAAAGGTTGGAACGGACCAAAAGATAATCGCCATGAGAAGACCAACGAGGAACCTGGCTTTATTCTCGCGTGCTTTGCCCAGTGAAATGGGAAAGCCGGGGTCAGCTGACTGTTTAAACGGTCCGAGAGTCCGCTGCCTAACGTTCATGATGTTCACTTGCTGAATCTCCTTTTAGAGCTTCCTCAGAATTGTTAATGAAAAAGTGACGCGATCACCTCTGTGAAACTTGGTTCGGCGATGAGGAGTCTGGGTTGGATAGATAAGACCTCCTCGAAACGCCTGAAACTAAGGTTTAGTTGTTCCCAGAGCTTTCTGAAGCGTGGGCGTGTTGGTGCGATGGGACCGCAGCCTTCGCCTCCATGATCGCCGGGCGGGACAACGGGAGGTTATAAATGTCGTATGCGGTCCGGATGCTGCTAAGGAAATTCTGTCCTGCAACTCTTGTGAAACTCACTTGAGGATTGTCCTCAGCGGCATCTTCTACGTCGATGGGGTGCACAATAATACTTGTGTGAGTGTCGTAGCTGCTTAGGATCAGTCCCTCTAATTTGTCATCCGAAACGCGGCTAACAATATATTTTCCTGCGGGGAGCATTTTGCCACTGGCAACAGACGGGAAGGGCAGTGTTACAACGATAAGGTCTCGACCTTGAGCCGCGGCGGTTATGCCCATAACTGCAAAGCAAAGAACTGCGAGTAAAATTCTCAGATATTGATTTTTCAATGTTTCTCCTCGGAAACGTTTGGGTTCTTGTCGCTGATCGGCGCGGTCGCAGCTTCTAGAAAGCAACTAGCCAGCACTCTTCAACAATTATTCGCAAACCGTGTACAAAGGGTGAGATGGACTCGCGGTACTAAAGTTTCCACAATTCGACGTGGGCAACTTCCAACCGGCTTGAACTGTGAAAAGTTGGAGTTTGACTTTGCGGTCGCGGATGGTGGTCGTTTGGAAGCTGACGCAAGAATTTCGTGATCAATCTGAATCCTTTATCCTTCTCGTCTATCTCATTGAATTGCTGGAACAACTGTTGCATGACTAAACGAGGGATGACGGTGCTCTCCGTCGGTCTTCCCATTGATGTGGCGGGGCGAGTTCCGAATAGGAGCTGTGAATCAGGAGGCAAGCGTGGCACGGCATCGGAGAGCCGATTGCGGCGATCCAGAAAGTTCAGGGACCAATGAAAAATATCAATCGGTTGGCAGGCGGGATGATGCGTTTCAGTTTTGAAATTACTTTAGTACTGGCGCTCTCAGTGCTGGCGGTTATTTCCGTTCAATTCGTTCATGGAGCGAGCGCGCCGGCGGTTACCGGCCGCGATGACGGCTCGCGCACGCCGGTGCTGATAGAACTCTTTACGTCCGAGGGCTGTTCCAGCTGCCCTCCAGCCGATGCTCTTTTGGAAAAGCTGGATCGGTCGCAGCCAGTGAACGGAGCCGAGCTCATCGTTCTCAGCGAGCATGTGGATTATTGGAACGATATCGGGTGGAAGGATCCGTACTCTTCCCATGAATACAGCGAACGGCAAAGTGCCTACGCGGCACACTTCGGCCGCAGCGGTGTCTACACGCCGCAGATGGTCGTTGACGGACACGCGGAGCTGGTTGGTAGCGACGAGCGCGGCGCGATCGAGGCAGTAGAAAATGAAAGCAGATTTGTAAAGGTGCCGTTGAGTCTGTCCGGAGTTCATTTCGAGAACAACAATAAGGTGAGCATGCACGTTGAGGCAGGTCCTCTTGAGCCCACACTCGGAACTCGTTCGGCGAACCTCTACCTGGCGATAGCCGACGAAAGCGATGTCTCGCAAGTTAGCCGCGGAGAGAACGCTGGAAGAACATTGAAACACGTTGCCGTGTTGCGCAGCCTCGTGCCAGTGGGGACGGTGAATAAAACTGACAAAGTCTCTAAGGACGTTACCGTCAATGTGAGTAACGAGAGCCGAGGGCACCTGAGGATCGTGGGAATCATCCAGGAACAGTCCGCAGGCCGGGTGCTGGGCGTGGCGTCCGCTCGGTTTTCTAATTAATTTCACACAACTGCCATCTGTCGGGGTTGTTCGTTGACAAGTGGTTCGCTAACAGCACAGCAAAGAAACTAACCAAACGGAGCATGATGAAACCACAATTCGCTACTCTTTGTTTTTCGTTATTCGGTTTGTTTATATTTGCGGGCGGGCAGGAGAATCCGCCCACTACACCGCCTGCTGAGCCGGTTCTTGGACTGGACACCGGCTCCCCGGCACCGGCGTTTGCGCTAAGCGACCAGTTCGGCCATCAGCAATCAAACGAAACACTCAAGGGGTCCAAAGGCACGGTGCTGCTGTTCTTCCGCTCCGCGGACTGGTGACCCTTCTGCAAAGCGCAGCTCGTGCAGCTGCAAAATGCAAAACAGAAATTTGAGGCGCAGGGACTGAAGCTCGCGGCTATCAGCTACGATAGTCCGTCTATCCTGCAGGACTTCGCCAACCGTCACAAAATCGAATTCCCTCTGTTGGCTGACCCGAATTCCGAAGTCATTCGCAGCTTCCACGTGCTCAACAGCGAAGCCCAGGGAATGACCAAAGGGATGGCCTACCCCGGATTCTTCTACGTCGACTCCAGCGGCGTGATTCGCGAAAAGTATTTCACGCCGAAGTATACGGATCGATTGACGGCGAATAATGTTATTGCAAAACTTTTTCCGGAGCTGAGCGCCGAGGTAATGCAGAATGTCCAAGCGCCGCATCTTCAGCTCACTCTTGCACAATCTGATCGCAGCGTCATACCGGGCGGCAGGGTCAGTTTGATTGCCGAAATCGAACTTCCGCCGGACGTACACGTCTATTCTCCCGGAGTGCAAGGTTACAAGCCGATTCAGCTCGGTTTGCAGGAGATTCCAGGAATCGAATTTCAGCCCGTCGTTTACCCCAGATCTAAAACACTTTACCTCGAGGCCATCAAGGAACAGGTTCCCGTTTTTGAAGGAAAGTTTCGCATCACCCAGGATCTCACGGTGATACCGTCTAAAACTTCGGATGCTCTTCGCGCTGTGGTGTCCCACAAAAGGACCGTCGCCATCAAAGGGGAGCTCAAGTATCAGGCCTGTGACAAAACGGTATGCTACCCTCCAACGTCTGTGCCGTTGAGTTGGGAATTCGAGGTTCTTCCCCTCGACCTCAAACGATCTCCGGAGGACATTCGGCACAAATAGCGATTCGAAGGATGAAACTGGGTTCATTGCTGAATTAAAGGAGTAAGCCATGGGTGATGTTGTTTATGTTTCCAAATCGCGCATTGAACGAAAGCAAGGACCGTATCGCGTGGCCCATTTGCCGGGTGAAGCCCAGCCGGTGATTTTTAGCGTCCACGGAGCCATTGCGGAGCACTACAAGGTGGATCCGGCCAAATTGAAAGAATCACATTCCTCAACCATCGACTACGTCATTTCCGCGACTGCTGGTTGAATGATGGGTACATTTGGAGGTGCGCTGGAAGCGCGCCAAATCGATGCAAGCAATGGAAAGCTCACTGCCGAGGTAACCGGCGAAGTCGAAACGGAAGAAAATGTGCTGGTTATCCGGCGGATCCACGTGGCCATGAAGCTGACTGCGCCGCAAGACGTCAAAGACACGGTCGAGAGAGTGCACGGCATGTACGCCATGCGTTGCCCGTTGTACCGAACTTTCCACAAGACACTGCAGCTCACATCTTCCTATGAACTTGTCGCGCCGGACGCCTAATTTGGGGACCTCATGATCGAAGAGCGAACCTCTGAAACTTTTTCCTTCTTGGCGAATCGCATCTATGTGACGAAGAGTGTGTGCTGTGGGTAGTGACACTTATCCTCAAGGAACGGCTGCTCCGAGTCGAGATAAGAACTCGTTGGTGCAAATGAGCGCAATACAGTCGCAATCGCGAGCCGACGAAGCACAACTGATAAAGAGGGTCTGCGAGGGCGAAAGAGAGGCTTTCTATGAGCTGGTGCGCCCTTACGAGCGCATGGTGTACGCAACTGCCATCTCGATCGTGAAAAATCCAGCCGACGCCGAGGAAGTCGCGCAGGAGGCGGTTTTAAAGGCGTTTTCCAAGCTCTCGACCTTTCGCGGAGAGTCAAGGTTCAGTACCTGGCTGGTACAAATCACTTATAACGAAGCAAAAATGAAATTGCGGAAAGCCCACGCGAATCTTTACGAATCCATAGATGACTCGCAGCAGGCCGAAGATGGAGAATTCTGGCCCAAAGATTATGCCGATTGGCGGCCGATTCCTTCCGAATTGCTGGAAGAAAATGAAATACGGCAAGCTGTGCAGGACGCCATCAGGTCGCTCAGCGCGAATTATCGCGAGGTTCTGATATTGAGGGACGTTCAGCGCTTGAGCATCAAGGAAACCACCACTATCCTGGGAATTTCAGAAGGGAGTGTGAAGACTCGACTACATCGTGCAAGATTGCTCTTGAGGGACAGTTTAGCCCCTGGAATCGACGGTTGCTGGATTAAAGGGCAACCCTATCGAAAGGTTAGGCCGTGGTGACGAGAGAAGGACGTAATGCCGACAATTGAAATTAGCTGCGTTGAAGTGTGGCGCGAGATCTCGAATTATCTCGACGAGGATATCTCTGTCGATCTACGCGAAAGAATGGAGAAACACTTCGGCGCTTGCGCACACTGCACCGCGGTACTGGACGGAACGCGAAACGTCGTGGGGTTGGTTGGCGACGGAACGTTGTTTCAGATGCCGGAAGGGTTTAATAAGCGCTTGTACGACAAGATTCGAGAACTGCCCCCTAATGTGCCGCGCGAGTAAGTTCGCTTTCTGGCAGGGAATCCGCGACGTCTTGATTATCGATGTACATCCATAGCTTCCAATTTCCTTCTTTGTTTTTTCGCCAGATGTCCACATAGCGATCCCGGCGATGTTTGGCTTCACCGCCGTGTTTGGGTGTGAGGGTGAAGTTATGCCACCCGTAGTCGTAGGCAATGTCGCCCTGCAGGCGGATCTCGACCACGATAATTACGAGCTTTACCGTGAAGTGCTCGAATAAGTTCTCCAATCGAATTTTCAACACATTCAATCCACTCTGGCCGAATTCGCTTGGCGCGCCGTCGGTAAAACTAACCAAATCCGGGTCAGCAATGGCCAGGAGTTTGGAGGTATCGCCAAGGTTAAAACACTCTCGAAATTCTGTCTTGGCGGCATTGATGGCATACATATCGTCCATTGCGCTGTCTCCATTGGTTCACTAATCTCGCGGTTATGGGCCTCGCACATTCTACCGTTAATAGCGGAACGCGGGGTTCTTCGGAATAATCGTCTGCCGACTGGAACTTTCTGGCCGGTTCTGAATCACATCGGGACGCGAAGCGGACTGCTCGTGCTCGTCGTGAGCATTGTTACGTTATAGCGTTGCGCTGCATAGATAGGGCGATTTGAATGCTTTCGGACTGCAAGTTTCTATGAACCGCATATTACGCCGATGTTTGATTGGTATTTTAGGCGGTGCCATCGCCAGCATCGTTTTAGTAGCTACGCCTCATTGTTCAACCGTCAATTCATTACTGGGCGTTCTGGTTGGCGCTATGTATTCCGCCGGAATAAGGCCGACGCGCCGGGCGTACGTGGACAACCTCATGGCGGGGGCCTCCCTTGGTATTCCGCTATGGGGTCTCATTAGTGTAATCGCGGTGCCGATCATGGCGGGCCAGAGGCCAGAGTGGAGCGCGGAAGAAATGCGACAGCATTTTCCCGCTTTAGTGGCATGGGTGGTGTACGGTGCGATGCTGGGGATTGCCATCCAGGCATTACAAGATCTTGCCGCGCTGTTTTTTGGCCCCGAACCCGAGCCGATGGTTTCCACGGTCTCTGTGAAAAATCGCATCGTCATTTTAGGCGGCGGATTCGCGGGAATGCACGCGGCGGAGTGTCTTGAGAGGAAGTTGCGAACAGACTTTTCGACCAGTATCACGCTCGTTAACGCGACGAACGCCCTTCTTTTTACTCCCATGCTCGCGGAAGTCGCTGGCAGTAGCCTGGAGCCCAGTCACATCAGCACTCCATTGCGGAGCGCGCTGCACCGCACTGAATTCATCCGAGGTATGGTGCGTGAGGTGGACTTGGGAAAGCGTTTGGTCACACTGGACAGCAGCGATTCAACTGCAGAGGGAGCGGCCGGGCTGCGCACTGTTCCTTATGACCACCTGGTTTTTGCGCTGGGATCGGTCTCAAATTATTTTGGGATGGCCAATATTGAGAAGCGCGCATTTAATTTCAAGAGTCTTCTCGATGCCATTCGCATCCGGAATCATGTTATCGAAATGTTCGAGCGCGCCGATCGCGAGCCGGACCCACATCTGCGTTCTTCGCTTCTTACTTTTGTTATCGCGGGCGGCGGATTTGCGGGAGTGGAGCTGGCTGGTGCGCTGAACGATTTCGCACACGGCATACTGGTGGACTATCCCACGCTTCATTCAGAGGAGCTGAACGTCGTGCTGGTTCACTCGCGCGACCGTATCCTGCCGGAGTTAAGCGAGTCGCTCGCGCGTTATGCGCAAGAAAAGATGGAAATGCGCGGAGTGACTTTTCGCCTGAACACTCGCATTACCGACGCGGGGGATGACGTCGTGTCGCTTGGAGATGGCGAGATTCGCACCAAGACACTGGTTTGGACCGCGGGCACGGCGCCCAATCCATTGTTGCAGTCCGTCGCCATAGAAAAGGACAAGCGCGGTGCGGTGGTAGTGGATAACAATCTGGCTCTGCCGGGGCACCCCGGTTTGTGGGCCATCGGCGATTGCGCCGCGGTAAAAGATGCAATGACCGGCCAACTCTGTCCGCCAACGGCACAGTTCGCTTTGCGCGAGGCTGAAGTTCTTGCGAGCAACATCATTGCCAGGATTAATGGCTGGCCCGCACCCGCGTTTCATTTCGATTCACTGGGAGCGCTGTGCGTTGTGGGTCATCAGACCGCTTGTGCGGAGTTGCGCGTGCCTTTCGCCGGGAAAACATTCTGGCGCTTCTCTGGTTTGTTTGCGTGGATTCTGTGGCGGACTATATATCTTTTGAAGTTGCCTGGCCTGGAGCGAAAAATTCGCGTGCTTATAGACTGGAACATCGAATTATTTTTCCCGCGCGATATCGTTCAGACCGTTGACCTGAAGTAGACGCGACCTATGCTTGAAACGCAATCCATTGCAGATCAGCCGATCGCAGCGACTCTTTCTCGATCATCGTCCTGGATTGAGCCACTGCTGGGCTGCGTTTTGGGTGCATCGGGCGGTCTGCTACAGAGTGCTGTAAACCACACTTCAACTGTCTCCGGCGGATTCCTCGGTGCAATTTTTGGCCTAATGTTCGGATTATTCTTCGCCCAACGCGTGTCAAGTCCGGGTGCAGGACTGATCTGGGGTCTGGCTTCCTCGTTCTTGTTGTGGGTAATTTCATCTGGCAGGATTTTTTACGTTGCATCTCTTAGCGGACATTCCGCCACGATGCTTCAGGACGCGCGAGCTCATTTCCCAGAGCTCGTCGGGTATTTGCTCTGCATCGGAATGCCAGTCGGTGTGGGACTCGGCATTCGCGGAGCCTTGCGCACTTCCAGTGCCGACCGGAAATTCGCGTGGCCCCGCGCCATCGTGGCTGGAGGCGTTTCGGGCACGCTGGGTGGTTTAATTTTTGGCAGGTGGGTGTCTTCCGGCGATTACTTTCCTCTCTTGGTGGGATTTGGTGAACTCAGTTCTCGCCCCAAGACCATCGCTCTGCATTTTCTAGTGGCGTTTTTCATCGGTGTGTTCTTCGGATTGCTTTTTCAGAGAGATGTTCGAGGCTACGGGTCTTGCATGGGATGGGGACTCGGCTTTGGAATTTTTTGGTGGTTTTTAGGACCGCTGACGTTATCGCCGCTTGCTGCTGGAAAGCCTATCGATTGGTCGGCGGAGCAGGGCAGCGCGGTGTTTGGCTCGCTGGTGGGACATATATTATACGGACTGATTTTGGGAGTCGCGTATGGGACCATCGACAAGATTTGGGTTCGTTTGTTCATTCAGTCTGACCCGTTAAACCGCCAGATCGAAGGACCCGGCCTGCATATACTTCGTTCGCTGGGATGGGGCGTCACGGCCGGTTTTGTTGGCGGCCTCGCGTCCTTGCCGATAATGATGGCCACCGGCGTGTTACCTAAAATCGCGGGGGTGAGCGCAAGTTTAGTAGGGTTTCGCCCAATCCTTATTCACTTGGCAGTGAGCGCCGTGATCGGGATGAGCTACGGCCTGTTATTCCGAAACGAAACATCCAGTTCGGGATCGAGTATCGGATGGGGATGGTTGTTCGGTTTGATTTGGTGGTATCTCGGGCCGCTGACGCTGCTGCCTTTGCTGCTGACTGGGGTGTGTGATTGGAGCACGGACGCCGTGTCGGCTCTCCTGCCATCTCTACTTGGACATTTGATCTATGGCGTAGTAACGGCTTTGGTTTTTTCCTTGTTCGATCAGCACTACACACGTTATTTGCTTTTGGATCCTCGCACTGCGGCAAGAGAACGTCGCCGCCTCCGTCCGCTGGGAACTCCCGCGCCCGCACTGTGGTTTTTTGCTCTTAGCTTAGGCGTCCTTCTGCCCATCCTACTTGGTTAGTGAATTTCGAAGTTTTTTTCTGAATGTATAGCGATTGGCGGGAATGCAGGAGCTAGGTAATAACTTGCCGGAAAACCAAATCTATTTCTATAGCGCATCTTCTTTGCTATCGGTTCCATGTGTTTCCAACCTTTCTATTGGGTAATTTATTTCTTATTTTATTTGTCGCGTAGGCTGGATTGACGCGCACTTGCATCGGGTATTTCGGCCGGCTGCGGTCGCAGTGGAACCAAATCACCCGGCTGGTGGACAAATAAATTTAACCTCAGCATCAGATTCACGTGCCGCATACAAGTTTCAAGGGAAAGGGCATTAGGGGTAAATTTTACGGTAAGGGATTTTGCAAAATAAATTGCTCGTTACCCAAAGTGATTCGTAACTTTTTTTGTTGTCGTAAATCACATTCGCGAGTCGAATGTCTCAGGTGTACTCGTCACTCTAGGTAGATTTGACTGGCGCAGTAATAAACGTAATTTGAATGAGAGAACGCCCATGAAGAATGAGCCGCTATACAGCTCCGAACCAGGCAAGCAGTCAGCGCTATCGAACGCGGAAATCGCATACTTTCTTCTGCGAGTCACTTTTGGCACGAACCTGTTTCTGCATGGGGTGACTCGGCTCCTGGAAGGGCACGCGGCATTTCTGGCTTACGTCACAAAACAAATGCAGGCCGCTCCGGTGCCCTCCTGGTTTCTAGCGCCATTTACTTCCGTTCTTCCGTGGCTCGAAGCTTCCGTAGGCTTACTGATTTTGCTCGGCCTTTTTACACGCAATGCGCTGGTGGCCGGAAGTTTGGTTCTGCTACTTCTACAGATGGGCAGTTCCCTGGCGCAGAATTGGTCGGTGGTCGGAGATCAGTTGGTGTACGCGGTGATCTTTTTCATCTTGCTCACTTTTTCTGAACGCAATCGCTGGTCCTTGGAGCATTTCCGCACAACCTAGGTCACTACGTCCCAGTCGAAACTACCATGAGCTTTTTGCGGCAAAAAGCTTGCCCACGTCTGCATGTCCTATTCTTCTCTACGGTAGCGGCCCTGCGCGTCGACCTGGAATACTTTGACGATGGCGCGGTCCCAGTTCGGCAAGCTAGGCGTCTCGCCTGGCCACCAGCACTACGTTGATCCCCGGCGCTGCGATTTGCCGCCCGAATTCCTTGCCTATCCCGGACGAGGCGCCCGTGACAGGTGCCCAGGGGCCGAACCTTTTTTATCGAGTGCTGCTCTCATCTTCTTGCTCCGTTCTGCCTGCTCAGGGCTTGTTGTTTTTGTTGTGTCATAAATTATTCGGCAGCCAACGGCCGCGATTCTTGTGATGTTGCCCTGACGGTCTTCGAATTAAACGCTGGGGAAGTTAGCTCAATCAACTTTGTAAACGCGGCCGGTTTGCGCCCCCAGAATCGCGCGTTTGTAGGCCTGTGCCACTTTCCATCCTTCGACCGGAATCACTCCAGGAAAGAACGAACTCATATGAGCTTCGGATTCTTTTAGGATCGTAGGATTCACCACATTGATACGCAATCCCTTGGGAAGTTCAATTGCGGCAGCCCGAACAAAACCTTCCAATGCGCCCGAGACGGTTGCACCCGCGACACCAGCCAAGATCGGTTCTTCATTAAGAACGCCCGAAACCAAAGTGAAGGATCCTTTTTCGTTGATGAACGGGATTGCCTCCTGAACCAGACTGATCTGACCCATGAGCTTGCTTCCCAACGAGAACTGCCACTTTTCAGCGGTGAGTTCCGCAAGCGGAGCAAATGCGACTTCACCTGCTGCGATGGCCACGGCATCAAACGAGCCGACGGATTGATAAAGATTCCTAACACTTTCACGGTTCTCGATCTCGACTCGGAAATCGCCCGATTTGCGTCCGACCTTGACCATCTCATGGCCAGCACCCGCCAATGCCTTTTGAACCAGTTCCCCGATCTTTCCGTTTGCGCCGATCAAAACAATTTTCATAAACACTCTATTCTCGTTTTCGAATTAATTCTGTGTCCTGAGCATACGATCGACCGATCGGCTCATTTGCTTCAAAATAAATCCAGGCGCCACCCGACTCATCATCTTGAGTTGATTCGCCTGACCTGGACGAATTTCAAATCGATCGGTTTGCATTCCTTTGACGGCGACTCTAACCATGTCTTCCACCTTCATGATAGAAACGCCTTTCATGTCTTCAGAATTAAAGGCACCCAAGAGTTCGGTATGTGTCGCCGGCGGTGCCAGCTCAAATACTTTCACTTTGGTGTTTTTCAGTTGCACGCGAAGAGACTCGGTGAACGAATGCAGACCGGCCTTGGCGGCGCAATAAACCGGTGAAATGGGCAATGGAACAAAGGCCAATCCCGATGAAACGTTCATGATTGCGCCATCTGATTTTGTTTTCAAATGCGGCAAGAACTGTTTCACCATGCGAATCGGCCCGCTCAAATTGATCTCAATTTCTCGAGTGATGTCTTCGAGGCTTCCAGCTTCGTGGTGAACATTGATCTCACGCATGATGCCGGCGTTGTTGATCAAAATGTTAAGCTGGGGAAATTGTTTGCTGACCTTTTCATAAAGAGTGGCGATCGCGTCTGAATCTGAAACGTCGCTTTGAAAGGTGTGAATTTTTGGAAAGGCCGCTTTTGCACGGTCCATCTTAGATGGATCGCGGCCCGTGATAAGAATCGTGTTACCAAGTCCCGTGAGTTGTTTGGTGAGTTCGTAACCGATGCCGCTGCCACCGCCGGTGATCAAAATCGTATTGCTCGTGAGTTTCATACTTAAATATCCCCTCCAATCAAGGACGCCCAGTTTCCGAGCATTTCGGACACTATTGATTGGACGAGTGTCCACTAGCCCCTCTGGTTGAGTTCACTCGGCCGCCGCCCGACGGATAGTCGGAATATCCGGTTTCCCAGCCGACTTCGGCAAGCGGAGCGCCGGTCGCGAACTGCTCGACCAGGTCGGGATTGGCGATGTACGGTCGCCCGCGTGTCACAAAGTCCCGATCCAGTCTTTAAGCCTCTTTGCCTCCATCACCACCACTTCGCGGTCATTCGTGCCATGCGCCACGGCAGCCATCCCCTGAAAGGCGGAGAAGAGATGCATTGCAAGTTCACGTGAGTCCTCACCGTGGCCGGCGGCCCGGAACTGCTTCTCAAGCCAGCCGATGGGCTCAGTGAAGAGCGTTGCGGACTTCTTCGCCAGAGCACCACCCTCCTTGTGCAACTCAGAGCACAGGCCGCCAAATTGACATCCTCCACGCGCAAGTTGCTCCCGGTTTGCTTCGACCCTACCAACGAAAGCTAACAGCCGCTCCTTCGGAGAACTCAAGCGGTCCCACTCCGCACGGGCTAAGCGAAACTCCTCGAGGCGCCGCTCCACCACGGCTTCGGCGAGTTCTTCCTTGGTTTTGAAGTAGTAGTAGACATTGCCTACCGGCACGCGAGCCGCATCGGCGATGTCCGCCAGACTCGTCTGTCGGAAACCGCGTCCATACGCCAGCTTAGTCGCAGTCTCAATCAGCCGCGTTCGCTTGTCCGGTTGTGCCGTTCGCATATTCTCGGATTCAGAAGAGTCAGTTATTTAACTAACTCAGACCCTAACCCGATGCGCCCATGTTGTCAACCACCCCCGCGATACGCCTTGGGGCGGATGGTATGTGAGTTACCTATTCGCTAACCCGACCATGGCGTTTTTGGACTTTGGCCCATCAATTTCTTTTCCGAAATCGATTTGTAATAAAACGAACGGTCGTGCTATTATGTAGTCGAGATGAAGACAGGATATCAACATGGCGAAGCTTCTCCACGGCGAGGTAGCAGCGGGCTGAAACGTTCAGTCCAGCGGCCACGCGGACTTAAGACCCGCCGTGCGATCCTGCAGAAGGCTGTTAACCTCGCTTCACTCGAAGGGCTGGAAGGGCTGACGATAGGGAGGCTAGCTTCCACGCTGCGAATCAGCAAAAGCGGCCTGTTCGCCCACTTCGGATCCAAGGAAGACTTGCAATGTGCGGTGGTCGATGAAGCTCGCGATATCTTCGTCGACGCGGTAATCCGCCCCGCATTCAAGTTCCGTGGGCTGCATCGTCTGCGAGCGCTTTGTGAGAATTGGCTTTCCTATAGCAAGACGAGGGTTTTTCCCGGAGGCTGCTTCTTTTCGGCCGCATCGCTTGAATTCGACGATCGCCCCGGACGCGTTCGCGATCGAATCGTGGAGTTGATGAGGAAGTGGCTGGGACATCTGGAACGAGCTGCGCGCGACGCTCAATCCGCCGGCGAAATGCGAAAGGACGTGGATGTAGGCCAACTGGCATTCGAAATTCAAGCGCTTGCCATGGGAGGCAATTGGAGTTCGCGCTTGTTCCGCGATCCAGGTGCCTTCCGCGCCGCCAGCGCTGCAATTTTGCAACGAATCGACCAAGCTACAGAACCGAACCGACCGAGGGAATGATGCGAATTGGGCGTTTGCTCGTTTTCTTCTTTGCGAGTTTGATCGTCTCGCTGGATGCCCGGATCGCCGAAGCACAGGCTGCCGCCAATGACAGCGAGATCCCGCTGCAGCGCTGCGATCGACTGCCAGTTGCAATTCTCCAGGTAGATAAGGCCGACAAGCGCTTCCTGATTGATACGGCCGCCACGTCCATACTCAATGAGAAATCATTCACTAGCGAGCGTACTAAAGACGTTCATGTCCAATCGTGGAATAAAACAACCGACTTGAAAGCTCACGAAGTTTGGATCGGCGAGATCAAGTTGGGTAGCCACAGTCTGCGAGGCGTCAGGCTGCCGGCAATTGACTTGACCGCGATCGCTAAAGCGTGCGGCGGCCCGCTTGATGGAATTCTCGGTGTGGACCTGCTGGAGGAGCTGGGCGTAACGATCGACCTGAAGCGTAGCGTGGCGCGTTTCGGCAGCGCGCCGCCAAGTGCCTCTGAGGCTTCCCTTATTGCAGATATGGAGCAAGCTATGCATTTTTGCTCGGAAGCCTTCAACAATGCGGACGCAGATATGTTGGCCTCTTGTTTTGATCCGGATTTCATCCTGAGTTCTCCCAGTGGCGAATTGCGTGGACGGGACCAGGCTACCAATCATTTCCGGAAACAGTACTTTGGTCGCACCCCGCACGCCCATCTTTCTATGAGCATGAAGGATCAACGCGCCGTGGCTGACGTGGTTTGGAGCTTGTATGACTACACCATTGAATCTGCATCGCTTCGCACCACGGGCCGGGGCATGATGCTCTGCCGCAAATTTGAAAATCACTGGTACATCCTCAGCATGCATGAGTCACCAATCGCATCCGGCTCAAGCCATGAACAATGAAAGGACGCACAGTCTCCCACTGCTGGGTTAGTGTGTCTGGTCTGGCCATTGTGGGCGATTGACGGGCAAAGCGGGAGTTATCCGGTCCGCTTGGAGAAAGCGACGTCCCCGCTTGGCGACGGTTCTCGACGGATTACGAGAAACCGGAAACTGGAACCATTTGTCCGTTGCCGACGATCCGCTCAGTACCCCAGTAAACGTTGGGGCTCAAGACGAGCGAAACACAGATCCGAGATCTCAAAAAGAGCAAGGTGTCGGAAAATCGGATTTCCGCCAGCGCGGGCCATGGCGAAGGGAGATTTGAATGTCGAACGAAGTGGACCTCCTGAAACGTGTTTACGACCGCTTCAACACTCGTGATATCGAGGCGGTGCTCGCGGCGCTGCACGAGGATGTGATTTGGGCAAACGGCATGGAGGGCGGTCATGTCCACGGACGCGGCGAAGTGCGCAGCTACTGGACACGTCAGTGGACGATGATCGATCCGCACGTCGAACCGGTCGCGTTCGCCCACGGCCCTCAAGGGGAAGTGGTTGTGGAAGTCCACCAGCTCGTGCGCGATCTCAACGGGAATCTTCTTGCGGACAAGATGGTTGGTCACGTGTTTCGAATCGAAAACGGCTTGATCAAGCGTTTTGATATCCGCGGCGCATAATTCCCGACTCCGGCGCATCAAGGCTCGCGTCTTTCGGACCGAGTATATTCCGGCGCCATGACGTGCTTCGGGCGGATAACGAGCACCTGGAAGTAATCTCCCACCCATTGGTACAACGGTTTCAAGCACCGTTGTACACCGAGCACAACGGTTCCACAGTTCGAAAGTCCCAGCGCCTGCTGTTCGGAAATCATCGTACACCACCGAACGAGGTCTATCACATCCAAGACTTCCACGTGCAGAAAGGTAATCCGGAATCGCCGCGTCACCTGGAAGACTCACAGCAGGGAGGGCGGAGAATTCCGGCAGGGCATCGGAGCCAGTCGGAAGCCGATTGGGCGTATGCGAGGCGAGCTCTTGCCCGCGGTGACGCCCCGGAAGAGGTGATTCGCCGCATTGCAGATTACCGCGCGGAGGACAAGGCGGACCCGGGCTACTACGCGCGCCTGACGGTGACGAAAGCCCAACGCACGCTTATGTCTCCGGAACGCGATATCACCCCGCGTCAGGACTTTTTTCACCTGAGTGATCGGGACCATTGAAGAAGGAGATCGTTCATGTCTGCCGGAGAATATCCACAACAAAATCTTTCCAGTCCGGCCACTGAAGGGCCTGGCTCGCCCGTTGACGAACTGCAGCGGCAATCTTACCCGATGAACTTGCCGCCAAACGTTGTCGAGTTCGAAAAACTCACTGAATATGAATTCATCGACAGCCGCGAACTTGCGCGACGGCTTACCGTTCCGCCTTCCTGGATTCGCGACCAGGTCCGCGCCAGATCCGAAGATCCTCTTCCGCATGTGAATTTGGGAAAGTATGTGCGTTTTCTCTGGGGCAGCCCCGCGCTTGAACTGTGGATACGCCGTCGTATAGTGGTGGGGAACAACAGGCGCCTGGGACGGACTCGACGAAAGGAGCAGGAATGAAGAGAGCCCGTCAGAAACAGGCAGGATGTGTAGTTCGAAAGGGAATGTTTTGGTATGTCCGATACCGTGAGCCTGTGGTACTTGAAAATGGGACTGTGCAGCAGGTCCACAGGTCCCGCAAACTCACGAAAGCCACCGGACCATACCAGACCAAGCGCGCAGCGGAAGGGTTGGCCGAGAAAACTTTACGGCCGCTCAACGATGGCGCGCTGGTTGCGGAGAGCACGATGAGTTTGAACCGATTCATAGAGACCGTGTATTTGCCCTACGCGGAACGACAGAAACGTCGGTCAACTTTTCATGGTTACCGCAACATCTGGAGGCGTTACATAAAACCGGATGGAGACAGAGCCTTGCGCGAGTTCCGGAATTTCGAGTGCGAGCAGATGTTGGCGTCAATCGCTCGCGGCGAAGATCTGTGCCGCTCAACGCTCGGCCACATCAAGCATTTTCTCAGCGGCGTATTTCGTTACGCCCGACGACAAGGTGTGCTCGACTCTGCGAACCCCGTGCGGGACGTGGAGATTCCCAAAGCGCGACCGGCCGGCGAAACCCATGGTTATACGCTCGAGGAAGAAGTGCGGATGCTCGGGATTCTTCCCGAACCCGCCGCGACGATTGTTGCCGTGGCGGCGTTCACGGGTGCCCGCAAGGGAGAAATCCGCGGCTTTCTTTGGCAGAGCTACGACGGTTACACCATCGAGGTAAAGCAGTCCGTATGGCGAAACCAGGTAGGCGAACCAAAGCGGGAGAAGAGCAAAGGAACCATCCCGGTAATTGCACAGTTGAAACTTTATCTCGACCGGTATCGAGCGTCTTCAGGAAATCCCTCTCAGGGATATATCTTCAGAAATCTCTGGGGGAACCCGCTGAATCTCGATGCGCTCGTGACGGAAGTAATTCGACCCACTCTCGAAGCGGAGAAGATTCCGTGGTACGGCTGGCACGCGTTCCGGCGCGGACTGGCTACGAATCTTCACCGGCTCGGCGTTTCCGACAAAGTCATTCAGCAGATTCTGCGTCACGCAAATGTGACCACCACAATCAACATTTACGTAAAGATGGTCACGCAGGACGCGGAAGAAGCGATGAAAAAGTTGGAGAAAAAATGTTCTCTAGTTGTTCCCCAAACTGTTCCCCAATTGCAGTTCGAGGCACCAAAACTGGGAGCAAGAGTGGGGAACGGGAGTGCGCGTAAGGCCCTGCCGCTGGAAGCAGTTAGGGAAAATCTGGCGGAGAGGGGGGGATTCGAACCCCCGTTAGGGTGTTTATTCCCTAAAACGGTTTAGCAAACCGCCGCATTCAGCCGCTCTGCCACCTCTCCGCGGTGTGAGCCAGAAATCACTCGGCGAGCGAGAATTATAGCATCAATTAGCGTTGCGATTGTTCTGCTTTGCTTATCCAAATTATCGCGAAGAAGAAATGCGGTTTTCTTCGTCCAACCGGGGGGCGATGGTGGGGAATTGCGGACGCAAGGAAAAGGGTTTTAAGCGTATCCTTCCCTTTTCGTTGCTTTGAAACTAAAATGGTGCATGAGTAACCGGTACGGTGGGGTGTCATAGGTTCGGCTGGTTTGTCGCCCTTCCCTGTAACCTGCCTGCAGCTCTGAAACATTTTGGTCAGCTACGGCGTATGTAAAGTATATCCAAGCTTTATAAGTCTTTATGCCTGTGGGCGTGATGTGTCCGGCAGTGCGGACCCTCGTAAGGATCGAACGATGAAGACCTGGCAAAAGGTATCGATTGGTGTCGGTGGTGTGGTCGTGCTCGGTGGGATTGTTTTATTCAGCATCAACCAGGCTAATAAGGGCGTAGTCACGGTGCAGACCGCGAAAGTTGCATCCCAAGATACGCTAATTTCCCAGGTTACCGCTTCCGGAGAGATCAAACCGACCACCTATACCAACGTGACCGCCCAAGGCTTCGGAAGGATTACGCAGATCCTGGTCAAAGAGGGCGACAAGATCAAGAAGGGCGACCGGCTGTTGCTACAGGAAGCCGTGCAGGCCACAGCCGACGTACAAGCTCAATCTGCGGCTATCAACTCTTCAGAAATGGGCGTCCAGGCGGCGGAAGCCAGTTTCCGCTCTGCGCAAGCTGACCTCACCCAACAACAGGCCAATCTCGAGAAAGCCAAGCTCGATTGGGAACGTGGACAAGGCCTGTTTAAGGACGGCTTGATTCCTAAGCAGGATTTCGACCAACGCAAGTCAACTTATGATGCGGCGTTCGCAGCAGTTGACTCTTCCAAGGCCCGGGTTCAGTCGCTGAAGGCTCAACTGAATCAGACGCAATCGATGGTGAACCAAAATAAAGCGGTGCTCGTCCACACCAAGGACATCTTGAGCAAAACCACCTACATCTCGCCGATTAACGGAATTGTGAGCTATCTCCCTGTGCGCCTTGGCGAGTACGTGGTGCCCGGAATTCAGAATTCGAACGGAAGCTTCCTGATGACCTTGTCGGATATGTCAGTGGTTACCGCGGAAGTGAAAGTCGATGAAACAGATATTGTGAACGTCAGAACCGGGCAGGACGCCGATGTGACCATCGACGCCGTCCCGGGCAAAGTATTCAAAGGTAAGGTAACGGAAATCGGTTCGCAGGCCACGTTGCGGAGTTCCGGACTGGCCACTACCCAGAGCACCACAAGCACCCAGGAAGCCAAGGATTTCAAGGTGGTAGTCACGCTTGCTGCGCCCCCTGATAACTTGCGCCCAGGGCTTTCCACAACCGCGAAAATAAAGACTGCGGAGAAGAAAAACGTTGTGGCCATTCCTATTCAGGCGCTGGCGGTGCGGACGCGCAAGGACTTGGAACAAGCGGCTAAGGACGCGGCTAAGAAGGGTAGTTCTGGCGTTACCTTGGCCGCTCCTCCGCCTCCCGCGCCTGGTGATCCCAAAAAGGAAGAAGTGCAGGGCGTCTTCGTGGTGAACGGTAAGAAAGCGGTTTTTCGGCCCGTCGATACCGGCATCAGCGGCGTAACTGACATCGAAATTACCAAGGGATTGCAGCCCGGCGACGAGATCGTGGTCGGTAGCTATAAAGCCTTGCGCACCCTGAAACCGGCGTCCAGCGTAAAGGTAGACAACACCGTTCCCAAGAAGCCTGAAGAAGAAGGACAGAGTTAAGCTAAGCGCAATACGAGGAGATGCAAATGGCTGTTGAAGCCGCTTCGGTGGATTCGTATCGCGAAGACCTGGTGTCGTCCGGCGTGGTTATCAAGACGCAAGAGCTCGCCAAGGTCTACGAAATGGGTTCTGAGCAGGTGCATGCTTTGCGCGGCGTGGACCTGGAGATACGCAAGGGTGAATACGTAGCGATTATGGGGCCCTCGGGATCGGGTAAGTCCACGCTAATGAATTTGATTGGCTGCCTGGATTCGCCCAGTTCCGGCAAATATTGGCTGGCGGGCCGGCTGGTGAGCGACCTGGGTGACGATGAGCTTGCCTATATTCGAAATAAAGAAATCGGCTTCGTGTTTCAAACTTTTAATCTTCTGCCGCGCGCCACGGCACTTCACAACGTCGAGCTTCCCTTGATTTACAATGGCACGCCTTCGGAGGAACGCATCGAGAAAGCAAAAAAAGCTTTGGAGCGTGTGGACCTTGTGGATCGCATGCATCACAAACCTAACGAGCTTTCCGGTGGACAGCGGCAGCGTGTGGCCATCGCGCGTGCCCTCGTGAATTCGCCGTCCATCGTGCTGGCCGACGAGCCGACCGGAAATCTCGACTCCAAAACCGGCGACGAAATTATGAACTTGTTTCAGAACCTGCACGCGCAGGGCAATACCATTATTCTGGTGACTCACGAGCACGATATCGCGCAGCATGCGCATCGCATCATTTATATTCGTGACGGGCGGATCGCTTCCGACGAAGCAGTGGTCAAAACTCAAACCGTAAGTATTTGAGACTCTTCGCTGCCAAAGCATACGAGTAGACTTCGCTTGATTATTGACGCGCTATTGTCCTCCCTCCTCTTTGTCACTTAACAAGAACTAAGCGATCGCGAAAAATGGGTTTCTGATTCATATCTTTCATCACGCCAGTCTAACGGCGGGAACATTTTGTCGCGCATGACGTACCTTCATCCGTAATCACCTTCGAACAAAATGAGGGCACATGAGAGCCGTTTTTGCCGTTACAAGACTGCTGTTGTTCTTCGCGTTGTGTTCTTTAGGAATTGGCCGAGTGAATGCTCAAACGGTTCCGGGTCTGGACAAAATCAACTCCCAAGCGGAACTGGACAAAGCTTTAACTACGCTGGACGCGTCACTCTTCGACGCTTACAACAAATGTGATTTGGATAAGTTCGCGTCATTCTTTGTCGATGACGTGGAGTTTTACCATGACCAGGGAGGTGTGACCCTGGGTAAAGCAAATTTAACCGAGAGCGTGAAAAAGAATATTTGCGGCAAAGTCACCCGCGAGCTTGTTCCAGGGACCCTGCAGGTTTATTACATGAAAGGCTATGGCGCGGTCGAAATGGGCGTTCATCGCTTTCATCACCCCGGAAATGAAGCCAAGGAGGGCGTTGGCGAAGGGAAGTTCGTTCACTTATGGCAATACAAAGACGGGGCGTGGAAGATTACGCGAGTCATCAGTTACGATCATCACGCTGCCGCTAAATGACCGGCATTTCTTGGGTTTATTCGTTGATTTGGTAAAATGGCGAGTTTGTCGAAAATAGTCAGACCATCGCGAAAACGTAGTTACGTCGAGATCTCCAGCGGTCCTGAGCAGGTAATCGCAACGCCCGTCCACCAAGCGGCGGCCCATTTGGCCCTTCGCTATCTATCCGTATTATCATTAAAGGCTGCGAAGGCCATTATATCTGCGCTGTAGTGTCGGGCATCTAATAGCTGCCTGCACCACCGGCTGAAATCGAGTATGTTCGCGACGAAACAAATGGCTTCCTCCACCGGCACCCCGCATTATTCGTCTGCTCGCGCAGGGGAATCCGTCCTCGCGCGTATTGGCAATACTCCTCTGTTGCGGCTAGCAAGTATTGGCCGTGAATTTGAACACGTGGAGATTTGCGGCAAGGCCGAATGGTTCAATCCCGGAGGTTCGGTGAAGGACCGCCCGGCTTTAGGAATGATCGATGCTGGGCTCAAAAGCGGGGCTTTGGTGCCGGGTAAAACCATTATTGATGCCACCAGCGGGAACACCGGAATTGCCTACGCCATGATCGGCGCCGCCCTGGGGTATCCGGTGACGCTGTGCCTTCCGAACAGTGCTTCAGATGAGCGGAAGCGCATTCTTACCGCGTACGGAGCAACACTGGAGATTACTCCGGGCGATGAAGCCACCGATGGCGCAATTCGACGTGTGCACGAAATGGTCGCGGCCGATCCTGAAAAATATTTTTATCCCGATCAGTACAGCAATCCTGCCAATTGGCAGTCGCACTATTACGGCACCGCCAACGAAATTTGGGAGCAGACCGCAGGGCGGGTTACCCATTTCGTAACGGGCCTCGGCACCAGTGGCACCTTTATGGGCGTGACTCGCCGGTTGAAAGAATTGAATCCTCGCATTCGCTGTATCAGCCTGCAGCCTGACGCCCCGTTTCATGGTCTGGAAGGATGGAAGCACATGGCCACAGCGCTGGTGCCGGCCATCTACGACGAAACGCTGGCGGACGAAAATATTGAGGTAGGCACGGAAGCAGCGTATCGCATGGTAAAAGTCGCGGCGCGGGAGGAGGGCTTGTTGCTGAGCCCCAGTGCAGCGGCTGCACTTCTGGGTTGTTTGCAAGTGGCCGGGTCAATTCCCGCCGATGAACACGCGTTGATCGTCACAGTGTTCGCCGATTCCGCGGCAAAGTATTTGAGCGAACGTTTCTGGGATGAGGAGTAGTTCTCATGGGCAACACAGCGCACCTAAAAATTAGTTCCGAGCTTGCCGACAAGATTCGCGCCCATGGAGCGCAGACATATCCGCACGAGTGTTGCGGCGCGCTTCTTGGTCGAGACACAGAAGTTGCGGATCGGCGAGTCTATCGCGAGATTCATGGGCTACATCCCCTTGTAAATCGCCGCGATGATTCTCCCAACAACCGTTTCTCGGTGACCAGCCAGGACGTTCTTGATGCCGAAAAAGCCGCTCGCCAGCAAGGCCTGGAAGTCGTCGGGTGGTATCATTCGCATCCGGATCATCCGGCGCGCCCCAGTCAATACGACCGCGATCATGCCTGGCCGTGGTACAGCTACATTATTGTGAGCGTGGCGAACAGGATTCCCGAAGAAATGACTTCGTGGCGGCTCGCCGACGATCGCACCGAGTTCGAAAGCGAAGAAATTGGCTTACAGCGGGTTGCTTCCTGAAGTCGCTTCACCGCGAAGTTTTTTTCGTAGAAAGAGGAGCTTAGATGTCTGTAAAAGTGATTATTCCCACGCCATTGCGCGTGTATGCGGGTAAGGCCGATTCGACTGAAGTTTCCGCCAAAACGGTTGGCGAAGCCCTCGGACAATTAACCGTGAAGTTTGGTGATTTGCGCAAACATCTCTTCACTGAAGATGGCAAGCTGCGGAGCTTCGTGAATGTGTATGTGAACGATGAAGACATTCGCTATCTATCCAAGGAAAATACGCCGACCAAAGATGGCGACACGATCAGTATCGTCCCTTCTATCGCCGGCGGATTCGTTTAGCGACGCGCACGTAACGCGGCGCATCTGCCAAGCTCAGAACCGAAGAAATATCTAAAATCAGGAACGCGCAACAGTTTCAGAAGAGGAAATTACAATGTCTACAAAAGTTCAGCCGATAACATCGCAGCCGAGCCCCACAAGCAAGGCGACGACCTTGACCAACGAAGAAATCCTCCGCTACAGCCGCCATCTGATCATGCCGGAAGTCGGCATGGAGGGTCAGCTGAAGCTGAAAAACGCCAAAGTGCTGTTGATTGGCACGGGCGGGCTTGGCGCGCCGCTGGGCTTATATCTCGCGGCAGCTGGAGTAGGTCATCTGGGCCTGGTCGATTTCGACGTGGTGGATTTCACCAATCTTCAGCGGCAGGTAACTTTTGGATCCGACGATGTCGGTAAGCCCAAGGCGTTGGCCGCGCAAGCTCGTCTCTCGAATCTTAATCCCGACATCGAGATCGAAACCTTTGAAACCAAGCTGACTAGCGAGAACGCTCTCGAGCTCTTCAAGGACTTCGACATCATCGTCGATGGCACGGACAATTTTCCCACACGCTATCTGGTAAACGACGCGTGCATCCTGCTCGGCAAGCCTAACGTGTACGGTTCCATTTTCAGATTCGAGGGCCAAGTGACCGTGTTCGGCATGCCTGATGGACCGTGCTATCGCTGCTTGTATCCTGAGCCACCGCCTCCCGGCCTTGTCCCGTCGTGTGCGGAAGGGGGTGTGCTTGGCGTGCTGCCGGGAATTGTTGGCTCCATCCAGGCAATGGAAACCATCAAGCTCATCTTGGGCACGGGTGAAAGTCTGAAAGGCCGCTTGTTGCTTTTCGATGCACTGGCCATGAAGTTTCGTGAATTGAAGCTGCGCAAGAATCACAGCTGCCCTATGTGCGGCGATCATCCCACCATCACCAAACTGATCGACTACTATGAATTTTGTGGCGTGCGTGGAGAGGAAGCGCCTGGGCCGGACGTGCAAGTCCCAGAAATAAGTCCGCGGGATTTAAAATCGCGGCTGGACCGCGGTGATGACCTGTTTATTCTGGATGTGCGCGAACCGCACGAATTTCAGATTTGCAATCTCAACGGGCATTTGATTCCACTGGGCGAATTGCCGCGGCGCGTCCACGAGCTCGATTCTTCCAGAGAAATCGTGGCTCACTGCCGCAGCGGAAAACGTTCCGCCGAGGCCGTCGACTTTTTGCGCAAGGC
The DNA here is from genome assembly GCA_963733775.1 of uncultured Acidobacteriota bacterium. Taxonomy (GTDB): domain Bacteria; phylum Acidobacteriota; class Terriglobia; order Acidiferrales; family UBA7541; genus Acidiferrum. Next base: position 258,395 of record CAVTEE010000008.1, on the reverse strand, counting down.
GGGCTTCCGTAAGATACTTAATCTCAAGGGTGGCATTCTCGCTTGGTCAGATGAAGTGGATCCTTCCGTGCCGAAGTATTAATCATGTTGTGAGTTGCACATTGATCGTACATTTTCAACAAATCTCAGGAGCGTAAATGGCGGGCACAAAAATCACCGTAAACAGCAACGGAAACCTGCGTATCGAAGGCGATTTCGAGCTGGTCGACCCCCAGGGTAAGCCGTTCGGCTTGGGCGGTCGCACCACCGTCGGCCTGTGTCGCTGCGGACGTTCCATGAATAAGCCATTTTGCGATGGCACCCACAACGCCTGCGGGTTTGTAGACACGGTAACCGCGCGCGATTTACCGCCTCCGAAGCCGAAGATCTAGTCTGTCTCTAGTCACGCGGGCTGTGAGACAGTCTCAGCTTGAGACTATCGTGAGTCCGTCTTGATACTGGCCTTGTGAACGGGTTAACCACAACGAAACATTAGAAATATCTGTTGGAAAGTCCCGTAATGCCCCTGTTTTCCGCGTCTCGCCCCAATTAGAACTTTTTCATAATTCCTCGCCTCTTCTATAACCATCATATTTTCAACTATTTACAATAGTCAAATTCCCCGCCTGAACGGGCACCCACTTGCATTCCTTAGGTAGTTGTCACGTTTTCTTAGGCATTTGGGGGTAATAGTGGGCGGTTGGGGCAAAATCGTCGGGTATCTGCGGGCTGAACAGCCGGCCGACTATCGTCGTTCGCTGACAATTTTCAGCGTTGCCCTTGTTACTTTGGCAGTTTTCCCTGCCTTGATGATTGAATTGCGACAGGCCAGTCTTGTTGGTTCCCCGCAAACCTATTTGTATCTGGAAGTCGGCGGCACATTACTCAGCTTCTGTTACGCCGCAAACGCGCTGGTACGTTTCCGTGGCACTCATGATCGCACCGCTCTTATCCTCGCTTTCGGATTTGTCCTTTCCGGCATTATCGAGACTATGGGTTATTTTGGGCTGAATGAGGCTCTCGCTTCCGGCCACGTGGTTCTTTCGAGGGTTCCCACCGGTTGGATGGTCAGCCGCACTCTTTTAGCGATTCTCCTGCTTGCCGCCATCGCGGTGGAACGCTATATGCCCACAGCGCGGCAGCCTAGCCGCGAAACGGCCGGGGCACTGCTTGTCGTTGCCATCGCCGCCTACGTCACGAGTGCGGCCTTTCTGGCTGCTCCTTCAGATCCTCTTGCGCAGCACGGCAGCGCGTTGTCTCGCCCATGGGATCTGTTCCCTGGGTGCTTATTCCTTTTGGCTGCGGTGTGCTTCTGGTATCGCCTCAAGAGCGACAAGAAGTCTCAAACCGCTCCTTCTCTATACGACTATTCACTTTTCCTGGTGGCCTCGCTCAATGTCATCTGCCACGTGTCGGCTGCCTTCTCTCGCCAGCTTTTCGATGGACCCTTCTTCCTTGCTGAACTGAGCAAGACCACCGGCTACGTGGTGATGTTGGGGGGCGCTTTGCTGGATCAGGCTCGCTTGTTTGATCAGGTGCGTTCCATGGCCGTCACCGATCCACTCACCGGGCTAGCCAACTATCGCCGGCTCATCAGCGTTATCGAAGCGGAACTCGATCGCTCTCGCCGCACTCACCACCCTTTCAGCATTGTGCTGCTCGACATGGACGGTCTTAAAACGATCAACGACCGTTTCGGACATTTGACTGGCAGCCGCGCTCTCGTTCGCCTGGGGAAAATTCTACGCAATCACTCGCGGGCCATCGATACCGCCGCGCGTTACGGCGGAGACGAGTTTGCGTTGATTTTGCCGGAGGCCGGCCGCGACATTGCCACTCGCGTATTCACCCGCATTCGCGAACGTCTTTCCTCGGAAGACGAAGCGCCATCCCTTTCCGCCAGTGCCGGCGTGGCTTGCTACCCGGAAGATGGCGACTCCGCTGAAAAATTACTGGGTGCTGCAGATCGCGCTTTGTATCGCATGAAAAATCACGGCAACAGTAACGTGCAAAACTTCACGCGCATCGCGGCGTGCCTGTGAACATTATGGCCCCGCGCACACGACCGTTCACCTATCACCGCGGAGAGCAGCGCATTCTCATGGAAGTTCCGGTGTTCCTCGATGGACATCGCAGACTGCCCGGTACCGAATCGACTTTTACAGAAAATGTAAGTGCGCGCGGCGCGCGTGTGGTGAGTATGCGCCGCTGGGAACAAGGCGAAAAACTAACTTTCGCCTCACGCACTGGAGAGTTTCGTTCCATGGCTCGAGTGGCCTACTGCCAACCGCTGCAAAGCGACGGCTTTGCAGTTGGGGTGGAGTTCCTGGAAGCCAAAGGACGATGGGTTGTTTAATTCTAAAAACGCTTGACGAATTCGGCAGGCGGATAGGAGGGGACCGCTGGAAAAAGGGAAAAACAGTAAACTAGCGCAAATTTTTACTGAGCTTTAAGCGCCGCGACGAGCATCAAACGTCCGGCGCTTTTTGCTTTTTTACGTTTATTCTGATTCACATTTACTGGCTCTCGGATGGCCTTCACTCTGTTTTGCTCGCATGGAATTTGGTTAGGCGCGAATCCAGTTTATCCTGCACAACTTCGCGATAAACATTCTTCGTCTCTTCCACCATGTGATCGCTGGAGAATATCTTCCCGATGCGTTCGCGGCCAGCTGCTCCGATGTCTCGCGCGAACTTCCTGTCTTGCAACAGTCGCCTAACGGCGCCGACCATACCCTCGAAGTCGCCTGGTTCCACCAGTAATCCGCTTCTTTCGTTCTCAATAATTTCCCCGAATGCGCAACATCGAAACGCGATCGAAGGAACTTCATAGCTCATCGCCGCCAACAGGGAAGTCCCCAGCCCTTCAAAAGACGACGGAAACAAAAACACATCCAAGGCGGGATACACCGACTCGATGTCAGTGACGAATCCCGCAAAAATCACCGCCTGGTGAACTCCAAGTTCTCTTGCCAAACCTTCCAGCATTGGCCTAGACGGCCCATCACCCGCGAGTAACAGCCGGCAACCGCTATATTCCTTGCGCAACTCGACCAGAGCTCGAATCAACAAGTCGTGCCCTTTGTCAGGAGACAAAACTCCCACAGAACCCAACAGCGGTGATTCTCTGGCCGCCTTTGCGTCATCGGAAACCCCGGCAACACCCCATCGCATCCGAGCCAGATGGGGCGACTGCAGTCGCGGGTTTGCGGGCATTTCCACGCCTTCATAAACCACGGAGATTTTTTCTTTCGGCGCTCCCGACTCCACCAGCCGCTCGGCAACCCATTGTGAGATCGCCACAATTCGGGCCGCAGCTCTGTAGCGCGCGCGGGCCAGCGAGCTCTTAGCCAACGGATATCCGACGCGTCTCGAAATTACAAAAGCTGTTCGACGGTGCACTCCGGCCAGCCACGCAGCTGTTACGGCATGTGCTTCATTCGCATGCACCACATCAAACGAGCCACGCCTCGTAAGGCTGCGAATTTTCAGGGCTGCGGAAATCCGTGCCCCTCGGGGCATAACGAAGTGCACTTTCAGGCGCCGGCGGGCAGCTCGCCTGCCTAAAACGGAACCCTTGACCGTCACCAGTTCCGCGCAGTCGCCCCGCGCATTAAGGGCTTTCAGCAAAAGCAGCGCCTGATTTTGACCGCCACGCCATTCCGACTCGAGATCCACAAGCAGAATGTTCACGAAGTGGGCCTGCGTTCGCGTTCAAGCTTTTTTGTTTGGATTAGTTTTCCCAGCTTGGCATATTTCAGGCGTACCGAACGCGCCGCCATTTTGGCGATAAGCGCTCCACGATATCCATCCAGAAAACCACCGCGCAGAATAAAAGTGTAAAACCAACGCCAGGGCGTCGCCAGCAGCATAGCGAGTCGCCACTGCCGCTTGCCTTCCCAGTGCATTTGCTGAGCAGCGAGCTCCGCGTATTTTTCTACCTTTGCTTCGTGCTCCTCGAAAGTGCGCACCGTGTAATGCAGCAGATCACCATTGAGCCTTCCCGGAGGTCCCACAAAACGCACCGATTCGTGAATGATTCCGGAAAATCGCGCTTCATCGCGATTGTAAAGCCGCCTTTGAAAGTCCGGGTACCAGCCGGAATGGTTGATCCAGGCGCCCAGATACCACGTTTTTCTGGCCACCTCATAAACCGGAAATTTTGACTCAGCTTTCTTCCAAGCCAGCAAAGACGTTTGCAGTGCGCTACTCAATTCTTCATCGGCATCCATGGAAAAGATCCACTCGTTTTGCGCGCACTCCGCGGCAAAGTTCTTTTGTTCGCCATAACTCGACCACTCGCGGAAATAAATGCTGGCGCCGTGTTCTTGAGCCAGTTCCTCTGTGCGGTCGGTGCTCCCGGAATCGACGATCACAATTTCGTCGACGACCCCCGCCAGTGACGCCAGCGCGCGAGGCAGATTATGCTCTTCATTATAAGTAATCAAGCAAGCAGAGATGCGGTTCATGAGCGGGCAGCCCCTACTGTGCTACGATTACTATTCCCAAACAAGTGAGGAAACGTTCGTGCCCGATCATATTTCACGCAAAGAACTGAAGCAGGACAAAATCAAAGAGACCCTGGAGCATGGGGCGGAAGCCGTCTATTCCCATAGCCAGCTCACACTGGCGGTTTTACTGGTAGTGCTGGTCGCCGCTTGCGTCTATGGCGGCTGGCGAATTTACCACGATCGCAAGACCGCGGAAGCTAACGCGGCATTCGATGGGGCACAGAAGGTTTATAGCGCGCGAATCGGTCCGCCAGCGCCTGGCGAGCCGATCGACCCCAACGAGCCGAATTTCCCGGACGAAGCGACTCGTGCACGGGAGGCTTCCCGGCGGTTCACGGAAGTGGCCAACAAATATTCCAACACTTATTACGGAAAGCTCGCCCGCTATTACGACGCACTTTGTCTGGAGGATCTGGAGCAATACAATCAAGCCCTCGAGGAGCTTAAGAAAGTTAGCGACAGCGGCGATCGGGAGCTATCGGGGATGGCGCAATACCAGATTGGGCTGATCAATGAGCGCACCGGCAAACCGGATGAAGCCATAAAAGTCTACCGCGCCCTCGCGGACAAGAAGCTGGTCTTCGTTCCCAGGCCGCTAGTATTGCTGGAACTTGCCGGCGTTTTGCGGCAAACCAAGCCTCAGGAAGCCGCGAGCGTATATCAACAAATCAAGCAGGAATTTCCCGACTCTACGATTTCAGAGGAAGCCGATCGCGGACTCGGAACTCTTGCGCCAAAGTCCTAGGTCTAATTTCCGGGCCGGTTTGCTCATTGCGAATTCTCAGGCGACCTTTCTAAAATCGTAAGATGAACGAAGCAATCTCTACTTCTCACCCGGTGGCGCCTTCCGTCGAAACTCAACACAATCTGCCGCGCAGAGCGCCTTGGGCAATGAATGTGCAGAATTCGCGGGGCCGGCGCTATGCTGAACCGGCGCATGCTTACCGCAGTGACTATGTCCGCGACCGCGATCGGATTGTTCACGCGCGGGCCTTTCGCCGCCTGGAAGCCAAAACCCAGGTTTTTACCATGCGTTTCTCCGATCATTTCCGCAATCGCTTGACGCACACCATCGAAGTTGCGCAAATCGCCCGTACCGTTGCGGATGCACTGGGATTGAACGCCGCGCTTGTGGAGGCACTCGCGCTTGTTCATGACATTGGCCATCCGCCATTTGGCCATGCCGGCGAACACAAACTCGACGAATTGATGCGCGCTCATGGCGGGGGCTTCAATCACAACCTTCACGCCCTGCGCATCGTGGAACATTTCGAACAACGCTACCTCGATTTCCCCGGCCTGAACTTAACCTTCGAAGTTCGCGAAGGCATCGTAAAGCATTCGCGCGATTATCGCCCCGCGGATTTCCCGGAACTTGGCGAATATCTTCTCGAGTTGCGTCCCACACTTGAGGCACAGCTTATAGACTGCGTGGACGAAATCGCTTACGACACTGCCGACCTGGATGACGCGCTCGAAGCCGGTCTCCTCGATATCAAGGCCCTGTGCCATGGCGTTTCATTCTTTGACTCTGCTTATGCCGCGGTCGAAAAAGAGCATCCTTCCGCGCGTGATAAGCTAAAATTTAATGAAGCTTTAAAGCAGGTCCTCAATTTCCTGGTCACCGATTTAATTGAAACGACTCAGGCGCGGGTTCGCGATGCAGGAGTCGCTGTTGCTGAAGATATTCGTCACGCCCCACAACGTCTCGCGGAATTCAGCAACGAAGGCTTAAAACTTAGTCGCGAGCTCAAGAGTTTTCTTTTCGCCCACATATACAGTCATCCCGCAATCACAGAAGACCGTGACCGCTCAGTACACAGCCTGGAGCAGCTTTTTAAGCATTACTATTCGTCACCAGCATCGATGCCTGCCCCCTACGAAGACGCGGCTACCCAGGCACCTCGAGCAATTGTGGTTTGCGATTACATTGCCGGCATGACTGACCAATTCCTGCTGCGTCAGCATCAGGAACAATTCGGCCTAGGCGAGCTATAAAAAGAATTTGAAGTAAGAACCAGTGTGCCTGCGTGACGTTTTGCGGGAAAGTTATTTTATTGTCCAAACGTATTACAAGCGGAGATTTGACCGCTATCGAAGCCTCTACGGAACCACGATACTCTTTGCTCCGACGTGCCGTGCGTGAACGTCTCTGGGGTCACGTGCCCGGTCGTCTCTTTCTGCAAGCGATCATCTCCAACCGCCGCAGCCGCGCCAAGCGCGGAATCGATATCACCCTGTTCCAATAAGCCGCGCTGCTGAGTAGTTTGAGCCCAGATGCCCGCGAAGCAGTCCGCCTGCAATTCCAGTTTCACCGACAATTGATTTTTCGCTCGTGGATTCTGCTGCACCATCCGCTGTTCCTGACCCTCGATACCCAGAATTTTCTGTACGTGATGCCCGATCTCGTGCGCCAGAACATACGCTTGCGCGAACTGACCAGGGGCACCGAAACGGCGCTTCAACTCGTCGTAAAAATCCAGATCGATATAAACTTTTTCATCCTGAGGGCAATAAAACGGGCCGGTAGCCGCCTCGGCGCCCCCGCAACCAGACTGAATGGCGTCACGAAACAGCACCAGCTTGGCGTGCCGGTAAGGTTTGTTTTCTTGCTGTGGCAAGATTGTGGACCAGGTTTTCTGCGTGTCATCCAGAACGAAGGACACAAACTGCACTAGCGGCTTTTCGGCTTCATCGCGTGGGGACGTGCCACGCGGCCGGTTCCGCTCGCTAACCGATGAGGGTGCCGGTGAGCCGCCACCACTCAGAAGAGCAAAGAAATTTGTTTTGAAAACGAAACTGAGGATTAGCAGGATGATCGCGCCGCCGATGCCGATATGCATTCCGCCGAATTGAAACCCGCCACCGCCGTCGCCAGTATCGTCGCGGCGATCTTCGATGTCCGGGCTTTCGCCGCCAGGAGTCCACTTCATGAAAGATCTCCTTCTACCGGGCCAGAGAATAATAGCATGCGAAAGGATTTGATAATTCTGTGCAAAAAAGGTAGAGATTTCATCTCCACCTTTTCTAAAGCACTGTTATGAACGCTCGCGTTGCTTAGAACCGGATGATCGGTCCAAAGGTCGCTTTCAAATTGTGGTGGGTGTTGTCGTTGAAGTACATTTCGTCGCCAACGTCCAATCGTAATCCTATCGGCCCGAGATGCCCTTCAAGACCGCCGCCGGCATAGAAAGTCCCCGTCACGTTATTTTCGCGCAGACCAGAGACCGAACTGGTGAAGGTTCCGAATGTCGCTGGAGAATTATCCAAGCGGAAATTAATTAGACCGCCTTTGGCGGTAACAAATGGCTGAATGGCGTGTCGGCCCAGGTTAATACGCGGCCCAAACAGCCCATGAATGACCCGCATATTCGTACGCTGCACTATTACCGTGCCGGTCGAATTGTCGGTGAAACCTTCAGTAAATGCTCTGCTGAAGTCGTAGGACATTTCCGCTTCGAACTTCAGACGCTTGTAAGCCACGAACGATGCGCGACCGCCCACGCCTAACAAGTCCGTGTCGGTCTGGGACAGCCGAAAATAATCGGCGAAAACGCCAACTTGTACATGCTCGTTCTCCTGGGCGAACGCACCAGGCACAGCCCAGCCTGCCACAAACAAAAGTAAAAACGCGACACGTTTCATAGCAGTTCTCCTAACGGCTAAATGGAATCAACCCCGACACCCAAGCGAAGTTGCGCCACTGATTTTGCTCAGTGGTTGGATGAAGTCGCTTAAAGGCGGGTTGCTGAAAGAACCGCAGATTTGCCGGACTGGAGTCAAATAAATAATGATTTTTACAGGCCTTTTTGCGCGGAGATACCGAGGATGCTGTAGGAACAACGCTCTATTTACATACTCACCGAGCACGCATGTTAGAACATTAGCGTTAGATAGTGGACCAGAAGGCACGCACTTATGCAGTCCACGATGGATATCTTAAGGAACCTCGGCGCGCTCCGGCGTATCGATGCGGATTTCCGTTAAGTCTGAAAGCAAATTTGCCGCCCAACGATAAATGTTGTGTTCGCGGACATGCAGACGCATGTGGTGCATGCGAGACGCTTGTTGTTCCTCAGGCATGTCCAAGGCGCGGTGAATGGCTTCTGCCATTTGCTGAACATCGTAAGGATTAATCAATAGCGCATCGCCAAGCTCCAGCGCCGCGCCGGCAAAGGTGCTCAGAATGAGAACGCCGCGTTCATCATCGCGCGCAGCGATAAATTCCTTGGCTACCAGATTCATTCCATCATGCAGGGAAGTTACCAGGCACACCGAGGCTGCGCGGTAATAGCGATCGATTTCTTCGTGAGAGTGATGTTTTCGCAGAAAGACAATCGGTCGCCATCGACCTGTTTGGCCATTTTGAAATCTCGCGTTGATACGATCCGCTTCCGCACTCACTTCATCGAGAAACTGTCGATAACGATCGATCTCCGTGCGGCTGGGTGCGCCAATCTGCACAAAAGTAAAACGTCGTTGATATGCGGGGTTCAGTTCCAGAAAACGCTCGATGCCGCGAAAGCGCTCGATAATTCCTTTTGTGTAATCCACACGGTCTACGCCTACGCCCAGCAAGCTGGCTTCGATGCCCAACTCCGCGGACAGCGCGGCACGTTCTTCACCGGCGTTGCGCGAGTCGTTTATAGTGCGCGTCTGCTCAGGAAAGGCAACGCTGATCGGATAGGGCCGCACCCGCGTAACACGGCCTTGACGGTTCACCGCAAAACGGTCCCATTCCGTCAATGCTTCCACCGCCCGATCAACGGTTGAAAGAAAGTTGTTGCAATGCGTCTGGGTGTGAAAACCAATCAGGTCCGCCCCGAGCAAGCCGTCAATCAGCTCACGCTGCCAAGGACAAATTCCGAACACTTCCGCATTCGGCCAGGGAATATGCCAGAAAATTGCTACGCGCGCATCGGGACGGGCTTCTTTAACCATTCGCGGAAGCAACGCGAAATGATAATCCTGCGCCAGTAGGATGGGCGACTCCGTACCTTCCATTTCATCCAGCACGGCGTTGGCAAAATGCCGGTTGGCCTGCTGGTAACACAGCCAGTCGTCGGGACGAAAAACGGGGCGTGTATGTGCGATATGGCAAAGGGGCCACAATCCTTCGTTGGCGAAACCCTGGTAGTAGCCTTTCTCTTCTTCTGCCGTCAGCCACACGCGCCGCAGATTATAGCTGGGCCGGTCCGGCGGGACGCGCAACCGATCGTGCGAATCCACGGTCTCGCGATCTGCGCTACCTGCGCCGTGCGCGATCCATGTTCCGTCGCAGGCCAGCAGCACCGGTTCCAGCGCGGTAACCAATCCACTGGCAGGAACAATGACGCTCACCGACCGATTTTCGTTGAGCACATGCATGTACGGTTCACGATTGGACACCACGAAAAGTGGCTGGCCCTTCAATTTGTTTCGTAGGCTTACGCGCAGGCGCTCAGAAGTCCATTGCGAAGCGTTGGTGTCCCGCAAGCGAGCTTCTTTTTCAGCCGAGGCCCTCGCCGCATTTAAATCGCGCGCCAGATGGGTCACTTCATGATGCAGCTGATCGAATATTTCTCCTTCGGGAAGCGTCGGCGGCGCGTGTGATTGCCCGGTGCGCAGCGTACGAAGCCATTTGGCCGTGCGCGTCAACGGATTGGTGAACGTCCAGCGCACCAGCACCATCGCCAGCGCAGTAATCAGCAACGTTTGAATCAGTGCCGTGAGCAGCGCATCACGCAGGGTGCGCGACAACTGAACATCTATGTAGGTGGTGTCGTGATAAAGCGCCAGAACACCCGCTGGTTTGGTATTGCTGTGCACAGGCAGCGCGTAAATATGCATGGGCTGCCGGTCAACTTTTACGAACTCTCCATAACCGGAATCTTTTTCCGCCGCATGTGTAGCAGTCGCCGGCCGGGTTTTAAAAACTGGGGCCAACGCCGGGGTGATGGCCACTGCCTTACCGTCCGTGTCATAGACGGCTACCCCTTTCAAGTGTTGCCGCTCGCTGAAACGGTCAACCAGTCTTTGCAAATTTTTCTCCCGCCCCTTGTCCGGCAGGAGTTCAATACTTTCTTGCAGGCTTTCGCCCAGGGTTACCGCGCTGCGGGACAATTCGTTGCGGAGGTTGCGCCGTTCGGTGCGTACCTGGTAACCGGCAAATAACAGCGAAATGACGGCTACGCTGATGATTAACGGCAGAACAATCTTCAGCGTCGTGCGCAAATTAGCTCCTGAACTCGAGTGCGAAACGCGCGCGCCGATCTGACTGGCCGACGAAATCGGCCGGTAGTATCCCAAGCGCTGGGACATGTATCATAATCCAAAAGTCGGGCGCCATGCACGACACTCATCGGCTTAAATTGATTGTTCACAAATATGTTAGTGCGGCGACTCGCTCTGCTCGTTGTCTTTACGGGTTGGTTTGAGTCGGGAAAACTTTGGTCGCTTTCTGTGTAAATTCGAATCGCAGCAACCATTCGCTTGGCGCGTTGCGTCCGTCCACTTGCGGTGGCGTGAAAGTCCAGCGGCGGGCTACCTGCACAGCCTGATCCGCAAAAAACTTGCTGGAAAAATTGTCCAAGTCCGCGCCGGTCACTTTGCCGGCGTCGTCTACATGAACTTTTACGCTCACGCGAACCGTCCCTTGTATGGTGTCGCGAGCGCGCTGAGCGATATCGGGCACCACTTGGTAGAGCACCGCCCCGTGGGCTGGATTTGGTTGTGCCACCTTGGCGGATTTGGTTGTTGGTCGCACTTCGGCGGCGTCCACCGGATGGCTTGACACCGGGCTTACGGATTCACTCGAGGAAACAGCTTCGCCCGTGGCGGCGGAGTTGTTCTCCCGTGCAGCTTGTCTTTCTGCTGCATGTTTCTCGGCCTTGGTTTGCGTGGGCGGAGGTAAGACTGGCGCGGTTCCGGTGCTGGGAGGCGTCAAAGATGATGGTGCTGGAGCGATTGACGGCTCCACGGTCGCTGCTTGGGGTTGCAACTGAGAAAAGCGGTTGAGCACGCGCGGTGCCAGAAGTATCGCGCCAAGCAATATTATCGCCGCGACCAGCGGAATGGCTACGCGAGACTTACGTGGGGTTGGCTTGGTCGTTGTGTCACGAACCGGCGAAGCGGGAAGCAATGTGTGCGGCAGCAACGAAACTTGCTGCGACGCCAAACTTTTCTTTGTAGGCTCGCCTGCGGCGACGGCTACAGCGCTCTCGGCAATTGGCAAGGTTTTGGCCGTTTCGGGATGCTCCAGTGCCGCAACAAGAGTTTCGGGAGACTGTGTTGCGGGCGTGTGAACCTCCGCGTGTTGAACTGCGTCACGATAAGGAGCGGTTGAAGTTGGACTCAACAGCGCCGAAATCTCCTTTAAGGTCGCCCGTCGCGAAGAGTCCACCTGCAAGCAGCGCCGCGCTATTTCCAGATACGGCGCCGGTATGGTCTCGGGTAGCGGCAGTTCAATATCCGATTGGCCGCGGAGTACCGGCGTCCGTTGCGTTAAAGCTTCCACGAGCGTCATACCCAGCGACCACAGGTCGGCGGCCGCCGAGACTGGCGTTGTCGCGGACTCCGGCGCAGCGTAAATGCCGGTTTGCGTCACAGCCACTGGCGAGCTGCCGATTTCGCTTAGCGTGTCGCTCGATAACTTCAGTTGATCGCCTGCCGCTAGGATATTCCCTGGTTTAATCCGTGTATGTGCCAGTCCTTGCGCGTGCAGATAAGTCAGCGCATCCAGAGCTGATTCCAACACCTGCCGAACTTCGTCCGGTTGCAGCGAGCGTTGCGGGAGGATCTCCGCCAAATTTTCTTCCGCATATTCCATCACCACGTAGAGAAAGTTGGTGTTCGCAAACTCGCAGCGTCCTACGCGAATGAGCTGCAATAAGTGAGGATGGGTTAGTTCGCCAGCGACACGCCATTTTGCGAGTTGCGCGTACGCCGAGGCGTCCGCCGGAATGAATTTGATCGCGGCCTTCTGCTCGCCGGAACTATTCAGGTGTGTTAGATAAACTGCGCTGTGGTCAGAGCCGCCCAAATATTGGCGCAGCGGGAAGCCATCCACTGCCTGACCTTCCCAAGTCTTCCAGGCTTCGGACATTTTGCACTCCGTAAATCGATTGTGCTGGGTACTACCATTCTAGGCGAGGTGCCACGGTAAGACGCAAGCTCAGATAACAAATTTGGTCATGTGGTTACGTAGGCGCCTCCGCTCGCTCGTCACAAACTGCCGCAATCCTCGGATATACCAATTCTGCTTCGCTGGCTTTCTGGGATGCGTACTTAAAAGAAGATCCCTCAGCAAAACAATTCCTGCAGTCTGACGCCCTGGAACGTTCCAGTCACGGCGCCGCGAAACTATCACGTCGCTGATTGCGTTGCCCCGTGTTCGATCCAGATCCAGTTATCATTGCCTGTGAGCGAACTGTTCGTGTATCGCAGCGCGATGCCTGCCTCCGCAGAGGTTGTTTACGCCTGGCACGCCAAGCCTGACGCGCTTACGCGGCTCACTCCTCCCTGGGAAAATGCCCGCGTCATAGAACGTACTGGCTCGATAGAAGAGCCAGGCTCTCGAGTAAAGATTCGACTCCGTGTCGGTCCTTTCTTCCAAACCTGGACGGCCGAGCACGCCGCTTGCGAACCGGGGCGGATGTTTCGCGACAGCATGGTCGCTGGGCCTTTTCGTCACTGGGAACACACCCATCTATTTATTCCCGACGGACAAAGCAGAAGTTGGCTGGAAGACCGCGTGGAGTACGAATTTCCATTAGGCTGGGTTGGTAAATTAGTTGGCGGCGCGTACACGCGCCGACGTTTGTCGCGGATGTTTGTGTGGCGCCACCGCATAACTGCAGAAGCCGTCGGCCAACAAGCAGGAATAGCCAATGTCGGCGTCTAACTAATCCACACCAGTGTTTCACCCGCGTTTACGGCTTGACCCTCTTCGGCCAAGAGCCGCTCCACGGTGCCTGATTTTGTGGAACGGATTTCGTTTTGCATTTTCATGGCTTCGACGACCATCAGACCCTGACCCACCTCCACTTTTTCGCCAAATTTCACGAGCACGCGGACTACCTTGCCCGCCATTGGCGCAGTGATCTGCTGGCGCCCTTCCACTTCCACGTGACCAAGGCGCCGCCCGCGCCAGGAGCGTTGGTCGGTTACCTCGGCGGTAAATTCGCGAAGACCAGTTTGAATTTTTAGCTGGCCCTCGGAAGAGCGCGCCACGCGAATTTCATGCGATTCGCCACGGATGAGAATTGATAGAGTGTTCGGAGCAATCTCTGCCACATCGGCATCCAGCTGCTCACCATTGAGGATGATGCGCCACTGGTTACCCAGGCATTCGAGTTCAACAGTGTGAGTTCTGGTCCCGGCCAGAGATGTCAATTGCACTTCGAATTTCATGGGATGCGGTCCACTTGCTGTTTTCGGCCCTCGACCTTCCATCGCGATTGGGATTCTTCGCCACCGCTTGAGGATGGAGTAGGTGATGCGGCTGCATTTTGCATGGCCTGCCAAACCGCGGCGCCAATAGCGGCAGCATCCTCGCTGCCTTGCTCGATCGGAGCCGCACGATGTTTGCGCAGAAGCAATTCATCAAGCCAGGTAGTGTGAATTTCACCGCGAACAAATTCAGGCTCGCCAAGAATTCGGCGGAACAAAGCTGCGTTGGTCTTGATGCCGGAGACAGTGTACTCCTCCAGAGAGCGGCGTAGTCGCGCGATGGTTTCTTCGCGGCTATTGCCCCAGGCGATCAGTTTGCTAAGCAATGGATCGTAATCGTTCGGAACAGTCCAGCCTTCATACACGCCTTCATCCAGGCGAATGCCGGGGCCGCTGGGCGCGTGTCTAGAAAGAATTTTTCCGGGTGAGGGAAAGAAATTATTGTCCGGATCCTCGGCATATAGCCGGACTTCCATGGCGTGGCCGCGCGGCGTTATGGTTTCCCATGCGAATGGCAAGCGATGGCCGGCGGCGATGGCGATTTGCAATTTAACGAGATCGAGCCCGGTAACCTGTTCGGTCACAGGGTGTTCGACCTGCAAGCGGGTGTTTACTTCCAGAAAATAAAAATCAAGATTTGCGTCGACGAGAAATTCTACCGTGCCCGCGTTCGTATAGCCGCCGGCACGAGCCAGGCGAACCGCGGCGTCGCCCATCTTCTTGCGTAGGTCTGGAGTCATGATCGGCGAAGGGGCTTCTTCAATGACTTTTTGATGGCGACGTTGCACGGAGCATTCCCGTTCCCCGAGCGAAACAACACGGCCATGAGAATCGGCGAGAATTTGGATTTCCACGTGGCGTGGCTTCAACAAATATTTTTCAAGGTAAACCCGCCCGTCGCCAAAACTGTTCTGGGCTTCGGATGACGCATCGCGAAAGGCGGCCGCTAGATCGCTGAGGCGGTTTACAACGCGCATACCTTTTCCACCGCCACCGGCTACCGCTTTAAGGAGGACGGGCAGCCCAATGTTTTCGATCAAGGCCTGGGCTTGCTGCAGAGTTTCGATGGGATCGTTTGTACCGGGAACGCTGGGCACATCGGAGCGGCGAGCGAGTTGGCGGCCGGCGGTTTTGGAGCCTAGCGCTTCCATGGCTTCCGCCGACGGCCCTATAAACGTGATTTCCTCATCTGCGCACGCTCGGGGCAGCGCCGGATTTTCCGCGAGGAAGCCGTAACCCGGATGCAAGGCGTCACAACCGGCGCGTTGTGCGACGTCCATCAATTTATCGATGCGCAGATAACTTTCGCCTGACGCTGCGGGACCTATCGGGTAAGCTTCATCGGCCAGCCGAACATGCAGAGATTTACGATCGACTTCGCTGAATACTGCGGCAGAGCGAATGCCCAATTCTCGGCAAGCGCGCAGGATGCGCACAGCGATCTCTCCGCGATTGGCGATTAGAATTTTTCTGAACATACCCGAAGAATGGTTCGGCGAAATTCTAGCACGCAGTGCGCTTGGCCAAAGGCCCGCGTTGGAGTAAGGTGTCCAATCGTTTCAACACAGGGTGTTTTCAAGGAGGCCGGAGTGCGCAGGCGAATTTTGACCATGTTGGCCGCCGTTTTATTTGCAGGCGTCACGGCGGGATACGCGCAGGAAGCGGTGATCGCACCCCCGGAGAATCTGGTGGTCGATGGCGTACCCAAAATCCCCGCTCCGCTGGCGGAGACGGCAGGCCGCTACGGGTCCTATCGGTTTGCGGTGGTTTCGGATTGGCATCCTACACGGCGTGAGATGCTCATCCGCACTCGTTTTGCCGAGACGCCGCAAGTTCATTTGGTAAAGATGCCCGGAGGCGAACGACAGCAATTGACGTTTTATTCCGATTCGATAGCGAATGCGGAGTTTCACCCCAATGGCGGCGACTATTTCGTTTTTATGAAAGATATTGGCGGCGGGGAGTGGTATCAGCTGTACCGCTATGACATGGAAATCGCGAATGTAACACTGCTGACCGATGGCAAATCGCGGAATCTGCTCGGCGCGTGGTCTGCAGGTGGGGACCAGATTGCCTATGTTTCCACCAGGCGCACCGGACAAGATACGGATTTATGGGTGATGAATCCGGCCGATCCCAAGACCGATCACTTGTTGACACAGCTGAAAGGTGGCGGTTGGCAACCCATCGACTGGTCTCCTGACGACAAAAACATCTTGCTGCAAGAAGAGATTTCCATCAACGAGACTTACCTATGGCTGGTGAATACGGTGACCGGAGAGAAGACAGCCATAACGCCTCGCGATGCAAAGGAAAAAGTGTCCTACGGGTCGGCGCGATTCAGCAAAGATGGCAGAGGAATTTATGTGACCACCGATCAGGACTCGGAGTTTCAGCGGCTGGCCTTTCTGGATATGTCGGGAAAAAACCCGAAATTTTTGACCAGCGACATTTCCTGGGATGTGGAGTCTTTTGACCTCTCACACAACGGAAAACGCTTGGCTTTTGTCACCAATGAAGAAGGCCTCAGTGTTTTGCACGTGATGGATACAGCGACCCAGAAAGAGATGAAACTGCCAAGATTGCCCGCAGGAGTCCTGCAGGAGGTACGTTGGCATCGCGATGGGCATGATTTGGCCTTTTCACTTACCAATGCGCAAGGAACGGGAGATTGCTATTCGCTGGATGTGGCAACCGGCAAGCTGGAACGCTGGACCGTGAGCGAAACGGCGGTGAAGACCGATGCGTTTCCTGGGGCCGAGCTGGTTCACTGGAAAAGCTTCGATGGAAAAATGATTTCCGGATTCTTGTACAAGCCAGCCGCGAAGTTTACCGGCAAAAGACCGGTACTGGTAGTGATCCATGGCGGGCCAGAAGGGCAATCGCAGCCAGTTTTTCTGGGACGTGCAAATTATTGTTTGAACGAACTTGGAATCGCCTTGATTTATCCGAACGTGAGAGGGTCGACGGGCTACGGCAAGACTTTTTCGTTGATGGACAACGGATTCAAGCGAGAGGACACCTACAAGGATATAAATGCGTTGTTTGACTGGGTGGCCACCAGGCCGGATCTGGACGCCGACAGAATTGCGGTGACCGGTGGCAGCTACGGCGGCCACATGACCCTTGCGGTTTCCACTTTTTATAGCGACCGCATACGATGCTCGGTGGACGTGGTGGGAATGTCCAACCTGGTTACGTTTTTGGAGCATACCGAAGCTTATCGCCGGGATTTACGCCGCGTCGAATACGGCGACGAGCGGGATCCTAAAATGCACGATTTTCTGGAAAAAATTGCGCCAATGAATAACATCGATAAAATCAAGAAGCCCATGCTGGTCGTTGCGGGAAAGAACGATCCGCGCGTGCCGGTGACCGAATCAGAACAAATCGTTGGCGCGTTGAAGAAGCAGGGAACGCCGGTGTGGTACTTGATGGCGAAAGATGAAGGGCACGGCTTTCGCAAAAAGCAGAATCAGGATTTTCAGTTTTATACGACAGTGGAGTTTTTACAGGAATACCTACTCAAATAACGAACAGCCACACAACATGGCTTGGCGTACGTCACAAGCCAACGACTTAATTACAGTGGAATATTGCCGTGTTTCTTGCGCGGATTGATATCGCGCTTGTTTTCCAGCGCTCGTAAGGCGGTGATGATCCGCGTCCTGGTATCGGCGGGTTCGATGACAGCATCAATGTAGCCGCGCTCGGCGGCTACAAACGGGTTAGCGAAGCGCTGCCGGAATTCTTCGATTTTTTCCTGACGCAATACCCCACGATTTGATTCAGAAGCCTTATCCAATTCGCGTTTATAAACGATGTTCACGGCGCTTTCCGGCCCCATTACAGCGATTTCAGCGGTAGGCCATGCGAAGTTCGCGTCGGTGCGCAGATGCTTGCTCGCCATCACGCAGTACGCTCCGCCGTAAGCCTTGCGCGTAATTACCGTGATTTTGGGGACAGTGGCTTCGGCGAATGCGAATAAGAGCTTTGCGCCGTGGCGAATGATGCCGCCAAATTCCTGCTGCGTCCCAGGAAGAAAACCGGGCACGTCTTCAAATGTAATCAGCGGAATGTTGAAGGCGTCGCAGAAGCGCACGAAGCGCGCGCCCTTGACTGAAGCGCTGATATCCAGCACGCCGGCGAGAAATGACGGCTGGTTGACGATGAATCCCGCGGGCCGGCCATCCAGCCGGGCGAAGCCTACGACGAGATTTTTGGCGAAATGTTCGTGCACCTCAAAAAAATAGCCGTCGTCCACGATCGCGTGAATCGCGTCTTTAATGTCGTAAGGCTGCTGAGCATCTTCCGGCACCAGCGTGTTCAGGGATTCATCACGACGGTTGGGACTATCGGAAGTGGCGCGTCGCGGAGCGTCTTCCAGATTATTTGACGGTAAGAAGCTCATCAACTCTCGGATCATCGCCAGGCAATCCGCGTCATCGCGGGCGATGAAGTGGGCGACCCCGCTCTTTTCGTTGTGAGTCATCGCGCCACCAAGCTCCTGTTTGGTGACTTCCTCGTGTGTAACGGTTTTGATTACGTCGGGGCCAGTAACGAACATATACGAAGTTTCGCGAGTCATGAAAATAAAGTCTGTGATCGCCGGAGAGTATACGGCGCCCCCGGCGCATGGGCCCATAATGGCGCTGATCTGCGGAATCACCCCGCTGGCCAGGGTGTTGCGCAGAAAAATATCAGCGTAACCCGCGAGCGAAGCTACTCCTTCCTGAATGCGCGCGCCGCCGGAATCATTCAGTCCGATAAGCGGAGCGCCTGCGCGCATGGCCAAATCCATTATTTTGCAAATCTTTCGCGCATTGGCTTCGGAAAGTGAGCCACCGAAAACGGTGAAATCCTGCGCGAAAACGTAAACCAGGCGCCCATCAATGCGCCCAAATCCAGTGACAAAGCCATCACCAGGGGGGCGTTGAGTTTCCATTCCGAAATCGACGCAGTTGTGGCGGACGAACTTATCCAGTTCCTCAAAACTGTTTTCATCGAGCAACAGGTGGATGCGTTCGCGAGCAGTAAGCTTGCCGGCTTTGTGTTCCTTTTCGCGGCGCTCAACGCCGCCACCGGCTTCGGCTTCCGCGGATAATTTACGTAACTCTTCCATGCGATCGTGATGATTCGAGGCGGAAGCGGAAAGGGTCTTTTTCTTATCAGACAAGCGGCGCTCCAGCGGGTGCGGAATCTTTTTTGCCAAAAATGCGAACAGCGAGATGGGTGGCGAGCCAGACTGTGCCGAGCAGGAGTACCACGCCAAGCAGAAGTTCCGCCCCGATGGCCGCAGCACGCTGCGCGGTGGACTGAATGGCGGTGACGTAAATGGTGGTCTGCACCAGGATGAACATCGCGCCGAGACTCATCGCTACGATCAGGATAGTGGTGAAAATGGAAGCAAAAATCATCTTCATAAACAAGGATGGGCGTCAGGAATCACGCAAACAAGAATAACTCAACTGCCTGGTTTGAGGGTCTGGCTAGACGGAGCCGGGCGGCAAAGTTGCAACAATGCTGGTTGCCCGCGGTCAGCGCAGGCCGGACCAGTCATCCGCTACCAGAATCGAATCGCTCGGATTTGAGGGATCGTACTTAACGCTGGCCGGTTGCCCGGCCACTAGGCGTTCGAAACTGATCTGGCCTTCGAGACCGGTAATATCCTGCGCGGTGTGATAGGTCACGCCAGAAATTGCGTAACTGTAAGAAACCAGCTGACGCAATTGATTGTCAGTCAGCGGCCGCGCCCCGAATCCAAACAAAGTTTTCGGCTTCGCTGAAGCCTCGGGCGGGTGCTCGGCGAATTCCACAATCTGGCCCTCAGCGATTCGTCCGATCTGGTTTAGATGCAGCCGACGCTTACGCTCCACGGCTTCGGAGCTTTCCGCGGGACGAGAAAACGCGTACCCGATCATCGCTATAGCGACTACCGCGGCAGCAGCCATGGCCAGGATAATATTCAGATCAAGAAGGACAAAATTCAACGTCCAGGCTCCAGTCCAGATTGTTCGTGGATACCGAATGGGAACCTTGCGGCGGCAGCAACTTTATGCAGTAAAAATGTTACTGCCCGGGAGACCCCACGCAGGGTAGTTTACCGGAATCAACATGCGCGTGAAGGTGCGCCTGAGAAGCATGCGCTGGATTACACAACACGCGGCTCACGTTGACTTCAAGCCGAATTTTGGGGATTTAGACCATCTAGCCGCATCGCGGCTGTAAATATGGGATCAGCTGGCGCGATGGTGAGGATGTTCGAAGTGGGCGGAGCGTGCTTTCCAGATGCACCTTCCAATCCAGGAAACCGTCGCGGCGATCAAATACAAAACCGCGCCGAGCATGAAAACTTCAAAGGTGCTGTACCACTCCCGCAGAGCGGAAAAAAACATACTGAGCGTCCCGTAGGTAACCGTCAGAATACTCCAGGAAATAAGACTGGAAATGAGTAAGTTTGCGGGTTCGCGGAAAAAACTTAACACCGGGATAAAGGCGAGCACTCCCATGATCGCGGCTGCCGCTAAATTGCGCTCAATGGAAACGCGATCAAAAACAGGAATACGATTGGCAAGATAGATCCAACCAGAAAAAGCCAATGACAGTCCCCCGCCTGCGAGCAGGCCGATGCGCACGGCGGGGTTCCTCAGCAAGTGGAACTGCTGAGGAACATGAGTTTGTGGGCGAGCCAGCATACCTAACGACTCCGACCTTGATACAACACGGAATTATGGTAATGGTTGCGCTGTTTCTACGAGGGCCGGGGGACTTGGTGCACTTTCATTGCCTGCACGGTCCACTGCTGTCACTACATACCAGTAGCGGCGCGCGGGCTGTACAGAGGTATCACGATAAGCGGGTGTGGGCAACAACTCCGTTGTTAGAAGCTGACCTTTTGTGTCCGGCTGCTCACTCCTATAAACGCGATAGCCAGCAAAATCAGGTTCGACGTTGATGGACCACGAAAGATCAACGACCAGAGAATTGTCGGTTTCGCCGGCAATCACCGCAGCGAAAATGGCCTGTGGGACAGCAGGCGGGAAAGTATCGCGAGGTGTGAGGACGGCAGGCTTAGAATCGGCCGATTCCAAAGCCACGCCATCTCGCTTTATCACGCAGCGAACAATGTACGCATAGGTCTTGCCGAATTCGAACGACTTATCGTTGTAGCTTTGTTCCGGTTGCGAGGCCAGCAATTGAAGCTTGCCGTTTAAATTCAGTTGCGAAACATCACGATTCGCAAGGTCCATCAAAGCAGTGTCCAGCTCAGCACGATAAATATTGTATTGGACGGCAGCGGTCAGCGGATCGCCAGCAGAGGTGCGATTCACTGCAGCCCAGCTGAGTTCGATAGCAGGCTCGGTGACACGAGTTTCTACCGATGCGACCGGCGCAGGTGCCGGAAAGACGCGCAAGGAAACAATATTGGAATTAGCGGAGGCCCGTTTTTGTGACAGACGGGTGCGCGCTGCGTAGATCGCGATCTTACCCTCTTGGGCTTTCGTTTCTTCGGGACTCAGGGGGTCAGTAAATTGGACCTTATCTCCGACAAAATATTTCTCGGCCAGGGCGCCGGGAATGGTGTCGACCACGCGCAGTGATTTCAAATCCGGCGAGCCATCGAGTTTCGTAGTGCCGCGAAGGACTTCGACTGCCGGGGTTGACAGCAAACGATCGCCGGCGATCGATCTGCCTGGCATTGTAAATGTGAGTTGCACGCCATCGCCGGCCTGATGCGCGGTTAGGTCGGTGATCGCGACCGCCACCGGGGGTGTAGGTGGGACCGGTTCCCCTGGAGCGCCACAACCCATAATGACCAGCAAAACAAAACAAATCCAGATGTTGAAAAACACGCCGCCCGGGACAATGTCCGACGTTATGCTTGACGCGAAATTCCTGTGGGCTGGCCGTCGGAGTTTCGCGGGCGGGGTGCTCACTCGATTGGCTCTCCGTTTTTGGAGTGATGGAGATTACAGGATGTAGCGGCTCAAGTCCTGATTTTTGACGATGTCGGCGAGTTGTTTGGTGACGTAGGCGGCATCGATCTTGACGTTCTTTTTCTTTAGATCCGGGGCTTCGAAGGAAAGTTCATCGAGAACTTTTTCTAAAATGGTGTGCAGCCGGCGCGCGCCGATATTTTCAGTTGCCTCGTTGACGCTGGTGGCAAAACGCGCTATCGCGGCTACCGCATCGTCGGTGAAGACCAGTTTCACGCCTTCGGTTTCGAGCAACGCGACAGATTGCTTGAGCAACGCGTTTTTAGGTTCAGTAAGGATGCGGATGAAATCTTCTTCCTTCAGGGATTGGAGTTCGACACGAATAGGCAAACGTCCCTGCAGCTCTGGGATTAAATCCGATGGCTTGCTGACGTGAAATGCCCCGGCGGCGATGAAAAGAATATGGTCGGTGCGAATCATTCCGTACCGAGTATTGACAGTCGTGCCTTCGATGATCGGCAGGATGTCGCGCTGCACCCCTTCGCGCGAAACATCCGGGCCATGTCCCGATTCGCGGCCGGCCACTTTATCGATCTCATCGATGAAGATGATGCCCATCTGTTCGGCGCGTTCCACCGCGGTGCGAGTCACCTGATCCATATCGAGAAGCTTGTTTTCTTCTTCCTGGATCAGGTACTCGAACGCATCGGCCACGGACATTTTGCGTTTCTTTTTCTGCTGGCCAAACATTCCGGACAGGACGTCTTTGATATTGACGTCCATTTCTTCAACACCCTGATTGGAAATAATTTCAAAAGATGGCATGGACCGTTCGCGAACTTCAATATCGACCATCCGCTGATCGAGCTTGCCTTCACGAAGTTGTACGCGCAATTTTTCGCGGGTCCGGTCTGTCTGTTCGCGTTGCGCGGTGACGTCCGATTCACTAGCGCCGCTTGCGGGTGCGGGCGACGGCGGAAGCAGTAAGTCGAGGACCCGCTCCTCGGCAGCTTGTTCGGCGCGGTCAGCGACTTCATCAAGTTTTTCTTCGCGGATCATGTCGATGGAGGTCTCTACCAGATCGCGCACCATGGATTCCACGTCGCGTCCAACGTAACCGACTTCGGTGTACTTGGAGGCTTCCACCTTGACGAACGGACAACCTGCGAGACGTGCGAGGCGACGGGCAATTTCGGTTTTGCCTACGCCGGTAGGCCCGATCATTAAAATATTTTTGGGCAGGATATCTTCAGCGATTTCAGGCGCGAGTTTTTGCCGGCGAACACGGTTGCGCAAAGCCACGGCCACAGCGCGTTTT
Source organism: uncultured Acidobacteriota bacterium (assembly GCA_963733775.1). GTDB lineage: Bacteria > Acidobacteriota > Terriglobia > Acidiferrales > UBA7541 > Acidiferrum. The sequence continues at coordinate 235,222 of CAVTEE010000008.1, read as the reverse complement.
GCTGCGTTCTGGCCGACGATGTATTTATCGAGTTCGACGACAATTTCTCGCGGCGTCATGTCGTCGAGGGCTGGTAGCAGTTCCCCCTCTTCGGCGGGTGCGGTTCCATTGGCGCCGCTAGTCGGTACAATTTCTTTGTCGGTTTTGGACGGCATCGATTCCTTCTACATTGCTTCCAATACTTAGCTACAACGGCGGCTTGTAACTCCTTGTAGCGTGATCCAGCAAGAAAGCCCCACTATAGGATGCACCTTCGAAGCTTTGCGGTTGAAAAACCCGCCACTAGATCTCCTCAACAGTAAAATTCGCATTGGTATAGATACAAATCTCGCTGGCAATGCGCATGGCTTCCATCGCCAGATCTTTGGCGTTTAACTTGGAGTGTTTTGTCAAAGCGCGCGCTGCAGCTAAGGCGTAGGAGCCGCCGGAACCGATGGATACAATTCCGTCGTCAGGTTCAATGACATCCCCGTTGCCTGACAAAATGAAAGTGGCTTTGCTATCGGCGACGATCAGTAACGCTTCCAGATGGCGGAGCGCGCGGTCCTTGCGCCATTCCTTGGCAAGCTCGACCGCGGACTTCTGCAAGTTGCCAGAATGTTCCTGGAGTTTGCTTTCGAAACGTTCAAACAGAGTGATGGCGTCGGCGGTAGATCCGGCGAAACCGGCAATAACTTTATCGTTGTAGAGCCGGCGGGTTTTGCGGGCAGTATGTTTCATGACGTGATCACCCATGGTTACCTGGCCATCGGCGATGAGTACGACTTTGCTGTCCTTACGCACGCACAGAACCGTGGTTCCATGCATCAGTGCGTCTCCCTGGGTATGAGGCATCCAAATATTATACCGCTGACCACCTTCCGGTCCCTAAATTCGTCTGAGTGCGCAAGTTTTTTTCTCTGCACCAGAGCGTCGCTCTAACATCTATGTTCGCGCCGCGAGCGCCAAAGCGTTGCGATGCGCGATAGCTTCGATGGTAATCATCGGGTTCACTCCAGAAGCGCTTGGAAAACTGGAGCCATCCATCACGAAAAGATTGCGCACTTCCCACGTTTCGCCATCGGGATTGGTGGCGGAAGTCTTTGGAGAGTTGCCAAGACGGGCCGTCCCCATGATATGGAAGGAAAAAAGCGCCAGCCGTCCAGAATCCCAGCCCGCGGAATCCATAGCCCGCGTGAAAGATTCGATCGAGCCATTGCGGCCTGGCTCGTAAGCGCACCATTTTGCGTGCGGCGAAAAAATCTGGCGGGCGCCCGCCGCTTCAAGGATGCGCGCCGCGGAGATAAATCCCCGGCGCAAGTGCGCACGGTCGAAAGCTGAAAGCGCATAGTGCGCAACCGGATGGCCTTGGGGATCCACCGTTACGCGGCCACCATCCTTATCGCGGAGAAGAACGCCAATGCCTACGGTGTTTGCAAGCCGCTCGAGAAAAAAACGATGCTGTGCTGGATTACGCCAGGGTAGAGCGGCCATGGCGATCACCGGTTGCATCGCGGTGGTTTCATATTTCACGCCAAAATTTCCGGTCATGGAGCGATGCTCGTCAGAGTAGATGGCCTGCATGGTTCCTTCCCAGGGACGGATTTCTTCGTCGAACACACCGTTAACATTGGAGACCGGGTGTAAATGCAGGTGCTTGCCGATATGTTCGTTGCGAAGGCCAGAACGGCGCAGGAGCGCGGGTGTATGAACCGCGCCGCAGGCTACTACAACGGCTTTGCAGGCGATGAAAACGCGATGCCCGCTTTTCGAGATAGCTTCGACACCCGTCACGTGGCCGGCTTCAATATGAACTTTCTGAGCATGCGTTTCTGTTACGATCCGCGCATGATTTTTTTGAGCGTCGGCAATCCAGGTTTTGGTTACCGATTGTTTGGCGCCTAAGGAGCATCCGACGCCGCAATAGCCGCAGATTTCTCCCTGGTCGCAGCCCACGACGTTGCGCGGCATAGCGTCAACGTGCCAGCTCAGTGCGCGTAAACCACGATCAAGAATCTGCTCGCGAGCCGAAATGCGATTGTGATTCTTGTTTACCGAAAGTCGAGCGCAGACGGCATCAAGACTGCGGGAATATTCATTACTCGTGAACCATGGCACGCCACTGGCCGACCATTCCGCGCGGACGTCATCTGGCGTTCGAAACGACGTGGTGTAATTCACGACCGTGCCGCCGCCCAAACATTGCCCCGCCAATAGTCCGACGCTGTGATCGGCCGTCGCCGCGGAGCCGCCCTCGGTATACAAGCGCTGGTAGCCGGCAAGTTCTGCGCCGTCGAAATCGGCGCCATCGTAATAGCCCCCAGCTTCGAGAATGATTATGTCCTTTCCGGCAGCCGCTAGCACTGCCGCTGCGGTTCCACCACCCGCCCCGGAACCGATGATGCAAATCTCACAGGATAATTTCGTGTCTTGTTGAGGAACACGAGTGGTCAGTTCGCACGATGATCTGGACCGATCGCCGAGCTTCGGCGGACCCGGATAACCTAATTTGTCCCAGACCGGCGTGCGTGCGTCCCGCAAGCGTGGCAACATCACGTACAGATAAGAGACGCCTTTGCGCAAAGCCTGAAACGCGGCGCGGCGCCGGCCAAGTGAGCTTTCGGCCCACGAGAGCAACACGCGAACGCGCGCTTCTTCGGGCAGTGCCGAAAAACGCGATGAACGCTTTACCGAAATCATGCTGTGCAATCGCGAATCCCAGAAGTTCAGAAGCTGCAGAAATTGCTTATGATCACCGCGGCGCGGATTGAAATCCATGGCATCCGCGATCGCTTGTGGGACGCCAAGCTCAGAAGCCGATGGCCAGCCATCCGCCTGGGGCGCGAAAGTGTCGCAAATTAATTGGAGGGAACTCTGTTGCCGGGGAGTTAATTTCATCAGCAGGGCAAGACTAACAAAAGATAGTTGACGGCGGAAGGAAAGGGGTGGGCCGGCTACTTCGGAATGAAGCAGGTTCGAAAACTGAAAACCGTTTCAGAATCAGTCTCGGGCGTTCCGGTATCTGTCTTTGTCTTTTTTGTTTCCGACTTGCGCGTAGCGTTTTTCGAGCGCCGCCTTCGAGAACATGTCTTCCGGAAGATGCGGATCAAAAGTGCAGACATCGTAGAACGCCTGGTAATAACGTTGGCCGTTGCGCTCGCGGGAGACTTGCAACGCGACCATCACGCCGCCCTTGCGCTGGTAGTTCGTATAGATAGTCGTCTCTTGCGTACGTTCCTGAGTGTTTTCGTCGACGGAGGTCATCACGCTGTGCAGCAATAAATGCGAGGAGCGCTCAATTCCCAGTCGCAGGGTGCGTTGATCATCGGAAATTTCGACCCAATCGACCGGCCGCATATCGACGATGCCTTGTCCCGCGTAATTCAGATTCAGATTTGAATTTGGATCTTTAAGCCCGAAGCGCAACACATTATCCACGTTGTATTTCACCGTCGCGGCGAAATCAGAAACCGCTTGAGCGGGTTCTTCACTGACACCAGCGCGATCCATGGTCCAGCCCTGGTTGCCGTCAAAAGCGTCGATAATGTTGCCCTTTTTTGAGTAGTCAATGCGATGCTTGTCGGGGTAACGCCAGTAATCCTTGAAGTCGATGAAGCCCATCAGTTCGCCGCTATGTCCGAATTGCGCCCGGCGGCCATCGCACTCGCGCTCACGAACTTCGAGATAAGCAGGGCCGCCCAGAGCCTCAGTCAATTGGTGGAGGATCTCGCGTGCCTTGGCGACGCGCTGTTCGGGCATCATGGCATCCGGATTTTGCTCTGGTAGCGTCGCAGCCATAGCCGTATCGCTGACGATGCACGCGGCGCTCGCGAGAAACAGCGCGCACGACAGCCGCATCCAGGCATTCGGAAACTTCAGCCACACAAGACCGATCCTCCATTTACATTGATGACCTCGCCTGTCATGAAGTTGGCTAGATCGGAAGCCAGAAATAGAATTGGCCCCGCAATCTCTTCCGCAGTAGCGGCACGGCCGAGGGGGATAGCGGCGGCCACCATTTTTTGGCCTGCTTTCGAATTAAGAACGTCATTAGACATATCCGTGGCAACCCACCCTGGCGCAACGGAATTAACCAGAATATTATGACGAGCAAGTTCGGCGGCTAGCCCTTTGGTGAGGCTGATGATTCCGCCTTTGGATGCCCCGTAGTGCGTATGCAGCGATTCCCCGCGCTGCCCTGCTGTGGAACTTATGGGAATAATCTTTCCCGATTTTTGTTTGATCATGTGCGGCACGGAAAAATGAATGATGGAATACACGCTGGTAAGATTCACGCGAATCATGTCGTTCCATTGCTTCTCGGTCATTTTGTCGATGGGTAGATCGTCGCTGTTCCAGACACCGGCATTGGGAACTACGATGTCGAGGCGCCCCAGGCGGGATATAGCGAAGTCCACCAACTTTTTATTATCCGCGTGGCGTCCAACGTCGGCTTTGAAAGCTTCCACACGGGTGCCGTGCTTTGCCGCGTCCTGCTGCACCTGCGTGGCAGGCTCCTTCGATTTGTAATAATTGAAAACCACGTCCGCTCCAGCTTGGGCGAAGAGTTTGACTGCCGCCGCGCCAATGCCTCTGGACCCTCCGGTAATCAGTGCCGCCTTGCCCGCCAATGAAATCATCTGTCCCCCAACTGTTCTTGAAGCGAATAAACTCTTTCAGCAGACCTGCGCCTTATCAACGCTGTTTTAGAGTGTAGGATCATCGCGGTTAAACTTTTTGCGCGACCGGACTGCGGGCTTGACTGGCCGCCGCAATGAAATCCCGAAACAACCTCTCAGAAAAGGCATCTCCGAACATGCGTTCGGGATGCCATTGAACACCGACGACCCAGTTCGAATCGCCGGTCCACTCAACGGCTTCGATGGTGCCGTCAGGCGCATGTGCGGTGACTTGCAAGCCTTTCCCGACGCGCTCTACGGCCTGATGGTGTGAGCTATTCACTGGCGCTTCAACGGTTCCGGCAATTTTGGCCAGGCGGCTAGCTTCTTCAAAGCTTGCAGGATGAATCGGGTCATCCTTCGGCTCGGGAACCATGTCGTGCTTGGTATGCGCGATCGGCGTGTCCGTCTCCTCACGAAGATCCTGAATCAGGGTGCCGCCTAGATAAACATTCAAGAGCTGACAGCCGTAACAAATAGCCAGGACCGGTTTTTTTTCGCTGAATGCGTGCTTCAAAATAGCGCGATCGGTGTTTTCCCGCGCGCTATCGGCAGGCTCGGACTTGCCGCGATTTACCTCACCGTATTCGGCCGGTGCGACGTCGGCAGGGCTCCCCGGTAGGACGAACGCATCAAGGCTGGGTAGTAGCTCTTGGAGCTCCTGAGGGTGCTGCAGCGACAGCAGCACAGGCTCACCGCCGGCGGCACGCACGGCGTCCTGATAATTCTTGGTCTTGGCGAGATTGACTGCAACCTCTTCCGCAGACGTCCGCCAGGGAATCCCGACTCTCGGGGGCTGTGATTTTTGGGGGGACATGGAACCCATGAATCCTAGCATCCCAGCTCGAAGGGCAGCAACCTGGTGGGGCCGGCTATTGACGGCCAAGCCCGCGCGATACTTTACGCCTTAAGCGGGACGGGAGCGCTCATGGTGAGCTACTGGAGCATACGGCTCATCCAAGCAAAACGAGGGTTGGTGAAAGAATGGCGGTAGCGCGCGAAGACTTTCAGAAAGTTGTTCGAAGGAACTGGTCCAAAGAGTGATGTGGCCTAATTTGCGGCCTGGGCGAGGCGATTTCCCGTAAAGGTGCAGGTGCGCGCCCGGAATCGCGAGAACCTCGGCACTATCTGGCGTTTCGCCAATGAGATTCAGCATGGCCGCGAAGCCATAGACTTTCGTGGAGCCAAGGGGCAAATCCAGAACTGCCCGCAAGTGATTTTCGAATTGGCTGGTTACCGCGCCTTCGATCGTCCAGTGGCCGGAATTGTGGACGCGCGGCGCCATTTCGTTGGCCACCAGGCGACCCTGATATTCGAAAAACTCGATGGCTAAGACGCCCGCATAGTCGAGCTCATTGAGAATGCGGCGGGCAATATCTTCGGCTTCGCGCTGAAGACCGGACGCAAGCAACGGCGCGGGCGCGATGGAAAGCCGCAAAATGCCACCATGATGGCGATTCTGCACCAGCGGGTAGAAAACGATGTCCCCGTTACGCCCGCGAACGCCCAGAATAGAAAGTTCCCGCGTAAAAGAAATAAAGCGCTCCAGGATGAAGGGGGCCAAGTCCTGTGAGGCTCGTGTCCCGTTCATGCTCGGACCTTTCGCGAAAACGTCTGCTATTTCGGTTCTTAGCTTCTCTACATCGACAGCGGTTCGCAGCGTCCACTGGCCTTTGCCGTCGTAGCCGAAGCGCGACGTCTTCAGCACCGCGGGCAAACCGATGGCGGCTACGGCGGCGTCCAGCGATTTGAGATTGTGGACTGGCGCAAACTCCGTAGTTGCGATTCCAAGTTTGCGAAAGAGCGCTTTTTCTTTCAGGCGGTCTTGCGCGACCTCCAAGGCCGCAGGTGGAGGAAAAACCGGAACGCGTTCACTCAGAAATCTGGTGGCGGCGACGGGGACATTTTCGAATTCGTAGGTAACGAGTTCGAGCCCGCTCGCAAATTTTTCGAGCGCGGCTTCGTCGTCAAAATCGGCGGTAACCCGTTGCGCGATGCGGCCTACCGGCGCCTCAGGAGAAGGATCAAGAAAACGGAACCGGAGACCGAGCGGATAGCCAGCCAGTGCCAGCATGTAACCCAGTTGACCCCCGCCGAGGATCCCGATGGTCACGAGGATTTCCTCGACTTATTCCGGCGTCGCTGGGGGCTGTCTTTTTCGAATCGCGACGATGAGAGATCTGGAGCTTCGAGGACGCGATTGGTTTGGGCCTCGCGAAATTTGCGCAACGATTCTCGAATTGCCGGATATTTGATGCCCAGAATCGCCGCAGCAAGCAACGCGGAGTTGATGGCCCCCGACTTGCCGACGGCCAAAGTCCCTACTGGAATTCCGCTAGGCATCTGTGCGATAGAGAGCAACGAATCGAGTCCTTTGAGGGCTTTGGATTCTACGGGCACGCCTAAAACGGGCAGCACTGTTTTTGACGCAGTCATACCCGGAAGATGCGCTGCACCCCCTGCTCCCGCGATGATCACTTCGATGCCACGCGCTTCGGCGCCGGAGGCGTATTCGAACAGCAAATCTGGAGTCCGGTGCGCGGAGACGATTTTTGTTTCGTGGGGAATGCCCAGTTCCGACAGGGTTTTGGCAGCAGGTTCCAGTGTGTCCCAGTCAGAAGAAGAGCCCATAATCACACCGACAAGCGGATTGGCGCGCAAATGATTTGTGTTACCGCGCGACGGCGATTTCTTGTAAGGCATCTTGATTATGCGTTCCGCTTAAAGACAACGCAGATGATAAGGCGAATATTCTACGGTGTTTTGGTGTTTGCGGCGACTCGCGCACGATTTTTCCAATAGGCGCGAAGCTGGCCGATCAGATAAAGAGAGCCGCAGATGAAAATGGCGTCCTCAGGCTGAGCTTTGGCTAAGACATGGTCGAAGGCTTTTTCTGCGTCGGGAATAGTCTCGGAGTGGCGCGCATGATACCCGACGATCTCGGCCAATTGTAAAGCGGATATAGCCCGTGGCGTGCGCGGTTCAGTTAAAACTACTTCGGCGGCCAGAGGAAACAGCCACCCTGCAACTTCGTCCACGGATTTGTCTCGCAGCGCTCCGTAGATAAGCCAGATTTTGCGTGACACGAAGTTCTCGGCGAAAAATGCCGCCAACTCACGAGCTGCGGCTGGATTGTGCGCGCCATCGAGATAAACATCCGGATGCGCTTGCAGTTTCTCCAGGCGTCCAGGCCACACGGTGTTCGAGATGCCATTGGCGATCGCCTCGTCGGTGACCTGTAAACCACCACTGGCGAGGACCCGCGCGGCTGCGACAGAGTTAAGCGCGTTTTGAACCTGGAAGTGGCCAACCAAAGAGGGGGTGATATCAAGCGACCAGCCGGATGAGACTTCCACAATGGTCGCTGTCACGGCTACTGCGGGAATGCTTTGTGACCTCGCCTGCGTTGCGTTGTCCGATTTTTCCTGAATGCGATAAGCCACATTGGTTTCGACCACCGGGCAGCCTAGCTCCCTGGCGCGCTTGAGGATTACTTCGCGGGCTTCAGGAAGTTGTGGAGCGACTACAACCGGGGTATTCAGTTTCAGAATTCCGGCCTTCTCAGTAGCAATTTCACGCAAGGAGTGACCCAGGAAATTTTCGTGGTCAAAATCAATGGGCGTAATGATAGTTACCGCCGGCGCGAGAATGTTTGTGGCATCTAGTCGGCCGCCTAGTCCCACTTCAAAAACTGCAAATTCCACTTGTTGCTTGGCGAAGAATTCCATGGCCATCGCCGTGACGCACTCGAAATAGGTCGGATGAGCGCGCAGTTTGCTATCGGCAAGCAGTCGCTCGATGGTCTCGTGTATTCGCGTAAATACCGCGCCAAAATCCTCGTCGCTAATTTCTTGCCCATCGATTCGGATGCGTTCGTTAATTTTTTCCAAATGCGGAGAGGTATTGAGTCCAGTCCGCAACCCGGCGTGCCGCAGGATCGATTCCAGAAAAGCGGCCGACGATCCTTTCCCATTCGTGCCTGCAATGTGTGCACTGGGATATGCGCGACTAGGACGACCCAATCGTTCATCGAGGATTGTTATATTTTCCAGATTGAATTTGGCCGCAGCGGCTTGCGTGGGTGCGGCTAATTCCCGGCCGAGAGAGAGCAGGTAGGTTACCGCGGCGGCGTAATCCATTTCTGCGGAAGTCAGTTCAGCAAGAGATCGAGCGAAGTCCCGATAAAGGACTTCAGATCTTTGCGCGGCACGATGGCATCCAGAAACCCGTGTTCCAGCAAAAATTCTGAGCGTTGGAAGCCTTCCGGCAATTTCTGGCCTATGGTTTGCTCAATAACGCGCGGGCCGGCAAAGCCGATCAAGGCGCCGGGTTCGGCGATGTTCAAGTCACCGAGCATCGCGAAGCTGGCGGTAACTCCACCAGTAGTGGGATCCGTGAGCAAAGAAATATAAGGCAGCCTGGCATCATCAAGTTTAGCTAGCGCCGCAGAAACTTTTGCGAGCTGCATCAAGCTGATCGTTCCTTCCATCATGCGCGCTCCACCGGAGCACGACACGGCAATAAACGGCTGACGCGTTTCGATAGCCAGCTCGATTCCGCGGGTAACTTTTTCTCCAACGACCGCGCCCATAGAGCCGCCGATGAACCCAAACTCCATCGCGCAGCAAACCACTGGGCGGCCATTCAGTTGGCCTTCCGCCGTGATGATCGCGTCATTCATCCCTAATTTTTTGCGAGCTTCTGTCAGGCGCGTGGCGTATGGCTTGGTGTCCGTAAAATTCAGCGGATCGGAGGAAGTCATGCCCGCGTCGTGCTCTGTGTAACGTCCGTCCAGCAGCATTTCTAGACGCTTTTTGGCATCCATTTTGAAATGGAATTGGCACTTGGGACAGACGAAAAGATTTTCTTCCAAATCTTTGCGGAAGACGATGGTGCGGCAGGAGTCGCACTTGACCCACAGTCCTTCGGTACGCACCCGCCGCTCTTCAGGCGGAGTGCTCTGTTCGATGGCTTTTTTGTCGCGCTTAAACCAGGTCATGGATAGTCAATAGTGCGTACTAATAGTCGATTCCCCGTTGTGCCAGTATACCCTTCGTATATGGGTGTTTCACCTCGCGCATCTCGGTGACCAGGTCCGCTAGCTCGGTTAGTTGTGGGTGGGCATTTCTGCCCGTGCAGATTACGTGAACGCGCTCAGGACGATTTTTTAGTGCTTCCGCAACTTCACCTGGATCGAGCATTTTGTAACTGATGGTGTAGTTGATCTCGTCGAGGATCACCAGATCGTATTTCCCGCCGTAAATTGCTTCGCGGCCTGCCTGCCAGCACTCCTTCGCCAACTTGATATCTTCGGGATCGGTTTCCGCGCCGCCAATTTTTACGAAACCGCGCCCCATGGGCCGGATTTCAAATTTGTCGTCGCCCAGCATTTTGGCCGCGTCCAGTTCACCGTAATGCCAGGAGCCCTTGATAAATTGAACCATCAAAACACGCATGCCCTGACCAACGGCGCGAAAAGCGGTACCTAGCGCGCAAGTGGTTTTACCCTTGCCCGGTCCGGTGTAAACAATAAGCAATCCCTTTTCTTCCGGCATCAGAGTCCGATCGAATGGCTTGGATTATTCGCGAAAAACCAAAGAAGTGTGCGGATTGCTCGCTGAAACGTCAAGAGCTACACCTCGAGTAAGCCGGCAAGATATCTTCCTAGAGCAATTGCAGGCGCTTCACGAGTTCCCCAGCGATGCAATGGATGCGGTCTTGCGTGGCTGCAGGCATCGCCGTCTTTGCTTTTGCATGTGGGTCGGTCAAGACGATCCACAAACCGGGACGATAAACTTCATCGTCGCCAGGGCAAATCGCGCCAGTCAATTGAACTAACTCAAGCGCCGGAGGCTTGGTATGCGTGAAATCAAGTTTCGCGTTTTCGGGAGCGCCTGCCTGAAAAGGCGGGTGAACCAGCAGGTCCATCAAAACGCCGCGCGCATCGTCGACGAGATCGCGAAAGCCCTGGGAAACCAGAATAGAGTCGACGTCGCGCGGCGTCGGCTGTTCCAGTTGATCGAGATCGTAATCGGGCAAAGGCTTGTCGAGCGGAATTTCGATCGTGGCTGAGGGCTGATTTACATCGGCGATGATGCGAATGGACATAGTTGCTGCTTTCGAATGCACAAACTACTTTGGGTAGGCGCTGCCGGCGAGAATTGCAAAAGCACGGTAGAGCTGCTCAGCGAGCATAACACGCGCAAGTTCGTGCGAGTAGGTCATGGCGCTGAGCGATAACTGTTGCTGAGCCTGCCGCCGAATGTCTTCCGGGAAACCCTCAGCTCCGCCGCACACGAATATCAATTGGCGGGTGCTTCGGTCGCGATGTTCGCCGAGCCATTTGGCAAATTCTTTGGAATCCAGGCGTTTTCCCGCATCGTCCAGCAACACGATGGTCGACGGCCGGTCGAAGGCAAACTTTTTTAGGGCCGCTTCCGATTCGCGCAGTTCGGTTACTTCAATGGGCGCGTAACGGCTTATGCGTTTCACGTAATCATCAATGATGACGCGAAGCTCCGGCCGGCGAGTCTTGCCAAGCATGACCAGCTTCAGGCGCATTTTTCTTTTAGGCCATCAGGAAACTGCTTCGTCCGGGAAGTGGCCGTGATCTCCGGAGTTGCGATGGCGCACGCTATCGTGGCCCAGGCTTTCAGGTGAATCGGGGATTTCCAGCTTCGGTGCGGAGCGCCACAAGCGCTCGAGGTCGTAGTAGCGGCGCGCCTGTTCGCTGAACACGTGAACAACGAAGCCTCCAAAATCAAGGAGCGCCCATTCGGCGGACCGCTGCCCTTCCCTGTGCGCTGGCGAGCGCTGCGCGTGCTTGTACAATTGCTCTTCAACCTCGGTGCAAATGGCCTGCACCTGCGGCGTGCTGAAGCCGGTACAGATTACGAAGTATTCCGTGAACGCCCCCAAGCCGCTCAAATCGAGAACGGTAATGGCCCCGGCTTTTTTTTCCTGCGCCGCATGAACGGCCAGTTGCACACCTTTTGGAAAGGATTCTAGTTTCACTGGTATAACCTTTGTTTCAAAATGTATTCCTCTACGCGGGCAGCCACAAGCCCGTGAATCGATTGACCGCGATTCGCCCGCCGGCGAATATCTGTTGCGGAAATATCGCTGTTCACATTTTCCAGCAGATAAACGGTGCTGCGATGCAGGTGCGCGACTACCTGCGAAGGATGCGCAGCTTCAGTTTCTTTTTTAACGTCCGGAAGCGCAATCGAGTCCGGCGGAATCACCAGTCGCAGCGCTTCTGGGCGAATGCCCGGGCGATTGGCGACGATGAAGTCGCACAACCCCAGAAGCGTTTCGTATTCCTTCCACATTGGAATATCCAGAAATGCGTCGGCGCCAATGATAAAAAAAATTCGGTCGCCGGCGTGGTTGTAGCTGTGCCGAAAATAACGCACGGTGTCGACGGAATAGTGCAGTTGTGTGCCGCTGAAGTCTTCTCCTGCTTCGGCCAGGGACGGAACGAAGTGAGGATGTTCCGTGCAAGCCAGAGAAACCATCGCAAAACGGTGCGGAAAAAGCGCGAGATGTTGTTTCAGTTTGTGGGGAGGCCGGCTCGCCGCAATGAAATGAATTTCGTCAAAATTGAAGCGCCGGTCGGCCGCGCGAGCGATGGCCAGGTGACCGTTGTGGATGGGATCAAATGATCCACCAAAAACAGCGATGCGACGCGGATGATGCTTTGCAGCGGTGCGGTGGGCTTGCGCGGTGGTCAATGCTTCTCCGGGATTAAAGTGGCCGCCCACACTGAGGTTTGGGCGTCATGTCCCAATTCTCTCATGATTTTTCGTCGCGGCTCACTAGCGGCGCATTGGCTTCATGCACGCTGGCAGGGACCGCAGTGGCTGACGCGGCGTCAGACATTTGACCATTCGCCACATCAAGCGCATCGGCAGCATCCGGTGCGGGCTTAGGTATTTTGTCCAAAGCATCCGCGATAGAGCGAACCAGCTCCTTTACACCTTCGCCGGTAGCGGCGGAGATGGAATGAAATTCAAGATGCTCCCGCTGGCAGAAAGCGCGCAATGCTTCGAGACGTGTGCGGTCGGTAGTGGCATCGAGCTTGGTGGCCACCACGATCAGGGGCTTATCCGTAAGAGTTCCGCTGAAAGCCGCCAGCTCCCCCGAAATAACTTCATAAGAGTGCACCGGATCGTCGTCGTTCGAATCGCTGGTGTCGATCAGGTGCACCAGCAGCCTTGTACGTTCCACGTGACGAAGAAAACGCATGCCCAGCCCGGCGCCTTCGTGTGCGCCCTCGATCAGTCCAGGAAGATCGGCGACTACGAATGTGCGCCCTAATTCGGTTCCGTGCGCGCCGGTTCCTCCATCCGCGTTTACCACGCCGAGATTTGGCTCCAGCGTGGTGAACGGATAATTTGCAATTTTGGGGCGGGCCGCGGAAATCACGGAAATTAATGTGGACTTGCCCGCATTTGGGAATCCCACCAGGCCCACATCGGCGAGTAATTTCAATTCCAGACGCAGGTGACGCTCTTCGCCGTCCTGACCTTCTTCATGCTCGCGAGGAGCTTGGTGCCACGGTTTCGCGAAGTGCTGGTTGCCACGCCCACCGCGGCCCCCGTGCGCCACCAGGACGCGCTGGCCAGGCATAGCCAGGTCCGCGATGGTCTCATTGGTTTGCGCATCGAATACCACCGTGCCTACCGGAACGAGCAGCACCATGTCTTCGCCAGATTGCCCGCTGCAATTGGAGCCTTCGCCGTGACGTCCACGGTCGGCTTTAAACTCACGGTTATAGCGATATCGCAGCAAAGTGTTGTCATTGATGTTCGCTTCCAGATAAATACTCGCGCCATGGCCGCCATCGCCGCCGGAAGGGCCGCCACGTGGAACATATTTTTCGCGCCGAAACGCCACGCAGCCGTTGCCGCCATGGCCTCCCTTTACGAATATTTTTGCTTCATCGGCGAACACGAAACGTCCTTTGAGCTCTTAGCGCAGAAATTGTTGCAAAAAGAAAACGGTCCCGGATGACCGGGACCGCCAAAATATCGCAGACCGAAGTCCGCGTGAATTCATAGTGCCGATACCGTTCAGTTCGTCGCGAATTTCGCGGAAGATTTCTCTTCGTCGGCAGGTTGCACGCTAATAAAGCGTCCGTTACGGCCCTTATCCTGGAACTGCACTATCCCGGTGACCAGTGCGTAAAGCGTGTCGTCCTTACCTTGCCCAACGTTGACGCCGGCCTGATGCTTGGTGCCCCGTTGGCGAATGAGAATAGTTCCGGCATTCACAAATTCTCCACCGAAGCGTTTCACGCCAAGTCTCTGACCGTGTGAATCGCGGCCGTTTGTAGAGGAGCCGCCGCCTTTCTTATGTGCCATGATGAGATCCTTTTCGGGAAACTTGCGCTAAATCCCAATGAATAAATTTAGTTGAACTTGTAACTACAGGGAGATGTCGCCGACCTGAACCGCCGTATAGTTCTGGCGATGACCGCGAGAAATCTTGTACTGGTTGCCCTTCTTGAATTTCAGAACCGTGATTTTCTTAGAGCGCCCCTGCTCGACGATCTTTCCGGTCACCTTGGCTTTGGAAGCGTCTGAGCCGGAAAGCACCTTTTTATCTTCGGTGTGCACCGCCAGCACCGATCCAAAATTAACAACTTCGCCTATATCACCGCTAACTCGTTCAATTCGAATAGTATCGCCCGGCGCGACACGGTACTGCTTGCCCCCGGTTTTGATTACCGCGTACATAAGCCTCCGCCCCTCTAACGACAAACCGCAATTATACGATTTACCAGCCAATTCCGTCAACGCACTGTACTCGTCCAGTAGATTAGTGACACTTTGCCTTTCTGGGTTGGAGTTTCCAACGAGTGATGAATTCGAGTGGAGTCAGGTAGGCCAAGGATTGGTGAGGACGCACGCAATTGTAAGTTTTTTCCCAGTTCCGCAACTGCGCGTTGAGCACGGGTAGCTGATCGGATTCTGCCTGCACCTCATAAAATTCTTCGTTGTGAGTGCGATGCGCACGCTCCACATGTCCATTCAACTTTGGCGATCTCGGCGGAAGTATGAACAAGGGCACGTTGCGCTGCTGGCAAGCGGCCTCGAATTCGGCGGCGAACTCACTTCCTCCGTCGACCTGCACAGCTTTGACCGTAAAGGGAACGCGCTCTAGCAGAGTGTCTAGAAAACGTGCTGCGGCTAATGAGGTGGCGCGCCGATGGGCTTCCACCACGTCCCAGCGCGAGACTACGTCTCGCGCACTGAAGTGCTTTAGCAGCACGCCGCGACGCAGGCGAACGTCCTTGGTGTCGATCTCCACTAAATCGCCGGGCTGCGCAATTCGCCAGTGTTTAGGCTTCCGAATAGCCCAAGGGCGATTTCGTAGTTTGCGTCGTGCGCGTCGTAACAGCGCTACTTTGGGCGTCTCGTGCAGCGCTCCGCGTCGTTTAAGATCGCTCAGAATTCGACCCACCATGGAAACCGAAACGCAGCACCGTGCTCTGCGCAACAGCACCGCCAGTTTGTCTTTGCCCCAACGCGGATACCGTTTGCGCAGCGCCAACACCTGTTCGGCCAGGGCGCTCGTCCAGGTCGGTCGGCGCACCTGATGTGGTCGATGCGAACGCGCCTCCAGAGTGCTCAGGTCGTGGCGATCGAATCGGCGCTTCCAGCGATAGAAAGTCTGGCGGCTGATGCCAAAGTGCCGACAAGTCCGCTGCGCGTTGCGGCCATTGAAGAAATAAAACAACATCCACTGAAGTCGCGTCTCCCCCGTACGGCTTAATCCCTTCCCGAGGCCCGCCAGCCGGCGGGCCTCAGGAAGCTCGTACCACCTTATCGTTCTCATCCTGACACTCTACCGAGTGTCACCAATCATTCTGAACGAGCACACGCACTAAAATTGACTTACACAAAAGATTTGCGGACCTCGCGCCGGCGCTTCCGACGAGGTGAGCTGTACGCACGAAAATCGATGCTCCTACGGCGGCGGGCGACGAAACCCAACTCCCTTGCGCTGGCAGCCGACAGAGTAGCGTTGGCGGCAATCCTCGACGGTTTATGCAAATTCAGCGAATCGCAGAATTTGTACCGACAGGCCCTGCGAGTTTACCGGCTGGTGTACGGGCCGAGCCATCAGGAGATCGGGCTGATTTTAAACAATCTCGCCGCGGTTTATCAGGCAACGGGCCGGCCTAAGCGGGCAGCAAAGTACTATCAGACCGCTCTCGCAATGAAACGCCGGAAGCTGGGCGCCGCACACCCCGACTTGGGAATTACGATAAACAACCTGGGAATACTTTACGAGTCTGAAGGACGGAAGCGAGACGCGAAGTTGCATTTCAATCAAGCGCTCAAACTATTCGAAGCATCTCTCGGCAAATCTCACCCCAACACCAGAGCGGTGAGAAATAATTTGAAGAAATTAAAATTTAGCAAAGCTGCGGCATTGCGTACGTTGGACAAGCGCACCGCCACGCCAGGCATACGTACGCGCTAAGCGCACGGGTGGAACTTGTCGTAGATATCCCTGAGCCGGCCGATGGATGCATAAATAGGATTTTTGCACGATTCTCAAGCGCGCTATTTCTCAGGATGCAGGTAACTGTCGAACCACGCGAGGTAACGTTGCATGCGATCGTGAATATGGCTCGGACGCGTGAACGAGTGAAATTGTTAGGATAGATAACCAGTTCGGCCCACGAGACCAGCCGTGTTAGAATTGGGCCTCAATGCATCCTGCAATACCGCACCTTATCGAGCTGCAACAGGTTGACCACAACATTGGCGCGTTACGCGCTGAAATCGAAAGCTATCCCAAACGGATTCAGGAAGCTGACAGCAAGCTGAGCGGCGCGCGCGCGGCTGTAACGGCGGCCAAAGAGGCCCATACCAACGCACTCAAAGAACGGAAAAAATTTGAGCTGGACGTCGATCAGTGGAAAGACCGGGCGCGCAAATATCGCGACCAGAGCGGCGCGGTCAAAACCAATGAAGCCTACAAGGCGTTGCTTCATGAGATTGCCAACGCCGAAGCGGAAGTAGCCAAGGCTGAGGATCGCCAGCTCGATGTGATGATGTCGGGAGAAGAGTTTGAGCGGCGAGTGCGGCACGCGGAGGCCGACCTGAAGGAAGCCGAAACGAGCGTGGCGGCCGATCGCAAGGAAATTCATGCTCGCTACGATGAAAAACAAAAATTGCTCAAGGTGGCGTTAGCGGAACGCGAGCGCATCGCTGCTCCAGTTCCGAAAGATTTGCTTGAACTGTATGAGCGCATCGCGAAGCGGCACAACGGAACGGCCATGGCCCAAGTTCGCGACGATCAGTGCCGCGGATGTGGGATGCGCGTGCTCCCGCACATTATTCAAGAGCTGCGCCAGGAAACTAACGAAGAAATCTATCGCTGCGAAATGTGTGGCTTGATTTTGTACACCCTGGATCCTATTCCAGTGGCAAATTCCGGCTCAGGCTCAGGTAGCGATAAGACTTCGGCGGCCTCGGCAATAAATTCCTGATGATTCGTCGCCTGACCCCTTCACGTGAAACCGGTTTGTTTGCGGGTTCCGAGCCTGACGTAAAACTGCGTGCCGCTGCCTTCCAAGCCAACATCGACGGAGGATCTCGGGGAAATCCAGGGCCGGCGTCCTACGGCGTGGTGGTGCGCAACGAGCGTGGAGAGATTGTCGCAAGGCTAAAAAAATACATCGGGCGCATGACTAACAATGTCGCCGAATACTACGGACTGATTGCCGCACTGGATTATGCACAATCCAATGGCGTGCGAGCATTGCGCATCGAGAGCGATTCCGAGCTGCTGGTGCAGCAGATGCGCGGGCATTACAAAGTAAAAAGTCCGGATTTGCGTCCGTTGTTTGAACGCGCCAAAAAAATGTCGCAGACTTTTGAATCGTTTCGCATCGATCACGTTTATCGCGAGCAGAATGCTGAAGCCGACGCGCTTGCGAATGAAGCGCTGGACGAAACATCGGGCAAGCCGAAGGCGTCCGTTGCGACCAAAACGACGAAGTTAGAGGGGCGCCCGAGGCTGCCTCAAGACATGCAAGGCGCGCCGCGCAAATTACGCGCTCGAGTACGCAATGGCGGATTGGTTCTGCTCGATCCGTTGGATTTGCCGGAAAATACAGAGGTTGAAATCCTGCTCCGACCCGCGCCTAAAGATTAAGCCGCGCGATTATTTCAAAGCATACGAGCGGTACAGGGTATCGCGTTGGGCGGGCACAAACCCGGCGTCGGAGATAATTCGGCGCAGTTCGCTTTCGTTGGTGCGGTTTTTAACGCCCGCGGCAAACACTACGTTTTCTTCGATCAAGATGCTGCCGACGTCGTCCGCGCCGAACTGCAGACCGACCTGGCAAACTTTAATTCCAGGGGTAAGCCAGCTCGATTGAATGTGATCGAAATTATCGAGATATAGCCGGCTTACGGCGAGGGTCTTCAAATAATCTACCGCGGTGGCTTCGGGTATCTTTTTTCCGAGCGGGGTATTGTCGGGCGCAAACATCCAGGGGATAAAAGCGGTAAAGCCGCCGGTATCTTCTTGAATCCTGCGCAGTCGTTCCAGGTGATTTACGCGGTGCCGCAGCTCTTCGCCGCAGCCAAACATCATCGTAGCGGTGGTGCGCAAGCCAAGCGAATGCGCGACGCGGTGCATTTCTTCCCAGTCATCACTGGTGCATTTGAGCCGCGCGATTTTGGACCTGATTTCGTCGTCCAGGATTTCCGCGCCGCCGCCGGGTATCGATTGCAAACCGGCGTCCATCAGCCGCTGAATGGTTTCGCGGATGCTAAGCTCGCTGACTTCCGCAATGCAAAGAATTTCCGGCGCAGAAAAGCAATGCAGATGCACTTGGGGATAACGTAGTTTCAAAGAACGCAGCAAATTTTCGTAATAGCCGATCTGAAGATCGGGATGTAAACCTCCCTGCAAGAGGATCCCCGTGCCGCCCAGTTCGAGCATCTCGTCAATTTTTTCGTAGATCGATTCGAAGGACAGGACGTAACCATCTTTTGCGCCCAAGGGTCGATAGAATGCGCAGAAAGAGCAATACTCGGTGCAAAAATTTGTGTAATTGATGTTGCGGTCGATCTGGTAGGTGGCCACGCGCGGGTCAGTCTTTTTAAGGCGCATTTGATGCGCGGCCATTCCTAGACCTAGCAGGTCATCGGATTCCAGCATGTCGAGTGCTTCTTGTTTTGTAAGGCGCAAGTGGTTCCTTGGGTACGTTTTATTCTATCGAATGAACTCTACGAATCCGAATCCCCTTTTGTATTGTTCTTCAAAACTCATCGCGCTGCGTATCGCGGGGTGTTGACGTCGGCCCATTCGATGGCTTTGGCTCTCGGTATCAGTCCGAGTTTGGCGGCCAAGCAATAATAAAGTTCAAGGCCGGCAAGATTGTCGCTGTCTAGCGAGAAGTCGATATTTTCCTGGAGATAATTTAGCAAATCAGCGGCAGGCAAATTCTGTTCGACGCTTGCTGTTGCGGTGATTTCCGCAAGGTGCGCGACGCCGTCCACTTTGGAAGCAAGGAAATCGGCAACCATTTCCGGGGTCACGGCTTCACGGCGCCCGGCCCAAACCGCCAATACCACCGGTAGGCCAGTGAGTCGGCGCCATTCCTGCACCACGTCGTATACGTGAAGAGTTTCGATCGCATTGATTCCGGCTTTGTCGGGACTGCACATCAATTCTCCCGCGGCACCGAGCGTGGCGTGGCCGGCAATCGAAATAGCCAGCCGCAGCGCCGGATCGCCGATCAATAATGCGGCGTCTGCTTGCTCCAGAATTGTGGCTGTGGAGTCAAACGTTGCTTCGAAAAAGGCTGGCTTAATCTGCCAGTGCTCCGTACACAAAATTCGCGTCAGTGCCTGGGTGCTTCGGGAACTGCCATCGAGCGCGATGCTCTTCACCTCGGCGATAGGCTTGCGCGATACGATGAGCAAGCTGCGCACTCGCTTTTTTGCGGCGATGGCCAGGTCTGGCAGAACTACCAGATCGTCGATCCGCTGATACTCGATGGCGGGAATGATGGCCACATGCGCGCGACCATCACGCAGATCATCGGCACATTGCGAAGGTAGGGTAAACGAAAGATCGTATTTATTCTGGAGAGCACCGCGAGTAAAACCGTACACCAATGGGGCGGTGTTCAGATATTGCACGACAGAGATGCGAAGTTTTCTCAAAATGGCAGCCGCCCGCGTTAGATTCAGTATAACAGCGAAAATTTACGCCGTGCCGAGGTCTTCTGGTGTAAAACCTTCGGGACCGCCGGAGGTTTTGAAAATGAAGAAGTATTCCCGCGCTGTATTGCTCATCCTGGCCTTGCAAATGGCCGCAATGGGCGGCGCTGGCGCGCGTCCTGATAATACTACCCAGCCTGCCACAATCAGCGAAAAGACCGCGAATACCCAGAAGCTCGCCGGTTATTTCAACCTTTATTGGGATCCTAAGCAAGGCAAGCTTTGGCTCGAAATTGACAAATGGAATTCGGAGTTTCTGTACCAGAGCGGCTTATCGGCAGGAATCGGCTCGAACGACATCGGACTTGATCGCGGACAACTGGGCGCGACCCGAATCGTGCGCTTTGAACGCAGCGGGCCAAAAGTTTTTTTGGTGCAGGAAAATCTGGATTACCGCGCCCTCAGCGATGACGATGCCGAGCGTCGAGCGGTGCACGACTCGTTCGCAGAGTCGATCATTGCGGGCTTCACCGTTGGCGCTGAAGAAAAAGACCGCGTCTTAGTGGATGCCACGGATTTTTTTCTACGCGATGCGCATGACATCCCCGCTACTCTGCGCAAGACCAAACAAGGCGCGTACCGTCTCGATCCGGCGCGCAGCGCAATTTATCTGCCGCTGACCAAAAACTTCCCCATGAACACCGAGGTCGAAGCGGTGCTGACGTTCGCGGGAGACGAACCGGGCCAATGGGTCAAGCAGGTGACTCCTTCCCCAGAATCCATCACTGTTCGCGAGCATCATTCTTTCGTGCAGTTGCCGCCTCCAGGGTACAAACCGCGTGGCTATGATCCACGCGCGAGTTTCTTCGGCATCAGCTATATGGATTACGCGACGCCAGTGAGCGAGCCGATTGTGAAGCGCTTCATCGCGCGGCACCGGTTGGAGAAAAAAGATCCGGCCGCGGCAATTAGCGAACCGGTCCAGCCCATCATTTATTACCTGGATCGCGGCGCTCCGGAACCGATCCGCTCGGCACTCCTGGAAGGAGCCCGCTGGTGGAACCAGGCCTTTGAAGCGGCTGGTTATAAAAATGCATTTCGCGTGGAACTACTGCCGGAAGACGCCGACCCCATGGATCTGCGTTATAACGTGATTCAGTGGGTTCATCGCGCGACACGCGGTTGGTCGTACGGCTCAACCGTCACCGATCCCCGCACCGGGGAAATTATTAAAGGCCACGTCACGCTCGGATCGCTACGGGTGCGTCAGGATTATTTGATCGCTGAAGGTTTGCTGGCGCCCTACGAACAAGGCAAATCTGTTTCGCCCAAAATGATGGAGTTGGCTTTGGCGCGGCTGCGGCAACTTGCGGCCCATGAAGTCGGGCACACGCTCGGGCTGGAACATAATTATTCCGCCAGCACGGTAAACCGCTCGTCGGTGATGGATTATCCGCCGCCGCTTGTTACGCTTGGCAGCGACGGTGTGCCGGACGTTTCGAATGCATATGCAGTGGGCATCGGCGAATGGGACAAGGTGTCCATCACGTTCGGGTATCGGGAATTTCCTGCCGGTGCGGACGAGCACGCCGAGTTGAATAAAATACTTTCTGACGCGTTCGGGCGCGGCTTGCGATTTTTGACTGATCAGGATGGCCGGCCAGCCGGCTCTTCAAGCAGTCTGGCGCACCTGTGGGATTCGGGCTCGAATTCAGTGGATGAGCTGAACCGCCTCATGCAGGTACGCGCCGCCGCGCTGCGCAGATTCGGGGAAAATAATATTCGCGCCGACGCACCGCTGAGCACCATTGAAGATGTTTTGGTTCCAATCTATATGCTGCATCGCTATCAAGTGGAAGCGGCGAGCAAATCGATCGGAGGAATGGACTACACCTTCGCGCTGCGTGGCGACGGCCAGACCCCCTTAGAGATTGTCGCTCCCGTGGAGCAGCGTCGCGCTTTGACTGCGGTACTCGCAACGTTGAAGCCCGACGTGCTGGCTTTGCCGGAATCGCTGCTGAGCATAATTCCCCCTCGCGTACCAGGTTACGAACGAGGGCGAGAGCACTTTAAAATTCGCACCAGTCCGGCTTTTGACGCGTTGGCGCCGGCCGAGGAAGCATCTGAACACACGCTCCAATTCCTTTTTAATGCCGAGCGCGCCTCGCGGTTGGTGGAATTTCACTCCCGCGATGCTAAAAACCCAGGCTTGGAAGAAGTGTTCGATGCGGTTCTTAATGCCACGTGGAAAGCTCCGCGAAATCCTGGATATCCAGGGGAAATCTCGCGGGTTGTAGACACGGTAGTTCTTTACGATTTGATGTCCCTAGCGGGTAATGAACGAGCGTCTTCTCAAGCTCGCGCCATCGCTTGGTTAAAATTAGAAGAGCTGAAAAAATGGGGCACAGGCGCACAGAATGGAGCGAAAGACAGCGAGGAGCGTGCTCATCTTTATTTCGCCGCCACACAGATCGCGCAATTCCAGAAAGATCCCAAACTGATTCCCATCCCTACACCAGCACCGCCACCAGACGGGCCTCCGATTGGCGACGACGATTATTCCTGGCTACCCTGACCGCCTTAAGTTGCCGTCCAGCTGAACGGAACTTTTAAGCTCAACCTTCGTCTATACAGCTGGAGGGACACGTATGTTCCTAAAATTCTTTGCAACCAGTTTATTTCTTGCGGCCGTTTTGAGCCGCCCGATCGCCGCTGGTCCGGCACCGGCCCATCATCATTCCCTGAGCATGTCCGGAGGCGAGCACGGCCCGGTCGCTGACTGCGCGGGTCTGCACATTCATTTGAACGACCGCACCGCCGAAATGCGTACGGAAGAACGAACCATTGCAAGGCCCGATGGTC
This sequence comes from uncultured Acidobacteriota bacterium, assembly GCA_963733775.1. Taxonomy (GTDB): domain Bacteria; phylum Acidobacteriota; class Terriglobia; order Acidiferrales; family UBA7541; genus Acidiferrum. The sequence goes on along the minus strand of CAVTEE010000008.1, from coordinate 212,505 downwards.
CGCTCAGCGTCGAGTCAGAAGTGAATGGCGGCGTGCAAGTGCAGGGTTGGGACAAAGATACTTACTCCGTGACAGCCTGCAAAGCGGCAGACGCTTCCAGCAATGACGTTGAGCAAATCTTTTCGCAGATCAAACTTTCTGTTGAAAACGGTAGGGTTTCTGTCAGCGGCCCTTCCGAACACGAAAATTGGACGGTCTTTCTTTTGGTCCGAGCACCGAGGTCGGCAAATCTCGAGCTTCGGGCCAATAACGGTCCTCTTTCCATTTATGAACTCGATGGCAAGCTAGAGGCGCGGGCCATAAATGGTCCAATTTCTTTGCAGGGGTTTTCCGGTGATGCGGACATTTCCGCTGTGAATGGCCCTATCGACCTGGTCGGGAATTCAGGCAAGCTGCGGCTTCACACGGAAAACGGGCCGATATCGGTCTCGCTAAGCGGAGAAGCATGGAAAGGTTCGGGGCTGGAGGCCGACGCTCAGAATGGCCCACTTACTCTGCGCGTGCCGAAAAATTACCAATCCAGCCTGCTGGTGGAATCAGATGGCCATTCTCCTATGAGTTGCCAGGCCAGCTTTTGCAATGATGCGCGCAAAACCTGGGATGAGGACCGACGACGGATTGAGTTCGGCAATGCTCCGGCGGTAATTCACTTATCGACCGTCAACGGGCCCATTGCCGTCAAACAAATATAGACGAGACGGTAAGAGCTGCGATCTTAATCCTGGGATAAACGTAAGGCGCGTAGACGTGCATCGCCGATGCCGCTAAAATTTGTCGCATGCTTCTTGAATCCGGCGTAGCCCAGCCCATTGCCGTGAATGAGGCCGCGAGTCTGGCACGCGAGCTCTATGATCTGGATGTCACGGCGACGTCCTTGCCGGGCGAATACGACGATAATTTCCATTTGATGGCGGCAGATGGGGCGCAGTTTGTGCTGAAGGTGATGCATCCTGCGCGCGAACGGGCGTTAATTGATTTGCAGTGCCAGGCGCTGGTACATCTGGCGAAGCACGCCGAAGGCGTTGTTCTCCCGCGAGTCATTCCAAACCAGCGCGGCGAACTGCAAACGGAGATCAAGGCAGCCGATGGTACGAAGCGCTTGGTGTGGCTGCTGACGTTCGTGCCCGGTACGGTGTTGGCCAGGGTTTGTCCACATAGTGAGGAACTTCTTACGAGCCTGGGGCGGCTGCTAGCCACGATCGATTCTGGCCTGCAAAGTTTTTCTCATCATGCCGCGCAGCGTGAATTGAAATGGGATTTATCCGCCGCCGGATGGATTAGAGAGCACCTCAACGAAATTGCCAGTCCGTCGCGCCGCTTACTCGTCGAAAAATTCCTGACACTTTATGACTCGGAGATCGTTCCCGCGCTGGGACACTTTCGGCGCAGCGTAATTTACGGGGACGCCAACGATTACAACGTGCTGGTAAGCGATCGGTGGCCGCTGCCTCGCAATGCTCTGAGCGTTATCGATTTTGGCGACATGCATTATGGGATGACCGTTTCCGAAGTGGCAATTGCCGCGGCCTACGCCACGCTGGGTAAAAGAGATGTACTCCAGGCCGCCGCATCGGTCATAGCTGGATATCACGAGGTATTTCCGCTGCAGGAAGTGGAGATCGCGGCGTTATACAACTTGATCGGCATGCGGCTGGCAGTCAGCGTTACAAATTCCGCGTGTCGCAAAACGATCAAGTCGGACGACGCGTATGTCACGGTCAGTGAAGCGCCGGCTTGGGAGGCGCTCGAGCGGCTGGGCGAAATTAATGGGCGGTTTGCGCAATATGTATTCCGTCATGCGTGCGGACTTAACAGTGTTCCGCAAAGTGAAAAGGTCCAGCGATGGCTCGAAAAAAATGGGTCAGGCGCGGCTTCGTTATTCGACGTGGATTTGCGAACGGCTCAGAGTATCGTCCTGGACTTGAGTGTTGGCAGTCAATTTCTCAGTGCCAATCCCCGCGAATCTGAAACGTCCGCATTGACCGGCAAAATTTGCGCGCTCATGGAAGAAGAGAAAGTCTCGATCGCCATCGGCCGTTACGACGAAGCGCGTTTGCTGTACAGCTCCCCGTTGTTCGGGGCGGATCCAAGCCAGCTGGAAGAGCGGCGAACCATTCATTTGGGAACGGATCTGTTCGCCGAACCGGGCACCGCGATCCATGCGCCGCTTGACGGCGTAATTCACACCTTGGCGACCAACGCCGCACCGCTTGATTACGGTCCGGTCGTAATTTTCCAGCACGACGCGGGCGATGCCGGTGTGTTCTTTACTTTGTATGGGCACCTAGAGAAGGAATCGCTGACGCGATTGAAAATCGGCCAACGCCTCGCTCGCGGAGAAAAATTCGCGCGCATCGGCGGGTCTCAGGAAAACGGCGGCTGGCCACCACACCTTCATTTCCAGATTATTCTTGACTTGCTTGAATCAGGCGCAAATTTTCCCGGTGTCGCTTATGCTTCGCAGCGTGCGCTTTGGACCAGTCTTTCGCCTGATCCCAATCTGCTGGTAGGTATTCCGAAGAACCGTTTTCCAACTCAGGATCCGACCCTTCAGGAAACGGTGACTGCGCGGCGGGAGTTGTTGGGCAAAAACCTGAGCATCTCGTACGATAAGCCGCTGAAAATCGTGCGCGGCTGGATGCAACATCTTTACGACGAAACCGGACGCGCCTTCTTAGACTTTTACAACAATGTGCCGCTCGTAGGCCACAGTCATCCTCAAGTGGCGCAAGCGGTCCAGAGGCAAATTGCGTTACTCAACACCAATACGCGATATGTGCACGACCTTGTTAACCGGTATGCGGAGCGACTCACGCAACATCTGCCTGAACCGTTACGCGTGTGTTTCTTCGTTAATTCCGGCAGTGAAGCCAACGAGCTGGCGCTCAGGCTCGCGCGCACGCATACCGAGCGCGAGGACGTCATCGTTCTGGAACATGCTTACCATGGGAATACTTCGACGTTAATGGACATCAGTCCTTATAAATTTGATGGGCCGGGCGGCAATGGCCGGAAACCGTGGGTTCACGTCGCGTGCATGCCCGATGACTATCGAGGAAAATACCGGCGCGATGATCCGCAAGCGGGAACAAAATACGCGGCTCATGTGGGGGAAATTCTGGACGACATGCGCAAGCAAGGCCGCGCACCGGCGGCGTACATCGCTGAGACACTTCCAAGTGTCGGTGGCCAAATTGTTTTCCCGCCAAAGTATCTGGAGGAGGTATACAGCCGCGTTCGTGGTGCTGGAGGGCTGTGCATCGCGGACGAAGTGCAAGTTGGATTCGGGCGCCTGGGTGCACACTTCTGGGGTTTTGAAACGCAAAACGTGGTCCCCGACATAATTGTTCTGGGAAAGCCCATCGGTAATGGCTTTCCGCTGGCAGCGGTAATCACTACACAAGAAATTGCGCGGTCCTTCGACAATGGCATGGAATTTTTCAGCACCTTCGGCGGCAATCCGGTGGCCTGTGCCGCGGGATTGGCGGTGCTGAAAGTGGTGGAAGAAGAAAATTTACAGGAACGCGCGCTTCGCGTCGGAAATTATTTGAAGGAGTTGCTACTCCCGTTGCAAAGGCAGTATCCGATCATCGGCGATGTGCGTGGCTCGGGTTTGTTCCTGGGCGTCGACCTAGTTTTGGATCCTGTCACGCGTTCGGCGGCAACCGCACAGGCTACATACGTGGTAAACAGGCTTCGCGACTGCGGTGTTCTCACCGGGACGGACGGGCCTTTTAACAATGTCATCAAGCTTCGACCGCCGCTGATCAGTTCGGAAGGCGACGCGGATGTTTTCGTGGGAATCTTCCGAAGCGTGTTGGCCGAAGACCCAGCGCAGCCCGTATAATATAGTATAGTGACAGTTGACAAATAGGTAATCAGGCGCATACGCTCAAGGCGCGATGGAGCTAGACGCTTCCCTCTCCTGGCTCGCGCTGGCGCTGACTCCTGGGCTGGCGTGCCGGTTGTGCGCTCGTTTGTTGCGCAAGATTGGATCGCCTGATCGCATATTTCACGCCTCTCTCACAGAATTGGAGTCGTGCAGCTTACCCGCGCGGGTGGCGCAAGCTATCCACAATAAGGAAGCTTTCAAACGTGCCGAAAAGGAGCTGGCAGGAATCCGCAATATACCCGGCTGTCGGCTGCTGAACTGGACAGAGCCGGAATACCCCCAAACGCTGCTGCAAATTTACGATCCGCCGGTGCTCTTCTATCTACGGGGCGATCCGCAGATCTTGAACATGCCGTGCCTCAGCATCGTAGGGACCAGGCGGCCCACGCTCTACGGTTCACAAATGGCGGAGCGTCTGGGACGTGACCTGGCAGCGCGTGGCCTGGTCATCCTAAGTGGCATGGCACGCGGGATTGATGCCATCGGCCATCACGGGGCCTTGGCGTCCAACGGTCGCGCGATCGGCGTGTTGGGGACCGGCATTGACGTTTGTTACCCGAAAGAAAACAAGAAGCTCTACGAAAAGGTCTTGGAGCGGGGCGCGATCTTAAGCGAGTTTCCACTTGGAACGCATCCAGCGCCCGAGAATTTTCCGATCAGGAACCGCATTGTCGCAGGCATGCCGCTAGGGGTGATTGTGATTGAGGGGGCAGAGTTCAGCGGGTCCTTAATAACCGCACGCCTGGCGATGGAGTTTGGCAGAGAAGTTTTTGGGGTGCCGGGGAATGTGACCCAAGCGGTGAGCTACGCGCCAAATATGCTAATCAAGCTGGGCGCCAAGCTGGTGGTCAATGCCGAGGACGTAATTGAAGAACTGCCTACGCCGGTGCGAGCCGCGCTGGTGAAGGCCGAACGTCCGGAGGCGGAACAAAGAAATCTGCTGGCCTTTGCAGCCTTAGGAGCCTCGGAAAAAAAACTCTACCAATTACTGGTAGTTGAGGAAACCAGGCACATTGACGAACTCGTGGAAAACTCCGGCTTGAACTCTTCCGAGGTTCTGGCTACGCTTTTTGACCTGGAGATGAAAGGCGTGGTTCGGCAATTGCCCGGCAAACAATTCAGTAAAGTTATGTTGTAACTGGATTTAGGCATCAAATCAGGTTAGTAGAACGGCGCGTGGCGCAGCGAAAGAAGCACCCGGATGCGCAATCTCCGCATCTGCTAAGGTAGCGAGAAGGACACACTCCCCTGCGGTCGACCCTTCCTGCGGAAGATTACGGAGTTACAAAGGCAACATGGCTCGTTCGTTAGTAATTGTGGAATCGCCGGCAAAGGCGAAAACAATCAATAAATATCTGGGGCGGGAATATACCGTTAAGGCCTCCCTGGGTCACGTCTTGGATCTCCCTAAAAAGACGTTGGGCATTCTTCTGCCTGGCAGTGAAAACGGAAAAAAGAAAAAGAAGAAGCGCAAGACCAAGGCAAAAGCGAAAGAGGGCGAGAAGGTCGTTGAGGAGAAGAAGCCGCCAAAGCCTGTGGTGGTCACTGCGGAAAACATTTTTGATCCTACCCTGGAAGTCATTCCCGGGAAGGTCAAGGTAATTGCGGACCTGCGCAAAGCTGCCGAAAAGGCTCCTAACGTGTATCTGGCGACTGACCCAGACCGCGAAGGCGAAGCCATCTCGCAGCACCTGCTCGATACACTGGCTACCAACAAATTGGATCGCGCCAAATATCGGCGGGTAATGTTCAACGAAATTACGCCTAAGGCTATCAAGGCCGCATTCGCCAAGGCAGGTGACGTAAACGGCGATCTGGTGGACGCGCAACAGGCGCGGCGTGTTCTTGACCGCCTGGTGGGCTACAAAGTTTCTCCCATACTGTGGAATAAAGTACGCCGCGGACTGTCTGCCGGCCGGGTTCAAACGGTGGCGCTGCGCCTGATCGTGGAGCGCGAAGTTCAGATTCGTGAATTCGTGCCGCAGGAGTATTGGAGCATCCACGCGATGCTGGATGCCGGCGAGCCGCCGCTCTTTGAAGCCAAGCTTTTTAAGCACAAAGGCGAGGATGTTGAAGTTTCCAATCAAGAAACCGCGGACAAAATCGTTGCAGCCGTAAGTGACGTCCAGTGGCGGGTTGCCAACGTCACGCAGAAAGAGAAACGCCGCAACCCGCCACCTCCGTTCACGACCTCCAAGCTGCAGCAGGCCGCTTACAACCGGTTGCGCTACACCGCAAAACGGACCATGTCGCTGGCTCAGAAGCTCTACGAAGGAGTTGAGCTTGGCGAAGAAGGATCGGTGGCGCTGATCACCTACATGCGCACCGATTCCGTGAACGTTTCGGCGGATGCTCTCGCGCAAGTGCGGGAATTGATTCCCGAGCGTTTCGGTTCGAATTATTTGCCGGAAAAGCCCAATTACTACAAATCGAAAAAAGACGCGCAGGAAGCTCACGAGGCGGTTCGGCCGACCGACGCCATGCGCGCGCCGGAAGATGTTCGCAAATATCTGGAAGACGATCTTTTCAAGCTGTATCAATTGATCTGGCAGCGCTTCGTTGCGTCACAAATGCTGCCCGCGATTTTCGATCAAACCACGATTGACATTACAGCAGGCGACTATACCTTTCGCGCCAACGGTTCGGTACAGAAATTTGACGGATACTTGCGCGTTTATCAAACGCCTGCCTCCATCGCCGACCGCGAAGAGGACGAGAAAGCCGACGAGGGCGAAGGCAATGCTTTGCCCCGGGTCACCGAAGGGCAAATCCTGCGTCTGGACAAGATTCGGCCGGACCAGCATTTCACCGAACCTCCGCCGCGCTACAACGACGCCACGCTGGTGAAGGATCTGGAAGAAAAAGGTATCGGGCGCCCGTCTACGTACGCTTCCATCATTTCCACGCTGGTGGAGCGCGAATACGTGAAGAAAGATCAGGGACGTTTTACACCTACAATGCTGGGAGAGCGAGTCAGCGTGTTATTGATTCGCAGCTTCGAAGATATTTTTGATGTCACCTTTACTGCGCGCCTGGAAGACGAACTGGACGAGATCGAAGAGGGTAAGCTCGGTTGGCGCACGGCGGTCGGCGAATTCTGGGATAAGTTCGTAATCGATCTGGATAAAGCAGACGACGAGATGCTTTCCTACAAAGCCGGCATTCCCACAGGGAAAAAGTGTGAAAAGTGCGGTGAAGGCGAATTGCTGGAGCGCATCAGCCGTCACGGATTTTTTCTGGGCTGTTCGCGTTATCCGGATTGCGAGTTTATCGAGGACCTGTCCCCGGAAGTGCCTCCAGGGGATGAAAACAAAATCGAATACTGCGATAACTGTGGCAAGGAAATGGCTATCAAGCGTGGACGTTTTGGCGTGTTTCTGGCCTGTACCGGGTATCCCGATTGCAAAACTACGCGACGCCTGGTGGAAGGCACGCGCATCGCGCGCCAGCCTGATGAGCCGCTGGATGAAAAGTGCACCCTCTGCGATTCCGGCTTGGTAAAAAAACACGGACGTTTCGGCGAATTCATCGGCTGCTCAAATTATCCGAAGTGCAAATACACGCGGCCGATCACCATGGGCATCAAATGTCCAAAGTGCAGCGAAGGGGAATTCGTTCGTCGCGGCAGCGCCGGAAAAGGCGGACGCGGACGCCCTCGCGTTTTCTATGGTTGTTCGCGTTATCCTGATTGTGATTTCACTACTCCGCACATGCCCATCGCGGAGCCGTGCCCCAAGTGCGGCGCTCCATTCATTGTTGAAAAGCGCAGCAAGATCGGAACCGTGCGTACCTGTCTGAAGGAAGGCTGCGACTTTGAGGTGCTCGCACCGGAAGCACAGCCGGCCGTGACCGCTGAAGAGGTAGTTCCCGAGCCAGCAAAAGTCTGAATCTCCCCATCAGTTTCAATCTAGGCATACAGCGTTCCGAACTCCTATACACATCCTAATGTTTAGGTATGATTTTGCATGGAGTCCAGCGTGGCCGATGAAACAAGCGATCGAAAGTTATCTCGAATATCTTGTTTCGGTTAAGAATTCCTCACCACACACCATCTCGAATTACGGTAAAGATCTGCGCCAGTTTGTGGCGTTTCTAACACCGCCTGGAATGTCACTCCCGGTGCTGAGCTCGATTAACCACGGGATCATTCGCGAATTTGTAGCCCACTTACACGACCAAGGGCTCAAGAAGTCTTCCGTTGCCCGTAAGCTCGCGACTTTACGTTCCTTTTTTAAATACTGTGTACGCGAGGGAATGTTAAACGAAAGCCCAGCACGTCTGGTGCCCACGCCGAAATTGCCGAAGCGCATACCTTCGATACTTTCGGCGGAAGAGATGAATAGTTTTTTGAATCACCTGGCGGACATGGGCGGATCGCTGCCCAAGGGTAAAGCCAAATCGAAAACACAGTGGTCACCGGCGGTAGCTCTGGCATTGCGAATCGAACCGAAACTTCGCGAAGAAGGTTTATTGCTGCGTCGCGACCGCGCCTTGCTGGAACTTCTATACGCGGCGGGGCTGCGCGTCAGCGAATTGACTGGTTTGGATCTCGTCGATATTGAACAAAGGGAGCGAATGATCCGGGTAACCGGCAAAGGCAACAAGGAACGCATCGTGCCGTACGGCCATAAGGCGCAGGAGGCTCTTGATAAATACTGGCCGTTGCGAGAACAATTGTTGCTGCAAACTTCTGGCGGCTATGCCAGCAGCACTGCGACTCCGCACAGCGAAGCAGTCTTTTTGAATTACGCCGGTCGTCGCCTCACCCAACGCTCAGTCGGCCGCATCGTCAAAAAATACGTGCGGCTGGTAAACATGAACTGGGATTTGCACCCGCACTCTCTGCGGCACGCTTTCGCCACGCATTTGCTAGCCGATGGCGCCGACCTTCGCGCCATTCAGGAATTGTTAGGACACCAATCGCTTTCAACTACGCAAAAATATACTCATGCATCCATCCGCCAGCTCATGGACATCTACGACAAGGCTCACCCGCACGCTTAGGGCGTAAAGACAGATTTCATCTCTTGGAATTCTTACCTCGATTCGCCCCAGCGCCCAAAATGGTTAGCCCGAAACGCGAGCGTCGCGACGAATCAGAGTCCAGTCAACAAAAAACCCCAGGCCGAGCGCGAACGGAATAATCCCGAAGGCCGCCGCAGTCCAGGCATCAGGCTCCGCAAAGCGGGCGATTATACTCATTGTTGCCGTATAACCCAGTGCTCCAGCAACCAACAGAATGCCCCAGCGCCGCGAATGCGCCCCTTGCGACAGTTCCGTCCCCATGGGAATTTCAACGCCCCGCGCCATGGCCGCCAAACGCTCCTGGCTGCGCAGTTTGCGCACAGAGTAGTACGTGTACATGGCGCCGAGAGGAAATCCCAGCGAAAGAATGACCGCGACTAGCCCAATTGTATTGTCCATACTGTCTCCTTTTCGGGAAGTCCACCGTCGAGAGTTAGCCAGGTTCGAGACTCAATTATCCGAAGTTCACAGAATGGTACGGAGAGTTTGCGAGGAATGTTCCGCGAATATGTTGTGCGATTCGACCATACGTCAGAACCGTTAGTTCACTTCATGAACCTGCATATTTTGATCCACGGCCAGACTGGGGTAACGAATAGGCGAGCCGGCAGGCGCTGGTGCATGCCGCGCAGTGGCATTGAATTCGGTACCGGAGCATTCCAAGGAGTAACTGTAGCCGTCGCGCTCCGTGCGGGTCATCACCAATGAATTTGAAGAGATCAGATCCGGCAGTGATGCGCAACTCCCGTTGGAGGCCACGTAGGCGCGCTCTGCTTGCGCAATCTGCAACAGGTCGCTGCGCACGCCGGTCAAGCTGATAGCTTGCGTTGCAGCGGTGCCGTTGTCGGTAGTGGGCAATTTTTTTAAATAAAAATAATACGCGCCTAACAGCAATGCTGAGAAAACCAGCAAGAGAACCAGAACTCGCATGCTGTAATTTTCCTCCCGCCATAGCCGCAGCGACAAGACTTGCTTGCATCAAAATTGCCTAGGAAACAACTTAGGTTTTAGTCGCGAGCGCGAACGACAACTTTGCTAAGCTTCATTCACCCGTTCGAACCCCCTTCGCGGTGATTCACGTTCCAAATTCTACATGCTCACTATTTCGCCCGCAGTGGAAGCTCGTGCAATCGAAAGGCTCCGTCAGGAGGAGCTTGAAGAAGCGCGCGCAGTCCAAAGCTTGATGCTTCCCGCGGAGATTCTTTGCGCCGGACCAGCAATCATCGCTTATGAATTTCAGCCGGTGGACGTCGTAGGCGGAGACTTCGTCGATTATTTTTCCATGGACAACGGTAACGTCGGATTTTACGTTGGCGATGTTTCTGGCAAAGGCTTGCCCGCCGCGATGTACGCCGCCTTGGCGGTGGGAATTCTGCGTAGTGTGCACAAGACCGACCAGTCACCCGGTGAAATCCTATCCGCGCTCAATAAACGTTTGATGAGCCGCGGCGGCTTACGACGCCACGCGGCGATAATCTACGGGGTTTTCAATGCACATACTTGCGAGATGCACTTGGCCAGCGCCGGAATGCCAGGGCCGCTCCACTTTTCAGCAAAGGGCTGCAGGGTCCTTGATCTATCAGGCATCCCCCCGGGCTTGTTTGCGGACGCCGAATACGAAACTTTGACGTTGAAACTGGAGCCGGGCGATTCCATCCTGGTTTGCTCAGACGGAATTATCGAAGCGCAAAATGCTCGCTACGATGATTTTGGCATTGCTCGCTTGATGACCGTTTGTAACGAGAACTCCAGCGCATCGCCAACAGAACTGTTAGTGCGTATCTTTTCCGCGGTGCACGCTTTCACCGACGTAATCCGCCAGCACGACGATATGGCCGCGGTGATTTTTCACCTTGGTGGATAGGGTCCGTCAATCTGCGAACGATAGTACAGACTGCACAACGCCAATCCCTTTTTGATTGACACTTTTGATACTCTCCCGTAACAACGGTAGGTAATCTTTAGCCCAGGAGTGTCCTGAATGAAGACAACCTCCCCATATGCCTTTGCTTTGGCGCTGCTCCTTGCGTTGTGCATCGCTATGCCGGCAGACCTGTTTGCGGCTCCCCAATCTGCCAATTCCCGCGCTGGCGAGGTCGCCCGCGTCATTCCGTCCGTGAGTATCGCTCGCGGTTCTAAAACTCTGACCGCCTCGGCGAAATCCGTCGTCGATTGGCAGGACCTCGTGAACACCCAGATCAACGGCCGTGCGCGCATCGCGCTGGACGACGGCTCGGTGTTGAACGTGGGCTCAAATTCCTCGATGCACGTTGTAAAACACGATGCTGGCGCGCAACAGACCGAGCTGGAGCTAACCTATGGCAAGCTCCGCAGTCAGGCGCAAAAAATTGCCAAACCAGACGGAAAATTCGAGGTACATACGCCCGCGGGCGTTGCGGGTGTCGTGGGCACGGATTTTTACGTGGCTTATGACAACAGCACCATGAACGTAATAGTTTTTGAGGGCTTGGTGCGCGTGTGTAATCTGGCCGGCGTTTGCGTGGTCGTTAAAGCCGGACAGATGAGCAGCGTCCGCAGCGGCGACAACTCTGCGCCTCTGGCTCCGGCCCAAGCCACGCTCGATCTTCTAACAGAAGCCGTGCAGAGTACCGACGTGGGCGGGCCTCCGAGTGCGGTGCAATCGACTACCCACATTGGCAAAGGCACGGTAATTACCTTGGGCGTGCTCGCGGGAATTCCCATCGTCGTCGTCCCCATCGTCACACGCGGGAGCACCAAGACCACACCCGTCACAACCAAATGCAATCCACAAACGAACCCGGCGGCCTGCGGGTAGATACCTGTCAGCTCCCAGTTGCCAATCCCGGTACAGGGACGGCATTTCCTAATTGCTTTAGATTACCACCCGCAGTTAGTCGTGCTCAGCCAGTTACTATGGGGGCGTCAACTTCGCAAAGGAGTGCAACGGTCCGACGCTCTGGCCCATCCAATACCTTGCAGCCCAGCTAACTGCGTTGTATGGTTCGCGGACGCTCGGTTACACTGAATAGTTGCTGCTCCCGTCTAAATCGCTTGTGAGGCTCCCTTTGATCTTATTTGCGCGGAACAGATGGATTCATGTCCTTTGTGTGCTGACCGCTCTATGCGGCGTCGCACCTGCCGGATTTGCCGGCCCTCCCGACCCGTCGGCGAAACGTTCGCCAGTGTTGGCAGCGTTGCAGGCCGAGATGGAGCGCTCCTTCAAAGCTTTGCAAGCGCAAGACCCGCCCGCCTATTTTCTCGGTTACACCGTTACGGACACGGAGCGCGCGGATGTCTCCGGCTCGAATGGGGCGCTGTTGAACAGCACGGAAAGCCGCAACCGCTGGCTGGAAGTTTCCGTGCGCACCGGCAGCTACACGCTGGATAACTCCCATAAAGTCGGCGAGCGCCAGCAAGCCAATGGCGGCCCAGGTACCTCCGTTCCCTTGGATGACGATGCCGAAGTTTTGCGGCGTGCCATCTGGCTCGAGACCAACAAGCAGTACGAGGCCTCTTCACAAGCGCTGATCAAGATCAAAACCGGCAAAGAAGTGAAAGTAGAGACAGCCGAAGGCAAAGCCCCCGACTTTTCTCGTGAAGAGCCGCACACCTTCGTCGGTTCGCAAGTTTCCATTAATGTGGATCGCAAACCCTGGGAACAAAAGGTTCGTGACTACACTAAAGCATTCCGTGATTCCAGCGCGGTTATCAATTCCATCGTCACCTTCAGCGCACAAGCCCAAAACGATTACCAGGTAAATAGTGAAGGCACTCAGTTGCAGTTCGGTCAGATTCGTTATCGCCTGGAATTATTTATCCAGGGCAAAGCTCCAGACGGCATGGACATCAACCGTTATTACAATTTTGACTGGGTGAATCCTTCCGAAGCTCCGGACGATAAGGCCGTCTATGCTGCGGAAGCCACAATGCGTAAGGAATTGGAAGGCTTGGTCGCTGCGCCCATTAACGATCCCACTGTCGGACCGGCGCTGCTCACTGGACGGGCGGCAGCCGTTTTCTTCCACGAAGTATTCGGCCACCGCGACGAGGGACATCGCCAGAAGGACGTAACGGAAGGCCAGACTTTCTCGAATAAAGTTGGCCAACAGATTTTGCCAAGCTTTTTGAGCATCGTAGACGACACCACTAAGAAGCGTCTCGGCACCCAGGAATTGCTCGGCTTTTATCAGTTTGACGACGAGGGCGTCCCTGCGCAGCGCGTCACTTTGGTGGATCATGGCGTGCTGAAAAACTTTGAAATGTCCCGCTCGCCACTCGCGGACTTTCCTCGTTCGAACGGTCACGGAAGGCGTCAGCTGGGTGCCACTCCCGTTTCGCGCCAAGGGAACCTCATCGTCGAAAGCAATAAGATGGTCAGCAACGCCGAACTGCGGGCCAAGCTCATTGAGCTGATCAAAGCCCAGAACAAATCTTACGGGTTGTTGATTGACGATATAGCCGGCGGCTTTACCTTCACCGGCCGCGGCCAGCCGCAGGCGTTTCAGGTTTTGCCCCTCGTGGTTTACAAGGTATTTGCCGACGGCCGTCCCGACGAATTGGTGCGTGGCGTCGACATTGTCGGCACGCCCTTGGCTGCCCTTACGAAGATCGTTGCTACCGGAGACACCACTGAAGTTTTTAACGGCTACTGCGGCGCCGAGTCCGGTTCTGTTCCCGTTTCCGCCGCGTCTCCCGCGATTTTGACCTCCGAGCTGGAAGTGCAGAAGAAAGAAAGCTCCACGGACAGGCCTCCCATTCTCCCGGCTCCGGCGCACGACACGGCTTTTGCCAAGACGGGCGGTCAACTGTGAAATCGGCACGGCTGCTTTTCGCATTTTTCTTTTTTGCCGCAAGCATTGCTTGTGGCGCGACCGCATTCGCCTCCGCGCCTCAAGATCCGAAAGAACTAAAAGACAATGACCAGACCTTGCGAGCCATGCATGACGAAATGGAGCGCTCCAAGACCCGCCTGGAATTAACCATTCCAGGCACGGACCAGCCTGTCCGCCCCTATTACGTGGAATACCGTCTGCTGGACCTGGATTTTCGCGAGATCAGCGGAGAATTCGGAACTTTATTGAGCAGCAATCATTCTCGCAGCCGTTTCATGGATGTCGAAGCGCGAGTCGGGAATTACAAGCTGGACAGCTCCAATTTTATAAGCGAAGACGGTTTCCGCGGCTTCATCGGCTCGACCGGCTCCGTAGGAATCGATCGCGATTACGATTCTCTTCGCCAGGATCTGTGGATTGCCACCGATCAGGCCTTCAAGGAAGCCGTAGAAACTTATTCGCGCAAACAGGCCTATCTCAGCAGCCTCGCCCGGCAATCCGACATCAATGATTTTTCCAAAGCCGAGCCGGTGCACCTCATCGAACCCCTGATCATGGCCGACTGGACCAATCGCAATTGGGACCAGGAAGCCCGGGATACTTCAGCCGCGCTGCGCGCCTTTCCGCAAATTTACGAGAGTCGCGTCACGTATTACCTGGTCTTCGCTACCGAATACCTCGTTACCAGTGAGGGCACCGAGATTCGCACCAACCGCAGCTTCGCCGCGATCGAGTCCGGCATGAATGCTCTGGCAGACGACGGCACGCCAATCAATCACTTCTATGCTACTTACGCCGTGCGTCCGGCCGATCTGCCCACGCCTGAGGCGGTGCGCAAAAATCTCAATGTGACGGGCAGCGAGTTGATGGCTCTCCGCTCTGCGCCTCCAGCGCCGGACTACACCGGCCCAGTACTTTTTGAGGCTCGCGCCGCAGCTCCTCTACTCGCCCAGATTCTAGGCCCAGCCGTGAATGGCGCGAGGCCTCCGGTCTCGTTCACTCCTGTTATGGAACAACTGTTGAGCGGACTCGGCGGAAAGAGTGACTGGATTACTCGGATCGGAGCCCGCGTTCTGCCGGCTTCCGTGACGGTGGTCGACGATCCCAGCGCCAAGGAATTTCTGGGGACTCCACTACTCGGTTCCTACGCGGTCGACGATGAGGGCGTGCGGGCGCAAAAAGTGACCTTAGTGGAAAACGGCACGCTCAAGAGCGAACTGATGTCTCGCCGTCCCGGTCCAGATTTCGATCAATCCAACGGACATGGCCGTTCTGCTTTCCTAAGCGACGCCAGACCAACTATGAGTAATCTGTTTTTTACTTCCAAAGAGACCATGTCGCCTGCGGACTTGAAGAAGAAATTTCTGGATGAATGTCGCGATCAAAAGCTGGCGTACTGCCTGATTGTCCGCGAGATGGATAACCCCACCATCAGCCTGCTGCACCAGGATGATTTTCAGAGCTTGCTTGCAAGCTACGGCGGCGGGGCCGGCACGGGCGACCGCCTGCCTCTGGTGGTTTATCGCGTGTACCCGGAAGACGGCCGTGAGGAGATTATCCGCGGAGCGCGCCTCATCGGCATAAACTCCCGAGCGATTCGCAATATCGCGGGAATCGGCAACGACAATTACGTCTATAACTACATGCAGAGCCAGATAAACGGATTCGCTGGCACTGCTCTCGGCGCTTTTGGCTCCGCGCAAAACGGTTTGCCGGCATCGATTGTTGCGCCCTCGCTGCTCTTTGAAGAAGTGGAAGTCCGCGGAGCGCGTGGCGAGCCCAAGCGGTTGCCACTCGTGGCTCCGCCGCCGATGACCGCTTCAAAGTGAGCTTGGTGGCGATGTTCGCCGCAGAAGTAATATTTTTGAGCTGCTTCCCATGAAGGAATTTACAAGGCGCGGCTTCATATACGCGGCTGCAACGCTGGGCGGCTACGGCGTGCTCATGGGCGTACAACGGGTTTGTTCGTCCGCTTTTGCGGATGGCGTAGAGCCAACAACCAGCGCCGGGCCGGTAAAAATCATAAAGTTTGCGGACGACGGTACTTCTCTAGGCGCCTTAACGACCGCCAAAGTACAAAAGACCTCCGCGCAGTGGAAGTCTCAACTCACCCCCTTGCAATTTGATGTCACCCGCCGGGCCGCCACGGAATGGGCTTTCACCGGCGCGCTCGACAATGAGCACCGCACCGGCCTTTATCGTTGTATTGATTGCGACAATGCGCTGTTTGATTCCCGGGCCAAGTTTGACTCCGGCACTGGATGGCCCAGTTTTTTTCAACCTATCGCCAAAGAAAACGTTCGCGAGCAAAAAGATTTCTCCTACGGGGTATTGCGTACCGCGGTAGGATGCACTCTTTGCGACGCCCACCTAGGTCACGTTTTTACCGACGGGCCGCGGCCTACAGGCCTCCGTTATTGTATGAATTCTGCCGCGCTGCGATTCCTCCCGCGCAAAGGTTAGGCCTCCATCCTTGGGCCTTTCTCAGTAGTCCAAAGCACCGCCTCTAAAACGTGTGCCCATGAACTCCTTACACTTAGGATAGTCTAGGCAAACCTGATGGCCATTCTCCAAAACCTGGAGGTCCGGGAAAAGAAGCGTGCTGCGCTGTTAAGCGTGGGCTCGGCAGTGGTGTTGCTCTCCCTCAAAGCTTTTTTGGTCGTTCGCACCGGCAGCCTTGGCGTGTTGTCCGAGGCCCTGCATTCCGGTCTGGATTTTCTGGCCGCCATAATCACTTATCTTTCTGTGCGTATGTCAGATCAGCCTGCGGACGAGGGGCATCCCTACGGCCACGGGAAGTTTGAAAATTTCTCCGCCTTCGTGGAAACCGCTTTGCTCCTCATTACCGCTGTTTTCATCATCTACGAAGGCATAGATCGTTTGTTCTTCCACCATGTTCATATTCAACCCAGCGTGATTGCCCTGCTGATTCTGCTCGTCGCTCTGTCGATCGATATCACCCGCGCGAAAGCACTGGGTCACGTCGCGCGCAAATACCACAGCGAGGCAATCGAAGCAGACGCTCTGCATTTTTCAACGGACGTCTGGAGCACCATCGTCGTCATCGCCGGCATTGGACTGGTGTGGGCTGGTGAAACCTGGAATCTTCCCTGGCTGGTGTACGCCGATTCCATTGCAGGTTTGGCAGTCGCAGGTGTGATTCTGTGGGTGGGATCGCGGCTTGGGAGGCGCACCCTCGACGCGCTCGTGGATGCCGCGCCAGAAGGCCTCCGTCAAGAGATCGCTCGCGCAGTGGCCCGCATGGAAGGCGTCCTGGATGTCGATCGCGTCCGGGTCCGCCGCGCCGGAAATCGTCATTTCGTCGATGCCACCGTGAGCGTCGCTCGCACCACCAGTCTCGAACAGGTCCATGCGCTGAGCGATGCCATCGAGAAACGTATCGGCGAAATTGTACCGTCCGATGTAATGGTGCACGCCGAGCCACGCGCCCCTCAAGGTGAGCATCTATTCGAATCCATCCGCGCGCTGGCGCAACGCCTCGGCCTCGCCATTCACGACGTAACCGCGTTGCAGCAAAGCGGCAAGCTCTTTATCGAATTGCATCTGGAGGTCGACGAGAATTTACATCTGCGCGAGGCCCACCGGCAAGCTACAAAACTTGAAGAAGGCATTCGCGCTTTGCGTGACGCGCCCACGGAAGTAAATATTCACATCGAGCCCTTAGGAACTCACATTGCCACTCCGGACGCCGGTCTGGGTGAAATGAAACTGCTGGCGGGAGCGGTAGAGGAGTTTTTGAATTCACTGCCTTCAGAATACGACGAGCTGGTGAATTGCCACGACGCACGAGTCCGCCAGGTGGAGCACAAAATCCTGGTTTCCTGCCATTGCACTATGAGAAGTGATTTGCCGATCAACAAAATCCACGATGTCACCGCCGCGTTGGTCGACCGCGTGAAGGAACATTTCCCACAAATACATCGTGTGACCATCCACCCCGAGCCCTTCGAAGAACTTTAGCCCACTCCATGAAGACCTTGTTCACTGGTCGCGGAGAAATCCTCTTTTCCAGCAGCCTTGCCCGCAAACACTTGCGCCGCAATCGCCAGCAGGCTGGGAAAACACACCAGCATGTAGCGAGGCTCGGGTGTTTCAAGCGTAGCCATGAACACCGTGCGCACCACGATGTAACACACCATTATCGCCACCGCGATTCTCGCCGAGGGACGCCGCCACAACAGCAGCGCACCCCAAGCTCCGAACAACACGTATAGCGAAATCAGCAATTCAAACCCTGCTGTCACCACTTGGTCCACCGGATCGTTTTCCCACGCCTCTGCTAAAGGAAACACCTGCCCTGACAATGGCAACAACTCAATGCGCGGAGAAAACCACAACATAAAAGCTCGCGCCGCCGGTAGCCACAAGTACGTGCGAAGCGGATGTCGCGCCGTCCGTTCTCTAGCCAATTGCGCGAACCCTGCATCCTCTTCCGGCGTAAGGGTCACCTCCTCGTTATACGGTTCGAGCAACGCGGCCACCCGCTCTTTTTCTTCCGGCGTATCAAACGCCCGCGCAGGAACATCGTCCAGATTTATCGACTGGTCATTCAGCTTCCAGGCCACCAGGTAGACATCTCGAACCCGAAATAGCCACGTTTTCTCCCAGGCCATGAAACCAAAGGGCACCAGTTCGCCAGGCAGATTCGAATTCTTCGGCGCTAGAAGTTGCGCCTCATGTAAGGTGATGGCGTTGCGTATGGCCCATGGAGTCAGTGGAAGTAAGCATCCCACCGCCATGAAGGCAATTATTCGAAAGTTTTGGCGCCAATGCCCAGACCACAGGCTCCCCCGAAGAAAATACCAGGCCAGCACCACGCACGCGGTCATCAGTAGCAAAGGCGTTTCCGGCCTGAACAGTGTGCCGAAGCCGGCGGAAATTCCTGCGAACGCGGCCAACCCCTCCTCTTTGAAGTGCAAATTGACAGAGTTGGTCTCCACCAACAAAATCGCACCTCGACCCCGCAACAATAGGAGGCACAAAAACAAAATAGTCAGCGTCGTAAAAAATGTGGCCACTGTTTCAGTGAGTGGAACCGCCACATAGTTGGCCGTGAACGGGCACATCGCCGTCAGCCACAGAGTCGCCAAAAAAGCTCGCCACCCGTGCACCCGCCCAGTTGCCAAAGCCAATAACGTTACCGCTAAGCAGGCCGCGACCACGCATGTCAGCAAATCCACCGCGATCTGCGCGGACATGACCCAAAATCGCGCATCCGGCCCGGTCTTCCCGCTCAACCAATAAATCACCGCAAGAAACGCCGGATACCCGGGCACCCTGATATCCACCGGAGTAATCGCGCCGCCTACATTCATGGCGTAAACGTGATACTTCAGCCAGTTCGTCGCGATTTGTTCGTAGAGTACCGAGTCCCCGGAGCCTGCCGGATATTTCAGCACGAAGAAAAAACGCAGGCACGCGCCAGCCGCAAGCGCGGCAATAGCACTGGAGAAATTTCGCCGCATGAATGAAACGCATCTTACAATAGTGCAGACGGATTCGAGCATTGCGCTCCATCACCGGAGCGCATAGATAACCCTACCGTGCCCCTGGGTCGAAAGGTTTCATGAAGGAACGCGGGCCTATATTTTACGACGCGGAGCGTGTGCGCTGGCGCCGCACCAGGCGCGTCATGGAAGTTTCCGCCGTGCTGCTTACCGTGGCGCTGACCTATTTCTTTGTGACCGTGGCTGTCAGCGTCGATCTGCCCGCCGGCTTGCTGCCCGACACCAAGCCCAAGTTTTATCCCCTAAAGCTCAAGCCCACAACCAAGTTGCTACCAGTACGCGAAGGACGCAAGCGTCGCGTGGCTTCCATCGGGTCCGTGCCCGCCACTTACGATCCTCTTCACGCCGCGTTTTTTGTAAGCTGGGATCCCAATAGCATGGCCTCGCTAAAGGGCCATTACAAAGACATCGACCTTCTTATTCCTGAGCAACTTCATTCCGTAACCGCGGATGGCGCGATCACCATTGTCGACTACGAGAACGGACAGAACACCACCAGGGCTACTCCCGACCAGGCCATCGCCATTCTCAAAGAAGACAAGCTTCATCAATGGATGAAATCCGTAAACATTGAAATCCCCACGATGGGCCTTGTCAATAACTACGACGGCGTCAACTGGCACACCAAGGAAATGGCCGAGATGCTCGCCAGCCCCAATGCCAGGCACAATCTTGAACGCGACATGGTGGAATACGCCACCAAAGCACACGAATCCGGAATCGTAGTCGACTTTGAGGAAGTGCCCGACGAAAGCCAGGCCCATTTCAAAAAGTTTTCCGCTGAACTTGCCGCCGCCTTACATTCCGCGAACCTCAAGCTGATGGTCGCTCTTCCCGCTCGCGACGACGCTTATGATTACGCCTTCTTTGGCAAACAATGCGACGCCCTGGTGTTGATGAATTACGATCAGCATTGGCTGACATCGCCACCCGGACCCATCGCCGGGCAAGATTGGTATGTCGAAAATCTCAGGCAAATACTAGAAGTCGTACCGAGACAAAAAGTTATCTCCGCCATCGGCAATTACGCTTACGACTGGTCACTTGCGCCCAAGAAAAAACAGGAAGCTGCGGAATCCTTGACCATTCAAGAAGCCTTGGTTCGCGCCTCCGAATCCGAAACTGCCGTGGAGTTCGATCCAGTCTCTTTGAATCCACACTATTCCTACGATGACGACCACAACCACGTCCACCAAGTGTGGATGCTTGATGCCCTTACCGCCTATAACGAGCTTCGTGCCAATGACCGCATGGGCGTTCAGGGCACCGCTTTGTGGCGGCTGGGCTCCGCGGATACCTCCATGTGGCCAATCTGGTCTGCGCGACCCAGCGATGCCGTTCGCAACAAGATCACCGATATTCCACCCGGGCCAGACCTGATTTTGGAAGGCGATGGCGACATTTGGCACTTCATCGATACTCCTAAACACGGTCGCCGCAGTTTTACCTACGACCCCACTACCGATCTCTTCACCGGGGAAAAGTTCGAAACCTATCCGCTTGCCTACCACATCGATCAACTCGGCGCGGCCAAAAAGAAATTGGCCATCACTTTTGACGATGGTCCCGACACTCGTTGGACTCCCAAAATTCTTGATGTGCTTAAAGCAAAAAATGTGCCCGCCACATTTTTTATTGTTGGTGTCTCCGGAAGCCAGTGGCCCGAATTGCTCAAGCGTGAGTATGCGGAAGGCCACGAGGTCGGGAACCACACTTACACTCATCCCAATTTCGACGATATTTCGCACACCCAGTTGCGTTGGGAATTGAATTTAACCCAGCGGCTAATCGAAAGCACCCTCGGCGTCAAATCCATTCTTTTTCGTCCACCCTACGGTATCGACCATGAACCGGAATACGCCGAAGAAGTCGCCCAACTGCCGCTCGCGCAGGATATGGGCTACGTCATCGTGGGCCAAAAAATTGATCCCCATGATTGGAAGTCTCCCGGTGGCAAACAAATTCCCGCTTCCGAAATAGTCGATAACGTGCTGACCCAGGCGAGTGAAGGCAACATTATCCTTTTCCACGACGGCGGCGGTGACCGCAGCCAAACCGTCGCGGCGTTGCCTCAAATAATCGATCGCCTTCGCGCCCAAGGCTACCAGTTCGTGTCTGTCCCGGATTTGCTGCACAAAACGCGCGCATCGATGATGCTTCCGCTATCCCCACAAGAGCGCTTCGAAGCGCGCGCCGATGGATTTATTTTCAGCTTGTATCGCTGGTTCCGCGTAGGTTTCGCCACCATCTTCATTGTGGGAATAATTCTGGTAAGCGGCCGCGCAGTGGTTATCGGCATTCTGGCCTTAATTGAAAAACTCCGCCCCGATCATTTTGTGATGCCTGATCCGCCGCCAGATGTGACCGTTTTGATTCCCGCTCATAATGAAGAAAACGTAATTGTGCAGACCGTTTCTTCGGTCCTGGCTACCAATACGAAAAATCTGCAAATCATTGTGGTCAATGATGGGTCCGTGGACCGCACTGGCGAGCTGCTCGATGAAAATTTCGGCGCCGACTCGCGCGTGCACATCATTCATCAAGTGAACCGCGGCAAGTCCGCCGCGCTGAGCCTGGCGATGTCACAAGCAAAAACGAAAATCGTCGTGACCATCGACGCCGACACCGAGATCGAACCGGACGCCATCTCCAAATTACTGCGCCACTTTTCCGATCCAGGGGTCGGCGCGGTGGCGGGTAACGTCAAGGTTGGCAATCGCACCCGTTGGCTTACCCGCTGGCAGGCTCTTGAGTACATCACCAGTCAGAACATGGAGAAGCGCGCTTTCGATCTGCTCAATTGCATTACCGTGGTGCCCGGTGCGCTCGGAGCATGGCGCACCGAGGCCATTGAAGCTGCCGGCGGAATTACTTCCGATACCGTGGCGGAAGACGCCGACCTGACCATCGCCATCCGCCGTCTCGGCTGGCGCATCAGCTATGACGAAGAAGCTATCGCCTGGACCGAAGCGCCCGAAACCCCAAGCGCGCTAATCCGCCAGCGATTCCGCTGGACTTTCGGCACGCTGCAATCTTTCTGGAAGCATCGCGACACCTTGCTAAGGCCCAAATACGGCACCCTGGGCTCGATTGCGCTCCCAAATATTTTTGTGTTTCAGCTGGTGCTTCCGCTCATTTCGCCGATCATCGATTTGATGTTTCTCGGCTCCATCGCGCTATGGGCCGTCGGCCAACTGCATATCGCCAGATTGCCGCAGCTTTGGACCACCGCTGACGTGCAGCGGTCGTTATTTTTCTTCATCGGCTTTTTGCTCATAGACATACTCACCTGCATGGTGGCCTTCGCGCTCGAACGCAAGGAAGATTGGACCCTGCTCCTTCCTGTGCTCTTGCAGCGCTTCTACTATCGTCAATTAATGTACGTAGTGCTTTTCCGCTCCGTGAAAGAAGCGGTCAGCGGCCGCCCGGTGGGTTGGCGTGGTGTCGAACCCGACTCTCCTCGTGCTCCGCGTGCTCCTGAAGCGCCCGCAAGAACCGTTCCCGCCTAGGATTCCCACCGGAAAGGCATGCACAGCACTTTGCCGTTTTAGAGTTGTTCCATCCCATATCCCCATTTGCACAGCTTGCAAGCCAATGTGACAATACCTGCATGCAAAAAACATTAACCATTGCTTTAAATTTCTTCGTAATCGGGCTGCTTGCTAGCGGCACCCTGCGTGCCCAAGATACTTCTACGCCTGCGCCTAAAACTCAAACGACTCCGGCACCTAAATCTCAAACCGGTCCGGCTACAAAAACCCCGGGGACTACTCCGGCCAAACCGCGCACCGCGACGGGCGCCAGAGCTCCACTCGCATTGAAAACCGATAAAGATAGAGCCAGCTACGCCATCGGAGTAAACATCGGCAAGCAGATGCATAAGGATAGCGTGGACGTGGATCCCGCAATTATTAGTCGTGGAATGAAAGACGCGATCGCCGGCGGGAAATTGCTTCTCACCGACGACGAAATGAAAACGGTTCTGGCCAAGTTTTCCGGAGAGTTGCGCGCCAAGCAGGAGGCAGCTATGCAGAAAGCCGGAGAAATTAACAAAAAGGCCGGCGATGACTTCCTGGCACAAAACAAAACTAAGGAAGGCGTTGTGGTCTTGCCTGATGGCCTGCAATATAAAATCCTTAAGGAAGGCACCGGGCCGAAACCCACCGCGACCGATTCGGTTGTTTGTAACTACCGCGGCACGCTGCTTGACGGAACCGAATTCGACAGCTCCTACAAGCGCGGACAACCCGCCACTTTCCCAGTCGGCGGCGTGATTAAAGGATGGACAGAAGCTGTGCAACTCATGCCCGTGGGATCAAAATGGCAATTGTTCCTTCCCGCCGATCTCGCATACGGGAACCGCGGCGCCGGCCAAGAGATCGGTCCTAACGCCACGCTTATATTCGAAGTGGAGCTGCTCTCCATCCAGAATAAAGCCGCCGCTCAGCCACCCAACCCGCAAGCGCCTCCCAAATAATTTAGCGCTTGGCTTTGCGTCGCCAAAACTGTTGTAGGATATTCCCGCTTCCGCTTTCCAAACTTGTTTGTTAGTAGCGGTATTTTTATATCGGGGGGATCATGGCCATCAGTTTTGTACTTAACGGCAAGCCGCAAACCGTTGATGTTAGCCCCCAGATGCCGCTCCTCTGGGTGTTGCGGGACACCCTGAACATGACTGGTACCAAGTTTGGGTGCGGCATGGCCCTATGTGGGGCCTGCACTGTACACATCGAAGGTGAAGCCGCCCGTTCGTGCGTGACGCCCATATCCAATGTCGCGGGCAAAAAGATCACCACCATCGAGGGACTTTCCACCGACGGCACTCACCCCGTCCAGCAGGCTTGGATGGAAATCAACGTTCCGCAGTGTGGATACTGTCAACCGGGACAAATTATGTCCGCAGTAGCACTACTTTCTAAAAAGCCATCGCCAAGCGACGCGGAAATTGACGACGCCATGAGCGGCAACATCTGTCGCTGCGGAACTTACCAGCGCATTCGCCAGGCCATCCATCGCGCGGCAGCGACGCAAAGCCAGAAAGGCTGATCTCTGAGCCTGATATAGGCCAGCGGTGCTGGTACTAACTGGCTAGCCACGGTTCTGGCGATTCGCGCAATTTTTTGTTATTCTCTTCAAATCATAGGTACAGGGCTGCATCCTGAATTTAAGGAGCGGCACCGGAGGCCCACATGAGTTTTACTTCGAATGCCGGCAGCGGAAAGATCACCGTCCCGGACATCCAGCAGCGAAAATCCCAAGCAGGCTCCCCAACCAATAAGAAAATTGCGTGCCTCACTGCCTACGACTATCCGACCGCCCGCGTGCTCGATGAGGCCGGCGTGGACGTCATCCTTGTCGGCGACTCGCTGGGCATGGTGGTCCTCGGCTATGACAGCACCCTTCCCGTGACCATCGAGGAGATGCTGCATCACACTCGCGCCGTCCGGCGTGGTGCTCGACACGCCCTAGTCGTCGCCGACATGCCTTATGGCAGCTACCACACCGACATGGCCGAATCTCTGCGCAACGCCATGCGCTTCATAAAAGATGCCGGCGCGGAAGCCGTAAAAGTGGAAGGCGGCGAGCGTCGCCTGGAACTCATCGCGCGATTGACTGAAGCGGAAATCCCCGTAATGGCTCACGTGGGGCTGACCCCGCAATCTGTAAACGCCTTGGGCGGTTATCACGTGCAGGGCAAAACGGCAGTCGGCGCCGAACAATTGCTCCGAGATGCTCACGCAGTAGAAGCCGCAGGCGCCTTTGCAATTGTGTTGGAGGCCATACCCCGAGAATTGGCGGCCCAAATCACGAAAGAGGTGCGCATCCCCACCATCGGCATCGGCGCGGGCCCCGATTGCGACGGTCAAATCCTGGTATTGAGCGACATCCTGGGCTTGACCTTTGGCCAGACCCCAAAGTTTTCACGCCAATACGCGGGCGTCGGAGAAATAATTTCAGGTGCGGTACGTCAATACTGCGAGGACGTCCGCAACGTCGCATTCCCTTCGGATGCCGAGTCTTACCACACGCCGCAAAGCGGCAAAAACCGCAAAACCATTTCCATCGCCGGCTAAATCGGCCAGCTTACAATCCACTGGAGGAATAGATGTCGCCGGACGACATTCGTTTTCTTTACGATTACAATGCCTGGGCTAACCGGCGCTCGCTGGATGCCGCTGCCCCGCTGACCGTGGAACAATTTACCAGGCCGCTTGGCTCCAGCTTTTCTTCGGTGCGCGATACGCTCGCGCATATTTGGGGCGCGGAGTGGATCTGGATGGAACGCTTCGAAGGCCGCTCGCCTGCGTCCTTACCCGACGTCCAACAGTTCCATGAGATTTTGGCGCTACGAACACGTTGGCAAGAGGATGAGGCGCGTCTTAATAAATTCGCATCCCGCGTCACGCAAAGCGATTTGGACGGGCCTCATGAATATCGCACACTCAAATTCGGCCAATACACCAATCCCTTATGGCTGTCGATGCAGCATCTAGTCAATCACGGAACATATCATCGCGGACAAATCACTACCATGCTCAGGCAATTAGGGGCCAAGCCGCTTTCCACCGATGTAATCCATTTTTATCGCGAGCGTGCTGGCGCCGCAAACGCCTGACCGCACCCGCCTCGTGGAAATCATTCGAACTGTTTCCTGGATGAAAGAATTCGCGCGCAAGCAACGCGACGAAAATCGCATTGTCGGCCTGGTTCCCACCATGGGCGCTTTGCATCCAGGCCACCTGTCGCTGATCAAGCAGGCCCGGCAGCAGTGTTCTTCCCTGGTGGCGAGTATCTTCGTGAACCCCACGCAGTTCGGCCCCTCTGAGGATTTTGCGAAGTATCCGCGCACTCTGTCGTCCGATACTGAGAAACTGGAGAATGCCGGTGTGCAGTGCCTGTTCCTCCCGGAAGCGAAAGACATTTATCCCCCGAACTATTCCACTTACGTAAACGTCGAAGGGTTGAGCGAGCGCCTGGAAGGCCGCTCGCGGCCCGGCCACTTCCGAGGTGTCAGCACCGTGGTGATGAAACTCTTGCAAATCGTTCAGCCGCACTTTGCGTATTTTGGAAGAAAGGACGCACAGCAGGCGGCCATCATTTCGCGCATGGCGGAAGACTTAAATCTCGACACTGAAATTGTCGTCTGCCCCATCGAGCGCGAAGCGGATGGATTGGCCATGTCATCGAGAAACGCCTATTTGAATGCCAGTAATCGCCAATTTGCCACTGTATTGCATCGCGCCTTGCAAGCTGCGCAACTGCTTTTGCAAAAAGGCACTCGAGATACCCTTTCCTTGCAGGCCGCCATGCACCGCATCCTAAGGGAAGAATCCGGAGCCAAACTTGATTATGCGGAAATTGTGGATGCCCAGACATTCGAGCCTTTAACGCACATCAACCGCAAGGCCTATGTCCTGATTGCTGCGAAATTTGGCGAAACGCGCTTGCTGGATAACATGCTCGTTGATTTTAGCGACAGTGGCCAACTGACCACTGAGTTATAGCCTTCAAAAATCTGTCGCCATTTCCATCACCGTAGTGTTCCAATCATTCCAGGATGTGAAAATAACCATCCTGCTGCGATATTCGTAACGGAATACCAAACAGCCCCGAGATACCTTCGGAAGTAAGTACCTCATCCTTTCGCCCGTCCGCGATAATACGCCCGTCGCGAAGCAAAATTACCCGCTCTATCTCCGGAATAATCTCTGAGACGTGATGCGTCACCAGCAGAATCGCGATTCCCGATTGCGCCAGCTCGCGCATCGCCGCGCGCAACTGCAATTGCGCGGCAATATCCAGCGCATTGCTGGGCTCATCAAACAGTAAAGCTCGCGGATCGTGAACCAGTGCCCGCGCGATCAGCGTTCGTTTGGCTTCGCCCGAAGACATTCGCGCCACCGCACGGCCTGCGAGGTGCGCAACCCCCATGCGTTCCAAAGCGCGATCGGCTCGCGCCAGTTGCTGCGGATCGGGGTGATGATGTGGGAATATGCGCGTGCTGCTGAAAAACCCCGATAACACCACATCGCGGCCCGTGGCATCCGTAGTGCACGCCCCCAAAAGATCTGGCGACACGATGCCCAAGAGCGACCGCAACTCAAAAATATTCCAGCGTTCGCGCCCCAGTATCGAGATGGACGATCCTTCTCGGACAACCGGATAGCACTCCCGCGTGATGGTCTTGATTAACGTCGATTTCCCGCAACCATTAGGGCCCAGGATGCACACGTGTTCGCCAGCTTCGATACGCAGGGAAATATCATCAAGCGCCGGGCGGGCCATTTCAGCAGGCACCGCGTCGACGACCGTGCTACCGTCCGCCGTCCCACGAAAAATCGTAACGTGCTGGAGGCTAAGCAACGGCGGTGAGGAACTCATGCGCGGGAACTGAGCTTTGTGATCACTGAGGACCCATTCTAGCCGACACGCTGGGGAGGCGCTCACAAAACCTATCTGACTGACAAACAAGGGATTAAAAGCGACTCAGACAAAAAAGTAGGAGGTGAAAGCAACAGTTTCACCTCCCGGGGTGGGGTGATGCATGACAGCTTCTGAACGGGTTCAGTAGCC
Organism: uncultured Acidobacteriota bacterium; assembly: GCA_963733775.1. Lineage (GTDB taxonomy): Bacteria > Acidobacteriota > Terriglobia > Acidiferrales > UBA7541 > Acidiferrum. The sequence continues at coordinate 184,672 of CAVTEE010000008.1, read as the reverse complement.
CGCCCTGCCAGGCAAGACTACAGCCTCATTCGCTTCCTGCGGTAAACAGTGCGTCAGGAGTCTCACCGTCCATAGGCGTGTCGTTATTGCGTTTTTAGCATCTACAATGCCCGGTGTCAACTTTTAAGGGCCGCTTAATATTGGAGCTTTGTTTGCTACCAAACATGTAGCACAACGGTATACCCCGCGCTCGCATGTCCTAGCCGCCGAAAATTTCGTTGATCTTTCCCGCCAGCTTGAAATCCAGTTCGCTGATGCCGCCAACGCTGTGGGTATTCAGATCGATCACCACCTTATTCCACACATTGAACCATTCCGGATGGTGGTTCATCGCTTCAGCCACCAGCGCCACGCGAGTCATGTTTCCAAAAGCAGCCACGAAATCCTTGCATTCGAACGAGCGATGCAACTTGCCGCCTTGCAATGTCCAGCCAGCTGCCTCACTCAGCCGCTCTTTGACTTCCATTTCAGTGAGTTTTTTTGCAGCCATTTAAGTTCTCCAGTATTGAAAGTATGCGGCGATCCAACACCCGCAGCAAGTGTCCTAAGTGGATTTATGGGCTTTAGCGTTGCCTGCTCTGGCGAATTCCTCTATCGTAAAGGTTTAATTTTCTTACAAAATGCGCGGCGTGCCAAAGCCACCTAAAAGGCGAACACATTGAAAAAGAAAATTCGCGCCATCCAATATGGCGTCGGTCCTATCGGCGCCTCCATCGCCAGGTTAATGCGCGAAAAGTTCGCCATTGAAATTATTGGCGCCATCGATACCGATCCGGCCAAGGTAGGCCGCGACCTCGGCGAAATTGTCGGCGCCACCGATGCTCCCTGGGGAGTGGAGATTTCAGACGACGCCGCTCAGGTGCTGGGCCAGGCCGCGGACGTGGTAATTCATTCCACTTCGTCGTCGCTGCCGAAGGTCATGGATCAACTGCTGGCCTGCCTGGAAGCCGAATCCTGCGTGGTATCCACGTGTGAAGAGCTTTCCTATCCTTATCGCACGTATCCCGAACTAGCCGCGAGTCTCGACACCGCCGCGAAGGAATGGGGTGTGGCGCTCGTTGGTACAGGCGTCAATCCGGGATTCGTTCTGGACAAATTACTGGTCACACTTGCAGCTGTATCGCAACGTATTGAGCATGCCAGTGGACGCCGCGTCGTCGACGCCGCCAAGCGCCGCGAGCCGCTACAAAGAAAAATCGGCACAGGAATGTCTCTGGATGAATTCCGTGAAAAAGTAGCCGCGGGCACTATTAAACATGTCGGCCTGCCAGAATCCGTCGCCATGGTGGCGGATAGTTTGAATCTTGATGTCCAGGAAATTACCGAAACGATCGACCCGGTGGTTGCTACAGAAAGGGTCCAAACCCAATTTTTGACCGTTGAGCCTGGGCAAGCCGCAGGCGTTCATCAAATCGCTCGCGGTGTTTCCAATGGCAAAGAATTAGTTCACCTCGAATTGCAAATGTACGTAGGCGCCAAAGAACCGGGTGACACTGTGGCATTGCGAGGGCATCCCAACATAAGCTTGACCATCCCGGGCGGATCGCCCGGAGACATCGCCACCGCCTCGATGGTGGTAAATTCCATCCCCGTGATTCTCGACGCCCCAGCGGGATTGCGCACCGCTCGCGACCTGCCAATTGGATTTTTCTCGCCGGACGCGCGCCCGTAATCGCCAGCGAAACAACTTTGTGCATTTCAATATCTCGCCACGCCAAAGCTATTTCTTCCAGAACTTCATCACTGCGGAATAGTCCAGATCTTCTTTCGCCGCTTCTTTCACCGTGGAATAAGTCTTGAAGGCAGCCTCTGTAGCCGGAAGTTCCACGTGTGTCTGCTGCGCAAGTTCGAGCGCCAGCCTCATATCCTTGTGCATCAATCGCAGTGGAAAACTTGGCGTGTAGTCGCCCTTCAACAAATTCTGCGACTTGATGTCCAGCACTCCTGACCGCGCCATGCTGGACTGCATGACCTCCACCAGTTTTTCTCCTTGCAAGCCCGTGGCGGTCACCAGCGCAAGCGCCTCGGCCAGCGCATCCACCTCCAACGCCAGTATCAGGTTCATGGCCAGCTTGATTATTTGACCCGCTCCATTGGGCCCGAGGTGAAACCATTTCTTCCCCAACACCCGTAAGACCGGCTCAACCTTGGTCAGCGTCCCGGCGTCGCCTCCCACCATGAAAACAAGTTCGCCTTTTTTAGCCCCCCAATCGCCCCCGGTGACCGGCGCGTCAAGAAAGCGCACCCCTCGTTCCTCGCAAGCGGCAGCTACCTTTCGCGCAAGAGTCGGAGACACCGTACTCGAATCAACATAAATGCTCCCACGCGGAAACCCTTGCATCGCGCCGTTCTGCCCCCACAGCACTTCTTCCAGCGCTGCCGGATCGCTGACAATGGAAATCACGATTTCAGAATTCGCACCCAGCTCCCGCGGCGATGGTGCCAACTTCGCTCCAGCGGCAACCAGTTCATCGGCACGCGACGCGGTGCGATTCCAAACCGTCAAGGGAAAGCCGGCTTTCAACAAGTTCATGCCCATGGGCTTGCCCATCAACCCCAGGCCAATCAATCCCACCTTCGTTTGCGGTCCAATTACGGAATTCACAAAAACCTCCGCTCATCGAAAAACATCTCAGCGATTTTATTCAAGCAGCAAAATCGATTGTAGCGTATTCAATTTTTCGAGGGAGGGAAGATCCAGTGCAGGGAACGCGAGATGAAAAAACCGAAAAATAAGGCTGGATGTTAAATGTTTGATCGTTGAGGTCGCGGGAAAATCACCGCAGCTTTTAAGCGATTTACAGCAGATTCCTCCTCCTCGCTTTCGGGTTCCTGGTTTGCGTCAGCTGTTTGAGCGGTTTCTGCCGCGGAGGGCTGCGAAATAAGGGTTCTCTCTTGTGAGGCGGATCCTACAGTTTCCGGTTTCTCCGCTAAACGCACGATGCAAGGGTAAGGAATTTCCCAACGAAAGTGCCGGTGCTGACCCTTTTGTTCGAGGTTCTGCTCCAGGAAGATAGAACGCCCCGTGTCACCCACAAATGTTCCCGAGGCCGGCAGCAGGATGTCGCCCGCGCGATATTGGACTTCCACCTGAAGGCCGAGAAAGGCGGAATAACGGGCCATAGAGCACAGTTTCGAGCCCAGTAGATATATCGTCAATGGTACGTAAGTCCCAGTTATCGGCCAGCTGGCTTTTTGTCGATTCGTGCCGAAAACATTTGCCAATGAACTACCGCGCAAAATCTTCAATCACTGCCTCAGCGGCCCGCCGCCCGCTAAGCATGGCGCCGTTGATCGACGCATTGTCCCGATGATCTCCACACACATAAATCCCCGGGCGAACTCGTACCGAGCGCTCCGGAGGTTCCAGCGCGCCTGGGTATTGTCGCGGTTGAGCATGCGGTATTTTGTAGTTTTTCAAAAGCCGCCACGAACGCGCCACCACGCCAAACCAATTTTTCATTTGTGCAATGACGAACCCGCTCAACTGCGCTTCAGTGAGTTCCTGCGTCCCAAGTACGGATACAGAGATGAGCTGTTTTCCTGCCGGCGCGTACGAATGTGCCACCTGGCTCATCACCGCAAAGTTATTCACCGGGCCGGCGCCATCCCCGTTCAGCGTAAGCATCGGCTGCGGTACAGGCGGTTCTTCCGCGGCGTAGTAAAAACAACTAACGCTTCGCGACGCCGGTTCCGCCTCTCCTACCAGATGCGCCGCTGATGGGCCATCGGTGGCCACCACGATTGCGCGACCACGCGTGCTTTCCCCGCCGGCCAGCGTAATTTCATTTTCGTGCAGCGATTCCACTCGCGAATTCAGGCGTATCGAATCGTCACTGAATTTCTCCGCAATCTGGGCCGGAATGGCACCCATTCCCCGCGCCGGAACGCTGGTCGATCCTTCAGACAGAATCTTAAAAACAAACTCAAACATTCGGCTAGTCGTTTTCAATTCGCCATCCAACAAGATCCCGCCCAGAAATGGCCGAAAGAAACGGTGAATGATTTCCTGGCTGAATCCTTCGGATTTCAGAGCATCCTTCGTCGAGCGCTCCGGCCGCTTAAAAATCTCTGCAATGGAAGTGTGTTTCAAGCGGCTGCGCAGCCGTGCCATGCGCAATTTGTCCGCCAACGTGCCAAATTCCGACCGCAGCGCCTCCCGCCACATACCAGGCGTGCGCCACGGATCAACGATCGGGTTCATGCGCCCCGCAAACCACGACAATGCCCCTGGAGAAAAAGATTTAAGATCAAGCCGTGAGTAATCCAAAACTTTGCTCGCTTCAGGATACGCGGTGAGTAGCACCTGAAATCCGCGGTCCAGCAAAAATCCGTCAACTTCGTCGGTGCGCACACGCCCACCAATCCCATCCGATGCCTCGACAATCTGAAATGAGATGCCCGCTTCGTTAAGGCGCTTCGCGCAACATAATCCGGCCAACCCCGCGCCAATAATTAAAACGTCCGCACTCGTCGACATGCTCTCGGATTCCCTGTGGAGCTGAATCGAAATCAAATTGACAAAAAGTGAACTCTAATCCTGAGGCATCGGCGCGATTTCACGCAAGTGTGTTCCAAAAGTTGATGGTCGACGCTATCGTTGCAAAGTTTGTCGGGAAAAAGTGTTGGGTTCGGGCCACGAAGCTGAAGAGCGGGGGTACTAACGAAATTTTATGGCATGACCCGGCCGCGTGTTTTGCTCAAATGCCTTTGGAAGAACAACGATTGCCTACTGCTGACCCACAGGCTTTACAGCAGTATCTGAGCTCCCGCCATCCGGGAGTTTACCCGACGTCTCAATCACCTGCTGCGCCAGATAATTTGTGGAGCGCGCTTCATCCCGCGCAATTGCCAAGTACGCCGCGCGCAACAACTGTTCTTTGCGATTTCGCAATGTATCCCGGATCGTTTGCTGTACTTGCGGTTCGGAAAGTCCACGCAGCCCCGGTGACTCCCGAGTGATCAGCTTCAAAATCCTGTAACCCTCTTTTAGTTGGATAGGTTGGCTCACCTGCCCCGGTTTCAAGCCAAGCACCAGCTTCTTCAGCGCCGGATCAGATTGGTTCAGCGCCGACTCCGGCACATAGCCCATGTCTCCGCCGGTCGCCGCCGAATTCATGTCTTCCGAATAATCCATAGCTAACTGCGCGAAGTCCGCGCCGCTGTTCAGCCGGTCCATCAGCATCTTCACTTTTCGCTGCGCTTCCGCCTCATTCGTCGCGTCATCATTCTTACGGTTGCGGATTTGCGGCTCTTTTCGGGGAGTAACAACAATCTGCGCGATGCGAAATTGCGGCTCCGCCACGTTAAATTGGGCTTTGTTGGCGTTGTAAAAATCCGCTACATCCTGGTCGGTAATTGAAATTTTGGCCACTACTTCACGGTTCAAAAGCTTTTGTATCGAAAGCTGCCGCCGCAGATCCCGTTTCAAATCATCCACGGACACGCCGCGTTCTTTCAGTTGCCGCTGAAATTCATCTTCCGTAAACGGGCTCTTCAGCTCCGTAAACTTATCTTCCACCTCGCCATCGCTGGCTTCCAGGTTCAATTTCTTGGCGCGCTCAATCAGAATTTCGTTGTTGATCAGTTCATCCAGAACATTAAGCTTCAGCGATAGCGCTTCCTCTTGCGAAGGCGCTTGCCCTTCCGGATTTATCCGCGTCCGGTAATATTTCTCCACTTCATCTTTGCGGATCTCTTTTCCATTCACTACCGCCCACACATCCGGCGAATGCTGCACCTGCCGGTTGCAGCTCGCCACGCCCGCGACAGCCACCAATCCTGCAAGCGCGATCGGTCTTAACATGGATCCACGCACACGCCCGTGGACCGCGCATTTCGCGCGCACATGAAAAACGCATCGCAACGGATTAGCAACCAAGTGATTGCTCAGGCAGCTTTCTTTACTTTGCCCGCGCGAATGCAGGCCGTGCACACGCGCATTTGCTTTCGAGCTCCCGACACCAATGCGTACACCCGCTTTAGATTGGGGTTCCAACGCCGCCTCCGCGTATTATTCGCGTGGCTGATCACGTTACCGTAATGCGGCCCTTTGCCGCAAAGCTCACACTTCATCGCCATTTTTAGACCTGCTTCTTCGGATTATTCGAAAACCGATAGCCCTTAGTCTAGCAGACCCGCACCCTGTCGTGAAAGCCAAGCCCATTCCGTGTTTGCCGGGTGCGCCGACCCCTCAAAACTCGCTTTTCTGCGCCTGAATACACCGTTTCACCGATGGACTTGATTGACGCTAGTTGCAAATATCCCGCCTTAGCGAGGCACGCCGATGGCACGCCTCGTTAAATTTCCAAATTTTGTCCCCGGAGTTGTCGCTACACGAACTCAGACAGTCCCTTAGGTACTCCGCTGGATGGCTACCAACCGGACTGCACCGTACTTTGAATTCGCTGCTTAAATTTATGGAGGAAATATTATGGAACATCAGGCTCTTAAGGAACTTTATATCGATGAACTGAAGGACATCTACAACGCAGAAAACCAGTTGGTGAAAGCTCTTCCGAAAATGGCCAAGGCCGCTAATTCTGAGGAACTTCGCACCGGCTTCGAAGAGCATCTTGAGCAGACACGCGGCCACGTGCAGCGCCTTGAGCAGATCTTCAAGGAACTCGGCGAGAAGCCGTCTGGCAAGAAGTGCAAGGGTATGGAAGGGCTCGTGGCGGAGGGCCAGGAAATGATGGGCGAAGATTTCGAAGACGACGTAATGGACGCGGCCCTGATTTCCGCCGCCCAGCGCGTTGAACACTACGAGATCGCCGCATACGGCACCGTCCGAACCTACGCTGAATTGCTGGGCGAAGACACCGCCGTGCAGCTCCTCGAACAAACTCTCGAGGAAGAAAAGGAAACCGACCAGAAGCTCACTGACATGGCCAGCGAGATCAACGTAAGAGCCATGGGCGAGGGCTCCGAAGCAGGCTCGGAAGAAGACGAAGAAGAGGTGCCAGCGCGCAAGAAGGCCAAGACAGCCAGGGCGTAATTTTTATGACCTCGCAAAACGGTCCTGACCAGAAGCGCCGCTTGAAGGAAACGGACATCGATCCAAGCGGCGAGCTTACTTCCGATCGCACCGGGGAAACCGAAGGCAACGGTTCCGGAACCGGCAACCGCACCGACAACCAACCGGCCGAAAACCGGGAGAATCCCACTCGCTCCGAAAACCGCGAAAGCGCAAACCGGGACAGCGAAAACGCTCCGGCGCCAGGCCACGAAGAGTAGTTAGTCAACCGAGTAAAGTGAGTCGGGCTCGCGGAAGTCGCAAATGCGGGCCCGGCTTTACTTTTTATCGCAATCACATTTAGCTGTAGAATTCAAAAATGCCGCTAAACGAATATCGCAAAAAACGTGACTTCAAAATCTCCCCGGAACCTTCCGGAGATAAAGCCGCACCCAAAGCGCCGAAATCTTCCTTAATTTACGTCATTCAGAAACATCGCGCTTCTCAACTCCATTACGATTTCCGTCTTGAATTTCGCGGTACTCTTCTGTCTTGGGCGGTTCCTAAAGGCCCTTCGCTCGATCCCTCCGTAAAGCGCCTCGCCATGCAGGTGGAAGACCATCCCGTCGACTACGCCAGCTTTGAAGGCGTAATTCCCGAAGGCGAATACGGCGGCGGCACCGTAATGGTCTGGGATCAAGGCACCTGGACTCCCGAAAGCCCGGACGTCGCTGCCGCGCTTGAAAAAGGCGACCTGAAATTTACTCTGCACGGAAAAAAATTAAAAGGTTCCTGGGTTCTCGTTCGGACCCGCGGTTATGGCAGTAGCTCCAAAACTTCCTGGCTGTTAATAAAACATCGTGACAACTTCGCGTCGGCAGATATAGACGTCGCCGAGGAAATGCCGCGCTCGGCTGTTTCCAATCGCTTGCTCGCGGACATTGCGCGCGATGCCGGCGGCGACGTCGAGAAAGCGGCGACAGGCGACCCCGTACTTAAGGTGCCAGCGAAAACTGCCGCTAAGTCCAAGGCCGCCAAGGTTCCCGAGACTTTGCTATCCACTTCTGCGACAAGTGCTCGCCGGTCGGCCACAAAAAAAGCTATCGCGCGCGGGCCAAAACGCCGAAAAACTTCCTCCTGAGCGGAGCCCTTCGCTCCACCATTCCTTTGCCCGACCAAATTCCATTTCGCGCTCAACCAATGCTCGCTACTCTCGTGCGCGACCCATTCCACAAACCCGGCTGGGTCTACGAAGAAAAGTACGACGGCTACCGCATCCTCGCTTACAAAGAAGGCTCGCGCGTTCGTCTCTATTCCCGTAATGCTATCGACCGCACCGAGCGCTTTTCCGAAGTTGCCGCTGCCGTGAGCACTCTCCGCCCGTCCACGCTCTTGCTCGACGGCGAAGTTTCCGTCTTTGATCGCCAAGGCGTCTCCCGCTTTCAATTGCTGCAAAATTTGGGCGCAGGCAAATCCGTTTTTGCCGTTTTTGATTGCCTCTATAAAGACGGCCAGGATTTGCGCCGCCGTCCGCTATCGGATCGCCGCGTTGCCCTGGAGGAATCCCTCGCGCCCACCAAGCTCGCCAGCAGGACTCGAAGTAAAGCGCCGCAGAATAAATTAATCGTCCCCTCTTCGCGACTGGCTTCCGACGGCCTGGAAGCCTACCGCCTCGCCATCCAACGGAAATTCGAAGGCTTGGTCGCCAAGGATATCTCTTCACCTTACGTCGAAGGCCGTTCCAGTTTCTGGCTAAAAGTAAAAGTCCATCAGGAAGACGAATTTGTGATCGGCGGATTCACCGCGCCCGCCGGCTCGCGCAGCCATTTCGGAGCGCTTCTTCTCGGCGCTTACGATCGCGGCAAACTTCACTTCGTGGGTAAAGTAGGCACCGGATTCAACGACCAAACTCTGGCCATGCTGTTTAGAAAATTCCGCCCTCTCGTGCGTCAACAAAGCCCTTTCGTCGATTCTCCGCGAGACCGCGACGTCACCTTTCTATCGCCGAAACTCGTCGCCCAAATTTCCTACCAGGAATGGACCACCGACAAAAAACTTCGCCAGCCCGTTTTTCTTGGTCTTCGCGATGACAAGAGCCCGCAGGAAGTCCGCATGCCGGAGTTTGCCGCATGAAAACCAAACAATCCAAATCAACGAAACCTCGAAAATCGCCCAGGTCCGCGAAGAATTCCAAGTCTGCCAACACAACGCGTGGGAAAAGCGAAACAACACCCCAAGCGGCTCCGACCTCATCCAAATTCCCGATCACCGTTTCCAATCCCAATAAAATTTTCTGGCCCGACGAAGGCTACACCAAGCTCCAGCTGATCGAGTTTTACGCCAACATTTTTCCCAAGCTCCAACCGTACGTAAAAGACCGCATCCTCTCCCTCGAGCGCTGCCCCGACGGCATGCGCGGAGGCTGTTTCTACCAAAAAGAAGCCCCGTCCAGCCTCCCGCCCGGAACGCCCACCAAGCGGATCGCCCACGTAGGCAAGTCCGCTAAATCCACAAATTACGTCGTCGGCGGCTCACTCGCCACTCAACTTGCGTTGGCAAACCTCGGTTGCATCGCGGTACACGTATCTGGCAGCCGCGCCACCTCCTTGCGTAAACCAGACTGGGTTTGTTTCGATATGGATCCGCAATCAGGAAAATTCAGCGACGCCGCGCGCGCCGGCTTGAAACTCAAAGAAGTTCTCGATGTCCTGAAACTGGAGTCCTTTCCCAAAACTTCCGGCAGCCGAGGCCTCCACGTTTTTGTTCCCATTAAGCCGGAGACCGACGTGGACGAAGTTTTGTCGTTCGCGGAATCGCTGGTCGCGCGCCTCGCTGCGCAGTTCCCCAAAGAGCTTACCGTCGAACATTCCATCGCTGCCCGCAAGCAACGCGTTTATCTCGATCCTTACCGCAACGGTTTTGGTCAAACTGTAGTAGCGCCATATTCTGTGCGCCGCCGTCCTAAAGCCCCATTTTCTACCCCGCTCTCGTGGTCGGAAGTAACTCCCACACTCGATCCCTCTGAATTCAATCTCGGCAACTACGCAAAGCGCTTGAGCGCGCCCGATCCATGGCAAGACTTTTTTATCCAGCGCCAGCCTCTAACCGCGGCAATAAATGCCCTGAAAAAAATCTGATGGTGTTTCGTACTTTTTTGAAATTGTTGATCGAACAAAACCATTGCCCATGAAAAAGAAATCCAGCGCAAACGATACTACGCCACGCCAGGCCGTCCCGCTCCCTCCGATGCTTTTCGATCTTGACGGCACGCTGGTCGACAGCGCCTATCAGCACGTCCTCGCCTGGCACGAAACCTTCTCCGACTTCCGCATGGAAATTCCCAACTGGAAGATCCACCGCCGCGTAGGCATGAGCGGTTCTTTCTTCCTGCCCAACCTTCTGCGCGAAATTGGTCACTCCGCAAATCCCGTTTTGATCAAGCGCCTTGAAAAAAGCCACGCTAAATATTTCACCCGCAAGATAAAAGACATCCGTGTGCTTCCCGGTGCACGCGAACTCCTGGAGCATCTTTCCAAAATTAGCCTGCGATGGACCATCGCCACCAGCGGAGAGCGCGCTCAAACCGAAAAGCTTGTAAAAGGTTTGCGCCTCCCCGACTCTTTGCCAGTAGTCACAGGCGACGACGTCAAAAACGCCAAACCCGCTCCAGACATTTTTCTCTTCGCCTCGGAAAAATTAGGTGTCTCGATTAATGACTGCATCATCGTCGGCGACAGCCCCTGGGATTTGTTAGCCGGCCGCCGCATGAAAGCCCTTGGCGTCGGTCTGTTGTGTGGCGGCTACGCTAAAGAAGAACTCGAGCGCGCCGGTGCCCACCTCGTCTACGACGACCCGGCGGAACTCCTCGACAATTTAGCCGAGTTGGGAATCAGGGAAGGGCAGTGAGAGGTAGCAGTGTAAATAATCTAATCGGAGGGCAATCATGTCAGCTAAACAAAGCTCCGCGGCACGCAAGAACATCAAGAAAGCCGCCAGCGCCGCAAAAAATAAACGCACCATTGCGCATCTTCCAAAATCCGTGCGCACCGCGCTAGGCAAAAAAGGCGCCGCAGCAGCAAAACGCAAACGTTCCAAGAGCTAATCGTGAATTAGTTGTCGGCGCCAAATAAGCGCAACTGTTTCTCTCGCCCTGCCGGTCTACGCTCCAGAGCACGCCCACGAGCAGACATACTTGCGCGCGCTGCTTGCTTACGATCGTCGAACACGCTGCGTCCGTCCAACGAGGGAGAGATGGCGTGCTCATGCGCGACCACTTCCTCAAAATGCGCCACCGGCTGGTAAGTTTCCTCAACATTCCGCACAAATCGCTCCAGCCGCCTGAATCCCTCCACCTTCTCAGTGTGCCCCAACTTCGCGCTATCCAATCCCCTACGCAAAACCGCGATCGATTCGTCGTAAGTCTTCAACGGAACAGGAAACGGATGCCGGTCCTTCCCACCCAACGCAAACGAAAAACGCGCCGGATCGGAAAAACGGCTCGGCGCCCCGTGCACCACTTCCGCAATCAACGCCAGCGATTGCAGCGTCCTCGGCCCAAGATTTTCCAGCAACAACAAAGAAGCGAAGTCCTGCAACTCGCGTTCATAAGCCACCGCCAACACCGCCCCCAGCCGCTTCAAATCCACATCCTTTGCACGCACATCGTGATGCCGCGGAACGGTCAATTTCGCGGCTTCACTTAATGTCTTCTGCGGTTCTTCGCGCACCATCCCCAGCATGGCCTTCTGCGCTGCCGCAGCTTGCGCGTCCACCAGGTTCATGATCGTGCCTTGATGTTGCCCCACAATCGCGGTGTGCGGTTCACAAGTAAAATCCCGCACCGTCGCCGAATGCCAGTGATATCTCCGCGCCAATCCATTAGCCGCGTTCATCCCTTGCTGCACAACGGCCCATTCCCCCGCATCACTCACAATAAAAGTATGAAGATAAAGCTGAAATCCGTCCGCAATCGCATTGTTATCGATTTTTGCCGTCAACCGGCTGGTGCGCACCAGCGCATCGCCCGCCAATCCGGCGCCATTCGCAACCACAGTCAATTCCGCCGGCGTCTTCCGCGATTGCTTTCCTCTTCCGCCGCAAACGTGCAGCCCCAGCTCATGCGCCCGCGGATTCAGCCCGCGTTTCAACGCGCCCACCACTGATGTGGTAATCCCTGACGAATGCCAATCCATCCCCATAACACTGCCAAACGCCTGAAACCAGAATGGATCGCTCAACCGCGAAAGAAATTCTCCGCTTCCGTAGTTATAAATAATATTTTCCGCAATCGCCGTCCCCAACTTGGTCATGCGCTCAGACAACCACGGCGGCACCCGGCCACCATGCAAAGGCAAATCCGCAAATCCAGATCGTTTCATCTCAAGATCCATTTTACTCCCCAAAACTGAAAGTGCATTCCGCCATAGGCCGGCCTGGAAAGCGCATCCAAAAAGCCTTTGACACTTATTCCATATTTCCAGTATTATCGAAACATGCCGAACGCCACCCCTGCTCAAATCGCCCGTTTCGCCGACATGTTCTCCGCCATGGGCACCGAAGCGCGCCTCCGCATCATGCAACTGCTCATGACCGCTGAACCCAAAGGCATGATCGTCGGCGACATCCAGTCAGAAATCGACATCCCGAACTCCACGCTGTCGCACCACCTCGACAAACTAAAAAACGAAAACCTCGTCACCGTGCGCCGCGAAGGCACCTTCCTCTGGTATCGCGCCAACACCGACGCCCTCAAAGACTTACTCAGTTTCCTGTACGCCGAATGCTGCACGCGCAACCATGTCGTCGCGCCAAAAGATTTAGTCTCGATTTCCAGGTAAAAAGGGAGACGTATATGAGCGCAGAAAATATCAAATCCATCGTGCAGGAAAAGTACGGCGAAGCAGCAAAACGCGCGGCGTCGGGTCAAGCTTCAGCCTGCTGCGGCTCAAGCCCCGCGTCCAACATAGAAGGTTGCGATCCCATCACCGCAAATCTCTACGGCGAAACCGAAGCTGGTTCCGTCCCGGAAGCCGCCCTGCGTGCTTCACTGGGCTGCGGCAATCCCACCGCTCTCGCGAAGCTGGCTCCCGGTGAAATCGTTCTCGACTTGGGATCAGGCGGAGGCATTGATGTTCTTCTCTCCGCGCGCCGCGTCGGCCCCACAGGAAAAGCCTACGGCCTGGACATGACTGACGAAATGCTTACATTGGCCGAAGAAAACAAACGCAAATCCGGCCTGACCAACGTCGAATTTCTGAAAGGTGAAATCGAAAATATCCCATTACCCGATAACTCCGTGGACGTCATCGTCTCGAACTGTGTGATCAATCTCTCCGGGGACAAAGACCGCGTTCTGCGCGAAGCATTTCGCGTACTAAAGCCTGGCGGCCGTTTCGCAATTTCCGACGTGGTAGTTCGAGGAGAAGTCCCGCAACTGGTTCGCAAGAGCATGGAGCTATGGGTGGGATGCGTAGCAGGGGCCCTGACAGACACGGAATACCAACAAAAACTCACCACCGCAGGATTTGAATCCATTGACATCGAACCCACGCGCATCTATAGCATCGACGACGCCAAAGAATTTCTAAGCACCGCGGGCATCGACGCCGACGCAATCGCCCCTCAAATCCGCGACAAATTCATCAGCGCGTTCATCCGCGCGCAAAAGCCCACCGCCAAAACCTGCTGCGGCCCCACCTGTTGTCCGAACTAGCTTGAGCTCGACTAAAGAGTGACGGAGTAACGGGCCCGAGCTATACGATCACTGGACGCTCAGGGCCCGCTCGCCATCATCACCATCAAAAAATAAGTTTTAGGCCGAGTTGCATGGTGCGGTTGCCGCCGGTGAATTGGTGAAAGTTTAAGAAGCTGTCTGGTGCAGTGATTAATACCAGCCCCCCGGCAAAGGGATTCGGATTGGTAGTCGAATCCAACGCTCCATTATTGGATGGGAGTCCGATGCTGAAATTTCGGTGATTGAAAGTATTGTAGGTTTCAGCTCGGAACTGCACGTTCAGTCGCTCACCGAATTTCGTACTTTTCAGCAGTGCGATATTCCAAAGATTCAGTGCTGGCGTATTGATCGTGTCGCGGCCAATGATGTTGTTATTGGTTCCAAGACCGGCTTTGACATACTTGGCTGCCGGGCTAGCCGCGACATACCCGGCCACGTTGGCTGCGCCGCCGCAACCGGCTGCCGATCCTGCCACGCTCGTATCTCCGGCTCCGTCCACACAAACGAAGTTAATTCCTGAAGGCACATTCGATGTTCCCGCAGGGTTGAATACCGGGCGATCAGCCGTGGCGCTGCCATTTGCATTGGCATCGGTGCCATTTAACAGCGTCACAGGTTGTCCACTCTCAAAAAGATAGCTTCCGCTGACTTCCCACCCGTGTATGAAGCCCCCAACGAACCTGTTGCCAACTTGCGCATTGGGTAGGTCGTAGACCCACGAGACCGCCACCTTATGGTTGAAGTCCAGCGCAGAACGACCGCGATCTGCTGAAATATCGCGAGCATCCAGCGGCCTCCTCGGATTTATCGTGCTGGAATTCAGCTCATTCGTGGCATTGTCTATTGTTTTTGAGAACGTGTAGTTGCCGCGCAAGTACAACCCATGTGCAAAGCGATGAATAGTATCAACCGATCCTGCGTTGTAAATGGATTGTCCCCATGGGGCTTCGTCCGTCAAAACTCCGAAGAAACCATCCGCCGCAAAAGGTTGAAAAAGTCCCTGCGCTAGGAAGTTTTGAAAATCTGACAATCGTTGAGATGTTACCGGCAAAGTCCCTGGAATTTGCGATGCTGACAGATACGTCGGCAACGGCGTTAGTCCCCCGCCCGGAAATCTCGGATCGAACGCGGACACTTCGTTGAGCCGTATCTGCACTGGGAGAGAGACGGCGTGGGTTCCCAAATAGCGAACCTCAATGCTGGTGTCTTTCTGTAATTGATGCTGAACGCTCAAGCTCCAGCTAAGGATCTTGGGCGCAGTCAGGTCCGGTATAAACCCGGCGGTAAGCGCACGGGCCAGACTTTGCGAAGTGGGGGTGATAAATGGTGAGAGCCCGCCTCCCGCGAGAAAGCCTTTGCCAGTGCCGTCGGCAGGGTTCAGAAAACTGGGGCACCAGGACGTGCTCGGCGCGATCTGGCAAGTAAGTCCCGGATTATTTTCGAACTGGCGCTGCGGCGGCTGATTGTTGGTTTCAAAGTTTGTGGGATAAATGTCATAGAAATATCCCGCCCCGCCACGAATCGACCACTTTCCGTTTCCTAGCACATCCCACGCAAAACCAATACGCGGTCCAAAGTTATTTGTATCCGGCTTCGGCGCGGTAAAAAATAGCCCCAGAGCTGGATCATTGGCAACGGCATTAAATGCCTGGTTATTCGCATCGCGCGGTGTGCCGAAATATTCGTAGCGCAGACCCAGGTTGAGCGTCAATCGCGAGGTCACTTTCAAATCGTCCTGTATGAACCCGGCGAAGGCGTTGTCATTGCCCACAAAGGTTCCGTTCCCGACGTTTTGCAACGCTCCGTTTTGACCGTCGGGCACAAAATCATTCACAAAGGAGTTCAGTGTCGCCCAATCCCATTCCCCTCGCGCTCGCGGCAGAAAAATCGTCTTGTCTATATATTTGCGAATCTCAATTCCGCCTCGCAACGTATGTCGTCCTCGCACGTAGGTCAGATTTTCCTGTAGTTGATAGGTGTTTTGCGTGTACCCCTGGGGAGTGCCGGGAAATGGGCCGGTATTTATACTGAGCTCGTCTACTTCCGCGTTGGGAAATGTCGCAAAGTTTGCGGGTGAAACGAAGTTAGGCCCATTCAGCCGCGAATACGACAATCTGAAATCGTTAACCAGCCGCGAATTTATTGTCCATGCATCGGTAAAAATTATTTTTCGGGAGTCCGAAGCCGATGTGCCGTTAAATTGGGTCTGAGGCTGGGCTGGATTGGGCAGTGGGCCGCGAATTCGGTCGAAGAGAAATCGGCCTCTCAATTGGTGCTTTCCGAGGTTCAAATCCGCATTGGTGATGAAATCATTTTCGTTCACAAAATTCGGGGCCAATGCTTGGAACGTTCCGACTTGAATCGGTATTCGACCGGAAGCGGTCGTCACGCATGCAAAATCTGGCGTAGTGTCTGCGACCCCTGAATTGCAATGACTAGGGAAATTGTTGGTAGGTGCGATCGGCGTTTGCGCCAGAATCTTCTGGATCGCGGCGTCAGGCTGCACCACCGTCATAATTTGCTGTAAACCCGCTGCCGTCGGGGCGGTTATAACTGGACTTCCCGCCGCGAGACCATTGTTCTGGAATTCGTAACCGCCAAAGATGAAAAGCTTGTCTTTCTTGATTGGCCCACCGATGCTGCCGCCCGCACGGTTATAGTCAAATCGGTTTTTCACTCCGTTTGCTTTTTGCAGATTGTCTTCTGCGAAATAATTCCTGTTCTGGTTATATTCGTGCGCTTCACCGTGCCAATTATTGGTGCCCGACTTGGTCGTGATAATGAATTGCCCAGCCGCCGAATGCCCGTACTCCGCGCTGAACTGGTTCGTCAGCAAAGTAAATTCCGCCACGGAATCCTGAATCACCGGCTGCGTAGGACCATTGACCCCCTGATTGTTGTCATCCGCGCCATCGATCGTGAAACTGTTGAATCTCGGCCGCAAACCGCCAATCGCGCCTCCAGATCCCCCTGACGCACCGCCTGGCTGGGTCGTGCTGTTGGGCATAAGTGTGGCGTATTCGAGAACCGACCCACCAGGCACAGTGATCGGTATTTCATTAACCACACGTCCGTCGAGGCTGGAGCCTAATTCCGACGAAGTGGTCTTGATCAAATCGCCTGCCGAGGTTACCTCGACGACTACGCTTGCTGCCCCCAGTTCCAGCTTCACCGTGGCATCGGCCACCTGACTCGCCGCCACTCGTACACCTTTACCAAGGTATTTCTTGAATCCGTCCTTTTCCACAGTGACGGTATAGGAACCGATCAATAAATTCGGAAATTCGTACGTCCCATCGCTCGATGCGTTGGTCGACTGCGATACGTTCGTGCCTTCGTTAGTAACCGTGACCGTCGCATCCGTAACGCTAGCCCCGGAAACGTCCGAAACCACCACCCGTAAAGTCCCATCCAGTCTCTGGGCCACTGCGCTGGATGCCAAGCTCAGCAGGAGTAAAGACACCACTAAAAAAGAGAACGTCAAGCTAGGCCCAACATGATGTGCTTGTTCGCGCGTGAGACTGACACAATTCATAAACCCACAATTCATAAACCCTCCGTCCGTTGTGCAGTTCAGTACTGCACGTAGTGACGAAGACAACTGCATCTGCAGAGCCAATCTGGCTCGTAGCTAAGTTGTTTTGTGAGTGTGGATTAAGGGATTAACCGGGGCTAACTGAAATAAACAATCGATAGTTGTAAATATGTTTAGATGATTCAGTTTGGGTTCTCATAGCCTGGCGTCGAAGAATGGATTCATTGAATGGGTGACGGGGTATTCCTTTCGCTAGAGCGCAGCACTAGCGTAAGAAATGACGAAGTTTTTGCTGGGATCGACTAGTAAGCTCGGTAAACAAACAAAACCACAGCAGCGCCAAATAACATCGCGCCAACAAACAATGAGATCGCGCCCGCTGCAAACCATCTAGATGCCTTGAGCTCGCCGACAAAATCTCTTAGGGTCGGATGTATCGTGCTCTCAGATGGGCCCGCGGCCGGCGCGCTTATTTCTCGCGAGAGAACCGGCGGTTGTTCCACAAATTCTGTCTTCGCAATAAATGTGTATCCCCGGCGCGGTATCGTTTCTACATATAAAGGCAGATCGTGAGAGTCACCGAGAGCGTGGCGTAACTTATTCACCGTGGTGTTGACGTTGGCGTCGTAATTCATCTGTGTGTCGCCGGGCCATAAACGTTCCCGCAAAGTCTCGCGCGTGATTATCTGACCGCGATTCTCCACCAGGATAAGCAACGCCTCAATAACTTTGCTCTGTACTTTTACGCGCAATCCATCTCTAAACAATTCTCGCCGTTCAACATCCAGATGAAATGAACCGAAATGAAGATAATTGCCGAAATGCGGCCCTACGGCCGAAGACAGATCGTCTTGCTGCGGCGTATCAGACCTATATGAATTCACGACTCACCCCTAACGGTCATTCCAGAATCCGGTTCTTGACATCTTGGGGCATACGTTATACTTGTGTGTATATACAAGTCAAGTTCTAAAAGCGCCGAGGTTCTCTTCCATGACCGATATACTCGCCAATCTGGACCTAACCGGTACTGGTTATTGCGCCAGCCTCAACTTTCGCAGAACCTCGCGCATCGTCACTCGCCTGTACGACACCGTCATGCAAGAGTCCGGCGTTCGATCTACTCAATTCGCCATTCTTGTGGGTATCGCCAAACTGCAGCCCGTCGCCATGGGCACCCTCGCGAACGTGCTGATGCTCGATAGCAGCACCCTCACTCGCAGCCTTAGGCTGTTGCAAAAAGAAAGAATGATTGAGATCTCAAAACGTTCTCAGATGCGCCGCCGCTTTCTGAAATTGACACACTCCGGCCAAAAGGCGTTGCAGCGGAGCCTGCCCTTGTGGCTGGCAGCGCATGAACGATTTCTCGCCGAAGTTGGCGCCGATTATTGGCTAAAGTTACGGGACGAGCTTGAAACGATAGCGAAATCCGCAATGATGACGGACCTCTCGCTGCAAAAATAACCCATGAAATCGATTTAGCTAACCTTCAGCCGACCAAATCAATCTGCAGAAATATCGCTGAAAACATTTGGTTGGGGAATGCCAAGGCGCGCCCGCCCGACGGGACAAAATAAGGATCGGACCTTTTGATCCAGGCCTCCGGCACCTCAGCGACGCCAAGCGTTCAGCAATCGAAGAAAACCGTCTCGTCCTTGCCCTGCAAAACTACGTTCCATTCCAGCCGTCCGTCGCGCAATTTCTTCGCGATGAGCGTATGACGCCTCCCCGCCTCGACTAACTTGAGAGCGAAGTCTTCGACGTTGCTCGCTTCGTCCGGAAAATAAATCCGTGTCACCAGCCGCCGCAATAGTCCCCGCGCAAATACAGAAACGGCAATGTGCGGAGCCTGCAAGGTTCCGTCGGGAGCGGGCACGTGCCCTGGCCTGATCGTCCTGAAACGGAACGATCCATCCGCCTGCGTGGCAACACGCCCAAAACCTCGGAACGTGCCTGCTCCTGGCGGACCCTGCGCGTGTTTCTTCACCCGCGGATCAGTTATTGGTACACTCTCCAGCTCCTCGTAACCCTCCGGATGCGTGTATTTACCTTGCGCATCGGCTTGCCAGATTTCGATTACCCCATCCGGTACCGGCTGACCATCGCCGTCAAAAACGCGCCCTACAATTTCGATTACATCTCCAGAAATCCCTGGCCCAGTTAAATCGTCGATATAAAATTTCGACAGCCCAATCTGAAAATACGGTCCCACTGTTTGTGAAGTTGTAGCTTGCAAGCTCATTATTTTTCCCAAGGCGTAGAATCCCGCCCGCTCAAAATAATGTCGAACCGGTAGCCCAGCGCTTGCTCGCACACCGTAGTCTCCCAGTCAAAAAGCGCAATCAAGCGATTACGAGCCTTTTCATCACCCGTGCAATTAAAAATAGGATCAAACGGCAACAGCGCATCTCCCGGAAAATACATCTGCGTAATTAATCGCGTCGCAAATGCCGGGCCCAATACCGAGAAATGAATGTGCGCCGGACGCCATGCATTGTAGTGATTTCTCCATGGATAAGCGCCCGGCCGAATCGTAATAAATCTGAAATTCCCGTGCTCGTCCGTGAGCGTGTGGCCGCTGCCTTCGAAATTAGGATCCAGTGGAGCATTGTGCTGGTCCACATTGTGCCGGTAGCGTCCCGCCGCATTAGCCTGCCAGACCTCAATCAGCGTGTGCGCAACTGGTCTGCTATCTTCATCCAGCACCCGCCCGCTGACGATGATGCGCTCACCAAGCGGCTCGCCTTGGCCCTGTCGAGTAAGGTCACTGGCCTTCGCATCGATCGCAGAGGAATCAAAACTCGGCCCCGTTGTTTCCGAAAGAGTTTGCGGCAGATACACCAGCGGTTTCGACGGCGCGCGCTTGATAGAGGAAACGTAAGCGGGATGAAGGTGATTCGGTTGCGTACCAGGTTCAGCCCGGCGATACCCGCGAAATTTCGCCATACCTTGCATCATAGCGCGGGTCGGGAAATCACTGCGTATCGCTCACGGCGTTACCGCTGCCGCGCCGGCAATCACTGGAAGCAAAAGCGCCGAGGGATGCTCGGCGTCGTGCAGAATCGTGTTTGTCGCTGAAATAAAATCGCGGCTCGTCGCCTGCTCCGCCCCGGTATTCAGGTTGCGGTCGAAGCGCGGGAAATTGCTGCTGGAAACTTCCAGCCGCAGCACGTGCCCCTTCTTAAAAACATTGCTGGTCGCCCACAAGTCCATCGTAATTTTGTAAATCTGCCCTGGATTCATCAACGTGGGCTTCCCCTGCGAATCGCGATAGCGCATGCGCAAAATTCCGTCCGTGAGATTCATAGCGAACCCGTCCGGCGACACGTCCACAAGTTTTGCCGTAAAATCGGTGTCCACCGCCGAAGATTTAACCCACGCCTCCAGTGTGACCGGGCCGGTAACTTCCATATCCTCCGCAACCGGCTTGGTCGAATACACCAGCACATCATTGCGATTTTCATCCGCGCGCTGATCGCGTGGCCCGGGTTCGTAGTGTTCCATGTCGCAGCACAATGACCCGCCGATCGTCGTCACTGGATTTGCCGGATCATAAGTGAATTTATCAGCCGCTTCTCTTTTTGGCGGCGCAGTCGAAAGTCCGCCATCGCCACCCAGGGAATTTGCCGAACCTCCCGAATGCAGAAAATACTGGGTGGTTTTAGCTTGTGGGGGAGGCCAATCCGCTTCCTCCTGATACTTATTCGCGCCCATCACAAAAATGTGTACCGGCTTGCCTGCCTCGGCAGGCTTCCCGGCGTCGGGCCCTTCACTCGAAAATTCGTTCCGAACACCCTTGAAGAGATAGTCGTACCAGTCCAGCACCACTTGCGTCGAAGAGAACTTCAGCGCTTCATCGCCAAATTCCACATCGCCGATGTGCCGCCCAAATCCCGCGTGCCCCCCAATTTGTATCAATAGCCGCTGGCCGTTGCGTGCCTCTTCCGATCCGCCATGCGCCTTGATCCCCATGTAATTCCTCAGGGTGCCGCCCAAAAAAATGTCATACCACCCGCCGATGTGCAGCGCCGGCACGCGAATATCCGAAAAATGCTCCTCGATCGACCACTGCTTCCAATATTCGTCATAAGACGGGTGTGCCAGCCAATCCAGATAATACGGAGCAATCTCGGCCGTGGCATCAGCTCCCGCGGGCAGCGCGGCGTAATTGAACGCTGGATACTGGGTGAGTGGCAGCACCCGCACACCCTGCAGCGCATTCGTATTTTTCGCGATTAATCGCCACATCGTGTTGGTAGCTAGTTGTGTGGACCAATTTTGATCGAACCACTGTTCCAGCGCTCCGCTCTGATAAGTCCAACCATCGTGATAGTTGCTGGCTGTCACCACTGGGCAGATCCCCGCAAGATGCGGCGGATGCGCGATAGCTGAAAGCATCTGCGTCGCGCCTACATAAGAACCGCCCGTCATTCCCACTTTGCCATTCGAGAACGGCAGCGCGGCGGCCCACTCGATCGTGTCATAGCCATCTTCCGACTCATGGCGAAACGGGTACCATTCGCCTTCCGACGTGTACCGCCCGCGAACATCCTGCACGATGACTACGTAGCCGTGCGTGGCCATCTCATATGCGGGCCCCACCGCCCAGCCCGTGCTTTTATCGTACGGCGTGCGCATCAGGATCACCGGAAATTTCCCATCAGCCTTCGGTCGGTAAATGTCCGCGTAGAGTTTTACGCCGTCGCGCGTTTTCATCCCCACGCCATCCTGCTTGATCACCGTATAACTCTGCTGCGCGCGAACACCGCTCGACGCCAATAAAGCTACCGCACAGATCGTAAGCATTACGTGTAAGATTTTCCGCTGGAACAAAACCGCCTCCCTCGAAATTGAAGTGGGGCACCACATTGTGAAATTAATCGCCAATACTTTGCCATTAATGGGAGCCGGAAGATAGCGTTCTAAATCGGTTTTTGCTTGCAAACCAGTACGCAGGTGGCCGCGCTAAAGGCCGCTCTGCCGGGGAAAAAAGAGGCCTTGAAATGATGTGTAAGCCAGCCAAAAACCCGACGTTTCTTTGGAAAGGTCTTGTTTCACTGTCGCTGATCACATTCATTTTCGTTCCGGGATCTGAAGCGCAGAGCAATCAAATCGCCGCCACTACTCACGAACCTTGCAAAATCCAATCCACTACCTACGAAGGCTGGCCAGCTCAACAACTTTCAAACCAGTGGCTAAAATTGATCATCGTGCCGCAACTCGGCGGCCGCGTAATGCAAGTCACCTTCGCCGGACATGCCTACCTCTTTGTAAATCCCCAACTCAAAGGAAGACATTTCCCCCCTCTAACTCCGGCCGACAAGCCCACCTGGTACAACTACGGCGGCGACAAAATCTGGCCCATGCCGGAAGGCACCCAGGACGAACAGCATTGGCCCGGACCCATTTCCGATGCACTCGACGACGGTGATTACGCCTTTCGAATCCTCTCCCAAGATTCCCCTTGCGCCATCCGCCTCGAAGGCCCACCCGAACCAAAAACCGGCCTGCAATACACGCGCGACATCCGCATCGATAGCGATTCGCCCCAAATCTCTTTCCATGCCGTAATGAAAAACATCTCCACGCACGACATTCGCTGGTCGATGCAATCGGTAACCCAGTACGACACTGCCGACCCCCAGAATCCCAAGGACTTCAATCGCGACTTCTGGGCCTTCACCCCCGTGCATCCACAAAGCGCCTACCTCGATGGCTTCCACGTCCGCTCCGGCCTCGCCGACGATCCTTCCTTCACGGTGA
The DNA here is from genome assembly GCA_963733775.1 of uncultured Acidobacteriota bacterium. Taxonomy (GTDB): domain Bacteria; phylum Acidobacteriota; class Terriglobia; order Acidiferrales; family UBA7541; genus Acidiferrum. Next base: position 161,686 of record CAVTEE010000008.1, on the reverse strand, counting down.
AAAATAATTTGTTCACGCTGCACTGGCTCTATTTGCAAAACGAAGTTTGGCTTGACTCTCCCGCTGGCTGGCTCGCCGTTGTCGACGCCCACGCAGGTTTTGCCATGGTCGAGCGTTTCACTTTTCAAAACCACGCCGAATACCCCGGCAAAGCCACAGTTATTTTCTACAAGAACGGCCCATCAGTAGAAATGAATAAGGACGGGATGCCGTTCATCAACGGCTCCAACCCGGAAGATCGCTTGCACTATATGGAAGCGGAAATTAACAGCCCGATTGTAAATCTCAAGCCGTCGGAAACCTCTGCGTTCGACACCAAATGGTTCCCGACCCGAACCGAAAAAGAATTCTCAACGGTCCGTGATGCCGGAATTATTGAAGCCGAGTTGACCGCTTCTCGAAAACCGCAGTCTGTTGTTGTTACCGGCAAGTTTGGGGTCTTTGTTCCATGCAGTCTGGTCGCGCTCTTTTATGACCGAAATAATTCCCCGACCAGGAATATTTCTTTACAAGCCGCGGACCCCACCAAAGTCGTCGATCTGCACCAGGAAGTCCCCATAACAAAATCTGACGCTCGCATTTCCATTCACGTCATCGATGAAAAGGGTATAGATCGGGGAGCATTTGGAGAAGTTGCGATTCCCAACTAGATCAATGATTCCAATTGTCTAATTCTTAAGTGTGTCCGCTGAAACCTTACTCCTTCCCCTAATCTGCTGCAGCCTCATTTCTGCTCGCCCTTCCTCAATCAAATAAAATTGGTCCGCCTTTACATCATGGAATACTTGGTGCCCTCCGCTCGGCCAAGTCACCTCGACGGAAGACACGACCACCGCCTCTGCCAAACCAAAATTAGCCCGCAGATCGCTCTGCGAAAGATAACTCCCGCCTCCTGCGATCTCCCGAATCTGCGATATGTTCCCCGAGCTCACCCGGATCCTCGCTCCCAAGGCATCTCGATTGCTTTTCGTCCCCACCAGTTTGAAATTTACGAAGTGATTCTCGTGCTTTCCCGAATTGTGCAGTAACGTCGGCGGATCTCCATTATTCGCAACAATCACGTCCACGTACCCATCATTGTCGAAGTCCGCAAATGCAACACCTCGTCCGGCCCGAGGCGCTAGGCCCATCAATCCGCCCGCTTCGGCGGCCTCCTTGAATTTCCCATTGTGCTCATTGTGAAACAGCGAATTGTGCTGCTTGTAGTGTGTCTCCGGAGAAATCTGCTCAATTTCGGGATACACATGCCCGTTGGCAATAAAAAGGTCCAGCCACCCGTCGTTGTCATAATCAATAAATCCCCCGCCAAAACTCAACACGTCACGCGTCGGAACCGTGATCCCCGCCTCATCGCTCACTTCGTCAAAATATCCTTTACCCGAGTTATGCCACAGATGGTCCGAGCTTTTCTGAAAGTCAGAAATATACAAATCCAGGAACCCATCGTTATCGTAGTCGCCCAACGAAATACACATCGCCGCCATGTTTTGGCCGCGCGCGGTGTACGCCATTCCCGCTACCTGACCCGTCTCCTGAAATTTTCCATTGTGTAAATTTTTGTAGAGGTACGCGGGTAGCCCATCATTGGCAACAAACAAATCCGGCCACCCGTCATTGTCATAATCCGCTGCGCCGACAGACAAATTCTTGCCCTCCGGTTGCAAAATATTTGCCTTGGCCGACACATTCGTAAACGTGCCGTCTCCGTTGTTGTGATACAGCGCATTGGGACTTCCGCGATACGCACTCGGCGGGCAACTCGATATCACCCCGCCAATGTCGCAATAGCGCCTGGCTTTTGCGCCGAAAGCCACATAACTTCCCACATAAAGGTCCAGCCGCCCGTCGCGATCGTAGTCCACAAAAACCGCGCCGCTATGAATCGGCCCGGACTCCAGACCAGCCACCCCCGCCTTGGCGGTTACATCCGTGAACGTTCCGTCCCCATTGTTGTGATACAGCACGTTGCTCCCATACTGCGTCACGAAAAGATCCGGGAAGCCATCATTGTCGTAATCGCCCCACGCGCACCCAAGCCCGTAGCCGGTGCCTGGCACACCCGCGCGATCAGTCACGTCCTTAAAAGTGTTATCTCCGTTGTTTCGATACAACGCATTCTTGACCGCAATGCCGCGATCATAGCGGTCCCGCCCGTTTACCAAATAAATATCCTGCCAACCATCCTGATCAAAATCAGACACGCACACACCCGGTCCAAACTCTTCCAGGTTGATAGAAATACCTTGATTCCCCTTGAAGTGCACAAACTTGATCCCCGCGGATTTGGTGACGTCTGTAAATTCGGGGGAAGGTGTGCGATCAGTTTGCCCGCTCATTCGCGCACCGCATAAAACCAGGGCGGTTGTAACCACAAAAACAATAATTCGCGCTGGAATTGATTTGTCCGGCGAACACGCGGCAACTTTCAGTTTGTTTACCTCTGTTTTGTTGCGAGGGAACTGCAGTGATGATCGCTGCGAAAAACCTTGTTTATCGGCACTAAGGCGTCCTTATAAATTACTGCGGCCGTAATTCCTCGGAAACTGTGGCGGATCTCCGTTAGTAATTCCCCGCTCCTACGGTTTGTCCTGGAAGCGCCCGCGGCGTTACATCCGCGTCAACCAGCCCGATGGCCCATTTGATGGCTCCCACATACGTCTGTTGCAACCTCGGATTGTCCCAATTCTGCTCCACATGTCCCAACGTCGAGTAGTACACGCGTCCCTTTCCATACATCTTGGCCCAGGTCACCGCAAAATCACGATCCTTGCGGTGCACCTGCGGATTTTTGAGGTCAATTTTGCCGCTATCCAGCCTCATCAGCACCCGCACATTTTCTCGCGACCAATCTTTCATCTGGTAAATCTCGTCCTTCAACACAAACTCCTTCGGCCACTGCTGCATGCCAGGAAAGTTCCCGTCTTCCACCACAATTGGCGCGTCAAAAGTCACCCACGGATGCTCATCATAAAATCCCCCGATCATTTCGCGGTATTCCGGCCAGTCCGCAAAAGTGATTGCCGCGCTGTGCACCCCAATAAAACCCTTGCCGTCGTCGTGCACAAATGACAGCAGTGCCGCCTTTTGTTCGCCGTTCATTTCCAGTTCGCCGCCAGTGTAAAAGAACACCGCGTCAAAATCGTTAAGGTTCTTGGCGTTGTACTCCAGTTTTTTCTTTGTCAGCGCCTCGGTGTCCGTGCGGATCGTGGTGCTCCATAAACCTGATTCGCGGCCCAGTCGCTCGATCGTGGCCGCCGCATGTGAAACGGCTTCGTGCCGGTAGCCCTTTTCTTCCCCGATAATCAGCAACCGCTTCATGGCTGGAGCGCCGGACAGCGCAACGCACCGCCCGCTGCACGCCACAAACAGAATCGCCAGCGCCAGTCGAAATATTCGCACCGATGCTCCTCGATGTTTCCATTCGGACAGCGATTCCGCCCCATGCTTCAGGGCGAAATCACTTCCACTTGTCCTCTCCTTCAATGATCGTAATGTAGCGATCCACCGGAGGATTTACGAATCGCTGCGTGCGCCCGCCTGGCATTGGCCACGCCACTTCCACCCAATCCATTTTGTCGCGGCTTCCCAGCCCCAAAACCATGCGCGGATCGTGAGCCGAAAGATAACTTCCGCCAGCAACCTTCATGCGACTGCGCTTCAAATCTCCGGCCTGGTATGTAACCTTGGCTCCCACCGCATCCGCATTGCACTTTTTCCCGATGAGACGAATTCCCAGCCAGTGATTATGTCTGCCGGCATTATTGCGAAGCAGCAGCGGAGCCCCGTTATTCACCGAGATCAACACATCCACCGCGCCATCATTATTAAAATCCCCAAGCGCCAGCCCCCGCGAAGATATTGGCGTCGCAAAAAGCGCCCCACTCTCTGCGCTCACGTCTTCAAACGATTTCCCAGTCCCGCGAAACAACATCAGCGGCTCTTCGTACGCGCTCTCCCCGTGCAGCGCTTTGATCAGGTCGTCAGGATTCCCATTGGCAAGTAATAGATCGAGATTCCCGTCGTTGTCGTAATCAAAAAACTTTAACCCCCACCCGCTCATGGTGCGCGTAGCTTTGGCGATGCCTGTCGGAATAGCCAGGTCGTCAAACGTACCATCATGATTGTTTCGGTAAATCGCAAAATCCTCGCGGTCGAGATTAGCCACAAACAAATCCTGCCAACCATCGTTATTGAAATCAGCCGCGTCCACACCCATCCCCGATCGCGGCTTGCCGTTAGCGCTGTAGGCCACGCCCGCCTCGGTTCCCGTCTCCGTGAATTTCCCTTTCCCATTATTTACAAACAAAAAATTGGCAACCGTATCGTTGGTGACAAAAAGATCCATCCAGCCATCATTGTTAATGTCCGCAGCGACCGCGCCCCAGCCCTTCCCCCAATGCGAAGCAATTCCCGACGCTTTGGAAACGTCAGTGAACGTCCCATCGCCATTGTTGTGAAACAACCAATTCGGCATCGGCTGATAAATTTGTGGAATGCAATAATGCCTTCTACCATCCTCATGAACCCCGCACGGCTTGTTCTTCTCCTTGCTGAAATCCACAAACTGGCACACAAACAAATCCAGCAATCCATCATTGTCGTAATCGAACCACACCGCGCTGGAAGCCCACCCGGGTGCCGCGACTCCGGCCTTTTCCGTCACATCCGAAAACGTCCCATCTCCGTTGTTATGAAATAAAATACTCCGCCCATACTGCGTCACATAAAGATCCGGGAATCCGTCGCCGTCGTAGTCCCCCACAGCCACTCCTTGCCCAAATCCCCCGGCTCCCACGCCCGCTTTCTCCGTAACATCGCTGAATGTTCCGTCGTGGTTGTTGTGATACAGCGCATTGCGCAGCGGAGGGTCGGGGGTGTAGAAGTCGCACTTACCGCTATTCACCAGATAAATGTCCATCCACCCGTCATTGTCATAATCCAAAAACGCGCAGCCTGCCCCGGTCGTTTCCGGCAAATATTTTTCCGCCGATTTTCCGCTGGAATGTCGCCAGGTAATCCCGCTGGCCGAAGGAGGAACTTGTTCGAAAGGGAATTCGCCGGACGGAAACGCCGCCATCCGTGGACAAGCCCCAGTTAGTGTCCACGCAGCAATTCCTTTCAGCAAATCGCGCCGCGTTGGATTTCGCATGTCCAAAAAGTTAGGGTTTCGTTCCAAAAAATGCGCCTTGCCGTCTTATTCCTGTTTCGCTTCGCCCGGCGCGGAATTCTGCGTCAACTGGCGCTGAATCGCAAATTCCTTCTCTGCTTCTTCTTTCTTCCCGGTACGGCTCAACGCCACCGCCAGGTTGTAATGTGCCGAGGGATTACCTTGCTGCATCCGCACGGCGGCCTCCAGCGGAGGTATCGCTTCTTGATAGCGTTTTACGGACACCAGGCAAAATCCCAGGCTCATGTAAGCGTCCCCAAAACTGGCATCCAGCTTCGTCGCTCGCATAAAGTGTGCGATCGCATCGTCCCACTGTGTTTCCTGTCGCGCCATTTCCCCCAGAACATATTCCGCCCCCGCATTCTGTGGATCGATCTGCAGCTCTTTCTGAAATTCCTGCTTCGCGAGTTCAGCACTCTGCGCATTCCCATCCGGGCGAGAAAGCAACAGCCTTCCCAACAAATAATGAACGCTCGGTGCATCGGGATGCTCTTTGATAATCGTTTCGTATTCGCGCTGCGCATCGTCCCATTTGCCTTGCATCTCCAACGCCTCCGCATTGAGCTTGTGCGCCGGCACCGAACGCGGCGCATTGCGTCCGAGGTCCTGTGCGGTGCGCGAAGAAAGATCGGAGTATGCATGCACAAGGATAAAAAGAATCTCCGGATCCTGCGGAAATTGATGCCCCAACGCTCGAGCAAAATCCAGAGCCGCGTCGCGGCTATCCAGCGTCAAGGAGCACCGCAATCCAAGCACCCCGGCTTTTTTTCGCTGTTCCGCAGGTTCCTGCAAAGTCACAGCGCGCTTCAGTCCCGGGATTGCTTCCTTGCAGCGTCCCTGTTCAGCCAAACCAATCGCCTTTTCGGTTGTCGCAGACAGTTCTGGACCCGGAACGGGTTTGTTTTTTGGAGTCTGAGCGACGAGCTGCAAAGGAAAGAGCCAGGGTATTACAGCGCATGAGAGAGTTCTGATCGTAGACAGGTTCCTGGACATTTCGTTTTGGCGCCGTTGTCCTCGAACGATTTTCACCGAAAAAAGCCTCTACAAAATAAAAGTGAGGCAGGCGCAATCACGCCTGCCTCATCATACGCGGTTCGCGTTTAGTAGTAGAGCTTCAGCGCAAACTGGATATTCCTCGCAGGTTGCGAATTCTGAATCACTCCGGTCGTCGACGTATTTACCGTCGTGTTGGGAACCGCCAGGTTCACGCGGTTGAAAGCGTTCAGGAAGTCCGAGCGGAATTGCAGCCTGAATCGCTCGGTAAGCAGGATGTCTTTCTGCAAGCTGATATCCCAGTTGTAATATCCGGGTCCGCGCAATCCGCCGATTTGCGGAGCACACGTTCCAAACGTCGTTGTCGGGTCCGAATAGTTGCTAGGGTCAAACCACAGGAAACCACCACCTTGCTTGGCTGTCGCGTCTTGCCGTCCAAGGATGGTATTGGTGCCGTTGCAATTGGGGCGCAAACCACGTGAACCCGTCGCTGTCGGATCGCTGGCGTTGGTATAGAGCGCCAACGGGAATCCCGTGTGCAGAAAAAGAATCGGGCTCACCGACCACCCGCCGACTACATTGTTAACGACCGCGTTCGCGTCATGTGCAAATTGCTTGCCCTTACCCACTGGCAGCTCGTAGATGGCATAGCTCGTAAGCGTGTGCGTGGAATCGTAGTAGCACGGTGCCCACTCTGCCTTCGGGTCATAAACGTTTTGCCAATATGGAGATGCTGTCGACGATGCTCTCGCAGTCGACCAGGTACCGTAATAGCCGGTGTTGTTGGACATACACTTTGAGAACGTATACGACACCTGATATTGCAAGCCGTGCCCCATGTTCTTCTGCAACACCGCCTGCAAAGCGTTGTACGACATGGTTCCGTTTGACTGCGTGCCGGATACCGACGAGTCACCGATGGTGGTACCCAGGGTCGGGTTCTTTGCGAAAAATGGGCTTGGAGCGGTGCACGGCGGCGTGCTGCATGCACTGTTGGGCTCCGCCACCAGCTGCCCATAGCTGAAGGGCACCATCAAGTGCACGCCACGTTGCCACACATACCCTACCTGCAGCGTTGTTTTGTCCCCGAATTCATGTTGGACCGTCAAGTTGGCCTGATCAGAGATCGCCGGCTGCACATTCGGGTCCCATAAACGGAATATTACTCCCGCGAAGCAACTGAAGTTTGGACACGCAAGCCCCGTGTTCGGCGGCGCAATGATTCCTTGCTGCGCGGTCGTGCCCGGCAAAGGCTGCAGCAAATATTGCGTCTGGAATTCTGGACTGCCTGGTGAACCACCGTCGAACGGCGCGTTCAGCGGCAGGCGCAGGTTCGTGCCAGTCCCCTCCAGATAAGAGGAGATCGTGAACGCGCCACGGAAAACCGTGCGTCCGCCTGCCCATCCAGGCGTATATGCGAAGCCTAGCCGCGGCTCGAAATCCTTCCCGCCATAAACTCCGTTGTACAGCGCGCGGCTAGCGCCATTCTTGCCCGCGAAATCAATGGTGCCAGTCTGTGTGTTGTAGTTGTCCTGCAGATTGTTTTGTTCCACCCACGGCGTGTGCGCTTCGTATCTTAATCCGGCATTGACCGTCAGATGGTCCGACACTCTCCAGGTATCTTGGGCATATCCGGCGATAATGTTCGAGGTTTGTGCCCAACTCCCGCCTGTAAGTCCGCGGCCGAATGAAGTTGGCAAGCCAAGGAAGAAATCTCCCATCCCTTCACCGGTGTTCTGAGCCGGCTTCACAGCAGCCGAGGCCGTAAAATTAGGCCCAAAAGTGATGCCGCCTAAGGAACCGCTATTGCCGGAATAAAACGCGGTGATCTTGTCGAACCAATACTGTGCCCCAAATTTTAGTGTGTGACGCCCGTGGGTCCACGTCACTCCCTCATCGACCTGATACACCTTGCTGTCGAAATTCTGCGTGACCATGCTGTTTCCTATGTTTGTCAGGGTGCCAGTGCCCGGGCTCGTAGGCGTGCCTCCACCAAAATCAACACCGAGAAGACCCACGATGCTTGCGGGGTTCGAATTCGCTATACCGATGGCCTGACCAAACGCCCCCACCTTCGGATCCCACGCCGTCCCGCTGTTAAGCGTGACGTGGTTCCAGCCAAAGCGAGCGTCGTTCACAATGTTCGTCGAAAGGGTATGCGTCCAATCTCCCGCTACGCTCCAGATCGGCGCCACAACCTGCCCGTTCCCAAGCAGTAAAACCGAGTTCGTGGATGGGTCAACTTGTTCGGCTCGCGTGAAACGTCCGGAGATTTGGTCCTTGTCCGACAATCTGTAATCGACTTTTGCGTCACCCTGGTCGCTGTTATACGCATTGCTCTTCAGATTGATCGCGTTATTGGTCAATGCACTGTTAATGGCTTTTGGATACAGCGGCGAGGCGAACAATGCAGCAGCCACTGGGCTGATCATACCAATTGGTATCTGGTTGTTCGGAAATGGCGTTCGCACCGTTGCCGCCACACACGGTGAACCGCTCACACCCGTTCCCGCCTGGCACGGGTTATATAGCTGCACTGGCGTCGCTTGGTTTAACAGCGCTGAAAAATCGCCGCCTTGCTCGGCAGGTGTGAATACCGATATACGATTGCCCGCCGGCGGATGGTCGAATCGCTGCCCCTGGTAGTCCACGAAGAAAAATAGTTTGTTCTTGAGAACCGGACCACCTAGGGTCCCGCCAAACATATTCCATCGCAGCGGTGACACAGGAATTGGCGGCGAGTTCGGATTAATCTTGTTTTCCCATTGGTTGGCATTTAGCTTGTCATTCCGGAAAAATTCCCAAATATCCCCGTGAAAACTGTTTGTCCCGGACTTGATGGTGGCGCTTACGATTCCGCCCTGGAAATTCCCGAATTCGGCGGGAGCGTTATTGGAAATGAGATTGAATTCCTGAATAGCGTCCGGTGACGGCGTGTAGCCCAGGAGGTTATCCGATACCTCGTTGTTATCCACGCCATCCAGCAAAAAATTGTTGGACTGCTCGCGGTTGCCATTGATAAAAGGCCGCGCGCCGGCGTTCACATTGTCCCCGTTATTAAAACTGCTGGGGTCCGGATGGATGGCCCCGGGCGATAGCAGCGTCAGTTCCACATAATTCCGCGTGGCCAAAGGCAGCTTATCGTTGGTGGCCGCATCGATGACCGTATCCACCTGCGTGGACTCGGTCTTCAGAATCGGCGCCGCGCCGCTCACTTCAATAGTCTGGCTGACCTGTCCCACTCTCATTTGCACATCAATACGTCCGACCTGGTTCAGCACCAGTTCAAACGCCGGATAGGCCGAGGTTTGAAATCCCTGCTTCTCAACACGTAATTCGTAATGGCCCACCGGCAGCTGCGACAGCCGATAGAGTCCCGAATCGCCAGTTGTGATCGTATAGGTTTCCCCGCGTTCCACCGACTTCGCCGTAACCGTCGCGCCCGCTACTGCCCCGCCGCTTGGATCGGTTACTGTTCCGGTAATCGTCGCGGTCACGTCTTGTGCCAAGGCACTGTGCGTCCAACAAAACATCAAAAGTAGTGCTACGCTTCCCAGTACCCAACAAACCACTCGCAGACTCTTCATATAAAATCTCCCCCCGGAGTCTGCCGCCTCGCCAGCAGACTCTTTTCCCGAATTTTGATCGGATCCAAACAAACGCAAAACACGCCCCGATTGCCGCTAGCTATATAGCGGTCGTTTCCACTTGTCAACAGAAAAATATTACTTTATAAGAGAAAAGGTTTGTTTTATAAGGCTCTCACTGCGGTGCCCTATAGCATCACCGCCATATAGCACTATTGGTGTGGGGATTCTTGATGCTTTTCGCTTCCATGTGCTTTCATTCATGTTGGCGGAGATTTTCCCTGGCGGACAATAAGTTCGTGGAATCGATTAAGAGCAACTAACGGTTGAACTTTTATACCGTCTCTATCGTTATGAATTTGTGACCCTTGTAGCTCGGTCCGGTTACGTCGAGGAAATCGAGAATGCTAGCCAAGAAGACCAATGGAATCCCTGCCTATAAGCGGATCCAGGAAGAGATTCGAAGCGACATTGACGCTGGCCAGCTCCGCGCTGGTCACGTGGTGCCCTCCGAAAGAGAACTCGCCAGAGTTCATGATGTCAGCCTGATGACCGCCCGCCACGCCCTCGCCTCTCTCGAGCGCGAAGGCTTGGTGGAACGGCGCCGCGGCGTCGGTACCTTCGTCGCCGCTCCAAAAATTCATTTCAATAAATTGATGAGTTATACCGAACAAATGGGCAGCCGCGGTTTGACTCCCATTTCAAAAGTGCTCTTTACAAAAGTCATCGACAATGAAGAGGAAGCCACCGCCCGCTTAGCCCTTCCGCCCCGAAGTCGCGTCTTTAAATTGGAGCGCTTACGCCATGCCGCTGGCGGCGAGCCTTTCGCCTTGGAAACTTGCTATCTTTCTGCTGAACAGTTTTCCGGATTGCAATCCGCCCCATTGCAGAAAGAATCTTTATTCTCCACCTTGCAGCGCGATTATCACATTGAACTCAGCTATTCCGACGAAGAAGTCGACGCCACCGCTGCCGATCCACGCACCGCCGAACTTCTTGGTCTGCCAAAACGCGCCCCGCTGCTGCGCATCCGCCAGGTCATCTATTCCACCAAAGGCGTTGTCGTCCTCTATGTCCTGGGACTTTATCGTTCCGATCGGCACAACCTGGTCATCCGCAGATATCGATAGCTGGAACGCCTTTCTCCTTATCACGCTCTTTCAAGTATTTTTTACTTTCAGTTTGGCTTCAAAAACCATGTCACTTCGTTTATTGTATCGATTCGCTTTCGCACAAAATTCCGCTTCAACTCAAGCTCCGCTGCAAGTCCTGCCGCAGCGCATCCTTTATTTGATCCGTCAATTTCTTACCCCGCGACGTAAGGTAAAACACATCGATCGCCTTTTGCCCTTCGGTATCAACCAGTGCCACTTCAATATTGCATTCCTGCTTGGCCATCGCCGAGCCCATCTCATACAGCAGTCCCGGCCGGTCCTGCGTAACGATTTCCAGCAATGTGCTGTGCAGCGATGACGCATCGTCAAAAGTAATTCGCGTATCCACCGCGATCTTCGGAGCCTTGGCCCTCATCGCGCTGTCCCTGCTGTGCAACAACGGCTCCAGCGCCGCTTTTCCATTCACCACATCCGCCAAATTTCTCCGGAAGCGCTCGATTTCTCCAGGATTCAATTCCAGCGTCCGGTGCAAGTCGATAAATTGAAATGTATCCAGCACCACGCCCGCCGCGTTCGCAAACGCATCGGCCTTCACAATGTTCATGCCCCAGCCCGCCAACACGCCCGCGATCTTGGCAAACAGCGCTGGCCGGTCCGCGGTTATCACCGAAAGCGAGAACCCATGCCGCGTTCTCTTCACTTCCGTTTGCATCGGCTCGCCCCTCAATTTCTGATACAGCGCGAAGTGTTCCGCAATTTCTGCTGCCGAGTGCACCGCAAGATACCGCCGTGGGAAGCCCTCCAGGAACCGCTCGATTTCCCCTTCCTTCGCGCCGCGCGTTTGCGAACGCACCTGCGCCAGTAACGACACTTCCGTCGACGCATGCAGCCGGTCGCGATCCAGCGTTCTACTAAAGTGATTGGAAGTCGCCGCAAACAATTGCCACAACATTTCCGCTTTCCAGGGCGTCAGCGCCTCGGGATTTACCGCGTGAATGTCCGCATACGTAAGCAGCGTCAGCCGCTGCAGTCGTTCCTGCGTTCCCACCGTCCTCGCAAACATGGTCACTGTGCCCGCATCGAAAATGTCCCGCCGCTGCATCGTTTCGGACATGTCCAGATGGTGCGCAATCAAAAAGTGCACTTCCGCCCTTTCTTCCGCCGTTAACCCCAACCTCGTTGCCGCACCCTCCAGCGCTTCGAGGCTTCCCGTCACGTGATTTTCCACCGCCATGCCCTTGCCCACGTCGTGCAGCAGCATCGTGAGTATCAGCAGGTCCCGTCGCTCCAGCGTCTTCCATAGCGGCGCAAAGTTTTTGCCCAATGGGTCGCTGCCGTCCCCCAATTCCTGCAGGTGTTCAATCGTTCGTAGCGAATGTTCATCCACCGTGTATCGATGATAGTAATCGCGCACCACCAGCGAATCGATGTGCCCGAATTCCGGCAACACTTCCGTCAACAATCCCAATCTCTGCATCGGCCGCAGCGCTACTCCCGGATAATCCGCGCTCAGAATTTCCCGAAGTGTCGCCCACGGGACTTCCGTATTCTGCGCCGGCACCTCCGGGTGCGTTTGGATATACGCGATGGTGCGTTCCGCTTCCCGGCTTAGCGGCACGCCCGTGCTGGCCGCTGCTAAAAAAAGCGAAAACGTAATCGCTCGATCTGATAGCGCTCCGGGAGCCACAATCTCAAGCAATCCATCGCGCTCAATAAAAGGCCTTACCGTCGTCGTTTCCAATTTCGGCACGCGCGCCGCGTTAAAAATTCGTTCTCGCAGCGACAATGTAGTCAGCTGCGTTTTTTGCTCCATGTGTCGCAGCAATCGCCGGTTCAGTGTCCGCGCGTGCCGGAAATACATGCGCATCCATTCCGCCGCTTCATGTTCCGCGGACCCTTTTCCTGTAACTACGATAATTTTATTCGCGGCCGCAGTGCTCGAAGTAGCCCCCGAAAATCGCCCCGGAATTCCCAGCGACCGCGCGGCCGCGTCCGCTTGTAACTCGTACGTCAGGGTGTTGTCGTTTCGCCCATTGCTGTAATGCAAAAAACACCGAATTTCGCTCATGAAGTCGACCGCTCTTCGCACCAGGTCGTCTTCCGCCGTCATCGTCGGCCGTGTATCTTTTTTCTCTCCGCTGATTTGCTGCATCCACATCGTCGCTTGATAATCCCGCAAGCCGCCTGGCGACTCCTTCACGTTAGGTTCAAGATGAAAAATCGTATTCCCATACCTCGTCAGCCGGTCCTTCGTCAGTTTTTGCAGTTGCGCCAACAAAAATGGCCGCGCCTGTTTCTCCGAACCGGGCAGCACCTTGCTGTCCAACCTCTCAAATAGTGACTTGTCTCCCGCAAGGAATCGCCGGTCCAGCAAGGCCAGGTGAAATTCTGCGTTATCTTCTTCTATGCGTTTGCATTCATCGATCGTGCGCCCCGCGGAGCTCACGCGAAAACCGATGTCCCACAGCACTCGTGAAAATTCACCAATCAACGGTCTGAATTCCGCTTCCGCTTTTTCGTTCCCGAATAAAAATAAAATGTCCAGATCGGAGTAGGGAAAAAGCCACCGTCGCCCGAATCCTCCCAGCGCCAGCAGGGCAAGCCCCTGCGTGTCATTCCCGTGGACGCGCAGCTCCTCGTCAAAAATGCGCTGTATATTTCGGTCCGCCAGCTCGCACAACGCCGCCAGCGTTGCTCGCGCACCCGCACCTGCTTCAAATTTCTCGCGTATTCGTTGCCGCTCGTCGTCCGCTTCTGGTCCGAGCGTGGAAAGAGGAGTTATGGATCCTTGCATCGATTTTTTAGCTTGGCCTATCAATTCTTGATAGAACTATAGCGGGCAATGTTGCTTCTGTAGAGCTTCTTTTCTTCCCGCTTTTCGTTTCCTCACAAGGACGACGGCCTGGGCAGTCTTCGTCGGCAGATTTAAGGTTTCGTTATCAGGGCAGCACAACAATTCGCATCACCGGGTGGCCGCGGGTGCCCCACCCTCGGTTTGTGAGGGTGGGGTTTTACAACGCGTTCTCCCCGCGCTCATCATTCCGGATGCGAATTGCCTCATCAATCTTCGACAAGAAAATTTTCCCGTCGCCGATCATTCCCGTTTTAGCCGTTTTCTTAATTGCCTCCAGCGCCTTTTCCACCAACGCATCTGGCAATACCATTTCTATTTTCATTTTTGGCAGCAGGTCCACGGTATATTCCCGCCCGCGATAAATCTCCGTATGCCCCTTTTGCCGCCCGTGACCGCGCACTTCCGTCACCGTCATTCCTTCAATCCCAATTTCGTGCAGCGCTTCTTTCACGGAAACAAATCGCGACGGTTGAATGATCGCTTCAATTTTCATCATGGAGGTGATTTCCAATACTCCGCAATGCGTTCCTTCGCGTGTGCGCTAAAAATAAAATTCGCGTATCACGCTTCCAGGTTATAGGCCTCTTCTCCGTGTTGCGTAATATCCAATCCTGCCTCTTCTTCTTCCGTGCTCACTCGCAGCCCCGTGATCATATCAACGATCTTCAGCAGCACAATCGTTCCCACCAGCGCAAATCCCCACGCAATCACCACGCCTACCAGTTGATTTCCAACTTGCGCCCAGTGCCCATCCAATCCGCCCACCGCTTTTCCCGCTCCAAAAATCGGATTGATCGCTTGTTGTGCAAACACCCCGGTTAGCAGCGCCCCGATCGTTCCGCCCGCTCCATGAACACCAAACGCATCCAACGCGTCATCATACTTAAAAATTGCTTTAACCTTCGTCACCATCCAGTAACAAAACGCTCCCGCGCAAACCCCGATGACCAGCGCCGGCATCGGCCCAACAAATCCCGCCGCAGGCGTAATCGCCACCAGTCCCGCCACCGCGCCCGAAATCGCGCCCAATGCACTAGCATGTCCGTTCTTCAACCACTCCGCCGCACTCCACGCCAAAGCCGCGCTGGCAGCGGCAAAATGTGTAGCTACGAACGCGCTCGATGCCAATCCGTTCGAAGCCAGCGCGCTTCCCGCGTTAAATCCAAACCATCCCACCCACAACAAACACGCTCCAATAAAACTCAGCACCAAACTATGCGGCGGCATCGGCTGCTGCGGGAAGCCCGTCCGCTTCCTCAAATAAAGTGCGCACACCAGTGCCGATACTCCCGAAGAAATATGCACAACGGTCCCGCCCGCGAAGTCCAGCGTCGGAAACCTTCCCCCCAGCGACGCATTCAGAAAACCGCCCTTGCCCCACACCATGTGCGCCAGTGGCGCGTAAACAAAAACAAACCACAGCACCATGAACAATACCGAGCCACTGAATTTCATCCGCTCCGCCGTCGCCCCCGTAATCAACGCCGGCGTAATAATCGCAAACATCAACTGATAAACCATAAAAGTAGTCTGAGGTATCGTTCCCGAATAATCCGGATTCGGATCCGCGCCCACCCCACGCAAAAATGCGTGCTCGAACCCGCCAATCACCGGCCCATTTCCGCCAAAGCACAAACTGTAGCCCACCAGCGCCCACATCACCGTGATCAACGCCATCAGCGCGAAACTTTGCATCATAATCGCCAGCGTATTTTTGCGTCGTACCAACCCGCCATAAAAAAGCGCCAGCCCCGGCCCAGTCATCATCAACACCAGCGCCGCGCTAACCAGCATCCACGCGTTATCTGCGGAAGACTGCGCGGCCGTCACCCGCTGGTCAAGCTGCGTAAGTTTTTCAGGAGTACTCGCCTTGGAAAAATCGGTAGGAGCCGCCGTTTGCGCGAACGCCCCCGAAGCGCCCCACAAAATCAAGGCCAGCAGTAAACAGTAACTCCACGCCCCACGTCCACGGTAAGGCGCCTTCTTACAATAGTTTTGAGACAAATGTAGGCACTTCGGAATGGTCATCAGTAATCAACAAAAGTCAAAAAAAGAAAAAAACGCCTTCGCGCCAGTCGCAGCTCCGAACAAACCCCTGAATAGCTCGAGACGCGCCCGATTATATGCACCCGCCTCCCCCTTGTCATATAAATAGAATTGATTCATCCCACAAAAAAATTAACTACCCGCCTCCCCACCAAACTCAATTCACCCACCGGGTGCCCCGGGTTCGCAGTTGAGTTTGAACCCGGGTCCTGGGGTTGACGTTAGTTCTTGAAGTTGAAGTTAAGTCTCGAAGTTTGAAGTCAGATTTTGAACTAACAAAAAAATAAAAATTAACCGATCTCCCCACACACTAAAAACTCTCACTGTTCGCCCCCTATCACCAGATCGTCTTAACTTCTTTACAAGCCCGAATTTTAGAGTCCTTGGTTATTAGCGCGACGCCTTCGGCTACAGCGGTCGCGCCAATGAGCCGGTCGCAGGGATCGCCCGGGTAATTCGTCGGAAGCTGGTTGGCTAGAACGGCAATCTTTGCCGTGATTGGCCGGATCGCCGTTCGTGAAACAATCTGTTCGACGAAAGCCTCGGTGGTGCCAATAATGTTGAGTCGATCGTGGGTCGCGAGCCAGGCTAACTCCCATAACGTGATCGCAGAAATCGCGATTCCGGTTTCTGTACTCGCCCTGCGAATCGCTTCGCTAGCCTTTCTCGATAATTTTGATGGCTCACTTGCTAGCCAGATCAAAACGTGAGTATCGAGGAGGATCATTTCCGCATCACCTCCCACGCTTCGAGCGGCACCGTTGGAGATTCGATATCCCCGACGATTTCGAATTGCCCGGCCATAAAACCGAAAAGGTCTCGTTTCTTTGAACTCACCGGTACTATCTTCGCGACCGGCACACCACGTTTTGTAATCACCACCGCCTCTCCGGTAGCGTTAACATCATCCATAACCGCCAGACAACGCGCTTTAAACTCTCCCGCCGCCATCTGCTTCATGGTATCCCCCTAATGTCCATGGTCATATTACCATGACCACAACAAAATGTAAGCCAGAAACGCCGGGTACCCCGGGTTCGCGGTTGAGTTTGAACCCGGGTCTTGGGGTAGACGTTAGTTTTTGAAGTTGAAGTAAGTCTTGAAGCTGAAGTTAAGTTGTGAAGTTGACGTCAAATTTTGGCGTTAACGAAAAAATTAAACGATCTCCCCACACACAAAATCTCAACACAACACGTAGGCGCCCCACCCTCGATTTTGAGGGTGGGTCTTTCTGTTGACGTTAGGTTTTGAAATACGTTGGTTGCCGAATTTTGAGATTGAAATCTCGAATGCATTCAGTTGCTCATTATTTCGCCCTTTTTGAGCGCAAAAACTAACGGATAGCTCTCCGTCCAAATTGCCCCGAACAAATTCCACCCACCAATCGCATGTCATCTTCCTTCGTCGTATAATGCACGCCAATGGAAAGCCGCCCTAACCAGCGCCGCTTATCCACTCGGACGGAGAATCACCAGATGGCCGATCACGCTCCCATGGAAATAAACGTTCGCGCTAGCGGCCCCGTCTCCGTCCTCGACGTCCACGGCCGCCTCACCATCGGCGAATCCAGCGAACAGCTTCACGAAGCGCTGCAATCCGTAATCGACCAGGGCGCCCGCAAAGTGGTAGTCATCCTCAACGGTGTCCCCCAGATCGACAGCTCCGGCATCTCCACCCTGGTGCGCATCTCCATCCAGTTAGCTCGCGAAGGCGGCGTCCTTCGCTTGGTCTGCGGCCCCGGCCGAGTCCGCGACGCCCTCACCGTCACCCGCCTCATCGAAGCCATCCCCGCCTTCGAATCCGAATCCGCCGCCCTAGCCAACTTCGCCTAAGCGCACTTTTTGGCTTCTGTACGTTAATTAAAACGAACTCTTGGGTGCCCCGCGTGTCGAGTTTACACGTGGGCTCTTGGCTTCGGTCATGCCGACGTATCGGAAACGCTACATGGGCGGGGCGAACTACACTTGGGGAACTGGGGGACAGTCTTTATGGTCTTGGCGGGTGGCATTAGATTTTCTTCTTGAAAGCCCACTCAGAGTATACCATTAGGTTATTAATCATGACCACTATGGGGTGGGTGCCGCACCCTTCGGGTGAAGCTGTGAAGAAACCCTCTGAATTTCATTCTTGCAAAAAGAATCACGTGCCGTAAGCTCGCGGCATGAGCCAAGAAAACGCGAGCAACAAGCCTCTGATCCGCTACGTAAACCGGCAGCGGATGAGTTGGCGCGCCGTGGATGTGGAACGGTTGATTGGAGAAGATCATCCCGCGCGGTCGATCTGGACATTGGTCGGGCGCTTGGACTTGAGCTCATTTTATCGAGGCATCGAGAGCAGCACCGAAGAAGGTGGACGTCCGGCGTTCGATCCGCAACTGCTGATCAGTCTATGGGTGTATGCCTACAGTCAGGGGATTGGATCGGCGCGAGAAGTGGCGCGGCGGTGCGAATACGATCCCGCGTTCCAGTGGCTGACGGGACTGGAGGAAGTGAACTATCACACCCTGGCGGATTTTCGTGTGGAGAAACAGAAAGAGTTGGACGGGTTGTTCACGCAAGTGTTGGCGGCGCTCAGCAAAGAAGGACTGATCACCTTGGAACAGGTGATGCAGGACGGCACGAAGATCAAGGCCTTGGCGAGCACGCGGAGTTATCAACGGGAAGGAACGATTCAGGGGCATCTGGAGCGGGCGCGGCAGCGCGTGGCGGAGATGGGCGATCCACGGAACGAAGAGGCCAACCCCAAAGCCAAGCAAGCGCAGGCTCGCGCCCGGCGCGAGCAACAAGAGCGGCTGGAGAGTGCGCTGGAAGAGTTACAGAAGTTGCAGGAACGCAAGAGTGGGGAGCAGGCCAAGAGGGACGCGCGCGTGAGCACGAGCGATCCGCAAGCGCGAGTGATGCACCACTCCGATGGGGGATTATCGCTGAGCTACAACGCGCAGATTTCCACGGACGCGGCCAACGGGCTGATCGTGGGCGTAGCCGTGACGCAGGAGGCCAACGACAGTGCGCAGCTACTGCCGGCAGTCGATCGTGTGGAACAGCAGCTGAAGAAAAAACCGCAACAGTTAGTGGCCGATGGGGGCTACACCACGCGAGACAATATTGAGAAGTTGGCCGGGCGAGAGATCGATTTTCTGGGGAGCATGCGGTGGGAAAATGTGCCGAGTGGAGCCAGTCTGCCGAACCGACTCCCACCGAGCGCCTTCCTCTATCAGCCGGAGAGAAATCGCTACGTTTGCCCGGAGGGCAAAGTCCTGCATCCGCAGGGACGACGCCAGAAACGGCCAGGGCTGATGTACTACCGCTACCGAGCCAAAGCAGACGATTGCCAAACCTGCCCGCGCAAGCCGGAGTGTTGTCCGAAAAATGCGAAGCGCGGCCGTTCGGTGGCGCGTCCCGAAGAAAGTCCAGTGGTGAGCGCGTTTCGCAAGAAGATGGCTAGCGCAGAAGCCCAAGCGCAGTACCGCCGCCGTGGAAGAGTGGTGGAATTTTGCCACGCGTGGATCAAAAGCAAGCTAGGTCTGCGGCAGTTTCACGTGCGGGGAATGGCGAAGGTGCAAGTGGAAATGCTGTGGGCTTGCCTCACCTACAACTTGCAGCACTGGATCCGGTTGAGGAAACTAGAAGCCGCCGCGAGCTGAAAAGAGCGGAAAACAAACCCACCGAGATCGGCCCAGCGATCCACAAAAACACGCGCGCTGACTCTCTTGCTGGGGCGGGATTGGTTTCTTCACAGCTTCGGTTTAAGGGTGCGGGTTTTGACTTGGCGGTTTCCGTGGAAAAAACGAAACGCAATTCACTGCGTCGATTTTATGGATCGGGTGATCTTCATTTCGTCACCTTCAGTTGCTACCGACGAAGGCCTTATCTTGGAACCGTGCGTGCCCGCAACCACTTCATAAGATCCTTGATGAGGTTCGTTCTCGCCACCGATTTGCCCTGCTTGGCTACGTGCTCATGCCCGAGCATGTCCATCTATTGATGGGCGAACCAGAGCACGGCAGTCCTTCGAAGGTTTTACAAGTAGTGAAACAGAAAGTTTCGCGATCTTTGAGCCAGGTGGAGCTAACCTCCGCTTCGGGCATCGCAGCAGCACCCGTCGTCTGGCAGCGCCGCTTCTATGACTTCAACGTGTAGAGCGAGACGAAATTGAAAGAGAAATTGCACTATATGCACCGAAATCTCGTGGACCGAAAATTGGTACAGCATCCGCAAGACTGGCCATGGAGCAGTTGGAGCTTTTATGCCAAGGGTTAGCCACAGCTTCAAAGTCCGCAAAGGGTAGGCCACCCAGAGTGCTCTAGTACTTTAAGTTGTGCCAACCCCCAGTCCCACAAGTGTGGCCAAATCATTAAATGACCCAGGCGTGTCAGATGAAAATAGGGAACTGTCCCGGTTGCCTGAAAACAAAGCAGCTCGTAAGCAGCCACCTTGTCTCCCGTGCCATATACGATTATCTGCGGACCGACGAACTCCATCCGATCGTGGCAGGAAACGGAGAGGTTCGCGCCACTACAGACCAACTCCAGGCTGAACTATTGTGTCAAGAGTGCGAGAACATGCTTAACGTTGGCGGCGAAATCTGGATGGTGGGCAAGCTGTGCACTGTCGACCGAACCTTTCCGCTGTACGATCTCCTTTACCAACAGGCTCCAATCGATACCGCCGCAGATGGAGATATATTTGCGGCCGCAACAAATCCGGCCGTAGCTGTACAGAAAATTTGTCACTTCGCGCTCGGCACATTCTGGAAAGCTTCGTTGCATCCATGGAAATTCGGCGAAAATATCGCTCGGGCCGTATGGAGACGCAATTCGCACGTGGCTCCGAGACGAGACTGTTTTTCCTCAAAACGTAGCCCTCAACGTGATCCTTTCAAAACCCTCCGGCGCGCAGATCGTGATGAACCCTCCGTACCTGACAACAGAACAGCCGTGCCACATCTTCCTATTCCATGTGCCTGGCGTTCTCTTCCGCCTAAGCGTCGGTAACCAAATACCAGTTCCTGAAAAAAGCTTGTGTTTTTGCTCAAGCCCCCAGCATTTTATCATCGTCTCGGAGGACGTTATGAAGAAGGTCCTTCACGCAAACGCAAAAAATTTTAACGAATCGACGAAAACGAAGTCATACGAGAAAGCGAGGGCAAAACAGAAGAAACTAACAGGGAAGCCATAACGCCGCTCGTGTAATGGTTTTCGAAAACCTGGGGACAGACGGGAGGTTTCCCAGTTTCTCTCCGACATGCATATCAATTTAGCGTGGGCAAAATGCTAGAGGCAAACTAACCGTTCTTCTTCAGTTCCGCCAAAACCAGCTTGGCCACTTCCTTCAACGTCTCAAACACGCCCTGCCCATTCACCGCCACGCCCTCAATCACCGGCTCGCCTTTTTTCTGTAATTGCTTGGTCAGGTCCGGCACGCTCATCACATTCGGTAAATCGCGCTTGTTCAATTGCAGCACATACGGAATCGTATCGAATTTCAGGTTGTGCTCTTTCAGATGCTCCTGCAAATTCTCCATCGTTTCAAAATTTGCATCCAGCCGTTCTTCCTGCGAATCCGCCACAAACACCACGCCATCCGCGCCTTTCAAAATCAGCTTGCGGCTGGCCTCATAAAACACCTGCCCAGGGACGGTATAAAGATGAAAGCGCGTTTTAAATCCTCGCACCGTACCCAGATCCAGCGGCAGAAAATCAAAGAACAGCGTGCGGTCCGTCTCCGTGGCCAGCGACACCATCTTGCCCTTCTGATTCTGCCCGGTATGGTCGTACACCCATTGCAGGTTGGCGGTCTTTCCGCCCAGACCTGGACCGTAATACACCAGCTTGCAGTTAATTTCGCGCGCAGGAAAATTAATAAACGGCACTAGTCGTAATTTCGAACCCGGCTAAAATCTCACCGCACACACTAAACCCAGCCGGTATTCGCCCCCATCCTTATCGATTCTATTCCGGCCCCTCGCTGATTCCTTACAGGCACGTTCATGTTAGCGATTTTACGCAATGTTGTATCGTGTCTTCGAATCCCGAATTTTCGAACCTCGAATTTCCAACCTCCGGTCCTCAGGCGGCAACGCTTTGTTCGAACCCCGAACCTCCCAGCAGTGCCTCTTCTTCGAACCTCGAATCTCCAACCTCGAATCTCGAATCTAACCTCAAACCTCTAAATACAGTGTCCGCGAATTTCGCCCAATTCTCATGCTCTATTTTCCGCTAATGCCTCCGGTAGGTAACGTCACCGATAAGAGTCACACCAAAATTAGTGCCCAATCCCCACTCGATCCGGCCACGCTTGCGGCATTGAACGTAACCCGGCCCCATCTCATTGAGGTCCTAGTTTAGTTGTCTTATATATATCTAAATGGTAAAATGGCCCATGTATTTAATGCTATCTCCCTTCGGCAACCTCCTCAGAAAACCCTACCTCCTCTCGAGCAATGATCTATCTTGGTCAATTGTTATGTTAACTTGCTACTTCTTTGTTTTTAGTAAGTTGTGGACTCTTTGCACTTTTTGGCGCTCTCTTGGCGACGGCGGTCCTTTGTTTTCAACACCTTACACACTCTTTTGCAAAAATACCGGGGGGTGGGTACCTCAGCCAGCCAAAATTCCGGCAGACTTGGCTCTCAGGAACACATTATCAAGCTGATAATGGGCATAAACCATTCGATTTTGCGGGTTTCGTATGGCGCGAACATTGACGCGCCATATCACCTCTGTTAGCATGCGCTTCATGGCAAAAGTGCGTAAGCCAACTCGGGCATCTTCCTCTCACGCCAAGAGCGCCTCCTCTTCTCGTGCCAAATTGCAGAAGAAAAAGAACTTACCTGCGGCGCATCCTCATCAACGCGGCGGTGTCGAACTTGTCGATCCGCGTGTCCAGGCTCAACTGAAAATCTACGACGAGGCCCTGGCATTATTTCGGCAGCAGAAATTCGCGCGCGCCAAGCAGGAACTTGAAAAAGTCGTCGAAGGCCCTAGCAAAGAACTCGCCGATCGCGCCCGCATGCACGTAAAAATTGCCGAGCAGCGCATGAAGCCGCTGCACGACCAAAATCCGCGCACCGCCGACGAGCATTATCAACGCGGCGTCGCCATGATGAATGTGGGCCGCTGGGATGACGCCCGCGAAAGTTTGGATAAAGCCCGGCGCGCCGCCCCCAAAGCCGATCACATTCACTACGCCCTCGCCGCTCTCGACTGCCTCACCGGCGAAGCGGACTCCGCGATGGCCAATCTGAAAGTAGCCATCCAGCTCAAATCAGAAAATCGCTATCACGCGCGTAACGATGAAGACTTCGCCTTCCTCCAGGAAGATCCGCGCTTCACCGAACTGCTGTATCCTGAGAAAGACGGCACCGCCGGCTGATCGCTGGAAAAACCTGCCCGCAGTTCGATCGCCCGTTATTTGATCGAAAATTAATTCGCCGCACGTGAAAAAAAACACCGCCAACCCAAAAAAATATTCGCGTGGATTTCGCATCGTCGCACTCGGCGGCGGCACCGGCTTGTCCGCGCTGCTCCGCGGGCTGAAACAGCATGTAGTCCGCGGTGATGACAAAAATCCCAATGCCGAGCGCCCCATTTCTGATCTCGCTGCCATCGTCACAGTGACCGACGACGGAGGCAGCTCCGGCCGACTGCGCCGTGAAAATCGCATCCTTCCGCCAGGCGATATTCGCAACTGCATGGTCGCGCTCTCCAAGGACGAAGCGCTACTCGGCCGTCTTTTCCAATACCGTTTTCATGCCGGCCGCGGATTGATCGGTCACAATTTTGGCAATCTTTTTCTTGCCGCGCTCACCCACATCACCGGAGACTTCACCGAAGCAATTCGCGAAAGCAGCAAAGTCCTGGCCATCCGCGGCCGGATTTTTCCATCTACGCTGGCCAACGTGCATCTTGTCGCTACGCTGACGAATGGCCGCCGGGTGCGCGGTGAAACGCGCATAACCGCCAGCCGGGTGCCCATAAAAAAATTAGAACTCTCACCGAAAAAAGTCCGCCCCCTTCCACTCGCTATCGAAGCCATTCGCAAAGCGGACCTGATTCTTCTCGGCCCCGGCTCGCTGTACACAAGCGTCCTGCCCAATCTGCTAATTCCTGAAGTCGCCTCCGCCATTGCGAAGTCCAAGTCGCCGCGCGTCTACATCGCCAATCTTATGACCCAGCCCGGTGAAACCGCTGGATATGCGCTGGCCGATCATCTTCGCGCCATTCAAACTCACGCCTCGCGTAAGCTGGTCGACTACGTGGTTGCCAATCGCCAACCCGTATCCACGAAAGTTGCCCGGCGTTACCGTGAGCAAGGGGCCGAACCTGTAGTCATCGATTTGCCGGAGCTTCAGAAATTGGGTTGCCGCGTAGTTCTGGATAATTTGCTGGATGAGCGCGACGTTATTCGCCACAATCACAAACGGCTGGCGAAGTTGCTGCTCGACAAATTCTGCTGCCCCACTCCCATGCGTTCAAAGCGCTTCATTCCCAAGAGGGCTATTTCCAGGCGGGCCATTTCCAAGTTTCAAATTGCGTAACGTTCCTGCTAAACGTTTTACCTGCTCACTTTGTTGAATATTCTCTGGAGAAATCATGGCCGCCTTCGCACTAATTGAATACAAAGACGCCAGCCCGGAAGTTCGCGCCGTTTATGACGACATCATGGCCACGCGAAAGATCGACTGGATCAATAATTTCTGGAAAGCCATCGCGCACGACCCCGCCACCTTGAAACGTACCTGGGAATCGCTGAAGGAAATTATGGCGCCCGGCGCCCTGGACCCCTTGACGAAGGAATTGCTGTATGTCGCAGTCAGCGTCACAAACAATTGTCAGTACTGCATCGCATCGCACACCGCGTCGGCGCGCAAAAAAGGCATGACCGATCAAATGTTTCATGAGTTGC
This sequence comes from uncultured Acidobacteriota bacterium, assembly GCA_963733775.1. Lineage (GTDB taxonomy): Bacteria > Acidobacteriota > Terriglobia > Acidiferrales > UBA7541 > Acidiferrum. The sequence continues at coordinate 137,018 of CAVTEE010000008.1, read as the reverse complement.
AGGCGGTGATCGGGATGGCCAACGAGACCAACAAAATGGTTACCGGCTACCAAGTAGAGCTCGACGAACAATTCAAAGGCCCACTCGCCCCACCTGTCCGTTAGTACAGGTCGTTTCTACCCTGTGACCGGGGTACCTATCTGTACAAATTTTCCCAACATAGTACCTCCGTACTATAGCTAGTACCCTGCGAGGCCTAGACCATAGGGTGATTCCGCGCGAACACTCCGTTCGTTTGTGCTGGAGAAACTGTTCTCGCGAGTGTGCTCATGTCCCCGACTACAAAGGAAAAAGAAATATTAACGTCCATTCCGGAAAACGCCACGGCCACCACGGGTCGCCCGGTCGCCGGTTTTAATGGGACCTTGCCTGCGGACTCAACAACGCGTACCCAACCTGTGGCACTGGAAGTTCCCGTCACGGTGAACGGAGCCCGTGCGGTTACAGGTAGCGAAAAACGCGAGCCATTTTCAGAATCCACAAAGACGGTTTTGATATTCGGGCACGGTGCGGTCGTGCGTTTGTCTTCTTCGGTGGCTCCCGGCCAGTTGCTGTTCCTGACCAACGAGAAAACCAAAAAGGAAGTTGTCTGCCAGGTAGTAAGTTCAAAAAATTATCGCGGCATGAGCGGCTACGTGGAGTTAGAGTTCACCGAGCCGGTCTCGGGCTTCTGGGGAATGCGCTTTCCTGCAGCGCCGCAGGGTCATAGTTCAGAAACCACACCGTCATCTTCCGCCGCGACGAGGAATTCTACCGGCGGTTTGAGCGCTGAATCAAAGGCTCCGGTAACGACACCGGCGATTCAGGCTGAGACGAAACCGATAATTTCGAGTTCCCCGCGCGTCCCCCAATCTGTCCCGTCAAGCATAGCTGTTGGTCCGAACCAGATGCCAGCGACGCAATCCGGTTCAACAAATTCGCCACCCGGTTCGCTGGACGCCACGCCATCGTCTTCGCCAGGCGCTGCAAGTGTTGAAGCGCTTGAAACCGCAAAGACGATAAAGACGATACCGCAGGCGCCGGTCTTCACGACCAAAACTTCTACTTCGCCGTCGAAATCGATCCTGGATTCAGACGAAATCAAAATACCTTCGTGGCTGGAACCATTGGCACGCAACGCAGCAGCCGCTTCAGCCGCGTTGCCTGAGATCGGAAGTCATACTGCTGCCGAAGACTTCGGCGATATTCCGGTAGTCGACGATCTATCGGTGACCGAAATTACGGACACTCCAGAAAGCGCCAATCGAGACCTCCCTTCCTCATCGTTTGGTACTCACTTCCTGGCGGATGCGCAAGATGGTCTGGCCGAGACACATGAAGCTTCAAGGAAATCCAGCAAGAAGTTCTTGATTGGGGCCATCGCAGCTGGTGCTCTATTGTTGATCGGCGCCGGAGGCTGGTACGCGCGCCAATCTTCGGACAATGCTACGGCCAACGATGCCGCAACCAATACGGAAGCCGTCAGCACGCCAACGAATGTCGACAACACCAGCGGCAGCAGCAATGAGCGTACGCAATCACAGCCGCAGACACGGGCCTCGGTTCCCGAGAAACCCTCCGCTAAATTCACCGCTGCTTCCACGCCCGCGGCAGTGGAACCAAGTTCGTCGTCCGGATCGAAGTCGAATAAATTCGTGGACGCTAATAGGCCAAGCCCGAACGCCAAGAAGAACATCGCCACGGTGGATTCCGCGTCGGATGTCGCTGCAAGCGGAGATGTCGCTGCGACCACAGACGTAACCGCGCCTCCGCCGCCGAAAAAACAAAACCTCGGCTCCGTTAAGCTTTCGGCGCCGATCGTGACTAAACGTGCCGGTGCGGTTGCTACTGAAGAAGCTTTGAATCTCGAGCCGAGTCAGCCTGAGGCGGGATTGGCATCCGGTCTCGTGGGCTCTGCATCCAGACAGCCAGTTGCGCCCGGCAGCGTATCAGACGTGAAACCCGCAACATTAATTTCTTCTGTGCCTCCTATATATCCGCAGATGGCAAAGAATCAGCGAATAACCGGTGCAGTGACGATTGACACCCTGATTGATGCCAATGGACGCGTTGCCAGCATGGCCGTCGTGTCCGGCCCAGCGCTTTTGCAGGAGTCAGCTAAAGACGCCCTGAGTCACTGGAAGTACGCACCAGCACAACTGCATGGCAAACCTGTGCCAATGCACATTAAGGTAACGATCCAATTCAAGTTGCAATAATTTTGATTTCGAGCCGCTCCCAAAGTGGTTCGCTAGATCGCGGAACCTGACCGCCTACGATTATTTTTAATTGGTGCAATTATCAAGCCCTTCCATCGAGAAATTGTCGAAGTCTCATTTCCAGGTAAACCTGAAAGCATAAACACAACCCAAGGCCCAGGATTCATCAACAAATAACTTCATCGAAGAATTTTCTAGGTAACGGCACGGGCGGAGGATTTCTGGCCGGCATGCCAGTAAAATGAACGCGGCGGCCGAAGTGCTAAGTCTTAAGCACTGGCCGCCGCGAGGGGTCTACACGCGATGGCGTCCCCGGAAGCGCTTTTGCTCCGGCATCGTATGCATACCACCAACATCTGCGAGAAAGTTACCCGCTCCCCATTCCTGCGTCTGTTCAAAATTGGACATTTGTGCAGGTATTTTTTGTTATTTTTCAGAACGCCACTCCGCCGTTGCGGTCGAGTAAGCCCATACACACCAAGCAGTTCCAAAACGGGACTGTAGCGCTGTGTCCCCGTTTACTGTATGACAACTCCCCCGAAGGTAGTGCGGTCGGTCTCCGGAGCTCGTCATCCGTCCGAATCCGCGTCGGGTGAGCCGGAGGGAGTGGCGGCTGTACGCCAGCGAAAATCCTTCTTATCCGGTAGGCCACGTAGGTCATACAATCATTCCTTTATAGCCGGGAGGGATAATGCACACCTTCTTCCAAGACCTTCGCTACGCCTTGCGAATGCTTCGCAAGAACTCCCTGCTGACAGCGGTGATTGTCGCTTCGTTGGCAATTGGAATCGGCGCCAATTCCGCTATTTTCAGCGTAGTGGATGCGCTGCTGTTGCGTCCGCTACCTTATCCTCATCCGGACCGGTTGGCTGCGGTGTGGCTGCATTCTCCCGCAATCGGAATCCTGCGCGACTGGCCATCTCCGGGCCAGTACGTTGACATCCAGAACGAGAATCATTCCTTCGAGCAGATGGCGCTGGCACAGAGTCGGCCCTTCGTGTTGACAGGCCGCGAGCAGCCGGAGCGGCTTTTTGGAGTGCGTACGCAGTCCACCCTTTTGGAGATGCTCGGCGCAAAGCCTCTGCTTGGCCGTTTGCTGTTGCCTGAGGAGGACAAGCCCGGCAAACCGGATGTAGCGGTTCTTAGCGAACGAGACTGGAAACGCCTGTTCAATTCAGATCCAGAGATCGTAGGGAAGACCATCGTGCTCAACGGTAACCCGTTCATCGTAGCAGGCGTATTGCAGCGTGGTTTTATGCTCGATGCTGAGGTGATGCCGTCGGAAACACCGATGGACAAGATGGATATCTTTGCGCCTTTGCCCCTGGGAGCCGACGCGGTTAAAAACAGGCGCGACGAAAACTACAACATTATGGTGCGGCTGAAACCGGGCGTCTCCGTGCAAAATGCCCAGGCGGACATTGAGGTAATTGCCAGCCGCATCCGCGAGAAGGACAAGCGCGACGCCAGCTTCGGCATGCACGTTACGGGGCTGCAGGAACAGGTGGTCGGGGACATACGCCGGGCGCTGCTGGTGCTGCTCGGGTCGGTCGGGCTGGTGCTGTTGATCGCGTGCGCGAACGTTGCAAACTTGTTGCTCACGCGTGCCGCAGGGCGAGAAAAAGAAGTAGCGATCCGCACCGCTTTGGGCGCGGGCTGGCAGCAGCTTGCGCGACAACTACTTACCGAGAGTGTTCTCTTGGGACTTCTCGGCGGCGCCGCCGGGCTGCTGGTCGCGCAACTAAGCATTTACATGGTGCGCTCGATGAACCCGGGAAACATTCCGCGATTGGAAGACATTGCAATCAATAGCGCGGTCCTGATATTCACATTTGGCGTCTCGCTGGCGACCGGGATTCTGTTCGGCGTTGCACCGCTCTGGCGCGCCATCAAAGTGGATTTGAACACTTCGCTCAAAGCAGGTGGGCGCAGCGGACAGAGCGACGGTGGTTTGTACGTGCGTCGCCACAGCTTGCGAGGGTTGCTGGTCGTTTCCGAACTAACGCTTTCGTTGATGCTTTTGATCGGAGCCGGGCTGTTGATCCGTAGCTTCGTTCGATTGCAAAGCGTGCCGCCGGGATTCACCACCGATCATGTCCTAACGATGGAGGTGGTCGCGGCGGGCCGGAAGTACCACAATGATAAAAACGATAAACCAATCATCAATTTCTATAGAGAAATCGAGAGCCGCGTCGCCCACCTGCCAGGCGTGGTCGCGGAAGGAGTGGTTTCGACACTGCCGCTGACCGGCGAGGTAGGTTGGGGAGGCATCAACGTGGAAGGCTACACTCCGCCTCCAGGGCAGGAGTTGCAAGTGGATATTCGTGTCGCTGGCACGGATTATTTTCGGACGATGGAGATTCCTCTGCGCAAGGGCCGCTATTTCACCGAGGACGATAACGCGGATAAGCCGCAAGCAGTGATCATCGACGAGAAATTCGCGCAGCGCTTCTGGCCGGACAGTGATCCCATTGGAAAACACTTGTGGTTCGACCCCAAGAAGCCAATCACGATCGTGGGTGTGGTGGGCGTGGTCAAGCAATACGGCCTGGAGACGGACGGCAAGATCGTGACCTACTTCGCGCAACAGCAGCAGGCCGATCCTAGAATGTTTCTGGCGGTGCGCACCTCGACGGAAGCGGCAGGATTATCTTCCGCGGTCGTAAGCGAAATCCATGCGGTTGATCCGGACGTCGTGGTTTACGGAATCCAAACGATGCAGGAACGGTTGCATGATTCACTCGCGCGCCAGCGCTTTGCGAGCACCATGCTGGGTGCGTTTGCGCTGTTCGCGTTGTTGCTGGCGGCCGTGGGACTCTACGGCGTGATGTCGCATTTGGTCACGCAGAGCACTCACGATATCGGAGTGCTGGTGGCGCTGGGCGCACGGCCCGGAAATATCATCAAGCTAGTTGTGCGGCAGGGGATGCAGTTGGCGGGGGTTGGAATCGCAGTGGGCATTGTCGGCGCAGCCGCATTGACTCGGGTGATGACCAGCTTGCTATTCGGCGTCAGTACGACCGACGCGTTCACCTTCGGGACCGTACCGGCCCTACTGGCGGCGGTAGCGTTTGCCGCGACCGTCATTCCGGCGTGGAGGGCAACTCGAGTCGATCCGATGGTCGCGTTGCGAGAAGAATAGCAGCGCGTGTCCCAGTTTTATTCATTTCGTTGTATTTCCGCGCTGCGCTTCCAACCTAAATGGTCGGATCTCTCAGCGCACCATCAACGTTCGCTGGCCCTGCCGCCGTCCGTCGTAGGAAACTTCGATGAACACACGTCTGACAACCGCGGGCCCACACTCTGGCGAATTCTGAGCTTATTGTCGGCAAGGCGGAATAGTCCTCGGACCTGATTTGCTTGGTGGTCAGGTTGTCAACGTTCTTTTATATTGCGTCGGATTATTGGAACCTAATGAATCACGACGCCAACGACGTGTACCTTGCGAGCTTGTCTCCGGGTTCGTATACTGACGCCCGGCCACCAAAACGGCGGGAGGGTAGCCCGCTATTCCTACTTTCGTTGGCCTTCAATTTAAGTTGTGAAAAATCGCGCTGCTAGTGTGTAGTCGCGAATAACATAACTGCGGTTCAGACAGCGAGGAGAGCTTTGCATGGCGCACGGTCCCGTACCGGAAGAAATGAATGTGTACCAAAACGCGGAAGCGCGTTTTGAAGTCGCGGCAAACAAATTAGGACTCGAGCAGGGCTTATACCGCTACCTGAAATATCCCAGCAAAGAAATCACACTGTACATTCCGGTTGGACTGGACAACGGCCAGCTCGAAGTCTTCACCGGCTATCGCGTTTTGCACTCCACCGTGCGGGGCCCCGGCAAAGGGGGTATTCGGTACGCGCCGGACGTTTCACTGGATGAAGTGCGCGCGTTGGCGACCTGGATGACCTGGAAATGCGCGGTGGTAAATATTCCCTTTGGCGGAGCGAAGGGCGGCATCATTTGCGATCCAAAGAAAATGTCGCGCGGCGAACTGGAACGCATGACGCGCAGATATACGGCTGAGCTCGCAAATTGGCTGGGGCCGGAGAAAGACGTGCCGGCGCCGGATGTGGGTACCGGCGAACAGACCATGGCATGGGTCATGGATACCTACGCGATGCATCTTGGTCAGGCCACCACCGCGGTGGTCACCGGCAAACCGATCGAGTTGGGCGGGTCGGCAGGAAGGCGCGAAGCGACCGGGCGCGGCGTAATGATCTGCTGCGATAAAGCGCTGGCAAAAACCGGCATAAAGAAACAAGGCTGTCGCGTGGTGATTCAGGGATTCGGAAATGTCGGATCGTTGGCGGCGGACTTGATGCAGAAGGCGGGCTACAAAATTGTGGGCCTCGCAGATATCGGCGGGGGACTTTACAACGAAAATGGTTTTGATATTCCCAAAGTGATTGAGTGGGTGTACGTCCAGAAAAAGGCGCTGCAGGATTTTCCGGGCGGTGGCACAAAAATGACCGCTCGCGACGTATTGTTCCAGCCTTGCGAAATAGCCATTCCCGCGGCCATCGAAAATCAAATCACCGAAGAAAATGCGCATGGTGTGCAGGCCAAGATTTTGTGCGAAGGCGCTAACGGACCTACGACCTGGCAAGCCGATTCCATTGTCGACGCCAAGGGCATATTCACGGTGCCGGATATTCTGGGCAACGCCGGGGGAGTGACGGTCAGTTATTTCGAGTGGGTGCAGGACCGGCAAGGTTTTTTCTGGCGCGAGAGCGAAGTGAACGAACGGCTGCTCGACGTGATGGAACACGCTTTCGACGAAGTGGTCCGATACGCCGAGGCTCACAAGGTTAATAACCGCATTGCTGCTTACATGCTGGCGATCGACCGGGTAGCCAGCGCGTTAAAGCTTCGCGGAATTTACGCCTAGCATCTTCAGGGGAGTTGTATTAGGTTCTTCCCACCACTTCCGTGCGTCCACGGGGCAACCGTAAATCTGTTCGGCGCGCCGAACATAGGACGCGAGGAAAGGGACAGGCCAATGACGGACGCACTCCTACCGGGTTCGGCGAAAACTCCAGAGCAGCACAGCCGCGAAATTTGTATCGCGGGACGCTGGCTATACGAGCGGGGCTACATCGTAGCTTGCGAAGGGAACCTCTCCGTTCGCTTGGACGAAAACAGAATTCTGAATACGCCCACGTGCATGAACAAGGGCACGTTGTCGCCTGAAGATTTGGTGATTACCGATCTGAACGGCACACATATTTCCGGAAGCCGGAAAGTGTCATCGGAAGTGGCGATGCACCTTTTGTTTTATCGTATGCGCCCAGACGTGCAGGCCATCTGCCACGCACATCCGCCGACGGCGACGGGTTTTGCAGTAGCAGGGCGCGCGCTGGATCAAGCGTTGATACCGGAAGTGATTATCGGGCTGGGGCAAATTCCGTTAGTGCGTTACGCAACGCCCGGAACGCCGGAATTGAGCGCGGCGATTGAGCCGTACGTTCCGCACTATGACGCGATGTTGCTTGCCAATCACGGAGCGGTGACCTGCGGGCCGGATCTGCTCACTGCGTTTTTCCGCATGGAGACCATCGAACATTCGGCGAAAATTACGCTGGCGGCAGAGATGGCCGGCGAACCACAACTGCTCTCCAGCCGGGAAGTAGCCAAGTTGATGGCCTCGCGCTCGAGATATTTTGTTGCGCCGCCACCCGGCGGAGGAGCGGACTTGCCGATCACCAGCGATGGCGGCGACTCCGCGGGCGAACATGTTTCGCTAACGCGCAGTCAACTTGGCGCGCTGATCGACGAAGCGGTGCGCAAGGATCGCACCCGCCGCTAAGTCACAGCTCGAATATTGAGTGGCTTGGCTATTTAGGAAGCTTCGCACCAAGAACATCAATCCGCTCGATTACTGGCGGTTTGGAGAACAGATCCGGCGCTTGCGCCATGAGCGCTTTGGCTATGGGACCATTTAGATGGGCCTGACGTCCGCTTTCGTCGGTGAAGGAGTCGAACACGCCAAAGGTCGACGGCCCCAAGCGTAGCGCAAACCATAACGGCGTTGTGGTTTCTTGATTGGCGAGGGCAAGTCCTGTTTCCAGAAACTTCGCGACTTCCTTTTCTTTTCCAGCTTTAGCTTCCAGACGTACGAACAATGCGACTGTTAACATCGGGTTTCTCCTTGGCTGCATCGATTGCAGCGTAGCCAAGATAGTTCTTTGGGCCGTCAAAAGGCTATTGGCAAGATCGCCAAATTTGATATCATATTTGCCATGCGAATTTTTGTGTTGGCGCTGGATGGCGTCTTCGATACGGGTTTGGCTACGGTGCTTGATGCCTTTCAAACCGCGAATGAGCTGGCGGAGATGTCCGGCCTGGCTTCGCCGCGGTTCGAGGTCGTAATCGTCGGAGTGCGCAAGGCGGTCAAAACATCGCAAGGGCTGATCGTGCCAGTTGCCGCAGCGCCCATGCGGATAATGCCCGATTGGGTGGTGGTTCCCGCGATTGGATTCAAGATGCCAGGTCCACTGCAGGTCGCGCTTGCGAGGTCCGATGTGAGCGATGGGGGCGAGATGCTACGCGCGTGGGCGGAGCGTGGCGCTGGAATAGCGGCTGCCTGCATCGGGACATTTGTGGTCGCGGAATCGGGACTACTCGATCACCAGGACTCGACAACCACCTGGTGGCTCGCTCCGTTTTTTCGGCAAAGATATCCCAAAGTGCGCCTGGATGAATCCCACATGATCGTACAGTCCGGGAAATTCGTTACTGCTGGCGCGGCGCTAAGCCACGTAGACTTGGCATTGTGGCTCATTCGGCGGAAGAGCCCAAAGCTGGCCGCGTTGACGGCCAATTATCTGGTTGTGGATTCACGTCCTTCGCAATCCTCTTATGCTCTCATCGATCATCTTGCCCACTCCGATCCGCTGGTAGAGCGGTTTGAGCGCTGGGCGCGGGGTAGGCTTACGCACGGGTTCTCGCTTGACGATGCCGCGGCGGCCACCGCGTCGAGCAAGAGGACGCTGGCTCGCCGAATGCAAGCGGTATTGGGAAAGTCACCACTATCTTATTTTCAGGAACTGCGTGTGGAACGCGCGGTGCACCTGCTGAAGACGACCGCGCAGAGCGTTGAGGAGATCGCTGAGCGAGTGGGCTACGCCGATGGCGTAACGCTCAGGGCGCTACTGCGGCGGCACCTCGGGCAAGGGATTAAAGAAATCAGAAGAAGTGCTGCTTAACTGTTTAGGCGGGCAGCTGCCGCTGGCCGCGGATTCATTAGTTAATCCGCTACCGAAGCTGCTTTTTTCTAAGTTGCGTCACTTCGCTCTGATCACGGATTATGGAATCGTCAGGAAATTCCCTTCGCGTACTGCCGCGGCTGTCTCTTGTCCCTCGACGCGGTAAACCACGATCAAGACCTTGTCGGCTCCGGGCGCCGGGTCGCTGCCTAGCGAGCGATTATTAGCCACCACCTGCAAGGCGCCGTCACGCTGCATGGTGCGCAACAAATCCGTTACGTTTGCGGTCCTGCCTTGCACTCCCCAATAGGCGCGCAAAATCAAGACGCCGCGATGGTCGTCGCGGCGGTCATCGCGGCGCTCATCACGACGGTCGTCCCCTCGCGGCCGATCGTCAAATTCATCGCGGTGAACCAATTCCTCGCGGCGAACTGCGAACATTGCCACGTCTATGGCTGCGCCCTCGCGATACAAAAATTCGCGTTCCTGATTCTGTTGATTTCGCGCAATAATTCGCAGCGTTTTGTCGCGGGATACCGCCGGATCTCCACCCATGGTCTGGTTGTTTACCCACACTCGCCCATTCACTCCGCCGCGCGCAATCAAATCTCCCAACAGACCGGTAACATCTGTCTGGCGATCCCGCCAGCCGTACTGGGCCTGCATGATTTTCCAGACGCCGGGTTCTGGATCCTGAGCAGAAATCTTGATGCTCAGCAGACTGGCGAACATAACGACCATCGCCAACACTGCCGCGCCTTGAACTGATCGGTTCCGAAGCTGTGTTCTGAATCGCATTAGGATCCTCCGTTTTCAGGGTGACCACCCGCTGTGTGCGCCATTTAAACCACCACATCGCTTTTCTGTCTTAAGTGCGGGTAGGCACGCAAGTGTCTTTAGGATAGTCGTATTTTTACTTCCGACACGGGCAGCGGATCAAAGTCCACCAGCTGAAGAATATTACCGGATTGGGCAAGGGATTAAAGAAATCAGAAGAAGTGCTGCTTAACGTGCGTGATGCAGTTTAAAGGAGTGCATCGCCCCCCTGAAAGACATCGCTCGTGAACTCGCAAGTTGTGCGGAAGGCCTGTCGACAAAACACCGAACCGAAGGTTGGTTAGCGGCCCTGGAAGTGCACGACCAAATCAGCGGTGGTTGCAGCGACCTTGTCGTTACACATTAGCGGGTCGAACTTCCAGGTAGCGGTCAATTTCATGGCTTCATCATTCAAGTCGGGACGTAGAGAAGACACGATGATCGAGGGTTGAACAACTCCCTTGTCGCTGATAAGGGCGCGCACAACGACATCCACAATACCCATCCCCTGACTTCCGGGCGGGGGCATGGGTGTGAAAATCCCTACAGCCCGCCGGTAATTCTGGCATTTCCACCACTTACTCCATTCTCCGGAGGGCGGCGAAAACGTTTTCACATCGACGGGAACGGAAGTGCGGCTGATATGCTGTTCAATTTCGACCCGAAGGGCGCCGCGTACGAAGTGCCGGATGTGCCCGGGTTCCCACAACGTGGAAATCTGGAAAAAGTCGGAGTTTTCTATTAGCTCTTCGCCAACACGCCAGCGAAGCAACGTTCCTCGTTCCGCGTCCACACACATCTGATTTGCTTGAACACCGACGCCCAAGTGCGTATCAAAATTAATACATTTTGCGGCGCGGCCGCCAACGTTGCTGTCCTCAATTGAGCGTATGAGATCCTGGTCATCAAAGCGTCCGAGGAAAATTGGCAGTTGGTCGACAAGTTCGCCTATTTCCGGCGCTTCGTTGTAGATTCGGGTCGTGGACTGGCGATCTCCTGCTATCGCCAATACGGCGTGATACGTACCGTAGTTGAATTCTTCGCGGCGGCCTTCCGATCCTGCGGAAGTTCGGGAATAGGTGCCAGTCGTTATTTGGCCGTTGAGGAGATCGTGAAACGTGAAACTAACCACCTGCTCGTAATCCCGATAACCTGCTAACAAGCTCGCCGCGTTGGCACGTTCCATCAACTGTATCGCCTGTTCGCGCAGCTTCACGTCCTCAGCGTCTAGAACGGACCAACAGAAGAAAAGTAGAAGGAAGAACCACAGGCAGAACCGTGTCGGGTGCGTCACGCTCAACCTCCAGCCACATCGCATACGCACTTTACTCCATTGTGCGGAAAGCGGGACAAAAGATGGAAACTCACTAAGCCTCAACCTCAACCCAGCCAGCCGTAACGGGATGTTGTTTGCTGGAACAAAGGCTCTTATTTAAGCGTCGAGATTTCTCCGAACTTACCGGATTATCCCTCAGAACAATTGCAAAGCTCGTCGCCCTACGCGAGGTTCAAACTATTCGCGTTGGTCGGCGCAGACTCATACCAAAACGCGCGTTACTTCGATTTATAGAATGTAATCATTCCACGCAATCGGCACCACGAAAGCAGGTGGGCCGATGAAACGCAAATCGAGCAAATCCAAACAAAAGCGAAACTCACGGAAGACTCGGAAATCGGCAGTGCGTTCGAGCTCCAAGAGAGGCAACAGGCGGCGACGCCCGCGTTCCATGCGGCTGCGTCGCTTCCTAACGCCGAGAACCAGACAACAATCGATAGCTCACCAAAAATCTCTAGCCGTCCTGGCCGAAGTGCGTCGCGGGAAGTCCTTTAATAAAGCCGCTAGGCAAGAACGCATCAAGCCAAAAACAGTTCTACGCTACGTTGGCAACGCGCTGTATCGCAGTGGTCCAAATAAACCGTGGAAGGCCACTAAAACCGACCGTATCCCAGCGAATATGACAATCATTACGGAACACGGTCCAGTTTTTGAGATCGTCAGAAGTTCCGTAGAGCGAACTCTTCTTTCTCGGTACGACATTGCACTGCGGCGATGGCGTGATATGGAAGATGGGGCAGAGCAGGAGCTGCTAACCTTCAAAGGCCAGACCGTTGCAGGACATGTCCTCATCACAGATCCCGATGTGCTCATCCGGTCGGAAGAGGGCGGTGGACTCGACTTCGACGAGTTCTACTGCACGGTAGGCGGTGGTTCGTGAAAGCCGCCCGCAGAACCCTCAAATCTCGATGTGTCATCTGCGGTGTCCGCTCAGAAGGACATCATCTGGGTGGCCGGAGGCATTTGATTTGGCTGTACGCCTCGTTGTGTCGAATTCACCACGAACACGTACATCGGCTTCTGAAGACAGCCAGTGTTAACCTTGAATATACAGACGATCCCGTTGAGCGATTGATTCGTGCAACGAAGGCTATCAGTATTTTCACGTGTGTAGTCCAGGACATGCTCCACGAAGCGAGACTACGGGAAATTAACAAGTAAGCGGAGGCGCAGGGCGTGCAGGAACGTCACAAGATTTTCGTGCGCGCCCACGCCCCGTATCCTTCAAAAGACCCTTGGAGCCCATCGAACGCAGCGAAGTGGCCGAACTCCGTTCTGATTTTTGATACTGAAACGAAGATAGACCCCGCGCAAAAATTAACTTTTGGATGTTTTCGACGGTACGAATTAGAGCAGAATCACTATTCCTGCGCCGAAGAAGGATTGTTTTTTACTGACAGATTGGGCCGCAAGGATCGGCGAGTGTTGCAGCGTTACGCTGACGACCCGTTGAATGTGCCCGAAACCGAAATCTTCCCGCCTCAATTAAAACTGAAACTGATGTCCCGCGATTACTTCCTCCGCCAGTATTTTTGGGGATCTGTGCGAAGAGGCGATTTGATTGTAGGCTTCAACCTACCGTTCGACCTGTCCCGCCTAGCAGTCAAATACACAAGAGCGAAGAAAAGCGGTTGGTCGTTGGCGCTCTCAACGCGAAAGAGCAGCAAAACAGGTGCGACAGAAATTGACATCGAACGCCCTCGAATCGTTGTCACGTCCATTAACAGCAAGATGGCGTTCTTCAAGCTCAGCAGTAAATGGCGCCCCAAGGAATGGCGTAACGAGTCGAGATTTCTTGATTTACGGACGCTGACGTTTGCCCTGCGTAACGAAGCTTATAGTTTGTTGACTGCTTGCGAAGCCTTCAACGTCAGCGGAAAGTTAGATTATTCACCCACTGGAAAAGTCTCACCCGATGAGATTTCATACTGTCGAGAAGATGTAGCGGCAACAGGCAGGTTGCTGAATGCGGTGAAAATGGAATTTGACGGTCATCCTTTTGATCTCTGGCCCGACAAGGCTTACTCCCCAGCGTCGATTGCAAAAGCCTATTTGGATGACATGAACATCGCGCATCCGAAAAAACACTTCAAAGTTGCGAACAAAATTCACGGAATAGCGATGCAGGCCTACTACGGCGGCCGAGCTGAATGCAGGATTAGAAAAACGCCGGTACCCGTGATCCTCACTGATTTCACGAGCCAATACCCGACGGTCAACGCGCTCCTCGGGAATTGGAGCGTGCTAAAAGCTAGCAACATCAAGTTCAAATCCTGCGCGGGCGAAGTACGGAAGCTACTTTCTAAGGTGAAACTACGAGACACATTCGATCCGACATTTTGGAAACGCCTATCATTCTTCGCGTTGGTCAAACCAACCAACGACATCCTGCCTGTGCGAACGGTTTACAACGGTCGAACGAAAAATATCGGGCTTAACTACCTCAACTCCGCCAAACCAATCTGGTATGCAGGTCCCGACCTCGTCGCTTCAAAACTTCTCACCGGACGGCAGCCGCGCATTATCAAGGCAATCCGAATGCAGGTTTTGGGTGAACAAAGGGAAATACGTGGTACCACGTTGGCAGGGACCATTGCCATTGATCCTAGAAAAGATGATTTCTTCGTTCGCGTGGTCGAAGAGCGCAATCGGTTAAAGCGTATCGACAGACCGATGTCTGATTTTTTGAAGGTTGTTGGCAACTCGGGGAGTTACGGACTCTTTGTGCAAGTCGATCCCGACACTTTGCAGAAGCCCAAGAGAGTCAGGGTCTATGTGGGTGAAAAGGCTCTATCGCTATCCTCGCGCTACATTGAGAAAACTGGGCCTTGGTATTTTCCGCCGATAGCTTCGCTCATCACGTCCGGCGGACGATTGCTTCTGGCAATGCTCGAACAATGCATTCGCGACGCCCGTGGTAGTTACCTTTTCTGCGACACGGATTCGATGTGCATTGTTGCCTCGGAAGAAGGCGAGCCGGTTCCCTGTGTCGGCGGGAGTCGCAAGATCGAAGAAAGAGATGTGGTCCGGGCTTTGTCGTTCAAGCAAGTAAAGGCTATCGCCAAGAAATTCAACCACCTAAATCCATACAATCCAAAATTCGTTAAAGAGATTTTGAAGATTGAAGATGTTAATCACGTGGATGGAGACACGACAAAACCTCTGCGGCGACTTATGGGGTATGCGATTGCCGCGAAGCGGTACGCGCTCTATACCCAGACAGAGGGGAACATTTCAGTTGTCAAAGCAAGTGGTCATGGACTCGGTTTCTTGTTTGCACCAAAGAAAATCCGGCCCGATGAGAAAAGCGAACACGAATCAAACGAGGACGTACCACAGTGGGTAGTCGAAGCTTGGGATTGGCTGATTCGCCGAGAATTTAAGCTTGCAGCAAAAAATCCAACGTGGCTTGGTTTGCCAGCCATGATGCGAATGACAATGACTTCGCCAAACGTGATGCGCCACAACCGTCCCGAATGGTTGGCTCCGTTCAACTTTTTCCTCTTTCCAATAATTTCTGAAGTTGGTGGGTATCCGCCTGGAATAGAGAAGTCGGCTTTCAATTTCATTGTTCCCTTTGAATCGGACCGCAGTAAGTGGCGGACACTCCGGGGTATCAATCTGAAAGATGAGAAGATTTATCGAATCGCAATGCTTCCAGACGGAAAACGCGACACGGTTGTTCCGGAATCATTTCGAATTGTCTTGAGGCAGTATTTGCAGCATCCCGAAGCCAAATCGTTGGCTCCCGATGGCAGCGCGTGCCTTGGCACTACCCAAGGATTGCTTCGCCGGGAAACAATCGTCGCCGCCAAAATGGTTTCGATAGGGAAGGAAACTGATCGCAGCTGGGAGCAAGGAGAGGACCCCAGCATTCTGGATTTCAAACTCAAAGAATATGGCAACGAATCGAAAATGGTGATCGCCGACGCGGCTGACCGAAAAGGATGGAGAAGGATGGGCGTTCGGCACCTAATACGCAAATCTGATTTAAGTCAAACGACCGTATACGCCATTCTTGATGGCAAGCCTGTTCGACGGAGCACTCTAGTGAATTTCGCGCGAACAGTAGACGGCTGAAGACGTCAGTGGGAGCGCTTCTCCAGTTCTTGAACAACCTCAGCGAGCTTCGTGTTGTACTCAGCCGCGTCGCGTGAATAGTGCGCACGGCGACGACAGTTTGGGCCATAATCGTGCCGCACTCATCGACCCAAGGGGCTGTGGTGGTGGTCAGATGTTTGGACCATCTTGTCGTGTGCGTGGTTGGTTTCCACATTGCGTTGACATACATCGCACCATTGGGTCTCGTGCGCTTCCGGCAGCCCAGTAAGATCAGAGTCGAGTACGCCATTCAGTGCTTTCGTAAGGGTATCGTAGTCAATCGCCACAGAATCTTTTGTCACACGTGTAGCTGAATTCACGCAAGCGGTGACCTGGTCTATCGTTAAGTGGTTCATGGACGCGATCTGCTATTTCCTGGACTGCCCTACAAACTGCGACTCTCCGTTGCCGAAAACGTAGGTTAGCTCGCGCGTAACCGTCACTCTCTTCTGAAATCGATCCGGCAACTTGATGGGGCGGAAGGAATGATGTTATGCGTGCGTTGGTCAAACACAATGTAGTCACCCGGAGACAATGCAATTATTTTCTCCAATGCGAATGTTCGCAGACCGCAGGTCGTTGACCCCCTCAAACCAGCGGAAACTTCCATCTCGCTCTTTCTTTAGGATGTCAAAAGGCAAATGCATGGCTGCCTCCGGTGTGGGTAGGAATGTACGGCAAACTGCGGGAGAAAAGGCGGTCACGCTCAGTCGAAGATATTTGGGCGGGGCCGGGAGACTAATTACCGGCTCGGACAATTTGCTGGCTGGAGTGTGCGCTCTAATTTCGTACAAGTACAGTCATTTCGGGGCTCAAAGCCGCCAGTAGCTCTGGGAGAAAAAGGGCGCTTCGCGCTATTTGATGAAGTTGGGAGAGTCGAATCTCCAGAAAACTGTCTTTAGCCGCCTTCAGGTTAAATGGACTCAGCCTTAGGCGTGATGGCGCTCGCAGGCCAAACACACTTCCGCCATTCGTAAGGCGATGTCTCTCGCGAGCCCTGTTTCAGGATTAACGATGAACGAGAACTGGGATTTTGGAGCGCCTGAGCACTTTGACGCTGGCGCACGTTTTGCACAGGCGGGTAAGGCACTGCCACTGCACCACTTATATTTAGCGAATAATTAATATTATATATCTGTACATCCGCAGTGCATGCGCTCATGGTGAAAGTGTAATTAGTTATTGAGGAGGATTTCACATGAGAGGAATGAATCGTTGGGAACAACCGTCCCGCGGGGCTACGACCCTGCAGGATCAGATCAATCGCATGTTTAGCGAAGGCGTAGGACACGCTGGCGAGGAGTCGAACTTGACCCCCTGGGCCCCGGCCGTGGATATCTACGAGACTGAAAATGAACTGGTGATTAAGACGGACCTGCCGGATGTGAATCCGCAAAATCTGGACATCCGCGTGGAGAATAATATCCTCACGATTCGCGGCGAACGAAAGTTCGAAAGCAAGGTGAACGAGGACAACTATCTGCGCGTCGAACGCGCCTATGGCTCGTTTAGCCGGAGCTTCTCGTTGGCCAACTCCGTGAAAACGGATGACATCAAGGCCGATTATCAGAATGGCGTGCTGACCCTGAGCCTTCCGAAGCGCGAGGAAGCGAAGCCGAAGCAGATCAAGGTGAATGTAGGAACGCACGCTGTGGGAACGCACGTAATGGCGGCGGCAGCTGGCGCTCGCTAAAAGAGCCAACCAAACACGAAGCATTTGGGCGGGTGGCCGAAACTAAAAGCCACCCGCCTTCACCTTCGCACGCGAGAATGGACAACTTGATTCTCAACGTGCGGCAACGCGACTTATAAGGCACCGTAGAACATCGACCTGCTCGGACCGAACCAATGTGCTCCGGTGATGTTTTCGGTTTCACGAACTCAGGTAGCTTTTCGAATCCACCACAGCACGCGACCAACGATCCGCCAATTACGGTTTTTCAGTCGCGGGACGGGCTGGTACGAGAGGTTCTCGGACTCCAACATCTGCGTACCGTTCACCAGTAGGAATCGCGAGAGCATCAGGCCACGTTGTGGCTGCCACGTCACAACAATTTTACCGTTCAATTGTTTGGGATCCGTCTGCGCGCAATCGACGGCGACAATATCGCCTTCGTTGATCAGCGGGGCCATCGCAGAGCCGCGTACGGTTAGACAGGTGGTTTGACCTGGATTGGGACACCACGCCTCTGGAGCAGCAATCAAATCACCGACCGGTGCAGTGTCCATATCTATTACGTTGTCGCCTTGGTGTCCGTGGGTAGCAGCGTGAGCGACCAACATTGGAACTACCACAAGCCTGGAGCGCGCTGGTAGTTTGAGGTTTTTTCTTCTACCCGTCGCTATAATTTCCAATTCCGGCAGTTGCTCATTGCGCAGCCTGACGTTTCCTTCATCGAACATGCGAGAAAGATCCGTGCTGCTGAACCCCGCACGCTCCCAAAACCACCAGCATTGCGGTTCCCCGGCCACGTTGCCCAATTGGATGTAAGACTGCGCAGTCGGTTCGTGGGTGCCGCGCTCCCAGCGGCACAACGCCATGGCGGAATAATGAAGGCGCGAAGCCAAAGCTGCCTGGGTAAGCTGCAAACCTCCGCGGAGTGCGAGGATCCGGCGTGACCATTCGGGCTGTCGTAATTTAGTTTTTCTCATAGATCGCCGATGGGGAGAGGATTTTGCGACCTATGACCTCTAAAATACACTCGATGGGAGGCTCACGAGGAATGATTGGCATATGCCGTTCCAGGAACGGTAGGGGAATGGTACGCCTTGAGGCCACGAGACACGAAACGTGACAAATTAACCTGCAACGCGAATTTATCGGTCCGCAACTCTTCGCTCCGAGCGACGTATACTTGCGACACACACTGACCTCGCCTCGAAGAGGTGCCAAATGCAAGCCCAAGAGTGGATCAAAACACTTGCGGACGGCAGAAAAGTGAAATTCACCTACCAAGAATTGCTGGAGGTCGGTGCGTTTATCACCGCGCAAATCGCAGGTAACGAGGTCGTCTATTCGGTGGTATTGACCAAAGTAAAAATCCCGCTTAGTCGTGAAGATGTTGAAAGCCATTTCAAGGGCGAGTTTTCAAAGAAGTAGTGCCACCCAAGCCTGGCGACGCGGCGTCTAGGTTAGGGTGTATCACTTTTCCCCTCTCTATAAGCTAACCCGATGCCGCGTTGACGGGATAGGGGATAGGAGAGAGCGAAACTGCCCTATTTCATCGGTTTGCTTGCTTGACAGGAAGGGGCCGCGCGGGTGCGAGAGCTGAAAAAAATAATGAATGTGAGGCTCCACGAAAACAGCACGCGGACCGAATATGTTCTGCAATTCTTTGAACAAAATCAAAATTGGTC
Organism: uncultured Acidobacteriota bacterium; assembly: GCA_963733775.1. Lineage (GTDB taxonomy): Bacteria > Acidobacteriota > Terriglobia > Acidiferrales > UBA7541 > Acidiferrum. The sequence goes on along the minus strand of CAVTEE010000008.1, from coordinate 118,008 downwards.
TGGTAGATTCGTTTGATTTTCACGACTCTATAAGTCACGAAGTAATTCCATTCAAACCCCGATAGCTATGTTTGTCCCCAGGGTTTCGCAGGAATTCTCTCTGCGGGATATAATTCTGGAAATGCCCAGTAACAAGATTCCGAGAATTGAAAATCGTATCGTTTGTATTGTCGATAGAGATGCTAAGGAATTTGCCGCAGTAATTTCCTCTTATTTATTCGATGTGGGCACCTACATTCCGCTGTTTATTTTTGGGCGCACACAAACCGCGAGAACCGAGGACGCCGCGTTCATGAGCGAAGGCTATGTGGCGTATTTGATGGCCGAACATACCAGCGTCATGATTCATAACGCTTTGGCAAGAATGAGAGGTTGTGAATGTGTGGTTTTCGCTGGGCTCACTGAGGCTCAGAAGAGCTATCTCCACTTTGCAAAGTCGCAAAAGATAATAGAAATCACGAAAATATCCGAAATCGACTCGAAGCTGGAATCGCTTGCTCCACCCAAAGAGGGTGAACTCAGGTGCAAATCGGCAGATATTTTAAGTGGGCTCTATCTTGCGCAAAAGCAACGCAAGAAATTAGTCATCGATCAAAATGCAGCTGCTTTAGCATCTGAGTTTATTGAACCTACTGATGGTTTGATTCTAATCGAAAATGTCGAGGAGGTGTCTCCAGTCGTCGCCGTAAATTACGCCAATTCTGTTAATGCCAGCGTGCTGATTGTTGCTCCGCTTAGGGAAAATGAAGGAAGAGACATTCAAAAATCAATCCAGAATTGGAAAGAGAAAAATGACCAATCAGAGTACGCGAAAGTAAGAGATGCTGTTTCACAACGAATCGGTCCTCGCTTACTCAGGGAGTTTTGCTACGCTACATTCTTCACCGAAGGCCTTCCATATTCGCTTTTTTTCAACAATGCTGTTCCTTGCTCTCAAGTTCATCTTAATGTGCGGCCTGACTTTTTCGTTCTGAATAACCTTATGTTCAGCGCAGGTGAAGGATTTGGGTCGGCGGTTGTGTTCTCGCCAGTTTTCTTCTCAGATGAAGAAACGAATTGGCTCTGTGAATTCTTTGATCAGAACACGTATTTCTTGCGGGCCTTAGTCGGAAAAGCTGGCACCGTCGCCAACTTTGATTTTTACGCACAATATTGGCCATACGACATATTGCACATATGCAGTCATGGGGGCGAAGTAGATGGCTACGAAATGTCCGAGAGCTTTGTGGACCTCGATGGAATACCCCACACGGTCGAATTCGAGGAAGTAATAGGAATTACGCCTGTGTTTGACGACTCTCAAAAAGTTGTGGTTCACAGGAAAGTATTTCCGCGAAAGCTGGACGGTTTTGCATGGATGAGTCCCGAACTCAAAGAAAAGAAGTTCGACGGAAACGTGATTAACGAGATGTGGAAATCTATGCTGGAGTCGGAAGGCAGACGCAAAAAAATAGGCCGAATTGCACTGTCATGTGCAATTGCGTGTGCAGACAGCATCCATCAAGGCCAATTCAACGCATTGGCATCACATAGTTCGCCTATCATTTTCAACAATACTTGTTGGTCATGGCATGAGGTTGCTCTTTTTTTCTTAGATTGCGGCGCGAGGGGCTACGTAGGTACGCTCTGGGCCATAGGCAATGACGCTGCTGTTGTCGCCTCATGTCCCACCCCCCGCACACATTTCCAAAAAGAAAAAACAAAAACAAAACGATTGCATGAAAATTGTCAAAATAGGGCAGTTTCGCCCTAGCCTATCCCCTATCCCGATGCCGCGTTGACACTGCGGTGGGCGTCGTCAATACTTTGAGGACATGATTGGCCAGTTGCGCGGAAGGCTTGCCGAAAAAAGACCGAACCAGGTGCTGGTGGATGTGGGCGGCGTGGGATATGTGGTGCAGGTGCCGCTATCCACCTTTGCCGCGCTGGGTGAACTGCATACTGAAGTAACACTTCTGATTCATACTCACGTGCGCGAAGACGCGTTATCGTTGTATGGATTTGTTTCCTCACGTGAAAAACACCTGTTTGAAATGCTGCTTTCGGCGTCGGGCGTGGGACCGAGCCTGGCGCTGAAAATTTTGTCGGGAATGAGCGTCGATGAACTAGTGCCTGCAATTCGCGGAAGCGATCTGGGAAGATTGACACAAATACCAGGAGTGGGCAGAAAAACGGCTGAGCGCATGGTGGTGGAATTAAAAGACAAACTGGACGCGGTGATCGTGGAAAAAGAAAAACCAGCCGCGAGTTCGCCTGCTGGCGTGGAGGCCGATGTCGTTTCGGCGCTGGTGAACCTGGGATACGACGCGCGGGTCGCGGAAAAAACGGTTGAGGAGGCGCGCAAGGAATCCGGATCAGCGAATTTTGAAAAATTGTTGCGCGCTGCGTTGCAGGGGCTGAGTCAGAGCAAGGGTCGAGCAGCCAGGACTTCCTAAATGCCAGACGGAACCGCAAAACGAGTAATCGGCAAAACAGCGGAGCGCATCGTATCGGCGCAGGCGTTCGATGAAGACGCGCGCATTGAAGCCAGCGTGCGGCCCAAGCGGCTGGATGAATACATCGGGCAAAAACGCGTAAAAGAAAATATTCAGATTGCCATCGAGGCGGCGCGCAGCCGCGGCGAAGCGCTCGATCACGTGCTGCTGTATGGCCCGCCGGGATTGGGGAAGACCACGCTGGCGCAGATTATCGCCAACGAGCTGCAAGTGCCGATCAAAACCAGCGCGGGGCCATTGCTGGAGCGCAAAGGGGATTTGACGGCGATTCTTACTTCGCTGGAAACGAAGGAAGTATTTTTTCTGGATGAGATTCATCGCTTGCAACCGGCCGTGGAAGAAGTGCTGTACCCGGCGATGGAGGATTTTCGCGTCGACTTGATCATCGGGCAGGGACCGGGCGCGCGGATTCATCCTTTTCAGTTAGGGCATTTTACTTTGATTGGGGCGACGACCCGCGCGGGATTGATTACCGCGCCTTTGCGATCACGATTTGGGATTGTGCACCGCCTGGATTTTTACGAGCCGGCGGATTTGCTGATAATTATTCGGCGCTCGGCGAAGATTTTGAATATTGAGATGGACGAGGCCGGCGCGGAGGAGATCGCGCGCCGCTGCCGCGGGACACCGCGCATCGCTAATCGATTGCTGCGGCGGGCGCGCGACTTCGCGGAGGTCCGCGCTGCGGGGCGCATCACTCAGGCGGTCGCGCAGGAAGCTCTCGCGATGCTCGGCGTGGATGAGCAGGGGCTTGATGAGGTGGATCGCAACCTGATGCTGGCGTTGCTTGATAAATATGGAGGCGGCCCGGTGGGCGTTGGCACGCTGGCGGCCGCGCTGAGCGAAGAAGAAGACGCGATCGAAGAAATTTACGAGCCGTACTTGATGCAGATTGGGATGATCGATCGCACGCCACGCGGGCGGATGGCGACTCCGCGGGCTTATGAATATTTCGGCAGAGACCTTCCGAGACGCCAGCCGCGACTATTTTGATTTTCTGCGCGATCACGAATCTCACGCCGGGCTTCTCTTGTTGTCGTTATGAATCCGAACTCGCCGAAAAAATCGAAACATAATTTGGCGCAGAGACAATCAGTGCAAGCAATAAAATCCGAAATTGTCTTATTGTCACTGGGGTCGAATGTTGGAGACCGCGAGAAAAATCTTCGCGCTGCGATTGCTGCACTTCCGGAATTGGGGTTGAAAATAAAGCAGGTTTCGTCGATTTATGAGACGGAACCGGTGGACCTGTTGGAGCAACCGTGGTTTTTGAATTGTGTGGTGGAGGGAGAGACCACCCTAGCGCCGATAGAGCTGCTTAAAAGACTAAGGGAGCTTGAGAAGCGAATGGGCAGCAAAAAACTAGTGGCGCGCGGTCCAAGGTTGATCGATCTGGATATTTTAGTTTACGGCCGGCAGACAATTGATTCGCCGGAGCTGCAAGTGCCGCATCCACGCATGCATTTGCGGCGATTCGTCCTCGCCCCGCTGGCGGAAATCGCGCCGGGCTTGAAGCATCCCTCGTGGCGCGGTACCGCGGCGGAGTTACTCGCCGCGCTTGACGATAAGAGCACGGTGAAAAAGCTTAGCGGTGATTTGCGAGCGCCCAGCCAATAGATGAGAAAAACTCACTAGGGCGAAACGTTCCATTCCGCCCTTGCGGAACCCTCAAAAAACATTAGCTGGTGCGGTGCAGCAGCAGGCGGTGCAGCGTCATCGGCTTGGGATCCAAGGCCTCCAGTTCGATTTGCGCCAGCCGGCCTTCGGTGATTTCGGACCAGCGGTAAACACCGGGCTCGCTCTCCACCTGCTCACGGCCGCGCAGACGGCGCAGAAATTCGCCGGCATCGTCGCGGGAAGCAACTTCCCGAAACGTAGGGCGGGCTAGAGCTTCGACAGCATAACTATGAAGCAGCTTGGGCCAGTAGTGATGGAACAGATCACTGGATGCAAAGATGTCGCTCCAGGCCACTTCTCCTCCATAAGCCACGACGACACCGACGATGTGGTCACCCTTGACGCCCGAAGTCGCACGAGCGAAACGCCGTTGTACTTCGTCGACGAAGGCGTCAACAGAAACGCCAACTCTGCTGTGTTGATAAATTTTTGAGTAAGACTGTGTTGGGGCGCTGGCCAAGGCGTCATTGAGTTCTCTTGCTTCGATGCGCGGCGCTGCACCGGGTGCGGCGGTAACGATTGAGGTAGTTCCTTTCTGCACCGAATCCCATACCTCGGTTTGGCTCTGGTTGACCGCGGCTTGCTCCCGAACGCTGGGATGAACCATGGTATTAGCGGCGCTGAATTGAGATCCGGAGGACCAGCGCCCGTGTTCCACGCAGAAAACATCCAGCGGCAGCGGATCGGAGCCGGGAGCGACGATGCGGTCTTTGGCGATGATGCGATCCTGCTTACCTCCGCTGACGAGTTCGCCAGCCAGAAGGACAACGGGCCGCTTCCCGCGATTGATCAAAACGAGTTGGTTCACCGACGCACTGGAGTTGTATTGCGGCAACGCGACACCGCGGCTACGCGCCATGCCGTCGCTACCTTGCTCGCGGACGATCACTTCACCGCTGGAGAGTCCCTCGTCCAGCGTGACGAATGCACTGGTATCCCGCGATACAGAGCTGATCACCGGAAAAATGGAAATATTTTCGTACGTGATGGGATCGAGAAGGTGCCAATCGCCTTCCGGTTTGGGTTGCGGACCGGGCGACCCTGAGCCAGCCCATACGAAAGCGGCACTTCCTAACGCGCTGATTCCGAGAAGAGTGCCGGCTAGGGCACCCAATAGCGAGCGTTCCATGTGAAACCTCCTGTGCGTGAGCGCACGGGATTAGAACGAGCCGCTAACAAAATCTTGCAGCGCGAAATGAAGAAGGGAAATTTGTCCGGCAAGAAGCGGCAAAAAGAAATTGTGGTGCGAGACGGCCTACCCATTGGGATCGCCGAGATTGATGCGTGGTTTGTGGCGCCTGCTGGAGCTAGCTTCCTGCCGCTCGTATTCCGCCACTTCTTCCTCGGAGTAGGTGTAGGCCTCGCGCGAAGCGAACATACTCTTGTTGGTGCGGCTGGCTTCCAATTTCTTTTTTCGTTCTATGCCGAATTCACGACTGACCTGGCGGAGCGGAGCGGCGATCGCGTGCACCTCGAATAGCAGATCGCTGACTTTTTGAACAAAATCGTGGAAATTAAAAGGCCTGGCTACGTAAGGAAGACGGGCTTGCTCCAGCGATTGCACATATTTGATGTCGGCCATTTCCGGAACGATATAAAGCACCCGGATGCGGCCGCCATCTTCCGCTGTGACGGAGGCCAGTTCCTGCAAGGTGATGAAGGCCGCGCTATCTGTGCCGGTGACGGCCAGGTTGGCTACTACCAGGGCCCATTCGCCGTTGCGAAGTTCGTTTAAAAGAAGAGTCGTGTCGGTGACGATGTGGACTCGCCAGCCTTCGGAATCGAGAAGCTGGCGAACGGCCTCGGCGTTTTCCGCGTCCTCTTCAAGAACGAGGATGGCCACTTGGCGAGGTTTTTCAGCCGTGGTTGGAGTGCCGCTTTCCATCCTTAGATTATAGCTGCTGAATAGGAACGGCGATTTAGCAAGAGTACAGGTGCGGCGTATCGGCCAATGAACAAAGGACTATTCTCTGCCTCAACGATGGGCCGGCGGAGGTGCCGGGGACGCGGTGCCGGTACTTTGCAAATGGCAACCGGCGGCCAGAGATCTGTTGCCACCGGATTTTGCAGAACGGTCGAGAATCCCGACTTCATCCTTGATGCGCCAGACGACTGCACCGTCGGTATATTTCTCACCTTCGGATTCGTCGACCTGCTGCAGGTTGTAGGTGTGACCTTTATAGACCACGCGAGCCTGTTTTGCGTGTAAGTTCACGACCACCTTAGCGTCCCCGTCGCACGTGTACGTGAGGCGGCGCCAGGTGCGCATCATGTGCGCTGAAGGAGAAGCGCCTGCCGGAGGATTGGCCGGGGCTACAGGAGCGGTTGGAGCGCTAGGGGAATTGGGAGCCGGCTGTGAAGGCGGGGGTATGGGGCCGGGATTCGGCGAGGGTTGTTGCGCTCGCAGCGGCTGGGCGATCAACAGAATAATAGCGAACGCGCCGTAAACGATCGACGTTCTCGTGACTGATGCTCGCTTTATTGGAGCTGCCCAAATATTGCTGGCCATGATTTGTTCTCCGACTCTTTACTGACCGACTACGAAATCGATTCCATCCACATAACGGCGAGCGCCGCTGCCGTCCCAGAAAATCCGGTAGGTCACCGATGAGGTGGCCGACATGCGACGAGTATAGAAGATTTGGATACCGTCGCGAGACCATTCGCCGTGGCTGGACCACTGCTCCGGCGGAGTTAGAACGACGCGCCGCTTAGCGCGGATTTCATACAGGAAAATTCCGGCTGCATCAGGAGGAGCGCCAGCCGGCGCAGTGAAAAACTTTGCAGAGACCAGCAATAAATCGGGGTTAACGGGATTGATGCGAATTGTGTCGGAATCCGATACCCGGAATGTGTCGCCGTAGATTTCTTTCAACGGCACGGATTGTTGCGGCCGGTCGTCAGCGATCCAGGAAAGGCTCTGCGGGTCGTTTGCTAGCACCGTGTGGACATCTGTCCAGCCTTGCAGCGAATCCACGTCGCCGTTGTAAAGAGGCGTAGCGGTTTCTGGCGTGCTGACGTGGGAAGAGACCACGCGCCATTTTTGATCCTGCGATTGCAGATAGGCTAGGCGCGAATCGTCCGGCGCCCAGAAAGCTTCGCGTACAGTGCCATGGACCAAATCTTTAGAGCGCGCCCCGTCGAAATCGTACAGCACGATGGTGCGCTCGGAGCCCATTTTGGAATCGTTGCGGGTGTAGAGAAGCTTTTTGCCGTCGTGAGAAAGCGAGAGCTCGGTGCCGGCCACAGGAATTACTTTTTTGGACGCGCCACGGCTGACGATAATTTTGCCGGTCGAAGTTACATAGGCTACCGCTGTGGGAGCTTTAAAGTTGGTGATGGCCGTAACCGGCGGTTTTTTCTTGTCGGTGTCGTCGTCGTCCGCGCTCTGGTTCACGATTTTCGGAAAAAGTTCCGCGGCGACGCGGGCGCAGCCGTGGAATGTGCCGATCTGACCGTGTTCCAGCACGATGCGAAACGCATTCTTTGCAATCGTTGAAGGAGGCGTGGCGGATGTTGCGGGTTTTTCAGCCGACGTCGGTGTCGGCTTCAGCGTGGTCTCGAGAGCATTGGGTGCTGCCGAATCGATGCACACCTCGCGCGTGAGATGAATCGTCACGTCTGCACCCGTGGCAATATCTTTGGCGCGATAGACCCACGCTTCCGGCACCTCTGGGCTGGCATTCGCCGGTTCAAGCGCGATGGGCGGGTAATTGGCGCGGTCAAATCGTTCGGGGCCTTTCTGGCCGATGAGCACGCTCCAAACTGGATCGCTGCCGTGCCCGAGAAGAAGGATGGGGTAATGCGTCGATTGCGGGCTCGCTGGAGCCTGCGCGGGCTTCGGTACTTGGGTAGGTTGCTGGGGAGGTGCCCCGGCTTGCTGGGCGAAGCACGGATTGCTGTGGAAGTTAGCGCAGAAAAGCAACGAGCATGTCAGGCAGAGTAAACGCAAAAACATACTCGGTGTGTCCCTCCGGGATGGCGTGCGTGTTCTAAGAGTTTAAGGCTTTGGCAGAATACTCTGCAGAAGCGACGGAGGCAATTCGGCCGAACGGCGTAGGAATGGAACTGTTGTAATTAAGCCGACAAAATGGCTCGTGCGAAGAAAAGGCGAAAATAGTTGTTGACTAGGCGAACAAAAAGCGAAATACTCGGAAGTGCTTCGAGGTGGGCTATGTCCCCAATGTCGTTCCCCTCGCCGGCGAGAGCGTTCGCTCGACGGCGCATCGCACCATCAACCACCGCGTCTCTCTTTCCCGATGGTCCTGACATGCAAAGCCCAAAGAATGGGATCGCAGACCCTGCCCCGGTCGCTCGCGATCCACACAACAGCAACCCGGGTACGAACGTGGCGGATTGCCCCCCGTCACCAGCGGTTTCGGCAGGCTCCCAAAACCTGCCCGAGACCGGTACCCGTGCTGCTGTTGTGACGCCTGGCAGCGGTGTAAATCAGCCGCTGACAGGTATAGCCCGCCTCGCAGCAAAATCTCCTCCGGCAGAAACTCGCCGGACTTCATCTGAGCGGCCGGAGTACTTTTTATTGCCGGTTAAATCCATTCTGAACCGCTGCGACTCGCAGCGTGTGCCATTCGAATGGACCATTAATCCTTATCGTGGCTGCGAATTTGGCTGCCATTACTGCTACGCGCGGTACACCCACGAATACATGGAGCTGGACGGCGGCGAATTCGAGAAAAAGATATACGTGAAGAAGGATGCGGCAGCACTGCTGGCGTGGGATGTGGCACGCAAATATTCCTATCAGTCGCAGGCATCCGGCGGCGAGCACCCGGACCATATCGCCATCGGGACGGCGACCGATCCTTACCAGCCGGCGGAAAAAGAATACGGCGTTACTCGAGCTTGCCTGGAGGAATTGGCGAAACGCCAGGGCCTGAGTATTTCCGTAATTACGAAGTCTAATCAAATCGTGCGCGATATTGATGTATTCAAGCGCATTGCGGAGCGATCGTCGCTTTCTCTAAACGTAACGATTACCACTCTGCGGCCAAGGTTGGCGCGGCTTCTGGAGCCGCGAGCGCCACGGCCGGATTTGCGTGTTGCGGCGGTGAAGCAATTGAGCGATGCAGGATTAGCGGTAGGAGTTTCGGCATCGCCGCTGATTCCTGGAATAACCGATCGCGATGGAGATTTGGAAGCGGTGGCTTCGGCGGTGCGCGCGGCCGGCGCACAATTGTTTTTCTCGAATGCGCTGTTTCTTATGCCGTCGTCAGCGAAGCAGTTCCTCCCGTTCGTGCGGCAGAAGTTTCCGCGGTTGGCGAAACAATACGAGGAGTGGTACGCGAAAAATGGCTATGCGCCGGAAGAATACCGGCGAAAAGTTGCGGAGCGCGTGGCGAGAATTCGCAAACAGCACGGATTTTCGACGAGGCCATGGGAGGAGAGGACCAGAACAGGAGGTTGTCCGCAGATGTCGCTGTCGTGGAATGGCGGAGCGGGGAATCGTGGGTTGGCGCAAATTCAGAATTGTTCGCTGAGTAAAGCGAGTTAGCTCTCGTGAGAGTGAGAAAACTGCCGCAAGGTGAGGTTGGCGTGTGGGATGTCGTGCTTGAAGAAATTTCTGGATGATTTGACACTTGGCTTGCGCGAGGGATCGGAAAGAGATTCCTCCGCTGCGCAGACCGACTCGTTCGCGGACGAACGAGAGGAACAAACGTCGGCCTGCTTCGGTCGGAATGACTCTTGGTAATGCCGTTGGCAAAAAGCGTGGGCCTGTCTTCGGTAGGAATGTGGAAGATGCCGCTATCGTGGAATGGCGGTGCGGGGAATCACGGGTTGGAGCGAATTCAGAATTGTTCGCTGAGTAAAGCGAGTTAGGTTCGCGAGAAGAGCAGATTGCAGCGCGGTGATACCAGGGCTTATGCCATGATGACTTTGTTCTGGAAACGGCGTGCCGCGACGATCAGCAAAAATGTGCCCATGGCGAAAAGTGCCAGGCCGTCCATCCACAGATGTTGGATTCCCGCGCCGCGAAGAATAATTCCGCGAGTGATGTTGATGAAATAGCTGGCGGGAACGAAATAACTGATGACGCGAAAAAAGATAGGCATGGTTTCGCGCGGGAAGATATAGCCGGAAAAGAAAATGCTGGGCAGGATAGTAACGAAGGCGAGTTGCATGGCCTCGCCCTGCGTGCCTGCTTTGCTGGAAATTAAGATGCCCAGTGAAAGCGATACAAACAGGTAAGGCAACGAGAGCAAGGCGAGAAGGAAAACGCTGCCGTGGATAGGCACCTGAAAAATAAAACGCATGCACGTAAGAATCAGGCAAAGCTCGGTAAAGCCGATGAAGAAATAGGGGAGCAATTTTCCCAACAACAAGCCGAATGGGCGCACCGGCGTCACAAAAAGTTGCTCCAGAGTGCCGCGTTCCTTTTCGCGTACGATGGCGAAGGCGGTAAGAAAAGTGGTGACGTTAAGCAGCAAGATGGCCGTGAGCCCGGGGAGTAGGAAATTTGGAGAGCGTGAGTCGGGATTGAACAGTAATTTTGGGCGCATGTCCACCGCGAAGGTGGCGCGGTCGGCAAGTACGCGGCGAAGTGATTCGTCCAGGCCGATGGCGGTGGTTACGTTAATGGCCTGCCCGGCGACAGACGAATCGGAGCCATCGATGAGCACCAAGACCTGGGAGCTCATGTTGTGGATCAGGCGGTCAGAATAGTCCACGGGAATTTTTATGCCCACGCGGGCGCGGCCGGAGATGATGTCATCGTTAAGATCGTGGTCGTTGGTCACATAGTCGATGATATTGAAGGTGTCGGAATTCTTTAGACGGTCGATGAGTTCGCGACTTTCGCGCCTGCCGTCACCATTAAAAACCACGGTATGAACCTGTCTCACATTGGTGTCTATGCCGAAACCCAGCACAAACATCTGAATCAGCGGTATGAATAATGAGAAAAACAGGGTGGCGGAATCGCGCCGCACGTGCAGCACTTCTTTGTAAAAAACGGCGCGGAAGCCGCGAAAGAGATTATTCACGGGCGATCTCCAGTTGCGCCTGATGCTTGTAGGTAAGCTCAACAAAAACATCTTCCAGGCTGGGGGTCAGAGGGCGGATGTCGGTGACAGCGATGTCGTTTTTGAGCAATTGTGCGCGAAGGTCGGGAAGGTCAAAAGAGTCTTCCACGAGCGCGTGGATGGATTCGCCAAAAATTGTCGCGCTGCGAATTCCGGGAATTTTGCGCGCCACTTTAAGCGCGCGGGTCACTTCAGGAGTGCTGATTTCGACGCGCTTGGTGCCAGCGGGCTGCACGTCGGGAATTTTTTTCAGCTCGACGGGAGTGCCATCGGCAATGAGTTTGCCGTAATAAAGGTATGCGACATGGCTGCAGCGCTCGGCTTCGTCCATGTAATGAGTGGTGACGAAGAAGGTGATGCCGTGGCCAGACAACTCAAACAATAAATCCCATAATTCTCTTCGCGCGACGGGATCAATGCCTGCAGTGGGCTCATCGAGAAATAAAAGTTTAGGTTCGTGAAGCATTGCGCAACCCAGCGCCAAACGCTGCTTCCACCCGCCAGAGAGGCGGGCCGCGAGGCGATTCATGTACGGGCCCAATCCGTTGAGTTGGACGATTTCATCGATACGCTGCTTCATGCGCGCTGGTGGCAGGCTGTAAATGCGCCCGTAGAACTGCAAATTTTCGGTGACTGTAAGGTCATCGTACAGACTGAATTTTTGAGACATGTAGCCGATGCGTTCACGGACAGACTCCGCATCGGTGCGCACGTCCAGGCCCTCCACCCAGGCAGAGCCTTCGCTAAGTGGCAACAGACCAGTAAGCATTTTGATGACGGTAGTTTTGCCGCTGCCGTTGGGGCCCAGGAAACCGAAAATTTCTCCTTTTTCGACGCGGAAGCTGACGCCGTCGACAGCGACGAAATCGCCAAAACGGCGAACCAGATTTTTCGCGTAGATGGAGGCTTCTTCCGGCCGTTGTCCGTTATTGGCGGGCATAAATTTAATTCGCAGGTTTCAACTTCACGTCAGCCGCCATGCCACTACGTACACCGCCGGTGGTGTCATTGACGCGAACTTTTACGCCGATTACTTCGTGCACCCGTTCGCTGCGAGTCTGCACGTTGCGGGGAAGAAATTCGGCTTGCTGATTAATTTGCTCCACGACGCCGTTAAAAGCGGTGTTCGGAAAAGAGTCCACGCGAACTTCCGCCTGCTGGCCCAAGCGCACGCGTCCAATTTCCGTTTCGGGGATGTAAATCCGGACGTACACCTGATCGCGCTCAAGGAGTGTGGCGACCGGCGTATTGGGCGCGATGAGATCACCCGGTCGGACGTCCAGCACTTCCACCGTTGCATCAGCCGGGGAAACGACTTGCGCTTCGCGGGCACGCGCGGCGTCGTAGTTGTAAGCAGCTTTGGCGAGGTCAATATCTTCAGCGCGGCTGCCGTGTTCGAATTTTTCCTGGGTTGCCAGTGCCGCGCGATAGCGCGCTTCGGCGGACGCGATTTCTTCTGGACGGTACCCACGTTGAAGCTCGGCCAATTTTTGCTGGGCATTTATTTGCTGGGCGGCCGCCACTTTCCAAGCAGCTTCGGCGGCGTCGCGTTGCTGGCGCGAGACCAGATCTTTTTTCGCTAAAGCGTCATAGCGGTCGAAATCATTGTGGGTTCGCACTTCTTCCGCATTGGCGCGATCGAGGTCCGATTGAGCCGCGGCGATATCCTCGCTGCGATAGCCGTTCTTGCGTTGCTCGTAGTCGGCTTTGGCCTCCGCGGTGGCGGCTCGCGCCTGGGCAATATCTTCCGGACGAGAACCGGTGTGAGCTTTTTCCCACGCGGCTCGTGATTGCCCGAGAGCGGCTTGCAATTCCTTGTCGTCAAAGGTAATCAGAATCTGGCCCGCTTTTACGTAATCGCCCTCGCGAACCAGCACCTTGTCGATGCGTCCTCCGACTTTGGAGCCAACGCGGATATCGCGCGCTTCCACGGTGCCGGATCCTTGCAGCGTGGATTCGTCGCGGCCGTGAAACCATCGTGCAGATACGACTGCTGCGGTAACCAGAACGATCAGCACGACTAAGATCGCAATATTCTTACGACTCATGTCGCGCCTCCCTGTTCTACCCCAGGAACAGCAGGTGCTAGACCATCACGCGGCGATAAGCCTTGCCAAAGCACGTCGAAAGCCGTGCGAATGCGGGAGGACAGCGAATCGTCCCCATACAGGGACCAGATCAACAGGGTCCCGAAAACGGTTTGGCGAAAGACGTGAGCGATATCACTCGCCGGCAGATCCTTGCGCAGCTCGCCGCGCTGCTGGCCAATTTCCACAAATTCAGTGAGCAATCGGTGTCCTCGGGTCTGGTTAATGCGCATACCGTCGCGTACCGGGGTGCTCGACAAATTGGCGAGCAGCAAGGCGCGCATGAGCGACGGATTGCGGCCCGGCTCTTCGGTCATGCGCACAGCAAGGGTGCGAAGAAATTGAGGAACCGGTTCATGGGAATTGCGAAGATTGTCGATGATGGATTCGAGCTTGCTGAGTTGCATTTCACCGAAGGCCAGTAAAATGTGATCCTTGCTGGGGAAGTAGTTGAAAAATGTGCCTTTGCCGACATCGGCGGCGTTGGTAATGTCCTCCACAGTGGTGTCTGCGAAGCCGTGCTTGGCGAAGAGATCGAGAGCAGCACGAAACAGGCGTTCCCGGGTCTGCGAGGAACGTCTCTGCCGGCGGTCCGGAGCAACAGTTGTGGATGAAGAGTTCATATGACCATTAACCATATATGACTATAAGTCATACATGGTCGCGCGGCAATCATTTTTCTAGGTCAATTTCCATGCATACAGAAAAGGAACTCCCAAGCCCTTGATGCCTTGGGAGTTCCCTTATAGCTGAAGCTCTTACTGAATGTTTTCTTGGAGGCCTATAAGGCGAGTTTACGCGCAACTTAGCAAATTAGTCTTCGCGCAAGGATCGCGGATCCGAAGTGTTTTTTGGGCTGCGGCGATCGAGATAGGAAATCATGCGCTGCGCTGCCTTCGGTATTTTTACGCCATGACCGAAAACGATGTCATGAGCTTCAATACCTTTTCCATAGAGCTCCTCATTGGCATCGTTGTCCGGCCGCAGGCTCGCTCCTGCCAGCGAAATTCCGGCAAACAGCCCTCGTGAACGTGAATAGCTGAGAACTTCGGCGCGTAGGGCTGCGTCTGTGGAAGCTTCCGCGGTGCGTCCCTTGGGGCCCGCAGCAACGGAGGCATCTGCGCCCAGTTTTACCTTGTTCTTGAGCATGGAGTGAGCGCCGCGAGGATTCATCACCAACAACACGAAGTCGGTGGCCTGTCCGCCAATCTGGAACCCGACGCTCCCAGCTTCCATAACCATCATGGATGGCGCGCTCCACGGGCCGCTGTAATGCTCGCCGGTTCTACAAGTCATTGCGCCACGGCCATAACTGCCGCCCACGACAAAGGCAGCTTTGAGGACGGACGGAAAAACAATGATGCACTCGGCCTTGTCGATCAGGTCTTGTGGGATGTCTTCGGGAATATCCATAATTTCCCGCAGCACCGTGCCGCAATTCTGGAGCCGCTCAGTTACTTTGCTATCTGCGCCAGATACCGGCAGCGCGAGTGTGGCCACGGCCAACAACGAAAGCAATCGCTTCATTTTCAATTCACCTCGGTTTCGATTTTTGACGCAATAGTTGGAAAAACGGTTAACGTGGACGCGACCAGCGGACTTTCCGTTCTCAGACCCGAGTGCGCATCGCCAATGATGAGCGAGCGCTCTAAGGGGAGTGATCCGCGGCGCTTCGACTATACTTTCGTTGACCGTAATTTACCAGCGGGGAGCGACATGAGTACCGGGCGAGTGAGTTTGAAATGCGCTGCGACGATATGGGCGCTTGTGTTTTGTAGTTTGTTTCTGAATCCGCCCGCAGCGCTGGCGCAAAAGAAAACAAACCGCCACAGCGCTACCGGTGCGGCCGCCGCAACGTCGCGCTTCGAGAAGAGAGTGGACGCGCTGCTGGGAGCGGAGCCTAACAGTAGGGGCGAGTGGGGCTTGTTGATTGCCGATGCGGAAACGGGCCAAACGCTGTACGAGCAGAATGCAGTGAAGTATTTTGTGCCGGCATCCAATATGAAACTGTTTACGACCGCGCTGGCGCTGGACAAACTTGGCCCGGAGTTTCGGTTTCATACCACATTGGAAAGTACCGGAGTTGTTTCGCCAGAGGGAGAGTTGAGCGCGGACCTGGTGCTGGTGGGCCGGGGCGATCCCAATCTTTCGAATCGCAAATTTCCATTTAATTTGAAGGAAGAATTCGATGGGCCGCCAGAACGAGGCCTGGCGCAACTTGTCGACGCTTTGGTGGCCAAGGGCCTAAAGAAAATGTCCGGCGATGTGGTCGGCGATGACAGCTACTTTCCGAGGGAGCGCTATCCCAACGGTTGGGAAATTGACGACATGGTTTGGGAATACGGAGCGGCGATTTCGGCGCTGGTGGTGAACGACAACACTGCGACGGTGACGCTTACGCCCGGACAGATTGCAGGCGATGCGGTGCAAGTTGTGGTAGCGCCGCGCACTCAGGACTTCATAGTGGATAACCAGGTAACCACCAGCGCGGCCAATGTTAAAGCTGATTTGACGTTGACACGTGAGCCTGGGGCGCACTTGGTGGTGGTGCGTGGAACGCTGCCGGAAAAAAGCGCGCAGCGAAAATTGGTGCTCGCGATTGAAGAGCCCGCGCTGCATGCGGCCACGTTATTAAAGGCGCTGCTGGAACAACGCGGGGTGGAAATTGGCGGCGGAGTTCGAGCGCGACACGAGGCCATCACGGTGGAAGGGATCACGCCGACGGTGTTGGCGGAACATGTCTCGATACCCTTAGGCGACTCCGTGAAGCTTGTAAATAAGATCAGTCAGAATTTGCACACCGAAGTGTTGCTGCGGACGGCCGTGCGGCAAGCTGGGACCTGGAATTCTTTCGATGACGTCGCGAAATTTGTGGCGGACTTTTACGCCCAGGTGGGAATTGCTCCCCAGGACATGATCCAGACCGACGGATCGGGGCTATCGCGGCACGACATGGTCACTCCGCGAGCGATGCTTGCCCTGTTGCGGTACGCGCAAACGCGGCCGTGGTTTGAAAGCTTTTTTGCGTCACTGCCTGTGGCTGGAGTTGACGGGACGCTGGAAGAGCGCATGAAAAATACGCCCGCAGCCGGAAGAGTGCATGCCAAGACCGGATCGGTGGAGCACGTTAGAACCATGTCGGGATTCGCGGATACCGCCGGTGGGCGAAGACTGGCGTTTTCCTTTATGAGCAACAATGAATACGGGAAGAATCATGAGACCACGGATGCGATGAACGGACTGTGCCTGGCGATGATCGAAGAATTTAATACCGTGCCCGCCAAACGCTCCCGCGAACACAAGCAACCACAGTAAGCGGCAAAGAAACATGAAAACGGAAATGATTGTCAGCGTGTTTGGGAGTTCACGGCCGCGCGAAAATGATGCTGAATATGCGGAGGCGCGTGAGCTGGGGCGCGTGCTCGCGAAAAAAGGCTTGGCGATATGCACTGGCGCGTATGGCGGCACGATGGAAGCGGTGTCGCGAGGCGCGAAAGAAGCTGGCGGCAAGACCTACGGGGTGACCGCGGACTTTTTTCCGGCGGCCAAAGCCAATGCGTGGGTCGATGTGGAAGTGCGCGTGAAAAGCTGGCAGGAAAGATTGTTTGAGATTATTCGTTTAGGGGATGGATTTGTGGCTTGTAAAGGCGGTACTGGAACTTTGGCGGAGCTGGCAGTGGTCTGGGAAATGATGAACAAGTCGGTGATGCCGGCGAAACCGTTTGTGGCACTCGGGGAATTTTGGGCGCCGATTTTAAATTGCGTGCGTGGAGTGGAAGTGGGGCGGGAAAATCCATGGGTAGAATCGCGGGCGCAGATTTTGAGGACTGTGGCGACGTCAGAAGAAGCCGCGGACTTTTTGTGGAATGGTTTAGTAAAGGGAATGTAAACGAGAAATGTCGCGCACGGCGTTGGATGTATTGGAATTCGACAAGCTGCTGGAGTTGTTGCGGCAGAGAACGACTTGTGCGCCGGGGCGAAGGTTTGTGGATGGCTTGCAGCCTGGGATGGACCGCTCTGCGATTAGCGCGGCGTTTGCGTTGATTCGCGAAGCGCGGGAGTGGCTGCGCGCCGCTCGCGAACTGGGATTTGGAGGGCTGGCCGATCCACAAAACTGGCTCGAGCGTATCGAGGGACCGGGGATGGTTCTGGAAGCGCGGGAATTTTTGGACGCGGCGACTTTGCTGGAGACCGCCGGATGGTTGCGCCAGCAGTTTCGCGAAGAAGGGACAAAATTTCCGCTGCTGGCAGCTCGCGCGGCTGCGCTAAGTGAGTTTAAAGACTTGCTGACGGTCATTCGCAGAAGCGTGCTGCCCAATGGCGAGATCAGCGACGATGCTTCACCCGCGCTTCGAAGGATACGTGCAAGCCTCACTCAGACGCGCGACGCCATCCAGAAAACACTCAAGCATATCTTGCGCACCAAGAATGCGGAGGCCGGCGAAGACTACGTCACTTTGCGCAATGATCGCTTCGTGATTCCCTTGCGTGCGGAAAATCGGCGCAGCGTGCCGGGAGTGGTTCACGGCGCAAGCGCGACCGGGCAGACGATTTTCATGGAGCCGCTGGAGACGGTGGAGACCAACAACCAGTTGGTACAACTGCGTGAGGATGAGGCTGCGGAGATTGTGCGCATATTGCGCGAGCTCACGGAAAGACTGCAGCGCGTACGCGAACCGTTAGTGCTGGCGGCGGAAACTATCGCGGAATTGGACAGCGTATTTGCGCGGGCGCGGTTTGCTCAGGAGTTTGATGCCGCGATACCGGAATTTTCGGAAGGCAACGAACTGCGACTGGAGGCTGCGCGGCATCCAGTGCTCGAAAATAAATTGCGTAAGGAAGGCCGCGCGGTGGTGCCGATGACACTGGCGCTTGGTGGTGAAGAGCGAGTGTTGGTGATCAGCGGACCGAACACTGGCGGGAAAACGGTTGCGCTGAAAACCACCGGCATCGCGGCGCTATCAGCGCAATCTGGCATTCCGGTGGCGGCGCAACGCGCAGTACTCCCGTTTTTTGACCGGGTGTTGGTGGACATTGGAGACGAGCAGTCCATTGCCGCTGATCTTTCTACTTTTTCCGCGCACATGCTGAATCTGAAAGCCATGTTGGAAGCGGCTACGCCCGAATCGCTCGTGTTGGTGGATGAAATGGGAACGGGTACTGCGCCGGAGGAGGGAGCAGCACTGGCCGTAGCGCTGCTGGATGAATTTCGCGTGAAAAATTGCATTGTGTTGGCGACCACGCACCATGATCGCTTGAAAACTTATGCCTCGACAACGCCAGGAGTTGTGAATGCTGCCGTGGAGTTTGACGACGTAAATCTTCGACCCACGTACCGGCTGATGGTTGGTGTGCCCGGCGGGTCCAGCGGCATCGCGATTGCGCGAAGGTTGGGAATCGCCGAGCCGATTATCGCGCGCGCACGCGCCTTGATGGCGCCGGAGGCACTCGAGGCCGCGGATTTGATTGCTTATCTGCATCGCAGCCGCGACGAACTCGACCGCATGCAGCAGCAGATGACCGCGGAACGGCATGCGCTGGATGAAGAACGCAAGAAATTGCGCGATGAGTGGGTGGGGCGGCAGCAAAACCGCATCCGGGAGCTCGAAGAAAAATTCGCAGAGATGCAGAAGCGCTTCGACGAGAATGTTGCGCGCGTCGTGGAAGCGGTAAAAGAAAAAGAGTTGCGCGGATCACTCGACAAGTTCGCGCGGCGCAAGGCGCAGGATGTGCGAGGCGAAGCGCGTGAAGAAATGAATGCCGCGGTGGTACAAACAATTTCGGAGTCGCAACAGGATCTTGGCGTGCCCGCGGCCGGGAAAGAAGCACTCACTCAAGCCCAATTACAGCCGGGTGCGCGGATTCATGTGCGCGGATTCAGCAAGCCGGTAGTGTTGCGCCGTATTGACGGGACCTCGGCAGAAATTGAAGCTGGACCGCTGCGCATGAAGGTAGGTCTCGACGAGATTACCAGTGTGGAAGGCCCGAGCACTGTAGGCGGAGCGCGGTCAGCAAAGGGCAGTATTACCGTGCGCGCCCAAGCCAGCGATGAAGGAACCGGTGGCGAAATTAATTTGATCGGCTGCACGGTGGAAGAAGCCACCGAACGCGTGGACAAATTTCTGGACGAAGCCGCGCTGGCAAATCTCGCGCGGGTACGAATCATTCACGGACACGGCACGGGAGCGTTGCGCAAAGGCATAGCGCAATTTCTTGCGAAGCATCCGTTAGTGGATAACCAGTCTTTTGAAACCGAGGAGCGCGGCGGGAAAGCCGTCACCGTCGTCGAATTGCGAGCATAAATGGCGGAAGCGGGATCATTCGCGGAGCGGGTGAAGCAGCAGGCGGACATTGTCCGGGTCATCGGCGAATACGTGCGTCTGAAGAAGAGCGGGCAAAATTTTACCGGGCTGTGCCCTTTCCATGCGGAGAAGTCGTCTTCTTTTGCGGTGCATCCGACAAAACAAATTTACCACTGCTTTGGTTGCGGAGTAGGCGGAGACGTTTTCAAATTTGTGATGGAGATGGACAAGGTTGCGTTTCCGGAAGCGATCCGCATCGTCGCCGAAAAATGCGGGATCGCCGTTCCGCGTCCGAAGGCCAGCTCGCCTGAAGAGCGCAAGGAAAACCATCAGCGCACTTTGCTGGTGGAAATGCACCGCGAAGCGCAGACATTTTTTACGCAGCAACTCGGCGGGACGCTGGAAGGCAAAGCGGCGCGAGCGTACCTCGAAGATCGCGGTCTGGATAAAGATGCGATAGCCCGCTTTGGGATTGGCTACGCTCCGAGCGGCGGCGACGCGCTGCTGCGATTTCTGAAACCGAAATACAAAGAGCAGTTGCTGATTGAATCAGGGCTCATATCGCGCGATCAGAACGGTAGCGCCAGAATGTACGACCGCTTCCGCAGGAGAATCACTTTTCCGATCGCCAATGACTCAGGAAAGATTGTGGCCTTTGGATGTCGTGCACTGGGAGACGACCAGCCAAAATATTTGAATTCGCCGGAAACTCCCATTTATTCGAAGAGCAATGTTTTATATCACCTGGACCGCGCCAAGGAAGCTTTGCGGCGAGCGGATTTCGCGGTGCTGGTGGAAGGCTACATGGATGCGATCGCCGTGGCGCGCGCGGGCATCAGTAACGTAGTGGCCAGTTGCGGCACCAGCTTAGCGGAGCCGCAAATCAAACTTCTGTCGCGCTTCACCAAGCGCGTTATCGTGAACTACGATCCCGATACCGCAGGACAACTCGCCACGGAGCGTTCCATTTCTTTACTGCTAGAAAACGATTTTGAAGTGCGCGTGCTGGCATTACCGACAATGAATTTAACCGCCGGCGATGGAGCCAAGTATTTGAAAAACGCGGATCCGGACCTTTATATTCGCGAAATGGGCGTCGAGGCCTACACCAAGTTATTAAAAGAGGCGCCGCCGTATGTCGACTATTTGATCGAGCGCGCGCGACATATGGACCTTTCGACCGGCGAAGGGAAATTGCGCGCTGTAAATTTTCTCTTGCCGTACGTGCAGAAAATCCCGAACCGCTTGTTGCGGTCGGAATGGGCCACACGCATCGCGCAACAATTGAGGCTCGAAGAGCCGGTGTTGCGAGCGGCGTTGAGCAAGGCCGCCGCGGAAAGACGCAGCGGCTTAAAAGTCGCCCCGGAGCTGGTAGGCCGCGCCGCCAAGCCGGTAGAGCGGCGATTGATCCGCATGCTGGCGGAAGCCGACAGCTTTCGCCGTGAGCTGGCACAGCGGCTGAGCGATGCGGGATTGTGCTCCGGGCTTGAAACGGAAAAGGTGTTTGCAGCTCTAATCGCCGCAAATCTGGCGGGCGGCACTATGGAAGCAACGGAAATTGCCGCCAGCTTGGAGGAACGCGATCGCCGAATGTTGTTCGAGATCCTTTTCGAGGAATCCAGCGAATTGACCTGGGAAGAAGCAGAGAGCTGCATCGAATCACTGCAAAACCGGCAAACGGAGCGGGCTTTAGCGGAAGTGCAACGAAGTATTGAGGCCAATCCCGCTTCCGCGGAGATGCGTACGTTGCTCTCGAAAAAGCAGGAATTGATGAGACGGCTGGCTGCCGGACGTTGACGAGGTGGTGACCAATTGAGGGCTTGGCGGCAATATTCCGTGGAAACCATCGTGCTGAAGAGATATTCTACGATTTCCAACGATTAATAGATTGACGGGGCTAGAGTTAAATGTGTAGCGTAGTAGGGCTTCGCGCGTAACTGTTTGGCTCTTAACTGCATCTTATAGATGTATTTACAGGCGCAGCGGGTTTTGAGTGTGCGGGAAATTGGGCAACGCACACGATTCAGCGGCAAGCAAGTGTTGCGGCGCGGTGGCATTCACGAACAATTCGATTGAATTTAAGGGGCATGCGCCGAAGCTTGCGTCAAGCTTACCTGGCCAGGGTTTACAAAGAAATTACAAAATTTTAGGGTTCCGATACCGCGGGAGGTATTCGTGGCTGTAGCAGGTCTTGAAGAAAAATATGATGCGGTACGCCAGCTTATTGCAGTAGGCAAAGAGCGCGGCTACTTGTTGTACGACGAAGTGAACGATTCGCTTCCGGCCGAAGTGCATTCTTCGGAAGAGATTGACGATCTTCTGACGACGTTCGAGCGCAATGGCATTGAGATTTACGAAGATGCGGCGTCGGCAAAAGCGGCGCGCGCGGTCGAAGTGTCCGCTGAACCTGGCGGCGACCACGATGTGGTGGTGGTGGAGAAAGAAGGAGGCCACAGCGAAGACGGCGACCTCGATCTGACTCCCGGCTCGCTCGAAAAGACCAACGACCCGGTGCGCATGTACCTGCGCGAAATGGGTACCGTGCCGTTGTTGACGCGCGAAGGCGAAGTAACCATCGCCAAGCGCATTGAGCGCGGACAACTGGTGGTGATGAAGTCGATCACTCGTTCGCCAATCGTGATCAAGGAATTGATCGCGGTTGGAGAGGATCTGCGCAAAGGCGCGCGATCCATCAAAGAAATCGTTGTGTTTGACGATGAAGAACTAACCGAAGAAAAGATCGCCAACAAAACCAAGCAGACCCTGAAATACATCGACAAGATTGCCAAGTTGTATGAACAGGCTTTGAAGCAAGCGGTGAAGCTGGACAACACTGCGAAAGCCAAAAAGAAGCCATATATTCGCGCCAAGTGGGAAGTGGCGCGCACTCGCGTGGAAATTTCCGTGGCCATCCGCGCCATCGTTTTTAATCCCTTTGAAAAGAAGCGGCTGATCGACAAGATGCGCGGCACGGTTGAGCGGCTGCAATCACTGGAGCGCGAGGCTGGGCGGCTGGAACGGCGCGCGGACGTGGCGAAAGGCGACGTCGCTTTTGAAGCGCGCAAGGAATTGCGTAACCGGCGCGGCGAGCTGAAGGACATTGAAGACGCCAGCGAAGTCGGGCTGACCGAACTCAAGCGCACGCTGACCTTCATCCATCGCGGTGAAGCGGAAGCCGACCAGGCAAAAAAAGAATTGATTGAAGCCAACCTTCGCTTGGTGGTTTCGATTGCAAAAAAATATACCAACCGCGGACTGCAATTTCTGGACCTGATTCAGGAAGGCAACATCGGGTTGATGAAAGCGGTAGATAAGTTTGAGTGGCGCCGCGGATATAAGTTCTCGACCTACGCAACGTGGTGGATTCGGCAAGCCATTACGCGAGCCATCGCCGACCAGGCACGCACCATCCGCATCCCGGTGCACATGATCGAAACGATCAACAAGCTGGTGCGCACCAGCAGGCAACTCGTGCAGGAACTGGGACGCGAGCCGACCAGCGAAGAAATCGCCAAGCGCATGGATATTCCGGTTTCCAAGGTGCGCAAGATTCTGAAGATTGCGCAGGAGCCCATTTCGCTGGAGACGCCGATCGGAGAAGAAGAGGATTCGCATCTGGGCGATTTCATCGAAGACAAGGCGGTAGTTTCGCCGTCGGATGCGGTTATCAACCTGAATTTGAAGGAACAGACTTCTTCGGTGTTGAAGACCCTGACGCCTCGTGAAGAGAAAGTCATCAAGATGCGCTTCGGGCTGGATGATGGCAGCGAGCACACTCTTGAGGAAGTGGGACAGTCGTTCGCCGTCACGCGCGAACGTATCCGCCAGATAGAGGCCAAGGCGTTGCGCAAGTTGCGGCACCCTTCGCGTTCGCGGAAGCTGCGAGCGTTTTTGGAAGGGCCTTCCCGGGATTATCTATAGAAGTAGCGGATTGAATCGTTCGAATAAACGCCTCCGACATCGGGGGCGTTTTTTTTGGACCGCGGAATTTTTTGGGCTGCCGAAATTGAAACTCACGTAGGAAATTTATTCGGTATGGCCGCCGGAGCGTACTTGTTCGGAAGTCAGGCCGTAAAGCGGCGGCGTTGGCACGCCAAGCAAACCGAGATAAAGATAAAGTTGGCCGCGATGATGCACTTCGTGTTCGACCATGGCGCGGAGCCATTTGGCAGTTTGAATTGGCACGCCGCCGGGCGTTTTGCATTTGCGCTTCAGGTCTTCATCTGTCAGCTTGGCAAATATGGCCATGGATTCGGCGTGCAAGCGCTTCATCAGTTCGATCACGCTGTCATAATCGGCGGCCAATTCAGGGCCGTGGCTGGTGTAGCGGCTGTCATGATTCTGCACATTTTCCGCGAACATGTAGCGCTCGGTCACGGCGATGTGGCGCAAAAGATCGCCCAAAGTGAATTTTCCCGGCGCGTAGGTCCAATCAATTTTGCCAGGCGGAATGCAGCCGGCGACACGCATCGTGCGTTCGCGCACATTGTCGAAATACTTTAGAAACGGGCCGATGGTGATGATTTCCATAGTGACCTCACTAACACTTCAGTGAAATTCCTGCCGCACGTCTAATCGCGAAACTTCTACGATTCGGCCGCGACTCTGAACAGTTGCCGCACGCGAAAGGCCGTAAGCGTTGCGCCCGCGTAAAGCAAAGCCAGCAAAGTGTAGCCCGCGATGATGCCCGCTCTTTCCGCTATCCATCCGAGCGCTACGCACATTGCCAGTTGCACCGCGGTGGTTACGATGGCCATGGCCGATTGCGTGCGGCCCATAAAATGGCGCGGAACGATGGACATGAGCGCGGACTGCGCCACCACCCCGCCAAGCGCGCGAAAAAATCCGAACAAACCTTGCAATAGTGACGCGGCCAGAAGAAACGCGACGAAGGGAGCAGCCATGTGTCCCAGCGCGAGCCCCGCAAATGCCGCGACATACAAGGCAAGCCGGACTTCTTCGCGCAATTTTGTGGCGATCAATCCGCCAGCGATCGCGCCGGCCGCCCATCCGGATTCGAGATAGCCTAACCCGCGCGCGCCGGCGTGCAGGACATCGCTGGTGAGCGCCACGACCATTACGTTGGCGCTGACTACTCCGGCCATCAGAATGGAATGAGTGATTCCCAAAGCGCGCACCAGTG
Source organism: uncultured Acidobacteriota bacterium (assembly GCA_963733775.1). Classification (GTDB taxonomy): domain Bacteria; phylum Acidobacteriota; class Terriglobia; order Acidiferrales; family UBA7541; genus Acidiferrum. The sequence continues at coordinate 93,264 of CAVTEE010000008.1, read as the reverse complement.
GCTGCTGCTTGAGGTACTGAAAACCTTCGCGGAGGTCGGCGTACATCGCGAGCGAAATTCCAGCTTCGGCGACTTCCGGATTTTCTCCCCTCGAGAGCGCTTCGGCGGTGAGCTCAGTGGCTTCGGAATATTCACGATACTTCTGATGCTCGCGTGGCGACACGTATCCGCTGCGAACTTTGTACAGGCAATATGCCGAGACAAAGTAGGTCAACCCATCGATCACCAGGATTCCGGCGATGCCCGCGCGATCGTAAGTAAAGCCGACGAAGGCTCCCGCGATGAGCAGCCCACTCTGCACGCCGATGAGCACGGCAGCGTTGGCGGCGGTAAATTGGCTCGGCGGAATCACTTCCTGCACCAGGGCATTGACGGTTGCCCAGTACATCGCCGAGGCGACGCCAGTAACCAGGGTCATGAGATACAAATGCCAAAGCGCGAGATGACCGTGCCAGGCAATATATGCTGTCGCCAAAACAGTGAAGCCGCGAGCCAAATCGAGCGCTACGCCAAGATAGCGGCGGTCGAAGCGGTCGATCAGGACGCCTCCGATGAACGGGATGAATAATCCGGGCAACGTGACCACGATTACCTGCAGACTGACTTTTACCGTGGAATGGGTTGCGGCCATGATGTACCAGCTCACGCCGGCAAAATTCATGCCACCGCCGAACAGGGAAATAAACATGGCGGTGAAAAAGTAGCGGAAGCCGCGTTGGGCCCAGATGAGCGTCCAATCGATACGGTTGGTGATTGCCGTGGCCATGGGACTAAATAGTTTACTATTGCGGCGATTCGGGCAGCGTGAAAGGTGCGCGTCTCGTGAATCAAAAATTTAGGATATTGACCCGCGACCGCTCCTGCGGATGGGAAGGAGATTTATGGGCAATGAAGTGACGTGCCGGGTGCGCTCCGGCAAACAGGAATCGGAGGGCAAAGCGTTGTTGGAGACCAGCGAAATAATTTTCCGCGGTGATTTCCGGCTGAAGATTCCGTTCGCGACGATTCAGTCTGCCAAAGTTGTGGGCGATGAACTACAACTGCGGACCGCAGAGGGTGTGGCGAGATTTGAGTTGGGTGCCTCAACTGCCGAAAAATGGCGCGAAAAGATTCTGCACCCGAAAACCAGAATCGAGAATCTTGGCATCAAGCCGGGAACAAAAGTCTCGTTGATCGGTTTCGAAAACCAGGATGAAGAATTTGTAAAGGAGCTAGAAAGCGCAAAAGCGGTAATGATGCCCGCAGAAAACACACTGCCGAAAGACTGCGATTCTATTTTCTTGAGTATCGATACGCAGAAGCAGCTTACGCAAATTGTTAAAATTGCCAGAAAGATGCTCGGCGCGGTCGCGCTATGGATTGTCTATCCAAAGGGACAGCAGCACATCACCGAAGGTGATGTGCTATCCGCGGGGCGTAAGGCAGGCTTAAAGGATATAAAAGTTGTGGGATTTTCACCCACCTATACGGCGCTGAAATTCGTTATCCCGGTAAACAAACGGTAGCCCGCTTTCCATTTTCCGTAGCAACAAAGCAGTGAATGAACAATTAGTGGAAATGATGCGGAGTTTTTGTGTTCCGCGATTGGATTTTCGTGTCTATGATGGCGCGAGGGTGGATGAGTTTAAAAATATGAGTGAATTGCTCGACGTTCGCGGACTTACTGTGGGTTTGCCCACCGCGCGAGGTTGGATACGTCCCGTGAACGAGGTGTCTCTGCGCATCGGGGCAGGGGAATCGCTGGGTCTAGTTGGAGAATCGGGCAGCGGCAAAACCATGATGGCGCTATCGCTGATGGGATTATTACCGCCGGGAGCGCGAGTGAGCGGTGAGGCTATCCTGTCGCCCGCCAATTCCACGCCAGAAAATTTGGCGACACTGGATGAGCCGCGCTGGCAACGATTGCGTGGGCTCGACGTCGCGATGATCTTCCAGGAGCCGATGACTTCGCTGAATCCGGTGATGCGAGTCGGAACGCAGATCGCTGAAGCCATTGCGGCGCACTTCCCGGAAATAAATAAAGAGAAAATTAATTATTGGGTGCTCGAAGCGCTGCGGCTTGCGGCTGTTCCCGAGCCGTCGGTGCGCGCTGGACAATTTCCTCACCAACTTTCAGGCGGGTTGCGGCAACGGGTGATGATCGCCATGGCCATCGCCGCCGGAATCAGCGATTCCGAAGATGAACCGACCCCACTGGAATTTCGTAAGCCGGGCGCGCCGTTGACCAAGCCGCGATTGCTGATTGCCGATGAGCCGACCACCGCGCTGGATGTAACGGTACAAGAGCAAATTCTCGAATTGTTGGACGGGCTGCGGCGAAGGCTTGGCTTGGGCTTGCTGTTTATCACTCACGACTTGGGAGTGGTCTCACGAGTGGCCGACCGCGTTGCGGTAATGTATGCAGGCCGCATCGTGGAACAAGGGCGTGTGGGCGATGTGCTTCGCACTCCGCGGCACCCGTACACACAAGGATTGATCGCGGCATCGCCGACGCTAGAACGTGGAAGGCTTTCGCCGATTCCGGGGATTGTGCCGCAGCTTACCGAGCTTCCGCCGGGATGTTCGTTCGAACCGCGTTGTCCCGTGCGATTGCCCGAATGCCGCCTGACGGTGCCGGAGTTGCGCGATGCAGGACATAACCATGTGGCGCGCTGCATCCTGGTCGGAAATGCAAATGAAGTGACGCTGAAGCAATAGCATTAAATCGGTGATGGGAGAGTTTTATTTCCAGCTTTCTTAGCGTGCGAGAACTGTCGAAGAAATATAACCGCAGCGGAGGCCCGTTCAAACGTGCTTCCGAGCAGGAACAGTTTATTGCGGTGGATCACGTAAGCTTCGAGGTTACTCAAGGCGAAACGTTTGCGGTAGTCGGCGAGAGTGGCTGCGGGAAGACCACTCTGGCCCGCATACTTTTGCGGTTGATAGAGCCTGAGGGGGGACAAATCATCTTTGCAGAACGCGATTTACTCGCGCTGTCCGCATCGGAGCTACGCGCACAACGTCGCGAGATGCAGATGATTTTTCAAGATCCGTTCGCTTCGCTCGATCCGCGCATGCGAGTGGGAGAAATAGTCGGCGAACCGCTGGCCATCCACGAACCGAAGCTTTCCAAAGCCGAGCGGGCATCGCGGACCTTAGCAATTCTGGAGCGGGTGGGACTACGCGCGGACGCGCTACGCCGCTACCCGCACGAATTTTCGGGCGGCCAGCGTCAAAGAATCGGAATTGCGCGCGCGCTGATTCTGCGGCCCAAGTTGATCGTGGCCGACGAGCCGGTTTCCGCACTGGATGTTTCCGTGGGCGCGCAGGTATTGCTGCTCTTACGAGAATTACAGTCGGAGTTTAACCTTACCTATGTTTTTATTTCCCACAGCCTGCCAGTGGTGGCGCAACTCGCCACGCGCATTGCGGTGATGCGTGGAGGCAAATTCGTCGAGGTGGGCGATGCTGAACAGGTTTTGCATCAGCCGGCGCACGAGTACACCCGCGAACTGCTGTCTGCGGTTCCGGCACTTCCAGTAGCTTAAATTTTTGAACTGCTGTAATTTATTGGCGCTTTTCGGCGTACTGTCTACTCGGCCAGATATGGGCAATTTCCATCGCGCGCCTTCACGCTTGATGTAGTTCGTTCAAGTCCTCTTGGGCGCTGCATGGCACAAGGAGATTTATGTCTACCAGTCCATTAGCCCCGCCCGAAACGCAACCCACAGGCCAACCTGAAACCGGCGCGCTAGGTCGAATGACCGGCGTAATCGTGAGTCCCACAAGGACATTTGGCGAAATTGCGCGGCGCCCGACGTGGGTGGTTCCCTTCCTCACCCTGTGGGTATTAAGCATTGTCGTCTCGGGACTGCTTGCACAGAAAACGGACTGGCGCAACTTTTTCGAGCGGCAGATGAGCAAGAATTCGCGATTCGATCAAATGCCGCAAGATCAAAAAGACAACATCCTGGAAAAACAGGTGCAGTACGGACCTAAGTTTGCGTTTGCCATTGGCGCGATTGTCACTCCGATTTTTGTTCTGTTTATCACACTGGTGTACTGGGGGGCGTTCAATTTTTTTAACGGAGCCGGGCTGACCTTCAAGACAGCCTTTGGCATTGCTTCGCACGCTTTCGTGCCGCTAATCATAAGCAGCCTGCTGGCAATTATCATTCTGCTGATTAAGCCTCGCGGCGATGTGGATCCCGAACATTTTCTGGCCAGCAACCTTGGTGCGTTTTTGCCGGACGATGCCGCGAAGCCGCTTGTGGCGTTGGGCCAGTCGCTGGAGCTGTTTTGGATCTGGACTTTGGCGTTGGTGGCGCTGGGCTTTTCGGCCGCAAGCCCAAAGAAAATCAAACCGGCCGGCGCGTTCCTCACCGTATACGGCCTGTGGGCGGTGTGGGTTTTAGGCAAAGTGGCCTGGGCAATGTTTTAACAACGGCTGCTGCTAAACTGCGTAGGTGAATTTCTCGTTTGAAGTAAGAAAGACCGACGCGACCGGCGCGCGCCGGGGCCGCCTCAACACTCCGCACGGACACATTGAAACCCCCGCATTCATGCCGGTGGGAACCGCCGCAACAATTAAAGCTCTGACCCACGAAGCGCTGGAAGAACTGGGCGCGACCATCATCCTCGCCAACACCTATCATTTATATCTGCGCCCGGGACACGAGTTGATTCGAAAGCTGGGCGGGCTGCACCGTTTTATGTCCTGGCAAAGGGCGCTCTTGACGGATTCCGGCGGATACCAGGTATTCAGTCTTTCCGCGCTGCGAAAAATCACCGATGAAGGAGTTACGTTTCGCTCGCACCTGGATGGTTCCGAACACTTGCTGACTCCAGAAAAGGCTGTCGAGGTGCAGCTAGCATTGGGTTCGGACATTGCCATGGTGCTCGATGAATGCATCGAGACGCCCGCGCCGCGGGAAAAAGCGGAAGCCGCGTTGGTTCGAACAACGCGGTGGGCCAAACGAGCGCGGCAGCATTTCTTGGCGAAAGAAGATTCGTATCCAGGCGTGAAGCAGTGGCAATTCGGAATCGTGCAGGGAGCGACATTCGCGGATTTGAGGCGAGAGAGCGCCCGGCAGTTGCTGAACCTGGATTTTCCCGGATATGCAGTGGGCGGGCTGGCGGTCGGCGAGCCTCACGCCATGACATGTGAAATGACAGGCGAGGTGACGGCATTGCTGCCCGCCGATCGACCGCGATATTTGATGGGTGTCGGCAAGCCAGAGCAACTCGCCGATTACGTCGCGCTAGGCATCGATATGATGGACTGTGTGCTGCCCACGCGGGCGGCCCGCCACGCCTGTTTGTATACCAGCGAAGGCCGAGTGCTGATCAAAAATGCGCGCTACGCTGCCGACACGCGGCCGATCGATCCGCAATGCAGCTGTAGCGTTTGCAAACGTTACACGCGCGCGTATTTGCGGCATCTTTTTGCGGCCGGAGAAATCACCGCGTCGATCCTGGCCACCCACCACAATGTCCACTTTTACCTTGACATCATGCGGCAAATTCGAGAGGCTATCGAGTTCGGGAACCTCGCAAAATTCTCAGCAGAGATGCAGGCTTGCTATGTAGCCGGTCCGGCCTGAGTGGTGAACCGAGGCGCTTCATTGGGAGCGCTTAATTCCGGCGCCGAAGTTGACCGCGGGCAGTCGCATCGCGGCCGCTAATATCCAAGATAATGGCGGAGATGGACGCGGGGAACTTGCCCCAGGGCAGTTTTTCTGTGTTTTTTTAAGGTATGCTGAGTGCCGCTTTCTGGGTTAAACCAAGGATTGTCGGCAAGAGTAAAAGAAGGGATCGGTTTTACAGATCATCATGATTTTGGCCACGTTTTTCCAGGCAGGAGCTCCGGCGTCGGGCTTCTCCAGTTTCCTGATCCCTCTGGGACTGATGTTCGCGATCATGTATTTCATGGTCATCATGCCGCAGCAGCGGCAGCGCAAAAAAGTCCAGGAAATGCTTTCAGCCATCAAAGCGGGTGACCGGGTCATCACTAGCGGCGGCATCTATGGCACCATTAACGGCCTTGACGGAGACTCGGTAATTCTGAAAATCGCCACGGACCCGCAAGTTAAAATTCGCGTCGCCAGGTCTGCCATTGCGCAGGTGGAGACGCCGGAAGATGCAAAATAACGGATGCACACTAATTTTCGCCGCCACCCGGCCAGGCTCCTGATCTTTTAACCATGAATCCCAATCTGAAGTGGAAAGCGCTGTTCATCGTTGCTGTCATCCTCGTTTGTATTTACGTGCTCATTGGCACGCCGAAGTTTCCTACCTCGGTACAAGACATAAAAGATAATTTCAGCCACCAGATCAAGCTCGGCCTGGATCTCCAGGGCGGCACACACTTGATTCTGCAAGTGCAGGTGCAGGAAGCGATTGCTCAGGAAACGGATCAGACTGTCGACCGCCTGATTCAACAACTGCGCGCCAAGGATATTCACTACGACGAAATTCGCCGCGTGGACGACACCCACATTCTGGTGCGCAATATCGATCCCGCGCAGCTTTCCACGTTTCGCGACATCGTCACCGCGCAATATAGCAACGTCTGGGACATGTCTGCCGCTCCCGGCGATCCTTCCGGGTATCTCTTGACCTTACGCGCTGCTGCAATTGCGCAGATTCAAGACCAGACCATGCAGCAGTCGCTCGAGACTATCGAGCGGCGTATCAACGCGCTGGGCTTGACCGAGCCGACCATCCAGCTGCACGGCCGCAAGGACAACGAGATTCTGGTACAACTCCCTGGTGAAGGCGATCCCACGAGAGCCAAGGCCGTGATTCAGGCAGGCGGCCAGCTGGAACTGAAGCTGGTTGAGGATCCGTCGTCCTATACCTCCGAATCCGATGCACTGGTCAAGCATGGCGGCGTTCTACCTCCCAACACCGAATTGGTCCCCGGCAATTCTGAACGGCGCACTGCCTCGGGCACGCCCGAAACCGGAGAAAGCTGGTATTTGTTGAGCCGCGCGCCGGTGGTGACCGGACGCGATCTACGCACCGCGACGGAAAATCGCAACACTAATAACCCGGGCCAATTTGAAGTGAACTTTACCTTGTCGCCCGATGCGGCGAAACGATTTGGCCCCTTCACCGAGCAGAATAAGGGCCGCCAAATGGCCATCGTCCTGGAACATCGCGTTTACTCCGCGCCAGTGATCAATGGGCGCATCGATGATTCCGGAATGATTGAAGGAAATTTCAGCCAGGAGTCCGCCCACGACCTCGCGCTGGTCCTGCGCGCCGGCGCTTTGCCCGCATCGATTAAATATCTCGAAGAGCGCACGGTTGGCCCATCGTTGGGCGCGGATTCCATCAGGCACGGGGTGCAGGCGTCGGTCCTCAGCCTTTTGGTTGTGATGATCTTCATGCTTTTCTATTACCGCTTGTCCGGCGCAAACGCGGTTCTGGCTCTCATCTTGAACCTGATCATTTTGCTCGCGGTGCTGGCGCTGGCTGGCGCAGTTCTAACCTTGCCGGGCATCGCAGGGGTGATTTTGACCATAGGCATGGGCGTGGATTCGAACGTTCTGGTCTTCGAACGCATCCGCGAAGAGTTGCGCAACGGCAAGGCAGCCGCTTCGGCGGTGGAGTCCGGCTTTGCGAAAGCCTTCCTGACCATCATTGACACGCACGTCACCACGGTGGTTTCCGCTTTCTTCCTGTTCCTGTTTGGCACAGGCCCCATTCGGGGCTTTGCGATCACCCTGACCATCGGCTTGATCGCCAACGTCTTTACCGCGATCTACGTATCGAAAACGATCTTTCAATACCACTTGTCGAAGATGGATCGGCAAGCACAACTCAGTATTTAAGCAAGCTTTAGGCTGTACTAGGACCTGTTAATACACGGTTCGCTGGATACAAAACACGACGGTTATGGTAAAGACTCCGTTCAGCGTTTTGTGGTCCTGCCGCACCGGGAACAAACGGGAACCCTTTGGAGTCTAAAGAAGGGAAGCCAAAACGGGCATGATCGAGCTCTTCAAACAGCCCAACATCGATTGGATGGGCAAAGCGAAGTACTTCTATGCGCTCAGCGGGTTGCTGCTGCTGACAGGTATTGTTTCGATTGTTTCTCAGGGCGGGATTCGCTACGGCCTGGATTTTAAAGGCGGGACAAACGTGGATGTGCGCTTTGCGCAGCCGCCGAACATCGACCGTCTGCGCTCCGGACTTGCCGCCCAAGGACTGGGCAACAGCGAGATTCAGAGTATCAGCGACATCGCCAATCCCAACGCCAACGAAGTGGTCATTAGCCTGGAACAAAAAGGTCAAAGCGATCAGGCTCTGGACGTCAGCAAGACGCAAATCATCAAGGCATTGAACACCATCTATGGAAGTTCGAACGCGGGTAAAGCGGATTTCAATGCCGCGACTCCCGCGTCCCTCACCGCATTCCTGACACAACGCGATCCGCTGCTGCTGTCGACCAACGCGGGTGACCGTTATTCTCAATTAGCAAAGAAGATTCTCGATTACCGGGATCGCGATAAGAATGGCGTGATGACCAACTTTGACGATCTTTCAAGCGTACCCGGTGTAACACCCGCAGTGGTTAGCGCGCTGAAAGACAATTTCGTTTTGGGCGCGTTTGCCATCCGCAACGTGGAGATTGTGGGGCCCAAGGTAGGCAGCGAGCTGAGGCGCCAGGCAATTCTGGTTACCCTCTATGCTTTAGCAGGCATGCTGGTATATATTGCATTCCGCTTCGAATGGGTCTACGGGGCTGCGGCCGTCCTTGCGGTTTTTCACGACGTCTTAATCACGATTGGATTTCTGTCGCTATTTCGTTTTGAAATTTCGCTGACGGTGATCGCGGCCATGCTGACCTTGGTTGGATATTCGATGAATGACACCATCGTGATTTTCGATCGCATCCGCGAGAACAACCGTTTGCTGCGGCGCGAATCTTTTGCGGACGTGGTGAATAAGTCCATCAACCAGACACTTTCGCGAACGATCTTGACGAGTGGTCTGACGTTTCTCACCGTGCTGGTTTTATTTTTGATGGGCGGCCAGGTGTTACGCGCTTTCTCCTTTGCGTTAGTGGTCGGGATTGTGGTAGGAACGTACTCCAGTTTTGGCATCGCCGCACCGATGGTGGTCGCGTGGAATCGCTGGCGAGGCCAAGGTCTTGCGACAAGTACCGGATCTGCAGCCGGTAGTAAAACCCGGACAAGTTCGGGCGCCTCTGGGCGTCTCGCGCCTGCCGGGAGGAGGTAGTAAACCATGTTTGACGAGATGGTGGTCTCGAGTCCAAATCCCAAGAAAACGAACAAGCCCTGGACGGTCATTCTGTCCATGATTTTCCAGGTGGCTTTTCTGGCGGTCTTAATCTTGATACCGCTAATTTATACCGAGGCGCTGCCTAAGACCATGATGGCAACCTTGCTGGTCGCACCGCCCCCTCCGCCGCCACCTCCACCGCCTCCGATCGCTCAAGTCGTTCACGTTAAGCCGCAAGTCCACCTGATGGATGCCGGCAAGTTGGTCACGCCGAAGGTTATACCGAAGGACATCAAGATTATTAAGGAAGACGCCCCGGACATGTCCGGTATGCAGGGCGGAGTAGTTGGCGGCGTCGCCGGCGGCCAGATGGGCGGTGTTATCGGCGGCGTCATCGGCGGCGTAGGCGCGGCACCTCCCCCACCGAAACCGACTCAGACGCGCATTCGCCAAGGCGGCCAGGTGCAGGCAGCCAAATTGACGAACAAGGTGCAGCCACTGTATCCACCGCTGGCCCGCCAGACGCGCATTTCCGGGACGGTCCGGCTGCATGCCATTATTGCCAAGAATGGTACGGTCGAGCAGCTGGAAGTGATTTCTGGTCACCCGCTTTTGGTGCAGGCGGCGCTAGATGCCGTCAGGCAATGGAAGTATCAGCCAACCACTTTGAATGGTGAGCCCGTCGAAGTGGATACCACCATTGACGTAATTTTCTCTCTCAATCAGTAACAGATTTGTACCGTTTCAGGTCTTTGCGGTGCGTGGCGCCCGTCATGGGGCAGGCGTTTCGAGCCGAGTAGAAAGGTATTTAGCAAACACTCTTAAGGAGCATACGAATGGTAGCCACTCTGTACGTACATGCGGCCATATTCCTGCAATCCGCCACCACTAGCACGTGGAGCTTGCAGAGCATGTGGTCCACGATGAGCACCCTACCCAGGGTTGTAGTCGGGATTTTGTTTGTTTTGTCCGTTTATTCTTTCGGTGTGATGATCGACCGCGCCTTGATGTACAGCGCGGCACGCAAGCAGTCGCGGGTGTTCGTTCAGCAGGTTGCCGGGGCGTTGAAGGAAGGCAAGCTGGATGAAGCGATCGCCATCGCGGAACGAAACAAGAAGAGCCATATCGCCAAGGTTGTGGCCACTGGACTCTCCGAATTTCAGTCCGCTTCGCAGCAAGTATCCGACGCTGACGTAATCGAAGCCGCCAAGCGCGGGCTGGAGCGCTCCATCGCTATCGTGCACGCGGAAATGAAGCGGGGCCTCTCGGCTCTCGCGACGATTGGGTCCACGGCACCATTCGTGGGACTGTTCGGCACGGTGGTTGGAATTTTGAACGCGTTTAAAGGTATCGAGAGCAGCAAGGCGACTGGTCTGTCGGCGGTAGCCGGCGGTATCGCGGAAGCCTTGGTCACCACTGCCTTTGGTTTGCTGGTTGCCGTGCCTGCCGTGTGGGCCTACAACTACTTCACAAATAAGGTCGAGGCCTTCGACGTAGAGATGGACAACTCCTCCATGGAGTTGATCAACTACTTCATTCTGCGCCGCGGCGCCCGAAAGTAACCGGCCATGGCGTATAAACCCACAGTCGGGGCGCAGATGTCCTCGCCAAATGTAATTCCCATGGCGGACATTATGTTGGTGTTGCTCATCATCTTCATGGTGGTCACGCCCATGTTAACCAAGGGCGTGTCCGTGGATATGGTCACCGCCAACACCCCGCGGGATATGCAGGATGCTGACAAAGATGACGCGGTCATCGTGGCGGTAACTCGCGACGGCAAAATCTACCTGGGAAATACGGCCATCAACAAGGAAGACATCACCGGCCAGGTAAAGGACCGCCTCGCGAACCGGCTCGACAAGACCGTTTACGTTCGAAGTGACGCCCGTGCTAAATACGGAGACGTGGTCGGAGTAGTGGACGAAATTCGATCCGCGGGCGTGGATCAACTTGGGTTGTTGACGGAGCGAAGGCAAACCCGTGAAACTCCGCCACCGCCTCCAAACAACGGGAAGCCGTCAGTTTAGTCGAAAGCATTGGCGCTCCTGAGCCTGGATGAAAGTTCAGGAGCGTCTTCGGTAACAAAGAGGAGATCTGCAATGGGCATGAGCGTTGGTGAAAATAAGGGTGGTGCGATGGCGGAAATGAACGTTGTTCCGCTGATCGATATTTTGCTGGTGTTGTTGATTATTTTTATGGTGATTACGCCGTTGACGCCGAAGGGCCTGGATGCGCTGGTTCCGCAACCCAACCCCAACAAGGACCAAAATCAGGAATTGAACGACAAGACCGTGGTGGTGCAGGTGGCGCAGAACGGCAAGCTGAAAATTAATAGCGAGGATACTACCTGGGATGGTCTCGGTCCCCGGATGGAACAGATTTTCAAAGATCGCGCCGAGAAAGTAGCTTTCGTCAAAGGCGATAACGATGTATTGTTCATGGACGTCGCACGGGCTATCGACATCATGCGCAGTTCCGGCATCGACAAAGTCGGATTGATTACCGCCAAGCTGGAAGCGGGTCAGTAAATTACCAAGCAGAAAATGCCCCTCGCAGGGCGGACGTGAATCCTAGCGTGGACCTCTTTGGGCTCGCGCCTCATAGGGATGGATGATTCGATGACTTATGCTTCATCGGTTCGAATCGCTCGCCGCGGTTTTTCGCTAGCGATGCTGGCGGTAGTAGTGGCGGCGGGTTCAGGGTGCAGTAAACTTAAGGCTCGCGACCTGCTCAATAAAGGCGTGGCCAACTTTAAAAACGGCCAGTACGATGCCGCCGTCGAGGATTTCAAGCAGGCTAAGGACCTCGATCCATCATTGCTCAACGCCCGGTTGTATCTGGCCACGGCGTACGCCAGCCAATACATACCCGGCGCGCCGTCCGACGAAAACGTCCAGCGTGGAACGGCAGCCATCAACGAATTCAAAGGCGTGCTGGAAAAAGATCCCAACAATTTGAGCGCTATTGACGGCATTGGCTCCATTTTGTTTCAGATGAGCGGCCAGCCTTTTAATCCGCAAAAGTTTCAGGAGTCCAAGACTTATCACCAAAAGCACATCGATCTGAAGCCCACTGACCCGGAGCCTTATTACTGGATCGGCGTAATCGATTGGACGCTGGCATTCCGCGGCAATGCGGAGATGCGCACGGACTACAACAAAGACCATATTAATAAACAGATCAAAGAAGGCGATCCCCTGCCGGCTGCTGTGCGTACCCAGTTCGTGGATAAGTATGGGCAACTGGTAGACGAAGGGATAGCGTCCCTGCAGAAGGCTATTCAGCTCCGGCCGGATTACGACGACGCCATGGCGTATTTGAATTTGCTTTATCGCCGCAAGGCCGACATGGTGGAGAGCGCTGAAGAGCGCGCCAGCTATCAGAAGCAAGCCGACGACCTGGTGGAAAAGGTCAAAGAAATCAAGCAGAAGCGCGCGGATCAACCGCAGCAGACTTCGTAGCTAGACCTAAAACAGCACTGGCTGTATCGGTTAGGAAATTCAAAAGGGCATTCTTACGAATGCCCTTTTTTAATTTGCCGTGAGGCTAAGCGATGGACGCCAATTCGTACAGGAACTCAACGTGCGATCGTGCGGCTCCATCCATGCCTTGTACTTTTGGATTGGTCGATTCGATCACGTAATATTCGTCGGGTGCGTGAGCGCCATTACCGTGCCCAAGCCCAAAATGTCCGGCGGGCAGACGAAGTGGATCACCGGTAAACACGTAGCCTGGCCAGGAACCGGCCAGCCTCGGTAACACTACCGGGTCGATTCCATTTTTGTGGTACACCGCGGCCGAAGCTCGGATAATCTGCGCGTCGGCGGCAGTTGTAGTGGGATCGTAGCCTCCGCTCATGTGCACATCGATATCTGCGAAGCCGTGTTTGGCTAAGTGCGCCTTCAGAGAGGCGAGCGCCTCGGCAGCGGTCATGTCTGGGACCAGCCGCAGATCCATCTTGGCCACAGCTTTGCCAGGCAAAATGGTCTTGCCGCCCGGGCCGGTGTACCCGCCGACCAGCCCTTCAATATTTACAGTCGGGCGAGAAGTTAGCAACTCCAGCGCTTGTTGCCAATCGACATCGTGAACCCAACGTTCGACGCCAAGAAGTTTTTTGGCCTCCGCCTCGTTCAAACGCTTTGCGGCTTCCGCGATCATTTGTTTATCCGCAGCGGAAAGCGGGCGAGCTTTGGCGGCGTAGCCTTCGATCACCGGGTCGTTGCCGTCGGGAGATACGAGCGTGGCTAAAGCCTCGACGAGATGCCACGCCGGACTGTCCACCCTGGCTTTATTGCTGGAATGGATGTCTTTACGCGGGCCGCGTCCCCACTTCTCGCCGCTGGAAGTTAATTCCAGCTCAACCACACCTTTTGCGCCAAGATACATGGTGACATCGCCACCGAGTCCCTGCGCCGCGAAAGGCATGAAGATGCCGCTGCACTTGCGCAACGCGGCTTCCACCTCGGGCCGCCGAACAATTTGCGGAAAATGTGGTGAGCCGATTTCTTCTTCGCCTTCGGCCACAAAAACAAAATTTACGGGGAGTTTTTTGCCGGCACCGCGAATCGCGTGCAACGCGGCGAGGAATGTAGCTTCCGGGCCTTTCTGATTTACTGCTCCGCGACCAACAATGATTTTGCCGAGGCCGGGTTTGTCTACCAAAGCGGCATCGAATGGCGGCGAAGACCATTCCGCCGGGTCGGCCTGCTTGACGTCGTACATGAAATATAGACCCACAGTTCGCGGGGCGCCGGCATCGAGTGTCGCAAAAATTCCGGGTTGGCCATCCGTCGAGACTTTGGTCACCTGGCCGAAACCGGCTTCGCGCAACATGTTCATGGTGAGTTCGCAACCTTCGTTCATGCCGCGATTTTCCGCGGCGATGGACGGTTGGCGAATCCAGGTTTGCAGACGCTTGACGCTTTCGTCGTGACGCTTGCTAATTTCAGCATTGATAGCGTCGAGGTCAGCAGCAGCCCCGTAGGAGCGGCGTGGCCAGCCAAAGGTCGCAGCGCCCGCTACCGCGGCCAGTGAAGAAGTTCGCAGGAATTTACGGCGCCCTAGTGAGTCCAAATCGGTTTCGGTCGGTTGGCAGTTCTCATCGGTTTCATGCCGGTACTTCATCAGGTCTCCTTAAGTTCTTGAATTTCGTGGGCAAAGAATAACAGAGGAAGGGTCGCGGTATTATCGGGAAATTTCCAGAAGGCATTCTCACCAACGCCCTTTTCATTTGACCAATCCTTTTCGGTAAACTCGTACCCACGGGTAGTCGCCAGAGGTTTCCATGACAATCAAGGACACAACCAGCAGCGAAGCTGCGCATCCCACGCAGTTAAACATCGATGCCATCGTCAAGCTTGAGCACGAAGCGCTGCACCGGCGCACCATCGCCGAGCGCGTGAGCGACGCGGTCGCCAAATTTATCGGCAGCGTTCCGTTCCTGATGCTGCAGGTCCTACTGGTGCTGACATGGAGCGCCATCAACCTGAAGGTAATTCCGGGCGTGAGACCTTTCGACCCTTTTCCTTTTGGGATTTTGGCTCTGGTGATCTCTTCAGAGAGCGTGCTGCTGACCATCTTTGTCCTTATCAGCCAGAACCGGATGGCCCGTCAGGCAGACCGGCGGTCCCATCTGGATCTGCAAGTAGGAATGTTGGCCGAGCAAGAACTGACCGCGATGCTGCAAATGCAGCACAAGATTTGTCAGCGCTTAGGTATCGAGGGCGGGTCGACAGCTCACGAACTGAAGAACTTCGCCGATGCCACCGATGTCAGCAAATTGGCCAGCGAACTTGAGGACAAACTGCCGGATTTATAGTGTCTCTGTTTTTTATGCTGTTAAACAGCTTGCGGATGCGCGCCTGCCAGACCCGTCTTGCGCTACAATACCGTAAAAGAACGATATTGTAACGGAACGGTTCAGAGGTCATCCAATAGGTTATGCCGTCGGCGCCGAACAATCTGCCGCTGCACTTCCACCGCGACCGCACCGAGCGGCAGCTCGATGCGCGGCTTGAGGAATTGCTCGCCAAGCTGCGAAAGAATCGCCCGTCCGAAGATCCCTGGGTGGTGCGGCGGGCTTATGAAATTGCCGCCGAACGCCATCGCGACCAGTTAAGAAGTTCCGGCGACCCATATCTAACTCATCTTCTGGAAGTCGCCCATATCCTGGCGGACATGCGCTTGGACGCCACGACTTTGACGGCCGCTCTCCTGCACGACGTGGTCGAAGACACGGAATTTCCTTTATCGCGCATCGAAGAGCGCTTCGGGCCGGAAGTCGCGCGACTTGTGGAAGGCGTAACCAAGATCAGCCGGCTGAACATGATGGCGCCGGAAACGCGCCAGGTTGAGAACATCCGCAAAATGCTGCTGGCCATGGTGAACGACGTGCGCGTCGTGCTGGTGAAGCTGGCTGACCGGCTGCACAACATGCGCACGCTGGAATATCTCGAAGGCGTCAAGCAAGAGCGCATCTCCCGCGAAACTTTGGATATTTATGCGCCGATCGCGCACCGCCTCGGGATGGGCAACATCCGCAATGAGCTCGAGGATTTATCTTTCCGCTATCTGGAGCCGGAAGCCTTTCTGCGGCTGCAGAAGGAAGTGGCGGAAAAAGCCGACATCCATCGCAAATTCCTGGAAGAAGTGCAACAAACCATCCAGACAAAATTAGTGGAGAGCGGAATTCCCGCGGAGCTGGAAGCTCGCGTCAAGGGACTTTATTCGCTGCACCGTAAACTGGTGCGCCACGAACGCGAACTGGAGCAGGTTTATGACTTGCTCGCGGTACGCGTAATTACCGACAGCGAGCGCAATTGTTATGCGGCGCTTGGCGTAGTGCATCACATCTGGCATCCGGTGCCTGGACGATTTAAGGATTACATCGCCATGGCGCGCCCAAATCTGTACCAATCGTTGCACACCACCGTGCTACATGGCGGACAGCCGCTGGAAGTACAAATCCGAACCCAGGAAATGCATCGCATCGCGGAAGAGGGCGTGGCCGCGCATTGGAAATACAAAGGCGGAAAGCCTGGTTCCGAGGAAGAGAACCAGCGGCTCACCTGGATGCGCCAGTTGATCGAGTGGTCGCAGGAATTGGAAGAGCCCGGCGATTTCCTGTCGACCCTAAAAGTCGATTTCGCGCCGGTAGAAGTGTATGCCTTCACTCCCAAGGGCCGGGTGCTGGAGCTGCCACGAGGGGCTACGCCGGTGGATTTCGCGTATGCCGTGCACACCGAAGTCGGGCATCAATGTACCGGCGCTAAAGTAAACGGCCAGATGGTCTCGTTGCGCCATGAAATCACCAGCGGCGATGTAGTCGAGATTCTTACTCAGAAAGGTCATCATCCCAACCGCGACTGGCTGAGCTTCGTAAAGAGCTCGCACGCCAAGAGCAAAATTCGCCATTGGATCAACCTCGAAGAGCGGGAGGAAGCCACCGAAATGGGGCGCAAGCTTCTTGAAAATGAAGCGCGCCACTTCGATCGCAGCCTGAAAAAAATTCCTGAAGCGGACATGTTGAAGGTGGCCACCGATCACGGCCTTTCGAAGATTGACGATTTGTACGCTGCGGTAGGCTTTGGAAAATACTCCGCGCGTCAGATTTTGACCCGCGTGCTTGGTGAACCTGCTAAGGCCGCGCAAATTGAGGCGCCCGATGCCAAGCCCACGCTGGTCAAAACCGTCAAACGAATGCTGGGTTTTGGTGAGGCGCCGCTCATCGTCAAAGGGCATGACGATTTGCTGGTCTATCGCGCCAAGTGCTGCAACCCCATTCCTGGTGACGAAATAGTCGGGTACATCACGCGCGGCCGCGGCGTCGCCGTGCATACCCGCACGTGTCCAAACGTGCAGAATCTGCTTTACCAAACGGAACGGCGCATCGCGGTGGAATGGGGCGGCGGCGAGAATGCTGCAACCTTCCCGGTGGAGTTGCAGATTCGCGCGCGCGATCGCGCTGGATTGCTCGCAGATATTACTACCGTGATCAGTGGGGCCGGTTCGAACATTCGGAACCTTGTGAGCCGGCCGGATGGCGTGAACGCGCGAATCGACGCCAGCCTGGAAATCGTGGACCGCCGCCAGCTGGAAACCATACTCGTGAATATTCGCAAGATTGCCGCGGTGTACGGCGTTGAGCGCGTTTATCAAACGACCTGAAATTTGATGATTGCTGAAGTACGGCCTCGCCTACCTGTCCTTTAGGCGGGTATCTCCCACTACACACCTTCCGATTGTCGCCGATTGGGGAGCATACGCCCCGATACAATTGAATGATGGCTATTCATCGAAAGATGCCAGCGAACCTGTCGTTATTGACGGTAGTCGTGGGCTGTGCTTTGGCCCTTTCCAGCGGCTGCGGCCATAACGTGTTAGCCGATTACCGGCCGCTGGTCGACGCCGGAATGTCTTCAAACAGCATCGAGCAATTAAAGAAATTGGATACTTCCGATTCCGAAATGGCGCAGCTGGTGAGCGCCAAGCAGGCCGGAATTACTGATTACACCTGCGTCACGCTAGTGAGCACAGCTCGCCAGCATCAGCACCCCTTTACCAGTTCTGATGCGGTCGCCAGCCTGGCTCACGCGGGTTTTGGAGAGTCCCAGATTCTGCAGATCGCGCGCCTCGATAAACTCGATGCGATTAGCGGCGATGCGGTTACCTTGCGCCTGATTGGGTTGTCTGATCCCACGGTGCAAATCCTGTTGCAACGGCGCCTTCAGAACCAGCCGACACTCTCGAGCGCAGAAATTGCGCGCCTGAAAAATACCGGCTTGACGGAAAATGAAATTCTTCAACGGATTAACCGCGGAATGGACGACAATCAGGCGGAGAGAGAAATAAAGGCACGCGAGACGGCGCGAAATCACTACGGTACCGGATTTGTTAGTATCCGTGGCCGAAGACGTTAGTATCCCTTACCTTTGACGCCAAAATGGCGGCCATACATTAATTCCCTCTGCGAACCCTCCTTTTGCCGCGCTGCAATCCTCGCTACAATCTAAGCGTTGAAACTGCCCGCTAACCTTCGCGCGTTGTCATTTGCTTTCCTAATCGCTAGCTGCGCTTTCGCTGCTGGGTGCACCTCATCTTTCGGCCCCGGATACGTCATCAACAAACAAGACATCGACGTACATTTTGATTCCGGTCCGCCTCCGCACATCGCTATTAAATCCAGCTACGAACTCACCAACAACGGGACACACCCGCTTTCCGAGTTGGAGCTGCGGCTGCCCTTAAATCGGCGGTTTAAAACCTCTAATCTCGAACTTACCTGGGATGGAGAACGGCTCAACACCGAGCCATCCCCTGACTACCCGCGCAATACTCTGTTGAAATTGCCGAACAGCTGGGCAGTGTCGGGCCGCCACAGTCTGCATATCGCCATGAATTTAGAGACGCCCGGGCCAGGTGAGTCGTCTTACCTGGGCTTCGCGCCTGACGCGTTCTTCCTGCCGGCGCAAGGATGGGCCCCAGAACTTTTGCCTGCCAAAGGTATCTTCGCTACGGGCGGCGCGCCGCCGGACAAATGGGAACTCACCCTGCATGTGCCCAAGGATTTTGTCGTCCATACCAGCGGCGACAAAGTAAAAACTGCCAAGCACGGGGACGAAGCTACTATCCACGCGAGGCAGCGCATCGTGGACATTTATCCTTACGTGATTGCCGGCCGCTACGTAATCAAGCAAATTGGTTCAGATCGCCAAAAGATTTACTTATGGACACGCAAGCCCCAGGACCCCGGCGATATTCGGTCAGTAAGCGATTCGCTGCTGAAAACTCTGGCGAATTACAATCTGGTTTTTGGGCCGCGTTCCGTCGCCCAACCGCCAATGGGCTTTTTGGTAAGGCACCATACAGCAGGTCAAAACAGTCTGCCGTTGTGGCTGGTGGAGTGCCCGGTCATACCCGGATGCTTCACCGAACGAAATCCTCTGAATGCTCAGCTGCTCGGTACTAAAGACCAAGGGCGAAGCGGCGAGATGATCTCGCTGGACAGCGCGGTGATCGATCCCAGTCCGGGTCTTAAGAACATGGCGCTGGCAACCGCACCCGCATTGGCAGCCAGTTGGCTAGGTTATGGGCAAAACCCCGGATTCTTTGAGCAGGCTCCACCACTTTCGGCTTTTCCGGCGTTCGCAGCGGCCGTCGGTGACGAGGCGCTGAATGGGGCGAACGACCGCACAGAAACGATTCGGCGCGCGCTGGCGCTGGTGCCAAAAAATCCTTTGCCATCTGCGAAAGAGGACAAGGCCGCCTTGTACGCGAAAAGTCTTCTTTTCTTCTACGCGCTCCAGGACCGTTACGGCCCAGAAACTTTTCGCAAGGCTGTCAGGCATATGTTGGATGCCCGCCGCAACACCGGTTTCAATCTGGACGATTTGATCGCCGCATTTGATCAGGAAACGCATGGAAATACGGCTGCATTCGTGCGCTTATGGATGAAACATCCCGGAGTCCCGGCGGATTTTCGCGCCAAATATGAAAATACCTCCGCGCAGAAAAACGTACTCGTGGATGAAACGACATCGTTGAAGGAGACTACGCCATGAAAGATATCGTACTTACCGACCGAGGACCGAAACCCATTGGCCCCTACTCGCAGGGAGTGCGAGCTAACGGATTTCTGTTCATCTCCGGCCAGGTGGCTTTTGACCCTGCCACCTCGCAAATCACCGGCACCGATGCGGCGCAGCAAACTCAGCGCGTGCTGGAAAATTTGAAAGCTATTTTGGAAGCTGGTGGCTCGAATTTTCATCACGTGGTGAAGACCACCGTTTTTCTAAAAGACATGAATGACTTCGCGGCCATGAACGAAGTCTACGCGCGGTATTTCACCGCTGCGCCACCGGCGCGCTCCACAGTGCAAGTAGCCCGGCTGCCCAAGGATGCGCTGGTTGAAATTGAAGTGATCGCGGCGGTTTAATCCGACCCATCTTTCTGCAGGTTTCGATCCAGGCCTATCAAATCAAAAAAAAACTGCCCCGGAAAACCCGGGGCAGCGCGAAGAATTATATTGAAGTGGTTGTTTAGTCGCCCGCCACTGCTTCGGCGTTCGCCTCTTTTACTTGCGATGCGGGGGCCGAGTGGCCATTGCCGTTGCCATTTCCAGTCGCAGGAGCGATCGAAACGGGCTTGAAGTTTGCAGGAACCGCTTTTGCGATATCGGACACGCTGCCGATTTGTACCACGGTCGGCTGCGGCTTCTTGAGGACGAGCTCTTCGTAAATTGCTCGCACTTTGGCCTGTTCCTGAATTGCCTTCTTGCGACGGATGCGATCTTCTTCCGAGGCGGTCAAGGGGATGTCGTGTTCCAGGTGGCGAACGCGAGCGGCGTCATCAGCATCGATGATCAGCGAGTGTTCGAACGAGTTCAGGTTGACGGCCTTGCCCTTGGCATAGATTTCATGCTTGCCGTGTTCCTTGTACCACTGCGCCACGGTCGCGTTCTTGTGCATATTTTCGATAATCTGCCGCCAGCCCACGCCGGTGTTGTAAGCGCAGAAAGAAATTTCACCCTGCTGCGTGGCGTAAGGAATGATGCACATTTCGGTGCGGCGGAAATCGTAGTTGAACAAATCCTGAAACCACATTCCCGCGATAAACAGGAAGTTCCAGGGATCAGTCTGCCGGCGCTTCATGGCGTCTTCATAAGTACGCTCGGGTGAAGTGCGGCCGTATTTCTTATCTGCGCCCTTGGTCAGCGCCCAGGTCTTGTCGAATTTCCTGAACAAATCATACAGCTTCAGACCCTTGGGGCCCTGAAACGGCTTGTAGTTCTTCAAGAGCGCCATGGCCATCATGAAGTTAGAGAAATTCTTCCCGCGAGCCGCGTCGGTGATGTCGGTCACATCTTTGGTCAGCTGCACGGCGTCGAGGAAGCGCGGCACAGGTGCCCATTCCTTGGTTTCCTTGTTGATCATCAGCGCAGTGCCCACGCCGCAATTCGGGTGGCAGCCGCAGGAGAGCGAACCCCACTGCGAATCCTGGCCCTTCACCATGTCGGAGAATCCGGCGAAGGTGCTGATGAACGAAATGGGGAACCAGTCGCGGGTCGGCTCAACCTTGCCCACTTGCGCGCTGACGTCTTTCGCCAAGTGCGACAGAGTGTAGCGCTGGCGCAAACGGCGTTCGGGAGTAATGTCTTCGTCGCGGCCAGTAAACGAAACCGGCTGGAAGCTAACGAAGGCGATTTTCTTGGGGTTTTCCATCGCGAACTTCACCACCGTGCCAACCTGATCGTTGTTCACGTTGTTGACGATGGTGACCACCAGCACGATTTCGATGCCGGCTTCGTGCATGTTCTCGATGGCGCGCAGCTTCACGTCAAAGAGGTTGCCGATCTGGCGGTGGCCGTTGGCGTCGTTGCCGATGCCGTCGAATTGCAGATAGGCGTAACGCATTCCTGCTTCAAAGGCCTTCTTACAAAACTCTTTGCTCTTGGCAAATTCGATGCCGTTGGTCGCGGCCTGCACACTGTTGTAGCCAATCTTGCGCGCATAAGAGACCGCCTGCAAAAAGTACGGGCTCATGGTCGGCTCGCCGCCGCTGAACTGCACGGACATCTGCCGGCGCGGCTTGATTTTCAGAGCGTTGTCGAGAATTTCCTGAATTTCGTCCCAGCCCAGCTCATGCACGTAACCAACCTGGTTGGCGTCCATAAAACACGGATCGCACATCATGTTGCAACGGTTGGTGAGGTCCACGGTGAGCACCGAGCCGCGGCCGTATCGCACCGTGCTGGAGCCGTGCTTGTGCAGATCCTCATCATTGTGAGCGGGAATATCGCGGCCGGGATATTGCTTTTCGATCCAGTTCAGCCATTTCGAATCGACGGCCATCATATCTTCGTAGTGGCCGTGTTGCGGGCAGTCTTTTACCATCCAGACCTGGCCATCACGCTCGATAATCTGCGCCTTGATCTCGCCGACCTTCTCGCTCATCAAATCGCGCCAATCTTTTTTACCGGCGATGATGGCTTCGCGCGCTTCCTTAACGCACGCGGGGCAGAGCGAATCGGTCTGCCGTGGGAAACCGAGCGTCGGCTTGGTCTTCTCCCATGATTTAAGCAGCGGCTTATCCGACCATTGAGGAGTTACGGACGGATTTGGATTGCGCTTATTGAAATGTTGGATCGTGTTGAAGGTGATCCCGGCAGTTTTGCACAGGACCCAGTCCATCGATCTGAAAATCTGCGTTGCTACTCGATTCGACATAAACTTCCACCCTCCACTTTCAGACGCTGTTAGGGATTCAGCCCATTCAATCGTTCGAACTGCTGCGAGCGATTGCCCCCGGGCTTTAAAAGTACTACTTACGAGCCTACCATCTGAAGCTGGTCAGACCACTAAGTCTTTGACCTCCTATAGTTTGACTGGTAACTGTCCTCTGTGCCAGCGGGTTGCGGCGAACGGTCGCTATCCGGGGTTAAATGGTCAGCCTCACCAGTAAATGGGGGTACCTAGTCCGCCTTATCCGCGTCAGGAAGGGCTTCAGAAAGATGCCGGTGTCGTTCCCGGTCTCTAGGAAATCCGAAATTCTTTCAGACGACACCATTTCTAAGGTTTTTCCTGCATTGCGCTGCTATGCCTCATGCCTACATAAATGACCTTTGCGATTGGGTTCCGCAGAACCCTACTTGTCACTTTACTGAGGGCGACATTGAAAGAAGATTCCCCAGACGAGCCGGCGAAAACCGGAAAAGGCGATTCCAGCACTAAATCTGCTTCGCAGCTATCCAGGCGTACCTTCCTCGAAAATATCGCGACGGTCGGCATTGCCGCCACCGCGGCCCCTATCCTGCAAGTTGGGGAATTAGAAGCACAACAGGTCCATCAACCGACCACGGATGTCGCCGAGGCACCCACATCCGTCGGCACCGTCCCCGTTTCACTAAAAATCAACGGACAGACAAAAAATTTACAAATTGAGCCACGCGTCACGCTGCTCGATGCACTGCGCGAACATCTCGGCCTCTTCGGCACAAAAAAAGGGTGCGACCACGGGCAATGCGGCGCTTGCACCGTTCACGTCAACGGAAGGCGCGTGAATTCGTGCCTGACTTTCGCGATCATGCATCAGGGAGATGAAATAACCACCGTCGAAGGCTTGGCCAAGAATGGCGAACTTCATCCAATACAGGCGGCTTTCCTGGAGCACGATGCTTTTCAGTGCGGCTATTGCACCTCGGGACAAATTATGTCCGCAGTGGCTCTGTTGAAAGAGCCCTGCGGCAAGGACGACGATGCAATACGCGAATGTATGAGCGGAAATATCTGCCGGTGCGGGGCCTATACCAATATCGTCGCCGCGGTACGCAGCGTCCGCGGCACAGCCTAGCGGCTGTAGCAAAGCGTTGCTGAAAGAGGTCCAGCGTGTACGAATTTCAATACTCAAAGGCTAACGATGTGGGCCAGGCCGTATCAAGTGTCGCGCCCACCGGCTCGAAATTTGTAGCCGGCGGAACGACGCTAATCGACCTGATGAAGCTCGATGTCGAGCGCCCAAAGCTGCTGGTCGATATAAACGGACTGCCGCTCGACCGCATTGAACACGCAGGCGACGGTGGATTGAAAATCGGCGCGATGGTACGCAACAGCGACCTCGCGCATGATGAAAAAGTGCAGCGCATGTATCCAGTTCTGTCCCAGGCGCTTTTGTCCGGCGCTTCTCCACAGCTGCGCAATATGGCCACGACCGGCGGCAATTTGCTGCAGCGGACCCGCTGCTACTACTTCCGCGACGTGAATTATACTTGCAATAAACGAACGCCCGGTTCGGGATGCTCGGCGATGGACGGTTTCAACCGCATCCACGCGGTGCTGGGTACGTCTCAACACTGCATCGCCACGCACCCTTCGGATATGGCCGTCGCCATGATGGCTTTAGGCGCCACAATATTTGTGACCGGTTCAAAAGGAGAGCGCAGCATCCCCATCACCAAATTCTATCTGCTGCCTGGAACAACTCCGGAACACGAGAATGTCCTGGCTGCGGGCGAAATCATCACGCACGTTACTTTGCCTCCGCCCGCGCAAAACGCAAAATCACATTACTTGAAGCGCAGAGATCGCGCTTCTTATGAATTTGCGTTGGCCTCCGCGGCCGTCATCGTAGAGCTCGATGGCCGAAAAATTCGCAAAGCTCAGGTGGCTATGGGCGGAGTGGGCACCATCCCTTGGCGTTCGCCTGAAGCGGAGCACGCGTTGGCTGGTGCGGAAGCCAACGAACGGAATTTTCGCAAGGCTGCCGAGGCGGCGCTTCGCGGCGCAAAGGCGCACAAAGACAACGGTTTCAAGATTGAATTGGCAAAGCGCACCTTAGTCAGAGCGTTGCAGACAGTTACACAGGCTTAGAGGAGTTCGCGTGGCGGAACAAAGCACGGTCATTGGAAAAGACATTACACGTATCGACGGGATCCTGAAGGTTACTGGCGGCGCGCCCTACGGTGTCGAGTACCCGCTCGAAAACATGGCTTGGGGAGTGGGAATCGGCAGCACTATTGGCGCGGGACGAATTGCACGCATCGATAGCAGTGAAGCAGAAAAAATGCCAGGTGTCCTGGCGGTGCTGCACAACGGGAACACTGAGAAATTATTTCGCCCAGCGAATAGCTTTGAAGAATTGAGTCGCCCGGGAGAATCGCGGCCTCCCTTCGAGGATGACCAGGTTTATTACTACGGGCAGTTTGTGGCCCTGGTGGTTGCCGATACATTCGAACGTGCACAGGCGGCGGCCGGCCGCGTGGTGGTGAAGTACGACGCGCGGACCCCGGACGTTTCCACGGCGGAATTGACGCCTAACGATCCGCCGGCAATCAAGAACGAACGCGGAGATGTGGAAAGCGCGTTATCCAGCGCGCCGGTGAGGCTCGACGTAACCTACGAAACTCCAGTGGAAACGCATAATCCGATGGAAATGCACGCCACCATCGCCACCTGGAACAAAGATAAATTGACGCTGTACGAGACTTCGCAAGGGGTCGTGAATCATCGCAATGTCGCCGCCGAAGTGCTCAACATCCAACGCGAATCGGTGCAAGTCATTTCGCGCTTTATCGGCTCGGGCTTTGGATGCAAATTGTTTCCGTGGCCGCATTCCTGGATGGCCGCGATGGCCTCAAAAAAACTTGGCCGCCCCGTAAAAGTTTCCGTTCCTCGCAGCATGATGTTCACTACTGTTGGGCACCGCCCATTCACGCGGCAACACATCCAGTTAGGCGCGGATAAAGACGGAAAACTAACCGCTTTCCATCACGAGATTCTGCAGCCGACTTCCATGGTTGATGATTACGTGGAAAACTGCGCCGAAGTAACGTCCATGCTCTACGGCTGTCCCAACGTCCGCGCCGTCCAGCACCTTATTCACAAAAATATTGGAACGCCGACGCCAATGCGTGGGCCGGGACGAACTCCTTCGCTCTTCGCGATTGAATCAGCCATGGACGAACTGGCGGTCAAGCTGAATATCGATCCGGTAGAGATCCGTCTGCGCAACTACGCCGAGACCGACGAAGGTAAAAAACAGCCATTCTCCAGTAAACATTTGCGCGAATGCTATCAAACCGGCGCGGAAAAATTTGGTTGGAGCCAGCGCAACGCAAAAGTAGGATCCATGACCAAGGGCAAAGAAATTCTGGGGCTCGGTATGGCTACATGCACTTGGCCCGCGTCCCGTCACAACGCCGAAGTCCGCGTCACCTTGCTTGCCGATGGCACCGTCCGGGCCTCTTGTGCCACGCAGGATATCGGCACCGGAACCTACACGGTCTTTGCCGAAATCATTTCCGATCGCACTGGCGTGCCTCTCGACAAAATTCGCGTGCAGCTTGGCGATACCGCCCTGCCCCCCGGCCCTACCTCCGGCGGATCTGCGGCCACCTCCACGGTAATTCCGGCCATCGCCAAGGCTACCGATCAAGCTGTCGAGTCGCTGCTCAAAGTCGCCGCGCTAACAGCCGGGTCCCCTTTCGAAAAGGCCGATCCCAAAAGTTTGAAAATGACCGGCGGACGCGTCCATAAGGAAGGCGACAGCGCCGAGAGTGGCACGCCGTTCCCGGACATTTTGAAACTGCGCATGCTCTCCGGGTTGGACGGCCAGGTAAAAACGGAAGCCCCGCCAGAAGCGAAACAATTCTCCATGCATTCCTTTGGAGCACATTTTTGCGAGGTGGCCTTCGACCCGGAAATCGCGCGCTTGAGGATTTCGCGCTGGCTCACGGTGATTGATGGCGGCCGCATGATCAACATGAAGACCTCGCGAAATCAGATTCTCGGCGCGATCGTTATGGGCGTTGGTATGGCCATGTTGGAAGAAACCATTTATGACCACCGTAACGGCAAGCCGTTGAACAACAACTTCGCGGATTATATAGTCCCGGTGAACGCCGACATCCCCGAACTCGATTGCATTTTCCTCGATTTCCCGGACACCAAGTTGAACGAATACGGCGCGCGAGGAATTGGTGAGATCGGCCTGACAGGCTGTGCTTCCGCGATAACCAGCGCGGTATATCACGCTACCGGCGTGCGCGTGCGCGAATTGCCGGTACGAATTGAAAATCTTCTAAAGACCGCTTAAGAGATCCAACTATGAATTCGCGCGCAAATCAGCGCCGGTGCGCTGGCGGGGGTCGCTAGTCGTTCAGGATCGGTCGAAGCACCGCGATCACGAAGTGCGCAAAGTGGGAAGCGCCCTCGTCCAGTTGCAACCAGCGCACCACGCAATGCTCGGCGAGGTATTTTGGCACGCGCGCTTCGGTAATACCCAAGTGCTCTGCAAGCTGCTTGGTGATCGATTCGGCTCCGCGACGGCTGGCATTTCCGCGTAGAAGATTGGCCACTGCGATCCGCAGCGTCTGGCAGGATTCCACGTAGTAATAGCTGGTCAAATCGGAATCGGTGAGCACAAAAACTCCGGGACCCACCGGCGCGTGATTTGCTTCCTCGAGCTTCACGGCTTCACAACTTAGCAATCGCCGAAACTGCATTTCCAACAACGAAATTCGTGAGGATAATCCTGGATCGCCGTAGCGCCCTCGCGGGCCGGGAGTGGTGGGTTCTGGAAGCGGCTCGACAGGCAAAGGCGGCATTGGACGCCGCGTTTTCTGTGGGGGCTCCGCCTCCGAGGGTGTCGCGGCGGGCGATGCTGAGGATGGCGTCGTTGCGCCCCGCCGGGCATTTGGCGTGCTCGGCAGACGTGACGATCCTGCCGTGTCGGCGGGAGTTCCAACTTTGCGGCGGTTACGGCCTCCGCGCCGGCCGCGTCTGCGCCGACGTTTTTCATCGGAGTCCACTTCCGTGGAAGCCGCCGTTGCTTCCGAGCCTTCCTCGCTAGCGGAACTCTCCGTCTTAGCGGCAGTTTCTGCAGCTGAAGATTTTACAGCGCCGCCTTGTTCAGAAACCAACTCGGAAACCGCATCGGAAACGATGGCTTCAAATGCCGCGGCGCTCTGCTCGAAAGGCATCCCGGGCTCAGGCACCGGCACGGGTAATAACACTGATGAAGCTTCAGCGCCGCTGGCATTCGTCCCGGGTTCGGCTCCAAGTCGCACCGCGGCTTCCTGCGCTTTTGTTTTCCAATCGGCGCGTCGGAAGCGCTCCGCAGCAGTGCTATACCATTTTGCGGCGTCGGCATTCATGGCCGATGTCTCGAAATATTTAGCTAATTCGAAGGCCACCATGGCGTCGTGAGTCTTCTCATATAGCGCCGAAAGCTGGCCCGCCGGATCTTTAGAAGTTCTGGCGCGTCGAATGCGCGCGGTAATTTGTTTCCAATCTGCCATAAAGGTGCCTGCATTGTAACAGTGCGAAGGTTCGACGGCCAGCAATGCGCCGCGCAGCGCTCCGATTAACTCTCCGAAATTTGTTCGCCGGGTCGAACAAAATCCAGAAGTTTCGCCGCTAAATTCTGCATTGGAGCCCAGCGAAATAGTAGTGCCCCCAAAAACGTTCCCAACGTATTGGTAATGATGTCCAGTATTCCGGAGTCTCTTCCAGGGATGTATTCCTGCAGGATTTCGATCGTCAAACTGATGGCAGCGCCGCACAGAATCGTTATGAGCAGCGAGTGGCTCACGTTCCGATTCCAGGTTAAATAAGCTACAAAAACAAAACCAAAGGGGACGAAGCCAAAAATATTTATCGCTATGTCACGAAACTCAAGCTTGTCGTGGCTTTCTTCCCAAGGCCACATCAGCATTTTTTTGTGCGGCACCTTGAAAACCTTGGGAATGTATAAATCGGGAGCAGAACCCGGTACGCCATGCACGACTTGCCCGCTGCCTTCATCAAAAGCGTATTGCGCCACAAGATGTTGTTCGCCGCCCGGCCCCTGATCCGTTTGATTCCCATGCCAGCTGCCATATTTGCTGGTGATTTCTTGGGGGGGCAGCTCTCTATCATAAAGAGACACGTCCAGAATGTTACCCGGCCAGGCGTTGTCTATCAGGGCCGAATCCCCTAATACCAATTGGCCAGCCAAATCCGCACACGAGAGCCCCATTTTAGTTATGCCTGCCGCGCGCATTCCATTGCGGTATACAACACTTCCATCGGGGCCTAAGGTAATTGTGAATGTCACCGGGTCGCGAGTCAGAAATGCGTGGTCCAGATCCACCTCCGCAATTTTCAAGTGGTTGTCGGCGTCGCGGTATTCCCTCCTGATCAACAGCACATCTCGCCATTGCATTAACCGGAATTGAGATGGCTCTTCAGGAGTATAAATTCCCAGCAATGTGCCTGAGGCACCCCGCCAGAACGTATCCGGTTGCACTCTAATCGCGAGCATACAGAAGGAGTCGCGGTTCGGCCGGGTCGGTTGGACCGTCCTCTTGCTGAAAACGACCCCGTGCTCCCCAAATTGGAGCCCCTTGCCGGTGGGTAGCCAAGTTACTTGATTTCTTGGAAATGGGTTGAAAGGCCACAAACCGGCGGTGAATAATGTGCTGACCACGAGTATGCATGCGAATGGCAGCGCAAGGTCTCGGCCGGGTAAGCTGTTCGCTTTGCTCATCAAGGGGTTAGAGGAATTTTATTGGCATGCAATTCAGTATACGACGGCCCTCGGAATCGCTTGAGATGGCTTGTTGCTCATCTTTCTGAAATGCCATCTATAGGACAACAAAAGTATTAAGTCTTTGCCGGCACGAAACAAAGTAAATTTTGATGGATGTTGCTGATTGACTGTTCGCAAGTGACTCGCTACTCTACTTCCAGCCCGCTGGAGTCGGCGATATGCAATATCTGCGTTCCGTAGTTGCAGCTATTCTGGTGTTAGCTATGGGCCTCACCCCTGGTTGGGGCGCCAGCGGAGCCGCGTTCGGTACCGTTATAGCCGCTGAGGGTGCCAACGTAGGTGGCGGCAGTCTATCCGCGGGAACTACGGTCTTTGGTGGCGATAAGCTGTTTACCGTCGCTACCGGCAGTGTCCAACTTCGCGCCGGAGCTGCCCGGCTTCTCCTGACTGGTGACACTTCCGCGGTTCTAGGTAAGGACGAAGTCTCTCCTGCGGCCAGTTTGACTCGCGGAACAGCAGTCTTTTCCACTGCCACCTCAAAAGCATTCGTGATGCATGTCGGCAGCATGGCCATTCGACCGGAAACAGATCAACCCACCGTTGCGCAGGTTACGGTAATCGGCCCCAGGCAGCTTATGGTTAGAAGCACGCGTGGGTCCGTGTCGGTTGCGGTGGATGATGACGTGCGCGTTATTCCCGAAGGCATGGCTTACCGCATTGTGCTTGACCCCACTGAAGCGGAACTGGCTGCGGCGGATCAAGACCCGCAAGGCGTAGGTTCCGGGCGTCGTGCTGGGCGTCCGCGAAGGGCCGGGCGAAACCGCTTTGTGTGGTTTGCAATCGGAGTGACCGCGATCATAACCGGCCTGGCGTTGTCAGAAGCTCTGGAAAGTCCCGACCGTCCCAATAATTAATTTCAGATTCGAAATCAAAAAATCCTAATGCCCATTTACGAATATATTTGCGACGATTGTGAAACGCCATTCGAACGGATTGTGATGAACAAGAATCAGGAAATTGCCTGCCCCAAGTGCGCGGGAAAGAAAAATACCATCCAACTTTCGGTATTTAGCGCGCCGAACGGAAACGGAAATGGCGCTTCGGCCGCTTCCTCTACGCCGATGCCTTCCGGAGGATCTTGTTGTGGCGGCGGTTGCGCTTGCCATTGAGATTCGCTAACACCACGTTTTTGCGACACGTATAATTTTTGTTTTTTTCGGTTAGTCCTTGCCACGCTCTCCTCACTTTTCCGATGACCCGCACATATTCTCTGCGCGAATTTACAAACAGTGGATCATGCGATGCGTGGATGTCCCGCGCGATGTTTCGAAGTCATTGCGCAAACTCGCTGGCGATAGCCGCAAACACATTCCGGTGCATGGACAAGTGGATGGGTTGCCGCTGAAAAGCACGTTGTCGCCTCGCGGCGGCGGTGCGTACCGCCTGCACATACACAGCAATATTTGGCGAAAGTTGCGTATCGATGCGGGCGCCACCGTGGAAGTTATGTTGTTTCTGGATAGCGAACCACGCGATCCGGTTTTGCCGCATGACTTGGCCGGCGGCCTCGCCGACGCGCCTCGAGCTCTGGCGATTTTCAATTCTTTGACCCCGGCACTTCGCAGGCAAATCGTCCGCTACGTGGAGCAGGCGAAACACGCCACGACACGCGACAAACGCGTCCGCTTAATAGTGAAGCGCATGCTGGAACGCGCCGCTAAACGCAGGAAGAAGAAAAACGTCTGATTTTCATTTAGGAGTTGCAATGGAAGCGCCGCGCTTTTGTGAAGCCAGCCACGGGATCAGTTGTGGTTCGGCGAAGGTTTCATCCCACACTTCATTTTTTACCTTGTGATACTCGGTGTATCGGGGCGAGCCGCCCGCTTTCTTGATTTGTCTGACCATCTGGCGCACCAGATCAACCGGCACGGTCATGTCCATTTCTGATTGAAACATCCACAGCGGAACCCGCGTAATGGCATGCACGTTGGTAAAATTGTCGTAAGACGCGACGACTATCGCCCCAGCCCAAAGCTCCGGATAAGTTTGCAGCAGCGCCCACACCCCGAATCCACCCATCGATTGCCCAGCCAGATAAATATGATCGGGATCGACGGAATAGTCTTTTTGAACCAGCGCGAGGATCTCCATCGCCGCCTGTAATGCGCCGCCCACATCGTTCAATTCGGGATTTCCCCAATTTTCGTTCTGCGGACATTGCGGCGCCAAGACGAATGCCGGGAATGTGGCCTGATTATCCGGCGTGGTCCACACATGAGAGCCTTTTTCGTTTTCACCGGAAATCTGCGACTCGTTATTCGAGCCGCGCCCGCTTCCGCCGTGGAACCAAAAAACTAATGGGTATTTTTTAGAGGAATCGTAGCTGGGAGGAATGAAAAGGCGATAAGGCATCTTCGCGCCTTTTTTGTCGGTGTACATTTTTTTGCGAAATGGAGGCTCTTCTTTCACCACGCCAGGCGGCGCGATCCGTTCCTGACCTGCGGCCTGGAAGCAGCAGGGAATCAGAACGAGACAAATGATTGGTAAGCGAACGAACACGAGTTGCCTCTTTCAAATATTTGCTAAGATGCGGCGCAGCAAAAATCTTATTGCGGTCGCGAATAATTCAGCAAATTAGCGGGTATTGGAAGCTCGGCATTCCCGCGAGGGTCCGGCACAGGCGTCTGTGCCGCCCACTTGAAAGGAATCACTCCGGTCCATCCGGCATTCGCGTATTCGTCGCCCTTATCGATGGCGAATCCAGTACGAACTTTTGCCGACGCTTCCACCAGTGGTACGGACAAAACCATCGTGGCTTTCAGCTCCTGTTCGGTGGGCGGACGCACCTCAGCCCAGCGTCCACGAATGACGTACTCGACAAAGTCGCGCATAGCTGCAAGCTTGTCTTGCGGGTCTAGGATCTGCTCGGCCTTGGCCATTACCACCACGGAACGATAGTTAACCGAGTGGCCCGTAGCCGTTGGCGAAAGAACGATGCCGTCAAGTAAAGTCACGCTCAAGCAAAATGGCGCGCCGCTGCCGAGCGTGCGCATCAAGCGGCTGGCTGTGGAACCGTGCAGAAAAAGTTTGTCGCCGACGCGCACATAATTCGTCGGCACCACAAACGGCGCGCCATCGACGATAAATCCCACGTGACAAACAAAGGCCTCGTCGAGGATGCGGTAAATAGTTTCGCGATCGTAGGTGCCGCGCTCAGGATGGCGGCGCACTTTCGTTCTGTCAGTCGCAGTAAATTCGCTCATCGGAAAAGCCTAGCTCTGAGGCTGCCTCTCAGCAAGAGCCAATCCAGATTTGACATAGAACCGATTGACGCTTAGTACGCCCTCGCATACCATGCCGCCGGGGATTTTTTGACTAAGCATTTAACAAAATAATGAAGAGGCCCTTAAGCGTCGTCATCTGGATCGTTATTGCAATCGTCGGAGCCGGCGCACTAGGTGGAATTGCGTTTCACCGCGGCGAACCACTGAATGCCACCTGGTTCGTGGTGGCGGCAGGGTGTTGTTATCTGGTCGCTTACCGTTTTTATTCCGCGTTTATCGCGGCGCGTTTGCTGAGTCTGGATGACACTCGAGCAACACCCTCTGAGCGTCACGACGATGGGCGTGATTTCGTGCCCACTAATAAATGGATTTTGTTTGGTCATCATTTCGCCGCCATTGCCGGACCCGGCCCGCTGGTCGGCCCCACCCTCGCGGCACAATTCGGATACTTACCGGGCACGCTGTGGCTGATCGCTGGAGCGGTCTTCGCCGGATGCGTCCAGGATTTCATCATTCTTTTCTGCTCCATCAGGCGCGATGGAAAAACGTTGGGCGAAATCGCCCGCGAAGAAGTCAGCCAACGCGGCGGATTCATTGCCCAACTTGCGGTGTTGGCCATCATGGTCATTCTTCTCGGCGTAGTCGCGCTGGTAATCGTAAACGCGCTCAAGTCTTCGCCATGGGCTACATTTACGCTGGCGGCAACCATTCCCGTTGCGCTGTTGCTCGGACTTTATTTGCGATTTTTGCGCCCCGGCCGCGTTCTGGAAGCATCATTCATCGGCGTCGCACTGGTTTTGTTCGTGGTAGTAGCCGGCCAGTGGGTCGCGGATTCGCCTTCCTGGGCACGTGTTTTCACTCTGAGCGGCGTGACGCTGGCGTTTGCGCTGATTGCCTATGGCTTCGCCGCATCCGCGCTCCCGGTGTGGTTGCTGCTCGCTCCGCGCGATTATTTAAGCGCTTTTATCAAGGCAGGGGCAATTTTTTCCTTGGCCGCGGGCATCCTGTTGGTGCGCCCGCAAGTCCTGATGCCCCCGCTTACGCGCTTCATCGATGGCAGCGGTCCGGTGTTCGCTGGGAAAATATTTCCATTTTGTTTCATCACCATCGCATGCGGAGCGATCAGCGGTTTTCATTCGCTGATTTCCTCCGGCACTACGCCCAAGATGATCCTTCGCGAAAGCCACGCGCGATTCATTGGTTACGGCGCGATGCTGATGGAATCTTTCGTTGGCGTCATGGCCATGATCGCCGCTTGCGCCATGACCCCCGGCGTATATTTCGCGATCAACAGCCCGGCAAGTATCGTGGGCGCTACGTCCGATGCAGCTGCGGCAACCATCAGCAGTTGGGGTTATCCGCTGCAAGCGCAAACCATGACCGACCTGGCGCGCTCTGTGGGAGAGCAAACTTTACTGAATCGCGCGGGTGGGGCGCCCTCGTTGGCGGTTGGCATGGCCCAGATATTTTCGAGCACCATTGGAGGGCCGCGCCTGCTGAGCATCTGGTACCACTTCGCGATCATGTTCGAAGCGCTGTTTATTCTCACCGTGCTCGATGCTGGAACACGCGTCGGCCGTTTTATGGTGCAGGAACTTGGCGGGCGAGTGTGGAAGCCATTCGCACGAACGGGCTGGTGGCCGGGAATTTTAATTTCGAGCGCGTTGATCGTCGGCGCGTGGGGATATTTCTTATATCAGGGAGTTGTTGATCCGCTAGGCGGAATCAATTCGCTGTGGCCGTTGTTCGGCATTTCGAACCAACTGCTCGCCGCCGTAGCGCTGGTGGTGGCTACTACAATTCTTTTGAAGATGAAGCGCATCCGCTGGATTTGGCTCACGCTTATCCCCATGACTTGGCTGGTCATCATCACCATGACCGCCAGCTACCAGAAAATATTCGACCCCAATCCACGGTTGGGATTTCTTTCCTACGCAAATGCCCTCGCAGCACAAATTGCAGCGGGCAAAATTCCTGCCGCAAAAATTGCCGATACGCAGCGTGTGATTTTCAATCAGCGGCTGGATGCCGCCGTCACCGCGGTGCTGGCCGCGATGATTATTGTTCTGATCATCGAAGCGCTGTTGCAGTGGCACCGCATCTTGAGTGAGGATCCCAAATCCGTTTTGCGCGAAACTGCCTACGTTGCCACGCGTTGGCCTGAAAATTTTTCCGGCGCTTCGTATACCGCGACCGCCGCGGAACCCGATGCGCCCGCGATGGAGGGATGAGCATGCGTTTTGCGCAAGCTAAAGTTGAGGCTCACATTAGGAAACTGAGTGCTGTCGCGATCACAATACGGATGAAGGAATTGGCGGCTAAGCTGTGGATGGGAATTCGGGAATGGTGCGGCGACAGCGCCTACGAACGTTATCTGCAAGCACCACGAACGAGCTCTGAAAAATCCCGCCTCCTGACCCCCGCGGAGTTCTACGTCGAACGAGTGAACCGCCGCTACTCTCGCCCCAACCGCTGCTGTTAATAAGCCGAATTTACTCCACCGGGCGGCCCTCGGCAGTAACTGGAATCCTAATCAAGCCCACCCCTAAAGTTAGTGCCGACACGGCAAGGATTACAGCCCCGACATAAATTAGAGAGATGGCTCCGCTAGGTTGAGTAGCAGTTGGCGGGAGCATAGAAAAGAAGAATCCAGCGGAGATAAGAAGGGCCGAGAGCGGCAGTCCAATTCGAACAAGCCACACAAGCGGTTCGGAAGAACCGCTGAATCCGCCAGCACCTGGCAAACCAGCGAAAGAATTACGATAACCCCGGCGTGGGCGTGCCCCGCGCGAAAGAAATTTTGGCGTAGTGGATTGTCCATATATCCGCTGGCTTTGTTCACCAGTGAGGTCAAAAGAAAATATCCACCGGACTGAATCGTGGGAACGGTGATGAGGATGATCCCGGCCATTAATCTGGCTTCGCGAGTCATAGGTCCTCCTGGCATGTCATTATCTTCGAAGTGTGAACTCCCGTTGATCCCCATTACTACCTCGGGATACGGCTGTCGGCAAGTACTGTTCGGCAACTTAATCGGAACACAAAGGGGCTTACGCCTGGCCCGCGCTATGAGTAATAATTGCGCATTCGTACGTCATCGGTCCCCGCACTTCACCCTATCAACGGAGGTTTCTATGAGCATCAATCAAGACAAACTCCATGAATTTCTGGGCAGAGCTATCGTAGATTTTGGCGCCACTTTTAATGCCGCACTGGTTCGCATCGGAGACAAGTTGGGCCTCTATAAAGCCCTCGCGAAGAGTGGACCCCAAACCCCCGCCCAACTCGCTAAGGCCACGCATACATCGGAGCGGTATATTCGCGAATGGCTCAGCGAACAGGCTGCGGGTGGATACGTCACTTACGACGCCGCTAAAGGAACTTTTCATTTAAGTGAAGAGCAAGCTTTTGCCATGGCTGACGAATCCAGCCCGGTCTTCCTGCCCGGCGCTTTTCAAGTGGCGCTCGCCGCGATCAAAGCGGAAGAGCAGATCACCGAGCGATTCAAAACCGGCGAAGGAATGGGTTGGCACGAACATCACCACGAACTCTTCGTTGGCACGGAGCGATTTTTTCGCCCGGGTTACGCCGCGAACCTGATTAGCGCGTGGATACCCTCGATGGCTGGTGTAGAAGACAAACTAAAAAAGGGCGCCCGGGTAGCCGACGTCGGATGCGGGCTAGGCGCCTCCACGATCCTGATGGCCAAGTCGTACCCCAATTCTGAATTTGTAGGATTCGACTATCACGAAAAATCCATCGAGACTGCCAGACAGCGTGCCAAAGACGCGCGGGTCGCCGAGCGCATCCGCTTCGAAGTTGCCAGCGCAAAAAATTATCCCGGCAAGGATTACGATTTCGTGACTTTTTTTGATTGCTTGCACGACATGGGTGATCCCGTGGGCGCTTCCACGCACGTCCGCAGCACCCTTAAGAAAGATGGCACCTGGATGATCGTGGAACCTTTTGCCGGCGATAAACTGGAAGAGAATTTAAATCCCATCGGCCGGGCCTTCTACGGAGCTTCTACGCTGCTCTGCACGCCGGCTTCGCTTTCGCAAGAGGTAGGGCTGGCGCTTGGCGCTCAAGCCGGTGAAAAGCGCTTGCGTGAAGTGGTCACTACCGGAGGCTTTTCGCATTTCCGCCGCGCCACGCAAACACCGTTTAATTTAATTTTTGAAGCGCGTCCATAAAATCGGCCTGGTGCCGACCGGAATTCTGAACGTAACGAAGTTTAATTTAAACCCGGCGCAGAACGATCAATGTAATCTCCGGTGGTACGCCTATGCGCACCGGAGCCCCGACCGTTCCAAGACCGCGATTCACGTAAATCGAGGCCATTCCGGTGGGGTTTGCCATGGCCGGAAACCGTGAAAGGCGGGGAGCCTCGGAGTAGCCATCCACGCGCGAATATCGGGGAGTATCGAGCGATGGCGCGAACAGCGGCCGTTGATACAAGCCGGCGATGTAATCGGTGATGAACCGCGCCGGGCTAAGACGGTGATCGAGAATTTCAACCTGAATCTGGCCACCATGAGTGTGCCCTGCCAGCGAGAGTTCTATGCCCAGTTCCGCCGCGCGCGGAAAAGAATTGGGATTGTGGGAAAGCAGAATATTGGGCATATCCCTGCGAACCAGTTGCTCAACATCTGTAAGCGTTTGTTTTTTGTGACCTGCGCTGGTGCGTTCGCGCTGATAATCAACTCCGATCAGATTGAATTGCGCGCCATTAAAAGTAAGTTCCGCGTTTTCTCCGCGCAATAGCTTCATTCCCGCCTGGGCGAATAACGATTGCGACAGGTCTTCCACGCGCGCGTAAATTTCATGGTTGCCATTGCAACCCCAGGTGCCCAGCGGCGCGCGCAATTGCCGAATTTCGTCAATGCAATCCTGCAACGGGTCGCTCGCGCTGGTGATGAAATCGCCCGTGACTACCGCGAGGTGCGCGCCAAGCTCGTTGGCCATGTCCACCGCTCGCCGTACCTGTGCGCGCGGCATGTAGCCGCTCAGGTGAATATCGCTAATCTGCAGGATGGATAAGCCATCGAGCGCGGGATTCAAATTGGAGATCGGGATTTCCTCGCGGCGAACCTGATACTTAAGACGCTCAGCCGCGTAGCCGTACATGGCGCCAAGGAATGGTGCTGCTCCTGCGGCGGCCGTAGCGGCACGGAAAAAATAACGCCGCCCCGGATCGCGAAGCTGTTCTACGCTCGCAGCGCTCGCGAGGCTAACGCCGGATTGCGATGGCGCGGTGACCGGTTGTGCGCGCCGGCTCCTGCGAATTCTAGTCCATAAAAGGTCCACGCCCCGCACAAGTTTTACTGCCATGAAGCCAAAAACCGCGCTGAAAAACCACAAGCCTACCAACGCAGGAAGAATTGTGCCCCTCGGTATCAGATGACGATGACCCATGCGTACGCCATCTACAAACGCAGAGACCACCAGAAATATCATGGCCAGCCACAACAAGCGTGCCGCCACGCGTAGCCACTGGCTGCGAAAATTGGCCGTGGAGCGCCAGATGGCGCGATGCCAGAAGCGCTGCGAGAAGAAAAATAATGACAAAACGCCCACAATAATTACGAATCGAACCACAAAAAAAGCCCAGTTCACGAATGTAATTCCTCGGCTACCTAACCTGATTGTAACACGCCGCTTTTGTCTGACTTGTAACGCACCCGCGGCAGTTTCAGGAGTAAGATGTGGGCCAAAGTCCGGCGTACCGGCTAGGTATTCGTTGAAAATCGGAGGATATGGATGACAAAAATAATGAAGACAGCAATTTTGTCGTTGTTGCTTATGGGGTTGTGTGCGCGGCCATCATTCGCGCAGCAAAAAAGCGATGCTTCGAAGGCCATGCCCAGCAGTTCGCAGATAGTCTTAGCGCAGTGGAATGAAATCGGGAGAAAGTTGATCGCCATGGCCGACGATTTTCCGGAAGACAAATACGATTTCAAACCTACGGCACCGATGCGCAGTTTCGCTGAGCAACTGCTGCACGCTGCCGGGTCAATGGAGTACTTCACCGGTCCAGTTACGGGAAAACCGGTGGGGAGCGAAGATCCTCCGCGCGCTAGTTACAAAACCAAGGCAGACGTCGTGGCCTTTGTGAAAAAGGAAGTCGAGGATGGCGCTGCCGCGATCAAAGCAAAAGGTGACAAAGGCATGGCTGATTTGATCGCCGATCCAGAAAGCAAACAGCAAATGCACGTCTCCGATTTAGCTTACGGTGTGATCGAGCATTCTGGAGAGCACTACGGACAATTGGTGGCTTATTATCGCTTGTCTGGATTGGTGCCGCCCGAATCACGCCCCAAGAAGTAGCGCCAACACTTTGAAACAAATGTGAACGGGCTCGACGATGTATCGCGGGCCCGTTTTGTTTTTTCAGCGGCCGTTCTATGCGGGCGCAGCGGCGCCGGCCCCAGTCTGTAGGACCTTCTGGAGCAATGCTGTTAACTGCGCCGCGTCCGTCGCAGGCGGCAAACAATTTTGACCGGCACAAACGATTGCGACCGGGTTGTCTGCAGAGAGATGCGGAAGAGTTTCTTTCAACGCGTCTGCGAGAGCCGCGAGTTTTGTCCCCGGAGTCACGCGAAGCACAGCTTTACCGAAGCGAAATACTCGATGCGCCGCCAATTCGAGTGATTGTGCGACCCAATCGTCCGCGGCGCCGGTAATAGCAATTTGTAGCGGGTGATGCGCAAAAAGCGTGGCCGCAAGTCCATAGGTCGAGGCAAACATGCCGTACCGCGGTGCGATACCGGCAAAAGCTTCCAGCGTTTTTTGCGCGGCGACACGGTAGGTTTCATCGCCACTAAATGATTCGAGACGAATCAGAGCAATGGCCGCCGCGGAATTGGTGCCTGGCGTAGGCGAGTCCTGAAACGGTTTACGCCGAACATCCAGGCCACCCATGGGCGCCGCATCGCTGGGGCGATCAAAAAAACCACCGCCATCAGGATCACCATAGCGAGCAATGGCCAGGTCCATGGTTTTTTTCGCAGCCTCGAAATAGCGCGATTCCAGTGTGGTTTCGTACGCGTCGAGCAATACCAGCACGCCGAAAACCTGATCGTCGAGTGAACCTTCCAGTGGCGGACCGCCGATGCGATGCGAAAACCCCCGCGATTCACTCCACACTTCCTTGAGCATGCGGTCGAGAGTTTTCAGCGCGAAGCGGCGGCAACTTTCGGCTACGACGCCATCCAAAACCCGCGCCGCTTCCAGATAAGCGGAGACAAACATGGCGTTCCACGAAACGTACATGGTCTGATCTATGTAAGGGGTCGGACGCGCCAGGCGTGCGGCAAGCATTTTTCCTTTCGCCTGGGCGACGGTGGCGGCCACCGCCGCATCTGCCAATCCTAGCTGCTCGGCGATGTCCCCTGCATCGCGAGCAATCCACAAAACATTCTTGGCGGGATTATGGTGCATCTCACCATGCGCCTCGACATCGTAATAGAGCTCCATCACACGAGCTTCCTCGGGACTCAATGCGGCGCGTAGCTCCTCCAGAGTCCACGTAAAATAATCGCCATCATCGTCCAGCGAATAATCAGCGTCCTGGCTAGCGTAGAAGCCGCCCTTTTCCTGGTCGGACAATACTTCATTGACCCAGGCAATAATCCCTTCGGCGGTTTGCCGCAGAAACGGATTCTGCGTAACTTGCCAGCCGTGCAGATAATTTCGCAGCAGCCCGGAATTGTCGTAGCTCATCTTTTCGAAATGAGGCACGAGCCACCGTTCGTCCACCGAATAACGATGAAAGCCGCCCGCGAGCTGATCGTAAACGCCGCCACGCGCCATCTTTTCCAGGGTGCTTTCGGCCATGGCCCGCAGATGCCTTTCCCCGGATTGCTGGTAGCGTTCCAGAACCAGATCCATCGCCGAAGCGTGAGGAAATTTTGGCGCGCTGCCGAACCCACCGTTCTTGATGTCGAACAGCTGCGTAATGGATGCGATTTGCTCGTCCACAACACCCGGATCAAACGCGGCGCGAGCGCCGGTGAAGACTTCGGCGTGTGCCACTGCCTCCGCCAGCGAACTGGCAGCCCGCTCCAGCTCCGCGCGTTTGCTGCGGTACGACTCAGCCACCGCGAGCAGAACCCGGCGAAATCCCGGGCGGCCCATCTGATCCTCAGGCGGAAAATACGTTCCGCCAAAAAATGGCCGCCCATCGGGCAGCAAAAATCCAGTGAGCGGCCAACCGCCCTGACCAGAGATGGAACTGATCGCCGACTGATAACGCGAATCCACATCAGGCCGCTCGTCGCGATCCACTTTCACAGCGATGAAATTGTCGCTGATAATTTTGGCGATGGCAGGATTCTCGTAAGATTCACGGTCGATGACATGGCACCAGTGGCACCACACTGCGCCAATGTCGAGCAGCATGGGTTTGTCATCGGCTTTCGCGCGTTCGAACGCCGCGTCGCCCCATTCGTACCAATCGATGGGTTGATGCGCTGCAGATCGCAGATAAGGGCTGGCGGAATCTTTCAGGCGATTTTCAGGATGTGTCGACAAGAAAATCCTTTTAGCGAGGAGATTGCCAGTTTTTATGGCACTTGCGTGGACGCGTACTAAATAACTTACTGAACGATGTCGCTGGAACCAAGATCACGCGGGTCCAGAGGCTTGCGCCCAGCGAACCCCTCATCCTGACGATGATAGAAGCGAATGCGGTCCTCGCCCAATTTCCAGCACAGATATACATCCTGATTATCGATGATCGCTGGGAAATCCAATAACCCGACATCCAGATCTTTGATCACGCATCCCGTCTCAATGATTTGCGTGAGCGCGGAATTAAATGTCTCCGCCAGTTGGTCGTGTTGCAAGCGCACCGCGGCAAGCTTTTCGTAAGGCACGATCACACCGCCCATCATCGCGATGCGTGAAGACACCGCAGACAAATCGCTTTCCAGGCCGGCTAGCTTCTTGCGGCAGCCCATCGCCTCCACCAGCACCGGCTCAATTTCCTTGCGCGCGCGTTCCGCTTCCGTAAGCGTGAATAGACGTCGCGGCGGTTCTGGCGCTTCGTCCTGGTTTTGCTCGTCGTCTTCGTCTGCCATTGGGAACCTATTCTGACTGGTCTTTAGTGTGATGCGGAAAAGCGGAAAAGCTGTTCACAAAACAGCGTCAACAATCGTACCCTACACCCAAAAAGGTATAGGGTCACGCCAACTGTTTCGCGATCAGTTAGCCGCCAATGAAGACCATCGAGCGATTAGGAAGCCGGAAGTCCGGTTCGTTGATGCGATGCCCCTGTTCCTTTTCCATGACCACTGAAGTGATATAAATCACAAGATCTTCGTCGCTCTGGCCCTCGCGCAAAAGCGACCGCAAATCGTGGTCTTCCTTGCTAAATAAGCATGTTCTAATTTTTCCGTCCGCGGTAAGCCGAATGCGCGAACAGTGCCCGCAGAACGGCTGAGTCACCGGCGCGATTAATCCGATTTCGCCCGGAGTGCCGTCGACAAAGCGGTACTTTCGCGCCGTCTCGCTGTAATGGTGAGGAATTTCTTCCAGCGGCCAGCGCGCGTGAATGCGACTGTAAACTTCGGCTGCGGGAACCACCAGGTTTCGGTTCCAGCGGTGGTCGGCGTCCAGCGGCATGAATTCGATGAAGCGCATAATAAGGGCACGCTCACGCGCGAAGGCCGCGAAGTCTTCCACCTCGTCATCGTTAATCCCGCGTACCAGAACGGCATTTATTTTTGCCGGTGCGAGAGCCGAGGCTTGCACCACATCGATACCGCTCATCACCGAGGCAAATGATTTGGTGCGCGTGATGCGTTCGAATTTCGCGGCATCCAGCGAATCGAGGCTGATATTGATGCGCTGCAAGCCAGCGGACACCAGCCGCGCGCACCGTTCCGATAGCAAATGACCATTCGTGGTCATGGAAATATCTGCAACACCCAAGTCTCGCAAGTGCGAAATGAACTCTTCGACGCCCGGACGCACCAGCGGTTCGCCACCGGTAACGCGAATTTTGCGAATGCCTAGAGTCTTGAAAACGCCGGCAAGACGATAAAGCTCCTGCCATGACAAAATTTCATCGTGATCGCGATAGTTTTCCGGATCGGCGGAGCGGCAGTACACGCAACGGAAATTGCAACGATCCGTGACGGAAACGCGCAGATCGGTGATTTGCCTGCCGAACTTGTCGTGAAGCGCCATGTTTGTTCCAAGAGCCTAAAAAGCAAAAAACCCGATCCAGTTAAATGGAATCGGGCGCCGTCCGAAATAAGTTTCGGAGAAGAGCTCCTTTCCAAGTACCGGGAGGCCCGGGCGTTTCCACCCGAACCCTGAGCGATCAGTCGCCGAATCAATAAGCGGATCGCATCGTCCCTGGCGCCATCGGTTTTATCTCCGTTTAGGCGGCAGGGATCGGAGTTACAGCAACAGTCTAATCCTCTTGCGGCCACATCGCAATTCGGGTGTGGTAGAGTTTTGCCCACACATGCGCATCTTCGTTTTGGGAGCCGGGGCCACCGGCTCACTCCTTGCACAGCTGCTCGAGCGTCAGGGACACGACGTTTGGTGCGGCGACCGCGACCTCGAGCGCGCCCGCAAATTCCTCGGCAGGAAAAGCACCATTCCGGTCACCGAAGTAAACGCCCGCAATTTACTGGGTATTGTTCGCGCAGCCCGCGGTTGCCAGCTCATCGTCAACGCTTCCGCCTCGGTCTTCAACCAGATCGTCATGCGTGCCGCGCTGCGACTTCGTGCCCATTACCTGGATTTGAGCTCGCACTTAACGCGTAATCCCTTTAAATCCGAACAATTCGCCTTTACCAAACGCTTTGAAGCCAAAAACCGCATTGCGCTGATCAACACCGGAGCCGCTCCAGGGCTGACAAATTTGCTGGTAAAGCGCGCCACGGAAGCGCTTGATGAAGTCGAGTCGGTACAGATTCGCTTGTACGAGAGCACCGAAAGCCGCGACCCTATCTCGCAATGGTCGCCGGAAGTGTCATTCGACGAGGCCATCTCCAACCCGCGCGTTTACCGCAATGGAAAATTCCGGATGGAGAAGCGCTTCGCGGAGCTGGAGAAATTCAGATTCCCCGAGCCCATCGGAACCGCCATCGTGGTATTAGCCGCGCAAGACGAGGTGACCACGATTCCCTATTTCATTCCCATGCGAAATATGGACGTCAAAATCGGCGGCAACGAATTTGACCGCCTGCGCCGTTGGCACAAACAGGGCAAATTGTCGAAATCGCGCGGGATGCAAAAGAAAGACTTCCCGCAGACATCTTCGCCCCGGATGATCGCCAGTTTGATTCGGCAAGGCGTTTTGCAGAATGCTCGTTTCGCCGCCGTAGTGCTGGTCAGCGGCATCAAGCGTGGCAAAAAAGAAGACCAACACTTGCAGATTCGAACCGATTGCATATTTCCAACCCTCTATCAAATCAGGCAGCAGGGACTCTACACAACGCCCGTAGCGTACGCAACGGCCCACGTAGCCGCGTTATTCATCAAGTTTTTCCCGCGAGATTTGGCCGGCGTTTTCGCCCCCGAAATGCTG
The DNA here is from genome assembly GCA_963733775.1 of uncultured Acidobacteriota bacterium. GTDB lineage: Bacteria > Acidobacteriota > Terriglobia > Acidiferrales > UBA7541 > Acidiferrum. The sequence continues at coordinate 49,179 of CAVTEE010000008.1, read as the reverse complement.
CCCATAGAAATGCGGCGAGCTATCGTGTCCGGGATTCGCGCGCGCAGCGTGAGAATCACCCACAAGACCACCGTGATACGCCGCGCCGGCGAAGACGACGAAGAAATCTAACGCTTGGGTTTTTGCGTGACCGCACCCTGGCTCGACAAACGTGTTTTACGTTAGGCACGAAACAACAAACCGTGAGGACTAATGGATCGAACCGAAGATATAGATTCGGCTCTTAACTTCGTAATTGGTCGGATCGCAGAACAAGCCAACCTATCAGGCGAGCCGCTCAGTGACGAACAACGTTTGTTACTCAACTACCTACCTTCCTCAGGGTCAGCAAACTGGGATCCAGAAATCACGGTGTTGGTTCCCAGAAATATCAATCTCGAGCGAGTCTGTGCGCTAGGAAAGGCCGCATACCAACATGACCTCCAGGTTAATCCATCGCCCTATTGGGAGTTTGCATTTGCTGTCTTCACTCTCGAACGGCACCCCATGGCGGGCCTTCTGCAATGGGCAGGCATGAAACACCGCCGAGCGAGGTGGGACGGCCTGCTACTCACTGGCACCGCTATGCTGCCACTAGTGGCGGTGGGCCTTCTGGTACTGAACGCAGATGGGCGCTTGTTGCTATCAGTAGCAATCTGTTCGGGATGCGTTGCTAGTATGCTCCTGATGCTCGTTGCTTCCAGGCGCATCAAGAAACGGCGCTTGGAGGAAGACATTGAGAGATACAGACTTGACTCTCGATTTGTCGCCAAAATGGTCTGAGGGGGCACGCAGCGAAATCGCTCGTGGGCGCCTGATTATTTGCCGACACCATGATGGATATATTTCCAGGGACGGCGACATCCCCAAAATTCACAAAGCTATTATTGCCGCGCACCCGTTCCAGTCGGCCATCTAATGGGTTAGACGAATGCCATTCACGAGCAGCCTCACCATTGCGACCGCAGCAATGGTGAGCACGAGGTCCCAACTAGTAAAAGAAGGCATTGTTTCGACAGGCCGTCTGGCCGGGAAGCCAACCATGGCTCCCAAAACGGCAAACAGCCAAAAGGCTGACCCTCCAATCGTTGACCCGACTAAGAATCTTGGCAGCGGCCAATAAAGCGCCAAAAGTAGAAAAGTTCCAAGCAGCCAAGGTGCAAGAGTGGTACAAGCAACAGCCGTGATACGGCCGAACTTCGGCGGGGCCCATCGAATCAGCTCTCTTCCGACGTAGTACATGAACAACGGAAGCAATAGGAAGCCAATGGCCGAAACCAGATAAGAAAGAGCCCTGGAAATATCCAGAAACGTGAAAGCGATGTGGAAGTCTCCTCCCAGTGCTGCGCCAGCAAGCGGGCCGAGGAAGGAATAAATTCCTACCATTGCCATCATCAGGAACGCGAGCCCGGACGCTCTTTCTCTAAACCACCTTTGATACAGCAGCCAACAAATCCCTCCTACTATCAAACTGAACAAAGGCCCGGAAACAGCGATGATGGCGAGCTGAGTCGTGGACGCTTCTGCAGAATCTGGATTCACCCACATTTGGAAAACCGTGGAGTTGAATCCGAGCAAATAGCCGGTTAATGCATGCACGAATTCGTGGGGCGTAACGTTCAGTGCGTAGGCCACTATGAACAACAGGGTGGGTCGAAAAGTCACGCCCCAAGTGTGCAATCTGGATTCAGGCGGTTGACTGTTCATCGAGGATAAGTTGTGGGGCCGGATTCTCCCCCAACCCGATTCTCCTACAATTTGGGCACAGCAGCGTGAAACCATACCCTCGATAAGTCGCGCAAAACATAAACCGACCCGCCGCTCGTTTGGGCGCTTAGTTGCGGCACCCTGACAGCGGTGGGATACTTCTTGTTCGCAGGCAGACGTCTTCTGTCCGCAGTGTCAGTGTTCTGAGGGGGTTTTATGGCGTTTCGGGATAAGTGGATTGAAAAGTGCGAGAGCGAGCAGTCGTCGGCGAACGGCAACCGCAATATGTCCCAGATGCACTGGGCCCGCCGCGGCGTAACCACCGAAGAAATGCGCTTTGTAGCTGGGCGCGAGAAGATTGACCCGGAGCTGATTCGCAGCGAAATCGCGCGCGGGCGCCTGATTATTCCCGCCAATGTGAACCATCGCAACCTGGAACCGATGGGCATCGGCATCGCCAGCAAATGCAAGATCAACGCCAACATCGGTAACTCGGCAACCACCTCCAACATTGATGAGGAGCTGAAGAAGCTGCATCACGCCGTGCACTACGGCGCCGACACCGTGATGGACCTTTCCACTGGCGGCGACATCCCCAAAATCCGCAAAGCCATCATTGACGCTTCTCCCGTTCCGGTTGGAACGGTCCCGGTCTACGAAGCAATTTCCAGAGTGCGCCGTCCTGAAGACCTGACCCTCGGCCTGATGCTGGAAGTCATTGAAGAGCAAGCAGAGCAAGGCGTGGACTACATGACCATCCATGCCGGGGTGCTGCGCGAACATGTGCCGCTGGTGCGCAAAAGAATTACCGGAATTGTGAGCCGCGGCGGCTCATTAATGGCCCACTGGATGGAGCATCACAAAAAGCAGAATTTCCTGTACGAAAACATCGAAGACATCTGCAAAATTTTCAAGAAGCACGACGTCAGCTTTTCCTTCGGCGACGGCTTGCGCCCCGGGTGCATCGCCGATGCCAGCGACGAAGCGCAATTCGCCGAATTAAAAGTGTTAGGCGAGCTGACGACCAAGGCCTGGGAGCACGACGTTCAGGTCATGATCGAAGGGCCCGGCCACGTGCCCCTCGACAAGATCAAGGAGCAGGTCGACAAGGAAATGGAATGGTGCCACGAAGCGCCCTTCTATACGCTAGGGCCGCTGGTAATCGACATCGCGCCAGGCTACGACCACATCACCAGCGCGATCGGCGCGGCGATGATCGGCTGGCACGGCGCGTCCATGCTCTGTTACGTGACCCCCAAAGAGCATCTGGGCCTGCCCAATCCGGAAGACGTCAAGCAAGGAGTCATCGCCTACAAAATTGCAGCGCACGCGGCTGACGTAGCACGCCATCGCCCGGGCGCGCGTGATCGCGACGACGCCCTAAGCTACGCAAGGTTCCTGTTTGACTGGAATAAACAATTCGAACTGTCCCTCGATCCCACAACCGCCCGCGCCATGCACGACGAATCTTTACCCGACGACTTTTACAAGGAAGCGAAGTTCTGCTCCATGTGCGGCCCGAAATTCTGCTCCATGAACATTACTCAATTGGCCGACGCCGAGGGCGGCCACGACCAGTCCGAGCGCAAGCAGAAATTTGTCGAATTGCTCGCCAAGGTCCAGGCCGCCGGCTAATTTAGAGTAAAGCGAATCAGAAGTCAGTTTTCTTCCGTGACGCCCGGTGAGCTCCAAACCTCGCAGCTGCGCTAGTTAACAGGTATTAAAATCGTAACGAAACGGTTACTATTTCGAACCACGCTCAGCAACTCACAACCCCCTCCCAAGACCACTGCTAAAATAGAGTGAAAGGTTTCCCTCGCACGTTAGGTGGCTCGAAATGGTTTGGCCCGCGTCGATAGAAGGCGAATTGTGCACGAATGATTCCGCTGCGCAGGAATTGCAAATCCTGGTGGTGGACGATTCACCCGTGTATCGCAAACTAGTCGAGCATGCGTTAGAGGGCAATCCCTACTCCCTCATGTTCGCCAAGAGCGGACGCGAAGCGCTTGAATTATTTGCGCGTTATCTTCCTGCCATCGTCATTACCGATTGGATGATGCCGGACTTCTCCGGGCTCGATCTATGCCAGCAACTGCGCTCCGATATCCACCGCGGATATACCTACATCATCATGCTTACCAGCATCGCTGAGAAAGGCAACGTCGTTAAAGGACTGGCTGCCGGCGCCGACGATTATTTAACAAAACCATTCGATCCCGGCGAGTTACTGGCGCGCATCGGCGTGGGCCGCCGGATTATTGACCTTCACCGCCAAATCGATGCCAAAAACAAGCTTCTCGAAGAGATGGCGCATAGCGACTCGCTTACCGGATTGCCCAACAGACGCGCCATTGAAGAATGGGCCGCGCGGCAATTACGTGCAGCGGCACGCCACGGATTCCCATACTGGGTAGTGCTTGCGGACCTGGATTCTTTCAAGATCATTAACGATACCTACGGCCACAATGGCGGCGATGTCATGCTGCAAAAATTCGCCGACATACTGAAAACAGTTGTTCGCGCCTCCGATATTTGCGGCCGCCTGGGCGGCGATGAGTTTGTAATGGTGATCACCCATGTGGAGGCCGACGCCATATTAAAAACGGTCGAACGTTTCCGCGAACAATTGGCTGCACAGCAGTTCGAATTAGGCTTCGAACGAGTCTCGATGACCGCGAGCTTTGGAATTGCTGGCCTTAATGGCAAGGAAAATATCGATTTCACCACCCTGCTGCGCCGCGCCGACAAAGCCCTGTACGCGGCGAAAAACGCGGGCCGCAATCTGATAAAAACTGAGCCTGAGCAAGTTAAGTAATTTGGCGAGCATCGTTATTACGAAGAGTAGTTGTAGAACACTCCCACGCGTCGGCCATCCACGATCAACTGGCAAACAACAAGTTTTCGCGGATACCATATACGTCACTGACCTATTCAAGGAGCGCCCATGGCATTTGTCTACGCAGCGAAAGCGACGGACGTCACTCCGGGTCAAATCCGTGAAATACAGCTGGACGGAATCACAATTGCTCTGGCCAACGTCAGCGGCCAATTTCACGCGCTCAGCAATGTCTGTCTTCACCGGGGAGGCCCTTTGGGTCAGGGTTCACTGCAAGGAAATTTGGTTACCTGCCCTTGGCACGGGTGGACCTTCGACGTGACTTCCGGCAAGGTGAGTCCCAACCAAACGGCTGGAGTGGCGTGTTACCCGGTTGAACTGCGCGGCGACGACGTTTATGTAAACATCGGCACGCACACGTAGTTATTCCGTCTAATGTCGTATCTCAAAGAAAACAAGTACCATAGGTAACCGTACGCGCTCCGGCGGTTTCTATCCGCTATATTGAGCACATTTAATTGCCCCCGACCCGGCTAACCCTCATATTTTGTTTCGCTTTTTGGCTTGTGCCGTGTATATTGCTGCCCGACTCTAAGCCTCGATGGCAATTCCGACCTCGCAACGACATTACTGGATTTTCGGCGCCGACCCTCACCACTACCACTGGGACACGCTGTTCGTGAAGGGTAAGGAGATGTGGCACGGTGCCGGTTCCAAACCCGACGCGATTCGCGCCCTCAAGCAGGTGCGCAAGGGCGACCGGGTACTGTGCTACCACTCTGCCCCGGAACGATCGCTGTACTCCATCGCCGAAATTACCCGCGACCCGTATCCAGACCCGCACGACCGCAAAGAAAAGAATCTGGTCGCGGACCTGCGAGCGTTCGACAAGCTACCCAGGCAAATTACCCTTGCGGAGATGCGCGCTAACCCGGCGTTGAAAAAAGTAAAAATGCTGAAGAATGTGCGGCTGGTCGTTTCAGCCATTACGGAAGCTGAATACCAGGAAATATTGCGAATGGCCGGAATCGTGGCCACGCCGGGGATACCGCTGCCCTAGCTGCCGGCTTAGTTTTGCGATAACCGCTGCCGGCGCTCGTTGATCCGTCAGGTTGGATTCATGTCCATATTGATTCGCACAGCCGTATTACTCGTTGGTGTCGCCGCGTTCATGACCGCTTTTCCTGAAATTTCACGACAGGACTGTCTCTTGCAAGGCATACCGGCCGGAAAAACGCGCGTGCTCGATCTTAGCTACGCCATCAACGACAAGCTGGTGCCGTGGCCTGGCGACGAAAAATATTTTGAAGCCAAAATTAATGCCACCGTCGAGAAAAATGGCTACTTCACCAGAAGTTTTTGGATGTTGGAACATTACGGCACCCATCTCGACGCGCCGGTGCATTTCCCGCCGGGTACGATCACGGTGGATCAAATCCCGCCAAACAAGTTTTTTGGCTCCGCAGTAGTGCTGGATGTACGCGACGAAGCGGCTAAAGACGCGGACTATCGCTTGCCGGTGAGTAAGATCGAAAAATGGGAGCACTCGCACGGTCGAATCCCGCCCGGAGCCATCGTGTTGTTGCGCACCGGGTGGGCGTCGCGATGGCCAGACGTACAGAAATATCGAAATCAAGATAAGCAGGGAAAAATGCACTTCCCTGGTTATTCGGCCGAGGCTGCCAAAGTTCTGATCGCTCGTGGAGTAAGCGGTCTGGGCTGTGACACCCTAAGCGCCGATTACGGAGCGTCCGAAGATTTCAGCGTTCATCATTTGGCGCTTGGAGCCGGTCTCTATCACTTGGAAAACTTATCGGATTTAAGTGCCGTTCCGGAAGCGGGAGCGTTTTTAGTTGTGGCGCCCATCAAGCTGGAAGGCGGGTCCGGCGGACCAGTGCGCGTGTTCGCGCTGTTGCCTTAAAATCGGTCTATCCAGCAACATTCTGTGCGCTTTATACGTCTGATGAGAGAGAGTCCCGCGTAAGGATGGTTCATGAAAAAATATTGGTTACGGTTAGCAACACTCGCGATGGTGTGTGTCGCATCCTTTACTTCGGTTGAAACGCCTGCAGTTGCGCAGGAGTTCCCGGTAGCCGAACGCACGCTGAAGAATGGCATGAAAGTCTTGGTGCAAAGCGATCACAGCATTCCCAACGTGGCGCTCTACATTTTTTATCGCATCGGATCACGCAATGAACGGCCCGGCACCACCGGCATATCCCACTTTTTTGAACACATGATGTTTAACGGCGCAAAAAAATACGGACCCGGCGAGCTGGATAAAGTTATGGAAGCGAATGGCGGATCCAACAACGCCTACACCAGTCAGAACGTCACCGTATATCAGGATTGGTTTCCGCGCTCGGCCATGCCGCTTATCTTCGATATCGAGGCCGATCGCATTCAGAATTTGAGTTTCGATCCACAAAAGATCGAGTCCGAGCGCGGCGTTGTGGCCTCCGAGCGCCGCTCCAGCGTGGATAATGACAACGGCGGATTGCTGGACGAGCAATTATGGGCCACTGCCTTCATCGCGCATCCGTACCAATGGCCCGTGCTCGGATGGATGAGTGACATCGAGCACTGGACCATCGATGACCTCAAGCGCCACTTTGCGATGGGCTATTCTCCCAGCAACGCCACCATGGTGGTGGTCGGCGATGTCACTCCCGAGGAAATATTTCAACTCTGCGAAAAAACAATTGAGCCCATTCCTTCTCATGCGCCACCTCCGCCGGTGACCACTGTAGAGCCGCCGCAACTTGGCGAGCGCCGCCTGGTTGTACACAAGCCCGCGGAGTTGCCGCTGTTGATGATTGCTTACCACGTCCCACAGACGAACCATCCGGACTTTTACGCCACCAATATCCTGCGCACCATTTTGTTTCAGGGCGAAAGTTCGAGGATGTATCAACGCCTGGTCGATAAAGATCAGCTGGCGCTGGACGTTTCGTCCTCGGTCGAGCCCGCTTTCGATCCCACAATCGCGATCGTCGTGGCCCAGCCAAAACAAGCCGTCGATCCGGCGAAATGCGAAAAGGCCATTTATGAGGAGTTGGAACGCGTAAAAGTCTCCACCATCTCCGACGAGGAATTGGAAAAAGCTAAAAACATTCGCCTCATGGAATTCTATCACCAGGTGCGCACTATCAATGGTCGCGCCAACACTATTGGCACCTACGAAGTATTTAACGGCGACTACAAGAAACTCTTTGACGCCGCGAAGAATTACGCCGCGGTTACCAAAGAAGACGTCCAGCGGGTCGCAAAAGCCTATTTTGGCGCTAATAACCGCACTGTAGCGACGCTGCTGCCGGAGAACGAGGAAAAGGCGAAACCATGAGCGCATTGAAGAAATGTAGTTTCCTGCTGATCCTCCTCGTTCTCATTTTCCCGGCTGCACTATTTGCGCAGTCGATTCACATTCCACCCCACGAAAAAGTAGTTTTCAAAAACGGGCTCACCGTGTTGCTCCTGGAAAAGCACGGCGTTCCGATCGTGAATTTCGCGGCCCTGGTGAAGACCGGCGCCGCGGCCGATCCTGCGAGAGAGGAAGGGCTGGCATCCATAACCGCTCAATTGCTGCGGAAAGGCACGCAAAAGCGCACCGCGGAGCAATTCGCCGCCGACAGTGATTTTACCGGTGGATCGATTGAAGCCGACGCCAGCGCGGACTTTTCTTCTGTCTCCGGCGAATTCTTAAACAAGGACCTTGCTCGCGGACTGGACCTGTTTTCAGACGCACTGTTGCATCCTATTTTTCCGCAGCCCGAAGTCGATAAATTGCTGGCGCAGAGCCTAGACGGCGTGCGCGCGGCAAAAGACGAAGCCCGTTCGGTGCTGGGAACCTACTACAACGCCTACCTGTTCAACGGAAATGGTTACGGCAGAACGTCAGACGGAGACGAAATTTCTCTGACCAGGATTCACCGCGACGCCATTGTGAAATTCTATGAAACGTATTACGCCCCTGGAAATATTATCCTCGCGGTCGCTGGCGATTTTCAGACCGCGGACATGCAGAAGAAGTTGGAAGAAGTCTTTGGTCAATGGCCGTCAAAGCCAGTCACGCCCGTAAAAATCCCAGTCCTTCCACCGGTAAAGGGCAAGAAACTTTTGCTGGTCGACAAACCTGACGCCACGCAGACTTATTTCGCCATCGGAAATGTCGCCACCGCCGCGGGAGACCCCGATCGCGTGGCGATCCGGCTGGTGAATACCGTATTTGGCGGCCGCTTCACCTCGTTATTGAACGAAGCTTTGCGCGTCGAGTCGGGGCTGACTTACGGAGCCATTTCCGCTTTTGACCCGCGCAAGGCGCCCGGCCCGTTCGGAATTTATAGCTACACCAAAAACGAAAGCACCGTGCAAGCCATCGACATGGCACTGCAGGTTTTGCAGAAATTGCACAAGCAAGGAATTTCCGCCGACGAATTAGCGTCTGCGAAAAGTTACATGAAGGGGCAATTTCCGCCCTCCCTTGAAACTTCCAAGCAGTTGGCGCAAATCATCGCTATAAACGAATTTTACGGCCTCGACGATCGAGAGATTAATGATCTGGAAAAGCGCCTCGACGCCGTCACCCCAGCCATTGTTCAGCAAGTGATACAAAAACATTTCCCCACCGACAATTTAGTTTTCACCTTGATCGGAAAGCGCACTGACATTGCCGCGGGAGTGCAAAAATATGCCGAGAAGCGGGATGCGCGGGTTATCACTGATCCGGGGTTCTGGCCGCCCCCGGCTCAAAAATAAATTTCTAGCCATTCTATTTTTGGAGGATACATGCGTCTTCGATTGCTGCTAACCTTAGGTCTCTTGCTCGCGTTGGCCCGCCATTCTTCCGCTGCGGCAGTCACCCCGCTTCTCGTGCAGGCCCCCACTTTGAGCAAGGCCGAAATTGTCTTCGCGTATGGCGGCTATTTGTGGACTGTGCCGCGCGAAGGCGGCAACGCGCGTCAATTAACAACCGGCGGTCACGAATCCGGCCCGCAGTTTTCCCCCGATGGAAAGTTCATCGCCTTCACCGGTGAGTACGACGGCAACACAGACGTCTTCGTGATGCCCGCGGACGGCGGCGAGCCCAGGCGCCTGACTTGGCACCCTGGAGCGGACGTGGTGGTGGGCTGGACTCCCGACAGCAAGCGCATTTTATTTCGCTCCGGGCGCGTGTCCTATGCGGATTTCGACCGCCTGTACACCGTGGCTGCGGAGGGCGGCGTCCCGGAAGTATTGCCAATGTGGCGCGGAGAAGCGGGATGGTATTCGCCCGATGCATCGAGGCTTGCCTACGTTCCAAATCTGAAATGGCAGGAATCGTGGAAGCGATATCGGGGTGGGCAGACCACTCCGGTCTACATCGTTAGATTAAGTGACCTCTCGCTGGAAAAATTGCCGCGCGAAAATTCCAATGACTTCGCGCCGGTATGGATGGGCGACACCGTTTATTTTTTGTCTGACCGCAACGGGCCAGTGACCCTATTCGCGTACGACACCAAAACGAAAAACGTCAAGCAGGCCGTGGAAAATAAGGGGCTGGATTTTAAGACGCTTTCCGCCGGACCTGATGCCCTGGTCTACGAACAATTCGGGGGCATCTATCTTTTCGATCCCCGAAATGGTCAGCCGAAGAAAATAGATATTCACATCGCCGGAGATTTGCCGGCTACGCGCCCCCATTTTGAAAAAGTCGCGGACAAAATTAGCGCGGCTGCCATTTCCCCCAGCGGGACACGCGCGGTATTTGAAGCTCGAGGCGAGATTTTCACCGTGCCGGCGGAGAAAGGCAATGTCCGGAATTTAACTCGCACCGCCGCGGTAGCCGAACGCGCCCCCTCTTGGTCGCCGGACGGCAAGTGGGTGGCATTTTTTTCTGATGAGTCCGGCGAGTACGCCTTACACCTGGTGGACCAGTCCGGACTCGGAACAGTTAAGAAAATCGACTTGGGCAAACCGGCGTCTTTTTTTTACAGCCCGACGTGGTCGCCCGACAACAAGAAAATAGCCTTCACCGACAAGCGCTTGAACCTCTGGTACGTCGATGTCGAAAAAAGCGGTCCGGCACCCGTAAAAGTGGACACCGATTTGTACGACGCGTGGGGCGTAATGATGACACCCACGTGGTCGCCAGACAGCAAATGGCTGGCGTTTACAAAATTCCTGCCCAATCACATGCGTGCCGTTTTTGTGCATTCGCTCGAAAGCGGAAAGAATTCGCAAATTACCGACGGTTTAAGCGATGCGCGATATCCCGTCTTCGATAAGGGCGGCAAAGTTCTGTACTTCGCGGCCAGCACGGATCTGGGCCTGGCCGTCACATGGCTAGACCTATCCGGATTTCAACGCCCCGTGTCGCGCAATATTTACGCCGTGGTCTTGAAAAAAACCGATCCCAATCCCATCGAGCCGGAAAGCGACGACGAAAAGCTGGATGCCGCTAAGCCGGGCGACAGGTCCAAAGACTCTGACAAAAAGGACGAAAATAAAGACAAAGATAAGGATAAAGATAAGAAAAAAAGCGACGCCGATAAAACTAAAGGCAAAGACGACGAAAAATCCAAAGATGGTGACAAAAAAGAAGAGCCCGTCAAAGTCACCATCGACCTAGACAATATCGGCCAACGCATCGTGTCCATGCCCATCAAAGCTTCCAATTACGTCGGTCTTGATACCGGAAAAGCAGGCGTCCTGTTCCTTACCGAAATTCCAGACGTCCCTCCGCTAAACGCTCCGCCCGCGGCTACCGTAACGAAATTTGATCTTTCAACTCGAAAAACAGAACCGTTCCTCACTGGCGTCAGCGCCTTCACCGTCTCTGCCAATGGAGAAAAAGTTTTGTACCACACCGGCCAAGGTCCCACGTGGTTCATCGCCGCTACCGGTGCGGCTCCTAAGGCGGGTGAAGGTGCGCTGAAGTTCGATGAGATGGAAGTGAAAGTCGATCCGCGCGCGGAATGGAATCAGATGTACCACGAAGTGTGGCGTATCGAACGTGATTTCTTGTACGACCCGCATGCCCATGGCCTGGATTTGGCCGCCGCGGAAAAGAAATACGCCCCGTACTTGAAGGGCGCTGGTGGCCGGGCCGACGTGAATCATCTTTTCGTGGAAATGCTCGGTGAAGTCACCATCGGGCACATGTTTATTTTTGGCGGCGACATTCCCAAAGCGCCTGAGGTAAAAGGCGGCCTCCTGGGTGCCGACTACAGCGTGGAAAATGGCCGCTACCGCTTCGCCAAAATATTCAATGGCGAGAACTGGAACCCGCAATTGCGTGCCCCGCTCACGCAGCCCGGTGTGGATGTAAAAGTCGGCGATTATTTGCTGGAAGTAAATGGCGCCGAGGTGCGCCCGCCCAACGATGTTTACAGCTATTTTGAAAATACCGCTGGCAAGCAGATCCGTATCAAGGTCGGCCCGAGTCCAGACGGCAAAAACGCGCGCGACGTAACCGTGGTGCCGGTCGCTGACGAGGCTGAACTCCGCACGCGCGCGTGGGAAGAAGATAACCGCCGCAAAGTGGGAGAGCTCAGCGAAGGCACGGTTGCCTACGTGCACGTGCCCGATACCGCGAACGGCGGATTCTTGAATTTCAACCGTTTTTATTTTGCGCAAACCGACAAACAGGCCGCCGTCATCGACGAACGCTATAATCACGGTGGCGCGATTGCCGATTACATTATCGATTTGCTGGAGCGTCCGCTGCGAAATTGTGCCACCACCCGGGAGGGCGAAAAATGGTGTTCGCCTCTCGCGCAGATCTATGGCCCGAAAACGATGGTCATCAACGAGATGTCCGGCTCTGGCGGCGATGCGCTGCCGTGGATGTTCCGGCAAGACAAAATTGGTCCTCTGGTTGGCACCCGCACCTGGGGCGGCCTTGTGGGCATCGGCGGTTATCCGTCGCTCTTGGATGGCGGCTATGTAATGGCGCCACGCGCTGCCATCTATGGACTGCATGGCGAGTGGGAAGTAGAGAACCACGGAATTGCGCCTGACATCGAAGTGGAAAATGATCCAGCGTCCGTCGCAGCTGGACACGACGCGCAACTCGAGCAAGCCGTGCAGGTCACGCTGGAAGCTCTGAAAAAGAATCCGGTAGTCATTCCCGAGCATCCGCCGTATCCCAATTATCACAAGACGGAGTGATGTGGCTTGGTGATGGTCTGTCGCGAGTCAAATAGTCACTCACGTTGTGATATTTTCATGAACACTCTCCATGCCTGAACTTCCAGAAGTCGAAACCGTTGCGCGCGGATTGCGGCTGACCGTGCTCGGCCGCCGGATTCTATCCGTCACGTTGCGCAAGACCGACTTCATTGACGATCCAGCCTTAATTGAGCGGCACCTGCCCGGACGCCACATTGAAGCGGTAGAACGCTACGGAAAATTTATGTTGCTGCGTTTGTCTGCCGCGCAGGGTGAAGAAAACTCTGCAACCGGGGACAACGCCCCAGCGGCGTTGCTCGTTCACCTCGGAATGACCGGACACATCGCCTCCACCGCCGCCGCAGAGCCCTGGGAAAAACATACCCATGCAAGCTTCGCTTTGGATGACGGACGAGAATTGCGCTACACCGACGCGCGCAGATTCGGACGGCTGGCCTATTTGTCAGCAGAATTGTTGCCGGCGGAACTGGCACCCTTTGGCGCGGATCCACTGGAAGTGACCGCCGAAGAATTTGCAACCCGCATACGATCGCGACACTCACGTATCAAGGCACTTTTGCTCGATCAGACGGTGCTGCGCGGGGTGGGCAACATTTACGCGGATGAAAGTTTATGGCGTGCAAAAATTCATCCCGCACAGTTGGGCGCACGTATTAGTGAAAAACAAGCCGCGCTTCTTCATCGCGCGTTACAGGACATACTGAAAAAAGCAATCGTGATGCGCGGATCTTCCATCGCTAATTTTGTGGATGGCGAGGGCCAGCCCGGCGAATATCAGCAACATCATCGCGCCTACGGCCGCGAAGGCAAGAAGTGTTACCGCTGCGGAACGATTATTCGCCGGGTCATCGTCGCCGGCCGCAGCAGTTTTTTTTGTCCCAAATGTCAGATTGGCCCGCGGGGTTTTTTGGCCATATCTTCTACGTCGCAGAAATCGGAACGCCAATCGGTCGATCGTGGCCGCAGGAAAAGCGCCAAATCATCTAAAAGTAGGCCGCGACGGGCAACTCGCAGTAGACGGAAAAAATAAAGTCGCTGGAAGATTTTGCAGGCAGAAACCTTTGTCGAGGGAGCAGGGATGAATCTACGTCGGGCGATCGCTTTTGGAGTTGTGTTGGTGTTGACGCTGGGGGTCCTGCACGTAGCGGCAGATGCCATCGCCGATACTGCAGATTACGCCGCAGCTGACGCGCAAATACTAAAAGAAATTCACGAACACAGTGAAGCGATGGGAAATCTGGAGTATTTGTCCGACGAAATTGGCGCGCGCCTGACCGGTTCGCCTCAATTGAAGCAGGCCAATGAATGGACTGCGGAAATGTTTCGCAAGTACGGCCTGACCAATGTGCATCTCGAACCCTGGACCATCGCGCACTCATGGACGCGCGGTACCGCGCACGCGCGTATCGTGAAACCCGCCGAGCATCCCTTGACCATCGCAGCCGCAGGTTGGTCCCCAGGAACAGCGGGCGTGTTACACGCTCCGGTGGTGTACTTCGATGCCAAGAAAAAAGAAGAGTTCGAGAAATTTCGCGGGAAACTCAAGGGCGCCGCGGTGATTTACCAGGAGCCTGCCAGCCTGTCGCCGCCCAAACCCGAAGATTCCCGAAGTGAATATGTCCGAGCCATGCAGCAGCCCCCGCCGATGAAAGGCGAACCGCCTGCCCCCTCGCCTTTCGCAGTCTTGCAGGAAGCAGCCAAAGCTCGCACCGCATTTTTTAAACAGGAAGGTGTCGCAGCGGTACTGCGCGATTCGAACAAGCCACACGCTCTTCTGAACATGACCGGCATCGGCGGAGAAAAATTCGAAATCGGCGCGATTCCAACTGCGTTTGTGACCGGCGAAAGCTACCGCATGCTTTTTCGGATGTTGAAACATGGTCCCGTGGAAGTGGAATTGGAGATGACCAATTCGTTCAGCGAAAAACCGGTGGAAGTCTACAACACCGTCGCAGAAATTCGTGGAAGCGAAAAACCGGATGAAGTGGTGATGTTGGGCGCGCATCTGGATTCCTGGGATCTCGGCACCGGATCAACAGACAACGGCACCGGGTCGATGGCCGTGATGGAAGCAGCCCGTGCGCTGGCTAAATTGCAGCTGAAACAGAAGCGCACCATACGCTTCGCGTTGTTTACCGGCGAAGAAGAAGGATTATGTGGTTCGGTAAAATACGTAGAAACACATAAATCTGAACTAGACAAACTTTCAGGAATTTTGGTGCATGACACCGGTACGGGACGAGTTTTGACCCTCGGCCTGCATGACAATTATCAGGATCGCGAAATCGTCGATCAGGAAATTGCGCCTTTGCGTGAACTGAAATTGCTCGAGCCCAGCACGCAGCGTTCCTTCGGCACCGATCATGCTTCCTTCGACGATGTCGGCGTGCCCGGATTTTGGGCCATCCAGGACAGCGCCGAATATTCCAAGACGCACCACAGCCAGTCGGACACCTTCGACAAAGTTTGGAAAGACGATTTAAATCAAGGCGCGCAAGTGCTCGCGGCGTGGGCGTACAACACCGCGCAGTTGCCGGTAATGTTGCCGCGTCGCCCAGCTCCGGCTAAAGCACAAGCGCCAAAACCCTACGCAAAAAAGAATGAAGAGGCGAACGCTAATGCAATAGATTCTGACGCAGAGAGCTCGCGCCCCGCGAAACCCGACCCGATCGGCGAAATGGATACGAAGATTCTCGAGCAGGTAAAGGCCGATGAACCAGAGCTGAAAGCAAATTTGGAATTTTTGTCCGACCATATCGGCCCGCGTTTGACCGGTTCCGAGCAGCTTGAACAAGCCAGTCGCTGGATGCTGGCGCGCTTTCAGCAGCTCGGACTTGCCAACGCGCATCAAGAAGCGTGGAGTATCGCTAATCGCTGGACGCGCGGACCGGCCACGGGACGCGTGTTTCTAAGTGCTGACGCAAAACCGGGAGGGGCGCCTACTGCACTTAACCTCACCATGGCCACCGTTGGGTGGTCACCGGCCACAGAGGGCACCGTAAAAGGCCCGGTAGTCGGCGTAGCAGTCGAAAAAGTAGAAGACCTGCAAAAATACAAAGGCAAAATAAAAGGGGCCATCGTTGTTCTCAACAGGCCTGTCGAGTTGCGCGCGCCGCAAAATCCAATGTTGACGCCCTGGGGCGAAGAAACGATTCCCATCGCTTTTCCAAAGAGCGACAAACCATTGGACTTCACTGCCTATTTGAAGTTGCGCACCGCGGAGCTGACTTTTTTTGCCGAGGAAAAAGCTGCGGCGGTATTGATCGGCTCTGAAAAATGGTTTGGCCTGTTGAACATGAGCGTCAGCGGTCAAAATTATCAACCCGGCGTGATTCCTACCGCCTACATCGCTAGAGAAGATTTTATGTTGCTTTGGCGTCTGATGGATTCCGGCTCAGTTCAAGCCGAAGTGAACATCGGAGGACATTTCAGCGGCAAGCCCGCCGAAGTGTATAACACCGTTGCCGAAATCACGGGCAGCGAAAAACCTGATGAAATCGTAATCATCGGCGCGCACCTGGATTCCTGGGACTTGGGAACGGGCGCCACGGATAACGGAACCGGCTCAACCGCAGTCCTCGAAGCGGGCCGCGCGCTTACAAAACTAGGCGTGAAGCCCAAGCGCACCATTCGCTTCGTTTTGTTTACCGGCGAAGAGCAGGGCCTGAACGGCTCCAAGGCTTACGTCGCCAAGCATCAGGATGAACTCAAGAAAATCTCCGCTGTCTTGGTACACGATAGCGGCACCGGAAAAGTATTGACCATCGGGCTCATGGGAAATTATGACGCGCGAGAAACCGTTGATCGCGTGTTGTACCCACTGGCGCGTGCTAAGGAAATAGGTTTGGCCGAACCTACGCTGCGAAAAGAGGACGGCTCTGACCACGTTCCATTCGATGAAGCGGGGGTTCCGGGCTTTTGGTGTGTGCAGGAAATTGCCGACTACGACAAAACGCACCACTCGCAAGCCGACACCTTAGATCGCGTGCGCTGGGACGATTTAGCAGAGGGAGCTCAGGTGTTGGCGGTATTTGCGTACAACGTAGCGGAGTTGCCGGAATTATTACCGCGAAAGTCGCCCAAGCCGTAGTCCACAGCTGCTACGGTTCCGGCGACCTGGGAGAATTCCACATTTTATGCGAGCGGTATTGCAACGTGTGAGCCGCGCCCGCGTCATCGTCGAAGAACGAGTCGTCGCTGAGATCGCAGCCGGACTGGTGGTATTGCTTGGCGTGGGCATCATCGCGGACACGCTGGCAACGGCCGCGTCGATGGCGGAAAAGGTGGCCAATTTGCGGATCTTTGAAGACGATGCAGGCAAGATGAACCGTTCTCTGCTCGACGTAAAAGGCAGCGCGATGGTCATTTCCCAATTTACACTTTACGGAGATGCACGCGGGCAAAGGCGGCCGAGCTTCGTGGCCGCTGCGCGCCCTGAACAGGCAAAACTGTTGTACGAAGAATTTTGTTCCGCCTTGGCGAAATTAAACGTTCCGGTGCAAACCGGTATTTTTCAAGCCACCATGTCCGTGGAATTAGTCAACGAGGGGCCGGTAACCATCTTGCTGGATTCCGACAAAACGTTTTGACCAGTTGCCAGATTCTAGTCCGAAAAATAAATTAGGTTTGCTGCCGTGACGCCAAAACGAAAACACCTAAGTCCCGCAGACAATCATGCAGCCATCAAAATCCGGCGCGCTAAGAGCAGTGATGCCGCCCAAATCGCGGAGCTTTGTGGCCAATTGGGTTATCCCGCGAAGCCTGCTGAGATTGCGCAGCGATTGCGCAAGGTTAAACCTGCAAACCAGCACGCCATACTGGTCGCGGAATCTCCCGAGCGCAAAGTCATTGGCTGGCTGCACGTCAGCGTGTCCACGTTGGTCGAGGTCGAACTGCGCGCAGAAGTGAATGGTTTGGTAGTCGACAACAACGAACGAAGCCGTGGGACGGGCGCTCTATTGTTGCGCGCCGCGGAACAGTGGGCATGCAGTCGGGGGTGCAAAAATATGTCGGTGCGCTCCAATGTAATCCGCGAACGAGCTCACCAGTTTTATTTACGCTGCGGCTACGAACACTACAAAACACAAAAAGCCTTTCGTAAACCGCTCTGAGTGCTTCCTGAACTAAGCCGGCTCCAATTGCCCGCCATCAAATAAATCCTGACATTGCATCCTGTAACCTGCGTCACAAGTGTGTTTGGCTAATATATCGTATTACGATACACTTTATGAATGGCAGTGACGGGCGCTATTTCAGACACGGAATATCGAGCTCTTGCTGAGCTCCGTTACCGCATACGGCATTTCATTCAGGAAGGCGATGCCGCCGCGCAGCGCTCCGACCTCGAACCGCAGCAATACCTGATGCTCCTCGCCATCCGCGGATTGCCCCAGGGTGCCGTGGCCACCATAAGCACCTTGGCCGAGCGCATGGCGCTCAAGCATCACAGCGCCGTGGAATTGATCGACCGCCTCGAGTCGCACGGGTTGGTGCGCAGAAGCCGCGGTGAAGGCGACAAGCGCCAAGTGCGCGTGTCACTGCGCGCGCAAGGCTCAAAATTATTGGATCGCGTAGCGCGCGAGCGCCTCAGCGAACTAAAAGCCAGCGGTGCAGCCCTCGCTGATGCCATCACCGCTCTCGTGCAACACAAACATCCGTCAAAGAGAATCTCGCAACCGTACGAGATCACCGAGAAACAATCGCGACCAGAACCACGGCGCCGCACAATGTCGCAAAAACGAAACAACAAGCCAATGCCACGTGGGAGAAAAAGGCGTGCCTAAGAATTCATCCGCGCATGCTGAGAAGAACCCCGAAGCTAAGTTGCGCAACGAGACTCTAGGCGACTTCACTACCACCCGCCGCGTAATCCCCATTTCCGCGCTCGCCATGCTGATTGGTTTGCTCTGCGCCTTCGTAGCGCTGGCTTTGCTCCGCCTGATCGGTCTCTTTACGAACTTATTTTATTTTGGACGCTGGAACACCTCGCTGGTTTCCCCCGCCGGCAATCACCTGGGAATTTACAGCGTATTGGTGCCCGTCGCTGGCGCGCTGATTATCGGTGTGATGGCGCGTTATGGTTCGGAGCGCATTCGCGGCCACGGAATACCCGAAGCGATCGAATCAATTCTGCTGAATGGCAGTCGCATCGAGCCCAAGATTGCCTTGCTGAAACCCATTTCCTCGGCCATTTCCATCGGGTCCGGCGGACCTTTCGGCGCGGAAGGACCAATCATCATGACCGGCGGCGCGGTCGGTTCGATGATCGCTCAGCTATTTCACTTAACCAGCGCGGAACGTAAAACATTATTGGTAGCCGGCGCAGCCGGCGGCATGTCCGCAACTTTCGCCGCTCCGGTGGCAGCAGTGTTGCTCGCCGTGGAGTTATTACTTTTTGAATGGAAGCCCCGAAGCTTGATACCAGTGGCGTTGGCGAGTGCAGTCGCAGCCGTTGCGCGGCGATACCTGCTGGGTTTTGGACCGTTATTTCCGGTCCCCACGCACCCACTCTTCATCGGACCCATGGGACTCTTGGGTTGCGCGCTAGTCGGACTTTTGGCGGGCGGATTATCCGCTTTACTAACCGTTTCAGTTTACGCGGCGGAAGACGCGTTCCAACGCTTACCCATTCACTGGATGTGGTGGCCTGCTCTTGGCGGACTCACAATTGGCGTCGGCGGCTTAATTTTTCCGCAGGCGCTGGGCGTGGGCTACGACACCATCACGGGATTGCTGCAAGGCAGCGTGACCACGCACGTCATTCTCGGCGTATTGCTGGTGAAATGGTTTATCTGGGCGGTGTCGTTGGGCTCAGGCACTTCAGGTGGTGTGCTCGCTCCGCTACTCATGATGGGTGGCGCATTGGGTGGTCTGGAGGCCATGTTCCTGCCAAATGAGGGTGCCGGCTTCTGGCCGCTGATCAGCATGGGAGCAATTCTCGGCGGCACTATGAGATCCCCATTCACAAGCATCGTGTTCGCCTTTGAATTGACGCACGATGCCAACGTTTTTCTGCCTTTGCTGGTGGGCAGCGTGATCGCTCATGCTTTCACGGTACTGACTTTGAAGCGCTCGATATTGACAGAGAAAGTTGCGCGCCGCGGTTATCACTTGAGCCGCGAATATGCCGTCGATCCCTTGGAGATTTTATTTGCTCGCGAAGTAATGCGGACCACGATTGCGGTTTTGCCCGCGGCGAGCACAATTGCCCAAATCCAGGCTTCGCTGAATTCCTATCATCGCCAAAAACAGCGGCTTCTGCCGGTAGTGAACTCCGACGGAACTCTGGCGGGCGTCCTGACGCGAAAAGGTATTCGCGACCGCATAGATCAGGAAGGCGACGCGGCACTGCATCGCACGCTGCGCGAGGTCGCGCGCACAAACACCTCAGACGTGTATGCCGATGAGCCGTTACGCGTTGTGGTGTATCGCATGGCGGAAACGGGATTCACCCGCATGCCCGTGGTGGATCGCGCGAGTGGAAAATTTCTGGGCCTTATTTCTCTGGATGATTTACTCAAAGCCAGAGCCAGGCACCTTGAAGAGGAGCGCCGCCGTGAACGAACTTTGAAGTTGCGCTTCTTTCTGCCCGGCGGAGGTATGGCAGAAGAAAAAGATATTCCTGTTAATCCGTAGAGCTTGCGTCAACACTCACTAACAAAAATAAAAGATCGAAGATAACCGGTGACGGTGTATTTCTAATATGGCTACTGTGACGATTCCAAACCCAAGCGATCTGACCCCAACTCCGCCCGTCCCGACGCCGTGGTGGCATGCGCCCGGCAGACAATGGCGAGCGTTTCGTGACCAACGCGAGGATCAAGTCTTCCTGGTTTTAACGCTCGTGATCGGCGCGCTAGTAGGTTTGATTGTGGTTGCCTTCATCTTGATCACCGAGCGATCCGGCGCGCGTTTATATCCCGTCGGCGCCGCCACCTGGCGAAGAATCCTTGTCCCAGTCGTGGGCTCGCTGACTATGGGATATCTCCTATATCGATTTTTCCCCGATGCGCGTGGCAGCGGCGTTCCACAAACGAAAGCAGCGCTGTGGGCTCGCGGTGGACGCATTTCTTTTGCAACGGTCTTCGGAAAGTTTTTCTGCACTTCCGCAACCCTCGCCTGCGGCATTCCACTGGGCCGCGAAGGCCCCGCCGTGCAAGTCGGTTCGGGCATCGCCTCCATGCTCGGCCGCTATTTAGGATTGAAGCCGGAAAAAGTGAAGGCGCTTATTCCTGTGGGCGCCGCGGCCGCCATCGCTGCCGCATTCAATACTCCGCTTGCCGCGGTAGTTTTTGCGCTGGAAGAAGTTGTAGGCGACTTACACGCGCCAGTCTTGGGTTCCGTGGTACTGGCCTCGGCAACTTCCTGGGGAATGTTGCGGCTATTGCTGGGGAACGACCCGCTCTTTCAAGTACCGCAATACCAGCTCGTGCATCCGGGCGAACTCGGAATTTACGCGCTTCTCGGAGTCCTCGGTGGATTCATTTCCGCGGCCTTTACGCGGCTGCTGTTGTCGATGCGCGCGTGGTTCTTGCGGCAACCGAAAAAAACGGTGTGGTTCCAGCCGGTGGTTGGCGGCCTTACCGTCGGAATAATGGCCTGTTTTGTGCCGCAGATACTTGGCGTCGGTTACAAATACGTCGGCGACGTCTTGAATGGCGGCATGGCGCTGAAGTTAATGCTGCTGCTGCTCGTCCTGAAGTTATTTGCAGTCACCATCAGTTACGCCTCCGGGAATGCAGGCGGAATCTTTGGCCCCAGTTTATTCCTCGGCGCCATGCTTGGCGGAATTGTAGGAACCTTGGCGCATCACGTCGCCCCCGGTTATGTTGCAACGCCCGGCGCCTACGCGCTGGTGGGCATGGGCACAGCATTTGCGGGAATCGTGCGAGCGCCAATGACTTCGGTGCTGATGATTTTTGAAATTACCCGCGATTATGCGGTGATCGTTCCGCTGATGATTTCCAACCTGGTCAGCTTTTTTATTTCTTCGCGCTTTCAACGCGAACCTATTTACGAAGTCTTGGCGCAACAGGACGGCATTCATTTACCGACTGCGGGTTCACGCGTACAGGAAAGCCAGCGCCAGGTTTACCAGGCGATGCATGCGGCGACAGAAGTTCTGGATGCGCATGCCACCATTCAAGAAGCTCTGAATAAAGTTTCCGCTAGCCACCTTCATGCCTGGCCGGCCGTGGATGAGAGCGGTGTGATTGGCATGGTTAGCCTCAGCAAGTTGCAAAAAGCCCTCATCGAGGGCGCAACCCAGCAACCGTTAAGTGCGATCCTCCCAACGGACGAATTCCCCCATGTGCACATGGACCATTCCCTGGCTATGGCGCTTGATCGCATGGGCGCCAATCAACTCGATGTGCTGCCGGTAGTGAATCGTGCCAACGTGCACAAGCTCGAAGGAATTGTGACTTTGCAGGATGTATTGCGGCTTTACGGCGTGGGGTCCACAGAAACAACTGTGGCTTCTGGCGAGCCTCCTACAACGTCTCCACAGCCTTAATCCGATTGCGTGCGGCTCTAAATTTCGATCACCTAAAACCCGCCGCCGCCGCCACCGCCGAAACCACCGCCAGAGGATCCTCCGCCACCAAAACCAGAACCACCCGAGCTCCGCGGCGCGGAAGCCATAACACTGCTTGCCCGCGAAGACATGCTATTCAAGTTATTCGTGAAATTCACCGGATAAAAAATCGGTCCGGAGCTCCCGCGATACCAGCCGGGCGGTTGGGTCATGATCCCATCAAAAGCTTTGCTCCAATTTTTCTCCACCCCAAAAGCCATCGCAAAGGGCAGAAATTTCTCAAACATTTGCGGGGTCTTTATCGTTCGATTAAACCGGTCTGCCTCCACGTGATTTAGAAAATCCTCGAAGCCCAATACGCCCTCCAGCGCGCGGGTCCCTTGTTCGGTGTGCGCGGGCATAAACCAGCCAAATCCGCAGATGATGAGTCCAGAAACAATTCCAGCGATGATGAATGGCAGAGGTGCGTTGCCCATGGCCCGCGCCATCGCACCGCCGCCCCATATCATCAAAGCGCCTATGACCACACCAGCGCCAATATACGTAGAGCGGACACTGTCGGGCCGCCGCTTATAAAAGCCTTGCGATACGAGTGAATCGAAGATTCCGCTCCGCATAACCGGCAAAGTTTTATAGAAACGGTTCTGAAGACTATCCATGGAAATCGTTTCGCCTGCTGTTCCCGCCGTAAAGAACCCGTCTAACAATGCCTGTTCATGGGCCTTCAACGCGCCCCACTGCGAACGATCTTTTTGCAAGATGAAGTTGTAATCCTTCTCATGCATCAGTCCAAGCATGCGATCTTTCTGCACTTCTTCGATGATCAGATACCCGCGTACCGCGAGATCCACGATCGAAGCGGTAATGTCGCGCATATTGGCGGCATTATCCACCAGCGTCCCTGCTTCGCCTGGTGTGAGTTGATTCGGTGGCTCGTATTGCGCAGCGATGGGCCGTAGCCGAGGATCCCGGCCGCGCGTCCACCACAGATAAAACATCACGCAGAAAACACCCACAGGAAGAAACAACGGCCAGTTACTCCGCAAAAATCGCCCGATTTCATCCGCAGCGGTCGGCTCGCGAATTGCGCCCTTATCGATAGCCACCGCAACCGTTAAACCGGCGTGGTACGGAAGCGGCGCAGTGGTTCGCACTTCGACGCCATTCCCCGCGACATCGATTTCCGCGTCCTTCGCGCGCGACCCGTATATCCCAGTAAACGCCGTAGCTCGAATATTGCTGGCTCTCGACGGCAGAATAATTTGCGCATGCGCGGATTGGATCGGAACATCCCACTCGTCACCAGTCACATTCCAATAAAGTTCATCATGATCCTCAAAGAATTTAATCGCATCGCTGACGGTGTATTCGATGGAGACCGTCTGTACCGAATTATCGGCGTTAGGGATGTAGATTTTCAGCTTGCGATAATGGCGCACCCGGCTGGACTCGAATTTCAGGTTATGCCCGCTTCCATCGGTCACCTGTTTCACATCGAGAAACAGCGTGTAGTTCAAACCCTGCGGCGTGACGTACTCCACCGGAATAGAGCGATACAGCCCGTGCCAACCGGCGCCGATGAAATGCGCTCGAATCGTTTCGGTCACATCGATGGTGCCATTACTGGCGACGTCGATGTGCGCATCAAAATTCTCGATGCGCAGTTCCTTGGCGCTTGCGATGGTCACTCCCGACAGTGCAAGGAGCCCGAGCAGCGCAGCGAACGTAAAGTGGCGCGCTGCTGCACGTGCGAGCCAATCACTGACGCGGCAATAATCTATAAACATGACTCGGGACCGCTGCGCGCTCATGCTGACGCAGCGGGCGTGTTGAAGCTGACTTTGGGAGCTTCTCGTTCAGCGGGAGCCGAAATCTCAAAAAATTCACGCGGCTTGAATCCCAGCATACTGGCGAAAATGTTAGTCGGGAATTGCTGAATTTTGGTGTTGAGGTCGCGCACCACGGCGTTGTAATAACGCCGCGCGTTTTGCACCGCATCTTCGATCTGCGTCAAGGAAGCCTGCAAACTCGTAAAACTCTCGACAGCGCGTAATTGCGGATATGCTTCGGAGAGCGCAAACAAATTCTTCAGCGCGCCCGACAGCATATTTTCCGCCTCGGCCTTATCTGCCGGCCCGCTGGCAGCCATGGCGCGATTTCGCGCGTTGATAACCGCCTCGAGCGTCCCTTTTTCATGCGCCGCGTAGCCCTTGACCGTTTCCACCAAGTTAGGAATCAAGTCGTAACGGCGTTTCAGTTGCACATCGATATCGGCCCAGGCATTGTCAGTCTGTACCTTGAGCCGGACCAATCCGTTGTACATTCCGATCGCAAAAATAGCGATCAGAACGACAATCCCTAAAATGACGAAACCGGTCATACGCATGACCTCACAGGCTGGAGTAAAAGTGACGCTATAGCGAGCCAATATACGTCGCGAGGCCAAGCCTGTAAAGGCGACCCCAGCCTGATCGCGGCCATCCTCATCTAGTGTCTCTGGCGTATAGTGTAGAACTAGTTTATGCTTCGCGTTGCGACCCCGGCGGCTTCTCTCCCTAGCGTTCCACGTTTAACGAACACCGTCTTAGTGACCGGCCGAAAAAATGCTCTTTAAAACCATTAGCGCCTCCGTGTATGGAATCGACGCTTACCTCGTCGAAGTTGAGGTGGACGTAGGCTCCGCGCGCATGCAGGACTTTAACGTTGTGGGCCTCCCGGACAACGCCGTCAAAGAAAGCCGCGAGCGCATCAAGTCGGCTTTGCGAAATTGCGGTTTTGAATTTCCTTATGGCCAGGGCGTAACCATCAACCTCGCCCCCGCCGACGTACGCAAAGAAGGCTCAGGCTTCGATCTACCTATGGCCCTTGGACTGGCCGGATGCATGGGCCAGTTTTTTGGCAAGCCGCTCGACCAATGCATGTTCCTTGGTGAATTGTCGCTGGATGGCGGGGTTCGCCCAGTCCGTGGCGCCCTTTCCGCTGCGCTCGCGGCACGCGACAAAGGACTGAAAGCCATCGCTGTCCCGGAAGCCAATGCTCGCGAAGCCGCTGTAGTGGAAGGCGTCAATGTGTTTGCGTTGAAGTCCCTACCGCAAGCAGTCGACCTGGTCAATTCGCCCGAATCGTTTACTCCAGTAAAGGT
Source organism: uncultured Acidobacteriota bacterium (assembly GCA_963733775.1). Classification (GTDB taxonomy): domain Bacteria; phylum Acidobacteriota; class Terriglobia; order Acidiferrales; family UBA7541; genus Acidiferrum. Next base: position 23,811 of record CAVTEE010000008.1, on the reverse strand, counting down.
CGATGCCGGCCAAATGCTATCGGAGGCTGCGCAGTACAACGTCGACTTGCGCGACGTTCGTGGGCAGCAAGCCGCCAAGCGCGCGCTGGAAGTTTCCTGCGCCGGTGGCCACAACATTTTGTTCATCGGCCCGCCGGGCGCCGGCAAAACCATGCTGGCCAAACGCATCTCCACAATATTGCCGCCCATGTCCCTGGAAGAGGCCATTGAGACCACCCGCATCCACAGCGTCGCCGGCACCTTGGATGACCACCGGGGATTGGTTGGAACACGCCCCTATCGTTCGCCGCACCACACCATCAGTGATGCAGGACTAATCGGAGGCGGCGCGGTACCTCGCCCCGGTGAAGTTTCGCTGGACCACAATGGCGTGCTGTTTCTTGACGAATTACCGGAGTTTCAGAGAAATGTGCTGGAGGTAATGCGCCAACCGCTCGAAGATGGGGCCGTAACCATTTCCCGCGCGGCCATCTCGGTAACTTTTCCGTCGCGCTTCATGCTGGCGGCGGCCATGAATCCTTGCCCCTGCGGATACTTTGGCGATCCCACCAGGGAGTGCCACTGCACGCCGCCGATGATCCAGCGCTACGTATCCAAAATCTCTGGCCCGCCGCTGGACCGCATCGATATCCACATCGAAGTCCCCGCCGTGAAGTATAAGGAACTCCGAACACCTGCATTGGCGGAAGACTCGGAAACCGTGCGAGCGCGGGTCGTTGCGGCGCGCAATCGCCAATTGGAGCGATATCGTGGGGAACATAAAACCTACTCGAATGCGCAGATGTTGCCGAAGATGCTCCGCAAGCACTGCGGTATCACCGCCGATGGCGAAAAATTACTGGAAAATGCCATCACCCGGCTGGGCCTTTCCGCGCGTGCCCATGACCGCATCTTGAAAGTGGCGCGAACCATAGCGGACCTGGAAGCCACCGAAAGCATTGCCCCTAAACATTTGAGCGAAGCCATCCAGTACCGTACCCTGGATCGCTCCTACTGGGCCTAGGCGACTCTGTCAGCTAGCTGGACAAGTAGGTATACTCTCGTCAGTCTTTCCAACGGCGGTGAACTGATACCCATGAAACCGGATAAAATTGTAAACATTACGGTATAACTGCAGTGCTCGATTGACTCTTTTTCGGCCACTGTGTTACCCATAATGCACTCGGAATGCGGGTTCAGGCGGGCTGTAGCGATGGCAACCGATAAAAATGGCTGACCAGAAACACCTCGATGTCACGCTCGACACGCAGGTAGAAAGCGTCAATCTTGCCGAGGAGATGTGTTTACGGGTCGCCGAAGCCGCGGGCTTCGATGAGGACGATTGTTACCGCATCGGAATGTCGGTGCGCGAAGGGGTAATCAACGCGTTTCATTACGGCAATCAGGAACGCCCGGAGAAAAAAATCTATCTGGCTGTCGATTTAACCTCGGACAAAATGGTCATCCACGTGTTGGACGAAGGCAAAGGCTTCAGTCTCGGTGACGTGCCGAATCCACTGGCCGAAGAAAATCTTCTGAGCACCTCCGGACGCGGAATATTTTTGATGCGTTCCTTCATGGACGAGTTCGATGTGGTGCCAGGCCGCACCGGCGGCGCGGAAATTATTATGTCCAAGAAATTACCAAGCCCGGATGGCCATCCCACGAATAACAACGACAAGGGCGACCACAACGCAACGCCGCACCAAGCGTAAAGATTTCATACGTCGAAAGGCACCATGGCTCTACTACAGGCCACTTACAGGGACGCTGGACCGGTGACCGTTCTGGATTTGAGCGGCCGCATAACTCTCGGCGAAGGTAGCGCTTTGTTGCGGTCCACCATTCGAGAACTTCTCGAAGACCAGCGTTTCAGGATTCTGGTGAATCTGGGGGACATTAATTACATCGATAGCTCCGGTATCGGTGAACTGGTAAGCGCCTACACCGCCGTCAAAAATCGCGGCGGCGAATTAAAGCTGCTGCATTTAACCAAGAAAGTGCACGACCTGCTGCAGATCACGAAACTGTATACCGTCTTCGAAGTGCACTCCGATGAAGTTGCGGCTCTACGCAGCTTCGACAGGAAATCCGCTTAACTCGATATAATATTCTCGCGTTCTTTGTATCATGTTCATATCCCCAGCGGATCAGCCGCTGAGATAAACAATTTCATGCTGAACGCCTCCGCTACAAACTGGATTTGTGAACGAGCTAGCCAACTTGGTTTCGCCATGGCCGGCGTAGTGCGCGCTGAGAAATTTCCCGAACTCGCAAGGCAAGAGGAATGGCTCGCCCGCGGCTATGCAGGCGAGATGAAATATTTAAGCGATGCGCGGCGCAGCGACCCGCAGGCTGCATTGCCCGGCATTCAAAGCGCGATTGTCTGTGCATTGACCTACAACACCGGGCACGCCCGAACGGACCAAGCATTCGCGGGACTTAATGATGCGTCGGATACCGGTGGGCCCGGCGGCTGGATCTCGCGATATGCATGGGGAGACGACTATCACGATGTCTTGCGCGAAAAGTTGCAGATGCTGCTCGACGGATTGCGTGAACAGCATCCACAACTGTTCGAAGCCCGCATTTACGCGGATACCGGCCCTATTAACGAACGCGTGCTGGCCAAGCATGCCGGGCTTGGATGGCTAGGCAAAAATACTCTGCTGCTCAATGAGCGCATCGGCTCATTTTTCTTTCTTGGAGTAATTTTGACCACTCTCAACTTGCCATCAACTTCAACGTCTGATGCTCCGCCGGCGGACCGCTGCGGTACCTGCCGCAAATGTATCGACGCTTGCCCGACGGAGGCGCTGGTCGAGCCTTACGTTATGGATGCGCGCAAGTGCATTTCGTACCTGACCATTGAGCTGCGCGGCGCAATTCCTGAACAGCTTCGCGAGCCCATGGGCCAACACATCTTTGGCTGCGACATTTGCCAGGATGTTTGCCCCTGGAACTGCCACGCCCCGGTGACCGGCGCCAACGAATTTCAGCCGCGTTCATTTGCTCACCCAACGCTGGCTGCTGACAGAGAAGAAAAAGAATTTAGTCTTGGCGGAAAAAATGGCGCTTCACCAGAAACGCTGTTTTTGCCGCGCCTGGAACGGCTTGCCTCGCTGAGTCAGAGCGACTTCAGCGAAATGTTTCGCGGCAGCCCGATCAAGAGAACCAAGTGGCAGGGGCTTATTCGCAACGTGTGCGTTGCCTTGGGAAATTCAAATTTCAATGGTGATTTGGTGGCCTTCAAAAGAATCTCAAGCATATTGACTCGCCTGGCGGCATTGCCAGACCCGGTAATTTCCGAATCTGCCCAATGGGCCGTTTCACGCATCCAAGCAAATGAGGCAAGCCCGATCGTGTCCCAGTCGTTAAAATAATGTGAGATGAATTGTCGGCCGGTGTAGAACGGCTTGCGAATATGGGGAACCAGGGAGACAAGCGGTATAATTCATCGATTACATTTGTCGACTACTTACCACTGCAGTGCTCGCCGGCAAATTGAGATTCTAAGCCCGGGATAGCTTCACACTTTCAAATCTGAGCTGGAGGGAAAATTCGTGGCCTTTACCTTACCGCCGTTGCCGTATTCGTTCGACGCTTTGGAACCGCACATCGATGCCAAAACCATGGAAATCCATCACGACAAGCACCATGGAACTTACGTCACCAATTTAAACAAAGCCCTGGAGGGACACGCTGATCTTCAGAATAAATCCATTGACGATTTGCTCAAGAATCTGGACGCCATTCCCGAAAATATCCGCACCGCGGTGCGCAATAATGGCGGCGGCCACTGGAATCACAGCCTGTTCTGGCCACTAATGAAAAAGGGCGGTGGTGGCGAACCAAAGGGCGATCTCGCGTCGGCAATCAATTCCGCTTTCGGCTCATTCGCCGGCTTCCAGGAAAAGATTGGAGCTGCAGGCGTAGCGCGTTTCGGCTCCGGCTGGGTATGGTTGCTGGTTCGCGACGGCAAACTCGCCATAGACTCGACCCCTAATCAGGACACCCCTTACCAATTGTCAGGCGGCGGAAAAGCCGTGCTAGGGCTTGACGTTTGGGAGCATGCTTATTATTTGAAGTATCAGAATCGCCGCCCCGACTACATCAAGGCGTGGTGGAACACCGTGAACTGGGACAAGTCTGCTGAACTCTACGCCCAAGCCAAGAAGTAACTAAAAACCCAGCAGAAAAACAAAAAGGCCTGCCCAAGTCGAGGGCAGGCCTTTTGCATTTCAGGGACACCAATTACGCCATGCAGCGCTTCACTAACGGCAATACGTTAGAGCCGGACGAAAAGCCTTTCGGCAACTCGCCATAGTCTCCGCGAACCTCTCGGGGTGCTGGCGCCGCCGTCGGAGCATTAGAGTGCCGTGAAGCCTCGCGAACCAGTTCGAGACGCCCGCGCACGCGGAACTTCGCGAGAAGCGAAGACACATGAAACTTTACTGTGCGCTCCGAAAGGTTCAGATCCGCGGCGATCTCCTTGTTGGCCAGGCTGCGCATGATTCCGCCGAGCACTTCATCTTCACGGCGAGTCAGCTTCACAGAAGAGCCCGCGGAACGGCCAGCTTGCAGCAACTTGTCAGCCTTTTCTTTGAGCCCGTCCAGAAAGTCGTTCTCGGCCGGAACCATGACGATGTAATCGTTGGGAGATTGGCCGCGAACCATGCAATGCATGGCCAGCAGTCCGGCAGCCTGCTCGACAGGGAACTGCCCATCGGGCCCGGCTTCCACGTTGAAATGCGCAACACCGGTATTTTTCTCGTAGAAAAAATACATCTCGCGCGGTTGACCTGACCGTGCGGACAGATGTGGCTGTTCGTTTCTGCGAATAAGCTTCACTTAACCCCTCCAAATGCAGCCTCGACTCCCGCCGAGACCCGTTTAAGTTTTTTTACGATTTGCCCCTGAGCGAGGCCAGCTTTACAGACTCACTACTAAGGAAAACAGCAAACAGAAGCCAAGGTTGACAGTTGTTATCCCGTCGCCCTTGAAAAAGGGCACCCGACGTTCCGCTTGCGAGCACTGCACCGAACCGTTCCAACAGTGCAAATTTTTATCCAAACTACAATTTATTATATTCCTACACAAAACACAGTACTTACCCTAAGGAACCCTACGGACCAACTATGATCGATGGTAGTAATTGCACGCAGGAAGCAGTTTTTCCTCTTTTTACCTGCCAAAATATCGTTTTTCCCTCACCGTTTCGATCCTTCGTCTCTCTTACACTCGGTACACAGCGGAACGACAAAGCAAAATGTGTCGCACTGCGCCAATCGAACGGCAACCAACGTGAATTAACTGTGGAAAACTTGCCTCGGGCAATGAATGCACGCAAGTTCAACCGCTGATGATGCGTGTTTGGTTCGCTGAGATTAATTCATAGCGCACATTTCGCCATCGAATCTTCCTGGTGATCAATGAATGCGCGAAATTCATCAGATAAAGAAATGGAATCACGGCGGGCAGAGCAATATTTACCCATGCTTGACCCATGATTTGTGCTTTCGAGCCGGGAAGCATCTCCGTGACAGCCACCAACCGTAAGCTGGCGCGGATTGCCGACAATATTAAAATGAAAAACAAGAGCGTTGCTAGATGCAGTGCTGGCCGTTCATTGATCAACTCTCCGATCGCAAGAGCTAGTCCCAGGACTACCGTGACGCAGTAAAGCAGATGAGTAAGCGCCGCTGCGCGCCAAATTCTTCCCGCGTAAACTCGAGTAATCAGAATTTGCCGATTCGTAAATTCGAACAGTCCGCTGAAGTCGGTCTCCGCAAAGGAAACTGTCAGGCATTCAGGAACGAAGAAAATTGAACGGCCCGCACGCTCCAGCGAGTGGGTCAGAGAGTAATCATCGCTAACTGACGTGCGCCATTCGTCGAGTACCCCGATTCCTTCGAAGACCGATCGGCGAATGGCCGTGCCTCCGCCCCAACAAAAATTTCGACCCTTCTCGCTGAGCATGGTGACAATCGGCGCATTCCACGCTGCGAGCAACGCAGTTGCAAGGTTGGCGCGATTGCCAATCAGCCAGCGCATGGTGGTGGTTGCGCCTATGCGGTCGTCACCTAAAGGTGCGGTCAAACGCTGCAACCACGCCTTGCCAGGCCGCCCATCAGAATCGGTGAATACCAACACTTCGAATTCTTCCGGCAGCTGCTCCACCGCGACGCGCAGATTATTCACTTTTTCGCCGCATTCGTGCGGCGGACCCGCGATGACCAAGTGTGCCTTTACACGTGAGCTGGAAATAACCCGTTTCACGATCGCAGCAGCAGGGTCGGATTCCGAAGCCAGAATAAAAAACAGTTCGTAATTCTGATGATTGAATTCCGTGAGTGAAACCAGATTGCGCTCTAGTCCAGGTTCAACGCCTTTGCAGGGACAGAGCACCGCGACACGCGGCGCATGGAATCCGGGATCGGTATGCATCCGACGGCGAGCATAGGCGAGCCATTGCACGCCCTGCCAGATCAGATACGCGCCCACGGCAATCTGCACGACAGCCAGGAAATAGAAGAGGTTCTCCACGCGCTTTGAGCGTAGCAAAGTAAAATTGCTAGGGTCCGATTATCTGTACGGTTAGAATCGCAGCGGTAAACGTTGAATAAGGGAGGGGAATATGGCTTTGCCATCAGTGAATACCGCAATGGTGACCTCGGCGTTGGAGTTGCCGGGTTATCGAATCGTCAAAAATTACGGCATCGTGCGGGGAATCATTGTGCGCTCGCGCAGCGTAATTGGAAATTTGGGAGCAGCGTTGCAAACCATCGTGGGCGGAAATATCACGATCTTGACTGACCTGTGCGAGAAGACCCGCGAGGACGCCTTCGAATTAATGTTGCAGCACGCGCTGCAGCACGGAGCCAACGCCGTGGTATGCATGCGCTATGACGCTACGGAAGTGATGCAAGGGGTGACGGAAGTCCTGGCCTACGGTACCGCGGTACATGTGGAACCCATCGCATAAAGACGCGCCCCCATAGGCACTGGTCGGAACACGGCACGCGCGTTCTATAAAGGGGAAAGTCAATAGTAAATACTTCTCCGGCGACTGGAAGGAGCGAGGTTGTTCGCTTTGCCTTCCAGCCCAAGTCATGTTGAGAGGCTCTTGGGTTTTCGCTCTTCGTAGATCCATTCTGTTTTCGTGACGGCGCTTTCGGATTCTGAAGCAAGACAAGCTGCGCGGTTGAACATTGTCAACCATGGTTCTATCTGAGGCTCGAGGCCTATAGCTTTTTCTGGTTATCCGAGGGGGCCTATAGTTTATCAAGAGACTCGCGGTGCTCGAAGCACACTCTCCGCCTAACGCGCTTGTGGAGACTCACCCTCGAACCAAAGCGTCAGAAGAACCGAAAAGCCACTCACCAGAAATGAATCCAGCAAAGGACGGTCCCTCAACCCAACGCTTAAGCTGCTTGTTGTTTCAGATGTTCTGCGTCGAAACGCGCTCCTTTCTTCCAAACCAGCAAAGTGATGGACGCGATCTTGCGCGCCAAAGTGAGCCGCGCTAAGTGCGGCTTCACGCCTCTGGCGACGCAGGCTTGGTAAAAGCCCTGCAAAGGTCCAGCGGTAGCAGCCGCTCGGGTGGCTGCACCCTTGAAGATATTTTTCAGATCGTGATTATGGTTGATGTTGAGCCCACGGACAGCTAGGACCTTCTTGGAGCGTTTCAGTTGGCCAGCGACGAAGCGATATTCTCCGCTGGTGTACGTCCTCAGCGCTAATCCAGAGTAGGCCCACAGCTGCCGCTTGGTGCGGAAGCGATTGGGCGTCTGTATCAGAGCGATCAACAGAGCGGCACGGATGGGACCAATCGCAGGAATCTGCCGCAGTAATCCCATGGCCGGATGTTTCCGTGCTTCCCCTAGGAGTTCTCGTCGTGTCCCCTGGCGCAATGCCGCCAACACATCGGACTGTTGGTAATAGAGTTCGGCACGACGGCGTACCCCGGCTTCCGAAATCTTTGAGAGCCATTCCGCACGGTAGCGCGGTGCGTATACCTGCTGGCCGGCACAAGGAATCCCCCAGCCTCGGTAAATCGCCTTCAGCCGACTCATCACTCGCGTCAAATCGCGAGTGATCGTGATGTAGCTGCGTGCCAGTTCCTTCAAAGTGCGGATACCCTGTTCGCCGTGGTACACCGGGCTGAGCTTGTTCAGATACAACAGCTCGGACAGCTTGCGTGCATCGATGCGGTCACTCTTGTTCCCTGCTTTCAACAGGGCATTCTTGCGCGGATCGCTGGCCAACACTAGGGCGACGTGAGGCTGGAGCAGATCGTGCAACCAGGCCGCCCAGGTTCCTTCTTCAAAGGCCACGTACAAGCTGCCACGCAGGCCACGAATGAACTGGAGAATCGTCTCGGCTTTCGTTTCGAGAATCGCCTCCATCACCAGATTCCCGCGCGAATCCCGAACCGCTGCAGAGATCGTTGCTTGATGCACATCCATCCCAATATACTTGGCGTCATTCATGAGGGCGCTCCTTGTTGTAGGTTGAGATGCGAACGATCAAAACCTACTCCAAACGGGCGCCCTTTTATAATGCGTTTATCCGCAGCTCATTGCGATTTAGCGCCGCTCTTTTGTGCCCCCGCCGACGCGACCACGTGAGCCGCAAGATCTTCCAGGTCGCCCAGCGCGCGGCTTGCCGCAATGCGCGCTTTTTCCATGAATGACGAATCCAGCAGAAACGCGGAGCGATCCACAAACGGATGATTGGCGACCTCGAATGATTTGCGTGTACGCCGCGTCGCGCTATTTCGCCGGATCAAATTCTCGTAAATTTGTAGATCGGTCTGAAAATCAAGGGCGTCCCCTACGCTCCATTTCTGCTGGCGCGCCAGGGCGTTCAGAAATTTGCGCCGGAATATCGCCGCATCTTTCTGCGACATCGGGCGAGGCTTGGACTTTTTGGAAGCCGCCGGCTCGAAGCACGCGGCGGCGAACGCCTGAACCGTCAGCGCCAGAAGAGCTTCGCGTTGCAGAAGCGCTAGTCGATCGCGATATTGCGAGGCGTGCGCCTGCAAAGCGTGGCGGCCGTTTTCGACCACGTAGGAATCCACAAAACGAGGAATGACCCGCTCTCCGACCAGCGCTTCGGGCAGTCGTTGCGCTAAGTCGCCTGCCAAGTCCGTAACATTTTGCGGCTGGGTGCGCATGCGTGGAGTGCCATGTTAACAGGGTTTGTTTTACTGCATATCGTGCCGCAAAAACAAAAACGGGCGCAAACTTCGCGCCCGTTCTTCCTTACTGGGACAGCCAATTTATATAGCCGTTCGCTTTAATGAATCGCTCGCGGGGCATCCGGTCCCACGTGCGGTGTTTTGGTTTTAGGTTCTGGCACGATTGGCGGAGGCGCGACGACTTCTTTCGATAGCGCGTGCTCCAGTACTTCGTCCAGCGTTCGAACGTAAGTGATCTTGATGTCGCCGAGAATTTCCGGTGTAAGATCCGCTACGGCGTTGGGCTCATTGTCGGCGGGTAACAAAACTTCCGTGATGCCCGCGCGCTTGGCCCCGAGAACTTTCTCTTTTACGCCGCCGATCGGCAGAACAATTCCCGACAGAGTCATTTCGCCGGTCATCGCCAGGCGATCACGCACCGGCCTTCCCGTCAGCAAACTGACCAGCGCCGTAACCATCGCTGCGCCGGCGGATGGACCATCCTTAGGCACCGCACCCGAAGGCACGTGAATGTGGATGTCATGCTTACGGAAAAAGTCCGTGTCGATACCATAGCGTTCCGCGTTCGCGCGTACCCACGTGAGCGCCGCGGTCATGGACTCTTGCATCACTTCGCCCAAATGGCCGGTCATCGTGAACTGCTTGCCTCCACGCATGCGCGTGGCTTCGATGAAGATGATGTCGCCGCCTACAGGTGTCCACACCAAGCCGATCGCCACGCCGGGTTTCTTGACGCGCTCTTCGACTTCTTTCTCGGTGCGGTACTTCGGCACGCCTAGGTATTCCCGAACGATTTCTGGCGTCACCACCATCTTGTCCAGTTTCCCTTCGGCTATTCGCCGCGCCTGTTTGCGAGTGACGGTAGCAATTTCGCGCTCCAGGTTTCGAACCCCCGCTTCGCGAGTGAAGCTATGAATAATTTCGCGAATGGCGTCGTCGCTGAATTCCAACTGCTCCCCAACTTTCAAACCGTGTTCCGCGGCCTGCTTGGGAATCAGGTATTTGTGCGCGATATGCAGTTTTTCTTCACCGGTATATCCCGGCAGTTCGATGATCTCCATGCGGTCGCGAAGAGGTTCCGGTATTGGATCCATCCAGTTCGCGGTAGCAATGAAAAGCACCTTCGACAAGTCAAAAGGCACGTCCAGGTAATGATCGCGGAAAGCGTAGTTCTGCTCGGGATCGAGTACTTCCATCAGCGCAGAAGACGGGTCGCCACGGAAATCGCGCCCGAGTTTATCGACCTCGTCTAACATGCAGACAGGGTCGTTCGATTCAGCACGCTTCAGTCCCTGGATTATTTGTCCCGGCAAAGCGCCGATGTACGTCCGGCGATGCCCGCGAATTTCCGCTTCATCATGCATGCCGCCGAGAGCCAGCCGCACGAATTTGCGGCCCAGCGCACGAGCGATGGATTTGCCAAGCGAAGTTTTACCCACGCCAGGAGGCCCAACGAAGCACAGAATCGGCCCCTTCATACCCGGCTGAAGTTTTTTAACCGCCAGGTAATCCAGAATGCGTTCCTTGACCTTTTCGAGATCGTAGTGATCTTCGTCAAGAATCTCGCGGCCTTTGGCAATGTCGATTTCCTCCGCGCCCGAAGACTTCGACCACGGCAAGGAAGTCATCCACTCAAGGTAAGTGCGAGATACCATGTACTCAGCGGATGCCGGAGTCATCTTTGCAAGGCGCTTGATCTCGCGGTCGCATTCTTTCTTGGCTTCCGCGGTCATGCCCGCTTCTTCGACTTTTTTACGAAGCTCGTCGATCTCCTGCATGGAGTCGTCGGATTCGCCGAGCTCTTTCTGAATCGCTTTCATCTGCTCGCGCAATAAATATTCGCGCTGGTTCTGGCCCACTTGCTCCTGAACCTGTTCGTGAATTTTGGAACGCAGCTCGAGAACTTCAAGCTCCTTGGAAAGCTCGCGAATCAACGTTTCCAACCGTTTGCGAACGCTGGGAGTCTCAATCAACTCCTGGCGAAGCATGGTGGACAGCGACGGCAAAGTGCCGGCGATAAAGTCCGCCAAACGTCCGGGGTCGTCAATATTGGCAGCCACGGAATGAAGGTCATCCGAAAGCTGCGGAGAATGACTCACCACATCGCGGAACAAATCCTGGGCGTTGCGCTGTAGCGCTTCCAACTCGGAATCCGGTTCGGAATTCAAGTCAGGCTGGGCTTCAATTCGCGCGCGCAGGTATGGCCGCATACTAATCAGGTCCACGACCTGTATCCGCTGCAAACCTTCCAGAAAGATAACCACGTTCCCGTTAGGCATCTTTACGGTCTTATGAACTTTTGCGAGCGTGCCGACTTTATGCAGGTCGGCAGCTGCTGGATCCTCAACACGAGGGTCAAGCTGCGCTACCACGCCCAGCAGCTTTTCGTCCCCCATCAAGGCATTAACTAACGCCAGAGAACTTTCACGTCCCACGGTCAGCGGCAGGACCGCCCCAGGAAACAGGACAGTATCGCGAACCGGCAGGATCGGAAGGATCTCCGGAACAACAAATTTTTTCTCAACCATTATGTCCCCTAATCTAAAGCGCGGAGGAGAAAGGGTCCGGGCTTATGAAGCGTTAGATGCGAGCCAAAACAAAAAGGTGTCTTAAGATATAAGTGCTAGCAGCACAAAATCTTAGCGTACTTCGCTCAATTATAACGCCTTGCTCCTGTATGCCCCCACCCAACCTCTAAACTACGCATGTTCAATAAGATAATGACCTCCTCATCCTGACGCGGAAGACAGCTTACGCATTCCGGAGGTCGTTTCGCCGTAATGTTGAGCTACAAATGCGACAGCCTCTTCTCTAGATCTTACTAACCCCTCCAACTGAGCATCTTCCAGCGATCGCAGAATCTTACTGAACAAAGGCCCCGGCTGATAGCCCAGGCTTTGCAGATCGTTCCCAGTCAGCAACTTAGGCGGACGAATCTCTTCGGCTGGCGTTTGCTCCAGCGTGCGGCGAACGAAATCATAAGCGTCAAGGTGCCGGTGGCTTGACAGGCAATCGAGGCGATGCAAAGCCAGATGCTCATCAAAAAACGGAAGGCGGATGAACCGCTTAAGCGTGGAAGCGCGCATCCGCGATACATCCTTAAAGCGCATGTGATTAGCAATTAGCGCGAGAATCTGATCCCTGTCTTGGTTTGAAAAACGCAAACGCTCACAAATAACCTCGGCCATACGAACACCGACGTCAACGTGACCATTAAACCGAATGCGATCGCCGGTTTCTGAAACTCGGCCTGAACGTGGGAGGCTTTCCTACGTCATGCAGAAGAACGCCCCACGCCAGAGTGGCGGAACTCCCTGCTGGAAGTCCCTCCAACATGAGCAGCGTATGTGTCCAGACATCCCCTTCCGGATGGTATTGCGGCGGCTGCTCGACTCCCTGCAGGGCCGCGACTTCCGGCAAAATGTGTTTCAGCAGGCCGCTTTCATCCAGCAATTCCATGCCGCGGCGAGCCGCGCCCTCAGTCAACAGCTTGGTCAATTCCTCGCGGATTCTTTCCGCGGAGACCTGGCCGATTTCGTGAGCATGTAAACGAATGGCGCCAAATGTTTCTGCCTCGATCCGAAATCCAAAACGCGCCGAGAAGCGCACGGCGCGCAGCATGCGCAGTTTGTCCTCAGCAAAACGCCGCGTTGGTTCGCCGATGGCCCGAATAATTCCTGCATGCAAATCTGTTTGTCCCACAACGAAATCAAGAACTCGCCCGCTATCGTGGCGCATCAACAGGCCGTTGATGGTGAAGTCACGACGTTGCACATCTTGCTCGGGGCTGGAGGTAAACACCACTCTTTCAGGATGGCGGCCGTCGGCCGAGCCGATGTCCGACCGAAACGTAGCCACCTCCACATGATGACCGTCGAGCGGCACGATGATTACGCCAAACTGCGCGCCCACCGCCACCGACTCGGGAAATAACGAAATCACGCGATCGGGTGTCGCGTCTGTGGCTACGTCGTAATCAGCTGGTTCGCGGCCGAGCAACAAATCGCGCACACAGCCGCCAACGAGGAAGGCCTGGTGACCTTCGCGAATTAACGTGTCGCAGATCGAATTGGCAAGCTCGCGAGGCGTCACTTTTCGATTATGCGCCAGAGCGCGGCACCCGAGAAGACAAGGTGTCGCATGCGATGTTAACTGCACCCTAATCGCTAATATTTGGATGAAATAAATGGAAGAAAGGAAGCTTAGCGATCCTCAGGCTTGGAATCGCGCCGCAGCGAGCCGCCAAATTGCACTTTACTGAACCCAAACTTATCTCGCAGGCGATCCGTGGCTTGCGTTAGTTTCTGCAGTTTTTCGCGGCGTTCCGCTTGCAGCAAATCGAGCTGCTCTCCGCCATGACTGAAATTGCTCAGGCTGACTCCCAGAAGCCGCACTTTTCTGCGCTGATCGCGATGTTTCTGAAACAGTTCCTGGAACACAGTGTTGATCCCCGCGTCTAGTGCGGTGCTTTCGCCAAGAGATTTCGAGCGCGTGTGCGTATCGAATCCCGCATAACGAATCGTCAATGTAAGCGTGCTCGCAGCGAGGCCAGCCTCGCGAAGACGCTTGCACGCTTTTTGCGATAGATGACTGAGCATCGCAGTTAAAGCCGCCGAATCATCAGTGTCTTCATTGAAGGTGTGATTCTGAGAAATAGATTTGGGCTCCGCATCAACTACAAACTCGTAGGAATCGCCGCCGCGCGCTTTGCGGTACAGCGCGGTACCCCATTGCCCGAAAATCTTCTCCAGTTTTTCCTGTGGCTGTGCCGCAATTTGCTCCACTCTTTCAATTCCCATCGCGCGTAAGGCTCGTTCGGTGACTTTTCCGATCCCCGGAATTTTTCGCACCGGTAGCGGCGCCAGAAATCGTTCTTCGCTTCCCGCGGGAACCCAAACGAGTCCGCGCGGCTTGCCCTGATCGGAAGCCACTTTAGCCACCAGTCGTGTGGAAGCCAGGCCGCCGGAACATGGCAGTCCGGTAGTGCGAGTAATGTTGCGGAGAAGTTTGTCCGCGGCGGCCAGCGATGGTCCGTGCAGGCGTTCTGTGCCGACGAGATCGAGATATGCCTCGTCAATAGACACCATCTCCACCACGGGAGAAAAGTTTGTCAGTATCGCCGCGACCCGGTCGCTCCATTCCGTGTACTTCGCGTGGTGGCCGTCCAGAAAAATTGCGTGCGGGCACAAGCGTCCCGCAGTTCGCAAAGGCATCGCCGAATGAATGCCGTATTTCCGCGCCTCGTAACTGGCAGCGGTAACTACGCCACGCTGATCGGGACGTCCGCCCACGACCACAGGCTTGCCGCGAAGCTCGGGACGCTCCAGCAGCTCCACGGAAACAAAAAACGCATCCATGTCGACATGCAGTATTGCAGTAGCAGTCTGCGGAGTTAATTCAGCAGGAGCATGCTTGGCGCGAAAACGTGCTAAATCCGGCATGTTCAGCTAAGCCTACGCCCGTTGCGAATGTGCGACAACAGGCGGGCAGCGCCTGCGGCAGAACCCAAAAGTAAGAAACGTTGCGCAGATCTTATTTTTTTACGGCAGGCGTTCTGCCGCAATCACGCGCGGAATGCCTGCAAGATCGTTACTTACGCCAACGGCCGTCCACTGACCAGCATCCAGCAGCGGTTGCACCGCAGGAAGACTGTCATGCCCAAGTTCCGCAACAAAAACTCCGCCCGGTTTTAAATATCGTCGTGCCAGAGCAATCAGCCCAGCATAAAGCTCGTAGCCTTCTTCGCCACCAAAAAGCGCAACAGCGGGTTCATGATCGCGCACTTCGCGCGCCAGGGTGTTCGCATCCCGTCTAGGGATATAAGGTGGATTGCTAACGACGAGATCAAAAGCCGATTGGTTAGCGCCATCGGGCAGCGGCAGCGACAAATCGGATTCAAGAAAACGAATTCGCTTTTCTGCTCCATGACGAACAGCATTTCTGTGCGCAACCACTAGAGCCGCGGGAGAAATGTCCGTGGCATAAATTGTCGCAGCCGGGAAGTTCCTTCGCCAATGCAATCGCCAGGCAGCCGGAGCCCGTTCCGATATCCGCAATCAAAAACTCTTCACCGTTGGTTTTTTGCGGCCTCCCCGCACGAACTTCACGCAACGCCAGGCGGTCCAACGCGACTTCGATGACATGTTCCGTTTCCGGCCGAGGAATAAGCACGTCAGGCGTAACTTCAAATTCCAGACTCCAGAATTCCTGTTTGCCGATGAGGTGCTGGGTGGGCTCACCGTTTGCGCGACGACTAATCAGGGATAAGAATCTATCAAGCCGCTCAGAATTTATCGGTTCTTCAGGGTGCGCATACAACCAGGCGCGGTCGCGCCCCAACACGTGTAGCAACAGCAATTCCGCAGCAAGCGTATAGGAAGCGACCTGCTTCTCGCGGAGTTGTGAAATTCCCGTTCGCAGCGCGCCACGAACATCCATCGGTATTTTCAGATCGTGATGCAGGCTATTTGACATCAACACAGACATCCAAATAGGCGCTCGAAAACTACGCCGCGCCTAACTCCTGATCCAGCCGTTCCGCTTCGTAGTGCGAAACTAATCCATCCACCAGCGGCGCCAACTTGCCATCCATCACATCGGTGAGCTGGTGAAGCGTCAAACCAATGCGATGATCGGTGACGCGATTTTGCGGGAAATTATAAGTGCGAATTTTTTCCGAGCGGTCGCCCGTTTTAATCTGCCCACGACGCTCCGCAAGAATGGCCGCCTGCTGCTTTTCCAGTTCCTGCTCGTAAAGCCGCGCCCGCAAAACGCGCATGGCCTTGGCACGATTTTTGATCTGCGATTTTTCGTCCTGCTGCGAAACCACCAGCCCGCTGGGCAAATGTGTGATGCGCACTGCGGAATAGGTAGTGTTAACGGATTGCCCTCCCGGCCCCGAAGAGCAAAACGTATCGATGCGCAAATCCTTGGCCTCAATTTTAATGTCGATGTCATCGGCTTCCGGCAACACCGCAACTGTAGCCGCGGAAGTATGGATGCGCCCTTGCTGCTCGGTGGCCGGCACGCGCTGCACGCGGTGAACACCGCTTTCATATTTCAGCTTGGAATAAACCTTATAACCCTGAATAGCCGCGACGATTTCTTTCAGTCCGCCAAGCGAAGAGGGAGAACTTTCCAGCACTTCCACTTTCCAGCCCAACGTTTCCGCATACCGCGAATACATGCGGAAAAGTTCAGCAGCAAAAAGTGCCGCCTCGTCGCCCCCAGTCCCCGCGCGAATTTCCACGATGACGCTCTTTTCGTCGTTGGGGTCCTTGGGAAGCAGCAGCAGTTTCAGCTCGCGTTCGACGGTTTCTTTGCGCGCCACCAGTTGCTTTTCTTCGTCGTATGCCAACTGTTTCATTTCCGAATCTTCCGCTTCGCCAATCATCTGATGAGCACCAGCCAGATCTTTTTCGATTTGCTTGAACTGGCGATGCTTTTCGACAATCTGTTCTAGCTCGGCATGCTGCTTGGCTACTTTTTGAAAATGGGAAGTGTCGGACACTACTTCGGACGTCGAGAGCTCCTTGGTAAGTTCGTCGTAGCGTGCGCCAAGCTGATCTAATCTCTCGGATAGTGTTACAGCCATAAAACCCTCACGAATTTAAGTGTTCAGATGAATCGAAGGAAAGTAACAGGACGAAAGCCAAGTAGGCTTGAAGAGGAGCCGCTAATAGAAGTTGGCGTTCACTGAATAAAGCTTAGCACGCTTTTCGTTTGCGACGCGCCCGCATAGCCGCGGTGCCCAATCCCACCAATACCAATACTGCTGTCCCGGGTTCAGGTACGCCCACGGGAGGCGGAGTTCCACCGCCGCCACCGCCGGGTGTACCGCCGCCAGGAGGAGGTGTGGTTCCACCACCACCACTACCAGGAGTCCCGCCGCCAGGAGGAGGAGTATTTCCGCCGCCACCGCTGCCACCGCCCGGAGGCGGAGTAGACGGATTCCGGTTGCCAATAACTCCCCCGCCGCCTGGCAAAGGAAAAAATGGCGCAACCGGCACAAACGTGGCCCCAGGTCCGCCCGGCGACTGCACTGGACCAGGAAACAACGCCGGCACCGGAGCCGAAAATGCCGCCAGATAAGGCGATGACGCTATGGCGGGAAATTCCGGGCCCTCCAGCTCCGACGACGTCGGTTCGGCAGGGGCGTTTGGTCTGACCGGCAGAACCGAGATCCGATTCCCGCAACGAGTTCGCGCCATATTGGTGCCGTCGCTCAGCATGGCCTCGCCTTTTCGCAGCGCCAACTTGTGCTTGGTCCAAAAGACTTTATTACCGATGCGATATGAGACGTACACCAATTTCGGAGCATCCAGCGTCACGCGCCGAGCGTTGGTTATATCGAAGTCTGCATAGTGCCGGGCGACCACGGGATCCGTTGCCACCGCTTCCCTCAGTTCCTGAGGCGATTCTGCCCCTCCGGCAATGACCGAGTAAGGGTAAACAGTCCGCGAATGCCCTGTTGGTAAAAGAATTGAAGAAGGGGGCCAAAATGGCGCCGCAGCAGGCTCACTGGTAGCCACAGGCTGCCAGGAATGAAACCCAAGCTCCAAAGAAAGGGCCAAAGCAGCGATACAGCCCAAAAACAATAAAGCGGCTACAGCCGCGACTCTGCTCCGGAATGGAACATGCCTATACGTCCGGGCGAGCTTCTCCACTAATGTAACTTTGGGGGAGGCACGGCGACTACGGTGATACTTGGAGCGGCGGACGGACACCTAGACACCTCAGGCCTTCGCGGCGCGCTGCTCGAGTGGACAACGCACCAACAGGCCTTCAGAACAGGCCTTTATTCTAGCACTAGTCCGCACAGAACTCATTAACAAAAACTTGTGACCAATCAGTTAACATTTTCCCAAAATTGCGCTCTGTTTCGAATGCCCTGCAATTGATGATCCCCGCGAGATGTCATCAGCTCTGGCTTTCGACGTCCACCGAGCAGACTGCGTTGGAAGTCTTTAGTCACAGCTCCTCATGCGCCCGGTCGGAGGCGGGAGGTGATGAAAGAGTTATCGGCCTGTTTCCTAAGGTGTTCGTATTCTATTCGCCTCACCCATGCCCTCGCGATTAAAGCACTGGCTCAATGCCAAGCGCCGAGTAAGCCCTCTCCGCTGTGCTTAAAGTATTGATTCCTTTGAACCGCAGCCCATCATCTGTACACTCCCTCCATGCGTGTTCTCTTCGTCGGTGATATCGTTGGCGCGCCTGGCCGTCAGATCGTTCGCGACCGTCTCGCCGACATCGTAGCCCAGAAAAAAATAGACCTGGTTATCGCCAATGGCGAAAATTCCGCAGCCGGATTCGGCATCACCCCCCGCCTTGCGGACGAATTTCTTCACGACGGCATCGACGTTCTGACTGGCGGCAACCACAGCTGGGACCGCCGTGAAATCATGGATTACCTGCCGCACGAACCTCGCCTGCTGCGCCCGGCGAATTTCCCTGATGGCAGTCCCGGTAGCGGCCTCTTCTGCGGCACCGCTAAAAATGGTGTCAAGTACGCGGTGTTGAATCTACAGGGCCGCACTTTTCTGCCCGCTATCGATGATCCATTTCGCAAGGCTGACAGCGAGCTCGCTCGGCTATCCCCGGACATAGAATTCGTCTTCGTCGATATGCACGCGGAAACGACCAGCGAGAAGGTGGCCATGGGCTGGTATCTGGATGGTCGAGCTACAGCCGTCGTCGGCACGCACACGCACGTGGCTACCGCCGATGAGCATGTGCTGCCCCAAGGCACCGCGTATATTACCGATGTGGGCATGACCGGGCCTCATGGAGGCGTAATCGGCATGGATCGGCAGGGCATCATTAAAAAGTTTCTCGACGGCCTGCCAGCGCGCTTTGAGGTCGCCGAAGGTGACGTCCAAATGAACACTGTCTTGATAGAAACTGCCGACGAATCCTCACGCAACTCCGCAGGCCGCCTGCGCGCCCACTCCATCGAACGCCTGCGCTTCCGCCTCGATACCTAGCGTCGATACGGCTGTAACGGGCAACCCTGGCGGTCCGTCAATGCTCTGAGCATTCAGGAAACTCAATGAACATAGCGAAGTTACTACTTAAATCCTGCGTGTCAGTTTGTCTCCTGGCTATCTGCGCTGAGATCGCTGCCGCGCAATCTGAAGGCGATATTGCATCCGTGCAGTACGAGGGCGAGCTAACCGCCAAGCGCCGGCTGTTTCCCGAAGTGGGCGTAGGACTACGAGCAGTCAAGCGTGGCGATAGCGACAAAACCTATGTTCTGAGCTCGCAAGGCTTAATGGTCTTCGACGGCAAAGATCACAAACTCCTCACCGTCGGCTCGCCTAAGGGCGACTTACCCGCCTCCAAAACCACCTCTGCAGGAGGCACCCCTTCAGGAGCCAACGGCGCAGGACAGAGTTTCGCCGAAGATTTCGACGTCGACGCTGCAGGCCAAATTTATGTCGCTGACCGCGCCGCGAACCTCATTGTCGAATACTCCGCGGATGGCAACCGGCTCAAATCTTTCCGCGTGAACTCCCCGCTTTCTGTCGCCGCGCTGCCCGATAGCGAAGTCGCCGTGGCAACACTAAATGATCCTCACCTGATCTTGGTTTTCGATAAAAACGGTCGAGATATTCGCGATTTTGGTGAACTGGAAGAGGTCTCCAGCCGCGAGGACCTGAATCGTTATCTCAACTCCGGCTATCTCGCGACCGACGCGCGGGGTAATATCTACTATGCGTTTATCTACACCCCGGAGCCTACCGTTCGCCAGTACGACCGCAACGGCTACGCTTCGCAAACCATTCAATTCACGGAAATCGAAGCATTCGCGGCCGCGCAAGCAGCCAGGAAGGAGATTGAACGCCAGGAGCGCAAGGGCAAACAGCCCGCCTTCAAACCAATCCTCACAGCCATTGGCGTTGTTCACTCAACCGGCGAAGTTTGGATCGCGCTTCATAACCGCCTTCTACGATTTGATAAGGATGGATATCGCAAAGCCACATACCAGCTGTACACTCCTGACGGAACGCGGCTTGACGCCAATAGCTATTGTCGTCGAAAAAGATCGTCTGCTTATCGGCAGCGATCCCCTGGGCATCTTCGAATTCGAGCGTCCCGATATCAAACTGGCGCAGTGAGCGCCGCGCTCCACGACGCATGGAGTGACAATTCGTTTCGCGCCATTGGTGGCGCCTCGGTGAATATCCAGTAATCCGTATTGAGCCCAAAATGTAATCCCGCGTAATGCAGACCAGAGTACCCTCTCTTCCGCGAAACATTGGGCCAGCACATCCGAGTCATCGCTACTCGATGTCCTCGGTGGCAATCCTGGTCAGATTTCTGTTCGCGACCACAACTCGGTTCCCGTACATGAAAATAAATTCACAAACACCCCGGGTTTTTAACAGGCCGGGTACCCGCAGAAAATAATTTTCGATCCTCCAAAACGAAAAATTCTTTCATTTATCCCAATAAAAATTAAGAAAATCCTCATTAGCAAGAGCAAATTCGTATTGTGGAAAAACTGTGCACCAGTGTGTGAATGTTCACAAACGCTCCAACACACTTTTCACTTGCCCCATACACTCGAATGGGCGACAATCCCGCGCTGTCACTCCCCGGCGGTTCGAGGGCCGGCAATTCCGAAAAGGACGCGACGGTTTGCAGGGGCGAAGTTCTGGCAACCTCGCGGGCAAGAATCCGAAGACTTAAGAAAGATGAATCAAAGCCTGCTTTCCACAGGTTATGCACATCTGTGGAAATAGCGTAGGCTTTCTATTTTCCTTATCCGATGACTATCTCCGCAAATTCCTGGGAAAAGTTCTTAGAACACGTGAAGTCCCGGGTCAGCATCAACACCTTCACCACCTGGTTCCAGCCTACCCGCCTCAATCGCGCCGAAGGCGAAACGCTCTACGTGCAGATCCCCAGCACTGTTTTTCGCCAGGTTTTGACTCGCACCTACGGCGAGATCGTCAAAGCGGTGTTTCACGAGATTGGCACTCCCAACATGAAGGTGCAGTACCTCTGCAATGATGACGAGCCCCTGCCTGCCACCCCGGTGGTCTCAAGCATCAAGCAGTCCAAGCTCGATTTTGAGAGCAGCGACCACCAACTGAATCCCCGCTACACCTTTGATAGTTTCGTGGTCGGCAAATCCAATGAATTTGCACACGCCGCATCGCGCGCCGTTGCCGAGCAACCTTCCAAGGCTTACAACCCGCTGTTCCTCTACGGCGGCGTGGGCATGGGCAAGACCCACTTGATGCATGCCATCGGGCACACCATCAAGCAGCGCAATCCGGCCATGCGCCTCAGTTATGTCAGCGCTGAAAAATTCACCATCGAAGTCATCAACTCCATTCGCTTCGATCGCATGATCAGCTTCCGCGACCGGTTCCACACCGTGGATGTTTTGCTGGTCGACGACATTCAGTTCATTGCCGGAAAAGAACGCACTCAGGAAGAGTTCTTCCACACCTTCAACGCTCTTTATGAACAGCAAAAGCAGATCGTCATTTCGAGCGACTGCTTGCCCAAAGACATCAACTCCATCGAGGAAAGATTGCGCTCGCGTTTCGAGTGGGGTTTGATCGCGGATATTCAACCGCCAGATCTGGAGACTAAAATCGCCATTCTTCAGAAGAAAGCCGACAATGATCGCTTCTCGCTTCCCGATGACGTTGCCGAATACATCGCGCGGGCTATCAAATCCAACGTGCGCGAACTGGAAGGCGCACTCACCCGTTTGATGGCTTACGCTTCGCTGACTGGCGTCACCGTTTCGCTTTCCACCGCGCAGCAGGTTTTGCGCAACATCATCGCTTCGCAGGAAAAGCGCGTCACCATTGACTTGATTCAAAAACGCGTCAGCGAGCATTTCAATTTGCGCGAACAGGATTTAAAAGTTCGCAGCAACACCCGCGCCATCGCTTTCCCGCGCCAGGTGGCCATGTACATCGTCAAGCAACTGACTACCGCGTCGCTGCCCGAGATCGGCCGCCAATTCGGCGGCAAACATCACACCACCGTTCTTCACTCCATCAATAAAATCGAAGAGCTCCGCCGCAACGACAAAGACTTGAATCGCACCATCACCCGCCTGATGGACGCACTGCAATAATCCAGACCCAAGTGAAGGATCACGCGTTAAGCCAAGGGTTTTTTGAAACGTTTGTTGCCGTCTGCTTCAGGCCGACTCCACTGGGTCTCTGAACGGCGTCCGCCCTGTGTGATCGAGGATTTGTAGGTCGCGGCTTTAGCCGCGACGACAAAGTCATCTAATGTGTTGGGCTTTAGCCCCTGAAGTCATCCAATTAGTTGTTAACAACCATTGCTAAATCTCTGAATAAACTGTTAACCGTGAAGGAAGATTTCCGTCCCGACACGATGTCAACCAAGTTGGTGCCCGGCTTTTCCGACATTCCCACATTGAGCCACTTGCACATCTACATACCTATCTCGCACTCACCACACTTGCTTGCCGCGATTTCCACCAATCCACAGCAGTCATCACCACAACAAGCTTTATAATTTTCTAAATCAAATTCAAAGCCTTATTGCTTATGAAATCTGTTATCCGCTCATTTCCACAGTGCCAATCAGCGCATTGCGCTTTATACTTCCAGCGAAAACGGGTAAAGTACCGCAGCGGTATAACAGCGTGAGGAAGGCCCATGACCGCAACTGCACCTGTGTCGGCACGTGAGGATTATCAAGCGATGGAATTCAGCGTAACCAAGTCCGCGCTGTTAAATGAATTGAACACCACGCAAGGTGTGGTCGAGCGCAAAACTACAATACCGATCCTGTCCAATATTCTTGTCGAAGCTAAAGGCTCGCGCCTCACCATCACCGCCACGGACCTGGAACTCAGCATCCGCACGTCTTGCGAAGACACTACTAGCTTTACTAGTTTCTTAATCAAATTCAAAACCTTATTGCTTATGAAAGCCTCTTATCCCGCTCATTTCCACAGCGTCTATTAGCGCATTGCGCTTTATACTTCCTGCGAAAACGGGTAAAGTACCGCAGCGGTATAACTGCATAAGGAAGGCCAATGACCGCAACACCCGTTACGGCACGTGAGGATTATCAAGCGATGGAATTCAGCGTAACAAAGTCCGCGCTGTTAAATGAATTGACCACTACGCAAGGTGTGGTCGAGCGCAAAACTACTATCCCCATCCTGTCTAATATTCTTGTCGAAGCTAAAGGTACGCGCCTCACCATCACCGCCACGGACCTGGAACTCAGCATCCGCACGTCCTGCGAAGTAAAAATTAAAAAAGAAGGCGCGGGCACGATCCCCGCTAAGAAACTTCTCGAACTCGTTCGCCTGCTGCCCGAAGGCGAAATCAAATTCCGTCTACTTGAAAATCATTGGGTCGAAATCATTAGTGACAAAAAGAAATATAAGCTGGTTGGCATGGCCCGGGAGAATTTTCCCGCGCTTCCCGCGATGCCGCACCCGCTGGTAAAACTCCCAGCGGCTACGCTGCAAAGTTTGATCGCTAAAACTAAATTCGCCATCTCCATGGAAGAGTCCCGCTACACCTTGAATGGCGGCTTGCTTATCTTGAAGCCGGACACTATTGCTATGGTCGCCACCGATGGTCATCGCCTGGCGCTCGCGGAAACCAGCCAAAAAC
>CAVTEE010000007.1:0-567916 GCA_963733775.1 uncultured Acidobacteriota bacterium | reverse complement strand
TTCCGAAAAAGCTGAACTATCGGTCTGCGCCGAGCAATTTAGGGGCTGTCCGGAAATTACACCACCACAAATGTTTCGGCGCTCCTGTTGCGGCAAGAGAAGTTCGACCGTCACATTGCGATAAACAGTGTCGCCGTCGATGACCGTCGAATGGATGTAGCCTGCCTGCTGCAAACGCAACTGGCCAGCGACTACTTTCTGGTGAGAGTCAGGTTTACCAGGAACCCTGACAGTAATCTCAGCGTCGCTCAACATGATTCCGATAGCATCGAAGTCATGTTTATGCAGCAGAACTTTGCTCTTGCGCGCCACCTTCCAGCGAAGAAAATAAAATCGCAGCGATCAAAACCCATAGGGAATTCATGCGACATCGAGCCCCCTAGAAGGGTATCGCTCAAAAAAATGGGCCATTCGAATATCGAATGGCCCCTGGTGAAGTGCAGTTCACAGCTATTATGGTTTTCCGTGCGGATCCTTTTCCTTTTGTTGAGGCCTGCTCTCCTGACGGGGTGCACTGTTATGCTGCTGCGGAGGCACGGACCTTTCATAAGTTTGCGCCGGCCTGGTGGCGCTGGAGTGCTGCGCGGTCTGGCGATCGGCTGTATTTGTGTGAGGATTGTAGGCCCGGTCTGACGAACTGTTTCGCGTGTTGGAATGCAACGTATTGGTTGGCTGCGCGGTGTTCGTTCGGTTCGCGTTGACGCCGCGAGAGGCGTTCGTTTGAGTCGCGTTGCTCGGGCGGTCATTGCGACCCCCGTTGGTCCGCGCATTGCTCGAATTGACGGAATCGCGCGCATTCGCATGAGTATTCGATGCAGCGGCGGCGTTGGCGTGCACCACTCCGCGGTCGTTGAAAGCGCCTGGCCTCGGTGTGGCTGCGACATTCGGGCGTCCGTGATTCACGGAAGCAAATTGGGAGCGATCCGAGCGCGCGGCGTGTTCGTGTTGCGCCTGCACACTGGTGGTCTGAATATGCTGTTCTCGGGCAGCCTGTCGTTCCTGCGCGCTCTCTTGCGCGCGAACGCCGCCGTTGCCCCCGTTATAGCTAACGCGGGTTGAATTGTTATAGTTGTTGGTGATTCTGGTGTTGTAGGTATTGTGAATGACGGTCACATTGACGTTATTCACGGTGCGGTTGTAGGCGAAATGCCCACCTTCCCAGCGTCCGCCGAGATAGCCAACTCCAACGTATCCAAAGCCATAATTCACGCCGCCGTAAAATCCGACGTGCGGTCCCCAATAACCGGCGTGCCAGAAATAGCCTCCATCGCCCCAGCCCCAGTAGCCGGGAGTCCAAAGAACGCCCACCCGGGGAGCCAACACCCAGGTGCCGGGAACCCAATAATAATCATCATCTCCGTAGGCCCAATAGCCAGGAGTCCAGATATAACCTTCGCCCGGGCATAGGGGCTGTTCGTAGACCGGCAATACTGGCGGAGCAACCCGTACCGCAATGCCCACGCTGATTTGCGCGAAAGAGGCCGCGGGTATGGCGAACATGATGGCAGCAAGTACGACCGTTCTCATCGAAAGGCGCATAGTAGTCCTCTTTCCTAAGTATGCTTTCGGCTGCGAGTGATTCTATAAAGAAGTGAAGCTAGAGCACTGTAAAGATAAACCCCCACCACCACCGAAAGTCGCATTTGGGAGGCAGACGAGTTTCGGGCTGCGAAGATGTGGGCTAACTCTTGTGTTAGCGTTTACAACACGGAATTCGCTGCATGCCGGTTACAAAACGGGTAACATAGGACGAAAATCAATAGGACCCACTCGGGTTCTGAAATGGGAAGGGGCCCCATTTTGCGAATACTTATTGCGGATGATCACGAAGCTGTTCGAAAGGGTGTATGCGCGATATTATCCTCACGGGCAGACGTGGACGTGTGCGGCGAAGCCGAGAACGGCAAGGATGCGATCGAAAAGGCCAACGCGCTTAAGCCAGACCTGATTATTCTGGATATAACGATGCCGGTATTAAGTGGATTCGAGGCCGCGCGCGAAATTCGAAAAACCCTGCCAAAGGTGCCGATTCTTATTCTTTCGATGCATGAGAGCAAGCAATTGGTCGGCGAAGCCAAAAAACTAGGGGTCCAGGGATACGTGACAAAGACTCAGGTAGGGAGCACGCTGTTAGAGGCCGTGGATAGGTTACTGCGTCACGAAACTTTTTTCCCAGAGCGGCTTGCGCCTTCGGAGTCAGCGGTTCAAGTAGTCTAGGCCAAACACCTCGTTGTCATAGTCCGCGTTCCGGTTGGTCAACGCCCACTTAAGTGCTATAACAGAACGGGATACGGGACCTAGCAGAGTACTTAATTGAAAGGCCAGGTTTTAGCCGTGGATAAACCACCTATTGGAACCGAACAGAAGTCGTTCAGGCCGCGTGGCGACGCGATGCAGATCCTGGTTGCTGACGACCATGACATTGTTCGCCGCGGTTTAAAGCAGTTACTGAATTCGAGGCCGGGTTGGGAGGTTTGCGCGGAAGCGAGCACTGGTCGCGAAGCAGTAACGCTGGCAGAGCAACTGAAGCCCAAAGTGGTAGTGATGGATATCAGCATGCCGGAGCTGAACGGGTTGGAAGCGGCGCGAAAGATCTTGAAGATTTTGCCCAAGACGGAAATTGTGATTTTGACGCTGCATTTTTCGGATCAGCTGGTGCGCGAAATACTGGCTTCGGGCGCCCGCGGCTACATTATGAAGTCGGACGCCGACCGGGACCTGGTGGCTGCGGTGGAAGCGGTCGCCAATCATCGGTCCTATTTCACGGCACGAGCCGCGGACATGGTTTTGAACGGGTTCAACGCGGGAAGCCATGCACCCGACCCAGGAACGGTGCTGCGAAACCGGTTGACGCCCAGAGAACGCGAAATTGTACAATTGCTTGCGGAAGGGAAAAGCAGCAAAGAAGTAGCGGTTTCGCTAAATATCAGCGTGAAGACGGCGGAAACGCATCGCGCCAATATTATGAGGAAACTGGAGCTGCATTCGGTGAGCGAATTGGTGCGTTACGCGGTAAAGAATCAGATTATCGAAGCCTGATATCGAGTGGTTTCTTCTTATCTCCCTCCACATGTGACGGACCAGTTTTTGCACAACAGCTTCGCTGGTGTGTGACTTTTTCCCGTGCGAAGTTGCGTTATCCTAGAAAAATGCATCTCATTCCGTGATTATCAATAAGGAGCGTGGACGGATGCTTTGTAACCTTCAAATGCGCCAGGCGAGAACTTATGCGATGGGCGTGGCTACGGCTGCGTTGCTGGCCGTGTCATCGGTATGTTGTATGTCGCTTGGAGCGCAGCAACAAGGCCCTCTGCCGACTCCGCCAGGTTCCAGCGGGCCTCAGAACAAGCCCGACGCGACGGCTACGACCCCCGCACCGGCGACAACATCCCAAGGCGGGACCTCGACGATTTCCAATCAGCCGCCCGCGCTGCCGGTAGACCAGATCATTCAACGTTTCGCGGCGCGCGAGGCGGAGTTTAAAAAGGAACGAGATAACTACACGTATACGCAAACATTCGTAATACAAACCATTGATGGTGACGGGATGGCCGACGGCGAGTACCAGATGAGGAGCGATATTCTTTTTACGCCCGACGGGAAACGCTACGAGAAAGTGACGTATGCTCCGGCTTCGACGCTGCAGAGAATTCAGATGTCCCAACAGGACCTGGATGACCTGGAGCACGTGCAGCCCTTCGTGCTGACGAGTGAAGAATTGCCCAAATACGACATCAAATATGTGGGACGAGAAACCGTCGATGAACTGAGAACCTACGTTTTCGATGTCGGTCCCAAGAAGCTGGAGAAGAACCAGCGATACTTTCAGGGGCGCATCTGGGTGGATGACGCCGATCTGGAGATCGTAAAGACCGATGGCAAAGCGGTTCCGGACATCAAGAAGCACGGGCAGGAAAATGTGTTTCCGCGGTTTGAGACGTTTCGCGAGAATATCGAGGGGCACTACTGGTTTCCTACCTATACACGGGCGGACGATATGCTGCAATTCAGCACTGGGGCTGTGCATATTCGCATGACCGTGCGTTACGCGAACTACAAGCGATTCGGAGTAACTATCAAGGTTGGAGCTCCAATACAGGTACAGCCGGAGCACCCGTAAGTTCGCTGCAATTTACATCTGCGTCGGGTCGATGCGGTGAAGTCTTAGTGCTTGCTGAGCAGCACGATGGTCACACCAGCGCACACGATCAACACACCGATCCATCGTTGAGCGCTGATCCGTTCCCTCAGGAATAGCACCGCGCCCACTGCACCGGCTGCGTAGCTGAGGGCAGTAACTGGAACCACGAAGCTCACGTTGTCGAAGGATAACGCCGCCAAAAGCGCGAAAAACGCTACCGTCATCATGGCGATGCCGATCCACATCCATGCCACCGTCAGGGCTTTTAAAATAAACCGCACTAGCGCTACTGGCCGGAAATCGGTGACCTCGCCGATTTGCTTCATGGCGCGCGTCACGCAAAGCTCGCCGCCGGTGCCTGCCACAACGATGACGCAGAGTAAAAGGAATTCGCGCACGTCAGCCTTTGACCGTGGTGGTTCGGGGTGGAGTGTGCCCCACGATCAGTACACCAAGGCAAATCATGGCAATCCCGAACCAACGGAGTGGAGATATCACTTCACCGAGCAGGAGGTAGCCGAGTAGCGCGACCATGGCATAGGAAAAGGACGAAGCCGGCTGTACATAGCTATAATCGGCCCAGGTTAGCACCAGCATGTAAGCCACAAAAAACGTCATCAACGACGCAACACCCAGCCAGATGTACCCGGAGGAGCATATGCGGACGAAAACGGTCCACAAATCAGCCACCGTCCAATGAGTCGCCGGGCCGACGGTCTTCATGCCTTTGCCGAGCAACACATTGCCCAGCGGGGCGAACACGACAATCATTAAAATCAGCAGAAAAGTCTTAAAATGCAAGCCAGGTGAATCGGTCATTGATGGGCGATGCCTTTGATGGCTCCGAATGTAAGAGTCTAAAGTTTACTTGATGTTCCTGAATCTCCCCAATGTTCGGAACGCATTTTCAGCCGCTCGGCGTCGTTTTTGCGGGATGCAGTCTCGGCGGTATAGAAGACCCTTTTTTTGATATTCTTTCTTAGGGTCTGGCCAGAACGGCCGGCGTCACGTACCAGGACAGCCTGGTCGCGAAGGAATCGAAATGCGAGAGGTGCGATAATTTCGCCAGTCTTCAAGTATTTCGTTTTGGCCTTCGCGGCCATTCCGTTTATTTATTATCTGATTGCAATTTATAGTTCTATAAAGTTTTTCAAAAGCGTTCCCCGCAAGGCCCAAGTACCCGATTTCACCCCTCCCATTAGTAATTTGAAGCCGGTTCGCGGACTGGACCCGGAAGCCTACGAAAACTTCGCAAGTTACTGCCGGCAGGACTATCCCGACTACGAGCTGTTGTTTTGCGTGCACGACCAGCTTGATCCGGCCGTGCCGGTGCTTGAGAAACTGGCTCGTGATTTTCCCGACTGCAAAATCAAGATTTTATATGGCTCTGGGCGCAATGCTATCAACGACAAAGTGGCCAAGCTGGTAAGACTGGTGAACGAGGCGCAACATGAAGTGCTGGTGATTAACGACAGCGATGTGCGGGTGAAGCCGGACTATTTCAGAACAGTGGTCGCGCCATTACAGGATCCGAAAGTGGGCGGAGTTACCTGTCTGTATGTTTCCGTGGATGACACCACTATGGCGCAGAGTTTTCAATCCATCGGGATGATTTCTGATTTTTATCCTGGGGTCATGGTGGCGTGGTTGCTCGACGGTGTGAAGTTCGCCTTTGGCCAGACCATCGTGACCAGCCGCAAACTGATTGAAGGTTTTGGTGGGTTTCAGGCATTGGAGAACCGGCCCGCCGACGATCTGCTGACTGGCCGTCTGATTGCAGCACAAGGCGTAAGGGTGGAGATGCTTCCTTATGCGGTGCAGACGGTGGCGGACTATCAATCGCTGGGCGGGCTGTTGATCAAGCGGCTGCGCTGGATGACGGTGATGCGCCACATGCGGCCATGGGGGCACGCCGGTTTGATTTTCACGCAGGGGCTGGCGTGGTCATTGCTTGCGGTGGCAGTGCATCCCACGCTGGCGGTTGCGGCATTTTATTTTGGAATGTATTTGATGCTGCGTACGGTGATGACTTTATGCGTTGGGGGCTGGGGGCTGCGAGAGAAAAACCTGTGGAAGACCCTGCCGCTTTTTGTGACCTGGGATGCGACGGCATTTTTTATCTGGCTGGCCAGCTTTGTGCGCCGCGGGATTCGTTGGCGAGGCGTGGATTATATTGTCAAGGGCGGGATGCTGGTGCCGGGACGGCAGCCGGCGCAAAAGCTGGATGAGGTTGGGGTCCGGATAAAGTAAGCCGCAAACGTATTTGAAGTTTATTCCCTCATAGAGATGGGCGCAAAAATCGCTATAGCTGGGGCCGGGATTTATGGAGCAACGGCGGCAATCCGGTTAGCTGAGCGGGGACATCAGGTTACTCTGTTCGATCCTCTGGGCGTGATGCGTGCAGCATCGGGCATCAATCAGTATCGCGTGCACTCCGGTTATCATTACCCGCGAAGTCCAGAAACCATCGCCGAGACTCTGGAGGCCAGGCGTGAATTTATTCAAGAATTTGCGCCGGCCATCGTTCAAAACAGCCGCAATTACTACGCCATCCCACGCGAAGGCTCGCGTACGCGCCCCCAGGAATACGAGCAAATCATGCGGTTACATGGGCTCCCGCTGCGGGCTTGTCGTCCCGAGTGGATGGATTTCGAGTACATCGATCAGTGTTACGAAGTCGAGGAAAACATATACGACCCTGATGTGCTGCGTTCGGTGATCGAGTCGCGATTAAATGGCCTGGGAATAAAATTTGAACAGCGCGTTTTTTTGCGGGAGATGCGGGGCGATTACGATTTCGTGGTGTGGGCAACGTACGGGATGGGACCAAGCCGCGATATCTTCAGGATTGCGAAATATCAAGTGGCAGAGAAAATTCTGATCGAGTTGCCGGCCGAGTTGCAGGGGATAGCGTTGGTGGTCGTCGACGGTCCGTTTACGGCATTTGACCCTTACGGCGGTTCGCATCATTCGTTGTTCGGTTCCGCGAAGCATACCAATCATTGGACTACCTCAAATCCGGAAGAGCCCATCCCTGAAAGGTATTTGGGCGTATTGAACCAACGTGAATTTGTGCCATTTGTAGATACCAGATTTGAAGCTATGCGAGAAGATTGCTGCCTTACGGTGCCGGCAGCAAAGCGCGCAAAGTACATTGGTTCACGGTTCACCTTAAGAGTGGTGGAAGACAATCCGGAACAGGACCGGCGGATTTTGTATGTCCGCGATGGTCTTCCTGGAGAGATTCATATTTTTTCCGGCAAGGTGGTCGGTGCGCCGAAGGCGGCCAGAATGGTTTGCGACAAGATCGCCGCTCATGGCTAACGCCAACAGTCCGGCGTATCTCATCGTTGGTAGAGGCCGTTGGGGCGCCAGAATGCATGCCATGCTGACCGGCGAAGGGCGACGCGCGGAATTCGCATCGGGTCTGCGCAGGCAGAGCAACGAGAGCAGTGGCGCGTACGAATCACGATTGGCGGAGACCTTTTCTGGCAGCTCCGCGCGGATCGCGTGGCTTTGCGTGCCTCCTGGAGCACATGTGCCAACTTTGATTCGAGCCGCATTTGCCGCGGGTTTGCATGTAATTGTCGAGAAGCCGTGGGTATATACGCGGGCAGAAACCGCGGAGTTGCAGGACGCTGCGACTAGGGCAGGGTCAAAGGGTGGCGTTCATTTCGAGTATTGCCTGTTATCCGAAGTTGAGAATTGGCGGCGGCAGTACGAGCAACAGGATGGCTTGGAATTTGGCGGAACATTCAATGTACATGCCGCCGATCATTTAGGGATTTCGGCCATGCAAAATCTCGGGTCGCACCTCGGGGCCATGCGCGAATACGCCGTTCCGCATTCAGGCCAGTCGAAAATTCATTGCGGCTATGAGTTGCCAGATGAACGAATGGTGTGGGTGGACTCTGGCAAAAAGCGTGTCGCGAGCATCGATTTTCTAGGCAGCAAGGAGCCTATCGTGCAACGCTTTTTGGCGCGGTTTGAAAATAGTATAGACGGGAAGGCATTCCCGTTTGATTTCGACTTTGCTCAACGCGTGAATGAAAATCTGCGTTAGGTGGCGGCTACCTTTTGGCCTTGCCGGTCTGGACTCCACTGTTTTCCGCGCCGCCAAGGGTGGCACGGGCGGTCATGCTCTTTTGCAGGCGGCGGTCATTGCGAGGCTCCCGCCAATTCACTTGCGGCATCATCAAGGAAGCGTCGACGCGATCACGATACTTCATCGCGATATTCACAAGGGAATCCAGCAACGAGTCGGAGAGCAAGTGTGGTTGCAAGCCCAGGTCGATTAGCTTGGAGTGCTTCGCATTGTAGTAATGCTGCTCGGACTCCACGCGAGGATCAGGCAGATGGTCAATTTCCACATTCATGGAAAGCTTTTTGCCTGCGGCTTCCACCATGCGGGCAAGTTCTAATACCGAAAATTGCTCGGTGAATTGGTTGTAGACGCGGCACTCGCCGGCTTTTGCAGGATTCTCGCAGGCAATTTCAATGCAGCGCACTGTGTCGCGGATATCGAGGAAGCCACGAGTTTGTCCTCCTGATCCGTAAACGGTCAGCGGCTGGCCGATAGCGGCCTGGACGCAGAAGCGATTCAATACCGTGCCAAAGACATCGTCATAGTCGAAGCGATTGATCAAGGCCTCGTCCAGTTCGACTTCCTCGGTCATCGTTCCGTACACCACGCCTTGATTCAAATCCGTGGCGCGAATGCCCCAGATTTTGCAGCAGAACATGATGTTGTGGCTGTCGTGAACTTTGGAGAGGTGGTAGAAGGAGCCCGGTTGCTTAGGATAAGGCAGCACATCCTTGCGGCCATTGTGTTCAATGGTGATGTAGCCTTCCTCAATATCGATATTCGGAGTGCCGTACTCGCCCATGGTGCCGAGCTTGATGAGGTGGCATTGGGGGCGCAGCTCACGAATGGCGAAGAGCACGTTCATGGTGCCGACCACGTTATTTACCTGCGTGAAGATGGCGTGCTTGCGGTCGATCATCGAGTACGGGGCAGAGCGTTGTTCCGCAAAATGGACGATGGCGTCTGGCTCAAATGCTTTGATGGTGGATTCCAGAAAATCGTAATCGGCCACGTCACCGACGAACAGTTCGATAGTCTTACCAGTGATTTTTTGCCAGATGCGCAGACGGTCGGAAAGCGGTCTGACGGGAGTAAGAGTCTGTGCGCCGAGTTCATGATCCCATTGGCGGCGCAAAAAATTGTCGACAATGGCGACGGCATGGCCTTTTTGCGACAAATATAAAGCCGTGGCCCAACCGCAATATCCGTCACCACCGAGTACAGCGATTTTCATATGGCTCCTAATACTGTGTTTTCCACTTAGACCCGCTGGCCGTGTACCGGATTTTTCTTAAGGCTAGAAATCAAAATATGGCATCAAGAATATAACGTTTGAAAGCTTGGCTCGAGATGAACACAACTATTATTGCGGTTATTCGTCCAAGGTGTAAACACTTGATATCGAAATCGCAAAAAATTATTTAGGGACGAAAAACGCCGCTTTGTCTGGCAAAGGATGGTTGGTCAGCACGATTTTGCCGCCGCTGTGCGCCACGCGAGTCAACTGCTGCCCGAGTACGGTATTAATACGCGGGAGCTGACCATCCTCCGCGACCAGGTAATAACGGTCCGCATCGCGCCACAGCGATTGCATCCGCGAATCATCGACAAAAATGTTTGGGGCTCCCGGAGCGTAAGAGCCGTATTCCAAATTGTTATAGCGGCCGTTCCAGATTAAAGGGTCACGGTTGGTGTAGAACCACACGGATGAAAATTCATAATATGGGTATGAGGAGATTAACTTTCCTGGCGGAGAACGCAGAATCGCGTTGGCGAGCGGCCTGGTGGACAAAAAAGGATCGAACGCCACCATCGCCAAACGCGCGGCATGAAAAAATACGACCATCATAATTGCCGAGGCTAGAAAAGCTCGTTGGCCCTTCCACCGTAGATTTCCCAGCGCGCCGATGAGGAAGGCCACAACAGCCAAGGCTAGCGGAAGCCGGAGATAGGCAAACGAACGCAAGGTCAAGTCTTCCATGTGACCCAGCGAAAGAGTGTAAGCCTCCGGGTTGTAACTGAGCGCCACGGAGATGTCTGCCGGTGTGGGAACATGGCGCACAGCGTACAGAATGCCGATGCCCGCCACCGCGCAACAAGCGACCAGGACGCAGAGTACTCGGGTGCCCACCCGGACCCATTTGTCACGGGTGGCCATGGCGCAGCCCAGCAGCAAAGCGAAGGCTGGATAGCAAGGCATCGAATAATATTCCTGTGTGGTGGAGAAGGTAAAAAATGTCAACAGAAAGCCTATCCAGCATAAGGCCAGCAGGCGGGTCTGGCCGGCCCGATCGGCGGGCTTGAAGGACAATTTAAAGACGGCCGGGAGATACACACTCCACGGGAAAAGCCATATTAGGTGGAAGAGCCAAAAGTACAAACGTGGAACAGTGTTGTAATCGCGCGGGTAACGAAGATTGAGGAATCGCAGGAATTGTTCATTCATGAAGAAAAACCACAGGAAACCGTGATACTCGCCAGGTCCGCTGTGGAGTGAAAAAGAAAAATATGGCGGATTATGAAGTGTAGCCAGCACGTGCCACGGTGCTGCGACTAGCAGCACGATTAGCGTGCCGCTGAAGGGATGAAGACGCTTCCAGGTTTGGCGAACAAATAATTGGCGTGTCACTGCCAAATAAATCAGCGCGGTGAAAACCGGGAAGACCATGGCTACCAGGCTTTTCAGAAGCAACCCGAGGCCCAGGCTTACCGCTAAAGTGATGGCCCATAAGCGAGGATTGGTCTCTTGCGGATCAAGAGCTCGAAGGAATGCCCACATCGCCAACGCGATCGTAAAGGTCAGCATTACATCCGGAATCAAAATGCGGGTGAACAGAAATAATCCAGCGCAAGTGGCTATGCATAAGCCCGCGTAAAAACCGGCCTTCTTTCCGAAGGCCCAAATGCCGAACGCCGTGGTAAGCAACGCCAGCGCAACAGCAGAGAGAGCGTACGGAACTCGCGCGGCCCAATCAGAAATCCCGAGCAGCTCGTAAAATGCGGCGTTAATCCAATAATGGAGCGGAGACTTTTCCAGGTAGATGACGCCATCCAGGCGCGCGGTCACCCAATCGCCGGAGGTCAACATATTTCTGGCAATTTGCGCTTGCACGGCGTCCACATCGTCCATCAGGGAAGGAGGCGAGGCGATACATCCCAGATAGATTGTGCCGGCGATCAAAAAAACGATTAGATAGATGAGCCAGTTTTTGCGTAAGCCAATACTTTCTGGGTCGCGCGCGGACTGGTTTGAATCTGCCATTTGTTCATCCACAGAAACAGAATCAGTAAACCCCACAGGTGGTAACCGATATTTGCTTTTCTTTCGAGATGAAGACGAACAAATTTCAGAAGAATCTCGGAGTTGAATAGTTCGGCATGTTCCGTGGCACCTGCCTGCAGGGTATCTACCAGTAGGTCGCGGAGTGGGCCGCGCAGCCAGTCATGGGCCGGAATGTCAAAGCCGATTTTCTTGCGGGTGAGGACGGCCTGCGGCAGCTTGTCGCGCATGAGCTCGCGCAAAATTAATTTTTGCTGCGAGCCTCGAATCTTGAGATCCGCCGGTAGCGACGCAGCAAATTCCACGATGCGGTGATCCAGAAAAGGAGGGCGGACCTCCAGAGAATGGGCCATGCTCATGCGGTCGCTCTTGGTGAGGATATCGTCGGCCAGGAAGTATTTTTGATCGAGCCAAAGAAACGCAGCCAACGGGTCTTTGTCGGCCGGCAGTTTCGACATTTCCTCTAGAATCTGACGGAGCGAATGGGGAAGTCGCGCGCGCACGAGAGCGGCTTTTTCGGTATCTGAGAATGTTCCATTCCAGTAGGTGTGGGCGCGGCTCGGGTGCAGGAGACTGCCTTCCAGAAAACGCTGGAGTTTATATTCGAGGCCGATTTTTTCATCGGAGACCGGCCACTGGCGAATGGCTGCCAATGCCAGGCGGCGGGCAATGCCGGGAATCGCTCGGGCGTGTCGTGCAAGATGATTCGCTCGATAGGTAAGGTAGCCGCCAAAAAGTTCGTCGGCTCCTTCTCCGCTGAGCGCCACGGTGGTGCGGGTTTTGCTCAGCTTGGATAAAAACCACACTGGCAGTGCGCCAGCATCCGCGGTTGGCTCGTCCGCGTAGTAAGCAAATTCTTCTATTGCGCCGCGTAAATTAGTCTCTGGAGGTAAATCCATTTCGTGGTGATCAGTGCCGTACTGTTTTACGACTTGATGGATATATTTCGTCTCATCGAAGCTGCGGCCGCGAAAGGAGATGGAAAAAGTCTTGAGCTGAGAGCTTGAGGCTTCCGCGGCGTAGTGCAAGATTGCCGAGGAATCGATGCCTCCACTCAGCCACACGCCCAAGGGAACATCGGAGAGCAGATGCTCACGAAGAGCGCTTTGCATCAGACTATCCAATTCCTCTTTGGCGGCGTCCAGGGTCCAGTGGCTCGACGGGCCGAATGGCAAACGCCAGTAGGAATCCGAAGTTACTCGGCCATCACGCCATTCCAGCCAGTAACCGGGCGGTAGTTTTTCGATGCCGTCGACCAGGGTCCACGGACAGGGAACATAGTTTAGAGACAGGTAACAATCCAAACCCGCAAGGCTGATGCTGCGTTCTATTTCCGGGTGAGCGAAAATCGCTTTGAGTTCCGATCCGAAGAAGAGATCTTCGCCCTGGTGGCTGATGTACAGCGGCTTAATGCCCATACGGTCGCGTGCCAGAACAATTCGTTTCTCGGATTTACACCATAAGGCAATCGCGAACATTCCGCGCAAGCGCGAAAAGCAATCTTTGTCCCATTCGAGAAAGGCGTGCAGAACAGTTTCGGTGTCGGAGTGCGATGTGAAACGATGCCCGCGCTCCTCGAGTTCGCGTCTCAGTTCCAGGTGATTGTAGATTTCTCCGTTGAAAACAATTCCGGTGTCACCATCGTCGGAAAGGATGGGCTGATCGCCTCCGTGCAGGTCAATAATTTTGAGGCGAGTGGCGCCCATGGAAAATAATTGGGATTCGAAGACACCGGTCTGGTCCGGCCCGCGATGAATCAGCGTGCTGGTAGCAGCTCTAATGCGATCCGGGGGAGGTTCCCAATTTTTACTGGTAAAGCCGGTTATTCCACACAAATTCTGAGGCCTCTCATGGACAACGCACAGATGTCTCGGCTGGCCGGCTTCGTCCAAACCCGCGGTGTTCGGAGGTGTTTGGCGAATCGGCGATCGTTCTGCCAGTGATGGTATTGCAGAAGATCAATAGTGATTCGATTCTATCTGTGGAGGTTGCCTGTGAGCAAATCTCGTAATGCCCGTGAACCACAGGACTATAAGCATTTGCTGTCGAACCTATCCATGGTCAAAGGGCTGCTCCACGCCGGGCGACGAGAATCTTTGCCGTCGTTATCGCCTGTCCTACATGCCTTTGGGTGTGATCGGCGATATGTACGAGAAGACCGGCTACGGTGGTGGGCAAATTCTTTCTGCCGACGGTGCGCGGTTGATTTAGAGTATCGGGCAGTTCGCCCAGCTCCAGAATTCGAGCGAAACTGTCTGATAAGGCCGCTGACAGCTCGCTAAAGATTTCAGGCTTCGCACATTGAGAGTTGGCTTCACCGATTAACGCCTGTAGTTGTCGATCATTGAGTTGGCGTCCTTCTGCATATGTGAGTAATCGATCCAGGCTGCGCGCTATGTGGCGAAGATGAAACGCGATGGACGGCAGGCCAGAAGGCGTGGCCATCAATTCCGGTTCACTCAATTCGCCACACCAAAAGGTTAGGTCTTCCTGAGCAAGTTCGAGAGCGTGAAGCACCGCGCGCGGCACAGCAGGGATTTCCAAATGAGTGCTTCGCAACCACGGTTCAGGCTGGGATTTTTGCATGGCTCACGCTCGCTGCGGTTTTTCTTGCAGCATATTTTACAGTTTTTAGAAACATCGCCCAACTGGGTTCCGGGTCGATTGAGTGCAAAAATGAAACAAATTTCCCTGGGTGCGGCTTGCTCTGACAGCGAGGCGTGCGCTAGAGTCTCGATTCGGTTTGAATCCGTTCCATGACTACAAAACAACTGAAGACCAATGCTGCGCCGCGTCAAGTTGAGAATGTGCACGAAAGTGTGCGGGTGCTTATCCCCCGGGAGCGCATCAAAAAACGCATTAAGCAACTGGCGCACGAAATCCGCCGGGATTTTGGGGACCAACCCCTGCACCTCGTGGGCGTATTGAAAGGGGCGGTATTTTTTCTTGCGGACCTGGCCAGGCAAATACCTGGGGAAGTTTCTTTTGATTTCATCGCGGTGTCGAGTTATGGAGACGAAATGCATTCGTCCGGTCAAGTGCGGCTGACCCGAGACCTGGACTCTAGCATCGAAGGAAAAATTGTTATCGTTGTTGAGGATATTCTGGATACCGGAATGACCATGCATTATTTGCTAAGTATTTTTCAGCAGCGCAAGCCTAAGCATTTACGGGTGGCCGCGCTTCTGGATAAGCCGGAAAGACGAATAACCGCGGTGCAGGCCGACTATGTGGGATTCAGGATTCCCAACGAATTTGTGGTGGGCTATGGGCTCGATTATTCCGAACGTTACCGCAATTTGCTGGATGTTGGAATATTGACGATCGGGAAAGCGGAGAAGAAGAAGCGGAAAGGCTTCAAAAAGTGAGCGGGCAGCCCGGGAATAGCGCCGGTGTGGCTGCACTGATCGATCACACTTTGTTGAAAGCAGAGGCGACGCGAAGTGACGTTGCGCGTATTTGCAAGGAAGCGCTGCAGTATCGCTTTGCATCGGTGTGTGTAAATTCAGTCTTTGTTAAGCAGGTTTCCGACGCGCTACGCAACTCACCGGTTAAAACTTGTGTGGTGGTTGGATTTCCTCTAGGCGCCAATTTGCCGCAGGTAAAGCTTGACGAAGCCCGTGTGGCGCTCGAACAAGGAGCGCAAGAGATCGACATGGTTATCCACATCGGAGGGCTGAAGGGCGATGACGACGCGGCGGTGCGAAGCGAGATTGAAGACTTGACGCGGTTGGTTCACGAGCGCGGTGCCATCCTGAAAGTTATCATCGAGACGGCGTTGTTGACCGAGGAAGAAAAAGTGCGCGCTTGCCGAGCGGCGCGTGACGCACGTGCGGATTTCGTAAAAACGTCGACGGGATTCAGCACCTCGGGAGCGACGATCGGGGATGTGCAGTTGATGCGGCGTGAAGTTGGACGCGAAATGGGCGTAAAGGCCTCGGGCGGGGTTCGCACGCTGGATGACCTGTTGGCAATGGTGGAGGCGGGGGCCACGCGCATTGGCACGAGCAACGGCGTAAAGATCATGGAAGAAGCGCTGGTCAAATTCGGAAGCTAGCGCAGCGGAATCGTAATTGACTGTGAATACACGCCACGCCGGGCGGTCGTTTCTGCCTGCTATAATATTGACACGCAATGAATCCAGGACAGGCACGGGTTGAAGTGGCGCCCGAAACGACTGATACTCCGCTTCCCGCCGAAGTGTTGGCAACCCTCACCGAAATTGGGGAAGGCGTTAACGCGTCTTTAGACCTCGACGAAGTGCTGGCCCGCACCGCTGCGCTAATCAAGCGGCACATTGATTATGAAATTTTTGGCGTGTTGATGGTCGAGGGCGGCGGAGCTTATCTGAAGCATTATTTCTCGATCGGCTACCCGCGTGAGCTGGTTGATAATTTGCGCGTGCCGATCGGGCAGGGAATTACCGGAACGGCGGCGGCCACCGGGCATCCGGTTCGCGTGAGTGATACTTCCAAAGACGACCGCTATATCGCCGCAATAGAAAATGTACGCTCCGAGTTGGCCGTACCGCTTATGCTGCAAGGGAAACCGGTTGGTGTGCTCGATATTCAGAGCCGGCACCCCGATTACTTCACGCCGGAGCAACAAAGTATTTTGACTTTGCTGGCCGGCCGGCTGGCGGTGGCAATTGAAAATGCGCGCTTGTATCAAAAAGAACGCGCTCAGGCTGAAACGCTTCTACTGCTGAATGAGGTCGGCCGGGAAACGAGTTCCATTTTGGATGTGGAGGAGCTACTTCGCCGCGCGGCCGAACAGATCAAACGCGTGATTGATTACCAGATATTGAGCCTGATGCTGTACGACGAGAAACAGAAGGTTTTCCGGCATCGTATCGATGTGAAACATGGGCAGCACGTTCAAGGCAAGTTGCGCGTGGCGGTCAGCGAGGGAATTGTGGGCGCGGCCGCAACGTTGAAGGCGCCAGTGCGCGTCCCGGATGTTTCCGCTGACCCGCGGTATCTGATGGTCAATCCTGAAACACGTTCGGAACTGGCGATTCCGATGATTCACAAAGGGCAAGTGATTGGCGTGTTGGATCTGGAAAGCCCGCAGTTGAATTATTTTACCGAGGACCACGTTCAAACGCTGTCAATTTTGGCCGCGAATCTTGCGGTGTCGCTGGAAAATGCGCGGCTGTACGAAAAACTGGCTCGAGATGAAGCGCGGCTGGAACGGGATCTGCAGGCCGCCAAGCGCATTCAGGGTGCGCTGTTGCAACCGGTGCCCAGCGAAGATTATGGACTCGATATGGCCGCCCGGTATTTGTCCGCGCGGGAAGTGTGCGGGGACCTGTACGAGTTTTTGCGTTATGGACCGCAGCAACTGGGGATAGCGCTAGGCGACGTGAGTGGCAAGGGTACGGCTGCCGCTCTGTATGGCGCCGTAGCGATTGGAATCATGCGAAGTTTGGCGCCGCAGAAATTGCAACCGGCGGACATACTCAAACAGATGAATCAGATTGTTGGCGAGCGGCGTATTGAAGGGCGCTTCATGACCGCTTGTTTTGCGACCTGGCAAAAGGGCAAGCGAAAAGTGCGGGTGGCGAATGCCGGGCAATCACAGCCACTGCTCTATAAAGATGGACACTGCGAAAAAATAGAGTTGACCGGATTTCCCCTGGGAATTTTTGAGGAAGTGAATTACGACGAATGGAACGGTGTTTTGGAGCCGGGAGAGATACTGGTTTTTCATTCTGACGGTATCGCCGAGAGTACCAATCCTGAAGGGCAGTTCTTTGGTACAGAGAAGCTGCGCAAGTTGATTGAACAGCACCATGAGTTACAAGCGACCGAACTGGCCGACCTGATCCTGCGCGAAGTGGATTGGTTCACGCAGAATGCTCCGCTGGCGGATGATCGAACGCTGGTTATTGCCAAAGTTCGATGAGGGTTACCAAATCGCGTTCTAACCTGAAAGCTGTAGATCCGACTACATTCAGCCCGCACTTTTGCTGGAAGCGAAAATCTGACCGGATTGCTCAAGGGGAAGAGATCTATTGTGAAGGTGTGTCTCTTGCCGACGCCGCAGAGAAATTCGAAACGCCCACCTATGTGTACAGCAGCACAGCGATAACCGACGCATTTCGCGAACTGGACCGTGGGCTGGCCGGCATTCCGCATACGCTGTGCTTTGCGATGAAAGCGAATGGCAATCTTTCCATTCTCAAGCATCTTGCCAAGCTCGGCAGTGGCTTCGATATTGTTTCGGGCGGGGAACTTGAACATCTTCGACGCATTGGAGCACGTGGTGACCGCATCGTTTATTCGGGTGTGGGCAAGACACGCGAGGAAATTCGAGATGCGTTGCAGTATCCCGGAGCGCGGCGCCGCGGACGTTTCGGGATACTGCTATTCAATGTGGAATCGGAGGCGGAGTTCGACGTAATAGAGCAAGAGGCTGCGCGCCATGTAGAACGCGGTGGCACGGCTCCTGGCCTGGCGGTGCGTGTGAATCCCGACATCTTGGCGGGCGGGCATCCGCATATTGCGACCGGGCTTCACGAACACAAGTTTGGGCTCGGTTGGAATGAAGCGCGGCGGTTGTACCTCGCGCACCGGGATTCGAAGTGGGTTCGCTGGCATGGGATCAGCGCGCACATCGGGTCGCAGATCGTTTCCTCGCAGCCGTTCAAGCAGGCGTTGAAAAGGGTGATCGGTTTCGTTGGGGAATTGAAAAAAAATGGAATTGAGTTGCGGTATCTGGATTTTGGCGGCGGATTGGGAATTCGATATACGAATGAAAGAGTTCCTTCTCGTGGCACGTATGCGCGAATGATTGCCAAAATGGTCCGGCCTCTGGGTGTGCATCTTTTGCTGGAGCCGGGCCGCACCATCATTGCGGCGGCCGGAGTTTTGTTGACGCGGGTGCTGTACAACAAACGCAATGGCAAAAAAGCGTTTGTGATCGTGGATGCGGGCATGAATGATTTAATGCGGCCGTCGCTTTATGGCGCGGTGCATCCGATAACGCGGACCATGCGCAGTCGGGACGAATCTGGTTCGAACGGCGAGCGAGTGGATATCGTGGGTCCGGTATGCGAGACCGGGGATTGTTTTTTGCATGATTGGCATCTCGGCCCGGTCAAGACCGGAGACGTGCTGGCTATCTGGGCCGCTGGAGCGTATGGGATGTCGTTGGCGTCGAATTACAACGGAAGGTGCCGCGCGGCGGAAATCTTGATTACAGGGGAAAAATCGCAGCTAATCAGGCGACGTGAAACGGTTAAGGATTTGCTTGGTCCTGACGTTCTTTCTTGAAGCGAAACTCGGGATCTGATCGTTCTAGGCTTCTCCCCACTTCAACTTGTTGCGCAGAATTTCGAAATACGATTTATTGGGAGTTTGAATAAGCTTTAAAAGTTGCTGAGCGCGAGAAATCCGCACGCGATCAGTGGCTTGCAGCGGAATCCCTTTTTGTCCATCAAGAGTTAGAAAAACGGATTCGGTGCCTGCTGACAATTTCACTTCAATGATCGAAGTGTCGCCGACCACTACTGGGCGGTCGCTGAGAGTATGCGGGCAAATCGGCGTGATGAGAAATGATTCGACGGAGGGATGCACGATGGGCCCGCCTGCGGAGAGAGAATAAGCGGTCGAGCCGGTTGGGGACGCGACGATCAAGCCGTCGGCGCGATAACGACAGACGAAATCCTGGTCGATGCTCAACTCCAATTCGATCATGCGGGCTAGCGCGCCTTTATTGATGACGACTTCGTTCAGCACGGTTTGCTTATCGAGAATTTTGTCGCCGCGTTGAAGCTCGGCGTGGAGCATGACGCGTTCGCTGATGATTAAGCGGCCGGCAAGAATATCTTCCAGAGCGGGATAAAGTTCTTCCAACATAAAACTGGTGAGAAAGCCGAGGCTGCCCATGTTGATGGGCAAAATGGGAATGCCTCTGGGTGCGGCCACGCGAGCCGCTGC
The DNA here is from genome assembly GCA_963733775.1 of uncultured Acidobacteriota bacterium. Classification (GTDB taxonomy): domain Bacteria; phylum Acidobacteriota; class Terriglobia; order Acidiferrales; family UBA7541; genus Acidiferrum. The sequence continues at coordinate 548,468 of CAVTEE010000007.1, read as the reverse complement.
CAATAACGTTCCGTCGCCGCCGAGAACGAGCAGGAGGTCAGACGCTGCTGCGACCTGTTCGCGGCTGCGACCCTCGGATGGTTCTGCCAGGGAACTGGCGGTTTCCTGGTCATAGGCGACGTGAATGCCATGGCTTTGGAGCCAGGAGAGTAATGGGGGCACCACCTCGGAAAGATTGGAGCGCCTCGGCCGGGAAATGATGCCAATATTTCGAAAAGTATGTGCAGGCTGCATGTGTGAGAGCGATTCTACCTTAGCGAATTTTTGCGTGCGTGCAGAAAATATTCCTGATTGCCTTCCGCGCCGGTCAGTTGGCTAGGTTGGAGGTCCAGGTAATCCAAGCTTGCTGATGCGGCCGCGTGTTTAACGATTGATATAGCTTTTTCGTGCAGGGCCGCGTCGGTGACGATGCCGCCGGGGCCTATTTCCTCGCGGCCGAGTTCGAATTGCGGTTTCACTAATATCAAGAAGTCGGCACCTTCCTTGGCGACGGCTGCCGCTGGTGGCAACACTTTGCCGGCTGATATGAAGGACACGTCCACCGTTACCAGGTCCACAGATTCTGGGATCTCATGCGAGCTAAGCTCTCTGGCATTGCGTTCTATCCGCAGGACGCGGGGATCCTGACGCAATTTCCAGGCGATTTGATCCACGGTAACGTCAACGGCGTAGACGCAAGTTGCGCCATGTTGCAGCAAACAGTCGGTGAATCCGCCAGTGGAAGATCCGACGTCGAGGCATATTTTGCCGGCTGGATCGACGCGAAAATCGCGCAGAGCTCCTTCAAGTTTGAATCCGCCGCGACTGGCATATTGTTGTTCGCGGCTATTTATTTCTACCGACGCATCTTCGGCGACAGGTGTGCCTGAGGTGTTTACTCGAACTCCATTTACGAAGACTTCGCCTGCAAGAATCATCGCTTGAGCTTTTTGGGCATTCGGAGCGAGGCCACGCGCCGTTAGCAAGGTATCGAGGCGCGTCCGCGGGGTCTTTCTTTTCATGGAGGGCCGGAAATTCAAAATCAAGCGATCAGGCGCGACGGTGCACAAGAAATTCTGCCAGTGCGCGCAATCGCGAGGCGCGCTCGCCAAAAGAATCCAGTTGCGCAATGGCGTCCTTGGCCAACTTTGCAGCGATTTCGTGCGACTGGGCAACGCCAAACACCGCAGGATAGGTGGCTTTTTGTTGCGCGATATCTTTGCCCGCGGTCTTACCGAGGGCCGCGGATGATTCTTCCACATCCAGAATGTCGTCGGTGACCTGAAAGGCCCAACCAATCGTTTCGCCAAATTTCCGAAGTCGCGCGACATCGGCGATTCCTGCGCCCGCGCTGATTGCGCCGGTGCTGACGGATGCGCGGATGAGTGCGGCGGTCTTCGAGCGATGAATATACTCGAGAGTTTGCGGCTCGACACGCTTGCCTTCGCTTTCGAGGTCGGCGACTTGCCCGCCGACCATGCCTTTCACAGTGCCAGCAGCGCCGCTGACTTCCTGCAGGGCGGCGAGAGTGCGCTCCGCAGATGTTGGACTTTCGCCGATGACTTGAAAGGCCAGAGTAAGCAATCCATCGCCGGCCAGGATTGCGGTAGCTTCGCCAAATTGTTTGTGGCAGGTGGGTTTGCCGCGGCGCAGATCGTCGTTATCGAGAGCGGGCAGATCGTCATGAATTAAAGAATAGGTATGGATGAATTCGATGGCGCAGGCGGCATGCATTGCGGGGGAGCTGTCAGGCTGAATCTCGGGTTCAAAGATTCGGGCGGCTTCGAGGCAAAGAATGGGGCGAATACGTTTGCCGCCGGCGAATACGCTGTAGCGCATGGCGGTATGAATGGAGACTGGCTCCGTGGTTTGAGCGGGAAGCAAACGGTCGAGCGCGGCGTCAACGGCCAGGCGATCCTGTTCAAAAAAATCGGGAAGATTCATCGTGAGGGCACTGGAACAAGCGGGAGAATGCTGGAACTCAAGATTCGTTCTCGGTTTCGGGTTCGAACGGCTCGGGTGCCAGTTTTCCGTCGGCCTTCTTCAGAAGAATTTCAACGCGGCCTTCGGCTTCTTCGAGTTGTTTCTGACACTCGCGAGAAAGAGCGACGCCCTCTTCAAAAAGCTGCATGGCGTCGTCGAGCGAGAGTTGCGGGCTCTCGAGGCGGCGAACCACTTCTTCCAGGCGGGCGAGAGAACGCTCAAAATCGGGTTTCTTGGGTGACTCTGGTTTTTTAGGAGCAGGAGAATTCACGCGTCAACCCTAACTTTCGAATCGTAGAAATGTAGGCGATTAATGCCATCGATATGCAATCGGTTAGTGCGATCATTTGCCGGATAATTCATGATGTTCCCACGTTACAAGACCCACCCTCCAAAAGGCCGAGGATGGGGCACCCTCCGGGTTGCTTGAATTGGAAATGAAACCGAAGAATAAGCGCTAAAGTTCGGACATGGACGTACCATGAAGACAACATGTGAGCATTCTAAGGCACGCGCGAGAAAGGACACAATCGCTTTATGTTGCGGCGGCGCTTTTTATTTCGACTAGCTTGCGACCATCATGAAGACAAGTCGATGCTGTAGCGCTTCCCCTCGTGTAGTTACGATCCCGGTTTTAAGGTTAGGGTGTGTTTACGAGTAGTTTTTTCCGCCGCATCGCTGAAGGGCAGGACAATAGGTTTTCCCTCATACCAATAAGAAAACTGGTCGGTGTAGTGCGAGCTTCCTACTTGCCCTGACTCTCCAGAGGTGATTAACAGTATCGAGTCATCCCAGTTGGCGGTGTTGGCGACGAAGCGCTCTGAAGGACCGTGACTCTTGCCTGCGGCGCGCACGCTGTAAATGGTTCCAGATTGTGGTTTGTCGCTGATGCTAAAGACTAACTTGAGAATTCCCGTTCGCCCCATGGGATGCAGCATTTGAAGAGAATTAAATCGTTTCCAAGGCCAATCTTTAGTCCGCTGACTTTTTGTTTGCTCCGCTAGTTTTGAAACTGCGCGATCGGCGGCTGCGCTTAGTAGTTCATCATAGTTTTTGTAGGTAGGCTGAAGCCACTTTGCGGGCCGCTCAGTCAGAACTCTTTGCAGAAAGGTCATGCTGCGCCAGTTGTACAGCTCAGTATCGTTGCCGAGATAAGGCTCAAGAATCATTTGCAGCAGTGACCGCCGGAGCGCTTGCAAGAAAGAAACTTCCACGGAATCCGGGCCAGCCAGCCCATTCCAGTCCTTTAATTGCTGAATTAAATGTTGGGCCCGTGGGTCCTTGGGCGGCGCGCTTTTGGCAGCAGCCGATAATTGTTCGGCGAGGAACATGTGCGGGTAACTATAAGTGTCGTTTTCGACTTTCAACATATCTTCAGGACGCAGATCATGGCGGCCTTGCAGTAAATCAAAAATTCTCGCGGTGCGGTATGGTTCTTCCCATCGATCGGTCAAGTAGGGTTTGTAATCCGGGCCGACGACTCGTGCATTGGCGGTGACAATCAGGCCGCTATCCGGATTGAGAGCCTGGGGCAATTTGTCGAATGGAATGTAGCCCGTCCATTCGTATTCGTCGGTATCGCCTGGCACCGGCACCTCACCGTGGCCTTTCTTGCGAATGGGAACCTTCGCCGACATTATGTAACCGATATTTCCAGCCACGTCGGCGTATACAGCATTTTGCGCCGGGCCCCAGGACTGCTTGATCGCTTTACGAAACTCGTCCCAGTTTTTTGCGGCGCCCAGCCAGTTATAAGAATTTGAGAGAGCGCCCGGTTCAGTGGCGGTCCAGCGCAGCGCGTATCCTTTAGTGCCGTCACGGCGAACGACTGGGCCATGACGTGTTAACACAATGGCAAAATGTTCATCAGGTTGCCCTTTTACGTGGATCACTTCGTCAAGTGTCTGCGCTTTTTTCCAAACGCCATTGACGCGGTATTCGTCTGGGGCGGCGGGATTGAAAGTCTCGATGTACAAATCCTGAACGTCGGCGCCGTTGTTGGTGAATCCCCAGGCGATGCGATCATTGTGACCGATGACCACAAGCGGCGCTCCGGGGAACGTAAAGCCTGCAACATTCCAGCCTGGTGCGGTGAGATGGACCTGGTACCAGATCGAAGGAATGCTCAATTCCAGATGCGTATCGTTAGCTAGCAACGGTTTTCCCGTGGCAGTGTGGGCGCCACTGACGACCCAATTATTGCTGCCCAGTGACTGCCGAATTTCCCGGTTTGTGGCAGACAGAAAATCGCGCGCGACGGGCCACAGCATCGAATTAATACTTGGCGGGATTTCGTCGTCAGCGGCGGCGCCAGGTTCAAGATTTTGCGCCTTGATGACGTCATCGGATTCCATTTCGTCGTCATCATCGTCCTCATCGTCGTTGCTATGCGCGTGTTGGGAACCGTCTTGCTTGTCGTTCGGATCGCCGACAATAAAATGGTCCATGGCGGCTTCCTGGGAAAAAAGATCCTTTGCGCGATCCAGCCCGACACGCTCTGTTACGTTGGCGCGATCTAATTCGCGTTCCCAGGTGTCGGCGAGGGTCGCGTACATATAGCCACCAATGACAAAAGTGTCGGCGGGGGTCCACGGTTGCGGCTTGTAATGCAAAAGGGAAAATTCCAGCGGAAGCTGACTCTGGTGTTGCTCAATAAATCTGTTTACGCCGCGAGCGTAAGCCTCGACGACTGCGCGAGGCTCGCCGGTCGCTGCGGCCGCCTCGCGTTCAGCGGCACGGCCGAAGCCCAAAGTGCGAAACTTTTTGTCGATGGATAGGAGCGCGGGGCCAAATATTTGGGAGAGTTGCCCGCGGCCGACGCGGCGCAGAAGATCCATTTGCCAAAGGCGATCCTGGGCCATCACGTAGCCCTGGGCCTCGACCATATCTTCGGTAGAGCCTGCGCGGATGTGCGGGATGCCCCAGCGGTCGCGTTCGACGGAGACGTCGCTGTGTAAACCATTTACGACGGTGGTTCCGTCGACCTGCGGCAGCGGGCGATAGACAAACCACCAGACGGCGGCGCCGGCGGCAATTAAAAGAATTAAAAATATCGAGAGTAAGACCCGTCGAACGCTGCTCAAATTGTTCCTTAGCCGCTACATGTCTCCAATCGAGTGTAAAAGACGGCGTATCCTCAAGCAACGGTCAGCGGCTGGCATTTGTCTGCTGCTACAATGCGGCAGAGGACCGATTGTCTATGTTTGTGTTGCGCTTGATCGGGGTGCTGGCGCTGATTGGCCTGAATGGATTTTTTGCTGCCGCGGAGTTTTCGCTTGTGGCGGTAAGAATTTCGCGAGTGCGGCAGCTGGTCGCCAAGGGAAACCTACGGGCGCGCGTGGTGGAAATACTGGTAGGCGATCTGCGCCGGGTGGTTTCTGGCGTGCAGCTGGGGATTACGCTTTCCAGCTTAGCCATTGGCGCCCTTGGCGAATCGACCCTGGCAAAATTGTTCCAGCAAATATGGCCGGGGACTCTGGGGACTCACTCGGCGCTAATTGCGCACGCGGTGGCGCTGGCGGTGGCGTTTGCGCTGCTGAGTGCGCTGCACGTGGTGATTGGAGAACTGGTTCCGAAGACCATTAGCCTTGCGCGTGCCGAACGGGTGGCGTTGCTGATTGCGTTGCCGTTTCATTGGTTCCTAAAAACTTTTTACTGGGCGATTTATATTTTGGAGGCTACCTCCAGCGGGATTATCAAGGCGCTGGGTGTGACCGCGGCGGCTGGGCACGGCGTTGCGCATTCGACGGAGGAGCTGCAAATTCAGATTCAACAGGCGCGCGAGCGGGGACTGCTCGCAGTGGGGGAAGAAAAATTTATTGTTAGCGCCATCGAGTTGACGCAAGTGCAGGTGCGGGAAATTATGGTGCCGCGGCCAGACATGCACACTCTGCCGGTTGAAGCGTCGTTGGATGATGTGATGCGCGCATTCGCTACGACGCAACGCTCGAGAATTCCGGTTTATCGGGGATCGGAAGATCACATCCTGGGATTCGTGCATATTAAGGATATGTTGTGGGTGCTGCTCGATCGCGAGCGTCGCACCGAAGAAAATTTGCCACCACCGGCGTTCGATTTGCGGCGGGTGCTGCGCGAAGTATTGATCGTGCCGGAGACCAAACCCGCCAGCGAACTGCTGCCTGAACTTCGCGCGCGCCATGTCGGGATGGCTATGGTGGTAGACGAATTTGGAAGCATTCTGGGATTGGTTACGCTGGAAGATATTCTGGAGCAGGTGGTAGGGGAGATTCACGACGAATTTGACGTGGTCGAACAACCGCTGACGTTGGCGGATGGCGCGGTTGTTTTCGATGCGGCGCTGAACGTGCGCGATTTAGACACGCAGTACAACATTTCACTGCCGGAAGACCCGGCTTATGCCACGGTAGGAGGATTCGTTCTCGCGCAGTTGGGATTTATTCCCAAAGGCGGCGAGACTTTCGAATACGGAAGCTGGCGGTTTACGGTTGCGGAAATGGACGGGAAGCGTGTGGCACGAGTCAAGGTCCAACGTATTCGTTCTATATCTGAATCGGTCAAACTCAGCGAGGCATCTGACGGTACCGCTCGTCCACCAAAGGAAACACGAATTGCCCATACTGATTCCTGAGTTCGGACCGCTGTGAATAACCAAATTTAAAATGCTGCGCTATTTTCTCCAACGCTTTCTGATGACCTTGCCGGCGCTGTGGCTGGTGCTGACGCTGGTTTTTCTGATGATCCATATTGTGCCCGGCGATCCGGTGGAGCAGATGCTGGGTGAAGGCGCCGCTCCGGGCGAACTCGCGCAATTGCGGCATTCTTTGGGGCTTGATCTGTCGCTGCCCGCGCAATACGGGCACTACCTTTCGCAACTTGCGCACGGCAATCTGGGACATTCGCTGAAATTTCAAGCGCCGGTGCGGCGGATTATTTTTGAGCGTTATCCCGCGACGTTGCAACTGGCTTTCCTGGCGCTGCTGGTTTGCGCGGCGATTGCTGTGCCCGCCGGCGTACTCGCGGCGCATCGGCGGGGTACCGGCGCGGATCGCGCTGTGGGCGTGTTTACACTGTTCGGCCTCGCGATTCCCAATTTCGCGTTGGGGCCTTTACTGATTCTGCTGTTTTCCATTGAGCTGGGACTTTTGCCGGTTTCCGGACGAGGTGGACCGGCTTACTACATCCTTCCGGCTGCGACCTTAGGCGCTGCCTTGGCGGCGATTCTTACACGCATGGTGCGCGGGTCGATGCTGGAGGAGTTGTCCAGCGATTACGTTCGAACTGCGCGGGCCAAAGGCTTGTCTACCAGTGCGGTTTTGTTTCGCCACGCATTTCGCAACGCGCTCATTCCGATTATCACTATTCTTGGTTTGCAATTCGGGACTTTGCTGGCGGGCACGATTGTTACGGAGACGATTTTCTCGTGGCCGGGGATTGGCCGGCTGACGGTGCAGGCGATTTCCTCCCGAGACTATCCTTTGCTGCAAGGCTGCATTCTGGTCATCGCGGTTTCTTATGTAGTCGTAAATTTACTCACTGACTTGTTGTACACGCTGATCGATCCTCGGGTGCGGCTCTCTTGAGCCTCTGGGCGTCGCTGCAGCAATTTCTGCGGCAAAGCGTATTGGCTCGCGCGGGATTTATTGCCGCAATTATCTTGATCCTTGCAGCTTTGCTGGCGCCATGGATTGTTCCCGCTGATCCGGCCGCTCAGAATCTTCCCATTCGGCTTTCGGCTCCTTCACACGCGCACTGGATGGGAACGGACGAGCTTGGGCGAGATATTTTGTCGCGCACGATTTTTGGGGCGCGGGTTTCTTTGCTGGTGGCGATTTCCGTGGTGTGCGGATGCGGTTCCATCGGACTGATCATCGGGATGCTGGCCGGGTATTCAGGCGGGTGGTTCGATCGTTTTGTGAATTTGCTACTGATTAACGCGTTTCTTTCTTTTCCGGGGATACTCTTGGCCATCGCGTTTGCGGCCTTCCTGGGGCCTGGGATTGGCAAAGTTATTCTCGCGTTGATTATCACCGGGTGGGCTGGGTATGCACGGCTGGCTCGCGCGCAGGTGTTGAAGGCCAAAGAACTGGAATTTGTGCTTGCGGCGCGTTCGCTGGGCGCATCGCACCGACGAATTCTGGTGCGTCATCTGCTGCCAAATATTTTGCAACCGATTTTGATTCAGGCAACCATCGGCATGGCCGGGGCCATTCTTGCGGAATCCACGTTGAGTTTTCTGGGATTGGGGGTGCTCGCGCCGCTGCCCAGCTGGGGATCGATGCTCAATGATGCGCGGAGCCACTTGTTTGACGCGCCGCATATGGTAGTTTTTCCGGCGCTGGCGGTGATGACCGCGGTGCTGGCCTTTAATTTGTTGGGGGATGCGTGGCGAGACTGGCTGGATCCGCGCACTCGTTCGCAGATGGCTGCGCTGGAAAGCTCGCGGTGATTTTATTTCCGGCGGAGAATATTTACAATGGACTGGATACCAGTGAAAAAAGTGTGGCGAGAATTAACTCTTGGGAAGAATCACGGCAGCGCCGCGAGCAATCGCTAATTTTCGCGCGGCATTCGCTTTGTTGATGCCGATTTCGAGATATCCGCTCGATCCCAGGTAAGCAATCGGCTCATCCGCGGCGCCATTCGCGAAGGTGTCCACCACCTTCGCTATGGTGTGAGTACCTACCTTTAAGTTCAGACCGGCACCGTTTTTTGCGGATTCGGGCAAGTCTTCGGCGCGAAAATTGGTCATTACGTTGCCGAATGCGTCGATGCGGAGCACCACACCTTGCGATCCGCCGTCGATTGGTTTCGGGCGGGGAAGAGCGAAGCGCTGAAAATCCTGAATTTCTTCACCCATTGCCGAGGTTTGCCAGCCCTTCGACAACCACGCCGCTACCGGGGCAAAAATGTCGCGCCCATGAAATGTTTTGCTGATGGGTTGCAGGAAGTAATGTTCGGCAGTGGCGTGACGGACGGCTAAATTGTCTCGCTCGCGTTCGTAAACCACAGAGAGAACGCCATTGTCGGGTGCTACGAAATATTGATTTTGAGCAGTGACAAGTAGCGGACGGCGAGCCGTGCCCACGCCAGGATCCACGACCACGATGTGAATTGTCCTTGGCGGAAAGTAGGAGTATGCCGCGCCGATGGTGAGGGCTCCGTCAAGCAGGTCATAGGGATTCACGTGGTGAGTGATATCGACGATGGTGAGTTCAGGATTGATCTTAAGCAGAACGCCCTTGAGGGTGCCGACCAGGTGGTCGTTGGTGCCGTAGTCGGTGGTTAGGGTAATGATTGGATTAGCCACTGCTTCTCCCGGTTGATCTGTAGGTGCACTGATTTCATCGGCTCACAAAAAAATATGTTGTGAGCGTGACACCTTCATTGACGCTATCGAAGGGCGGGGCTGGCGTCAAGAAATCAGGCGTGAATTGCTGTGCAAGCTGCAACAGAAGCCTTTTAAGCACGGCAGAAGCGTCGGCCATGTCTCAAATCTTTTGCGGTGGCTATTTAAGATTGGGGTCCACGATGCCGATTTTGTCCACGCCGCTGCACGCCAGGTAGATGCGGCCGTCGGGCGTAGCGGCCATATTTCGAACCACTCCACCGCCGGACGGGATCGTGGCCCGGGCGAATTTCTCAGAGGAGGGATCGAATTTAATTATGGTGTTGGGTTTAACGCCGGACTCGCTGTACCACACGCTGCCGTCCTTAGTGATGGCGATTCCGTACGGGCCGGAATCGGATCCGCCGGGGGACGGCCACATCTTAACCGCACCAGTCGCTGGATTTAGCCGGCCGAGATTGCCGCTTTTGAAATCGGTGAAATAAACCTGGTCATCGGAGGCGATCGCCAGCCTGCGCGGGCGAGCAGACTCCGGAACCTTAAACTCCGTGATGGCCATTGTGGATGGGTCGATCTTGGCCATTTTGTTAGCGCCCAATTCGCAGAAAAAAGGGACCCCTTTGCTGTTGATGGCGATTCCGTAGGGTAATGCGTTTTCGGTGGGAACATTCTTCAACTCGATTTTCCCGGTCTTGGGGTCGAGACGGCCGACCATATTTCCGCCCTGCACGGTAAACCACAAAGTGCCATGACTATCGAAGACCGGGGTGTGCGGATCGTCGGCTTTCCCGACCGGCATTTTGTATTGCGTGACTTTTCCGGTTTGCGGGTCGAGCTTTCCTATATATCCGCCAAAGTTCGGGGTGAACCAGATGTTGCCGTCGCTATCGGAAACCAATCCGTGAGGGCCAGCGTTTTCTCCGGTGATGGGATATTCTTTGAAATTTTGCGACGCTGGGTCAAAGCGGCCAATTTTGTTGGTCATCTGCTCCGTGAACCACAGCTCGCCGTTCTTGCCAACCGCGGGGTCGTGCGGATGCGCGCCCTTGGTGGGGACATCCCACTCGCGGATGCTCACATGTAAATCGGTAACGGGTGTTGCTGCGGCCCACAATGTCAGGGCTAGAGAAGCGATTAAAATTCGAACGACCGCTGCATAGATTCCGGTTTTTCTGTTGCTCATGGCATCCTCCAGCGGCTCGGGGCGTTCTCGGTCCGGTGGGTGACCGGACCTTGAAGGGAAACATAACAAAAAGTTAAACCGCCGAAAAGGTGGATGCGCGTCGTCGGGGGCTAAAGCCCGCGTCTGGAGAGTCGGTTGATGTCGCGGCTAAAGCCGCGACCTACAAACCAGCCCCACCCCGGTGTCGCGGCCCACCTAGGTGGTGAGGCTAAAGCCGCGACCTACAAGACAAGAGCGCTACGTGGTGAGTGTGCGATCAGTCGCCGAGTTTGCCTGCTAACACGGTAACGGACGCCTTGGGGAGAGTATACCTGGTGCTCGGATTGGCTGTGATGGTGGAGCGGGACGCGGGGCCATCCGGATCGGCGGTGCCTCCATTGATGTTGGAGTGCCACTGATATTGTTCGCTGCCGAAAGTGACCATGCTGACGGGCCCGTGAAAATGGCTCTGTTTTGCGCCCAGGCCGTCAAAGGAGATTTGTACGGAGTGCGCATTTGCCTGATCTTTATTGATGATCATCAGGGACCACTGTTTGTCGGGCCTTAGAACGGCGTAGACGGTCACGAGCGTGTTTCCCACGAGATCATGAATATCGCTGGCAGCAGAGAAGACCTGATGCTCGCCGCTACCTGGCTGGACCCATTCAAGGTTGATCATTTGTCCGGCAAAGAATTGAGAATCGGGCTGTTTGATTTGGAAGTCGGGAGTGATGGTGAACATGCTGAAGGTGCCGGGAGATGTTCCGCCGCAGCTGAGGGACATCTGCTCGGGCGCGTAGTGGAAATAGTAGACCGCTTTGCCGCCGGCTTCGAAAAAGGCGCCGATATAGTCGGTCCACCAGAGCGCGGCGAAGATGTCGACAAAGGATTCGTCGGAGCCAGAGGCGATGTTTGATTCGGTGATAAACATGGGAACGCCGGGAGGCAGGCCGTCGTCACGCCATACTTGAAGAATGTGGCTAACCAGCTTTGCTTCTTCGTACAGGTCGCTCCATTTAATTGCGCATTCTCGCAAGGGGTAGTGTTCGAAGGAAACGAAGGAGAGATCGGCCAGACGTTGGTGGGATTTCAAATAGTCGAAGAAGCGGCCCATCCAGGAAACTCTTCCCTGAGCATCGGGCCAGACCTGAATGTCTTCGTTTACGCCTTCGAAGATCGGGCCGCCCAACTTTAATTTTGGATCTACGCGATGGAGTGCCGTAGCGAATTGGAGATAGAGTTCGGCATAATCTTCGGGCAGGCAATGTTTGCCATCGGGCTCCTCGCCCATCTCGATGTAGGAAATTGGATAGCCGCGGTTCTCGATATAAGCGATTTCGGCGGCGGCATTTTCCGGGGTGTCGTAAAGCATGGCGATGGGAATCATGGCGGGCAGGCCGCGGGTAATGCCGCTGGTAAAGAAAAGATCGAAGCCGACCTGGTCGGCGCGATCGTTGACGACGGATGCGGAATGCCAGGGATCGACGGAGGAGCAGATGGTGTTGGTCTGCGCGCGGTCGGCGGTGTGATGCACGACGTCGTGGAAGCCGCTTTCATTTAAGGTGCCTGCATATAGTTCGCGAATGGCGTAACCGACGCAATTGCGTTTATCGGCCGAACCGTGTGTGTCGCAGGTGTTGGAGGACTCGGTCATCCAGATGCGCAGGAAGCGGGTGGCGACGGGCAATTGCGAAAGAGTGAGAGTGGATTCGCCGCCTGTTCCATTGGCGATGCTGCCTCCTGGGAAAGTAATCCAACTGCCCTGAGCGGCGTGGCGAAGGGGATCGGGGCCGGTGAAATACTGCACGAGATATTTGCGCGCGTAAGGGTCGGCCCAATCGATGCGAATGGCGTTGATCTGTTGAATGGCGGCCAAGTCGACGACAACCCATTGCGGGTGCACGGAATCATCCTGGCCGGTAAACGCTTTGGTCAGGTAGGGATTGCTCTTCCAAAAGGTGTTGGTGTCACCGTCAGTGAGGCGCGAGTAGCTATTGCCATCGGGTTGAGAAAAACCTGCGTGCGGCAGGGGATAGCCGAAAGAGTGACGAATGGGTTCTGCGAGGGCGGAGTTGCCAACGAAGTAGCCTTTGTCGCCGTCGCTCCAGGTGCCTTCTGGATTCCAGTGCCACGCTTCTACGTGGAGTTCCGTATTCTGGCGGTAGGTGACGGTTTGCCAGCCGGCAGAAAGCATCGGTTTGAGGATCGCATCGGTAAAAATTTTGTCGGTGGATGCGCGCGAAATGCGATCGAGGCCAGCGCCCAATGCTTCGGTGGGACGAAAAGAGTTGACGGCGTGGTCTGGAGCGGCATCCACGCGGATGCTTTGGGTCCGACCGCTGGGAGCCAGGCTGAGCAACAACGGTAAACAGACGAGCAACCTGAACATCCAACGCAGAGTCATTTTCAGTGGAGCAAGGGTCGCGTTCATCAGCGCCTCTCGAGAGGGTGGAAGTTCGCGGTGAAAATAACTACGCTGCAAGCGTTGATATAGGACCCAGGTTCATACCTCAACTGCGAACCTGGGGCACCCGGCTGATCTGGCCGCGCGCGATTGTTCTCCATGAATGACAACAGAACCCCTTGCGCACGGTGACTAGAAGTAGAGCTTCAGTGCCAGCTGCAATTGGCGAGGGCTATTTACCGTCGAACTGATTACGCCAAAATTGCTGTCTCCAACGATGGTGTCGGGCCCTTGAAATTGCGGATGGTTAAAGACGTTGAACGCTTCGGCTCGAAATTGGAGGCGGATACCCTCATTGCGTTTGGACAAGTTGAAATTTTTGAAGAGAGACATGTCCATGTTTTCAGCGCCGGGCTGGCGCACGCTAGTGATGGTGCGCGGTGCGTTTCCGAAGGTGAAGGGGGCGACAGTAGCGGTGTCTTGCAAGACGCCGGCATTGTCGCCAACGGTGTTGTCAAAGGTGGCATTGGAAAAATAACTGGTGCCCGGATCGGTGAAATTTTCAGGTCCACCTGAAGCGCGTTTTAAGGTGCCAGTCAGAATGGGGCGTTGGCCGAAGGTGGGGATCGCGTTGGTATTCAAGAGCAGCGGGATGAGTGGCCTGCCACTGTTGATACGGAGGATGCCGTTGACTTGCCACCCACCTACGACGGCGTCGAGAACCGGATGCATGTCATTGCCGAATTTCCGACCGCGGCCAACGGGCAATTCATAGACGAAACTGGCTTGAAAGATATGCGGGATGTCGAATACGGAGACGGCGCGCTCCGCGCCGAGGTCATAGGGATTCTGGACGGCAAGTGTGGAACCACCGGTGGTGCCTCCGCCCAAGAATACGAAGCTGTCGTCACTGGCCGAGGCGTCATCGATGGATTTTGACCACGTATAGGTAACGAGAAATTGCAAGCCGTTGGAGAATTCACGCTCGGCGCGAATTTGTAGAGCGTGATAGATGGAGTTGGCGATTGGTGGCGAGTCGGCCTGGAAGCCAGTGTATTGGGGAAACGGCAAGAGCAATTGAAAGGCAGACACGGTTGGCTGGGAAAGGGCGCTGTTTGGGTTGCAAATGTAATGAGTGGGATCGCAAGGCCCCGGATTAGGATCGAAAAACGGATTCGCAACCGGATTGGTAAGGTTGCCAATCTGATTGGGCGTAAGACCAGCGATGGACGGGACGGGAAGAATGTTATTTTCGCGGAATCCGCCAAGGTACAGATGGGTTCCTTTCTTACCAATGTAGCTGGTGTCGAGGAGAATCTTGCCGGGCAGCTTCTTCTGGAATCCGAAGCTCCAAGCTTGTTCGTAGGGCGTGTTCAGGCTGCGGCTTTTTATGGGCCCTACAGCGGCGAAACCTATGTCATTGAAGGCTCCCAAAGAATTTCCTGGAGGGGGCGCGACTCCGCACGTGAATGGCGGATTGAATTGGCACGAGGTATTACTCAGGGTGTTCCACGGGGTGGCGTGATCGAGATTCAAAGTTGTTAGCCACGGAGGTTGCACATCGAAACCTTCGAAGCCCCAAGGGCCGGTGCCGGAAGCGGAGCTTCGTGGAGTTGAGAAATAAATGCCGTAGCCGCCACGGAGTACGAACCCGCCCCAGGTTTGATAAGCGAAACCAAAGCGAGGTTGGATATCTTTGTAGTCGGTATAGTAATTTGAGCGATCGGCAGGGCTGGCGAAGACTTCGATACCATGCAGATTGCTGAGCGTCTCGGTCGCTTGCAAGGGCAGCGCCATGGCCTGAACCTGTGATATTTGGGCGGCAGTGAGTTGGAGCGGAGACAGCGCCGTGGGGTCGAGAGAATTCATGCGGTTGTAGCGCTCGGTGCGAGGGGTGTTCAACTCGTAGCGCAAACCTAGATTGAGCGTGAGCTTGGGAGTTACGCGGTAATTATCCTGAACGAAGGTTGCGTATTGAAAGCTCTCGGTGCTAACAAAATTCACGAACCCGACCTGGCATGGCGTGCATCCTCCTCCGCCGAGGGATGGCGGTCCGACACCCATGAGGAAGCTGGCCAGCCCGTCGCCTCCGGAACCAGGGTCGCTGGATACCTGGGAACTGCCGCTAAAGTCGAAGTTGAAAGCGCCGGAGGGCCATCCGGGTTGAGTAAAGTTTATTTGATGCAGGCGCCACTCGCCGCCGAACTTGAGTTCGTGCTTGTTGTGGACCCAACTAGCTGCGCCGGTAAGATAGTGCACGATCTGGCCTTCCCGGAGGATGCTGAAGGGATTCGTTCCGATATTGGTGTTGTTGCCGGTTTGATTCGCGGAGGCGTAGCCATTGATGATGATGGTGGGAAGGGTGCCGAAACCGTGGTTCAGGTACGACGGAAAGCCTAAACTGGCGAGGCCTTGTTGGGCGGCAGAAGTGTTGCCAGCGACGCCTTGCTGATTGTCGAAGCCGCGTTGAAATCCATACGTGGCAGTGAATAGCAGGGTATTGCTAAAGGTATGGGTATGCGTCAATGAAAAAATATAACGGTGGGTAATGACAGGACCGCCGGTGCAGGGGTCGGCGATATTGTTGAAGCAATCGAAACTATTGCTGCTGGCGCGTTGCTGCGAGTATTTGGCGCTCAATAAATCACGCTCGCTGAAACGCTGGTCAATCTTGATGTCGAACTGATTGTTCGACGAAGGATTAACGCCGGAACCAAACCAATTGCTGTTTTGGAGAGAGCTCAAATCCGTCGCCTGGTTGGTGGGCAGCGGAAATAGCTGAATGAGTTTTGCCGCGACCGGGTTGATCAGGTTACCCATGCCAGCGGGAAGCTGAAAGGGCGTGCCTACCAGATTTGGATTTCCCGGGCTGGTGTAAGTGGCAAGATTATTGAACGGAATAAAGTTTTGACGAAGGGCGCCGGGGCCGATGTTTGGATTTGCGGGTTCGGGAGTTGGATTGAAACTGCCGCTGTAGGGGTCCCAAAGTTGTCCGCCGGGGGCGGAGCAGAGGCCGGTGGCGTCAAAGGTGCCGCCGTTAGCGCCACAGAGAACACCGAAGTCGCCGGTTCTTTCCGCGGTAGTAGGCACGCCGGCGACCGCGTTAGTGGCGTCCCGCTCGCGCAATCCCTCGTAATCAAAAAAGAAAAAGGTTTTGTCCTTGCGGATGGGGCCGCCAATAGATCCGCCGAAATCGTTGCGCTTTAAAGCGGCGATCGGTTGGCCGTTTTTGTTGTTGAACCAATTGTTGGCATCCATCACCGAGTTGCGGAAAAATTCGTACACGCTGCCGTGAAATTTGTTGGTTCCCGAGCGGGTTACGACATTGATCAACGCTCCGGCGGAAAATCCGTATTCGGCGGTGAAGTTTGCTTGCTGGACCTTGAACTCTTCCACGGAATCGACGGAAGGGGTATAGAGGACATTGTTGAGGCCACTATTTTGATCAAAGTTTGAAGCGGTGGCGCCGTCAATTAAGACGTCGGCGGTGGAATTGCGGCTGCCGTTGGAGTTGAAGTTGATGCCGCCTTGCGCGTTTTTTGTACCGGGGGCGTTGGTCTCCGTTACGCCAGGTGCCAAATATGCGAGATTGCTGAAATTGCGATCGACCAGCGGCAAGTCATTCACAAACTTTCGATTGACGACTTGACCAGTGACGGCGTCCTCGGTTTGTAGTTGAACGCTGCTGGCTTTTACTTCGACGACGTCGTTGATGGAGCCGACCTTTAGAGCTAAATCGACGGAGATGTTTTGACTGACGTCGACGGTGATGTTCTCCTGGGTCTCCTTTTCAAAATTCGTGGCTTCCGCAGTGATGGTGTAGGTACCTGGCGGGATGGAGCGCAAAAGATATCTTCCGGTGCTGTCAGTGGTCGCGGTGAACGAAAAGCCTTTGCCCTGGTCCACGAGGGTGATCTTGACAGCTGGAATAGTGGCACCGGAGGAGTCGGTGACAACACCGGTCACCGAGCCGGTGTAGAGTTGGGCGGGTGACGGAAGGGGGGCAAAGAAAAGCGCAACGAGGAGTAAAAGGAACAGCCAATAACTTCTTTGCCATATAGAAATGCGAGCTATGCGTTGTTGCTGTGGTACTGATTTGGCAATCGCGTGAGCTTCGGGGATATTGCACACCCAGTCGAGTTGGGACACAATGACCTCCTCTTTTTCCTCGACAGAAAATCACCGCAGGCCGAAATCGGCGACGGAACACCCGCAACAACTGATTTTAAAACGATTTAATAAACGGTTTAGCTCTTTGTGTCAAGAGCAAAGTTGGAAGCAAGGTGTTCAGAGCTAAGTCAAAAAGGGTCTATCGCAGCTTGGGTTGAGCGAGGCGCAGTTCAGTCTTCGAGGGTGGGTAGGGTCTTTAGCACTTCAGTTGCGATTGGGCGGTTGAGCACCGGCTCATCCTTGCGAATTTTGCCATCGCGAAAGATAAGAGTACGTTTCGCAAAATGGGCGACATCGAGCTCGTGGGTTACCAGAACAATGGTCAGGCCCTGATCATTGAGCCTCTGGAAGATCTCCATGATTTCCACCGAGGTGCGAGTGTCGAGGTTACCGGTGGGCTCATCGGCGAGAAGAATCGAAGGGCGATTGACCAAGGCCCGGGCGATGGCGACGCGCTGCTGCTGCCCTCCGGACATTTGTGAAGGGAAGTGTTCAGAGCGGTTGGCGAGGCCGACCATGGCCAGCGCTTCGGTGGCGCGTTTGGTGCGCTCGGACTTGTGAATTTTAGTGTACAGAGTGGGCAACTCGGTATTTTCGAGGGCGGTGGTGCGCGCCAGCAAATTGAAGCCCTGGAAAACAAAACCAAGTTTCTGATTGCGAATGTGCGCGAGAGCTTTTTTATCGTGCTCGGATACGTCAATGCCGTCGAGGAGATATTTCCCGGAAGTAGGCTTGTCCAGGCAACCAAGCAAATTCATGAAAGTAGATTTGCCGCTCCCACTGGCGCCCATGATGGCGAGAAATTCTCCACGCTGGATTTCCAGACTGACCCCCCGCAAGGCGTGCACGCGGGTTTCGCCCAGATCGTAATACTTGTGAACATCCTCCACGCGGATAACCGCGCGGTCTGAAGCGGAAGACTGGAACTCAGTTGGGATCGCGGCGGCCATTAAATTATTTTCGCAAAGTATATCCACGCGGCATACAACTTAGCGCCTGATAGCTCCGGGAGCAGAAGGTTTGGAACTAATGGAGCGAACCACGAGATCGTCATTCTCTTTCAAACTGCCTTTGAGGACGGCGGTAATTTCCGTGAAGGCGTGGTCAGTGATTCCGAGAGAGACTTTCACGGGCTCCATGGTGTTATCCGGATGCAATTTCCAAACGACAGCGGTGGTAGCGCGGGGAACGCGAGTTATGTTCGATTCCGGTGTGCCGCCGGATTGCGCACCCGGTGAAGAAGTTTCGGGCTGCCTTTCGTCGATGCCGTACTGCGCATACAGACGCATCACGTCCTCAGGGGACATAGGGGGCTTGTAGCGCAGTGCGGTATTAGGAAGCTTCAGGACATTTTGCACCGTAGCGACGGGGATGGTGACGTAAGCGGTCATACCGGGAAAAAGTTTAAGTTCGGGATTATCAAACTCGATCATGGTGTCGTAGGTGACCACGTTTTGCACGGTGGTGGGATTCATGCGTACCTGGGAGACCGTGCCGTGAAAAGATTCTTTGGGAAACGCATCGACTTTAAAAGTGACTTGTTTGCCGGGCTTGATGTTGCCGACGTCGGACTCGTCAGTCTTGGTATAGACCAGCATCTTTTTTAAATCCTGGGCGATGGTGAATATTGTCGGTGCCTGCAAAGAGGCCGCGACGGTCTGGCCTACGTCAACATTGCGAGCCACAACCGTGCCGTCAATTGGGGAACGGATAATCGTGTAATTGAGATTGGTTTGCGCGACGCTGAGCGCAGCGGCCTTCTGATTTACCTGAGCTTCCGCTTGGGTGACATTAGCTACAGCGGCCCCGACGCTGGCGTTCATGGAATCGTAATTAGCCTTGGCGAGATCAAGTTGCTGCTGGCTGGTAATGTTTTCTCGCGTGAGCTGACTGGCACGTTCGTAATCAGCCTTGGTCTGAACCATGGAGGCTTTAGCCTTCTCTAAATTTGCTCGCGCGGCCAGCAAATTGGCTTTGGCGCTATTCAGATCGGCGTCGGCTTGCTGCACAGCGCCCTGGAATAAGGCGGGATCGATCAGGGCAATAAGATCACCTTTATGTACGCGAGAGTTAAAATCAACGAAGAGCTTGGCGATGACGCCGGAAACCTGCGAGCCGACTTGCACGGTGATTACGGCATTGATGGTGCCGGTGGCCTCCACGACGTCATGAATATCGCCGCGCTCGACTTTGGCGGTAAAGTTCTGGTCTTGTGATTTGGCATTGAATCCAAAGGCGGCCAAAATGGCTACCACCGCCAACACACCCGCCAAAATCAGCCATTTAAGATTCTTTTTCATTCACAGTCCTGAGAAAAATGAAAACCCATGCTGGTTGTTACAACGCAGCTTAAATCACAGCGTAGCTCCCTGACTCAATCTACTCGTAGCGCAGCGCCTCAATGGGATCGAGCAGCGAAGCTTTACGCGCGGGGTAGTAACCGAAAAAAACTCCCACAGCAATGGAAAACAGAGCAGCTACGACGATGGCGTGCATGGAAGTTTCCATGGGCCACTTTAAGGTTTGGCCGACAACGTAGGAGCCTAGAACTCCGAATAACACGCCTGCGAAGCCGCCCACCAGGCTCAGCATCACGGATTCTCCAAGAAATTGCAGCTGAATGGCTTGCTCTGTGGCTCCGACGGCTACGCGAACACCAATTTCGCGGGTGCGTTCCGTGACGGAAACCAGCATGACATTCATGATGCCGATGCCGCCGACGATTAAAGAGATGGAGGCAATGGCGATGAGCAGCACGGTCAGAGTCTTGCTCGCTTCCATCTGCGCCTGGATGATGTCTTCGGGATTGCGGATGTTGAAATCGTCGTCTTCTTCAGGGCGCAGGTGGTGGCGATCGCGTAGGATGGCAGAGGCCTCCTGTCCGGCGAGTTTTACGGCGTCCTGCGAGACGGCAGAACACAGAATGTCGTCGAGCCAGGGGTTGCCCTTGATTTTTTTCTGGGCGGTAGTGTACGGCAGGATGATCGTGTCGTCTTGATCCTGGCCTGACATAGAAAGACCTTTGGAGTGAAGAACTCCGATTACTTTGCAGGGCAGACTTTTTACGCGGATAACTTTTCCGATGGGATCTTCCGCGCCGAAGAGTTGTTCGCGGACAGTGACGCCAATGTCGCAGACATCCGCTGAGCGTTCGACGTCGTCGCTGGTGAAAGCGGCACCCAGATCGACATTCCAGCGCTTGATGTCAAAAAATTCCGGGGATACGCCCCGATACTGAGTAAACCAGTTTTGATTGCCGTAAATGACCTGCACGTGATCATCGACATTGGGCGAAACCGTCTTGATGAGAGCGATCTGGTTTTTGACGGCAGCGGCGTCGGCCATGGAAAGGGAAGGGGAGCCGTGAGTGCCGGTGCGCACACCACTGACGGAGCGGCCACCTGCTTCGATCCACACGAAATTGTCACCGAGATTATTCATTTGTTGTTCGACGCGCGATTGGCCGGCTTTTCCGATGGCTACCACGCAGATGACCGCAGCGATGCCGATCGTGATGCCCATGACGGTCAACATGCTGCGCATTTTGTTTCTCAGCAATGCCACGAGCGCGGAGCGAAGCAGTGCGGAATAGTCCATGGTGGCTCCTATAACTGGCCAGGCGAGTAGCGGTTGGAACTATCTAGAATACCGCTTTGTCGGGCCGAAGCAGGATTCATGAGAAGCTGTCCATCGTGACTTTTGCCATTTTAGCGCTAGATACAGGGAATTGAATTAAGTGAGCATTAGTTTTCATTTAGGTCTTGGGAAAGAAAAGGCCCCGGAACGCGCTAACAAATTTCTGTTCAGGCGCTTACGGGGCCTTCGTTCTTGGCATGTCAGCGAGGCTTATTCGCCGACTACCAGCACCTGTATTGAGCCCTCTACCACGGACGGGCGTGGACGCTTGGAGGGATCGCCAGTGAATTTAGCCGAAGGCAGATAGACCTTGTGAGTGGCGGGGTCGAGGCCGTGAGTCTTTGATCCCACTGGAGTATCGATTTCCTGGACCACGGAGTATTTGCCGGATTTATCCGCGCGGATGATTTGAAATTTCCCGGTGCTCGGGGATGCGAAGACATAACCGGTTCCGGGATCGAAGGTTACGCCGTCGCAGTCATCGCCGATGGCAACGCTTTGGCGAACTTTGCCGGTGTTGCTGTCGACGACCATGAGTTTTCCATCGCAGCTGGAGAAAAGAGTGTGAGTTTTATTGTCGATGGCCAGTCCGGAAGGGCCCTCACAACCCTCCATCACCCAGGTCGACTTCAGTTTTTTGCTGCTGGCATCGATTACGGCGATGGCGTGTTTATCTTCCAGGTTGATAAAAACATTCCCTTTTTCATCGTAGGCGAAAAATTCCGGCTTGGAGTCGAGCGCAATAGTGGCGACGACTTTTTTCGTTTTCGCATCGATCACCGACGTTGATTTGCTTTTTCCGTTTTGGACGAAGACTTGATGAGTGGCGGGGTGATACAGGATGGAGTCAGGATTCTCGCCGGTGGCAATCTGAGATTCCACTTTCAGCGTTTTCAAATCGAAGACGGCAACCTTGGCAGCTCCGCCTTGGCTGATAAAACCGACGCCGAGGTCCGGAGCGACAGCGACGCCATGTACGCCGGGAGTGTCGGGGATATCACCGACGACGGCTCCGCTCTCAGAATCCAATACGGTCACATGCGTGGCGCGCGCAACGTAAACGCGGTGAGCTTCTGGATCGACCGTAACGTAGTCCCAGCGCCCGCCCCCTTCGAGAGGAATCTTTTTCACGATTTTGAATTTGCCGCCGTCATCACCGGCGCGCAAGGCGCTGGGTGTTAACGCGATTGCGCCGGCGGAAAAGATCAGAGCCGAATTTCGCAAGAATCGATGCATGTCTATTTCCTCGTTTGGCGTGCAAGAGCAAGTTTTTTGCGCCCGAGCCGTCATGATGTAAGAGCATCGCGGTGTTTGCCGCGGAGAGAGGCTAGCAGGTGATTGGCGTTCTGCCTACCGAAGATGGCCTAGATAAATGAAAATTAAGACTAATTTAGGAATTGAAAAACCGCCGCCGTTAAGGTCAATGGTCACATCCTTCAAGCGCTAAGCCCCGGTTTTGCTGGGCGTTTTGTGTCGCGGCCCGCCTAGGTGAGCAGGCTGAAGCCGCGACCTACAAGGCAGTGACGAGTGCGGCGGGGCGTTTGGGCCAGGTGATTGGGCGCACGGGGCCTACGATGAAAAGCCAAGACGAAGCGCCGACCAATGCAACGAGAGCCACCAGCGCGAAGGTCCATTGAAAGTGGCCGGTGCGATCCAAAATAAATCCGGTTAAGGCGGGTGCGACGATCCCAGCTAAGTTTCCAGAGCCATTTTGCAGACCGGTCCAGCGTCCTGCGGCGTACGGGCCAGCGAGCGTTTGAGAGATGGCCCAAATGTTGGAAGAACAGATGCCCTGGCACGCGATGCCCAAAATTAATAGCGGCACATTCCACGCTGGAGGACCGACGGCCGAGAGAAAAAGTAAGACACCGGCGGCGGCCAGGCCACCGGCGACGAAAGGTTTACGAACGCGGGTTGGTGTGCCTCCCGAACGGATTAAACGATCGGAGAGCCAACCGGAGAATATTGCGAGAAGAGCGCTGAGTACATAACCGGTGGCGCCGATTTTGGCCGTGTCGACGATGGAAAAATGCCGGTCGCGTACAAGATAAAATGGAAGCCAGGTGAGCAGGAAATAGCTCACGTAGTTGTAGCCAAATTGGGCGAAGATGGTGCCCCATGCGGAACGCTGGAGCAGGATGGCTGCATAACTTGGCGCCGCGATTTTGTCCAGATGAATGGCGGCTTTTGCTGGAGGCATCCAGGTAAGCCACGGAATCAGCCAGCACAAGCTGAGTAGTCCAAGAACCACTAAGAAACCGCGCCATCCGAATCTGGCGATCAGTATCCCTCCAGTCAACAGTCCGAATCCCGGGCCAAGCGCCAATCCGGCCGAAATTATGGAATTGGCGATGCCGCGATGCTCCTCACGATAGTGAAGGGCGATGATTTTTGAGTAGGAAGGATAGGCGACGGATTCGCCTACGCCGAGCAACAGACGCAACATCAGCAGCAAGAAAAATCCGTGAACGAGGCCAGTGACGATAGTGGCGACGGACCACAGAAAAAAACCGCCGGCAAAAACCCAGTTCACGTTGAGCCGGTCGACGAGCCAGCCGGAAATAAGCTGCAAGAACGCGTAGGTCCAGAAAAAGGAAGAGAGCAAGAGGCCGAGCTGCGAGCCGGAGAGGTGTAGTTCGTCTTTTATCAACGGAGCGGCGATGGAGAGATTGGAGCGATCGATGTAGCTGATGAAGATGGAGAGGCCCAACAAAATGAGAACGCGCCAAAGTTTGCCGGTCAATGGCTGGGATGGGGGCTGCGACGGCGGCTGCGGCTGCGACTGCGACGGCGATGGTGGCGTGGACATTTCGAGGTGGCAGGGGATTCTCTCTTGTGGCGGCAGAAGATTGCAATCCATTACGTCGAGGTAATCGGCAGCATTGAAGGGGAAATTTTTTTGAAGCGTGATTATTAATTGCCGTGGAGCTGTTACTTGTGCTTAATTGTCCCCCGCTGTCTCGGGCGGCATGCCACACACAAAACTTACATCGTCACAAATCACGGGCTTCTGGGGAGCATGGTCGGGATGGACTCTCGATGGCATGGATTCGTTTATCTATGCTCTGGTGTTGAGTCCGGCGCTATCGGAGCTCTTGCCTAAGTCGGGCTATGCGAAGACACCGGCAAACGTAGGACTCGCGGGGTCGATCTTGTTTGCGCTGTTCCTGGTTGGCTGGGGGCTCTCGTTTATGTGGGGGCCAATTGCCGATCGATTCGGACGCACGCGAGTGTTGGCGGCGACGATTCTGGCTTATGCGGTGTTTACGGGCGCGGCGGCGTTGGCGCAAAGTGTTTGGCAACTAGCGTTATTTCGGCTGTTGGCGGGTATTGGCATTGGGGGCGAGTGGGCGCTGGCGGGAACGTATGTCGCGGAGGCGTGGCCTGAGGACCGGCGAAAAATGGGGGCCGGATTTTTGCAGACTGGTTATTACTTTGGATTTTTTCTGGCTGCAGCGCTGAATTATACGGTGGGGGCGCGGTTTGGGTGGCGCGCGATGTTTCTTTGCGGATTGTCGCCGGTGATTATTTCTGTGCTGATTCTGGCACGGGTCAAGGAGCCTGAGCGGTGGAGGGAAAAGGCAGGGCTGCCAGGGCCGGTAGGTAAGCCCCAGCGCTGGGCGGGGTCGCTCGCGGAAATTTTTTCGGTTGAGTATCGGCGGAAGACGATTGTCAACGCGGCGTTGTTGACGGTCGCGATCATTGGTCTCTGGGCGGGAGCGGTTTACGAACCGACCGCAATCATCACTCTTGCGAAAAAGGCTGGGATGTCATTGGCGCGAGCGTCGCAGACAGCTTCCATTGGAACGGCGGTTCTTTCCATCGGAACGATATTGGGTTGTTTGATGGTGCCGATTCTCGCGGAGCGACGGGGAAGGAAAATTACGCTGGCTATCTATTTTCTGGGCATGAGCGCGTTCATCTGGTTGAGTTTTGGATGGGCGTTTTATTTGGAGAATGGCCTGACGACGTTTATCGGGTGCTTATTTTTTCTGGGATTTTTTGGCGGGAATTTTACTTTGTTCACCTTATGGCTCCCCGAGCAATATGAGACCTCCGTGCGAGCTACCGCATTTGCGTTTGCGACTTCCTTTGGAAGGTTCATCGGAGCGGGCGTGAATTTCATGATTGGCGCGATGGTTCGCGACGCGGGAACCATCGGCAAGCCGGTTGCCTATACGGCGATTGCGTTCGGACTGGGGCTCTTGATCATTCCGTTTGCGCAAGAGACGCGTGGTAAGTCTTTACCGGGCTGAAGGGCGGATATGATCACTGAAGTCAGCTGGCAGCGGGATAGCGATGTGCCCCAAAAGGGGCGCGGGTATGCAGTGGCGTCTGGAATATTGGGATGGACGCTCGATGCGTTTGATTTTTTTGTAGTGGTTTTTCTGGTCGATACGCTAGCGACGCACTTTCAGGTAGGCAAAAGCTCTATCGTGCTGACGCTGGGGGCCACGCTGGCGATGCGGCCCGTGGGTGCGCTGCTATTTGGGATGATGGCGGACCGTTACGGGCGGAGAAAACCGCTGATGGCGGTGGTGGCGTATTTTTCGCTGATCGAAGTATTGAGCGGGCTGGCAGTGAACTACCCGATGTTTCTGATTTTGCGGCTCCTATACGGAATTGGGATGGGAGGATTCTGGGGAGTGGGCGCCTCGCTGACGCTCGAAAGCGCGCCAACGCGATGGCGAGGTTTGCTTTCTGGGTTATTACAGGGCGGGTATCCTCTTGGATATTTATTGGCGGCAGTGGCGGCGCGTTTAATTTTACCGGCGTGGGGTTGGCGGGCGATGTTCTGGGCCGGGCTAATCCCGGCGGCGATCACGATATTTGTGACGTATCTATCGCCGGAGTCGGTGGCGTGGAAACAACACCAGGTTCCCAGCATGAGCGGAATCGCGCGGGTGATGTGGGAGCATCGCAAGGGCTTCGCGTATCTGGTGCTGACTCTGACGTTGATGATCTGCCTCTCGCATGGCACGCAGGATCTCTACCCGGACTTTTTGAAAACCGCGCATCATATTTCACCGAATGTGGTCGCGTACCTGGCGATGTTCTATAACGTCGGGGCCTTGCTGGGCACGATTTCCGTGGGCGCCATTTCGGAGCGGTTGGGAAGGCGCATGAGCATCATTGCGTCGTTGGGGATATGCGCGCTTGTAATTCCGCTTTGGGCGTTTGGGCATTCACTGGCGATTTTAGCTGCCGGTGCTTTTTTAATGCAGGTGGGAGTGCAAGGCGCGTGGGGAGTGATTCCGGCGCACTTAAACGAGCTCTCGCCAGACGCGGTGCGCAGCTTGTTTCCGGGTTTTATCTATCAGTTGGGAGTGCTGTTCGGTTCACCGACAAACACGATCGAATATGCGTTACGGGATCGGGTTGGGTATCAATGGGCATTGACGATTTTTGAAGGGTGCACGATTGTGGCGCTGGTGATTGTGTTTGCGCTGGGGCCGGAACGTAAGGGCAAGGATTTTTCCCGCAAGGCGCTGTCGCCGCAAGGGGCTGAGAGCACGTTATAACGGCTTCGATACCGCTTCGACCTAAAAGAAACTTAATTTAGAATTAACCGCCTCTGGAAGTATTATGCGTGGAGAAACCGCTGGGTACGTCGTCACGATAGATGCCAATAAGCCGCGCGGAGATGGTCCAGTCAAGGAATTAAGGTCACGGTGAAGTCATCATTTAATCGGATGGAGTTCATGGGATTTTCTTGCGCGAAATTCGTCAATAAAGCAGCGGTTGCGTTGATGATGTTGGCGTGGAGTATGCCTGCCTCGCCGCAGGGTAAATCCCATGTGAGCGCGACGGGTTCTAACGGGCCCGCGCAAGAAGAGCAAGCTCAAGAGTCGCAGCCGCAAAATCCGGCCTCACAAAGTTCCACTCCAGAAACTTCTGTGGTACAAACTCCGGCGCCGAAAACGAACGGTTCGGAAAGTCAGCCGCTGCCGCCACCAACGGATGTCACAGCGGCAGCTCGGCGCGCAGCACCTCCACCGAACGGCGAGTTATTACATTTAACATTTCAACAGGCGCTGGATCTGGCGCGTAAGAACGCCACGCAATTTCAGGCGACGGTAGTGAATGCTGGCGTTTTGCACGAAGATGCTAAGCAGGCGCGGAACACGTTGCTGCCGACGGTGACATACAACAATTCCGCGTTGTACACACAGAGCATCCCGGGTGCAGAGACGGTAAGCACCGCCGGAAGGGCGGAGCCGGTGGCAGCGCCGCCGGTGATTTATATTGCGAACAATGCGCCGCACGAGTACACCAGTCAGGCAGACATACACGAATCAATCGATATGTCGGCGTTGTCGAATTGGCGGCGTGCTTCGGCGGCAGCCGCGGTGGCGCGGGCGCAGGTAGAAATCGCGAAGCGCGGTTTGGTAGTTACCGTGGCGCAGAATTATTACAAGGTGGGAGCGGCGCAACACAAATTGGAAACCGCACAGCTTGCCGCGGGAGAAGGCGATAAATTTTTCCAGCTTACGCAAAAGCTGGAGGGCGGCGGCGAAGTGGCGCATGCGGATGTGATCAAAGCGGAGCTGCAGATGCGGGATCGACGCCGGCAACTTCAAGAAGCACAGTTGGCATCGCTGAATGCGCGGCTGGATTTGGCGGTTTTGATCTTTCCAAATTTCAACGACAACTTTGAGGTAGCGGACGATATACATGCGGCCGCTCCCTTGCCGAGCATTGAAGAGATACAGCAGCAGGGAACCAAAGATAATCCTGATTTGCGCGCGGCGCTGGAAGCGGTGCGGCAGTCGAGGTTCGACGTTTTT
Organism: uncultured Acidobacteriota bacterium; assembly: GCA_963733775.1. GTDB lineage: Bacteria > Acidobacteriota > Terriglobia > Acidiferrales > UBA7541 > Acidiferrum. The sequence continues at coordinate 521,019 of CAVTEE010000007.1, read as the reverse complement.
GGCGCGCGGATGGGATACTTGCCGTCGCTTAGTTTCGACTATTTTTACGGTATTGACGCCCCGCGCTTCGCAGTGAACGCGGAATTGGGGAACGGCAGGCAGTATTCCAACGTAGGTTATTCATGGCTGGCCACGCTGAATATTCCCATCTGGAATTGGGGGACGACGCAGAGCAAAGTCAAGCAGGCGGAATTAAAGCAGGCTCAGGCGAAGCGGGAATTTTCGTTGGCACAAAGAAAACTCATAGCGGAAATTCAATCGCTATACGCCGAGGCCAGCACGGCGTTGAGCGAATTGGAAGATTTGAAACGATCTGGGGAGCTGGCGGCGGAAGCTCTGAGGCTGACCACACTTCGTTATCAAAACGGCGAATCCACCGTACTGGAAGTGGTGGACGCACAGACGACTTTTACCACCGCAAATGCCGCTTATCAGGATGGAGCGCTGCGCTACCGCGTGGCGCTGGCGAGTTTGCAAACTCTAACGGGTGTATCGACGAATCCATGAAAATAAAATCATCGTACGGCACGCTAAAATTTTTCGGACACGCGGCAATGGCCGCTGGTATCGCTGTGGTGTTGGGCTTTGGGTCGGGTTGCGCCAAGGAAGAAAAGGAGAAAGAGCCCGAAGTAAGTGTGCAAACCAAGCCAGCGGAGAAAGAAGATATTTCGCAGATTGTGAATGCGGAAGCGGTGATTTTTCCGCTGCAACAGGCCACCGTGGCGCCCAAGATTACTTCCACGATCAAGCAGTTCCTGGTGCAACGCGCGAGCAAAGTGAGAAAGGGTCAGTTGCTTGCGGTACTGGAAAATGCCGACCTGTCAGCGGCCGCGGAATCCAGCCGCGGGGATTTTGAACAGGCCGAAGCCGCGTACACAACCACAGTGACTTCGAGCTTGCCGCAGCAGATTCAGAAAGCTCAGCTGGATGCGGATTCCGCGAAGTCCGCGTTCGAAGCGGCTGAAAAGGTCTACAACAGCCGCAAAGACTTGTTTCAACAGGGTGCACTTCCTCGTCGCGAGCTGGATGCTGCGGAAGTGGCGTTAGTCGCGGCGCGCAGTCAGAACGAGCAGGCGCAAAAGCAACTTGCGGACTTGCAGCGTGTGGGTAAGGAACAGGCGCTTAAGTCCGCGCAAGGTACACGACTATCGGCGGAAGGGAAGTATCGTGGGGCGGCGGCGCAGCTCAGTTATTCGGAGATCAAGAGCCCCATCGACGGAGTGGTCACGGACCGGCCGCTTAACGTGGGGGATCTGGCCATGGCTAATCAGCCGCTTTTGACGGTGATGAATATTTCAAGGCTGATTGCCAAGGGACATATTCCGCAGTCGGAAGCGGCGCAACTTAAGGTCGGGAATCCGGCGCAATTGAAAGTTCCGGGCATGGATGATCCGATTGAAGGAAAAGTGACTTTGGTCAGTCCGGCGTTAGATCCCGGGAGCACTACGATTGAAGTATGGGTCGAAGCAAAGAAAGCGAATCCGAATTTGCGGCCGGGCATAACGGTGCAAGTCGCGATGGTGGCAAAAACAGTAAAAGAAGCGGTGGTGGTGCCCGCAGCGGCCGTGTACAAAAACCCTGAAGGAAATGGCAACTACGTGCTGGTAGCGGGCACGGATGACAAGGCCCATGTGAAGCCTGTTCAAGTGGGGATTCGTAACGGCGAAGACGCGCAAATTGCGAGCGGCATCAACGCGGGGGATCCGGTGATTACCTCCGGCGGTTACGCGGTACCAGACGGGACGAAAATCAAAGTTGAAAAACCTGAAGCGCCGGAAAAAGCAGAAGGGGATAAAGCAGGAGCGGATAAAGCGGACAAGAAGGATGCGGGCGATCCGGACGACAAGGATAAGAAGGATAGTGGCGAGAAGAAAGACGTCAAAAAAGGCGGCGCAGCGGCAAAACCCGAGAAGGAAAAGGAGTAGCCTCGCATGAATCCCCGGACATCGTCACCGCGAGGCGAAGAGCTGGCTGAGCAGGAGCAACAACCGTGGTTTCACCGGCTGTCACGACCGATCCTTTTTCTGATTGTTAGCCTGGCGTTGGTGGGCGTTTATTACGCATTCACAATTCCTGTCGCCGTATTTCCCGAGACGGATTTTCCACGCATTGTGGTGGGCATCGATAACGGTGTGATGCCCATCGACCAGATGCTGGTCACCATCACGCGCCCCATTGAGGAAGCCGTAAACAGCGTACCCGGATTGCTCAAGGTGACATCCATCACCAGCCGGGGGTCGGCGGAAGTCGACCTGTTTTTCGACTGGAATTCGGACATGGTTCTGACACTACAGCGTGTGGACGCGGTGGTGGCGAGGTTACAAGCGGAACTTCCGACGACAGCAAAGGTGGATACCCACCGAATGACCTTTGCGAGCTTTCCGATCATTGGTTACAGCCTGACATCTGATACCGTGCCGCAGAAAAAGTTGTGGGAGGTTGCTACATACGATTTGAAGCCCCGCATTAATCGGCTCGAAGGTGTGGCTTCGGTACTGGTTCAAGGCGGGAGGGTACCGGAGTTTCAAGTCACGCCCGATCCGGCGCGTCTGCTGGCGGCAAGCGTAACGGTGCCCGAAATATTGGATGCGCTCAAACGCACCAATCTGGTCGATTCACCGGGATTGCTGGAATACAACCACCAGCTAGTTCTGGGGCTGGTAAGCGGACAGGTGCGCAGTCCTGAAGAAATTGGCCAGATCGTGATCAAGACTTCCGCGGCCGGAATACCAATCCGTATCGGAGACATTGGCACGGTGTCGCCTTCGGAAGCGCCGGTTTATACGGTGGTGACCGCGAATGGCAAGCCGGCGGTGCTGCTCAGCGTTAACCGGCAACCGCAAAGCAACACGATGGATGTGGCGAACGAAGTCCACAAGCAGATCAGCGATCTGTTGCCGTCGTTGCCACCGGGAGTGCACGTAGAGCCGTTTTACGATCAGTCCACTATCGTGCACGACTCGATCGCCAGCGTGCGCGATGCCGTGCTACTGGGATTGGTGCTGTCCTCTATCATTTTGGTATTGTTTCTTCGCGATTGGGGCACTTCGCTAGTTGCGGGGCTGGTTATCCCCGCAACCCTCCTTATTACCTTTATCGTATTAAAAATCACCGGCCAGAGCTTTAACCTCATGACACTCGGGGGGCTTGCGGCGGCGGTAGGGCTGGTGATCGATGATGCGATCGTGGTGCTCGAGAACATCGTTCTACATCGTGACGCCGGGCAAAGTCGCTTCCAAGCGATAGCAAGCGCTCTTCGTGAACTGACCATTCCGCTTATCGGTTCGACGATCACTCCTATCGTCGTATTTCTACCGCTAATTTCGATTACCGGTGTCACGGGAAGTTTCTTTCGAGCGTTGGCGGTGACTATGACCGTGTCACTATTTACCTCGCTCCTTCTCGCGCTGACCTGGACTCCGACATTGAGCCAATATTTGGTGAGGCGCAAGGATTCGGAGAATGCGCCAAGCGGTCCGGAGCACGGGGACGATGTCGCGTCACTTCTTGCCGCAGAAGAGGCCCATCTATCGGGATTCTTTGGACGGATTGTAAAGGTGTATGGGCAAGTTATGGAATCGGTGTTGGGCCGTCCTTTGATTCTGGTGATCGGCGCCGTGTTGATAGTCGGTCTTTCCGCGCTTTGCTACAATTTTTTAGGTACTGACCTGCTGCCCGAGATGGATGAAGGCGGATTTAGCCTGGATTACTTTACTCCGCCAGGGAGTTCGCTCGCCGAATCGAATGCCATTTTACAGCGCATTGAAGCCATTCTGCATGCCACGCCAGAAGTCGAAAATACTTCGCGGCGCACAGGGCTTGAACTAGGGATAGCCGCAGTCACGGAGGCGAATCGTGGCGACTTTACGGTGAAGCTGAAAAACGACCGAAAGCGCGCCATCGATGAAGTTATCTCCGACATCCGCGGACAAGTTGAAGAAACCGAACCCGCGGCCAAGGTGGAATTCATTCAGAAGCTCCAGGACATGATCGGGGATTTGACCAGCCAACCCGAACCGGTGGTCATCAAACTTTTTTCCGAAGACGCCAAATTATTAGAAGAGACCGCGCCGAAAGTTGCGGACACGATCACCAAAATTCACGGCGTCGTAGATGTTCTAAACGGAATTGAAAATACCATCAGCGGACCGGCGGTCACATATCAGGTTAACCCCACGGTGGCCGCGCGTGCTGGATTTACCCCCGAAGAGGTAGCTATGGATGCGTCCGCGATTCTGGAGGGTGAGCCGGCGGCGCTGCCAGTTATTTTGAATGACCGGCCGTATACGATTCGCGTACGTTTTCCCGAATCGAGCCGGTCTTCATTGGAAAGCATGAGCAATACATTAGTGGCAAGTTCAGCGGGGCACACCGCCACGCTGGGATCGCTGGCGACGGTAGTACAGGAAGCCGGACAGACGGAAATCCGGCGCGAGAATCTGCAGCGACTTGTGGAAGTTACCGGACGATTTGAAGGGGTAGATCTAGGAACGGGAATTGCAGCGGTAAAAAAGGCGGTCTCGGACATGCACCTGCCCAGCTCAATACGGGTGGAGTACGGAGGCGTCTATGAAGAACAGCAGAAATCATTCCATGACCTGCTGATGGTGTTGTTTTTGGCCCTTTTACTTTTGTTCGTGGTGTTGTTGTTTGAGTTTCGAACTTTTTCGGCGCCTATCGCGATTCTTTCTTCCGCGTTGCTGTCAACGTTTGGCGGCTTTCTCGCTTTGTTGGTTACCCGCACCACGTTCAATGTGGCTTCCTTCATGGGCATGATCATGGTGATTGGCATTGTGGCGAAAAACGGTATTTTGCTGCTGGACGCCGAGCATCATTTTCAGCAACTGGGCTTTTCCTCGAAAGATGCCATGATTCAGTCGGGCCGGCGCCGGCTGCGGCCTATTGTGATGACTGCGCTTGCGACGATTGCGGGTATGTTGCCGCTGGCTTTCGCAATCGGGGCTGGTTCGCAAATGTTGCAGCCTTTGGCGATCGCGGTGGTGGGCGGTTTGCTGAGTTCGATGGTGTTGTCGCTGGTGTTTACCCCAGCCATTAATTACTATTTGCAGCCGAAGACCGCCGCAGAGCCTATTAGAACCCAGGTACCGCAGCGCAATGCACCCGGACTTTCTCTCCGTTAACAGCGGTCTTCGCCCGGCCTTAAGCCACTTTCTGAGTACGTCGCCCTTCCTTATATAATGGTTGCAGCCGCGCGAGGCACCGACTTGGGCTTACTGGAAATGATGAAGGCGAAGACTCTGCGTTTTCGCATGATTATTTTGTTTTGCTCCGTAGTCGCGGGGCTTCTGGCGGTTTCCTATCTGGCATTCTGGGCGTTATTAAGTAGCGAAGTAAAAGCTCAACTTAATAATCAGCTGCAGCAAACCGCTGGTCCGATCATTGCGGACCTAATTGCCGAACCTGATGTTGAGGATGTGAACAATCTCAACATTCCCGATGAATTTTTTGAGCTGCTTAATGCTGACGGCGCGGTTCTGCAGCGTTCCAAAAATCTGTCGTCGCCGCTCAATTTACGAGGAATGAATGCCCGGATCACTAAACCGACATTCGGCGCCGGGGGATTGGATGACGGCCGCCACGTGCGGGTGGCGCTGATTCCATTTCAAGTTGCTAATGGGCCGCGGGTGCTGGCCGTAGCCATTCGAACCTCGCGGTTTGGCAGCACACTTGAAAATTTTGGCAGCGTCGCTCTGCTGATATTCCCGTTGAGCTTGTTATTGACCGCGGGCATTTCCACTTTCTATGTGGGGAAGAGTCTCGCGCCCATTACTGCGCTCACGAATCATGCCGCGTTGATGGCGAAACGCGTGACTAATAGGGAAGGTTTCTGGACGCCGCTGCCGGTATCGCCCCGCCACGACGAGTTAAGCCTGCTGGCTCAGACGATTAATCAACTGTTGGAGCGGGTGGATTCTTCAGTTCGCCCGCTGCGCCAATTTGTTACCGATGCATCCCATGAATTGCGCACTCCTTTATCTGTTCTTCACGGTGAAACTCAATTGCTACTGTCCAAGCCGCGCAGCGCAGAAGAGTATCGAAAAACGCTTTGCGAGTTTGATGAAGAGTTCAAGAAGCTCACCCATATCGTCGAGGGATTGTTCACGCTTTCGGTGGCGGATGCGGGGCAATTGCGCTTGGCCAAAGAGCCGCTGTATCTGGACGAAGTGTTGGAGGAAGCATGCGCGTTGGTCAAATCGCGCGCGGACGCAAAGAATATTGCTCTTTTCCGAGAATTCAGGCCGGACGTACCGTATGTGGGCGATGAGGCATTCATGCGTCAGCTTTTTTTGATTTTTCTGGATAACGCGATCAAGTATTCAGATAGCGGCACTTCAATCAGGGTGCGCCTGGAGAAGGATGACCGTGCCATCAAACTTCATTTTGAAGATAAAGGCATCGGGATATCCACCAAGGACTTGCCATTTATTTTTGAGCGATTTTATCGCGCGAACTCGTCATCGAACAATGGAGGTCCTCACCAGAGTGGCGGACTGGGGCTGGCCATCGCCAGTGCCATCGTGGAAGTTTTGGAAGGCTCAATTGAATGTAAAAGCACACCCGGGGTGGGATCAAATTTCACGGTGATTCTCCCTTCCAGTGGCCCGACGGTTAGTGCTGTGGTTTGAGGAGGAGCCTTCAGGGCCGTTGGTTGCAGCGGCTCAGGTCGTTTTTTTTCAAAGGCAAGCCACGTGGCCATTGTCGAGGTTCGAAAAAAGAGTGCCCAACCCTGTCGCTGTGACTTAACTCCGAGGCGTCTCTACAGTGAATACCGTAGGCACACGAATGCGGCACCCGTGTTAGATATTAGAGATAAATAAGCTGTTTCATCGGAGTGCAATACGGTCATTTTGGTAGAGTGCGGAGCTTGGCGCGGTCGCGGAAGCCGGGCGATCGATTCGACTGCGGTATTGGATTCGAACAACGGGCTAGGAGAATGAGAATGAAGCGAACCACGCAAGATTTGGGTCCGACAAAAACAGAGACCCTTGAGCCAGGCAACGCGGCACTAAAAAATAACTCCGATGGGGCTAGCGTCAAGAACGCAAGGACTACTCCGACACCGAAAACTGGTGGAAGCACCAAGGGCGGCGCACTACCCAATGCGAAAACTGTGACGAGTCTGGGAGAAGGCAAGAGCAACGGTACGCACTCGAACGGGCAAGCGTCTGGTGAATTGGCGGCCATACTGGCAAGTTTGCAAACGATGCGCGATGGCGATTTCTCTGTGAGGCTACCCGGTGCGTGGACCGGTTTGCCCGGGAAGATTGCAGATACGTTTAATGAAATTGTGGCGGCCAATCAGCACATGGCCAACGAACTTAAGCGCGTGGGATTAGTAGTCGGTAAGGAAGGGCGAACCAGGGAGCGCACGCGTTTCCATGAATCGAAGGGCGCCTGGGGAGAGATGGAAACATCCGTTAACACCCTCGTGGAAGACTTGCTGCGACCGACCACGGAAGTGACGCGCGCGATTGCGGCAGTGGCGCAAGGTAATTTGACGCAGACGGTCCGGTTGGACGTGGATGGGCGGCCGCTGGAAGGCGAGTTTCTGCGCTCAGCGACGATCGTCAACACCATGATTCAACAATTGGGAGTGTTCACCGCGGAAGTGACGCGTGTTGCGCGCGAAGTAGGCACCGATGGGAAATTAGGCGGACAGGCGCAGGTTCCGGGCGTTGCGGGAACCTGGAAAGATTTGACCGATTCGGTGAACTCCATGGCCAGCAACCTGACTGGGCAGGTGCGTAACATCGCTGAAGTAGCGACCGCGGTGGCCAGCGGCGACTTGTCGCGCAAAATTACGGTGGACGTGCGCGGCGAAATTTTGCAGCTCAAAGAAGCGATTAACACGATGGTGGATCAACTTCGGTCGTTCGCATCGGAAGTCACGCGTGTGGCGCGCGAAGTTGGCACGGACGGAAAGTTGGGCGGGCAGGCGGTGGTGCCGGGCGTCGCGGGAACGTGGAAGGATTTGACTGACTCGGTCAACGCTATGGCCGGCAACTTAACCGCGCAGGTGCGCAACATTGCGGAAGTTACTACGGCGGTGGCGCGTGGCGACTTGTCGCGCAAGATCACGGTGGACGTGAAAGGCGAAATTCTGGAGTTGAAAGACACCATCAACACCATGGTGGACCAGTTGAACGCATTCGCGGGCGAAGTAACGCGCGTGGCGCGCGAAGTTGGTACGGAAGGGAAACTGGGAGGGCAGGCCCAGGTTCCTGGAGTCGGCGGCACTTGGAAAGATTTGACCGACAACGTGAACTTCATGGCCAGCAACTTGACTGGCCAGGTGCGAAACATCGCGGAAGTGGCGACGGCTATTGCGAGCGGCGACCTTTCCCGCAAGATCACCGTCGACGTGCGCGGAGAAATTTTGCAGCTGAAAGAAACGCTAAACACCATGGTGGACCAACTCAACCGGTTCGCCGGTGAAGTGACGCGCGTGGCTCGCGAAGTTGGCAGCGAAGGGCGGTTGGGAGGGCAGGCTAACGTGCCTGGAGTGGCGGGAACGTGGAAGGATTTGACGGACTCGGTGAATTCGATGGCCGGGAATTTGACCGGCCAGGTGCGAAACATCGCCGAAGTCACCACCGCCGTGGCACGCGGCGACTTGTCACGCAAAATCACCGTGGACGTGAAAGGTGAAATTCTGGAGTTGAAGAACACCATTAACACCATGGTGGACCAGTTGAACGCGTTCGCCGGCGAAGTGACCCGCGTGGCTCGCGAAGTCGGTACGGAAGGAAAGCTTGGTGGACAGGCGCAGGTGCCTGGCGTGGCCGGTACCTGGAAGGATTTGACCGACAACGTGAACTTCATGGCCAGCAACTTGACGGGCCAGGTCAGAAACATCGCGGAAGTATCGACGGCGGTGGCGCGCGGCGACTTGTCACGCAAGATCACGGTGGACGTGAAAGGTGAAATTTTGGAGTTGAAAGACACCATCAACACCATGGTGGATCAATTGAGGTCGTTCGCTTCCGAAGTCACGCGTGTGGCGCGCGAAGTCGGAACGGACGGTAAGTTGGGCGGTCAAGCGCTCGTGCCTGGAGTGGCGGGAACGTGGAAGGACCTCACCGACTCGGTTAACTCCATGGCCAGCAATCTTACGGGCCAGGTGCGAAACATCGCGGAAGTGGCGACGGCTATTGCGAGCGGCGACCTTTCCAAGAAGATCACGGTAAACGTCAGCGGCGAAATTTTGCTGCTGAAAGACACCATCAACACCATGGTGGACCAGTTGAACGCGTTCGCCGGTGAAGTAACGCGCGTGGCACGCGAAGTCGGCAGCGAAGGGCGTTTGGGAGGCCAGGCCAACGTGCCGGGAGTGGCGGGAACGTGGAAGGATTTGACGGACTCGGTGAACTCCATGGCCGGAAACTTGACCGGTCAGGTTCGAAACATCGCGGAAGTCACGACCGCCGTGGCACGCGGCGATTTGTCGCGCAAGATTACGGTGGACGTGAAAGGCGAAATTCTGGAGTTGAAGAACACCATCAACACCATGGTGGACCAGTTGAACGCATTCGCGGGCGAAGTAACGCGCGTGGCGCGCGAAGTTGGTACCGAAGGGAAACTCGGAGGGCAGGCCCAGGTTCCTGGAGTCGGCGGCACTTGGAAAGATTTGACCGACAACGTGAACTTCATGGCCAGCAACCTGACGGGCCAGGTGCGAAACATCGCGGAAGTAGCGACGGCCATTGCGAGCGGTGACCTTTCCCGCAAGATCACTGTGGACGTGCGCGGCGAAATTTTGCAACTGAAAGAAACGCTAAACACGATGGTGGAACAGTTGCGATCGTTCGCCGCGGAAGTCACCCGCGTGGCGCGCGAAGTCGGCAGCGAAGGGCGCTTGGGAGGGCAGGCGAACGTGCCTGGAGTGGCGGGAACGTGGAAGGATTTGACGGACTCGGTGAACTCCATGGCCGGAAACTTGACCGGCCAGGTGCGAAACATCGCGGAAGTTACTACCGCAGTTGCGCGAGGCGACTTGTCGCGCAAAATCACCGTGGACGTGAAGGGTGAAATTCTGGAGTTGAAAAACACCATTAACACCATGGTGGACCAGTTGAACGCGTTCGCCGGCGAAGTAACCCGTGTGGCGCGCGACGTGGGTACGGAAGGAAAACTGGGAGGCCAAGCGAAGGTACCCGGCGTGGCTGGCACGTGGAAGGACTTGACCGACAACGTGAACTTCATGGCCAGCAATTTGACCGAACAGGTGCGCGGTATCGTGAAAGTAGTAACCGCGGTGGCCAACGGGGAATTGACGCAAAAACTCACGGTAAACGCGAAGGGCGAAGTTGCCGCGCTCGCCGAAACCATCAACAACATGACGGATACGTTGGCGACGTTTGCCGACCAGGTAACCACCGTGGCCCGCGAAGTTGGCGTGGAAGGGCGCCTCGGTGGACAAGCTAACGTGCCCGGCGCCGCCGGAACGTGGAAGGACTTGACCGGTAACGTCAACCTGTTGGCGGACAATCTGACCAACCAGGTGCGCGCCATCGCGGAAGTGGCCACGGCGGTGACCAAGGGCGACTTGACGCGTTCGATTCAGGTGGAAGCGAGCGGTGAGGTTGCGGAACTGAAAGACAATATCAACACGATGATCGACAACCTGCGCTTAACCACTGACCGCAACGCCGAGCAGGACTGGCTGAAGACGAACCTGGCGCGGTTTACCGGCATGCTGCAGGGCCAACGCGACTTGACGTCGGTGGGACGCATGATGCTTTCGGAACTTGCGCCCCTCGTGAATGCGCAGCAAGGCGTTATCTACCAGATGGAAACAGAGAATTCGGCGGGTATGGTGCTGTTGTCGGCGTTCGCGGATGACGGCCAAGAGGGACACCGGCAACACCTACGCATTGGTGAAGGCCTGGTCGGACAATGCGCGGCTGAGAAGCGGCGAATGCTAATTTCGGACGTACCCAGGAACGCCGTGCCGGTGCGATCGGGATTATTCGAAGCGGTACCAAAAAATGTGATTGTGCTGCCGGTCTTGTTCGAAGACCGCGTTAAAGCGGTAATCGAACTGGCCTCCCTTAGTGCGTTCACAGCGTCGCACCTGGCGTTCCTGGAGCAATTGACGGCCAGCATTGGGATCGTGCTGAACAGTATTGAAGCCACCATGCAGACGGAAGGCTTGCTGAAACAATCGCAGCAATTAGCGACCGAACTGCAAACGCAGCAGAAGGAACTTCAGCAGACCAACGAGCAGCTAGCGCAAAAGGCACAGCAGCTCGCGGAACAGAACGTCGAAGTGGAACGCAAGAATCAGGAAATCGAGCAGGCCCGCCGAGCACTGGAAGAAAAAGCCAAGGAGTTGGCGCTTACTTCCAAGTACAAATCGGAATTCCTGGCCAACATGTCGCACGAGCTGCGCACCCCGTTAAACAGCATTCTGGTTCTGGGCCAGCAGTTGAGCGACAACGCCGACAGCAATTTGACCCCCAAGCAAGTGGAGTTCGCACGCACCATTCACGGTGCCGGCACCGACCTGCTGAACTTGATCAGCGACATTCTGGACCTGTCGAAGATCGAGTCCGGAACGGTTTCGGTCGAAGCGGAAGAAGTATTTTTCGCGAGTCTTCTGGAAATGATTGGCCGGCCGTTCAAGCACGAAGCAGAGAATCGCAGGTTGTCGTTTGAGATAGCCGCCGATCCACATCTGACGCGCAGCCTGGTTACCGACTCAAAGCGACTGCAGCAGGTTCTGAAAAACCTGCTATCCAACGCGTTCAAGTTTACGGAACACGGCGGGGTGCGACTGTCGGTTGCCCCCGTGGATAGCGGATGGAGCGAAAATCATCCGATTCTGAACGGGGCTGCGTCGGTGATCGCCTTTGAAGTTTCCGATACCGGTATTGGCATACCTACGGAAAAGCAGAGGATTATTTTTGAGGCCTTCCAACAGGCGGACGCAGGAACCAGCCGCAAATACGGCGGGACCGGCTTAGGGCTGGCCATCAGCCGCGAATTGGCGAGTTTGTTGGGTGGAGAAATTCAACTGCGAAGTCAACCGGGCAAAGGCAGCACGTTCACGCTGTACTTGCCGAAGACTTACGTTGGACCGTCGAATGCGATAGGCACGCTTACTGAGCGCAAAGCTTCGGCGACCGCAGCGGCTATCCATCTGGCGGGCGCAGCTTTACTGGAGCATCCCGCGGAGACGATTCTCGACGATCGCGAGAGCCTCGTGCCTGGCGATAATGTGCTGCTGATTGTCGAAGACGATCCGCATTACGCGCGTGTTCTGGCAGATCTGTCGCGGGACAAAGGGTTCAAGGTGCTGGTGGCCTCGCGCGGCGCGGAAGCACTGGCTCTGGCGCGCGAGTACCATCCCACCGCTGTGTCGCTGGATGTTTTTCTGCCGGACATGCTGGGCTGGACCGTGCTGAATCACTTGAAACAGGACCCGGCTACGCGACACATTCCGGTGCAAATGCTGACCATGGATGAGGATCGTCATCACGGGTTGGCGCGCGGAGCATTTTCTTTCGTGACCAAGCCAACCACCCCGGAAGGATTGGAGTCGGCGCTGGAAAAGATCAAAACGTATTCCGCGCCACGCCGCCGGCGTTTGCTGGTGGTGGAAGATAATCCCGCAGAGCAATTGAGTATTCGCGAGTTGCTGACGCACACAGACATTGACGTTACCGTGGCGGAGACCGGCACGGAAGCGTTGATGAGCGTGGCTGCAGGCAATTTTGATTGCGTGGTGCTGGACCTGCGGCTTCCCGATATGTCGGGTTTCGATGTACTGGAGCGCATCGGTAACAGCCCGACGTTGAGCGACTTGCCAGTTGTAGTTTTCACCGGAAAAGACTTGTCCTCCGAAGAGGACGCGCGGCTGCACACGCTGGCACGCAGCGTGGTGGTCAAGGACGTCGAATCCCCGGAGCGGCTGCTCGACGAAACGGCGTTGTTCCTGCACCGCGTGGTCACGGACCTGCCACTCGAGAAACAGCGAATGCTGGAGAAGTTGCACCGCTCGGACGAAGCGCTGGTGGGCAAGAAGGTGTTGGTAGTAGACGATGACGTCCGCAACATCTTCGCACTAAGCAGTGTCCTCGAACGCCGCGGCATGATGGTGCTCACGGCGGGCACTGGACGGGAAGCGATCAAAACACTGGAATCCACAAAAGACGTGGCCATCGTGTTGATGGACATCATGATGCCGGAAATGGATGGCTACGAAACCATGCAGGTGATCCGGCAGAATGCCGCGCTGCGACGCTTGCCGATCATCGCGCTCACAGCCAAGGCCATGAAAGGTGACCGCGAAAAATGTCTCGAAGCGGGCGCATCGGAATACCTTGCCAAGCCCGTGAATACCGACCAACTGCTTTCCGCGTTGCGCATGTGGCTGCACCGGTAGCTGTGAAATCATTCATGAGCTACGCGGTAAATGTAATTGTGGGGTTTTTGGAGCAGGACGCGGTTTGCATATAAATTCGGGAGCCTGGCAGATAAAATATGATCGTGCCTGACAAAGTAAACATTTTGATGGTGGACGATCAGCCTTCCAAGCTTTTGACCTACGAAGCTATCCTCGCCGAACTCGGCGAAAATCTGGTCAAGGCTAACTCCGGACGCGAAGCCCTGGAGTTGCTGTTGAAGATGGACATTGCGGTAGTGCTGATGGACGTAAGCATGCCGGAATTGGACGGATTCGAGTTGGCGGAAATCATCCGGCAGCATCCCCGGTTTCAAAAGACCGCAATAATTTTTATTTCCGCGGTGCATTTGACGGACCTGGACAGATTGAAGGGTTACCAGCGCGGCGCGGTGGATTATTTGTCCGTGCCCGTAGTGCCGGAGCTGCTGCGAGCAAAGGTAACGGTGTTCGCGGAGTTGCATCGCAACGCACAACAACTGGAACTTCTGAACACGGAATTACGCGGACTTTCGGGAAAATTGCTGAGCACTCAGGACGAAGAACGGCGGCGCATCGCGCGCGACCTGCATGACGGGCTTGGCCAGGAACTCAGCGCGGCCAAAATGCTGGTAGACGGAATTCATATGGGGCAGCAGTCGGTAGAGGCGAAAAATCAGGCCGCGCTGCAGGCGAGCGGATTGCTGGAGCGGGTGATGCAGCAAGTCCGTAGCATTTCGCATCTCCTGCACCCCCCGTTGCTGGATGAAATCGGTTTGCAATCGGCGCTGCGCTGGTATCTCGATGGGTTAACAGAACGAAGCGGAATCGAGACCAGTTTCGACGTGCAACCGCAGGAATTTCCACGACTGGCCCCGGAAGTCGAGACGGCGGTTTTTCGTATTGTGCAGGAAGCGCTTACGAATGTTTTTCGTCATTCAGGCGCAATGAAGGCCTGCATTACCTTGACGAAAACCGAGCATGAAGTTTCGGTAAGCGTACGCGATTTTGGCAAAGGGATCGCCGGACATATTGTGGAGTTGCGCCCCGGCAGCGTAGGGATCGGACTTGGGGGGATGCGGCAGCGCGCTAAGGAATTTGGCGGCGAGTTACGATTGAAAAATGCCGATCCGGGCACGTTGATCGAAGTGACTATCCCCCTAAAAATGAACAATTCAGAAGTACAAGTGACGCAAGCCACTCTGCGCGGATCTCGCCCCTGAGCTCCGCTGAAGGCTTCACAGTTGTTGAGCGCGTTCCTGCAAAAATAATTTAAAGTTGGTTAGAATCGATCTTCTGTATCGCCTGAGAAGCCTGGAATTGACAGAAAAAATATCCCTACACCGGCGTGAACTTTTTGTGCGATGTTGGGAAGACTGTGAAACGATTTTGGACTACGAGCACGTCTAATCGATGACGATATAGGTGTGTTTTAAGGCAGGATTCATGAAGTTCCCGAAACGGCAGGCTTTCTTGAAACACATCAGATCCCCCAGGCGATCCCGTTGTGGCGCTATAGCCGTTGCCATATTGATCTCGGCATGCAACGGTGGCTTGGTTGCCGGGGCAGCTGCGGCGACACAAGAGCGGGCACAAGTTATTCAGGGAATGGTGGGAACTATTAAATCGATTTCGGGGAATACTCTGATATTGACCAGCGATGCGGGCGCTGAAATCAATGTTGACGTTCGGGACGCCACAAAAGTCGTCCGCATCGCCCCTGGTCAAAAAGATTTGAAGGACGCACAACCCATCGCACTGTCAGATCTTCAAATCGGGGACCGCGTTTTGGTGCGCGGAAAGGCCGGCGAAGACAATAAGACTTTCTCGGCGACTTCCATTGTTGCGATGAAGAAGGCCGACATCGCGGAAAAACAAAGCCGCGAGAGGGACGAATGGCAAAAATCCGGTGTGGGAGGGTTGGTAAATAACGTGGATGCGGCCGCCGGGGTAGTTAGCATTACCACGCAGACGTTGCGGGAAAAGAAAACGGTCGCCGTGCACGTAACAAAAGATACCGTCCTGCGGCGTTACGCACCGGGCTCGGTAAAGTTTGACGATGCCAAGCTGGCGCCGCTGACCGAAATCCGGCCTGGCGATCAATTGCGAGCGCGCGGTGAAAAAAGCGCGGATGGCAGCGAAATAACCGCTCAAGAGATTGTCTCTGGCAGCTTCCGAAATATTTCCGGCACGATTTCATCGCTGGACAATGCCCAGAGCACCATCACCGTGCATGATCTGGCTACCAAAAAAAACGTTGCGGTGAAAATTACTTCTGAGTCGCAACTTCGAAAATTACCGGTGCCGCTAGCCCAACGTATCGCTCAACGATTAAATGGATCGAGTGGCGCGAATGGCGGTGCAACCGAGGATCAACCGGGTTCTGGGCAGGCCCGTTCCTCAAGGCCCGGCGCAATGTCCGGAACATCCGGTGCTCCGGCGGCCAAGGAGCCCGCTGCGGCTTCGGGACCAGCGCCTGGAGATTTTGGCGGACGCGGACGAGGCATGGGCGAAGGGGCTGGGGGCGGCGGAGCCGATTTGCAGCAAATGATCAGCCGGATGCCGGCGTCTACAATCGCGGATTTACAGAAGGGCGACGCGGTGATGCTAGTGGGCACGGACGCAAGCGGCGGCAACGCGGTGACGGCAATAACGCTGCTTGCTGGAGTCGAGCCTATTTTGCAAAGTTCGCCAAATGGCGGCGCATCGTCAATTCTCTCGCCTTGGAGTCTGAGCGCAGCGCCCAGTGGAGAAGCAGGGACGCCTTAGGCCGCACCGCTATAGCAGACTCACCTGCGGCAATTCATTGTGGAGAGTGGATGAGAGTTCGGGCTCTATACATAGCTATTTTATTTTTATTCGCCACGGCTTTCAGCGTAAACTTCGCGTCCGGAGCACAGGCGCCTTCTACCGCAACACTACGCGGACAAGTGATCGACCCTTCCGGATCCACGGTTAGCGGAGCAGCGGTATTACTGACGGCCCCGAATGGGAATTCGGTGGACGCGGTGACTAATAAGGACGGCTCTTATGAGTTGACGGGACTGGCTCCCGGAACCTACACCGTTAAAGTTGTGGCGGAAGGCTTCGGCTTATTCACAGCGCAGAATATTGCGGTAAAAGCAGGGCAGACACAAACACTGAAGATTGCGCTGACGCTGGAAGAGCAAAAACTAGAGATACACGTCGAGGATTCTCCAACACAATTGGATGTGAATCCTGAAAACAACGCCGGTGCCATTATTTTGAAGGATAAAGATCTGGAAGCGCTATCGGACGATCCCGACGAATTGATGGACGAGTTGCAAGCGCTGGCCGGACCGTCGGCCGGCCCTAATGGCGGGCAAATTTATATCGATGGATTTACGGCCGGGCAGCTTCCGCCAAAAGCGTCAATTCGCGAAATTCGAATCAACCAGAATCCATTTTCCGCGGAGTACGACAAACTTGGCTACGGGCGAATCGAGATTTTCACCAAGCCAGGCACTGACAAATTTCACGGGCAGTTATTTCTGACCGGAAACACTGCGGGATTCAACTCCCGGAATCCGTTCGAAGTGACCCCGCCGGGCATGCAGCCGCCGGGTTACGAGTCTACGCAATTCAGTGGGAGCATTGGTGGACCGTTGACCAAGAAGGCGTCATTTTTCTTTAATTTCGAGCGCCGGGACATTAACGACCTTTCCATTGTGAGCGCAAAAATTCTCGATCCCAACTTTAATATTGTTAATTTCAGCGACGCGGTGGCTAATCCACGCGTGCGCATGAATCTGGGCCCACGATTTGATTACCAGGTCAGCAAAAATAACACCCTCACGGTGCGCTATCAGTACGAGCATAATCGGGTGGACAACAACGGCATTGGACTCTTCAATCTGCCCTCTACCGGGTACAACAGCCTCGAAACAGAGCAAACTCTGCAAGTAAGCGACACGCAGATTTTAAGCCCCAAGATAATCAACGAGACGCGGTTTCAGTTCATCCGCGAGACCACTAACCAGACTCCCGCTAGTCTTGCGCCAACAGTAAATGTGCAAGCAGCGTTCGTAAATGGGGGCAGCACGCTAGGAACGGCGCAGAACGTTCTTGATCGCTATGAATTTCAAAACTATACTTCCATGGCGCTGGGAAAACATTTTCTGAAATTTGGCGTACGGCTGCGCGCTAGTCGCGACGCCAGTGTGGAGACTTCCAATTTCAACGGAGACTTCACATTTGGGTCGCGGCAGAATCCCGGTTGCCCGGCCAACGGCACGCCCGCGACTTGCCCGTTTATCAGCGGCCTGCAGGCCTATCAAATCACGCAACAGGGATTAGCCGCTGGGCTTACTTTTCCGCAAATTGTGGCCATGGGCGGTGGCGCTAGCCAATACTCGGTGACCACTGGTAGCGCCGCCGCGGATGTGACGTACTTCGATGCCGGACTGTATGTGCAAGATGATTTTCATCTGCGGCCGAACATGACCCTGAGCTACGGTTTGCGATTTGAAAGCCAAAATAACCTTGGCGATCATGCTGACTTCGCGCCACGATTTGGTTTCGCGTGGGGTTTGGGGGCGAGCGCGAAAAACAGCGCTCCGAAAATTGTGCTGCGCGCCGGCTACGGAATATTTTACGAGCGCTTCACCTATGATTTGGTGCTGCAGCAGGAAAGGCTGAACGGCCTGACGCAGCAGCAGTTCGTGGTCACCAATCCAGAATTCTTTCTTAATAACATTCCCGAGCCCGGCGTGCTGCCCACCAGCGCGACGGCTCCTACGATTTATAGCCCGAACCCAAACTTAAGAACTCCGTACATTATGCAAACGGGAATCAGCGTGGAGCGGCAACTGACCAAGAATGCCAATCTGGCGGTGACTTATCTGAATTCCCGGGGCGTGCACGAATTCTTCACGGAAAATATTAACCCTCCGGAATGCTCAGCATTTCCTTGCAATCCGGGCACCGCGCCCCGGCCCCTGGCCTCAACGGACAACATTTACCAGTACCAGTCGGAGGGCATTTTTAAGCAGAATCAACTGATCGTGAATAGCAGCGTGCGAATAGGATCGAAGCTTTCGCTATTCGGTTATTACACGCTGAACTATGCCAACAGCGACACCGGTGCCGGGGCGGGAAGCTTTCCATCTATTAACAATAATATTAGCCTCGACTATGGGCGGTCGTCTTTCGATATCCGCCACCGCGTATTTTTTGGCGGAACGATTGGACTTCCGTACGCTTTTCGTTTGAGCCCATTCATGATGGCCAGCTCTGGCACACCGTACAACGTTACGACCGGGCAGGATCTGAATGGCGATTCAATTTTTAATGACCGGCCGTCATTCGCGACTCCGAGCTCAATTCCCGCTAATGTGGTGACCAACCGCTTCGGATCCTTCGATGTAGTTCCACAACCCGGGGATCCTCGGGTTCCAATTAATTACTTAACCGGGCCGGGACGCTTTTCGATGAATTTACGATTGAGCAAGAGTTTTGGATTTGGCAAGAAGACGGAAGCCACAAATACTTTGGGCGGCCAAGCTGCTGGTGGGGCGTTTGGGCGCGGACCCGGTGGACCGGGCGGTCGCGGTGGGGGCGGATTTGGCGGTCGTGGCGGGGGCGGTCCCGACGCGGGTGCGACCAATCATCGCTACAACCTCACTTTTAGCGTGGCCGCGCGGAATATTTTCAACAATGTGAATCTCACCACGCCCGTCGGCAATTTGGGCTCCCCGTTATTTGGACAATCGAACGGCATAGTGACCGGGTTCGGTGGCGGCGGTGCCGCCGGCGGGCCTGGTGGTGCATCGGCCAACCGCAAAATCGATTTGCAGGTGTCGTTTAACTTCTAGAATAAATTCTGCCCAAAAATTACTGCGCGACCGGCTTATAAACTTCTCCTCCTTTCATTACAAAGGCAACTTTTTCCATTACGGTGATGTCGGAAAGCGGATCGCCGTCCACGGCAACGATGTCTGCATACTTTCCGGGCTCGATGGAGCCAATGTCTTTAGAGCGGCCTGTTAATTCAGCCCCGTTAATCGTAGCGGCTCTCAAGGCCTCGATGGGCGTCATTCCTCCGCGAACCAGCGCGCCAAATTCTTTAGAAACAAAATCGGGGTCATCGTCAAGGCCGTACGCGATTTTCAGATGATGGTCCAGCGCACGCTTAAATGCCGGGCCCTGCTCCTTGATAATGGCGACGCCTTTGGCAAAACTCGCGGGATCGCGGCCCTGCGATAACCCGGTCTCCATGTCGTGTTGAAAGCAAAACAACGTGGGGACCAGCCAAGTGCCGTGTTGCTCCATTAGCTTCGCGCCTTCTTCATCGAGCACCGTGCCATGCTCGATAGAATCCACGCCGGCGCGAACAGCAGCTTTGATGCCTTCAGAGCCCTCCGCGTGAGCCATAACCTTTTTTCCAGCGCGGTGAGCAATCTCAACGGCTTTGGCCATTTGTTCCTGGCTCAATTCCTGCACGGTGTAGTCGCTGATGGGATCCATGACGCCGCCAGTGGCCATTAGCTTGATCCAGTCCGCGCCGAATTTAATGTCGCGACGAACCGCGACGCTGACCTGGTCGACGGTGTCAGCCATGTTCGGTGAACGCGGCAGAGATTTATCTGGCGCGAGTAAGTCGGCGTCGCCATGACCGCCTGTAAGCGAGACGAAGTTGCCGGCGGAAACGATTCGGGGGCCGCGGATCAGTCCCCGTTCAATGCTGTTGCGCAGGGCGAGTTGGCCATAACCGATATCGGACTCGCCCGCATCGCGTAGCGCGGTAAATCCATGATCGAGCCAGATAGTTACATTGTGCACGCCCCAGATGGCCGCTTGCCCGGAGGACATACGTAGGCCAGACATGGCGGACTGATCCTTCGGATTGCCGAGCAGGTGCGCGTGGCAATCAATCAGTCCGGGCACGACCGTGTATTTAGAGAGGTCGATGAGTTTCATGCCTGCTGGAGCTGTTGTGACGATGCGCGATATGCGATCCTTTTCGACGACGATATAGGCGTTGGCGATTACGTGGCCGGTACGCACGTCGATGAGGTGCCCTGCCAAGATCGCGACAGGCGGTGCTGAATTTTGCGGGCTCGCGGTCGTTGCTGCCGGCACGGACTGCGACTGCGCTTTGGCAGCGCCAAAGCTCATCAAAAAAAATGTGCCGACGAGTATTGGAAATTTTAAGCTAGTGTTCACATGGGCTCCGGGATCGTAGAATCGTCCGGCCAAGAGCTTACGAAGCGAAGGGCACGGAACGCAACGGTAATATGATGTGCTGTGGATGGCGGGGCATATGAGAAAAGTGGGTAAGAAGAAATTTGAGAAGGGAACGGAAGCCCGACGGGCGGCGCGAAAGTCGGGGATCGCGCCGGCGAATACGCGGTTGATTGAGGACAAGAGGAAACGTCCGCCGAAACACAAGAAGAAGTGGCTGGAGAAGGAAGTGGTGGAAATAGTTCCGTAGTCGGTTACTTCAGTGAAGATCGAAGAAGAACCGAGTCGAAGAAGAGTTAAAGATCGAAGAAAAACCAACGATCAAAGACAAAACCGAAGAGCAAAAGACAAAACCCAAGACCCAAGACCCGGGTTCAACCTCAACTGCGAACTCGGGGCACCCTACTCATGGTGAAGAACGATTGGTGAGCTTTGATTTTGTTAGGTTCGACCGAACCTAATTTTTGGATCCTCAACCGGGCCTGTTGGTGGGGACAGACTCATCGGGGCGAAAAAACGCTGAGAGTGCGATTTTGACGCGCTCGGAAAGTTCCGCAGCGACGGCTTCCAGATCTTTCTTATTAAAACCCATGCTCGCAATTTTTACTGAGCCGTTGCTATCGATCAGGAAGTTGGTGGGGACACTCGTCAAACCGTAAGCATTCGAGGCGGGATAGTCTTCGGCGTCCAGCACCATCGGAAACGTGACCCCGTACTCATCGGCGAATTCCTTGGTGACGCGCGCGTTGTCTTGCGAAATTCCGAGGAAGGAAACGTTTTTTCCGCCGTAGCGTTTGTAGAGGCGCTCCAAAAATGGGTAGGTAAATTGGCATACCGGGCACGACACTTTAAAGAAGGAGACGAAGACCGGACCCCGCGTTAAGAGTTCTGGCAGAGAATATCTCGTTCCGTCGATCGATTTCAGTGAGAAATCCGGCGCTGTTTGGCCGGCAACGATAGTGGTCATTTTTTCGCTTGAACCTACCCAGCGCGAAAGCCGCTGCAAGATTCCCATGCATATAGTTTATCGCAAGTCTTGTTGAACGCGAGGTGCTGCGCTGAGTTTTAATGGATTTGCTTGGTTTTGCGCTGCATGTAGTCCATCAGCAGGTACTGGCCAAGGGTATAAGGTGTAGTGAAGTAGGCTTTGCCGCGGCACATTTCGGTGATTTTCTGCACGAAGTGCACCAGGCTGTAATCAGTGGCCAGCATGAAGGTATTGATCAGGATGCCGGCGCGTTTACACTTGTTTACTTCCTCGAGCGTTTGGCCCACTACGAAAGGATCCAGGCCGAAAGCATTTTTGTAAATGCGGCCGTCTTCCAGAGTGAGCGCCGATGGCTTTCCATCGGTAATCATGATGATCTGGCGCATATCTTTTTTCTGGCGGAGCAAAATGCGCTGCGCCATGCGCAGACCTTCGCGGGTATTGGTGTAGTAGGGTCCGACCTGCACCCGGGCTAGCTCGCCGAGCGGGACTTCTTCGGCGCTGTCGTGGAAAAGCACCAGGCTCAGGGTGTCTCCCGGATATTGCGTGCGAATCAAGTGCGACAGCGCCATGGCCACGCGCTTGGCCGGTGTGAAGCGATCTTCGCCGTAAAGAATCATGCTGTGGCTGCAATCGAGCAGCAGCACCGTGGCGCAGGAGCTGTGATATTCGCACTGATGGACCATCAAGTCCGAGTAGGTCATCTCGATGGGTACTTTGACGCCTTCGCGGCGCACAGCGTTAAACAGCGTTTCGCTTACGTCCATATTTAAAGTGTCGCCAAACTCGTAGGGGCGCGAGACGCCGCCGGATTCCACTCCGGTGGATAGATCGCGAGTATCGTGACGGCCAAAGCTGCTGCGCCCTACCGAACCCATCAAATCCTGCAACGTTTTGAAACCGAGAAAATCGATGGTCTTGTCGGTGATTTCGAAGCGCGCTTCGGTTTGACGTTCTTGTGGCTGACCGAGGCTGCCGCGCGCGGTGTTCTGATGCGGCGGCGTGACTTGCGGAGGCTGCTGTGGATTGATGAAACCCTCTTGCGCGAGGCGGTCCATCAATTTTTCCAGCAAATCTTTCACCGCCTGGCTGTTCTGCGCTTGGGGGCTTTGTAGCATCTTGCGCAGCTCTTCGCTCATAGCGTCTTCGGGCAACAAGTCGCCTTCCTGCAGCGCGCGCAAGATGGCGTCCTTCAAGGCTTCCATGGAACGTTGGTTGTCCATTTCCGAGACGCCGTAAAATTGCGATTCAAAGCCGCTTTGCAGGAAGAAGTCGCCCATGCGCTTGACCAGTTCGTCCAGGTCGACGGCGTCGGCCGGCTCACCAACATATTTTCCGTAGCGAATAACTTTCATAAATATTCCTTGGCCCCAGCTGACTTCTTTTGTTGCACGTTTAAGCTAATTGAATTGGCGTCGCGGCCCACGCGACGACTGCGTTTCGCGCGGCTCCTGCGGCTTTTGTTTCTCGGCGAAATACCCGCGCTCTTCACTGCGTCCGATCCGGCGATGGGCCCAGAGGCCTTCCAGGATCATTTCTGAAGCGGCAGCAACGGCGCCATGATTTTTGGTGTCCGTTGCGCCAATTCGGCCGACGTGCTCGCTGAGGCCCTGGATTTTAGATAATTGGCGGTAACGTTCGTCGCTGGTGGCGAGCTCAGGAAGTTTCAGCTCTCCGCCCAATTCGAACCACTGAATCACCGGTTGAAAGTTTACTTCGCCAAAATACTTGGTAAAGACCCGACCGACCGCGGTGCGAATCAATTCGCGCGCGATAGTATCGGCACCTTTCAATTCGCCTTCATACTCCAACTCCATTTTTCCGGTGATGGCGGGAAGGGCAGCATAAATGTCTGCGACGCTGGCGTAGCAGCCATTTTCTCCCGTGCGGGCAGCGCGCTGTTCGGCGCTGCTGACGACACTCTCCAGCGTGGCGATGGGCAGACGCTGGCTTACTCCCGAGCGGCGGTCGACGCGCTTGTCCTCGCGTGCCTGAAAAGCAATTTCTTCCACGGTTTCGCGAAGATAGTTGGGCACTTCAATGGCGCGGCCCGCTGTGCGGCACACCCACGCTTCCTGTGCGGTGATGACCATCCCTTCCTTGACGCTGGCAGGGTAGTGGGTCCGAATTTCCGCGCCGATGCGATCTTTCAGCGGCGTAATGATTTTTCCGCGTGCCGTGTAGTCTTCGGGATTTGCGGTGAAGACCAGCAGCACGTCGAGCGGTAAACGGAGCGGGTAGCCTTTAATTTGAATGTCGCCCTCCTGCATGATGTTGAAAAGTCCGACCTGAATTTTCCCCGCCAGGTCGGGCAGCTCGTTGATGCCGAAGATTCCGCGATTGGCGCGGGGAAGCAAACCGTAGTGAATAGTCAGTTCATCAGATAGATCGCGGCCACCGCGAGCGGCGCGGATAGGATCAACGTCGCCGATGATATCGGCCATGGTGACGTCCGGCGTAGCCAGCTTTTCGACGTAGCGGCTATCGCGGGGCATCCATGCGATTGGCGTGTTATCGCCCTCGGCAGTGATTTTGTCGCGGCAGAAGCGGCAGATGGGTTTCAGCGGATCGTCGTTAATTTCGCAACCCACTACCACAGGAATTTCGGCATCGAGCAAATTGATCAGGCCTCTCAAGATGCGGCTCTTGGCCTGGCCACGCAATCCCAGCAGAATAAAATTGTGACGGGAGAGCAGCGCGTTCACGATCTGCGGCACAACCGTGTCTTCATAGCCATGAATGCCAGGGAAGAGCGGCTCGCCACGTTCGATCAAGCGCAAGAGGTTGCCGCGAATTTCATCTTTCACTGAGCGCGAGACACTCCCGGCATCAAAATCGGGAATACCCTTCAATTCTCCAAGAGTACGAGGTTTCGGGTGTTGCGAGTGAGACTTCAGTGATGTGCTAGCGGTCATTAGGTCCCCAAAAATGGATTACGTTACGATTGCTACTGCCGGATGAAAATCGATTCGGCTCAGAGATGAAAAGAGTTCTCCCGCCATCGTTAATTCAATCCGTGCCCATTCCCAGCCGATTGGGCGCGCACAGACCCTACCTTCTGTAGATGCGGGGCCCAGCCGCGAAGGTAGCCTATTAATCTTTCCTGGCGTTCGGTTTCGGTCCGAAGCTCCAGGAGCTGCTGTTTCCACATCAAATCCATGGGCAAGGCCGCGGCCACTTGAAAAGAAAAACATGCCGCGGTGTCGGTGGCTAGGTTTTTTGGGTAATCACCAAAAATCAGCGTGTGGCAAGTCTCGTAGAGTTCGATCAACTCGGGCTTGGGAGGCTGATTGCAAATTTCCCGATCTTCCAGGTAATCAACCTGACCTTCAAGTAATGGATTGTCGGTGAAAAGTTCCACGGCGCGGAACGGCATGCGTCCCACGGAGATAATATCCATCCTGCCATCGGGATAACGCTTGAGCACCTCCATAATTTCAGCGGTACAACCGACGCGCGCGACGCCGTTGGGCATGGAAAGCAACATGCCAAACTCGGAACGCTCACTCATACATTGATTGACCATTTTTCGGTAACGGGGCTCGAAAATATGCAGAGGGAGTTCAGCGCCGGGAAGAAGGACGACGTTAAGAGGAAAGAGCGGGATGCGATCTGGCCGCACTAGCACCATAGGAGATGATACCAGAGCGAGTCAATGGTTGCTGATTACGTGCCAGTTTCGTACACGGGGTGGGAATTGTGTAGAGCTCAATTTTCCGTGTAACCGCCGGTTTAGCTGATGTCGGCCAGCAAGGCTTCCATCTCCGACGCGGCGTGCTGATCGCCCTTTCTGCCCGCGGCAGTAATGCCGGTTGTAAGGATGTGTTTAGCTTCATCGGGCCGCGACTCGCGGACCAGCAGCTGACCGTACATCAAGTAAGCGGGGATATAGTCGGCGTTTTGCTTGAGCAGCACATCGAAGTTGAGAATAGCTGCTCCGGCGTCGCCGGTGCTCATGCATTCCATAGCGAGTCCGTAGCGCGAAAAGGCGTCGCCAGGGGACTTCTGCACGAATTCTTCCAGCACTTGCCTGCGGGTTTTCTTTTGGTCTGTCATGATGGCTACCGTAGTATACGGATGGAACGCGCGGTTCCAAAATTGCGTGGTGCGGGGACGAATGAAGCGAGAAAAAAATAGGACCATAAATTTGACACCAGATTCGAAGTTGACGCCGAAACCGGTGAGCGCTTCGCGCTCGGAGATGGCGGAAGTAGTGTTGCCGGCGCAGACGAACCCGCTGGGAAAGCTTTTGGGCGGGCAAGTAATGCACCTGGTGGATATGGCTGCGGCGATGGCTGCCGCCCGCCATTCGAACAGCTATGTGGTGACGGCCTCGGTGGACTACATCGATTTTCGCAACGCGGTGAACCTTGGTGAGCTGGTGATCCTGAAGTCGCAAGTAAACCGCGTGTTTAACACCTCGATGGAAATAGGCGTGGAAGTTTTTTCTGAGCAAATTCTGACCGGCCAGCGCAAGCACACCACCACCGCTTATGTGACGTTTGTGGCCATCGACGAATACACCAAGCAGCCTAAAACCGTGCGGCCGCTGCTGCTAAAAACTGCGGAAGAAAAGCGGCGGTTTCGAGAAGCAGCAGAGCGAAGAAAAACGCGCTTGCGACTGCGCTTCGGAAAATAATTCCAGCGGACAGTTTGAAACGATCTTCTAAGTCATCGCTCCGACCCACTTTGGCGTCGTGGTGGGTGCAGCGCTGCCGCCAGCCGGCTCTTCGGTGATGGCCAGCGCCTTGGTGTCGCTCCCGGCGACGGGCGGATTGGCAACCAAAATTACGAAGTTTCCGTTGGCGTCCGGGCGCACCGTCATGGCTGGCATAGGCTTGCCGCCGGGTGCCTTTGGTATCAACCACAGTTGCAGAACGCGGTTGCCGGACGGCATGGGGACCTTTTGTCCGGTAAGCACAATGCCGTATTTAGCGTGCCACATGGCGACCATCTGGGGAGCCTGAATCTTTTGCGCCGCCAGCATTATTTTGACCGAGGAAGGGTCGGTCAAAATGGCGGTTTCACGATGCATTTTAGCCATTTGCTCTTCCATGGCGGCGAGCTTTTGCTGAGTCACGGCGCTCTCATTTTGCGCACTTGCGACCATTTGTTCGTTTCGTTGATTTTGCTCGTTGGCAGCGCGCAATTCTTCCTTCAGGCGGTACGCATCCCACGCAAAGTAAAGAGTCAAGAGCAACAAAGCTGCGATTCCGGCTGACAACCAATAGGGAATGCCAGGAGCTGTTATCGTGGCTCCGGTCGAAACTGTTGACGATGGTTTTGCTTCCGACCGCACGGTCTGCATGAGGCGGCCCTTCAGCATGTCCGAAGTCACAGCCTCCGGCGCCAGGTACGCCAACTGTGAGACCACCCAACGCGCTTCCGCCACTGACTTCGCGCATTCCGCGCAGCCGGTTGCGAGATGAGCTTCCAGCGCGGCGCGCTCGGGCGGATCAAGCGCGCCCAGCGCGTATGCTTCGTACATCTCCCGGAATTGGTCGCAATTGCTCACGACGCGGTGTGCAATCCTTCCTTAAGCCGTATCAACCCGTTGCGAATCCAGCTTTTTACGGTACCGAGCGGCTCTTTTAATTCTGCGGCGATTTCGCTGTGGCTCAGGCCCTGAAAGTAGGCTAGTTCAATAGCGCGTTTTTGCTGCGGATTCAATTCGCCGACCAAAGAGCGAACACGTTCAGCACGGCGCTTTTCGTCCAACTCCTTTTCATATTGCGGCGCTACCACGACGGAAAACAATTCGTCGCTCTGATTTTCCAAGCGGCGCTGCCGCTCGCTTTTAAGTCTAAGGGTATCGAGCGCACGATTTCGCGCCAGGGTTAGCAGCCAAGGCACGAACGGGCCGCGAGCGGCGTCGTACTGCGCGGAATTACGCCACAGCTGCAAAAACACGTCCTGCACAACCTCTTCGGCAGGGCCCGACTGCTGAACGATTCTTAGAACTAGCGAGTAAACGATGCGGCAATACTTGTCGTAGAGTTTTTCGAACGCGCCCACGTCGTTTTGAAGAAGCAGACGCACCAGCGCAGCGTCGGGGGACGCTTCGCGATCATCCTTTGGGCCAAATGCCGCAAGGAACACGAGGTCTAGCTTCTACTCCTGACTGAGAATACGGAATACCCGGTTAACTGGATGAGCGCACGTGCATTGCGAGTATCCCTATGCTGCGTAGTCTTTTTTAATTGCTTCCTGGGCGATGGTCAAGGCTTGTTCGACACAAGCACCCAAGGCCGGGCCCCGAAGATAATTGCCGATCAGCCGGATCGATGGGTATTTCCTCTGCATTTGATCGAGCCTACCCACAAGCTGAAGGTGGCCGAGGTTGTATTGCGGTATGGCGCATTGCCAGGCTTGGACGTGCGAAAACGATGGGGGCTGGGAGATGCCAAGTACGGATGCCAGCTCGCGATGTACGATGGATAAAATTTCGGATTCTGGCAGCGAGACGGCGCTCGGGTCCGTGGCGCCACCCACGAAACTTGTAAGCAAAACGTGTCCGTCGGGAGCACGGTTGGGAAACAGCGAGGAGTTCCAAACTGTGCCCAGGATTCGTAATCCGGACGAACGCGGCACGAGAAAACCAAAACCCTCGAGCGAATGGTGAATTGCGCTCTCGGGATAGCCCAGCGAAACTACGGCAACCGGTGCGTAAACGATCGCTGATAGGACAGATTCGAATTGCGGATCAACATCGCGCAGCAACGTGGCGGCTTGCTGAGCTGGTGTGGCGATGATCAGACGATTGGTGGTGAGAGCTTCTCCCCGGCCGTTTGCTATGACCGTTACTTCGAAGTTTGGAGTGCCCCCCGATGTCGTTGTGAGGCTGATGCGTTGGGCGGTAACGCCGCAACGGAGATTGGATCCCAGATTCGCAGCCAGGGCCGGGATTAATGTTTGATTGCCTTCCCGAAAGGTTTGTAAAGTAGGTTTTTCGGTCGACGCAGAGCGCTTTCTTGCCGAGAACAATAAACCCCGAATGACGCTGCCTGCGGATTTCTCCGCCTCGTATAACTGAGGAAACGCGCTTCGCACACTTAGCTTCTCTGGATCCCCGGCATAAATGCCGGAGACGAACGGGCCTACCAGCTTATCCAGGAGTTCACGTGAAAATTTGCGGCGGGTAAAAGCAGCGACGGATTCGTCCTTCTGAGGCGGCATAGAGCGACCGAGAATATCGCCCAGGACTCGCAGCTTGGTGAGCGGGCCGAACAAAGATGAGGCGATGAATGCCGGTGGGCTGAGTGGAACTGGCCGCAAGCTGCCTTTTACGAGTACGTAACGAGGCGCATTACCTGGCGCGGGGAGGAGTTGATCGTCGATGTGCAATTCGCGGCACAGATTGAGTAGCGCGGACGTAGCGTTGAAGCTTTGCGGGCCATATTCCAGCAAATAACCGTCGCGACGCTCGGTGAGAATCACACCGCCGGGAGCGGCGGCGGACTCGACAACCTGTGCGTCGACGCCCGCCTTGCGCAACGCGTAGGCGGACACCAAGCCCGAAATTCCCGCGCCAACAACCAAAGTTGGGACGTGAGCAGTCACGGGAATGATGCGCGCATGGACGTTGATGCTACAGAGTTTTTGAAAATAAGGGTATGGCGTTCAAGTGCTGTTTTTCGAGGTACGGATCGAAAATCATCGCAAGATTGCGAATGAAGATTCTGCCAAGCCAGGTAGCGCGCACTTCCTTATCGTCCAACATCACCAAACCATCCTCGCGGGGCCCGTCAAGCTGACTCAGTTCAGCGGAGAAGTATTGATCGAAGTCGACGCCAAATTCGCGAGAGATTTCATCTTTCACAATTACGGTGTGGCAAAGAAGCCGATTGATGACCGCGCGGCGCAAGCGGTCCTCGTCTGACAGGCGATAACCACGCATGGTGGCGATGCCGCGATCCCGCACGGCTTTTTGCCAACTTGGGAGATCGCGATGATTTTGCGCGTAGGCATTTTGAAACGCGCTGATGGCGGTGACGCCCATGCCGTACAGGTCGGCTCCTGCCTTGGTGGTGTAGCCCTGAAAATTGCGGTGCAGAGTTCGCTGTTGTTGCGAAACGGCCAGCTCATCGCCGGGTTTGGCGAAATGATCCATGCCGATGTACAGGTAGCCAGCTTCAATAAATTTCATCAGGCCAGAACGAAAAATTTGAAATTTTTGCATGCCTTCCGGCAAATGCGTGGCGAAGGCCCCTTGCTGCTTTTTGAGCCACGGCACATGCGCATAACTGAATAGAGCGACGCGATCAGGCTGCAGCTCGAGAATCTGATCGACGGTGTGGCTGAAGCGTTCCGGCGATTGATACGGCAAACCATAAATGAGATCGACATTGATGCTGTCGAAGTGCAGGTCGCGCGCGGCGAGCAGCAAATCGCGGGTCAATTCGAATGGCTGGATCCTGTTGATCGCCGCCTGCACTTCGGGATGAAAATCCTGGATGCCCATGCTGAGACGGTTAAAGCCCAGGCGACGCAAAGTCTCGAGATGTTCGCGAGTGGTTACCCGGGGGTCGATTTCAATGCCGATTTCCGCGTCCGGCGAAAAATTAAAATATTCGCGCGCAAACGCAAATAAATCCTCAAGTTGTTTTGGAGTCAAATATGTAGGGGTGCCGCCGCCCCAGTGGAATTGCACTACGGGGCGATCACGCGAAACTCCTCGTGCCACCTGTTCGATTTCGCGCTTGAGTACATCGAGATACGGTATCGCGACGCGTTTGTCTTTTTGAATAATTACGTTGCAGGCGCAAAAAAGACACAAGCTTTCGCAGAAGGGAAGATGCATGTACAGCGAAACGGGTGTCTGCGCCTTTTGCGCTTCGGCGTGGACGGATTCAAGATCATCAGGACCGAATGCCTCATTCCAGACTGGCGCAGTGGGGTAGCTGGTGTAACGAGGTCCCGGGCGGTTATAGCGTGCGAGAAATTCTTCACTGATTTGCAATTCCTGGCGCATGCGTTGGAGGCTGGGAGTGGTCAGTGTCACGTCATGATCCTCAGCGCGAATACGCAGCGGAAGTTGGCTGATTCATTTTGCCCGCCGAGTCGACCACCGTTTGCTGGCCGGTTTCGATAAAGAGTCGAGCGTTTTCTACCGGTGTTTGTTTAAAGATGCCGTGGCCGAGATTAAGGATATGGCCTATTCCGTTCAATTGTGAAAGAGCGCGTCGCGTAGCCTCACGGATTTTGCCGGTCGGCCCGAGCAAAACAGCGGGATCGACGTTTCCTTGGAGCGCGATTTTGGGGCCAAGAGTTTTTCGCAGCGCGGCGAGATCGATACGCCAATCGACGCTCAGCACGGTCGCTCCGGCGCGGGCTACCGCTGGCATCAGATGATTAGAAGCCTTGGTGTAGTAAATTACCGGAACTTTGCCCCCGATACCTGAGCTGACCCCTGCGATGACCTCTTGAACGGCCGGCAGCGCGAAATTTTCGTAGTCTTCCAGGTTTAGCTCTCCACACCAGGTATCAAACAACTGTACGGCACAAGCGCCAGCGTCGATTTGTGCGCGCAAATAAGGAATGGTGGCCTGCGCGATTTTGTTAAGAAGTAGCCGGAACGTCTCGGGCTCATGGTAGAGAAAGCTCTTAACCGTCGCGAAGCCCTCTTTGGTTTTCCCTTCGACCATGTAGCAGGCCAAAGTCCAAGGAGCCGCCGCAAAACCCAGGACCGGCACATCCGGGCCGATGCTTTTTACGATGAGGCGAATGGCATCTGGCAGGAATTTAGTCTCCGTTTCAGGATCGAATATGCGCAGGCTGGCGACGTCGGCCGCGCTTCGGATGGGACTGGGAAGATTGGGGCCGGCGTCATTTAGCTCGAGATGCATGCCCATGGCTTCGGCGGGAATTAAAATATCCGAGAAAACTATGATCGCATCGACCCCCAGAATGCGAAACGGCTGCAAAGAGACTTCGGCGGCCAGGTCGGGAGTTTTGCAAACTTCCAGGAATGGGCGTTTGGCACGAATGGCGCGGTATTTCGGCAGATAACGTCCGGCCTGCCGCATCATCCAAACAGGGACGCGAGTTAGGGCTTCACCGCGGCAAGCGCGGAGGAAGAGGTCCTTGCGGTCGATCCCGTCGCGTTCGGCGGCCGTAAGTGTGTTTAGTGGCGGCATATCACCTGAATTCCGCTTGCCTGGGTTCCGCAGAGAGAATAGCAAATCCGGCACATTCTTGCTGCGGGGCCGATGCGTACGCTATGTAAGTGGTTGTTCCCGTGGGCTATACTCAGGATATAGGGCTCCTGACATTTCTGCGCGCTTCAGAGACGTGACGCCAGAAGCGTACGGGCTGCGGCTGGCATAGAACCAAGATGAGCCATCTCTATTTCATACTGACACTGACGGCGTACTCGCTGAGTTGGGGTTGCTACCTGGCATTTTTGAATACCGGCAGGGAGCTGTTGGGAAGATGCGGGTCAGTGCTATTGGGCCTTGGGCTGCTGGCGCATTATTTTGCGTTGCTGGAGCGGTCGCGCGGCTTGCACACCGTTCCTTATCACGACCTCTACGGCTCGATGTCGTTATTCGGTTGGCTGCTGGCGCTGACCTATCTCGCTCTCGAGTTTTATCACCAGCAGCGCTCGGTAGGGGCGTTCGCGGTGCCGTTTATTCTTGGATTTTTTTTGATTGCCCACCTCGCACCCGCGGATCGACTATCGCCGACGGTGGCGCATGGCGTTATTTTCGCATTGCACGTCACGCTCAGTATCCTGGCATACGCGGCCTTCGCGCTGTCGTTCGTGTTGAGTGTGATCTATCTCGCGGAAGAGCGATTGTTGCGAAACCACAAGCTTAGCAACGTAGTTTGGCGTTTGCCGTCACTGGAATTGCTAGAGCGCATGAGCCACTCCAGCGTCCTCGTAGGAGTGATTTCCATCGCCATCGGCACGATGCTGGGATTCATATGGGTCGACCGGCTCACCGGTCAATATTGGTTTTATGATCCCAAATATGTGATCACGCTGGTGGTGCTGTTTCTCTATTTGCTGTACTTCCAGTTGGCGCGCAGCACCGCATGGCGTGGGGCGCGCGCTTCAAAGCTGTGCGTATTCAATTTTTTTGTGGTGGTGATGAGCTTCACGGTTGTGAACCTGTATCTATCGCATAGCCACAGGTATTTCTAGGGAGCAGTACTTGGATAAGTGGCCAGCCTGATGGAGATTGTTGTCGTCGGATTAAATCATCGCACCGCTCCGGTGGAGGTGCGGGAACGCGTGTCGTATACCGCGGAACAGGCGAGCCGCGCCGCCAGCGATCTGCGTTCGCGAGGGATACTCGAAGAGACTTTGGTTTTGTCGACCTGCAATCGCAGTGAGATTTATGGTGTGCCGCCTGAAACTTCGCACGAGAGCGCGGCGGGGCTATCCTCTTTTCTAAGCGAATTTCACAAGGTGCGGCCCGATATTTTGAGCGTCTCGCTGTATCACCATTATGACCGGCACGCGGTGCGCCACTTGTTTCGCGTTTCCGCTGGGCTGGATTCGATGATGTTAGGTGAAGCGGAAATTCTTGGCCAGGTTCGTGAGGCGTATAAATTTGCGTACGAACAAGGAGCGACCGGACCGGTATTGAATCGTATGTTTCAAGCCGCGCTGGAAGTGGGGAAGCGAGTACGATCGGAAACCGAGCTGGGCGCGCGGCCAATGTCGGTGGCCTCCGCAGGAGTCAAATTGGCGGAACGTATTTTTGGCAAACTTCGTCAACACACCGCGTTGGTGTTAGGAGCTGGAACCATCAGCGAGCAAGTGATGCTGCAACTGCGCGATCGCGGCATCGGGCAATTGTTGCTGATGAACCGTTCGCTGGAGCGCGCCGAAAAACTGGCGGCGGAATTTCACGGGACGGTGGTGCCGTGGGGTGAGTGGGGCGATGCACTGCGGACCCCCGACGTGATTGTTTCGTCGGTCGCCGCCGAGGAGCCAATTCTGGAGCGCGCCACTCTAGAGCAAGCTATGGGTGCTCGAGGCAATCGCGCGCTGTTTATCATGGATCTCGGTTTGCCACGCAATATCGAGCCGGCAGCAGCTGAAATCTACAATGTGTATCTGTACAACCTGGACGATCTCGGTAGCATTGTGCAGCAAAGCCGAGCCATGCGAGAAAACGAAATTCCGCGCGCAGAGACGATTGTCGACGAGCATGTTGGCAAATTTCTTTCCTGGCAGGCCAGTGTCGAACTGGTGGGCTTGGTCGACGAGCTGCGCGCGCGTTTGCAGCACGAACGCACCGCTTTTGTTCACGAACGCATGGAAACCATGAAGCATCTGAGCGCCCACGACCGCCAACAGATGGAAATGTTGATGGGCGAGCTGCTGGAGAAATTATTGCTGGAACCCGCCGAACGCTTGCGCGGCGAAAAAGAACTGCGGCGGAAAATCCAGAACGTGGAAGCGTTGCGCGACCTGTTTCTTTCGAACCGGGAGAAACAATGAAACATTTGCGCATCGGAACACGAGGGAGCCTGTTGGCGAAATGGCAGGCGGAGTCCGTGCGCAAGCAACTTTTTGCGCTCGCGGGAGTAGAGGCGGAAATAATCATTATCAAGACCTCTGGCGACAAAATGCAGCAAGTGCCGCTGTCGCAGATCGGCGGAAAGGGCATTTTTATCAAGGAATTGGAAGACGCGCTGCTGGACGAATCCATCGACCTCGCGGTGCACAGTGTCAAAGACATTCCCACGGAAGTGCCCCGCGGATTGAGTTTTCCGGCGGTCTGCCGTCGTGACGATATTCGCGATTGCTTGATCTCTCCGACAGGATCAACGCTGGAGAATTTGCGGCAAGGCGCGCGAGTGGGCACCAGCAGCTTGCGCCGTCGAGCGCAGCTTCTGCGGTTGCGCCCGGATCTTGATATTCGCGAATTGCGCGGTAATGTCGACACCAGACTCCGCAAAGTCGGCGACGGAGAGTATGACGCCATTGTATTGGCTAAGGCAGGCTTGGACCGCTTGGGATTGAGCCAGCGAATATCGGAGACTTTTGCGCCGGAAATTTTTATGCCCGCCGTGGGACAAGGCGCCATCGCTGTGGAAACGCGCCTGAACGACAATGAGACCGGCGATTTTCTGTCCAAGTTGGATGACCCAGAAACGCGGGCCGCAATTATTACCGAACGCTCTTTACTGGGCGCGCTACAGGGCGGTTGCCAAGTGCCCATCGGGGCTTGGGCTCGAATCGAGCGCGGCGAAATGGTACTGGACGCATGCGTGACCTCGGTGGATGGCCAGCAACAAGTGAAGCAGCGCTTGACGGGCGCGGCCGACCAGGGCGTCCAGCTTGGAGAGCAGATGGCGCGGTTGCTGATGGAAACTGGCGCGCAAACGATTCTTGAGGAAGTGGGGCGACAACGTGAATAGAATCGGCGCCACTCCGGAGTCCGTGCTATCGGGCAAACGCGTAGTCATTACGCGCGCGGCGCGTCAGAGTGTTGACTTGGTCGAGAAACTTGGCAAGCTCGGCGTTTTGCCGATTCTGCTGCCACTGGTGGCCTTTTCTGCTCCAGAGGACTTTGGCCCGTTGGACGCAGCGCTAGATCGATTGGAAGAATTCGATTGGATTATTTTTACCAGCGAAAATGCGGTGCGCGCGGTAGTTAAGCGCGCTGAGGTGCGAGGCAATTTGCGAAATGTGGCGGGACGACGTTCGCGCGCCGCAGCCGTTGGACCGACCACCGCAACCGCGGCGGAACGCGCGGGCTTTTTTGTCGACTACCAGGCCCAAACGCACAGCGGGGCAGCGCTCGCCAATGAACTGGGAGAAAAGCTGCGGGGCCAAACTGTGTTTTTACCGCGAAGCGACCGCGCCAATCCGGATTTGCCACAACTTTTGCGAAATTATGGCGCGGAGGTCACGGAGGTAATCGCGTACAGGACCGTCACACCGGTAAATCTCGACGATCAGAAAATCGCGGCAATCGTGAATGGCGAAGTCGAGGCGGTTTTATTTTTTAGTCCCACCGCGGTTGAGCACTTCCTTGGAATTTTGGGCAAGGAAAAGCTCCGTGATTTGCAAAACCACTTGGCGATCATCGCCGTCGGCCCGATAACCGCAAACACGTTGCGCCAATCGGGGGTGGATATCTTGTTGGTGGCCGCGGACACCACGACGGACGCCGTCATCGCGATCTTGAATCAACACTTTGCGGGTACGCGGAAAGCCTCCGCTGTCGGAGTAGTTCAGGAATGAGCTTTCCGACGCACCGAGGGCGGCGATTGCGCCGCAATGAAGCCTTGCGCGGACTGGTTCGCGAAACGCGATTAAGCGCCGCAGGGCTAATCTATCCGATGTTTGTTTGTCCCGGGCAAAAGGTGCGGCAGGAAGTCAGCTCCATGCCTGGAGTGTTTCAGCAATCGGCCGATCAGATTGTCGAAGAGTGTCGCGAAGTCGAGTCGCTGGGTATTCCGGGAGTAATTCTGTTCGGGCTTCCAGAGAAAAAGGACGCCCGGGGCATGAGCTCAGTTGCCCCCGATGGCGTGGTGCAGCGCGCCATAGAGGCAATCCGCAAAGCAAAACTCAAATTGTTAGTAATCACTGACGTTTGCCTCTGTGAATACACAGACCACGGGCATTGCGGCGTGATCGAAGACGGCGAAGTGGCCAACGATGCCACGTTGGATATTCTGGCGAAGCAAGCCGTCTCGCACGCCCGGGCAGGTGCGGATATCGTAGCTCCCTCCGACATGATGGACGGACGCGTCGGTGTTATTCGCGAAGCGCTGGACGAACATAAATTCGAAAACATTTCGATTCTCGCGTATGCCGCGAAATATTCTTCCGCGTTCTACGGACCTTTTCGTGAAGCAGCACAGTCGACGCCCCAGTTCGGCGACCGCCGCGGTTATCAGATGGATCCCGCAAATGCGCGCGAAGCATTGCGAGAGGTGGAAATGGATTTGGACGAGGGCGCGGACATGGTGATGGTGAAGCCGGCGCTGCCGTATCTGGATATTATCAGACGCGTGCGGGACGAATTCGATGTACCAGTGGCGGCCTATAATGTCAGCGGGGAGTACTCGATGGTGAAGGCCGCCGTACAAAAAAACTGGCTGGACGAGCAGCGTGTGGTGACGGAAATACTGACAAGCATTCAACGCGCTGGAGCGGAAATTATCCTGACCTATCACGCCAAGGACGCCGCGCGGTGGCTACGCGCGTGAGCCTCCCGCAGGCACAGCAATGAATCCCGCACAATCGCAGGTTAGACCAAAACTCGACGGTAAACGCTCGCGAGAGATCTTTAAGCGCGCGGAACAGGTGTTGGTTGGCGGCGTAAATAGCCCGGTACGCGCGTTTCGTTCTGTCGGCGGTGAACCGTTCATCGTCGATCGTGGGCGTGGACAATTTCTTTATGACGCCGACGGAAATGAACTGCTCGATTATGTGTGCTCTTGGGGCGCCATGTTATTGGGGCACGCGCATCCAGCGGTAACCGCGGCAATTTCCAAGCAAGCCGAGCGAGGCACGAGCTTTGGCGCCACCACGGAGTTGGAAGTTGAGCTGGCCACGCTAATCACCAGCGCGGTTCCGTTCATCGAAAAGATTCGGTTCGTCTCCAGCGGCACGGAAGCCACCATGAGCGCGCTGCGGCTGGCGCGTGGGGTGACCAAGAGAGACCTCCTCGTTAAATTTGAAGGCAACTATCACGGGCACTCGGACAGTTTTCTTTCGCAATCGGGATCGGGTCTTGCGACTCTGGGTATCGCGGAGTGTCCTGGGGTCCCGGACGCACTGGCTGCATTGACGTTAAATGCGCCATACAACGACTTGAATGCGGTGGAGCACCTGTTCAAGCACCATCAGAATAGGATCGCGGCGATTATCGTTGAGCCAGTAGCTGCGAATATGGGCGTGGTCTTGCCGGAACCGAGCTTCCTTGCAGGTTTGCGAGAAATTTCGCGAAGGAATGGCGCATTGCTGATTGTGGATGAGGTCATCACTGGCTTTCGTCTGCATAACGGTACGGCGCAGCAGCTCATGGGAATCGAGGCGGACCTCACTACATTCGGCAAAATTATCGGTGGCGGCGTACCTGTCGCGGCGTACGGCGGAAGCGCGGAACTGATGAACAACGTCGCGCCGCTCGGTCCGGTGTATCAGGCAGGAACATTAGCCGGGAACCCTTTGGCGATGAGCGCTGGAATTGCGACGCTGAAACAGTTGGCCGCACCCGGTTTCTACGAGGCAATCGAGAAACGGGCGCGGCGGCTTGCGGACGGGCTGCGCGCTGCAGCGGAGAAGGCCGGAGTACCAGCGCAGGTGAACGCCATCAGCTCACTAGCTACGCTGTTTTTCGCGTCACAACCGGTGCGCAATTATAGCGACGCCAAAAAATCGGACACGAAACGCTACGGTGAATTCTTTCGAAACATGCTGGAGCGGGGAATCTTTCTGGCTCCATCGCAATACGAAGCGGCTTTCGTCTCCGCGGCGCACACCGATGCGGACATCGAGCGCACGCTGGTAGCGGCAAGTGAGTCGTTGAAGAATTAACTAAACTGGGAGAATCATTGAGTGGCCGAGGATTTTGAATTGCCGGAAACAGCAGAGGAGCAAGCCCACGATCCGCACGTCCTGCCCGTTTCCCTGACCATTTCAATTCTGGCGGTGCTGGTGGCGGCGGTAACTTTGCTCGGGCATCGAGCGCACACCGAAGAACTGCTGTTGCAGTCTCAAGCTACCGATCAATGGGCCTTCTACCAGGCGAAGAATATTCGTCTTCATGAAATGCAGGGCATGGTGGACCTGCTGGGGACAATCACGCCGGTGGACAAAGAGAAGAACGCTACGTTGCGCGAAAAATATGTACAGGAAGTGGAACGCTACAACGATGACAAGGAAAACATCAGCGACAAAGCCAAAGATCTGGAAAAAGAGCGCGATACCGTCAGCCGCAGGGCAGACCGCTTTGACGGCGGCGAGGCCCTGCTGGAAGTCGGTCTGGTAATCTGCTCCATTACTCTGCTGACCAAGCGGAAGGCCTTCTGGATAGCCGGAATAGTAGTGGCAATCGTGGGACTTATTTTCGCCTCTACAGGATTTTTAATTCATCTGCACTAATTGGACTGGCTAGGCGCTGGCGGGCGGTAGTTCGCCACGAAGTCGAACGACCTCCTCCATTAAATTTTTCAAGCGCTCAACCACTTCCTGATGGCGGATATCATCCGTGGCGGGTTTTTTGCCGATAAAGGTCAAGTTTCCCCCTGGTTCAAGAATACATTTCTGCACATCGCTCAACGATTCAAAGCCCTGCCTACGCGCGGCAGCTTCCAATTGCGTCGGGCTAATCAGCTCTCTCTTCAGCCGGTCCAAACGCACAGCGCCATTCTCGATGAGCACGTCGGCATCGCCTTCGACGAGTTGGTCGATCCGCTTGTGGCCATAAAGAAAGCGAACCACCAGATAATTGACGGCCAATAAGGAGGTCGCGCCGATGATTCCCCCGCTGACGCTGTTATCGTCACCGATGATAGCGTTCTGCACGGAATTGGAAAGCGTCAGCAACACCACCAAATCGAAAGGGTTCAGCTGTACGAGCTCACGTTTGCCGGAGAGCCGCAAACTTATAACCAGAAAACCGTACACAAAGATTGGTCGAAGAATCTTCTCGGCTAACGGCAGGCCCAGGACAAACATGTCTTTCCAGGTGTCATGCATTTCTCGCGCTCCTCTGGTTCAGAAAATTAGACCGTTATGATTGCTCAAGTTAAGCCTTACGCGCTACGCGCGAACCCATAAGCCTGTACCTCGGGACAGTCATCAATTCGCATGAAGATTCACTAATGTTTCCGCCCATTCCCGGGACACGGTCTATCATCAAAGAAGTGTGTTTGCGCGTCCCGCCCTTCTGTGACCTTTTGCTAAGGCGAGAAAATACACCATTAACGACACTCTATGTCCCAGCTGCCATCTCCGGACCTCGTCCTGGTGAACACCAACGGGCAACTTCCGGCGTTATTGGAATGCGTGCGTGAGCTTTTGGCCGTGTTCGACGCTGATGGCACGATACTTTTTGTCAATCCCGCGTTGCACACTGTTCTGGGCCATACGCCGCTCGAGATAGTGGGCAAACCTGTCGCCGAATTGATCCATGAAGACGATTTTGATTTATTTCTTGCAACGCTCCGGCGCTTAAACGCGAACCTCGAAACCACCGTGAATGTCAGGTGCCGGCTGCGCAGCGCCGACGGCGTGTGGCGATGGTTTGACGCCGAGGCACGGCGCAATCCAGGCAATGACCAGGGTGGAATCGCGGTCAGCCTGCTAGACATTACGGATTTGCAGCGAATGGAGTCCGAGCGCCAGGTAATTATCGAAGTGGTCCATGCCCTGAATGAAACCTCCAACCTGGACCAGTTGCTGCAACACATTCACCAGTCCCTCAAAAAAGTTTTGTATGCCGAAAATTGTTTCATCGCCTTGCATGACGCCGATAAGGATTCGTTTCATTTTCCATTCTTCGTGGACCGATTCGACGTGGCCCCACCGCCTCAGAAGGTAGGTAGGAGCTGCACCGCTTTCGTGTTTCGCACCGGGCGCGCCATGTTGATACCGCAGCCGGAATTCGACCGCCTGGCTGAAAATGGGGACGTGGAATTGGTAGGCTCGCCTTCGCCCACCTGGTTGGGTGTGCCGCTGAAAACACCTACGGCTACGATTGGCGTGCTGGTCGTCCAGCATTATGAAAATCAGAACGCTTACGACGTTCGCGATTTGGAGTTTTTAGATTCTGTAGGCGGGCATATCGCGCTGGCGATTGAGCGGCGCGGCGCGGAAGACGCGCTGCGACAGAGCGAATCCACCTTCCGGCTGCTGTTTTCGCACAATCCGCTGCCTACCTGGGTCTTCGATTGCGAAACATACAAATTTATACAGGTGAATGACGCTGCGGTCCGCCAGTACGGTTACTCCGCGGAAGAATTCGCGGCCATAACCGTTTTTGACATACGCCCCCCTGAAGAACACGCCGCACTCCGCGAGCATCATCAGAAAGACTGGGACGCGCCTGGCGAGTATCACGGGGTATGGAAGCATCGCAAGAAGGACGGCAAGATTTTCGAAGCGGATATTATTTCTCACCCTCTGGAGTACGGCGGTCGCAAGGTGCGCATGGTTGTCGCGCAGGACATCAGTGAACGCCAGGCACTCGAAGAGCAGTTGCGACAGGCGCAAAAGATGGAGGCAGTCGGCCGGCTGGCTGGTGGCGTGGCCCACGACTTTAACAATTTGCTGATGGTAATCAAGGGTCACACCGAGCTGTTGTTGAATGTAACTCCCGTGCCGCAGCCAATTTTGAAAAAAATCGAACACATCGATCGAGCCGCCGATCGCGCTGCAGCGTTGACCCGTCAACTCCTGGCCTTCAGCCGCATGCAAGTTTTGCAGCCGCGAGTCATGAACATTAACGGCGTTGTCGAAGAAATGGGCAAGCTGTTGCCGCGGCTCATCGGAGAGGACATCGAATTGGTTCTGCGAACTAGTCCGGACTTGGGAGTCATTCGGGCCGACGCCAGCCAGATGGAACAGGTCATCATGAATCTGGCGGTAAATGCTCGCGACGCGATGCCCTCGGGCGGCAAGCTGGTTATCGAGACCTCCAACGCCGATCTGGATCGCGCGTACAGCTCAGTGCATCCGTTGGTCCAGCCCGGCCGCTACGTGTTGCTGGCGGTGTCGGATACCGGGACGGGCATGGACTCGCAAACGCAAGCGCGAATCTTTGAGCCATTTTTCACTACCAAGGGTCAAGGAAAGGGAACGGGCTTAGGGCTTTCGACGGTCTACGGAGTTGTGAAGCAAAGCGGCGGTTACGTGTGGGTCTATAGCGAGATCAACAAGGGAACCTCTTTCAAGATTTATCTACCGCGTGTCGATCAGGCCGAAGACGTAGCTTCTCCGGTGCCATCCACCGAAGCACCTCTCGGTGCGGGAACAATTTTACTAGCCGAGGATGAACAGGAAGTCCGTGAGGTCGCGCGCGAATTTCTGGAATCCGGCGGGTACACAGTATTGGAGGCTCGTGACGGCGCCGACGCCTTGCGCCTCGCGGAACAACACCCGGGCGCAATCGATTTATTGGTCACTGACATGGTCATGCCCGGGATGACCGGTCAGGAATTAGCCACGCGCATACAGGAAAAGCGCAAGGGCCTGCATGTAATCTTCATGTCCGGTTACAGTGAATACGCCGCTGTGGAAGCCGCGCATTCCGATCCGGCGTTGCGATTGCTTACCAAACCGTTCAGCCGTGCGGTGATTTTGCGCGCCGTGAGAGACATGCTGAAGGGTTCGCGACTGAATTAAATCAGTCCAGGGCTAAGCAGGGTTTAAACTCCAAGCCCAAGATAGCCTCTGGAAATAAGCTTCCCAGTAACAATTCCAGGCGACGTTAGTTTGAATTGATTAGTGTATGAATTTGCTTTTCGAGCGCCTGATTATATTCGCGCTCGAGTTGCAATTCGGTTTGGACTTTTTTAATCAGCAACTCCAGCCGCGCGACTTCCGCGCGAAGCATCACTATCTCTCGCGATGATGGCGCAGCGGACGATTGCTGATTTGTCTGCGGAACTGATGGCTGCGGAGTGCCGGCGAGTTGAGTTGTCTTTTGATTTTGACCTTGTTGAGCGCCATTGCCCGAAAACGGCGGCAACAGCGGCGAAAAGGCCTCGGCGAGTGCGCGCGGCCACGCCGGCTCACCGCTCGTTTCCGTTGCTGCTGAATTCATGGCGGGCGACACGGGTGGGGCAGCCGCCGGGGGCGCTGGGGCAAACAAACTCTGAAGGGCGTTCGAATTGACCCGTTCGCGGGTCGCCTGGATCGCCGCCGATTCTTTCGGAGCCAGCAAAGTTCTTACCCGTCCTATGAGCTCCTGCGGTTGAAATGGTTTGCGAATCAGCTCGTCTGCTTTCACGGCAACCGCTTTGTCGGCGACGCTTTTATTTACAACGCCAGACATCAACACCACTGGTATGTTGCCAAATTCCGGATGCTGTTTAATCTGACTGCAAACCGCATAGCCATCCTGGTTGGGCATGATCACGTCGGTAATCACCACATCAGGACGGTTCTGTTCGAATTGCGCCAGGGCCGAAGCTGCGTCGGCGCAGGTGATGACATTAATATTCTCGCGGCGAAATGCAATCTTGATAACTTCGCGCATAGTGGCGCTGTCA
This sequence comes from uncultured Acidobacteriota bacterium, assembly GCA_963733775.1. GTDB lineage: Bacteria > Acidobacteriota > Terriglobia > Acidiferrales > UBA7541 > Acidiferrum. The sequence continues at coordinate 478,234 of CAVTEE010000007.1, read as the reverse complement.
TCGATGAAATAAACCGTGGGTGCGCGCTTCACGGCAACTTCGCCGCCCGGCGGCATGATGAGCGCTTCGCTCATGGTGCGTTCCTATCCGCCATGTCGTGCGTAGCTTCATCAAATTCGCGCATGGCATCGAGCATCAGGTCGGTAGCGGTTCGCAGCACGGTACGCTGCAGAGAAGTCGTTCCGTAGACAAACTTGTAGACGCCGTCGCCGCCGTGCACGCTCTTAAGAATGTGAATGACCGCTTCGTCGCCAAAGTAATTACCGCTTTCCGCGTGAGTTATTTCTCCAGCATCAAAAAACATCAGGGCATCAATTTCGCCGGCATTGATGTGCAAAGCGCCGGTTTGGCGAGCCTGCCCCAGCATCTGCATTACGCCGGGAAGGTCATGATGCGCCAGGCTTCCGCTGAGGCTGGTGTTGGACTGATCGAGCATTTGCGTGGGATGAAAGCCCTCTGCCTTGCTGATGATGATTTGCTTCACATGCGCGGCGATCGTCGCTGGCGAGCGGTGCCTGTCGATATAGTCATCGCATCCGGCCTGAAAAGATTCCAGCAAGGCGCGCTGGCTGCCATCTCCAATAGCAATGATCGGCAGGGCCGCATTCTTGGGGTCGGCATGGACAATGCTGGCGATCTCAAGAGCATTCATTTCGCGCATGTTGGTGGCGCACAGTATCGCTACCGGCGCGTCATATTCCAACGTAGTCAAGGCAAAGGCCGCCTGATTGGCGGAAATCACTTCGAAGCCTTCTTTTCGCAGCGCATCTCCCAGGCGCTTTGAAAAGTAAACGTTGCTGTCAATCAGCAAAATCTTGGCAGGGCGGCCGCCGACCATCATGTGGTGGCCTCCTGCATTTCAAGTGGCACGCAAACCGCAGGTGCGGTAACTGGCCCAGGCGTTAGCGCGTCAATATTCAAGACTTCGATAACGTTGCCGTCGTAGGAAATCCAACCTGCCACGTATGGCGCATCGGCTTCTGTTGCGGGAGACATTTCGGTGGCGATCAATTCACATTCCCCGGTCACCGGCAGCGCGACCCACTCGGATTTTTCTCCATAATTGCGCACGGCAATCAAATAAAAACGGCGCGTAAGAAGATTCTTACCGATTAATTTTTCGGACATATCACAGACCGGCACGATGCGGCCGCGACGAAGGATTACACCCTCCACATTTTCGGTTCGGTGCGGAAAGCGAAATACGCGGCTGGGTGCCACCAGCTCGGCAATTTGACTGGCGATCATCGCAAAGCGCCGGTCTCCCAGCCGCAGCAGCACGAAGGACTGCGAACCCTGTTCGTTACGCGGGTTCATGGATCGATCCTTTGGAGCTTGCGGCGGCCTTTACGCTGGAGGCTGCGGGGAGCTGGGACTGTTCGAGTAACGCGATTTCTTCAGAGGTCAAAAAACCTTCGGGATTCACGACCGGAATAACATTTTGCTCCAGCGCCGTGACACCGCGATACCAGATGCGTTCTTCGTTGCAATAGGCCTGCGGAAGCGCCTGCAATCGCGTCATGGTGGTCATTTTTTCTATGCCATCGACGAGCAGCGCCGTGCGCGTGCGGCGCAGCACGAATACCAGCAAGCCTGCCGTTACCGGCAATCCAAAATGTAAAGCTGCGTTCACCACGAAGAGCGATTTATCGCCGCGGCGCACGATGTGCCGCACCTTTTTCAATCCCGCCCCGGTGATTTCCGCGGCGGAACCAGCCAGGCTATCCACGCTACGAACTTCTTGCACGGATCCTGAGGACACCGCGAAGAGTTGTCCACTAACGCGAAACAAAATAATTTGTTCCGTGCGCAGCGCCGGCGATTTGCTGGGAGCAGGAAATTGCATCAGCGCACCCCAACCGTAGCAATGCGCGAGATCGCCAAAACGTGCTTCTCGATCGCGGCATAAATGTCGTCGATGCCCAGAACCTGGCTCACTGCTCCAACTTTGATAGCCTCAGAAGGCATGCCAAAAATTACCGAAGTGGCTTCATCCTGCGCCAATACCATTCCACCGGCGGATTTTATTGCGCTGGCCCCGGCCGCCCCGTCATTTCCCATGCCGGTTAGAATTACGCCGATACTCAACGCCCCGGCAAAGGCAGCGACACTTTCCATAGCGACGTCAATACTTGGGAGATAACCGTTGATGCGTCCGCTGCTGCCATCTAGTTGAATACGGCCGGTGTTCATCACCCGCAAATGCTGACCACCGGGACAAATGTAAAATGTTCCGGGAGTTAGCGTTTCATTGTTTTCGGCTTCTTTAACGCGCGCGCCTGTGAACTCGGCCAGTTGCGCCGCGTATTGTGTGGTGAACGCCGCCGGCATGTGTTGCACCAGAATTACGGCCGCGGGAAAATCTCGGGTGAACCCGGGAGCCAAACGCATCACCGTGGCGGGTCCGCCTGTGGATGCGGCGAGAACCACGACCGGAAAGCGTTGATCATTTGTCGCTGCGGCACTTGGCCTGCTTGCAGGAGCGGGCGGCGCCGAAAGCGCTTTGCCGTCACCATTTGTAATTGCGGATGCGATTCGCGAAGCGCTGCGCACCACACGCACTTTCGAGGCAAGGCGCACTTTGCGCAGCAAATCTTCTCGAACGCTGTGCATGTCCAGGTCAATCCCGCTGGAAGGCTTGGCAACAAATTCGATGGCGCCGAGTTCCAGCGCGCGCAAGGTGCTGGCCGCTCCTTGACGAGATTCGGAGCTGACCACCACGATGGGTCGCGGATTGGTGGTCATAATCTCGGCGGTAGCCTGCAAGCCATCCATGACCGGCATGTTGATGTCCATGGTGATGACGTCCGGCTTCAGTGACTCCGACAGTCTCACAGCCTCCCGGCCGTCTTTCGCATGGCCGACCACCTGCACGTTTTCGTCGGTGATTAGAATGGTCTCCAATACTTTTCGCATAAACGCCGAATCGTCCACGATCAACACGCGAATTTTCTTGAGAGTGTTGGCGGCCATGGTCATTTAACTAACCGGAACGAGGTGCCGTTCCGCTTCCTTCCCCATGAGCTGTTCCACCGCCGCAAGTAGCTGATCTTCCTGCACCGGCTTGGTCAGAAAAGCGGCAGCGCCTTCTTTTAAGGCACGATCTCGATGCTTGGCCCCAGCACGCGAAGTCACTACCATCACCGGAATTCGACGAGTACTGGCGTTCTGGCGCAGTTGCACCATCAATTCGTAACCAGTCATCCGTGGCATTTCGAGGTCGGTGATGACCAGGTGACAGCCGTGTTGCGTGACCAGTTCGGCTGCTTCCAATCCATCGGCCGCCAGTTTCACGACGTAGCCATTCTTTTCGAGCATGCGCCCGACAAACTTGCGCACGCTGATGGAATCGTCGGCCACCACGATGAGGCGCTCGCGCGTCACGCGATCGATAGCCTCCGCGGGAATGCTGCCGTGAGCGACGGCTGCGGACCCCGGTGCAAATATGCGTGCAGCACTGGCTGTGGCTTGCAAAGTACGGCGCTCGGTCGGGTCAGTGGCGACCATGCGGTTCAAATCCAGCAACAGGATCAAGCTGCCATCGGGAGCGATAGTGGTTCCAGGGAAAAGTTTTACGCGGCGCAGATATTCGCCGAGATTCTTGATAACAATTTCGTCTTTGCCGATTACTTCTTCAACGACCAAACCGATCTGGCGATTGCCGGTGTTGGCTACCACCATATGGAAGTAACCGTTGATGGCTTCCAGCGGCGGCAAGCCGAGATAGCCGTCGAGGCGCACAACTTCGGTGACCACATCGCGAACCTTGGTGAGCAGCTTGCCCCCCACATTTTCGATCTCGTCGGAACGCAGGCGCCGAATTTCCTCCACCACTGCTAACGGCAACGCAAAGCTGGTGGCTCCGCAACGCACGAATAAAGCGGGCGAGATAATCAACGTCAGCGGAACTTTCAGAGTAAAGGTGGTGCCCACCCCGGTGGTGCTCTGAATATCGATTTCGCCGTTCAGCGTGTTGAGATTGGCGCGCACCACATCCAGCCCAACGCCGCGCCCAGCAAGCTCGGTCTTCACCGGAGCGGTTGAGAATCCCGGATGGAAAAGCATTTCGCGCAAATCGCGCTCGGTAAGGCGATCGGCCGTTTCCGGGGAGACCAGGCCTCGCTCAATGGCGCTGTGCCGCACACGGTCATAATCGATGCCTCGTCCGTCGTCCTGCACTTCAATGTAGATGTGATTCCCCCGGTGATAGGCCCGCAAGCTGACCTTCCCGAGTTGCGGCTTCCCAGCGACGACGCGATCCGCGGCGGATTCGATTCCATGTGCGACCGAGTTGCGCACCAGGTGAACCAACGGATCAGAAATCTGCTGGATGATGCTGTTGTCTAGTTCCGTTTCACTGCCGCCTAAATCGAGTTCCACTTGTTTGTCGGCGGACTTTGCCGCGTCGCGGACGGCCCGCGACAACCGTGAATACAATGTGCCGATGGGCACCATCCGAGCGGCCGTAAATTCATCCTGCAAATGGTGAGCTAGCTTGGTGAATTCATCGATATCGCCTTCCACTCGTCCGATATAGCCCTGCAGTTGCGATAGCACTTCGTTGACGTCGGCGGAGATCTCTGCCATGGAACGCGACAAAATGTTGAAGTCGTCATAGCGGTCCATTTCCAGTTCGCTGAAATCGGACCAGAAAGAAGTGTCGCCGGCAGCCGCGCTGGTGAGCCTTTGCGAAGTTGTATTGGTATTCCAGTCCGCCGATTTGGCCTGGGAGCTGACGCGGTTGAACTCGTATTTTTCCTGGAATTCCGAAACTTTGCCTTGCAGTCGTTCTTTCGAGAAGTTCAGCGTATCAACAAGCTTTTCAAGTTCCGACACACGGCCGACCATCCGTGTACGGTTGATGACCAATTCGCCCACAGTGTTCATCATGCGATCGAGACGATCCAGCGCGATGCGCACCGATTTGACTGCCGCAGTCGGGCCCGCCTGGAATTTCGCGGCAATCATGGCTTTTACGTCAGGCTTGATTTCTTCCAGTGCAGCGACCGTTGTTGTGGCGGTATTCGCGGGTATCGCTAAATCCGTGTCTTCGGGGTCCAGCGGAGCGAATTCCGCGATACGACCAAGCAGGGAATCCACGCCGGCGCGCATTTCACGCTCATCGGCCCACTGTTTGTGCAGCGTTTTCTTCAATGTGTCAATGGACTCCAGGCAAACATCGACAACCATCGGAGAGGGTTCAATTTCGCCGTCGCGCAAGCGGCCGATAAGATCTTCAACGCGATGAGCAATGGCGCCGAGGCGTTTCAAACCTACCTGAGCGGCCGAGCCTTTCAGCGTGTGAATAGCACGGAAAAGTTTGTTAATTTCTTCGGGATTGTTGTTGCCCTCCAGCGAAATCAAGCAATCGCTGACAATTTGTAGATGCTCCTCAGCCTCTGGCTGGAAAAATTCCAGAATCTCGTTGGGGACCTCATCGTCCGGTGGCAATAGGTCAAAATATGAGCCAGTAACGGAAATCGTCGACGGTTTCGTGACTGGGGTGGAAGGAATTTCAGTTTGCGCCGGTGATGCGTAAGTGGTCTTGGCTGCTGCTTCCGGAAATGCGAAGCTGTAACGCTCCTTAAACGCGTGTATTTCGTCAATCGTTTCAGAGCCTTTGTCGCTGATCTCCAGCAAGTCCGTTTCAAGCAAGGAAATTGCGTCAGACAGGAATTCCGCCAGCGGGCCATGAAGATCGTCGCCCAACGGAGCATTCATAGCGTATTGAAAGACGTGCGCCAGTTTGGAAGCGATCTCCGCAAATCCCGGGAATTCGTAACTGGCGGACGTGCCTCCCAGAGTGTGCGCCGCAATGTATAAACGTTCGAGGTCTTCGTGGCGCGGCCCAATTTCCTGTAACACCCCGACATACTCACGCAGGTATTGCAGGTGCTCGGAAGCTTCCTGAAGGAACAGCTCCATACCCTCGCGTTGCAGAGAGCTCATGAGCGTCCCTCTGCCGGCGCGCCCGGTTTCTGCAATTCGTCGGGTGTCGGTTTACGGTAAAGAATGCAATCGTTCAGCACAATGGCCTGGAACTTCACCGGCATCTTGGAGATGGATTCCGAATGTCCGAGAAAGAGATAACCGCCTGGCTCCAGGGTGTCGTAAAAGTGCTGCACCAGCGAACGGCGGCGCTGTTCCGAAAAATAAATCAGCACGTTCATGCAAAAAATTACATCCATGCGTCCGAGGTAACCAGCGGAAGCCAAATTCATCTGCGTGAAATTGATCATCTTGCGCAGTCGCGGCTTGATCTGTTGCCCATTTTTACCGGGGTTAAAGTGCGCAGCCAATTGCGCCTCGCTGACCGAGGAAATGCTGCGTCCGGAATAGTTGCCATTTTCGGCGTGTTTCAGCGCCACACGGCTGACGTCGGTGGCTAGAATCTCCACATCCCAGGCGTCCGCAAATGACAAGGTATCCGCGATGCTGATGGCGATGGAATAAGGTTCTTCCCCCGTGGAACAGCCGGCGCTCCAGACTCGCAGGGTGCGCGGATTCTTCCAGAACTTTTTTATATGCAATTCTGGCAAAGCACGCTTTTGAAAGGCCTCATAAACCGCCGGGTAACGGAAGAAAGTGGTTTCTTGAGTAAGCAGCCGCTCCAGAAGCGCTTCGTATTCCAAGTTGCTCTTTCGAGCGGCACGCAGGAAATCCGTGCCTCGTTCGAAGCCCCGAGCCTGCAAGTGTTCGCGCACACGAGTAACCAGGAATCGCTCACGCGACTTGTCGAAACAAATTCCCGTACGCTCTTCAATCAGCATGCGGATCTCGCTCAACTCATGCTCACTAAGTTCGAGCTCTGTTACCTGGCGCTCGTTCGCGGCTCTCACGCTTGGTTATTCCGTTCGGCTTTGGCCCTTGCCAAAGCTAGAAATCGTTCAGCAACTCGCCAACTACCTTATTCAGGAAATTTCTACCGCGACGCCCCTACTGGAACGCGCTCCGATTCTTCCTGACGAGTGCCGCCCTGTTTGGAAGACGCGCGGAATTGTGCCAGGCCGTCGTTCAGTTGGTCCGACAGCTTTACAAGCTGACTGACCGTGGCCACCGTTCCGCGGGTCCCTTGCGAAGTCTGCCGCGTAATGTTGGAGATGATTTGCATCGCATGCGCGACGCCTTCTGTCCCACGCACCTGTTGTTTGGAAGCCAGGGAAATTTCTTGCACTAATTCGGCCGATTGACGCACTACATTCGAAATGGCGTCGAGAGCGCGGCCCGCTTGATCTGCCAGGGTCGCACCGCTTTCCACTTCCTTAGTGCCTTCTTCCATGACCACCACTGCTTCGTTGGTCTCGGCTTGAATGGCCTTGATAAGTGCGGCGATATCTTTGGTGGCGCTGCGGCTGTGTTCCGCAAGCTTGCGAACTTCATCGGCAACGACCGCGAATCCGCGGCCGGCATCGCCTGCGCGTGCAGCTTCGATGGCTGCGTTCAGAGCCAACAGGTTGGTCTGCTCGGTGATGTCGTTGATCACGTTGATAATTTCCGAAATTTCCAACGAACGATCGCCCAGCGATTTAATTTTCTTGGCCGTGGCTTGCACTGAAGACCGAATTCGTTGCATGCCTTCGAGCGTGTCGCGAACGGCGCGGTTGCCTTGCTCCGCGGCGTCCAAAGCGCGGCGCGCCGCTTCGGCGCTGGCTTCCGCGTTGTTGGAAACCTGCTTCATGGAGACCGTGAGCTCTTCCACGGCGCTCGAAGTATTGGTAATTTCCTGATCCTGCTGCGTTGCGCCAGCCTGCATTTGGTCCGCTGCGACCAGAATGTTGTTAGAGCACGCCGTAACTTCCATAGCCGCTTTGCGGACGCGCTCGAGAACCTTGGTGAAGTTGTCGAGCATGTAGTTCACGGAATCAGCAACGTTGCCCAGCGCATCATTGGTTACTTTTCCGCGTAGCGACAAATCCCCCCGCGCAACCTGATTGATGACCGTCAACAGTTCCGTGATACTGCGTTGCAACGCGTCGCTGGACTCCTGATTGTTCGCAGCCTTCGACACCTTAGCCACGGCGCGATTCAAATTGTCTGCGATGTAGCCGAGTTCGTTTGTGGAAGTGACCTCCGCGCGCGCCTTAGGATCCCCGACGGCCAGGCGTTCAGAAAATTTGGCCAAGTCGCTGACGGGAGCCAGCAGTGACCCGCCAAGTTTCCACGCGATGATAATGGTCATCAGCAGCGCGAGGCCTACCGCCAACGCGACACTGCCGACTGCACCACTCGGCAAGGCTGCGAAGTCCAGGATCGATGCGTTGCCGGATTGGTGCCCAGCGTTATAGGCCAGTGCGATAACGGCGGCCAGCACGATGCCGTTGAACACCACCAGCGTCCAGATGGTAGAACTCAGTCGCGATTTCATACTTCCTCCAAATTCGTTTCGCCGTCCCGTCAGCGATCGACGGATCATGCCCACATAAAATTAAATACTTGGTCCGGGGAAAGCCTCCAACAGTCTGCGTAAATCAATTACCAATGCGAGCCGGTCGTCGTGCCGCAGCATTCCAATACAATGCGGAACATTTTCAGGAGCCTGCTCCAGCACCTCTTCGCTATTTACCGAATAAGTGCCGATCACTTCGTCGGCGGCTATTCCTACGCGAAGAATTTCGTGATGACCGTCGGCAGGCAACGATGCCACCACAACATGGCGCGGCAAGAGTCCCGGCCGCCGCCCTTCGGTCATGGCAATGTCGATCAACGGCACAATCGTGCCGCGCAAATTAAAGATACCCACCAAGTAGGCCGGGCTCAGCGGCACTTTGGTCAAAATCGGCCAATCCAATACTTCCTCAACGTCCAAAACGGGAAGGCACAATCGTTCGCGCCCGCTGCGAAACACGCAGTACTGCGACTGCGGCCGGCGCTCTTCCATAGGACCGAGAGCTTCCAGCAAGCTGCCGGTGCTTTCGTCTGCCGCTAGCGGCTCAAGGTGAAGAAACGGATTCATCGCGCCTTAGTAAATCTCCATAAAAATTGTCATGCGAACCGCCGTACAGCTCGTAACAGTTCTTCGGACGTAAAAGGCTTAGTGACATACCCGTCGGCGCCTTGCTGTTCACCCCAGAATTTGTCGCTGGCGGTGTCCCGGGAAGTGACCAGAATGACCGGGATAGTTTTGTATAAGTCGTGACCTTTTAATTCGCGACAAACCTGGAAGCCGTTTTTCCCGGGCATTACCACGTCCAGCAGAATCACATTGGGCTGTTCGAAGGCGATCGTTTCTTCCACACGGGTGGAGTCATGCAGATCGACAAGTCGGTAACCTTCACGTTCCAAGACTCCGTGCATAAGCAGAACTTCGGCCGGTGAATCGTCGACAATGAGCACTTTTTTCTGCACCACTAAAACCTCGGACTTATCCGGGAAACAAAGGTGCACGCCAGCGGCCAGCCTTGAGCGTGGCCAAGGGAATGTTGCGTATCGAGTAAGGGCCGGTAAAACAAGGGGTTACGGCGAGGTATGCGGCTCTATTGCCTGGACGGCACCGAAGCATCCGCCGCTTCTGTCTCAGCTTGAGAAGCATTCTCAGCCTCGCGCATCTCGCTCGCAAGCGATGAGAATCGCAGCATGATTTCGTTCATGCGCATGGCCATGCTGTGGATGGTCCTGATCTGCCCCAGGGATTGCGACGAAAGCTGGCCGGGTTCCAGTAATAGCAATTCAGCATTGCCCAGCATGGAGGTCAAGGCGTTATTCACGCTGTGCTTCATGTCCGTCATGTAACGTCCGAGAGTAGCCAGGCGCTGATATTTAGCGGCCTCGCGTTCCGCCTGTCTCGCGGCATTCAAGGCCTCCATACGCCGCAATGTTTCGCCAGCCAGCAGCAATAGGGTGCTTGTCCAGTCTTCCCGCTGCTGCACGTGAAGAACTCGTGGGTAGCGAACGCGCAATTCCTCAGACTCGCGGGCATCCGCGGAAATACACAGAATGACAGCCGCCTGGCGATTGAGCGAACCAAGAATCTCGTGATGCTTCCTGCCACTGATTGGGCCAACCACAATGAGGTCGTGCGCCGTCGCGTCGTAATTGCGCCACAGCTTGCTATTCAAAACCGTGATGTCGGGTGATTTGCGCTGCGCCTGCCAACACCCAGCCACCATTCGGGCGAATTCGGTTTCATCAGTCAGAATCAGGACGCTGGTGTTCGGCAAAGGGCAATCCATCCCAAAAGTATTCACCCGCAAAGACCGGGGAAATTATGTTCACGCTACAATTTTTCTGCTTCATCCAGCGCGGACAGCAATCGCTTGGTGCTGATCCCGAGATTGACGGCGGCCTCGGTATCTTTGGCTTGCTTGGCAACGTCCACGCGCTCCTGGAGCCGCGAAGCTTCCACGCGCCCGACCGCGAGCGCCTTATCAAGGGCAAAAGTGTGACCTCTGTCCTTCGCGTTGGTGGTCGCGGTGGAAACCATAGCTCGCGCAGCCACAGCGCGGCGCAGGTCTTCTGCAGCGGTCCCCGTTTCACTGACGAATGCGGCCACTTCCCAGGATGACAACAGAATGCGCGTGTCGCCGAGTTTTACGGTGGTCATGGAGCGGCCGTGCAATGGTGGTGTGGCGATCAATTGCTCCCAGATCTTTTCCATGCAAGCTTCGAAATCCAGGGCCTCGGGCGGCGGTTGGTCTTTCTGCGCAGACTCAATCTCTTGCGAAGCATTACCGGTGCCCTTAGACAGAGCGGCGGATACGGCGGTTGGCGAGCTGGCTGACTTTTTCTGGGATTCAAGGCTAAATCCCTTCGCCGATTCGATGACCAGGCGGTCGGACATTTTTGCAGCGTTCTTCTCCAGCGCATTTTCCACATCGGCGCGCAGCCCGAGCAACTTCTCAAAAGCCTGGTTAACGGATCGCTCCGTATATTCTTTCTGGAAGGGTTGTTTCCATTCGTCTGCCAGTTTCTTTATTTTGGTCAGCGGTTCAGCCCCGGACAAACCGGTATTGCGGCAATCGATGACGTGGACATCCGATGCCTCCAGCTTGGCTATGCCAGCACGAGTGGCAATCAGGTCAGCATGCATCAACTCAATAAACGTGCGGCGCAAAATAAAATTAAAACGGATAAACGCCAGCAGCGCGGACGGGTCGTAAAACATTCCCCCGGCGGCCTCTTTGACCTTCCGCCCTTGCTCGATAAAACTAGTCTTCAGAATTTCCCGCAGGCTTCGAAAACCGTGCAGGGACTTGATCATGCCTTCCAGAGGTTCACACCACGTCAGAGTTGCAGGCGCTACTTCACCGAGAATCGGCTTGATTACCTCCGCCACATCTGCAAGTTCAATGCGTTTGTGATAAATCTTGGCCGGTGCGCAGAGCGCAAAGTATTGCACCAGCAGGAAGTCGATTTTGTCGCGGTCGAACGTGCTTTTCGTTGGTTTGCGGAGGTGGCGTTCGATCAGGGATTTCAAGCTGCTCTCGCTGGCGTTCATCGTCGTCATCTGCAAAAGATGGCGTAATTGGTACACCAATACCCGGAGGTCCATGGCATCAAGCCAGGTCTGCACTTGGCTGGCGAGCTCCGCATCCGGCGTATCCGGCAACTTTCGCTGCGTGAAGGGAATGGCAATGCCTAACTGTTTTGCCAAAGCCAGGTAAATCGGGAAGACCGACACCGTCTCGGCCCAACGGCTTTGACTGGTTTCGGCAGTTGTTCCGGGCGCCGAAGGTGAAGTCAGATTGCTCATGAGTGCATCATCCAATGGTTCGGACCGCGCAAAAATTTAACTGCCACGGCTTTTTTCCCACCATGATATTGCACGGCAACCACAGTGGCGTCCGCGGTATCAGTTTTACGGCTTCCTTCCAATCGCACCTTATCGTCGAATTCCAGTGGCAAGCTGGAAATCAGAATGGCGTGCTCCAGGCCTGCAAACTCCACTACGCTGGATTCTCGCAGACGCGTCGTCCCGCCGCGCAGCGCAGTCACCTGCACCGGCAAGCGAACGGCCGCAACTCCAGGGAAAAATCGTGCCAACTGTTCCGTGCAGCTTTGCTCATCCGCGATAAGCGACGTTTCGTCAAACCGTCTCACGTAGGCTCACCAGTGCTCGATTGCATACTCAGGGGTCTCTCGCAGCCCTCCAGACGCAGGTACACGAAAGAGTCCCCAGGGAAGAGAAGCACGCCTGGCACCAAAAAAGCGTACCCGCCGCTTCCCGCGAATCACTAACAATCAATGGTAGTTAAGATTTGGAAAAATAGCCGGTAGGCTCATCCGTCTCAGGGTGCAACAGATCTGTCTCAGCCCAACGTTTCTAGCCTGTAACAAATCCTGTTTACTGAGACACCGTTTGCGGCTCGTCAACGTGAGATTCAGGCCTAACGGCGATGTTGTAACGTTTGAGTTTCCGATACAGTGTTGCGCGACTGATGCCTAGCATTTTCCCCGCGAGGGCCTTGTCGCCGTTGGCTTGTTCGAAGACCCGGAGAATCGTCATACGCTCCATTTCCGCCAAAGCTGTAGTGGAAACGGAGCCCCCATCTTGGGCCAATGCCGTCCCGGAGTCGGCTTGCTCCGCGCGAATCGACGGAGGAAGATCCGCTACGTCGATGGTCTGGCGATCTCCGAGAGTTACCGCGCGGGCCACGCAATTTTCCAGTTCCCGGACGTTACCGGGCCAATCGTAATGCAGCAGGCTTTTCATCGCCGCCGCTGTCACTTGAATATTTGCTCCGTGCGCGTAACGATCCAGGAAGTGATGCACCAGCATGGGAACGTCCGAACGTCGTTCCCGCAGCGCCGGAATGTGCACCGTGACCACGTTCAAGCGAAAATATAAGTCCTTGCGAAACGTTCCATTGCGATAGGCCGCTTCCAGATCCCGGTTGGTTGCCGCGATCACCCGCACGTCGACATTCACCTTTTCATTGCTGCCCACCGGACGAACTTCTTTCTCCTGCAACACTCGCAACAGCTTGGCCTGCATCTCCAAGGGCAGCTCGCCAATTTCATCCAGAAAAATGGTGCCACCATTGGCGGCCTGGAAGAGTCCCGCTTTAGTTTTCATCGCTCCCGTGAACGCCCCTTTTTCGTAGCCAAATAGTTCGCTCTCCATCAACGTGGGCACCAGCGAACCGCAATCCACGGCCACAAAAGCGGTCTGCGCCATGGCCCCGCGAAAATGGATAGCGCGCGCAACTAATTCTTTTCCGGTGCCGCTCTCGCCAGACACCAGCACCGGCGTGCGCGTATCCTTGAGCCGTGAAATCATACGCAGCACATCTTGAATGTTGGCGGACGTGCCGATGATGCCGTCAAGGTTTTCTTCCGTGTTGACCCGCTCGCGCAGGAACTGGTTTTCGGTAACCAGACGAACTTTTTCCGCCATGCGTTGCAGCAACATGCGCATTTTTTCAACACGAAAAGGTTTCTCAATGTAGTCGTAAGCGCCCAGTTTCATGGCATCCACGGCCGATTCAATCGATCCGTGACCGGTCATGATCGCAACTTCAGTGCGCGGCAACATCGCTTTGGTCTGCTTAAGCAACGCCACTCCGGTTTGCGTAGGCAACTTCAAATCGGTAAGCACCAGGTCGGGTGTATCCGCTTCCAGACGCGGCAGCGCGGCTTCCGCGCTTTCCGCTTCGGTGCAGGAAAAACCCAGTGCTGTACCGATGGTCATACACAGCCGGCGAATGCTCTGCTCATCGTCCACGACTAATAAACGTGTTTTCAGTTCGTCGCTCATGGTTTCCCGAAGGTTTTCTCCACTACGGACATTAACTGCTGAACGCGGAAAGGCTTTTCAATACACGGCGTGCCACTTTGAGCCAGGAGAGTTTGCGTTTCACTATTGGCTGTGTCTCCGCTGATCAAAATGATGCGCGTGCGGAGCTCTGGGCGGTTTTTCTGAATCCAGGCGTGCACGTCCGCGCCGTTCACTTTTCCAGGCATGCGGATGTCGGAAATTACGCCCGCGAACCTGCCCGCGGAAAGGCGTTTCAAACCCTCACTACCGGAGTCGGCGTTGACCACCGAATATCCTCTCCGCTCCAACGCCGCCCGCAGAAACGCAATAACCGAAGGCTCGTCCTCAATTAACAGAATTGGCCCGCCGGTCCACATCGTGGCTTGCAAGCTCATCGTCCGGCCTCTTTCGCGGAGACCGTTGGCGCGGCCGATTCCGTGTCCGCCAACGGAATGCGGACCATGAAGGTGCTGCCAGCGCCTGCTTCGTTGTTCCAGCACTGAATTTCGCCGCCGTGAGCGCGCACAATCCCGTAGCAGATACTGAGCCCCAAGCCCGTCCCTTTGCCCGCATGTTTCGTGGTGTAGAACGGATCGAAAATGCGTTGAGGATCGACGATGCCAATGCCGTTGTCGGCAATGCTAATTTCGATGGCGTTGTTGTGGTTACAGGTTCCAATAGTGATCCTGCCGCGTTCGCTCGATTCCTGGACGGCGTCGTAGGCGTTATTCAAAATATTCAGAAAAACCTGCTGCAATTGCTGAGCGTCCCCGAGCGCGGGGGGGAGCGCTTCGTCAAATTCTTCCAACACTTCCACGCCGTGACTCGCAAAATCATAGCTGCGCAGCTTGATGGTCTGGCGTAGTACATTGTTCACACTGACGAGCTCTCGTTGTACCGGGCGCTGCCGCGCGAAACTCAGCAGGTCCTGCACGATGTCCTTGGTACGTTGCGTCTCCTGCAAAATAATCTGTAAATCCTCGCGCGCCGAGGCCGGCATTTCCGGATTCTCCAGCAACAAATCCGTAAATCCCAGAATTGCCGCCAACGGGTTGTTCACTTCGTGAGCTACGCCGGAGACCAGGCGCCCGATAGTGGCCATTTTTTCACTATGTGCCAGTTTGGCCTGCAGCAACGTCGCGTCGGTTATGTCGGTCATCACCACCACCACGCTGTTTACCGTTTTTTGCTCGTCGCGCATGGGGCTCAAGCTGATGGAAAAATGACCCATGGAGCTATCACTGCGGCGCACCCGTAGCTCGATGTTTTCAACCTGCTGCCCATGCGCGGTGGTATCCAACGCGTCTTCAAAATCCTGGCGGTGACTCGGTTCAATCCAGTCCACCAACCGGTGTCCAATGAGATCGCTTTCCTGATAGCCCATTTCATAGCAGCGGCGATTCGCGTAGCTGATGAGCCCGGCTGTATCCAGCACCAGGATCATGCTTTGCGTGGTGTTCAGAATCTTCTGATTGAAATCGCGCTCGCGTTGCAGTTGAGATTGAAATGTTCTTTGCTCAGTGACGTCAAGCATCAGGCCGCGAATCTGGACGATGCGGTCGCTGGCATCGCGCACTGCGGTAATATTTTGTAGTGTGTGCAGGAGCGTGCCGTCTTTCCGACGCAGGGTCTCCTCGTAATTTCGCAAAACACCATATTGAGCCAGCTTCGAAAGAAATCGCTCACGCGCAGCAGGGGCGGGATACAAATGAGGGCCCACGTCGGCGCGTAGCAACTCGTCTCGCGAGGCGTAACCAAGCATCCGCACCATCGCGTCGTTTACGTCCATAAACCGCCCATCCGGCGTCGCGAAGAACAACCCTTCCTGGATGCTGTCGAAAAGCTCGCGGTAGCGGCGTTCCGCCTCCCGCCGGTCGGTAATGTCCTTGAGTACATGGATTGTGCGAATGTCATCGTCGGTAAGGCCGGGGGTCCTTGAGGTGGAAATCAAAAAGATGCGGTCGGCCGACGCAGCGACGTATTCTTCGCGCACGCGCTCGGTGTCCCGGCAAAATGGGCAAGGCAGATCGCTGCCCGCTTCGACGATTTGCCGCAAGCTGGCCATGGCTTCGCCCACTAGTGCGACCGGTGGCACACCGAGATGCGATGACAAAGAGCGATTGGTGCGGACGATGTTCCAGCTGCGATCATGAACCACTATGTAATCGCTAATGGCGTCAATATCCTCGACCCATTGGCGCTTCGATCGTTCCAGTTGTGAAAACCGGCGAAAGTTTTCGAGCGATAGCGCCGCATGGCTGGCCAGCGCCTGCAAGACCCGGTTCTCATTGCTGGTGAACGGTGCTTTCTTGCGGATAAGGCACAGGGTTCCCAGGCGTTCGCCATCGCTGGCGGCAATGGAGACAAACGCCACCGTAGGTCGGTTTGTCTCGCTGGCCGTATAACTGGTCGCGTCCACTGGAAGGTCGCGAAATTCAATGCCCAGCCGCGGTTCGCTCGCCGCAGAAATCAACCATCCTCGCCCTTCGTGCGAGAAGAGCGGTTTACTTTGTGGAGTTTCGTAAAAGTCGGTTTCTCGGCCGCGAAACACCAGCACCGCACCCCACGCGGCGTTCAACATGCGCGCCGAACGTTGCGCGAAACGGTATAGAAAATCAGGCAATTGACGCGACTGCGCGGCATCGACGGCAAGCTCCATTAGCTCATCGGCGTGGCGAACCGAAGGCAAATCTGTGCTTCCAGCTTTGCCTGCGCGACGCGGCGCAGATCGACTTACAACTTTTGACTTTGTTTCACGCATGGGTTCAGGAGGACTGCCCGCGTCTCAACTTGACGCATTCACAAGCACCACCAACGTAATGGGGAGTCTCAATGTGAGTCAACCATTCTGGCGCGACGTGTTTCTAGAATCACTACTTCGAATCCGGGCCCCGTTGCTCACCCGTCTCAGCCTGAGACCCCGGTGACTGGTCAGCCGGCTCATGAGACGATTTGTCGCCTTCGGGAGAAACCTCCTCACCGGGTCCCCAGAGATAACTTCACAGTTCTCTATCACTTGAGAAAAAGACTTCGTCCCCGCTCCAGTCGGCTGTAAACCCTAAAGCCGTGGCCCTGCACGTGCCTTTCTCTTCTCGGGGTTATCTACGAACACGGGATGGGTATTCAATGACAACGGGCCAATGGAAAAAACTGATGCTCACAGCGTGCGCTCTCGCTGTCTTTAGCGCAGTGGGGCTATCAGCGCAAAACGGCACCACTGATGAAAGCAAGCGAAAGGTCAAGACCAAGGTTGCTCCGGCTTACCCGGAATTAGCAAAACGTATGAGCGTAGGCGGTAAGGTGAAGATCGAGGTTGTGATTACAGCTGACGGCCATGTACGCAGCACAAAAGTCGTCGGCGGACACCCGCTACTGGTGCAGGCCTGCCAGGACGCCGTGAAGGAATGGAAGTTTGTTCCCGGACCAGAAGAAACCACCCAAATCGTCGAATTTAGTTTTACGAGTTCAGGAACTTAAGGGCAAAAAGTATCGGGCTGCAGCCGAAACTTTAGCGACAGGCTCAGAGGCCAGAGCACCCGGAGGGGTTTGGCAATGAAGATAGGCAAGAAACTATACGTGGGATTCGGCGCGGTGTTGGTCGTCCTGGTATTGCTGCTGGTCGTCAATATCTTTGCTGGTTTGCGCCAGCGCTCGGCGCGGCTGGACGCCTCGACGGCACTCGACAGCGTTCGCACGATTGAAGCCGTGCGCTACCAGATCATGCTGAACCGTCTGAACCTCAATAATTATCTTCTGAGCGGCGACCCCCGCGACGAAGAAAAGGTCAACAAAGGTCTCCTGGACATTGCCGATGCCATCAAGCGCGGCCAAGCTCAGGACGGGTCTGACAATCTGAAGTCCGCGCTCACGCAGGTGGAAACCACTGAAGTAAGCTGGGCCGACAACTTTGCGAAACCTCTCTTGGCCAAGCGCCACCAGGTGGATGCCGGTGACGCCACTGTCTCAGATCTTCAGATTTTTTATTTGCAGAAAGATCCCAGTTCATGGCTCACCAAATCGTCCGTGGTCCTCGATCGTACCAATGACGAAATCAGCAAGTCGCTGGACGAGACCTCCAAGTCCGCTAACACGGCCAGCAACGCAAGTACCTATGCGACCTTAGGCGGTACGTTTTTCGCCATGCTGCTGGGATTGCTGATTGCTTACTACACCGCGAAATCCATCACTGATCCGTTGACGCATTTGATTACCGTGGCCAGAGAGATCGCCGATTCCGGGGATCTCAATCAAAACATCGACATTCATCGCACTGACGAGATCGGAGCCCTGGCTACCACCTTTAACAATATGGTGGCCTACCTCAAAGAAATGGCCGCCGTGTCAATGGCAGTCGCGGAAGGGGACTTGACCATCGAGGTCGCCCCGCGTTCGAAGCGCGACACGCTAGGCAACGCTTTCTCGCGCATGTCCCATGGCCTTCAGGATCTGGTGCGCACCACGCGCGATTCCGCTGGACAGGTTTCTGCCGGTTCGAATCAAGTCGCGGGCGCCGCCGACGAGTCCGCGAAAGTCAGCGTGCAAGCTTCTTCGGCCATTGAAGAAGTTACCAGCACCATGCACGAAATGAGCATCAACGTCCAAAACGTCGTCAAGAATACGCAGGTGCAGGCCTCCAGCGTTGCGGAGACTTCTGCATCCATCGATCAGATGGTGACCTCCATTCAGCGCGTGGCAGACACCGCGAAGGTGCTGTTGGATATCGCTAACCGTTCTCGCGAAGAAGTTGTTACCGGCATTAAGACCATGGAGAAAGCGACCGACGGACTGAACCGCACCAATCACGCCATTCAATCGTCCGCGGAAATCATTAATGTTTTGGGCCATCGCGCCGACGACATCGGGAAAATCATCGAAGTCATCGACGACCTCGCCGAACAGACCAACTTGCTGGCTTTAAACGCGGCCATCGAAGCGGCGCGAGCCGGCGAGCACGGTTTAGGTTTCGCCGTGGTAGCCGACGAAGTGCGAAAATTGGCTGAAAAATCCACGCAGTCCACCAAGGAAATCGCCGATCTCATTCAAAGCATTCAGCGTGAAGCACGCCAGGCCGTCGAAAACATGGAGCGCAGCACGCGCATCGTCGAAGAAGGTCTCAGCCTGGGTAACGATCTTGGCGCCGCATTGCACAAGATCGAAAACGTGGTCACCGAGGTTTACAAGTTCTCGCAGGAAATTGGCGCAGCCACGAACGAACAGTCCGTCGGCTCCTCGCAAATCGCCAAGGCCACCAGCCGCCTCACCGAGATCACCCAGGAAATCAATTCCGCTGTCGAGGAACAAGCTTCGGGTGCCCAGGCGGTCGTTCGCGCCATGGATAAAATGCGCGAATTGGTGCAGCAGTCCGCATCCAGCTCCACGGAGCTTTCCGCGGCCGCCGAGCAGATGTTGAAACTCTCCCGCAACTTACTAGACAGCATGGATCGATTTGTTCTCGACCGTTCTGTGCACCCCAAGGGTCGCCGGGGCGAAACGCTCGGCACCCGACGTTCGGGCGAATCCTCTCGAACCTCGGAAGAATTCGAATACGCTGAAGCCGTTCGTCCCTGAAGCGCCGGAGATCATGGGATGGAAAAAGATCTACAGGTCGTAGGGTTTCGCATCGGTAATGAAACGTACGGAGTACGCATCTCCTCCGTCCGTGAAATCGTGCGCGTTTCGGAAATTACCGCGGTGCCCAGCGCGCCAGACATTATCGAAGGGGTCATAAATCTGCGCGGCAAAATCATTCCGGTGATGGACCTCCGCAAAAGATTCGGGCAGGTGTACACCGTTGCCGACAAGAAAAATCGCATCCTCGTCGTGGAGATCGATAACAAGCTGGTTGGTCTGATCGTCAACGCGGCATCTGAAGTTTTAAAAATTCCGCCCGCGGATATCGAGCCGCCTGGCTCGGTTTTTGCCGATGGCGAATCGGGTTACGTCACGGGAGTGGGAAAGTTGAAAGGCCGTTTAATCATTTTGCTGGACATAACAAAGTTGATGTACCGAAAAGACTTGCGAAGCCTGGAAGCAGCGGCGGAATCGCTGGCGATGTCGTCGAAGTAGCTTGGTTGTCAAACCACGAGGGCTTTTTAGGAAGGCTGCATAGCCGAAAATGGAAACGATCGCCGCACCGCCGGTCCAACTGACGGAACCCGAATTGAAACTGTTGCAGACCCTTGTGTATCAGGAATGCGGCATGTTTTTCGATGAGCGCCGTTCGCACTTCCTGAAAGACCGCCTGCAACGGCGCCTGAAAGTTTGCCAGCTCGATTCCTTTTATTCTTATTACCGCCTGCTAACCAGCCGCGAAGGGCGTCCGGAACTGGCGCTGCTCCTTGAAAATCTTACCGTCAACGAAACTAGTTTCTTTCGCAACCGCCCGCAACTTGATTTGTTGCAAAAATCTGTGCTTGAAGAGATTCTCCGCCGCAAGCAGGAACGCCGCGATTTTCATATTCGCGTGTGGAGCGCAGGTTGCAGCGCCGGTCAGGAGCCATATTCCGTGGCTATCCTGATCGCCGATGCCCTGGCTTATTACTATCTGCGAAATCCGTTGCCTTTCGAAATGCCCACTCCCAAGCCCCTGATTCCTCCTCCCTGGAAATTGGAAATTGTAGCTTCGGATATCAGCTATGCGAGTTTGCGCACTGGTCAGGAAGGCAAATACACCGAGCCCCAGATGGAGCCGGTCGATTACACCTGCCGCCTGCGTTATTTCGAAAAAACGGGTGATAAGTACGCCGTCAAGCAGCAGTTGAAAGATCTGGTCCAGTTCGACTTTCACAACTTGAAAACAGAATTTCTTCCGCGCCGCAACGACATTATTTTGTGCCGCAACGTGATGATTTATTTCGATGAAGCAGAGCAAAAGCGTCTCATCGACAAGTTCTGGCATTGCTTGAATCCGGCAGGCTATTTGTTTGTAGGACACGCCGAAAGCCTCTTTGGCCTGACCCAAAAGTTCAAAATGATCCATGAAAATAACGGTACCGCGTACCAGCGCCTGGAGGCTCGCACATGAGCCGCCCGCCTGAAGATCGCGGCGCTGAGCTGCGCGCGCTTTTTTTCGAGAGCGCCTATGAGTTGCTGCAAGCACTCAACGAGGGCGGGCTGCAACTGGAAACTCACCCGGGCGATGAAGAAATTCTTCGCGGAGTTCGCCGCGCCGTGCACACCTTAAAGGGTGATGCCGCTGCATGTGGCTTTGCGCAATTGAGTGAGCTGGCTCATGCCCTGGAAGAAGTACTCACGCCCGAGGTAGTGCAATCGCGGGGAGCCGGGATTGCCGAGATCGTGTTGTCCGCCGCCGACATCTTTGGCGCCATGCTCTTTGCTTACGAGCGTAGTTCCGAGCCACCCCCGGGAATCCACCTGCAAAAGATGATTCGAGACTTACTCGAGGGCCCCTCTTCGAAGAAAGACCTGACCGGGCACGAGGCGCATGGCTCGCAAGTCGCAGCGACATTCGCCTGGACCGAATATGAGCAGTTGATGATCTCCGAGGCTGTGCACCGCGGCGAATCGGTTTACAACCTGGCGTTGCGCGTCGATCCCAACAGCTTGATGCGCGCCGCCGCGTTTCAATTGATTCGTAATGTGCTTCACGGAAGCGGCACGGTAATTGCCCTGCGGCCGGAAGACAACATCGCCGCCGCCACCGTGGAAGTTGTTGAAGCCGCCTTGGCTACGAAATTTACGGCGGAAGCACTGGCGCAACGCTGCCGCATTCCTGCGATCGTTTCGGATGTGCGCATCGAGCGCGCGGGAATCGCTGAGCATGAATTATTGGACGATCTCCTCGAAGTACAGGCCAATCTCGCTCATGCCGAACATCCCGACGACCCAACCCCCGCGGCGGGAAGTGCGATCGGCGCTGCGGTAACAGCCATAACCGAAACGTCCCTGCGAGTTGACGCTGCAAGAATCGACGCGGTAATGAATCTGGTCGGTGAGCTGATCATCGGAAGATCGATGCTCAATCGCACGCTGGCCGAATTTGATAAGAGCCACGCCCGCGATCCCGTCAGAACGAAACTCGCCGACGCCATGGCCTTTCAAACGCGAGTTCTCGATGAATTGCACAAATGCGTTCTGAAGATTCGTATGGTGCCCGTCGAGCAGCTGTTCCGGCGCTTCCCGCGCGTCGTGCGAGACGTCGCGAAACAATGCGGCAAAGACGTGGCCCTGCAGGTTACCGGGCAAAACACCGATCTCGATAAAGGCATTCTCGATTCGCTCGCCGAACCCCTGATGCATCTGGTTCGCAATGCCGTTGACCATGGCATTGACCCCGTCGATGAACGGGTCGCCGCGGGCAAACCTGCGCGTGGAACGGTTTTTCTGAACGCCTTTCACCAGGGCGCCCAGGTGGTCATCGAGGTACGCGACGATGGCCGCGGCATGGATACCACCAAGCTCCGCACGCTGGCGATCGAAAAAGCAATTCTCAATCAGGACGAAGCCGCACGTCTTAACGAGCAGGAAGCTTTAAATTTGATTTTTGAGCCGGGCTTTAGCACCGCCTCAGCCGTTACCGAAGTGTCCGGCCGTGGCGTTGGCATGGATGTGGTTCGCTCGGCTATGGGCAAGCTCAAAGGCACTGTGCAAGTGAGCACCCAGCTGGGCAAAGGTACCACCATTCAGCTGCGCGCCCCGTTGACGCTCGCTAGTATTCAGACCTTGTTGTTTCGCGTTGGCGGCCGCCTGTTTGCTGTCCCGTTGTCCTCTGTCGTGGAAATCACGCGCATCCGCGAAGAAGAGATTCATATGGTCGATCAGCGCGAAATTTTGCGGCTTCGCGATCAGCTTCTAACCCTGGTGCGATTAAACCGTCTGGATCACATACACGCCGTTGCTGCTTCGCCGGCTTTGCCAACAAAAAAAAACCGTTTTGTAATCGTGATCGGCGCAGCGGAAAAGCGTTTCGGTCTGCTCGTGGATTCTTTGGTGGGCGAGGAAGAATTGGTAATCAAAGCCCTGCCTAGCGACATCGTGTCCAGCGATCTGGTAAGCGGTGCCTCCATACTGGGCGATGGCACCGTCGTCTTGATCTTGAACGTGCCCGCGGTTATCTCTCGATTCTCAAAGGCCTTACCCATGGAAGCAATAGCATGAGCGAGCGAATCAAAGTTCTCGTCGTTGACGACTCCGCGTTGATGCGCAAGCTCATCCCCGCGATTTTGGCGCGCGATGCCGCCATCGAAGTGGTGGGCACCGCCATGGACGGGGCCTTCGCCCTCAAAAAAATCCAGGAGCTGCGTCCGGACGTCGTTACCCTGGACCTGGAAATGCCGCGCATGGATGGTATGGAAACGCTGCGGCTGATCATGAGGAGCGCGCCCGTCCCGGTAATTTTGTTCAGCACACATTCCAAAGAGGGCGCCTACTCAACATTTAAGGCCCTGGCATTGGGTGCTGTCGACTTCGTCGCCAAGCCGCAGGACGCCGCCGTCGGCCATTTGGATGGCATCGCCGATCAGCTTATCGAGAAAATCAAAGTTGCCAAGCGCGCTTCCGGCCATCGCCTGCCGCCCGCAGTCGTCTCGGAATCGCCAGTAGGTTTGAAGAAAAAGCCCGGCCTCGCTGTGCCGCCCAATCGCATTATCGCCATCGGCATTTCCACCGGCGGGCCAAACGCCTTGCAGTTCATGCTTTCTCAGCTTCCCGCGGATTTTCCATCTTCCATTTTAATCGTGCAGCACATGCCAGAGGGATTCACGGAAATGTTTGCGAAGCGTTTGGACGAATGCTCCGCGTTGAACGTTCACGAAGCCCGCTCTGGTGATCTTCTTTTGGCAGGCCGTGTACTTTTGTGCCCCGGTAATCGCCACATGATGGTTCGCCGCATGCCCCGCGGTGACATGGTGGTCTTGAACGATGCTGCCCCCGTAAATGGTCATCGTCCTTCCGTCGATGTGCTGTTTCATTCCGTGGCCCAGGAATTTGGCCTTACCGGCGTCGGAGTCTTGATGACCGGCATGGGTGACGACGGCGCCGCAGGGTTGGGCGCCATTAAGTCTGCCGGCGGAATGACCATCGCGCAGAGTGAAGAGAGTTGCGTAGTGAGCGGCATGCCTCGCGCCGCCATTGCCAAAGGCTACGCCAACAGGATTGTACCGCTCGACGGACTAGCCACGTATTTGTCGAGCCAGTACGGCACGGAAAAAACGAATTCGGAAAAAAAGGAAAAAGATAAGTTGGAAAAAGCCGAGACCATTTCCGTTTCTCATCGAAACTGAACCGGTTCCGGCTCAAGGAGACTCTTATGCCACAATTTGCCGCTCTTCAACGCAAAGATAATAAATCTGTCCGCTACCTGGTGGTAGACGACTCCGTATTCGCGCGCAAGAACCTCATCAAAATGATCCAGACGTTCGGCGGGGAAGTGGCCGGCGAGGCTGGCGATGGTCTCACCGCCATCGCGGAGTTTAACCGTACTAAGCCGGATATCGTCTTGATGGACATCACCATGCCGCAGATGGAGGGCATCGAAGCCGTGGAGCGCATCGTCCGTCAACACAGCGACGCTCGCATCGTCATGGTTTCCTCCGTCGGCTATCAAGAAAATATCTTGGCCGCCTTGCAAAAGGGCGCCAAACATTTCGTGCAAAAGCCTGTGAAACCGGAAGTCCTGTACGAAATTTTGCGTTACGTTTTGAGCGATGACCCAACGGCCGCTGGCGCGCCCACCGTGCTGGCAGGAGAACACGCATGAGAATGGAACTGATTCAGCCTTTCATCAACGCTGCCGACGCGGTATTTTCCGACTTGCTTCAATCGTCCGCGAAAATAATCGATCTCACCATGGACGAAGACACCTATCGCCGTAAAGGTGTGGCCGCGCTGATCGCCATCAAAGGCGACATCGAAGGCCGGGTAATCCTCGATCTCTCGCCGGAAGTCGCGGTAAAAGTTGCCAGCCATCTCGCAGGCTCTGAGCTCACCGCGAGCGAGCAACTTGTGCGCGAAACCGTTTGCGAGCTGGCCAACATGGTTATCGGGAATTCCGTGACGCTGTTGAACGACCAGGGCTTTCGCTTCAAGGTGTTTCCCCCGGAGATTCACGCCGACGAAACCGGCCTTTCGAGCACCGTCGATACCGAAGCCATGGTCCTGGGATTGGAAACGCCCTGCGGTGAGATTTATCTGAATATTGCCATGCACTACCTGCATCGGCGCCGTAGCGAACGAGGATCTGTGGCTGTCCTCGACTAATTATTCTTCGTTTGAGATCCTGGCCCGCCGTGTTGTAGTGTGCGATTCACTTTTTTTAATCTCAAACTGAGATCATAAACCTTCAAGCACCTGACCCCGACAATGTTTTTACGTACGCCCCGCCGTGCTTGAAAAGACCCGCGCCGGGCAGTGCCACCGAAAACACGATTCGAACCGGGACAAAAATGGCGCCGCTCCCAGGAGTAAACGGTACCGCGACCTCCACTCGAGTGCCTTCCGCGTATTGATTACGGCTGCGGAAACTCAGCCCTCCCTTGGACAAATCTTCACAGACCGCAATTTCTTCTTCAAAGCCTCGCCGCCGAATGCAGGCCAGTACACGCGTCTTAACGCGCGCACGTTTCCGCCGAGGAACAACATGTTGATCGATGTTTGCCACGTACCCTTCCACGGTCGGCGTCGGCACCTCTGATTGCGCTTCGATCCAGATGGAGGGAGCTACGCACTGGCTGCAAACCCGTGCAACGCACTTGCGCATTTCGAAGGATTTAAGCTCTAACGGATTTAGATATACCACTTCCCGCCGCTCGCAAAAACTGCACTCCATCAACAACCGCGCGACCGCGTCGTCCGCTTTACTGAGGGCTGGAAATTGAATGTCCCAGAAATCCGCGCGCGGCTCTAAAATTTGAAACGCATAAAGAAAGCCTTCGGGATCCTGGTCAATTTCAGCTATTATCCGTGCCCGCGCGGATTTCCACACCTCGCCATCTTGTTGGCGGCGCAACGTCAGTTCCTGGCCGGCAGGCAACCTCTCCGCGAGCCTCAACACCCCACCATTCTTGCTCACCAGCATGGTGGTTGCGGTGCGCTTGAACGTAGTCCCGTTGTTGCCGAACCACGATGCCTCCACCGGCATTCGGAAATTTACACGATCGCTTTGCCGCAGCCCATCCGCACGCATTTGTAGGTTCGCCTGAAAAGATAGAGGTACCAGTGCAGGATAGCATCCGATTTTAAGCCCCTACCGACTCGGGTTTGTGGGCCTTGTCGTAGCGGCTAATAACGAAAATTCGCGGGTACCAGCACCGCAGGAACGCAGCTATTAGCTGTTTCGCAAATATGAGATTTGAAAATGCTGCACATCCGGCGATTCCAAGAGACAATTTGTGTAGCGAGGGAGCTTCCCAGCGGCTGTTTTTGGCCGCACAGACCTCATACGACTGTGAGTAATGTAATCATCATGCAAGACCCATCATCAACTGGCCCGTGGCGCTCTATCGCAGTGCGCGACCGGCGCTATTCCATTCGCTATCCTTTTGCTGCCGACGCCACATTACTGGACTTGGAAACGGGCACGACTGCCAGTGGCGTGACCTCCGATCTTTCCATTGCAGGCGCATTTATCTGCTCTAGTAAGACTTTCAAAGTCGGTTGCAGAGTTCGCGCGACTCTCACGCGCAAAGATCAAGTAGTCGAAGCCCTGGCGGTAATTCGGGTGCTGAAGCCGCGCGTCGGCATGGGCGTCGAATTCCTGGACGTGGAAGGGCCCTTCGATCAAGTATTATTTCGCTGGGTTGAGCAGCTCCGCCGCAAGTGACGAACCGAAACCAAAATCACCCTTTGAAAACAACATCAGTCGTTATAAACAAAATCAGTCGCCATAAACAAAGTTAGTCATTGAAAACAAAATGAGTCGTCGTTCGCGCCACCGCCCAGACCGGTCATCCCGACCGAAGCAGGCCGGCGCTTTTGTTTTTCTGCTTCGCTCCTGCGAAGCAGCCGGCCTGCGAAGTGGAGGGATCTCTCTTCGCTTTTTCGCCGAACCTCTTCCGCCTTCCGCCGAGCCAACACCGCAGCATCCTCTGAGTATCTGACAGATCCAAAACCTTCAGCCCCTCAAAACTAGGGTCGTGTATCCAGTGGATGCTTACTCTTCTCGTAAAATTCGTTTTGCAGCCGTAGGCTTTGATCGTCCGCTTGGGCAGCGCGAATGGCCGCCGTAATGGCATTAATCCAGGCATTCATTTCAAATTCACCGAGTTCCTTGGTGGCCAGCGCGCCCTCGCCAGAGTAGTGATTGGGAAAACGCGCGTACCACCAAATCCCGGTGTAAACATCGGCGGGAAGGTTGACTCGTTTCTGGTCGGCACCCGATTCACTGGCAGCTCGATCCAGATGCACCAATTCCGGATGAGAAATCATCATCGTGGACGTTTCCGATTGACCAGCGTGCATGTCCAGCGCGTCCTTCTTTTGCGGCCCGCCCTTTGGTTCGTCACGCCCCCATTGCACGTACACCACATAGTCATGCGGCTTTTCCAGTTGGGATTGCGCAAAGAAGGGCAACAGGCTTTCGTTTCCTCCATGTCCATTCACGATCACAATTTTCTTGCAGCCGTTGCGCGCCATTTCATCGGTAGTTTCCTGCAGCAGTTTTAACTGCAGTTCTCTGCTATAGGCGACTGTTCCGGGCTCATGTTTGGCTTCAAAAATCTGCCCAAAATAATATTCCGGAAAAACCACCGCGTGTTCCTTTTCCGCTGCGTGCAGCGACGCATATCGAACGTTCAACAAGTCCGTGCCCAACGGAAGTTGCGGTCCATGTTTTTCAAGGATGCCAAAGGGCAGCAAGCAGGTGCCCTTGGATTGCTCGATGGCCCGCCTGAAATCAGCCGCAGTAAGTTCTTCCCATTTGACGGAAAGCTTCGCTTGGCCACGTGCCTCGTGCGCCCCCAGCAGCAACGTTGCAAGCACTGCGATTAAAGCTTGTCTCATATTTCCTCCGGAACAAGGGCAGTCTAATGCGTCCAAAAGCAGCTTGCACATTAAATCGATTTAGCTCCGGCTGCTTCGCAGTGCGACGGCGTCTTTCATTGGTACCATTCTGGGCCGCGTTCTTTTTCGGCACTGTGCTCCGTTCGTTTGCCGCTGAAAATTTTGCCCCCGCCAATAACTCCTTCATTTACAGACCACGGATGATCCTGAAATCGCGTCGAGTTGGGCAGCTTCGTGCATGACAAGACTCAACAGCCGTAGGGTTGTCTCCGCTAACCCTTGGTGCGCAAATTCGGCAATGGAGCGCCCGAATGGGTCGGCTCAACATATTGGCAGCTACATTCTTACGGCTACCCGGTCAGCGGAGTTCATTCCAATTCAAATTTCGCTTCTTCCGATTTATTTTAGCTATCTTCGCAGCATCCGCTACATCTGCCGCGGCGAACGAAACTCCCAGCCGACCCTCTCCTGGAGTCATCACCAGGGCAAGCCAAATTCGCTCCTTGACCGTTGAGCAAGCCAAACAGGGAAGCCCCGTACGCCTCAGCGGTGTAATCACCTACTACGATCCAGAAGAGCCTGACCTGTTCATCCAAGACGCGAGCGGAGGGATCTGGGTAAACCTCGAAATCGTCAAACCAAATGTGCCGCTCAGCGCAGGCGATTTTGTAGAGATACAAGGAGTGACAGAAGCCCCGGACTTCGCCCCTCAGGTCGGCAATCCTGTTTTCAAAAAGGTCGGACGAGCGCCGCTACCGCCTGCCCGGCGCGTTTCCTTTGCGGAAATGTCTTCCACTCAGGAAGACAGCCAGCGCGTAGAAGTGGAAGGGATCGTACATAAAGTTTTTAAGAAGGGTAGTCTCTTGTATCTGGAGGTGACCACTGCCGATGGGCGGGTAATTGGTCGCTTGCCCTCTTACAAACTGGACGCCCTGCTCCCGTTGGTAGACGCCAAAGTTCGTATTCGCGGGACGTGCGGCTCCCAGTTTAATTCCGCCAATCAAATGACTGGCGTGTTCATCAACATTCCGTATGAATCGGAAATAGAGATTCTTCGCCCACCGCCGGCAGAGCCGTTCAATATTCCTACCCGCGCGATTTCCGAGCTTCTCCGGTTTAGCCTCGCTGGAAATCTGGGACATCGAGTAAAAGTGCAGGGCGTCGTTACCTTGTATAGGCCTGGTAACGCGATTTTCATCCAGAGCGAAAGCGGTTCCGTCTTTGCTCAAACGCAGCAGGATACGTCCGAAATTGCTGTCGGCGATGAAGTTGATCTGGTGGGGTTCGCCACTATGGGCCCCTACGAGCCAGAGTTACAAAACGCCATCTTTCATCGCACCGGAGTAGGCGCTGTGCCCAAGCCACGCGCGCTCTCAGCAGCGGCCGCTCTCCACGGCCGATTTGAGCGCGACATTATGTTTCAAAGTTACGATGGAGACCTCATCGTCGTAAGTGGGAAACTGACTGGCGATTCGCTTAATCCCGGCCAACAGATTTTGCATTTACAGGACGCTAATACGGTATTCGAAGCGGAGTTTTCCTGCGCACAAATCCCACCGCAGTTTGCAACTTTGCGTGAAGGCACCTTGTTACAGATCACAGGTATTTGCACCATCGAGCTTGATGAAAATCGCCAGCCCGCCAGGTTTCGTATACGCCTGCGCTCGGTACAAGACGTAGAGGTTGTTCGTTTGCCATCCTGGTGGACCCTAGGCCGAACCTTTGCTCTGCTCGGAAGCATGATTCTAGCCATCCTCATCATGCTGGCCTGGGCCGCGACCTTGCGACTGCGCGTGCGGGAAGCCACTAAAGCCTTGCAAGCGGCGAAGGAGGCTGCCGAATTCGCAAATGAAGCGAAAAGCACTTTTCTCGCCACCATGAGTCATGAGATTCGAACTCCCATGAACGGCATCCTGGGCATGACGGAATTGGTACTCGACACTGATCTCACGACCGAGCAACGCGATAGTCTCGGCTTGGTGAAATTGTCGGCGGAGTCTTTGATTACCGTAATCAATGACATTTTGGATTTTTCTAAAATCGAAGCCGGCAAACTCGGTCTCGAATCCATTCCCTTCGACCTTCGAGAAAGCCTTGGCGAAACCATGGGCACCCTGGGCTTCCGCGCTCATCAGAAAGGTTTGGAATTGATGTACGAAGTGCAGCCCGATCTACCGGAATCGTTTGTCGGCGATCCCGGGCGCTTGCGGCAAATCATCGTCAACCTGGTCGGTAACGCCATAAAATTTACCGAACACGGGGAAATCATTGTCAGCGTAGAGGCCGGAAAAAAGAACAGGCACGCCACGGAATTAATATTTGCCATCAAAGATACCGGTATCGGCATCCCGGTGGACAAGCAAGCAATGATATTTGACGCCTTTTCTCAGGCGGATGGCTCGATGGCTCGCAAGTACGGAGGCAGCGGGTTGGGTTTGGCTATCTGCGCCAAACTCGTTGCCATGATGAGTGGCAAAATCTGGCTGGAAAGCTCCGAAGCAGGTGGCAGCACTTTTTATTTTACGGCGTTGATGCAGGCCCACACCCCGGACGTAGCCGCGCGTCGCCTACCCCGCCCATTGGAAGAGTTGAAGGGGCTGCAAGTATTGGTCGTGGACGACAATTCCACTAATCGGCGAGTTCTTACTGGATTGCTGGCCCGTTGGGGAATGAATTTTACAGCAGTGGAAGACGCCCAAGCCGCTCTCGCCGCATTGGCTCAAGCCGAAGTCGAGGGTTGTGCCTTCCGGCTTATTTTATTAGATGGGCACATGCCGAAGATCGATGGCTTCGCACTCGCTGAACAAATCCAAAAACAATCCACTCTAATACACGCCGTGGTGATGATGCTCACATCCGCTGGTCACCTCGGGGATGGCGCCCGTTGCGGCGCGCTGGGAATCTCTGCTTATCTTGTGAAGCCCATACGCCAGCGGGAATTGTTAAACGCGATATGTCAGGTACTCGGTGCCGGGCCTCAAGCCCCAGACCTTCCCTTGGTCACCCGTCACACCCTTCACGAAGAGAAACCATCCTTCCGGATATTATTGGCCGAAGATAACGCGGTGAATCAAGTTCTCGCAGTCCGCTTGTTGGAAAAACGAGGATATTCCGTCGTTGTAGCTGCAAATGGCCGGGCCGCAGTCAAAGCTCTGGACCAAGAGAATTTTCATCTGGTGCTCATGGATATTCAAATGCCTGGAATGGACGGATTCGAAGCCACCGCCGCTATCCGTGAAGCAGAAAAGGTCACTGGCAAGCACATACCCATCGTGGCCATGACCGCCCACGCCCTGAAGGGTGATGAAGATCGCTGCGTGGCCGCTGGCATGGACGGTTATGTGTCCAAGCCCATCCGCAGCGTGGAGCTCTTTGCCGTGATAGGGCGTCTGCTAGTCGGCAAACCAGTCGTCAACGCTGTTGTTTAGTCCCGAGCGACAATCGTTTTGTTTTTTCCCTGCAAGCAATCTGATCACTTTTACGGCGTGCTGAACATCGGCCTGTTCAACTCTTCCGTCGATGCAGTTTCCGGATGTTCAGCCTTCCAGCGCATCGCAGCAGTAATCCGCGTGCGCCCGCTGGGGTGATCGAAGAATACAAACTCTTCGATCGGCCCTGGGTCCATTTTGCGATATTCACCCAATAGCAGGTCCACGTTGGCCTCCGCATCGGGTTGCCGCGCGGCATTGAGTCCATACATGTCCGCTTCAAATTCCATGGTGCGCGTGATGGTGTTGTTGATCGGCGTTGTAATAAAAAAATAAGTCGACAGCACGATCACCGCTAGCGGCAGGACTGCGACATCGCCCAGATCCCGGATGCCCCAACGCTCTCCCCATCGCGACCGAGCGAAGTTTATTCCCCAGCTCAGAAATGCAAAGCCAATCACAATCACCACGCCATTCATCACCAAACTTTTATATATATGGTTGAGAACGTAATGGCCCATCTCGTGGCCCATAGTGGTGGCAATCTCCGGCAGCGTGCAGCGTTTCAGCAGATTATCGTTCAGCGAAATTCGCAATGTCCCCGCGAACCCGCTCACGTTAGCGCTCACGCGATTGGATTGCCGTGAAGCATCGAACTCATACACGTCCGTCGCCGGAATTCCATTCGCGCGCGCCATACTCAGGATTGGGTCTTTAATGCTCGGGTCTTCCAGCTTGCTGTACTTGTTGAATAGCGGCGCGATGTAAACCGGTGCGATCAGTGCAATAAAAGCGATAAACACTACGGTCGCGACAGCTCCCCACACCCACCAGTTCTTGCCCAGCCGCCGCACCAGTCCGAATAGCGGCACCATGAAAATCGCGCCCAACACTATGCCGACGCCCAGCGCCACCGCTTGGTCCCGCATCCACTGACCAAAAGCTTGGTTCGACAGGCCATATTTATGTTCACGAATATAACCTTCATAAATGGTCAGCGGAAATGTCACTACGGTCACTAGGACGATGAACTGCACCCAGTAAAACGCGGTTTGCAAGGGGCGAAAGCGCGTCACGCGCTCAGCTAAATCGCGCATGCGCATGGACACGCGAAAACACAGCAGTAACCACATCACCAGTACCGTCGACAAAAAATCCCACAACTGCAGCCAATATCCCCCTTCAAAATAGGCATTCGAACGCGCCCGTTCCGTCGGCGGCATCTTCGCCAAATAAGTTTCAACCGCCGCGTTGACGTCGAACGCAGGTGCAGCCTGCCCGGTAATGGCTGCGTCAGATGTTTTGCCGTTATTGGAGCCCTGCGCTCGCGCATTGCTAGTTGCAGCCATACCCATTGCGACCATAAGAAATAACCAAAAAAAGCACTTCGTAAAACGAACCATCGGTCCTCGTTTCGCTAAGCAGTTGTTTGTGCGAGAAGTATAACCTCTAACGGTCCGCGAGAACCCCGGAGGAAAACAGTTGCACTTTGCCCGCACAGAGACATGGATCAGCGATCAACTGGGATATTTGGTCGGGCAATGTTTAGAGATCTCGTTCTTGAAAATTGTAAAGCGCGACGACGAGTGCGATGAGCAGGTACAACGCGGCGTAACCCACCATCGCCGGGCTAGGCGCCGATGCGTTTGAAAATGGAGTGAACTGTATCGATCGTGTCAGCGAAGATTGCATTTCGAACGCAGCACGGCGCCACATCGACTCACTCGGCATAATCAAGCTGGAAACAATCCCCAGTGTGACCAGACGCGGACTGGTAGTCATCGCGCCGATCTGTTCGATCCATCCTCCAATAAATGCCAGGCCGTGAAGGCCCAAAACAATCACTCCATTCGCTAACGTCGAAAATCTGGTGCCACAAGCGAACGTAACCGTCAGAAGTAATAAGCATTCCAGAAAAACCAGCAGCGCGCCGCGCTCCGCATTGTGCGGGCGCACGCCGGCGATGAAATATCCAATCGCGGAAACTCCCCCGAACATCGCGCTCACATAAATGGCGATCATGCCCGCAAAGCCCAGCCATTTGCCCATCAACACTTCCCATCGCGAAATCGGCTTGGTAGCGATGGCTTGGATCGTTCCCGAGGAAATCTCGCCCGAAAGCGTATCTACGGAAGTCAAAATAGTCATGACCACCGCAAGAAGATCGACAGCGTAAAATCCCACCTGAAGCATCGCCACTTGCACTTGATGGCCAATCAACGGGGGCACGTTGTGGCTAGCCAGATCCTTCAGCTGAAAGTGCATTCCCGTGCCGAACAACCCAAGGAATCCTGCTCCTGCGGCTACCGCCGTCCAAAGTATCTTTCTCCG
Source organism: uncultured Acidobacteriota bacterium (assembly GCA_963733775.1). Lineage (GTDB taxonomy): Bacteria > Acidobacteriota > Terriglobia > Acidiferrales > UBA7541 > Acidiferrum. The sequence goes on along the minus strand of CAVTEE010000007.1, from coordinate 444,826 downwards.
CGCCGCTTCCTGAAACGTAACTGCCGCCATGATCCATGCGCCCATTAAAGTCCGCGATCCTCGCCCATAATCTTTAGAAATTGATCCTCGAGTGAAACGGTTTGCGGTCTGAATTCAAATACATCGCCGCCGGATTCCACCAGGTGACGAAGAATGTGCGGCAGGGAAGAAGTGGAAGCGGTAGTAAGTGTCAACAGTTCCCCGTCCAGTGCCGCGGAGGCGCTCCATTGCGAAAGTCCCGCAATCGTTTCCGCGGAGATATTGTGTACCCGCGCCACGACATGGACTTCTCCATGGGGATTCGCCCGCAGATCCCGGCTGCCGACCACCTGCCCTTCCTTGATAAACACCACTCGGTCGCAGGTAATTTCAATCTCGCTGAGAATGTGAGAATTCAAAAAAACGGTAGCGCCCCGTTCGCGCTCCGCCCGAATAATGTCGCGAACCAGGCGCCTCCCCATAGGATCAAGCCCGGAAGTAGGCTCATCAAGAAAAACCAGCTCCGGTTCGTGAATTAACGCTTGGGCCAATCCAATCCGCTGCAGCATGCCCTTGGAGAAATCACGCAAGCGTTTTTCGCGATGAGGAGTCAGTCCCACGAGCTCAAGCAACTCAGGAACACGCTCGCGCAGGCGTGGCGCACTCATCCCGCACAGTCGGCCATGGAATTTCAGGAGTTCGAACGCGGTGAGCCAGGCGTAGAACCGAAAATCCTCAGGCAGAAAACCAATCTTCCGCCGGACTTCTACATTCTTGGAGGGCGCGCCAAGAACGAAGGCTTGCCCGCTGCTGGGCTTCACCAGTCCCAGCAGCATTTTGATGGATGTACTCTTTCCCGCGCCATTCGGGCCCAGGAAGCCGAACACTTCGCCGCGGCGTACCGTGAGCGAAAGATTACCTACCGCAATCTTGCTCCCAAATACTTTGCGCAGTCCCACCGTTTGAATGGCAAAGTCGGCCGCTTGATCCAGGTGCCCCTCCAGGAGCCAACGGGATTTAGTTCAGCGAGTTCGCCAGCGCCACCGCATTGCTCGAATCACCGTGGCCGACCAGCCCATAGATGATTCCATTCTTTACCCAAACCAATACATAGTCAGGTCCACGACGCCCGGAGCCCTCGATCAACGTCCCTTGCACGCCGTTCACTGTGACTTGACTATAGGAACTCGCGAATCGCGGAATGGGCAGCACCAACGTCGACTTCCAATCAATCGTCTGCCCAAGATTACGTGCCTGTGTGGCGCTCATCCCTGCAAGCTGGAAACCAATTTCAGCTAACTGCTGAAGGTTGAGGTCGGACGGCATATTGACCAGCGGACTCGGCACTTCCTCCAGAGCGAGGCAATTAGCCCATGCTCCGGAGTGTGCTTGCGTAGGACCAGTCTGCGCAGCGCCCGCCGGGTGCGCTTCTGGGCAATCACCATACTCCACCATAATGGAGCGCGGTACATTCACCGAAACATTTGCGCCATCCAACGTAGCGGGCAACAAAAGGTCTGCACGCCCAGCTTGATCAAAAATATCCTGCAAGCGCGTGCGGTCGATGGTCATATGGAAAGCGTGCTGTCCCCCAACGATAAATTTCGGCGCATCGGTGCGCGCGCCCAGCACATGTGCAGAGAATCCCGCTAGCTGGCTCGCGTCCGCGGCGCTGGAGGCCGGTTGCGTTTTTTCATCTGCGGTAACCACCACTTTGTCGGAAATCATCTGGCGCAACATTTCCTGTAATGGCCGATTGCCATCGAGCGCCGAAAAATCCAGGCGTACCGGCTGTACTTTTTCCACGCGCAAAGTCCCAAGAAAGCGCTGTGCCAGGCCGCGTCCAAATGGAAACGCCAGGCTGCACAATAAAATCGTGGCGGCCACAGCGCCAATCCACAACGGGCGCCAGCGCCAGCCTCTGGCCCGCACATGGGCTTCTTCTTGGACCACCAAATCAGCTTTCGAATGCATGGTCTCTACCCGTACACCTTGCTGCTCCTTGAAGCGCGAAAGCGCGGCTTGTGCATCAATTTTTATTTCGGCTGAAGCAGCGCCTAAAGAAACCATTTGCTTCTCCACACGCGCAGCGGTGGCCGCTATTTCGCTCAGGCGCTTTGCGCACTCTGCGCAACCGGCAAGATGCGCCTCAATTTCTGAATCCTGCGCCGCGCCCAACTCAGCATCGTGATACGCGCGCAAATTGTTTTCCGAAATGCAATTCATACGTCCTCCTCTGAACCAAAAAGTTCCCGATAACGTTGCTCGAACGCTGCCTCCGCCCGAACCAAAAGAGTGCCTACCGATCCAGGTTCAATCTCCAAAGCTGCCGCCAGCTCTCTATAGCTATTTCCTGACGCGCGCATTAGTAGCAGTTGCGCCTGTGCCGGTTTGATTTCCGCCAGCACTGTGCGAACCCTGTGCTCTCGCTCAAACCGTGCCACTCGTTCAAATCCATTTTCCGCGGGTTCGTTCTGCCCGGCATCCTGACCTGCGGCTTGCTCAAATCGGCTCCGGCGAGCTGTCGCACGTAGCGCGTCAATGCCAAGGTTCGTCGCGGTTCGATAGAGCCAGCCGCTAACATTGCCGTCTGGCTCCTGCGCTAGCGGCCGGCGATAGAGTTTCAAAAAAACCTCACTGGCCAAATCTTCAGCCCGCCCATGATCCCCAACGATGCGCCGCAAAATCCCTACAATTCGCGAATAGTATTTGACGAAGAGGGTCTCAAATTCTTCAACCCCGGACCCGTCGCTCATAACACCGGGCTCCCCAACCGTCCGCATCAGGACTTTCGGCTCGCAAGCTTTCAGCGCCTCTGGTTGCGGCTCGCGCACCGTGTGCTTTTGTGCCGGTAACCCTTCCAACACGTTCTCTGACAAGGACTGTCACCCGTTCTTACACTACTTAAACGTCTGCCGCCGTTAAATTGTGACATCGCAGCGCGCGATAATAACAACGCTCACGCTTTTCCTTCGCATCTTGGCTTACCCCCAGGCAGTGGTCTGTGGGCCACCGGAGCCTTCGTACAGTTATATTTTACCGGGACCTGTACCTTGGGCCGTTCACAACGGCCTTCCCGACTTTAAACTTCTCTCATAATCGGGGGAGCCTCCAACACTCGGTCTCTCGCAAGTAAAAATCACCACAGTTCTCAGAATCGCCAACGCATGACTGCAACTGCGGCGTTCTTTGAAAAGCCACAAGGGGCAATTTGCGGCATCATAATTTGGTCCACCACTTCGTTTACCCAACACTTCGATGTGTTGCTGTTCTTTCGCTGCTCTTACTTGCGCAGGGCTCTTCGGATTACGCTCAGTCTCCAGCTTCTCCGGCCAGCGGGCCTCTTGCAAAGCCTCCTGAGGGCTTCACCCCAGGACTCAACGCCGGAGTGAAATTCGAAGGCAGCACCAGCAGTGATGGCAGCATCTTCGATTTGAGCACCGGCGTAGGCTACAACTTTTCCCGCCATTTCGGTGTGGACCTCGGGATTCCTTACTACTTTGTAGGCACTCCTTCTTCCGTGAAGAAGAACGATCCGCAAGCGGTTTCAGGCGATGGCCTGGGTAGTCTTGGCGCGGACCTCAAGTGGAACTTCGCGGGCGAGCTGGTTAACTACGATCCCACCATCCACCTTACGGTGCCGACCGGCGAGACCAAGAAGGGCTTCAGCACAGGTCACGCCACCTGGAATTTGGCAAACCATCTCGAACACGCTTTCGGCGTTTTCACTCCGTTCGTTGACCTGGGAGCCGGTAACACCGTCAGCGACACCAAGTACTTTCACCGTCCGTTCATCACCTTTGGTTACAACGTTCAATCCGAAGCTGGCGCGGAGGTTGACGCCGGCCCGCTCAGCCTGACAGCTTCCGCATACGATGTGGCTCCCTGGGGCACGCAAACCGTCATCAGTAGGGTGTTCCGCTGTTCCGCCGCAACCGTTTGCTCCGCGAACGGGAAATCCACCAATCGCAAAGGCTACCTGGACGCCAGCGTGCAAACCGGCGGCGCCGCTCTTGTCCGCGATAACGGCTTCAATTTTGGGGTGGAGATGAAGCCAGTTCGCTACGTAGATCTCGAAGCCGGCTTCAGCCGCAGCGTCCCGCTGCAACTAAACAGCTTCTCATTTGGCGTCAGCTTGGACATGCGCGCGCTAGCCCGTCACCGCGCCGGTTCTTAAATCCAGGCGACGCTGAAGAGCAGCGGAGCAGAACAACTCTGGCCTCGCTGCTGTGAAGTACCCGCGATTATCTCCATTCGCCCTCTGGCGTCCTAATAAATCCTTAGGTATATAATAAATTAGTTGACAATATAGTAATATACTTCTATAAACTCCTAATTCCCCTGATTAATTTAGGGGCAACTCACAACAAAGGAGCCAAGAATATGAGCACTGGGACAAAAACGTCCTTGACCACCACCAGCGAAATATTGATTCCCGCGATGATCTCCGAGCGAGTCTCCGCAACGGCTCATCCGGGCTCGAAGTTGGGCCTGGTCATAAACAACGCAGATAATGAATTGATTGCGTATCTGAACACCGATCAGGTGTATGACCGTAAAACCGAAGGCGACCCTACCTTCAATGACACGGTCGATCTCTCCAGCGGGCTAAAGCACGGACACAACTCTTTCGTCATTCTGGGTATTAACTGGGGCGGCCCTGCCCACTATGTGGGCCGACTCACCTTGGACGGCAAAGTATTGTTGTCAATGACTTTTGGTCTGCCAAGTACGCCAAACGGCGTGGTGGCCTCCTGGGTCGCCGAAATAACCGTATCCTGACCGCCAAATTTAAACGCCAATTTACAACCTCGGGTCGCTGTTCCCGATGACCTCGTTCCCGTGCTGGCATCACTTCGCCCGGCAAGGCAAGTGATGCCACCGGTCTCAAATGGTGCGCGCGATACGCCCGGCAAGTTCGCAACTATCCAGTTCTTCCGAGCATCTGAACCAGCAAATCTCCGGCACGATGGACTTGAACTGCAGTATTTGCTCGGCGCTCAGCTTCAAGGCTATCGGACGAACCAGAAGGAACATAGGTTCAGATCATTGCGCTTATGATTTGCTAAGGGATCGTTCACGACTTTCTTAGGCGGCCTTGCTAAACTAAAATTCCCGGATTGACATTTCTTCTGTGTCGACCAGCGGCACTCATGGGTACCTCACGCACAGTCGAAGCGCCAATTATCGAAGCGCGGCAAATCGAGAAATTTTACACGCAGCCCGACGGCGGGCGCGTGCAAGTCATTGCGCCCACCGACCTCGCGGTCTACCCGGGGCAGATCATGGCCGTCTTGGGGCCCTCCGGTTGCGGAAAATCTACCCTGCTTCGCATGCTCACTGGACTTTCGCCAGCTTCAGCGGGCGGCGTGTTATGGCACGGTCAACCTGTTCGCGAAGAATCACCTAACGTTTCCATCGTCTTTCAGAGCTTCGCGCTTTTCCCGTGGCTTACCGTTCTGGAAAATGTCGAGGCGCCGCTCGAAGCTCGGGGCATGCTTCCCATTGAGCGCCACAAACGCGCTCTCCGGATTATCGATGCGGTCGGACTGGATGGTTTTGAGAACGCCTATCCCAAGGAACTTTCTGGTGGGATGAAGCAGCGCGTCGGGGTTGCCAGAGCCCTGGTGGTTGAACCCGAAGTGCTTTTCATGGACGAGCCTTTTTCAGCCCTCGATGTATTGACCGCCGAAACTCTGCGCGGTGAACTTCTTGAACTGTGGCTTGAGAACAAGATCCCCACGCGCGCGATTTTTATCGTCACTCATAATATTGAAGAGGCTGTCGTTCTCGCTGATCGAATAATTGTGCTGGGCCGTAATCCCGCTCATATTCACGCTGATCTTGCGGTCAATCTCTCTTACCCACGCGACCGCAAGACTCCGCAGTTCGTCGAATTGGTGGATACCATCTACCGGGTGCTCACTCGTCCGAATGACAAACAAGACCATGTCCATACCGCGGCGAACGGCGGGACAGCAGTTTCCCACCGCCCCATCATGCTTCCGCATACGCGTCCCGGCGGAATGGCCGGACTGCTCGAAATTCTTGTAGATCAGGGCGGCCGCGCCGATCTTCATCGCCTCGCTTATAATCTGAGCCTTGAAGTAGATGCCCTCTTGCCCACCGTGGATACCGCTGTGCTCCTGGGTTTCCTTCGCGTTGAGGAAGGCGATGCGGTGATCACTCCAGAGGGCGAGGAGTTCGCGAAAGCGGACATTCAAACCCGAAAGAAATTATTTCGAGCGGCAGGGCTCGCACACGTTCCCTTGTTGCGCCAAATGGAGCAAGCCCTTAAGGCCAAAACCGACCGTACGCTCTCGGATGAATTCTTCCACGACCTGATCGATGAACATTTCAGTGAGGCGGAGTCGCGGCGGCAGTTGGAAACGGCCATTCAGTGGGGCCGTTATGCAGAGATTTTTGATTACGATGCCGCCACCGGCAAACTCACGCTGACCGAGGTCTAACCTTCTAGTGACCTCGACGACTCCGGTCCAGCATTTCGGTTCCTTGCCTCTCGCTCCCGGTCGTGCGGTTGGCCCGCGCCGGCGGTGGTCTTTTCTGATTGATATTGCTGTGATGTTGTTCTTGTTCGCCGCGGTGGTTGGCATTTACGCCATCGGCCGCTCGTGGCTCGGGCCGGTGGCGCCCGGCGCGCACATCTCGCAAAGCCCGAGTGCTTTACCGCTGTACGCTTTGTATTCGCTGGTGCGCATTGGCGTAGCCTACGGCCTTAGTCTGATTTTCGCGCTCGGGTATGGCTACCTGGCCGCGAACTCGCGACGCGCGGAAATAATCCTCATACCACTGCTCGACATTTTGCAATCGATTCCGGTACTCAGCTTTTTGCCGGGCGTCATGCTGGCCATGGTCGCTTTATTCCCGCACCGGCAAATCGGAGTGGAACTTGGTTCTGTTCTGCTGATTTTCACCGGCCAAGTGTGGAATATTGCGTTCAGTTTTTATTCTTCCCTCAAAACCGAGCCGCGTGAGCTGAAAGAAGCCGCCCGCATTTACCGTTTCGGGAACTGGCAACGTTTTGCTCAACTCGATCTGCCATTCGCCACGATTGGCCTTGTTTGGAACTCCATGATGTCCGTCGCCGGAGGCTGGTTCTTTCTGATGGCCTGCGAAATGTTTGTCCTCGGTGATCGCGACTTCCGCCTACCCGGCTTAGGTTCCTTCTTGCAGACTGCTGCCGGCAATGGTGACACTCGCGCCGTCCTTTATGGCTTGGCCGCCATGGTCGGTGTCATTGTTCTCCTGGATCAACTGATTTGGCGCCCAATCATCATCTGGGCGGATAAATTCAAATTCGAACAAGTGCAGGACGCCAAGGTGCAAACTTCGACGCTCCTTCGACTGGTCGGCAACGCCGCGTTCGTCATGCGCGCCTATCGTTTGCTGGCGCGTCCGCTGATCAATTGGCTCACCTTGGCATTCGCAGGTGGGGCGCGAAAAGCCGGCGCAGTTTTGGCTGAGCGAAAACAGAGCCGCTGGGGCCTGTGGCTATTGGGAATCTTAGGCGTAGCCGTAAGCTTAGCTTCAGCTTTCGCCGTTTTTCGCGGGATCGTCGAACTCTCCGCTCTGAATCGACAGGACTACTACGCGCTATTGCGCAACGCTTCCTTTACATTTTTGCGCGTCAACGCGGCTCTGCTCCTTGGCGCACTGTGGACCGTTCCTGTCGGCGTGGCCATCGGATCCAGCCCGCGGTTTTCGAAAATCGCGCAGCCTATCGTTCAACTCGCTGCTTCCATTCCAGCCACTGCGCTGTTCCCGGTTCTCTTGCTTTTTTTGATTCGCTTGCGTGGTGGCTTGGAAATTGCGGCCATGCTGCTGATGCTCCTGGGTACCCAGTGGTACATCTTATTCAATGTTATCGCCGGCGCGATGGCTATACCGACTGACCTGAAAGAGGTCGCCCGCATTTTCTGTTTCACAAGCTCCGATCGCTGGCGTCATTTGATCTTGCCGGCCATTTTTCCTTATCTCGTCACCGGCATGATCACCGCTTCCGGCGGTGCTTGGAACGCCAGTATCGTTGCGGAATACTTCCATTTTCAGGGCCACATTGTTTCCGCCCCCGGCCTCGGCAGCACCATCAGCTGGGCCAGCGATACAGGTCGCTTCGATGTGCTGCTGGCCTCCACGTTGATCATGGCCACCATCGTCGTGCTCATGAATCGGCTGGTCTGGCGCCGTTTGTACCGGCTGGCGTCTACCCGCTTCAAGCTCGAGACCTGACACTTCTTTGAGCTCCTTCGGCCGGACCGCGCCAAGCAAACCTCCCATTCGTACTCATACTTTCCTAATGCATCGTTCAGGACTTTTTTAGGCCGCGCTTTCTATGCTGAGGTTCCGACTGACATTTTCGTTGCAGCGGATGCCGACCGGCGGCAGAAAGCAGTACGCAGCCAGAGAGGAACTTCAATGATCACGGGACCAAAGGGTTGTGAGGAAGATTTATCTTCTCAATGTAGCGTGTGCGGCCGAATTGAAGAGCTGTTTGAACTTCCCGGCCGATTCGAACGCTACTGTCTGGGATGCAGCGCGGATATCGCGACCGCAACTCTGCTGTCGACTGAAATAGATGCTGCGACGCTAGCGGGACAGGACGCTTCCTTCCTAATTTCCGAATATAAGCAGCTTGGCGCCCGCCTTCTCGGCCGCTCGCAATCTGCAGAGCTGGGCAATTTCTAGACTTCGACCTTCCGGCTTCCCGCGTTGCAATACCCTTCGAAACCGCCATTAGGTAGGCATCTACAAACAAAGCGCGTCAACCTTGACCCCATCGAACGGCTGGGATAGGGTGGGAGCAGGGTGTTCCCGAGTTACTGCGCAGTTATTCTACCCGGAGGAACCATCGGCCACTCATTGCCCGTAACTGGGCCTGTAGCTGGAAAACCTACCACCTGGATGAGACGTACCGTACACATATCCGGACAAATTGAACCGTTTTTTGGAACGCTCGATGACAACGTGCGTTTGCTTGAGGATGTGTTGCATGTACGCACGCACCTGCATGACACCCGCTTGACCATTGAAGGCGACCAGGACAACGTCGATCAGGCCGTCAAGATCGTCGAAGAGTACAACCATCTGACCCGCCACGGCCGTACCTTGACCAGCGCCGAAGTGAAGTCCCTGATGCGCGTGGCCACCGAGGTTCCTCACGAATCGCCGCGCACCATGTTTGAGCCAACCCGCGTGCGCTCCTTCGGAAAAAAGCAGGTCACTCCCAAAAACGCCAGCCAGCGTCGATACATGGAAGAAATTGAAAAGCACGACATGATGTTTGGCATCGGTCCGGGTGGCACAGGCAAAACCTATATCGCCGTGGCCATGGCGGTAAGCGCGCTGCTCACCAAGCAAGTTAACCGCATTATCCTCGCGCGCCCCGCAGTGGAAGCCGGCGAGCGCCTTGGATTTTTGCCCGGCACACTGCAACAAAAAATCGACCCCTACATGCGCCCGTTATACGACGCCTTGTACGACATGCTCGACGCAGACAAGCTGGAGCGATTTCTGGAGAAGGGCATTATTGAGGTCGCGCCGCTGGCATTTATGCGTGGACGCACGCTGAATGATTCGTTCGTGATTCTCGATGAAGCGCAAAACACCACCAGCGAGCAGATGAAGATGTTTTTGACTCGCCTGGGCTTTAATTCCAAGGCGGTCATCACTGGCGACGTCACCCAAATCGATCTGCCCACCGGAAAGAAGTCTGGCCTCGTCGAAGCCCTCGAAGTTTGCGGCAAAATCGATGGCATCGGCACTATTCAATTCGGAGAGAAGGACGTGGTTCGCCACAATCTGGTGCAGCAAATCATCCGCGCCTATGAGGAGTGGGACGTCACGCATCCCGCGTATCCCAACAGAAACTCTAGTGCCAACGCGTCAAATGGCCGGGGCGACCGCCGCGTTCCGGAAGTCGCTAAAGAGCTGGTCTCCGAACAACTTCTTGAACCTGGCCGGGTCTCAGATCAAGCCGCGGATCCAGACGCCAAGTAAGGATGATTTTGAATCGCCAGCGTGCGGTACGTTTGTCGACACGAGCTTTGGAGTCATTTTTGCTTCGTGTGCGTCGCGAATTGGATCTTAAGCAGGCCCAGGTCACCGTCTGCCTGGTAAGCGATGCGGAGATCGCGGGGATGAATGAGTCCTTTCGTAAGAAGAGCGGCCCTACCGATGTCTTATCTTTTCCCGCAGTGAAGCTTCGACAGCCAAGCCAGTCGAAGCGACGTCCCACTTCCGTGCCCGCCAGTTCTGCGGACAGCGATGCATCTCTCGGTGACATTGCCATTGCTCCTGCCGTAGCCAAACGAAATGCCAAAAATTTTGGCCGCACGCTTCCGGCTGAACTGAAAATTCTAATACTCCATGGCGTTTTGCATCTCTTGGGTTTCGACCACGAAGCCGATCACGGCGAAATGGATCGCACCGAAAAGAAACTCCGCAGACGGCTAGGCTTGGCGTGACTTTCAGCTGGCTATATATATTAGGTATTGCCGTTTTAGCCTTTGGCCTGCCCATTTTTTCCTACCTTACGCTCATTTACCGCGAACTCGGCCGCATGACCACCGGGCGCATTCACGAACACCTGGAAATTTTCGAAGCCGAAATCGAGCCCAAGCTGCATATCAACCGTCGCAGCGGCGGCCGCACCTTCCGCATCCTGGGCCATTTCTGGCTGGCCTTCCTGGTTCTCGAAACTACCCGCGGCGTCGTGCATTTCGTTCCTGAAGCCTGGGAATCGGTGGTGCAGTTCATCGTTTTCCTTAGCTTGGAAGTCGTCATCGCCATGCACTTCATTCCCGACATGCTGCTCTACCGCACCTCCGGAAGATGGTTGCTGCGCTTATTGCCCGCCATACGCGCGTGCATGTGGCTGGTTTGGCCCGTGCGCGTTTTCCTAGAAGGCGCCGAATCGCTCGCGCGTATTTCCGAAAAGGAAAATGAAAAATCCGAGGAGCAGCGCACCGAAGAGGGCATCGAGGCGCTCGTCGAAGCCGCCGAAGAAGAGGGCATTATCGAGCCGGAACAAGCCGACCTTATCGAGCAAGTCGTCGAATTCAGCGACAAGCGCGTCCGCGAAGTCATGACTCCACGCCCCGATATCATCGCCATCGCTGCCGAAGCCACTCTCGAAGAACTACACGCCAAGTTCGTAGAACATAAATTTTCCAAAATGCCTGTTTACGAAAAAACGCTCGACGATATTTTCGGCGTGGTGAACGCGCACGATTTGTTGCACATTGCCGACCAGGATTTGCCCAAACGCAAAGTCCGTGAATTAGCAAGGTCGGTTCTATTCATACCCGAAACAAAAGCCGGCTCCGATCTTTTGCGCGAGATGCGCCAAAAGGGCCAGCCTCTCGCCGTGGTAATCGATGAGCACGGGTCAGTCGCGGGTATCGCCACCGTGGAAGATCTGGTGGAAGAGATCGTGGGCGAGAGCGGTTACGACGCCAAGCAGCCGCTGGCCGACGTCGTTCGCGAGACCGACGGTGGCCTGGTTATGCGCGGCAGTATGTCCATCGACGATGTCGAGGAATTGCTCGGCGTAAAGTTTGGCGATAAGAGTGACGCAGCGGTCACCACCATCGCCGGGCTACTAAGCCACGTTTCCGGTAAAGTTCCGGAGCCGGGCGACAAGATCGATCTCGAGGGTCACAAATTCGAGGTACTGGAAGCCAACCAACGAAAGGTTTTGCGCGTGCGCATACGCAAGCAAATTGCTGCGCAGGTCAGTCACGTGCCGAGTGCCGAAAAATTGAAATCCGCGCGCCGGGCACTTAAGTAATCGTTCCAACATTCTGAAAATCTCCATGTCCGACAAAAAACATCTAGGCAAAAAAGCAGATCAAGAAATTCCAGATAAGCCAACGGAAGCCACACCGCTTCGCACCGGCTTCAAGTCTGGATTCGTAGCCATCGTAGGCCGCCCCAACGCCGGGAAGTCCACACTCGTGAATCGCCTGGTCGGGCAAAAAATCGCCATTGTGACTTCCAAGCCGCAGACCACCCGAAATCGCATTCAGGGAATTGTCACCAAGCCCGAAGGGCAAATCATCTTTATCGACACGCCCGGCTTGCACGATGCCGATTCCGCACTCGGCCGCCAGATGATGCACGAAGTAGCTGCGGCTCTCGAAGGCATCGACGTGCTGTTATTGATGGTGGACGCCAGCCACGCTTATCCCCATGCCGACGCTCTGCTGCTGCAAAAGGCTGAACGCTTCCGCGGGAAGACGATTCTCGCATTGAATAAAGTCGATCGCCTTCCTAAGCCCAAGCTTTTGCCCCTTATTGATGCCTTTCAAAAAGCCTTTGATTTCGCGGCCATCGTACCGATTTCCGCCCTCACCGGCGCGGGCTGCGATCAATTACTGGAAGCGATCCTACGCGAACTCCCGCCCGGAGTTCCGTATTTTCCAGACGATCAAATCACCGATCAACCGGAACGCTTTTTAGCCGCGGAAATTATCCGGGAAAAAGCTATCCAGGTCATGTACCACGAGGTTCCTTATGCCCTCGCCGTATTCGTAGATAAGTTCGAAGAGCTGCCGAAACTTTTACGTATTGAAGTGACCATGAACGTCGAGCGCGACTCACAGAAAAAGATTTTAATCGGCCACAAGGGCGAGATGCTCAAAACAATCGGCACGGGAGCCCGCAAAGAATTGGAAAAACTCTTCGATATCAAAATTTATCTTGCCTTGTTCGTGAAAGTCGTTCCCGACTGGCGCGAGAATCCCCAAAAAGTTCGCGAGCTTGATTGGCATTTCCAGCTCGAAGGCCTCAGCGAAGATATCGCGCGTAAATCTCCCGCCGATGAAGGTACATCTGAAGATCAATCCGGCGAGTAGCAGCACCTGGACGTTCTTGTGAAAAATGCCAACAACGTGGCGCTCGGATTTAGGGCCCATTCCGGATGGGCAGCCGCGGTGGCTCTCGGCGGGTCGCTGCGTTCCCCGAAAGTTATCGACCGCCGCCGGATTACGCTCGTCGACCCCGACTCGCCTGACGGCGTCCAGCCCTATCATGCCGCCCGTACAATGTCTTTGCCGAAAGCCGAAGAATTTATTGCCGTCGTGATCGTTGCGACCGACCATTCGGCGTTACTCGCCGTGCGCGTTTTCGCGGAAGCCATCAGCGGACAGGGTTACTCGGTAGCCTCGTGCGGAATTGTTGTTGCCTCGGGCCGCGCACTTCCTTCTCTCGAATCCACGCTGCGTTCGCACGCTATGGTACACACCGCGGAAGGTGAACTGTACCGGAGCGCTATCGCCAAAGCCGCCAGAGACTTGAATTTGCAATGCGTCCGTGTTCCCGAACGTGACCTCTACAGATTTGCCGCGAAGCAGTTCCACATTCCAGAGCCAAAATTAAGAGTTCGCATAACCGAAATGGGTCGATCCCAAGGAGCTCCGTGGAGTGCCGACGAAAAATGCGCTACGTTGGTCGCGTGGTTAGCCCTCGCCGGTTTTGAAAACCCATAATAACCTGCCGGCATCCAATGTATCGCTCGGGGAGGGAAATGGTCGCACTTCGTTGGACTTCGATCGCCGGTTGCCTGTATTTCGCGGTGCTAAGTTTTGCCGTTCCTTTCCAACCGGTCAAGGCGCAATCCGCTGTACCCGATTCGCAATCTCAAACCACGGGCACTCCCATTCCTCTAACACAGCCAAATTCTAATCCTGATCCTCTGGCCGGCAACGCCGCCGCTCAACGAACCGTGACCGCCACAAAAAGGTGGCTGGCAGGTACCATGTCCACTCCAGGAATGAGCGCGCAGCTTCGCGAAATCTCCAGAGCCAACGTCAAAGGAAAACTCGAAGTCCAATATCACATCTTCGTCATCGGCGCCCCCAAGGATCAAAATTACACGCTGGTGGACTGGCCTCCCAACTATCCTGATCCTTCTACGTCCATCGCCGGTCTCAGCATATTGGAGGGTGGGCTCGTCGTTTGCGCCGGCAAGGCTACCGATCAATGTAGCCACCCGGACAAGCCAGGAAAAACTGATGCTCCCGTAAAGTTAGTGTTTTACCCACTGGACGGCGAGATCTATCGCCTGGCTCTGGTATCACAGGATCAAAAAGTAAAAATATTTTTCGCAGTCGTCCCCGCGCCCGTTCAAGCGACAGACAACGGTTGCACGCTCGAAGTGGTAAGCCTCCGTCTGAGAAATGAACTAGTCCTGATTCGCAGCAAAGGATTTCAGCCCCATGAATCGGTTGGATTTGAATCTATATCTTACGAACAAACTCATACTCTCAGCGACCAAGCGGATGCCAATGGTGAGTATCAAGTTCCTATGCAGCCATTCGTAGCAGGAAAGTCCGGAGGCGCTACGGAAATTAAGCTGGCCGGCGCAAAATGCGCTCCGGTTCTGAAGTTTCAATGGGGAAATTGAGAACCGCATTGATACCGAGAGCTTAACGCTAAAGAAAGGTCGCAAACGAACCAAAAGATTTAGCTCAACAAATTCAACACGACAAATACCCGGGAGCTTTCATGGATACTTCAGATTGGGCCAAGAATCTAGTGGAGCGAAAAAAGAAGGAACTGGTTAAGGACGACAAGCTGGATGCACACCTCGATAAAAAGTGGGCCGAAGTATGCCAAGCAGCGCAGAAGGCCGTTGCAGAAGTAAACAAAGAAATGGGCCAGGAATATATTCGGTTTTCGCAGGATGCGAATGCCGACAAATTTTCATTAAAAGTGGGAGAGGCAGATAACGTGGTTCGCCTGGAGCGGGTCAATCGCGGCATTCGGGGTAGCCGCGATAAGACGTACCGCTTAATGCTCGTCGGCGACACTCCTGTCTGGAAATACGATCCCGTCGATTACACCTCGGAACAAATTGCTCGTGACGAAGTGCAGCAGGCCTTCGAGGGTTAAGCCTGGTTAACGGCTGGGCTCACATTTGAGCGGGGTGATTAAGCGAAGTCGAGCCTGATCAGGCTCTGTTAGTCTGGCGCGGCGATGCCCAGGCTTTTCATTTTGCGGTACAGGTGGCTGCGTTCCAACCCCAGCGCCCCGGCAGTCTGCGTCATGTTCCAGCGATTCTCCTGCAATTTGCGAAGTATAAACTCCCGCTCATAAGCACTACGCGCTTCATACAATGTCGAATAGGGCTGCTGCGGACTTTCAGCCACGCCACGAAATAATTCGGGTGGCAGGTGATGAGGTTCGATGCGCGGCTGTGGGCAAACAATCACCAAACGCTCAACCAGATTGCGCAACTCTCGCACATTTCCCGGCCAGGGATAACGCACCAGAATATCCATCGCCGGATCGCTTAGTTCGCGACCCTTCTTCCCATAAGCGCCGCTAAACTCATTCAAAAAGTACCGCGCCAGCGTAGGGATATCCTGCAACCGATCCCGCAGCGGCGGAACAAAAAAGGGAATTACGTTCAGCCGGTAAAAAAGGTCCTGCCGGAAACGCGCGTGCGCGATTTCCTGTTCGAGGTTTTTGTTGGTGGCGGCGATGACCCGCACATCCACCGTAATAGTCTGATTCGAGCCCACCGGCTCAAAACGCTGCTCCTCCAGAACGCGCAACACTTTCGATTGCGTGCGCAAACTCATGTCCCCGATTTCATCCAGAAACAGCGTGCCGCCGTCCGCCTTCTCAAATTTTCCAATTTTATTTTCTGTCGCTCCGGTAAAGCTTCCTTTCAAGTGACCAAAAAGTTCAGACTCAATTAGTTCGTCCGGGATTGCCGCACAATTCACTTCCACGAATGGCCCTTTAGTTCGCAAGCTCGCGGCGTGCAACGCATGCGCAACCAATTCTTTGCCCGTACCGCTCTCGCCGTAAATCAATACCCGCCCGTTTGTGGGAGCAGTCACGGCGATCTGTTGCCTCAGCGCTTTCATCGGGATACTGTCGCCAATCACCTGATAGCGGTGCCCCAATTGATTGCGAAGAGTCTGATTCTCTTCTTCCAGACGCCGCTGCTGGACGGCGTTGCGCACCCGCAAAACTATTTTCTCAAGCGATAGCGGCTTTTCAATGAAGTCAAAAGCCCCGAGCTTTGTAGCCCGCACTGCCGTTTCAATGGTGCCGTGTCCTGAGATCATGATGACCGCCGGCGGGTGCGCTCCAGCCTGTATGCGGCTCAACGCCTCCAAACCATCCATCCCGGGCAGCCACACATCCAGAAGAATTAACTCCAGTTCACCCCCAACCACCCGTTCCAACGCCTCCTCCGCCGACCCGACAGCTTCAACCAGATAGCCCTCGTCGCGCAAAATCGAAGCCAGAGATTCACGAATCCCAGGTTCATCATCCACGATCAATAGGTGCGGCTTGGGAATCATCGCGAAGATTCCGGCGCCGGTTCGTGTGGCTGGCCAATCGCCGCGGGGACTGCTTCTGTTACCGGCAGCTCAATCAGAAAACGCGAACCGACCGGATGATTGTCTTCCGCATGAATTGTGCCGCCATGCTCGGCAATAATGCGCGCGGCAATCGCCAAGCCCAGCCCGGTGCCGCGGTCCTTAGTGGAAAACTGCGGTAGGAAAAGTTTGTCTTTATCTTCGGGCGAAATACCGTGACCGGTGTCGGCAACCGAAATCTCGACCGATTCAGCCTCCACGTGATTCCGCGTTGAAACGACGATTTCTCGGACGCTGGAATGCTCCAGCGATTCCGCGGCATTATCGATCAAATTGATCAACACGCTTCGCAATAATCCCGCGTCGGCGCGCACTTGCGGAAGATTCTCCGCCAGCATGGTTTTGATGGTCACGCCATCCAGCCGATTGGAGAACACCTCTGTTGCTTCCTGAACGATCGTATTGGCTTCCGTGGGCACCAGCTTGGCGGTAGGGAAGCGTACGAACTGAGAAAACTCATTTACCAAGCCCGCCAGCGTCGACACCTCGCGCTCAATCAACCTCGAACACTCCTGAACGAGGGTAGTTAGCTCGGCGTCGACTGGCTTCGAGTCCGAAGTACTCCGGCGATCAAGGAAGCGCAGCAACCGTTGCGCGGAAAGTTGAATTGGGGTCAGCGGGTTTTTTATCTCGTGCGCGATGCGCCGCGCCACTTCCTGCCAGGCTGCGGACTTTTGCGACCGCAACATTTCGGTGAGGTCATCAAGCACCAACACGTAGCCGGTATTGCCGCGCCGCGGCCCCAGAGGACTCACCGTAACTGCCAGATGTAAAACGCGCCCGCCCGCCACGGTTTCAATTTCCCGCGACACTACTCCCATACGCAAGGAACGCCGCATCAGGTATTGCACCGCACGCGAAGCTTCCGCGCCCAACAAATCATCTAGTGTTTGTTTGTCGCGTGAATTTGCCCCCAACATTCCATTCACGGCGGTATTGCAGCGCAGGATTGCCCCGGTGGCGTCCAGCGAAACAACTCCGGTGGGAATATTCTCCAGCACCGTCTCCATCAGTTGGCGCCGTCGTTCCAGTTCTTGCACCGCTTGCTGCAGATTGCGCGTGAACTGATCGATTTGCGAACGATTGTCGCGCAACTGCTTGGTCATGTTATTGAACGAACGCGCCAGGATGCCCAGCTCATCCTGCACTTGGTCCGGAACTTGATAATCAAAATTCCCCGAAGAAATTTCGCGCGTGCCTTCGGCAAGAGCTTGAATGGGCACCGTAACCTGTTTGGAAAGAAATAACGCCACCCACATCACCGAGAACAACACCAGCATGGTGAAGAACAACAGGATCAGCAGCATTTGTCGTTTCAGTGCTCGCAGACTTTGCTTTTCAGCATAGTACTGCGCGGTCTGCGCTTGAATCTGGTTCAGACGGTCTAGGAAAGTTGCATTGGAGCGATACGCGGTTAACAAATATCCAGACGTGCCACGAGCGCCATGGATCGGGATGCGCGCGCCAGAATACGTGAAATTGCCGGCTTCCCAGATTTCAATTCCGCTCTGAAGCACCCGCAACCGTTTACCCAAAACCCCCGGCACCATGCAAGTCTGCGCGTCGCGGACCTCCGGTGGGGCGTCACAAACTACGCCCCCGCTGACAGCGTTGCCGTCTTGATCGAGAATCCAGACCGCGTCAGCCCCCGCCATAAAAGCGCGCCCCAGGAGTTCATTGACGGGTTTGTTTGACAGCGGCTCGATCTGGTGCGCGATATTTCGCAACCGGGGAATTTGCGTACGTCCAAGATCGTTCAGTAATAGCTGCGTCTGCTCAGAAGCGATTTCCAGCGGTCTCGGGAACCACCTCCCCAGCGTGCGATTCAACAACGAATAACTCACAAAAAACATGAACAGCACCGGGAGCAAAGAAATAGCCATAGCCCCGACAACCATCTTGGTTTTGAACCGCGCGCCCAGCTGATCCTTCCGGCGTTCCGCCCACAGGCGTAACGCGGTGCGCACGAGTATCAAGCCAAAAGTAAGGAGTGCCGCGGTGATAAAGGTGGTGACGGCGTAGAGGGTAAGCAATTCGCGCCAGTTCTTAGGTTCGAATGGGACTCCCAGCGACCCAAAAGTAAACACCGCCGCGAGCAATAAGATAAGGAATAGCGCCCCGGCAGCGAAGCCCCAGCGCTGTTTGGAAGTGAGCCGGCTCATTACGCTGCACCGCTTAATGCGCTGTGAGATGCCAAAGCGTTCGTGCCGGCAACTCGCATCAGCATCAGCACAAAGTTGTTAATCACCGCCGGCAGAGCGCTCCAACACGCGTTAAACAGCCGCAGACACCTGTTGTCTGACGTTTCAGTCTGGTGCTCAATCGCGAAATGGGAACACGTCGAAGACATCTATTTGGCACGATAGCCACCGCTTGAGACCAAGTCAAGAATCGCACCTGTCCCTATGGCTACCAACCTGCACTAACGTGCAGGTATTAGCCACTTCAGAACTACGCTCGAAAATCGCGCCACCGTGCGCTTTGGCATTTGTTAATGTGAGCGTTGGCTGTCTAGTGCGCCAGGAGCGACTGCGGATGTCCGTCCGTTTAGGTGAAATTTTAGTTAAAGAGAGCTTGATTACGCAGGACCAGCTCTCCAAAGCGCTTGAATTTCAGCGCTCCAATGGTGGCAAGCTGGGAAGCTGCCTGACCAAGATGGGTTTCATTACCGACGACGATATTACCGGCGTGCTTTCCAGGCAATACGGTGTTCCCTCTATAAATCTCAAGTATTACGAAATCGATCCGATCGTCATTAAGTTAATTCCGCAAGATACCGCTCTGCGTTATCAGGTGATTCCTCTTTCCCGCGTCGGTTCTGTTCTCACCATCGCGATGACCGATCCCACCAATGTCTTCGCCATGGACGATATCAAGTTCATGACCGGCTTCAACGTGGAACCCGTGGTGGCTTCGGAGTCCGCAATTGGCGACGCAATCTCGCGTTTCTACGGCGGTTCATCCAACAACCACGAAGAACTCAGCAACCTCATGAAGGACCTGGTCGATGAAGACCAGGAGTTGGAGCTCGCCGCGGAAGTCGCGGAGCTCGACACCGCCACGCTCGAGAAGGCCGCCGAAGAAGCGCCCATCATCAAATTGGTGAACCTGATTCTCACCGATTCCGTGAAGCGCGGCGCGAGCGATATTCACATCGAGCCTTACGAGCTGGAAATGCGTGTCCGATTCCGTGTAGATGGCCAGCTGCAAACGGTGATGAGCCCGCCTCTGCGATTGAAAGATGCCATTACCAGCCGCCTAAAAATCATGGCCAAGCTGGACATCGCGGAAAAGCGGCTACCTCAAGACGGCCGCATCATGATCAAGTACCGCGCCGACGGAAAGAAAAAGGAACTCGATTTCCGCGTCTCGACGGTGCCCACCCTGTATGGCGAAAAAATCGTCATGCGTTTGTTGGACAAAGAAAACCTACGCCTGGACATGACCAAGCTGGGTTTCGAGCAAGAGTCGTTGACCAAATTCGAACGCAATATTTTCAGGCCCTACGGAATGGTGCTGGTTACCGGGCCAACCGGCTCCGGAAAAACCAACACGCTGTACTCCTCGGTCTCCACGCTAAACAAAGTCGACACCAATATCATGACCGCCGAGGATCCCGTCGAATTTCAGTTGGCCGGAATTAACCAGGTGCAGATGAAAGACCAGATCGGCCTGAATTTCGCCGCCGCGCTGCGCGCTTTTCTCCGCCAGGACCCCAACATTATCTTAGTCGGCGAAATCCGCGACTTTGAAACCGCCGAAATTGCCGTAAAAGCTGCGCTCACCGGCCACTTGGTTTTATCCACGCTGCACACCAATGACGCCCCTTCCACTATCAGTCGCTTGATGAACATGGGCATTGAGCCATTTCTTGTAGCCACTTCCGTGAACCTAATCTGCGCCCAGAGACTCGTCCGCCGCATTTGCCAGAATTGCAAAGTGGAGCTGGAAGTTCCCGAGCAGGCCCTGATCGATGCCGGCTACACCCTGGAAGAATCGAAAACCACCAAGATTTATCACGGCAAAGGCTGCAATGTTTGCAACAAGGGTGGATATAAAGGACGCACCGGACTTTATGAAGTCATGGAAATAAATGACGAACTTCGCGAGTTAATCCTCGTGGGAGCTTCGGCGTTGGAACTGAAAAAAAAGGCCGTTGAGCAGGGAATGATTACCTTGAGACGCAGTGGACTGACCAAGGTGGCTTTGGGTCAGACCACCATGGAAGAAGTTGTTCGCGAGACAGTTTTGTAAGGACAAGAGTGAACCATGGCCGGAGTGAATTTAAGCGAATTACTTAAAAAGATGATCGAGATGGGCGGCAGTGACCTGCACATCACGACCAATAGCGCGCCACGCGTGCGCGTACACGGGCATCTCCGGCCTTTGGACATGCCGCCACTAACTGCGGCGGACACCAAATCCCTCGCCTATAGCGTCCTCACCGACGCGCAAAAGCATCGCTTCGAGGAAAATCTGGAGCTCGATTTTTCTTTCGGCCTGAAGAATCTGGCGCGCTTCCGCGGAAACGTTTTTAATCAACGCGGCGCCGTGGGCGCGGTGTTTCGTACCATTCCATGGGAGATCAAAAGCTTTGATGCTTTGGGCCTGCCTGCGGTAGTCCGCGGTATGTGCGACAAGCCGCGCGGGCTCGTTCTCGTTACCGGCCCGACGGGCTCTGGCAAATCCACAACGCTCGCCGCCATGCTCGACAAGATCAATGCTGAACGTGAAGAGCACATGATCACCATCGAAGATCCCATCGAGTTTCTGCACAACCACAAAAAATGCCTGGTGAACCAGCGAGAAGTACACGCGGATACTCACTCCTTCGCAAACTCGTTGAGAGCCGCATTGCGCGAAGACCCCGACGTGGTGCTCATCGGAGAAATGCGCGACCTGGAAACTATTGAATCCGCGCTGCGCATTGCGGAAACCGGCCACTTGACCTTCGCCACTTTGCATACCAACTCCGCGGCGTCCACCATCAATCGCATCATCGACGTATTTCCTTCGCATCAGCAGCCGCAAATCAGGGCCCAGCTCTCCATGGTACTGGAAGGTATTTTGTGCCAAGCGCTGCTGCCGCGTTCCGACGGCCGCGGTCGAGCGATGATCATGGAAGTCTTGGTACCCACCGCGGCGATACGCAACCTGATCCGTGAGGACAAAATTCACCAGATTTATTCCGCTATGCAGACCGGAACCGGGCAAACGGGCATGCAAACATTCAATCAGGGTCTCTGTAATGCCTATCTGTCCAAAGCCATCACGCTGGAAATCGCTCTGTCTCGTTCGTCAAATGCGGACGAACTCCAGGACATGATTAACCGCGGCGTGGTTTCTACCCCAACTGCCGGCGGCGGCAGCATGAAGGCGCAAGTGAAGGCGCCCGTGACGAGCAAGCGTTGAACGGAGATTGGACTATGAATACGAACAATTTTGGCGGTATCAACTTATTGAGGAGGGCATCACATGCCGGACTTTAAATATCAAGGAACAAATCGCTCCGGCTCGAGTGTGAGCGGAGTGATGACCGCTAACAGTAAAGCGGATCTGCAAAATTTGTTACGTCGTCAGCAGATCACCCCCACCAAGATGTCGGAAAAGGGCAAAGAGTTCAACATGCCCACGTTTGGCGGTGGCGTGAATGCCAAAGAATTGGCGATTTTCACCCGCCAATTCTCCGTCATGATCGATGCCGGTTTGCCGCTGGTGCAGTGCCTGGAAATCTTAGGCAGCCAGCAGGAAAACAAATTCTTTCAGAAGGTGCTGATCAATACCCGGTCGATGGTGGAAAGCGGCTCAACCCTTTCGACAGCGATGCGTAGCTCGCCAAAAGTGTTTGACGGTCTGTACGTGAACATGGTGGAAGCAGGAGAAACCGGCGGTATTCTCGACATCATTCTGCAACGCCTCTCCACCTACATTGAAAAGAACGTCAAGTTGCAGCGAGCCGTGAAATCCGCATTGATCTATCCTGTTGGAGTTCTAACCATCGCCGGCCTGGTGATCTTCCTGTTGCTCTGGAAGGTTGTTCCGATTTTCGCGACGTTGTTTGCGGGCCTCGGCGTTACGCTGCCGCTTCCCACAAAAATCGTTATCGCCATGAGCAACTTTGTGGGCAGCTATTTTGGGCTGCTGATCGTCGCAGGTATCATCGGCGGCATTTTCGCATTGAAGGCCTGGTATGGAACCCCAACAGGGAAATATGTCCTCGATTCGATAATTCTTAAACTCCCGGTCCTCGGCATATTGATGAGGAAGATTGCCGTAGCCCGCTTCACCCGCACTCTTGGGACGCTGATTGCCAGCGGTGTACCCATTCTCGAAGGTTTGGACATCACAGCTAAGACTTCGGGAAACGCCGTGGTGGAACGCGCGTTGCAAAAGGTGCGAAAAGCCCTGGAAGAAGGCAAATCACTGACGGAACCGTTGAAAGAGTCCAACGTGTTTCCCGGCATGGTGACGCAAATGATTGCCGTCGGCGAACAAACTGGCGCGATGGACGCGATGCTCCAGAAAATCGCCGACTTCTATGAAGAAGAAGTGGACTCGGCGGTCAAGGATCTTTTGACGGCCATGGAACCGATAATGATCGTTTTCCTGGGTGTGGTGGTAGGCGGCGTGGTCATCTCCATGTATTTGCCGCTGTTCACCCTCATCGGAGAACTCTCCAAGCACTAAGAGCCCGGGGTAGGATGGGGGTTCCAAGGATTACTGGCCGGGCCGCGTGTAATTGCAGCCCGGCTTTTTTTTCTCTTTTATTGGGTATTGGGGCAAGTACGGCGGGGCGTGGGATGCAGCAAAGTGTCGGCACCAAAGAATGGCTCGAATGGCTTACGCGTGTTCGCCTGCTGATGATCACGCTGATTTTGGCCGTGGGCGTGGTGTGGCCAAAATACGTGCCTGCTTCTCCGGGGAACCGGTTTTTCCTCCCGCTGATCATCTTTTGGATAACGTTGGGCATTCTCCATCTCATCCTGTTGCGATGGCTTCCGCAAGCGCCTTGGCACGGTGGACTGCAGGTTACCTGCGACGTAGTTATGATTTCCCTGCTGGTCTACGTTACTGGCCTGCAAGACAGCTACTTCATTTCGCTGTACCTCCTGGTGATTATTGTTGCAAGCATTTTGTTTTCGCGCGGCATGGCATTTGCCACCGCTGTTTTCTGCTTGATCATATTGGGCGGGATGGCAGCACTGGCATTTAATGAGAAGATTACGCGCACCTACGTGGTAATCGCTACGGGCGAAAGCCTGCGCACCTGGTTTTTAAGCACTCTTTTTGGATTTCTGGCGGTAGCCTACTTGGCCAGCTTTTTGGCGCAATCTCTTCGTCGCAAAGGCGCCGAACTGGACGCAAAGCGTGAAGAACTGCGCGACCTGCAGGACTTCACCGAGGACATTGTTCATTCCATGCGCGGCGGTTTAGTGACCACCGACCTCGAAGGCCGCATCCTGCTTCTCAACCGCACCGGCGAGGAAATTCTCGGTCATCGCTTCGCGGGACTTCGCGGTCGATTGTTGCAGGAACTCAATCCCGACTTTTGGCTGCCTGGCGAACGTGGCCTGGAAAACGTCCCCCGCCGGAAAGAGATCGACTTTCGCACTCCCGATGGCCAGCAGCGTTATATAGGCATCAGCGTCTCCCCGCTGCGCTCGCGCGATAACAGTCGGAGCGGTTACGTTTTCAATTTCCAGGATCTGACCGAGCTGCGCCGTTTGGAGCAGGAAATCGCGACTAAGGAACGCATGGCCGCGCTGGGCCGCCTCTCCGCGGCCATCGCCCATGAAATCCGTCAACCGCTCACGGCTATGGCCGGAGCGGTAAAGGAATTGGCTCGATTGGTGCCGTTGGAAGAAGACGAAAAACATCTGGTCAATATTGTCAGCAGGGAATCGCAACGCCTGAATAACATCATTACTGATTTCTTGAAATATTCCCGCGAAAAAACCTACGAGTTTCAGGATGCCGATGTGCGCTGGCTGTTGGATGAGACCCTCACCCTGATTGAAAAGAAGCCCGAGATTGGCCCAAATTTTCGCGTCGTGCGTTCCTTTAATGGTCAGGAGCTGCGTGCCCGCGTCGATGCCGGCAAGATCAAGCAGGTTTTCTGGAATCTTTGCGACAACGCTTTGCGCGCCATGCCTGGTGGCGGCACTTTGACCGTGCGAATCGAAGAAAAGCCCTTCTGGCTCCGCATCGCTTTCTCCGATACCGGTGTAGGGCTGGACGCCAAGCAGCGCGCCAAGATTTTCGAGCCCTTGCAATCCGAATTCGAAGGCGGCACGGGGTTGGGGCTTTCCATCGTCTATCAGATCGTGCAGGCCCACAGTGGCAGAATCAGCGTCATATCAGAAAAAAATCGCGGCGCAGAATTTATCGTAGAGTTGCCGCGAGTTGTGTGAATACGTCGCTTGAACAAATCGCGTGTGGAAATCTTGTGAGGTCTTATGCAAGGCGCTAAAACAGCGGCGAAAGAAACTGCCCGGGAAATGCCGCATATTCTGGTGGTGGATGACGAAAAATCCATCTGCGAACTCCTGGAAATTACTTTCCGCAAGGAAGGCTATCGCGTTGAAATCGCCAACAATGTGGAAGCTGCCAAGCGGAAACTGGAATCCCAGATTTTCGACATCATCATCTCGGACATCCGCATGCCCGGCGAGGGTGGCGTTGATCTTCTAAAATTCACCAAGGAAATTGCCCCGGATTGCTTCTTCTTGCTGATCACCGGCGTGCCTACGGTGGAAACCGCCATCGCGGCGATCAATTCTGGCGCCGACCGGTATGTAATCAAAGACCATGAGTTAGTCGATCAACTTCGACGCGCCGTCCGCGAAGTCTCGGAAAACCTCCGCTGGAAAAAAGAAGCGGGCTATCTGCGTCGTGAATTGCGCAGACTAACCGGTCTGGACAATATCATCGGGCAAAGCCCGAAAATGCGCGCGATTTTTGATTTAATTCAAACCGTAGCGCCGCAGACTAGCCGCGTGCTGATCACCGGAGAAAGCGGCACTGGTAAGGAATTGGTTGCACGCGCGATCCACGAAAATAGCGCGCGTGCCCAAGCGCCGTTTATCACCATTAATTGCGGCGCGTTTCCGGAATCTTTGCTCGAATCGGAACTCTTCGGATACATGAAAGGCGCCTTTACTGGCGCAAATGATAACCGTCACGGATTATTTCAGGCCGCGAATGGCGGAACACTATTCATGGACGAAATCGGCAATATGAGCTTGACCATGCAAGTACGCCTTTACCGCGTATTACAGGAAGGTAAGGTGCGGCCTATCGGCAGCACCGAAGAAACGGACGTGGATGTCCGTATCATAGCTGCCACCAATAAAGATTTCGAAAAGGAGATTGCCGAGGGCCGATTCCGCGAAGACCTTTATTACCGCCTCAGCGTGATCCCCGTTCAACTGCCCTCCCTCCGGGAACGTAAGGAAGATATTCCCCTGCTGGCGCGCCACTTCCTCGAAAAATTCCGCAAAATCATGGAAAAGCCTATCGAAGGTATTTCTCCAGAAGCGGTTCGTAAGCTTGAATCTTATGACTGGCCTGGCAACGTTCGCGAGCTGGAAAATACCATGGAGCGCGCCGTTGCCCTGGAGACTACCTCAGAGATTACGTTGCGCGTACTACCCGACCGGATCGCGGGGTACTCGTCGGCGATTTCTAGCCAGACGGACGGCACCCCACATGTCACCTTCCCCGAACGTGGAGTCGATTTTGAGAAAGAGGTTGCCGGAGCGGAGCGTCGTTACCTGGTGGCTGCCTTGGAAGCCGCCAAGGGCATCCGAACAGAGGCCGCCGGCCTTCTAAATATCAGCTATCGGTCATTCCGGCACTATGCGAAAAAACATAACCTCTAGACCGTTTCCCCGGAATTTCGGCCGGCCGCTTCGCCTCTGGTCAGCGGGCGCTGAACCGACATTTCTTGACGACCGTTTTGGTCAACCTACGGTGACAAAAAGCGTCAGAATCCCGGTTTTTCGCCAGCGGTCGAAAAAACCTCCAAACCAACCTGGTTCTAACTACATGATACTACATACGTTAATGCAATCCTGGCGGTACGCCCTATCCGCTTCACATTGGCCCTCGCGATGCTTTAGTCTAGGTGTGCTCTGGCACTACAATTACTCTCAACAGTCTCTCAAGGAGATACAACAGTCATGAAGAAGCAAAAGGGTTTCTCTCTTATCGAGTTGCTGATCGTCGTGGCGATCATTTTGATCATCGCGGCTATCGCAATTCCTAACTTGCTGCGTTCACGTATAGCTGCAAACGAGGCGTCGGCCGTCGGATCAGTTCGTACTCTGACCACTGCCCAGGTAACCTACTCTTCGACATACGGCACCGGTTATGCCAACTTGGCAAATTTGGGCGGCGCGGCAGGTTGCGTAGCAGCTGCTGCTACTGCGTGCTTGATCGATCCGGTTTTGACCCTCGGCACCAAGTCGGGTTATACCGTCAGTTCCGTACCGAACACCGGTGCAGGTACGAACGCGTCTCCTTTCAACGGCTTCGAAACGAACGCCACTCCATTCTCCGTTTCCACGGGTACGCGTGCGTTTTGTTCCGACAATTCTGGTGTGATTCGCTACAACACGACCGGCGCGGCTATCGGTACCGCCGCTGGTTCATGTGCAGCGGTTGCGACCATCCTCCAGTAATTCTGGTGGACAGCTATGGCGGGGAGGAAGGCAACTTCCTCCCCGTTTTTCATTTTATAGGGACTAGGTTTATGCGATTGGTTGTCGGGGGCCCGGAAGATAGACGATTTTCGTCTTCAGCAGCAGACACAAAACGTCACAATGCAGTCTTTTTGGGGCTTGGTTCGGGTTGTCGATTTTGCACGGTAGCCGAAGTTGGCTATCTTGTTCTTATACCAATGGTTAGGAGAACTCGTCCTATACGTACTGCTAGTTTGGATTGGCAGGTGAGTTGCTTTTAGCAATAGGGTGCGCTGGTATTCAAACACTCTCAATGTTTGTCAAGGAGATACAAAAGTGATGAAGAAGCAAAAGGGTTTCTCTCTTATCGAATTGCTGATCGTCGTGGCGATCATTTTGATCATCGCGGCTATCGCAATTCCTAACTTGCTGCGTTCACGTATCGCTGCAAACGAATCGTCGGCGGTCGGATCCGTTCGTACTCTAACCACCGCCCAGGTAACCTACTCCTCGACGTATGGCACGGGGTACACCACGTTGGCTCAGTTGGGCGGCGCGGCAGGTTGCGTAGCAGCTGCTGCTACTGCGTGCTTGATCGATCCGGTTTTGACCCTCGGCACCAAGTCGGGTTATACCGTGGATTCTCAACCGAACACCGGTGCAGGTACGAACGCGTCTCCTTTCAACGGCTTCGAAACGAACGCCACTCCATTCTCCGTTTCCACGGGTACGCGTGCGTTTTGTTCCGACAATTCTGGTGTGATTCGCTACAACACGACCGGCGCGGCTATCGGTACCGCCGCTGGTTCATGCGCAGCGGTTGCGACCATCCTCCAGTAATTCTGGTGGACAACATGGCGGGGGAGGAAGGCGACTTTCTCCCCCTTTTTTTTGCCCAAGCTGTCGACAAGAACCGAGATACAACCGGACGTATATAGATATTTTTCTAGGCTGGAACGAAGAGGGCGCAACGCGCTGAATGGCTGGCCCCCGGACAGGAGGTATCATGAAGCGGCAGAACGGTTTTTCTCTCGTCGAGTTGCTGATCGTTGTCGCGATTATCCTAGTCATCGCAGCGATCGCCATTCCGAACTTACTGCGCTCGAGAATGGCCGCTAATGAAGCTTCCGCGACCGAATCGATGCGTATGATCAATACCGCCGAAGCGGCTTACAGCGCGGCGTTTCCAACCCAGGGTTACAGCAATTTGTTGACGGATCTTGGCGGCGCTTCGCCGTGCGGAGCTATTACGACCACTGCGGCATGCTTGCTCGATACTGTGGTGGCTAATGCGACTGGTGCCGGATCCGGAAAAAGCGGCTATTACTTCACCTATACCCCGGTTGGCGCAGCGCCAGTAAGTCAATACACAATCTTGGGGACGCCTGTCGGCGTGGGCATTACCGGCCAACGCCAGTTCTTCACGGATGAATCCTACGTGATTCGTTATTCGACCACAGGCCCAGCCAACGTTACCAGCCCGCCGCTCTAATAGCGCTTCCTGGCAATTACCCGAGCCCTTTTCAAATGACAACGCCTGCACAAAAATAGTGCACTTATTGTCCCTGCCGCCATTTTTTCTGTTCACTTAGTTATACTAAAAGCGATGCATTTGAAACGGCATTCCCTCGGAACCTCTCCGCTTGGAAGATTCACACTCTCGGTAACGGCCCTCGCCGTGGCCTGTGGTGCGTCAGCCGTAGCTCTTCCTGCACAAAAGCCCGCCGACCTGGAGCCCATTCGCCACATGGAACATCGTTATCGGGCGGCCAAAACGTTGCAGGCGACTTTTCTGGAACGCTACACCGAAAATGGCCGGACCGTACGCGTAGAGTCGGGCGTCGCCTATTTTCGGCGGCCGGGGAAAATGCGTTGGGAATACGCTGCTCCAGAAAATAATTTGTTCTTAATCGATGGCAAGATGGCCTGGTTTTACGTCCCAGCCGACCATACTGTGACGCGCATCCCAGCCAAACAAAGCACCGACTGGCGAACCCCGTTGGCGCTCCTGGCCGGCGAAACAAAAGTATCGCGTGTTTGCGCGCGGGTTGAACCAGCCCCGGATGAACCACCAGAAAAGCCCGGCGACGCCGTTTTTTCTTGCACCGTTCGCGGGACTGCGAAGGCCGGCGCTGACAGCACAAAGCAACCCGAAAGACGGAGCCCAGCCTCCGTCGGCCGTGAGCCGCAACAAAGTGAACCGGAACTTACCGTGCTGCTCGAAATCGCCCGCGAATCTGGAGAGCTTGTATGCATCGTAGTCCGAAATAAAGGCGGCGTCGGCATTGAATTCCACTTCGCCCATTGGCTGGATGACCCTCCAATCGCTGAGGCCCTGTTTCATTTTCAGCCGACACCCGGAGTCGCCATTGTAAACGCGGAGTTACCTTCCCAGCTGGCGAATCCGAACTAGCGACGCCCTAAAACCCTGGTTAGGGGTACCATTTCTGGGAAGGAACGGCCAACCATCCCAGTTGACCGCGCCGACATCTTACTTGGGGTAAACTGAGGGTCTATGGGGGAATTTGTTTGTCGCGTAGCGGATGGCAACGGCCGTGTGTTTTCACACGTCGAGGCCGCCGCCACTCTGGATGAAGCGCGCCAGAAACTGGCCGACCGGGGATTGTACGTCTACTCCGTAGAAACGCGTGGAAGTCTGGTCGGTTTGCTGAATCGTCGCAAGCAGCGGCAAATCGGCGGCTCGGACTTCCTCATCCTGAATCAACAGTTCAACACTCTAATTAAGGCCGGTATTCCGATTCTTCGGGCATTGGATTTGCTGGCCACCCGGGCGACCACGCCAAAACTCAGGCCCGTCCTTACGCAGATACGCGACCGGGTTCGGGAAGGCAAGTCCCTTTCTGAGGCCATCGACGAGGCTGGCGTATTCTCAAAGGTTTATTCCACAGCAATCTTAGCCGGCGAGAAGAGCGGAAACCTTTCCGGCGTTCTGGAATTTTACATTGCATATCAAAAAGTAAGCACCGGCGTAAAAAAGAAGATCCTGGCGACGATGGTGTATCCCGTCCTTCTAATCGTGGTGGCCACCATTATCGTCACCTATCTCGTGACTTTCGTGGTGCCCAAATTTGCGGGCCTGTATGCGGATCTCGGCGTCGAGCTCCCGGCCTCCACTAAATTATTGATGGCGTTAACGGTGGATTACAGATATGCGGTCCTGGGAACTATTGCTGTACTGATTGCTGCAGCGATTGGCGTGTTCCTATGGTCGCGCACAGAAGAAGGCGGCGCCACCTTTGACCGCCTGAAGTTCAAGCTGCCAGTAATTGGCGATACCCTCCTCAAGTTTCAGGTCGCGCAATTTTCACGCACGCTGGCGACGCTTCTAACTGGCGGCACCACGCTGGTGACCGCTTTACAGACCGCTTCCGATGCGCTGACCAGCAGACTACTGCGCATCACGATTTTGCGGGCCACCCAGATGGTGCGCGAAGGCGAGACCCTTCACGGCGCGCTGGCTTCCCAACGGGTCATGCCCGAAATGGCGCTGGACATGATCGAGGTCGGAGAAAGCAGCGGAGCGCTCGGTCCGATGCTGACGAGCATCGCCGAATTTTACGAGGAAGAAGTAGGCCTGCGCCTCGGTGCGCTCGTCTCCATTATTGAGCCCGTCATTCTTATCTTTATGGGAATTTTAGTGGCGTTCATACTCATTTCACTTTACCTGCCTATATTCTCTTTTTCAGTAACAGGCGGAGCTAAGTAAGACATGGCAACTACAGACTACACACCCATAACTGCAGCACTAACAGGCACCGCCGAAGAGCAACACGAACGCGAATTCGCCAGCAAACTTGCGCAACGCTACCGCTGCACCTTCGTTGATCTTCGCGAGCAGCGCATCGACCCCGAACTTTTCCGCACCATTCCCGCGGACCTGATGTTCCGTTACAACTTCGTGCCTCTTGAAGTTCACAATAACTTGCTATCTATCGCCGTAGCTGATCCCAGCCAGGTGCTGCTCAGCGATGAGCTTCCGCTACTCCTCGGAAAAAAACTCGCCATCAAGGTTGCCACGGCTCACCAAATCAGCGACCTTCTGAAGCGCACCGAACAGTCCCAACGCGTGCTCGAGCAAGCTACCGAAGCATTCACTCTTCAAGTTTCAAAAGACGAAGGCGAGAGCGACGAAACCATTTCCGGTGATCGCCTCACCCGCGATACCGCCGTCAGCCCGGTAGTCCGGCTAGTCGAAACGGTAATCTTCACCGCTCTGGAACGCCGAGCGAGCGACATTCATATCGAAGCCCGCGATTCCGAAGTCGCCGTGAAGTACCGCATCGACGGCGTTTTGCAGCATGCCATGCAACCCATCGCCAAGGAATGGCACTCCACGGTAATTTCGCGCATCAAGGTTTTGAGCGATTTGGACATTGCCGAACGCCGCGTTCCCCAGGACGGCCGCTTCCGCGTCAAGTACAAAGGCCGCTATATCGATTTGCGCGTTTCCATTATGCCCGCGAGCCACGGGGAAGATGCCGTTCTTCGTGTTCTCGACAAGGAAACCCTCTCCGAAAAATTCCAGAGCTTAAGCCTCGACGTCGTTGGGTTTTCCGCGGAAGAAATGCGTCGCTTCCGCCGTTATATTCGGGAGCCTTACGGCATGGTCTTGGTCACCGGTCCCACCGGCTCCGGAAAAACCACCACGCT
Source organism: uncultured Acidobacteriota bacterium (assembly GCA_963733775.1). Lineage (GTDB taxonomy): Bacteria > Acidobacteriota > Terriglobia > Acidiferrales > UBA7541 > Acidiferrum. Next base: position 413,076 of record CAVTEE010000007.1, on the reverse strand, counting down.
GTACGCTGCCATCAACGAAATTAAGTCCGATGAGGACAAGATCATCACCATCGAAGATCCCGTCGAGTACCAACTTCGCGGCATCACTCAGATACCGGTCAACGAGAAAAAGGGCCTGACTTTCGCCCGCGGTTTGCGCTCCATTTTGCGTCACGACCCCGACAAAATCATGGTCGGCGAGATTCGTGACCAGGAAACCGCACAAATCGCCATTCAGTCCGCGTTGACCGGTCACTTGGTCTTCACCACCGTCCACGCCAACAACGTCACCGACGTAATCGGCCGCTTCATCAACATGGGCGTCGAGCCGTACAACTTTGTGTCCGCTCTGAATTGCATTATGGCCCAGCGCTTGGTCCGCATCATCTGCATGAATTGTCGTCGGCCCAAGCAATTTTCGCCCACCGAATTAAAAGAAGCCGGCCTCGATCCCGCGGCCTGGAGCGGCGTCACCCTGATGGAAGGCGCTGGCTGCCTGGAATGTTCTGGTACCGGTTATCACGGACGCACCGCCATCTGCGAACTGCTTGATTTGACCGACCGCATTCGTGAAATGATTGTGGATCGCCGGCCCACCTCCGAAATTAAGCGCATCGCCCGCGATGAGGGCATGATCACGTTGCGCGAAAGCGGCTTGGCGAAAATTCGCGACGGAATTACCAGCGTGAAGGAAATCAACAAGGTGACCTTCGTTGAATAGCGCTACCGCGTTTCATGAGGGAATTTACAAAAGCGAGCTCGTACGCCGCATCACTCGCTGGCTGGACGCCACGCCTCATCCGCCGCTGGCCCTGGAGATAACTCCGGAACGCATCGCCGCAGCACGCTTTAGCAGGACCGGGGCGCTTGACGGATATGCCGTCGAGACCCTTCCGCAAGGCGCGATTGTACCCTCGGCTGTGGAATCCAACATCGGAAATCCTGCTGCGGTTAAACTTGCGGTCAGCAACGCCTGCACCAGGCTGAAAGCCAAGGATGAAGACGTCGCGCTTATCCTTCCCGATCCCGTAATCCGCGTTTTCGTTCAGCACTTTGACGAATTTCCGCGTTCTGCCCAGGAAGCGGAACCCATGTTGCGATGGAAGCTGAAAAAGAGCGTCCCCTTCGAAGTGGATGAAACGCTGATTTCTTATATGCGCCAATCCCCACGTGAAGATGGCGTGGACATTGTGACCGCGCTGGCGCGACTGCGCATCGTTCGCGAATACGAAGGCTTAGCGGAAGCGGTGGAATTGCGCCCGGGCGTGGTTCTGAGCTCTTCCCTCGCCGCCATCACCTTGCTGGATGATCAGAAACCCACGTTGCTCGCTCGCGTTTCGGAAAATTCCTTGACCACCGTAATCGTGCGCGAAGGCGTCTTGTGCGGTTATCGCTGCACGGAACTGCCCGCGCAAGGCCTCGACCTAACGCCCCAAATGCTGCTGGAAGAAATTTATCCAGTCGCTGCCTACTACCAGGACACTTGGCGAGAAGGCGTCCAGGCCGTGAGTCTCACCGGACTTGGCCCCCGCTTACCCGAATTTGTGCCGCCCTTCCGCGAAGAATTCCAGTGTGAAATAAGTTCTTTGCTGCATTCCGCGGTCGCCGGCGGACGCGTACACGACGATGTTCGGCCTCTTGCGGAGCGGGAACTGGAAGGTTTGGTAGGTTGGGCAATGCATCGCGGGTAGATCAGCGGCACGTAATCTTGAAAATGTTCGGAGTTTTTAGCACATGAGAGTTCGCCTTAATCTAGCCACCAAAGCGCAGGAAACGCATCGGCGTTTCATGGTGGTGGCAGGTCTCGTTGCCGCCGTTGCCGGCATCATATTTCTCGCTTTGGGATGGCACGTCTACTCGGTACGAAACGTAGATGCGCGTCTGCGCGCCCAATCGGAAATCACCAGCCGTAGAATCGGAGAATTACAAGCCGAACGCGCCGACCTGGAACGTTTCTTTGCTCAACCCGAAAACGCCAAACTCCATGATCGCGCGGCGTTCCTCAACTCCCTGATTGATAATCGAAGCTTCAACTGGACGCAAATGTTTATGGACCTAGAGCGCATACTTCCCGGCGGCGTCCGCGTGGTAAGCATTGAGCCGAAACAAGCCAAAGGACATGTCGAAGTAAGGCTCACCGTCGGTGCTTCCAGCGACGACGCCAAATTGAAATTCCTTCGTGCTCTTGAAGAGTCCCATCAATTCAGCGACATCCAGTTAGACACTGATATGCCCGGCAAGAATGGCAGCCAGCAGCGAGTCGTGGAGCTGACCGCCGTTTACTCGAGGAGCTGATGAAACGCGACGTTAAATTACAAAAGCGCTTGGTCATCGGCGCACTGGCTCTCCTGGTTCTCGCCGACGCGGCGCTCGCCACGTACAGTTGGCAACTTAGCTCCGCGCCACACACGCCGCAGCAGGAGCTCGCGCTGCAAAATCAACAAATGGAAGTATTGCGGGCCGACATCAAGCGCGGCGAATCCATCCGCCAACTGACCCCCGCGATTCAGAGAGACTGCGACCGCTTTGAACAATCCTTGCTACCCGTCAGCAACGGCTACTCTTCGGTATCCGCGGAACTCGACGGAATTGCAAAAAAAGCCGGTGCGCAAATCGAGGGGCGTAGTTTTAAGCAAAAGGAAATTCCCAAGCGCAATTTGCAGGAAGTGAATATTGATCTGCTCTTGAACGGCGAATATACCGCCGTCGTCCGATTTTTGAACGGATTGCAGCGTTCCAAGAATCTGTATGAGGTCGATGGGCTGGCGCTGGCCAGCGATGTTCAGAATCAGGGCGCCAACGGGCCAATTAGAGTAACCGTACATATGAAAACCTATTTTCGAGTCGCCTAAATGACCCAGAAGAACCAAATGATCATACTGGCCGTATTGGTGCTGATCATGGGAGCAGTGTGGTATTTCAATCGTGCTACATCCCCGACAGGCCCCGGGAATGTGGCGACTTTCCAGAATTACCAGTTACTCGCGATTGAGAACCCTCAATTGCATCGCGACAAGATGGAAGAAGCCCAGAAAACCGAATATCACAGCCTCGGTCGCAATCCCTTCAGCGAAATCGCTCCGCCGCCAAAGGACCAGCAGGAGAAGAAGGTCGCCGCCTCGCGTGGTCCGGTGGGGCCTCCGATTTTGCCGCCGCCACCGCCGCCCACGCTGCCGGGCAACATGAAATATTTTGGTTACGGCACGATTCCCAATGGAACCTTGCGCCGCGCCTTTTTGTCCGATGGCGAAGAGGTTTTCATCGTCGGGGAAGGCGATACCTTGTTGGGTCGCTTCCGTATCGTCAAAATAAATAATGCCAACCTCGAATTCGAGGAGATAGCTACCGGTCGCCACAACACGGTCACAATGCAAGAAGAACAGGCGTCTGCGCCACCAGCTTGATGGAAAATTTCTTCAAACCGCAGAAGTCCTCAACGCGCCGCGCGCGAAGTTGCCAGGATGGCTACGCGCTGATGATGGTGATATTTTTCACCGCCTTGATGCTCATCGGTGCCATGACCGTGGCCCCGCGCATCCTGCAGGAAGGGAAGCGCGAAAAAGAAAAGGAAATGATTTGGCGTGGACGTCAATATGTCCGCGGCGTCAAATTGTATTACCGCAAGTTGGGGCGGTTTCCGACCTCCATCGATGATCTGACCAAGCCTAAAACCGGTTCTTTGCGGTTCATGCGTCAGGCCTACAAAGACCCGATGAATGCGGAAGACGGTTCGTGGCGGTTGATTTATGTGGGTCCGGCGGGACAGCTGATTGGCAGCCTCAAACCTCCGCAAACTCTCCAATTACCAACGGGCGGCGCGGGCTTGGGTACTGCCGCATCGGCGGTGGCGAATAGCAGCACCGGGCAAGCTGGGGGATCTTCCTCGTTTGGCTCCTCTTCATCTTCAGCCTTCGGCTCATCTTCGGGATTCGGTTCGTTTGGATCGTCGACCGCGAACGGTGGAGCAACTTCTGGAAATGCCGCATCTGGAGCTGGCGCCGCGTCACCCACCGGAGGAGGGGGTGGCAGCCCTGCCCAGTCTGGTACGCCACAGTCTGGCGACCCCAATGCCCAAGGTGGTGCACCGAGCGGTGGTCAAGGTGGACCGCCTGCTCAGAGTGGCGGCGCAACAGTGCCAGGCGGATCGCAGCCCACATCTGCGGATTCATCGGGCGCCGCATCGAGCGACACGCCGCAACCTATAGCTCCTACGTCAACCGCTCCAATCATCGGCGGAAATATTATTGGAGTAGGAAGCAAAATTTCCGCGCCCTCGGTCATCGTCTACGAGAAGGCCAAGAATTATCACTTGTTTGAATTCATTTGGGACCCGTCAAAAGACACCACCATCGCGGGACAGGCGCCGCTGCAAACAGGAACTGGCTTAGGCCAAAACATCGGCACCAACCCAAGTTCATTTGGCCAGCAGCCGGGCGCTACAACTCCAAACCCAGGACAGTCTGGCGCCCCAGGCAGTCCTTTGGCCCCCGGTAATCCTTCTCCTACTCCTCCGCTTGCCGCACCCGAGCAGTCCCCTCAGCAATAAGATTTCTCGCCACGGCCACAGTCGCAGCTTTGTTCATCTGAGCTGATTTGCAAAATTGTAATTCGGCGATTACGTCGGGGAATTAATTTTAGGCGCTGCGGTAGCGGGCGGCGGTAATTTTTGCTGATCGTATGTGTGCTTTACTTTTTTCACGTACGACATCGTTTCCGGAAATGGCGGCACGCGCCCGTATTTCTGCACTCGCTCCGGACCCGCATTGTAGGCCGCCAGTGCCAGGATCAAATCGTTATCGTAGCGGTGCAGCAGCTCGCCGAGATAGCGTGTGCCGGCATCGATATTTTCGGCCGGATCAAAAACGTTACGCACTCCCAGTCGATTGGCCGTGCCGGGAATGAGCTGCATTAATCCACGAGCATTTTTGCGGGACACCGCTTTGGGATTGAAGTTGGATTCAATGGCAATCACGCTGGAGATCAGGTCCGCGTCGACGTGGAAACGCGTGGCGGCAGACTGAATGAATTGGCCGAATTGCGCATTTTGTGCCAGCGCGCCAGGTTTAACAGGCACGATGATCGGCGTGAATACTTCTTCCGGCTCGATGGCTACGACTTCCTCGCTGGGAATTTCCACAAAGCCGCCATTCATCTGCAGACGGTATTTGTTGCCCAGCAATTGATAGCCAGTTACGGTCAGGCGCTGGCCGCTACGCAGCACCACGTATTCGGCGCGCAACGCCGTAGCCAAAAACAAAGGAGCCAGGAATAAAGTTCCTATCAGAAGAATCAGCTTGCGATTCACGCGCACGATGGCGCCTCTCGCAAAGCAAAAAGTTCGATGGCGGCGGCCACTCCGTCGTTGTCATTACTGCTGGTCTCGTGCCACCCAAAAGTCTTTAATTCCGCGACGCAATTTTCCATCACCACCGGAATACCCGCGAAATTCAGCATCTCCAGGTCGTTGTGATTGTCGCCGATGGCCAGCACGTCCTCGCGGTCAATGCCCCGCAGCGCGGCCCACTCCGCGAGTGACGAACCCTTGGAACACGACGAATTGATCACATCGATCATCGCAAAATCTTTCTTGGCATAGATGGTCACCGCCAGGGCGAATTCTTTTGCGAACGGTACCTCACGCAATATCTTTTCGATTTCTTGGATCGGCGCAATATTGCCGGAGAACATAACCTGTATAGGGTCTTCCGTCAAACAAGCCTCAAGAGGTTTGGCGAAAGCGATGAAATCCCGGTTCCGCGAATAATACCCCGCTCGCAGCGAATCATCAGGATCCAGCGATTCGATCATCACTTGTTCCGCGCTGGGCCGGTCAAAAACGACCGCCGCGCATTCACGCCAAGGCTTGGTAATTTCCAAAGCTTTTCTCGCGATTGCTCGAGGCAGCAGATGACGCACGTGAGTGCGGCCTTCTTTAGAGCGTATCAGCGCTCCATTATTGACGATCATGGTTAGCGGAGAATCAATTTTCTGCGCGACAGGAAGAGCAAAATCATAGCGGCGCCCGGTAACCAGCGCGACTTCAATCCCGCGTTTGGTAGCCTCGGCGATGGCCGCGCGATTAGCTTCGGAAATCTGCCAACGGCTGTCCAGCAGGGTACCGTCGATATCAAGGGCGATAAGGCGCACCGGCATCCTTCAATTATATCGTCATTTTGCAGCTTTTTCTTTGTGTTGTGCGCTCCGCGTTTGGCTTAACCGGCAGCCAAATTAGCCTGTGCTAATATTCCCAATTTGCTCGCCATCTTGGCGACCGCCCCGAACAACAAATGACGACCAAAAGACTCTATTACGATGACTCTTTTGCGCAGGAATTTAGCGCGCAAGTTTTGAGCTGCGAGCCGGCCAATTCGACCAGGACTACAACACCCGTCGGCACTGCCGCAGCAGAGACTTCGGCGGGCTCCCAGGCTGGAACATCGTGGCGCGTAAAATTGGATCGCACCGCTTTTTATCCCACTTCCGGCGGCCAGCCGTACGATACGGGGCTGATTGGAGATGCGCGTGTCGTCGATGTGGTCGACGAAGAAGAGGAAGTGCTCCACGTTGTCGACAAGCCGATTGAAATTGGTGCGGTGAAGGGGAGTATTGATTGGAATCGCCGTTTCGATCATATGCAGCAGCACACTGGGCAGCACGTTTTGTCCGCGATCTTCCACTCTAGATTTTCGCTGCCGACAATTTCTTTTCATTTGGGCTCGGATGTTTGCACCATCGATGTGCGCGGGCGGGAACCTACGCAAGAAATTCTTGACGCAGCGATGGCCGCTGCAAACGATGTTGTGTATGCAGACCGTGCGGTGACCGTGAAGTATGGATCGGCGGAGGAGTTGGCTGCCGCCGGCGTACGCAAAACCGTGGAGCGCAGCGGCACGCTGCGAGCTATCGAAATTGAAGCGCTGGAGCTGCAGCCCTGCGGCGGAACCCATGTGCGGCGCACCGGCCAGATCGGGATGATTGTTGTGCGCGGTGTTTCGAGGATCAGGCAGGACTGGCGCGTGGAGTTCGCGTGCGGCCGCAGAGCAGAACGTTTGGCGCGAGAAGATTTTGCGACGTTGCGAGCAGTAGCACAGAGGCTCAATTGTTCGCCGCAGGAAGCGGTGGCCGCGGCGGAACGCGTGGTCATGGAGCGCGATGCCCATTTCAAAACCGCTCGCGCCAGTATGCAGAGACTCGCACAGATGGATGCGCGCGCATCCCTGCAAGATTTTCCGGTTGGCGCGGACGGCATGCGCGTAGTCCCCAGGCTCTTTGCAGACGACCCGCCGGAGTATGTGCAAGCCTTTGCACGCGAAGTGGCCCAGGCAGAAAACACCGTAGCCTTAGTTGTCCGCAGCGAATGCGGCCACATTTTTTTCTCGCAGCATCCCTCGGCAAAAAAAGACATGAACGCTTTACTGGCCGAATCGCTGAAGCAAGTCGCGGGCAAAGGCGGCGGCTCGCCCGATTCGGCGCGCGGACGCCTCGCTGATCCGCAGCGCGCGTCAGAATTTCTGACAATCGCGGCGGCCCTGTTGAGGGCCAATTAGCGCTGGGTGCTGCGGCATGCGCGAACAACGAAAAACAGCTCAGATGAAACCGCCAACGGTTACGACCGGCGCAGCGATCCAATTGTTCACGAAAGAATTGCCCAAAGAGACCTGGCCTGATTTCGTGAAACTTTTCTCGCAAGGCAATGGTTGGGACCATTGCTTTTGCGTGCATTTTCACCGCGCTCGACCATTGCCCAAGGATCAATGGTTGGCGACCAGGAAACTCCGAGCTGCCAGGAATCGGCGCGAGCAGAAAAAACTCATCGACAAGGGCTGCTCGCACGGAATTCTTGTGTATGCCAACGGCGACCCGGTGGGGTGGTGTCAGTACGGACCCCGTGAAGAATTGACACGTATCGACAATATGCGTACGTATCGCGCTCCAGACGCAAAAATTGAGCCGGGAAAATTCTGGCGCATTACTTGTTTTGTAGTTGTTAGAACATTCCGGGGGCGCGGCATCGCATGTGCCGCACTGGCCGATGCTCTGGAATCCATAAAACGAAATGGTGGCGGGATCGTGGAGGTTTACCCAGTCGCCAATTGGGAAGGCAAGTCGTTCGGGAATATGTCGACTCATGGAACGGTGTCGATGTTCAAAGAGGCGGGATTTAAGCGCGTGGCGCCGTTTGGCAATACCAACGTGGCGATGCGAAAAAAGATTTGAACGCCGGGCAGGCGGCTCTGCAGCGCCTGCGGCCCGCGCGGGGAATCGCGAGGGACAATAACGTTGTGATCGAATTTCCGTTCATAACTGCAGCGAAGATTTTCAAGACTAACGTTATGATGTGAGCCGCGTTGGGACGTTCACGGCGCGTGACAAGTCTGTGCCGGGTGGCACAGTTTTGCGTGGCGCCATTCTGGGTGCCACTGTTCGGCGAGGGCGAGTGTGGCTGGAGATTTGTCATGGTCGAAGCGGCTAAAAGTTTATTTTTGATTCTCAGCGCATTGTTTCCCATTGTCGATCCGTTGGGCGGCAGCCCGATTTTTCTGTCCATGACGCAGGATTATTCGCCGGCCGTTCGTAAAGAACTCTCGTGGCGGATTGCCATGAACAGTTTTTTTCTGCTGGTTGGTTCCTATTTTATCGGCACGTACATTTTGCGCTTCTTTGGAATTTCCATCCCGGTGGTGCAAGTTGGCGGCGGCCTCATCGTCATTTCCAATGGCTGGGCGTTGTTGAAGCGCGGCAACTACAGCCAGAAAGAAATGGCGCAGAATGTTCCGCCGCAGGACCCGTACGGTGACGCTTTCTATCCGTTGACGCTGCCGCTCACGGTGGGACCCGGGTCCATATCTGTGGCGCTCACGCTGGGCGCGAATGCTCCGTATCATCATGGGCTGCATGTGTGGAGCATTCTGACGGCGTTCCTCGGGTGCGTCCTCCTGGCTGCCAGCATTTATCTTTGCTACAGCTTTGCCGATCGTTTGGGCCGCGTGCTGGGCACTACGGGCATGACGGTCATTTTGCAACTGACATCGTTCCTGCTGGTGTGTATTGGCGTGCAGATTGTTTGGAACGGTGTCAGCTCGCTTCTGAAGTCGCTGCCTGCTGGGAGCCTTTGACGCGATTCGCTTTTGATTTTTTGTGAGTGGGATACCCTACCCCCCTGTTTTGCAAAAAAGAGCCCACAAAGTGTTGAAAACAAACGATTGGAGGTGCGAAAACTGGCGAAACCCTGCAAGAAAGAGGCTGTAAGTTGTTGATAAAGCAGCAGAGGTGTTTTCCGAGGAATGCGCAAATGCGGGAGGAGGATTTTGGGCGATGATGAAAATGGGCTGGTTGAATGTGGGGCGATCGAAGAGAGATTTCTCCGCTGCGTGGGCCGACACCTTCGCGGGAGCGAAGGTGGGGAAAAAGCCTCGGCCCACTTCGGTCGAAATGACGGGGTGGTGGCGGACAGGGTGGATGACAACGTGGTGGATTCGGACAGGGTGGGATGACAACGTGGTGGATGAGAGGGTTGATGAGAGGGAGGTGGCGGATGAGATTGGTGCGAGCCGGTTCCCCGATGAGTAACGACCGAGTTTCGTGATGGGAGGCTCATGCGGTGGGAGGCTCGTGTGGCGGGCGGAAGAGAGATTTCTCCGCTGCGTGGGCCGACACCTTCGCGGGAGCGAAGGTGGGGAAGAAGCGTCGGGCCACTCCGGTCCTGCCTGCGGCAGGCGAAATGACAGGGGTGAGTATACGTGGGCGTTGGCGGATCGGGTGCACCGATGGTTCGATGTGGATCACGGTTCACGATTCAGGGCAGTACGCGAGTTCTTCGGCGCCGTTCGGTCCCTATTTTACTGGTTGGATAGGATAACGGTAACTGTACTAAGGGGCCGAAATTATGGACGACGGACAGCCGTCCGGCGGAAACCGAGTGCGTATACAAATACGACAGACGCGATGGACAGGAGGTGCGATTGCAAACTGCTTCGGGCTGATATGTGAAGTTGCGCCGCACTCGGAGTTGTAAGCGTTACAGGGATACAGAGATGAGCTTAGGGTGATTACCTTATCGACGGTGAGAGTTGGCCAACCGACACTTGTGGTAGCACGCATTGTGCCGAGGAGGAAGACGTGATTCGACATTGGAAACTTGCTGCTACGACGACCCTGGCCTTGTTGATGATGGGAGGTGTCGCCGCCGCTCAGAATGGCGACGCTTATTCCCGAAGTGCTGGCGCTCAGAGTGATTACGGCGGCGCCAGGAAGGCTCGCGAGCATGGATTTCAACACGGATACCGCGATGGATACCGCCAGGGCCGCGCGGACCTGAAGGCCAACGCAAAATATATGCCGGATAGCCAAGACTTCCGGAACGCGGACTTGGGCTATGAAGAATATATGGGCCCGCGCGAGGAATTTCAGGATGGATATCGCCAGGGATTTAGATCTGGCTATGACGACGGCTTCAACAACAAACCGGTCCGCGCGGATATTTACGGAATAAGGGGCGAGGACTACGATCCGGATCGCGTTCCGCGGCGTGACGAAGACGCCGACGCTTATGCGAAGTGGGCCTATACCGACGTGGCGACCGACATCGGTTATCGTGACGGGATCAGCGCCGGACAAAACGATCTACGCAATCACAAGGAATACCGGCCGGATAAACACGATGCGTTCAAAGACGCTGACCATGGATACCGGAAGGATTACGGAGACAAAGCGCTGTACAAGGAACAGTACCGCAAAGGATTCACGCGCGGATACGAAGACGCGTTTCATAATCAGGGACGATAACGCTCCAAGAATCTGATAGGTCTTCAAGCAAAGGGTGCTCCCTGTGAGGGGAGCACTTTTTTTTTATGTGCTGGATTTGCCAGTCATGTAATGCTCAGTTGGTAGGCTGCCCTACCCGCAAAAACCTAGACAGCTACTAACAGAAGTGTTATACCAAAAATGGAGAGCGTCCCTCCATTATGTGTATAAAAGTTCTAGTAGCCGATGACAACTCAATCATGCGTAAGGCCCTTCGCACTTTGCTGGGTGGAGAGCCAGAGATTGAACTGGTGGCCGAGGCTAAGAATTTCGACGAGAGCTTGAGCCTGACCCGCCAGTTTAAACCTGATGTGGTAATCCTCGATTTACATATGCCGGATAGTTCCCACCTCACGCCGATGAACGTCAGCGAGGGGCTGAAGGCTTACCGAGCCGCGGTGCTGGCAATTTCGGTGTGGAACGATGAGGACACGCGGGCGTTGGCGCGTAGTTATGGGGCGTCGGAGCTGCTGGATAAAATGTACCTCGGTAAGGAACTTATTCCTGCGGTGATGAAGCTGGCCTTCACCAGCGCGCCTGGGCGCGAAGCGCACGCCGCGTACAACTAAAGCTCGCATTGTTGCTGTTGCCTGCAACGATTCATAGTGGTAAAAGCGGGTTATGAGTGTGCTGGGTGATTTGAACCCCAAAGGCTTGCCTCGTCCGATTCCAGCTGACGAGCTGCAAGCGATGATCGGCCCCAATCAGGCGTTCTGTTCGTGGGACGCTTCGATCGCCAAGGTCAGCGAGGAAATGGCTCGCTGGCCATTTTTGTTTTCAGGGCATCGAGAGCACAAGCTGAGAATCTTCCACCGAGAAGACCAAGCGAGATAGCGCCTTACTTACTAGAGGTTCGTTTGGCGAGCAGCTCGCGGCCGCTCGCTTTTACTTCCTCGGCGAGTTTTTTCAGACCTTCTCGGCCCTCGTATTCCTTGAACCTGCCCGCTTTTATGTCTTCGAGACCTTCGCCGATACGGCGGCGAATGTAGCGGAGTTCGTCCTCGGTGAGCGAGATGTCGATTTTAGCCATGATGACCTCGCGCCTCCATATTGATTCAGGGAAGTAGCTGATGCCGATCTTGTCGCTTCGACTGTAGCATCAACAGTTAGCGAAGGGCGCACCCTTTGAAAAACGCAAAGGGTGCGGCACCCCCCTCTACGTGATTAATCCGTCGCCCCCCGCCGTTTCTGGGTGATAATTCTTTCTTGAATCCGATTGTTGTCGGGCTACAAACCACCACCGCCACTTGTCAGCGAGTTGGGATATCTCGATGAGCGTAAGGACTTGCCCCATCGCCAGGGTGGAAGCGCCCGTCGAGCAGGTCTGGCAGCTCCTGGCGGATCCCAACAATTATGGGTTGTGGTGGGATGCGGAAACGTGCTGGCAGTTTGCGATGGAGCCGGCTGGCCCGGCCAAGGCAGGGCAGCGAATATCCGCGCGAACGAGAGCGCTCGGGAAAGATTGGCACGTGCGGATCACGGTTGCGAGCCTCGATCCGGACAACCGGACCTTGGACCTGACGACGCAGTTACCGTTCGGCATTACGGTACACAACCATATCGTGTGTGGGGCGCTGGATAACAAGCATTGCCGGGTGAGCTTTGGTTGAGAATTCACAATCTCACCTGGATGGTGGGGATGGGTGCTCGAACATTTCGCGAGCCGACAGTTACACGAGGGAGTAGCGGATTCTCTGGCGCGATTGAAGAAAGCCGCAGAGCGTTCTCAACAAGGAGTGGGTGACTGAGTGATGGCCACGCGCCGGCACCCTCACTTTAGTGATTAAACTGTTGGCCACCCGCCGAAAATCCCCAGCGACAGTAACGAAGGTGACCGCGCCCTTTGAAAAACGCAATTGAGGTGGCGTCCCATCCATGGTCTAGCTACGGCCGCGCCCAGTGCAAAAGGGGCCTATACAGCCGTTCCAATGTTGTTTTCGCACCGAAGTGGCAAATCTAGGCTTTTAAATGAGCAATTTAAGTAATACTGTACTGTAACCTAAGCGTCGCTGAAGATTGGGGTCGACCTTTGATACTACGTTTCAAAATACAGAATTTCCATTCTTTCCGAAGAGCGCAGCAATTGTCCATGGTTGCCTCTGTCGGCAAAGAACATTTGAAGTCGGTCATCAAGATAGCGGGGGTCCCCGACGGAGTACTTCGTACCGCCGCCATCTATGGGGCAAATGCTTCCGGCAAATCAAGCCTATTTGAAGGCTTTAGATTTTTCGTTGGGGCGGTACGAGATTCACAGCGTTCTTGGAAACCAGATGGGCCAGTTCCCATCAGACAATTCGCTCTTGGTGAGCATAAGAGCGAGGTCTCTGAATTTCAATTGGATTTTTTGATCGATAAAATTCGCTATCGATACGGTTTCTCTACTAGTTCCACACAAATTCTCCGCGAATCACTTTATTGCTACCCAAATGGTAGGAGGCAAATTTGGTTTGAACGTGACGTTAACTCTGAAGGTCAAAGTAAATTCGGCAAGCATCTACTCGGCGAAAATCGAGCGATCGAAAGTCTTACCAGAAAGAATAGTTTGTTTCTATCTGCGGCTGCTCAAAACAACCACGAAATGCTGTTGCCCGTTTTTAGCTGGATCACATCGAATATCGAATTTCTGTTCGAAGGTCGCACTCGTATTGACACTGATTTAGCAAGGCAGTTGCAGAATGACGATTTGCGCGAGAGGGTCGCGCGGCTCTTATCTCATGCTGATCTAGGTATCGTAGGAATGGAGGTAAGAAAGCAGGTTGTGGACGACAAGTTAGTGGGAATCATGGACGAGATGTTCAAGAAACTTGCCGCACTCAGCCAGTCTGGACCGGTTGAAATTCACCCACCACGCGAATTTCACCAAGTCCTGCTACAGCATAGAACGAAAAGCGGATCAAGAGTCACGATGGAGAACCAGTTTGAATCGGCGGGGACTTTGGCTTTTTTATCTTTACTATGTCCGACTCTAGAAAAAATTGATTCGGGTGGAGTGCTGTGTGTAGATGAGCTTGACGCTAGCCTCCACCCTCTGTTGGCATTAGAAATCGTTCGATTATTCCACGATCCACAAACGAATGTGCGCGGTGCCCAGCTTATCTTTAACACTCACGACGTCAACCTTCTAGACTCGACTGTGCTGCGTCGTGACGAGATTTGGTTCACCGAGAAAGATGTCGAGGGAGCCACTCATCTCTACTCGTTGGGGGATTTTATGCCAAGAAAGGACGAAAATCTCAAACGAGGGTATTTAGAGGGACGATACGGGGGAGTACCTTATCTTGGATTCATGGACTTCAAAGCGCCTGAGGGTTAGGGATGTCGCGAAAGCGAGAATTTGATTCGATTCGACGCCGCAGACCCTAGTTGAGCGGGCAGTCTCGTTAAAAAACGAGGCCGAAGAGAAAGCTCGCCGGCACAAAGATGATTTCTTGAACTATGACGAGGTATGGTGTGTTTTCGACGTTGACGAACATCTGAAAATTAGCGACGCCAAACAGCAAGCCCGCGCTCACGGAATATCTCTGGCAATTTCAAACCCTTGTTTCGAACTGTGGATTCTTCTTCACTTTCAAGAGCAACGGCGCAACTTAGACCGGAAACTTGCACAGTCCCAATGCCGCCGATACGTTCCGCAATATAAAAAGACTCCTCCATGTGAGCTGCTCCAGGAGAGATATTCAGACGCACTCCGCAGGGCCATTAATCTCGAAAAGTGGCAGCGGGAAAGTGATCGCGTGGGTGGGAATCCCAGCACTGACGTTTATAAGGTCACAGAGCAAATTAGGGACCTTAATAGTGAGATGGTCCTAGCGAAACTACAAAGAGCAGTCAGGTAGGTTCTGGCCATTGACATGAAGCACCTCCGACTGGCGGGCCGGTACGGGGCAGCAGCCGGAATGGTTGCGAACCAGCAAAGGGTACGCCACCCAAAGTGTCCCGCTAGGAAGTTGAAAATGTGCCGCTGATCGGAAAGCCCGGCGCTCTGATTTTGTCGCGACTGCGTGAACAACTCAGCTGGGCATGACTACCATTTCGTCTTTGGGTAGGGCGTCGTAGGTGGCGCGGTCTATGCCCAGGTGAGCGATGACCAGCTCGGGCGGGGTATGGGTGAGCCATTGGGATAGGGAAAGGTCCTGGTAGATGTTGCTCTTGAACATTTCGAGGAATTTGAGGTCGGTGGTGCCGGTGTTTTGGATGTAGTGGGGCAGGGTTTTCTGGATGTAGCCGACGTCGCCGGCCTGGAAGTCCATGGTGCGGGCGCGGCCGCCGGTGGCGAAGACGGTCATGCGGCCTTTGCCAGCCATGAAGTATTGCCATTCGTCGGCGTTCTGGTGCCAGTGGAGTTCGCGGATGCCGCCGGGATGGACGGTGACAATGGCGGCGGCCACGGTGGTGGAAATTTTAAATTTGGTGGAGTCGACGATGCGGACTTCGCCGCCCTTGGTGCGCTTGGTGACCGGCATTTTTGAGGCGCGGAAACCGAAATCGATGGGCGAGAGGCCGAGCGTGCCAGCGGTGGCTTTGCGGTCGGCGGCGAGCGGGCCGGGGACGGCCGCCTGAAAAATAAATTTCTCTTTGCCGACCAAATGTTCCAGGGATTGCTCGTTGATGCCGAAATTCTGCGCGAGGACGTCCTTGGGAGTGTGGGCCATCCAGTCGGTGAGCAGCACGGTTTCGTATTCGGAGAAGTTGCCGTCGTCGAAGACCAGCAGGAATTCGGCGCCGTCGGGCTTGAGGCCCTGGATGGAGTGGGGAATGCCGGTGGGGAAATACCAGAGATCGCCTTCGCCAACGTCGTCGACGAAGCTTTTTCCTTCGGCGTCGAGGCCGGTGATGCGGGCGTTGCCGTAAAGCATGATGGCCCACTCGGCGGCTGTGTGCCAGTGCAGCTCGCGAATGCCGCCGGCAGTGAGGCGCATGTCGACTCCGGCGATGGATTTAGAAATGGGCAACTCGCGGACGGTGACTTCGCGGGACCAGCCGCCTTCCTGCATGCGTTTGTGAGCGATGCCGAAAGGGTATTTGAAGGCTTGGACGCCGCCTGCGTCGGTGGGCGGGGGGAGAAAGGAGTCGGGATTCTGCGCGTCGATTTCGGGATTGCCTGGGCCGGGAGCGCTGGCGCTGCGATCGTCCTTGGTGGGGTAAGGCTTGTGCTCGTCGTTGGAGGGGTAAGGTTGTTTTTCGCCTTGGGCGGCGGCATCGGAGGCGAGCATGCCTGCGGCGGCGATTGCTGCCGAGCTTGATTCGAGGAATTTGCGGCGGGAAAACAGGTCCTTGGTGATGTCATCGTTCATGACGATCCCTTTCAAAGCGCAAAGTGCTGTTATACGCCGCTGGGAATTGCAAAGTCAAAAACGTTGCGGGGGATTTGTGTGAGAACGAGCTGACGGATGATGAAGGGGAACAGAAGTTATTTTTGAAATCTGGTGGACGAGACCGGGGTCGAACCGGCGACCTCATCGTTGCGAACGATGCGCTCTCCCAGCTGAGCTACTCGCCCACGAGTAGTAGGGAGATTTTAACACGAACTTGGAAGTTAGAGATTCGACGGTTCGAGGTTCGAGCAAAGAAAAGAGAAAGAGCAACAGCAGCCCTCGCCGGATGGACTCCTGGTACGAAAAGCCTGGCGCGCGACATTCGCGTGCCAGGCTTTCGCTTTACTGTGCGCTGTGATTCTAGAAGTCGAAGCGCAGTGCGAATTGCATGACTCGAGCAGGCTCCTGACCGGCCAGGTTGGTAATTACGCCGAAGGTTGAACTGGTTACGCCGGTATTGGGCAAGCCAAAGTTGGGGTGGTTGAAGGCGTTGAAGGCGTCGGCGCGGAACTGCAGTTTGTATTTCTCGCCGAAGAGGGGGAAGTTTTTGGCGACACCCAAATCGAAATTGGAGAAGTGCGGGCCGCGCAAAGTATCGCGGCTCCCGATGGTGAGTCCGGTGATGGGCGAAAAAGCGGCCGCTGCCGCCGTGGGATCGGCGAAGAACTGAACCTGACCACTGGAATCAGTATGGATGTTGCTTCTTACTGCGGAAGGCGAGCCAGTGAAATTAACGCCTTGGTCGGCGGCGAGACTGAACGAGCTGCCGCCGCCGACAGCATCCAAGGCTAGTCCGGTGCGCCAGGTGATTATTCCGGAGGCTTGCCAGCCGCCGATGATTTCGTCGAGCCAGCGAGGAGCATTGCGAGCGAGAAATTGTTTACGGCCGATGGGCAGGTCATAGACAAAGTCGCTGGTGATTTGATGAGTGGCGTCGAACTCCGAATTTCCTTTGCAGGCGTTGAGGTCATACGCGTTGCAGAGTACCTGGGTTGCGCCAGAGACGAAATTGCCGTTGTTATTGGCGATTATGGAACTGTTGTCGATGGAGTGAGAATAAGTGTAGTTGAAATCGAGTTGGAGGTTGTGCGACAGACGCTTGCGCACGGTCAGGAACATGGCGTTGTAGGAGGAGTAGCCTTTGTTGGTGCCCAAAGCGTTGACAAAGAATTGCGAAGGGATGACCACGTTAGGCGGCACGAGACCGAAGATCCCCAGAGCCACACCGCCGATGTTGCCCTGCTGCAGAGCGGTTTGATTCAGGGCGTAAACCGCTTGCGTGCAGGTGTTGAAGGGCGTGCTGAAGATCTGTTGATTGATCTGTGGGCAGGTCAGGCCAGTTCCGGCCTGGAGCTGATTTTCGAAGAAGGGCAGGGGCGCGACGTTGGCGGGACTGATGTGCTGGTGCGCTTCATTTTCCAGCGTGGTGGTGTCCCCTCCGAAGGTGTGCTTGGAGGCCGGGTCGGTGAAATCGACCAACTGGGCGGCATCAGCCAGCACGAAGAGTCGGCGGCCGTAGCGGCCGAAGAAATCGACTTCGATCTGGAAGCCGCCGGGTAATTCGCGCTGCACACCGAGAGAGAAGGTTTCCGAATATGGCGTGTGCAGGTGATTGTCTACACCGTAATTGAAGATAGCGTTCGGCGTAACGGTGCTCGTAAAAGGTGGCACGGCGACGGGAAAGGGAACGGCGTTCTGGGAATTAAAGCGTGGATCGGATTGCAGGGAAGCATTGGCTCCGCCACCCCCGAAATTGGTGGCCACAGTGTTGCCGAAGACGTAGTTGCCCTGATCTTCCAGATTGGTGATGGCGTTGATCACTGTCTGGTCGTAGATCAGCGAGGCTTGCGCGCGTAGCACTGTTTTGCGATCGCCAAACAGAGAACCGAACAGGCCGCTGCGGAAAGATGGATTCCAGGCGAGGGCGAGGCGCGGTGAAAAGTTGAGCTTATCGGGATCATACAAATCGGGAGTGCCGGGATTTGCTTTTCCGCTGAGTGAATAGGTGAGCTCGGGAGTGACGTGCGGGCCGGAAACTCCATTTATCCCATTGTCATATCGAGTCTGCAAAATCTGGCTGAGAGTAGTATTCGAGAAACTAGCCTGAAGGCCATTCACTTCGTAAGGGACTTGCGCGTACTGGTAGCGGACGCCGGCAGTGACGGTTAAGTCGCTGCGCATTTTCCAGGTGTCCTGCACGTAGCCAGCGTAGAGATTGGAGCGGTAGTCGCGGCGATGCGTCTCGGTGCCTTGCGGAACGACCGTGCCGTTCTTGTTATAGGTGATGGCGCTTTGGTCGTTGTTGATGATGCCGAGCGCGCCCACGAAAAAGTTGTCCCAGTTTGCTGCCGCGATGCCGCCGGGATCTTGAAGAATATTGGCGGGGCGCAGATTGGCAGGGAGGCTGGCGATGCTGCCGCCGAGGCCTTCCTGGATGAAGTCAAAATTGTTGGTTAAGGTGCTGCGAACTTTTGTGGGATTAAATTGGACACCGAATTGAATGGTGTGACGGCCGCGAAGCAAAGTGACGTCGTCGCGAAAAGTTGGAACCGGGCTGATGTGTCCGATCTGGCTCTGGCGTGCGAAGGGAGTGGCCAGCGCGCCGCCGAAAAAGCTGAGCTCGACCATGCCGCCGGAGGGATTGAAAAGAATAGGCTGATCAAGGTTGGATCTGGTTTCTCCGAGGATCAGTTGATTCACGGTTCTCGGACTGATGGTCCAGGTTTCGCCGATCACCCACGCGTAATCGCGGACGATGTTCGGACCGGTGAGCGGGTCGCCGGGAAATTGAATAAGCTGATTAATTGAATCCTGGTTGCGGAAGTTCACGCGGCCAAATAATTTGTGCTTGGTGCTTATGTTGAAGTCGAAGCGGCCAAGGTAGGAATTTTCATTGAGCGGATTAGGGGCGTTGAAACGAAAGCCCGCGGTATTGATTCCGTCTCCGGAAGCAAAATCGTTGGGAGCCGGGTAGCGCTTCTGAAACAAATTCAGTAGAGCTGGAGCCACGCCCGGCGCAGTAAAGCCTGGCGAGTTGGGGCAACCGCCGGCCTGTGAGCAGGGGTCAAGCGCGGCGACCTGGGCGGCAGAAAGAATTGTGACGCAATCGGTGCTGACGTCCTGCGAAGTGACTCGACTGTTGGTTGGGCAAGGATTTCCGGTGGCCGTGCTGGTGGCATTGATGTAAGCGAGCTGGCCGTTCTTTACATGGGGCAAAGGAACGAGCTGGAGTTCGTTTATTTGCTGCGCGTCGCGGCGGCCTTCATAGTCGAAGAAGAAAAACAATTTGTCGTGTTTCACTGGGCCGCCGAGATCAGCGCCAAATTGGTTGCGGACCAGATTTGTGCGCGGAACGCCAGCGGCGTTATTGAAAAAAGTATTGGCTTCGGTGAGAGCGGTGCGATTGTATTCGTGCGCGGAACCGTGCCAGTTGTTTGTTCCACTTTTGGTGGTGATGATGGTCTGAGCTCCACCGCGACCGCCATAGGCGGGAGTGATATCCGCCACTTGCGTACTGAATTCCTGAACGGCTTCGACTGGGATTGCGGCTTGGGTCCTGAAGGATTGGCCGAAGGCGAAGTCCGTGGCGTCGATGCCATCCACGGTGATGTTATTTTGATCGGCGCGAGCGCCCGCTACAGAGCCATCTCGACTGCCACTGGGATCGCTGGCGCTGTTGGCCCCTACCTGTTCACTTTGGGCGTTGACCACGCCGGGCTGCAGACGCAGCAATGCGGACGGGTCATCACGAAATTCGATGGGCAGGGAACCGACAGCTCGCAGATCGAAATTGTTGCCGATGGTGCTGTCGGTGGTGTTCAGCGTGACCGAGCCTTCCGAAGTGACCTCGACAGTTTGATTCACGCCGCCAACATCGAGTTGAACGTTTTGGGTGCGGGTCGTGGCGACCGCGAGATAGAGATTGGTGATGCTATAGGTCTGAAATCCATCCTTGCTGACGGTTAAGGTGTATCCCGGGCCTGGCTGCAGTCGTAGAAAACGGTAAGAGCCATTGCTCTCGGTTTTCGTCGCGATTTCAGAGCCCGTGCGTGTATCGACAATTTTGACGGTGGCGTCGGCCACTTGTGCGCCAGAAGAATCGGTGACTTCGCCGGATAGTGAAGCCACGTCTTGCTGAGCATTGGCTGTATGTAAAATTAAGAACAACAGCAGAAAAATAACGGCGATTACTTGGAGGGTTATCTTAGTCACGACAAGTCTCCGATCGACTGAGCCGCAAACACAAAGTACAGGGCACACGGGAGGAGCAATCTGGCGGCCATTGGCGGGTAGAAATCAGGAGGAAATTATCGCTTTTGATTTCAAAGAGATTCGATTTGTAAAATACAGAAAATTTATAAGCAGGTTTTATTGCTTATACGGAAATATGCAATTAAGAAGTGTATTTTCATATGAGTTACGGCACTCGTGTACGCAATCACTTGGCGAGCACGTTCAGAACTCCAGGCGCAATTGGAACGCGATCATGCGGGGTGTGCTATCACCGCCTAAACCAACGCCAAGCAGGCCGGTCGGCGGAGAAGTCGTGGAAGTAATCGCGCCAAATCCCGTCTGGGTGGAAGGCTTGCCTGGAATCCCAGCAAAAACCATGCTCGGAAGCGCGAAATTCGGACGGTTGAATAGATTGAAGAATTGGGTGTCGAAGCGCATCTTCACACGCTCGGTCAAGGGAAACCACTTCGTGAGGTAGAAGTCACTCCATATGAAATCGGGGCCGCGGAGCGCGTTACGTCCGAGGTTGCCGAACTGGCAATTCTTGGGGCTGTCGCCGCCTAAGCACGCGCTGGTACTCGGGTCCACGGTCGAGACAAAAGCATTCGGATTGAGCCACTGAACAGTGCCCGGCTGTGTGACACCTGGAATGGGATTGTGCTCGTAAAGCGGCACACCAGGTACAACACTGGCAAATTGCGGTCCACTGCCATTCACGATGCCATTGCCATTTGCTGAGTAGGGCGCGCTCAGGACGGAGAACGGAATTCCGCTATGCCAAAACACGGTCCCTGAAACCTGCCAGCCGTTTAGCGCGTAGCCAAGAAGGCGATTTCGGACCTTGGAGGGAAATTGATAGACATACTGAGCATTGAGATTGTGCCGGATGTCGTAATCACACGGACCGTAGTCCCGTGCCAGGTTTCCTGGGAGAGGGGAGAGGATTGCTCCCGCAGAGAACTGTAGGAATCCGCCGTTGGAGACGGTGTCCATGCAACGGCTCCAGGTGTAATTGATTTGCCCCATTAGGCCGTGACCAACACGCTTCATCGCGGACAATTGCAGGCCATTGTAGTGACTGTTTGCACCGGTCGAGAACTGTGTTACCGCGCCGAATCGAGGATCGGTGGATTGCGCATAAGGAAACGGTGCAAAGCACCCATCGCAGACTGATTGGTAGCCGTTTACTTGGGTCAGATAAGGCTGGTTCACGGCACGAGTGCCGACATATTGTGCGTGGAGACTTCCTGTAGTTCCTAACTGGTGTTCCAAACCCAGGCTCCACTCCATGAAGTACGGTGCGTAAAGTTTTCCGTCGGGCACCGTCGTGATGGCGACGGGAGGAAGACAATTCGTAGGATTTGCCCGTTCAAATACGCAGGAAAGCTGGCCCTGCGGAAATCCCGAGCTGAAGGCCTGATTTGCGGCCACGGTTGCGTCAATCGCACTGTTAGGAACTCCCGGCGCAATCGCTGTCCCGCCGGCGGTGCCAAGAAGGCCGCCCTGAAAAGTTTTGACGTAGGGCGGATTGAAGCCAACTATATCGGCGATGGTGCCAGGCAAGATGTCGCTAAAAATCCCGAAGCCGGAACGCAACACGGTATTGGGTTCAAACTGCCAGGCGATGGCAGTTCTCGGTTGCAGTACCGCGAGGGGCGTGGAGGAAAATACATTGCCGAGGCCTGTGCGAATGGCGGCGTTCAAGGGCTGATTCACATCATGGGAGACGGAAGTGAAGGAGCCGCCAAGACGAGCGATCTGATCATGTGGATTTAACGGGTCCGAATTAAAAGTATCCCGAATGCCGAAAGTCCACGTCAGCTTCCTGGTCATTTTCCATGTGTCCTGCGCATAAAAATCGAGATTTAAGAAATTGAAGGGTTCGTTGGCTGAGGTGGGGAAAGTTGTGGTTGCCGTAGACGCCACTCCATAAATGAATTCGGGAAGCGTTGTGAAGGTCACCGTCGGGACCGAACCCTCGCCGAAATCATAATCATTCAAACGAAAGATGCGGGTATTGGTTCCAAAACGGAGTTCGTGTGCACCATGGGTCCACGCGAGATTGTCGTTGATAAAGAAACGGGAGGCGCGTCTTCCTTGGACCCAAGTGTTGTCTAGTCCACCGACGGTCGTAAACGGGGCATTGGCGCCGCTGCCTTGCAAAACGATAGGAAACGCGGAAAGAGTCCTCTGAAAATCGGCAGGCCCGAATAAACTCTCGTACCACGAAAACGCCGGGTTGAAGTAATTCACCAAATTCTGCGAAAAGACATGCGTATATCCCGCTGCGAATGAGTACAGAGGTTGCGGGGAAAGAGCGTTGAACAAGGGGTTGATCGGATCCGTAAAGGCGGCTTGGACCCCTGTATCCGCCTGAAAGCGAAACCAGGAGGTGTTCTTTTCACTGATGTTGTAATCGACCCGAACCGTCTGCACCTGCTCATGGTCATCGCTGGAATGCGAGATGCTTTGCCGATTGGCGCAACCGTTGCCGTCATTGGCTATTGCCGGTGGAGTTCCACCTACATCGAACGGACAGCCAAGAACCATGAGCGGCGTTCCGCTCGTATTTCCGTAGAGCGAAAACATCTTCCGATAGAACGGCACCGACTGCGGTGATGGCTGATAGACCGACCCAGTGACGGAATCGGTCCCGCCTAGGGGAAGTTGCTGCAAAACGTAACTTTGAAATGTTGAACTTGGAACCGTTGTGGCCGTGACGATGGGAAGCGCAATCCGAACCCATTCGCTATCGAAAAAGAAAAACAGTTTGTCGTGGATAATCGGGCCGCCCAGACTGCCTCCAAAGTGATTCAGTGTGGAGCGCGGTTTGTGATTTCTTGGAGTAGCATTCGTGAAATAGTTAGCAGCGTTGAACTGCGAACCATTCCACAATTCATACAGGTTCCCGTGAAACTGGTTCGAACCGGACTTTGTAACGTAGTTTACCTGCGACGCGCCGTACCGCCCCTGATCGACGGCATACGAAAGTGTGTTGACCGTCACTTCTGATATGGAATTGAGCCCGAGGACAAGGTTTGTCGAAAGTCCGCTGTTCAGATTCGTCAGCGGATCATTCGTTTCCAAGCCATCGACGATGTAGCCGTTTGAGAGAGCAGGCAGTCCATTGAACTCGACGTTGCCATATCCATTCGTACCGCCGACGAAGTCATTGCCGCTGCCTGCAGTGTTGACGAGTGCGCCCGCCGCAAACTGAAGCGGATAGGTTAAGTCGCCCCCTGGATTGGGAAGATTTTCCAGCGCGTGTGCATTGAGGGTCGTGGACGTATTGGCATTTTCGGAGTTGAGGATTGGGGCTTCACTGCTTATCTCAACGGTCTGGTTTGACTGCGCAATCTTGAGTCTGAAATCCACAGCTTGCTTCTGGCCGAGGGCGGCGGATACAGCGTCATTCTGCTGTGGTTCGAAGCCTGCTGCTTCCACCTTGACGGAGTACGCACCGGGTTTGAGCTGGGGAAAGTTGAATCGGCCCGAGTCATCGGTACTCGCGCTTCGCCTCAGTCCAGTATCCTTATTCGTGATGGTCACCGTGGCACCAGGCACCGCCGCGCCGCTTGCATCGCTCACTTGGCCGACGATCGCGCTGGTAGTTTCACCCTGGGAGAAGGTTGCTTCAGGCAAGAGCAAATGAAACAACCCGGCAAAAATAAATATCGAAAGAGTTGAACGCAGCATGGTTGTAACGCCGAGTTCCGGTCCGCACGGTTCGCGTAATTAACCTTACTTAAGACAAGTTATTAACGCAAGTAAATAGGATGTAATCGATAGGGCACAAGCTCCGGCAGACGAATCCGCGATGGGTGGCCGAGTGATGGGTAAGGTGGAAGCTACGCGCTTCGAAACGCACTATTCCTAAGCGATGGCGTGGAGTCATCGCTTAGGAAGAATAGATCAAGCGCAATTCGCTTACGGTTGGTCGATGGGGGAACCGGTGCGCTGGGCCACGATTTTGCGGGCGTTTTGGTATAGCGCGCGGGCTTGGGGGATGCTGTCGACGGCTTTTTGGACTTGGGGATCGGCTTCGAGCAACACCTTAAAACCCTCTTGTTGGCCAAAGGCGGACATGAAGATTTCCTGTTTTATTTTGCGCTTGATCCAGTCCTGATTTTCGGCCATTTCAGGTTCGGTGTAGTGCACGTTGTGTTTGGCTAAATAATCGCGGAAGGATTTCATCACGGCGTCGTCAACCTCGAATTGCTTGGTGATGGTGGGCTTGGTGCCGAGATAATAGCGCGTGAAGCCGCCGACTCCCGTTTCCACCGGGATGAACACGTCGGCGCGGAAAAGGGACTCTTCAAATTTGTTCAGCTTGGGAGCGGCCACGACGATGTCGGGCGTGATGCCGCCGCCGCCGGTAACTTGGCGGCCGCTGTCGGTGAGCTTGATCTCCGTGGGATGCTCGGGAACTTTGCGCTCGTAGTGATATTCGTAAAGAGAGATGGATTTGTAATCGCGCTGAATCAGGCGGCCGCTGGGGGTGTAGTAACGGGCGGTGGTTAATGCGAGGCCGGTGTTTTCGCTGAGCGGCGTGACGGTTTGGACGAGGCCTTTGCCGAAGGTGGTTTCGCCTACGATCAGGCCGCGGTCGTGATCCTGCACTGCGCCGGCGACGATTTCGGTGGCGGAGGCGGAATTATTGTTCACAAGAATTACGAGGGGTACGGTTACGCCTTGATTGCCGCGCACGGCGTAGTAAGGACGATTCGGGGAGCTGCGCCCGTGATGCGAAACGATCAATTGATTTTTGTCGAGGAACATATCGCCGACGGCCACTGCTTCATTGAGAAGGCCGCCGGGATTGCCGCGCATGTCGAAGATGAGGCCGTCGAGCTGCGAGGCGTTGAGCTGCTTGAGGCCTTCGGCGATTTCACGGTCGGTGGTTTCGTTGAAGCCGGAGAGGCGAATGTAGCCGATGCCAGGCTTGAGCAGAAAAGCGATGTCCACAGAATGTCGCGGAATTTCGTCGCGCGTTACGGTGAAGACCAGCGGCTCGGAATAGCCTTCGCGGGCTACCGTGATTTTTACGACTGTGCCCTTGGGACCTTTGAGGAGGTCGGCAACTTCACTGGTGGTGAGGCCGTCGGTGGCTTTTTCGTCGACTTTTACGATGACGTCACCGGGGCGGAGGCCTGCATTGTAGGCGGGCGCGCCAACGTACGGAGCCATAACCACGGTGTGATTTTCGCGCGGCGCTACAACCATGCCGACGCCGTAATATTTGCCGCGCTGATCCTCGCGGAGTAAAGCGAACTGCTTGGCATCAAAGAAATTGGAGTGCGGGTCGAGCATGCGCAGCATGCCAGGAATGGCGCCCTGGTAGACCGCTTTGTCTACATCGACAGGCTCGGCGTAATTGTTCTGCACCACGTCGAGGACGCGAGTGAAATCGCGCACAGCGGACTGGTAATCGTCGGCCGAGGAGCTAGTAGCACGGACGTTAGGTCCGTAAATGGCTCCGAGGACTGCACATAGGAGCAGGACTGTGATTACAAGCACCAGGCCACGAAACTGTGATTTCATGCGGACCTCGGAGAGTGCGGACATCCAACCAATTATAACATACCGTACTCTATTGTTTGGACGCGCCGCGCGCGGGTTTGACAGCGTTTGACACCGTTCTCTATGATGCCAACAGCCGTCATAACGGCTACCTGGGAGCCATGCTAAGTATTCCGCACATGCTGGTGGTGTTTGTGATTGTGCTGGTGGTCTTTGGGCCGCAGAAGCTGCCGGAGCTTGCGCGGAGCCTGGGGAAATTGATGGCGGAATTTCGCAAGGCGTCGGCGGATTTTCGGGGGGCATTTGAGCAAGAGATGAAGGATATGGAGCGGCAGGTGCGCGAAGTGGAGCGCAAGAAGGCTGCGGATGCGGCGACTAAGGCCGCGAGTGAGGCGCCGGTTCAGGCGGCAACACTGGCCACGCCTGCGGGCGTGGAGACGCCGGCGAGCGGGGCGGGGGAGTTCTGGGTTGGCGGGGGCGCTGGTACGACGGCGGCTGGTGATGCGGAGCCGGCCAGTCAGGTTTCGGATGCTGTCGGGGAGCCGATTGATGCGCGCGTGACCGAGGGAACCGCGGAGTTGGTGGTTACGCCGGTGGCGGAATCGGTGGCGCGGTCTTCGGTGGGATCGACGGAGACGGCGATCGAAGGGGCGAACGGATCAGCCGCGCAAACCGAAGTCATTAACACGAATATTAACGGAAGCGGCTCAAAGACAGCCGCTGAAACACAGGGCCACGCAGTTAGTATCGACGTTCCTCATGACCAGCAACCCGCCTGAAGCCACGATTATGCCGACAACATCGCCGGAGGATCCTGGCGGGCAGATGACATTTTTTGAGCATTTGGTGGAACTGCGCAAGCGGATCATTACGTCGCTGATTGCGGTGGGAATCGGCGCGGGCGTCGGATGGTTTGTGGCTCCGCACTTCGTTTCGTGGATCACCAAGCCGATGTTGAAGGCGCTGGCGGACCAGCATTTGACGCAGCAACTGGTGTACACCAATCCCACCGGATTTCTGAGCCTGTTAATCAGCCTTTCGATTTATCTGGGGATAGTTCTGGCGTCGCCAGTGGTGTTGTATCAATTCTGGTTATTTGTGGCGCCGGCTTTGTACAAGCACGAACGGAGCGCCACGACGGGATTTCTGTTTTCTACGGTGGTTTTATTTTTGGCGGGAATTGGATTTGGGTATTTCATGATGCTGCCGAAAGTGCTGAAGTTTTTGATCAGCTTTCAGGGGCCGGTGGTGCCGCTCATCAGCATCAATGAATATTTTGATTTGACGCTGATGGTGCTGTTGGGCGCGGGCTTGATATTTGAGTTGCCAGTGTTGATTTTCTTTTTGACGCTGTTTGGGATTGTGACGCCGAAATTTTTGTTTGTTAATTCCAAGTACGCCATTCTGGTGATCGCAATTATTGCGGCGATTGTTACGCCGACTCCGGACGCTTTGACGATGTTGGTCGTAATGGCGCCGATGGTGCTTTTGTACTTTGCTGGAGTTGGCGTGTCGGCGCTGGTGGTGGGTAAGCGGAACAGGCGGCTGGCAGCAGCGGCGGCTGCGGGAACTTCGGCAGCGGAGGCGCACTGAGTGAGGTTGAGAGCGAGTGTAGCGAAATCTGATTTCGGGCTGTGCACGCGGGCGGCGTGCAAATTAAGCGCACACGTTGCGCTTTTTTTATGTGCCGGGCTTTTCAGCTTGACGGGGTGTAAGGCGAACAGCGATGAGACGCATGGTGCTGCTACTGGGAATCCCGCGGCGGTGAGCGCAGCTGCGACGAACGCAGGCCAGGGCGGTGCAGACGACGCTCCTGCTCCACAGAGCGCCGGCGGATTCGACGGCAAGCGGGCGTTCGAACATGTGGCCAAGCAAGTCGCGTTCGGGCCGCGGCCGTCGGGTTCGCAAGCTATTGCGCAAACGCAGGCCTATATATTGACGCAGTTGAAGAGCGACGGGTGTACGACGGAAGTGGATGCGTTTAACGCCGACACTCCCATCGGACGGCTGCCGATGAAGAATATTTTGGTGAAGATTCCTGGTGATGACTCGTCGATTATTCTGCTGGGTACGCACTACGATACGCTGCTGCGGAAGGACATTGCGTTTGTGGGCGCGGACGACAGCGCATCCTCTACTGCAGTGATGCTGGAGCTGGCGCGGCTGCTTTGTGCGAAACATGGAAAGCATGCGGTGTGGATTGCGTTTTTTGATGGCGAGGAAGCGATGCAAGCCTGGAGCAACACGGATAGCCGCTACGGGAGCAGGCAGATGGCGGCGCGATTTGCTGCGAGCGGAGATATTTCCAAGATCAAAGCGTTTTTGCTGGCGGACATGGTGGGCAGCCGGTCTTTGCACTTTGCGCGTGAGGAGTCTTCGACCAAATCGCTGGTGGATTTGATGTGGGCTACTGCCGCGCGGCTCGGATACTCGGACATATTTGTGAGTACCTCCAGCGGCGCGCAAGACGATCATGATTCGTTTTTGAAGCGCAGAGTTCCGTCGATGGATGTGATTGACTTTGATCGAGAGCAGGACGTGCCGTTCTGGCATACCGCTGACGATACCCTGGATAAAATCAGCGCGCGGAGCCTGGCGATCAGCGGGCACGTATTTCTGGAAACCGTGAACGAGCTTCAGAAGAAATAATTATTCCGGCGGCTGGCTGGCTGATCGGAGCCGTATGTTACATTCAAAATAGTTGTTATCCTTTTCATCCACAATGAAAGCAAAAATAATCCGAGTACGATCGGCTGCGGGGGAGTACGCCGTTTTATGTGGCTCGGAGATTTTGCGCGATGCCGCCGGAGAAATTACGAAGCTGGGCGAATTCTCGAGCGTGCATGTGCTGACGTCGCCAAGGGTGTGGCGTGCGGTGAGGAAAGCAGTAAAGCCGATTCTTTCGCGCGACGCTTGGAAAAACGTGCATTTGTTTGATGATGCCGAAACGAAGAAGAACATGCGTACGGTGGAATTGCTATGCCGCAAGTTGACGCGCGCGCGAGCAGATCGAAAATCGCTAATTATTGCGGTGGGCGGCGGGGTTGTCGGGGATGTAGCCGGTTTTGTTGCGGCCAGCTTTTTGCGAGGTGTGGCGCTGGTGCATGTGCCTACGACGCTGGTGGCGCAGGTGGACAGCTCGATTGGCGGGAAGACCGGCGTGAATTTGCCGGAAGGGAAGAATTTGGTCGGAGCATTTTATCCTCCGCGGCTGGTTGTGATTGATACGGATTTATTGCGTACTTTGCCGCAGCGTCAATTCCGCAGTGGAATAGCCGAAGTAATCAAGTATGGCGTGATCGCGGATGCGGAGTTGTTTATTTATTTGGAACAGAATATGAAGAAGTTGCTCGGTCAGGATCGCGCCGCATTGGAGTATCTGATTCCGCGCTGCGTCGAGATTAAGGCGGATGTGGTGAGTCGCGACGAGCGTGAGTCGGGGTTGCGCGAGATTTTAAACTTCGGGCATACGTTTGGGCATGCATTGGAGAGCGTGACGAAGTACCGGCGGTTTTTGCATGGGGAAGCGGTGGCGTGGGGGATGGTGGCGGCGTCGCTGCTGGGACATAAGCTGGGGACTACGGGTGCCATGGCGGTGTCGCGCGTTGTGTCGATAATCGGCAGTATCGGCAAAATCCCGGTTTGGCCTGAAGTCTCGCCCAAAACAATCATCGAGGCGATGCTCTCCGACAAAAAGACCCGCGCTGGGAAAGTGCGATTCGTGCTGTCGGGGCGCATAGGGGAGGCGCAGTGCAGCGCAGAGGTTCCGATGGACGCACTAGAGCGCGTGGTTCAAATGATGCCGCAGTTTGTGGGTCTAGAGGTGAAGTTGGGTCAGACCGAGAAATTAGATGACTGATACAGCCGCGCCGGTGAAGGGTACACAGCCGCTGGGAACGCATACGGAGGCGGAAGCGTCGCAAAAAGTTCGCGAGATGTTTACGCAGATCGCTCCAAAATACGATCTGCTGAATCATTTGTTATCACTGCAACTGGATCGAGTGTGGCGGTCCCGAGCGGCGCGGTTGCTGGCCCCCATTTTGAAGCGGCCGGATGCTGTGGTCTTGGATTTGTGCTGCGGGACTGGGGACTTGGCGCTTGCTCTGGCTCGTGTGGGGCCAGCGCGAGTGATGGGCGCGGATTTCGCGCATCCGATGCTGGTGCAGGCGATGGTTAAAAGCGTCGCGACGATTCCTTTTCTGGAGGCCGATGCGCTGCGGCTGCCGTTTGCGGATTCGTCGTTTGATTTGCTAACTGCAGCGTTTGGATTTCGCAATTTGGCGAATTACGAAGAAGGGTTGCGAGAAATGATTCGCGTCTTGAAACCGGGTGGCACGCTGGGAATTCTTGAGTTTACGGAGCCGCCAGAGGGGCTCCTGGGGAATTTGTACCGATGGTATTTTCGCGGCGTCCTACCGCGTATCGGCGGGATGTTGTCAGGCGATCATGACGCGTATACGTATCTGCCGAGGTCGGTGTCGCGATTTTTTCGTCCGGAGCAGCTTAAGGCCTTGATGCAGTCGGTTGGTTATGGGGCGGTTCAGTATCGAGTATGGACGATGGGCACGGTGGCTTTTCACACCGCGCAACGGACTAAACTTTAGGGAACCCGATTCAGCGGGACCAGCCGGAATCGCCGCCCGCTTTGCGCAAGGCGTCTTCCAGATCGCTCAAGCCCTGTTTTAGTTGCTCGATTTCCTTTTGCTTGGCGGCGATTTTCGCGTCCTTCTCGTTGATGTCTTTTCGGGTGTACTGCTCGGTCATAGCTTTTTGCGGATCGGAATAATACTGAATCTGATCTTTTTGACCTTCACGTTGAAGGACGTCCAGTTCTTTTTCTGCGCGAGCAATGTTGTCGCGTTGTTCTTTAAAACGCTTGCGCCAGTCGGCTTCGGCCTTGGCGTCCAGATCCGTGGAAGTCGGGGTTTTCGCGGAAGTGCCTGCCGGCTTGGAAGATTCGTGCGTCGAGGAATTATCCGTCGTGGATGTAGCTGCAGGTGCTGGCTTTGACCTGCTCACATCATCGTCGGTATAAACTTTTTTGGGCTTGGGGGCGGTCTGCTTGGCTTCGCGCGCGCGACGGGCGGCGTCGGCAACGGGATCGCCAGTTTGCTGGGAGTTGTCTTGCTGGCGCGCAACCGCGATGACGGAAGAGAACAGAATGGCTGACGCTAACAGGAATGATTTAGCCTTCATAGAACCTGCTTTCCGCATTGGGACTGCTGCTACCGATTTACGGCCTGGGCTCACCAGGTAAACCATCCGGCATACGAATGTCCACCACTCATTGTACTGCTTCACGAACCAACCGGAGCGAGGGCGGCGGCGTAACGATAACTGGTCGACAGTGCACCCGGTCAGTACATCTAGCGGTTGTCACGGCGTGCGTGTGGTTAGATTTATTACCGGAGAGGAAAAAAGAAAAACTACGACCAAGGCACCAATGCCGAGAAAAGTACCCAGCGGAAGCTGGTACTGGGTTGCGATGGCCCAGCGTAGGGAACGCACTTTGCCGAGGCCGCGGCGGCTGGCGCGTTCAGCGAGGCGGCGTTTCCAGCCGACGGCGTAGAGAGCCAGAATCAGCCCGAGGCCCAAAATGCTGCCCAGCAATGTGCCGAGCAGAATGGTGATGAACGAGCCACGCAAGCCCAGAAACGTGCCTACCATGGCCATCATTTTTACGTCGCCGAAACCCATGCCTTCGCGCCCACGAATAACTTTATAGAGTGTAGCGGCGCCCCAGAGCAGAAGGCTACCGAAGGCGGCACCGAGAAGCGCGTCGAGGATGCCCAACGCGCCTTCTGGGAGGATGCCGTGAAAGAGACGAACATTTAGCAGGATCGCGGTGCCGTCACCGGGGGGAACGAAATACGCAAAGATCAAGCCGGCGATAAAGCCCGGGAGGTTTACGGCATCGGGCAGGATGCGCACTCGCAGATCGGTGACGGTGAGGACGACGATGATGCAGGAAAAGACGATCCACTTGAAGGTTTCAACGGTCAGGCCAAAGCTGAGATAGCAACCCACAAAGAGCAGTCCGGTTACAAGCTCTATCAGCGGATACATGGGCGAAATGGGCAGCGCGCAGGCTCGACATTTGCCACGCAGCCACAGCCAACCAAGGATAGGTACGTTATCGTAAGGCTTGATAGGCGTATGGCAGCGGGGGCAGCGCGAGCCGGGCGAAACGATGGATTGGCCTTCTGGAATGCGCGAGATGCACACATTCAGAAAGCTGCCGATGATGATTCCAAAAATAAAAAAGAAGAAAAGGACCACGGATTGACTGTGCCACAGTAGAGGGTGGGCCTCAAGAAACTGCGAGTTTGGCGTGTCGGATGGCTAACATGCGACTGGATTAATAAAGCCATTTCGGACCGCGCGCAGAACATTACCGTTGACGGATGGTTCTCAATATGAGAACTTTAACTTATGCGCATCATTAAGCGCGCCGCGCTCATTCGTTTCTGGGATGAACATCCGGACGCGAAGGCAAGCTTGGAGGCTTGGTATGGTGTCGTGCGAAACGCTAAATGGGCAACTCCGATTGAGATGAAGCAAGTGTACGGCAACGCTGACCTAGTTGGACGTCGGACGGTCTTCAATGTCGCCGGCAACAAGTATCGGCTGATTGCGCGAGTGAACTACATATCGCAAACGGTGTTTGTGTTACACGTGCTAACGCATTCGGATTACGATAAAGGGGCTTGGAAATTATGACAACGACGACGATTGAACTGGACAAAAAGACGTATGCACAATTACTAGGTCAGGCTTTGCCTCACGTGATTCGCACAGAAGAGGAATGCGAGCGCCTGACGCAGGAATTGATGCGTCTCGATGAACTCACCGACAGTTCTGTTGAAGAAAGAGAATTGGCAGAATTGTTGACTGTGTTGATCGACGAATATGAGACGCGACGCTATCCGATACCGAAGGCCAGCCCGCGTCAGACGCTGCGACATTTGACGGAGGCGCGAGATTTAACTCAAAAAGATCTGTGGAAGGTGTTCGGATCAAAAGGGATTGCGTCCGAGGTGTTTCACGGAAAGCGGGCGATTAGCCGGACGCAAGCCAAGAAGTTGGCTGTTTTTTTTCACGTCGGCGTGGAGCTATTTATTTAACACAGAGTGCCCTGTGAAATGGTTTGAACGCAAAATTCGACGATATGAGCATCGCCGGTGGACTACGGATGATAACCGGCGTGTGCAGCCATTCGAATGGGGGCTCGAGCATATTGACGGAGATGCCGCGGAGTCGAATCCGCAGGAATACATACGGCAATATGCACGCCACGCCATTGCAACGAGCCAGGAATGGTTCGCGACGACTCCTCCGCCGGGCTATCGAGTAGACGGCGAGAATGTGCTTACGTTTCCCAGTTCCATAGAGTCGGCGTGGCCGGAAAACAATATTGTTCACGCGCAGATTTTCCCGGGGAAGAAAAACGGCGCGGCGATGTTGGTGCTGCCGAACTGGAACGCCAAGTGGCATGGGCAGCGGGGGCTTTGCGAATGGATTCAGCGGCTGGGAATTACGGCGGTGAAGATGAGCATGCCGTATCACGACCGCCGCATGGCGAAGGGGCACGAACGCGCTGACCAGATCTGTGGGCCGAATATCGGGCTGACGCTGCAAGCGAATCGCCAAGCCGTTCAGGATACGCGGCGATGTTTGCGGTGGCTGGAACAGCAAGGTTATAAGCGGCTGGGGCTGTTGGGGACGAGCATCGGGTCATCGATCGGATATATCGCGCTGATGCATGACGAAGCGATTCGCGCAGGTGGCTTCTTCCACATTTCCACATATTATGCGGACGTAGTGAGCCAGGGCATGACTACCAATCACGTGTGGGAGAGTTTGCGGCATCACGTGACGGTGGATGAGTTGCGGGAGTATTGGGCCCCGATCAGCCCGATGCCTTACGTTGAGCGTGGTATGGGGGCAGATCGAAACTGCTTCATGGTCTATGGCAAGTACGACCCTACAATGTTGCCGGAATTGACCAAGCAAATGCTGAAGTCGCTGCGACGGCACGGTTCGAATCCGCGAGTGCTGGAGTTGGCCTGCGGGCACTATTCGCTGGAGCTGCGGCCGTTCAGTTATATTGCGGGATATCAGATGCTTTCATTTTTCCGGCGGGCATTAAGCAGTCCTCGATAGATTCGCCGGCGAATGCGCGGTTAGGGTATCGACCTCGGAGGGAAAGATGGGAACACCAATGCCTCAGCTGGAGCAGCTGAAGAAAAATATGAAAGCGGCGTGGATGGCCGGAGATTTTGGCCAAATCGCGAAATATAACGAAGAAGAAGGAGTGCGATTTATCAAGCGACTCGAGATACGCCGAGGTTCGGATGTGCTGGACGTGGCGTGCGGAACGGGGAATACGGCAATCCCGGCGGCGCGTGACGGCGCGAACGTAATTGGGGTGGACATCGCGACGAATTTATTGGAGCCAGCGCAGGCTCGAGCGGCCGGCGAGGGATTGAAGGTAGAGTTCCGCGAAGGGGACGCGGAGGCGCTGCCTTTCGGTGTGGCAGAATTCGATGTGGTGGTTTCGATGTTTGGAGCCATGTTTGCGCCGCGTCCTGCTTTAGTGGTCACCGAATTGACGCGGGTGTGCCGAGTAGACGGATTTATCGCCATGGCCAACTGGACACCGACGGGTCTTATCGGTAAGAACTTCGCGATCAATGCGCGATATTTGCCGCCACCTGAGAATCTGGAAGCTCCGGTATTGTGGGGCAAAGAGGAAGTTGTTGCGGAGCGCTTTTCCAAAGCAGGTTGGAAAGTCGAGACCGCGCGACGACAAATGGAATTCAAATATCCACATCCGGCTGCGGGCGTCGTGAAATTATTCCGGGAATATTTTGGGCCCACAAAAATCGCGTTTTCGCGCCTTGATCCAACGGGTCAGCAGGGACTAGCCGCCGATCTGGAGAAACTCTGGGCGGACCACAACGAAGGACCTGCGAGCGAGACATTTGTTAAGGCGGAATACTTGGAAGTGATGCGCGGAAGGCTTAGATTTCTGGCGAAGTTCGCTGCGTTGGAATTAAATTCCACGAACCGGATCGACGAAAAAGAAACGACCCGTAGAGCTCCGCGGATTGATGTTGATGGTTCCACGTTAAAACCCCCACCCTCGAAAAACCTGAGGGTGGGGCACCTGTGATCTTTCAACACGTTGTCCATTCGACCAAGCCTACTCGGGAGTTGGAGCCCACGACTTCATCTAATCACCACGTGACTTTATTCCTCGCGGAGGGCGCGGGTTGGTTCGATGCGCGCGGCGCGATAGGCGGGGATTATGCTGGCCAGAAACGCTACAGCAGCTAGCAGCGCCGCGACGGCTGCAAAGGTCAGTGGGTCGTACGCGGCGATGCCGTAGATGAAGCTGGCGACGACGCGCCCTAAAGCGAGCGCACCGGCTACGCCGAGTGCGAGGCCAAGTAACGCGGGTTTCATTCCTTCTGTTACAACCATACGCAAAATATCTCTCGTCTCGGCGCCGAGGGCTACCCGAATGCCAATTTCGCGTACGCGGCGGCGCACTGCGAAAGAGAGCACGCTGTAGATTCCTACGGCAGCGAGCAACAGCGCGAGGATCGCGAAGGCTGCCAGCAAAAACATGCTAAAGCGTCGTTGGGAGAGCGAGGTTGCGATGACATCGTCCATGGTCATCACGTCTACGACCGGCTGCGTGGGATCGATCGAGTGGATCGCCGCCGTCACCGCGGAAGTTATGCTCGCGGGCTGAGAAGTGGTGCGCACGGCGAGCTGCATGGTGAAGGGACGCCATTCTTCGTCCGGCGCAACGGAGGTTTGGCTCATTGGTAGATATATGGTGGAGTCGGAACTGGCGGCGTCCAAACCGGTGAGTTTTACGTCACCGACGATGCCGACGACTTCACGCACTTTGCCGGGATTAAAGGTCATGGTGAGATGCTTGCCGATGGCATCTTCGTTGGGCCAGAAGCGCTTGGCCATGGATTCGCTGATGATTGCGGTTGCGGGACGATCAGGCGTATCGGCGGAAGAAAAGTCGCGGCCACGACGCAGAGGAATGTGCATGGCGGTCAGGTAGCCGGCGCTGATGGAACGTGTATCGATTTCCGGTTGTTCGGACATGGCTTGGACGGGGCGGCCTTCGATGGCCACCGGTTGATGTGAGCCGTCCTCGCTGATGGGTAGCGTGTCGATGAGGCCCGCGGAAGTTGCGCCGGGAAGTGAGCGCACTTGGGAGAGGACCCGGTCATAGAAAGCGATCTCATCGATGGGGCGAGAGTATTTGTTGCCGGTAACGACCATGGTCATGGTCAGAACGTTGTGGGGGTCGAAGCCGGGGTCGACAGCGCTGAGTTGCCAGAGGCTACGAATCATCAACCCTGCGCCCACGAGAAGCATTAGTGATAAGGCGACTTCGCTGACGACCAGGACGCTGCGGGTGCGACCGCCGCTGGAGTCAGAATCAGTTTTGCCCAGCCCCTGCTTGAGCGCGTCGTTGACGTTAGTTTTGGTGAGGCGGGCGCCGGGAAGGATGCCAGCGAGGAATCCGGTGGCGATAGCCAGTGCGAGCGTGAAGAGCAACACACCAGCGTCAAGAGTGACTTCGGTGGATTTAGGCAGATTACCGGCGAGGAATTTTACGGTTAGCTGAATGCCGAAGTTTGCGAGTGCAAGGCCGAAAGCCGCGCCCGCGGTGGAGAGCAAAATCGTTTCGGCGAGAATTTGCTGAATGACACGGCCAG
Source organism: uncultured Acidobacteriota bacterium (assembly GCA_963733775.1). Classification (GTDB taxonomy): domain Bacteria; phylum Acidobacteriota; class Terriglobia; order Acidiferrales; family UBA7541; genus Acidiferrum. The sequence goes on along the minus strand of CAVTEE010000007.1, from coordinate 376,475 downwards.
GGCTGGCTCCGAGAGCGAGACGCACAGCAATTTCTTTGCGACGGCCGAGAGTTTTTGCGAGGACGAGATTGGCGACGTTGGCGCAGGCTATGAGTAAAACGAAGGCGACCGCGCCGAGGAGGATCAGCAGCGATGGGCGAACCTGGGCCACCCGCTCTTCTCGTAGGGGGACGATTACCGCGCCCCAACCTTTGTCGTCTTCAGGATATTGATCGGCGAGGCGGCTGGAAATGGTGTTCATCTCGGCTTGGGCTTGCGGAAGAGTGATGCCGGATTTAAGGCGGGCGGCCACCATGTAGTGGTGTTCGCCACGCACGACGCGTTCTTTGTCGGTCCAGCCCATGGGCTTCCAATATTGGGCGAAATCTGGGTAGTCGAATTTTTCGCCCATGACGCCGGCGATGGTGTAGGGCTCGCCGTCGAAGTTAACGGTGCGATTGACGATGTCAGGATTGGCTGCGAAGCGGGTCTTCCACAGACCGTAGCTGAGAACGATGACGTGATTTTTGCCGGGGTGATCTTCGTCATCGGTGAAGCTACGACCGAGAAGCGGTCGGACTTGCATGGTGGAGAAAAAATCGGAGGAGACGGCCGCGCCTTGCAGCTCCTCGGGCTGGTCATTGCTGGTGAGGGTTAAGGCGGAACCAGTGAGGATAGCCATTTTGTCGAAGACGTGATTTTGCTTTTGCCAGTCGACGAAGTTGGCGGCGGAGACCGCAAACTCAGTCATGCCGGGGAAACTTTTTGGCGGCGGCACGTGCCACACCTGAACGAGGCGAGCGGGATCGCGGAACGGGAGTGGGCGTAGGAGTACAGCATTTACGACGCTGAAGATGGCGGTGTTTGCTCCGATGCCCAGGGCCAGGACGATTACGGCGGCTGCGGTATAGCCGGGGTTCTTCAGCAGGACCAGGACGCCGTGTCTGAAATCGGAGAATAGGCTGAACATGCGTGGTTCTACCTCAGGAGAAGTAACGTGCAAGGGGCGGGTAATGTTTCGGAATTTTTTGATGATGAGAAATGACTGAACCCGCCCTCAGGAAGTGAGGCGGTCGCGGGAGATGGGCTTTAGCTGCCAAGCGGTGAGGTCAAGGATCGAGGCTAGGTCCTCGGCAGTCGCGCGGATGGAGAACGGGCCTTGCGGTTGGCGGTAGATACGTGTGGTAAGAGCATGTTCGTGATCGATAAGCAACTCGGCCACCGAGCCGTCAATTAGCAGATGGAACGCGTGGGTGTCGCCAGTGTAAGTGGCGCCAAGCCCGTCTTTTAAGTCAACCCGCTTATCGTTTACGGTGAAATAGTTGGAGGCATGCTCGACCCGGATCGACCACCACGGGCCTAGAGCATCGTCGAGAGAAAGTTGAAATGGCGGTGGCTCCCCAACGACGCAGTCCGGAAGTAAAACCCTCCAGTCAAGCTCCGCGGACAAATTTTCGAGACGGATCACGCCAAGTGCGTTGGCTCGGTCATGAGCGGAGGAATTCCGACCGGGGATGGTGTGGGCGACGGCGCGAAGGGAATGGGCCTGAGCCGCGATGCGCATTTCAAGATTGCCATTGACATCGAGCGAGAGCACACGCGGCAGGGACATGCAGCCGGCCCATCCTGCGGCGATGAGTTCTGAGTCGGGGCGTTTTTCTGGGATCCAGCCCCAGAGGATGCGATTGCCGTGAGCATCCAGTTGCGTTTTCTGCGCGTAGTATGCGCCGTGATCAAGAAAGCCGCGGCGGTCGGAATGGAATTTCAATTCTTTGGAGTCGAATTCACCAGATTCCCAGAGAACACTGCCTGCGGTGGAATAGAGCAGGACGTGTTTTTTGCCAAGTGGGAAAAAATCTGGGCACTCCCACATTTCGCCGGAGTCCACGGGATTAATGGATTCTTTTTCCGTCCAGTGGCCGGAAGTTAGTTCATGCAGCGGTTCCCAGTTGCGCAAATCCTTTGAGCGATAGAGCAGGACGCAGCCGCCTTTCTTGAAATGGCCGGAGGCTACGCCCAGGATCCAGTGATCTTCCAGGTGCCATAAAAATGGATCGCGAAATCCGGCGAGGGTGGGATCATTCGGCGGCTCGATTACGGGCTGCTTCCATTTCGTCCACGTGCGCAGTTGCGGGTCTGTGGAGGTTGCGAGGCATTGCAGTTCGCGAAAATTATTGTGGCCGTCCCGAAGGGTGGCGCGCTCGATGGAGCTGCTTTTTACGCCGGTATAGAGAATCGTAGCGGTGCCGTGGTCGTCCACAGCGCTTCCGGTGAAGCAGCCGTCGGCGTCGTCCCAACCTGGAGTCGGTGCTAACGCGATTGGCAAATGGCGCCAGTGAATCATGTCTTCGCTAACGGCGTGGGCCCAGTGCATGGCGCCCCACACAGCGGCGTTGGGGTTGTGTTGGTAAAACATGTGGTAGGCGCCCTGCCAATAAATCGGGCCGTTGGGATCGTTCATCCAATTTCTTGCCGGCAGGAGATGAAATTGAGGGCGAAGCCGGTCGGCAGCGAGTCTTGCCTGCAAGTCGTCCGGTGAAACTGGCCACGAATGGTGAGGCAGGTATGAGAACACGCCGGACGATGTCGCGGTTCGTAGAAACTTTCGGCGCGAGACTCGCATCGCAATTCTCTGTAACGTTAATCTGTGAGTACGAAAATAATATCGGTCATGGCCTGAGAATCTTTGAAAGTGAATTGTCCATCAACAGAGCAGCCACACATTCAATATCTGTGGACAGGGGGCGGTCGTCGGTGAGCTTGGGGGATTTTTCGCGGACGGCGGCGTAGGCTTTTTGGGCGCGGGGGCCGGTTTGCAGTGGGGCTAGCAAATCTATGCCTTGGCAGGCGCAGAGGAGTTCGATGGCGATGGTGTGGCGGAGATTTATAAGCATGCGCGAGAGGCGGCGTGCGCCGCTCATACCCATGGAGACGTAGTCTTCCTGATTGCCTGAGGTGGAGATGGAGTCCACAGAATGCGGCGTGGCCAGCGCTTTATTTTCGCTGGTCAATGCTGCGGCGGTTACTTGCGCGATCATGAAGCCGGAATTTAAGCCCGGCTCGGGAGTTAAAAAAGCGGGGAGCATGCTGGTGAGAGGATTGGTCATCTGTTCGATGCGGCGTTCGCTGATGCCGCCGAGAGTGGCGAGAGCGATGGCGACTTGATCGGCGGCCATGGCTAATGGCTGGCCGTGAAAATTTCCGCCGCTTATGATGTCGCCGGTTTCCGATGCTGCGGCGGTGCCGGTTCCCGGGGTCGATGGAGCGAAGACCAGGGGATTGTCTGTGGCGCTGTTGAGTTCCACTTCGGCCATGGCGCGCGCTTGCGCAAGAGAATCGCGAACTGCGCCGTGAACTTGGGGAGTGCAGCGCAGGCTGTAAGCGTCCTGGACGCGGGGATCTTTGGCGTTCGAACGGTGGGATTCGCGAATCTGGCTGCCTTCGTTGAGGCGCGCGAGATTTCGGGCGGTGGTGGCGGCGCCGGGATATGCGCGAGCCTGCATGATGCGCGGGTCAAACGCGCCGGGGCTGCCGCGCAGAGCGTCGAGAGAAAGAGCCGCGGCGATGTCGGCGGCGTCTACAAGCGCGTCGGCTTCGAGGAGCGCTAGGCTGAGAAGCGCGAGCATTCCTTGCGTGCCATTTAGAAGTGAAAGGCCTTCTTTCGCTTCGAGAGCTACCGGTGTAATTCCAGCGCGTTGCAGCGCGGCGGCGCCGTCCAAAATTTCTCCCTTGTAATACGCGCGGCCCTCGCCGATCACCACCTGCGCGAGGTGGGCCAGTGGCGCGAGATCGCCGGAAGCTCCCACGGAACCCTGAGAAGGAATCAGCGGGTGAACTTTGGCGTTGAGCATTTTGCAAAGGGTGTCGACTACCTGCGGGCGAATGCCACTGAGGCCTTTGGCGAGCGCGTTGGCGCGCAGCAGCATCATGGCGCGAGTTTCGGCTTCGCTGAGCCGTTCGCCAACGCCGCACGCATGGGAGCGCACCAGATTTACTTGCAGCTGCGCAACCTGTTCAGTGGAAATGCGCACGGATGCGAGTTTGCCGAATCCAGTGTTAATGCCGTAGGCAGTCGCGCCGGAGGCTACCAGTTTGTCCACGACCGCGCGCGAGGCTTTCATGCGCTCGATGGCGGACGGATGGAGAGAGACGGATTCATACTGTAGCGCTACGAAGCGCAGTTGTTCGAAAGAAAGATTGTTGCCAGTGAGTATTACGCTCATGGAATAACGGTCATTGCGACTGTGTTCATGATACTCACGATTTGCTGATACCGGCCGGGGCGGCTAGAGCTGTAGAGAACGCAGTGCGGTATTTTTCTGGCAGCAGTTTAGGCTTGCCGTTGCTGCCGCAGATCACGTGAACGGTTTCTCCGGTGGCGAGCAGGCGATCGTCGTCGGCACGAAATATTTCGTAAGAGAAGCGGATGGTGCGGTTTTTCGCTTCGGCGATTCTGGTTCGTACGCGCAAACGCTCGTCGTAACGCGCCGGATAGAGATAGCGGCAGTGGGCTTCGGCGACGACTATGTGGCAATCGTCTTCGATTTCCATTTTCTTGTACTCGATGCCGAGAGCGCGGATGAGTTCGACGCGGCCGACTTCAAACCAGATTAGATAGTTGGCGTGGTAAACCACGCCCATCTGGTCGGTTTCAGCGTAACGCACGCGGATGGCGGCGTCGTGATACTCAAGCATAGGTAGGGACCATGGGGACTAGTGGGAGCTTCGTGGATCGCAAAAGCCCCAGACGCAAATTCGGCGTCTGGGGCACCCGGCGGAGGATATTGGGGACCCAGCGGACGGCATGGGGAAGGATATCGGGGACCCGGTGAAGGATATTTGAATTGATGGCTAGCGTTGTCATTCGGAGTCGCCGCGCCATTGGGGCTTGCGTTTTTCGAGGAAAGAAGCCAAGCCTTCTTTGAAATCCGGAGTGCAACGGATGCGGGCGTTTTCCAGAACGGCGCGTTCGAGATCGGCGTCGATGGTGCTCGCAGCCGAAGCGGTAAGCAGGCGCTTGGCGCGAGTGAGGCTGCTGGGGCTAGCTTCGATCAATACGGCGGCTAATTCTTTAGCGCGATCCATCAGGTGGTCGGGTTCGACGATTTCATTAATCATGCCTAGTTCCTTGGCTTCCGCTGCGGTGATCATGCGGCCGGTGAGTAGCAAATCGCGAGCGCGCTTGTCGCCGATCTGGCGGGTGAGAAAAACAGAGACGACGGCGGGCAGGAATCCGATTTTCACTTCGGTGTAGCCGAATTTGGCTTCAGGCACCGCCAGGGTGAAATCGCACAACGTGGCGATGCCGCAGCCGCCCGCGAGCGCCGCGCCGTTTACGGCGGCGATGAGCGGCTTCGTAAAACTCCAGATGCGGCGGAAGATCCGCGCCATCCGGCGAGAGTCGTCCATATTTTCTTGCGGGGATTGGCGGGCGATGGCGGAGAGCATTTCGAGATCCATGCCTGCGCTGAACGCTTTGCCGGTGCCGGTGAGAATACCTACCCGAGCGTGACTTTTTTCGATGGCGTCGAAAGCCGATTGCAATTCCGAAAGCATTTGTGGGGAGATGGCGTTCCGTTTTTCGGGGCGATTCAGTGTGAGTATGGCGATTTCGCCGGGGAATTCGAGTTGTAGAGTTTCAAACATGAATCGATTCTTTCTTCATTGTCGGATAACAAGTGCCACGAACTGTCCTGCAAAGGTCGATTTCAGCTTCGCTGATTTGCGGAAAAACCGCACTCTTAAAAACGAAGGGTGCGGCACCCGGTCTTGCCGTTCCGGCGGCGTAAAAAAATCTTTGTTTCAGCAGCACAAATAATTCTATAGGACTTGCGCGCCCCAAGCTTACTGCAAAACTACTGCACCATGGACGCGTGGGCATATTTAGAGCGAATTTCGTTGGTCATTTGCAACAACGGCGCGAGGGCCACTGAATCGATTCCGGGGTCGCCGCCAGCTTTGCGGACGGCGGCCAGCACATCTTCGGTGGCGATATTGCCGACCAGCGTGTCGCCTGCAAACGGGCAGCCGCCGAGTCCGGTGAGCGCGGAGTCGAAGCGACGGCAGCCTGCTTCGTAGGCGGCGAGGATTTTTTCTTCGGCATTTTCGGGGCGGCTGTGGAGGTGGACACCCAGCTCGATGCCTGCGACGTGGTCTTTTACGCTGCGATAGAGGTCGCCGATGAGTTGCGCAGAAGCGGTTCCGACGGTGTCGGCCAGAGAGACGGTGTTGATGCGGACGTCTTTCAACCATTCGAGTGTATCGGCAACAATTTCCGGACCCCATGGTTCATCGTAGGGATTGCCGAAAGCCATGGAAATGTAGATGACCAGGTCGCGTTTGGCGGAGGCAGTTTCTTTTTTTAATTTTTCGACGAGTTGGCGTGACTCGGCGCGGGTCATGTTGGCGTTGGCGCGGCGAAAGTATGCAGAGATGGAATACGGGTAGCCGATGGTTGTAACGCCGGGCGTGGCGAGTGCGCGCTCGAGGCCTTTTTCGTTTACGACGATGCCGATAATTTCCGGCGCATCGTTGCTGGCGGTCAACGCGTACCACGAAGAAACTAGTTGACGCATGACTTCTTCGCTGTCGGACATTTGCTTGACGTGTTTGGGCGAAACGAAGCTGACGGCATCAATATGTTTGAAGCCTGCGGCGATCAGCGCTTGCAGATAGGCCAGTTTATACTCGGTGGGAATGAAGTCGGGCAGTCCTTGCCAGGCGTCGCGTGGGCATTCGACCAATTTCACGGTGTCCATTTATGTTTGTAAGACTCCGGTTTTGAATTCGCGGATTTCAGGATTCAGCGCCGCGGCTTCGAGGGCCCAGATCAGCGCATCGCGCGTGTGCGCAGGATCAATGATGGCGTCAACCCACAGGCGGGCCGCGGCGTAACGTGGGTCGGTCTGATGTTCATAAGTGGAGCGAATGGATTCGTAGACTTCTTTTTTTTGCTTTTCGTCGACTTTCTTGCCTTCGCGTTCCAGTTGCTTCAATTTGATTTCCGCCAGCGTTGTGGCGGCTGCGTCACCGCTCATAACCGCGTAGCGCGCGGTGGGCCAGGCGAACATGAAGCGTGGGTCGTAAGCTTTACCGCACATGGCGTAGTTGCCCGCTCCGAAGCTACCACCGCAGATCACGGAAATTTTGGGCACCACGCTGTTGGCTACGGCATTCACCATTTTTGCGCCGGCGCGAATGATGCCGCCCCATTCGGCATCCTTGCCGACCATGAAGCCATTCACGTCGTGCAGAAAAATCAGCGGGATGCGGTTCTGGTTGCAGTCGAGGATGAAGCGGGCGGCTTTTTCCGCGGATTCGGTGTAGATCACGCCGCCAAATTCGATACGTTTCTGGTCGGAGCCGCGAGCGAAGGTGTGCACGTGTTTTTTCTGATTAGCGACGATGCCTACGGCCCAGCCGCCAATGCGCGCGTAGCCGCAGAGCAGGGTTTCGCCGCTTTCTGCGCGGTATTCGTCGAACTCGCTGGCGTCCACGATGCGGGCGATGATGTCGCGCATGTCGTATTGCTTGCCGGGGTCGGCGGTGAAGATGCTGTAAATTTCTTCGCCGGTATATAAGGGGTCGCGCGATTTTATGTGGCTGAAAGGCGAGGCATTCGGAGCGCCGACTTTGTCGACCAGCGAGCGGATGCGCGCGATGCAGGATTCGTCATCGGGTTCGCGGAAATCCACGGTGCCGCTGATTTGCGAGTGCATTTTTGCGCCGCCTAGTTCTTCGGCGGAGGTTTTCTGGCCGATCGCGGCTTGCACCAGCGCGGGTCCGGCGAGAAATAACCCAGAGCCGTCGGTCATTAGAATGTGATCGCACATGACCGGCAGGTACGCGCCGCCTGCTACGCACATGCCCATGATCGCGGCGATTTGCGGAATGCCCATGGCGCTCATCACCGCGTTGTTACGGAAGACGCGGCCGAAATCGTCGGTGTCGGGGAAGACGTCTTCTTGCAGCGGGAGAAAAATACCGGCGGAGTCGACCAGATAAATTGTGGGGATGCGATTTTCAATAGCGATATTTTGCGCGCGAATTACTTTTTTCGCGGTCATGGGGAAGAAGGCGCCGGCTTTTACGGTGGCGTCGTTGACGATCAGCATAACAGTGCGGCCGCAGACGCGAGCGAGGCCGGTGATTACACCTGCGCCTGGGGCGCCGCCCCATTCTTCGTACATTTCGTAAGCGGCGTAGATTCCCAGTTCGAAAAATTGCGAGCTAGGGTCGACTAGTTTTTTTACCCGTTCGCGACCGGTTAGGCGGCCTTTTTTGTGTTGGGAGTCGACCGCTTTGGGGCCGCCGCCAACGCAAATTACTTCTTCTTCGTTTTTAAGTTGGGTGAGTAAATCGACGATGCGACGGTGATTTTTCTGGGCGGCTGGGGATTTGGTATCGACGGTAATTTTCAAGACGGAAGCGGGCACGCAAAACCTCGTACTACTAAACGGAAATTATAGATTGCAAGTTTGAATGAGAATCCAGTATACGAGTTTTTGTGGAGTAGGCGCTAACGGTGAAGCCGTTTTCAATGCGCGAGATGGAATGTCGTTTCATGAATCATACGTTGACGGATGAGTCGCGCGAGTAAACGCCAAGACAAAGACAAAAATCAGCCAAGACCCGGGTTCAAACTCAACTGAGAACCCGGGGCACCCTGAGGATCCTGAAGGTGACGATTGGAGAGGCTAGGTGCCGACGGCTAGGCGTTTGTTGATGAATTCGATGATGTCCTGGGTGGAGGTGCCGGGGAGGAAGATTTCGGCGATGCCGGATTTTTTCATGGCGGGGATGTCGGCTTCGGGGATGATGCCGCCCACCAGGACGACTACGTCGTCCATGCCTTTGGCTTTGAGGAGGGCCATCAACTGGGGGCAGATGGTGTTATGCGCGCCGGAAAGAATAGAGAGGCCGATGACGTCTACGTCTTCCTGAATGGCGGCGCTGGCGATCATCTCGGGAGTTTGGCGCAAGCCGGTGTAGATGACTTCCATGCCCGCGTCGCGTAAGGCGCGGGCGATAATTTTTGCGCCGCGATCGTGGCCGTCGAGGCCGGGCTTGGCGATTAACACGCGGATTTTTTTCGTTGGCATGGTTGATTTAGGTTGGCACGTTCGCGCGTTACGTAATGGCCACTTCCTCGTAGGTGCCGAAGACGTCGCGCATGGCTTCGCAGATTTCGCCGAGCGTCGCATAGGCTTTCACGGTGTCGTAGATGAAGGGCATCAGGTTTTCTTTGCCGCGGGCGGCGGTGCGCAGGGTGTTGAGACGGCGATCGACTTCCGCTTGAGAACGATCGGCGCGCAACTTACGCAGGCGCTCGGCTTGGCGGTGGGCTACGGTTTCGTCGATCTGCAGAATTTCGAGCGGACTTTCCTTGGTAACAAAATCGTTTACGCCCACGACAATTTTTTCTTTGCGGTCGACTTCCATCTGATAGCGGTACGAGGCTTCGGCGATTTCGCGCTGCGGGTAGCTGCGTTCAATGGCGGTGACCATGCCGCCCATCGCGTCGATTTTGTGGATGTAATCCCACGCTCCGCGCTCGACTTCATTGGTGAGGGTTTCGACGAAGTAAGAGCCGCCGAGAGGATCGACGGTGTTGGCGACGCCGGTTTCGTGCGCGATGATTTGTTGGGTGCGGAGCGCAAGTGTGGCGGCAAATTCGGTGGGCAGCGCCCAAGCTTCGTCCAGAGAATTGGTGTGCAGCGATTGGGTGCCGCCAAGCACGGCGGCGAGCGCCTGGATCGCGGTACGCACTACGTTGTTGTAGGGCTGCTGCGCGGTAAGAGAGCATCCGGCCGTCTGGGTATGAAAACGCAGCGCCCAGGAGCGCGGGTTTTTTGATTTGTAGCGCTCGACCATGGCTTTGTGCCAGATGCGGCGAGCAGCGCGGTACTTGGCGATTTCTTCGAAGAAATCGTTGTGCGCGTTGAAGAAGAAAGAGAGCTGCGGAACGAAAGCGTCGACGTCCATGCCGCGGCGCATGCCCCATTCCACGTACTCCAGGCCATCGCGCAACGTGAAAGCCAATTCCTGAATGGCGGTGGATCCAGCTTCGCGAATGTGATATCCGCTGATAGAGATGGGATTGAATTTGGGAGTATTTTTTACGCCGAATTCGAAAGTGTCGATCACCAGGCGCATGGAAGGTTCCGGCGGGTAAATGTATTCCTTCTGCGCGATGTATTCCTTGAGGATGTCGTTCTGCAAAGTGCCGGAGAGTTTTTTCCAGTCGGCGCCCTGTTTTTCGGCTACGGCGAGATACATCGCCCAGATGATTGCCGCGGGCGAATTGATGGTCATGGAAGTAGTGACGTTGGCCAGCGGAATTTTGTCGAACAGCACCTCCATGTCGGCGAGTGAACTGATGGCCACGCCACACTTGCCGACTTCGCCTTCGGAGAGGGCGTGGTCGGAGTCGTAGCCCATCAGCGTGGGGAGATCGAACGCGGTGGAGAGTCCGGTTTGCCCTTGGGCGAGAAGATAACGGAAACGTGCGTTGGTGTCTTCGGCCGCGCCGAAGCCTGCGAACTGACGCATGGTCCACAAGCGGCCGCGATGCATGGTGGAGTGAATGCCGCGGGTGTAGGGCGGCTCGCCGGGGAGGCCTAAATCCTTTTCGGGGCTCCAATCCGGCAAATCGGCTTCCGTATACAGGCGACGGATGGGATGGCCTGAAATGGTGGTGAATTCGGCGCGGCGTTCTGGGCTTTTTTCAAGAGTGGGATTGAGAGTGTTTTCTTCCCAGGATTTTTCAGCCGGCGACGGGCGGCGCGGTGAAACAGGTGAAGCAGGCGTGGCGGGCGTGGCAATTTCAGTCTGAATCTTTGTATTGTCCGTCATTTCGGCGCGGCTCCCGCTGGCACGGCATAGCGAATCGGTGAAACTGTGCGGACTTTAATGCTATGCGAAAGCTCGAAACGGGGCAAGGGAAGGCGATAGCGATGATGGTTCGGTTTCCGATGGGTTAAGAGCTATCGTTGCGAGGCATCAGACACACAAAGATTCTAGCGTTAGTTTTGGTTGTGACAGGGGTGTCAGTATTTTCCTTCTGGACAAAGCTCGGCGGTTTTGTATCCGTGAATTTCAGAGACAGTCGCCCAAGCTCCTGGTCCTATCAAAGTCCTCATATACGGGGTGCAATAGAGATTCCCGGAATTATCTTTATAAGTCACTCTGCCAAATACAACAATTCCGGACTTATCCCAATCAGCCAACTCAGGAATAGAAATTCGGATGCCCTCGTTTGAAAATCCATAATTCCAATGCCCGCCATGGCCACGTGTGGTCGCTGGTCGAATTGAAATTGCTCCTTCGTGGTTCTCAATGTCTCATTAGCGGCATCACGTTGCTGACCCGCATAGTGCATCTGAAACCCAGAAAAGATGGTGTAAGCGACGACGGCCGCGATTCCGATCATTTCGGCGAGTGTTTTCCACCATGGTTCATCACGAGACCTGCGCTTTTCGCGTTTATCATCTGATGGTTTTGCTGGCGTAACCGGAATCTGACTTTGGATACCCACGTTGAACTCCACTGGTAGACAGAAGATACAGACGAAAGTGTCGTCTGTTCAGTTGACGGGCGGGCCCGAGAAGATTTTGTCGGTGCCTACGACTTGGCCGTGGAGGGTGCCGGGAATTAGCGTTTCCTGTTCAAATTCCGAGAGGCCGGATTTTGTGCCGGTGCTGGCGATAGTCACGCGGTTCACTTCCAGCGTGCGACCTACGGCGCGTTCGAAATTGGCTTTGGCTTCGTTCAAGTCAGCTAAGGCACGTAACTCCACCCCTTCCGCGGTGACGTAATCGCGTTGGGTCAAAATCACGTTGTAAACCGTGGAGGCGCCCAGCGTGTATTTTTTCTGCTCGGCCTCAAAGGTTTGTCTTTGAAGCTCGCGGGCTTTGATGGCCGCATCCACCCGGGCGCGATCCTGTTCGAGCGCGATGTACGTGTTGCGAACATCCAGTAGCGCGGCATTCTTTAATTGCTGCAATTGAGTTTCCAGCTGACGCTGGGTCAACATGGCGCGTGCGTTATCAGCTTGCGCAGAACGGTTACGCAACGGCAGAAACAAATTCAGCGACGCAAAATAATCAGGGAACTGATTGGTGAAGACTTGATTTTGCGCGGTGCCAAAACCTTGTTGCGACGTTCCGACGACGGGCGAGGTGGTAGTTGACTGAAAGATAGGCGTCTGCACTCCGCCTGCTCCGGTGATGGTGACGGGGTTGCCGGCACTGTCGACGACGGGGGCGGGAGTGGCGATGACCACCGGCGTCCCGGTAATCGGTGAATTTCCGGCCAGACCCGACGAACTGTACTGCCCGCTCAAGGTCAGGGTAGGCAACAAGGCGTTCTTGGTGGCACGAACTTCAATTCCAGCATTTTTCAGGTTGTATACCTGCTCTTGAAGATCGGGCCGCTTGACGAAAGCTTCCTGAATCGCGTCCTCGAAGGAAGCCGATTCGGTGGCTGCAGGCGGAGTGGGGAGGTCGGTGGGAATAATTTCAACGTTAATGAGGTTGGCCGCCAATGGATTCTTGGTCATGGCGTTTTTCAGGACCTGTTCGTCCTGCAGTTGAACGGTTTGCGCGACGATCAAATTTTGACGGTCGCTGGCCACTTCGGATTCGGCGCGGGTGACGTCCAAGGGAGCCATGGTGCCGATTTCCAATTGTTTCTTGTTGTCGTTAAAAAGCTTTTCAGACACCGCGACAGCCTGCTGCTGCACTTTTACGTTTTCGCGCGCGTAAACCAGTTCCCAGTAAGCGGTGATGGCACTGGTTACGGTGGTGATGGCCTGGTTGACGAAAACGAGATCGGCAATTTTGCGATTGTTTTTGGCGATCAGAATGTTGCGGCGTCCAACGAAATACCCGAAGCCATTCAAAAGTTGTTGTGAAAAGCCGGCAGAAAGCGAGGACTGCACGCTGGGGTTGAAAAAATTGGCACCTGAGGTAGACGAAGAGCGGGTGTTGTTCCAGGCCACATTTATCGTGGTGCCGGGAGTGAAGCTCTGCTGGTACGAGGCGTCAAAAACGGTGGAATGCGCGTGCAAGCCCTGCAAAGTGCTCGTTCCTACTCCGGTTCCCGAAAGGAACGGATTGTTTATCGGCGTGGTGAGCGAATTAATAGAAGTGGTGGCGCTGATGATGGGGTCGTAGGACGGAAATATTGTATTGAAGGGATCAATGCTCGCTTGAGAGGTAGGGAAGTCGGCGCCCGGAGTGCCGCGGCCCTGGCCGCCTGCTTTGGTTCTGAGAATGTCGGTGTCGGCGATCCAGGGATTGTATCGCGCAACGGCAATGTCGAGGCTATTCTCGAGTGCCAACTCCACGGCGTCCTGCAAAGTTATTTGTAGCTTGTTGTCATGAATCAATTGGTCGATGCGGGGCGAATTGACCAGCATGGGCGCATCAATTTGAATGGGGGTGTAAGGAGCGATCAAGCTTGGAAATGCGCGCGGACCATGCGTGAAATTGTGGGTGGATAAGCCCAGCGATACGGGGATGGCCGGTGCAGGGGGAGGCGCAGTGCCCGTGGCGGCTTCCGGGCCGGCTTGAGAGGCGGGCGGGATGTTGCCGTAGGTGCCGGGCGGCGGCGACTGCTGCTGTTCCGTGGGATCCTGTTTCGAGGGGTCTTGCTTGGGAGGGGGATTTTGAGCAAAGGCTGGCGGGACGTTTCCGATGACGATAAGTAACGCCAGGAATGCCGCCACCAATGGGCGAGCATATCGTACCGACAATTTTTTGATCCGTTTTCTGGTCGGGCGATAGGCAGACCGCTGCGCGGTCATCCGCATCAAGCTCATAGTATTCTTTACCCCTCTGAATTGCCCCTGGTAGGGACAGATTGGAAATGTCGGACTCACCTTTAAAACGTTAATGAGACTCAATTTGTTTCGTTCGATTTAGATAAATTATGAAAATAAGGGGGCTACTGAACGCCGGCGCGCGGCGTGCCCGAACGAAAAGCAGTCTAGCAGGGGCGTGCATCCTTGACAACGCAGAGACTGGCGGCTAGGCTGCAGACGTTTCGACGGTTAGAGCGGAGTGCGGTTAGCCGAGGCGATGCTGAAACGCGAAGAATTGATGGCCATGTTTGAAAGTGCCGGAGCCATCCGGCACGGTCATTTTGAGTTGTCCAGCGGGCTCCACAGCGGAATGTATGTGCAGTGCGCGCTGGTGCTGCAATATCCGCGGTTTGCCGAGAAATTGGGGCAAAGTTTGGCGGGTTTGTTTGGCGATATGGAGTTGGACGCGGTGGTGTCCCCTGCCATGGGCGGATTGATTATCGGGCAGGAAGTGGCGCGGGCGTTGCCGGAAGGGAAGAGCTTCGGCGAGGGGCCTGTTGGAGGTGGCCTGCCGGCAATTTTTGTGGAGCGCGATCCCAGCGGCTCGATGACTATGCGGCGAGGTTTTTCTTTGCGGGCTGGACAGCGCGTGCTCGTGGTTGAGGATGTGTGGACCACCGGGGGATCGACGCGCGAGGCGATCCGGGTGGTTGAGGAAGCGGGAGGAGCTGTGGTGGGCGCCGGTGCCTTGATCGATCGCAGCGGCGGCGCGGTTCAACTTGGAGTTAGGACTAAAGCGCTGCTCGATCTTGCCATCCCGAGTTACCCGGCCAAAGATTGTCCTTTGTGCGTTGACGGGAGTGTTGCTGTTAAGCCTGGCAGCAGATTTGTGCGTGGTGACTCGAACGCCGGCGGCGGCAGCGCAAATGCGCGGACGACTGTTGGCCGCTGAAAATTTACTTCCCTTGTTAAAATTGTCCGCCGGCTAATTCCTCATGCGCTACTTCAAGCTGACCATTGCGTATGACGGAACAGATTTTCACGGATGGCAAGTTCAAACCAACAAGCCCACCATTCAGGGCGAGATCACAAATATTCTGGGGCGCCTGACGCAGGAGCGCGTGTTGCTTTATGGCGCTGGTCGTACGGATGCGGGTGTTCATGCGCTGGGGCAGGTAGCCAGTTTCAAAACCTTGTCGTCGCTTTCGGCGAGCGAATTTCATCGCGCGTTGAATGCGCTCCTTCCCCCCGCGATTCGAATCGTGGGCGCTGATGAAGTAGGACCCACATTTCATGCGCGGTGGTCGGCGCGCGGCAAAATTTACCGTTACCGGATTTATCGCGGCAAAGTGGTGCCGCCGATGATCTGGCGCTACGTCCTGCATTATCCGTTTCCACTGGATGAGGAAGCCATGCGCGACGCCGCCGGGCGCTTTGCGGGGGTGCATGATTTTGCCTCTTTCGCGGCGTCGACCGGCTCCGAGGATGACGATCAAGAACGCTCTACCGAGCGCGAAGTGTTTTCTTCTGAACTAGCACGCAGCGCCGACAACGAGGAATTGGTGTTTACGGTGAGCGGCCGTTCGTTTTTGCGTTACATGGTGCGCAAAATGGTTGGCACGTTGCTGGATATCGGCAGGGGCAAACTTAAGCCTGACGACATCGAGCGGCTGTTTGAGCTGAAGGACCGATCTAAATCTGGTCCGACAGTTCCCGCGCAAGGATTGGTCATGGTGGCGGTAGTCCACGAGGAGTCGTGGCGTATTGGGGGTGAGACCTAGAGTGGGAAACGAAAGAGCGAGAAATCGGGTAGAGTAATCGTGAAATGAAAGATGACTTGATTTACGACTGGAATTTGGCGTCGCCGCCGGCTATTGCTCCGGGCACGCGGGTTTTGTTGAATGATGAAACGTTGCGTGATGGTCTGCAGAATCCTTCTGTGTTTGATCCCCCCATTGAAGAAAAAATTGAAATTTTGCATTTGATGGAAGCGCTGGGAATTGATTCCGTAAATATTGGGCTTCCAGCTGCGGGAGCGCGGGCCGTTGCGGATACCGAGGCCTTGGCGCGCGAAATCGCCACGCACCGGATGAAGATCAAGCCGAATTGCGCGGTGCGCACCGTGGAAGCGGATATTTTGCCAATTGTGGAAATATCGCAGCGAGTGGGCATTGCAATTGAAGCCGCGACATTTTTGGGGTCGAGTCCGATCCGCAGGTTGGTGGAGGATTGGACCGTCGATCATCTGGAGCGCACCACGGAAAAAGCGGTGCGCTTCGCGGTGGAGCACGGACTGCCGTCGATGTACGTGACGGAAGATACTATCCGCACCGACGCCGACACCGTGAAGCGGCTATACAGTTGCGCGATTCGCAACGGAGCGCGAGCCATCGTGCTGTGCGACACCGTAGGGCACGCCACGCCCAACGGGGCTTACAACCTGGTGAAATTTGCGTTGGATGAAGTTGTGAAACCATCAGGTGAAAAGATTCGCGTGGACTGGCATGGGCATAACGATCGCGGATTGGCGGTAGCCAATTCGCTGGCAGCGATTGCTGGCGGAGCGAACCAGGTGCACGCGGCGGCCAATTCGCTTGGGGAGCGCGTCGGAAATACCGCGATGGAATTGATGCTCGTCAATTTGCGATTGATGGGATTGATTACTCAGGATCTTTCGCGATTGAAGGAATATTGCGAGCGCGTGGCGTCGGCTACGCACACCAGCATTCCTGTTAATTATCCGGTGGTGGGGCGTGACGCTTTCCGTACCGCGACCGGAGTGCACGCCGCGGCGATCATTAAAGCTTTCCGGAAAAATGATCCGGATTTGGTCAACGCGGTGTACAGCGGAGTGCCTGCGCATCTCTTCGGGCTGGAGCAGGTAATCGAAATCGGTCCCATGAGCGGAAAATCGAATGTGCTTTACTGGCTGGAAAAACGCGGGATGAACGGCGATGAATCGCTAGTAAATCGGATTTACGACGCTGCGAAAAAGTCTTCGCGGGTGTTGACGGATGCGGAAATCATGGTGCTTTGCCAGAAATCGGCAGGGAATTGAAGCGGCGCGATAAAAAGCGCACGATGAAACACTTTTTGGTTTGGGTTATTCTCCTAAGCATGCCGCTGCGATCTTCGCTTGCTCAACCGCCCCGCCAAGCTGCCGTGCCCGAGATCGCAAAACACCCACAGACGCAGGTGGCGCGGGACTGGTTCAAGCCGCACGAGTCCCTCATTAACGACGTCCAGATAAAACTTGCGGAGATTCCTGCGCCGTCCTTTCAGGAGGAACAACGCGCGGCTGCAGTCAAGCAACTGCTGGGGGCTGCCGGGTTGACCACGCATCGCGATAAAATTGGGAACGTCATCGGAGAATTGCGCGGTGCAAACGAGAAAGAAGTTGTGATTCTTTCTGCGCATCTCGACACCGTGTTTCCTGCCGGCACAGACGTGAAGGTTCATCGCGACGGGGAGCGGCTAAGCGGGCCAGGGATTTCCGACAATGGCACCGGATTGGCGGCGCTCGTGGCGATTGCCCGCGCGATGCAGGCTGCGAAAATTAAGCCGCGCCGCACGATTTTGTTTGCCGCTAACGTCGGAGAAGAGGGAGAAGGCAATTTGCGCGGCATGCGCGCTCTGGTGGATGCCTACCGCCCAAATTTGAAGGCCGCGATTGTTCTGGACGGTTCGGGGATAGATCACGTCACGACGAAAGCACTGGCCTCGCGACGGTTGGAGGTGTCCATCACTGGGCCGGGCGGGCACAGTTGGTCGGATTTTGGGATGGTAAATCCCATCAACGCGTTGGTGCGCGGTTCGGTGCGCTTTATTAACACCAAGGTTCCGTCCGCGCCCAGGACGACCTTTAATTTGGGCCAGATTGAAGGCGGCACATCAGTCAATTCCATTCCGCATGAAGCCAAACTGAAGGTGGATATTCGTTCGGAGAGCGAAGAGGAACTGACGCGCCTCGAAGCTGCGCTGCGCGAATGCATGGCCGCGGGCGCGCGCGATGAGCAGGAGTCGGCGCGCGATCGTTCGAAAGGACGATTGGAACTGAAGGTCGAGCTGCTGGGCAGCCGGCCTGGTGGTGAACTGGCTGCGGGCTCACCGGTGCTGGCGGCGTTGCGTGCTGCAGATGAATTTGTTGGGAATCATTCGCGGCTGGAGCGCTCGTCCACGGATGCAAACATTCCGCTGTCGCTGGGAATTGATGCGATCGCGATTGGCGCGGGCGGGAATGGCGGCGGGGCGCACTCGTTGCAGGAGTGGTATGAACCGTCGGGGCGCGAAATGGGATTGAAGCGCGCGTTGTTGACGTTGCTGGAAGTTGCTGGGATTGCCGACGAAAAAACGAGATAAATTAATTAGGAGCTTCGCGGCTTAAGTAGTGGCAATTCCACGTTACAAAACCCACCCTCCAAAAACCTGAGGGTGGGGCACCCTCCGCGTTATTTGAGTTCTAGCTAAAAAATTTAATTGGCGGGGGAATAATTTTTTACATCGACAACGTCGAACATTGTGGCGGTGGCGGCATGGGTCTTCTCGTAGGCAGTGATTTCGGGTTCGTGTTTTAGGGTGGTGCCGATGTCGTCGAGGCCCTGAAGCAGAACTTCTTTGCGCGATGGGGCGATTTCAAATTTGTAGCTCAGTCCGTGGTTATCGCTGACGGTTTGGTTAGGCAGATCGACGGAGAGCGAATAGCCTTCTTCTTTTTCCGTGCGCTTAAAGAGTTCTTCGATTTGCTGCTCAGTCAATTCGGCAGGGAGGATGCCGTTCTTGAAACAATTGTTATAGAAGATGTCGGCATAGCTGGGGGCGAGGATTACGCGAAAGCCGTAGTCTCCGATGGCCCAGGGTGCGTGCTCGCGGCTGGAGCCGCAGCCAAAATTCGCGCGTGCGAGTAACACTGAGGCGCCTTTGTAGCGCGGGAAATTCAGCACGAATTGCGGATTTGGTTTTTCACCGGGGAGGTAGCGCCAATCGTAAAAAAGGATGCGTCCGAAGCCCTGCCTCGTCAGGGCCTTGAGAAATTGTTTGGGCACCATTTGATCGGTGTCGACGTTAACGCGATCGAGCGGCGCGACCAAGCCGGTATGCGTGACGAAGGGTTTCATTCTGCTTCTGTCTCCAGTCTCGAAACTTCAA
The DNA here is from genome assembly GCA_963733775.1 of uncultured Acidobacteriota bacterium. Lineage (GTDB taxonomy): Bacteria > Acidobacteriota > Terriglobia > Acidiferrales > UBA7541 > Acidiferrum. Next base: position 357,547 of record CAVTEE010000007.1, on the reverse strand, counting down.
CTATTCCACTGATTCGACGGCGAATTCGCGTACGTCTACGAAGTGCCCGGCGATGGCGGCGGCTGCGGCCATTACCGGGCTCACCAGATGGGTGCGGCTGTCTTTGCCTTGGCGGCCTTCAAAATTGCGGTTAGAGGTGCTGGCGGAGCGCTCGTGCGGCGGCAGGACATCGGCATTCATGCCGATGCACATGCTGCAGCCTGCATCGCGCCATTCGAAACCGGCCGCGGTAAAAATTTTGTCGAGGCCTTCCTTTTCGGCTTGCGCTTTTATGCCCCGGGAACCGGGAACGATCAGCGCCTGCTTGATGCTACGCGCCACGTGTTTGCCTTCGACAAAGTGGGCCGCGGCGCGAAGATCGTCGATGCGCGAATTGGTGCACGAGCCGATGAACACTCGATCAACGGGAATGTCCACGATCGGCGTGCCTGCTTTCAAGCCCATGTAGACGAGTGCGCGCTCGGTGGCTTTCTGGTCGTTAAGGTCGGTGAACGAGCCGGGATCGGGCACGCGGTCAGTGACGCCGGTGACCATTCCTGGGTTGGTGCCCCAAGTGACTTGCGGGGCGATTTTTTCGGCTTGCAGCTCGACCGTCGTGTCGAATCTCGCGCCGTCGTCGGTTTTTAATTGCTTCCAGCGGTCGACTGCTTCCTGAAAACCTTTTCCGCGCGGGACAAAAGGGCGGCCTTCGAGATAAGCGAAAGTAGTTTCGTCCGGCGCGATCATTCCGGCGCGGGCGCCCCCTTCGATGGTCATGTTGCAAACGGTCATGCGTCCGTCCATGGAAAGTTCGCGAATGGCCTGGCCACTGTATTCAGCGACGTGCGCGGTGCCCCCGCCAATTCCGATTTTACCGATGATGGCGAGGATGATGTCCTTCGCGGTCACACCGTGAGGGCGTTTGCCATTTACAACGATGTTCATTGTTTTGGAACGCGATTGCACCAGGCACTGCGTGGCGAGCACGTGTTCCACTTCGCTGGTACCGATGCCAAAGGCCAGGGTGCCGAATGCGCCGTGAGTGGAAGTGTGGCTGTCGCCGCAAACGATGGTTTGACCCGGCTGCGTGATGCCGAGTTCTGGCCCGATAATGTGCACGATGCCTTGATTTTTGCTGTGCATGTCGAAGAGGCGCACACCAAATTCGCGGCAATTCTTTTCCAGCGCATCGAATTGCAGTTTGGCGTCTTGATCGAGAATCGGCAGCGTGCGGTCAGTAGTGGAAACGGAGTGATCCATGACCGCGAAGGTGAGATCGGGGCGGCGAACTTTGCGGCCCTCGACACGAAGACCGGCGAAAGCTTGCGGCGAGGTGCCTTCATGTATCAGGTGCCGGTCAATGTAAATGATGGAGGGCTGCCCGGCTTCTTCGCGAACCAGGTGGGAATCCCAGATTTTTTGGTAGAGAGTTTTAGGCGGCATGGTGGCTCAAGCGATTTTAGCACTCGGCTGGTGTAACAGGGTAGTCGGAGCGGGTAGAACAATGTGATACTTCAGCCATGAACCGCTTTTATTATGTCACTTTCACTTTGATGATCCTCGGGCTTTTGATTTTGTGCGCGCACGCGCCGTGGACGCAGCCGGAATCAAATAGTCCTAATCTGCACCAAACCATAGGCTACGCGCCGGTATGGTCGAATACCTACGCGCAAATCCCGGATGCGCACGTGGATTGGAATGGAGCCTTCGCGGCGTACGCTGGGGCAATTGTTTTCTTTTCGATTGTTCTTGGCGGGATCGCGTATTTCTTCAGAGAAAAGCGGGGAAAGCCAGCCACTCACCGGATAAAGTCCAACTAAGCGTCTGCACGGTGAAAAATAGTTAACCGCTCTTGCTTACAACGGTGCGCTTATCGTGGCCACAGAGCGTGGTCATGTTCCACGTTCTGGGCGTCCTTGGCGCCAAAGTTCGTTGATGTGTCTGGCGCGGATAGCGCCGCCGAAAGCTTCTGCCGCAGCGAAAAATTGCAACTCGCGGCCAGGCATTGCCAGTGGCGCGATTCCTCGGTGCGGTTGCCGATCGATTCCTTTGCGTAGCCTACGATCGCCGGGAAATGCTTGGGATCATAGGTGCAGCACAGGATCTCCGCGTTTACAACAAAGTTTTGGGCGTCCGCGGCGTTCTTCAGCTCAAAATACCCCTGCGCTTGAGTATAACGAACAGCGCAGCCGAGATAACTGCAGCGGTATGAAGGACCTACCTTGCTGCTGCCCGAGTCATGCGCCATGCGCCAGTGATGGATGGGGCAAAAGGGCTTAATGTCGTTGCGCATCTTATCCGGGGCTATTACGTGTTGGGACATAACCAATTTCCTCGCCTGCAATGACTTTGAAGCCCAGAAGATTTCGCGTCTACAGTACCGGCGTACTAAGGATTCACATTTTCAAATTCCTGGATGTTTATTCCGACGAGGAAGAAGTGGTTTTGACAGCGGCAGATAGCGGGCTAACAGCAATTTTCTCAATGGAGTATAATCCCGGCGAATTAGGAGGAGATAAAATGATGGACGCACTGCAACCACAACAAGCCACCGCATTCTTCAACACGTTTTCTTTACCGGCACTGAAAAACGAGCATCGCATCACCAAGCAGATCATCGAGACGATTCCGGCTGATAAAGGCGACTACCGCCCGGACCCGGTTTCCAAGACGGCCCTTGAGTTGGCCTGGCATATCGTCGCGGCGGAGCATCGATTCATGGACGGAATTGCTGCTGGGCAATTTGATTTCACGCCCAACCACCGGCCTGATTCTCTGCGCGATTCCGCGGGGATCGCGGCTTGGTATGCCAAGACCTTCGACGCCGATTTTGCGCGGCTTTCCAAGTTGAACGGCGAGCAGCTGACCAAAGTGATTGATTTTCGGGGCATGTTTCAACTTCCAGCGATTGCGTATGTGCAATTCAATTTGCACCACAGCATTCACCATCGCGGGCAGCTTTCGATGTATCTACGGCCAATGGGCGCCAAGGTGCCTGCTATTTACGGCGAAAGTTACGATTCGGCCGAAGCTAAAAAAGCGACGGCGAGCACTTAGCCAGTTTGTGGTCGGTACACAGATTCGATGCCGCCTCCGGGTGCGACAGGGCGCCTCCATGCGTCGAGCCTTTTTGCGCTTTGGTAGGAAGGACGACGGAGTTTGATAGACCGACGTCCATAACGGACCGGCTCTACGTTTATCCAGTGAATGCCTTATGGCCCGTTGGAATTAATTCGTGATAATAAAAAGGAGATTGAAGAGCTTAATGAGCAGATATTCGTAAGTTAAGAACGTGTCCGGCATCAACTGAGGTGAAGAGTGATACCGGTTCGATTGGTTCTGGCCGATGACCACGAGATTATGAGGGTTGGCCTTCGCTCGCTACTGGAAAGTCAGATGAACTGGTCAGTCGTGGGAGAAGCGATTGACGGCGAAGAGGCCGTCGAAATGGTGCTTGCGCTGAAGCCGGATGTCGCGCTGCTGGACATCGCTATGCCGAAGATAAGCGGACTGGAAGCTGCGCGCCAGATTTTATTACAGGTACCCCGTACCAAGATATTGCTGCTGTCCGCGCATGACTCGAAACAGGTGATCGCGGACGTCTTGGATTCAGGCGCGAAGGGGTACGTGCTGAAGAGCGATGCTGCGCGCGACCTGGTGGCGGCGGTACAAGCGTTGTATTCGAATCAGACCTTTTTCACACCCAAAGTAGCGGACCTGGTTTTATCGCGGCACATGAAGAGGGTGCAGGATCAGGCTGACCGGAATAAGAAGCATTAACAATAGCCACTTCTTTGGAAGGTTACATCTCTCCTGACAATCGCATTTCAAAACTTTATTCGAAAAGACGCCGATGTAATGGCGCCATTTTGTCCATGAAGAGGGTGATACGTTCACTCATGGCGGCAGGTCTGATTTTTTGTGTCGCTGCTTTGCCATCCGTAGGCTCTCCGCAGTCTGCACCAGCGCTAAAGCTGACACCCCATGTGGTGCGCCTGAAGGCGAAGAGTTCGTTTTCGTTGTCACTGCCCGAGAATTTCACGATTGTTCCCGCCGCCGAAGGATTAAAACGTGTGCGATTTATGGCCAAATCGCCTGACGGGCGGATTTTCGTCACCACCATGCATGATCTTTCGGACAACACTGAAGGAGCCATCTATATTCTGGACGGATTCGACGAGCAGCGCGGCAAATTTGCACGCGTGATTCCGTACCTCGCCAATCTCCACAATCCAAACAGCATCGCCTTTTACAAGGATGCACAGGGGCAGGATTGGTTTTACATGGCGCTCACCGACCGGCTGGTGCGCTACAAATTCGTGGGTGGCGAAGAACGACCCACATCACACCCGGAAGTGCTGGCTACTTACCCGGCCTATGGGCTCAGCTACAAATACGGCGGATGGCATCTGACGCGCACGATCGCCTTCGGGCCAGGCGATAAGTTGTACGTAACCGTCGGCAGCAGTTGCAATGCGTGCGAAGAGAAGGAAGAAATTCGCGCCACGCTGTCGGTGATGGACGTGAACGGGAAGAATCAACGCATAATCGCCCGAGGCTTGCGCAATGCGGTCGGAATGCGTTTCGTGGGCGACACTTTGTTTCTGACCAACATGGGGGCGGACCATTTAGGCGATGATGCGCCTGACGATCCCATGTTTTCTGTGAGTCCCGGCGCGTTGCGGGAAGGGAAGCTGGATTACGGGTGGCCGCATTGCTACTACTCGGGTGGGAAAGCCAAGTCGGACACGCGCTTTCCCTTAGGATCTTCTCGGAAGGATTGCCAGGCTGCGCCAGATGCGTTTTCGTTTTTTGGAGCGCATAGTTCTCCGTTGGGGCTGGATTATTTTGGACTCGACTCTACGGAGCCGCTCTTGAAGCAGCATTTCCTCGTCGCGCTGCATGGGGCGAGCAACAAAAAATTGGATCGCGGATATCGCGTCGTGAGTGTTGATGGTCGCGGACAAGTGCAGGACCTTATCACCGGCTTTATTAAAGGCGGTGTGGTGCGAGGGCGGCCCTGCGATATTTTGAAGCTGAGTGAGAGTTCTTTCTTGCTGTCCGACGACTACGCGAATGTGATTTATTACATTCACGCGAAATGATGCGCGGAAGTGGCCACGAGAAAGCTGGGTGAAGGAGTGGCGAAGAGAAAAGTGAAATGGGGCGTTCTGGGTGCGGCGTCGATTGCCGTGCGCAAAGTGATTCCCGGGATGCAACAGAGCGAGTACTGCAACATTGCGGCCATCGCCTCGCGCGATCTGTCGAAGGCGCGGTCTGCCGCTGCCTCGTTAAAAATCGGCAAAGCGTACGGATCATACGAAGAACTGTTCGCTGATCCAGACATTGAGGCCATTTATAATCCGTTGCCCAATCATCTACATGTGCCGTGGTCAATCAAAGCCATGGAAGTAGGGAAGCACGTGCTTTGTGAAAAGCCGATCGCGTTGAACGCGGCCGAGGCCAAAACGCTGTTGCCGGTGCGTGAGCGCGCGGGCGTGAAAATTGGCGAAGCATTTATGGTGCGGACACATCCGCAATGGCTGCGCACCAGAGAATTGATTCGCGAGGGACGGATTGGGGAGTTGCGGGCGATTGTCGGAGCCTTTAGTTATTTCAATCGCGATGCCAAGAATGTGCGGAACAAACCGGAGTGGGGTGGCGGCGGGTTGATGGACATCGGCTGTTATCCAATTACCATGTCGCGTTTTATGTTTGGGGCGGAGCCGCTGCGAGTCAGTGGAGTGCTGGAACGCGACCCAGAGTTTGGTACCGACAGGCTGGCTTCCGCGATTATGAAATTTAGCGGCGGGCAAGCGGTGTTTACGTGCAGCACGCAAATGGTTCCATACCAGCGCATGCAATTTCTTGGCACCAAGGGCCGGATTGAGATCGAGATTCCGTTCAATGCGCCGCCCAACAAGGCAACGCGAATTTTTGTGGATGATGGCAGTGACGTTGGCGGTGCGGGAATAAAAGTTGAGATAATCCCTGCTTGCGATCAGTACACGATACAGGGAGATGTTTTCTCCAAGGCTATTCTCGACGACCGCGACGTGCCTGTGCCGCTAGAAGATGCCATCGCCAACATGGCGGTGATTGACGCGATATTTCGGGCGGCAGAATCACGCAAGTGGGAGAAGCCGACAGCCTAGTCGCGGCCAGCGAATAGCGAGATCGATTCGGAACTATCGGCCACGTCTACGACGTAATGCTTCACGCGCTTGTCGTAGCTCGTAAGTAATGCGGCCGCTTCCGGGACCACCACCGCAGCCTCGCAATCTGACCCTGCGAAAGCCTTAATCGCGGCTAAATTTTTCCAGAAAGTGTTCACCACCACTTCCGTTTCATTATCCAGATCACGTGTTAATACCAGTGCGGACGCGAACCCGTCATAGCGTCTCAAGTCTGGAAGCACGTTTTTCGAGAAATGCTTGAGATAAGCTTTCAGGTTTGACTTCGCCACCCGGCTCGCCCATACCCGCGCAATCATTGTAAGCGCCCGCCTGATGAGGATGCGATTGTTGAGGCTTGCCCGACGACGACAGTCCAGGGACGCACGGTCCATTTTTTGACCAGGCCGTTGACGACGTAAGGGTCGCGACGCGCGAAATCTTCGACAACGGATTTGTCGGCGCAGTGAAAAATAATGAGAGCGGTGTCGGCGGGTTCAGCAAGGGCGCCGGCAAGAACAATGTCGCCGCGATTATGAGCTTCGCCGGCTAGGCGCAGGTGATCGGCGCGAAAGGGCGGACGGCGAGCGACAAAATCGTCTACTACCTCGTAGAGCAAGGCAAAGTATGGCATCGCACTAGTGGAGAATTTTTTCAGAAGCCCGGGTAGTTCGTCAATCGTGTTGATTACGTAGCGCGCGAAGGCCTAGCCGCCAGCGATGGATGGGACGAGGAGGACGCGGTCGCCGTCTTTGATGGAGCAGGACTCGCCGCCGAGGAAACGGATGTCTTCGTCATTGAGATATACGTTCAGGAATTGGCGAATTTGTCCCTGATCGTCGCGAACGTGGCGGCCGAGGTCGGGAAATTTGGAGGTCAACTGATTCAAGGCTTCGGCAATGGTTACGGCACTACAATCGATTTTGGGCTGGCCACCAGTGAAGCGCCGGAAGGCCGTTGGGATTTCGATGATTACTGGCATTTGTCGCTCTCTCCATCTTCACATTTATTACAAACAAAATTCTAAAATAACAATCTATGCTTTATGTGCAGCGAGCACTCGACCGCGGGTGGCGAACTGCGCGTCCATGAGTGCTTCGAAAGCTTCAATTTTCGGAGCGATGGCCTCGCTTAGAGGATATTCGCCGATGATGGCGTCGGTGGTCTTCAGGCCGTTGCCGGTGATGCACACGACCGTGGTTTCCTCCGGTGCGATGCGGCCCTGATCGATCAACTTTTTTGCGACGCCAGTAGTGACGCCTCCGGCGGTTTCCGCGAAGATGCCTTCGGTTTCAGCGAGTACCTTTATGGCCGTAACAACTTCCGGATCGGAAACATCCTCTGCCCAGCCGCCGGATTCGCGAATTAATTTGATAGCGTAACCGCCGTCGGCCGGATTGCCGATAGCAAGCGAGCGCGCGATGGTCTTGGGCTTTTGCGGCTCGAAGCGCGATAAATTTCGCTTCACGCCATCGGAAATGGGTGAGCAGCCGGTAGCTTGTGCACCAAAGAACCGTATTGGGCGGGGTTCGACCCATCCGAGTGTGACCAATTCTCTAAAGGCTTTGGCTATTTTCGTGATCAGCGAGCCGCCCGCCATGGGCACGACGACGTTGTCAGGCAGGCGCCAGCCAAGTTGCTCGGCAATTTCGTACCCGTGTGTCTTCGAGCCTTCAGAATAGTAGGGGCGCAGATTTACATTCACGAGGCCCCAGTTAAAGCGGTCAGCGATCTGCGCGCACAGGCGATTGACGTGATCGTAATTACCGTCTATGCGCACGATGCGCGCGCCGTACACTGCAGTGTTCAAAACTTTGGCGGGCTCGAGATCCGCCGGGATGAAAACGCAAGCATCGAAACCTTGCTGCGCAGCTTGCGCGGCAACGGCGTTGGCAAGGTTGCCGGTAGAAGAACAGCCCACAGTTTCAAATCCAAAGCGCCGAGCGGCAGCCAGTGCGGTGGCGACGACACGGTCCTTGAAAGATAAGGAAGGGAAGCACACGGCGTCGTTCTTGAAGTAGAGATTTGCAATGCCCCATTCGCGCCCCAGCTTGCGGGACGCGACGAGCGGAGTGCCGCCAACCGCGTTGGGACCGGTGTAGCCATTGGGGAGGGGCAGGAGCTCCGAATAACGCCACATGTTGAAGTCGCGGCCGGCCAGGTTTTCTCGTCGCGCGGATTTTTTGAGGGAGTCGTAGTCGTAGACAACTTCGAGGGGGGAAAAACATTCTTCGCAGAAGGAACGAGGCTGGTTACCCCAAGATTTTCCACATTCCCGACATCGCAATTCATACCGATCAGACATTGCCGCTACCTTTGAATTGACCCCAAGGCCTTTTGATGAGCCCGAGCCAGACTAGCCGTTTAAATTTGTGGGACGCGCAGCAGGAGGGTTTGTAAAATGAAAAAACCCTCCGTGCCAAAGTGCTTCGGAGGGTCTCAGAAAATCTTTCTGGGATGCTCGACAAGCTCTTTAGCAGTTTTTTACGTGGAGCAAGTTGCCCTAAATCGCCACGTGCGCCGCCACTTCCGGCTACTCTTTTTATGCGCCTTACGGCCAGAGAAGTCAAGGCGGAAAAATTCGCGGAGCCGGTGGTCAAAAAATTGACTGTCGCAGAGATGTTGATGCGAAGATCGCGATTTGTGAAAATGAGAAAGAAAAAGGCGGATTCGTCGTGGCATAGCCGATGCAGAGCAGCGCCGCTCCTCGTCAAGGTAAAGTGATTATCACATTTAAACGAATTTCTGCATAACGTGCTCTGGTTGAAGGCAATGTGAGGCCAAGAATGCGGGACTTCCGACCATTCAGGTAAAGCTAATCTAAAAGCATTACAACAGATTCACTCGCTGGTGCGTCAAATAGAAAGGCAAGCAAACTGCAAGCGGCAAATTGAGCAGGGGTGGGCACCCGTCCTTCCGGACAGTGTTGATTCCAGCGCACTAATTGAGCGCAGCAACCGGGCCAGATTTGCGGTGTTATACTTTACATGTCAGCGGTTACGTGCGTCTCAACGGCGCACCCGTGTGACACCATAGGAGCTTCAAGATGGGTGAGCAGGTAAAAGAGATTTATAACTGGGCGCGCCGGCGAAAGATTATGGCGGCCTTTTTTGTAGCTTTGACGTTGTTGGTGGGAATCATGATCGGCTCGGTAGTTTCCGGTCGCGTCTCGGCGGTAAAGAACACCGCATTCGCGGGAACCAACGCGACGCCGCTGGCCGTGCCGGATCCGATCCCGTCGTCTAATTCTTTCTCTGGAGTTGTGAATCGGGTGGAACCGGCGGTGGTGAACATCGCCACGACTCAGGTTTTGGAGCATCGTGCTCCTTCGGCGCGGCGCAAGCGCTCGCAGCCGGACGATCAGGATGATCCGATGCAGGACTTCTTCGACAAGTTTTTTGACGGGCAGAAGGAAGGCCCGGCGCAGGCCGAGCGCAGCCTTGGTTCGGGCGTGATCGTGGACAAGCGTGGCTACATCCTGACCAACAATCACGTTGTGGATCAGGCCACTAAGGTCCAAGTGCAGTTGAATGGCGAAACCGCCCGATACACCGCGAAGGTGATAGGCGTGGACGAGGACACCGATCTTGCAGTTCTCAAGATTGATGCGGGCCGCGATTTGCCTACGGCTAGACTCGGCAATTCCGATGGCGTGCAGGTAGGCGACTGGGTGCTGGCCATCGGGAGTCCATTTGGCTTGCAAGCTACGGTGACCGCCGGAATCATCAGCGCTAAGGACCGTGGCGGGATTGGTCATCAATTTCAGCGATTCTTGCAGACAGACGCGGCGATCAATCCGGGCAATTCCGGCGGACCGCTCGTCAGCCTCGGCGGCGACGTGATCGGCATTAACACTGCGATCATTACCGGCAGCCGCGGCTACGAAGGCGTGGGCTTCGCGTTGCCTTCGACGACCGCCATTAATGTCTACAATCAGATCATTGCGCAAGGCCGCGTGACCCGCGGGTCCATTGGCGTAAGCTTCCAGGAAGATTTGGGCACCAACGCAATCACGCTGAAAGCGCTGGGCGCTCCCTACGGAGTGGTCATCGAAGGCGTAGAGCCGGGCAGTCCGGCGGAGAAGGCTGGATTGAAGGGTGGCGACGTAATCACCAGCGTGAACGGCACTCCGGTTAAATCCGGCAACGACCTAGTGAATCCTATTTCGTTGGCTCCCATCGGCAGCAAGGTGAAACTGTCCTACGTTCGTGATCGCTCGCAAAAAGAAGCTACCGCAACGGTAGAAGATCGTACCCGAGTGTTTCCGAATACTGCCGGACGCATGGGCGATCAACCGGGCGGAGAAGCTGCGCCAACCGAATTCGGATTGCACGTCCAGGATCTGACCCCTGACCGCGCTCACCGCGTCGGTATGGACAGCCAGAAGGGCGTGCTGGTTACGGAAGTTGAACCGGCTAGCTTTGCCGAGGACATCGGATTCGCGCAACGGGACGTTATTGCCGAAGTGAATAGACAGGCGATTAGTTCCGTGGAAGACTACCGCAACGCAATTGGCAAACTGAAGGCCGGCGACAGCGTAGTGTTCAAGGTGCTACGCCATCAGGATACTGACCGGGTGTTGACGGTATTTCTGCCAGGTGTGGTTCCGGCGGAAGACAAACGATAAGGCGCTCGATTTATTCGAGCTTAAAACAAATATATGAACCGACTCTTGCGGCCGATGCACCTGATTCTGCTGTCCCTGCTGGTGGTGGGATTGGGTGTGTCGCCGTTTTTGTCGTCGGCCCAGACTATCGCCAAGAAAAAAGCCAAGAGCAGTAGTTCGCACAAGGGTAAATCCGGAAAATCTTCACGCCGTCAAGTAGGGCAGAAAGCTCCCACACCGCAACGCATTTCTGAAATTCAACAGGCTTTAGCCAAGAATGGCGCGTACGCTGGAACGCCAAATGGGAAGTGGGATGCATCGACCGTCGATGCCATTAAGAAATTTCAAGGCAGGCACGGCTTGACCCCTTCAGGAAAGCTGGACGCCAAGACCTTGCAACAGCTCGGGCTGGGCTCGCAGACGGCAGGCATCGCGCCTCCCACCCCTGCGGTTAGAATTTCCTCTGCAAATACGCCACAGGCCGACACCATAAGCGGCAACTATAAGGCCGGCAGCAAACAATAAGATTATTTCTGCGATTCCCCGGAGCAATGTGGTTCCGGCTCAGTGGTGTGTCGGCGAACACCAAATCGACTATCATTGTAGGTATCGCCACGTACAGAATTTGCGCTTGAAGTACGCATTCACGGAGGAAGCCATGGCAACAGCCGCATCGCCTCGCGTTTTCAAAAATTTTATCAATGGTGAATGGGTCGAATCGCGCACTGGGAAGGCATACGAAAATCGCAACCCAGCCAATACCGATGAACTCGTTGGAATCTTTGTCGCTTCCGGCTCCGAAGATGTGAATGCCGCCGTGGATGCGGCTGCAGAGGCCTATAGAAGCTGGCGCTTGGTGCCGGCTCCCAAGCGCGCGGAGATTTTGTATCGCGCCGCGGAATTGCTGCTGCAACATAAAGAAGAATTCTCGAGTGACATGACCCGGGAAATGGGCAAGGTTTTGGCGGAGACGCGCGGCGACGTGCAGGAAGCCATCGACATGACCTACTACATGGCCGGCGAAGGCCGGCGCCTGTTTGGGCAGACTACTCCCTCGGAGCTGCCGAATAAATTCGCGATGAGTGCGCGGCAGTCTATCGGTGTGTGCGGCATGATTACGCCGTGGAATTTTCCGATGGCCATTCCGTCGTGGAAGATGATGCCTGCGCTGGTTAGCGGAAACACCGTGGTGTTGAAACCGGCGGAGGATACGCCGCTGTCATCCTATCACCTGGTGCAGATTTTGATGGAGGCTGGCCTGCCAAATGGTGTCGTCAACCTGGTGAGCGGCGATGGCCCGAACGCGGGAGCGCCTCTGGCGGGGCACAAAGACGTGCCGGTGGTCAGCTTTACCGGATCCACGGCGGTGGGACGCATTATCGCGGAAATGTGCGCGCCGGATTTCAAGCACTGCAGCCTGGAGATGGGCGGGAAAAACATCATCATCGTAATGGATGACGCCAATCTCGACCTGGCGGTGGACGGAGCGATCTGGGGCGGATTCGGCACGACCGGCCAACGTTGTACCGCGGCCAGCCGCGTGGCAGTGCACAAGAGCGTTTATCGCGAATTTGTTTCGCGCTTCGTGAGCCGTGCAAAGAAGCTGCGCGTTGGAGATGGGCTGGATGCCACAACCGACATGGGGCCGTGTATTAACGAGCAGCAATTGAAGACGGTGATGAGTTACGTGGAGATTGGTAAGGCCGAGGGAGCAAAGCTATTAACCGGCGGCAATCGCCTCACTAACGGAGCTTACGCCAAAGGATGGTTCCACGAACCCACAGTCTTCGGCGATGTTGCGCCCAATATGCGCATCGCACAGGAAGAAATCTTTGGCCCGGTGGTGTCGGTTATTCCCGTTGATAATTTTGAGCACGCCATCGAAGTAGCTAACGGCGTGCCATACGGCCTCTCCGCTTCCATTTACACGCGAAATGTGAACTTGGCGTTTGCAGCCATGCGCGATCTGTATACCGGCATTGTCTACGTCAATGCGCCAACCATTGGCGCCGAAACTCATTTGCCGTTTGGCGGCACGAAACAGACAGGCAACGGCCATCGCGAGGCTGCGATTGCGGCGATCGACTTTTTCACTGAATGGAAAACGATGTACATCGACTATTCCGATAAGCTGCAGCGCGCGCAGATCGACAACGCCGAGTGATTGCTGCGGCCTTCAGATGTATACGCGCCCGCGCTACTGTCGGGCTGCTGCCGTTGACCGTACTTGACACGATTCCTAAAATATATGAAGTGAGCCATTTTACCGGGCTTGCGTGTAGAGTGCTGATATGAGGGATGCTGCGCTTCAGGAACGCCGGAATCGCCAGATATTGGCGGACATCGTTCGCACGTACATTGAGACGGGCGAGCCGGTATCTTCGCGCGTTATTTCCCAGAGATTTGAGGAAACACTCAGCACCGCCACGATTCGTAATGTGATGGCTGACCTGGAAAATGGCGGGCTACTTTTTCAGCCGCACACTTCTGCCGGCAGGGTGCCTACGGCGGCGGCGTACCGCTTTTTTGCGCAAGAGATCGCTTCGCGGGCGACATTGAGCATCGAGGATCGCGATTGGATCAAGCGGGAGTTCAATGCCGCGTCCAGTTCCGCGGACATGACCGAACGGGCCGGGCACGTGCTAGCGGAAGTTTCCAGCGGATTGGGCATCATCGTGTCTCCGCCTTTAGCCAAGACCGTCCTCGAGCACGCCAGGATGTGGCTGTTGCCGGACGGCCGCGTAGTGGTAGTTTTGATTTCCCACGGTGGCGTGACCCGCGACAAGATTTTGCGGCCGCACCGCTTGTTCTCGCAACCGGAGCTCGACAGCATTGCCGAGTTTCTGAACCAGCATTATGCGGGATGGACGCTGGAAGCCATTCGCAGCGACCTGCTGCAAAAGCTGGCTACCGAGCGCGAACGCTACGAAGGCATTGTACAGGGAGCGTTAACGCTCTGCGATCCGGCGGTTTTGGGCGTCGATCTCGCGGCCCAGGTGCATGTCGAAGGCACAGCGCAGATGATCGGCGCGACGGAATTTACAGACCAGTCGCAGTTGCGGGATTTGCTGTCAGCGATCGAGGAGAAGCACCGGCTAGTGACGGTGTTAAATGCTTGTATCGATACGCCGGAACCCGTTTTCGTGAAGATCGGCGTCAAAGAAATATCGGCGGCGGGCGAAAACCTGGCGCTGATCAGCGCGCCGTATATGAGCAACGACTTGGTGCAAGGATCTCTGGGCGTGCTTGGGCCGACGCGCATGCCGTACGAGCGCGCGATGACTGCAGTGGCCTACGTCGCGCAACTCTTCAGTGAAGCGCTGAGCAAAATTTGAAAGATTTTTGGCAAAAGAGAGGCTGGAACGTCATGGGAAACGATTCCAAAAAGAATGGGGAAATTAGCCCCGATAGTAATGTCAACGCTGCGGCGGATTCGTCGCCAGAGGTTAATCCCCTTGAAGCGGAATATGCGAGTGCCGATGCGGAAGTGGGCAAGCTTGCGAAGGATCTCGAAGACCTCCGCCAAACACTGTTGCGACGTCAGGCCGATTTCGATAATTACCGCAAGCGGGTGGAAAAAGAGCGCTCTGAAGATTCACGGCGTACAACCGCCCGGCTGATTGAGGCCTTGATTCCGGTGATAGACAGCTTTGACCAGGCCCTGGCTTTGCACCGTGAACCGGAATACGCGAATTATCGCAAAGGCTTCGAGCTCATTCACAAACAGCTGCTTGATAATATCGCCAAGCTTGGCGCGGAGCGTGTCGAGCCGGTGGGCGCGAAGTTCGATCCGCATTTACATCAGGCTATGGATCGCACCGAAACCATGGACGAAGACGAAGGCACAATTTTGCAGGTCTTCCAGCCAGGTTACGTTTTTCACGGGCGGGTGTTGCGTCCCGCCATGGTGCGCGTAGCGGTTCACCCGACCGCCGCATCTAAATCTGCAAACTAAAACTATTCAGGAGTAGCCATGGCCCGGTCCGCACAAAGGGATTTCTATGAGGTGCTCAACGTCAAGCGCGAAGCCACGATCGAGGAGATCAAGGCGTCTTACCGCCAAAACGCGCTGAAGTGGCACCCCGACCGCAATCCGGTAAATAAAGAAGAAGCAGAAATAAAATTTCGCGAATGCACCGAAGCTTACAGCGTGCTGAGCGATCCGCAGAAGCGTCAAATCTACGACACTTACGGGCACGAAGGACTGCGCGGTTCCAACGTCGGCACGGACTTTAACAGTTCCGTGTTTCAGGACTTCCACGACATTTTTGGCGATTTTTTTGGATTTGAGGAATTATTTTCCGGCGGGCGTGGTCGTGGGCGCGGACGCAATCAACGTGGCGCAGATCTCCGTTACGACATGACGCTGACTTTTGAGGAAGCCGCATCTGGAGTTACGACCAAGGTCAAATTACCCAAGCAGGAATTTTGTTCGGCATGCAACGGCACAGGCGCGAAAAAGGGCACAGGCGTGACTGCTTGCCAGACCTGCGGCGGCCGCGGGCAGATGGCTTACCAGCAGGGGTTTTTCACCATTACGCGCACTTGCCCGGCATGTCAAGGCGCGGGGCAAATTATTCGCGAGCGCTGCCTGGAGTGCCGTGGGAATGGTCGCGTGGAGCGCGAGAAAATTATCGAGCTACGAATTCCACCGGGCGTGGATACGGGGACGCGACTCAGAGTTAC
Organism: uncultured Acidobacteriota bacterium; assembly: GCA_963733775.1. Classification (GTDB taxonomy): domain Bacteria; phylum Acidobacteriota; class Terriglobia; order Acidiferrales; family UBA7541; genus Acidiferrum. The sequence goes on along the minus strand of CAVTEE010000007.1, from coordinate 342,103 downwards.
CGGCGAAGGCGAACAAGGTCCTAATGGCGGGCCTGCGGGCGATTTGTATGTTGTGCTGGACGTTAAAGAACACCAGTTTTTTGAACGGCGTGGCGCGGATCTCTATTGCACGATTCCGTTGAGCGTAGCGCAAGCAGCGCTGGGCACGGAACTGCAGGTGCCCGGTCTGGGCGGCGAAGAGAAATTAAAAATCCCCGAAGGTACACAGAGCGATGCGGTGTTTCGCGTCAAAGGTAAAGGGCTGCCTGACCCGCGTGGTGGCGGCAAAGGCGATCTTTACTATCACGTGCGCGTGCTCACTCCGACTAAATTGACGCGCGAGCAACGCAAATTGATGGAGCAGCTGGGAGCTTCGCTGAAAGTCGAAAATAAGCCTGCGGACCGAAATTCATCCATCTTTGAAAAAGTAAAAGACATTTTTGGTTAAGTGCCGACGGCAGCGTCGCATTGTAACTCTTCTTTCAGGCCTAAGCTGTTCTCAGTTCCTGTAGCCATCGCCATCTAGGATAGAATCGTCGCGTGCGGCGGCGATTTTTCGTTGAAAAATTCGACGGGCAACGGGCCCTGGTTTCGGGTGATCGAGCGCATCACCTGGGCGTAGTGCTGCGCGCGCAGGCGGGACAGCTTTATGAATTGAGCGATGGAACGCGCGTGTGTCTTGGGCGCATCGAAAAGGTAGCGCGCGACGCTGTAGAGTTTGTGCTGCTGGAAGAATTGCCTGCTCAGGAACCGCGACTGCACGTTGTCTTGCTGCTTTCGGTAGTGAAGTTCGACGCATTTGAGTGGGCCATTGAAAAGGCCACCGAGCTAGGCGTAGCGGAGATCACGCCACTGGCGGCGGCGCGCAGTGAGAAAGCTTTAGTTGCGGCCGCGGAAAAACGCTCCGAACGTTGGCGGAAGATCGTTTTGGAGGCTGCGCAACAATCCCGGCGCGTGAGGTTGCCAGTGTTGCAGCCGGTGGCAAAGCCGGAACCGGCTTTTGCTTCACTGGGGGATCGGCTGGGTGTTTTCCTTTCTGAGCGGTCGGACGCGCCCGAATTGCGTGCCGTGCTCAGTAATCGCGTCGCATCCAAAGCGGTCTTGGCTATTGGCCCGGAAGGCGGTTGGACCGACGAGGAGCGCAACGCCGCGTTGAAAGCGGGCTTCCATGAGGCCTCCCTTGGGCGGCTAATTTTGCGAACGGAAACGGCGGTAATTGCTGCACTGGCTTCGTTGTCATATGCGCTCGGGGAGTAAATGGCAGAATTCGAGGAGAGGACTGAATTCTTCCATACCTCAACTGCGAATGTGCGGAACTCGACCTACGAAGACGCAGAACCCACTCACTTGTTGAGGTTTATTCGCTGATTAGGCAACGGAAAGTTGAGCCCACGGAATCTTACTTAGTACACGGAACTTGCATCAAAGCTGTGGGCCCCGGTTCGGGCATTGCTGCGCAGGCTGCAAACCAAAACGGAATCTGGCGCGTTCCGTGACGCTCATGTTATAAATACGAGGCAGCGAAATGGAACACTCCGACGAGAAACCTGGCGCACTGAGCGTAAGTTCGAACAGCCCTGCGGCTATTTCTCCCAGCACATCTCCTAGCTCCTCCACTGAACAAGCTCCATCGCTACTTTCTTTGCGCCACGAAATTCGCGTGTGGACCCGCGATTTGCTCATCGCCATTGGCCTGGCACTGGTCATCATCGTCTTCTTGTACCAGCCAGTGAAGGTGGAAGGCACCAGCATGGCGCCGCTGCTTTCCGATCAGGAACGAATCTTCATCAACAAATTCGTGTACCGCTTTGAAGCCATTCATCGCGGAGATGTGGTGGTGTTCTGGTATCCGCTGGATCGCTCGAAGTCGTTTATCAAACGGGTGATTGCTCTGCCAGGCGAAACCGTGACAATACGCCAAGGCGTAGTGACTGTGAATGGCACGGTGGTGCCCGAGCCTTACGTCCCGCCGCAATACGAAGATGTCAGCGACTACGGGCCAACGCGCGTGCCTGCTGACAGTTATTTCGTGATGGGCGATCACCGCATCAGTTCGAACGATTCGCGGGTGTTCGGACCGGTCCCCAGCCAGTTTATTTATGGTCGCGCTGTCTTCGCGTACTGGCCGGTGGATCATTTCGGTTCGCTGGCCATGACGGAAGCGGAAAGCAAATAGTTGAAGATCCAGGTTTCTGTTTTTAGCGCGGATCTGTTGCACCCTACTAGTCACTTGTTTCACTTCCTTAGGACTGCGATGATAAAAACAGGGGGCTCCACTGACGGAAGTCCAACATCGACCCGCCACACTTGCGCTGGAAGACGGGCGCATATTTAACGGCCGCGCGGCCGGCGCGATTACGCGCCGCGGCGGCGAAGTCGTTTTTAATACCAGCCTCACCGGTTACCAGGAAGTTTTCACCGATCCCAGCTACGCCGGCCAGATTGTCTGTCTCACTTATCCGCACATTGGAAATGTCGGCGCGAATCTCGACGATGAGGAGGCTCCGCGCCCCTACATCGAATCGCTGGTGGTGCGCGAATTTTCCCAGATGTCTTCCAACTGGCGGTCATCGGAAACGGCGCAGCTTTATTTAAACCGGCACCAGATTCCGGTGATCTGGGATATCGATACCCGCGCGCTGGTGCGCCATATTCGAAGCGTCGGCGCGTTGCGCGGCGTGGTTGCCACCGACGGAACGGCCACCGAGCAGTTGATCCGCGAAGCGAAAAGTCTGCCCAAGATGGCCGGACAAGAGTTGGCCAGCCGCGTTAGTTGCAACAAAGCATACTCGTGGGATAAGGGATCCATCGAGTTGGCTTCTGCTCCATGGACCGAGCAGTCCGCCTCCACGCCTCCTGATACGCGGCGATTTCGCGTGGCCGCGTACGATTACGGCATCAAACAAAATATTTTGCGCATGCTGATCGATCATCACTGCGAAGTGCTGGTGGTTCCGGCGCAAACGTCCGCCGAAGAGGTACTTGGTTTGGGACCGGATGGAGTGTTCTTGTCGAACGGACCCGGAGATCCTGAGCCAGTCAATTACGCCGTCGAAAATATTCGTAAGCTCATCGGAAAAGTTCCGGTGTTTGGAATTTGTTTAGGGCACCAGCTCTGCGGCCTGGCGCTGGGCGGCAAAACTTTCAAGCTTAAATTCGGGCATCATGGTTCGAATCACCCGGTGCAGAATCTGCTGACGCAGAAAATCGAAATTACCGCGCAAAATCACGGGTTTTGCGTGGATCCCGAGTCGCTGCCTTCCAGTGACGTGGAAATTACGCACATAAACCTGAACGATCACACCAACGAAGGGATGCGCCACAAATCTTTGCCGTTGTTTAGTGTGCAGTATCATCCGGAAGCATCGCCGGGCCCACACGATTCGCATTACCTGTTCACGCAGTTTACGGACATGATGAAAGAAGCGCAGCGATAGGATTTATCTCTTATTAGTGACGGAGAACGATAATAACTCAGGCTGGAAGCCTGCTCACGCGGATGCCTAAGCGAACGGACATAAAGAAAATCATGATCATCGGCTCCGGGCCGATTGTTATCGGGCAGGCCTGCGAATTCGACTATTCCGGCGCGCAAGCGTGCAAGGCGCTCCGTTCAGAAGGTTATGAAGTGGTGCTGGTGAATTCGAATCCGGCGACCATCATGACCGACCCGGAAATCGCGCAGCGCACCTACATCGAGCCGCTCACCAAGGAATATCTTGAGGAAATTATCTCCCGCGAAAAGCCCGACGCATTACTCCCTACTGTAGGCGGGCAAACCGCGCTGAACCTTGCCGTGGAGCTTGCGGAAAGCGGCACCCTCGAAAAGCAAGGCGTAGAAATGATTGGAGCCTCGCTACGCGCCATCAAAGTGGCCGAAGACCGGCTGTGGTTCAAGGATGCCTGCCGCAAAATTGGATTGGAAGTTCCGGCCTCCGCGCTGGTGAATAATGCGCAGGATGCGCTGCGGCTATGCGATCAGCTTGGATTCCCGCTGGTGATTCGCCCCTCGTTTACTTTGGGAGGCACTGGCGGCTCGATCGCGTATAACCGCGAAGAATTTGGCGAAGCGATTTCGCACGCGCTGGACATGAGCCCGGTGCACGAAGCGCTGGTGGAAGAGTCGGTGCTCGGGTGGAAAGAATACGAACTTGAGGTGATGCGCGATTACCGCGACAATTTCGTCGTCATCTGCACCATTGAGAATTTTGACCCCATGGGCGTGCACACCGGCGATTCCATCACCGTGGCGCCGGCGCAAACGTTGACCGACAAGGAATATCAGCGCATGCGTGATGCGGCCGCCGCGATCGTTCGCGAGGTGGGCGTAGAGACCGGCGGCTCCAACGTGCAGTTCGCCATCAATCCTGAAAACGGCAAGATGACCGTGATCGAAATGAATCCGCGCGTATCACGCAGCTCGGCCTTGGCCAGCAAAGCCACCGGTTTTCCGATTGCAAAAATTGCGGCCCGCCTTGCAGTCGGAATGTCTCTGGATGAAATTCCCAATGACATTACCAAGAAGACTCCGGCGTGTTTCGAACCAACCATTGATTATGTGGTGGTGAAAATTCCCAAGTGGCAATTCGAGAAGTTTCCTGGCGCGGACAGCACTCTGGGAACGCAAATGAAATCCGTCGGCGAAGTAATGGCCATCGGAAGAACTTTCAAAGAAGCGCTGCAGAAGGGGATTCGCTCGCTGGAGCCTAGTACGCCATGGCGCGCGCCTGCGGAAACACCGGATTCATTGCTGCGCGAAAAACTTGCCACTCCGCGTCCAGACCGCATTCATTGGCTGCTCACCGCCGTGGAACGCGGGTTGCCTGCGGAAGAAATTTGCGAGCTGACAAAAATCGATCCATGGTTCATTCAACAGATTGAAGAAATAATCGCCATGAATCGCCGCGCCGCCAAGGTCACTGTGGAGACGGCGTCAAAGGAATTGTTACGCGAGGTGAAACGTCACGGAACGAGCGACGAGCAACTGGCGCAGATGTGGAAGACCACGGCTGCCGCTGTACGTATGCAGCGTGCGCGATATGACGTGAGACCGGTTTTCAAACGGGTGGACACCTGCGCTGCGGAATTTGAATCATTTACGCCATATATGTATTCCACATACGAGGACGAAGACGAATCCGAAGCGCAATCGAAACCAAAAATCATCATTCTTGGTAGCGGCCCAAATCGCATCGGGCAGGGAATTGAATTCGATTATTGCTGCTGTCACGCTTCATTTGCGCTGCGCGAAGATGGTTTCGAAACCATCATGGTCAACTGCAATCCGGAAACAGTTTCGACGGATTACGACACCTCGGACCGGTTGTATTTCGAACCGTTGACGCTTGAAGATGTCCTCGCAGTGGTGGAACGCGAAAAGCCTCACGGCGTCATCGTGCAGTTTGGTGGGCAGACGCCGCTGAACCTTGCGCTTGAATTGAAGCGCAATGGCGTGCCGATTATCGGCACCGCGCCAGAATCGATCGACCTCGCCGAAGATAGGCGGCGCTTCGGGCGTTTGCTCGACGAGCTACGAATTCATCAGCCGCGCAATGGCACGGCGCTAATTCCCGAGGAAGCCGCGCGCGTGGCAGGCGAAATTGGCATGCCGGTTCTGGTGCGTCCCAGCTATGTGCTGGGCGGCCGCGCCATGGTGATCGCGTACGACGTGAATACTGTGCAGGAATACGTAGCACAGGCTGCGCTGATGGGCCCGGCGCGCCCTGTGCTGATTGATCAATTCCTGGAAGAAGCCACGGAAGTGGATGTGGACGCGCTGTGCGACGGAACGGAAGTGGTGATCGGCGGAATCATGGAGCACATCGAAGAAGCTGGCGTGCACTCCGGCGATTCTTCCTGCGTGTTGCCGCCGGTGAGCTTGTCGCCCAAGATTCTAGATACCATTCGCGAATACACCAAGCGGCTGGCACTGGCTCTGAAAGTCGTGGGCCTGATGAACGTGCAATATGCGATTCAGCGGGACACGGTGTATGTTTTGGAAGTAAATCCGCGGGCATCGCGAACCGTGCCGTTTGTGAGCAAGGCCACGGGCGTACCCATCGCGAAAGTCGCGGCGCGCTTGATGGCCGGGAAAAAATTGTCGACGATGAAATTGCCGCTGGTGGTTCATCATGGCGTTTCAGAAATCCCGGTGCACGAATTTTATTCCGTGAAGTCCCCGGTGTTCCCGTTCAATAAATTTCGCGGTGTAGACACCATTCTCGGGCCGGAAATGCGCTCGACTGGTGAAGTCATGGGAATATCGACTTCCTACGGCCTCGCGTTTGCCAAAGCGCAACTGGCTGCCGGCCAACGCCTTCCGCGCAAAGGCACTGTGTTCATGAGTGTTAACGACCGCGACAAGAAACACGTTGGCCCGCTGGGAAAAGAATTGCAGGCGCTGGGTTTCAAACTGCTGGCCACACGAGGAACTGCGGTAGCGTTGGCCGATTCGGAAGTCGAAGCACAGGAAGTTTTTAAGGTGAACGAAGGACGCCCCAACATCGTGGACCTGGTGAAGACCGGGAAGATTGACCTGATCATTAACACCCCACTGGGCCGCGAGTCTTTTTACGACGAAAAATCTATCCGGCGCGCGGCGATTCGCTATAACATTCCTTGCATCACCACGCTGGCAGCGGCGCACGCAGCAACTCGGGGAATACAGGCGTTGCTGGAACAGGGAACGGAAGTCGCGGCGCTGCAGGATTTGCACCGCGGCAGCGTGGCGGCTTCGCAAAGCCCAACTCCCGCGGACTGACGCAGGCAGGCTAATTTTTTGCAAGCTGTCTTAAGCTGAAAATGGGGAATTCAATGCTGGATCTGGCAGGAGTCTTTCCCGCGTTAACGACACCGTTCGCAGCGGACGGTTCGGTGTCGCTCGAGGGCGTGAAGCACAACATTCGCCGCTACAACCAGACGGCGCTCGCGGGGTATGTAGTGCTAGGCTCCACGGGAGAGTCGGTGCTGCTACGCTCCAAGGAAATGGACGGCATTCTTGCGGCGGTCAAGGAGACTGCGGCGCCGGGGAAAAAACTCCTCGCGGGCTGCGGTTCCGAATCCACAGCGGAAACCGTCGAGCGAACGCAACGAGCCGCCGCACTGGGATATGACGCGGCGCTGGTGAAGACGCCTTATTACTACAAGCCCGCCTACAAACCGGAAGTGCTCATCGCGCATTACCGTCGCGTCGCCGACGAATCGCCCATCCCAATAATGCTTTATTCTGTACCGATCTTCACCGGATTGGCGCTCGAGGCACCTGAGACAATCGCGCTGGCCGAGCATCAAAATATTATCGGTATAAAGGACAGCTCAGGAAATGTTCACCGTATTTCCGAGATGATCGCCGGCGCGCCGCCACAATTTCAGGTGCTGGTAGGCGCTGCTGCCACGGTGTTTCCGTGTCTTGCGGTGGGCGCGCGCGGGTCGATTCTAGCGTTGGCAAGCGCACTTCCTGAGAAATGCGCGACGCTCTACGAGCTCTTCCGCCAAGGTCAATGGGAACAGGCGCGCGAGCTGCAAAAGGTTTTGCTGCGCGCCTCCAACCAGATCGTCTCGAAGTTCGGTATCGCCGGAGCCAAATACGTTATGGACCAGCGCGGCTATCGCGGCGGGAATCCCAGGCTGCCGTTGCAGCCACTCACCGACGAGCATAAGTCGCGAATCAGCTCAATTCTGGCCACTATTGAGCAGCCCATTATGGCTTCGGCGTGATTTGTAAATAATTCGGCGCTTTGATGAGACGTTTCCGCGCGGGTATCATCTAACGGCTCATGGACTGTCGTGCCCTCGCGTCCCACAAGCTCCCCCACCAGTCGAAGCTCTTCCTCGAATATCTGAATAATTTTTCAATGGTGCAGGCGTTTTACGCGCACGCGCCCAAAATATCTTCCGTTACCGCAGTGGCCCGCGAACTGGATTTTCCTAAGGAGCGTCGAAGCGCAGTCACCACAATTCTGCGCGCGCAGAACGCCGCTTTTGGCGCTGGGCCGGCGGTTTTCGCCAATCTCGATCGGTTGGAAAAAGGGGCGGTAGCCGTTGTCAGCGGCCAACAGGTCGGGCTCTTCAGTGGCCCCGCGTACTCGTTTTATAAGGCGCTAAGTGCCGTTCAAATTGCAAATGAATTGACCAACTCAGGGATTGAGGCCGTGCCCGTTTTCTGGATGGCCACCGAAGATCATGACGTTGATGAAGTCCGTCATGTGAGTTGGTTTCAAGAAGGGCAGCTGAAACGCTTCGAACTTGCGCCGCCTGTTGAGAAGGATGCCGGCCGCCCAGTTGGGAAAATATTGCTGGGCTCGCAGATCGACGAACAAGTTCATGAAGCCGCGGAACTCCTGGTCAAACAGGGCAGCGTGCTACTGGCCCAGTTTTTGAAAGAGAGCTACAACCGGGGCGAAACGTACGGCAGCGCCTTCGCCAAATTATTTGCCAAATTATTTTCGCAGCAAGGCCTCATTCTCCTTGATCCGCTGGACCCGGCGTTGCACCACATTGCCGCTCCCGTCTATCGCCAGGCTATCGAAGACCGCGACGCGTTGAATGAAAAATTATTGCGCCGAGGCAAGGAACTGGAAGCCGCGGGGTTTTCCGCGCAAGTTAAAGTTTCGGCGAAAAGCACGCTGCTGTTTTACATGGGCAATCAGTGTGGTGACAAGGCACAGTCAAGTGACTGTGTGCGGAAACCAATTGTGGCGACTGGCAATGGCAAATTCCAAGCTGGTGAAAGGCAGTGGGCCACTGCCGACTTGCTGAAGGCTATCGAAAGCACGCCAGAGGACTTTAGTCCCAGCGCGCTTCTGCGTGCTGTGGCGCAGGATTATTTACTGCCCACTGTGGCGTACATTGGTGGAGCGGCAGAAATTGCTTATTTTGCGCAATCCGAGGTGGTGTACAAGCATGTGCTTGGACGCATGCCGGTGATATTGTCGCGCCCGGATTTCACGCTGGTGGATATCAAGGCTGCCAAATTACTGCGGGCTTACAAGCTTAACGTGGAAGACATTTGGGCTGGCTCGCAGGAAGTTCGCCGCAGAATGGAACTTGCGTCCGTTCCGAAGGATCTGTCCCGCGACTTTGACCGCAACCACAAACAAGTTATGAAGATGCTGGATCAGCTGCACGATCAGCTGAAGAAGCTTGATCCTAGTTTGCAAGGTGCGGTAGAGACGGCTCGCAAAAAGATTGAATACCAGATCGACAAACTGCGCCGCAAGACTGGCCGCGCGCAAGACGCCAAAGCGACGTTGCTCGCCGTGTATGAGAATTTCCTCGAGCAGTTGCTCTACCCGCATAAGGTCCTGCAATCGAGGGAGCTTTGTCTTTTGCCATTTCTGGCACGCTGGGGTCCGGGCGGATTAACGGAATTGCAAAAACTGTGCGGCAGCAAAAATCTTGGGCGTCACTGTATAGTGCAGCTGTCATAACTCGCGTCGCGAAATCTGGTGCTTCGTGTCGATCCACACGTTAAAAGTAAAGACGGCTCGTCGCACGCAGCTTGTTAACGTGACCGCACAGGTAGAACAGGCGGTGGCAAAGTCACGCGTGGCCAGCGGCATTTGTTATGTGTACGTGCCGCATACTACCGCCGCAGTCATGATCAACGAGTGTGCGGATCCCGATGTGGCTAGCGATCTCGAAGGCGCGTTTGATCGCTTGATCCCCTTTGAAGGGCCTTACCGGCACGCTGAAGGAAATTCTGATTCGCACATGAAGTCCGTGCTGGTGGGCGCCAGCCAAACGATTTTTGTGGCGGACAGCAAGCTGCTGTTGGGTCGCTGGCAAGGCATTTTCTTCTGCGAATTCGACGGCCCACGCGATCGACATCTGCAAGTAAGAGTTATTCCGGATTCACACTGACTGGAAGACTCCTGACACCTCACGCGCCTGCGCGCAATGCCTCGCTGTGTTAAAGTTTTTGTGCAAATGATCAGCCTCGGCATCTACGTGCAGTTCCCTTTCTGCCAAACGAAATGCACGTACTGTAATTTTCATACTGGCGTCGTCTCTTCCTCGCGATTTGCTCCCTACGTGAGCGCTGTTTGCCATGAAATGAAGACTTACCGGGATCTGTACGCAGCTGCTGGCATCGAGCTTGCTCCCGCGATAACAGAGAGCGCGGCCGTTGATACGGTTTATTTCGGCGGTGGCACGCCAAGCTTGCTCGATCCCGCGCATCTGCAAACTGTTCTGGATACCATCCGTGATTCCTTTCGCTGTGATTTGGCGGAAGTGACGCTCGAAGCCGATCCCGAAACAGTGGACGCGCAGAAAGCCTCTGCGTGGGCGCGCTCGGGAATCAATCGCGTGAGCTTCGGCGTGCAATCGTTTTCTGACGCCGAGCTGGCCGCTTCCGGACGTATGCATCGTCGTGCCGATATTTACCGCGCCGTTCCCATTCTTCGCGAAGCGGGCATTTTGAATATCGGCTTCGACTTGATTGCCGGTTTGCCGATGCAGACGCCTGAAAGCTGGCGCGAATCGGTCGACCGCCTTCTCGAATTGGCCCCTGAGCACGTTTCCGTCTACGTCTTGGAAGTCGATGAGAAGAGCCGTCTCGGTAGCGAGCTCTTAAAAGGGGGTAAGCGTTACAGCGCCGGTGCGGTGCCCAGCGAAGATCAGATGGCCGAATTTTATGAGCTGGCACAAACTTCATTTTCTGGCGCGGGCTATCACCACTACGAAATATCCAATTGGGCCAAGCCAGGATTCGAGTCGCTCCACAATTTGAAATACTGGCGCCGCGAAGCTTACCTGGGATTTGGCGCGGGCGCGCACTCCTTCTCAGGTGTGCAGCGGTGGGCAAATGTGCATGATGCGGCCGGTTACGTAAACTTTATTCAAAATGGATGTTTGCCGGTCGAGCAACTGGAACGCTTAACGCCTGAAGCCGCGCTGGAGGAAGAATTGTTTCTGGGTTTGCGGCAGCTGGATGGCATTGATGTGTCGCGAATTGAAAAAAACTACGCCGTAAAATTGGGGTCGCGCTTCGATCCGCTGGCATCCTCGGGATTGTTGGAATGGAACGGCTCGGTAGTCCGATTGGCACCTTCACGGCTGAGCGTTTCGAATGAGGTTTTTGTAGAGCTGTTGAGATAAAGATCGGATTTAGATCTCGCAATGGAGGCTAGGTCTTGGGTGCAACAGAAACAGATCCGGTAATGGCTATGAACTCGCGGGCTTCCGGCCCGGCATTGAACATCGTCGATTTGCGGAGCGACACAGTCACCCGGCCCACGCCGGAAATGCGCCGCGCCATGACCGAAGCCGAAGTCGGCGACGATGTGTACGCGGAAGATCCCACCGTAAATTTGCTGGAACGCGAGGCCGCAGAACTTTTCGGCAAAGAAGCGGCGTTATTCGTTCCGACCGGCTGCATGGGCAATCTCATCGCGATAAAAGTGTGGACGCATCATGGTGACGAAGTGATCTGCGACGAACGCAGCCACGTCAATTTGTATGAACTGGCGTCCATGTCTGCGGTGGCGGGCTGCATGCCGCGGATTGCGCGCGGTGAAGATGGCATTTTGTCGTGGTCGCTGATCGAAGCGGTAATTCGGCCCCACGTTTATTACGATTCGCAAACGGCGTTGGTTTGTTTGGAGAACACCCACAACATGGCCGGCGGCATGGTGTATCCCACCGCGACTGTGGATGAGATTTGCGATCGCGCTCACGCCGTTAATTTGAAAGTTCATCTGGACGGCGCACGCGTTTTCAACGCTGCGGTCGCGCTTGGCGATTCCGTCGCGCGCATGACTCGCGGTTGCGACTCGGTGATGTTCTGCCTGTCGAAGGGTCTGGGCGCCCCGGTTGGTTCCATGGTGGTTGGTTCGCGTGCCTTTATCGAGAAAGCGCGGGTATACCGCAAGATGTTTGGTGGCGGGATGCGTCAGGCTGGAGTGATCGCCGCCGCGGGCCTGATTGCACTGCGAAAATCTCCTTCTCGTTTGCACATAGATCATGAGAATGCGCGATTTCTGGCCGAAGGTCTTGCAAAGATTCCTCAATTGACAATTAATCCAGCGAAAGTACAAACCAACATCGTAATTTGCGATTGTTCGCCAACAGGAAAAACAGCCGTGGAGTTTTGTGAAGAATTGTATGCGCATGGGGTCTGGGCGCAGGACACGGCGCTGCACTCAGTCCGTTTCGTGACGCATTGCGATGTCAGCCGCGAGGGAATCGAACGAGCACTGCCGATGATTCGGCAGGTTGCGGCCAACACCAGGAAGGCTAAGGCATGAAAATTACCGCTGTTCGCCGGCATTTGATGCTCGGATGCGTGTGCGCCAGTCTGCTCTTGGCCCAGATGGTTTCGGCGCAAGAGCATGCGGCGGTGAAGCAGGAGGGTGCTGCGCCGACCACAGAAGAGGCCAAAGCGTTTCTTGATGACGCCGAGGCGCGGCTTTTTGACCTGGGAAACAAAGCGCAGCGCGCGGCCTGGGTGCAGGAAAATTTTATTACCGATGACACCAACCAGATCGCGGCCGATGCGTCCGAGGTACTCAACACATTGACAGTCGAGCTGGCGAAAAAGGCGCATCGTTTCGACAGCCTCAAGCTGCCGCCGGTGATGGCGCGCAAAATGTTGCTGGTTAAATTGTCCATCGGGTTTCCCGCGCCCTCCAACGCCGTGGAGCAAAAAGAACTGGCGACCATTTCGACTTCGTTGGGAGCAGATTATGGCAAGGGCAAGTGGTGCCCCGCCGCGGGCGTGGATTCCAAGTGCCTGGACATCACCGCCGTCGAACACATTTTGGCTACCAGTCACGATCCCGAAGAATTAAGAAATGCGTGGATCGGATGGCACGCGATTGGCGCTCCCATGCGGCAGCGTTATGCGCGGCTCGTGGAATTGGGAAACGAAGGTTCGCGTGAACTCGGATATTCCGATGTGGGCGGGATTTGGCGGTCGATGTACGACATGCCTCCGGACCAATTTGCGAAAGAAACGGACCGGCTTTGGGAGCAACTGCGTCCGCTGTATCAGTCTTTGCACGCTTACGTGCGCGGGCAACTGGCAAAAAAGTATGGCTCAGCGCTGGTACCCGCTAAGGGTCCAATTCCTGCGCAGCTACTGGGAAATCCGTGGAGCCAGGAATGGAACAACGTTTATTCGTTGATGGATTCGCCTAAACCGGCGCAAAGTTACGACCTTACAAAAATATTGCAGGATCGCCACACCGACGCGCGTGGGATGGTGAAGTATGGTGAAGGATTTTTTACTTCGCTGGGATTCGCGCCGCTTCCCCCGACATTCTGGGAGCGCTCGTTATTCACCAAACCCCGCGATCGCGAGGTGATTTGTCACGCCAGCGCCTGGGACGTGGATTCCAAAGAAGACCTGCGCGTCAAGATGTGCATTCAGATTACCGAAGAAGATTTTCGAGTGATTCATCACGAGCTTGGTCACAATTTTTATCAGCGCGTCTATGAGAACCAGCCGCCGTTGTTTCAAAACAGTGCCAACGATGGTTTCCACGAAGCGGTGGGCGACACTATCGCGCTGTCGGTCACCCCTGAATATCTGAAGAAAATCGGTCTCATCGAAACGGTTCCGGCCAGTTCCGAAGACATAGATTATTTGCTACGGCAGGCGCTGGAAAAAGTAGCTTTTCTGCCGTTTGGTTTGCTCGTGGATAAATGGCGATGGGAAGTCTTTTCCGGCCGGGTGACGCCCGAGGAATACAACAAAGCGTGGTGGGATTTGCGGCTTAAATATCAGGGAATAATTCCTCCGGTGCAGCGTACGGAGGCGGATTTTGATCCCGGCGCAAAATTTCACGTGCCCGGGAACGTGCCGTACATGCGTTATTTTCTGGCGCGGATTTTGCAATTTCAATTTCAGCGCGCGCTTTGCCGCGAGGCTGGATACTCGGGGCCACTGCATCGCTGCTCGATTTATGGCAACAAGGCGGCTGGCGAACGCTTGAACAAAATGCTATCGCTGGGCGCGAGCAAACCCTGGCCGGAGGCGTTGGAAGTTTTGACCGGTGAGAAACAACTGGATGCGAGCGCGCTGGCCGATTATTTTGCGCCGCTGAAAACCTGGCTCGATGAACAAAATAAAAAGAATAATTATCCGGTTGGCTGGTAAGCAGGAGAACGCGTGGATTTCGGATTAACAGAAGAACAAAAGCAACTACGCCACAGCGTGCGTGAATTTGCTGAAGGCGAAATCGCGCCGCACGTTATGGAATGGGACGAAGTATCCCATTTCCCGATGGAGATCATGCCCAAGCTCGCGGAAATGGGCTTGCTCGGCGTGATTTTCCCCGAGGAACTTGGCGGCGCTGGGCTGGGGTACATCGAATACGCCATCGCGATTGAGGAATTATCGCGCGTGGATGGCTCCGTGGGCATCATCGTCGCCGCGCACAATTCGTTGTGCAGCAATCACATTTTTAAATTTGGAAATGATGCGCAAAAGAAGAAATATCTTGCTCCGCTGGCGCAAGGCAAGAAGATTGGCGCCTGGTCGTTGACCGAACCTGAGGCCGGTTCTGACGCTGGCGGGACCCGAACCACCGCGGTGCGCGATGGAAATTGTTGGGTGTTGAATGGCGCCAAAACCTTCACGACCAATGGTCACTACGCTGATATTTGCGTGGCCATGGCCAAAACCGACAAGTCTAAAGGCTCGCACGGCATCAGCGCGTTCATTCTAGAAAAAGGCATGCCCGGATTTAAACCGGGGAAAAAAGAAAACAAACTGGGGATGCGCGCCAGCGATACCTCGGAAGTGATTTTTACTGATTGTCGAGTGCCACACGAAAATCTGTTGGGGCCCGAGGGCGAGGGCTTCACCGGTAGTCTTAAAATTCTTGACGGCGGACGGATTTCTATTGCCGCTCTGGCGCTGGGCATGGCTCAAGGCGCTCTCGACGCGGCAACCAAATACGCCAAGCAACGTAAGCAATTTGGGCAAGCCATCAGTGAATTTCAAGCCATCCAGTTCAAGCTGGCGGATATGGCTACTGACGTGGAAGCCGCGCGATTGCTGGTCTATCAGGCGGCCTGGCTGGCGGACAAAAAAGACGTGCGCTTCACGCGCGAATCCAGCATGGCCAAATTATTTGCCAGCGAAGTTGCTGTGCGCGTGGCCAATGAGTGCGTGCAAATTCACGGCGGCTACGGATTTATCAAGGATTACCCAGCGGAAAAATTTTATCGTGACGTGAAATTGTGCACCATCGGGGAAGGCACCAGTGAAATTCAGAAGCTGGTGATTGCCCGGCAACTGCTGGGAAAGAAATAATCATCGAGGCTCGCGGCGTTTTTGTGGAACGCTGCAAAGGAAAAAATGGCACCGGCGGTTGAGAAATGGGCGGAAGAGGTGCGTGCCGGGGACGTGCGGGCACTATCTCGCGCGATCACCGCGATTGAAAATCATGACTCCAATGCCGAGCCGCTGCTGCGCGTTCTGTTTCCCCACACTGGCAAAGCTTACCTGATTGGTGTGACCGGCGCGCCAGGTACGGGCAAGAGCACGTTGGTGGACCGGCTCGCTGCGCTTTACCGCAAGCAGGACGAAGCCGTTGGAGTGATCGCGGTTGATCCGACTAGCCCTTATTCCGGCGGCGCCATCTTGGGCGATCGCATTCGCATGCAGGGCCATGCTGCGGATGCCGGGATGTTTATTCGCTCCATGGCTACCCGCGGGTTTTTGGGAGGCTTGTCGCGCACGACTTCGGAGGTCGGGTTGCTTCTGGATGCCGCGGGCAAGCGCCGGATATTAATCGAAACAGTGGGCGTCGGGCAGGACGAAGTCGACATCGTCAGGCTGGCTGACTGCGTGATCGTGGTCGTAGTTCCCGGGATGGGAGACGACATTCAAAACATGAAGGCCGGCTTGATGGAAATCGCGGATATTTTTGTCGTCAACAAGAGCGATCGCGAAGGCGCGGAGCGCGTGGAGCAACAATTGAACGCCATGCTCTCGCTGGTGATGCCGCTGCATGGCTGGCATCCTCCCGTGGTTCGAACAGTGGCGTCCGAGAATCGCGGTGTCGACACGCTTGCCGAAACGGTCGCCAAATTTCGCGAGCATTTCTCATCACGCCCGGAGCGGCAGAAAAAGCATGTCGAACACTGGAAGAAACGCCTACTGGAACTCCTGGAGTCGCGGTTGCTGGAACGCGCGGTTGGCGGAGCGGCGGGTGAAGCGCAGCTCGAAAAATTGGCATCCGAGGTCGCCGAGCGCCGCAAAGACCCGTTTACCGCCGTCAACGAAATTCTTACCCGGAGCGGCCTCGGCTCGCGGAGCCAAGCCTGATGCATTTTGGCGAAATCGAAGTTTTACCCTTGTACGGTGGAAATTTTTATCTCGATGGCGGCGCGATGTTCGGTGTCGTGCCGAAAACGCTCTGGGAAAAGAAAACGCCCGCGGATGACCGCAATCGCATTCGATTGGCTGCCAATTCGCTACTGGTACGAGTCGCTAGCAAGAATATTGTTGTAGAGACTGGCAATGGAACCAAGTGGGACCCCAAGCTGCGGGATATTTATGGCATTCAGGAAGGCGACCCTTTGAGGGATTCGCTCTTGAAGGTTGGTGTCGCTCCCGAGAAAGTCGATATGGTCATCAACACCCACCTGCATTTTGATCACGCCGGAGGAAATACGCGAGTTGTCGGAGGGCGCGATTTCCCAGTTTTTTCTAATGCGCAATATGTCGTCCAGCGCGCGGAACTCGAGCACGCCATGAATCCTACGGAGCGCGACCGCGCCAGCTATTTCACGGACAGATTTGTTCCTGTTAGCGAAGCAGGCCAATGGCGGCTCGTAGACGGCGATGTAGAAATTGTTCCCGGGATTTCCGTGGTGCGCATTCCGGGGCATAACGCGGATATCCAGGCGGTCAAAATATCCGGCGGCAATCGCACTGTGATTTTTGTAGCGGACATGCTGCCGACGCGCCACCACCTGCCACTCGCGTGGATGCCCGGATACGATCTGTACCCTTTGCAAACACTGGAAACGAAACGCAAGCGTATCGCGGAAATTGTAGCGCAAGGTTGGATTGTGGCCTTTGGGCACGATCCGGATTTTCCCACGGCCACCTTGCACGACCGCAATGGCAAAATCGAATTTGAGCCTGTCGATCTAAGCAAATAATTTCAGGAGAACGTTGCATGGCGGTCGCAAAACGAAAAAGCTCGTCTGTCGCGAAGCAGTCAAGAACCCCTTCGCAAGCGAGCATCGGCATTATCGGCGGGAGCGGACTTTATTCGATGGCGGGCTTGATCAGCCCACGCGAGATTAAGGTTAAGACTCCGTTCGGCGATCCTTCCGAGGCTATCGTCCTGGGAACATTGGAAGGGAAGCGGGTGGCGTTCCTTGCGCGCCACGGCCGCGGCCATCGAATTCTGCCCGGCGAAATTAATTATCGCGCCAATATTTACGCCATGAAGTTGCTGGGCGTGGAGCGAATCATCTCTGTAAGCGCCGTGGGTTCCTTGCAGGAAGAATTGCGTCCCGGGGAATTTCTGGTGCCCGATCAATTCGTGGACCGCACCCGGCAACGGGTGTCCACATTTTTTGGTGAAGGGCTTGTAGCACATGTGTCGTTCGCGCATCCTACTTGCGCGCAGGTGGGCGCCGCGTTAGCCGACGCCAGCGTGCATTGCGGCGTGAAGGTGCACCGCCGTGGAACGTACATTTGCATGGAAGGGCCGCAATTTTCCACGCTCGCGGAAGCCAACATGCATCGCCAGTTGCACTTTGAAGTGGTGGGCATGACCAACGCCACGGAGGCAAAACTTGCTCGTGAAGCCGAGCTTTGTTACTCCACTATCGCCATGATTACCGACTATGATTGCTGGCATCCCGAACACGAATCCGTTACGGCTTCGCAAATCATCGCTTTGCTGAACCAGAATGCAGAAAATGCGCAACACGTTTTACGTGAAGCAGTGCGCGCGTTGCCTGCAGACCGCTCCTGCAAGTGTGGGTCGGCGCTGCAACACGCGTTGGTTACGGATATAAAGCTGGTTCCCCCGGCTACCAAAAGGCGTCTGGCCGCCATACTCGCCAAATATATCTAGGAGAAAATTGTGTCCCTGCTGGTCGTCGGTTCGGTGGCATTCGATTGTCTGGAGAGTCCGTACGGAAAAGTGGAACGCGCGCTCGGCGGCGCAGCTACCTACTTCGCGGTGGCGGCCAGTCACTTCACGCATGTAAACCTCGTGGGTATCGTGGGTGACGATTTTACGTCGAAGGATGCCGAAATATTTCGCGGGCGGACAATTGATATCGAAGGATTGGAGCGCGCGGCGGGCAAAACTTTCTTCTGGTCTGGACGCTACTCAGAGAATTTGAATGAACGCATCACGCTGGTGACGGATTTAAATGTGTTCGCCGACTTCAAACCCAAGCTGCCCGAAAAATATCGCAAATCCAAACACGTTTTCCTTGCCAATATCGCCCCTGATCTCCAGCGCGATGTGCTTCAACAAGTGACGAACAGGCCCAAAATTGTGGCGCTGGACACCATGAATTACTGGATCGAGCGCACCAACGCGGAACTCCGCGAGACGTTGAAGCATGTGGATATTTTGATGATCAACGATTTTGAAACGCGCCAACTCTCCAGCGAACACAATTTGCTTCGCGCCGCCAAGCATATTTTCAAGATGGGTCCGAGCACGCTGGTCGTCAAGCGCGGCGAATACGGCGCCATGATGGTCGACAAGCGCGGCGTATTTTGCGTTCCGGCGTTTCCGCTGGAAGAGCCGCATGATCCCACCGGTGCGGGGGATAGTTTTGCGGGCGGATTTATGGGTTACCTTTCGGGCGCTGGGCAAAAAAATGACGCGGCCCTGCGGCGTGCCATGGTGTACGGCTCGGTATTAGGAAGCTTCGCCGTGGAAAAATTCGGGTTGGACAGGTTGCGTTCGCTAAAACGCAGCGAGATACACGCCAGGGCACGGCACTTCGCGAAATTAACGCAATTCTCGCTATAAACTGTAAACTTTCCCAGGGTTTCGGGCACAACCGAGAAGTATGGTTCCTCTCAACGATATAATCGCGCGCTTGCTCTGGGCTGCTCTGCTGGGCTCCGCAATTGGTGTGGAGCGCAGCTTGCGCCGCCGCCCTGCAGGATTACGCACGGGCCTGTGCGTGGCCGTGGGCGCGGCTTTTTTTACCATTCTCTCCATAGAAATAGCGCGCCGCACCGGCGACACCAGCACCACCCGCATCGCTTCCAACATTGTTCAGGGAATTGGTTTTCTAGGCGCCGGTGTTATTTTGCGCGATCGCGGCGGGGTGACCGGATTGACCACCGCGGCCACGGTATTCGTGGTGGCGGCGATGGGCATGGGTGCTGGCGCTGGATTGTTTCGAGCCTCAGGATTTGCCTGCCTGCTGGTGCTGTTCGCCCTTATATTTCTGTTGTATGTAGAAGACTGGATCGGCCTGAAGCCCCGTTACATGTTGTTTCGGATTGCCAGCGACCCCAGCGTGGATCTGGTTTCTGAGGTCCACCAATGTTTCTCCAGCCTCGGAATTACGCTGGATAATTTTCAGGTGTCCATGGCCGGCGAAAAAAATCTCATCCAGTTTGACGCGGACGTCAGTCATCGCAAACAGGAAAAAATCTTCGCCGGGTTGACGCGACCGGGAGTAACCGTCGAGATGCTACCGGTCGAGAGGCAACAACAGCCATGACCGGTCGTTCCGACGTGGGCATACCGCGCGAGTCAGCGTCGCAAAGTGAACGCGTCAACGTGCGTAAACCAAGAGCGCTAAACGCCAAGTCTGTGGTCATGCCGTTCGCTCCAGCATCCCCAGCCGAATCTCCCAGAATTGCAGCGGGCATCGCGGAGCTAATGCGGCTGGGATGGCAGGTTGCGGAACGCGCTTCTACCCAAAATGACGGATACTTCGCAGCATCAATAGCTGGCAGACGCGCGGAGCTCCTCAATGCGCTGGAACATGACGATATCGACGCCTTAATCGGCACTCGCGGTGGATATGGTTCGAACTACCTACTCGATGACCTGCATATTTCGACCTCGGCGAATCCAAAAATTATTTTAGGTTTCAGCGACCTGACTTCTTTGCTGATTTATTTATGGCAGCGATTTCGATGGGTCACCTTTTACGGTCCGATGCTGGCTGCGGGGCTCGATGCTGGTCCAGGCGCGTCAAAGGGATATGACGAAAAGTCGTTGTTGGGCGCTCTACAAAACACGAGAGTCGGCTGGTCGTTGGACCTTCAGGGAGAGCAGTTGACTCCGGGCGAAGCTAACGGGCGAGTGCTCGGAGGGTGCTTGACTCTTGTGGAAACGGCTATCGGAACGCAGTGGGATTTGCAAACCGATGATGCGATTCTTGTTCTGGAAGATCGCGGAATGAAACCGTGGCAAGTGGATCGCGCTTTAATGCATTTGAAGCAAGCCGGGAAATTTGCAAACATCCGCGGAATTATACTCGGCGATTTTCCGGAGTGCGAAGCGCCTGTAGCAGGGAGTCCAACGGTGCGTGATGTGTGCCAAAGAATCCTCAGCCCGCTCGGCGTGCCGACCGTTTTTGGAGCGCCCATTGGTCACACCATGCGTCCAATGTTAACGGTGCCGCTGGGCGTAAAAGCCCGTTTGTCGACTAAAGGAGCAGGCGTGCTGGAAATCCTTGAACCTGCGGTGGTGTCATGACGGCCTCTAAGCACATACACGTAATCGGAATCGGCGGTTCAGCGATGGCACCGCTCGCTGGCATGTTGCGCGAACGTGGTTTTCGCGTCACAGGTTCGGATTCGGGAGTGTACCCCCCAGCTTCCGCGTTGCTCGAAAGCCTGGGCATCTCTTTCTTTCATTCCTTTGACGCCGCGAAATTGGCGCCTGCGCCAGACTTGGTGATTGTCGGCAACATCATCGCGCGAGGCAATCCGGAACTGGAAGAAGTGCTCGACCGCAAAATTCCCTATCGCTCCATGCCGGAAATTCTTGAAGAAGTATTTTTGCCCGGACGCCACTCTATCGTAGTCAGCGGCACACACGGCAAAACTACTACCACTGCCATACTGGCGTGGATTTTCGAGACGGCCGGCAAGAAACCTAACTTTCTGGTCGGCGGCGTAGCCGAGAATTTTGGCAAAAGCTACGGTCTCGGAGGCGGCGAGGAATTCATTCTCGAGGGCGATGAATATGAGACGGCCTTCTGGGATCGTGGGCCAAAATTTTTCCATTACCACCCGGACGACCTGATCATCACCTCCTTGGAATACGATCACGCCGATATTTATCCTGACTTCGAGACTTATGAATTGGCGTTTCGGCGGCTAGTAAACCTTGTACCGCGCCGAGGTAGAACCGTGATCTGGGGTGATACCGCGGAGTCTGGACCGGCTTTACGCCGCGCCGCACAGAAAGCGCTATGCCAGGTAGAAACCTATGGCTTCTCCGAAGGTAATGACTGGATTGCGAGCGACGTCGCGATTGAAAAAGACGGCGTGCGCTTCGTCGTAACTCATCATGGCCAACGCTTTAGCGAATTTGTTCTCGCGGCCACCGGCCGGCACAACGTGTTGAACGCCCTGGCCGCCACCGTCGTCGCGCAGGGCAGGGGAATTACCGCCGGGGCCATTGGCAAAGCGCTGAGGACTTTTCGCAGCGTCAAGCGGCGCATGGACATAAAAGGAGAATTTGGCGGCATTTTGCTAGTCGATGATTTTGCCCATCATCCCACTGCGGTTAAAGCCACTATCGAAGCCGCGCGCGCACGTTGGCCCGGACGCCGGCTGTGGGGCATTCTCGAGCCACGCTCGAATTCGATGCGCCGCAAAGTTTTTCAGGAGACGCTGCCGCAAGCGCTGGCCTTGGCGGACCGGGTCATTCTAGGCGGGGTGTTCCGTTCGAATCAACTCGGCGATGACAATCGTCTCGACCCCGAAACGGTGGCGAAAAGCATTCGCTCGCTTGGAAAAGACGCGCGCGTCTTTAGCAGCAGCGACAAAATTGCCGGCGTGTTAGCGGCGGAGGCCGAGCCGGGCGACCTCTTGCTGGTGATGTCCAACGGCAGCTTTGACGGCTTGTGCGAAAAATTAGCCAAGAAGCTTGGCGATGAAGTTCGCGTGCCCTCCGAGGCCACCAGCAGGTGATTTGTTTTCATTTCCGTCGTCGACGATTTCTTGCCTTCATAACACTTCTGGTCGGTCTTGCATGTTGCCCGTCGCTGCAAGCCACCATTCGTTATGAAGTTTCCTTAGCGCATCCTGAGCAGCATCTGTTTCACGTCACGATGACAATCCCGGATGTCGCGGATGAGGTCACGATTCAGATTCCCGCCTGGAACGCTCTCTATCAAATTCGCGATTTCAGTTCTCACATCCAGCAAGTGGAAGTTCGGCCAGCCCCGGCACAGTCTGGAACTCGCGACGCAAGCAATCTCACGCCGCCATCCATCGAAAAAATAGACAAGCAAACCTGGCGCATTACTGGAAATGGAACCATTTTTGTTCGTTACGCCACGTATTGGGACGAGCCCGGTCCCTTCGCCACGCAACTGAACCGCGAGCACGCCTTTATCAATCCCGCGATGATTTTGATGTATGTGCCAGAGCGCCGCTCCGAGGAGGTACGACTTGTTTTCGGCGACATCCCTGATTTCTGGAGCTGGGGAGGTCCCGGAATTCAATCGGATGAACGAATGGACCGGGCCCATGCGTTTTCTTCGGACTTCCCGGATTACGATGCGCTTGCCGATGCCCCAATCGAAGTAGGGAAATTCGAAGAGTTTCAACTTCCAGGGATGAGCCCTGAAATCTGGGTCGTCATCCACGGTGATAATTACAAGAAGAAGCAAGTAGAAACCGAGTTGAAGCGCATTTGCGAGTACGAATTAAAGTTGATGGGAAAAGCGCCCTACTGGCGCTATACGTTCGTCCTGCATGTCGGCAAAGCTGCGGCCGGCGCAGGTGGTGGCATGGAACACGCTGACTCTACCGCGATCTCCGTGCAGTCGGGCGACTCTCTAGCCGGGGTAGCCGCGCATGAATTTTTCCACTTATGGAATGTAAAGCGAATCCGACCCGCAACTTTGTATCCCGTCGACTATACGAAAGAGCAATACACCCGCGCGCTGTGGTTCGCCGAAGGTGTCACCAGCACATACGGTTCTTATACCTTGGAGCGTTCCGGCCTCTGGAGTAAACAGCAGCTGTACCACGATCTCAGCGAGCAAATTACCGAACTGGAAGCACGCCCCGCGAATCGCTGGCAAAGCGCGGAACAATCCAGCCTGGACGCCTGGCTGGAAAAATATCCCCTCTACGAAAATCCGGAATATAGCGTCTCGTATTACACCAAAGGCCAAGTCCTGGGCGTGCTTTTGGACATTTTGATTCGCGACCGCACCGATAATCAGAAAAGCCTGGATGACGTGATGCGCCAGATGAACGAAGATTTCGGCGTGACTGGCAAACCCTATCGCGACAGCCTGGACGCGCAATTAACCGCTGAGAAAGTAGCCGGCGGGTCATTCGAGGATTTCTTTCAGCATTATGTCGCTGAAGCGAATGCCTTGCCGTACCAGGCGATATTTCCATTGGCCGGTTTGGAATTACGGCAAACTACTCGACAACACGCGGCCCTCGGTTTCGCTGCGGAGGGCGCTCCTAAAGGGCCTCTCGTCGTTCGCACCGTGGATGCCAACAGCGCCGTCGCGGAAGCTGGACTGCAAACCGGAGACCTTATTTTGAAATGGAATGGCGGAGACCCGCCACGCCGTTCCCATGATTGGTTGCGCCAACACAAATCCGGAGAATTGCTGCATCTTGTTGTCCGGCGCGAAGGTGCCGAGCTGAAGATTGATTTTCACCTTGGCGAAATCACCGAGACTTTTTATGACCTTGCCGAAGATTCCCACGCGGGAGACAAGGCGAGGCACATCCGCGAGGGATTGCTTCACGGAGTTACCGATGCACCGACCATGCACGCAGCAAATTGACCGAGCCTGAGATCTGATGCGATCGCTCCAGAGCTCCGCCCTAGTCGAATTCCAGCCGGTGTTGAAAATCCCATGATCCGTACTCTCATGGTCAGTTTATTTTTGTCGCTGTACATACTGCTCGTTGGTCCGCCGTTGCTGGTGTTCACGCTCATCACACGTAATCCTGATCCCCTTTTTCGTGCAGGCATCGGCGGCGTGATGTTTTTTGTGCGTGTCGCCGGCGTGCGTGTGCGAGTCAAGGGAACGGAGCGTATTCCCGCCGCCGCTTGTCTTTTTGCCGCCAATCACACCAGTACTCTGGACGCTCCCGCGATTGTCGGCGCGATTCCACGGCGCATTGCCATTCTGCTGAAGGAATCACTCTTTCGCTGGCCCATCGTCGGACAAGCCTTCCGGCTCGCGCATTTCATTCCCATCGAACGCGGCGGCCGGGATTCCGCCATCGCCAGCCTCGACAAAGCAACGGAAGAGCTTCGCAACGGGCAATCTTTTTTAATTTATCCGGAAGGCACGCGCAGCCCGAATGGCCGCCTTCAAAAATTCAAGCGAGGCGCAGTGGTGATGGCCATCAAAGCCGGCGCTCCGATTGTGCCGGTGGCATGCTCCGGCGCTCATCGGCTGATGAAGAAACGGTCCTTGGTTTTGCGGCCTGGCGAAATCCTCGTGGAGTTTTTGCCGCCCATCGACGCTTCGGCCTATTCGCTCGAGACTCGCGACAAGTTGAACGACCTCGTTCACGACACCTTGGCCGCGGCTCTCCCTCCAGAACAGCGGCCGATAGGATTTCCGGGAGCAGCATAGATTTGGAGAAATGAGTTTTGCAACTAGCCTTTGCGCACTTTTATTTTTTCGATTTCCTCTTCCAATTCCCAAACCCGCTTTTGCAGCTCTGGCAACCGATTCAGCGCCGCCACCGATTTCAGCCATCGCCGGTTCTCGACCGCGGGATAACCCGAATACATCGCCCGCGCGGGCACGTCGTTGGGAATTCCGCTCTGGGCGGTAACCACCGCATGGTCACCCACGCTAAGATGTCCCGCCGTACCAACCTGCCCGGCCAGAATCGCTCCTTGACCGATTTGCGTGGAGCCTGCCAGACCCACCTGGCCGCACAACATCGCGTTGCGGCCGACCTTCGATGCGTGCCCAACAAGCACCAGATCATCGAGCTTTGATCCGCTCCCGATGCGTGTTTCGCCGACGGTGGCGCGGTCCACGCAAGCATTGGCCTGTACTTCTACATCATCCTCAAGAACGGCCACGCCGGATTGCGCCATTTTGTACCAACTAGCGTCTTTTCGTTTCGCGAAGCCCAGACCATCGCCACCGATAACCACTCCATTTTGCAGAATGACCCGATCGCCAATCACACAAAACTCGCGAACCACAGCGTGAGCGTGCGCGAAAAAGTCTGCGCCAATCTTCGCGCCCCGGTAAACCGTGACGAAGCTGTGCAGCACCGCGTTACGTCCGATTTGCGCGTTTTCGTCCACAAAGCAGTAAGGGCCGATGTGAGCCCCAGCTCCAATTTGCGCGCTTTTAGCGATCACCGCCGTCGGGTGAATTCCCGGCGCGTAGGCCGGCGGCTGGTAGAAAAATTCGATCGCTCGCGCGAAATCGAGATACGGGTTTTCGCTGCGCAGCGCGGAGAACGGGGACGCACCAGGCGCTCTTTCCAAAGTGATCCCTGCCTGCAGTAACACCGCGGACGCTTGGGTCGTTTTTAGAAGAGGGAAGTAGCGCCGGTTGGCCAAGAAAGTAACGTGACCCGGCTTGGCATGGTCAATCCCGGCGACGCCGGTAATTTCCGTGTCGTGCGGCCCCTCGACAGCGCAGCCAAGCTTGCGGGCAATTTCCGATAGCTTCATGAACGACGCTCCTGACACCAGTGCGAGTCTCGCACAGCGTCAGCAGCGAAGTATAGGCAGTCGCACTGGCCTGTTGGATAAATCAATCGAAAGGGCCCGAAATCGGCGAAAAAATGTTCTGCGCGATAGAGTTTTGGACACATGGAGAGCAACGGAATCATCATCGGATGACTCTAAAGAGAAGCCACTTACGCGGAGTCGCGCACATGCGTATGGCTACCGCGAACCGCACAACGGCCTAATCAGACCTAGAACAGATAGAGCAAGTCTGCCGCAGATTTAGGGCGCTAGACAGGAGCCTGTGAGACGATTACTGTGATGACTAAACGAACGGATTTGGGCCTGCGTTTTCAATTGGCGGCCATCGCAACTCTATTGATTGCAATACCGGCACTTGCACAACAAGAGAAAATGGATACTCCGCGACCGACCTTCCATTTTCAGTCGACGCCAACCGCCCCAACTGCGCAGCCGTCCGGACAGGTCCCGGCTGACCAAGACGACAAGGACAAAGCCAAAGAGCACAAGACCCCAGGAGAGAAAGCCGAAACGGCCGCCCCCGCCACTTCAAACGACCGGCTATTCTTCGCGCTGCCAAACTTCCTGACTCTTGAGAATGCCGACCAGGTCCCGCCACTTACCACCAAGCAAAAGTTCGCGGTGGTAACCCGCTCTTCATTCGACTACATCCAGGTGCCTTGGTACGCATTCCTTGCGGGAATCAGCCAAGCGGAAAATAGCGAGCCTGGTTACGGCCAGGGCGCGGCTGGTTATGGCAAGCGGTTTGGAGCGGCTGCCGCGGATGGCACGATCGAAAACTACTGGACCTCCGCGATTCTGCCCTCGATCTTTCACCAGGATCCGCGCTTTTTTCAATCAGGGAAGGGAGGCTTTTGGCGTCGCACCGGCTACGCCATGAGCCGGATCGTAGTCACCCGCTCGGACGCGGGAACCAACCAGTTCAACGTGTCCGAGGTTTTTGGCAGCGCTATCGCTGCAGGGATTTCAACCTACAGTTATCATCCGCACGCCGATAAGACGCTGTCCAATACTGCCAGCGTATGGGGCAGTCAGATTGGCTACGACACCGTGACGATCGTTCTGAAAGAGTTTTGGCCCGATATTCGGCGAAAAATAACTCACAAGCGCAGCGAGCCGGTCCCTTAGTATTCCCGGCATGTCACCGTTCTCGCGAATACCATCAAGTAATCTCCGTCAGTAGTTGGATGTGTACGCCAAACCGTTGTTGAAGTTCAGCTACGCCGCAGCGGATCGGGCGGCGGTGGCGGGTTGACCGGCCTCCAACGGCAAGTCTGACTTCGGTTGGCGTTCTTGCTTGGCCTCGCTCTTGGAGAACAATTTTGCGGTGAGCAACATGGCCGTAAAGGTAGCCGTCAACAGCCCGAGTTGCTTCCACCCGTTGAGCATCGAGGCGTTGCCCATCAGCGTAAGTCCCGCGAAGCAAAATAGCAGGTGCACGCAAAATACTTGCAGCGAAGATTGCCCCATCAGCACCAACGGCTTGATTGCCAGGGGCTTCAAGATAGATTGGAAGTAGACAACTACGGTTGCAGCCGCCGCGAAATTTACCAGCCGCAGGATTCCGAGGTGCCATTTGTCAAAAAGAAATTCCGCGGCGCCTAACTCAAATCCATGAGATATCTCGCGACGCAGAACAAAGAATGCGATTACCAGCACGGCAGCCGGAATTACCAGGCGTTTGGCCCAAATCTCCAGCGGAAGTCTGTCTTGCACCCAATGCACCCCGAACCAGATGCCCAGGATCCACAGAAATTGCCAGGCCCACAGATCGAAAGACCCCATTTCATTCAGAGGGATTCGGGTGGGAATAAAGCGCATCATGAAATTGTGTTCCGCGCTGCGAAAACCGAATTGGGCGAGGAAATAAAGAACGAAACCTCCCCACAAAATGAATTTCCATCCGAACCTCCGCGACAGCAGAAGTGCGGCGGTCGTTAAGACCAGAAAAATAATGTACATGGGTAAAATGTCGAGAAGCGGCGGGCGATAGATCAGAAGAAATGCTTCGCCAACGGCGCGCCTTGGCGCATAGAAATAAAAATCCAGCAGGTTATGCAAGCCCGGGCGGTTGCCGCGAGAGGCGATAGGCACAGCAACCAGAAACGCAAAAGCCAGCAACAGTGCATGGTAGCCGTACAAACGCAAGGTGCGGCTCCACAACTTGAAAATCGTGGGCCGATAGCCATCGTGTTCCGCCATGCGAAAATAGATCCTCCCCGTGAATAGCGCGGAAAGGAAAATAAATCCTTCAGCCGCGGATACGATTCCAAAAGGTTGATTGACGTAGGCGCTGGCGGCTGTGGGCAGATGGGTCAGCGTAATCCAAACCAGCATTAGCCCACGCACGGCGTCGAGTTCCAGTCGTCTTCCGGATGGTTTTGGCTTGGCGTCGCCCATCGGCCCCGTGTTGGTAGTTGCCATCTTAGTGTTAGATTCGCCGCCAGTATGGACGGTTTCTAACTATATTGAATACAGCAAGTAGGGGATTGGAATGCATCAAATCAGGGAGCCAATATTATCATTCATGTTAAAGTTCAGCATCCGGAGGCACGCGAACGTGTGGTTGCGCCCGTTACTATTTCTATTCCTCGGTCTGTGGATCGGAGTTCCCGTCTTCGCAAAGAGCCATGAAACGGGCTTTTTGGATCGAACCATCACCCTTCAGGGCGTGATCTACAAATACCAGGTCTTCATTCCTGATAATTGGACACCCAGGCAAAAATGGCCGGTCATTCTCTTTCTCCACGGTTCCGGCGAGCGTGCCGACGATGGTTTGCAGCAGACTGATACTGGCATTGGCACTGCCATCCGGGTCGATCGCACCCGCATCCCGGCTATCGTGGTGATGCCCCAATGCCGGAAAAATCTTTGGTGGGTTGAGCCTTCCATGGCTGAGCTGGCTATGGCTACACTGGATGTCGCCACCAAGGAATTTCACGGCGACGCCTCACGGACCTATCTCACCGGGCTGTCCATGGGGGGATACGGAAGCTGGTATTTGGCTCAAAAATATCCCGGCCGTTTCGCGGCCCTAGTCGTAATTTGCGGAGGCATTCATCCGCCCGCTGCAACGCTCAAAGCTCACCCTGAATTGATAAAGCAGGTGCCGGAAGACGGCCCCAAGAGTTATGTCGAAGCTGCCACCCGGATCGGCAAAGTGCCTGTCTGGATATTTCACGGCGCCGACGACGAGATCGTTCCGGTCACCGAATCCCAACGAATGCAGGCGGCCATGAAGCAGGTTGGCGCTGAGGTTCATTACACGGAGTACGCCGGTGTGAAACATGTTTCCTGGGATAAGGCGTACGACGAACCGAAGTTGTTCCCCTGGCTGTTCTCCAAGTCTCTGCCGGCAAAATCAAACTAACTCTGGACTAAGCATTGGAACCGGTGCCTGGAGGTCCCGGCGTTATTCATTGAACAGCCGCGGTTGCGCCGCAGCGGGAGCCGCAGATGGCTTACGGCGCGCAATGCCAACCACTCCCAACACGGTAATTTCGCGCAAAGCGGCGCGCGGCACGAAGATGCGGTCAGTGTTCGAATTCAGGTCCGGCGGGGTGATTTGCACCCCGTTATCCAGCAGGTTCAACAAATCATTGGGAATGACGCCCTCTAACGTCTCTCCGTCGCTATAGCGTAACCGCACCCACAACCCATCCAGTTTCGGCCGGCTAAGGAAGGCTTTGCGCTCCGGCGCGAAGTCATCATTGAATTCCCGAACAAAATAAATCGAGCGCAGCTTGTCCAACGGGATTTCTGTATGCTCGCCGTCCGGGCTTAGCAGGTCAATAGGGCCGTTCTGCCCTAGCCTCGAAGGATTCAAATAGCCGCGCTGGGACTTCTTGTCCGCAAGGACCACTACCACTTTCTTGTGCGTCGAAGTTGGAGCGCGATTTTTCAAGGAGTTAGCTGTACGAAACGCCGAAGAGGCGAAAATTTGCCAATCAGCGGGATGTATGTTATGTTAATCAAGTTTTCCTGTCAACCTACTGTGTTCATTAGGGTTAGGCCCGGAGTGCCGCCCGTTGACCGAAAAGAAGCAGATCCTAAAATCCGCCTCGATCATCTCTCTTGTCACCATTGCTAGCCGCATTCTCGGGTATGTCCGGGACCAGCGCTATGCCTTGCTGCTCGGCACTTCGCACATAGCCGATTCCTTCATCTTGGCCTACCGCATCCCCAATCTTTTCCGCCGCTTGGTCGGCGAAGGCTCCATGAGCGCGTCCTTTATACCTGTATTTACGACCTATATGCGCGAGAAATCGCCCAAAGAGGTCTGGCAGTTCGCAAATAACCTGTTTTGGACCCTGGCCCTGGTTCTCGCGGTGATCACTGTTTTGGGTATGGTCTTTTCGCCCGCCGTGATCCATACCTTCATTCCAGCGTCCGCCCAGCATCTAAATTGGGATGACGCTATCACCTTGAACCGGATTATTTTCCCCTATTTGTTCTTTATCGGCCTGGCGGCGCTGGCCATGGGGATTCTGAACTGTTTTCATATTTTTGGCTTGCCAGCCTCTACGCCGGTCCTTTTGAATCTGTCGATTATTTTCTTTTCTGTCGGCGTGGTTTGGCATTATTTCAAGAGCCCGGCCATTTCTCTTGCGGTAGGGGTGCTGGTCGGCGGAGCGCTGCAGTTTCTGGTGCAGGTGCCCTCCCTGGTGCAGAAGGGCATGCATTTTGATTTTGGTATCTCGTTTACGCATCCCGGCATTCAAAACGTGGCCAGGCTGATGATCCCGCGTTTTTTCGGCATTGGCATCGGGCAAATCAACTTTTTTGTGGATACCTACTTCGTGAACTCCGCGAAAATGCCGCAAGGTAGTTTGACCGCCCTGTATCTGGCCGACCGCGTGATGGAATTGGTTCTCGGCGGCTATGCCATCGCGGTTGCCACGGCCATCCTGCCTATGATGTCCCATCAGGCTGCTGCCAAAGATTACGAGGGACTTAAACGGACGCTGTCGTTTTCCGTGCGCATTGTGGCATTCATAACCATTCCTGCCGCTCTGGGGCTGATGATTCTCCGCGAGCCGATCATCCGCGTGCTCTTCCAACACGGTCAATTCGTGGCGGCATCCACACAGTTGACCGCCAGAGCGTTGTTTTGTTACGCGGTGGGGCTGCCGGCGCTGGCATCGGTAAAACTGATCGTGCCGGCCTTTTATTCCACGCATGACACCCGGACTCCGGTGGCCGTCGCATCGGTGTCTCTGGTTTTAAACATCGTGCTGAATATCGTTTTCCTGAGATATTTGTTTGACTATGTGAAAAACGGTGGTCCCGCGCTAGCGACCGCCATAGCCTGCTTCGTGGATTTCTTTGCGCTCTTCATTATTTTTCGACTGCGCTATGGGCGCATTGGTGGAAGGCAAATTTTCAATTCATTCGCCAAAATTGCTCTATGCTCGGCGATTATGGGCGTTGCTTGCTGGTTCGGTATGCACTATACAGAGTTCACCAGGCACTCGGGCTTCCTGGTACAACTGCTCACGTTTTTGGCGTTGCTCGGCGGCGCGACGCTGCTCTATCTGGGTACCGCTTGGCTTTTTCGGTGTCATGAACTGGAAGAGATCTACGGCATAGCCACTCGGCGGAGATCCCCGGCGGACACCGGGTACGCGGAGCCGTAATGGAAATATCGGCCACCATTTCGTCTTTCCTGACCTACGTAAAAGTCGAGAAGGGCCTATCGTCCAACACCGTCTCAGCTTACCGTCGGGATCTCGTTAAGTTTGATGTCTTCGCGCAGAAGCGCAAACTATCCCTCGAGGCCGTTTCGCGCGACGACCTCGTGGATTTCTTGGCCAGTCTTTATAGGTTGAAACTCGAGAGCCGCACGGTAGCTCGGCACCTGGTCACCCTGCGAAACTTTTTCCGCTTCGCGCAGATTCAGGAATTGATCACCACCGATCCCTCCATCAATCTGGAATCGCCAAAAATTCGCCGTTCTTTACCGGGGTACTTGCGGCTGGAAGAAGTCGAGCGGCTGCTCGAACAGCCCGATTCAACTACCGCTTTGGGCTTGCGCGATCGGGCTATGCTGGAAGTTTTATATTCCACCGGCCTGCGCGTCTCCGAATTGATTGGTTTGCGTGTCAGCGATCTGGACAGCAAAGTCGGATGTGTTCGTTGCATCGGCAAGGGTGACAAGGAGCGCATCGTTCCGGTCGGACGCAAGGCGCTCCTCATGGTCGAAAAGTACCTTCGCGACGCGCGTCCGAACCTGCTGGGCAGACTTAGAAGCAGCCCGACGCTGTTTGTGAACCGCAGAGGCGTTTCTCTAAGCAGGGTAGGGGTGTGGAAGATTTTGTCGGGGTACGGCAAGCGCGCCGGGTTGCGTGTTTCGCTCACTCCCCACATGCTGCGCCACAGTTTTGCGACGCACCTGCTCGAGCGCGGCGCGGACCTGCGGTCGGTGCAGTTGATGCTGGGTCACGCTGACATTTCCACGACGCAAATCTATACCCACGTTGTGGAAGAGCGGTTGAAGCAAATTTATAAAGCGCATCATCCCCGGGCATGAACATGTTGCATGCACGTGCGGCGGGACAGGCCGTGAAGTTTATCGCAGGCGTTTGCGCGGTCTCCGCGCAGGCATCCTGAACAGAGAAGAAGGAGCGCAATGCCAGATTATATGTTTTTGCTTGAAAGCCGGCTCTCGCCGGAGCAGCGCGCCGTACTCACGCGCGTGCAGGAACTGTCCGCCGCCATGGGCTTCAATGTCTATCTGACCGGCGGCACGGTTCGCGACCTGGTTACCGGTGCGTCGCTTCGTGATTTGGACTTCACCGTGGAAGGTAACCCTGCGAAGATCGCGCGCGAACTGGAAAAGGGCGGCGCCAAAACACTCGTCGAAGATGACAAGTTGCGCCACATCGAATTGCTCTTCAGTGGAGACGTCGAAGGCAGCATTTCCGCCGCGCGCGACGACCACTACATTCGGCCCGGCACCCGTCCGGAAGTTCGCTGGTCTACCATCATGGAAGATCTTCGCCGCCGCGACTTCTCTCTCAACGCCGTGGCCATCTCTCTGAATCCTGCGTCGCGTGGATTACTGCTCGATCCCACCAACGGACTTTCTGATATTGAACGCGCCGAAGTTCGGGCACTAACCATTCACGCCTTTACCAATCAACCCGTGCGTCTTTTGCGCGTGCTGCGTTTTGCTGCGCGGATGGGTTTTAAAATTGAAGCCCGCACGCAGGAATGGTTCGACCTGGCCATCGAGAGGGAACTGCCCGCGACCATTACTCCGGAAGATGCCGGAGCTGAACTTCGCGCGTTGGCTCGTGAAGAGCGCCCCGCAGTGGTATTAAAGGCCTGGGAAGATCACGACCTGCTCGAGGCCGTCAGCCCTTTGCTCGCCAAGAAGCGTCCGGGCTATGACGCCATTACGCGACTCTCCAATGTTCGCGAAGATTTGTTTACCGCCGGCTTGCGGCCGCGTCTCGCGACGCCGATGTTGCTGGCCATCCTCGCGCGCCTGAAAGATAGAGAGCAGAGCGCCGTGCTATCTAAGGCGGGTTACCGGTCTGCCGAAGCACAGGAAGTGCTGAACTTCGACAAGCACATTCAAGGCGTCCAGAAGGAATTGACCAGCAAAAAAGTTAGCACTCCGCTGGAGGCCTATAAATTTCTGGAAAAGCTTCCTGTCGACCAGATCGCTTACATTATGGCCGAATCGAATAATTCCGCCGCAGTCTCCAAGATTCGCGCGTACTTGAATAAATGGCGCCCGCTTCGTTCTGGACTTCTCTTGGTGGTCAATGAACTGACCGCGCTGGGTATGCCGGCTGGCGCGAAATTTGACGCTATCGTCGAGCAAGTGTTTGGCATGCAGCTCGCCGGAAGAGGCAAGACTCCCGAAGAACGCGAGAAAATTCTGCGTAAGCTTTCGGGCATCAAAGAGCAGCCCAAAAAGAAAGAGAAAGAGAAAAAGTCCAAAGCAGCCGAGAAGTCTCAGGCGGCGCTTGCCATGGGCACTGCAGCCAAACAGAAACATGCGGACGCCGAAACAGCGGCGAAAAAGGCCGGGAAAGCTGGCGGCAAGGGCGCTCATACTGCCGCGGACAAGCGTGAACCCGCGCGACACGGCGCTGCCAGATCGCACGGAAAGAAGAGTCACGCGCGCAAATAGCCCTCGGGTTGAATCAAAGGATTTTTTGGCGGCAAAGTTTTCAACAATGCCATTCGCAATTATCCGCGCAGAGATTTAGAATCGAGGTCCATGGGTCAACCGCAGTTTGTTCATCTTCACGTTCATACCGATTTCAGCCTGTTGGATGGAGCTTGCGAAACCGGCGAATTGCTTAACGAGGCTTCTAAGCAAAAAATGCCGGCGGTGGCCATCACCGATCATGGCAACCTTTTTGCCGCAGCGAACTTTTTTAACGAAGCGAGCAAGCGCGACGTAAAGGCCATCATCGGCTGCGAAGTGTATGTGGCCAGAGGCAGCCGCCATGAGCGCGGCGAAAAGTTCAACGGCGCTAACGGACAGGAACGCGGCGATGGTGAGCCCGCCGGGCGCGGCAGTAATCATCTCGTTCTGCTTTGCGAAAATCAGGAAGGTTACAAAAATCTTATCAAGCTGGTTTCTTCCGGCTTCCTTGAAGGCTTTTACTACAAGCCGCGCATCGATTACGACCTGTTGGCCAAGCACAGCAAAGGATTAATCGCTCTGTCCGCGTGTCTGCGCGGCGTGGTTACTGAAGCGGTAGTCGAAGAGCGCTACGATCAGGCGCGCGAAAATGCGTACCGGCTACGCGATATTTTTGGCAAAGGCAATTTCTTTCTGGAAATTCAGGACCAGGGCCTCGATATCGAGCGCACCGTAAATCCTCATCTGGTGCGCCTATCGAAAGAATCAGGCATCCCTCTGGTGGCCACCAACGACTGCCACTACTTGAATCATTCCGACGCGCACGCTCAGGAAGTGTTGCTGTGTATTCAGACCGGCAAGACCATGAGCGATACGCATCGCATGAAATTTCCTACTGACCAGTTTTATTTCAAGAGCGCCGCGGAAATGGCTGAGGTATTTGGCGAATTACCTGAAGCGCTCAGCCGCACCGCGGACATTGCCGCGCGCTGCAACGTGAAGATTGAGCGAGTCTCCAATCCATTTCCGGAATTCAAGGTTCCTGACGGCCACACGCCGGGAAGTTATTTTGAAATGGTGGTGCGCGAAGGCTTTGCCACGCGTGTTCCGTCCCTGGAGCGCCTCGCCAAACAGGGCTTGCTCCGAAATAGCCTCGCCGAATATGAGCGCCGCTTGTCTTTTGAGATCGAGATGATCCAGAAGATGCGTTACGAAGGCTACTTCCTGATCGTCTGGGATTTTATTCACTACGCCCGCGCGCAATGCGTTCCTGTGGGCCCTGGCCGCGGGTCGGCTGCAGGCAGCCTGGCGAGCTACGCATTGCGCATTACCGACGTTGATCCGTTGCAGTACAACCTCATTTTTGAGCGCTTCCTGAATCCCGAGCGCGTCTCGATGCCCGATATCGATATTGATTTTTGCATGCGGCGCCGCGGTGAAGTGATTGATTACGTCACGCAAAAATACGGGCGTGAAAATGTCTCGCAGATCATTACTTTCGGCACCATGGCGGCCAAAGCGGCTGTAAAAGATGTGGGCCGCGCCATGGATATTCCGTACGCCGAAGTGGATCGCATCGCCAAATTGATCCCCACCACTCTCGGCATCGAGTTGCCAGATGCTTTGGAACAATCTCCAATGCTGAAAGCAGCTATCAACAGCGATGAGCGCCTAAAGGATCTGATGGCTGTCGCGTTGCGTCTCGAAGGCCTCGCCCGTCACGCCTCGACGCATGCCGCGGGCGTGGTGATCTCCGCGCGGCCGCTCACCGACATCGTTCCCATTTACAAAACCAACCGCGACGAAATAACCACGCAGTACGACATGAACGCGCTCGAACGCATCGGCTTGCTAAAAATGGATTTTCTCGGCCTCACCACGCTCACGGTGCTGCACGACACCGTGAACATGATCGAGAAAAATCGCGGCGCCAAAGTCGACATCGATAATCTCTCGCTCGACGATGCCGAAACTTACAAACTTTTCGCCCGCGGCGACACCACTGCTATTTTCCAGTTTGAATCTCACGGCATGCGCGACATTTTGCGTCGCTACCAACCGAGGCGTATAGAAGACCTCACCGCCCTCAATGCGCTCTACCGCCCCGGCCCCATCCAGGGCGGCATGATCGATGATTTCATCAACCGTAAGCATGGCAAGACGAAAGTCAGTTATGAACTGCCGCAGCTTCAGGAAATCCTGGAAGAAACTTACGGCGTAATCCTGTATCAGGAACAAGTAATGCAGATCGCCAACAAGCTGGCCAGTTTTTCGCTCGGTGAAGCGGACATCCTGCGCCGTGCCATGGGCAAAAAGAAAAAAGAAGAAATGGCTGCGCAGCGCGCCAAGTTTATGGCCGGCTGTCTCGCTAACAAGGTTCCAGAGAAAAAAGCGGAACGCATTTTCAACTTGATGGAAGAGTTTGCCGGCTACGGTTTCAATAAGTCACATTCCTGCGCATACGCGTTGCTGGCCTACCAGACCGCTTATCTGAAGGTCCACTATCCCGTGGAATTTATGGCCGCGCTGCTCACCTCCGACGCCGGCAATACCGATAAAACCGTCAAGTACATTAACGAAGCGCGCGGCATGAGCATTTCGATTCTTTTTCCCGATGTAAACGAAAGTGATCTATATTTCACGCCTGTGAACGAAGCCATTCGCTTTGGTTTGGCAGCCATCAAAAATGTGGGAGAAAACACCGCGAAGGCCATTCGCGAGTCGCGCGTGAGCCAGGGAGAATTCCGGTCGCTTTACGATTTTTGTGAGCGCATCGAGCCGCGCTTCCTCAACAAACGTGTCTTCGAAAGCCTGATCAAATCCGGCGCCATGGATTCGCTGGGTCCCCGCGAAGGCATGCTCGCGTCCGTTGACGATGCCATCAACGCTTTGCAACGTGCCTCGCGCTCGCGCGAATCGGGCCAACACGGCCTATTTGGAACTGCTGCTGCCCCTGCACCCATTTTATTTGAACTCCGAGAAGCCGCCCCCTGCAGCGAAGAAGAACGCCTCACCAGCGAATACGCCATGCTCGGTTTTTATGTCTCCGGACATCCCCTCGCTCGCTATTCTTCGCGCTTGCAAGACATGAAAGCGCTGACGCTCGACCAAGTGGAAGGTCAACGTAACAATAAAGAAATCACCGTCGCCGCTCTGATCGTCGGCATTCGGCCCATGCGCACCAGGAAAGGCGCCCGCTGGGGCATTTTTACTTTGCAGGACATGACCGGCGTACAGGAAATGCTGGTGTTTCCCGAAACTTTTACGCGTCTCGAAGCCATGCTCAAGCCCGGCGTTCCGCTGTTGCTCAAAGCGAAAATACAAGTTGAGGAGGCCGGAACCAGGCTTTCGCTTCAGGAAGCGCGCCGCCTCGAAGATATTGCAGAACGTGCCGCGCCCCAGGAATTTCGCGTGCGCATCGACATGCACTCCTTCAATCCCGATGCACTCGATCGGCTTGAAACGTTGTTCGGAAACTTCCCCGGGTCGTGCGTTGTAGTGTTTGAGTTGCGTTACGCGGATGGGTCGGTAGCGCTGCTGCAAGCCCAGCAACGCGTACGCTCCAATCCGGAACTTGTCGAAGCGGTTCGCCAGATTTGCGGCGATCGCGCCGTGGAAATGGCGGCCACGGCATGAGCGCCAAGGATAAAGAAAAAGATAAACAGAAGGACAAAGAAAAAGAAAAAGACAAGATCAAGTCCAAGCCCAACCACACCAATGCCCGCCAAAAGGAAATCGAGCGCCTCGAAAAAGACGTCGAAGATTTGCGCCATCTTGCCGGCGACGAAGCGGCTGACGCCGAATTCGAACGGGTAAGCAAACAGGTCGCCGAACTTCGCCGCGAATTCTACTCTCACCTTGGCCCCTGGCAACGGGCACAGATTGCGCGGCACCAGAACCGGCCTTACACTCTCGACATCATCGGCATGCTTTTCACCGATTTTATCGAACTGCACGGCGACCGCAATTTTGGCGACGATAAAGCGCTGATTGCCGGTTTGGCCAAATTTCACGGCCGTCCCGTGGCAGTCATCGGCCACCAGAAGGGCCGCGATACCAAACAGCGTGTAGAAAGAAATTTCGGCCAGCCCAAACCCGAAGGCTATCGCAAAGCGCTCCGCGTGATGCAGCTGGCCGCGAAGTTCTGCCGCCCGATTTTCACCTTCATCGACACACCCGGCGCGTACCCTGGCATTGACGCCGAGGAACGCGGTCAGGCCGAAGCCATCGCGCGCAATCTTCGCGAGATGTCCCGTTTACCTGTCCCGATCATCGTCACAGTTACAGGAGAAGGCGGCTCCGGCGGCGCCTTGGCGATTGCCGTCGGAGACCGGGTAAATATCTTCGAAAACAGTTTTTACTCCGTCATTTCGCCCGAAGGCTGCGCGGCAATCATGTGGCGCGACTCCACCAAAGCCGAAACCGCCGCGACCGCGCTAAAAATCACCGCCGCGGATCTCAAGGAATTTGGAATCATCGACGAAATCGTTTCGGAACCCGAAGGTGGCGCGCACACCGACCCGGAAGCCGCTAGCCACTTCCTTGACGCCGTCCTTGACCGTCAATTGCTGATGCTCTCCCAGCAGCCCCAGAAAGAGCTGCTCGACGCGCGCTATGAAAAGTTCCGCAAGATGGGCCAATTCTTCGACTTAGGCAGCTAACGCCAGTGAACTAACGTTGCTGGTAAATTGACGCCTCGCTTACCCTTGGCACATTCGCAACTCCGCTCAATACCGCTGGTTGTTGCCCTCCCTTCATGGGACTAATCTGAGAGCGTGTTCGGATCGCCTTGAGTCTGGGCCCGGGCGCGGAGGAGTTTGCAGATGTCCGAGCCGTTCCGCCCTTACGAAAAACTCGTGGAGATCACCTTACTGGGAAAGAAATTCCAGGTCCCAGAACGGAACTCGCTGCTGCGTTGTTTCCAATTCATCAGTCCCGAAACGATTCCTTATGGGCGCTTCTGCTGGAACCAGGAGTGTCAGTATTGCCGTGTTTCCTGCCAGCTCCCCGATGACGACGAATCTCGCGAAATGTTGAGCTGCAAATTTATCGTCATGGCCGGCATGGAAATCACCGAAATCAGCCAGGAACTCAAATGGTGTCTGCGCGCCAAGCTGCCTGCTGACACTCCCGTTTCCTCATAATTCCGCTTCCTGTTTGCTCTCGCCGGTCCGCTGCATTACATTGCTAAGCAGCGATAATGGCGGATACCTCTGAAATTCTGTGCGACGGCTGCGGCCAGCCTGCTTCCCCTGAACACATTGCGCGACGTTTGCAGCGTCTGGAATGGGCCACTCGATACCGTCCTATTCACCTTCACACTCTGTTGCTCGGCGCGATTTCTCCACTAGCGCCAATGGAATTCCTGTATTCGCCGGAGAAGACTCACTCTGGGGAAGCGGCGAATCTTATCGCCTCCGCAGGAATCTCTACCTCCGGGAAATCCGCCGACGCAATTCAATCGGAGTTTCATCGCCGTGGGATTTACCTCACCCACGTGCTCGAGTGCCCCTTGGACGCTCCCTCCAGCGGCCCTGATTTCTTAACTAACGCATTCATCACGCGCCTGCCGACCCTCTTCACTCGGATTCGCCGCTCGCTAAAGCCCAAGCGGCTGGCGTTTGTTTCGAGAAGTCTGACTCCCCTGATCGAGCGCTTCGCTTTCGCGCAGCTAAGTTGTGACTTGGTCCTCGACGATGGTCGGGCGTTCGCGTTAGACCATTCCAGTCCTGTCGAGGTAACTGCGGCAATCGCACGCGTTCAAGACGTCCTTTCCGTGCCTGCAAGTCGCTAGTCGGGCGGGATTTGCGCGGGCTGCCGGGCGCGCACTCACTTTTTTGAGCTGTGATAGAATCTGCCTAATCGGGCATCGGGGGATATTGCGAGGTGTAGCTGTGCAGAAACGCGCGAAATTTGGCATTGGGATTGGCGTCATAATTATCTCGCTGGGTTTTCTCGCCTGGATGGGATACGGCGAGAGCAAGACCTACTATCACACCATTGCTGAACTACAAACTCTTCAGGGTGCTTCCTTAAGCCATCGCATGCGCGTGGGCGGCACCGTTGAACCGGGCAGCATTCGCCGCCTTTCCGGTCGCGTGGATTTTGTGTTGCAAGGGGAAGGGAAGTCGCTCCCGGTGAGTTATGTAGGTAGTGAACCTCTGCCCGACACCTTTGTGGATAAATCACAGGCATTAGTCGAAGGCCGTCCCGCTGCGGACGGCCGTTTTGTTGCGGAACACGTGCAGGCGAAGTGCGCGTCAAAATACGAAGCTGCTCCGGGTGGCACGCCAACTCCCGCGGGCGGGGAAGCGCGCACCAGCACTATGTAACACTCCTCTTTTGGGGAGGAAGTGGGGACTCGGTGGATGTATTCGGTTCTTTTGCGCTGCTGTTGGCTTTCGTGTGTGCGGTCTATGCCTTTATCGGCGGGATCGCCGCCATTCGTACGCGCCATCCGCTGCTGGTAAAAAGCACGCGCCAGGCAGGACTTGCTACCTGCGGCCTGATATTTCTGGCTACCCTCAGTTTGGAATACCTGTTCTTCAGCGATAATTTTTCCGTCGCCTATGTCGTAGCTCACAGCAATCGCAGTTTGTCGCCGTTTTATAAAATCGCCGCCCTGTGGGCTGGACAGGAAGGCTCGCTGCTGTTCTGGAGCTTCCTCCTTGCGGTCTATGTTTTTTCTGCGCTGCTCGCCTATCGAAATAAGAATGGCGAGTTGATGCCATACGTTGGTGTGGTCCTCGCCGGCGTGCAGATATTCTTCCTTACGCTAAACAATTTCGTCGCCAGCCCTTTCAAGGCTCTCGCCGTTCCGGGAGTGAACGGCGCGATGGACTTGGTCGCGCGCGGCGACGGCAACGGCCTGAATCCCTTGCTGCAATATCCGGAAATGGTGATTCATCCGCCCAATCTTTACTCCGGCTACACCGGCTTCACCATTCCATTCGCCTTCGCACTGGGGGCGCTGCTGGCTCGCTATCCAGGCGAAAAGTGGATTCACCTCACCCGCAAATGGACCATGATCGCCTGGGGCTTTCAGACAGCCGGCATCTTACTTGGCGCGCATTGGGCTTATGCGGTTCTGGGTTGGGGCGGATACTGGGCCTGGGACCCGGTCGAAAATGCCTCGCTGTTGCCATGGCTTACCGGCACCGCATTTCTGCACTCCGTAATGATGCAGGAAAAGCGCGGCATGATGAAAGTCTGGAATGTGT
Organism: uncultured Acidobacteriota bacterium; assembly: GCA_963733775.1. Taxonomy (GTDB): domain Bacteria; phylum Acidobacteriota; class Terriglobia; order Acidiferrales; family UBA7541; genus Acidiferrum. The sequence goes on along the minus strand of CAVTEE010000007.1, from coordinate 300,938 downwards.
GGCTGGTTTTCTGCACTTTCCTGCTCTGCATTCTAGGCACTTTTCTAACCCGCAGCGGCGTGGTGAGCTCTGTTCACGCCTTCGCCAGCTCCAACATTGGCAACTGGTTCGTCGGATTCATCGCCATAATTCTTCTCGTATGCCTCACCGCGTACTTCAAGAATCGCGATTATTTGAAGAGCGAAAATCAGTTGGACTCCATCGTTTCCCGCGAATCCAGTTTTCTTTTTAATAATTTGATTTTGCTGGTGTCTTGCGTCGCCGTGTTGTCCGGCACGCTTTTCCCGGTTTTCTCGGAATGGTTCACCGGCGATCGCATTAGCGTAGGGACGCCATTCTTTAACAAAGTAAATATTCCCATCGGCTTGCTGCTTTTATTCCTCACTGGCGTCGGACCTTTGCTCGCTTGGCGCAAGACCTCGCTCGATAGCCTCAAGCGCAATTTTGGCTGGCCACTGTTAATGGGCCTCATTGCCGGAATCATCGCCTTCCCGCTTGGCGTGCGCGAACTCTATTCTTTGATCTGCCTTATTCTTTGCGTCTTCGTAGCCTCAACCATCACCATGGAGTTTTATCGCGGCGCCAAAGTCATTCGCGCTCGCTCGGGCGCTTCATTTCTTGCCTCCGCGGTGGATCTGACCATGCGCAATACCCGCCGTTACGGCGGTTACATCGTGCACATGGGCATGGTTTTCATTTTCATCGGCATCGCCGGCACCGCGTTTAACAAAGACGTGCAAAAAGAAATGCAAATTGGCTCCAGCATGCAGATCGGTCCGTATTCCTTGCTGCTGCAGAACTTCGACACCAAGCAGGAAAAAAACTACACTGCCGAGCGCATGATCATTGAAGTCACCCGCAACAATAAGCCAGTCATGATGCTCTATCCCGAACGGCGTATTTTCCCTGCCAATCAGGCCTCCGGCACCATGGTCGCCATTTATTCCACGCTCAAACAGGATCTATATGTCGTGTATGCCGGACAAAGCCCGGATACTCAGGCGCCCGTCATCCACGTTTATCTCAATCCGCTTGTGAAATGCATCTGGTTCGGAGGCGTCGTCGTGGTGCTCGGAACTTTAGTCGCGCTCTTGCCGAACCGCCGCGCCGTGCTGGTTTTGTCCGCGGTGCAAGAACCCACGCGAATCAAATCTTTGGCGGGAACACTGACACCTTCGCCCACGCTTAGAGAAGGCCATGATTAAGCGACGCGTAATTTTCCTGACGACAGTGCTTTGTGCGGCGGGCTCGTTGCCGTTGCTGGTCGCGCCCCTGCCGGCGCAGCAGCCCTCCGACCGAGCTCACCAAATCGGCGGCAAGTTCATGTGTATGTGTGGCTGCAATCAGGTTTTGTCGCAGTGCAATCACGTTGGCTGCACAGTTTCTACCTCGATGCTCAAAGAAGTGGATCAAGCCCTTGCGCGCGGCGATTCCGAAGACGCCATCACCCAGGCTTTCGTTCAGGAATTCGGCACGAAGGTTTACGCCGAACCGCCGCACTCCGGCTTCAGCCTGGTGGCCTGGAGCATGCCCGCCGTTTATCTTGCCATCGGACTCGTGCTGGTTCTTTTTGTAATCAGTCGGTGGCGCAAGCGACCAGCGCACGCCGTAAATACTGCTGCTGCCGCGAATAGCCGCGGCATCTCCGATGAAACGCTGGAGCGCGCCCGTTTGCGGGCCGCGCGGGAGACCCAGGACTGATGAATCATTTCGCGGTTCTCGTTCTGGACGGCGTCACCACCACGGACTGGGCCGTGTTGGGCGCGTGTTTCGCACTCGCGGCAGCGACGCTGATTTTTATTTTCTATATTCAGCCCGATGCCTCCGACCTGGCTCCCCATCGCACCAAGCTCGATCAATTGCTGGAGCGCCGCGACAGTATCTACGACAATTTGCGCGACCTGCGATTCGAATTCCGCTCCGGGAAATATTCGGAAGCCGATTTCGAGGCCATGAAAGTATCGCTGGAAAATGAAGCGGCGCTGGTCCTCGCGGAAATTGATCAGCTCACCGAATCGCAAGTGCGACGCCCGCGCGGACCCCGCCCTGCTACTGCCGTTCGAGGCCCTCAGTGAGTAGGGTGTTTCAAAGCCTGTCCAAGATATTTTCCGCAGCGATTTTGCTTGGCGCCATTGGTCCCGTTGCGAATATCGCGCAAGCAGGCACCGTACACGGCACGGTAAAAAACGGCACCACCGGAAAGCCTGCGCCCGGCGTCGCGGTGATGCTCATTCAGCTACAAGGCGGGATGCAGCCGGTCGCAAACACCCAATCGGACGCTCAAGGAAAATTTATGTTCGACAATCCGAATTTGGGCGCTCAGCCGATGTTGGTGCGCGCCGTGTATCGCGGCATCAATTTTCACCAGCCGGTGCCGCCCGGCAAGAGCGATGTGGAAGTCGCGGTGTACGAACCGACGAAAGATCCCAAAGCCATCGCCGTCACCACCCGCGTAGTTTTCTTTCAGCCTAATGGCTCCACCCTGATTGTCGGCGAAGAATACTCCTTACAGAATGACACCAAACCGCCGGAAGCTTATTTTCGCGCCGATGGCAATTTTGAATTTTCCATTCCGGAAGGCGCGCAGTTACAACAGGTGGCCGCTTCAGGGCCCGCGGGGATGCCCGTAGTGCAAGCTCCTATCGATAAAAGCAAAGGCCACTTTGCCATCGCCTATGCTTTCCGCCCGGGCGAAAACACGGTGCGCTATTCTTACGAAATCCCTTATCCAAACAACACCGTGTCCGTAAAGATTCCACCGTCTGCCTACGCAGCGCGCCGCCTCCTTGTCGTCGCTCCGCCCAGCGTGCAAATCGCCGGCGAAGGCTTGCAAGCCGGAGGCCAGGAACAGGGAATGGCAATCTACGGCCGCGAAAATCTCGCCGCCAACACGGCTCTCGCAGTGAATATTTCCGGCAGCGCTCCGCCTCCCGGCGCAAACAGCGGCGCAGATCAGAACCAGGGCGGCCAGGAAGCCCAGGGCGCTGCCGCGTCCGCAAACATTCAGCAGGTTCCCGGACGGCTTGATGTGCTGAAGTGGCCGCTCGTGGCCGGCTTCGTAGGCGTCTTCGCCTTGGGCGCAATTCTGTTGGCTCGCAAGCCCGTTGCGATGACTGTCGCGCCACCGGAGAATTCGCCGGATCAATCCGCGCAGTCAAATCCGCGGTCCGATCCGAAGAAAGCTTCCTCGCCCGAAGCGCAAGGCAACGGTTCCGTGCAGTCGATGGAAAACGTGAACGCCGCGGTAGCCACCAGCCTCGAATATTTGAAAGACCAGCTCTTCCGCTTGGAGCTCCGCCATCAGGCCGGCACCATTCCCGACGACGAATACGCAGCGGAACGAGCACGCGCGGAAAAGGTTCTGCGCGACCTCGTTCGAGGCTGAGCTTTGACGCACTTCCCGGCATCGTTTACGATTCGCTCGCAGTGTTCTCAATTCGCCTTTGAGGCCATGCGGTGACGTCCCCGAGGTTTTCCCCCACTGGCATTCGCTTTGAAAATATTGAAAAGCGTTACAGCGGCCTTGCGGCTTTGCGGCGTATCCGTTTTGAGATCGCGGCCGGGGAATGCGTCGCGCTGGCGGGCCGCAACGGCTCTGGGAAAACAACGTTGCTGCGCATCGCCGCCGGACTGGTGCGTCCCTCCTCCGGAGAATTAACGTTTCCATCGGCTGCTGGGGCATCCGCCGGAGCGCCTCCTGTTGCGTCAAAAACCAAGACCGTTCGTGCCAAGGCCACCGCCGGTTTTGTCGCTCACGCCACCATGGTCTACGACGAGCTTACCGCCGAAGAAAACCTGCTGCTCTTCGCAAGGCTGCAACAAACTCCAGATGCCGCAAGCCGCGTCGACAAACTCTTGCACGAAGTTGGGTTATTCGACCGACGTGATTCTCTAGTGCGAACTTTCTCTCGCGGCATGCGCCAGCGTGTCGCCATCGCGCGCGCATTACTGCATGAACCTTCCATCCTGCTCTTGGACGAGCCCAGCACCGGCCTAGACCCGCAGGGCGTAGCATGGCTGGCCGACAAGCTGCGACAGCTCCGCGACGCAGGCTGCACCATCCTCATGAGCCTCCACGGTGAATCGGAAATTTCCATGCTCGCCACTCGTGCGATGCGCCTCGACGCAGGCTTGATCGTTGCCGACACGCGCAGTGGCGCGGAAGTTCGCTCCATCTTGACCTTTGCCGACGCCTGAATGAGCTTGCTCTCCAGCACCACCGCGCTGCTCGGCAAGGAACTCCGCACGGAGTTTCGCAGCAGGGAATTGCTGACCACCACGGTTGTCTTCATCTTGATGGTCATCGTGCTGTTCAGCTTTACGTTCGATCCTACCTACAATGAATCACGCCGCTTCGGGCCGGGACTTTTGTGGCTCGCCTTTCTCTTTGCCGCCTCTCTCATGTTGCAACCCTGTTTCCTGCGCGAACAAAACAACGACACCCTCAGCGCCTTGCGTTTGTCCGTCAGCGACCCGTTCGCCATTTTCCTCGCCAAGCTTATCGCCAACACTTTGTTTCTACTGTTCACCGAAGTGCTGATGCTTCCCGTGTTCGCCGTTTTGTATAACGTGCCGGTGCTGCGCGTGCTCCCCCAACTTTTATTTGTTTTTTTTCTGGGCAGCCTGGGAGTTTCCATTGCAGGCACCGCCCTTTCCGCGATTTCGGCGCAAGCCCGAATGCGTGAACTACTGCTCCCGCTTTTATTGTTGCCTCTGCTCACACCGGTACTCGTGGCCAGCACCCAGGTAACCGTCGGCCTTTTAGACGCCTCTCCCTTTCTGGAATGGACAGGTGTGGGCTTCCTAGTGGTTTTCGATGTGATCTTTTTGACCGCGCTATGGCTTTTCGGCGAATATCTTCTGGAGGAATAATCGATATGAAGAAGCAGGTCCTGGCCGCCGCGATTGTGTTCCTGCTGGTAAGCGCGGCAGCCTATGGCGCGTTTTTCGTTGCTCCCACGGAGCGCACCATGGGTCCCATCCAGCGCATTTTTTACCTTCACGTTTCCAGCGCCTGGACCGGCCTCTGTGCTTTCTTCATTTGTTTCGTAGCAAATATCCTCTACGTGTTTCGTCGCCAGCCGCAATGGGACTGGCTCAGCATTTCCGCGGCAGAGGTAGGCTTGGTCTTCACTACCGTGGTCCTCGTCAGCGGCCCGATCTGGGCTCATCCTGTGTGGGGGATCTGGTGGACCTGGGACGCGCGCCTTACCTCCACATTCATCCTGTGGCTGCTGTACATGTGCTTTATTCTCCTGCGCACCCTGGTCGAGGAACCCGACCGCCGCGCGCTGTTTAGCGCCCTGTTCGGAATCTTCGCATTCCTCGACGTGCCCCTGGTGTTCGGCTCCATCCGTTGGTGGCGCACCCAGCATCCTCAGCCGGTTGTAATGGGCGGTTCCGGATCCGGTTTGGACCCTACCATGTGGAAGGTGCTTTTTTTCTCGTGGTTCGCCATGCTGGCTCTGATGGCGTTGTTGATGCGCGCCCGCTACGCTATGGAAGCCGCGCGCGGTGAACTCGAAATGGTCCGTCACGAAGCGGAGGCCGTATGAAAAATCTCAACAGCATCTTTGCCGCATATTTAATAGCGTGGGGAATTTTCTTCGCCTACTACTTGTCGGTTGCGCGCCGCGCCGCCGCCCTTCACGAAGACATCGAGCGCCTCAAAAATTCATTGCATCGGGGTAAGTAAGTGCCAGCAAAGAAGCGCGTCGGAATTGTCATGTTCCAACTTGGCGGCCCGGATTCGCTCAATGCGGTCGAACCTTTCTTACTGAATCTTTTTCTGGACCCTGACATCATTCCGCTTGGCCCGCTCGGTCTGTTGCGGACGCCCATCGCGAAATTAATCTCCTCTCGGCGCAGCAAGCCAGTGATGGGCCGTTACGCCCAAATCGGTCGCCGTTCGCCCATCTTCACCTTGACGGAGCGGCAGCGAGTCCGCTTGGTCCATGCGCTCCGGCCCCATATCGATCCGCTAGCCGTCATCGCCATGCGTTATTGGCATCCCATGAGCATCGAAGCACTCGATACTCTACGCAACGCCGGACCCCTCGACGAAATTGTGCTCCTCCCGCTTTACCCGCACTACTCTTACGCCACCACTCTCAGCAGCATGAAAGAGTGGCATCGCGTAGCCGATACCGCGAAGTGGACGGGCTCTCGCGGCGCGCCGCCCGAACGTGTGGTGGAGAGTTTCTACAATCATCCGCTGTACATTCGCGGTCTGGTCGAAAACATCGGCCGTGTGCTGCGCCAATTTCCCGATAGCTCCCGCATTCATCTGATCTTCAGCGCCCACGGACTGCCAATGAGCCTGGTCGAAAAGGGTGACCCGTATCCCCGACAAATAGAAGCAACCGTGCGCCTAACCTGTGAACGAGGTGCGCAACAATTTCCGCACTGGCCCCGCACGCACATTCTTTGCTATCAAAGCCGCGTTGGCCCCGCTAAATGGCTCCAACCGCCACTGACCACCACCATCGAGCGCCTGGCCCACGAAGGCGTGAAGGAAATGCTGGTAGTTCCCATTTCCTTTGTCACCGAACACATCGAGACTCTTCACGAAATCAATATCGAAGCTCGCGAAGAAGCAAAAAAGCTCGGCGTCGAAACGTTTCGCATGATGCCCGCGTTGGGCGATTCGCCCTACTTCATAGCCGCGCTGAAAGACTTAGTGCTGCGCGCGATAGGGCTCGACGCCGCGAGCCCAGTAATTCCGCCTGCGCCAAGCATCCCCGCTGCAGCATCTCAAGTTTGAGGGGCTTGTTACCGAATTGCGGCTTGCTCCCTCATTCCAATTAGTTTTAGATTTTTGAAGGATTTGAACGCCATTTTCCTGATAGCGCCATTCCGCCACTCATGTATAATCCGCCGTTGGGACTTGGGCCAATGACGACCACTTACCATCCGTCTGTCCATCGGTTTGCGATTTTTGTGGTCTGCTGGACTGTCCTGCTCCTTATCGCCGGCGCACTGGTCACCTCCAACGAGGCCGCTCTCTCAGTTCCAGACTGGCCGCTTTCCTACGGCACGCTCACGCCGCCGATGGTCGGCGGGATTCGCTTCGAACACTCTCATCGCCTTATTGCTGGCGGTCTGGGCCTGCTTTCCATAGTCCTGGCTCTATTGGTGTGGACCAAAGACGAGCGCCGCTGGCTCCGCTGGTTCAGCGTAATCGCGGTTGCCGGAATCGCCGCCCAGGCCGTCCTTGGCGGCGAAGTCGTGATTAAGCTACTCCATTACTGGCTGCCGGTTATCCACGCCTGTTTCGCGCAAATTGTCTTCGCGGCACTTTTAAGCATCGCGGTCTTCACCAGCCGCTGGTGGATTTCCGATCAACCGCAAGTCGAAGACACCGGCTCGCTCTCAATCCACACCTTGGCGATTGCCAACGCAGCAGTAATTTATTTTCAGGTAATTCTTGGCGCTGGCTTTCGGCACAAGGAAATACCCGTCTGGCCGCACATGGCCGGTGCACTGGTTGTTCTAGGCATGGTCATTTGGCTTGCCGCGGTCCTACGCAGGCGCTTTGAGAAATCCGCGGCCATTTCCAAAACGCGCATATTGCTTCATGCCATTCTTGGCACGCAATTACTCCTCGGCCTCGGAGCCTACTGGCAGCGCCTGACCACCGCGGATGCACCGCAGCCGATGCCGCTCATGGTCACGCTCACCGTTCTGCACACCGTCGTTGGCGCAATACTCTTTGGCATTTCCATCTTGATTGTTTTACTCTGCTATCGTTTGGTCCCACGCAAAAGGGAATTGCCTGCTGCCACACAGCGGCCGGTGGCCATTTAATGAGCACTGCGCGCACCACCGAATTGACGTTGTCCTCTCGCGCCAACGCTTTTATCACGCTCACCAAGCCCGACGTTTCTTTCCTCGTTCTGATAACTACTGCTGCAGGCTATTACATGGGGGCGCGCGGCCCGGTGAATTGGCTGCATATGCTGCACACCGTGTTCGCCACCATGCTGATTGCCGCGGGAACCGCCACACTGAATCATTACATCGAGCGCGATTCCGACCGCTTCATGCGCCGCACCGCGGGCCGCCCGCTTCCAACTGGCGTTGTTCAACCGAACGAAGCGTTGCTTTTCGGAGTGGCCCTATCGATCGGGGGAGCGGTCGATCTCTATCTCGTGGGCGGTATGCTGGCCTGTGCCCTCGGCACGCTCACTTGTCTCAGCTATCTCCTTGCCTACACTCCACTGAAGAAGCGCACCGTGTGGGCAACTTTCGTGGGCGCTTTTCCTGGTGCAGTTCCTCCGATGATCGGTTGGGTAGCGGCCAGCGGCTCGCTCGACCGCGGCGCATGGCTACTCTTCGCCATTCTATTTTTCTGGCAATTCCCACATTTCCACGCCATCGCCTGGATGTACCGCGAAGACTACGCCCGCGCCGGAATTCTCATGTTGCCGGTAGTCGATCGCAATGGCACCCGCACATTTCGTCAGATAGTGTGGTTCGCCGCCGGACTCGTAGCGGTGAGTTTGCTCCCTGCGTTGCTGGGCCTTGCAGGAGTCTTATACTTTTTCGGCGCCCTGGTGGTAAGCACCGCGCTGGTTCAGGTAGCCCTCTGGGCCGCCAGCACCAAGACCAACGCACGCGCCAAGTGGCTCATGCACGCCACCGTGCTGCACATTCCACTGCTGCTCGCTCTTATGGCTTACGACAAAATCCCGCGCTGAAGTCCTCGCTGTTTTTTCCTCACGCAATAAATCTCATATGAAAACGCTAGTGAACTCCATCCGGAAACGCTTGAAGCTTACTTTTTAAGCTCGACAATGATGAGGTCAATGTCATCAAGTGCTTCGTCGGAATGGGTGACCGGGGCGCGTAAGGTGGTCTGACCGGCCTTCAGTTCGGTTACCGTCGAGGTTCCGTCAGGCAAGGTAGTCCGTATTTTGCCACCCTTAACAACGTACAACACCGTTTCCGGATGAGAATGAACGGGGGTCTTGTCGCCCTTGGATGGAGTGAAGTGCAGGACGCGAACCTTGTCATCCTCGGCCAACACTTTGACGTGTTTGACGCCGAGTTGCGCCACGTCCTGCGCGAATGCGCAAGTAAGCAGAGTTAGTGTCAGAGCAATCGTCGCTAGCGTTTTCATGTGAGGTCTCCCGTCTCGAATGGATCAACTTAATTCGGCGGTAGTCTCTCACAAAAGAACCGCTTGCGAATATCGGAAGATTAATCCGACCGCAGGGCCTGCATGACGTCGATGCGCGCAGCACGCGCGGCCGGGAGCGCCGAAGCGACGACCGCGGCAGCCAATAACACAAGCGCCGAGGCTACCACTGGCAACGTGCTCGGCATCTGCATTCCTTCGAAATATCTGTTCGCCAGCCGCGCTAACGCATACCCGCACACGGTGCCGCTAACTATGCCGAACGCAGCCATAGCCGCGCCTTGAGCGATGACGCCGGCGAGGAGCCGTTTCGGCTGCGACCCAATCGCCAGCCGAATGCCAAACTCGCGCGTCCGGGCACTGACCAAGAACGCCAGCACCCCGGCCACGCCAACAACCGCAATTGCCAGGGCCACGACGGCAAACCCTCCAAACACAATCGAATTCAGCCGGTCCGCGGAGAGCACCTCCGAGCGCACGTCCGACAGCGTCATCGGGTGTTCGACCGGCTGGTCCGTCGACATGTCATGGATCATGCGTGTAATCGGCGCGATCAGGCCATATGGATTTGCGCTGGTACGGACAAACAGGTTGCCTCCAAACATCAACTGTTCGAAGGGATGATAAATGGTCATTTGCGGGCCGGGTATGACGTGCTCATCATCGAAATCGGCGTACACCCCCACAATTCGGATCGGCTCCGGGGTGAATCCCGGGATGAACTTTATGACTGGGTCTGTCCACATAATATGACGATTCACCGGATCTTGATTGGGAAACATACGCTGCGCGACACTCTGGGTGATGATCGCGACGCGCTCTCCGCCGAGGCGATCGGACTCGTTGAAATCGCGTCCCTCAACAATAGGGATGCCCAGAGACGCGAAATATCCCGGTGAGACAGCGCGAAAGTGGGCCCGTTGGTCTTCTTCGCCAGCATTTTTCACACGGCCCTCGGCTGTAAATTGCAGGCCGGGACCAAACCCGCCTGCGTCACGCCACGGAACGCTCACGGCGACCGCGACTTTGTCCACGCCCGGTAGCTCTGAGACGCGGCGGATTGTTTCCCGATAGAAGCTGGCAATCTGCTCGGGCGTCTTGCCGTATGACATTAACGGAACGTCCATGGCCAGGATGTGGTCGGTGTCGATTCCGCTTTGGGCATATTGCAAATGCAGCAGCGTCTTGACCAGCATGCTGGCGCCTGCCAGAAGCAAGAAGGATGCAGCGATCTGCGTCACTGCGAACAAGCGCAGCCGCCGGCTGGTGCTGCCGGTGATGCGTACGCTACCGCTCGGAAGGCCAATGCCGTTAGAGCTGTCGGCAGAGGGCAGACGCGGCACAAACGCCAACACCACTGCGGCGATTAGCGCCAACCCGGCGCCGACCCACAACATGCTTGAGTCCACTTCCAGATCGAGTGCCCGCACCGAGAAGCGCGAAGCATAGCTCCCCAGAATCGAAACCATCGGCCTTGCGCTCATCACCCCAAGCAATGCGCCAGCGCCGCAGAGCAGAATACTTTCTGCGAGAAGTGTCCGGCGCAGTGCGGAATTTGTAGCACCCAGCGCGGCCCGAATGGCAAGCTCTCCTTCACGGCGAACGGTGCGCGCAAGAATCAAATTCGCTACGTTGGAACAAGCAATAATAAACACCAGCGCGGCAGCCGCGAGAAGCACCAGCAAAATAGTTTTGGCACCCGACGTAATCTGGTCGCGCAACAGCCGGGTTTCGATGCCGAATTTCGCACTTGCTGGGTACGCGTCGGCGTGGTCTTTCATGATCGTCTGGTGAGCACTGACCAACTCCGCGCGGGCTTGTTCCAATGTTGCGCCGGGGGCCAGGCGTCCGAAAAGCTCGGTCATGCGATGGACTCGTCCGGTTACCATGGTGGCGGAGAGGTGATGTGGGCTGCAGACCACATTGACCATCATTTGTGTTTCGTCTGGATACGGCACGGATGGCTCGACCACACCCACAATGGTTGCGGTGCGCGCGCCCAAGCTTTCCAGGCGAATGCTCTTACCGATGACCGAGGGGTCTTTCTTAAGAACGGTACTCCAGAACCGGTACGTGAGTACTGCTGCGCCAGCTGCGCTGGGGCCGTCATCGCGCATGTCGATCAACCTCCCCAGCACCGGGTGCAACCCCATCACTTCAAAATAGTTCCCGCCAACGACGCCGGCTCGAACTCCGCGAGGCTCGCCGAGACCAACCACCGTAAACTGGAAGTCGGAGAAATCGCCGAATTCTTTGACGCTCTTGATGCTGGTGCGTAAATCCTGGATCTCAGGCACGGAGAACGTAGTGTTGTCGGCGTTCAAGCCCGGGGCGTTTTGCCGAATATAAATCAAGCGATTTTCGTCGCGATTTACCAGCGGCCGCAGCAGCACGCCGCGAACCAGCGTAAAGATGGCGGCGTTAGCCCCGATGCCCAGCGCCAAGGTGAGCACCACCGTGATCGTGAGGCCCTTGGCATTGGAGAGCGAGCGCACCGCAGTCTTCAAATCATTGAGGAAGAGCATGTGTTTTCCCCCATGCAGTAAACGTAGCGTTGGACGTAACGTAGCATTGTACGGGCCAATGCTAACCTCCACATTGTAAGCATCTAGACTGCAAATTCTACGTCAGCTATGTCCGTTTTCAGAATACCGTTGTCGCAATACCGGACACTAATACGCGGACAGATTGAGTTTTCAGCCTGGCGACCTGATTCCTGTCTCAGAACAAACCCCAGTCCTCCAGGTGTTTGGCACATTTCTAGACCATTCGCATTGTGAACTTGCCAGGATATGGATAGGCCGTGAGTTTGCTCTTACTTCTAGCGCCAGGTCTAGCTGCGTATCCAAGAAGATTTCAGGAGACACTCCAGTGAAAAAAATCGACCGCATTCGCGAGAAGGTCACAATCCTCCCCACTTCCGTTTACTTATCCAAGATGCATGACGCGGGCTGGAGCCTAGTCGCGCTCGAGTGGGAACGCGAGATCGAAGTCTCCGGCAAGCAGCCTGAAGAGCCCGTGCCCGAAATCGGCTCTGAAGAGATCCCCTTCGGTCTCCGCATCGCTGCCGACTGCCGCCATCTGGAAGACGATCCCCTTGAAACCCAGACCCTCAAATTTCTTGCCGAAATGATCGTCCAGGACATTTCCTTCACCAGCATGGCCGATGCCCTTAACATACGCGAATATCGCACCCGCGACGGTCACCCATGGTCCGCCGCCAAGGTCTTCAAACTCATCCCGCGCCTGATTGACGTAGCACCGCGTCTGCTCTCAGGCTCTGAATGGGAGTCCCGCAAACAACAACTCTCTAAAGTCGCCTGGAACTCCTAGAGGCTTTTCGTTTCCGGCGGGCAGGTAGCCCAGATGTTGGTGATTGAAACCGAATTTGGGTGCCCCACGTGCCGCATTTGCACGTGGGGTCTTTGACTTCGGTCTCGACGGATGGAATAGGGGGACAGTCTCCCCTCCCGGCCTAGCCCAGAAAAAATAATTTGACGGTATTACTGTGATTTGCTTTATGCGACTTGTGATTTCCGAACTCAACAATTCGAGTTCAGTGGGACCTATGAAATACGAGGGTTTTTATGTCTGGCCAGAATTCCTCAAAGAGGTTACTCGCAAACCGTCCCGCGAATCCATCCGCTGTTCTGATCACCGCGTCGTGATTATTTGCCTCACTATCGACTCGCCATGTGTTTGAAAGAAAATTGTTCCCGGAGATAGCCATATAACGGGCATACGCAGGCTTGAAGTGTCCGTCACGCCTGCGCGCAACGAAGGTAAGTTTGGCAGCATGGCCAATTCGTCTTTTAAAAGGCTGGTCAGGAACACGGAAATAGCGCGGATCTTCTCCCCACAACGCTCCCGCGCTCGCTTCGATAGCATTTCCGGTAGAAATTCCGGTGAGCCGCATGCCATACCGGTCGCCGAATCCCGCCCAGCCTGGCCCATACTCTTTCGGCCTGTCCACTGCAGTACCAAAAGCCGACGTAAATAGGCCTCCGACGAGATGCGGCGGCCCAATCGTGTTGGTCAGAAACCATCGCATCCGTTGACGCCCAGTAATGGGGCGATAAGTGTCATCCACGGTGGAGTGTTTGAGTGGTGTCAGCAAGGACGGCTTGTGTTGATTCGCCTCTTTGTTTTCCGTTTGCGCGGCTGGCTCATTTTGCTGGCGCATAGCCGTTTGCGCCCGGGCAGGGAACCAGGACGCGAACATAATCGTGCATAAGAGTGTGACGCCTGGTCTCACAATGGTTTTGGATGCTACCTGAAAGGTATCGGACACTTAGTGTTATAAGAATAGTTGGTAGTGGCTCAGTTTCCGAGTACCCGACGCAATTTAAAAGGGCGCCCCTTTTGGAGTAGGGTTTGGGTGCTTGCCTCAATCCCTACAGAAAGGAACGCCCTCAGTGGATAGCAAAAAGTATATCGGTATGGATGTACACAAGGAAAGCATTTCGATTGCGGTGATGAATGGTGCAGGAAAGATCGTGATGGAATGCGTGATCGAGACGAAAGCGAGCATGATTCTGCAGTTTATCGATGGGCTGCGCGGAGACTTGCAGGTCACCTTTGAAGAAGGACCCTCGGCTGCCTGGTTGTACGACTTGCTGAAACCGCACGTCACAAAACTGCTGGTGTGCGATCCGCGAAAGAATGCCTCCATGCGGGAAGGCAACCAGAGCGACAAGATCGATGCTCGCCGATTGGCCGAGCTGTTGCGTCTCGATCATCTCACTCCGGTTTATCACGGCGAACATGGCCTACGAACCCTGAAGGAGTTGGTACGCACTTATCTCACCGTGACGAAAGATCTCACACGAGTCATGTCGCGGGTGAAAGCCATTTATCGGAGTTGGGCCATTCCTTGTACCGGCAAGCAGGTTTATGCGCAGCGTCATCGTGCCGAGTGGCTAGGCAAGATCAACGAACCCGGGGTGCACCGGCGGGCGGAATTTTATTACCAACAACTCGATGCATTGCGAGTGGTGCGCCAGGAAGTGCGGAGAGATCTGCTCGCCGAGAGCAAGAAACAGAAGGCCTGGAAACGGCTCTGTGAGATTCCCTCGATTGGTCCGATCCGGGCGGCGGTGTTGCTGGGCATCCTGCAGACGCCACATCGTTTTCGCACCAAGCGGCCGTTGTGGAATTACGGTGGTTTAGCCATCGAGATGCACAGCAGCGCCGATCACCGCAAGGTCGACGGACAACTGCAACGATCTAGGAAGAATGTCTTGGTTCGGGGCCTCAACCGAAACTGCAATCACGATCTGAAGAACCTGTTTAAGGGTGCGGCCGCCGTGGCTTCCAGCAAGCCGGGCCCCTTCCAGGAGTTCTACACGGCTTTGCTTGCCAAGGGTATGCGGCCAGAGATGGCGCGCCTGACTTTGGCCAGAAAGATTGCCACGATCGTACTGATCGTATGGAAGAGAGGAGTGTGCTTCGACGCCCAACATCTGAAACCACAAACAGCTTGAGTGTCTTTGACCGAATCCGCTCCATCCTGGTGATCTTCTCTAGCGGTGGCCGTGGGGTTCTCGAGACACTCTGGTTCGAGAGCGAGTCTCAGCTGGTTAGTTAGGCGCTGTGTGCCTCGCACGCAGTCTCACACCCGACCCTAGGCCCTCTCGGACAACCAGAAAAAGCTATGGGCCACGAGTCCCAGATAGAACTATGGTCGCCAAATTTGACCACGTTCTGCTTTGTTGGTTTCGGAACTGACAGGCTTCGTCGCCAAGAAGCGATGAAAACCGCTGGCAGAGAAAACCCAAACCACAGGAGCACAATGCTCCACGAGCACATGGCGCGGGTAGGTCGGAACAGATCTCGCTCGCTCAAGTGGGCTGAGAAGCAAGAAAACTTTCAGCCGAAGGAGATGTGTTTTTTCTTGACTTCTACCTTTATAGAGGTGGTCTCAATGGGTCGACGCAACACTTTCTTGAAGTTTACTCGCAGGAGTCTGAAAACCTAAAGTTTGTCGTGGGCGTTGATTTAAGCGCAGCGCTACTTTGTTCAGATCCGACTGGGAATAGTCGGTCAGGTCTGTTTTCTTCGGGAAGTATTGTCGTAACAGCCCGTTGGTGTTTTCGTTCGAGCCGCGTTGCCAAGGACTCTGCGGATCACAGAAGTAAACTTTCACATCTGTGGCCACCGTAAAATCCTTGTGTTTCGCCATCTCCAGTCCGCGGTCCCACGTCAGTGACCGTCGCAGGGTAGCGGGGAGTTTACGAACGTGTTTACTCAATGCTCCCACAACCTCCGCCGTATCTCGGCTGGGTACCTTGATCAGCATGACAAAGCGCGAATGGCGTTCCACCAAGGTCGCGATGTGACTGTTCCCTGAGCCGCGCAGGAGATCGCCCTCCCAGTGACCCGGAATGGAGCGATCCTCCACTTCCGCGGGTCTTTCCCGAATGGAGATGGCCTCAGGGATTTGACCACGCCCGTCTTTAAAGATACGAGAGTGCTGCGACCGGCGTATGCGACGCTTGGATCGCAGGTGTTCCAGTAGCTCCTTTTTCAGTGCTCCACGGGCTTGAATGAACAAGCTTCGGTAAATGGTTTCGTGGGACACTCGCATGCTCTCATCATCGGGATACTGGGTATTCAGCCAGCCGGAAATCTGCTTCGGCGACCAGTCCAGAATCAGTTTACTCGCAACGATGTTCCGCAACTTCAGGTTGATGGAAAGAAGGCAGCGCTTGGGCCGCAAGGCCGACTGCCAGGCTTCGCCGTCCGCTTGACTGGCTCGATACGCAGGACGGCCACCATGACGTGCGACCTCCCGGCTCACGGTCGATACCGCTCGCTCTAAACATTTGGCAATCTCACGGATTGACGAACCGGAAGCCAGCCCGCGGGAGATTTCCTCGCGCTCACGCAGCGTGAGCGCGAGGAGCGCACGACGACGGACGGCCGGAGCAATCCCACCGTGACGCGAAACCAGACAACGAATGGAGGAATGTTCTTTGCCAAAAGCGCGCCCGATCTCATGCAGCGTCTGCCCTGCCTTCCAACGACGCCACACCTCGAGTTTCTGCTCCGCCGAAAGCCCAAACCGTCTCCCTTGTCTCATAAACACCACCTTTGAAAACAGCTTTATACCAGATGGTGTTGCATCGACCGTTTGAACCGGCAGAACAAACCGGGCACCAGCCTCGCTGCTGCTGGCAAAATAGTCCCTATGTAATAAAACGTCTCAATCAGAAAACTTACACTCCCTGATGATGCCCCGCTCGTCGCTGACGAGAGCGAATCCGGTTTTGTCCGCTGCACCTTCTGCGAAGACTATGTAACTTTGGCCATCAGGTGCAACATTCAGTCGCATATTCAGACTAGGCAGTACTCCTGGCAGCGTGCTGAACTGGACTTTGGTGGGATTTGGGTAAAATTGTGGATAAAATTGTGCGAGCCAACCATTTAGATATTTTTGATATGCCTCGTTTCCAAGGAGGGTTTGCCATGATCCATACGAGCCTTCTTCGGCATGATACGATGCCTCGGCAGTGTTGATTGTCCGTATAAATGCTGCCATCAGCCCGCGTATTGAACTCTGTCGGTCGGATATTTCGCTGCCCTTGGCCGCCTCCTGAGCAAACTGTGGTGTCAAAAATGCTCCCAATTGCAAGACTGCCATTAAACAGATCAAACGGATTCGATGCTTGGTCATGATCGCCTCTTCTTACAAAATACCTTTCACATTTAAAGCCCGCACGTAGGGTACGCGAGCGTATACGGTGCAACCCTCATGCAGCACGTACCATAATATCTTGCACAGCAGTTGCAACCATCGTCCCCACAATCGCTGTAATACGATATGCAAGCAGCAGCGCCGCACTCACATGTACCAGGTATCGGACTTAACGAACAATTAGTTCCGGCGCGAAGTTATTCAGCGAACCACCCGCCCGTCCCCACCTTTCACATTGTCAAAACGACACGGAACTGCGCGTTGCCGCTCATCATCCGCGCATAAGCCTCAGCCGCTTTATCGAGCGGGTATGTTTCAATCATCGGACGCACCCCAGTTAGTTCGGCGAAGTTCAGCGTGTCCTCGGCATCAGCCGGTGTCCCGGAAGCCCAGCCCTGAATCGCGCGGCTACCAGTGATCAGCTGTATCGGTGTAACCGAGAGAGAATCCGCTGACGCACCCACGACCACCAGCTTGCCATTCGGCGCTAGACCATCGATCACCTCGGACATTGCTTTCGAGCTTGGGGCTGTCGCTAAAATTACTTGCGCGCCACCCAATTTCCGCAATGCCTCTGCTGCATTCGTCGTTTTATTGTCGATGTATACGCTCGCTCCGAGTTTCTTTGCCAGTGCACCGCTCTCCGCTCCACGCCCGATAGCCGCGACCTTATATCCAAACTTGTTCGCAAATTGAATTCCCAGATGACCCAGACCGCCGATACCCAGCACCGCGACAAGGTCGCCAGGCAGCGCACCGCTGTGCCGCAGCGCGTTATAGGTAGTGATTCCCGCGCATAGCAGCGGTGCTGCTTCGACGTCACTTAGACCTTCCGGTATCGCCGTCACCGCCTCCGCCGGAGCCACCATGTATTCCTGATATCCGCCGTCATAACTAATGCCCGCCACCTTCATATTCTGGCAATTACCAAAATCTCCGCGCCTGCAATAGAGACATGTGCCATCGTGGCCGCCATGCCAGCCAACCCCCACGCGCTGTCCCTTCTTCCATTCGGTCACACCCGCACCCACTTCGTCCACAATGCCCGCGACTTCGTGTCCCGGCACGCGCGGGTATTCGATGCCCGGCCACAAACCCTCTTTGGTGAACATGTCGCTGTGGCAGACACCACAGGCCTGCACCTTGATGCGTACCTGTTCTGGACCCGGCTGGGGAATCTCGCGGTCGACAATCTGAAAATCGGCTCCTGCCTTAGGAATCACCGCTACCTTCATTGGTGCTACTGCGATCCTCGTCGTTGCCATATGTCCTCCTGTGACCCATTGAATTACTGTCGAAGTCTACTCGCTGCTCGGTTCGATGAATGTTGCGATCGAAAAGCACCAGACCCTATCAAAATTTAATCCTCGATATTAAGGCGCGTAATGAGTGAAGACAAAGTCGTGCGCATTAACAGACTCATGCGCAACCCTTCGACCCTCCACAATCACGCGCTCGCCTACGTCGGGAGCTCCGTACCGGATTGCTCCGCCACCATGTATTTGGCGTACCAGTCGGGCCAGTTGGGGTCCGCCGCGCCGGTACGCTTCTCGTGCTCGCCATGAGCGGCCTCAGCACGCCTGAATGCGCTTGCCAGATCGTTCGCCGAAGCGAAGTTCGTGGTTGCGGGGTCTGTGCGACCGGGCAGCCGCGTCGTGATTTCCTGAAACAGCCACCCATTGCCGTCCGGATCCTTGAAGGAGGCGAACGATCGGTAGCTGCGATGCTCGGTATCTGGACCGCCGACTCGCACCCGTCCGAACAGGTAGGGCTCGTCCGTGCCTGCGTACACACCGGTGGCGTCGTGGAACACTTCGCTGATTTCGACGCCACGGTCGAGAAGTTCTTTGCGGGCAGCTTGGATGTCGGAGACCACCAGGTACAGGCCCTGCGCGGCGCCTGGTGTCGCCGGAGTGACGTTCTTACCGAAGATGATCGAGCACCCCGAGCCCGGCGGTGTGAACTGGACCACCCGGAAATCTTTACCACTATCGAAGTCGGCGTCCAGCCGCCAACCGAGCTTGGCGTAAAACTCCTTCGCGCGGTCGACATCCGAGACCGGGATTACGACAATTTCGAACTTCATGACCACTGTGGCGACGCCAACGTTGCTGGTCGTCTCCTTACTACGGACTGCGTTGGTGCTCATGGCTACCTCCTCGGTTGCAACAGTAAGTTAATGATGGAATCAGTGAAACGCACTCTGGATGCCGTCATTCTTGAGCTGTACATCCAGGTCCGTGCACAACCGCAGATGTCCGCCGGCGACATCAGCAGCGAGACGAAGTCGAATCATGCAGACTCTTGTCGGCATTGCTTCCAGCTCAAAGTTTCAGAAAATAATTGGAATGCTAGGGAAGGGCGCCAAGGACTAACGGTGTCTCCCTCAGCGGCTGTCAATTTGACTCAAGTCCACACTGTTGTCAAGACGGAGATCGGTAACTTTTCTGTTACGGAATGAAGTGCTTCTGTCGCTTCTTCATTTATGTTTAAGGGAAGGGAAAATGCCGCTCCATTTCGAACCGGCACAAAATCGCCTACTTTAGCGCGGCGATCACTGCTTCGGTGAATTCATCCGTGCCCGCCTGTCCGCCCACGTCGCGCGTGGTGTGCACGCCTTCGCGATAAACTTTTTCCAGCGCCTTCTCGATGCTGCGCGCTGCGCCGCGTTCGCCGAGATGGTCCAGCATTAGAATGCTGCTCAGCAGTAACGCTGTCGGATTCGCGAATCCTTTCCCGGCGATATCCGGTGCCGTGCCGTGGACCGCTTCAAACATGGCCGCGTCATCTCCGATGTTTGCGCTTCCGACCACACCTAGCCCTCCAACCAGTCCAGCGGCCAGGTCGCTCATCACGTCGCCGTACAAATTGGGCAGCAGCAGTACATCAAACTGTTGCGGGTTCAGCACAATTTGCATACATGCGTTGTCCACGATCATTTCAAGATATTCAATCTCCGGAAATTCCTTCGCCACCGTGCGGATCGACTTCAAAAAAAGCCCGTCCGACAATTTCATGATGTTTGCTTTATGGATAGCGTGAATTTTCTTGCGCCCCATTTTTTTTGCGTAGCTGAACGCAAACTTCGCAATGCGGGTGGAAGCTCTCTCAGTAATAATTTTTAAGCTTTCCACCACCCCCGGAACAACCTCATGCTCCAATCCTGAATACAAGTCCTCGGTGTTTTCCCGCACCAACACTACATCCACGCCCTCAAATCGCGATTTAACTCCCGGCAGATTCTTCACCGGCCGTAAGTTTGCGTACAAATCCAGCGTCTTACGCAGCGCCACGTTCACACTGGGCGCGCCGCCCGCAATGGCGGTAGCCATCGGCCCTTTTAGCGCCACGTGATTGCGCCTGACGGAGTCAACCGCCGACTGGCTAACCAACTGACCCTTTTCGGTGCTCTTGTCAGTGCGGCCTTCCAACTCTTCCCATTCAATCTTCACGCCAGTTGCCGCCAAAATACGCCGCACGGCAGCAGCTACCTCTGGGCCAATCCCTTCGCCAGGTATCAGTGTGACCTTATGTGCCATAGATGCATCACATTGTAGACGAACCTGCGCGGCTTTTTGAGAAAAGTGCCTCCGGGTGTTTCCAGCCGCGTGCGCTTTTGGAACGCCGCGCCGTGCAGCAATTCCAAAGGTTTGCTATAATGAATCAAGGATCGCGGCCTGAGCCCGCGACCGGAGGCCAAAGGAATTATGATTAATCTGACGCCCGTTGCCAGCACCAAAGTCAAAGAAATCATGACTATGCAGAACCCCTCCCCAGCCGCCCTGCGCGTTGCCGTCGTAGGTGGTGGCTGCTCGGGGTTCCAATATCACATGGCGTTTGAAAACCAGACCAATGATACCGACCAGATTTTTGAGTTTGATGGCTTGAAGGTGGCCGTCGACCAGATGAGTTCCATGTACCTGGACGGCATTGAAATCGACTACATCGAAACCGTGGAAGGTGCTGGCTTCAAATTCAATAATCCCAACGTGAAGAGCACCTGTGGCTGCGGCAGCTCTTTCAGCGTTTAATTGGCCAGCATCGATTTGACGAAACGCGTAAATTTTCTTTGGGCTCCTGATACCACGTCGGGAGCCTTTTTTTTGGGGGGAATCATCGTTTCGTGCAGCCCTGTCAGTGTTCTGTTGTTTGCCCTACATTGCTACTAAAACTGGCATCGTTCCACCACTTCTGTTATAACAATCCAGTCTCCAGGCGCCCGGAGGTCAATTATGACCGTTAAGCCAGTATTACCTATCAAGGTACTATTAGCCGACGACAGCGAAATCATGCGCGAAGCCATCAAAAAGCTTCTCGTCGACGAGCCACGCGTAAAAGTCGTCGGAGAAGCTTCCTCCTTTCCCGCAGCCATGCAGTTGGTTGCAGATTTCAAACCCGACATTTTGCTCCTCGACCTGCACCTTCCGCAGAAGCGCGATCTGCAGCCTCCCCTCGTTAAAGCTCAGCTGAATTGCATTAAATATACTTTGGCCATCTCCTTCGCTAACGACGAAGAAGCTAAATCCCTCGCCGCCAGTTACGGTGCCGCCGCGCTTCTCGACAAGATGAGCCTGTACACCGAACTGCTCCCGGCCATATTGCAATTGGTCCAGTCGTCTGCCGATCGATCCATCAGGATAGATCCCAAACCGGGTAGGGAAGGAGTGTCCCTGGGACTTTCCGAGTAGCTACGTAACTACATCCTCAAACTTTTTCATCTACGCGACTCCCGCCCCCCGCACCATTTGCTTTCAAGCCCAACGAACCGTATCCTGAAATCCGGGCATGAAAATAGCGCTCGCGCAGTTTAATCCCACCGTCGGCGATTTCGCAGGCAATGCCGCTCGCATTTTGAGCTTGGCCACCACCGCCCATCAACGAGGCGCGGACTTGGCCGTTTTTTCCGAGCTTTGTCTTTGCGGCTATTTACCTCAGGACCTGCTCGAACGTCCCGCCTTCATCGACCGCAATCGCAAGGAACTAAAGGAACTCGCCGCCAAGCTGCCGTTGCCTTCGATAGTCGGCTATGCCGGGCGCGTGAAAAACGGCCGCGAAAAATCCATTGGAAAATCCATCGCCAACAAGGCAGCGTTGATTTGCGAAGGCCGCATTGTTTTTGAGCAAAGCAAAATGCTTTTGCCCACCTACGATGTCTTCGATGAATCGCGATATTTTCAACCCGCCGACCGGCAGTCCGTATTTGGACTTGGGCAAGAGCAGTTGGGTATCACCATTTGCGAAGACGTGTGGAACGACAAAAATTTCTGGGCTAATCGCCGCTACGATCGCGACCCCGTAACCGAAATTATCGCGCAGGGAACTACCGTCCTTCTGAACATTTCTGCTTCGCCTTACACCATCGACAAACGCGGCTTGCGCCTCGAGATGTTGCGTTCTATCGCCGTGCATCATAACCGGCCCATCGTCTACGTGAATCAGGTTGGCGGCGATGACAGCTTGATCTTTGATGGCGCCAGCATGGCGCTCACGGCCGACGGCAAAGTTGCCGCGCAAGCCCGCGCCTTCGAAGAAGATCTGGTGTTTTTCGATACCGTGACCGGCAAAGGCGAAATCCACGACCAGCCACATGAAGAAATCGCCTACGCCTACCAGGCAATTGTGACCGGCACCGTTGATTACGTGCAAAAGTGCGGCTTCAAAAAAGTCTTGGTCGGCCTCAGCGGCGGCATCGATTCCGCGGTGGTCGCGGCCATCGCTGTGGATGCCCTCGGAGCAGAAAATGTTCTCGGCGTCTCCATGCCCGGCCCGTATTCGTCACCGGGAAGCAAGACCGACGCCGAAACCGTTGCCAAAAATCTCGGCATCGATATGATCACCATGCCTATCGGCGACGTCTTCGATGCCTATCTAAGAGTCACCGCGCCAGTCTTCAAAACGTTGAAGCCCGATGTCACTGAGGAAAATATACAAGCGCGCATACGGGGAAATTATCTGATGGCGCTATCCAATAAATTCGGCTCCATGGTGCTCAGCACCGGAAATAAATCCGAACTTGCTGTAGGTTACTGCACTTTGTACGGTGACATGGCCGGAGGTTTGGCCATTCTTTCCGACGTTCCCAAATTGATGGTCTACGAATTAGCCAATTGGATTAATCGCGAGAGGGAATTGATCCCTGAATCGAGTATCAATAAAGCGCCCTCAGCAGAGTTACGCCCCGATCAGAAGGACGAAGACATTCTGCCTCCCTATGACGTGCTCGATCGCATCCTCAAGGCCTACATCGAGGATTTACAAAGTCCCCAGGAAATTGCCGATCGCCTCGGCTATGATCTCAAACTTGTGCGCGACATCGCTCTATTGGTGGACCGCAACGAATACAAGCGCAAGCAAGCCGCGCCCGGTCTCAAAATTACTTCGCGTGCGTTTGGTTTTGGCCGCCCGTTCCCGATCGCGCAGCGTTGGATTCCCTGATCAGCGTGACATTTCCAAAATCAAGAGCAGCACTAAAAACAGGAGACGCGTGAATACCCTTACGAAACAATCTCTGGTCGCCGCTTTTTGTTTCCTCATCGCGCCGGTTGTCTTCGCGCAACAATCCAAACCACCCGCGCCGGCCTCGGCACCTCCCGCAACAACCACTCCACCGTCCCCAATCCAAAAATCCGTGGAAGCCTATCTCCGCAACCTTTACGCCTTTGGTCCCGACGTGCAAGTCACCGTCGGCCCTCTCAAGGAATCGAGCGTTCCCGGATTGCTAGCCACCGACATCTTCGTAAAAATTGAAGACAACGTGCAATCGGTGCAGTTTTATGTCAGCAAAGACGGCAAGTATCTATTGCGTGGAGAACTGTCCGACCTGACCAAAGACCCCACGGCAGAGAATCGCGCCAAGCTTCAGCTTAAAGACGCACCCGTCTGGGGCGACCCCAAGGCCCCCATAACTATGGTGGAGTTCTCCGACTTCGAATGCCCGGTCTGCAGAAGCCTCCACGACGTGCTTCAGGGCCTCTTGGCCAACTATCCCCAGGTGCGCCTGGTGTTCAAGGATTTCCCCCTCGAGCAGCATCCCTGGGCCCGCAGCGCCGCCATAGCCGGCCGATGCGCCTACAACCAGGACCCCAAGGCCTTCTGGAAGCTTTACGACCTTATATACGGCAATCAGGACGTCATCTCGCCCGAAAATTCCTACGCTAAGCTAACCGACTACGCCTCGCAGATCAGCCTGAATCCCGACGCCTTCAAGACCTGCGTAGCCAGCCCCGAAGCCGCCGCTGCCGTCGAAGCCAGCCGCGCAGACGGCCTGGCCCTCCAAGTCTCCAGCACCCCCACAATCTTCATCAACGGTCGCCGCATCGTCGGAGCCGACCCCCACCTCGTCGAACAAAACATCAAATATGAACTAGACCAGCAGAAAACCGCGAAGCACTAATAGTCGCGAATCTTCAATGAATGGATTGGTCGAACGAGCAGGATGCTCGCATCCCCAGTGAAAGAGAGCTGAAGGCTTAACCAGCTGCAGGGGACTTGACCTGACGGGGTTGGGCCCAGAAGAGTTCCTTATTTTTTAGTTAACATAATATAACTTATGAGACTCAAATTTGGGGAAAGCTGCGGAATCACCGTGTAATCCACGAACGCTGTCGCCCGTGGCCTCACGGTCTGGTGCGCTCGAAGTTATTCGAGAAGTCTCTGCGGGAAGTTGCTACGGGAACTTATTGCGACACGGCTGCGCTATGCCGTTCCGTGACAATTTCTCGGCTTTGGCTTGGATGGAAATTCAAAAATACAGTTATAGGTTTTTCTTGCGAGGAGGATTTATCGCGCAGCCGTAGTTTCAGCAGCCGGAGTCTTCTCTAGCAGTTGCTCTTTGCGGTAAACCAGCGAATTAATGTCATACGTCGCCAGCTCAAATCCGTGTCCATGCGTAATCGCGTCTGTCGGGCAAGCTTCCACGCAATACCCGCAAAAAATACATCGCGAATAATCAATGTTGTACACGCTGGCGTAGCGTTCGCCCGCCGAAATTCGGTTCACATCGGTATTTTCCGCCGCTTCAATGTAAATGCAGTTGGCCGGGCAGGCCGCGGCGCACAAAAAGCATCCCACGCACTTCTCCAGTCCGCTCTCGTCGCGGTGCAACACATGAATCCCGCGGTAGCGCGCCTGGAAATGCACCTTCTCGTACGGATAATTTTCCGTAACCGTTTTGCGGAATATATTGCGAAATGTGACGCTGAAGCCCTTCGCTAACGTGCTGAAAGTTTCAGCTACTTCCCGGAGGCCTGATGCCATGCTCTAACTCTAACAAACGCCCACCCATCGGGCAAATTCGCGTCCAACAACCATCAGCAATTATCGCGCCGCCTGCGCTCTGCTCGCCAGCGAATCGATGATCAGCTTTCCGTGAAATCTGCCGTTCTCGATAAATATCTCGCTGGTGTGCCGCCCCCCAATCACCACCCCAGCCAGAAAAATTCCCGGCACATTGCTCTCCAGCGTCTCCGGATTCAACTCCGGTTTCAGCGTCTTCTCATCCAGCCGCACTCCAAGGCTCTTGATAAACGTATAGTCCGGGTGATATCCCGTGAGCGCAAACGACTGCTTCGCAGGCAATCGCTTCTCCCCGCTGTCGTTTTCAACCACCACGTAGTCTTCCGTGAATTCCTTCACCCGCGTATTAAACAACCCGGTAATCTGTTTCGCCTTGATCCGATTCTCAATATCCGGCCGCACCCAATATTTAATCGTCGACCCCAGCTCCGCATCGCGGTGCACCATCGTCACGTGCGCTCCATTGCGATATAAATCCAGCGCCGCCTCCGCCGCCGAATTCTTCCCTCCCACCACCACTACATTCTGCCGCCAATAGGGATGCGGCTCCGTATAGTAGTGCGACACGTTAGGCAAATCCTCGCCCGGCACTCCCAGCACGTTCGGCAAATCGTAATACCCGGTAGCCACTGCAATCTTCTTCCCGTGATATTTCTGCTTCGTTCCATCCTGCGCGCGAGTATGCACCGTAAAATTCCCGTCACTACCCTCCAGCCCCTCAATCAACTCAAACAGCCGCACCTCCAGCGCAAAATGCTCCACGCACTTCCGGTAATATTTCAGCGCCTCCACCCTCGTCGGTTTCTCCGCGGCGCAAACCAACGGCAAATCGCCAATCTCCAGCAACTCCGGCGTGGTAAAAAAATACATATTCACCGGATAATTAAAAATCGAATTGCACAGCGTCCCCTTATCAATCACCAGCGGACGCATCCCCGCTCGCTTTGCCTCAATTGCAGTAGCCAGCCCCGTAGGCCCAGCCCCAAAACAAATAATGTCGTAAGTGTCCATAAATTCCAGTTTGCAGTCTCCCCCGCCCAATTGCAAACCGCACACCACTAGACCACGCCTGCGGTTTCCTTGCCTTTGCATTGACCTCGGTTTTGTCTTCGAAGGTGGGTTCTCTGATCGTGTATTCCGTCAACTCCTCTTTCACGCTCCCTCATCTTCCCGTGCGCCCACTGCAGCAGTGTCATTCCGGCCGAAGCCTCGCGCCCCGCCACCAACATTGTCATTCCGAGAGGCTGTGACTAAATTAGCGGGCGAGGCGTGTGCTCGAAGTGCTGAGCCCTTTGTTGCTGATGATCTGTTGCGCCGACTGCTTTGCCGGACCGCTTGTGCGATTCATCTCCGTGTCCCTGCTTGGTTATTGCTGCAATGCCGTGGCGAAATGCATCAGGTTGTAGGCCAGCGCGCACCACAGCGCGACACAACGTGCTTTGTTTAGGCCGCGAACCGTAATTTGCGTCAAACCCCGATAACTGCGCAGGTCCGCATTGATGGTTTCGCTGGTCGCCGCTCGCTGCCGGTAAATTTTCTGCCCCTCCTCGCTGGCCATGCGCTGCTTCCAGGCTTGTAGCGCTGCGCTATCTCCTCTGTGCAGTTCCAGCTCCCGCCCGCGATTCTTGGCCGTGCGCGCTCCTTTGGGAGGCACGAATAATTCCACCCTTTGTTGGTGCGCGCGTTCGATGTCCCGGTTGCGCAAGTAGCCGCCGTCCAGCAATTGCTGCTGTACCTTTCTTCCGCTGCGGCGCTCCACTTGCTCGCGCATCGCTTCGCTCAGTCCGCACGAAGCATAGCCCTGGTTGCTCACCTCCACTCCCAGGATCGCCCGGCTTTGCGGGTCGCTGGCCACTTGCACGTTGTACGCGGCGTTGTATCCGCCGTTGGGCATTTTCATCACTCGCGCTTGCGGGTCGCTGCTGCTCACCCGCAACTCTTGGTTCCGAATCTTCTGCCCGTATTTTCCTTGGCCCGCCCGGCTGGCGCGTTCCTGCTGGCGCTGCTGCAGCTCCGGTAGTTGCGCCAGCGCTTGTTCCAAACGCCGCTGCCTTTCTTGGGCCACCCGCTGCTCCCCCTTTTTCTTCTGCACCGCGGCAACCGACAACTTTTCCGGCTCCTCGACTTGCCGCCGAAGTTCCGCTACGTGCTTTTGGCTTTCCCCCAGCAACTTGCGCAGCCGCTGTTCACGTCGAAAACTGGACGCTCCCGCGCTCACCCGCACCCGCACTCCGTCCTGGCTCACCCGGCTTACCGATACCAGTTCCTGATCCACCAGCGAGGCCAGCACCTGGGTGAACAACTGGTCCAGTGCTTCGCCGTGATCGGTCCGAAAATCCGACAGCATCCGGTGGTTCACTCCCACCCCGCCGCACAGCCAGCGAAACGGCGTACTTTCCTCGCAGCGCCGCGCCAGCTCTCGCGCTGACCCGATCCCGCGGATGCAGCCATACAGCCACAACGCCACCAGCAACTCCGGATCGGTCGCGTCTCGGCCAGCTACTCCTTCACGCGCTTTGATCGGCTCACGAAAGGCCGACAGATCCAGTTTAGCTACCACCGCCGCCACCGTGCGTACCCCGTGCGTGGCCGCCACTAAATCGTCCGGGCACTGCGGCACCAACGCCATCTGCCGTCGCTCCGGCCTTCGTAACCGCACCTCTCCAACCACTTCCCCTGCTCCCGAATAGCTCATGTATCCATATAACCGAAAACGACCTCAATCCCACAAAAAAAGTCACAGCCTCCGACCGAAGTAAGCCGACGCTTCATCTTCTTATTCGCTCCCGCGAATGAGTCGGCTTACGAAGCGGAGGAATCTCTCTTCGCTGTTTCCATCCGCTTCTCTGCGTTTCTCTTCCCTTTGAATTTGAGTTTTTATCTTTGAATTAGGCTTCCCGCCTTTGAATTTGGGTGCCCCATTCTTGCGGTTTTTGCAAGGGTGGAACTTTTGACTCAGACTTTCGCCGAACTTTTTCTATAGTTTCTTCTGAGAGTCTCCTACCTCACACTAAAATCTCTCAAGAGCAAGCCATCACTACGTCGCCGGCGCCAACTCCAGAATCTCCATCAACTCCCGCCGAAACCCCGCCAACTCCTCCAACCGCTCAGGCGTCGCAGTAATCTCCAACTTCTTCCAAACAAATACTTCACCGTCTCCACGTTTCAATCGCACGCCAAAATTTCCATCCACCAAATAAGAAGCCGGCGCCAGCACTTTCAATCCACCATTCGGCACCGGAGCCAACACCACCGCGCACTCCCCCTTACGCATGCATAGCGCACTCTCATACGGCGGAATCGCAATAGGACGAAATCCCGCCGCCACCAATCGCTCTAGCGTACCTATCTGACGCGGCGATAGCTCCAGAGCCATAATTCACCACTCAATTTGAAATGTTAGTTTTTCAGGAGCGGTAAGAAACCGGACAGTGTGAGATCCAAGCCGCCTCAACCCGTCGTTTCCAGCAATTACCCGAATTTACGCCGCGGTAGAATTCGACTTCGACGACGATCCCGACGAATCACCCTCCAACTGCGACAAAATCTCCCTTAGCGTACTGATCAATTCGTCCCGCGTAACATGGCTCTTCTTAAACTGAATCCTGAACTTAAACTCCTCGTCTTCCGGCTCAAACTGAAACAAAAACGGCTGCGGCCGCTGGGGCCCGGTAACATGCTCCTGCCGTTCCCTGCGCGCTTCATCGCGAGTCAACCCGCCTTGCATAATCCGCTGAATCGTCTCCATCATCTTCTTCTCAGTAGGCTGCCGCGCAATTTGCAGCAGCAGCGACTTGGTCAGAATCCCCTGCTCCGCGCACTTCTTCCGCAGCGCCTCCGGAATATGCAGCAACGAAAGTGTCTCCGTAACTGAAGTCCGCGCCCGCCCGATCTTTCGCGCAATATCGTCATGCGTATATTCAAACTGCGTGCCCAGCCGGTCCAGCCCTTCGGCTTCTTCGAACGCCGTCAAATCCTTGCGCTGCAAATTTTCAATCAGCCCAATTTCCAGCGTCTCGGCATCATCCGCAGTCTTTTCAATGCACGGAACTTCGCGCAACCCAGCCGCGCGTGAAGCATGATATCTGCGCTCACCCGAAATAATATAAAAGCAATCCTCGCGCGCAATAAACCGCACCAGCAGCGGCTCCAGCACGCCTTTCTCGCGGATCGAGTCGGTCAGTTCGCGCAAATCTCCCAAAGCCTTCCGCGGCTGGTCCGGGTTCGGACGGATCTGCTCCACCGGAATCATTCTTCCTACTGCCGCGCCGCTGTAGCTCGTTAATGATTCGACGTAGTGCGCGTCATGCCGCATCTTCAGCGTGGCTGGCAAGCCGATTCTCTTCAACACGTTGGATAACCTCCCCGGCCAATTTCTTGTACTCCAGCGCTCCCGGCGATTTGGGAGCGAAGGTCAAAATGGTTTCCTTGTACGCGGGACTCTCTTCGAGCCGCACATTCTTACTGATCTTCGTCTTGAACAGCACTTCGCCGAACACCGTGCGAATCTGTTCATGTGTATCGCGCGAAATATTCGTGCGCTTATCAAACAGCGTAATCACCACGCCCAGCATTTTCAAACCAGGATTGGGCCGCGCGCGAATTCGCTCATACGTTTCCAGCAAATCATCCGTGCCTTCAATCGCAAAATACGCCGCCTGAATCGGCACTAGCAAATGCGTCGACGCCACTAGCGCATTCACCGTCAAAATTCCCAGCGAAGGCGGAGTGTCCAGCACGATGTAGTCGTAGTCTTTTTGCATCGGCGCCAGCGCATCCTTCAATTTAAATGGCGCGTCGAATTGTCCCGCAAGAACTTGCTCCAGCTTCGCCAGCGACAGTCGTCCCGGCCCCACAAACAGCATGGGATCTTTCGTGGCCTTCACCACCGTCTTCATTTCCGCGCGGTGATCGCTCAACACGTCAAACATCGACGTGGCCACTTCTCCTGAATCATAA
This sequence comes from uncultured Acidobacteriota bacterium, assembly GCA_963733775.1. GTDB lineage: Bacteria > Acidobacteriota > Terriglobia > Acidiferrales > UBA7541 > Acidiferrum. Next base: position 270,849 of record CAVTEE010000007.1, on the reverse strand, counting down.
AATGCGATGGTGGAATTTGCTTGAGGGTCTAAATCGATGAGCAGCGTGCGTTTTCCGCGATGTGCCAGCGATGCTGCCAGATTGATCGCCGTGGTGGTTTTTCCGACGCCGCCTTTTTGATTTGCAACCGTGATGACGGCAGTCATATCTTTTCTGCCTCCGCCCGCGCGCTCAACTTTTCACCGTCGCGATCCGGCAAACCGCATCCCAGATATGGGTGTTGTCCGTGGAAAACCCCCTAGAGCTAGCTAACTTTACGTTCCTAGCCCATAGAATGGCAAGCGAAAAGTAACTATAGCGCACAAAATCGTCGGTGGAAATCCTGGGTGGCCTTAACGTTACGAGGTTCTCTGGCCTCCTTCGCCATGACGTAATCCGCTTGCTCATCACGACCCGCTAATTAGAGGCCGTCGCAGACGCCGAGACCCTCGCCCACGTGAGACCCCAGCCGTCCCCTTGCCGTCGCATCACCAGCTCATTCCCGTCCGCTCCCCAAAGGTAGAGGAAGGTGCCATCGGGAGCGATTTTGCTCGGATCATACTTTGTAATTGTCCCTGCGACCGGCACGAGCGTTGCAACCTGAGTCCCGCTGTCAGCTTTCAATTCGTACAACCCAGTCGTCCTCATGTTGTCCTTATCACTAAAATCGCTGAGACCTACAAAACTTCTCCCCTCCTCAGTCACCGCAAATCCGTTCGTTTTTTCGCCAAGCCCGGACGGCAGAGCGACTTTCCAGCGCGATAGCTTTCCAGTCGAAGTATCTACCTCGATATACTCGGCAGTAGCCCCCAACAGAAGCGCAACACGGTCCTTGCCACACCGCAGAAAAGTCTTGCCAGGATGGACAATTTGCATACTCACGTTTCTCGATTTAGAGATCGAACCGATCGAAACGAAACCGCCGAGCAAACCCTTTTCAAAACTGTAGTGCCGCAGAACGTTCCTTTCTTCGTCTGAAACATCGCGGTAGTTCGGATCGTATCGGTAAAACGCCTCATATCCGAGGACCCACACAGTACTGTCCATCGCCTCGCAAGCCTGCTGTGGATAGAAATCATCTATCTTCACCGATTGCACCACCCGCCCACTAGCGTCGCTCTTCACGATGAATCTTTGGCTGGAACCGTCCGCCATGATCCCTCCGCCAATCGCGAGGATCCCTGCCGCCCCTGTTGCTCCTGCCGCGCGCACAGATCCTTTGACGGCGTCAGGTGGCACCATGCGCGCCTCCAGCACTTTCTTTCCGACCCTGTCGTACATCGTGACCACTGCCGGGTCTCGGTCGAACTCCTCATGCACAAGATAACCACGGTCCCAGTGCGGTACGACACAGTGGACACACATCACTTCGGGATACAACGCCGCACGTATCGGTGGAGACAGCGTCGGCAGGTCCTGCTCAGCTAACTCCTGCCCGCTCGTTACCGCCCCAAAGCACGTTAAAAGCACGGCCGTAAGAACCACTCTCGAAAATTGATATCGGATTTTCATTGCAGCGGACCTCCTGCGGCTTCAACGAAATCAAGTCTAACACTATCTTGTTAACTGAGCATTGAATTAACGAGACTATTAAGGCAACCACTACCGCGAAATGCGCACGCAACGCTTTTACAACTCCCCCGTCTAATCCGTGGTACATTTCGCCGAAACTCTCTGCGGTTCCTCGGAGGTCGTAGATGCTTCGATTTTCCGCTTTAATGCTTTTCCTGGCGGCAACCGGTTTCTTATTCGATTCGCATCCGGGACCCGTCGGCACCGCTGCGGGCAACGCTACCCCAGGCGCCCTTCGATCCACCTCACCAATGCTTGAACCGCGTTCCGGTCACACCGCGACACTATTACCTGACGGCAAGGTTCTCATCGTTGGCGGCATGCGCCGCAACCAGGATTTTTATCGCTCCGCCGAACTCTACGATCCCGCCACCGGAAAATTTCAGTCTACCGGCGACTTGGCGATCCCGCGCGTCGGTCACGCCGCCGTCTTGCTCCACTCTGGCAAAGTCCTCATCGTGGGCGGCTGGATCGGCCACGACGAAACAGATTCTGCCGAGCTTTACGATCCTGCCACCGGAAAATTTTCGTCGCTCACTAAAATGAACTCCAAGCGCGGCGGTCCAGCGGCCACCCTGCTTGTGAATGGGGACGTGCTGATCACCGGCGGGGGCGATACCCCGGGTCCCGGCGGCATTGCTTCCGCAGAAATCTTCCACGCCACAACTTCCACATTCGAACCGCTGCCCCCCATGCATTCCGCTCGTATCGAGCAAACCACCACTCTCTTGCGTGATGGCCGTGTACTCATAGCCGGTGGACGAGGAGACACCGTCACCGCCAGCGCTGAAATTTTTGATCCCTCCACAAAAAAATTCACCGTCACCGGTAACCTGCTGACCGCTCGCTACAAGCACTCCGCAGGATTGCTCCCCGACGGCCGCGTGCTCATCGCCGGTGGTTCAGACGATCGTGATTGGAGCGGCAAGCTCAACACTGCTGAAATTTACGACCCCGAAAAGCAAAGTTTCACCGCCGCGTCTGCCTTGAACGATAGTCGCTTCAAGCTTCCTCGGGAAGCGATCCAACTCTCTTCCGGACAATTGCTTTTCGCCGGTGGCAGCAAAACCGTTGAAGTGTACGATCCCGCCACCCGCAAATTTTTAATCGCCTCTGGTCAAATCGACACCGCGCGCCACTTCATGACCGCCACGAAGCTTACGGACGGCAACGTTCTTCTAGCCGGCGGCTATCCCGACAACGATCGCGCCACCAACGAAACCTGGATTTTTCATCCCTAGCAAACACTTCACCTCTAAATCGCAACACGTTCGCGGGTAGCTTTGAGCGCCGTGAAACCGCCGATCGAATCACCTTCCGTTCCGGCCCGTTTGCCACTTCCCTCTCCTCCGCTTAAACTTCATCCCACACAACCGTCTCATGCTCCGTCTGAAAACTCTCCGCAGAGAATTTCCGCCCACGATGCGACTCGCCCTCCCGTTGGTACTCGCCGAGCTCGGCTGGATGAGCATGGCCATCGTCGACACCGTGATGGTCGGCCATCTCCCCGACAGCGCCACCGCCATAGGCGCGGTCAGCCTCGGCTCCAATATCTTCATTGTCCTGGCACTCTTCGGTGGTGGATTGCTTATGGGACTCGACACTCTCGTGTCGCAGGCTTTCGGCGCCGGTCAGCGCGAAGACTGCCACCGCTCCCTAATCAACAGTATTTACCTGAGCATCGCGCTCACCCCCATCCTCACTGCGCCGGTATGGCTGCTGCCCAAGCTTCTTCGCAGCATGTATATTGACCCCGCGATTCTCGCGCTTGCCATTCCCTATACCAAAGCTCTCGCGGTCGGCCTCTTCCCCTTGCTGCTGTACTTCGCGGTGCGCCGTTGCCTCCAGGCCATGAACATGGTCCGCATCGTCGCCTTCGCGCTCATCACCGCCAACATTGTCAACGCCGTCGGCAACTGGGTGCTGATCTACGGCAAATGGGGCGCGCCCGCCTTGGGCGCCGTAGGCTCCGGATGGTCCACGGCACTCGCGCGCTTGTACATGGCCGCCGTGCTCATCATTTACCTCTTGTGGTACGACGCGCGCCATCGCACCGATCTGCTAAAAACTCCTGTCGATATCGACCTCCCGCGCATTCGCCGCCTGCTCACTCTTGGTTACCCCGCGGCCCTTCAATTCACCCTTGAGGGCGGCATCTTCGCTCTCGTCACCGCATTAATCGCGCGCCTCGGCCCCGTGCCTCTCGCCAGCCATCAAATTGCGCTCAACACCGTAGCCTTCACCTGGATGGTCCCGCTCGGAATATCTTCCGCAGCTGCCGTTCGCGTCGGCCAGGCCATCGGCCGCAAAGATCCCCGCGCCGCAGGCGATGCAGGCAACACCGCAATTTTTCTGGGAGCCGCGTTCATGACCTGCGCCAGCGCCGCATTGCTGATTTTTCCGCACCCAATCGCGCGCATGTACACGCCCGCGACTGACGTGATCCGGGCCACCACTCTTCTTCTCGCCGCCGGAGCCGCCTTCCAGCTCTTCGACGGCATTCAAACCGTAGCCACCGGCGCACTTCGCGGAGCCGGCGACACCCGCACCCCCATGCTCTGCCACTTAATCGCCTACTGGATCATCGGCCTCCCTCTCGGCTCCTGGCTCTGCTTCAATCGCAACTGGGGTGCCTTCGGCCTGTGGGCCGGCCTAAGCCTTGCCCTAATCCTCATAGGCGTAGTCCTCCTCGCCACTTGGCGCCGCATGACCCGCCGCCTGGTTAAGCACATTCCCGCCGCCACGCACATTTCTGCAGCCAGTATCTAAATTATTTTCAGTCTTCAGATCTGAGAGATTTTTTTAGTTCTCAAATGAGAGGGGGTTCGGGTGCCCCAGGTTCGCATTTGAGTTTGAACCTGGGTCTGGGTTTCCCGTTCTTTCACAACATTCGAAGAAGTTTTTTCTCAATAGCGTGAAACGCAAAATAACCGAAGTTTCTACTGGGGAGGAATTTGAAGCTGGGTGCCCGAGGTTCGAATTTGAGTTTGAACCTGGGTCTTGGGTTTTCCGTTTCTTATTTGAAGTCAGCCCAAACCTTCACACCACCTACCTACATCTTGTATCTACCCAAATCATCATCCGACAACCCTTCCAGCCACGACCGCAACTGCTCATTAGTAGTCCGCTCACTAATCGCGCTGGACACCTTAGAATTCTTCAACACCTGATCATTCACAAATATCGGGCAATCCATCCGCAGAGCCAGCGCCAACGCATCGCTAGGTCGCGAATCAATGGTCATCATCTCCCCATCGCGCTCCACGCAAATCAACGCATAAAACGTATCGTCCTTCAATTCGCTAACAATAATTTTCTGCACTCGCACTTCCAACCCCAGCAAAACATTCTTCAACAAATCGTGCGTCATCGGCCGCGGCGTCTGGACCTTCTCAATCTCCAGCGCAATCGCATTCGCCTCATACACACCCACCCAAATCGGCAAAATCGCCTGCCCGCCCACATCCTTCAACACCACAATCGGCATATTCGTTACGGGATCCATCATCAGCCCACGAATCTTCATTTCCACTTCCACGTTGGACCCCCGATCAGCAGCACTCGCACTAAAAGAGCCTTTGGGTGATCCACTCTTGCGGTTTTTGCAAGGGTGGGGCCTTCTCCGCTTTCATCCAATCTCGAACCTCGAATCTCTAACTTCCAACCTCGAACTCCAGTCGCCCGCCCGCCACAACCCGGTCATTCCGCCTGCTGCCGCAGGCAGGACCGAAGTAAGCCGACGCTCCTTCTTCTCCTTCGCTCCTGCGAAGGAGTCGGCTTACGCCGCGGAGGAATCTCTCTTCGATCTATCCGCTCTCTCTTCGATCCATCCGCCCACTCTTCGCTCCAACCTCTAACTTCCAACCTCTAGTTTCGAACCTCGACTCCCACCAAACTCCCAGTCCCACTCTCCGTCACCCTCACGCGCACGTAGCTTCCCAGAAGCCCCGGCTGTTGTGAAGAGAAACTTATCACCCGATTCGAAGTAGTATGCCCCGACCACTGATTCTCCCGCCGCGACTTGTTACTAACAAAAACCTCCAACTCCTGCCCCACCATCGCCAAATTCCGCGCCGTCTGAATCACCCGTTGCTTTTCCTGAATCATCGCCAACCGCTGCCCTTTGATCTCCTCCGAAATCGGATCATTCAACGCCAAAGAAGGCGTATTCGGCCGCGGCGAATACTTAAACCCAAAAACCCCGTCATACTGCGCCTCATCCAGCACGCTCAAAGTCTCTGCAAAATCCGCATCCGTCTCGCCCGGAAATCCCACAATAATATCCGTAGTAATGCTGATCGGCCGCGCCGCCGAGCGTATCAGCGCAATCTTCTCCAGATATTCCTCGCGCGTATACGTCCGCGCCATCGCCCGCAAAACCTTCGTCGACCCGGACTGCACCGGCAAGTGAATGTGATCGCAAAGTTTCGGCTCCCGATCAATCGCCTCCACAATATCCGCCCCAAAATCCCGCGGATGCGATGTCGTAAATCTCACCCGGCGAATCTCCGCCGCCTGCGCCACTTCCAGCAACAACTCCGAAAATTTCATCCCTCGCGCAGTCGGATCCACATAAGAATTCACCGTCTGCCCCAACAATTGCACTTCGGAATATCCCAGCTCCGCCAGCTGCCGCACTTCCCGCAAAATCGATTCGCTCCCGCGGCTACGTTCCGGCCCCCGCGTGTGCGGCACCACGCAATAAGCGCAAGCCTTGTCGCACCCCTCAATAATTGTCAGATACGCCCGCCAAGGATTGTCACGCCGCGTAATCTCCGTCTCAAACGTTTCATCCGTATCGTTATCCAGCCCCGTGACTCGCTTGTTTCCAGCTTCCAGCTCCGCCAGCATCTCCGGCAATTTCCGGTAACTCGCCGACCCGCACACTAAACTCACCCACGGCGCCCGCTTAAAAATATCCTGCCCTTCCTGCTGCGCCACGCATCCCAGCACCCCGATAATTTTATCCGCGCCGCGCTCGCGATATTCTCCCAGCCGCGAAAACACCTTCTGCGCCGCCTTCTCTCGAATGCTGCACGTGTTGTAAAGAATCATGCGCGCCGCTTCCGGCGTCTCCACCTGCCGGTACCCGCGCGACAGCAGCAGCCCCGCCACTTTCTCCGAATCGTGGTCGTTCATCTGGCACCCAAACGTCTCCAGAAAAAATGTCCCCCCATTCGCCGTATCGCCAAAACCTCTACCCTGCGCAGTCGCATCAGCAGACACCACGCCGTCAGCAACATTAATCCCGCCGCTAGCATCAAATTTATTGGAATGAACAGTGTGGCCAGTGTGAGCTGAAGGATTGAGTACGAGCCCGCCGTTCTCGGCGCCGCCGCTCCTGCTTAACGACTCAACGCCGATATCGAAGGCCTTATCCATCTGAATTCGCAGTCTACCATAGCCCTCAACCAGGTCTTCCCCATTGTGCCAAACACGGCTGCCGGGTGCCCCAGACGACGAAGTTGCGTCTGGGGTTTTTGGTAATGTGCGAAGCTCTCGTGCCATTTCCGCTCACGAAACGCTCGTAACCATTAGTGTTACGTTTCGTTGCGTCCCATCTATGCGTATGCTACGGTTCTTGAGTCACTAAAAATTCGCTTTCACTGAGGGGTAAACCATTTTTCTGTTCGCTGCGTTCTTTTTGACCGACATCGGCAGCATTCTCGAACAAACCGGTTGGGTCGCCCGTGGAGTTCTCGCGCTTCTCCTGATCTTCTCCATCGTCTCGTGGGCCATGATTTTCCAGAAACTGGGTTTCTTCGGTCGCGTCAAACGCGAAGGCGACCAATTTCTCCGCATCTTCCGCGCCACTCACGGAATCGCCAATCCCCAAGCCTTGGCGCAAGCCGGCTCCCCATACGCCACCGTGTATGCCTTCGGTTATCGTGAGCTGCAAAGCCAGGTCTCGCCCAACTCCGCGAATCCCAGTTCCGGCGGCAGACTAAAAAGTCTCTCGGCCGTCACCGTAAATATGCAATTGGCTGCCGCCGAAGAAGTTCGTCGCGCGGAAAAAGGGATGTCCTGGCTCGCCACTACGGGTTCCGTCTCCCCATTCATCGGCCTGTTCGGCACCGTCTGGGGTATTATCGACGCTTTCTCCGGCCTCGGCGCCGCCGGTTCCGCCAGCCTCCGCGCCGTGGCACCTGGCATTTCCGAAGCGCTGTTCACCACCGCGGCAGGTTTGGTCACTGCCATCCCAGCCGTAATCTTTTATAATCAATTCTTGGCAAATATTCGCAACCTTGCGCAGCGCCTCGACACCTTTACTCTAGAAGTCGCCGCGCAAATCGAAAAAACTTTCACCTAAATTTTCGGGCTAGGCCCACGGCATCGCTGGCCGAAAATAAACTGGAAGAGACATGGCATCCGTACAAAGAGGCACGCAATCCTCGCTCTCCGAGATCAACATGGTCCCCTTCGTGGACGTCGTGTTGGTTCTCCTCATCATTTTCATGATTACAGCCCCCATACTTCAGTCCGGCATCGAACTTAACGTGCCAAAAACGCACACCGTTAAAGAAAGCCCAGAGCAGCGCGTCGTAGTCTCAGTAGACAAGCAGCAACTCGTCTATATAGGCAACGCACCCGTCAACGTCCATGAACTCGGCGACAAAGTGAAGGCCAAGCTGAAAGATCAGCAAGACGCCGTTTTTCTGCGCTGCGATGAAACCGTGCCCTTTGGCGTCTTCGCCTCCGTTGTCGACGCCCTCCGCGTCTCTGGCATCAACAACATCAGTATCGTCACCGAACCCATCACCGATCGTCCAAAAACCAAATAAATGAGCGCCACAGAAAAAAGATGAGCGTCGCTCTCGCCAACACGGATGAAGTCACCCTACGAAAGTTCCTGGTGTACTCGGCTTTTCTGCACGGCGCGCTAGCCCTCGCCATCGGCATCTCCGCCTGGTACCAATATCGCGGCAACCAGTGGACCAGCATTGGCGGCAACCTCGGCGCCGATGTCAAAGTCAATCTCGTCCCTAGCGGTGGCATCCCAATGCTGAAGCCCGACGTGACCAGCGACAGCCACGCCGTCGATCCCACCAAGGGCCTTTATAAAGAAGAACCGAAACCGCCAGATATTCCTGAAATTTCTAAAGACGCCCTGGAAATTCCTAAGTTCAAAGAAGACCAGCCGGCCAAACCCAAACCCGTCGTCCATCCCGACAAGGAATTCAAGGACGAACCGCGAAAGAAACCCGTTGTGCATCCCTCAAAAGTTTTTGAGGATCTCCGCCCCACTCCAAATAACGCCGTAAACTACGGCAAAGGCGGCAGCCCCAATCTTCCCACCGGGTACGGCAACAATCCCGGGCAGACCACCAGTGGCGTGCAGATTCAAGGCCAGGGCGGCGGCGATTTCGCCACCCGCTACGGTTGGTATGTGGAAGCCGTTCGCCGCAAGATCGGCAGCAACTGGAACCTGTTTGAAATCGATCCCGCCGTCCGCTCCGCGCGCCGCGCCAAATCCGTGCTGACCTTCACCATCAATCGCGACGGCTCCGTCAAAAATATTCGCATGGAAACGTCTAGCGGAAACCAATCCATGGATATTTCCGCCCAGCGGGCGTTGGCGAATGCCTCGCCCATGCCACCGCTGCCCAACGACTATTCCGGGTCGTATGTAAACGTAAATTTTGATTTCGATTTGTCCATGACGAAGTAATTTGTTTTCCACGCCGCATTCAACGCGGCTGAAACTCGGGGGTGAAGGTGCAAAGTTCGTTCAAGCGTTTCAAATATGTTTCTCTGATTCTTCTGGCGATATCCTGCGTCCCGCAAGCAACACGCGCTCAGGATTGGATCAAGACCGGCACCGGACTCGGCTTGGAAAAACCGCGTGTAGCCGTGGCCGACTTTGCTCCGCGCGTCGACCCGGCAAAAAATCACTCCGCTTTATTCACCCAGGTAGTCCGCGACGATCTCCAGTTCAGCGGCATCCTGGATCTCGTCAGCCCCAGCTTTTATCCGCCGCAAGCTCCTTCACAACCGTCCGAGCTCCGCAACCTGACTTGGACGGATGCTCCCGCTAACGCCAGCATGGTCGCTTTCGGCAATCTCACCGAGTCCACTCCCGAAGTAGCCATCCAGGCCTGGCTCTTCGACGTCCGCAATCCTTCTTCGCAACCTGTCGTCGCCAAGGTTTATCGCGGCACCCCTACCGACGCGCAGGTGCGCCGTTTCGCTCATCAGTTCGCAGACGAAATCATCAACAAATTAAGCGGCGGCCTCCCCAGCATCGCCGGAACCCAAATCGCCTTCGTCAGCTCTCGCACCGGCACCAAAGAAATCTGGCTCATGGACTACGACGGCGCCAATCAACATCCGCTCACCAGCCTGCGTTCCATCGCGCTCACTCCGCGTTGGTCGCCCGACGCTTCGCGCATCGCCTTCACCTGCTTTAAGCCCATGATCCGCGTTACCAGCGCGCAGATTTGCATGTATTCCATGGACACCGGAAAACTTGTCTCCTTCCCCCAATTCAAGGGCAGCAACAGCTCCCCGTCCTGGTCACCCGACGGCTCTCAAATAATTTTTTCTTCATCCATGCAAGGCAACCCTGAACTCTACGTCTCCGAAGCCAACGGCGGCCGTCCTCGGCGCCTCACCAATTCCAGCGGCGCCAACACTTCCGCCACCTGGAATCCTAAAACTGGACAAACCGTCGTCTTCGTCAGCGATCGCGGCGGCGTCCCGCAACTTTATTCCATGAACTCCGACGGCACCAGCGTCTCTAAATTCGATCTCCCCGATATGGGCTACGTGATCGACCCTGCATGGTCCCCCAACGGACAAATCCTTGCCTTCAGTTGGCGCCGCCCCAATGGCAACTACGACATCTACGTGATGGAAGCCGCGACCAGCAAAATCATCGAAATCACTCGCGACGCCGGACGCAACGAGCGCCCCAGCTGGGCCCCCGATGGCCGCCACATCGTCTTCGAATCCACTCGCGGCGGAACCCGTCAAATCTGGAGCATGCTAGCCGACGGCTCCCAGCCCCATCAACTAACCACCACCGGCCACAACGAATCCCCCAACTGGTCCCCCAAATGAAGTAAATTCGGCACGGTCGCAAACCTGAGACGCGGAGGGTGCCCCACCCTCAGTTTTTTGGAGGTTTTACCTGCCGTGGCAGGTGGGTCTTGTAACGTGGAACAAGAAAATTCTAAACCGCGAAGCGCCTTTCAGATTTTGACTTAACGGTCTTGTAAGATGGAACAAGGAGACCTAAACCACGAGTCGTCTTTCCAGATTTTGACTTTCGTCTTCACCCAGCTGTAACCGGAAGCGTGTATAGAACTGTTGCAGTGCTGGAACATCGGGTATAACTCTTAGGAGTAATAGCCTTTCGATTTACACGCAAGTGGTACGATTCTTGCCCAGACGCCTTGGGATTCTATGTCGAGGAGGAAATACGAATGTTTGCTGTTTCACCGAAGTTGTATAGAAGTTGCCTGCTGGCCGCTTTATCGTTCGCGGTATTTAATTTTGGTTGCGGAAAAAAGCCCCTGACCACCCGCAACACCGCGCCTGAGCGCACCGCAGAGACGCCCCGTCCCACAGTGACTTTCCAGGCTGACCCCACTAGCATCAACAAAGGCGATTCGACCACTCTTACCTGGTCCACCACCAACGCCACGCAAGTCGCTATCGCGCCGGAAGTCGGTCCAGTTTCTGCCGAGGGTTCCACCAAAGTCACTCCAGGTGACTCCGCGACCTACACCATCACCGCCACCGGTCCCGGCGGCAGCGCCGATGCCAGCGTGCGCATCACCATCGCCAGCGCCGCGAACGTCGAGCCTACCGATACCGATCGCGATAGGGACAAAATTTTCCGCGATAGGGTCAAAGACGCCTACTTCGATTTGGATAAAGCCGACATCCGCCCCGACGCCAGAGAAGCTCTTAGCGCCACTGCCGAGGTTCTCCGCGCCTACCCAGACATCAAAGCCACCATTGAGGGCCATTGCGATGAACGCGGCTCCACCGAATACAATCTCGGCTTGGGCGACCGTCGCGCCACCGCCGTCAAGCAATATCTAATCTCTCTGGGTATCTCTGCCGATCGCCTCAGCACCGTCAGCTACGGCAAAGAAAAGCCGTTCTGCAATGAACCCACTGAACCGTGCTACCAGCAAAATCGTCGCGGCCATTTCGTCCGCGCCAACTAGCGCGTTATTGCTTGGCAGCATGTAATGAGACACGGAGGGTACCCCACCCTAAGTTTTCTTTAGGGTGGGTCTTGTAACGTGGAACAAGCAAAACGTAATCCGCGCAGCGCCGTTTTGCTTCTGACGTGGACCAGCTAAACCGAATCCGCACGGAGGGTGCCCCACCCTAAGTTTTATTTAGGGTGGGTCTTGTAGCTTGGAACAAGCAAACCGCAATCCGCGAAGCGCCGTTTTGCTTCTGACTAAACATCACCTCTTGCCCACACGCGCCCGTCCTATTAAAGTAAAATTTGCAGCTCTCTCTTCTACCCAGCCAGGTAAGAGCTTTTGTCATTGAGTTTGAAACTTGATCGCTGTACTCGCAGTCCCGAGGAGGTTTCACCATGCGTCACCGTAATATCGCCATTTTCAGCGCCGCAGCTCTCGCCGGTCTCATCGCCGGTAGCGCCGTCGGTCCACGCCCCGCCGAAGCCGTCGCTCGCGAACTCATCGAGCTCCAGCGCGACGTCTCCACGCTCCTCCAGGGACAAAAAGATCTGCAGTCCCAAATGACTCAGGACCACACTGTCATGAAGACCCTGGTCGAGCAATCCAGCGACAATGTCGGCCGCCTCAACTCCACCATGAGCGGGCTCCAGAAATCCGTGCAGGACGTGCAGGCCAATTCCGGTGCGCGCCTCGACACCATGTCCACTCAGGTCCAGGGCCTCTCAGATAATCTCGAAGAAATTAAATCGCGTCTCGGCAAACTCAATCAGCAGCTAGTCGATCTGCAGAACACCATGCAGAGCGTCGACGCCAAAATCTCCGGCGGCGGAGGCCAGCCTCCAGCTTCCGCCCAGCCCAATCAAGGCAGCGCCTCCAACAACGGCTTCCCTGCCGCGCCCGATTATCGCAGCAGCGGCTCCGTCAACCCCGGCGCGAATAATCCCGCGGTATCACCTGGCCCGCCACCTGCTGGTGCGCCTTCCGCCGACACTCTCTATTCGAATGGCCTTCGCGACATCACCAGCGGCAAATACGATCTCGCTCGCTCCGAGTTCCAGGATTATCTTCGCTACTACGGCAGCACCGATCTGGCCGGCAACGCCCAGTTCTATCTCGGCGAAATCGCTTACTCGCAAAAAAACTACGACCTCGCCGTCGCTGAATACGACAAGGTCCTCACCAACTATGCCCACAGTTTTAAAGTCCCACCCGCGCGCCTCAAAAAAGCCCTCGCCAATATCGAACTCGGCCAGAAAGCCACCGGCGTCCGCGAACTCCGCGAAATCGTGAAGCGCTACCCCGGCACCGAAGAAGACCGCCGCGCCCGCGCCAAGCTAAAAGAAATGGGCGCCTCCCTAACCGCCTCCCAATAGTCCGTCAAGCAAAACCACTCTATTACGCAGGGTGCCCCACCTTCAGCTTTTTGGAAGGTGGGTCTTTTAACGTGGGACCACTAAAAATCTTGACCGCCGACGCACCCCTCTTCTAACTTTTCGCCTCTCCTTCCAATTACTCTACCGTCATCTCGCCAGCGTTTAACCGACCTCTATCACCAGCCGACGGTGTCTAATATTTAGAGGTTGCCAAAGCGTCATACCCGTAACTCCGGCCCTCCAAACTATGAGCCTCCCAGTCTGGACCCCCACTAAATCCCTCGCCGCCCGCGCCGCGAAACGAAAATCAAATCTTTATACTGCTATAAACGTCTGGCCTTTCGTAAGTGTTATGACCGCGCTGTTGATTACTTTCATGAGTGTTGCAACACCCTACCATGGCATGCGCACAAACCGCCCGTTCGCCCGCAATGCCACCCCGCAACCGCGTTCCTTGCGCGAGGACTCCATTCACTTGACGATTATTCGCGACGGTAAGTTCTTTTTTAGTAGTTCCGGTGACACACACTCGACCCAAATTGAAATCCAGGAGCTGCCCTCTCTTCTCCGTACGCCTCGAAAAATACTGTTGAGAAAAAAATCTACCTGGACGCGGACGCCCGCTGCAGATACTCCGATGTAAGGATCGCCATAGACCAACTCCGCGTCGCTGGAATCACCGACCTTGTCATCTTGACCCAAAATCCCCCAACACCATCACCGCCCAGGCAATAAACATCCACCACCCATCACTCTATCCATCACAATCGCAATCCCACGCAGGGTGCCCCACCCTCAGATTTTTGGAGGGTGGGTCTTGTAACGTGGAACTACTACAAATCCAAACCTCAAACGCGCTTCACTCTATTTTTCAACTCCGATAAAATAAAATCCTCACAACGCGAACCGATCATGAACATCCACGACTTCCGCCGCATCGCCCTCAGCCTCCAAGGCGCCGAAGAATCCTCCCACATGGGCAACCCCGACTTCCGCGTCGGCGATAGAATTTTCGCCACCCTGGCCGCCGTAAAACAAGGCTACGGCAACATCATGATCACCCCAGAGCAGCAAGCCGCCTTCGTCGAAGAACTGCCCGAAGTCTTCATCCCCGTAAAAGGCGGCTGGGGCCGCAACGGCGCAACCCACGTCCGCCTCGACCTCGCCAATGAAGACCTTCTGACTGGCGCCCTAAAAACCGCGTGGAAGCTTCGCCTAGTCAAAAACGCCAAGGCCGAAAAAAAAGGCCCGACGCGGTCAAAACCTCAGTCCGCGAAGAGCCCTCACCCAAAAAACGCTAGTTCCGTTTAACGTTACGCTGTTGCCGCCGCCGAAGCCTTGCACCCCGCATGCCCGCACTTGCAAGCAATGTCCGGAGTCTTCTCCATCGCTTCACACTCCACGCTGCAATATTTCCCCGACGTCACCGTACAAGAACAAACCGGATGTGCGCACTTTTTGTTATCAGCCATGTTTTATCTCCTTCAAGTACTCCTCAAGCCGTTCCCTACTACAGCGCAGGCGACCTTGGTTGGCCATCAGGTAAACGGGGTATATCTGGACGCGGCGAGGCTATCCAAGGCCTTCACTAAATTTGCATTTTCAAGTGCTCCCGGCGGAGTATCAGAGCAATGGCCGGGCCAAGCTCAGCTAAACAAAAGATATTAATCCAAACCGTCGCACTCATCTCCCTGTGCTCCGCGCCAATGTCGCTCTCGCTGCAAAGCACTAGCGCATCTCCGAATAAATCGGCGCCGCCCACGTTTTATCGCGACGTCCTTCCCATCCTCCAAAACCACTGTCAGGTTTGCCATCGGCCCGGCGAAATCGGCCCCATGCCGCTGATAACCTACGCGCAAACTCAGCCCTTTGCCCGCGCCATCGCCACAGACGTTCGCGAGAAGAAAATGCCTCCATGGTTTGCGGATCCAACCGTCGGCCATTTTTCCAATGACCCTTCTTTAACCAATCAAGAAATCGCCACTCTGGTTTCCTGGGCGGATTCCAATTCCCCCGAAGGCAACGCGAGCGACTCCCCACCACCGCGCCGCTGGACACCAAGCTGGCTCATTCCTCACCCCGATACAGTTTTAAAAATGCCCAAACCCGTCGCCATTCCTGCCAACGGTGACGTCAACTACACCTACGAAATTGTCTCCACTCATTTCACCGAAGACAAATGGGTGCAACAATCAGAGATACGTCCATCAAGCCGCAGGAACGTTCACCACGCCGTCGTTTACGTTCGCCCTCCAAATTCAACCTGGCTCAAAAACGCACCCATCGGCTTGCCCTTCACAGGCGCTGACATGCCCGGCGGCCAGAACGGCCCCGACCCACTCTTCACCACCGCCGACATTCTTCTCGTCTACGCGCCCGGAAGTTCTCCAGACAACTGGCCCGACGGCGCCGCGAAATTTATCCCCGCCGGCTCCGATCTTGTCTTCCAGATGCACTACATGACTCACGGCCGCGCCGTTACGGACCAGACCAGCATTGGCATCGTCTTCGCCAGGCAACCACCCGCGCAACGCGTGCTCACGCTTCAACTAACCAACGACTGTTTCGTGATTCCGCCCGGCGTCCCCGATTTTCGTGTGGAAGTCCACGGCTCGTTACCCAATGATGCCGTCCTCCTCAGCTTCTTCCCGCACATGCACCGTCGCGGCGAGCGCTTCGAATACAACATCCTTCATCCCGTCAGCGCTCCCGAAACGCTTCTCCGCGTGAATTACGATTTCTACTGGCAGCTAAGTTACCGCCTCACTCGTCCGCTGCCACTCAAGGCTGGCACCGTGCTCCAAGCCGTCGCGTGGTACGACAATTCCAAAAATAATCCACACAATCCCGACCCCGACGTAGCCGTCCGCTGGGGCGATCAAACCTACGACGAAATGATGGTCGGATTTTTCGACGTCGCGGTCCCCGCCAATATGGACAAAACCCGTTACTTCCTCCGCCCCGCTGCGCCATAAAAGAGTTAGCACGAATAATCAGAACGTTGATTTTGTGCGTTTTGCTACAGCGCTTTCGACAAGTACCGACAGTTTTTGCCATACCCTCCTCACTCACTCGGCATACCGTTCTGCCTGTATATGCCCTCAAAAGCTCACACGCTAAAATTCCATATGTTTCCATACCCATCGGCTAAGCGTAAGTCTTTTGCTGTGATCACCGGATTCGTCGGTCTCATGTTCTCCATGGCCGGTTGCGGCGGCGGTGCACCCAATGTCGCCCCACCGCCCGCGACCCCCGGCCAAACCAATCCGCAATTCGGCCACGTTTTTGTTGTTCTTGAAGAAAACGCCAGCTACGCAGACGTCATCGGCAGCTCTTCCATGCCCTACTTCAACAGCCTGGCCAATACCTACGGTCTCGCCACGAATTACTACGCCAACTTGCACCCCTCCATTCCCAATTATTTTGAGCTTACTGCAGGCAAAACCCTCACCGTCATCGACAGCGAAACTCCGCAATCCTTTCCAGTGTCGGATGACAACGTGGTCCGCGAGCTTATCGCCGCCGGCAAATCCTGGAAGTCTTACGCCGAGGATTTACCCAACGCGGGCTACACCGGAGGTGACACCGGCAACTATTTGGTTCGTCACAACCCTCTCGCCTACATGACCGACGTCCAGAACACTCCCGCGCAATCGCAAAATCTGATCCCCTTTTCCGAATTCGCCGCTGATCTTCCCACCGCCAACCTTCCCGAATATTCTTTCATCGTTCCTAACCGCTGCAATGACGCCCATGATTGTCCCCTCAGCACCGCCGATGCGTGGCTCAAAACCAATATCGACCCGTTAATCAACAGCCCCGTATTTCAAAAAGACGGCCTTCTCATCATCGTTTTCGACGAAGGCAACACCCTCGACTTTACTCAAGGAGGCGGCCACGTCGCCGCCGTCATCATCAGCCCCTTCGGAAAACCTGCCTATAAATCCATCGCCCTGTATCAACACCAAAGCGTCCTTCGCCTAATGCTCGAAGGCCTAGGCGTAACAAAACTCCCCGGTGACGCCGCCACCGCTCCCGCCATGTGGGAATTTTTCAAGTAAATCCCGCTTAGCTTGTCTTCTAGGATTTTTGGCTCGCATTTAAGCTTTGTAGGTCGCGGCTTTAGCCGCGACAATAGCGCCGCCCACCTCGTGGGGCTTCAGCCCCTGAAGTTGAGGTATGAACATGATCCCTGGCGGCAAGTGATCAGCGGCAACCTATTCTCTGTACCTCCCAAACCTTGTGAAATTCACCAACTCGGCGCAGACTCTTGAGCGTTTATACGCGAGGGTGCGCATGACGACGCCAAAGATCACCAACTTCAGAAAATTTACCGCGATAATTCTGTTCGCTATTTTCACAACCGTCCTGAACGCGGCAGAAACTCCATCCGTTTCCCTGCTGGCTCTTTCCAAGAGTGATCAGACCCTCTCAATCGTCGATCCCACAACCCTGGCGGTCATCGCTCGCGTCCCTTCAGGCCCTGATCCTCACGAAGTAATCGCCTCCGATGACGGCAAATTCGCCTACATTTCCAACTACGGCGGCGGCGCGTACAACACCATCACTCCTGTCGATCTTGTAGCACAAAAATCCTTACCGGTAATCGACCTCGGCGCATTGCGCGGCCCTCACGGCCTTGCATTCGCCGGCGGAAAAGTGTGGTTCACCGCCGAAGCCGCTAAAGCCATCGGCAGTTACGATCCCGCCACAAAACAAATCGACTGGATCCTCGGCACTGGCCAGGACCGCACCCACATGATTTACGTTTTCCCCAATCTGAATCCCATCATCACTTCGAACGTCAATTCTGCCACCATCAGCGTCATTGAAAAAACGAACAGCTCCAGCGGCCCTCCACCGCCTCCAGGCGCCCCCAGACCCACTTCGCGAACCAATTGGTCCGAAACAGTTATCCCCGTTGGCAGGGGCTCAGAGGGTTTCGACGTTTCTCCTGACGAAAAGGAAATCTGGGTTGCTAACGCCCAGGACGGTACAATTTCCGTCGTCGACCTCGCCGCCAAAAAAGTAGTTCAAACTCTAAACGCCAATGTTCGAGGCGCAAACCGCTTGAAGTTCACGCCCGACGGAAAATTGGTTTTCGTCTCAACATTAGGTGGGTCTGATTTAGTTGTGCTGGATGCCGCCACGCGCAAGGAAGTGAAGCGCGTACCCATAGGCCACGGCGCCGCAGGCATCTTAATGCAGCCTGATGGACAACGCGCCTTTGTAGCCTGCACTCCGGATGACTACATCGTAGTCATCGACCTGAAATCCCTATCCGCCACTGGAAAAATTAACGCCGGCAAAAATCCCGATGGCCTGGCCTGGGCCGCCCGCTAATAATCTTTGTTCCTAAAGTTTTTCTGCAAAGCCGTTAATTCTTCACCCGGCTGCCCAGGCTGGCCATCACACCATCGCTGCCACCACGCCGCCGTTGCCATCACACCACCGGTCATTCCGAAGACCGAAGCAGACCGAAGCTTCTTCTTTTCACCTTCGCTTCCTGCGAAGGTGTCGGTCTGCGAAGTGGAGGAATCTCTCTTCGCTTTTCCATTCAGCAACCGATAGGCAAAACGAATCCACAGTCCGCTAACTTCAAAAGCTCACATTGCGGGCGCCTTGCAGTTTGTGCGAGGGTAGGGCTTTTTCTTTCCGCAGTTACGCCTTTGCAGTTGCGCGGGTGCCCCAGGTTCGCATTTGGGTTTTGAACCTGGGTCTTGGAGTTCGTCACTAATCTCCTAAATCTTCACCGCCCTCTTCGCCAACGTCACCGCATCCGTCCAAAAACTCGTCGACGTATGCATCAATTCCACAACCTCCCGTATCGCTACCACAAATTCCTCCAACTGCGCTCGCGAAGCCACCAGCGGCGGAGCCGCCTTCAACACCATAAAATTATTCCCGCAAATCTGCGTCAGAATATTTTTATCCCGAAACATCCTCATCACCACAATCTGCCCAAACATCGCCGGATGAATCTTCATGAACACTTCAAACGCCGCCTTCAGCACTAACTTTGCCGGCGAGCCAAACTCAATCCCCGACAACATCCCCAGCCCGCGAACTTCCTTCACCATTTCAAATGGCGCCAATTCTTCCCGCAATCGCTGCCGCAACTCCTCGCCATGCTCCGTAGCCCGCGCCCCCAGCGATTCCCTCTCCAACACATCCAGCGTCGCCAGCCCCGCTCGCATCGACAAACTATTCTCACTAAATGTCGACGTGTGCACGATCGCGCGTCTCAGCGACGAATAAACCCCCTCGTAAACCGCGTCCGTCATCAACGTCGCGCCCACCGGCGCCAGCCCACCGCTCAACGCCTTCGCCAGCACCACCATATCCGGCCTAACGCCGTAATGATGCCCCGCCAAAAACTTCCCGGTACGAAACATTCCCGTCTGCACTTCATCCACAACAAACAGCGTCCCAGTACGCCGGCAAATTACCTCCGCACCCTTCAAATATCCCTGCGGCGGCAAATTGATTCCCGCTTCCGACTGTATCGGCTCCACCACAAACGCCGCGAACCGCTTCGTATTTAATTGTTTCTCCAACGCCGCCAAATCCCCAAACGGCACCACCGCCGCATCCGCCAGCAACGGCCCAAATCCCTCCCGCCAGAACGCGTCGCTCATCAACGACAACGCCCCCGCCGTCAATCCGTGAAACGCGCTCTTCGCGCACAACAACCCATCTCGCCGCGTGTTCATGCGCGCAAATTTAATCGCCGCTTCGACTCCCTCACTCCCGCTGCTGCAAAAAAAAACCTTCTGCAGCCCGCCACCCGCCAGCTCGCAAAGCCTCTTCGCCAACTCCCCAGCCAATTCCGGCACATGACTCTGCAACATCACCGGGCCGCGCGCCTCCAACTCCTTCTGCAGCGCCTCAACAATATGCGGATGGTTGTGCCCCGTGTTGTGCACGCAATATCCCGACAAGAAATCCAGAATTCGCCGCCCGTCCTCCGTAAACAATTCCGCGCCCTCGCAGCGCACATACCGCACATTCATACCGAGCAGCCCGAGCAGCGCCACCCACTGCGGATTTACATAATCGGAATAAGCACTCGCACTGGAAACTTCCGTATCTATCGCACTCGCAGATTTATGCATAACTAAAAAGATGCCCCCACCATTCCCCAGGATGCATTAACAAACATTCAGCTTCCGCAATTGGGGTTCAGGAATATTTCAGGAATATGACGGCGAAATTCCACGCCTTCGGTACAGACAAATTTCAGTTTTCAAATCTGCCCTCACTAAATCCCTCGATCATTTTGGTCGGGCTCCTGTTCATATCAGCACTCCACCACCCTCGCTGCAACCCGGTCATTTCGCCTGCCTGCCGCAGGCAGGACCGAAGCAGACCGACGCTTTTTCTTTTCACCTTCGCTCCTGCGAAGGTGTCGGTCTGCGTAGTGGAGAAATCTCTCTTCGTCCGTGGCTCGGAGTAAAAGCCAACGATGTGTGAGTGTGTGTTGTGTTCTGCAGTCAACGGAAAGGAAACAATCAACAACCACTGAGGGTCGTTATCCGCACCCTGTTTCACAGCCTTAAGTTTTGCGCCCACGTCGCAAACGCGTGCCACGCCGCCGTTTGCCCAATCGGAAATCGCATTTGCTGCACAAAAATCAAAAACACGCTGGCCCAGATCGTCGCGCGATGAATCTTATGCGTGGACCACAAGTCATAAGCCACCAGCATCAGCAGGAACACATAGGACAGTAGTGCCGCCGTTAAAGGATTGTGCTGTACCAGGGGAAGTGGCCAACGCGCGATCGCCGCAATCATCAACGCCACCGTCGCGACAATGATGATCCTCTTGTGCGCCGCCGAATCAAACCGCGCCCTATACGCAAAAAACACCAGCACCCCAAAAATCAGCATGTCGGTTATCGGAATGATGTAGAAAGTTTTCGGATCAATGCCCGTAGGCCCACTGCTCCGCCCCAACGAATTGGTAGCCGCCCACACTCCAACCACCACCATCAAGCACGCCAGTAAGAACCCCGCAATACCAATCCGCCGGTGAACATCCGTTCGCCCGGACGCGACCAGCGTCGTCTGCACCAGAAGAAACAGAATCCAGCTCGAAAATATCGCCCCATGAAAATGAACGATCACGCTCGGCAACGGCGCGTGAAATATTCCCGCCAAATAGTACGTGTGCGCAAATCCCAGAAATACTGACCCCAGCAACAACACCGCCATCCCCGAAAAAAACACATGATCATACTTGCGTCCCGGAATCCCGGCACGCACCTTTACTGCGTTACTCGCTACAGCTGTCGCCATCGTGTCTCCAGATTGCGCAATCGTTCAGAATTAACCGGGGACTTGCGAGAGATTGCCCGCATTGTATACCCGATTCCCCTCCCGCGCCCGCAATCTTCCACTCGCCTTTGAAGTCGAGCCTTTGAAGTCGGGTGCCCCATTCTTGCGGTTTTTGCAAGGGTGGGGCTTTTCTCTTCGCGCCATTAGCTAGATCACCTCTCTCCCAGTTCCGGCCCTGAGACCGAAAAAATTCAAACCTCCCAGCCCGACGCCCCGCCATTGGTCCGCCAGTTCAAACCCTCGGTAAATATTATTTTCAAAGATGCTCAAACCTCCGAGACCGTTTCCGCCGACCCCATCAACGGTCACAGCCTGCACCTCTGTGTCACAATTAACGTGATGAAATAGTCCGCTTCCTCTTCCGTAGTTCCAACATGACGACAAGCGGTCATCGCGAAACACCTATTACCAACGTCAATACCACTACCAACAGTCATTCCGCCTGCCTGCCGCAGGCAGGACCGGAGCGGGCCGACGCTTTTTCTTCTCGTTCGTCCGCGAACGAGTCGGCCTGCGCAGTGGAGGAATCTCTCTTCGATCCCTCGCAAGCTAAGCCCGCTCGCTCCCTCGACACATCCTCCAAGCGCTTCTCAACTGCAACCCAGTCCGCTCCCATCTGTGGCAAACTCTTCACCCGAGGCTCGCACGAATGGCGTCCGCACTCCCCTCTTCTCCACCGACACCAACCACCTGCTGCATCGCAGGAGGCGGCCCCGCCGGCACGGTCCTCGGCTTCCTTCTAGCCCGCGCCGGCATCGAAGTCCTCGTCCTCGAAAAACACGCCGACTTCTTCCGCGATTTCCGCGGCGACACCGTTCACCCTTCCACCTTCGAACTCATGTACGAACTCGGCCTACTCGAAGATTTCTTGCGCGTCCCGCATCAAAAGGTTCTACAAATCGAAGCCGCCGTCGACGATTTCACCGTCACCATCGCCGACTTGTCCCATCTCCCCGTGCACTGCAAATTCGTCGGCCTCATGCCCCAATGGGATTTCCTGAATTTCATCGCCGAAAAAGCCAAAGCCTACCCGCAATTCCACCTGCACATGGAATCCGAAGTCACCGATCTCATCATCGAAAATAACCGTGTAGCAGGCGTCCGCGCCAAAACTCGCAATGGCGATCGCGAATTCCGCGCCGCGCTCACCGTAGGCGCCGACGGCCGCCATTCCATCGTGCGCGCCAAAGCCGGCCTCGAAGTCATCGATCTCGGCGCACCCATCGACGTGCTCTGGATGCGCATCTCCCGTCTCCCCACTGACGCCGAGCAAACTCTAGGCCGTTTCCGCTCCGGCAAACTTCTCGTAACGATCAATCGCGGCGACTACTGGCAATGCGCCTACGTCATCCCCAAAGGCGGATTCCCTGCCATCCAAAAAAATGGCCTGCCCGCTTTTCGCCGCGACCTCGAGACTGCCGCTCCCTTCCTCCAAGGTCGCACCGCCGACCTGAAAGACTGGAGCGACATTAAACTCCTCTCCGTAGCCGTCGACCGCCTGCGCCACTGGTCGCGCAACGGCCTCCTCTGCATCGGCGATTCTGCCCACGCCATGTCCCCCGTCGGCGGAGTCGGCATCAACCTCGCCATTCAAGACGCGGTCGCCGCCGCAAATATTCTCGTCCCCGCACTGTCCACCATCGCCTCCGACAATCCCCATATTCCCAGCCCCGCCGAATGCGCCGACGCCGAACTGCATCACGTCCAGGCCCGCCGCGAATTCCCCACTCGCATGACCCAAGCAGTTCAGATCTTCGCCCACAAGCGCTTCATCGGCCCCGCGCTAGCCACCAAAGCCCCACTCAAGCGCCTCCCCCTCCCACTCTTCCTCCTCAAGCACTTCCCCATCCTCCGCCGCATCCCCGCCCGCATAGTCGGCCTAGGCTTCCGCCCCGAACACATCCACACCCCCGACACCCACCGTTCTAACAGGTAGGCGGTTGGTCCTGAGATTGACCCTGCAAGCGAGTTGCGAGTGCCGCACCCTTCGGGTTTTCAAGGGTGCGGCTTTTTCAGTACTGATAGTGAGGGCCAAATAGTGTCGGCCAAAAGGGACGTATTCCTACATCAGGTGCCGGGTGGCCGGGCGTCCCAAACACTGATCGTGGAAGCGACGTGCGGGCGCCGCATCCAAAAAATTTTCAAACGCTGCCCAAAAATAATTCAATCGTAGTGCCCCCAAATTAACTTGACGCTATAATGTCCTTCACGCGCCCGTAGCTCAGCGGATCAGAGCATCTGGCTTCGAACCAGAGGGTCGGGAGTTCGAATCTCTCCGGGCGCGCCATTCTTATTTGTGTCCGACCCAGATACATTGGTTAAGGAATGTACCAGCTACATGGTTAACGCCGCGCCACTTCCCCCATTCAAAACGCCCTTTTTAGATCGCCCGCATCTTCATTCCGATAAATCTTAGGAACCTTTTAGGTTTCTCCTTTAGTCCGTATTGATTTGCTTGACGAAAATACAAGAATAATCGCAGGCTTGAGTTGGGCAGCACGCCCGTCAAGATGGAGCGCCATGTTTTGTCAGAAATGTGGAAAGCAGTTGTCGGGCGATGAATCATTATGTCCGAGCTGCGGTCGTCCTTTTGGCGGAAAAACGGTCGACGCGGATACTGCCGACGAAGGAAGCCCATCTTTTGCGATTCGCGACTTTCTGGAAGCGGAATCTCCGGAGGAAATTAACGCAATCGCCATGCGCGATGATGGCGCGTCTCTCGCGCGGGTTGCCCAGAAATATAAGGCATACGGTACTGATCCAGACTTCATCGATGACTACATCAAGCTGGCGAGAATGCGCGATGGTATGGACGCCCAGACTTTGATCGCTGGAAAAGAAGTAAGTCTACGAAAACAGGCGGAAAGGTTGGAGACTGAAAGCGTCGAGAGCCCTATACCTAGGAGATGGTGGCTTAAGACAAAAGCATGGCTAATTCGGCGCCCGCGCGTAAGGCGATGGTTAGCTCAACCATCAGAACGAGACCGCCGCGAGTGGAAGATAAAGTGAGCGCCATTGGAATTAGCGATCTCGAAGATGTGTTGGATCAAATAAGGAACAACCATTTTCACCGCATCGACCTCCATTTGTTTTTTAGAGGTGACTCTGACAACGTTACATCTGCTCAAGTTTCCTTAGACGTGGCAGAGGACGCTATGGCCGCGATTTCCAACTATTTGAGCGGCGGAATTGGTGTAGACGTGGGAGAAAGGTATTTGCGGTTGTATGGCGTTTTGCAAGCAGTCGTCCTTCAGCAAAAGGCGATCTCGACGCTCGGCAAACTATTTCTCGGGTCTTCGTGGATCACCCCGCCGTGGCCTTCAGCCTGGGAGAAGGTCCGAACCTTGCGCATCGTGACCGTCGGCCATCCGATCAAACGCGGTGGTGAAAATCAAATCGAGCGATCTTTCGTAACCCAAATCAGCTTACGGGACGACGGTTTCGATTATCAGGTTTGGCATAAAAATACATCGACATTTTCATTCGAGCGAGCAGAACTAACTGCGCTCCTGACGGAATACGCGAATGAGGCGTCTGAGAGCTTACAACGACTCTTGCCCGTACTCGCCGCCGCGACTGACTATGAAGTGTGAGAAACCTGACTAAGAGTGGGGGACGTTTCCTGTTTTGCGCGCATAATTTGGCGGGTGGGCCAGACATTTGGCATTGAGATGAATCTGGGTGCCCCACGTGCCGGTTTTGCACGTGGGGTCTTTGACTCGGGAACAACGTGGCGAATACGGGGGCGAATACGGGGACAGCGAATACGGGGACACGAATACGGGGACAGACGGGACGTTTCCTATTTTCCGTCGTAATATTTATCCGGCAACTACAGAAAGCCCCCCAAGTCATTTGATCGATGAACCGAAAGCCACCACGGAATCCTCCTCGCCCCAGTCCTCACGAATCAAATACTCCTTGCGATTGACCAACCGCGCAATAGTCCCCTTCGCTCCCACCGCCCAACCATTACGATCGTCCAGAACGAACGCGGCATTCAGATCCAGCGCATCCATATGTCTCCAATGCTCGCCAAAGTCATCAGAGATATCTTCCCCACTCGGCCCTAACGCTGCCAGCGTCGCCCCATCGATCGACACCACCGCGGAACGGTAGCCGCCCGGCTGTTGCGCAGCAAGCTGCCAAGTCTTCCCCTGATCCTTCGAGAATGCCGCCACGTGGTACGCCCGCTTCGGATCTTTGTAGTCGCCGCCCACCACGTTCACCGCATACGGAGTAGACGAGACAGAAAATATCCCCGACGATGCGCTGCCACTCGCAATCGGAGTTTCTACCGCACTCCACGTCTTCCCCCCGTCCGCCGAGTGAAACACGCGCGCCGCCTTGGCGCCCCCGGTGCCAAAATAAATTCCCGCATCATTATTGACCGCCAGTGAAGTCCCGCTTGCGGCAAACGCCGCCTCACCGGGCAGCGCGGCAGGCATGCCCTCACCAGGCAGCTCTTTCCAGTCCTCGTAATCATGCGTGGCAACAATCACGAACTTGCCGTCAACGGGATCGCTCAGCGCGTAGCACTCTCCGTCGCAAGCCAGCGCGTCCACCAGCCGCGGCCACGGTAGCTCTCACTTGCCAAACACGCTGACGTGGACTAATTTCTAAACAGCATGCACGCGCGAAATCCGAGCCAGGTGCGCATCCTCGTTGCCGACGATCATGAAGCCGTTCGCAAAGGTGTCTGCGCTATTTTGGCCATCCGCTTGGACATTGAGGTCTGTGGTGAGGCCGCAAATGGCCAGGAAGCGATTGCGAAAGCCCACTCCCTGAAACCAGACTTAGTTATCCTGGATATTACAATGCCAGTCCTCAACGGTTTGGATGCGGCACGGGTTATTCGCTTAACCCTTCCAGAGTTACCGATACTCTTGCTCACCATGCACGATGGTAAACACGTCATCGAGGATGCCAAAAAAATTGGCATAGACGGTTTCGTATGTAAGTCGGAAGCCAGTGCGACGCTCTTAGCCGCTGTGGATGCCGTCCTGCGCAATCAACCCTTCTTCCCTAATGTCGATTGAGTCGCAACCGCATCGCGCGTTTGCACGACATGTTTCATTACTCCCACGATTAATTTTGCAGCCTCAATCGCACCCAAGGGCTCGTCGTATCACTCTGTAACCTGTAACCGTGCAGTCACGGCCGTGGGTGCCGCACCCTTTGTGCTTTTCAAAGGGTGCGGGTTTTCTCCCCACCAGCCCGAGCCGAGACCCGAGACCTTCTCCCGACGTTGGCCCGCAGACAGCAGCAGATGATCTCGGGCATCAGGGCAACCTTCGAATGTGGGTCACAGCCCTCGACACCACAGGATGTAGACACGCGAATGTCGTCGTAGTGTTCCTCCACAGTTGGTAAACAATTTCCTGAAATACGCAAGGCGCAGGATTCACGAAACAAGACCGATTTCAATGGCCGAATAGTTTCATTGGGTTAGCCCGAGCAGTCCTGGTACGCAAATTGCTCGAATTCAGTCAAGCATTCCCCGGGTACAGTGGGCCTTTTTCTTTTTCCAACCAGCAGAAAATTAAGAGGGGGCTACATGAAACTAATCGTTCTAGTCCTAATGATGGGCCTACTAGCTTGCTTGGCCGATACGGCCGCCGCTGATTCCATACCTAGCGGCTGGACGTGTTCCGGTACTTGTGGTTCAAGTGGTGTCGATGGGGTAGTGACGTTATCTCCAACCGGCAATAGTTCATACCAGTGGGTCTCGACAACTAACGGCCCGAACGGGGTTGGTGCCTTGCCAACTGGGGCACTTGGAATGGAAACGAATGGTTCCACCCTGGCTACTACGGTGTTTTCGGCCACTGCGGGTACGTCGTTGAGCTTCTTCTTTAACTACGTCACCTCCGATGGCGCCGGATTTTCCGATTATGCCTGGGCCGAGCTGTTTAACTCATCAAAGTCTCCTGTGGCTCTGTTGTTTACGGCGCGGACAGAACCGACCGGTAGTATCGTCCCGGGAACGGGCTTGCCAAGCCCATTGGCGACTCTGAATCCCGCCTCGGTGCCAATACACCCTGGAGGACCGGCTTGGTCGCCGCTTGGGAGTTCCTCTGGTACCTGCTTTGATACGGGCTGCGGATTTACCGGCTGGGTGAACTCGAGTTACACGATCGCGACCGCTGGAAATTACTTCCTCGAAATCGGCGTAACCAATTGGAAAGACACTGCGTTCGATTCGGGGCTGGCAGTAGACGGTGTAAGCGTCGGTGGTGTACCTATCACGCCGCCAGGAGAAGGCACCCCACCTCCGGTCACAACGGCAGAGCCGGGCACGCTGGCACTGCTCACCGTTGGACTAGCAGGTTTGCTCGCTCGTAGGCGTAAACACAAGGATGCCAAAATCACCGCAACCTGGGAGCCTCTGGCTTAAGGTTGACGGCAAGCTCCGCTTGGCAATGCCGAGCACCATTTAGAGGTCGCGGAATCGCCTCTGCTTGCGCACTATTCGTGTATCAGGTGCCCAGCTCACTCACCGGCTCACATATTTGGAAAATACGAAGTAAGTACCCGTAAGTGACACGCTTCGGCGGGTGCCAGGTTTTCTCCCGTCACCACGAGCCGCGACCCGGCGTGCGTCTCATTTCTCTTCGCCTCGCCAGAGATCACCAACGCTGTGGGAGTATCGCTACGTAACCAACTTGCAGCCTGGGTGCCGCACCCTTTGCGGTTTTCAAAGGGTGCGGGTTTTTCTCCCGTCTACGACGAGACGCGACCCGGCGTGCATTCTCATGCCCGTTCTCGTGGATGTGGAGTACATATTTTTTCTGGCTGAAGGTGGGCGCACCAATGTGTCATTTGTAGCCACCTTTGATGTCGGCGTCCAAGCCGATGTCACCGAGTCCACAATGATCTCCTACGCATCTTCCGACGCCAACGTTGCCACCGTTGACGCCTCTCAGGCAGGCTCATTGTCACCGGAGCTGGTCCAGGACACGGCACAACCAGCATTCCCCTCACCATTCCCGTGACTAACTCGCGCCCATTGTAGGTTTTATCGCTGCCCTCAAATGCTCCAGACAACTGTCAGCAACAAGTTGGTAGCGGATCTTTCGTTTATTCCGAGACGAAAGAAACGAAACAGAATCGCAAAATACTACGTCGAACCCACCCACATTGGCTCTGGCTTTCCCACCCATCAAAATTTCGCGGAGCGTATGTTTTCGTCCGACAGCCGGCGCTAATAGTCCTCGGGCCGTCCTTAGCAGGCTCTCACTGATCGATACCACCGCAATAGCAGACGGCTTGCTCAGTGCGCGGATCGTGGCGACGTGTTCGCTCGCCTGCGAATAGCTGATCGAAACGGCAGGCCGGTTCTCTGGAATAAACGGTTGCAACTCTCCGAGTATGTGCGTCGGAGCGAACACTTGCGCACCGACTACCACTCCTGAGCTTCTTTTCACTTCTGCGGGAGAGCATAACTCGACGGGCCAGCCCGATGTCGTCCTAACCTCTGCACCGATAATCTCGCGAAGCCCACGCTCTTCTTCCACAATAAGGATGTGATCCGCAGGCTGGGCTTCCAGGCGCTCACGCACGCATTCCGTCAGAGCCTGCAACGAAAAACCCAGCGCCCTCGCACGTTGAATCGTTTCATTGATGAGTTGATCGAGACTCGCAGGTGATCCCGCGGTCGATGGAAGCCGCACTCCGACGACCAGTTTACTTCCGCGCTGCCTGGTCACCCAGTTCCGCTGTACCAGATCTTGATAAGCGCCGCTGACTGTGTTGTGGTGCACCTTCAGAAGGCGCGCGAGAGCGCGCACGCTTGGCAGATGCTCACCAACACGAAGCTGTCCGGTTGTGATCAGAAAAACGACTTGTTCCGCCAGTTGGCGTTTCAACGGAACGTCGCTGTTTCTGCTAAGCGAGATTTGCATTCCAGCTCGAAAAGAATTCTATCTTCTTTGTTCTTTGAACGCCGAATTTTCATTACTTTTTGCAAACCGGAACGTTCAATCTAAATCACCGTGAGATTCCAGATTGCCGTCAGCACTTGTGACACCCGTCGAAACTGTCACTGGCGTCGTTGTCGCTACGCACACGCCGCCCTAAGCTTTCCCCAGCGTCAATCACTGACCAGGAGAAACAACATGATTCCAACGCTGATCATCGTAGCAGCCACCATCGCCTTTTTTATCGCGGAAAGAGTGTTACCCGGACGGGAGTTGCCCGAAGTCCCCGGCTGGTACGCCCGCTCGGCGTTTTTAAACTGTTGTCAGGTGGGAATCGTTCTTCTCGCCGGAGTTGCATGGAATCGTTGGATGTACCAGTGGTCCTTCTTTCACATCGCGCATTCCATGCCGCCTTTTGTTCAAGGTTTTGTAGGGTGGTTCGTTGGAACCTTTGTATTTTATTGGTGGCACCGCGTCCGTCATGACGTCGATTTCCTTTGGCGCGTCTTCCATCAGGTCCACCATAGCCCCGCTCGAATCGAGTTATTGACCGCTTTTTATAAGCATCCGGTGGAGAT
This sequence comes from uncultured Acidobacteriota bacterium, assembly GCA_963733775.1. Lineage (GTDB taxonomy): Bacteria > Acidobacteriota > Terriglobia > Acidiferrales > UBA7541 > Acidiferrum. Next base: position 240,926 of record CAVTEE010000007.1, on the reverse strand, counting down.
CGCCGTTGATTCAATGATCGCCAGTGCCGTAATGTTTTCGCTCCTCGGCGCTTCACCTACCGGTGGCGCTTGGTTCAATGTCTTCGCCGTGCTCGGCGAGTATATCTACCACAGCAATTTGCGCACTCCTCACTGGATTGGTTACTTCATTCAACGCCCGGAACATCACTCCATCCATCATCAGCTGGATGTTCACGGATTTAATTATGGCGACATTACTTGGTGGGACCGCCTGTTCGGTACTTTTAAAGATGCTGACCAATTTGCCTCACGCTGCGGATTTCCAGAAAACCATGAGAAAAATCTGGGCGACATGCTCGTATTTCATGATAGTTACTAAACACCCCGCTGGGTCGCAATGCTTGCGCGGCCTATTTGACCTTAACAAGGCAGGGCACCCTTTACGCGAGGAATTCATCCATGAAAGCAACTTGGCTCTACCGCATCGCCGCGGTTCTCTTCGTACTTTTCGCCGCCGGCCACACCCTCGGCTTCTTGAAATTTGTTCCCCCAACGCCAGAGGGCCAAGCCGTAATGAACGCCATGAACACGGTTCAACTCCAACCCGGCGCAGCGTTCACGTACGGGCGCTTTTATAAAGGATTCGGCCTTTTCGCCACCGTCTATTTTTTGTTTTCTGCCTCGGTGGCGTGGCACCTGGGAGAATTGGCCCGCAAACTGCCCGCCGCCCTCGGCTCGCTGCCTTGGATATTTTTCTTCCTGCAGCTGGTTGGCGTGGCGCTCAGCTGGAAATATTTTTCTACGCCACCCGTCGTCTTTTCCGCCCTCGTCGCGTTGTGCATCGCGTGGGCGGCGATCCTCGGGCGCCCAACGTCCGCGCCAACAGCCTCGGAGCGTGATTAAACGTCGCTCCCTTCACCTAAACTTGCATCCCTACTCCTCGTCCCTTATAGTCAAATCGTTCGGCCAAAAGCGGACCAATCTAATAAAAGGACCACCGCATGAGCATTACCGACGAAGTCCTCGCAGCCAATCAGCAGTACGCCTCCAAATTCGACAAAGCCAGCCTCGCCATGCCCCCCGCCAAAAAATTGGCCATCCTCGCCTGCATGGACGCGCGCCTCTCCGTCGAGCAACTTCTCGGCCTCAAAACCGGCGACGCCCACATCATTCGCAACGCCGGTGGCATCGCCACCGAAGACGCCCTGCGCTCCCTGATCATTTCTCATCATCTGCTGGGCACTCAAGAATTCATCGTCATCAATCACACCGATTGCGGCATGCTGACCTTCACCGACGACCAACTCCTCGACAAACTCGAACACCAAACCGGCGTTTCTGCCGTCACGCCCGCGCACTTCCACTCCTTCAAGGATACCGAGCAAAATGTCCGCCGCCAGGTCGCCCGCATCAAGAACCACCCCTATGTCCAGAACATCCCTGTGCGCGGCTTCGTCTACGACGTAAAATCCGGCAAGCTCACAGAAGTCTCCGAGCAACGCCCGCGCTCCTCCCAACAATCCGCCTGACCCTCTTGCCTTTTAAGTTGGCATTGTTGTTTTTGAAGCTGTCTTTGTCTTTGAATTTGGTTTTCGATTTTGACTTTGGTTTTCGATTTTGAATTTGGGTGCCCCATTCTTGCCGGTTTTGCAAGGGTGGGGCCTTTTCTTATCATTCTATTCCGTGATCAATTTCGTGATCAAAGTCCTCACACCGTCAAAAATCCACCCCAACTTTATCCAGTTGTTACCTACCACACCACAAGAGATAGACTCTAGTCGCCACACGGTCGACGCCCATGCAAACCCGCTCCTTCCTCAACCGCAAAGCCATAACCCGTGTAGCCCGCTGGCTTCTCGAACTTGCTTATCCCCTCTACGGCTTCGCCTCCACTCCCGAGCGTCGTCGCTACTGGCGCGATCTACCCCTACGCCGCGCCGCTAAACTTTTCGCCGCCGTCTTTTTCGTGCTCGCCGGCGTTCCTTTCTTCATCGATGCGCTATCCACGCGCTCTTACCCGCTAACCGGGTTGATAGCGATCTCCGCCGTGACCGGCGTATTGAACATCTTGGTCATCATCTGTGAACTCCGCCGCCCGCGCTGGATACTCTTGCCCATCCTCGCTGTTGTGGCGGTGTATTCATCCTTCGCGGAATTGACAAGAATCCATGAATCGCCTCCGGCACGCGAAAAGCGCCTCATACTTGATGCCAGCTGTCTCATGGTGGCCATGCTCCTCGGCTATCGTTTGTTCCTGAATTTCGCCAACACCGAGGGCATCGCCCACATCCAACTCGAAACCGAACTGGCCCTCGCGCACCGTCTTCAAAAAACTTTGGTCCCCACCTTTTCTTACCGCGGCTCGGCATTGGAAGCTTACGGACGAACCATTCCCAGCGCTGAAGTTGGCGGCGACCTGGTGGACCTCATTGCTGATCCTCAGCAAGGAGTCTTCGCTTATTTAGCCGACGTCTCCGGCCACGGCATTCCAGCCGGAGTCCTTATGGGCATGGTCAAAAGTTCCGTGCGCCAGGCTTTGCTCGCACATTTTTCCATGCCCACTTTACTCGACAGCGTCAACGCCGTTCTTCCAACCGTCAAAGAGCCCGACATGTTCGTCACCTTTGCAGCTCTGCGCTTCGACACCTCCGACACCGCGGAGTTCACACTTGCAGGACATCCCCCACTGCTTCACTTTAGTCAATCCGCGCAATGTGTCAGTCGTCACGCCATGATTCAATACCCGCTTGGATTACTGCCCGCAGGCGGCTACCTCAGCGAACATGCGCAGTTCGAACCCGGCGATATTTTCGCCCTCGTCACCGACGGCCTCATCGAAACGCTAAATCAAAAAGATGAAGAATTCGGCCTACAACGCCTCGAACATTTCCTTTTTCAAAACGCCACGCGCCCACTCCCCGAAATCTTCGACGCTCTGATCGCTGCCGTCTCAAAATTCGGCCCCCAAAAAGACGACCGCACCGTCCTCCTCGTCCGCATCTTGTCCCGCACTCCTGAATAGTCCATGACACCGCGCCCACCGCCGCCAGTTAATCACCTTGCCGCGCGTCCCCAAGCATGATAGTTATGCCCCAGTTTACTAATCACAATGTATATAAAGCCCACCGCGGCGATCGCTATTCTCTTCGTATTGCAACCGCTAATCCTCACTGCCTACGATTTACCCCGTCCTGCTAACAACCAGTCCGATCCCACCGTCACAGATAAAATCTCCACCGGAGAAAACGCCCCCATGTCAGACCGCGAAAAAGCCGGCCTTCATGGCCCCGTCCAGCAATGTATCGAAGAACGAACTACTCCAGCATTTGAGAATTTTCCAGGAACGAGCTACGTCTCTATAACCAAGTACAGCCCTGAAGGCAAGCTCTTGCAGACCTCCTTCGGCAATTCAGTCGAGTCAGCACAAGAATCGTCTACCACTTACACCTATGACTCTGCGGGCCGCCTCCTCAAAATAACCACCACGAATTCTGGTTCGCCCGTGTCCGAATCAAATTATCAGTACGATCAAAAAGGACGAATCGTCAGCATCACCGGAGACCCGCTTGAAACTTCCACCTTCGAATACGATGATAATGGCCGCAAGACTCGCATCGTATCGTCAGGCCGTAAGTCGGCCCCAGCCCTGGGTAGTACCGCTATTTCTTTTTCAGTTCTTGAACAGGATGATCTCTACCTGCCGATTCCGGGCGGACAAGCAAAGACTTTATTTAATGAACGCGGTCAGTCCGTCGAATCACAAATTTTGGACGCGAACGGCAATCTCGTTAACAGGCTAATTCGCACCTATGACGAAAATGGCCGTCTGACCGAGTCAAGGTACACCATCGAGAATTTTTTATCCTCGCTCCCGGCCGAAGCTCAACAGCAATTAATGGCTGAGTCCGGAGCGGCCGAGGAAATGGCGGCGCAGCTCACTAAGCTGCTCGGCGAACAACGCAATTTCATGAGGATGACCTACACCTACGATGCCGATGGCCGGTTAATCGAACAGCACCAATACACCGGCTATGCGATGGAAGGAACTACGACGATCACTTACAACGATCATTCCGATAAACTCGAAGAGCACACATTTACAACCGGCGACCCAAACCCACCCCGCGACTCGCAATCCAGTGAACCCCAATCGTCTGGGCCGCCTGCTCAAGAATCCCAAGTGCGCTACTCCTACAAGTACGACACATTCGGCAATTGGACCGAGCAAGCGATCAGTCCATTCACCAGCCCCAACGACGCAACCGTAACTCGCCGCACCATAATCTTCTACTGATCAAAGTGAACCGGGTGGCCAACCCTTTGCTGATTTTGCAAAGGGTTGGCGCACTTACGCCGACTGATTTAATTCGAGCTGCCCATCGCGTGCTCTAATTCGCGTACGCGTCCTTCAGTTGTGCACTTCTACGCTGATCCGTACCGCCGCTTCCTGCGGCAACGCATGAAACTGTTCCGCTTCCGTCGACCCCGCCAGAGCCGTCGTCGATGAATTCCCCGCAGAAACCACCTGCGCAATCTCATCGAAATATCCGGTCCCCACAAATCGCTGGTGCGTCACCGCGCGATACCCCAATTCCTGCGCGGCAAACTCCTCCTGCTGCAGTTTCGAATACGCCGTCATGCCTGCCTGCGCGTATCCCCGCGCCAGCGTAAACATCGACATATTCAGCGCGTGGAATCCCGCCAGCGTCACGAACTGAAACTTGTACCCCATCTCTCCCAGCTTCTTCTGAAAATTCGCAATCGTGGCATCGTCCAGCTTCTTCTTCCAGTTGAACGATGGCGAACAGTTATACGCCAGCAGCTTCCCAGGGAATTTCGCATGTATCGCGTCTGCGAATTTCTTCGCCTCCGCCAAATCCGGAGTGGAAGTCTCGCACCACAGCACATCCGCATAAGGCGCGTAAGCCAGCCCCCGCGCAATCGCCGCATCGATACCGCCGCGAAACTGATAAAAACCTTCCGGCGTCCGTTCGCCATAAATAAATTCCCGGTCGCGCTCATCGGCGTCAGAAAGCAAAAGCCCCGCCGAATTCGCGTCCGTCCGCGCAATAAGAATCGTCGGCACCCCGCACACATCCGCAGCCAGTCGCGCCGCCACCAGCTTCTCGATAAATTCGCGTATCGGCACCACAACTTTTCCGCCCAGATGCCCGCATTTCTTCGCCGAGGAAAGCTGATCCTCGAAATGAACGCCCGCAGCTCCTGCTTCGATCATTGCTTTCATCAACTCGTAAGCGTTCAGCGAGCCACCAAACCCCGCCTCCGCGTCCGCCACAATCGGAGCAAACCAATAAGTGCCCGAATGTTTCCCTTCCGCCGATTCAATTTGATCCGCGCGCATCAAAGCGCGATTAATCCGCTTCACCAGGTTCGGTGCGCTGTCGCACGGATACAAGCTCTGGTCTGGATAAACATCGCCCGCCGTATTTCCGTCAGCAGCCACCTGCCACCCGCTGCCGTAAATCGCTTTCAACCCCGCCTGTACCATTTCGATCGCCTGGTTTCCGGTGATCGCCCCGAGCGCCGGAACATAGTCGTCGCTGTGCATCAAATTCCAAAGCCGCTCCGCGCCCAGCCTCGCAAGCGTGTACTCAATCTGAATCGATCCCCGCAGCCGCAGCACATCGGCCGCAGAATAGGTCCGAGTTATTCCTGTCCAACGCGGATCATTAACCCATTCCGCTCCGCCATGGAAATGATTCCCATTGCCATTCCCATTGCCGTTTCCGTTTTTCCCGTTGCTTCCGTTAGCCGTCATGTTGTTCTCCTTGTCTCGTTTGCTGCGGAGCAAAAATCGAGAAATCGTTTACGCGCGATCAAATCACGCTGGGTTAAATTCCCCGCTGAGAATCATTTCTTCGCTCATCCTGCGTGCCTCGCGAAGCCGCGCCGTGGCTGCTTGATCCTCTTTTGAGCCTTCGCCGAGCAGCCTTTCAAGTTCTTCATCAAACATCCGCGCAATAAATTCCGGCGTATACCGCACTGCTTTTCCCGCCTCATCCACAATTTCAACCGCATCCGAATGCATCATCCGCTGCGCAATCATCAACCGGTAAATCCGATCGGTTGCGAGATCCTCCATATACCCATCCAGCAAACTCGCGCCCTTCCCATTCAAAACCCCGTTACGATAACGAATCACCGTTCGAATCGCCGCCCGCGTCCCCGCCACCGTGCGCTTCCCCACATTCGTCGGCAGCGGCCGCATATCCGGATGCTGCTCCGCCTTCTCAGGCCGCTTCTGCAACTGATTCGGAGCCGGAAATTGCGCCACCGCTATTTCGTTTTGATCCGGATGCCCGGTCCACGCCCCATCCATCAAAGAGAGCGCCTCATTCTTCTTATCTTCCGCAAGCACTTTCAGCGCCCGCGCATTCAACTCCGCATCTTCGCGGCTCGGAAAAAGAGCCGTCATCCCGCCAATCGCCAGCATGCCGTGCTTGTGGCAAATCTCCGGAATCAGCTCGCGTAAATTCTGAAAAAACGCCACGTTGTGTGGAATCGTATTGCGATCCGGCAACACCCACTTGGGATTCTTTAAATTGAAATGGATAAGGCTGGCCATGTAGTCCCAGCGCCCCAGGTTCAATCCCAAAATGTGTTCCCGCAAATTCCACGCGAATTCTTCCATCTGAAATGCCATCGGATGCGATTCCACCAGCGCCATGCACTTGATCGCATTCGCCGGCAGCCCCTTCGTCTTGGCAATCATCTGGAATAAATCGCGCCACCACAGCGCCTCTTCCGCCGACTCCGATTTCGGAATGTAAAAACACAGCGGATGTTTGAGCGCGTCGTAATCCACCTGAAACGCCACCATTGCCACATCAAAAAGCGAAGCCGGCAGCAGTTCCCCATCCAGAACGCCCGCCTGATGCAAATGCAGCCCTCGCGGCCGCGTAAAAATCACCGTGTTGCTGGCCCGAATCTCCACCGTCTTATCGCGCTTGCGGTCGAAATAATTCAATTTCCCCGTAAGTGCCTCAAGAATATTTTTGATCCCGCGCTGGTTGTGCTCCCAGACGTTCGCCGTCGAATCCTCGAGGTCCAGCATCACTCCTGGTGCTCCCGAATTCAGCATCTTTACCACCAGGTCTGCCTCATCCGCTGGCCCAGTCATCTGGTTGCGTTGATCCGCGCACCACGCCGGCAGTTCAATTCGCCACGCGCTTCGCGTTGCCTCCGACGCAGGCAGATAATCCGGCAACTTCCCGGCATGCGACTCCGCCAGCGCAATCTTGCGCCGTTCAACAAGCGTTCGCTGTCTCGCCGTCAACGCCTCGTGCAGCGGTCGCAGAAACTCCAGAAATCCCGCAGGCAGGTCGCTCTTCGCATCAAACCCGCGAGGCGCACGGTTCACCGGAACCACGCGATTCACGAGACCCGCGTCTTCCTTGAATTGGCTTCGTTGGGGCGCAGCTTGCATTTCTTTGTTTTGGTCGTTTTTGTGGTTGCTCATCGGAACAGTATGCACAATCCCGCAACCCACGGCGACCATGATGGAGTAGACTCCAGAATTGGGCCCAGGTCAAAGCCACTAGTCCGATTCGGACGTGTGCCCGCTTCGGCCACCCAGCCGTCCGGCCCTGGCGCGCTTAGCCTCTGCCCTCGGGTAACGCTTTTGAATTTTGGGTTTTAATCTGTTGAATTTGGTCTTGAGTCTTTGAATTTGGTCTTAAGTCTTTGAATTTGGGTGCCCCACTTTTGCGGTTTTTGCAAGGGTGGGTGCCGAAACTCCCACATTAAGAAAAGACCGGTTAAATATGCCTCCGCCCACACTCAAACCAGACCCCGCTCCCAAAACCGAAATACCCAATGACTTCCTCGCCCAAATAAAAGATGACATAGCCAACCGTCGCATCGAAGCCGGCCTCCGCTGCCTCACCGCTCACAAGGAAATCTTCGAATCCATCCAGCGCCAGCAAAACAATTCCGTTATCTTGCTCGGCTATTTCGCCCAATGGGTCGACGTCGGATTCCCCGGCCGCCCACTGTTAAAACAGCTCCTGTTTCATTTCTCCAGCACCTCCCCCGAAACTCTCACTCTCCTCGAGTACGCCCATCTCCGCATGGCCGACGGCCTGGTCGCGATGTCCGAAGAAGATTTCGCCAAAGCCACCAAAAATTTCAACACCGTCCTGACCCTTGAAAACGAAATCAGCGACAAGCAAATGATCTCCATCGCCAATTTCTGGATGGGCCGCTGTCTTCGCCGCCAGGGTCGCTACGAAGACGCTCTCGGCTACGTCGCCAAAGCCAGAGATTTGGCCATGCAGCTCAAGTTCCCCAAAATGGCCGCGGTCATGCAAGTTTTGGAAGGCTGGGTCGCGTTTCAGGAGGGTCACCCGGAAAAAGCGGCAAAAATCCTCGCCGAAGCCGAGGAAGTTTTAGCCGACACCGACGACTACGTCACCCTCGGAAACATCAGCTCCGCCTATGGCAGAATCGCCCGGCGCCAGGGCAATTCCGAGCATGCCCTCTCAAAATTCGAGAAAGCCATCGAGCTCTACAACCAGCGCGATCCCTACAATCGCAATCTCGCTCGCTCCTTCGTGAACATCGCTTTCGTGAAGCGCCTGCTCGCCCTCCAGCTAGGAAATAAAATCGATTCAGAAGCCGCGCGGCTCAGAAAGAAACTCAGCAAAAATAAGAAAACCAATTCCAAATCTTCTCCCGCACTCAAACTCCCTTCACGCGAGCAGCGCACCCAACTTCGCAAAGAGGCCTTCGAACACCTCGCTAAAGCCCAGGAAATTTATCAGCGTTACGACGATCACCGCGGCAATGGAAATGTCCACATCACCCTCGGCTACCTCGATCTAGACGACGGCGAACTCGATCGCGCCGCCGCCCAGGCCGCCACCGCTTACCGGCTCGGTGCCGAAAAAAAAGACAGCGTCCTCAAAGCTCGCGCCCGCATGCTGCAATCCGCCGTGCAAGGTGCAATGTTTGAAGGCCAAATCGAGGAAGGCTCCAGCCGCGTACCCTCTTCACAGCTCGCCTGTGAATTTGCGCGCGAGGCCCTTGACTCTGCTCAGCACACCCAAAATCGCCGCCTCATCGCCAAAGCACACATCACCCTCGGTCTCGCGCTCTGCCTCGATTTTCCCGACGATCTGGAACCCGCCCAGCAGTGCGTCGACGCCGCTGCCGCGGTACTAAAACCCGCTCACCAGGATTATGTATGGCGTGAATTGCAAGACTTAAAACGCAAGATTCGCGGCGCAGGCAACATCAACTCCACCCTGCGCGAATGGTCTCAAGGCATGGTGGGCAATAAATCGTTTCAGCAGGTCAGCGAGGAATTTGCCGCCATCGTCATACCAAAAGTATGGCGCCGCGAAAAGCGGAAAGTAGCGCGCGTAGCCACGCGCTTGTCCATCTCACCCAAAAAAGTTCGTAGAATTTTGCGCGACCAAGGCCTGCTAAAAAGCTCAGCCGACGAGTAGCATTAATTAGTCTCTGCGCGCGAGGAAAATAAACTTCAGCTGGGATATTTCGCCGAAATATAATTATGCAAATGCTCGATCGTCTCTTCCTGCTCGGTCACCAGCCATTTCACCAAATCCCCAATCGACACAATCCCAATCACTCGCTCATTCTCCATAATCGGCAAATGCCGTATGCGATTCCGCGTCATCAGTTCCATGCATTCGTCTACCGCATCCCTGGGACTAACGGAAATCACGGGACTCGTCATGATCTCCTGAATCACCGTCGTCCGCGAAGATCTTCCCTGCAGTATCACCTTCCGCGCGTAATCCCGTTCCGAAATAATGCCCGCCAGCTTACCGTCCGACATCACCAGCAGCGCCCCAACTCCCTTTTCAGCCATCCTCTCGATGGCTTCGTAAACAGTTTGATCCGGACGCACCGACCAAATTTCCGCGCCCTTACGCTTAAGGATCGTGCCTACTGCTCCGCTGATTCTATTCACCGAAGCACCTCGATTCAGGGGCGAGCTCACCCTCCGTCGTAAACCTGATGCGGCGATCATATTCCCCGCAAACGTCAGCGTCAATCATACGAGGTCCCCCGATGTCCTCTACGAAGTTCGAACGCATAATTTGTGAATTGGGCCTGGTCGTGAACAAAAAGATGAGAGCGATCACGCAGTGAAAATAATCAGGATCCGGTTTCAGAATCTACTGCCCCGAGTAATATCCGTCTCGGGCCTGCACCACCAACTCTTGCTGCTTGGTGGTCACATGAAGCTTGTGATACCCAGGCCCCGTATTTTTGTCCGGTGTATAACCTAGGCTGTACTGATTGCGCAGTTCTTCCTCAATCTCCGCGTAAATCTTTTCGACCGTTTCTTTCTTCGAGACCTCAAACATTCTGCCCCCGGTCTCTTTCGAAATCTGTTGGAGTATTTTCTTTCCGTCAACCCGCTCTTCCTGCGGCCTCCCCCCGCCTCGCCGCCCCGTTCCAAACGGCCCCATCTGCATCGAACTCCGTCCGCCATATCCTTCATCGTCCTTGAACAAAATCGAGTACACCACTGTATCCGCTCGCTGCGCCGTCTCGATCGCCGTGGTTATCCCCACTTTGCTTCCATGATCAACGCCATCCGAAAGAATGATCAGCGCCTTGCGCCCCTGTTGCTTGCCCATCAAATCGTCGCCCGCTAAATACACCGCATCGTAAAGGAGCGTCCCGCCGCCGCCGTGTCCCGAACCTCTTCCGCCACCGCCACCGCCACCTCCGCCGCCCCGCCTGCCACCAATTCCTCCCCCACCGATCCCGCCGCCACCAATTCCACCGCCTTGCCCTCCGCCTCCACCACTTTGCCCGCCGCCGGAGTTCGCATCCATCTGCGGAGTCTGCAATGACTGCAGCGCCGCCTGCAATTTCGGCCGCGACCCAGTGAAATCCTCCAGCAACTCCACCTCCCTGTCGAAGTGAATCACGAATGCCAAATCTTTATTTTCCCGCAGCATGTGGTCCAGGAAGCTATAGCTAGCGCTTCGCTCCTGTTCCAACACGCGCCGCTGGCTCAAGCTGGTATCCACCAGCAATCCCAACCGTAATGGCAAGTCCTTCTCGCGCGCAAAGTAGTTCACCGTCTGCGGGCGGCCATCTTCCTCCACCACAAAATCCTCTTTGGTCAGGTTCGAAATAATTTTTCCATGCTTGTCGTGCACCGTAACCGGCACACTGACGGTCTTCACATCCACGGAAATCTTGGGCGTGCTTCCCTGCTCCGTCTTGGTCTGCGGTTGCGCTTCCTGACTTTGCGCTCCCTGTTGTCGCGCCTGCGCTGCTCCCGCGACGAGCGCTGTCAAAATGAACACGCCAGAACACAGCAAATTTCTCAAGCCGGCTCGCCTGCCTGACCAACCCTCAACCATGGCTATTTTCATTTCACCCCCAACCGCCGGGCGCCGGACGCTGGCGCCCTCAGACCACTGCACAACATAGATGCAACTCCTGCCTTCGCGGACGCCTGCTCAGCGAAATCCTCGAACAAACTCCATTATTAGACACACCCGTGCTGCACTCCTCATTCCCGTGCAGATTCAAACTAGTTCCCAGAATCAGTTTTCACGGTGGGCCGCTATCTTGCTGCGTTTATCTGTAGTTTAAGAATTTGCTTTTCGATTGGTCAGCCGATCAACTACTACCTTAACTTGGGAGAAAAGTCCGTCAAACTCATAAAGGTAGAGTCGATCTTTTCAGCCAGTTTGCCGTTCTCTTCCGACTTCGCTTTAACGCTCTTCCACTCCGGATCGTCCTGAAACGCTTTCCAGTTTTCCGTCGCTGCCGTGCGACTGGGATGCTGCAAAATATAAATGAGTGTATTCCCTTTCTGCGGCTCATCCACAGGCGTCCAGTACGCCACGCTCTTCATGCCATGCCGCGCAAAAAGCTTATCGGTATGATCGCGAAAGCGCGCCAGCAACGCATCCAATTTGCCCGGTGCCGCATGATATATGCGCAACTCGTATACCGTTTCCATCCCGGCCTCCTGACTAGTTCCGCGCGCTCCGCCCGCCGATGGCAAAAATAGCGCCGCGGAAAGCGTTTGCAGCAATGTTCTTCTATTCATGATCGCGGATTTTATCAGAGACACACCGCTAGAGGGGACCAAAAATCTAAATCATCCTAGACAGTATCTTCAGTCAGGCCAGTTAACATTTAACAATATAAGAGGTACATTATCTGCGGTTCCCGAATACCAAGTCATCGTAAAGCCGATACACGAGGCTTCCGCTATGCGCGCCACTCTATCCCTCTTAGCGTTTCTAGCTATTTTCTGCGCTCCAAAATCGCATGCTCAGGGCGAGCCGCCTCTGGCCCCCCAGGTGCAATTAGTAGACCCTAAACAACCTGCGCAACAATACCACGCAGAGGACGGCGGAGCCCGTGGAGAAGTTCTGGAAAGCATCGTAATCCCCCCAAAAGCGAATGCTCCCTTTTCCTTGCTGCTGCAAACGGAATGGGTCAGAACTTTGCCCGACGGCGGAACCATCACCACCGAAAATCAGCGCCGCATCGCCCGCGATGCCGCCGGCCGAGTCTATCAGGAGCGCTGGTTCCTGGTCCCCAAAAACGGAAAAATAAAATCAGAAATGACCACCATCCAGATCGCCGACCCCAACGCCCACACCTTATATAACTGCTTCATGCTCGATAAAAAGAATCAGTGCGTGTTGACCGGATATTCTCCTTCAACCAGTGCGGTCTATAACTTTCAAGGCCCTTCTACTGGGAAACTCCCTGATGATATGGGCTCAACGATACATGAGGATCTGGGCAAACAACTCGTCGCAGGCGTCGAAACCACCGGCACGCGTGACAGCGTGATCTACAATCCCAATGTTTTCGGAAACGACCGCAAAGTGACTATCGAGCGCGAATTTTGGTATTCGCCGAAACTGGGAATCAATCTGCTTTCCAAGCGCTCCGATCCCAGAATCGGCACGCAAACCTTTACCGCAACGCAACTAATTCTTTCTGAACCGGATCCAAAATTATTCGACCTGCCCGAAGGATTTAAAGTCGTCGACCGCCGCCAATCGCTCCCCCCAGAAAATTGAGCCCGGCACCAGTGTATCTTCCTCCTTCGGTCATCACGTCAAAGCACCGACCGGTCATTCCGAGAGGCTGTGACTAAATTAGCGGGCGAGGCGTGTGTTCGAAGTGCTGAGCCCTTTGTTGCTGATGATCTGTTGCGCCGACTGCTTTGCCGGACCGCTTGTGCGATTCATCTCCGTGTCCCTGCTTGGTTATTGCTGCAATGCCGTGGCGAAATGCATCAGGTTGTAGGCCAGCGCGCACCACAGCGCGACACAACGTGCTTTGTTTAGGCCGCGAACCGTAATTTGCGTCAAACCCCGATAACTGCGCAGGTCCGCATTGATGGTTTCGCTGGTCGCCGCTCGCTGCCGGTAAATTTTCTGCCCCTCCTCGCTGGCCATGCGCTGCTTCCAGGCTTGTAGCGCTGCGCTATCTCCTCTGTGCAGTTCCAGCTCCCGCCCGCGATTCTTGGCCGTGCGCGCTCCTTTGGGAGGCACGAATAATTCCACCCTTTGTTGGTGCGCGCGTTCGATGTCCCGGTTGCGCAAGTAGCCGCCGTCCAGCAATTGCTGCTGTACCTTTCTTCCGCTGCGGCGCTCCACTTGCTCGCGCATCGCTTCGCTCAGTCCGCACGAAGCATAGCCCTGGTTGCTCACCTCCACTCCCAGGATCGCCCGGCTTTGCGGGTCGCTGGCCACTTGCACGTTGTACGCGGCGTTGTATCCGCCGTTGGGCATTTTCATCACTCGCGCTTGCGGGTCGCTGCTGCTCACCCGCAACTCTTGGTTCCGAATCTTCTGCCCGTATTTTCCTTGGCCCGCCCGGCTGGCGCGTTCCTGCTGGCGCTGCTGCAGCTCCGGTAGTTGCGCCAGCGCTTGTTCCAAACGCCGCTGCCTTTCTTGGGCCACCCGCTGCTCCCCCTTTTTCTTCTGCACCGCGGCAACCGACAACTTTTCCGGCTCCTCGACTTGCCGCCGAAGTTCCGCTACGTGCTTTTGGCTTTCCCCCAGCAACTTGCGCAGCCGCTGTTCACGTCGAAAACTGGACGCTCCCGCGCTCACCCGCACCCGCACTCCGTCCTGGCTCACCCGGCTTACCGATACCAGTTCCTGATCCACCAGCGAGGCCAGCACCTGGGTGAACAACTGGTCCAGTGCTTCGCCGTGATCGGTCCGAAAATCCGACAGCATCCGGTGGTTCACTCCCACCCCGCCGCACAGCCAGCGAAACGGCGTACTTTCCTCGCAGCGCCGCGCCAGCTCTCGCGCTGACCCGATCCCGCGGATGCAGCCATACAGCCACAACGCCACCAGCAACTCCGGATCGGTCGCGTCTCGGCCAGCTACTCCTTCACGCGCTTTGATCGGCTCACGAAAGGCCGACAGATCCAGTTTAGCTACCACCGCCGCCACCGTGCGTACCCCGTGCGTGGCCGCCACTAAATCGTCCGGGCACTGCGGCACCAACGCCATCTGCCGTCGCTCCGGCCTTCGTAACCGCACCTCTCCAACCACTTCCCCTGCTCCCGAATAGCTCATGTATCCATATAACCGAAAACGACCTCAATCCCACAAAAAAAGTCACAGCCTCCGAGCGAAGCAAGCCGACGCTTTTTCTTTTCTCCTTCGCTCCCGCGAAGGAGTCGGCTTGCGAAGTCGAGGAATCTCTCCTCGCTTTTTTCCCCGTCGCCTTGTAGATCGCGGCTTCAGCCTGCCCGCCGCAGGCTGGCCGCGACACTCACAACACGATCAGGCCTTCGTCCAACCGCCTTTATTCAGTACCGCCCGAACAACACGACTCGCCACTACTCTTCGGTTGCTCATATGTTTTCTGGGCATCCACAACCTGGTTCTTTTCATATTTGTCGTGGTGCCGCACCCACGACATAGAAAACGCCAACCCCTCTTCGTCGCGTCCCTTCGGGGCCATATCAAGAAAATTATAAGCGCCAACCAAAATGTCCAATCCGCGTCCGTAAGTGGAATAAGTATGGAACACCTCGCCCGCCTCACCCTTGTAAAACACGCTAGCGCCAGGCGCTTCGTCGGGAGGGAAATTCTGCATCACATAGTTGTAATACACCTCCCCTTTGGCCTTTTCCTCTTTGGTGAACGCCGCCTGATAGTCAAAATTAAAATCCGTCCTATAAGACGAGACCCACTTGAAGTTCCACCCCATCCGCTTTTTGAATGCCTCAATTTGCGCTAGCGGCGCTCGCGAAATCACCACAAACGTTACATCCCGCGCATTCAAGTGCGGCACACTTCCATCAAAGTGGTCCGCCAGCAGCGAGCAACTCTGACAGCCCTCTACCCAGTCCGGACCAAACATGAAGTGATACACGATCAATTGGCTGCGTCCCTCAAACAGATCAGCCAGCGTTTCTTTTCCACCTGGCCCGTCGAACACATATCTCTTCTCTACTCGTTCCCACGGCAATTCACGACGCTGCCGGCTAATCTCATCACGCAGCCGCGTGAATTCCTTCTCCTTGGTCAGCAGTGCTTTGCGTGCCGCCACCCATTGCGCTGGCGACGTCACTTTTGGATTTTCTAGTTTGCTCGTAGCTGAAGTTGCCATTGTCGTTTCTCCTCCGTTTTTTTCCATTGAATCGAAAAGTTCCCATGGTCTTTCCCGGCCGAAAACATTTCACCACCAGCGCCGTCAGTCCTCCAGACGACGTAACTCCCGCGGCCATCGCCGCGACACTCATCAAGCACACTGGACACATCGCTGCTCTCCGCAAACCTGCCGCTAACGCTTAAACGATGCTGCTTGCTTCCCTTCGGCGCGTCGCCGCACCTGTTCATGAATATGCTTCCAGCCCTTCCCCATTCCCTCTCGATGCTCGTCCGGAACCAGCCCCAGCACGATGTGGTGAAATTTAATCAGCGTTCCCCCATCCACTTTGCTCAGCCGGTACTGCAGGTTCGACACCGCCGCATACGACATGAACAGCGGCCCGGTAATTTCCAGCAACGTCGGCCGCTTGATCGCTTGCACCGTTCCCCAGAAGTGTCCGTTGTCGTCGCCCAGGTCGCGGTACCATCGCCCGCCCGGTCGCGCTTCGAGCTTCATCGGCATCGCCGTTCCATCCGGCGTGGTATTGCCTTCGCCGATCTGTTCCAGCAGCGCCGCAAAAGTATCTTCCAACCCGGCCCTCACATGAATTTCTTCAGTGATGTGCACTGTCAAGTCTTCCACCGAAATTTCTTTCTTAGCAGTTGCCTGATTCATGGTTCCTTCCTCCTGTAAAAAGTTTTGTTACTTAATTAACGTTTCTCTGCTCCATTTGTTTCAAGCCTGACTCTTCTTCTCTGCTCTCGCTTTCACCTGCAACAACTGGTGCTTCCACAAACGTTCAAACGTGCC
The DNA here is from genome assembly GCA_963733775.1 of uncultured Acidobacteriota bacterium. Classification (GTDB taxonomy): domain Bacteria; phylum Acidobacteriota; class Terriglobia; order Acidiferrales; family UBA7541; genus Acidiferrum. The sequence goes on along the minus strand of CAVTEE010000007.1, from coordinate 224,552 downwards.
CGTCCACTCATGCAGCGGCCGTATCGCCTCCGCATTCGTCCGATACAACATGTGCCTGCCGTCCCGTCGTACCTCCACAAGCTTCACCTCCAGAAGCACCCGCAAGTGCTTCGACACCGAAGGCTGCTCGAATCCCAGCCTCATCACAATTTCCCCGACCGACCGTTCCCCCGTCGCCAGAAATTGCAATATTTCCCTCCGCCGAGGCTCCGCCACCGCGTTAAACACATCTGATGTCGTCGCCGCCCTCGCCATGCCCCAACATTACATTCCCATATGGGAATACGTCAAGCCCTTTTTTCGGCACTCTTGCCTTTGAGGTCTCTTTGCTTTTGAAGTTGGGTGGCTGTAGATGGTCAAGACGTTGTTCCATCGCCGGAGCGGCTGATGGGCGGCTTGTAGTTGAGACTACCATGGGGTCGCTGGTGGTTGTAGTAGTCGGTCCAGGGCTGGAGTTTCAGGTCTCTCTGGTCGGAGTTGGGCCAGTGCTGGGAGTCTCTCTGAGAGCGGTCTGGATAAAGCGCTCGGCTTTTCCGTTGGTTCTGGGAGTGTAAAGTATGTTGTACCTCAATGATAGTGTCCCCTTTTGTCCTCAATAGAAATGTCCCCCTAATAGGGCCTCCGAAGGGAGGTCAGATTGGTGCGGACAGAGATGAGCAGGAGAGAGTTAGGAAGAGTGGAAGTGCTAGCGCGGGTGCGCAGCAAGCAACTGAAGGTAGTGGATGCGGCACGATTGATGCTGGTGAGTTACCGGCAAGCGAAGCGGCTGTGGAAGCCGTTATCGGGAGGAAGGTGCTGCAGGTTTGAAACACCGCAGCGCCGGGCAAGCATCGCATCGCGCACACCCACAAAAATTTCGGGTCAAGGTGTTGCAGTTGGTGCGCGAAAAGTACGGTGGGCCAGTAGGCGAGCGGTTCGGGCCGACGCTGGCGGCGGAGCATTTGGCGAGCGAGGATGGGTTGCAGCTGAATGCGGAAACGCTGCGGCGTTGGATGCTGGCGGAGGGTTTGTGGAGTCGCGAGCGAAAGCGTCGAGCACACCGGCGACGGCGCGAGCGCAAGGAACACTTTGGAGAATTGGTGCAGATGGATGGGAGCTTTCACGCCTGGCTTGAGGACCGCGGTCCAGCGGGCTGCCTGATAGACATGGTGGATGACGGCACCAACACGACGTGGGCGCAACTGGGGGAGCAAGAGACCATCTGGGCGGTAGCGGACGCCTTACGCAGCTGGATCGAACGCTACGGAGTGCCACTGGCACTGTACGTGGACTGGAAGAATCTCTACCAGCGGGCGGCCAATTCCGGCGAGCGCTTGCGGGGAGAAGAACCGCTCACGCAATTTGGGCGCATGTGTGCGAAGTTGCGGATCGCCATCATCGCCGCGAGTTCGCCGCAGGCCAAGGGGCGGGTGGAGCGGGTTCACGGCACACATCAGGACCGGCTGGTGAAGAAATTGCGGCGGAAGGACATTCGCAGTCACCAAGCAGCCAATGTGTATCTGCAGCGGGAATATTTGCCGGAACACAACCGGCGCTTCATGCGCGTGGCTGCCCAACCGGAGAACTATCATCGCCGTGCGCCGCGGGCTGCAGAACTGGATCGCATTTTCCGGCTGGAGAGCGAACGGATCATTAGCCAGGACTGGGTGGTGCGGTACGACAATCGTTTTTTCCAACTGCAGAAGCAGAATCACAACTACGCGCCAGCACAGAGCAAAGTGTTGGTGTGCCAGGAGCGCCACGGTCGCATCACCATCGAGTACCGCGGAGAGGCTTTACGCTGGCAGGAAATTCCTGCACCCGCGAGACCACCCATGCTCAGTGCGCCTCGAGAACGGGTTCCCGCCGAGAACACAAAAAGGAAATGGACACCGCCAGTGCATCACCCGTGGCGGGAAGCCGCCCGCCGCGGGCTGGAGAAGCGCGCAAGGCAAACCAGCCGCGCAGCCGCGCGTGCGCCGCAACCGTCGTTGGCGTTGCCTTCCGCTTCGCCCTAAGCGCTCCGCCCTGCGGGCTTCGCAGGGCTTCGCTCCAAGGCAATGCCAACGATCTACAACCAGTAACAAGCAAAACTCAAAAGGGGACACTTCTAAAGAGGTAAGTATAGGGACATTTCTAAAGAGCTTTGACATCTGGGAGTGTAAAGTCTTGACGGACCCGCGTTCGCTCCGCTACCATCGCCGCGCCTTTGCCCAATTCGTTCTTGTGTCCCACCACCTTCGCCGTTTACTACCTCAACGCCCCAATCGCGCCGTCGTTCCTCACTACCTCAACGCCCGAGTAGCATGTCATTTCGAGCGAAGCAGACCGGCTTTTTCCTCCTACTTCGCTCCTGCGAAGTGGCCCGTCTGCGCAGTCGAGAAATCTCTCTCCGCCTTCTTTCCTTGGACTCGAATGCATTGACGGACCCGCGTTCGCTCCGCTACCATCGCCGCGCCTTTGTAGTTCGCAGCTCTAGCAACGACAATGCGCATTTGTCGGTCGCGGCTTCAGCCTGCCTGCGGCAGGCACGCCGCGACAATAGCCTTGCCCGGCTCACGGGGCTTTAGCCCCTGACTTCGGAAATCCTGGGAGAATCAGCAACAAACACGAATGCCCCCCATCCGCCGCGACCGCCTAAAATCCCTAATGCAGTCCGAACAAGAAAATTTCTCGACCACCCATCCCAAATCTAAATCTCTCTTCGCCCGCGCCGGCAAATCGCTCCTCGGCGGCGTGCCCATGAACTGGATGGCCAAATGGGCCGGAGCATTTCCTCCGTTCGTCAGCGAAGCTCACGGAGCCGAAGTCGTCGATGTCGACGGACATCGCTACATCGATTTCTGCCTCGGCGATACCGCTGCCATGACCGGACATTCCCCCGCACCCACCGTTTCCGCCGCGCAGTCGCAACTCGATCGTGGAATCTCTCTGATGCTGCCCTCTGAGGACGCCATCTGGGTCGGCGAAGAATTGCAGCGTCGCTTCCATCTTCCGTACTGGCAGTTCGCCTTGACCGCCACGGACGCGAATCGTTTCTCCATTCGTCTCGCGCGCCGCATTACCCGCCGCCCAAAAATCCTTGTCTTCAACTGGTGCTACCACGGCACCGTCGACGAAGCTTTCATCACCCTGAAAGACGGAGTCTCTCGCGCCCGAGCAGGCAACATCGGCCCGCCAGTAGATCCCTCAATCACCACAAAAGTCGTAGAGTTCAATGACCGCGCCGCTCTCGAGAAAGCCTTGCAACCCGGCGACGTCGCGTGTGTCCTCGCCGAACCCGCCCTCACCAATGTCGGCATCGTGCACCCCGCGCCCGACTACCACCGCCAATTACGCGAGCTCACCCGAAAACATAAAACGCTGTTGATCATCGACGAAACTCACACCATCTGTGCCGGCCCTGGCGGTTTCACGCGCGCAGAAAATCTCGATCCCGACTTCCTCGTTTTTGGCAAAGCCATCGGCGCTGGAATTCCCGGAGCAGCCTACGGCTTCACTCAGGAAGTCGCCGACGCCGTCTCTAAGGAAATGAATCTTGAGGACTGCGACGTTGGCGGCATCGGCGGCACGCTGGCCGGCAATGCCCTCTCACTCGCCGCCATGCGCGCCACACTCGACCAAGTTTTGACCGAGGAAGCCTTCGCGCGAATGATCCCGCTAGCCGAAAGGTGGACCGCAGGCGTGCAGCAAGCCATAACTAAATTCCAAATGCCCTGGCACGTGACCCGTCTGGGTTGCCGCGCCGAATATCTCTTTTCCCCAAATCCCGCGCGCAACGGCACCGAAGCTCACACCGCCATGGACTTCGAACTCGAACGCTTCATGCACCTATTCGCCATGAACCGCGGCATCCTGCTAACTCCATTCCACAACATGGCCCTAATGTCCCCCGCCACCACCCCCGCCCACGTCGATCGCCACACCGAAGTCTTCTCGCAAGCCATCCAAGCGCTGATGACTTAGCCCCCCCATCAAGTGAGTTTTCGTAGTTGTTTGCCTTCGGGTGCCCCGGGTTCGCAGTTGACACCTTTGTCGTGCCTGGGTGCCCCGAGTTCGCAGTTGAGTTTGAACCCGGGTCTTGCTCTAACGATCAAACTTGCATCCCTCAACTATTTCCACCAATCAAAATCACGCGAAGAGTGCCCAGGTCTTTGGGGTTGGCCATCTACATAGCCTAAACGTTAACCGTCTTACAAAAACCTATCCCCGCAGTCTTTGAAAGATTCTGAAATCTTCTTTATCGCATACTTACTCGCAATAAACCGGGCACAACCGTCGTGTCTCGACGACAGAACAATCTATTAATTTGAATTGGGATTCCAGCAGAACACCCGCGCCGCTTTGAACCGGGATTTGACTACCCGAGGCAACCACCGGTAGGAATTTCACGCACGCCATCACTTGGCCCGTGGAGTAGGAGACGCATCAACACGTCTCCCCCACCATCACGAAAACTCCCCGCCTATCTCTCTCCGTGGCTCTCTTCGCGGTCTGGATGATTGTGGCGCCACTTCCAGTAGTTTCTCTGGTCCCGGGCTCGCTGGTCGTTGTACGCCCGGTAAGTTTGATGCCGCTCTACCAGATAGCCCCGGTAGGCATGATCTTCGCGGTCATCCCAATTATGATAATCACGATGGTCACGATCATAGACTCGCAACTGAACCTCTTGAGGTCTTGGTGCCCCCATGACCGCAGGCGCGAAGATAGCCCCAGCCAACAACAATGTACCCATAAAGCCATATGTGCGTAACACGATAGTTCCCTCCAACCACAATGAATTGAAAACCCAGCCTGTAAGAACTATGTTCTGAGCCTCCCGCCCTGTATGTCCCATTCAGCACATGTTCCTAAACAGCTACATCCCTTCACCATGACATCGCTCTAAGAGCCCAAGGGGAGGCAACACAAAAAAACATATCGCCTACGGAAAACTAGCTCGTGCGGCAGGTCGGGGGGAAACTATGGTTGATTATTGCTGCGCCCGTTATCGCTTACTGTTGCTGCTGCGCCCGCATCAACTGCGACTGGTGATCTTCTTCTAGGAATTGCGACCATTCTTCATCCGCCGCAAACTCTTCATCCGGCGGCAGAACCGCTTGCGACGGCGTCACTCGCACGCGCACCTGCAACTCCGTCTCGGCCTTCCCCTTCATGGTTCCCATCGTCGGCGGCACGTCCGCATAATCTCTGCCCACCGCGGTACGAATGTGACGCTCCGCCGCAATTAAATTATTCGTGGGATCGAATCCCACCCAGCCCAGCCCCGGCAGCGCCGCTTCCACCCACGCGTGCGTCGCCCCGTCCGCCGATCGGTCCGCGTTTTCCTTGCCATGATAAAGATACCCGCTGACATAACGGCACGGAATCTCCGCTCTACGCACCAGCGTAATCATGATGTGTGCGAAATCCTGGCATACGCCCTGCCTCGATCGCAGCGCGTGTTCAATCGGCGAATTTACCGCCGTGCTCTTCTTCACGTACGTAAAGCTGCGATACACTCCCGCCGCCACGTCCGTAAGAAACGCCAGCGGACTGCGCCCATCCCTTTTCGCCACTCCGATCTCGTTGGCCAAATCTTCCAGTTCTGGCGAGGTCCGCGCAAAATGGCTGGGCATCAGCGCGTCCCAATAATCTTTTTTCTCCGTCATCTCTTGCACGTCATCCCACGCCTTGTAATCCATCGTTTCCGGCAAAGGTTGCTGCTCGTCTATATTCACCAGCGCATCCGAAATAACCGTAAGTTGGCGGTGCCGCTGCGGCAAATCAAAATGATGTACCAGGTTTCCGCGCGCATCCGTATGCGCAAAAATTCGCGCGCGCGGATTTACCGACAACTGAAAAATAAAGCACCGCTGGCTGCCTTCGCTGCGCGGGTGCATCCGCACTTCCATCATGCTCTGCCACACGGACTTGCTGTAGCGATACCGCGTAAAATGTCGGATAGCGTAGAACATTACGATTCGAACGCAACCTCAATGGGATATTCGATATAAACCTCATTCACCGCGGCGTGCAAATCCCGGCACTGTTCGATAATCGCCGCCAGATACATATGTAAATCACCGCGAATCACTTCCCCGATCTGCACATACGTCACCGCCGACCGCAATCGTCCGATTAACCGCTCGATTTTCCCAGTCCTCCGGCTCAACGAACGGTTGCTGATCGACGTCAGCGCGTGATGCATTCTGTCCAGCGAATAGCGCACCGAATACGGAAATTCCGGTTGCAGCAAAATAAAATCCGCGATGCGTTCCGGCTTTAATTCCGCGGTGCAAACTTTGCAGTACGCCTCAAAAGCCGCGCAACTGCTCAACAATCCTACCCAGTCCAGATCGTCGGCATTCTTGTCCACCGAAAAATAGGCATCCAGCAAAATGGAGAGGTTACAAGCCCGCTCAATATATTTCCCCAACTGAATGAAATGCCAGCCTTCGCCGTGATTGATGGTTGTATCCGTGATGCCGTAAAAACGGTAAGCCCCTTCGCGCACGATATTCACAATGCGCATGGCCCCCGCATCATCATCCGCATGCAAATCCGCGCCCGTCACTTCATGGAATAACTTATTCAGGTGCTCCCACATCTCCGAGCTGATCTCTTCGCGCACCTGCCGGGCATTTTCCCGCGCGCCGGCAATGCACCTCATGATGGAAAAGACCCCTTCCGCATCAGCTACCAGGAGAAATAAGGCCCGCTGCGGATCCAGATTCGTAGACGTCGTCCCGCGCGCCAGCGAAGACACGGCGCGAAACCATCGTTCGTCGCTTGAAAATTTTGCAGGATTCAGAATCAGTCCGTACGTTGCTTCCACGACCCGCGACGCGTTATCCGCCCGCTCAAAGTAGCGGCTCATCCAGTAAAGGCTGTCAGCTACGCGCGAAAGCATCGAGCCTCGGACTTAACACTCACGTTTTTCAATTTTGTAACACCCAGGTGTCTTTCGACCCGCCGCCTTGCGACGAATTCACCACCAGCGAACCCTTGCGCAGCGCCACCCGCGTCAGCCCCCCGGGGACAATAGTGATGTTCTCTCCATAAACCACATACGGCCGCAGGTCCACGTGCCGCGGCTCAATCGTTCCGTCCACAAAACACGGTGCCGTCGACAAATTAATCGTCGGTTGCGCAATATAATTTCGCGGCTCCGCCATAATTCTGTCGCGAAATTCCGAGCGTTGCTCCGCAGTACTGTGCGGCCCGATCAGCATCCCGTACCCGCCTGACTCCCCCACCGCTTTCACCACGTATTGATCCAGCTTTTGGCAAACGTGATCGCGTTGGGCCGCATCCGACATCAACAACGTCTCCACGTTTTCCAGAATCGGGTCCTCGTTCAAGTAATACTTGATGATCTTCGGCACATAGGCGTAGATCGCTTTGTCGTCCGCCACGCCGGTTCCGAGCGCGTTTGCGAACGCCACATTCCCCGCGCGATACGCGTTGAACAATCCCACCGCGCCCAGCGCCGAATGCCCCTCAAAAACCAGCGGATCCAGATAATCGTCGTCAATGCGGCGGTAAATTACATCCACGCGCTGCAACCCAAACGTGGTGCGCATATAAACAACGTTGTCATGCACCAGCAAGTCGCGCCCTTCCACCAACTCGATACCCATCTGCCGCGCGAGATACGTATGCTCAAAGTACGCGGAGTTGTAAGAACCCGGCGTAAGCAACACCACGGTAGGCTCTGTCCGTCCTTCCGGCGCCAGCGACTTCAGCGCCGACAAAAGTACTTGGCTATATTGCTCAATCGGCCGCACTCGGCATTTCCGGAACAGCGTCGGAAAGATATGCTTCATCACTCTGCGGCTGGTCAGCATGTACGACACGCCGCTCGGCACCCGCAAATTATCTTCCAGCACGACGAAGTTTCCCTCCGGCGTGCGAATTAAATCCGTCCCCACCACCGTCACATACACGTCACGCGGCACTTTGATCCCGCGCATCTCTCGCCGGTAATGTTTGCAGGTGTAAACAATCTTCCCGGGGACAACCCCTTCTTCAATAATTCGCGCTTCGTGATACACATCTTTCAAAAATAAATTCAGCGCCGTAATCCGTTGCGTCAGTCCGCGCTCAATCGTTTCCCATTCCGCCGCGGTAATAATGCGGGGCAGCAAATCATGAGGGAAAATCCGCTCCGTCCCCTTTTCGCTTCCGTAAACCGTAAACGTGATGCCTTGGTTAAAAAATGACTGGTCGGCTTCCTGCTTGCTACGCCGCAATTCGTCTGCGCCTAGATTCAGTAGTTGGGTATACAGCGGGCGGTATTGTTTGCGAGGAAGGTCCGTCGACCGAAACATCTCGTCGTACGAGCCATTAAAATCGTAGCGCCGGAAGGCTTCGCTGGCGCTATGGTCAGGAGCATCCGTTTCGATAATCATACTATTGCGGTACTTTACGTCCGGCGCAAGGATAGCGCATTGCAACGTCGTTGATTATCGGGAAAACCAATTAGAAACATCGAAAAAACAGCGCAATAACCCAGCTTCAAGATGGTTTTCGGGTGCCCCAGGTTCGCCTCTGAGTTTGAACTTGGGTGCTTTTGAGCTGACCCAGTTCAATACCACGAAGGTTCCGGGTGCCCCAGGTTCGCTTTTGAGTTGAACCTGGGTGCTTTTGAGTTTGGACCCCCGTCAGACCACGAAAACTTCGGGTGCCCCAGATTCGCTTTTGAGTTTGAACCCGGGTCTGGCTACGAAATCTACGTCCCCGACCGCGCCGTCTGTGCCACTGTCCCGGCCGTATCCCCATCGATCGCTGGGAACTCAATATCCGGTAACTGTTCCACCGCCCGCCTCAACGACTGTTCCCAGCTCGAATGGATCAAGTTCAGGTCCCGGTCCCCGGCACACACCCGCCGGTAACGCGTTATTTCCAGGCTATCCTTCTTATACAGCAGCAGGTCAAACGGCGGCCCCACCGTGACATTCGACCGCATGGTAGCGTCCAGCGACAACAACGCGTACTTGGCCGCCACTTCGAGCGAAGTAGTTGCCTGAATCCCCCGGTCCAGTATCGGCCGCCCATATTTGCATTCGCCCAGTTGCAGGTACAACGAATCTTCCGTCGCCGCGATAGGATTGCCCTGCGGATAAATCAAATAAAGGTTCGGCTCCTGCCCCCGCACCTGCCCGCCCAGCAGCAAATGCACGTTAAAGCTGAACGAATCGCGTTCCAATGAAGCGCGATCCAGCTCCGAAATTCGGCGCACACAATTACCTACGATTCGCGCCGCGTCATAAAGCGAGCTGGCCTGCGCCAAGCCCCGCCCCGAATCAAAGTCCGCGCGCAGCAGCGTCACCACCGACTGGCTGATCGACAAGCTCCCGCTCGTCAAGATCACAAACATGCGTTCGCCGGGCTGCACAAAGCTGTACATCTTCCGGCATACATTTACCTGGTCAAATCCGGCATTCGTCCGCGAATCCGATGCCAGCACCAGCCCTTCCTGCGTCGTAATTCCCAAACAATATGTCACTCAGGCCTCGAAATAATAAGATGTGTGAACCTACTGCATCATACACCCATTGTTTACTGTGAATTTGTGATGTGCTGCATCGAAAAAGAATGTAACAGTACCAACCCCGAGTCGTGTTAATTTCTGCATTCCACGTCTCAGGCAGTCATAGCTCCCATTAGAAACGGAAACCCTGAATCCATGCTCATTCGTCTTGGTTACGACATGCAATTCGACGCGCCTTCGGAGGTCCCCATCGTAACCCTGCTCAACGTCCATCCGTCTCGCAAGAAGGATCTACGCGAGCCCGACTATCTGCGCACCGATCCCGTCGTCAACATCGAAAGCTATCACGACACCTTCGGCAATGATTGCTGTCGCCTGGTTGCCCCGCCCGGGAAAATCCGCTTTTACAATTCCACCCTCATCGAAGATTCCGGAAAGCCCGACCTCGAAGGTTTCGACGCCCCGGAAACTCCCATCGAGCATCTCCCTCATGAAGTCCTTCCCTACCTGATGAACAGCCGCTATTGCGAAGTTGATCTGCTGTCCAACACCGCCTCCGAACTGTTCGGCGGCGTCCCCAAGGGTTGGAAGCGCGTGCGCGAAGTCTGCACCTGGGTGCACAACAAAGTCATCTTCGGCTATGAATTTGCCAATCCCACGCGCACCGCTCTCGGCGTCTACACTGAACGCGTCGGCGTTTGCCGCGACTTCCAACATCTCGCCATAACTTTTTGTCGCGCCTTAAATATTCCCGCACGCTACGCCACTGGCTACCTCGGAGACATCGGCATCGTCGTCGCGCCCAGCCCGATGGATTTCAGCGCCTGGTTTGAAGTGTATCTCGGCAATCGTTGGTGGACTCTCGACGCTCGCCACAACATCCCGCGCATCGGCCGCGTCTTGATGGCCACCGGACGCGACGCCACCGATTGCGCCATGACCACCTCCTTCGGCCGCGCCAAACTACTCAGCTTCCGCGTCGTCAGCGACGAAATCCCCCCGTAAGCCGTTTCCCCTTCACTACTAGTACCGCGCTTGTTTTTTCCGTAGCGACCCTGTGTTACTGGCAATTCACATAAGCGCAACATCCGCGTAAAGCGCAAAGTGCACTGTGCTCTCCCGCAGTTAATTTCTCATACGTGTCCGCAAGAAGGAGAGTGCATGACCTTAAAGGAAGTGGTATCCGAGTGTGTACAGTATGGCCGCATTGCCTTGGCGGGAGCGACTATCGTCCAATTCGCTTTTGGAGGAATGTTCGCACCATCGCTGCAAGCGCAAGAAGAAAAAACCGCCAGTCCCATCAAGCACGTAATCATTATCGTTGGCGAGAATCGTACTTTCGATCACATTTTTGCCACTTACAAACCGACCAACGGCCAAACCGTGGACAATCTTCTTTCCAGGAAAATTATCAACGCCGACGGCACTCCCGGGCCGAATTTCTCCCAAGCAGCCCAGATCGACGCCGACCCCTTCCAGCGCGACACGGACGACTCATCTAGATACTCAATCAGCCCGGAATCGGACAACGTCGTATACCCCACTATTCCTCCTCCGCTGACCGGTGGTCCCTCGAACGTTTGCACAGACAATGGTATTTGCACCCTCGCCCAGGCGATGGCCTCGGAGAACGGTCTGTACCCCACGCATTACCAATATTTGTTGACCGGCGGCACCGGACAAGCATCCCACGTGCCCGACACCCGCATTAAGAACGTCCTCGATCTACCCTCAGGGCCATTCCAACTGACTTCCAGTTCCATGCCCTACGACTCCTACGCAGCAAGCCCGGTTCACCGCTTTTATCAAATGTGGCAGCAGGAAGACTGCAACATTAAACATGCCACTCCGAAAAATCCTAGCGGCTGCAAAGCGGACTTGTTCCCTTGGGTTGAAGTAACCGTCGGCGCAGGCACCAACGGAAAGCCCTTGCCCGCCAATTTCAATGATCGCACCACTGGTGAAGGCTCCACTTCCATGGCCTTTTACAACGTGCAGGAAGGCGATGCGCCGTACCTGAAGTATCTTGCCGACACCTATTCCATGAGCGACAACTATCACCAGCCAGTCATGGGCGGCACAGGTGCCAACAGCATCATGTTGGGCTTTGGCGATGCCATCTTCTTCAGCGACTCCAATGGTAATCCCGCAAAACCGCCAGAAAACGTCACGGTCTACGGCGGAACCCCCGAGTGCCGGTGTCGTGAACGAAATTGAGAATCCCAATCCTCTGCCCGGCACCAAAAACTGGTACACCGAAGACGGCTACGGCGCGGGCGGCTTTGGATCACCGGTATCTGGCGGCGGGTCCTACACCAACTGCTCCGACTCAGACGCTCCTGGCGCTTACTCCATCCTGAATTACTTGGCCAGCTTGCCTTATGAGGTTAATCCCAAGTGCGATCCAGGCCGCTACTACCTGCTGAATAATTACAATCCTGGCTACTTCGGCGATGGCAGCAACGCCTACACCGATCACTATGTCTACAACACTCCATTCACCATTCCTCCAACCAAACAGCACACCATCGCGGATGTGCTGATGGCCGCCGGCGTTTCCTGGAAGTATTACGGCGATCAGTGGGACGCCTACTTGGGCGATAAATACCAGCTCAATTACGGCACCGTCGGCGCCAAGAGCGATCAATACTGCAACATCTGCAATCCCTTCCAGTATGAGACCGAAGTCATGGCCAACGCTTCCGTTCGAACAGCGCACTTGAAGGACACCGAAGATTTCTACGAAGACCTCAAGAGCGGCCACCTGCCTGCGGTTTCTTACGTCAAGCCCAGCGGCTGGGTCGACGGACATCCTGCTTCATCGAAGTTGAATCTGTTCGAAGGCTTCGTGAAAAAGATCGTCAACGATCTGAAAGCCAACGAGGAACTCTGGGAAAGCACCGCTATCTTTTTGACCGTGGATGAAGGCGGAGGTTATTACGACTCCGGCTACGTCCAGCCGCTGGATTTCTTCGGAGACGGCACCCGCATCCCCATGATTGTGGTCTCGCCCTACACCTCAGCGGGCCACATTTCCCACACCTACGCCGACCACGTTTCCGTCCTCAAGTTCATCGAACGAAACTGGAACCTCGGCACCATTTCCAAGCGCAGCCGCGACAACCTGCCCAACCCCAAACCGACCAAAGGCAATGCCTACGTTCCGGCCAATAGCCCCGCCATCGGCGACTTGTGGGATCTCTTCGACTTCAGCAAGAATTTCCAAGACAACGACTAGCCACCGCCCACGCCAAGCGCCGAGACCGGGGGAACCGGGCTCGGCGCTTTCTTGTTTAATCCGCAATTCCCCAAAGTCATACCTCCGCGGATTTGAGGTCTAGTCTTTAAAGCTAGTTGGCCTTCGATCGTGAGCAGTGCATCGGTTTTTGATTATCCGACTTAGGGACTGACCGACCTCTGATGGAGCGAATGCATCTGATAGATAGGCGCGTCGCCTATCTATACGGCCAAATAACGGAGTTCTAAATGCGACCTACAGCATGGTTGGCTTCTGCGGTTCTGGCCACGTCCATTTTCCCGGAGCAAGTAAAGGCTCCAGATGACACCTGTAAGGCGCAAAACGATCCATATCATACGGGATTCGTCCGGTTTGTCTTTGAATCCTTCAAGGAATCAGAGAAGCAAGGGATAGTAACTTCGTTTCAGATCAAGTCCTTTACGAATAATGTTCCGTCGCTTACGCAATTTGGCGATAGCACTTCGATAGCAGCGTTAAAGCTATACACCTTGGACGAATTGCTTATGACTGAAAACACGCGACCGTATCTCACAATTGTCTCGCTTAGTTTTTCGGACCCTGACAGAGTTGTGGACGAATCAGACCGCAGGCCGCGAGTTACATCGCTTGTGCTCGATTCCCTGCATGAAAAGGTTCCCGACCCGCGACTAATAAAGATAATTGATACTTTAAAGATATGCACGAGCAAAGGCTCGTGTCCTAGGTTTCCGGTCTTCTAAATCAGTCCCCAAAAAACGCAGCACTCATCGGAACTTGATAGCCACCGTTCCTTTTTGCTTATTGGCGACCTCAATCCGAGCGCGCACTGATCCCAACACTGGGTCCTGGCGCTGCTCCCTCTGTTAAAATCCAAGTGAGCTACCGGCTGACGCAGTGTCCGCATATTGACGGGTTTTGTTCTTTCGGCCTTTGCTTGCGTGCAGAAAAAACACGACTTAAGACCTGTTGCTGCGCTACACGGGCCTTGGAATGGAAAATGCACTACGTGTGAATGGAGATATGAATATGCCCGTCACAACCAGAAACACGACAGAACCAACCTCGATCTCAGGGGTAGCCATTCCCGACAGCAAACTTGCGCGCGAAGCAACCGAGCTGGTGCGTGACACCGAGTCTCCCTTGCTGTTCAACCACTCAACTCGTGTGTACTATTTCGGCTCGCTTGCAGGAAAAAGGCGCGGGCTGCAGTTCGACGCCGAGCTGCTGTACATTGCCGCCATGTTTCACGACATGGGATTGACTCGGCTGTTTAGCAGCAAATCGGAGCGCTTCGAAGTGGATGGTGCGAACGCTGCTCGAGCGTTCCTGCGCCAGCACAACATCTCACAGCAGGACATGGATAATGTGTGGACAGCGATCGCACTGCACACCACGCCGGGAATTCCGCAGTACATGCATCCGGTAGTCGCGCTATTGACCAACGGTGTTGAGATGGATGTTCTCGGAATCGCCTACTCAGAATTCTCCGACGCTGATCGCGAAGCAATTGTCGCCGCGTATCCCCGCACCGAGCACTTTAAAGAAGACATCATCCAGGCCTTTTACGATGGCATCAAGCGCAAGCCGCAAACAACCTTCGGCAATGTCAAGGCGGATGTGTTGGCGGACAAGGATCCAAGGTTCAAGCCCCTGAACTTCTGCAGTGTCATCCGCGGTTCGCAGTGGAAAGGCTGAGGCACCACTATGCCGCTACTTAGAATTGATCTCGTCGAGGGCCGCAGCGAAGAAGAGCTGAAAAAATTGCTCGATGCCATCCATTCCGCGATGCTAGCCGCGTTAAAAGTCCCGGAACGCGACCGCTATCAAATTGTTCATGAACACCCCGCGACGAAAATAAAAGTCGAGGACACCGGACTGGGCATACCGCGTACCGACAAGGTCGTCATGATACAAGTGACCACCCGTCCGCGAACTTGCCTTGAAAAACAAAATTTCTACGAGTTGCTCGTCCAGGAACTAAATCGCTGCTGCGGCGTCAAGCCCTCGGATGTCGTCGTTTCAATAACGCAGAACGCTGACGAAGACTGGTCCTTCGGCTACGGCCGAGCCCAGTTCCTCACCGGAGAACTCTAACCAATATCGCCTTGCACTGTCCTAACCCCCCGTCGTTGTTCGGAGGGCAGGTGGCGAAGATATTGGTCATCAAAAATGAACTTGGGTGCCCCACGTGCCGGTTTTGCACGTGGGGTTTTTGACTTCTCTCTCGCTAGGAATCCAAACCGTCCAATCTTCACCAAACCCAGCGATTCACCTATAGCAACATCGACTGGATCCACGGTCCTGTTCCTGCGGTCTCGCCGCTCTCTCTGCTTGCTACCGAGTCAATTCTTTCTGTAGCGCCTTGCCCTTCGCAAACCACGGCCGTGCCTCCCTCCGCATGTATCTCGGCAGCGTTTTTTTCTTCCTCGCCAACTGTCCCAACCACTCCAGCGCCACTTCCGTTCTCCCGGCCAGTTTCAAATAGTTCGCATAGTTATACAGCGTTTCCGGAGTTGTCGAATACTGAGCCGCAGGTGCGAAATAAATCGCTGCTTTATCCAAATCTCCGGTCCGGGCATAGGCGTCGCCAAGCAATCCTGTAGCGCGGTGATAATCAAATTTCGGATCTCTTGCTACTACATATTCCAGGTCGGGTAGGGCTTCCGCGTACTTGTCCATCGCCAGCAAAGATTTTGCTCTCAGATAAAACGCGTGGGGCGAATCGCTGCGTAACGATATTGCCCGGTTCAACGCCTCTAGCGCCTTCCTGTAATTCTTCTGCTCGAAATTCAATTCCGCTAATTCTTCCAGATTTCCCGCCGAAGGATTATCCAGTATCTGTATTTCCAGCGCCCGGATTCTCGATCGTTTTCCGAATCCCTGCAGCGCCCCACGTAACAATCCGAGGTCCGGGAGCACTTCGACGATCATGTACACTCCGGCTCCGAGGACCCCACCGAAAATGATGACGAAGAGCCAATAGTTCTCGGGACGCCGTTTGACGAAGTGCCAAATGGCCATTCCTTGAACAATGAATCCCCACGGATAGATAAGGAAACTCAGGCCTCCCATACCGGCGACCTCGAAAGCGCCATTGTGCGAGGGCATTATACAAACTCAGGCTCGAAACCGGAGCACTCGTGTGGGAGAGGTTGTTCGTCCGCCAACTGTCCGGTGGACTGGCTCACGCGCTAATTGGAAGAAGTGGCGAAGCCTGGCGACAGTCAGATATGCATGATGCTAACGCCGCGACATTCTTCAGAGGGCGCATGGCCGCAGATATTGGTCATAAAAATGAATTAGGGTGCCCCACGTGCCGGTTTTGCACGTGGGGTCTTTGACTTTGGTTCGCTGTTCTCGGCGCTTTTTTATTTCCCTTACTTTCCCGCTTAGCTGAATTATCGACCCGATGCCGCAGCTTTCGCGGAGTCGGCGTGCACCACCGGCACATCCACAAGATGTTCCGCGAGAAACCACACTTGCAGCTCGTTCGAGCGGATCACATTGCTGACCAGCAGGTCGTTTGTCCCATCATCTCCAGCTTCAGCCGCCTGTGCGGCCATCGTGCGAGCCTCTTTAAGTATGATTTCGTGAGCCTCCAGCAGACGCGATAATTGAACCGGCACTTCTTCCCGCCCGCGCGGCGGACGCGGGATGATGGTCGTTTCCGCAATGTCCGCAGCCATCGCTAGGCTGATGGCGCCCAGCAGTTGAATTCGCTCAGCGATCATGTCCACTATCTCGTCCTGTTCTTCATGATGCTTATCAAACAGGAGGTGCAGCTGGTAAAAAGTATGTCCCGCAACCTGCCAATGGTGCTTTTTGTAGAGGTCGCGAAGCGTCATGGTATCCGCCAGAACCTGATTCAAATTCTCGGCGCTGGCCGCACACAACTTTTCATCCAACGCAATCGGCAACTTCGCGATTTTTCCGTAAGGCTGAATTTCCCGAGCATTCTGATGCAGAATCGGCCTGGCCCGTTCTGTCCCGCTCTCGAGCTGACCGTAACTCGCACTGCGTTTGTCGGCTTTCGTAGCCATATTTGTGACCTCCAAAAATTTTTACTGCCTCTCGACTCCCTGTACTCGTCCCAGCGACGGACTCTACCGCCCTCAAGTACACCCGTGAAATTGATTAGAATCCTCTTACTCCTTATCGTCAAGCTGCCAACGTTCCCCGATCATCGCAACGCGCGGCTTTGTAAAATTCAATCGAGGGCGGGTGGCGTTGGTGATTGAAATGAATTTGGGTGCCCCACGTGCCGGTTTTGCACGTGGGTCTTTGCGCTTCAATCGACGCCTCTCAATCATTGACGCCCGACATTCGAGAAATTTCAGGCGTCAAGACCGCGCGCGAGACCTCAGCTCCCCACTCCTCAGGGCTCACGTCCCTCGCATGACGCGCAAACAACCAATGATGACCGTCGAGATCCTCCGCTCCATATTGCAGTTCCCCATATTCCGTCTCGTGCAGCTCTTCCACGATGGCGACGCCGGCGGCTTTCGCTCGCTGGAAATGTGCTTCGATATCTTCGATAAAAACGGTGAGGCTCTGCGTCCCAAAACCAAGCTCCTTCGGAGTTGCATCTTCAGGCCGGGCCTGCCTCACCATGACCCAGCCTTTGCCGGCACGCATCTGCGCCCCGCTCATCGGCTTCCCGTAGCGGTAATGTTCCACGAACCCAAACGCCTTGCTCAGCCACGCGATGGCTTCCTCCAAATCCCGATACCTTATATGCGGAAGCACAATATCAGTCGGTACAGAGCGGTTAGAGATCAACGAATTGCCCTCGTTCGAAGATTTGCATGCGCCAGCAAAGGCCCGCTGCAGCATCCTACAATACAGAATCCTCCACCGAAGTTGCACTGTAGAAAACCATCAGACCGCCGCAGCATTCACAACTCTCTTGATCGCGCTACTCGGAAGAGTGAGCTTCGATTTTCTGGTCATGCGGTCTGTGAACTTAGCCAACCGTGAACTATTTTCGTAAACTCTATTCATGGTGTTCACCAAACGACTGCGCGAGCGAATCCGTAACGGTGAAATCACCTGCAGTGTCCGAATCTGGATGCGTCCCCGCGTCAAAGTAGGCGCGCGCTACCGTATGGAAGAAGGCGAGATCCAGGTCGATTCAATTGAACCGATGGGGTTCCCCGACATTACTCCGGAACTAGCGCGCGAATCCGGATTCCTCGGCGTTCTCGACCTGCTCAAAGTCGCAAAACACGGCCGCGGCAATAATATCTATTTAATCCGCTTCCACTACATCCGCCCGCGTGCCAAGCGAACAAATCAGCGTAAGTCAAAAGCACTTCTCCCGTAACGCGTGGAGGTTCGGAAGACGTTCAATCTTTGCTACGCTTTTTTCGCCTTCGATTGCTGCGCCCTTTATTCCTCAATAAAGATGGAAGGTGCATTCGATTTGGACCCGAACGGAGACAGGTCTGCCGTCTTTCTTCCCTGGTTCCATGCGCCAATTTTTGGCATCTTTAATTGCGTCCGTTGTAAGCCCAAAGGGCGCCGCTTTCAGGACGTATATCGACGTGACCTCACCTTCGGCGGTAACTACGATGGACAGTGTTACAGATCCTTGGTATTTTGCGGTCCGCGCGACGTCTGAATAGCTGGTCTGTGGACAATAGAGACACTTGGGGTCGCTGACCCCGGAGATACCGGCTCTGAATATTCCCGGCTCTTCCGGGATTTGGTCGGGTGTGCGGGAGTAGTTTGGACCGGGCTCGAGGAACAAAGCGTGCAACTCATCTGTCAATGGAAACCTAATTCTGTTATCTGTGTCCTCGAAGAAGTCCTTGGCGTTATGGCACGGACCAAATCCCTCAAGGTGGAGTGTGAGGTAGAGTTTGCCATTCTCCTCCTGCATCGTCCCAAGAATGACTCCGCTCGCACCCAGTTGACGCCCGATTTGAAAAAAAACATCGGTTGACTGCAGGTCTTCAAGCGTCGTCCAGTTCTGGACCAAATACTCACTAACAGTCTTGCGACCCAGAACTTTGAATCCTTTCGCACTGGCTGCGAGAGACTCCGAGAATTTGTCTGCCAGAAGCGTGCCGAGCCGCGAGTAGCTTCCCATTGAATCTCTAAAGAAATCCATCACCACAACCGCAGGTGCCTTTTCCTCGAGATGCGCTTCTCGAATCTTTTGCGCCGTACGCGATGCGAGCGAATTTAGCTCCGCCTGATCCGCTTCGGTCAGGACCAAGCCGGCAGACTGAGTGTGGGCACTTCCGGGAAGCAACAGACAGACGACCGCCGACAAGCAACGCACAGCGCCAAGAATTCCAATTCGGCGCATCATTGCGAAAAGCTATCACACCAGATGAGAGTTCCAAAGTGATACCAAACGCTGCGGGACGAACGCAGACATCAGCCTCGCCGCGCGGCCTCGATGGCGGCGATATCGATCTTCTTCATCGGCATCATCGCCTGGAAGGCCCTCTTTGCCTCACCGCCGCCCGCCGCAAGCGCATCGGTTAGCGCACGCGGGGTGATCTGCCAGGAGAGCCCCCAGCGGTCCTTGCACCAACCGCATTGGCTTTCCTTTCCGCCATTGCCGACGATCGCGTTCCAGTAACGGTCCGTCTCTTCCTGATTCTCCGTCGCGATCTGGAACGAAAAAGCCTCGGTGTGCTTAAACTGAGGGCCGCCGTTGAGACCGAGACACGGAATGCCCACGACGGTGAACTCCACCGTCAGCACATCGCCCTTCTTCCCGCCCGGATAGTCACCCGGAGCCTTGTGAACCGCGATTACTTTGCTATCCGGAAAGGTGGCCGCGTAGAAGCGCGCCGACTCATGCGCGTCTTTGTCGAACCAGAGGCAGATCGTGTTCTTTGGCTTCATGTTCGGGTGCTCCTTGTCGATATGGATTTTCAAGTTTCCAATTACGCGGCGACCGATTCGGCCAGCTCTTCAGAACCAGGTGCGTGATTTATATTGCTGATACTCGGCGCCAAATTTTGTCTCCAACACTTTTTCTTCCATGCGCGCTCGATAAATCTGTAATGGAATGATCGCCACGAGCAGCCACAGCGCCCGTGGCTTCTGGATGTACAGGAGGAGCCCCACAACCACCAAAGCTCCGAAAAAATAGATGGGGTTGCGAATTCGCGAATAGAGACCGTGCGTTACCAGGTTTTGCGCTTTTGCCGTGATGGCGAAGGAACTACCTAATTCGATTCGGGCCAGCACCAGAAGCGCCAACGACGGCAGGCCAATCACAACCCCCGCAATTCGCATGGGAGTCCATGGCAGCCCGCTGTAACGGATCCCCATCAGGGTAAATCCCAACAGAGCGAGAACCAGCGTGATGATATTCGTTTTCATCTTCCCCAGTCTGTTCGAGAAATCGAATCGCTACGATGATAACCCGTGTAGTCCCTTCTCAGGACAGCCAGGAGAGGCGCCTTGGTCTCAGAAGTGCCACGGCAACTACGTCCGAGCCACACGAAGTGGGACTATTTCTTGGCCGCTCGAGCAGCCATTTGCGCGCGGAAGTCTTTTTCCTTCTGAATTTCTTCGTCGTTGAAGGCAGACGCGAAGTCTTCGGGCTCAAAGATCTGGCGGATCTCTATGTCGGCCTCGCCTTCGTCGGGGTTGGGGCATCGCTTGACCCACTCGATGGCCTCTTCGAGAGACTTGACCTGCCAGAACCAGAAGCCGGCGATGAGTTCCTTGCTTTCGGCGAAGGGGCCGTCAATGACGGTGCGTTTCTTGCCGGAGAAGTGGACGCGGGCGCCCTTGGAGGAGGGGTGAAGACCGTCGTAGCCTAACAAGACTCCAGCTTCGAAGAGCTCGTCGTTGAATTTGTTCATGTCGGCCATGAGCTGGGGATCGGGCAGTGCGCCTTCGTTTTCGGAGTCTTTCGTGGTTTTGACGATGACCATGAATCGCATTTTGTTTGTCCTTTCGGGTTGAATTGGTCTGACGTTCAAGTTCAGAGCTTAATTGATGCTCTACCGATACGTCGAACCAGAAGGTGCCGAATCGACACAGGTGACGATTTTTTTCTGGTGGGGGCGAAGGCATACGTCGGGGGCTGAAGTCCGGCCTGTTGCGTGTCTGTAATGACCAGGCCAGTCGCTTCATCAACACCTAGGGGCAACATGGCCCATGAGCCCGGAGTTCCCGTCTCCCACAAAGCAGTAACGGCGAGTTCAGGACACTTTGACGGTTCTTTCCGCACCCTTCGTCTTGCTGCTCTAAACCTGCGAGCCGGACATCTTCGACTGAGCTCCCAGCGGTTCGCGGAAAGGATCCATCGGAATCGGCGAGTACTCGACCTCGATGATCTCGAGATGCTCCGTCTTCGCTGGCGCGCGCAGGACCACACGGTCGCCGGGGCTCCCCTTCATCAGCGCATTGGCGAGAGGCGAGCGCCAGCTGATGTAGCGGCGGTCGAGGTCCACCTCGTCGACGCCGACGATCGAGACGACGTGTTCGAGGCCGGCGGCGTCCTTGTAGGTCACGGTTGCGCCGAAGAACACGCGCGTACCTGCTGACCCTGGCCGCGGAGCGCCGGGATCGACGACTACGGCCGCGTCAATGCGTTTCGTGAGAAAGCGAATCCGCGAATCGATCTGGCCTAACCGTCGCTTGCCGTAGAGGTAGTCGGCGTTTTCACTGCGGTCCCCGTTACTAGCAGCCCACGCTACAACCTCCACCACCGCGGGCCGCTCGCGACGCAATAGGAACACATGCTCGTCTTTCAGCCGCTGCAACCCGGCGGGCGTGATGTAGTTTTTGAGTGCCGGCCCCGGTGGCTCTGGCCGGGGTCCTCGGAGCGGCCGCTTTTCTCGCATTTGCCAATCTGTCATAAGATTTCGTGTACTTGTGGCTGACCCAATCTTCTCATGACTTCTCCTGTGTCGGGCCCTTGCCCTAACTTCACAGTATCTACGAATGGCCGGACCGGAATTCGGCAATTGTCCAAGAAATTCTCCGCCCGCCGAGGCACGGAGTTTCTCCCAGCGAGTTCCGATACTGGAGCGGTTGGGCCCAATTAACGCCCTGACCGTCCATGTGGATTTCAAGTTTCCGAGTACCCGACGCAATTTAAAAGGGCGCCCCTTTTGGAGTAGGGTTTGGGTGCTTGGCTCAATCCCTACAGAAAGGAACGCCCTCAATGGATAGCAAAAAGTATATCGGTATGGATGTGCACAAGGAAAGCATTTCGATTGCGGTGATGAATGGTGCAGGAAAGATCGTGATGGAATGCGTCATCGAGACGAAAGCCAGCATGATTTTGCAGTTTATCGATGGGCTGCGGGGAGACGTGCAGGTCACCTTTGAAGAAGGAACGTCGGCCGCCTGGTTGTACGACCTATTGAAACCCCACGTCACGAAATTGGTGGTGTGCGATCCACGAAAAAACAAGTCCATGCGGGAAGGCAACCAAAACGACAAGATCGACGCTCGCCGATTGGCCGAGCTGTTGCGTCTCGATCATCTCACTCCGGTTTATCACGGCGAACATGGCCTACGAACCCTGAAGGAGTTGGTACGCACTTATCTCACCGTGACGAAAGATCTCACCCGGGTCATGTCGCGGGTGAAAGCCATTTATCGGAGTTGGGCCATTCCTTGTACCGGCAAGCAGGTTTATGCGCGGCGTCATCGTGCCGAGTGGCTAGGGAAGATCAACGAACCTGGGGTGCACCGGCGGGCTGAATTTTATTACCAACAACTCGATGCATTGCGAGTGGTGCGCCAGGAAGTGCGGAGAGATCTGCTCGCCGAGAGCAAGAAACAGAAGGCCTGGAAACGGCTCTGTGAGATTCCCTCGATTGGTCCGATCCGGGCGGCGGTGTTGCTGGGCATCCTGCAGACGCCGCATCGTTTTCGCACCAAGCGGCCGTTGTGGAATTACGGTGGTTTAGCCATCGAGATGCACAGCAGCGCCGATCACCGCAGGGTCGACGGACAACTGCAACGATCCAGGAAGAACGTCTTGGTTCGGGGCCTGAACCGAAACTGCAATCACGATCTGAAGAACCTGTTTAAGGGTGCGGCGGCCGTGGCTTCCAGCAAGCCGGCCCCTTCCAGGAGTTCTACACCGCTTTGCTTGCCAAGGGTATGCGGCCAGAGATGGCGCGCCTGACTTTGGCCAGAAAGATTGCCACCATTGTGTTGATTGTGTGGAAGAGAGGAGTAAACTTCGACGCCCAACATCTGAAACCACAAACAGCTTGAGTGTCTTTAACCGAATCCGCTCCATCTCTGGGGATCTTCTCTGGCGGTGGCCGTCCGGTTTCTCGAGACACTCTGGTTCGAGAGCGAGTCTCAGCTGGTTAGTTAGGCGCTGTGTGCCTCGGGCACCCAGTCTCACACCCGACCCTAGGCCCTCTCGGATAACCAGAAAAAGCTATGGGCCACGAGTCCCAGATAGAACCATGGTCGCCACTATGACCAACGTTCTGCTTTGCTGGTTTCGGAACTGACAGGCTTCCGTCGCCAAGAAGCGATGAAAACCGCTGATAGAGAAAACCCAACTCACGGGCCCACCTGGCTTCGCAACCGAGCACATGGCGCGGTAGGTCATAACAGAACTAGCTCGATCGAGTGGGCTGAGAAGCAAGAAAAATTCCAGCCGAAGGAGAAGTGTTTTTTCTTGACTTCTCCCTTTATAGAACTAATCGGGACTTACTGCCGCCGATGTCGGTCACCCTTGCTTAAAGCCACGCTCGAAATAAGCGAAGAACCGTTAGCCTCTGCGGGAGCCGCTCCAAATCCACCCGCCGCGTGTCCCGACGACATACTCTACAGATTGCCTTTTCTCGACCGTAATGTTGATGATCGGCTTATGTAACCAGGACGGCCATTTTGCATTACGAGGTGCTCAGTGCTAGATTACCGGTCGGCCCCAAACCAAAATTAAAATCCCAGTCAAAGTCACGGAGGAAATATGAAGCTTATAAAGCTCGCAGCAACCTTGTGTGCCGTCGGGTTCCTTGCAGTCGGCGCACTTGCTCAGGATAAACCCGGCACCATCGCAGGCCTTGAATTCCAGACACCGAAGAACGGCATGGTGAAACAGTACGAAGATGGACGAAAAGCGAAAGTTGACTGGCACAAGCAGCAAAAAGACAAGGACGCGTTGTTTGTATCCGAAGTGCTTACCGGTGAGAACATGGGAAGCTACATCGTCGGGCGATTCGGTATGCACTGGGCAGATATGGACAAGCCGTCCGTGACTGATGCGGCCGATTTGGAGCAATACAGAAAGTCAATCGCACCCTACGTCGAAAAATTGACCGCCTCCTATTACGAGTTCTTGCCGAAGTGGAGCAACCCTTCTCCTGACATGACACCAAAGTACATCGAAGTGGTCACCTTCCACGTCAAATACGGTAAGGGTGACGATTTCCGGAGCGCTGTCGCGAAAGTTCATGAAGCCAATCAAAAGCTGAAAGTGCCGGAGCACTACTCCTGGTATCGCCTTGTAAACGGCGGCCGCGGCGGCACGTACGTTCTCACCTTCGGTCATGCAAACTGGGCCTCGTTCGAGGATGATCCGGCAGTGAAGCCGCTGCGCGACAGACTGCGGGAAGCATTCGGCGAGCAGGAAGCCATGTCGGTGGTCGAACGCCTCAACGGGTCTATCGAGGGCACCTACAGCGACCTCATCCAGCCTCGTCCGGATTTGAGCTACATACCGGCCAAGTAACGCGACCTCAATCACGTGTCGGCTCTCGTTGCCGAATGAATCTCCTTCTGTCTCGCGAGTGTGGCGGATTTTAATTCGTCGCGCTCGCGAAATCCGCTTTGTCGCCTGCTAACTCCTTCCATGAGAAGGCCGGTCGATGTCAAGGCACACTTTGACTTTCTCCTTTCCGCGAGTCTGTTTCCATTCAGCTAGGCCGCCCCGGTCGCCATCCTTCCATCCGCACTCTTTTGTGAGCGAGAGTCGCTCGGTGCTAGGTGGGTGTTCTCGTTTCCGTAGGTGCTGCTACCTGATTAGCGTCCTCTCTTCCCACCGTTTCTGTGGGAGTTGGGCCCCAGGAGTTAGTCGCAGTCACCTGGACTCGGCGGTTGAGCTCAGCTATTCGGATCGAAACTCTCTAGGCCACGGCGCGCATCGCTTTGTGGCTATTGCGCAATGGTTCGTATACCTCTCCGCTTACCCACAACCGATGTAGCAGTACCGCCAACTTTCGAGCCACGGCAACCACCGCTCGTTTCTTGGCATTTTTTCCTCCTCGCTCCGCAAGCTTCAGTCCCCATCTCCGCAGATCACTGTCTGCTCCAAAAGGCCCCAGAATGTAATGCGCGCCCTGTACCATCATGGTTCTCAGATACCGGTCTCCTTCTTTACTGATTCTCTTCTGTGGCTCGCTCTCTCCGGAGTTCCTCCGCCCAGGTTTCAACCCCAGAAAACAACCGACCTCGCGACTCTTCAGAAACCGATGTGGGTCTTCTATGGTCAGCACATAGGTCAGCGCGATCTGCGTTCCTACACCCTTCACTTGCTTGAGCAAGGACACTTCCGGGTACACTTCTTTGGCGATTTTCTCCATCCGCTCGTCGTATTCCTTGATGCGCTCGTTCAGCGATTCGATTTCTTTGAGCAACGGCTCCAGAACATCCCGCAACTCGGTGCTCAAGGCCGCGGCCAGCTCCCGGCCCACCTGCTGCGTGCCACACTTGGGCAGTCTTTGACCATAAGACTTCACCAACCCGCGGGCGGCGTTCACCAAGGCTGTTCGAGCACTCACCAATTCAGCGCGCGCCCGGATTACCGTCAAATGGATTTGCGCTTGCACACTGCGATGCCGTATCGGCCCCAATAGCTCGGGATCGATGCGCGCCAGTCGTGCCAGTGTCCGTGCATCGTGTCGATCATCTTTTCGATTGCTCTTGGTGATCAATTGCACTTTTTGGGCGTGCGCCACGATCACTTCGTGTCCCAGTTCCGTTAACAGCCGGCTTACCCAGGGCGAATGTGTGCCGGTCTCCAGTGCGATGCGACTTTGCGGTATCTTCGAAAATGTCTGCTTCATCGCTTCCGGTGTCGTCGGCACTTTCTGTTCTAGAATGATCTTGCCTGCTTCCTCCAAAACACAGTAGAACGACCAGCGATCTCCCAGATCTACACCGATCGTTAGCTTTTGCTCCTTCAAAATTTCCTTCCCAAATACCTGCACAGTGCTAATCTTCTTCATCGCCGGTCTCCTTTTCTTGTGCTTAAAAGCACGTCGATCATTGGGAGCGTAACGCATCCCGTGGAGACCGGCCTTCTCATCCCATCTGATTAACGCTAGCGCTTTACCGGATGCGCGTTCTCGGTGAGGAGTGAGCGGAGGCGGGGGAGTTCTGCGCGCGTCCGGTAAAGCCGTTTGGACGTGGCCGTCCGTGGTTGCGGTGGACGCGGGCGCTATGCAAATTCAATCGTGGGAAGGAGCGGCGTTAAGCCGTGCCGAGACTGTGCTGCAGGGCACGACACATGACAGCGTGCGCGCGGAAATTGGCTACGGCGAAAAAGTAGCGCAAAGACGGTGGTCGAAGAAGGTGGAAGAAGGGATCGGTTTGACGGCGAGGCACAGAGATGCGCAGCGCCCGGAAGGACGCAGAGTTTTCGAGTTGGAGAGAGTAGTCTCATGCTGCAGCGCTGATCCGTGGTGGAGAACGAAGTTGGATTTCAGCAGCGGTGAGCCGTTCGATGACCTTCATCGGTCCACCGCATTTAGGGCAGCGCCAAAGATCGGGACAGTCTTCGGTGGAAGAGGCGTGTTGTTCGGCTAGCGGCTGTTGTGCCGAACCTAACAACTGAAAGCAAAGCGGTAGGAGCGTGGCGCGTTTGCGGTTGGCCAAAAAGCCGAAGTTACGGATGCGCACGAAGCCTTTTGGAAGGATGTGCAGTAAGAAGCGGCACAAGAATTCATTGAGCGATAGGGGCAGCAACTTCTGTTCGTTGTGGTGAGCAGAATCACGCCAGCGAAAAGTGACTTGGCCATCCGTGAGGGAGACCAGGCGATGGTTGGAGATGGCCACACGATGAGTGTAGCGGCCCAGATAGTGCAGTACATATTCGGGGCCACCGAAGGGACGTTTCAAGTAGACCACCCAGTCTTTCCGGTACAGTGGCCGCAACCAGGCGGCAAAGATCTTGGGTTGAGCGAGGAGTTTCAGATCTCCCTCGAAGCGGAGATGGCCATTCTGAAAAGCCTGCTCGAGAGCGTCGACAAACTTGCCGCGAAAGATTTCCCGCAGCACCCCTTTGGGAAGAAAGTAGTTGTCTGGTGAACGAACCCAGCGGGTGTGATCGGGCGAGAGGCCGCCGGCAGGAACGACACAATGGACATGCGGATGAATAGTGAGCTTCTGACTCCACGTGTGTAACACGCTGAAGAAACCAATCTCTGCGCCGAGATGTTTTGGATCGCGCGCCACTTCGAGAAGGGTTTCCGCACTGGTACGGAACAAGAGAGCGTAGAGGACCTTTTTGTTCTGCAGCACCAGCGGAGCCAACCGATGGGGCAGTGTGAAGACCACGTGCAGATAGCGGGTGGGGAGAAGTTCTTGTCGACGCGCAGCGATCCAGCGGTCCCGAGCAGCGGTCTGACACTTCGGGCAATGGCGATCGCGGCAGCTGTTATACGAGATGGGGGCACGATGTCCGCAACGGGTGCACTCATCGAGATGACCGCCGAGTGCGGCAGTACGACACCGCCGAATGGCCAGCAACACTTTGATGTGCTTCCAACGGAGCCAGTGGCGATTTCGTTCGATGAAGGCATCTCCCGCGGCGCGGATCAGATCGGCCACCTCGAGTGGTGGCCGGGCCATCTACTCTTCCTGCGGCGAACGGCCTTCGAGCGGCAGCGAATCCAACGGACTCGCGGCCGCATGCAGGTGACGTTGGGAGAGATGCAGATAGCGGGCTGTCTCTTTCAGATCGTTATGACCTAACAGGATTTGAATGGTGCGCAGGTCAGCACCATCCTCGAGTAGATGCGTCGCAAAACAGTGACGAAGCGTGTGCGGATGAAAGTCTTTCTGGAGGCCCGCTCGTTGAGCGGCTTCCTTGCAAGCGTTCCAGACCACCTTGGTGGTGATCGGTGTATCACCGGTATGCCAGCGGTTGCCTGGAAACAGCCAGGCGCTTGGCTTGCGCTGTAATCCGCGCCAGTGCTGACGCAGCGCCTCGAGTAGTTTTGGGCTGAGCATCACATCCCGGTCTTTGCGTCCCTTCCCGCCTTGAACGCGAATCACCATGCGTTTGCTATCGATGTCGCTGACTTTCAGGTGTGTCAATTCAGCGCGTCGTACTCCGGTGGCGTAGAGCGTCATCAGCAGGGTGCGATGGAAGGAAGTGCCGGCTGCCTGAATAAGTTGAGCAACTTCTTCCTGGCTGAGGATCGCTGGCAGGCGATGGGTCCCTTTCGGATAGGGGGTGTCGGCGATGCTCCAGGCTCTCTTGAGCGTCTTACAGTAAAAGAACCGCAAGGCTGCCAGACGAACCGCGACGCTACCCGCCGACAACTTGCGCTTCTCAAATAACTCCGCTTGGTATTCGCGAATGTGTCGAGGGCCTAAGCGATCCGGGGAGCAGTTGAATCGTCGAGCAAAATCTTCGACTGTGCGAATGTAGCAGCGTGTGGTATTTTCAGAATAATTACGACGCTGGAGCTCTTCCAGCATCATTTTTCGCAAATGGGTCATAGGGAAACCTCCCGTGACCCACACTTACCTCACAAACCATAGAGCAACCAACGCTCCACTACCTCACGCGTAGCGTCCGCCGCCGGGCGGCTACGTCCAAACGCGGTAACCGTCCATGTGGATTCAAGTTTCCGAGTACGCAACTTACCAGGCTTCGCGGACACCGCCAGTGCAGCCTTAACCCAGCGCGGCGTATAAAGCTTGTTTCCAACGAACGTTATCGATGGCCCAGAACACCTTCGCTTTGTGTCCCGCGGCGAGACTTGCGGCCCACACATCGCGGTTGCGTTCGTTCTCCGCGACGTTCAGCCGATCAACCACGGTCATGCCGCGAGTGAGTTCGCTGTCCGTTTCGACCTCCACGAAATGCTCCGACTGCGAAGTAACAATAGACTCATCCAACGCGACGGCCATGGCCACAGGGTCCGGCAGAGATATCCCGTGTTCGCCAGTCTGTTCCAGGAATGCCTCTTGCCCGCGACTGTTGCACTCGATGGCAAACTTGGCGGCAGCTGTACCGAAACTTAGAATTTGCCGAATATCGGATGGATTCACTACTGCTTCGCCTCGGCACAGGTGCCAACCAACAAGTTCGATGGGAAGGCCGCTTCTCATCACCATGCGCGCCGCTTCTGGATCGCACCAGATGTTGTATTCGCCTGCGGGAGTAACGTTGCCTTCACAGCACGGCGCGCCACCCATGACCACGCAACGACTCACTTTCGCCGCGATCCCCGGTTTCTTTTGCAACGCGAGCGCGACATTCGTAAGCGGACCCAGCGTAACCATCACCAGGCCTGGGTACGATTCAATCGTCTCGATGATGGCATCAGGCCCACTCTGCTTTTCCGGAGCGCGCCGTGGCGGCGGGTAGCCGTGATCGCCCAGCCCATCGCGTCCGTGAAACCAATCCGCGCTTACACGCGCGCGCTTCAGTGGTTTTTCCGCGCCTACAAACACCGGCACTTTAGAATCGCAAAGCTCCGCCGTATAGATCGCATTACGGGTGGCTTGATCGACGTCCACGTTTCCCGCGACAGTAGTAATGGACACAACCTGAATTTCGGGAGAGCGCAGCGCCATGATCAACGCAACTGCATCATCGGAAGCCGTATCGGTATCAATCAGAAATGGAAGTTTCACGCGACGCAGAATAACAAATTGCCGCCCCAAAACTCGGCACAAAATTCACGTGATCGACATCCGGCGAACTTTGATACGCTTTTCGACCATGCGATTTCAGGTCGTTTTACGTTGGCCCGCTCATTCCTTGGATGATTACGACGAAACGCTCGGTGTCGAAGAACTACTCATTGCAAAGTTGACCGCCGAAAGCGAAGTCGATGGGCATGATTTTGGCGGTGGTGGAACGAATATTTTCGTCGCCACGAATGACCCGAATCTACGGAATTATCTTTATACCCCTCTCAGCGAGAGAAGCAGATATTATCGTGCCATGATGAAACGCGGCACTGTAACAGAATGTCAAAAATGTGATTTGACATGAGGCTAGACGAAAAGTGCGATTCAGCGTTTTAATGCCTGTTTACAATCGACAGAAGTATGTTCGGCAAGCCGTGGACTCCGTCTTGGTCCAAACTTTTACTGACTACGAGCTGATCGCCGTTGATGACGGATCGACAGATGGATCGCTCGAAGTGCTTAAATCTTACGGGAATCGCATCAAAGTTATTGAGCAACGAAACCAGGGTCCAGAGTTCGCACGTAATAAGGCAGCGGCTTTAGCCCATGGGGAATACATCGTTTTTCTGGATAGTGACGACTTCTTATTCCCTTTTGCGCTGGCTACGTTCGATCGTGTCATCCGGAGCTTTGATTCACCGCCCCTGGTCTTGGGAAGTGTAGTGTTTTTTCAAAATGGAGAAGCGCCTGAGACGCCAATGGCGCGCTCCGTCGAGGTCTTCGAGTTTAAAGATTATCTTTCAAGAACACAACCCATCGGTGACTCCCGCAAGACGGCGAACATTATGGATAGCATCGTCGTTCGAAAGTCTGTCTTTGACGAAGTAGGGGGCATGCGAAACAGCAGTCCTCAAACGTTTCACGTAGAAGACTCACATCTTTTGCTTAAGCTTGGAAATTATAGTCCCTGCATTGTCATCAACGAACCTTGTACGACGGCCTACCGCAAGCATGAAGGAAACAGTACTAGGCATCTGCGGTTGATAGCTGACGGAATAATGCGACTCGCTCATTCCGAACGCCAGGGAGAATATGCTGGAGGAAATGTGCGGGGCCGCTACGCTCTCATTGGCGGACGAGCTGCGCAGTGGGCTTGGCGCTGTTGGCGCGCCGGACAGCGAAAACTGGCACTCCAACTACTTCTTGGGACGACTCCAATGGTCCTTATCGCGATATTAAATAAATGGTTACGACACTTCGGCAAACCTACTGGGCTCATCGTTCTTCCTGCGGAGCCGCAGCCGCTTCAGGCATTCAGAAAACCAAAAGCAACTATGACTTAAGGGCGAGAACAAACGGCAAAAGGTATAGGGCGGCCAAGGGAGTCGTGACGGTGTTCCGCTCTCATGGTTCATTCTAAAGGCAGGTACTTCGATCACTTTGGCAGCAACACGCCGTTTGAGGCCGGATAGTCCGGCCTCGGCCGCGACAAGAACCCCGTATATGAGCAGCTTCGACGAGTTTTTGCGAACTTCGGCGGATAAACTGCTCCCCCATGTGCCGTCGAAATGGGCCCACTGGCTTCGCGATCGCCTCGTACTCAAGCGCGTTCTTGAAAAGCTTTCCATCAACTGCGTACTTGACGTGGGAGCGAATCGCGGCCAATACGGTATTTTGCTGCGCCGGATGGGCTATCGTGGATACATCATATCTTTCGAACCGGTCCGCGAGAACTACGATGTCCTCAAAGTGATTGCCTCCCAGAAAGAACCCTGGAGAGTATTTCCCTATGCACTAGGCGCAGACAATGAGCGGAGGGAAATCAATGTTACTGCTGAGTCAGTTTTTAGTTCTTTCTTGACGCCCATAGAGGAATCTCAGGTCAGATTTCGCGGCAACCGCGTGATGAGGAAAGAAGAAGTCGACGTTTGGCGATTGGACCATGTCCTCGAAACATGCCTGAAAGATATTTCATCACCGCGCATGTATCTGAAGCTCGACACCCAAGGTTTCGACCTCTCGGTAAATGGAGGGAGCGCAATCCATTCTGCCAAGAATCCTAGCGTTGCAGATGGAAGTCTCACTCCACAAGATCTACCACGGGATGCATGGTTTCGCTGATTCTGTATCCCAATTTGAGACCAAAGGTTTTGAAGTCATCGATTCATCACCGTAAATCGTGATATCGATCAACTCTGCGCGCTTGAGATGGATTGCATCATGGCAAGAAAACCCGTATGGGAACACGCACCGGATACATCGCCCGCGCCCTGAGTCTCGCTTATCGGGAGCCACAGAACTATAAGACTTGGTCTCCGATAAGCGACTCGGCCATTTTGTTCCCCTGCGGAAAGTTCTCACCCCGATCTGAAATCGGTTCTGCACCGCCGAAAGCCCAAACCGTTTCCCTTGGGCCATAGACCCCACCTTTGAAAAGAAGATTTATATTAGATGGTGTTGCATCGACCCATTGAGACCACCCCCGTGATCGGAAACTTGAATATCACAAGCTTCAGCTCCTGCGTTTTGCGGCCGTTACTTCCGGGTGGCCGTCGATCCGGGAAGTACTCCGTGATCAATCGTTAACTGTGCAACGCCGAAGCTCAGTGAATATCCAATTTGATCCTATAGTATGGTGGAGCCCGATCAGCCAAAAACGAGCGGGACACAACTTGGATCTTCTATCTTCATGACAGTCTCGAACACTGGCCGTGATGCTGTTCGCCGTCGCTTCTGGTTGGCGATGTCGGGGTTTGTCATGGCGCTGGCGCTAATGCCCTTTTCGTACAAAGTCGAACGGCGCCTGGAAACAGCTGCGCACATCAAGGGCGGAGAAGCTGAAAAAGTTGACCTGGAACTGGCGCAGCGCTTTCAGTCTCCGTATGCCCACCGCCTGGTTGTGGTGATCAGCGGTATTCCCGATCCGGATTCAGCAGAAAGCGCGGATGCATTAGGCTTTTTAACCACTTCATTGCGTAGTGTGCCCGGAGTCTCGGGCGCCGTCTCGAGTGTCGACTGGCCCGATCCAATGTTCACTGGCAACAGTGGCGGAGCCTTGATCATCGTCGGGTTGGATCCGCACGATAACAATGTCGAGGCGTTGGTCCCCGTGTTGAGGGCAAAAGCAGACTGGATGGAAGCCCATCTTAGGTCCCAATACCCCAATATCAAACTGGGGATTACTGGTGAAATGCCACTAACCTACGACCTTCGCAAGGTCAGCGCAGATGACGTCAGACATGCTGAAGAACGAGCGATGCCCGTAACTCTCGTACTGCTGTTTCTGGCTTTCGGCAGTCTGGTGGCCGCGCTATTGCCGCTGGGAATTGGATTACTCTCCATCTCGATGGCCTTGGGTGCGGCTGCGCTGCTGGCGCATTATCTGCACCTGTCGATTTTGGTGCAGAATCTGGCGACCATGCTCGGCCTTGGCTTGGGCATCGACTATGCCTTGCTGATGGTAAATCGGTTTCGTGAAGCGTTGGCCGAGGGATATGCTCCCGGCCCCGCTGCCGATATTGCTGCCGGACAAGCGGGACGCACGCTGATCGTCTCGGCCACTACCGTTGCCATCGGATTTTCAGCGCTACTGACTGTGCCTATCAGCGAATTGCGTTCCATCGGAATAGCCGGCCTGCTGGTAACCGTTTTGAGTGTCCTGCTATGTATGTCCATTTTGCCTTGGGTACTTAGTCTGTTAGGGAGTCGCATCGATTCCGCCAAATTCCGTCTTCCACGCCGACCAATCAAAACGCCCGATCAGCTGTGCGAGGCGAGTGAACGATGGGTACGGTGGGGTAGCATCATTACGCGCTGGCCCAAGACAGCTGTGTTGGTGGCCGGGGCTCCGCTGCTGATCTTGGCATTCCAGGCGCGAAGAATCTCGCCCGGGATTCCTGCACATGACTCGCTCCCGGCCGCAGCCGAGTCGGTGCGAGCACTGCGCACGCTGCAAGGCATGGGCCGCTCAGGTATTGTGCAATCTCTCCGGGTGGTCCTGGAGTTGCCGCCGCAGTCTCCAGCGCTCTCGCCGGCCGGGTGGCTGGGAGTCACGCGGTTGACAAAGCACTTCCAGAACGATCCTAGAGCGGAAGAGGTTATATCTCTTCCGACGCTCACTGGAATGTCTGAGACGGTAGACGCTGTGCAGGATGTGCCGCAGCCAATTCGCGAAAGTCTTCTTCGCGGTGATGCGCAAGCGACGTTGATCGAGTTGCTGCCCACCGCCACTCTTACACCGAACGCACAGATACGATGGGTGCGAGAGGTGCGCTCCAGCGATGTCGCCGCGATAACCGGTGTGCCCAGCGCGGTGCTGCGGGTCGGCGGCATTCCCGCGCTCGACGCAGATTATGGCGCGGTAGTGAAAAAGCGGTTGCCAGGTGTGGTCCTTGGCGTGGTATTGGGGAGCTTGCTGGCCCTCTTGATCGGGTTACGTTCCTTATTTGCGGCTGTCAAAGCAATTCTGCTCAATTTGCTCTCCGTTGGCGCTTCCTTCGGCGCCCTAGTTCTGGTGTTTCAGGAAGGTCACGGCAGCAAACTCTTTGGGCTCGACGGCCCAACCGGCACGGTATACCCGATCGTGCCGATTCTCTCCTTTGCGATCGTCTTCGGATTGAGCATGGACTATGAAGTCTTTCTGGTTGCCCGCGTCCTCGAAGAACGCCGAGCCGGTCTATCCGAACGCTCAGCGGTGATCGAGGGGCTGGCGAGGACCGCTGGGCTCATCACCAGCGCCGCGGCAATTATGATTGCCATCTTCATCGCCTTCACCGTGGGAAGCTTTCTAGTGGTCCAAATGCTGGGCTTTACACTCGCAGTAGCGGTGTTCATTGATGCGACAGTGGTCCGCATGGTGGTCGGGCCGGCCCTATTGCAACTCGCCGGCGACTGGAACTGGTGGCCTCTTGGCTTGTATGGGGCCGCAGTAACGACTGAAAAGAAACTTACGCCATGACCGCGACTCGATCGCTTCAGTCGACGCACCGCATCTCGCAACTGCTTAATTCCCTGCTTCGATTTATTTCACTTCCTCACTTGGAACGCTGAACTGGGTGAGATCAAAGTCCTTCGCTTTAAGATTTGCCCTTCCTGAGCCCCCTTCGATTACCAGAAGCGAGGAACCCGGCTTACCTAGTAGTTTGGCCTCCACTTGCGTCGCAGACCAAAGGCCGCCGACCTGCCGCAACCCGTAGTAAATGAATTCCTTCTGCTCTCCCGTTCCGCGTAGCGTCTTGACCACATGCACAGGGTACAAAATGCTGCGGTCAATCCACGATGTTACCGACTCATAATAAGTCCGATCTTGCGGGCCGGGCTTACTCTTCAGGACAAAACAATCCCGTGTGCCGTATTTCTCCGGTGGCAGCGCTTCCTGATTCTTCCAGAAGAACTGGTTCTCCACCATGTCTTCATAGGAGAAGTCAGTTCCCAACAGGCGGTCGTTCCAACGCTCGAACGGCAACACGCTAGCGGTTTTTTGCCCGGGAAGTATGGCCTTGATGGTTACTTGCCCATTGACGCTCATATGCAAAAGAAGGCTCGTCCTCTCGGAGCCAGGTCCGGAGATTTCGCATAGTAAACGCAGACCATCGGGAAACCAGTGTGCCTTGCCAACAAACTTATAGTTGATGCGTTTGCCATTGGCTTCCACCCTGGTGAGTCGCCCGCTCATGCGGTAATCCAATTTCTCAACACGCTGGCGCGAGCCAGTAAGCGCAGGGTTCTCGTCGCTAATCGTCGCCAAGGCCCGCCATGGGAGCACCAACAACAACACCAGCAACAAAGCGATGGGCGCTTGAACCGTCGCCAAACCGCTATTCTCCAATCGCTGCCCTGGAGTCCGGCGCAGCTTGGGGCTGCTAAACAGCTTTACGAGGCGCCGCAGAAAGGTCATATCTATGTACACAGCCAAAGTCGATATACCGCTTGAAAACCGAAGTGCAATCTGACGAATCATGGCGCAAGTCTACTACAAAAAATTTTGGCGGCGCCGACCGCGGGAGTAACATTGCCTTCGCAGCAGGGCCGCCGCCCATGACCACACAACGACTCACTTTCGCCGCGATCCCCGACTTCTTTTGCAAACGCGAGCGCGAGATCGCATTGCGGGTCGCTTGACGAACATCCACGTTTCCCGCGACCCTCGTGATGACCACAACCTGTAATCCGGGAAGAACGAAGCGACATGATCAA
Source organism: uncultured Acidobacteriota bacterium (assembly GCA_963733775.1). Classification (GTDB taxonomy): domain Bacteria; phylum Acidobacteriota; class Terriglobia; order Acidiferrales; family UBA7541; genus Acidiferrum. The sequence continues at coordinate 188,844 of CAVTEE010000007.1, read as the reverse complement.
CGCAACCGCATCATCGGAAGCCCCTGATTAACGCGGTAGTCGTCCATGTGGAATTTTAAGTTTCGGGTAAGGCGACTAATTAGGAGTTAGAACGAATCTGTTCAAGGTCCTTGAATTCGGCCTCGCTGACCCAAGTAACGTTGAAAACCAATCGACCTTGCTCGACAATGTCAGTGGGTTTGAACGCTTTAAGATAAGTGCTAGTCTCTGCTGCAGCACGCGTCACAAACGAACTCCACGATTCTTGATTTTCTCGGTTCACTGTGTTTCCGTGCTCTTCTGGCATTCCGCTCAGTCCCATCGGCAGACTTTGTATTCCCAAGTCCTTCAATAGCCAAAGCTCTGTTCCAAGGACGCCATATCCGTGCATACCGAACCATTCAACTGCCGACACAGCGAGCACCGGTGGCCATGCTGCTTCGTTGCCTGCTCTATAAGCGGAGACGCGTAGTTCAGAAGGAAAGTCGGGAGGAAATAATTCAGAAGAAATATTTGGGAGTTCAGGGTGCGTCGTCTTTTTGCGGAACGGCCACATGACAGGCAGAGCACGCGGCGCCTGTCAGTCCCCAGCGTAACGCCGAAAGAACGACTCCGCCTTCCACTGCGGCCGCGCGGAAGCATTAGCCGTTTCGAGTAGTAACCGCCGCGTGAATTCTTCATACAGTGCGGCGGATGCTAGGTCCACCGGTTGGTTCACGTCATCGGAAGGTGCGTGATAGCGATTCGTGAGCCAGTCCTTAAAGATTTTCTGCTGCGGCGTGCCCAGTTCAAAGCCCACATCTACTTTAACTGCGGGCACACCTTTCTTGATGAAGCTGTACTGATCGCTGCGGATGAACGCATTGCGTAGCGGCTCTGGATCAGCGATCGGCTTGATGCCCATCGACTGCGCAATGGCCGCGGCACGCGACCCCAGATCGGATTCTTCGATCCCCTCCACCTTCAGAATCTTCAATGGCACGATCGGAAGAAACATGTCCACGTTGACGTCCGCGACGATGGATTTGAGCGGCACCGTGGGATGCGCGGCAAAATACTTTGACCCCAGCAGCCCCTTTTCCTCCGCGGTCACCAACAGCAATAGCAGCGAGCGCCGCACTTGTTCGGGATGCGCCTTCAGGCTGGCCGCTTCATCGAGAACCAAAGCGCTCCCCGACCCATCGTCCATGGCCCCGTTGTAAATGCGATCCCCGTTGATCGGAGCGCCAATCCCCAGGTGATCCATGTGCGCGGAAAGAACCACAAACTGGTTTTTCAACACGGGATCGGAGCCCGGTAGCTTGGCCACTATATTTGCGGACTCCACCGCCGTGGTTTGGATCGCCGCCTTGGCCGCCAGCGAAACGCTCAGCGGGAAATGCGGAAGCGGCTTGCGGTCCTTACCCAGAGCGGCAATCTCGGCAAAGGTGTGCCCGGACCCCGCAAAGAGTTTCTCTGCCGACGCTGGATTGAACGCGACACCGATTTGAAGCCCCGGAGTCTCGTAGAACTCCGAATCAGCAAGATCCATCGATGGCTGGTTGCGGTTCACGGAAATCCGCGACCATGGAATGTCCATCGACGCAGGGTTAGCAATGGCGATCGTGCCAATCGCGCCCGCGGCGTACAGGAATTTCCAGCGCTCGACCGCAGTCTGATAGTGCGACGCCAACGCCGTAGGAATATCAGCGGGCGAACCAGCCAGATACACCACAATCTTGCCCTTCAAATCCACGCCCGCCACTTCATCCAGATTCTTTTCCGGAATCTTCAGACCGTAGCCAATGAAAACCAAGGGCGCGCTGACATTGACCGAGCTGCGCGTGGCCCGCGAGCTGATGTACGCATCATCCGCGAACGAGAGCGCTTGCGATTGTCCATTGGCAACCAACGCAAGCGATGATTTGGATTCGTCAACCTGGAATTGCGTGAACCAAACGGGTTGGTAAAAGCCATCCGTCCCCGCCGGCTGGAACCCAGCCTTCTGCAGTTGCTCCACCGCGTACGCCTGCGCCTTGCGTAAACCTTCGCTGCCAGTGTTGCGCCCTTCCAGCGAATCATCCGCCAGAAACGTCACATACGCCCACCAGGTCTTTCCGTCGAAATGCGAACCCGCCGAATTTTGCTGAGCCCAGCAAGCCGCAGCAAAAATAAAAAGCAGCAAACCACATGCAGTTTTCCGCATACACGCACCTCGAAATATCAGATCGAGCCCGTAATGATAACAGGGAAAATTCGAGCCCGAGATCGAAAAACAAAGTCAGCGAATCATCAAACGCACATCACTGTGCGAGGTCCTTTGCCCACGTTGGTAGAGTTTCTCCCATCTCTTCTTCTTGTGAGGCTTCTGACTTTGCGGGAAAAGATGCGACGGTAGGGGCCAGTGCCCAAGTCACCGGTAACCCGACCACGCAGGACTTGGGAATTGCTTCGTTTCCATTCCACACTTGAAAAATCTTCCGACGAGGTTGAGGATGTCAAGGATGATCGCCCGTCGGCCCCGCATCCAAGCGATCGACCTGTTGGCCTCGCGTCGAACCCTTTAGGAGAATTCGCCATGTCGCATCATTTCGATTCGCCTACGGCAAAAGAAGACCCCCGCATTAACATCTGCGACTTGTACTTGTTTCGCGGCCGTCCGGGCACAACGGTCATGGCTTTGACCGTGAATCCGGACGCCGGCGTTGGCGCGCCCGACACTTTCCGCGACGAAGGTCTCTACGCCTTTCGCTTCGACACGAATCGCGACCTTTGCGAAGACGTCACCTTCAAGGTCCAATTCGGCGCGCCGGCCCACGCGGATGGCTCCGAGCAGCGGCACGTTCAGACCTTCTCGGTGCGGCGCGCCACCGGAGCGGACGCCCTGAAGGGTGCCGCCGGCGAACTCATCATTTCCGGGAGGACGGGAGCCCTGGCGAAAACGGATCAGGGCTGCCTGGCGTACGCAGGTCTCGCTCCCGATCTGTTCGCCACCAATGGCGCCGGTTTCGGTGCCTTCAGAAAAGCTCTGTGGTCCGAAAACCGGTTTGCCCCGGAGGCGTTCCAGAATGGCCAGAACTTCTTCGCCGGCAAGAATGTCAGCGCCATCGTTCTCGAGGTCCCCAGCAGCCTGATCGGCCGAGGTGTGGTGCACGCGTGGGCCACCGCATCGCTCTACGGGCACGCGCCGGAGGTGCAGGTGTCGCGTTGGGGCCTGCCGATGATCACCCACATGCTGCTCTCCGATCCTTCGCTGCACGACGCATCGGAAAACTACAACCGCGCGACCCCGGCGGACGAAGTGGCGCTGTTCTCCAGACCGATCCGCGACTTCGTGGAAAAAGTCACCGCGCTCGCCGACTCAGCGGCCGACCCATCCGCCTACGCTACTCAACTCCTCGCGCGCCTCTGCCCAGGCGTCCTTCCATACGAATTGGACACGCCCGCCGCATTCACCTTTGCCTCCTTCAACGGCCGCGGCCTCTGCGACGACGTGATGGACGTGATTCTCACGCTGGCCACGAACACGGCCCTCGGCGATGGGGTGGCGCCCGATAAGCGGCTGATGCGCCCGGATTTTCCCTATTTCGGCGAGCCGCACGCCACTGCGGCAAACTCCGCGAAGCAGTGAGGCTAAGGAGTGAGCGCACGGACGACACAGCGCGACCCGCGATTGGATGGATTCGCTCGCCGGCAGCGCGGAGCGAATCTCCGCTGTCTCCGTCGCCGGCGCGAAGGCTTCGCGCCGGATCTGTGTGTCAGGGAGCTTGTACACGATCGTTAGAGGTCAACATTCTCGCGGACGGTTCAAATCAAGCCTCAGTAACGAGATTGTCTTCGATAGTTTCCGGTTTGTCCGTTGTCCACTTCACTGCGGATCTCCTTGCGCGTGAGCCTTTGCCAACTTCGCCTCGCTACCAGGCGGCGTAAATGCCTTCTGAATAATGGGAGCTCCGAACGGAGCACCAGTGGCTCCGCCATCCACCATCAGCTCGACAGCGTTGACGTACGAGGAATCGTCCGACGCGAGGAAGAGCACGGCTTTGGCAACTTCTTCCGGCTCGCCCCAACGGCCCTGCGGAACCACAGAAGAGAAGAACTTCGCCAACTTAGCGGAATCGTCTTCCGAAGCAGAGGAGCGGGGCCCGCGCTTCCAAATGGGAGTCTTGATCGCGCCTGGTGCGACCACGTTCACGCGAATGTTGCGCGGTGCAAGGTCTGCGGCGATGGAACGCGCCATCGAGACGAGACCACCCTTGGTGGCTGCATACGCGGCTACGCCAGGTTGGCCGAGATAGTTATGCACCGACCCACTAAAGATGATGCTGCCGTTGTCGTAAAGAAAGCGGCATTAAGGTTGGTGTGGATCACGTTCTCAAAAATGGCCTCGTCGGTCGAGCCAGTAGGAGTCCGGCCCGAAATGCCGGCATTAGCGAAGACAATGTCGAGCTTCACGAAATCTGTGGCGAGGGCGGCGAAGAGCCGCTTGCGATCTTCCGCAATGGTGACGTCAGCGCGGTAGCCACGCGCGCTCGATCCAAGTTCGGCGATCGCTTCATCGAGCATCTTCTGGTCGCGGCCCGTAATGGCGACCTGCGCGCCCTCCGCAATGAAAAGTCGGGCCGTGGCAAGACCGATGCCACTGTTGCCGCCGGTAATAAGAGCCTTCTTCCCTGTGAGCTTCATAATCCCTCCTTTTTGTAGGACTCGTTGCGAACTCCTTGTATCCGCCAAGTCCGCTGCCCTGTCAACCGTGATCACCAGGCCAAATGGACTGCCTTGTAGGTTACGCCCATGAACGCGTCACCTCCAAGTGTGGTCCATTGGAGGCTGATAGACGTCGACGACAGGCGCCAAACGACGTCTCGACCGTTATCGTCGGTGTAGCTGGGTTTTCCGTACTTTTCAGTGAGTGATTGTTTGAATCGGTAAAAAAGGTCGGAGTGCGAGTGAGTCGATTTCAGAAAAACGGTGTCGACTCTGACAAGGATGCTCGCCAATTTGTTATCAGTCGAGAATGAGAAATATGCACGGACGGGAATATCCAGCAGCTTAAACGGTTCTGTGCTACTAAGCGCGTAGCGGGGTGTTCCTGCGTGTAGAAAGTAAGTCTCTCGCTCAAGGGGACAGTTGACCGCCGCCTTGACCTGTTCGAGCGTCATGCCCCACTTAGCGCCGTTCCATCCGTCCGCATCCATCACCTGCGCGACCATCACCGCAGGAAGAATCATCATGACGATTGTTGCCATCATCGTCTTCATTGCGGTCGCTCCATGTGATTCAGCGAAAATTCTAACTCCGCTAACATTCGCCGTCTATATCACTTCGTGCGAATGGACGCGATTCAAAGAGTGCGACAGGAGGGATAACTCCTTGTAAACGCCGTAGCCGTCGATGTGGATTTTCAAGTTTCCAGCAACCCGAGTTACCAGGCACTTGAGCCGATTCGTGTTTTCAGCAGCGCGTCACAGGCAACGTGCTGCACGATCCGATGCATCGCACCGCCAGCACAGGTCCGGCGGAATTCATTGGGCAGCTCGTTTCACGCCAAGGAATTCGCCTTCGTCTCCAGGAGGAAAAAGTCATGTCTGTCGTTCGCATATCCACCGCGATACTCGCGTGTGCGTTAGCCGTAACAGCGCTGCGCGCTCAGCAAAAGCCCGCTGCGGCTGCTGAGTCAGGCTCAAAAGTCGGGGCCATCAACATGCGCCAGGCTATCGCCAGTACGGCCGAAGGCAAGCAGGCCTCTGCCCAGCTAGAATCGCAATTCTTGGCCCGCCGAAAAGAGCTCGAGTCCCTCAATAAACAGATCAACGATCTTCAGCAACGCCTTGCCTCTGGCGCAAATACTCTCAGCGACGAAGAAAAAACTCGCCTGACCCTGCAAGGGCAGCGACTTACCCAGCAGCTGGAACGCAAACAAAATGAATTTCAAGAAGACGTCAACAACGCCCAAAGCGACGTAGTCAACGCCATCGGCCGCAAACTTTTGGATGTAGTTGTACGCTACGCACCAAGCAACGGCTATAGCGCCATCTTGGACAATTCCTCTCAGAACAGCCCTGTCCTCTTCGCCTCCTCGGACATCACTCAAGATATAGTCCACCTCTACGATCAAACCTACCCAGTAAAAAGTGCCGCTCCCCCTGGCGTTGCCCCCAAGCCCCCTGCAAAGCCATCCGGCAACTAGCATCCGGCTGCCATAATCTATCACCGTGAAATGTTGGTGATGCGCAATCCACATTTATCGTGCACGTCGCGAGCCTGACCTTCATGAATTCCACCCTGGAACAGAAAAAGTGTATCTCTGCCAAACACCGTAACGGTCCATGTGGGATTCAAGTTTTCAACTAGCCGACGCAATTTAAAAGGGCGCCCCTTTTGGAGTAGGGTTTGGGTGCTTGCCTCAATCCCTACAGAAAGGAATGCCCTCAATGGATAGCAAAAAGTATATCGGTATGGATGTACACAAGGAAAGCATTTCGATTGCGGTGATGAATGGTGCAGGAAAGATCGTGATGGAATGCGTGATCGAGACGAAAGCGAGCATGATTCTGCAGTTTATCGATGGGCTGCGCGGAGACTTGCAGGTCACCTTTGAAGAAGGACCCTCGGCTGCCTGGTTGTACGACTTGCTGAAACCGCACGTCACAAAACTGCTGGTGTGCGATCCGCGAAAGAATGCCTCCATGCGGGAAGGCAACCAGAGCGACAAGATCGATGCTCGCCGATTGGCCGAGCTGTTGCGTCTCGATCATCTCACTCCGGTTTATCACGGCGAACATGGCCTACGAACCCTGAAGGAGTTGGTACGCACTTATCTCACCGTGACGAAAGATCTCACACGAGTCATGTCGCGGGTGAAAGCCATTTATCGGAGTTGGGCCATTCCTTGTACCGGCAAGCAGGTTTATGCGCAGCGTCATCGTGCCGAGTGGCTAGGCAAGATCAACGAACCCGGGGTGCACCGGCGGGCGGAATTTTATTACCAACAACTCGATGCATTGCGAGTGGTGCGCCAGGAAGTGCGGAGAGATCTGCTCGCCGAGAGCAAGAAACAGAAGGCCTGGAAACGGCTCTGTGAGATTCCCTCGATTGGTCCGATCCGGGCGGCGGTGTTGCTGGGCATCCTGCAGACGCCGCATCGTTTTCGCACCAAGCGGCCGTTGTGGAATTACGGTGGTTTAGCCATCGAGATGCACAGCAGCGCCGATCACCGCAAGGTCGACGGACAACTGCAACGATCCAGGAAGAATGTCTTGGTTCGGGGCCTCAACCGAAACTGCAATCACGATCTGAAGAACCTGTTTAAGGGTGCGGCCGCCGTGGCTTCCAGCAAGCCGGGCCCCTTCCAGGAGTTCTACACGGCTTTGCTTGCCAAGGGTATGAGGCCAGAGATGGCGCGCCTGACTTTGGCCAGAAAGATTGCCACGATCGTACTGATCGTATGGAAGAGAGGAGTGTGCTTCGACGCCCAACATCTGAAACCACAAACAGCTTGAGTGTCTTTGACCGAATCCGCTCCATCCTGGTGATCTTCTCTAGCGGTGGCCGTGGGGTTCTCGAGACACTCTGGTTCGAGAGCGAGTCTCAGCTGGTTAGTTAGGCGCTGTGTGCCTCGCACGCAGTCTCACACCCGACCCTAGGCCCTCTCGGACAACCAGAAAAAGCTATGGGCCACGAGTCCCAGATAGAACTATGGTCGCCAAATTTGACCACGTTCTGCTTTGTTGGTTTCGGAACTGACAGGCTTCGTCGCCAAGAAGCGATGAAAACCGCTGGCAGAGAAAACCCAAACCACAGGAGCACAATGCTCCACGAGCACATGGCGCGGGTAGGTCGGAACAGATCTCGCTCGCTCAAGTGGGCTGAGAAGCAAGAAAACTTTCAGCCGAAGGAGATGTGTTTTTTCTTGACTTCTACCTTTATAGAACTTACCAGGTAAGTAAAATCACTTCCGAGTTCCCCATTATCCAGGGACAATCGCCGAGCTAGTGAGGTGGACCATATTCCCGGTAAGCGCGTTTCGAAGTCGGGCAACTCGGTTTCGTCAATCACATAGCTAACCAACGTGAACCTTTGGGAAGGAGGAGATAGATGCTTGCCGCCGTGCTGCATGCGCTGGGGAAACCGCCGCTCTTCGAGGAATTTCCTGACCCAACTCCGGGCGAAGGAGAGGTGCTCTTACATGTCTGCGCGGCTGCGCTGAAACCTGTGGACAAACAGTTGGCGGCCGGAACGCACTACGCCAAGCCGCGCGAATTTCCTGTCGTATGCGGCGCCGATGGCGTGGGCCGGCTTGAGGACGGAACCCGGATGTTCTTTGGTGGGCCACGCCGACCGTACGGTGCGATGGCCGAGCGCACCGTGGTGCGCCGAGCACAATGTTTTTTAGTCCCCGATGGTGTGGACGACGACACGGCCGCGGCCATTCCCAATCCTGGCGTATCTGCCTGGCTTTCGCTCACGCACCGCGCCAAGCTGGCTCCGGGCGAAACCGTGCTGATCCTTGGCGCGACCGGGGTCACCGGCAAGCTGGCAGTACAAATCGCCAAAATCCTGGGCGCGGGACGCGTCGTTGCGGCGGGACGGAACGAACGCGTGCTGAGCACACTCCTCGAACTTGGCGCGGACGCCACAATTCGCCTCGACACACCGCACCAAGACTTGATCGAATCCTTCCGCCGCGAAGCAGGCGAAAAAGGTTTCGACGTGATCATCGACTACCTATGGGGCTCTCCGACCGAAGCGTTACTCACCGCCATTACCGGCGCAGAATTTGTAGTTGCGAGATCGGAGACTCGACTGCTTCAGGCAGGCGAGAGCGCGGGGCCTACCATTACGCTGCCCGCAGCAGTGTTGCGCAGTACCGCGCTGACGATTCTAGGCACCGCGGGCATTCCCCCTTGGGACGTGCTCACCGAGGCCTTCCAACAGGTCATGACCCACGCAGCCAGCGGCAAGCTGCGCATCGACACCGAGCGAATCCCGCTCTCCCAGATCGAGGCTGCCTGGGATCGCACCGTCCCAGCCCGCCGGCTGGTAGTAATCCCCTAGCGCCTCAAGCGGCGTGAGAAGCGGTGCTGTCCTATTTCGGGCTTTTGGACTTTTTCTTCTTGCGGGCTTTGGCTTGGGCGATGTTTGATTCAGCTAAGAAACGCAAAGTGGCCACGCCAATCGGCTTAGTCCCTTCGGTTTCAAACTTGTCCGCTGTAATGCCTACTTTTTTTGCGAAGCGTCGCAATCGCTTGCGCGTCTTCTTGTTGAAACGAAAAGGACCAGTCATAGGATCAATGATAACGTCATCCGTACTTATGCGGTTACTGGATTGGCAGCACTTGACGGCCGGATCAGTCGATTACTTCCCGCTTACCCACAACTCATCCTGGATTGTGAGAATGCTTTCTGGGGGCCGAGCGTCACCCGTACTTAAGGTCGGTGCTCTGTCCGACCTCGATAATGTATCCGTCGGGATCGCGGATGTAGCAGCGAATCTCGCCGTACTTGGCAATCGGTTCCGTAAGGAACTCGGCTCCTCGACTTTTCCACAATTTGTAGCACGCTTGAATATCCGCAACCCGGAAATTCATAAAGCTGTTGATGTGATTCGGGTCGGGGACGCTGAGCGTCACCGTCGGCTTATCCGGGGTCGGCCCGCCCCCAACGTTCAGAATCATCCAGATATTCGCAAGCTGAAGGTACGGAGGTGCGTTCCCATCGCCCATGGTCAGAATGCGCGCGCCGAAGACCCTTTCGTAGTAGCGAGCTGATCGCTCGACGTCGGCGACGGTGAGAAAATGCGCGATGCTGATCCCCTCTCTCGGGGGCATCTCATAGCTCTTTTGTTCGATTTGTACGCCGCTCATTGTCATCTCCATTTCCGACAACGACGCTCAGCCGCTTTCCGGTTCCCTCGTATTCGTGCCCGCCGCGATTATGCCCGACGACGAAAGACAAAACAATTGGACCACGCCCTTACCGGAGCAGTGGAGTACTCAACCGGCATTTGTCCGGTACTGCGTGCGAGTTCAACTGGAGAAATGAGGTCTCGCCGTAACCTTCCATGTAAATTCCAGGTTCCGTTTTCGACCATCCGCTAGATCGATTTCAATCGGTCACACAATCGACAGCACCTGGCTGGTATACTCTCGTGCGAAAATGAGGTGCGACTGTGTCCCCGCAACCGCATCCGGAAGTAACAGTGCGCCCCGCCACGCCGGATGACAGCTCCGCCTGCGGTCAAATTTGCTACGACGCCTTCTCAAAACTAAGTGCGAAGCACAGTTTTCCTAGCGATGTTCCTGACGTCAAAACCGCCACCAGCATAATTTCCAATCTTTTTACCAGTACAGGCTTTTACTGCGTAGTGGCGGAAAGCGAGGGTCGCATCGTGGGAAGCAATTGTCTCGACGAGCGTTCCTTGATCGCTGGCATCGGCCCGATTACCGTCGATCCAGCCGCACAAAACCTCGGCGTCGGGCGCAAGCTTATGAAAGTGGTGATGGACCGGGCTCAGAAAAGTCATCCTGCTGGAATGCGCCTGGTTCAGGCCGCATATCACAATCGCTCGCTCTCGCTTTACACGACTCTCGGCTTCGACGTCCGAGAGCCGCTTTCCTGCGTCCAAGGGCGGCCCCGCGATCGAAATGTCCCAGGATGTGTGGTGCGGCCGGCGCAGTCCGGCGATTTGGAGGCATGCAATGCGCTGTCGCGGCGCGTGCATGGATTCGATCGAGACACTGAGTTGGCGGATGGCATCCACGAGAAAACGGCGTGTGTAGTCGAACGTGCAGGCCGCGTTACAGGATACGCGACAGTTTTGGCTTACTTCGGCCATGCAACGGCGGAGAGCAATCTCGACCTGCAGGCATTGATTGCCTCAGCGGAGTCCTTTGGTGGTCCCGGCATACTGGTGCCGTCACGCAACAGTGCCCTGCTACGCTGGTGCCTCGCAAATGGCCTGCAAGTGGTCCAGCCCATGACCTTAATGAGCATCGGGCTTTACAACGAGCCAGCCGGTGCGTGGCTACCTTCGGTTTTATTTTGAGCTATCCGCATGCGCTCACAGAAATGTCGGGGCTGGAACCCAAATTACCGCCTACGCGCTAATCCGGTGTTGGCTCGCGTTGCGCCACAATCAAAAACACCACCCCGACAACTGTAAACATTCGGAATGCCGCTTCCTGCCCATTCCATATTTGCGACTGCCACATCAGAAACCACTCGCCCCCGACATCGAGGAATGCCACCAACCACATCAGCAGGCTCGTCGTCAGCGCAATCACCGCGACGTTCTGCGCCGCGGCGAATTCCGCCCTGTCCGCACGATAAGATTTCAGCAACCGAACCCCGCCCCACCAGCATAGAAGCATAGTGACTGATTCCCAGGCGATGATGCTGATGTAGAACACCGTATGTACTAGCGGCGAGTTGACCGCGCGCCACATGCCGTGGTTTCCCGGAAAGGTTGAGTCCATCATCAGGACGTGGCGGACAAACTGGTAGTTGGAGTCGTAATCCGAAATGTTGTTTAAGACCAGAATCGTGTAGAAAAGTGCGATCGCAAAGACAAGAACCGCTTTGGAAAGGCGAAGCGCCATGACATGCCGCATAGGTTGTCGCACGCGGGCATTATATCTTCTCGCTGACTTACTACGACTTCTCTTGGACTGCGCACAAGTCCTGACTAACGCCGTTACCTGAGAAATAAAATCAGAGCAAAACCACTTGATTGCATAACAATGTCGGCTCCTCGACCCGAGTAAACTGTGGTTGCTTAACGACCATAGGCTCGGGAGAAAGGAGCCGAACGTGATGATTATAGGCGTAGATTACCACCCGAGCTTTCAGACAATTGCATTTTTAATGGAAGAGACAGGTGAGTGTGGTGAACAAGAACTGAAGCACAGTGATGGACAAGCAGAGAAATTCTATCGAGACCTGAAGCAGCGAGGAATCTGCGTGCGGGTAGGCATGGAAGCTACTGGATATTCGCGCTGGTTCGAGCGGCTACTTGCGGAATTAGGTTTCGAGCTGTGGATCGGCGATCCCGCAGAGATCAAGGCCAAGCGAGTGAAAAAACAGAAGACCGACCGCAACGATGCGCGACTCCTGCGCAGACTGATGCTGGAAAATAACTTCCCGCAAATCTGGGTACCTAGCCCAGAGAATCGGGATCTGCGACAACTGTTGTGGCACCGGCATCGGTTGGTGCAGATGCGCACGCGGATCATGAATCAACTGCAGGCATTGGCCATGAACGAGGGTATCGCTGGAAGAAAAAACTGTTCAGGGAACAGGGACGAGCACAGTTGGAGAAGCTCACGTTGGCTCCTTGGGCCAGTCGGCGCCGGCGAGAGTTGTTGGAGTTGCTGGACCGTATGAATCCGACCATTGAGGAGTTAACCGCAGCCGTCGAACGGGAAGCCAGAAAGCGACCCGAGGTGCAGCGACTGATGACGCATCCTGGGGTGGGTCCGCTTACGGCACTGGCTTTCGTGCTGATCATTGGAACTTGGGAACGTTTTCCACGCGGCAAGCAGATCGGCAACTACGTGGGGATGATTCCGAGTGAGGACTCCAGTGCTGGCAAGCAACGGCTGGGGCACATCAGCAAACAGGGCAATTCCTTGTTGCGCTTCTTGCTGGTGGAGGCGGCCCAAGCAGCAGCGCGGGTCCATCCGGACTGGCGACGTCGGTACATTCACCTGGCGATGCGTCGACACAAGAGCATTGCCAAGGTAGCGATGGGGCGCAGGCTGGCGATCCGGTTGTATTGGATGTGGCGGAATGGCTGTGAGTATTCACCGTCGTTAGAGTTCGGTTCGTACGCGGGACAGCTCGGACTCGTACATGGTGGGAGGTAGGACACCGTCCACTTGATTGGGCATCCGCTCCCTGCAAAGGGAGTTTGAACTAGTAATCATGGTCGAAGTACGGATCGAAGAGATGTTTGGGTCGGACTGAAGCCGACCGAAAGATTACGAGCGAGCCGTGGTCGTCGAAGCAGAGGTCAAAGAAGAACAAGGAAGACCACTCATCGGAGTGAGCGGAGTAGTGTGCTCTAAAAAGGATTTGACAGGGCCGACATTGTTAGAGATGTACGATTACCGACTACACGTCCAAGTGACCGCCGCCAAGCGGGCGACGATAACTTCCGGCTTGCCGACAATACGTCCTGAATGTGAACTCGGCTTGGGGTGCATGTACTCCAGCCCCTCTGCCCGGTTCTCGGCGCTCCACACATTTCAAGCCTTTGGGAATTCTGAAAAGCCCCCACGCAACAACGGCTTGCGGGGCGCCCTCGCGGTCGAGTGAACTCAACGGTCAGGGCCGCCCCGCCCTTGCAAGGGGGAGAAGGATTAAACGTCGTATAATCTCGTGGGCGCAACGGGTGAGCAGACCATATGAACGTACAAGAACAGATCAAGAAGTATATTACCAGCCAACCGGAGCCAAAACGCAGGGACATGCGAGAGTTGCATCGGCTCACACTTCAAGTGTCACCAGAATGCAAATTATGGTTCTTCGATGGTAAAGACAGCAAAAATCATGCCGTTTCCAACCCTACGATTGGATATGGATTTCACACAATAAAATATGCCAATGGAAAAAGTAGAGAGTTTTTTCAAATTGGTGTGAGCGGAAACAAAACCGGAATCTCTGTCTATGTTCTTGGTCTCAAAGATAAGAAGTACTTAGCCAAAACGTATGGAAAAAAACTAGGCAAGGCGAGCGTGACCGGATATTGCATTCGGTTTAAAGCTCTAAAGGATATAAACATCGATACGCTTGAAGCGGCAATACGATATGGGCTTGCAGCTCAAAATGAAAAAGGCAAGCTGACGAAATAATTCCACTGTTAAAGGCAAGCAGCTATCGATGTAAAGGCGCTCCAGTATACGACCTCTACAGCCCTGACCCGTGCCACAAAGCCATTCTCTTTAAAACGGGTCTCCCGCAATAGTCGTGCGGCTCTCTGTCAGCGCTCCTCGCCTTTCTCTGTTTGCCGTTGCCCACTGCGAAAGTATCACGGGCTACCCGGAAGTAATCCACATGCCTGAGTAACGCACTAACCGGAGAAATCCTATATAAGGGAATGTCAAGAGACATCTCTCTCCGTCGGCTCGGTGCCGATCCTTTTTTGTCTCGGCATTCAGCCCAACTGGTTGAACGTGCACTCCCCCTCCGAGAATGGTCTTGCTCAGGCCTAAGGTCCTGTTTCCTTTCCGTGTGTGAAGCGGAGGAACGCTTCCTCTTCGCTGTGGTTCCATATCCTTGTTGCGGCGCCATTCGTCTTCTGAAACATCAAGCCGGACGGTCATCCACTCGATGAGTGGCAACGCATGGTCCTATTGGAGACTCGTGGCCTATGGCTTTCTTGGATTGTCCGAGAGGGCATAGGGTGAAATCGGAGACTCGCGTGTTTTGAAGCACGGGCCTGACTTCTCCGGTGGATACTTTCCCTCGAATCCGAGCGTCTCAAGAACCCGACGGCCACCGCTTGGAATGGTCCCTAGGGATGGAACGGACTCTCTGCCAGAGGCGCTCAAGCTGCTTGTTGTTTCAAATAGTTGGCGTCGAAACGTACCTCCTTCTTCCAGACGATCAACGTGATCGCGGCAATCTTCCGCGCCAAGGTCAAGCGCGCCATCGTGGGCTTCCTTCCCTTGGTCAACAAAGCCTCGTAAAAATCGTGAAGCGGTCCAGCAGCAGTGCTGGCTCTCATAGCCGCACCCTTGAAAATATCTTTGAGGTCGTGGTTGTGGTTCTCATTTAGGCCACGCAGCGTCGCGGGTTTCTTGGAACGTTGTAGCTGTCCCTCTACAACGCGGTATTGCGCACTGTCATGCGTTTCTAATCCCAGACCACTGTAGGTCCACAACTGTCGCTTAGTGCGGAATCGGTGGGGTGTCTGGATCAGTGCGACCAACAGAGCTGCCCGGATCGGACCGATCCCCGGAATCTGGCGCAATAGTTTCCAGGCCTTGTGTTTCTTGCTTTCCGCCAACAGATCCCGCCGTACCTCCTGGCGCAACAGCCGTAAGACATCGAGCTGTTGGTAGTAGTGTTCGGCGCGCCGCCGGACTCCGGGTTCGACGATCTTGCCGAGCCATTCCGAGCGCTCACGTGGTGCATACACTTCACTGCCGGCGCACGGAATGCCCCAACTGCGATACAACGCTTTGAGCCGATTCATGACCCGCGTGAGATCCTTGGTGATGGTCAGATAACTGCGCGCCAGTTCCTTCAACGTTCGCAAGCCATGCTCTCCGTGATAGACCGGCTGGAGCTTGTTCAGGTACAACTGTTCGGTCAGCTTGCGTGCATCGATCCGGTCACTCTTACTGCCATCTTTCAGCAGTGCAATCTTTCGCGGGTTACACACCACAACCTCAGTGACGTGTGGTTTCAGTAGGTCGTACAGCCAGGCTGCCCAGGTTCCTTCTTCTAACGTGACGTGCAAATCTCCGCGCAGCCCGTGGATGAACTGCAGAAGGATGCTCGCCTTAGTCGCGATGACGCATTCCATCACCACTTTGCCGACGGAGTTCATCACGGCGATCGAAATACTTTCCTTGTGAACGTCCATACCGATATATTTGGTGCTGGTCATAAAAGGGTGTTCCTTTCCGAAGAGGGTTGAGCCAAGCACTCAAAACCTACTCCAAAAGGGGCGCCCTTTTATAATGTGTGAAATCTCGCCAAAACCAAATGCCAGGTTGCGCCGCTAAAAAAAGACTGCACCCAAAGTGTGGCTTCATCGTGCGGCTCGGATAAGGCTGGGCTAAACTATCGGACCATGAGCGTCATCGACGAAGTCCTCGAAGCAAACGAAATCTACTCGCGCACCCATGAATTCCGCAAACTAACCCCGCGTCCAGAGCGCAACCTCGCGGTCCTGACCTGCATGGATACCCGCCTGTCCATTCGCACTCTGGGACTGAAAACGGGAGACGCGCACATCATCCGTAATGCCGGTGGCATCGTTACCGAGGACAGCCTGCGCTCGTTGGTCGTATCGCACTACCTGCTCGGCACTCAGGAAATCATGGTTATCAATCACACCGATTGCGGATTGATGCACACCAGCGAGCAGGACTTGCGCACCAGAATCCAGCATCGCACCGGGACCGCCGCTGTGGCTCCCGCCTTCTTCTACGCCTTCCAGAACATCGAAGAAAATGTCCGCCACCAATTGCAAAAGCTCCGCACCCATCCCTGGATTCCCGAGAGTGTCGCGGTCCGCGGCTTCGTCTACGACGTCGCCACCGGACGTCTGCGCGAAATTAAAGACACCTGACCGGCCCGATGTTCAATATTCAGCAATTGCTTCGGAATAGACCGTCTGCTTCATGGCCGGCGGCCGGGGAGACGCGTGATACGGGGAAATGATTTTGCCCGCGAGGCAGGCTTGCCTGCGATGCAGGCGCTACAAGGATCGCGACTGCAGCATGCTCAACACCATCGCGATCTGCCCTGAATGGTAAATCGTGTGTTCCACAACCCCGTGAAACAAAGTTTCGTAAGGATAGTTACGCCCAGGAACCTGCTTCGCCAAATCCTCGACGGGAAAATTCCGAATCCTCTCCTCCAGCAGCTCGCGACTTTGACTCCATCTGGAGACGAGTTCATTCCACGGAATCGGCGGCTCGGCCCAGTCCTTCTCGGGCTCCCAAGGCGGCAGCGAATTACGGTCGGAGGTATTGCGGATTCTTTCATTCCAAAGCAGCAAATGCTGAAGCAGCTCCGAAATTGAATGAGATCCTGGAACCGGCCGCGTCGTCGCAACCTCCGGCGAAATCTGCACCAACAACTCAGCGAGTGAAGGTCCGTACCAAGCGCCTTTGACCGTCGCAGCGCGATAAGAATCGGCGATTCTTTGGGTTTGATTCATATGTGCCTGGCGGGAACTCGGACAATTGCAGCATTTCCAGCGCAGCGAGCTTAGTCTACATCAGGCAGCCTCGCATCGAGGCCACCTCTCGCCTCTGCGACGACCAAGCCTCATCCGTTAGCGGCTCGACCGGTTTCTACTACTTGTTTTTCTGTGGATTGGAGGTACCGCTCTTTGACTGACTATCTTTTACCATCGCAGTGATGTCTTCTTGCAGGCCTTTCTGCATGTTTTCGATGCTCTTTTGGAGCATAGGCATCATGTGTTGCATCGACTCCGCCGAAATTGCGGGCAACTCCCGCAGTACCTTCTGCCCCGTGGTCGTTCCGTAAAACGTCACCAGCGCGTCGAGGTCACCCTTAGTGAAATGCTTCTGGTACACCGGAACCATCGAGTCGATAAGATCATTCCAGGGAAAGCTCTTTAGCATTTCATCCATTCTCTTATTCATCCGCGCCTCGAAATCAGCCGGCAGGTTGTCCTGGTTCTTCAAGTATTGTTGATGGATCATGTCGTGCAATGGTTTGGACATGGCGTCCACCATTTTGCTCATCATTTCTCGTGAATGCATCACTTGCAGATATCTTTCGACATCTTCTTTGGAGGCCGGCGCGTCCGCGGCATTCTGTTGGGCCACACCACCGACACTGAGGCACATGCACAGCACAACAGCGCTCAATAGTTTCTTCATCATGATCCTCCGCCTCCGTCTTGTCCCGATGCTAACGCACCTTAGAGCCGCTAGCGATTACTTCGCAAATTAGTGTGCGCATTTGTGACTGGAGACGGGACGATTCCTATTTATCTGCGTGCGCATGGCGCATCTTTCCCTTTCGCGATTCGCACCTCAAAACAGCGAGAGGCGCAGGCAATTGCCCACGCCTCTCTTTCCAGCAGCTACCTCTTAGCAACTACCAGAACACGAAGCGCAGCAGTCCGCTGATGAGCAGCAGCCTGCTTGAGCAGCGGATGCCGCTCCTGCCAGACCGAGCGCGATGACTGCCATCAACAACATTACTTTTAGCTTCTTCATGATTTTCTCCTTTGAAATAGAAATAGTTATTGTTGAGCGGATGAAACCATCCGCGTGAAGGAGCGCTGTGATTGGTTCTGATTTCTAAATGCGTAAAATGTGATTTTGCAGAAGAACATCTCTTCCTGCGTGACCAACGGGCGGTGTGGTTATCCCATTGCTCGCAGAAAGTCGAAATGAAGGATTGAGTACGAAGATCATCAACACAACTGCATAGAGATGACCGCTGTTAGCTGGCCCCGGGTCTTGCTTCTGAATCAGCGTAGCGTCCATAGGACAGCAGGAAATCGTCTGAACACCTGGCTTATTTCCATCCGAAGTTCCGTGGCGATGATGGCAGCATGAGCCTGCGTCGCCCATTTTACTGTCGGCTTCATTCGCCGCTGTTCTGGATTCGACAATTTGAGTGCGGGAGGCGGTGGAAGCGAGAACCGGCTGCGCACAACCGAGCACACACGCCAGGAATCCCAGCCACAACGCCAGCACGGTAGCGGTCAAAGGTCGCAGTACGTTCATTGTTCAGTGCCGCTCACGATTGTAACCCGATACTCGCCCAGGAGATCAGCGAGAATCCATACTGCTCCGGCAATCTCTAAGGTCTCGGCGATTTCGCTCCAATTCATATGATTGTGGGGATTCGAAAGAACCAACGGCACCCACACGAGTAGTCCAAAGCCTACGAGCATCAGTGTTAGCAAACGACTCGCGAGAAGCGCCATGCGATTCGTAAGCAGAGCCACCGCCGCGAGTGCGAACAAAACAGTTGTGGTTACCGCCCAAAACATCTGCGTAGGCGGAATCCACTTCGGAACAAACTTGGCGGTAGCGTCAAGATAAAACGCCTGTTCCAGCGTAAAAGAAGTGGCGCAGACGCCCAAAAGAATGTCGCCGATCCGAGTGAGCCTTTCCGCCGGCCACGCTGATGACAACCACGCATAAACGATCGCCGCTCCGCTCAACAGCGAGAACTGCTCGAAGAAGTTGCCCCAAGTATTGTAGATCTGCGGTGCCGCGACGATTCCCGGCACGCACAGTAGGACCAAGACCAGATAAGCCACACCAAGGACTGCTGCCCCAACCTTCGCGATCCGGCGAAACTGAATCGCAGCGCCACCCAAGATCAGCGCGGCGGCCGCCGCGTATACAACGTAACTCAGTTGATGCCCGTCGTTGGAGTCGTGCCAAGCCAGCGTGATGACGCCATGGGCCAAAGCCGCTGCTCCAAACACGTAACGGCCGAGTTTCAAATTTGTCGTTGCTACAGTCATTTGTTTTCAATCCCGTTCATCCAGGTGTGCCACGCTTCGCCAGAGCCGATCGCCAGAATGCAACAAGCTTTATACAACGGGATGAGTCTAAGAAGTGCTTCAATACTGATCGTGGGCGGTAGCCCAGATATTGGTGATTGAAGTGAATTTCTGGGTGCCCCACGTGCCGGTTTTGCACGTGGGGCACTTTGACTTCGGGTTTCTCGGGAATCTAAACTAATCAATCTTCACCAAACAGAGATTCGCGAATCTACCGCGAGAAATACCCCGTCTTCGCACGCACCT
This sequence comes from uncultured Acidobacteriota bacterium, assembly GCA_963733775.1. GTDB lineage: Bacteria > Acidobacteriota > Terriglobia > Acidiferrales > UBA7541 > Acidiferrum. The sequence goes on along the minus strand of CAVTEE010000007.1, from coordinate 169,403 downwards.
TCAGTCCATCGCGTTTCGCACGGATCACAATTTTGCGAAAAGATCCATCTTTGGCAGCGTTCGTGGGGTAATACGCCAGTTCATACGAGCTTCGCAATTCCTCGGCGATTTGGTGAAAGTACGTGTGCGGATCGGTCTTTTCTCCATCGATCGCCGCCCCTCCCGTCTCTTTTGCAATACGGTCCATCACCCGCATTCCGTACTGATTCCGCGCCGTCAATTTTCCGTGCTTTTTCTCAGTGTAGCGGATGCTGTAGACCACCACGTTTGCAGTTTGCGCCGTCTCAATGGCCGTCATCATGTCGTGAGAACTGGAGTTATCCTCCCCATCGCTGAACATCAGCAACGCCTTTCGGCCGTCCTCCTTCCCAAGTTTCTCCGCAACCGGATAATAAATCGAATCATAAAACGCCGTGCCTAAATCGCGGCTCTCTGGCGGTCCAAGTTCCGGAAACTTTTGCGTCTCTTTCTCATATCGCTTCCATGACTCCATCACTTCACCGCTCGAATGAGAAAAATCGCTGACCAGCCGAATGTGATTTCCAAATCCAACCAAAAACACGCGATCTTTCGCCGCCAGCACCTCCTTCAAGAAAATTTCCAGATCGCCTTGGTGCTTTTTCGCGAAGTGTTCTTGACTCCCGCTAGCATCGATAATCAATCCCAGCGTCAGCGGTACGTCCGCGCTGCGCGCAAAGTAGGCGATCTTTTGCGGCACGGTGTCTTCCACAATCTCAAAATCGTCTTTCGTCAAATTATCGACGAGCGCCCCGTTCGCGTCGCGGACCGTAAATGCCACCGTCGCTAGGTTCACGTCCACTCGGATGGCTTCCTGAGCTGATCCAGCAGCCCCGCCCGTCAGCGCCACAAAAATTGTAGCCAAATTTGCCAGCCATCCGCGCACACCCGCACCTCGGAAGAAAACGTCTCTCATTTACATACGCCACTTCCGCCGCTTTTGTTCAACGCCCCGGCTGGCCCAGATATTGTGATTGAATTGAATTTCGGGTGCCCCATGTGCCGGTTTTGCACGTGGGCCTTTGACTTCGCTTTCACTGGGAATCCAAGCCGGTCAATCTTCACCAAACCTAGCGATTCGCCTAGAGCACCATCGACTAGATATAAAAATGGAGCGCTTCGCCCGCAGCCCTTCCAACCGTTTCAATCTGAATTTACTTTGCCCGACTCTCATTTCCCTTTTCTCCTACCACATGCTATCTTCCACTTCAAAAGGAGAATTCATGTCCGTAAATAAAGTTATTCTGGTCGGCCGTTTGGGCCGCGACCCCGAGACTCGTTACACCGGCAGCGGCTCGGCAGTGGCGAATTTCTCGATCGCCACAGACGAAACTTTCAAAGATCGTAACGGTGAAAAGCAGAAGCGTACCGAGTGGCACAAGATTGTCGTGTGGGGCAAACAAGCCGAAATCGCGCAGCAATATCTAAAAAAGGGCTCACTCCTGTTTGTCGAAGGCCGCATTCAATCGCGCGAATGGCAGGATAAAGAAGGTCAGAAGCGCACCAGCTTCGAAATTGTCGCTAGCAATTTCCGTATGCTCGGCGGTCGCGGTGACGGTGCTGCGGTAGGTGCCGGCGCAGGCGCAGGAGCCGGCGGCGGTGCTCGTCACGCCGACGACTTCGATGCTCACGGTGCCCCGCCCGATGACCCATTCGGAGGAGGCTCAGCCGCACCCGCAGGCCCTGAAATCTCCGACGAAGACATCCCCTTCTGATTGTTAGTTGACGAAAGTTTGTTGAATTATGGTTTCCTTGGGGATGAAGCACTCGGCCCCGCGCCTCTACCCCTCACAACGACCCGGAAAGTAATCGGCTTTTCCGCGCCTCTCTGAAACGCAATTTGCGTCGTTCCCGCGCCCAAAGCCGCAAATTTCCACATCTCTTCGTTCCCCACCGCGCCATTTCCAGCAGGCGGCGCCACATGACTGTGTTCGATCAGCCGCACCTTCGCGGTATCCAGCGCCTTCGCCAATATCCATTCTGAGCCCGCCGCCTCTTTCACAGGCAGCGCAATCGTGACCTCTTCGCCGACCGAAGTTCCTATCGAAGTCCCCACCATTTTGTTTGTTGCGCGCACCACCGGCGCTTTGTCGTGCGTAACAGAAATCCCCATCAACCGCGCCCCCGCGAAAATTCCCTTCGCATCAAACTCAAACGAATACCAGGCATGCCCCAACACCGCGCAAGAGTGGCACTTCTCCCGCAACCGGTAATTCACAATAATATGCACGCCGCCATTCGCGCCCATTTCCACATCAGGAATCTCCGTCGAGTAGCGGTCCCCCGGCCATGGCGAAAGCTCCGGATGCGCTTTTGCCAGCCCGGTATAGGAAGCATTGTTCTTCAACGCCCGCGCCGCGATGGTCACCAACTTGGAATTGTCCACATCGATGGCCGGCGGAGTCCCATTCACAATCACCCACGATTGATTTTCATTGGCGCGATACGGATAAAGCACATAAGCAATATCCACCGGTCCAGCCGCTCTAAAGTCCCGCACAAATCCCGGCTCGCCCAATTGTCTCGAAAATTCGACTGCCGCCGCCGATGCGCCAGCCTTCTTCATCTCTGCGGCAAAACAATCCTGCAACTTATCCGCATGCGGGTCCTGACAGATAGACTTCACCGCATCAACGAATTTCGTGTCCCCCGCGAACACCACATTCACCGTAACGCTTTTCGCCCGCTTCGTTTCGCCCCGCTTTGTCTCGGTTGTAGCGCCCTCTTTTTTACCTGTATCTTTTTGCGCCGCGTCCGATGCACCCGGCGCACTCTGTTTCGCGCCCGCATCCGGGCCAGCCTGAACAATCGCTGTCTGCCTTAGTGGTGTTTCCTGCCCCGCCTGAGCCCCGGCGTACGTGGAACCATAACTCGCCACTGCCAGACAGACCACCCCTATACCCACACCGATCCGCGTCATGCCTTGTCTCCTGCTTGGCCTTAACGATTTTGCGTGCAGGAAAAACTCTACTAGCCGCATACACAGGGGTCAATCAATCCGTGGTGAATTTGTTCGTCGCTATGCCGTGTCTTGAACTGTACTTCCGACCTTCTGGGCGAGAATGTTGGGAATGCGGAAGTAAAGTGACACTGGAAGCGAGCAAGGTACGAGTAGCGGCCCTTATAAAATGGAGAGCTTCAAAAATCAACCTGAAGATGCCTACTGCGCGTTGCGCTTTCGTTCCTCATCCAGCTTTCGGATGAACTCTTCGAACTTGGGCTTCTGTTCCTCAGTCAAAATCGCGCGTATTCGCTCGCGCCCCCTCTGTCGGGCTTCGTCGAATTGCGGCTCCAGCGGCTTGCGGATGCTCTTCATCTGGGTCTGGATATCGGCAATGATGGCATTTACTTGTTGACCTTGCTCCGGCGTCAGGTTAGCTAGCGAAGTAAGTTCCTGCACCTTTTGCGCTCGCCTTACTGCATCGGAAGGCGGCACGCTAGCATTCGTAACCGTATATTTCTGGTGCGCAAATATGTACCCGCCGAATCCTCCCAGCGCCACGCCCAGCAAAAATACCAATCCTACCCACAGAGCGGCTTTTCGCGTTGTCGACGATTCTGTCATTTTTATTTCTCCGGTTTACCTTTCAGGCGGACTCACCAGGGCATCGTCCACCGTGCCCTGCCCTGCCGCGCTATCAAACAAGTATTGCTGAGCGGCTTGCGCTTTCGACTCCACTGATTTGTTATTCAGCTGTCCGCCGTGCGGCCCGTAAAACCACGTGGTGCCCACCAGCAACAGCAGCGCCGAAACCCATGCCAGCCTGGACGCCAACTTCGCGACCGCTCCGCTCCATTCCGTCAGCGCTCTTCGACCTTCCGTCTCGCGCTCGGCGATCTTGGCCATCACCCGCGCTGCAAACCACGGCTTCGCATCACTCGCCGCGCTGTTCCACTCGCGCGCCAATTCCAACGGCCCCGCCAATAATTCTCGGCCCACCAACAAATCTCGAGAAGCCCAGAATGTCTCCGCCGCCTCTTCGCATGCATCGCACTCCGCCGCGTGCTCCAGCACCTCGGCGCGCAAGCTGTTACTTAACGACGAGGAAGCCATACTCTGGTCAACATCCGGCGGCAAATCCTCCAGCGCCTCCCGGTATTGTTCGCAAGGCCGGTTCTCTTTCCTTAATTTGTTCCACATATTTAGATCTCCTTGCCTCTTGTTCCAACCGCCGCTCTATCTACTTCTTCGCGCCCGTAGCGCCCTTCGCGCTTTTTTCCCGCTCCGCAGCCTGCCTCACTACCCGTCCACGCGCTCGAAACAATCGCACCTTCACAGTGTTCGCATTTAAATCCAGCACCTCGGCAATTTCCTCGATGGAGAAACCCTCCACCTCTTTCAGAATCAGCATCAGCTTGTCCCGTTCCTCCAAGCCTTCCAAAAGCTGTTCCACCCGTTGCTGATTCTCCAATCTTTGCCGGATGTCCGGCCCACTGCCATCCGACTCCGAGTCTGCCACCCGTTGCGCCTGCTCCTCGCTCAGGTCCGACTCATACAGCAGCGGCCGCACCTTCTTCTTGCGCAACAGGTCCCAGCACTCATTCAGTGTGATGCGATACAACCACGTACTGAATGCAGCCCGGCCATCAAACCGCTTCAGCGAAAAGTACGCCTTTACGAAGACTTGCTGCGCGATGTCTTCAATATCTTCGTGGCGCCGCAGGATGCCCGCGGCTACCGCGAACACCCGCTGCTGGTGCCGCTTGATCAGCTCTTCGTAAGCTTGCTTATCGTTCGCTTGCGCACGTCGTACCAGTTCACGATCGTACGACCCTTTGGCCTGCGCCGCCGCCCCGGTCCTCCCCGGATCCGCCGCTTTCGGGGAGCGCTTGGGGCTGGGCTCAAGCGGGGCTAGTTTTGGGACGTTTGCCATGCTGTTTTGGTTACGCTACACGCTATCGACGTTTCCGCCACGCCTGCTATCAAGTGCATCAAATGTTTCACTTCACCTAGTAGCAACTTTCTACTTGCCTAATAACATACCAGATGGAATAATGCCCACATGATTATAGGTGACCGCCTCCGTGTAATGCGCGAGGAAAAGAAACTCTCCCAGGGCGACATCGAGAAGCGTACCGGTTTACTTCGTTGTTATATCTCCCGCGTGGAAAATGGCCATACTGTTCCGGCCATCGAAACGCTCGAGAAACTGGCTCGTGCCCTCGAGTGCCCACTCTATCAACTCTTCTACGACGGCGAAGAGCCACCCCAGCTTCCCAATCTACCCAAGCGTAAATCGTCCGACGATATCGCCTGGGGCAGCGTTGGGAAAGAAGCCCGTTTCCTCAACAAGCTGCGCCGTCTTCTCAGCAAAGTTGAAGATGAAGACCGCAAGCTGATTCTGTATATGGCTCAGAAAATGGCCAACAGGTAGTCTACTGCGGTTAGCTTTTTTATCGACCCCAAGCTAACCGGTTAGAATTACCTGGTGCTATAGGACCGCGCTGACACCCCGGCTGCGCGGTCGATGCATTCCTATCCCCTTTTCTGATCATTTCACGCTTCGCGCTACTCATACCCAACTTAATTTGATTCCATTCCCGCCGGCAGGTTTTATTAAACCTTGTGTCGCCGCAACCTATTCCCACTCAATCGTGCTGGGCGGCTTCGAGCTAATGTCATACACCACCCGCGTCACTCCGGGAACCTCATTCACGATCCGGGTCGATATTCGTTCCAGCACGTCCCCAGGCAATCTCACCCAATCCGCGGTCATCGCATCGTCGCTCTGCACCACCCGCACAGCTACCGTCAGCCCGTACGTCCGTCCGTCCCCCATCACTCCAACGCTCCGCACCGGCAGCAGTACCGCGAACGCCTGCCACACTTTTTCGTACAGTCCCGCCCGCCGGATCTCTTCCACCACCACCGCATCCGCTTCCTGGAGAGTCACCAAATGTGACCGCGTCACCTCGCCTAGTAACCGAACCGCCAATCCGGGGCCTGGAAACGGATGTTTCACTAAGATTTCTTCCGGCAAACCCAGTTCCCTGCCTATCCGCCGCACCTCGTCCTTAAACAGGTCCCGCAACGGCTCAATCAAGGCAAACGGCATATTTGCCGGCAGGCCGCCCACATTGTGGTGGGTCTTTATCGTCTGTGAAGGTCCGCGAACGGAAATAGACTCAATCACATCGGGGTACAGCGTGCCCTGCACCAGGAAACCAATCTCCCCGTGTGCCTCTTCGCGCTGCAACCGTTGCGCCTCTTCGGCAAACACCCCGATAAATTCCGCGCCAATCCGCTTACGCTTCACCTCCGGGTCGCTAACGCCCTCAAGCCGCGCCAGAAATCTGTCCGACGCGTCGATCCCAATCACCCGCAGCCCCAGCCGCTCCCGCAACATTTCCAGCGTCTCGGTAAACTCGTTCTTCCGCAGCATGCCGGTATTCACAAAAATATTTGTCAGCCGGTCGCCAATCGCCCGATGAACCAGCGCCGCCGCCACCGTCGAGTCCACGCCGCCGCTCAACGCGCAAATCACTCTGCTGGTCGGGCCCGCCTTCTTGCGAATGGCGTCCACCGTCTCTTCGATAAACGCCGCGCCACTCCACTTCTTCTCCGCCTTGCACACCCGAAACAAAAAGTTCCGCAGTATCTCAGTGCCTTGCTCGGTGTGATTTACTTCCGGATGAAATTCCACTGCATAAATCTTTCGCGCCCGGTCTTCCACCGCTGCTACCGCATTCGCCGTCCGCCCCACGGTTCGAAAGCCGTGCGGCAACATCATCACGTGGTCACCGTGGCTGTTCCACACTCTCAATGACGGCGCCACGCCGGTAAACAAATCCGAAGGGCCATCGCCACTCTCAATATTCAGCTGCGCTCTTCCGTACTCCCGTCGCTCAGCGCGCTCGACTTTGCCGCCCAAGGTGTGGGTAATCCACTGCATTCCGTAGCAAATCCCCAGCACCGGCACGCCCAGCGCCAACAATTTCGGATCACACTTGGGAGCCTCCGGGTCATACACCGAGCTCGGCCCACCCGACAGCACCACCCCGACGGGCTCCAGCTTCATCAACTCTTCCATCGACGTAGTACACGGCAAAATAGACGAAAACACTTGCTGCTCGCGAATTCGCCGCGCAATCAGCTGCGTGTATTGCCCGCCAAAATCCAGCACCACCACGCCGCCAAGTTCCGCTTCCATCCTGCCGACTTGGTCCTGCACTGGTTTCGCCGTGCTCGCCATTACGCCACCACCAGGTTCACGAGTTTGTCTGCCACGAAGATATGTTTTACCACGCGCTTTCCGTCGAGATGCTGCGTCACGCTTGGTTCCGCTTGCGCCAGCGGAATAACCTGCTCTTCCGGCATTCCCGCCGAGACTTTCAATTTTCCACGCACCCGTCCATTCACCTGCACCACTATTTCCACTTCCGTTTCGCGCGCCAATTCCGCATCAAAAGCCGGCCACGGTGCCATCCATTGACCATCTTTGTGTCCCAGTATTTCCCAAAGCTCCGCCGCGATGTGCGGCGTCATCGGCGCCAACATCAGCGTCAATAATTCCAGCACTTCGCGCTGCACTTCCGGCTGCGCACCTTCATCCAGCGGCTCCATGGCGTAAATCTCATTCGTCAAATCCATGATCAACGCAATCGCGGAATTAAAGTGCCAGCGCGTCTCGAAGTCCTGAGTAACGCGCCGCAGCGCCTGATGCGTCTTGCGCAGTAATTGTTTTTCTTTCGCCGAATTTGGCGTAATCGTTTTACCACCAGTCGTGCCGCTCGCGCCCTTCACCGCGCGTACCGTCTCCGCATGCCGCTCCACCAGGCGGTACACGCGATTCAAAAATCGCCACGATCCTTCAATACTTTCTTCGCTCCACTCCAAATCTTTTTCCGGCGGCGCCGCAAATAATGTATAAAGCCGCCCGGTATCCGCCCCATATTTGTCCGCCATCTCTTCAGCGCCAACCACATTGCCCTTCGACTTGGACATAGCCACGCCGCCCTTTTGCACCATGCCTTGCGTGAAGAGCCGCGCAATCGGTTCGCTGTGATTGACCAATCCCAAATCGCGCATCACCTTGCACCAGAATCGCGAGTACAGCAGATGCAAAATCGCGTGCGTAATTCCGCCGATATACTGGTCAATCGTAAACCAGTACGCCACCTTGTCCTTATCAAACGGCGCTTTATCATTGTGCGGATCGCAATATCGATAGAAATACCACGACGAATCCACGAACGTATCCATTGTGTCTGTTTCGCGGCGCGCATCGCCGCCGCACTTCGGGCATTTCACATTCACAAATTCCGGAGTAGCCGCCAGCGGCGACTCTCCTTCGCCTGTGAGTTTCACATTTTCAGGCAGCAACACCGGCAAATCCGCGTCCGGCACCGCCACCATTCCATCTTTCGCGCAATAAATCACCGGAATCGGCGTGCCCCAATACCTCTGCCGCGATATTCCCCAGTCCTTCAACCGAAACACCGTCTCGCGCTTGCCAAATCCCCTGGCTTCCGCTTCCGCGGACATCAGTTCAAGCGTCTGTTCCGTCGTCAGCCCACTGTATGCCCCGGAATTCACGCTGTTACCGTATTCAGTAAACGCTTCCTTCAGCGTCGCGTTCGTTAACGCTTCGCCATCAGCCGGCTGCACCACAATCGGAATCGCCAATCCATACTTCGTCGCAAACTCAAAGTCGCGCTCATCATGAGCCGGAACGCACATCACTGCACCAGTTCCGTACTCCATCAGCACAAAGTTCCCCACCCACACCGGAATCTCCGCGCCGCTGAACGGATTCACCGCATATCGCCCAGTAAAAAATCCCACTTTCTCCGCAGTCTCGAGTTCCTCAGCCTTCACAGAACTCTGCAGCATCTCCGCCAACTTCGCTCTCGCCGCCGACTCCTCACTGGAGCCGCTCAATAATTTCGCCACCAGCGGATGTCGCGGCGCCAGAATCAACGCGCTCGCCCCATAAATCGTGTCAATCCGCGTAGTAAAAACTTCAACGGTCTCCGCTTTCCCATCGTTGGGTGCCCCACACGCCGCTTCTGCGTGTGGGGTTTTTCCCTCACCGTACCCGGAACTTCCCCGTCCAACGCTCCGTGTTTCGCTGTTCCCAAAATCCGCCACCGCAAACCGCACCTTCGCCCCAGTCGACTTCCCAATCCAATTCCGCTGCATGGTGATGACGCGCTCCGGCCATCCACCTTCCAGCAATTTCAAATCATCCAGCAACTCCTCCGCATACTCAGTCGTCTTCAAAAACCACTGCTCGATCTCCCGCGTTTCCACCAGCGTATCTTCGTGCCGCCAGCAATACCCGTTCACTACCTGCTCGTTGGCCAGCACCGTGCAGCACTTGGGACACCAGTTGACGCGGCTTTTTTTCTTGTAGGCCAGCCCGCGCTCCAGCATGCGAAGGAAAAACCACTGGTTCCACCGGTAATATTCCGGCTCACACGTGGATATTTCCCGCCGCCAGTCAAAGCTGAACCCAAAGCGCCGCAGCACTCGCTGAAATTCCGCAATGTTGTTGTTGGTCCAGATTCGAGGATGGGTTTTATTTTTTATCGCCGCATTTTCAGCAGGCAGGCCAAAAGCGTCCCAGCCCATCGGGTGCAGCACATTGAATCCGCGCATGCGCTTCACCCGCGCCACTACATCTCCAATCGTGTAGTTGCGCATGTGCCCCATGTGCATCGTGCCCGACGGATACGGCAGCATTTCCAGCACGTAGTATTTCGGCTTCGAAGGATCCACCTCCGTCTCGAAGACCCGCGCATCTGCCCAACGTTTTTGCCATTTTGCTTCGATCGCCTGTGGGTTGTATTCCGCCACTCTCAACTATCCCCTTTGCCCAACTATCCCCTACGCCCCCGCTTGCCAGCCCCGCTCCCCTTCTTCGCAGCGCCCGCCCCACCCACTTTTTTCGCCTTCTTCGGATTCTTAGTCGACGTTAGACGTTTCGCGCTCACCGCGCGTTTTGTCGTCGTCACGCGCTTAGTCGCCGCCGCCCGCTCCGCGGTCGCCGCGCCCTTGGCTCCGTTCGCGCCACCAGCAACATTCGCCGCGACCCTGGCTCCGCTCCCGCCACCAGCAAATCCGGTCGCCCCGACCTTGGCACCCTTCGCGCCACCGCCCAGACCGGTCATCCCGACCGAAGCAGGCCGGCGCACTTGCTTTTCTGCTTCGCTCCTGCGAAGCAGCCGGCCTGCGAAGTGGAGGGATCTCTCTTCGCTCTTCCGCCGCCCCTCCTCCGCCCCTCGCCGCGCCGCCACCGCCGCATTCCGCTTCTCCACCGCCCGCTGCACATCCATCTTCTTCTTCAACGCCGCCGTCAACATCGAAAATCCCTTCTCAGCCACCGGCGCAATATCCTTCAACCCCGCCAACTCCCACAACGCCGCCACATTCTTCCGGTCATCCCCCGGCTCATCAATAGGCGTCTCCGCAATAAACACCCGCCCCGCCAACCCCTCCGGCGGCATAGCACTCAATCTCGGATGCTGCAAAATCCGCCGAAACGCCTCCGCGCCAATTTTGCCTTTCCCAATGTGCTCATGCCGGTCCACCCGCCCACCCAGCGGAATCTTCGAATCATTAATATGCATCACCGGCACACGTTCCAACCCAATCGTCTTTTCAATCTGCCCAATCGTCGCAGCCAATCCCTCTTCCGTCCGAATGTCATAACCCGAAGCAAAAAGATGCGCCGTATCCAGGCACACATCCACGGGAAACCCGTTCAATCCCGCCAGAATCTCCGCCATCTCCTCGAGCCGCGAACTCAAACAAGTCCCCATCCCCGCGGTATTCTCCAGCAGTATCCGCATCCCGCCCAGCGAAGCCCGCTTCGACGCCTGCTTCACCGACTCAATGACGGTGGCCACCGCCTGCGCGCAAGTCGCTTCCCCCCGCGTCCCGGGATGCACCACCAGAAAATCCGCCCCCAGCGACATCCCCCTCACAATTTCGTCGTGAAACGCCTGTATCGACCGCACCCGCAACATAGGTTGCGGCGACGCCAGGTTAATCAAATAATTGGCATGAATGACCAGCGGCCCAAGCCCCAATTCAGCTCGCCGCGCTCGAAACGCCACGGCATCCACTTCCGCAATGCGCGCCGACCCGCCCTGCCACTGCCTCGGATTGGCCGAGAATATCTGCAGCGCGTTACAGCCCAGCTTGCGCGCCGTTTCCAGCGCGTTCCGGTGCCCGCCCGCAATAGACGTATGAATCCCAATGCGCGTGCTGCCGTCCAGCCAGGCCGGCGGCAACGCCTCCGGCTCAGGCTCCGGCCGGTACTCGTCTTCGGGATCAAACTCGGTAAGCCGCGTCAGGGGTTGTGCTGCAATGCTCAATGTAAAATTTCGCTCACTCATAAACCAGCAATTATAACACACGCGCCAGCCCCGCCCATTCAGCCAGAAATTGATAGTCGGTTAGTTTCCGGTAGCGCTTTAATCGGGACTTAGGCTTATCCCTAACTCAGTTATTCTTCTTGTTGTTTCAAATATATAGCTTGCCCAGGGTGGACCTTGACCGACGAACCGAAAAACCTTGATTTATCCTCTAAATCTTTTGACCAATTCGTGGATTTTTTTTTCAATCGGATGGTCTTGCCAGATGAAAAACAGTTTGATTATTACTTAACTGACCTAGCGGGAGAGCGATACGACGAAGCTGTTCCTTCGTCACCGGCGGTAGTCGTCGAGCATATGACCAAGCTGTTCGTAGATTTTGGTCTTATCGCGCCGAAGTATTCTCTAGTCCAACTCGACCAAGGAATTTGGGGCATTTTTGGCGAGAATCTTCGACTCTACGAACTTTTGTGGCACTCATCCGTGCCGTTGGAGCAGCGTATTCAATGCATTCGTTCGATGTTTTCAGTTTATTCGGATTTCGTCTCCAAATCCGAAGAAGAGGTAATGGCGGGCTGTTTTGACATGTGGTGGGACTTGATCCTACACGGTTTCTGGTTTCAGCAGAAACTTTTTGAGCTGCACATCAAGATGGGCGACGTATCGAAGCTAGACGCAGAGTCACGTCTGTTGCTCGATGCTATGTTTGAGACGCTGGTGAAAATCCTGGGCCTCCCCGATGCGAGAACCCAAGGTTACGCATTACATGGCCTAGGGCACCTCCACCACCCCGGAGTACGCGAAACAGTGCAGGCGTATATAGACAACCACAAATCCGAGGTGACAGAGCAGGGTTTACGATGGCTCGAACAGTGCCGAGATGGAACCGTTATGTAGTTCAAAACGCCGGGTGCCGGGTGCCCCATCCCTCAGGTTTTTGGAGGGTGGGTTTTGTATCGTGGGAACATCAAGCACCTTCCGCGAAGCACTCGTCTCATTGGGACTTTGCGGCTTTGCCCGGCTGTGCCGGGTGCCCCATCCCTCGGGTTTTTGGAGGGTGGGTCTTGTAACGTGGAAACATCAAGCATCGTCCGCGAAGCACTCGTCTCATTGGGACTTTAGCGGCTTAGACCGGCTTGTGCTGTTGTGCCACCCTCGACATGTTCGGACTTACTGTCACACGGAGTAGCATCAAGAAGTGGAGGGCATATGATTAGCTCACCTTCGCTCCCGGTCATCATCACTTGCTCAGGCTGCCTCCTCGCATTGGTCGTAGGCCTTATTTTTCGCACTACCACGGTTCTTGGTGGGATGGCTCGACTCGGATTTCTTCCTAAGGGTCTCACGCGCTGGCTGTACGACGTGAAAGACACCAATACGACGACCTGACGCAGCAACTCAGCCTGCGCCAGAGCATTTGAAACCCTCAAAATATTTAACAAGCTTCTACCAATTCCTTTACCACTGTCATTTGCCCCGTTCACTCCCCAACAGGTAAACTGCACTGTTCCTCATCCTAGCCCGGAGCCGTCATGCTAGTCGTAATGCAGTCTCACGCCACCGAGCCGCAGATTCGCGCCGTTTGCGAACGCATCGAAAGCCTCGGCCTCAAGGCGCATCCCATCCCCGGCGCCCTACGCACCGCCATCGGCATCACCGGCAACAAAGGCGCGCTCGATCTTGGCGTGCTCGAATCCCTGCCCGGCGTGATCGAATGCATTCCGGTCAGCAAGCCCTACAAACTGGTCAGCCGCGACGTCAAAGAAGAAGACACCATCCTCCGCATCCCCACTCCGAGCGGCGATGTTCTCTTCGGCGGAAAACACGTGGGCCTGGTTGGCGGACCCTGCGCGGTGGAAAGCGAAGAGCAATGCTTCGCCACCGCCGAAGGCGTCAAGAAAGCCGGCGTAAAACTTTTCCGTGGCGGCGCCTACAAGCCGCGCACTTCCCCGTACAGTTTTCAGGGCCTCGGCGAAGACGGCCTCAAAATTCTCGCGCAAGTCCGCAAGCACTACGGCCTCGGCATCGTCACTGAAGCCATCGACAACGAAAGCCTCGACCTCGTCGAAGAATACGCCGACGTGATCCAGATCGGCGCCCGCAACATGCAGAATTTCTCGCTGCTCAAGCGCGCTGGCCGCGTCAAAAAACCGATTCTCCTCAAGCGCGGCATGTCCGCCACGCTCGACGAATTCCTGATGGCCGCCGAATATGTCCTGAGCGAAGGCAATTACAACGTGATGCTTTGCGAACGCGGCGTGCGCACTTTCTCCGACTATTCCCGCAACACCCTCGACCTCACCATCATCCCAGCCGTAAAAAAACGCAGCCACCTACCCATCCTCGTCGACCCCAGCCACGGCACCGGCAAACGCCACAAAGTCTTGCCCCTCTCTCGTGCCGCCGCAGCCGTGGGCGCCGACGGCCTGCTAATCGAAGTCCATCACGCCCCCGACCAAGCCCTCTCCGACGGCATGCAATCCATCCTCCCCAGCGAGCTCGCCGAGCTAGTCTCCGAAGTCCGCCAAATCGCCGCCGTCCTCCACCGCGAAGTCAATTGAATGCCCAAGAAGTCGACAAGCTCACATGAGTAATGAAGCGCACGATGCCGAATGGTATCTAAGAGACCCACGTACACGGAAGTGGATGGTTCAATGTGTAATCTGCAAACGGTGGGGATACAGCCTCGACGCTCCGCCAAATTTCTTTGGACGAATCAATTTGGAAAAAAATTTCGAAGCTATGAAGGTTGATGACCGCGGCGTCTGCGACCGGTGTCAGCAAACGGAATCACAATGACTCAAACTGACTAAATGACCCGCCCCCGCAACTACCGCGTCCTCTCGCTCCTGGGCATCCTCCTAGCCGCTTCCCTAATCCTCCTCCTCTTCGAGCACCGCCCCTCCTTCCTCCGCCCCGGCCTCCGCCTCAACGCCTACATCACCACGAACGACGGCAGCCTCACGGTAGTAGACCTGGTAAACCTCCGCCCCATCGCCCACATCCCCATCGGCCAAAAACTATCCGGCATTCGCGAACACCCCACCCGCCCAGAAATCTGGGGCGTCAGCACCACAGAAGGCTTCGTCTGGGTTCTAGACACGCGCACCAATCAACTCACCGCAAAAATCCCAGTAGGCGCGCAACCCTACGCGCTCGACTTTTCCCCCGACGGCGCCCGCGCTTACGTCACCTCCTCCGCCAACAACACGCTAGTCGCCATCGACTGCCGCACCCACACCATCCTCGGCACAGCTAAAACCGGTCGCGAACCAGTCCTCGCCCGCAGCACTCCCGACGGCAAAACCATAGTCGTCGCCAATCGAGGCGACGCCACCGTCTCGCTGCACGACGCCGCAACTCTCGCCCAACGCGGCACCATCCCGGTTGTCGCGCGCCCCGAAGACATCGCCATCATGGCCGACAGCTCCATCGCCTTCATCCGCAGCGCCAACGAAGCCCGCATCTCGGTAGTCGATCTGCGCCGCGGCGTCCTCCTCACCCACCTCGAACTAGCAGGCCGCCCCACCCAAATGCTGCTCAAGCCCGACGGCGGCGAACTCTACCTCATCTCCCCCGAAGCTCACGGCCTGCAAGTCATCAACACCGCCACCCACGAAGTCGGCGATTACATGGTCCTCGGCTCCGCGCCCACACGCGCCATTCTCAGCGCCGACGCCGGCTTGATGTACGTGAGCGACACCGCAGCCAACCGCATCATCCCCGTCGACATCGTGGATCGCCGCCTCGACCGCGCCCCCGGCAAAGGCTTCCCCGTCCCCGCCGGCCAATCCCCGTCAGCGCTGCGCTTCGATCCCCAGGAAAATCTCCTCCTGGCCGTAAACCACGATTCCGGCGACATCTCTATCATCCGCGTCCGCACCAACTACCTGGTCACCATGATCCCGGTAGGCGACAACCCCACCGACCTCGCCGTAAAACTCTTCTAATGTGCTCTTCCCTTGTTAGCCTTAAGCTCTTTGAATGAGAATCCTAAAGACTGTCTTTGCATTTGTGGCATGCGCGTTCCTGTTCGCATTCTCTTTACGAGCTCAATCGAAAGATACGAAGTGCGCCCGCTCCCTGGACCTTGTCGACATGGGACACATCGCGGCGAAGGGTCGCCTGCAAGAGGCAGGAGCTCCTCAGACAAGACATATTATTGCTCTCGGGAAGAAGGCAATTCCGCTACTGATTGCTTGCCTCCCAGACGAAACAGCAACTAAAGAGTCCGTTATGGACTTTTGGCCGACAACGATTGCATTTTTTTATCTATGCGATTTGTTTCTGGATTCAACGTGGCAGCATTCGACCATCGACGGGGTGGTCACCTTCCAGACCGTGGCAGCCGAATCTCCGGGCTCACCGGCGTGGAATGCCTGGTACACATTTGTCGAGAAACACGGCAGAAGGTACGTTCAAGAGTCCTGGACAAAAAAGTGGAAGGAAGACGGATCAGCCATTGCCTGGGATGAAAAAGAACAGTGCTTCAAGATTGCTCGACCCGAGCACTAGCTTCTCTGGATATCGTTATCGAATTTGTATGTCTTAACGACGCTTGCTCTGCGACGACCCGAGGGCTCCGCGCCCGCGCGTGCCATTCTCGGCGCCTGACGCTATGGACACCATGACGGGAGTTTACCTTCGAGCTGTATGGAGCAAAATGGAGCTCCGGTTCCGTCGCACCTGACGACCCAATGGTCGTAATCGGGATGCCTACCGGATACTGCTTGGGCGCTCGCTTGCTGCTCAATGAGCATGAGCGACTTCAACACTTCGCGAGCAGGCTTATGGTCGGCTTCAAACTTGACCTCCGCCATACCCCAGGGAACTCCTGTCAATGACGATTTACAGCAACCGATGTGCAACCCTGTCTGTTTGCTAAGTTCGTCGGCCATCAGTTTTGCGTGTTCAGCAATGCTGCGGGTCCCCGAGGAAATAGTGACGTTGCGATCCAGTAGCGGCAATACATCCTGAAGCTCACCCTTTGAATTCCGCGTCCTTGTGGGGACCAGTGCATAGTCATCACCGCTCACATCCAGCCGATACTCGTAAGGCATTTCCCTGTTTGCGGCATCTGCCAACTGACGCAGCAGACCCGCGACATCGTCTGGATGCCCGTTTCCGGAGGTCGAAAATCGGAATTCGATGGCGTGGCGCCTCATGACGTCATAATGAATGTGGTCGTGCTGCTCGCTAAACTCTGGGTCCGCCACTGCAACGTCTTCGGTATCGCCGGGAAAGGTCCACTTTGGAGCTTCGACGCTGACCTTAATTCCGTAGCGATCTGCGATCGTCACGCCAATAGCCAATACGGGGTCCCAGGATTCGGCTCGAAGCGTTATCTCATCTCCGTTTTTTTCGACAGTAGCGCAATCATTGAAACTCGGCGCACTTGCAATGAGGGGAGTTACCAACAGAGCGGCCAATAGAAGGACAGAGCCACGCATGCCAGCAGTATAGTACAGCGATGTAATACACTGGACTTTCGGAGTTTGGAGTCAAGAATGAAGTTACACGTGAAACTCATTGCCGGTCTCACATTACTGGTCGCCTTGAGTGGCGCGTGCTCAATACCAGTCAACGCTCAACGCATCAGCGTCGCAGAAGGTGAGCGCCGCTCCCGCAAGGCAGCCAAGAAGCAGGAAAAGATAAATAAGAAAGCCGCCAAGAAACGGCAGAAAGCCATGAAAAAAGCCGCCAAGAAACAACGGAAAGCGAACGAGAAGGCCAATCGTACTTATAGAAGATAACGTTTCGCGTTTAAGAGCGGAAGCCAAAATGAAGAAGTCTTGGCGTTGGGTGCGCAACATCCTTTTGACCGTTGCGGCGCTCGCAGTTGTTCTGGCACTCGTTGGATATTCTTATCAAGTCATTCAAACTCACTTAGACGCTCGGCGATTTCCAATGAAGGGAACGCTAATTGACGTCGGTGGTCACAAACTAAACATTAACTGCACAGGTGAGGGTGCTCCCACTGTAGTTCTGGAAACCGGACTTGGGAACCTTGCGATGAGCTGGGAAAAGGTGCAGCTCGGGATTGAGAAGTTTACTCGGGTGTGCGTCTATGACAGGGCTGGTTACGGATGGAGCGAAGCTGGCCCTTTGCCTCGTACCAGTCTACAGATTGCGAAGGAACTCCATCAGCTCCTAAGAAACTCTGAGGAAAAGCCACCCTACGTCTTGGTGGGCGTTTCCTCTGGGGGCATGCATGTCCGGGTGTTTAACGTTCTGTATCCTAACGAGGTCGCCGGGATGGTTCTCGTAGACGCTTCCACCGAAGACCAATGGAATCAAATGCCGCCTGATATTCAACAATGGTGGGCGAAAACCTCTAGACAATATCAGGACGACCTCAAAATCCAAGCATGGCTCGACTTGTTCGGCATCGCTCGACTCAAATCGAGGGAGCAAAGCCAAAGTGGCCGCCTGTCGCTTCAACCGAAGTTCGCGTTCGCGGTAAGAAGCGAGTCAGCGAATTATGATGAGGACTCGAAGGAGCTGAAAGGTTCCGGGACGCTCGGCGACAAGCCTCTAATCGTGTTGACTGCGGGAAAAGATACTGCTGACCCAGAGCACCTTCCCGAAGGGATAACAAAAAGAGACCTCGAAGATTTCGACCATATTTGGAGAAATGTTTTGCAGGCGAAGCTGGCTCGACTTTCAACCAATGGCAAGCAGGTTATCGTGAAAGATAGCAGCCACAACATCCCGGGTCAAAACCCGGATGCAGTTGTCACTGCCGTGCAGGAAGTTTGCACGACGGTGCGGTAACAGGAGCAAATTCGCAAAGTGCCGGGTGCCCCATCGTCAGATTTTTGGAGGGTGGGTCTTGTAACGTGGGAACACCCCAGTCATGACCGCGAAGTCATTCTTTCTTCCAGGCAGCCACCCATCAAATCCATCGCATCAGATTTGAAATATTGACTAACGAGAATCAGCTTGCTAATGAAGTGAATTCCCGAGTGGGAGCCCTCGGTCATGGACCAATCAAAAATACTAGCCAGCTTCCTAAGCGGAAAAGTTCACGTCGTTACCGGCGACATCACCAAGCAAGACGTAGACGCAATCGTGAACGCTGCAAATAGCACGCTATTAGGCGGAGGCGGTGTCGACGGAGCAATCCACACCAAGGGGGGCCCAAAAATTCTCGAAGCCTGCCGTGAACTACGCCGCGCACGCTTTCCCCACGGCCTCCCTACAGGCGAAGCCGTTATAACAACCGCAGGCCAACTCCGAGCCCGCCACGTGATTCACACCGTTGGCCCGATCGCAGCAACAGGAAAGGAACCTAACGCAGCAAAACTCGCGGCCTGTTACAGAAACTCCCTCGCCCTGGCAGCCGAACACGGCCTTCGTTCCATCGCGTTCCCAGCTATTTCCACTGGAGCCTACGGCTATCCCCCGGACCGCGCCGCCGTAGTAGTATCAGAAACGATCGAATCCGTCCTCTCAGCCGGCTCGCCCGTAGAGCATGTACGCCTGGTGTTTTTCGATGAAGGCGAAGCCAGAACTTTTCTAAAGCATCACAAATTCACGATTGCTGAATAAGAATCTGGCTGTCAACTAGCAACTCCTAAAGCAAATCTGGCCATTTTTCTTCCATGAATCTCTCTAAATGATCCAATTCTTCACTCCCAGCCAGCTTTCCAAGCGCGTATGCGTAGATCGATAAAAATTCCACATCGTGGGAATTCTTATTAAAAAGAGCGCGTAACGGGGCTAACACTGATACATCCCCGCTGCGACCGGCGGCGTGCGCAAATTCGAAAGGGTAAATTCGGGAAAGCGAGATAGCCTTTGCTCGGTTGTGAGTGATCAGTGCCTGTACGACCCGGCCTCGCCAATATCGATCGTCGATATTAGTCAGAATCATATCTGAATCCAGTTCAGCGACATGCTCGGGATTTCGTGCGATTAGATGCAGCGCCTCCTGATCACCGTATGTGGAGAAGCTTTGAAGGAGTTTCCCGACAATTTTTTTGGAAATACGCTTATCCCGAAGCGCCGAATATGCCCATCCGCGCCGCGCCTTGCGACGATGATTCACAAACGGTTCAGCAAAGTGCGAAGCAAGTTCAGAAGGCAACAAGCGCACCAGGCGAAGTAGTGTCCGATCAATTTTGGCTTTGGACTTAGAGGAGACGTGCTCAGAGCGCACTGCGAGATCATTCATACGCGTCACGATGTATTCGAAATGCCTATCCGTAAGCGTCAGCTCTTGAAGCCTCTTGATGTAATCAATGCCTTCATCGTTCGTATCAGCGCTACAGATTAGATCTATAATCTCGTTTCTGGTCAGACATCTAACGTGAGCGTCCTGAATCGCTCGTTTCAGCGCGACTAATGCAGATTCGGTTTTAGCCCGCTCCAGTCTAGCGTTATACTCGTTAGAATTATAAGCGACTCCGTCCATATCGCAATCTCCTTGGCAGTGCTAGTCCAGACTGCTTGGCCACGTGCCTACTAATTGTAGATGCCGTCTAAATCGGCGGAACGATTACGCCTTTTAATTCTTGCCGTGGCTTTAATTCTTTTGCTTTGTGCTTCCTTCCAAGACCGTCCCAAATTGTGAGACTAACCGAAAAGGCAGTCTCCTTCGGAAATGGCGGCGTCACAAATCGAAGCCATCCTGACACGCCAGATGATTCCGCAGACAGACCCTGATCGGCAATCAATGGCAACATATTCTGAATTTGCATGTACTGTTTCTGAACCATGCCATGCGGGTTTGTAACATCTTGTGAGAGCGTAAAACCGTCCAATGTTTCCGCGCGCAATGTATAGGTTTTCGCTAGAAATCTCTTTTTGGGCTTAACGCTTGCCTCTATGTCTCGGATGAATACGTAGACCTCTGCTCTGTTCGCAACGTAAATATTCAGCACGAAGTCATAAGGAACAGTTCCAACTTGATTTTCTATCACCATCTCCGCCGTAATGGCCGACAGTTGCGGTATTGCGTCGATGCGCAAAAATTCAACTATGAATTCTGGGAACTTTAGTCTTTTCTCGCCCCAACGAACCGCCACGTATGTCCATAACAAAACAAACGCCATCAGAGGACTGTGTAGAACTCCAGCCAAATAGGAATGGGTCGCCACAAGGGCCTCTACCCATTCCCATCGGGCAACGTTATCGAGAACCCAAAACAAGGTTTCCAACGACAGCAGAGTGACGATAAGAAAAGCGGCGATTCGCAAAAATCGTTGCATGGAGGTGAAATTAGTTTAGTACTTTCGTGTTTTATTCGCTATATGGATGCTTCGATGCCTAGTCAACTCCCCAAAACTCTCCCCGTTGTC
The DNA here is from genome assembly GCA_963733775.1 of uncultured Acidobacteriota bacterium. Classification (GTDB taxonomy): domain Bacteria; phylum Acidobacteriota; class Terriglobia; order Acidiferrales; family UBA7541; genus Acidiferrum. Next base: position 148,761 of record CAVTEE010000007.1, on the reverse strand, counting down.
TCCTCCACATCCCACGCTGCATGCTCTTCGCCGAAACTCACATCCAAAAATCCCGAAGCAGGCAACACATCCAGCGGCAGCCCGCAGTGCCAAAGCGCAACTCCCAGCCGCAAGCTTTTCCTCCCCGCAATGTCCAATGCTTCGCGCCGTATCGCCACTTCCAGAATCCGATCAAACGCCACCTCAACAATATCCTTGGGATTCAGCAGGCAAACATTCTTGCGTTCCACCGCGAACTCCCGCAAATGTCCCCGCTCGATCTTCGCCACCACCGTCAATTCCTCCGCACCCTCAATGGTGACGCGAAATTCTGAATCTTCCAGATCCGCTAGCACCTCGGGAAAAAGATCCACCCGCACGCAGAACCGCTCTTCCTCAAATCCATAGCGCAATTCATGCAAATAAAAAATCCGTCCGTGCATCGATCCGCCGCGCCGCTCCGGAGAATACAAGCCCGCGCCCAGCCACTCGAAATACGAACTGTCGCGTCCATCCACGCGCACATTTACAAATCCCGTGGGCGCCAGTTCCAGCGCATGCTCCGGTTTACGCTTGATGGGCTTGGCCAATTCCGCCGGCGGCACTCGTCCCAGCGCCAGATAAACGCCAGTCAAATGCTTGCGACACAGCGCGTCAAACTCCGCATCATTCGCGGTGCTATGCTCTGGACCGAACCACCAACACCAGTCGCTGCCTTCCGCTGCCAGCAGCGATTCGTACGCACTGCTTAACGCCGTGACGCTGGGAGCGTCGGCGCGCCCCGCTTTCTCTGCCTCCACCGCCTTCGAGTAAGCCTCGCGCGCATCCCACAACAATTCCCACGCCGTAACGTCTTCGCTGTCGCCGATCCACACATCAAAATTCGCGTTAATCCACGAAGCCGGAAAAATTCCCGCCGTTACCGGCACTTCGCCCGCCGCCGCAATAGCTTCCGATGCCGTCAACGCGCGAAAATCCTGATCGCTCTCCACGCGCCGGTAAAATTCGCGCAAAAATTCGCGACCATTCCCCGGATAATATTCCCAGGCATTTTCGCCATCCAGAAAAATAGAAATGGTCAGCGGCTGCGCGCTCTGTACCGTTTCACCCACGTGTCGCAACCGCCCATGCAAATCGGCCGCCGCAGCCTTTGAATCCATGCGGCTATATACAAATCCGATCAAGTCCGACAAATGGTGGTCGCGAAATAATCCCGTGATGCCGCCGCTCGGCGTTTGTACTCTCCACGGCTTGTACAAACGTTCCGCATTCGCCGGAATCCCCGTCGCATCGCGAAAAAATCCGACATTCAACGTGCGCCCCAGCACTCCTTCATCCGTGCCAAACCATTTAAATCCTTCTTCCGAAGCAATCGCCAGCGCCTGATCCGACACCGATCCTTCCGACGGCCACAACCCGGCAGGCTTCATTCCAAAAACGCGTTCGTGATATTCACGCGCGCGCCGCAATTGTTCTCGCGCATCGTCTGGATGCCGATACGCTCGACGCGGCAGTGGAGTCGACGGATTCGCCACCCGCGCAATATCCGAATCGCAAATCAGCGGCAGAATCGGATGATAAAAAGGCGTGGTGCTCAGCTCGATCTGCCCACGCTGCGCCGCCTGCCGGTGCGCTGGCAGCACCAATCCAATCAGCTCAATTTCCTTGGCCGCGAGCGCTTCTTTATCGGTCTCCGAAAAATCTCTGCCCTTCGACGCCAGCCTGCTCACCACTTCATCTTTCTCAAGCCAGGACTCGTCCATCCACGCCAGTTGCGATAACACCTGCAGGTCCCGCCAATCGCGCGCCGTAAATGTCACCAGCGCCTGCGCGCCATCCGCCGGACGCGACCATTCATACAATTCCACAAAGCGCTTCCATCGCGACATCAACCGCTCGTGGTTTACCTGAAACGCCCGCGCCAGAATCTCAGTCTTATCTTCCCTGCTCAGCTTGTCGGCATTTTTAAACGCAAGTGAAAACCACGGCTCCTTGAATTTGCCGCTCGCATATTCTTCCAGCTGCATTCCCAGCGCCGGAACCACGTTAAACGTGGCATGAAATCCTGGAAATTCCTCCAGCACCTTCACCATTCCAAAATAATCCTTCGTGGCATGCAGCCGCGTCCACGGCAGGACATACCGCCCGGTTTCCGGGTCGCGATATTGCGGCTGATGCATGTGCCACAACACCACCAGATTCACTCGATTCATCCTCTACACCGCTCCTGTCTCAATTCTTCGCGCGTGTTACACTCACCGTTCGCTCATGCGCATATTGGACCGTTACATTGTCCGCGAAATTTTCCGCCACGCCTTCCTCGGACTCATCGTCTTCACCTTTGTGTTCTTCGTCCCTCAGCTGGTCCGCCTCATGGAGCTCTTCGTCCGCCACACCGGCTCCGGCTCTCAAATCCTCAAGCTGTTCCTTTGCATCTTCCCGGCGGTCTTCACTTTTACAATTCCCATGGCGGTGCTCATCGGCGTGCTGCTCGGGCTCGGCCGCATGTCCGCCGACAGCGAAATCATTGCGCTCACCGCCCTGGGCATTGGCCGTCGCCGCATCCTGCTGCCTGTAGGCGTGCTGGCTGTGTCCGGCCTGATCGTTAGCCTGATCATGACTCTCTGGCTTTCGCCTTTGGCTCTGCGAACCTTTCGTTCCATTGAGGCCAATTTAATCACTTCGCAAATCTCTTTCCAGGTGCAACCGCGCGTTTTTGACGAGCGATTTCCTCAACTAATACTTTACATTTCAGACGTGGCGGCCAGCGGCACTCTCTGGCATGGAGTGTTCTTAGCCGATACTGGTGCTGAGAGCGGTTCGCGTTTAACTTTAGCCGAGCGCGCCATTGTTATCCCCGACCCCAATCACGGCACGCTGGAGTTACATCTGCAAGGCGGCACTACCCACGAATTTTATCGCGACCGCCCGGACCGTTACTCCGTCACCGCCTTTGGACAGAGCGATTGGCCCATAGAAGTTAACAATCTCATTCCCACCACGCAACGGCAGATCAGCAATCCCGAACGTTCTCTCCGCAGTCTTATAGCAGATCACGGCCCTGGCTGGCTGGAATCTCGTGTGGAACTTCATCGTCGCCTGGCATTTCCCTTCGCTTGCCTGGTTTTTGCGCTGGTAGCCGTACCCATCGGCGCGCAACCCCGTCGCGGTGGCCGCGCTGCGGGCTCCTTGATCGCTGTCGCCATGATCGCGGGATATTACCTTCTTTTTGTTACTGGCGCTGGCCTCGCTCGTCAAGGCAGCGTTCCGCCCGCGTTAGGAATTTGGACTGCTAACCTTATTCTCGTCGCTCTCGGCCTCATCTTACTGCCGCGCATGGAACAATTCCGCGGCGAGGGCCGCTGGCTGCACCCCACCGGCTTTGTCAGAACCCGCTTACGTTTTCTCCGCCGTAAAGCTCGCGCGCGCACCGCAGCGTTTCGCAAGCTCGGTCACCCGCTCAACGGCTTCTCACGCCTCAACAGTGATCCTCATCAACCGGTTCCCGGCGGCAGCATTCCCCGTCTGATGGACATCTATATTCTTCGCCGTTTCACGGTTTATTTCGCGCTCATCATGGCCGTCTTCGTCTTTTTATTTGAGACTTTTACCTTCTTCGAGTTGCTCGACGACATCGCGCGCCACCACGTCGCGTTTCTCATCGTCATCAATTATTTTCGCTACCTGACGCCTTATCTCATCTACAACCTCGCGCCCCTTGGCGCGCTCGTTTCGGTGCTGGTCACTCTCGGCATCATGAGCAAGAACAACGAAATCGTGGCCATCAAGGCCAGCGGCATCAGTCTGCATCGTCTCGTTATTCCACTCCTGGCTGCCGGCATCGTGCTCGCCGGAGCAATGCTGCTCGTCAACGAAACTTATCTTCCCTATGCCAACCAGCGTCAGGACGCTTTGCGCAACCAGATCAAGGGCCGCCCGCCGCAAACCTACACTCATCCCCAACGTTGGATCTTCGGCGAAAATTCCAAGATTTATAACTACGATCTCTTCAGCCCGCTGCAAAATCTCTTCGGCGGCCTCAGCGTTTTGGAAATCGATCCCGCCACCTTCAATGTTCGCCGCCGTATTTTCGCCAACCGCGCACAATGGTCCGCGTCACAAAAAATCTGGCTGTTGGAATCAGGCTGGGTGCGCGATTTTTCCGGTGGTTCTATCACTCGCTTCGATCAGTTTAGCGTGCAGGCCTTTCCGGAACTGACCGAGCCGCCGGAATACTTCAATCGCGAAGTTCGCCAGGCATTTCAGATGAATTGGTCCGAACTCAACCGCTACATCGAAGACCTGCGTCGCGCCGGTTTCGACGTTGCCGGTCTGACCGTGCAGTGGCACGTTAAAATTGCCTACCCACTCATTGCGCCAGTGAGCATGCTCCTCGCTATCCCGTTCGCTTTTCTGGTGGGCTCCCGCGGCGCGATTGGCGGAGTCGCCATCGGCATTGCCATCGGAATAGGCTACTGGAGCATTGCCCGCCTGATGGAAGCCATGGGCGGCGTCGGACAGCTACCACCATTCTTGGCAGGATGGTCTCCGGATTTGATCTTCTTTTTTATCGGACTCTATTTTTTCTTCAAAATACCAACTTAGCAAACTTCAAGTAACACTTGAGATGTGCAGAGAAAAAGAAATGTCGAACAGCCGACATTTCATTCATTACTTGATATGCGCCAGAGGGATTTTGCAACTCTCACCTGTATAGACAGGTTGACAAAAAGGAGGCTTCAGCTCAAACGGTCAATCGGGGTTTTGTTTTCGAAGTCCAGCCGGCCTTGCTCTTACTTCGCGCCGTGACCTTCCAGCACAATCGGCTCTGCTGAATGCCGAAACGGTCGCAAGAATTTCCGTAGCACCGCCATGGAGACCATCGGGGCCGTCTCACTTAACAGTTTAAGCGCCAGTTTGCGGTGGCCAGCTTTCCAGCAGTAGTAAAAAGCCCAAGCCGCTGCGCGCCCACCGATGTACGCGTAGCGATCAGCTTTTCTTTCTTTCCCGCCAAAAGCTCCCCGGCGTTCGGAATCCGCGAGCTTGATTAACCCATTCGCAAACGCCTCGGCGTTCTTGGTACTGTTTTCGCCATGCTGCCGATATGCCGAAGTGCACGGACTCTCGATCAAGATGCACAGACCGCGCACGCCCACTTTTAGTAATAAAGTGTTGTCGTCGCAGTACCAGGTTTGGGCCGTAGTGTTCCGAAGCCCTCCGACCGCGTCAAAATCAGACTTCCTTACTACAATCGTCATGGTCCCCACGGGCCGCGTTTTTGAAAGATAATCCGCGTATTTAATAACCCGGATCGTTCGATCCACCCGCTCCGCTGGCAGCTGTCCGTCGGCGCTGCTGAAACGCTCCATACTCCCCATGATCAGCGTGGGCGAGCCAAAACTTGAGATCACTTTGTCGAGAGTCTCCAGTGCAAACGGAAATAAATAGTCGTCGCTGTCGAAAAACACCAGATATTCGCCTTGGGCTAGTGCTGCTGCCTTGTTGCGCGCTACCTCTGGCCCTTGGTTGGATTGCTGCAGAAACTTTATGCGCGTTCCGTACGAGGCCAGAACGGCCGCAGACAAGTCCGTGGACCCGTCATCGACAGCGAAAAGCTCATAATCCTGAAAGGTCTGTGCCAGCACGGAGTCAATGGCTTGACCCACGTACTTCTCCCGGTTATAGACCGGCATCAAAATGCTGAATCTATGCTTCACTCTGGAACTCCTGACGCATTCGTAAGTGCAGGTGAGGCTGGGTATAACGCTGGCAGACCACTATTTTCGGGCCAAGCAGTGTAACGGTGGGGGCATTACCGAAAACTCTGGCCGCTGGGGTTCCGGCGGGCCACATATCGCCCGCACGGGTTTGCTTGGAGTGCACGGGGACTTTAGGCACCCGCAAACCAACCCCGATTGTAAGCGACTTACTCAGAAAAATCAACGCGGCCAACGATCGTTCTGGAAAATTAAACTTTACGCGGCCCAACTCAAGACGTCCCAAGACCTCTCTTGGTTATTTGATTCCTAACCCTGGTGGTAGAGGTGCCTGGAAATTTTCTCGTCTGTGGATTTAACGGGCCAATTTACAAACCCTGTGGATTTCGCAATTTATTATTGTTGGTGGCAGCTAGCCCGATTATACCCACACCAATACTTCAAGTAACACTTTTGTTATCAGATATTGTCGTAGTGCGCGGAGACCCGGCGTCTCGCGTCACAGTTTTAGTGTCGCGGCAGAAAAAACGCAGGCGTACCAAAGCCGCTCGCGTATTTTGCCCGCTTGATTTATCGAAAAATGTCGTCACGCCGACATCTCTAGCGATACTTTAGCTAGGGATGCCGCGATTTCATTAACTTAAAGATTTAAAGTGTCGGCGCACTAACCCGCCGCCTTCTTGGCCTTCTTGTTTCCACGCGCGTTTTCTTCGATTACCGCTTGCGCCGCAGCCAAGCGTGCTATCGGCACTCGGAACGGCGAAGCGCTGACATAATCCATTCCCAAGCTGTGGCAGAATTTCACGCTCTCTGAATCGCCGCCATGCTCGCCGCAAATTCCCACTTTCAGCTTGGGGCGCGTCTCTCTGCCCTTCTCGGTCCCCCAGCGCATCAGCATTCCCACTCCTTTAATATCCAGGGACTGAAACGGGTCTGCCTTGAACACTCCAGCCTTTTTCTCGTCGACGTAGTCCGGCAGGAATCGCCCGGCATCATCGCGCGAAAGCCCCATGGTCGTTTGCGTCAGATCGTTCGTGCCGAACGAGAAAAACTCCGCTACCTCGGCAATTTCATTCGCCAATAACGCCGCTCTAGGAAGTTCAATCATCGTGCCCACTAAATACGGCAACTTGACCCCAGCCTTCTTGATCAGTTCGTCTGCTACTCTGCGTGTGGCCTGCTCGAGTATTTGCAGCTCTTTCTTATCCAGAACCAGCGGATGCATTATCTCAGGTAACACTTTAACTCTGCCCCGTTGGCATTCTATGGCCGCTTCGATGATCGCTCGTACCTGCATCTCCAGAATTTCTGGATAGGTGATCGACAACCTGCAGCCTCGATGCCCCAGCATGGGATTCGCTTCATGCAATTGCTCCACTCGACGCGCCACTACCTCCACGTCCAGCCCCAATTCCTTAGCCAACTCCTCCTGCTTCGCTCTTTCGTGCGGAACGAATTCGTGAAGCGGTGGATCGATCAACCGAATCGTCACCGGAAATCCATCCATCGCTTGAAATATCCCCACGAAGTCGCGCCGCTGGAATGGCAGCAATTTATCCAAAGCCTTTACCCGCGCCTCGCGAGTATCGGCCAGGATCATTTCCTGAATTGCCCGTTGCCGCTCGTGGCTCTTTTCCGGATGCGCGAAATCAGTAAAGAACATGTGCTCGGTCCGGCAAAGACCAATGCCTTCCGCGCCAAATTCCCTGGCCTTGCGCGCATCCTGTGGTGTATCCGCGTTGGTTCGCACCCCCAGCCGTCGCACCTCATCACCCCATTTCATCAGCGTGGCGTACGCCTGCGGCAGTTTCGGCGTTACCAGCGGCATTTCGCCCGAGTACACCACACCCTGGCTGCCATCCAGCGTGATCCAATCGCCTTCCTTCACCGTTTTCCCCGCCGCCACCATCGACAGCGATTTGTAATCGATCTGCAATTTTCCCGCGCCTACAATGCAGCACTTGCCCCAACCGCGCGCCACCACTGCTGCGTGGCTTGTTTTTCCACCCGTCGCGGTCAGAATTCCCTGCGCCACCGCCATTCCCCCCACATCTTCTGGACTCGTTTCGCGACGTACCAGAATGACTTTCTCGCCCTTCTCGGCCCAGTCCTCGGCTTTCTGCGCCGAGAACACCACTTTCCCCACGGCCGCGCCAGGCACCGCGTCGATGCCGTGCGCCAGGATGCGCGCCTCCAGTGATTTTTTGTCCACCTTCACATCAATCACCGGATAGAACAGCCGCTCGATGTCTTCCGACTTGATCCGGGTAATCGCTTCGTCCTTGCTGATTAACTTCTCGTTGGCCATGTCCACCGCGATGCGAAACGCTGCTGCCGGCGTGCGCTTGCCGGTGCGCGTCTGCAACATATATAAGGTTCCATCTTCCACGGTGAATTCCATGTCTTGCATGTCGCGATAATGATTCTCAAGTTTTACTCGAACCTTATCGAGCTGCGCGTAAACCTTCGGCATCGCTGTTTCCATTTCGCGTAACGGCGTCGGTGTTCGAATTCCCGCCACTACGTCTTCGCCTTGGGCGTTCACAAGATAATCGCCGTAGAATACTTTCTCGCCGGAACTTGGGTCGCGCGTGAAGCACACCCCGGTTCCCGAAGTGTCGCCCGTGTTCCCGAACACCATCTGCACGACGTTCACTGCGGTGCCCATAACCCCGGTAATTTTCTCAACGCGCCGGTAGGTGACCGCCTTCTCCGCCATCCATGAACCAAATACCGCGCCGATCGCTCCCCACAGTTGATCCATCGGATCGTCCGGGAAGTTCTTGCCGGTCTTTTCCTTGAACAATTGCTTGTACTCGCGCACCAATTCTTTCCAGCCGCTCGCAGGGACAGCCGTATCTTCACGCACGCCTAGCCGCTCTTTCAGAGCGCGCAGCCGGTGCTCCAGGTCTTCTTTGGACATTTCCATCACTACCGTGGAATACATTTGCACGAAGCGGCGATACGCGTCGTAAGCAAACCGCTCATTCTTCGTAACGCCCGCCAAGCCTTCGACGCTGCGGTCGTTCAGGCCCAGGTTTAATATGGTTTCCATCATCCCGGGCATGGATCGCGCGGAACCCGAGCGTACGCTCACCAGTAGCGGAGCTTTCGGATCTCCGAGCTTCTTCTTGGTGACCTTTTCCAGGTGCGCCACGTGTTGCGCCACTTCCTTCTTCAACTCCGGCGGATACTTCTTGCCGTTCTTATAGTAATAGTCGCACGCCTCTGTCGAAATCGTGAAGCCTGCTGGCACCGGGAGCCCGATCTTAGTCATCTCCGCCAACCCGGCGCCCTTGCCGCCCAACAAATCGCGCCATTCGCCGTTACCTTCCGCTTTACCAGCCCCGAAAAAATATACCCATTTTTTCACTGTGACCCTCGATGTAGGATTTTGTACTTCTCAAACTCTGCTTCAAGACTCATCAACCAAAATCTGTCAGTGCGAACATCCATTCGAATCGCACTATCTCATTCGAATCAGCATCTCGTTCGAACGGTGTATCCGTTTCGAACGGTTTAACGCCTTCAACCACTACTTTCATTGTCGGCTCGCCGACAATTTCTCGTCCCTCGTCGCCATTCGAACCAAAATCAAAATCTCAACCATCGCCTCATATCGGGCTCGTCCCCACCTGATGCTCCGAAGCGTGCTGTCCGAACGCATTCAACCATCACTTGCAGTGTCGGACCGCCGACATTCTTACAAGCCGCCCTCCGAAGCGAGGCCATTTCTGATCTCAACCACCACTTCATATTTCTGACGGTAACCGCAACCATCGCCGGTAATCAGTTAACAAGCTCAACCATAACTTCACTTGTCGTCGCGCCGACATCTTGTTCAAATTTCCGCTCGTCGGCGACATCTAATCCTTTACTTCAAGTTTCATTACCGACGAATTTGAACCATTTCGCACTTTCTTGCAGCGATCGTTGTACGCGACAAAGTAAAGTTTTACTTTATGTCAGCATCCGCGATTCCCAAGACCACCCGGTTCACTTTCGCCGCCGCAAAAAACAGAATGCGATGAAGTAATGTTTTACTTTAAGTCAGTCTTCGCGACCTTGAAAGCCCACTGCTAAGGCAACTGACCATCTAAACCTAACCTTCAAATCGCTCGTTCGTAGTTGCCGCACGTCCCGTGAACTTCTAGTGTTACTTCTACTAAGCTCCAGCGCTCACGCGGGCTTCTGTGCATGTCAACCATTGCTTTAGATGTCGGCGTGACGACATTTTGTGTAGACACGAACTCTCATGTCGACTTTTCTTGTCCTCAAGGATGGCCTGAGTTCCAATCCACAATGATCAACCGCCCTTAAACTCTTACTTCCATTGTCGAAGCGCCGACAAACTAGTATTCGAGAATCACTTCACTTGTCGGCTCGCCGACAATTTGACGTTGAGCGACTACTCAAGTGTCGGAGCGCCGACAATTTTTATTCAACTAAATCTTTAGCGACGCTCCTCTGCTCCGATTTCCGAGAAATCCGCTACTGTCGTGAACTCCTTCAGCAGCTCGGAAAGAAGTGTCAGGCGATTCGTTCGTATCCGTTCATCCTCGGCCATCACCATTACTTCCTCGAAGAACCTGTCCACCGCTTTCCGCAAGCCCGCGATGATCTCCAGCGCCTCTTGATATCGCCCGCCCCGTTTGGCTGTCTGCACGCGCGCTGCCGCCTCGCGCATTGCAGCGTAGAGCTCTCGCTCAGCATCATGATCGAACAACTCGGGCTGCACACGACGCCCTTCCGATTTGCCCAGCTCCGCTTTCTCCAGAATTTTGCGTACGCGCTTGAAAGATACCGCCAGCGGCTCGAAATTCTTAGACTTACGGATCGACTTTAACGCCGTGAGCCGCTTCTGTGCGTCCACCAGGTCTTCAGCGCCCGCACGAAACACGGCATTTACTTCGTCATAAGCAAAGCCGTCGCGGTCCCGCAGAATGAATCGTGCGCGCTCAAGGATGAACTCTAGCACTTGCGCTTCCTGCTCAGTCGTCATTCCCTTTTTCGGCTTATGCACTAACAAGGCCTTGGCTGCGGCTCCTACCGCCAGCGACAACGAGACCGGCAGTTTCCGCTCCATGATAATTTTGACGATGCCCAGCGCCGCTCTTCTCAGCGCGTACGGATCGCTCGATCCCGTGGGCACCACGCCCACCGTAAAACACCCCGCGATGGAATCCAGCTTATCCGCAAGCGCCACGGCGCAGCCTGTAACGTTTCGCGGGATTGGATCTGTCAGCCCCACCGGCCGGTAATGATCATAAATCGCGTCAGCTACTTCATCGGGTTCGCCCTGAGCGCGAGCATAAAGCCCACCAACAATCCCCTGCAACTCGGGAAACTCGCGCACCATCTCCGTGGCCAGATCGCACTTCGCCAGTTCGGCCGCACGATCCGCTTCCGCCACGTGCGCCTCAATCATCCCGCTGCTATACCACTGCTCCGTGAGCCACCTCGCGATTGAGCGCACCCGCTCCACTTTGTCGCGATAACTCCCGAGCCGCGACTCGTAAGTTACGCGTTCCAGCTTCGCCAGATTATCGGCCAGTGGATGCTTCTGATCCGCCGCCCAGAAAAACTGCGCATCCGCAAATCGCGCGCGCAACACCCGTTCATGCCCCGCGCGCACCAAACGCCGCGAGTCTCTTGCCAGATTAATGACCGCCAGAAAGTTGGGAGCTAATTCCCCGCGGCTATTTTCCACCGCAAAGTATTTCTGATGATCGCGCATCACCGTTACCAGAATCTCGTCGGGTAAATTCAAAAACTCTTTGTCGAATTCACCTTCAATGACCGTCGGATACTCGTTCAAGTAACACACGAGGTTTTCGAGGGCCGCGTCTTTATGAATTTGAAAGCCGCTCTTGCGCGCCAGTTGTGCCAATTCCCTGTCAATCTTTTCGCGCCGTGCCTGCGGCCGTACGATCACTCCGTTAGAGCCGAGCTTCTTCTCATATTCCTCGAAGTTGCGCACGGTGAGTTCACCCTTGCCAATGAACCGGTGCCCAAATGTTTTGTCACTTGACGAAACGCCGCCATAAGAAAACGTCAGCGGGCGTCCGTCCAGGACCGCTAGCAACCAACGAATAGGGCGAATGAATCGTGCGCCATCGATTCCCGTCCAGGTCATCGAGCGCGGCCAGGTCAAATCGTGGATCGCGCGCGGCAAAATCTCGTTCAGGATTTCGTCGGCCGTCCGGCCACGTCGCACCTGGCGCGCCGCAAGATATTCCCCCTTCGGCGTTTGTATGCGATGCAAGTCCTCGACGCGCACGACCTGTTTCTCCGCGAAGCTCAACGCCGCGCGCGTGGGCGCCCCAGCCTTATCAAATGCTACCGATACTGGCGGTCCGGTTACGTCGCTGGTGACGTCCTCTTGCTTGGCAGTTAATCCGCGTACCCACGCGGATAGCCTGCGCGGCCCGCTAAATGTCTCAACGCTCACGCCGGCAATCAAATTCTCCGCGGTCAGCAATTTCGTGATGTTAGTTCGAAGCTCGTCCGTCGCGCGCGGCAACATCCCAGCCGGAATTTCCTCGCAGCCAATCTCGAACACCAGCTCGAGCTTCTTTTCACGCCTTCGATTCCAATTTTTTGCCGGGCTTCTTCGTACCGTCGCGGCCGCTCGGAGTCATGCTCGCAACTCCCGACGTTTCGCAGGTCCGCCGATTTGCTCCAGGTAGGCCGCAGCGGTTCTGCAGGCCGCTCCACGCACCCTCGCCATCAACGCAGCGCGCTCGGTAGTAGAGATTACGCCGCGAGCATCCAGCAAATTAAAGAGGTGTGAGCATTTCAGACAATGATCGTACGCGGCGAGCACCGGATATTTTGTTCGGGCATCACCTTTCGACGCTGCGAAACCTTCAATTAATTCTTTAGCTTGCTTTTCGTGCAGATCAAATTCCGCGCGTATCGCCACAGCGTCGCTTTTGTCAAAGCTGTACACCGAAAACTGCTGCTCTTCCGCCAGTCGAATTTGCCCATACGTTTTATCTGCTGACCATCGCAAGTCATAGACGCTGTCCACACCCTGCAGGAAGGCACAGATGCGCTCCAATCCGTAAGTCAATTCCACCGAAATGGGATCCAGATCAATGCCGCCACTCTGCTGAAAATAAGTGAACTGGGTAATCTCCAGCCCGTCGAGCAGCACTTGCCAGCCGATTCCCCACGCACCCAGCGTCGGCGATTCCCAGTTGTCTTCCTCAAAGCGAATGTCGTGCACACGCAAATCGATGCCGATTGCTTCGAGGCTCTTCAAATAAACGTCTTGCACATCGGCTGGCGAAGGCTTGAGGACCACCTGAAACTGAGAATGTTTATATAAACGATTGGGATTCTCGCCGTAACGCCCATCGGCCGGCCGCCGGCTCGGCTGCACGAACGCTACCCGATAAGGCTGCGGCCCAAGGACGCGTAGAAACGTTTCCGGATGCATCGTGCCGGCGCCAACTTCCACATCATAAGGCTGCTGCAGTACACAGTCTTGATTCGCCCAGAATTGCGAGAGCCGCAAAATCAAATCCTGAAAATTCAGGCCGACATTTTTTTTCTCAAGTTTTACTTTAACTTTCAAATTTTCTCCAAAAGCTCTCTGGTTGCCAGTTTTCTTTCGGTGTGATGCTCGATCCACCCAAGTGACGCTTCGCGTAATTCCCGAAGTGCCGGCTTCACGGGCTCAGTCAGGGCAATGCGATCCAGTCGTTCTCCTGTAAAACGCTCCGCGAGTTCACGTGCGGCCGGATGCATCGCGTGCATTCCCTGCCGCCGGCACTTCTCGCATAACAATCCCGGTTCCCAACTCGCAAAATACGCGGCGCGTGTACCAAATATCGTGTCGCAATTGGCGCAGCGATCAAAGCGCGGCAACCAGCCGCCCAGTCGCACCGTCCAAAACGCAAAATAGCTCAGCGGTAATGACCACTCGCCGGTTCGCTCGATTTCCTGCGCAGTGAGTAGTATCAAGCGAAACATCGGCTCGGAAACTTCGCGCTCCGGCAGCGCGATCTCCGCCACTTCACTCACCACCGCCATCCCGGTGCTTAGGAAATAATCGCTCTGCGACTTGTTGAAAGACTCCAGCGGCTCACATTGCTGAATGCGCACCAGATCGCGCGTTTCCTTTTCGACGTACCAAACCTGCACATGTGACAGCAGTTGCAGCGTCGAGCCGTAGCGGTTCTTGATGCGCCGCGCGCCGCCCGCAACCCCGCGCATTCTGCCGGTGGCGCGCCCCAGAAAACTAACCAGCCGGTCAGCCTCGCCCAGCGGAAAAGTTTTTAAAATAATGGCTTCCGTTTCCCGGGCGGGCATGAACTTTTCTAGCGCGCCGCTATCATCTCCGGTCCTACTATAGGCGAGAACTTTGCAAGCACGCGAACATGTTTAATTATCACACCCGCAACGCGTGCGCAATGTTTGCGCGCATGAAAGGCTCAATTGCGGGGTAAATTCACGTTCTTTGAAAATTACCGATAAAACATTTTCCGCTTCGTGGGCCTCGCTGATTGCTGATCCGCGGCACTTATAAGTGTCCGCGAGGCTTTATCTTTTTGTCGGTTTTAGTTACTCTGGCCGCGGCTCTCCGTGTTCATTCCACTCAAAGACCTTAACCCGCACCGGCGATTCCCTATCGTCAACGTGCTGCTCATCTGCGCGAACGTCGCGGTATTTCTATACGAAACCTCGCTCCCTCCACATTTGTTTAAAGCCTTTCTGATGGCCAATGCGGTGATTCCCGCGCGCTTCCCGGCCTTCCTCGCAGGGCATATTGATTTCGTCGGGGCATTTCTCCCGTTGGTCACCAGCCTATTTCTGCATTCCGGCATCGCCCACATTGCCGGCAACATGCTTTTTCTTTGGATTTTTGGCGACAACGTGGAGGATTTCTTCGGCCACATTCCGTATCTATTCTTCTATCTGGTCTGCGGCATCGGTTCCGGCATTCTGCACGTACTCTTCAATTTCAATTCTTCCCTGCCGGCGTTGGGCGCGAGCGGCGCGATCTCCGGAGTGATGGGCGCGTACTTAATTCTTTATCCCAACTCGCGCATCCTGACGCTGGTGTTTATTTTCCTGGTTCCAATTCCGGCCTTTTTTATTTTGGTGTACTGGTTCTTTCTGCAATTTATCGCCGGGGTAACCAGCATTGGCGATATGACCCACGGCGGAGTGGCTTGGTGGGCGCATGTCGGCGGATTCTTGATGGGGATGGCGCTCACCTGGATTGTCAAGTCGCGAACTCAAGCTCAACTTTATCCGCCACGCGGCTACTGAAATGCATTCAAGTGCGACTTTCATTGTCGGCGCGTCGACAGCTTCTGCAAGAACTGCCGCAACTTTAATATTCAAGTGCAACTTGCATTGTCGGCTCGCCGACAACCTGCACACAGAATTGTTGTTGCTAAGATTTCGAGTGGAAGGGAGCGGCGGAGAGGATAGTTAAAGTTTTACTTTGACTGTGCGGGCGGGCGAGTCCCACCGGCACTCGACACGAATTTCGCGAGCCAGTCTCCAACCTCGCCAGTTTTGTGCGTTCCACCGAGATCGGGCGTCAAGAAATTTTCGTGTACTGCTGCTTTCACTGCGCTATTCAAAGCCGCGGCTTCGGCGTTCCATCCCAAAAACTCCAGCATCATGGCGCTGGCCAAAACGGAACCGAGCGGGTTCGCAATTCCCTTGCCCGCAATGTTCGGAGCGGAGCCGTGAACCGGTTCAAACAGCGACGTCTGGCCGGGATGAATATTCCCTGAGGGCGCGAGGCCCAGCCCGCCGGCAAGTTGCGCTCCCAAATCGCTGATGATGTCGCCAAACAAATTGCAGGTAACGATCACATCGAACTGGCTCGGGTCGCGCACAATCTCCATCGCCAGCGTATCAATATATAAATGACGCGATTCAATGCCGGGGTATTCCTGCCGCACCTGTTTGAAGACCCGCTGCCACAAGTCATGCGCGAATGTCATAGCATTTGACTTATCGCTCATACAGACGCGCTTCAAACCCTTGCTCTGCGCGTATTCAAACGCAAACCGTATGATGCGCTCCACGCCTTTGCGCGAGTTGACGTCTTCCTGGACGGCTATTTCGTCAGCCGTCGCCTTTTTAAAGAAACCGCCGACGCCGACATACAAACCTTCGGTGTTTTCACGAAAAACCATCAGGCGAATGTCTTTTTCCGTGCGCCCGTGCAGTGGCGTGAGTCGTTGGTGGAGAAGTTCCACCGGTCGCGCGTTCACGTACAGATCCAGCTTGAATCGCAGGCCCAGCAGAATATCCGCAGCGTGTTGATTGCTAGGCACACGCGGATCGCCCAGCGCGCCAAACAAAATGGCGTCGAACTCATCACGCAACATTTCCACCGCACCGTCCGGCAGGCTGACGCCATCGCGAAGATATTTGTCCGCGCCCCAATCGAACTCCACAAATTCCATGGAGCGGCCCGTGGCGGCAGTTACCGCCTTTAAAACTTTGAGCGCTTCAGGCGTGACTTCTTTGCCGATGCCGTCACCTGGAATGACGGCTATTCTCGCGGCGTTACCACCTCGGCGCATTGGCGGCTTTTGCAAAGTTTTCTCCATTCCAGTGATTACGTAAGACGCTCCGTCCGCGTGGTGAGTTTTTCGATCAGCTCGCGGCGAGGAGTAAAGCCGATGCCCGGTCCCTGTGGAACGGTGATCGTCCCTCGCGACGAGACCGTTACTTCCGGCTCGATGATATCTTCATGCCAGTAGCGCTTGCTCGCGGTAACATCCCCTGGCAGCGTGAAGTTTGGCAGCGTGGAAAGCGCGATGTTGTGCGCGCGGCCGATGCCCGTTTCCAGCATTCCTCCGCACCACACCGGCACTCCCGCCCGCTGGCAAATATCGTGAATTCGCTTGGCCACCGTAAATCCGCCCACTCGGCCCAGTTTAATATTAATGATCTTGCAGGCGCCCAAAGCTGACGGCTGCTTGCGCTTGATCTTCGTTGTGGATGCACTCGTCCAAGCAGATGGGCGTGTCCAGCTTCTTCTGCAATTCGATGTGACTGTACAAATCATCCCAGCCAAGTGGCTGCTCGATCATCATCAAGTAAAAGCCTTCGAGCTGCTTCAACAGTGGCCAGTCCTCCAGCGTATAGGCGGAGTTGGCATCCACCATTAATTTAATGCGCGGAAAATCCTGGCGCAGTCTGCGAACCAATTCCAGATCTTTGCCTGGCTTAATTTTGATCTTGATGCGCTGATAACCAGCGGCAATTTCTTTTTTTACCGCCTCAACCAATACTTCAAGTGATTCTTTAAGTCCCATCGAGACGCCGCAGCTGATTTCCTGTTGCGTGCCACCCAACAATTTCCAGAGCGGAAGATTTTTTTGCCGCGCTTCAGCATCCCACACGCAGCTTCAAGTGATGCTTTAGCCATGTTGTGGCCGCGGACGCGTGCGAGCAAAGACCAGACCTCGGCCGCCGAGCTGAATTCCTTCCCTTTAATGAGCGGCCACAAGATAATCGCGCAACGCGATCCAGGCGGTCTCTACCGTCTCAGGGCTATAGTAAGGATCTTGGCCAGCCACGCATTCGCCCCAGCCAGTCACACCGTCGACATTCGCCTCAACTAGCAACACCCGCCGCGACTCCACGCGGTCCATGCTGGTTTCAAAAGGAGCGACCAGCTTCATAGGCACTTCTCGAAGAGTGATTTCGTTGACTTTCATGCCGGAAGTTGTGACCTTTCTCGTTCCTAAAAATCGCTCCAGGGGCACAACAAATATCCCCGCCCAGGTGCCTCCCTGCGCACCGCGACCGCCGCATAGTTGCGCTGAAAATATTTCGTAAATTCGTTTCGCAGCCGTTCCTGTATTTGCGTGACTTTCTCGGAGGACTGCCGCTGGACCCACTGACGATCCATCGTCAGTGGCCGCCGGCATGTCGATTACTGCGGCGCACTCGGGAATTTGCACCGGCACACCCGCGGTGGCGGCCATAACGCGCGGTGAATCGAGTTGCCATTCGGCCAACAAGCGATCGGTGGCCAAGCCGCGATGCAAAGGGCTGCTGGTGACTCCGTAAAAATTCGGCAAATAGGTTCTGGTAATCGCGCCCAGGCGGTTGAGATTGAAATAAGCATTGCGAAATTCGAGCGGATCGAAAGTCCAGCAGATGAGGCGAATATTCCGGCTCAGCGCTTCCTCTCGCTGGAAAAGTTTCAGCATTCTGCCGATGCCACGATCGCGAAAGTCGGCGTGAATACCAGTCATGTGCGAGTGCAGATACGGAACACCATCGCGGACGCCGGCGACCGCTAAGGTAAAGCCAGCCAAGCGCTCGCCATCGAAAGCTCCAAGCACTTGGCCGCCGGTGTTGGCTGCCACCACGAAGGCCGTGACCGGCTCGATTTCAAGATCCGCTTCCTGCCAAATTTCGCGTTGCAGCGCTACGCAACGATGAAATTCCTCGAGCGTCTGGCACTTGCGGATGACGATGCTACCGGTCATCTTCCGTTGGACGCGGTCATGCGAGAAGGCTGCGGCTTCGCGTTTTGCGATTCGCCGTTGGCTGATTTTCGCGCATCGGCGTTCTTTTTTTCGCCGTGCTTCACAGCGTCCCACAACGATTCTTTATCTTCGCGAGGCATGCCGTCGAAGGTGCGATCGCTCTGCCGCGCGGCTTTCTCCATCTCCATGAAGCGACGCTGAAATTTTGCGTTGGCTTTTTTCAGCGCAATTTCTGGATCGACTTGCACAAATCTCGCCAGATTTACCGCTGCGAAAAGCAGATCGCCGAGTTCTTCCTCCGCTTTTTTGGAATCCTTTTCGGCCAGCGCATGGCGAACTTCGGCCATTTCTTCGCGCAATTTTTCGAAGATGCCGTCGGCGTCTTGCCAATCGAAGCCTGCGCGGGCTGCTTTGCGCGTTAGTTGCAGGCCTTGCAGCATGGCCGGTAGTCCGCGGGAAACACCATCGAGCAGCGATGCGGGTTTCTGCTGCGTTTGCAGCGCCATTTTTAGAAGAAGCGCCTTTATCGAGCCGTTCTGTGGCCTTGATTCGTTCCCAATTTTGTAAAACTTCAGCGGAATTCCTGGCGCTAACGTCGCCGAATACGTGCGGGTGGCGCCGCACCATCTTGTCGTGAATTTCGCGAAGTACATCCGCAACAGTGAAACGCTGTTGTTCGCGAGCGATTTCGGAATGGAAAACCACCTGAAGCAAAAGATCGCCCATCTCCTCGGCAAATTTCGCATCGTCGCCGGAATCGAGTGCGTCGATCACTTCATAAGCTTCTTCGATCAGGTACGGGCGTAGCGTGGCGTGGGTCTGCTCGCGGTCCCACGGGCAGCCCTGTGGCGCGCGTAGGCGCTTTTGCACGGCGACGAGCTTCTCGAACCACTCGCCGGCAGACAAATTGTTAGCGCTGCGCCGATTTTCGTGCTGAGGCCTTGCCTACTGAAGTTTTCTTTTTCGATTTGGATGATTTTTTTGTCGGGGAGCGCATCGGGTGTCCGCAGAATTTCTTGTCGCGGGTTTCCACTTTACGGCGGCCTAGGAACTTTTGACAAGAGTACTAAACACGTCTTCCACGCGATCCACAGATTGAACAGCCAGCCGCGACGATGGCTAAACTTAACTGGCGTGATAAACTACAAGCCACATTAACGATTGAGGGACTACTTTGCCTGAAGATAAGCACGAAGAAGCATTTCGCGTAATTGACCGGCGGCCTTTTACGGCCGAAGGCGATATTCGCAAAGACGTAGTGGAAGCGGAAGAGCGCAAAGCGGAACGCGAAGCGCAATTGGAAGCGGCTCGCCATCCTGCCCCGCCATCGCCGCTAGAGGCGCCGGCGAACGCGCAGCCTCCCGCGGACGCGCCCAAGGCTTCACCTGCGTTTGAGAATCTGATTCGTATGATTGGCAGCAACGCCGCGATGGTGCTGGGCGCCTACGCGGATCCGCGAACGGGTCAGCCGGTGATCGATCCGGAAGCGGCGCGCGAACTGATCGACATGCTGGATGTGCTGCAGGAAAAAACCAAAGGACATCTGGCGCCGGAAGAAGAAAATTTGCTGCTCGATCTGCTCGGCAAATTGAAAATGACCTATCTGGAAGTGAATCAGGCGCTGGCTGCGCAGGCTGCCAAAGTGGCGCAACAAGCCAAGGTCGGCAGCAAACGCTAATTCCCTGACGCCTGGCTTCCGCCCGAAGCGCGGGGGATTTTTCTAAGATATTTTCCGAGCGCGCGTTTCCAAGATGGCTTCGCTGACGGCTCCGTTCTTGCCTATGTCCGCTGAATCGCAACAGGAACCAATAAAACTTACCGTGCTCGGCTCGGGCACCTCTATGGGTGTTCCTTCGCCCGGCTGCCACTGCCGCGTGTGCAGCTCGCGCGATTCTCACGATAAGCGACTGCGCCCTTCCCTGCTGCTGTCGCGTGGCGGGCAAAACGTGGTGATCGATACCACCCCCGATTTTCGCCAGCAGGCTTTGCGCGCGCGCATGGATCGCCTTGATGCACTTTTGCTGACGCACGGGCATGCCGATCACATCATGGGATTCGATGATATCCGGCCGTTCAACATTCGCCAGCGAGCGGCGCTGCCGGTGTACGGCAACGAAGAGACGTTCGTCGTACTGCGGCAGGCCTTCTCTTATGTCTTCAGCGGCAAGCCCACGCTGAGCACTGTCCCGATCGTGGATCTGCATGTCGTAACAGGTCCCTTTGAATTGCTGGGCGTGACGTTTATTCCTGTGCCGCTCGCGCACGGCGATCTGGAAGTGTTGGGCTATCGCTTCGGTAAAGCGGCGTATCTGACGGACTTTAGTTCGTTGCCCCTGAAGATCAGCGCCGCTCTTGCAGGATCTGGACGATTTAATTATTGATGCGCTGCGCGATATTCCGCATCCCATGCATCAGACCGTGGAGCAGGCCTTGGCGCTGGTGCAGCGGCTGAGACCAAAGCGCGCGTGGTTCACGCATATCGCGCACGATTTGTCGCATGCGGAGACCAATCAGCGCTTGCGTGACTTGGGATTTCCCAACGTGCAACTTGCCTACGATGGTTTGCAATTCGATGTCAGCGTGGACGCGCCCATCGAGACGCAACTTGAAAATCGAGACACCTGCAAACCTGCGACGAAGCGGTCCACCGGCGTAAGCACGTTTCCGTCGCCAGCGGCCTGGAACGCGCATTACTCTTCTCCCCGGCGCTCGAGCGTGCTGGCGGTAGGAAATTTCGACGGCTTGCATTTGGGCCATCAAGCGATTTTGCGGGCGACCGTGGAACGCGCACTGGAAACGAACGCGGTGTCAACGGCGCTGACTTTCGACCCGCCACCATTAAAAGTTTTGCGGCCCGAATCGGCTCCTCCGCGAATTTCCACTAATACGCAACGCGTTGAGTGGTGCAGCGTTCTGGGCCTGGACGCGGCGGTGGTGATGCCGTTCACGATAGAGCTGTCGCGGCTGGCTCCCGAAGATTTTGTGGAGCAGATATTGGTGAGCGAGCTGCACGTGGCCACAATTCTGGTGGGAGAGAATTTTCGTTTCGGCCATCGCCAGGCGGGCAATGTAAAACTGCTGCGCGAACTGGGCGAGCGCCTGGGATTTGAAGTGGTGATTGTTCCGCCGGTTATTTATCACGGAGAAATTGTTTCCAGCACGATTATTCGCCGGGAAATTGCGGAAGGCGACGTGAGTCACGCGGGCCGATTGCTGGGGCGGCCGTTTGTTTTGACCGGTGAAGTGGTGAGCGGCACGGGAACGGGTAGCAAGTTTACTTTCCCGACATTGAACCTTGTGCCCGAACAGGAGTTGCTCCCGGCGCGCGGCGTGTACATCACGCGCACGTGTTTTTCCGGCGATTCGCGCAGTCACCGCTCGGTGACCAATATCGGGATGCGGCCCACATTTAACGGAAATGCGCTGACCGTAGAAACGCACTTACTGGATTTTCACGGGGAAATTCCTGCGAAGCGCATCGAAGTGCGCTTCTGGAAGCGCTTACGGCAGGAAAAAAAATTCAGCGGCGCTGCAGAGTTGCGCGAGCAAATTGCGCGGGACATTGACAGCGCGAATCGCTTCTTCAACCGCTTGCGAAGATTGCGCTCGGCGCAATTGGTCTAGCCACCATTCTTCGACAAGCGAAATATTCTTCCTTCGCTCATCACGCCAGAGCACGCTCATCACGCGAAAGCACCACACCGTCATTCCGACCGAAGCAGGCCGACGCTTTTTCTTCTCATTCGCTCCTGCGAATGAGTCGGCCTGCGAAGCGGAGGAATCTCTCCCCCGCTTTCTTCCCGTCTGCGTTGCAAGCCGTGACCCACCTGCGGCGGCCAGTCCGAAGCCGCGATCAGTGCGAACGAGTGTGCTCGCGGCCGTCAGAGGAAGCAGATTGCGGCGCGGTTTTCGAAGGCGTTGCAAGCGTTGGATCGGCGGCCAGGCACGCGCCACAGTAGCCGCCTACTTCAGTGCGCGAGATAGTTACTTTCATGTCGAAGTCGCGGGCGATCTGCTCTTTGAGTTGTTCGTAAAGCCGGCTTTCAAATTCGCGGACTTTGCCGCAACGCAGGCAGGCCACATGAATATGATCGCGCGGGCCGTGACTCTCGTAGTAGTGGCGATCGCCGCGCAGGTGTAGCAAATCCAGTTCATCGATGAGTCCCTGTTTTTTTAGCAGGTCGATGGTGCGATACACGGTGACCAGATGCACGCCGGAATCAATCTTTTGCGCGCGCGCCAGAATCTGATCGACGTCCAGGTGCTGCTCGGCGGTGTCCATGACCTGCAGGATGACCCGCCGCTGCTTGGTCATCCGCAAACCGCGCTGGGCTAAAATCTGCTGAAGTTTCCCGGTAGTTTCCGCGGTGTTGAGGCGTTCCCCGGTGGAGACGCGGCGTGACGGCGATGCTGCCATGCTAAGCCTCCGGAGAAACGGTACCGCGGATTTACGAGTGCCGGGGAAGCATTCGTATCACCTCATTGTACCCAATCGCCGCGCACCACAGCAAAGAAGAGAAATGCCTATTGAGCAGATTCCGGCAAACGGTTTTTCATGAATAACCGGACCCATCGACAAAGAGTTCGAAGTAACAGACAATCCATCCGGAATGAGACCGGTCTAGCGATCGATCAGAAGTCCCATATAAAAATGGCCCTCACCTCTGGTACGAAACTGGGTCCCTATGAAATTCAGTCTCCGTTGGGCGCGGGCGGGATGGGCGAGGTGTATCGCGCCAGAGACACCCGCCTGGATCGAATTGTAGCGATCAAGGTTCTCGCTTCCGATCTTTCTTCTTCGCCGGAGCTGAAGCAGCGCATGGAACGCGAGGCCCGGGCCATCTCTTCCCTGAACCATCCGCACATTTGCCAGCTCTACGACATCGGATCGCAGGACAGCGCTGGTTATCTGGTGATGGAATTTCTCGAAGGGGAAACTTTAGCGGAGCGGCTTCGTAAGGATGCTTTGCCGCTGAATGAAACTTTGAAGATTGGGATTGCCATTGCTGAAGCGCTTACAGTCGCGCACCGTCATGGGATTGTGCACCGTGATTTGAAGCCAGGGAACATCATGCTGACAAAAGGCGGCGCAAAGCTAATGGATTTTGGCCTGGCGAAGTCAGCTGGGGCCGGCGTGCCCGCGGGAACTTCGAGCGCACCTCTTTTGTCGGCCGCTCAGACGATGAGCGAAGCTAGTCCGTTCTCTCCTCTGACGACCGCCGGCACCATGATCGGAACCATCCAGTACATGTCCCCGGAGCAAATTCAAGGCAAAGAGGCGGATGCAAGAGCTGACCTGTTTGCGTTGGGTGCCGTCTTGTATGAAATGATCACCGGCACACGACCGTTCGGAGGCAAAAGCCAGATTAGTGTGGCAAGCGCAATTCTCGAAAAAGAACCGGAACCAATTTCTGTCCTCAAGCCACTCACGCCCCCAGCGCTCGAGCACATCGTTACCACTTGCCTGGCCAAGAATCCTGACGACCGTTTTCAGACCGCGCATGACATCGCCCTGCAGTTGAAGTGGATCGCTCAGCACAAGACAGCCAGTGTTCCGTCCGCGGAGGAGAGCGGACACAGCCGCCAGTTACTACCCTGGCTGATCGCGGGCGTACTTGCACTGATGCTAATCGCCTCGGTTGTATTGTGGCGCGTGTCGAAGCGAACAGAGCAGGCGACATATTTTTTTGCGCCACTCCCCTTCGCGGCACGAGATGTGTCCGTATCCCCTAACGGCCATACCGTGGCTGTTGTTGGTCGTCGAGAATCGGAACGAAACAACGTCATCTGGATTTATGAACCGGGATCGCAGGAAGCTAGCGCCCTTGCTAACACGGAGGGCGGGAGTTCCCCATTCTGGTCTCCTGATGGGCAATCGCTGGGATTCTTTGCCGATGGAAAGCTGAAGAAGTTAAATCTGGCTAACGGGACGGTGCAAGTGTTGTGCGAAGCACCGAACGGTCGCGGCGGGTCCTGGAACAAGGATGGCGTCATTCTTTTTACCCCGACCGGAACACTGGGAGTCGGGCTCTTCCGTATTTCAGCCTCGGGCGGAACACCCGCCCAAATCAATGTTCCTGACCAAACTTTGAAGGAAGATAGCAACCGCTGGCCGGTATTTCTGCCAGACGGAATCCATTATCTCTATTCTGCGGTTAATCTTTCCAGCTCCCGAAAAGAACCACATTCCATTTACATGGGCTCGCTGAATTCGAATGAGAAGCACTTCGTGGTGAAAGCAAAAGGCAACACCGCTTTTACTGCTCCCGGGAATCTGCTTTTTTATCGGGATGAGACCCTCTTCGCACAACATTTCGACACAAACAAATTCGAGCTGACCGGGGAACCTGTTCCCATTGTCACGGATGTACAGTTCTTCCCACGGATTGCTAAAGCGGTATTCGCCGCCTCGAATACCGGGTTGCTGGTAGCCGAAAGAAATGCGGATTCCGGCGCCTCTCAAGTCCTATGGTTTGACCGTAGAGGTCAACAGATCGGCATTGCGCTAAACCCCGGCATCTACGGCAACGTAATGCTCGCCCCGACTGGCAAAGTCCTGGCATCGGATACCACCGATCCCGCTAGCCAGAATACCAACGTTTGGACTTACGATCTTGAAACCCGAAGTGAAAAACGCCTGACGTTTGACGCGGCGTTTGACGCGCTGCCGATCTGGAGTCCGGATGGAGGTCACATCGTTTTTTCGTCCAATCGTGAGCACAAGTTCGAGTTGTATTTGAAGGACAGCAACGGAGCAAACGACGAAAAGGTCATCGGACAGGGCCCCGTTGATGTATTTCCGACCGACTGGTCGCGCGATGGGAAATATATAATTTATCAGCGTGGCTCGGAACTGTGGTTTATGACCATGCCGGAACTCCGTTCCGTGCAATTTCTCAAAAGGAATTCCTCGCTGAAAGACGGCCGTTTTTCACCGGACGGCAAATGGCTAGCGTATTCCTCCAACGAGAGTGGCCGATGGGAGATTTACGTCACCTCTTTTCCCGAGGGGCATGGGAGGTGGCAAGTGTCAAACGCGGGAGGCGATCAAGCGCGATGGCGGGGTGATGGAAAAGAGCTTTTCTACCTTTCCGGCGACAGCAATATTATGGCTGTGCCGGTAAAAACGGGCGCCAATTTTGACGCCGGTACCCCGGTAGTTCTTTTCCAAGCCAATCCGCGGGAAATGATCGCCACTAGCGAACAATTCGTTTACGACGTCAGCAATGACGGTCAGAAATTTCTCATCAACACGCAAATTAAAACGGCAATGACACCAATGTCGCTGGTTCTTAACTGGGGCGCAAAATTACAGTAGTGCCAGAGGATACGACACCACCATAGGTTCGCTCAGTGTCAGCAAAACCTCTAATTGGCCCAGATGTTCGAAGGATCAGCGGGAACAAAATTCCCTTACTGCCTGCGGAATTTAAGGAATACAATAAAATCCAGAAATGCTCGTCCACACCGCGCGAAATTCCGATAATTGTCGAACTGAATGAAGGTCCGAGAGCAACTCGGAGATCTTGCGAAGTCGCTATGCGCGCAACGTGGCATAGTCCTTGCCAAGTACGCATCCAACGATCGCAAAGCGCTTTTGCAAAACGTAATGCGCCTTAAATCTACCGGCCATCTCCAGCAGAATCCAGCAGAAGGCTGCCAACTGGTGAGTGCATTACGAGCTACCGCGCGGGTGCAGGGAGACATTGCTGAAGTTGGGACGTCGCGCGGAGGCTCGGCGCGTCTGATCGGAGAATATTCCAGCGGCAAAACCATACATGTGTTCGATACCTTTGAGGGCCTGCCGGATCCTGGACCGCAAGATCCCAGGTTTTCAAAAGGTGCGTATAGCTGCAGCCTTGAAAAAGTTCAGGAATATCTAAAAGGTCTGCCGGTTGAATTTCATGAGGGGATCTTCCCGCCTTCGGCGGCAAATGTCCGTAATCGCCATTTCTCCTTCGTACACCTGGATGTCGACTTGTATCAAAGCACGTTGGATTGTCTGAACTTTTTTTATCCAAGGCTCAGTCTCGGCGGAATCATCATCTCTCATGATTACACCACGGCGGAAGGCGTCGATCTCGCATTCGACGAATTCTTTTCCGATAAGCCCGAGACACCCATGGAACTCATCGGATATCAAGTGATGATCGTTAAATTCTCAAATCAGAATATCGGAGAGCAGATTTCCGATTCCGCCGCCTGACCAAACCGAACACAATCCAGAATAATGGGCGCACCGCAGCGGCGCGCCGCAATTAGCCTAGCCAATGCCGCGAAATCGAGTACAACGTCCTTCGTGCTGAGCTCCGATATGCGAAAGTCTCGCTCCTTAATCCCTTCATTCTGGCTCCCTGTCTGCAAATACGGCATTGAGCACATTCTGTCCCTTTAGTACAAGCGGTCTATCGTTATAGGAGCTTCCGCATGGCAGGCTACGTGAAGATGGCAGTTGTGGGATGCCGTCGTGCGGATTGCAGCGAGGGCTGGAGTTGCGTTAGGTAAGTGAAGCCATTTCCAGTCGCATCCTTCCCAGTTATTTTTGAAGATTCGCGAAGGGGAGATTTCCATGAGCTTTCGAGCCAGGGCCCCGATTGCAGCTTTCTTTATGTTCACCCTGCTTTCCGCAGCGCGACCGCAGCCCGCGCCGACGCAGGACCAAGACTTCTACTCGCTTCGCGAGCCCGCCGCCGCGGGAGATGCGCAGGCGCAATTCGCCATCGGGAACCATTATTTTAGCGGCATCGGCGTTCCTCAAGACTACGCTCAGGCGCTCCTATGGTTTACGCAGTCCGCGAACCAGGGCTTTGCTCCAGCTGAAAATCAACTTGGCTACATGTACCAACATAAATTTGGAGTGCCACGGGATTACAAGCGCGCCCTGAGCTACTACCGTTCCGCAGCGAACCAGGGCTATGCGCTGGGGCAATATAATATGGGCCGCCTGTTCGAGGATGGTGTTGGCGTCAAGCGTGATTACAAACAAGCCCTTGATTGGTACCGCAAAGCGGCCGACCAGAATCTCTCGCAGGCGGAAAAGCAAGTCGGCTACTTTTACCAGTGCGGGTATGGAGTGAAGCAGGACTTTGCTCAAGCTCATACCTGGTATCTTCGCGCCGCGGGCCATGGCAACGTTGACGCCGAAAACCAGTTAGGCTTTATGGCCGAGGAAGGATGGGGCCAGCCGCAGGATTACGCCGAGGCTCTTTCCTGGTTTTACAAAGCCGCGGACCATGGCAGCAACGACGCCATGGAAAATATCGGATATATTTTTCAGAATGGTCTCGGCGTGCCAACCGATTATGCCAAGGCCATGTCCTGGTATGACAAATCTGCAGCAGAGGGGAACAGCAACGCGGAAAACCAGCTCGGCTGGATGTATCAGTTCCGGCAAGGGATCGAGCCCAATGACGCTAAGGCGGTGACCTGGTACCGCTTGTCTGCTGATCTGGGAAATCAGCGTGCCGCCAACAATCTCCACGCTTTCGAAGAGGTGCTGGAGGACCGCGGTTCGGGCGAGTGGGAAGCCGCCAACGCCACCGTCACCGACGCTGCGATCGCCCGGGCTAAGCGCTGGGCGACCATCCAGGATCTGCAGCGCCGCATTGCCGGATTAGAGGGCGACGCACAGGACCAGGACGATCTTGCCAACCAGTTAACACATACCGGCAAAGGTAAGAACGATGCCATGACCAAACTCTTCAATGCGGTCGGCAGCGTTCCCGCTGTGAAGTACCACGTCGAGGCGGCAAAGTATCGCGCCGAAGCGGCGCGCCTGCGTGAGCAGTTGGCTCAAATCGAAGACCAATCCAAATTCTCCGCTGGCGTCCCCACTCCATAGCGTTTCGTGCGAAGCCAACTGAATTATTTTGACGACAATCCCAGAGCTCGTTTACGCTTTTCAGACGTCACAAGCTGCCGACAACAACTGGACCGACCGGCACGAGACTGTAGTTATTCCCGCGCCGCCATTTCATCGAACCCTGGCACTTCAACCGTCGTATAACTAACGCCAGTATTTCCACTATCGACGGCTTTTACGACCAGCGCGAGGTGATAGAGTCCGGGCTTCAAAGGAACTGTAGTTTCTGGATTCGGATCCTCCCGACCAGGCTCGTCCCCATTAATGCGAGTCTCAAATGTAGAGACTACCCACCCACTCGGGCTGGTTATGCGCTCAAATATTTCGAAACTGTCTGTCGACTTACGATCTTTGACGGCCGCACTCAACTCGTCTTCCGGTAGATCCACAACTATCGTCGCCGTTGTGGAGGCATGTGTCGCTCGTACGAACCGAATTCGATGACCGAAACACACTTGATCGCGGATGATCTTCGAAACCGCCATCGCTTCCAAATCCTTGTAGCGAATACGTGGTACCGGCCCGTGGCCAGTGTATACGTTCAATCGAATTTTCTCGGAACTGGCGGGCGGCGGATCATCGCGGCCAATGTTGTGGTACGGATCAAAAATGGAGGTGTTTTTGTCTTTCAGTCCGATGCGTAACAGGTATTCTCCCGACCCGGCCGCATCCACGAATTCAAGATCAACGTTCTCTCCGAGACCGTCCGCATACCTGTAGTGCCAGTTCTCCCATGAATATTTGACGTTGGCTGGAGCATCCTTAGGTGGCGTCCACATCGGTTTTTCAGCCGGATGCGATGCCAACACGTCAGGAGGACCATATCGGATGTAGATGTGGCCTCGATCGGTCTGCCACCCTGGAATGTCAGTTCCAAATTTATTATTGGCAAAGACAATGCGGCGATAATGCTCCTCTTGGAAAGAATTCTCGAACGACTCGGGATCGGGGTTACGTCGATACCAAAACTGCTCTATGAATTGATCCCGCTCTTTATCGGAACCAAGTTGCAAAAATGCGCAGCGTTCTTCTGGGGCAATGATGTATGCGGCGTCCTCTGTCAACCAATACCGATAGTTCACAGGAAGATCCGCGAGGGCCTTTAGTTCTTTTCTCGTGTTCGATTCCGCGCTTTGCGCATCGAAACATCGATGTGGTCCATTACTCTGCGTTGGAATACGGGATATATCTGCGCCACTGATGCCCGGCGGTGTTACACGGGCAATCGACTCGTCCCGCAGTGGTGGCTCGACAACGGGGAAGGCTAAGCCGCAAAACAACATCGCGCTGCAAACGCTTCGCCCTGATAATTCCATCTCATCCCGATCTGATACACAGTTGAGGATTTACTTCGAGTCCTACCGCGAACAGATTCTTCTAAGCGAACGAAAGGTTGCCCGTTAGAGGCCGTCTCGCGGGATGGTTTCTGTTTCGGCCGCTCCCGGCGCGCATAGTTCTAGACGAGTTAGATTTGCTCGGGGAGTTCCCTTTCACTCAGTGTTAAAATTCATCGTCGTACCAAAGGGATGGACCGGCCAAGCCGACGGAGGCTTGATGGATCATCGGTCTTTACATGTATTTTTCTTCGCTGTGCTGATCGCCTGCGCACAAAATGCGGCTCCTCTTACCCAGGAGCTACAATTCCCGGCTCCTCCCCAAGATCTTCAGTTCCCAGCCAACGAAACGCCCGCAGCGCGGCAAAGACGCCTGTACAAAGAATCAAAACCATATCTGAACGATTCTCTTTCTGAATTGCAGAAAGCCATGCCGGAACTGCGCGGTCTCAAAGCTGGCGAGACGGATCTGCCCGCGCTGCTTACTCACGTTGGGCAAGAAATCGAAGAGTTGTCGCTGCAGATGCCGAACCTCATCTCCAGCGAAGAGGTCATTCAGAGCAGACCTGGCTCGCGATCGGGCCGTTCAAGCCGTCAACAATTCAACTACCTGATTCTTGTTCACCGGACCACGACCGGCGCAGAAATGAGCGAGTACAGAACCGACCTTCAGAATAACGGCATCGGTCAGCCCGGCGAAGATCCGCGAGCTCCGACCGCGCACGGTTTCGTCCTCGCGTGGAAGTACTTCCATCCCACGGTGCGCGCGGAATCTCAATTCCGTTATTTGGGAAGGCAAAAAATCGATGGTCGCAATGCCGATGTTGTAGCCTTTAGCCAGACACCCGGCCTGGTCGGCGCGCCCGGCGAGATCCGAATTGGAGCCGAGGCTTTCCCGATGTTGCACCAGGGTATTGCGTGGATTGATGAGTCTACCTTTCGCATCCTTCGTTTGCGCACCGACCTGTTGGCTCCGCAGCCAGAGGCTCAACTGGAGAAACTAACCACCACGGTCGACTTCGCTGAGGTGCAAATCCCCCACAGCAAGCTCCGCCTGTGGCTTCCGCGAATAGCTGTCGTGGATTGGAAAACCATTCCGGGTAACTCGGTGGACTTATCGCCAACCGTGGCTTCCGGTCGCTACCTAGAGCGGCACACGTATTCTCATTATCATCTCTACCAAGTCGAGATAAAGATCGGCTCCTAGCCAAAGTCTAAAGGGCAAAGAGATCGCGTGAATTTAGGAGTGGATGGGGAGCATGCGCATTACGTCGTTGTAGACGGCGTAGGCCATGATGGCTAGCAGGAAGACGAAGCCGACCTGCACGAAGCGTTCTTTGAAGGCCATGCTCAGGTCGCGGCGCATTATCCCTTCGATAGCAAGCAACAGAATGTTGCCGCCGTCGAGGATAGGGATGGGCAGCAGGTTGAGGATGCCGAGATTGACGCTGATCAGCACCATCAGCGAGAGGACCGCGAGCGCGCCTTTGCGCACCGCTTCGCCTGCAGCGCGAGAAATGCCCACGACACCTGAAAGCTGCTTCATGGAAACGCGGCCGCTGAATAATCTGGCTACCACTCCGACGGTTTCCGAAATGCGTTCGCCGGTCATGACCACCGCGTCGTGAAATCCTTCGCCGAGCCCTTCGCGGCGGTAAGAAGTCTGGTCACGGACAGCGACGCCCACCTGATAAATTTTGTCGCCGGATTCAGTAACGCCCTGCGCGGGAGTCACCTGCGTGTGAATGACTTGGCCGTTGCGCAGCAAATCCAACTGCACGGGCTTCCCTTCCGAACCGCGCACGCGATCGACGAATTGTCCCCAGTACTGAATTTTCTGACCATCCACAGATTGGATGGTATCGCCTTCCTTCAATCCGGCGTGGGCGGCTGGACTGCTGGGAGCGACTTCGTCAAGCACAGGGAGCAGCGGCGGATAGCCGAGCAAACGATCCGTGCTGGCGGAATCGCCGAGCGTGGTTTGCACTGAGCGCTTCACGCCGCCATTCTCCACTTCAGCGGTGAGAGCGCTGCCAGGCGTTTCATCCTTGATGGCTTTTGCGGCTTGCTCCCAAGTGGGGTTTGCAACGCCGTTGAGGCTGAGAATTTTATCGCCGGGACGAAATGGGCTGGTTTGCGCGTCGGACTTCGAACTTAACGCCACGACCTGGACAGGTTGGTCGAGGTAAGCGGAATGAGGCACGCCGAACACAATGAACAGAACAGCTAACGCCAGGATTGGGAAAATCAAATTAACTGCCGGCCCCGCAAAAGAAATCAGCGCGCGCTGCCAGCGGGGCTTGCTCATCAATTCATCGGAAGAACCGGTGGGCGGTTTATCGCCCGCGTCTACGTCGGACATGTCCTGGCCAGCCATGCGCACGTAGCCGCCAAACGGCAGAGCGCTGATGCGCCAATCGGTGGCGCCGCTTTTCCATCCAAAGAGGCGCGGACCAAAGCCGATGGAGAAAACGTCGACGCGCACTTTGAAGAGCCGAGCCACAATAAAATGGCCCCACTCATGAATCATGATCATTAAACCGAGAACCAGCGCGACGCCTAGCAGCAAATTCATGCGACTTTTCTCTCCCGACTTTTATCCCTGCAGTATTCTTATTCTACGACGGCGAATTTTATTGTGTAATTAAATTCGGCCTAAGATGCCACCGCTGCAACCGACAACCGTGCCACTTCTTCTTTAGCTATTCGACGGGCTTCCGCGTCGGCGGCGAGCACGTCGGACATATTTTCAAACTTGCCGCGTGGCGTGCGGGCCAAAACGTTTTCGATCACTTCAGCGATGCCCGGGAAAGAAAGCCGGCGCTCCAGAAACGCAGCCACGGCAACTTCATCGGCGGCATTCAAAGCACAAGGCAAAGCGCCGCCTTTTTTCATGGCTTCCCGCGCTAATTTCAAACAGGGGAAACGCCGGGTGCTGGCCGAGGCGAAATCCAGACGCTTTAGTTTCTTCCAGTCCAGCGCTATCTGGTTAGATGCAAGTCTTTCGGGATAGGTTAACGCGTACTGGATGGGCATGCGCATGTCGGTGGGACCCAGCTGGGCCAGTACGCTGCCGTCAACAAATTCGACGAAGGAGTGCACCGTGGACTGCGGATGGATCACGACTTCGATTTGATCGGGGCGCATACCGAAGAGCCAGCGGGCTTCGATAATCTCGAAGCCCTTGTTCATCATGGTGGCGGAATCGATGGTGATGCGGTTGCCCATGCGCCAGTTGGGGTGAGCCAAAGCTTGTTCGGGCGTGATGGAGTCGAATTTTGAAAGTGGAGTTTTGCGGAACGGTCCGCCTGAGGCGGTGAGGACCAGTCGGCGGACTTCGGTGGATTTGCCGCCGCGCAAGCATTGGTGCACAGCGTTGTGTTCGCTGTCGACGGGAAGGAGTTCGCGGCCTGCTTTTTTGGCAGCGGCCATGACCAGTTCGCCGGCAGCGACGAGAACTTCTTTATTGGAAAGCGCGACGGTCTTGCCGAGTTTTACGGCTTCGTAGGTGGCTTCCAGGCCTACGATGCCGACGGCGGCGGAGACGACAATCTCGGCGCGCGCAAGGGTCGCGACCGTCAGCATGCCTTCGCGCCCGTGGTGAATGCTGGGAAGCGGCGCGATCTTTTTAGCGCGCAGGCGTTCGGCGAGCTCATCGGCTTTTTGCGCGGTGGCAACGGAAACAACATTGGGGCGGTGCCGCTCAATTTGAGAGACGAGTTCGTCGAGGTTTGAGCCGGCGGCCAGTCCGCAAACGACAAATTGATCGGGGAGCGATTCCACTACAGAGAGACACTGGCGTCCGATGGAGCCGGTGGAACCCAGGATGGCTAAATGATTCACGCAGTCTCTTTCCGAGTTACGGGTGTTAAACGTTGAGCGACTCGCCGCATTGCGCTTCGTGGGGATATGCGCCTAAATGCTGGGCGGGTAGACCAAAACAAAATAGTACCAGACAACGGGGATGGCCAGAATAAGGGCGTCGATGCGGTCGAGCATGCCGCCGTGGCCGGGCAAGAGCGCGCCAGAGTCTTTGACTCCCGCGCTGCGTTTGTAGGCCGATTCGAGCAGATCGCCGATTTGCCCGGCGATGTTGCCGACGGCCGCCGCGCCAAGCAAAATCACGATGGGCACCGAAAGCCAGCGCATAAACGCGAAGGCTACAACAATCGAGCTGGCGAAACCGGCGATGGAGCCTTCCCAGGTTTTCTTGGGGCTCAGATGCGGGGCGAAGGGATGTTTGCCGAGTGCGCGGCCTGCGAAGTACGCCGCGGAATCGCTGGCCCAGATCAACACCAGTACGAAAAGCAGGAGGCGCGGCCCTTCCCTGCCGAGCGCGTGCAAGCGAATTGTGTAGGTGAGTGGAAAGGCCACGAGGAGCAAGCCGCTCGAGCTGATGCCGGCGGAAGGCAGGGCCTCGACGATGGGGCGTTTGGTTGCCAGCGTTATGAATGCAATTCCCAGCACGAAAAGAAAGATCGCGTCTTCTGCGCGGGGGAAAAAGCTATGAAGGAGCCAGACTAACCGCTGGGGATAAATAATGCCGCCGAATTCTCCCCAGCGGACTGCAGTGGTCAGCCATTGCAGGTACAAAATAATAAGTGCGCAGGTGGCGGTCCAGAAGCGATAGGCGCGGTGACCCATCGCGTCGCCGAGCGTGAAATATTCAAAGAGCGCGAGTAACATCACCAGCGCCAACACCAGCGCTACAACGATTGTTGAGCCCCACAAAACGAGGCTAACAACCACGGGAATTAATACCGCGGCGGTCGCCACTCTTTTCCAAGTCATGAAAGACTAGTCCCCTGTTTTAGTGCCGGAACATTACATCACATTGCGTGCTGAAAATATTGGTGGGCACATGTCGGCTGAAAAATTCGTCAGAAATTTTCCGTCCAAGACCCGAGCGCGATGGAATAAAACATTCCCGACTAAAAAAACTGCTAAGACCCACCCTAAAAATCGAGGGTGGGGCACCCTCCGTGTTAGTTGTGATCTGCGATGGGGAGATGCGGGCGCGATGCGGCAAGTGAGATTGACGAAGGGTGGGACGGGTGGTAGATTCGCGGCCTCTCACTGGAACCCGGGCCTAACAACAACATCCTGAATTTCTGATTGTGAGGAGCTACCAATGCGAAAAGTATTGTCGATAACTGTGTTAACGGCGACGTTGTTGATGGCGAGCGCGATGCTCGCGCAGAACCCCAACTATGAAGTAGGGCCGGTATGGCGCGTGAATTATTACTCGATCAAGCCCGGCCAGGGAGATGCATTCTGGAAGGACTTCCGGGAAAACCTTAAACCGATCTATGACGAATTCAAGAAAGCAGGATACATCCTGGAGTACAAAGTTTTCACCAACCCGGTGGTAGATCATCCGCACGATTGGGACGTGGCTGTTGGTTTGTTGTATCCGAATTGGGCGGCGTTTGATCAGCTAGACACCAAAGGCGCATCCATCGCGAGCAAGCATTATGGCAGCCGCGAGGCAATGATCGAATCCGGAAAAAAACGCAGTGATTTACGAGAATTAATTGCGAGCCATCTGGCGCGTGAAGTTTCGGTGAAGTAGACCGGCGCGGATTTTTGGCGGGCCTGCCCTTACATTTTTGTAGGGGGAGGCCTTTTCTTTTTTATTCAACGAGAGAGCGGCTATGACGACGTTTATTTGCCGGCGGCGTGGGGTGAGGCGGCTAGTGAGGCTTCGTCGGAGTTGGCGGGAGAATTTGGCTGATTCAGGCCGCCGTAGCGGCGATCACGTTTTTGGAATTCCACCAACGCTTCGAGCAGGCGCGCACGATTGAAGTCGGGCCACAGTGTTTCGCTGACGTACATTTCGGCGTAGGCGATTTGCCACAGCAGGAAGTTGCTTACGCGCATTTCTCCGCTGGTGCGAATGAGCAGATCGGGGTCTGGCAGGCCTTCGGTGTAGAGGTAACTGGAGACTTCGTCTTCGGTGATGCGCTGAAAGTGGCCATTAGCGTCGATCCGCGCGGGTTCGACCGCGTCCCCGTTTTTCGGTTTCGCGGGCACATGACCGTTGCGTCTCGTAGTAGCGTGACCATTAGCCGCATGGCCGCCCGCCTCGTTACCATTCGTTCCGTTGCCTGCGCGCTGCGCGAGGATGGCGTTCATGGCGTCCACGATTTCCGCGCGGCCGCCGTAGTTGAAGGCGATGCACAGGCACATGCCGGTGTTTGCGGCGGTCTGCTCGGTGGCTTGGCGTACGTCTTTCTGCACGCCGAGGGGAAGCTCATCGATGCGGCCGAGAAAGCGCATGCGAATATTATTCCGCTGGATGAGGGGCATTTCTTTGCGGATATATTCGCGCAGAAGTTGCATGAGGAAATCGGTTTCGACTTTGGGGCGGCGCCAATTCTCGACGGAAAAAGCGTAGAGCGTCAGAGCTTCGATGTTCAGCCGCGCGCAAGTTTCAATGGTGGTGCGAGCCGTCTTGGTGCCGTATCGATGGCCGGCAATGCGAGGAAGATGGCGGCGCTGCGCCCAGCGGCCGTTGCCATCCATGATGACGGCCACGTGGCGTGGCATGCGCGAAAGATCGAGTTGTCTGAGCAGTTCCGACTCTTCCACGCTCAAGGGACCGAGGGTCTTTGGAGCGCCAATAGTCGATGGCGAGAGTTGTTTGGTGTGTGGCACGTCGACCGTCGCGAGGTTCTTGAGCGATTTCCCTTTACCGCGCAAAGTTAACATACGGATTGGAGGGATGCAATCGATGTGTCGCGGGACCGTTTCCGATTCCGCGACTACGCAGGGTAGCCCCTCTCCGCAGATATCCGCCGACATTTCTTATCCTGGTTGTATACTCCCCGAGTAATTAACTCGTTTGAGAAGTCGACATGCATATCGCAAAACGGATCGCCGGGTTGTGCTTGTCTGCAGTCCTTCTGTGGGGCGCGCTCCATCAATTCGATTCCGTCTTTGCATCCGACACAGCGGAGGAGCTGAAGGGCGATTCTCCCGCCCTAACGATTTACAACCAGCAGTTTGCCGTCGTGCGTCAGAAGCTGCCCCTCGATTTGCGCTCAGGTGTTAACCACGTTCAGGTCACCGACATCACTGCCCACCTCGAACCTGATTCCGTGATCCTGCGTCCGCTGGATCCCGGCCGTCATATTCAGATTCTCGAACAGAACTACCGCAATGATCCCGTCTCGCAACAGCTGCTCCTCTCCCTCAATGAGGGCAAGACCATTGATTTTCTCGAGACCGACAAGGATGGCGCGGTGCGAACCGTGCAGGGCAAAATCATTCGCAGCGGGTACGTGCCGCATAACGCCGCATTCCAAATGTACGGCGCAGAATATGCCGCGCAGCAGGCCGCAGTGGCCCAAGGCAGCGAGCAACCCATCATTGAGGTAAACGGCAAGCTGCAATTCTCCCTGCCAGGTCAGCCCGTATTCCCTGCGCTGGCTGACGACACGGTGCTCAAACCCACGCTCTCTTGGGAACTCCTAAGCGATAAGCCGGGTGCTACGTCGGCAGAATTTAGTTATGTGACGGGCGGGATGAACTGGAATGCAAGTTACAACGTGATTGCGCCGCCGAAATCCAGTGTGCTCGAGATGGTCGGCTGGGTAACCCTCGACAATCAGAGCGGTAAAACTTTTCGCGACGCGCGTCTCAAGTTAATGGCGGGGGATGTGAACAAAGTTGCGCCGCCAGGGGCAGCGGTGATGGGAGGTGCCGTGGGGTTTGGGTCTGGAATAGGCGGAGGCCAATTTGGTCCACCGGTGACAGAAAAGACTTTCGACGAATATCATCTCTACACCCTTGAGCACGCCACAACTCTCCACGATCGCGAAACCAAGCAGGTAGAAATGGTCCGCGCTGCCGGGATTCAGTCCAAGGCTCTCTATGTCTACGATGGATTGAAAGTAGACCAAAATTATCAGAATTGGCCAATGGAGAGCATTCGCCAGCAGGAGAGCTATGGCATCCTCTCCAATCCCAAAGTTTGGGTCATGCAAGAGTTCAAGAACAGTTCAGACAATCATCTTGGCATGCCGCTTCCAAAAGGACGCGTGCGGTTCTATCGCCGCGATGATGATGGTCAACTCGAATTCACCGGCGAGAACAATATCGATCACACGCCGAAAGACGAGACCATCCGCCTCTATACCGGCAACGCCTTCGATATGACCGGGGAGCGCATCCGCACGGGATACCGCGCAGATTTCAATGGCGGGTGGCTCGACGAATCATTTGAAATCAAGGTGCGCAATCACAAGAGCGAGCCTGTCGAGGTGCGCATCGTCGAACATCTTTACCGCTGGACGAATTGGGACATTCTCAAGAATTCTGACCCCTTCAAGAAGGTGGATAGTCGCACAATGGAATTCCTTGCGCAGATTCCGGTTGGCGGAGAGAAAACAGTGAGCTACAAAGTTCACTACAGTTGGTGAATGGTGGGCGCTGCCGAACAGAGCGTGTGGTCTCCGATAACGCGGTAACGGGAGAAGTGGGTTCCGTTACCAGAGTTTCGGGCAATCCGTTCCATCAGCAGAAGGGAGGCGGCCGTAAAAGTGGAAGCTGGGAGAGGCTAAAGAAATTGGCGCATCAGCGGATGGCCGTGCGGTGATGGACGGCACGACAGTTTATGTGGTCCTGGTGGTGTTTCTCGCGACGCTGATTCGATCCGCATTAGGATTTGGCGAAGCACTCTTTGCGGTTCCCTTGCTGGCCTTGCTGCTTCCCCTCAGAGTTGCGGCTCCGCTGGCGGTACTAATATCGATCACCATCGCTGGCATTATCGTTATCCAGGACTGGCAGAAAATTCACTTGCGCAGCACGGGATGGCTCATGTTCGCCACGCTGTTTGGAATCCCTGTGGGCCTTTCGCTGCTGACGAGTAGCCATCAACGGACGGCCAAGGTGGCGCTGGCCATTGTACTCATAGCGTTCTCCGCGTACTCCCTCTTTGGCAGCAAGCCACTCGAGCTTAAAACGGACAATTTGGCTTGGCTTTTGGGTTGCGGCTTCTTCGCTGGCGTCCTCGGAGGAGCCTACGGAATGAACGGTCCTCCGCTAGCGATCTACGGGGCTATGCGACGATGGTCGCCTCAACATTTCCGCGCGACCTTGCAAGGATACTTTCTCCCGGCAAGCATCATAGGGATGGCCGGATATTGGTTGGCAGGTCTGTGGGTGCCGGCCGTGACGCACTACTACCTGATATCGTTACCTGCCGCGATCCCAGCGATCTTGCTCGGCAGGCTAGTGAATCGTCGCCTGCGCGAGGAAACTTACCTCAAATATGTTTACGCTGGACTGGCTGGCATCGCAGCAGTTTTGTTAATTCAGGCGATGACCTAATGAGTTGATTCAGACGTCCCGGGACTTCTCTGCCAGGCATAACTGTGTCCACGACGGGAAGGAGGCATTTTTTTCTGGCGTAGCAAAAAACCCCACACGCGCATTGAGCATGTGGGGAGATTCAACCCGGGATGTGGCAAACATACGGATTGTAGAAACCGAATTACCAAAAGCCGGAAACAGAAGGGCTGGTAAGCTACTCTGTCACGGCGAACCACATCGAAAATGGCACACCAGCAAACTTGGGATCCTGACCGCTACGCCCGCAACGCCCGCTTCGTCGCTGACCTTGGCGCGCCCGTAGTTGAGCTGCTCGCGCCGCGCACTGGTGAGCGCATCTTAGACCTCGGCTGCGGCGACGGCGTGCTCACTGCGAAGCTCGCCGCGTTGGGATGCCACGTCATCGGCGTCGATGCGAGCGCTCAGCAAATCGACGCCGCGCGAAAACTGGGCCTGGACGTCCGCGTAATGACCGGTGAAGCTCTCGATTTCGATAGCGAATTCGACGCCGTATTCAGCAACGCGGCGCTGCACTGGATGCGCGATCCCGCCAAGGTCATCGCCGGAGTGAATCGTGCACTCAGACCGCACGGACGTTTCGTCGGCGAACTCGGTGGCCACGGTTGCGTCGCCAAAATCAAAAAGGCGTTAGTTGAAACCCTCAATCGCCGCGGCATGGACGGAGAAGCTGCAAGCCCTTGGTATTTCCCCACCGTCGAAGACTATTCCCAGCAACTGACGCGCGGCGGATTCGTCGTAAGCTATATCGCCCTAATACCTCGCCCAACTCCGCTCCCTGGTGATGTCACCGGTTGGCTGGAAACCTTTGCCGAGAGTTTCACTTCAACGTTGTCGCCCGCCGAACGACCCTCGTATATCGCTGAAGTCCGAGAAGCCTTGCGTCCGGAACTCTGCGACGCCGAGGGCAAGTGGACCGCCGATTACATCCGCCTCCGCTTCGCCGCCAACAAGCGCGTCTAATCGGCCGATCTCGGTACCTTCTACCTAAGTCACGCACTTATCGGAAACTCACCCAATGCCGTCGCGAGAGTATCGTGAACTATTTCGCGTACCGGTTAGCAGAGATAAAAGGCAATGTTGTTAGCGGGCGAAAGTGAACAGATTCTAATTGTCACGACCGTGTTGGCCCAGCGCAAGAAAAAACCCCACACGCGAATTGAGCGTGTGGGGTGAGCCGATGCGCGATGCGGACCAGGTTACTTCAACGGGGCTACTGGTTGCCTAGATACTGCACGTGGACATAGGTTCCGAGGCGGGTGTTATACGCGAGATACCAGCCTGGGTGATCGGGATCGTCGTACAACACGACGTCGTCACTGTTCCACAGCCAATCGTTGGTGTAGTCGTAGTCGTAAGGCGCGACGCCCCAGTAAAAGCCGCCGAACCAGAAACGGTCGCGGCCTCCGCCTTCTATGCGATAAATGTGGTTGCGGCCAATTTCACCGCCGAAGCGTCCGTGTTCAAAAGGCCGATCGAGATGGTAATGAGCGTCGTTGCGGCCAGAGTCATGACCGATCCAACGATCACCTTCCGCGTGAACGTGAGGAGCTTCTGGATGGCCTTGCTGGTCGCGAAACGATGCACGGCCTTGCTCGCCGCCTGGGCGGCCTCCTCCTCCTTCATTCCCGCGTTGTGCCTGAACCGCGCCGCCACCGCGCTGGGCCGGAGCTGAACCTCGAGATGCAGTAGGTCCGTGAGCGGGAATGTGGCCACCTCCAACGTGAGCAGGGCCGGCGCTTTGACGACCGCCTCCGCCTTGAGGATGGCCGCCCCCGCCGCCTCTTTGCCGGGCGAATGCCGCAAGCGACAAAATCAAAAGAACTCCAAGCAGACCCGTTAGCTTTCTCATGCGCGCCTCCGAGTGAAATTTTGATGAGTGTTTCAGCTGACTGAGGTTGGATGCCACGGTGTTATTTTTTGGTTCCAGTAACTGCTCAGCCTACTGATTTGAGTTTAAGGGCTGGCTGCTTCAATTCAAAAATAAAAATAGAACCCCACGCGCGCAACTGCGGTTGCGCGTGGGCGGACGATGACGACACTCAGGACCGTGCGTGTCAGGAGTCAGTCGACGATTACCACCAGCAAGCGGACGCCCGGATGGCGCGGATTGATCAGGTAATAGTTGCCGTCGATGTCCATCATCGTTGTAGTCCCAATCAGACGGCCACGCTTCGGAGTATTGGAAATAATAGCCGCCATAATTAAAGCGGCGGTCGCCGCGCTGCACATGGAAATGATGTGAGCTGCCGAAACTAGCTCGAAATTGCTCGTCGGGAACGCGCCGGGTACCGCCGCGCTCGTTGGCTTTGCCAGTGTTACCGCGGTCATTGGCAGCGGCACGGTCGTTGTGTTGCCCGGTCTGCTGGGCGCGCTGCTGGTCTTGCGGACGATCTTGCTGCTGAGCGGGCTTGGACTGCTCATTGCGGTTTCGCTCGTCTTGCTGTTGCTGTTGGGTGCGATCATTTTGCTGCGCGGGCTGTTGGGCAGGCTTTGCCGCCTGATTGCGATTGCGGTCATCTTGCTGCTGTTGCTGGGTGCGATCATTTTGCTGCGCGGGCTTGGTGCGATCCTGGGTTTGTTGTTGCCTGTCAGGCTCCTGCTTGGATTTGTCGGCGGGCTGCTCCTGGCGGCTTTTGTTCGGTTCTTCGCCCTTCTTCGGTTCTTCCTGTTTTTTCGGTTCTTCTTGCTGAGGTTTATCTTTATCGGGCTCTTGCCGGGCATAACTGGGGGCGCCGACAAGGAGAATCATCACCGCTGTGCCAAGAACGAGTTTCATTTTAATTCCTCCGTTTTTTTTCGCGAACTCTTGCGCTTACGTAATGGGTAAAGCGACTAATTTTGGTCTGGCGGGGATGATTTCTTTTAGCATGCCAGTGGCTAAGGCTCGATAGGGCAATACGAGTAGGAATATGACGGATTGCCTGTAGGGTGCGGCGTGTCGGTGAGGTTATTGAGACGCGGGAGCGCCCTGGAAGAGCGATGCGTA
Source organism: uncultured Acidobacteriota bacterium (assembly GCA_963733775.1). Classification (GTDB taxonomy): domain Bacteria; phylum Acidobacteriota; class Terriglobia; order Acidiferrales; family UBA7541; genus Acidiferrum. The sequence continues at coordinate 107,047 of CAVTEE010000007.1, read as the reverse complement.
GGACAAAAAGAGAGTGAGGCCGATCATGAAAATGGCCGTAACCCAGGCAATGATATTGAAGGTCAGAGTGTTGACATAGTCGCCCATCAGGTCGCGGCGGTTCACGAGCAAAAGGATAAAAATGATGACGACGGGAAGCCAGATGCCGTTGCCTACCTGGGAGAAAATGAGGATTTTCCAAAGCGGGGCATGGGGGAGCAGGACAACGCCTGCGCCGACAGCGATGAGAACGGTGTACAGGCCATAAAAAATGCGAGCATCTTCAAATTTATGATCGATGCCAGCTTCAAAGCCGAGGCCTTCGCAAATAACGTGCGCGGTGGAGAGCGGCAAAATAGAGGCGGCGAAGACCGAGGCGTTCAGCAAACCGAAGGCGAAGAGGTAGCCGGCCCACACGCCTGCGAGCGGAATCAGAGCGCGAGCAGCGTCCTTGGCTTCGTTGATGTCGCGATGGCCGGTGGCGTAAAGAGTAGCCGCGGTACAAACGATAATGAAGAAAACAATGACCATGCAACTGATGCTTCCGACCAATACATCGGCGCGGGCTTGGGGATATTGGCGCGGGCCGACTTTTTTCTCAACGAAGCCAGCCTGCAAATAAAAGAACTGCCAGGGGGCGATGGTGGTTCCGATCAAGCCGGTCAGCATAAGCAAATAATCGGAGGTGAAGTGAATGTTGGGAACGACCGTGGCACGGGCTGCGACGATCCAGTCGGGCTTGGCCAACAACGCGGAAATTATGTAGGTCACATAAAAACCGCAAGCAAAGAAAAAGATGATCTCCACCTGACGATAGGTGCCTTTCAATACCAAGGCCCAGACAACAATCGCCGCGATAGGCACAGCCGCGTATTTGCTGATGTGGAAAATCTCCATGGCGGCGGCAACACCGGCGAATTCGGCGACCACGTTTGCCAAATCCACGAAGAAACCGGTGACCATCACGAAGAAGGTGGGGCGGAAGCCGAACTCTTCGCGAATTAAATCAGAGAGGCCTTTGCCGGTGATGACTCCGAGACGCGCGCACATTTCTTCGGTTACGTACAGCGCGATGGTCATGGGGATCAGTGACCAGAGCAAGGCATAACCGTAGTGCGCGCCCGCTTGCGTATAGACCGAGATGCCGCCGGCGTCGTTGTCCACGTTGGAGGTAATCAGGCCGGGGCCCACCACCGCGAGCAACAGCGTGAGGCGCTTGCGCAGACCGCGGATGCGCTTCTGCAGGTCCGTGCCGCCGGAGCGGACGGTGGCGAACCTTTCGGAAATGGCGCTCCAATCCATTGATGCTTTACGATTCCCTTCCCTTAAGGATTATTAGTGGCTGCTACTTTTAATAAAAATTACTGACTTTTGACCAGGCGCGAGACAACGTCATCGACGGTGATTACGCCGATGGGATGCTTGTGCTCGTCGATCACAGTCAAAGATCGCAAGTTATATTTGTCAAATAACTCGAAGACTTCTTCGCCTTTGGCGTCAGGCTCGAGGTTTAACAGCGGCTCCATTTTCAGTTCGGAGACGCTTTGTTCCGGGGCGGCCAGCAGCAAGCGTGAAACGGTAACAGTTCCCGCGAAGGAAGCGGATTTGTCGAGGAGCACGATAGTATCGAGCTGCTCGAGATTTAAGTCCTGATTGCGCATCCATTGAATTACTTCGTCACGGGTGGTCTCTTCGCCAACGTAAGCGAAATCGGGATTCATCATGCCGCCCGCGGTGCTGGGATCGAATTGCAAGAGTTCGCGAACTTCCCGGGCTTCTTGGCCGGGCATCTCCTCGAGGACTTCGTCGAAAGTCTGCTTGGGCAGGTCGGCGAGAAGGTCAGCGGCGGCGTCAGGAGCCATTTCTTCGAGGATGTCGGCGGCTTTGCCGGGATCGAGTTTTTCCACGATTTGGGTGGTGAGGCGTTCGTCGAGTTCGGCGAGCACGGCGCCAGCGGTTTGCTCATCGAGAGAGGCGATGATGCCTTGGCGCTCGGCGGCGGATAGGTCTTCCATGATAGCCGCGAGATCGGCGGGATGCAGGTCTTCCAGTTTTTCGTGGGTGATGCGCAGCTTCACGCGGCGTAGCGGATCGGGCTCAACCAAATTCACGAACTCCCAACGGATGGTGCTTTGCGGGAGGCCGCTTTGCAGCCTGCGAATCATGGCGGGCGAAACCACGCCGTGGAGCAAGCGGCGGACGGCACCCGGGAGGCCGACGTCGACCTGGGTGAGGCGTAGTTCGGTGTTGCCGTTAGAGCGAAGTTCGACGAGGTCGACGTCATTGACGCGCACAACTTTGCGGCCGCGGATGTCGATGATTTGCTGGTCGAGTAAATCCTTTTGTACCGCGAGCCAGGATTCATTGGGCTCATAAAGCTGGAGCGCGCGTTCACTGACGTTGAGGCGAATCTCGCCCACCGCAACGGAAGCGATCTGGTCGTGACGAGCTACCAGCGGGGGAAAATGGCCGCGCGTCAGCAGAAAATGGGAAATACGATTGGGTTGGTCCGCGGGCTCGACAAAGAACTCGCGCACCTTTCCGACGTAGTTGCCCTGGAGGTCATAGGCTTTGGAGCCCATCAGTTCGGTTGCGTACAGTTCCATAACGTCTTCCTTGTGCTGTTGTGCTTCCTTGCGTTGCGTGCCGTGAATTGACTAACAAAAAACCCGCAAACCTGACGACAGGCTGCGGGCAAGTTCCTGGACGAAATGGACTTGCCACTAGCCCCGGGCAGCCCTCCCGACAGGCGAATTTTTCCCGACACGTGTTGCAGCGGCGGGTTGCACCGGGGCCGAAGGTAGGCCCGAAAAACTCACGAAGATGTGGTTATGGCCGAAACATCTTCGTATCTGGCTGGCCGGGACGCCGCCGCCAGGCTCAGGCTCGAGTTCGCCGCTTAAGTACATCGAGAGAGAATTTGCTCCGTACTGACGACCCGGAACTAAAGGTCGGGTATGCTTCGAGGCATAGGCGTTGGAAAACAAAAAGCACGCCCGATGCCCTGAGCAGTGATAAGCCGACGAGCGCCGCAAGTCAAGCAAAGAATGACGTTTGCGGCAGAAAATTTTCAGAATGTGAACTTTTTTGAAAGAGCGTCAGCTATTTTTATTGGAGAAGAGCATGTTTTGCGGTTGTTGACCCTTGCGCCTGCAGTCTTCGACATAAAGCGAGAGGTAATTGGTCAGGATGTAGTCCTTTTTTGAATAGCCAAGCTCGGCGGCGGCATGATCGATGGCGGCGGGAGGGCCCTCTAATTCTACAAAAGTGCCGATGGGGCTTTCGTCGACTTCGATGAGCAAGCCGCGCGCCCAGGACTGTTTGGCCGGTAATTGGTAGGTGGTGCGGTATTTTTCGTAGCGGAACCAGCCGCGCATGCCCAGGCCTTCGAAGATTTTTACCAGGTTGGCGGAGTCGGTGACCTGCGCTTCGATTTCGTCGCGGACTTTGTGGGAGCCGAAGGATGGATAGTGGCTCGTATGAGTTGCCATTTGCTGCGCGGTGGGGCGCTTGAAGGTGAGGATTTGCCGAGTTGGTATGAGCGATTTTGAAGATGTGGGAGCGTCTTTGCGCGACTTTTTGGTTTTATTGGCTTTGGGCGATTTTTTGGAGGACGGCGCTGCTGTTTCGGTGCGGAGCCTGAGAAGCTGGCCATGTTTGGCGAGACCGCTATCGGGCGTGTCGAAAATTAGGTTTTCTTCATGAACGCGGCCGGTTGCAGAACCCACGGGCTTGGCGCCGAGCCGTTTCAAGATGCGCTGGAAAGCTTTAAGGTCGCGAATTTTAAGTTTAATTTCAGTTTCGTCCGGCATGGTAATCCGTCACTCGGAGAAAATCGCGAGTAAGATGGTGCCAGTTACGCCGGAACAAATCGAGTTCTATCTAAAGTGGCAGCAAATAAGGGCGATCCGGAGAAGCGATGTCGATCAAAACCGCAGAGGAATTGGCGGGTATGCGTGCGGCGGGCCTTGTCGTTCGGCGCACTCTGGAAGCGATGAAGGGTGCGGTGCGGCCCGGAGTCACAACGGCTGAAGTGGATGAGGCTGGGGCGAAGGTGATACGAGCGCACGGCTCCCGGCCGGCGCCCGCGCTGGTGTACGGCTTTCCCGGTGTGAATTTGATTAGTGTGAACGATGAAGTCGTGCATGGAATCCCTGGCGCGCGGAAAATCCGCGAGGGCGACCTTGTGAAGCTAGACGTCACCATAGAGAAAAATGGATTTATGGCCGACGCGGCTCTCACTCTTGGAGTGGGAAACATTTCGGAAGAGAAATCTCGCTTGATGGCGTGTGCCGAGCGCGCATTCCATTGCGCGATGAAGGTTGCGCGGGCTGGTGCGCGCGTGTCGGAGATAGGGCGCGAGATCGAATGGGAAGTGCGGCGAAGCGGCTTCTCCGTGATCCGTGAACTTGGTGGCCATGGGATCGGTCGTACGATTCATGAGCAGCCCAGTGTTCCCAATTATCGAGACGCGAATTCCAGGGAGATATTGACGGAGGGCCTGGTCATCACGGTAGAGCCGATCATCGCGGCTGGATCTGGAAGAGTATTTCTGGACGCGGATGGATGGACGGTACAGACCAGTGACGGCAGGATGTCAGCGCATTACGAACACACTTTGGTGATCACGAACGATCAGCCAATTCTATTGACCGCGGCTTGAGTCCGAAAGGTATCGCGATAGAGATCGGGAAAATATTGACGAATAAAGAGAAGGAGAATTACGGAGGCCGCGAGGGGACCTAGGAGCGAGAAGACGCGATAGTTGCGGGGCGGAGGGCGGTGATTGCGACGCGTAAATCGAAGAGAGATTCCTTGTATCTAGGTAGAGGCGGCAGGTTGGGTGAGAATGTCGCTGTGAGGGGTGCGATCTAGATCGCACCCCTCACGCGGCGGGCGGCGCCCGTGATTCCTCCGGTGCACAACCGAAGTCGAGCTTAGGGACCGCCGCCGCAGTCACGCACGACCGAACAGTCGCCAGACGATTCCATCGCACGCACAAGGAAGGTTACCGTGGCTCGAATTATTTGTGGAGTGGATGTTTCTTCTATCTCGTTGGAAGCCTTTGTGGCTCCGCAGGGAGCGACAGGTTCCTTCCACAACACTGTGGAAGGGATCAGCGCGCTGCTGGAGTTCTGCCAGCAGCAGCAGGTGGAACTGGTGGCGATGGAAGCCACCGGGGGATACGAGAAAAAAGCAGTGCAGAGGTTGTGGGCCGAAGGAGTGGGAGTGGCGGTGCTGAATCCGCGAGGGGTACGGGAGTTTGCCAAGGCCCTGGGGCTGCTGGAGAAGACCGATCGGATCGATGCTCAGGTGATCGCGCGGTTTGCGGAAGTAAAAAAGTGTGAAGCGAGGGTGCCGGCCAGCGCGGAACAACAACGTTTAAAGGCGCTGTCCAGGCGGCTGCAGCAGCTGTCGAGGTTGGCGGCCGATCAGAAAAATCAGCGGCACTTGGTGGACGAGCCGCGGGTGCTGAGGACCTTCGACGCGGTGCTAAAAGTAGCCAAGCAGCAGATGCGCGAAGTGGAAGCAGAAATCGCGGGATTGTTGGCGAGCGATCCGCTGTGGCAAAAGCTGGAAGAGGCGCTGCGCTCGATCAAAGGAGTGGCGGGACGCACGGTGGCGCGAGTGCTGGCGGATTTGCCGGAGATCGGAACGCTGTCGAACAAAGCGGTGTCGAAGTTAGTGGGAGTGGCACCGCTGGCGCAAGACAGCGGCAAGCGCGAAGGCAAACGAGCGGTGCGTGGAGGTCGCCGCAATGTGCGCGCGATTTTGTATGTGGTGGCTGGAGTGGTGCGCCGCTACAACCCGGACTTTGCGGCGTTTGCGGAACGGATGGCGGCCAAAGGGAAACCCAAGAGAGTGATTCGTGTGGCCTTGGCGCATAAGTTGTTGGTGCGACTGAATGCGCGGGCGCGTGAGGCGCGAGCAGCATTCAGCTGTGCCGGGTTGGTCGCGGAAAACGCTTGACAAAGTAGACAGTCGCTCGACTGCGCAAGCCGACTCCTTCGCAGGAGCGAAGGAGGGGAAAAAGCGTCGGCTTGCTTCGCTCGGAATGACCGGTTCTTTGTTTTTTCTTAGTTTAGTAATGTGCGGGACGGCTATTTTTGTATTTGTTTCTCTGAGCCTCGCGGCGCGTATTAGGTCTGTGGCGATGGCTTTCTACGGGTGTGAAGTTCCGTTAGTATAGCGGACGAAGTCAATTTTTATCTGAACGAGACATTGTGGGCAGCGTGGATCTAGCCGTGGGGTTAGACTGCGCGAAATCACGAATCGGGGCGCATGGATAAAGACTTAAGAACAACGACTACAATTCTTGCAACCACAGCGGCGAACGGCCAAGCGACGGCCGAGAAAAGCACAGGGAATGTTTCCGGAGCCGGCGTGAGCGCCGGTGCGGCGAGACCTCCTGTTGCGCGAAGAGAACCGGTGGAGATGGTGCTGCATGATGACCGGCGCGTGGATCATTACGCGTGGCTGCGCAATAAAGAAAGCGCGGAGGTCATTGAACATTTGAAGGCGGAGAACGCTTACACCGACGAGGTGTTGCTGCCAACAGAAGGCCTGCAAGAAAAACTTTATCAGGAGATGCTGGGGCGGATTCAGCAGACGGATTTGTCAGTGCCGCACCGGTTGCGGGGGTACTCCTATTTTACGCGCACGGAAGAGGGCAAGCAGTATCCGGTTCGCTGCAGGCGGCGAGATGTGGAGGGCGCGCCGGAAGAAGTGTTGCTGGATTTGAATGCGTTGGCGGAAGGCCATTCGTTTTTGGGGCTGGGTTCTTTTGAGGTGAGCGACGATAACGATCTGTTGGCGTATTCGACGGACACTACGGGATTCCGGCAGTACACGCTGCAGATTAAAAAACTGTCGAGTGGCGAGACGCTGGAAGAACGATTTGAGCGGGTGACCAGCGTGGCTTGGGCGGCGGACAATCGCACGCTGTTTTTTACAGAAGAGGATGACACCACCAAACGGTCGCATCGCTTGTACCGGCATGTGCTGGGTTCAGGCGAGGCGCCGATTTTGCTGTATGAAGAAAAAGATGAGCGGTTCCGCATCGCGGTGGAGCGCACCCGGAGCGGGAGTTTTTTAGTATTAACGAGCGCAAGTCACACGGCGAGCGAAGTGCGGTTTCTGTCAGCCAGGCACGCGGGCGGTAACTTTTCTGTGATCGCGGCGCGCGAAGATAACCATGAATATTATGTCGATCATCATCCGGGCGATGGAGAGTCCTCGGACGCTGGGGTGTTTTATATCCGCACGAATTCGGGCGGACGGACTTTCCGATTGATGGAAGTTGCAACCAAGGAGCCGGCGCGCGAATTGTGGCGTGAGGTTGTTCCTAACCGGCCGGAGGTGATGCTGGCTGGTGCGGACGCGTTTGAAAATCACCTGGTGCTCTTTGAGCGCGAGGGTGGGTTGCCGTATTTGCGAGTCGTGAATCTTCAAGATGTGAGAGACAAAAACGAACGCCGCAACGGCAATTTCCTTGACGACTCACACCGCATTGAATTTACGGAGCCGGCTTACAACGCTTCGCTGGGCAGCAATCCTGAGTTTGTAACCGATTTCGTGAGATTTCAGTACGAGTCGTTTGTTACGCCGCGTTCGGTATTCGATTACAACGTGCACACGCGAGAGCGGATTTTGCTGAAGCAGCAGCCGGTGCTCGGCGGGTACGATGCGCGGCGATATGTCACGGAGCGATTGCATGCTTCGACAGCGGATGGAACGCAGGTACCGATTTCACTTGTGTACCGGCGAGATACTTTCGCCCGCGAGCCTGGCTGGCCCGAAGATCGCAACACCGGCGCGCCGTTGTTGCTGTACGGATATGGAAGTTATGGCATCTCCGTTCCGGTAACGTTTAGCTCAAATCGGTTGAGTTTGCTGGACCGCGGCGTTGTTTTTGCAATTGCACATATTCGGGGCGGAGGCGAATTGGGCAAGCCGTGGCACGATGCGGGGCGGATGCGCCAGAAGATGAATACTTTCACGGATTTTATTAGCGCGGCGGAATTCTTGATTGCGCAGCGGTACACGTCACCAGACAAATTAATTATCGAAGGAGGAAGCGCCGGCGGACTGCTCATCGGCGCAGTTGTAAATCTGCGACCCTATTTGTTTCATGCGGCGATTTCGCATGTGCCGTTTGTGGATGTGCTGAACACCATGCTAGACGCTTCCCTGCCGCTGACGGTGGGCGAATATGAAGAGTGGGGCGATCCGCAGGTGGCGGAAGATTATTGGGTGATGAAATCGTATTGCCCTTATACGAATGTGATGCGCTGTGCTTATCCGTCGATGCTGGTGAAAACAGGATTGAATGATAGCCAAGTGATGTATTGGGAGCCCGCCAAGTATGTGGCGAAGATGCGGGCCATGAAGACGGATACGAATCCGTTGCTGTTCAAGGTCAATATGGGCGCGGGACATGGCGGGGCTTCGGGAAGATACGATTATTTGCGCGAGGTGGCGCTGGACTATGCGTTTGTACTGACGCAATCGGGAATCCGCGAGTGATTAATGGCCAGGGATTTGCGCGCGGTTGGACTGCGACTGCGGGGACGGCGCGAACGCGAGAAACACATATGTTAGACCGGCGCGCAAAATTCAGCTTACTTCCATGATCGAAGCCACCACCCCGCTCATGCAGCAGTATCAGGGGATCAAGTCGCGGTATCCGCACGCGCTGCTGCTATTTCGCCTGGGTGATTTTTACGAATTGTTTTACGAAGACGCGATCATCGCCGCGCGCGAACTGCAAATCACGCTTACTTCCAGAAACCGGGAAAAGGGCCAGCCGATTCCCATGTGCGGCGTTCCTTACCATGCGGCGGATGGGTATATCGCGCGGTTGATTCGGGCGGGATTCAAAATTGCGATTTGCGATCAGATGGAATTGCCGGGGCCGGGCAAAAAAATTGTGCGGCGGGAGGTAGTGCGGGTTATCACCCCGGGGACCGCGACCGATGGGGCGGTGCTGGAGGCGCGTGAGAATAATTTTTTGGCGGCGGTGGCGAAGGATGCGGCTGGCACGTTAGGAATGGCGTATGTGGATTTGTCCACCGGCGAATTTCAGGCTACGGAGTTTAGCGGGGCTGGGGCTCCCGAAGCGCTGCGCGATGAACTGCAACTGCTGAGGCCGCGAGAAACGCTGCTGCCTCGTCCGCAACAATTGTTTGAAACGGCGAAGACTTCCCTGCTGGATGGGACGGGCGGCGTTGAATCGCGGCTGGATGAATGGATTTTTCAGCACGATTACGCGGATAGAATTTTGCGGGAGCAGTTTGGAGTGGCGGAGTTGACGGGATTTGGATTGGACGGGCACCCGCAATCGCTGGCGGCGGCCGGGGCGATCATTCATTACCTGCGCGAAAACGCCGCGCGGGGAGACGATGCGCACAGCTTGGAGTCACTGCGGCATCTGGATGGAGTGCGTTACTACGAGCAGCAGAATGCGCTGGTGCTTGATCCGGTTTCGGTGCGCAATCTGGAGCTGATCAATCCAATTTTTACCGAAGAGAGCGGGCGGGTTGGGCCGACTACGTTGATAGCTGCGCTGGATGTGACCGTGACTGGGATGGGCGCGCGGTTGCTGCGCTCCTGGATGATGCGGCCGCTGATCGATCGTGTGGCGATCGATGCGCGATTAACTGCCGTGGCGCAGTTGGTGCAGCAGACCATGGTGCGCGGAGAAATTCGCAAGGAATTAAAAGGAATTCTCGACCTGGAGAGGATTACCAGTCGCATTACGCTTGGGCTGGCAACTCCTCGCGAGTTAGTGGCGTTGCGCAAATCTCTGGCACGACTTCCTTTGCTCAAGAATTTTTTAACACCGCCTCCCGCAGGCGGTAGTGAATTATTGCGGCGCATTTTTGTGGAGATCGATGAGTTGAGCGATGTGCGCGAACGGTTGGAGCGCGGCATTTCCGACGAGCCGCCGGCGCTGGCAACTACGCCGGGAATGATTCGCAGCGGGTTTGATGGCGAGCTGGATGAACTGCGCAACTTGAGCCAGCACAGCAAAGAAATTATAGCCGCGATGGAAGAGCGGGAGAGAAAACGGACTGGGATTGCGTCGCTGAAGATTCGCTTTAATTCTATTTTTGGGTACTACATCGAAATTTCCAAAGTGAATCTGCATCTTGCGCCAGCGGATTACGAACGCAAGCAAACGCTGGTGAATGCCGAACGCTTCACTTCCGCGGAATTAAAAGAGTACGAGCGGAAGATTTTGGCGGCTGACGAACGCATCGCGGAGATTGAGAACCGGCTGTTTGTGGAATTGCGCTCGGGAGTCGCGGCTCATGCGTCACGGCTGCGCGTGACGGCAAGCGCGATTGCGCAACTGGATGTGCTGACTTCTTTTGCCAAGCTGGCTGCGGAGCGCGGTTACTGCAGGCCGGAGTTTAGCGTTACCGGGGAGTTGCTGATTGTTGATGGACGGCACCCGGTAATTGAGGAATTGCTGCGACAACGGGGCGAGCGTTTTGTGCCGAATGATTTATATCTGGAATCGCAGCGGCAGCAGTTGTTGCTGATCACCGGGCCGAATATGGGAGGCAAGTCGACTTATTTGCGGCAGGCCGCGCTGATTGTGTTGATGGCTCAGATGGGGTGCTTCGTGCCGGCGAGACAGGCGAAATTGCCGGTGACGGACAGGATTTTTACGCGGATTGGAGCCAGCGATAATCTGGCGCGCGGGCGTTCCACATTTCTGGTGGAGATGAGCGAGGTGGCGGCTATTTTGCATCACGCGACTCCGTCAAGTTTGGTGCTGCTGGATGAAGTGGGTCGCGGGACTTCGACGTTTGATGGATTGTCGATCGCGTGGGCGGTGGTAGAACATTTGCAGCAGCACACCGGGGCGCGAACGCTGTTTGCGACGCACTATCACGAGTTGACGGAATTGGCGGATTTGCTTTCGGCGGTGAAAAACGTGCATGTGTCGGTGAAGGAAACGCCGAACGAAATTGTGTTTCTGCGGCGGGTGGAGCCTGGAAGCGCGGACAAGAGCTATGGGATTGAGGTGGCGCGGTTGGCAGGTCTTCCGCGGAGCGTGATCGCGCGGGCGCGTGAGGTGCTTTTGAAGCACGAGCAGAATGAACACGAGCTGAGCGAAACGCTTTCGCCGGGGGCGAACGAGATTGGGAATCATAACGGGGATCAGGCGGTGTTGTTTACGGCGCTGGATCGTGCAGTGATTGATAAATTGCGGGGCGCGGACCTGGATCAACTGAAGCCGCTGGATGCGCTGAATCTACTGGCGGAATTGAAGAAACAGATTTCATGATCGCTCACGCGAAAGAACACGGAATGCTCGTGTTGGGGATAATGTCGGGGACTTCGGCTGACGGAATTGATGTTGCGCTGGCGAGGATTTCGGGAGCGCCGCCACGGGTCAAGGCACGGATCTTGAATCACACCGCGCTGAAATTTCCTGCGCAAGTGCGCGCAGAGATTTTGCGTGTAGCGGAACAGCGGGCGATTACCGCGGGGGAGTTGAGCCAGCTTAATTTTCGGCTGGGACAATTATTTGCGGATGCGGCGATAACTGCCTGCAAAAGATTTCGCGTGGCGCTTTCTTCTGTGGATTTGATTGGGAGCCACGGGCAGACGATTTTCCACCAGGGGATTCCAGCGAAGTACCTCGGCGCGCCGACGGCTTCGACTTTGCAGATTGGTGAAGGGGCGGTGATTGCTGCGCGGACTGGCGTTACGACCGTGGCGGATTTCCGTCCCGCGGATATGGCTGTCGGCGGACAAGGGGCGCCGTTGGTGCCGTATGCGGACTATCTTCTATATAGCGATGGGAAACTGGCGCGGGTTTCGTTAAACCTTGGCGGAATTGCCAATGTTACGGTTATTCCTGCGGGTGCGGCGCGGGAGAAGGTGTTTGCGTTTGATACCGGGCCGGCGAATATGTTGATTGATGCGCTGGTGGCGCATTTTTCGCGCGGGCGAAAGAAGTTTGACGACGGGGCGAAGATAGCGCTGGCGGGGCGGGCGATTCCGGAGCTGCTGGACGAATTGATGCGCGATCCATATTTGCGGAAATCGCCGCCGAAATCGACTGGGCGTGAATATTATGGCGCCGATTATGTGAGGCGGGTGTTGGCGCTGGGGCGGCGATATCGTGCGAAGCCGAATGATTTGATTCGTTGCGTGACGATTTTTACGGCGCTGTCGGTGGTGGATGCGCTGAACCGTTTTGTGACGCGCACAACGAAGATAGATCAGTTGATTGTTTCGGGCGGGGGCGCGCGGAATCCGTTGATCATGGCGCAACTGGGGGCGGCTTTGCCGGGAGTTGAGGTGCTGCCCTCTTCGCGAGTGGGCGTTCCCGAGGAAGGCAAGGAGGCGTTTGCGTTTGCGTTGCTGGCTTATGAGACGTTTCATCAGCGGGCTGGGAATGTGTTTTCTGCTACGGGGGCTAGTGGGCCGGCGGTGTTGGGGAAGATTTGTTATGCGGACGTGCGGTGATGGGTTGGATTGGAAAAACTGCGGGGCTTCGGAAAATGATGGGAGGCTTGCGCGATAGATCGAAGAGAGATCCCTCCACTGCGCGGGCCGACTTCTTCGCAGGAGCGAAGAAGAAGAAAAGGCGTCGGCCCGCTTCGGTCGGGATGACTGTTGGTTGCTTGATGGCTGTGTATTGGCGTGCGGCGGTTGGGATGACAGTTGGTTGCTTGGGGGCTGCGTATCGGCGTGCGACTTTCAGGATGACGGTTGGTTGTTTCATGGTTGTGCGTCGCGGCCTGTCCTACTTCGGGTTGGTTACGTGCGGTTGCATGTTCCTTACGGTTGCGGGGTGTTCGCATACGGCGAAGGCTGGGCGGGCCGGAGTTACGCTGCTGATTGAATCGAATCCTACTAATTTGGATCCGCGATTTGCTACCGATGGGCAGTCGCAGCATCTGGATGGGCTGATATTCAGTAGCCTGGTGGAGCGCGATGAGCAGATGAATTTGCGCGGGGATTTGGCGGAGTCGTGGGATACGCCAGATCCGCTGACTTATGTTTTTCATTTGCGGCCGGGGGTGCGTTTTCACGATGGCAGCGCGCTGACCGCCGCTGATGTGAAAGCTACGTTTGATTTTATTTTGAATGCGGCGAATCATTCGGCGAAGCGTGGGGCGTTTCGCATGATTGCGAATATAGAGGCGCCGGATGCGCGAACGGTGATTTTTCGCTTGAAGGAGCCGTATGCGTCGTTTTTGTGGACGGTATCGCGGCCGGCGATTGGGATTGTGCCTGCGAATGCCGGTGCGGATCACGCGCGAGGGCTGATTGGCTCCGGGCCGTTCCGGTTGGTCAGCCAGGCGCAGGATGACGAAGTGGTGTTGGCCGCGAATGCCGATTATTTTGGCGGGGTGCCGGGGATTTCACGGCTGCGCGCGCGGGTGGTGCCCGATGCGATCGTGCGCGCGTTGGAACTGCGCAAGGGGTCGGCGGATTTGGAGATTAGTTCCCTGTCGCCGGACATGGTGCCAGTGTTAGCGCGGCGGCCGGAGCTGGGCGTGTCCGAGCGCGCGGGAACGAACTTAGCGTATCTCGGATTCAACATGGACGATGCCCTGGTTGGACGACGCGAAGTGCGGCAAGCGCTAGCATATGCCACCGATCGCGAAATGCTGATTCGTTATTTGCTGCACGGGCAGGCGCGCATCGCGAACGGCGTGATGCCGCCGAACCACTGGGCGTACGAGCCCAACGTGACCACTTATTCGCTGGACACTGCGCGCGCGGAGGCGTTGCTGGACGCGGCGGGATTTCCACGCAAAGAAAATGGCGTGCGGATGCATTTGATGCTGAAGACTTCTACCGACGAGCAGGCGCGACTCGTTGGCGCGGCGCTACAGGAACAATGGCGGCACGTGGGAGTTGCGTTGGAAGTTCGTTCACTGGAGGCGGCGACGTTGCTATCGGATTTGGTTAAGGGCAATTTTGAGATCAATTTGTTTCGTTGGGTGGGAGCAAATAACGATCCGGACGTTTTTGAATTTTTGTTTTCTTCGAAGCGGTTTCCGCCGGACGGGGCGAACCGTGGGCATTACCGAAATGCGCGAATGGATGCGCTGACGGATCAGATTCGCGTGGAAATGGATCGTGAAAAGCGCAAAGCGTTGTGCAGCGAAGCGCAGAAAATTCTGGCTACGGATTTACCGTATTTGCCGTTGTGGTTTGGGGATGCAGTTTCGGTGCATCAAAAGGAATTGGGAGATTTGCCGTTGTCGCCCAGCGGAGATTTTGATTTTCTGGCGAAGTTGAAGACCGGGGATTGACGAAGACCCTCTGAAATCCGCGCGGGCGAGAACGTTCCGTGCCGGCCCCGCATCCTAATCTTCGGAACTGTTACACTGTGGCGATTCTTGTAAATTATATTTGGAACAAAAGATTGCGGCGATGCGAAATAAGGAGAATTGACGATGGCGGATGTGTTGACGGGAGCGGAGTTTAAGGAGGAGATGCGCGAGGGAAAGCCGAAGCTGGGGTTGTTTTTGAATTCGCATAGCCCTACGGTGGCGGAGCAATTGGCGCACAGCGGATACGACTGGCTGCTGGTGGATACGCAGCACGGGCCGATGGGCTATGAGAAATTGTCGGCGATGTTAGCGGCTGTTGCCAGCGGCGGCGCGAAATCGATGGTGCGCGTGGGCGGGTACAACGACCGGCCGGGGATTCAACAGGCGCTGGATCTGGGGGCTGATGGCGTGCTGGTTCCGTACATTAATACCGCGGAGGAAGCGCGGCAGGCGATCAGCTGCACGAAATATCCGACCGCTGGGACGCGGTCAGTTTATTTTCCGCAACGCAGCATGAACAAAGCGGGGCTGCTGGGTTATGCGGGGAACGCCAACAATAATTTGATTGTGGCGCTGCAGGTGGAGACCGCATCGTGCATTGAAAATATGGCGGAGATCGCGGCGGTGCCGGGCGTGGATATTCTTTTTCTGGGGCAGAACGATTTGTGCATGTCCATGGGCTTGTATGAGAAGTATGAGTTTCCGCTGATGTACACTTCGCCGGAACTGGGCGCGGCCACTGAGAAACTGATCGCGGAAGCGCGCAAGAACAAAATAATTCTGGGGATATTTTTGTTTGGGACTGCGCGTGTGGGGGAGTTTCTGGAAAAGGGATTTACGTTTATCAGTTTGGGGAATGATTTGCATCACGTTTTGACGCAGGCGGGGGCGTATGTGAAGGATGTTGAGGGGATCGCCAAAGAGAAGAGCAAGAAGTGGGAGCGGCGGCCTACGGCTTTGTTTTAGAGCCTGTTCTTTCAGTTTTCGGACTAGATAAACAATTCACTCGTTTGCAGCCGCATCAGCGCCGCCGAAGTATCACACCGGGTCATCAATATTTACCTTGGAGCGGCGGAGTTGCGCTCGGAGATCACGCGGCCGTATGGCGAGGAGCGGGCCAGCCGATCGAAATAACGGTAAGCGGCTGCGGAGATTTTAGCGATGGCTTCTTCCCCGTCGCGCTCGCGGACGAGATAGGTAGTCATGACACAAATGATGTAAGGGCGATTCTGCAGGAAAACGATTCCGGAATCGGCTCGGACGGCTTCGAGTTCGCCCGGTTTGTTGGCGATTTGCAAGCCGTCAGGCAGGTCGCGAGGAATGAAACTAGTCTTGTGGGTGCTGAGCATTTTGAAAAAGTCCGCGGTCATTTCCTTGTTCAAAACTTTTTCCTGATAAATGTTTTCCAGCAGCGTGAGCATATCCTGTGGCGTGGAGATATTTTCGCGGCCTTCCGCGGCAGCTTTGACGTCCATCATTTTGCGGCGGAGTTTAGTGTTGTGAAGAGCGAGGCTGTCGAGCAGCGCGTTGAGATTTTCCATGCCGAGGCGATCGATGAGGACGTTGGTGGCGGAATTGTCGCTGACGGCTACCATCATGGTGGCGAGGTCGCGATTGGTCAGCTGCGTGACGCCGGGCGTAAGACCGCCCATGATGTCGCTATCCTGAACCAGATCGGCGGCGCGGACGGTGTAAAGGTCTGTCAACTTTGCCTTGCCGGATTCGCCCTGGGCGGATAGCTGCGCCTGGTGATAAAGCTCGGCGAGCACGGCGATCTTGATGGAACTGGCCTGGGGAAAAATCGAGTCACCACGCAGTAAAAATCGTTGGCCAGTGGTCAAGTCTTCGATAGCGACGCCAAGTACGCCGTCAAGGTTGCGATCGATGTCGTTAATGGTGGATTCAAGTTTGGTCCACAGGGACTTTAGTTTTTGGTCGGATATGTTTTGGGCGTTTAAGTTGCTTTGTGCTGAAGTGCTGTTCGTAAGCAGCAGGCACAGCAGGGGCAAAGCGATTGTTGATTTCACGTGTGCTTCCTTTTTGAAGCGCGAAGTCAATTGCTGCAAACATGCTCGATCAGGTTCGCGTCATTCTTGCACATCGGTCGGATTCGCGCCGAGTAACTTCAGGGGCTGAAAGTCCCGCGTGTTTGACGTTTTGCTTATGTCGCGGCTAGAAGCCGGTACCAACAAGGCGACGGGGAAAAAGCGGGGAGAGATTCCTTGTATCTAGGTAGAGGCGGCAGGTTGGGTGAGAATGTCGCTGTGAGGGGTGCGATCTAGATCGCACCCCTCACGCGGCGGGCGGCGCCCGTGATTCCTCCGGTGCACAACCGAAGTCGAGCTTAGGGACCGCCGCCGCAGTCACGCACGACCGAACAGTCGCCAGACGATTCCATCGCACGCACAAGGAAGGTTACCGTGGCTCGAATTATTTGTGGAGTGGATGTTTCTTCTATCTCGTTGGAAGCCTTTGTGGCTCCGCAGGGAGCGACAGGTTCCTTCCACAACACTGTGGAAGGGATCAGCGCGCTGCTGGAGTTCTGCCAGCAGCAGCAGGTGGAACTGGTGGCGATGGAAGCCACCGGGGGATACGAGAAAAAAGCAGTGCAGAGGTTGTGGGCCGAAGGAGTGGGAGTGGCGGTGCTGAATCCGCGAGGGGTACGGGAGTTTGCCAAGGCCCTGGGGCTGCTGGAGAAGACCGATCGGATCGATGCTCAGGTGATCGCGCGGTTTGCGGAAGTAAAAAAGTGTGAAGCGAGGGTGCCGGCCAGCGCGGAACAACAACGTTTAAAGGCGCTGTCCAGGCGGCTGCAGCAGCTGTCGAGGTTGGCGGCCGATCAGAAAAATCAGCGGCACTTGGTGGACGAGCCGCGGGTGCTGAGGACCTTCGACGCGGTGCTAAAAGTAGCCAAGCAGCAGATGCGCGAAGTGGAAGCAGAAATCGCGGGATTGTTGGCGAGCGATCCGCTGTGGCAAAAGCTGGAAGAGGCGCTGCGCTCGATCAAAGGAGTGGCGGGACGCACGGTGGCGCGAGTGCTGGCGGATTTGCCGGAGATCGGAACGCTGTCGAACAAAGCGGTGTCGAAGTTAGTGGGAGTGGCACCGCTGGCGCAAGACAGCGGCAAGCGCGAAGGCAAACGAGCGGTGCGTGGAGGTCGCCGCAATGTGCGCGCGATTTTGTATGTGGTGGCTGGAGTGGTGCGCCGCTACAACCCGGACTTTGCGGCGTTTGCGGAACGGATGGCGGCCAAAGGGAAACCCAAGAGAGTGATTCGTGTGGCCTTGGCGCATAAGTTGTTGGTGCGACTGAATGCGCGGGCGCGTGAGGCGCGAGCAGCATTCAGCTGTGCCGGGTTGGTCGCGGAAAACGCTTGACAAAGTAGACAGTCGCTCGACTGCGCAAGCCGACTCCTTCGCGGGAGCGAAGGAGAAAGAAAAAGCGTCGGCTTGCTCCGCTCCTTCCTGCGGCAGGCAGGCGGAATGACTGTTGGGTGCTTTGGCGTGCTGACCGAATGAAGATGGGCGAGGGGTTTCGGGAGTTGAAGCCCAAAGGATAAAGCGACTGGGTGTCGCGGCCCACCCAGGTGGGCCGCGACCTACAATACAATCGCACAGCGCACCGGGTGTAGAATCTGACCGACGAAGAGTTGAATGGCCGCGATTCGGTATAGTTTTTGGCGAGGAGAAAAAACATGGCGGAGTGCACGCATCTCGATCAGATACGGCCGGTGAAGCCGAAAACGCCGCAAGGCTGCGAAGAGTGTTTGAAAATGGGCGACACCTGGGTGCATTTGCGATTGTGTCTGGAGTGCGGGCACGTGGGTTGCTGCGACAGCTCCAAGAACAAGCACGTCACGAAGCATTTTCACAAGACCACGCATCCGATCATGAAATCGTTTGAGCCAGGAG
The DNA here is from genome assembly GCA_963733775.1 of uncultured Acidobacteriota bacterium. Classification (GTDB taxonomy): domain Bacteria; phylum Acidobacteriota; class Terriglobia; order Acidiferrales; family UBA7541; genus Acidiferrum. The sequence continues at coordinate 88,845 of CAVTEE010000007.1, read as the reverse complement.
AAGACTGGGGTTGGTGCTACGTGGACGAAATCGAATTAGATCTCGCTTAAATTACTTTATTTCGGTGCCTGCGGCTACGCGGTGGCAAGTAAACTCTTAACGTGACTTTGAAGCGCGGCAGGATTCGATTTGGAAATCACGGCGCTGATCCCAGCGGCCGCAGCATCCTCAGGTTGAACAGCGTCGGCATACCAAGTAAACAAGATGATAGGCACACTATGCTTGCGGGCACGCAACTCGCGGGCGGTCTGCAGGCCGTTCATGCGCGGCATAGCGATATCGATAATGATCAGGTCGGGATTGAGGTGACTGGCCTTTTCAAGAGCGTCAATGCCGTCGACAGCTTCGCCGCAAACCTTGAAGCCTGGCTGACTTTCGAGAAAATGACGGGTTGCCAAGCGAATCAATTCGCTGTCGTCCACGAGGAGAATGTTCTTTGTCACGTCACCTGTCGAATCAGGTGACAGCCAACACGCTGGCGAGCACCTATCGGTTCAGTTTGGTAACTTACCATCTGTCACGATACATGACAATCAGGTCTTGTGGGTATCCGAGTTTCAAGCGAGACGTTTCGAAGTCAGAAAGCGGTTGTTCCGCTAATCGGGCGGAGTGAAGCGGTAGCCTTTGCCTCGTACGGTCTGAATGAATTTTGGATTTTGCGGATTATCAAGCTTCTGACGGAGCCAGGCGACGTGCACATCGATGGTGCGAGAAGAGACTTCGCTGTCGTACTCCCAGACTTGTTGGAGAATTTCGTCGCGCGGAACCACGCGGTCGCGATGATTCACAAGATAGCGCAGTAGTTGAAGTTCCTTTGCGGCTAACGCCAGCGGGTGGCCGGCCTTGCGGACTTCGGCGCGTTCAAAATCGATTTCGACATCGCCAAAGTGAAAGCTGCGCACGTTGATGCGGTTTTCCTTGTTCACGCGGCGCAGCAAAGCTTCGACGCGTGCGAGCAATTCGGCGGGATCGAAGGGCTTGGTCAGATAATCGTCGGCGCCAAGTTTCAAGCCGACGACGCGATCGACGACCTGGGTTTTGGCGGTGAGCATGAGGATAACGGTGTCGATTCCGGCTTGACGCAGCTGACGACAAACTTCAAAGCCGGTTTTTTTGGGGAGCATGACATCCAGAATGATCAGCGCGAATTTTTCTTTGGTGGCCTTGGCGAGGCCGGCGTCGCCGTCGGACGCGCTTTCAACGCGATGGCCGTCAGCGGCTAGTAAATCGGTGATGGTCATGACCAGGCCGGGTTCATCTTCAATGAGAAGGATCGGGTTCATTGGGGTTGCTCAATTTTTGGATGATTTTTTTGTTCATTTTTATGCAATGGCGCTGCCACTGAAACGGCATTGGGCGGAGCGACCGGGAGGCGAACGATAAATTCGGCTCCCGGACCGGAGTTGTCGCGCACTGCGACGGTGCCACCGTGCGCTTCGATAATTCTCTTGACCAGATTCAAGCCCAAGCCAGTGCCGTGAATCTGATCGTTTAACGGGCGTTGTCCGCGAAAAAACGGATCGAAAATATACTCGCGTTCTTCGGCCGGAATGCCGGGGCCATGATCAGTGACGCGGATCTCGACGGCGGGCGGGCCGCCATTTTTTGAAGGTGTTGCGGAGATGCCGATCCAGTCGCCGCCGGACGCGCCGTACTTCATGGCGTTCTCAAAAAGATTTTGCAGGGCGTGTTGCATGGATTCCCTGTCGGCGAGGATCAAAGGCAAATCAGGCTCGATGTGTTTTTCAACTACAACGTCTGTTGTAGGCACGGCATTACGGGCGGCAAGCAGGCCGGCTTCTATCAATTCCTGAACGGGGACTGGCTCACGCTTCTTAAGGACTCGGCCGGCGCGCGCATTTCCGTAACGCAACACTTGTTCGACGAGTGCGGAAAGTTTTTCGGCTTGCTCGCTTATCAATGAGCCGTAACGAGAGACTTGAGCGGGTTGGTTAGCAAGATCGCCGCGAAGGTTATAAGCAGCGGTGCGAATGACGGTGAGCGGAGTACGCAATTCGTGGGAAACACCGGCAACGAAATTCATTTGCAACTCGGCAAGATTTTGCGCGCGACGAGAAAAACGTACCAGTGCGTAAGTGGTAGTAAAAATAAGGAGCAATAAGCCGGCAGCGAGAAGATCATTGGTACGGCGCCCTTTTGCGACGATGGTCTCAAGGGAGCCGGCGTGATGATGTACGCGCAAAGTCCACAATGCGCGGTTTGGTCCAGGTTCCGTGCCGGTGTTGGATGGCGCAACGACGAGGACTGCCGGATGGGAATCTGCGGATGAAGACGGCGGTCCCGGGATTGCCGATTGCGGGCGAGCTATTTCCAAAAGGTCGACGGAAGCGTCGGGAATCCAGGTTGCTGTTCGCGAGGAATCGGTGGAGGAGCGATAAATCGTGATCGCAGGATTTGCGCGCGCCACAACTTCCGCGTCGTATTCGAGTTTTCCATGTTGTCCGAGATAACGATTCAACATGTCGGAAAGCAGTGTGTGGCCGATGTGATCGGCATCGAGGTCAAGCAACAGCCATTCCTGTTCCACGGAACGAGGACCCGAACGCGTGTCGGTGCCGAAGCGGGGAAATTCGAGCAGGGTTGAAGATTGATTCAGTGGTGCGGGCCCTCCGCGTAAGCGCAGGATCAGGCTTTTGCGCATGGCATCCCATTCGGGCGGCCAATTTCCGGGGACGAGATGCGTTCCAGTGTCGTCCGGAAATAACAATACGAGGTCGAGCTTGTCTGGAACCGCGACGGCCATTCGCCGCACCACGCGGTCACCCGATTCCTGGCGATTGCGATATTGCGAGAGGTAGGCCAAGTCCCGGCCGAGCTTCTGAATTTCCCGGTTGGCCGGAATGTAGCCATAGCAGGCGGCAAAAACTTCATCGTTTAAATCGCGACGCAAGAGATTGAGCCGGTACTGCAGATCTTCGCGGAGCCGGTAACTTTCGGCGTCGGCTACTTCGCGGATCCAGCGGTATTGCAACCCAGCAAGCACCGCGCAGAGAGCTACGAGGAGGGCGACAGCGGCCCACGATAGCCAGGTGCGGTGTTTTAGTTTGTCAAAATCCATAACGCGAGTATGCGATGCGAAGTGCCATTTTCATTCCGCGATGCGACATTTCCATTCTACATCGCTACGCGAGGCGCTTCCGTAAAGAGCACGCAAAGATTGAGTTAAGAACGTAAACCTTGTGGTTGGAGCGACAACGAAGCATGCAACCGGCTCATCTACCACCGTGTAGTTCGAAAAATAAATCGCCGATGAACGATAGAAAACTGACGGGAGACTAATGATGAACAATGCTTTTACTAAGGCACGAGGCGCATACTGGCTGGTGATAGTTGGAGCGACACTGACATTTGCAACGCATGCGGTACAGGGGGCCAGATCGATGAAGGAAACGCCAGAAACATCCGTTAAACCACAAGCTGCTGCTTCGGAATCGCCCGGCACTGATGCAACGCTGAGTGCCGCATACCGCGATGGCTTGTACGTGGGCAAGTTGGCGGCGCAACGGGGCGAACAACGGCTGGCTCCCGTGGGGCGATGGTCGACGCAAAACGATCGTGAAGCTTTCCTGGCTGGGTATCAGCAAGCGAACGCGGAAATAGCCGAAGCTGACAACGAGAACTAAATCAAAGAGAATTCGAAAGTAATTTTTATTCCGGCCGTTGCCGAATATATTAGCAAACTGACGCCCACCGTTGGAGAACCACGGGGTGGGCGTTCAGCCTTGAAATTGAAACTAATTCCCCACCGACAATTCCCATCACAGCGAGTTTAAGAAAACGTCCAAGAGTTGTTTTTGAGGCGCATTCAGCTGGTTGTATTTTTGTACTTCGCTTGCAGCTTCATGAGTGTGTTTTTGAATGGCCTGTTCGAGGGTCATGGCGGAGGCATCGTGCAAGAGTTGGGTGCGCGTACGCAGCCCCCAAAGAGGTGCGGTGCGAATTTTATAGGCGGTGTCGGGTGGTCCGTTTTGCTGAATTCCGTCGCCAGTACCAATGTCATGAAGTAAGAAATCTCCAAAAGGATGAAACTGCTTGCCGCCGAGCGCAGCGGAAACGACATATGCGCCTCCGTGTATTGCGGTGCCGGCCGGGGCGGTGACCAATGTGCTGACGTGGCAGGTGGCGCAGCCGATGGCTTCGAAGATTGCCTGACCTTGATTCACTTGGGCGGTGATGGGGCCGCGCGGAGGAACTTTTGTGGCGCGCATGAAAAGCGTCAAGTTGACGAGATCGTGGTCGACGTCATTCGGATGAGGGACGCCGGCGGGCTCGCAAGTGGTGGTGGTTTCGTCGGGAAATAGCTCGTTGGTAATGCCCATCTCATTGAAATACGCGTCTCCGGCAAAACTAAAAAGACTGGCATGCTGATTTTTCCAGCCGAAGCGGCCGACTTCGGAAGTGTTAGGAGATTCCAGGACCGGAACCATGATGACCTCGCCACCGTTTTGTTTTGCCAAGGCCAGCAATGTGGCATCGGGAACGGCCTCGACAAACGCGTCACCCAGCGTACTGAGAGACAGGCGTGGGGTGCTGACATTTTCAGCGGTGCTAGCGTGGGATTGCACGTCGGCGCAGATGGCGCGTTGGTTTATCAGCGAGCGATCAGGAATTGTGTCGCCGTTCGTCAGGATGGCGGTCGCGGCGGTGAACGTTGCTGAACTGCCGTTGGTATCGCTGCGGCGCCGGTGATCGTGAAGATAATTGTCTCGCGAATGTTCACCATGGGATACGTGACCAGCACGTAGAACGGTGGTCTGTGCGCCACCACCGACAGCCATGTTCTGGTGGCAGTCCACACAGGACGTGGCGTTGTAAATGGGGCCTAATCCTTTTTCGGGAGTTTCTATCTCGGTAAAAACGGCCGCAGCCGTATCCATGGCAGTCTGTGAGGCCGTGCCGTTAGTTTGGCCGTCGAATCCCGCGGGAGCCTCGGAAGCGGATTGAGCGCCCAAGTACATACTGATGGCCAGTAATGAGGAGGTGAGCACAACTGTAGCGATGAAAATGGTGCGTGGCATTTTTTGTTCCCCCGTTTCAGATAGAAACAGCACCGTTGCGCAGCCGCAGCGTTGCGGTTTCTAATTTGTGTCCGATAGTCTCGAGGACCGGGAACAAGAAGGCGACGATTGCTGGGTGGATGCGGCGTCGACTGGGCAGAGATTATGATGCCGATGGCGGAGCCGCTACTGGACGTGGGTACAGAAACAGGACAGTACTAATGGGATAGTTTTGTGCAGCATTGTTGGCGCACAATGCATGCCGCGTTAGTTGTGAAGGATCTTGGGAGCAGGAGAAAGCACTTTTGAGCGATAAAGACGCGACGCCACAAACATTATCAACGTTTGCAGCTATGTTCATAGATGCGATTGCGAAGATAGGGCAGATTGGGGGCACGGTGGCGCTCATGGCCGCGGGATTTGCGGCTACGGCGAGCGCGCAGGCGTGGGGAGAGCCGGTGTGGAGTGATGAGTTTGACTCCGGTGAAGTCGGTGCCGCGCCCGACGCAAATAAATGGACTTTTGATGTTGGCGGAAGCGGGTGGGGCAATCACGAGCTGGAAGTTTATTGCGCGCCGGGGACTTCTACTCCCGCGCCGTGCGACGCGGAACATCCAAACGCGTTTCAGGATGGTCACGGACATCTGATCATTCGCGCTTTGAAAGTGGGCGAAGAACCGGCTCGCGTTGGATCGTGGACTTCCGCGCGGCTCAAAACTCTGGGGCTGAAAGATTTTCAATACGGACGGATGGAATCGTGCATAAGACTTCCTGTGGGCGCGGGATTGTGGCCGGCGTTCTGGATGCTGGGCACCGCGGGGAAATGGCCGGCTGGCGGCGAGATAGATATTATGGAAAACATTCCGGAGTCGGGCGGGTCCGGTGCGGGGTTGGGGCCGGAGAAAATCCAATCGACGATTCACGGGCCGAGCACTGTGGCAATAGGGCGCTATAGTCTTGGCAAAATATTTACTTTTCCAGCCGGGCAGCGCATCGATGATTCGACGCCGCCCTGTCACTCGTACGGCGCGATATGGTCGCCGTTCATGCTGCAGATGTACGTGGATGATTGGCGGAAGCCATTTTTCATTCGCACGGCAAGTGATGTACCGGCTGGGGGACGATGGGTGTTCAATGCGCCTTTCTATTTTTTGCTGAATTTGGCTGTGGGCGGCGATTGGCCGGGGCCGCCAAACAGCGCGACGCCGAGTACTGCGGAGATGATTGTGGATTACGTGCGGGTTTATAACGCGGGCCACCTGGACGGACCGATGATGATCGCGCCCGCGCTGAGAGCACAAGGCGAAGCGGCGAGTAGCACGATCGTTGAACTGCGCTCCGTAGTCGGAACGGGTTTTGTATTTCTAGCCTGCGAGCTAGGAGGCTCGGACGGTAAATGTTCCGTGGATACTGGCAACACCTTGAATGCTTCCGTAGCCGATTTCCGTTCCAGCGATTTGCAAAAAGCCAAAATCACTGTTACGCATGGCGATGCCTCATCGCTGAGTGACCCTGGCGCGGCAAAAACCCCCGTGATGGTCACCGCGTACACCGTGAGCGGCGAGCAGTCCGTCATTGCGATCCCCATCGAGTAGCGTTCATCGCTCCCTGCACACGATTTGATGTGTAGGAACATCCAAGAAAAAGCAGGTAGCGGCAAGTCCCGCCGCTCGAAAAGCATGCAAGATTTCTCCAAGGGGGAACAATGAACGGACGAATCTCGGCAGCATTGGTGGCGATGGGCGCAATGATTTTGTTTGCGGGCAGCGCGTCTGTTAGCGCTGGCGCGCAAAGCTCTTCTAGAGAGACCGAGGTGAGCGCGGCAAATGTGCAGGACGATCGCCAGGATAGCCGACAGGATAATGGGCAGCAGAGTGGGCAGCAGAGTGGGCAGCAAAGTGGTCAGCCGCAAAACTCCGACTACCCGCGGCGCGACGATGCCCGGCGCGACGATACCGCAAGAGCCGATGACGATCGCGCGCGGAGAGATGACGGCAGCGCAGATGTTCCCGAAGAAGGTGAACGCGTCACGCTGCCGCCAGACTCGATAATCTCGGTGCGCATCGCGGACGAAATTAGTTCCAACAAAAATCATACTGGGGATATTTTCACCGGCATCGTGGACCCTTCAGTGCTGATTCACAATCAGGTAGTGATTCCGCGCGGCACGGAAGCGCATGTGCGGATGGCTGAAGACAAGAAGGGCGGACATATACACGGCAAAGCGGAGGTTCGCCTGGAACTGGTCAGCCTGGTAGTAAATGGCCGGAGGCTAGGCGTTGGGAGCGACCCGGAAGTGAGGGGGCAAGGCGCTATGGCCGCCAAAGCCAAAGCAGCGGAGAAATCCGGCGAACATGCCGGCGGCAGTGCGACGGGTGTGGCCGGACCAGCAGGATCTGCAGCGGGGCCGGTGATCGCGGCCTTTTCTTCGGCCAAGGTGGAAATGAAGGCCAACAGCCGGGTGGAATTTGTACTGGCGGAACCATTCACGTTTGCGCGGCCGCCGGTGACAAATGCGCCGCAGGGTCAATAAATCGCTGATGAGCTAATCAGCTCAATAAATAAAATTGCGAATTCATCGCTCGCTGACGCAGATTTTCTCGTTGGCTTGCAGCACCGGAAGTGTCTCCAACGGAACGTGGAGAAACGGTTCCGCGGTTTGAATCGTTGCGAGCTGTGAAGGTTCGAGCGCAGGCTTTGCGACGGTCGGAAATTTATTTTGCGCGAGGGAGGTGGGGCGCGAGCGCGCGCGCCATTGGCCTATGGCGATGGAGGCTTTAAAAATTGGGCCGACTGGCAGCACGCCTCCCAACTTGTGGGCCGCGACAGCGGCCAGGCCCATGGAGGCGATGCATCCACATGCGGCGCAATCTGGCTTTCCACCGAACTGGCAGGGCGTAATTTTGGTTTGCAAATCGGCAGAGAGCGTTTGGGTTGTCAGCGCGAAGACACAATCGTCGGGGCTGTGTGGCGGCGCAGCGAACTGACGAATCAGGGCATCCTTCATATCCAGCTTGGCAAACTGTTTTCGCAGCTGGGTAAATTCTTTTATTGCCAGCGATCGTTCTTCTTTGCTGAGGATTTCGGGAAGCTGGTCGCCAACCTGGGGAGTGAACAAGCTAAACCAAACTTTCTTAATTTCAGGACGAGGAGTCCAGAATTTCAGGAATTCCTCGAGATAGCCGGGGCGCTTCATCATCTGCGCGGTTATGGTGCTGTGAATGGTGACTTTTTGGTCGGCAATATTTTTTAAAATGCGCTCATAGGTTGCGGGAGCGCGGCGTTTGTCGTGCTCGGGCTGCAAACCGTCGATGGAGACGACGATGTGCAGATTTTGCAGATGCGCCCAGTCGGGGGACATTTTGCGGAACGCGCTGGTGACGATCTGCACGTGGATGCCGCGCGATAATAGCTGTGGAACGAGAGATTCCAGTTCGCGATAACGGACTAGCGGGTCGCCGCCGACGATGGACAGATGCAGCGGCTTTAAATTATCCACTACTTCCAAAACGCCATCGATCAGAAATTGTCCTTTGCGATCGTTCAGGTCTCGCAGGGTTCGACCGCCGCCGAGATGGGCGTCATCAAACGCGTAGCAACCCGGGCAGCGCAGCGGGCATTCCCGAGTGATCTCAATGGAGAGCGAGGGGTATTCGCCTCTAAGAATCTTTCCCCAAGCTTGAAAAATTTGCGAGGTCTGCACGACTATTACGATGCGAAAACATTGCCTGCGGTCACTTGGGGGAAACTAAATAAGTCAGATTATGCTAATGCCTTCCGCCATAAGCATATGCACGACAGTTGAATGCGGTAACGAAGTTTATGAGACATGCGGGTTGCCGCGATCACTTGGATTGCCAGAAGGGTTGGGCGGCGGGGACGAAATTTACAGGGACTTCGGAGACAAAAGTTTTAAGCCAACGGGTGCACTCTTCCATTCCAGCTTGTTCAGAGGGGATGTGGCCGAGAACAATCAGGGCTTTGTTTTTCTTTTCGCTGACGGCGTCGGCGGCGTACTCCACGGTTTCCCATTCACGAGATTCGCCGGTAATTAGCAACTGGATGTCGGGATTTTCGAGGGCGCCGATTTCTCGCTGCATGCCTGCGGCACCGGGCGAGAGCGCGATTCGGGTTATTTTCATTTTGGGATCGCCGACGACGCGCATGGTGTGAAGTTCCAGGCGGGCTTTAAGTTCCGCGGCTAATTTTTGGAAGGTAGTTTCTGGAATGGTGAAGAGGTGTTGGTTTTGTTTGTCCTGGAACGCTTCCCAACCGAGGGCGCGGACCATTCCTGCTTCGATGCCGTCTGGATTGCGGCGGTGCCAGTGATCGTGAAATCTCCAGACCACCAGATGGTGTTCTTTGATGAACGCTAATTTCTCGGCGAGGACCGGGTCGTTTTCTTTTTGCGGGATTTCTTTTAAGTCGTCGAGATGATTATAGAACGTTGGCTCGTGGGTGATGATTAAATTTGCGTTTGAAGCGGCGGCGCGTTGCAACACGTCGAAGGTGGCCATCATGGTGACGGCGATGCCGGTGACTTTGGTATCGGGATCACCGGCCTTGAAGGTGTCGACAGTTTCTTTCTGCCAGGGGACGCCGACGTGTTCCTGAATGCGTTGGATGATTTCGCGTGCGGTGAGAGGCCGGTCTTGAGCGGAAACGGTAGAGAACCCGTTCAGGAAAAAATAAAGGAATAGCGGGCAAGTAAGTCGCAGGTATTTGCGCATTGACATGTGTCCTTAACTCGGCGTGCATTTTACAAGACATTGCGCCAAGCGCGACGAGCAAACTCTGTACCAAGGTTTATACAGAGTTCAGCGGCGATTGGGTGTTTCGTTCAGGATAGGAACGGTTACAGTTTGAATAACTCGCGGAGGCGTTTGGTCTGCGCGCGGCTCACGGGAATTTCTGTCTGTTTTTTGTCGTTCATTTTCAGCATGTAGCTGGATTTGAACCACGGCACAACTTCTTTGATGTGGTGGATGTTGACCAGAAAGGAGCGGTGCGGGCGCCAAAAGGCGTCGGAGTCCAGGCTGTCATTTAATTCTTCCAGGGTGCGGTAATTTGAGCTGCCCTCCACATCGCGCGCGGTCACGGAGATCAAGCCGTCCTGGATTGAAGCGCAAATAAAATCTTCGGCGTCGACAAGCAGCAACCGCTGCTGCGATTTGACCAGTAATTTGGCCGGTGGCGAAGAATTCTGGCGGCTTGATTCCAGCTGCGTTACAAGTTGCTCGAGACGATCGGTCGCGGAAGTCTGCGTCTCCAGCATTTTCCGAGCGCGGTTGATGGCCTTGGCGAGGCGTCCTTTGTCGAAAGGCTTGAGGACGTAGTCCACGGCGCTGACCTCGAAAGCCTGAACCGCGTATTGATCGAAGGCGGTGGCGAAGACCACGTGGGGCATTTTCATTTTGCGCTCGACCAACTTTTTCAGGACTCCGAATCCGTCGAGGCCGGGCATTTTTACGTCGAGAAAAACCAGATCGGGGAGATGCTCCTTGATCAAAGCGACGGCTTCGACGCCATTTTTTCCCTGACCGATGAGGTTAATTTCGGGGAAACTCTTCAAAAGAAAAGCGAGCTCATCGCGGGCCGGCTTTTCGTCATCGACGATGATGGTGTTGATGGTCATGTGGGCGAAGTTACAGCGGCAAATTTAGATCTAAAGACAGAACACGTGCCGTCGTGAAGCTGCGCTAAGTATAGGCGGGGGCTGCAAGAGGCGCAATTGTGCTCGTAATCTAGTGAATTTTTAGAGATTCCTTTGAGGATAGCGGTGGTCGGCGAAATTCTCCGAGTCAGTTATGATTGTCAGCGTAGAAACGGAGAAGACATGGCAAAAGTTAAGGCGGAGAAGGCACGCATTCTTCGCAGCAAAACAATTTATAACGGGCCCGTGTTTGGAATCCGCCGCGATGAACTGATCGAGCCTGGCGGAGTGCGGACCACCCGAGAAGTGATCACCCATTCTGGCTCGGTGGTGGTGCTGCCGGTTTTGGAGGATGGGCGGGTGTTGTTGATCCGGCAGTACCGGCACGCGGCGAGAACATTTCTTTGGGAGCTGGTCGCCGGGCGCATTGATGAAGGAGAGAGTCCCCGCAAAGCGGCGGCGCGGGAGTTGATCGAAGAAACCGGGTATCGAGCGAAACGGATTCGGATTTTTCTGGACTTCTATCCGTCGCCGGGATTTCTGGAAGAGAAAATGTTTATTTTGCTGGCGGAGGGCTTAAGCGAAGGGATGGCACAGCCCGAGAAGGACGAGAGAATCGAGAGCCGCGCGTACGATCGCAGGGAACTGGAACAAATGATTCAGAAAAGAATCATCCACGACGGCAAAACCATCGCTGGTTTGCTGTACTACATTAGGTTCCTAGCGACGAAAGATTAATAACTATTAATCTCTAGTTTATTGGTTATTTACCTTTTCGGGCACGATACATCCCACTCTCCTCTTGACGCATCGATTCATTCTGATACACTCCGCGCAAATTATTTTATGGCGTCGACGCAGGGGTGTCGACGAGGAGGAAGAAATGAAACATTTGGGTCTGAGCCAGGAGGGCGTCCTAGTGCAAGGAATAGTCAAGTGGTTTAACAATTCGAAAGGATATGGATTTATCGGACGGGATGACGGTCCAGATGTTTTTGTGCATTATTCAGCGATCAGCGGCGAGGGCTATCGCACTTTGCAAGAGGGAGACCCGGTAGAATTTGAGATTGTGCAGGGACCGAAAGGGCCGCAAGCCGCTAACGTATCGAAAAACAGCGCCAGTTAAATTCTCATAGAACAATCCAACGCCGCTTTGCCACAGGTGGCGAGGCCTTGCGGCGACGCTTCCCCGTCGAAGCAGTCCGCGGACGATTTCTGGCTCACTAGGTTTTCAACATATTCTGAAGACCGGCCTGGATTTTCGCCGCGACCTGGCCGGAGTGCGCCGGTTTGCTCAATTGTTCGTAGACATCTGACGACAATATTCGTGGCTGCGTGGACATGCTTCGGGATTTAAATTCGCGGTGGTCCCACGTTACAAGCCCCACTCTCAGAAACCCAGGGTGGGCGCCCTCCGCAAATGACGAAAATATTCCTAGCGGCGTAGACACGCTTCGGGATTTAAGTTCGCGGTGGTCCCACGTTACAAGACCCACCCTCAGATTTTGAAGCTGTGAAGAAACCCTCTGAATTTCATTCTTGCAAAAAGAATCACGTGCCGTAAGCTCGCGGCATGAGCCAAGAAAACGCGAGCAACAAGCCTCTGATCCGCTACGTAAACCGGCAGCAGATGAGTTGGCGCGCCGTGGATGTGGAACGGTTGATTGGAGAAGATCATCCCGCGCGGTCGATCTGGACATTGGTCGGGCGCTTGGACTTGAGCTCATTTTATCGAGGCATCGAGAGCAGCACCGAAGAAGGTGGACGTCCGGCGTTCGATCCGCAACTGCTGATCAGTCTATGGGTGTATGCCTACAGTCAGGGGATTGGATCGGCGCGAGAAGTGGCGCGGCGGTGCGAATACGATCCCGCGTTCCAGTGGCTGACGGGACTGGAGGAAGTGAACTATCACACCCTGGCGGATTTTCGTGTGGAGAAACAGAAAGAGTTGGACGGGTTGTTCACGCAAGTGTTGGCGGCGCTCAGCAAAGAAGGACTGATCACCTTGGAACAGGTGATGCAGGACGGCACGAAGATCAAGGCCTTGGCGAGCACGCGGAGTTATCAACGGGAAGGAACGATTCAGGGGCATCTGGAGCGGGCGCGGCAGCGCGTGGCGGAGATGGGCGATCCACGGAACGAAGAGGCCAACCCCAAAGCCAAGCAAGCGCAGGCTCGCGCCCGGCGCGAGCAACAAGAGCGGCTGGAGAGTGCGCTGGAAGAGTTACAGAAGTTGCAGGAACGCAAGAGTGGGGAGCAGGCCAAGAGGGACGCGCGCGTGAGCACGAGCGATCCGCAAGCGCGAGTGATGCACCACTCCGATGGGGGATTATCGCTGAGCTACAACGCGCAGATTTCCACGGACGCGGCCAACGGGCTGATCGTGGGCGTAGCCGTGACGCAGGAGGCCAACGACAGTGCGCAGCTACTGCCGGCAGTCGATCGTGTGGAACAGCAGCTGAAGAAAAAACCGCAACAGTTAGTGGCCGATGGGGGCTACACCACGCGAGACAATATTGAGAAGTTGGCCGGGCGAGAGATCGATTTTCTGGGGAGCATGCGGTGGGAAAATGTGCCGAGTGGAGCCAGTCTGCCGAACCGACTCCCACCGAGCGCCTTCCTCTATCAGCCGGAGAGAAATCGCTACGTTTGCCCGGAGGGCAAAGTCCTGCATCCGCAGGGACGACGCCAGAAACGGCCAGGGCTGATGTACTACCGCTACCGAGCCAAAGCAGACGATTGCCAAACCTGCCCGCGCAAGCCGGAGTGTTGTCCGAAAAATGCGAAGCGCGGCCGTTCGGTGGCGCGTCCCGAAGAAAGTCCAGTGGTGAGCGCGTTTCGCAAGAAGATGGCTAGCGCAGAAGCCCAAGCGCAGTACCGCCGCCGTGGAAGAGTGGTGGAATTTTGCCACGCGTGGATCAAAAGCAAGCTAGGTCTGCGGCAGTTTCACGTGCGGGGAATGGCGAAGGTGCAAGTGGAAATGCTGTGGGCTTGCCTCACCTACAACTTGCAGCACTGGATCCGGTTGAGGAAACTAGAAGCCGCCGCGAGCTGAAAAGAGCGGAAAACAAACCCACCGAGATCGGCCCAGCGATCCACAAAAACACGCGCGCTGACTCTCTTGCTGGGGCGGGATTGGTTTCTTCACAGCTTCAAACCTAGGGTGGGGCACCCTCCGTGTTTCCTTCGCCTGTGTTACGCGCGACTAATGGATTTACAATGTGGGGATGGACAACAAGACGGTGGCGCGGATTTTGCGCGAGACGGCGGAGCTGCTGCAGATCGATGGCGCGATTATTGGACGCTACCGCAGCTATGAAAAGACCGCGGAGTTGATTGGCGGGATGCATGACTCCATTGAACAGATCGCGCAGGATTCTGACAAATTGACGGAATTGCCGGGGATTGGCGATCGCATGGCGGAGCACATTCTGGAGATTTTGAAGACCGGCGATTACTCGCTGCGCGCGAAATTGTTGAAGAAGTTCCCTCCTACCCTTCTGGAAGTAATTCAATTGCAATCGCTGGGACCGAAGAAGGTGGCGTTTCTGTGGTCGACTTTTCAGGCGGCGACGGTCGCAGACGTGGAGCGGCTCGCGAAAGAGGGCAAGCTGCGGGATTTGCCGGGCTTCGGTGAAAAGACCGAGCAGAATATTTTGAAGGCTGTGGAAGTGCACAAGCGCGCCACCGGAAGATTCCGAACGGACAAGGCGGAGCCTGCCGCGGCGGAAATAATTGCCTACATCAAGAAGCTGGGCGCCGGCATTGAATCGATTACGTCGGCAGGTTCATTGCGGCGGTGCAAAGAAACTATTGGGGATTTGGATTTTCTGTTGATTCTGGCGGAAGGCCATACTTCGCAGGAAAAGATCGACGTGATTGCAGAGCACATTTTGAGGTATCCGCGAATCGATCAGGTTTTGGCCAAGGGTGGCAACAAGGTGAGCTTCACGCTGGACAGCGGGCTGCAGGTGGATGTGCGGCTGATTGAAAAAAATAGCTATGGCGCGGCGTTGATTTATTTTACGGGGTCAAAGGAACACAACGTGAAGCTGCGCGGCCGGGCTATCGATATGGGCTACACGCTAAATGAATATGCGATGACCACGTTGAAATCTGGGAAGCGTGTGGCGGGGCGGACGGAAGAAGAAATTTACGCGAAATTGAAGTTGGACTTCATTGCGCCGGAGTTGCGGGAAAACTGCGGGGAGATCGAAGCAGCGGCGGAACATCGCTTGCCGAAACTTGTGGAGCTGAAAGATATCAAGGGCGACTTGCAGATGCACACGACGGCTAGCGATGGGCGCCATACGATTGAGGAGATGGCGAAAGCGGCGCGGGAGCTTGGACACGAATACATCGCGATTACGGATCATTCGAAATCGTTGACGATCACCAATGGGTTGGATGAAAAGCGGCTGGTGGAGCACCTGAAAAATTTGCGCGATGTGAATAAGAAAAAGCTCGGGATACGGGTGTTGGCTGGGTCGGAAGTGGATATTTTGAAAGACGGGCGACTGGATTACGCTGACGAATTTCTGGCGCAGATCGAGGTCGTGGTTTGCTCGATTCATTCCTTTTTTAACCTGGAGCGGGCGGCGATGACCGAGCGCATGCTGGCGGCCATTGAAAATCCGTACACGCAAATCATCGCGCATCCTACTGGACGCATGATTTTGAAGCGCGATGAACTGGACTACGACATGGAGAAGATTTTGGATGCTTGCGCGAAGTATGGCGTGGCGATGGAATGCAATTCGTATCCGGACCGGCTGGACTTAAAAGATGTATATCTGCGGATGTGCAAACAGCGCGGCGTGAAGGTGGTGATTTCCACGGACTCGCACAATTCGCTGCATCTTCCTTTCATTCGGCACGGGGTGGCGACCGCGCGACGTGGGTGGCTGGAGAAGTCTGACGTCATCAATACTTTGCCGGTCGAGCAGTTTTTGGCGGTGTTGCGACCGAAACCTGGCGCTGCGAAACCAGCAGCCAGCGGCAGGCAATGAGAAGAAAACTGCAGCAAAAATGTGACACCCAGGGCGACGACTCGCTTTCGAATCTGATGGCGGCGGAGTGATGACTAGCTAACCGCGCCCCGTTTCTAAAGCGTGGGAGGGCATTCGAGACTTCCGGTCGCGACGAGGAAGTCTCTTGAGATCACTATTCGGATGTAGCTTCCAGCCGGCAAGGTCATGGGCTACAGCCGTGCATGAAGCACGCAGTTCGTCGGCAAGTGAGCGGTCAACTACAGTTCGAGCGACAATCATGCCGCCGATACACATCGCAGCTATACCCTGAGCCTTCAAGCGGCGAGCACTGCTGCTTTCGGTCAGGCAGCGTTCCAAGACGCTGACCATGGCCCTAAATACTGTTTCGAAGGCGCCCTTGGCGCTCGGACCACTTCTCGCGACATCTGTTGGCAACGCCACCATGGGGCAAGAATTCTCAACGTCTTCGAAATGCTGGCGTGACAGATACGCGTGGACAACTTGCGAGCCAACGTCGGTGGACGACAAATCCACTTTCACACCTTCCCAGCAACTCTTCCAGTTCGGATCTGTGAAGAAACATCCCAAAACTTCTGTGTAAAGATCGCTTTTGCTTTTGAAATAACTGTAGAACCCGCCGTGTGTCAGTCCCGCGCCAGCCATGATCTCTTGCAAGGACACATTATCAAAACCGCTACGATTAAATAGCTTGCGAGCGCTATCGATGATGGCTCTCTTCTTTTCCGTGCGGTGATTGGCGGGGTATGGCATGAGACCTCCGGGTGTGCGGCGAAGTATGTCCCGAAGAAAGTTTGACGGCCAGCAAAATATTATCTTGAACATATTTTAGCAGCGTGGTCCCATGCGGACGCCAATGAATCGAGAGTGGCAATAAATCTGGAGGAAAGAATGAGTAACGGAAAAAATGTGATGCAGGTCGACGGGATCAATCGGAGGCAGGCAATTTTTGGAGCCGTCGCAGCATTCAGCGCGCTTGGCGTATTAGGACCGGAGAGCTTAGCGCACCCGGCAGAGGAAATTTCTCATTCGGCGGAAGCGATACATCAGGAAAATGTGTTTAAGGGTAGCCGGAAGCGGGTGTACGAGGCTCTCACCGAGACGAAACAATTCGATAAGCTGGTAAAGTTGAGCGGCATCAGTGATGCGCTGGGGACGAAGCCGACGCAGATCAGTAACGAACCGGGTGGGGCATTTACAATTTTCGGTGGGCACATCATTGGCCGGCAACTGGAGTTAGTGCCGAATGAACGGATCGTGCAAGGGTGGCGGGTGGTGGACTGGGAGCCCGGGTGGTACTCGATTGCCAGATTCGAACTTGTTGAGCAGGGTTCGGGCACCAAGATTGTTTTCGACCATACTGGGTTTCCCAAAGGGCTTGGGGAACATCTGGCGTCGGGTTGGAAGGAACACTACTGGGACACGTTGGAGAAATATTTGGCGTGAGCAGGGACGGCTGGCGCGTCAATTAGGTGCGGTTCTGGCGAGCAGGGCAGATCCATTGTTCGCAATTACTAAAAGTCGACTAAAAATTGGGTTACTTCGGGGAGGTAAATAGCACTACGTCGCTTTGGTTGTTGCCACGGGCCATGGCGACGGATTTGCCGTCGCGGGTGTAATGGAAGGCCCAGATCTGGCCGGAAGTGAGATGAGTTAGTTGTCGCTCAGGGGAGTTGCCGAGAACGGGGAGGGACCAGATGTTTGGAGTGCCGGTGCGGACGTCCGACAAAACCATAGAGCGATTATCGGGCGCCCATGAGACGGCGTTCGAGGTGTGATCGAGAGTGTCAGGAATGGTTGGCTGGGCCTCGAGCGCGCCATTATCCGCGGAGACCACGGCGAGGAAGACTTTGCCATCTTTGCCGGGACTGGCGAAGGCGACATGGCGGCCGTCCATGGAAAGAAATGGGGGGCTGAACGCGGCGAGAGCAGAAAGGCGGACGGGTGGGCCTCCAGCAAGAGCCAATTTGAAGATAAGGCTGGAACCTTTGCCCTGTTCCAGGTAGAAGACCCAGTTCCCGGTACCTCCGCAGGTAGGAAAACTCTCGCTCGGGCCGTTGGTTAATGCCGAGGAAACGCCAGTCTGGAGGTCGATCTTCCAGGCTCGGTCGCCGCTGGAAGAATTGGTGCCAAATACGACGGTATGACCGTCATCGCAGGCGCTGGGGCCGGTATGATAACGATTATCGAAACTCAGCTGGCGGGCGTTGCCGCCGTCAAAATCAGAAATAAACAAATCCCAGTTGCCGGCGTGGTTGGCGGTGTAAACGATGTGATTGTCCGGGGTGATAGCGAAATCATTGATGCCTTCGGTGCGGCCAAAAGTAACCTGGCGGCCAGCGCCAGGATTAGTGGCCGGAGCGGTCCAAAGGTCGCTGGTGAGGTTTCTCTGCACTGCGGCGATGGTGTGAGCGTCGGCGGAGAGAGCGACGGACAAATAATCGCTGATGTCGTTGGAAATTCGGCGTACGACTCCGCCAGGATAAGAGAGGGTCCAGATTTGCGCGGGGACAGCGGTTTTGTCTTGCGCGGCGATAACCAGACCGCTCTCATCCGGGAGCCAGACAAAGTCATGGAGCGATCGCCAGTGTCTGCCGGGCATGGGTTCCTGCGCGCCAGTGGCGACATCGACTTTTACCAGCGTGCCCGACAAACCGTTGGGCTCATTGGGATCGGTAACGTGCGCGACGATGAATTTCCCGTCGGGCGACCACCGCAAAATGTTGAAGTAACCGTATTGGAAGGTGGCTGGGTGGGTGGCCAGTTTGCGGGCGGCGGTGCCGTCGATTTTGGAGACCATCAAAGCGACTTCGCTGGCGGGGACGTCCAGAGAGGTGTAGGCCATGCTGGAGCCATCCGGGGAGAAAGTAATGGTGCCGTTGGAAGAGTCCAACAAGCGGCGCGGGGTGCCTCCGAGGACGGGGATTTGATACAGCTTGGCGCTGGCCTCTCCGTTGGCACTGATGGCGTAGTCGAGGAAATTTCCGTCAGGAGTGAAGGCGATGTCACTTATGGCGTTGTTGCTTGGCGGGATAATTTGAACGGCGCTGTTAATTGCTATCTGGCGAACCCAGAGACTGAATTTGCCGTGTTGATTGGAGACATACGCGAGGTAGCGAGCGTCGGGGGAGATGCGCGCTTGAATGACGTCGCCGGAAGAGGTAAGGATCGAGATGGATGGATTTTGAAATGCGGTGGCAGCCATTCCGGAATGGAAGGCGCCTCGCCAGTACAGCAATGCCAGCACAACTCCGGCCAAGGCGATAACACCGATGAGTGGTAGTAGAAATTTTCTTGTCGCGGGGCGCTCGGTTACGGATGGAACGGATGCGGTGCGGCGAGAGCTGGCGTCAATTGCGGCGGCCGAGTCGGAAGCGGGGATGGCCATGCGCCCGGAGCTGGTATCGCGTTTGAGGCGTTCTAGATCGGCGCGCATTTCGGCGGCACTTTGGCAGCGGAGGTTAGGATCTTTTTCAAGCGCATTGTTGATTAGCTCTTCGAGCTTGGCGGGCAAATCTGGATTTAGCCGCAGCGGCGGCGCGGGCGCGCGATTTAAGATGGCGTCGAAGATTACACCGCTCGTATCGCCGCGGAACGGCAGGACTCCGGTGGCCATTTCGTAAAGCACAACGCCGAAGGAGAACAGATCGGTGCGGGCGTCGAGTTCTTTGCCGCGGACTTGCTCTGGGGACATGTAGGCGACGGTGCCGACAGTGCTACCTGGGCTGGTTAAATCCTGCGGGTCCATGGTGGCCATTTGTTCGGTGGCCAGGGTGGCCAGGGTGGTGACCGAACTTGTTGCACGGCTAACTTTTGCTAAACCAAAATCGAGAATTTTGGCGTGACCGCGCTGGGTGACGAAAATATTGGCGGGCTTGATGTCGCGGTGGACGATTCCCTGCCGGTGTGCGGCGTCGAGCGCATCGGCTATTTCTATGGCCAGCGGCAGGAGTTTGTCGATCTCCAGCGGGCGGCCGCCGATTTGATGCTTGAGAGTGACGCCGTCGAGATATTCCATAGCGATGAAGGTATGGTCGGCGTCCTTGCCGATTTCATAAATGGTGCAGATGTTGGGATGGTTCAGCGCGGAGGCGGCGCGAGCTTCGCGGCGAAAGCGCTCGAGGGATTGCGGGTCGCGGGAGACATCCTCAGGGAGAAATTTCAGCGCGACGAAGCGGCCCAGCTCGGTGTCTTCGGCTTTGTAGACGACACCCATGCCGCCGCCACCTAGTTTTTCAACGATGCGATAGTGGGATACAGTCTGGCCGATCATTTTTTGGGCAGTTTGGTGCAGTCATGTTACGGGGGAGCAGCGAGTTCGTCAACGCGAGTTCGAACGGGCGAGAATTGTAGGTTGTCGGATTCGAGGCGCGCTTGGCGCTTCCACGGAACTTATGGCGGCGAGGGCTCGTATCCTATTATGGCAAGACGATATGGGTGATAGCGCGCAGACGCCAGCGTTGCGAGAGGCGACTTAGTGACGTTTCACGGAGGATTTTAAAAATGATGCGACTTTCAAATGCGGGCTATGGGACGGCGGCCAAGCTGGCGATGGCTGGCGCAGCGCTGTTGGGGATTGCCGCGGCTACTCCGAGCGCCCGGGCTGAGGACGTTACGAAGTCGTTTACGGTGAATGGGCGCGCGAATGTGCGGGTGGAAACCAATGACGGGAGCGTGCGGGTCACCAGCGGGGACAACAAAGAGGTGCAGTTTCACGTGAAGTATGAGGGTTATGAGTTGAACCGGACGCTGCGCGTGGATACGCGGCAGGACGGCGACAAGGTGGAACTGGTGGCGCGGGTGAGCGGGCATTGGGGATTTTCGTGGGGCGGGCATGGCAGAAACCTGCATATTGAAGTGCGCATGCCCAGGTCTGGCGATTTGCAGGTTTCCAGCGGTGATGGCGCGGTGGAGGCTTCTTCGGTGGAGGGGAACATTGTCGTTTCGACGGGCGACGGGTCGGTGAAGGCTAATGACCTGAACGGGACTATTGATCTGCACACCGGGGATGGCAGCATCAATGTGAACCAGCTTAAGGGCGAGATTAAGATGCGAACCGGGGATGGCAGCATTGAAGCGCGCGGGTTGGATGGCAAGGTGACTGCGGACTCGGGGGATGGGCACATCAAGTTAGAAGGGCGGTTTGACGGGCTGAATATCAGGACTGGGGACGGGAGCGTTGAGGCGCGGGTGAGCAATGGTTCGCGAATGAATACGGCTTGGAATATTCATACCGGGGACGGAAGCGTGGACATGACGCTGCCTGGGGATCTGCAGGCGAATATTGATGCGAGTACGGGTGATGGGCACATCAGTTTGGGGATGCCGGTGACGGTGGAAGGCAGCTTTAGTAATTCGCAGATACACGGGAAGATGAATGGCGGCGGGCAGCCGCTGGTGATTCATACCTCGGACGGGTCGATAAGGCTTAGCAAGACGTAGGGGCGGACTGGAACGCACAAAAGTACCGGCGAGTCCGGGGGCGAGGGAGCGAAGAGAGATTTCTCCACTACGCAGACCGACACCTTCGCAGGAGCGAAGGCGGAAGAAAAGGCGTCGGTCTGCTTCGGTCGAAATGACCGGGTAGTTGCAAACGGACCACTGCCGGAAAAAGCGTCGGCTTGCTTCGGTCCTGCCTGCGGCAGGCAGACGAAATGACCGTTGGGAGTTGATGTTCTTGGGTACACGGGTCGATAAGGCTGAGCAAGACGTAATCGCGAATCAGGGCTTCAAAAAAGTACTGGGACTGTAATGCAGGATTGCCGCGTCTGGGAGTCAGCAAGAAGCGGTATTCACGGAAGTTAAGCTCGCCATTACCATAGCCTTGCGTGGGGTTGGCCATGCCCACCGGGGGACCCGATGATCGTATTCTTACTCAGTGCTTCCATTTTAACGCTCGTCGCAGTGACCTTTATTAGCGGAGTTGGCACTTCTCAGGGCCGCCGGGCCTGAATCTGGCCTAAATCTCGCACAAAATGTGTATCCCATTGTCCAAAAGCTTTCACAATTGTGAAGCGTTTGGGTAATCGTGTGTTGATACTACGAGACTTACGATGGAACCTCGCATGCAACCTTGATGGGCGAGGCCCTTCGATCCATGATTGTCATTGCACTTGTTTTTGCCATCGGCAGCTTGCTGGCGGTTACGTTTGTCGGCGGTTTGCACGAAAATAAGCGTTAATTCCATCCGGAATACCCTCATAGAGTTCGTCGCTGGTCAGTTTAATCTCCGATTACCCCATTTATCCCGCGTTAACCACATGGTTGCCCCCGACTCCATCCGCCAACTACCATCATTCCCATGAAACTACATTGGGCGGACTGGAACCGAGCATGCGTATCGGCCGCGGTGCTGCTTACACTTGCTTGGCTCGCCGTATTCAAGATTCCGCATGGATTTGAAGAAGGGGTTGGTTGGTACCTGTGCCTGCTACCTGGCGCGATTTTCGCCGCAGCAATTTCAGATCTTGTTCAAAAAATCATTCCGCAAAGCAAGTCTGTTGTGTTTGATACTTTGCTGATCAGCTTCAACTTCCTTTGGTACTTTGTAATAAGCTACCTGCCGCTCAAGACGTATAGATTTGTTTCGGCAACATTGAGGAAGTTCTATACCGGAAACTAGGAAATTGCACTCTTGCGGTAAGCGGTTAATCAGATGGGATGAGAAGGCCGGTCTCCACGGGATGCGTTACGCTCCCAATGATCGACGTGCTTTTAAGCACAAGAAAAGGAGACCGGCGATGAAGAAGATTAGCACTGTGCAGGTATTTGGGAAGGAAATTTTGAAGGAGCAAAAGCTAACGATCGGTGTAGATCTGGGAGATCGCTGGTCGTTCTACTGTGTTTTGGAGGAAGCAGGCAAGATCATTCTAGAACAGAAAGTGCCGACGACACCGGAAGCGATGAAGCAGACATTTTCGAAGATACCGCAAAGTCGCATCGCACTGGAGACCGGCACACATTCGCCCTGGGTAAGCCGGCTGTTAACGGAACTGGGACACGAAGTGATCGTGGCGCACGCCCAAAAAGTGCAATTGATCACCAAGAGCAATCGAAAAGATGATCGACACGATGCACGGACACTGGCACGACTGGCGCGCATCGATCCCGAGCTATTGGGGCCGATACGGCATCGCAGTGTGCAAGCGCAAATCCATTTGACGGTAATCCGGGCGCGCGCTGAATTGGTGAGTGCTCGAACAGCCTTGGTGAACGCCGCCCGCGGGTTGGTGAAGTCTTATGGTCAAAGACTGCCCAAGTGTGGCACGCAGCAGGTGGGCCGGGAGCTGGCCGCGGCCTTGAGCACCGAGTTGCGGGATGTTCTGGAGCCGTTGCTCAAAGAAATCGAATCGCTGAACGAGCGCATCAAGGAATACGACGAGCGGATGGAGAAAATCGCCAAAGAAGTGTACCCGGAAGTGTCCTTGCTCAAGCAAGTGAAGGGTGTAGGAACGCAGATCGCGCTGACCTATGTGCTGACCATAGAAGACCCACATCGGTTTCTGAAGAGTCGCGAGGTCGGTTGTTTTCTGGGGTTGAAACCTGGGCGGAGGAACTCCGGAGAGAGCGAGCCACAGAAGAGAATCAGTAAAGAAGGAGACCGGTATCTGAGAACCATGATGGTACAGGGCGCGCATTACATTCTGGGGCCTTTTGGAGCAGACAGTGATCTGCGGAGATGGGGACTGAAGCTTGCGGAGCGAGGAGGAAAAAATGCCAAGAAACGAGCGGTGGTTGCCGTGGCTCGAAAGTTGGCGGTACTGCTACATCGGTTGTGGGTAAGCGGAGAGGTATACGAACCATTGCGCAATAGCCACAAAGCGATGCGCGCCGTGGCCTAGAGAGTTTCGATCCGAATAGCTGAGCTCAACCGCCGAGTCCAGGTGACTGCGACTAACTCCTGGGGCCCAACTCCCACAGAAACGGTGGGAAGAGAGGACGCTAATCAGGTAGCAGCACCTACGGAAACGAGAACACCCACCTAGCACCGAGCGACTCTCGCTCACAAAAGAGTGCGGATGGAAGGATGGCGACCGGGGCGGCCTAGCTGAATGGAAACAGACTCGCGGAAAGGAGAAAGTCAAAGTGTGCCTTGACATCGACCGGCCTTCTCATGGAAGGAGTTGTCCTGCTTAGAGCTATGGCGACCAATCTAGATAACACTCATTCCTGAAACGTCACGCACACGCCGTTGGGGTCAATCGCGACGAATTCCTTCGTGCCCCAAGGCTTGGCTTGCAATGCACCATTCGGATGCACTCTTCCCCCGTGTTTCTGGTATTCAACAAACAGGGCCTCGATGCCTTTAACAGCGATTCGCACCATGGTCTGATCTCCGACCCTTCGCGCCAGTTCTTTATCGTTCATACCGGCTATGTGCAGATAGGCCTCGCCGCGGTTGATTCCTGCGTAGTTCGGTGGTGTGGTATCGCGAAAAGTTTCCTTGAACCCACAGATTTCAATCCACCAATTCAGGGACTCCGTCGTGTCGGCGGCAGGAAGAACTGGGATCGCGCCTTTGATGATTGGGTCCATGAGCGAAGGATAACCGAATTCCAGAAAGTCTGCAGGGTTTAGCCGAACACATGAATTGCGCGTAGCCTGAGTTACTGCCCATCTATTATCAAGTGGATTTCTTTCATTTCCTTAATCTCCGTGATCACGATCGCATGCGTCCCTGCCCGCTCAAATACGGTCCCGCTGGCCTGCACGTATTTGCCGACGAATGGCATCAGTTGTTGCCGCTGATCCGTGTCGGGCATTTTGTCGGAGATGGGGAAATACAGGAGACCATCCTTGGTCAAAATAACGAGTGGCGAACCACCCCTCACGCATTCCGTCACGCATTTGAGGCTTAAGTGAGTCGCACTTGAATCGAGGTTCTGAATGGGACAGGCAACATCCCGAACCAAACCCTCGATTGTTGCTTTCGAGACATTAGCCCGGTCGCCAGCCATCGAAGTGCTCTGCGGAGGATGAGACGCCGACAGGATCGAGATGATCCCGCAGCCTGCAAGCAAGCAAACACATAAGAATCGGCTCATCGGTTCTCCTTTTCATTTGGCAAAAAATATCCTGCGACGTTGCCACTCGCGGCGCCGCACCAAAGAGCATAGTAAAATGGTTCGCCATCGCGCAATTATGACTCTGCTCTACAACTGATTTCCGAACGATGCCGCATGAGCTCCTGATTACAGAAACCACGCGATGGGTCGTCGGGCATAGCTTGTGGTGTCTGGTTTTTGCAGAAGGGTAAAAAGGAAATTTCGGCTAGCTTCGCAACTTCAAGCTGGCAGGGGGCTCTTCTCCGCACGCCGAAGGGCAAGAAGCGTTAAATCGTCGCATTGTTTCAAACCCTCCGCAAAGCTCAGCAGGTCCCCGATACATTCAGAGATCAGGCCAGCAGCTTCTATTCCGGCGTGGCGCGCCGCCAGTGCACGGATTCGCTGGAGA
Organism: uncultured Acidobacteriota bacterium; assembly: GCA_963733775.1. Lineage (GTDB taxonomy): Bacteria > Acidobacteriota > Terriglobia > Acidiferrales > UBA7541 > Acidiferrum. The sequence continues at coordinate 63,712 of CAVTEE010000007.1, read as the reverse complement.
CCATACTCTGCACCTGCGTGATTCCGTGCCTCCGTTAAACCGTCGGTATATAGGAACAGAGAGTCACCGTGAGCCAGTGTGAGCCGATGGACTGGGAAGCGGGCGTCACAGAACATTCCCAGAGGCACTCCCGTGGAATCTTTTGGCGTTGCTCCGTCGCAATGTATGTGAAGCACGGGAAGGTGCCCCGCGCTGACAAACTCCACCAAACCATCGTGGGCAGCTCGCCCCACCACGAGAGTCGCGAATTGTCCCGCGAGGGTGCTCCCGCAGAAAATACGATTAGCATCCTGGACCATGCGATCAAGCGGGAGACAGGCTTCGGCCAGGGTGCGAAACGTTGCATGGAGGCTGCTCATGAGCATCGACGCCGCAACACCCTTGCCTGAAACATCCCCAAGCATAAACAGCAGGCCACTGTCTGTTTCGAAGAGATCGCAGTAATCGCCGCTCACCATGCCGGCGGGTTGATAATGGTAGCGCACGTCCCAGCCAACTGGGGCCAGGCCGGGTTTCGGCAAGAGAAGGCGCTGGATGCGGGCAGCCAGGGAAAGATCATCCTCCAAGGCACGCTGTTCTGCGCTCGAAAGATGGTCCAGACAGAACTGCACCAACGGATCGGCCAGCAAGCGCTCCGCTTCAATAGTGCTGTGGCACGTCTCGCAGATGCCGAATGTTCCCTGGTCGAGACGGCTCAGAGCAGTGTCCACAGCCTTTAGTAATTCAGAAAGAGAAGCATCGGCGGCTGGCGAATGCAACGCCTGGTGCAGGCGCTCGCGGCGTTGTTCCAGCTCAGTACGCAAGTATGTTTGCTCGGCGGTGGCCATAACACCTCCTGCCATAGGTTGCTGTTTTCCGGCTGAGCTTTCCATCCGATTTCCTTCTTTGAATGAGAAACGCGGGATTGGCTTAACGGCCGCAATATCGGATTACACGCTTCTGATTCGCCACAGGAGCGTGAAAAGAGCAAGCGGTCTAGCCAAGCCGCTGCGGATTTTGAGTTGGATGCTGCAAACGTGTAAGACGGTATGCGAGTTTCGGCTAATTGTTTTCTGTCACTGTTTCAAGTAACGAAGCGCAACACATCCTGATTTAAGAATCTTGGACTCAACAAGTTTTAATTGTAATCTCTCCGGCAGGCTGACGCCCTCCATCAATCGTCTGCCTTCTCCAACAATGGTTGGCATAACGACAAAACGATATTCGTCAATCAGGCCAAGCTCCATTAGTTGTGAAGGAACATCTACACCGCCGACCAAAATATTTTGGCCCTGTTCTTGCTTCAATTTAAGTATTTCGTCGCGAAGGTTCGTACGAACAATTTTCGTATTTTTATCTTCAGCGCTGGCCAATGATCGTGAAAAAACAATCTTCTTCTTGGAGACAAAGGTTTGAGCAAATTCGATATCCGCTTTTGACTCGGACTGGCTTTTTGCGATATCAGGCCAATAAGGAACCATCAATTGATAGGTTTTACGCCCATAGACGAGCAGGTCAAAATCTCGCAGGAGGTGCGTGTAATGTTCAAGTACTTCGTCATCATCAGGGGGATTGAATTTGGTATGGTCGCAGCAGCCATCCAGGGTAAGGTTGATTGCGTAGATCAGATTTCTCATTGTCGCCTCGGATTGAGCAGCATGGTCTTCGAACATAAAACCAATAACTTTGAACCGCGCGTCAATGCAACATAAAGATTAGGTGCATCCAACTGGAAAAAGGCCGTCCCGGATGTTAATGGCTTTCGTTGGCCGTGAACTGTCTGAGCCTTCGCCGAGCCGCCGGACGTGTAATTCTACCGTAGCGACTTCGTTCATATTTTCAAATAACGGTGCCGCAAAAGTTGCTTCGCACTAGCCGGCGAGAACGAACTCCCTACTGAACGGCGGAAATTAACGTCCATTCAGAGGGGTCATGGGAGTGGCGTCGCAATTTTCTTGTAGACGATTATGGATGGTCTCGGAATTGTTTCCAGAGATAAGGGTCACATAATTGCGAAAGGTACCGGTAATTCCTCCGCTAAGGCAGAGGGTAGTTTCGTGCGGGTTAACCCAGATGATCTTCGCAATTGTGAGGTTTTCTCCATCCAACACGAGCATCTTTTTAGCTTTCCCGTTGCGTTCCAGATGCGCATACACGCGGGTAAAATCAGAAACAGCGGGGCCATGCCCGTAGAAGGTTTCCACTGTATAGAACACTCCGCTGGCTGGCGAGGCGATTCTCACAACATGGTCTGGGTTAGCACATCCTGTAAGTAAAACAACGACGAAATACAGCGCCGAAAGGAAATCACGTCTCTGCATTTGCGGGAACCTAGTCAACAGATTAGACCACGGGTTCTGAGGTGTTTGCACGGACTCCACGCCTAAACTCGTGTCTAGCGCTGTAATCGGAACCGACCCACCACTTTATAACCAGGCGTGTTGCGTTCCCTGCTGTGCTGGGATATTACTGTGCGCATGAAAAATTCAAAATTCTCGTTGGCCGACACACTCTTGCAATTTGGGTGTGTCTGGGCGCTGGCCATTGTGTCGCCTCGGGTTGCATCGGCGCAGACGAACGGGGCTGCTTCAGGCGCTGTTTGGGGCGCTGCTTCAGTTTCGCACGGCAATTCGTCTAGTGCTTCGGCAGAGGATGCGGGGTGGGCGAGTTATGGGCATGATGCGGGCGGGACTCGGTACTCCGCTGCGGCGCAAATTAATCGGGAGAATGTGGCGCAGTTGAAGGTGGCATGGACTTATCGAACCGGAGCGTTGGATGGAATTGACGATGACCTGAAGCGGAATGCGGCGTTCGAGGCGACGCCGATTCTGGTGGACGGGCGGCTGTATTTGTCGACTCCGTTTGATCACGTGATCGCGCTGGAGCCGGAGACTGGCAAGAAGATTTGGGAGTATGACCCGAAGTTGAATACTCACGGATTTTCGGAGACCACTTCGCGGGGAGTTTCCGCGTGGAAGGATTCCGCAGCGAAGGCGGGGCAGCCATGCAGGCTGCGGATTTTTATTGGGACGCTGGATGCGCGATTGATCGCTGTGGATGGGGAGACGGGAAAAGCTTGCCAGGACTTCGGTGCGGGCGGACAGGTCGACTTAACTAAAGATGTGAATTTGCGGGATGCGGGGCAATACCAGGTGACTTCTGCTCCGGCGATTGCGGGGGATCTGGTGATCACCGGATCTTCGATTGGCGATAATCGCGCGGTGGACTTGGAGCGCGGCATCGTGCGCGCGTTTGATGTGCGCAGCGGAAAGCAGCGCTGGTCGTGGGATCCGATTCCGTGGGCGTCGAAGAGTTCGCCGCGGAGTGGCGCGGGGAATGCGTGGTCGACGCTTTCCGTGGATGCGGAACATGATCTGGTTTTTATTCCGACGGGAAGCGCGAGCCCGGATTATTTCGGAGGATTGCGGCGCGGCGACAACAAGTGGGCGAACTCGGTGGTGGCGTTGCACGCTTCGACGGGCGAATTTGTGTGGGGCTTTCAGGTGGTGCACCACGATTTGTGGGATTACGACGTAGCATCGCAGCCGACTTTATTTTCTTGGCGAGATGGGACGCCGGCGGTGGCGATTACGACGAAGATGGGGCGCGTGTTTGTGCTGAATCGATTGACGGGGGCGCCGTTGTTGCCGGTGGAGGAACGACCGGTGCCGAAGAGCGATATTCCGGGCGAGGATGCTTGGCCGACGCAGCCAGCTTCGACGATATCGATGGTGCCGGAAAAATTGAGTCCCGAGGATGCCTGGGGCAGGACGCCGGAAGAAAAGGAGGCCTGCGCGGACAAGATACGAGCGGCGCGTTCGGAAGGAATTTTTACTCCGCCGAGCGTGAAGGGCTCGATTGTGTTTCCAGGAAGCGTCGGCGGGGTGAATTGGGGCAGCGCAGCTTACGATCCGCAGCGGCACTTGTTGGTAATGGACACGAACCGGCTGGCGATTTTGGTTAGGCTGATTCCGCGGGAGAAGTACGATGCGGACTTCAAGGCGTCCACCACTAACGACCGTTTGCATGGTGAATGGGGCCGGCAAGCGGGGACGCCGTACGCAATGTTTCGCACGCCTTTAATCGGGCCGAGCGAGACTTTAACTTTGTGCAGCCCGCCGCCGTGGGGGACGGTGGCTGCGGTGGATTTATTTACGGGGAAGAAAGCGTGGGACGTGCCACTGGGAAGTTTTGTGCCGGGAATGAATACCGGCACGGTTACTTTGGGTGGACCGATTGTGACGGCCGGCGGCGTGGTGTTTTCGGCGGCGACGATGGACAACGCGATTCGGGCATTTGATGCGGACAGTGGCAAAGAAATCTGGAAGTATGATTTGCCGGCTGGGGGGCAGGCGACTCCCATGACTTACACGGTGAACGGTAAACAATACCTGGTGATCGCTGCGGGTGGACACGGGAAGCTGGGGACGAAGCAGGGGGATTATGTGCTGGCGTTTACGCTGCCTTAAATTTTTTGTAGTCATCAGAGACATTCAATTGCGGGGAAAAAAAATCTAGAGGGCGCGGCCCGCGGCTGCGCCGCTGGCCCAGGCCCATTGAAAATTGAAGCCGCCTAGATGGCCGGTGACGTCGACCACTTCGCCGATAAAAAATAGGCCGCGAACTTTGCGGGACTCCATCGTTTTGCTGGAGAGCTCATCGGTGTCTACTCCGCCGAGGGTGACTTCGGCTTTGTCGAAGCCTTCTGTGCCTGCGGGCGTGATGGTCCATCGATGCAACTGTTGTTCGAGGTGGGCCAGGTCTTCGTTGGTCCAGCGCGGCGGGAGATGAGCTTCGAGCCAGCGGGTTGCGAAACGATTCGGCAGCGCGAGTTGGAGTGTGGCGCGTGCTGTGGCGGCGTTTCTTGTTGATGATTCAAGGAGCGGGGCGAAGACTTCGCGGCTCGGAGCAAGATCGATGGTTAACGGATCGCCTTTGTTCCAGTAGGAAGAAATCTGGAGGATGGCTGGGCCGCTTAGGCCTTGATGAGTGATGAGCATAGCTTCTCGGAAGGCGTGGTGATCGGTTGCGGCGATTACTTCAGTGGAGACGCCTGCCAAATCGCAGTAGGTGGATCTATCGGTGCTTTCAAACAAAAGCGGCGTGAGAGCGGGGCGCGTTTGGCGAATTTTAATTCCGAATTGGCGGGCGAGTTGATAGCCGAAGTCGGTGGCGCCCATTTTGGGGATGGTTAGGCCGCCGGTGGCAACGACGAGGGCGGGGGCTGAAAATTGTGCGTCTGAGGTGCGTACGGTAAATTCCGTGGAGTGACTGACTTCCTGGATTGTGGTGTCGAGGAAAATGTCGACGTTGGCGGCGCGGCATTCGGCTTCGAGCATGTCGGTGATATCGCGGGCGGCGCGGTCGCAGAAGAGTTGGCCCAGTGTTTTTTCATGGTACGGAATGGAATGGCTTTCAACCAACGCGATGAAATCGGCGGGTGTGTAGCGGGCCAGGGCTGATTTTGCAAAGTGAGGATTCGCGGAGATGAAGTTTTCGGGGCGGCAATGAAGATTGGTGAAATTGCAGCGGCCGCCGCCGGAGATGAGGATTTTTTTCCCGGTGCGCGCTGCGCGCTCGAGGACGGCGACGCGGCGGCCACGCTTCCCTGCTTCAATGGCGCACATCAGGCCAGCGGCGCCGGCACCGAGGATTACGGCATCATACTTAACAGCCGCTTTAGATTGGGGCATTTTAGATTTGGGCGAAACGCCAGCCAGGGCTGGTCGTGCGCTCGCACCGTAGCAGGGTAAACTAAGTACAGGAGCGGACCCCAGGAATTTGCCACCGATTATCAGCGCACAGGGATTATCCAAGAAATACGGCAGCACGCCATTGTTTCGAGACATTTCGTTTACGGTTTCGAGTGGCGACTGCATTGGTGTGATTGGGCCGAATGGTTCGGGCAAGTCGACGCTGCTGGAGATTCTGGCCGGGAGGGTGAAGCCGGATACCGGAGACGTCGCGGTGCGCAAGGGGACGCGGCTGAGCTGCGTGTCGCAGATTTCGGATTTTGGCCCTGCAGACACAGTGCTGAGCGTGGTGGAACGGTCTTTACAGACTGCTGGTGTCCCGCAATCAGAGCGTGCCGGGCGCATTGCGGAAACATTGGGACGCGTAGGATTTACGGATCGCGAGGTGCTGGCGACGACGCTTTCGGGTGGATGGCGCAAACGGTTGGCGATCGCGGAATCGCTGGTGCAACAACCGGATGTGCTGCTGCTAGACGAGCCGACGAACCATCTGGACCTGGCGGGAATTGCGTGGCTGGAGGGTTTGCTGCGGAATGCGCCGTTTGCGTGCGTGGTGGTGAGCCACGACCGATATTTTCTTGAAAATGTGGCCAGTGAAGTGGTGGAACTGAATCGGCTGTATGCGGATGGTTTGCTGCGAGTCTCAGGAAACTACAGCACATTTTTAGAGGCGAAAGAGCTGTACCTGCACGCGCAACGCAAAGAGCAAGCGGCGCTGGCGAATCGGGTGCACACGGAAATCGAATGGCTGCGCCGGGGGCCGAAAGCACGCACTACCAAATCGAAAGCGCGGATAGATAAGGCTCACGAACTGATTGGCGACCTCGCGGATATGAATGCGAGGACGCGAAGCGCTAGCGCTCGCATCGATTTTTCGGCGACCAACCGGCAGACCAAGCAGCTCATCACTTTGGATGGCGTCACGTGCGAACTAGGCGGGCGGACTTTGTTCAAGGATTTGAATTTTGCGGTGACTGCAGGGATGCGCGTGGGGCTGGTGGGGCCGAATGGCAGCGGGAAGACCACGCTGCTGCGATTAGTGCGCGGGGAAATGGTGCCGACGAGCGGCAGAATTCAGCGCGCCGAGCCGTTGCGAATGGTGTATTTTGACCAGAGCAGGCTACTCGACCCCGATTTAACCCTGCGCCGAGCGCTGGCCCCGGACAGCGACGCGGTAATTTATCAAGGCAGCGTGATCCACGTGGCGGCGTGGGCGGCGCGATTTTTGTTTGATCCAGAGGATTTGAATCAGCGTGTCGGCAAATTGTCGGGAGGCGAGCGCGCTCGGGTTTTGATTTCGCAATTGATGCTGCAAGAGGCGGACGTGCTGCTGCTGGATGAACCGACCAACGATCTGGATATTCCGACGCTGGAGATATTGGAAGAAAGTTTGCTGGAATTTAAAGGGGCGTTGCTGCTGGTGACGCACGACCGCTATTTGCTGGATCGGGTGTCCACGATTGTGCTGGGCCTGGACGGACGCGGAGGCGCGGAACGCTTCGCGGATTATTCACAGTGGGATGCGTGGCAGAGGAAACACACTTCATCGCGAGGGGCAGAGTTAAACAAAGGGCCAAACAAAGGGCCCGGTGGCAGCAGGCCGCAGGGTTCGAACGGGCGCTCAAATGTTAATGCGCAAGCGGTGGCGGCGACCGCAACGAAACGGAAACTTTCTTACCAGGAGGAGCGGGAATTTGCCAACATCGAAGATAATCTGGTTCAAGCGGAGGCTGAGCTATCGGCGGCGCGCGCCGAGCTGGCCGATCCAGAGTTGGCAAGCGACGTGCACCGACTAATGGAAGCGTGCAAGCGGATGGAAGAAGCACAAAACAAAGTGGAACAACTTTATGCACGCTGGGCTGAATTGTCGGAGAAAAAGGAATAAGCCACGAAGCAAAGGAATAACCGCGATTGGCTAAAGAAACTATGTCTGAGCGTGAGCGTACACCCCGCGGCCTGCTGGTTATCGCGGCATTTAAACTTCTAAAAGGGCTGGCATTGCTGGCGGTGGGTATCGGCGCGCACACGCTGATCAATAAAGATGCTGCGGCTATCCTGGAGCACTGGGTAAATGTGTTTCGCGTCGATCCCAACAACCAGTACCTGCACGCGCTGTTGGAACGAATCGCGGACCTGAACCCACACCGGCTGATGGAAGTGAGCTTCGGCACGTTCTTTTATGCGGCGCTGCTGCTGACGGAAGGCGTGGGGCTGGCGATGGACAAACGGTGGGCCGAATATTTCACGATAATCACGACCTCGTCGTTCATTCCGCTGGAGATATATCAGATTTTTCATCATGCCAACGTCACGAAAATAGTGGTGCTGCTGATTAACATTGCGGTGGTTTGGTATCTGGCGCTCGAGTTGAGGCGTCATCATAGGGCACCGCAACGACAACTAGCCTTTTCAAAATGAGGCGATCCTGGATGTCCGCGCAGCCTGCGTCGCCGACATCGAAAGATTAGTTCAGCCCGGTACGTTTCGTACGCCTCGCTTCCCTTAGATTGAAAATACAGGGACATACCGATGTATTGAAGTGTGTCCGCACAGCGATGATAGGGATAGCCCGACGGGGGAAAGATGGCCAGGATTCTAATCGCCGACGATCACGCGATGATGCGGAAAGGTTTGCGCACCGCCATAGAGCCGCACCCCGGCTGGGAAGTTTGTGGCGAGGCCACCACCGGACTCGAAGCGTTTGAACAAACCAAATTACTGAAGCCTGACCTGGTGATCCTGGACGTTTCCATGCCTATTCTCAATGGTTTAGAAGTGGCCCATCGAATTTCCTTGAGCATGCCTGAGGTGAAAATACTTTTGTTTACTATGCACAATTCACCGCAATTTGCGAAAGATGTGAGCAAGAGCGGCGCTCATGGCTATGTGTGCAAGGCCAGCGGCGAAGAATTGCTGACGCAGGCGATGGAAACAGTTTTAGAGGGTGAACACTTTTTTGATAGTGACGGAATGCGAGCCAAATCTCTAGCGAATGGCGTATAAGGAGGCGGGATCGCAAATGCCGTCATCCAAAGATGCCAAGAAAAATAAGTCGACAAACCGGTTGAGCAGCGGAATTGAAGAACTGGACTATATCCTCGGCGGCGGATTTCCAGCCAAACGCCTTTTCCTGATAGAAGGCGCACCGGGTTCCGGCAAAACCACACTGGCGCTGCAATTCCTTCTGGCCGGGGTGAAGAATTCCGAAAAAGGGTTTTACGTCACGTTCTCGGAATCGGAGGATGAGATTCGCGCAGTGGCGGAGTCGCACGGCTGGACGCTGGACGGAATACACCTGCAAGAGCTGAGTACGCTGGGCGACCGGTTGAAAAATGAAGAGCAATACACCGTTTTTCAGCCGGCGGATGTGGAGCTCACCGAAACCGTGCAGCGGGTGATTGACGATGTGCGCCGGTTGAAACCTCAACGGGTGGTGATTGATTCCCTTTCTGAAATTCGGCTGGTGGCGCGCGATCCGCTGCGATACCGCCGACAGATTCTGGCGTTGAAGGAAATACTGTCGGAGTGCGATTGCACGGTTTTTTTCCTGGAAGACTATACGGTTGAGAATCCGGACTTATTGCTGCAAAGCATTGCGCACGGTGTGGTGCTGCTGGAAAAAACCCAATCCGAGTACGGTTCGATGAAGCGCACGCTGCAAGTGAGCAAATTGCGTGCTGGGCCATCGCTTGACGGCAGCCATGATTTCGCCATCAGGCACGGCGGCCTGCAGGTGTTCAGGAGACTGATGGCCAGCGATTCGTTGAATGGCGTCAGGCCAAAAGAAGCCAGCGGGATTCTCAAAACAAATAATGAAGAGCTGGATCGCTTAATTGGCGGAGGAGTGCGTTGGGGGACGGGGTTAGTGCTGGTGGGCCCGGCGGGGACGGGAAAGTCCACGGTCGGCATTCAGATTGTTTCGGCTGCCGCACAGCAGGGATACAAAACTTGCGCATTCTTGTTTGACGAAGCCAAGGCTATCTACCTGAGGCGGGCGAAAAATGTGGACCTGGATCTGGCTAGCCACATGAAAGACGGGACAATTGAGATTCATCAGGTTGATCCTAACGAGCAGTCGCCAGGGGAATTCGCTTATCGGGTTCGCAAAAAAGTAGAAGACGACGGAGTTCGCGTGCTGGTGATCGACAGCCTTAATGGCTATTTGACGGCGATGACCAGCGAGCGCTTCTTGCTGGCGCAACTGCATGAATTGTTGGCGTACCTGAACGCACATAGCGTGTTGACGATTATGACCACGGCACAGCACGGAATGGTGAACATGACGGACACCACGTCATTTGAACTTACTTACCTTGCGGACCTGGTGATTTATTTGCGGTATTTCGAAGCGGGCGGAAGCGTGCGCAAAGCGATTTCGGTAATCAAGAATCGCTTGTCGGCACACGAAACAAGCATTCGCGAATTTGAAATTACTGATAAAGGGCTTCAAATCGGCAGGCCGTTACGACAATTCGAGGGCATCTTATCGGGGATTCCCCGATTCCTGGGAGAAGCGGGAGACCTGTTAAATTCCGCGCCAGAGCCCGGCTCCAAAGGCGCGACCGCGGGATAGACGGACCGATGCAAACGGGAAACATACTCATTTGCGCGCCCACCGGAAGAGACGGCCAGCTGTTACAGCGGTACCTGCTGAAAGATCAGATTCACAGCGTTTGCTATGAATCGATTGAGCGGCTGGCTGAAGCGCTGGATGACAGCGTGCAAGCGGTAATTATCGCGGAAGAAGCGCTGGTACCCCGCGGCGTGGAACGATTGTTTGCCTTTCTGAAGAATCAACGGGCGTGGTCGGATGTAACGGTAATTTTGCTGACGAATAGGAGTGAAGAAAGCTCGCAAGTCGGCTCTGGATTGGTGCATCTCTTCGGGGTTCACGGGAACGTAAATATGCTGGAGCGACCCGTTCGGGTGCCGACGCTGATCAGCGCGGTGCGTTCCGCGATGCGCGCGCGGGGGCGTCAATATGAGGTGCGCGACTTACTGAAACAGCGCGAGCAAAATGAGCAGGTGTTGCGAGAGGCGCGGGAGGAATTGGAGCGCCGGGTATTGCAACGCACCCTGGAACTTACAAAAGCGAATTCGGATTTGCGACGCGAAGTGAGCGAGCGGTTAAACGCGGAAAACGCGCTTCGCCAATTGAGCCAGAGTGTCGTGCGGATGCAGGACGAAGAACGTCGCAGAATTGCGCGAGAGTTGCACGACAGCGCGGGGCAGTACTTGAGCGCGGTGACACTCACACTGGGACAACTGGCGCGGCGGTTGTCGGGGTCCAACGACAGGAACAAGGAGTTGGTGCAGGAATCGCTGGATTTGGTGGGCGATTGCATCAAAGAGGTGCGCACCATGTCGTATTTGCTGCATCCGCCGGTGCTGGATGATTTCGGTTTGGTTTCGGCATTGCGATGGTACGTGGAAGGATTTTCGCAACGCAGCGGAATTAATGTGCGGCTGGATTTGGCTGAGGAGTTTCCGCGTTTCAATCGCGAACTGGAGACGGCCCTATTTCGCATAGTGCAGGAGGGTCTGACCAATGTGCACCGGCATTCCGGGGGGCAAAAGGCGAGCGTGGAGTTGAAAATTCACGAGAAGCAGATTAATACGACGATTACCGATGACGGGCATGGGATGACGCAGGAAGTACTGAGGGACGTGGGCAAAGGGCAAGGCGGGGTTGGGCTTATGGGGATGTACGAACGGGTGAAGAAGCTGGGCGGCACGATTCAGATTGTATCGACCAAGCTGGGAACGACCATTAAGGCGCAACTGCCGTTCATGGAAATGCGGGAGTCGAGTGCGGCTGTGGCTTTGTCTTAGTGAGCCTTCAGGTAAATTCGTCGATTCCGCGACAACGTAAAAGTCTATCCTCGCAGAATGCTCCATTGCGCATTAAGCAAACTAGTCTTCCTACATTGAATAACTTGCTGCCGCTCGCGCTAAAATCAGGGTATGCAACGGAAGATTTTCTGGATCAGCTTTTCGGTCATCGGAACGATAGCGGATTTGGCGTTACCGCTGTGGTGGGCGCTGGCTGCCACGGTTCCGATTGGCTGTCTGTGCTGGTGGATCGCGTACCGTAGCGACTGGTTTTAATCATTGGTTCGCTGCCCTGGGGTTCCCCGGAAATTTAAAAAATCCACTTTTTGATGTGTTAATCAGCCGTGCGGATTACTTCCGTGTGGCCCGTCATCCGTACAGGACGGGCTACATACGCCGGAAGGATCGCTATTTGATACCGACGACCATCGAATCGGGGCCGATCAAACGTTCTACTCGGATTTCGCGGAATCCTGCTTCCTTCATCCATCCGGAGCAGTCAGCGCCGGTGTAGTCAAACCCGTCGGAGGTTTCGATCAGCATATTCAGGCTCATCAGCAATCCAAAAGCGTTGTCGGAGCGATCATCATCGATGATGCTTTCGTAGACAATGTATGCGCCGCCGTTCGGTAGCGCGTCGTAGGCTTTGCGCACCAGCATCCGCTTTATCTCGAGGTTCCAGTCGTGCAGGATGTGCCCCATCATGACTACATCGGCTTTGGGTAGCGCGTGTTCCATGAAACTGCCAGGCGAAAATTTTACCCGCCCTGAAATCCTGTTTGCCTCCACGTACTCTTCGAAGATTGGCCCTACCTCCGTAGATCAAAACCAGTTCCCTCGATATGGGGATTGGCCAACGCCACCTGCGTAATCAGGTCGCCCTGGGCAGTTCCGACATCCACGACAGTGCGGTATTTGCCCCACGGGAATTTATTTGCGATTGCGAGGTTGGCGCCGTGGCTCACGCCGGTCATGGCTTTCAGGAACTCCTTGAGCCGCGCCGGTTCGGCGTAAATGGCCGTGAAAGGGTTGGGGCTGCCGTCTCTCGTTTCGTTTTGCGGAAGTCCTGTTCGGAGCGCCGTGGTGAGGTGGGTCCAAAACGGATACAGCCGTTGGTTGGCCATTTCGAGAATGCCACCGATGTAGGATGGCTTGCGCTTGTCGAGGAAGAAATCCGTACTGGGCGTGTTGTAGTATCGGCCGTTGCGGCGTTCGAGAAATTTCAGCGACACGAGCGCGTCCAAAAAATCGCGGGCCGATCTCGGATGCAGGCCGAGCCGCCCCTGCAGCGTTTCGAGATCCTCCGGGTGTTTGGCAAGTTCTGTGAATAGCTCCATCTCGACAGCGCTCAAAAGTGTTTTGGAAGCCCAGAATCCTAGGCCCACTTGCAGAATTTGATCGGGTTGTGGCTCATTCATTTGCGTTCCAGCCTCCGGATGGTCGTGCAGTATAACAAATCTCAATTGGCGGGTGGTCGGCCATGCGGAAGTTATCGGCCGACTCAAACTCGAACGAAGAAGAATCACCAAGTCAACCTGCTCGCCGCGAGGGGAGTCTAGGTTTTCAAACCGATGCGCCGAACAAGGCTTTGGAATTGCGGATCGGAACGCAGGGTGTCGAGGGCAAAGTCGGTTTGTAGGAACAAGGTAAGGTCTAAAGACTTCCCGGAGCAAGCTTTCTCCAGGAACTCGAGAGCCTTGTCGTTTTCGCCGAGGAGGGCGTACACGGTTGCCATCGTATATGGCGAGGCGGATGTTTCTTTGCGCTGCAAATCGCGAAGAATCTTCCGGGCTTCGGCTTTTTTGCCTGATGCTGAATCGGCGTGCGCCAGTGCGACGGCGGCGAGATCAAAGTCGGATGAGATCTCAATGGCCTTCTTGTACTCAGAGATCGCTTGCGGAAGATCGCCCACACCCTCATAACCGACACCCAGAAGATAATGTTGAAACGAATCTTGCGAGTCCAAAATCAGCCCTCTCTTGCTTGCTTCGATCAAGCGAGGATAATCACGCAGCTGGTAATACGTCAGGGATTCGCCGATTGCTGAACTGAAGCCGTAATCGAGTTGATCGATCTGCTTGATTTCGTCCAGAGCTTCCGCGCGGCGGCCTCGAAAAGCCAGAAAAATTGCGCGATCTTCATGCGCGCAACTGTAGCTTGGTGCCAGGGCGATAGCACGGTTGAACTCTCGTTCGGCAGCGTCCCAGTCCCAGTCAAAGCGCCAACTCAGCACGCCAAAGGTGTCGTGGGCCTCGCCAATGTTGTCGTCCAGTTGCAGCGCTTTGGCTAGCGCTTCCTTGGAAGAGCGGTAAGCCTGATCCTTTTGCAATGCTCCAGAAAAAGCTAAAAACACATAAGTGTCTGCCAGTCCCGCGTAGGCAAGCGCGAAGCTGGGATCCTTCTGAATCGACTCTCCGAAATAACCCTGCGCTTTCCTGAGTGAATCCGGTTTGGCGAACTCATTGGTAAAGTAAAGACGTCCTCTGAGATAGTCATCGTATGCCGCGGGGTTAACGGGCTGGGCGAGGCGAAGCTGAGCCTGTTGCTTTGGAGTCAGTTGTGCGCGGACTTGCTGGGCTATGGCGTCCGCCACCTCGCCTTGTAGCATCAAGACGTCGCCGAGCTCGCGGTCGTAGGTTTCTGCCCACAGGTGCTGGTCCGTGGATGCCTGGATCAGTTGAGCGGTGACGCGCACTCGCTGATGCGAACGAATCACCGACCCTTCAACGATATCGTCCACGTTCAACTCTCGTGCAATTTCAGGCAGGCTCTTCTTGGTGCCTTTGTAGCGCTGAACAGAAGTTCGCGAAACCACGCGCACTGCGCCGACCTTCGCAAGGTCGGTAATCAGCTGATCGGTCATTCCATCCGCGAAGAAATCCTCTGACGGATCGTCGGAAAGATTGTTGAGAGGCAAGACGGCGATTGCGTGTGTGCGCGCAGCAGCATTAGTGGGATGAGTGGCCAGGCGTGTCACCAGGAAGGCAGAGCCAAGAACGAGGAGTGTGATGACTGCGGCGGCCAGGAATGCGCGCGACTTGCGAGGCTTCAGGTCGAGAGGCGCTCCAGACTGGACGGAATGATGCGGGGCTTGCGCCGGAATTCGTTCCACTGGGGCGATGAATCTGTACCCGCGACGCGGAAGCGTTTCAATATAGCGCGGCATCTCGGCGGAGTCGCTGAGCGCTTCACGGATCCGCGCGACCGCATTGTGAAGGCTATGATCGAAATCGACGAAGGTATCGGCCGGCCAAATCTCCGAACGCAAATCCTCGCGAGTGACCACCTCGCCGGCGTGGTTTAGCAGAGCCGCCAGGACCTGCAACGGCTGACCCTGGAGGCGGAGTTTTGATCCGTGTTTCCGGAGTTCACCCGCGCGAAGGTCCAGTTCAAAATCGTTGAACCGCAAGACACGCGTGCTGGGTATGGATGCAGGCATATCGGACGCCCACAAATCCGGCGCAGTCTATCACAATTCTAGAGTTCTGCAGTGCAGTTTGCTTAGGGTGCGAACGCCATTGTCTTCAGCAGCTTAAGAATGGAGAAAACTTTGGGGACGGATGGAGGTTGCACGAATTGACTTACGGAGCAAGTCAACGTAAACCGCGGAGAGTCTTGCACTTGTGAGCCAGCGCCCCTGGCGCTGATTTTTTGGGCAGTTTAGCTAAGGAAAAGGAAACCATGACGAATACACTACTCAAGCTCGGTTTAGTCGCTGGTTGTTTTCTGTTTGCTGGAATGATGGGAGATGAGGGCCGCCATGCAATCCCCGCACAAGTCGTGGCGCTGGACGAGTGCGATCCTATGACCTTTAATCTCCCAAGCAACGCCGGGCCCGGTTTCTGCAAGAACGTCGCGGTAGGCTACAGCGTAACGTTTTCCAAATTATTCGCGGATGCCGCTGCTGAACACCCCGATAAGGACAAGTGGGATTTCGAACCTGACAATCTCACGGTGGACGAAGGAACCCCGATCATCGCCGTGAACCAGGGCGGCGAGCCCCACACTTTCACCGAGGTTGCGCAATTTGGAGGCGGATTCATACCGCCACTCAATGGCGGAGAACCCGTGGCTCCCGAGTGCGCTTTGGGATTTTCGAGCGTTGCGGTCGCCAGAACGCGAATCCTTCAAGGCAGCCAGCTGCAATTCACCGATCTTTCAAAAGGTGAACATCGCTTTCAGTGCTGCATCCATCCTTGGATGCACACGACAGTCGTAGTGAAATGACTGCGGGACAGTGACTCCTCGCCTTGCTAATTCAATGGAGAGCCTGACGCGATTATTTTGGTCCTGACACGAAGAGCTTTTTCGGCTAGGCGTTGGTGCCGCCGTCTACGGTCAGGTTGGCGCCGGTGATATACGATGACTCAGGGCTGGCAACGAAGGATACCAACGCCGCGACTTCGTCAGGAGTTCCGAAACGGTCGAGCGCCGTGTTGGCTTTCTGGGGTGTCGCCCAATCGCCGGCGGCGGGATTTAAGTCCGTGTCGATCGGGCCGGGCTGGACGTTGTTCACGGTGATGCCGCGTTTCCCAACCTCTCTGGACAAGCCCTGAGTGAACATCTTGACGGCTCCTTTGGTGGCGGAGTAGGGCACCAGGCCGGGGGTCATCATACGCTCGCCCACGCATGAGCCGATCATGATGATGCGGCCTCCGGTCTTCATGTGCTTCAGGGCGGCTTGAGTGGCGACCATTAGGCCGCGGACATTGATGTTAAACATGAGATCAAGATCCTCCAGGGTGGTCTCCTCGAAGGTCTTTGGGATGGCGGTGCCGGCGTTGTTGACGAGCACGTCGATCCCACCGAAGATGCTGACGGTCTTATCGACCGCGGCCTTAACAGCGTCGGCGTTGGCGGCGTCGGCTTGAATGGCTATGGCCTTGCCGCCGGCGGCCTCGATGGATTTGACGACCGAGGAGGCGGCGTTCGCGTCTTTGGCGTAGGTGATGGCCACAGTGGCTCCGTCCGCGGCCAGGCGTTTGGCAATCGCGGCACCGATGCCACGTGAGCCGCCGGTGACGAGCGCTACTTTTTTGGTTAATTTCGACATAATGTCTCCGTTCGTTTTCTGCAACGCTTGGATAACTACTAAAATCACGCAGCTAATTTGTGTTCCTAGCTGGATCTCTAGTTCCTTCGAGACTCAGGGAACACGATACAAGTGGGGATATTGATGTGCGAGAGGCGGAAACCGGTACAGATTTTATTCGCGCCAACAGGCACCCCAGCGGAGGTCGCGCAAATGAACTGGCTACCTTCCGACAGAGCTTGAAATTGTGGGGTGGAATCGCATAGATTCCGGGGAGCTTCCGTAATGCCTTTCCCAGCCGAGACACGAGTGGCAGAACTCCGAGCCCAGTTCGAGGGTAGAGAGGCGATCTATGTTGAGCAGGGCGCCATCCGCGTGCGCATCAGCAATATCTGTTGGGACGGCGGCAAACTCTGCATAACAGCGAGAGTTAAGGAGATTGCGACACCGGGCTTTCCGGCGGGGGTGTTCTACGATCCTGAGAGGGATGAGGCAAATCCTCTAACTTGGGATATTGGAGCTGGTTATTTGACGACATCCTCTGAACACACGTGGAATACGGGATACGGTGGCTGGTGCATGTTTTTCTCCCCTGAAATAGTCGACGGTGTCGTAGAGCTTGCTCGCGAGTTTCCGGAGGATCTGCATCCGTTTCAAAAGTATTGTGAAGTTCTCAAGCATCTGAACGATCATAACGCCTATGAGCCGACCGAACGGGTGTTCCGCGAACGATGACTGACGGGGTCTGACCCGAATCTGTGCGCGTTGCCTGAGTCTTGAACGAGTCGTGATCGGAAACAGACCAACCCTTTTTGTCTTTCAAATTTGCAAAACCGGGACGGTTCGCTCATCATTACTGGTTTGTTTGGGGTAGTGAGGCGCTTCTGCGGCATCGATTCGATCAATGACGTCAATTTATGATGGATTTGTGCGCGATTGCCTCAGGGCAAACGACAATTTAAAAGGAGAGGCATGAAGAAGCCTGGGAAAATCGCTCCGGCCAAGGGAAAACTCGGCGTGTTGCTGCCGGGAATGGGCGCGGTGAGCACTACATTTATGGCCGGGGTGGAGCTGGTACGCAAAGGTGAATCGAACCCGGTGGGGTCGTTGACGCAGTTGGGGACTATTCGGCTTGGGAAGCGCACGGAAGGACGCACGCCGGCGATCAAATCGTTTGTGCCGCTCAGCGAATTGAATGATTTGGTGTTTGCGGGATGGGATATTTTCAATGACAACGCTTACGAATCGGCGGCGAACGCGGGCGTTTTGAATTTGCAGGACCTTGGCAAGGTCAAAACTTTTCTTTCGACGATTAAGCCGATGAAGGCGGCGTTCGATCACAACTTCGTGAAGCTGATTGATGGGCCGAACATTAAAAAAGGCAAAAATAAATACGAATTGGCTTTGCAGATCAAAGACGACATTGAGAAGTTTCGTAAAACGTCGGGCGTTTCGCGAATGGTGACGTGCTGGTGCGGGTCGACCGAGTCGTTTTTGAAGCCGGAGGACGTGCACTCCACGCCGGAAAAATTTGAGGCGGGGATGAAAGCAAACCACCCGTCGATCGCGCCGTCGATGTTGTATGCGTGGGCCTCAGTGACGAGCGGCGTGCCTTATGCGAATGGTTCGCCGAACTTGAGCGTGGATGTTCCGGCGATTCAGAAGCTGGCTCAGAAAAATAACGTGGCGATCGCGGGGAAAGATTTCAAGACCGGGCAGACGCTGATTAAAACGGTTCTGGCGCCTGCTTTCAAAGCGCGGATGTTGGGGCTGGATGGCTGGTTCTCCACCAACATTCTGGGAAACCGCGACGGAGAGGTGCTGGAGGACCCGGGGTCGTTCAAGACCAAGGAAGAATCGAAGCTGGGGGCGCTGGAATATATTTTGCAGCCGGAACTTTATCCGCAGCTTTACGGAAAGATGCATCACAAGGTGCGCATCAACTACTATCCTCCGCGCGGCGACAATAAAGAAGGCTGGGACAATATAGATATTTTCGGATGGCTGGGCTACCCGATGCAGATCAAGGTGGACTTTTTGTGCCGCGATTCGATTCTGGCGGCGCCGATCGTGCTGGATTTGGTATTGTTTCTGGACTTGGCACAACGCGCGGGGATGCGCGGGATTCAGGAGTGGCTCAGTTTTTACTTTAAGTCGCCGATGACCGCGCCGGGGCTCTATCCAGAGCACGACCTGTTCATTCAGTCGATGAAGCTGAAGAACACGCTGCGCTGGATGATGGGCGAAGACTTGATAACGCATCTGGGGCAGGAGTATTACGACTAAGAGTTGGGTTGTGTACATTAGAAACGAACAGTGATCATTAAATATTTCGATTTGATGATTTGGATTTTCTGTTTTGACCGTGGCGACGACCGGGATTACCCTAACGCCGAGGCAGGAACGCCGCCAACGCAAATAGCCACGCCAATTTCCTTTCAATTCCCTTTTCAAGGAGCATCATGCCCAACGAACTGCGCAATTTTCTGACTCATTCCTATGACGAACTCGAGGAAATGAATCTGAAAGCCAAAGAGCAACGCAAGGCCCGCGTGGCGCCGCACAAAATACAGGAAGAGCGCATCAAGTACCTGACCGATGAAAAGCGGATCAAGGCGGTTACGGTACTGTTCAGCGACCTGGAAGGCCGGCTGCACATGCTGGACTACGACAAGAAATTTTTGATCAAGAGCTGGGACAACCTGACGTTTGACGGGTCGTCGATTCGCGGATTTACGGCGCAGCGCGAGAGTGATTTGCGATTGGCCATGGATTGGGGCGCTTTTTATTGGGGGCCGTCGGATATTTTTGGCGCGGGTAAGGTGCTGGTATTTGGCGAGGTGATCGATAAGGACGGCTCGCCGTATAGCGCGGATATTCGTGGCGTGCTCAAGGGCTACGCGAACGAACTTCACAAAACGGATGGCTACACGCTGAACGCGGCGAATGAGATTGAAGGATTTTTATTTAATGGCGCGGATGCTGAGGCGCGGTATCACGAAACGAGCAAATTCGAATACGTGAATACCGGGGGCTATTATCATTCGCTGCCGGGCGATCCGCTGCGGACTTTTATTGATACGACCGCGGAAGTGCAACGCGCCATGGGATTCCAGAACGAAAAAGATCACCCGGAAGTTGCGCCCTCGCAGTTTGAAATTAATTATGGGTACGGCGAAGTGGTGGCGGCCGCGGACCAGATTCAACTTTATAAATTGATTTGCCGGCAAGTGGCTACCGGCATGGGAATGACCGCCAGCTTTTTGCCGAAGCCGGTGGTGGGCGTGAACGGAAACGGGATGCACACCAACGTTTCCATCAGCAAGGGGACGAAGAATCTTTTCTGGGATCCCAAGGGCGAAGAAAAACTCAGCAAGTTTGGATGGGCGTTCGTGGACCGCATTTTGACCCACGGCAACGATATTTGTTTGCTGTTGAACGCCAGCGTGAATGCCTACCGGCGGCTGGATCCGCATTTTGAAGCGCCGAACCAGCTCAAGGCTTCGCCGGTTGATCGCGGGGCGATGATTCGAATCCCGATTGGCAATGAGAAGAGTTCGCGCGTGGAAGTTCGCTCGGTCGCGCCGGACGCCAATCCTTATCTCGTGATGTATTCCATTTTCAGAAGTGGCTTGGACGGCGACACGGCGAAGATCAAGAATCTGCGGCAAGCGGAGCGGTATTTGCCGGACAATATTTATGCCGCCATTGACCATTTCAAGAAGTCCGATTGGGCCACAAAATTATTGGGCGAGGATGTCAAAGGAAGATATGTGGATTTGAAAGAGGCTGCGGCGGATCGTTGTTCGCGGCAATTGGGGACGTTCGTGAAAATCCCGGAAGTTCAGTATCACCACGAAGTGTATAACCAGTTTTTGTGGAACATGTTCTAGAAGCGGTTGGTCGAATAATTTATTAGCAGCGTTTCATGAGGGGCAGCTATTTTTCATGCTGTCCCTTAACGTTTTTTAAGGCTCATGTTTGAGCGCGAATGGCATAGGTTGTGATATGTTTTTTAGTCTTACAGTGACGCACAATCACGCATGGTTACGGAAGACATGAAGCGGCAATTTTCGGAGGATTTGGGTTCATGAAGAGTTCGTACAACGGGCAAGCGGTTCCTGCGGGCGGGCAAGCTATTGGATATAGCGGCGGCGAGTTGCAGGTGCCGGACGCGCCGGTGATTCCTTTCATAGAGGGCGATGGCACTGGGCGGGACATCTGGAAGGCTTCGCGACGCGTTTTTGATGCGGCGGTGGAGCGGGCTTACGGCGGGAAACGGCGGGTGGCGTGGTTCGAAGTGTTCGCGGGAGAGAAAGCGTTCAACACGTTTAAGGAGTGGCTGCCGGATGACACGGTGGAAGCGATTCGCGATTTTCGCGTGGCTATTAAGGGGCCGCTGACGACTCCGGTGGGCGGTGGGATTCGTTCTCTGAATGTGGCGCTGCGGCAGATTCTGGATCTTTATTCGTGTGAGCGACCGGTGCGTTATTACGCAGGAGTTCCCTCCCCTGTGCGGCAGCCGGAAAAAATGGACATTGTGATATTTCGGGAAAATACGGAAGACGTGTACATCGGGATTGAATGGAAGTCCGGTAGCGCAGATGCGAAGAAGCTGCTGGAATTTTTGAACCACGAGATGTTGAAAGATGGAAAAAAGCAAATTCGCGGGGATTCGGGCGTGGGAATCAAGCCGATCTCGCCTTTTGGCACGAAGCGGCTGGTGCGGCGCGCGATTAAGTTTGCGCTGGCGAACAAGCGGCCGAGCGTGACTTTGGTGCACAAGGGCAATATTCAGAAATTTACGGAAGGGGCGTTTCGCGACTGGGGCTACGACTTGGCGCGCGAAGAATTTAGGGCGCAGACGATCACCGAGCGCGAAAGCTGGATCATCGACAATCTCGATAAAAATGCTCAGTTGAGCGTGGAAGAGAATGCCGCGCTGGTGGAGCCGGGACTGGAGCAGGCCACCGGCGATTTCAAGAAGACCATTTATGCCGAAGTGAAGCACACCATCGATACGATTTATGGTACGCACGGAAAAGGCCATTGGAAGAAAAAATTATTGATTAACGATCGCATTGCGGATTCGGTGTTTCAGCAAGTGCTGCTGCGCGCGGATGAGTACAGCGTGCTGGCCACGTCGAATCTGAATGGCGATTATCTTTCGGATGCGTGCGCGGCGCAGGTAGGCGGGCTGGGAATGGCGCCGGGTTCAAATATTGGCGATGGGTTCGGGGTGTTCGAAGCGACGCACGGCACAGCACCGAAATACGCGGACAAGGATGTGATTAATCCGAGCTCGGTGATGCTGTCCGGCGCGATGATGTTTGATTTTCTGGGATGGGGCGAGGCAGCGAAGCTGATTGAAGGCGGCATTGCCAGGACGATCCAGCAGAAACGCGTTACTTATGATTTGGAGCGGCTGATGCCTGGCGCGACTAAGGTGGGCACGGCGGCTTTTGCGTCGGCGATTATCGAGAATATGGGCGCGGCGGCGGCGGTTTCGTCGCGCACGTGACATTGATCGCAAAATCGCACGTTATATTGCATGGAAATATTGCACGTTAAATCGGGAGACTGAGGGAATGCGTAAGAAAGTGACCGTAGTGGGCAGCGGATTTGTGGGCTCGACAACAGCGCAAAGAATTGTGGATGCCGATCTCGCCGACGTAGTTATCACTGACATTCTGGATGGTGTGCCCGCCGGAAAAGCTCTGGACATGATGGAGTCCGGGCCGATCACGCGAACGGATTCGCATGCGACCGGAATTTCCACCAATACCGGCGACTATAGCGGGACGGCGAAGAGTGACATTGTGGTGATCACCGCGGGCTTTCCACGCAAACCGGGAATGAGCCGCGACGATTTGTTGAAAGCTAACTACGACGTGGTGAAGGCTGTCGTGGAACAGATCGTGAAGCATTCGCCGAACTGCATCATTATCGTGGTGACCAATCCGCTGGACGCGATGGCGCAGGCGGCGTTTAGAATTAGCGGATTTCCGAAACATCGGGTGATGGGCATGGCCGGGGTGCTGGATTCGGCGCGCATGAGTACGTTCGTGGCCATGGAATGCAAAGTGAGCGTCGAGAATGTGCATTCTTTCGTGCTGGGCGGACATGGCGATGACATGGTGCCTCTGCCGCGATATTCAACCGTTGCGGGGATTCCGCTGCCGGATTTATTGCCGAAGGAACGGATTGACGCGATTGTGGAGCGTACGCGCAAGGGCGGAGCGGAGATTGTCAATTTGCTGAAGACTGGGTCGGCTTATTACGCGCCTTCGGCGGCTGCGGTGGAAATGGTGGAAGCGATTTTGAAGGACAAGAAAAAAATATTGCCTTGCGCTGTTTATCTGGAAGGCGAGTACGGGATTAAGGGCTTGTTTGTAGGCGTGCCAGTGAAGCTGGGCGCAAGAGGCGTCGAGGAAATTGTTCAGATCAAGCTGAGCGCTGAAGAAAATGCGATGCTGCAGAAGTCGTCGGCGTCGGTGAAGGAATTGGTGACGGTGCTGGGACTGTAGAGCGTTTGAAACTGGGTAACCACTAACCACTGGAGGATTCCATGGCACGAATCACAGGAGTCGGCGGCGTGTTTCTCCGCTCAAAAGATCCCAAGGCGCTGGCAAAGTGGTACTCCGAGCACCTCGGCATTTCGCTGAACGACTTCGGTGGCGCCACCTTTCTGTGGTCCGACGAAGGCCCCGCCGGTACCGGCATGACCACCTGGTCGGCCTTCCCCGCCGACACCAAGTACTTTGGCGACGGCCCACAGGCGGCCATGATCAACTATCGCGTCGACGACCTCGATGCTCTGCTGGCCCAGCTTGCCACCGCGGGAGTCTGGATCGATCCCAAGCGCGAGAACGCCAGCTATGGGCGCTTCGCGTGGATCAAGGACTGTGATGGCAACCGCCTCGAACTGTGGCAGCCGCTGGCTGAGTAGCGTCGGACCACCCACACAAAAATCGAGGGTGGGGCACCCTTCGTTCATCATTTGATTTTTAGTTTGTTGGTTACACTCTGCGAACTTTTTTTGCTGCGGTTACCAGCCCCAGATTTTTTGCGCTCCGATTACTAAGCCCAAAGTGAAGACAGCAATGACTACTTCGCCGATGGCGCCTACTGCAAAGGGGCGGAGGCCTTGTTTGCGCATTTCGCGGAAATTGGTGCGGAGGCCGACGCCTGCAAAGGTGAGCAGGAAAGCCCAGCGCGAAAGATTGGCTAGGGCGGTGACTTGGTCTTTGGTGAAGAAGTGATAAGTGGCAAGGACGGAGATCAGCAGAAAGCCTAAAACAAATTTGGGAAATTTTTGCCAGAGGAAGGCGGCTTTGTTTTTTACGGTTTTGGCCTGGCCTTGACCGGCCCAGTAAATTGCGTAGGCCAGAACGACGAAGCCGATCATGGCGTTGCGAGTGGTCTTGGCTAGGACGGCGAGTTTGCCTGCGGCGTCGGAGTACAGAGCGCCTGCGGCGGAAGCTTCGGCGGTGTTGTCTACTGCGAGACCGGCCCAGAGGCCGTAGGCATGATCGCTAAGATGCAATGCGTGGCCGATCAGCGGGAAAGTGAAGAGAGCGAGGGCGCCGAGTGCGAGGATCGCGGCGATGGCGAAGGAAGAGTCTTCTTCGTCGGCGTCGATGGCGCCTTGAGTGGCGATGATGGCGCTGACGCCGCAGACTGCGGAGCCTACTGCGAGGAGCGTAGTGAGTTTGGGCTTGAGGTGAAATATTCGGCCGAGCAAAGTCATGAACGCGATGGCGCCGGTGATTTCGATGGCTACCAGCGCGAGGCTGACGCCGCCCAGTTTTAAAACGTCGCCTAGAAGGAAGCGCGCGCCGAGCAGCACGATGCCGACTTTGAGCCAGAATTCATAGGTGGCTACGCCGGCGCGGAAAATTGCGGGGACGCCGACCGTATTGGAAATCGCCAGACCCAGCAGAATGGCCCACAACACGTATTCGATGTTGGGGAAAATCCAGTGATGGGATTTGGCGTATTTGCCGACGTTTTGTTCCAGCAATTTTCCGGCGTAGCCGATGGCGGCCAGCAGGAGGATGCCTGGAATGACGCGAAGGAATTGCAGGTTGGGCTGCGCCTGCTTTACCTGGACTTGCTTGAGCTGCGGAATTGCGAAAGTCTCGGACATCAGTGCTCTCCTTCGAATGCGAATAGTTTTGCTGGGCGTGGCTGTTCGGTTGCCAAGATCACCACGGAATGTGCTTGACGACGCCGAAGCGGATTAAGAGTGCGGCTACGAAAGCGGCCAGAACGGCCCAGGTGTCCCATGAAATCTTCTTTGAAGATGATTTCTCTGATTTTTTGTCGAGTGTAGCGTCAGTCGTCATTTTTTCTTCTCCAATATTTTTCTAGGCGATGGATTCCACTTGCTGAGGTGTTTCTAACTCGCGCGGAGTCCAGAAAAATTTGCTGAGTTCTGTGATTTGGTGCGTTGCGACGCGGCCGACAATAAAAAGTGCGGGGGCGAGTAGTTTTTCTTCTGCCGCGAGACTTCCCACGGTGGACCAGCGCACTTGCTGCTCCGCTTGTGTGGCGCGCGAGACGATGACGCAGGGTAAATCGGCAGGCAGGCCGCTGCTTTGCAGGCGCTCGGCAACTTCGGCGTAATCTGTGCCGGGCATGTAGAGCACCAGGGTGGTGTCGGCGGTGAGGGCGCTCCATTTGAGCTCGCCGTGCTCGGGGCTTCGCGAAAAGGTACTGAAGAGCACTTGCGAGGCTACGCGGCGGTCGGTGAGCGATATTCCAGCGGCAGCGGCGGCGCCGAGTGCGGCGCTGATACCGGGAACGATCTCGTGAGGAATGTTTGCGCGGCGCAGCGCTTCCAATTCTTCGCCGGCGCGACCGAACATGGAGGGATCGCCTCCTTTGAGGCGAACAACTGTTGTTCTCGTTTCGGCATAAAAGACGAGCAGCGAATTGATTTCGTCTTGGGTAAGTAGTTTGCGGCCGGCGCGTTTGCCGACGTCAATGATTTCGGCGCGCGGGGAGATCATGGCCAAGATTTCTGCGCTGACGAGGGAGTCGTGCAGGACGATGTCGGCGGCAGCTAGCAGGCGCGTGGCTTTTACGGTGAGTAGTTCTGGATCGCCGGGGCCGGCGCCGACTAGATAAACCGTGCCGGGAGCTTGGCGGCCGGATTTCGCCGCGACGGATTTGCGTGCTTGCGAGCGAACGAAACGGGAGAACATCTCTGGGCTCGCGAGGCGATGAAGAATGGCTTTATTTTCTTCGAAGTTTTCTTTGGGATCTGAGGTGGCGCGGAGCTTCTCGCGAGCTTTGCCAAGAGAATCCAGCCACGCGGCATATTCGGCGGGATATTGCTGCTCCAGTTCTTTTCGCAAGCGCTGCGCGAGGGCGGGGCTTTTTCCGTTCGTGGAGATGGCGATTTGCAAATCGCCGCGCCGCACGATGGAGCCGTAGTAGAAATGGCAGTTGGCGATGTCATCGACGGAGTTGCAGAAAATACCGCGGGCTTCGGCGGCCTGAAAGACGGCGGCGTTTACAGCCGGGATGGAAGTTGCGGCGATGACTAAGGAAGCGTCTTGTAAATCGACGGGCGCAAATTCTTTTTGCAGCCACTCAATTTCGCATGAATCTACCCAAGCGGAAACCTGGGAATTAATCTGCGGAGCGATGACGCGCACGCGGGCTTGGGCTTGCAGGAGGCCGGGGATTTTGCCGGCCGCGATATTGCCGCCTCCAACGACGATGACGGGGCGACCTTGCAACTTCACGAATATGGGAAAAAGGCTCATGGTTTTCTCTCGGCTTTAGCCTTCCACGCCGTGCGGTACGGGGCCGAGCGAGACATCGCGCTCGACGGCACCGACGAAGGTGCCGGCCAACAGCGCGCGCAGCTCTTCGTTGGTGTGCCGGCCGAAAAACTGACGCAGATTTTCATTTCCTTCGCGGCGTGTGTTGAAACTCTCGAGCAGCCTTTCGATGGCGTCAGGCACCGTGTCCGCGGTGCAGCGGTAGCCGACAGGGCGCGCGATTGAGGCGAATTGGCCCACGCTACCTCCGACGCAGAAGTAGTAGGCGTCGACCATTTTGCCGTTCTGCTTGATTTTCTTGCCTTCGATGCCGATGTCGGCGATCCAATGTTGGCCGCAACTGTTTGGGCAACCGGTGATGTGCAACTTGAGTTGC
Source organism: uncultured Acidobacteriota bacterium (assembly GCA_963733775.1). GTDB lineage: Bacteria > Acidobacteriota > Terriglobia > Acidiferrales > UBA7541 > Acidiferrum. The sequence continues at coordinate 36,946 of CAVTEE010000007.1, read as the reverse complement.
TCTTCGAAAGCGGGCAAGCGGTCTTCAAGTTGCTCGGTGAGCCAGCGGGCGAAACTTTTCGTTTCGGTAAGCGCAAGCTTGCAGAATTCTGAGCCGGTGCAGGAAATGGTGCCGCGCGCAAAAACGGAAGCCTGAACAGGCAGGCCCGCTGCGGTAAGGGTGTCCGCGACGAGCGAGGCGCTTTCTTTGCGGACGTTTACGATGAGCAGGTTTTGCATCACGGTATTGCGGACGTGGCCGTCGGCGTAGCGATCGGCGAGGTCAGCGGCGAGATTTAATTGTTGTGGAGTGATGCGCCCGCGCAAAACAGATGCGCCGACGTAGACGAGGCCGGGCTGCTTTTGAGCATGCACGCCGACGTGGTCGCGGTGGATGTCAGCCGGGATTTCTTCGCGTTCGCCGGGATCGAGCGAAAAGCCGATGCGTTGCTGCAATTCCGCGAGGAAGGTGTCGGCGGTCCAGCCGTGTTCGAGGAAGAGAAATTTGAGGCGGGCCTTTTCCCTGCTCTGCCGCAAAACTTCGCTGGCGCGAAATATTTCGGCGACGCCGCGAACTACCGGGATGACTTGTTCAGGCTTGATGAAGGCGTCGAGCGCGACGGCGAGGTGAGGATTGGTGGAAAGGCCGCCGCCAACGCGCAAGGTGAAGCCTACTTCGGACCTTCCGTTGCGACGCCGAGTGGTGGCGGTGAGGCCGATGTCGTTTATTTCGGGGTAAGAGCACCAGTGGCGGCAGCCAGTGATGGAAATTTTAAATTTGCGGGGGAGATTGTAAAACTCCGAATTGCCGCCGAGTTCGCGGTCGATTTGGAGGGCGAGGGGCGAGGCGTCAATGATCTCTTCTCCGTCGAGACCGGCGAGGGGGCAACCGGTAATGTTGCGCGCGACGTCGCCGCAGGCTCCTGTGGTGGTGAGGCCAACGTTCCAGAGACTTTGCAATACTTCCGGTAACGATTCTATGGTGACCCAGTGCAATTGAATGTTTTGGCGCACGGTGATGTCTGCGACGCCGCGTCCGTATTTTTCTGCGAGGGTCGCGATGGTGCGGACTTGCTGGCCGGTCATCAAGCCGTTGGGAATACGGATGCGCACCATGAAAAATGGCATGGCCTTGCCTTCGCCATTTTTGCCGCCAATTACGCCGACGCCGTCGCCTTGGGTGTAAACGCCCCAAGAACGGAAATAGGTGCCGAGCCATTCGGGCGGAATGGAATCGAATCCGGTGCGGGCGAACTGCTGGATCTCATCGAAATGGTCCCAGGCATTTTTGGAGCGCTTAAGGCGCTCGACGCGCTGCGCTTTTGTTTCAACCGGCTTCGCCTCAGTTATCTGGCCTTCAGTCGGCTTAGCCTCGGGCGATTGGTCTGGAGTTACTTGGGACATGGACGATTCACCTGTAAACGGTCCCTGAAATTTCACGGCTAAAAAGAAAAAGCCCACGTTCACCAGTGCTCTGGCAACGTGGGCTTCGGAACTTTTTAGTATTTATGCGCTAAGTTCGGAAACTTGTTGGGCCAGAGATGTGGTCGGTGCAACACGCAGCGTTGCATGTGCACGCACAACACATAATCTGGCAACAAGTACTCATCGAGAATAGGGTACGACGGTTATCCAAGGAGTGTCAAATCACAGTATTGTTAAAGAATTGTTTCGAAGTATTCAAATTGCTGATACATGGGCGAAGAGCGTCAAGTCTCGTGTGCGGCAATTCAAACTTGAAATTGTGGCTACGGTTTGGGCGCTGGCACGGTCTTCTTCGCGGGCAAAGTCCTATGAGTTGCTGGACTCGGAGCCGGGGTTAACGTGGTGGTCTTGATGAAATCGAGGTTGGGGAAGTTCTTGTCCAGATAGGGTTTACCCTGCTCTTGGATTTTGTCCTGGTCGGGGCCACTCCCGGTGGGCGGGCCTTCGCCGTAGTCGGTATACAAGGTGTCGACAACGTTCATTCCCTCGGTGACCTGTCCGAACGGGGCAAAACCCATGCCGTCCAGGCGGGGGTTGTCGGCCAGATTGATGAACAGCTGAGTGGTGCGAGTGTTTGGTTCATTGGTTTTGGCAAAAGTGAGGAAGTACTTTTTGTTGCTTTGGGTCACCAGGTCGTCCTTGATGGTAGCCTTCTGCCACACGGCGTTCACCGCGGGATAAGCGCTGATTCCAAATTGCGCGATGAAACCCTTGAGCACACGGAAAAAGCTCTCATTGTCGAAAAAATGATGCTCGGCGAGATTGTAAAAACGGTCCGCTCCCAGCGGCGCCCATGCGCGGGTGACGGAAACGGTAAAGTCGCCCTTGCTGGTCTCAAATTTCACCTGATAGGTTTCGGGAGCTTTGTCTTTCAACAGTGCGGGGTGAAGCAAGGCGCGATCGTAGGATTTTGCGGCGGTTGACGTGCTGGGTTTCGCGGCGGTCGATTTTTGTGCCGTGGAGAATTTCGGCTTAGCGGGAGCTGTGTTCCCAGTTTGCGCTGAGGCTGGGATGACTGCAGCAATTAGTCCTGCGGCTATTGAAATTGCAAATTTATTCATTTCGCTTCCCTCTTTTTCGCGCGCGGCGAACTGGGCTGAGTCTTACTGGTCGCATTCAGCTCGCGGCTGACGCGTTCCACTTCGCTCATAACGCGCAAGGTATTTTCGCCCAGAATTTTCTTTACGTCACTCTCGGAATAGCCTTTTTTTAGCAGAGCGTCGGTGATGAGCGGCAACTTGCTGGCATCTTCCATGCCGTAGGGCATGTTGGCGCCGTCGAAATCTGAGCCGAGGCCAACATGGTCGGCGCCGGCAACTTTTACAGCGTGATCGATGTGCTCAATGATCGTTTCGTAGCCGACGCGCGGCAATTTACCCTGCTCGACCGCTTCGCGGGTGAGCTTGTCGCCTTCGAGGAGTTGGCACGCTTCGTTATCGCCACAGCGTTTGGTCACTTCCTGCTCGATGGCGGCGTTGATTTTGGGGTCGGCTTTTTCCGCGTCGCGAAATTTCTGACTTAGAAAGCCGACGTGATAATTAATCTGCACCACGCCGCCTTTGGCAGCCAGAGCTTTCATCATTTCATCGGTCATGTTGCGAGGAGCGTCGCAAAGCGCGCGACAGGAAGAGTGCGAGGCGATCATGGGAGCTTTGCTGACGGCTAATGCGTCGGCAAAAGTTTTGTCGCTGACGTGAGAAATGTCCACCATCACGCCGAGGCGATTCATTTCGCGAATGACGTCCTTGCCGAAATCGGTCAGGCCATTGTGAACAGCTTTGTCGGTGGAAGAGTCGGCCCATTCATCGTTGCCGCTGTGCGTGAGGGTCATGTAGCGGACGCCCAGACCGGCAAATTTACGCAACACGGCGAGGTCGCTGTTGATCATGTGGCCGCCTTCCACGCCCATGAGTGCGGCGATCTGGCCTTTCTTTTTTGCTTCGCGAATTTGGGCGGCAGTGGTGGCCAGGACGAGGTCCTTCGGGTGCTTATGGACTTGATCGCGCACGGCATCTATTTGCTGGAGAGCGCGGCGCACAGCTTCGGGGCCGGTAACTTTGCTGGGAATCCAGATGGAGAAGAAAATCGCGGTGAGGCCGCCTTCTTTCATACGGGGAATATCAATGCTGCCGGTATTGGTTCGATCGCCGAGGTCGAATTTGCCGTCGAGGAAGCGCTGGGTGGTGTCGTCGTGGGTGTCGACAACGATGGAAGAAAAATGCAGTTTGCGAGCTTTTTCTGAGACGGAGACGGCGGAGAGGGCTAAAGCTGCGACGAGCAGAAGAGAGATGGATGCGAAAGCTAACAGCAGGGCGCGAGTCATTTATTCTCCAAAGTTATGAGCGAAGGCAGATTGTAAACGAAATTGAACGTGGCGGATGAAAAACTGCGCGCGATGCGACGTTAAAGCACTGGTGCGGGTGAAAATTTAGCCGGCGAGCCAGCCGAACAGCGATTGCTTCCAGGCTTCGCGATTTATTTCTGCTAGCGATTCCGTCAGCGGGATGCCTTTCGGGCAGGCCACTACGCAATTTTGCGCGTTGGCGCAATCTTCGATGCCGCCGTTGCCCATAGCCGCTGCAATGCGCTCCTTGGCGTGCATTTTCCCGGTGGGATGCATGTTGAAGAGGCGCACCTGGCTAAAAATGGCCGCGCCCATGAAGGGATTGTGCGCGTTGACTTGGGGGCAGACTTCCAGGCAATTGCCGCAGGTGATGCAACGCGAAAGTGGATAGCCCTTTTCCTGAATTTCCGGGGCCACGCGCGGGCCTTCGCCGAGATCGTAAGTGCCATCAATGGGAATCCAGGCTTTGACGCGCTTCAAACTTTCAAACATGAACTGACGGTCGACGGAGAGATCGCGCACCACGGGAAATTTCGTGAGAGGCTCGATGCGAATGGGTTGGTCGAGTTGATCGACCAACGCGGAACAGGCCATGCGTGCTTTGCCATTAATGAGCATGGCGCAGGAGCCGCAGACTTCTTCGAGGCAATTCGAATCGTAGGAGACTGGAGTGGTTGACCTGCCGTCACTGGTGACAGGATTCTCGCTGATATCGCGGAGACAAATGATGATGTTCATATAGGGGCGCCATTGCAGGCGAAATTCTTCCCAGTGCGGGGCTGCCTTGGGGACAGACTGTCGTTTTACTTTGACGAGGACTTCTTTTTTGGTGTTTTTATCGTTTTTATTGGGCATAGCAACCCCTATTGCACCAAGAAACTTTTCTTCAACTGTTATTTAGCAGCGTCGTAACGTCTTGGACGCGGCGGAATCTGTGAAATGTCCACAGGCTCATAGGTCAACACGATTTCGCCGTCGCTAAACTTGGCGCGAGTAGTTTTGAGCCAGTTGGCGTCATCGCGCTCAGGAAAATCCGGCTTGTAGTGAGCGCCGCGCGATTCGTTGCGCTGCAGAGCGCCGAGGGTGATCACGCGAGCGAGGATCAGCATGTTTTCCAACTCGCGAGCGAAATTAAGGGTCTGGTTGGACCATTTAGTTCGGTCACTGAGATTGATTTTGTGATAACGCGCCTGTAGGTCTCGGATTTTGGAATCCGCCAATTCCAGATTTTTGTTGATGCGCGTCACGGTGACATGCTCGGTCATGATGTCGCCGAGTTCGCGCCAAATGGTGATGGGGTTTTCTGAGCCCTGGTTGGAGATGAGCGCCTGATTTTTTTCTTCCTGACGTTTTTTCTCTATTTCAAAAACCGTGGAGGATACTGCTTCAGTTCCGTTCTGCAGGTTTGCTGCGTATTTCACCGCGGCTGGTCCCGCAAGGCCGCCGCCAAAAATACAAGAGACCAGCGAATTGGCACCCAGGCGGTTGGCGCCGTGATACTGATATTCGCATTCACCGGCGGCGTAAATTCCCGGCACATTGGTGGCCTGATCTTGTCCATTTACCCAGATGCCGCCCATGGTGTAGTGCATGGCGGGAAAAACCTGCATGGGTTCGACGTGGGGATCGACGCCCAAAAACTTTTCGTAAATTTCGAGAATGCCTTCAAGCTTGCGATCAAGCGTTTCGCGAGGAATGTGTGTGACATCCAGATATACAGCGGCTTTGCCGTGCAGGCCGAGACGCTCCTGATACACAATGCGATGAATGGCGCGCGTGGCGATGTCGCGAGGAACGAGATTTCCGTATTTCGGGTACCACTCTTCGAGAAAATAAAAGCGCTCACCTTCGGGAATGGTGCGCGGGGCGCGCTGATCGTTGGGATTTCTTGGAACCCAGACGCGGCCGCCCTCGCCGCGCGCGGATTCACTCATCAAGCGCAGCTTGTCTTCGCCGGGGATAGCGGTGGGGTGAACTTGAATGAATTCGCCATTCGCGTAATCAACGCCTTGCTGGAAAAGAGCGGATTGCGCGGAGCCGGTGCACACGACGGAGTTTGTGGAGCGTCCAAAAATCGCGCCGATTCCGCCAGTTGCAAAAATCACCGCGTCGGCGGCGTGCGTAGTCACTTCCATGGAACGCAAATCCATGGAGCAGATACCGCGACAAACGCCGCTTTCATCGATCACCGCGGAAAGAAACGTCGCGCCTTCGAATTTTTTAACTTTGCCCTCGGATTCGTGACGGCGGACTTGTTCATCGAGAGCGTAAAGAAGTTGCTGCCCGGTGGTGGCACCAGCAAAAGCGGTGCGGTGATATAAAGTGCCGCCGAAACGGCGATAGTCAAGCAGGCCCTCAGGCGTGCGATTAAACATGACGCCCATGCGATCGAGAAGATCAATTATTCCGGGAGCGGCTTCGCACATCCGTTTTACGAGCGGCTGATTGGCCAGAAAGTCGCCGCCATAAATGGTGTCGTCGAAGTGCTTGGCGGTGCTGTCGCCTTCGCCTTTTTGATTTTTCGCGGCGTTGATGCCGCCCTGGGCGCAAACGGAATGGGAGCGCTTTACCGGCACGATAGAAAATAAATCGACGGGCACGCCCGCCTCGGCGACGCGAATAGTGGCCATCAATCCGGCGAGGCCGCCGCCAACCACGATAATTTTGGGCTGTCTCATTTGGCTAAGGCTGATTCATTTCGGTAAGTACGAAGCGAACGGGTGCCAGTCCAGTCGAAAACTGAGAATTATTAAAACACCGACTACGCTGAATACGACTCCGATGAAAACACCGAGTTGTCCAGCGGCGCGTTGCGCGCGAGCAGTGGCGGCGAGTCCCCACTTGCAAAGAAAATTCCAGATGCCGACTCCAAGATGAAACGAGGAGGCCAGCACGCCGATCACGAAAAAGGCGAAATACCAGGGATTCAGCAGATCATTCGCGACGGTTGCGTAGGTGGAGCGTCCATGGGTGATCCAGCGCTCGGTGTAAAGGTGCCAACCGATGTAAACGAAAACGATGAGTCCGGTCCAACGCTGCAAGGTGTAGAGCCAGTTGCGCACCCAGGGATATTGCGAAACGTTGGACTGTCCGCGGAGCCAGATATAAACGCCGTAACCGCCGTGATACAGGATAGGCAGAAAAATAAAAAGCCACTCGACGAAAATGCGATACGGAATGGTCTGCAAATCCTCGGAAGTATGGTTGTATTTTTCGGCGCTGACTAACGCAGCGCTATTAGACCAGAAATGCTCGGCGAGGAATGCACCAACGGGAATGACACCGGTTAACGAATGAAGCTTGCGAAGAAGGTAACTGGAATCTGGCTGGGTGGCGGTCGCGGACATGCCCTCTCCGCCGCGAAAATCCCTTGGACAAAATTAGAGCGCAAGGACGGTGAAGAATCGCGGCAAATTCAGTATAGGGAGTTGAGGAAAGTGTTGCAAGTTTGGCGGATGAAACGGAGTTAAGTTTCCAAAAAGCAATACCGTATGTAATGCGAAAGTATAGGGGATTTATTTTCGTCTCGCGGCGTTACTCGCTAGTACAATTTAAGTTGACGGGGAGTCGTTCAGCAGTGTATTTGGATACGCACTTTTAACCTCACTTCATGAATCCAAGTTTCAGTTTAGTTACCGAGTTGGAACGCCTCGCGAGTGCCCTGGGCACCGACGAAGAGGCTGGTAAAAAACTGTCGCTACAATCCGTAGCTGATCGCATCGCAAAATCGTTGAGCGTGAAACCCGATGAAGTGGCGATCATGGGATTGTCAACGCGCTGGAAACATCTCTATTTTTTGGCGCCCGAGGCGCTGCATCAAGTCGGATACATACCTTTATCGAGCAATTCGGCGTTAGCAGCTCGCACCGCCAGAGAAAGCCGGCCGGAAATCAACAATAAATTCGCGGCGGTGCGGCACGCCAGTGTTTTCGAAGGCATCAAAACCGGAAACGGGAGCGCCGAAGCGATTCAGAAAATTATCAGCGCTCCAATTTTGTCGGATGGAAGAGTTGTGGGGATTATCCAGATCAGCCGCAAGGGCACGAGCCTCGCTACAGCCGGTCCGGATTTCACGCCGACGGATTTAGGGCAGATTTTGGCGATTTGCAAACCATTGGGGAAACTTTTGCGGCACGTCGAGGGCGCGAAAGAGTAGCGCGCGGTTAAATTATGTTTTTATTGGCGCCAAATGCGTTGCAAGAGCTGGAATTGCGTTGACAGTGCAATACCTTCTTGTTACTTTTCCACAGCGGAAAATTTTTTCTGTTAACTAACACACGGAGGCACGGCCACCCGGTCCATGGCGTTTGTCGCTAAAAAGATTTTCCTCACTAAAGGCGTCGGTAAACATCGCGAAAGGCTTTCCAGTTTTGAGCTGGCCTTGCGCAACGCAGGAATTGCGGCGTGTAACATCGTCCGGGTTTCCTCCATCTTCCCTCCCAACTGCAAATTGATTTCGCGCAGCGAAGGATTGAAGCACATCAAACCGGGACAAGTGGCGTTCACGGTCATCAGCGAAAATTCCACCAAAGAAGCGCATCGCTTGATCGCCGCAAGCATCGGTTTGGCGCTGCCCAGCGATAAATCGATGTACGGATATTTGTCGGAGCATCATTCTTTCGGGGAAACGGAAGAAGTGGCCGGCGAATATGCGGAAGAACTGGCGGCGGAAATGCTGGCGACCACACTGAACGTGGAATTCGATCCGGATTTGTCGTGGGACGAGAAAAAAGAAGTTTATCGGATTTCAAATAAAATAGTACGGACCATGAATGTCACGCAGTCGGCGGTGGGCGACAAGCGCGGTTTGTGGACTACCGTGCTGGGCGCGGCTATTTTGATTGGCGAAGACGACTAGTCGATAGCTGGTCTGAAAAAGTTGTCGCCAGTTTTTCCGTGCGCACTTCCCTTTTACCAAATAGTTTTTGTTCTGGCGGAATTCTTGGTTATTTCCGTTTGAAATAGCCGACGCGATCGAGCACCGCGCCCACAATCAGCGGCAGAGCCACGGTGGCGTCATCAAAAACTTCAGCCAACATGCCGCCTTCCTCGCGGGGGACAAATTTTCCCCAGGACACTGCTTCCGTGTAGGTGCTGCCGCTCAGCCCACCCCAGTGAACGGGCTCGGGACAAATGCGGACGCCGTAGTTGTAGCGTTTCAGCGGAATTTGTTTGTAGCCGCGGCGCGCAAGAAGCTCCGCGTACACTCCGAATTGCTGGGCCCAGTTGCGGGGCACTCCGCCGCCGACGGTAAAAATGCCCATGCGTTTGGTGGCCAGCATGGTGTTGGCAAATTTCTCAAAATCTTCGAAGGGATCGAAGCGCAGCAACGGCCGCTTGTCGCGCAGACGAAGAATCTTATGAAGCGCGAAATCGATGCCCAGCTCAGAATCCGAGAAGGCCGGGACGAAAACAGGGACATTTTTCTCGTAAGCAGACTTAAGAATTCCCCGCCCGGGCATGGTTTTATGCAAGTATTCGCCGATGCGTTGATGCACTTTCCAGCTGCAAACGGTTTCTTCGGCGTCCCAATTGTTCAGCACCCGCTCCATGACTTTTTCGACATGATCAAGATTTGATTCGGGCTCGAGGGAATCGTAAACACGGTTGTAGCCGGCTTGAAAAAGTTCGCTGTCGTCCATTTTCTTGTCGTCGTAGCGGAAATGGGAGCGTCCAGTAGCTTCAACCAGGCCGTGGGCCATCAATGCGCCGGTGGAAATGACCGCCTTCACGATCCCGGACTCGATGAGATCGCAAAAAATTAATCCCATTTTGCCGACCGTGAGAGCGCCGGAGAGGGTCATAGCCACGAAGCAGTCTTTATCGCGCGCCATGGCTTCCAAAACGTCGGCGGCGTCGCCAATCTGGCGGCCGGTGAACGCGGTGTCGCCCATAGCGCGCACCAATTCATCGATGGTGCGGCATTTCGAAAGATCCAACGGGAAAATCGGCCGCAACTTATCGCTGACGGGATCGTGGAGCACGCGGCCGGTTGCTGATTTCTTGGACTGCTTCGCCATTGCATCTCCTGGATATCAAATGCTACGACAATCGCTGAGAAGTGCGCATACATTTTGCGCGACATCATTGGTGTTGAACTGTGCACAGATTGATAGTACAAACTCGCCAAGAAAGGAAGAACAAAACAGCACGCCGGCGCGTTTGAACGAACATGTTAAAATTGTTTCATGGCAGATAAATTTACCATCGGATTGGTGCAAATGAAATGCACCACGGATGCGGAGGAGAACCTCACGCATGCGGTGGAGAAAATACGCGAAGCGGCGGCTCGTGGCGCGCAAATCATTTCGCTGCATGAATTATTTCGGAGCGAGTATTTTTGCCGGTCGGAAGATGCGGAATTGTTTAATCTGGCGGAGGCAGTGCCTGGCGCTACGACCGAGAAATTGGGGAAAATCGCCAAAGAATGCAATGTCGCGCTGGTGATTTCGCTGTTCGAACGGCGGGCGGCGGGAATTTATCACAATACCTGCGCGGTGCTGGATGCGGACGGAACGTTTCTTGGTAAATACCGCAAAATGCACATTCCGGACGATCCTCTATATTATGAGAAATTTTATTTCACTCCTGGCGATCTCGGTTTTCCCAATTTCGATACCAAATATGCGCGCATCGGGGTGCAGATTTGCTGGGATCAGTGGTATCCGGAAGGTTCGCGACTGACTGCTCTGAGCGGCGCGCAAGTGATTTTCTATCCCACCAGCATTGGCTGGCACCCGCATGAAAAAGAGCAATTCGGGCCTGCGCAACTGGACGCCTGGAAAACGATTCAGCGTAGCCACGCGATTGCCAACGGAGTCTATGCCGCGGTTGTGAACCGCGTGGGCTTCGAAGGCGGCTTAGTGAAAGGCGATGCAGGATTGGAATTTTGGGGAAATTCTTTTGTGGCCGACCCGTTTGGCAAAATAGTTTCGCAAGCGGCGGATAATCGAGAAGAAATTCTAGTGGTGGAGTGCGATCCATCGTTGAGTGAGGATACGCGGCGAAACTGGCCCTTTCTTCGCGATAGGCGCATCGATGCGTACCAACCTATCCTCAACCGTTGGCTCGCGGAATAATGCGACGGTCCCGCGCGGTTTCTAAAAATTCAACCCCAACCGATATTGGGTATCGCATGCCTGCGGAGTGGGAGCCGCATGAAGCTACGTGGCTTGGCTGGCCGCATGAAGTGACCGATTGGCCGGGAAAATTTCCGGCGATTCCGTGGGCTTTCGCGGAAATCGTGCGTCTTCTTTCTGAAGTAGAGCGCGTTTTTTTGCTGGTTGACAATTCGGCGGCAAAAGTACGCGTAACTTCCATTCTGAAAAAGGCGGGAGCAAATCTCGGAGCGGTAGATTTTTTTTTGGTACCCACCGATCGTGGCTGGATGCGCGATTCTGGGCCGATCTGCATTCGAAACGCGGATGGCCATGTGGCCTACAATCATTTTTCGTTTAACGGCTGGGCAAAATATCCGAATCACAAAAAAGATGCGCTAGTGGTGGAAAAGGCAAATCGCCAACTGAAACGCCAGCTGTGGCAACCCATTCACAAGGGCGGGCGTGTGGTGTTGGAAGGAGGAAGCATCGATGTTAATGGGCGCGGAACGCTGCTGACCACGGAAGAATGTCTGCTGAGCAAAACGCAGGAGCGCAATCAGGGATTTACCCGCGAGGATTACGCGGAAATATTTCGCAAATATCTGGGCGTTAAAAAGGTGCTGTGGTTGAATCGCGGAATTGCCGGCGATGATACGCACGGGCATGTGGATGACCTGACGCGGTTTGTAAATCCGACGACGGTCGTAACCGTCGTGGAAACCGATAAGTCGGACGACAATTACGCGCCTTTGCAAGAAAATCTCGCGCGGCTGAAACAAATGACGGATCAGGACGGGGCCGCGCTGCGCGTCGAAACCTTACCAATGCCTAAGCCGGTTTATTTTGAGGGCGAGCGGCTTCCGGCGAGCTACGCAAATTTTTACATCGCGAACGGGCTGGTGCTGGTTCCGACGTTTAACGATGAGAACGATCGCGTGGCGCTAAATAAGCTTGCGGAACTTTTCCCTGAAAGAAAAGTTGTTGGGATTGCTTGCCGTGACCTGGTGCTGGGGCTTGGAACGATACATTGCATGACGCAGCAGCAGTCCGCCGCAGACGATGCTTTTCGGGGACACCGGTAAAAGGCAACAAATGAAGCGCCCTATAGATAGACAGTGGCGATTGATAAGTGGCTTTGCTCTTTTGGGCCTAGTGATTGCGACTTTTACGGGTACATTCCTAAAGCTTGGCCTCGACGATCTAAACGTATTGATACCTTTGGCGATTCTTTGTCCGCCATCTCTGATAGTCCTTCACGTCAGCGAAATTATGAATAACAACGTGGGCTTTTTCGCCATGTGGTTGTTTATTGGAATCGCAAATGCTGGCCTTTATGCCGTTGTGGGAGCTGCCTTAGCAGGACTACTGACTAAGCGTGGCAAAGGGACAGGAGGTTTGCGATAACAGCGAACGAGTTTGCTGAGACTCGGCTTTATCAATACGAATTACTTCGAAACCATCCCGATCGTACCCAGCCATTTCTCCACTAACTGGGGCCATTCCGTAATTGGAAGCTCGGTGCGGCGCAAACCGAACGCGTGCCCGCCCTGCGCATACAAATGCATCTCGACGGGAACCTTCGCGTCCTTCAAGGCGATGTAGTAGACGAGGGACTGGTTTACGTTGTCCACGTAGTCGTCTTCCGCTTGCAGCAAAAACGTAGGCGGTGTCTCGCGGTTGATATGGGCACGAATGTCCGGATTCACCTCAAATTTTTTCTCGTCAGTCCACAAATGCCCGGGATAAAGAGCCACTGCAAAATCCGGGCGGCAGCTTTCTTTGTCGGCGGCATCAACTAGCGGGTACAAGCGCTCATCAAAATGTGTGCTGAGTGCTGCTACCATATGCCCGCCTGCTGAAAAGCCGAGCACTCCAATCTTGTGCGGATCGATATGCCACTCCGCGGCGTGAAAGCGCACGAGGCCGACCGTCCTCTGCGCGTCTTGCAACGCCGTCGGTGCTTTGGGATGAATGTGGCACTTACATTCCTCGTGCCAAGCCGGGCCTGAATGCGGCACACGATACTTCAACAGCACGCATGTGATTCCCTTGGCAGTCAGCCAGTCGCAGACCTCCGTACCTTCCAGGTCGATCGCTAAAATCTGATAGCCTCCGCCAGGAAACACCACGACCGCAGCGCCGGTATTCTTCTCCTTCGGAGAATAGACCGTCATCGTAGGCCGCGAAACGTCGCTGACATAAACCCATGGTCTGCCGGCGACCATGGGGTCCGTTGTGGTCGTCGTAGCGACCTCCCGGCCCCCGGCAGGCTGCGCATCCGGGACAGCGCCCGGCCATATCTGCAGTTGCGTATGTCCCGGTGATGGTTGCCAGGCGGACGTTTGGGCACTCAGGCCAGCAACGGCAAGAAGCGTATAAAGACCAAAAAACGAAAGTTTCATCACGATCCTCACCGGTCAATATAACCCTCCTCGGAAGCGCCGACGCGGAACTGTCACGCATTAGTAAGGAGACATCGTGTCGCGCGTTCGGATGCGATTCAAGAAACTCGATGAGTTTCCGGGGAATCCTATGGAAATGTTATAGAGGAGCGCCTGACCTTTGATAGACTAGCCGCCATTATTGCGGCGACTGAGACAGGCATTGCGGAGGCACCATGATAGCGACAGTGTTGGCTACATTTTTTCAACAGCGGGTAGTGGTAGTGGAATACCAACGCAGCATATTGGGCTGGATAATAATCGGCTTGATCGCCGGATGGCTGGCGGGAAAGATTTCGCGCGGCGAAGGTTATGGATGCATCACGGACATTGTGTTGGGATTGGTGGGTTCACTTCTGGGTGGATGGATATTCGTGAAACTGGGAATTCTGGGCGGGGGATTTATTTATTCGCTGGCGGCGGCAACTTTAGGGGCGTTCATTCTAGTTTCTATGGTGCATCTGATTGCGGGTAATCGACCGTAAGCATTAAGTTCGCAAACGCACACTAAGGCGTCGAGTACCACGAAAGGTACCTAAACACACGCTGTAGATCTGTTTCATTCGCGTCCATCCAGCATTTTATGCGTCGTGAGCGTCCATTTCTCTCGACTGCTCTATGATACGATTCAGCAAGATACGATTTAGCAACGCGTTTTGGAGATGACGCTTCATTGACTAACGTTTCATTGAATAAAAGTTCGCAATCCCTCACGGTAATTCCCCTCGGCGGTTTAGGCGAATTCGGAATGAACATGATGGCGCTGCGGTTTGGCGAGGACATCATCGTCATCGACGCGGGCATGATGTTTCCGGAGTCGGAATTGCTGGGCGTGGACCTGGTCATTCCGGACATTACGTATTTAAAGCAGAACCGCGCGCACGTTCGCGCCATTGTGCTGACGCATGGGCACGAGGATCACATCGGCGCGCTGCCCTACATTCTGCGGGATCTGAATGTGCCGGTGTACGGCACGCGGTTCACGCTGGCGCTGGTAAAAAAACGTCTGGAAGAAGCGGGGTTGCTTCAATCCACCACGCTGCGCGAAGTATTGCCGGGCCGGAGAGTGGAAATCGGGCCGTACGAAGTTGAATTTATTTCGGTGACGCACAGCACGATCGATTGCGTTGCTCTCGCGATACGCACACCGGTCGGCGTGATCATTCATACCGGAGACTTCAAGATTGATCAGACGCCGGTGGGGGGCGTGCCCTTTGATCTGCACGCATTCGCGCGCTATGGAAATGAAGGAGTGCTGGCGCTTTTCAGCGATTCCACCAATGTGGAGCGCCCAGGCTTCACGCCGTCGGAGCGGGCGATCGTGCCGCGCATCGAGGAGCTTTGCAGGTCCGCGCCGCGCCGTGTGATTTTGTCGTGCTTCGCGTCTTCCATCCATCGTATTCAGCAAGTGATCGATATCGCTTCGCGCGTGGGACGCAAAGTCGCGTTCGTGGGGCGCAGCATGGTCGACAACGTGGAAATCGCGCACTCGCTGGAGTGCTTGCGGATTCCCGACGGCATGGTTGTGCGGCCACAGGATATTCGTGGCTTCGATCCCAAGAAGATTGTGATTCTGGCGAGCGGTAGCCAGGCGGAACCGATGTCTTCGCTGTCACGCATTGCGGTGGACAATCATCGCTTCGTTTCGGTGGACGAAAACGATTCGGTCATACTCTCCGCGCGCATTATTCCGGGAAATGAAAAAGCAATTTTCCGGATGCTGGACCACATGTTTCGCAGGCGCGCGCTAGTTTACTACGATAACTCCGCGGGCACGATTCACGTTTCCGGGCATGCCAGCCAGGAAGAACAAAAGCTCTTGCTGCAACTGGTCAAACCAAAATATTTCATCCCGGTGCACGGCGAATATCGGCATCTCTTTAGGCATGCGGCGCTGGCGCACCAGATTGGCTGCGTCTCGGGCGAAATTTTATTGTTGGAGGATGGCAAGACCATCGAGTTCACCGAAGATGGAGCGCACCGCCGCGATCCGGTGACGGCTGGACGAGTTTGCGTGGATTCCGGCTCGCTGGAAGAAATCGAAGAAGTGGTGATACGCGACCGCAAGCATCTTTCCGAGGACGGCGTGGTAGTGTCGATCATCGCCATTGATAAGCACACCGGAAAAATGGAATCGCATCCGGAGATCGTGACTCGCGGATTGATGAGCGACAATGGACAGGAGTTAATTGCTGGCGCCCGAGCGGTGATCATCAACACCGTGGAGCAATCCAACGCCGAAGAAAAATCCGACTGGGGCGTCATCAAGGAAAAAATTCGCGTGGACCTGAAGCGCTACATCAATAAACATACGTCCAAGCGTCCGCTGATTTTGCCGGTGATTCTGGAAGTCTAACGCAGCATTTTCGTAATGACTGATTCAATTCCATCCACTCAGGAAAATGTGTCCGGCGGGCTCGCTGACGGGGTCGCGGCCGGTCCGGACTCACAGGTTCCGGCGGGTCGCTTTGGCCAGGCCGCGTTTATTTTTATCTTTATAACGATTCTGTTGGATTTTCTGGCGCTGGGCATAATTGCTCCAGTCCTACCTAACCTGATCATTCAATTCAAAGGCGGCAACATCGCGGGAGCCGCGAGCATCACTGGATATTTCGGATTTGCATGGGCCACCATGCAATTTATTTTTTCTCCTGTTTTGGGGGCATGGTCAGATCGCTTTGGGCGGCGGCCGATTATCCTGATCTCCTGCGCGGGGTTGGGCTTCGACTACATTTTGATGGCGCTGGCGCCGACGCTGGGCTGGCTATTCGTGGGCAGAGTGATTTCCGGAATTACCACTTCCAATATTTCCACAGCGTTTGCTTATGTTACGGATGTAACTCCGCCGGAGCGACGCGCCAAGCAATTCGGGCTGATCAGCGCGGCGTTTGGACTGGGATTCATTATTGGTCCCGCGGTGGGCGGGTTACTGGGCAATGTGCATTTGCGACGTCCGTTCTGGATCGCCGCCGGGCTAAGCCTGGCCAATGCGATTTATGGATTTTTCATTTTGCCTGAATCGCTGCCGCCTGAGCGCCGCGCGAAAAAAGCGTGGCACATGGCGAATCCGCTGGGCTCGTTAACGCTTTTGCGTTCGCATCCGGAACTTGGCGGCTTGGCCATCGTTACTTTTCTTTATTATTTGGCGCACCAGGTGTTGCCCACGATTTTTGTGCTGTATGCCGATTACCGCTATGGATGGAGTGAGCGCACCATCGGACTTTCGCTCGCGACCGTGGGCTTATCCGTGAGTCTTGCGTCGGGGCTGCTGGTCGGTCCATTTGTGAAGCGCTTCGGAGAGCGGTACAGCTTGCTATCCGGCCTGGGTTTTGGCTTTCTGGCTTTCCTGGCATTTGCGTTGGCTTCGCGAGGATGGATGGCCTTCGCGGCTATTCCGTTAATTGCTTTGTGGGGAATTGCGGGCCCTGCGATGCAATCGCTGATGTCCCAGCGGGTGGACCCGACTTCCCAAGGAAAGCTGCAGGGCGCCGTCAATAGTTTGCGAGCAATTACGGGGATGATTGGGCCGTTGCTTTTTACGCAGGTTTTTGCGATGGCAATTTCTCCGCATGTGAGCGTTCATGTGCCCGGCGCGCCATATTACCTGGCCGCGCTATTGATGCTGGCTAGCGCCAGCGTAGCGTATATCGTGGGGCGTCCGGCGGTTCCTGCGACCGCGGGGCAGGCGGCACACGAGCACTCGTAGGAGTCGCAGGTTGATGTTTTCTCAGTTAATTGTCGAGCAGGGCAATTTTGACATCCGGGAAACGCGGTACGGTTTGTAAAAAAAGCACCACCGTCAACCGATCTCGCCTGCGAGGTATTGTGCCCGGTGCTATGCTGCCCGCATGGTGAGAGCAAGCCTCCTGAATGTGCCGCGCTTTAGCACAATCATCACCTGCCATAACCAGAGCGGGTATATCCGGGATGCTGTGAATTCCGCGTTAGAGCAACGCTACCAGGCAAAAGAAATTGTGGTGGTTGATGACGCTTCCAGCGATGGGTCGCCACAAATCCTCAAAGACTACGGCGACAAAATTCGTTTCGCGGCATTTCAGACCAACCAGGGCTGCACCACTTCGCGAAACCTGGGCGCGGCCATGGCCACTGGTGACTATTTTGTATTTCTGGATGGCGACGATGTGCTACTGCCTTGGGCGCTGGATGTGTACGACCGCATTGTCAGCGTCAAAAAGCCACAAATTATTTTGAGCGCCTTACAGTGGTTCGACATCAACAGTTCCGTACAACATTTAAAGCAGGGGAGCGTTCCGCGCCAGATCGAATTTGTTGAGTATGAATTGTTGGTGAAGAGAGACAGACGATATCAGGCTGGCGGCAGCGCAATCGTGGTCGCTCGCCAGACTTTTCAAGAGGTAAAAGGCTGGACCGACCAGTTTTTCCCGTTTGAAGATATCGACATGTTGATGAAACTCGGAAGTTCGGGGCCCACCGTCCAGATTTTATCTCCCACCACGAAGTGCTATCGAATTCACGCGAGCAATGTGCGGCATCGAGTGCCAGCGATGGTCGAGGGGCTTTATAACGTGATCAAGCGCGAAAAATCGGGAGTATATCCGGGCGGTCCGAATTTGCAACGACGGCGATACGCTGTGCTTGGTGTGCCGGTATTTTTCTGGATCAAGTCGGCATTCAAGGCTGGGTTTTATGGCACTGCGATGGGAGTCTTGGCTCGAGGCTGGCCGATGTTTTTTGCGGCATGCGCGCAGAAAATCGGCATTATGATTCTCGGCCGTAGGAAAACACAAGTTTTGCCGTTTGAGTTCAAGCTTACCGAAAGCGAGCGCCCTTCGGACCAAGTGGGCGGTAAATCGTGAGTGGCTGCGCATTGGACCATTATTGTTCTAAACCGCTGATAATAATATAGTTGCATGGTACCATTTGCGAGCTAAATGAACCGTAGTATTGTGCGTTTATAGCATTTCTGATATTTTTTGCGCGCACTGTGGGCTGAGCGAATGACCTGCTCGAATTGTGGTAGTTCGCGATTAAGAAGGTCAAAACGGAATCTCGGGGAGCGAGTCTTTCTTCCTATTCTGTTGGTGCGCCCATTTCGTTGCGAAGATTGCATTTCGCGATTTTACGGATGGCTGTGGCAATCGCCGGGAAGTTCCTCCGCGGAAGCGGATGTTAAAAGCCTGGTGTATCAGTCGTCTTCGGCTGCGCTGCACTCCGCCGGATACCGCAGTTTGCGTCGCAGAGTGATTGCTAAAGGGCTGCAACCGTTTCGTAGATTAACGGGCAAACCCATCGCTACGTGGCTGAGCAAGCCCCTTCCTCAAGTGCGATCTACCAACGTCGCACTTACAGCGGACGACATAAACGCCGTCGCCTTGCAGGCTGGGTATCTGGAAATTGCATCAAAGCCCAAATCCGCTCCCGAAATACTAGGGGTGATCCCGGAACGCAAGATCGAGGAAATTTAATTTTGGCTTTGGTCGGATAAATTCGGCAGCCCTCGCAAAATTGTAAAAAGACCGAAATAGATAATTAAATTAGCTGGCAGGATGCGCTGCGACAACCTTCAGGGGCTGAAGCCCAACGAATTAAGCAACTCTGTTGTCGCGGCTGAAACCGCGACCTACAAAGCTGGCGCCACCAATACGCCCGCGTCGTTCTTTGGCACGTTGTTTTGAGGTAATCCGCAGTTAAATATGGCAGACGCGGGCTTCTTGACGGGGCTTGCCTCGGTTTCAGCAGGGGTATAGGCTTCTTTTCTGGCGCTTTTGTCGGGCCGAAGGTCTGACGCGTGATCGATGAGTAGGCTCAACGACAGATGGCTAGCATTCACCAGCGGGGCTAGCTGCCACAAAGATTGAATTAATCACACATATAAATATATAGGAGGTTGAAAAATGGCTACAGCAACGACCGTGATGGAACCGAATGTCAAGATTAGTGCTACCAAACTTCTGATTAACGGGCAGTGGGTGAACAGTGCTTCGGGGAAAACCTTTCCGAGCATCAATCCTTCGACCGGTGAGGAGCTGGCGCGCATTGCGGAAGCGGATGCGGCTGACGTCGATAAGGCAGTGGCAGCTGCGCGCGCCGCGTTTGAAAAAGGTCCCTGGCGCAAGATGACGGCTTCGCAACGCGGTAATTTGATGTACAAGCTTGCGGATTTGATCGAGAAGAACCTGGATGAGCTTGCGCAGCTCGAGGCGTTGGATAACGGGAAGCCGTACAGCGTGGCGCGCGCGGCGGATTTGCCTTTGACGATTGCGTGCTATCGCTACTATGCGGGATGGGCGGACAAGCTTCAGGGCAAAACTATTCCGGTGAACGGGAATTATTTCACGTACACCAAGCACGAGCCAGTTGGAGTGGTGGCGCAGATTATTCCCTGGAATTTTCCGCTGCTGATGCAGGCGTGGAAGCTGGGCCCAGCTTTGTCCACCGGCTGCACGGTGGTGATGAAGCCCGCGGAGCAAACGCCGTTGTCGGCCTTGCGCGTTGGCGAATTGGCGTTGGAAGCAGGATTCCCTCCTGGCGTTTTGAATTTACTGCCTGGGTACGGGCCGACAGCCGGAGCTGCACTGGCTCGCCACATGGATGTCGATAAGGTGGCGTTCACAGGCTCGACCGAAGTTGGGCACCTGGTGATGAAGGCGGCGGCCGAATCGAATCTGAAGCGCGTCACGCTGGAGCTAGGCGGAAAGAGTCCCAACATTGTCTTCGCGGACGCGGACATGGATAAAGCCATCGAAGGCTCGCATTTCGCGCTGTTTTTCAATCAAGGGCAATGCTGCTGCGCGGGTTCGCGTACTTTCGTGGAAGATAAGGTTTACGATGAATTCGTGGAGCGCAGCGCGGCGCGTGCAAAAAAGCGCACGGTCGGTAATCCCTTCGACAAAAATACCGAGCAGGGCCCGCAGGTGGACCAGGAACAATTCACCAAAGTGATGGGCTACATCGATTCCGGCAAGCAGCAAAAAGCCAAGCTGATGGCGGGCGGCAATCGTGTGGGCGACAAGGGATTTTTCATTGAGCCTACGGTATTTTCCGATGTGAAAGACGACATGAAGATCGCGCAGGAAGAAATTTTTGGGCCGGTCATGTCTATTCTCCGCTTCAAGGACATTGGCGAAGTGGTGGAGCGCGCGAATAAATCGCTCTACGGGCTGGCGGCGGCGGTTTGGACTCAGGACATCACCAAGGCTCACGCGGTCGCCGACAATGTGCGAGCGGGAACGGTGTGGGTGAACTGCTACGACGTGTTCGATGCGGCCGCGCCGTTTGGCGGATTCAAGCAGTCGGGCATCGGGCGGGAACTGGGCGAATATGGACTCGCCAACTACACAGAAGTAAAAACCGTAACCGTTAAGCTGTAAGCGGTTGGCGGAGCTTAGCTGGCAAACTCTAAACCGGCCTGCGCGTGGAGCTCAGGCCGGTACCTTTTAGAAAGGCTTTTTGCGGTGATAGTGGCGACATGATTCGTGTGTCCAGAATGCGGTTGCTGCTAGCCGCTTTTCTTTTTTGCTTTGACCTCGCTTGCGCTGCGAATTCTCTTGCGCAATCAGCGACCAATGGATCGCAGGCAAAGATGGATCTATCTAACCTTGCTCGAACGCGTGCGGAACATTTACGCCACGGCATCAATCTGAGCGAATGGTTTGCGCAGGTGTACGACCCCAGAGGCTATACCAAGGAGCACTTCCAGGCTTGGAACACGGCGCAGGACATCGCGCTGATTAAAGCGCTGGGATTCGACCACGTGCGTCTGAGCGTCAACCCGCAGCCGATGTTTCGGCCGCGGCAGGCAGATGAACTTCCCACGGAATATCTCAGCGAACTTGACGCCGCGGTAAAGATGATTTTGGACGCGAATCTGGCGGTGATGATTGACATCCATCCGGATTTGGATTTCAAAGAAAAGTTGGCGAAGGAAGGCGATTTTACCGAACAGTTTGCTGATTTCTGGCGCGGGCTGGCGCGTCATTATTCGAATCTCGATCCTAACCTGGTTTTTTTTGAAATTCTGAATGAACCGGAAGCACGCGATCCTTATCGCTGGTACGGCGTTGAATCGCGGGTGGCTGTGGCGATTCGCGAGGGCGCTCCTAATCACACCATAATCGCTACGGGCGCGCGGTACTCGGACGATGACGATCTTTTGTCCATCGAGCCGCTGCACGATTCGAACGTAATCTACACGTTTCATTTTTACGATCCGCATGTGTTCACCCACCAGGGCGCGACGTGGGGAGAAAATTATTGGCATTTTGTGAAGGCACTTCCCTACCCCTCGACGCCTGAAAATGTTCAGGCTTCGATTGCCGCTATTCCAGAGCCCGCGAAGCGATTGGTGGCCGCGCGTTATGGAATGGATCGCTGGAATGCGGCGCGCATGGACGAAGAATTCGATCAGGTGGCCGCGTGGGCCAAGCGCTGGAATGTGCCGGTAATCTGCAATGAGTTCGGAGTGTTCCGCAAAGAAGCGCGTCCTGAAGATCGCGCCGCATGGATTTCTGACGTGCGCAAATCACTGGAGAAACACGGGATTGGCTGGACGATGTGGGATTACAGCGGCGGATTTGGAGTGGTGACCAAGCCTAATGGTCAACCGATTGTTGACGAACTCACCGTAAAAGCGCTGGGCCGCACCGTACCGCACTACTGAAGTGTTGTTACGCGCATATCAGCCAGATGATTTCGACGCACTCTACAAGCTTGATCAGAGCTGCTTTCCACGCGGTATCGCGTATTCGAAAACTACCTTGCGTTATTTTTTGTCGCTTGCGTCCGCTGAATGTTTGCTGGCCGTGGAACACGACAATGTCGCCGGGTTCATTTTATGTGAACGCGATGGAGCGCTCGCGCACATCATCACACTGGATGTAGCGGAGGGCCATCGGAGGAGCGGGGTTGGCTCGCGGCTGCTGAACGCTGCGGAAAAGAATCTTATTACGCAAGGTGTGCGGACGGTGTTTCTGGAAACGGCGGTGGATAATCATGCGGCAGTAAACTTCTGGTCACGCCACGGTTACATGAAGGAAGGTATTTTGAAGCGGTATTATTTGGGACGGATTGATGGTTATGAAATGAGGAAGAAGCTTCCGGTCGGAGAAAAATAAACTTGGATTATGTGTCAGGGTCAAAGACAGATTGGGAGCTTTGTGGTTATTGGCCTAGATGTATCCAGGTTACAAGACCCACCTGCCACGGCAGGTAAACCCTCCAAAAAACTGAGGGTGGGGCACCCTTCTTTCTCGATTTATTCTCGAATATAAAGATTTATTAATGTCGGCCACCTTTCATTAATGAGCGCAGCGGTGAAAAACTGTCACGGTTCGGTAACGGCGTTTGTGTAAGCTAGAGAACGTCGGAGGGTGTATTGCACGATTATCTGATGTCGGTGGTGTTGGGAATTGTCGAAGGATTGACGGAGTTTTTGCCGGTCAGCTCCACGGCGCATCTGCGCATCGCTGAATATCTGCTAAATATCAGCCTGCAGAGCGGCTACTGGAAGATGTATACCATCGTGATTCAGATTGGCGCGATCGCCACGTTGCCGATTTATTTTCGCGAGCACATCAAGCAGTTGCTCTCTACATTTCCGCGCGGTGAACGAGGGGACCGCACGATCGTCACTCATCCATTGAGCCTGGTGATGATCGCGTTCGTTATTACCGCGGGGCCTTCTTATTTACTGACCAAAGTTATCGGCAAGAATCTGGAAAGCTTGTACGTGATGGGCACCGCGCTAGTGGTTGGCGGCGTGGTGATGTGGTTGGTGGACTGGATGAACGCGAAGTCGGAAGCCGCGGGTGAAACTGCGGGCGCGAACAGCCGCATCCATACGTGGCGAATGGACAACATGAGCTTGGGACAAGCGATGTGGATCGGCGCTTGCCAGATATTGTCGGGCGTTTTTCCAGGTACTTCGCGATCGATGTCCACCATCACGGCGGGGCAAATCGCGGGCATGTCTCGAGCGGCGGCGCTGGAATTTTCTTTTTTTCTCTCCATGCCCACTATGGCGATGGCCGTGGCTTATTCCCTGTACAAGTCGATGCTGGGAAAAGATGAGAACCCCATCGGCGTAGCGCAGATCGATGCGCATCAATGGATTGTGTTGTTAATCGGGCTGGCCGTGTCGTTCGTGGTGGCGTACGGCGCGGTGGCGTGGTTCATGGGATGGGTGCGCAAGCGGGGCTTCGCGCCTTTTGCGGTGTATCGAATTATTCTGGGCGCGGTGGTGCTGTACTACGCTTCGCGAGTGGTGATGTAAGAATTTGCGGGCACGGGCCGCTTCGTGGTTATCTTCGGTTCTGATTGATCTTGATCGTATCGTTCGCGGCGACCGGTTCGGCCCGCGAATTCAATAAATTAGCGATTCGAGGGCGGCCATTCATCCTTGATTTATGCGCCCACGCGCCAGGGTCTTTTCCAAAGAAACACCTGGCATAAAAGTGGTTGTTGTGTAGCGGGGCTTTGGTATCATCGTGCAGTTCGGTTCCTCCTGCGGGTGCGCGATAGCGCCAACGCCCCGCGCGTCACTCAGCCTTCCCCAAAAATGCTGAGGTGAAATACTTGCGTCTTTTGACTCCTACTGAAAACAAACGGCTCAATGAGCTGATCGGATTTTTGTGCGTGACCGTGTCGGTGCTGACGGCCCTGGCTTTGATTTCCTATTCCCCGCGCGATGCGGCCTGGAATGTCAGCGCTAACGGTCCCGAATCTGCCAGCACCAACAACTGGATTGGGCCCGCGGGGGCCTACTTGGCCGACCTACTATTTCAGGTATTCGGCTTCGCGGCGTTTTTGCTGCCCGTGGCGTTGGCGGTGCTTGGCTGGCGTTGGCTAAAAAATCGTGCCATCAATTCGCAGATTGCCACACTGATCGGATATGCGCTTTTGTTGCTGGCGCTGCCGTCGCTGCTCGCGCTGTGGCATTTTCCGGATGTTCGCGGCACGGTGCCGCCGGGCGGAATGCTAGGCTCCCTGGTTTCGGGCGGACTGCGCACTGGCTTTAATCCGATTGGCGCAAACCTTGTGGCGGTGGCGCTGTTGCTCACCGCGTTGTTCATGACCACCAGATTTTCTTTCTCTGGTGCGCACGCCTGGGCCAGTGGACCGAAAGGCCCCATCGGCGCCGTGGAAAAATTGGGCATTCTGCAAAAAGTGCAGGCTCGCTGGCACGCATGGCGTGGGACGCGCGAGCAGGAGCGGCTCCGTAAACGATTGGCGGAGAAGCGCCTTTCGAGAGGAAAGCCGGCGGCTCCGGAATCGGCGGGTAACAATTCGGTGCTGAATGAAAATTCCAGGGCGATTGAGTTGGAAGACGAGAGCGACGTTTTCAAATCGCGGCAGGAACAACGCGACGAAGAGCGCGCGGAAAAAGAAAAAGATCGAGGCCATAAGGCGCCGATCTTCGTAGTGGACCGCGAGACGGAAAAACCCTCGGCGAGAAAAAGTGTAAGCGAGCCGAAGATCGCCAAAGGAACTACCAATTACAAGCTGCCGTCGGTTTCGTTGTTGCGAGAAGGAGAACGCAGCCAAAAGCTCGACGAAGCGGAATTAAAAGATAGAGCCCGTGCCATCGAAGAAAAGTGCCAGGAGTTCGATGTACAAGGGCGCGTGACGCAGATCAATCCAGGGCCCGTGGTTACCACGTTTGAATTCAAGCCGGAAGCGGGTATCAAATACAGCCGGATCATTGGCCTGACTGAGGATTTGTGCCTCGCGCTGCAAGCCGAATCGATTTTGATTGAGCGCATCCCGGGCAAATCCACGATCGGCATCGAAGTGCCGAACCTGACGCGCCAGACCATTGCATTGCGCGAAATCATCGAAGCGCCAGAGTTCATCAATTCCGCGAGTAAACTCACGCTGGCCATGGGCAGAGATCTGCACGGAAGAATTCGCGTGACCGACCTGGCGGCCATGCCACATTTGCTGATCGCGGGTTCGACCGGCACCGGCAAAAGCGTTTTCATCAACTCGCTGATGATGTCGATTTTGTATAAAGCCAGTCCGGACGACGTAAAAATGGTGCTGGTCGATCCGAAGCGGCTGGAATTAAATCTGTACGAAAATATTCCGCACTTGATCGCGCCGGTAGTCACCGATCCGAAGATCGCTTCGAACGTGCTTCGCAACGCGACGCGCGAAATGGAAAACCGGCTGAAATTGCTGGCGCAACGCGGCGTTCGAAACATAGATCAGTACAACCGCACGTTTCAGAAGCAGCAATCGCTCTCGCTGTTCGACAACGTGGAGGAGAACGAGCACAAGCCGCTTCCCTACCTGGTGATTGTGATCGACGAGTTGGCCGACCTGATGATGGTGGATACCAACAACGTGGAAGAGTCCATCACGCGGCTGGCGCAAATGGCGCGCGCTGTAGGCATCCATTTAATTTTGGCCACGCAGCGGCCGTCAGTGGACGTCATCACCGGCCTGATTAAAGCGAACTTCCCTGCTCGAATTTCTTTCCGGGTGGCCAGTAAAGTCGATTCGCGCACCATTCTCGACGCCAACGGATCGGAATCGCTGTTGGGCAAGGGCGACATGCTTTATTTGCCGGCGGGCTCGGCGCGGCTGCATCGCATTCACGGGCCGCTGGTCAGCGAAGATGAAATTATCTCCGTTTGCGATTTCTGGCGGGAACAGGCGCAGGCAAAATACAACGAGCAATTGTTGGAAGCGCCAAAAGATGAGAATGGCAAAGTTGTAGAAGCGGGCGGCGAGTCCGAAACATCGGAAGCCGCGGCTGACGATGTGGATGACGATCTGTATCAGGATGCTATCCGGGTGGTGTGCGACGCCGGTCGCGCATCGACTTCTACGCTGCAGCGCCGGCTGCGCATCGGCTACGGCCGCGCGGCGCGACTGATCGACCTCATGGAAAAAGACGGCATCGTGGGCCCGCCGGAAGGCACCAAGCCGCGCGAAGTATTAAAGAATCGCAACTGGATGCGCGAATTCGACGACTCCGCGCAAGAATAATTAATTTGCCCCAAGTAATAAAACTCAACGGATAATTTGACACGCACACTGTGCGTCTCTAGAATTTGTTCAGTGCCGGGGTAGCTCAGTGGTAGAGCGCCGCCCTGAAAAGGCGGGCGTAGCCAGTTCGATTCTGGCCCCCGGCACCATCCGAACGTCCACCCAATAGGTTCCAATCGCCGCTTATCTGGTAGGTTCGCCCTTCCGGGGTGAGAGTGATTTCCGTGCAGTGTTTCGCCAGCTCTGACTTTGCACGCGGTATGTCTCCGGTCAGGAGCTGATGAATTTCACCGAGCCGCTGCATGACAAACCGTTCAATGTCCTGGAGCTTGGCGTCGAGCTCTTTGGCGGTCGTCGAAAAAATCTCATCGCTGATTTCGGTGAGGCGCCGCTCTCGCTTCTGCAATTCTGATAGAAGCCCGGGCAACTGACCTCCCTGTGCGATTGCTACGGAAAGATTGGCGATCTCCTTTTTCAGTTTTTCACGTTCCTGGCCAAGTGTCCCGAGTTGTGAACGCGCCTCTTCAAGTTTTTGCTTTAGCTGCCGCTTGAATTCCGCAAGCGCGTAGGCGGCGACATCCTCGCGAAGCACTCGACTTTGAAGGCCACCGATAACTTCGCGCTCTAACGTGTCTTGCCTCAGATGAAGATCGTTCGCGCAGATGCCGCGCGCATGTCTCATTGGGCAGCCGTAACGCGCTCGGCCAGATTGACCCCGGCCAGATACAACGACCATCTTGGTTCCGCATACTCCGCACTTCAAAAAGCCGGATAGCAGGTATTGCGCCGAAAGAGAACGGCAACAAAGCCCGGGCGAAGTTCCAGCCTCAAACGAGGCTCTCACCGTAGCCAGCCGACGCTCTACTGCACCCCACAGGTCGTCTGATACGATTTGAAGTTGGGCAGCCTGCAATACTACCCATTCAGACTTCGGACGCTCCCGCTGTACTCGCCGGCCGGTTCGCGGATCGCGCACCTTGCGCGTCCGATTCCAGACCACTACGCCGCGATAACGATCATTGTGGAGCATCACCGAAAGCGCCGACGGTGCCCAGGATGGATGACTCTGCCCACGGTACGGCGAAGGCGAAGGAATGTGCTCAGCGTTAAGGCGTTTCGCGATGGTCTTAATCGAATCACCAGCGGCGTAGTCCGTGAATATTCGTCTGACGACGGCTGCCTGCTCGCGTTCAATCTCGAGCTGTACTCCGACGATCTGTGGACGCCCGTATGCATCCTTCCGTGTGGGCTCCTCAATCGGCACGCTGCGATAACCGAAGCATCGACCTCCGGTGTGAAGTCCCTGCAGTGCCCTGCCCTCGACACCACGGTGGGTTTTCTTTCCCAACTCCTTGATGTAGAGGCTATCGACAATTCCGTGAGTCGCGAGGAGTACTTCGGCCTGTTCGGAATCCGTGTCGATTCCCTGAGACACAAAAACCAAGCGCACGTCAGTGAAACGGAGCTGCTCGAAGATGCGGAGCGAATCCGCAAGCTTGCGACTCAGACGGCTTGTGTCGTCCACGAGGACCGCATCAAAGGGGTGCGACTTTGACGTTGCCGCCTCAATCAGTCGTTGCAGACCGGTCCGCTCGTCGCTGGCGCCGCTAATTCCTTCATCGGAATAGATGTGATCTTTAAGCACATCCCAGCCTTGGCGCGAAGCAAATTCGCGGCACTTTCGGGTCTGATCGTCGATGGAAAGGGGATTCTGCTTGTCGGTGGAATAGCGAGCGTAGATAGCGCAGCGGAGTACAGTCACTAGTGACCCTCTCGGCTGAAGACCCTACTGTCGAAGCACTCTACCACATGAGGTGCAAACTTGGAGCTATTCGCTTTGGATTGCTCCAAAAATTCACGCACCATCGCCGGGACGATCACATTGTCGATCCAACTTTTCACCTGTGGATCAAGCGTCGCACTCCGCGGCGAGGCGAGCTTGGGTGCGGTTGCCATCTAATAAGGAATCCGGATTGCAATCGTGCGCATTACGCGTACCTTCGGAGAGAGTGCATGGGCTGGAGCGACCCACGAATCACTTTGCGCACGTAACCGTGCGCAACAGTGGGGTCGCTCCAGCCCACTCCGATCCATTACCCGCGTCCAAACTGAGCGTCGCGCCATGTGCAACCGCCATGCTCCTAACAATTTCGACTCACCCCTGGGTGACGCGAATGATGACGGAAATGGTGATCTGTGTCTTTCACGTACCCGTCACCCTCCCGGACGAGCAAAAGACGATTGAAAGTCATCAGGATTGCCCTCTACCGCTACAGAGGCCTCAAAAACAGAAAATGTAAAACACAAATCGCGACCCGCACCGGGACGCGCCTGAGCTTCCATCATTTTTGATCCCCGCTTCTGGACCAGATGATTTCCATGACCTTCCTTATCCACTTACGGTTTGTAATGAACGTTGTCTTACAACTCCGGAACTCCGGCTCTGGGACGCGGCCAAATGGCTCACGCGCTGCGCGTGACTGAGGCGGGAGCGACCCCACGGCAACCGTGACGCACGGTGCGTCAAAGGGTGGGGTCGCTCCCGCCTCTCTCCCAGTTTGGGCCGCGTCCAAATGGCTTCTGTCTTTCCATTCATCTCTTGTGTTTCCCAAGAGTTCCCTTCACCACCGGCGTGAAGTAAACAGTGAAGCAAGCCCTGAAGTACCGGGGTGAAGTCCACTTCACCTGCTCCCTTCCATACCGCCCCTTTCCGCCAGCTTTCTCCATGCCAAGCTGCATCGGCAAGAGGCCCTTACCAGTAAAGAGCCTGGAAAACGGCAAATGGCAAAACAAATTTTGACCAGCACTGTATGGGGCCTTCGTCATCTCCCCTTCCTCCGAGCCGACCTTGGGACCGTTGGATCCCTCTACTTACTAGGGAACATCCAAGCGGGAAAAGGTAAGAAAAACTTTGATCTCTCAGAGGGGTCCCATCATGGAAGAGAACTCCCTTCCACAACCCCATACCTATCTAAGGAACATCCAAATGGGAAAAAATAAGAAAAAATCTTAGCCCCATTAAAAGATCCCTAGCTTGGAAAGGAATCTCGATCACAGCCCCCTACTTATTTAAGGAACATCGAGGAGGGAAAAAGGGAGAAAAAATCTTGGTACCAGTACGTTTTTCTCGGAGTCGCCCGGGAGAGCGGGGCCACAGAGGAGAAACTAAACCTCGGATTTCTGGGCTACACTCGCCTTGGACCGAATCGACCTTTAATGCAAAAGAAGAAGAGATCTCGTCTGGGGCTCGCACTTCGGGATAAGTTGCTCGTGAGGTTTGCGAGTGCTTTGGAGCGCGGGACAGTCACAGTGCTCTGCTATCCTGCCTCCACGCATAGCGCAGCTAGAATGAAAGCTTCAGCGCCAACTGGATTGTCCGGGGGTCATAGGCAGACGTAACGGCACCGAAGTTGCTCGCGCCGTAGTTGGTGCTGATGCCACCGTTCAACGTGTCGCCAACCCATTGCGGGTGGTTCCAAATGTTGAAGAATTCGGCGCGGAATTGCAGACGGGTGCCGTGCTCTTCGTTGAAGAGGAAGTTTTTGAAAAAAGAGATATTCCAATTGTCGCGGCCAGGGCCTCGAACACCGTTATGCGGTTCGTTACCCCAGGTCCCCGGGGCTGGCACTGAAAAGACGGACGTGTCAAACCACTGCTGGACGGTATGGGGGTTAATCATTGTGCCGCTCACGTTTGGACGGTTGGCTGTATTCGGAACGATACTCGCGACGTTTTGACCGCTTAATCCGATATTCAGTGGAGCGCCGGATATGGCCGTGACGATGCCCGAAATCTCCCAGCCACCGAAAGTCGTTTTCAGTAGACGGTGTGCGCTGTCTTTGAGCAGCGGAATGCGATAGACAAAGTTGGTAAAGAAGTTGTTCCTGATGTCGAACGCCGAGGGCCCGTAGTCATATTTCCAGCCCGCGTAGGGGTTGGAAACGTTGTAGAGATCTCCGGCGATCTCCGTTATTCCGTCGAACGAATCATTCGTGTGGGAGTAGGTGTATCCAACCTGGTACGTCAAGTCATCCTTCAGAGTGGAGCCGCGTAGCGATACTTGAATCGAGTTGTAGTCCCCGTTGCCCTCGTTTTGTGCCATTAGAACGCTGTTGTATCCGACGTACGGGACGCTCGCATTATAAGTTTGCGCAGCGGCACCGTTTGTCACGAACCCCGGCAGGAGGCTCTCCGGCGGTAAGTTGGTCTCCGAGTTGTAGTTCTGATGGCGGTTCTGAGTGCCGACATAAGACACCGCCAGTATCGACTTCTCCCCAATGGCTTGTTGGATGCCCAGGCTGAATTGGCTGCTTCGGGGCGCGGCGTACTCATTCTGGTTTAATCCTACGAGGCCGGTAACGGGAATCGATTGCGGAATCGTTGCACCGGTCTGGATGCTCAGCTTGGGGTTCGAAAGAGACACAGTGGGAAAGCTCACACCCGCTGAGAACGGAGCGTTTCCAGCCATGTTGTACGCGTCGTTCCCCTGGATGCGCTCGTACATGATCCCGTACCCGCCGCGGATCACCGTTTTGCCGGAGCCTGTCAGGCTATAGGCAAATCCAAGCCGCGGACCAAAATTCAGCCAAGCACCGTTCACGCAACCGGCGGGAAGCCCATGTGTGCCGCAGATGCCGACGCCGTTCAGATAGAGAGGCGTCCCCGCCAAAATCGGGTTCGGGCTGGTCCCAATCCCGGGCTGGTGGGAAGGATGGTCTGGTAATCCGACCCAAGCTGAGCCGCATCCGCTGGGGCATACAGATTTGGATAGAAGTCGGACAATTGCTTGTTCGCTTCATAAGTATGCGGGATGCCATCCCAGCGCAGTCCCAGGTTCAAGGTAATCCGTTTGTTCACGCGGTAGTTGTCTTGGAAATACAGCGCTGTGGAAACGCTGTTCCAATGGCCGGTGCCCTGGACCGCCGACTCGCTATAGCCAATGGCGTAGCCGAGCAGATAATCGGCGAAGTCGTTTCCGGTATAGAAGCCGTTGAAGATGAATTGACCTTGAGTCGACTGAAACCAATCCTGGACCTTCTGGTAGAGCATCCAGCCGCCGCCCATCTTGAACTGGTGCCTTCCCTTGGTCCAGGAAACATCATCTCGAAGCTGGTAGTCGTTGGCTGAGTTGTCCCAAGGGGTGATACCGGAACTGTATCGCGATCCGGTACTCCCGCGCAGAAGGATGGACGGGATACGGTTTTCGTTGTTCGGCCCGTCAAAGAAGCGGTTGAAGGTGAAAGCGGAGGGTGCGCTGACCAAACCCACAGGCAGAATCGTGACACGATTTCCGTTGTAGTTGAAGGACACCTCATTTGTTAACGTCGGGCTCTTGACGTAGGTCGTGTGGATTACCGCGGCATAGGAAGGATTGCCAAGGGTGCTTCCGATGGAGGGAACATTGTCGGCGCTAAATATGGCTGTCCCGTAGGTCTGCGAGACCTGTTCGGCGACGAAATGGCCAAAGATCATGAACTTATCGCTGACATTTTGATCGATGCGGACAATTTCCTCCCGGACCTTCGTGGGTAAATTGTTTCCGCCGATGAAGCTATTGCCGTTGTTGGGCGCGGGGAAGATACCTCCATATTTTCCACCGGCGGTCAGCAGCGCCTGAGCGTTTGCGTCTAAGAGGCTGGTCGGAATCTTGTTGTTGTTGAAGGGCACTTGTAAGGCCGGGTCGGGAGCGCCGTTTGTACATCCGCTGAGCGCCTGTCCAGCAGCAGCAAACTGGGCTTGGATGGCTGAGGACACTTGACAGACCGCAGGAGCGTGGAGCTGGGCAAGGCTGTATCCGGAAGTAGAGAAATTACCGCCGTAGTAGGCGGCAAGGGAACCGTCTGGTTAAGCGTCTGCCCCTGAATCAATTTGCGCCATTCCATATTGTAGAAGAAGAAAGTCTTGGTCTTTTTCGGGTTGTACAACTTCCCAAACGTCACAGGGCCGCCGGCGTTGAAGCCGTAGAGGTTGTATCGGAGCTCAGCAATCGGCGCTGGGGCGAATTAAAGTAGTTCCGGGCGTCCAAGGCGTCGTTGCGGAAAAACTCCCACAGTGAGAAATGAAATGTCTTGGTTCCGGATTTCAAAGCAGAACTGATCGTGCCGGCGGAGGAAAGTCCATATTCTGCGCTGTAGTTCGACGTGAGGGTCTGCGTCTCGGCGATGGCATCGATCGAAGGCATGATGATCGAGTTGCCGCCTCCACCACGGTCATAATTTTCCCCACCATCGAGCAGATACAGGTTGTGTCCCGGGCGGTTCCCGTTAAAGCTCACATTGGAGTTTGCGCCGACCGACGTCGGCGGCTGAAACTAAGGCATCAGGTTCGCAGCGCCCGGCGACAGCGTTATATACGTGTAAATACTCCGGCCGTTTGTAGAGAGCTCCGAAATCTGTGTCCCGCTGACCAGGGAACTCTGTTCACCGCTATCCGCTTGCACTGCGACGGGGTTAGATTCCACGAGAATCTCGTCCGCCATCTCCCCCAACTTCATTTGAAAGTCGACGCGGATTCGGTCATTTACGTCCAGCACAACCCCCTTGACCTCTTCCACTTTAAAACCCGAAGCTTGGGCCTTTAAGTCGTATTTGCCGATGAGCAAGCCGGGGACTACATATTGGCCGGCGTCGTTTGTCGCCAGAGTGCGCACGGCCCCTGTATCCACGTTGGTAACCAGAACCGCGACGTTCGGAACAATAGCGCCGCTCGGGTCGGTGACTGTCCCTACAATCGTCGCCTCTTGGGCGGTGACAAGGGATGGCAACGCCACCAGCAACCCGACAATGAAAACCGTACGACTGAGCCAACGATGCTTCACAATGAAGACGGTACAGACGAGCGACGAGAACGAAGAACACATTGTTCCCCCCCTACAAGCCCGACCATTTTCAGGACACCAAGAAGCTTGTTCGGAAAAACTGAATCGCTGCGTCAACCCTTCGAAGTTAGTTTCTTAATGAAATTACATCGTGGAGTTGGAGCAGTTTTGCACGGGTTCCAACGACTATATACCTAATTCACGCCTGCTCGAACCTTCGCTCAACCAAAGGACTATCGGAGCTTCGCGTATTCAGCCTTCGCTTGCTTCAGGATGGGAATGTCCGGGTCGGCGTCTTTCCAGAGCGTCAGGAAATCTTGATACGAAGTGCGCGCTTTGGGGATGTCGCCTTGCATCGTGTATGCGCGAGCGAGGCCAAGATGGGCGAGCGCGCCGAAAGGTTGGTTCACGACAACGCCACGATGATCGATGATTTTCTGGAATTCTGCCGCTGCTTCTTGGCCACGATGACAAGGAGGTAGGCTTCGCCCCTCAGGTACGCAGGCCTATAAAGTAAATACCAGCCCGCCTCGAAGGATGCCGCTGGCCCGAGGTATTCCACGGCTCGCATTGCATTACCTCGATTGAGCTCGACGGCTCCTCGAACTCCGTATGCGTCACCTTGTCCATGAAAGCTCCCGGTGGAGTTTGGCTTTCGATATGGTGCACTACCTCCATGGCTTGCGTGGTGTCACCGGCGAGAGCGAGCGCCATCACATGAAAGCCCGGAGCTCCGCCGAGTTTCACTGCCGCGGCCGCATGGCTGTGCGCAGCGCCACTGTTGCCAAACAAAGCTTCGCGGATACTCACGTCGGCTTCAATCTGAGCCGCGGTCCCTGTGTCTTTCTCACTTAGGGCTTTTTCTTCACTGCGCCTGGATAATTCACGTGCCGCCTTGAGCCGTCCGAAATACGCTGCCGTATTCGATTCCTCCAAAAGCACTCTGCCCTCGTATCCCGGTTCGCTCGCCAAGGATTCCGCGAGCTTCGCCATTATCGATATGTCACTCTCGACAAAAGCTAGCTGATACCGCAGGCGTTCCATTTCGCCCGCATCCACTTTATGCGCCTGGGCCTCCTGGTACACGGCACGAGCCTCAGCGAACCGATTCAATGCCATCAAGTCAACGAGGAGACCGCCGTACGCCAGTGCCTTTGTCGGATCCAATTCTATGGCCTTGCGGAATTCCTCCGCGGACCGCTCGTACTTTGCCAGAGCCCTGTTCTCAACCCCCAGGATGCCATGTGGCCTGAAGTCGCGAGGATAGCTTTGCTCCCAAAGTTCGCAGTTCTGGATGGTCTGATCCGTCTGTTGGCTGACGTTTTGATGGAAGACGGCAGCGATTTCAAATTTCTCGCGTTCACTCGCGCGGTCGCGCAGTGCGAAGGCCTTGCGAAGTGGCTCTGCGTCGCGGTTGTACTCTCCTAGAACGTCATACGACGCCCCGAGATTGACGTAGGCCATTGCGAAGTCGGGGTCCAACTCAATCGCTTGCTGAAGCAGCGGAATGGCGCCGGCTTGGTCGCCCCTGTCGAACTTGGAAAGACCGAGACTATAGGCTTTCAAGGCTTCCAGCGACGGCGTCGTCGCTTGAGCAAGCGGCGTGTCGAGCTTTTGAACAGTTATGAGTGACTCTCCGAGCTTCTTGCGCATCTCCGAAGATGCCTTTCCGAGAGCACCCAAGATGTGGTTCTTGTCATCCGCCTGAGTCTCCGTGCTTGCGATTGATTCCCGAGTCGAACAGTTCACAGCTTTCAGAACCAGGTCGTACTGCGTGCCAACCTGAGCTATCGAGCTCTCTATAACCGCAGCACCGTTGGTTCGCTGGCAAACTTGGCGGGCGAGCTCGGGCGTTAGCTTCGCGTCGGGGGGTTGTTTCATCATGCCCAACGTCTGCCGAATTTGCTGCTCGGAAACCAGGCTAAGGAAAGGCGATTGTTCCAGTTGCACCTCCAGTCCCTGCCTCAGAGCGCCGTCAAACACCGAGTCTCCGGTCGTGTTCGTAAAATCGGCCAGGACTACCGTATCCTTCTTGGTCAACCGATGGGACTTTCGGTAGTTCGACAACCAACTGGTGATCGTTAGCCCAAGCGCCAGGAGCCCTACGCCGCAGACCGCCGTCCAGAGGAGCCACTTGGGTTTAGGGGCAGCCTTCGCTACTTCGCCGATGGCGACTGAAACTGCGCCGGAGCCGCTCGCTCCCACCCACTCCCCGTCTGCTTTCCAGCGATAGCCCCGGCGGGCCAGCGTTTCGATGTAGCGCGGATTCTCGGCAGAATCGCCCAGCACCTGCCGAAGGCGGTTTATCGCAGCACTGATGCTGTGCTCAAACTCTACTATCGTCCCATCGGGCCACAGGCGCTGCTGGATTTGACGCCGGCTTACCACTTTGCCCGGATGTTCCAGCAACATGGTGAGGATCTGAAAGGATTGCTCGGTAAAAGGACGGTCTCAGCGCCATCCTTGAGCAATTCACCACTGCGAAAGTCAAGTTGGAAGCCTTCGAATCGGACCAAGCCAACAGTGGCCGTGCTTTCGGGCATGCCTAACCTCGGAAGTTCAGAGAGTCTACCATTTTTTTCTGGATCGGCCTGTCTCTCTTAATCCCCCCCTCTTCGTGACCCAGATGTGACGCTGTAGTGACTCTTCCTGCATTGAGGCACTTTCCGGCCTAGTCCACTTTCGCCCCCGCGGAGCGTTGCGGAGGTGAGGCGATGAGGAGGCAAGTAATCGGTGGCTTGACGCTGGGTTTGGTACTCGCGGCGAGTTGCAATGGCGTTCCGCAGGCCGCCGGAACAGATCAATCTGATCAATTCTCTGCGCTCCCGCAATTGCGGTCGAGGTGAGCGCCGTGAAAAAAGTGATCGGCTTCTGTCTGTTGGCATGGATGTTGTTGCAGAGTTCTGGCCAAGCGCAATCAGGTCCTGACCCGACAAGTATCAGGGGTGAACAAGCGATCCCCTAATTATTTCCCTCCTCCCCTCGCAACCGCTGACCTACGGAGAGCCATACCGATAAAGCCCAACTCAGCAATTCGTGTGTAACACAGGCTACAGTCAGAAGCTGTGCAACGAAGAGATGGTGGTCCTGAAAAAGGCACTGGCAAACTATTCCGTGGCGCAACTCGGAAATTGGACCTGGATATTGGTGCGTTCCGAAGACTGGAAGGCTATCGTGCGCCCCAGGGGACTTGATCCAGACAGCCCGGCTTTTACGTTTTATCCGAAACGCGAAACGTTCATCGAAGAAGTTTTGGTCACACAAATGCCTTGCTCCGCGTCGAATTACTACTGAAATGGAGCATGAAAGGGGGGATCTTCTTGATCTGCGATCCGCCACGAACTGGGTCATGCGCTATGCAACGATGCGAACGAACGGAGCGCCGACCGTGCGGCAAGACTTCTGGAAAAGAGAAAACCGGTCTCCTGTGAAGCTAAGGCCGAGGCGAAACAGAAGTCCGGTCATCAGGCATCATTAAACTAGGTGCGATCGATCCGAGCAAGCCGTTGAAACATGATGAAGTGGCTTGCCAAAATACTGTGAAACAACTGTTCGAATGGTTGAACGCATTTCAAGGATTCATGAGAGTGCTTTAAGCACTGTTTGCTGGACAAACTTGTGATTACTGCGGAATCGCAGAAGTGCGCCGAGTCCGGTCGAGATCGTACCAGAAGACTTTGATTCTCCGAGTAGGATGGTCCGTTTGGCCGATGCGTTCGTGAGGTCAAGATGGATTTCCCGCTCAATCCATGCGCGAAGCTCCCGCACTGTGGTCGCCTCGGCCTTCCTGTCTCTCAGGATGGCGGCGG
>CAVTEE010000006.1:397500-2069283 GCA_963733775.1 uncultured Acidobacteriota bacterium | reverse complement strand
CCTTCAGATAGTACGACTACACCTCCGCGGGCACGGGAAATCCAGACACAGTACGAGCGCGGCTCGCTCAGCACGTATTCCAAAACGACTTCTTCAGGACGCAAGCTAGATTGGATCGCCCTCAGGGG
Organism: uncultured Acidobacteriota bacterium; assembly: GCA_963733775.1. Classification (GTDB taxonomy): domain Bacteria; phylum Acidobacteriota; class Terriglobia; order Acidiferrales; family UBA7541; genus Acidiferrum. Next base: position 2,069,155 of record CAVTEE010000006.1, on the reverse strand, counting down.
GGCCGGTGTGTCAAACCATTTGGACTTCGATTCCGTTCGTTCCGTTCGCGTCCATTCCATCCGCCGCTCGTACTCGACCAATTGATCGAGCAGGCTGGCCCGCTCCTTCGGGTTTTCAGAGCGCATAAGACGAAGCTGGAGGTTGGAGACTTCATCTTCTAGGGCACGCACGTCTGCCGATTCGTCTTTGCCAAACGACACCTTATTCTCAAGCAATGCCGCTGCGGTTCGTCCCCTGACGCGTTCCAATACACTTAGAGCCCGGTCAAGGTTCCCTTGGCGCGCCTCTAATTCGAAATGCTGAAGGTACGTGTCGCTCATCGCTCCTGCCAGAGAGCTACTCCAATACGCTTCATGCAAGTTGACGAGCATCCCGTCGATCACGTCTTCAGCATTTTCGTATAGGGCCTCTGCCTCGTTGATAGCTCCGCGCTGAGCTTTGAGGTCTGCAAGCACTGTCAAATCTCGTGGAAGGTAGTATCGGTCTCCCACTCGTCTGCTAGCATCCACTCCGGCCGAAGCACTGACCTCAGCACGCTTTCAGGTCGCCTGCTTCTCGATAAAGCCCAGCGAGATCAATCATTGATTGACCCAGGGTTCGATAGAAATTGTACTTTTGCGCGAGCTGGCCTGATTGCTCCAGATATTTCGTAGCGGCAGGCCGGTCCCCAGTTCGAATGGCCAGCTCACCCATTAGTTGAAGAATCATGCTCTCGTGTCCGAGCTTTTGATTTTCTCTTGCAACGGTCAATGCGCGCTCCAACTTGTCTTTGGCTTCTGACACCTTGTCCTGGGCGACTAAGGCAGAGGACTCTCCTTCATACGCCATGAAAGGAAATCCCGCATCCGGCGTTGCACCGCTCGTCTTGATGGCCCGCTCGAAAAACGCAAGGGCCTCCCCATAGCGTTTCGCTTCATTGAATCCGTTGCCGAGCATTTCTAGCATTCGAACCTGGCCACCAACATCGCCACTCGCCTTCGCAGACAAAAGTGCATCGCCAACCATGACTGCCGCGCGACGACTATCCCCTTGGAGAAAGCCGATGATCCCGAGTTCTCCCTCAGCTCGCGCTTCCCATTCGTGTTCTCCCAACTTGTGAGCAATCTGTTCTGCCTCCGTCCAAGCTAGCTTCGCGGAAGCGGGATTGATTTCAAGGTCCGTGTATCCTTTTGCCGCAAGACACCAAAGCTTGAGTTCGGGGTCATTCTTGACGACTGGAATGTTCAACTGCTGCCCGAGCAACTCGGAGACGTCTACCCAGGACATAGTCTCAGCTTGCGCGCGAATCCTGCCGACCCGAGCGTAGATTTCGTTTCGAGTGTCACCTCTCTCCTTGAAAAGTTCTTCGGCGCGGACGTAAAGAGGCCCCGCCTTGGGCGAGTTAAAAAGCCATGCGAGGCGGTTGGCTTCCTTCAGCAGGATTTCGGGGTTCTTCGAGGCTTGTGGGTCCTGAAGGAGGTTGATTGTTGGCGGTCGCGGATCAGGCTTTCGCGTGGCGTAAAGCCACACGTACTTCCGAGAGATCAAAACCAGGATGACGAGGACCATGAAGAGAGGAAGGAAAAACAGCAAGCCATCGCTTTGAGACACGTATCTGCAACGACCAACACCCCATTTCCGCCGCTGGACTGTACGGATGGATGCGGGGAGGCCGTAAGCGTTTTATCGTTGGGACCAGTTAGTACCGGTACTAGTATCCTCGCTGTGTACTCCGTGAGGTGTCTTTGACGATTTCGATGGGGGAACGGTGCCCCTAGCGCCCGCGTGTGGATTTTTCTTGATGTTTAGATTCGCTCAGCAATTCACGGCCGAAAACATCCTTCAACCACTCAGGAGCACTATGCGTTGTTTTGACCAACTCCCCCGCGATGAAACGTGCCACCAGCCGATGCCCCTTCCCATTTGGTGTGTTGTCATAAACCAGAAGATCGTCAGCATGTCGTCGCGCCTCAGCCAGGCTCTTCATGGCCTCGTCATACGACGCTGGAATCGTGCCCGAGCGGCACGGCTTGTCCGCCGCGACTCATCCGAACGAGGATTCGTCCGGCATTCAGGTTAGGGTCTTCTGTGGAGATGAATAAAACCTTTGTTGTGTAGCCGGCCTGCCTCGCGCTTTCCAACAGTTCCGTGTCCACGGTCAAGTCCTCAACAGCGAACGAGCGTCGCTCGCGCAACATCGCATCCCGTTGCTGCGGAATCGGTGGAACCACGCTAGGAAAAGCTTCTTTTAGGTGGGCATCGTAGAAGGTAGTCTTACCCGCCCCGATGGGGCCTGCTATCACAACGAGTGCTGGTTTGGTTTCGCTCAGAGCAATACGTCCTTATCGTGTCGTTTTGTGCGCTAGAACCTTCTCTGATTTGCGCTGAAGCTTTCCCGCGACTAAAGCCACGGGGAACCGCTCCCCCGAGGGGGTAACTTCGACGGTTGTCTTGAGGTCAGGGTCATACTCGTAGCGTGTGCCGTCTGGAAACCCTTCTTTGGGACCTTCCTGCAGACCAGTAAGACTCCCAAGAACTTGCATCAATTGCTGCCTCTCCCCATCACTCATTTTGTCGTAGGCCGCCATGGATGACCCCCGCGCTGCCCTGGATGAACCGTCGAGCTTGCCTCTCCGTCCCTTCGAGTAGTAGGCCAACAAGCCGCTATTCACGAGCTGGTTCATCGAACAGCCGCGCACGTCCGCGATTCGTTGAATCCTGCGAATGAGACGCCGCAAAATGACCACCTGCGTCTCCCTGGCGGTTTGTTTCTTCTTCCCTTGCAGAGTGACCAGCTTCACGGTGTTGAGGTTGACGGCGAGCAGCGCATCGTTGATCGAAGCAGACAAATCACCTTGATACCTCCGCTTCTTGCGAAGCAATTTGTCCAGAGCGATCAACAAGCGGACGTTGAATACATCGAACCCGATGTTCCTACGTGTTGCCACAGGGTCGCACCAAAATCCTTTGAGGGGTAGCCGCAGTGAACACTCTTGCGGCGTTTTCGTCGGTACGATATATACATCACCCTGAAATTTTGTTCAAGCCTTGATGTGCGAAATGTTTTGCTACTTTTTCACCGCATTTCCACAGGCTTATATGGCGCGTCGAACAACATATCTCGATTGACTCTCACCGTGAATTTGTAGCCCACGCGGATCTTAATGGTGGGCTGAATGTTCAGATTCCGCCGCGTGACCTCCGCACCCAGCTCTGTGAGTTGCTGACCGACCGCGGCCGAGGCGGTTTGGCCGGCAGTCGGCGTCGTCAGCAGAGAGGTGTTCTGCCGCTGCGAGAGTTCCAATCCTGCTGCGAAGGCACTCGTTAGAACGGCAAAGCCAACGAGGCGAGCATAGTGATTGTTAACTTGATCGTGGAAGCCAGCTCTTCCCTGGTCGTCGTGTCCGCTCATACCGTCTAGATTGATCGAGCTTCCGTCCGGAAAAATGATTCGTGTCCACGCCACTTGGACACGAGCTTGTCCGTAAGAAATCACAGAATTGTAGGTTCCCAGCAGGCGCGCGCCTTGGGGGATCAGGAGATACTCGCCAGTGGCGGTGTCGTAGACGTTGGAGCGGACCAAAGCCTTGACCTCGCCCTGGCAGGTCGGAGTCAATGGCCTGCTCTAGAGTGGCCGGAATGTCCCAGCCGGCCTTGATCTCGTATCGGCTGAGAGGTTCAGTGCGCGTGGATTTCAGATAGTTATCGATGGTGCGTCCGCGTGTTTTTTGGAGAAAACTTTCTTTTTGAGACTGACCGTTCTGCCCCTCATAGGCACTGCCTGTCTGCCCAGTGGAAGATGCTGACTGGACATCCTGACCTGTAGGATTTTGCTTTCCAACGCTTGAAACTAGCGAAGCCAACGCTCCGTATTGCTGGAGCGGGTCAGAGCCGATGGAGGAAGCATTTCCCGCACTAGTCGCAGAATTCCCGCCTATCGCCGTCGGCGAAGCGATGGCCTGTTGTTCCTCTCGAAAAGCCGCCAGCCGCAAGCGTTCTTCCGGTGAGAGTTCCCCATCGCTGGACGCGTAGTTTCGAGTAGCACTCGCTCGACCTTGCCCATCTCTCCGGTGTGTAATTGACGGTGGACGGAGTTCACCCGGTTGGGTCAACTCGGGACGCGCGGTAGGCGCCGAGGGTGGATTCGCCACAGCAGGCGGAGCGATCTCCCGCACCACTTGATCTCCGGCAATTCGCGCCGGCTCGGGGTGCTTTTCTTCAGTCGCTTGCCGACTGATCGTTTGTTGCTCCTTGCGGGTGTACAAACCATAGACAACGAGGGTCCCTACGATGAGGACAATACCGATGGCCACGAGCCCAACCTTCTTGCTGACGCGAGCGGTTGGCGGCGGGCTGGGATTTAGATCGAGTCCGGATGGTGATTCGATCTGATCTTTCGAGTTCACTCATGGCTGCTCTCCACTAGAAGCCGATGCGCCGGGCTCAGGAGGCGGGACTCTTACAGGTTCGGTTTTTCCGTTCTTCACTCCTTGCTCTCGGACAATCTCTACCTTCGTCTGGTGCTTGCCGACTCCAAGAAGAAGAGCTGCTCGATCGAATAGGCGATCCACGATGTAGATGTTGTCTTTCACGCGGTAATTCACCATCTCCGATCCATCAGGCGTCTTAACCACAAGAACTGGCAATTCCCGGTGAATGGCTTCTTCGGGCATTTGGATGTACGTCTTCACACCATCATCCATGACGTGTACCGGACGCGTCGAAGACGACCCACCTCTTATTGCGTATTTCCAATACAGATTTTCAATCGCATTGTTTGGAAGTTCTGCAACGCGCTGGGCCTTCTCTTGTTGTTCTTGTTCATGCTGTTTGGCGAGGAAAACCTGCCATTGGCGGTTGTGATCTTCGGGATACGTGAAAGCCACGCGTGCTACATACTCCGCAGGTTTGGATTGCAGCCGAATGTAGTATGCGCGCCGATCAGTCGGCACGACCATCGTTGTATCAAGCCCCGAGATTCGCGGCTTGATGATTAGTATTGGCGTTGAATCGGGACCACTGCCAGAAGCAGTCGGGGCGACCTCCCAACGAACGCTGTCCCCAATATGAGGTTCACCGATGATCTTTTCGCCTGGCTCCAGTTCGACCATGCAGACATGAAGCGGTGCGCACACTACGATGGGCAGGCCAGCTCCGTACGTGTAAACAACACGCCCGTCGTTGCCAATCGCCGGGGTATTGTGTGACGCCTCCCAGTCACGGCTAATCAGCAGCGCGTCGAGGCCAGTCGGGTTCAGGACGATGTCTCGCTTAGGCTGAAAATCGCGAGGCACTTCGCTCGATGCCTTCCCCGGCGCCGGCGCATTGCTGATGGACGGCAGAATCGGCGTTCCATCTGTGGATGCCTGTGGCGAGTCACCTGATTCGAGAGCCCGCACCGCCTCCGTCAACGGGTATTTGTCCGTGCCGGGAACAGGGTCTTTCTGCGTTGGTGGTCCCCGCTTTATGACGATGGGGGGAGGATCGTCTTTCTTGTCCTGCTTGTCCTGCGCGAATCCAGGCACAACCAGAGAGAGACTAAAAGCAAATAACGCTACCGCGCTCTTATGAGTCATCGTTCACCTCAAACGACCTTCGACCAATTGACATTCATGACGTAAATGCCGAACGGATTCATTTGCAGAGCGTTTTCATCTGTCGGCGGATTGACGGCAACAGTAAGAATTGCCTTCCATCTGCCAACGGAAATCACGCCGCCACTGGGATCTCTGGCCGTTTCGGTCCAATCCACCTCGTACGTGTGCTCCGTCGTAGGGAGAATCGTGTTCACGTCTACTTGAACTGTTTCCTTGTTGGCGCGCTCAAACGGCTGATTGGCTCTGTAAAATTCCGTAATAAGCGTTTGTGCCGCCGTGCCACTACCAACCATCGCGTAGACTCGATCAATCGCTTTTCGCTGAGCGAGGCCGTCGCTTGTTACACCTCGCAGGTCCTGTATCCACCGCGTAAGGGCACTTGCCTTCATCCGCTGGTCGACGGGAGAGCTTTGTTCGACGGCACCCGAGGCGACGACTCGCCCTAGTGAGTCAACTGCAACCACGTATGGAACCGTCTTAGGGCGAGTGGCAACGCCCAAGATCACGACGGCTTCGGCTAGCGCAACCAAGAGTGCCAGCACCGCTGCGCCGCGCCAGTGCTGGGCCCGTTTGATAAGGCTTCCGTACCGCTCGTCCCATTCCTTGCGGGCATTCAAGTAGGGATTGTCCAAATGGGATTTGCTTGGAGCTGCCGATTCGCTCACCGCAGTTGCACTGTGCACAAGATGTCTCCCTTCCCTAGCCTTCACCGTGGCCGGTCGGAATCGTTGGCGGCGCATGCCCTCCAGCGTCGTGAGGAATGCGTAGATTCGTCAGCGCAGATCGGGTAACAGCACTTGTCTCTTCCGCCGCAGCGAAGGCGCGTTCCGCGAGTCCGATTAGGCTGCGCGCGACGGAGGGCGGACTTGGTTGTTGGCTAGCGCTTGAGGCCCCGCCCCGTGCAGGAGGCGAAGGCTGGTTTGAGCTCGAAGGGATTGCAGCGGAAGCGCCACCGCCGCTGCCACCACCGATGGGACTAGAAGGGCTAGTTGAAGGCGCACCCGATGTGCCACCGGTCGTCGGTCCGCGCCCGTTCGTCGCACCATTTGCAGCCGCGCTTGCGGACTGGACTTTTCCCAATGCGCCAGTCCCGGACGCCGCCATTGCCGCGCCGGCCATTGCAACAGTCGCAGTTCCAGCGGCTAGACCAACGCCCACTGCCGCCAAGTCGCCGCCAGTCAGAACGCTTGCCCCACCAAGAATGGCAGAGGCCAACTTCGGCGACATCCAGCACACCGCGAGAAACATTATCGCCGCCGCGGCGAGGTCAAAACCGGTGCGCGCTGGCTCCGCAGAACTCCCGATTCCCAACGCGACTTGAGCCCACCCTTGGGAGAGCGTCATTCCGGCTCCGACGAGTAAGTAAAGGATGAGAATTTTCAGGCCCACGGATACTGAATAGGCGAGGTACCGCTCCACGTAGGGCGCGGTCCATCGCGAACCGCCGAAGCCGAGCAGGATGCAGCCCCCTCCGATGACCAAATAGCTCTCAACCAGCGCAACCACGAACTGGATGGCTATGGCAAGGTAAGCAATGAAGATCACAACTGCGCAAAAAACGAGAGTCAACGCGTTTCCCATGTTGGTCAGAAATCCGGCGTCGCTAGCAGCCGAGAGTAGATCGACAGCAGTGTTTACACCGAACCCCACTATGGCACTGGGACCCAAAGGACCAACCGAAGACGCATTCTGGCCAAGAAGTTGAAAGCTGTTCAGAATCGCCGGAATCCATCCCCCACCGTCCGGAGTCACGCCATAGAGAAGCAGAGCGTAGAAGATGCCGATCCACATGATTTTTCGGATGATCGCTGCAGTGAGAAGCTGAAAATCCGCCTTCTCTAATGCAAGTAGCGTAAAGCTCCAAATCACCTCGATTCCTGCCAAGAGGACAAACAAGCGCTGTGCAGCACCCAAGAGCTTGGAAACCCACTGGCCTTCGAGGGATTTGTATTCGTCGAGGATTGACGTCGGTGCGTTTGTGGAGCCTGCTTGTGCATGCGCGGCCGTGACCGAAAGAGCCACAACGACAGCCGCCATTACCAGGGCTACGCGCCAATCTGATCAGCCCGTGAGGAAGGGACGAGCAGTCCTTCGTTCTAGAATTTTCGCTGATCTGGTTGTATGTGTTCGTTGCCAAACACAGAAGCGCTCGCTGCTGCCTGGCACACTCGACCTTCCGTGCTGTCGGCCCAATCGGCGGGCTTGCTTGCCTTGACTCGGTTGCAGTCCAGCACAATTTCTTTGGCAAGATCATGATGTTGCTTGAACCACTGTTCAATCGATTCCTTCGAGGCATTGGAGACGTCACCTGCACCAGCATCTTGGACCTTCTTTACAATTGGGCTGGGGGGATCGACTTTTTTGCAGCCCCCAGGAATTACCGCAACCAAGAGACCTGCCACGAGCAAGTTGTTGAGTTTCACGAAGCTCCTCCACGGAGCTAGTATTTTTTGTCGTCGGTCACCATGTGCTGTTTGCCAAATACTTGCTGACCAGCAGCAGCGGCCGCCTGTTCCTTCTGAATTTGCTCCGCCTGATAGGCTTGTTTACTCTGTAAGTCGACTAACATCAACTGGCGAAGTGCCATCAGTTGCTCGACCTGCTGCTCGGCAATCTGGTTTCCTACTTCGATTGCTTGAACCTCGCCACCGGCACCGGTCGATTGCGCGCGCAGCGCGGCAAGAATGGCCTGTTGGCTTTGTAATTGTTGGCCGTGGAATCCGGCCGCCTTTAGCGAGTTCAGTGTTGTGTCCAGAGACGTCTGGGACCATTTCTGGTAATCCTGGTAGTAGCCCTGAGTTCTGAAACCATATCCGGTAAAAGTATTTCGGAATTGCGCATCCAGATTGGCCATCGAATAGGCCAGCGCACGTCCTCCCTGGACGAGTTGCGCTAACTGGCCGAGGTCCTGCTGAATGACTCCGAACACTTGATTCGGTTGGATGAGGCTCTCTTTGAGTGCTAACTGGTAGTGCTTCAACTCGTTTGCGAGCTGAAGACCCTGGCGAATATATGACTGAATAAGTTGGACGTGGTTTAGGATCTGTGTCCATTCGGTTGCGACACCAGCAATTACGCCGGCGTCGCTCTCCGTGGGCACCGCCACGAACAACATGGAAAATGCTACGACTAACACGACAACTCTCTTCATGCTGTAACCCTCCTCTCGTTTACTCCTTCAATGTCGCGCCACCAGTCCGCCCAATCGGACCGACCTCGATGACGCAACCATTCCGCCTGCCAGGTCCGAGGAAAAGCCTTTATCAGCTCCTCGACCTTCTTCCGCTCTTCGGGACTGTTCACACCGACAAAGGACAGAGCGACTTGTCCGAGGCCCAATGCGATTAATCGGCGGCCCTCCGGCGACACGACGTAGTACTGGCGCTTAGGCGTGGCGCCTTGCACAATCTGGATTTCCCGTTCGTTTAGTCCTGCAGCTTCGTAAAGCCGGCGCGATTGCGTCGTAGCCGCCTCTGAGTTAGCGAGCAAAACTTTTGTTGGACACGCCTCCATCACCACATCGCAGATTGCGGAATTGAAAATGTCCGAAAGATTCTGCGTCGCAAGGACAACGACAGCGTTCAACTTCCTTAGGGTCTTCAACCAGTCGCGAAGGTACTCGCGGAAGAGTTCGTCTCGCAGATACACCCAGGCCTCGTCGAGAACGATCAGCGTCGGACGGCCATCGAGTTTTTTTTGGATTCGACGAAAGAGATAGAGCAGCACCGCCACGGTTGCGTTGCCACTACCGTCTCCGTACTTCATCAGGTTCTCCATCTCGAAAACCATTAAACGGCTGTCGCGCAGCCCGTCCCTGTCTGCATCCAGGAGACGACCGAGCGGACCACCCAACGTGTACGCTTCGAGAGAAGTACGGACTTCTTTGTCCTGAACCGTTGCGACAAAATCGGTGATGGTGCGGCTCTCTGCATGCCGCAGCAAGTTAATTCCGTCCGCGATGGCATTCTTTTGTGTCGGAGTGATACGCAGGCCGCTGAGAGCGCAGAGTTTTTCGATCCAGCCCGATGCCCAGGCTACGTCGCTGTCTTCTCCAAGTTCGGCTAACGGGTAGAACGAGAGCGAAGCTTTCTCGCCCCCCAGATCGTAAAACTCCCCGCCGCACGCCTGGGTCAATACATAGAGCGAGTACCCTTTGTCGAAAGCGAACACCTGTGCGCGCGGATACCGAAAGAATTGAGCAACACCGAAGCCCAGAAAAGTGGACTTCCCTGACCCGGGCGGTCCAACGATTAGGGTGTGTCCAACGTCGCCGTAGTGGAGATTGAAGCGAAATGGCGTGGAGCCCGTCGTCGCGGCAAATAATAGTGGCGGACTCTTGGGAGGGTAAAACGGGCAGGGGTTCTCCTTGTTTCCTGCCCATACCGCGCTAATCGGAAGCAAGTCTGCGAGATTCAGCGTGTGCAGGACGACGCGGCGAACATTGCGGTAACCGTCGCCAGGAAGTGAGCCAACCCACGCCTCTACGCTATTGACATCTTCGACCCGCGCGGCGAACCCAAGATTCTGAATTGTCTTCTTAACGAGTCCAACCGCCTCCTCAACTTTGGCCTCGTCTGAATCGGCGCAAATTATGTTGGTCGTGTACTGGGCGAAGAGAACGTCACCGGCAACAGCGACACTCATGGCCTCCTCGGCATCCAGGCTCATTTGTTGAGCGTGAAGATTTACCGGCCCATTCTGCGTTTGCATGATTTGATCCTTCAGGCCGCGTATCTTGGACCGCCACTTTTTCCTGACTTTGTCGAGAAGCGAACGGGCCTCCTCTGGGTCCAGTAAAATCGCACGGGAGCTCCAGCGGTACGAGATTGGAAGTGTGTCGAGTGCAGCTAGAATCCCGGGAACGCTCGCTTTCGGGAATCCATCAATCGCAATAACACGCAAATGCCTCTTCCCGATACGCGGGGTTAGGCCGCCGACAAAATCTTCCGTTGCGAGTAGGTCACTCAAGTACACCGGGAAATCGGGGCGTCGAATAGGATGGTCTTTCCAAGACACGCACCGATGCACGTAGCGGAGGAGTTCGTCGTAAACCGCGCCGTTACTAGCCGCTTCCCTCTCGAAGACGGACTTCAACCTCGTTACTGTGAACAGGGATCTGAATACATCTTCGAATGCTGCGACTCGTGACTTGAACTGCTCCAGAACTCGTGCACCCTCTCTGCTTTGCATGATCTGGTCCTTGAGGCCGCGGATCTTGGATCGCCACTTTTTCCTAACTCTGTCGAGAAGTGAGCGGGCTTCTTCGGGGTCCAGCAAAATGGCACGTGTATTCCAGCGATATGAGATAGGAAGTGTGTCTAACGCCGCTAGAATTCCTGGCACGCTCGCCTTCGGGAACCCATCAATTGCGATAACGCGCAAATGTTTTTTGCCAATACGCGGTGTTAGACCGCCTACAAAATCTTCGGTCGCCAGCAGGTCGCTTAAGTAGAATGGAAAGTCAGGGCGTCGAATGGGATGGTCCTTGCAGGTGACGCAGCGATGGACGTAGCGAAGGAACTCGTCGTAAGGGCGCCCTTCCCTGACGCGTCCCTTTCGAAGGCGGACTTCAACCGCGTTACGGTGAACAGGGATTTGAATACATCCTCAAATGCCGCGATTCGCGACTTGAACTGTTCAAGAATTCGCGCAGCGCCTCGCCTTGCCTTCCTTTCATCCCCTCGAACATCCATCCCTTGATCTTCTCTTCTCGCGCAATTGGCGGCAGGTAGGTAAGAGTCAGGAAATATTCGCTTTCGAAGTGCGCACCTTCGGCCATGAACTGCTCGCGACGCTCGTCATCGATGATTCTTGTGATGGAGTCGGGAAACTGCTGTCCCTCCGGGTAGCCAGGGGCCTGTGAACGAATGCTCTCGCACTGCACCATCCATCCGCTTCCCAACCGCAGAATCGCTCCGAGACGGGCGCTTAGTGTGGACATCTCGGCAGCAGTGGCCGAACCCAGGTCGGGCCCACGGAACTTCCAGCCTGCGAGTAGTCCGCCGTCATGAAGCAGGAGAATTCCATCTTCGATGAGGGAGTCGTAAAGCAGTAGATCGGCTAGCCCGACAGCATGACGGCGATGTTCGATGAAAGGCACGAGCTATCTCCAACTCATAGGTGTCGTGGTTTGCGGGGCAACAAGACGGCTCTTCGCTGGATAAAAAGCGCGATACCTGATGTGGCGGAGGTAAACCTGGCGCAGAAGGGGGTCCGCTTTGCCCATCCGAGCAAGAACCCCAACTGCCGTGAGCCACAACACGACTCCAGCGACGACGCTCCACCACTTCATTACTGCAAAAACGAGCATTGCGGCCAAAATCGCGAAAACCAGCACGAGTTCCCTGTCGCCGCCGAGCAAAAGATTCGGGCGATTCGCTGACTCGTGAAACGGGACTTGGCGCGGAGCGTCCATAGCTACACAACCGCAGCGCCAACTTGGAAAAGGCCCGCCAATAGCGTCGCCGCCGAAACGATGAAGGCGATCGCGCAGACCGCGTAAACAGAGCGCCGGGCGAACTCGTTCCACTCGCCACCGAAAACGAGAACGACGCCGATCGCAACCAGTGCGATAACCGCAATGGCCCCCGCAACTGGTCCGCTTAAAGACTGTTGGAGTTTCGTAAGGGGAGCTTCCCAAGGTAGTGCCTGCCCCCCTTGGGCTCCGAGTGCCGCGCTACTCAAGGTCAGTGCAGCCAATGTGAGAAGCAAGAAGTGTGCGCACAGCTTCCGCCAATCTACCTTCTTAGTCGCTTTCATTTGAGTCTTCCTTTCTTCGAAATTTAGTACCGGAAACCAGTCGCTCCGCTAACTTCGAACCACTCCATCAGCAGAACGAGACTGAAAACCAAAAAAGCAAATCCGTAAACGTATAGGACCCAACGGCGCACATCGGAGCGACCTTCAAGAACGCGACATGCGAGAAAGCCCCCGCACCCGAGGAGAGCTCCCGCCCCGCTCAGCCACAGGCGGCCGACGCCGAAGGTGAAACTCCCGAAGATAGCGTGCGAATGCACCAGAACCTGCCAAGAGGCTAGAGAGGCAGCGCAGACAATCGTGACGACCGCCGTCGCTCTGAGCAGCACTGCAGCGAGGTCGTAACAAGTCATCGCCGCTCTGACCCGCGGGAGCGCTACAGGTTTCAACGTCTGGCTCCTTACACGTACTCCAATTCGTACGCACCATTCCGGTAGCCCACGACCACGGCAACCTCACGCACTTTTCTGCCGGCTTTGATCGTGGGTTCGTTATCAACAAAGACGACCACGTTGACTGCCTCAGCGATTAGCTGCTGCTGTGGTGCTTCTGTGGCTTCCGCAACGAGACTTTCAAGCCGAATCAGGGCACTCCTGGCGTCATTCGCATGTACGCTCGCGGCGCCTCCCGGATGGCCAGTATTCCAAGCCTTCAACATGCTCAGGGCTTCGGCCCCTCGCACTTCTCCAACCACAATCCGAGTCGGCTTAAGCCGCATGCAGGCGCGCAGACAATCGAGCATCGACACGCGCCCGACCGCCAGGAGTGCGACAGAATTCCTGACGTTACACTGCAATTCCGGCGTGTCTTCGATGATCAGCACGCGATCGTCTGGATTTATGAGAGTCAGCTCGTGCAACACGGCATTGATGAATGTCGTTTTGCCAGACCCTGTGGAACCGGCGACCAGAATATTTTTCCGCTGCTCGACTGCGATGCGAATCACCTCAACGTGGCGCTTGCCGCGCACTAACTCTATGAACTGATCGCGGTGGCGTTGGCGGTTCAGCGCATCATCCTTCGTCGTTAGAATCCCCGTCGCTTCGTAGTCTGCGAGGGTGAAAACGCTGCGGGGGCGCTGCCGGATTGCGAAAACTGGCTGACGAACCACGGGCGGAATCAGCCCCTCGAAGCGGCTCCCATCAGTGGGCAGCTCCGTTTCCAAAATCGGGTTTTCGTGATTTATGACCGTGTTACGGATGGCTGCGATTGTTCCGAAGGCGCTCAATGCTTGTGCGCTAGTCATTTTGCCCACGACTTCAAAATCGCTATGCGTGCGTTTGACCCACAGGGTGCTGTCGGCATTTAGAAGAACGTCCTCGGTGCGCGAATCGTTGAGGCAAGCTGTGACAAGCGGCCCGAGCTCGCGAACTAGCTTCTCGTTCCGCCTGATTACGACTTGCTCCAGCTCGACCATGCCGCTCCCATTTTGTGGCTGGCGTCTTTATATCGTACGTGCTATATGTATATCGCACGCTCGATGGAGCACCTTTGTACGCTTCGGTTTCGGGCTTGTCAAGGGGGAAGTTTTTATGGCTATCAAATCCACCGACGAGGCGGTTCAACTACAGGCGGCAGCGATGCACTCGGAGGTTTTCGAGATCGGTCTGTTCGACCCAAACAGTCACCGCCAAATGCTGCCGCGAGTGTGGGACCGCAATACGCTGCTTCGATCTATTTCTTGGCTTCGACTCAAGAATGGACGCGGAAGGAACATCTATATTCGCCCAAGCGGCGAGCACCGGTTAACACTCCTTGACGACATCGGATGGCGAACGGTGGGCCGATTGAAGGAGGAAGGCTTCGAACCTGCCGTGATCGTTGAAACGTCTCCGGGTAATTTCCAGGCGTGGCTCAATCACGGTGAGGTTTTGCCCAAGGAGTTCTCCACGTTTGTTGCCCGAGTTCTTGCGCGGCGCTTTCTAGGAGATCCAGCGTCAGCCGACTGGCGCCACTACGGACGTCTCGCGGGTTTCACGAATCGTAAGGAGAAATACCGCAGGGAAAACGGACTCTACCCATTCGTGCTGTTGCATGAAGCAACCGGCCGCATATACAGGCGGTCACCAGAATTCTTGCGCGAAGCTGAGGAAATGTTTAGCGATGCGAAGAAGCGACAGGTATCTGTCCACCATTCGGCACAGGTCGGTGCTTCACTGTCACCGCTCAAGACCATCGAGGATTTCCGAAAGCGCAGCATCTATGGTGGAGACCAGACTCGTTCGGACCTCGCGTATGCCATCTACGCGTTGGCACACAATGTTCCCGAAACAACGCTGCGAGAACAGCTTGCTTCGCGGGACCTCAGTCACAAGGGAAATCACAAGCGGCAGCAGGAGTATCTCGACAGGACGCTGTTGAAGGCACGCATCAGGATCAGGGAAGACGTTACGGGAGTGTCGGCTAGTTCCTCGAACGGCCTACCCAAGTCTACGTCTACCGGTCAGAGCGCAAGGACATGAGCGGTCGCGGGCAGTCGCCTGGCAACATCGGCCCAACCTCCGCGCCCCCCGCCAGTCTTTGACCTGAGAGCGTAGCTCAACATGCGGCCACAGCCCATCCGCTCGGTCGTTGCTCCACGAAACCCCAGGCGCGCTTCTGGAGGGCCTCCGTTGCGCCACGGCTTCCTGCCCGCTCTGTTTGCCGAACTGGAATTCTAAAACTGAACGGGTCAACGAACCTGAGCTGACGGTTGGCTAACCCGCCTGTTGTGCCCAAGAGGTTTTGACATCTGATAGAGGCAAAACGCGAGGAACAAAAGGATGAGCAGGAAAGCGATTCGGAACGCTCGATTCCCGCTGTAACTCGCACCAAAGAGAAAACCCAGCAAGAATCTCATCGCAGCCACCTCCCCAGCTCAAGACCGAACCCAACACCTATCAGTACTAAGAGTAGACCCGAAACAATTCCCAGGGCAACCCATCGGCGCACTGCCGACCGCGCGTAGACCTGACTTAACTGAATGACTAGCTCTCTCGCCTGCAGTCGACCGGCATCAATATCGCGCTGAATTTGCGCCCGGAGCGCACTTCCGGCACGCCCCATTTCTTCTTGAACCCAGACTAGCGTCTCTTGTTGCGACCTCTTCTGGCCTTTTTCTGCCTCCGAAAGTACGCCCCGCAGCCGGAGCTCGGCCTCGCTCAAGACCTGCTCCAAAACAATTTCGCTCATCGTGACGAGCGCCATCGCGGGATCATCCTCACGGATCAGGAGTCCGTGCCGCGCCGCCACCTCGCCACTCAGCCTTTTGGTATCAACCGAACCCATGCTCATTTACCTGGCTAGGACAACCCGATCGCATCCAACTGCTCAAAGAGATCCCGCTGGATGACACGCAATCGCTGTTTCGCCATGATCGTGAAATCTGGTCCGTTAACAGCCTCGTCGAATGTCAGCTTGCGCGAAATCATGTCTTCCACATCCCTGCCGAAGGTATCGGCATTGCGACGGACGATAGCTACAACGCCATGAATTTTTTCGCGGTGTGTTCTGTACACAGCCATGTCCGAGAAGCAGGCTCCGTGTTGCTTGACCTCACCAAAGTATTCATTCAGCCAAACCACAAGATTGCGCTGAACCGTTGTCTCTGCGAGCTGGTCGAAGCCACTCAACGTGTCCCCGAGAGCTTGCCCGCCCGTAATCACGGTATGCACGAACACATGTCTCCCCCGACCAGACAAGAATTCCAGCGCCTTGTTTTCGAGGAGGTAGTGCCAAAGCGGAATAAACGTTGAAGCGCCGGTGTCAACCACAAACGTGCCCGTTTCAGTCAAGATGCGTTCCATTAGTGTGTCGAACTGTCTCTGATCAACACTACCCTCTTTCAAGAGATTCAGCCGCTCCACGCCGAGAGCTCGATATTCGGCGAGAGTCTGATTGACCGGGTCCGCGTCCACAGCGTGTAGTGCACGGTCCTTCCACACAAAGAATTGCGACAGCACGGAAGCAATCAGGCTCTTCCCGACGCCTCCCTTCCCCTGCAAGGCGAAATGAACGCTGGTTCCATCGCTATTGCCGTTTGCTTTGCTCATGTGCCTCCCTCCTTCCATACACGAGGACATCTAGGTTTTCAGTCCCTCGAAAATGAAAACCCGGCCTGGACGCTTCCACTCTTCGGAGATTGGCCAGGGGATCGTGCAGCGGATCACAAACGAGAACTTGATCGCCCGCATTCGAGCGCGTCGAAGTTTCTCGCCTCCTTGCCGCGGTTGTTCGCGGTTTTCTTCGCACTCGGCGAATAATTTCGCGAAACGTTTTGTATGTGACATCGAGGCCTTCATCGGCAAGTCGCTGCGACACCTCTTTGAGCGTTTTGCCCGACACGAGGGCGGTCTCGATCTCGGGGAGGAGGGCGCAGACCAGCGCGGTCTTGGTGGTTGGGGGTTCGGCGGCAAGTTTTTCTAGGCTGCGGCGGTATCGATTTTCCATTGACTTCCTCCTGCAGTGGTGTATACATATAGCACCATAGAGACGGCGATTGCAAATGAATTGGTGAGGCCACGAAAAGCCACAGAAGGCAACAAATTGCCACGAGATGCCACTGATTGCTCAAAAGGCCACTGTTAGCGGGTTTTACAGACTGAAAAGGGGCGGGGACTGACGGATGAGCGAGGTTTCTTGGAGGCGGTGGGGCGTATTGGAACATAAAGAAAGGTGGCGCAGTTTTGTGTGTTTTTCGTGCTAATCTCCCTTCAATGAAGTTCATGTGCGGGTGGCGACTTTTCGGCGAGTTGTGCCACAAATGTGCCACCGCCAAGAATCGAGGGTCAACACCATGGCGAAAACAAAGAAATCGAGCGGAATTTGCATCTTCCCGAGTGAGGAATTCGAGACGACGTGTGCGCTCCGCCGCAAAAGAACGGGGCTTTCGTTCGGAGCAGGCATTCATCTTGCGGCGTGCGAAAACGAGCTCAAAAGGGGCGACGCTTCCGAGGCCACGGAGCGACTAGAAGCCAGCGTGGCTGCAACCCTAGCCAATTTCGCGAAAGACCTACAAGCGCTTTTCACTTTGGCCCACGGCCAATTTGCACTAACGAATTCTCTGTTGCAGTACGTCCTGACCTGCATGGTGGAACCTCCCGACGATGTGCTGGAAGCCGCGCGCGCGCGTGCCAAGGCACAGATACGCGAAGATCCTCACCACGCCGGCCAGGAGGTAGCTACTCGAAACAAAGCGACCCTCGAGGAGGTGCTTACCCGTGGCAAATAATGATGAGAGACCCTTCCGACTGCGGCCAAGGCGATCGCGTGGCAACCCGAATGACGATCCCAGGAAATATGGAGGAGCGCTCGGATCACTCCTTCGATTCGTTCAAATGGCGAACCGACGACGGGCGACCGCGGGCAAGCGCTCTCAAGCCCAAGCGCGCTCACCTTGGGAGTCCCGAACGCCGCGAACGTACAGCCAAAGGGTCTCGGTTCGGGTCGACCTACGCAAAAAACAAGAACCCCGGCCAATGGAAAGCACACGGAACCTACATCGCGCGCGACTCTGCGACCAAGGAAGGCGACTTCGTCGCGGTCCGGGTTTGACGCCACTCGAACAGACGTCAATATTGCGGCGCTCTTGGACGCTTGGCAGAAGGCTGGCGACGAGCGCATTTTCAAAATCATTGTGTCACCAGAGTTTGGCGAACGGCTGAACCTCAAAGACCAGACGAGGAAGATGATCCAACTTATGGAGAAAGACTTGGGCGCTCCTCTTCAGTGGGTCGCAGCAACCCACTTCAACACGGAGCATCCGCACGTACACATTGCGCTTCGCGGACGAGACCAAGCGGGCGCTCCTCTGCGACTCCCTCGCGATTACATCCGCTCGGGTATTCGGACCCATGCCGAACACTTGGCGACCGAAGCGCTTGGCTTCCGCACTGAACGTGACGCGGATGACGCGCAGCGCCGTGAAATCGACCACAATCGCTACACCGGTCTCGACCGAATCATCCAGAGATCCAACGACAAGCAGTCGCCGTCGTTTCTCATAATTATCGACGCCACCAGTACAAGACTTTCCGAACGGGAGCGCATTTTGCAGCAAAATCTCGGCGCCCGGCTTGCTCACCTCGAGAAAATGGGCCTCGCGAGGTCAATTGCTCCACAGCAATGGGCGGTGCAAAGTGATTTTGAAACAGTTCTTCACACTCTGCAGCGCAGTACTGACCGCCAAAAGATGTTGGCCGCCCATGGCGCTCTGCTATCAGATCCCCGTCTGCCGTTCGAGATCACTGACATTCGAAAGCTGAGACTGGTTGAGGGACGCGTACTCTTGCACGCAGAGGACGAAGGCAGCGGACGTCGTTACCTCTTGCTCGAAGGCACCGACGCCAAAGTCCATCTCATATACCACACAGACAGCATCGAAGAGGCACGCGCGCACCGGCAAACTCGCTGTTAATAACTTCGTTCGTTTGGAAAAACGCTTCGCTGAGCGAGTCCCACGTATCGAGGTTTCTGACTATGGAGCTGCCAACGCCCTTTTGCAAAATCCCGGGTTTTTCACGAAGCAAGCGCAATTGTCCGGTAGACGCGGAGTTGTAGGAGACCGAGATGTCTGGGGAGGATGGCTCGGGCAATACTACGCGAGATTGCAGACCTCGATTGAAATAAGAAGAGCCCCTGAAAAAGGGCGGAAAGCCCCGCACCAGCGCTAGCGGGCATGCCAGTGGCGGTGGGGATCGGACGGTTGCTGAAAACAAATAAGTTGCTGTGTTTTCAACGACGCTCAAAGGGCCAAAAACGCAGAATTCGGCGAATGTGTGTACGTGGCGTGTACGTAGGAGGCTACGCCGTTTGTCTTTAGCCTTGGGTTCGTGGGAGATTCAGAAAATAGCCGCCAAACGCGAGGTTGAGATTCCTGACCCACTCTACGATATTCTGCCCCTTCGTCATAAGGTTCATGAAACGGTTGTCAAAATAGTTTTTCTGGTAGTGGTAAACTCCGTTTCGATATTTTTCAAGAGCTTCACATTCTTCGTCACCGACAACAGCGAGTCGACATTCGGTGGGATCGCTTTAGCGCCCGCCATCCCTCAATCACAACATACAGGCCCAGTTCCCGATAAGCTCCATATACATGAATGTCTCGATTCCCTCGGTAGTCCAGATATCGTTTTTGTCTCTTTTTAATTGTTGGCTGTACGTGGGCAGTTTTTCCTCCATAGAACCCGCATGGATTGGCCCACATGTAGTACCGATGGAGTGTGAACGTCGCACTCCTCAATGCTTTTGCGTCCATTGATCTCTCGAAACGCGCGTAGTAGCTCTGCTGTCTATTTTACCCCTTCGCCTTCGGGCGAGCGACCTGGTGCACGGAGGTCGTTGAGCAGTAATCCTTGTGGCCCAGCCCGACGGAGAGGCTCCGGTGTGAGAGCCGGGGCGATCTCTTTTGCAGCTCAATCTTCTTTAGCTTCTTCCGCTAAGTCCTTTGCCTGTTCTTCCTCGATGTACTTCTTTGTGGTCTCGAGCCATTCCTGAACCTTTGCGTCAGGGACATCCGGGGAGAGAGTTTGAGTCCTTCGCCAATAAATATTGCCGTCTCTAGCGGTGTCGATTGGCATGCCATCCTCACCCATATCGTGGTATTCGACGTCTGGCCAGTTGAACATCGAAAGCGGAATTGGGGTTTCGGCATGAGGGTTCACGAAGATGTGAATTCCGTCTAAAAAGAGACTCGCGATAGTCCCGCTTCCGCTCCCACTTTTGGTGTGGTTTGAGCCCGTTTTCGTTGAAACTCTTGTTTGAAAAAGAATATTCGGGTTTGGGTCGGCGCTGATGGCGCGGCCTTTCCCCAGTTCCCCATGTTGCTGAATATTACGGCACTGACCTCCTTCATGCGGTCGTCTAGAAAAAATCCTAGCTCGATTTTCGTGCCGTTTGGCTTGGTGAAGAATTCCACATACTCGTGCCCAAAGATAATGCGTCGGTTCTCCTCTGGGACGGGCTTTGAAATTGGGACATCATATTGGTACAGAATGTTTCTCATCGGCTGATTTGTTTGCAGGAAGGACAGAGGCTGCTCAAACGGCGCGACCGCGATGATCAATGGCCGCTTCTTAACGTGTTCTAGCTTCGAATATTTATCGCGGTAGAGTTTGACCTTGCTCACGAGTGCGTTAGCTAACCTGGGGACCGCAGTTTCAATTATTTTCTGGCGGTCCGTGTCTTCTGCTTTCTCTGGGACTCGCCGTCCCATTCGGGTGTCGTGCCCTCAGCGTGGCTGGCAATTACCGCTTCGATACAGACCGTGTCATCGCCTTTGGACACTACGAAGTCTGGTGCGTGGTGGTCGAAATCCACAGCGAAGCCGACGTGCTTTAGGCAGGCGAAGAGATACACTACCAAAACGACGAGTTGAACGTCGTCTGAAACTCTTTCACAAACTTGTCGTCGCGGTCCTGAAACCCCAGCCGCCCATTCGGCGAGAACACACTCGTTAAAGATTACTTGGTGCCAAAGTCTCGCAAAATGTGAGGTGACAGTCTTTTGGCGGTACGACAAGTCGGAAGAGATTGTCCATATCAGACTCCTAGCGTTTGTGTTTCATCTTCCAGACAAGTTCTAAGGGAAATTCTCCCACATAAAGAAGGGATCCCTATTCCCAATTACAAAACGTATTGACAAAGCCAGCGGAGATGGTGCTATATGTGTACACCAGCTAGGAAGGTAGGTCTGAATGAAAAGACCAAACACTCCTCTCCGCCAAGACGTAATCCAGAATGCCGTACACCATCAAATACAAGAGCTCGAAGACACCGCTGCATCGCCCGCGGCGCTCAACACGCTCTTCAGTTCCGAGCTAAACCACGATCTGATTACCTGGCCGCGACAATATCTTGAGGCTTATCTCGATTCAGACGAGTCTGGCCGCGTGCCACTTAGTGCCGAGCAGCTTCAGGATGTTCTCGAAGCTGCGTTTGAGCGTGATGAGGCCCTGGCGGTTGAATTTCTGGAAGAGGTCCGGGCGAACAAAGGGCCACAAACTCTGCCCGACTCGTCCATCCAAATTGCCGATGCGCGAGCTGCGGATTCTGAACATCCGTACGAACTTCTCTTCGACCGAACCAACACCGCGGACTTCACGAAACTAATGACGAGAATTCACGCACTGGCCAAGCGCGGACAGGCTAGGTGGAACGGCGCGAGACGACCTCCCTCGTCGTCGAGCACAAGGCCGGCAGCGGCGTCATCGAGGTTCATGACAAAGTAGCAGGAACGGACGTGCGCAAGCTGTTGGGCGGCGCTGAACTTCCCCAACAGGTCCGCGTTGCTCTGAACGAGCTTCGTCCGGACGCACGGATCGAACAGGCGCTCACCGATAGTGGCGTCTATCGCGGAACCATTCTCGCTGAAACCGCCCAGGATCTCGTCCAGCAAATCAGCCCACACTCCGCTGTCATTCACCGGAAGGATCACCTCGATGCCCCACCTCAAACTGGTGAACACGTTCGCATCGCTTACGTTGACGGGGTGGGACACGTCCAGCAAGTTCGCGAAAGGAGTCATAGCAAGGAGCTCTCGCGTTGAATCATCAGGTCGCATACCGCAAACCGCGTGACCCCGGATATATCGGGGGCTACTACTGGCCTCCGAGCATCGCCGGTTTCGTGGGCCTGGTTCTCACCAACGTGCTTGCGACCCAGTATGTCGCCTATCATTTCGAATATCAGGAGGCCCTTGGCGCGGCGCTCCTCGATCTAGGCACGTTTCACTTCTACGCCCCCTACATGTGGCTCATCTGGCTGTTGCGTTTCGGCAATTCCCCTGATCTTGCCGTGAAGCTCCCGCTGCTGCTTGTCGTGCGGGATCATCGTGGGCGGAGCGTTCGCGTCGGGTGCATTGTTTTTCTTTCTCAACCTGGCGCACACGAAAGCCCTTTCGAAGAATACCGAAGACTTACACGGCTCCGCTGGCTGGGCTACCAAGGAAGACATCGAGGCCACCCCGCTCTTGAGAAGTAAACCGGGAGTTTACGTCGGCGGCTGGTACGAGAAATCATCAAAGCACCTGCATTACCTGAAACACGACGGTCCCGAGCACATTCTTGCGTTCGCCCCAACTCGCAGTGGCAAAGGAGCCGGGCTCGTCATTCCCACGTTGCTGGCGTGGCCCGAAAGCGCCGTTGTGTATGACATCAAAGGCGAGAACTGGGGAAGAACAGCCGGCTTCCGCAACCAGGCCGGACACTTGTGCTTCAAGTTCTCTCCCGTCGAACCCGACTCCTCGCGGTTCAATCCTCTGGCGGAAATCCGCCTTTTCACTGACCGCGACGTTTCCGATGCGCAAAATATCGCAGAGATGATTATTCGGACCGGCGAGGACAGCCCGCAGGAACGCTACTGGGAAGAAGCCGCCGTCACGGTTACCGCCGGAATGATCCTACACGTCTGCTATGCCAATACGCAGCGCGGACGCTCCGCCTCCTTGACAGAACTATCAGGCGTGTTTACGCGCCCGGGTATCACTTTTCGCGAAACGCTAGAAGAACTCTTGAATTTCCCGCACGACCGCGATGGTCGACAGCATTGGCGTCTACCAAGTGGCGAACCCACACGGACGCATCCGCTAGTGAAAGAAAAATCCCAGGAGATGCTGGATAAAGCGGAGAAAGACTTTTCTGGCGTACTCTCGACCGCCAAGACGGCTCTGGCTCTCTACAGCGATCCTCTCGTTTCCCGATGTACATCGTCGAGTGACTTCACAGTCCAGGACTTGGTGAACCACGAACGCCCAGCTTCCCTTTATTTGGTTGTACCACCCAGCGACAAGATTCGTTTGCGCCCTCTCATTCGGCTCATCTTCACGATGGTCGTGAACCGACTCACCGAGAAACTAGATTTCGAGGGAGCCCGTCAACTCCACAACAAGCACCGCTTGCTCTTCCTCATCGACGAATTCCCATCCCTCAAGCGTATGGAAATCTTCGCCGACGCACTTTCCTATATGGCCGGTTTTGGACTGAAAGCCTATCTGATAACGCAGGATATCCGCCAAATCGTGGATGAGTACGGTCCGAACGAGAGCATTGTGAGCAATTGTCAAGTCCGTGCGGCCTTCGCCCCAAACCAGTACGAAACTGCCGAATTACTCAGCAAAATGGCGGGTGTTCAGACGATTAAGAAAGCCTCCTTTACATTTTCTGGTTCGCGCATGTCCCCCATTGCAGACCACGTCAATCAGAGCGTCGTGGAGATCGAGCGTCCCCTCATGACACCGGATGAAGTACTGCGCCTTCGGCCTCCCCGCAAAGAAGGAACCGGCGAAGACGAGAAAATCGTGGAGGCGGGCGACATGCTTGTTTTTGTGTCTGGGCACCGCCCGATCTACGGGAGGCAGATGCTTTATTTCTTCGACCCGATTCTTCAGTCTCGCGCCGAGACTCCGCCTCCACAACAATTCTATTGCATTCGAAACGGCGCGCTGATTCCGCAGGAGCCGTTCCTTCGTTACGCTTTTCGCCAACCTCAACCGCCCCAGGGCTCAGCGCCGCTCACCACGAACCACAACGCCGATGCCGATGCGCCGGTTGAGCCACTCTCGCCCAAGAGCCAAGACTTGCAACCGGCTCGCGGGTTCGTCGAGCGCCTACGAATCGATGCGGAGCGATGATCATGCAGGAGAACCGTTTTCATCTGGCGGGATATCTAGCGGCGAGGCCCACACTCCGTTCCTTACCCTCGGGCATGGCTGTCGCAAATGTCAGGCTAGGGCAAACCTATCGCCTGTCACGGAATGACCTGCCCGCGGAGCATACGAACTGGTTCAGCCTCGTGTTTTATGGCGACCTCGCCACTCTGGCCATGGAGCTCGACAAAGGCACCAATGTCTATGTCGAAGGAAGTTTCGATCAACGGCCCATGACCGACCAGCAGGGGCGCAAGCGCTACGCCTACGAGGTGACGGTCCAGAAATTTTTCCGGATCGGCCGCGCCTCAGACGAAGCAAGCGCGGACTGCACCGACCGAACATCCCTCTGGACGTGAGGCGTTGAACGATGAGATCGACAGCAGCGACCAAACTGTGGCGAGTGTCCCATGGGCCATCTGACCTTCGTCTCCGCTGGCGACGTGCCTTTCGAGCAGCATTCCTGCTTTGCGCACCATTCATCTTGCTTTACACAGGCGTTTCGGCTCTTCGGAGTCCGCATCAATCTCACGTCCTCTCTCGAACGCGGGTTCTACATTGTCAGTCGAACGCCCTCAGCGAACCTTGTCGAGTTTTGCCCTGAAGGAGAAGCAGCAACTATCTCGCTTCAACGGGGCTACCGCACGCCGGGAGGCACGTGTCCCGACGGAGGTTCACCGCTGATGAAGCCAATCGCCGCAGTCGCCGGCGACCACGTGGAGGTCACGACGACATGGCATTCGAGTCAATGGAAAACTCATCCCAAACAGCGCTGCCCACCTCAAAGATCATCGGGGACGAAAGCTTGCACCTTGGCCTAACGGCGAATACATCGTCCCAACAGGAAGCCTTTGGGTCATCTCAGACTTTAATAGCTGGAGCTTCGACAGCCGGTACTTTGGCCCGATTCGTTCATCAATCGTTCAACACAGACTCCGCCCCCTATGGACGTTTCACACAAAAGTTCCTGAGCCATAGCATCTTCTTACCGGCGATTGCCGTCATCATTTCCGCCATCGCGTGGAGTGGACACGTCTGTGACGATCCCGTTCTCTCTTCTTGCTCCGCTATTTCTGTACCACTCTCAATCGCGGCTTCATTCCTATGCAACCCTGTTTTCCTACTACCTCGGAGCGAGCTGGCCGCTGATTCCAGGAGCTAGCACATTTTTTGGCGCCCGTGGAAACATTATCGAAGGAATTTTGATCTGCTTTGTCGCGTCCGCACTCCTTGCAATTCCGGCTGCAATTCTCTTCACGCGGAACCGCACGCTGCGTCCTTTTGCGATAACAGCGATGTTCCTTCTCACCGCGCTTCCGCCACTGGGAATTATCGGTTGGGCCTCACCGTTTCTTTCCGCTGGGGTCCTCTTTCCTGGCACCTCGTGGTTTGGTGTGATCGGAACACTTGCGCTTCTTCCACTCTTCGCTCGGTCTCCCTTGCGGACGGCGACGATAGTCGCGATCGTCGCACTAATAGCAAACGGGTTCTATAAGGCGCCTCGCTCCACCGGCGGGATGGCAGGCAATCAACACACAATTCGGAGGCGCAGGCCAAGGCGACCCAGACTTCATATCCGAATTTCTTTCGTCTGAGCAAATACAGAGCACAATCGCCGAATCAGATGCGCAGGTTTTGGTTTTCCCAGAACACGTCGTGACCCAGTGGACCGAAGCCACGGAAGCCTTCTGGCGCGAGTCACTCGACAACCTCGCCGCACGGCACGCCACACTCATCATCGGCGCAGGCCTTCCACGAACACGGACATCAAACGGCACTGCTGACCATCGTTATTACAACGCGCTAATCGCGCGGGGATGGGAGACCACGACCATCTACTACCAAAGGATTCCCGTACCAATTGCAATGTGGAAACCATTCAGCCCTGATGGCGTGCCCCTTAATTTGTTTGGTGCCGGCACGATTGTTGTGGAGACCAGCACGCGGCGGTCCTGCTTTGCTATGAGCAACTCTTGGTTTGGCCGTTTCTATCCTCTGCCTTCGAGCGTCCGACCATCCTTATAACGGCCGCCAATGACTATTGGGCCAAACGTACGCCGATACCGAGAATCCAACGCGCGAGCGCATCCAGTTCAGCGCGGTTGTTCGGGCTCCCTGTGCTATCGGCTGTGAATGAATAGCGCGGAGCGTGTAGGACTATGCTTCGAAATGCGATGGAGAACACAATCATCATTCAAAGATTGGGGGGAACATGATGAGATTCGCAACTCTCAGCTACTTTTGTTTTCTGCTTGGGTTTGCGACCAATGCGCAGGAACAGCTCAGCCATGCCCGGCTCTCAGACGCGGATTTTGTGTCACTCGCTGGACGCTGTGCCCCGGGAGCTCCAGCCGATACTCTCCTGGCAATCGCTCGGACTGAAAGCGCGCTCTACACCAACGCGATCAGCATTAATCGTCCCAGCGCTGCGGCACGCCGTGCTGGGTACGGGGATGGACAACTTGTTCTGACAAAACAGCCCAAGGATCGAAAGGAAGCAACCAACTGGCTTCACTGGTTTCTAGTTCGTGGGTACACAGTGAGCATCGGGCTGATGCAGGTGAATAGTGAAATGGGCCTCAGGTTTCACCTAAAGCCCGAGCAACTTCTCGAACCGTGCACTAATCTCCGCGTGGGCGCGGCAATCCTAGTCTCTGTGTACACGGATTTGGCCCGTGAAATGGGCGAAGGTTTCGCTGCACTCGACGTTGCTCTTTCTTTCTATAATAGTGGAAATTCACTCACTGGATTCCGTAATGGATATGTTACAAGCGTCTATGCGCACGCACCTCGGCGGTAAGCCCTTTCCTGATGCCTATTCTTGGTTCCCAGTCCTATCTCCCATCCCCGACTGTTATCATATTCGAGTGTTGAGTCGATGGACGCTGGATTCAATTCGGACTTCCTGACGCTATACCGTCTCACGATTCTCAACCATAGAGGCCCTGCGGCTTTCCTCGATACCACAGTGGCCTCCGTGACTATGCCGTTAGGTCGGCAATACTTGCGCTGACAGCCATAATCCCAGTCTGTTAAAGTGCCTACATCTTTATATCGGAATCCGGTCGGCGGCGCTGACGCCCCCGTCAGACGAGAGAGAACATAAAACACGTAAATATGCCCCCCCTCGAAGACCTCCAGCTCAGCAAGCCTGTCTCGGGCATCCCGCAAGAGCAACTGTTGTCGACAGTCGCCGTCCAATGGTTCGTCTCTGAGGCTTTAGAACTGAGGCATAAGATGCCCACGGGTCTCCAAGAGAGCGACCAATGACGCGGGCAACGCTCGACTTCGACGGCCTGCTGAAGCTTCGTTTAGTAGTTGCCAGATTTGGCGAGATGGATCTCGCTAGATGGTGGAATACGCGTGGACAGCTCGGCCAACTAGGTACGGCTGCGCTTCGCCGAGGTTTTCCGCGGACGCACTATTTTGCGCAGGCGCGCTCGGTCTTCGCGGTCGCGGCACACCGGTGTCGTGAGGTGTTTGACCCACCCGAAAGCGTCACACTTTGGCACCTCCCCGATGCGGTCGAGGAGGATTTCGAATTGCATTGGGAGCGCTGGCTCGATCAGGCGGCCGAATGGACGCCATTTTTTCAGAGATTAGAGAGCCTACAAGAAAAGGATCTGAAGGCAGCGCTCCAATCGTTGGATCTGATCACAGGCGACGTGACAGAATTATTTTCACGATTGCGATTAACCGCCGAAGGGCGCGCAGTGCCTCTAGCTGGATCGTTCACGTGCACCAATCAGGATCTTGCGATGCTTGCACTTGGCTTCGCGCGGGCTCAGCCAGGGGCGCTCGCCATTCCATACGCGAAAAGGGGAATCGCGTGTTAAAAGCGAGCCCCCCTATTTCGCAGCGTCTCGTTCGCAAAGGCGCCCTTATACAAGAAACGTATAACCTATTCAACAACTGGAAGGATGAAATCTCCTTCGATCAAAACTTCAATCAAACTTTCCAGGGGAGTTTCCGCAGTGAAGCATGGAAGAAAGAAGTTTATTCTACTCTTCGCCGCAGATTCCGAAATCTGGACACGGCGAAATCGCTAATTCTACTTGCGCGCAGCGGGTACGATATTTCAGATTGGAAATACTGCCTTCATTTTTATATTGCGATACATGAGACGCTCTATAGACTTTTTTTAGCAACTTGGCTGTATCCCGAATACCAATCCGGACGACCTAGCCTCCGCACCGTGGACGCGGTGCAGCATGTGCTTAGTGTTTGGAAGACCAGTAATCCCGAAAGCCCACCCCTTTCCGAATACGGAGCCACTAGGACTGCGAGAGATCTCCTGCGCATGGCAAGAGATTTTGGCCTGCTCGAAGGTGAAGGGCCCACAAAAACATTTTCTTCCATTCATTTCTCAGACGATTTGATTTTGTATTTTTGTCACACCATTGCTTCGGAGGAAAACTCCGCATCGCGAGTGCTCACAAGTGAACTATGGAGGTTGGTTCTTCTCAGTCAGGATCAGGTACACGCTCATCTGTTGCGCCTTCATCAATTTCGAAAGCTCGATTATCACGTTGCGGGCAGCATCGTAGAGCTGAACTTGCCCTACACCAGCGCATGGGAGTGCGCGGAGAGGATGGTGGCGTGAGCGATCTCGAACATCGTCTCAAGCATGATCTTGAGCCCTTACTTGAGCTGGCCGATCCACGTGAGCGCATCAGCGCTTATCACGACATGCCTTATGCTCTCTTCCGCTACGAACCAGATGAGGAGTTCGACCTACGAAAGCAGGTTACATTGCTTGAGACCAGGCTTACTCAAAAGGGAAAGCGGATCAAACGCATATCACTGGCAGAATGCCTGGACGAAGCGATGCGCTCGCAGCGTCCACTCCAAGAATGGTTTACGGCGGAGCGCGAGCAAGGCACCAATACAATAGTGGAGACTGTGCATTCGGTGCTCTCGGAGTATGCACCCCTCGTTGATCTCGTGGCGGCGCGGATGCCCGATGAATCGAACCCGCTCCGCGACATCGTTTTCATAGTGCGCACCGGCGCCCTGTTTCCAGTGTACCGAACGTTCTCCCTGCTAGAGCAGCTCAAAGGACGCGTTGTCGTACCGACGGTTCTTTTCTATCCGGGAGATCTCGATGGTGCGGCTGGGCTCCGTTTTATGGGCGTGCTCGCTGCCGAGCACAACTATCGCCCGAAGATCTTTTGATGGGACTAAACCGATGACAACCCAACCGATTAAAACCCTCTTTGCAAACGACATCCATCGTCGCATCGAGGAGGTCATCAAAGTCGATCAGACCGAGCGACGATATTTTGCGTGACGAGATTAACGAGTACGTCGTCACCGACGCTATTCGGTCGCACTACACGAATATTTTTGACGCATATCGAGAGACGCCCAACAAGCCCCACGAAGGTATTGCCATCTGGGTGTCGGGTTTCTTTGGCTCCGGTAAATCCAGTTTTGCGAAGATGCTCGGTCTTTCGATCGAGAATCGTTCTGTTGCAGGGATTCCGGCCGGCGATCGCTTTGCCGAGCGCGCAGGCGATAACAAGCTGAAAGTGCTCTTGAAGGCGATTAACGAGAAGATTCCTACCCACGCCGTCATTTTCGATGTTTCAACCGACCGAGGTATCCGAAGCGGAAACCAGTCCCTCACCGAGATCATGTACGGACTCTTTCTGCAGAGCCTCGGCTACGCCAAAGACCTAGATCTCTCAGAATTGGAAATCACCTTGGAGGAGAAGGGTCAGCTTGAGCGGTTCGAGGTGGAGTACCGACGCCTCTTCCACAAGGAGTGGTCCGTCGAGAAAGGCAAAGTCGCATTTGCCCTCAGCGAAGCGAGCCGCGTCCTGCACAGCCTCGATTCGGCAACGTACCCGATGGCCGATTCGTGGGTTAAGGCCGTCAAGAACAAGGCGGACATCTCTCCGGGGAAACTCGCCGAGCGCGCCAATGATTTGATGAAGCGCAGGCGCCCCGGCCAGGCCCTAATGTTTGTTGTCGACGAAGTTGGCCAGTTCGTTGCCCGTGACGTACAGAAAATGCTCGACCTGCAGGCCGTTGTACAGAGCCTTGGCGTGAAAGGTCGCGGCAAGCACTGGGTCGTCGTCACTTCGCAAGAGAAGCTTGGCGAACTCGTCAGTGGCCTCGACGACAAAAAGATCGAACTTGCCCGATTGATGGATCGCTTCCCTTTACAGGTCCATCTGGAACCCTCTGACATCTCAGAAGTAACCAGCCGACGCGTTCTGTCCAAAAACGCTGGCGCACAAAAAGCATTGGGTGACCTGTTTGACGCGCACCGAGGGCGGTTCACGGACCACACGCGGCTTACTGCCGACATCAAGCTGCCCGAGCTTACCCGTGACAGCTTCATCGATCTCTACCCGCTGCTGCCCTATCAGATCGACCTGATCATCCAGGTAGTCTCAGGTCTTCGCACACAGGGCGGCGCGAGCAAGCATGTCGGCGGCGCGAACCGCACCATTATCAAGCTTGCTCAACAGTTGCTTATCAACCCCGCCGTAAACCTTGCGGACCAGCCCTTAGGTTCCGTTGCCCGGCTCGACCAGGTCTACGATCTCGTCGAGGGCAACATTGGCTCGGAAATTCGCGC
This sequence comes from uncultured Acidobacteriota bacterium, assembly GCA_963733775.1. Classification (GTDB taxonomy): domain Bacteria; phylum Acidobacteriota; class Terriglobia; order Acidiferrales; family UBA7541; genus Acidiferrum. Next base: position 2,038,614 of record CAVTEE010000006.1, on the reverse strand, counting down.
AAAGATTTCAGCCATCGCGAAAGAGCTCGAACACCCTCTGGCGCAGCCGGTCGCGAAGGTCATTTGTCTTCTCCAATACGTAAAGAGCGTTCACCGCACCGCGGAAAACATTGCAGCGGCTCTCCACCCTGGAGTTGCGGCCGAGTCCGAGCTTACTGCGGTGAAGGACGCACTTCGCCAACTTGAGGCGGCGAACAAGGTTCGCCGTGGCGATGACGGTTACCGGATTCCGACACCGGCAGAAGACGATTGGGAACGCATCCGTAATGGCATTAGCCCGAAGCCGGGCGATGCGCATCGGCTTTATTCCGAGGTTCTCGCCGCGTTCTGGCAGCCTCAACCATCACACACGCTCTTCGACACCAAGACTTTCAAAGCAGGTCTTGCCATTCATGGTCGCGAGGTCGTCGGCGGCGACATGATGTTTAACGTGCATCTTGCGGAGGACGGCGCCGCTTTCAAGGCACTCGCTTCGGAACTGCGGGCTCGTAGTCAGCAGGAGCGCAAGAACGTGTTTTGGGCTGTGTCCCTCAACGACGCGATAGACCGTGAGACGGTCGAGCTCTTCCGCTCGAAGGAGATGCTCGCAAGGAAGGAACGCGAGGCGAAGACGGCGGACGAAACGGCTCTCATTGGCGAAGAAAAACTTCGGCTGAGGCGGCATCAAGATGAACTCCGCCGACTTTTGAGGGCGGCTTGCTTGGCGGGCAGCGTGAGCTTCCGTGGCAATGACCGCAGTCCTGACGATCGCGCCGTCGACATGGGCAAGAGCGCCGCGGACATTCTGAGCGACGTGCTCCCAGAGGTATTCGACCGCTTCAAGGAAGCTGCGGCGCGGCCAGCCGACCTGAAAAAAGGCGTGGACGCGCTGTTCACTGCCGAGAACCTTCAGGGCCTGCCTTCGGTGTTTGGTAGCCTTGGGCTCTTGCGCGACGAAAGGGGCAAGACGGTCTTTCGGGTCGAAAGCGGCCCCCTGGCGGAGGTGCTCTCTCGGATCGAGGAACGCGCCAACTACGGGGACACGGCCAGCGGACGGTTTCTCTCCGACGAGCTCGCTAAGGAACCGTTCGGTTGGGACTTCGAAGCGGTTCGCTTGCTCGTCCTCTCGCTGCTGCGCGCTGGAAAAATCCAAGCCACCAGCAAGGGTCAGACAATCGACTCCGCGACAGGAATCGAAGCGCGCGACACGTTTTCGAATAACAACTTCTTCCGGCAGGCCTCATTCCGCCCAAAGAAAGGCATCGAATTTGGGAGCTTGTCAAAGCTTCTGAGGCTTTCCGAGACACGTTCGGAAGCGAAGTCCGCGAGCTCAATGCCGGAGCGATCGTTTCCGAACTGCGCAAGGAGATCGCGCGTCATGAGGACCCCGTAGCGTCAGCGCACGGCCAGCTCATCGCATATCGTCTCCCGGGAGCCAATGTTCTCGATGGCGCCATTGGCCAAATGAAAGCCATCCTTCGGGGTTCAGACGACAACGCAATCGCTACATTTAATGCGTCACACCGCTCCATAAAAGATGCCATCAAACGCGCTGTGGAGCTCGAACAAGCGCTTTCCGAACCTCGATTGCGCGACCTTGATCGAGCGCGGGAGGCGCTCAGAGCGGCCTGGCCGTTCCTGCGAAATGAGCCGGACGTAAGCGAGGATCTCCGGTCCAAAGCGACATCGCTCGAAGACCTTCTGGCGCGCGAAACTTTCTATCGGGAGCTGCCGATAATTGACCAGCACGCGTCCGCTATCGAAGCCGAGTATGAGCGCCGCTACGACGAGGCCATGGATGCTCGAATTGCCGCGTACACCAAAGCCTTTGACCGCCTGTCGCGCACGCCTGGCTGGGAGGGTATCGACAAGGATCAGCAGAAGAAACTCGCGGCGCCCTTCGAACGCGGAAAGGCGCGGGACAAGGAACGAGTGTCGATTCCCCAACTTCGCTCGGAGCTCGACGCATGTGAACCACGTCTTCGCGATGCCATCGCAGAGCTCCACCGCATCATCGACGGCGAGCGTGTCGCGACGATACGGCTAGGCAGCTACTTCTCTGGAGGAATCGAGACCGAGGAACAGCTCGACGCCGCTCTTGGCGGCATTCGAGAGGAGTGTTCGCGGCTGATCGGTGCCGGCAAAAAAGTGATCGTGGAGTGATGGTCGAGAAGAAATGGATAAAGTGACACGCAACGCGATTGAACGAGCGACCCAGCAAGCTCGGAAGCTGCTCGATGAGGATTTCTCTTCTCAGCTCGAAGGCACGTTTGACGTGTTGCGCAGCGGTGTCATCGCCTCAAAAGGCGGCGCGCACCTGTCAGAACTTCAACAGTTCCCAACGGGACAAAATCGTAGCAGCAATTGAGCATAAGCGCTCCGTTGGGATGACCGCTATGGAGGCGGTAACGGACTACGTGCGGGACGCCGCTTTTACAACGCTAAACCGTTTCGTCGCCCTCAAGATGCTTGAGGCGCGCGAGCTGGTGCAAGAGTGCATCACAAAAGGCGAACAATCTGCCGGTTATCGCGAATTCTGTGGGATGGCGCCCGGCGTCGCGCTACTACCTGACGCTGCCGGTTACCGCCTCTACATCGAGAGTCTTTTCGATGAATTTTCGACCGAAATCAAGGTGCTCTTCGACCGCCGCGATGCTCCCTCCGTCCTCTGGCCCAAGCGGCAGACATTCGAAGCGCTGCTGGCGATCCTCAACGCCCCAGAACTGCTTACGATCTGGAGCGAGGACGAGACGATTGGCTGGGTCTATCAGTTCTTCAACAGTGGCGAAGAGCGTAAGAAAATGCGCGACGAGAGTCCGACGCCACGCAACAGTCGGGAACTCGCGGTACGCAATCAGTTCTTTACGCCGCGCTATGTCGTGCAGTTCCTTACCGACAACACGCTTGGCCGTCTCTGGCTGGAGATGCACGGCGAAACGACGCGCCTCAACACGATCTGCGAATACCTCGTACGCCCCGCCGACGAGCTCCTCCAAAGCCGCCCACAGAAAGACCCGCGTGACCTTCGCATTCTCGATCCTGCATGCGGCTCGGGGCACTTCCTTCTCTATGCTTTCGACTTATTGCTGGCAATCTACGAAGAAGCATGGTCTGTCAAGGAAAAAGCTCCCACGAGCGAGACCACGGGCCGGACGCTCCGCGATGACTACCCGGACCTCAACGACTTGCGCCGTGCGACGCCCAGTCTAATCGTTGAGCACAATCTCTATGGCGTTGACATCGACCCGCGCTGTGCGCAAATAGCTCCTCTAGCCCTCTGGCTGCGAGCGCAGCGGGCCTGGAAAGACCTTGGCACTGCAGCCTCCGAGCGGCCGCGCATCCATCGCACGCACATTGTGCTAGCCGAACCGATGCCCGGTGACACGAAGCTGGTGGAGGAGTTTGCCGCCCGGCTAAATCCTCCTCTCATGCGAGACTTGTTCAAGAAGATGATCGACGAAAGCCGTTTAGCTGGTGAGCTGGGCGTCTTACTTCGAGCAGAAAATGGTATCGCCGCCGAACTGCGCATTGCCCGTGAGCAGTTCGTCAAGCAGCGCCAGTCCACAGGCATTCTACCGGGCATGGAGTCCGTGCCCAAGCAAGGCGCCTTGGACCTCTCTGGCATCGATGATGACCGCTTTTTCCATGAGGCCGAAACCCGTATTGTCGAGGCGCTCCGCGCCTTCGCCGAGACGGCAAGCGGTGGTGCGAACGTGCGCAGGCGTCTATTTGCTGGCGACGCGGCCCAGGGGATCGCGTTTATAGACATCGCGCGCACCCGCTTCGATGTCTTGCTTATGAACCCTCCATTCGGGGACGCGACAGATGCCACAGTCGAGTACCTCGAACATTATTATGTCGACACAAGGCTGGACCTTTTTTCAGCGTTCTGCGCCCGTCTTCTCACTCTCGCGAACCCCCGCGGCTTAATCGGTGCTATCACGCCGCGCGATGGCTTCTTTAAGAAAACGCTTGGTGGCTGGCGAGAACTCGTTCTTCAGAACCACATGACAGTCGTCGCTGATCTAGGGATCGGAGTTCTTGATTCTGCCACTGTTCGAGTTGCAGCCTATGTTATTGCGCACGAACTTTCCGATAAACCGACCCGGTTCATCGACCTAGTCGATGTTCCGGAGCGGGAAGACCGTCTCCGCGTCGAAGTAAAGACTCCTCAACACGTCCATGATGTCCGTTTGTCGTCGTTTCGGCTTTTGCCTCTTTCGCGTTTTCTGTACTGGCTCCCAGCACGCCTCTGGGAGATCTTTACAACAGCTCAGCCACTGGAAAATGGTGCATGTACCCCACGCTATGGCCTCACCACCCTAAGTGATGAGCGATTTTGTCGTCTGTCATATGAAGTACAGCCGACCACGATTGGCCCCTCTAGCGTGTGGGCATTTATGAGCAAGGGCGGCGATGACTACCCATACGGCGGCGTATCGAATTGCTTGGTGAGATGGCAACAGGACGCCGCTGAAATGGCAGAAGTCAATCGGCAATCGAACGGACAGATCGCGCAGACTCGGCGCGCATCGAGGTATTATTTTCGACCTGCAATCACCTTCTCGAACCGCAGCGTGCAATTCTCTGTGCGCTGGCATCCCGCGAACTTTTTATTTTCGGTTCGTGGCCCGGCAATTATACCTCTGGAAGCATCACAAGCGTTTCTCCTCGGTTTCTTTAATAGTCGGCTGGCTCGTTCTTTAATTCAAATGCAGACCGCATCCCAGACATATACTTCCGGTGTTCTTAAGGAGTTAAGGTGGATCGAGCCTGATGAGACTTCTCAACATATAGTTGAAAGTGCTGCCGGCAAGGCTTTCCACCATGTGCGGAGACGGCTTGCGACTGTCGAGACAGACCCCTTTTTTGCAGGCCTGCTCGCTGGCATCGACGGTCCTGTACCCACGACCGTCTCCACGTACCTTCGCTGGCGTCAGTGTTTCGCAGATGAGTTGAATCACATCTTGAAATCGCTTCAGTCCACCATTGACGATGCCATCTCAGGGATTTACGGCGTTTCGGTTGCAGACCTTGAGCGTTGCGAAAAAACTGAAGAAAATAGTGAGTCTGAATTAGATTTTCCACCTAGCTTTTCATTCCCCACCTCGCACGCCGAAGCGCTGCTTAGTTATCTTTTTGGTCGCGCCATTCGACGATGGCAGGATCACGCAATCGACCAAGTTCCAATGCTCGGTGATGCTGCTCCTCCTGCGGCACCAGCTTCATTGTCGGCCTTAGAAGCCGTGCCCATAGTAGTTGAGGATCTTGGTCACGCGTTAGACATAGTTTCTCTCGTTAGAGCGGAACTTGGGAAGACGCTGATAGAAGCATCCGACGCTGATGTGGTCGCGCTTGAGCAAGCGCTTGGGAATAACTTACGTGACTGGATCGCTCGGACATTCTTTTCACGGCACCTTACGGCTTACACGTCATTTGGTCGGCGAGCTCCGGTATATTGGCAGGTTGCGACGGCTAGCTCGCGTTATTCCGTATGGCTGTACATCCATGCGTTGACCCGAGACACGATGTATAAGGTACAGAATGATTTCGTGGGTCCAAAGCTAGCACACGAGGAAAGAAAACTTGTTGAAATGCGCATGGAGTTTGGGACTTCGCCGGGTGCAGCGAGGCGAAAGGAGCTCGTTGCCCAAGAATCCTGTATCGAGGAATTGCGTGCTTTTTTTGAAGAAGTAAAACGCGTCGCGCCTCTTTGGAACCCGACGCTTGAAGACGGGGTCATAATCAATTTTGCTCCTCTCTGGCGGCTCGTGCCGCATCAGAAGTCTTGGCAGAGAGAATTGAAGACCACATGGGACGCGCTTTGTCGCGGGGACTACGATTGGGCGCACTTGGCCATGTACCTCTGGCCTGAGCGTGTTGTTCCCAAGTGTGCGACCGACCGGAGCCTCGCTATCGCTCACGGACTTGACAACCTGTTTTGGGTCGAGAGCGACGATGGCACTTGGCAGCCGCGGCCAACTCCGACGCGTGCGGTCGATGAGCTCGTGCGGGAGCGGACCTCGATCGCAGTCAAGTCTGCCCTGAAGAGCCTGCTCGAAGCTCCTGCCTCCAACGCGAATGGCGGTCGAGCGCGCGGCCGTCGGGTTGCAAACGCTGTCGCCGACGGGGGAGCGCGCTGATGCATCCGCTCCACGAATACGTCGTCAACCAGCTTGCCGAGAAGCTAAAGGCCAGGAAGGTCGTCGTTTGGTACGATTCTCGCCGCGAATTTTCGCCTTTTATTGCAGAGGTGCGTGGCGGAGCGCGAACCAGCCACGAGGCTGTGCCCGTAACAATCGGCGCCTTGCCGGCGCGTCTGGCAGAATACGACGGCTCGATGTTCGAACTCCGCGCAGTCGTGGAGCCATTTGTCTGTGGGGATGCGCCGGAGTGCGTGCTCCTCTACCTGCCTGCCTTCGACCGCGACCGCCACGGTTCGGTGCTTATGGAGCTCGAAAAGGCGGGAGAGTGTTATGAGCCACAGCTCAAGCGGCTCGCGCGCAACGTCTTGCGTCACCGCTACACCGACGGCGTCATCGACGAGATGCTCGCGCCCGAGCACGTTTCCTATGAGGACCTTGCTCGCGCATCGTCGGACACGTCGTCGGCTGAGCCACCCTCAATTCTCAAATCCATCTTCCACGACACCTCGGGAAACGACGGTCTGCTGGGGGCCTGGCTCGCCAGCGACGCGCGCGATGCCGAAATCGAAACCAAGGAAGCGGTCCGCGAACTCACCAAGCTGGTTCTATCGAGGCTCGGCCTGCAGCTCCCCGAAGGCGCCGCACTGGCGAAACTTCGATCCGTCACATTTCGATTCGTTCTAGCAGGTGAGTTCAGGGGCGACCTGAACTGCACTCCACCGGCTGCTCTTGAAGCAGTACCGGCGCCTGAGCACAAAGGATGAATTAACCGCGTTGAGGGAACTCGCGCGGCAGCTTCGCACGAATTTCCCCGAGGCCTATTCGACGATGGCCGACCGCGTGGAGGCCGAGCTAGGTCTTCGCGACGCCAAACTTCCGCCTGACGCTCTCGGTTCAATTGACACATTCCGTTTTGAAGAGCGTGCCATCCTCGCACATTGCGGTAATCTCATAGCAACAAAACAATTCGACCAAGCTCTGGCGATCATAAGTAGTCGTGAGAATAGCTTCTGGCTTGACCGCGACGTAGGTCGAAAGGCCCAGTGGGAGGCCTGCCGGCGGATGGCAGAGCTGGGACACTTGTGTGTGTCCGTGCGAGGAGCTGTCAGCAAGACCACCGGCGACGCAAACACCTGGATCGACGCTTACACGTCCAAGGACGGCTGGTTTCGCCTGGACCAGGCGCAGAGGCGTCTTGAGGCATGGATAGCTAACCTTGACGACGAACCCCATGAACATCCCCTTGGCAGTTGTTCGAGGCGCCTACGAAGAAATCTGCCGCACCATGGCTGATGGTTTCACAAGGGCCATCGTGCGCGGCAACTGGACGTTATCAACCCCATTGCACCAAACGCACATCTACAGTGAGATCGTCGCCGAGCGCCCCAAGCCTGTCGCATATTTTCTTGTCGATGCCATGCGCTTCGAGATGGGAGTTGAGCTCGCTGAACGGCTCCCAAAAACCACCGAAGTCATTGTCCAGCCCGCTATATGTGCGCTGCCTAGCATCACACCGATTGGAATGGCGGCCCTTCAGCCTGGGGCGTCGTCGAGCTTCAGCGTCGTCGAGCAGGACGGCACACTCGGTGTGCGCATCGACGATACGTTCCTTCCAGATCTCGCAGCTCGTAAGAAATTCGCTGCAGCACGCGTGCCGAACCTGGCTGATCTATCCCTAGACGAGCTCTTGAGCCTGCAACCATCGAAGCTCGCAAAGAAGATCGAGGGAGCCCAGGTCATCGTAGTGCGCTCGCAGGAGATCGACCATGCCGGTGAGACGGGCTTTTCGTTCCAGGCCCGACAGGTCATGGACACGGTCATAGATAACCTGGCGCGAGCGATCCGTAAACTTGCCGCAGCGGGTGTCGGACAAGCTGTCCTGACGGCTGACCATGGCCATCTCTTCTTTCCTTCCGATCGCGACGAATCAATGCGCATAGACTCGCCCGGCGGTGACGAGATCGATCTCCACCGCCGCTGTTGGATCGGACGCGGGGGAGCAACTCCGACTAGTTGCGTCAGGGTGAGTGCTGCCGCACTTGGCTACGACTCAGACCTTGATTTTGTTTTTCCTCTCGGCACTGGCGTGTTCAAAGCGGGTGGAGATCTCGCTTTTCACCACGGCGGGCCTTCCTTGCAAGAGTTGGTCATACCAGTTCTTACGGTGCGCATGACAGCGTCGAAACCAGACCGTTCGACCGCCGTCGGCCCCGTCACCGTAACGGGCCTCCCTGATGCGGTGACGAACCGCATTTTCAGCGTCACCATTCAACTTGATTCGAAAAACCTCTCCCTCTTTTCGAGAGAGCTTGTCGTTCGTCCGCTGCTAATTTCGTCGGGCAAGCAAGTTGGCGGCGTCGGGATGGCCATTGAAGCTGATCTCGATCGTGCCACGGGCTCCGTCAAGCTCCAACCCGGAAAGCCCGTCACCGTTGCGTTCATTTTGAGCGATGAGAGTGTGGCGTCCCTGCGAATCGTCGTTCAAGATCCTGCAACGGATGCGGAGCTCTACCGTTCACCTAACGACATCCCTGTACGTCTTGGAGTTTAAGCATGAGCAGTGCAACATCAACCGCCCGCGACCCACTCGATGACAAGGCGAACCAACTCTTCGCCGGAAAGGTGGTGCGCAAAGGACCTCGTCCGCAAGGTCAAGGTCGGCGCAAACGTTCCTGTTTTCGTGCTCGAATTCTTGCTCGGGAAATACTGCGCGTCCTCTGATGAAGTTTCGATCCAAATGGGATTGCAAGTCGTCAACGACACGCTCGCAAACAATTACATTCGCCCCGACGAGTCCGCGAAGGCGCAGAGTAAGGTTAAGGAAAACGGGAAATATTCCTTCATCGATAAAGTGAAGGTTAGGCTGGTCGATTCCGACTATTGGGCCGAGGCCGTCAATTTTAATAACAAATTCCTCCATGTCCCCAATCAATATGTGCGCGATTACGAGCGCCTTCTCATGGGAGGCGTCTGGGCGCAACTCGACATGCGCTTCGAATATGACGAGGAGGCTGGAGGCAAGAACCCGTTCTGGATTGAGAAATTGACGCCCATTCAGATCGCAACCTTCGACTTGGACGAGTATAGAAACGTCCGGAAGCAGTTCACGACGGAGGAATGGCTCAATCTCATCGTGCGAAGCATGGGCTATGAGCCCAGTGGCATGTCCCGGCGCCTGAAGCTACTGTTTTTGGTGCGACTCATTCCCTTGGCGGAGCGAAATTACAATCTCGTGGAGCTTGGCCCGCGTGGCACCGGCAAGAGTTACGTCGTGCAGGAAATCTCGCCCTACACTGCCCTCCTTACCGGTGGGACCACGGTCGCCAATCTGTTCGGTTACATGACCGGGCGCCAAAAGGGGATGGTGCAGATCTGGGATGTCGTCGGTTTCGATGAAGTCGCTGACCTCCAGAAGATGCCGAAAGAAGTCATCACGACGATGAAGACCTATTGCGAGTCCGGCACATTCCAGCGAGGGCAGGAAGCCGTCGCGGGCGATGCCAGCATCGCGCTGTTCGGCAACACCAATCAGCCCGTCGACGTTATGGTTCAGACCGGCCATCTCTTCGCACCGATGCCCGATATCATTCGCGATGACATGGCGTTCATCGACCGCCTGCACTTCTATCTCCCCGGCTGGGAGATTCCGCAGATGCGCAATGAGTTGTTCACAGACCACTACGGGTTTGTCGTTGACTATCTTGCAGAAGCACTTCGCGATATGCGGAAACACAATTTCACCGAGATTATCGACCGACATTTCTCGATGGGCGCTCACCTCAACGCCCGTGATCGCAAAGCGGTCCGTAAGACCGTATCCGGGCTGATGAAGATACTCTTCCCGAATGGCGAAGTGACACAGAGCGAACTTGCGGAAATCCTTGAGTTCGCGCTTGAGGGCCGGCGACGCGTAAAGGAACAGCTGAAGAAAATGGGCTCCTTCGAATACTATCAGACATCGTTCAGCTATACGTTGCAGGAGACAGGAGAGGAGAAATTTGTTGGTGTGCCCGAGCAAGGCGGTCGCGACCTAATCTCCACAGATCCGCTGTCTCCCGGCACGGTCTACACCGCCGGCGTCACCTCAGACGGAACGGTTGGCCTCTACCGCCTGGAAGTTTCGGTATCGAGCGGAACCGGGAAGCTGAAGATGGCTGGCGGCGTTTCCGGAATGATGAAAGAATCGGTTCAGCGCGCTTTCAGTTACGTCCAGGCAAAAAAAACAGAGCTCGGCATTGCACGCGACCTTGAGACTTCCGACTTACACGTTGAGGTCATCGACCTTCTTGGCAATCGCGTTGAGGCCGAAGTGGGGGTCGCGTTTTTCGTGGCGTCCTATTCCGCGCTCAGGAAAGCCCCTGTCAGCCCTGCGCTCCTCGTCTTGGGAGACATGAGCGTTCAAGGAAACATCAAGCCTCTCCGGTCCCTCACAGAGCCGCTTCAAGTAGCGAAGGATAATGGTGCAAAGCGCGCTCTTATTCCGATCGAGAACAAGCGGAACTTTCTAGATGTTAGCGGCGATATCGTGGAGCACGTCGATCCGATATTCTATGGCGACCCTAAGACGGCAGCCATGAAGGTCCTCGGAAATTCATAAGTGATGCGCCGGATTTTCCGTCCTATTGACTGGGCGTCAGTACGCACGAAAGAGAACCCGCGCCCACCGGCACTCGCCGCCCAACCAACGGGAAGCGTCGCCGAATCAAGTAGCGAAGATGTGGCGAAAGAGTTTTCCCTTGACCCCTCGGTGGTAGGCTGTTAGCCTACCACCCATGCACGCGGAAGAGTTTGGCGAACGCCTCCGCAGACTCAGACAGACTAAGTTTGGGACTCCTCTGTCTCTCCGCGTTGCAGCAACCAGCCTCGGCATTACTCATCCTTATCTCGTTCAGCTTGAATCCGGTGCGGAAAAACCATCCGAGGATCTCGCGCGGCGCATCGCCCGTTACTTCGGCGAAGACGAGAATGAAATGGTTTTCATCGCGCGCGGCGCCGCGAAGGCGATCACCGAACTTGCCGAGAAGTTTCCACAGCGCACCGTGTCGGCCATGGCCGCATTTACCCGCGATATTTTTATTTCCCACAGGAGCACCGACAAGGATTGGGCCAGGTCGCTGGCGCAGCATCTCCGCGAAATCGATATCGGCGGCAGAAATATCCAGGTGTGGCTTGACGAAGCGGAAATCTCGCCGGGCCAGAGCATCACCGGAGAAGTAAACCGGGGCCTGGAAACGAGCAGATTCATTGCGCTCGTGCTGACGCCGGACTACTTCACGAGTGCATCCGGCTGGACGGATGCGGAGTGGCAGGCCGCTTTGTTTCAAGACCCCGCCGGGCGGCAGGCGCGCGTCATTCCCCTTCTTGCCAAAGACTGCCCGTACATACCCGTTCTCCTGAAACATCTCAGCATGATCGACTTCCGCAACGCGCGCGACTTCAACCGCAATCTCACGACATTGGTCGCAATCCTGAAAAACGCCGTTCCGCCATCGCCCATCGCCGCCAGGGGACAAATCGTCGCGCCGTCGGGGAATATCAGCCGCACAACTCTTGTCGCGGAACGCGCGGTTTCAGTAGCGAAGCCCGACGTTGTCGACGAGTCACTCTCGTGCAACTTGCTCCCCATCATCAATATTCCTGAATTCGCATGGCTCGCCCCCATTTCGCGACACCTGCGCGGGCCGAAAGGCAAAGGGACTGTCGGCAAGGAAACCCTGAAGCAGGAAATTCGCCTCTCCCAAATCGAGCGCGGAGAGGAAAAACCGTTCATGCCGGCGTTCCTGCGGCACGGCGACAGCATTTTCTCGTTTCACAACCTTGAAGCCGAAGAAGGGCCGCTCATACCCGTGTGCGAGCCGCAGAGGGCGCAACGGCTCGCGATCTCCAGCATGGTTGAAGACCCCGACCTGTACAGATTGCACATCGCGTTGCTCAACATGACGATTCAGCGTCACTGCTTTCACGTTGGTCTGGTGACCGCCGATGGCGACATGCGAAAACGCTTCTTTTTCCCCGCTCTGGAGCCGCAGGTTGACCGCACCTACGCTTGGCGGGCGTCGGCCCGGCCCCGCACAGTGACGAAGTTTTATTTCGACAAGGACAGAAACGTAAAATTCTGCCGTCACATTGCCGCCAAATTGCCCGTGATCTATCTGGGCGGCAAATATTACGTCCACATTTCTCCCACCTGGATTTTTACAAAGGACGGCACCCCGCAAACCCTTCTCCGCGGCCCAAAGCTCGGAGTCCTGGCGATGCGCTGGACGGGCCGTGAACGCAATCTCCAGATTCTCTATCACTCCAGGTTTTGGTCTTACGTCCTTTCCGACCGCAGGTCGCTGATCCGCATGCACGCAGGCGATCAATCACATGCTGGTCGACACGCGCCCTGCCTTCATCCGGCTGCCCGTTGGCATCGCCAACGACCGCGCGAATCTCGATTCCCTGATTTACAACTTGGCAGACGACTTTGACTGGCGGGCGCTTGAACTACCTACCCCCGTCGAGGAGCTAGTGGATGCAGCGAGCGAAGCGACAGCGGACGAATACGAAGCCGATCCCGCCGCCGAGAATTGAAACGCCGAACTTCGAGGCAGGGGTGCTTGAAGAACCCCTGCTCGCCTTCGGCGGCCATCACCATCACATTGACCCGAAGACTGGCCTTGCTCTCTATGGACCTTATACCGTCCTTGAGCAGGAGCGGCCGCCGCTCTCGACGATCACCGTCGGCATCGTCGGCCTTCCCAGACTTATTTTTCGGGTCAAGGAGTGGATGAGCGCGTGCCAACATCCCGTTCTGAATGACGGCAGGCAGCCCTTCATTTACCCGCACTTCCCCGGCTTCAACGGAGAGTTTCCGTTTCAGTGCCAGCTCGTCTATGGCGAAACCTGGCAAGAACCAATCAGCGAAGACGCTCTCAGCCAGGCACTCCAGACCCCCGATTACCATGATCGGCTCGCAGCCGTTACAAAGCTCTATATCGATGGCATCCATAATCTCAAGGAGCGGCAGCCCCAACCACAAGTCGTTGTGCTCGCCATCTCCGACGAAACTTTGGAAAAATGCAGTTTTGTCAATCGCGGAGGAGAACAGGTGCGTCGGCGGCTTTTGCCCGAAGAAAAAAGCGCGCTGCGTAAACGCGAAGTCGGATTGCAATTCCTCTTCCCGGAAATGGATCTCTCCCTGGGACTTGAGGACGACGCTCTCGCCGCCCATCACAATTTACGACGAGCGATCAAGGCCGAAGCGATGGCTTTCGAGCTTCCGACACAATTGATTCTGGAGCGTTCTCTCAATATTGGACCGCCAGCGAACGGAAAAAGGTCTCAGGACGCCGCAACGAAAGCCTGGAATTTTTTCACTGCGCTTTATCACAAGGCAGGCGGACACCCTTGGCGCCTTGCGCTCGGTCAGCCGTCGACGTGCTATGTCGGCATTTCATTTTACCGTGAGCGCCTTTCGCAAAATCCCCGCATGCGGACGGGTTTGGCACAAGCATTCACGCATGGCGGCGACGGATTCGTTCTCCGGGGAAAACCGTTCGAGTGGGATGACGCCGTCAGCCGCTCCCCGCACCTTTCGCGCACGGATGCGCGCGACCTCATGCGCGATGTGCTCGGCCTCTACGACAGGCATCGGCGAGGAAAACCGGAACGGATCGTCGTACACAAGTCGTCCCGCTTCTGGCCCGAAGAACTCGCGGGTTTCAAAGAGGCCATTCAGGGAATCGCCTATTCGGATCTCGTGGCGATACAAAGACGCGGAATACAATTCCTGCGCCAGGGCGACTATCCGCCGCTGCGGGGCACCTGGGTCCGGTTTGACGACCAGGACTACCTGCTCTACACGCAGGGTTATGTGCCTTACCTCCGTACATACCCCGGCATGCGCAGCCCCCAGCCGCAGGAAATTGTCGAACATCACGGCACATCGCCGATGGACATGGTCCTGCGCGAGATACTGGCGCTGACCAAGCTCAACTGGAACAGTGCCGATTTTTCAGTCAGCGAGCCCATCACCCTCGCCTTTTCCCGGCGCGTTGGTGAAATCTTGGCGGAAATGCCGGCAACGGTGAAGCCGCAGGAGGAATACCGGTTCTATATGTGATCCGGCGCCGTTGTCATGAACGAACTCGCCAAATTCTTTGCCGCGATGAAAAGATGGGGTTGGGGACGAACATCTTTTCTCCTGGCACTGTTTCTTCTTATGAAGCAGTTCGTGACGTTCGACCAGGCGCTCGTTCTCATTCTTCTGGCTGCCCTTCTTGAGAACGTCGTTCGCGGAAAATCACTTTCACCGCGCCACCAGAGCGCCGCGCCGTCCATTACACTCAGAAACGGCAGGCGACGTTCATGATCAAGATGAACGCTCCCTCTTCCGACGAGTTTCGCAAGGGCTACATGGCGTTTCAACAGCGCGAGAGAAGAGACGCCATGTACAAGACGGCGACCTTCCTCGTTAATCATTTTTGGGGACGCCCTGCCGACATCGCCGATAGTCTTGGCGTCCTCCTGCTCACCTGGAACCAGGCCTTTTACAGGTACGGGCCATTCGACTTTCAGCGCCACCTTCTGCGGATCGACGCGGTATTCAATCGCGACAAGCACCGGCCCTTCGTTGGGCTCCGGTTGCGTAACCATCGACAGTTTTCCCCAATGGTTCCATGCCTCCAAGGAACCCCTTGCCGCGGGCAATCGCACAAAAACGGGAAGCACCAAGCAAGCGCCAAGGCCAATGCTCGAAAACACCAGCGCTGTGTTTGCGCTCGAATGTTCCGCAGCAACGCCCCAAAGTGTGCTGCCCAGTGCCACGCTTCCCTGAAACACGAAAAGGTAAATCGCCAGCACGCGCGCTCTCACCCAGTCGGGCGCAAGATTCTGTGCCAGCGTGTTGAACGTGGACATGAACACCGTCCACGCTGCGCCTCCAAACAAAATCAGAAAGCACAGCAACGGCAACCGGTGCAAGGTCGCAAGCGCAAGAATTACACCTCCGAACACCACTGTCGCCCCAGAAACAACCCACTCGACCGATAATTTGCTGCGCGCGCGCTGCAGCACCACCGCTCCAATTACCGCACCCACTCCGAAAAAGCCGAGCAGCAATCCGTAACCGAGCGAACTCTCCGTCAACTCTCTTGCCACTGCCGGGATCAGCGCCCAAAACGCGCTCGAAAAAAAGATCACGCAGGCCGAGCGGAACAACAGCTTCTGAATGTCGGGTGAATAGCGCACGTAGCGTAGCGCTGCGATGGTCGCTCCACCGAGCGTCTCCGCGGGAAGCTGTTTTTTTCCCGCAGGACGTTTCCAACGTGCGATTACGGCAATTACGCCCAGGAAAGAAAGCGCGTTCAGCACAAACGCCGTGGCTACGCCGGCTACGGCGATAATCAGTCCTGCCAGGCCGGGGCCGACTGCGCGAGCCAGGTTGAATTCAATTCCGTTCAACGCCAGCGCGGGCGACAGATCTTCTTTCGGCACAAGCTCAGGGAAAATAGCTCGCCACGTTGGAGCTTCAATCGCGTCACCCGCCGAAAGCCCAAAGGTCAGCAGAAGCAGCAACCACGGCGTCATTGTGTCGGTAATCGTCGTCGCTGCGAGCACGATGGCTATCCCCAGCATCCACAATTCGGTTCGCAGGATCAGTTTGCGACGATCAAAAATGTCTCCGATGGAACCGGCCGGCAATGCCAGAACGAAAAATGGCAGCGCACTCGCTGTTTGAATCAGCGCGATATACATCGGACTCGTCGTGAGCGAGGTCATCAGCCACGCCGCACCCACACTCTGCATGAACGTGCCGATGTCCGAAACCAGGTCCGCGATCAGAAGATTCCGGAAAAGAGGAATGCGGAGAGGACGCCAAGGACTTTGCGATCGTGTAGTGAAACTTTCCACCCAAGGATAATGGAGCAAATCGCGAACACTTACGAGCGGTTACCGGACGTGGGATGAGTGGTTCTCGGCGAAGATTTCGCTTCCCGTGGTGCAACGCCCGTTGGCTGATCTTAAAGAAACCAACGGGACCGCCTCTGCTTCTAGGTTTCGTGGACTTTCCGCGCGAGTTCGCGAAACTCCTTGGCTTGTTTGTGGCTTGCCTTTACTTGTAGCTCCGCGACCTGCCGAGATTTCTGACTCGGCATCTGCGAAACCAAAGCCTCAAGCTCAATTGCCGCTTCGCGCGCGTGGTCAGCCTGTTTCAACATTAAGTGTTCGAATTTCCGCACTGACTCATTGTGATCCATAAGTTCCTCCTGCCGAAGATACACCCTTGAGGCCTGCCGCAAGTTTTCTCCCTTGGTCAGAAAAACGAACTTCAATCCGTTTCGTAGGCGAGCTTTGCAGTCTCTTCGTGCGTGTATTTTCTCTTCATTTTTTCCTCCTTGTTGAATGCCATGCGCGAGTCAACGGGGCTGCCGATCACCCCAGTAATTTGCCTGCGAGCCAGTAATCCACACTGAACTTTCCGGGGCCAGAGCAGATCAGCGAGATAAAGAAGAGCACGTACAGGACTTCCGGAAGATAGAGGAAATCGTCGAGCCAGCGAAGAAACGAAAGTCCCTTAGGCACGGTGGTAACCGCGCTGGTCAGGGTGGCGACAATCATATCAATCAATAAAGCCACGCTGCCGAAGCTGGAAAGAAACCCCACGGCCACCAACGATCCGCAAACGAACTCGACACCCGACACGAAATAAGCCATCAGATAGGGAAACGGGATTTTGGCCCGCACGAGCGTGTCGTAAACGGGTTTCGTTCCACCGGCGACAAACAATTTGTTTGCGCCGGAGATGGCGAAGAACAGCCCGATCGAAACGCGCACCAGCAGGATGGCGTATTGTTCCAAATTACCGTTGCCCATCAGCGCAAACTCGACCAACCTTTTCCAATCCATCGCTTGTACCTCCATCGCAAGATATGCAAACCCCAAAATGGCGCTGCCGCCAGCGAATCCTCGCGCGTCGAGATTAGTTGTCCATCCGTTCGACCCATTGAGCGCGCGATGCGGGAGCCGCGAATGGATCCGCAAAGTACTGTGTTTCCCGCGCAACCTTGTCGCCGTTGAACTCCATGATGCTGACGGTGTAGGACGGTTTGCCGTCATAGGTCAGGATGAATTCGGTGACCCAAAGATCACCGCGGCCAAGGATTCGCCGGATCGAAAATCGTTTTTTGTTCGGCTGGCTGGCGCGCTGGTTCTGGATGTTGCTTCGACCGCGGGTCCTCTCGCGGGACTGCGGGTATTCCAGCACCGCGTCCTCGAGATAGATGCGGTGCTCCGTTTCAAAATCGTTGGCATCGGACGCCGCCCAATGCTGATCCAGCGCCGCACGGATCTGTTTCTCTTGCGCGGACTGTTCTACCTGCGGTTTCGCGTTCATGTTTCTCCCCTTCGTGACATGAATCCCGGAGCCGTTGTCACCACTTCATTCAGCTTCTGTCTGGTCTGAATGCTTTCAGTGCAGCAGGAACTTGGCTCCGTTTCCTATTTCTGCTGGCCGAAAACGTCGCGTAACATTACATCGAGGTCATCCAGTGCTTGGGCGCAGTCACCTGTGAAGCTAGAGCCATGCATGATGGCGAGCGTTCTGGGCTTCAGGTCGGCGAGCTTTTTCAAGTTCTCCGCGGTCAGTGGAGTGTACGGGACATACTCCGCAAGGATGCCCGCCTGATATTCCTTCATCGCCTGATGCGAGCGGCCCACGACATCGCCAGAGGTGAGCGGCTCGACGTCGCCATTCTGATGGAACAAATCCGAGCAGAGCAGCGTCCTCTGAGTTTCTTCGAAGAGGACGCCAGCGTCCCAACCGTGAGGCAGATGAGGGGTGCGGCAGTAGCGAAATCGGTACTTCCCCGTTGCAAAGGTCCCCTCGTCAGTTAGGGCGCGTGACTCCCGGCCAATGAAGTCGTTCACGTTCACGAGCGCACCAACCTGGCTGCAGATCACATCGGCATTGGGCGCCGCGGCTAACCATTCATTGAGCGACCCGCACTCGTCTGACTCAAAATGGCTGAAGCTGATGTGGCGCAACTCGGAAAGTTTGATGAGCTTTGAGACCGCTTCGCGAATTTCCGCGTGCATTCCCCGTAGCCCGGTGTGGAAGAGCAAGGGCTCATCGTCGTTCACCAGGAAATGGTTGAACTGCAGATTGGCCCATTGAGCAAAAATCGAGATGCGATAGATATTCGGCGCGATTTCGGTGGTGACCGCCATAGTACCCTCCGCAGTCGGACTCATGGACCACATATCGAGTTCCCCAGCCGACTGCACCGGTGCTTCAGGTGATCCGTTCTCCAGTGAATTAACCGCTGTTGTTTCGCGGATCGTCATTCGCGCTGAGGTATTCCAGTCCAAGCGGCCCCATCGCGGTTATTTGCGTGACGTACTCGCCTGATTTCGCCCAGTGGAAATGGTGCGTGTTGCCAGGGAGAATGATCACGGCGCCGGGCGGATAGGCTTCCAACTTACTCGCGTCGAATTCATCACCCAGTCCGATATAAAAGACGCCGGAAATCACGGTATAGACCCGATCCTCTGGGTGCTTGTGAGGCATCAGCTTCGCGCCGTGAGGCGATTTGACCCTGATTGTGTAAGGGCCGGGCTCCGAGGGCTGACCCACGACGACGGCTAGCCGGACGGAAGGTGGGAACGCCGGGAACGGTTTCCAATCAATATCCTCCGACAAGATGGCTTTGAACACTTCCTGTCCGGGTTGGTGAGCACGGATTCCGCTTTGCTGAGCAGGCTTTGCGCCGCTGGCTTTCTGAGACATACAAACCTCCTTGGTGCAGGAAATGTAAAACATCACTGCAGACTTTTGAAACAGGTCCTCCAAGATTCGCTGTCGAACGACTGCGATCCTCCAAATTCTGGAGTTGAGAATCGCGCCGGGCGCCGACCTAGCGTGCGAGTTGGCCCAGGTAGTAGCCCAGCCGATTTTCGACATCGCCTGGTTTGTGGAAGCCGAGCGCCGTCAGCGCTTTGATCCCATTCTGCGCGGCAGGCCGCCCGAGTGAACCAATGCAGGCATCCCATCCGGCACCGAGCTCGACGTCCGGCGGCAGGCTGGTGTTGACGAGCCGCTTGGTCTGAGCGATGGCCCATTTGTCGAACTTGGCGATCCGGGTCGCGAGCGCCTCTACGAACGGATCCAGATCGGCGTCGGGCAGTGCGCGATTAATGTAGCCGTAGGCCTCGGCCTGGTCTGCCCGGATGTCTTCGGAGCTCAAAAGCACCTCGAGGGCGCGGTTTCGGCCGATGAGATGGGGAAGCCGAGCCATGGGACCGCCGCCGGCGACCATGCCCACGCCCACCTCCCATTGCGAAATGATGGCTTTTTCGCGGCTGGCGAAACTCATGTCGCAGGCCAGCGTGATCTCGCTGCCGTTGCCCGTCGCACGGCCGCGGATGAGTGCGATGGAGGCGACTGGCAATCGCGTCAGACGCACGAGGAAGTCCGGCCAAGGGGGCAAGCCCGTCGGACCGGGCGGCAGTGAGGTCAAGTCTTCCAGCTTCGCCGTGAAATCGGAGTGATTCAGGAAGTAGTCGTCCACCGCGCTGTCGAAGACCACGACTCTGACCTGCTCGTCGGCTTCGAGAGTGTTGATGACTTCCTGGAATTCCTTGACCATTTCCGGGCCCATGACGTTGAGCGGCGGGTTGTCGAACGTAACGCGCCAGTAGGCGGGCGTCCGCCGTTCGACGCGAATCTGTGCGGACTTCGTAGGTGCGCTTGCAGTTGTCATTTCATTCTCCTATCGTTTTTCTGTCTCGGAAATACGTGATGGCCTAACGCTTTCTCGATACCTGGTTTATTTGTTTATTGCCGGGAGTTGGTTAACTACGGCCGCGCCTGCATTGCTGACGATTTCGTCCTGGGAATCCGTGCCTCCCGAAACACCGATTGCGCCAATGATGGAGCCGTTCTCAATGAGCGGAATGCCACCTCGAGATGCAATGACTCCATCGAACGCGAGCAGATAGTTGAGATGCATAAGGTTGATACCGTCTTCGAATACCTTGGTTGGGCGCCGGAAGGTCGCGGCTGCGCGTGCCTTGTGCTCGGCAATCTGAATGGAGGCAAGCATGGCACCGTCCATGCGTTGAAAGGCGACGAGGTTGCCGCCGGAATCGGCGACGGCCATGTTCATCTTCCAATTCCGTTTCTTGGCCTCTGCCACCGCCGCTTGAATTACCGCTTGGGCCCGGTCTAGCGATATCGGTGGGCCATAGGGAGTGTCGAACGGAATTTTGTCGGGCACAAAATCGAGAGGATTTGTTTCCGTGGGCTGTAGTGCTCGACCGGCACTCGCGGCGGTTCCTGTTTTATCTGCTGACATAAACCCTCTTTCAACGGATCGCAACTTTCTGCTTGCCCCACGTCGTGTTGGACCCTTGCGGCCAAGGCGGCGAAATCGCCTTGTCGGGGCAGGATTGGTTCAACGCTTCTGGTATGGGTGGAAGATGTAGTCCTTCGCCTTCACGGCCACATGGCACGAGTGTCCGCAGTCGGAGGGGCTATTCGCATCGGCCGTGAACTTGTCCGATGCGGCTTCGTAGTTGAACACCGCGTATCCCCATCCGCCGGTTTTCGGGAATCTCTTGCTGTCCTTTTCCATAACGAAAGCCTGGCTAAAGACGTCTGGCACATCCACGACGAAGGGGGCTTCGGTGCTCTTCTTGAACTTCCACTGGAGCTTCGCGACCTTAGCGCCATCCGGGAACGCCTGGCCGTTGCCGGGTACGCCGGTCTTGTAGGCATTGATCATCGCCGGATTGGCGACGATCACCTTGAGCACCTCGTCGGTGCGGGCAGAAGAGACCACCGACCAGTCCTCGTATCCCCTGAAGTCGGAGAACGCGATTCCGCTCGGCGATTTCAGCGAGTACTTGTCCTGCGCGCCCTGCGCGTAAACGGCTGCGGCGACGAGAACGGCGAGCACTGCCAAGGCTGTCGCAACGATGCTAAAACCGGCGATACGGCCCAGGGCGGTGCGTGTTTCCATCTTCTGTTCCTGTTGGTGTTGCGCCACAGATTTCGTCAGAAGTTCAGACACGGTGTGTTCTCCTTCACAAAAAGTTTCTAAGCCCGATCAACGTGCATCCCGAACAATTGCGATTAAGCCAGAGGTGAGGGGAGTAAATCAATTAGACGATGGTATCGGTTATATTTTGTGCGGGCGGTCGTCGAAAAACCCTGTAAGAGGCGGACCCGACGCGACGTTGGAAACGCCGACTAGAGCCCCAAGCAAATCATTTGCGTCGAGGTCCCTGCGTAATGTCGCCGCTCTTGATTGCGCGCCTCACCAGGGAGCGAATCGCTTCATGCGCTGACCCTGCGAAGCTTCGAACGTCCTCTTGTTTATCGCTTCCTAAATTAGCTGCGCTTGTTGAACCAGTTGAGCGCAACTTCAGCATATTGGCCGACCTCGATGAGGTAGCCGTCGGGATCTCGCATGTAGCAGCGCCATTCCCAGCCGTGATTGTCTAATGGCTCGGTAAGAAAGAACGCTCCTTTGTCGCCCCATTGTTTGTAGCAGGCCCAGATGTCGGCGACACGCAAATTAAGGAAGCTACTTACTCTGTTCAGATCCGACGGTGTTTCAAGAAGGACCTTTGGCTTGTCGGGAGTCGGGCCACCGCCGGAATTGAGAATGATCCACGTATTAGCCAGCTTGATGTAGCAGGGATTGTCTGGCTTGATCACTTTCCCGCCAAGAATTCGGACATAGAAGTCCTTCGATTTGTCCTGGTCGCTCACGGTGAAGAAGTGAGCTGCGAAGAAGCCTTCGTGTGCAATCGGCGCGTCAGGTAGATTCATGCGCTGCCTCCTGTTGTCGACAAATTAGGATTCTGCGGGAAACACCTACGGTCTAAAGGAAGCGTTTCATCTGCTGGCTACCCTTTTAACGGGCAGCTAGTGTAGGAGCGATTCCCAGTTGGCTGGCACCCTTCCTGCGGGTCCAGGTGCGGGCTGACTTTCGAGATGCGCGTGCGGCGGAAGCAATTCCACACCTTTGATCGTCCGCTGTTTCTCATAATCGAAGAACCAATCCTCACCCGGCTCGAAGCTGGTTATGATCGGATGCCCTGTTGCCGCCGCATGCTTTGATGCATGCTGATTCGGAGAACTGTCGCAGCATCCGATGTGCCCACACTCCGCACACCGACGGAGATGAAACCACCAACCTTTTCGTGACGCCACGCATTCCACACATCCGTCGCCACTCGGCTTCGAAGCGGGGTTGATTCCGCGCAGACCCTTTTTCATTTGCGATTTCCCTTTCGTGTCCTCTGTTCGCAAAATAATGTCAAGCCACCAGCAAGACCTTTCCGATACCACCCTCCTCCGCGGCGGCTTGAGCTTCGGCCGCCTCGCTGAGTGGCAGCTTTCGGCTAATCGGGATCACCAGTTTGCCATCTCGGACGGCCTCGGCCATGAACTGAAGAGTTTTCGCATCAGGTGTCCCGTACACCGGTACCACCTTTACGGCTGGGTACTTCTCGGCATTCCGTGGTGCACCGAGAACCGATGCAAACACTCCCCCCGGCTTGACCTTGGCGATCAACTTTTCAGCAGTCTTGCCGTTGACCGTATCAGCGACGACATCCAGCATCGGAAGATTTGCAATCGCATTGTCGTCATCGGTTGCGACCAACTGATCTGCGCCTATGGTCTTCGCTTCATCCATCTGGCTCTTTAGCACCCCTGCAATCACGACTGCTCCCCGCTGCTTCGCAGTGAAAACCGCCGAACGCCCGACATTTCCAGCGGCACCTACGACGAGAACCGTCTGGCCCGTTTTGATCCCGGTAGCGGAAATCAGCTGGTTGCCAGTCGTCGTCACCAGCGGCAGCGCCGCCGCATGGATCAAGTCGAGTCCCTTGGGAACTTTCGTTAGGATCGTCGCCTTCACCACGCAAAGTTCGGCGTACGTGTCGGCCGCCATTGCAAACACCTGGTCACCTCGCGAAAAGCCCTCCACTCCGGGCCCGACCGTGACGACAGTCCCCGCAATATCCACTCCCACCAGCCCCGGAAACTTGATGGGATAAGAGTCTTTCATCAACCCGGCGCGTCGTTTGTAGTCGATCGGATTCACACTCGTGGCAGCGACCCGCACCAATACTTCGCCGGGACCCGCCACCGGGTCAGGGTATTCCTCGAACTTGAGTACTTCAGGACTGCCATATTGGTGCACAACAACTGCTTTCATATTCATCTCCTCGTACGATGCTGCAAACAGTCACTAACAAAACTTGGATCTTAACGGCTTAGCCGTTTCGCTAGGCTATCAGGCTCGGCCTGGATGCCATTCTCACCAAATCTGCGAGAGAATCGGCTTTCATCTTTCGCATGACTTGGCCTCGGTGCGCCTTCACAGTGATCTCACTGATGCCGAGTTCTCCGCCGACCTGTTTGTTTAGCAACCCGTACACCACCAAAGCCATAACCTGCCTTTCGCGACGGCTCAGTGACGCATAACAGTCGCGGAGCACTCTCATCTCGGCTTCCTGACCAAGAGCAATGCGGCTGCGTTCGAGCGCCTCTCGGATGGCGCTCAACAGCACGTCGTCTCGGAAGGGCTTTGTGAAGAATTCTACCGCCCCTGCCTTCATGGCTTGGACGGTGGTGGGCACATCGCCGTGGCCGGTGATAAAGATGATTGGCATGTCGCTCCGCTCGCCGGCGACACGCTTCTGCAGCTCGAGACCATTGATGCCGGGAAGAGAAACGTCAAGCACCATGCAGCTTGGGACCCGAACTCGTGGGTGGTCAAGGAATTCCTGTGCGGACGCGAATGTTCTCGGCTGCCACCCTTCGCAGTCGATCAACAATTCCAGCGATTCGCGTACCGACACGTCATCATCGACAACAAACACGATTGGTGTGACATCCGCCACGGCTAACGACGCCGAATTGTGGCCAAATACGTGCCTCGAAACCATCTTAAGTGCCTGAGAAGTTGCAGCCGCATTCATATCTCACCCCTTGTTGCGAACTCTGTTGTACCTAGCCCGTGGCCCGATGAGTTAGTTGGGTCCTACTCTTTCGTAATCCACTCACGCATTTTGTGGTGGAAAATCTTGAGCTTGATGCCGTCTGCTTTACAACTCGGATAAAGCGGATGGCTTCGTTACCCACGACCGTCACTGTGCAACAGCCCGCGTCGCACGGACAACCCCAGATAGGAGCGTTGACCGGCAGTCCTATGGAGACAGGTGGGCACACAACTTTAGAGGGGGTAAAAGCTAATCCTATCGCACTCAAATATCGAGACGCTGCCTGCCAAAAAGACGGGCATCGATCGACCAAGCACCGGGCCCCAGGGCGGCTAGGGCGACACCTATCGCCACCAATAGGATGGTGGCGCGCGGATGGGCAGTACCTGTGACCATCATCCGCAGCTCAGCTATCGCCAGAAGTCCACCGGCAATTGGCGTCCACAAACCTGCAAGGAGAAAGATTCCTGCGCTTGCCGCGATTACTTGCAGCGTAACCGACTCAAGGTGGGACGCTCCAACCAATGCGGCGATACCGTCGTGAACCAACAGAATGCCGGTAACTAACCGTAGCAGCAGAAGCCCTTTCCCGGGCCAGGCGTTGGGGAACATGGAAAAAAGTCGTTGCAGAAATCCTCCTGAGTCAAATAAGCAAGCGTAAGACGCGCCTAGGAAGATTTGAGACCCCAAAACCGGGGGTTCGGCCACTACTCTTTCGGGGGGGTTACAGTTCGATGATGCCGCGCTTCAGCGCGATAGTGACCGCTTGGGTGCGGTCGTTTGCGCCAAGTTTCGAGAGAATGTTTTTAACGTGCCCTTTGACTGTGTCCTCGGTAATCGAGAGTTGATCGGCGATCAGTTTGTTTGCATTTCCGCCGGCAACCAGGCGTAGTACATCGATTTCTCGCGAGGTCAGCATGTCATCGGTCGCGTGTTCAGCGAGCTGCGAAGCGATCGCTGGAGAAATGCGCTTTTTCCCAGCGTGGACAGCTCGGATCGTTTCCAGGAGTTCCTTTCGCAACAGGCCCTTTAGCAAATAAGCTCGCGCACCGGCTTTGAGTGCGCGTAGCACCTGGACGTCTCCCTTGTAAGTCGTCAACACAATGATTCGTGCTTCGGGGAATTCGCTGCAAATGGCGAGAATCGCCTCGATGCCATCCATTTCTGGCATTTGCAAGTCCATCAGTGCGAGGTCCGGCCGGTGTTTTCGGAATTGTTCGAGAGCCTCGCGCCCTGTAGAGGCCTCGGCAATCAACTTCATGTCGGATTGACTGGCGAGCAGTGCTGCGATGCCTTCGCGCAGCAACGGATGGTCGTCGACCGAGAGAATACGGATTGGACTAGGACTCGTGCTCATGATTTTGTCTCGTCCGCTTACCGAATAACCGGAAATCGCCGCGTTTGGGATGTTCCTCATAAGCAATGGGCCCGGGCATGCTCAACTCGACTTCCGTGCCTGCTCCGAGTTTACTCCAGACATCCAATTGTCCTCCGATGTGCTTGGCGCGTTCACGCATTCCAGCCAAGCCCCAGTGCCCGGAACGCCCGCCGTGTTCAAGCACGTGTCGGGTCAATGCCCTTGCCATCGTCCCGGAAGCGCAAGCGAAGGAGATCTTCGCCGTAGGTAATCTCCGTTTCTATGTGCCGGGCCTGTGCATAACGGAACGCATTTCGCAACGACTCCCGCGCGATGAGGTATATCTCGTCCCGGAGAGTCAGGCGCACAGTCTGTGGGTCGCCTTCCACAAGCACACGAAACGTCACCGAATCATGGTTCCCGGTGGCAATCTCCTCACGCAAGTCGGTCATCAGCGCAGTCATCGATTGCGCCAAGTCTTGGCTTACCGACCCGGGCGCCCGCATGTCCTTGATGGCATCCCGGCCTTCGAGCAGCGCCTGATCCGCCCGCTCCAGTGCCCCTTCAAGTGCTTTTTTCGCATCCACGGGGTGTGTCGGGAGCATTTCGTCAACGACCTGAAAGCGGAGCATCAATCCCTGAAAACTTTGCAGCAGCGTATCGTGCAAATCCCGCGCCATGCGTGTGCGCTCGCTGACCCGCTCTTCCATGCGCATGGTGAACTGCCTCGCCAGCTGGCGCAGCCGCAGTTGATAAAGCGCCCAGAGCAATACTAAAAAAGCGGCCACGCACGCCGAACGAAACCAGGTGGTCTGGTAATACGCAGGCGCGACGGAAAAATTCAGAAAAGCGCCTTCTTCGTTCCACACGCCGCTGTTGTTGCAGGCGGCCACGCGAAAGCGATATTGTCCAGGAGGAAGGTCGCTGTAGAATGCTTGCCGGCGGTTGCCCGCGTCCCGCCAGTCGCCATCGCGGCCCTCCAGTTTGTAGCGAAAAAGGACCTTCTCGGGCGCGACGAAGCTCAGCGCCGTGTAGTCAATCTCCAGATCGCGTAGCCGTGCGGGCAAGGGCACGCGCCCGTTTCCATAGACCGCCGGGTCGTAGGCTTTGCGGTCCGCCGTGATCCGGCCGATCTGGACCTGCGGCGGCAGAGTATTGAACGGGAGATGATGCGGATCAATCATGCTCACGCCTTCCGAGGACACGAACCAGATCTTCCCATCCGAGGATTTCGTGACCGGCGGATTATACGGTCGGTACGGAATTGCGCGCACCCGTACTCCGTCCGCGCTGTCGAAAACTGTGGGACGGACCATCTGCTTAGCAGCTTGATTCCTGTCCGCTGCGGCAGTCCAAGTGTCCATCTCGGAGCGCGGTAGGCTCACCAGCCCACATGGGGTATACAACCAGAACGAGTGATCGTCGTCTTG
Source organism: uncultured Acidobacteriota bacterium (assembly GCA_963733775.1). Taxonomy (GTDB): domain Bacteria; phylum Acidobacteriota; class Terriglobia; order Acidiferrales; family UBA7541; genus Acidiferrum. Next base: position 2,011,699 of record CAVTEE010000006.1, on the reverse strand, counting down.
TATCATCCAGTGAATCGGATTGCAGGGTAACCCGTTCTCGCGAGAAAGCGTAACGAAATGCCCATTTTTCATCCGGCTCAATCCACCATCCGTTGCCGCCCAAAGCGTGCCGTCTTTCTCCACTTGTAGATCGGTGACGCTACCGTTGCCCAATCCATCAGCGGCCGTGTACGTCTCCCGAATATGGCCCTCAGCGAAATAGGAGATGCCACCCCCAAAGAATCCAAGCCAAATACCGCCGTGCAAATGGTCCGCAGCCAAACTCAGCGCAAAGTCCTTATGACCCAGGCTGACCCAAGGAATCCGTTCGACGAGTTTGCCGCCGCTCAAATGAAGAAGTCCCCCTTGCTGGTCGGCCATCCATAGATCTCCAGCGGAATCTTCAGCGATGTCCAGCATTCTTCCGTCGTAAGTGCTGCTCACAGAAACGAATCGGTTAGCTTCCAAATATCCGAGCGCGTGAATGGTGGACACCCATATTCGCCCGCTGCTGTCTTGAAAAAGAGAACTCGGCGCCAGTCCGTTGAGCTTTCCATCGCGCTTGTCGTAGGGTGTGATGTGTCCTTCACGCCACCGATCGAGGCCGCCAGGCGTCGCCACCCAAACACTTCCATCCTTGTCTGCTAGAACCGATTGTGGCAGGCCATTCGACAAGCCTTCCTTCAGAGAAAAGGTAGCGACCGCGGTGTCCCGAAAGCGATCCAAACCGTTATTAGTTGAAACCCAGAGATTATTTTCTCGATCTTCAAAGAGCGCCACGACCTCATCGCTCGACAAGCCATCGACTTGTCTAAATACGTCGGCTCTTCCGTTATGCACATGCACTAGGCCCGCATGGTACACAGCGATCCAGAGGCCGCCGTCATGGTCGCGGAGCATAGTTCTGGTGGAAAAAGGCTGCACGCTGCTGGGCAACGAAAACGTCTCGAGTTGGCCGTCGAAGAATCGTCGAATTCCTCCCGCCATACCGATCAGCAACTTGCCGGTATCGTCTTCGGTTATACCGACGAGGTAATCCGTCCCAAACGGCAGTGGATAGAACTTTGGTGGCCCCGGCTTCCATTTCCAGATCCCGTTTTTTCCAATTGCCCAGAGACTATCCTTCGTGTCCTCATAGAGACTGACGATCTTTCCTCCACCTAGGTTGCCATCCTTCCCGCTGCATTGAACACCGCTCTTCCTAATCGCGCATACGGCCGAAGCAGAAAAAATTTTCTCGGTGCTAGACCATATCGTACCTTCACGATCTTCGAGCAGAGAATAAATCATATGACCGTCAAGCTCCGGATAGCGGGTCAGCTTTCCATTCTTCCAAGACGCAACACCTTCGATGGTGCCAATCCACAAGGTCCCATCTCGCGCAACAAGCAGGCAGTGAACAATACGTGAAGGCAAATCCTGACCTGCGTGCGCTTGCCAGGGAACCACCCGAACCCCATCAAAGCGATACAAACCGAATTCCGTGCCCAGCCACAGGTAACCATCAGGCGTCTGCGCAATCGCGAGGATCGCACCCCGGGTAAACCCATCGCTCACCTTCCATGCCGTATGCGCGTATTGGCTGACGTCCAGCGAGGGGTTCAGTGCGAAGGCGCAGGCAGAACACACCAGCACGATGGAGGACATTGTTGCACTCAACAAGATAGGATGCCGCATTCGCCTCCCACACACGCCCAGCGCGCTACATCTTATCGCATTATCTCTTCCTTGCTTCGGTCGCCGGAAACTGGAACTTGGCAGTTGACAGATGCGGCGGCCGCCGTCACTGTCGGATTCCTGCTAACTTGGGGTACTAACCTGTGAGACGAGCGTCTCTGGCGATCGGATATCTTTTTGGGTTCGCCGGAGTTCTCAGCGGGCAGTCTACGAACGCCTCCCTTACCGGTCGCGTAACCGATGCTTCCAAAGCTCGAATCGTGAGTGCCACGGTCACCGCCATCGCCCCAGACACCAACATCCGTCATACCAGTGAGACCAACGGAGTCGGAGAATATTTTCTGACGAATCTCGCGCCCGGACGCTATCGGATTGAGATTGTAAAACCGGGCTTTAAGACATTAGTCAAGCTAGATGTCATCCTTCACGTGCAGGATGCTCTCAACCTCGACTTCGAGATGCGAGTCGGCCCCACGTCGGAAACAATCCGGGTGGAATCCGGTGCACCCCTGGTCAACACGGAATCGGCAACCGTGAGCACTGTCGTTGACAACCGTTTCGTGGAGAACTCGCCATTGAACGGTCGCAGCTTTGGTTCATTGCTGGAGCTTACGCCCGGCGTTGTGCTCACTCCAACCGCCGCTTTTTTTGAGCAGGGACAATTCAGTGTGAACGGTCAGCGGCCCGATGCGAATTACTTCATGGTAGATGGCGTAAGCGCAAATTTGGGAACGCCTGCTACCAGCGCTGGCCAGGGCGGAACGGGGCAACTCCCTGCTACAAGCGCATTTGGCGGGATGAGCAATCTGGTGTCGCTCGATGCACTTCAGGAGTTCCGTGTTCAAACCTCTACCTTCGCTCCGGAATTCGGACGCAGCCCAGGCGCGCAGGTTTCAGTAGTCACAAAGTACGGCACCAACGCGCTTCATGGCACTGCATACGAATATTTTCGCAATGACATTCTCGACGCCAATAATTGGTTTGCGGATAGTCAAGGCTTGCCCAAGCCCGCACTGCGGCAGAACGACTTCGGCGGCGTGCTCGGCGGCCCGATAAAGAAAGGCAAGCTGTTCTTCTTCGTCTCCAGTGAGGGCCTTCGCGTCCGGCAGCCACAGATTGCCAACACCTTTGTGCCTTCACTGGCGTCGCGCCAGAACGCGCCCAGTGCTGTACAGCCTCTGCTCAACGCCCTTCCCAAGCCGACCGGCCCCGATCTCGGCAACGGCACTGCCGCATTTGTGGCCGGTTATTCAGATCCTTCCTCGCTAAATTCCTACAGCGGACGCATTGACTACCTTCTGTCGCAACGCCTGAGCTTATTTGCAAGATACAGCGATGCTCCGTCAAGCCTTGTTCAGCGTGCTGGTTTTGAATTCGGCTACAGCACCCTTCTGCATACTCAGGATCGCACCCAGACCATCACAGTCGGGGCGAATGAGACGATCACGTCACATGCTATCAATGAGTTCCGATTTAATTACAGTCTGAGCCGGGGAAATAGCTTTTTGACTTTGGACGACTTCAGAGGTGCGGTACCCCCTTCGAGTTCGGTGCTGCTCCCTACAGGTCAATCTTTAAATACTTCCTCTTTTACTTTTTTGGGCGATCTCAATCCGTTTGGCCTCAGTTTTGAGGTAGGCAAGCTCGTAGACAACCTGCAACATCAAATCAATTTGACTGACAGTCTTTCATGGATCGTGAGTGGCCATCAGCTAAAGTTCGGGATTGATTACCGGCGACTGAACCCCGAAGAAGAATCCGGCGCGTATCAGCAGGTCTTTTTCTTCGGCGGCCTGCCGAGTGTTTTAGCGAACGCGGCGACACAAGCAGCCATAAATTCCAGAACGCCAGATGTAAAGATCGTAATATCCAACTGGAGTCTCTTCGCGCAAGATACGTGGAAAATTGCAAACAATCTAACGGCGACTTATGGATTGCGCTGGGACTACAACACAGTTCCCTATTCACCTAACGGAACTCCTCCGTTTACCGTGACGCAGGTGACGAATCTAGCGACGACGACGTTGGCGCCACCAGGAACATCTCTGTGGCACCCGCAGAAGGATGATTTCGCTCCTCGGCTTGGCCTTGCGTGGCAGGCGCGTTCAAACCTAGTCATAAGGGCCGGAGCTGGTGTTTTCTATGATCTCGGATACGCGGACGTAACGAATGCCTTGATGTCATTCCCCTATGTTCAGCAAAAGCTTCTTTTCGGATCGCCGTTCCCGCTGACAGGCAGCAGCGCCGCACCTCCGCCGTTCACAACCAGCCCTCCTGCAGGTTCCATGTCTGTGGTCGATCCAAACCACGTGCTACCGCGAACGTATGAATGGAATGCCGCGGCCGAGCAGAGTTTTAGCAGGGCTGACGTTCTGGCTCTCACCTATGTTGGCGCCGCCGGACGCAAGTTAATGAGGCGAGACATATACTTTGCACCGAATCCAAATTTCACGGGCAGGTTTGATGTTCAGAGCAACGGCGCAACCTCCAGCTATAACGCGCTGCAAGCACAATATCGTCACCGGCTCTCGGATGGGTTGCAGATGCTTCTCTCCTACACTTGGAGTCACTCCATCGACGACGTCTCCTCGGACGGGAATTCTAAAAATGTCCCGCCCGGAAACTCGTCAGCGTCCACCGAGCGGGGCCCTTCTGATTACGACATCCGGAACACTTTTTCCGGCGCTGTTTCCTACGATATTCCCGGGCCGGGTAGCGGAGAGTTCAAAAAGATCTTCGGAAGCTGGTCGACGGATTCGATCGTTTACGCTCGCAGCGCTCCTCCGGTGAATGTGGTGACGGGAAACAATCCTTTCCCAGATACTTCGCTGTCAGGAGCCAACAGCGTGCAGCGGCCGAATGTCATTCCCGGCGTGCCGTTTTACTTTTACCCATCAAGCGCGCCTGGAGGCAAGGTGATCAACGCAGCGGCATTCACCACACCTGTACCTGCCACCGCGCAAGGGAATCTGGGACGCAATGCCCTGCGTGGATTCGGTGCGACGCAGTGGGACTTGACGCTGCGTCGGCAGTTTCACTTCACAGAACGTCTTTCTCTGCAGGCGAGAGGCGATGTCTTCAACATTCTGAATCACCCGAACTTCGGCAACCCGATCAATTACCTCAGCTCACCCCAGTTCGGCCAAGCCACACAAATGCTGAACAACTACCTCGGCGGCGGCGGCCAGAACGGCGGCCTTAATCCGCTGTACCAAATCGGGGGCCCGCGTTCGATTCAACTTGCGCTCAAGCTTCAATTTTGAAGAACTGATAGGAAAGCTCCGCGGTTGGTTGTTGACCACCATTCAGCGTCCCCAATCCATACTTTGGTACCGGCCACTACGTTCGTCCTTTGCATGAGGCTTACCTCACGATTCCTTAGTTCACGTTCCTCTTGAGAATCCGGTGCAGGCAGCCCTATACTTCCCTTCCAAGTGCCGTCGCAGATGGCGTCGCCCGTGGAACGTACGCGCCTTAACAGCGGAAACGCTGAGACCAAGCCGCCGAGCGATTTCCGAACTCGTGAGTCCTTGCAATTCGCGAAGAAGAACCACGGTTCGCAAGCTTTCCCGGAGATGCGAAATCGCGTGAAGGACAGCGGCGCGGCGTTCCGTTTCGACGAAGGCCTGTTCGGGCGTCGGCCCTTTATCCGCGGGATCGCAGACGAATCGCGCTTGGGCGTTATCGTTGTTTTCTTGGAGCGGTGTGTCGGTTCGCCTCTGGCGAAGGAGCATCAAGGCTTCATTGATAGCTATTCGCGTTACCCATGTCGCAAAGGTCGCGTCTTCGCGAAATCTAGCGAGGTTGGTTAGAACGCGTTGAAACGCACGTTGCGCTGCATCTTCCGCATCTTGGGGATTGCGAAGTATCCGAAAAGCTGTGCGATAGATCCGCAGTCGATGACGCTCGTACAATTCTCCGAAGGCGTTCGAGCTTCCCGATTTTGCTTGCGCTACGAGCCAACGGTCGTCGGTGGATGCCGTTTCAGCTGCGCTGTGCTGCGCGGCTTCTTGTCTCTCGCTTCGCAGTGTGGCCTCTTGAACGTTCATGGCTCGCCTCTTTCTTTCTCACAATCTTTCAAACGCTTATAAACACTTAGTCTCTGGGTGCCTGGCGTGGCATAGCAGTTGCTCCACCGCGCGCCAGCCAAAGACCAAAACACTGGGAGTCAAACGGTCCAAATCGTAGATTCCTTTCGCACAGGTCTTTTTTCACGTACCCGATTGAAAACGCTTGTGACGAAGCGATAACACCAGAAGCGCGAAGGCCAAACAATTGGACGATGGTATCGGCAATACTTTCGTCTGAATCGATCGGAGAGTTGTTCGCGACCGACCGTCATTCCGCCAGGACAAAACCCAGGAGCAACAATCGGATTCAGTTTTTGTCCCTAGAATGCGTCGGGGCAATGCAAGGTTAAACCTACTTCAAAGGCCACGAATTCCTGGTCGTCGGAAATGCACAAGCATCCTTCAGAAAGGTGGGTTCGCTGCGGATCTTCGCACCTTCCATTCCAGTCGACGAGGAGACTCACCTGCTCTGTTTCTGTTGGAGTACAAAGCATTTCTGCCGGGGGAGTTTGTCCCCGTTTCGCCCAATTGTCTCGACCACGCGCCTCTGACACGGTCCCGCGCTGATTACGCCTCGGCGGTACGGATCATGGGATTTGTATGGCAACAAGGAAATTGCTTGCGAGCAGATACGCGTAGAGGCGGCCCAGAGGAGGCGCGACACGCAGTTGTTTGGCGGAAACTCGAGCTGCTGGAATTTGGCAATAGATACCAAGGATTACCCTTGCGCGCGGCAAAACGGGCAACCTAGGCTTCGTTCCACAATACTTTGCGGTTGATCCCTACTGGAGCGCTGCGACCATCCTCGCCAGCTTCGATACCAAAGTGTTGTCAATACCTTCGTCCAATTGTTTCGTTTTTGCGCTTCTGGTCTCATCGCCTCATCGCATCCGGTCCAATCGGGCATGCTTGAACCGGTTTGAGCTCACGAGTGGAGGGAATAATGAAGACGCATTCATTTCTCAGTTGGTACCGCATTTTAAGAGCTCATCACGCGTGGACTGTTTTTCAAGCCGTCCGCTACGCAATGTGGCTCGCCCGTTAAGTTATCCGGCGCGCAGGAGGCAAACGTGACTGTCTTGACGAAATATAGGTACTGGATTGCTGGAGCATTCTGCCTGTCTGATCAGGGCAACAACAGGAAGGAGACTGAGACCATGGCAGATAACGAGCTTCGCATCAACGAGGTGCCAAGCGGATTGGTCGTTGCTGGTGGGAGATTAGACAAGAGGGTTGTGACAAAAGCAGCTGATTTCGTCACTTCGCATGCCGCAGGTGAGTGGGGGTTGGGACCATACACCGGCGGTCGACGAGTTCCTACCCGCGACGAGATTGCCAAACTCGCGTTCAATCTGTACGAGTCACGTGGCCGGCAAGATGGCCACGACGTCGAAGATTGGCTGCGTGCCGAGGATGAACTCGTACGGCGTTACGCGTAACTGCGAAGTGCCGAGGAACGAACAAACGCATTGAATGGTGTTGCTCAGACGAAAGATTAATTTATGATGTTCACAAAACTGATTTTGGCGTTGGCATGTCTCATCTCGGTCACACTGGCAGGAGACGAAAAGTAGTTCCGCGCGCGAATGCGCAATCAATTTTTGAAACGCCGCATTGCCCCCAGGCATCTGACTGGCAGGTGTAGCCCGCCAGCCGGCCTCATTCAAGGAGTACACCGCCATGGCTACCGCAGCTTCTCCCGGCCTCGCCGGATCCAAAGAACCTCTCTCCTCCGAAGAACTAAGAAAAATGCACGCTTACTGGCGCGCCGCCAACTATCTCTCTGTCGGTCAAATCTATCTCTGCGCGAATCCGCTCCTGCGTGAACCACTCAAGCTCCAGCACATCAAATCGCGCCTCCTTGGCCACTGGGGTACCACGCCCGGTCTCAATTTCATCTACGTCCATCTGAATCGCCTCATCAGACTCCACGACCTGAACGTCATCTACATCACTGGTCCCGGACACGGCGGTCCCGGCCTCGTCGCCAACACTTATCTCGAAGGAACCTACAGCGAATTCTACCCGAACATTCCGCAAACGGAAGAAGGCCTCCGCAAACTCTTCAAGCAATTTTCCTTTCCCGGAGGAATCCCGAGCCATGTCGCGCCGGAAACCCCCGGCTCGATTCACGAAGGCGGCGAACTCGGCTATTCCATCGCCCATGCCTACGGCGCGGCCTTCGACAATCCCGATCTGCTCGTCTGCTGTGTCGTCGGCGACGGCGAATCCGAAACCGGCCCACTCGCCGGAAGCTGGCATTCGAACAAATTCCTCAATCCTGCTCGCGACGGCGCCGTTCTGCCCATCCTCCATCTCAATGGCTACAAGATCGCCAATCCCACCATTCCCGGCCGCATGAGTGACGACGATCTCGTCAAGCTCTACACCGGTTACGGTTACAAGCCGCATTTCGTCGAAGGCAGCGAACCGGAGAAAGTTCATCAGCAGATGGCTCACACGCTGGACATCGTCCTCGCCGAAATTCACTCCATTCAAAAAAACGCCCGCGACAATAAGAACTTCGGGAATGCCCACGTGGCCGATGATCATTCTCCGCACGCCAAAAGGCTGGACTGGCCCCAAAGTGGTGGACGGCAAGCCCGTCGAAGGAACGTGGCGCGCCCACCAGGTCCCTGTCGCCAATTTCGGCGGCAATCCCGATCACCTGCAGATTCTTGAAAATTGGATGCGCGCTATAGACCGGAAGAACTCTTCGATGAGGAAGGAAAGCTCCCGTCGGGAACTGAACGAGCTTGCCCCGAAAGGCGACCGTCGCATGGGCGCGAATCCCCACGCCAATGGCGGCCTGCTCCTGCGCGATCTCGTCATGCCCGATTTTCGCAATTATGCCGTCGAAGTCTCCAAGCCAGCAACGGCCGAGGCGGAAGCAACCCGCGTCCTCGGAACATTTCTTCGCGATGTCATGAAGGCCAACCTGTCCGCAAAAAATTTCCGCGTTTTCGGACCAGACGAAACCGCTTCCAACCGCCTTGAAGCCATCTACGAAGTCTCACCAAAAGAATTCATGGAAGAGCTCCTGGACACGGACGAAAATCTCTCGCCGCGATGGCCGCGTGATGGAAGTTCTCAGCGAACATCTCTGCCAGGGCTGGCTCGAAGGCTATCTCCTGACCGGACGCCACGGATTTTTCTCCTGCTACGAGGCTTTCGTCCACATCGTGGACTCGATGTTCAATCAGCACGCGAAATGGCTGAAGGTGACGCGCGACATTCGCTGGCGCCGCCCGATCGCCTCGCTCAACTATCTCGCTCACCTCGCACGTCTGGCGCCAGGACCATAACGGCTTCACGCATCAGGACCCCGGCTTTATCGACCACGTCGTAAATAAAAAGGCGGACGTCGTTCGCGTCTATCTTCCTCCGGACGCCAATACGTCTGTTGTCCGTCGCGGATCACTGCCTTCGCAGCCGCAATTACGTCAACGTCATCGTCGCTGGCAAGCAGCCTGCTCCGCAGTATCTCAGTATGGAGGCCGCGATCGAGCATTGCACCACCGGCATTGGCATCTGGGATTGGGCGTGTACCGATCAACGCGCTGAACCGGATGTGGTGATGGCTTGCGCGGGTGATGTCCCCACGCTTGAAGCCCTGGCTGCCGTCGATCTTCTGCGCCACCATTTACCGGAGATCAAAATCCGCTTCGTCAACGTCGTGGATCTCATGACGCTCCAAACCCCCGGCGAACATCCTCACGGAATTTCCGATCGCGATTTCGATTCCATGTTCACCACCGACAAGCCCGTCATCTTTGCTTATCACGGTTATCCAACTCTCATTCACCGGCTCACCTACCGCCGCAAAAACCACGCCAATCTTCACGTTCACGGCTACAAGGAAGAAGGCACGATCACCACTCCGTTCGACATGACAGTTCTCAACGAACTCGACCGCTTCCATCTCGCCGCCGACGCCATCGACCGTGTCCCCCGCCTCCAGAACACGAACGCACACGCCCAGCAAAGTCTGCGCAAGAAACTCTTCGAACACAAACGTTACATCTATGAACATGGCGACGACATGCCCGAAATCCGCAATTGGAAATGGCAAAATTAACTTGTGAAAATCCTGGTTCTTAATTCGGGATCAAGCAGCCAGAAGAGTTCTCTCTACGAAATCGCGGATCGCTTGCCGGACGTTCCTCCCGCTCCCATCTGGGAAGGCCGCATCGAATGGGAAGGCGAACAGGCGAAACTCCAAATCAAATCACGCCAGACTGCATCCGACAAATTCAGCGTCGCCGGCTCGCGCGCGGAAGCAACCAAACAGCTACTGCGCCACCTGTTGGATGGTTCTTCCCCCGTTCTTCGCGATAAATCGGACGTCGCCGTCGCTGGCCATCGCATCGTGAGCGGGGGCACGTTTTTTCAGCGGCCCTCGATCGTCACGCCGGAAGTAAAATCCGCCATCGAACGCATGGCCGCGTTCGCTCCTCTTCACAATCGTGCCGAGCTCGAAGGCATGGAAATTGTGTCGACGATGTTCGGCGTCGTCCCCCAGGTCGCGGTCTTTGACACAGGATTCCACGCGCATCTCCCCCAAGCCGCTGCCGTCTATCCCGGTCCCTATGAATGGTTCGAAAAGGGAATCCGCCGCCTCGGATTCCATGGCATCAATCACGAATACTGCGCCGAGCGCACCGCTCAATTGCTTCGAGCCAATTTGAATTCACTGAAAATAGTCACCTGCCATTTGGGCAACGGTTGTTCCCTGGCCGCAATTCGCGATGGCCGCAGCGTAGACACCACCATGGGTTTTACTCCCCTCGATGGTCTAATGATGGGAACCCGGTCCGGCTCCGTCGATCCCGGCATCCTCACCTACCTCATGCGCGAAAGTTCTCTCACCGGCGAACAGCTCGACGAACTCCTCAACAAAAAATCCGGCCTCCTCGGCATCTCCGGAATTTCCGGAGATATGCGCCAGATCGTCTCCGCGATGAAAGAAGGTAACACCCGCGCCGAACTCGCCTTCGAAATCTTCGTCCACCGTCTCACGGCCGGCATAGCTTCCATGGCCGCCGCGCTTAACGGACTTGACGCCCTCGTCTTCACCGCCGGAATCGGCGAAAACTCCCCAGAAGTCCGCGCCGCCGTGTGTAGTCAACTTACGTTTCTGAGTCTCGTCCTCGACTCTGCCAAAAGCACGGAGGCGCACTCCGACCAGGACATCGCAGCTCCAGAATCAAAAGTGCGTGTGCTGGTTGTGCGAGCCCAGGAGGATTGGGCTATCGCGCGCGAATGTTGGAAGCTGCAATCGCGACCGATCGCGGCTTCGTCTAACGAGAATCAGCGCGCATGACCGCGTCCTAAGTTGTTGATTTGAGCGGCAAAACTGCTCTCCCGTGGATCCTGACACAATGACTAGGGAACAATCGGCTGCACACGACCGCCACTAGCGGCGCAGGCATACCGTCTCCTATTCCTTCAGCAACTGGTGAACGAATGAGATAGCGATTGAGCCTTCGCCTACGGCGGATGCGACACGCTTGATGTTGCCGCCCCGAACATCGCCACATGCGAACACGCCTGGCAGACTCGTTTCGAGCAGATATGGCCGGCGCATAAGCGGCCACTTCGCGGCACTCAGCTCTTCCGGTGAAAGATTGGGACCGGTCTTAATGAATCCCTTGTCGTCGAGGACCACACACCCATCGAGCCACGCGGTGTTCGGAACCGCGCCGGTCATCAGGAACATGTGGGCGCTGTTCTTTTCTTCGGTCTTGCCGGTCTGATTGTTTCGCCAAGTCACGCGTTCCAGGTGTTCGCCGCCATTGAGAGCAACAATTTCCGTCTGCGGTAGCAGAGTAATGTTAGGCGTCTCCTCGATCCGGCGAACCAGATAGCGCGACATCGTGTCGGCCAACCCGTCCGATCTGACCAAAATGAACACATGCCTTGCGCTCTCGGCCAAAAACACTGCTGCTTGGCCGGCCGAATTTCCACCGCCAACGACGATGACGTCTTCGTCCTTGCAGAGTTGCGCCTCGACAAGAGTCGCGCCGTAATAGACTCCAGCGCCTTCAAACCGAGAAAGATTTTCAACCGCCAATCTTCGGTATTGTGCGCCGGTAGCGATTACGACGGCGCGTGCCGGGATTCGGCCGGCATTTTCCAATTCGACCACGTAGGGTCTGCGGTCGCAGGTGAGCCGCGTTCCTTTGGCGAGCAACATTTGGGCACCGAACTTCTGCGCCTGTATGTACGCCCGCGAGGCCAGATTGTTTCCGGAGATCCCCGATGGAAAACCCAGATAGTTCTCGATCCGCGAACTGGACCCGGCCTGACCTCCTGGCGAATAGGTCTCCACCAACAGGACGTTAAGACCTTCGGAGGAACCGTAAACCGCGGCGGCCAGTCCAGCAGGTCCTGCGCCGACGATGACCAGATCACGCACAAGCGCCTGGTCGACATCTTTATTGAAGCCGAGGCAGTCGGCAATTTCCCGGTTGCTGGGATTGCGCAGCACGGTTTCGCCGCGACAGATGGCCACCGGAATATCGGAAACGGAAATGTGGAATTGGTCGAGCAGGGTCTGCACGTCGCTGTCGCGATCCAGATCGACGTAGGAATAAGGATGGCCGTTCCGCGCCAGAAATTCCTTAATACGGAGTGTGTCGGCGGAGTGGTTCGAGCCTACGAGCGTGACGTCTCCCAGCCCTTGTAAGAACAATTCTGCGCGCCGGAGGATGAAGGCACGCATCAGGACCTGGCTCAATTCGCTATCGGTCTGTACTAGCGCCAGGACATTGTCGCGGCTGATCTCGATCACCTCGCTAGGTTGCCGCGCCCGGATCCGGTTCAGAGCACGACGGCCGGAGAGCGTGTTGACCTCTCCCGTGAACTGGCCCGGCGGAACGGTTGCGATCAACGTTTCGCGAGCACCGGAAGGACGCACTGTCTCCAGTTCGCCGGAGATTACGACGAAAATGGGTATATCGTTTGCCCCTTGTTCGACCAAAACTACTCCGCTGTTGACTAAGCGAGCGCGACCGTGCGGCGTAATCCGACGAATCTGCGCAGGCGTCAGCGTCGGAAAGATCTGATCCGCCCGCGAAGTCATCAGGGTCAGTGAATTGGTTGGTCCGGCCATAGGCCCCTGCATCGTTCCCGAATTTTACTCGGCGCCTGCTGCTGCTGATTTTACCTTTACGAGCGGCGCATCCACCAGGTGCTCGCTCAAGAACCACACTTGCAGTTCGTTGGTGCGCAAGACTTCGCTGACGAGCAGGTCATTGGTGCCATCGTCGCCAAGCTGCGAGGCGCGGCGCGCGAGCTTGCGGGTTTCACCGATAATCACTTGATGCGCGTCAATCAGGCGCGAGAGCTGCACCGGAACTTCTTCTCGCCCTCGCGGAGGCCGCTCAATCTGCGTCGTCTCGGCAACGTCAGGAGCCATCGCGATGCTCACGCCCCCGAGCAATTGAATGCGTTCAGCGATCGCGTCAACCAGCTCCACTTGCTCGCCAAAGTGCTTATCGAAAAGCAAATGGAGTTGATAAAACGTCGGACCTGCGACCTGCCAATGTGACTTCTTGTAGAGATCGCGCAATGTCATGGTGTCGGCGAGCACTTGGTTAAGCTGCGCGGTCATCTCTAAGCGGACCGGCTCTTCCAGTTCCAGTGGAAGCAGGTGATTCACCGTTCCGTAGGCTTGCATTGCATTCGCCCGCTGATGAAATCGGGGCTGAGGGCTGATTGTTTCAGGCGTCTTCTTGTTTCCGCTGGTTTCAGTCATGAGCTGCTCCTTTTGTGGGCAATATCTGTTTCTTCAATCGAGAGAGCACGATTAAGACTCTGTGTCCCGCCCTGCAGCCACCGTGCTACCGGTCGTCACAAGGAACTGACGGCGCTTCGCGTCCCGCAGGCCGGATGGAGAATCGTCTTTCGTGCTGAAGGGCGCCATACGCTACTCCTCTCCCGCGATGGTTTTGGCGTATGTTTTCCCGTACGGGTAGAAGAGTTCTTTTCGTCCCTGCTGCCACGCCGCTTTCATTTCTTGCGTCGTAATGTCCCAATCCGGCCGGCATTTTTTTATCACGGAACGCAAATCCTGACGCAACTCTTCCAGCGTTGGCCGTGAGAAGAACCAATAGCCCATGTAGATCTTGTGAATCGCCAGTCCGGGCTCAAGGACGATCGTCTGTGGGATCATCGGATTGTGGTCGGGATCAGTGTACTCGGCGACATCGAGGTCCTTTTGCACCATCCGCCCCGCGTCGGAAAGAAAAGGCCAGTGTGCGCCAACTCCCGTGCGAAATTCGTTCGTCTCAGTGATGTTGTCAGTGCTAATCGTGACCAACCGGCAGTAGCCGACGTCCGTCTCGCGCTGAAACTGGACCAGGCCTTCGTGCTGCCGCCGGTCCTTTGGACAATACCCGCCGCGGCTGAGCACAACGATCATCGGATCGTGCTCCTGCAATTCGGAAAGCCTCCGCCGTTTCCCCGCGTGATCGGAAAGCTCATAGTCGGGGAAAACTGCGCCGGGAATCATGTCTGATCGCATTCCGTTAGCCTCACGCGGAGTCGGTAGCTCCGTCGCTTTTAAAGAATTATAGACCTAGATCGCTCAAGCCGGCATGGTCGTCGGGACGACGCCCGAGCGGCCAATGATATTTACGATCTGCCTCCGCGATCGCAAGATCATTGATGCACGCGTAGCGGCAGGCCATAAGGCCGTCCTTGTTGAATTCCCAATTCTCATTGCCGTAGGAGCGATACCAATGACCGGAATCGTCGTGCCATTCGTATGCGAAGCGTACCGCGATGCGGTTCCCCGTGAACGCCCACAGCTCCTTTATGAGGCGATAATCCAATTCCCTTATCCACTTGCGGGAGAGGAACGCGATGATCTCGTCCCGCCCGTTGACGAACTCTGCGCGGTTCCGCCAACGTGAATCGATCGCGTACGCCATCGCTACTTTGGCTGGATCGCGACTATTCCAGCTGTCTTCGGCGAGCCGCACCTTTTGAATCGCACTTTCGCGCGTGAACGGAGGCAAAGGGGGCCGGTTGATTATCGTTGCAGTTGTTGCCATGTTTCTTCTCCTTCCAGGTTTGCGAGTGTGACTGGTTGCGACGAAGCACTCACGCGATCCGGCAAGCGCAGGGAGACCGCGATCGTAATGGGCCGCCAGTCGCGACTGTTCGATCCAGGTACGTCATCCGTCAGCATCAGTTCAGTCAACCAGTCCTCTGCCGAACGGCTTACCTGCTCCGTATCGTCTCCGTCGGATAATGCGAATTTCCGTCACAATCGACGTCTGCGATTAGGCCAGAAGATTGGAGAGGCGTCTATTGGACGATGGTATCGGGCGCTTCCTTCGTCTTAGTGTGGAGGATGCGGGAGTCGGTTTTGAATCTCAAGCTGTGGACACTCAGCTTTCGACTCTCGCAGACATCTGTGCTAGTATGAATCTCGCATGAGCACACTGTTTTTTACTGGCAGTTTATGGGCAGTTTATCCAGGAACAACTGCCATCGTAGGCAATCCAGGCGAACAGTGCGCTGTATGCGAATCTTGCAAAGCTCTTGTTTGCAAGGTTTTACGCTAAGTTGTTGATTCCACGGTTGGGGACGTAGTTCAGTTGGTTAGAACGCTGCCCCGTCATTGGTTAGAATCCCACACTGTCACGGCGCGATCGCGGACAATTCCCGACGTTCTTTGATTTCAAGCACTTGCACGAACCGAACTGCTTACCCCGAACCAACCTCACCCCCAGTCCTAACTTGCGCCGGTCCTTATATATATGTGCGTCTCGATATAAGCATCGCAGTCACCGCGGATCCTCGTCTGCGTGCTAGTCGCAGCCAAGAGCCGATGGTGGATCGTCGGTTTTGTCGGGCCGATGCCTATTTGATCCAAAAGACGAGCGCATTGTTCTTAGACATAAAGTACAAGGCCATGCCTAAGCAGCCGTCACTAGGATACGACCGCCTTTTCGCGATCTTGGGGCGCGGCGGATTATGATATCCACGTCACGATCCAGGGCGGTGAGAAAATTCATTAGTCGTTCGACAGAAAAACCGTCCAGCTGATAATTGGACAAAGCGGAGACTTTAGGTTGATTCACATTCAGTCGGCGTGCCGCTGCCATTTGCGAGAGTTTCCGACCCTGAATTATCTGGTTGATCGCGACGGCGAGTCGAACCTTCGTCTGTTTCTCTTCCGCGTTGGTAACACCAAGATCGGCGAAGACATTGCCGGAACTTGGAATCACCTCAGGCTTAACTCTTCCCTTTTGCATATCGCACCTCATAGTCGGCCCTAGCATCGTTAAGCCGTTTACCAATCAGCACGACATCTTTCCGTGCCGTCTTTATCCCGCTCGTGGACTTCTTTTGGAAGGCATGAAGTACGTAGACCGCGTTCTCAAATTTGACCGTGTACACCGCTCGATAGGTGCCTCCGCGATGGTCCTCGACTACTTCGAAGACGCCTGGTCCTTCCCCTCGCCAAGGTTTCGCGCTTGGGTGTCTTGCCACCAAACTGCGCAACGCTGAGAGCGGTTCCAATTTCATCGATCACCGCCTCTGGGAAAGCCAACAGGTCGTCCTGCTGGATCCGGTCCAGAACAGTGGCTTCTCGCCGGGGACGCTCTTCGGTCTTGTCATGTAATTATCCCAGTTTTAGGATATCGCGTCAAGCGGCGAATCCCTCAAATATTATCGTAGAACATTTCCATAACGCACCTTCCAGAGGCACAGGCAATTCTAAATGTCAGCCGCAGATCGCGATGAAATCAACCTTTTTCAATAAAGTTGCTGGGCTCCACCGTCACGCCCCCGCGATTAGGAATGCTCCTTCGCCTCTCGCACGACTGTGATGATGTGACCCAGGAGAACACGCCGGAGAACTCATGGAAGATCACATCCTCAACCACATGCCGAAGAATTCAAAATCTAGCCAGGAAGCGGCTGAGGACATGATTCAAATTATCCACACATACCTTAAATAGGCTGACCACTGAACACGCGACTTCGGATCGGCGCTACCCACGCTTCCAATCGGGACGGGCTCGAATCAAAGTGAACAACACGGAAATTTGAACCGCCGCACGGGTCAAGGACTCTCGAACCCGCCGTCGGTCATATTTGTCTCTGCATGGATTCAAGTTCCAGGCGGCAAATATCGCTAAAGTTTCGCAGCGGATCTTCATCACTCACGGCTACAGATTCAATCTGCTCCGCCGTCAGATTCGGCTTTCGGTAATTTTCGACAATATGCTTCACAACATCTTCGGCGGCCTTCAGCACTTGTCGAGAAGAACCCAGGCGAATGCGGCTCAACAGCGCGTACGCCGTAATCAGATTTTGGGGATCACCGATGCTGTGCTCGGCGGCATCGACAAGAAGTCGTGCACTCTCGCTGATAAAATCCGAATAAAGTGTCTCGCGCCGGACGATTTTCCTCGCAAGCAAATCACGCCGATCCTGGTGCCTCTGGATGATCCATGTACTTGCGCTTGATCCCAGGGCACCCACAAGTGACCCAAAAATAGCAGCAAGGGCCGTGATAGCTCCCGGGGCAGCGGACATCTTCAGCGAGCCTCCACGCTCTGCGGATTACTCGAATGCGCCCCCACCAGAATTGATTTCGATTGACGCAAATCGATAGCGTGCGCGTTCCCTGCTCCAAGCAGTCGTACGGTCAGACTCGCCGCAGGCACAAGATAGATGATCGTGATGCAGGTCCACATAAGTGCACCAGCGCACTGTTGGTCTTCGAGAACGGAAACGGCAAAATGGCGGTGCACCGAAAAGTACACCGGATATACCACGCGGTCGCAGAAGACCAGGAATCCCGAGAGGATGTCGCACGGAAGTGTCGCTAGGAAAAGATATAGAAGAATCGACCAGCTAGGCCGCGCAGAAACGCTCGGCCAAGGCTGAACAATGGGCCACCAAAAAAGAAATCCCACGACAACAAAACTTACATGCTCGACCACATGCCATCCTTCCGATTGCAGTCCGAGCGTAAATGCAGACGGAAGGTGCCATCCAATCAATGCGGTCGTGGCGGCAAACCAGCAAAATATCGGTTGTGAAAGTACGTGCCCTGCTCGCTGCAGCCGCGTCCACTTCAACAATGGGCCGAGAAAGGATCGTATGAACCGCCGGGGGAGCCCGTGCAATAACGGCATTACCGGCGCGCCCATCAAAATCAGTGGGGGAGCGATGCTCATGAGCAGCAGGTGCTGAAACATGTGGACAGTCAAAAATTCCTCGTCGAATGCTGCGAGAGGTGAGCCCACTGCCGCCCAGAGCAAACCCATTCCGATAACAAAACTAGCAGCGCGCCACGGGGGAATAATGTGCGGGGATACTCGATGGATACGCAACCATCCCCGCAAGTAGATGACGTCCGCCATAACTACAGACAAGGAGAGAAAAACCGGTGGCGACCAAGATGCGATTGTGAGTTCGAGAGGAAGCATGCGACGTCCTATGGCCGTGCAGAGCCGGATTTTTCCTGGCCCGATACCGAGTGCCGTATCGCGTGACGCGTCACGTGCGGGGACTTGTCCTGCGGGATGCAAGCTACCTAGAAATGCGACCAGCGCCGTCGTTTCCGCTGGAGTCAGATTCTTGCCGTAGGCCGGCATGTTCCCGCCTCCCTGTATGACTTGGCGAATGAGTTGGTCCTGTGTGAGCCGCACAGCAACGCTGTCGAGTGCCGGACCTCTCTGCCCGCCCATCTCTCCGAGCGAATGGCAGTTACGGCACTGCTTCGACTGAAAAACGAGCGCGCCTTGCCGCTCAAGCGCGGTTGAACCGTGCAGGACTCGCTCCGGCACTGGATCGCCACTCCACGCATTCATATGGGGACTCCACGGCGCGAATCCGGCGAGATGCGTAAAGGTCCCCAGCGTGACGGCGATGAATATCACCGTCAGAACCGCGATCGGCCGGCGGCGCCAGCTCTTCTCTCCTTCGCCGGAGAGGAACGGAAGCAGAAGTAGACCCGAGATGACCAGGACGGGACCGACGAGAAGCGCGGGCGTTTCCATCGAAGGAGGCAGGAGCGAGAGCAACGCATAGAGCCACAGGAAGAAGTAGTCGGGCTTCGGCGCTGTCTGGATGATGGTCGGATCGGGCTGGCCCGTAGGCCCAAACGGGCCGAACTAGATAGCGCACGCGGCGACCGCCAGAAGAATGAATGCCGCGAAGAACAGATCTTTCCAGATCGCATAAGGAACAAACGGAGCGCCATCCCTCTTCGTCAATTCGTGATATTCGTTGAGATAGGTCGCGCGGTTGACGATGCGGCCGGGCATCGGCCATTCGTTGATTCCCAGCTTGAACACCATCAAGAGATGAACGCCCACGAAGCGCGATCAACGTCCCGGGAATCACGAAGACGTGCAGGGCAAAGAATCGCGATAGCGTCGCGCCGGCAATGATCGGTCCTCCCAACATCAGCTTCACCATTGCCGGACCGACAATCGGGACGCGGCTGGCGATGGACGCTCCGATGCCGAGCCCCCAATACGCGTCCTGATCGAAGCGCAGCACTTGGCCGCTGAACGCCATCCCCAGCGTCATCAGCAAGAGAAAAACGCCGATGATCCAGGTGAGCTCCCGCGGAAATTTGTAAGCCCCGAAGAGGAAGACCTGCATCATGTGAATGAGGACGATCGCCACCATGAAATTCGAGCCCCAGCCGTGCAGCGCGCGGATGAACCATCCGAGAGTTATGTCGTGATTGAGCGCCTGCAGGCTGCTCCACGCTTCCGCAGCCGATGGCACATAAATCATGGCCAGCAGAATCCCGGTGACGATCTGCAGAATAAAATAATCAGTGCAGCGCTACCGAACACATAACACCAGCTCGCGGTATTTCGCGGAACGGGATGCTCCGCTGTTTCGCGAATGGGACGCGCCGAGCTGCAAGCGGCGCTCAAACCATTCTCCGATCTGGCCGATCAGGCGCATGGCAGTTTCTTTCCGAAGAGGCCCGCACTCGATCCCGGGAGTAAACATTTCGCCCGCTTGAATCGTGACCAGACCATTCTCCACTTTGTACGGATATTCGAAGAGCCCGCGCTCCGGCGGACCGGAGGCGCGTGAGCCATCGCGATAATATGCCCCGCCGTGACAGGGGCACATGAACAAACCGGATTGTGGAAACCAGCGAACTGGACAACCCAGGTGCGCGCAGTTGATAGCAAAGACCTGAAATTGGTCGCCTTCGACGCGGCGCACCCAGCATGCCGTGTCCACAGTCTTGCCATCGGTTGGCATTACATTGGGATTTCGGAACGTGGCCAAACGCGTTTCTCCTTCCGGAAATTGGTTGACCGATCCGAACGATACCCAGTCGAGATAGCCATTCGCGCGTCCGCGGGTAATGGAAGACAATACAAATCCGCATGATCGGTACGGCGAGCGCGGCCGCCACCAAGCCGTTGAAAAGCATCCCCAACTTCATGAAGCAGCCCGCGACGAGACATCGTGTTTTCATTTGGCATCGTTCAGCTCCTAATGCCGGGGGTAATTCGCAGCGGAGTTTGGTCTGCGGTGCAGTTCCGTCCGGTGCGATGCGAGCCAGGCAACAACATCGGTGACTTCCTGGTTGGACATTGGTTTGCCCGGAACATTTCCGCGCCAGTCGGGCGCTCCTAATTCGGGTCGTCCGGTGATTACAGTCGTGCGCAGCCCCTGATCGCTCACCAGTGCAAGAAATGTTTCATCCGTGATGGCGCTGCCCTTCGGCCCGCCGCGGCCGCCCGGGCCGTGGCAGGTTTCGCAATATGTTTTGTAGGCCAGTTCGCCTCGCTTCGTGTCGCCCGTCGATTTGCGGCATAAGCTGGCGGAGTGGCTCGATCGAACACTCCGCGGCCGCTCCAGCGCGAACGGATTTGGCTCGCGATCACGTCGATCTGTTTGTCCGTCAGCATTCCACCGGCGGTCTGGGCGAAGGCCGGCATTGCGCTTCCTCGCACGCCGCTGGTGATCGCTTTGCGAATCGCCGCATCGCCCGCGATTGCCAGATACACGGGATCCGCGAGCGCCATGGCCGCTCCTCCTCGTCCGTTCGCGCCATGGCACCCTGCGCAGTTTTCTGCATACAGAGTGGCGAAATCCGCAATCTGGTTTGGCGCCACGGCCTCGGAGTCTTGCCCGGCTTCCCGTGGGGAGAACTGCAACCTGAGAACACCATCGCTCCCAGCAGGGTGACTGCATACAGATGACCACGGGAGTTCACGGATGTCGTTCTCCGTTTCCTCGTGGTCGCATGATTCCGGGAGCATCGATTCCCGCGCGTAAGAGAAAGGGCAAGTTTTCCCGAGTAGGCACACGCGACTGCCGCATAACCACCATGCCGGCGACGATGCCGAAGGCCATTTGCGAAACGACGAACCAGAACCAGTCGATGTGGCTCTCGAGCAAAGGATTCAAAATGCCGAGGATTGAATACAAAAGTCCGGACCACAGCGCGGGAGCGATCAATCCTCCGAGAAGGACTGGCCGGCGCGCAAACATCGGGAGCATCGCGCCGTAGAGCAACCCGACGAGAGTAGATACCAGGCCGTGTAAAATAAGCGCGATTGCAAAACTATCGGCGTGAAACGCATTCAGTTGGGCGGGCCCGAGTTTGAGCGACTGTCCGTAAACGGCCGCAGCAAGAAGATTGATGGGATACCAGATGCTTCCCGCTTTCGCCACACCGTAGATGCATGCGAGCGCGGCCATCGCCACGCTTCCGGCCAGGCCTCCCTTTACACCTGCCGAAATTGGATAGGTTTCCAAAGGAAGCCAGCCGCGCACTTGTTCTTCGGCGAGCGGAAGTCGTTCGATGACACGGCGAGAGGTCGTGACGGACAGCTCCTCCGAGGATACGGGCAACACCTCTTCATGTTCGCGGGGAAAAACCTCACGGAACCAACCGACGCAACCAGCAAGCGCGAGCATCGCGCCAAGAACGCTTACCGGTGCGCCCGTCAGAAGTCCCGCGAACATCAGCGTAAATCCAGAGGCCAAAACGAGAGGCCACATGGTCGCTGCAGGCACTTCTATCTCGCCGCTCAGCACGATGGGTTCCGTGGATGGTAGCGTTGGCATACTCTCCTCAGCGCCCAAGAACGTAAACCACGGTAAACACCACGACCCAGACCGCATCGACAAAATGCCAGTACATCGAAAGCACTTCCACGCGCGCCGATTGTTCCGGCCCGACGCGGCCGGCCACCCAAGAAGAAACACAACGCAAGCATGATCAGACCAGCGGTGACGTGAAAACCGTGCAACCCGACAAGCGAGTAGTAAGTGGTTCCAAAAAGGTTGGTCGAAATGGTCAGTCCGCGTTCGTAGATCAGCCGATGCCATTCCTCGCCGGTGCCGAAGAGAAACAGACCGCCCAAAGTAATCGTGACGAACCACAAACCAAGAAATGCGTTCCGCTTGCCGCGTTTCAGGAATTTCGACGCTACGTGGATAGACAGGCTGCTCGAGAAAAGGCAAATGGTGTAGAAAATTGGGGGCTCGAGCACTTCGCGCGGCGTCGGCCCCGCGAGACTTTTCCCTGCGTAAAACAGATAAGCCACAACGAAAATGGTAAAGATCGCCGACTCGGCCGCGATAAGGCAGGCCATTCCGACTCTGCCGCGATACGGAAGAACCCATGTGGCGGGCGTGGGAACGATCGGAATGGTAGCCGCGCTCATTGATCGTTCCTTTCATTCATAGCGGCTATCCGGGTCTTCAGGATGTTTGCGATCCCACAGCGGTCGCCGACTGCCAACCACTGGAATCGAAGCAAAGTTGTAAGCCGGAGGCGGTGAACTCACCGACCATTCCAGAGTCCAGGCGTCCCACGGATCGGGGCCGGCCTTAGCTCCTTTCCAATAGGAAACGATCAGGTTCACGACAAAGAGCAGAATCGCGACGCCCTGAATGAACGCGCCGATAGTGCAGATCAGGTTCCACACTTCCCAGCCTCGGCCCGGCTCATAGGTGTAAATCCTTCGCGGCATGCCGAGCACACCAGGTATGTGCATTGCGTCAAACGTCATGTGAAACCCGATGAGGAACAGCCAGAAATGCAACTTCCCAAGGCTCTCGTTGAGCATTCTTCCGGTAACTTTCGGATACCAGTAGTAGAACGCGCCGAAGAGACAAAACAGGATTCCGCCTACGATTACGTAGTGGAAGTGCGCGACGACAAAATAGGAATTCCCAAGTTGCCAGTCAAAAGGCGCTGTGGCCAGCATGATGCCGGTCAGACCAGCTATCAAGAATTGGAATAAAAATCCGATACAGAACAGCATCGGTGTCTTGAACTGGAGCTTTCCTCCCCACATCGTGCCCAGCCAGTTGAAGATCTTGATTCCCGTCGGCACTCCTACAGCCATCGTGGTGAGCGCGAAAAAGCTGTTCGCGTAGGAGTTCATTCCGATGGTGAACATGTGGTGTGCCCAAACACTCAGGCTCACGAAACCGATGCAGACAGTCGCGCCAACCATGACGGGATATCCGAAAATGGGTTTACGGGAAAATACCGGAATAATTTCTGACGCAAACGCGAAGCAGGGAATAATAAGGATGTAGACCTCGGGATGCCCGAAGATCCAGAAGAAATGCATCCAGAGCGCGGCCGACCCGCCTGCCTGCGTGTCGAAGAAGTGCCCGCCCAGATAGCGATCGACGAGCAGCATGATTTGCGCCGCAGACAGCGGCGTTACGGCGATCAGTACCATTCCGCACATCACCACGTTGAGCCATGCGAACAGCGGCATGCGGCTGAGTGTCATCCCGGGACATCGCAGACAGAGGATCGTGGCGATGATGTTGATGGCCGTCGCGACGCTTCCAAATCCCGAGACGAGCAGCGCAATCGTCCAGTAATCCGCGCTGTGACCCGGTGAAAACGCTCTTGAGGTCAAAGGAGCATACGCGAACCAGCCAACGTCCGGGGCGTTTCCCGCGCCGTAGAGCCCGCTTCCGCCAAGGAAGCTGAAGTAGAGCAGAAATCCACCGAGAGCCGTCAGCCAAAAACTGAAGGCATTCAGACGGGGAAACGCCATGTCACGCGCGCCGATCATCAGCGGGACCAAGTAATTGGCAAACCCGAACAGGATGGGCATGGCCACGAAGAAAATCATGGTGGTGCCGTGCATCGTGAACATGCGGTTGAAAACTTGCGGAGACACGAAGTCGTTATGCGGGCGCATCAACTGGATTCGAATGATGGTGGCTTCGATTCCGCCGACAACGAGAAAGACCAATGCATACGCAATGTAAAGGATGCCCAAACGTTTGTGATCGACGGTGATCACCCACTCGTGGAGTCTCTCGACCCATGGCCGGCTCGAAACCTCCGGCGTTGGAATGACCATTGCTTCCGATGACATACTTCCGCTCCGATTCCTTCGCCTACTGCAGCGTTCCGAGGTAACGCACTAGCGCGTTCAACTCGCTGTCACTCAACTTCATGGCTGGCATGAGCGAGCCGGGTTTGATAGCGTCCGGGTTTTGGATCCACAGTCGAAGGTTCGCCGCGGTGTTTTCTGCAGCGCCGGATGCGATAGTGCGGCGGCTCATCAGATGCGTCAGATCCGGCCCGAACTTTCCCGTCGCGGTCGTGCCGCCCACCGCGTGACAATTCACGCAAGCAGTCGTTTCGAACACTTGCTTGCCGGCGCTTTCGCTCTCGCCATGTTTCGCTGTCTGTTTTTGCGTGAACGACCCACGCTTCGAAAGCTTCGGGGCTATCCACCGACACCTGCAAAAGCATCTTCGCGTGTTGCGTGCCGCAATACTGGGCGCACTGGCCGAGATAAACTCCGGTTCGGTGCGGGTCCACCCACATTTCGTTAACGCGGTTCGGAATCAGGTCGGTTTTCCCGGCCAGTTGCGGAACCCAGAAGCTGTGATCAGTGTCTGCGGAAAGCAATTTCAAAAACGTGGGTGAGGGATGTGCGGGGTCACTGACCGGAATGTGCAGTTCGTTCGCCGTTACGATGCCAAAGGCTGGATACCGAAACTCCCACCAGAATTGATGCCCGATGACGGTGACCTCGACCGCCGTCGCGGGTTTCGGAGCATCCTGGATTGCGTGGATCACACGCGCCGTAGCCAGAAACAAAACAACGACGATCAAAATCGGTATGACTGTCCACGCCAGTTCAATCTGCGTGCTTCCATATACCTGGGCCGGCTCGCGCCCTGCCATCCGCCGCTCGGCCACGAAATTTCACGACGACATACGACAACAAACTGAACACAACTAGAAAAATGAGAGCGGTGATGCTGAGAACGAAAATGGACAAATGATAGATGGATTCCGCAGGCGTCGAGTGCGGCTTGAAAATACTCGGAATGGGGTTGCTGCCAGGAGATTCAGCGGCGCACAAATGTGCAGCGAGGAGTAACCCAGTCAGCAGCACCAGCACGCCGATGGTACGGCCGACGACAGAAGATTCTTCTCGAATTTCAGTGTTCTGGGCCATGCCGCTTTTCCTAACTCAAAGCGTCAATTTCCGGATGCCATCTCGGCTGCGTTTTCTTCGACTCTCATTTGCCTGAGACCGCGGTGCTGCGTGTTTCCACAGTGGTCCTGCTTGATTCCGAGACGAGAGGATTTCACGATCAGTCGGGAGCCCCTCTGCCCGGTCAAATACGTCCAAATCCACTGCAAGAACACGCTCACGCGCAGACTCGACTGCCCCAGGTATTGGAGGTGGACCGCCGCCCACGCGAGCCACGCCACGAACCCGCTGAGATGGACCTTGCGGCTTTGCAGCACGGCAAAGCCTTTGCCCACCACGGCCATGCTGCCTTTGTCGAAGTAGCTAAACGGGCCCGGCGGGGGAGTACCAGCGATGCGGCTGCGAATCAGTTTCGCTGCGTAGCGCCCTTGCTGCATCGCTACCTGCGCCACGCCGGGAAGGGGCTTTCCGTTCTGTTCGAGCGATGCGGTGTCGCCAATTACACAGATCTCCGGGTGTTCAGGGACTGTCAGGTCTTTCTGAATGCGCACCCGGCCAGCGCGATCGGTTTCTACCTTTAGCCACTTGCCAGCAGGCGACGGGGCCACACCTGCGGTCCAGATCACGGTTTTGCTGACAATGCGCTCGCCCGCCACGATGATTCCGTCCGCGTCGATTTGGTCGACGCTGTGTCCGAGTCGAACCTCAACCCCCAATCTTTCAAGCCGGTGGTTTGCAGCGTTCGAGAGGTCCGGAAAAAAGGGCGGCAGGACGCGCGGCGCCATGTCCACAAGTACAATTCGTGCGGAGCCAGGATCGATTCGTCGAAACTCGGATTTCAGCGTGCTGCGCACCAGCACCGCAATCGCGCCAGCCATCTCCACGCCAGTGGGACCCGCCCCCACCAGTACGAAGGTCAGCAAATCACGGTGACGACTGGGATCTTCTTCAGCCTCTGCCAGTTCAAACGCCTGCAACAGCTTGTTTCGGATCTCCACGGCGCCGGCGAGGCTTTTCAACCCGGGAGCAAACTCTTCAAATTCGTCATGCCCGAAGTAGCTGTGACTCACACCCGTTGCGAGAATCAAGTAATCGTATGTGATGGATACGTTCTCCCTGTCGGCGTCACTGACGAAGACGCACTTTTGCTCTTTGTCCACTCCCGTGACTTCACCCAGGATCACCGTGGTGTTCTTCTGATTCCGAAGGATGCCGCGGATGGGAGAACCGATCTGGCCCGGGGACAGCACCGAGGTTGCCACCTGATAAAGCAGCGGCTGGAACACGTGATGGTTTGTGCGGTCGATCAAAATTATCTTCGCTGGCACATTCCTTAGCGCCTTGGCGGCGGCCAATCCGCCAAACCCTCCGCCAACGATCACGATCTTCGGTTGCGACATGCTTTCTCCAGTTCACTTCAGGCCACGACGACTGCAGCCGCCCGACTCGCTGGGTGACGCTTACCTTTAACTGCTGTAAGTCTGGTTCTTTGGCGGTTCCATACAGTTCCTACGATTCCAGCCATTCTGGTTTCGAAGAACCGCGGGGAACGAGAACTGTCCGGAAGGAGCCGGGCGTTCGCGACATTTGCACCTGTTCGGTAACACCTTGATACCTACCCAGAGGGGTATCCGCCGTGAACAGATCCGGCGCCACGTAAGTGTGTTCCTCCGAAGAGCCGGCGGTTTCCCGCGCGTACGCCTTGTCGAATATGCCCATCGAGAGCAGCCACAGCACGGTTCTCGTCAGGGATACGACGACACGATAGCTTCCTCCCTCGGTTGCACGCCGTCGCAGGGCTTCAAGAACACCGATGGTGCCGAGCCAGCCCACCACGTTGTCGCAAATCGGAATAATTGGCGGCGACTTGGGCTCAGTCGGTGTCCCCTCGATGGAAAACAACCCCGACACTGCTGCGCCGACCTCATCGAAGCCAACCCGATTTGACCAGGGACCCCGTTCGCCGTGGAGGACTACCTTGACGTGAATCAATCCCGGCTTTGTTTGGCTGAGTTCTTCTGCGGTAAGGCCATATCTCTCCAAGTAACCGGGGCGCCGATTTGCGAAGAACACGTCGGCATCCTTCAGGAGGTGATCGAACTTGGCACGATCTTCTTTGGAGCCATCCAGTATCGTGGAACGCATCCCAACCTGCACGTCCCAGGCAAAGGCCTCCACCTCCGTATCATCAGGCCTCCAGATGTTGAGGACGTCGGCACCGTAGCAGGCCAAGTCTCTGCCGATGCCGGCTCCGGCAATCACGTGCCCCAGTCCGAACGCGCGAATGCCTTCCAATGGGCTCTTTGCGCCGTGCTTGAACGGCAGCGGCTCACTCTCTCCGATTTTTTCCAAAGTAATCAGTGGCATTCTGGAGAGCACATCGGTGTACTGGGGCTCTTTGCGAAACTCATCGTTGGTACGCACCATGGCGATGACAAGCCCGGCCTCTGCCGCGGCCGCCTCCAACTCCTCCGCGCGCCACTGCAGAATGGCATTGCTAACGGATTCGGGGCTGTCACTGCACCTCAAGAAATTCAGCGCCCGCGCGTGCAGCCTGGGGTAAAGGTTGAGAGCCACCATGTGGCGCCCGTCGCGTGTTTTACGGAAGAGCGGCAATTCGAAGAACGGGTTATCTCGATTCACGCCCATCGCGGGAGGGCGTCCGTTGATCGTTTCCCATTTCCCCTCGAAGAAGCAGCAGAAGCGCCGGACAGCTTTGCGGACGTCAACATGAATGTCCTGTCCTTCGCCAGTTTGGGATTTCCAGAGCGCTGCCACCGCTATGGTTTTGGCAGCAAGGGCAACAGCGGCCATGGCGCCAAATCGGAAACAGCTGGGCACGATCGGATCCTGTCCGTAAAACGTCAGCTTTCCTCCAGAGTCCGCAGTGCTGAGTCCCACGCCGCTCAATAGTTCCTCGAGGCCGGCGTAGAGATCAAACTGCGGTGAAGTCGCTGGTGTGCTCAGTTTTGATTGGAGCGTCTCCGTCAAATTGGCGCCGCTGGAACTTCCTTGCGCTTTCCCGTCGGATTTTGTCCGCGCCACCGCAGCTTCTGATTTATTCATGGCTCACTCTTTCTTCCCTTCGAATCTCGTTTTCTCAGCGGAAAGTGTTCGGTACTGCTCCTCGATTAGGCTCGACGAGTTACTTTGCCGATGCCAGCTTGGCAGCACCTCGCCTGCGCAAACTTAGAAGCCCCAGCAACGCTTCGTTCTCTTCTTGGGCGAGTTGCTGCAGCGAACGATTACCGGCTTCCTGCATTACTCCTTGGGTGATGGTCTGCTTCAGTTCGGCAGAAATCTCGGGATTCCCGAGGGTCTTCATCAGGCCAGCTAGCGGACCCATCAGGTGATCCATGAAGTGCTGAATTCCGCCTTCCCCACCGCCGATGTGCCACAACAAGCTCGGACCCATCACTCCCCAACGAAGTCCCGGCCCCCAACTCACGGCATCATCTGCATCCGAAACACTCAGAACACCCTGTTCAATCAGATACACAACCTCTCGATACAGAGCCGCTTGCAATCGGTTAGCGACATGTCCGAGTAATTCCTTGTGCAGCAGAATGGGTTTCTTCCCGATGGACGCGTAAAACTCCATCGCCCGCTGGATCACTCCGGGCGAGGTCTTCGCTCCACCGACGACTTCCACTAACGGAATCACGTGAGGAGGGTTGAAAGGATGGCCGATCACGCAGCGTTCAGGCCGCTTGCAGCCGGATTGAATGACGCTCATGGTGATACTCGAGGAACTCGAGGCGATGATGGAATTCGGAGGCGTTGCCTCATCCATCTCGGCGAACAGCTTGATTTTGAAATCCGGACGCTCAGGCCCGTTTTCCTGGACGAAGTCGGCACCTGAAAGCGCTTCCTTCATGCTTGAGGCGAACGTCAGCCGGGCGCGTGTTGCATCGGGTGCAAGTCCGATTGCCGTGAGCGCCGGCCACGCCGCATCAACGTACTCGCGCAATTTCGCGTCGGCGTTGGGCGCTGGATCACTGGCGACCACATCGAAACCACAGGCGAGATATTGTGCTGCCCAACTCGCCCCGATTAAACCGGTGCCGACGATCGCTATACGACGTATTGTTTTGTCCGGAGACATGATTGGATTTCCTTTCGCGGTGAATGTGACTCGTATTCATGGATATCGTCACGCGTCTGTCGACGGCAGTTCGGCATACGCGATGCCCGTGAGATTTCCCTCAGCAACGAGCAGTGTCTTCCTGTTCGATCCGTCAAGGCCCGCACTGTAAACCGACCCGGCGAAATCGGTGAGGAACATGCGTCCGCCCTTCAAGTCGAGTGACAGGCCAATGCCTTCCATGAGGTGGGCAAAAACAATCTCTGGTTCTTTTCGATCTCCAGGGCCCGCGTCCATCAGTGCCCGGTTCACGGTGTTGCCGCGTGGCGGGTCTCCACGATCGGTCCAATACATCATCCGGTTGCCGGGATCGAGGTCCAGGTCGATGGGCTCCGGCAGATTGTCGAAGAGGAGTTCAATGTCCCGGCGATTTGCTGGAGTTTGCCCTTTTGGAATTTCTACATTCGCGCGAAAAATTCGGCCCTGGCCCGCGTTGTCCGGGCCTTTCTGTGACCAATAGAACTTCCCGCCTTCAATGTCGAGAGCTATACCCACGCACCATTTCTCGCGTCCCTTCCGGGCGGGATTCGCCCTGACTCGTGTCCACGAGCATTTCGATCTTTGAGCCATCCAGATTCGAACGCATAACTCGCATGCCTTCGCGATCGGACCAGTAAAGCTTGCGATTCTTTTTGTCGAGTTGGAGCTGCTTCGGAGTAAACGTGCCGCCGGGCGGAATGATGTTGGTGAGGTTTGTCCCATCGATGTCGGCGCGTTCGATGGAACCATCGTTCGCGCTGGGACTACCCATATTGGTCCAATAGATGTGTCCCGCCGCGACGTCGACCACGATGCCGTCCGGAAGTCGCCGGCCCTCAGAGACGATCGTTCGTAAGTCGGAGCCGTCAGGATTCGCGGTCATCACGCGCCCGCCCCCCAGATCCAAAAAGAACAGCCGACCGACAGTGCTCTTGGAGCCGGACTTCGCCGGCTTTGAATTGGAATTTGTCGAAGCCATGGAACCCTTTGCTCCTTTTTCCCAATCGGTCTTGGACCGTTGCCTGATTCCCAAAGCGTTCGGGTAAAAGTCTTCGTGGAAATCGCCCTCCCGAACTCTTCCGGTTTCATCGGCGACTTCCAGTCTTTGTATCGCGACAGACCTAGAGGCACTTGCTCAGCCAAACTCCCAAATGACATAGCTCGATGAAAGAAGGTCTCTTAGCTGTCCGGCGGGGCCTTGCGTTTAAGAATGGGTGCCAACATGTTCGCAACTGCGCAGTTGTTGACAGACACCAAGAGTGGCAGGCGGGCTCTCAGCGGAAACCAGGAAAAGAAGGTCCTACGTCCCACACGCCTCGTCAGAAGACTACCTTCGTGCGCAGGCCAAATACCGCAGCGTTCGGGATTTGCGCACTGCCTCCCACGTCGACGTAGTACTGAAGGACCGGCTGGAACAACCAGCAGGGGGATACTTGAATCACATAGTTCAACTCGATCGCTTTTTCAGAACCAAAGGGCCGGAAACCAGGACGCGTTCCCACTAAACTGAATCGATCACTGATTCTGCTGTACACAACCCCAAGAGCAAATCCATCGTGATCTCCACGCGGAATCACGTCGTTGTAACGCAATCCGGCAGTCAATTGTGAGTTCTGACGATTCGTATCGCTCGGACTCCAATCAAACCCAAAATCCAGATCGACGCCCCGGTCCGACCCTGGCGTCGAACGGTAAACAGCTTGATTGGCCATGACATAAATTAAATAGTTCCCTCGACTATAGGTGCCCGTAACTGGATTTTGAAATTTGCCGCCATTGTAAGAAGCGCCAACCTTGTAAGTTCCCGGGTAAGTCTTCTCCGATGCCGATCGGTTGGCTGGCTTGACGAGCCACCCAAGCTCATACACAAAAACCGGAGTGTCGGCGATCGTGAAACGAAAACCGGTAGGGTCCTGGACGTAAGGGACGCGGTTTCCGGCAAGCATTGCGGATTTGATATAGAAATTCTCGGTAGGAGCAAATCGAATCTCCGCCGCAGGCGTGGCGGCGGGGTTGAAGGATTCATACGTGGTGCTGAACAAATTGCCCATCGCGTAATCCAACGGCTCGATGATGTAGGACGCGCCGTACTCCTGGTCACCGTAGAAATCCAGGCCTGCGAATTGGCACACCTTCACGAAGACTTTGTCGTTGAAAATCGCCTGCTGAAGCCACCACGAGTCCAACCGAGTGGTGTGGGCACTGACCAGTCCGCTAGGATTTGCAATGGTTCCAATTTTCTCTCCCAGGTTGGCGCCAAACTGCCACACTCCAGTCGCGTGAAACGTGAGCTCATTTACACCAATCAATCGCGTCAGGTCGACGTTGATCGTGCCACGAAAGCGCCCCCACCCTGCTCCAGTCTGCTCTTTTCCTCCCGCGGGATTATCTTCGAGATCCGTTATGTAATAACACTCGAAGGTCACTCCCTTTTCCGCCAAACGGGTTCTTTCGCCGTTCCAATCGCCAAACAAATTCCGCCGCGTTACGAGACTCCGAGCTGACCGTGTCTCTTGAGCGAATCCGGTTTCGTCTTGCGCACAGGTGGACTCAACGAAAATCAGAAACGTGACCATGTGCCAGAACGTCGAAGGAGCTCGCCACCTTCGAAACGATTGCCACTTCGCGGCTCCGGAAATCCTCATTGTGAGGAACAATTGCTTGGCGCTGGTTCCCCGGCAAACCTGGCTGCAATCCAGTTGAGCTGGTCTCTTAAGGACCCGTAGACAAGTGGATCGTGCCCGAGACCGGGATAGACATTGCGCTGGACTCGTGCTCGGGAACTGCAAAGACGCTGAAAGACCTTTCGACCGGCGGATTCCGTAAACAGGATGTCGTCACCGCCACCCACAAGCAGCAAAGGACCGAATGTCGATTGCACGCCCGGTTGGTTTCGCGCAAGGAATTTTTTGATGTACCTGTTGTCTCTCCAGCCGGGCAACAACACCTCGTCGGTCGGGAGAGCGGCGAACGCACCGCTGGCTCCGCTACAGCCGTCCTGCACAGATGCGTTATAAATAGTGAGCGCTTTGCTGCTGAGAATGTCTTTTAGCTCCAGTTCCGGATAAACGGTCTTGGCGCCGAATACCCAGAATCCCACCAGTCCGTTGAGTACGGGCAGTTTCACCTTTACAACGGCGTCGATTCCGTCTTCGAGATCGCTCGCGCCAGCGAGTGCCACGGCACCAAGAAAATTCGGGTCCTTTATTGCACCTTCCAACTGCGCGACTCCCAAGCTAGACAGTCCTCCCTGTGAATGTCCGATGACCAGCCACTTCTCACTTAAATTGGATACCGCGGTGCGCGCCGCAGGCACGGAGTAAATTACATCGGTGCCGTTGCTCAACATGTCGAGATATGCGTGGCGACCCTCGGTCCCGAGTCCGGCGTAGTCCGTTGCGACGACTGCATAACCCATGAGGACATACTCGTAGAGACCCTCCCAGTTGTAGAACAACGACTTCATGAGAGAAGGAGCGCAAATCCTCGCAACACCACTCGTACCGTGCGACCAGGCAAGTAGCGGCCATCCGCCCTTCGGAGGTTGGCCATAGGGCACCAGGACGACCCCGGATGCCAACGCATCTTCACTACTCGCTGTTCGAGTGTGATAAAGGATGCGGGTTGCGGTTATCCCTGGCGGTAGCGCGTAGTCTGTGGCTAGCTCGGATCGAACGAGCGCTCCCGGTTCTGCCGGCGTTTTCAACTCTCCGTTTGCGTAAAACGACGTGAACGGCAGTCTTCGCTCGGCATCGATCTCCTTGCCTGCCTTGAACGATGGCGCAAACAAGTTCGCGCCCCCAGCTAGAGGTTGCTGGGCCCGCGCTACACCAGCCAAGAAACCTACCGTAGTAAAAATACTTGTAATGCTTAGAAGACAGGCGGCGAATCTCTTTAGATCCGAAAGGTGCGACATGTGCTGTCATCCTCGATTCATCATGATTCGCTCCAGGGTTGCGCCTCATACCGCTAGGTCGCACGGCTTTAGCGCGACACAAATTCGCAAGCGAGTCCATGCGACTCGCTGTCGATTCGGAGAGCTGAAATCAAAAAGCAATCGAATACCCGAAATCAGTCGATATAGTGGATATAAAGGACTGTCGAAACACAGTGATTTGGCGCGCCGACGCACCGTGGAAAAACGGGCGAGTGTTAATACCCTCACATCTGCACAAATGTTGACAACCAAGGAGACGGCGGTAGCGGCAAAACGCACGCGGCCCAGTCTTAGGCGAGCTGAGATCGAATATTGATTCCCGACTTCAGTGTGCGGTGGACCGGACACTTCCCAGCGATTTCCAGCAGCTTCATCCGCTGTTCGTCACTCAAGGGGCCTACTAATTCGAGCTCTCGATCAATCTGGTCTAGAATCCCTTCTTTCGTATCACAACTGCTGCAGTCGTCGGCATAAACCCTGGAATGCCGGAGACGTACCACGATTCCTTCAAGCGGACAGTTCTTTCTTTCGCCGGGCATACATTCCCACCGTCATTGAGGTACACGCGCCCAACGCTGCGAGGACAAAGTCGTATGGTGATGGACCGATGGCGGTGCCGCCTGAAGCAACGGGCTCGTCCGCATGCAGATGATGCGGCCCGATAACAATTTCCTGCGCATGGCCCTTCGCAGTTCCGCGAACTAGCACGGTAGTACCTTGGATAGAAGCGTTTGAAATTTTCGAGGATTGGTTCACGATGTCTTCTTCCGCATCTTGATTTCGCCTATCAGCGTCGTGGTTGAACTACATCAGGACCCGCGGGTCGACAGGTTGTTCAGGGCTGAACTCTCCTGCGTAAGCACGCCGATGGATCTCATCAGCGGTAACACCATTTGCGCGTGCCGCTAACATCTTTTCGGGTTCGACATACCGGCCCATCGGCAAGGAGGCAAAGTTTGGCGAGGTTCTCATGAATTTCCCGGACTTCGCCCAGTCTCCAAAGTTGTCGGCGAACAGTTCCACGCTGTTGCCGTCCGGGTCCTCGTAGTACAAGGAAATGGTAGCGCCGTGATCGGCTGAAAGAACAGGCGTGATTCCCCGGCCTTTTAGGCGCAAGTAGGTATCGAGGAGTAGGTCCAAAGAGTCGTACTCGTACGCGACATGTTGCAGCCGGAAGTGGCTGCTTCTTTGGGGATCCCTCGTGAGTTGCGGGATTTCAATCAGACCCACGCGATGGTTCGCGCGGTCGTTCGTGACCCATGCGGCATTTACGGTAACCGGTGCATTCCTTCCGAGTGGACTGGACGTTTCAAACACGACGGACATCCCCAACACTGTCCCGTACCACGCCGACATTTTTTTTAGATTCGCGGTTGTAAGGCCATAGTGATGCAGCGTCGGGTGGATCGTCTTTTTAACATCGGACATGGAGCGTATTTCCCTCGGTTTTCGCAAATTGATAAACGAAATCACAAACCTCCATTCAATCTATTCAGGCGTTAGTCCGATTGCCTCTGTCATTTCGTCTTGCGCCTGGATGTATTCCAATTGCGACTGCAAGAGCGAGGTCTTGGCGTCCAGTTCATGCGCAGCCGCCGCGTCAAGCTGTGACTCGAGCACGGTGCCGTGCTGAAATTGCTGGATCGCGACCCGGCGCGATTCCGCACGCAGTGCCAGAAGTTCTTCAGACACCTTCATCATCTGGCGGGTACGTTCCAGTTTGTTGTACGCCGTGTGTACGCGGAGCTCGATCTCTTCCTTGACGCGTGCGAGGTTCTCTTCGGCCTGAGCCAATTGAGCTTTTCGTTCTCCAATCGCCGCGCTTCTCCTTCCCCCGTCAAAAAGGTCGTAGCCAAAATGCAGCCCGAATGTTCCGAAATTACGAGCCAGAAACGGTACGTTGTCCTGGTAACTGTAACGGGCGAACGCTTCGACATCAGGTAAGTATTGGCGCTTGGCAAGACGCAAGGCAGAAGATGCTTTTTCAATCTCCGCACGCGCTTCTGCGATTTCCGGGTGTGACTCCAGTGCGACGCGAAGGCATTCTTCACGTTCGCAGCCATCCCTAACCTCGTGGACAACGGCATCGAGCACAAGCGGCGTGGCGAGAGGCAGCCCGATAGCGTCGTTGAGTTGCATGGTCAAGTCCGAAAGCTGCAACTCGGTGGTCAGAAGATCCTGTTTAGCCTCCAGCGACTGCGCCCTGCTTTCGATAGCCTCTTCTTCGAGCGTGCTGCCAAGCTTCGCCTGTTGTATGCGCTCCTTTTGTAGCTCGTCGCTCGTTTGAATCCTTGCTTGCGCTGCTTGCCGATGGGCCTGGACGATCAGAATCCGGTAGTAGCTTTGGTGAACTCCGAGCGCGACCTCATTTTCCGTTTGGTGCGCCTTGCTACGAGTGGCGCTTAATTCCGCGGCCGCAATATCGTTCGCAGGCTTGACCTTCAAAAGGTCGGTGAGGGGTTGCGTGAGTGATGTGCCGCTCGTTACGAAGGTGTGCCCGCCTTGGTTCAAGATCGAGGTACGCTCAGGGATTTGGGATCCACCTGCCGTTCCCAGGCTTCCCGCCGGAATCCCGATGAATTGCGTGTCGGTCACCTGCGCGAGACTGCTGTCATTGCGCAGAATCGGAAAATACGCACTTCGGGCGATATCCTTGGTACGTTCCTTTTCCTCGACCTTGTACGCGGCAATGCGCACCACATGATTGTGCTTCAGCGCAAGTTGCACGGCCTCGTCAAGAGTGATGCGGCGGGGCGTAGGGGATTTGACGTCCTGAGCGGCGACCGTCGTGCCGTCGACGAGCGCGAACAAAAGGCACAGAAGCGAGGCGCGGCTGTTCATGATTTTGCCCCGTGTGTGGACGCGGATTCTCCTTCGACGAAGCCGAGTTCGCCGTAGTTCAGGGGGGATTTCCGGAGTAGCGCTATGAGAAGGAGGGCCGCGACGCATGCCCATGCCACAAGGTGAAACCCGTCGATGAACGTCTGTGTGAATGCTTGCAATCGAACGCGGGCACCGATCAGGCCAACTGCTCGGCCCGCCGCTGCCGGTAGGCCTGAAGACTTCGCGTACAGGTCGGCGGTAAGTTGTCTAAGTGAGGCATCGTTGAGCCAGCTGCCTGCCTGCACGTGCAGTCCCAGAAGGTTCGAGTGTAGTTGCTCACGTGCTGCGATGAAGTGCGTCATCAACGCGACTCCCAATTGTCCACCGAGCAAGCGGACCGTGTGAAAGAAAGCAGAGAATGTCAAAACCGCCTCTGGTTTCGAAAGTCCCCCGGTAAAAATAGCCTGCAGGACGATCGTGGAAACCAGGCCTATGAAGGCAAACGACTGACCCACTCCCATAAGAAGCTCCGACCGATAAAAGTTCGCTGCCGACCACGCGCTCGTGTACTCGGCATTCAGAATCGACGCCGCCGCCATACATGCGAACCCGACCGCCAACAACAACCTGGAATCAAGCCCGTGGAGAAGCAGTAGAGCAGCGATGATGGCAATCGCAATCTGAGGAGCCGCTGTCCAGAGGACTGCTGGTCCAATCTGGTCGGCTTCAAAACCGTGAACCGCCAGTGCTTGCGGTACGAGGATAATGGTTCCCAGCAGGCAGAAGCGGAAAAGTCCTAAGCAAAAACCGAGAACTGTAGTGTTCCATTGCCGAAGGTAGGGCAGATCGACGAGCGGATTTGGGCTTCGCAACCTCCGTATGAGTGAGGCGAGCAAGAAAACAGTCGCTCCGCCAAAGAGTCCGTTGAAAAGTCCCGACCGCCACCAGTCCAGCCTCTGGCCCTGATCTAGCGCCGCAAACAACATAGCGAAGCCGGCACTCGCATACAGAAATCCTGCAAAGCTGGGCGCGGTACCGGGCTTCTTGCCGGGCGGAGCCGCGGGAATTCCGTAGTAGATGCACACAAGCATGACCGGCGTGAGCAGGGCGGAATTCCAGAACATCCAGTGGAACGAAAGATGATCGCGATACCAGCCGTAAAGGGAAGGAGCAATGTTGACGGCTCCGTCCACGAACGTTGCATACAGTGCGAGAGTAAACGGAAGGAATCGCACCGGAATATTTCGGAGAGCGAAGGTGAGCGTCAAAGGATAAAACGTCCCGGCAGTTAGTCCCGCAAGTACCAACGCTGTAATGAGCAACGTGTAATTGTGAATCAGAGGCAGCAGCACACAGAGGAGCGTGAAACAGCTTGCTGCAATCAGCAGTACAAGGCGGGCACCGAGCAAACCACCAAGATATACAGTGAACGGCCCGATGAACATAAGTGCCACGTTGTAGGCGTTGCCGATCCATGCGCCATCGTCAAAGCCGATGCCGAGGCTCCCCTTAAGGTCGGCCGTGCCCAAGGTGAGCATGCGGCCGGTAAGCGTGACGATTCCGGCACCGAGGACGACGCCCAGAATCCCAAGCAGTGGACTTTGTGAAAGTTCCGATGGCATCGCTCCTGAGATCGCTTTTGCGACTTGTATCGGTGTTGGCGAATGGAGCGTCGTAGTGTGAGATGCCATCGTCCGCTCAGTTCAGTGCGTTGTTCGAACCGTGGCAATAACCGAAAGCCCCGGGCGCAACTGCGCTGCGAAAGTGATGTCGTCGATAGCAATCTTCACCGGAATTCTTTGCACGATCTTCGTGAAATTTCCTGTGGCATTGTCGGGCGGCAGCAGAGCGAACTGTGAGCCGCTGGCGGGCGCGATCTCCTGCACCTTGCCTCGCACGATTTGCCCCGGATATTCGTCAATTCGGATTTCGGCTGGATCCCCAATCTTCATGTGCGTGAGTTGCGTCTCGCGATAGTTCGCCTGAACCCACTTTGTCTCTGCGACAAAGGTCAAAATCTGAGTTCCTGGAGAAACGAGTTGCCCGGGCCGCACTTGCCTCTCGCCGACGGTGCCGTCGGTTGGCGCGTGAATTTTCGTATATCCCAAATTGATCTGCGCCACGGAGGCCGCCGCCTCTTTAGCGTGGAGATCGGCAGAGAGTTGCAGTTCTTGGGATTCGAGGACGGATTTCGAACGTCGTTCCCCCTCGACAGCGATCTCGTTGCTGCGCAATAAAGTTTTTGCCTGTTCAACATCTGCGGCACGGCTGGCAGCTTGAGCGGCGAACCGCTGTTCGTCCGCCACGGCCATCTCCAGGCGCTGTTTCGTCGTAGCTTGCGTTGTAAACAGCGCTTCTTGACGTGTGCGCTCTGCGCTTGTCCGTGCGACATCGGCCTGGACCGCGCTTATACCGGCCTCCGCGGCAACAATTTGCGCCTTGGCCTGGTCTATGCCGGCGATTGCTCTTTGAATTCGCGAATCTTGTAACTGCCGCTGTCTGCGATTGTTTTCTATGCCAGCCTTGGCAGCGTCTACCGCTGCAGTGGCCTGCGCCAATTGCGCCTGGTAGTCATCGTCCTGAAGTTCGACGAGGAGATCTCCACGACGTACCCGCTGAAAGTCCGAAACTTGCACGTTCCGGACAATGCCTGAAACTTTCGTGCTTAGGGGAGTAAGATCGCCGCGCACGATTGCGTCGTCCGTGACCTGTTCAATTTTTCCTCCTTCCCAAGCGTTCCAGTCTCGGGTGAGTGTTATCGCCACTGCAGCGCCCAGCAACAAAACGAGCATCGGCGTCGCAAATCTGAGCCAAGGCCAACGGGTCTTTGCCTGTACAGGAGTAGGCTCGGACCGGCTAGCTTGTGCAGGTGCCGGCGTGCTTGCGGCCGCCATGATCGATACTCCTCTCTCGGACCTTG
This sequence comes from uncultured Acidobacteriota bacterium, assembly GCA_963733775.1. Lineage (GTDB taxonomy): Bacteria > Acidobacteriota > Terriglobia > Acidiferrales > UBA7541 > Acidiferrum. The sequence goes on along the minus strand of CAVTEE010000006.1, from coordinate 1,972,719 downwards.
AGGCCCGAAACAAAAGCATTTCGAAAACCGAGAGGACAGTGTCTTGAAGTAGTTGAACGGAAAGAGGCTTCCACACTTAGTTGGATTTTGATTTTTAGCTATCGGTGTCAACATGTTCTCATATGCACGCATGTTGACAGACCGTCCACACAACCCAGGGCAGCCGCGGAGAGATCAGTTCGCGGTGTCGAGCAATGCGTCAAATGCCTTCTTTGTCTTAAGGGCCTTCCACACTTCACGAACGGATGCTTCGGGATACGCGCTGTAAAAGGCCAAAGCGCTGACTTGCTGCTGGACGATCCAGTCCTTGATCTCCGGACTGTGTATGCCCGGGTAGCCGGCGCATTCGCGGAACAACAAATCGATCTCGTCGGGAAGGATCGTTGCGAAATCGTTGATATAGGACTCCCAGTCGCCGTCGAATGTGGAGGCGAAGATCACTCGCGTATCGTTGTCAAAGATTATAAATCGCAAGTCGTGCACGGTAGCAATACGATCCGTGTTTTTTTGGCGTTCGCCGGTAAAGCCATCTGCCAGTAGCTTGCGCATGCGTTCCGCACCTCCTGGCTTCAGCGCACAAATGAGTGTGAATTCATTCGATTGCCCTGCGTTTGTACCCGGACGGGTTTTGACGGTGTTCTTCGTTTCTTTTGGTGTAGCCATTTTCATCTCCTTTAGGTTTTATGGGTCGGCGCAATGCCAACCCTTGACTAATTCAGACTCACTAGCTGCTTCCTCCGTCCGGACTCGCGAGCCACTTCAACGCTCGCAGTCCAGGCATGAAGCAGTATTCGCCTCCGCGCACGGTAACGAATTGCGGCAGACCATGAATACGCCGTCGGACGGGACGTTTGGGGATGGTAAAAATTCCATCGCCAACATCAGTGCCGAGGATGGGATCTTGCTCTGTTCCATGACTTATGAAATTGCCGTCCGTTACCCATTGCGACTGCACGAACTCGAATTGACGCTTTAGGTGTGCACCGATCAACAAAAAGACACCGCCGCGATCTACGCGGTCGTCCTCCAAGACACCATCGGGTAGAGGTGGCCCGTAATTCGTGCCACGCCGAAGAAATTGATGAAGATTTATAGCCACGAAGTCGTTCTTCAAAGCGTCACGCGGGTTCACGCGCCGGATATGTGAACTGAAAGGGCACTTCAACCCCTGCATGTCATCTTCATAGCTGAACCTGTTATTGCGATCAGGGTCTACCCCTAACTTTGAATCATCGCGTTCCGGAGCAAGAACCAGGGGTGCGCCACTGCGCCATCTGCCTACCATTTTCGCGGCGATGAATTCCTCTTCTTCAGGCGATGAGGCTTGCTGACTTACATATTTTCGAAAGTCTGCCACTCTTGTGTGGAACTTGCGAAAAGCCAGGAAGGTACCGTTACGCCGTAAGACCTCCGGCACCGGACTTGTGGATGTCTCGCCGAGTTCGTCGGGATAGCCCATGATGAATTCGCCGGCTTTGATCGGGGGGCCATAGCCTGGATGAATGGCAGTGCCACTTCCTTCGACATGTGGATTGTGCAGCCCATCCTTGAAGCCGAAAGGATTTCTCCCTTCCGGAAGTTCACTGAACTTCAATCGATACACAACGGAGATGCCGGGGAGTTCGTTGTGACTCTGTCGGGCTCGCTCCAAAACCCACTCTAAGCTTTGGTCGTCCGTCGAGTAGATTGCCAAGGCGACGTGCATGTCTGCGGTGCCAAATGGATATTCCCAGTTAGCCGGCGCATTCGTACCGACGTCGTTCAGAAGCGACGCTCGCGCAGCCATGCCCTCGCGGAACTCCAACGGAAAACTTTCCAGCGAGGCTTGCGACACCCCTAGCGCCTTGAGGCCTGTATACGTAAAAGCGATCCCCAGCCAACCTGGTAGAGTCGGCACCCACCAATCAGCCGCGGTCGCCACATGCGGAAGAATACGACGCAACATTTCGCGCCCCTGCGCGGCGTCGTCGATTCGCAAGACCACGTACTCTCCTTTGTAGGGTGACGGACGCGGCCGCAGCACGGTCGCCTGTACGTCACTTACTTCGATCGTTGGGATATTCGTTGTCGCCATAATTGCGCTTGTTCACGCGAGACAAGTTGGACAGCCCTTTGTCAGTCAGTTAAATTCCGAGGGCCTCCTGCGGCGAAGATGGTTCGCGCCGCTCTTGCTTGTTCAGTTGGTGACGTAGTATCGAGGAATGCCGGTACACCTCCTTTCGCGCCCGCATGATTTCTCCTAACGGACGATGAGCTTCGCGGACGCGCCATGCCATTATCGAAGTCTTGTCGGCAGCTTCCAGATTCGATGGTTCGGAGATGTCTTGTGCCGGAATCGTTATGCGCGCAACGGTTACGAATGGTGACAGCTCCTCCTGCCACTCGATGGAAGTATTTTGCACTGGCATCCGCGCGGGGTCGGTGCGTAACTGAACCTGCAGATCGAAGGAATGCTCCCGCTCGCGCGCTTCGCTAACTAACGTTTCACGAAACGGTTCACGACTAGTCTTGGGATTGACGTCACGGTGGCTAATTTGTTCCACCGAACTCCTGGTCGGCCTAGACCTCACCTTTGCGATGTAATCACCATGGCGAACGGCACCCATGCTCCAATAGGTGTACGACAGTAGGTTCTGCCACGGGATGTGCAGGTTGGAGAGGAAAGCAAGCAGCTCATCCCACAGCCACTGCTCCGGCGGGAGTGTTCCGCCGTCCGTTAAAAACTGATGCAACCAGGATCGGCGTGCGACAGGGTCCACCAATGCATCCGGAAGGGCATTGAAGCTCACATGGCGATAATCGCGGATCGTATTACAGAAGAATATTGGAGCATTAATGAATGCGTAGTCGAAGGTGCCGGCGTCGCGCTGGTCTTCCAGTAGCGAGGTTCCTGGAACCCCAAACATCTTGATGCCCATGCCACATCCGGTGCCAAGCAGTGCGTCAGGCCGAACGTGCGCCAAACCATTAGAGAACCGAACTACCGCTTTATATTCGGCGGACCTGGCAAAAATCCCTTGGGAATACTCTGGCGGCAAACCATCGATCACCGCTACCTTTGCCCCGAGGAGCCCGTAGCTTTTGGCGTGAGCCTGCCGGACGGCACGACCTTCGGTCTTGACCGAGGAACGGACATCGTCCTCCATCTCCCGAAGGAATGTCTGGAGATCCTCTTCGTAATTTGGAGAATTGACTTCAGTGAAATCCTTGTAACGCGCGTACGTGACATTTTTCGAAGAATTTTCAGGAGCGGCGTCGATTTCTTTCGAGGTCTTCATGGTCGGTGCCTTTCGATATCTACAGTAAATTGCGCTGTTATTCGGAGATGTTAACTGCCGACGTGATGCGCCATCCTCTCTCCGTCAAGGCCATCAAGTAGATGACACCAAATCGCGCCATTAATGAGCCCACGGTATCCCGCCGCACCCACAACGCGTCGATCAGGGCTGCCTGTGTGTTAAGAACCGTGATGTCACACCGATCGAGCGTTGATGCCGCAAAATGCGCATGCCGCAACCTCCCAATTTCGCCGCCCATTCCGTCTTCACCCGTGATGGCCGCGTCGTCCTTCATAACCATGTGGAAGTTCGAACCAATGAACCTGAGTGGCGCGCCGTAGAACTCAAGCAGGGCGTTGAGATCCGACCGTTCCCCGTCTGCCAGTTCCACAAAAGTGGGGCCGTAGCGCGAAAAGAATTTGTGGATTTCAGCGAGGATCGCGGACTCATTCGGGACCGCCGCAATCTTGATCGCTTCTGTTAAACTCATCGTCGGAATTCCTCCCTGCGGTTGTTGCGCTACACGAAACACTGGAAAACTTGCAGTGCAGGGTTCTAGGAAACGTTGGCTGAAGCAACGCTCGCCGACGCACCCGGAATGCAAACCGCGCGTCCGCGCACCTTTCCTCCCACCAAATCGCGGTAAGCATCCGCGACGCGGTTGAGCGGATAGCGATCTTCGATCGTCTCGATTCGCCCGATCCGCGCGAGCTCGATAACCTCGCGCAAATTGACCGTCCCACCGTTCATGCTTGTTGCAAGCTGAGCGCCCCACGGCACTTCGTGCAAACCAAAAGGCACCGTTTTTAGCGCCGCCCCGACAAGGGTCAGCCGGCCGAGTCGTGCCAGAGCGGCGACGCCCGTTTTGAGAGTCGGTTCGGCACCAACGCAATCGAGAATGAAATTAGCGCCCGCGCCCGAGGTGAGGCTGCGGATCCGTTCCGCTGTGCTCCCATCACTGGGAAGCGTGTTGTCGGCGCCGTGCTCTTTCGCCAATTGCAGATGTGTTGCATCACTATCAACGGCGATGACTCGCGCAGAACAGAGAGTCCGGAGGAATTGAACGGCAAGGAGTCCAAGGCCGCCGACGCCGATTACCACGGCAGTAGTTCCGGGAACAAGAGAAGGCAACGCCGGCTTCATCGCGGTGTAAGTGGTGAGGCCTGCGTCCGTAAGAGGTGCAGCGAGGACCGGGTCAAAGTCCGCCATGGGAACGGCGAAGCGCGCATTAACAACAATGTATTCCGCAAGACCACCATCGAATCCGATGCCGGCTCCGTTGAGGGTCGAAATGTAATAGCAGAAATTCTCTTCTCCGCGGCGGCATGGCGGACAGTGTCCGCAACTTCCCCACACAGGAACCACAGCGACAGGCTCGCCAGTTTTGAACCCAACAACACCTTGCCCTATTTCAGCGACCCAACCGGCAATTTCGTGACCCAACGTAAATGGAAGCGTGGCACGCCACTCATCGAGCTGCGCTTTGGTTTTGCCCATTACGGCGATGTCCGTATGACAAAGCCCGCATCCACCCACCTTGACGAGTAGTTGGCCCGCGCTAGGCGACGGTTTGGGCACTTCTTGGAGCTGCGGTGGCTCTTGTGGGTAGAGCAAACGATACGCAATCATCCGCTCATCTCCTCTCAATTCTGTTTGCACCTACAGGGTGCTCTCTGAATTCAAGGCAATCTGAAGACCCAAGAGCAGTGCACTCGGACCGCATTCAAACCAAATGTCTTGCGCTGTTTACGTCATCGGAAGCGTGCGCGATCCCCGCTTATAGATTTACATTTGGGCAGATGTTGGCACTCGCCCAGGAAGATGAAATTGGTTGTCGTCGTGAATTGTCACGCAGAGGCTGTTGGTCCGATGCGCGATGTCAAAAATCCCAAAGAGAATATAATGCACACCATGGCATCCCGCGTGCACCCTCTGGGGGAACCCTTGGACCTTCGTCTCGCCATCGATTCCACTCCCGCGCTGATCCACACCGGTCTGCCTGACGGCTATCTCGATTTTTTCAATCAAACTTGGCTTCAGTACGTCGGACGCTCGTTAGAGGACCTAGAAGGTTGGAAATGGACGGCTTCGATTCATCCCGATGATGTCGAGGGAATCGTGGACAAGTGGCGCGCGTCATTAGCCAGTGGCGAACCGTTTCTGTATGAAGCACGGGTGCGACGGGCGGATGGAGAGTATCGCTGGATGCTGCACCATAAAATCGCGGTGCGCGACGGGGATGGAAAGATTGTCAAGTGGTATGGATCAAGTATTGATATCGAAGGCCGGAAGCAGACCGAACAGGCGCTCAGGTTGACTGAATCATTCCTCCTCCACGCCCAGCGACTGACCAAAGCTGGGACCTGGGCGTATAGGCCTCCAGATATTTGTGAATACTGGTCTGCAGAGATGTTTGTGATATTCGGCTACGACCCTGCAAAGGGATACCCGGCAAATGACGACATGATCGCTCGCGTGCATCCGGAAGACCGCGAACGTAGCGTGCAAGCTCTCACTCAGCTATTCGAACAGCACCGTGAATTTGACGTGAAGTATCGATTCATCCGACCTGATGGCCAGGTTCGCGTGATTCAAGATTTTGGTACCGCTATCTTCGAAAATGGAATTGTCACTCGGTTTGTTGGTGCCTGCACGGATATCACTGAGCAGGAACAGACCACACAGGAGCTCAAGCGGAGCGAAGCCTACTTGGCCGAGGCTCAGAGACTCAGTCATACCGGCAGCTTCGGTTGGATGGTTTCTACGGGTGAAATCTTCTGGTCAATGGAAACCTTTCGGATTTTTGCGTTTGATCCGTCGGTCAAGCCCACGCTGGATCTAATCCTTGAACGGGTTCATCCCGAAGATTTGGCAGTCGTGAAAGAGACCATTGAGCGAGCGTCACAAGATGGGAAAACTTTTAATCTTGAACACCGCTTGTTGATGCCAGACGCGTCTGTCAAGAATGTCCATGTTGTCGCTCAAGCCTTACGAAATGAATCGGACGACATCGAATTTGTTGGGGCCGTTTTGGACGTCACGGAGGCAAAACAGGCAGAAAAACGGATAGCGGATAGTGAAAAGGAACTTCGCCTTACGATCGAGACAATACCGGCCCACATCGGAACCAATCTGCCTGACGGGTCGGTCGATTTCATAGCTCAAAGTTTTTTGGACTATGCCGGCCTTTCCAAGGAGCAGTGGCTGAACTGGGGATGGATGAATGTCATTCATCCTGAAGACCTCGAGGGGGCAGTCACAGGTTTTAGGGCAGCATTGGCGTCAGGGAAGCCCTTCGAGTATGAACAACGCATTCGGCATGCGGATGGAACCTACCGCTGGTTCCTAGGCCGCAACGTGCCCCTATGTAATGAAAAAGGAACCATCGTTAAGTGGTACGGCACGCTCCTCGATATCGAGGATCGAAAGCGCGCGGAACTTAAGCTGCGGCAAGACGAACAAGAGTTTCGACGGATCGTGGATGCGATTCCGCACACCATCCACGTACTGAAACCCGACGGTTCGTTTCTATACGCAAACCAAGCGGTGCTCGACTACACGGGCTTCACCATGGAAGAAGTGATGGCGCCCGATTACCGCACGCGCGTTTTTCATCCAGAAGATCTGGAAAAGGTACACGATGACCGGCAAGAGGCGCTTTTGCGCGGGGTTCCTTTCGAGCAAGAACAAAGGGGCCGTCGCAGCGACGGTGAGTATCGCTGGTTTCTCATCCACTACAATCCCTTGCGGAACGAACGAGACGAAATTATTCGCTGGTATGCCACTGGGATCGATATAGAAGACCGTAAGCGCGCCGAAGAGAGGATGCGAAACGAGAACTTGGCTTTACGAGAGGAGATCGACCGATATTCGATGTTTGAGGAGGTCGTCGGAACCTCCCCGGCCCTGCAAGCGGTACTCTCTCGCGTATCCAAGGTCGCTCCGGTTGACTCCACTGTCCTAATCACCGGCGAAACCGGGACGGGTAAGGAACTTGTCGCCCGCGCCATTCACCGGCGGTCCCGAAGGTCCTCACGCGCCTTTGTGAGCGTGAACTGCGCTGCAATCCCGCGCGATTTGATAGCCTCTGAATTATTCGGACATGAGAAGGGTTCGTTTACCGGAGCATTGCAGCAAAGATTGGGCCGGTTTGAACTTGCTGAGGGAGGCACGCTCTTCCTGGATGAAGTCGGTGAACTTCCTTTAGAAACACAAATCACCTTATTGCGCGTACTTCAAGAACGAGAGTTTGAGCGCGTAGGTGGGAACCAGCCGATTCATGCGGATGTACGAGTAATTGCGGCAACTAATCGTGATCTGGAGTCTGCCATCTCTGCCGGCGCATTTCGAAGAGACCTCTACTATCGCCTCAACGTGTTCCCCATCGAGATTCCTACTCTCAGCGAGCGAAAAGAAGATATTCCCATGCTGGTCGAATACTTCATCGATCGTTATGCGAGAAAAGCGGGAAAGAAGATTCGAACCATAGATAAGAGCACACTGCAATTGCTTCAGTCCTACCCCTGGCCCGGAAATATTCGCGAATTGCAGAACGTAATTGAACGGTCTGTCATTGTTTGCGAGACGGAGACCTTCTCTGTGGACCAGAGCTGGCTTTCCGTGGAATCCTCTCGGGCCCATCTGTCTGGCCGACCCGTTGCCAGCACGTCTCCCGCTCAAGAGAGGCAGAAGATAGAGGCGGCCTTGGCGCAAACTGGAGGCCGCGTGTCCGGCCCCTCAGGCGCTGCAACAATCTTGGGCGTACCCGCTTCCACGCTTGAGTCCAAGATCCGGACGCTGAAGATCAACAAGTTTCGATTCAAAGCACCCTAGCCTTCAAAACTACTCCATTTGAAATTCGCGAAATCGTTCGCGAAAAAATCGCGATTTCGCGAGAACCTCACTAAACTTCACCAGAGAACGCGCTATTTGAAGCACTTAGCGCTGGTAACCGGATTGCAATTCATGAAACAAACATGATTGTCGGGAAAGATGTCATGCTGAAAATCCAGCGATCAGCGAACGACACGGTGGTCTTTACCCTGAGTGGCCGGATCGAGGCTGAAGGCGTGATCGAGTTGCAACGGCTCTTCGATCTGGAGTCGGCACAGCAACAGGTGGCCCTAGATTTGAAAGACGTAACGCTGGCGGATCGAGATGCCGTGAAGTTTCTGCTGCGCTGCGAAGAACATGGCATCCAGCTCGAGTATTCTCCGCCTTATATTCGCGAGTGGATTGAGCGGGAAAGAGAAGCGAAATACTCGGAAAAAGGGTTGAAAGATCGCAAGCGGTCCATACGTAAGCGCAGCGAGTAAACTACTGGAGAGTTGCCATGAGCGTAAACGGTTTTCCCTTGGTCCACAAACAAGATTCCCAATACCCGAGTGGTCCTCTCAGAACCGTCAAAGTGCGCTTACTGGGCCATCAAATCTGCAGCGACAATGCATTCGAAGGAATCGTGGGCCGCAGTTCAGCCCTTCGACGTATGCTCCAGTTGGTGGAAACCGTAGCAAGCGGAGATTCGACCGTATTGCTGCTCGGAGAGACTGGTACCGGTAAGGAGCTGATCGCCCGTGCGATCCATTATCGCAGCCAACGCAAGAACCGCTCATTTGTAAAACTCAATTGCGCGGCTATACCCAGCGGTTTACTCGAAAGCGAACTGTTTGGCCACGAGCGCGGGGCTTTCACAGGCGCAATCACTCAAAAGACAGGCCGCCTTGAGGTGGCCGACCAAGGTTCGCTGTTTCTAGATGAGATTGGCGACATCCCACTAGAGCTACAACCGAAACTCCTTCGCGTTTTGCAAGAGCGAGAATTCGAGCGTTTAGGCAGTACTCGAACCAAGAAAGTGGATGTTAGGGTCGTGGCCGCAACCCATCGCGACTTGGAAGAGATGATTTCGAAGAAGGAATTTCGCAGTGACCTCTATTACCGCTTGAACGTTTTCCCGATTTCCATTCCTCCTTTGCGTGAGCGCACAGACGATATCCCGCTGCTCGTCCGTCATTTCGTGCAAGAGGCTGCGCTGAGGATGAGCAAAACGATTGATACGATCCCCCCGGGAACGATGGAGGCTTTGACTCAATACGGGTGGCCGGGAAACATCCGCGAACTGGAGAATGTAATCGAGCGAGCAGTGATTCTGACTCCTAGCTCCACCTTGCATGTACCACTTCGGGACCTTCGTTCTCGCATCCTGCCCGGGAACGGCAGCGAAAAGTCCCGAACCCTGGCGGACGTCGAACGTGATCATATCCGTTCGGTCCTGCAAGAAACTAGATGGGTGCTTTCTGGTCCAAGAGGCGCAGCAGCACGTCTTGGATTGAACCGTTCCACACTTCATTTCCGAATGAAGAAGCTTGGGATTGTTCGCTCGTGCTCATGACGTCGACACTAATTGTGTTACTCCGCCACTAGGATCAATCAGTGGACGCGTACAGACATAGCATTCCCGGATCTCGTACTGCGAACGTTCTACTGACCATTCTTCTTCACGGTAGGGTTCGTTTCTCTACGTCGCTCGACGCGTACTGCTGATCTTGGTCTACGCTATCCTGATCGATTAGCTAAGAGCTCCCACAGCCGAATAGATTCCCCATCCCATAACACCATTCACTAGTCGGACAGCTTCCGATTTCCAGTCAGTGTGTCAATTAGCCGGCAAGCGTTAGTCCGCCATCACCACCGCGTTCTCACCTTGGCAGGCCGGAGCTTGGCATTCCCCGCGTCTCTATCCGCTCAACTACTTGTGAGCCGATAGCGAATCTTTTCGATGGCAAAGAGATTGCCTTCTTACAAGCAGAGGGCCGTTCCCCTATGGGCGCATTGCACAATTCTTTTGCCGCATCCAGGACGAGTCCCCTCATTTTTTTTATAGCTTTGTGTGCTGCATTCCCTTCTCTGACGCGGGGGAAAGAACTGAGCAAATCCACCGTGCAGGCTTTCGAGCAATATGTGCTGCAGACGGAAGTCCGCATGCAAAGAGAGCTGGCTGACGCGAACAATTTTCTCTATTTCGATTCCCTTCCCGGAAGTCAGAGAGATTCGATGCTAGCGCGCCTTCACAACGGTCAGGTTGTCATCGAGCAAATGAGCACATACGCCAATGGAAAGAAAATCCAAGTGCCTGATGGACTAGTTCACCACTGGCTCGCCATTGGGTTCATCCCGGGAGCCACGCGAGATCAGGCAGTGGAGTTAGCTCAGGACTACTCTCGCCATACAGAACTGTATGCGCCTGACGTCCAGCGGGCCCACGTGCTCGCGCGCGATGACCGGCACTTTTTGGTCTACTACCGCTTATACCACCACGCCATCGTCTCTGCCGTTTACGACACGGAATTTAACGTGGATTACATGTTGCCAGACGCTTTTCGAGGCTACTGCTTCGCCCGGGCCGTAAGTATCGCCGAGGTCCTAAATCCCGACCAACCGGGCGAGAAGAAGTTGCCCGTCGGAAATGACCATGGATACATGTGGCGACTGAACTTGTACACGCGTTATTTGCAGAGCGACAGCGGCCTTTACGTTCAGATTGAATTCGTGGCGTTGAGCCGCAGTGTCCCAGGAATCATCGCCTGGCTGGTCAATCCATACATCCGTTCCGTCCCACTGGAGTACTTGACGAACTACGTTCATGCGACGCAGAAAGCCCTTTCAGCACATGCTCAACAACCTGCCGGGGAATCTTTCAACAATTCATCTGAAGCGCGAAGAAGGACCGAGAAGTTAAATGCCTTCTCGATGACAAGGAGCTTGCCCAGCCTCAAAGAGAGGTGCGTTCTCCGATGAGCGCGTTGCACAATTCCTTTCTTTCATCCGAGACCCCGATCCGAGTGCCGAATGGGAATACCTCCATAGGCCGGTCTCGAAGAGCCGATTCGCGCAGTTCGACAACCACAAGACCTTTGTCGCGAGCAGCCCGCAAGGACTGGAAATTAGTCCAGCAAGCCGTTGCTGGCGATTCTCGCGCCCACGAGGAATTATTTGCGGTCCACACCGCCAGACTCTATCGGACCGCCTTTTCCGTATTACGCAACAAAGAGGATGCCCAGGATGCGGTGCAGAACGGTTTGTCCAGTGCATTCCTCAACTTGGGATCATTTAAAGGGCAATCCCTATTTTCTACATGGCTGACCCGCATTGTCATCAATTCAGCTCTGATGATTCGTCGCGGCAGAACTGGCCATGTAGAAACCTCGTTGGACGACATGATGGACAGCCAACCAGAACGATTGCGACACAGGATTGTTCACACCGCGCCTAATCCTGAGGAGGCGTACGCCGTGAAACAAACTAATGAACTGGTTTCCGAGCAAATTCGCAAACTTCCACCAACCCTTCGCGCTCCGCTTCAACTTTGCTCCATAAGAGGGCTGTCCACCGCCGACGCGTGCCAAGTTTTGGGCATTGGCCACGGGGCCCTGAAGGGTCGGATTTTTCGAGCGCGGCACAAATTGGCGTACGCGTTGCAAGCCACGATGCGCATCGACAGGAAGAAAAGACACTAGAGTTTACGTTCCCTGCTCTCCGTGATTTACAATTGGGGATTTCGAGTTTCGGGTAACGGCGCGGACACAGCTGTGTTAGTATGATTTCCGCATGAGCGCGCTGATATTTACAGGAGCTTTACAGGAGGTTTTGCCAGGAACGCCTGCAGTCAGGGGCGAGCTAGGCGAACAGTGCGCTGTATGCGAAACTTGCAAAGCCCTTATTTGCAAGGTTTTACGCTAAGTCGTTGATTCCACGGTTGGGGACGTAGTTCAGGTGGTTAGAACGCTGCCCCGTCATTGGTTAGAATCCTACACTGTCACGGCCAATTCCCTTCCCCCGCTCGTCAACAATCCCAGGAGGCACACCCCAGGCCGTATTATTAAGGATGCCTTTCACATTTCGCAGAGCGTTTCGTAACAGTCCGAATCGAACCTGACTTTAGACCCTGGAGTGCGGCACTTTTACGCAAAGCGCGTTTTTCCTCCACTTGGATTGCTTCTGCTTGGCAGGTCTTGGCGCTATCGCTAGTTCTTGCCCTCTCGGAGATGAGGTTATGAGTTGATGGCTGGTGGGTACAATTCCCTGGAGGGAATTGCTCAGCATTACGTTCAGTCGCGGATTGTGCTTGCGAATGTAGTGCTCGACCCAAGCTTACCTGTTGCTGCATGAATCTTGGACAAACTATGCTTACCCAGCAAGACCGAATCCGTTTGATCCACGCAAATCGTACTGCCTTGCTTGTCGATGTCGTGGCCTATTCACGATGAAGTGTTTCGGTTTTTTCGACCCGCGTCGCTGAGACACAGTATCATCACAAGAAACTTACCGTAAGCGACAACGGGTAATGGTCGGACGCCACAACTGAATTGTGAACTTTAGGGTCTAGCGCTTTTAACGGCCCCCGGAGCAGAATCCAGTCGATGATGCGACCGCGTGCTGAGAGCGAATGCGAGATGGTGGTTGTTTGATGCAAAGCTACGAAAGGATTCAGAAACCGCATTTCCTCGAGAGTCGCTGCCGCCGGGCTAAGTGAAACATCAAAATTGAAATCGCCTGCGGCGAGCACCGGCACATCGAGGCCAAAGTCGTTCGCATGCCGCAGCAATTCGTGCAATTGGGAATAACGAAGGTTGTCGCTTCCCCTGCTCTCACAATGTAGGTTGTAGGTGGCCAATTTTCGTCCTGGGATAAGAACGTTAGTGAATAGCGCCATGCGGCCCCCGCGTCTCCTCTGAAGGGGGCGGAAATTGGGGGTGAACCAGCGTGGCCGCCAGAAATTGGATTGTTTGTGGAATCGCAGGATCGAGCAACCGGACAGTGGCCAGCGCGAAAGCGTAGCTTGGCCATGGTAGGCAGGCGAGGCCTGGGTTCCTTCTGCCAATTCTTCAAATTCGCAACCGAAGACATAATTCATTTTCAGGTTTTGAGCGACTTCCGCTGCGACATTCAAAAAGTTTGTTCTCCGGGCATTCCTATCGACTTCCTGGAGAAAAACTATCTCAGCATCTGCGGTGGCAAGAAATTCGATAACGGCGTTCAGTTTTGAACCGCACGCGATGTTCCAACTGACGACGCGAAGCGTGGCCGGACATTCAATCAATTCGGATGAGGTGAATGAGCCTGTTTCAAGCTGTTCCATAACACGCGCCAAGGCTGTGCCGCTCACGCAATCACGCCCGCATTTTTTTTGACAGGCGGAGATGTGACAGAGGAACGTGTAGAGATTACTCGGTACGAGTACAGTGAAATGATCCAGACGAGATTCGCGCCGATGGCGGTTGCAAGAAAGGCGACGTGCATTATGTTCAGTACTGCGAACGCCAGAAGTGCATAGGGGAGGAAACAGCGACGGATTATAAACTCCGTCTGACGCGCGATATACATCAGTGGGTTCCTTTTCTGTTTGTCCGCCTTCTTTTGCCAGAAGTCCAAGAACTTGTCGGGTTGGCTGGATGCAAAGCGATGCCGCGCGGAGCTGACCGCCAGGAAACTGGCCACGGCTCCAACCACCAGGGCCCCTCCCCAAACGAGGTAAGCTTCCGTACCTCGACTTCGAGTCAGTCCGATGCTCATTCCCACAAAAATGAACAGGTAATACAGGTAATCGCAGATTGTCTCTAACCAGCAACCGAGCTTGCTTACTTGCAGCTTGAGGCGAGCGACTTCGCCGTCGCATCCATCGAGGATGCTGGCCCCGACGGACAGAAGCGCGCCCATCACGGTGTTCCAGTAGCCACCCATTGCGAAGAACACTCCAGCCAGAAAACTGACGCCAAGAGTAAACAGGGTCACCATGTTCGGCGTAATCGGGAATCGGATGAGCTGACGGCTGATTGGAATGGAGATCCTGCGATTCATTCGAGCAAAAAGGCCATCTGTGGGTTTCACCAACCATTGGTTAAGCTTTTGTTCCGCGATCAACCGGTCTGGTGGAGCGGTGACGGCTTGCCACAACTCGGCTGCAACCTCGTTGAAGACGACAAAATGTGAAGGTTTGAACCAAGCGTACAGTTCAAGAGGTGTCTCGACGAACGCTGGGCACTTGCTGGCAATCTCAAGAGCGGCCCGACGAGAAAGAGCAGCGATGCCGACGAACTGACCCTGGGTCGTGAGAGCTATCACTTCGCCCCGGCCCTCCCAATCTCGGATCATCTCGAAAAGGCAGGGGTGGTATGCCGCGCATGCAGACACAAGTACGGTACGCGCGGAATCTCCTACAACCTCGCGAACCAGTTGAGGCAGTTGCCCATGCTCGCCGATGTCGAACCATTCCACTATCTCGGGGAGGCGCCCTGTTCGCAGTAACTCGCGCTGGATTACGTTTCTAGCCAATCCGCTCAACGCCACAATGATCCGGGTCGGGTTAATTCCCTGCGCTTGAAGAATGGCGCGGAGGATGATTGGTAGCGTTCCGACATGCGCGAGCTCTGGGGCGAAACCGGGTGTATCGTGGAAGTCGTCAGCAAATATTATCGCCGTCGTCGTTTCGCAAGATGATGCGCCACTCGCGTTGGAGCCGGGTTCAGCAAGGGGCGCCGGATTGTTTTCGCTTGCTGCACCTGAGCCGGCGCTCGCCTGAAGGTGACCGACAGATCTGGAGACCACGAAGAAGCAAAGAGCGCCCACGACAGTCCAGAATATGCCGCGCAGTCGACGGCAGAATCCTAAAGTGAGTCCGACGGTGCTGCTCAGCCCAAACAGAGTGGCGATTAGCATCGTGCCGCCCTCGTAAACTCCGACGTTGCCGGGGGTGAGTGACCCAGCGACATTGATGAGTTTTGTAAAGGATTCCAAAATTAATGAACGAATCCAGGTGACGTTCTGGCCCATGAACAGCAGGATCAGAAAGACTTCGGTGATGGCCAGACCGTGGCATAGGAAATTCAGAATTACGCTTCCCCAGAATGCAGAGGGCCTTTCTCGGTGGAATTGCAGGAGTATCTCTTCGACGGAGCCGATCAATGTTTTTTTACTTTCCAACCATCGTCCGGCCCATGGCACGCGACCCATGGCACGGGCCGCCCCTGAAAGTAGCGGCCACCCTTTTCTCACAGCCAATGCCGCGGCAATTACAATGCCCAAAAAACTAATCGCAAACAGCGTGAAATAGGTACGCAAAGCGTTTGAGAGCGTAAGCAACGCAAGACCTGCGGAAATTCCGAAGACCGTGACAATGGCGCCACACGCAATGAACAGCCCGCGGTCAAGGGTTACCGACGAGATCCTGCTGGCAAGCGGTATCTCGGACCCAAGCAAAGTCACTCGCGTTGCCTCGCCAGCGATCACACCCGGGAAGCCGAGTTGACCGATGGCCTCCGATACCAGTCGCAATTGAAATATGCGCGAGAACGGACAGTGCGCTTCGTTGGGAAGCGTCAGGCGCCACGCCCAAGCCTTGACGAGATGCGACAGTCCGCCCAATGCGATCACGAGCGCGAGGCCCCACCCGATCGTTTTCGCATTCTCCAGCAGCGCCCGTGGGCCCACGTGAACAACCAGGAGCACCAACAACGCGGCTCCTATAGCACCAAATACATACTGTAAGAGCATGCGTGGCTCTGATCCCGATCTAAACACTTGCCACCTCTTCCAGCCGCGGCAAATGTGAGAAGTACGAGGCCAGTTGTACCTGCGCAAAGTCGAGCATTTCGGGAGTATCTATATCCTGCCAATTGGCGTCGCCGATATCGTAGGCTCGCAAGTTCCTGTTCGAGGCCATATGCTGCATGCCATCCGACAGTGAGCAATTGCCATCCGTTATTACAGCTTCAAGGGCATCGAAAACATCAGGAGTGCACAGGAACATTCCAGTGTCGACCGCATCATAACGCTTGAGATTTTTTCCGATACTGATGACGTAATCAGCAGCGCGCACGACTTTGGTAGCATCGTCCATATCAAAGACGCAATCCAACTTGTGATCCACTGCAAGAATAGCCTCGTCTTTCTGCAATGGCTGACGAAGGAGAGACGCGGCGGTTTCTGGTTCAAAGATGTGATCTGACATCATGAGTAGAAATGGCTGGTCAACGGCACGTTTGGCCTTCAGTAAGGAGATCCCATTCTTCTTGTGGTATTCGGCATTTTCCACCCAGGTCACGGGCGTATTGCGAAGCGAACTGCCCGCGAACCAGCGACGCACGACATCACCCTGATACCCGACGACGATCACGAACCGTTCAATTCCCGCCTGCTTCGCTGCAGACATTACGTGCTGAAGCAAAGGAATACCTTCAAACTGCACAAGAGGCTTAGGAAGAAAGCCGGAAACGCTATTCAGCCGGCTTCCCAGGCCTGCAGCAAGAATGACAGCAAGTTTAGCGCTGAGCATGATTTGCCCCAATTTGATCCATCACCGAATTAGCCGACAGGGACGACTCAGCAGCGGAATTCGGTTGATAATCGAAGTAGCTGATGGTGACCTCGGTTTTTCCCACAATGCGTGCGTCGGTCACGCTTTCTGTCGAGAGAGGGAACCAAAAGCCGCCGGATTTGTGATACTGCTGCACGAAATGAATGCTGTGCGTCCAAAACGATGGATTTTTTGCTGGTTTGCCCTCGATGCGAACGACCGCAAATTCCTCGGCATCCACCCAGATGCGGCCCTCGAACAGGTATTTATCCTCGCGCTTCGGGACAACCTGGATGACGTAGACAGGTCGAGCGTCTAGGGAATCCTTGCCAAGCATCTGGAATCGATAATTCTCAGGAGCAAGGCTGGTGGTCGCACGAATCTGCGGCTGGGAAGTTTCCGTTTCGGATTCGAGCATCTTGTGAACAACGCGCTTGTTCGCGGATTTCCAGCCCTCTTCCGAAACAACTTCGAAATGCTTCCTTCCGTCGGGATCACACTTGACGCTCACCAGCATTTCAGCACGCTTGTTCAACCGTTCGTTTTCCAGAACGTAGCGTCTGCTTCCGGCGTAGCCGGCGCCCAACTTGTCTCGTTGGGCGTTACGATCGATCAGCTTGGCGATGACTTCATCCGCGGAGAGAATGGGAGCTTCCTGCGCACGACAGATTGTTGTTAGCGGCAAGGTCAGGAATAAAATGACGGCGGTTCGAATCCTCATAGTTAAAACTCCACAGTGAATTTCCCACGGTATTCGCGCCATGCACCGTTAAAGAACCCACCAAAGCGAGGGCTCTCTTCGATGGTCTGCACATCCCGTGGATTGAAGTGATTGAAAAGGTTAAAGGCTGCGATACCAACTCGTGCTTTAAGCCTCCTATCGCTGCCCACAGTTATCGAGATCGGCCGCGACACTTGCAGGTCAAAGGAGGAAAACTCGGGGAACCGACGCGTGTTGCGTGGTCCTACATATTCACGAAACTCGTCTTGCACCGAGTATGGAAATCCGGTGTGCAGATCGAATACGGGAGCAATTATGAGGTCCCATGGTGCATGGAATTCACCCGAAAATAGGAACCGGTTTGGGGCGTCGAACGGCAGGCGTCCTTGTCCATCGGGTTGAATCACTGGCTTTGGGACGTTACCGAAGAACTGAAAGAAATCGTTCAAGTCTCCATACGCACGGGAGCGCACATAAGAGGCATTGAGGAGGTGCTGGTGAAACTGGTAACGGCCGGTTAGCTGTAATTCCTTGTAAGACTGGCTTCCTCTATTCGAAAGTGTTATCACTCCGGCGCCAGCGGAGTCATTTGCCGTAGAAATCGCGAAATCGTCGGCGGTATTGCGCTGCTCATAGCCGACCTGCAGCAAAAGCGCGCTGGAGACCTTTTGACTGAGCGCTAGATTCCAGGCGGTGCTTCGTGGGTTACGCAGAGGGCCGAAAATCTTGTTGGTATAAGCGGTGGAACTCGTGGTCTGCCCCGCGGAATCGAGAATAAAGACAGTCCGCTCTGGCAACCACTGGAAAGCCGGAATCATCAGGGGCACACGATCGTAGAATTCCCCGATCCCGCCACGCAGCATTGTTCGTCCACTGCGGGTCAGAGCTAGCTGGAAGCCGACACGCGGAGCGGCGTGTACTGAACTTGTCACGGTGTCACTATCGAAGCGCAATCCAAGATCGAGGACCAGTCGTGGCGAAACGGTCCACTGATCCGCAGCAAACCAGGTGAATTCGTGTTGTGACACATTGGAGCGACCTTCGCCCGTGAAGGTGATTCGCTCGATCGGAGTATCGTTGGCCCCGTGGAGCACGATTGGGGAAAACGCCTGGACGCCGCTATAACTGGAGTACGCGTATTCCAAGCCGACGCGCCAATCGTGAGTTCCGAGAAAATGACGCGGGGCAAATTGGTAAATTTCTTCCCAGTCGAAACGTGAACCTCGGCGCTTTTGAGAATCAAAGAATCCACCTTTGGTCGTGTCCAGCAACAATTGGTAAGGGCCCGAGCCTGCCGGCGTGATATCCACATCAAATGTTTTGTAGCTGAATTGCGAAGTTAGGACGCTTTCATTTCCCGTGAGATAGCGATGCTGTCCATAGAGCTGGTAACCGCGCTGGTGGTAGTCCGACGTAGACGGCTGCGGCGCAAATGTGTTCAATCCGAGGTATTGCAGCTTCTGCGGATAAACCGCGGCGGAAAAGGTTCCAGTCTGTTTCGGAGTCAGGTTGAAATCCAGCTGCGTGTAGGAGTTGAAGCTCTGTAGCGTCGTATCCCGTCGAAACGGGGGAAGGCTGTTCACGGGAGTTCTTACAAATCGGTATTCCAGCGATTGCGTGAAAGCAATGTGATCGCCCCACAAGGGACCGGTGCAGGTCGCACGAGGCGTGGTGGCACCAATACCGAACACCGTATTGTCACGAACGCGTGCGCGAGGAATGAAGTTGTGGATGGAACAACGCCATTTTTCGAAATCGCCGGTCTTCGTGTCCAGGGTGGACACTGCGCCGGTCAGCTTTCCATACTGGGGATCATACGGATTCGAAATAACCTGCACCGAAGAGACAACGTCAATAGGTACGGCAAATCCTGGACTGCCAGTCGCGGGGTCGGTTGCGTTGACGCTGTTCACCAATGCTCCGCTCTGCGTATTCCGGGCGCCTTTGATATTGATGCGTCCGTCTGGCCCACGGACGACGCCAGGAAGCGTTGGCAAGATGCTCTCAGCACGGTCATCGACGTTAGGTGAATTCTGGAGCGCGCTAGATGTGATCGTTCCGGATGGAGAGGGAGAGGTTGCTGGTCCGTCGTTTTCAGTAGACGTTACGGTGACCGAGTCCTGGACGGCGGTGGGCTTTAAGTCGAGCCAGATTTCAGTGACCTTGCCTACCTCAACCGTCACGACCTGAGTTCCTAATAATCCCGGTGCCGTGACTTCAATGGTGTACGTCCCAGGCTGCACGCCTGGAAATTCGAATTTGCCGCTCTCGTCCGTTTCTGCTTCCAAATCTGTCGGTCCCTTCAACGTCACCCTTGCTTTTGCGATGTAGGACTGACCCAGGGAATCCTGAACAAACACTGTTCCGTGGACTTGACTTATAGCCACCGGCATTTGCCCCGCAACTAGCTGCGCGGCAAACAGGCACGCGGAAAGACAAAGGAACAGGAGTCTCGCTGGAACATCACTACGCCTCATTTTGTTCACGCGACGTTTGACTGTGTGCGAGTGCATGTCCCAAATTCGCAAGCGAGCTACTGATACGCAGCCCTGTGCGCCTCCTGGCGACGCATTGTGTCTCTACGCAGGCCTCTACAACGCACCACATTTTTCCAGAGACCTGATTTCAAGCTCGGATTCGATCAATGCATCCTAGAGACCACTGAATGCTGGCATCAGACGTTTCGCTCAAGTGCGTTCTACGGAAGAACATAGAGGGAGTCGGCAGATCTTCTCGCCTCAGGCGAGAAGCCAGATTCTGGGCGTGCTGCCCGCATTCGGTCAGATTTTGTCGGCGAGTGACAGTCTCTGAAATTTGTGCCGACTTCTGCTTCTGCGCCGTGCCTGTCTCTAAACCAAGATAAGAGCATAGGCACCTAAGGTTTTCCGAATTGCAGCGGCTGCTGATTGCACAGTGGATTAAGCTTGTGCGGTAGAAGGCGCGGTCATGGTCACAGCAACGCAAAGGCCGACAGAAAAGAATTTGACGCGAGAAAGCGGAGTTCCGCAGCGTGCAACTTCGAGAAGGCTCTGCGAGAAAGGATCGTAGGGCAAATCCATAAACCTTTCGTCAACAATACTCAATCAATGCCTTTGAGTGGCCAGAGGGAGCCGTACCTAGAACTGTTCGCTCAGTAGGTTCTGCGTGAAGAGCATGAGGAGAACTCAGTCAGTCCGATTGTAATTATTCCTACGCTTACTGAGTCATTACCAGTTTAACCCACGTAACTATTGGCATGAGCCATCGTCTACGAACTGATTCGAAGAGGCCATCGATGCGAGCGACTGCGAGCATGTCAATAATTTCTGATTCAGAGGATCGCTATTCAAGGAGTTGGGCGCAAGATAGTTCCTACTCGCTGTGATTTTTACGTATTCGTCGGTCAAGGCGTTCATAGTATTGAACTCGTTGGTCAGTAGCGGAAACGCCTTCTGATCCATGTCCGTGCTCGCTGCGGCTTCCGTATGCTTCAGGCTTGCTTGAATTTGCCTCCTGAAGTTTCCGATCCAAACATCCGACAATGGATAGCCTCTCTCGATGGCGGTCTTTAACGCAGCGTGCCATTCAAGAATTTGCCTCATCGTTTCGATTCCCGCGCCGAGGAATGGCCTAGATAGACCGACCGATGGCGTCGGCGCGGACTGCACCGCTTGCAATAACGTATCGCCGCTTCCGGGCAGTGTCAGCATGATCTGATTCCGTACGAAGCGCAGTGATCCGCCGGTGATCCGGGCTAGTTCGTCCACCTCCACATAGTTTTTCCCCTGCACCTGAATCACTCTTGTCTGTCCCTGCGGCCCTTCGATTAGCAGCGAAGTCGTCTCCTGAGCAACCAGAATCAGCAACGGCAGCAGCAGGATCGCCACCAGCATGACCGATGTGTGAATCGCGTTTCGACGCATATCTCATTTTCCCTTATGACGACCGCAGTGAGCCTACGTGCTGGTACCAGCATGTCAGGTCGCGTGCCTTTTAGTTGAAGCGCGGTTAAGACTGCAACCAAAGTACCAAAGGAAATTGATGAGAAACACGAGCTTTCGAGACGATGCCGCGGTTCCGGTGCCCGGATGCGGGCAGCGCGTGACTCGAAATCGGCTGTCGTGATCACTTACATTGATGATCTTCATTTCAAACCCATTATTTAGCGCACCGCTTTGACCTGCAAGTTTGGCCATCTCGATGCAACGTAGGAAATGTGAAGGGTCTAGTCCGTTACTCTCAATTGGCATTTTTGTGAGCGAGGCTGGTCTTACTTCGCACCACTGGCGGAGCGGGACGTACGGGCGCGGGCCATGGATACGGAGTCCGAGAGTTGATGTGAATGGCGACGAGCAGCTGAATTGACGAAGCTGTGGACGAAATAGTTATCTTTTTACCAACAGCGGTCTCGATCACAGGAGGGAAGAATGACTGTTTTAAAAATGCGCTGGCAACTCATTCAAGGAGCCGACGGAAGACCGCATCTCAACATACCGTGGGAATCGGAGCAGCCAGACTTCGTGCGCGACTTTGCACGCACGCAAAATCGCCGAAGTGCAAGACGAAAATAAGGAAACTCACCGATCTTGTCCGATGTTCTGCAAGACCGGAACGCCCGCATCGAGATTGGTCGATTCCGCTCTGCGGCGCCGCGCCAGCTGAAAGGAGCAACAAGATGGCATCGTTCCAGCGTGAAAATCGGGTCGCCGTGTCTGCGACCAAACTTTTGGTCAGGTCGGTGATTTCTTTGAGTCTTTGCGCCGGTTCGGCTGTCTTCGCACAGGCTCAAGATGCTCAGGGAAACAGTAGCGACGAATCCTGGACGGCGACCACCGAGAATTCCGCAACCAACGCCAATCCGTCGCGGACGACGGAGAGCCACGCCAAGTCAGGCAACCGGAGCGTGGACAACCAGAGGGTGGAAGTGCTTGGGCCCAATGGCGGGTACCAGCCTGATTTCGAGACCGAGAAGGAGACTGTCCGAGTAAATGCCACGACGACTCGTACAGTGGTGCGCACCTACTTTTGGAATGCAAATCGACAAAGGAAACTGGCGCAGGTAACGGAAGAAGAAGCACGAAGCACAGCAAGCGGCGATGCTGAGGTGGCGCGCACGACCTCGAGTTCTGATTTGAGCGGGAATTTACGGGTTGTGCAACGTGAGACAGCGGAGACGAGAAAGACGAGCCCGGACGTGCAGGAGACGAAAACCACGATTTACCTCGCGGACGGCAACGGCGGCTTTACTACGGCCCGACAGACGCAGGAGTTGCAAATGCACAGCGCTGACCACAAACTCGAAGAGAAGAAGACAACGCTCCTGCCAGATGGCAACGGCAACTGGAAAGTGGGCGAAGTAAAAGAAAGAACAATCCAGGAAGACGGCAAGAATCGAACCATCGAAGAGCGGGTTTCGCGCCCCGATTTAGACGGCAGACTTTTAGAATCTTCGCGCACCGTTGGGGAAGAAACAGAAACCGACGCAGGAGAAAAAAGCAGTACCGTCGACTCATATTCTAAGGATATTCCTGGATTAGCTGGCGACGGAAGCCTGCATCTGAACGAGCGAGTCACGACCGTCCAGAAAAAGAATTCCGACGGAGAAACAACAGAGCAGCAGGTCGAGCACGCCCGCCCAGGTGATCCCAGCTCCGGCCTGCGAGTCACCGCAAAAACGAAATATACCGTGCTCTACGCTGCTTCCGGCACGCAGCAGACCGCAGTCACACAAGAGAGTGACATCAACGGGTCATTCAATGTGGTCTCCGAGACGCGGACTAAATCAGACCAGGTTCCCGCGGCACGGGCACCGACAGCACCCTCAAACCCGCCCAAACAAGATTAGCAGCACGGCCACAAGTCGCCGTTTTAGACGGCTTCAGGAGCTTGGTCTTGGGCAGCCGATGTTCTGCCAAGCAACTAACGTAACGCTGAAAACCTTCTTGCGATGCTTCACCTTGCCTTCTGCCTGATTCTGCTGAGGCATTTGTGAGATGGGTTCTATTCTGCTTGCGTAATTCGCAGGCTAAGGGGACGACTCGCCTAGCATCCCGATCTGGACGCTCAGTTCTTGCGGTGCTACTCTCACGCCTACATTTCAAAGCTGCGCGCACTAGAGCACTCGCGTCATGAGGAACACCGAAGACCGCTATCGAACTTTGCTGGATGCGTCCAGCTTTGCCGACCAGCCCACGCTCAAAGCTGTTCTGCACAGCCTGCGTGAGGTTCTTTCCAGCACGTCGAGGCTGCATGGAACCGAACTCTACGTCTTAAACGACGAGCAAGATAATCTGCGAGTACTCGAGTTCGATCGAGACCCGGACGCACCCGCACTAAAGGTCGGAACCCAAGTGTCAAGAATTGGCGCGGTGGCACGGGTGCTTGAAGAACAGAAACCAGTTTTCATACCGGAAGTATCGCAGGAGATGTTGAAGCATCCCGACCTGGCTCCATTTGCCGCCGAAGTTGCCGGACGGACGGCCTATTTATTTCCAGTCTCTACCGCCCAGAAACGATACGGATTTCTTTCCGCAACAAAGTTGCAGGGCGAGGAATTCACCCCCGAAGATGTCGAACTGCTGCGTGCTCTGGCGTCGCACGTTGCGGTTGCCGTCGAGTGCGCGCTGGCGAGGGACAGAGCAGAGCTTTACCAGCGACAAGTGGTGAAGGAACGGGATCGCCTCAGGCTGCTGCTGGAGATCAACAACCACATCGTTTCCAAGCTGGACATTGACGAATTGTTCCGAGCGGCGTCGACATCCATCCGAAGTTATTTTCGAAACGATTTCACCGGATTCTGGCTAATCGATAAACAACCGAACCAGCTTCAATGCGTCGTTTTGGATTTTCCCAGCGGCAAAGGTTCGCTGACCGCAGTGCTTAGTTCTGAACTTAGCGACATTCATCAGGAAAAACTGCTGGCCCATGTCCCGGAACTGTTGTCGACGGAAGGAATTGAAGTGCTTCCCGCGCGAATCGTTGAAAAGCTCAAAGCTGAGTCGATCGCCTCGATAGCGATTGCCCCGATGGTAACCGCAGGCGGCCCTCTGGGTGTAATGACTATGGGCAGCAGACGACCGGACCATTTCGGACAAGAGGATCTGGACCTCTTGTCACAAATCAGCAATCAGATTGCGCTTGCAGTTGACAACGACGATTGCATATGGACGCGTCACCGAAGCCCGCGATCGCCTTGAGGAAGAGCGCTTGTACTTGGAATCGGAGATCCGCTCCGAATATAACTTCGAGGACATCGTCGGTAAAAGTGCCGCCCTTCGCAAAGTGCTGGAGCAGGTTGCTATTGTCGCCCCCACCGCCTCAACCGTGCTCCTGCACGGCGAGACTGGGACTGGCAAGGAACTTTTCGCCCGGGCGATTCATAACCTCAGCCCGCGCCGCGAGCGCACTTTCGTTCGACTGAACTGTGCCGCCATACCCTCCGGGCTGGTGGAAAGCGAATTGTTTGGGCATGAAAAGGGCGCTTTCACCGGCGCTCTGATGCAAAAGAAAGGCCGGTTCGAGGTGGCGGATCACGGCACTCTTTTTCTGGATGAAATTGGCGACATCACTCTTGAGCTGCAGCCAAAGCTGTTGCGCGCTCTGCAGGAACAGGAATTTGAACGCTTGGGAAGTACGAAAACGATTCGTGTAGACGTTCGTCTGATTGCCGCAACGCACCGCGATCTGCAGAGCATGATCCGCAACAACCAGTTCCGCGAAGACCTTTTTTACCGGCTGAATGTCTTTCCGATCGAAATCCCTCCGCTTCGCGAAAGGCGCGAAGACATTCCATTGCTGGTGCACTATTTTGTTTTGCGCCACTCGCGCCAAATGCAAAAGCGGGTTAAGTCCGTTCCGAAGCAGGCCATGGAGGCACTGGTGAACGCCGATTGGCCGGGGAATATTCGGCAACTGGAGAACTTCATCGAGCGTTGCGTGATCTTAACGCAAGGGGACGAATTGAATGTCCTGCGAACAGAGTTGAAACAACCATCTATGCGATCCGCTGCCGCAGCCGCGCCCAGTTTCGAACAGGCTGAGCGCCACATCATTATCGACGCTTTGAAAGCCGCCTCCGGGAGAATCGCAGGCAAGGGCGGAGCGGCAGAGCGCCTGGGACTGAAGCGAACAACACTCCAAAACAAGATGAACAAGCTGAACATTAACCGCGTTGAGTATTCTGGGTGAGAATCCTCATCTTCACAGCGGCCTTTGAGCTCCATGCGTTTTGAAAGACCAGGCAATCATGCCCACATCACAGCATCGGTCGGGCATAATGGCTGGGAGGACACCACCTTTTTTTCAAGGGGCTGATTCCACGGTCGCGGGCCAGTTGAGAATCACAGAGTAACTTTCCACGGGACTTTTCCGTGGTTCTAACACCAGGAACTTCAGTCCATCCCCGGTAACTGCATACTGATTGATCTTAGGATCTGGTACAAGCTGCGTGTCGAACAGCTTTCGCGGAATGCCTATTTTGAGAGGCGAACCGCGCTCCACGGTGGCCGACATTACTTTTCCTTGGGGATCTATGAAGAATAGTTCTCTGCCGTCCCCGCGCCAACGCGGCTGGACGCCACCGGCCTGCGAAACCTGTTTGATACCTTGAAACGACGGAAAGGCGGCGACAAAAACTTCCCATGTACCAGTGCGATTCTCCCCGTAAGCGATTAGCTGCCCATCGGGAGAAAGGTGAAATTCATCCTTCAAGAAGCTTGTTGAATAGAGTGCTTTAGGCTTGCCGTTATCTCCGACAGGTATTATCGAAAATGTTTTTGTATCGTGCGTCAGCAGGTAGCTCCCATCCGCGGACCAGTCTTCAACCCAATGCCTTTCGTTATCGCCATAAATCGGCTGCGACTGCTGACTTCCGATTTCAATTTTCTGTACTAGAAACGGCGGATCAGAACCACCGTTAGGAAGAAGGTTGAATGCAACGTAGCGAGAGTCTGGAGACCAAACGGGGTCCGATTGTGCGTGAGGATCGATTGTCAGAGGAGTCGTTGTATTACTCTCCAAGTCAATAAGCCACAAACTGCCGGTAGCATGCTGGTGAAACGAATTCAGTGCCAAATGCTTCCCGTCAGGAGAAAGCGTGAATTGCTGAAAGTCGATCACCGGTTGGAGGCTGCCAGTCACAGAGCCGTCTCGCGCGTACCAGGTGAATTGATCGAACGACGATCCTGTTGCGGTGCCGTAGATAAGCACTCCGTTTTGCGACGCGGTGAATTCGGATGTGCCCAGATAAGCCGGAGAGGCCGCCACGTTGCGCGCGAGCATCAACGGTTCACCGATCTTTCGCACAGCTTTCCAGTCCATGCGTTGCGCGAAGAGGGTCTGGTCTTGCGCGAACAGCAGGTAATCGGGCACCGCTATTGCACGACTTTGGCTTGCCAACAGCAGCGTCGGAGCCCCGCCATCCAGAGACTGAACATAGATTTTCGCTCCCGGATCGCTACTGGTCAGGCTTGTGCGCGCCAAATAGATAAAGTGCTTCCCGTCAGGCAGGAACTGAACCCACATTTGGCTGACTTGTCCAGGGAACAGCGACGTCACAGGCGTGACACTCCCATCAGCAGGCGAGATGCGGAGAATCGGACTATTCACTGCCCTGGCAAAGAGAATCGTGCCGTCCGGTCCCCAGGCACCTTGTGCAATTTCCGGCACGCTGTAGATCACCTCAGGGACTCCACCCGACCGTTGAACCTTCTTTAGCTTGGCCCCCGCCCAGAAGCCGATGAACTGCGAATCCGGCGACCAGAAAGGCAAAAGCGCGCCCTCGGTCTGCGCAATTCGTTGCGCTTCGGACGAACTCAAAGCCCTGATCCACAAAAAGCTACTGCCGGAAGCATCCGTGGCCGCAAATGCCAACATCTGGCCATCGGGTGACAGCGCGATGTGTTCGAACGGATGCCAGTTCCGATGTAGCGAGACCCCCTCGGGTAAACCAAGCGAGAGTCGTAACGTGTTGTATCGACTGGACCTTCGAATGAGACTGCAGCCAAATTATGGCAAACAAGCTGGCGCACACTAGCACTGCACTAATAGCCAGCCACAACGTACGCCGCGATCGCGGAGCAACCCCCTGCGAAGGCACAGGAGTTGTAACCTCCTCGGCAACTTTTCCCGGTGAGGACCAATGGAACTCGGGCACATACGACCCAGGCAGAAGATCGATACGGACAACTGGAGTTTGCGCAGCCTCTCTATAATATTGTGCGAGCCTTTTGCGAACTTCGGTTGCTCGCACCCGGACGACCGCGTCGTTTGAGGTATCGTAATCGACCGGCCTATGAAACATTTCTGCGCCGATCATTCGCTCACTCAGAGAGTCCAGGTCACCCGCCAAAGCGTGTTCGACGACCAGTCTGAGAAAGTCCTGGCAACGCTTGCTTGGAGCGAACGCATCGCTCGAAATCACAGACTCGAGCGCGCTCCGAACTAAGTTAGCTTGTTCGGCGCTGAGCTTATGGGCTGTTACAGAATGCTGTCCCGTTGCCATCGGCGCTATAGTAGCGCTTAACGTGGCTTAACGGGTAGTGGGTGACATGCCGTAAACCCAAGACAGACAAAAGATTGTTCGCTTAACGGTCTCCTTAACGGTTCCTCGGACCAGCAAAGCTGTCAAATCTAACCTGCCTGAACTGTTTCGAACATTCCCAGTAATGCAGGTTTTGTTTATTGTCGCTTCATGCCCGGTGGATCCGAAACACTCATGCACCGTATAAGGGCTGGGGGGACTATGGGACTCGCTACTGTTGGCCTCACACATAACTTCGCGGAAACCAGCTTTACGGAAGTGGGCGAGCTGGAACAAGAACGCCTTTACCTCGAATCGGAGATCCTCTCCGAATACAGCTTCGAGGACATCGTCGGTAAAAGTGCCGCCCTTCGCAAAGTCCTGGAGCAGGTTGCTATCGTTGCCCCCACCGGTTCAACCGTGCTCCTGCACGGTGAAACCGGGACTGGCAAGGAACTTTTAGCACGGGCGATTCATAACCTCAGCCCCCGTCGCCAGCGCGCTTTCGTCCGGCTCAACTGTGCCGCCATACCTTCCGGGCTGGTGGAGAGCGAATTGTTCGGGCATGAAAAAGGCGCTTTTACAGGTGCGCTCATGCAGAAACAAGGCCGGTTCGAGTTGGCGGACCGCGGCACTCTCTTTCTAGATGAAATTGGCGATATCAGTCTCGAGCTGCAACCAAAGTTGCTGCGCGCTTTGCAGGAACGCGAATTTGAACGCTTGGGAAGTACGAAAACGATTCGCGTAGACGTTCGCCTGATTGCCGCAACGCACCGCGATCTGCAGAGCATGATTCGCAACAATCAGTTCCGCGAAGACCTCTTTTACCGCCTGAATGTTTTCCCGATTGAGATTCCGCCGCTTCGCGAAAGGCGTGAAGACATTCCACTGCTGGTGCATCATTTTGTTCTGCGCCACTCGCGCCAGATGCAAAAGCGGGTTAAGTTTGTGCCAAAGCAGGCCATGGAGGCGCTGGTGAACGCTGAGTGGCCAGGCAACATTCGCGAGCTGGAAAACTTTATCGAACGTTGCGTGATTTTCACGCAAGGGGACGAGCTGAATGTCCCATGCGCAGAACTGCGGCGGTCCGCCGCCCCAGCCGCATCAACATTCGAACAAGCTGAGCGTCACGTCATTATCAATGCGTTGAAGAGCGCGTCGGGCAGGATAGCCGGCCGAGGTGGAGCTGCAGAGCGCCTGGGACTGAAACGAACAACCCTCCAAAACAAGATGTACAAGCTGAACATCAGTCGCGCTTGCTACGCCGTGTAAGTGTTTGCGCAGGGCTCCTGCGCTACGAGGTATCTGTTGACGATTTGAATAGTGATGGAGGTAAGGCGATGAGCATAGAAACCAGAATGGCAATTGAGCAATCGAGACCGATGCCACAGTGTTCCGGGAGCGGCGTGAATGTGCGCTACGAAACCAAGGTTTTCTCGCTTTGGGATCGAAAAGCATCGGCCGAAGTAGCTCACGCTTGCACGTATGAAATTTCCTGGATACCGGAGCGGCAGTGCTGGCGGAGTTTCCTGTGCTCCGTCAGCAAGCTCGGCTGAAGAGTTCGATAGCGGTACGGGTTTTTCGAGTTACGACAGTAAAGGGGGAAGTTATGACAACAGCAATGCAATCGGCCCTTATACAAGAATTGGACACGAAAAAGCGGAGTTCCACGTCGCGACATTTTGAAGATGCGTTGCGACAAAAGATCGTCGGACAGGACGAAGCCGTGCAAGCGCTTGTCGAGCTATATCAAGTGTTCTGCGCTGGGCTACAACCCCCAGGTCGTCCCGTCGGAAACCTCTTGTTTTTGGGACCGACCGGCTCCGGCAAGACGCGCATTGTCGAGGCTGCAGCAGAAATTCTGTTTGGAGATAGTCGAGCTCTGATCAAAGTGGATTGTGCGGAGTTCCAGCACTCCCATGAGATCGCCAAACTGATTGGCTCGCCCCCAGGGTATCTGGGACATGGGGAGACCCATCCGCTGATTACCCAAGAGGAGTTGGCAAAGAGCCACCGCGGCGAGATGAAACTCAGCTTCCTGCTGTTTGACGAGATTGAGAAAGCGAGTGACGCACTTTGGCAACTGCTGCTTGGAATGCTGGACAAAGCGACCTTAACGTTAGGGGACAACCGGAGAGTCGATCTGTCGCAGACGGTGATCTTCCTGACTTCGAACCTGGGAGGGGGAGAAATCACAGAATTGATGCAAGGCGGGATGGGTTTCGTCCAGCCCAAGGACATCCCAGCCAAGGGATTAAATGAGAAGGTGGGGAGGACGGCGGTAGAAGCGGCACGGCGGAAGTTTTCGCCCGAGTTTATGAACCGCTTGGACAAAGTGGTGGTATTCCATCCGTTGAAGCGCGAAGAACTTGATGAAGTGCTGGACATTGAACTACGGCAAGTGCAGAAGCGGTTGTTGGATTGCACGACGAGTCCCTTCGAGTTTCGGGTAACGAACGAAGGAAGGCAATTCCTGCTGCAAGAGGGCACGGACCAGAGATATGGAGCACGCCACCTGAAGCGCGCCATCGAGCGGTACGTAGTCTACCCGATTGCGAGGCTGCTCGCGACCGCGCAAGTGCGCTCGGGGGATGTCCTTCTGATCGATCGGCATTCTGGCGAAGAGCGGTTGGCCTTTACAAGGGAGGCGGAACAGTGCTCTTCCTATGTACAGATGCCTCATGCGGCAGCATATTTGATGCATCTTGCGACTGCAGAAGTTCGAGTTTAAGTGAATGTCGAGCAGCACGCGAGCAACGAATATCAGTTGTCGTCAGGAAAACGTTCCCGTTCTCCCATCCTGGAAATCGAATCCTGGATGCGACGAGCGCAAGCAGTCAAGCGCGTCCGCAATTGCTTCTGAACTCCGGCCTCAAACCGGCCATTGAGCTCTCAGCGCCCGCATGACGGCACTGCCCGTTGGTCCGGCAGAGGTGACCGCAGGAACTCTTTAATATTCTATTGTAATTTCAATAACTTACCTTGACCAGTGCCTGGTATAAGACCTGCAAGGTTTATCTCAGGAAGCTGTCCAGCCGGACTCGCGGCTCGCCTAGACGCTCCAGGGAGGCGCAATGCTACGCGTTGAGATGCACAATTCCGCGAACAGTTTGAGCCTCAAGCTTGAGGGCCGATTCACTGGCGATGACGCAGAGAGCACTCGCACGCTCATAACGCGCCACCGCGCGGGATTGAGATTGGTCGTAGATCTAACTGATGTCACCTTCATCGATTTTGTGGGAGAAGAGGTCTTATCATTTTTTGGCCGGTTCGGGGCGGAATTCGCTGCCTCAACATCCTACACACGCGACGTATGCGAGCGCCTGAATCTGCGCCTTGCTCGAGATGGGGCATCGGATACCGACACGTCAGGCGCTTCCCGGATAAACGGCCGACGTAGGGCACACGCACCTCAATCCAAAAACGAGAAAGTTTGAAAACGCTGGCAAGCACATCACTGCGAGACTCAGGATGCTGAGTTCGCATGGCTCTTTGGTCGGTCCCGCAATTTCCTGCCGCCGCAGCCTGTCATCAGCTTCGCCCTGACTAAGGAAATTCTGGAATGCCCGGATGCGGGCAGCGGATGTCTCCCCTACAGCAGCACCCGTGCCTCTTGTGTGAATGATCTCAATAACTTGTGTGGGTGTTCTTTTGGCACGCGCGTTGCCTATCAACATGCGAAACCGCAACGCTCGATGTTTGTTCTCAGGGGGTTATGTCATTCGATTCTCGTATTCGCTCGCAAGTGGGCCGGATGGTATCGCCTGCTGCGGTGCCGCAAGGCATTCAGCTTCGCCGACTCCATTCGGTACGGTCTGTGGCTAGCACGTGGCTGACGGGGACAGGATCTCGCGATGAACACAGCCCTTTCCTCGGATCAGATAGGACCCGCGCAGCCAATATTTGCTGGCACCGTTTCGTTTAATGATCCAGCCACCGACCAGGCCCTTGTGGCCGCTGCCAAGATGGGAGATCAGCAGGCATTTGAAACGCTCGTGAAACGCCATCGGCAAAGGATCTTCGCGATAGCCCTGCGCTACACCCGGGTTAGAGAAGATGCTGAAGATGTTGTTCAGCAGACTTTCCAAAGAACATTCGTCCGTTTGAGCAGCTTCGCGGGGAGATCCACGTTCTCTACGTGGCTAACGCGTATTGCTATCAACGAAGCGCTCATGTGTTTGCGCAGAACTCGTGCACGACGCGAGGAAAGTATTGACGATTTAAACGGTGATGAAAGGACAGGGCCCAACTTCAGTGTAGTCGATGCTAGTCCGGACCCCGAAGCAAACTACTTGAAGCGCGAAGAGGCCGAAGTACTATGTGCAGCTCTTAGCAACTTGACATTACCGCTGCGGACCGCGATCAAACTTCGGGAACTTGGTGAGTTATCCATCCAAGAGACCGCTCGACGCATGAGTGTCTCTGTCGGGGCTGTTAAAGCACAGGTGTTCCGCGGAAGAAGGAAATTACGCAAGACACTGCGTGGCCTTGGAATCAATGGGCGAGGCGGTCAACCATTGGGCGTAGGCCGCGTGGCTAATCAGAACTGTCCTAGTGTGCGATGACAGTTCGCAAAACCGCGTGCGATGTTGCCGGGCAGATGCGAACTTACTGGCCGAGCAGATTAGAAAAACTAAAGAAGGAGAAAAGAAGTGTTGACGCAACCGACTGAAAAGAGAAGGCCGATGTGGCAAAAATCTGAAAACTGGAGGGTCCGGAAGGTAAGGTTCTGTCCTGCACTGGTCCTGGCGTTCCTCGCGTGCTCCGTGACGTACGCACAAGACGTGCGAACCAATTACATGCCAGGAACTGATTTTTCGAAATATCACACCTATGCATGGGTCGAGGACGTAAAGGGCATAGCCCGCATAGGTGGCCAGCCCGACCAGATCCTGGACACTCAGGTCAAGCAAGCGGTCGATTCCCAAATGGCGGCCAAGGGCCTGACCAAGGTGGTTGACGGCGATAAAGCCGATTTACTCCTTGGCTTCCAACTCGCCATCGACCGGGAGAAACAAATAAACGGCTTCGCGAACGGCTGGGTCGGTTGGGGCCCGTGGGGCGGCGGCCTCGATTCATTTTCGGCAAACACTTCGACCATTAACATCGGGACTTTCGTCCTTGGTATGTATGATCCTGCTGCAAAGAAGCTCGTTTGGATAGGTGCCGCCCAACACACGATTGATCCGAGCAAAAAACAGGAGAAAAACCAGGAAAGGCTCAACAAGGGAGCACAAAAACTGCTGAAGGACTTCCCGCCGCGGCGCGGCAAATAAACCCGTCCCAGTTTGAACAGGGAAGAGAGCCTTATCGCTACTCTGGTCGCACGCGGTCGATGAGCTTCAATAAATGCGTTGTCCGCGTGCATTGAGTTTCGTCACTGGAATCATCCATGAACCCATACATAATTCGCGCACTTATGATTGCTGGATGCGCGGCAACGCTGACACCGATCGGCATTTGCCAACAGCCCGCAGCCAAGGTGATCGGGGACATTCAGCCAGCTCACCCGGTGACCTCACGCGTTACCGGCAGTGGTCCGAGTTTGCGCAGCTTTCCCACTTGCAAGCCCACTGGAAATGTGACCTTGTTACCGCTGAACGCTTCCCAGTCAACAAACATATTGGGATTTGTTCCAACGGTCCATCCCTTCGGCAAGGTGTAGACAAAAGCGTAGATCAAGAGCATCTGTCTGGTCCTTGGACCGTTGTCGCCGACCGAGAACCACTGCTGTGGAAACACATAGGTTACGAAGTTCTTGCCCACGTAGCCGACCGCTGCGGCGGGTCCGACTTGCCATTTGTCCTGCCCGATCCGCGAATCCGTTGCAGTCGGAAAGATAAACGTTGGACCTGCAGCAAGCAGCCAGTTACCTACCAAGCGATGACCCGGTGATACCGCCAGAGCAAGCGTTGTGTCGCCGAAGGCTGTGACTCGCATATCTTTGCCGGTTTGGTCCTGGAATGGCGTGGTATTGAACAGCGTTAGCACCAGGCGTGTGACCAGGCTCCAGTCGTCCGTGAGTTTGATTGACATCAGCGGCTGAAACTGCAGATTGCTCTGGACTCGGCTTTCGCCATTCGCGGGCATCCCTATCCAAGTGTTTTATTCTGCTGAAACTGCATCAGCCAGACACTCGCCAATGGATTGGCCGCCTGTTTGCTGGCCTCGGCGGCGGAGTCATCAGCCGTGGACTGTTCGTGAGCGGTGGCTTCCTGTGTTTGCGCGCTGCCCGATCCTATCCAGACCACACTGACTGCCGCGGCAAGAACAGTGCTCATAATGAACTCACGGTATCGCTCAACGCCGACGATCACGATTTACCTCCACCCGCGCGCTAGAACAATGGTTTTGATCTTGAGCCGCTACTGGAACTGCTCGCTTCGCCACACCAGCGAGGAAAGCATTC
Organism: uncultured Acidobacteriota bacterium; assembly: GCA_963733775.1. GTDB lineage: Bacteria > Acidobacteriota > Terriglobia > Acidiferrales > UBA7541 > Acidiferrum. The sequence goes on along the minus strand of CAVTEE010000006.1, from coordinate 1,938,465 downwards.
TATTGGGAACTAGCGGTTCTGCTTGACCGATCCGCGGTAAGGGGTTGTGCGGGGGTCGTGTCGTGAGTTGCATTTGCGAGGAAGCGCCTGATCGCTTCCGGATCGCGCAAATTGATCGCCTCGACGTCATGCTGGGCGCCATGCATGCCGCCGTGCATCATGTGCTCGTAAAGAGCCTTGATAGCGGCATCCCTCGCGGCGGCCACCTTGGCCTCCTCAGGGGATAGGTGCCGTGGCGTAGGCGCCGTCTCATACTTGTCATATTCGTACCCGAGCTGCGCGGTACGGTTACCGGCGCTGACCGGCAAATCGACGCGCTTGCCACTTCTGTCCCCATATGCAAACTTGCGATTAAGATATTTTGGATCGGTTGGATTGGTGCGGCCGGGGAGCCGGTTCCAGCTTTCCCAAAGCCGGTCCATGTTGGAGTGATGGAGATAGAACATGGGGTCACCGCCGACCGTGGAGAACTCGGCCATGTCGCCCCCCAAACCGAGATGAGTGAAGAAGTGCGGGTTCCGATCAAGCGTCGGATTGAACCCTAAGTTGCCGTTCGGCGAGTCGATGTAAAACGTCTCCTTGAGGGCGTCAAGGCCGATCCAGTTTATATACAGTATGTCGATGCGGTCGCCCCCATTCACCCAGGGCCAGCGGGTGCCGTTATACAGTGTGGTGCCTGGGTCCCGGAACACGGCGGGGATTGCGAGATCGTCGGGATTTCCGGTGACCGGATTCCAGTACGGAAGCGTAAAGTCCTCGTCGTGCAGCACCTCGCGAATGACACCCTCGAACTGGTACAGCATCAATCGATGCCAAGGCAGGAAGTACCACTGCTCGAATTGCGCAAGATCGTTTGGGTTGCGGGCATGGGATTGGCAGCCATCCCACACGGCCTCGGCATCGGCTTGAACCTCCTTCGGGAGAGCGGCGATGACCTCTGTCTTCTTTTTCCTGGAGTAATCCCAAAGGAACGCCGGGAAGCCCTTTACCCAGTGGGTATTCCACCACCACACCCACGAGCGCTTATCGTAGTCCGGCAATGTCTTCATGATCTCGATCGCCTTCGCGTACTTCGCGAGCATCACTCGACCTTCGGGGCTGTACACGTTATAGCGGATGTGGAGCTTCTTCCCACCTGTAGTCGGCATGCCTTGAGTGGGCTTGGCAGCCGCCGGAGGTGGAGGATTCGGATTGAAATTCAGCTCGAGCACGTCGTGTGCGGCTGTATGGGTTGAGAGGCTCGGGTCCATGAACGTCATCGCGCCTGCGGACTGGATCATCCCGCTCACGAGGTGAAATTCCTTGCCGATCACCGCGCCCGCGACACCATGACGCGGCATCGGCATGAAGGGCAGCGTAAACCAGGCATTGATCGCCGGGTCGTACGCCTCGATGCCGCGAAACGCCCCGACCAATTTATTGGTGGTTACTTCGCCGCCCGCCACGTAGATCCAACGGCCATCGGTGCCCCACGCTCCTCCGCTGCGGGCGGTGGGCATCCGTTCTTTTGGACCGCTCCAGGTGTCGTTGACTGGGTTGTACTCCTCCACCGCGTCGGTGTTGGTGGCGGTGAGGATGAACGCGTGGCCGGTGCGGCCGCCGATGACGTATATCTTGCCGTTAACGACGCCACCAAATGCGTGATTGCGCGCCACCGACATCGGCTTGCGGCTCTCCCACTTGTTCGTGGCGGGGTCGTACACCTCATTGGTGGTGAGGACCAGAGACGGCCCGAAGAAAGTGAAGTATGGATCCTTGGATCCGGGCATAGTTGTGGCGCCACCGATCAGATAGATCTTGCCACCAGCTTCGGCGGCGAACGCAGACCCGCGTTTGCTAGGCAACGGCGCGATAGACTTCCAGGAATCCGCTACCGGATCGTACTCCCAAGCGTCGTCAATGGGCTCCCACGCACCGCCGAGAGGGACCTGGGTGTCTTTAGGGACTACAAACCCACCGAGCACGTAAATCTTGCCGTTGGCAACGGCCAGCGCCGCGTGGTGGGCCGGCCGCGGCATCGACTTTTTCTTCGCCCATTTGTCGGTGGCCGGGTCGTACTCGTAGGTGACGCCCCGAGCCTTGCCATCGTCCCAGCCGCCAATCACGTACATCTTGCCGTTGACGGCGACGCCGTAAAGCTCCTCATCAGGCTCCGGGAACGGTGCCGCCTTCTTCCAGGGGTTTTGTGGCATCTGACCTAGCGCGGCCGTAGCGAAAACCAGGCTGGCGATGACGGCAAGGATTGCGGTTCCCCGTTGTAGCACTTTCGACATGGAAGTCTCCTTTCGAGGTAGTTGATGATCCAATGAGCTCCTTATTTCGTTCTGAAGATCAGGGCAAACATCAAGTAGTGCACATCTTTAATTCCCTGAGTTCCTTCCCACATGTAGGACGGCTGAAACGACACATACTTCTCGAGGGGCACCGTGACGCCAGTCCACACTCGGTTTTTGGTCCACCCGCTTCCATGGTCGTAAAAGGCTTCGTAGGACACGAAGGGTTTCCAGATGCGGCCCTTAACCGCGAGGGGATGCGCGACCGCGATCCGATTGCGATAACGGTTGATCTCTTTTGCCGGAAGAGACCTTTCGAGAAAGTATGTTGGAAGAAACCTTCGGACATACATGTTGCGCTCGGAGATTTCAAACTTGTGGACCGAGAACATAACCGTCCCGTCGATCCGAAATTGTTGCTCGTAGTAACGGCGAGTAAATCCTTGCGAAATATTCGCGAGTTGATTAAGCCCGCTTGGAGGGATTGAGTAATAGAGATAGCTGGGAGTGATCGAAAGAAACTTTGTCGCCCGAAAAGTGGCGTCAAATTGTGCTGACGGTGCGTTCAATTCGCCGATGTAGAACCCGTAGAGTTTAAGATCGATCCGGTTTTGTACAGGAGCAATCAGCTCTACCCAGCCCGTGGGCGCAAATATCGAGCCACTTCCACGTCCACTGGGTACGTTTACCTCTTGTTGGGCAACGCACGGGCCGCCCAGCGAAACCAAAAAAATCGCCAGAAAGCGGGATACAAGTTGCAACGCAAATCTTGTGAATTCTTGCATTCCGTCTCCACCAACATCGCCCCTGAGCCGTGGTGTCAAACCGTCTGCCTGATGGCGGAGAAGCATGCCTCGATTGGCTGGTTTGGTGCCGTAACCAGCCGTAACCCGTCCGTAAGCTAAGCTTGCGGTTTGAGACCCAGAGGATCGGACAAGCCTCAGATTAAGATCGTGTTAATGGACGGCGGTGGGCCTTTTAGGTTGCTAGATTCAATCTTTGTAAGAGGCGGGTAAAGCGCTGATCGCTCCGGAGCGGGTCAAAAAACGGCTCGACTGCCAGCAGGTTGACGAAGGCTGTCTTATCGTCGATGGCGTTGTTTAGGCATTGAAAGGCCACATCAGTGTCTTTCATTCCGACCGCAGCGAACGCTTCCGCCAGCGGGCTCACATATTGCCGAGCAGTTAGTTGACGAAGCCTCGCAACACAGCGCCGCGCTAGTGACTCGCGGCCTTGTCGAGCGTAAGCCGCTGCGAGCACGCCGATATCGAACGGGAACCCCGATTGCGAGAGACACTTCACGACGGCGCCATAGTCTTCCTGCCGGAAGCTCAGCAGTCCCTGGTAAAATCGCGCTTCCGGGTAATCTCGATCCAGGTCGAAAGATTCTTCGATTTCCTCCGCGGCCGATGCAAAATCACCCTTGACGTAATTCACATAAGCCTTCCGCGCACAGTCGCTGGCGGAAAGGGGATCGAGTTCGGTGGCGCGGCGGAGTCCTGACTCGGCCGCGCCGATGTGGCCCTGGCACAACAATGCCATGGCACGATATCTGTACGTTCGAGCGAGGCCGGGTTGTAATTTCAGCGCGCGGTCGTACAGCCGGTACGCTTCATCCCGCCGATATTCATACCAGGCACGAACTCCTCCCAGGACCGTGCACGTTTCTCCGGATTCGGGATTGAGAGCATAGCCGCGCTCCACGGTAGCCTTCATCTCGGGATACACGGCACGGCCGGAAACAAAGCCAAAAAGGGCGAGGTGGCCGTTCGCCTCAGCAATCCCGCTATAGGCGGGGGCGTAATCAGGGAATACTTCAATGAGTTCGCGTAGCTGCCGCAGCGCAGCTCGCAGCGTTTCAGGTGATTGTTGATAGATCAGGACCCGAGCTTTCACGTACTTTATAAATGCTTCCAAATTTCCATCGGACACGTGCACACGCGGCCGCGTCTCTGGCATATGAAGACGGAGCAAACCGCCAACCGCTTGGGCGATCTCTTCCTGAATCGCAAAAACGTCCTTGAATTTGCGGGCGAATGTCTCTGACCAGACACAATGGCCCGATTCAGTCTCATTCGCCTGGGCGGTGATTCGTAACCGGCTGCCCGCCTTCCTGACGCTTCCCTCGATCACGAGATCCGCACCGAGACGCCGGCCCACCTCGCGGACATCCACCGACATCCCCCTGAACTGAAACGCCGACGACCGCGCTATCACCTTCAATCCCGGAACGTGAGTGAGGATGTTGGTGATTTCTTCGGTGATACCGTCGCAGAAATAATCCTGCTCTGGATCGGGACTCATGTTCACGAACGGCAGTACGGCAACGGATGCAGCGCCTGTTCGGATCGTGGCGCCGATCTCCTGCGTCTCATTCTGCAGCTGTGGATCCAACCAACGAAAGATGGGAACGTAACTTCCGGGCCGCAAGCCAATCAGGACAGCGTCATTTCTCCCTAAGCCTTCGTAATATTCCTTCAATTTCGCTCTAAGGCGACGAGCTTCAACCCGGACAATCGCGTCGATATTCGGATCGTATTCGGAGGTGCGATCGAAGACCTCCACTGCGATCGAGAACTCTTTGAGACTGTCGAGATCTCCGTGGATGGTCCGATTCACGATGTGCATGAGGAACCGGCACAGGCGAGGTGACGAAACGAGCTTGGGACTATTGACGATCCGCGCTAGTTCCTCGGAAACAGCCGTCGCCAGCACCGCGTCCACAGGGTTGGCGGACATTTAAGCGCCTCAACCCGTATTTTTACACCGATATAGGCCCGAATTGCTAAAAAATCAATGGAGTTACGCTCCCGAATTTACGGTCGGCGCTTCATTGGGCCGCGAGATCGAAGGGATTGGCACTAGAAACTTCCGCCGACAGCGAAAACTTCTATGGGTTTTGGAAGAGCTGCACTTACCACTTATCAACAGGAATTGAGAGGTGTAAGCCGCAGGACACTCCATCATTAGAACTCGGCCCGAGTTTCTAATGCCGGCTATTGTGGGTCCCAGTTTCGCGGAATGAGCGGCCTTAGGCTGAGGGAGCTTACGGTGGCTTACGGCAATTCGAAATTGGGCTCTGCTAGCGTGTAATCGAGCGAACGACGTTGAGACCCGGTAAGAAACTACCGAGGGCAGTCATCATTGTGGCTAAAAGCGGACCAGAGCCCAGCATCGAGAAAGAGTTAAAACCTCGTGGCATCACAGTGCGGTGGGCACGCAGCATCAAGGGGGCTTCTGGTCTGCTCGAATCGGCGCACAGCGGGACTCTTGTCATCACGGAACTCGCGGTTAGGGATGGCAATTGGAGAGACTTGGTTGAGCGGGTGAGGAATATCAGAAAGTTCATTCCTATTGTGCTCCTGAGTCCAACCAGAACCGCTGAGTTGTGGTGGGACGCACTGGAGTGCGGCGTAGAAGATATACTGCAGGCTCCGTTATCGGCTTCTTTCCTATGCGAGTACGTAGTTAAGAAGTTAATAAAAGAGAAGTAATCGACGCGAAAAGATCCTACTTAAACCCGCCAACTGGCTAAGAATCTTCGTCTCGCCATCTTTCCCTGGGTTATGGAGCGGGCGATGGGAATCGAAGGCACGCCTGAAGTTTGGGGATGCTGTAAAGAGGCGGTTTGGTCTTAGGTGTAGCTTCTGCCGTTCGACGGCAGAGTTCATTTCTTAGCCCATTCATGGTCCGATAATTGTGATCCGCTGTTGCAGATGACAATTTTGGTTCGTCCAAAATGCACTTCAGAAGTGTTCCAGCTGGTACCAGGCGATCTTGGGCCCAAGCTATACCAGCAAACACGCCCATAAAAAGGACGTTCGATGCAATTCCGTTCAATAGCGTCATTACAGACCTCCTGACATCGCTTTGTCGCGAGTCCACATCGGCCACCTTTCAGCCGCGTTTTGCCCCGCGCATTACTTCTCGTCGCTAGTGAAAAATTTTTCGGACGCGATACGGCTGGCCTTCTTTGCAAAATCATAAGTAGCCCTGAGATTCCCGCCAAAGAACCGGACCTTTCCGGTCACATCCTGTTCGAGGAGAGCTTGTCCTTCCGCATTGGTGAACTGACAATGGACGTTGATCGAGGTTGCGCCGGCTACGGTGGTTACCTGCCGAGCCATCTCGCTGCCTGCTTTGAATCGGCGCAGCGTGCTATGAAGCACGACTAGGTTGGCGGCGCCTGCGGCGTTTCGGTCACCGTCACGATACACGTGCTGAAATCCGCGTTTCTCAAGCTGACGAATGAGGTTCTCGTAAAGTGCAACTCGGAATTCCGCGGGAACGGCTATTTCTACCGATTGGATCATCGCCACTTGAATGCCGGCCGCCTTGATTTTGGTCGCTTCTTTTCCGTCGCAAACAGAACGGCCACTGAAGAACAGTGCGGATAAACACAGAGAAATTGCGACGCTCGCACGATATGTCATTGCTTTTGCTCCTTGGGCGACATGCTTGGCGAAGCCTGTGCACTTGCGGCCTGCTCTGGTGCGACGGTCGTGTGCGCACCTTGTGCGAGCAATTCTTTCTTGATCCCGTTCGCCGTTCCTAGCGGCATGGTGAAAATTACGCCGTGAAAAGCTCCTTCAGCATCGCGGAACTCCACGGTGAGCGTATCGATTTTTTTGCGGAACAAGCTCACGACCCGGCCGCCGCCGTAAGGTGCGGCCATGCTAAGCGCGCCGATCGTCTTGCCAACGGCTTTTTGGCTGTCCGTGTCGGTAACCACGTCTTGGATCGAACTGGCATTTACGTCGGAACTTGTTTTGCCGGAAATGAAATGCAAGCTTCCGTTCTCGACGCTCAACTTTCCTCCTGCGTTTTCTTTCACACCGGGCAGCCCGATGAGTTGGACTGCCTTCACTACTGTTGGGCTTTCCTGAGCGTTAACGCCCGAAATTTCGACGAGCGGCAATGTTCCGACGACCAGCAACACTAGCCAACTGGGACGCATCTTTTCCTCCTGTTCCTACTGTTTATTCAGTCGCAAAACCTCGAAGAAACCGATAGTGTTCTCGGCAAAGTCCCCGGCCTGTTCAGGCTTCTGGACGCAGCTATTGGTCCTCGGTCTGCGCCGGAATAGATACTTGGCCCTGAAGCAACGGAATTTGAGATGTAATCTGAACATCGATCATCATGCTGATTCGGCGGTCAAGCTGGAAAAACGTCGCCGCTTTCTTCCCTGACAGCACGGCGCGAATGATGGGCACGTACTTCTGGCGAAGCCGGGCTGCATCGATATCCGTGTCCAGCCAGCGGCGGATCAGATTATCGGCTCGTTCGTCGGTTACCGAGCCGAAGGACTCGGAGTATTCCTTGACGATCACGGAACGGTCCTCGTCGATTTTTCCAAAATCGGTTGAGTATTTCTCATACACCGGCCAGAACTTAGCGGCTTCCGCCACTGTGAGGTCCAAATTGTCTCCGATAAGCTTTTTTCTAATTGACTGGATGTCTTGCCGCATGAGGGCCAACTGTTGATCCTTATCAAGCACACCTCTCGCGGACGCCTCCGAGCCATGCGTTTGTGGCGACGCATCTTGAGCAGCCATTCTTAAGCATCCGAGTGCGAACGCAGCGAGAATTAAAAAAATGCTTAATGAAAGTCTCTTCATGATCCCTCTCCCTTTCGTGTCAGCAATTGCAGTGAGCGCGCTGCCACATTCCATTGCGCAATACGTTTGCCAAAGCACGACCCACGTAGGTTGTTGAGATCATTGGAGGAAACGGCGCGAGTGTCATGGGAGCAGGAGTCGTGCTGACCGTATGCGGGCTCGTGCCGCGTTTTCGGTCAGCGCTCTTGCACTTTGTCGACATCCGAACGGATGACGGCGCGGTGACAGAGTTTGCCAGCTCCCGGAACGCTCCCAACCACGATTTCAGAACCTGCTTGGCTCGCTCGGCTCGAGGATGACTCACTTCGCCTGACTAAGGAAATTCCGGAAGCCCGGATGCGGGCAGAGGATGTCGCCCGTACAGCACCTCGTGCCTCTCGTGCTAATGATCTCAATAACTTGTGTGGGTGTCCTTTTGGCACGCGCGTTGCCTACCAACATGCGAAACCGCAACGCTCAATGTTGCTCAGGAGGGTTCATGTCATTGATTCTCGTATTTGCTTGCAAGTGGGTCGGGTGGTATCGCCTGCTGCGGTACCGCAAGACATTCAGCTTCGCGGACTCCATTCGGTTCGGCCTGTGGTTAGCGCGTGGCTGACGAGAACAGGATCGCGTGATGAACACAGCCCTTTATTCGGATGAGGTAGGAACCGCGCAGCAGACATTTGCTGGCACCGTTTCGATTAATGATCCAGCCATCGACCAGGCACTTGTGGCAACTGCCAAGATGGGAGATCAGCAGGCATTTGAAACGCTTGTGAAACGGCATCGGACAAGAATTTTTGCGATTGCACTCCGGTACACTCGGGTTCGCGAAGACGCTGAAGATGTTATCCAGCAGACTTTCCAAAAAACATTCCTTCACTTGAGCAGCTTCGAAGAGAAATCCTCGTTCTCAACATGGCTAACGCGTATTGCAATTAAGGAAGCTCTTATGTGTTTGCGCCGGGCTCGTGCACTACGCGAGGTATTTATTGGCGATGTAAGTGGCGATGAAGAGACAGCGCCGCACTTAGATGTCGTCGATGCGAGTCCGGACCCCGAAGCGAATTACTTGAAGAGCGAAGAGGCCGAGGTATTATCCGCAGCTATTGACAACTTGACACGACAACTGCGGACCGCGATCAAACTGCGAGAACTCGGTGAGTTATCCATCCAAGAGACGGCTCGACACATGCGTATCTCTGTCGGCGCTGTTAAAGCCAACGTGTTCCGCGGCAAAAGGAAACTACGCAAGACACTGCGTGGGATTTGAAATCACTACGCGAAGCGCTCAACCGTAGCTCCCCCGGCAAATCAGAACTGTCCGGACGTTACACCATGAAAAGATTTCCATTACAACGGAGTAGACAAACATCATTTGAGAGGAATGTTAAGACAACCGACTGAAACGAGAAGCCCAACAAGGGAGCAGCAAAAACTCCTGAAGGACTTCCCGCCGGGATGCGGCAACGCTGGTACCGATCGGCGTTTACCAGCAGTCTGCGGGCAAGACAATCATGGATTTTCCACCAGCTCGCCAGGCGACCTCACGCGCTCCGACAGATAATCAGGGGTTTCAGCCTGTTGTAAACCATTCTGCCATTTGCCGGCACAAACCTCACTACGAACTCGCGACGCACCAGATTCTTGCCGCGATAATCGCTATTCACGAGGGCCGCGAAAAGGCGTGAACGTTTTTTGGCTCTCAGAGCCCCCACATACGGTTCAGCTGCTTTCCCGGCGTGCTCAATCCGACACCGCAACTGTTCCGGCTTTGACTTCCGGCGCGCTGCGATTAACCGCAACCTCTTTATTGAATTTAAAATCCGTCGGGGCGGTACCGTTGATTAGCCCCGCTCCACGACTGAACGTCAAGTCCTGGAATGCCCATTGGATGAAAACCGAAAGCCGATTCTGGAAGGTGACGAGATTCATCACGTGGATACAGGCCCACAGGATCCAGGCAAACAGGCCTGAGAGATGAACCCCGGAGACATTGGCCACTGCCGCCCGGCGTCCGATCACGGCTAGTGAGCCCTTGTCGGAGTACTGAAAGGGAGCGAGTTTCGGCTGACTTTTAACTTTTCTCGAGATTGCCTTGGCCGCATACTGCCCTTCCTGCATGGCCACCTGGGTCAATCCCGGCAACGGTTTTCCCTGAGTATCGACAGAGCAGGCAAGGTCCCCGATGACATAGATATCAGGATAGTTCGGAATCGTAAGGTCAGGTTTTACCTTGACTCTTCCTATTTTGTCGGTGTCAGCATTCGTGCGACGAGCGAGAATTTGTCCAAGCGGAGAGGCCGAGTTGCCACCCCCCCAGATCACTGTTCTGGCTGTTAGGTGATCCAGCCTTTCTCCGCTTTCTATCGTTACTCCTTCGCAATTTATGTCCCTGACCGTGGCTCCGCACCGTAGAGTCACGCCCAGCTTGGTAAGAGACCGGGTCGCCTTCTCCGCGAGGTCTTCTGGAAACGACATGAGCACTCTGGGTGCTCCGTCAAGTAAGATGATTTGGCTTTCTTCCGGACGAATGGAGCGAAAATCATTCTTGAGTGTCTGTCGTGCGATTTCGGCAATCGCTCCAGCAAGTTCAACACCGGTCGGCCCAGCCCCAACAATTACAAACGTAAGCCACGCTCGGCGCTGATCTGGATCCAGGATTTGCTCTGCGATCGCGAATGCGTACAGAATTTTGTGGCGGACGAGTGTGGCTTCTTCGACGCTCTTCAAACCAGGCGCCCATTGTTGCCAGTCGTCATTCCCGAAGTACGAAGGTTGCGAGCCGGTTGCGACAATCAGCGAGTCGTAGGCGAGCACTGCGCCATCGGCTAGAAACACCTGCTTTGCACCAGGGTCAATATCTTCCACTGATCCCAGGAGGACACGGGTATTCTTTTGCTTACTTAGCACGCTTCGTAGCGGTGCTGATATCTGTCCGGGCGACAGTGAACCGGTGGCAACTTGATTTAAAAGAGGCTGATAAAGATGGTAATTGCGCCGATCAATTAAGATCACGTCAAATAGGTGGGACTTCAGCGCCTGGGCTGCGCGAAGTCCGCCAAAACCACCTCCCACTATGATTACTTTCCACGGGGTGTTCACAGATATTTCTGGTTTCATACTTATCTCCGTTCTTTCCTTAGAAATTAGAAGTTGATACCGAACCGGTTACCGAGCACCCCGCGTTGTTAAGACGAGGCTGTCCGGTACGCTCAATGTCAAAGCCGATCATCGACCGCAAATGTTTTGTAGCCCATACTTACGCCCGATCAATGCAGGAAGAATCGGGGTTATTTGGAGCTGAAGATTCCATTTCGGGCTATTCACTTGTGGACGCACGACGTAATACTGAGCCTGCACGTCGAGCTTCACTGGTAGGAGCCCGAGTTTGCGCAGTTTTCCGACTTGCAAGCCGACCGGAAATGCCACCTTGTTACCGTTAGGCGCCTCCCAGTCCACAGACATGCTGGGATTTGTTCCCACGCTCCATCCGTTGGAGTACGCCCAGACAAAGGCGTAGTACAACAGCATATGGTTGGCCTTTTGACCGCTTCCTCCGACCGAGAACCACTGCTGCGGACGATCCTGACGTGAAAGTAAGTTCTCGAACGGCAATCTTGGCCAGCGAATTCACATCCGGCGGTCAGTAGCTAATGCCAAAGCTCATTGGTCGCGTTCGAAGCGGCAACAGGAACAACAGGACTGCCGATAATTTCCATGTTCTCGGAGAAGTTGACGATATCGCTTGTCCATGCCTTGCTTCTTTCTCCGGGCTACACCGGTCCTGCAACCCTCGAGTGACCATTTGCCCGATGAAGATTCGTGGTCAGCAACCTGAACGTGCTCGCGGCCACTGTTACCACTTCCGTATCACCGGGCATCGTCATGTCCATCGTGTCCTGGGCGGCACTCGCCCGTTTGCCACGCACTGTCGTTGGTGCCGTCGCGGTCTTCATATCGCTCGCGTCTCGTTACTGTTCGTTGGATTTCGCAGTGCTCGACCCATGGTGGGCAGAGTGCGGACCGCCCATGGCTTGTTCGTGCAGAGCCTTGAATGTGCGCTCCCTGGTGGCCGCCTGCTCGCTGGTCAAGTGCTGCGGCTGGGTCGGCTTTTCGTAGCTGTCATATTCGTAACCGAGTTGTGCAGTACGGTCGCCCGCGCTGACGGGGAGATCCACGCGTTTGCCGCTCCTGTCGCCATATGCGAACGTGCGGTTGAGGTATTTGGGGTCGGTTGGATTTTTGTTGCCGAGCTGGTTCCAGCTTTCCCAGATGCGGTCGATGTTGGCGTGATGGAGGTAGAACATCGGGTCGCCGCCGACGGTTGCGAAGTCGGCCATGTCGCCTCCAAGCGCAAGATGAGTCAGGAAATGAGGGTTGAGGTCGAGTCGCGGATTGAACCCAACGTTGCCAGTCGGTGAATCGATGTAGATCGTCTCGTTAAGAGCGTCCAGATTGATCCAGTCCTTATAAAGCACGTCGATCCGTTCGCCCCCATTGACCCAGGGCCAACGCGTGCCGTTATAGAGCGTGCTGCCGGGGTCCCGGAACACGGCAGGCACGACCAAATCAGCGACGTTATCGGTGACTGGGTTCCAGTAGGGAAGCGTAAAATCCTCGTCGTGCAGCACCTCGCGAATGACTCCTTCGAATTCATAGAGCATGAGCCGATGCCAGGGCAGGAAATACCACTGTTGATATTGCTCAGGATTCGAAGGATTGTAGGGGTGGGCTTGGCATCCGTCCCATACTGCCTCGGCATCGGCTTGATATTCTTTCGGGAGTGCGGCGATAACCTCTGTTTTCTTTTTCCTCGAGTAGTCCCATAGGAAAGCCGGGGGGCCTTTGATCCAATGGGTATTCCACCACCAGGTCCAGGAATGAGTGTCGTAGTCCGGCAAAGTCCTCATGATCTCGATCGCCTTCGCGTATTTCGCGAGCATCACCTGGCCTTCGGGGCTGTTCACGTTGTAACGTATGTACGGCTTCCTCCCTCCGGAAGAAGCCGTGCTCACGCTGTTCCCGCCCTCGTTCGAAATCGCGCTTACATTCTTCAGACGAGCGGAAGAAAAAGTCGCGCTTACGTTGTCCACAGCAGCGGAAGGAGAAGCCTCACTCACAGCCTTTGCACCCGTGGAAGGCAACGCTTCGTCCTTCTTCGCAGCCGTTGCAGGAGTCGGAAAGAAGAAGTTCAGCTCCAGAACGTCATGCTGTCCCGTGTGGGTTTGGAGACGCGGATCGAGGAACGATAACGCTCCTGCGGACTGAATCATGCCGCTGACGAGATGAAATTCGTTCCCAATCACCGCCCCCGCGATGCCATGCCGCGGCATTGGCATCGGAGGCAGCGAGATCCATGAATTGGTGGCCGGCTCGTAAGCTTCGACGGCTCGGTACGCGCCGACGAGCTCTTTTGTAGTCACCTCGCCACCCGCTACATAGATCCTGCGGCCATCTGTGCCCCAGGCGCCGCCGCTGCGGGCCGTCGGCATCCGTTCTTTCGGAGCACTCCACGTATCACTTATTGGGCTGTACTCCTCCACCACATCTGTGTTGGTAGCGGACAGGATGAAGGCGTGGCCAGTTCGGCCACCAATTACGTAGATTTTGCCGTTAACGGGCGCGGCATACGCATGATTCCGCGCCACCGACATCGGCTTGCGGCTCTCCCACTTGTTCGTGATGGGGTCGAAAACCTCGTTGGTGGTGAGAACCAAAGATGGACCGAAGAACGTGAAGTATGGGTCTTTGGAACCTGCCACCGTGGTTGCGCCGCCGATCACATAGATTTTGCCCCCGACTTCAACCGCTACCGCCGCCCCACGTTTAGTCGGTAACGGAGCCAGCGACTTCCAGGAATCGGCCGTCGGATCGTACTCCCACACGTCGGCGATGGGTTCCCAAGCGCCACCGGTCGGTATCTGAGTGTCCTTTGGAGGCACGAAGCCGCCCATCACGTAAAGTTTGCCGTTGGCAGCGGCGATGGCGGCATGATGGGCCGACCGCGGCATCCCTTTTTTCTGAGTCCATTTGTCGGTTGCGGGGTCGTATTCGTAGTTGATACCCGCAGCTTTGCCGTCGTCCCAGCCGCCAATTACGTACAGCTTGCCGTTAACGGCTGCGCCGTAGAGTTCTTCATCCGGCATCGGGAACGGTGCGGCCTTCTTCCATGGGGATGTTGGCATCTGGGCCAGCGCGGCCGTGCAAAAAACCAAGCTGGCGATCAAGGCAAGGGTTGCGGTAAGAATTCTGCTTCCCCTTTGTATCAGTTTTGACATACAAGTCTCCTTTTTTAGTTTTGAATACAAAATCGGGCCTTATCTCGACGTTTTTCTGAAGATCAGGCCAAACATTAAGTAGTGCAGGTCCTTAATTCCGTGAGTGCCTTCCCACATGTATGAGGGTTGAAACGACACATACTTTCGGAGAGGCACAGTCAAGCCAGTCGAGACTCGGTTTTTGGTCCAGCCGCTACCCTGGTCGTAAAAGGCTTCGTAGGATGCGAAAGGTTTCCAGATGTGGCCGTTAACCGCGAGGGGATGCGCGACCGCAATCCGATTGCGATAGCGGTTGATCTCGTTGTTTGGAAGAAACCTTCTGACATACATGTTCCGGTCGGAGATTTCGAACTTGCCAATGGAGAACCCGACTGTCGCGTCGATCCGAAATTGCTGCTCCTCGAAGCTGTGAGTAAATCCTGGCGAATGATTCGCGACTTCATTAATGCCGCTTGGAGGGACCGAGTAACACAGATAGCTGGGAGTGATCGAGAGAAACTTTGTCGCGCGAAAAGTGGCGTCAAACTGTGCTGACGGTGCTTTCACTTCGCCGATGTAAAAGCCGTAGAATTTAAGATCGATCCGCTGTTGAACAGGAGCAATCAATTCTGCCCAGCCCGTAGGCGCAACTACCGAGCCACTTCCGCGTCCACCAGGTACGTCTACTTCTTGGGCAAAGCACGTCCCGCCAAACGAAAGCAAACAAATCACCAGACTTGGCACATGACGCAGCGCGAATCTTGTTAACCTTTGCATGTCGTCTCCACGAACATCGCCATCGAGTCAGGATGTCGAGCATTCTTCAGGACCGAATGCCTCTGTCACATCCAGCGTGACGCACACCGTGGGTGCATGGGACCTTCCAAAACTCCGCCGCAGCTAAGTGCCGCGTTTTCTGGGGATTTATGCAACGCGAAAGACTTCCGAACGACCATCTGCCCGAATGGGGGCAGCAGAAGCCGGGCAGTGAGTGCGTCTTGTTGATTGAAGGAAGCGGCTTTTAGGCTGGCGCACGATGATCCAACCGAATTTAGGAAACGTTCGGGCGGGCAAGATGTGCAGCGATACGTGTGCTGCGGAAAGTCCGATGGCGAGATAGTTCGAAAGCCTTGCTAACTACGGGTCGGCTTCGCTTTACGTCTTGATGGAAGTTGCTAGGAGCGTAGGCACAGTCTTACGAGCCGCGATCACAACGACAATTGTCGTTGATCATGGTTCCGATTGTGGCGCAGGAGGGATTCGATGGAATGAATGCAAGACATTGCGGCGACTTAACGGGATGAGGTGTTTCGTCGCATCCAAGAGTGCGACCGCTTGTTGTTAATCTGTTCTTGAGCCTCGCTCAACCGGAAAGGCGTGCTTAGTGAAATTCAAGAAACACTTGTATGCGAGTCGCGAGACGGGGGTGCTGCTTACTTATCACCGATAATGTTGGATGACTATGTTCTGCCCGATTGGAAAAAAGAACAGCCTCGGCTTGCCGAGCAAGTTGGAGGACGAACTATCGGCGATTTTCGAAAAACTGGGAAGAGTGGTAAAGCCTTTCAGGCCGCCGTGTCCCGGGTCATCGACGCGCTGAAGACGAAGCGCCCATAGCTCAGTAAAACTGGAACTTTCCATTTTCCATTCATTTTCCAATTAAGACCGATTACAAACGTTAAAAATGCCCCCATTCCAGCGTTTTTAGAATTGTATGCTAGCTTCCCAAGCTTCGGACTTCCTAAGCCTTCCTAAGACATCGCGCCAAATCGCAGGTAGCAGATTTCCCATCGTTGATGGGAAAACCTCGATTCGGCTCCCCGCGGCCGCTTTCTTTGTTGACAACAAAGAGGGCTAAGATTTATCAGTATTGATGGAAATTTCTTAGGCTAGCTGGGCTCCAATCCCACCCTCTTTGCCACTCTCTCGTTAAATTGTTTCCAAACCCAAAAACGACGGCTCGCTAGACCGTTGTAGACCTGTAACCAAATTCCGTTGGGACTCGAACTCCAATTCTCATCTCCTGCCAGTCTCGGCTGGGCGCAAGCGAGTCCCTATCGGACGCTGCTTCATTTTCTCGCTTCTCGCAGATAGCTAGTCTCCGCAATTCCCTGCTGCTCTCCGTGATTTACAATTGGGGGATTTCGAGTTTCGGGTAACGGGCATGACGAACGGACACACCTGTGTTAGTATGATTTCCGCATGAGCGCACCGATTTTTACTGGCAGTTTATGGGCAGTTCTTCCAGGAAGAACTGCTATTGTAGGCAATCCAGGCGAACGGTGCACTATATGCGAAACTTGCAACGGCCTTCTTTGCAAGGTTTTACGTTAAGTTGTTGATTCCACGGTTGGGGACGTAGTTCAGTTGGTTAGAACGCTGCCCTGTCACGGCAGAGGTCGCGAGTTCGAGTCTCGTCGTCCCCGCCATATTTTCAAGCACTTACAGAAAGACCCAGAAAAAATCTGGGTCCGTTTGGGTCCAATAAGCCAGAGAAGCCCTCCGCCCGCCGTGCCTTCCCTCGAACGAATCCTAGAAAGCACGCTCCAATATCAACTACTGAATTAGAGTTGATTTGCTCGCCGACAGCACGCCACCCGGCAAGATAGCATCTACCAATTTCCCTTGTGCCAGGCGTTTGCTCTGCGACGTTGCTTGAAGATACTTGTTCGTCACATGGAGATTGCTGTGACGCAAGTAGTCGCGGATCGTGAGTTGATGTTCTCCCATCTCTGCCAGCATCGTCCCAACCGTGTGCCGAAACGTGTGCCAGCCCACGCCGATGATGCCAACCTTCGCAAACGCCGGTTGGACCTTCTTTTTCAAAACGGCGGCAAGGTCCAGCGGCTTCTTCCCTTTGAGGCGACGAGATGGGAAAACGAAATCCCCAGGTCCGTTGTATTCGCTCTGCGACTTCCATTCCAGCAACGCATCTTTCAAGGCCAGATGCATCGGCAACATCTTGGCCGACGCTTCCGTTTTTGTCGCCTTCAGATGCCCGCCTCTGCGCCAGTAGTACGAGTGTTGGACGCTGAAGCTCATGCTGTCGAAGTTGCAGTCCGACCAGCGCAGGGCGCCGAGCTCGCCTCGACGTGTGCCCAACGCTCCATCCAGGAACACGAGCAACTGGTCGCGAAATTGTAATTTCGTCAGACCGAGTTTCACTTGCTCTGGTGACAAGAACAGGGGCGCTTCTTGACGTTTCGCACTGACGCGCACGCCAGTGCTTGGACCTCTCTTTCCCCCACTTCCGACTGGAATTCCCGACGAGATCGGATTGTGACCACAGAATTCCCAACGGACAGCGTGTGAAAACAAAGCCGACATCACACATTTGAGTTTGGCCTTGGTTCCATCCGCCACTTCCGCCGCTCGCAGCCAGCGCTCCACCTCGACGGTCTTTATTTCCTCCAATAGCACGTTTCCCCATCGTGGGAGAATCCAATTTTTTGCATAGACGCTGTATGCGTCTTGCGTGGACATCTCCTTTAGGGGCAACTCTTCGCGACAATAGTGTTCCCACAAAATGTTCACCGTTGTCTGACGAAGATTTCTGCGGTTGGAGGGATTGTTGATGGTCAGCCGAAGAGCATCCGCTGCCGCCTGCGCTACGGATTCGGTTGGGTACTGCTCCAAATTGCCGATCTGTAGCTTGCGACGTACTGGCTTTCCGTTGATGTCTTTTTCCCACCAGCGGTACACCCATACGGCGGAACCTCTCTTCCGCTCTTCTAGAACGAGACTTCCCTGCTGATAGCGTGTCCGTCTAAACAAAGTTCCTCCCTTGTTTAAACGGCACTGACAGCCCGCCCCAGAATAGATCGCTTTTCTCGTGCGGTCGAGACACTTTCTTAGCTTTCGATTTTCTTGAGCCAACGATTGAGCGCTGAAGCACGGAACCGCCACAGTCGGCCGAATCGAATTCCGGGAATGATTCCGCATCGCGCTTTCATCCGCAGCGTCTTCGGGTGAATTCTCAGAAGTTTTGCCGCTTCAACTACGTCCAGCAGCGGCTCGAAGTCGCTGTCGGATTCCACCCGCCACCGCTCGTTTGCATGTTCGGACTTTACTTGGGACTGCGAATCAACATGGACTGGCATTGCGTGGTACCTCACTTCTACTCGCCCCTGCACGACCGACCCTTCATCCCCGCGATTTGGCTCAGGTCAAGAATGCTCTTGTGCTTCGAGGGCCTTTCGGCTACACTCCAATTGCAGAGTATACCTACACACGGAGAACTTGTAAACATTTATGTCGCTGCTCGGCAAGAAGAAACGGAATGAAGTTATTTCCCTACGGCTTACCGAAGACCGCCTTGAGGTTTTGGAGCGCTATCGCAAGATTCTCGCCCAACAACTACACCGCCCTGTTTCCATTTCAGAGGCAGCATTTCTCGTTTTCGAGGAACGAGCGCCCGAAGTGGACCGAGATGCATCGCGATACGAGATGCTTGCGAATCCCACCGAATCACTCTGGCGGATTCGAAAAAAGTGGGAATCACGACACACGCTCTCAGCGCCCGAATGGGATGTACTCGCCGAATACATCCAGATTGGGGCTGAGGAGAAGACGCAGGAGCCACCGCTAATGCGACCCGCAGTTCCGTCGCGAGAATCGCAATTGGCGCTCCTCGATGCGTTTGAAGCCGTCTACATGAATCGCAAAAACCATGCGTCGCAGCACTCTTGGTACTATTTCAGTAACCTTGGTGGCAGCTCTACCGAAACGCAGTTGTCTCGCGAGGACCCTGATAAGCGGCACAAAGTAGTTCTTAAGGAAATTGAGTCGAGCCGAAAGCTCTTGCAACCACGAGAAGGATGGAAGAGGCCCGGCTCCACTGGGTCATGTTTTCTCGCTGCTGTTCGAGACGAGGGTGTGGAGAGCACGCGATTGGACGAAGTTCTTGCCCCCTACTGGACGACCCTCTGGGGCCTAGCGGCTCGCGGCCACTGGATACGCCACGACGGACAGCCAGTGCGGTCACGACTTCGCAACGCAAGCGAGAGCGACTCTCGGCGTGGCATCCCTCTACCCAGTCCCATTCACCGTGACGATCTGAAGATTTCGTTCCTGCGAGGCGACACAGAGTTCGCAATGCAAATCGACTTTCGGGGACCACGGCCTTTGACATACGTCGTCAGCGAGTACCCCGAAATGGTCGAGCTCATCGTCATGTTGGAATCATTTCAGCGCGAAGAGTCTTGGCACGGCAGGTTCTTCTTCACCTTCACGTCAGAAGCCGAGGCTCCATATACGCTTTGCCTAAACCGTTCCCGCCTGCATGTCAGCTTCTCAGAGTCAGAGTGGCGTGCGCTGTGCGAGATCGTGCGTGAAGCATGGCAGCGGCCCCAGCTTCAACCTTGGTTGAGCGAGTTGCGGCTCGAGTATGGTGAGCAAGGCTAGATTAGGTGGAGAGAAGCGACGATGTGGCTTGGGGCACTGAGCAGCGGCGCGGTAACGTCGGCCGGAGCGGTGCCTTTGGCACCGGGAGTTGGACTGACACGTCACCCCCAAACGGGTGCCGCTCAGCAACCAAGGTTGCTATATGGGAACTTGCTGAAAATCCAGTGGCTTGCCGCGAATCGCTTTCCTCAAGGAACTGCGCAGTAACCAATGGTTTCCGTATGGGAACTTGTTGATTTTATGGGGTTAATTCCGTGCCCGCACTTCGAACCAAATCCATAAGCACCAAAGTCAGTGACGAGGAATATGCGCAGTTTGAAGCCCTTGCTGGCGAGCAGACGATCAGCGAGTGGGCGCGTGATGTTCTACTCAAGGCGACCAAGCCGAATGCAGGCGAGCAAACCGTCCTGGCCGAAGTTTTGGCGCTGCGAACCATCCTACTAAACATCCACT
This sequence comes from uncultured Acidobacteriota bacterium, assembly GCA_963733775.1. Taxonomy (GTDB): domain Bacteria; phylum Acidobacteriota; class Terriglobia; order Acidiferrales; family UBA7541; genus Acidiferrum. Next base: position 1,918,476 of record CAVTEE010000006.1, on the reverse strand, counting down.
TCGCCGTATCCCAGGGGCGAACGCTGACCGCAGAAGAGATGCAGCAGCTCATCGAGCGGGCGGACCAGAACAAGTTCAGCAAGTCGCGACAGCGCCTCGCCGAAGCAGCAACAGGGGGTGTGCCATGAAACAGAAATGGGGGCGACCGGACGATGCAGGAGAATTTCCGAGTGACCGGGCTGTATGGATTATCGGAGCGTGCTGCGTTGCTCTGCTCAGTGTGTTCGCCATCGGGTACTACCGTTACATGCGGGTGTGGACGCCGCTTCAACGGCATTACCTACTGACTTACGCGGGGACGCCAGTAGCACGAGCGTTTCGGACGGATGCCTCGTACACACTGTTGATGGTGGTGACACGGAAGGGAACGCGACTAGCGCTCGACAACGAAGCAGCACCGTTCGTGACGGAGAAGGGCGAGAGCACGTTCGCGCTGACCGAAGAGGCCATCAAGGTAGGTGACTTGAAGCTCGAATGGCACCGCACACGGTATGACAATGCGAAGTTGCATGAATTCCTGGGGCACTGGATATACCAGGACCAGGCGCTCACCGATCTGGCGAAACCGGCGCTGTGGGGCGGCTTGGGTGTGTTGCTCGTGGGTCTCGTCGTGGCGATCCCGATGGACTCGGCGCGCAGGAGAATACGCAAACATGGACGGCGGCTGAAAGGCCCGGAGCTTGTGACAGTGCGTGCATTCAATCGCCGCAACCGTTCAGACGGTATCGGCTTCTTGCAGCAGCAGAGCTTCACGCAAAAAATATTCCGAAATAAAACTTGGCTGCGCCTGCCGCGCGGGATTGAATCGAGCCACATTCTGATTATGGGCGATTCGGGCAAAGGGAAGAGCGCACTGATTCGCCAAATCTTGTTGCAGATCGAGGAGCGCGGTGAGACGGCCATCGTGTACGATCCCGCGACGCCCGCCGACTATGTGCCCTACTTTCTTACTCCGTCGCGCGGCGATTTGATTCTCAATCCGCTAGACCAGCGGATGCCCTACTGGACTCCGGGAGACGAGCTGCGGCAGGGGGCCGACGCTCTTACTTTAGCAGCGAGCTTGTTCCCCGACCGGCACAATGAAAACTCTTTCTTCGTGGAGGCCCCGCGAAAAATCTTCGCGCACTTGCTCAGCTTCCATCCGACGCCGCAAGAATTGGTGTGGTGGATGTCGCACCCGGAAGAGATCGACCGGAGAGTGAAAGGGACGGAGTACGCAGCGATGATCGACCGGGAATCGCCGCCACAGCGCAACGGCGTGCTTGGTTCGCTGAGCATGGTAGCCGACGCCATGAGGATGCTACCGAATGAAGGGGAGACGAAGCAGCGTTGGAGCACGCTCGAATGGTCGAAGGAGCGGAGGGGCTGGCTCTTCCTGACGAGCACACCGGACACCCGGAAGCGCCTCGCGCCGCTCATCAGTTTGTGGCTGGACATGCTCGTGCTGCGCTTGATGAATCAAGGCCGCATGAGTCCGCGTCCGGTTTGGTTCATCCTCGATGAGTTGGCGACCTTGCAGCGACTGCCGCAGCTACACACGGCGATCACGGAAAACCGCAAGTCCAACAATCCGGTGGTGCTGGGTTTTCAGGGACGCAGCCAGTTGGAAGTGCGTTATGGGCACGAAGCGGAGGCGATGATGTCGCAGCCGTCAACGAAAATCTTCTTGTGCACGAGCGAGCCGCACGCAGCGAAATGGATCAGCGACACGATAGGAGAACAAGAAATCGAGAGGATACGAGAGAGCCGAACAAATGAGCAGTTCCCACAATCGCGAAAATCGAAGGGCTATAACCTCGAACGCGAGATCAGGCCGCTGGTGATGGCAAGCGAGATCAGCGGCCTTGAAAAGATGCACGGTTATCTCAAGTGCGGAAATCTCGTGGCGCGGATGAGTCTCGCGTACATCGAGCTTGAGAGCAAAGAGCGGCAATACATCGAGCGCCCGGCACAGCAGCCACCCGAGGAACCGCCGAAGGTCGCGGCGGCCGCGGCAGGAGCGGGCAAGCGGTCGGGGAACGGAGCTACGGGACAGACACTCGTGCCCAATGAACAGCAACAAAGTGAGGACCAGAAAATCCAACGAGAGCCAGCACGCCAGCAAAGGGACTTCTTCGAGTAGGCCAACACATGCTGACCATCTCCAAACCTCTGAGCGCAGGTCAGGCACAGTCGTACCACGCGGAAGAGTTTGGTAACGCCCGCGAGAACTATTACACCGAAGGGGAGCAGATTCGCGGGGAGTGGCACGGAAGGCTCGCCGAACGGTGGGGACTTCACGGCGAGGTTCGCGAAGAGCATTTCCAGCGGCTCTCCGAAGGACAACACTCGTCCACTGGGGAGCAACTAATCCGCCGCCAACCGGCCAGAGAATACATGAACAGGCGCGGCGAAAAGGTAAGCGCGATGGAACACCGCGCAGGATGGGACGCGACGTTTTCAGCCCCAAAGAGCGTATCGTTGACCGCCCTGGTAGGTCGAGATGACCGTGTCCGAGAAGCGCATCGAGAAAGCGTTGGCGTCGCACTTGACGAGCTAGAGCGATACGTCCAGGCCCGTATCGGCGGGAATCTTCCGGCAGAGACGACAGGCAAATGGATAGCGGCGAAGTTCGAGCACGACAGCGCAAGGCCCGTGAACGGCTATGCCGCACCGCAATTGCATACGCACGCCGTTTTCTTCAATCTTACCGAGACCGACGACGGGGACGCACACGCGCTACAGCCACGGGAACTGTACAAGACGCAGCAGTATGCGACGGCAGTGTATCGCTCGGAACTGGCCCATCGGTTGAAAGGACTTGGCTACGAAATCGAGCGCGGCGAGAGCAACCAGCCGGAAATCAAAGGCTACAGCAAAGAGTATCTGGAGGCATCGAGTCCCCGCCGCCAGCAGATCGAGGAACATCTCGCAAAGGAAAACCAGCGAGGAGCAGGCGCGGCACAGGTCGCCGCGCACCAGACACGAGAAGGAAAGCTCGAACTCTCACACGAAGAGATGCAAGACAGGCACAAAGCAATGGCCGCGCACTTCGGCAATCAACCAGAGCGGGTTGTCAAAGCGGCACGGGAGCACGGAGAGCGATTACAGCAAGCACCCGAAGAGAAAGCCATCGGCCAGGCCGTTGCCTACTCAAGAGAGAGAAATCTGGAGCGTGAAGCGGTGGCCGAGGAGCGCGAGCTGCTGAGGGATGCACTGAAACGCTCAATGGGTGACGCCACGGTTGCGGAGGTTAAAGCGGAGTTCGAGAAACGCGTGCAAGTGGGCGAGTTCATCGAGACGAGCAATCGCGCGCCGGGCCGCGCGTTCACCACAAGTGAGATGATCGACCACGAACGCAACACCATCCACGCGATGCGCGCGGGGCAGAACCAACACGAACCAATCGCGAGGTTCGAGACACGCCGAGACATCGTGCAAGACCACTCGCATTTGAGCGAGAGCCAGCGCGCGGCGGTCGAGCAAATCCTGTCGAGCCGCGATCAGGTGACGGCGCTGGAAGGCGTCGCAGGCGCGGGGAAAACTACTTCTTTAGTTGCGATCCGCGAAGCCGCCGAGCGAGAGGGCTATAAGGTGGAAGGCTTCGCGCCGACATCGCGCGCAGCGCAAAAACTCGCAGAAGCGGGAATCGAATCGAGCACGTTGCAGCGGCATCTGACGCAGAGCGAAGAGCCGCACGACGGACAAAAACGCCTCTACGTTCTCGACGAATCGAGTCTCGCAAGCACGAAGCAGATGAACGACTTCCTGCATCGGCTAAAGGAAAACGACCGTGTATTGCTTGTAGGCGACACACGCCAGCATGAAGCCGTCGAAGCGGGCCGACCGTATCAACAGCTCCAAGAAGCGGGGATCGAGACGGCGCGGCTTGATGAGATCGTGCGGCAAAAAGACCCGGCGCTCAAAGAAGTGGTGGAGCAACTCTCGCGTGGCAATGTGCGAGAAGCAATCGAACGACTGGATACGCAGGGCCGCGTGCATGAAATCCCCGACCGCGACGAGCGGCTAAAGGAAATTGCAAACGACTATGCGAATAAACCCGAAGGCACGCTAGTGGTCTCCCCCGACAATCAATCCCGCCGCGAGATTAACGAAGCGATTCACCGGACGATGCAGAGCAAGGGCCAGGTTGAAATAAGAGAACACAAGCAGCGAGTGCTTGTGGCTCGGCAAGAGGTTACCGGGGCGGACCGGCAGTGGGCCGCGCAATACCAACCGGGTGACGTTGTGCGCTACACGAGAGGCAGTAAGACGCACGGCATCGAGGCGGGAGAGTATGCCCGCGTCGAGCACACGAACGAGAAAGAAAATCTAGTGACGGTGAAACACGAGAACGGCGAGCAAGTGAGTTACGATCCGCGCCGGTTGCATGGCGTTACGCTCTACCGCGAGACGGAACGCGCATTCAGCGTAGGCGACCGCGTGCAGTTCACCGCACCAAATCGGGAGCGACACATCGCGAACCGCGAGCTAGGCACCATTGAAAAGATCGACGATAGCGGCAACCTGCAACTACGCCTCGACTCAGGCCGGACCGTCGCATTCAACATCAAAGAGAATCCGCATCTCGACTACGGCTATGCAGTGACGAGCCACAGCAGCCAGGGACAAACCGCCGACCGCGTGCTCGTTCACGTGGACACCGAGCAAGCGGGAGAAAAACTGGTGAACCGCCGCTTGGCGTATGTGGCGGTGTCACGCGGGCGCTACGATGCCCAGGTCTATACAAACGACAAAGGCCAGCTTGCCGGGCAACTTGCGCGCGACGTGTCGCATCGATCCGCAATCGAATCGAGCCGTGAATCCGTATCCTCGACGCACGAGATCGAGCCGTCATCCGCACGAAGCCAGGGACACGAGCATACGCAGGCAGAAAGTCACAGCATCAGCAGATAGATCCCCGATCCCCTCCGCTCTCGCCGCCGTCAAGCCCTCTGCCGGCTCCTTACCGTCGCCCTTGGACGCGGCGACTTTCACGCCCTCCTAAAGCTGCAACGTCATCGGCACTTCGGCGCATCTGGGTGAATGTTGCAACTGGATGTCATATGCGGTCATCCCATCATTTGTTCTTCTGATTCATCTCGTAGAGTCGGCGCCTGGTCGCTTGCGGGAAATCTTTTTCTTTGGAGATCTTATCGACAATCCATTCGACCAACGCTTCGCTATACTGACGACCTGAGAATTGTGGTTTCCAGGATAGGTTTTCCTGCGCAGCAATATTGTAAACCTTGCTGATCGCCTGCAAGTCATACCCATTCAGGATAGGGCCGTCGGGCAAGGCTTCTTTTAGACGCTCGATAAACTCTTTCTGGCGATATGGGAATATCTGATCCCGATCAACCACAATGACACCTTGAGCCTTAGGGTCGCTGCTCATTCTGACAGGCACCGCTTCCTGCGCTCCCTTCACGACAGTCCCGCGCGAGACGACTTGAATTTGAGACCCACGCGGTGCCTCGGTGACCCTTCGCATACCTTTGACCAGTTCATTTCGCATTTCCCGAACCCGCTGCTGCAGAAATTTGCTCAGATCCTCTGTTGTGCCAGTCTCGCTTTTAGCGCCATGGCGGAAATAAATTGTTCCCTGAGAAAAGACCGTTTTCTGATGGCTACTATCGATTGCATAGGTGCCTGGCTTCTCAAAAATGAGCGGCGAATCAGGAGGATTGATTAGGAAAATTGCAACAGCGTGGCCGTCTTTCTTGGCTTCGATAACTTCAAAGTCCGCGAAATTCTGCATCGTATATTTTTTGATTAGGTCACAGTATTTCGCATGGTCGTAGTCGAGAACCGGTTGCACATCCGAGCCGCAGCCTTTGCCTGCATTATCTATTCCGATGGCGAGGGTTCCGCCGCCCGCATTGCAGATGGCAACAATGTCCTTCAGCACTTCGAGCGCCTGTCGGTTGTCGGTAGGGTCAAACTGCTCTTTGAACTCGACGGCTTTCGATTCACGCTTCGCTGTGAGGCACTTCGTTACCCGAGCGTCTTCCATAGCGAGGCCATGAAAACTTTGGCCGCCTTTTTATGCTACGCAATTCAACCGGCTGGCCAGCAACGCTGATCCCAGGATTTGAACTCCCGAGGCCATCATGACGAAGTCTTACAGGACGACTAGTTCAGCTTCTACAGGCATTTGATCCCACGTGCGGCCTTCTAGCGTGCGTCCCGTTTTGCTTTTTTGGACACCGCCCCACTGTTTGAAGAAAAACGCCACGCCTGACCTGATGCATTGGTCGCGTATTTCCGTAACCCATTCGACATTAAGCGGCCGCGCTCCCGGCCCGGATTCGCCACCCACAATCGCCCAATCGATACCACGAAGATTCAGCCTTCCTAGCGAACTGAGAAGAGGCTCTAGTGATACGAATTTTACATGCGCCCCTGTTTGCCGAAGATCATCGATCCGGTGCTTATACTTACCGCTTTCTACGCTTACGCCCATCCAGATCTGCGGGGACCATTCAAGCTCATTGCTCAGTGCCAATACGCGTTCAGAACGCTTCGTCAATACCTGATATTGATGCCAGCGCGCGCGCTTCATGGCGTCAAACACACGCTTGATGTAATCCGTGGGCACATCCTTGTGAAACAAATCGCTCATTGAATTTACGAAAATGCGCTTCGGAGTTTTCCAGCGCAGCGGCAAATCCAGCATCTGTGGTTGAAGAGTCAGCTTAAAACCGTTCCGATAGTTCCCCTGCCCCATCAGTTGAAGTCGATGCGACAACCGCTCGGCGTAGCAATGCTTGCATCCCGGGCTGATCTTGGTGCAGCCCGTTACGGGATTCCACGTCGCGTCAGTCCATTCGATATGCGAATTAGTAGCCATTGCGCGACTCTATCTCAATTGTACTTCCCGCAACATAACCCATCATTTCTTCTCACTCAAGCGCCCATGCTTTTGTTTTAATATTGACGTGTCTGTACCTCAAGAAACAATTTGGGAGCTTCAGCCCCATACTGCGGCCAAGCATCAGATTCTCCGCAAGTATCTCGACGCATGGTTCCCAATTCTTGCGAGATACAACAGCCGGATTGTATATGTCGATGGATTTTCCGGTCCAGGCCGATATTCTGGCGGCGAGCCCGGTTCCCCCATTATCGCCTTGGAATCGGCACGAACACATCGTGCCAATCTGGCGGGCGAGTTGGTCTTCCTCTTCGTTGAAGAACGCCAAGACCGTATCGATAATCTCAATCGCGAAATCAGCAGCATCCAATTGCCCGCCCATTTCAAAATCGATGTCGAATGCGGAACGTTCGCGGAAAACCTGACCGCCAAACTTGATCAACTCGACGCCGACGGTCACCAGATCGCTCCAACCTTTGCCCTCATCGACCCATTCGGGTTTTCCGGTATTCCCTACGGCCTGATAAGCCGCCTCCTCTCCAAAAATAAGTGCGAAGTCCTAATCACATTCGTGGTCGATGCAGTCAACCGATGGCTCACCCACCCTGACCGGCACATTCGCTCGCACATCACCGAAATCTTCGGCACCGATGCGGCCATCGCAATAGCCGAAGGTGCTGGCGACCGCCCAACTCAGCTCAAGGACCTATACCAACAACAACTCGGCAAAGTCGCTCAGTTTGTCCGCTATTTTGAAATGCGCGATTCCAATGACCGCGTTGTGTACTATCTCTTTTTCGCGTCGAATAATTCTCTTGGTCACCTCAAGATGAAGGAAGCCATGTGGAAGGTTGACCCCCTTGGCGACTTTAGGTTCTCTGACTCGACCAATCCGAATCAGCAAGTTCTTTTTTCCAATCCCTCGGTCGAACCACTCATCACCGATCTTCACTTCAAATTCCGCGGAGTCGCACGAATACCCGCGGAACAGGTGGAAACGTATGTTCAGGACAAGACTCCATATTTGCGAAAGCATATGAAGGAAGCATTGACCCAGCTCGAATCGGATGGCCGGCTTAAAGTTGCGGAACTAAAGACCGATGGCAAGAGAAGGCGTTCCGGCACTTACCCGAACGATGCGCTCCTATCCTTTCAGTAGTATACCAACTAGACGAACAAAAAGCGAACATGACATCCCCTTCCCGACGGCAACTATGAAAGGCATGGACCTCTCTCCGCTCAACCAGCCGCCGAACGTTGGCGAGCATTCGCGGCCAGCCGCGGAAGCATGATCACGAGCCCTGCGGTCCTGACTGATGGCTGCCCACCAAACTGTTTCAGTCGGTGACAACGAGAGAACCCTCGGTCTTGCGGCTTGCCGCAACCGGGTTTAATCTTGCTCAAGCGAAATTCGTCTCAGTCGACCAAGGATCGTGAATGTGGACTCGCGCCCGATTCAGATAAAAAACTCCGTTGAACGGTTCGACTTTTGCGACTCGGAACTGGTGATCGGCGTGGTGTGCGCTGTTGGAACGGATTATGGCCCAATTCGCGATTCGATCGTGAGAATCTTGCAAAAATATTCGTACAGCAGCCGAATCGTAAGAATCAGCGATCTGATACCTAGATTCACAGAGGCCGCTCTTCCCGTTGGTCCGGAAACGGAACGCATCAGCGCCAGGATGACCGCTGGCAATTCTGTATGCAGAGCGAAGAAGAGAAAAGATTTCTGGGCTCTCGCAGCAATTGCCGATATCAATGCTGCTCGCCATCGAGTCACGTCCGGCTCGGAGCCTCAGCCGCGAAATGCACACATCATCTTATCCCTGAAGAGGCCCCAAGAGGTGGCTACGCTACGTAAGGTCTACGGAGACGGCTTCTATCTGATTGGGATATTTGCCACCGAGAGAGAAAGGCTAGAGTACCTCATCGAAAAGAATGCCCCTAAGGACAAGGCGATTGAACTCATTAAGAGGGACGCGGAAGAAAGTACTGATGAATACGGTCAATATACGCGAGAGACCTTCCATCTCTCTGATGTTTTCGTGCAGTTCAGAGACGCAGCGTACGAAAAGGAACTAGAACGCTTCTTTGACCTTGTTTTTTCCAATCCGTACATTACGCCAACTCAGCAGGAGCAAGCGATGTTCCTTGCGTATGCTGCCTCCTTGCGGTCGGCTCAGTTGGGACGACAAGTTGGTGCCGCGCTCACCTCAAAGCATGGGGACATCCTTTCGGTGGGATGCAATGACGTGCCCAAACCGGGCGGTGGGCTCTACTGGCCAGGGGACCTGGACAGCCGTGATCACGTTCGCGGTGAAGATACGAATGATAAACAGAGAGAAAAAATAATTGACCAGCTCCTTGCTTCGGTAACGGAAGTTGACGTGGGGCGTGTCTTACGAATCGAATCAATAATTCGTAGCGCTTTGGAAAAGACATCGGCCAACGTGCGAGAAATTATCGAGCAAGTGCAAACGAAGCTGTCGGAGATTGGCTCTCTTGATGACGCGCTTCGATCATCGTTCAGAAAAAGGCTTGACATAACTGAGTACGGACGCGCGGTACATGCCGAGATGGATGCCGTTTTAACCTGTGCCCGCTCTGGCGTCAGCCCAAACGGAGCGATTCTGTACACTACCACCTTCCCATGCCATAACTGTACGCGCCATATAATCGCAGCAGGGATCGAACGGGTGTTCTATATTGAGCCATACGCAAAAAGCAAGGCAGAAGAGCTCCATGAAGACGAAATTGTAGTCGAAGAGAAACTTGACAGAAAACGCGGGCGTAGTCGAAGGCTTCCGTTCACCCATTTCGTTGGAATTGGGCCGCGTCGATATTTCGACTTGTTCTCCCTTACTCTGAGTACCGGGCATGAACTCATTCGGAAGAAGGATGGGGAGATTTTGAAGATAAACGAAGCTAATGCCTGGACAAGGATACCGCTATCTCCGTATTCTTATTTGGAAAAAGAGGAGATTGCAGTCGAGCAACTCGATGCAGCATACGACCAACAACTGGACATGTTTGAGCAAAAAGAGTAAAAAAGCTTGTGGGGAGATATGAAATCCATTAAAAATAAAAACACTCAAGAAAACCGTGAATTTTGGACGCACGTCGAATCAGTAGCTGAACGGGTTCGATCCTGCCCCGCATATGCAAACTTCAAGATGATCGATAAGGCCAGTGGAGGCTCTTCCTCTAAGTCATCCAATGCTGCGAATACCTCGAAACGTGAAGATAGGGCAACAAATAGCGAATGAGCTAGGTCAGCCTCGATCCCCAAAAACCGGAGCCGAAAAACGGATCCATAACTAAGGTTCCCTTAGTATTTCTAGGACAACTCCTTTGTCCGACTGAGTTATTGATGCGAGAGTCGGTTCCTCGTGGTAATCGCCAACTCGTGTTGAGATGCCGATTCAGAGTCACGAATCCCTTTCCGCGATTCGGCCTCGCATAGAGTCTCCCAAGAAGACCTCGTATCATCCAGGGAAATTGTCTCCATGCTGACATACTTATCGAAGGAAACCGCCGTGAGGACATCAAGAAAGCAACTTAGGTCCAACGCTCCGGTTCCCAACCGCAAGTGCCCCCTACCCCTTGGAATGCCATCGTGCAGGTGAATATTTTCAATTCTCGACGTGTGTTTCTTAAGAAAAGAAACAAAATCATCTTCGTTCTGGAGACAGTGACCGACATCCAAGGTAAACCGTAAATCGGGCAGAAGCTTAAGTACTTCATCGCAGTCCGATAGCCTCCCTATCGGCTCCTTTGTTGTTCCGTATGATTTGATTGGCATATTTTCGAGTGTCACTACTGGATCCTTTATCCTGGCGAATGGTTCAAATCGGCTCGCGAGTTTTTCTAGCACGAGCTCTTTTGAATCGAACAGCGGATAAGAACCTGCATGAAATGTCACGACACGAGCGTCTACTTTGGACGCAAATTCAACTGCGGCATCGAAACGCTTCTGCGTGGCCGCCACTATTTCGGGTATATGCGATACCAGAGACGTATGAATGAAAGGGCCGTGAATAATGAGCTCGATACCGCGAAAAGCATTCCTGATTTCCTTAAGTTCGTTTCCCTTGGGAATATGTTCGAGCCATAGCTCAATATGATCGAGTGACGGGAGTCGATCAAGATTCGCAAGGGTCGACTTCCATTGCTCTGAATCGGAAGTCAGTACGTTGACGAAAGCTCCTTGCTTAAACATTGTTACCCTCGGTCGGCTCGGCGAGTAATGTGTGGCGAAAAAACGAAATAGCGAACATGCGAGAGGCTGAGGCTCTGCTCCTCAAAGGGACGCATAGTCGTTTCGGTCCGTAGTCGTTCTAAGATCTTCCATCTGAACGTCAACATCCGCAAATAAAGGCGTACCGTTTCAGTTTCCCACCTTTTTTCGAATTGAGGGAGTATTAAATTCTGATGAAGCCCCGGACAGAATCTGTCATCTTTGATCAAGCATACCTGCACGTTTGCCAAGAAACCTGACTCCACCTCAGATGCGTCGAGAGGATGAGTTCCGAGGGCAATACCAGCAAATGACCGGCTGTCGTAAGCTCGGTCATTGGGCGGAGCTGAATCGCGATAATCTTGCAATCTTCGATCAAACTCTTTGGATTCTTTGGGGGGCTCTAGGATGGGAATGTCTTTGAGAGTCAAATAGTCAAAATCCGCCAACGAGAAGATGTGCAAGCTCAACTTGTATTGGCCTGGGATGTCTGTTCCCGAAAGAGTTGGATCTTGCTCGGTACTCCAGAACATCAATTTATGACTGAAGATGCAAGGAGAGTACTTTGCGCGAATCTTTGAGAAGACGGTTATCCTACGACGAAAAAGCTCGAGACTCGCACTCTCTACTCCTCGAATAGCGGATAGGCGGTCGGCAACAGCATCAAGCTGCTCGTATTCTTTAAGAACGAGCAGCAAATCCATATCGGAGGGCTTTGATCCGAATTCCTTCGCAGCTCCGGTAACATTGTAGAAACGCCCGTAACTAACGGAGCCTCCCAAAACTCCGCCACTCTGCACATCCGCGAGAGCATGTCTCAACTTGTTCAGATCTAATAGCCGCCTGCAAGTTTCAACGGCGGCCTCGAACGGGCGAGGTCTGCGCCTTGTGCCCTCGTCCCGAGGGAATTTATATTCGGGATATGTATCGAGTCGCCGTTCAAAATACAATGTTCTGAATCTGTCCCGGACTGATCCTTCTAACTTGTCCCCGCTGGACCAAAGCTCCAAAAGATCTTGAACAAACGTCAGTTCGTCGTCCTCGTAAAAAGCCAGTACACGGCCAAGGCTATTTGCCAGGGATCCTGTAATCTCCGTGGGAATCTGCCCGCCTTTGGAGAGTATCGTTGAAAACTGGCCATAGAGTTGCTCAACACTGCGCCAGTCGGCGCGGCTCCTGAGGCCACCGTGAGCTGCGATCGAGGAAACCATTCTTCAGAATACCATACACGAAAACCTCATCTGAGGATGCTAGTTGTCTTGCGTTCACATGAGCGAAAGCCACGAAGCGCGAAATGCCTCGACCCATCATCAAAAATTGGCAGAGCAGTTCGAGCGGACATGTCGGCCTTGTCCGTTCAAGTTCACTACTCCATTCAAAGGGGAAACCCCAGGATTGGTGAAGCCTGTAGACTGTAACAAACCGCTTTACTCGTCTCCTAAGAGGTGAGGGCGAGATTAGCCTCCCCGACGCCGAACAGCCGGTGTCACAGAAAAGGAGCAAATCATGGCAATCACCGAGCAAGATTCCCACGAGCAGACTGATGCGAACGCTTTGGCCTGGGGGGCGGATGCGCCGCGGGGCGGCAAGGCCGTTATGGGTCGCATCTTGAAGGAGAACGCGACTGTACCGCTCTTCTTCGGGCAAACGATGATCCAGTCGCTGCGCGACGTCGGTTATAACCACACTACATCTGCGCTTTGCGAGCATGTTGACAACGCGATCCAGGCGGGCGCTACAGAGATCCGGGTGTACTTCCGGCAGGTCGGCAAAAGAGGCGAGTACGAGATCGACGCGGCCGTCTATGACAACGGCCCCGGCATGTCGCCGACGGTTTTGAAAGTTGCTACCGCCCTCGGCGGCTCGACAACGTTCGGCAACCGCAGCGGCATCGGTCGCTTCGGCATGGGCATGAAAACCGCCGCGCTCAGCATGAGCCCTGTCATGGAACTGTATTCGTGGCAGGAGCCGAGCGCCATTTACAGCATGACCCTGGACGTGGATGCCATCGGGAAGGATCGAAGCAACCTCATCGAACTCCCCGAACCCCAGCTGCTCACCGCGCTTCCGGACGAAGTGGCTGAACTCTTCACGAAGGCAATGTCGTATCCCAAGGACCTCTTGGACCAGGAGCTGCTCGCGTCGAGCAGCAAAGATATCGCAGATTGTTTGGGCCGTTCGGGGACGATCGTCTACATGCCGCAATGCGATCGCCTCACGTATGCGAAATCTGGCACGCTCGCCGATCATGCGGTGAAGGAAATGGCGCGGGTCTACCGCAGGGCGCTCGGCGCCGGTTTGAAACTTTTTGTCAACAACAGGCGCATCGAGCCGGTCGATCCGACCTACTCGATGTCGAATGCCCGTCATATGCGTCTGGAGGAACTGCAAGTGAAGTTGAGCCGGCTGATCGTCTCTAAACAAGTGCCAATCAAAGTTTCGGAAAGAGGCGAAGAGACGGCTCCGGTCATAATCAAGCTGTATCGACTGCCCGTCGAAGAGTGGTCCTCGTTGCCGCGCAAAATACTGCGCAACGACTTGAAGGTATTTGACGACAACACGGTGTCAATTCTTCGGAATGATCGTGAAGTCTTTGCCGGCCCGATGCCGTGGCTGACGACGAGACACAGTGTGGCTCACTGGTACAGGGTGCAAATCGATTTTCAGGGCGCGCTCGACGAAGCATTTGGTGTGGCGGCCAACAAACAGGGTGTTCGCCTCAAAGGCTACGTCGAGGACGCGATCAAAGAGGCGATCGGCGGCGAGATCACCACGATCAACGATGAGATCAAACGCTTTCAGGGACAGCAGGCCGCGACGCGCGAACCTGCGAAGCCGAGCACGAGCGAGGCGAAAGCTACCGACGTTGACTCTTTTCAGCAAAATCCCCTGCCGGGCGCGATCACGCCGGAGGAAGAAGCACAGCTCGAAGAGAATCTGCGCGGACTCTCGGTCACCCTGAAACGAGGCGACGAGACAGAAGAACAGGCCCTGGAGCGCGTGAAGAACTCGAAGTACATCATCGACTTCAAACATGATGAGTACTGGCCCTTCTACGACGTGAAGCATCAGTTCGGCCGGATCATTCTGACTGTCAACACCGCCCATCCGTTTTTCAGCGAGCTTTATGACCCGGTGAGGAAGATTGAGGCGCCGCCGGCCGACGGAGACGGCGGCACCGTCGGGGCGACGCCAACCGCTTCAAAGCCGGAGCCCATTATCGCCCTCGATCTTCTTTTGTTGTCGCTCGCGCGAACGCAGAGCCGCCTCGGCGACGCCAGCGAAGAAAACCGCCGCCTGCTCGATGCGCTTCGCCGGGAGTGGTCTGAAACCTATCGCATCCAGCTCACCACGTAGAATTCAAGGTGACGCCGGTCAGGTTCCTCATTCCTGGATAGTAAATCCTGAAGTTCAGAGATACACTGAGGGGTCGCCTGTGCCGTCCGATGGGAGGCCAGCTGTAACAACCCCTCCGTTTCGGTTCCCAATAGGCATAAGCAACCGCCACCGATCATCCGCGTCGCCGGGCACAACGTCCCGGCGCGGGGAACCAGCGGCGAATATTTCGTATGTGACGTTAGCGCGAACCCGCAGGCTAATAGCGGCCTGCACAGAAAAGGGGTGAGCAGCATGCCGGACCTTCCTCTTCATTGGGGCGCGTATTTGCGCCTCCAGACCAAGCTGGCGCGCAAGCGCCAGGTAGATGACCACACCTGGGGACTCGAAGCAGGCCTGAACCGAATACTTACTGCCACGATTGTCTCCGACGAGGACGCTGATCGCACCGTTCGAAGTGAGGGTCGAAAGGAGCGATATCGGACTCATTTGCGGCACGTCTACCTGAATACCGACGACCTTACCGTCAAACGGATTCCCGAGAATGCAGTGCATGCCCGGCGGCAACTGCTGCAGATGAGTGCGCGGGTCACCGCCGAGGAGTGGGCGCTCCTTCGCGCCGTTGGCGAGGGATTCGAGTACAAGGAGCTTGCCGTCGCGAGCAAAGCCGCGCCGGGCGCGCTTCGTATCCGCGTTCTTCGACTTCGCCGGAAGCTTGCGGCCTTCGAGGGTGGCGCGGCAGGCATGAGGTTGTGAGGTGCTGTGCATCCGGCTGCAGGACCGGCGTCTTTCCGGCCGGACAGGGCAGCCCTCTTTCGAAAATAAAAATGGGAGAACGGCAAAATGGCAGAAGATAAAAAGTTAGTCACGATCGTCGTAAACGGAACGCAAAAGGAGTGGCCAAAAGGCAAAATCACCTATGCGCAGGTCGTCACCCTCGACGTGCCGGACTATGCGCAGCATCCCGAAATCACGTACTCGGTGAAGTACACGAGGGGCCCCCAAGAAAAACGGGAAGGGATTCTTGCGCCAGGTGATTCTGTAGAAGTCACGGAGGGCATGACTTTCAGTGTTTCACCAACTGGTCAATCATAACGCTGACTTGCGATGCCTCGTCGAGAAAGGCTACGCCGTCGCGATCGACGACGGGTACCTCGTTATCCGCGACATCCCGTATTTGGACGCTGAAAAGCAACTGCAGTGGGCCGCGATCGTCACGAAACTGGAATTCGTTGATAAGTTGACGGTCAAACAGGTCGATCACCAGATTTGGTTCGCAGGCTCAGTCCCGCACGGGCTTGACGGAAACCCGATCCCTAACCTTGCCGGCGGACCAACGACCCTGCCCCTGGGTGAAGCCAGCAAAGACGTTGTCGTGCAGCGAAGTTTCTCCAACAAGCCCAAAGCTACCGGGACATTCCCTAACTTTTTCGAGAAGATCGAAAGCTACGTTGCGATTATATCGGGACCGGCGATGTCCCTTCACGGCGCCAACCCTTACACGTTCCGAACAGTTGAGAAAATGTCTGACTCGGTATTCAAATTCCACGACATGCTCACAAGCAGGGCGGAAATAACGGATCTTTCCGCCAAGTTCTCGAATGACGTGGTGGCCGTCATCGGCCTCGGCGGCACCGGCGCTTACCTTCTGGATTTTCTCGTCAAGACGCCGGTCCGGGAGATTCGCGCGTTCGACCCGGATGTGTTCCATGTCCATAACGCATTCCGATCCCCCGGCAGGCTGCTCGACGAAAAGAACGAGCTCGGAAAGCCGAAAACGGAAGTTTACGGCGGCCGTTATGATAATTTCCGCCACGGGCTGAAAGTAGAGCGCAAGTTCATCGATTCTTCATCTGGTGCGGATTTTGAAGGCGTGACTTTCGCGTTCGTGTGCGTTGACAAAGGCTCCTCGCGCGCGGGAATCTTCGATCTTCTGATCTCAAGGGGTATCCCGTTCATCGATGTCGGCATGGGCCTGGACCGGAAGAGAGGCCCAATAAACGGGATGTTGCGCGCGACTTATTACTCTGCTGAGCATGGGCAAAAAGTGCGCGACAAGGGACTGGCTGAGATGTCCGATCAGCCGGACGACATTTACCGGACCAACATCCAAATCAGCGAGATCAATGCCCTGAACGCGTGCCTGGCAGTCATTCGATTCAAACAATTACGCGGCTTTTACTTCGAAGAGACTCCCTACTACCATCTTCTGCTGGAGATCGGTGATCTCAAAGTCGTCGGGGAGTCGGAAGTGTAATGAAGTTTGAGCTGGAACGCGTCCACTACATGCCGACGGAACTGAAGCCGGGTGTTCTCTACGTTTCAGAGGAATTCGGAATCGCGATCCATCTTTGTGCCTGTGGGTGCGGATCAAAGATAAAGACACCGATAGGTCCAACCGAGTGGTCTGTTAAAGAGACTAAAAGCGGACCAACTCTCCGGCCCTCCGTGGGAAACTGGCAGGAAAAATGCCACTCCCACTACTGGATCACTCGTGGGGACATCATGTGGGCTGAAAAGTGGACGCCCGAGCAGATCGCCTCGGGCCGCCGCTACGAGGAAGAGCGCCGACGTGCTTACTATGATGACCTTGATCGTAAACGCAGCGGGACCATGCAAAGGCTCTGGCGTTGGCTGAAGGACCTGTTTAAGGTAGCCTAAGTCCGTATCCGTTGTCCTATTTTTTCGGGCTTGTGCCTCGCGGGTGGAAATAGATCGTTCATTGACGTAGCCGGAGCCTATGCTCCAACCCGGGAAGGATATGGCAACGGATAGCGTAGATGGAAAACATCGAGTCACTCATCCAAGGCGGCGAGAAGCGTTCGATCCCCACCGCCCTTACTAGGCATGTGAACGCGACTCATCGATTTGAACGCTCTGGATCAACCAGCGTCGGTTACTGGAGCTGGCGAATCTCGGCCTTCGTCGCATAGGTAGTAGAAATCGCAATCCATTGACAGCGAATACCCAGCTATTCTCTTGATGACATCGCGCTCAAAGGTTAGGCCGGGGTAGTAGGCATGAAAATATCCAACAAGCTCCATGACGCCGCCCAGTTCAACACTGAGCTGCTTGAATGCGTTTCTTTTGTCATCCAGTTGATTCAAAACATCCACAACGTGCTCTTCCAACGTTGCTGTCGTTTCTAAACGCGAATGGAGCTCCCATCGGCTGGTTTTTCGCACCATCGGCGTCTGCTCAATGGCACTTCCTTCCAACGACGATTTTGTTGGATGGACTCCCACTCTCTCCGTTATTTGGGCGGGATCGAACGAGCCTGCGAGATGAAAGTATGCGTAGCACTTGTTTGCCTTTGTCACGTCCGCGCTCCGTCACAATGAGTTTTTCCGAAAAATCAGTATGACGCATTTTAGAGTGTACGGGCATTTAGGCGTGTAGTCGCCTTACCGGAGATGCGATCATCGAGCTTCGTCGGAGGTGTGTGTTCGGCCGCAGAGCCGCCAAACCCAGCGAATGAGCAATGCATTCCCGACCAGCAAGGCCACGGTGATCGTGTATAGGGCAATTCTGAGTCCGATGTGGTCGCGCAACACGCCTTCAATCTCTTGGCTGAGAAGTGGGTGAGTGATCGGCGTCCAGTCATGTGATTGCGGAAGAATACTCGGCATGTGATCGTCGATTGTGCGCTGCCACCGTTTTGGAAGGAACGCGGTGCATAAGTAGACCTCGAACAGCGTTAGCGGAATCAAGAGCGCAAGTAAGGCGGCCTTTTTCACAGTTCCAGCTTTCACTTTGAGCGAGAAGTATAAGCCAGCAGACTGACCCGCGTGTCAGTGGAAGGACTTTGTAATTCTCGCTCTCGTTCCGTCCTCAACGAGTCTACGGAAGGTCGAGTTGTCCGCCCTCAAGTGTCGGTATCAAGTTTATATGGGGGGTTTGTGGGTCCACGGCCAGAACGCGCAATTTGAGTGTGTATGAATCTGAGGGCTTTAGCCGCATGTTCAAACAGTTCACGTGCCAGTAGGCAGCTTCGTTGGGTCCAGACATGAGAACCCACTCTTTTTGTCGCCTGGCCTCTATCTCTTTATCTGTTGGAATTTTGCAGTCGTCGCAAGGCTCGCCCTCCTTGGGTACCACTCCAGCACCCGCGCACACCACTCGGCCTTTTTGGTCTGTCAAGACAGCCTCTAGCTGAGTGCTGAGGTTCGTCAAGGCCGAGCGGCCGTACTCGCCGTCCGTATAAAGCTGAAGCGACATTTCTTCGTTGGGCATGCCACGGAAATGAAAGCTGTACTCGCCAGTTTGCCCAAATGGAATCGCCTTCAAACGAATCCAGTAGCCAAACACGGGTCCACCTGAAAACCGCCCATCACCTCGGAACCGCAGTGCGGGATATTCGTCGGCGAAGGCGAGAAGCAGCGGAAGGGCCAAAATTGTGATCAGCGCTTCCTTTTTGATGGTTAGCTTCATCTGGTAAGGTTCACCACCACGCTAGCATCTGGCGTTTCATTGGGAAACTGTTCAACGGTTCAGTTGCGTCTTTGCGGTCAACCCCTGGTAGGTAACCGGAAAAGTTCGGCCCAATACCCACTTAGGCGATTAACGCGTTTTATCAGGCATCATCACACGTAAACTGCATGGCCCAAATGGTCCATGAAAATAAAAAAGAACAAGTCTGTGGGCTGGGAATGGCTTAGGTCAAAGGTGCTCTGAATCACCCCAAGCGCCAACTCTCGATGTTGAATATGCAGGCCTGCCATCCGTTCAGGGTCGCCCGTGTCTGGAAATCTGTCCTCCGCGATCTTCCTACTCTCCGCTCTCGCGCCAGTGACGTAGATGAGAATCGCTCGCCGTTCCGTTCTGGGGTCGCATTGGTAGGTCAATCCGACAGCCTCTTCGTCCGGGAAGTTGGCAGATTTTTTGCCTCCAAATGGCGAGGTGGGGTCGTATTTTGATTGCAGTTTGTCGTAATGCCTCAAGCCCCAAAATTTGACCGTTTTGTTCACGTACGCCCATTCGCGGAGGCTGTCAGGCAAAGTTGTTTGTCCTTGCGTGCCGCGCTTCCTGAACAACATTTCCTGCAAGAATTTCTTATTGGTTGACACCAACACCACGCCCTTCTCAGGAAACGTAATGAAAAACGTCCATCTATCCTGCTCCATTTGCTCTTCAAATTCGGCGACCTTTTGGCCTTCAATGTCTTCGATTCGGACCGCGACTCCCGCAGCATCTTTCATGAAGGCGTCACGTTGGCCCTCAAGGTCGTCTTGAAAGATAGCTACGACGCACCCTTCAAAAGGCAATTCACCCAATCCCGCTGGAGATCGAAAGTGACGAGACCCCTCAAGCGCGAATAAGACCTTCTTACCATCGAGGTGCTTTTCTAGAAGTCCCTTACCAGAATTGAATAAGCCGAGCGTTAGGCCCTCGAACTGTTTTTCCAGTTCTTCGGCAGTGACCTCATGGTTTTTGTCCTCTTGCCCTCCGATTACAAAATTCGACATCCAGAATGGTCCATTTGCAACCTGAAGCGTTTCGGTGTCAGGTGGAAGCCATGAGAGCACTCTTTTAAGGTCAATTTGGCCTCCAATCGCGCTTGAGCCACCGGCTGTCTTTTGCCCAGTGCAACCGGCAACGATGACGACGGCAAAGAGCAAAATCCAGCGGGTCTTCATGGCCACAACCGAGTGTTCCATGTAACTCTTCTACCACAGATCAGCGTAAGTCCGGTTTCCGCCTTAATCAGGTGTTACTCCAGGTTTGTTTAAGAGTCGGGGGCCGGGTTCCATCGGATGCGGCGTTCCACATTTTTGACAGGCGCGGACTTTCGGTAGAAGAAAGGTCTCACACTCCAGACACACTCGGAAGACCCAACGGGTCAACTCTAACGCGCCCTCACGCTTGTCGTGTGGAACAACCACATAGACTTCGTCTCCAGGTGTGCACGCCCACGCAGGCCGGTTCCCCGGTTCAACGTCCTGAATTGCAACGATTCTCGCAGGAATGCATTCTTCATTGAGCGCGAAGACGAGCACATCCATGTAGTCCGTGCGTGGCCCTGCCACAATTGCAATCTCATTCTCTTGCATCGGAACAATAATACCAGTGCCCAGACGTTCGAGAGCGGAGACACTTGGCAGTTGTCCGGTAACGGCATGTTCGTTCTGGCACCCTAACAGCGCCCTGCACTACACTCTGGAATATGCCTCGATACTGGAAAGAACCATATGCGGGTGCTCGATATGGTGACTGCCCGCCCGAGACATTGCCAGCTCCAGCGCGGGGCTTGGTGATTCAGGAATTAATTTGTGTGAGCGTATGCTCATTCACCTTCAAGTTCTATAGCGATGATGAAATTCAGGAATACATTTCGTTTTTTGAGAAGAGAACTCACCCGAGCAGCACACTTCCTATCCCGGCAGGGTCCGACAGTTTCTTTCGATGGCACTCCCAACGATGGTATGAGCGGTTGCCGATGTACCTTCAAGAGGAAACAAAACGAGTCAAGGTGCTAAAGGCATTGCGAAAAGCCCTCGCGCTTTGTGAGGCCGGAAAGTTGTGAGGCGAGTAGTGCCTGATTCCGTCGGGTAATCGGGAAACTTGAAAAATCCTCTTGTACGGAAAGCTCGCTATCGGAAATGATTGCGCTGCATTGACGGTGCGAAATGGGTTATGCATTTACCGAGGAGGTGACTTGAAAAAATGCGGGTCCGATTAGGGTCCAATAAGTCGTCCCAAAGGATTCCTTAGAATACCAATGACGGGCTGTCAGCGCCGTTAAGTTTCACTAAGTTCCAGCAAACTGCCACTCTGTCACGGCAGAGGTCGCGAGTTCGAGTCTCGTCGTCCCCGCCATTCTTTTCAAATACTTCCGTTCATTTGGGTCTATATTTTGTAACGAAGAGCCTAACGACAGCTCTGAACAGATCGCCTTTCGGATCCCTCGCCATACACGCACTTGTCTGCTTGAGAACAATCGTTGGACTACTTTGCTGGTGCTGCTTCCAGAGGGCGGACATCGCGTTCAACCTTATCAGCAATCTTATCTTCAGCAACTTCCAGGTCATAGCGCGTTTGGAGATTCATCCAGAACGTCGGACTATTGTTGAAGTAGCGAGCGAAACGCAGGGCTGTGTCAGCAGTAATTGCGCGTTTCTCGTTGCCGATATCGGCGATCCGCGTCACTGGGACGCGCAAGTCCATCGCGACTCTGTTCATACTTAGTCGGAGAGGGAGCATAAACTCTTCCCGGAGAATTTCTCCTGGATGCACCGGCTTAAGTTTCTTCCTCACCCTGCTCTCTCCTAGCGATCATCCACGATTTCAACTTCGTAGGCTGGGTTTTGGTTATTTAGGTGGCTGAGCGTTCTGTAATTCGCGATAAAACTTCTGCAGTACAAAGAAAGCTTTCTTCTTCTCACCGTGATCGGAGAAAAGTCCTTTGCGATTGAAATAATCCTGAAAACCAGGGAGAACTCGCCGCGGACTACGAAAGTCCTTGAGAACCCACGGTGACATTCCGCGGAGAAAGGGAATGCGCTTCAGCATGGCCAATTGATGTTCGTAAAGATTTTCCTGGTATTCTTCGGTCCAGCGCTTACGCGCGTCGCCGTGGTAGCCAAAGAGCGCGTCGCCCCCGAATTCGCTCATGATCATCGGTTTACCGTACGGTGATACCCAATCAATCGAATCCGCCTCGTCGGGGCGACGGCTATACCAACCAATGTATTCGTTGTTCCCTAGCACATCTAAATCGCTGGCGATCGGATCATCCAGATGAATGGTTATGCGCTCTCGCTCCGTGACTTCATGGGCCTGAAGAGCCGCAGACACCAGGCGCGTGGGGTCAGCGGAATGCGCATCCTGAATGAGTTGCCGCAAGAAGCGATTCCGGGCATCACTTACAGGGGTCTCGTTCGCAACGGAATAGATGATAAGGGCGGCTCGGTTTTGATCTCTCGCGATCATGTCGTTCAACTGATTTTCAGCATTGCGTAGCGTTTGAGGATTTTCCCACTGAATGGTCCAGTAGACGGGCACCTCCGCCCAGACCATCAATCCCATTTGATCAGCCATGCGCAACATGGATTCATTGTGCGGATAGTGCGCGAGGCGAACGAAATTGCAGCCCAGTTCTCTTGCCCAACCCAGCAGGGTCCGGGCATCGTCCTCGCTCCAAGCACGGCCAGGGCGCGTGGGAGCCTCTTCATGGATGCTGATCCCGCGTAAAAAGACTGGTTTTCCGTTGAGCACAATATCCGTGCCTCGGGCTTCAATCGAGCGGAACCCTATGCGGTCGATGACTTGGTCGGCCTCGCCGGCGATCTCGACGGTATAGAGTTTGGGATTCTCAGGAGACCAAAGGGTCAGGTCAGCGCCAAAAGAAAACTCGCCGTGTCCTTTGGAATCTGTCTGAACTGTCTGGACGAGCCCGGTCTCGGCAATGCGAATTTTGACTGTCTGTTGGAGCTGTGGCCCGTTTAGTTGCAACCAGCCTTTAATTTGGTGCGTCGATCCCTTCTGCAGCTGGACAAGATAATCCTGGACAAAGGTCTCGGGAACCTCCACCAATGTCACGGGGCGAGTAATCCCGCCGTAATTCCACCAATCTGTATTGACGGTGGGGACTTGATCCTTTCCCCGAGCGTTGTTGACTCTGACAACGAGGAAATTTCCGTGTGCTCTTACGCGATCGGTAATCTCGAAATCAAAGGGAGTAAAGCCACCTTCATGCTCGCCAAGCTCCTCCCCGTTAAGGTAAACGGCGGCGAAGTAATTGCACGCTCCAAAATGGAGAAACAGTCTGTTCTTAGCAGATTTCGTGTAATCGAAGGACCGCTTGTACCAGACGCTTCCTTCATAAAACAGCAGTGACTCACGCTGCGTGTTCCAGTCACCGGGGACATGCAGCTGGCCCGAAGTATCGAAATCATATTCGACCAACTCCGATTCGGATTGAGGTTTGTAGTTCTTGTAAAATGCGTGGTTATTTTTCAGTGGCTGAGCACGGTAGTCCAACCACCCAACATCATAGGGATCAACAATGGCTTGCCATTGGCCATCCAAGCTGGTGGTCTGACGCGCGTGGATATTCGCGATCAGCGGCGCAACTTGTGCCGCACCACGCCCCGAAAGAAACGGCAAACACAAAGTAAATGTTAAACAACGAAGCAGATTAGTCATGAATGGGTTTTCATCCAGCAGAGTACAGCATCCGGGATCGAATTGAGAATTTGACTTAGAGCCCGGAGGGCAAAAACCTCAGAAATTAAATTTCCCGCCGAACTGAAGCACGCGCCCAGGCAGTGAACCGGTGATCTGTCCAAACGTAGCGGAGCCGGCGTTGTTCACGGTTGGATTGTTCCAGTTGGCCCGGTTGAAAGCGTTAAAAGCATCCGCCTGGAACATCAGGCTCATCCCTTCCCTGAAAGGCAAACTGAAGGTCTTTCGCAGCGATAGATCCCACTGATAAAAGTTGGGCCCGAGCATATTGCCGATGGGGGCGTCACCCGCACCGAGGGCGCTCTCAAGCGAAAAAGCCACCGGATTGAGCCAGCAGATTGCTTTTGTGTTGGGGCATGTACCGTGAAATGCGACGGGTTGACCTGGGACAATGCTTGCCCGCCGGGCGATACTCACGCCATTCGCGCCCGCGTTTGCCGAAGCCGTTGCCGTCAGGGGCGAACCGGTTTGGAAATGCATGATTCCGCTCAACGACCACCCTTTGACCACGCTACCTTCTATGCCAGTCAGGTGCCTGCCCCAAGGCGACTCGAGGGTGAAGCTCGAGGCCACGATGTGCGTCGCGTCGAAGCTCAATTTGCCATAGTTAAACTGCTTCCAGTTTTCCACCACCCCGCCCGTTTGCACTCCGCCTGTCACCGGCGTCGTTGAACCGTTGACCAAGACTGGATTGGAGACCGTGCTGACCAGGCAAGTGAACGGGCATTCAGGCTCGGGATTTTCGTTATACGCATCAGCCGCGCCGCCGCCATCGCCCATAGCCTTCGAAAATGTGTAGGCAAATGTGGCGGTGAAAAACCCCACGCGCTTGGCCAGGCTGATTTGCAACGAATTGTAGTTGGAATTGACGTCGCCTAGCGCCAAGTTAAGACTGGAATACCCAAGGTACGGGCGTATCCGGTCCTTGGACAGGCCAGCGGGTGCGAAGCCTCCCGTGCACTGGAACGCAGCAGCATTGATTCCAGAAGGGCAGGCCATGGTGTTCGGGTCAGGAGAGACCGGTATGAATCCTTGCTGAGTCCAGGCGGCATTGTTGATACTTGGAGTACGCAGGATGTGGCGGCCCAGATTGCCGACGTAAGACACCTGAATCAACATTGCCGCCGGCAGTTCGCGCTGGACTCCCAAGCTGTACTCATAGGAGCGTGCAACCACCAGTCGGGGATCAACTCCGCTCAGGGTCAAAGTGCTTGGAGCTGGCAAACTGCCGGCGCCCGGGGCGGAATCGAATTGTGATAACGAGGCGTTGGTGCCGGAGATCGAGGCCGACTGTGCCCACGGGACGTAGCCCTGAGAATTGATACCGTTACCCAACAGGTTCCCTTCCGGCTTGTCGTAAAAAATGCCAAAACCGCCGCGAATCACGGTCTTCTCGCCGAACGGCGCGTAGGAGAAGCCGAAACGCGGCGCAAACAGGTGCTCCGGTTGGTAGAAACCGCGCGCCGCAGTATCAGGGATAGCAGCTAACAGGTCCGGATCCGCGGAAGTCACCGGAACTCTTTGGGCCTGGTCGCCAGGCACTTGTCCGGGCCGCTGCAAACCATTGCATTCGATCGTGAGTACAGGAGTTCCTACGACGTTCAGTAGAGGCCCACTGCAAAGACCAAGGGAAGCAGGACTGATGCTGCTAGAAGCCGACCCACCCGTAAAGATCGGTTCGTGACTAACGTCGAATGCAAACGGGTTGAAGTTCGTCATGTTATTGCCCTGAGCATAGGTCGGCGTTGTGTAGATGAAACGCAGGCCCAGCACCAAACTAAGTTTCCTGGTCACCTTCCAGGTGTCCTGGGCGTAGGCCTCGAAATCGTTGAACCGGAATTGGCCGACGGTGACGGCCGAACTTTGTCCAAGAGTATTAAAGTTCCCGAGCAGCGCGTCAGCGAAGGGATCACCGGTAGAGTTTGAGCCGGTCTTTGCGCCCGCATTCGCGCTGAAATTAATTGTCCCGTCATAGTTCGTGCGTGAGTTTTGCGTCTTGCGATTCCGTGCGAACTCTGCTCCGAACTTAAACGAGTGATTTCCCTTTTGCCACGTAACGTTATCCGCCGGATTAATGTCCGCCGTTGGAGACTCAAGGAAATTTGGGGCCGGACCATTTACACCCGCTGGGGCGGCCGTCGGGAAATTTGTGACGGCCGTAAAACTGATCGTCGGAAGCCCATCCGGGAACTGTGTGGGGTTTCCAAGTGGCGGGATGAACGCGAATCCATAAGGAGTCTTCTTCCAAGCCGTGCCTTGGAGTGGCGTCGTCTGCTTATGCCAGTCGGCGTTGAATCTGACTTCGTTGATCAGCGTCGGCCGGATCACATCCACCCAGCCGATTTGAATGTTGTATCCGGGACGGCTGCGCAGGTCCGGATCCACCGGAATCGCCCCAGCCGTGCCGAATGTCGAATACGGATTGAAGATGGCAACATCGTCGTGGATATACCGGAAATAGAAACTTTGCTTGTCGTTGGCATGCTCATCCACGCGCACGATGTCCTCGCGCAGGTTCAGTGGGTTCGGGAGGTTGAAGGTCAAGTTGTTGGTAGCAGTCGAAGTGGGCAATGCCCCTAGCACAGACAATTTAGCCGCCGAGGAGTAAAGTGACGCCATGGCCGCGCCGTCGCCTGTAATGCAAGCGGGGTTAATGACGTTCGGCGCGGTATAAAGCACCCCTGCGCAACTCGCTGGGATCACTGCCGGCGTTTTCAGAACCAGCCCTTTCCCTCCGTTATAAACATCAGTGAAGTTGCCTGCTGCCTCCATCGCCGTGGGAAACGTCTCTTGAACCGAAGCAGCCGTTAGTCCCGGATAGACTCCCCGAAACTTCTTCCACTCCTGCCCGGCAAAGAAAAACAGCTTGCCCTTCCGCTGGATGAACGGGATCGGCCCGCCAAGCTTCCATCCAAAATCGTTGAAATGAAACGGGGGCACGGCTGTGTAGCCCTTCGCGGTGGGATTTGTTAGTTTTGTCCCGGGATTTTCCGCATTGAAGATGTTGTTCTGGACGAATTCAAAAGCTCCGCCGTGGTATTCATTTCCGCCGCTTCTGGTGATCACGTTGATCGTGGATGAAGCAGAACGCCCAAACTCCGCGTCGTAGTTTGAAGTCTGCACGTCCACTTCCTGTATGAAATCGACACCCACCTGATTGAACACGCTGTTGTTCGAACCCGAGTCCAGATTGAAGCCTCCGTCCACGCTCCAGTTTTGCCCGTCCAGCCGCTGCCCGTTAGTCACCGCGACGCTGTTGTTGTAGTTTGCCGTTAAGGCCGCGGGGTTGGTCCCTGAACCTTGCAGGGCCGCACCGGGAACCAGACCGACGAGGGACTCGTAGTGTCGCTGGTTCAGCGCCATATTCAGTACCTGCTGCTCCGTGATGGTCGTCGAAATCTCGCCCGAGGTAGTGTTCACCGTGTCACCGGACGCAGCGACTGTTATGGTCTCGGTAACGGAGCCGAGTTCCAGTCTCAAGTCAACAGTCAGACGGCCACCGGCAGTTAGTTCATTGCCGCTTTTTGTGATCCTTTTGAAGCCGGTCCTTTCGGCTATCAGTCTGTAGCTACCGGCGGGCAGTTCCTCCGCGACGAAATAACCGTTCTTGTCCGCCGTAACTTCGCGGCTTACCTGCGTCGCCTCGTTCTCGATCGTGACCTTAACTCCTGGAACGGTGCCGCCAGACGAGTCCGTGACGGTCCCCGCGATGCGCCCGAATATATCCTGCGCAACAGCGAACTCAACTGCCCCAGAGAATAGCGATCCGGCAACGAGAATCATCAGGGCAGTAAGCGCTGCCAAACTGAGGCTTTTTCTCTTTCCACAACTCCCGGAATAAAGATGAATTTTCGGACCAGTCAAAGTCATTTCGGTTACTCCTTGGGCGGCAAGACAGCTCTGCTAGGCGAATGCTTCTCCGAACGGCCGCCATCCGAGCGATGCGGGAGCTGCACCACGAATATGGTCGATCGAATTTCTCGATGATGGAGTAAACCAGTCTTGGCCCAAGCCAGGAAGTTAGCCAACGGTGAATTCACGGTTAGAACCTAACTGTTATAAGAGCGAGCGGGCAACCTTCGCAGGGAGGTTCCACCCTTAGGTCGGTGAAATTTCAAGTACTTATTTCAGAATATTTGGTCCCTGTGCTCGTTCAGAATGATTGGTGACACTCGGTAGAGTGTCAGGATGAGAACGATAAGGTGGTACGAGCTTCCTGAGGCCCGCCGGCTGGCGGGCCTCGGGAAGGGATTAAGCCGTACGGGGGAGACGCGACTTCAGTGGATGTTGTTTTATTTCTTCAATGGCCGCAACGCGCAGCGGACTTGTCGGCACTTTGGCATCAGCCGCCAGACTTTCTATCGCTGGAAGCGCCGATTCGATCGCCACGACCTGAGCACTCTGGAGGCGCGTTCGCATCGACCACATCAGGTGCGCCGACCGACCTGGACGAGCGCCCTGGCCGAACAGGTGTTGGCGCTGCGCAAACGGTATCCGCGTTGGGGCAAAGACAAACTGGCGGTGCTGTTGCGCAGAGCACGGTGCTGCGTTTCGGTTTCTATGGTGGGTCGAATTCTGAGCGATCTTAAACGACGCGGAGCGCTGCACGAGACGCCCAAAGTAGCGCTGTTACGACGCGCACGACGCAAACTACGAAATCGCCCTTGGGCTATTCGGAAGCCTAAACACTGGCGAATTGCGCAGCCCGGCGATTTAGTGGAGATCGACACCAAGGACGTTCGCCTGCGTCGCGGCGTGCTGCTAAAGCACTTCAGTGCGCGAGACGTAGTCTCGCGCTGGGACGTGGTGGAAGCCCATCGGCGCGCCACCTCATTAGCCGCAGCACGTTTTCTAGACACTCTGCTAGAGCGCGTTCCCTTTACGGTCAAAGCTGTGCAGGTCGACGGAGGAAGTGAGTTCGCCGCCGAATTCGAGGCCGCTTGCCAGCAGCGCAACGTGCCCTTGTTCATACTTCCGCCGAGATCGCCAAAGTTGAATGGACATGTGGAGCGTGCGCATCGCACTCACAACGAAGAATTTTATGAGGTGCAGGCAGAATCCGATCAGCTACCCGTGCTCAACGCGCAGTTGCGGAACTGGGAAAAAACTTACAATTGCGTGCGTCCTCACCAATCCTTGGCCTACCTGACTCCACTCGAATTCATCACTCGTTGGAAACTCCAACCCAGAAAGGCAAAGTGTCACTAATCTACTGGACGAGTACAGTCCCGTGTCATGTCGCATGAATTGGGTTATACTCGCCTGCAAAACACCGGATGGTAAGGCGAAGAGACCATTCGTAAGGGGATGTCCACGTGCAATCGGCGATCAGCAAGCTTGAGGCTGAGCGGGCTGAAGTAGATGGTATTTTGTCGTCTGGTGTGTTCGGCCGAACGAATAACCTGGTTCGGCTACTGACCTTCGTTTGCGACAAGTACTTCGATGGAGAAATCGACGAAATCAAGGAGTACAACGTCGCGGTACACGCGCTCGGGCGACCAGAATCTTTTGACCCTCAGGTGGATACCATTGTCCGCGTCACTGCTCACGCATTACGAAAGCGGCTCGAGGATTTTTATAAAACCACCGGGGCAGAACATCCCGTTCATATTTGTCTCCCGCCCGGCCACTACGTTCCCAAGTTCATCCACGCAAGCGACCTTGAAACGGCTAGAGACGCATCCGCACTGGATGAAAAACGGAACGGGCAATCTCTTGATGGGCTTGCACCTCATGAGAACGACGGACCAAAAGGCAAACTAGCAGATTCTGCCCGGCCATTTCAGGGGTCAAGCGCACCCCGACTCGCGAAAGAGCAGGAGGGCAGCGAATCCAGAATAAAGTTTCGTCCACGGATTGGAATGATGCTGGGAGCCGCTATTTTTGCACTCTCTGCGGTTGTTCTCATTGTTTTTGTGTGGAGGGAATGGAATCGGAACCGTGGACATGAGAGTCCCTCGCAGCCCGTGGTTGCTGCCGCTCCGGGGTACAGTTCCGGGAAAATTCTTCGCGTCAAGTTGGGCGATACTTCCACTCCCTACATAGATCGCGGTGGTTCCGCTTGGGAAAACGATCATTTCTGCGCGGGAGGGAGTTCGTTCTCTGTGACGGGCCGCGCTATCCAAGGCACTGAAGATCCGCAGCTTTTTTTAAGCGGGAGGCGCGGAGTCGTTCATTGTAATTTTCCGGTCCCGCCTGGAACTTACGAAGTTCATCTTCTATTCGCTGAAACCTCGGGACTGCAGGAGGCGAGCCGCAACGTGGCGTTCTCCATCAATGGAGGGCCGCTTACTAATTTAGATGTGGTGGACGACGCCGGTGGGGATGACATTGCGACCACGAAAGTTATAACGGATGTCGCGTCCGCAAGCGACGGAGCGATTCATCTGGACTTCACTTCTTCCGAGGCGTTTATAAATGCCATTGAAATTCTTCCGGGAACTCCGCATCGCATGCTTCCCGTCAGGCTGGTGGTCGGACATTCTCCGTATCGGGATTCCAACGGCAATACCTGGATGCCCGATCGCTATTTCTTTGGCGGCCGTCTCAGTGGTTTCCGAGGCGATCTATCCAAAGTCACCGATGGTCGTCTTTATGAATGGCATCGTTTTGGACACTTCCAGTACGTAGTGCCCGTTGCGACGAACACCAGGTACACTTTGAAACTGCACTTTATGGAGCACTGGTTTGGTGTCCAGAATGGCGGCATTGGAGGTGTTGGTAGCCGTGTGTTTGATGTTTCCTGTAACGGAACAATGCTGCTAAAGGGCTTTGATATTTTCCGGGAAGCCGGCTCCCAGCCATTGGTTAAATCCTTCCAGCACATTGAGCCCACGCCACAAGGCAAACTAGAGATTTATTTCACTCCCGCTGTGAACTACCCATCTATAAGCGCGATTGAAGTCATCCCCGAATAAAGAGTCTCCGTACCTGGTTTCTTGAAGGATAGTTCCTGTTGATCAGTGTGGACGCATCAATTGCAGGCTGAGTTGACTGCACGAACAGGAACGCCACGGTTAATTCGGAAGAGGTTTCGATTCCACGGGAAACGTCGACACGCTCGCGTCGGACGAGTGGATCGGCTGGGGCCGATATCCGTTGCGTGTGCGGATGTGATATTTCTTCGCGTGTTCGCCGACAAGTTTCACGTTGATGGCGCGCCACCGACGATTGGGGTTCGTCGCCGGATAGTAACTAATCGAATAAAGATGACCCAAGTCATTTCGGATCGAAGCAAAAGCCTTTTTTTCGTCTCGCCAACTTTTCGCAAAGTAGGCTTTGCCACCTGTCGCGGCGCTCATGCGTTCAAATACCGCGGTGGAGACAGGTTCAATCTTGGCTTCCGCAGTACTCACCATGTAGACAGGAATGCCGACGGATTGAGCCAATTCAGTGACATCTTCCGGAGGCACTACACTGGCATTGTCAGGCCCGTTGGAGAACACTACCACGACCTTTCTTCCAGGATACCGGGCGCCATCCTGGAGTGTTAGCAACAAGCAGTTGTAAAGCGCCGCGTCATCTCCGGCCACGGTGGTGCGCACTCCGTGCAGGACCTGGTCGCGGTCAGCGGTTAATGGCGCGGCGCGGGAGAGGTTGCGGCTATAAGAATAGAACGCCACTTTGTCCACGGTTTCCAGAGAGCGAATGAAATCGGAAATAGCGTCCTGTGCGAAGACGAAACCGCGATACATATAATTGCTGGTGTCAAACAAGACAAAAACATCGGCACCGGCCAAGGCCGCGTTGAGGTTCGGGGCTGCGTCTCCTTTTTGACCATCTGTCAGCATCGGGGAGGAGTTGTCCGCTTCCGGTTTGTCCTCGTCTGAGATGTCGACCAATCGGCGAGTGGGTCCGTTGCCTTCTTCAAATGTGGCAATTTTCTCAGGGATACCATCTTCGACGATGACAAAGTCGGAGGGCTGAAGATTCGTGATGTAGTTGCCTTTGTTGTCCGTGACTGCAACGTTTAGTTGAACGAGGTCGACGACAACGCGCAGAGGAGTACCGCTTTGGTTTTGCTGGGCGTTCGTAGTTGGAGTTCCAAAACTAGATTCGAGAACGAAGAAGAGTGCAGCAGTGAATAGTAGATGTTGTTTTCCCATTGTTTTGACCCGTGTCTCTGCCAGCTGAGATTGTCTGACGGAACTAAGGCTGAGAATTTGCACCGCTAATGAAACGTGTGGCCATCTTGCTGTTCCGAAACTCGTCGCCCGTTTCACGTGTGGCGCGCCACAGCGCCGTCCAATCTTCGATATCGGTGGCGAAAATCTTTTCGACCATGCGGCGAGTGAGTTCAGGAACGAGCTGATTCAGCATCACCGGTGAATAACCTTTTTCATCGGCCAAGCGGACCCAGTAAAGATTGTTGGAATCCCACGACTCGGCCAAGAGACGGCTGGAATAGCCGGCGAAAGCCGGGAACGGCGCCAGATTCATCAGGTCACAACGGTAGCTTTGCTCCAGAATGACGTGGGGTACACCAAAATCACGAGACAAGCGCTGGGAGTTGACTTCCTCGGGATAGCGCTGGGAGAGACTCTCCAGTTCTCTGCCGGCAGGCCCCAGAGAGTCGGTCTGCTCTGGAAATCTTCGGCGGTACTCAACAGCAAGCCAAAAGATATCGGCCGACAGCAATTGAGGCAGTATTTCTGCCAAACGGTCCGCAGATATTGCTTGCTCGAGACGCTCCGAAACTTGCGAAGTCATGCGATCATCGAGAATGCTCATCACCTTCTTCCGCAGATCTTCGTTGTGCACAGAAGCAGCCAACAGTTCTTCTCCAGTTTGTTGATAAAGAGCGACAGCGTGAAGCTCATTCTGCGTCACCCGCCACCATCTCGGGACCACCGCGTTGGTCAGAAGGCCTGGCACTACCTCCTCCCAGATGAGTGCCTGCACGTTCTCAGGGGCAATGAAATATTGCTCTGCTCTCGCCAAAACATACGGTAGGTCCGCAAGTGAACCCACCAGACGTGCACCGCCACCGGCTGGCGAGCCGGCCCCGAGCAACCGCGGAGCTTGCCACACGCGCTCCACACCCACAACGGTTTCTGCAGCGAAGTCATGCGAACGAACAAAAAGAGGGTTATGGTGGAGGATTTGAGCGCCGGGTGGCTCGTAGTAGGCGTAGTTGAGTCCAACGAGTGTGTCTCTTAAAAAAGATGCAAGCTGACCACGAGCGACGGTGAGTTGGGCAACAGAACTTGGTGACTTGATGACGTCCGTCAAGTTCGTCCGCATCTGTAAGCCTGTATGACGATTGTTATAAATCCCTACAGCCCACTGCTCTCGCTCACTCGCGCGGAAAATCGGCTGCGGCATCTCAAATTCACGCAGTTCTCCGGCCAAGGGAAGCAAAGTGTTGGCGTCAGCCTTTACGCGAGCGACATCGTGTAGAGCGTCACCGAGGGAAAACAGAACGTCCAAAGAGACCAGGCGCTGTTCCTCCAAAACCGTCCGCATTTTGTTGGCTAGCAGATCATGCGTTTGCTGACCGTCGGGATTCAGCTGACGTGGACCTGCGAGCAAACTGATGAGTTCGTTTTGCGAGCCATGAGGATTTGCGGTCACCGCGAGACGAAGTTCTCGAATTGAATTGAGGCCTGCGTCGAAAAGCTGCGCGGAAGTCGTGGTCCTATCAAAAGGCTTCACGAGGCGTTGCCAAGAAGCGTTCAGCTGGGTCGCAGGAATCTGCCCCTGGCGCGCAAATATCTGCCAAAGTCCCACGCTAGCCTGGAAAGTCCCAAGAGCGTTACCGCGCAGGCTGCTATTTGAGATTTTGTTCAGGCTGGCGACTACGGTGAGAAAGCTGGTGATAGATGCATCGTCCAATTCCGGGAACTCGGGAAAGATCCGATACTGATCGTTCAACTCCGCAAACTTACTGGCCATTAAGAAAACTGTTTCGGGACTGACCCGATGATCCGGAGTGCGCCTGGCATCCAATTCACTTAAAAGAAGATAAGTTTGCAGGGGCCCTTCGAATGTTGGCACGCGGGAAAGTGCGAACATGGTTTCCAGCAGTTGTTCGGGACGGTCGAGCCGCGCGTGTTTATCTATATCACGGATGAGCTTCACATCGGTCTTCTGGCCGAGAATTCTCTTCCATGCCTCGAGGTTTCCAGGTACGTGAGGCTCTCCGTCGGGTTCAAACCAGGAGCGAGTCACCAGAAGCAAAAGGCCCGAATCGGGGCGAAACACTCCAGTGACGGCGTCTGGTGAAATGTTTTTACCCCGAAGGGCCTCATAGTAGCGACGCAAGTGATGCGCTTCGGTGAAGTGCGCTTGTTGAGTCTGGTTCACGCGGGACAAAGCGTCGAAGTAGGCGGCCAGCCAGCCGCCGTCCTTGGCAAGCAGTCGAGGGATGAATTCTACGGGCGATTCTGGACTGGCTCCAACCAGATCCTTCCATCCAGCTTCCGCCGTTGGTCCCCCAGGGACGATCACACGTCCTGATCGAACACGGATGTGAGTCCCGTAAAAGTCCAGATGAGCGCTCAAAGGAATTATTTTCTTTACAGACTGCGATTGCCGAAGAGCAATTCGTGTTTCCCGGTCCACTCGAGACATCGCCCAGTAAAAATGTGCGAAAACTGGGTCCCGCAAGATCGCTGTGATTAAATCCGATTCTTTGGTGATTCCCTTCTGACGCCAATCCTTTTCGGCAAGCAAGGCAGGCAGGTAGGAGCTTGCGAAAGTGTAGTTGAATGGCTTTCCTTCTCGGAGACTCGCTTCCAACTCAAGCAGAGGGAATCCGGAATCGATGGTTATAAAAGCTCTCTCGGGGTCCTCCGTTAACAGGGAGGCGTTGCTCTGACCACAATCCGGCTGAGGCCTGTAACCCAAGACTTTCAGTAGGGGCTTGGCCTCCACGCAATTAGAGACGTGAAGTACACCTTGGGGTCCGGCCAAAGACGCCAACTCTTTGGCCTGCCGAACATAGCGGATCAGCAGGACCAGGAATTCGGTTTGATTGCTATGGTGAGGACCTTCGTAACCACGCAGGAACACATTGCGAGCCAATAATGGCAGCACTTCTTCAGGAGTAATCTTCTGACTAATGCCGGCCATGCGCAGGAAGGAACGCAGCGGGCCTGGAATGGTGACTGTGACGGCCTCGGCAGATTGTGCTGGCGCCTGCCGCGATGGCGAACCGTCAGACTGAGCCGGGTACCATGTATTTGGAGCAGGGTAAGAGGACGCACACAAAAATGCGGCTAGAAGAGCAGAAACAAAAAAAGAGTACTTCATTGGCCAAGCCCTGTCCGAATCCTTTTCGGACGAATCGCTTTAACGCTCCCGAAACATGGCGGGCGGTCCCCGCAAACAAAACAGCGCGAGTGAACGAGTCTCGGACAACGCCAAATGTGGCACTGAAGATAAATCAACCTTGGTCTTAATCCAAGTGTTTTTATGTGCCCCGGGGATCTTGGGAAAAAACGGGCCAGGGTGGAAGAATCATCAGTTGGATGGCCTGCTGCGCGATCGAGCTCAGGAGAATGACGTCCTGACTCGAAGGACCAGACCCGGATTGCGGCTTCGGGTTGCGCAAGAACCATCCGACTGATCGGTGCAGCGAGACTGTTTCTGAGGAACGTTCGCTGTGGGGTAAAGTGGTGACATCGTGATCATCAACCTCGCGCGGCGAGCCCATGACCACAATTGGGAGCTGGACCCGATTACGCGGTCTCTGCTTGACACCGATTTTTACAAGCTCCTGATGCTCCAGTTCATCTGGAAGCAGTTCCCCAAAACCACCGCTTCGTTTTCGCTCATCAACCGCTCCGCCGACCTGCGCCTCGCCGATGTGATCGAAGTCGAGGAGCTTCGCGCGCAGTTGGAACAAACCAAGAAATTGCGCTTCCATAAGTCCGAGCTGATCTGGCTCGCGGGCAACACTTTCTATGGACGGCGCGGCATTTTTGAACCTGCGTTCCTCGAGTGGCTCGAACGGGACTTTCGCCTTTCTGATTACGAGTTGTCGGTACAAAACGGACAGTTTTCCCTCTCCTTTCGCGGCCTTTGGACAGAAACGACGTTGTGGGAGATATATGCGCTCTCGGCCATCAGCGAACTGAAGACGCGCGCGAGCCTCAAGCGTCTCAGCGAATTCGAGCTCGACATTCTCTATTCCCGCGCCAAGACCAAACTGTGGGAAAAAATGGAGCGGCTACGCGGCACGCCAGGATTGAGAGTGAGCGATTTTGGAACGCGGCGGCGGCACAGCTTCTTGTGGCAGGAGTACGTGGTAAAAGCCATGAGCGATGTGCTCGGCAGCAGCTTTACCGGAACGTCAAATACTTATCACGCGTATAAACACGACCTGGAGGCAATCGGCACAAACGCGCACGAATTGCCCATGGCCTTGGCAGCGATGGCCAAGGACGACGAAGAACTCAAGACCGCGCAATACCGCTTGCTGGAAATGTGGCAGCAGACCTACCAAGGCGAGTTGCTGATCCTGCTTCCAGACACTTTTGGCACGACCCAGTTTCTCCGCAATGCTCCGGATTGGGCGGCGGACTGGACTGGACAGCGTGCGGACAGCAAAGATCCCTTCCTCGCGGGCGACGAATACATTGCGTGGCTTAATCGGAGAAACCGTGCCCCGCGGCAAAAACTGTTCATTGCTTCCGATTCTCTCGACGTGGACACAATTCTGAGATTGCATGCCTATTTTTCCGGGACGATTCTCAACGGCGCTTCGGCTACTGATTTTAGGCAAGCAAGCGACTTCCTCGATGCGGGAAAATGGATTCCCGAGCGGCGCATCCGTTTCAGCGCGGGTTGGGGCACATTGCTGACCAATGATTTCCGTAATTGCAATCCTCAGGGAGGAAGCAGCTTCGATCCGGTAAACCTGGTGTGCAAACTCAATGATGCCGATGGCAAGCCCGCAGTGAAGCTTTCCGACAACTTTCAAAAGGCGTTGGGCCCCTCCGAAGAAATTGAGCGCTATCAGCGCGTGTTTGGCCTCGCCGGTGTCGTGCAAGCGCCGATTGTCGCCTAGCGGCAAGCGCTTCCGAAAACGGTCCTTCAGAAGATCGCGGCGCGAGCAGCATTCAGCACGAGAACGTTTCCGCAAACCGGACTTGGTGCCCGTTTCATAGGCTTATGTCTCACAATGAGTGGAAATGCTTAGGGATGAGGCGTAGGCTGACGGAGAGCCGGGGATATCCGTCATGAAGCCTGGGACGCGTACGGCGGTTGTAATGCTTGCAGGGTTGTTGGGCACAGTGGGCTTGCATGCTCACCCGAGTGGATCCGGTGGCGGACCAGGCGGCCATAGCGGGTCAGGCGGGCACGGCGGCCATGGGGGGTTCTCTTCTGGCCGTTCTTCCGGAGGTTCTAGAGGCACTGGCGTTGGCCACGCCATTGGTCATTCCTTCGGTCGCCTCTTCGGTCGTCAAAACAAGAGGCCTAGTCCTGTACATGACATGGCGACGCCCCTCACCGGAACGGCGGGCCTCCACGGGGCCATCTTGCAACCTCCGGGAGCGCAGATCATGTTTGCACCTGCACGGCGCAGATTCCCTCGCCGGCCCGAGGATTTTCCATTCGGCGACCAGTTCTTGTTCTTCCCTCCCCGGGCCGGATTCGAATTTGGCGGATGCGCGAGCTTCGGTTTTCCGCGCCAACCTTTTTTCTTCAACGATGACTTCAACTGCTTTGCCGGGGGGTTCTTTTCCGACCCATTTTTCATCGGTAGATTTTCCGCGTCTTTTATCGACAGCTGGTCATTCCTGCCATTTAACGACCAGATGCCTGATTACATCCCTCACGATTCCACGGCAGAAGTGCTACCAGGGCAGCCTTCCAATGTCACCGGATTAAGCGAAAGCAGAGACGTCACGGAAAATCCCGCAACAAACAACGCAGCGCCCGTGAAACAAGCAGAGAGCGAGCAGCCGGTAACGCTCCTGCAATTGCGGGACGGTTCGATGTACGGACTCGTGGCCTACTGGGTCGAGGATGGCCAGTTGCACTACACCACCACGTACGGTGGCCAGAACTCCTTAGAATTGGATCGCATCGACCTGGAGGAGACCATACAACTCAACGCCGAACGCGGAATCCAGTTTGTCCTGCGTCCCAACACACCCCCGCGTTAGCGACGCCCGCCGACACCAGCGTTGCTTTTTCCGCTGGCAGGATCATTTCCACCACTTCCACCACTTTGCTCTGCGCCCGCCACTTCTTATTGCTGACTGCGTGGGTGTAGATGTTCATGGTGATGTTCATGGTGATGTTGCTGTTGGCGTGACGCATTTTCACCAGTTTCAACGACATCTACGACGTATGCATTTTCCCTGAGCGTACGAGCAATGAAGCTGGCAATTTTTTTTTCATCTTCGACTAATAAAATACCCATAAAACCTTGCTAACACCGGGAAGTCAAAACCCAGCGAATAGGATCTGGCCCGCGCGGCATAACTTTAGCGGCTACTTAATATCGTTGCGGATGACTTGACCGCCCTTCATGACAAAGCCTACGCGTTCGAGCTCGGTAATATCTTTCAAAGGGTCGCCTGACACCGCCACGATATCTGCAAATTTGCCTTTATCAATGGACCCGATGCGATCCTGCCAGCCCATCATTTCCGAGGCGACCGTGGTTGCCGATTGAATCGCTTGTGCGGGAGTCATGCCGTACTTCACCAAATACGCAAACTCCTTAGCCTGGCTTCCGTGGGGAAATGGTCCGACTCCACTCCCGAAGGAAATCTTGAGCCCGCGGGCGATGGCTAGGCGTCCACTCTTTTCTCTCATGGCCTCCAAACTGTATTTCCCACCAGTGGATTTCGCATCCTTTTCCGTATATTCCGAGAGTGAGTAGTGATACGCGGTGAGTTCGAGGTAGATGCCCTTCTTTTTGATCGCGTCCGCCAGGGCATCGTCTAATTCAATAGCGTGTTCAATGGTGTCGACGCCGGCCTCGATACAGTTCCTCAAACCCTCGCCGCCGAATGCGTGGCAAGCCGCCTTCTTCCCGTGCCGGTGTGCTTCATCGACGATAGCCTCGACTTCTTCTTTCGTAAAAGTAGGGTCGCTAAATAACTTACCGTCGGGCTCAAACTCATAACCAGCGGTAGAGTGAAACTTGATCCAATCGGCTCCGTAGTGAATTTGCTCTCGCACAGCCTGACGTGCAGCCCACGGGCCGTCGACAGTTTGATAGTTCAGCGGCAAATTCACTTCCGGGGAACCTGTTATTCCTTCGCCGGTCGCAACCAGCCCCATCGTCGACACCTGCATTCTAGGTCCGGGGAAGATGCCGCGGTTTATGACCTTCTTGATGTCCACGTCGGCATAGCCACCACCGTGGCTCATCAGGTCACGCAGCGTGGTGAAGCCGGCGCGCAAATCTTTTTGCGCGTTGCCCAATGCCAGGAGAGTGCGCAACTCGCGAGTGTCGTTGACAGCATTCGCAAAGGGCGGCCCGCCCGGTTTGATGCCATCGAGTCCAAAACCAAAAATATGCGTGTGACCATCGATCAATCCCGGCAACACAGTCGCTTTGCTTAAATCAATTTCTTGTGCGCCCTGTGGAATGGTCGCGCTGTCAGCGGGACCGACGAACTTTATTTTCTCTCCTTCTACCAGAATGACTTGGTTCTCCAACATCTTGCCGGACTTGCTATCGAATAGATGTCCGGCGCGAATGGCCACAGTATTCACTTGCGCGTTAGTAGTAAAACCGACTGCGAAAAGCAGCAATAGCAGCGATAAACGTAGTTTCAAAGAATTCAATGGAGTTCTCCGCGCACGAAATTTGGCTGTGACTGATACTATGCGGTTAAGAAACAACGTGAAGCCCTGTTGGCAGAGCCGAGCCTCATTTCCGACCAAAGCAAACTTATTCACCTGAACTCTTGTAACGCAGTCTTGGTGCGGCGCATTTTTGCTCGAAGTGCAGCGATTCAGTTTTTGGAATTGCATTATGGATCGGACTTGCATGTTCAACGGGCACCGGAATAATAAATCATTCGCGGTTTTGTGGACTTAAAGGAAGATTAATTTTCATTTAAGTCGAAGCCGGCATACTCGCTATTTTGCAGAAAATACTTGGCAATTTCCTCATTTTGACGCTCACGTTTCTCTTGCAGGTGCGATTCCCCATTGACTCAAAATTTCTCGCGACGCCAGCAGTCGCGCATCATCGAAATTCAAGTCACTTAAATTCCGGCAGTAAGACGTGTGCGCCCAAGCCTCTCTCATTCATCGCTAAGTGCAAAACTTCGGCCAAATGCATCGCGCTTCTTCCTGTGGCTTGCCTGATTTGCTCACGGCAACTGAAACCATCGGCAACGATTAACGTTTCCGCGGACTCTTTACGTACGGCCGGCAGCAAGACCCGTTCTCCGATAGCTTGTGAAATATCGTACTTATCTTTCTCAAATCCAAACGCGCCTGCCATCCCGCAGCATCCCGCATCCGGCGAACGGACTTCCGTTCCCATTTTTTGCAGTAACGACATTTCATCGGTCATTTTCATTAATGCTTTATGGTGACAGTGACCGTGAACCAGAATCCGACGCGCCAACTGATATGGCTTATAACCAGGAGCGTGATGCTCCAGAAATTCACTGAGCAGAAAAGTCTGAGCGCGCAGCTTTTTAGCGCGGGCATCATTCGGCAATAAATTCACGAGTTCATCTCGAAACACAGACGCGCAGCTTGGCTCCAGCACCACAACCGGCAATCCTGCGTCAATCTGAGGGCCGAGCGTTCGCAAAATACGAACAAGATAGTTCTTTGCTTCATCAAGCATTCCGAAATCATAAAGCGGGCGCCCACAGCACAAATGTTGTCGTGGTGTGGTCACGCGAAATCCGGCGTCTTCCAACACCGCCAGCGCAGCGCGGCTCGTTTCTGGATGGAAGTAATTGTTAAAGGTGTCGGCCCAGAGAATGACTTCCGGGTGTCCCGTGGACGCTGGAGATACTTTCTGAATATTCTCTGCGACAACCCGACGATTTCGCATCCAGCGCTGAAAACTCACAGTGGCGAATTCAGGAAGTTCGCGCTTGGGGGCCAATCCAAGAAGTCGATTTATGATCGGTCGCACTATGCTGCTGCTATTCACAAAATTTATCAGCCCGGATATGGGCGCCGCGATTCGCGCCCACCGATCAATTCTGCCGAACGCGTGCGCGTGCAAGGGTCGCGTTCTGCCTTCGTAGTAATGCGACAAAAATTCCGCTCGATAGGTGGCCAGGTCCACATTCGCGGGGCATTCCGATTTGCACGCCTTGCATGACAGGCACAGATCCAATGCCTTTTTTACATGCTGGTCTTGCCAACCTTTGCGTACAACTTCTCCTTGCAACATCTCAAAAAGTAGATGCGCGCGTCCGCGGGTGCTGTGCTCTTCTTCGAGGGTCACCATGTAGCTTGGGCACATGGTTCCGCCATCTTGCTTGCGACAGGCACCCAATCCAATGCATCGCAGCGTGGCTTTTGCGAAGGAGCCATCGTCGGCGGCAAATGCAAAATGCGTTTTTGGCTCCAGCGGCTTGTAGTCCGCGCCCAGTCGCAAATTCTCGGTCGGTAAATACGCATTGATCACTTTGTGCGGATTCAGCTTATTGGCAGGGTCCCAAATGGCTTTGAATTCCCGAAAGGCCTGCATCAGTTCCGGACCAAACATTTTTATAAGCAGGGCGCCGCGCGATTGTCCGTCGCCGTGTTCCCCGGAAAGCGAGCCGCCGTAGCCGATTACCAGATCCGCGGCACGATCAATGAATTCACCATACTTTCGAATGCCATTCTCACTTTGAAGATCGAAACTCACACGCATGTGAATGCAACCATGCCCAAAATGACCATAAAACGAGCCGCGATAGTTGAACTCGTTCATCAATTTTCTAATGTCGCGCAAATAACCGCCCAACTTTTCCGGCGCGACCGCGGCGTCGTCCCATCCTTCCCACTCGGCTACCGCTCCAGGGGCAAACGCGGCCGCGCGCGGACCTGCTTCCCGCAAGTGCCATACATGACGCGCTTCAGGTTTTGTGTAGATCCTCACGACTGGAGTCGCATTTGAAGACTTCAAGCGCTTGACCAGGCTTTTTGCGGCGGCTTCAGTTTGAACCGGATCATCGGAACCAAATTCAACCAGTAAAATTCCGCGTCCTTCAGGAAGGAGATCGACATGTGGGGCGCCCTTACTTTTCAGTCCATCGACGATGCTTCCTTCAAAACCCTCCAGCCCGATAGGTCGAAACTCCAGAATTTCAGGCACATGATCCGCGGCCACGAAAGCGTCTTCGTAACCGATACCGACGAGTGTTCTGTGTTGCGGACTGTGGATTAATTTGAGCTTAGCTTCCAGAACAATCGCACAAGTGCCTTCGGTACCCACTAGAGCCCGAGCAACGTGGAATCCATGTTCGGGGAGAAGTTCATCTAGGTTGTAGCCGGACACGCGACGAGGAATTTGCGGGAAGCGTGTCCGTATCAGGGAGCTGTACCGATCGCGGATGCTCCGAAGCTTGGTGTAGATTTCAGATTCACGACCACTATCACGTGTCTTTGACTCAAACTCTTCGTCGGTGGTCGAACCTACGGTTAACTGCGTTCCATCGTAGAGCAGAATCTTCAGTTGCTCTACGTTGTCGACGGTTTTGCCCCCAAGCAGCGAGTGTGTGCCGCACGAATTGTTGCCGATCATTCCGCCGATGGTACAGCGATTATGAGTTGAGGGATCAGGCGCGAAAGTCATTAGGTGCTTCTCCGCCTGGTCGCGCAGAGTATCCAGGAGCACGCCTGGTTGAACGCGTGCAAATCCCTGCTCAATATTCATTTCCAGAATCTTATTCATGTACTTCGTAAAGTCGAGGATCACTGCGACATTGCAACATTGGCCCGCCAAGCTGGTTCCCGCTCCCCTGGCCAATACCGGCGCGCCGTATTTTCGACAGGCCGCGACCGTGGCAATTGCATCTGCATTGTCACGCGGAACTACCAGCCCGATTGGAATTTGCCGGTAATTTGACCCGTCGGTGGCATACAACGCGCGACTGCCGCGATCGAAGCGTACCTCTCCCTTTAACGTGCGCTTCAATTCTTTTTCTAATTCAGCGGCTGGACCAAATACATCGATCTGTTTTGCGTGCGAGCTTAGCGGTAAGGGAGAGAGCGGTTGCATGATTGAGCTAGTGAAATTCACTGAAAATAAACTTCGAGGAATAGATTCCTTTTTATAGCCAGCATTAGACCATCGCACTTTTAGGCACGCAGTCCAGCAACTCCGCCCCGGATAGCGATTCTTCAGGTTTCATCCAGAAAGCTAGAATAGCTCCCAAAAGCAACAGTCCAATACTCCCGATAAAGGGAAGATCCCAGTTCCCCGTTTTGTCGATCACGAATCCGAACACCAGCGGTGAAATGATCGCAGCAAATGCCGTTCCAGTGTTCATGAGCCCGCTCGCCGAGCCTGCGAATCTGGGTGCGATATCCATTGGAATTGCCCATAGCGGCCCGATGGTGAACTCAGAAAAGAAAAACGCCATGCTAAGGCAAATCGCCGCCCAGGTTAAGTTCTGCGAGAACAGCAGAGGCAGCATGCAAACCAGCGAACAAAGGAAACCAAACACCACCAAATTTCTGCGAGCTTTATTTCGGCTTCCGGTGCGGGTCAGGATGTGGTCGCTGACCACTCCGCCCAATGTGTTGCCAACAACGCCTGCAAAAAACACGCCGGCCGAGAACAGCGCCGAGTTCTGCAGCTTCAAGCCATAGCTATGAAGAAAATAGGACGGAATCCACGCCAGATATAGCCACAATGTCCACGCGTAGCAAAAATACACCGCGGTGACCGGCAGCATTCGCCACACCAGGCTCATCCACGGCACAGACTTACTTTTGCTCCTTTGTTTTGCGGAATAGTCGGGTAGTTTTTCCAATTCGCTGCTAGTGATAGCGGGATGGGCTGCCGGATCGTCGCGAAAATATAGTCCAAAGGCGACAGCCCACGCCAGACTAACAATTCCGAGGATAATGAACGATCCTCTCCACGTGACGGATGCGATTAACGACGCCACAATGGGCGGAGTGAGCGCATTGCCGAGTCTCGCGCTGGCGTGCGTAACGCCCTGCCCAAACCCGCGTCTGTCTACTGGCAGCCAATCGCTCATAACCCGCGTCGCTGTTGGAAATGTTGCGCCCTCACCAAAACCCAACAGCAGCCGAGCGCTCACCAAAGCAGCTAACCCGTTGGCTTTGCCGGTTAGCAGCGTCGCTGCTCCCCAGATGATGGCGGAAACCGTCAAAGCCATGCGCGCACCGAAGCGGTCGCTGACCCAACCTCCAACAATTTGAAAAATAAGATATGGATAGGCAAACGCGGAAAAGACCAGGCCCACTTGGGTATTCGTAAGATGCAAATCTTCCTTGAAAACAAATGACGCAGTGCTGACATTATTGCGGTCGATGTACGTCAGCGCGTACATAATGCACAGCAGAATCAAAACATTTGTCGTTGCCGAGAAAATTTTGGGGCGCAAGCGCGCCGCGCTCACTTGCACACCAGGCGAGAGCATCGTGGCAGCGCCATTACTATATCCGCACAGCGACGGGCTTGGACTTGGGCGCCAAGGAGTCGAGTGCTGCCATGATTCCGCCTTCTGTGTGCGGTATGCCGCTCTGGCGGAGTCCCATCTCGACTCCGGCCAACGTTCCGGCCAACATCAAATCGTTGAAGTGCCCAAGATGCCCGATGCGAAAAACTTTGTTTGCCAACTTGGATAGCCCGGCACCTAAAGACATATCGAAGTTATCGAGGATGGTTGCTCGTAATTCATCGGCGCTGTGTCCTTCAGGCACGAAAACCGCCGTTACAGTGTTGGAATATTCGGTGGGCTCTTCACAAACAAGTTCGAGACCCCAGGCGCGAACGGCAGCGCGAGTTGCGTGTCCGTGACGCTGGTGCCGGGAAAAAACATTCGGCAAGCCTTCTTCCAATAGCATTTGAACTGCTTCTCGCAAGCCGAAAATCAGGTTGATGGACGGGGTGTACGGGAAGAAACCGTTTCGACTCAACTCCAGGACCTCTGGCCAGTCCCAATACGATCGCGGCAATTTGGCCGTCTTATTGGCAATCATCGCTTTTTCAGAAATCGCATTGAACGCGAGACCGGGAGGCAACATCAGGCCTTTTTGTGACGATGCAATCATGACGTCGACTTCC
This sequence comes from uncultured Acidobacteriota bacterium, assembly GCA_963733775.1. Classification (GTDB taxonomy): domain Bacteria; phylum Acidobacteriota; class Terriglobia; order Acidiferrales; family UBA7541; genus Acidiferrum. The sequence continues at coordinate 1,873,674 of CAVTEE010000006.1, read as the reverse complement.
CACTCATCGTGGCGATACTCAATTGCGCCCAGGGAAGAAACTGCATCGACCATTAACAAGGCCGGATGCCCCAGACGGTTCATCGTCCGGCGGATTTCAGATATTTTGCTGGTTGTTCCCGTGGAGGTTTCGTTATGTACCACCATCACGGCCTTATATCGGTGCTCTTTGTCGTCAGACAATTTTGCTTCGATATCCGCGATTACCGTGCCTGTGCGCCAAGTGCCAGGCAGATAATCGATCTGGATTCCAAATCGCTCAGCAACCTGCCACCACAGCCGCGAGAAATGTCCGGTCTCAAACATCAAGACCCGGTCGCCAGGCGAGAGGGTATTGACGATGGCCGCTTCCCATGCTCCGGATCCCGAAGCTGGATACATGACGACCGGGCCGCGGGTTTGCACAATTTTCCGCATGCCATCCAACGATTCTTTCACGATGGAAGCAAATTCCGGTCCGCGGTGATCCATCACCGGGCGATCGATGGCGCGCAGGACGCGATCCGGTATGTTGCTAGGACCAGGTATTTGAAGAAAATGCCGACCTGTATGGATGGCGACCTCCGAAACTTTACATATGCAAAAAGCTATTCACTCTGATGAACCTAGAAAGCGACTGACGGAACACGCCAAGCGAATTTCTCGGAAAGCATACTTCACTGCGCGCTCCTCGAACTTAAAACCCATATTAATTTATGTTTAGCATCAGAAATCTCATGAGGCTTCTTCGATACCAAGCATTGGTCATACAGTCTGTGTCAACCACGCATGGAAGCCCGACGGTTTCCGCTGGCGGCAACAGCCCTAATCGTTTTTCCAATTAGTCTCAACGGCCATTCATGTTCGTGAGTGCCGCCGTAAGTGTAAACCGGGCGGTTCGGGGCGCACCACAAGATAACTGAAACTTAATTTAAGATTTATCACTAATCGCAGTACGATTGCGCCGCAACATGTCTGAATTGCTCCGAGCGACATGAAATTCACTGCTGTCGCGCGCACCGCGCGGATTGGCTGAACTATGCAAATGCATAATCGTCAGAGATTTAACACCCTGTTGACGTGTATTGCCGCGTGCACCGCTGTATTTGCCGCTTCTACGCCAATGTTTTTAAGCGCTAACGAAAAGTCCTCAGCAGCAGCACATAACCAACAATCTGATTCGCGAACCAACTCATCGCTGGACTTTAGAACCTATCGCGCGCAGATCGAGCCCATCTTCCTAAAAATGCGTCCAGGTAACGTGCGTTGTTATGACTGCCACTCCGTAATGAACACTCGTCTGCGATTGCAACCATTAACGGCGGGAGACTCAACATGGAGCGAGGAGCAATCGCGGCAGAACTTTGACGCAGTGTCCCGGTTGGTTACTCCCAATGAGCCAATGAAGAGCCGTCTGCTTCTGCATCCATTGGCGCCGGAAGCTGGCGGAGATCCCACTCACACCGGCGGCAAATTCTGGGCCTCGCAAAATGATCAAGAATGGCAAATGATCGCGGCATGGGTAGGAAATACATCCAGCTCTGTAACGGAGCAGCCGCACGATAGTAAAGACGGAGGCGACCAAGCGAGCTTCGAATCTTTTAGAGCCAACGTCGAGCCTATTTTTTTGAAAGAACGCCCCGGACACGCCCGATGTTACGGTTGCCACTCAGAAGGCAACCGAGTTTTTCACCTTGGCAAATTGTCAGCCGGCAGTGAGGCATGGACAGAAGAACAATCGCGGCTCAACTTTCAGAATGTGTTGCAATTGGTTACTCCCGGCGACCCCACGTCAAGCAGATTGCTGATGCATCCGCTCGCCCCTGAATCAGGCGGAGAGGCATTCCACTCCGGCGGCCGACAATTCGCCTCGCAGAACGATCCAGACTTTCTAAAAATTGCGGAATGGGTGAAGGACCTCCACCGCTCAGATGCGACCAGGGCGCCCAAAATACGTCTTTACGTCACGAATAGCGCGGGGAACACCGTCGACGTGATTGATCCCGCGACCAACAAACAAGTCCAAACCATTTACGGCATAGAGCTTCCGCACGGGGTGGTCTTCAGCCCCGACGGGTCGCGTGTTTACATCAGTAACGAATCAGAAAGTGTCCTCGACGTCGTAGATGGATATACCGGACGTATTCTGGAAAAGGTACCGCTCGGCGGGCACCCAAATAATCTCACCATCACGAAAGATGGCAAGCGCGTTTTGGTGGGAATTCGCGAGAGTACCGGTTGGCTGGAAGTCATCGACGCTGCATCGCTGAAGAAAATCAGGAATATTCCGGTTAGCGGTCCGGTGCACAACGTGTATGTGACTCCCGACGGCAAGTATGCGGTTGCGGGTTCCATCAATGCAAAGAACTTAACCGTAGTGGATCTGCAAACGGAACAGCCCGTCTGGAATCTGAACCTGGGCAGCGGTGTGCGCCCCATGACCTTTGAAACGAATCCCGACGGTTCGACTAAACGGATTTTTGCACAGCTATCTGGCTTCAACGGGTTCGCAGTCGTCGATTTCGCGAAACACCTCGAAGTTCAACGAATTAAGTTACCTGATCAGCCGGGCGGTTACGGCATCGCAGAAGGCAGAACGGGCACGCCTTCCCACGGCATTGGCGTGGCTCCAGACAACAAGTCGCTATGGATAGCCAGCACCACGGCCAACGCGCTTTTTCAGTACGAGCTGCCTTCTCTCAACCTCCTCGGCTATGTCGAGCTGCCGCGTGTTTACCCGCAGGGTCAGAAACCCAGTGGCTCTGTTCCCGAATGGATCACCTTTACGCCTGACGGAAAAACACTCTACGTGTCAAACTCCGGAGATCGCTCCGTGTCCGCCGTAGACACCGAAAAGCGCCAACTCCTGGCCATCATTCCCGTGGGAGAAGTGCCCAAGCGGATTAACATGGCTGTAGTTCGCTGAAGTTTTTACGTGTTTTACCAAGTAAAAGCCGCAACACGTCGTCCTCGGCTCTTCTTCAACTACACGCGACGATCGAAACAAAGTAGTACCCGACGCGCATACTTTACCCGGCTGAAATAAAATTAATGTTGTTTTCAGCCCTTCCTCTTGCTTGCTGACATACACTACGTCGTCGCGAATTACCGCGAACGTTTTAAAAACACGCAGTTTCGGCGAGTGTAAAAAACAATTACGGAGTGAAAGATGAAAAGCTGCCTGGTCGTCCTTTGTGCTTTCTGCATTGTCGCAACTATGCCCGCTCACGCTCAGACCAATCAACCCATGAAGCTGGTGCAGACCATTGAACTGCCCAACGTTGAGGGATACTTTGACCACATGGCTGTGGATGTCAAAGGCCAGCGCCTCTTCCTTCCTGGCGAGAATCAGCGCACCATCGAGGTCATCGATCTTCGCGCCGGAAAAGTAATTCACACTATCACCGGCTTCGGCGGCGACCCGCGCAAGACCATTTATCTTCCGGAAACAAATCAAATCTGGGTGGACGACGGCGACTCGACCGTCAAAGCCTTCAGTGGGGATACTTACGAGTTGGTGAAGACGGTTCCTTTGTCCGGATATGATAAAGATAAGGACTCCAAGAAAGTTCCCGACAACGGTGTCTATGACCCCGCCACGCACCTCTTTTATCTGGGTGATCGCTCGGACTCCACACCTAACGCCGGGCCCAAAGGTTCCATCGAAATCGTCGATCTAAAAAACGGCACTCTGGTCGGCTCCATCGAGGTAGACGGCAAGAATCCAGCAGGTCTGGTCCTCGATCCTTCCTCCCCCAAACTTTATGTAGTGATGGGCGACACCAGCCAAGTGGTCGTCATTGATCTGCAAAAGCGCGCAGTGATCGCGTCATGGCCAATCACGGGAGGTCCCGAGCCTCATGCCATAGCAATTGACGCGCCCAACCGACGCTTATTTATCGGCAGCCGCGTGAAACGCAGCCACATTTACAAGCCCGGCAAACTGGTGGTGATGAATGCGGACACCGGTAAAGTAATCGACGCCATTGACACCGAGGGCGGCGTCGATGAAGTCGTCTGGGAACCGCACACGCGCCGCATTTATTACACCGGAACGACTGGCTTCGTGGAAGTGTTCAAACAAATTGACGCGGATCACTATCAGAGTTTAGGGAGAGTTCCGACGGGCGTACTCGCAAAGACTTCTTTGCTCTCTCCGGAACTCAACCGCTTTTACGCCGCTATCCCGAAACACGTCATTCTGACGCCGCCTGTTCCACAGTCAAAGGAAGCAAGCATCGAAGACGCGCATGTCATGGTCTACGAAGTATTGCCGTGATTTTCACCAGGATTTCAGATTGGCTCTCCAGCCCCTGCGTCCCTTGCCCTGTGCTACTCCTGACGTATAATTTCTGTTCCACAATAAACCGCTCTCAGCCACGCGAGGCCACATGCAAGATCATTATGTCGAAAGGGTTGTGGATTTAACCGAACCCGAAGCCAACCAACTTTTTGGGATGACTAGCGACGCGGCGCGACAAATCATCGTCAATTCGCCAGCTCATGAAGTAAATAAAATTTCTGGCTCGTTTGCGCTAGTGGCCCGCTTCGGCAAGACCATAAAAATGGCCCGCTCCTTGGATCGCCCGATGCGTTATTTTTTGGCGAAGCGGCAGGAAGGCCCAGTCCTCATCGTCGCCCATCGCATCGACGCCATCTACAATTGGCTGAAAAACGAGCGGCTCGATGGGCAATTTCATCCCAGCTATACAAGGATGGTTCCCGCGCATCACGTCGTCGAACTTCAATTGATCGGTTGCCCGGACCCGGATCCTGTTTATACCCGCTTCTTCACGCCGCAAAGCAATTCCCTGCCGGCGAATGTGGATGATATCGGCACGGCTTACATTTCCGCGCTGGCCGAAGAAATTTCCCTTTGGCTCCGGCATGTGCCTGCCAGTGAACCTATAGGTGTGTGCTTTTCCGGCGGAATCGACAGCGGCAGCGTATTTCTAACCGCGTATTACGTGATGCGCAAGCTGGGCATGAATCTCTCGCGGCTGAAAGCCTTCGTTTTGGATTTCGGCCGCGGCCCCGATCTTGAGCAAGCTCGCGCATTCCTCGAATCTGTAAACCTCGAATTGTTTCTGGAGCCTATCGAAGCTGATCCGTCTGCGCTGGACGCTGGAGAAACGATTCGTATCGTCGAGGATTACAAACCCCTTGATATCCAGTCCGCTAGTATGGCACTGGCGCTCTGCCGCGGCATTCGCGAACGTTATCCGGACTGGCGTTATCTCCTCGACGGCGACGGAGGAGACGAAAACCTGAAGGATTATCCCATTGAGGAGAATCCTGAACTCACCATCCACAGCGTCGTAAATAACCAGATGCTTTACCAGGAAGGTTGGGGCGTGGGCAAAATAAAACATTCCCTGACCTACAGCGGGGGGTTGAGTCGGTCGTATACCCGCACGTATGCGCCAGCACACCATTACGGCTTCTCAGGTTTCAGCCCGTTCACGCGCCCCAATGTTATCGCCGTGGCGGAAGCGATTCCCTTCGTCGATTTGACCGGCTATGACGTGGCGCGTCTGTACGAACTCAAAGGGGAGATCGTGTCACGCGGAGTCGAAGCGGTAACCGGGATGCGCATGCGAGTTTTTCCCAAGCGCCGGTTTCAACATGGCGCACTGCCGGAAATCGATATGCGTCGCCAACTACCTTCGCGAGAACCGGATTACCGCAAACAATTTTTATCGCTATATTGGTGAGCATCTTGTCTATAAGCCAACTGACATCGTTTTATCCCGCAACCAATCTGGAACGCGACAACTGGGTTCTCGAGCGGCGTGCCAGCCGTGTAACCCTGGATCCGCAGAAACCCTACTTGTTTTTTGTTGAACAGGAATTATCCGCTTCGGGCGAGATTCTTCCCGTGGCCACAATTTTTTTGACCAATCGAGAATGTCCCTGGCGTTGTGTGATGTGCGATTTATGGCGCAATACTTTGACTACCTCGGTTCCACCAGGCGCAATTCCTGCGCAGATCGATTTCGCCTTATCGCAACTTCCGGTAGCCCGCGTATTGAAGCTTTACAATAGCGGAAGCTTTTTTGACGGCCGCGCGGTTCCTGTCGAAGACCATCCGGCAATCGCTGACGGAGCCAACAATTTCGAGCGCCTGATTGTCGAAAATCACCCCGCGCTCGTCAGTGACGATTGCTTGCGCTTTCGGGATCGCTTGAAATGCCGCTTGGAAATCGCCATGGGCCTGGAAACGGTACACCCCGAGGTTTTGTCTAAGCTCAATAAGCGTATGACGCTGGACAAGTTTGCAGCAGCCGCAGCTTTCTTGCGCGATCACGATATCGATCTCCGTGTCTTCGTCCTTGTGCAGCCGCCGTTCATGCAGCCTGAAGAAGCTGTCCTTTGGGCGCAGCGCTCTGTCGACTTCGCTTTCGATTGCGGCGCCACTGCGGTTACGCTCATTCCGACGCGCGGCGGCAATGGCGCGATGGAAGCTCTCGCCGCTAACGGGCAATTTTCACCGCCTCGACTAGAAACACTTGAAACATGCTTCAGTTATGGCTTGGGCTTGAAGCGCGGACGCGTCTTTGCAGACTTATGGGACGCCGACAAAATTCCTTCCTGCCCCGCGTGCACAACCTCGCGCATCGCACGTCTGCGTCGGATGAACCTCTCCCAGGCTAATCTCCCGCCCACGCGCTGTCAGAGTTGCGACGCCGCAAATTGAACGACACCTACGACATTGCTGTAGTTGGCTCAGGCTTTGGCGGCAGCCTGCTTGCCATGATCGCGCATCAGTTGGGACGCTCGGTTATTCTCCTAGAAAAAAACAAGCACCCGCGATTTGCCATCGGCGAATCTTCCACCCCGTTATCGAACATCCTGCTGGAGAATCTGGCGACTCGTTATCACCTGCCAAGTATTGCGCCGTTATCCAAATGGGGCAGTTGGCAGCAGACCTATCCGCATGTGGCCTGCGGCCTCAAACGCGGCTTCACTTTTTATCATCACATTCTCGGCGCACCCTACCTCAGCGATCCCGACCATCAGCGTCAACTGTTAGTTGCCGCCAGCCCACACGATCGAATCGCCGACACGCACTGGTATCGCGCCGAAGTCGATCATTTGTTCGCCAAGGAAGCACAAACACTTGGAGTTCAATATCTAGACGAAGTCACGTTGCAAAGCGCCTCAGAATCGGAAAACGAAATTCGCCTGCAAGGTCGCCGCCACAACGAGGACTTGTGTGTTCACGCGAAATTCCTGGTCGACGCGACTGGTCCACGCGGTTTTCTCCATCGTGCTCTCGCACTCGAAGAATCGCCGATCCCGGAATTTCCTGCGACGCAAGCGCTTTTCAGTCATTTCACCGGCGTCGGGCGTTTTGCGGAACAGATATCTGACCAGGATTCGGAGCCTTCACCTTATCCGGTGGACGACGCAGCGGTTCATCACATCTTCGACGGCGGCTGGATCTGGGTACTAAAATTCAACAACGGGATCACCAGCGCAGGCGTGGCCGCCACAGACACGCTCGCTAGTCGACTGCGCTTGTCAGAAGGACCAGCCGCCTGGCAACGCCTCCTCGATTTAATTCCTGCCCTAAAAAATCAATTCGCGAATTCCCAAGCGGTTCGCCCGTTCACCCACATGCCGCGCGTCGCCTGCCGCAGCAGCTCTCTCGCCGGTAAACGTTGGGCCCTCCTCCCCTCAGCCGCTGGATTTGTCGATCCCCTGCTCTCCACCGGCTTCCCACTTACACTATTAGGCGTCTCGCGGCTCGCCGATATCATCGAACACGACTGGGACAAGCCCGACTTCGCCGAGCGACTGCAATCCTATGCCTCTCAAACGGACAACGAGTTACTTGCTGCGGCTGATTTGATCGCGGCTTTGTACGGCACCATGGATAGATTTCCGGCCTTCGCATCTCTATCAATGCTTTATTTCGCGGCCGCAAGCTTTTCGGAATCGGCCAGACGACTCGGCAAAGTTAACCTGGCCCGATCATTTCTATTGCACGATGATCCGCACTTCGGTGCCGCGATGCGTCGATGTTGTCAACGCGCGAAAAGCGCGTGCATGCAACCGGAAATAGACGAACTAGCAGCGGAAGTCTCGAGAACGATCGGGCCCATCAATATCGCAGGTTTCAACAATCCTCAGCGCCGCAATTGGTATCCGGTTGACGCCAGCGACCTTCTCAATTCCGCGGCCAAACTAGGATCAACGCAATATGAAATATCGCAGTTATTGGCAAAATGTGGATTCTGGAAATAGCAACGAACACAAATAGTCCGAGGGTGCCCCACCCTCGATTTTTAGGGTGGGTCTTTTCTTAAATTGAATTTAAGCGTTGAAAAACATGTGTCGTTATTTTCCGCCTAGAGAACTCGCACGCGCAAAAACAATCGGCTTAGCCGAAATAATTCCCTTTCCTTCCTGAACAGTTAAAAACTGATTCGGCTTGATCCCCGTTATCGCATCGATTTTTCCACTCGGCCAAACAATCTGCAGCGTTAAAGTTTTACCTTCTTCAGGCTTCCCCAATCCAAAAGTCAGCGTCATTTCACTTTGCGACAAATAACTCGACCCTGATTTCACCATGCGCATCTGCGACATCCCTTTGTTCGTTTTCAACGTCACCTTCGCCCCGATGCCATCGCGATTCGAACGCGTTCCCACCGTTTTCACCCGCAGCATATCGTTCTGATTTCCATTGTCATTACGCAACAGTCGCGCAACGCCGTTGTTCGAGGTAATCACCAGATCGAGATCGCCATCATTATCGAAATCACCGTACGCCGCTCCGCGCCCGACAATTTCCGTTTGTAATGCGGGTCCCAGCTTGCCGGACACTTCTTCAAATTTCTTATTGCCCTTATTACGAAAAAGGCTTGGCCGCTGAGCATATTTCACATTGGGCTGCACCACGCTGATGTCATCCGACACGTGGCCGTTCGCCGCGAAAATATCCAGGAAACCGTCGAGATCGTAGTCAAAAAAGAAACACCCAAACGTCAGCGACTGAATGGACATCTGTCCGATCCCAGACCCCGCGGCCTCGTCGGTATAGAGCCCGCTTCCATCATTGTGATAAAGCGACATACTTTCATTCGTAAAATTGCCGATGATCAAGCTCTGTTGTCCAGAGCCGTCGTAATCACCCGCATCCACGCCCATTCCCGCGCGCGCTCGCCCAGTTTCGCTCAACGCTACGCCTGACAAAATCGCCACATCGGTAAAAGTCCCGTTGTGATTGTTGCGATACAACTTGTTCGGCTCCGTGTCGTTTGCCACAAAAAGATCCAGCCAGCCGTCATTGTCATAGTCCACCAGCGCAATGCCCAATGATTTGCTGGTCGGATCGTATAATCCCGCTCGCTTGGTAACATTCTCGAATGTTCCATCTCCCTTATTGTGAAAGAGCGACGAACTTTGCCCCTTGTAGGCTTGCGGGGTGCAATACGATTTATTCTTCCCGTCCAACGAGCAATATTGATCTTTGGCGACCGACCAATCCACGTAGTGCGATACAAATAAATCCAGCTTTCCGTCATGGTCGTAGTCAAACCACACCGCGCTGGTAGAAAACCCCGGATCGCTTAAACCTGCCTTGGCCGTAACATCGGCGAATTTTCCATTCCCCAAATTGTGGAACAAATGATTCGATCCCACCGCGGTTATGTAAATATCCGGATACCCGTCATTGTCGTAGTCCCCGATCGCGCACCCCATCCCATATATTTCTATAGCCAGCCCGGCAGCGCGGGTCACATCCGTAAACGTGCCGTCGTGATTGTTGTGATACAGCGCCGGAAAAGACTTGCCGTTTTTGTGCTCCGGCCAATCCATAGAGTTCACAAATAAAATGTCTTGCCAGCCGTCATTGTCGTAGTCCAGAAAACAGACTCCACTGCCCATGGTTTCCGGCAAATATTTTTTTCCAAAAGCTCCGCTGTTGTGTTTGAAATGAATGCCTGCCCGCTCGGTAACGTCGGTGAATTGTATCGGACCTGACGGACGTTGCTGTGAGCTCAACTTGGCCAGCTGCTGTGCGTCTAAACGAGGCGCTTCCCAACCTGCGACCGCAACGATTGACGCAAGGAAGAAAGAAAACGTAAAACGGCCTGCCCGAATCGGGAACCGCTCACGCAGCAACGGTGGCACCGGCAGCACTTGCGCGTCGCGAATCCAGCCACATCTCAATCAGCATGGCCGACGGTCCAACGACGAAGAGTGCATAAAATGGCGCATAGACCACCTGATTCAGTCGCAGCACCGTTTCCAGCAAAGCCACACAAATCACCGTAATACACTGACCAGTCTTTGAACGCACGGTAGTTTTAGGGTCAGTAATCATGAAAAAAATAAAAAGCTGATACATTGGTCCGGTGATCGGCGCGATTTCCGACTGCCACGGACTGCCAGTCAACCAACTCCGCAAAAAAGCAAATACCAGAAACGAAGCAACATACAGACCGCTAATATGGAATCGCCTCAGCCGGTAGATAATCACCGAACCCAACACCCAGATCACCACCATCGGTAACAGGTAATTTCCCCATTGAATGCTCAGGCTGGCCACTGTCTCGGGCGCCAGGAACAACATCACCGAAATGCCAAAATTCGACGGGTTCCAGATGTGCCGCCCCTTTACCCGCAACACATACTTCGAGGCAATCGAAACGATGCTGCACACCGCGTAGGGCCAGTAGGCCGGCGAGCGCAGCAAAATGCCCACGCTGATGCCGGTGATATACGCGCTGGCGATATTCGGCCACTTCCCGAAAAACAAACGAGAAAGAATCAGTTCGGTCCCAATGCTGGCTGCGATCGCCAACAGCGTCTTCTGATAACTCTCGAGAATCCCGAACGACAAATGCCCAACCAGCAAAATCAGCGTGATGAAAATGGGCGCGATATAACGATTGTCGAGGCTGAAGAAGCGCTTCCATTGTGGCGCTTCCATAGGGCGTGCGGCGGAGGCGCTCAAGCGGGCTCCTTCACTTTGTGAATTTCATCTACGCTGGGCTTCTCGAGGGTTTGTACTTTCCCGGAAGGCCAGCGAATAACCGCTTTTTCAACCTGCGGAGTTTTCCCCAAACCAAAATGCAGCGCTCGTTGATTTTGCGCGCAAAATCCACTGCCACCGGAAACTTCTTGCACCTGCCGCTGCCCATTCCAGAACACCGTGACCTGCGCCCCGATCGCAGAGCGATTGCTCTTGGTCCCGGTAAGCTCAAACTCAATCCACTTATTCTCTGGCGTAACGGTGTTTTTATAAATCAGCAAAGGCCCGCGCTGATTGGCGACCACCACGTCCAGCACGCCGCGATTCCACAAATCGGCCATCGCCACTGAGCGTCCGTCATAGGTGTCAGTTACGCCCACGGCCTGAGCCACATCCACAAATTTCCCCGCACCATCGTTGATCCAAACGCGCTTTTGTTGATAGCCCGACAAACTTCGCCCTTCCATCGCCGGCCAATTTTTGGCGTCGCCAATAATGGCTGTGTTGCCGCCGGCTACTTTGGAGAAGTCGTACCAATAATTCCGGGAATGATCGAGAGACACATTTCCATTGGTCAGATACAAATCCAGGTTGCCATCGTTATTCAGGTCCGCAAACTGCGCGCCAAAACTCCAACCTCCAAGCTCCACGCCCATGTCGCGCGCCAAATTTTCGTATTTGAGCTCGTCCCCGGCCAGTCCTTCGTTAGGCACCCACAAATTATTGCCCTGAATTAGCACACCTTCCTCGGAGATATTCGAAACGTAAATGGCATACTTCCCCTGATTCCCAATATCGCCAAAGGCCACATTCATTCCGCTTTTCGGCGCGAAGCCGACACCGGTCTTCTCACCTACTTCGCGAAAGCGTTTCCCGTCGTTCAAATACAATTCAGAAACTCCGTAGTCGTTAGCCACAAACAAATCGGGCCGTCCGGTACCGCGCAAATCCGCCGCCGACGTGGCTAACGTCCATCGCCGCGAATTAATCCCCATTTTCTCGGTCACATCTTCAAACTTGCCATTGCCCAGGTTGTGAAATAAATATTTTCTTCCGCCATTTTTAGCGTATTCAAAACTTTCTGGCATGATGCGCGTGTTGTTCAGATGCCACAGATCAATATCTTCCGAATAATAGCCGCCAATAAAAATATCCAACAGTCCATCACCATCGTAATCAAGCCAGATTGCTGAATTCGCGTTTATCCACGCCGGTAGCCCCGTGTCGGTCACCCGCGTGAAACCGTGGCCGCCATCGTTGTGGTAAAGCTCCGGGCGCCCCCACTTCACCAGCAGCAAATCCTCGTAGCCATCATTATCGTAATCGCCCCACACCGCCGCCATCGAAACACCGGTGCCAGGCTTATTTACATCCGCGATGCCCATCTCTTCAGCCACATCCTTGAATGTGCCGTCGTGCTGGTTGCGATAAAGCGCGTTATGACTGCCTTCCGCGCTGTTGGTGACGTAAATATCCGGCCATCCGTCGCGATCAAAATCCACAATCGAAACCGAAGCTCCCATGGAGGCCACTTCGGGCATGATGTGATCCAGCTTGTGATCGAGCGTGGGTCCTTGGTGAATGAAATTCACTCCGGCGGCGTGTGAAACTTCCTGAAGATAAAAACCATGTCGAGCCAAGGCGGTTTGCAAATCCAGCCTAGACTTCGCGACCTCGCGCCAAGCAGACATTCGCTTGATAAACAGTGGGCTCACGACCATGGCCACAAAAAATATCGCCAGAACAGTTCGAGCTATCGGTCCACGCTTCACTGTTGCGGTCCGCTCCTTACCGCGTTTTCAAAAATCTCCGGCGTCACATAACGCGTGTGATAGTTTTGCCAGTCTTCAGGATGCTGTCTGTACACCCACTCGTCTTCCAGTCGCCCGGGCGGCGTCAGATATTTTTGTTTGGCGTGATACGGCAGCGGCGTGACGGTCTTCGAAAATGTCGTGTTGTAATCGCCGTCCTTGATCCACCCGTCGCCTACAATCACAAAGTCGCGCTTCCAGCCCGTCGGCGGAGGCGCCTGCTCCGCAAACCGCAAAGTCATCTCATCGCCGGCATTCATGATGATGTAGCGGTCATCAATCTTGGCCAAAAGCTCTCGCACATCTCCAAATCGTGTGTAATAGCCAGACAGGTCGCGCCATTTTTGTTTAGATGCTTCCAACTGATCGTAGTCCGGAATTTCCGGCGAAGAGTCGTTCGCCTGATGAATCGCCGAGTAGCCGCGATAATGCAAATCAGCATAATCAGGGGCTAGACGGGTAGTCCTGATCGATGCGCCGCTCACACCTCGCGCCCACTCAATGCAATCCCAATAAATTTCCAGGTTCGTTCTCAAGCGCAGCTTGCGCGGCTGCCCGGGGCGAAACACGTGGCTAAGATCGATCAAGCAAATCTTTTTGCGACCGGCAGGGAAACCCAAATTGTCGCGCGCGACGACCCAGCCGCCGTGGCCATCCGGCACTTCCAGACTCAATCCGCGAGCGTGCTCGTGGTGACCCTGCGTGATCGCCACGTTGATGGACGAATCGCTCGGATGCATCCAGCCCTGCGCAATTAAATACAGCGGGCCATCGGTAGGAGCGTCGTTGCCAAGATCAATTTCCACATAATGATCTCGCGTCACGCCCTGATATTGGCCGCGCGAAAAAGTATCCAGATATTTCCCGTCGAGCGTGGAAACAATGTCGGTAACGTCGCGCCCTTCATCATCCATCGCTCGGGCAATCTTGTGCGGTTTCTCAACCGTCGTGATGGCCAGGTTCGAAGGTGGTACCACAAAGCGCTCGTCCACAAAAATGTCCGTGTCCGCTGGATGGTCGACGGTCATGAGCGCCAGATAATCGTAGTAATACGTTTCCCAAAGTTCCGCGGTGATTCGCAAATCGTAGAAGCCGTCGTGTGGAACAAGTTCGTCCGCGCCAATCTTGTACCATTCCTCGGTAGCGGCAATGCGCGCCGTTCCGGTGTTGTTGATACGCAAGCCCAGCGCGGAGCCCCACGGCACCGCGTCTTTCACGAAACGCATCCCATGCCCGTCAAATGCAAAGAGAAATGGGCATGAACCCTTCAGCCGCTGTTCGGTAACAATCTGCTGATCCGCTTTCAGATCAAATTCCGCTCGCACCGATCCGTTCGGCCACACGATGCGCGCCACATCCACGCCGGTCTGATCTCCAAGGCCAAAGTGCAGTTGCGGTCCGGTGATGGGCTGCTTTTGCACTAACAAACCCGAGCGAATTTCCATTTCCCCGCCCACGCCAAAAGGATTAATGCGCTGGTCGCCGGTAGCTTGGTGCGCGCGAGGCCGAATTGTTTGCCAATGATAATCTCGCGTTCCCCGATTTACGCCGCGCATAGCTTGCCCATCCGCGGACACACCCAACATGTCCATCCGTCCTTTGCCATCCAGGTCCGCCGCATCAAAAGCCCGAGGCGGCCCCATGGGCTTTGCCATGAGTGCAAATTTTCCATTCTGATCCGCGAGCCACACCAGCGCGCCAGGATTTGCCTTTGCTCCCTCAGAGGAAGTCCGCGCCAGCCATAAATCGAACGCCCCGTTGTTGTCCAAATCCGCGACCCGCAATCGTACTTCGCCCGCTAGATTGCTTCCCGGATCGGGCACTTGTGCGATCACTGCGGAATCCCAATCCGATCCATCATTCTTTTCGGAATCGGCCAAATTGTCCGCCAACCTGACAATGTTTCCGTCCTCTTGGACAGCCAACAAATCTAGAACTCCATTCTTGTTGGCGTCCGCTACGTTGATGGCCTTGATGCGCGGCAAGTTACCGGGCAGTGCTCGCTCGTGAAATTGTCCCGCGCGATCGTTCATAAACACATGCAGTCTGCCGGCCCCATCGATAATCGCAGCGTCGGGATTACCGTCGCCATTCAAATCCTCCCACGCAAAGCCCTGCACGCCGGTCACGTTCGCAAATGGATGAATCCCCGTAAAAGTGCCGTCTCCGTTGTTGCGCAAAACCAACGGCGCGCCCTCTTTCGCGCCCATCACCACATCCAGGTCCCCGTCAGCCTCAATGTCCACGGCCCATGCGCCCAGATACTTCCCATTGACGATCGCACTCGGCAATTTTGTTTGTGCGGTCACATCCGTGAACTTCTCCGGACTATCCTGCCGCCAAAACCGAACTCCACCCGCGCCTGCAAGCACCAGGTCAGTCTTAAAATCATAATCAAAATCGAGCGGCAAAATGCCTTCGGGAAGCGGCGGCTCATTAGACACGCCTCCCGGAAAAGAAAATTTGGTTCCACTGCCCAATCGCACTTCCGACCCGTTCGCCACAATTACAGTAGCAGGCGCTTCACTGCTCAGGCTCACTGCTCCGATCCAATCCCATCGCCCTGCAGCGCCTTGATCCGAGGCCGCGATTTCCAGCGGTTTCGGTTCGAACGTCAAGCCCATATCCGCAGCAGCAGGCGCGAACACCGGCGTTTCCAATCGCGCAAAATGCGTGAATGGCTCCGCCTCCTCTCCCGCCGCCGATTTAATAACAGCGAGGCTTCGCCGGAAATTCGAATCGCGCATCAAGACATTTCGCAAAAACGCAGTGCGGGTCGCCGCTGGGCGAGTATTCTGGCCAGCAATCGCTGCCTGCAAGGCCACCAGCTGTTGTTTCGCTTCGGGCGCCCACGCAGCAGATTGCTTCTCGATCCGCTCCACGGTGGCGCGTAGTGTGGCCGTGTCCCCGCGCTTAGCCGCGATGCGACTCAATTCCAGTAACGCCGCCAGATTATTCGGCTGGACCGCCAGAATTTTTGCCACCAATTTTTGAACTTCTTCGCCGCTACCGGCGTCACCCTGGCGTTCAATCTCTTCCGCCAATTGATATGTCGCGCGCAACTTTTGCGGATTGAGCTCTACAGCTTTTCGCCAGTCGGCGATGGCTTCCGCGGAGCGCCCGCGATTGCTCTCCAGAAGTCCGAGGAGGTAATAAATGTGATCATTCTTCGGCGCCAAGTCGCGCGCGGTACCAAGCCGTTGGGCCGCCACGTCAAAGTTTCTCTGCCGCAGCGCGAGTATTCCCCAATCAGCCCAGCCCGCCGGCTCACCAGGCGCGATTTGCGTGGCCTGTCCAAGTTTGGTTTCAGCCCGAACATCGTCGCCTACTTGTAGCGCAGCCAGCCCGGTATAAAAAGTGGATACAAACTCGACGTATTCTTTCGAAGATTTTCGCGGCAACTGGCTTCCCCCGCACCCGGAAGAAAGCATCAAGCCCGCGCCCCACAAAATCGCCAGGACGCAGACCGCGACCGGCGGCTTCCCGGCGTCTAACTGTTTTTTCCTATAATTGCGTTTAGTCGTAACGGCCTTAAACCACAAAATTCCCACGCCCGCGAAAGGCAGCAAATACAGCAGCAAGTCCCACCGTCCAAATCCCGCCGGTGTGGCTTCCACGCTCGCGGACGACTCACCGTCACCTTGCGAACTATGCAAAATCAGTCGTGCGCGCCAAAATTCTTGCCGATCAAAATTCACTTCAGTCTTGTATTCCACCTGTCCGCGCAAATTCTCGCGTCGCGTGGGATAGATCACTTCCGCGAGTCGCCCGCTCACCGGCTGTATCCCGAGATCGATCTTTAAATCGCTGGGAATCGCAGTTCCCGGTGCCGCATCCACCATGACAAAAAACGTTCCGAGGCCAATGTCCGGATGCGTCCACAGCGAAACAATGCACGGCCCAAGGCGCTGATCCACAATGATGGGAAATGGCGGCCCATTATGCGCACGCGCCAACGGCGCGGATGAAACGCACACCCCAGTCAACGCAACAAACGTCAGCACGGGAATCTTGCAATGTTCGCGCACCCTCGCTAACAGTCCCGTCCTTCGCGCCTCTGTCGATAAACTCGTCATCACAAATCTTTTTACCTTAGCCGCCCATTAACATCGCTCGCATTTCCATCGGCTGATACATCAGCCACACAGAGGCGAGCCAGATAATCAGGCTTACCGAAGCCCATGGCGCGAACGCGCGCATAACTTTGCCCGGAGAATCTTCTTCAGCCAGCCGAAATGCAACCAGCAGCGATCCCGCCAGCCCGAGCAACAAAAATCCTAGCTCCATAGGCTGAATAAATCGCGCTGGTAAGCCAGTCAACCGCCACATCGGAGTACCCAGAATCGGCCAGCCCAGACTCGCTACGGCATTCTGCGCGACAGGAATAAACGTATAAAGCCCGCTAAAGAAATGGAACCCGTAATGCGCAAGCCACATCCCAAAACCAAGCGGCGCCAGGGCGTACGAATACCTCACCGCCAGCGGAAGCATTGCCCGTGAACTACCTGCAAATAGTTTGGTAAGCCAGGCGGCAAGCCCCAGCAACACAACAGGCTCAACAATCAAAAACAACATGAAGATGACTCCGAGCACGGGCGCTTGCGCCTGCACATGCAGCACTCCACCAAGCCACTTTTCTACTACATAGGCCGGACTGACCATCCCGAACGCATTTACTAACGCCCCAAAACAAAACACCATCGTCAGCGCCGCTATATCTGTCCTGCGCGAAAACAAACCAATTCCAGAACGCATCGGGTCGGTCATCAATTCCGCGGCGGGCACGCGGCTGAGTATTCCCACGTTGTCGTGCGGACAAGCGTGCACACAATCGAGGCAAAAGGTGCAGTCCATGTTGCCAACTTTGAGCTCTTGAAAAAGTGCCAGCTCACAACCACGTTGCAGCACCACAAAATCAGGCATGGCCGGCCGGTTGCGTCGCCCACGAATGCAATCCTTCGTATGGCAGCGCGCGCAAACATCACGCTCGCGCACTTTTACTTCAAGAGGCGACACCGTGGAAGCCACGAAATTAAACTGTCCAATGGGGCAAACAAATTTACAAAAAGTTGCGTGTTTAAAAACGCCGTCAATCATCAGCGCAGCGGCGAAATAACCCACAACCAGCCAAGCCGTCCACCACGGCGAATGCCACAAACCAAATAACTCGTAGACAAACAAAATGGCCACGAATAATCCGATGGACGCCCATTTATTGCGCAGCACACGCGGCCAGTTCATCCACGGCTTAAAAAATCGCCGCGCCGCGTTGCGTACCAACATGAACGGGCATGCCAGGCAGAAAAAATTACCGGCGCAAAGCAGCACCAATACTAGCGCGCCGCGAAAGTGCACCCAGCTCAAAACCGTGGCAAGATTTTTCGGCGCCAGCGTCGGCCCGAACAATCCCTGCAGGATCATGATGATGCTGATCAGCAGCAGCGGAATCTGCAGCACCGTACGTGAATGCCGCCATTTCAAAAAGCGGCCCAACCCAGGCACTCGCAATAAATCGAATTCAGATGAGCGTGGGAGAGTTGCTGCAGACTCGTGGGTGGGAGGGGTGACCAACGTGTTGTTCCGCCAGTATAAATTCAGGCTAATTTGCCCACGCGGCTCGACCGCCGAGCGGTCATTAAACGGCTCGCGCGTCGACGAGACTGTGCTGATGCAACGAACAGTTGCACGCCGCTTGCTCTTCACCCACCGGCGGAAACATGTGGCAATACATGCCGATCACCATCGGCACAAACACTACGGAATTATAGAAAAGGTGGAGTTCAACCCGCGGAATTACCAACTGCAGAATGCTTACCGGAACCGGCTTGCCCCAAAAATTGTGATGCATGGTCGCTTGCGTGATGAGCAGCAGGTGTTCAAAGTGATGCCAGAATTGAATAACCAACGCAGCGGTCCACCACTTGCGTGAGGTTCCCGTAAAGCCTTTACGCAAAACCCAAATACCAATAAGCATCACCAACGCATAACCGTAATGCAATACTTCCGACTTGATGAGCCACGGATACCACAAGCCTAAAATGCCGCCCGCCTTCGTCGGCGGCCAGCCCATCACATAAATTTGGTAAGCCTGCACCAGGTGCTCACCCCAGTGCCCCAAAACGATAGCCATGAACGCCAGTAGCGCCGGTTTATGCCACTTGGAATTCAGCTTGTCGTAAATCGAGTCACCGGAAATATGTGCGTGAGTACTTGCTAGGCTCGGAGCAGACACAGCCATGGACTCTCCCCTTCAAACACAAAACACTTAACTTACGCCAGTTTCCCGTACCATCCCACGCGAACCGCCAAAGGGTCAATAGTAGATTTGCATTAGTTGCCGATCACGTTGAGACCCCGCACACGATCGAATAATTGGCTCTGCCCCGCGCTTGACTCCCTGGATCTTAGTTCTCAATTCGAGCTCGATTATCACTTCAGCCACAAAAATGTGCTCGTGGCGCTTCCCAATCACGCGCATTTTCATCTCCAACCTACAAGAATTCCGTATCTGCTATGCACGATTCTACTGAAACTCTTTTTTCTCTGCTGCGCTACACTCAAGCCCGTCCGAGCCCACATCCTAAATAAGTAGGAGGGAGAAATGGCAGCCAGTTCGCGAAGCAGGTCCGGTGGGCGCAGATACGGCAAAGCCGCCGGCAAGAGCGTCAAAAGCGCTATGCAGCGTGAGAAGCGCGGCACTCTGAAATCCGGGAGAGGCGGGAAAGGTGGCACGGTGAAGAGCCGCAAGCAAGCGATCGCCATCGGTCTCTCTGAGGCACGCAAAAAAGGCGCCAAAGTTCCAAGAAAACCTAGCTAGCCATTCAAATGATATTTTTATCGTTGGCCGGGCCGCCAGAGTTGCTTAGGCGGCCTCTTTTTTTGCGATCCCGCGCTGGCCAAGAATCGGAAATCGTTCCGAATAGATTGCATTAGCTGCTAATTGAACCGCACATATTCAAAATTCAAAGGCTGCCCGTTAATCCCACGAATCGGCGGCGCAATCCAGTTCGCAAATTTACCCGGCTCCACCACGCGCCCAGTCATCAACGATTGCACAAACGCGTGATCCTCCGGCGCAGGCAGCCAATCCCGCTCGTGATTGTGCCAGGCCTCTGTGGTCAAAACTTCGCCCTCGGGACTGATAAAGTGCCCCGCGAAATTTCCAATCGCCCGGTGAAATCCCTTGTGCGGCAACCTCAATCGAAACGAAAGTCCCGCATTCTCTATTACTCTGTTCCAGCGATCCACTCCCGCTTGAATTTCATGAATGTAATCGTCGCGCAACCGCTCGTTGAGCGCAGTCAGTGCCGGAACTTTCCTCTCCACGACCTTGTTCCCCACCACCTCGAACACCGGATAGACCTCCTCCGCGAGCACGTGATCGTCTTCGATCTTGGTTTCGTCGTACCGACCCTTCAACCCGGTGGTGTAATACGTCGCCGCATTCGAAGACGCGTCGGAGCCAAATAGATCGATGGTCACGCTGTAATGAAAATTCAAATATTTCTGCATCGTTTCCAGGTCGATCACCCCGAGCGCGCGCACATCGCCAGGAGTTTCCACTTTGTGCTCGCGCATCACTTCACACGTACGCTGCAGAATGCGGCTCACTCCCGTCTCGCCGACAAACATGTGGTGCGCTTCCTCAGTCAGCATGAACCGGCAAGTACGCGCCAGAGGATCGAACCCCGATTCCGCAAGAGCGCTTAGTTGAAACTTGCCATCGCGGTCGGTGAAAAACGTAAACATGTAAAACGCGAGCCAGTCCGGCGTCGGCTCATTGAATGCACCAAGTATCCGCGGATTATCAACATCCCCCGACCGGCGCTCCAGCAGCGCCTCCGCTTCTTCACGCCCATCGCGTCCAAAATAGCGATGCAGCAGATACACCATCGCCCACAAATGCCGCCCTTCCTCCACGTTCACCTGAAAAATATTTCGCAGGTCATACAACGAGGGACAGCACATTCCCAGCATGCGTTGCTGCTCCACCGAAGCAGGCTCCGTATCTCCCTGGGTAACGATTACGCGCCGCAGCGTGGACCGGTATTCCCCCGGAACTTCCTGCCAGGCGAGGTCCCCTTTGTGTGTTCCAAAATTCACCGCACGCTCGGCACTCCTCGGCTGCAAAAAGATTCCCCATCGATATTCCGGCATGCGCACATACCCAAATTTCGCCCAGCCATCCGGTTCGACGGTTATTGCCGTGCGCAAATACACTTCGTAATTGTGGCTCTCTGTCGGGCCCGCGTCGTACCACCAACTCATATACGCCGGTTGCCAGTGTTCCAGCGCGCGCTGTAACACCCGATCGCGCCCCAGGTCCACGTTATTCGGAATTTTCTCGGTGTAGTCGATCATTGCTACTCTCCCAGCCTCACAAATAACCTAAACTTTTTCCCAGTTGAATTTCACTGGCGAACCGCTGCCGTATACTTTCAAAGCTCCGCTCAGCCCTACCGCATTCGGCCGGATAAAAATCCAGTTCTGCCACGCCGACAATCTTCCAAAAACGCGGGTCTCCATCGTCTCCGGCAAACCAAATCGCAAATTTGCTTCCAATCCCGTCAACGCATCCGGTGAGAGCGCCACGCGCGACTCGATCGCGGTACGCAACTCATCCTGCCAGTCGAGATCATCAGGCGCGGACGTGACCAGCCCTGTTGCCACCGCTTCAGCAGGCGCAAGTTGCTTGCCGATATGCCCGCGTAATTGTTGGATGCGTCCTTCATCCTGATAGAAACGCGCTTCTAATCGCCAAAGGTGATTAACCATCGGCAATGGCCCAAAGTTCATTTCCGACAACATCACCATCGCGCGCTCTTCACCTTCTTGGGTGTCCAGCATGTACACGCGATCCGCCGCCAGCGCCAATTCCAGCAAGGTGCCCACAAAGCACGATCCCGGCTCGATCACCGCGTACATCGACCGCGAAGTCACATCCAGTCTCGCGAGCGTCCGCCGCATCATCCCCAGAACTTCGCGCACAAACCAGTTCTGTGCATTTTTCAAAATGAATTCGTCCATGGCCAGCACAGCTTTTGCGTCGCCGCTGGTTTTCAATATCCAAAGCCCCAGCTGTAATTCGTTGGTTCGCAGACTCAGAATCGCGTCATCCAGCTCGCGCGCCATCTTAAGAGGCCACCACTCGGCCCCGAGTTCTGTCACCCCCTCCACTGTTTGCGACGGAACCCTCTCGGGAGCTTTCACGGTAATCGTAACCGTTCGACTGTCGCGATTGACGACCGCATCAACGGTCTCGTAGTGCAGCCCGTCTTCATCCATCGTCCGTCTCAAAGGCGAAAGAACGACACCTTTAACATCCGCCGGGCGGTCACTCCCTTGCGCCAATTCCGCTGCGCGCTTCTTCACATGTTCGCCAAACTGCTGGGTCTTAACTACCTCGTCCACCAATCCCCAATCCTTAGCCCGCTGACCGCGAATTCCGTCCGAAGTAGTGCAAAAAACATCAGCCAAGTCCCGACGCACGCGCCGTTTGTCCGTCACCCGCGTCAATCCGCCAGTACCCGGCAACACGCCCAGCAGAGGCACTTCCGGCAAACTGACCGCTGAGGAGCGATCGTCCACCAACACAATTTCATCGCAGGCCAGCGCCAATTCGTAACCGCCTCCGGCCGTCGTACCATTCAGAGCCGCCAGAAATTTCAGCCCGGAGTGCCGGCTTGAATCTTCAATTCCGTTGCGCGTCTCATTGGTGAACTTGCAAAAATTTACTTTCCACGCATGCGACGACTGCCCCAACATATAAATGTTCGCGCCAGAACAAAAAACACGTGGCTTGGCGCTGGTAATCATCACCGCACGAATCTCCGGGTGCTCGAACCGAATCCGCTGCAGCGCGTCGTGCAACTCAATATCTACGCCCAAATCATAGGAGTTCAGCTTCAGCTTGTAGCCCGGCCGTATCCCGCCGTCTTCGCTCACGTCCATCGTCAGCGTGGCCACCGGTCCATCAAACGACATACGCCAGTGCTTATAGCGCGATGGCTCCGTCTGAAAATCCACCAGCTCCGGCTTAACTTGCACATCCTGACTTACAGCGCCATCCACAAGCTTCTCCTGACAAGTAAACCAGGGACGCTCATCGCATAATTGCTGGGTCCCTCAAACCACTGGCTTGCAAGTCTTAGTTTACTGCATACGGGAGGGGTTCGTCGGTAGGGCGTTTACATCAGAAACGATAGCTGTAGAGGTATCCCACGCCGGTTCCTACCCCGAACGATTAGAGACCCCATTTACTGACTATTCTGATTGTCGAGGCAAAATAATTTCCTCGGCTCCGACTTGAAGATTGGGTACAAGCCAACGGAAAAACAGCGTCGCCGCAAAGGCGCCTAGAAATTGCGCGCCTATAAACTCCGGTACATCGATTGGCCGAATTCCAGCGAAGGTGTCGCTAAGAGACCGCGCGATCGTGACAGCCGGGTTCGCGAACGACGTGGAAGCCGTAAACCAATAGGCGGCGGTGATGTACGCGCCGACCGCGAATGGAACGGCGTTGGACCTTAAACGCGAGCAACCCCGAATTACGGACATCAGACCGAACGTAGCTACAAATTCGCTAAAAACCTGCGAGCCGCCGCTGCGTGTGTGATACGACACGAAAATTGGCGGCAATCCAAACATCAAATGTGCGACGACCGCTCCGGTTATCCCGCCAAGTATTTGCGAACCGATGTAGTGAGGCGTTTCTCGCCACGGCAACCCGCGCTCCAGGGCATCCATGACCGTGACAACGGGATTGAAATGCGCGCCGGAAATTCCGCCAAACGTGAAAATAAGCGCTACGAGGGCCGCGCCTGTGGCCATGGTGTTTGCAAGCAGTGCCAGGGCCACGTTGCCGTTTGCGAGGCGCTCCGCCATCACCCCGGAACCCACCACCGTAGCTACAAGAAAAAGCGTTCCGGTGAATTCCGCAACGGCCCGGCGCGGGAGTGATCTATTCATTCTCGACCGATGCGATCGATTTCTTTCTTTATGGCCAGCGTGTCAAGACTCGCGAGCGGGAGGCAAAGCAGAATGCTGATTCTTCTGTCGAGCATAAAGAACGCTTCACGAAATGCTTTCTCGACTTGTTCAGGCGTGCCTTCGACCGCAGCAGGGTCTGGAACGCCCCAGTGCGCGGTCATCGGCTGGCCAGGCCAAATGGGACAGACCTCCTTGGCGGCGTTGTCACAAACAGTGAAGACGAAATCCATACGCGGTGCTGCGGGGCGCGCGAACTCTTCCCACGGCTTGCTGCGCAGCTCCGCGGTTGGAAGTTTGGCAAGTTCCAGTTGCCGGAGCGCGACGGGATGTATCGCGCCTTTCGGCTGGCTCCCGGCACTATACGCGGTGAAGTTTGGCGCACCTTTACGATTCATGATGGCCTCCGCCATGATGGAGCGCGCTGAATTTCCCGTGCATAAAAACAAAACGTTGTAATGCCGTGGCATGGGAGTAGTCATCTCCAGGGTGGACTCTTCTTCGCAACCGTCTCGCACCCGCCTCGTCCACCGCAGCAATTTTCAGTAAGAAACTCCGTGAGGCGGTTCACCACCGCCGAGTCAGCAAAGTACGAGATCGACCGTCCGTTTTTTTGCGCCCGCACAAGCCCCGTCGCCGCCAGGACATTCAGATGAAAGGAAAGCGTTGGACCCGGCAAGCGACGGAGGCGGGCTATCGTCCCTGCCGGCAGGCCATGAGGAGCATGTCTAACCAGCAACCGAAAAATGTCGAGGCGCGTGGCTTGCGCTAGTGCAGCGAGCGAATCGATAGCGTCTGATGTCTTCATATTTCCAAAGCAATGGAAATATAAGTTACTCAGGCATCCTGAGTCAAATTGCCACGACGCTGGAGTGGATTACGGCGGGGACACGGCTGCGCACACTAGTCTTTGTGCACCCCAAAATAGAGTGGCGCCTCACCCAGTAATTTGAGATGAGGCGCCAACTTGCAACACATTTATATTTGGTTTTTCGTTTTGTTAATCAGCCGCCACGAACTTATCTTCGGCGCTGTTCGTTTTTGCCGCGCTCAGGCCCAGAGCATTTGCTACGCCGGCGCCATACGCAGGATCAGCCTGAAAGAAGTGTTGCACTTGCAGCTCCTGAATTCGCCGCGGGGCATTTTTCAGACTGGCCGCGATATTACCGATCAACCGTTCGCGGGCGTCGGGTTTCATGAGACGGAACAGATTGCCCGGTTGCGTGTAGTAGTCAGCGTCCAGGCGGTGATTGTGTCGGTCGACAGTCCCGCTGACGGGACGCGGACGCTCTCGGAACGCCGGATCTTGCGAGGGACCGCCAAAACTGTTCGGCTCGTAGTTCACGGATGCGCCAGAATTCCCGTCGAAGCGCATCGCGCCGTCACGGTTGTAAGTATGAAATGGGCACTGCGGCTTGTTGACCGGGAGCGAATCGTAATTGACACCCAGGCGATAGCGGTGCGCGTCCGGATATGAAATCAACCGGGCCTGCAGCATTTTGTCCGGTGAATAGCCCATGCCCGGCACAATATTCTTGGGATCAAACGCCGCTTGCTCCACTTCCGCGAAATAATTTTCTGGGTTGCGGTCGAGAACCAGTTCGCCCGCTTCGATCAAAGGATAATCTCCGTGCGGCCACACTTTTGTGAGGTCGAACGGATTGATCCGGTAAGTGTCAGCATCTTTTTCGGGCATAACCTGCACGCACACACGCCACTTCGGAAACTCACCATTTTTGATGGCTTCGAAAAGATCGCGTTGCGCGTAGTCCGGATCCTGGCCGCGCATATCGTCGGCCCCTTCACGAGTGAAATTCTTGATGCCCTGCTTGGTCTTGAAGTGCCATTTCACGTAGAACAGTTCATTCTTCGCGTTGATCAGACTAAACGTATGGCTGCTGAAGCCGTCCATGTGCCGGTAACCGTCGGGAGTGCCGCGGTCGGAAAACAGTATGGTCACCTGATGAAGCGATTCCGGAGACAACGACCAGAAATCCCACATCATCGTCGCAGATTTCAGATTGGTTTGCGGGTCGCGCTTCTGGGTGTGGATGAAATCGCCAAATTTCAGCGGGTCGCGAATAAAAAACACCGGTGTGTTATTTCCAACCAGGTCCCAATTCCCTTCCTCGGTATAAAACTTCAGCGCAAATCCGCGTGGGTCCCGCTCGGTGTCCGCAGAGCCTTTCTCGCCGCCTACGGTCGAGAATCTCAAAAATGTCGGCGTTTTCTTTCCAGCGCTGGAAAAAAGTTTGGCAGTGGTGTATTGCGTCAACGGATTGGTGCACACAAAGTGTCCATAAGCCCCCGAACCTTTGGCGTGCACGACACGCTCGGGAATGCGTTCACGGTTGAAGTGCGCCATCTTCTCGAACAATAAAAAATCTTCGAACACTACTGGGCCACGCGGCCCCACAGTCAAGGAATTCTGGTTGTCGCCTACCGGGCGTCCTGCATCGGTGGTCATTCTTTTGTTTTCTGACATTGTTTCTCCTTCCGCCTGAATAGTAGGCCGGGGACGTCTATACATCCAATACATTGTTCACATAGAATGGATAGGTATTGCCTATAGGACTGTAAGATGGAATTTCACCAGTTGCGTTACTTTTGCGCCATCGCGGACAGTGGCGGCTTCAGCCGCGCCGCGCGTCTAACGCACGTGTCCCAGCCTTCGCTTTCGCAACAAATTCACAAACTGGAAGATGAGCTGGGAGCGCAGCTTTTTGATCGCATCGGGCGCACCGTTCGCCTTACGGAACTTGGACGAGCGTTTCTTCCGCGCGCCAGAGCATTGTTATCTGACCTGGAAGCAGCGCGCAGCGCTGTCGCGGAAAGTAGCGCATCGATCACCGGCTCAGTGTGTGTGGGGGTGATCCCCACCATCGCGCCGTATTTTCTCCCTCCGTTGCTGGCTACCTTTTCCCGGAGATATCCGCAAGCGCGGGTAACCGTGGTAGAGGAGATTACACCGTTGTTGCTGGAGAGAATGCGAAGCGGCGCTATAGATGTTGCAGTCGTAGCTGTGCCACTACAGACCCGAGGACACGAATTTCAGTCATTCCCGTTGATCGAGGAGAAGCTTTACGCCGCGCTTCCCAGGCAGCACGCGCTGGCCAAGCGCCGAAGCATCACGCTCGGAGAGTTGCACGATGAACCTTTTCTATTGTTACGCGATGGACATTGTTTCCGAGAAACGGCGGTGGCGGCGTGCAAGCGAGCGCGGGTGCAACCGAAGATCATTTTTGAAAGCGGACAATTCAGCAGCATACTCAGCATGGTATGTGCCGGACTGGGTGTATCGATCATTCCGGCCATGGCCCTCGAAAAACGAAATGGCTGCCAGTTCGTTCCACTCGCCGACGACCGCGCCACGCGGGCAATCGGCGCGGTTACCTTAAACGGCCGGTCCCTCAGCCGCGTGCAGCAAGCATTCCTGACGCACCTTACTGCAAAAATCTCCAGCAAGCCCACGCACCTCTCGCGGTGAAGCTTTGGCAGCTAAGCGGCTGTCGCGTGCCTTGGCGCGCTGAAACTCATTGAGAAAGTCGCGCAATTGTGCGCGTGCTTTGTGTAACTGGGATTTCGAATCACCCACCGAGCGTCCCAGGATGTCTGCAATTTCCTGATGCTTGTACCCCTGCACGTCATGTAGAACAAATATGGTGCGATAGCCGGTCGGCAAGCGCTTGATGCAACGCTCCAGATTGATGCGGTCCAGCGCTCCTTCCAGAAGCGAGTCGCGGCAACCAAGTTCGATGGCCGGCGGACCGCTGGGCTCGTTCGCATCTAGTGGCTCGTCAAGTGACGCCGCCGATAGTGACTTCCTGCGTAAGCACATCAACACCCGGTTGACGGCTAAGCGGTGCAGCCACGTGGAAAAAGCCGATTCGCCCCGAAACGTGTGAATTTTGCGGTACAACAGCATGAACGCCTCTTGCGTGAGATCTTCGGCCTCGATGGGATCTTTTACCATGCGTACGCAAACAGCATAGACACGCCGGCTATGCAGCCGGTACAGCTGTTCGAACATGGCGTGATCGCCATTCTGGGCGCGTTTTATAATTTCTGCTTCAGTCAAATTATTTTTGTCTGTGCCAGAAATGATCGGCGCAGACTTCCTCGAGGCCGATTCCAATCTGGAATGCGTACTCCCGTTGAAGCTGCGCCGCTTTGGTATGGTGTGCGGCGCCAGTGATTGCGCTGTTGTATTCCTGCACCTGGCGTTTGCAGTAGCTGGCATGACGTTATCTCAGCGACCTGAGGATTGAACCGCGATGGACATTTTGTTTTGGCTTACCTGTGTCGCGGGTTCCGTTTGTGACGGGCCTTTGTGGAGAAGGTGGCGAACTTCCTTGGGCCCTGTATGCTTCTCTTTAGGAGTGTAGTAGCTGAAAGTAACTCCTAGTTCCGGAGCCTCAAAGTTCTTTATGGTATGCACATCCCCGATGTCCACCAGATCCAATTGCGCAGTGCTGGAAACAACTCCAGCGTCGGCTGAAGTAGCCCGGATAATGGCATTGGATTTTTGGCCGTGAATGTAAAGCGTATAGGGCGAACTCTGGGACGATGAGATCTCAAAGGTGTAGTCGCCAGCGGGTAGAGTGGAACTTCCCCAGTTCACTTCGAATGGCAATGTGAACTTGCCCTGGTAAACAGTTGCCGCATTTCCGCCACCAGCCACAATTCCCAATGCCAACGCGGCGAGGCCTAACTTCGAAACCACTTTCAAATAGCGAGCCGAACTCATGTGAAATCTCCTTGTTCCTTCGTATTTAGATGTCAAGACATTCTCGTGTCTTCTAGATGTAAGACCGGATCAGTGGCTGGATAATTCCGCGATTCAGGAATATTTTGGAAGGAACGCGCTTTTCCAGACAGAGCCGCTCTGAACGTGCCACCATCTGGGTAAGGGAATGCAAATGTCAATCAAACAGGAATTACTCAGGACAGATATGCAAAACGCGGAGGTTTGCGGCGATTGCGGAAGAACATCTACTAATACGTTTCAACGTTACGGTCTGAAGTCTAAGTGCTGGTCGGTTGTTGGCTGAGCTGCATGCTCAGCGCTTTCGTATGACTTGTAGTCGCCAAACTCTTCAGTCTTTATATCGTCTTCGCTTACGCCGGCGCTGTTGAGTATGCTGGTCATGGCGGTGACCATTCCCGAAGGCCCTGCGATGTAGTAAACAGGTCCCTTAAGCCCTACCAAATAACGCTTCAACATTTCATGATTGATGTGGCCTTTCTCATAGGGCCAAGCCAGCGTTCTTTGTCCCGTGACGGTCGGAACGAAGATGAAATTGCGATTCTGTGCGCCGAGACTCTCCAACTCTTCCAGGAAGGCCGCGTCATCCGTGGCTCGATTGGAGTAGAACAAATATAGTTGATGCCCCAAACGTTCCTGAGCGGCATGTTGCAGAATGCTTCGAATAGGAGCGATTCCAATGCCGCCGGCAAGAAATACCGCGGGTCTGGTCACGTCTTTGTGCAGCGTGAACGATCCCCTGGCGCGGCTTACCACGAACTTTGTACCAAGAGCGGCAGCCTGCAGAGCGTTTTTAAAGACCGTCTTGCGCATACGCGTGGCGATCATGATCGATTTCTTTTCTCGGCAGCAGCTTGCCAGAGAGAAGGTCCTGAAATTGTCGGTTTCGCATCCTTGTTGAGGCCGAGCAAAGACAAGATCAACATGCTGCCCGGCTCGAAATTCAAAGTAGCCGTCGTCGGGTTCGAACCAGAAAGCCATGGTGCCCGAAGCAATTTGTTGACGATCAACTAGAGTCATTCGATATTCGGCCATGGTTTTTTCCTTGCTTTCATATCCGGTCTTCAGCTACATAGACCAAACTCAGCGCGATTTATTCCGCTCCAGACGCAGCGTCTATCGTTCGCGCGACGTGATTGCAACGACAGAGCAAGCTACAAAGCCTTATTGCCCTACGGTTCGACAACCAGTTGACCTTTCATTCCGCCGTGACCGAGCCCGCAGCGATTGCAGCAGTGGAAGGAATAGGTTCCTGCCGTGCGCGGCACAAACTGCACCACCGTGGGAGTTCCCTTTTCGAGTTTGAAGCAGTCTTCCTTCGAATTAAAAACCAGCCCGGGCTCACCTTTGTTGTCCGCCCCGTCGGGGTACAGGTTAATCTTGAAGCCGTGAGTCTTATCGAGTGATGTGAGCTTCAACTGTACTGGCGCACCCACTTTCACCCGGATCGGCGCGGGCGAATATTCATACTTCTTCGCGGTCACTTCTATAACTTGTACGCTCTGATCCGATTGGGGGCCATTCGGTGGAGTGGCAGAACCTGAACTGAGTGCAAACGCACTCAACATAAATAGAAATGTAATTCGCAATGTGCTATTCACTTTGATCTCCTGGGAATCACAATTTTTCGGCGGCCTGCTGTCAAGCGACGTGTGCGAATAGCGCGGGCGCGCACCAGCAGTAACCCCGCCTGCAGTGACATAGACCAGAACGGCGCGGATTTATTTCACTTCGGGGTCACAATTCGGACAGACCTGTATCGCCACGGGTGTTCACGGATTATTTCCGGAACATATGCGGAACGTACCAGCGGGCGTACGTTGCCACGCCCAACACCAGGACCACCCACCACAGCGCTAACACTGTTCGCATCCATAGCTTGTAGTTCCTGATGCGTAATCGCGCCGGCAACAGGCTCGTGCCCACGGCCAGCAGGATATACAAACCTCCGCCTTCCGCCAGGGTTCCCAAGGCGGCGTGCGCAGTAGCCAGGGCGTAATAAGCCTTGCCAAGTCTCAGAGGAATGCGCGGAGCGACGTGAGCACGAAATGACGGAAGCATCGTGAGGACAATCAATAAAAGATTCACAAGCACGATCACCGACTGGCACCACGCGTGTTGCGTGAATCGCTTCAGTCGCGCCAGAAGTGCTCCAACAAGCAGTCCAACGCCCATCAGCAGTTCCAAAAACAAAACGAGATTGGCGTACGGAGGAGCGACAGTTGACAGGCCGCTCAAAGGACTACTCCGAGTCTAGCCGCGGTTAGTCCGATCCGAATATCTCGAAACGTGTGCCGGCGCCGGTCGCGAAATGCTTTAATCTCCGCCGTACGCGTCGGCCGTTGAATCATGGTCCGTCCCACCCATCACAGGGCAGGCGTCAAATTCCTTCCACGATTCCCTGCCCTTTAAAAGACTGCCTGAGTTTTTCAGCTTTACCAGGAACACCCTCTGAATCTTGCCGCTGCTGGCGTTCTCGCCCGGGCCGGAAACGCACACGTAGACTGCGGAGGATTTCTGCTCCAACAACTTGATGTTGATTTGCGTTCCTTCCGGGGTGGCCACAACAGCCTGATTCTCGTCCAGCGAGTTTGTCATGTAGCCATAGTCACTGAAGGTTTTCTTGTTGTGATCGCGTTTTGGCCGCACCCCCGATGGCAGAGTAGTGACATCCAGCTTTTCAACCACCAGCTTTGTGACTTCGCCTTTGGGAAACGATGCGGCATTGTTTGCTAGCGCAGCGGATGCCGTGGCCAGAGCGATCATTCCACATAACATTTTCATAACTGTTCTCCTTTACCTTTGAGTTTCTGTCCACACTTGTAGCTGTGGACGAATTCCTTGGTACTTAAGCGCCAATCGATCGGGTTTACGCCTGGCTGGACTAGCCGGGCCCGTTCACACCGCTGAGAAAGCCGCCGAGGTGCGCGGTCACTACCACTAGCAGGACGGCGATGGCTTCCAGCGATAGGCGATAGGTGGGCAAAGATTTTTCGGGATCGCGCCGCGACCGCAAGTGAATTAGAAACACCACCCAGATAACCACGGCGGATATGCAGCCGAGTACCAGATGCATCAGCAAAATTCCTTTTAGCTTTTGGCCCTCTAATGCGAATTGCCAAGCGGCCAGGCCGGTCGCTACCACCGGAATGGTGAAGCATGCAGCCAGCAATAAATTAAAGTAAGCCGCTGCGGCCAGGCTTCGACTCTTCGCCCACTGAGCGAGAAAGTCGAAGGCCACGGCCACCGTAAACAGCGCGATGGGAAAATGAATCAGCACCACGTGCTGCGCGTGCTTGGCCAGTAGAACAGTCTTGAGGTCGAACGGATTTACACTCATCGACCCCTCACTGCACTACGACTTTGCCGGTCATCTTCGGGTGAATGGAGCAGAAATATTCGTAGGTGCCCGGCTTGCTGAAAGTGAACGAAAACTTCTCGTCGGTATCCAGCACTTTGGATTTGAACGTTTTGTCGGTGCTGACCGCGGTATGCGGAATATCGTCGCGATTTGTCCAGGTGACTCTCGTTCCCACCGGAACCTTCAGTTCCGCGGGTCCGAAACTGAAATTGTCGATCTTTACTTCTGTCGCGTCCGTTTTCTGTTGCGCTGCGGCCGATATATTCCTTTCCCCGGCGCGCAGACCCACGAATGCAACTCCAAACGTGGTCGCAAACAACACTGCAGTAGACACAATTCTCCTCATGTTTTTTCCCTCTCTCTTATTTAGCTGCTTTTTTGGAACTTTTTTGTGGCGCTTCTTAAGCCAGCGAAGAATCCACTACCGCCAACGCGTGCTGGCCATGCACGTAACTCACATCGGTGATTCCGAGCACGCTTTTCAATTGCTCGGCGGGTACTTTCATCGGGCCGGGTGACGGCGCCTTGCCAGGTTCCGGCTGCGGAAACGCGGTTGATGCGGCAGTGTGAAATGTTACGTTGCCTTCCACCTTTTGCATGGTCTGGTGGATGTGTCCATTCAGAACGGTTACGGATCCAAACTTCTTCAAATACGCGAGCGCCTGCGCGCTATCTTCCGTTCCCCAACCCCACTCCGGATAAATGGACCACAGCGGAATGTGCGCGAACACCACGATCGGCGTGCTGCTCTTCAGATGCTTGACGTCATCTTCCATCCATTCGAGCTGATCGTGTCCCAGCGTGCCTAGTCCGCCGGCCTTCAAGTTCAGCACATTGACCAGGCCTATAAAGTGCACGCCCTTCTTGTCGAAGCTGTACCATCCGGCGCCCTTGGTGTTTTTTCCGTAGCGTTCCAGATACTGTTTGCCGTCATCGTTCAGCATGTCATGCTCGCCAGGAACGTAAAAAATATCTTTAGGTGTGGCGCCTTTCAAAATTTGGTCCACCGTATCGAACTCTTCCGGCTTCGAGAGATGGCTGATGTCGCCGGTATGCAACATGAATTCTGCTGGTGTCGACAAGGCATTCACCTTGTCAATCGCGGTCTTCAACGTTCCCACCACATCCGGATTCGCGGCTTTGTTGAAGCCCATGTGGCTATCGCTGATCTGCACGAAGCTCAGCTCGCCCTTTCCTACTTTGTCGGCCATCTGCGACATCTGACTCATGCTATAGGACTTCAAAACACCACCTTGCATGATGCAGAAGGCGCCTGTTCCCGCCCACGCCATGCACTTCAAGAACCCACGGCGGTCGACGCCATCGTGGTTGTGATCGTGAAGCAGTTCTTCTTTGAACTTCTCAGCCATAATTCCTCCTGGACCTTACATTTCTGTAGGTTGTGTAGCTCAATTTCGGCATCGTCCGGATGTAGCGCTTTGAAACGAGCGGCGCAGGGTTCTAAGAATCGAGGGGTACTGCGCCGCTCTTGGACGTGTTTCATGTATGCAGACCAAAGGGGTCCGTCTTTTATTCCACCAACGCTCCGGTGAATCTGTTTACAAAGGTCAAAAAAAAATTAAGAACTAATGACGAAATGGGAATAAAGTCAGGGCTCCGGGAGTTCCTAATAGTGAGCAATCCTGTCCAAGGGAAAGGTTCGGACGTGCTGGACTCACAGGAGCAGGTGCGCTTCGAGACGTTGGTGCTCCCGCATCTCGATGCCGCTTTCAATCTGGCCCGCTGGCTTTTGCGCAGCCGCGCCGATGCCGAGGACGCCGCACAGGAAGCACTGTTGCGGGCCTACCGGTTCTTTTATGGTTTTCATGGTGGGGATGCCCGGGCCTGGCTCCTGCAAATCGTCCGGAATACCTGTTACACCTGGCTAGACAAAAATCGCAAGGCCAAAGATATGACCGAATTCAACGAAGAAGTTCACGGGCTGCCAAGCCCTTCACCTGAAACACTGGCCATCGCCAGCAATGACCGCGACCGCCTGTCCGAGGCGCTGAAGTCTTTGCCACCGCGGTACCGCGAAGTCATCGTGCTTCGGGAGCTCGAAGGATGTTCCTACAAAGAAATTGCCTCGATCACTTCGATTCCCATCGGGACGGTGATGTCCACGCTTTCGCGCGCCCGTAGGCAGCTTCAGATGGCTCTAAGTAGTGCTGCGCCCAAGGAGGCCACCCATGGCGTGTGAACGCGCCGATACCTCGGTTCACGGTTATTTCGACAATGAATTGGACGCCCTCAGGGCCGCTGAATTTGAGAGTCATCTCGAACAGTGCCCAGAATGCGTTGCCGCACTGGATGCTCTGGAGTCTCTGCGCTCCACCATAAACGTCGCGCAACCCTACGAAAAGATGTCTCCGGCGTTCCGCAAGAAGATTCTGGCCGACCTTCATGTCAAGGCTGCGACGGTGTCGTTCCCGGCGCGTGCCTCCACCGAATGGCGATGGCTAGCCGCTGCGGCCGCACTTCTCTTGTTGATTTACGGCGGCTGGCGAGTCGCATCTCTTAACCGAGCGGATAGCCGCGAAACCCTGATGGCCAGCAAGATTGTTGACGCGCACCTGAGATCGCTGCAACCAGGGCACCTGGAAGATGTCATCTCCACCGATCAACACACCGTCAAACCCTGGTTCGACGGGAAGGTAGACTTTGCTCCGCCAGTCCGCGATTTTACTGAACAGGGTTTTCCATTACAGGGCGGACGTCTTGATGTGGTGGACAACCGCACCGTTGCGGCGCTGGTGTATGGCCGTCGCAAACATGTCGTAAACGTTTTCATTTGGCCTACTTCAGAAAAGGATGCGGCTCCGCGCACCGGCTCGATCCAGGGGTACCAGTGGATCGACTGGCGCAAACAAGGCATGGAATTCTACGCCGTCTCCGACGCCACGGCCCCTGACCTCCAGCACCTTCAGGGTCTCTTCTCAAACTAATCCTGGCGGCCGTTTTCGGACGCAACTGAGTTAACAAACGCCTGACCTATGAGTGTTAGCTGGTAACAATGTGGCGGATTTTTCCGCCCGCCCGCAACACATTTGAACTCACTCAGCGCGCCGTGTTCGCGGAACAGGTTAACCCGTAATTGCAAGCCAACCAATAAGAAATTGCCAGCAAATAATTGCAAAAATATTGTCACGCCCAACGTACTTAAGAAGTTACAACTTCGCACTGGCAGTACTCTTCGCAAGCTTCGATCATCGTAAACGTCCCGATTTGCATCGGTACATCGGATCGACGCAGTGCATGAAAGTTCGCTCAGGTCGCTCGTCGTTCACGCGCGCCGCTAGTTCAAATACCCAGCGAGCAATCCTCAAGCGTTAGCCACGCTTACTCGATGCAAGCACGGACCATCGTTCCCAAGGTTTTCGCGATCCAACATTTAAAACAGGAGGCAACACCAATCATGAAGTTCATGTTCAGATCTATGAACCTGCTGTTCGCAATGGTTTCAGCCGTACTGCTATACCCAGGTAACGCTTCTGCGCAACATTACACGCAGACCAACCTGGTTTCTGACATCGTGGGAAACGCCACAGTCCACGACCCCAATTTAGCCAATCCCTGGGGCATCACCCGCAGCGCCACCAGTCCTTGGTGGGTCAGTGACAATAACGCCGGAGTCTCCACGCTATACACCGGGACGGGTCAAATCATTCCCATCAATGGGAACGGAACCGTAATCATTCCACCCCCTAAGAATGCGCCCGCAGGCACCATCGCGGCTCCGACCGGCGCGGTGTTCAATGGCAGCGCTGACTTTGTGCTCCCGAACGGGAATCCCGCAGTGTTCATTTTTTCAACTGAGGACGGAACCATCTCTGGATGGAATGGCGGAGCGTCAGCCATCCTGAAAGTTGATAATAACGATAACGGTTCCTCAAACGGAGCCGTCTATAAAGGCGCAACCATAGCGGTTAACAACGGAAAGCGCTTCCTGTACGTTTCAAATTTTCGCGCCGCCACTATCGAAGTGTACGACACCAATTTTAAACAGGTGCAGTTGCCTTCTGACGCCTTCACTGTGAAAGCTGACCATGACGGCGACGATGATGATGACGCCGATCGCATTCCTAAGGGATTCGCGCCGTTCAATGTTCAGAACATCGGCGGCAGCTTGTTTGTTACTTACGCCAAGCAGACCGCCGATCGGCACGATAATGTGCCGGGCACCGGTTTGGGCTTCGTTGAAATTTTCACGCCTGCAGGCAAGCACATCGGCCGCCTCCAACATGGCGACTGGTTCAACTCTCCGTGGGGAGTGGTGTGGACGCCGCGAGATTTCGGCACCTTCAGCAACTCGATCCTGGTGGGAAACTTTGGAAGCGGTTGGGTCGCTGCGTTCAACGGCTTCGACCACAAGTTTGAAGGTTTCGTGAAGGCTCCCGACGATTCCCTGCTGTTCATCGACGGACTTTGGTCCTTGACGTTCGGCAATGGAGCAACCGCAGGCCCTTCCACAACTCTGTTCTTCAGCGCTGGCCCAGACCATGAGACCCATGGACTCTTCGGAACGTTGACACCCATCGCTGCTGAGCAGGATGGATCCGTCGAGTAACCAATAAATAGCCCCCAACGGATGTGGACGGCCGGGAGCTTCTTCCCGGCCGTCCATTTTTTTCCCAATAAGCCCACGGCTAGTTAGCCTGCCAAATATCGGAGCCGTCTAGAGAAAAGCGTGAGGGTTTGCTTCGCGGGATTAAAGGATGTGCGAGTGAGTCGCGGGAGAGACAGTGAGTGTTCAGGAAGGATGGACTTAGATAATCACTTCTAGATCCATCCCTCTCTGAAGAACAGTCGAGGTGATACAAAGGGCAGGGTAAAACTTGTACTTTCATCGCTGCCGTTACTAATTCAACTTTGAAGTCAAGATGCCCTTGTCGTCGCCGGTTTTCTGCGCGACCACCGCGGACGATCCGCAAGCGCCGTAATTATCGACCAGCTGATGAACACTGAAGGCGTTGACACCAGACTTTTGGTTTAACACCGCGCCCTGCAATTCAACGCGCTGCCCCGGCTGCACTTTCGTGCTGCCACTGGAAAGAATCGTGTAAGTCAGGTTGTCATTTTCGTTCTTTAACGTGACTCCAGTTAACGAAGACTGTGTGCAGCCGATGATCGACGCTTCGGACTTGGGTGATTGAACACCCTGAGCCGCCTCATTGGCCTTGACGTGGCGGTGATGGATGTACAACGCAACGCCGACCGCGGCGCCCGCTGCGGCTCCTACTCCGATGCCGATCGCTTTGCCATTGCCATAGCTGTAATTAGTTCCTGGGGCCGCCATATTACCCGTTCCAGTAGCGCCGGGCGCGCCGGCAGTTCCACCGCCACCGCCATACTGAGCGGATGCGGTAGTGCCCACTGCGAGACAAAACAAAACAACCCCTGAGATTTTACCGAGTGATTTTGTAAACATACTTTTTTTCCTCTCTGAGATGGAGGCCGGGAATTCTCCTGCTTGCGGCTCTCGTTATTGAGAATTGTGCTTGGCGGGAGGACAAAGGTTGTCGCGGTCTGGCAAAAACGTTGTCAACAAGCAGCCCCTAAATTGTCTCAAGGGGGCGCCGGGCCGAATGACGCAAAAACTCGAATGTTTACGCTGGAAAGAATCTCAAAGGCTGATTGCGTGGGCGGCTTCGTGAATGACTTGTGGCGCGCGCGGCAGCCTGACCAAAAAAGTGGTTCCTAACGCGGAAGTCTCTTGCACCGCTACGGAACCGCCGTGGTCATGAATTACTTTGCTGACTATGGCTAGTCCCAAGCCGGTTCCATTTGATTTCCCGGAACTCACAAATGGATCGAACAACGTGTGACAAATGGCGGACGGTACGCCGGATCCGTGATCGATTACGCGAATCTCAAACAACGTGGGCGAGGAGTGTAGTTCAATCTCGATTTCGCCTTGCGTGGTGATGGAAGCCTCGCAAGCATTCAGCACCAGGTTAAAAAAAACACGTTCAATCTTTTGCGGATCGAAAGTGCCACGCATATCTCCCGTGGTTCGAATCAAAATTTCCCGGTTGCGCATTTCCGGCCGCGCCCGCACGGCGTCCACGGCGTGACGAATCGTATTGTCTATCGACGCGGGACGTGGCGAAATCGACCTTTCCCCGCGAGAAAGTTCGCGCAGCGAATCCAGCAAGTCAGTCATTTGCTCGGAAGCGGTTTTAATTTCACCGTAGATGTCGTCGCGATTGAGCTTTAACTTTTCCGCTTCATAAAGGAATTCGGCGTTAGCCACCACAGCAGCCAGGTAATGCCGCAAATCGTGAGAAATGGAACTCGCGGCTCTACCAAGCGCGGCGATTCTCTCGTTCGCAAAACGTCTCTGCTCCGCAGCAAGCAATTCGCCACGCATTTTGGAAAAAGCTTCTCCAAGTTCCGCGACTTCGCTGCTGCCACGGGGGTTAATGGAATAAACGTAGTCGCCACCCGCCAATGCGCGAAC
Source organism: uncultured Acidobacteriota bacterium (assembly GCA_963733775.1). Classification (GTDB taxonomy): domain Bacteria; phylum Acidobacteriota; class Terriglobia; order Acidiferrales; family UBA7541; genus Acidiferrum. The sequence continues at coordinate 1,835,329 of CAVTEE010000006.1, read as the reverse complement.
GCCCGCGACAAGATCATCCAAGGGATGGGTGATGGTGCGCGAAACGAAACTGAGCAGCAGTCCGGCCAGCACAATGGCAGACACGCCCAAAATGATAATCGTCCGATTCAACCGCCGGAGATATGCATTGGCAGGTTCGAGCGACATAAGTACATAGCACCGCACATCCGCCGGCGGCCCTGCGTGCAGCAACACATCCGCAGCCTGGTAGGAACTTGCGCCCAGCTCCAGCTCTTGAGACTTGCTGGAACCCGACCACTCCGCTCGCATTCGCGCCAGCGCCTTTTGTTCCGAGGGAGGAAGAGTTGTAGCAATGATTTGATCTCCGGTAACCAGCGCAATCTGGCTACCCGACGCCAACGACAACTGTGCCGCAACGCTCGAATCAATTTGATACCCAAGCGCGATGATGCCAACCTGTCTCTGATTGTTCCCGGCCCCTGCAAAAATGGTATGGAGGAAGACGCGGTAGAGTTGGCCTTGACCGTACCACCACGCCGAATCGTCGCCCTGCTCGATGGATCTTTTGAGACTAGCTTCAGCAAGCGCGGCATCCCATCCGTGCTCGGACACATGAAAACCGTAGATCTGTCCATCCGGGCTGGACAACACGAAGAGTTGGCTGCCAGCCAGCTTCCAGAACGGTTCCGAAGCGTCTTGAATCGTCAGCGCATGCTGCGTTGCGAGCACCGCTTTGAGGGGCGGCAGTTCAGCCATCAAGGCCGCGGTCCGCGAGAGTTCAATGTCACGCTGCCGTTGCACATTTTCAAACGCGTGCAGTGAGGCGTCCGTGCTTTGTTGCACGCCATCGGCGATCTCCGTGCGCACAATGTGACGAACGATTACCAGCAGCGATCCCAATAGAGCGCAGATGATCAGCAGGGTGCCAACGAGAAGCTGGGTGCGCAATCGCAGGCGCGCCATGAGTCTCCAAGCGGGCGGCATTACTTCTCGGAAGAGAGCCCCGAATCGCTGGGTGAGAATTTGTAGCCAGAGCCATGCATGGTGAGGAAGTAGCGAGGATTGGCCGGGTCCGGCTCGAGTTTTTGGCGCAGACGTAGTACGTGGTTATCCACGGTCCGTGTGGTCGGATAATTTTGATAGCCCCACACTTCGTTCAGCAATTCTTCCCTGGAAATGACGCGCGAGGGAGAATTTGCGAAGTATTTCAGCAGTTTGTATTCCTGGGCGGTGAAGGTCAGCGATTTTGCACCGCGGGTAGCCACCATGCTGGTGAAGTCCACCAACACTTCGTCAAAGGCCAGTACATCATGTTGGCTTCCGGGACTGGAAGCCTCCGCCGGCTGGCCACTCCGGCGCATCGCGCGTCGCACCCGCGCCAGTAGTTCCTTCGGGCTGAACGGCTTGGTTACGTAGTCATCCGCGCCCAGTTCCAGCAACAGTACCTTGTCTTCCACCTCATTGTTGGCGCTCAGCACAATCACCGGGACAGATGCGGAGTGAGCTTTGAACGCACGGCAGACTTCTTTACCGGGCATGTATGGAAGCTTCAGATCCAGCACCACCACGTTGGGGCTTTGCTTTCGAAAGCTTTCCAGCCCAGCAACACCGTCCGAAGCAATCTGCACGGCAAACCCGTCAGACTCGAACAGACGCTGCAAAGTTCGTTGCATCGGGCGGCTATCTTCGACTACCAGTACCGTATCCATGGTTTCCTTTGGGACCGCACGTCAAACACCTGTCCCGCCGCTATGCTTTGCGGTTGAAGGGTAGCGTTATTATACAACTACGCTCCATACAACTTCCCTTTGCCTTCTAGTTCACACCATTGCCGCAAATACCGTTCAGTCATCCAATTAGACGGCCAAGCAGGTAAGTTTATTCCGCAGCCGTCACAGCTTATCCAACAGGAAAGATAAGATATTCCGGCTAGCGCCTTGTCAGGACGGTGTTGGGAGATTGTCAACAAATTGTAAAATCGCGATTTTAGAAGACTCACGACGTTCGGCGGCGCTTGGCCTGCTCGGACTTACGGCTTGAAATCACGGGTGGTCATAGTCGGGTTTAGGAGCTGGAACGTAGTCCAGTCCGTATTTGTTTTTGTGCGCCAGCGTGAAATTAGGCACCTCGGTAAGATGTAACAACCCCAGACTCCGCGAAGACTCCGAAACCGTTACCACTCGTGTCAACTCTTGTAATTGTGCCGGCACACTCCGTTCGTACCACACGTGCATTTCATATCGCCCGTCTGGAACGTTGCGTATGGTCACGTTTCCGTTGCGGTCCGAAAGCGCAAAGTACGGCGTATCGACCGACAACACCACCGCGCTCATTTCCGCGTGGATGTTGCAGAACAGGAAGCTCACACCGGGTCGATCGAATTTGACGCTGCGCTTGGTCCCTGATTCGTACAACCCCAGATCAAAACGCCGCCCATCGTAGAGCGAAAAAATATTGTGAAAGAAGGGATCCTGATTCGGGAATTCAACCATGGTCCCTAGTCGCACAATCAACACATGGGGCTCGAAGGTCTTGTTCCGTTGCACCAGTTGCGGGGAATTTGGCAACCTGCTGGAGACCGCGACAGCCGCGCCCATCGGATCAAGAGGCACCAGCCAGATCGCCACGTTGGAGGCATCGGGCGCTTTGCTTCCCGAGGTCTTCGCCGCATCGGTCGCGTTGGGCCGCGCAATCTCCACTCTAGCGGACACTATTTTTTGCTGCGCGCGGATTTGCGACCCGCCCAAATATGCCGCCAACAGGATCAAGCTGCCGAGCGCCTTGAAAAACCTGCTCATCTCGTCGCCCGCGTCAAAATGCATACCCTAAGCTCATAATCACCTGATTGGCAATGTACGGGTTGCTATTCAATGGATTGGTTTGCAGCCTTTTATATTCCATCGAAAACAGCACATCCGACCGCACTCGATAAATAAAATTAACAAATGGACTCTGGTTCCTGGAAATCGAGTAACCGTAATAAAGCGCAGTCGCCGGGAATCGTCTCAATTCCCCGGCAAACGGTACATCTTCCCCGTAGGCAAAGTTGACTTCGAAATTGGGTCTCGGCTTGAACTTCAATTGCAGCCAGCCGCCAGTGGAGTCCAGTCCATAAATCTCCGTCTTTGCGTTGTAGAGAGACCCGGAGAGCAGAATACTCTGCCCAACTCCGCCGCCCAATCCGCCTACCGCGCGTCCGCGATAAAACTCCGCGCTGAAATCAAGGAACTCTCCGAGTGGCACAGTTACATCAGTAACGCCGGCCCATCCATCAACCGCTCGTCCGAAGGCCCAGTTCTGGCGTCCATAATAGCCGCCGATCCCAACATTCAAATCCCGTCCAAAAATACGTTGGCTGTAGCCGATGTGCGTGGCGTACGCCGGCTGCCCTGATTCTTCTCCGACGCTGGGGTTACGATAGCTCTGCAGCGGAACATCACCGGTCAGCGAATCCAGAATGCCGGCCTGGATTCGAATCCCTGAATTTTCAGAGAGCGCAAACCGATGCTCGATGCGCACCTGCGGAGTCCAGCTCCACAGATTACCGGAATAAGACAGCGCAGGAATTGCCAGAGAACTGAGCGTCGTGGGAGTAAGCGGCGCGAAGAAAATGGCATCCTGTCCCGCAACAATGGAGGTGTTCGCCCAATCCAGCCGTACCGTTCCGGTGCGCAAACGGACCACTCCGAATGCCGCGCCATTCGGTACGTTCGGAAAGCCCCCGGCAAAATCGAATTTCACATTCGCGCTGGTGCGGGCCCCGGCAATGTCCGGCCCGAAAGTTTCAACTCCAATTTGCGATTGACGAAGTGAGCCCGAAAAGGTTCCCGCTACTCCGGGCGCCACCGGTGGCACCGCAAATTGCGGGATGTCGAGATTATCCACCGAGCCGCGCGTGACCGCGGTGTTGAGGAGTACCAGGCCAGACAGCCGCACGCGATATTTTGAGCCGCTCTCTACTTTAGTCTGGCTCTGCTCAACAATTTTGTCGTTCATCAATTCCTGGTCCTCTTCCAACTTGGAGACTCTCTGTTGCAGATCTCCATCTGAAGGATCGCCAGCTGACCGTCCTTGCCCCGGCAAACTTGCCGAGGCTGAGGACAACGATGACGAGTACGGCTCGGATGTAGACGGCACCTGCGATGCCGCCGGACGCGCTTCGTGAAGCGCCGGGTTGTTGCCGGTTTTGGCCGTCAGCTGCTTTTTGGTTTGACTAAGTTCGGTCCGCAGTTGTTCAGCCTCTCGCAGCGCTTCCTGCTGCGCATTCCGCAACTCACTCATTTGTGAATTCAGAGTTTCAACCTGCGACTGCAAGCGGTTCACCGACACTACCAAAGCCTTTATGTCCGCGGCCATCTCTGTTGACGCCGAAGTTGTAGCAGCGGCAGCGCTTTGACATCTGGCCGCAAGCGGCAAATAGGCAAAAATTGCTGTCATCGCAATGAGCTTGAAATGAGTTTGGAAGCCTCGTTTTTTTTGCATGGTGATCCTCTTTGCCGACGATGACTGCTCGTTGACAATCGCTACCAAATTTATTTTCCCGGAATACAGAGCAGCGTGTATTACCGCCGCCTCCCCCAACAATGCCGTGTCTGTATACAAATCCAATATCAAAGTGGCCAGCAGATTCCATCATCTGGGTTTATAGGATGCCGAAACGCCGAAATTCGCCTCGTCCTTCAACTTGAATACCTTAGCCAACAGCGCACCCCAGTGCCAAAAACGTTACACAAGTTGGACAATCGCGTGACCTCTCCGTGGCACTTCTGCGCTCAGACCCAATTACCGTATCTCCTCCGCAGCACAAATCTAAACAACGCAAAGGAAGGAATGAAATGGAGAAAGAAAAAAGTATTATGAACCGTTCAGTGAACCGGAGGTCGCTCCTCAAGACCGGCGCGTTGGCAGGTGGCGCCGTCGCCATCGGAGCCGGCTTAGCCGGCACCGCTACGAGCGCGTTCGCCGATGAAAGCAAAAGCCGTGTCACTAAAGGGGATATTGCCATTCTCACGTTTCTAAGCGCCCTTGAGCAGGTCGAAGCCGACCTGTGGATACAGTATGCGGAACTTGGTGGGGCAACGAATCAAGGGCTGTCCGCCATCGATATCCCATTCAAAACCGGCCTTGCTCCCGATTACATCACCGGCCTTCTAGTGTTAGACGGCGATATGCCCCAATATATTGCCGACAACACCGACGACGAAATCAGCCACCACAGATTCCTGAACAATTACCTGCAGTCCAAAGGTGCAAAACCAATAGACCTGAGTAGTTTTGCCATACTCCCGCCGAGCCAGGTATCCGGAGTTCCGCAAAATGGCCGTCTCACCAACTTAAAGCAATTAACCATCGACACCTCATGGTGGACCCGCTACCGCAGCGACAGCGCCAATCCGGATCTCGGAGGAACCTTCGAGAACGCCGTTCCAGATCTCGCCAAGGGGCAACATCCCGCTATTCCTCTAAGCGACGCCGACCTCGGTGTGGACGCAGCCGGTAACATTTCCACTCACCTCCAGGCCATCGCCAACACCGCTGGCTTCCACTTTGCGTTCATCGAGCAAGGCGGCAGCAGCTTGTATCCTTCGCTCGCCCAAAAAGTGACGGACGTGGAAGTTTTGCGCGTGCTGCTGAGTATTGGCGGTAGCGAAATCATGCACTTCCAAACCTGGCACGACAAAGCCGGCAACGCCACCAACATCACGGATGGCAATCTGACCTTCCCCAACCTCAACATCGGCGTCGACCCGAATACCGGAGCGACGGGTGCCAACGTAGCCGATTCCTTCCAGACCAACTTGATCATGCCCGAACCCACGATATTCCTGGATCCCAAGCTGGGGCCGGTATCGATCATCCGTCCAACCTCCACAGCCCAGGGCGGAGCCGTGGCGTCCGTCGTTAGCTTTGTTCAGGACGGCCTGTTCCTTGACCCCGCGACCGGCAAAAATACCGGAATCGTCTCGGTGCTCATGCGCTTGGCTGAAGAAGCCGATGAGGCTCGCAGAGGATTCTAAAGTCGCAGAATTAGAGCGTGACTGGAACTTCCGGTCACACCGCGAGTTCTGGCAATTTGCAACATAACCAGAACGGGCCGGGCTCTCGTTAAGGAGTCCGGCCCGTTTCACGTTTGGAACCACAAGCATGTTGTAGCCGTTGTTCCCGGTGCGCTATCGTGGCACCCGCCTAGTCCAAAACGGAGGTCATGATGACATCCTCTATAACATCGTGTGCCTTATGCACTCGTAGAGACATTCTCAAAGCCAGCGGAGCGCTGCTTTTGCCGCTCGCAATTCCTGGCGGGATTCAAGCTCTCGAAGCTCAATCTTTGTCCACCGCGAACGGTGGAACCGATCCATATCCAATTCCCTGGCTTGATAAAAACGGCAGCCACAATCAGCCCGCTGCAATCAACCTCGAACCGTCACACATTTATCATTTCAAGGGGCGAGTGGCCCGCTGCAGCACCTTCACTGGGATGGGCACGGATAACAAGGGAAATCGAATCGCCTTTGGCAGCGCTACTACCGATTATGGCCTGATGCAGGGCGAGTATTGGGCCGGCCGAACAACACAGCAAGGCACCTTCACGCACATTTGACTTACGCTATTTCAGGGACAGGCTGTCCCTGCCAATCAGATTCATGACTTTCATCCTCCCATCTCGCCATCAGGACTTTACTGGGTTGTTGCGGTACCCGATGGTGGCGCAAAATTCAGTCCCAATGGTAATACCTGCACAGCAGAAATGCGTGACGTCGCGGTCGTGGATCAACCGCGCTGGCCGGCGCTGGACTCGGTAGCCACTCCCGCACGGATGACCTTCAAGATTATTTGGAAATCAAATGGACAGACCGTGCGCTATAAAGACGCTTCCCGGCATTTCCGTTTTTCCGGCACGGCGGCGAGCTGCCAACTGGAAGCACAAGTTGAAGTGCCCTCCGCGGGATTCTCGTGGAAGTCCGATCCACTCGAAACCTCCAACTGTGACTTTGCCATCATTGGCGATGAAGCAAATGGACGCTACTACGATAGCTAGCTCATTCAGCGTCACCGCCCCGTATAACTACGCCGAGTAACCGCACATCGAGCTGCGACGCCCGTTCGAATGACCTCCGCATTCGAATGACACTCGCCGTTCGAATGATTTCTGTTTCACGTGGAACAAGAATTTTGTCTTCCTTCTGACGACTGCTCGATACAAAAGCACAATCTGTTTCACGTGAAACAAGAACTTGTCGTACTTCTGCCGAGCACTGGATACAAAAGTACAAATTGTCGGCCCTCTGACATTTGTGCGTCCGACATTTTGTGCAATTGTCGACACGCCGACATTATGGCCAGCCGACATTCGTTCAATTGTCGGCGCGTCGACATTCCCCGTTCGAACGGCGGCGCACCTTCGCGCACTCATTCCCCGGCTTTAGCCGCTAGACCTTCCACGACCGCGATGTTTTGCATTAGCTCCTGAGGCAGTCCGTGCCGCTCCCTTAAGTATTCGGGGCTGTTGTACGAAACCCAGACCTTTCCTTGAGCGTCTTCCCAAACCAGCAATTTCAGCGGAAGGTCGATGGCGCTGCTGGGCGACGCCAACATCAATGGCGTGCCGGCCTTCGGGTTGCCAAAGACCAGCAACTTGGTAGGCCGCATTTTCAACCCCACTTTTTCCGCCTCTCCACTGTGGTCGATCAACGCGAACACCGCGACTCCCTTGGATTTGAGTAAGTTCTGAAGCGCTTCAACCGTTTGTTCCACCGAGTGTTTACTGGGTTTGCTGACTATTCCTTTGTTTGTCGCGGTTGCCATAAATCTGCCCTCCTAACCAATTGATACCGGCATGGCTGAAACCTTTCACGAGTTTCTGCGTTCATACCAGTAAGACCTATGCGCACGCACCTGCTTCGGGCAATCATCGCGCTCATTCCCGCGTGTATCGCCATCCCTGCCCACGCGCAGGATGCTGCCAAGATTGTAGACCAGTACATCAAAGCCGAGGGCGGTTCAAAAGTTCTAGCGAAGGTTAATACCCTGACGCTCGAAGGTACTTTTGCTAATAGCGCGAATCAGAAGGCTGGCACGTACACCCTGATCACCAAGCAATCGAACCGCTACTATTCAGAACTCGTAGATGGTGATCGAACCTCAATCGAGGCCTACAACGGGAAATCCGCTTGGCACCAGAACGCCGGCGAACTTGCAACCCTGGTTGGGCCGGAAGGCGCTCAACTGGAAGCTGCAGGCCAGTACTACAATTCGCGGCTGCTCAATGCGAAAAAAAACAAACTGGGGATCGCTCTTGTCGGCCATGCTCAGGTGCGCGGGAAGGACGCACTGCAGATTGAACTGAGCACCTCCGCAGGTTTGAAGCGCGAAATATTCTTCGATCCACAGACCCACCTTATCGTGAAAGAAGCCGCCACGATCGGTGGCATCGATGAGCAAATCCTGTACGACGATTACCGCACTCAGGACGGCGTGAAGCTTCCGTTCAAAATCCAACTACACCGTGGAAGCGACGTTTATGACATCACTGTCACTCGCGCGGTTGTGAACGGCACCGTGGGCGAGAGAGTTTTCGATTTTCCGAAGAAGTCGCAGGTGCAGTTGCCTGATCTGAAAGCGCTCTTCAAGGAAATCGACGACAATCAGAAAGCCATCGACAAAATAAAAGAAAATTACACCGGCACCCGCGCGGAAGAAGAAACCGAATACGATAAAACCGGAAAAGTGACCAAACGCGAGGCCAAGGAGTACACCTTCTTCTATTTGGACGGCGACGAGATTTCCACGCTAATCAGCAAAGACGGCAAGCCCCTCGGTGAAGAAGAACAAAAGAAGGAAAACGAAAAAACACAGAAAGAAATTCGCGAGCACGAGAAGAAGGACGCCAAAGATAAAGAAAAACCAAAGAAAGACGATGACGACCCAGGCATCGAGGTTTTCTTGCGAGCGTGCCAGTTTGTGAATCCCAGACGTGAGCGCTTCCGCGGACAGGACGTACTCGTTTTTGATTTCGAACCGAATCCAGAGTTTAAGCCCCACAAACTCGCGGAAAAACTGGTACAGAAGCTCGCGGGCGTGGTTTGGATCGACGAAAAGAGCCACGACGTGGCGCGCCTCGAAGCTTACTTTGTAGGCGACTTCAAGTTAGCTGCAGGCATGCTGGCCAATTTGCAGAAAGGTACGAGCTTCGTCTTTGAGCAGGCCTTTACCAACAACGAAGTATGGCTGCCGACGTACGCCGAAGTTCATGTTGGCGTTCGCGTCTTGCTGGTGAAAGGCTTTAAGGTAAACGCTGTGATCCGCTACTCGGACTACAAGAGATTCAACGTCGAAAGCATATCCACCGTAGGCAAGCCAAAAGGCGCCACGGATACACCCGCTGTCGGGCCATCAGAACCTCCACATGCTCCCGTGCCACAATAACCGGCGAATCAGAAGAAATTGTTACTGAACATTTGTGCCACTACTTAGGAAAATGGCGCGAGTGAAATTCCAGCGATGCTGGCAGATGTTCGGCGAAGTACGAGGCGTCATGGCGGCCTGGGTAGATGTGAAATTCGTGGGGAATTTGTCGAGACGCCAGTACTTTATCTAGAGCAATCGCTCCAGCCTCAAAGCCGAAGTCATCCCGATCTCCACAATCAAAATAAATATTCAGATGCGCTAAATTTGCCGTTCGTGCAATAACGATGGGGTTATGCGCCTGCCAGAAAACGGGATCGGGCGGATTTCCAAAGGCGTTACCGAGCACGCGAGATCTGGGCGAATCTGGCAGCGCCCCGGCAAGGAAATTGGGAAGCTTCTCAATCAGTGCGGCACTGTGAGCGCTTACCGACGAAAAAAGTTGTGGATGCCGAAACGCTAAATACAGAGCACCATAACCGCCCATCGAAATTCCGGAGATGGCTCGATTGGCCCGGCCTGCTGCCACTCGATAATGCTTTTCCACGTAGGGAAAAAACTCCTGCAGCAGAAAATCCTCGTAGCGCTCTTTGCCATCACGGGCGTTGATATAGAACGTGGAGCGAGCATCGGGCGTGGCGATCAGAAAATCTTTGAGCTCGCCTTTGTCGCGCATGTCCTCCACAAGATTCCATGCGCCGGAATGGACAAAGAATTGTTCGTTATCTCCCAGACCATGAAGGAAGTACAACACCGGAAAGGTGCGAGCTTTGTCAGTGTCAAAAGACTGCGGAAGAACTATGCAGTAGGGCAAGGCACGCGCCAGGATTTTGCTAGGCAGCGAATTGCATTCCACACGGCCGGCCGCCAGCGTTGGCCGCGGCATAAACACGATGCAAAGTACCAAGAATATTCCGAGCCATCGACACGCCGCTCTATTCATAGCGGAGAGCGTCAACCGGATTAAGCTTAGCTGCACGCGAAGCAGGATAGAGCCCGGCAGCGAGACTCACAAGCACCGCGAAGACGAGCGCAGTCAGCACCAGCCACCACGGGACCGAAGAGAGTTCAATCGAATTGAGATTTTGCCGATGCAGATAAACGTTGGTGCCGTAAGTAACTGCGCGGCCGAGCAACCAGCCAAAGGTCACGCCCAGAATTCCGCCAAGCGAACCCATGACCCCAGCCTCGACAAAGAAAAGTCGCTGCACGTCGGAATCGGCGGCGCCAAGAGCTTTCAACACCCCGATCTCACGGCGTCGCTCCAGAATGGACATAACCAGGGTATTCACGATGCCAAGCGTGGCGACTGCCAGAGCCAAAGTGCCAAATATTCCCAAAAGTGAATCAAAGACAGAGAAAAAAGTCCGCAGCGATTTGGAGGCATCCAGTAAAGAGAATGCATTAAAGCCGAGGTTTTTGATGGAGGTTTCGAGAGACTCAACCTGCGACGGAGACTTTGCGCGCACGGAAAGCGATGCATAAGTAGTCTTATTCGCGGCTGAATCGCGCACGATGTCCCGCAGATCATTCACCTGTGCAGCACGCAACGTTGAGGCCGTTTCCAGAGGGATTAGCAGCCGCGCGTTGCCATATCCGCCGAATCCCTGAGCAGGCTCCGTTTCCACAATCCCGATGATCTTGAGCCGCAACTCCTTCGGTACAACAGAAAAACCGCCGGGCGACTCCCCACTGTGATCCGCGGAACCGGCGCCACTCGATTGCAGCGCTTGACGCTCTGCGTAACGCAGTATTAGTTCCTGCCCAATCAGCGAATCGTTATTTTCGGAAAGCTCCTTCGCAAATTCAATTTGCAAAATGGCTTCATCGGCGGCAGGCGATGAAAAAAAATGCCCCTTCATGCCATCAAACGAGCCTGAATTTTTGGACGATTCCGGTATTCCAGCGACTACGGTCGCGAAAGGTTTGTTGTTGAAGCGCACTTCCGTGAAGAAACGAATTTGCGGATAGACTTCAATTACGTTCGGCAACTTTTCGATTTCTTTCCGCGCGTCTTCATCAAGTGCGCGAACGGGTTTGCCTGGCTGCTGCTCTTCGCGTTGCGGCCGGCCCGGCCCTCGAAAATTGTTCTTAGGTGACACCAGAATGGTGTCGAAGAGTCCGCTCTGCGAGAGCCGCTTGGAAGCGAGTTCTTGCAGCCCTACACCAAGTGAAAGCATTGCCACGAGGGAGGCCACTCCCACGGCCACGCCGAGAGTAGTAAGCGCGTTGCGAAACAATGCTTCGCGCAAATTGCGCAGCGCCAGATCGGTGAGGTCCCGTGCTTTCATTGCGCGAGACCTTTCGCCGCCGAAGTGGACAGCAGCTTCCCGTCGCCCATGATGGCCAGGCGGTCCGCGAATTTTTCCGCCAGCGCGCGCTCGTGAGTGACCATCACGATGGTCATGCCGTACTTCGTTTGTTCCTGCAGCAAGGTAAGAATGGCTTCGCCGGTGGCAGAATCAAGATTCCCGGTTGGCTCATCCGCGAGAAGAATTTTCGGGCGATTTACCAGTGCGCGCGCAATGGCCACGCGCTGCTGCTCCCCGCCAGAAAGTTCCACGGGGCGGTGGCCTAACCGATGGGTCAGTCGCACACGTTCTAGTGCTTCCCGCACGCGACCGGGCCGTTCCGCGCGATCAACTTCCGCTAGCCGAAGCGGCAGCTCGACATTTTCTTCCAGCGTCATGCGCGTGAGCAGATTGAAAGACTGAAAAACCATGCCGACGGCATGGCGCCGATAGCGCGCCAGGTCCAGAGAAGAAAGCGCAGCGATATTCTGCCCATTGGAAACGATGGAACCGGAAGTCGGGCGATCCAGCCCGCCAATCAAATTCAACAGTGTTGATTTACCGGAACCCGAAGAGCCGAGAAGAGCGAGAAATTCATTTTGGGCAACGGCCAATGAAAGATCATCGACAGCGCGCACGCTGCTCGCACCCATGGTGTAGTGGCGAGAGATATGATCGAGTTGGATGGCGGGGACGGGAACGGGCACGATTTTATGGTCAATCCATGATACGTGGGAACGAGGAGAAAGATTTCACGTTGGCCGAATTAATTGTTGACCCAGGGAAATTGCGCATGAGGAACGCGATTCGCAAGATCGCGACCTCGCTTGCGTTCATCGTGTTCGTGGCGATGGTGGCCCGAATCACCTTCACGTTGGATCAGTCGCGCAAGATTCCGCCAGGGGTTTTGGCGGTTGTTCCGTTTCAACAGGAAGCCGGAAACATCGCGTATTCCCTGGCTCAGGGGAAAGGATTCAGCTCGGTGTTTCGAGCTGATACCGGCCCTACAGCCTGGCTCGCACCCGTTTATCCATTGCTTCTGGCCGGGATATTTAAAATTTTCGGAAGCTTCACGACGGCGGCTTTTTTCGCTGCAGTCTCTCTGAATATTCTTTTTTCCTCGGCGGCTTGCGTACCTGTCTTCTTTGGCGGAAAGCGAATTGGCGGACTGAGTGTGGCCAGCTTGGCGGCGTGGCTGTGGGCGCTTTTTCCGAACGCCATCATGATGCCCTTCGAATGGATTTGGGATACTTCCCTGTCAGCTCTGCTAGCCGCCACAATTTTGTGGGCGACGCTGGCGCTCGCAGAATCGGACCGCGTTCTCAATTGGTGTTCATCCGGGCTGTTGTGGGGATTCGCGCTGATGACCAATCCGGCGCTCGGCGCGCTGCTCCCGTTTCTGCTCGGATGGCTTGCCTACCGCGCCGTCGACGAACGCCGTCAGCACTGGAACCGCATAGCGTTGGCGACCGGCGTCGCCATTCTATGTTGCGTGCCCTGGACAGTCCGCAACTACACAGCCTTTCATCGATTTATTCCCTTGCGCTCGAACCTGCCGTTCGAGCTGTGGCTCGGCAGCAATGACATTTTCGATGAGCACGCCCTGAACGGCAGAAAGGTGATCACCAGAACGGAAGAAACCAGAAGATATGCGCAGCTCGGAGAGACTGCGTATATGCAAGAGAAATGGCAATTGGCCATTTCCTTTGTGGCATCGCACCCCGCGTTGGAATTGCGATTAACGCGAAGAAAGTTTGCTGCTTTTTGGACCGGCGTGGAATCTCCATTTAAAACATTCCGCGAAACCGATTCCAATATAGTTAGGGGAATATTGCTGTGCAGTTTGCTTACTGCAGTCGGAGCGTTTGGCGGAGTACTGGTCTTATGGCGAAGACGAAGCGCAGCAGCTTTTCCACTCGCGATATTTCCTGTAATTTTTCCGTGCTTGTATTACATTACGCACGCGGATCTTCGCTATCGCCACCCCATTGACCCGGTGCTCTGCCTGCTCACCGCAATTGCCGCCACGCCAGCGTGGGAACTTGTTCGTGCTAGGGAACATACCGAACCTGGTGCGACTACGGAAAGTGCAGCAGGCGGTACGGGTCTTCCATAAGACTTTCGGTCGGAGCATCGAATTAACGTATTACTTCCCTGCCTCCCAGCCTTTCTCCCGGGTTCCTGCCTAGCTATTCGACTGATGTGCGCGCCAATAAAGTTCTGCAAACTGGGCTCAGGAGGAATTAGAAATGGGAAGCGCACTGGTAGAGATTTCTAACCAATTAGCGGCCGCCGCGGAGCGCGCCGGTTCTTCGGTCGTAAATGTTGGTGGACGTTCGCACGGAAGTTCCAGCGGAATCCATTGGCGTAAGGATGTGGTGGTTACCGCGAATCACACCGTGAAGCGAGATGAAGATATCGCGGTCACGTTGCCGGACGGACGATCTTTGAAGGCCACGCTGGTAGGCCGGGATGGCGGCACGGATGTCGCAGTACTAAAGGTGGAGGGGCTCGGTGAATCTCCCGCGCAATTTAGCGACCCGTCAGACGCTCGTGTAGGCAATCTGGCGTTGGTGCTCGGGCGCCACCAGGAAAATGGCTTGATGGCCTCGCTCGGAGCCGTGAGCCTGGTTGCTGATTCTCGCCGAACCTGGGCGGGCGGAACGCTTGATCGTTACATCCGCCTGGATGTCGAGTTATATCCCGGCTCGTCCGGAGGCAGCGTCGTCGACGTCGAGGGACGAATTATCGGCATGGCTACTGCGGCACTCTCGCGCGTGGCTCCTCTTACCGTTCCGGTCTCAACAGTGAACCGTGTAGCCGCGACCTTGCTCGAAAAAGGGCACATTCCACGCGGTTATCTGGGGATCGGCTTGCAGCCGGTTTCGATTCCCGCCGAACTGAAGACCAGACTCTCGCTCGCCAATACCAACGGAATAATTGTGCTGAGCGTCGAGCCGGGAGGCCCCGCGGAACGAGGCGGCCTTATGATCGGCGACATTCTGTTAACTCTGGAAGGCCACGCGTTGGAACAGACCGACGACTTGCAGGCGGTCCTGAATGCGGACGCAGTAGGAAAATCCAAGAAAGCTCAAGCCATCCGTGGCGGCAAACTCATCGAGTTGTCCGTCCAAATCGCAGAACGGCCCCGCAGGAGCTAACGTCATGGCACAAGATGGATTCGGTGAAGTGGCTGAGGCCCTGCGGCGCACCACGGTGCAAGTAAGCAGCGGAGGACGAGGATTCGGATCCGGCGTTATCCTCGGTGCAGACGGTTTAATCGTCACCAACGCGCACGTGGTGCGGTCTTCGCACGCGCAGGTGAAACTCTGGGACGGGCGCACCTTGGATGCTGCCGTAACATCGCGCGACCTCGCGCGAGACTTGGCCGCCTTGCTTGCTTCCGCTTCCGGGTTACCGGCGGCAACGCTCGCGGATTCAAGCAAAGCTCGAGTGGGAGAACTTGTGTTGGCGGTTGGCAATCCATTGGGGTTTGTCGGCGCGTTGAGCACCGGAATAATTCATGCTGCAGGCTCGGTGCATGGTCTGGGCATGAGCTCGTGGTTACAAGCCGATGTAAAACTCGCGCCGGGAAATTCAGGCGGCCCGCTAGCGAATGCCCAAGGTCAAGTCTTGGGCATCAATACAATGGTGGCCGGTGGCTTGGCGCTAGCGATCCCCAGCAATGACGTCTCGCGATTCCTTGCCAACGGGCCTTCAAATTCGCTACTTGGCGTCGAGGTCCGCCCGGTGCGAATTGTTGTACGCGACGAAAACAGAATCGGACTGCTGGTAATGGGAGTCACTCATGGAGGACCCGCGAATATGGCGTCACTCATGATCGGCGACATCCTGATTGGGGTCCAAGGTGTGTTGTTCCGTTCCGTCAACGACCTGGAGATCGCCCTTCAGGGCACCGTTGAACGCATTTTGAATCTGCTCTTTCTTCGGGGGGACAGACGAAATATTCGCCGGGTTGCCGTCAGACTCGGGATGGCCCGTCGCGTCGCAGCATGATTCGCGTTTTGATTGTGGCGTCGTCTTCCATTTCACAGCGTGGATTGGAAAATTTGTTGCGGACCAGCACGTCCTTGCAGGTTGTCCGCGTGCTCTCGGATTTCGCCCAGCTTTCCGAGAGCGTGGAGGAATTGCAGCCCGATGTGGTCATCGTCGAAGCCACCGGTCAAGATGGCACGCTGCCGGAGGAAATTCTGAAGCTATCGGAAGAAGCTCCGGTGGCGATTGTCCTCTTGGTCGACAATGCAAATTCGGAGCGGGACATGAATGCCTTGCGTAACGGCGTCAGAGCCGTGCTGCCGCGAAACATGAGCCCAGTTGGAATCGTCGCGGCGGTAGAAGCTGTTGGCGCGGGGTTGGCTGTGCTGCTGCCCGAAGGCCTCGATACTCTTTTGCGTGAAAACACCGCGTCGCATAGAACAGTGTCACCCCCGCTGGTCGAGGCGTTAACCCCGCGCGAAATTGAAGTCCTCGGCATGATGGTGGAAGGCTGGGGAAATAAAGAAATTTCCACGCGGCTGGGCATTTCCGAACACACCGTCAAATTCCACGTCGCATCCATAATGGGCAAGCTCAACGCCTCCAGCCGCACTGAAGCAGTTACTTCTGGAATCCGCCACGGCTTGATCATGCTGTAACTAACGGGAAGCGAAATCAAAGATGAATACGCGCTTTGCGGAAGCGAAGGATTGTTAGGACCACGATCGCAAGAAGAGCCAACTCAATAAATATTTTCCCTCCATCAAGCCAATCCACGGAATTTTTCAGGTCGGGATCGGTCAGCAGACTATGGAAGAACAGCGGAAGCGCCGCGATATAAATGCCGAAGTGAAACGCTTTCCACAGGCGGCGTCCGAGGCGCAAGCGGAAGTACGACGTGATCACTACGAAAGCGAGCAGGTACAGGGCAATAGCGCCAACAGTATTCTCTAATGGCTGGCTGGGTGAATTCACCGGAAAGATCAGATCGCGAATCCGGAAGATCGGTTTTTTATTGAGCAGCAGCAGCGTGGGATGCAGCAATGAGGCAGCGAGCGCGATATATCCCGACCAATTGTGCAAACGAAAATAATTGAATCTTCGATGAGGCCAGGAACGAACAGGGCTGTAGCGAAAGGCCATCAAGATGCCGAGGATCATGTTCAAGGTCACGGCCGCGACGGCAACTAGACCGACATAAGCGGAGAGGTCGAGTACGCTGATTCCCATCGGCAACAATTCTTAGATCCCCTGAAGCGAGTCACCGCTGGGATTTGCGCCAAGTTCATTTGAACTCTAAAGCGCGATACACCAAAAGGAGCAGCCTTCTTGCTGCGCCCATGCCCACACCTAGTTTAAACCGACCCTGACTGTTTTTCCCCTTCACTGGCATTGATGAAATTTGTCTGTGCGATTGCGGTGGACGCAGATGACGCTTGGCGGATCCAGGTGTCCAAAGCCTCACCTGACTTTAGTACCGGCGCAAGCGTGACTGACTTCCTATCGACGCAAACTGTGGACCCCGCAAAAATATGTCAGGGGAATATTAGAACTTACAAATCTGAGGGTAGCGAAAGGCGCTGGGAGTAAACATGACAAATAAACTTAGATTTTCCGCAATTGTCGGGAGTCTCGCGCTCGCGCACGCCGTTTCAGCTCAACAAATCTCTAAGCCTCCGTCGACCTTCACCGGCGAGCCAATTACTGGCAGCGTCCTTTGCCGCGTTGGCGCGAAAGTGCCGATGACGGCCGATGCCGAACAAGCTCTGCCGCTCAAACTTGTTGCCCAATTGGATTGCGGCCAGCCTGTCTCATTGCTCTCCGGAACCGAAGGGTACACCGTCAAGGTCCGAACTGGCGATGGCAAGAGCGGCTACGTGGCGTGGATGAACATCGCCAAAGATGTGATAGTCGCCCCAACCAAGAGCATCCGCCAGCCGGCGCTCATAAAAGATGGCAAGGCACGGTGGCTGGCTGGGACGGAAGGCTCACAGCGATTCTATAGCGACGGACTGGAAGTGGAATCTCTGACCGTGAATGGCGTGACGGTACAGGTATCGTTGCAGGACACCGGGTGGAAACTGCTGGCCAACGTCGCATTGGCCAATGGCGGGTTAGGGGCCGTGAACGTCGTTCCCTCGCAAATTACTCTTGTGACTCAGGGACAGATTAAAAGATCCTTGCCTTACCAGCCGCCGACAAAACTACGGACCGCTGTCAATCACCAGATACTCTGGACTGAAGCCGATGCAACGCCGTCGGCCAGCGGATTCATGGTTAATACCGGCTACCGGACTTCCGACAGCGATCGATTTCACAACACCCAAAATTACCTTGCACAACATCAATTCGACATCGAAAGCAAGGCGGAGTTCAACCCGCATTCTGAGATAAACACGGTAGCGCTGAAGGACGCGGCGATATTGCCCAGCGGGCACGTTTCGGGTTCCACGTGGTTTGAGCGAGACGGTAAGTTGCAGGAAATGATTCTCCGCGTGCCGGTTGGGGACTTGGTTTACGAATTTCCACTTTCTTTCAACCACGATAACTAAACACAACTTTGCCCAGCAAAAAGCCCCGCTTCGCGCACGCGAAGCGGGGCTTGTCATTTGCCAGCAGGCTCATCAGCTTACCGTGAGAGTTTGGCTTCGAGCTCGCTGTGTGGAACTTTTAGAAGTTCCCGCATTGGCAAATCAAACTTTTCAAATTCCTTGCTCATAGGTGTAACTCCCACGGCGACCCAAAGGGGTCAACGTTGAACGTCTCGACGCGAATTACTAGGCAGGCTTCGGTTGGTTCATCGCTTACTGAAAATAGAAGCCTATCTGTTGTGACTGCCAGTCTGGTAATGAGTTTATCGTCTTGCAGTAGACAGTACATTGGATTAGGGTCAGGGTCTCCTTCACGACTTCTGATTTGAGAGTCATTGCTTGGAATTTGTAACGCATCAATCAGCGTCTTCATGCGATTGTCAATGTCTCCTGCGGAAGTCATAAGGTGTCCCGGTTGGTCTGGACGCAAGAACAAAATGTCCAGTGAACATGCCAGTCCGTTTGCTTCTGTAATCAGTGGAATGAATCCGATTCCTGCTCGCTCATGGTTTTTCGCCAAATTGTCAAGAAAGCGTTCGGGCGGCTTATGGTCCCACTCAAGGGTTTTGTCTGCGTAATACTGAAGCGCTGGATGTGTCTCCCAAAGTTTTTTCATTTGTGGGTGGAGATATCTGCGGATGGCATGCTTCTCCCATACCGCAGTTCTCGCCCTACCCGCTGGTCTCAGTAGGTCACCAGCATAAACTAGATGAAAGTCCATTTTTACGTTCCCCCTTAAAATCTACTGGGGCATCAATTAAAATCCGCTCCACAAGCCTTCATAGACCTGTTCCTTCCGCAATAACGTTGACTCCAACTAGGGCAATTTGATTCGTCGACTATATTATGGCCAATACGGTGGATTTCTCGAGGCGCTTAGTTTGGCAAAGTTCTGACTGTCGTTTGATGGTAGAATTTCATGAGGAATAAAAAAGGAGCACTTTAAATGGCAGGTCAAGGCACCAAAATAAAGAAGAAGAAAAAGTCGGTTCTGAAGCGCGCAGCGCAATCAGGACAGCGCGCGGATGTGAACCGCGCGAACCGCACTCGTGTACGCACTCTGATGAAGCGGCTCCGCACCGCGGTTACTGCCGGCGATGCCACGGCGGCCGGGAATTTGCTGCAACCCACGCTTTCCGCGATCGACCGCGCCATTAGCAAAGGCGTGCTGCACGAAAATACCGGAAACCGCTACAAATCCCGTCTGGCGCTAGCCCATAACGGACTCAAAGCTAACGCCGCAAAATAACGATTCAAGATAGATTTAAGCGTCGAGCTCTGGTTGTCGAGGTGCGCCTCAACGTTGATTGTTCCGAGAGCGTATGCGTTTTGAATTAGCGGGACGCAGCCAGCGCCTTGGAGCTGGTCAACTCCGCCACCAAAAATTCCAAAACCATGCGGGAATCTTTACTGCTCTTCAAGCGGTCGTCTGCTTTTTCGAGCGCGCGTAATCCGGACAGCAATTGAGTCTTGGAAGTTTTGCGCGCGGCTCGCAAGGCTATATCGGCCTGCTCCGGACGCATTCCGAGAGTGCGTGCTGCTTGCCAACCATTCATAGCGCCTCTGATTTCGCTGGCTTCGATCAATTTGCGATACATCCAGGTCAGTGCGCCCAGCATTTCCAGTGGCGCTTCTCCGTCGCGCAGCAAGCGATCCAGAAATTCCATGGATTTCTGGCTCTGCCGTGAAGCCAGTAAGTCCGCCAAAGCCCAAACGTTGGTCGTTTTTTCTGACGCGACCATGACGTTGACATCGTCGCGAGTGATTTTTTTGCGATCACCGAGGTAGTTTGCCAGCTTTTCTATTTCCGTTTTAAGGCGCATCAAATCCGCCGAGACGCGCTCCGCCAGATCCTCAGCGGCGCCTTTTTCGAATTGTACGCCAATCGTTTTTGCAAAGCTTTCCGCCATTAACACGGCGGCCGATTGCCGCTGCTCGGGGTTGTCGCCCAGACCGACTTCCACTACGAGAGTTTTCTGCGAAACTATTTTGGCCAACTTCATGCGCTCGTCGAGCCGGGCCGCTTCAATCACCAGCACGGTGAAGGGCGCAGGATCCCCGAGGTACAGTTCCAACTGCGCTACGGTCTCTTCGCGATTTTTGTCTCCTAACTTCTCGATGGCTTCGGCATCCTCCAAAAAAACTACCTGTTGCGGCGACAACATCGGCAAACTCTGCGCCTGCGAAAGCGCGGCTTCCGTTTGTCCTCGATCGGCCGAATAACGCGAAACCGCCCAAGTCCTCGAGGCTTCCGGCACAAATCCTTCAATGAGTTGCGCGCGGCAAGCGTCGCGCAGGTATGGCTCGTCGCCAAGCAAAAGGATTGCCGGAATGATTTTTCCTTTTTCAAGCCGGCTCAATAATTCCTGTGGAGAAACCCTGGCCATCAAAAACACTCCCGATTAATAATTCTCAATTACCGCTGCTACCAGCTTGCTGGCAAAGTCTCGTGCCAGGCGATCCAACGCGGGGTCTTGCTCTTCAAAAAAACTGGGTATGTTGGTGGAGATTTCATATTCGTTGCGAAACACGAAATTGTCACTGTGGTAGAGCACCTTGTCAGTGGCCGTGTCCGTGAGTGAAACTTCACATTTAACGGTGACTAACATCGTCGTCGCACTTCCCGACTGAGTATCAAAAAGCAACGGGACAGCTTCGAGGCTCACGACTTTACCGCGCAGCACCGCGTCTCCATCCGCGGCGTTGGATACGATTTTGTACGGCGTACGGGCCAGGAATTCATGGACCGTTGCGGAGGTGAGCTTTTGCTCAATGCGGTAGCTGCTGGTCTTGTTTTCCAGCGCCATCACCGCAATGACGTGAACGCTTTTCGGCAGAGCGTTACTGTGACCCGCAACGTGATAGCCGCATCCAGATTGCAGCATTGCCACGAGCGAACCGAACAGCGCCGCCCGGTGCGACAGGTTTGCAGCCATTACAAAAGCATCTCCGCAAGCTTCACGGCGTTAGCGGCGGGTAAATGCATGTTGTCCGCGGCACCCCAGAACCACCAAGTCTCCGGGTTAGATGCGTCCGGCTCCGGTAAAGAAAGCTGTATCGAATTTAAACCCGAGACGCTGACATTGCTTGGCCCGATTCCAGGATCGGGTGGAATGGAAAAGCCGGCATCCAGACAAGCGTTGGAAATATTTTCTGCCAGGCTGCCGCGGTCGAAAACTCCCGTGGCGGAGAAAACGGAACCATAAAATACCGGCGCATGCACCACCTGGATTGCAGGCATGGCGCACTTTCCGTCGATGCAGGCTTTCGTTTCGGCACGCACACGTTCGCGGGTGACGCACAACTTATGCGAGCTGGCTGGACCAAAGCGATCAAGCATGTTGCATGCGACTTGGGTGTCGAAAACGGGTTGCCCCAAGCCTTGAAAGGAAAGCAACTGCGTGGTTTGACTTTCGAGTTCCTCAATACCAGCCGGGCCGGCTTCCGACACTGGTTCAAATCCGATCAACA
This sequence comes from uncultured Acidobacteriota bacterium, assembly GCA_963733775.1. Classification (GTDB taxonomy): domain Bacteria; phylum Acidobacteriota; class Terriglobia; order Acidiferrales; family UBA7541; genus Acidiferrum. The sequence continues at coordinate 1,813,614 of CAVTEE010000006.1, read as the reverse complement.
TCAATCGTCGCAGGCCTACACGCGAGAGCGACAGAGCGAGTCCCGCAGACGCGGTCGCAAACGCGGACGGAATCGCGAACACTTTTGCATCCGTAGCGAATTCACGGCCACGCAGCCAGTCGAGTTTTGGAAACCACGCCACCGCGTCTTCTCGTTCGGCAGCGGCGCCCGACAAATCGATTATTTTTGCGCCGGTATGCAGGGCTGCGGGTAAATTTCTTTTTGTGAACTCGCTCGAACCGCTGAAAAAAATGCATTGCGCGCGGTTAAAGCTACCTTCTTCAACCGGCTGAATGACGGCAGGCTCGCCGCCGGCTTCGGTGAGTGTACCCGCGACGATTGGTTCGTCGACCAGGGAGAAGTCCGCACCGGCGAAACGGCTTTCACCCAATACCGTGCGCAGTTCCGCACCCAAAAGCGATGAGGCGCCGGCGATAACGATTCGATTGGAGTGTCGCTCAAGAGCAGCCATTTAATCAGGCAGTCCGGGAGACCATGCGGTGTCGCAACAGCCGCACGACATGAAGGACCACACCAACAGCAGCGTAGGCGCAGGAAAAAAGTATTAATACATATTCGGAATAGAGCCACACCAGCGCTACGGTCAGGCACAACAACACAATCGCAAGCGATGGCTGCTTACGCGTCCAGGGGATGTCTTTGAAACTATAGTAGCGCACCGTGCTGGTCATCAGCGCGCCCAGGCACGCGGCCATCACGAACCACGCCACTGCGTAGCGCCAGTCTTGCAGAGGATCTTTAAATCCATGCACGATGGAGGCGATCACCGCTGCCGCGGCCGGGGTGGGCATGCCCACAAAATACTTTGAGCTTCCGGGCGCCATGCCTTGAACGTTGAATCTTGCAAGGCGCCACGCACAACAGATCAGGAATGCCAGGCAGCAAACCCAACCAAATTGGCTGAGCTGTCGCAAGCGCGTTCCGCCCAGGTCGGCCAGACCATGAACGCCCCAGGCGTAGGCCATCACCGCGGGAGCAATTCCAAAGCTGCACACGTCCGCCAACGAATCGAGCTGTACGCCAAATTCAGTGTTGGTGCCGGTCATGCGCGCTACACGTCCGTCCATGGAGTCGAACAAAATGGCCAGGCCGATGGCTTTGGCTGCGCGGTCGAATTCGGTGGCACCGCCGACGAGCGAAGCAATCACCGCGTAATACCCGCACAGGAGATTTGCCACCGTGAAAAGGCTGGGCAACAAAAAAATGCCCCGGCGCAAGCGCGGGTTATTTATGCGGCGCTTGCGAAACGACGGTATCTGCTGCTGTTGAGTTTGCTGGTCGAGCATCAAGAGCGTTTCCCGGTTGCGACTGTGTTCCTATCATCCACTGCATTCCGATCTGACACGGAATTATTTTTTAGAGCCGGCCAGCTAGCCAGAATGGATGACCCACCTTTTACGTTTTGTCCGACCTTTACGAGGATCTCCGCCTGCCTCGGGACCCATAAATCCACGCGCGATCCGAAGCGGACCAGCCCGATTCGTTCGCCCCGAGCGACCATGTCGCCGACTTTTTTCCAACTGACGACACGGCGAGCAATCAGGCCCGCGATTTGCTTGAAGACCAACTCTCCGGCGTCGGTGGAAAGCGTAAATATGTTTTGTTCATTTTCCGTCGAAGCGCTGGCACGCATGGCGGCAACAAATTGGCCTGGGCGATACTCCATTTTTGTAATGCGGCCGGCCGCCGGGGAGCGGTTGACGTGTACGTTCCACACCGCTAGAAAAATACTCACGCGTTTACCGGGCTTGCCTGCGTAGTCTTCGTCCTGAACGACTACAACTCGGCCGTCGCCGGGAGAGACGATGGCGCCGGGATCGGAGGGAATCACGCGATCTGGATCGCGGAAGAAAGAAAAAACGAACAGGGCCAAAAACAGTAACAGGTAGGCTGCAATGCGCCAGTGCAATAAGAAAGCCGCACCCCCGATAAGCAGTAGCGGCACTCCGAAATAATAGCCTTCTTTAACCATGCGGAAGGTAGACCTCAAGCGTCTACGCGTTGCATGGCCATTCTACGACAGATTCCGCTGGAGTTTTAAACTGAGTGCGTCGCTATTGCGTGCGTTTAGGGGGCGAAGAGCGGAGACGCGCGGCCAGAACTTCCATTTCATCTTTTATGTGAAGCTTTAACTTTTTAAGTCTGATCTCTTCGAGGAGGTCTTCTGAACTGAGGTAGGTAGCGGTGGAGATGCGATTCAGTTCGGCTTGATATTTCGAGTGCTGCTCGGCCAGACGCTGATACTCGGCGTCTGTTTCGAGGAGTATGTCTCGAGGGCTGCGCGCCATGCTTGCCATGCGTTCCTCCCACAATACTGCGTTCCGAATTTTAGATGAGACTACATAAACGAAAGATAGCACTCCGCGCGGCCACGTCAAGAGCTAACCGCTGGAACTTTGGTCCTAGCCTGTTAGTTTTTTCATCACTACGGCATTCTCTGTAGGACGACTGTAGTACCCGCGACGCTCTGATGCTTTCTCAAACTCGTTCTGCCCATAAAAGGAGATGGCTGCGGAATTGGATTCGCGAACCTCGAGATAAATGTTTTGAGCATTCTGCGCCTGGGCCGCCGAAATTGCCGCAGTGAGTAAGCCAGATCCAATCCCGTGGCGGCGATGCAGTTTGTCGACCGCCATATTTAGAATCTCCGCTTCGTCCCCGATGATCCGTGCAACCAGGAAGCCGCAGACTTGGCCGTTGAGTTCTGCTATCAGAACGATTTGCCCAGACGAATGCGCTTGGTCGTAGCTTTCTTTGGACCACTGCGCGGCTTGCGGGGATTGGCGACAAATCTCGGAGACCGCTTCACCGTCGCCGGGTTGGTACCGCCTGACCGTAAAGGGCGAGTCTTGGCTCATTTTCCCGGCACACCCGCCGGACCCTTCTGGAAAACCTCAACGTAAGAACGCCGGACATAATTGGCATCGACTGACAGCGCGTCAAATAGGTTCCCAGTCAATGCTCGCTGAAACGCCATTTTTCCGATGAAGGGAGCCAGGACGCAAGGCACGCAATGGATTCCGTCGCCTCGTGCCGCTCTAGGCTGCCATGCTGGGTGCTTCGCCAAGCTGTTTGGGTCCGTCGAAATCCAAGCCACTTCATTCCGTGATGCTCGCTCATCAACCCATTCCACGAAAACTTCGGGGGACGCAACCATCTCCTGTCCAACCAGCGCTAATCCGCCTTCGGCTCTGTGGTACAGAGCGCCGAATATCTGGTCGCGCTGGGCGTCAATGAAGGACGCCACGTAGTGGGCCGTGCTTTGCGACTGGGCGGCCACGGCTTCGAGTCGGGAGACCGCTACGATCGGCTTGCCGAAGACTTCGCTCCAAGCCTTCACGGTGGTCAGGCCGATTCGTACCCCGGTAAATGATCCGGGGCCGGAGGCTGCTGCAAACAAGTCCACCTCACCCAAGGCGATTTCGGCGGATTCCAGCGCGGAGTCAACGGCGGGTAGCAGCCAACTCGAGTACTCTTCCGCAACTGCGTGAGGCACAACGTGGAGCGCCGCGTCGTCTTTTAGAATGGCGATGCTGCCTCTCAACTCGCAGGTATCTATTGCCAGAACAATCATATACGAGCAGTTTTACCACAGGACGAAGGCCCGAGGGTTTCGTTTTGAATCGTTAGCGATGTCGAAATCCCGGATGAAACATAGGATTTGAAGGTGCAGTCCGTTTTGCCAGATTTTCGCTGGAGCAATTGGAGTGCCAAATTACCAACTTTTTTTGGCTAACTGCCTCATTCCAGAGGATATATCTTGACTCTTGCGACACATCTGCGTACAGTTAATCCTGTACCTCGGAGGGGGCAACCGCATCCATGGAATACAAAATCGGCGACAAGGTCGTTTACCCAAACCACGGCGTTGGAATAGTCGAGCAAATCAGTTACGGCGTATTAAATGGCAGGACTGAGCGGTACTTCATGATTCGAATCGTCTCCAGCGGTTTACGCGTTATGGTTCCGCAGTCAAACGCGATGACCGTAGGCCTGAGATCTGTAATTCGTTCCACTGACTCGATGAAAGTATTAGGGTTCCTGGAAAAAGGTAAACTGAATTCCCACCACGACTGGAAACATCGTTTCAAAGAAAATTCCGAGCGAATGCGCACCGGCGCGTTGCTGGAAGTAGCCGTAGTACTCAAAAGCCTGGTATCACTGAGCTGCAGCAAACCTCTCTCCTTCCGCGAAAAGAAAATGTTAGAACGCGCTAAGTACCTGCTGGTTAGCGAAATGGCCACGGCGCGCAACACTTCGGCTGAAAATGCGGAAGCCACCGTCGTCAAATCGCTGGCCAAGGCCAAATTGCAATTCCCGGTATTGACCGAAAAATTCGAGTAGATTCTTTCTTTTTATTTCCTTCCGCGGGCAGCGTGGTTGCTGCCCGCTTTTTATTTTTGTGCAGAATATTTTGCGGCGGGCGGCAGGCACACGTTGTTTTGCTAGCGCGACATTATATTTTTCTCATGCGGCAAGTCGTTCCGGAAACGCTGAATTAATGGTTTTTGGTGGAACGGCGGCGGTTTTTGCTTCTTCCCCAACCTCCCCCGCCTGGCGTTTCAATACGAAGAATGTCTCCGGCCTTGGCGTGGAACGCGCACTTTCCCGGTAGCGATGTAGTTTTCCCGTTGCGGATTAATTCATTTTTGCCGGGCTTCCCTGCCGATCCGCCACTCAGACCATATGGGCCGCGCTCTCGGCGGTCGCTTAGGATTGCGACCTGCGTGGGAGTAAGTAGTTCGATCTCACGAATGATGCCATCGCCGCCGCGAAATTTTCCTTTGCCGCCGGAATTCCGCCTGATGGAATAGCTGCGCACGCGCGCCGGATAGGTTTGTTCAAAAACTTCAATGGGCGTGTTCCAAGAATTGGTCATGTGGGTGTGAATAGCGGAAATGCCATCGAGGCCGGGGCGGGCACCCATGCCGCCTGCGATGGTTTCGTAGTAGGCGAACGGGGCGTTGTTATTTCCCGGGTGACGGCCGCCAAGAGTGAAATTGTTCATGGTGCCTTGGCTGGCGGCGGGGATGCGCGAAGGCAAGGCTTTGGTCAGTGCGCGGAATAAAGTGTCTACCATGCGTTGCGATGTTTCGACATTGCCTCCGGCAACGGCCGCGGGTGGATTGGCGTTGACCACGGTGCCTGTGGGGGCGATCACGCGGATGGGACGGATCAGGCCCGAAGTTGCGGGCACATCTTCAGTGAGGAGACAGCGGAACACATAGTACACGGCGGAAACAGCGATAACTTCGACAGCGTTTACGTTTCCGGTGCACTGCGGTGCGGAGCCGGAGAAATCTACCTCGGCGCGGTTTCGATTTATTTTTATGCGAACTTTGATTTTCAGCGGGATCGCACTGACTCCGTCGCCGTCGAGAAAATCCTCCGCCGTGTATATGCCGGGCTTGAGGGCGCGAAGGGCGGAGCTCATCATTTTCTCGGAATATTCCAGCAGGAAATTGCCGTAAGCGTGCAATTCCCTTTCGCCGTATTTTTGGGAAACTTCGAGCAGGCGCCGTTGGCCGGTTCTGCAAGCGGCGATCTGGGAAGCCAGATCGCCTTCACGTTCGGCGGGAGTGCGTACGTTGGCGAGAATGATCGACATCGCATCGCGATTCAGCTCTCCGTGCTTAAACAGGTGCACAGGGGGAATTCGTAAACCCTCTTCGAATATTTCCCGCGCGGGGCCCATGGAGCCAGCCAGCGCTCCGCCAATATCGGCGTGATGCGCGCGATTGGCGATGTAAAACGAGGGGTGTTTTTTGTTATGCAAATGGACGGGCATCACCATGGTTATGTCTGGGAGATGCGTGCCGCCGGCAAAGGGATCGTTCAGCACCGCGATGTCGCCGGGCTCCAGCTCCAAGGCGGAACGAACGGCTGTAACGGATGCGGGCATGGAGCCCAGATGCACGGGCATGTGGTCGCCCATAGCGAGCACTGCGCCGTCGGCATCGTAAACGGCGCAAGAATAATCGCGGCGTTCTTTTATGTTGGGCGAAAATGCGGAGCGCCGAAGGACGGCGCCCATCTCTTCGGCGATGGAATGGAAGATATTCTTAAATATTTCCAATCTTATCGGGTCAGGATTACGGATCGGTTTGCGCATAAACTTTTTTGGGCACGCTCCAGCTATTTTGGCGTCAGCAAAAGTTGGCCATAGTTGTCCACACGCGCTTTCCAGTCCGGAGGGATCAGGGTGGTGGCGCTGTACTCCGCCACAATCGCTGGGCCGGAGAAAACATCGCCGGCACGGAGGTTGTCTCGCCGATACAAAACGGTTTTTCTTGTGTGGCCGTAAAACGAAAGCTCCAAGATTTGCTCTCGTAACAAAGGCTGAGTGCGCGAACGCGAAGCGAGCTTCTCGCTTGGGGGTTTGTCGGTGATCCCGGTGGCGCGGCACCGGACATTTACAATTTCTACTTGTTTATTTTTGTGATGGTAGCCGTAACGCATTTCATGGGCACGATGAAACGCGAGGATCAGGTTTCGCCCAATTGAGCTGCGTGGACTAACCGGAATATTCAGTTCGTAGGCTTGGCCGAGATAGCGCATATCGAGAGTGTGCTGGAAGCGCATTTCCTCGGGAGCAAATCCTTCTGCTTTTAGAACGCGCTTAGCTTGTTCTTCAAGGCGGTCCGCCGCAGTTCGGAATCGCTGCGACTCCTTAAGCAGTTCCTCTGCAGAAAGCAGTATGGTCTGGGACAATTCCTTCACTACGTTGGCTTGCAGAATTCCCAAAGCCGACAAACCGCCTGGAAATACAGGAATCAGCACAGCGCGCATTTCAAGCGCGGCGGCGAGTTCGCAAGCGTGCAGGCCTCCAGCTCCGCCAAAGGCAATTAACGTGTAGTCACGAGGGTCGTGGCCGCGCTCAACGGAAATGACGCGAATAGCTTTTTCCATGACAGCGTTAGCAACGGTGATGATGCCTTGCGCGAAAGCTTCGACGGTGCGAAACCGTGCACCGGACTGTTTAACTAAATTTTGCATTTGCGCGCGGGCCCGTTGGATATCAAGCGAAAAAGATCCGCCGAGAAGGCCCGAGTTTCCGAGATGACCGAGCACGGCATGAGCATCGGTGACGGTGGGATTCAATCCGCGGCCGTAGCATATCGGTCCGGGGACGGCGCCGGCACTTTCCGGGCCGACACGCAGCGAGCCACCTTCATCGAATCGCGCGATGGAACCTCCTCCGGCGCCGACGGTATGAATTTCAAGCATGGGCACGGCCACGGGAAGTTCCGCGACGATGGCCTCGCTGGTGGTGCGCAGTTCTCCGGTGAGCAAGGCCACATCCGTGGAGGTGCCGCCCATATCAAAGCTGATGCATTTGTCCAGGCGCGCCAGTTTGGCGGCGTACCTTGCGCCAATCACGCCACCGGAGGGGCCCGAGAGGATGGTGCGCACGGGCTCTCGCGCTGCTTGTTCAGCGGAAATAATTCCGCCATTGGATTGCATGATGCGCACGCTAGGTTGGGGAGTTCGCGAATGATTTTCCCCCAGTTTTCTTTGAGCTCGGTGTGGCAGGAGTGCGGAGATGCGGACAATCGTGTCGCGAAGGTAGTTGCTCATTACTGGGACGAGGTAGGCGTTGATGACCGTCGTGGAGGTTCGTTCGTATTCGCGAAATTCCGGAAGAATCTCGTGCGAGACAGAGACGGCGTAGCCCGCGGACCTTAGCTCATGCGCGATGCGCCTTTCGTGCAGCGGATTGCGAAATGAAAATAGCAAGCAGAGCGCGATCGAGTCCGGTTTTATTTTCTTGATTTGGCGCAAGAGACGACGAATTTCAGCGGGAGTTAAGACCTGGACGACCGAACCGTCCGCAGCCAGTCGTTCCCCGGCACCGAAACGCCTTGAGGAGGGCGCCAGCGGTTCGGCTTTCTGCAAGAACAGGTCGTATAACTTCGCGCGAGCCTGCCTGCCGATTTCAAGCACATCCTCAAAGCCTGCAGTGGTTATCAGCGCCACACGTCCACCGCGACGTTCAAGTAACGCGTTGGTGCCTACCGTTGTACCGCAGACAAGATCGTGAGTTTCGCCGCGTGATGACTCGTGCGAGGAGGCCAGTTGGACAGCTTCGACGATGGCTTCCGCAGGGGCATTGGGCCGTGAAGCGACTTTTATGATTTGTAATTTGCCATCGCGTACGAAGACGCAATCGGTGAAAGTGCCGCCGCTGTCGATGGCGATGCGCATGAGTGGGTGATTCTACATTACAGGGAAGGGTCTTCGTGATGTTGTCTGGAAGGTCTGACCTACCGTTCGTAGCTCCTGCCAACTGGCATCTGGGACTGCAAAGAGCATAAGACTGAACGTTGTTCGGTGTGAACGCGAAGAGCCGACACGGGAAGCTCGTCGACGCACCCCCAGTGCGGCCGATGCGCCGGAACCAGTTATAAACTAGCCGTTGGATCAAAATAATTGTCGGAATGCAAAAAATAAAAAACCAGACAACATCATAGCCATGGGCAGTGTCAGCACCCACGCCAGCAACAAATTTCGCACGGTGCTCCACTGCAAGCCGGAGCGATTCGCTAGCATGGTTCCGGCCACGCCGGAAGACAATACATGCGTGGTGCTGACCGGCAATCCCAGTCCGTCTGCTGCGCCGATGGTGGCCATGGCGGTGATCTCGGCGGCCGCGCCTTGCGCGTAAGTCAGGTGATTTTTGCCAATCTTTTCCCCTACCGTTACTACGATGCGCTTCCACCCGACCATGGTCCCCAATCCTAGCGCCAAGGCCACCGCAACTTTTACCCACAGCGGAATAAAGCGCGTGGCTTTGTCGATGTGGCTTTTGTAATTTTTGAGCACGGCGACATCAGCTACGCTCATTTCCGGGTTTTTGGATTTTTGCATCGAGCGAATGCCTTCGCTCATCAAATACATGTCGTTGCGGAAATTTCGAACATGCTCGTGAGGCACGGCGGACAGTTGCTTGAAGATCGCCATTTCCGTGCCGATGCCATTAGCCAATTCGCGCATGGCCAGCATGGTATTGGGCTTGATCCGTGACGTCGTCGCGAGGATCGCCGATGGACGCGTTGCCTTGCACATATTTCCCGAAGGTGTCAGCGGCCTGGGTAGACACTGCGATAAAATCCTGGATTGCTGCGCAGTCACCGCATGGTTTAACGCATAAGTGGTGGGAACAGTGCCGATGAGGATGAGCATGATCAAACCCATCCCCTTTTGCCCGTCGTTCGAACCGTGAAAAGCTTACGCCGGTGCACGTCAAAATAAGCAAGCTGCGCATCCAGAAAGGCGGCGGCTCGGCGCCTTTAGGAGCTTCATAAGGCCGCTTATCCTTTATGATCGCCTTCATCACCAGCAGCAGTGTGGCGGCCAGCGCAAATCCAAATAACGGCGAAAGTAGCAGCGATTTTCCGATGTTTGCGGCCTGCCCCCAGTCCACACCGCTGGTGCCACTGCGCGCGGACATCAACTGGTTTGCGATTCCAACTTGAACCTCTTTAAGTTGTTGTGGAGTAACAAACCTTCAGGTACACATCAGAGGTTACGCTATCGCCGGCAGATTCCTGCGGGAGATAGTCCGACGCGGTCATGCCCGGGGTGGCCTCGGCGTCTTCTTGCACCCGCGCCGCGTGAACTCGCTGTGCACCGTCGGCAGTCGCTGCGACCCGCAACAGATGATCTTGAGCGCTAATAAACAATCCATTCCGATTTGTGTGCAGTCGAACATACGTGCCATTGGAGCGAAGCAAACGCGTTTTACAATTATCAGACAAATAGACGCCCAGGATTTCTGTACAGACACGCTCGCGAATCACGCCATTTTTCACTGGAAACAAAACTTCCACTCGTTCATAAGGATTGCGCGGCATCCAGTCGGCGCTCCCAAGATAAACCTCGGACTTCCCGTTGTTTTCAAAATAAAAGATTCGACTGTGTTCCAGGAATCGCCCAACGATGCTGCGAACACGGATACGATGACTGAGCCCACGCAGCCCAGGCACCAGCGCACACTGTCCCCGCACGATTAAATCGATCTCTACACCGGCGCGTGATGCGCGGTACAACGCCTGGATGATTGGAGGATCCACAAGGGCGTTAACCTTGACGATGATGCGCGCGGGTTTGCCGCGACGGGCGTTGCGAGCTTCGCGGTCGATCAGCGCAATGCAGGACTTGGCCATGTCCACCGGGGCTAGCATCAATGGTTTATAGTTGGGCTGTTCCGCATAAGCCGTTAAATAATTAAAGGTGTTGTGCACCGCCAGGGTGATGGCTTCATCGTGCGTGAGCAGGCTCAGATCGGTGTAAAACCGCGCGGTGGAAGGATTGTAATTCCCGGTTCCCAGATGAGCGTAACGCCGGATTTTCCCGTCCGGATCATTTCGTATTACCAGTGCAAGTTTCGCGTGCGTTTTTAATCCGACCACTCCGTGGAATACCTGCACTCCCGCATCTTCCAAACTGCGCGCCCAGCGAATGTTTGTCGCTTCGTCGAAGCTGGCCTTTAGCTCTACGACTACGGTGACTTCTTTCTTCCCCGCCGCTTCAATCAGCGCTCGTGCGATTGGAGAATCCGAATTAGTTCGATAGAGGGTTTGTTTGATCGAGAGAACGCGCGGGTCGTTCGCGGCGGTGCGAATAAAATTCACTACGGTGTCGTAAGACTCGTAAGGATGGTGCAGCAGTACATCCTGACGGCGAATCGATTCAAAGGTACTGTCCGCATCGTGGCCCACTCGGATCTGCCGTGGCGAGTGTGGAGGATATTTCAGGTCCGGGCGACGAGTCTCATCATAAAGATGAATCAGCCGCTGCAGATTCACTGCCCCGCGCGCCCGAAACACCAGCGAGTCGTCCAGCTCAAATGTGGAAACCAACCGGTCCACAATGTCCGCGTGCGCTCCGGCCTCAATCTCCAGGCGCACGGCCTCGCCCTTGCGGCGATGCGCCACCTGCGAATCGACAACTTCCAACAGGTTGCGAGTTTCTTCTTCTTCCAGGTAGAGATTGCTGTTACGCGTGACTCGAAAGGAGGCGTGCGCCAGAATTTCGTAACCGCGGTAGAGTTTGGCTGCATAAGTGGAAATGACATCTTGCAGAAAAACATACTGAATAGCGTCATCGTCGGATGGAATCCGCAATAGCCGTGGCAGTGCTCGGGGCAACGTGAGTACTCCGAAATAGGGCTTGCCATTGCCAGCGCGTCGCCGGCGCAAGATGAAGGCCACGCATAACGCTTTGTTCATGACCCGAGGAAAAGGATGCGAGGGATCCACCGTCACTGGCGTCAGCATGGGCACAATGCGACGGTCATAGAAAGTCTTCGCCATCCGCGCTCCCTTGGCATCCAGTTCGTGCAGGGATAAGACACGGATCGATTGCTTGGCCAGCGCCGGAAGCAGCTCCTCGTTCCAGCATTTGTACTGATCACGCACAAACACGTGCATCGCTGCGGAAACTTTCTCGAGCTCTTCTTCCGCCGTCAGGCCGTCGGCACCGGTTTCGCGCGAGCCGTGCTCGATGCGTTGCAAAAAACTGGAAACCCGCACTTCCACGAACTCGTCCAGATTACTGGCGGTGATGGACAGAAATTTAACTCGCTCGAGGAGAGGGTTATTTTTGTCGCGGGCTTCTTCGAGGACCCGGCGATTAAATTCTAGCCATTGCAGGTGACGATTGAAGTAGTAACGAGGGTCGTCCAATGAAATTCTTTTCATAAAGTTTCAGGGAATGGATACTCATACTTTAGGCGTGTTACGGGGCGATGAATGAAATGGAAGTGGCCATCGCATTAGACACTCTCGCGGGTGACCGCTCCTCAAATTGCCGGTCAGGTTTGCATGAATTACCGGAACAGATTGATTTTTGCCAGGTCCAGGATTTCTTCGCCCCGCCCGCTGAGAACAGCTTTGAGCGCGAATAAGCTGAAGCCCTTCGCCTGCTCCGCAGTGATCGTTGGCGGCATGGATAATTCCTGGCGGCTGACCAGAACCTCGACTAGCGCGGGGCCGTCGTATTTCAGAGCTTGGGCAATCATCGGCCGGACCTGAGCTGGCGTTTCGGCGGTCAGCCCTAGCAGCCCGGCGCCTTCGGCCATTTTTGCAAAATTCGGATTGCGAAGGTCGGTGCCGAAATCGAGAATGCCGGCGGCCTTCATTTCCAGTTCGACAAATGCCAATGAATTATTCTTAAAAACGATGATCTTCACAGGCGTCTGCAATTGCTGGAGTGAGAGCAGATCTCCCATGAGCATCGCAAAACCGCCATCGCCAGAAAGCGATATCACTTGACGGTCGGGATGGCTCACCTGTGCGCCGATCGCCTGTGGTAAGGCGTTCGCCATCGACCCATGATTAAAAGAGCCGAGTAAGCGCCGTTTCCCGTTCATGGTCAGGTAGCGTGCCGCCCAGATTGTCGGAGTGCCAACATCGCAGGAAAAAATTGCGTCCGTGGCGGCAAGCTCGTCGACCACGCGCACAACGTACTGAGGATGGATAGTTTTTTTGCCCGATCCCTCGGTTGCAAGTTCGTCCAGTCCTTTGCGCGCGTTCTTATAATGCGCAAGCGAGGCCTTCAGGTGTTTGTCATTATCGTTTTGATTCAGCTTTGGCCGCAGCGCCCGTAGAGTTGTCTTCGTGTCTCCCACGAAGCCGTAATCGACCTTGGTCCGCCGGCCCAACTGCTCTCCACGGACGTCGATCTGAACGATCGTGGCATCCTTTGGAAAAAACTGCTGATACGGAAAATCTGTCCCGATCATCAGCAGAAGATCGCAGTTCATCATCGCGTGGTAGCCCGAAGAAAATCCCAGCAATCCGGTCATGCCCACGTCAAACGGGTTGTCGTACTCGACGTACTCTTTACCGCGCATGGCATGGACGATCGGGGCATTCAGCTTGCCAGCAAGTTCGATTAGCTCCGCATGAGCTCCCGCACAACCGGCTCCGGCGAAGATTGTGATTTTTTTCGATTTGTTGAGAAGCTTCGCCAGAGTGGCGATTTCTTCATCAGAAGGGCAAACGGATGGCGTCGGTGGAGGAAAGTGCAGGCGCGGACCTTGTTCAACGGCATCTAGCAATGCAACATCTCCGGGCATGGAGACTACAGACACGCCTCGCCGCGAAATTGCGGTTTGCATGGCAATCTCAAGGACCCGGGGCATCTGCTCGGGGTGTGAAATCAGTTCACAATAGTGGCTGCACTGCGCGAATAGATGTTCCGGGTGGGTCTCTTGAAAATATCCGCTCCCGATTTCACTGCTGGGAATTTGCGCGGCAATTCCAAGCACCGGCACACGACTGCGATGACAATCGTAGAGCCCGTTGATCAAATGCAGATTGCCTGGGCCGCAACTTCCCGCGCAAACGGCCAATTTCCCCGTAAGATGCGCTTCCGCCCCGGCCGCAAACGCCGCCGTCTCCTCGTGTCTCACATGGACCCATTGAATTTGCTTGTTGGTGCGAATCGAGTCCGTGATGCCATTGAGCGAATCGCCCGAAACGCCGTATACTTGCCGGACTCCTGCTTCGGCAAGAACATTCACCAACAAATCGGCTACTTTTTTCTTCGCCATAAAGCCGGCCTCATCGAGGGATCCAAGCAAGGACTAAGCTTTTCCCTAATGTCACTCGGGTTTTTAGCATGACCGTTGTATTTGAGCAATACAGCCTCAAGCTTCCATAACTTGCTGATCCAGAGTGCGACCTGCACCGTAATGGCCAGGCCGGCGTCGTGATCAAAAACGCATTGATGCGCCTTTCTACTTTGCTGGCTTCTACAGCGCCGTGAGCGGCTCTAGCGTGGCATTCCCGGTGTTTCCGCTACTGGCATGTTTATTTCTCGAACCGGGCGGTCGAGTTCACCCGGGGCGGCGGGCAAGTCCAGCGGATCCGTGAGCAGGAGTCCTTGCAACGCTTCGGCTGCCATCCACGCATTTTCCAGAGCGTTGATGTAGGCGGTCTGAAGCTGGAAGAGCGTTCTTTGCGCGATTAGCACTTGGGGATAGGCCGCGGCACCCTCATGGTATTTGTGAAGATAGAGGTCATAGGCTTTTTGCGCATTTGGAATTGTTCGCGCTTTATATCGTTCGACGACCGAGCGAGAAGTCGAATAGCTCTGCAGAACCGGCGCGGCGAGCCGGCGCAAAGTAAGCGAGACGCGCTGGACTTCAAACTGTGCGCGTTCACGGTCAGCTTTTGCGGCTGAAATATTTCCCTGATTGCGGTTAAAGATATGCAAGTTCAAGCCCACCTCGGCGAAACCTTCCGAGCCAACGGTCTTCGGCGGAATGCTGCCAACATCCTCGCGATTGTTCAGATAGCCGGCGCGAACGGAAATATCGGGAACCGTCTCCCTATTAGCGCGCGTGAGCGCGAGATCGGCGCGGCTTGATTCTAGTTGAGCGATTTTCACCGCGGGACTGTCACGCAGGATGATTTCAATGACCTCATCAGCGTTAATTTGCGGAAGGTCTTCGAGGTTACCCTCAAGCTTGGTGAGTTCCATCGCGGGTTTACCGACGGCGGAGGTCAGCACGCGCCAGGCGCGCAGCTGATCTTGTTCGGCTGCTATCACCGCTAGGTCTGCCTCGTCTGCTTCGACCTGCGCTTGCAGCAAATCCGGCTGGTCAGCTTGGCCGACATTAAAGAGCTGCTGGGTGGTGTCCGCCGCATCTTTGGCAAGGGCACTCAATGTCTTGCGAGTCTCCAGCATTTGTTGTGCCGCGAGGGACTGGTAGAAAGCAATACGCACGCCATTTTCGACACGCAAGCGCTGTTCCTCCGCCTCAGCTACCGCTTGCTTACCTTCTTCGGATCGTACCTTGCGGTCCAGATCAAGTTTGCTGCCGAGTATCACGTTCTGCTGGATGAAAACTCCGTGTTGTCCTCCACCATAGGACCCGCCTCGAACTTCTTCACCGACATAGCCGACCGTTGGATTGGGCCAAAGTCCCGCCTGGAGAGTGCGGCCTGTAGCCGCGGTTACTCCTGCTTTGGCTTGTCCTAGTGTCGGATTATTCGCAAGCGCCATCCGTTGCATTTCTTCCAGAGTCATCCCGCCGGAACGGTTTGCCGGAGCGTCATGGGCCTTTTGAGGCCGCTCGTCCTTAGACGTGCCACTTGCGAGCGCCAGCCGCTGAGCAGCCGTGATTGGATTTTGTGGCGGAATAAACTGTTGAGCCGCCAACGAGGTTGCCGCTAGCGCCAGCGCGAAAATCAGTCGCACCGAAAAATTTCGCAAGGAATCCGTTTTCATTTTTAATCTCCTGTGTGCCATGTTCTAGCGCTTTTCTAACTACATGCCCGGCATCGTGGCCGGCATGGTGCCGGGCTTTTCGTTTTTCTTCTGACTGCGCAGCTCTTGAATGTGGTCGTACAGGTCGGGTGGCAGCACCCGCAGGAGTGTCATCATACCCATCATGAATCCCGTCCAGCCGGGCCGCAGACCGTAGGTCTCTGGTTTCTGAACCATGTCATCCATGGCCATGACCGGACCCTCCATGTAGGCATCCTGCGGAAAGCCGGGAACCAAATTCGCATCCTTAGTTACATCCGCCTTGTCCATGTGCATCTGCATTCCCGGTATCCCGGTCATATCGCGTTGAGCAGCACCGCCGTCTTTCTGTGAGAGCGGACCATTCGAGGTTGCGCGCTCAAGGGTCGAGTCCGCGCTCATGCCTCGTCCAATACTTGGGCCGTTGGAGTCCGAAGTTGCGCTGCCCGAGCGAAGCATGCCCATGCCTTCTTCCATTCCAGCCCCCGCGAGCATTCCTGTGCGACGAGTCATGGGCCCTACCATCGAAGACATCTGGTTCATCATGTGGTGCGGCATGTGGCAATGGATCATCCAGTTGCCGGGATTGTTGGCGACGAATTCCACGGTTCGAGCTTGGGCTACGCCGACGAGCACCGTGTTGTTGGGTCCCCATGTAGCTTTCGGCTGGCGGCCGCCTTCTGTCCCGGTGATCACAAATTGGTGGCCATGAAGATGGATCGGGTGGTGATCCATGCCGAGGTTAATGAGGCGCAGTCTCACACGGTCGCCGTGACGCACAATCAGTGGCGTCGAAACCGGACCCGACTTCCCGTTGAACGTAAGCCAGTTGAATTCCATGTTCATCGTATTGGGCGTGGGATTGTTTGGCAGGATGGCGTATTCCTGCAGGATGATGGCGAAATCCTTGTCGACCGGCGGGTCGTAGGCTTCCTTCGGATGCATAATGAACGCGCCAATCATCCCAAGCATTTCTTGCATCGCCATGTGCGAGTGGTAGAAGTAGGTGCCCTCTTGCTGCAGTGTGAATTCATAAACGAAGCGCCCACCCGGTGAAATCGGATCCTGGGAAAGACCGGGGCCGCCATCCATATCAAAGGGAATGTCGAAGCCATGCCAGTGCATCGAGGTGGCTTCTGGCAGATGGTTATCGACGACGACGCGTACCCGGTCGCCCTGCGTGACTTGAATAGTTGGGCCGGGAGCGCTTCCGTTGTAGCCCCACAGATTTACCACCTTGCCGGGAAAGATTTCCTGCTTCACGGGTTCCGCGACCAGATGAAAGACTTTCACGCCGTTGTCCATCTCGAACGGCATATTGGGCACGTCCGGCGTTGCCACTGGCAAAAACGCCGCACCAGACGCCGCGATGCGATGCACAGATTTCGACTGCGTGCGCATTTCGGCGCTATCCGTCTTCATCCCCGGCGCCATCTGAGTTTTTTCTTGTCCAGTCTCT
The DNA here is from genome assembly GCA_963733775.1 of uncultured Acidobacteriota bacterium. Lineage (GTDB taxonomy): Bacteria > Acidobacteriota > Terriglobia > Acidiferrales > UBA7541 > Acidiferrum. The sequence goes on along the minus strand of CAVTEE010000006.1, from coordinate 1,796,876 downwards.
AGTGGCGTGCTCGCCGCCCCGCGCGTCGCGACGACGCCGGCGCCCAGAACAACGCTACTCTGCAAAAAATTCCTGCGTGACCGATCCATAAATCCTCCAAAGATCCTTAACGGTTATTTTTTGAAAGTTCCGATAGTCGTGCGTTTAGAGGCCAGCTGGTTGATTAAACAAATGAACGAATGTAGGTTCCACGGGACCGCGGGTACGAACGCGAAAATCGTCCAGAACGTCCACATTGCGTTGAACGTTGCCTTGAAGACCTATTTGAAAGAAAAACTAGATGCGGAGAACGGAGATGCTTTTGAAGAGGTCGCTGTTCGATTTGATAGGTGGCGCGAGGTCAGAAGCGGCCACGTGGTTTACGTTTAAGACCAGTGCGTGTGCTTCGCTAACTGTGATTTCCGAAACGTCAAGCCGACTCGCAAGGCTTAACTGAAATTGCGGAAGTTCCACGGACTTCGCTAAAAAAGGGCCGGGATGCTGGTGCGGGGAGCAATCGCTATTTGCAGGTGCGTGTCCTGCAGGTGTCGAATGATGAGTACCGGCCTGCTCGCAGTCATGCCCGGCGGCTTGCTGCACTTGGTTAGGACAAAATCCAATTGAACATGTAGTAGCACATACCGAAGCGTAGAAAACTGCCATCGTGAAGATGGCCACAACAATTCTCGCCCAGTTGGCATTTCTCTTCATAAACATTTAAAGCCTATCACAAACTGCATTCTGGCTAGCTTGAATGCGACTCTCCAATGCTGCAACAGGACTTCCTTTTCACTTACGAGATTTCGGTGCCCGTGCAGGCCGCTTGGTAGATACGGTCATCTCGCCAGACCAGCGATCCTCGGAAGAAAGATGCAGATTAAATTGGTCCAGAATGCGCAACACAGTTTGTTCCACGAGATCGTCTATCGTTTTGGGATGGTTGTAGAAGGCCGGAACCGGAGGGAAAATCACCGCGCCCATACGCGACAATCTGAGCATATTTTCGAGGTGAATATCGCTCAGCGGAGTTTCGCGAACTACCAGAACAAGCTTGCGGCGCTCTTTTAAAATTACGTCAGCGGCGCGGTGCACCAGCGAGTCGCCGTGGCCCTGCGCGATGGCCGCCAGCGACCTGACGCTACAAGGGCAAATCACCATTCCGTCGGTGATGAAAGACCCGCTGGATACTGGGGCGGCCTGGTCCTGCGCACCATAAGACTTGGTGGCCATTTGTTGCACGCTAGTCACCGAGTAAGGCGTTTCGTGCACCAGAGTACGCGCGCCCCAGTTGCTGATAATCAGGTGGGTCTCGACATTGTGTTCTTTCAAGACCTGTAGCAGACGCACTCCCAGAATGGTTCCGGTAGCTCCAGTGATGCCGACGATCAATCGGAAAGGACGCTTAGCCATAACGCCTTACTTCGCTCGCATTCTACTCGCAAAAAATAAGCTGGATGATCAAAAGAGCCAGCGGCCTGTTTGAAATAGCCGTATGAACAGGTTATCTCAAGGAGCACGCAGATCGCGAAGGATTACACAACATTTTGACAATCGTTTCACAACCCGCTGACCCTTTTCCCCGGCATTTCTCTCAAAATTGCCATGCCGGCCATGGAAGAGACCTTCAACTTCACCAATACTACGACGTAGAATTCCCAATTAACTGGGCGCATTGGAGGGCCAATGATGAGAGGACTCAGCAATCCAATCGAAAACTTCACTCGGTCTTGCGAAGCCTTGTGGAAGTCGGGAGGGTGGGAAAATCCGACAAAATCTCGCGAGACCTGACCGTCAATTTTAATAATCAGGATCGACGGCACCTAAGGATTGTGGGAATCATCCAGGAACGGCCGGCCGGCGAGGTGCTGGGCGTGGCGTCAGCTCGCCTTCCGGATTAGCGGTTCCAAAACGATAACAGCAGTATCGAGATACTCGCCTTTGATCTAAATTGCGTCTGACGCTCGAGGAATCGTCACGCAGCGCGCTGCAGTTATCAACTTGGCGCTATTCTAAAGATGTTGAAAGGGGAAAAACATGGGTGATGTCGTTTACGTTTCCAAATCCCGCATCGAGCGAAAGCAGGGACCACTCCGTATAGCCCATTTGCCCGGTGAATCACAGCCGGTAATTTTTAGCGTTCACGGAGCTATTGCGGAGCACTACAAGGTTGACCCGGCAAAGTTGAAAGAGTCACATTCCTCGACCATCGACTACGTCATTTGCGCCACTGCTGGTTGAATGATGGGTACATTCGGAGGTGCGCTGGAGGCGCGCCAAATCGATGCCAGCAATGGAAAACTAACGGCCGATGTTACCGGCGAAGTCGAAACGGAAGAGAATGTTTTGGTGATCCGCCGAATCCACGTAGCGATGCGCCTGATCGCGCCCCAAGACGTCAAAGCAACAGTGGAAAGAGTTCACGGTATTTACGCCATGCGCTGTCCTCTGTATCGAACGTTTCACAAGACCATCCAGCTCACCTCATCCTTCGAACTTGTAACGCCATCGGCTTAATCTTGAGGGCCGCCATGATCGAGAACCGCGGCAGTCATTCGTTCGCGACTTTGCCAGGCGTGCTTTGCAAGACAACCTCGTCAGTCGATTCCGTGAATCCGCAAACTCACCAATTGCTCGATGGTCAGATTCTGCATCCCGCGCGAACGTAAATTACTTACAAATTCGGGCGTCACCCCGTGAATGCGCATCGCTACGAGTTGTTCCGGCTCCGGATGTTTGTATCCCAGCGACTGCATCTTCTCGATAAATTCCGGCGAAACGCCGTGAATGCGAAATGCGATTAGTTGCTGCAGATCCACCTTGTCGTATCCATCTTTCTTCAGTTGCTCCATCCACTCCGGCGTCGCACCGTGAATCCTCATGGCCACGAGGGTATCCTCGCTCGGGTTGTAACCCGCCTGGTGCAGAAAGCGCACCATCTCCGAGGTCACTCCGTGAATGCGGAAGGCCACCAGCTTCTCGCTATCGGTAACCGCCAATCCCGCTTTTCTCAACTCTTCCACGAAAGAAGCGTTCACGTTAAAAATTCGGAACGCAATCAATTTTTCGGTGTCCAACCCTTCCAGACCCTCCGCTTTCATTTCCTTCGCGAAAGCTATGCTCACATCCATAACCGCCATCGAATACTGTTTGTCGCCGTCGATATCATCAAATCCAAGTGATTTCATTTCCTGCGCATATCTTGGTTCCGCAAAAAAGTGAAACACTCCGGCGCCTTCGCCATCATTCACAAATCCTTCGCATTCGAATCGTCCTGCGTCGCGCCCAATCGTGAAGTGCACATCCTGTTTTCCGGGTCGCGAAAGATCCAGTCCCTTCAGATCGCTGACACGCATCGTGGACTCATGATTCGAATTCCCGCCGTGGTGGTGCTCGATCAGCGCCAGATCCACTTCGCCGGCCTTATCGGCGCGCTGAATCGTCCAGTTCCCATTCCGCGATTCTGCAGCCTTCACAATCAGCGCGCCGATCAGCGTGCAAAACACCAGAACGTAGCAGATTAATCCATCACGTCGATTCATGGCTTCGCGCTCCTCTTGCACATCATTCGTCCAATACACCGGAATGTTTCAGCATCAACAATTTGTCGAGGCTCAAATTCTGGAACCCATGGCTGCGCGCCTTTTCAATAAATTCCGGCGTGATCCCCTGCACCTTCGCTCCGATTACGCCGTGCGTATCCAGTTTTAACCCTGCAGACTGCAATCCCTTTATGTATTCGGCCGTCACTCCCTGCACTTTCATGGCGATAACATCGCCGGTATCAAGTTGAAAGCCCATCGCTTTCAACTCGCGCACATATTCCGGTGTGACGCCCTGTACTCTCATCGCGACCAGTTCCCTACCGGAAAGCTTCGGGTCCGTAACGCTCCTCATCTCGCGAGCGTATTCGCCAGTCACACCCTGAACTTTCATCGCCAGCACACTGCCTGCGTCTGTTTCGAAGCCCATCTCGTGGAGCTGTTTTACATATTCTGGCGTCACGCCTTGCACTCGCATGGCGATGATCTGATCGATGTTCTGCGCCAATCCAGCGTCGCGTAGTTCACGAATCAATTCTGGCGACACGCCCTGCACTCGCAGTGCGATTAATTCGTTAACGCCGGGCTTCAATCCCAGCTCATGGATGCGGTGCACATATTCGGGCGTTACGTTCTGTATTTTCATCGCAATGAGTTGGTCGATCGACACATCCGTGATGCCTTCGGCCTTTAAACCGTCAATGTAGGAACCTGATCGGGGCGCCTTTCGTTCGTCGCCGCGAGAGTCGTTGTTCTCAGTTTGTTGTTCTTGTTCGTCTTGGTTCCCGCTTGCGATGGTATTGGCCTGCGGCATTGCAGAACTTTCCGCTGCTGGCGAAGGCACTGGTTTGCGCACTGGTTTTTCGGGACGCACCACGATTGCTGCCCCGCGATCCTCCGACGACGCCTGTTGCACCGTTGGTGCAGAACGCTGTTCGCCAGTTACTTTACTTGCCTGCGCCGCGCCGAACAGTGCATTCCCCGCCAATACAGAAAGCGCACAGGCACAACATACTTCCGGCGATGCCCGCGCTGCGTGCTCCCCAACCCAGCTTCGAAACACCCAACAAGCGCGCGACCCGTTCCACGAGTGGGCTGCGATTTGCGGCCATGGCCAGCGCCGGCGCGTTTTGCCATTCCGCCATCGCTGCGAGCGCGCGTGCATATTCAACAGCATTTCCGCACACCGCGATGGCCACGTCATCGCAACAGTTTTCCCGCTCAGCGCGAATTCTTTTGCTCAGCCACCACACCGCCGGGTGATAGAACAACAGCGTCTCCGCGGCAATCTGAAATAAATTCACGAATGGATCTAGCCGTTTCACGTGCGCAAGTTCATGGGCGATTACCAATTCGAGCTGCTGAGCAGAGAGTCCCGTCAACGCGGACACTGGCAACAAAACCACGGGCCGGAACCACCCCACCACCGCCGGCACTTGCAGGTGCAAACTCTCGCAGTACTGCACCACGCGACTCAGTCCCAATCGTCGTTGCAATTCCAGGCAACGCGCATGTAATACTTTCGTAACTGGTGCGCCCTTCTTAATCCGCATCCGCTCTATCAGCAAAAATCCCGCCGCAGGGCGCAGGCTCAGCAGCAGCACCCCGCCAAACCAAGCCTCGACAAACCACAGGAGGTAAATTGACGAAGCCTTCTCCATGGGCTCTGAACCGAAATTAGAACTTTGCGCCGTCACCGCCAGCGTTGCGGTTTGAGGTTGTCTCGTCTTCGATGAACCTGCCGTTTCATGGGCTGCAGACGGCGTCACAGGTCGCTCCGCCAAAACCGAAAAAGTCACCGCAGGCGCGGCCACCATCACCGCCAACATCACCACGGCCACCAAATATTTCGCCGATGCTCGTCGCGCCACAGTCATGCCCCCGAAGGCCGCCGCGGCAATCGCTATCCCCTGCCACAAGAAGTGCAAGAGCGTCAGCCCGATTAGTCGCACGGTTTCTGCATTCACCAAGCCGGCAAATCCCCTCATGGCAGTTTCCTCTCATATTCTTCAAGCAGGCGTCGCAATTCCTCAGCCTCTTCACGAGAACCTTTGCGGCCGGCCAGCGCGTGCATCATCAATTGGCTTGCGGACCCGTCAAACACTCTTTGCAGAACATCGCCCACCAGTTGCCGTTTGGTTTTTTCCGCAGCCTGATTCGCTTCGTACACGTGGGCGCGTTGATCCTCGTTGCGCCGCACCGAACCCTTCTCCGTCATGATCTGCATGAGCTTTAAGACGCTGGTATACCCGATCCGTTTCTTCTTGCTTAGCGCGTCGTGCACTTCGCGCACCGTGGAGGGCCCGCGCGCCCATAAAATACGCAGTATTTCCAGTTCCGATACCGTGGGTTTCTGTGTCTCTGGCGTCATGCCGCGCAATCTACTACGAAGGTGTTCGTAGTGTCAACGACAATCTTCGTACTTCGCAGGCTGCCCCCATTCTCGATTTTTAGGGTTTACCCGCCCTGGCGGGTGGGCCCGGGAATTTTTAGGACGAAGTCTTTATTTGCAGATACAACCCTTAAGTGGGGAACCTCATGTTTCGCGTTCGGGCATCTCCGTAATTCATCAGAAAACCATCAACCCGCAGCTTTCGGGTTAGCCTTAATCCTTCCGCTCCGAATCGCTTTCACAAACACTTCATGATCGTGCTGGGTCTGGTCCGCATACGCGAAAGCAAATTTCACTATGGCCTTATTAAACGCGTCATTCTTTCCCAAATAGCCCGAAATTTGTGCCGCATCGCCAGTGCGCGCGTGCGCCCGCGCCAGCGTCCAACCGCAAAGTTCCAGGTACTCGATCCACTCTTCTTTGGGCATATCTTCCACGTTGATAGTCATCTTCATATCTCGCAGCTGTCGAAAATAATAATCGTGCCCCTGGTCATCGCGCGTCCAACCCAGAAAAATGTCGCTGGCCGCCTGCAACATGCGTTGCCCAGTGACCACCCGTTCTCCGTGGTACCTGTAGCGGCTCTTCCCCACGTAGGCTTCCAATACCGAGGGCAGCGCCTCCTTGAATTGCAAAAATAACGGGTCCATCTTGTCGGCCATAAGCAAAACTACCGCGCATCTGGTCCCCACGCTTCCCACGCCCACAACTTTTCGCGCGATGTCCACAATGTGGTAGCGGTCTATAATCACCCGCCGCTCCTCCGGCAGCGTCAAGCGATAGCGGCGAAACATTTCTCTTACTCGCTTGCCTTGCTTGATTCTCTGGCGCGGGTGATAAATCAACGGCGGATTATCGATGATGCGTGGCCAGCTGTTCACCACTTTTGTCATGCGCGGAAAAACATGCTCCGCCGTTTGCAATTTTGCTCTTTCTTCTATTCGCTCCCAGTATTTCTTGGCCGCCTTGGACTCTGCCTCACTTATCAATATTTTGGCGTCGAGCGCCGAGTACCACACCTCCAACGCGCGCATCTTCGCGTACTGGTTCATATGTTCCCGATAACTCGCCACCGCCGCTCTCACCGCTTTTTGACAAGCATGTTCTCCACCACCTTTGTGCCGGCCGGCAAGCACGATGCTAGTCGCCAGCCGCTTCACGTCCCATTCCCACGGCGCATGCAACGTTTCATCAAAATCATTAATGTCAAATACCAACCGCCGTTCCGGTGAACCGAACCCGCCAAAATTGCTGACGTGGCAATCGCCGCAAGCCTGAACGCGCAAGCCCGTTCGCGGCGTTGTCGCCAGGTCCGCCGCCATCACCGCCGCTGCCCCTCGAAAAAATCCGAACGCCGACTCCCGCATCCGCGCATATCGAATAGGCAAAAGCTCCGGCAATCTTCCATGATCGGATTTCTTTAGCAACTCAATCGGATCAAAACGGTTAACCGGCGGCACCCACTTCCCTTGCGCGCTTCGTGTCGCTCTTCTGCGCAACGCTTTGCCGATGGCAAATCTCTCTTTTAGAGATGGTCCGAAAAGCACCGCCTCGCGTTGCGAACCGCTAGTGGTCTTCGAGGATTCACTTTTTGTTTTGTTGGAATTGTTCACTGCGGTCACTGAGCCTGCTGAAGCTTTATAGAATTGACGTTATGCACCCAACGCGCTGGGCGGTTATCACCGGGAACAATGAGTTGGAAGGGGCCATTCTTCCCGAGTGGCTGGCCCTCGCGCGTATCGGCCACAATCACCTGGCTAGCATGGAAGGCCGAATCTACTTCCGCGAGAGATAGCAGCACGGAATACCCGTCGGTACCCGAGGCCAGAAGATAAGTTCTCAGTGCTTCCTTGCGAAATTCTTTGCCGACCGGCGCGTTGGCCTTCGCCAGCAACGTTTCCAACAACACGCCCGAGTAACTTTCATCTTCGTTCGTATGTCCGTTGTGAACCTTTATGGTAACGTGCGGCAGCGCGTGAAACTCCGACGGTGAAAGCACCACGGGCGCGTGGTATAGATCGCCCACCAGGACCAACGAATCAGGGGGATAGATAACGGTCGGAGAACCAGTGTCCCCGATTTTCAAAATAACTTTTACGACCTGATTAGTGTTGCGCACTCCATCGCGATTACTTAAGGTAAGAGCTTGCGCGGACGTCTTAAATCCTTGCGCGGAAATGGACAGGGCATATTCGCCCGAGTTTAACATCAGGCTAGCGTGTCCCTTGTCGTCTGTTTTTACTCTTTGAGGGAAGTTTTCTGGACGCGGTACCACTTCTATCTGGGCCTGAGCGATCCCCCCTCCCGCCTGATCCGTAACTACTACTTCAACTTCCCTGGTGTTCCCTTGCTGCGCCGATAGACTGAAGGACATCACAAGCAGCATCGCCGCGAGCGCTCCCAATCTGGCCTTTGTCCTACGCATGCCGAAAGCATAACGCGTAAGCCGGCTGAATGTCAGGCGAACGCACCGCTGAAATTACCGCCCATCTTGTCATCGTAATTTTCCTACGAGTGTGCGCATAAATTCCGCGGAGGCGGCGGCTTCGCGCAACTCCTCTTCGGAAAATTCCTGTAAAACACCTACAAGCATCTTGACCCGTCTTCGCCTCCCCTCCCGCAGAATCTTCACACCTCGCGGCGTAGCTTCCAGGAGCATACGCCGTCTGTCGTGTGTTACTTTGCGCCGCACCAGACCTGTCCGCTCCAGCCCACCAACGATACGGCTCATCGTTGGTGGCCGCACTTCTTCAGCCTCCGCTAATTCTTTCAAAGATCGAGACCCGCCAAATACCAGCACCGAAAGCGCGGAGAGCTGCGCCGGACCGATTCCCGTGCTGCGGTCTTGTGCGCGCACCTTGCGTAACAAATGAATCGCGGCTGAATGAAGCAAATCCCCAATACGGTATGCCTCAGATGATATTTTGAGCTTGCTTTTGATCATGAAATATAGTTAGCTATGCTAACTAATTCTACTTGAAGGAGGCCTCCCTGTGAATATCCCCGAGAACTCCACTCTCTCTAGAATCGCGCAGATCGCTATCAACGTCCATGACGCCGACCGGTCCACCGCATTCTATCGCGATGTACTCGCCTTGCCGCACCTCTTCCGTGCAGGCCAGTTAAGCTTTTTTAATTGCGGTGGCGTCCGCCTGATGCTCAGCCCCCCGGAAAAGCCCGAATTCGATCATCCCTCTTCTATTTTGTATTTTCAGGTCGGCGATATTCAAGCCGCGTTCCAGCGCCTCAAATCAGCCGGCGTAAAATTCGAAGATGAACCGCATCTCATCGCTCGCATGCCCACGCACGAGCTGTGGATGAACCACTTCCACGACACAGAAGGCAACCTCCTCGCCCTAATGAGCGAAGTCCCCAACGCCAAATAACTATGTCGCGGCCGCGGCTTAGCAGCCGGAAATTCTGACGCTATTTGGCGCCGTTCCGCAAGAGCTGCAACTTGGGACTGAGGCTGAGCCGGTCAACACACTGCCGTACTGATCGCTAAATCCATGCGCGAAAAAAATCTCTGCAAGTCCACCCTTTACATGTGCGCAGAGCGCTATTCATGTAAAATGTCAGGACTCCCTAGGGGCGTAGCTCAGTGGTAGAGCAGCGGCCTTTTAAGCCATTTAGACCGCTATGCCAAGAACTGCCCGGACTCGTCAAGTTACGCCATTTCAATTAGATGCACCAATTCCCGTTTGCCCACGATCGTCACATTCCGCCAGAATTTGACAATCCAAGTGCCACCAGAAGTGCCACCGGAAAATCAGCGCGTGAGAATATCTTTTTATCACGGCAGTTTCACGCTTGTTAGGGCCCGACTGAATCGCGGGCAAACCGAGCAAGATCTGGATTTGTTCTTCGGCCAACGGTCCAGGCACGTTCCGCTCCCCACGCTCGATCCCGCCTCCAACATTAACCTCGGTCAGTAAAGTCGGGCCCATGGCCGGCTGCACGGCGCGAAGAGTGACGGGCCAAAATCCGTGATATAACGGAACGGCCACGCGTGGCGGAATGGCAGACGCGGCGGACTCAGACAAAACTTGAGTGCTCGCCGGGAAACCGGCGATGCAGAACTGCTCAAATTCGGGGAACCCTGCAATGGCAATCCCGAGCCAAGCCCGGAGCAACCAGCCGGGAAGGTGTAGAGACTAGACGGGCAGCACCTAAGCCTCGGACTTTCCGGGGGACGGTGAAGGGATAGTCCAGACCGCAAACCGGTCGCGAATGCTGCAAAGCATCCGCATCCGGGCGGCGAAAGCCGTAGAGGTAAGAAAATCCGCTGGCCGCAAGGCTGTGTGGGTTCGACTCCCTCCGCCCGCACCAGTTTTTCTCGCGGTCTCTTGCGCCGAAAGACAGACACGGATCCTCGCCGTGTTCGCCTGAGCGACCGCCGCCACGCGGCATTATTTGAGCAATCGCTGCGCACGCTCGATGCGCTGCTTCAGGCTGTCTTGGAAATCCTGATCCTTGCGACGGCTTTCAATGTGAGCAGTGATAGCCGTACGGATCACCTCAGCCATAGCACGATCCTCAACTGTCGCAACCGTTTCCAAAGCCTCGGCTTGTTCTGCAGAAAGTCGGATTGTGAGAGCCTTTGCTGGTTTCATAACTGCATCTTGACATCAAAAAGGAATGGTTGTCAACAACCATGATACTCTGGTATCATGGTATCAAAGGAGAAGGAAATGGAAAATGAAATCGCCCCAAAGCACGGGGAACAGAAAGACCAAGAGAAGCACGTGAAGTTTCAGATTCAGATCGACCGCGTGCACTTTACCGTCACGCAGGAGGTGATGACTGGCGATGAATTACGGAGAGTTCCCTCGCCACCGATTGGTCCGGACCGCGATTTGTTCGAAGTGGTCCCAGGCGGAACGGACAAGAAAATCGAAAACGACGAGCAAGTGGAAATCCGCGAAGGAGAACGGTTCTTTACTGCTCCCGCTCACATCAACCCGGGATCGAAAATTCCAAGAGAACATTAAACATGAGTTTACCCCAAGCGGACCTGATATCTCTGTCGGAACGCGGTTCGCCTTACCAGGTTTCGACAGAGGCCAATATGACCTGCGTGCTGTTCCCCGGATACCATTTGCCGCCTGGGTACGACCAGGCTCAGTCTGACCTGCTGCTGCGTTTGAATCCGGGCTACCCGGATGTTCCTCCAGACATGTGGTGGTTTTCGCCAGCAGTCAAGCTGGCGAATGGCTGCGCCGTCCAGGCAACGCAGTCGATAGAGCCTCATCTCGGACGCCAATGGCAGCGGTGGTCCCGACACTTTGCTCAGGGGCAGTGGAAGTCTGGCGTTGATTGTCTGGAAACGTTCCTTGCCCTAATTCGCAAAGAATTGGAACGGTGTGTTCGGGAGCAGGCGCGATGATGACCACGCTCGTCATGCCTGATAGTGTTGCCGATCAGATCAAATCCGCAGCCCTTCATCACCTAGAAACTGCCGGCGTCTTGTTAGTGAGCGTAGTTCACGCGACCAAAGATCATGTGCGACTTTTGGCGAGGGAGGTCCATTGGGTTCCGGATCCTGCATATGAGAGGCGACAGTACAACAGTCTTTCTATTTCATCGCATGGTTATGTCGGCGCTCTGGGCCGCGCGGAACAAATCGGTGCCACTGCCATTTGGTTCCACACCCATCCTGGACTTGGCGCCGATCCTCGGCCGAGCGAACATGATGACCAGGTTGACCGCGAGATTGCAGATCTTTTTAGGCTGCGTTCTGGCAGTCCCTATTATGGCGCTCTCATAATTTCACCAACATCCGACGGATTCTCTTTTACTGGGCATTTGGATCCAGATAACACCGCCCCTATTCCCATCGACCGCCTGTTTGTTGCAGGCGACCGATTTAGGTTCACTAGATCGTTTGCCCATGCTGCCGCCGGGCTCTCTCCGGCATTTGATAGAAACATCCGTGCGTTTGGCCCGCTCATACAGCAAACACTGAGTGATTTACGCATAGGTTTGGTCGGATGCGGCGGAACGGGCTCGATTATCGCCGAGCAGCTTATCCGACTTGGCGTTAGACAGATGATCGTGATCGATCCGGATGAGTTATCTGAAAGCAATGTAACCCGCGTTTATGGTTCCACGCCAAAAGACATCGGAAGACCGAAAGTAGAGGTTATTGCCGATCATTTGCGCCGAATTGCACCTGGCGCTTCGGTCGAGGCTGTACGCGGAATGATTACAACTGAATCCGTTGCAAGGAGGCTTGCGGAATGTGACGTTGTTTTTGGCTGCACAGACGATAATGCCGGACGTCTCGTCCTGTCGCGCCTGACCACTTATTTCTTAATTCCTGTCATTGACTGCGGTGTCCTCCTCACGAGCGGACAGGCCGGTGAACTGCAAGGCATCGACGGCAGGATTACGGTCCTTGTTCCCGAACAGGCCTGTCTGGTCTGCCGAGATCGAGTTGACCTGGCCCGTGCTTCGGCAGAATTGCTGACGCCCGAGGAGCGCGTGCGGCGGGCTGATGAGGGATATGCACCAGCCCTGGGCGGTGTTGAACCGGCGGTTGTAACTTTCACCACCGCAGTGGGGGCGACCGCTGTAAGTGAGCTTCTGGAGCGCCTGGTCGGATATGGCCCTGTTCCCCGGCCCAACGAAGTTTTGTTGCGTTGTCACGACCGCGAGATATCGACGAACATAGCGCAGCCCCGTAACAGACATTATTGCAATCCTCTCTCCGGCAAGATTGGGGTCGGAATAACACGGCCTTACTTGGAGCAAACATGGCCGGCGTGAAGATTCCATGGCGGGAGTGGGTGCCTGGCCGGTCCTGGCGTATCGTCCTGACTGTGGACGCTGCCGACGAGATACCGGAGAAGTTGCCCCGGAATGCTGCTGTGCTCGTCGCCTCGAACGAGGTGCCAAAGTGGCTGGCATTTGACTGCCCATGTCGAACCGGGCATAGGGTAATGCTGAATCTCGACCATTCCCGGTATCCACACTGGCGCTTGACTGGAAGGAAGAAGCTGACCATCACGCCGAGCGTCGATTGGCGCGGCGGCAGTCGGTCTTGCCACTATTTCATTCGATCTGGTCGCATCCTATGGACAAAAGTCAAAGGAAATAAACGATGAAGCAGAAAACCTCACCACCGAACAGTGCCAACGCGCAAAACGCTTCCCCAGAGCCCTGGGAAATATCAGCTAGCACGGCGCCTTCGAACAAGACTCCGATGTTCCAGGCGATACATGCGGCCCGGTATCAGCGGCAGACGTTGATAAAGCACATCCAGCAGAAGTTTAATCGGCGGATTATTTGCTACATTTCCGGTATTGCTGCCCTCATCAATCGGGATGACACCGTCTTTTTTGTAGATATTCTCCACAACATCACGCCGGACGCCGATTTAGACCTCATTCTGCACACCGGCGGAGGTGATATTGATGCGGCGGAGAAACTTATTTCAATAGTCCGCACGCGTGTCGGGACTGGCAAACTTCGCGTCATTGTCCCAGATTTCGCCAAGAGCGCCGGTACACTTATGACCCTCGGTGCCGACAAGATCGTCATGAGCGATACGTCCGAACTCGGTCCTATAGATCCCCAGGTCAACCTGAATGATGGCCACGGGAATCTCATCCGGCACTCCGTCCAGACATATTTGGACGCGTATGAATTTCACTCCGCTGCACTCCAAAAGAATCCGAATGATATCGTAGCCCACATCATGCTCGGCAAATTAGAGCCGGCAACGGTAAAACTCTTCGAGGCCGTTCGTGACCGCGCCCGCAAATTTGCCGAAGACCAATTGAAGCTGGGCATGTTCAGATCCGCTTCTGGCAATTTCACCAAGATTGCCAGTGATCTGATCGATACAAAGCGCTGGCTGACACACGGACAAATGATCGGCTGGCAGGATGCCAGCAAGATCGGGCTTTCAGTCGACTATCTCGCTCCCTCAAGTGAGGAATGGCAATACTACTGGCAGCTCTACTGCCTTCAACGCCTCGCTATCAAGGATCGCGACAAACTTTTTGAATCGGAATTTGCGTCGCTAGTCGCTGAGAGTACAGCGTAACCGGTGGCTGGTCGAAATCGTTTGGCATTAGACGGAACCAGCCGTCCAAATCTCATTTTCGCAGGGCATCCTGCCCGACAAATCTTCACCGATACAGTATAAAAAGATAAACGATCCTGATAGCGGATTTTTGGTGCTTTCCACCGGGGTCGGCATCATGTAGGGTAGTTCGCGAACACGTAAACCAAAGAGTAAACAAAGATCAAGATAAAAGATGACGCGTCTCGAAGACCTCCAGCCCACCGCCGCCGTCAGAGGCATACTGCCTGACCAAATCGTCACGGTGGTCAGCGTTCAGTGGTTTGGCTCCGAGGCTTTGGAGTTGACATATAAGGCGCCGTCAGGCCGTGTTGCCAACGAGCTCTTGTATCGCCACGATGAGCAACGCCTCCAAATAGTAGAGCACGGTCGCCCGTGGAGCTTTGACGGTGATGGGCACATGTTCCGCCTCGTTTCTGAGGCGCACCGTATCCGTCTTGCACATCTATTTGACCCAGTCCTTGCCGTGCATACTTCGCTCGTCGAACCTCTGCCACACCAGATCACAGCCGTCTACGAGGCCATGCTCCCACGTCAACCGCTGCGCTTCCTGCTTGCCGACGACCCCGGCGCGGGTAAGACCATCATGGCTGGATTGCTCATCAAGGAACTCATTGCCCGTGGCGACTTGCAGCGTTGTCTCGTCGTCTGCCCCGGCAGTCTGGCCGAGCAGTGGCAGGATGAGCTATTCCGTCGCTTTCAACTTCCGTTCGAAATCCTGACCAATGACAAACTTGAAGCCGCCCGCACGGGCAACTGGTTTCTCGAAAACAACCTCGTCATTGCCCGTCTCGACAAACTTTCACGCAACGAAGATGTACAACAGAAACTCCAGGTTCCGGAGTGCCATTGGGACCTCGTGATCTGCGACGAAGCTCATAAGCTCTCAGCAACTTTTTTCGGCGGCGAAGTTAAATACACTAAGCGCTACCACCTTGGCCAACTACTATCCGCCTTGACGCGCCATTTCCTACTCATGACCGCAACTCCGCATAACGGAAAAGAAGAAGACTTCCAGCTCTTCATGGCGTTGCTCGATGGCGACCGTTTCGAAGGACGTTTTCGCGACGGTGTCCACCAAGTGGACATTTCGGACCTGATGCGCCGCATGGTGAAGGAAACGCTCGTCAAGTTTGACGGCACTCCGCTCTTCCCCGAACGCATTGCCTATACTGTTCCTTACAAGCTTTCTAACGCTGAGGCTCAGCTCTACAAGGAAGTCACCGACTACGTGCGCGAGGAGTTCAATCGCGCCGAAGCGCTTGCCAATGATAAGCGAGCGGGTACGGTGGGATTCGCACTTACTATCCTCCAACGGCGACTCGCCTCTTCTCCCGAGGCCATCTACCAATCGCTGCGCCGGCGCAGCGAACGCTTGCAGAAACGCCTGCGGGAACTCGAACTCTTGCAACGCGGCGCGGCGGCTGAGGCTATGGCCTCCTCTACTCCTGTGCTCGATGCCGAGGACGTCGAGGACCTTGAAGATGCACCAGACAACGAAGTCGAAGCTGCCGAGGAGGAGATCCTCGACCAAGCCACGGCGGCACGCACCATCGGCGAGCTCAAAGCTGAAATCGCCACCCTCGGACACCTTGAATCGCTTGCTCTCGCGGTTCGCCGTAGCGGAGAGGACCGTAAATGGCGGGAACTCGCCAGCCTGCTCGGCGAAATTTTCACACCCGCTGCAATTCCCAAAGACGGGCCCGCCGCAGATTCCGCTAAAACTCCCAGCAAGATTCCGCCGCCTAAGCCCTCGCCACATCAGAAGCTCGTTGTCTTCACTGAGCACCGCGACACACTAAGCTACCTCGAAACCCGCGTCACTACCCTGCTCGGTCGCAAGGAGGCCGTAGTTGTCATTCACGGCGGCATGGGCCGCGAGGAACGCATGAAAGCGCAAGAGTCTTTCAGACATAACCCGGAGGTGAATGTACTTCTTGCTACGGACGCCGCTGGCGAAGGCATCAACCTTCAGCGCGCCCACCTCATGGTCAATTACGATCTCCCATGGAACCCTAACCGCATTGAGCAGCGCTTCGGCCGTATCCACCGCATCGGCCAGACCGAGGTATGTCACCTTTGGAATTTGGTAGCCGAGGAGACCCGCGAGGGTGATGTTTACCGCACCTTGCTTGAGAAGCTCGAGCAGGCCCGTCAGACTCTCGGCGGACAGGTCTTCGACGTTCTAGGCAAAATCCAGTTCGAGGGCCGGCCGCTCCGAGAATTGCTGATTCAGGCTATCCGTTACGGCGATCGCCCCGACATACGCGCCAAACTGACGCAGGTCATCGCCGACGCCGTCGACCGTCCGCACCTGCAAGACCTCCTCGAGGAGCGCGCTCTGGCCCACGACGTAATGGATGCCAGCCGTGTCGCTCGGGTGCGGGAGGACATGGAGCGCGCAGATGCTCGCCGCCTGCAACCACACTACATCGAGTCATTTTTCCTTGAAGCATTCGCCCAGCTCGGCGGCACAGTTCGGCAGCGCGAGCCGCGCCGCTACGAAATCACTCATGTTCCCGCGCCGGTACGCAATCGTGACCGCATGATCGGAACAGGTGAACCCGTGCTCCCGCGCTATGAGCGCATCGCCTTTGAGAAATCCTTCATCGCACCGCAAGGCGAAGCACTCGCCGCTTTCATTTGCCCCGGCCATCCTCTCCTCGATGCCACGCTAGACCTTACGCTCGACCGGCACCGCGATCTTCTGCGGCGTGGCACGGTATTGGTTGACGACCGCGACACCGGCACGACGCCGCGTGTCCTTTTCTACCTGGAGCATGCGGTTCAAGACGCAAGCATCCTCAAAAACGGCGACCGACGCACGATTTCCAAACAGATGCTTTACGTGGAACTGGATGTCACCGTACAAGCACGCCACCTTCACTACGCGCCCTATCTTGACTACCGCCCTCTTCGGGCCGATGAGCCAGGCGTAGATGTTTTGTTGGCACACCCCGAGAGCGCATGGATCACACGCGACCTGGAGCAGAAGGCATTAGCACATGCCATTGCCGAGGGAGTGCCGGAACATCTGAAGGAAGTGCGCGTCCGGCGCGTCGCCTGGATCGACAAGGCGCGAGCGGCGGTAAAGGATCGACTCACCAAGGAGATCGGTTATTGGGACCATCGCGCCGAAAGTTTGAAACTGCAAGAGCAGGCAGGCAAAATCAACGCCCGTCTCAATTCCCAGGAAGCGCGCCGCAGGGCGGACGACCTTCAAGCACGCCTTCAGAAACGCATGGAACAACTCGATCTCGAAGCCCAAGTATCGGCGTTACCTCCGGTAGCGCTCGGAGGTTTTGTGGTCGTCCCGGCCGGACTGATTGCCCAGATGACCGGCCGCCCGCTGCCTCAAACGACGCAACCTATAGACACTCAGCTCTGGGCTGCTCGCGCGCGAGCTATCGTGCTGGAGGTCGAACGCCAGCTCGGTTTCGAACCGACTGACCGCGAATTTGAAAAACTCGGCTACGACATCGAAAGCCGCGACGTGAATACTGGCCGGCTGCGTTTTCTGGAAGTAAAGGGCCGTGCCTCAGGCGCAGCGACTATCACGGTCACCAAGAACGAAATTCTCTACTCCCTCAACAAGCCCGAGGACTTCATCCTCGCCATTGTCGAGTTCCTTGAAGGCGATGCACACCGCGTGCATTATGTCCGTCGCCCCTTCCAACGTGAGCCGGACTTTGGGGTCACGAGCGTGAACTACGACTTCCCAAAGCTTTTGGCACGAGCCGAATCGCCAGAGCAAACAAAACAGACTGCAACATGAAAACGAACAAAAAGCTCATTGAAGTCGCACTGCCTCTGCCCGAGATCAACGACGCCTCTGCCTACGACAAGATGCCGGGCATCGGACCGCACCCCAAGGGAATTCACCAATGGTGGGCACGCCTGCCATTGCCGACTGCACGTGCTGTTCTCTTCGCCTCTGTAGTAGACGATCCTGAGGCGCATCCCGAGATTTGGCCTACCGAGGAAACCCAAAATGCTGAGCGTGAGCGTTTGTTCGATATTCTGAGACGAATGATGGGGAAAAAACTTCATCAGGCTCACGAGGTTTACGCCGAAGCTCAAGAGGAAATGTTGCGCCATTGCGACGGGAGTCTTCCGCTTGTTTTTGATCCCTTCGCCGGCGGGGGTTCTATTCCGCTGGAGGCAAATCGCCTGGGATTTGAGGCCCACGCAGGCGATCTCAACCCGGTGGCTGTCCTACTGAACAAATGCAACCTCGAACTGGCCCCTCGATGGGTGGGACACGCTGCTATTAACCCGGAGGAGCGCGGACAGATCGGTGGTACTGCCAATTGGCATGGCACTCAAGGGCTGGCGGCAGACATGCGGTACTACGGACGAGTTATCCGCGAGCGTGCTCAGGCGAAGATCGGGCATCTCTACCCGAAGGTGCGCCTTCCGAAGGACCTCGGTGGCGGCGAAGCCACCGCGATTGCCTGGCTGTGGACACGAACCATCCAGTGCTCTAACCCCGCATGCGGGGCGCGGGCGCCGCTGGTTCGGTCATTTTCGTTGGTCCGCAAAAAACCCCGTTTCGTGATCGCTAAACCAAAATTGGACGGCGTTGCTAAGACAGCGAGTTTCGAGATCGAAAATGGCGACAAGCCCGAAAAAGAGACCACGAGTGGCAAGGGGGCTAGGTGCCTTTTTTGCGGTACGTCTTTCAGTAAAGGGGATGTTCGCGAACTCGCTGTTAAGTACGGTGTTGACGAGATACCGTTTGCTGTGGTGGCTGATGGGCCCCGTGGACGAATTTATCTGCCGAGCACCGCAAGCCAAGCCCCTCTAATCTCCGCGCCCGATGTCCCGGATGTGGACCAACCAATGACCAATGATCGGCGATGGTTCTCGCCGCCACTATACGGAATGCCGAATTTCAGCGATCTCTTCACTCCACGGCAGCTGACGGCTATGGTGACTTTCAGTGATTTGGTGAAGACCATCGATGTAGATGTGAAACGCGATGCCCTCGCCGCACAGCTGTCAGTCGAAGAAGCCGATGCGTATGCTCGGACGATCAAAACATTTCTGGCGCTGGCGATAGACCGCTGCGCTGACTTCAACAACGCGCTGTGCCGCTGGAGTCCAAGCAATGAAAAGGTGATGAATCTGTTCGGCCGTCAGGCTATTCCGATGGTCTGGGACTTTGCCGAGGCCAACATCCTTGGGGATTCAGTAGGCGCCTGGAGCACTTGCAGCGAGTATGTAGCAGACTGCATCGCGGTGATAACCGCAGGTTCGACGAGACTTGGAGTAGCACGAGAGATTGATGCGGCGACTGGCGCGAATAGTCTTCGCAACCTGCTAGTTAGCACTGATCCGCCCTACTACGACAATATCGGCTATGCAGTTCTGAGCGACTTCTTCTACGTCTGGCTGCGGCGCACGATGGGTGTCCTCTATCAGGACCTGTTCAGTACCCTGCTGGTACCGAAGTTGCATGAATTGACAGCATCGCCTGAACGCTTTGATGGCGACAAGCAAAAAGCGAAGGAGCATTTTGAGTTTGGCTTCAGAGAAGCCTTTACCGCCTTGCGCGAGAAGATGGACCGGCGCTTCCCTCTTACCGTTTATTATGCTTTCAAACAAGATGATGAAGAGAGCGATTCTGCTGAGGACGACGGTAAATCATCCGTAGATTTGACGACCGGTTGGGAGACATTGCTCGAAGCACTGATATCCAGTGGGTTCCAGATCACTGCTACATGGCCGGTACGAGCCTCGCAGAAGTGGCGGATGGTCTCGATGGGCACCAATGCGCTCGCATCGTACATCGTTTTAGCGTGTAGACCCCGCCCTCTCGATGCAACGCAGACTGACCGTCGCTCCTTTGTGGCCGAACTAAAGCGCGATTTGCCAGCGGCGCTGAAGCATCTGCAACAGGGCAACATCGCGCCCGTGGACTTCGCCCAAGCCGCCATAGGTCCGGGCATGGCGATTTATTCGCGCTACAGTCGCATTCTCGAAAGTAGCGGCAATCCGATGACAGTGCGCATGGCGCTCTCATTGATTAACCAGACGCTTACAGAGGTGCTCTCCGAACTAGAGGATGAGTTCGACGCTGATACGCGCTGGGCTATCCCATGGTTCGAGCAGCATGGGTTTGGCGAAGGTGATTTCGGAGATGCTGAGTTGCTAAGCAAAGCCAAGGTCGCTTCTGTCGCCGGCCTTCAGCAGGCGCATATTATCCACTCCAAGGCAGGAAAGGTTCGTCTGCTCCGTCCTGACGAACTGGCGCCTAATTGGGACCCGGCGACGGACAAACGGTTGACGGTCTGGGAGATGACTCATCATTTATTGCGGGTCTACTTCCACGGAAAAGCCGGCGATATGGCCACCGCCGACCTGTTACGCAAGCTCGGCAACAACAGCCATTTGGCTCGCGACCTCGCTTACCAGCTATTCCACGTATGTGAAAAGAAGAAACGATCGCAGGAGGCTCTGGCGTACAACGCACTCGTCCTCGGCTGGCCGGAGATTGCGCGTCTGGCGCCCGAGGGAACCAAGGTGCAGGTTCCTCAAACCGATCTGTTCAATCAGGAGTAACCCATGGCGATCACAAATCACGAGCGCGTCGGGAAGGCGATGGACCTCCTCAAGCAGGGTCTTGGCCCTTTCATTGAGCGCGAATTCAAGAGCGCTCACAAAGACCAGGCCCTTGCCGAGGCAACGCGCTACATGGGCGAAGATCGTCTCTTAGCAAAGAAAGCCATCGCCGAGTGGGACGCGGCGGGGCTGTTAAAGCTCATGTGGGAAGCCTGGAACGACGTATTCCGCCGCACACTCGGACCAGCTGAAAGAAGTCTCGTCAACGAACTCCGCGACCTACGCAACAAGTGGGCGCACCAACAAACATTCTCCGGCGACGATGCCTACCGCGCGCTCGACTCATCCGGACGGCTCCTCACTGCCATATCTGCTCCTCAGTCAGAAGAAATCGAAAAGACGAAGATGGAACTCTTACGTCTTCGCTTCGACGAGCAGGTCCGAAATGAGAAGCGCAAGAGTGCCGGCACTGCCATAGAGAGCGCAACAGCGGTTAGCCTTAAACCTTGGCGCGAAATCATCACCCCACACAAGGACGTGGCCAGCGGTCGCTACCAGCAGGCCGAGTTTGCCGCCGATCTCTGGCAGGTACACCTTGGTGAGGGAACCGACGAATACAAAAAGCCCGTTGAGTTTTTCCGCCGGACTTATCTCACCGAGAGCCTCAAGCGCATGCTGGTAGGCGCGGTGCAGCGCCTCTCCGGTCAGGGTGGCGATCCTGTGGTGCAGCTCCAGACCAACTTCGGCGGCGGCAAAACCCATTCGATGCTGGCGCTTTATCACCTCTTCTCCGGCACGGCCCCGAGTGAATTGCTCGGCATTGACGCTGTCCTAAAGGACGCAGGCACCAACAAGCTGCCGACGACGAAGCGCGTCGTATTGGTGGGCAACAAGATTTCGCCTGGCAATCCAGTAAAGAAGTCCGACGGAACAATGGTCCGTACCCTTTGGGGCGAACTCGCCTGGCAGCTCGGCGGGAAAAAGGCTTTCGAGCGCGTCCGCGCCGACGACGAGAAGGCCACGAGCCCCGGCGACGTTCTGCGAGAATTATTTATCGAATACGGACCATGCCTTATCCTGATCGACGAGTGGGTAGCTTACGCGCGCCAGCTCCACGACCAGAGCGACCTGCCCGCAGGCGGCTTCGAAACACAGTTTAGCTTTGCTCAAGTTCTCACCGAATCCGCGAAACTCGCCAAGAATTGCCTGCTCGTCATCAGCTTGCCAGCCTCGGACACAGGAGGCTCCCCCCATACCCAGGCTGACGACGTAGAGGTCGGCGGACAGCGCGGCCGGGAGGCCTTGGACCGCCTGCGCAACGTGGTCGGCCGCGTAGAATCCTCGTGGCGGCCAGCAAGCGCCGAAGAAGGTTTCGAAATCGTGCGGCGGCGGCTATTCGAGCCGCTCACCGACCAGGCGCTGTTTAAGGACCGGGACGTAGTGGCGCGGGCCTTCGCCGATCTTTACCGGACTCAGCACGCGGAGTTTCCGCCCGAGTGCCACGACGCTGATTACGAGAAGCGGATTAAGGCCGCCTATCCCATCCACCCGGAGATTTTTGACCGGCTTTACACGGATTGGTCCACGCTAGTGAAGTTTCAGCGGACACGAGGCGTCTTGCGCCTCATGGCCGCAGTGATTCACAGTCTCTGGGAAAAGGGCGACAAGAACCCCCTTATCCTGCCGGCCAATATTCCGATCGACGATCCGCGTGTTCAATTCGAACTCACGCGCTACCTCTCCGACAACTGGGTCCCTATCATCGAAAGAGACGTAGATGGTCCCAGTTCCCTCCCGTTGCGCATCGACGGCGAAGTCCCGAATCTCGGCAAGTTCGCTGCTTGCCGCCGCGTCGCCCGCACGATCTATCTCGGTTCCGCGCCCACGCCCGCCGCTGCAAATCGCGGTGTCGAGGACCGGCGCGTAAAACTCGGCTGTGTGATGCCCGGCGAGTCGCCTGCCATCTTCGGCGATGCACTGAGAAGACTAGCTGCAGCCGCAACCTACCTCTATCAGGACGGCCCCCGCTATTGGTATTCGACGCAGCCCACCGTTACCAAACTCGCCGACGACCGAGCCGAGCAGCTTAAACGAGACCCCGACAAGGTAGTGCAGGAGCTGGACAAACGTCTCCGAGCCGACCTGCGTAAGATGGGAGACTTCAATCGCGTTCACCCAATGCCAGGCACCAGTGCCGATGTGCCGGATGACCTTGATGCGCGACTCGTTGTTCTTGGTATTGACCACGCCTATAGCAAGGAACCGGAGAGCCCCGCAGAGACAGCGGCTAAAGCAATATTCCAGATGCGCGGCACGGCGCCGCGCTTGCACCAAAACACACTTGTCTTTCTTGCGGCCGACAAAACGCGACTGCAAGACTTGGACGAAGCTGTGCGGAAATTCCTAGCATGGGAATCCATTCTCGATGAAAAAGAGAAGCTCGATCTCTCGCCCCACCAGGTAAAGCAAGCGGAAACGCAGAAGACAGCCGCCGATGGCGCTACGACCGCGAGACTCCCTGAAACATACCAATGGTTACTCGTCCCAACGCAGACGAACCCTCAAGCATCTATCACATGGCAGACAATTCGCCTCTCAGGGCAAGACGCGCTTGCAGAGCGTGCCAGCAAGAAGCTCAAGAACGATGAATTGCTTGTCGTTACTTTTGCTGCTTCGCGCCTGCGTATGGAGATGGACCGCGTCCCGTTATGGCGTGGAAACCACGTTGCAATCCGGCAGATCGTTGATGACTTCGGTCGCTACCTCTACCTGCCCCGATTGAAAAATACCCATGTATTGCTCAATGCCGTTCACGCAGGGCTCGCGCTGTTGACATGGGAGCACGATGGCTTCGCTTACGCCGAAACCTACGACGAACCTACATCTCGCTATCGGGGACTTCGCTCAGGCGCGCAGATGACTATCACTCAAGACGACAGCGGCCTGCTCGTGCAGTCTGGAGTTGCCCGACGGCAGATCGATCAGGAGACCGTCCCGCCCCGCTCCGCCGGCACGGATACCGGCAACACACCATCCCCCACATCTGGGCAAACGCAACCGACTGCTCAACCGTCTGGACCAATACAACCACTCAAACCGAAGCGCTATCACGGTACGGTCACTCTTGACCCCGCGCGCGTCGGGCGCGATGCCGGCAGAATTGCCGACGAGGTTGTTACTCACCTCGTTGGGCTCGTCGGATCATCGGTGCGCGTCACTCTGGAAATCGAAGCGGATATCCCCGCAGGCACTCCCGACAATGTCGTCCGGACGGTCACGGAAAACAGCCGGACGCTGAAGTTCGCGAGCAATAGCGGCTTCGAGAAGGATTGAAATGGCTACAGCCAGCCCACCCACTCCACCTACGCCAACTCCGACCGCCCCCGCGACGGGCGGGATATTCATCAAAGAGGTTCGGATACGAAACTTTCGCTGCCTGCGCGCAGTCGATGTTGAACTCGATCAACTTACCATCATCATTGGGCAAAATAATTCCGGCAAAACCAGTTTTCTGAACGCACTCTTTGCCGCCATAGGAGCCGGCCAAAGAGTGATTTCGAGTGATGACATTTTTCTTTGCAAGAAAGATGTTTCTCCGCCGAGGGACAGACCCGTCACCATCGACATCCTCATAAGACCAACGGACGATCAGGGTCGGATTATCAATGTCTTTCCGCAGGGCAGTCCCTGGCTTGAGCTCTGGGGACTCGGCGTTGTTCAGGACGAAGACGATCGGGACTTGGTTGCTATTCGGACCCTGTTCAAGTGGAATGCAGTTAAGGGAGAGTACGTCTTAGAGCGACGGTTTCTGAAGGACTGGCAGGCCGACAGCTCCAAGTGGGAGGATTCAAAGCCCGTTGAAAAAGTCTCTCCGGTGTCCACCCAGCACATTGAGCCGCTCGCAATGTACTTGCTAGATGCCAAACGCGATATAGCCGAGGATATTCGGTCGCGCAGCTCGTTCTGGAGCAAAATGGTGGAGGAACACGGCCTCACGCCGGAAGACGTTCAGCGTATCGAGGAGGAATTGTCCGACATCAACAAAGACATCGTCGAGAGCAGCGACATTTTCACTCATATACAGTCGCATCTAAAGGGATTCCACGAGACGCTCTCTTGCGATGAAGACAGCATATCTATAACACCGCTCGCCCGCCACCTCCGAGACCTGGCACGGGGTATGGATGTGGTGCTCTCCACACGCGGCGCGCCACCCTTCCCTCTACATCAGCAGGGCATGGGAACCAGAAGTCTCGGGACATTCTTCACATTCTGGGCTTTTACGACCTGGCGACAAAAGCAATCTAACTCTAATGCCATTCATCCTTTGATGGCGCTTGAGGAACCTGAGACGCACCTGCACCCTCAGGCGCAACGCGCGTTATTCCGGCAGATCACAAAGATGCCCGGACAGCGCATCATTAGCACGCATTCTCCCTACATCTGCGGTCAAGCTGAGATCGCTCACATGCGGCACTTCTCTAAACAGGGCGAAGAGACGGTCGTATGTCGGATCGACCTTGGCACCGGACAAAACCGCCTTACCGAAGAAGACCTTCGGAAGATCGACCGCCACGTCATGAACACGCGTGGTGACATGCTCTTTGCCAGAGGGCTCGTGTTTTTCGAAGGAGACACAGAAGAACAAGCACTGCCGGATTTCGCCGAGAAGTATTGGAAGAAGCACCCAAACGATCTGGGTTATACCTTTATCGGGGTAGGTGGCAACGGAAAGTACCTGCCGTTCTTGCGTATGGCGGAGAGCTTTAAGATTCCTTGGTTCATTTTTTCGGATGGTGAAGGTCCAACAATTACGGCGGTCAACAGCGCTCTGGCAGGTATCGCCCGCGACCCAATACCGAACAATCCCCGCGTCGTTGTTCTCCCCGCTGGCAAGGATTTTGAAGCGTATATCGTAAACGGTGCCACCAAGGATTTGTTGATAGACACTATCATTAAGCATGAAGCGAAAACTCCACAACACGAAGCAGCTCTGAGAGCGAAATGGAATGCAATTTTAGAGCCAGCACAGCTAACCGAGATTCTGGAAACGCTAGACGCAAACAAGACGCAGTACGGTTCACGCATAGGAAAATGTCTCCCCGTTCCCGCCGCGCTTGAAGACCTCTTCAAAAAGATCGACACTGAACTTGATCCTCCGAAGCCAATGGCCCAAACCGTATGACCGTAAGACTCACACCAATTCAGCAGCAAGTAGTCGCTCACGACGACGGTGCCATCCTTGTAGTCGCCGGGCCGGGTTCAGGGAAAACCAGAGTCCTCACAGAACGGGTGCGCAGACTTCTTGATGACCCAACCGTTCACTTCCGCGTTCTTGCACTGACTTTCACCAACAAGGCCGCCAACGAAATGGTCGAGCGGCTTGATGATGTGCCGGACATCCGCAAACGTGCCTTCGTCGGCACACTCCACAGCTTTTGCATGGAAGTTCTCGCGAATAGGGGGAAGCCCATTGGCGTGGATGGGCTTCCGAACATATTTGAATCGTTCGATGACCGGAAACAAGTTCTCGCGAACGTGGTCAGATCAGACCCGCGATTGTCCGCTCTTCTGAAGAATGCCGGCGATGCTAAAGAGCAACAGAATACGCTCGGCCGCTGGCTGGGACGGATCAGTGAACTAAAGAACTCTCTGGTGTTGCCGAGCATGCTTGACGATGAGGACGAGCGGTCCCTCTACGAATCATATGACGCTGGATTAAGAGCGTCCGCCGCACTCGACTATGATGACTTGTTGCTCTTAACCTACCGCCTCTTTGCGGAACGCCCTAAGGTGGCTGATTTTTACAGGCGTCAATACAAATATATTTGCATCGATGAGGCGCAGGATCTCAATGAAGCACAGTACTGCCTGCTCGCAAGTCTTTGCGGTTCGGACTTCAAGAATGTGATGATGGTCGGCGACCCCAAGCAGGCTATTTATGTCTGGAATGGTGCAAACCCCAAATATCTTGATTTGTTCGAACGCGACTTCGCTGCAAGGAAAATCACTCTCTCTGAAAACTTCCGCTCTTCGCGGGCGGTCGTTGCCGCTGCCCAGCGTCTAGATTCTTCCTACTCCGTTGACGGGCAGCTTCCAGTGCAGGGTGTAGTTGAGCTCATCGAGAGTAACGACGAGGCCGACGAAGCACAGGCAATCGTTTCAAAGATTAGAGCTCTTCTCTCGCAAGGTCACCCTGACATTGAGGGAAACATCTCGCTCGGACGTTGTGCGGTGCTAGGCCGCAATCGCTTTGTATTTGGGGCTCTCGAAGAGGCGCTGAAAAACAAAGGCTTAGTCTTCTATAAGAAGTTCTCCTCGGCTGCGTATCAAAGTGAATCGGATGTCGTAGAACAATTCGAGCTAGCTCTGCGGCTTCTTGCCAACCCGAGGGACCGACTCCATTTGGCCATACTTGCCAAGGCGTGGGGAGCTCAAATGGCCGAATCTGGCCCTGTTGCTGATGATCCATTATCACTTATTCGGACACTCGCCAAGGGGGCCCAAAAAGGCTGCCCCCAAGCGGTGTTGGACGCAACAGCGGCACTCCAATGGACAGGCGACGATTTCAGATTCCTCAATGCGCTTGCAAAGATCGAGGGAATCGCTAATAACCTTTCCGAAGAAGATCGAGCCTTTGTTCTTCAGGACACCCGCGAGTGGAGGAAACATTGGGACTACTACGTTCGGTCTGAGCCAGGTGGACTACACAGCCTTACTTCGTTCCTTGGCCAAGTCGCTCTTGGTACAACGCAGCAGCCTAAAGATGATGGAGTGGCCTTGCTTACAGTCCATTCGGCAAAAGGTATGGAATTTGACGTTGTCTTCCTAATAGGAATGACGGAAGGAACATTTCCTGACTACCGTGCGAAAGGACCAAGTCTTGATGAAGAGCGTCGAAGCGCCTTCGTGGCAGTCACCCGTTCAAAACGCCTCCTCTATGTAACCTATCCCAAGACAAAAGTGATGCCGTGGGGCGATACGAAAAGGCAGCAACCATCTCAATATCTCTCACTGCTGTTTCCCTAGTTGAACTCCAAAGTTGACCATCGCGAAATTTCTAGCTCGATTACGGTAGCAGCGCACCTTTCTCCAGATACCAGCTACCTCACAGGTTCCGTTTCGTAAGGCGTAATCATCCAGGCGTCACCGAGCTTTCCGTCCAGGCCATCCCCATCATCATCTTGATCGTCGTCATCGTGGCCATGGCCATCGTCGTCTTTCTCCTTCTATTTCTGCGCATCCTCCACACGTTTTTTCTCCTCTTCCTTCATCCCTCGGACTCTTTCCGGCCTTGTACCAGAGCCGTGCTCCCCGTCAAGGGTCTCCGATGAACTCCGGCTGCGCCTCCGCCCTGTGACGGGTCCGCTCGGCTCTTAAAGCTGGCCTCCATTCCGAGGGATTTCGGAAAGAAAAAAACTTTTATCAATGGAGGAAACGACAATGCAAAAAACAGAAAAAACAGAATGTCAGGACGTTTACACGCGCATCACCGCCCAGATCGTGGCCGACCTCGAAAAGGGCGTGCGCCCGGGTGAAACCATGGAACGTCGAACAATCAGGAGACGAAGGACTTCGGTGCGGGTTCAAACGGTGGCTATAGTCAGGACGACTGGACATTTTACACCAGCCTTCGAGACGCTAAGCCCCAAGACAATCCGAAGAGGCTAGCGTTGGTGGCTGGTCAGCAGGGTAACTTTTGGAACCAGAACGACAACGGCGAGAACGGGGATGGAATTCACATTCTCGCGCCGACTGCGGACCACGTAGGTGATGCAAACGAGTGTGGTGACTACAACGATTGCTCGTATGTTCTCCTATACCGGACGAATGGCTACAGGATTCTCTTCGCAGGTGATTCCCACGACAAAACATGGGAACACATCCTTGAAAACCATGAGGACGATGTCAAGAACGTTGAGCTGCTCATTGCACCACATCACGGTCGTTCATCGGGACGTTCGTTTGATTTCCTGGACGTCGTGATCCCGCGTTGACGTTCTTTGGAAATGCTAGATCTGAGTTCCTCGCCTATACAGCGTGGAGCACCCGTGGCCTACCCAAGATCACCAACAATCAAGCCGGTTCGATACTGGTGGATGCTGGACAAACACCCATGACCGTGTACGTCACATGCAAGAATTTTGCGATAGCGTCCAATGAATTCTCCTTCGAACATCCGTCCCATAGCGGTTTTCACTACTGGGGAGTTATTCAGAGATAGTGTTTGTGAGGAAAAAGTGCCGGAGCCAAGCGGAATCACGAGAATTCTCTAGAGGGGCTTGCAACTCCTGCACGAGGTAGGGCCAGTTGTCTTCAAGAATCCTATTCTTGCAGGCTTTCGAGGAACAGCATCCCCACGCGCATTGCTTCTTGGGCCCCGTCGCCATCCACGTCCCTTCCGTGAGCGGCATAGTTCAACACGCTCACCACCCGTAGGAAATTATCTGCGCCGCTGGGTGACGCATTCCTTTGCCTCAGCCATTCAATTAGTTGCTTGATTCCAAGGTAGTTTTCCGTGAGGCCGAGACTTTTTGCGCGGACATGGAGTGCTCGCTCAATCTCGATTCGGAGTTTCAAGAGCGAGAACAGTGGAAATTCCCGAGCGAGATCGCCCGCACTAGGCAGTTCATTCTTAAGTTGATCAGGTAATGCCGTCGTGAGCTGATATTGCGCGACGCCCATCGGCTTGGTTGTATCGCGTAGCGCGTACTCCACTACAATTTCGTTTCTTCCCTTGCAAAGAATAACGCCGATGCTTGGCTGGTCATCGTGGTGACGCAGAAGATCATCCACGGCAGACAAATAGAAATTCATTTTGCCAGCGAACTCCGGTTTGAAGTCCTCAATCTTGAGATCGAACACCACAAAACACCGAAGTCGAAGGTGGTAAAAAATGAGATCCAGATAGTAGTCTTGATCCCCTACTTCCAAGTGATACTGACTCCCGACAAAAGCGAAGCCCTTCCCCAATTCCAAAATCAGGTCGCGCAAATGCTCGATCAGGCCGCGTTCGAGATCCCGCTCCAGCATATCCGGACCCAGCATCAGAAAATCGAAATCGTACGGGTCCTTGATTAGCTGTTGGGCTAGCTCTGATTGAGGTGGTGGAAGTGTGCGACTGAAATTTGTGATTGCCTTGCCATGCCGGGAGTATTGCTGGCTTTCGATTTGGTGGACTAGCACGTTGCGGCTCCAGCCATTCTGAATCGCTTGCTGGGCATACCAAAGACGCTCGTCCGGGCTCTCGAGTTTCTCAATTAGCGCGATGTTGTGATACCACGGCAATTGTGCAAGCGCCGCTTGCACAATTGAAACGTCCGGCCAGGCTTGCGCGAAAGCCCGCATATACTTCAAATTTCTAGGAGATAGTCCCTTCATCGAAGGGAACGCGCCATGGAGATCCCCGGCCAGTCGGTCAATCACCTTCGTTCCCCAGCCCTCCTCGTTTTGTTGCGCTATGATTCTCGCACCAAGGTCCCAATACAAAAGGATCAACTCCCGGTTGACCGCAACAGCCGCTTTGAGCTGGGCATTCTGAATGCGCTCCTTCAAGTCCTGAAGGAGCGTTCCATAGCTATCTGGCAAGTTGATTGAGTTTTGTCCCATATCGGCTCAGTTCGTTTACCATTTCATGAAACGGAGATCCACCAAACGCTTGCCTCCTTTTTTCCCTCACCGGCGAAAGACCACGCCGAGGTCGTAACGGTCCGTCTCTGGGTCGTAAGCCTGAATCTCAAGCACCTCCGCGACGAAGCGAATCCCGGGTCGGCGTGCGATCTGGACAATGATGTCAAGCGAATCCGCTATGTTCGTCTTGATGGAGCGGTAGGGGATCTCAACGCCGCTCTGCAATACGCACGTAGTAAAGCGCGAAATACCTTGAGCCGCAGAGTTGGCATGTACGGTGGAAAGTGTCCCGCTGTGACCGGTATTCAGAAGTTGAAGTAGGTCGAAGGCCTCGCCTCCGCGAATCTCACCCAAGATGATCCTATCTGGCCGATGCCGCAGCGTTGCTTTCAGAAGGTCGCGGATTGTCACGGCGGGCAAATCGTTCTGCTCGCGACGGGCTTCGAATCGCAGTACATTCTCTTTCTGAATCTGTATTTCCGCGGTGTCCTCAATCAAAACGATGCGCTCATGGTTCGGGATGAACTCGGTCAACACATTGGCGAGCGTCGTTTTCCCACTTGAAGTTCCCCCACAGATGAGGATGTTCTTGCGCTGAGCAACGTAGTCCTCCAACTGGGCGGCCAGCTCGGCCGTCAGCGTTCCCACTTCAACTAGGTCTTTCATCCTGAATCTATGGGAGTTGAACTTTCGAATCGTCAGAGCTACACCGTGAATACTGCAAGGTGGAATCACAGCTGCAACGCGGCTTCCGTCAGGCAGGCGAGAGTCAAGGATGGGCTTGGCCTCTGAAATGTCATCACCCAAGCGTCTGGCAATGTTTTTCACCGCAACCATAAGAGATGCAGCAGTTAGTTTCACATCGGGAACAGCTTGAAGGTACCCGGCTTTTTCAATGAAGATCCGCTCGGGGCCGTTGACCATGATCTCGCTGATGTCGGGGTCCAGGATGAGATGCTGGATCGGACGGAGGAATGGGAGAATCAGCTCAAATCCATTCATCAGAGTTCCTTGTCGGCAAGCTGGCGGAAATAGGACTTGTTTACGTCATTGCGGTAAGACTTGAGATAGCAAAACATGGGTGGGAATGGGTTGAGACCGTCATAGGCAAGCGTGACGGATTGTGCGTTCTTCAGTTCCGTGAAGGTTTTCATGTCGAACCTGTAGTCCCGTTGTTGGCTGTAGGTCTTTGACGTACTGATGTGAGCCTTGTCGGCCAACGGCTTGCCCGTGAGATAGCTGACTTTGGAATCGTGGCCGCTCTCCGAGATGTTGTAGTTCACCTTCCAAACATTTTCCTGTCCACAGAGTTCGCTCGCAATCTTTGCGGAGAAATCGTCAGTTTGCGTCAGGAAGATTTTCGTGCGGAAGGTTTGTAACAGGGTTCGCCAAGACTCGCCGGGCAACATGGACCGTAGGGAGCTTATGCTCTGGGTAGCGACAATGGGAATGCACTTTGCTTGACGGGATAGACTGAAGAACTGGTCGTCGCCATTTGGTTCGTGTTCGGTCACCGTTGCTATCTGCTGATATTCGTCACAAACAAAGAGAACGGGCCTGCATTGTTTGTCGGGTTCCACAGCCATTCGCGCGATTCGATTGAGCATGCTTCGCTGGAAATCCATCTTCAGCATCACAGCGATGGCGCGCGCCAAACCTGGATTCTCCCCGGCAGGAAAATCAAGCGCGACGATCTTGCCCTGTTCCAACAAATCGCGGATCGGTGGGAGAGCCCGTTTGCCGCGTATGGGAGCGGCACCCAGCTCATACAGTTCCAGTGGGGGACAAAACAACCGCTTGATAGGTGGATTGTCGTCAAAAAGTGAGAGAAAAACCGAGATGCCTTCAACAACCGAGCTTTGCAGCTTCTTATCAATGTTTGACCAGTCGTCGTAGTACCACCGCTTGACCGCTTCCAGGCGTTCCTTCCGATCTTCGTCCACACCATCTGGGCCGCCTTCGTGCTTGATAGTCGGTTCGATGCCGAGCTTCTGCAAAACATCCCTGGCTGCGGGCGAATTCAGCACTCGGTAGAGCTGGCCGCATTCATCTGCCTCGAAGCCAGCCTCGGCAAGTTCTCGCGCATGAGATTGAAAGAGTTCGCGCGAGACAGTGACAAACGACTTTCCCAGGATGTTTTCCTCGGCCTGACGGATTTTTCTCTCGAGGACTCGAGCTGAGATAGCGGACTCATAGACATCGAAGAGGGTCACGTAACCAAAACAGATTTTATGGAGGATGATCGTAAACTTGACGAGATTCGTGTATGCCTGCTGCCAGAACGGTTCTTTTCCTTTGCCGAACAAGCTATTCAGCAGGTTGGCGATCCCGACGGCCATCGAATACCCGTCCAGTTCGTTTTGAAGGGGGTTGTAAGCCCATTCCGAACCCAGACTGATGGAGATATAGTCGGATTCCCGTCCGTGGTTTTTCAGAATCTTCCGCACCTGCCCGCAGAAATCGCCTTTGACTTCGAGAACGATGCCGCTCAAACGTTCTTCGGGAATTTCTGCTTTGTACCCGAGAAGCTGCTCAGTGAAGGGGTACATGGAGCATGCCGTTTTCCCGGCGCCGGTTGCGCCAATGATTATGGTGCCGGTGAACAAGCCGCGCGCGGGAATGGTCAACCAGTAAGGGTTTTCAGCAGCAACGAATTGGCGTGGATTGTGGATTTCGCCGATAACAACATAAAGCTCGTTTCGTGTGTGAATCGGTGGATAGGGCGGCAACGCTTGTGGCTTTCCTGCCCGCTTGGGCTTCAGCGTGAAAATGTAAAGCGCTGACAGCAAAAAGGAATAGCCGATGTAGGGCGTTGTGAAGAGGATCACGTGATATGAGACTTTGAGCCCGGCGTACGTCCACGGGTCTCGTAGGGCAATCAATCGGAGGAAATATTCGTTCCAGGTCTGAGGAACTAGCGAAGCAGTCATGGGCCAGGGCATCTTGAAGTACAGCGCTGTCCCGGTCACCAGCGCGAGCAGCACAGCAAGGAAGTTTTTCGAATTGAGGATGCGTTGAATCATGCTGCCGTTGGTGCTGTCCTTGTTGTGTTCCTAGGAGTCGAGCTTGTAGGTTGAGGTGTGTCAGAAGTTGCAGTCGAACCTGCATGATTCTTTTCGAGCCACTCGTTGAACTCCTTGTCGCGCCGGAAGAGCCGCTTCAAGGATTCGCCGATGATGTACTCGTGCGTAGCACCTCCGAGAAAGGCCGCATACCGTTGAAGCATTGTGTGCGCCTCCTCGTCGAGACGTGCCGAAACTACTTTCTTTTCCTGCTTGGGTTCAACCTTCGGAATCAGGGCCATCTTGTCGCCTCCTCTGTTGTTAGTGATTCAAAGTCGTTGGGCTCTCTGCCTGCAACTCTGCCGGCG
Organism: uncultured Acidobacteriota bacterium; assembly: GCA_963733775.1. GTDB lineage: Bacteria > Acidobacteriota > Terriglobia > Acidiferrales > UBA7541 > Acidiferrum. Next base: position 1,763,313 of record CAVTEE010000006.1, on the reverse strand, counting down.
ACGGAGCGAGGAATTCTGTTGGACAACTTGGGCGGTAGCGACCCCTGGCGCCGAAGGCGTTGGGCGGCTGACAAGCCGCTCAAAGTGGGGTCGCTACCGCCCAAAATTCGGTTTTCTCCTCGCTCCGCTCCGATGCTCCGTCGCCGGTCATCTCTTTCTCTTCCTGCTACTTCTCCTTGCGGCCGCCGGAAATCTGGCCGCAAATCCAGAAGAAAAGCCGCTTCGGGGCATCTCCCAGTCCCCGAAGCATACTTTTGTGCCGCCTCAAACGTTGTCACTCGTCGCCTCAATATCTGTGAGTACATGACAGTTCCCTCATCACGTTCCAGAAATCTGCAAAGATCGGGTGCTGGAAACCTGGGGTAAGCCATCAGCGATCACGTTCTCCGCAGAGTGTTCCGCACCATTACCGCGCGGGTCACTAAAGACCGACAGCGATGAGCCGCATACCATCGTTCGAAAAACCTTCCGCGCTACTGCAGCTTGCTTCGAATTTTGCGTTACTTCGTCATCTGCGATGGCCCCTCGGCGCCACTTTTCGTACAACTCCTCGTACTGCCGACTTGCGTAACGCGCGTGCGCTTCCTTGAACAAAACCACGTCAGCGCTCGCCACACGTTCCTTTGCCTCCCAAGCCCTACGAATGCGGAAGTAATCCAACACCATTACGGAGTTGGAGTAGTCGCGCACCCCGTACAGAACGTGGTGGAACTCCGATTCTGCTGCTTGGAACAACCGGGCGGTGGGAGCGACATAGATAAACTCCAGCCTTGGGAGCGCCTGGAATAATCCGAGATACGCCCGTAAGTGCGTGCCAAAGGCTTCAAGCGTCACGGCTCCCGCGTCCACATACGTGAAGGTAACCACCGGGGGTGAGGACATGCGATCCACAAACATCGGAAACCGATCCACGAAATAACGTGGCGTAACTTCGGCGGACCTTCTGGCCCGATATTGCTTCACCGGAAGAGTCTGTATGCTTACGTTCGAATCCTTCTCAAAGAACGCGACCTTGTCCGCCTCCGTTTCCAGATAGTGGTGTTGCGGATGCCCGAGCACGAAGTCCAAGGCGACCAACCGGGTCTTGACGTACTGTAATTCGTGCTTCTTGCGAGTCCGCAGATTCTCTCGTTCGATGGCTTGGTACACCTTTCGGGCGAAAAGGTGATAGACACGTCCGCCCGAGCGATACGCGTGATAACTCGCGTGCTTGCGATCCAGAAGCTTGCGAATAAACGCATGCGACACCGATCCCGATTCGGTTTGCATAAACGATTTGAACTGGCGGTTCGTGAAGTAGCCGGAATGCGTGGCCACGAGGAAAAGAAACTCACTCTCGCGTTTGGTGTAACCGAGAAGGTAAAGCCCTTCGCGTTGAAATGCCGTCATGGTCATACTGATAAAATCTCTCGAACCACGCCCGTGTCGTGCAACGCACGACGGATGCGGTTGCTGTCTCCGCTTCGCGCATAGATCTTGAAACCTGCCGCCGCCTTGCCCCTAATGCCTTCTTCTCGGTAATTACGGGAGAGGAGTTCCAAATTCTGTCTCTCGACCTCGCCGTCCCGCGTTTCGTATTCAACCTGGATATCGGGAAGGTGGATGGTCCCGTCGTCTAACGTCAACCCTTGTTCTTGTGCAACCGTCGCCAGTAATCTCCTCCGCTCGTCTTCGGACATGTGCCCTGCGGCCTCCTTGGCGCGATTGATCGATTCCTTCAGCTCGAAATCGAGCCTCACTCGCGTCGGTTTTCCGCCTCTCTCGCGAATCTCTTCGGCGGCTTTCTGATAGACCTTATAAAGGTCCGCATCGTGGTCGAGCTGCTTGGGCTTAACGAACCCTTGATAAAGCCTTTGCTCCTCGGGAAGACCGCTCGCTTTCCTCACCATCCGCTGGCCTTCCGCGGTCAGGGCGACTAGCTTCCGGGCACTTTTATGCGCCCGAAACACCGTTTTTTCCTCGACCAATCCTTGCGCACGAAGGCTTTCGAGGTCGTACTTCAGACGCGCCTCATCACCGGCATAAACGAATCGAGCTAAATCGCGAGCGTCTACGACGCGAAACGTTCCAATGTCCCCCATGGCCGCGATTTCTGAGCTGCGCAGAGAGTAAGTTCGGTCTCCATGCGGATGTTGCGTTCTGCGATCAGGCGACCGCTCTCGGAAGCTCTGCACTGGCCTCTCGGGTCTTTCCGGAGTCGTCGTCGTGGAGGATTCCGTAGACCCGCGTCCAACCGAAGGACTTGTTCCATTTGTGTCGTGCGGGCGGCTCTCGTTTGCGGGCCTCGGCTCGGCGTCACGCACGTTATCGCGATTTAGAATGTCCCAACGGGCCATCGCTAGCGCCTGTCCGCAAGGAACGGCGGGAGACCCTCGGGGCCTGCCGACTGCAATTGGTTGTCAAAGTGAGATAGCTTTCTGCCCGTATCTTTCAGCAGGATTTTGCGATTGATTGCTAGTGTCGCCGCAAACAGGTTCAGACCCAAAATACCGATGAAAACGGCCATGCTTGCGCCGCAGTGGAGAAAGAGAGCCTTCTTCGATGCGGCCAGGAAATTAAGTCGGCTCATGAGCCCGAACAGCACCAGGATGAGCGCGGTTGCTGATATAAATAGAGAGTTGCGAATCACTTGATGAACGCCTCGTCTTCCCGGAAATAGGTGATGGTCAGTCCCAGCGGATTGATCAAAATGTCTGCGTTCGGAATGTGATCCCGGAACGAAAACAGAAAGCTCGCGGTGTACAGCCTCCGCTTTGCGACGGAGTGATCGGCTGGGGAATATTCGATCTCAAAGAAATCTACTGTCGCCTTGTAAGGAGCCTTGTCCATCGGCTCGATCACCACTTGCTGCACGTCGATATCTTTCTCCGGGGCGAGGCTGTAGGAGAGAAATGCCTTGATGATGTTTTTCTGTTTAAACTGCAGAATGGTGTCCCCGGCGAGTTTCCCGTCGAGGAAGTACAGCGCCTGGCTGAAGTCATCGTTGATCGTCGAGCGGTTGCGACGGTAATAGAGTTGACAGAAGCGCGTAAGAAAATATTTCGTCTCTTTGTATTCCGGTTTGTAGACGAGGCTTTCGTAGGCGAGGGCCTGCGCCCGCCCAATCTCGTCGATCCGAATGACCATTGGCTTGAAGCTTTCGAGCGTGCGCACGATCTTCAGATTCATCAAAACCAATCCCAAAATCACAAGCGATAGCAGTGCCACGGCAATCTTCAAATAGCCACCGGTGACAATCGCGGATGCGTACTGTTCAAGGTAGAGCTGCTTCGCGTCGTTGAAGGTGTTGTCTTTCACAGCGCCGCTCCGAGAGCTCTCGAAACCGTGTCAAAGAGGTTGGCTGCCGATCCGCCGGACGTGCCGCTGAAGATGTGACTCGTGAGCATCGGGACTTTGATAATCGCGTAGATAGCGGCCAGGTACATCACCACCAACACGGGTGATATTCGGATGAGGTCGGTTGGTGAAATGAGCCCCGTAATCTGGGCGTGGATGATGCCGAAGGTGAACTGACTGACGATGTAAAGGACGCCTGCGGCCACGACCTGGTAAAACGAATATTGAATGAATGCCTTGAGCCAACCCCAGAAGAGCCAGTCTAATTGGGGGACAATAAAGAACGGAATGAAGACCGGTCCAAGAAGGATGCATACGGCGGTTGCAACAACGCCGAAAGCAACGACAATCAGAGCCAAGCCCTCGGTCGCGACCGCTGCTAACCACAACAAGGCGTAGAGAAATGTTGCAATCGGCTGCGTGATTCCCGGCGCTTCGAGATTGCCAAGAACGTAGCCGGTATCATCCGCGATGCGTTGGGCGTTGGCTTGGCCGATTTGATTTGAGAGGCTCGCGGCTTCATCGGTGATCAAGTGGTGGAAGTCGCGGCCAAACCCGGGGATCGGCGCATCGTAGTAGTTCACCATCGCAAAACCAAAACTGATCATCAGGATGAGCGTCACAAAGTTAGCGAAGTGGAAGCCGCCGCGCTGCTCACCTGCGGCCAAAGCCGCTTTGATGCCGTACCACACCACCAGGATGGTGGCGAAGGCCCGGAACAGGTTTTGTCCCATCCCGTCGAAGATCCCAAGGTTCTGCTGCACGAGCGTATTGACCGCCTGCAGCACTGCGTCAAAGAAGTTCATGGTCTTTCCGCGGTTCTCTGTTCCGGGCCGTGCGCATTACGGGAGCCGATAACTAGCCAGGCTCTGGGTTAGGTTGCTGTTGAAGGGAGCGAGATTCTGGGTCACTTGCTCCCGCATCTGCATGGCGAAGTTGAGGTTCGCTGCGTCCGTGTCTCGTTGCTGCTTCGCCTGGAGAACCTGTTGTTCAAGCGCTGCGACGCGGAGGTTGTTTGCGTCTTGTAGCGTCCGCAGTGTCAGCACATTGCTCGCGTTGATCTTATTTAGAACGCTCATTTCCGTATTGAGGCCGGCGTCAGGGGAAAGAGAGTCTTGTTCAATGTTGGCGATTTGTTGCTGGACGTTTTGCGCGTTTGCCCGCACGTTTCCGACCGTCGTTAGAGCGGATACGTTTGCGCCGTCCGTCAACTGCAACGAAGCCGCGACGGATTTGAGATGCAGCGCGTCGGCGGGATTCATGGCGGTGAGGACCGCCTGGTTATAAGCCAGGAATGGAACGATGGCCTGCTGGTAAGCAGGGCTGACGGTTTGCGCTCCGGCACCATTGACGGCGCTAACCCAGCGGGTCGTGTTCCCGTAGAGGTCGCCCGACGTGAACGAGCGCCACTGAGAGAACACCGCACGGTACCGGCCCGGCATGTTGTGGATGTATTGAGCCATTTGCAGAGCCAGGTTCAGGTGCCAAGTCACTTTGGCCACGTTCTTCTGCAATTCAACGAGATGCTGTTGGAGCTGGTAATACCGAAGGAGCGCATTGTGATAGTTGGTCGGGTCGTAGACGATACCGCTGCCGAGTTGGGCCTCGGAAGCGACGGGAATCAGAAGTAGCGCGACCAGCATAAGAATGGCGGCGCACTTCTTCGAGATGTACTTCATACGGACTTCCTCCTTAGTTAGTGTTTGGACTGCTTGGACTTGCTGGGATCGGAATGGGGATCCTGCTGGCTCGCCGTGACCGGGCACCCTGCCGCGTCCCGCGTGACTTGCCAAAAGCCATTCGGGGCTTTGGTCGTCTTGTACTTTCCGCAGGGGAGATATTGTTCATGGACCCCTTGGGCGATGAGCTTTTGGCGCAAGTCTTCTTGATATCTGTTCTGCCGGTCCGCCATCGGTTGGCACTCGGCTTCGGTTTTGCAAAAACCCGGAGGAACGACTTCTGGTTCTTCCTCCTTCTTCGTGCTGCACGCGGCCAGCGTCACTGCGAGTATCAGAACTGCGGGGAGATATTTCATTCCACTTCCTCCAATCAAAGATCAGGCTGTATGTTGTGCTGGGCGTAGTCCGGCAATAACAAATCTCCCGACAGATAAATCTTCACGCGGTTACCCTCGCGGATTGTCACCGTGGGGAGGATGTTCAGGAAACGGTCGAGAATCTCCGTCGAGGAGTTCGCGAGACTCGAACCGAATCCCGCGCGGGCGCGGTCGAGGGGCGAATTCGTCAACACATTGCCAGTTCCGGCCTCCGAAATGCCGCCAAGAATGCCCACGGCTAGTGACGCACCGAAAATTTGGAGATAGTTATGGTTCACCTTGTCGCGAAGAGCCGTCTCGCCGATCTGATTCAACCCCTTGAATTGGTCGAGGCTGATGGAGTAACCGTCCGGCATGATGAGCCGGTGGAAGAAAACAGCGAGTCGCTGCTGGCCGAGTGCCTCAACTTTCTTCGCTTCTCCCAGCACTTTTGTACCAGCGGGAATAAGGATTTGCTGGCGGTCGTGGGAGTAGATGTCCGTCGTCACCAGACAATTGATCGGCCCGGCAAACGTGCCGTTCAGACGGTTGATGAGCAAGGTTTCAAGGACCGTGCCCTCGAAGACCACGTATCGTTTCCCGGTAAACGAGTTGAATGCTCCGGGTCTAGTTGCGTCCGGGTTACGTCGCTCTGGGTCAGGGAGTGGCCTTTGCTGCTCGCCGATAGTCGGAGCTATTCCCCTGACTTCGCGTGCGGCGGTTTGCTCTGGTGCTACAAACTGCGCTTCTGCCTGGCGGACTTGGACGTCCAAGTCGGTCGGTGAAGGTGGTTGCGGGGTGTTTTGTGCTGGAGCACTACCGGTCCCTCGCGATCCAACGAGCTGCTCGGCTTCCTGCCCCTTCCGATACGTGAAGGCCACATTTGGGGCAAACAGCGAAAGATATTCCCGCTTCTTCTTGTCCTCTTTGACCGGATCGGGAGACGGAGGCGGTTGCGTTCCCGCTGGGCCGCCTACCACTCCTCCTGGATCGGGAACGGTTCCCTCTGGCGGTGTTACCGTGCCGCCCGGTGGGACGTCGCCCGCCAGGCCCATTGCTTGCAGCCGAGCGAGGTTCGAAGGCGAGATCGGCTGCCGTGTCGCCGCCTGTTCCCGTTGGATAGTTTGTTTGAAATCTTCGACCGTGGCCGCGTTCGGAGGCTGCAGACGCGCGCCCGCGGTCGGAGCTGTGGCGGAGGTCGCCCTGCGCTTTCCGCCTCCTGTCAGCCACATGATCAGCACCATGACGACAGCAACACCCAGAATCACCAGTTGCTGGGTGTTCTTCGGAAGCAGCCCAGCCGGTTTCGGAGCTTTGTTTTCAACCGTGCCCCGCAATTGCGTACTGCTTTGGGTTTCTGAAACTTTATCGTCGGGCATGGAACTCTCCTGGCGGACTTCAGTGTGCGGCGCTCTGCACGGCGCGTTCGAAACTCAACTTCTTCTTGCCCAGCGCGAGATAGCCCTGGTCCACAATCTTCGGAATTACATACACGCCGTTAGCTAGGTCAAAATTGATGAGGTTTGGCTTGCCATCCTTGAGTTCATAGATCGTGGGCTTCTCTTGAGCCGCGCACTTGATGAAAGTGAATTTGTCGTCGTGATAGATCGCACTGACTGAAAATGGCGCCCGCGCCACTTTTACGTTGTAGGTGTAATCAAATTGCAGTTTTCCAGCGTATTGCTCGCGATACTGACTGATTTCCCTTTGCGCCCGGTCTTCGACCGCCTGCGCGTTCTGCGCCGACTCTGCCCGTGCCGCGTCCACGGCAGTTTTGTACGCTTGCACTTCGGAAGCACGGGCAAGCGGGGGGACGCCGGATGCTCCATTGATCGTCGATTCCTCTTTGCGTTCGACGAAGATCTTCAGGTCTGGCTCGGTGTTTGGTTCGTTGCTGATTTCTGTCAGCAGGAATGAGTACACGTGCCCCGCCGAGGTGATGAGATTCAAATTGCTGCGAATCCCTTGCTGTGCCGGATGGAGATAGCAGAGATTGTGAGCACCATTGATAATCCAGAATTCCTTATCACCCGTAGTCGCGTCCAGAATCTCCTCATTCACCGGCAACACGATGAGTGTCGAAAAACGAATCTTCGCGTGAATGTGAATAACGTCCGTCTCGGCATATTTGACTGTCTTTGTGCCTGAATCCGCATGAATCGGCGGAGTCCAAGCGAACATCGCGGAACACGTGAAGACAAGAGAGGCAAGCACTACGAATCGCGGGATTCTAGAGAGCATCGGTTCCTCCTGACGGAAAACTATTTTTCGAATTGTTGGACGGGATATATTGACGGAGTTTTTCTTCGTCCCCTCGGGAGTGAAAGAAGAGACTCATCACCACGAGACCGCTGGCGATGGCGACGGACAGGACCTTGAATGCTTGCTGTGGAAACACTTCCTGGAAAGCATGAGAAAACACAGTTTCGCCCGTTGCCAGCACCACCGTTGGCAGTGTCAGTCCGTCTACGATTCCGGGCAGGCACAGTTCGAAAGCAGTCGGCTCTTGGCTCATCGCTTCTCTCCCGCCAAAACCTCAAGGCCCCGCTCGAAGCCGTGCTGCTCGAAAGCGTCGGCCCGCCTCCGGTTGTCAAACGGATCGTTGGTGTAGAGCCAGTAGCTCTTCGGGTCTACTTCCAGGTTTGCAACCTTGGCGATCTCGTGGTTCTTGATCAGAAATTGCCGCTTGGGAATCAGCGAGGCAATGAGGTTGATTTCCGTCTCGTTCAAATGAAATTGATTTCGGTACAGCTCGCGGTCCATATCCGGGTTGGCTAGGAATATTTTTGTTGCACAGGTTTCGATAATTACGTCCACAATGTCGGACTTCCGCAGTTCGTCGAGCGATTGGGTGGACAGAATCATCGCTGCGTTCTGTTTGCGCCAGGTCTTGAGCGCTTCCACGATGTAGCCCTTGATGCGTGGATTTCGAAAGAATGTCCACGCTTCATCAATGAAGAACGCCTTGAAGATGTGTGTGATCTCGCGGTTGGTAATGGCGTGATTTGCGCGATGGAGGATGTAGAACAGGAGCGGCTCAAGAATCTGCGGGTACTGCTCCATGCCCTGGAAATCGAAGCACTGAAAGCGCGAAAAACTTACCCTGTCTTCGGCATTGTCAAAGAGGAATCCGAATTGCCCAGCGGTCGTCCATTTTTGAAGTTTCGAGGACAACCCGCGTGGCAGCGTATTCGCGAGCACGCCCAGCGTGCGCAGCTCGGGGTCAACACTGTAGAGATTCTCGATTTGCTGATACAGCTCCCGCTCTTCTTCGAGCGAGAGCCGTTCACCGCCGTGGTTATCCGCGAGAACTTGGACGAAGAGCGCGAGGAAATCGAGATTCGATTTTGTTTTCGGCAGGCAGAAGGGATTGATCTTGAACGCGGCGCTGTGCGGACCCACTTTGACGTAGGTGCCTTCAAACAGCCGGGTAAGATGTTCAAAGCTGCCGCCAAGATCGAAAATGAAGGTGTACGGATCGTATTTCTGCAGGTTGGTGAGCAGGAAGTTTCCCAGAAAACTTTTCCCGGCCCCCGTGCGCCCGAGGATCACGGTATGAGCCGTGTCCTTGCAATGGAGATTCAGATAGTACGGCGTGCGGTGATTGGTTTCGAGCACGGCGAGGTATTCCTGCTTCAGGTGGCTGTTCATCTGGTGCCCGGAGTGCAAGGTAAAGAGCAGCGAGTAGTCGGCATAGTTCGTATTGAGGATGAGCATGGAGCGGAGATTGAAGGCATGGTTGCCGGGCACGGTGGCTAGGTACGCGTTGAACTGGTTGTATTTCTCTTCGTAGAGCTGGGCATCGTGAATGTTGAAGGCTTTGTAAAAATCGGCGCACGCCGATTCCACTTTAGCCAGGTCCTCGTCGTAAACCACGATGGTCAGTGAATAGTTCCCAAAGTAGTTTCCCTTGATTTCAAGTTCCTTGAGCGCCTCGCCCAAATCGTGAATCTGCGCTTCCTTGGACTCGTCCACGAGAACATCGTCACTGCGCTGCGGCTGGTCCGACGTGGTGACGTAGCTTGCAAGCGAGCGTTTGGTGTTGTGAAAGTGCCGCCGGCGCGAATGAATGAAGCTCCGGCTCGTGGCCGGGTCCTGCTTTTGCCACTCGCTGCAAAGGAAATAGTTGGCTTCGACTTCGAGGAGCCGCTTGAAGATCAGGGGAAAGCTCTGCGCGGACGGCTCTTTGAGCGACAGCACCTTCACGTAGTAATCGTCAACGCGGAGGAATCCTCGGTGGCACTCGATATGGGATTCGCAGAGGTAGTAGTCGAGGAACGTATCCCGCCGGAGGCGGGCGTTCTCAATCTTCAACGGTGAGAAATTCAGGACTTGCTTAAGAACGCGGAACGCTTCGTCTTTGGATAGAATGCGCGTGCCCACAAAGTCGCCAACCTGTCCGACAAAGCTGCGCGCTTTGGCATGCAGCGCTGACAACAATTGCTGCAGCTCACTCCCAATCAACACCACTTGTTTGCGAGTGGAAATAAACGCCTGCAACTCACGCATCGCGTCTCCAGGCTGAGATGCGATTTTAGCGAGACTGTTTAGAATGGAGACGTTGTGGCGGAAGCCTTCGTAAAGCACCACATAGCAAATCTGAAACGAATAGAGCGATTCGGCTTTTGTCTTGAGATACTCCATGCGGTTTCGGATCGCCGCGTTCACAATCGGGTTCTGGTAGGTCTTAAACGGGATGTTTTCCCGGTTGCGCTTGAACAAATACTGGTAGACGCGGCATTTCTCATCGAAAACTCGAAACGCCGCTGCAAGCCGCCGCGTTAGGTTGTTGATGGTATTGCTGTCCAGGCATTCATAATCCACGCCCTCGATGCTGAGAACGAGTCCTACATCGCCACTCTTAGTAAGGAAGATCTCATCATCCACAAAGCCGAAGAGATTAATCTGGGCGCAGAGCGCGGCGGCTTCGCGATAATCCTTCGCGATTCGGTCCAGCTTAAACACGGCCGAGCCTCCGCACCTGCACAGGCTCGAATTTCATCGGATCGTACTGCGTGCGAATCTTCCTCGAGTTCAACAAGAACCGGAGGATTTGCGGATCGGTCCGTGTTGCCCAGCGTGCGAACAAATACAGTGTAAAAAATATCCCCACGGCCCCGGCCAAACTATTCAACAGATTGAATACGCACGCGCCCATTACCAGCGCGAAGAAGAACAGTTTTCGCTCCGCTCCCAGGATTGTGAGCGGGCGATTCAATGACCGGAACACTGGATTAGGCTGCATCGTCGTTGGCTCGGAAAAACCTAAACGCCGAACAGCCAGGTGAGAAAGTTCACGGCCAGGACGGCCATCCCTAAACCGAAGACAATGCCTGCGAAGGTTTTCTTTCCTCCGCCTTCGCCGAAGGCGAAGGTCAGGCCGCCAACAACGATGGCAACCAGAGCAAGCCCCTTAGCGATGGGACCGGTGAACGCGGTCTGCAAGACGTTTACGGCGTTCTCCCAAGGTGAGCCTCCGGCTGCCTGAGCGAACGCGTTGCCGGCCAAAAGGAGGGCTCCACTGACCGCGATTGTGGTATTGCGAACGAATGGTTCGAGCGATTGCCAGCGCGTTGCTCGTAGGTTTTTCATTGGCTCCTCCGCCTCTTCTGTGTCATCCAAACGGCGCGACGGAAAGTCGCGCTAGATATGCGGCGGAGACTAGTTGCGTCGAATCGGCTCGTCCAATACCTTGTCGTCGGCGCGCCATAGCCAACATCTATAAGGCTTATTTGGGCTTCCCTTCCATTGCCTGGGCAGAAAAAAGGGGCCTCGTCGGTGAAGCCGAGGCCCTCGCGAAATTGGGGCTATGCAGCCTGCTGTTGCAGTCTCTCTTCAATCGCATCGAGAATGCGCGAAGCGGTTGCCTGCACGTACTCAAGACTCTCTAGCAGCAGCTTCGAGTCTCCTCCGTAGAGGCCGAGGTAATCCTGCGCGGCCGTGCCTGTTTCAAGCCCGATGGCGGAGCAAACAACGTACGCCACGGATTCCGCTTCCGTCTCGCGGATGCGCTTATTGGTATCGCCCCGGCGCTCTCCGAAGTGCATGTCGGAATGCGCCAATTCATGGACCAACGTAGCGAAAGTTTCAGCCGGAGTTTGGTCAGCTAACAGGGTGATTTTCCCTTTCTCGGCCATTCCTCTCGCCGGGGCGATGTCGGCGGAATAGTCGAGACGAATGCCGCGCGCTTGAACAAATTCTTCGAGCCGCTCAAGATAAAAGCTCGGATCGCCGGTCACACTTCCGATTTGAGGTAGCTCCTTTCCACTCGTCTGGTGTTCGTCCCACACGTAAACCGCGCGAAAGCCCGCAACTTTCCGAGATTCGTCCGTGGTGTTTGATTCGTCGGAAGTTTCGGTCCGCTTACGGAACATCGGCGCGAGAATCATGATCCCCTTCGCGCCTTGCTTTACTTGGCGTCCGAACAACTGCCAGGTCCGGTAACCAGCAACGCGACCAGCATTGGGACATTGTTTGAGAATAAGAAGAACGTTCAAAAAAGAGTACGCTCTGAACTTTGCCATTGCCGCCAGATACCGCGTGAGTGCTTCGCTGTGTCCGGCGTTTAACGCCTCCACGAGTTGCTCGATGGCCTGATTTGTAACTTTCTTGATGTTTTCTGAATTCATTTTCTTTGTCCTTTCAGGTGTATGAAGGTTGGTTCCTTCACCCGGAAACTGGAACCAACCGGAATCGATTCACCAAGGGACAAGTTTTTCTGTTGAGGCCGGAACGGGTGGCAACGGCCATGACAGCGCATCTCCTTGGCGGGGACGTGTGCTAGAGAAGGCCGATCTGTCGAATTCCGACCCAGGACCGCTGATAGCCGTCTGTTATGAGTCCCCGGTCAGAGAAGTATTGGACAGTGCGTGGAGTTATTCGTAGCGTGCGAACGAGGTTAGTGCAAGTGCTGCTCAAAAGAGGTTTAAGCAGTTGAATTCTTTGATTTGAGAGAAACGGTTGGTGAACGGAAACGGGGTGTTGCATGAAACTCATCGAGACACTAAGGAGCAGGACCGGAGCGCTGAAGGTAGCCGAAGTTGCGGAACTATTTGGTGTGACGCCTCAAGACATATATAGGATGGCCGCAAACGGGAGTATTCCGTCTTTGCGGATTTCGGGGTCCGTGCGGTTTGGTCCCGATGAGATGGCAGCCTGGCTGAAGGAAAAGCAGGCTCCGTCTGCCGCTTCAAGGCGGATCGGCTCAGGAAGGGTCGCTGCGTAGTTTCTTCCAATGCGATACGAAATGATTATCGAGAGCAAGTGGGACATCTGGCTCACGCTGCTCTTGGCGTCGGTTCTTTCGAAGCGGGGATCGCCACCTCACCTCATTTCCTCGAACCCCTAACCATGCTTAAGGTGGTTAGTGTGGTTAGTCTGGTTTGGAGAGTTCGTGCGGTGTGAATGCTTAACATGGTGAATCGCATTGGACGTCGCACGAAGTCCGCGCTCCGCAATAACCCGTTGACCGGAAGATGATATAAATCGTGCATGACCAAGGAAGCGCTGGAAAGCCTGATTGCGGCCCTGGAAAATTGGTCGGCATTCTTCACCTTGCTAGTAGTGATCGGGGTGGGCGGCGAGCTTATCGTCCACCTGGTGCAGTCGCGCGCAAACAAGAAGCTGATCGCGATTCAGCATTCGGAAGCCTTCGCCCAGGAAACGGAAATAGCGAAATTGCGAAACGAGTCGGCATCCACTCAATTGGATATCGCAAAGGCAAATCAGGGTGCTGCGGAGGCCCTCAAACAAGCAGCGCGAGCCGAGGAAAACTTGGGCAACGCGAGGAAGGATGCGGCTCTTGCCAATGAGAGAGCGGCGGAAGCCAACAAGATCGCAGAAGGTGAACGACTGGCCAGACTCAAGATTGAGCAGAGGCTGGCACCGAGGAAACTTAACGACGACCAACAGAAACGCATTGAGGCGAAGGTCAAGCCCTTTGCGAACACCGCTTACGAACTTGCGGTCAATCCGGTGCCCGAGGCGGTCGATCTGCTGAGTACTATTGATACCGTTCTTCGCGCGGCAGGTTGGGCCACCAACGAATCAGCAAAAAAAGACTTTCGGTTTGTATTCACGCTAAAGAATGGCTCGAAAGTGGAGCAAGTCGTCACCTCAGGAATTTCGATCCAGGGAACCAAAACCTTTCTCCAGAAGAATGGCCCCGCTGCTGAAGCCCTTGTTTTGGCTCTCCGCGCGGAAGGTCTAGAAACAAACGCCACAATTCTCCCTGATGATGATCCTAGTCCAGAAACGTTGCACGTCGTGATCGGGAGCAAGTAACGCCCTTAGCATCTCAGTGCCAGCCAAACCGCAAACATGACTGCGATTTCTTTCCTCCCTCAAAGTTACTGCCAAGCTGCGTAAAGTAGTAACACGCATCGGCAATAATGACTATATGGCGGCGATATCCAGTTGCTGCAGTTATGTTGAATCGGCCAAGCGCCGATTCCCTCGATCCGTAAACCGCATCCGCGCGGAAACGGGCGCTACGCGCTAATCTCGCGGTGCGTCTTGCCGTGGGCGATTTTCCTCTTCGACACTGACGCACAACGGGCCGAAGCTATTGAACGATGGGGCTGGAATAAGTGCGTCGTCTCTTCGAACTGCGTTCACCAGCACGATAAGCTTGACCTCTAATCAGACCGCTTACACTTCGCAGGGTATTCAAACAAGAGCCAATTCGCTTTATCTTCGCTTCTGTTATATTCTCACAGCTGATAACTACCTTTCTTCTTCACGTTTAATGTACTTCTGAGATGTCCGACACAAAGCATAGTGAAGGATTGAGATTCGGCCGGTTGCTGATGGTACTCAGCGGTCTGTCGCCGCTGTTCTTCCTGTGGGCGATTCGTGGCAGCAAGATCGTACCAGACCGCTATCTCATCACGGGATGCGTCCTGTTGATTGTCATTCCAAATCTCTTCCTTTGGCTCAGGATACGAATAGCCATACGACAGCAGGTCAAAAAACAACTGGTCGTGGGCTCGGCGGAGGATCACAGGGACCATCTGCTTGTTTACCTTTTTACAATTCTTCTGCCGTTCTATTCCATCGACACGAGCAGCTGGCGAGACTTCGCGGCACTGGTGACCGCCCTAGGCTTCGTCGTCTTTCTTTTCTGGCACCTGAATCTTCACTACATGAACATATTCTTCGCAGTTACTGGCTATCGAGTCTTTACAACTGTACCCCCGCCAGACGAAAATCTTTTTAGTGGTCGTATAAGTATCACTTTAATTACTCCTCGAACCACGATAAGGCCGGGCGAACAAATCATTGCATTCAGGCTTAGTGACACCGTCTACTTTGAGGAAAAAGCATGGCAAATTCAGCCCACTTCAAACTTGCAGATACCCAAGTGACAGAGTTCGGTGTTGGCATCGAGGACTCGGATGGAAAACATTTCGTATGGATTCCTATCGGAGACGACGTCCAGGCCACGTTGCGAGAGATGGTCGCAGCGACACGGTCGGCAATGAATAAAGCGGACGCAAAGCCGACTCGATACCAACCTTCCGAAAAGCACGCAGCACATGAAAATCTATACCTACCTTTGGACGACGAATTGGCGTCGGTTGTTGTGAAAATTCACACTGCCAATAATCTGGAGAGTGAACCTAGAGCACTGAAGAAGAATCCACAAAATATTTTCTGCTATTTCGCCCGCCTCACCGATGGCAAAGGTGAACGACTCACGGCCATGCGGAGAGCCAGCACGTTCAAAGGAATTCTTGAGAGCCACTTGCTCAGGTTCGTAAACGACTCCCTAAAAATCGTGGAGGACAAAGTTTTCAAGCTCGACCAAGATTTTGACTTACTCGTCGACAGCGATGGCGTACACATTCTCAGACATTCTGGCTTCGAGACTATTGGAGATCTCACAGAAGCAATCATCGGAGCTGCTCCGACCAATATTAAAGCAATCCAGGCTGACCTGAGGTTTGTGGATTTCGGTCCGATCGAAGCATATGCCAGGCAACACCCTCGGGCGGCACGATACTTGGCATCAATTCGATTACAGGAAACGAAGAACATCGACAAGACCAATCTGAAGAAGCTATGCAAGAGTACTGGTGTTGAAGTAATTGAGCGTGCGGGCAGGTTGATCGTGGAAGACGCGTCAATTATGGATTTCCTTAACCTGCTAGACCGTAGGCTATACGAGGTCGAACTGATCAAGGACGTCCCGGAGTCGTACCGTGCCGCTAGCCGCAATAAGATTAAGTAGTTCTGTTGTTCCTGAACTCTAGCGACCGCGCACCAGATGCTTGGGCACCAGTTCAAGCGGGTCGCGCTCGTGCCTAAGGCTGTGTTCCTCTCTTAGCACACGTTCGGCCAGTAGCGTCCAATCCTTCACGCGATGCCATTCGTCGTCGGTATAGCCAAGGATGTATTCCAGCCGGCAGCGCGGGCAGGCGACAACGATCTTGTTTGGATGAGGCGTTGCGGATATGGATAACGAAACCACGAAGCGGGATTCTACGCTTTTCGCTTTATGTTCGCCATGATAAAATCCAATTGTGGCCGAGGTCCACACCTATGATTCAAGTACTTGGATTACAGAAAGAAGCTGGCAGCGATCCGCAAGTGTTCACAGTGTTCCTGAAGGATGAAGAGAACGACCACAAAGGCTATATGTGGTCTACTGAGACAGGCACGGAAGAAGTCTTGCGCGGTGCACTCGCGAAGGGCGGGATGCCTGAGCCGAAGATCGACGAGATGTTCGCACGCACAGAGGAATATGGCGTCAAGGAGAACCGAAGTGGCGAACAAATATAAATTGATCACAGGAAACGCACGCGAACTCAACACGCAATTAGAAATAGAAGGGACGGCAGGCTGGGGCCACGGTTCCGCCTCTCCCACACATCCCGCAAGGTGTGGCAATGGCTACACCGCCGCCACAGATAATTCACAGCGTGATCCTCGAGCTACGCGAAGCGCCAACCAAGTGATCTCTGTGCGCACACTTCGGCGACGTGCTGCTCTTCCTAAAATGCATCATACTGGTCCATATTGATTGGCGGCAGCGTGCGGTTACAACACCGCATAAACACTGGCGATTTGAAGTAACATCGGACTTTCGACTCCCACACGCCTCCGCCAATTTGCTGATGATTCCATTGTCCTTGTAGGAGTCGGAGCCCAATAACAGACTGAAAAATGTCGGTTTTGTTCCCAAGTTGTTGCTAAACGTCAATCCGTCATCGAAATACTACCCGGACGTTGTTCCGGGCCAGAAGTCCGCTTCGAGGAAATGCGACATTGCTTAGGCCTGCTCATGTTCCGATGTCCTCGAACCCCGTTTCTGGCCAGTAACGGGCACTTGTAGGAATACCCGACACAGGAACGCTGGTCCGCTCGCAATTATATGGAATTCATCCCGTGGAATGGATCGTATTCCTTGCGGTCGCAGTCACGATGGGAGCGATGAGCGTGCTAACGGCTTATTCGGCTGCGCGGCCGTGGATGAAGGCCGACCCGATGGAATCCGTCCGCCACGCTTGAATCGGCGCGACACCCGCAATCAGGACTACGCGAGCCGTTCAGAATATAGTTCTCAACATGGAAAGGAAGTTGATGGGCGCACCGATAGGGGCGGCGCTCCGGATCCGGCCCTGGCAACGTATCGCAGTCGCGATTAAGGAAACGATGAAACTTGTGAAAGGGATTGATTCCTTGATTCCGGGTTGGGCGCTGACCTAAAAGATCGCTGGTTAGAGATGTTCTCTCTAGGCGAATGGCCCGGCTTTTATTCATCGGCCATACACAGGCGGGACAGGGACTGCGCGGCTCTATTCCTCCCGCAGCGCTTCTGTAGACTGCCACCGCGTGGCGCGCCAAGCCGGCGCGGTGCTCGCCAGCAGCGACACCAGAAGAAGCACAACACAAGCTCCGGAAATCGTTAGATTTTTTGTATGCCCGTTGTCTTGTGCGCCGTAATGGCACTTCCTTTACCATAAGGAATCGTAGAATGGCGATTGCCCGTTTGGTCGGTTCTTCCATCGCGCATGAATCCACACCCACTGTTCCGGATATTTCCGGATAACCTGTTCAATGACTTTCGCAAACCGTTGCGTGTTCTCCATCACATCCCGGTCCGTATTCCCCGTGCGAATCAATTCCACTGGCGGGTCAAACCGCAGCCGGTATTTCAGCAAATTCCCGTCCCAGTACACATATCCCGGCACCACCGCTGCATCCGTGTGCAGCGCCAAACGCGCAATTCCCGTGGTTGTGCAAGCGGGAGTTCCGAAGAAGTCCACGAAGACTCCCTCGTCCGGCATAGTGTTCTGGTCGGCCAGAATGCCAACCGTGCCCGCTTCTTTGATAACCCGCAACACTGTTCGTGCCGACTCATTCTTGAAGATCGGCTTGTTCCCTGACAACCCGCGATACCGGTTTACCAGGGCATCGAGCGGCCGGTTGTCTAGCGGCCGCGCCAGGTAGTGCAAAGGGAACCCATACAAGGCATGCGCATACGAAGACAGTTCCCAGGCGCCAATATGCCCAGTGAGATAAAGGACGCCCTTTCCGCGGCGGTGCGCCGCCAAGAAATTTTCGTGGCCATCGAGCACCACCACACTGTCGATGTTGTCCTTCGTGTATTTCGGGAGATGTGCAAACTCTGCCGCCATCCATCCCAGATTGCGCGCCATTTTCGTTATCGTCACCCGTCGCTGCGCCTCCGTCCATTCGGGAAAGGCCAGCTTCAGGTTGAATTCGGCCGTCTTTCGCAGCTTCGGCATCGCCGATAGCAATAGCTGCGCTGCACCCGCCGCCAGCCAGCGGGATGCTGGGCGCCGCAATGCACCGAGCGCCTTCAAGGACGTCCATGCCACTGCGTATTGCAGCCAGTCAATCATTCGAGCTGCGCTTCCTTTGAGTGCGCACCGTTCTGGTCGATGTGCTTTGAAGTGTTGCCAACTATCCCCGGCGAGAACACGACTATCATTGATAATCAGTTCTATGCGAAATTACTCGGTCACCGCCGGGGGTGATCGTTCACAAGTGACGCCCAGTCACGGGGATCGATCGCCGAGTGTGGAACTCGAAAACGGTTGAATTTGTAGCGTCTCTTCGCCATTCCGTCCAACTCATTACCACTTTCTACAAATGGGATAAGCCGCGAGGCTCGGCGAGCCAGCGACGAGCGGCGTTCGCTAAATGCGTGGCCGTCCTGCGGTCGAAACTGACCCCAAGCAATCGAATGAACGAATCCTGCAGGTCCGAATCGATCTGAGCGGAGAATGTCTTCCACAAACACGCGAATAGGTCCGGGAAACGCGTTCAGGGCATCGTGGAACGCCACTACCCCCAGCGGGACCAAGTGAGGAAAGAATCCGTCCAAATCTTTCTTGGCGCCTTTGTAGGTGTGATCGCCGTCAATCCACAAGAGTCGGATGGGTCGGTTCCACGAGCTGGCCACAGCTGCGGAATGTGTGACGTGCGATTCCACCTGATTTGACACCCCAGCGGCATGGATGAAAGTGAGAAAATCCCGATACGAGGAGGCTTCCGGATCGGATTGGTGATCCAAAAGAATGGGCGAATCGTGTGGATCAATAGCGACAATCGGGCCCAAATCGTAATGAGAAGCAACCTTGGCCAGCATGACGGTAGATCGTCCCTTGAAGCTGCCAATCTCTACAATTGTGCCTTTGGCCGGAACGCACGCGGCGAGCAGCCCTAGAAAGCGAGCTTCATTCTCCCCAAGATGACCTGGGACCTTCCGAGTTTCTTCCCACGCATCTTTAAGGACAGTCTCGAGGTCTCCAGGAATCTTGATAGAGGCCAAGCGCGTCGTTAGCCTCTTATTAATCCCTTCGCTTACCATCCGAAGAGTCTACTTAACGCCGTGCAGGACCTCAACTCCCGCTATAGCGTAACAATCTAATAATTTCTAGGCCAAAGTGTTTTCGCGACGCCTTTTGTCTTCCACCTATTCGCCACGGACAAACACATCAAAACGACCTGAAGCACACCAAATTCTCAGATTGCCCCAGAATCCGTGTCCGTTGGCCAGTTTCGCTTTGCACCGTCTCATAGGAACGCTTGTCAGTTATAACGATCTCGTTCGGTTTTTGTGTCAGCATCGCTTCGAGATCGGTGATTGTGGGTGCAAGGGTGGCGAATCGACTGCTGTACCACAAAAACTGATTTAGGTAATCACTACGCCCGTCCTCATAGGAATAGATTACGATGCGTTGCGTTGGAGAGCTGTTGGTTTCGACAACTGGAACCAGCGTACGGATATCTAGAGCTCTGCTCTTTGGAGGAAAGAGCACCGTCAATGCGACGGCGACACAGCCTATTATACAAGCAAAGTTGAGAAACGCCTTCCTGCGAGTGAGAGGAATCAGCCGATGTAACGCGATCGCGGCGAGAATTGAAAACGCGGGGAAGACCGGCATAATGTAGCGCGGATACCTGGTTTGTATAAGGCTGAAGGGTACGAGTATTAAAATCACCCAAATAAGCAGCAATCCGGCCCCTTCGTCTCGTCCCCTAAGAAAAGCGCCAACCTCGATGCAGAATCCACCAATCATGAACGGCAGCCACGGCCAGTAATATTTGAATAAAGCCAGAGGGTAATTGAGGACACTGGACTTCAGACCGGCGCCAGCGTAAATTTTGTTTGCAACGAATCGGAAATGCGAAGCGAAGACTTCAGGACCGTGAAGATGGTATTGCGATAGATACCAGCTCAGTGGAATCGCCACCGCGAAAACCAATCCTGATAACAACCACGGTGATAAGAGCACCCTCCACCGTTTGATCAGAATGGTATGGGCAACGAAAACCCCGACCGCGAGAAATCCGATGACCGATCGCGTCAGTAAGGCCAACGCCAACGGTGCGCCCAAAAACATCAGGTAACGCGGATCTTTCAACCCCTTTACATACATAAACATTGTCAGAGTAAAGAAAAACGTGAAGGGCACATCGGTCATCGCGTGCGTAGCGTTTTTGAGAAAAAACTGTGTTGATACGAGTATCAGCATAGATAACAACGCTAGCCAACTCTGTCCAGTCAATTCCCATGTCAGAAAATAAACAATGATAATGGTGCCAAGGCCGAGCAATGCTGAAGGGAATTTAGCCGCAGAGTCGCTTACACCCAACAGCTTGAAAGAACCTGCTTCGAGCCAGAGGAAGAGCGGTGGATATTCAAAGTTTAGTTGCCCATTAAACCGAACATTCCACCAATCACCCGTTCGAACCATTTCCTTACCCTCGTGCGCGTACAACGCGTCGTCGTAACCAGCGAGGCCTTGCTTGTGCTGGGAAACAAAAAGAAGCAACGCGGCTATGAAGGCGAGTGCAAAGAAATGCCGCTGATCACTCCATTTTGATTGCGGCCGGTTACTAGGAAATTCCTCTTTTCGCTCCGAAAGATCCAATTTCATCCTTACCTTGATCTCCGAAATGCTCTCACCCAGGCAGATTCAATTACGTTCGCCACTGGCAGGGTCAGTTCGAAATATCGGTGAACTATCTTTGATGAACTAATCTAAAGCTAACATGCCGAGAGCAGAATCGATGCTCACCCTTTTTTAGGGAATCTAATTGCCGCATTTCCAGTAGATAAGGTTTACTTCGATATACTTATGATAAATAAAGCCGTTATTAATCGGTTGAGGCTGTGTAAATATCGATTATTCCGAAAAATGTACTTGACATATGAAGTACTTTACACTATATGTCACCCGCGGCGTCACCAATTCAAATCTTAGGTATTGAGGGAATCATGACAAAGGCAAAGTGGTTGCTCGTTTGGTGTGTGAATTTCAAATCTTGAATACTGAGGGAACCATGACAAAATCAAAGTGGCTACTAGTTTGGTGTGTGATTTTGCTCCAGGTGTTGCTCGCACAGAAAATTGAAGCAGTAGCCGATACGTATTGCCAGATAGGGTTGGGCTCGGGGACGCAACCAGCGATTATCGCCGCCGATACAGGGGACTCTACGGCTTGGGTTTCGCTCTTTCAAAAGAATGAAGTAGTTGAACTCACATCGAATTGCAGCATTGTCAGGTATGTCGCAACAGGAGTAAATCCCTATGGTGTCGCCTACGACGGTAAGAACATCTGGGTGTCAAATAATGGCAGCAACACAGTTACCAAAATACAGGCCTCTACCGGCACGGTGCTGGCCACGGTGTCCGTAGGGTCCCATCCCCGAGGTGTTGTATTTGACGGTATAAACATCTGGGTTGCGAATTACGGCAGTGATACAGTCTCAGTAATCAATCCCACCACCAATACCGTTATAAAAAGCTGCGGCACTGGCTCCGGTCCTTATGTTCCCGCCGTGCTTGCAAACACCGAAACCATATGGATACCAAATCGCAACAGCAATACCATTACAGTATTGGCGACTAATAGTGATACCTGTTCGGGATTTAGTGTTCAGACGGACGGCGAACCACAATTTGTAGCGTCCGACGGCATACATATGTGGGTTAGCTGTTACAGCGCTGGTAGGGTGCAGGAATTTTCTTCCAACGGAACGCTGCTCATGACTGTTAACCCTACAGCAAGCGGTCAAGTGGGCGGTCCTACGGGTATCGCTTGGGTTGGAGCTTACCTTTGGGGCGCGTCGAACAGCGGCTGGGTTTACTCGATCGACGCGAACGGCAATGTCGGTAACATTACCCAGGAAGGCGGCAGTGGTAACGCCCACATTGGCGTGACCAACGCCAACCTTTTATTCAACGGTAATGGCCTCTTCTGGACAGCGGACACGGGAGGAGGAATCGTCCAACTCCTCTACTGAGCTCTAAGCTCGACAGGTCCAGGCTAGGATGTGCGCAGTTGATAGCCGAACTAGTGACGGCCGCATCGTTAGGTGCGGCCCTCCTATCAGACGGACTGCCCTCCAGAGGAGTGCTGTCATGCTTACCGGTGCTGTCTGATGTCCGCTGTACCGCCGTTCAAATTCTCTCGAAAGAGACGGGATAGATCACAGGTCGGTTTTTTCGGTCAACCCAAATGCTCCAATTCCCTCTTATAAATCTTTGTCAGGCGTATCCATATTGTTGCAATTATTTGCATTTACCTCAAACCCTGCTCTCTACAAAGTTGTCAAAGGTCGACACACCAAGCTAATTAACAAATGCACCGATATTTTATCTACCCTGCCGGAAGTCCACCGAAGACGATGATCATCAGATCATCAGGCGCTATCCCTCAAATCACAGCGCGTAGAACTTAGCCGTTTTGCCGCCGAACACTCGTTACTGGTTGTTAGTTAGAGAGCCTGTGGGAGAGTCGAAGCGCGAGAAGGCCGAGCAGAACAAATATTCAACCAGATGCTACGGAGTATCGGAGTATCGCAAAGGGTGAGGCAGAAGGCATTATCGCCTGGCATCATCGCCTCGCGCGCGATGCAGTCGACGGTGGCCAAATCATCCATTACCTCGATGCCAAGAAAATCGCCGACCTCCGCTTCCCAACTTTCACCATATCGCGAGCTGATTCGGCTGAAATGGTCCAGAGCCTGGAACTATGTCGATCTGGTTTAGCTCAACATATTGCTCGACGCTAGTTCCGTATAGTCGGGTGAAGCCTGGATTAGCGAACGATGTCGGACTGAGACGCCCTTCTACCTGCAGATAATCTCGCGATGACAGTCCCACGGAACGCCCCTCGAAGATATCGCGGCTAATTCGCGATTTCCATTTTTACCGCCCGTATAGCCTTATACACCCGAAGCCCTTCCACGTGAACCAAATTGCTCTTCGTCGCATGATCTCTTCGAACCCGGAGACCGACAGCCCCACGGCTTCGCTGTACTCGCCGCGTCACAGCCTGTAGGGACCAAGGGCGAGTTCCGGTAATCCCGATGACTGTCCAGAAGTCCGGTTGGAGGAAATGTGCTGGACCGGAATGCTGCTCGCGCTCCGATCTCCTCGAACCCCGTTTCGAGACCGGGGGCCACATGATTAGGCGACTAATAGGGTACCAAACAGAATCATGCAGTGTTTTTTCGGAGGTTTTGAAGCTGTTGCACAAAGAAAACGGCCACTCGGCATAAGCGTCAGTCAGGATGATTTCAGTGTTTTACTCCGGGGCTTTTAACAACGGCAATGAAGATTGACCAAATACATAGCGCCATCCTGTCGCAGTGCGCACATAAGTGTCCGTGAACCAAAGTGTATAGTCGAATGGCTTTCCGTTCTCCATGCCTTTCTCCCACAACTTAGCGGTGATAACCGCGGCATCGCCCAAACGTGAACCTTCTGGAGGGTATCTTCTTGCCGATCATAGATCACCCGCCCACTCCGCGCTTCCTGCAGCAGGTCAGACTTCCGATAAATCTTGCCAGACCCTGTCACGAGTACAAAATCATCGGCCAAAAGCCGATCCATCGCGACCGCATCATTCTTTTTCACTGCTGCTTGGTACTCAGTGTCTAACCGCGCGATGATCGTTGCATCATTTTCCGTGGATGAATTAACTCCTTCCCCGGATGAATGCGGGCGGAACACCAGGTCGAACCATGGTTGCCACGTTTTACCGGCGTCAAGCGAGGTGACCGCCGTCTCACGAACGCCTCCCTTTACGGGCTGCCACGTGCCGCGAACCAATCTCTCCACGCCGTCTGCCGCTCGATCCGAACCGCCCAACACCATTTCCCCATCTTCGATTCTTCCTTCTATGGTAAGCAGCTGACCTCTATTCGTCGCCCAGCTCTGATGCCAAATCCTTCTCGACGCATCGTACAGACTGAAACTCTGTCCTTTCAGGCCGTTTGTGCTTTCAATAGTCCTCACGCAAGACGCAGCCATCGAGTATGCGATCCACCCGAGTCCGTGCGACGGCGGCTACCTTGTCGGCTTCGAACACGTCCCAGTCACCGAGCCAGAAATCAAACTGCCGGTATTCAGGGCCCGAACAAAAGGTTGGTTTTGCGAACTGTTGCGTATGCGCATCGGTGACCGTATGACCCTCGATCGTTGCAAACAAGGTAAGAACAAAAATGAAACTGATCTTCGGGAACCAGGGTGCCTGCTTCATGTTTGCGCGGCTCCTTACTTCATGCGCATTCGCAATGGTTCTGACGGCTAGGGGTGGGCGCGGCGAAGGACGGAATGTACTTACCTTCGCCGCGTCCTTGGGGTGTGAAAGCACTAATAGTTGTATTTATCCTCGTTAATTGAGGCGGCCTCGACGCCGCCATCGCAGTTAGTTCTCAGTCCCATCTTTTCTTGGGAGCGCAAGGAACGCAGGACTCGTCTTGGTACTGCTATCGAAGGCCGTCCCGGTGATCTCGCCACGGTCGTTGATATCGCCAGCCACTTGGAGAGTGAGATTGGAACCGGCAGGGATCAGGGTATTAAGATCCATCATCCGGCCGTCCTGCCAAAGAAAGCCGCGCGGGTGGCTGAAGCCCGCGCCGTAAGATACGCCCACGACCTGACCTGATTCGTTAATTCCCAACGCTTCGCTAATGGCGTCTCCTGGGAGTGTGCCGAGGTCCTGCATGCCGCGATCCTTGGTCCAAAGGAAAGCGTGGAATTTAACCGCCAGATTCCCGTTGATCAAGTCTCCGCCCTGGTTGGCGAATCCCACGATTTGACCCTGGTTATTGATGGACGTCGGCGTGTTCCACCCATGTCCTCCGATATTGCCAAGGTCGATCGGCCGGCCGTCTTCCCACAACACGGCGTGCTTGGCGCTGAATGCTCCTACGGCATTTTGGCAAATACCGGAGATGCCAACGACCTGCCCTTTGTCGTTGATGGCCGTGGCAGCCGAATCTGGGTCGTCCGCCACTCCTGGAAGTTCCTGGATCTGGCCGCTCTCCGGGCCCCAAATAACCGCTTCGAACTGGAGTACTTGCGGTAGGACGCAGGTTGGATCATGAACCGCAGTCTCCGCCCAGCCGACCACCTGCCCCAGATTGTTAACGGACGATGCAAAACCGTTATAGCCCCCCAGCGTAGGCAACGCTGTCATCACGCCATTCTGCCAAACAAATCCCAAGCAGATATGCTGTGTCGTGGTGGGAAAAAATGCTCCGGCACAGCTCCACGTCTCCGACAGCGGATCGATGTCGGAAGTCTCGGCGATGCCGGCAATCTGACCGCGATTGCTGTGGTTTGCGAAAGCTACGGCGCTATTGGGTCCTCCCAGGGTGCCGAGATCGAGGTGTAATCCCGGTAACCAGAGCTCGGCGTGCTGGGTGGTGTCCCCCGGCAAGTTGGCCGTACCCATTGCCCAACCTAGATTGTTCATCGCATTGCCACCGCTGCTCGTCCCGCCGAGCGGATTGCCGAGATTAATGACTCGATAGCCGGCTGCCTCCGTGGATGCCTGCTGATCTTGTGCGCTGAGCCTGACTCCGAAGGCCATCGCGCTACATAAAACCATCGCCATCACGCACGTTAAAACTCTGGATTGCATGTTGTCTCCTTGTTTGGATCCGCTAATCCGTTGCTTTTGCGACCGGACTCCCTCGGCCCTTGCCAAAAGGAGAATTCGATACGGCGTGAGGAAAGCTAGGATGTCAGCGGAAGTAACACAATGGGTTTGCGACCAGCAGAGATTGGAACGCGGTGGGGGGTGCGTCTGATGCGTCGAAATATTGTTGCGGCAGTTCCAGCGGAGGCGAAAACTATTCACCCATTTGTTCGCGAGCTCAATGAGTGTTCGCCGCCCAGCGTGGCTTGCAGACTCGTTCGGTACGTCCGGCTCATGGTGAGTTCTGTACCGTCGCGCATCAACACCGAATAATCGCCACCCCACAGGGGGCGAATTTCGCGAACGTGGTCCAGGTTCACAATTCGAGAGCGATGGATGCGCACGAAACGGTTCGGATCGAGGTGTTCTGCCGCTGCCGTCATCGTCTCGCGAAGCAAGTGGCTTTCCTTACCGATATGGAACTTTACGTAATCACCTTGCGCCTCGACCCATTCGATTAATCCCTTGCGCAAAAATATGATTCGCGATCCGGACTTGATCAAGATTCGCTCACTGTCCCGGGATTCTCTCTGAATCTCTTGCAACGCTGCCTTCAATTCCTGTTTGCGGTCTACGCCATTCATCCGTGCTCTTCGTTCGTGAAACCGCTTCAACGCATCCGCGAAACGGGCCTTGTTGAAAGGCTTGAGCAGATAATCCAGGGCCCGCACTTCAAATGCTCGCACCGCATATTTGTCGAAGGCCGTGACGAAGATAACCGCTGGCGGGGACTTGTCAGTTATGCAGTCCAGTACCTCGAATCCATTTCGCCCCGGAATCTGCACGTCCAGAAACAGCAAATCCGGTCTGAGTGCGCTGAGAGCGGCAACCGCTTGCTCGCCGTCCGTGCATTCTCCAACGACTTGAAATTCTGTATGCTCCTGAAGAAAAGCTCGGATCTTCTTCCGGGCAAGCAATTCGTCATCAACGATTAGCGTTCGCAATTTCACGTAAAGAACTCCCGTTACCATTCTCGCCACTCGCTATGTGCAACCGCAGCGGAAGGCGAATCTCTACGATCAGTCCACCTTCGTTCCGGTTGGTGTAGCGCAAAGTCTGCATCGCGCCGTAGTGCTTTTCCAGCCGTGCCCGCGTGTTGGCCAATCCTATGCCCTCCCTCGAGGTGCACTCCGTAGATATTCCAGGGCCGTCGTCCACAATCGATATCGATAGCTCGCTGCCCACGCACACTGCTCGAACTTCCACGGCGCCCGGTCGATCAAGCCGTGCAATGCCATGTCGAACGGCGTTTTCTACGATGGGCTGCAGCAAAAGGCACGGAACATTGCAGTCCAGCGTTTCAGGATCGGCGTTGACCAGCACGCTCAACCGGTCTTGGAAACGCGCACGCTCAATCGCCAGATACAGCTCCAGCATGTTTAGTTCCCGGCGGAGTGTTATTTCCTCGCTGGCGGAAACGGACAAGGTTGTGCGTAACAATTCGCCAAGAGATGTCATCATGTCGTCCGCTGCCTCCACGTCTTCCCGCATGAGGCACGAAATCGAGTTCAGCGTATTAAACAGAAAATGAGGTTGCAGCTGGGCCTTCAGCATTTCAAGTTGAGCTTTGACCAGTTCCTGCTCTCGCTGTTGAGATTTGCGCGCAGCCTTTATCGCGTGGTGAATGCCGACGATGGCCCAAAAGAACCATGCAACTATAACGGAATTGTCGAGCAGGTATGTCCGGCTCTGGGTCCAGAAGGAGCGCAAAACAAAATCGGGATACACGAAGTGATGCAATTTTACGCGGTACGATGAGTACAGCAATTCGGTGGCTACATTCAAGAAAAGCAGAATAGCCACATTTTTGACCAGCGCTGGACGTTCCAGCGGAAATTTTTCTGCCCACCAGGCGATCACTGGCGTCATGAGGAGCCAGAACCCCAATTCAACGGCGGTATAGCGGAGGCTTCCCTCCCAGGTGAGTTCACGTCCCAAGTCAATGCGCAGAGCGTAGTATTCTGAAATGCGAACGACGAAGAACCACGCCGCCGCGATCCAAATCCAAGAATTTTTCCGCATTTGGTTTTTTCCCAACGACGCTGCGCGAATCCCAATTCTACCCCCTGGCTCATGGGACTTCGGTACCATTCTGTCCCAATATAATGACGTTTGGGCGTGTCACCGCACGTCTCGCCGCCTAACTCTACCAGGCGTTAGGAAATCCCTTGAAATCTCAGTGCTTGGTAAACCGGACAACCGCCCATTGGCTCCGCGGAAGTCAGGTTCGGGGAGGTAATGCATGGGTGAATTTTGCTCACGATCTCATCTCCGCGAACCCCGTTTCGAGCCCAAGACGACCAGGTACCCGGATCGTTGCCATGGTAGGCGGTGACCACGTTGTGGACGGTCGATTTTGAGCGGGAGTACTCGCCTTCAACGGCGTTGGCAGCTAGAATTCTCGCCTTCCTATCACCCCGATCGCCGGGCCAGTCGCCGGTGGTGGGAAGTTCCGGTGGCTTCACTATTTTTCACTTGAACGTAACGTTGCGTCAGCGTACGAGTGCCCTCGTTCCCTGAGAACAATTTCACCCGATCATTACAATGTCAGCGCTCGGACCGAAGGACGCCGAGGTGAGAATTATAGGATGTGATTTGCGCACGCGTCAGCAAACAGTGGCGATGCTGGACACCGCACCGAAAATTTCAGAAATGGCGGCAAGACCCCACATCACTCATGGCGCAGTGCTTCCATCGGGTCGATGGAAGAGGCACGCCGAGCCGGGAAGAAAGAGGCCAAAGCGGAAACGCAAACCAGCAGCAGCGAAGCTCCAAAAATCATGACCGGATCGCGCGACCTGCTGCTTGTCCATTCCGCCACCAACCTGCCCAAGGCCAAACTCAGCAGGATACCTCCTGCCAGGCCACTCCCCACGCTAACGGTTGCAGACGCAAAGACAATCCCCAAGACATCACTTGGTTGTGCGCCCAAAGCGATACGAATCCCGAACTCGTTCGTCCGTTGCGCGACGCTGTAGGACACCACACTGTATAGCCCAATGATCGCCAGCGCCAATGCCAGGAATGCAAAAGCGCCGAGAAGCATCGTCACGAGGTGTCCCTGTTGCCATTCCGGCAACGACGTGATGAACTCTTCCAGGCTTGCTCCCTCTCCGGCGATCTGCTGGTTGGGATCGACCGAACTGACCTGCAGACGAACCGCATGCAACATAGAAAGTGGCGATGCACTCGTGCGCACCAAAATGTGCGGATATACGCCCAACCAGATTGTGTAAGGCACATAGACAGCTGGTTTTACTGGATTTGCCAAGCCGTCATCGCGGGCATCAGCAACTACCCCAGCCACCTCGAACCACTGATCGCTACCGGAAGCGGCAAAACGAAGTGGCGGGTCGTTCTTCATTTCCGGCAATCGAATCGCTTGCCCGAGGGCGTCGCCATCGGGCCAAAACTCGTGAGCCATAGTTTCGTTGATTACAGCTACGCGCGTGCCTCGCATCGTCTCCGCCCGGTTCCATATGCGCCCTCGAAGAAGCGAAATGTGAAGAAGAGAGAAATATTCGGGGCTGACAAGATTCAGACGGACATCTTGCCGTTCCACGCTTGGTCTGCCCATAATTTCAAATTTCTCATCCCAGCCATTCATTGGCGGAGTTGATTGCGAGGAAATCGCCGCCGAAACCACTCCAGGGATCGCTGCTACTCCTTGGCGAAGATGGTCGAAATAGGCTGCTCGTGCTTCCCAGCTCATGTAGGTATTGTTATGCATCGGTATGCCGACAACCAATGTGTTGTGCGGGTCATAGCCGAGGTCCGTATGCAATAAGTGCAGAAAACCTCCCATCGCCGCACCTGCGGCAGAGATTAGCAGGAGAGTGGTAGCGATCTGTGCTGCGATCAGGGCAGTGTGCGCCCGCCTTCCGCCCGCCCCGCCCATGATTTTGCGAGTGCTGGATTGCATCGCCTGGCCCACTTCCTTGCGGCTGAGTTGCAGGGCGGGCGACAGCCCAAACAGGATTCCCGTCACGAGCGCCAATCCAATACTGAAGCCGAGCACCACAAAGATTGACCTGAATGGCCGCCTCGGGCGGATACAAAGACTCCGGGAGCCACTTCACGACGAGAGCCATAGACCCATAAGCGAACACGACGCCAAAAGTTGCCCCAGTCAGCGATAGAACGAGGGACTCGGTCAGCAATTGCCTGAGGATGCGGGCACGGCTTGCTCCGAGTGCGGTCCGAACTGCCAACTCGTTCTTGCGAAGTTTGCCCCGCGCCAGCAAAAGAATTGAAACGTTTCCACAGCCGATGAAGAGAAGCACCAAGACGGCACCAAACAAGAGAAAAAGCGTGTGCCCTACGGTCGGTCCGTATTGGTCAATCAGCCGTTTGCTCCGGACGCGAAACTTATTTGGATAACGAGCTGGCGTCTCTTTTGCGAATTGCTCGAACAACGATTGGAATTCCGCATCCGCCACCTTGAGGCCTACATCCCGCTTAAGTCTCACGTAAACACCTAGAGGTTGGGCCGAATCATTCGTGATCTTCAGGGGAAGATAAACATCGGCAAGGATCCAGGCGAAGCGTCGAGGCAAAACGCCGACAATCGTGTAGTTCTTGTGGTCTAACTGCAATGTCTTGCCGAGAACATCCGCGCTGCCCGCGAATTGCCGCTGCCACAACAGATAGCTGAGAACAGCCACTGGTTGCGAATCTGCCTCACCAGCAGCATCAGACGGAATGAGCCCGCGCCCGAGCAGCGCCGGGACGCCGAAGAAGCTTGATGCGTTGACCGTGAAAAAAACGGCTCTAACATCCGCAGGCACATCGCTCCCGGTTGTGCTCAATTCCCAGTTCTGTTGCGCCAAGACGATGTCGACCGCTTTCGCGTCCCGCAGTTCCTGCAACTGCGAGCCAGTCACGTAGACTGAATTCTCGTTCCCAGCCTTGTCCTGGGTCACAAGGGTAACGATGCGGTCGGCTGCTGCGTAGGGGTACGGATTCATCAGCACCGCGTGAATGACGCTGAATACTGCGGTAGTGGCGCCAATGCCAAGCGCGAGAGAAATCAAGGCCGTGATCGCGAACGCTGGGCTCTTTGTCAGCGACCGCAAGCCATACCGGACGTCTCGCCATCGGGGCCACCTCCTCTGGCGTAGACGGATTTATTTAACCCTTGGAGAGACGTGGCGCCAAGCTTTTTGTTGCTGGGAAAATCATTCGTAGTGAAACCACCCAAAATGGGTTGCGCCGGCTTCGATTGAACATGGATCAATCGCACAAAGTAGTGTTGTGTTTAGCGAAGATTCGGCATGGTTAACCCCGATTGTGCCTGATGACGTACTCGGAAGTACTTCCGGGCCAAAAGTCCGGTTGGAGGAAAAGCCGCTGCTCGCGCCCCGATCTCTTCGAATCTCGTTTGTGGATCGCCGAAAAAACACATGTCCGGTGTTCCGACCTAGAGGGAAGTGGCCCGCTCCGTAAAGGTCCATCAATGGTGTTAGATTGTTTCAAGTTAGTAATTGAAATGTTTTACGGCGAATACTCTATCAATCTAGTGGACCACAATCTGAGTGGCAGTTAGCAAGATATATATAGATCCATCCATGAGGAACGGGACTCGGAATCCAGAGGCTATATTCGTATGAAACGGACGGTCGTTACCACGCTACTCGTCGCAGTGCTGATGTGGGTTTCCGGGTACGCCGCGCTGTTCGTTGCTCCGGATGAACGAACAATGCACGCGGCGCAGAGGATCTTTTATTTCCACGTGCCCAGCTGGATTGCGATGTTTGTGGCGTTTTTCATCGCAGTCGTCGGTAACATTGCGTACTTGACCACGCGCTCGCCAAAATGGGATTGGCTGGGTGTCGCAAGCGCTGAGGTTGGTGTGACCTGCTGCACGATTGGACTGATAACGGGGCCGTTGTGGGCTAAGCCGATCTGGGGGATTTGGTGGACTTGGGACCCGAAACTCACTACTACCTTCGTCCTCTGGATGCTCTATATTTCTTACCTGCTGCTCCGCACTTTGGTCGAGGATGTTGACCGTCGCGCGACAGTCTCCGCAGTCTTTGGGGTCTTTGCGTTTCTCGATGTGCCGTTAGTCTATTTGGCAAACCGCATCTGGAGGACCCAGCACCCGGCTCCAGTGATTCTCGGCGGTCCTGGTTCGGGATTAAACCCTACCATGGGCAAAGTTCTGCTCCTTTGCGCCATTGCTGAACTCGGAGTCATGATCCTCCTTCTATTAGATCGCTATCGCCTTGAGCGAGTGCGCCATGAACTGAGTCAGCTTCGACTCGAGATTGAATCCTGCGATTTGCATAAGCAATCGCTTATTTCAGGGAGCGTAAATGAATAATTTCAAATATCTTCTTGCTGCCTGGATTGCAGTCTGGGCTGTGTTCTCTTTTTACCAAATTTCAATAGATCGCAGGATGTCCCAGTTGCGAGAGGAAGTTGAGCGCCTCAAGCGGGAGCTTCACTAACTGCGATGACGGTGGTATCTCTTCGGCGTCTACTGCCTTATTGCTTCCGTAGGCGTCAGTGATCTGCACCACTTGGGTTACTGATCTTTCTAATGTCCGCTAAATGCACTATCAAGTGCAGTCTCGCTGTCCAAAAGTCCGGTTCGAGGAAATGCGCGGGACCGGAACGCTGCTCGCGGCTCCGATCTCCTCGAAGCCCGTTTATGAACCCCGAAAGGCACATCTTGAGTATGCCGTTCCGCCATTCGGCCTCGCCTACTCCCTTTCGAATTCCCGGAGCGTCGCCAGAAAGCCCCGCGCAGCGATCAGGTTGTGTCCCGCTAGGTCCTTCATCAGACGCTGGATCACCGGTGACGCTTGTATCCGATCTCCATATTTCTTGGACGCGCAGATCGCCGCAACGCACAGTCCCAACCCGAACAGCACGTTGACGATCACCCAGGAAGCGTCCCCGCTCACGTAAATGTCCACTCCGAAAACTGCCTGCATGACCACCGCCAGCCACGGCACCCAAAGCACCGTTCCGCAGAGTATGCCCCACTTCGTCGTTTGGATCCGCAGTATCCGAAGTCGTTCCACCTGACCCTGTATCACGGCAACCGGCTGGCTGTAATCAATCTGCAACGCACCAATCATCCTCCAGATCAGAGCGCTGAGCATTCCAATCGACATCACATCCACTGCCACTGCCGACAGCGCCAGCCCCGGCATGCGGATATGGCCGGCGATAAAGTTTCCGAGCGCGACGACGATCACAAGCCACATCGCCGCCTCCAGTCCGGCATAGATCCCTACCCGCCGCAACTGCGATTCCGCTGGCTGCAGTTTTGCCGTGCTCAACAGCTCGTGGTTCAGCCTCAGGATTTTCTCCAGTTGCAGGTCGTGTGCTTCCCACTTCGTTTTCAGTTCATCCAGTTCTGTCATCGTCCGCTCCTTTATTCCGTTTGCCTGCTGCTGAATTCCTGCTTCAAAGAGTTCTTCAATCGATTGATCTTCGTTGCCACATTTGTTTCCGTGATCCCCAGTACGCTCGCGATCTCCGCGTAGCTGTTCCCATCCAAATAGAGAAGCACGAGCGCCTTGTTCACCTCGTCCAGTTTCTCGATGAATTCGTACAGCAGCCGTATGTCCTCCGGCTGGCTTCTCGTTTCATCGACCGCATCCAGCACCTTTTCGTCGTCCGAAATCACGTGCCGTGTTCTCGTGCTCTCTCGCCGGCAAAAGGAGATCGCTACATTCAGCGAGATACGGTACATCCACGTCGAAAACCGGTAGCGCTCGTCGAATCGTCCGAACGACCGCCAGAGCTGCACGATGATCTCCTGCGCAAGATCTTCCCGATCGTCGCGGTTCCCGCAGTAGGAATGGCACACCTTGTACAAGATTCTCTTATGCTCATCCAGCAGGGCTTGGAAGCGTTCCTGGTGTCTTGGCGTCGTCATCAGCTCTTATAGCTTTCCCGTCTTGCGCTCGTCTACGTATTTGCCTTTCATACTGTGATTCGCGCTTGCGCCCGAAAAATCACACCTACCCCGTTTTTTCTGCCAGAAATCTTCCCCCGGCCCCCGGCCATGCGTCGCTCCGAGCGGCATTTTGCGGCCCCAATTCCAGAATCGAATTGCCGCCGTCTGTACAATTGCGTGCCTGCTCAGGAAATGAATCACAGGAAGGGTCCACAAGTCCGCTTCTGGGAGGTATGGGGGAAGAGAACTTTGGTGTCTCCGCAAAACGCGCGGAAGCCAAAAAGAGAACTAAACATTTGTAGGCATCGAAACTATTGAAGTGAGCGCGAACGGCATCTTGCCGATAACGCACTGAAAAGAATGCCGCAGGTGTGGGGGAAGTTGGGGAGAATGCCAGCATTCGATACCAGGGGCAGAGTCTGCAGGGGAGCTAGTGATCGCTGCCTAATCAAAACAGCTTCAACTGACTCGTGTGCCCGTCTCGAAATGTGCCAATACGGAGGGGCTGAAAAATCCCGTATAGGAATTTCTTCAAGGAGGTCAAAATGGGCGGCGGCTCACTTTCCCCGAAATACGCTAGCCCAATCTGAGCGGTCAGAAAATCATCAACGAAGCTGCGGAAGACGATTCTATCTCGAACTAGGCACTGAGCTGAGGGCATGGTCAAAGCCGCAATGCATCCGTCCGACACGAATTGCAATGCCTCAGCTTGCGTTGTGGCCTCATGAAATGTGCATGGCCTGATCCGCGCTACTGCAAAGATCCGATTCAAGTCTTCGCCAAAACGAGGCTCGATATCGCCCCTTATGATTATGATCGGCAGTTCGTGCAAATCCGCGATTTCCACTTCACGCTTATTGGCGAGGGGGTGACACTCGGAGAGCGCCAGAACCAGGCCCTCGCGATAGAGGCTTTCGAACGTTAACCCTGGTTGCTGTACCGGCAAAATAACCAAACCGGCCTGCAACTTTCCCCGCATGAGTCCGTCCGCTTGTTCGGAGGTGTGGGCGCTTACAAGGCGGAGGTGGACGGTGGGATGGGCCTCCGATAGATGCTGTCTCACTTTGGATAGAATGCGAAGGTCCATAAGTGGGGAATACCCCAGACTCCAGACCCCTGTATGCTGGCCCGTTGCCGCGCGCGCTCCTTCCACCGCGCGTTCCGCATGGAAGAGCGTAAGTCGAGCTTGCGCCGCAAACGCTTCTCCTGCCGCCGTCAGCGCTACGTGCTGTCCACCCTTGGTCCGGCTGAATAGCTTGACGCCGAGATCCTGTTCCAGTTCCCGGATCTGTGTGCTGAGCGTGGGCTGTGAAACATGTAGACGTGAGGCTGCATGAGTGAAGTTCAACACTTCCGCGAGGGCGGCGACGTAGCGGTAGAGTCGAAGCTCCACACCCGGATACATGAAACGCTTCCTCTGCCCCAGAGTGGGGATTTCTACTTTCGGGTCCGGCGCGTTATCTCTCGGCCGTCCACGACGCTTGGCGGTTGACCCGGTGATTCGGGTCCGCCAAGCTCCCGGGGAAAATTCCGCGAGCTCCCCTCACTTACTAGGGAACATCGAAACGGCAAAACCGGAGAAAAAATCTTTCGCCCAGATTAGAGCTGTATACCCATACCATTGACATGCCTCATAACCGAATGTCACGATCCTTTTGACTCATTTCGAAGCGGCGGCTCTTTCACCCGAGGCCCACAGGTCACCCAATGGAGAAACCGGACCCGTATGGCGAATGGGTGCTATTTGGAACAAAACAAGACGCAGGGGAAAAACCTCTTCCGGTAGATGAGGATCTGTTGGCTGCTGCGCGCGAAGCATGGCCTCATGTGCTTGCACATGCGCGGCGCGAATTGGGCGACAAAGAATCCGGGCCGAACAGGACAGCGCTCGCAGCCGACGTTTGGGAGAGGGTGCTCCGTTCGGTTGTGAAGACCCGCCAACGTAGCAGAGATCTTCAGCCACCTATTTCTGACCTTCAATCCTACCTGATTGGTGCTTTCCACCACCGATTCAATCGAGTATTAAGGAGCGAGCACAAGAGACAAGAAACGATTGAACTGGTTGCTTCGACCGTGGATCTTGAGTTGATTGAAGGGGCTCTTGACACAGAATGGGCGCCCGAGCTAGAACGCGCAATCACTCTCAAACAGATAACAAACCGTATGGATGGATGGACGAAAAAGGTTTGGCAGGCTCGTCAGTACGGTTATTCATGGAAAGAAATTTCGACATGGCTAGGGGTTTCCGAGGAACAAGCACGGAAGAAATTTGAATATAATTTGGAAAAGCTCCGGCAGAGTATTGTCCGGTTGTTGAAACGAAAAAATCTACGACCTGTTGTTTGAGCAGATGCGCTGGCGTCTTTTTCATTTTATATTGTGACCCTGAAAGAGGAGAGCGGTCTGAACGCAAAGGGATATTCTGAGAGAGACGAAAGGCGCATCCTGGATGCCCTGGGTCGCGGTCTGCTCAAGGAGTTTCCGAATCCCGAACGTAGCGGGTGTCCGGGTCCGGACCTTCTAAAGAGAATCGCGTCTCGAACGATGCCGCTCGATGAAGCGGAAAAATGGCTCGATCATCTTGGTTCTTGCAGCCCCTGCTATAGCGACTTTTCTGAATTCCGAAAATCCCATGAGCTCCGCCAAAAGCGGAAGCTGCTCGCAATCGCAGCGAGCATTTTGGTTGTTGCTGGTATCGCCGGTTGGGTCTTGTTGCAAAGGCATCACGAAACTCTGGTGGCTCAAACCGCCGTATTGGATTTAAGGAATCGCTCTGTACCACGAGGCACTGAACAGAATCCCGTGGAGCCGCCCTTGATGGTCAATCGCGCCGCCGCGCATTGGAACATCTTTCTCCCGTTTGGCAGCGACGCCGCTCCGTACGACATTCGTCTCTTGGCGGGCTCGGGAGAATTACTCGTGTCGACAAAAGCAGACGCGAAATTGACAGACGGCGTTGCTGTGATTCAGATATCGGTCGATTTGTCCTCCCGTTCCCCTGGGCAGTGTGTTTTGCGACTGACAAGAAATGGGGCTCAAGAGAGTTCCTATGTAGTTGAGTTGCGATGAGGAGACTGAACGGCCGCATTAGCAAGTAAAGATCTGGAACGACACTGGGATGCGCCGGGTTTTCTGCTTGCTTTCGAGGCGAGGCTAGCGTACTTAGAGAAGATCCCAGCCACCGAGGTGAGCGATGGAAGTACGTGCACCCAAGGGACAATACCGGGTAATCGGACTGGATCCAGTAGACACCCTCACATGGCCAAGCGGCCCTCTCTGGAAAGACTGCGAAACTTTCGACGAGGCACTAGATTTGGCTGCAAGCAATGACGAGTTGTATCTTCAGATTTATGTTTACAACGACAACGGCGAGATTCTGCATGAGGCTGGCTGCTATCGAGAGCAGCTCAAAAGGATTGCTGAGCTAGAGGAACAACGTCGCGGCAGAGCCCAGGACGAACGTCCTAAAACATAAGGTCATCGCTCTCAAAGAAGCGATCTTTGCTTACTCTCGTGACTTTTGAAGTAAATGCTAAAACGGGTACCATCCGCTGCGTGCGAGGCTCGCCATTCTCCTCGATGGCCCGGCAACCAGTCGCGGCAGCGCTCGACTGGTCTGACTCGTTTCTGTACGTGGTTAGTGGGTCCTCTCACAACATCTCTCAGTTTGCTGTTGAAGACGACGGACGACTTCACCCGATCGGCAACCCCGTGCCGGCAGGGCTCGGGCCGGCGAA
Organism: uncultured Acidobacteriota bacterium; assembly: GCA_963733775.1. GTDB lineage: Bacteria > Acidobacteriota > Terriglobia > Acidiferrales > UBA7541 > Acidiferrum. Next base: position 1,725,819 of record CAVTEE010000006.1, on the reverse strand, counting down.
CATCGTCGCACAGCGCGGCTCGAAGTAATAATCTGGCAATTCTGAAGGTGGTTGAATCTCACAAATTTGACAAGTATATGCGGCGTGGGACGGGCGAGAAATCAAGTTGAAATCGGAACGACTCCTGCCCGGCGAACGAGGAATTCTAAAGTGAGATCAAGCATGGCGGTCCTCTATCCCATTGAAAACACGTAAGCCGGACTGAGGATCGAGAAGGGAAAAAAGGAGAAAAAATCTTGGTACCAGTACGGCGCACCATCACGGGCCGAGGATGCCGAAAAGGAAAATTCTCTACGATTTCGTTCTAGTGGTAGAGCGCCCCAAAACCGCTCCGTGAAACGATATGGCTCTACTCGTCACTATTCACCAAAGAGGGCTCGCGGCAAAATTCCTCCGAGGAGATCACGCATGAAGATGCTTCTTGTCTCGTTCGCACTTTCGCTGGCACTTCAGGCCGGACCGGCCTCAGCACAAAACGCTCGACCAGAGCACGACCGTAACCCCGAGCGCCGTGGCATTCGACTGCTGAAAGATGACGAGATACGTGCGCTCTCGACGCCTCGCAAGAAGCCCAAAACATTTCCCCTTGACGAACGCAAATCGATCTTCGTCACCGACGTCGCCATCCTGAAACTGTTTACCTTTGACGAAATAATGGAGCGACTGGCCAGTGAGAGCTCTCCGAAAATCGCGAAGGAACAGCTGTTTCAGCAGTGGTGGGATACCGAAAACCCCAAGACAAGCTTTAACCTCTCCTTCGGCGGTCGCAATTGTGATCCGGACGGATTACTGAACACCTTTCCTTACACCTGTCCGCGCAACGAAGGCCAACAGGCCATCCAGTTTCCCTTTGGGCCGTCTACGGACGCCACCTACACCGCCATCGCCTTGAGCAACCGCTTTGACCTCACCACGCCGCCCTCCAAAGGCGGCGGAGATTGCGGGGAGTATCGCATCGTTTTCGAGCGAAATAGCGGCGCTTCTGCTCCCACAAATCGTAATCTCATCATTTTTGAGGCCGTTCTTCCCAATCCTCACCCCTACCCAAGGTCGCTAAAGGGCTGTCGGCCCATACAGGATTTCTGGGAAGACTTGTCGACGCCAGGATTATCTGTCGTCGAACGTGGAAAGCGGCTGCATGACTTCTACTACAAAGGTCTGCTCAAGGAACGAGTTCCTCCTGTCGTCATGGCCAAGCACTACGGTTCCGCGGCCTCTAACGCCGACGGTCAGATTCGGACCAATCAATTCATGTCCGGCAGCAATCCGCAGACTTGGATGCTCCGGCAATTCCATGTCGTCCAGGATTCGCAGGGCATGAAGATCATTCCCGCGGCCGTGGCTACAAATCCGCCGGCATCCCTATTCGACGAGACCGTTAACCAACCGTTAGGCGATAGTTTTCGCACCGACTTCCTGAATCAAATTGGCGCCCTCAGCCCGAATACTGCCAACTGTACTACGAATGATCTGACCACTTGTATTTCAATGGAGACCGCCGGCCAATACGACGACGGGGAAAGCGAGGAAGGCGCCTTGCCTCCGTCGAAAGCAATGGACTATGGAGCCGCCTTCGCCAACTCCCCAAGACTTCGCGCCGCCATCCAGGCAAAACTTGGCCCGAGTTCCGCGCTGACTCCCGATAATATTGTCGCCCGTGCGCAAACCCAGAGCTGCGCAGGTTGTCACCATATAAGCGTGAATGCCAGCTTGGGTGGCGGGCTGACTTGGCCGTCCACGATCCCACCAAAGCCCCCTGTAAACCCAGCACTTGCTTTCACCCACGAGCAACTCGCAAATCCAGAAACAGGACCTGACGGCGCTCGCTATCAGATTTCGCCGGCGCTACAAAACGTGTTTCTCCCGTTTCGAAAACATGTAATCGAAACCTTTTTGCAGTGAGATGGCAGAAATAGCCTGGAGATTTGACGAATGTCGGACGAAACAACTGAGACGCGAAAGCAGTTTGCGGTTTATGCGGACGCGATAACAGCATTTGCCGCCGCCCAACTCGTGGGGTTTATCCTTCTCATGACTCACGGCGACTGCTTCACGAGGAACGTTCTCAGCGGCCTATGGTATGCGGTTTGTATCGGAGTCGTAGTTAATGTCGCCTATTCATGCTGAAGCCCACTCGGGTCGGAGGAGGCGCGCTCACGCGCTGGCCTCCGTCCGCCGCCCAAACTGCCCGTACACATTTCGTGTAGGCAGCTTTCACGAAGACTCAGCGATGCCAGGATGCGAGAGAAGGAATTAAATAGAGCAAGCGAACAAGCTCGTACTCGCCGTAGAGCTGGGACGCAGGCAGCCGTTTCCAGCCCGCGTTGCGCCAGCGCCGGTATCGATGCGACCAGATGCGCCGCCGAATCCAGCCGTCGAGTCGTTGGAAGAGCTTGCGGATGTGGGCGCGTTTGTAATACTCACCCCAGCCCCGCAAGAGCGGATTAAGTTCCGCGATCAGTTCCTCGGTTTTCAGAGGTGTCGTCCGTTTAGTCCGTTGCCGTACCTGGTCCATGAAACGACGAATGGACTTCTCCTTGGGATACGCATAGAGCGCATCCTGTCGGGCCTGACTACGAATCTTACTCTCGGGCAGATGAAGCCTTCTGTACCCGCGCTTGATTTTGTAGCCAAGAAATTCGAAGCCGTACCGGACGTGAACAATCCGCGTCTTCTGCGGATGCAGCTCCACGCCCAGCTGTTTCAGGATTCGGCGGGCCGCGTCCAGTGCGGCTCGGGCCTCTGCTGCCGATTTACAGGTAACCACCCAGTCATCGGCAAACCTCGTCAGCTGATATCCTCTCAGTCGCATCTCCCGATCAAACGGCGTCAGAAGTATGTTACTGAGCACGGGCGAAACCACACTGCCCTGCGGGGTGCCACGCTCGCTAGGAAAGAGTTGCCCTTTGCCATAGCTTCCCGCTTTGAGCATCGCCTTGATGAGACGCAGCACTCGGCCGTCGGCTACTCGTTGGGCCACCAGCGTGAGGAGTTTTTCATGGTCCGCGGACCCAAAAAAATCTCGGAGATCCGCATCCACGATCCACTCCGACCCGCTTTGTATCTCTTTCCACACTTTGCGCAAGGCATCCTTCGTTGATCGCCCTCGCCGATATCCGAAGCTAGAGTCATCGAATACCGGCTCGAAGATGGGCTCCAACCAATTGAGCAGGGCTTGTTGGCACACACGGTCATAAATCGCCGGTATGCCGAGCAGTCGATACTCGCCGGGTTTGTCCCGCTTCGCGATGGGATGTTGGCGTACCGGCAGAGGCTGATAGGTATCCTCTTTCAGCTCTCGCTGCAGCCGCTCCAACTGCTGGTTCAGCTGCGCTTCGAAGGCCTCCAGATTCTGCCCGTCCACACCTCCACTACCCCGATTTGCCTTCACCTTCTCCCAGGCCATCTCCAGGTTCTTCCGCTTGTACACTTTGTCGATTAATGAATGGACCTTCTTCGTACCCATCAGGTTGATCCAGTCCACCAGTCTCCTCCGACGAGAATGTACGGGTTTTTCACTCATGGAACTGTTCCTCCTTCTCGCCTTTACTCATCTGGCTTTCTCTCTCTTCCTGACCGTCTTCGCCGGCCGCCTTCCCCGACCCACTCTGGTCGCCGATTGCTCGGTCACGCGGTTTTCGCCGCGCTTCAGGTACTATTCAGCCGTCGGACTACTGACAAAGCATCGCTTGCCATTTCGCTTGCGCTTATAGGTTCGCTTACCCCAATGTCACTCGGGGACTCTGTCAGTTCTCCTGAGGTCACGCGTTGTTCTTCTGTACCGTGCCGTCCGCAATCACCTTGGTGCGGTGGGTGAATGAGAACGCCTTCGTCTCAGAAGTGCAGACTCGACCTTGCCCCACCTTTGGCCGACCGGTTCATCCTGGGTTCCCCCATCGATTACGGCCCGGTACTTCTCCTCATGCCCTTCGGATTCCATCTCGCGATGGACACCCTGCCCTCCGAAGTACAACAAGCGGTGGCTTTAGGTCGGTCTTGGCTGTATCCAGCTTTCGCCTTCGTGCCCGTTTAGACGTCTCCATACCTTCCACTTCCTCCGGCCAGCGAGGCTGCGAACCCCGCTTCTTGGATATGGCACCCCTCATTTGAGCGCCAAAGGGACTTCAACCCTCCTGAACAACGCGCTGCTCAGCGCGCACTCCCGGATTGTCGACTACCCGGATTGCGACCTGAAAGCCGTTGGAATGATTGTCTGACAAGGAGGAAATCGATCAGACCGCGCGTCCCATCGCACGTAGCCTACGAGGTTGGAGCGGCGAGGCAACAGACCGTTCGAAGCCCTCGGACAATGGACCCACATTCGCGAGAATGGCATCGGAACCGTGAGGCCACGGTGTATCTGCCAGCATAAGGTGGAGAGGGGCTAGGCTTGATAGCAGGGTCAGAATACACAAATGTTCGTAAGCGTCGTCAGCCGAAGAGAGCCTAACATGCTGCGCGGCTCTTCTTGCAGTGAGCACTGAGACTTCCGGGTCCTCTTTCATGGGTAACCAACACTGCCGGCGTATAGAACAGACCTAACCTATCGCGTCATTCCCGCGGAACAGGGTAAATCCGCATCGCTCCCCGCAAGGGGAAAGTGCATCGCAAGATGCACCGATGGCGGTGCGGATAACAGATGAGGGAGAAAGCGAACGTCACTCTGTAATGGAGTGGATATCGGTTGCGTCAGCTACACCGACAACATCACCGGACGCGAAAGCGGGCTGACTTCCCTTTATGGTGCTTCACACGAGAGAACTTGACTAATCGGCTCATGAGGCAATGCAGATGACGACGGCGCAAGCTGTTGGTGCGGTCTCAAGCGAAGCGGCGGAATGGTACGCCATCAATTGGCAAGCCATCCACCGCAACGTTCGCCGACTCCAAGTGCGTATCGTGCAGGCAACGAAGGAAAGCAGATGGGGCAGGGTGCGAGCTTTGCAACGTTTGCTGACCCACTCCTACAGCGGCAAAGTTCTTGCCGTTCGAAGAGTGACGGAAAACAATGGCAAGAAAACCCCCGGTGTGGACCAAAAAATTTGGAACACACCAGAGAAGAAGACACAGGCAGTACATACATTGAAGCGTAGGGGTTATCGATCTCAGCCCCTGCGACGTGTCTATATCCCGAAGTCGGACGGCAAAACGATGCGCCCGCTCGGAATTCCCACAATGATCGATCGAGGGCAGCAAGCACTCCACTTACTCGCACTGGATCCTGTTGTGGAAACCACCGCTGACAAAAACTCTTACGGGTTTCGTCAGAAACGGTCCTGCGCCGACGCGCTGGTCCAGTGCTTTCTGGCACTGAGAAGCGCCAACACGCAGTGGATTCTGGAAGGCGACATCAAGAGCTGTTTCGACAAAATTAGCCGAGGCTGGCTCTTAAACCATGTCCCTATGGATAGAGTCATTCTAAAACAATGGCTGACATCGGGGTATATGGATCAAGACGTCCTTCACGAAACTATGGACGGAACTCCTCAGGGTGGAATTATCTCCCCTGCGCTCGCGAACTGCGCGCTGGACGGACTTGAACGACTCTTGCAGGAAAAATACCCAGCAGGAAAACGTCTCAAGTCCCTTGGAGGTGAAAAACCCTGTGTCAATCTCGTCCGTTACGCGGATGACTTCGTCATCACCAGTAAATCGAGAGAACTACTGGAAGGAGAAATCAAACCCCTCGTCGAGCAGTTCCTGCAAGAACGAGGTCTTGAACTCTCTCCGACGAAGACAGTCATCACGCACGTGGAACACGGCTTTGATTTCCTCGGACAAAACGTGCGCAGATATCCCAACGGGAAACTGCTCACCAAGCCTTCCAAGAAAAATGTTGGAACCTTCCTGAAGGGCATCCGACGAACCATCAAAGATGCACATGGCGTGTCTGCCGCCGATTTGATTGATCAACTCAATCCAAAGATTCGAGGTTGGGCGAACTATCATCGGCACGTGGTGAGCAAACACACGTTTGGACGCGTGGATCACACTATCTTCTCTAGTCTGTGGCGATGGGCACGACGAAGGCACCCGAACAAGTCTCCGCGCTGGGTCAAACCGAAATACTTTGAACGGCGTAGAGACCGCGACTGGTCCTTCTTCGGTGAAACCCGCGATGACGAAGGACGGCCAAGTAAAGTCTGGCTGTACTATGCCAAGAGCACTCCCATCAAACGCCACGTCAAGGTCAAAGGCGAAGCCAACCCGTACGATCCAACCTATGAAACCTACTTCGAAGAACGCGAAGGGGCTCACATGCTGGAAACGTTTTGGGGTACTCGTACTCTTCGCTATCTCTGGTATGAACAACGTGGACTCTGCACGCAGTGCAATACCAAAATCACTCGGATCACAGGCTGGCGCCTTCATTACTGCGTCCCTCGTGTGAAGGGCGGTTCCACTGGTGCCATGAACTGCGTTTTACTTCATCCCGAGTGCCATGACCGGGTTCATCGTCAGCGTCTTCCCGTTTCGAAACCGCGTCTCCTCTAAGAGGCGTTCGAAGGGCTTGAGCTGGGTGAAGGGAAACTTTCACGCCCAGTTCTGAGAGGGCCAGGCGGCCGCAAGGCCGCCTGGCTACTCGGTAGTTATTCCGAATCGTTTGTGGGAAGTCTGTAGACATGAGAAACCTCAGGCTGACGCTACTCGCAGTGTGTACTCTCGAACCGCGCACGAGACCATCAGGCTTGGGTACCCGGAGCCATAGGTGCCACCTGTGAGGCTCTTATTGCCTCCTTTTGCCGCCTCGACAAATCGCCAAGCTGCTGTCGGGAAAAAGGTTGGTTGGTAGGGGCGGTGGGGATCGAAAAATATGCCATCTCACAAAAGCCCCGTAGATAGCGGCGTTGCAACCCCTCCTATCGAAACAATCGCTACAATCGCTACAAGTTATGAGAATTGATTCTGGCCAGGGCGGAATGCAAAACCGAAGCGCTTTGGGTTGTCCGGGTCGCGCTCTGCGTCCGGGATCTCGCGCAAACATGTGGCCTGTGGCAACTTCGCGGCGATTAAGATGACCAAAATCTCTTCGATGCCTACCCATACCCGTTCAAACAGCTCCTCGGCACGGTGCAGTGAATAGAACGGCGCCATTTCTTGATACGAGATCTTTTGGTGCTCCAAATAGTCGTTTCTAAATCGCTTGAGATCTGACTGCCACGTCGACCGATTGAGTTTCATTTGCTCAATTAGTCCCTCGTCTACGTGAGGATTCGCAGCCGCGAAGTCGACGCAACCCTTTTTAAACCTAATGTCGTTCTCGAACAAAAACCCGATGTCATAGCCCATTTGGCAGACCGCAATCTGCACTCGGTCTTTGTACGCAGACCAGAGAGACTTACACATGTCGTCGAAGTATTTCGTCTTTGTGAGCAGAGGAGTGGCAGGATTGGACGCCACAGCGCGAAGGTCTCGCAAAGAGATAAATGCTGGAACAAGACAATCCCGCAACATGCGCATTATGGCGGAGACAATCTCGGGCTTACTGTTATAAAACGCCCCGCCAAGCAAGTCCGGGAGAGCTGAGATACGTGCGAAGAAAGGTTCCCTGGAGCCAACATCGGCAAGGAGTACGACTTTCCACTGTGTTGGCGGAGTTTTCTTCATTGCAGCGACCCCGTACTATCGCATCATCCAAGCGTGCGGTCCGCGTATTCGTCTCTGCGCGTGTGGCCGTCGAGGGTTCTGTTCCACGTAACGACGGCGTTCGGCGGTTTCAAACCTGCGGTCATGGACAAAGCATTCGAACTCCCCCGCCTTTCCTGAGACAGCCATTAGAGGTATGAGCTGGTTTGTTTGTGGCAGGCACAATGGACAGTAGGGTCCACCGCTGCCGTCCCTCTTAAACCACATATGATCTTCCTCCGGGCGGCAAACTAGTGTGCTCATTAACCGTTCGAACGCTGCCTCACCGCTCTGCTCGGTTGCCAATTGGGCTTCGAGCTGAGCAATTCGCGCCTTAAAATCGCGCTCGCGATTCCACCAATTCTTTGCCCAGGCGAAGACGCCATCCACAGCCTTTGTCTCTATTCCGGTAACAGGAATCATACAGGGTCCTTTCAGGGGCGTTGGGTAGAAAAGCCCTCAGTTAGCTGAGATTACCATTATTTGAAAGACGGAGAAATAGCGAAACCCCGTAGCGCCCAGTGCGACAGTCCGGGAGCGACCGATGAAGCCTTTTGGCCCATCAGTTTGTGTGGGCGCGGCCCGTTGTCCTACCGTCAATTTTTTGGTGAAGGTTGGTCCAGCGACGCAACTAGCGTCTTAGGAGACAACATGCGAAGTACGATGAGCCAAAAAGCAGTGGACGAGCTGATTCGCAAGACGATTGGGCCAAAGCGAGCCGTGGAAGCGCGGCTTTTCAAGAGCAGGACTTCGCCGAAGTGGGCACGCTATCAAATGTACGGTTTGGATAAAGGCGTCGTCTACGTCAACTTGGACAAGGGCACGGCGCGTGTGATGGACGGCAAGAGCCATTGTGCAATGGAGTGGGCAATATCTTGTTGTGACGAGGTGCCATTGGAATCTCCTGTGAAAGTCAGCGAAGGCCGCGCACGAGGAGGGCGCGGCGCTCCGCACGTGGCTCCTTTGCAGGAAGCACGTTTCTCCAAGCGATGCGGAGTCGCCTGAAAAAATCAATATCGGTTAGGATTTCCGCACTGCGTCAGCAAGGTGTTACAGCTTCAACGCAAAACAGGGTTGGCGGATTCACACAAGCACGCAAAAATAAGAAATCGCGCTTGGCTTCAACCAAACGCGTGAATAAACGACTTGCGCTGCGGTAGGCGGGCAATCGTGAATTCGAAAGTGACCACGCATACGGCAGTTCTCGCGGAGGCTGCGCAACGTGCTTGCCTGCCCCTCACATGCGGCTGCCGCCAACCTTGTTCCTCATTCTGGATGGCTGTGCTCGCCCTGCTATGTGCCTCTCACTACCTCTCTATTCGTTTGCGAGTGGAACGGTGGGAGATTTAGCTGTTTCCGGCCCGAGAACGGAGCTTTTAGCTCTTGTTTGCGGCTACTTCTTCCCTTTGGGCATTGTCAATTTCATCTTCGAATAAATTAGTTCGCCCTGAATCGTGTTGAGTACCAACTTCATTAGTTCCTTCAGGTCTTGCAGGTCGTGATCCTCCCACTTGCGGAGATAATGCACCTCATCATTCCCCAACCACACTGCTCGTTTTGCCGTTTCTTTAACCATCTCATTGGTGATGTAGGTTTGAATGCAGGCGCCGAGGTCAGTTTTCTTTATCTGTTCAGCATCACCAGGTCTCAGCTGGATAGCATAGTCTTTAATGAGAAACTCTAGCGCCTTCCGGTAGCCCCCTCCCGCGATTAGCGATAGACCTAATTTTTCCGCGTTGCTTGACTGGCTAGTGATCGCGCAAAAATCGGGCGATAAGTCCGAGATCTCTTCCGAAAACTCTGCATCTTGCAATTCGTAAGGCACGCATTCGTTTAGCCCGTAATGGCCGTACATTCCCCTCAGTCTGTATCTTGCAATGAAAGCTTGACCGCAGTTATGGCGTGGGCAACGGTACAGGGTCTCGATAATGGATGGGACCTGGTCGACATAAAGGGAAGTCCCGAGATGCCCGTGCTTCCGTCAACTTGATTTGGCCCCTTTTGATCTTTTCTTTTGGCCCCACCCTCTGGTGATTCATCACTGTGTCGCCGGCCGGAGCGAAGCCCTGTGGCGCCCGTAGGGCGACGCGTTTAGGGCGCAGCGTAGGATGGCGACACAGTGAAAGTTTTATTTGCTGTCGCCTTTTTTCTCCAGCGTTCTTCGAAACCGATACGATTCGTTCCCGGTCTCGATGATGTGCGCCTGATCGGTCAAGCGGTCGAGCATCGCCTTGCACAACCTCGCATTCGGAAACATCGTCGTCCATTCCGAGAACGGCAAGTTCGTGGTCACGATCACCGCCGCTCGTTCCGCTCGTCCGGCGATAATCTGGAACATCATTTCCGCGGCAGCTTCCGGCATCGCCACATAAGCCATCTCGTCGATCACGATCAGGTCATAGCGCGTCCAGCGGTTCGTCACACGATTCAGTTCGCTCTTATTCTTGGCTTCGATCAGTTCGTTCACCAACTGCGCCGCGGTGGTGAAACGCACTCGTCTTCTCTGCCGGCAGGCCGCCACTCCGAGGCCGACCGCTAAGTGCGTCTTGCCCGTGCCTGCTTCTCCCAGAAGAATCACCGGTTCGCTGCGGCTCAAGTAGCCACCTTCGGCCAGATGCCGCAGCAGAGTTGCTGGAATGCACGGGGCGTGGGAAAACTCGAACTCTTCCAGCGTCTTCACTTTGGGAAAATGGGCCTCACGAATCCGCCGCGCTACCGTGTTGCGCTCCCGCTCTTCTACCTCGGCCTCCAGCAATGCTTCCAAATAGCTGAGATGACTCTTCTTTTCCTTTACCGCTTGCTCTGCCACTTGCGCGAACTGTCCGCCCAAGGTCGGTAGCTGCAGTCGCTTGGCATACTGTCGAATCGTCGCTTGTTGTACCGCAACGGTGGCCGCACTCATTGCAGTACTCCCGTCACAGGATAGTTCCGCAGCAACTGGTCGTAGTTCCTGGTAGTCGGTTGCGGCCGGTCGTAGCAACGTAATGCGCCGATCTCCACTGCTTCTGGTTCTCGTCTTCCAAGGCCTTCCGCATCCAGCAGCAGACGCACGGCCTCCACATCGAAACAACTCATCTCCAGAGCCTTTTCAATCGCTATTCTTACCGATGGGAATCCATGCTGACGGCCCAGGAGCAGAACATCGATCATCGCGCGTGTTCCCGACTGCCGGCCTTGCCGTTGCTTTAACATCTCCCAAAAAAGATCGAAGCTTGCCGGCCAACGTCCCTGCGCTCGCCACTGCTCGAGCGGTGTCGAACCTGCAAATGCTCCTGGTTTCTTCCTCAACGCTTCCAGATAGTGCTCCAGATTCAGAACCTTCTGCTGTCGATCGAAGCAGCGTTCGTGTCGCGCCACGCACTGCCCCTGATGCCATATCTCTACATACGTGGAATACACCTTGGCCTGCACTTCGACGCCGACTGGGAGGGGAACGGAGTAGAAGTTAGTCAGCACTCGTATGCAGCCGCTGGCATTCACATGGGGAAAGTGAACCGCGGCCAGGTCGAAGCCTTCTGCGGCCAGCGTGCGCAGGTGTTCGCGTTCGGTATGCATTCCTGCGCCAACGGTCTGGGTCCGCTCGCCGATCATCCGCTGCTCATCCTGCTTCGAGGCTTCCCGCAACAGGACATTCAGCTCTTCCCAACTCGCTACCTGTGGCACCGGCACCAGATGGTTGCGGCGAAAATAACCACCTTCGCCCTCCACGCCACCCTTCTCATGGCCTTCTCCTGGCGTGCAAAACTCCGACGCAAAACCCCAGTGTGACCGGAAGGCAATGAATCGCGTAGTCTCTTCGCGCTGATATCCCCGCAAAATCTTTTTCACCGCACTCTTAAGGTTGTCGTAGCGAAGTTTCGTGAATACTCCGCCGAAATAAGCAAACGCCAGCTCATGGGCTTCTAGAAAAGCTTGCTGGCTGGCGTGCGGGAACGCGCGATGGAAGGCTCCTCCGCTGGCCATGCTCCGCATGCAAAACAGATAAGTCTTCTGCCGCTCTCCGCAGATCTCTGCGTAGGCTTCATACCAGTCCACCTGGGCTTCTGCGCCCCAAGAATACGACTGCGGAATGAAGGTCTCTCGGCGAGTCAGCCCTAACTTGATCTTACGTTCGCGAACGTGGCGACGAATCGTGGACTCCGCCACTTTCACTTCCGGCATCTCCGCTCGGATCCGGCACCAGATGCGATGTGCCGTATGCCGTTGCTTTCGTGGCGCCTTGCAGTCCGCTTCCAGAAGCGCATCGACAAAGGCCATCGCCGGTGCCAGCTTCGATCGCTCTCGCACCGGTGTCTTTCGTTCTACCGGAGTCGCACTGAGCACTGCCTCACGCACCATGCGTCGATGTATCCCCAACTTCTTGGCGATCCCGCGAATCGTTCCCCCGCCATGCTCATACTCACGTCGGATCTGCTCGAATAGCTCCACCTTGGCTCTCCTGTCCACCCGGCCTCCCCTTGGGCGACTGAGCCCGAAGCGGAGTACACCGTATCTGGTTTTCAGTAAGGTGGGGCCAAATCAAAGTATCGAAAGGGGCCAAGTCAGAATATCGAAATCAGCCCGATTTCCTTGGGTTCAATCGCGTGGTGACATAGCGGACAGGCGTCAGGGTGTTTGTCTAGGTTTTCCCTGTGGCCCTGACCGTGTGTATCGTAGGCGGTGACCTGATGGGACATGGGATATGAGTTTAACACGCCGAGATTCGGCCGTTTTCATTCGTTAGAACCGCGCCGTTAGCTGTCGTCTGAGGACATCCGCCGAACGAGTGCTGCTGCCAAAGATGGCTCTACAACTATTTCAGTTACGCGCGTATGATTGCGACGATTCAGTACGGGGCAACAATGAAGCCGTTAACGCAATCTCTGTTGTTAACCGTCGTTGGCATTTTCACGCTGTGTGTCATAACCGTTGTGGCTATGGGCTTCATTACACAAAAGCTCGGCATAGCCGGAGTATATTGGCTGGTCCCGATTTTTGGCGGCCTGGGTGGAGCGGTAGGCGGCATTCTTCGCAATTCTAATTCGTTGGAGCTCAGTTCTTTTGACAATATTTCTCCTGCTCCGTCCCGCACGGGTGACAACAAAGGTGTCAAACCCGAACACTGGAACATTTGTCTGGGCCTTGTGGGCGACCTTGCCACTGGACTTGGAGGTGCCACGGCTGCGGTTTTCCTTTTCGGCGGGACTTTGAAATTTGAGGAACATGACCCCAAGAGTTACGTCCTTCTGGTCAGCGTAAGTTTCTTAGCTGGTGCCTTCGGGAAACAGGTAGTGAGTATGGCCGGCGAACGATTGCTGAAAGAAGCCAAAATGGAAGCAAAAGAAGCAAAGGTTGAGGCAGAGTCCGCGCGGCGTCAGGCGGATAGGGCTACGGCGATGGGTTATACTCTCCAGGCTGTGCAGCTCGACAGAAAGAAGGAGCCCAAGGAAGCATTAGCGATGGCTGAGCTGGCTCTCGAATCGGATCCCTCCTACGCGAATGCCTACGGCGAAAAAGCCCGAGCGCTTAAGCGCTTGGGCAGAGTAGAAGAAGCGCTCTCTGTAGTTGAGGAAGGTTTAAAGAAAGACCCCGACAAAGCCGCATTGCTATATAATAGGGCGTGTTATAAAGCACTTTTGGGCAGGTTCAGTAACCCTGACGAGGTTTTGGCTGGCCTGAAGAGGGCCTTCGAGATTAACCCAGAATTGAAAACGGAAGCCTTGAAAGATGAGGATTTAGCTCGTGTCAGGGATTTGCCAGAATTCAATAAACTGTTCGAAACAGGGTAGTTAGAGTCGAATGGGCACCTGTACGGATGCACTCTTGACTTTTCGTCCTGGGTGCCCTACTATCTCCTAGACGTTGTGTACCTAGACTTTGTGTAGTTGTGTGGGAGGGCGCTATGACTTCAATTCGGGATACTGAAAGCCTCGGAAGGTTCGACACAGAGAGCCTTGGGAGGTAAGTGCCCAGCGCTACGTTTTTGCAATATAGCAAACTGTTCCTGTAAAAGGGCCGAATTTTCGGCCCTTTTTCGTTTTGGACGCAGCCGCCATCCGGTCCGCAACCCTCTAATCGCTACCTTCCCTCACATAAATCTCTAAACTAATATCACCTTCCGGCAGCCGACTTATACAGTGCAACCTTGGGCTCTGGTTTGTTGAAGTCGTATGGTCGGACGACGCGGTCAACGAACGCGGAGTGATGCCGAGGAAAGGTCTCCAGACCTAGGCGTCGCGCCACTTTGCAAAGCCTGTTAAGCATCTGCCGTACTGCCGGCTGATTAAGTCCCATCTCGCCCGCAATTGTGTGAGCGTCTTTAGAGAGACGCCAAGCTTTGTACGCAACCGCTGCTCGCAGCGTCACATAGCCGCCGTGCCGCTGACACCAACTAATATGCCGATGTAGATTTATCTGCTGTTTTGACTGGTTGTATTTTTTCCTTGCTTCGGTAGCTTTGTTCGCCAGAGCTTCAAGGGATTCGCGATTCAGGAGAAATCCATTTGGCACGCGTTCGGAATTGTAAAAGCGTGCAGTGCCGGAATGTGAAGCGGAGATGTAATCGTAGCCTTGCTGGCACGCGACGAGCTTTAACTGGCCGTCGTTCTTGGAGAATTCCGGTGTGTAAAGCAAACGCATCTCGTGTGCGGTTGCGCGGCTTTGGATATGTAAGCCATTTTGGAAATCCGAATATGAAAGCTTTGTCCGAGCTAGTGCCCTGGTGAGTGAACCCTTCAATGGGCGGTAACTGCGGCGATCAAACTTCAGCGCCATACGTTCGCCAGCGTACGGCAGCTTCGTCACTGGAAAGTATTTTGCTTGGAGTGCGAGGCCTGCTTCTTCGTCAGGATCGATCAGCGGCAGCGAATATCCTCTAGCGTAATGAGCTTGGCGGATTGCCATCTCGACGCTCATTGTTTTTGGTCCGTGATGTTTATGAGGATGTGATCGTCAACGCTCTCGTTTCCTACGATGCAGCGCCGTTTATCCCAACTCTCCACAGACCTTTGGCGTTCCAAGGTCGTGCGGTAACAAATTAAGCGGCGAACTCCGTCCGCGGGTTCACGACAGCTCAGCAACCCGTACACACCATCACCCGCGACTTTGCCGTGAGAGAAAGCCTTTGGCGCGATGCGTTGCACGTTTTGGAGCCAGTTGTTCACTTCAGCTCCACGACCAGGCTTGTGTAGACTTTCGGCTTGGTAGCATTCAGCACGCGACCCGCGTACTCCTGACCTTGTTCGCGCACGACAACTTCCTTCCATGCGACGTTGCGCCGGGAGAATTCCTTCACGCGGGCGGTCAGCAGGCCGGGCGCTACTTTCACGCCGTCCTTCAGTTTCTCCAGCACCAGCAGTTCGGTAGCTTTAACTTGTAATTGAAGTGTTTCGATTTGTGCGCGAATCTCTGCAAACCGAAATTCGTCAATCAATTTGACCCAAGCCCGCGGCACCTTCAGCGTGATGTCAGTCACGTCCTTTGCATTTGGCCCGGCTTTCAAGGTCAGATTCGCGAGTTGTGGGATGGGCAGCTCGACTCCCAAGTGAAACGAGCGATTCAAGCTGTAGGTCATTTCCGCGATGCTTACAGTGTTCTTTTCTTTTTGTTGCCTCAGCGATTCCAGTAGGGCATTGATCTGTTCTCCGGGTATTAAGCATGTGGTTGAGAACAGATCCGCATTCGGAAGCGGCACGCGAGTTTGCTGCGTTGCATTCGCGGGATAGTCAACGACAGCTCCTGGTCCGAGTAAGCCTTCCGACCCCAACACCACCACGCATTTTAGATTAAGCGATCCACTCACATAACTACACGGTAGTCTGCGTTACCTGGAGGCTGCGGACTTGGATGGTGGTGATTGTAGACCGACACTATGCCGGCAGCCAGCAGGAAACAAACAAAACCTATCAGGGCTTTCTTCGTCAAATCCCCACCTCCCCTCCTGCCGGAGTAAAACCTTAACCTTTGCCATCCACGAAGAAATTGCTTCCCTTACCGCATGTCTTGCCCGAACAAAGCACCTCGAATTTCCCGTCTTTCCCGTTCGCCTTCAGCCCGTCACCCTTTCCTTGCGTCGATGGGTGGCGCAATGCAAATCGTTCGGACAGTGACATGAGTTCGACGAACCGAACAGCATTTCCACCTGGCATTTGGACTTGTGTTGGATACCAATTATCGATCGAAAGAGAATGCTGTCCTTGAACGTCGAGACCCTTGAACAACGCCATAAGAGCTGCAGTAGCACATTTTGAGTGTTCATCGGCCATGGCGTCCGTCATTCCCGCTTCATTTTCAATCTCCGCCCAAATATGCAAATTTATGCTGTCCGTAATTTTGTCCACTTTGTAGTCCATACGGATGGGCCCGTCCTGGTTGTCAATGATTTCGATCTTCTTGCCGTTCGGGACATATTCAAACACCTGAACGAGCGAAATCGCCTTGACCTGCTTTTCGATGGCATCACCGTCCGTACCCTTGAACAGAGGACGGTCCGGAGTGTTCAAGAGTCTCAGCTGATGGATCTTGGAAGGCATATCCAAATCCCAGTGGCAGTACGGCGTTTGGGCTAGCTGAAATGGTCGATTAGGATGGGCATTGTAGGTGCAATCGGGAGGCACGCCGCCAGCCTTGAGACTACCCGCCTCCACGCCAGACAATCGGTAGCAGTGCCCCCTCCGCATCCTTACGTCGGGTTGACTCCAGGTTCGGTTCTTAAACCGCGCAATCTTGTACGTATGTCTCTTGTGCATCTTGTGTTTGGCGTTCTTGCAAGCCGACGAAACATCGGGCGTTAGTAGCTGAATTCTTGAGTTCTGGGAATAAATCCCGAAAAGTTCATGAATGAACAGAAATACTGGCTTAACTTTGTCCATAAGAATGTTCTCCTCAGCTTTCAGGGTGTTTGACAACATCTAATTCCGACCAAATACACCGAAAGATGCCCAATAGTACGGGTGCGCCGTTGTCGGCTGCTTCCTCACCGCTTCCTCCGCGTCCTTCAAGGCCTGCGGGGGCTCCGAACCCTTCGCCAACGCCTCGTAAAAGTGCTTCATCATCTGTGCCGTCGAAGCCGAGTCCACGCCCCATCTGCTGGCGACCACCTGCGCAGCACCCGAGCGGAGGAAGACACGGACAAGACTTTGTGGATCGGCGAGTCCCCGCTCATCGGCCCCAGTCGCGCATGCAGACAATACAACTAGGTCCAATTTCGGCATCGCGAAACTCTCAATAGCCGCAGCATTGACCAGGTGGTTGTTCACCCCGCTTGCATTCGCTGCCCCCGGCGCTCCAAGAACCAAACCATTCCGCTCCGCACTAGCCACCGCGTGCCCTGCAAAGTGGAAAACGCGAACTGCAGGCAGTTCCCTTTCGACTTTATCGACGGTGGCATTTTGGTCGAGCAAAACAATCGACTGTGGAAAGAGCCTTGCTATTTCGCGGGCCTCGCGTTCTGCGTCAGGGAGAGAAGGAAGACCAGGCCCAGCGCTTGCTTGTCCTTCTGAAACGCCGACGACCAGTGTTCTGTCCGAAGGAGAAAAGGGCTTGGGTTCGCGGAGCCTGGACCAAAAGTCCAGTCCTGGAGAAATCACGATCTCAAAACGCTCGCCAAGAAAATCGCCAGAGGGCGTCACAAGGACATTAAACGGTATTCGTCCAATTTCGCCATCGGTCTCGATCACGAGCACGCGCGAAGGTGCCAAATGCTTTTCAATCGGCACAATCAGCCAATCATAGAGCTGCCGCCCAACCCGCCGTATTTCAGCCGTATCGGAATGTGGTTCTGAGCAAAGGCGCAAAAATCTACGCGCAGCTTTATCGATCTCGTTCTGGGAGCCCGGAATTGCCGCTTCATGCACGCCGCGGTCATCGAAGATCCATACGAAGGTTCCGCTGGCGAGTTCCGCAAACGAAATGACACTAACCGTTTGCAGCGTGGGGAGTGAGTTAGCGGCTAGTGACAGTCTGGGAAGCGCCGGCCCCGCATCCAGTTCTTCGAAAGGGATGTCAGGGGCGCGAGTCTTAGCAGAAGAACCCCGGATGCCGGCCGCAAGATACCATTCCCAGATTTCCAGCGCCTGTTTGGAGTCGCTTCCCCGTTTGGCCTTGAGCTCCACCAGAGACCGGTAACTCCTGGCTGCGCTGCGCTCCCACAAAAGCCGTTCTTCGTCCGTCCGCAACGTGGCGAGCGCGGCCTCACTGATCGATACGGCCGCTCGCAACGCCCGTTCCGCATCCTCGTCGTTCTTGCCATCCTGCAAAAGCGCCGTTCCAAGAGCCTCGTAGTAGTGCTGCCACATGCGGTACTGGGATTGCTCCGCGTAATCGTGGCGCGCTACAGTCAGAGTCGCGAGCGCCAGATCCGATCTTCCCTGCTGTACCTCGAGCGATGCCTGGTAAACCTCGGCAGAAAACAGCAATGTGCGGGCCGCCGGGGTGTTTGGCAGCAGAGAGAACAACGCGGAGGTTTTGCTGAACTCTCCAGCCGCCTCCTGGAGGTCCCCACACAATTGCGTATCGACAGCAAGGCTGTGTCGGGCAATGGCCTCCGTCATATGGTTCGGAGTTCGCGCGACATGAGCTACAGCTTCCTCCATCAGTTGCCGGGCCAGATGCCACTCACCGCGGTTCTCGGGTGTAAACGACATTTCCGCATAGAATTGATAGGCTCTGAATGGTCTGTACGCTCCTGCCCAGTGCCTGCGGAGACCCTCCTGAAACCAAATCCATGAACGCTCAGGATCGTTCGCAGCGATCTCGACACCAGCCATATGCATGCCACGCAATACCAGGGTTCCGTAGCCCGCGGACTGCGCAACGTCCAGCCCTCGCCGCATTCCTTCTTGCGCCAAAGTCAATTGGCCCACCATTGCGAGACAGACCGATTCTTCGAGTTCAAGTTGAGCGGACAACCAGGGATAACGCGCCCAATTGCGGATTCTTCGAGCCTCCTTCGCTTTCCTCAAGCACTGCCGTCCCTGCTGGGAGCGCTGCAAAGCGTATGCCTGTTCCCAAAGGGCCCGGAGTACGCCTGGAGTGCACCTTTCGCGCATGAGAATCTCCACCGCTTTGCTCGAAGCGTCGGCAGCACCATCGAAATCACCTCGAGAATTGCGCTGCGCCGCAAGGCTAAGGTCGGTCCAGCCCTCGAACAAAGCGGTGGATTGCTTGTTTGCAAGCAGCTCTCGAAGCCAAGGGTCTCCGTGTTGTGAAGCCAAGATACGGGAGACCGCCGTCAAGGCACGCCATTCGGGAATGTATACCGCGGATGCCGATTGTGGCCGTTGCTTGGTCAGGGAGGGAAGCCACTCTCTGATCGCAACATCGAGATAGTCTTCATCGAGCGATCCCATCCACAAAGCAGAGTCCGAGTCCTCTCCTTGTGCACGCGCCTCGAGCAATGGAATCGCACGTTGGGGATCATGCTCGGCTAGGGGAATGGCGAGGCTTTGCTTTAGTTTGAAACGAAGTGCTTCAAGATGCTCACGGGCTTCCTCAGCCCATGGACCTTTCGGATCAACGCGTAGATAGTGCTCCCAATCCTTCGTTGCTTCTTCAAAGAGGGAGAGACGTTCGTCGACCAGCGCACGGTTGAATAGAAAAACCGGATCATCCGGTTTCTTGCTGAGCGCCTGGCCCAAATATTCAATGGCTTCCCCATAGTCGAGAGGCCGCTTTTCTGCGTCCCCTCTCTGCGCATAAGCGCTGGCCAGGTCGCACAGCAGTTCGGGAGAATCTGGATTTAAGTCAAGTGCGTACTTCAGGCTGGCAAGAGCGGCGGTATACTGCCATTCGAGCAGTTCCGCTCTTCCTTTTGCAGCCAGCGCCCCGGCGTCCTCCGGCCGTGCTGCGAGCCGCAACTCAATTTCGTATTCGGCCTTAAGGAGTGCGGAAGGCTTCGCTAATGACGAAACCCCTGCCCCGCGTTCCTCTCGGAGGGGTGCGTGTTCCGCGCCCGTGATTCGCAACTCCATGGTTCGCTGTTCGGAATATGCTCGTGCCAATAAGCGGTCAACCGGGGGCTCCGTGAATTTTCCGTACGTCCAGAACCCGACCACCAGGACTAAAATTGCGGCAGCGGTTGCATATACATAGCGCCAACCGGGAAAAGGTTTCCATCGTTGCCATAAATTTCCTGAGGATTTAGAAATATCCTTCGCCTCGCTTGGCGCGGGCGCATTCAGAGCAGCCAGCCGGATGGCAAACCTCTTCTGCCAGTCTTCTGAGCTCGTTTGGAGGGAAGCGAGGAGCGTTTCCTCGTGAGCGGTGGGTTCCGTGCCCACTTCCTCGATCGCACGCCGAAGCACAACGCTGCAGTGCCCACACTGAACTACATGTTTCAGGATTCGATCCGCTGTATCGTGATCCGTTATTTTTGCAGCCAATTCATACAAAGATTTCTCTGGCGGACAATCATCACGGATTTCTACGTCAGCCTCATATCGCAGATGACGAAGGATTCGATCGCAGTGCCTGTGCATCGAAACCAGCCTCTGGCACGCTTCACAGACCTTCAGATGATGTCGAGCGTCATCCAGGAGGGCAAGATCCCCCCTTGTCCCCACCGCACCGGGCGATGTTTCAATCAGAACATCGATCTGTTCTGCGCTCAGATGTCTTTCTTGCTCATTCACTTATGCTCACACTCCTATTAGTACGATTCTTCCGACCGAATCCCTTCGCTCAATTTGCCTCCAAGCATGCTCTCAGATCGGGACGAAACAAGCCGCTGCCGCACCTGCTTTGTTAACCGGAAGAGCGTACTCTCAACACCTTTGGTGCTTAGCCTGATGGTAGGCAACCCAGCGATCGCTCTCGCGGGCAATCCAACGCGGTAATACAACCAGAAAATTCTCCGGTCTCGCTCCAAATCAGGGCCAGAAGCCACTAGGCTCAAACAAGCGTCGATCTGTTGAATCAGAACATTTCGTTCCAGGCCTGTCAGTGCCGAGCCCCCGGACGGCGCCGTACCGCAATCTTGTCCATCGATCGAATCAACTATTATTCCGCCACCGCGTTTTTGAGATCGAGCGGCTTTGAAATGGTCATGCACCAAATTCGCGGTGAAGACTTTGATGTATCCATAGATCGCGTCCTCGTGAGCGGACTTAAAATTCCGCAACCCGTCCAGCCCGCCAGCACAGAGTTTCAGGTAGGTTTCCTGGACCAAGTCGTCGACGGCTTCCGACGAGCTTTCGCCCCATTGACGACACACGCGGAACGCGACGCTGGCAATGAGAGATTGAAAGCGGCGTACAAATTCCGCCCAGGCCAGTTGATTACCCGACTCAAGGCAGGCGTGGGCGAGATCCTCCGGCGGCAATGCGGCGTAGTCCACGAAGGGCTAGGTTCTCCTCTAAGCACGGGGGATTCTATAACATTCCGCGTTAGGTCACTCCATCGTTACGAGTCCCAGGAAAAACGCGCCGCATCTGTCGGAATACTTCTGACACCTGCCGGCACCCGCGATGATTTTCTGTTTGAAGGGAACCGCCGTCGTTTTGCGTTCTCCGTAAATGAAGGCGGTTGCACTGACCGAAGTTCTTAGAACCTGCAAGGAGTCTATATGTCGGATTTTCCGATTAAAGGTCTGCTCGGCGCATTTGCTGCCGGGTTCTGTATCCAACAACTCCTCGAGATAGCCGATCCCATCTTGTCGATGATCTTGAAGACCGAGGTGCTGAAGAAATCCGTTCTCGGCTTGATCTCCTTGGTGCTCGGCGCAGTAATCGCTTCCGTGGGTCAACTCCAAATATTCAGTGTCCTCGGTGCGACTTCGTTCCCGCCAAAGTTCGATACCTTCTTGACCGCTGTGTTCATTAGTGCGGGAACCGCGGGGTTCAACTCCATCTTGAAGTTTGCAAGTTACAAGAAGGAAGAAGCCAAAGCCTCGGCAGCCGACCAGAAGTCAAAGCTTTCGCCAAAGCAACTCTCTTCCGTGAATTTCCAGGCCGCCAATTCCCAGTGAAGTCTCACGATCGGTTTTCAACTTCGGAGGTGTGAATTGAAGAGGATCAGTCAGAACCGGGATCTATTCGAAGCAAACACTAATGAAACCATCACCGTCACGGTCGAAGCGAGCAATACTCCGTACCAAGTTACCTTTTCGGCCCTCGAGAGCGGCGGCCAATGGACTTCCCTGCAGTCTCCCACTCCAGCCAATCCTGTCGAAAAACGACAGTTCACAATGCCCGGCGCCTCTCGCGAGCTGTTTGTGATCGACTACGCCTTCCCCCCAAGTGCCAATAGCGATCCGAATGCGTTGTACCGCATCACGCTTGCCGGGGCAAATGGGACCTCGGACGGACCCAACAACGTGCTTCCACCCGCCTCGGGCGACATCGACGACCTACCTTACGAGTTCCGTCTTCCTGGCACTACGCTCGCCAACGTTGCGCCAGCGGCTCAACCCGCTGCTCAATCCACTGCAACCGCTTCTCCGCCAGCTGCGGCTCAACCCGCGGCCGCGGCGCCGAAAGAACCGTCGCAAACAAAACCCGGGCGCAAAGGCAAATAGCTTGAGAGAGGACAATCCATGCGATCTTATGCAATCCGTTTCTTTGTAATCCTATTCCTGGCCCTGCCTTCCTGTCGGGCACAAGTCTCGGATATCTGCAAATCAACCCTCATCACCAACGAACTCACGACAGTCATGCAACACCTTCAAACTGCGAACGCAAAGACCGCTGAGTCCGATAAGCAGCAAGCGATCGCCGGTGTCAGAAGAGAATTTAGTGATTTCCTAGGGAGCGTTACGATACTCGGAGCTTGCGTTGGAGGAGCTGGCGAAAAGGAGTTTGCCGGAATCTTGGAACTTCGACGCATTGACAAGCAAGTAGGGGCTTCAAGCGGGACGTCCGGCTCGACGAACCTGGTTCCAAGTGGTTCAGTTCCGGCTCTGCTCGGACTTGCGGTCGAATACGGGGGAATGACCGAAACTTTCAGTGGCACGACGACCACGTTCCGAACTACGCCAGCAAAACTGATTGGCGCAATGACCAAAACCTATGGGGCCGACGTTCCTCCACCGGACGACCGCACGCTCTCCGTTTTGCAACGTCTCAGCCTGTCCGCGTCCTTCAACACGAGCGGGACAACCAGTGCCGGCACGAACAGCGGGACTCAACTGCAAGCAAACCCAAGTCAGTTTTCCCAGGCAAGTGCGAGGTTCATCCTAATCCATGATCGTGACCCGCTTGGAGTCAAGAATTGGAAGCAAATTCGTACCTTTAGCACTAACCAATCTTCCCTGGATACTGCGAATGCGGCGCGAGCGCTCGTCGGCCCTTTGCTTGATTCGAATGACTATGACACCGCTCTAAATACCGCCATGAGTGTGTTCGACGCAAATGCAGCCAATCCAAATCAAAACGCACTGCAAAATGCAATCATCGCCTACATAAATAGCGTCCAGCAGCTGGCAGCCAAGGTCCCAAACTGGCAAACTCGTGTCAATACCTACATCGCGGCGAGAGTAGCTCTGGACAAGGATAATAAGAACCTCTATCAGAAAATAACAAAGGCCCCCAGTCTAAGCCTTGAATATGATTACACGCGGCCGCCTGTCGTGGCCGCAACATCCACCTCCACCGCGACGACTTCATCCGCTCCCGCTACCTCTCCCAATCTCTCAACAATTAGCCTCATCTATGTTGCCAGCATCTCCAGCAGCGATTACACCTTGAACGCCACAGCAAATTTCTTCAACCAGACTCAACCGGGAATGAGTGGGGATTTCAGGGACTTCCAACTCGCTGCAAAGTGGGACATACCGGTAGGCCAAATCTCTTCTGCAATCTCAAAAGGAACGCTGACGATCAGCGGACTGTTTGAAGACCTGCACCAAAAACCCCTTGGCGTTCAGCTGCTGATCAACGACCAGACTGTAAATAAACCCGGTAATATCGGCGTGTTCCAAGTTAAGTATTCGATTCCCGTTGGCAGCTCCGGCGTCCAAATACCGATCTCGTTTACAGCCTCGAATCGCACGGAACTCGTGAAAGAAAAGGATGTCCGCGGCAACATCGGAATCACTTTCGACCTGGACAAACTACTTGCCAAGAAATGAACGTCGGTGTTGCCTTCGATGCGGGACAGTTCGGACTGCCGGCGCTCTTTCGAGGTAAAGACCCGACGATTTGATGTGTCATAACGACCTACCTAAGGGATGCCGCGGAATCGTCATAGCAAACTCAGACCGGGGCCTTCGGCTCCTTGGCAGCGCCTCTGCTCACCGGCCCGGACCATGAGTTTTCCCAGTTCCTCCCGGTATACAGCGAGAGGTTTTTATCAGCGTCTCGACTCGCTGATCGAGCCGCTCTCGGAGGTCGTGGACTTTTTCCAACCCACAACCCAACCCACAAAAACCTATGCCTTATAAGACTTCTGCGTAGTAGCATCTCGGGCTGTGTGGATGCTTTCAAGAAGGACACTCGCAGGCTCCTCCGATGCGTCTTGTGGAACGAGCTTGCCTTCGAGCAACACGTCAGGCGCAGCGTCCGCCGCCGGGCGGCTTCGTTCTAACGGGCAACCCCGAAGTTACGAACCTGGAGCAGCACATCTGACACTCTTGGCCTAAGTCCGACCCGAAGGCGTGCAAGGTCCAGCCTGAGCTATTACAGCCTGGGTGGCAACTTGGGTCAAAGCTCGCGCACAAGTTCCAATGCTTTCTGCATTTGAGGGTCTTCGCCCGCCAGCAGCTCTTCTGGGGACAATCCAACCGGGATACTCGGCGACACTCCCTTGCCTTCGATCACCCTTCCTTCCCATGTCAGATAGGCAGCAACTGGAAGTCCCACGATGTAGCCAAAGCCCGCCTTAAACGCACTGCCGCTCAGAAGCCGCCCTGGCGTTTTCGCGCCAACGATAGTTGCAAGTTGATTCTCCTCCGCGAATGCAGCAACCATTTCACCCGCGCTCGCAGTGTGCTCGTTCACGAGGACTACGACGCGACCGTGGAATTTTTGTGGACCGAAGCCTTCCGTGACCACGAGAATCGATTTGTCAATAAACCCGTACCGCAGAGCCAACCAAAGAAGTGTCGTTTTGTGGGACGGTATCCGACCGAACCGTGGCAACTCTTCTCTTGAATATCCCTTTTCCTTGCGAGCGCGTGTCAAACTGTATCCCACCTCTTTCTTATCGGGGGTTAAATAGCTCATTAGGCGCAATCCACCGATACCTCCGCCAGTGTTGCCACGGAGATCCACAATCAAGCGAGTGGAATTCCGCAAATGAGCGAAGGCCGTATCGAACATTTTGGCGAGATCAATCCCGACCGCTCCGGGAAACATAGTCACCTTTAGCCATCCGATCCCTTCGGGTAGCTGTGAACAAACCACAGCCTTCGGCACGATGACGGGATGACTTTTTGATTTGGGGGATGGTACGTTCAACGACCCCATGACGCGTTTGCCGTCTGGTTTTTGGACGACATATTGGGAGTCGTCGCCCACAGGAAAAATCGGTGGTTCGGGCGGTGCTATTTCACGATTTCGGACTTGCAGAAGAATATCCCCCGGACGAAGTCCCGCCACATGAGCTGGCCCACCTTCGTGAACATCCTGGAACATCCACCGCTGCGTGCCATCGAAGTTGCAACGCATGAACGTTGCACTGATTGCATGGCGCCCGTGGATTTTCGAACTTTTCGAGTGCCGAAACCCCGTATGACTCGTTTTTAGTTCGTTCAGCAATTCTTGAATCTGTTTTTCGAACTCTTCATCGGTGCTGCTTTGCAGAATTTGATCTGCCCTAGCTTTTGACACCTCGTCCCAATTTGCCCCGTTCATACCGGGGTCGAAATGCTTCCGTGCAACTAGCTCACAGACACGCGAATAAAGCTTCTCTTTTGTTTGCGAGTCGAGACTCATTGGCCCCCCAGTCGAATCGGAGAACCGCCGTCGCCCATCAAAACAAAGGCTCCCCAATAATAGGGTGGGACTTGTTTACCGTATTTTAAGAGCAAGTCAAGTTTGGCTTGGCGTAATGCCGCGGCCTTGTCTTGGCCCTCAGCAAGGTGAGTATAAAACCGCTCCATAAGTGCGAGCGTGAACGTATCATCGGCACTCCACAGGCTCGCTACCACTGACTTTGCACCACTCACAAGAAATGCCTCAACCAGGTTCGTGACTCCCTCCTGCCCTTGGAGCTTTCCGATCCCCGTGTTACAGGCAGAAAGCGTCACGAGGTCGGCATTAAAACGAAGGCGAATGATCTCGCGTACCTGCAATAGCCCGTCATCGTGCGAAGTCGGGTCCAAGCCAAGCACAAGCCCTGATCGCTCGGGAAATTGAGTGTCGGCAAATCCATGCGCAGCAATATGAATGATTTTGAAATTCACCAAAGAAGCAGATTTGAATGCGGTCTCAGTTGCGTCAGTGCCTAATAACAACACTCCATCTTTGCCGACAATTTCGTTCACTTCGATTACTTCTTCGCGAGTGTGCGGCAAATCACTCAGAGAACTGCCGAATGTGTCCGACAATCCACGCATCAGCCTTTGCTCAACTCCGGTTGGCTTGTCCACCTTCGCGGAAATCCTGCCCTGATTTTGATAGGCAACATCCCCGACCCCCAAAAAACTTCGTCGCGAGGGCTGCGTCCCCTTCATGTTCCTAAGGACGGTCAAGACGGTGGACGCAGGCACATAACTAATGGTCTGCCTTTCCACCAAAAGAGGACCTGTTTGGTCGCGTAGGGTGTCGAAGGGCAATAGATTCAGTATCCCGTCGGGTACGACGATGAGCCGTTCGCTAGTTGCCTCTTGAGGAAGCGGGCTCAGAAGGATGTTGTAGAGTTGTTGAGCGAGACTGATGTCATCGCGCTTTGCTCGCATCTCATCCAGGAATTTACGTGTCAACTCTTCAATCTGCTTCCGGCCGACCGGCAATACTTTCACACTCGCACTCTTCTTGGAGATCCAGACACAATACGAGTGCGGTTCACTGAGCACGTATTCGACGATAAGCTCGTCGGGACGGAGGCTGGATTGAACTGCATTTAAAGGTGCTGGTTTCTGTAACCATCCCGGTTTCGATTCTCTGCGGTCAGTCCGCGTCAACTCGAGCCGACGCTCGTTCTCAACCAGTTGATCGAGTAAGGCGGTCCGCTCTTTCGCGTTCTCTGACCGCATTAATCGAAGCTGTAAATCAGACAGACCCTCTTCGAGCGCCCGCGTTTCGCCAGATTCACTGTTGCTAAACGAAATCTTGTTTTCTAGCAGGGCTGCCGCCGTTCGCCCTCTAACTCGTTCCAGTACGTTGAGTCCCTGCTCAACTTTTCCCTGGCGCGCTTCTAGCTCGAAGTGGTGCACGTATGTCTCGCTCATCGCTCCGGCCAGGGAGCTACTCCAGTACGCTTCATGTAAGTTGACCAGCATTCCGTCGATCACGTCCTCCGCATTTTCATACAGTGCCTCCGCTTCGCCTAAGGACCCTCGTTGGGCCTTGAGGTCTGCCAAAACTGTCAGATCGCGAGGGAGATAGTACCTGTCGCCTACTCGTCTGCTGGCATCGACACCGAGAGTGGCACTTTGCTCCGCGGATTGAAGATCGCCCGCTTCTCGATAAAGCCCGGCCAAATCAATCATTGACTGGCTCACGGTACGATAGAACCTGTACTTCTGTGCGAGGTCGCCAGACTGTTTGAGATACTTCATCGCTACCTGGTGATCTCCCGTACGGACCGCGAGTTCTCCCAACAGTTCGAGAATCATGGTTTCATGCCCAAGCTTTTGATTTTGTCTGGCTACGGCCAAAGCATGCTCCAACTTGTTTCGCGCTTCGGACACTTTGCCCTGGCTTACCAACGACTCGGACTCGCCTTCAAACGCCATGAAGGGGAATCCTGAATCGGGATTCGCACTGCTCGTCTTTATTGCGCGTTCGAAGAACGCGAGGGCTTCCCCATATCGCTTGGCTTCGTTAAAGGCATTGCCGAGCATTTCAAGGTATCGAACCTGTCCGCCGACATCGCCACTCGCCATCGCAGATAAGAGTGCATCGCCAACCATTGTCGCGGCGCGACGGCTGTCACCCTCGAGAAAACCAATGATTCCTAGTTCTCCTTTTGCCCGCGATTCCCATTGGGTCTCTCCCAACTGGTGGGCTATGGTTTGGGCCTCCGTCCAAGCGCGTTTTGCGGAAGACGGATTGATCTCCAAATCCGTGTATCCCTTTGCTGCAAGGCACCACAGCCGTAGTTTTGGGTCACTCTTGGCAACTGGAATCTCTAGTTGCTGCCCAAGCATGTCGGAGACGTCAACCCACGACATCGTCTCTGCTTGCGCTCGAATCCTCCCCACACGAGCATATGTTTCGTTTCGGTCATCGCTTTTCTCCTTGTAGAGTTCCTCAGCGCGAACGTAGAAAGGTCCTGCCTTCGTCCAATTGAAAAGCCAGGAGAGTCGGTTTGCTTCCGTGAGTAGCGTTTCGGGATCTTTCGAGGCCGCCGTGTCACGCAACAGGTCCGCGACGGGTGGCCTCGGGTCAGGTTTTCGTGAGATGTACAGCGAAATATATTTGCGGGAAACGACGAGAAGCACGAGGAGGACAAGGGACGCCGAAAGCAAGACAATGCGCCAGCGCTTCGAGACACGCCGCAAGGCCCCCCCTTCCCCACTTGCCGAGATGTAAAGATGTGGATGCAATGAAAGTCAGGATGGTTAGCCAATAGGCTAGCTGGGGTGAGCATCCCGCCACTCTCACCTAGGATCCCAAAATCCTCGAAACGCCTTTCCCACAATAGCGCGGAGTTATAAGGCCCGGCCAACGAAGTATTAGACGCAGGACAGGAATCCCGCTACGTTCCGTGGGGTCTGCCCGCACTAGACTCCGACTGCCTCAAGTAGCGGAGAGATATGACGGGCACCACTTACCGAACAAAGGGGGACCTACAATGGCTGCGGAAACGTCGGTGCTGGAACGAGTACCGGAAGCGCTGGCTTTGAGTAAGTTAGAAGCGGCTCGAATGCTCGGTGTGAGTCTTCGGACGGTCGACAGGCTCATTGCCCTGAAGCAGTTGCCAGTGCGCCGCTTGGGTCGGCGCGTCCTAATTCCACGGCAAAGTCTTCAAGGTCTTCTCAGGACCGATCATCCGACGCAAGCCGCTTGATAATCTGGCTGCTAGATTATAAACTCTAGGTGTGTCCAGCAAAGATGGGCCAGGCGATGACGTACGCGAATTTCTCCGCAAGATCGGGAGGAAGGGGGGAAAGGCACGCGCCAAGAAATACGATACAAACACATTTAGAAAGTGGTCGAAGGATTCGGGCGCGGGACGCCCTCCGAAATCTAGGAAGGAGCAGCCATGAGTCAGAGAGGAGTTTTCGAAAGAGTGCCAGGTTCGGGAGTTTGGTGGGTCTGCTACTTTGACCGATTCGGCAAGAGGCACCGGGAAAAGGCCGGTACCAAGAGCGTTGCCATTAAGCTCTATGGAAAACGAAAGCAGCAGGTGCTTGAGGGCAAGAAGCTCCCAGAGAGCTTTCGCAAGCCATCCGTCAACTTTCGTCAACTCGTTGACGACGCGCTTGCGTATTCGAAGAGGAACAAAAGGTCCTACAAGACGGATGTGCCTCGTTTTGCCAGCCTAAAGGAGTGGTTCGGTTCTTATCCCGCAGAAGAACTGACGCCCCAAGAGATTGAAAAGACTTTGGCACGGGCGGCAGAAAAGAAAATGTGGGCGGCCGCTACATTCAATCATTATCGTTCGCTGATGTCCTTGAGCTATCGCCTCGGGATACAGAATCGGAAAGTGACTTCAAATCCTGCTCGTTCCGTGACGCATCGTCGCGAGGATAATAATCGCGTGCGCTTTCTGACCGTCGAGGAGGAAAAGAAGCTCCGAAAGGTGATTGAGGCCAAGTGTGTTTCGCATGTGCCGGAACTCGATCTGGCGATCAACACCGGCATTCGGAAGGGCAACCAATACAGCCTCACGTGGGACATGGTAGACTTCAAAGGTCGGATGTTGAACATCCCGCTGACGAAAAACGAAGAACCCATACACGTCCCGCTAAATGATGTGGCGATAGCCGCTCTGAAACTTGTGCACGGGCGGAGCGGTCGCAGCGGACGTGTGTTCCAGTCAGCTAAGACCGGCGAACCCCTTGAAAACGGACGCCATTGGTTCGACGATGCAGTGATTGAAGCGGGGATCAAGAATTTTCGCTGGCACGACCTGCGGCATACGTTCGCAAGCCGGCTGCGAATGAAGGGCGCTCCACTTGAGGATATCGCTGATTTGTTGGGGCACAAGAGTTTGACGATGACAAGACGGTACGCGCATCTCGGGCCGAACAAGCTGCATGGGGTGGTGTCGCTGCTTGGAGCAAGTGCCACCACAAGTGCCACCAGCGAAAACGGTGCGGAAGCGACTGCCTTGCAAGTTATTGTACAATAACCACTTTAGGGGCGTAGCTCAGTGGTAGAGCAGCGGCCTTTTAAGCCGAAGGTCGTGGGTTCGATCCCCACCGCCCCTACCAACCATCCTTCTGATTGGTAGGCACTTAACAAAAACGCGAGGGGGCAAAAGGGGGCAGATAGCCTCGATGATCCGGTTTCGTGCAGGAATTCTCAGCGGCGCGAGTGACAACCGGATTCGTTGGGACGTGGGTGTCTCCATCCCACAGCCCTCAGCAAGGATCTATCTGCGCTCACAAGGCTTAGGAATTTCGCGAGGCGGCAAAAGCCGGCAATAAGAAATGAGCCTCGAGGGTGGCACCGATGGCTCGGGTTAACGCAAAAATCGCTCGCGGACGGAAATGCTGTCCATACTTTTCGTGGGCACTCGGTTCGGACAGACAGTCATCCAGCCGGCCACTCGAATTGTCTAAAACTCCAATATCAACCTCAAGTCGGAAGCGTTGGAAAGAGCGTCGGCGCCATTTGCGTCGCGAATTCCTTGAACACACGCACAGGCCGCGTGATGTAACGATTGCCAAGATGGACCACCCAGAGATGGAAGATGGAGAAGTGCCATCCCGGCATGACCTCGACGAGCCGGCCGTCGCGCAGCAATTCGGGCTGCACCAGCGGCGGAAGGTCACCAATGCCGGTGCCCGCCAGCAGAGCGGTCGCAAGGCCAGCGTAGTCGTTCATCGAGAGGAAAGGCCGGAACGTCAGTGTCTCCTTTTTCTTTCCGTTCGCTTGAGCGAAGTTCCAGCTATTCTCGGGCGTCCAAAACGAGAACGCGAGTAGCCGATGGTCGAGCAGATCCTGGGGTGTTTTGGGCGCCTTGCACTTTGCTAGGTAGACCGGGCTCGCTACGAGCTGATGCCGATAGGTCAGGATTCTGCGCGCGACGAGCGATGAATCTTTGAGTTGTTCTCCGATCTTGAACACCAGGTCGACGCCCTCGGCGATTTGATCGACAATCCGGTCGGTGATGAAAACCTGCACGCGGACGTTGGGGTAGGACGCCTGGAATGCGCCGACCAACGGCGCAAGCAACGAGTCGGAGATGCTGGGTGGCGCGGCAAGCCGCAATTCGCCTGAGACGTTCGACAGATGGTTCGAAGCGATGTTGTCGACCGCTTCGCTAAGTTCGGCGCTGTGCTGGGCGTGCTCGAGAACTTCGGACCCAACATCGGTCAGCCGCAGGCTGCGGGTCGAACGTTCGAGCAGGCGGACCCCGAGTTGGTCCTCGAGGTCGGCAATGCGGCGGCTGACGGTCGAGGTCGGCATCTTCAGACGGCGCGCCGCTTCCGAAAAACCTTTCGCTTCGACAACCTTGGCGAAAATCATCAGCGAATTTAGGTCGGTCATCGTTATCCTCCCGCTCCTACAGGTCACCGCTAGGCGATCGCGCGATTCGAGGGCGCACATGTCGCGAATCTCGCATCAAAACTGGCCGAAAAGTGCACCACGCGAAATAGGCGGGTCTTTGAACATTATCCCAAATTCGGGAAATACATTTGCGGTTTCCCCAGCTAGTCGAGCAAGCGGCGCAGGTCTATATTTCTTTCTGAGGGCATCCTCGAATAGAAGGGACCGAAACCATGAATGCAAACGAAGAAGCGGTTGCCGCTGTACTAGCGAAATATCAAGACGCGTTGAATCAGTCCGACACCGAGGCGGTGATGAAGCTCTATGCTTCCGATGGCGTGTTTATGCCGCAGCACAGCCCTTCCAGTATCGGTGCCGATGCGGTCCGCAAAGCGTATGACGCGGTGTTCAAGACCATCAAGCTGACCGTCAAGTTCAACGTAGCCGAGGTTCTTGAGATGGCGCCCAACTGGGTGCTCGCTCGCACCAATTCGGCCGGAAAGGTCAAAGTCCACACTACTGGCGAGGGCGGCCCGGAGGCCAACCAGGAGCTATTCGTGTTCCAGAAGATCGACGGCACCTGGAAGATCGCGCGCTACTGCTTCTGCACCACCAACCCACCGCGCGCATAACTAAATGCAAGCTGCGCGGATCATCTGTGACTTGGCGTGACGCACTCAAACACGCTGTCGCCGCTCAGACGCTTATCGAGTCGAATGGCGCTCTCGAACAATCGTCGTGACGACTGACTTTCCTAGCGATCGCATGAACAAACGAAAGGACCGATGCATGACCATGATGAAAGCCGCAGTGATCCACGAAGCGGGTGGACCCGAGGTTCTCAAAATTGAGAGCCTCCCGATCCCCACGCCGCAGAGCGGCGAAGTATTGATTCGCGTGAAGGCGTTCGGGCTCAACCGCTCCGAGCTGTTCACGCGGCAGGGCCATTCGCCCAGCGTCAAGTTCCCTCGCGTGCTGGGCATCGAGGCGGTTGGAGTCGTCGAGTCAGCGCCAGGAAGCGAGTTTCGCAAGGGCGATATCGTCGCGACCGCTATGGGCGGCATGGGACGGCAGTTCGACGGCGGCTACGCCGAATTCACCTGCGTGCCCGCGACACAGGTGCAGGTCGTCGTTAAGACCGAACTCCCCTGGGAAACGCTCGGAGCGATCCCGGAGATGCTGCAAACGGCTTGGGGCTCGCTGTTCAAGTCGCTTCGGCTTGAAAAAAACGAGCGTCTGCTGATTCGCGGCGGCACCACCTCGGTTGGTCTGGCGGCCGCGGCCATCGCTAAAAGCCACGGCACCTTCGTTGCCGCGACTACTCGCAACCCTGACCGCGAAAAACTGCTTCGGGCCAGCGGCGTCGATCAGGTGTTCATCGATACGGGGTCGATCGCCGAACAAGTCCAGGAGGTCTGTCCGAAGGGAGTCGATAAAGTGCTTGAATTGGTGGGCACAACGACGCTCAAAGACTCGCTACGTTGCGCCAAGCAGCGCGGCATCGTTTGCATGACCGGCATTGTCGGCAACAAATGGTCCTTCGACAATTTCGCCCCGATGGAGGCTATCCCGACGGCGGTCAGCCTGACCACCTATGCCGGCGAATCGGAAGATTTCATGCGGACCCCGCTCGAGGATCTGGTCGAGAAGATCGCAGCGGGCACATTGCACGTGCAAGTCGGCAAAACCTTCCACCTCGACGAGATCGCTGAGGCCCATCGCTGCATGGAGGAGAACAAGGCGGGCGGAAAGATCGTCGTGCTCACCTAGCAGCGCTCCAGAGGGGGAATGGCTCAATACTTCCCAGAATTCGTGCCAAGGAAGGACGACCAATGTTGGAGTGCATTTAACGCTGCGTCAGAGGGCTGGCGTCCTCCGTTTATTGCCCTATTGCTTTTTCGATGCGCGGGTCGGGGAGCAGCCACATGACGGCGACCATAACGTAGCAGGCGAAGGCGATCCACGGCTGCACGAACGACAGAGGAATTGCCGCTGCGTAGACCACGATAGACAGCGTGCCCTTCCTGTCATTTCCAATTGATGCCGCCAGCGTTGAATCTTTTCCGTGGTGGGCGATCAGTGTCTTCGTCAGAAGGAAATAAGCGGTTCCGGCGAACAGTAACACCACCCCGTATAACGCCACCGGCCAAGGCGCAAAATGGTTCACCCCCATCCACGCGGTAACGAACGGGGTCAACGAGAGCCAAAACAACAAATGCAGATTCGCCCACAGGATGCCACCCGTGACATGCTTCGCCGCCTGCAGGAGGTGATGATGGTTGTTCCAGTAGATGCCGACGTAAACGAAGCTCAGGACATAGCTGAAGAAAACAGGAAGGAGTGGCTGCAAGGCCGCAAGCCCGGCTCCTTGTGGAGACTTCATTTCCAGCACCATGATGGTGATGATGACGGCGAATACCCCGTCACTAAAAGCCTCCATGCGGCCCTTGGTCATCCTTCCGTACTCCTTTTGTTGAGAGTTAAGCGGGAGCAGCCAATCAAGGGCCGCCGCTTTCCCCCAACCCCCATCTCCTTGGCATCGACGCCGAGTTTTCGCAAAAGACTCGCTGGTGTATTTCACGCATAGATTCTTCGGCTTCATGTACGAAATCCCTGAATGCTGGTTTGCACTACCGGTCAAAGTTCCAGGACAAGTTGCCATTGAGTTCTTCAGGCATGATCAGTGCAGGAGAGCTTCCCAATCCGGTGGGACTCTTCCCGCTGGGCCTGGTGCCGGCTGAGCCGCTGGGTGCGAATGAGGCGGCAGCAACTCCGCGCCCTTGATCATCCGCTGCTTTTCGTAGTCGAAGAACCAATCCTCACCCGGTTCGAAGCTGGCAACCACAGTATGTCCCGTTGATGCGTAGTGTTTTGTCGCATGTTGGCTTGGAGAACTGTCGCAGCATCCGATGTGCCCACACTGCGCGCATCGACGGAGGTGTAGCCACCAGCCTCCCGCTGCCAGACATTCCACGCAGCCATCCCCACTTGACCTTGAAGCAGTATCAATTCCAGGATGATTTTTCTTCATCACACTCTCTCCAATCCATTGGCCTAACAGTGTTTACGCTTGCTGGAACTGCAACAAGGCAGCGGAGTTTATCCGCCGCCCTGCGATTGCGCCGAAAAAAAGCCAGTATGTCGCGTCATGCCTAACTTTCCCTCCGCTTATTCCTTATCGTCCCAGCGTACATAAATTATGGCGGTACGCACATGGCTCTCAAGCCAAACATCCACACCAGCAAGGCGATTGATCCAGCGAGGTTTAAGCTCCTTCACCGAATCGTCCGCGACCTTGTCCAAAAACACCTTGAACAGTAGGAACTCGTTGTCCGGTCCCAACGGTTTTGACCGCTTCCGACATAGCAGCAGTGGCGTCCATGTTGTTATGGATGCGTTTGACAGTGTTGTAGACGTCCAGGGTAAATTCCTTGGTGATCTCCACGTCTTGCCTTGTACCTATATCCGTGAGGTGCCCGCCTACGAATGTGTCGAACCTGTACGCGAGGATCTCATCGAACACTTTCAGGTACTCATGGAAATTTGCTCGAGAGATCAAATCCCTGGAACGGTGCATAGCCGGACGTAACCGAATCAATCACCATCAGAAATTTGGCTTCGGGAACGTAGATGAAAAGGTCGCCGTCTGGCGAGTGATAGTGATGGCCCGCGAGCTCCACTGTTTTGCCACCAAGTTTGATCGTCTTCTCGGACTTGAATGTTACGTTTGGCACCAGCCGATTCGGGTCGTTCATTTCCTTCAAGAAGTCGCTGACGCCGTCGAGCGCGACGATCTTGAGATCTTTGATGTCCTTGAATGCGGCGGAGCCGCCGATATGATCTTTGTGCGAGTGTGAGTAGACCAGCATCTTGATCGGCTTGTCGGTCACCTTCGAAACTTCCAGCGGAATGCTCTTTCCGAAGCTTGCCGGCGCATCAAAAACGATGACGCCTTCATCGGTGACCAGGAATGCGGATTGCCACCCGTTGTCCGATATGACGTAAACGCCGCCACCAACGTTTTTGACCGCGTAGCCGACCTTCGGATCAATCTTCCAAAATTTCGCCTTCACGGCGGGTAGAACAGGAACGTATTCTTTCAAAGACTCTGGCGTAGACTGAGCCGAGACTTGCCCGCCCCAGACAGCAGCGAACAACAAAACATATAGAAGTTTTCTCATTTAATTCTCCTTGTGACTGCACGTCGTTTCAATACACCAATGGATTTGCTGGTTTGGGCACATGAAGACTGTGACCAAAATTCGTTGTCAAAAGATGGACGGGAATCCTCGTTTTGCCGCTAAGTGCTCACTCTTTATCTACGACCAGCAACAGCTTGCCCGCGCCGCCCTTCGCTACCGCTGCGTGTCCCTGCTCCGCATCCTGCAGCGGCAGCTTCCGGCCGATGGGAATCTTCAATTTTCCAACCTTCACTGCTTGCGCCATGTAGAGAAGGATCTTTGGGTCGGGGCTCGCGTACACCTTGACCGCTGGGAAGTCCTTGGCATTCTGGGGAGCTCCCAGGACAGATGCGAACACTCCGCCTCGTTTCACTTTGGCGATCAGCTTTTCGGCGGTCTCGCCATTTACCGCGTCAGCGACCGCATCCAGCTCTCGCAGATTCGCCATCGACTTTTCATCGTCGGTTGCAACAATCTGATCCGCGCCCAGGCTCGCCGCTTCCTGAACCTGGCGTTTGAGAACCCCAGCGATCACCACCGCACCGCGGTCCTTTGCGGTGAATACTGCCGAGCGCCCCACGTTACCAACGGCTCCGGTGACGAGCACCGTTTGACCGGACTGAATTCCCGTGCCCACGGAGATCAATTGGTTACCAGTTGTCGTAACGAGCGGCAGTGCAGCAGCCTCGATGAGATCAAGCCCCACGGGAATCTTTGCAAGGCTGGATGCCTTGACGACGCAAAGTTCGGCATACGTCTGTTCGGCCATCGCGAACACCTGGTCGCCGACAGCAAATCCCGACACTCCCGGCCCGACTTTGAGAATCGTTCCTGAGAGGTCAACTCCAACGACACCGGGAAACCTGATCGGAACGGCATCTTTTGCGGCTCCAGAACGCCGCATGATGTCGAACGGGTTGATGCTGGTGGCGGCGACCCGCACCAGTACTTCACCTGCTGCCGGAACTGGATCGGGGAAATCTTCGAACTTCAGTTCTTCCGGTCCTCCATACTTGTGAACAACGACTGCTTTCATCATTTGCCAACTTTCTGCGCCGTATGAAGCCGTGATCTTTGCGTGAAATGTGAAAACGTGCCCTCACTTCTCTTCCTGTAGTCGAGAAGTGACGATGAGCGAAGAGTAGGGGAACATCCCAGTTCGCACTAGACGGCAAAGCCGGGAATTAGATTTCCATAATTGGGATAATTTCAATTACAAATGCCAGGCAAGGTGAAGGCTGCAGATGCCATTCGGCGCAGAAAGGAATATGGCCCACTTTAAAAAAGCCGCTTTTTAGCGCAAGACCAAGAACTTAACGTTTCCAATTGCTTCCGCAGACGACTCGGCTAATGATTGCCAAACGTTGCGAACGAATCGACTCCACTCCCAACGCATGCCCAACAGTTGTTTGATAAGCTTTTTGATCCGGCTTTTCTGCGAGAGACAAACATAAAAACTAGTTCATCGAGCCAGTAAATGCAGAACTATAAATTCCTGAACCACATTGTTCTTTGCAACGTCTTCTTCGCCATCATTTGCATTCCCACCGCCGGCAAGCTGGTTGACGTTATGGGGATTCCCTTGTCCATTTCCATTTACTACTTTCCTTTTGTCTATATTTTTGCCGATATCACGACTGAAGTTTATGGTTATGCAATCGCGCGGCGTGTGTTGTGGTACTGCATTTTCGCGCAGGTGTTAGTGATCGCCATTTTTGAATTTGTAATTTTCTACCCACCCTCTGCGGTCATGACAAACAATCAATCGTATGTTGATGTACTATCGGCCGCCCCTCGTTTGGTTTTATTTGGCACTCTTGCGATGTTTACGGGCGACATTGCCAACAATTATGTTCTGGCAAAAATGAAAGTCTGGACTAATGGGCGGTATATATCGGGGCGTTTTGTCGCGTCAACATTATGCGGGCAAACGGTGAATACTGCCGTGTTCTACATATTCGCTCTATGGGGGATTATCCCAACTCGCGTACTAACAAAGAGCATTCTAGCCGCAAGCCTTACAAAGGTCAGTGTGGAACTTATTTTATTGCCAGTAACACTTAAAATATCGTTGTGGCTCAAAAGAATCGAAAACGTTGATTACTTTGACCGTGCAACGAATTTCAATCCATTGAAATTCTAGAATTGCCAGCTCCCACATCTGCGTGCAGTTTTGGGTCAGCTCTGGCGGGTTTCCAGACCAGCCCTGAAAGCAATGGCTCCGGCACAGTCTGGAGGCGCCATTTGTGGTTGGGCAACTCGTGGTGATGGCTCTGTTTGTCGTGCTTGGGGGTGGCACCAATGGCTCGATGTTGCTAGGTCGAAAACCACCACGAAAATGTCTTGGTTCACGCACGTGATCTTTGCCGTAAGGACGCGTGAGGCTTGCCGATCTCCATCGGGCAGGGAGACGCGCGTCAGATGGCCCTTGGGCGCCTACTCGGTCTGATGTATATAGGTTGTGGACATGAAAGCCTTTAATTCATATGTGTCGCATCTTGAGGAACTTCTGGTTGCCTCCGTGTGCTTGCCGGTCAATCAAATGCGACAGAAGCAGGTTAGGGCTGCGTTGGACGGTCAGCCATCGGCAGAGCTCCGGAAGCGTGTGTCGTTGGACCGTTTGCGCGCAGCAGGCGCCTTTTTCACGGGCTCGCGAATGGCGCAACGCGCCGTCGTCGCTGCGGGTCTCCCGAGATTGAATGCTGTGGCGAGAGTATTTGATCCTGCATGTGGTGTTGGTGACCTTCTGGTGGCCTTCGTCAATCATCTGTCTTGCGCGTCCGACCTGGAGTCAACCTTGTCTCACTGGGGTAGCCGTGTAATAGCTCTGGACGTGCAGCCAGAATTTGTCCGGGCCACGAAACTGCGGTTGGCATTAGCGGGGGCTCTGCGTCACCCACTGGTAAAGCCGTTCCAATTGCGAGACTTTGACCTGCTCTTCCCTAGCGTCGCGGTTGGATCAAGCCTCGTGGAGGAGCGCAGCTACAAAGAGGCCTCACACATTTTGGTAAATCCTCCTTTCACGTCGGTGGACGCTCCGGAAGAATGCTGCTGGGGTGAAGGGAAGGTGAACTCTGCTGCTTTATTCATGGACGCTTGCGCGGCTAACGCCGAGCCGGGCACGCAATTGATGGCGATCCTGCCGGATGTTCTGCGGAGCGGTTCGCGGTATGAAAAATGGCGGAAATCATTCGAGCAGTCCGTTGCAATCAAGAAGATAGAGATCATGGGACGCTTCGATCGTCACACCGACGTTGACGTTTTCGTTGTGGTAGGCCAGGTTCGGAAGAAACCAAACGACAAGCGAGGAATCCGTTGGACCCCAGATAAGAAAACGGGCGGAAAACGAATCAGTGACAAATTTGAAGTGTCTGTCGGCGCAGTGGTCTCATACCGAGATCCCCATAGTGGTGCGTGGTATCCCTTTGTTCAAGCGCGTGATTTACCGTCCTGGCAAGCGGTTACTCAGATTGCCCACCATCGGAGATTTGAAGGCAAGACGGTCAATCCTCCTTTTGTCGTTGTTCGGCGAACGTCACGCCCCGAGGACAGGAACAGAGCGGTAGCAACGCTTGTCCGGGGAAAACGTTGCATTGCGGTTGAGAACCATCTTCTAGTTCTTCGGCCAAAAGACAAAACAATCCGGACCTGCGAGCAGCTCCTGAAGTTACTCCAGGAACAGAGAACTAATGAGCTGTTGAATAGGCGTATTCGCTGTCGTCATTTGACAGTCTCGGCTCTCGGCGACCTACCGTGGAGGGACGAATGACAAACCTGTCTGCGTCCTTTAGGTTCTCGCCCGATATTCTCAAACGGCTTGGCGAGGAACTAAATCCCAGCATTGATCAGAGCATTCTGGAGCTGGTGAAAAATTCCTTCGATGCAAGCGCGAAAAAATGTTCCGTGGTGCTCCGAAACACGGACCAGGCAGGAGGCGCGATTGAGGTGTCAGACGACGGCGACGGCATGGATGGCGAAGGAATCGTTAATGGCTGGCTAATACTTGGGCGCTCTGGTCGTAGTCCCGAACAACGAACTCGACTTAACCGAATCCCGGCAGGGAGTAAAGGTCTTGGGAGACTTGCGGCACTTCGGTTAGGAACCTCGGTCACTCTGCGAAGCTGGCCGCGAGAAAACTCCAAAAAGGAGCATCGTCTGAAGATTGATTGGACGATGTACGAAGAGGCGAAAGTCGTCGAGGAAGTGCCGCTTGCGGTAGAGGAAATCCAAGATGCAAAGAGGACTTCTTCGGGGACCGTGATCACGATCGAAAATTTGCGGCAGCCAGTAAGTCGGCTCGATGTGGGCAAGCTGGCGAGGTCGCTAATTCTCTTGGCTGATCCTTTCGGCGATGACCCGGAAGGATTCAAGCCAACCTTAAAAGCGTCGGATTTCAAGGATCTCGAAAAGCTTGTACAAGCTCGCTATTTCCAGGACTCCGAGTACCACCTGTCTGCGACTGTGGACAAAGACGGCAACGCAAAGGCAGCTATCACTGACTGGAAGGGAAAGGCGCTTTTCAATGCGGAACATGCGGACATAAGTACAGCGCCGGAGCATCCATCATATCGGTCTCCTGAAGGCCAGTTTGACCTTTGGGCTTTTATCCTCAACAAGGATACCTTTTCCACGCGAACGTCGAGCGTTGAAGAAGTCCGTGAGTGGCTGAGACTTTTTGGTGGGGTGCATGTGTATCAAAACGGTTTGCGTGTCAGCCCATATGGAAATGCTGGGAATGACTGGCTAGATATGAATCTGAGGCGCGCGCGCAGCCCTGAGGAGCGTCCCTCTACTAACAACTCGATAGGTCGGATTTCCGTTTGGGACACGAAGGATCGCTTGGTGCAGAAAACTGACCGGTCCGGCTTCATTGAAAACGACACGTTCGTTGAATTGAAGCGTTTCGCTAACGACGCACTTGAATGGATGGCCCGCTCCAGGATGAAGCAAGCGCAAAAGAGACGGGCCAGCGAAAGACATGAAGCCCCGAAGCGCACGTTGAAGGCGAAGCTGAAAATCAAAGAAGCGATCGAACGCGTTCCAGGCCGACCTCGTCGCGCCATCAAACAGGCCTTCAAGAAGTACGAGGTAGTCCGTGAGCACGAAATCAAAACACTGCGAAAGGAAGTACAGCTCTACCGCACTCTGAGCACAGCGGGGATCACTGCTGCGACGTTCGCCCACGAATCCGCGGGCAATCCGATAAAATCGATCGACCAGGCGGCAAAGTCTATTAAAAGAAGGGGGGAAAAGGAATTTGGGAATAAATACGCAGAAACGCTAAGCGAGCCCGTTGAATTGATCATTCGCGCGGTCGATGCGCTCAAGGTGCTAGGAAATGTCACTTCCAGCCTCCTGGATCACGAGAAAAGAAGAGCGAGCCACGTGGAAATCCATCAATCAATCCAATCAGTACTGGATGCCTATCAGCCTCTCCTGGAAGAGCGTGCGGTGGAAGTGGCGACAAGCCTTGCGAAAGGAGACCCGTACCTTCGGGGGACCAAAGCCGCCCTTGAATCAATGGTCACAAATTTCCTAAACAACAGCCTGGTATGGTTTGAGCAGGTTCACGGCAAAGCCTATAGGATCGCCATCTGCACAGAGGTTGTGAACGGGAATTTGCGAATGCACTTCAAGGACAATGGTCCTGGCATAAAAGGGATTGACCCAACCGATGTCTGGCTTCCAGGTGAAACGACGCGGGAAAATGGGACGGGACTGGGGCTTGCGATCGTCCATGATGCTGTAAAAGATCTCGGAGGGTCGGTGAAGGCCATAGCACAGAGCGACTTGGGTGGCGCTGAATTCATTGTAGAACTTCCGATACTAGGAAAGTGACATGGGACTGAGTGTTCTAGGGGAAAGCATTTCCCGCGTTAAGATCATCGATGACGACCCGAGCGCACGGAAGGCGATGGCGTTTACAGTTACCGATGCCAACCTACAGCCGCTGCCAGATGACGGCCCGCTCCCTCAGCTGAAAACGTTTGTTGTACGTGCCAAGAAAGACGTTGACGCGGTCATCTGTGATCACCGTCTGAAGGGTCAGTACGCGCGCTTCAATGGGGCCGAGGCGGCCGCGGAGCTATACAAAGCCGCATGTCCATCCGTGCTTTGTACCCGGTGGAGTGTCGCGGACATCGACGCCATACGACCATACATTCGATACATTCCTTCGCTGATATCTTCCGATGACGTGAATCCAGACACGATTGCGAGTGGTCTCGCACGGTGTGTGCGTGAATTCAAAAATGATCCCGTCCAAAGCCGGAAGGCGTGGCGCACACTCGTTCGTGTTGAATCCGTGGAGCCGAGTCTAAGGCCGGCACTCTTTTATGTTGCTATTTCCGGATGGGATTCGAAAGAGATTATCCGGCTGCCGCTCAATCTAGTTCCGTCCAACCTTAGACGTCGGATCAAACCAGGAGTCCGATTCTTCGCAAAGATCAACAAAGGAGCAGAGCAGCCGGAGGCTCTCTTTTTCACGGACTTCGAGTTTCCTGCAGTGAGAAAGTAAAGCGATGGCCGAGCCCAGCCTTGCAATACTCGATGTAGGTCACGGGAACTGCGCCGTGCTAGTCGATGACAGGGTTGTTGTCATCGACGCCGGGCCCGGGACTACCTTGTTAGATTTCTTGGAAGGCGAAGGCATCAAGGAAATTGCGGCTGTGCTCATTTCCCACGCGGATGAGGATCACATAAAGGGTCTCGTCAGCCTCTTCGAATCTAAAACGGTAGTAGTCCGGCTGGTGCGAATCAATTCAGACGCGATGAAGAACTCTCCAACTTGGAATGATCTCACCTACTTG
Source organism: uncultured Acidobacteriota bacterium (assembly GCA_963733775.1). GTDB lineage: Bacteria > Acidobacteriota > Terriglobia > Acidiferrales > UBA7541 > Acidiferrum. The sequence goes on along the minus strand of CAVTEE010000006.1, from coordinate 1,683,465 downwards.
TTAGACGAGGCCAATAAGACTGGAGGAGTTCGGTTCGAAGTTGGATTGACGACCAATCAGACTGGTGATTTTGACACGGCAAAAGTTCGAATCGAGGTTCTGGCTCCAACTCCTGGCCTCGCTGCTAAGGGTCCGGGAAGTCATGATCATAAGGGGAGAAAATTAACGAGCAACTCTATGAGTGCAGTTGTTCGCCTGCTAAGAAATGGTAAGGCCAAGGTCTTGCTTCCTGGGGACATTGACGAGATCGGCCTGGAAAATCTACTTGAGGCCGGTGGTGATATTTCCGCGGAGATTGCCGTCTTCCCGCATCACGGCGGCGGAGCTGCCAGTGGCAATTTGTCGACCTTTGCCAAGTCCTTTTGCAAGGCGAGCAAGGCAGAGAAATTGGTGTTCTCAATTGGGAGAGGCAGATACGATACGCCAAGACCAGAGATCATTGCTGCTGTTCTCAGCGAAATACCCAAGATTCGAATTTTATGTACGCAACTCTCCGAGCACTGTGCGAGTCAATTGCCGACGACCGATCCCACGCACCTGACGGCCAAAGTTTCCAGAGGGAAAGAATCTCGCAGATGTTGCGCCGGCACAATATGGTTGACCCTGGTGCAGAACGAAGCAACTGTCCTTCCCATCCTTGAAGCTCATACAGAATTCATCGAAGGTGCGGCGCCCTCGGCACTGTGCATGAAGGGGCGAGAGGCATCCTAGAAAAGATAAGATACTCTAGGGGCGATATACATCGGGGAGACTGCGTTCCACTGAAACCCTTGCGGGCATTAGATAGAAATTCTCGAGAGGAATCTTCACGGAACAGCTGTTAGCTCCTCAAGTTTGATGGCGCCAAAGCCACTCTCGAAGTAGTGCACTTTGGTTTTCATTAGCCGATCAAATCTCAAATAAACCGTTTTGTCTGGATTGACCACTGTGACCTTCAGAGGTGTAGTCCGCGTTTCCTCGTTGATCCGTACGGCGCTTCGAATCACAAACCTGACGTGTAAGTCTTCGGGCGGGAGTGAGAATCCAATGATGTGAATTTCGTTCGCGGTCCGGAGTGCGCGCCACGCGCACCGCCAAATTCTGTCAAATTCTCGGTATTCCCACTTCTTTCTGATAAGCGGAGGGACGATTGCCGGTGTCATTCGTGAGCGGAATCGTGGCATCCGAAAGTATTGAAAAACGCGTAGTCTGCCGATCTTCTCGATTACCGGTGAGGTCAAACTGGCCTTAATCCTGGTTGTCTCACCATCAAACCAGTCGACAGAACCGTGAGGTTTCAACAGCGCGAGCTTGTCGCCCTTCAATTCATAGTTCCAGTCGCGTTTGAGCTCGGTTAGCGCGCTCTCTAGCAGGAGGTCCCAGTTGAAACTGACGACAACGTCTCCAGGTCGCATGATTTGCGCCAACCGAAAGAATTGCGTGTTCTGAATCTTTACCTTAGCGGTCCTTTCCGAAAGGCTGACACTGATCGCTGTCAACAGCTCGTCTTTTAGCTCTTCCACGTCATCCGGCTCAAATTTGTGGCTGCTTTTCACCTTTTCACTGAATTCAACGTAGACGTCCATAAGGCTCAGTAATTCTTCCACGTTTGGATAATTGCCCCATGCCGGCTCAAAATATGGGTAAAGGTATTTGATAAAATTGAGAGTTCGTTTCCGAACGGTTTTTGTCCCGAGGGACGGCAGGATATCGGGGAGCAACTCGTTGGTTAGCGGCAGTCCGCAGGCCTTTGAGGCGCCTGCTCCAAGGATGAATACTCTCTTAGCTGATTCGCCGTCCTTCGTCACGTTGTTCTCCAGGCCAGCGTGAATTGCTGCCAGTCAGCGGTAGCGCCTTCTACGGGCATCACTTCTTCAGAGGCGTGGACAAGAGCGCTTTGTTCAGTCCGCTCAGATCCAGCCCCGCGTTGCGCAGTTCCGCGGAAAATTCGACGGCCGCTTCGGCAAATTCGCGGCCACTGAATTTGATCCTTAGCTTGCGCACGCTCTCTGCGACTTGCGCGGCCAGCTTTTGCATTTCATCCGGCGATACATAAAGAAGGTTTCCGGTAAAGGGCAGTGCGATCTGGCTGAGATCGGGGGAGGGCGCGACAACGATCGCAGCGATTTTGGCGCTGGCCGCGTCCCGACACAGGTTTGCGCGAACCCAATCTGGATGTCCTTTTGCGTTCTGCACATCCTTCTTTGACAGTTTGCCATCCGCGCTCTTCTCGGTTTTCGCTTCGAACGTAAGATGAAAATCGTCCGGAAAGGACCACACGACATCAGGTGCGCCCATCTCCGTGATTCGTGTTGTCTTTGCTCCGAAACACTTGCCAAGGGCTTCCAACCCTTCGTGATAGGCGGCATGATACGTGTTGTTTAATTGACTGAGCATCTTGGCGATGTTTTGTTCGAAGTAAGGACCAGCCCAGCCCCATTTCGCGAGCACATCCCACAAGCTTTCCGCATTCGGCTCAATGCCCTCGGTCTTGTCTGGCGGTGCTGCCTTGCGATCCCTCAGCAACTGATTCAGCCACCCTGAATTGATGCCGCACCTCGAACCACGCCGAAGTGCATCTTGCTCGATATTCTTATCACCCAACAGCGAAGAGGCTACAGCGGCTAGATACCACCACCAGGCGCGATAGCCTGAGAGTTCGGGACTTGTGATTCGGTCAGCGATCGCACGCGCCGTTTCAAAGGCATGTGTAAAGTTTTCTTCCCACATTGCGCCGGCGTACCGCACTTCGTCTATGCCTACTTCCTCGTAATCCTTTAAGATGGGCGCTGCTTGTTTGGCCTGGATACTGGCTATGTCAGCGTCCGCCGCCTTGCGATATGCTGCATCGGCAATAAGCCCGAGCACCATGCTCACTAGGTCCTTCGGTCCTTTCGCGGCGAGTTCAGATTGCTGTACTCCCCACGTGATCTCGGCCGCCAATTCGGGCGGAAAGCTCTGGAGTAAGGATGATGACGTAGCCGAGTTGACAAGTGATTGACCCAGCCAAACGATGACCGCGAAGTCCGTAGCGTTCCGAGTGCAGCGGCCCATTCCTTGGATTAAACGCGTGCGCTCGCGTTTCCTTAGAACGGGACCCATTTTCCAGCGGTCGCTGAGGTGGCGTTCCAGTGCGCTAATAGCCGCGGGTGTTTCGGAGAGTAGAAGGAGTCGGCATTGTTCATCGGGCAGATCTAAGCCATCATAGCGGCCGGCTAGCCCGAGAATCACTTCAGTGCTGCCCGTAAATCCGTCGACAGAATCTGCGATATCTCCGGCGGTTAGTCGGGTTGGTTTGTTGGCCATTTCGTTCTGCAGATCCTCGAATGTCCGGTTCGTGACACGCTCCGAAGGGGAGAGCAACACCGCCCTTCGGGTCTTCATGCCATCCCATACCTCCGCGACGATTCGCTTCGACTCAGGCTCCCCCACGTACACTCCGGGCACAAAAACATATCGACGGCCCCATTGCGGGCTCTTGGCTCGGATCATTTCTAGCTTGGGGATTCCATATGCGCGTTGCAGGTCACTCTCGCCGCCCAACGTTGCGGACATGTAGATTCGCTGCTTCGCTCCCGCAAACGGGATATGCGTATGCGTCGGAGGAATCAACGGTCGGATCGTAATCTCGTATGGTGAAGCCAGGAACAAACAGCAGTGCACTTTGTTCTTGATCAATTTCCATGCGAAGACAGCAGATTCTGCGGTGGTCTGGTCGAGAACTGAGATGGCGTTGGCAATACATTCCGGATGCCCGTGAATATCCACCATTTCGACGGCGCCGAATGCCGATTTATCGAGGATCGTTCGAATCTGAGATTCTGACATCCCAGGACGCAATGCAGCGAGCAAGGAATTGTAGAGATCCTTGTCCCTCGTCATGCTGGCAGAGACCGTCCACATGTCTGCAACGTACTGTTCCGCACCGTGAGCATCGTCGAATACGATTAGATCCGACTCTCGCAGGACGGGGTTAATGTTGAACAGGTTGGAATATGTTGTGACGGCGATGGCCTCTCCAGTTCTATACCGTCCCTCTTCAAGGCCGCTCCGAGTGTCCTTCGTCCCGCGCAAATCTGCACACGGAATACCCAACCGTTTCGACTCTTCCAACACCTGGCCTGCCAATTGGTTGGTCAGAGAGAGATAAGCCACTTTGTTGGGAGAAAGCCTTTTCCACTCAGCGATCACGAGCCCGACCGCTGTTTTACCTGTGCCGGTTGGGAGCTCAAACGCCACGTCGGATGTATTCGCGTACTTCTCCGCATACTCCCGGAGCACATCCTGTTGGGGGCCCCTAAGATATCCATGCGTGCTTTCGCGACCTGACAGTTTGTAAAAGAGCTCTTCAGGGGTTGCGTAGGCGGTGGAACTGGGCCTGACGGGCTTAAATGGCGGCTTCGGCATGATCGATGCCTCCGGTGCACGCTCGCGAGCTTACCGAATGTCGGGAGAAAACGCGAAGTTGATGTGGTTCTACCGATCGTATTGCCATGTAGTGCTGAGGTTCTATCGCAGGTAGGTAGAATGAAGGTCGTAACGGTCCAATTCCGGATTGTATGCGCCGACTTCAATAACTTCGGAGACGAATCGAGCCCCCGGTCGGCGTTCGATCTGGATGATGATGTTGAGCGAATCTGCGATGTTCGTCTTGATGGCGCGATACGGCATCTCAACGCCACTCTGCAACACGCACGTAGTAAACCGTGAAATTCCTTGAACTGCAGAGTTGGCGTGCACGGTTGAAAGTGTTCCGCTGTGGCCAGTGTTTAAGAGTTGAAGTAGGTCGAAGGCTTCGCCGCCGCGAATTTCTCCCAGGATGATTCGGTCGGGACGATGGCGCAGTGTTGCTTTCAGAAGATCGCGGATGCTGACGGCAGGGAGATTATTCTGTTCGCGGCGAGCTTCGAATCGCAAGACATTTTCTTTCTGAATCTGTATTTCTGCTGTGTCTTCTATCAAGACAATGCGCTCATCGTTCGGAATGAACTCTGTCAATACGTTGGCGAGAGTGGTCTTTCCACTTGAAGTTCCCCCACAGATGAGAATGTTCTTGCGCTGAGTGACGTAGTCCTCGAACTGGGCGGCTAGCTCAGGCGTCAGCGTTCCCACCTCAATGAGGTCCTTCATTCTGAATTTGTGGGAATTGAATTTTCGGATCGTCAGGGCAACGCCGTGAATGCTGCAAGGCGGAATTACGGCGGCAACACGGCTGCCATCAGGGAGACGAGAGTCAAGGATGGGCTTTGCCTCTGAAATGTCGTCACCCAATCGTCTAGCAATGTTTTTCACAGCAACCATAAGAGATGCGGGAGTCAGTTTCACATCAGGGACAGCCTGAAGGTACCCAGCTTTTTCAATGAAGATCCGTTCCGGGCCGTTCACCATGATCTCGCTGATGTCCGGGTCGAGGATGAGATGCTGGATCGGACGAAGGAACGGGAGAATCAGCTCGAAACCGTTCATCACAGTTGTCCGTCCGCAAGCTGGCGAAAGTAGGACTTGTTCACGTCGTTGAGATACGGTTTTAGATAGCAAAACATTGGCGGCAGCGGGTTGAGCCCGTCGTAAGCCAACGTGATGGATTGCGCGTTCTTCAATTCCGTGAACGTCTTCATATCGAACCTGTAGTCCCGTTGTTGGCTGTACGTCTTGGAAGTGCTGATATGAGCTTTGTCAGCCAGCGGTTTGCCGGTGAGGTAGCTGACTCTAGAATCGTGGCCGCTTTCGGAGATGTTGTAATTGACGCGCCACTTTTCCTCTTGACCGCACAGTTCACTCGCAATCTTTGCGGAGAAGTCGTCCGATAGGGACAGGAAGATTTTCGTGCGGAAAGTTTGCAGCAAAGTTCGCCACGTTTCCCCAGGTAGAGTGGATTGCAACGAGCTGATGCTCTGTGTCGCCACAAGAGGGACGCATTTTGCTTGGCGCGAGAGCGAGAAGAATTTTTCGTCGCCACTCGGCTCGTTCACTCCGACCGTAGCAAGCTCTTGGTATTCATCGCAGACAAACACAATGGGACGCCACTCTTTGCCGGGATTCTTCGCAATATGCGGAATTCGATTCAAGACAGCCCGTTGGAAATCCATCTTGAGCATCACGCCGATGGCTCGCGCCAACCCTGGATTCATGCTTGCGGGAAAATTCAGGGCAATGACCTTGCCTTGCTCCAATAAGGTTGCGATCTGCGGGAGGGGTTTTCGCCCAGATGCCTGCGCTTCAGGTTGGCGATACAGTTCGAGGGGCGGGCAGAACATACGTTTAACGCGTGGATTGTCGTCAAAGAGCGAGAGAAAAACCGATATGCCTTCGACAACAGAACTTTGCAATTTCTTATCGAGGTTTTTCCAGTCGTCGTTGTACCAGCGCTTGACCGCTTCCAGTTGTTCCTTTCTATCCTGGTCAACGCCATTCGGGCCGCATTCATGTTGGACAGTCGGCTCGATCGCAAGTTTCTGCAACACATCTCTCGCCGAGGGCGAATCTAGCACTCGGTACTGCTGCCCAGTTTCACTAGCTTCGAAGCCAACCTCAGCAAGTTCTCGGGCATAAGACTGGAAGGATTCGCGCGAGACAGTGAGAAAGGATTTCCCCACGATGTTTTCCTCGGCCTGCCGCATCTTTCTTTCAAGCACTTGTGCCGAGATGGCCGACTCATAGACATCGAACAGGGTGACATAGCCGAAGCCGACTTGATGCAGGATGATGATGAACTTGACGAGGTTCGTGTACGCCTGCTGCCAGAACGGTTCTTTGCCTTTGCCAAACAAATTGTTTAATAAGGATGCGATTCCGTAGGCCAGTGCGTAGCCTTCGAGATCGTTGTAAAGCGGGTTGTAAGCCCACTCGGAATCCAGGCCGATTTCGATGTAGTCGTCGGTGCGGCCTCTTTTCAGGAGGATCTCTTTAAGCTTGCCGCAGAAGTCGCCCTTAACCTCAAGCACCAGCGCACTCGCTTTGGCATTCGCATCTGCTGCCCGATATCCCAACAACTGGTCGGTGAACGGGTACATACCGCCAGCCGTCTTTCCACTACCGGTGGCACCAATCATGATCGTGCCGGTAAACAGCCCGCGCTCCGGGATGATGAGCCATGCGGGGTTCTCTGCGGGAACTGGAAGGCGCGGGTTGTGAATTTCCCCTATGACGAGGCTGAGTTGATTCCGAGACTCCACAACTGGATAAAGGGGCAAAGGCTGCGGCTTCGGTGACCGTCGCGGCCGCAATGTAAAGATGTAGAGCGCGGACAGCAAGAAGGAATAGCCGATGTATGGAGTCGTGAAAAGCATGATGTGATAGGAAGCTTTCAGCACCGCATACGTCCACGGGTCCCTGAGAGCGATCACACGGACGAAGTATTCGTTCCAAGTGACTGGAGCAAGCGCGGTCGTCATCGGCCAGGGCATCTTGAAGTACAGCGCTGTCCCCGTCAGAAGTGCTAACAACACTGCAAGGAAGTTTTTCGAGTTGAGGATGCGTTGAATCATGGTGCCGTTGGCGCTGTCCTTGTTGAGTTCTTCGAAGCCGGGCTTGTGGGCTGAGGCGCGTCAGAGGTTGCGCTCGAACCTCTATGATTCTTTTCGAGCCACTCATTGAACTCCTTGTCTCTGCGGAATAGACGTTTCAAGGATTCGCCAATGATGTACTCATGCGTCGCGCCTCCAAGGAAAGCCGCGTAGCGTTGAAGCATCGTGTGGGCTTCCTCGTCGAGGCGGGCAGAGACTACCTTCTTTTCTTGTTTGGGTTCTACCTTCGGGATCAGGGCCATGTGTTTTTCTCCTGTGGCTGGTGTGAATCAGAGTTCCTGACTGCTTCTCCGACAACCCTGCCGGCGACGGAGCGAGGAACTCTGCTGGACAACTTGGGCGGTAGCGACCCCCGGCGCCGAAGGCGTTGGGCGGCTGCCAAGCCGCTCAAAGTGGGGTCGCTACCGCCCAAAATTCGGTCTTCTCCTCGCTCCCCTCCGATGCTCCGTCGCCGCTCATCTCTTTCTTTTCCTGCCACTTCTACTTGCGGCCACCGGAAATCTGGCCGCAAATCCATAGATAAGGTCGCTTCGGGACCTCTGCGCGTCCTGGAAGCATACGCTTCGGCCGCCTCGAAACTTCTCACTGGTCGCCTCAATATCTTTGAATGCATGGCAGTTCGCTCGTCACGTTCCAGAAATCTGCAAAGATCGGGTGCTGGAAACCTGGGGTAAGCCATCAGCGATCACGTTCTCCCCACAGGGTTCCGCACCATTACCGCGCGGGTCGCTAAAGACCGACAGTGCTGAGCCGCATACCATTGTTCGAAAAACACCCTTCCGCGCTACTGCAACTTGCTTCGAATTTTCCGTTACTTCGGCGTCTGTGATAGCCGCTCTTCTCCACTTTTCGTACATCTCCTCAAACTGGCGGCCTGCGTAACGCGCCTGCGCTTCCTTCAGCGAAACCACGTCGGCGCTTGCCACACGTTCCCTTGCCTCCCAAGCCTTACGCACCCGGAAGTATTCCAAAAGGTTCACGGATTTAGCGCGGTCGCGCACTCCGTACAGCACGTGGCAGAACTCTGCCTCCGCTGCCTGGAACAATCGCGGCGTTGGAGCGAGATAGAAAAACTCCAATCTCGGAAGCGCCTGGAATAGTCCAAGGTACGCGCGCAAGTGCGTGCCAAAAGCTTCAAGCGTCACGGCTCCCGCATCCACATAAGTGAAGGTGACAACAGCGGGCGAGGACAGACGGTCCACAAACATTGGAAACCGATCCACGAAATAGCGGGGCGTAATTTCCGCGGACCTTCTGGCCCGATATTGCTTCACCGGAAGGGTCTCTCTGACCAAGTTCCATTCCTTCTCAAAGAACGCGACCTTCTCCGCTTCGGTTTCGAGATAGCGATGATCCGGGTACCCAAGAACAAAGTCCAAAGCGACCAATCGGGTCTTGACGTACTCCAATTCATGCTTCTTGCGGGTGCGCAAATTCTCTCGTTCGATGGCCTGGTACACCTTCCGGGCGAAAAGGTGATAGACACGTCCACCGCACCGATACGCGTGGTAACTCGCGTGTTTCCGATCCAAGAGCTTGCGGATAAATGCATGGGACACCGATCCCGATTCGGTTTGCGCGAACGATTTGAACTGGCGGTTCGTGAAGTAACCGGAATGGGTAGCCACAAGGAAAAGAAACTCGCTCTCTCGCTTTGAGTAGCCGAGAAGGTGAAGCCCTTCGCGCTGGAATGCAGTCATGGTCATACTGACAAAACCTCTCGAACCATGCCCGTGTCGTGCAAAGCGCGACGAATGCGGTTGCTGTCTCCGCTTCGTGCATAGATCTTGAAACCCGCCGCCGCCTTGCCCCGAATGCCTTCTTCTCGGTAGTTACGGGAGAGGAGTTCCAAATTCTGTCGCTCGATACCACCCTCCCGCGTTTCGTATTCAACCTGGATATCGGGAAGGTGGATGGTCCCGTCGTCTAACCTCAATCCTTGCTCTTGCGCAACCGTCGCCAGTAATCTCCTCCGCTCGTCTTCTGACATGTGCCCTGCGGCTTCCTTCGCGCGATTGATCGATTCCTTCAGCTCGAAATCGAGCCTCACTCGCGTCGGTTTTCCGCCTTTCTCGCGAATCTCTTCTGCGGCTTTCTGATAGACCTTATAAAGGTCCGCATCGTGGTCGAGCTCCTTGGGCTTAACGAAACCGTGATAAAGCCTTTGCTCCTCGGGAAGACCACTCGCTTTCCTGACGATCCGCTGGCCTTCTGCGGTTAGAGCGACCAGCTTCCGGGCACTTTTGTGCGCCCGGAACACCGTCTTTTCCTCGACCAATCCTTGCGCGCGAAGGCTTCCGAGGTCGTACCTCAAACGCGCCTCATCGCCGCGATAGACGAATCGAACTAAATCACGAGCGTCTACGACCCGAAGCGTTCCGATGTCCCGCATGGCCGCGATTTCTGAGCTGCGCAGAGAGTAAGTTCGGCCTCCCTGCCGATGTTGCGTTCTGCGATCAGGCGACCGCTCTGGGGAGCTTTGCCCTGGCCTCTCCGGTCTTTCCGGCGTCGCTGTCGAAGAAGATTCCGTAGGCCCGCGTCCAACTGAAGGACTTGTGCCATTTGTGTCCTGCGGGCGGCTCTCGTTTTCGGGCTTCGGCTCGGCGTCACGCACGTTATCGCGATTTAGAATGTCCCAACGGGCCATTGCTACCGCCTCTCCGCAAGGAACGGCGGGAGACCTTCGGGGCTCTCTGCCTGCATCTGGTTGTCAAAATGGGACAGCTTCCTCCCCGTATCCTTCAGCAGAATTTTGCGGTTGATCGCGATGGCCGCCGCAAAGAGATTCAGACCCAGAGTGCCGATGAAAACCACCATGCTTGCGCCACAGTGGAGGAAGAGAGCCTTCTTCGATGCGGCCAGGAAATTGAGTCGGCTCATGAGCCCAAACAGCACCAAAATGAGCGCCGTCGCCGATATGAATAAAGAATTGCGAATCACTTGATGAACGCCTCGTCTTCCCGGAAATAGGTGATGGTCAGCCCCAGCGGATTGGTCAGAATGTCCGCGTTCGGAATGTGATCCCGGAACGAAAACAGAAAGCTCGCCGTATACAGGGTCCGCTTTGCTATGGAGTGATCTGCTGGGGAATATTCGATTTCGAAAAAGTCCACGGTCGCTTTGTACGGTGCCTTCTCCATCGGCTCAACAACGACTTGCTGCACGTCGATGTCACGCTCTCGGGCGAGGCTGTCGGTCAGAAATGTCTTGATGATGTTCTTCTCTTTGAACTGCTGAATGGTGTCGCCGGCGAGCTTGCCGTCAAGAAAGTACAATGCCTGGCTGAAGTCATCGTTGATCGTCGCGCGATTGCGACGGTAATAGAGCTGGCAGAAGCGCGTTAGGAAGTATTTCGTCTCTTTGTATTCCGGTTTGTAGACCAGAGTCTCGTAGGCAACGGCCTGCGCCCGGCCAATCTCATCGATGCGAATGACCGTTGGCTTGAAGCTCTCAAGTGTGCGGACAATCTTCAAATTCATCAAAACCAGGCCCAGGACCACGAGCGACAGTAGCGTCACCGCTATTTTCAAATAGCCACTCGTCACAATTGCGGACGCATACTGTTCGAGGTAAAGCTGCTTTGCTTCGTTGAAGGTGCTGTCTTTCATACCGCTGCTCCAAGTGCTCTGGAAACGGTGTCAAATAGGTTGGCCGCCGATCCTCCCGACGTGCCACTAAAGATGTGGCTCGTCAGCATCGGAACCTTGATGATCGCGTAGATGGCTGCTAGATACATGACCACCAACACAGGCGAGATCCGTATTAGGTCCGTCGGTGAAATGAGCCCTGTAATTTGGGCGTGAATGATGCCAAAAGTGAACTGGCTTACGATGTAGAGCACGCCTGCGGCGACAACCTGATAGAACGAATACTGAATGAACGCCTTGAGCCAGCCCCAGAAAAGCCAGTCCAACTGGGGAACAATAAAGAACGGAATAAAGACCGGTCCAAGAAGGATGCACAGTGCGGTTGCAATTACGCCGAATGCCACAACGATGAGGGCTAGTCCCTCGGTCGCGACCGCCGCCAGCCATAGCAACGCATAGAGGAACGTGGCAATCGGCTGAGTGATTCCCGGCGCTTCGAGATTGCCCAGGACATACTGCGTGTCATCCGCGATGCGCTGCGCGTTCGCCTGGCCGATTTGATTCGAAAGGGCAGCCGCTTCGTCTGTAATCAGGTGATGGAAATCGCGGCCAAAGCCGGGGATCGGCGCATCGTAGTAGTTCACCATCGCGAAACCAAAGCTGATCATCAGGATGAGGGTCACAAAGTTCGCAAAGTGAAATCCGCCGCGGTGTTCGCCCGCGGCGAGTGCCGCCTTGATTCCGTACCAAACGACAAGGATGGTGGCGAAGGCCCGGAACAGGTTTTGCCCCATGCCGTCAAAGATCCCAAGGTTCTGCTGGACCAGTGCGTTCACCGCTCGCAGGACAAAGTCGAACAGATTCATGGTGACTCCTCGATCAGGGTTCCAGGCCCTTGCTCGCTCTATGGCAGACGGTAGCTACTAAGGGATTGGGTGAGATTGTTGTTGAACGGAGCAAGATTCTGCGTGGCTTGCTGTCTCATTTGAATGGCGAAGTTGAGATTGGCAGCGTCCGTGTCTCGTTGCTGTTTGGCTTGGAGAACTTGTTGCTCCAAAGCCGCAACTCTCAGATTGTTTGCGTCCTGAAGCGTGCGTAGAGTCAGCACGTTACTGACGTTGATCTTGTTTAGGACACTGACCTCAGTGTTGAGCGCTGCGTCACCAGAAAGTGAGTCCTGTTCGAGGTTCGTGATCTGCTGCTGGAGCGTCTGTGAGTTAGCACGAATGTTCCCGACCGTCGTCAATGCCGACACGTTCGCGCCGTCGGCCAGTTCCAATGAGGCATAGGCGGACCGGAGATTGGTAGCGTCGGTCGGATTAATGGCGTTCAGGTCCGCCTGGCTGTAAGTAAGGAGCGGGATGGTCGCCCGTTGATAAGCGGGACTCACGCTCTGGACACCTGCTCCGTTCACCGCGCCGACCCATCCCGTTGTGTTCCCGTACAAATCGTTGGCCGTGAAATTGCGCCATTGTGAGAACGTTGCGCGATACCTCGCAGGCATATTCTGCAGATTCCGCGACATCTGCAACGCTAGGTTGTATTGGTTCAGGACCTGGTGATACGTTTGCCGGAGTTGAGCGAGTTGCTGGACAAGTTGGTTGTAACGCAGGACCGCATTGACGTAGTTGGTCGGGTCGTAAACGATCCCACCGAACCCAAACTGTGCCTGCGAAGCGACTGGGATCAGAAGTAGGACTACCAAGACAGCTCCGAGGCTCCTTTTGGTGAAGTATTTCATCCGAGACTCCTTTCTACTTTGCTGACTTCTTGGCTTTGCCAAGATCGGGATGCGGGTCTTGTTGGCTCGCGGTGGGAGGGCATCCGGCCGTGTCCCGCCTGACCTGCCAAAAGCCGTTGGCTGCTTTCGTCGTTTTGTACTTCCCGCAGGGCAAGTATTGTTCGTGAACCCCTTGGCCCATCAAATCCTGCCGAAGCTGATCCTGAGTCTGGTTCTGACGTTCAGCGGTTGGCTGACACTCCGCTTCAGCCCTGCAAAAGCCCGGTGGAACAACTTCGCTTTCTTCCTCCTTTTGGCTGCACGCCGCGAGCGTCAGCGTAAGAAGGACAAGTACTGTGAGATGTTTCATTCCGATTCCCTCCAATCACAAATCAGGCTGCATGGCGTGCTGGGCGTAGTCCGGTAATAACAAATCTCCCGAGAGATAAATCTTCACGCGGTTGCCTTCGCGGATCGTCACCGTAGGCAAAATGTTTAGGAAACGGTCCAAAATGTCAGTGCCGGAGTTCGCGAGATTCGATCCAAGCCCGGCCCTTGCACGGTCTAGCGGTGAATTCGTGAAACCGTTGCCGGTTCCTGCTTCCGAAATTCCACCAAGAATGCCGACCGCCAGCGACGCGCCGAAGATCTGCAAATAATGATTGTTCACCTTGTCTCGAAGAGCCGTTTCACCGATCTGATTCAGACCCTTGAACTGGTCGAGGCTGACGGAGAAACCATCCGGCATGATGAGGCGATGAAAGAAAACGGCGAGCCGCTGCTGGCCGAACGCCTCAGTTTTCTTCGCTTCTCCGAGCACTTTCGTGCCGGCAGGGATAAGGACTTGTTGACGGTCGTGAGAGTAGATATCCGTCGTCACCAGACAATTGATCGGCCCGGCAAACGTGCCGTTCAGGCGGTTGATGAGCAAGGTTTCAAGAACCGTTCCCTCGAAGACTACATATCTTTTGCCGCTGAACGAATTGAATGCGCCGGGCCGGGAAGCGTCCCGGTTAGGTCGCTCCAGCTCAGTGAGTGGCTTTTGCTGCTCGCCGATAGTTGGATCTACTCCTTTGGCTTCGCGTGCGGCGGTTTGCCCCGCGGCTACAAACTGCGCTTCTGCCTGACGGACTTGGGCGTCCAAGTCGGTCGATGAAGGTGCTTGCAGAGTGTTCTGGGCCGGAGGACTGCTTGGCCCGTGTGCGCCCACAAGCTGCTCGGCTTCCTGACCCTTGCGATAGGTGAAGGCTACGTTTGGTGCAAACAGCGAAAGATATTCCCGCTTCTTCTTGTCCTCCTTGACCGGATCGGGAGGCGGGGGCGGTTGCGCTCCTGCTCCGCCGCTGCCGACAACTCCACCCGGCTCTGGGACGGTTCCCTCGGCGCCCATCATTGCGCCGCCTGGGGGCACGTCGCCCGCGAGGCCCATTGCTTGCAGCCGAGCGAGATTCGAGGGCGAGATCGGCTGCCGTGTCGCCGCCTGTTCCTGCTGGATGGTTTGTTTGAAATCCTCGACGGTGGCCGCGTTCGGAGGCTGCACACGCGCGCCTGCGGTCGGAGCTGTGGCGGAGGTCGTCCTGCGCTTTCCGCCTCCGGTCACCCACATGATCAGCACCATGACGACAGCAACACCCAGAATCACCAGTTGCTGGCTGTTCTTTGGCAGCAGCCCAGCCGGCTTCGGGGCCTTGTTTTCAACCGTGCCCCGCAATTGCGTACTGCTTTGCGTTTCTGAAACTTTATCGTCGGGCATCGAATTCTCCTGGCGGATTTCAGTGTGGGGCGCTCTGCACAGCGCGTTCGAAACTCAACTTCTTCTTGCCCAGAGCGAGATAGCCCTGGTCCACAACCTTTGGAATTACGTACACGCCGTTAGCTAGGTCAAAATTGATGAGGTTTGGCTTGCCATCCTTGACTTCATAGATCGTGGGCTTCTCTTGACCCGCGCACTTGATGAAGGTGAATTTGTCGTCGTGATAGATCGCACTGACTGAAAACGGCGATCGCGCCGCTTTTGCGTTGTAGGTGTAATCGAATTGCAGCTTTCCAGCGTATTGCTCGCGATACTGACTGATTTCCCTTTGCGCCCACTCCTGGGCTGCTTGCGCGGCCTGCGCCGATTCCGCTCGCGCCACATCGACGGCAGTCTTGTACGCTTGAACTTCGGAAGCACGTGCAAGCGGTGGGACGCCGGATGCTCCATTGATCGTCGATTCCTCTTTGCGTTCGACGAAGATCTTTAGGTCTGGCTCGACACTCGGTTCGTTGCTGATTTCGGTCAGAAGGAACGAATACACGTGTCCTGTCGAGGTGATGAGATTCAGATTGCTGCGAATCCCTTGCTGCGCCGGATGGAGATAGCAGAGATTGTGAGCGCCATTGATAATCCAGAATTCCTTATCACCCGTAGTGGCGTCCAGAATCTCCTCATTCACCGGCAACACGATGAGTGTCGAAAAACGAATCTTCGCGTGAATGGGAATAACGTCCGTCTCGGCATATTTGACTGTCTTTGTGCCTGAATCCGCATGAATCGGCGGAGTCCACGCGAACATCGCGGCACACGTGAAGACAAGAGAGGCAAGCACTACGAATCGCGGCATTCTAGAGAGCATCGGTTCCTCCTAACGGAAAACTATTTTTCTTTTTCGAATCGTTCGACGGGATATGCTGCCGGGGTTTTTCTTCCACCCCTCGGGAGTCAAAGAAGAGACTCATCAGCCCGACACCGCTGGCGAGGCCGACCGCCACGGGCAAGACCTCGAATGCTTGGTGTGGAATCATTTCCTGGAAAGCATCATGGGGAAAGACGGATTCTCCCATTGCCAGTACCACTGCGGCCAGCATCAGTCCGGCTACGATTGCGGGCAGGCAGAGTTCGAAAGCGGTCGGCTCTCGGCTCATCGCTTCTCTCCCGCCAAAACCTCAAGGCCCCGCTCGAAGCCGTGCTGCTCGAAAGCGTCGGCCCGCCTCCGGTTGTCAAACGGATCGTTCGTGTATAGCCAATAGCTCTTCGGGTCTACTTCCAGGTTCGCGACCTTGGCGATCTCGTGGTTCTTGATCAGAAATTGCCGCTTGGGAATCAGCGAAGCAATGAGGTTGATTTCCGTCTCATTCAAATGAAACTGATTTCGGTACAACTCACGGTCCATGTCCGGGTTGGCTAGGAAGATTTTTGTGGCACAGGTTTCGATAATCACATCAATAATGTCCGACTTTCGCAACTCATCAAGCGATTGCGTGGACAGAATCATCGCTGCATTCTGTTTACGCCAGGTCTTGAGCGCTTCCACGATGTAGCCCTTGATGCGTGGATTTCGAAAGAAGGTCCACGCTTCATCAATGAAGAACGCCTTGAAGATGTGGGTGATCTCGCGGTTGGTTATGACGTGATTTGCGCGATGGAGGATGTAGAACAGGAGCGGCTCAAGAATCTGCGGGTACTGCTCCATGCCCTGAAAATCAAAGCACTGAAAGCGTGAAAAACTTACCGTGTCTTCGGCATTGTCAAAGAGGAATCCGAATTGGCCCGCGGCCGTCCATTTTTGAAGCTTCGAGGACAACCCGCGTGGCAGCGTATTCGCGAGCACGCCCAGCGTGCGCAGCTCGGGGTCAACACTGTAGAGATTCTCGATTTGCTGATACAGCTCCTGCTCTTCTTCGAGCGAGAGCCTTTCACCGCCGTGGTTATCCGCGAGAACTTGGACGAAGAGCGCGAGAAAGTCGAGATTCGATTTTGTTTTGGGCAGGCAGAAGGGATTGATCTTGAACGCGGAGCTGTGCGGACCCACTTTGACGTAGGTGCCTTCAAACAATCGGGTCAGATGTTCAAAGCTGCCGCCAAGATCGAAAATGAAGGTGTACGGATCGTATTTCTGTAAGTTGGTGATCAGGAAGTTTCCCAGAAAACTTTTCCCGGCCCCCGTGCGCCCGAGGATCACGGTATGAGCCGTGTCCTTGCAATGGAGATTCAGGTAGTACGGCGTGCGGTGATTGGTTTCGAGCACGGCGAGGTATTCCTGCTTCAGGTGGCTGTTCACCTGGTGCCCGGAGTGCAAGGTAAAGAGCAGCGAGTAGTCGGCATAGTTCGTATTGAGGATGAGCATGGAGCGGAGATTGAAGGCATAGTTGCCAGGAACAGTCGCCAGATACGCGTTGAACAGGTTGTATTTCTCTTCGTAGAGCTGGGCATCGTGAACGTTGAAGGCTTTGTAAAAATCGGCACACGCCGACTCCACTTTTGATAGATCTTGGTCGTAGACCACGATGGTCAGGGAGTAGTTCCCAAAGTAATTGCCCTTGATTTCCAGTTCCTTGAGCGCTTCTCCCAAATCATGAATCTGCGCTTCCTTCGACTCATCAACGAGAACATCATCGCTGCGCTGCGGCTGGTCGGACGTGGTCACGTAGCTTGCGAGCGAGCGTTTCGTGTTGTGGAAGTGCCGCCGGCGCGAATGGATGAAGCTCCGGCTCTTGGCCGGGTCTTGTTTTTGCCACTCACTGCAAAGAAAATAGTTGGCTTCAACTTCGAGAAGCCCCTTGAAGATCAGGGGAAAGCTCTGCGCGGACGGATCTTTGAGCGACAGTACCTTCACATAGTAGTCGTCAACGCGGAGGAATCCTCGGTGACATTCGATGTGAGATTCGCAGAGGTAGTAGTCAAGGAACGTATCGCGTCTGAGCCGGGCGTTTTCAATCTTCAATGGTGAGAAATTCAGGACTTGCTTCAAAACGCGGAACGCTTCGTCTTTCGATAGAATGCGCGTGCCCACAAAGTCGCCAACCTGTCCGACAAAGCTGCGTGCTTTGGCATGCAGCGCTGACAACGATTGCTGCAGCTCACTCTCAATCAACACCACTTGCTTGCGAGTGGAAATAAACGCCTGCAACTCACGCATCGCGTCTCCAGGCTGAGATGCGATTTTGGCGAGACTGTTTAGAATGGAGACGTTGTGGCGGAAGCCTTCGTAAAGCACGACATAGCAAATCTGAAACGAATAGAGCGATTCGGCTTTTGTCTTGAGATACTCAATGCGGTTTCGGATCGCCGCGTTCACAATCGGGTTCTGGTAGGTCTTGAACGGGATGTTTTCCCGGTTGCGCTTGAACAAATACTGGTAGACGCGGCATTTCTCATCGAAAACTCGAAACGCCGCCGCAAGCCG
Organism: uncultured Acidobacteriota bacterium; assembly: GCA_963733775.1. Lineage (GTDB taxonomy): Bacteria > Acidobacteriota > Terriglobia > Acidiferrales > UBA7541 > Acidiferrum. Next base: position 1,665,488 of record CAVTEE010000006.1, on the reverse strand, counting down.
CCGAGTCAGGTTGTCGATGGTGTTCGCGTCTAGGCATTCGTAGTCCACGCCGTCGATGCTGAGAACGAGTCCTAGATCGCCACTCTTGGTAAGGAAGATTTCATCATCCACAAAGCCGAAGAGATTAATCTGGGCGCAGAGCGCGGCGGCTTCGCGATAATCCTTCGTGATTCGGTCCAGCTTAAACATGGTCGAGCCTCCGCACCTGCACAGGCTGGAATTTCAACGGATCGTACTGCGTGCGAATCTTCCTGGAGTTCAGCAAGAACCGGAGGATTTGCGGATCGGTCCGCGTTGCCCACCGCGCGAACAAATACAGTGCGAAAAATATGCCCACGGCCCCGGCCAAACTATTCAACAGATTGAATACGCACGCGCCCATTACCAGCGCGAAGAAGAACAGTTTTCGCTCCGCTCCCAGGATCGTGAGCGGGCGATTCAATGACCGGAATACGGGGTTGGTCTGCATCGTGGTTGCCTCAGAAGTGCTAAACCCCGAACAGCCAAGTGAGGAAGTTCACTGCCAGCACTGCCATGCCGAGACCGAAAACGATGCCTGCGAAGGTTTTCTTTCCTCCGCCTTCGCCGAAGGCGAAGGTCAGGCCGCCAACAACGATGGCAACCAGAGCAAGGCCCTTAGCGATGGGACCGGTGAACGCCGTCTGCAAGACGTTTACGGCATTCTCCCAGGGAGAGCCTCCGGCGGCTTGGGCGTAAACAGGAGCCGCCAAACTGGCCATCGCTGCTAGCGTGGCGATGCGGTAGGAGTTCTTTTGCGTCCAATTTCCGAATGTTTTGAAAGTTGATTTCATGCTCGTTTCACCTCATAAAAACTTCTGCGGACGATAGCGACGCGCGTGCCGTTCGTCCAATACTTCCGTGTCCCTGGTCGATAACTTCGGGCTATGAAAGGCTTTAACGGCGCCGGCTTTCCGTGCACGGTCAGAAGAGTTGGCTGGGGTTCTGGCGCGGGTCGAAAAGCACGCGAAGGGGGCCCTCGGCGAATGCCGGGGCCCTTTCTAAAGCCAGGCTCAAAACGGCGCGGCAGTCGCTTCCTTGGTGACACGATTCAGCTTGCGAAGCGTATTGGCTCGAATCTGCCACGACTTGAGTTTGACCGTCGTGGGTTTCTTGCCTTTGTTGACTTCGCGCTCGTATTTGCTGCTCACGAGCGAACCGGTGATGACCACTTGGTCGCCACGGCGAAGCCCCGCAGCGGCATCATTCAAGCGATTGAAACAGACGACGCGGTGCCAGTCGGTTCGTGACTCCCATTCGCCTTGCGCGTTCTTCCAGGAACGCCGCGTGGCAACGGACAGAACCGCGAACGGTGCGCCAGTGGCTCGCGTCTCGCGCTGCTCTGCGTCTCGTCCCAAGTTGCCGATGATTTGGATGGAATTGTGCATTTTTACTTCTCCTTTTTTGCCCCGTTTTCTTGAGGCACCCTAAAGCAAGGGCTTCTGCTCCCAAAGCAAGCGGCTGCGTTCTTGGCGGGCGCCCAACGTCTTAAGGGAGGAACCAAGAAAGCAGAAGCCGCGAAGCTGCAGCGGCGCAGGAATGAGCCCGAAGCGGTGCGCAAGAAAATGAGCAGCAAAAAAGGAAAATGCACGAATTTAATTTGCCAAATCTCGGAACGAGAACAAACCGGGGTGACGGAGCGATGAGTTTCGCCATGCGTAAGCGACGAATTTCGCCGGTGCTTTAGGTGGCGAGAGTCGCCAGGTGGCGCGCCGTTTGGGCAGGCCTGTCAAGTACGTGGGGAGCCGAGCAGCGGAGAGGCGAGTTTCGCTGTCGGAGGGGGCGATGCCAGGCGATGGGTTTCGCCGGTGGTCCAAGTCATGAGTTTCGCCGGGTGCGGCACCGTTTAGGCAGGTTAATCAAGTACATAGCGGGATTCGTTCCTCCGACCCAGCGGTGCTGTGTCGAAGGCAGAAAACGCCGGGCGCCAACCGCCGCTAGCTTGCGGTTGGCGTGAGAAATGGCCCAAAGTCTTCGAAACACTGTCAACTTCATTGCCGCAATCGCGGTCGTATGGCTCTAGGCGGACTCCCAGCCGGCGCAGACGCTACGGAAGCGGGCGCGGCTCCCGAATGGGCTGGCTCATGGGTCGCAGGTTTCGTGTCAAGATGATTGGGGGATTAGGAATGAATTCAGAAAAAAATCCGGACAGTCCTGCTAAGGAAAAAAGAGAACCTGACACCCAAAACAGCACAGTAGTGGCCGAAGAATACGACCCTCTCAGTGTGCGAAACGCGCGGCGAATGCGCCGAGACATGTGGCCGCATTTGTGGATGTCGTTTGCGTCGATCATTATTCTTAGTGTCGCGCTGGCGATTCTCAGTTATCGCATGGGAGCCCAGAGCTGCCACTAAGGAATCTCTAGTCTGCGACATACCTTGGCCAGGCTCACGTCTGGAACCGCAGGATGTTCTCACGGTGCTGCGCCCCACAGGTGCTGGTCGGACGCTTTATGCGGGCAAGGTACTTCGCAAAACGGATTACCGTTCGCTGGGATCCGTCAAATCTCCTTTGCCCCACGTTGGGTCTTCACGCTCCTTACACTCACGACCTTATAAAGATTGGCTTCCAAGCGCCGGGCTCCGCTTCGGTCAGCCTCGATAGTCACGTTCACCCCCACGGTTTCTGAACCTCGCCGCCTAACCATGTACAGCGCCTGGATTTCGACGTTCAATCGGTGAAAGAGCATGACCACGCGAGGCAGAACATCGGCTCGATTCTCGGCTTTGATAACGAACGTGATGCGTTCTGGGCGCATTGGGCAGCACTGCTTGGAGGTCATCGCCGTCGGCCAACTAGTTTTCAGTTACGGACGTGCATTCTTGAATTGTGCGCGTCGAAACAACCGTACCTGGTGCCTCGTCGTCCAAACTTCGGACGACGAGGCGTAAGCTACGTTCGCGAGCTGCTTCCAGCGCCACGCGCTGGACCAACTCGCATCCACGTTGCGCCATGTCTATCGCTGTCTCATAGGAAACCCAGGGCAGGTGTTGAGCGCGTGCGGTGGTGTCCGGGTCTTCTGTAAAGTAACCTGGGACATCTTTGATGAGCTCGCATCTCTTGGCCTCGAATTCGTGAGCAAGAAGGACTGCACTCAGATCCGATCCGCCGCGACCGAGGGAAACGAGTGTTCCGCTCGTCAATGTCCCAAAAAATCCAGGCACGACCACGACGAGATGATCATCGAATGCTCTTTGAAGCTCGCCAGACAGCGATTCAACTTTCACTTCTGTTTTTGCGGCCCCGTTGAAACGCAATCCCGTTTCATGAACATTTAAACCAATCCCCGCAACTCCTAATTCCTCAAGGTGAAGCGTCAGGAGCGCAACGGAACGCATTTCCCCTGTCGACCACAGCAAGTCGAGGGTCCTCGGATTCGGGTATCCCGTGATTCCGCGAGCGAGTCGTTCCAGGTCATCGGTCAGACCCTTCCTCGCGGAGACCACCACGAGAAAACGCTCCTCCGCGCACTCGTGCAAACGACGCACAAGGAATCTTGCAGTTTGACGATAGGACTCGTCGTCCACGAGGACGGACCCTCCGAGCTTGATCACCACAACGCGCCGCAATTGAGAAACATCCATTCTTCTATCCCCCAGTGGTTGAATTGTCATGAACACTACGTAACCTCACGTTCGGCAATTAGGCCTTTGATCGTATGCGTACTCGGGTCGAGCGGACTCATCGGCATTTTCGGTGCGAAATGAGGCGGTCTGTCGCAGCTGGCTTCGCTATGGGAAAACTTGCAAGTTCAATTCTTTTAACGCCTCGAGTACTCGTCGACTTTTTGAACTGCTCCATAAGATTCTCCTCAAACGCATATGCAAGGGACGACCGTCCGAGTCTCGGCCGAACGGCCCAAAACGATCCGTGACGCCGAAATCCTTTAACACGCGTTACGATCAGGTTCTTACTTTGAGCGTCGGATTTTGGCCGACCTGAGAGGAAGGCGATGTCGATGCGCCGTTCCGTCAAGTCCTTGAAGAAATTCACGGGACGATCGCAAAGAATCTCCACCCGAATGTTGGGGTACTGAATGTTGAACCTTCTAGTTAGTTGGGGAATCCATTCGAAATTTTCCCCAATCGTCACACCGATGCGCAGATTTCCTGCAGAGGCAAAATCTTCTTCTTTAAGCGCGGTTAACGCCTCGTCCCGCAAGCCAAGGATGCGGGACGCGTATTTGTAGAGGACTTCACCGGCAGGCGTGAGCCTACCTCTGCGGCGGTCGGAGCGGTCGAGCAGAGGAACGCCAATTCTCCCTTCGAGCTTCCGCAGGCTAATGCTGACAGCTGGTTGGGTACGAAAAACACGCTCCGCGGCTCGCAGGAAACTACGCTCTTCGGCTACCGCCACAAACATTTCCAGTTGCATGAATTCCATATCTAGTTCTCCCGTTCTTCCACATCTCCACAAAAAGAACGAGGCCGCTATCTACTTCGGATAGCGGCCTGTGGCACTGAATCAATTTCTCTTGTGCTGGTCGCTATCCGGTTTCGACGCTTATGCTAATTCGTACAATCGAGACAGCGATTACAGCGAGGATTCCATTGAAGCGGGAGGTCAGAAAAGCTGAAAAGGAAGTTCCAAGCGGACCCTCTACGGAATAGGGCGTGGCCACAGCGGATCGGAATTGGCCGTTGTTTTCCATCTAGCTTATCTAATAACACGGCACTCCAGAATCAGTCCAATTAGTAACATTTATCTCGGCAGACAGCACCACACAGTTCAAAGTAATCAGCATTCGATGATGTTCAGCGTCGCAACACCACCGAGCGCAGTTTCCTTGTAGCGTGTTTGCATGTCCTTTCCTGTCTCATACATCGTCTTGATCACCTGGTCGAGAGAAACCTTGTGCTCGCCCTCTTCTCGCATCGCGATCCGGCATGCGTTGATGGCCTTGACAGCTCCCATCGCGTTGCGCTCGATACACGGAATTTGTACGAGACCCCCGATCGGATCACAGGTCATCCCAGGTTGTGGTCCATGCCGATTTCAGCCGCATACTTCACTTCCTGATTTGTTCCGTTTAGGGCTGCCACTACCCGCCTGCTGCGGCGCTTGAGCACGTTGAACCGGGAGCTCTGGCGTAAATCCTCCCAGCCACCATCATGCGCGCGCTCTGTCGATCATGTCTTCCCAGACGCCTTTGGACTTCAGTATGAGCTCGACAAGTTCCCGAGCCGCACCCGCACCTCCGAAGGCCTTTGTAACGTAATGCGCGCCACGTTTCACTTCCGGTACTGCGTCGCTTACGGCGGCAGAAAAGCCCACGCGGCGCATCACAGGGAGATCCGGCAAATCATCTCCAAGGTATGCCACACAGCACTCACCCACTTGGGCCCTTTTCAAAATGTCCTCATAGGCAGCAACCTTGTGCGCCTGTCTCTCATACACAAAGTCCAGGCAAAGCTCTTCGCAATGGCGGCGGAGAGCCGCACTCTCGCGGCCACTGATGATTCCCGTGCGTATACCGCCCGCGCGAGCGAGGCACAATCCTTGACGGTCGTGCGCGTCGAAGGTTTTGATCTCGAGCGCCGATCCATCGGCCATGGACAGCAGTGTGATATCGCGGCGAGTGAGCGTACCGTCCACATCCATCAGCAACACCTCTACTCGCTTCACACGGTCCAAGAGGTTCTTTGAGTAGATTTCAATTGCTCGTCGCAGGCGCCGCGGCGTTTCTTTCATTCTGTTCCTGCTGTTTGCGAAGTTCCCGCCACCGCTTGTACTGCTCGGCCTTAGCAGGATCCGGATCTTCATAGTCCTGCAGCCAGAACCGAAACCAATCCACACTCCCACCCTGCGACGCCAACCTCACGGCGGGGTTTGTCAGAACGTGCTCGTTCGTATTCAGCATCATCAATTCCACTGGCTTGTGCAGATAGCGTAATGCTGCATAGGGTTCCCACATAAAGAGCAAGCTGTAAGGGCCTTCTCCGACGACCATTAGTGGTGTATTAACTTTTTCTAAATTGAAGGTTGGTGATCGCTTCAGCCACTGCTGCAATCCCTCACCGAAAGGCGCGGAGCCAATCATGGAATTAAATTCCGTGGAAAATCGCTCCGGGTTCGCTATGTATTGCCAATAACTCCCCATGACGCCATCCGTGACCGCGGCTACTTTGAGGTGAAGCGACCCAACGGTAAGCATCTCCAGGACGTAGAAACAAGTGCGGCTGAATCCAATAATCCCGATCTTTCCCGGATCCACCAGTCCCTGCGATACCAGTTGGCTTGCAGCCGCTTCGTAATCTGAAACAGCGCACGGACCTTCATCAATGGTTCCGACAGGACACCCGTCGTCGTCGCGGGCCTGCAGCACAACTATTCCCGCCGCGGCCAGCGCTCTGGCCGCGAATGCTGTCGTAAAGTGGCCGGAGGGTAGGAAATAAGGTTCCGAGAACCCGTGCGTCTGAATCACCAGGGGATAACGCTCTCCCGGCTTGTAATTGCTTGGCCTGTACAGTCCGCCTCTCCACTCCCGCCCTGCTTTGTCCTTCCATGTGTAAACACTGGCCTGTCCTAGTTCGATGCTCTTGAATTGCGGATTGGGGTCCCAGATGACTCGCGACGTCTGGTTGTTTGTAGCAACCAACTGCGGAGGTTCGTTGAGCCCCTGCCTCACGGCAACCTGCAGGCCATCATGCCCGATTTCGAGTTTCCCCCTGTTCTGCGCGAGGGCTTGCCAAGCACCATCCGCCGTGGGTCCATACTCCGTGGTTCCTACCGAATCGTCCTGGCGGTTCATAAAGGTCACCACGATTCGGCGCTTGTCTCCGCCCACGAATCCGGTAGCAATAATTAGATGGTAATCTGCCTCGACACCAGTCTCGGTACGACCTTTCAGCATTTCTACACACGTGCGTTTGTTGGAAGGCAGATCCACAACTGCGACACACGGTCGCGAAGGCTGGTTCCCTCCGCCCTCGATGAAGGTGCCAGGCAACAGGATTTCCTGCCCGTCATTCGACCAACTGAGAGTGCCGCCTGCCCACCACCCCGCATCGTTGCTGGTCGGTGCGTTGGTCAATGCTTCAATCGAGCCAGTTTGCAGATCGATTCGAACGTAATGCCGCGCAGAGCCGCCGACGTGGATACGGGCACGGGAAGAGGCAAAGGGCGGCGGGTAGAGTGTTTCCCATGATGGCGGAAGCTCGGCAATTGGCAACGTCGTGACCAAGGAACCACCATCGGGCGACAGCGCCAGACTTCCCTCGGGAACAATTGGCACACCCTCGCGCTTCGCCTCGAAGCGCTTACCCCCAACAACCGCCCAGAGATGACTGGGAGGCGAAGCTATTTGGGCTGTTCGCGAACCGTCCGGAAGAATCAACTCGGAAAGCGAGCGTCCGGTACCCACGATCGCCGCTAGATGTTCCTCGCGCATTTTCTGCGCTTGGGCCGAATCAACAATGGTGTAGACGTAGTGTTGTCGGTCACGGACATCGAAAGACCCGATACTTTCCGCCGGGGACGTCAGTGGTTCGATCGTCTTCTTTCGAAAATCGGCCAGGACGAGACGCTGATTGCCATGGGCTGTGGGCTCCAGAAAGGCCACTCCGCTAGAGTCTGCCAGCCAACGCCAAGCCCTGATGACGGCACCCCGCTTTTCAGAACGATTCACGACCCATACAGGTGATGGCGGCCGCGACTCATCGGAATGCGTCAGGAACTTCTCGACATCCTGGGCACAGTAGAATCGCAGGGAGTCCTCTACACGGTTCAGGTCGAGACGTGCACGCTCCGTATCCACGGCGAAATAATTGCCGTCCGGCGAAACCCGGACCGCCTCAGCTCCCCCGTACAGGTCTGCAAAATACACGAACCCAATATCGTCAGCGACGGTGAAGGGCCGCTTTGTCTGTTGCGCCCAAGCAATGATGCTGTTAAGACATAGAAATGCGGCAATAAAGACTGGAGTAAGCCTCCGTTTGTTCGTGAACACAAACGCCTCTTCTCAGAATGGGCGACAATGTCTTGTAGGGACGCAGCATGCTGTCCCCCCACAACCGAAAAGTTCTCTATCAAAAGACGATTTTGAGGGCGAACTGCATGGAGCGCGGACCGCCCATTTGATAAAGCGGATTTAGAACGCCCAGCGAGCTTGCGAGCGTAGCCGTGGCTTGGCCGAAAGTGGTCGACCCGAAGTGAGGGTCGACGGTTCCAAAATTCGGGTGATTGAAAATATTGAACGCCTCTGCACGGAATTGTAGCTTCAGTCTTTCCGCGATCGGGAAATCCCGTCGGATCGCCATATCCAATTGCCAAGCCCCGAACCCTCTCGCGAAATTGCGTGGAGCATCGCCGAAACCGGAAGACACATTCATAAAGGCATTGGGATTGATCGCCCGTCCGCCGGGGCATCCCTGCCCTGGTGCCAGGTCCCCCAACCCTTGAAGAACAGTTGCGCAATTTCCGCCGTAGAGATAGACCGATTGGCCTGGCACAAAGCTGAGCCCCTCATCGTAGAAGTCTCCATTTGGTTGCAGTAACCCGTTTCCAGCCAAAGTTACCGGAAACGCCGAGCGGGCGGTGAAGCGGTTATCAACTCCCCAGTGGCGTAGCACGGCATTCAGAAAAGCGTTTTGCCTCAGATTCGGTAGATCATAGGAGAAAGCAGCCGAAAGGTTGTGCCGGACGTCAAAGTCGCAATTTCCGCGCTGATACCCCAAGTTGAAATTCTCTGAACCAGAGTCGATGCAGTGCGACCAAGTATATGAAGCTAGGGCCGTGAGACCGCGGCCCAGCTTCCGTCGGAACTGAACCTGTAAAGAATCGTAGTCTGACGTCAGGCCGTTCGAAACGAATCCAAAGAAGGATGCGTTAGGATTGTTTGTGGGGGTGATTTGATCTTGCTTCAGTAACCTCGACCCGTGCGAACCGACATATGTGACGGTGAGAGCCTGCGACTTGCCCAGAGCCTGCTCGATGGCACCATTCCATTGAAGCGTATAGGGCAGTTGCAGATGCGGCGCAAAACCATAGGCAAAACCGAAATTTGCAGGGGGCGGATTCACGATAGGTGGAGGTGACGGAAACGCAGGAAACGCCCCGCCGGGGCGCAACCCAGTCGATGTTGCAAACGGTGGCCCCACAAAGCCCTGCGACCCCAACTGTTGACCCGTATCAAAGAAAACGCCACCGCCCCCGCGCACAACGGTTTCCCAACCCGGCGCATTTCGGAGTATGTACGCAGCACCTAACCGAGGTGCAAAGTTGTACCAAGTGGTCCGCCAAAGGGGTGTGCCCTGCGACGCCAGTGTCCAAGTATCAGGCCCTGCCCCTTGCACAGTATAAGGTTTGATTCCTTGCGTGACGCCTGGTGCCGGGTTCACCTCCCATCGCAGCCCCACAGAGAGACTCAAACGCTGTGAAACCCTCCATTCATCCTCCCCGAACGCCGAGAAGTTTTGATACAACGGGTGTATTGGTGCAAGCGCCTGCGACAACGTCGATGCGCTGTTCGTCGTGACCTTAGCTTCGCTGAAATAAGCAAACACCACGTGAGGATTGGGCGGGCTTGCATCCGGCGTCAGCCTGCGATAGTCCATACCAAATTTGAACTGGTGGTGCCCCAAAGTTAGACCCACAGCATCCACGAAGTTCCACTGTTTTTGACTACCAGATTGTTGCTGCTCGATAAGGTCAACGCGGTTTCCGGGGAAAACAAGGACAACATCAGGAGACGACCCTGTCCCCAATCCTACAACCTGCTGCAAATTGACCGGCGTATTGCCCCCGAACGCGTCGATAGTTTGCCCAAAGACAGTTACGTTCGAACTGTAATTTAGACGGAAATCGTTGCTAAGGCGGTTTGTAAAGATGCTACTGGCGCCAGCCGTATAAGTCCGCATCGTATAGGAATAAGTATTATTCAGCGAGAAAACGCCTCCTCCTCGAGTCGACGAGTTTGAGGCCGTGTCACTAAACCGGAAGAACAGTCTCAATTTGTCGCTTACGATGTGGTCGAAACGGACGCTCGTGGAGTCTAGCGAACTCGGATTAGACCAACTCGCAATATACCGAGCCAATCCGTCCTGCTTCTGGCCTGAGGAGGGACATGTGGGGTCAGTTGCCGGATTGCATGAAACTAAGACTTCACTACCGTTAGGCACTGGAAACGCATTTAGCACGGGCTCGAGGACACTGGCGCCCGGCGCCCTGTAGGACGGACAGTCAGCCGCTGCCCCCCGCATACAGAGGTCGGGGACCACACTCGTCGTCGCGGGCTGCGGCGCAGTCAAACGTAGCCCTTCGTACGAGACAAAGAAGAACGTTTTGTCTTTTCCGTTATACAACGCCGGAATCTTAACGGGGCCGCCGAATGTCCCTCCGAAATCGTTCTGCCGCTCTTTCGCTTTCGGAAAAGGGCAGGATGGCCCCGCCGAACAGAATCCATTAAACCAGTTGTTTGCGTCGAAGACATCGTTTCGTAAATAGTCGTACGCGGTACCATGCCATTGATTGGTGCCCGATTTCGTCTCAAAGGCAAACTGTCCCCCTGGATTGCGCCCAGATTCTGCAGAGTAAGTAGAGCTTTGCACACGAAACTCTTGGAGGTCATCCACGGACACAAGAGCTTGCGTAGTACCCAAAGCTGTCGAAGCTCCAATGGAACCGCTTGCCCCGCCTCCTTGCGTCATGTTTTGCCCGACAGCTGCCCCTACGTTAGCGCTCACACCGTCCACGGTGTAATAATTCGATTCCGTACGCTGGCCATTGACGCTAAATTCGCCTGTCTGACCGAGACCAGAAGGCCCACCCGCAAGGGAAACCGAAACTTGGGGTGTCTGCGTCTGCGCGCCTGGCGTGAGCAAGATCAAATCCTGGAAGCTACGCCCATTCAGCGGCATATTCTTGATGTAGGTTTGATCCACGACCGTGCTGACCGAAGCATCCGTTGTATTTATCATCGACGCGCCGGCCTCGACGGTCACAGTCTCGTTCACAGAACCAATCTGCAGTTGAAAATTAATCGAAGCAACGTCTTGCACGTGCAATTCAATGTCACCCTTCACGATATTCTTGAAACCATCCTTCGTGACATTCGCGCGGTATATTCCTGGCGGCAAGTTAGGGGCGTTGTAAAATCCGTCCCGATTCGTCTTGGCTTCGTATGTCACAGCGGTATTCAGATTCGTCAGCACCACGGTTGCACCAGGAACGACTCGCCCTTGCTCGTCTGTGATCTGCCCGCCGACAGCGGCGTTTGTCGATTGCGCATGCGAAGCATTCGCAAGAAGTCCGAAAGCCGCCAACACTACGAGGAGTACACGCGCCATGAATCTAATTTTCATTCCCCCTCCGAGAATCGTCGGCTCTCTGCCGACCAAGACACACGCCACTAACCACTGCTCTATTTAGGTATTTGCTGAAAACCGGAGGATGTTCTCAGCCATTGTGAAAGTTTTATGAACGAACGGAAAGAGGTCAGCCTAAGGATGGTTTGCGGGGCCAGCTAAATTCGCGTAGAGGACCCTGCGGCCACGGGGCGAGGGACTACCTTTGGGCGGTTCCAGCGTCACGAATACGGCGTCAATGCGTTCGAGTACCCGTGGGTTATTCACCCTCAAAACCCATCGGTTAGCAGAAGCGTCGTCCACATCGAATAAGCCCAGGCTTTCCGGCTGGCCGTCAGAAGGCTGGCGATAACCCCATGCTTGAAATCCAGCCGCTGCGCGGTTGTGCTTCTTATCTTGCAGATCGAAGGCGTAGAAGATTAGCAACTTTTTCTGGACGTAATAAACACGCCCGTAGCTGCGGCGGGTGTTCCCTTTGATGTCCACGTCGTAGACATCTACGATATGGAGATCGCGTGCGCCAAACAGTTCTTTGGCTTCTGCGTCGCCGAACCCTTGGGCTTCGGGTGTGGTTGCTGCCTGCTGTTGAACCTGCTGCTGTGCCGATTGCAGTTTGCCCTGCAGGCTCTCCGTAATTCTTCGCTGATCTTCAGTTCGTTGTACAGCGTTCTGGACCCTGGTTTCTAGTTGCGCAATTTCCTTACTTCTGTCCTCGGTTGTGCTGCGCGCGGCTTCGAGCTCTTGCCCCTTCTGATCGAGTTGCGCTCGCTCGCTGGCAAGCTCAGCCTGTAGAGACCGTTGTTGAGCGTCTAAAACCGCGTACTTCGCCTCGGCATCCGTGAGTGATCTACGGAAGGCCTCGCGCTCTGTTTCGGCCTGCCGGAGTGACTGCGAAGCGGCCTTCTCCCGCGCTGCCATGGCGTCGGCGCGACTCTTCCAGTCGGATACTTCGTGTTTCAGACCATGCAGCGTCGGCGTGAGTTGCGCCTCTCTAAGGCGATAGGCTCCTAATGCCGCTACCGCGCACAAAATTAACCCAAGCGAGCCATACGACAGCGCCGACCGGCGAAGCAAGATCATCAATCTGGCGAATCTCTCTCGCGTCCGTCGCCGCTCCAACTCGGATTCCCTGGGCATACTCTCAGTAGACCGCTGCACTCGCTCGCGCGTCGCTCGATCCAGCAAGCGACCCAAAACCGCACTTTCGTCTACCAGTGCTCCGGCGCCGTCCGCACTTCGTTCCGAATGCTTCAGAGCGGCCACGGTCCCAAGGTCTGCGGCTGTGACGCGGCGAAAATCTGCATACACCTGCCTGCAATCTTCACACTCCGCGAGATGCTTCTGTAGCTCCTCGAACTCCGATGGCGAGAGTTCTCCTATTGCGGCAAGAGCGCAGAGCTCTTCGTACCAGTCCTTGCCGGGGTGATTAGGACTCGAAGCGATAGGCATCTTTCCTTTCCAGAACCACTGTTTCATGGGCCTTCTTCAGCGCCGCCTTGTTCAGGAACTCTTTGAGCTCCTTCAGCCCTCTGTAATATAGATTTCTCGTATTGGCTAAAGATTCTCTTAAAATCTCCGACGCTTCCTGCAAAGTATAACCGTCGAAATGCACCAGTTCGATGACACGGCGCTGCTTTATGCCAAGCGTCGCGATGCCAGTCTCCACATACCGCGCCCATTCTCCGGAACTCATCCCCCTAAGGCCGGAGGGTTCGCTTCCACGCATCTCGCGGGCTTCGGAAAGTTCCTCGTCATTGTAGAAATGCCGGATTCGGAGGTATCTCCGGCGAAGCAAGGACTTAAAGTAGGCGAATTGCAGAATCCACGTCCTGATGCTGCCGCGTGACGGATCGTATCGCTCTTGCTGTTGGTAGATTGAAAGGAAAACTTCCTGAAGGATGTCTTCCGCCTCAGCCTTGTCTCGGATGATGCGGAAGGAGACGGAGAAAACCTGACGGCAGTAGCGATGAAACAGCAGCGCGAAGCAGTCCGTACAGCCCTGAACTATGTTGCGCAGCAGATCATCGTCCGCGAGCGAGTCGAAATGCTCATGCGGCGACATTGGGTTTTGTGAATTATAGGCACGGACTCAACCGCTAAACAATAGCGCACGGGTTAAATTATTTTATAGAGACTTGATACAAATTGGCGGTTTCGAGACATACGTTTTGCGATGTCGAGGTCGAACGCTCTCCTGGAGCAACGTGTGCAAAACCAACAAGCGCTGTCACAAAAACTTAGTGCCCAAGTTTGGATTTCTGGGCTGCTGCCCGCGGATCCTGGCGCACGGCGAGTCTAGAATTTCAACGGGATTGAAATTCGTTGTTCTGTCGAAGTAAACGGATTCGTCATCGCGAGATAGGCTCCGGGAATCCTCAAATCTTTACGCTCAACACTAAGCAATAGGACATGCGCCGAATTATTTTTCAATCAGCGTGATACAAATTTCTGGTTTCGAGAAATACGTTTTGCCGCACGACCAGAATTTTTCGGTAAAACTCTTTTAACAATTCCTGCGTCTATGCATCAGAATGTTCTGGTTATGAGGGGTGGACGTGCTGACGACAGCACTCCGCGAATGTTCCACGATGACATTAGGAGATGGTTCGGGTTTGGACTCGACAGCCATCGATAGGTTTGAGGCAGGCAGTGGTAGTGATTGCGGCGAGCGCGAGGGTTCATGTATCCCGGCGTCGAACTTCGGCTGTATCGCTATGTCACAGTGCTGGCGGAAGTCCTTAACTTTACGCGCGCGGCGGCGCGCCTGCATGTTGCCCAACCTGCGCTAAGCAGACAAATCCGACAGTTAGAAGAATATCTGGGCGCTAAACTCTTCGAGCGAAACAAGCGAGAAGTCCGACTGACCGCGGCTGGCGAGGCATTCACAGCCGAGGCTCGGGTGACTCTGTTCCACGCCGATCGTGCCGTCCAGGGGGCGCGGGCGGCGAAAGGCCAGTATCGCGGCCCTTGGAGCATCGGCTATTCGCCGCTTATCGATTTGCGCATTCTGTCCAAGGTGCGGCGCCATTTGTCGTCAACTCATCCCGCAGCCGACGTGCGCCTCGTTAGCGCGCACACGTCAGAGCAGGCCGATGGCCTGGTGCGCGGAACACTCCACGCGGGACTCGTCATCCTGCCAATTCGTGAACAGGCCGTGACCTGCGAGGGACTGTATCGGGAGGCGCTGGTCCTGGCGTTGCCAGTGGGACATCCGCTGGCGACTAAAGATACGGTCCAAATAACGGACCTCGACGACATTCCACTCGCGACCATACGCGGAGATATCGAACCACGCTTCGGCGAAGACTTGAATCGGATTTTTGGAGTGGCCCGCGTACGTCCGCGCATCGCCCAACAAGCGACGACGCAAACGGAAGTGCTTGAACTCATTCTGGAAAGCGGTTTCCTCGCGGGGTTGATCATGCCTTGGGCTCAGCATCCGGCGCGAGATGGAATTATATTTCGCAGGCTGGTGGACGAGTTTTTGACCGCAGAGGTGGGACTCGCCTACCTCCGAGACGATGGCTCTCCGATATTGAAGTCTTTGCGGAAATTTCTGATCGATACGTTCCAGCCATTGTCGCCGGAGTCCGAAAGCCTCGAACGGCGCGGGCGCCAGATGACTCTCTTTTGACTCGAATTCACCCGCGGGCAGTTTGCCCGCGCACTGAATCAAATCTCTATCACACTCATCGTGTGTAGACTCATCGTGGTCATCGCTTCAAAGATGGCCGCGTGCCAAGTCCCGACCCTAGAACTTCTCTCGGAAAACAGGTGCGAAAGTTGCGCCTGGAGCGTGGCCTCTCGCAAGAGAAGCTGGCTGAACTAGCGAATCTGCATCGTAACTACGTAGGAGGCGTCGAGCGGGGCGAACGGAATATCGCGATCATCAACATCGTTGCGCTAGCGCGCGCACTTCGGGTAAGACCTGTCAAACTTCTCGAAACGCTGTCCTGAGTATTTTCGAGATTTTTATGCAAGAGCAGCCACTCCCGCTAGGCGGGAGTGGCCGAATTTTCTGGCGCGATGGCGGTGAGGATGCGGCTGGCGGTTTGCTGGACGTGTTCGAGGCTTTCGACGAGTAGCTTCGCGTCTCCGCCGTACAGGCCAACGTAGTCCTGTGACGCGGTTCCCGTCCCGAGTCCGATTGCATTGCACACCACAAAGGCAACCGCTTCGGCTTCGGTTTCCCGAATACGCTTGGTAGTTTCCGCGCGGCGAGCGGTTTGGTGGAGGCAGCAGTGCGCGAGTTCATGGACGCATGTCGAGAACAGTTCGGCCGGTGCTTGGCCTGGCAGCAGGGTGATTTTCCCCGGTACGGCGGTGCCCTTGGCCGGCGCGATTTCGTCGGAATATTTGAGGGCGATGTTCTCCTCGGTGATGTATTTCGTGAGCCGCTCCAAGTAGGCGGACGGGTCGCCGGTCACGGTTCCCAACTCGGGCAATGGCTCGCCGTCGGTTTGTTCTTCGGAGAAGATGTGCGCGACCTTGAACCCCGCGATAACGCGCTCGTCGTCGGCGCGCTTAGATTCCTCGTCTGACTTACGGCGAACTAACGGCGCAATAATGGCGATTCCTTTTTCGCCCTTGAGGACATAGCGTCCTAGCTTCCGCCAGGTATGGAAGCCTGCAACGCGGCGGGCATCGGGCCGTTGCCGCGCAATCAGAAACAGATTGTTGAGCGAGTATTTCGAGAACAGAGACATGGTTTTGAGATAGGCGGTAAGCGCCTCGCTATGGCCGCTTTCGAGCGCCTGTACAAGCTCTTCAAGGGCCTTGTTTGTGAGTTGTTTTACTTCATCTACTTTCATTTTTTTGTCCTTTCGGTGAGTTGGGATTGCGTCCCTTCGCACAGGACAGGGGGACGAAATCCAACGCATTCACCGGAGGACGTGGTATTTCCGTAGGGCGGTCGGAGCGGATGGCGCGAGGCTTGCCACTGCGGACTTCAGTGGCGAGACGACGGCGCAAGTGGAGACCGCATCTTTCTAGAATCCATACCGGGCAGTTATTATGCGGATTTCGAGAAGTATTGGACGGGTCTGAAAAAGCCGCACTACTCTCAGGTTGCATCGTTGGGCGAATTGTTTTCTAAGCGCCAGGAGTCGTCCCATGAGCACGCAAGCACCACACGTATCCCGCCTTACGTCCGTTCACATTGGGGATAGCGAAACTTCTGCGACGCCGTTCGGTGTAGAGCGCCCCATGACCTGTGATGAAGCGAGCCAACTCTTAAGAGTTCATCCACGGACGATCAAACGAATGGCCGCACGCGGCGAAATCCCAGGCCACTTCCGATTTGGTAGATGGTTTTTCTATTCTTCTGAACTGGACTCGTGGATGCGGATGGATGTAAATTCATCGAGTCACTCGTGCCGCTAGAACTGAGGAGAAATCGTCATGTTCAAGCGGGCACGGCATCAATTCGGTTGGTTGGAACGGAAGAAACGAAAACGCGGTCCCGAAGTATGGGTCTGGCGCTATCACGAGGGTGCTCCTGGCAGACACAGTTCGAAACGCGCCGTCCTTGTCGGTGATGTTAAGCAGTATCCGACGAAGGCAGATGCGTGGCAGGCTGCCGAGAGCCTCCGGTTAGCAGTTGCGAATCCGCCGGGGGCGGATGTCGTGACTTTCGGCGCACTCATCAATCGCTTCCTTAGGGAAGCGTTGCCTGAGCGCAAGGGAACGGCAGATCGCTATCAGTCATGGATGGTCAATCACATCAATCCGCGCTGGGAGCAAGTTCCCTTGTCGAAGGTGAAGCCGCTGGCCGTAGAAATATGGCTGAAGGGGCTGAATCTCGCGCCGAAGAGCAAAGGCCATATCCGCAGTGTGATGCATATTTTGTTCGAGTGGGCGATGCGCTGGGAGCTTATCGAATACAATCGAAACCCGATGAGCCTTATGAAGCTCAAAGGGCTCACGAAACGCGTGAAGCAACCGCGCGCTTTGACGGTTGAGGAGCTTCACAGTCTTTGGTCGCATCTCGACGACGACACCAGGTCGATGTCCATGGTGGATGTATCACTCGGGCTTCGGGCAAGTGAGTTGTTTGGGCTGCGTTGGGAAGACTTCGACTGGAAAGGTTTGCGAGTGAAGATTCAGAGGTCCTGGGTCTATGGCCGAGTGGAATCCACAAAGACCGAAGGCTCAGAAAAGTGGCTTCCCCTGGATCGAAAGCTTGTAGACATTCTTCGTCGACATCGGGAAGGAATCCCCGATGCGTTGTTGCAGACAGGTTGGGTCTTCGTGAGTCCTTTTACGGGCAAGCCGTGGTGGGCGCACAAAGTCGTGCGTTACCACTTGCGGCCCGCCGCTGAAAAGGCTGGCATCGCTCGAATCGGTTGGCATACGTTTCGCCACACGTATTCGACTTTGTTGCACGCTTACGGGACGGACATGAAGGTTCAGCAGGAGTTGCTGAGGCACTCGGACATTCGAACAACGATGAACATTTACACGCATACAGTGTCGCAAGCACTGCGCGCGGCGAATAGCAAAGTGGTTCGGATGATTTTGCCGGAGAGAAAAAGCGCGTGAAACTCGCGCCTAAAATCAGGGGGCAATCCGGGGGCAACGGCAGTTCCGGGTATAGACAACAAATGACTTAGGCTTCCAAGGCAAACCGCAGAGTTCCTTTAAATTCCGCGATTTGCTAAATTCGATCCCCACCGCCCCTACCAACCTTTCTTCTTGAAAACACAGGCGTTCTGGCGACGTGTTTTCCCGTGTACCCCGCGTGTACCTCTCCAATCAAGGGATCGTTGCTCCACGCAGCCCTGAGATCAGCTTCAATTTGCTCTTGGCGAGAACGCGTCCATGGGGCGTAGTGACGCTCTGTGATCCGAATGCTGGCGTGGCCGAGAAGTATCGAGACTCTATCGAGCGGAACACCCGCGAGCAACAATTCGACGGCGAAGGTATCGCGGAATTGGTGTGGATGACCCTTGGGGACTTTTGCGAATTCAAAGAGACGCTGCAATCTGCGTTGCCATTTTCCCTTTGCGCTGTGGACCTTCGATACGCCTGTCCAGAAGAAATACCGCTCACTTGAGCGCGGTGCTACGTTCAACGCTTCAACGACCACATCAGGCAGAACGCAGTACACCGGTACGCCAGTCTTTTGCGTGTGTAGAAGTAGCTTGTTCCCGTCTGATTTCGATATTCTGACTTGGCCCCTTTCGATACTTTGATTTGGCCCCACCTTACTGAAAACCAGATACGGTGTACTCCGCTTCGGGCTCAGTCGCCCAAGGGGAGGCCGGGTGGACAGGAGAGCCAAGGTGGAGCTATTCGAGCAGATCCGACGTGAGTATGAGCATGGCGGGGGAACGATTCGCGGGATCGCCAAGAAGTTGGGGATACATCGACGCATGGTGCGTGAGGCAGTGCTCAGTGCGACTCCGGTAGAACGAAAGACACCGGTGCGAGAGCGATCGAAGCTGGCACCGGCGATGGCCTTTGTCGATGCGCTTCTGGAAGCGGACTGCAAGGCGCCACGAAAGCAACGGCATACGGCACATCGCATCTGGTGCCGGATCCGAGCGGAGATGCCGGAAGTGAAAGTGGCGGAGTCCACGATTCGTCGCCACGTTCGCGAACGTAAGATCAAGTTAGGGCTGACTCGCCGAGAGACCTTCATTCCGCAGTCGTATTCTTGGGGCGCAGAAGCCCAGGTGGACTGGTATGAAGCCTACGCAGAGATCTGCGGAGAGCGGCAGAAGACTTATCTGTTTTGCATGCGGAGCATGGCCAGCGGAGGAGCCTTCCATCGCGCGTTCCCGCACGCCAGCCAGCAAGCTTTTCTAGAAGCCCATGAGCTGGCGTTTGCTTATTTCGGCGGAGTATTCACGAAACTTCGCTACGACAACCTTAAGAGTGCGGTGAAAAAGATTTTGCGGGGATATCAGCGCGAAGAGACTACGCGATTCATTGCCTTCCGGTCACACTGGGGTTTTGCGTCGGAGTTTTGCACGCCAGGAGAAGGCCATGAGAAGGGTGGCGTGGAGGGCGAAGGTGGTTATTTTCGCCGCAACCATCTGGTGCCGGTGCCACAGGTAGCGAGTTGGGAAGAGCTGAATGTCCTGTTGCGGGAAGCCTCGAAGCAGGATGAGCAGCGGATGATCGGCGAGCGGACCCAGACCGTTGGCGCAGGAATGCATACCGAACGCGAACACCTGCGCACGCTGGCCGCAGAAGGCTTCGACCTGGCCGCGGTTCACTTTCCCCATGTGAATGCCAGCGGCTGCATACGAGTGCTGACTAACTTCTACTCCGTTCCCCTCCCAGTCGGCGTCGAAGTGCAGGCCAAGGTGTATTCCACGTATGTAGAGATATGGCATCAGGGGCAGTGCGTGGCGCGACACGAACGCTGCTTCGATCGACAGCAGAAGGTTCTGAATCTGGAGCACTATCTGGAAGCGTTGAGGAAGAAACCAGGAGCATTTGCAGGTTCGACACCGCTCGAGCAGTGGCGAGCGCAGGGACGTTGGCCGGCAAGCTTCGATCTTTTTTGGGAGATGTTAAAGCAACGGCAAGGCCGGCAGTCGGGAACACGCGCGATGATCGATGTTCTGCTCCTGGGCCGTCAGCATGGATTCCCATCGGTAAGAATAGCGATTGAAAAGGCTCTGGAGATGAGTTGTTTCGATGTGGAGGCCGTGCGTCTGCTGCTGGATGCGGAAGGCCTTGGAAGACGAGAACCAGAAGCAGTGGAGATCGGCGCATTACGTTGCTACGACCGGCCGCAACCGACTACCAGGAACTACGACCAGTTGCTGCGGAACTATCCTGTGACGGGAGTACTGCAATGAGTGCGGCCACCGTTGCGGTACAACAAGCGACGATTCGACAGTATGCCAAGCGACTGCAGCTACCGACCTTGGGCGGACAGTTCGCGCAAGTGGCAGAGCAAGCGGTAAAGGAAAAGAAGAGTCATCTCAGCTATTTGGAAGCATTGCTGGAGGCCGAGGTAGAAGAGCGGGAGCGCAACACGGTAGCGCGGCGGATTCGTGAGGCCCATTTTCCCAAAGTGAAGACGCTGGAAGAGTTCGAGTTTTCCCACGCCCCGTGCATTCCAGCAACTCTGCTGCGGCATCTGGCCGAAGGTGGCTACTTGAGCCGCAGCGAACCGGTGATTCTTCTGGGAGAAGCAGGCACGGGCAAGACGCACTTAGCGGTCGGCCTCGGAGTGGCGGCCTGCCGGCAGAGAAGACGAGTGCGTTTCACCACCGCGGCGCAGTTGGTGAACGAACTGATCGAAGCCAAGAATAAGAGCGAACTGAATCGTGTGACGAACCGCTGGACGCGCTATGACCTGATCGTGATCGACGAGATGGCTTATGTGGCGATGCCGGAAGCTGCCGCGGAAATGATGTTCCAGATTATCGCCGGACGAGCGGAACGAGCGGCGGTGATCGTGACCACGAACTTGCCGTTCTCGGAATGGACGACGATGTTTCCGAATGCGAGGTTGTGCAAGGCGATGCTCGACCGCTTGACCGATCAGGCGCACATCATCGAGACCGGGAACGAATCGTATCGGTTTCGAAGAACGCTGGAGAAAAAAGGCGACAGCAAATAAAACTTTCACTGTGTCGCCATCCTACGCTGCGCCCTAAACGCGTCGCCCTACGGGCGCCACAGGGCTTCGCTCCGGCCGGCGACACAGTGATGAATCACCAGAGGGTGGGGCCAAAAGAAAAGATCAAAAGGGGCCAAATCAAGTTGACGGAAGCACCGTCCACGCGGCTTACATCAAGCTGGGTTGCATCGCCGATCCTCAGTCCCGAATATCGCAGCAACAAAACAAAGGCGCGCAGCCGTCGCGCGTTGCGAGCGCCCGCGCTTTTTCCGTAAGGTTCAAGAGCCTGGAGAACTCGAATCATTTCTTCCCGCGTGAAAGGCATTGTCGGTTTATTGGAAACCTTCGGAGCTTTCAATTCAGTTGCCGGATTGTCGTCAATCCACTTTCTTTTCTCAGCGAAACGCATGAATGCCCTGAGCCGTTCCAACTTCTTGAGGCTTGTGCGCGGCCCCTCTGTCCACGTTGCGCGAAACGTTGCGAGTGTGTCCAGGTCTAGCTGCGTGAGAAATCGCAGTTTGTACGTTTCCGCAAAACCGTCAAGCTGCCGGAAGAGCAGGCGGTATTTGTACAGCGTGGAGTCGTTCAGCTTCCGCGCTTCCGCGTCCGCAATAAACTTTTCATGGGCGTCTTTAATTGAGATTTGCTGTTCCTGCTGGCGCGTGCGCCGGTCCTCAGCCTCCCAATCGCGGATCATCTCCTGTGCTCGCTGCCAGTCGCGCAGCTTCAGAGACTCACGCATTTCTTTCCCGCCGAGTGTTCCGTCAACCCAAATGGGACACTGGCAGTGGCGGTGTTTTCGACCCTTTGCTCGTTGCTTGCAATCCTTGCGATGACGACGATAGATGGTCAGCATTGTGGAGTACTCCTACCGGACGTCAGCCTTCGATGATAGACGATGATGAACGCGTTCGAGCACTTTCTGAGGGATGCGCAGCGTGACGTACCGTCTCTTGTGGCGTGGACTCCGCTCTCCTATGACAAGTACATCTGGCTCGTTCTCAAATAGCTCACGAACCTTGTCAGGACTCAAGTTCCACATTTCGGCGATTTCCGTAACGGCATAATGCCGCTCGATGTGCACCGAGGTCTCGATTTGGGATCGTACGGCCATGCGCGATAGTGACTCCAGGAGGGTACAGCGATTCACGACTGCATCACCGCGTTAACTCTTCGGCCTTACACAAGCCCACGGGAAGATCACGCTTGCATTGGGCCGTTGAACCGACTACAATAACGTAAACACCATACACACATGTAGTAGGAGATGTCAACTATGACGTCGATCCTGAAGAAGAAGCCCCGACACGAGGTGATCTCCATTCGACTGAATGAGGACCGCCTTAAGTTGTTGGAACGCTACCAGAAAGTCCTGAGCGAACAGCGGGGACGCGAGGTGTCCTTGGGAGAGGCTGCGTTCCTCGTAATTGAGAAGCGGGTTGAAGGCATGGATCGTGAGACGGCACGTCACGAAATGCTCCACGCACCCACGGCTTCGCTTTTTCGCATTCGCAAGAAATGGGAGTCCAAACGCACGTTGTCCGCAGCCGAGTGGGACGTGCTTGCAATCTATGTCCAGATCGGTGCAGAAGAAGAGACTCAGGAACCACCATTGATTTCGCCTGCAATTCCTTCCCGCGGAACTTACATCGACTTGCTCAACGCTTTCGAGGCCGTCTACTTCAACCGACAAAATCCAGCATCAAGACACGTTTGGTCCTACGCCCGAAACTTAGGGGGAGATTTCGCAAGCCCTCCAACATCCGAAGACAATGAGCAAGCGGGGATAGCAGCACTGAGAAGCCAGATTGGCAGCTTGCAGGACCAACTGCGGACGGACAAGTGGCAGCGGCCTGGCTCGGTTGGCAGATGCCTGCTGATGGCGATTCATGGCGAAGGTTTGGACAGTGCACAACTCGATCAGGCACTCGCACCCTTTTGGACAACTCTCTGGGGCCTCGCCGCGCGAGGTCATTGGTTGCGGCATAACCGACAACCAGTGCGACCCGCAGTTCCAAACGAGGAAGACTTTCGGCAGCGCATCATATTACCCGACCCGCTCCGGTCCAAAGACATCACCGTTTCGTTTACGGGTGTTGCCCGGCCCGAATTGGCCATGACCGTGGATCTCGGTCCGGCGCGTCGAGTGAGCTTTACGATAACTCGTTACCCTGAGCTAGCCGAATTTGAAACCATGCTCGTCGAATGGCGAATGGAACGCTCCTGGAATGGGCGGCATTTTGTGGCCACAAGCCGGAAGGAGAAAAGCGGCAAGGTAATCATGTTTTCCTTGAGGCGGAACGAAGTGAGCTTCGAGTTTGCCGAACAAGAATGGACTGCCTTACGTGAATTGTCCGTCACGGCAGCGGCTCTACCTGAGATTGAACGATGGCTTGCGGAACTCCGGTTGGAGTACGGCGAACATGGCTGATTGCGCGACCGGTTGGCCCGAGAGCCGAGTATTTCGAAGAGCGGTGCCTTCGGCACCGGGAGTTGGACGGACACGTCACCCCGTTTCGGGTGCTGTTTGGCGACCAAAGTTGCCATACGGGAACTTGCGGCAAACGCTGGAGCTAACAACTTTTTCACTCTTGCGGCCCGCTCCACCGGTCTTTGGTTCCTATACGGGAACTTGTTGATTTTGATTGCGGCAGTTCGCGCCCATGGGCGTCTCTTCAGTCCAAAACCAGGAAGTGCCAAATGGCTAGACCACGCAGCAAGTCCATCAGCACCAAAGTCACCGAAGAGGAGTACGCGCAGTTTGAATCTCTCGCCGGCGATCAAACGATCAGCGAGTGGACGCGCGATGCTTTGTTGAAGGCCGCCAAGCCTAGTCTTGCCGAGCAAACCATTGTTGCGGAGCTGCTGGCCTTGCGAACGATCCTAATGAATATCCTTTTTACCATTGCCAATCGGGAACAGCTCACGAGCACAGCTATGGACGATATTATCAAACATGCAGATGCAGGCAAGTTGGCAAAGGCAATGGACCGGCTGATGAATGCAACTAGGGAACCACAGCGAGGCTGAGAGAGAACCCAATCGGAGCGAAGAAATGCGGACGGAACGGGGCCGAGCAAAGGGCACGGTGGGACCGAGCACTCAACCGCTCTACACCTATGTTCTCGTACTCCTCTCTATCGTGGCGGCTCTGGGAGTCCAAGGCTTCCGTTACAAGCGGGTTTGGACGCCACTTGAACGACATTATTTTGTAGCTTTTTCGGCCTCGCAGATAGGCGGTGTTGTTCGCGACAACGGTTGGTATACCTTGCTGCAGGTTGTTACGCGTAAGGGAAACCGATTGGCGCTGGACAGTGACGTAGTGGCTGCGGTTACAGAACGCGGGGAGAATACTTTCACACTCGCCGAGGAAGCCTTGAAGCATGGCGCGATGTGCCTTGAATTCCATCGCACTTATTGCAAAAACTCCGAGATGCACGCCTACCTCGGAAACTGGATTTATCAGAACCAAACCGTTATGGATCTTGTCCGGCCAGCTTTGTGGGCTGGGCTCGTTCTATTCTTCGTGGGTCTGTTGCCAGCGACCTTCCTTGACCGCAAACGTTCAATTGCGCTGCTATATGGGAAGAGACGAAGAGACCCGGATTTGATGAACGTTGCTAAGGGCAATCCCAAACACCGTTTTCGGGGCTTCGGTTTAATGAACGAGAAACGCACGATGCTCTACAGAATGTTCGGTCTTCACAAGGAGCTCTCAGTTCCGCTACTCAAAGAGAATCCCCACTTCCTGGTAACGGCAGAGCCCTGGCCTCATGAACCAGTTAAGAGAGCAGCCCCTGATGCGGGAATTGATTGTGGTTCTCCAGCGAGCGGCACGCGACAGGAATCAGCGCCACGAGAGCAAACGCCGAGTCAGGAACCAGAGTTGGAGCATGCCGCGACCCCCACCAAGAGGCGCTTTTTTGAATAAAAGAAACATGCTTACCATTTCCAAGCCTCTCAGTGCAGGTCAAGCGCGTACTTATCATCAGGAGGAGTTTAGCAATGCGCAGGAGAACTACTACAGCGAAGGCGATCGGATACGCGGTGAGTGGCACGGGAAATTGGGCGAGAAGTGGGGCTTGCGGGGTGGCGTCCAAGAGGAACAATTTCGGCGACTGAGCGACGGCCAACATCCGGTTAGCGGCGAGCAGTTAGTTCGGCATCAGACTGCGCGGGAATATGTGAACGAGCAAGGCAAAACCGTCAAGACGATGGAGCACCGCGCAGGGTGGGATGCGACCTTCTCCGCGCCGAAAAGCGTATCGCTGACGGCGCTTGTGGGCGGCGATGAACGCGTGCAAGAGGCCCATCGAGCCAGTGTCGTAGTCGCCCTGGACGAGATGGAGCGATACGTCCAGGCCCGGCTTGGAGGAAATCTCCAGCCGGAGACAACCGGGAATTGGGTCGCGGCAAAATTCGAGCACGACAGCGCCAGGCCCGTAAACGGTTATGCAGCGCCGCAGCTTCACACGCACGTGGTCTTCTTCAATCTGACAGAGACGGCGAATGGGGAAACACGGCCACTTCAACCGCAGGAACTCTATCGCACGCAGCAGTATGCTACCGCCGTGTATCGCTCGGAACTGGCTCACCGTCTGCAAGAGTTGGGCTACGAGATCGAACACGGCAAGAGCGGTCAGCCGGAAATCAAGGGGTATAGCCGCGAGTATCTCGACGCTTCGAGTCCGCGCCGGAAACAGATCAAAGACCATCTGGCGACAGAGAATCGGAGCGGCGCAGCCGCTGCGCAAATTGCCGCCCATCACACTCGCGAGCCAAAGATCGGGCTCTCGCATGAAGAGATGCAGCAGCGGCACAAGGACATGGCAATTGAGTTTGGGGATCAACCTGAGCACGTCAAGGCGGGGGCCATAGAAAGAGCGCGTGACGTTGGCCAAGATGCGGAAAAAAAGAGTTCTCATTCCGCCGTGACCTTCGCCAAAGAACGAAACTTCGAACGTGATGCCGTGGCCGATGAGAGAGCCCTGTTGACAGATGCGCTCAGGCGCTCCATGGGTGGAACTACGCTGGCCCAGGTGAAAGCAAACTTCGAAGAGCGCAGCAAATCAGGTGAGTTTGTCGAAGTACAAAGGCAAGGCAACTCGCCCGACCGGGCGTTTACGACCAAAGAGATGATCGGCTACGAACGGGACACGATCAATACCATGCGCGCTGGACAAGACCAGCATCCCGCGCTGGCGACTTTTGGCACGCGCAAAACCCTACAAGAGTCCCACGGGCATCTAAGCAGCGCGCAACGCCGGGCTGTGGAACAAATCTTGTCGAGTCGTGATCAAGTGACGGCGCTCGAAGGCGTGGCAGGCGCGGGCAAGACTACCTCTCTCGCGGCGATCTGCGAAGCCGCCGAGCGAGAGAACTACACCGTCAAGGGGTTAGCGCCCACCTCGCGCGCAGCACAGAAATTAGAAGAAAGTGGAATCACATCGAACACGTTGCAACGGCATCTTGCCCAAAGCTATGACAGACATGATGAACGGAAACGGCTTTACATCCTGGACGAATCGAGCCTGGCGAGCACGAGGCAAATGAATGAATTCCTCCACCGGCTGCAGAAAGACGACCGCGTATTGCTCGTTGGTGACACGCGCCAGCACCAAGCTGTTGAAGCGGGCAAGCCGTACCAGCAGTTGCAGGAAGCGGGAATCCGAACGGCTCGACTGAATGAAATCGTGCGGCAGAAAGACCCGGCGCTCAAAGAAGCTGTAGCGAAGCTCTCACGAGGGCAAGTCAGAGAGGCGATGGAAAAACTCGACACCGGCGGCCGTGTGCATGAGATCTTCGATCGCGACGAGCGTATCGCTACAATCGCGCATGAATATACGAAACAACCTGAGGGTACGCTTGTGGTGTCCCCCGACAACCAATCACGGGTGGCCATTAATGAAGCGATTCACTATGCCATGCAGGATACGAACCGGATACCGTACCTCGAATACAGGATGAAAGTTCTGGTCGCCCGGCAGGAGGTCACTGGAGCCGACCGCCAATGGGCTGCCCAATACGAATCTGACAATGTAGTGCGATACGCCAAGGGCAGCAAGACGCTTGGCATTGCGCCAGGAGAGTACACACGCGTCGAAAGCGTTGATGTGAAACAGAACCACGTCACAATTGAACGGGAGAATGGCCAGCGTCTAACCTACGACCCTCGCCGTTTGCAAGGAGTGACATTGTACCGAGAAGCAGAGCGGGCGTTTAGTGAAGGCGACCGCATACAGTTCACCGCTCCGAATCGTGACCAGCATGTTGTCAACCGTGAGCTGGGCACGATCGAGAAGATCGACGAAACTGGCAACTTCCGAATCTGTCTCGACTCGGGCCGCGCGATCTCGTTCGACATTCGAGAGAATCCGCATCTCGATCACGGATACGCGGTGACCAGCCACAGCAGCCAGGGACAAACGGCTGACCGCGTGCTCGTCCATGTTGACACCGAGCAGGGAGGAGAGAAGCTTATCAATCGCCGCTTGGCGTACGTTGCAGTGTCCCGTAGCCGCTACGATGCGCAAATCTATACGAACGACAAGAACGCTCTTGCCGAAGGGCTTGGCCGCGAAGTTTCACACCGATCTGCATTGGAGTCGACCCGCGGAGCAGGGCCACCAGTCGCCCAAACCACCAAGCCCCCCTCTTCCCTGACTCAAGAGAGACACCGAACGATCGAGCGAGACCTCAGCCCTGGCCGCTAGGCGCTCTACGGCGCCCAACTTGGGGTGACGTGTCATACCCCATCCCGGTGCCAAAGGCACCGCTCTTCTCCAGGTTGCTCTTAGGTTCCGGCGACGGGCCTCTCGGGTGCTTCTGGAGAGTTAGCTTTCCACCTGAACCGGCTGACGATTAGTCCGATTCCGCCATAGAGCGCAAGGTTAATTAGAACGATGATGAGCCACATCACCGCGAACGCATTCGTCTGCGGTTCGATGTCGATCCAGGTAACGAACAGGAGTGAACCAGGGCAAAAAACAAGGGCAAGACCTCCTGCCACGAGCGCCGCTGGACTCCCTGGTCGAGGATCTGTTTCGAAGTAGGCGAAGAAAACAGCGGCGATCAGTAGTCCCACCAGAGCAAGAGTGATGGCGAACTTCCTTCGCTTGCGTTTAAGCGTGGCAGTGTCCATGGTCAAAGAGCCTTCCTCTCCCTCAGTTCACCTTGGGGAATAGGCTAGGGCCAAGGGGGAGGAATGGGCCTATCGGGGTATAGACCCCGTTCGGGCTCCCCTCGGGGCCTGGTCCTTTTCCCCAAGCGCACGCTGGAAGGTTGTAACCAATGCCAGCGTCCTTCAGAATTCCTGCCGCAACGTCGTTGCTCGTGCCAGCGTCCCCTGAGCCGAATCCGTAGCTTCCCAGCGTCTTGGGCGAACCAAAAGCATTTTTGGCCTTCGCATCGTTTTCGCACGGAAGACCTGGCACAGGTGAGCACTTTGCCTCAGGCGCGTACTTCTTGAAGTCGCTGTTATCGTCAGGTGTTGTGACGAGGCTTCCAAAACTGCTGAGGCTCCTACTGAAGTAGCCGCCGAGTGTGTGTCCGTCTGACAGTTTAAGAAAACAGTGACAAGGAGGAGGCTGGAGGGTCAGTTTAGCCCACACGAAAGCAAAGCCCTGGTGCGCCGGGCGGCAGCAGACCTGCAACAGCCCCTTTGGATCGATCAAGTTCGTCGGGTTGTTGCTGACATATGCGTAAAAATCTACCCCGGCGTTGAATCCAATTGGGTCTTCCGAAAAAAATCTGCCTGTTGCTGGATCGACGTAGCGCGCTCTGTAGTAGTAGAGGCTGGTCTCTGTGTCGAACTCGCGGCCAGTGAACCGGAACGGATTCGTCAGCGAACCGCTGGACGCCGTTTGATTTCCGAACGAGTCGTAGGTATAGGTTTGTGCCAGAGAACCTGCGGCATTGCTAACAGAAGTGACCGAGCCGAGGCCGTCGGCCTCGTAATAACTCGTCGTACTGCTGCGCAGCATGGCGAGTGGCTCATCGATGTTCCATTCTGTGTAGCGCGCCACCACCGTTCCGCTCGCGTTGGTTTCCTCAATAACGTTGTCCCCTTCATACGCATAGACGCTCGTGCCGGAGGATGAGGATTTGTAGATTCTTCTGCCGAAGGGATCGTATTTGAAGCTGACTGTGCTCTCATAAGTCGCCGACCGGCGCATCGTAATTTTGGCTACTGTAAATTGATCATTATTGGTTCAGCCGAAACCGGACCACTTACAACCCGAGCACCCGGAAAAGCCCTTTCATAGTTCTGCCTCGGCAATGTTAGTTGATACGCGGCCTCGATTTTGTACTTGCCCGGAACAGAAATCTTGTATCCCCATGCCCGTCCTTGGTCCCCGGCGTTTTCACAAGATATGGTTAACCTGCCTCGCAGAGACTCACCGGGAGAAAGAGCCCTATAGTTGCTTCTGAGAAAAACAAGTTCATCCGCTATTCGTCCGCACCACTTCGCAGATACGCCCTGCTGGTCAAGGATTTTCAGTATAATATTCGTCCGCAGCTTCAGTTGGCGAGGTACGATCTGTTGTGCTTTACCCTTGTTCTCGAGAGTCAAATCTAGCTCAATTGGTTCGGTGGTCTTGTAGATCGGTTTTGTAGGACTAACCTTCAAAACTAGATCCTGTGCTTCGGCCGACGGATTTGGTGCTTCATTGACTGCCGAATGACCACAAAAGGATAGGGCCAGAACGAGATTTATGAGCAGTGCGAAATTGTTTTCTCTCATGGTTCGATCAACTTGTCAGGAAGTTTTGAGTCTTCAGTCGGAATTGGTCCAATAGGCACCCCCGAAACCGTCGTCGAGCTCGCAAAACTCAACGGCCACAAACCGCAAGCTCTGGCGGCCCCGTATGCCGACGAAGATGCTGGTCCATTTGGATCATCTTGACCTTCGCCAGGCACAAAATTTATGTGCGACAACTC
This sequence comes from uncultured Acidobacteriota bacterium, assembly GCA_963733775.1. GTDB lineage: Bacteria > Acidobacteriota > Terriglobia > Acidiferrales > UBA7541 > Acidiferrum. The sequence continues at coordinate 1,635,644 of CAVTEE010000006.1, read as the reverse complement.
GTGAACGAGCGCAGCTGCCAAACTCCACCTGCCTGCACGGCATGTAGCTGGGGCAATCCAGATATTGTGAATGTCGCCTGGCAGCGTGTGAGCGCCTTCATCCTTATCCGCACTTGGGTCAAAATGAACGGTTATACTCGAATCGTCCACGAGTTGGCTGAGTGGCCGATGCGTTCCAGTGCTGCTAAACGCGCAATTACATTTCTTAGGCAATTTGCGCACGATGCCCAATGCCCTCTTCAGTGCGGGTAGGCAGCTTGAATTGAAGGTAGGATCGATCGTCAACAGCCCGAATGGATCCGTGTATTGCCCGGGTCGGTTGCGAACATATCGGTATGTGTTCACATCGAAACCGCGAAAACCAATTGGATCTTCGCTTAGGAATCTTCCAGTTCTCGGATCGTAGAATCTGGCCCGATAGTAATAAAGGCTCGTGTCTGCATCGAATTCGCGTCCGGTGTACTGGAAAGGGTTCGTCAGAGATCCGTTCGAACTTGTTTGGTTGCCAAACGAGTCGTAACCATAAGTCTGAGCCAACGTACCAGCCGCACTGCTAAGTGAGGTCACTGAGCCGAGGCCGTCTGCACTGTAGAAGCTCGTAGTCGAGCCGCGGAGCATCGCCAATGGCTCATCTGGGTTCAGACCCTGAGAGTAACGAGCGACTACTGTCCCCTGCATTTGTTTCTTCAACCAAATTCCCGTCATCGTCGTAGGCATAGATCGAGGTGCCTACGGATGAGGATTTGTAGATGCGCCTACCGAACGGATCATATTTGAAGCTAACCGTCCCGCCTGTTCCCGGCAGCGCGACACTGATCAATCGGTTCTCGAAGTCCCACGCGTAGCTTGTGGTGTTCGACCAACCACCTTGGTTCTGAGCGTTTCCGTTGTGTTATCCGTCACAGTAACTCTGCCGTGTCATACTCCCAGGCCGACGCATCGTACATCAAGGCGAGACGCCAGATACTGAGGGAACAGGCGGAGAGCAAGCGGTCCTGGTAAGCGGTGTACTCCAATCAGTTCTGGCAACTATCCCATCCAGTATAACGGCGAGAGACCAATCACTAAGGGAGGTTGGGCCGGTCCATGTGTGGCTGACGGAAGCCGCTGAGCGACGGTTTGCAGTTACGGTTAGCTGCCCCATATCCGATCCCGTAAAAGTCATGGAGTGCCGAGCGTCTGAAAAGAAACCGCTCCGAACGAGAAAACGCCCAAGCATATCGAAATCAAATGTCTTGCCGTTTCGTACTTCGCACTCCAGCTTGGGCGTTTGTTTGCCATCCTCCCGACACAGCCTTCGTTCCAGATGAACGCGGCCGTCAGCTGTTATCCTCGCTTTGTAGCCCGAGCAGAGCAGCGACGGATTGCTAAAGTCGAAAGCAACTTCTTCTACGTCGTGAATGAGAGACAAGGGATCGATTTCGAGTTGCCCGTCATCAGTCCGTTGAAGCAAACCGTCAGGAAGCGGCGGTTTAATCGAATCGCCTCGAAGTATCAGGCGCCTCAACCCTTTCAGGGCGGCTATCTCGGGGGGCACGCGTCCCGCAAGTCCATTGTTGGGTAGCTCCAAAACTTGGACGGACAGATTTCCAGCCAGAGGGCCTTCCCATTCCTTTCCACATAAAACTCCGTACCAATGACACTCCGACCCCGGCGGTCCCAACCAACCGTCCCTGTGGAGCCACGTGGCCCCACCTGTGGCGTTGTAAAGCGCCACCAATGCCTCTCGTTCCTCGGATGTAATTCTGTCAGTCTGATCGGCTGGAGCCGTTTGAACCGTAGGAATCAACAGGACTGCGGCCAGCCATCGTATGGGAACAGTCATGGCACCCTTCTCAATGTCGACGTTGTTGACTCAGCACGCCAGCCGCCGCCCACGCGGGAACAGCCTGAGCGGTGGCGGCGATGCCAGCCTGATCACACCCTTCTTTCGAATGAAAATACCTAGATTCAAACTGTTCGTAGATGGGCAGGATTGCGCCCAACTTATCACTAACGTGTCTTTGCTCGTGCCTCAAAGCACTGTTCGTGTCCACGACGCTTCGATCGATTGGGAGCCCTCTTTGCGGTTTGTAGGGGAAGGGACCCGTGGCCGCGTATATGTCTCCAAATAGCGTTATCGTCACTCTTGCCTGCCAGACTTGTGCATAGAAGCAGGTTTTCTTGCACTCCCAATTCGGTGTAAAGCCGACACGTTCGCAACCTCCTCCCGTTTCGCCCGTCGGATTGTTCGAGCTCCTACAGTCCGCATCAATGTCTGGTAGGCGATGTATGTTTGCATCGGGAAGCGGAACGACATCGACCATACCGGATGGATCTTTCGACCCGGTTGCGCGGTTATGGACATAGGCGTAGAGATTTGGTCCTCGTGCCTGGCCAATCGGATCTTCGCTCAGAAACCGCCCAACATTCGGATCGTAGTATCTGGCGCGATAGTAATACAGGCCGGTTTCGGGATCAGATTCGCGCCCGGTGTATTGGAACGAGTTGGTCAATGAGCCGGACGTGGCGGTCTGCTTGCCGAACGAATCGAATGCATAGGTTTGCGCGAGAGCGCCAGCGGCGTTGCTCAGGGACGTGACCGTGCCAAGACCGTCAGCGTGATAGAAACTCGTCGCGGAAGAGCGCAGCATGGCAAGTGGTTCATCGATATTGAGCCCTTGGGAATAACGAGCTACCACAGCACCCGAAGCGTTGGTTTCCTCGATGAGATTGTCGCCGTCGTAAGCGTAAACGCTGGTAGCGGTCGATGAGGATTTGTAGATGCGTCTTCCGAAGGGATCGTATTTGAAGCTTCCTATGTTGCTCCGCAATTTCTTTATTTCTTCGGAGACATGGTTTCTGGATTCCCCGTCGGCGAGGGATAATTAGAGGTCACGCTGACGTCGAACGGCGTCGATATCTCGACACGGGCAACTGGCGCATTAGGAAGTGCGGGCTTAATAAGTGAATAGTGGATGACGAGATTACAATGCGAGCTCTCTGCGCTCGAAGTGTATTTCCACTCCTTAATCTCGTTAGCGGCCGTAACCGCTAGCGGATCGGGCCCATCGATTTTGGATACAGAGATGATGCTTCCGGCCCTGTCGACTTCAAGATCCAGTCTGACGTCACCTTGAACTTGCGCCAGCCTAGCAATTGGGGGGTAGGTTAATGGCGTGGCCTTCCAAATTCCCCGCTGTTGTGCCACTTGGGCAGAACACATGAGGCCCAGTGTTGCAGTGATGAGCACCAGATTGGTGGAGAAGGACAAGGGTTTCATTTCTATTTCCCCAAGAGATGAATGAGAGTTTTGCAGTGCTTTCGGATTAGGTCGTTATTATTTCTCCCAGCTTTATTGTCCCCTAGATCGGGAGCAATAACGCCTGTGTTATGGGCTAATTCATGCAAAAGAATGAACCCTAAGGCACTGTTGGTACCTCCTGGTATACGCCCGTTGTCCGTGGAGAGGGGATATGTTTTTCCTTGTGGAGACGTATAGGTGGAATTGAAGCCAGCTCCTAAAGTGTTGACGGTAATGGCTTGACCGGCGATTGCACCTGTCTCGCCGTTAATGATGCCGAGTGTTCCGTCCCCGTTCTGTGTCGGCATAATCGGCGCAACACCATAGAGCTTGAACTGAAGTAAATCATTTAGAAAATCAAGCGGCTTTGAATTGGGACTCCCATTTTTATCTTTAGGCTGGCTGCAAAGCCAATTCAAGCACTCCGGGTCCTTCGGCAAAAGATTGAGGAGATTTTGTAGTGCGTTTGTAACTTTGTCTAATAGATCTTTGTCGGCATCTAGGCCGGACGGGTCAACCCAATTCGTTGGACTGTTCCCGACATATACATATTGGCCCCCACCTACGTTAGACGGGTCTTCGCCCATGAATCTACCTACCAAGGGATCGTAGTACCTAGCGCGGTAGTAATAAAGACTGGTTTCGGGGTCATTTTCACGAGCCGTGTACTGGAACGGATTCGTTACAGAGCCAGAGGAATTTGTCTGTTTCCCGAACGAGTCATAACCATAGGTCTGAATCAGAGAGCCGGTAGCGTTCGATAGTGATGTTACGGAGCCAGCGCCGTCCGGGTGATAGTAGCTTGTCGCTCCGCCACGGAGCATAGCCAGCGGCTCGTCTACCACGCCACTCTGGGTATAACGAGCAACGGCAATCCCGGCGGAATTCACCTCTTCAATTAGTGACGCACTGTCGTAAGCGTAGATGCTGGTGCCGCTCGATGAAGATTTGTAGATGCGCCGCCCGAAGGGATCGTATTTGAAGCTAACCGTTCCCCCGGTTCCTGGCAGCGCGACACTGATCAATCGATTCTCGAAGTCCCACGTGTAGGTGGTGGTGCCGGTTGAATCGGTTTTGGTCTGCATGTTGCCATTGTAGTCGTAGGTGTAAGTAGCGTTGGACGTGCCGGTTAGTTCGTTTGAGGTGTTGGTGGTGTAGGACGAAACCCCAAGCGAACTTAGGCGGTTGCCCACGGGATCGTAGCTGTAGCTTTCTGTGGTGTTAGTGCTCTGGGTGACTTGCGTCAGCTCGTAAAGCGGATCGTAGGTGTAGTTCGAGGTTACGTTTGCGAACTTGTCGGTCTTGGAGGTGCGGTTTCCGGCATTGTCTACGGTATAGCTCGCGCCGTCCAGGGTAGTTGAGCCGCTTTGGTGCAGCACGCTCAACAAGCGCGAGAGAGTATCGTAAGTATAGTTTGAAGTCAGTCCGTTCGGCCGGGTCATCTGGGTGCGACGGCTCAGAGCATCGTAGCTGAAGCCGAAGTTGCCGCTTGCGGTGAAGGCCGCTGGTGGAGTGAGCGTTTGCAGTCGGTTCAGCGCGTCGTACGCGTAGCTGGTTGACCCGCTTTCGGGATCGGTGAAGCCGGTGCGATTCGAGGCCGCATCGTAAGAATAACCGGTGGTGAAGTTCCGCGTCAGGAACGTGTATTGCGTGGTCGCCGCGGTCAGCCGGCCCATATTGTCGAAGGTGAACTGATATGCCCCGGTGGGATCGCTCACCTGCGTGAGCCGCGAATCGTTGTCGTAGGTATAATTCACGGCCGTGCTATCAGGATAGGTCTTCTGCGTCAGCCGATTCAACTGGTCGTAAGTGTAGGAAATGGACTGGTTCTTTCGATCAGTCTTATTCGTCAAATTGTTGTTGGCGTCGTAGCCATAGGTCTCAACGTAGCCTGAAGGGAAGGTCGTCTTCGTAACCCGCCCAAAAGCGTCGTACGTGAACGAAGTCGTATGCAGATTCGCATCCTGAATGCTCGCGAGGTTGTTTTCCGTGTCGTAGCTGTAAGTGGTTACATTGTTGGCGGCATCGGTGACCGTACTCAAGCGGTCAGCGTCATCATACGCATAAGTGGTTCTCTTGCTGTTCTGATCGGTCACCGATGTGCGGCGGCCGCGATAGTCGTAGGTAAAGACCGTCGTGATGTTGCCCGGATACGTGATCGTAAGCAATCGATTCCCAGAATCGTAAGCAAACGTGGTCTGGTTATTCATCGCGTCCGTTACGCTGGTGCGATTTCCGCGGGAATCGTACGCGTAGGTGGTGACGTTGTTCTGAGCATCCGTAATCGTGTAGATCAAGCCGACGGATGTGTATGTGAGCTTAGTGATCCGACCTAGCGGGTCGGTGATCTGAGTCAACTCCCCGAGAGAGTTGTAAACAAATCTGGTTACGCTTGCGGCGATGCTGCCACTCGGAGCCGGCGTCGTTACAGAAAGTAAATTTCCGTGTGTATCGTATGTATTTGTCGTCACATTGCCAAGTGGATCGGTGACTGTCAGGGCTTCTCCAAAGCTGTTGTACGTGTACGTGGTGGTCACGTAAGTTCCTGAACCCGATTGTTGCGAAACGGAGGTCAAATTCTGATTGGAATCGTAAGTGTAAGAAGTTGTGCGCCCAAGTGCATCCGTTCTTACAACCACGTTTCCGAAATTGTCATATTGGGTCTGGATATTTCCGCGAACCGTGCATGTTGAGCAGCCCGAGCCCTGAGAGTTGTTCACATACCATTTTCCGCCCACCATAACTGAGCCGTATGTGGATTGATTTCCGAGCGAATCCGTAAGCGTTAGCGACGTACTGATCGTGAATATCGGCCCCAGCGACGTTCGGTCCGCCACCTGCACTCCCACGGGACCTGTTGTAGCACCTGAGGGTACCGTTGCCACAATGCTGGTATCTCCCCAACTCAAAATCGAAGCTGGAACACCGTTGAAATTGAGAACGCTGTCGCTTTGCGTGGCTCCAAAACCCGTTCCAGTGATAGTTATGGACTGACCGATCGTACCCGCGGCCGATGAGAGAGCCGTAATCGAAAGCGGATTAGTAAGAGTGAATTGAACACCGCTACTCGTTACGCCGTTCGCAGTTACGGTGACTGGACCGGTCGTTGCGGATGGCGGAACGAACACGGTGATCACCGTGTCGCTCCAAGTCCTGATTTGTGCGGGAACCCCGTTGAAGTTAACGGCGCCGCCGTTATCGTAAGGCCCATAAGCGCCAAACCCTGTCCCCGAGATATCGATGATACCGTTCACGCCGCTGGAAGGAGGGGTGAGGCTTGATATGACTGGATTGAATGCCGTGAATGATAAATTGGCATTGCTAGCGACTGAACCCACGGTGACGACCACGGGACCGGTTGTGACCGTCGCTGGAACCTTAGCGACGATTGCGGTGTTGGTCCACGAAGTGATGGAAGACGCAGTGGCGCCATTAAAAGTGACCGTGCCTTGGGTCGTACCAAAACTCGTGCCGGTAATCGTTACCGATGTCCCGACTGGACCTGATGTGGGTGCGATGCTTACGATGTACGGCATTAAGACCGCGCTGAACGAGACATTATCAAAGGTAGCGGTCGCAAGGTTAGCGTTGTTGCCGCTTTCCACTGCCAGGCCGACATAAATATTGGAGGCCATCGGGATCGTTTGGCTGCTCCCCATTTGCGACCAACTGGTGCCGTTCGACGATGCGTATGCGCTGAAGATGTTGCCGCTTCGAACCAACTTAACCCAGTACGGCAAGGCAGGTGATCCGTTAACTCCGCCTACGACGGCTTCGGTGGCACCGGTACTCGCGCGATCGTAAAATAGAAACGCCGGATAGCCAATCCAATAAGCGGCAGAGGCGTTCGCGGCGGAACCCGTCAATGTTTCGCGCATCGCTACGCCGGCAATGGTTGTCGTCCCCTGGACACTGACGACGCGTGCGACGATAGCTCCGTCCCCGATCAAAGGCTCGTATGCAAAGTGCGAACCATCGCTGGTTGTTTGCATTCCAGCACCTGACCCAGTCACGGTGAAGGTAGGTGATGCATAAGTTGCCGTTCCGGTTTTTCCGACCGTGCCCACATCTTGGTCGAGCCATGGACTGGGTAGGGGCTGCGACGTTACCGTGAATTCGATGGGATTACTTTCGATCATCGTGGGTGCGAGTACCACTGCCAAAACCCCGGAGGTCGCCCCTGTCGGGATCGTAATGGCGATCGAATTGTTCGTCCAAGACGTGACAGTGACGGCGGATCCATTCAGAAGAACTGAGCTGCTTCCTTGCGATACGCCGAATCCAGTGCCGGAGATGGTGACCTGACCTCCTACCGATCCAGTTGTGCCGGATACTCCGGTGATGACGGGTGCGGGTGCTGCCTGCGAAGTTATTGAAACGTTATCAAAAGTTGCTGTCGATAAAACCGTCGTGTTACTGCTTGCCAGAAAGAGCCCAACATAAACGCTCTGGACCATCGTGATGGTGTGACTGGTACCCATCTGCACCCAGTTCAGACCATCCGAGCAGCCGTAGGCGCTAATACTATTTCCGTTGCGGACGAGCATTACCCAATAGGGTAACGGGGGCGAGTTCGGAATGGTGCCTTCCTGGACGTTCGTTGCGCCGGTGGTTGGCCGAGCGTTAAATGCAACCGTTGGATTGCTTGCCCAGTACGCGGCTGTAGCGTTCGTAGAAGACGGCGTCAGGGTTTCGCGGATCATTACACCGGCGATCGCCGATGCGGATCCTTGTACAGAGACAACTCTGGCTACGATGGTTCCGTTCCCTGACAACGGCTCGTAGAGAAACTGAATCCCGTCCGAAGTATTACTGATTCCCTGACCAGTCGAAGTCAGAGTGAACGCTCCTCCGGAATAAGTTGAGCTTCCGACCTGCCCTATGGCCCCGAGGTCCTCGTTGTCCAAGGAGCTCGGCAACGGTTGACTCGTGACTTCGAAATACAATTGATTACTGAAATTCATACTTGGGGTGACGCAAACAGCAACTAGACCGGAAGTCGCTCCGGCAGGAATTGTGATGGTAACGGATGTGTCGCTCCACGAATTAACGGTTGCTGTAGTCCCATTCAAGGTGACGATTCCGTTCGCCGAACCGAAATCTGTGCCGGACAGAATTAGCTGGCTTCCAACGGAACCTGTCGTCGAAGAAAGTGCAGTTATGTTTGGGGCAGGTGCCACAAGCGGGCTAACAGAGACATTGTCAAAGGTTGCAGTGGCGGTGTACGAGGTTCCTCCGCTGGCGACCGCCAATCCCACATATACATTCTGCGCCATAGCGACAGACTGATTTGTCCCAACCTGTTTCCACTCGAAACCATTCGCCGACGAATACGCTGATATGATGTTCCCGGCACGGACCAGCATCACCCAAACTGGAGCTGCCAGGTAGCTCGCGGCGACATTTGCGTTATTCGCCCCGGTACTCGCGCGAACGTAAAGTAGATCTTCGTTGTACGCCGCAGAAAAATCCATGAAGGCCGATGTGGCCGCTGGATCTAAACTCTCCCGGATCATCACGCCAGCTCCCGAACCGCCGAAAGCCTCATTGATACTAACTACCCGCGCCACGATCGTTCCATCGCCCGATAACGGCTGGTAGACAAATTGCATCCCGTCGGCTGTGCCCGATATTCCTACTCCTAATGAGGTAATAGTAAAAACTCGATTCGTGAATGTAGAGTTTCCAGGACCGCCGACAACGCCGACATCTGCATTATCCCAAGGCGCTGGAAGTGGCTGTGAAGTGATTTCGAAATTGATTGGATTGCTACAATTCATGCTCGGCGCTGTCGTAACCACGAGAGGCCCCGATGTGGCTCCTGACGGGATCGTGACGGAAATCGAAGTGTTGCTCCAGGTTCCCATCGTCACAAGCGTGCCATTGAGCTTCACCAAGCCCATCTCCGATCCAAAGTTTGATCCTGAAATCGTGACTTGGCTGCCCGCCGCTCCGGTGGTTGCCGAAAGACCGCTTATAATTGGAGCCGCCGCATTGCCAGACGTGATGGAGACGTTATCAAAATTGGCAGTGGCCAGGTTTCCTGTATTACCACTAGCTACACCCAGACCGACATAAACGCTTTGTGCCATCGTAACCGTCTGAGTTGTCGCAAGCTGTCGCCAAGAGTAACCGGTTGAGGACGTGTATGCGCTGATTGAATTGCCGCTACGCACGAGCATGAGCCAAACCGGCAGGGACAGCGTAAATGTTCCCTCGTCGACAGTGCTTGCGCCGGTACTCGAACGTACTGGAAATTCTGCCGCGGCGTAGGGATTGCTGAAGCCAACGAAGGCATTTGTAGCTCCAGCACTGAGCGTTTCGCGGATCATCACGCCAGCAACAGCACTCGTCGCCGAACCTTGCAAATTGACGAGGCGGGCCACGATTGTTCCATCCCCAACCAGCGGCTGAGAGATGAAGTTCATACCATCTGCCGTGCTCCCAATCTGCTGGCCGGATGAGTTGACTGTGAAATTTCCAGAGGCATAGTTTGCACTTCCGGCCACTCCGACCGTGCCAATATCCGAATCGGACCAACCGGATGGAACAGAGGTAATGGCGAAAGTTGTGCTGTATGCAGTGTTTCCAGAGACGGTCACAGAAAATGTTCCCGATGTTGCGCCCGACGGAACGAGAGCGGTTATTGTCGTCGAATTCCAGGTTTCGACAATAGCTGCAGTCCCGTTCAAGGACACTGTTCCGGTGGTTCCGAAGTTGGTCCCGGTGATTTGTACCGGCGTTCCGACGGCTCCGGTTGACGGGTAAATGCTCGTAACTGTGGGACTCTGTGCCGACGCCTGCGCGGCAGCGGAGAGCAAAAATATGACGATTGAAAAAAGCTTCCGCTTCAACGATTGCGTCATCGCTCGCTCCACAGAAACTTTAGGGCAAAGGCTCGGCATCAAATTCCACATAACTCTCGTGGCTCAAGAAAAAAAACTAATTATTGTAGGTAATGGTGACGGCTTGAACGCCATTCGCTTGGGAACCAGTTAAGCCGCGACGAAGGCTGTCGTAGGTGTGTGATTCGAGAATCTTTCCCTGTGCATCCGTCACGGACGTGATCAGCGATTGGCTGTTGTATGTGAAGGTTAGAGTTGACCCGTCTGGATTCGTGACTACGCTCAAACGATTTTGCGTATCGTAAGCGTATGACAGCGACACCCCGAAGTCCGATGTGACGCTGACAACCAAAAAACTAGAACCATTTGCATAGGAAAAATAGAGATGCCGAGAGGCGGGATCGGTGACGGTCGTGAGGCGAGCAGTACCGTCATAAGTTAATTGCGTTGTGTTGCCGTTACGATCGATAATTTTGATTAAATTGCCGCTGTTATTATCGAAGAGTCGTTTCTCGCCGTTTTGAAATGTTAATGTCCAAAAAGAAGTCCCTTGAGCGAGAGTTGCATTCTCGTTCGCCGGAGCGGCTACCCCCAATACGCTGCCAGGAGCATATGCAAAGGACCAAAAACTGCCGTCGCTGCGCGCATATTTGAAGTAATTGTCGGAACCCAAAAAGATCCGCTCCTCGAAAGTCGACCTCCAGTTCGGGCCGAATAAGCCGACCTGATACGCGGACTGGGTTGAAGGCCAGAGGCTGTTCCATGTCCGAGTCAGCGTCAATCCACCGGCCAACCCGGGTAGTGTCACATCCGTTTCCTTGATGAACGTGTTGCCGCTCGCCAGCGAAATCGGATAACTCGCGGTACCCGTCGCACACGTCGGACAGGTTTCCGCAGCCGCAGCCGGCGGGGCACAACTGGTGGTTTCCACTTCGCAGTCAACCAACCAAGGACCTTCTACTGCATATTGCATGGTTTGGGGTGGACAACCACCTAAGAGAGTCCAACCATTTCCTATCCAAGCTGTGCAATTGCTGGCTTGCGCGTGCAGCTGACTCTCAAAAACGCACAACGAAGCGACCAGTAACAGCAAACCAAGGATTATTTTGTTCATCAGACACACCCCCACAGTCAACCCAACAGAGATTTTGGATCTCGCCAGACAAATTTTGTGAATTTGTCGAGTGCGAGTACTAGGCCTTGTATATGACTCTGTAGTTGATGTCAAGCACGTACTTACATAATGTGGTGAATATTATCAGAGATGTGCGTTCGATTTGACGTAGCATTGCGCCTTGGCGGTTTTAGATGGAACGGAGCAGTGACGGAGAAGCACTGCTTCCCCGCAATCCGACATAACGATCGCCCAAAACAGGTTCTTTTGAGCCGATGTGACGAGAACTCTGGTAGGCAGACTCGCAGTATCTAGCTGGGAAAACAAGGTGCGGACTACTGAGCGGCGATAACTTGAATCCTCCACTTTAAACAAAAGATACGTAGCCCGAATCCCTTCGTCGGCCTCAGAGATATTCAAGTCTCAGAGTAAATTCTGTTAGCAGTCGTGGTGTAGTCTAAGGCTGACGACCCAACAAACTTCCAACCTATTATTTTCGTCTGATTACCTTTTCTTTTCACCATGGAGGTGATTGCAAACGGACGCAACGTTTCCGACTTCCATCAACGAAACCAAATTCATCCTAAAATACGAAAACACACATCCTTCCCGTGTACCCCGCATGTACCTCGGTTCGGCGTTTTTGCGGTTTTTCTTACTTTTACCGTTTCGCGGAATCAATAACTTCCGCGTCTTCAATACTCTTATCAGTTCGATCCCCACCGCCCCTACCAACCGTCCCATTTTGCTCAGAATGATTTAGCGGTTTCGCGAGGCGGCAAAAGGCGGCAATAAGAAAAGAGCCTCAGGGTGGCACCAATGGCTCGCCCCTAGCTGGGAAAGTAGCGCAGACTTCGTCAATGGGAAATCGCTCCATGCCCAAACAGGATCTATGCGCGGGAGGTTCGCCCTTCCGTTAAGAAACTTCTGGTTGTTATACGCAAAGAACCTCGAGAATCCGACGGAAGTTCTTTGTTCTTGGATCATCAAAGCGGGTATCGCGTCATTTCAGCGGAACAGGGTGAGCCCACATCGCTCCTCGCAAGGGGAAAGTCATTCGCGAGATGGCACCCATGGTCACAAGATCCCTAGAGTTTGGAGACATACTGTAAATATCTTTGGTATCTTCATCGCTGTTTCCAGGGTTTCTGACGACCCGCACTCGCTACGAGCAACTAATTAGCGCCGTGCAGGCCGGGTCCGAGTAGCGCTAACGCTAGACTCAAGGCCCGGCTGTCCACGGGATGAAATTTATTCTTCGTTACGCACCGGCGCTCTTCGCCTGACCTGATGATCGGCCTTGCGATTGGTCTGACGATTTAATTTCTATTTTTTTTGGCAGAGCCGATTCGCTAAGCGGTGCGCTAACTTCCAGAACACCATCCTTGTATTCAGCGCTGAGCTTGTCCGCCTGTACACCTGGCGGCAGGACGATTGATCGCGCGAAGCGATTGTAAGAGAACTCCTGCTCCAGATAGTCCTTACCTTTTTTCTCATCACTGCTCTTATGCTCGCCAACGACGGTGAGGTTATTGCCATGAACCTTCAGCTCCACCTCTTTGGGATCAATTCCCGGTACCGCGATGCTCAGGTGGTATTCCTTTTTGTCGTTGTCGACCCAGGCCTCAATGGGGGGCACGGCGAAAATCAATCTTGCAGATTGGTCATCGGCGCCCGTCGAATTATTAGCGACCCTATTGAATAAATGATCGAAGCTACTCCTCAAATCAAACAACTCGTTAAACGTATTTTGTCTTCTCGCGAGATTCGCCATTGCTATTCTCCTTTAATTGTTCGAACTAGATTTTTGCCTATCTAACTAAGACCAATACAACAAAGCGCTTTTGGTCGAGCGCCAAAAGCGCTTTGACGAGGGTTTCCGCAAATCAACAATCAGCGACGCTCCTGTTGCGATTGACGCTTCATGAACGCCGATAATTTATCCTCGAGTTTGGCGAACAAGGAGCCGGCGTCGGAATTACCTTTGAGCTGTTTCTCCAAGTTTGAAATGTCGGCACGCAAGTCTTCGTATTCCGGGGCTTGCGGCGCGTAGCCAAGTTCCTTGGCGCGCTCAACTTCATTCTTGGCGGTCTGCACGAGCGTTTGCGCCACTTGTTTGTCGGACTGACTTTGCGCCTTGGCGGAGTTAATGGCTTCTCTTGCAATCACCAGAGGTAATGGTGTGACTCGATCGACCACCAGTAAGGTGTTAAGAGCGGTCAGCAAAACGTCGCTGGCATCTTGCTGTTTCTTTTGATCGAGAAGGCGCGCCGCCGCTTTCAAGGCTTCGGGGTATGTCGCCAGCGGCAGGTTATAGGTACGCACGCGAATTTCGCTGGTCAACGCTGCCAGCAAAACACGAGCGGCCGGGTAATCTTTAGCGGCCACGGCTGTCGATGCGTGCTGCCCAAGGTCCTTGATGAGTTTAACGTCGTGCGGGGCAGCGTCGATGATGTCGACGTTTACGCTGACGGGAATGATGGCTGTTGCGGGATTACGTGCCAAGAGGACGTTGATCTTACCGGTGGCTCGTTCGATAGCAGCGAGGGCTTGGTCCGATTTGTTGGAGGCGATGGCGTCGATCGCTTTCTGCGTCTCGGATATTGCCGCCATGGCATCTTGGTCCAGATTTCTTCCTGCTTCGTCCTCGGCCTTTTTGCGTTCTTTCTCTACGCCTGGTCTAGCTTGCTGCTCGGCCTGCTGACGCTGTGTGTCGAGATTAGGCTGGGGCTGCGTTGCCGGCTGTGTTTTTGTTGACGCGTCGGCCGAAGTAGTATCTCCGGCCGGTTTTGTGGAATTACAAGAGAACGTCCCAAGACCCAACAATACGATACTGGCAATGCGACCCTCATTCCGTTATTCATAACTTCTCCTTGATAACTTTCTCTTCAAATCGATGACCTTCTGCAACCGTCGATGGCCTTCTGCAACCCGTGGAATAACTTCAGTCCGAATTTAGCTAGGCTGCCGCCGCGAAGGAACCAATCGTGATTTTATTTTCAACGTGGCGAACGCCGGGAGCGGACCATGCTGCGCGCTCGGCTTCCTCGCGTTCCGCCCACGAACGCACCGTGCCCTTTAAGATGACTTTGTCTCCGTCTGTTTCGACGGTAATGCGATTGGCATCGACTTCAGCACTACGTTTTAACGCGGCCTCGATCGCATTCTTTACTTCGCCCCTGCTTACTTGTGGCTTTACGGTAATGAGATTGCTGATTCCCTTCACTCCGGTCAGTCGCTTAACGGCGCTTTCCGCGGCGGATTTTTGAAATTGCCACGAGACTTCGCCTTCGAGAGTGACCCATCCTTTCGATACAGAAATTTTGATCCGGTCCGCGGGCACTGAAATAGTCCAGTTGAGGCTATTCACCGCGGCTCGGGCAATGTCCTCATCGGTTCGCTCGCTGGAAGTTGGGAGGCGGACTTCCAGTTCATTCACCACGGCTCTCACGCCGGCGACACGCATTGCGGCTCGCTCTGCCGCCACCTTGTGCCAGTAGCTCGAAACATTTCCCGTCAGCGTTACGACACCAGCTTTTACCGCGACGCCGATCTCCGCGGCGTTCACGCTCGGTTCCCAGTCCAACTCCGTCTCCACGTTTCTCTTCAAATCAAGGTCGCTCATTGCATCTCCTTATATGGGCTGTGCTTATTGGGGCTCTGCGCGTTTGAGAGTTAGAAAACGCTATACCCCGACAAGAATTCTCGTCAGCCGAACTGATTGGCTTGCGTGAGTGTTCGGACTTACTTGCGTGGCATGACCACTCACGCATTCCCAGCTTCATTAGCGGAAGAGCACTCGCGGTTCCAACGTCGCGGTTGTTTGCTCGGGGCACTGATTGCCCTGCGAATCAGAAGGTTAGTGAAATTTACGCGGCGTGATAGCTTTGCCGGCGCTGAAATAACGGCGTCAGCGTGACGTTATGCCGACACAATACTGACGGGAGACACGATGGCTTGGCTGAAATCGAGATAGCAGGTGAAAATTCCCCGCTCTGTGTTTTTGCAAAGGTGTGATTGAAGATATACCGCGAACAGTCGCGATTATCCAGAGGCCAAGTAGCGGTGTGCAAATGTAACGGCCATGGCGCCTTCGCCTACCGCGGAGGCACAACGCTTTACCGAGTTGTGTCGCACGTCGCCCGCCGCGAATAATCCAGGAACATTCGTTTCCAGATAATAAGGATCGCGATCGAGCGGCCAGTTTGGAGCCTTGTGATTGCCATTCAACAAATCGGGGCCAGTGACAAGATAGCCGGCCTTATCACGAACAACGCCCGCTTCCACGGCCCATTCCGTTTGCGGTGAGCCGCCGATGCAAACAAAAAGCCAATGTGTGTTGACGTGTTTTTCTTCGCCAGTCTTTTTGTTTCGCGAGGTAATTGATTCCAGAAAGTTTTCGCCGTTGAGGGCGATCACCTCGTGGTTAGCGAGGACTTCGATATTTTTTGTCGAGAAGATGCGGTCGACGAGATAGGCCGACACCGTTTCTTTCAGGGTTTCGTCGCGAACGATCATGGTCACTTCCCTGGCGTTACGGGAGAAATGCATGGCCGCCTGTGCCGCGGAGTTGCCTCCGCCGACCAGATAAACATGCTCACCGGTACAAAAATGCGACTCGCTGGCTCCCGCGCCGTAGTACACGCCGGCTCCGGTAAACTCTTCTTCCTTTGGGAGACCGAGGCGATGATATTTGACGCCCGTTGCGCAAATCGTAGCGCGCGCAATAATTTTCGTTCCGTCCGCGAGATACACGACACGTTTGCCGGCCGAAAATTCGCCACGCACACCCTCGCGGGCAAGTAAGATTTCTGCTCCAAATCGGCAGGCTTGTTCGCGGGCACGCTCAGCCAAATCCGCTCCGCTAATTCCGGTTGGGAAGCCCAGGTAATTTTCGATCTTGGGGCTGCTTCCAGCTTGTCCACCTACGGCCCAACATTCCACGACTACCGTTTTTAACCCTTCTGACGCACCGTAGACGGCGGCGCTCAGGCCTGCCGGCCCGGCTCCATAGATGGCCAAATCGTATTCCGACCGGGAAGGATCGCGAAACCAACCGAGCTTTTCTGTGATCTGGCGAACGGTGGGACACTCCAACCGGGCGCCGTCCGGGAATATGCACACTGGGAACTTTGTTTCAGGGACGGTTGGCACTCCCGCAGCGCGAGCTTGCTCATCGTTGTGAATCTCGATCCATTCATAGGGGACGTCGCTGCGATGCAAAAAATCGCGAATTGCATAAGCAATCGGTGACCCAGGTTTCCCGACGATTTTCACCGCAGGAGTCTGGGACTTTAGGTTCTCGTCAAACATACCTCACCATTGAGGACAAACCGAGCGCCTAGTCCGGCCCGGGCGGCTGCAAATTGATAGCCACTGCCTTCGGATTAAAGCATTACGCGATTTGATTTACTACTCGGCGCGCCGCAAGAGAAATCATCAGGCGGCTCATCCCGCTGAATAGCATGCTGAATCCCACAAGCAGACCGAGGGCCCATGCGGAACTTGATGGCCAGCTTCGCCAAATCATGATGGCCAAAACCAAAGTCACAATGCCGTCCACAAATAGCCACCCAGAGCCGGCCACTGGTCGCAAACGGACAGCCATGATGAACTCCAGTATCGCTTCCACGAACAGGTACACCCCTAGCACCAACGTAAGCGACACCAAACTCAGGAGCGGATGCAGCAGAGTGTAAATGCCGGCGAATAAGTACGCGGCACCGAGCAGCAGTTCCCAAAGAATCGCACCGGTTCCGCGAGTTTGCCAGGCGTATGCGAGATGCGCGACGCCGCTGAACGTCAACAACCACCCGAAAAGAACCGTGACAGCAATTCCGGCAATCGGCGGCATGATGATGGCCAGGATGCCCGCGACGATCATCACGACGCTAAGCGCAATGGTCCATCCCAAAGATTTCTTGAGTAGTGTTGATGGAGCAATAGTTGTGGTACTCATGACAATTCTCCTTTGACATAAAAACACTGTATGTCTCGATGCAAAAATCAGCGGGCTCACGACAGGCTCACGCACTGCCGATTTACCGCCGTTCGCTTCCAGTCTGTGGCGATACCACAATGAACATGCCTTGGCCATCGAGCATGATTCTGAGCGGCGTTGAACCTTTTGCTTCGGCTGCCAGTTTGTTGAAATCGGCCGCGGTGTTTACCGGTTGCATGGCTACCTCCTCACCGACCGCTGCCTCGGTTCGGTGCATTGTTCTCGCAACATCTGCATTTCACCCTGGTGAATTTCACCCCGGCGCTGTCGGGCTATAAGCTTCCTGCACGAACACTTTGGCCGGAATGAGTTTGCCAGTTGCATCGTGAATCTTTAGCGGACTGCCGGTCTTTGGATTGATCAGCTCGATGCGGATGGAGCGTGGGGGACCGATTGTCGCGGTATTCGACGAAATGTAGGTGACCACATAACGAACGCGAAGATTTTCCATTATGTCGTCGTAGATCCCGGGGATTTGCGCGTCGGTCTCAAGAGCATATGCGCGACCACCTGAAGCTTTGGCGAGCGCCTCCAGTTGCGTTTCGGCGGCAGTCCAATTTATGCGCGCGAAGGGCGCCGCATCTCCGTAGGTCACCGCTTCGAGTTGCATGAGGTGGTTGAGTCCAATGGCGTAGATCGGAACGGCCAATGCACGAGCGGACCCGAGAACCTGCTCGAAATTCGCTTTGCTAAAGGTGTCCACTCCGCTCGTAACCGCGATTATCGCTCTACGTTCGGATACAGAACGCATCCGCGCGAGAACTTCCAGAAGCGCATCATAAAAGTTGACTTCGGAGGTTTCCGGGGTGTTCAGTGTCGCGAATATGTTGTCCAGACCCTCCCGGCCCTGGTGGAAGTCAGCGAGAGTATCCAATTTGCCGGCGTACTTGAAGATTGAAACTTTGTCATCGCGGCCGACGACTTCAAGAAACTGACGCCCGATCGCGGGCACTTCGCTCCCCAGCGTCTTATTCAACTCATGATAACGGCTGCCAAATTCCAGCATCAGCGCGATGGTTGCCGGAGAGCGCTCAATTTGAACATTTACGTTTTTTTGGCGCACGCCATCTTCGTAAACAGCAAAGTTTTCTGGACGAAGGTTTGGTAGAAAATAGCCGTTGGGGTCTTCAATATGAATCTTGGCGGTGACCTTGCGAGTCAATGGCACAAATTTGATTTCGGAATGTTGTTCGCCCTGTTCACCGGAGTAAAGCTTGTTGGCCGGTCTGTTTGGAATATTAAGCGCGGGTTCTTCACGCGATTGTTTAGCAGGATCGGCTGGTTGCTGCGAGTGCACACGTGCGGAGAAAACTAGCGCTGAGGTTAGAACCAAAATAGCGGCGATCTGTGAATGCCTCGTCATATTGAGAGCCATTTCCTTTAACTGTTTCCCATCGCGGTGGGAGTTTTTTCCGCCGAATCTACATTGCAGCGGGAACGAAAACGCGGTCGGCGGCAGCCAGCTCGACTTTGGGAACTTCTGTTTTTAGCTTCACACTTTGAAGTCCCGGTTTTTTCCCCGGTTTGGCAAGAAACGTCAGCATATATTGATGTTCAAGCCTTCGGCTGATGTCGGCGAGGTACGGCCCAAATGAAACAGGTGTTTCGTACCCAAGAAAATAGGCCTCGCCGCCGGTTTCTTGCGCCACTTCCGAGAGATAGTTTTGTCCCCAGTTCATGCGCCAGAGACTGTGTCCATAGTGGCCAACGCCTGTGGCATAGATGGCATAAATGAGGATTCCAGCCTTTTGGGCCTCTTCAATGCAGTTGTCAACGTACGGATTTACAGGACCTGTGCCGCCAAAGTAATCAATGCCGTCGGAAATCACCACAATCTCCCGGCGGACAAGAGTTTCCGGCCATCGTTTGATCACATCTTGAATGGAAAGGTAAATGCTCGCGAACGCTCCGAGATTGCCCATCGGAAGTCGCAGAGCCTTGGCCGCGAGGTCGTGCTCCGTGGTTAAGTTTTGCGTGATGTCCACGGTTCCGTCCCGCATGTAGCCAATTCCCACTGCGGTGCTCGGCGGTTGTGATTCAATGAAACTTCGGATTTCTCCAAACTGCGAGCCCACATTGGTATGGCTGGAATCGTCTAGCAGAATGAAGAGTTGGAGCGCGCCACGTTCCCCGCGAAGTGGCGTCCAGTCGGCAACCTGTCTGCGTTCACGCCCCTGGTAAACCTGCACATCTTCTTTGCGAATCTCCGGGACGTCCGGTCCGCGGTGCGCTTCGGCGGTAACGACCATGCGCGCGGGAACCGGCTCTTGTGACCGCCCGCGCGGCGCCCCAATCATCAATCCAGCGAGTGCAAGAACGGATAGGAGAGCATGGTGATTTTTTCTCATTCCAACTCCTCCGAATCGAAATTTCGAACGCGTAACGGTTTTTCAAGCTGAAACAGCAACTTGCACTTGTGGCTTTTTTCTGCGATTGCCATTTTCGAAAGGTGGTTGGAACACCGATGCCCATCTCCGATGGTCCTCGGGGCGCAAGATCCAGTAGGCTGCGGCGGCAATATTCGCGAGGGGCAAGGCGCGAGCCTTGGGAATTTCCAACTCGAGAATGCCTTCCTTCAAAGAAGACGTTGTGTCTCTGGAGTTGAGCTCGACGGGGCAATCAATTATGCGGAAGACTTGATCAGCGCAGCGATCGCTATACAGCATCTTTCGAATTATGGGATGGTCAGATATTTCGCGAACGCCCACGATAGTGATGCGAAACGGCTCAACACAAAAGCGCAGCTCATCTGAACGAAAACCGGGGACCTCGGCGCGAACAACGACCACTTCGTCGCAATCTTCCACATCTACGTGCGAAGTGTGGATCAATTCAGATTCAGCATGAAGCCAATCGTTCAGATCACCGCCGTGCTCTTTCTTCCTACTTTGAAATAGTTCAAAGGCGCGGCGCGCAACCGATCGATTAACGTCGCGTATCTTTTCCAGGACTCGGTAAGTGGACATGGATTTTACTTGCTGCCCGTCCTGTCCGACTTGTACCGCCCTCCTGGTGCTGGACTCAAAACCGGTTTGCACGTGTAGTACTCCTCTTTGCAGATTCGATTAAGCCTTTCGGACGAATCGGCATACGCCGGGCATGTACGCCGGATTCGCGTTCGCGGGGCTGAAGAGAGCACCTCTAGTTCCAACAACGGCGCGCGCCCTACGATCAGATATCGTTCTTTAAACTGTGAGAGTTAGTGCAGTCTGACGATTAGCGGAGGTCGGTGATATTCGGAAGTGGTGTCGGCAATCCGACGCGTAACCGACACATTCCTCGAACCATGACGCGATGATCCGCATGAAAACCAAGTTCAAGGGAAATGCTAAAAAAGCCGAGATCCGCTGCGTAGTTCCTCAATCATGCTCTCACGGCGTTAGCCTGTTGACCCAACCTTCTACAGGCGATCCTCTGCAAGCTTCATTTTGTCCAAGAGGGCGACAGCTCCGAATCGCTGTGCCAAGGCCTTGGTGTTCATGTCAGTCCACACCGACATTGCCAGTATCAGCACGTGTGTTGCTCTTAGACGATTGCGTTAAATCGAGGCCCACACAGTTGGGCATGTGCAAATCCAACAGAAGGATTTGCGGCTTTAGATCGCAGACCATTCTGGTCGTCTGCAAAAAATCCGAGCCTCCCCTACCAAGGCAATTTCGGAATAGCCACCAAGAAAACTGCGAATCGCGTCTCGCATAATCCGCGAATCATCCGCTAACAAGACTCTGATAAACATTATTCCCTCGATTGGTATTCGTCAGCGGACCAAAACAACGTCTCATCCAGGTTCTCTGGAGGTCCGGGTTGTTATGAGCTGGGCACGTGAAATGCCAAGACGGCGCATCTTGTCGAGCAAAGTAGTGCGCTTCACGTCCAGCTGATTTGCTGCACCATCGCGACCGCCAATCACCCAATCGGTTTCGTGCAGCGCCTTCAGAATGTGCGCTCTCTCGGCATCAGCGAGGGTACGGATTTTCGTGCTGACTTCGGGATTTCGAGTGGGAAGCGAAGGATGATGAAGGGTCAAATCGGTCGAGAGTATAACGGACCGTTCAATAGTGTTTTGTAATTCGCGAACGTTGCCGGGCCAGGAATAATTGACCAGGGAATCCATATCCTCAGGCCGGATCACGTTAATCTGCTTGTTCAACCGGCGGGCAAATCTCCGAGTAAAGTGCCATACCAGCGCGGCAATATCCTCCGGTCGCTCTCGAAGAGCAGGTATTTGTATCGTGAAAATGTTCAGGCGATAAAAAAGGTCGTTTCGAAATCGTCCTTCTGCAACCATCCTGTCTAAATTCTGGTTTGTCGCCGCTACCAAGCGAAAGTCTACATGCATAGTCCGCGTGCTGCCGAGCCGCTCGATCTCTTGCTCCTGCAACACACGAAGTAGTTTCGACTGTAGCTCAATCGGTATATCGCCGACTTCGTCCAGGAAAAGCGTGCCGCGATGGGCCAGTTCAAATCGCCCGATGTTTTGGGTGACTGCGCCGGTATAAGCTCCCTTTTCATGGCCAAATAGCTCGCTCTCTAGAAGGCCGGTCGTAATGGATGCGCAATCGGCCCTTACCAGGGCGTTCTTCCGTCGTGGGCTCAAACCGTGAATGGCCTTGGCGATGCAATCTTTCCCCGTTCCTGTTTCGCCTAATAGAAGAACGGTCGCATCCGTCGCTGCAACGACTTCTACCTTTCTCAACACGCTCTGCAGCGCTGTGCTGTGCCCAATTATGTTTGAAAAAACGTCGCTTCGGACGGTATAAGGAATATTTTGGGTTTTGCTATTGGGAGCTGCATCTGTGAAGTTGAGCAAATCACTTGAACGGACAAAGGTAGCCATGGAATTCTCATTTCTGGTCCCCTCAATGTGATACGCCATAACTAGGGAGCAGATTCTGTGAAATCCCGGGGGACGCCTCGGGCTCGCAAGCTTCTGCACACAAACGAGTTATTGACAATTAGCTAAGGCCATTTCCGATCGGGCCACCGCCAAGTGGACGAAAGTCAACAAAGTTTCCGCGTTAAAAGGTTTGTAAAAAAAAGCCAACGCGCCGTTTCGTAAGGCCTGGATTCTAAGATTGTTGGCAGCGTTGGCGGTAATGAAAATAACCGGCACTGGGTCTGCTCTAGACAACAAGAGTTCCTGAAGTTCAATGCCGCTCATGTGAGGCAATTTGACGTCCAGAATCAAGCAGCACCTCGCAACGGTCCCTGAAAACAAATAGTCTTCGGCAGACGCGAATGGCTCAACTGTCCAGCCGGCTGAATTCAGCAGGTTAGTGAGCGATTTGCGTACCCCCGCATCGTCTTCTACTAAGGAAATGACTCGCGATGTAACCGTTGTTTGCATCATCGATTGAATGTTGGGCTGGTCATCACGAAGGCACACTCTGATTTAATCAACCGCAGGAATCAATCACCACTAAGGTAAGCGGACTAGTACGTTTGAGAAGGTAGACCTAGACATGCCGCCGCACGGACCAAATCCGGGAGAGATTGTGCCTGCATTTTGTGCATGACTTGACCACGATGCAATTTGATGGTGGTCTCACTGGTGCCCAGCTGAACGGCAATCTGCTTGTTTAGCAATCCTTTGACAACGTACTCCATGACCTCGCGTTGCCGATGCGTGAGAGAGTTGAACCGCGCGCGCAGTTCAACTAAGCCCGCCCGGTGCTGCCTCGCAACGCGGTCGCGTTCCACGGCGTGTTGAATGGAATCCAGAAGATCCTGATCGTGAAACGGCTTGGTGAGAAACTCGACTGCTCCGGCCTTCATTACTTTCACCGCCATGGCCACATCCGCGTGCCCGGTGATAAAGATGATGGGAATATCGACGTTCGCCTTAGTCATTTCACTCTGCAGATCAACACCACTCATTCCAGGCATGCGCACGTCAAGAAGGAGGCATGCGGGGGCATCTAAAAGTTTGGCGCGTAAAAATTCCGTTGCGGACGTAAACGTTCGGACCCTCAAACCTACCGAGCGCAAGAGAGTATCCATCGCGTTGCGAACGTCGCAATCATCGTCCACCACATATACCATTGATTGTGTCTCTGCCATCTCAATAGCCTACACCCGGCAAACTGAACTGAAAATCAGCGCCATGGTTAACGTTGGATGTAGCCCAGATTCTGCCTCCATGTGCTTCTACGATCGAACGGCAAATGGCCAGTCCCATGCCGATTCCGCCGGGCTTGGTGGTGAAAAATGGTTGAAAAAGTTGATCCAATTGATGAGCGGGAATTCCCTCCCCGGAATCACGAACAGAAATAACGATGTCGTGCGGTCCCTCGCGGCGCGAAACCAGAATCAATTTCTTCGAATGTTCCTCCTGCCCATCCATGGCTTGGATCGCATTCAACACCAGATTAAGGACCACTTGCTGTAGCTGTACGGCATCACCGGCGATCGAGGGAAGATCCGCAGCCAGTTCGGTTCGCACTTCAACGTTCCGCCGCTGGATCTGTGGTCGCAAAAGAATTAGAATCTCCTCGATTAAGTGATTCACATTCATCACCATTGACAGGCGCGGACCTTTACGCATCAGCGTGCGGATTCTGATGATTACCTCGCTGGCACGAAGTCCCTGTTTCACGATATCTTCCAGCGCCGTTCGCGCTTCGTTAATATTGGGCGGAGTTTGATTCAGCCATCGCAAGCTCGCATCAGCGTTGCTTACCACCGCCGTCAGGGGCTGGTTTATTTCGTGAGCGATAGAGCCTGCTAACTCACCGAGCGTAGTTACCCGTCCAATGTGCGCCAATTCTGTTTGAAGTAGGTACAGGGCCTCTTCCGTCTGACGGCGGTCCTCAACGTCAGTGTTCGTGCCAAACCACTCGACCGGTTGACCCTGCTCGTTCTTGACAGGAACTGCGCGACAGACGAAGCGGCGATATTGACCATCTCTTCCTCGAACACGCTGTTCCATTTCATACGTCGTTCCGTTCGCAAACGTCTTTTCCCACGCTGCCTTGACGCGCTCCACGTCGCCGGGGTGCAGTGCGGCCCAGCCGCCAGTTCGCAATTCTTCCTCGGTCAGCCCGGTGTAATCCACCAGCCGCTGGTTCCAATATCCGAGTGAACCCTCTGTGCGAAGGCTCCAAACGTGATGCGGAATGGATTCGATGAGCAGGCGAAATCGCCGTTCACTCTCAGCAAGTTTCCCCTCATCGCGCTTTCGCTCGGTGATGTCATTAAAAAGTATGGCAACTTTCTTCTCTTGAGGTTCTCCAACGCGAAAAGCATAGACGTCATACCACCGCTGCAGATGAGAGGCTTCCTTTTCAAAACGTGCAGGCTGGCCCGTCAGGGCGATCTTCCCGTAAATTTGAAACCAATGCTCTTCGTGCTCCGGAGCAATCTCACGCATTCTTTTGCCACGCACGTTTTTAATCCCAGTCTGTTTCTCAAACGACGGATTAACTTCGAGAAAGCGATAGTCAATCGGCTTATCGCTTTCGTCAAATATTATTTCGATAGTGCAAAAGCCTTCGTCAATCGAATCGAATAACAGGCGGTATTTGTCTTCCGCCCGCTCGCGCTCTTCAACTTGTATTCCCAGCTCCTCATTGGCAATGAAAAGCTGGCCAGTCCGTTCTGCGACGCGCTGCTCCAGGGTATTTCTGGCGTTAACCAATGCTTCTTCGGCTTCCTTTCGAGCGGTGATGTCCTGCAAGAGGGCTAGAAGGTAGTCGACTGAACCATCTGCGCCGCGCACGCACCGAACCGATATCGAAGTATGAATAACACTGCGGTCCTTTCGAATCCAGCGTTTGTCCATCGAGTAACCATCGATCTCGCCTGCCAGAACGCGCTGAAAATTGGCAACGTCCGCGGCCAGGTCCTCCGGGTGCGTCATCTCTGCCCATGTCAATTTTAGTAATTCGCTTCTCTCATACCCCAGAATTCTGCAGATTTCATCGTTAACCTCCACGCAGCCCTTGGTTGGCGAGGTGATCGCCATTCCGATCAATCCCAACTCGAAATAACTGCGGAAGCGTTCCTCGCTCGCCAACAGCGCTTCCTCGAATTTTTTTCGCTCCGTTATGTCGCGCGCGTATAGCGCCAGCCCGCCGTCTCCCGATGGATATACACCCACGGAAAGCCATCGGTGTGCGGCAGAGTAGTAATCCTCCACTGATACCGAAATATTTTCGGCGACCGCCCGCCGATATTCGCGGTCGAAGATTGTTCCCGTCACTTCCGGAAAAAGTTCCCAGATCGTGTGGCCAAGCAATTCTTGACGAGTTTTGCCGCTAAGGGATTCCCACGCTGAATTTACATACGTGAAGCGCCAGTCCCGGTCCATGGCGGCGAGGCCATCAGTGATGCTTTCCAGGATTGCGCTCGTCCGCTTCTCTGCTTCCTCGACACCTCTGCGCAAATCGCGCTCAAGCTGCGAGGGCTCACGGCCAGCGAGGTAATCCCTTGCTGAAGACGCTGTGCCAGGTGGGGGCCCACTACTCATTTCATGCCTCTGCTGGGGAGACACTACGGCTTCGCCGGGATTGTTCTAACACTAGTTATATAACAGAGATGTTAACGAAGAAAACACTGTCAGGTCGACGTTGTCACCAGTACCACTTCCCGGTAGTACTCGCCACTATACATTAGTCTAGGTCGGACTATACTTGCGGGCGCAACCATGGAACTCGTTTTGCAAACCAGGGTTACGGTTACAACCTAAAGGCGAACTGAGGCGCCATCGTAGCAAGCCCGTCCGCCGGGGCGCTCGCTAATTCTGAAGATCCTCAATGACTTGCTACCGGGCAAACCACACTACTGAAAACCCATTTTCCTTTACTTGCATCACTCGACCATCCGGTCTAAAACTCACTTTGGCGGAAAACCCTTAAACAACTTCTCGATGTCCTTATCTAATTTCTACGTTTCTTTTGACGGATTGTCAGGTAAAGCGTCGGTAGCTCAGCCCCGCCAGATTACTTGCTTTGTAGCGGTATCAAAGAGATCGACCACGAGAGTCCCCACGGTGTAGGTGTTCACGTGCGTCGTGGCTATTCCCAAACCACCGCCCCACCGATGCCAGCCCCATCCACCTCCAAACCCGTCATAAAATGTCTCCAATGAGTGTTGCTTTCTTGTCGCCACGTGGGCGGCCACGCCTACGTCAGCGCCTTCCGGAACGAGCGTCCACCCCTTCGCGGTCAGCTCGGAGTTAATCGCGTTGACGATGCGGTCATCCATCAGTGGGTCTGGCATGTGGGACTTCTTGATCCACATGAAGGTCTTATACTGCGAGAAATTTGCCTTGGGGTCATAGTCACTCTCGACCTTTGCGGCCACTGCTAATGCCGCGCCAAAAAGTACAAGCGCGAGTCCGGCAACGATTCTTGCGTTTCTGATTCTCATTTTTGCCTCACGGACGATTGTCGTCCAGTCTTTCTTGTTGTGCCCTAAACAAATGTTCAAAGTCCTGACGTGCAAACCCCTATACGTTCAAAGCCCTTTATCGCTGTCAACGGTGATGGTGCCCCTCATGGAAGGCGTGACCGGCGTGAGCGTAGCCGCGCTCCACGGCACTGCGATGGATTAATTCGTGACGTTCGAGGCGGTTCGCCCCGACGTAGTGATGCAGGCCCGGGTAGCCGTGCAGGTACACACCCCGATTACGCCATCCACGCTCCCAACGAACATTGTTGATGAAAATGGCGTGCTCGCCCCAGCCGATCCGGCAAGCTCCCCAGCCCCAAGGGCGAAACCACGCGCCGATAGTAACCCCGAATCCAAACGTAATGGCTCCGCCAACATAAAATCCTGGAGGCGGCGGCGCGAATACCACCCACGGGTCGTACGCCGGAACGACTATGAAGTCTGGATTGACTGGCTCAATCTCAATGTATGGTCCCTCTCGCACCGTAATGTATTCGTTAGAGCGAAGGTAACCGTACTCTTTAGCCCTACGGCGCATGCGTTGAATGGCATCCATGACCGCGGAACGGTCTACGAGAACGGCGTTGCCTAGATCATTCGTCCAGTCCATGTCCGAAGCCATCATGTCCAGAACAGAAGGGAACGGAAGCAGCGCCTGCACACTTGGGTCCCACCAAAGATGGTCGGCTTCAATGGCCTGGGCCAACTCCGCCCCTGTGAGGTAGTGATGCTCGTCGGCCCACTCTGCAGCCTCCGGGATCTGGTCGGGAAACGTGGACGCCGTGAGGATTTGGGCCAGCAGCGGGTCGGGATACAGTGCAATTCGGGAAACAATTTTATCTAATTGCTCAGGCGTAAAGGAGGGTTCGGCTTGCGCCGGAATAGCAGGTGATGGTATCGCGAGCGCCAGCGAAACGATGGACGCTAGTAAAGAAGCTAACAGTTTGTTGCCGAGCACGGCGAATCGCATGCAGCTCCTCTTTTCAAAACTCATGTTTCCAGCCCATGTGCGGAGCATCTTTACAACCATCGCGATCCTGTTTTGGTTTTGTGCAAATACTTAAGGTTTTGACTGTTTTTGAGCAGCAACGCCCTCTCTGCGCTTTTCGAACCGCTCAAACAGCGTCAGCATAACGACAGTCAGCCGACAGTCATTCTGTGGGATCAGGCGCTTTGCGGAAAACGCGCGTTCTGCTCTTCAAACCAAGTTTGCAGGGTTCAGGCCACACGACTAGTCGGCCCATCCGACCCTCTTCACTCATCGAGTACTCGAAGCGGCGAGCTAGCACCTGACGTCTGCGCGTTTCGCCATTAGTGAACTCATTTCCGATTGACCTGGCGAAATCAAAAAAGAATTCGCTTGCTCGTCGAACTTCAAAACTCGGGTGACGCCTGGCGCCGAATAAGACCTTTACTCCACTGAATCCCTGGCGTATGGTCCACCACACGGCCATCCCTGGGAACCTCGACGCATTGAAGTGAGCCACGCGCATCGACGCGCGTACCCTCATCGAGGGTCTACCATCTTAAGAGGAGTTTGCGTTAAGCCAAATCCCTTGACCCCTCGGCTCCGAGTAGTCCTACGAGGCTTGCCCGGCCAGGACAACTAAGCGACAGAGGCCTCTGAAAATGATTCCTGCGGGAACGACTTTGCCGGGCTCCTACGATCCTTTAATCGTCGCTCTTTCTGCTGTGATTGCGGTTGCGTCTTCTTATGCAGCCCTCGATCTTGCGGGACGCGTAACTGCCAGCAAAGGTCGAGCCTTCGCGGCATGGTTGACCTGCGGCTCGGTTGTCATGGGAATTGGCATTTGGTCCATGCATTTCACTGGCATGTTGGGCTTTAAGTTGCCGGTTCCGGTGAGCTACGATTGGCGGACGGTGTTGCAGTCCTTCTTCGTAGCTGTACTTGCTTCGGCCCTGGCTCTCTATCTGGTAAGCCGCGAGAAAATGAGCAACGCCCGCGCGATGGGCGGCGGCGTGATGATGGGGTTCGGAATCGTTCCCTTACATTACATGGACATGCTGGCGATGCGGATGAGGGCTTATTGCCGTTTTGATTCCGTGTTGGTGGCCCTGTCCGTTGTGTTTGCCGTCGCGTTTGCCTATTCCGCGCTGCGTCTTGCCTTCTACTTTCGAGACGAGACGGCAGAGGCCTGGAGAAAAATCGGGAGCGCCTTTTTCATGGGCTCTGCGATTTGTGGGATGCATTACACCGGCATGGCTGCAACAACCTTTGTAGCTTCCGCGGTCGAGCCGGATTTGACGCAATCCGTTAGCGTTTCAATTCTCGGCACTACAGGCATCATCATCGTTACGCTGCTCATCCTTGGCCTTGCCATGCTGTCATCGCTCGTGGATCGCCGCTTCGAGGCCCAGGCACTCCAAGTGGCTTTGGCGCAGGCAAATATGGAACTCGCTAACATCGGTCGAGCCGCATCCCTGGGAGAGTTGGCAGCGTCCCTTGCGCATGAGATCAATCAACCCCTCGGTGCAGTGGTCAACAGTGCCAGTGCTTCTTTGCGCTGGCTGGCGACCCAACCACCTAATCTCCAGGAAGCGCGGGAAGCCACAACGCGGACCGTTCGCGAGGCAAATCGCGCCAGTGAGGTAATCGCCAGGATTCGCGCATTGCTGAAGAAAGAAACACCTCAAATGCAGCGCCTCGATGTTAATGAAGTGATCCGGGAAGTGTTAGCGCTGGTGCGCAATGAGATTGCCATTGGGCGTGTCGCCGTGAAGACTGATTTGAGTGCGCATGTTCCAACTGTCTCTGGAGATCGCGTGCAACTCCAGCAAGTGCTGTTTAACTTGATCATCAATGCCATGGAAGCGATGCGTGCGGTGAAGGATCGCCAAAGGGAATTGCGCATCACGTCGACAACGGATTCCAGTGTCGTGCAAGTTTCTGTCGAAGACACTGGAGTCGGGCTGGGTCAAGAAGACCTGGACCGCATATTCCATTCTTTTTACACAACCAAGCGAGATGGGATTGGAATGGGACTCTCCATCAGCCGTTCTATCATTGAAGCTCATGGAGGTCGATTGTGGGCTTCGTCGCGCTCCGCGCGCGGCGCGGTCTTCCAGTTCACCCTGCCCAAGGCCGACGGTGCCGAATGACCGAACGGCAAACAATGGTTTTCGTCATCGATGACGACACGGCGACGCGCGAGACCCTCAGCAGCTTGATTCGCTCTGTTGGATTACGCGTTCAGCATTTTGCTTCCGCCGAGGAATTTCTGAGGTACAAGCGACCTGACACGGACAGTTGCCTTGTCCTTGACATCAGGCTGCGCGGAATGAGTGGCCTCGATTTCCAACGCAAGCTGGCTGACCGTGGCATCTCCATTCCGATTATTTTCATCACAGGGCATGGCGACATCCAGATGTCCGTCCGCGCCATGAAGGCAGGAGCCATCGAATTCCTGACCAAGCCGTTCCGCGATCAGGAACTGCTGGACGCCATTCACGTCGCATTGGAAAAAGACCGCGAGAGCCGCCAGCGAAGTGCGGAAGTTGCGCAGCTAGAAACCAGGTTTGCATCGCTCACACCTCGTGAACGCCAGGTGCTCCCCCTGGTGGTCTCCGGCCTACCTAACAAACTGATCGCCGGCGAACTTGGAATCAGTGAGGCCTGTACTAAGGTCCACCGCAGTCAACTCATGCGTAAAATGCGCGCGGATTCCCTCCCTGATTTAGTCCGGATGGCTGGCAAGATAGGATTCCCGGCGCGGAGCAATCCTGAGAACTAACAAAGGTAAGGATCACACTCACCAACGCACAATAGATTCACATCGCCAACTGAGCTACGTTCTCCTTGCGTCGAGAGAGGAACTACCGATAAAGCAATGACAAGTGGACTTAGCAGGCCCGCCCCACCCAAGGCTTGGATTGAGCCCGAAGACCTGGCAAGGATCTTGGACTCCACGGCAGAGGCGATCTATGGGGTAGACATGCAGGGCAACTGCATGTTTTGCAATTCAGCGTGTCTGCGATTTCTGGGATACAAGGACCTGGTAGAACTCATCGGCAAGAAGATGCACACCATGATGCACCATTCTCGCCCCGATGGAACACCTTACCCCAGCGAAGAATGTCGTATTTACTTAGCTTTTCGTCGAGGCGAGGGTAGCCACGTGGACGATGAAGTCGTGTGGCGTGCCGACGGAACCAGCTTCCCGGTTGAGTATTGGTCCTACCCGATACGTAAGGACAACGACTTGATGGGTGCGGTAGTAACTTTCGTCGACATCACTGAGCGCAAGAGAGCACAGTACGCCCTACAGCAAGGTGAGGAAATGTTTCGCCAGTTGGCGGAAAACATCCGCGAAATCTTTTTCATCATAACGACAGATCCCCCGAGAATGGCTTATATCAGCCCGGCTTACGAGGAAGTTGCCGGAAGACCCCGTCAGGAACTTTACGACCGTGTCGATGCTTGGATCGACTTAGTTCATCCGGAAGATCGCCCTCAGGTAGTAGACGTTTTTGTACAGTCGCTGCGAGGCGTTGCAACGGCCATTGTGTACCGGATGCGTCGGCCTGATGGATCGGTCCGTTGGATTCACGCACGTAGCTTTCCCGTTCGGGACTCGCAGGGCAAGTTGGGCCGCATTGTTGGTATTGCTGAAGACATTACCGACCGCAAGAAC
This sequence comes from uncultured Acidobacteriota bacterium, assembly GCA_963733775.1. Lineage (GTDB taxonomy): Bacteria > Acidobacteriota > Terriglobia > Acidiferrales > UBA7541 > Acidiferrum. Next base: position 1,604,359 of record CAVTEE010000006.1, on the reverse strand, counting down.
GCGCTGGAAGAGATGAAACTCGCCAGGGCAGCCGCAGAATCTGCAAATCGGGCCAAGAGCGAATTCCTCGCGAACATGAGTCACGAAATCCGAACGCCAATGAACGGCATTATTGGGATAACCGACCTCCTGCTCGATACGCAAACGACCCCAGAGCAAACCGAATACCTCCAGATGGTAAAAACCTCTGCTGACTCGCTCCTGATGATTATCAACGACATTCTAGATTTTTCAAAGATCGAGGCCGGCAAATTGGAACTGGAGTCCATCACTTTCGATTTACGAGAGAGCCTTGAAGGGGTGATGAAACTACTCGCGATTAAGGCTTATACCAAGGGCCTTGAGCTCCTCTTGACAGTTCGCCCGAGCGTGCCCGCGGCGGTGGTAGGTGATCCTACTCGATTACGACAGGTTTTAATTAATTTGGTGGGAAACGCCCTTAAGTTTACAGAGCGGGGAGAAATTGTAGTCGAAGCACGAAAAGAGACGGAAAGCGATGACTGCACGACCTTTCATTTTAGTGTCCGAGATACAGGGATCGGAATTCCAAACGACAAACAGCAGTTGATTTTCGATGCATTTTCGCAAGCAGATTCGTCATCTACGCGCAAGTTTGGGGGCACAGGGCTCGGTCTTACCATTTCAAAACAACTTGTTGACTTGATGGGTGGGCGAATCTGGGTCGAGAGCGAACTTGGGCGCGGTTCTACATTCCACTTCACCGTTCGGTTGAAATGGCGACATTGTTAGAGATCGATCTGAAATCGGCATGTTGATTCGACTACCACCCGATAACTCTGTATGGTCAACCACCCTTCGCGGCCACAAGCGCCGAACAGACTTTAAGCCTGTGCCTGTCCATGTCTCCTTGGCTTACGCGGCAAATCATCCTCAGATAGCTCAGACAGCACGACCGGCGCAGGATCAGGAAATTCTGCAATGATGCGGACATCCCCGCCCATCGCCTTGACCGTTTTTCGTAGCGTCGAATGCTTTTCAAGCCGAGAGACGCTGTCCTGAGTGACGCCGAGAACCTTTGCAACGCGAGCCTGTGTGAGCTTGCGGGCCCTTCGTAGGTCGCGCAAGCTCATTTCCTCTGCGATGAGTTCCGCCGCGCGGTCCTCTACCTTCTTTCGCTCAACGGCATTGCTCGATTTTTTCGCGAATATTGACAGACATAAACTATTTTCTCGACCTCGAAATCGCAACACGCGACTATCGGCCCCAGGGCCTCGGCGAAAAGGCCAAGGCTGGATTCCACATGTTCGCTCGCCAGCAAGACCATGCAAAATTGCGCCGCGTTCTCGACAACCAGGAAATCAGCGCCAGGATCTTCGCCCTATGAAAATCCTCCCCATCCAACATCTCCTTCATTTACCGCGGCTTATTGCGGTATTTAAACAACATAAAGACATTCCTGTCTTAAAACGCCCCCTTGTCAGGGCCTGGCATGCGTCGTGATATAACTCTTGCTCCGGTTCCACACCTATCTAATCTCGCAAAACACCATGCCGCCGGTCATCCAAGTTTCGGGAGTTCGCAAAACCTACGGCCCTACCGTCGCCGTCGACGAAGTCTCCTTCGAAGTAAATGAAGGCGAGATTTTCGGCCTCATCGGTCCCAACGGCGCCGGAAAAACAACCACCATGGAGTGCATCGAAGGCCTGCGCACTCCCGACCGCGGCACCATCTCCGTTCTCGGCCTTGATCCTTTTCGTCAGGTCTACCAGCTGCAGGCTCGCATCGGAGTTCAACTCCAGCAGGCTCAGCTGCAAAAGCGCATCAAAGTGTGGGAAGCCGTCGACCTCTGGGCCTCTCTTTACCACAAGAAAGCCATCGATGCCGAACGCCTCCTCGAAAGCCTCGGCCTCACCGACAAGCGCGACGCTTGGTTTATGAATCTTTCCGGCGGTCAGAAGCAGCGGCTCTTCATTGCCCTCGCGCTGATCAACGATCCCGAAGTTGTTTTTCTCGATGAGCTAACCACCGGTCTCGATCCCCAGGCGCGCCGCGCCATCTGGGAGCTCGTCCGTAACATCCGCAAGCGCGGCAAGACCGTTTTTCTTACCACTCATTTGATGGAGGAGGCCGAGCGCTTATGCGATCGCGTAGCCATCATCGAGCACGGTCGCATAATCGACATCGACACTCCAGCCAAGCTCGTCGACCGCCACTGTCCCGAGCGAACCATAGTTCTCGCCACCAACGATCCAAACGCTGGGGAACGTTTTCGCACCATCCCACGGGTCGAGTCGGTAATCTCTAGCGACTCGCGATTCACCATCAGTGGCCGCGGCGACGATCTGGTGACCAGCGTGATTCACTGTCTGTCCGAAAATCACATCCCAGTAACCGATTTCCGCACCATTCTTCCCAATCTTGAGGACGTCTTTCTTAAATTAACGGGACATTCGATTCGTGAATAGGCGCAAACAATGCTAGTTGGGCTTTGCAAACTCACGTGGATCGAGATCAAAATTTTCATGCGCGAGCCTTTAGGCGCAATCGGCACCATCGTCGTGCCCGTTGTTGTGTTCCTTGTGCTGGGGCGAATCTTCGGCCGCGGACATGCCTCCCCCGCAGCCAGCCCCAACAGTTTCGTCCATGTCGGCTTACCGGTGCTCGCGTCGCTGCTAATCGCCGTTAGCGCCGTGCTCTCCCTCGTCACCATCATTTCCATCTATCGCGAAGGCGGCATCCTCAAGCGGCTCCGTGCCACTCCGCTGCGCCCGTACACCATTCTGACCGCCCACGTACTCGTGAAGTTGCTACTGACGGCCGCCACGCTGCTCCTAATGGTGCTCGCTGGCAAGCGCTATTACCCCGCAGGTGTTCATGCACCCTTGTTCTCTTTCACGATCGCGCTACTGATCAGTACTTGCAGCATCCTATCCATCGGCTTCCTCATCGCCAGCATCGTTCCGACCGCGCGATTTGCCCAGCCCATCGGCGCCATCATTTTTTATCCCATGTTCGGTTTCTCAGGACTCTTTACACCGGTCGCGGCTTTTCCGCCGATGATTCGCGCGGTGTCCCGGCTGCTTCCGTTGACTTACGCCGTGAGCCTCCTCCAGGGGATATGGAATGGCGAAGCCTGGTCCGCTCACTTCGGAGACATAGCCGCGTTGGCTCTGGGATTTGTACTGTGTACCGCGATCTCCACAAAAGTTTTTCGCTGGGAGTAGCAAACTCACGGAATAAAACGCGCCTCCTCATAGTCTGAGCTGGTAGAACACGTCCGAGAGCGGCGCAGAACCCCCAGATGCCCTCGATGCCTGCGCCGCTCGTCCCAATTCACTTTGCCAACACAACCAGAACCAGATGCAGATAATCGCGACCACCCGCCTTCATTTCATAACGCCTCTGAAGTTGAAGTGCTCGTCCGGAAGGCCTATCCTTTTTGTGCCCAGAAAGCGCCAGAAATACATCGGAGAAAGCCGATATGCCCTACCTGCCGGAAACGCCGTTCGACAATATCGAAAGCGCGCGCGAATACGTGAACCAGCTGCTGGGAGCTACCCGCGAGGCTCAAGGCGAAATCGAGACCGAAATACTTCGCGCCACGGATCCGCAACTGGCCCGCCGGCAGCAGGCCTTGCAATTGGTGAAATACAAACTGAATCAACTGGCGACGCACATCGCAGCCAGCCGCCGCATTTTGAATGATCTAACGAAGCTAAGGCGATTGCTGCTGGAGGCCAGGAAAGCCCAATGAGTAACACTGGACAGAAAAGTACAAGGCATAAAAATTCATCGGGCCCGATATTCCTCCTCGTTCGCGGACTATCCGCAATTATTGGCGGTTTTTTTCTTTTGGCCGCGCCCCAGCATGCGAGCGCCGAGCCTCCAATACGGGTGGCGATTGTTGGCTTGGTGCATGGTCATGTAAAAGGTTTCCTGGCAGCGCTGCCTGGGAATCAAGCGGCTGCTCTGGTGGCGATTGTCGAGCCGCAGGAGGCGCTCGCGAAAGAGTACGCTGCAAAATACCATCTCGACGCCAAATTGTTTTATAGCGATTTGGAGAAGATGCTTGTGGAGCAGCATCCCGATGCGGTGCTGGTGTACACCACTATCGCCGATCATCGCAAAGTGATTGAGGCCGCCGCGCGGCACGGGGTGAGCTCGATGGTGGAGAAGCCCCTTGCGACTACACTGGACGACGCACTGGCGATTCGCGCGGTGGCGCGAAACTCTGGCACACCTGAGCGGCCTGTGCAGGTGCTGGTCAACTATGAGACGACCTGGTACGCAAGCAATCACGAAGTGATTGCGGAGGCTGCCGCGGGAAAGTTGGGTGACCTGCGCAAAGTTGTCGTGCAAGACGGGCACGAAGGCCCCAAAGAAATTGGTGTGGGGCCTGAGTGGCTGCCGTGGCTGACCGATCCAGCGCAAAATGGCGCCGGTGCGCTATTTGATTTTGGGTGTTACGGCGCGGACTTGATGACTGTACTGATGCGCGGACAGCCGCCGGTCAGCGTCACGGCGGTGACGCAAACGGATAAGCCGGAAATCTATCCTCACGTGGATGATGATGCGACCGTGATTCTGCGTTACCCGAAAGCGCAAGCGGTGCTAATGCCTTCGTGGAACTGGTCCTTCGCGCGCAAAGATATGGAAGTGTATGGCGACGCCGGATACGCGATTACCGTGGGCGCGGACCGTGTGCGGGTGCGGTATCGCGGCGAGAAAGCCGAACCGGATACGCCGCTGACTGCGCCGCCGCTGCCAGAACCGCAACGCGACTCGCTAAGTTACCTGGCTTCCGTATTGCGCGGCCATCTGCAACCTGATGGCGACCTATCGTCGTTGGAAACAAATGTGGTAGTTATGCAAATTCTCGACGCCGCGCGGCGCTCAGCGCAAACCGGAAAAACCATAGCGCTTACACCACTGCCGCAATAAGATTCATTTTCGAGGCTTTTCGTATTCAAAGAGGCGGACCACCCCTCATTGCTCGGTTGGAATTTTCAAATTGAAGGAGGGATTTTACCTGTTTGCCCGCTATTTAATTGCACGCCCTAAATAAACAATTCCTCTTCATGTTGCTCTTCCGGCCGGCGTGGCGCCCGCCTTGACCGCAACAAATCCAGACCCACCCGAATTCCGGTGACCACCGCCGAGGCTCTGCGCATCGGTCCCCAGAAACCTTGTCTGACCTTCGCTCCGGTTTCTTCCACAGCTTCCAGCGCCCCAGACAAAATGCGGTCCGCATGAATCAATTGTCCACGCAACCGGTCGGAAGCCTCGCTCAATACGCGGTCCATCCTCTGCGCCTGTCCGCGCGCCAGATACACAATGTGCGACGCGTCCGCCACCATCTCCGAGATTCTCGGCTGCGTATCGTCCAGCAACAATTGCACCCGGCTCAGGATCGGCCCGACGCGAGTCTGCATATCGCTCACCAGCTTATTTACTTTTTCCGTGGTGCGCTTCATTTCAAAAAAAAGCGCACCCAGAATAATCACCTGCACCACCAACGCGATGGCGGCGACGATGCTGAACACCTCAAGCCAAAATTCCATGAGCGCCCCAGCCTCCCAGTTCTGAGCGGAAAACTCGTTAAATTTGTCCCGTCAAATCGCTACGACTTTGAGGCTTCCCGCAGATAAGCTTCGCGTCCCGCGTCCACCGCTGCCGAGATCGAATCCTTCTTCCGCGAAGCCACATCCTTACTGCGTTCGATCAATTCATCTGCGCGCTCGCGCAGTTCGCGTGCCTTGCGCTGAGCATAATCTTTGCCTTCATCCGCTTTCCCTGCTAAGTATTCGCGCGTATCTTCCCCCGACTTGGGAGCAAACAAAACGCCCACCAGCGCTCCTACACCGAGTCCAACCAGAAAGTAACTCACCTTGGAACCAACATTATCAGCCATGATGACCTCCGTAGTGACCGTATAATAGCATCAAGTCAGGTTCAATACAGGCTAACTGGTAGTTGTAGTCACTTTGTTATCGGTCGCTTTGTCCTCAATCACAGCGCCATCTGTTGCATCGCTTTCGCCACCCGGTCCGTTCAGGTGCGCGAGAATTTTCTCCGCGCTCTTCCGAGTAATTACGCGACTCAACCCTTCGATTCCCGCGCGATGTATATTTGCGACGCTGCCAAACTCGCGCAGCAGCCGCTGCGCCGTGAGTGGCCCGACACCGGGAATATCCCGAAGCGCCGTCTTGGTTTGCCGTTTGCCCCGCCGCAGGCGGTGAAAGGTCACCGCGAAACGGTGGGTCTCATCGCGAATCTGCTGAATCAGATGCAGCACCGGGGAGTGATGATCCAGGACGCAAGGCTCATCTTCCTGCCCATAGATGTATAAAATTTCTTCGCGTTTCGCGATGCTCGCTAAGGGCTGGTTGATAATCTGCAACGCCTCCAGCGCCTGTGCCGCCGCTCGCAATTGTCCGATCCCACCGTCGATCAAAATCAAATTGGGCATCGCACGCTTTTCGGTCAACACCCGGCTATACCGCCGCGTGACCGCCTCGCGCATACTCGCAAAATCATCATTCTTCCCGGGTTCTGATTGCACGCCGCCTTCACCGCGAATAATAAATTTGCGGTAATCCGATTTCTTCATGCGCCCGTTTTCCCAGACCACCATGGACGCCACTGTATCGGTGCCCTGAATATGCGAAATATCGAAACTCTCGATGCGCTGCGGCTCTTCGGGCAAATTCAGCGCCGCCTGCACCGCTTCGCTGATCGCTTTGGAGGTAGGTTTCAACACCCGGAAGCGCTGCTCAAAAGAATGCGCGGCATTATTTTCCACCAGGTCGAGAAAGGCCCGCTTCGAACCCCGCTGCGGCGTGAAAATTTCCACCTTGTGCCCAGCACGCTCCGAGAGCGCTTCTTCCAACAGTGCGCGGTCTTCAAAGTCCACCGGCACATGAATGGCCTTCGGCAGGTACGCAGCCTCCAGATAAATTTGCTTCAACAGTGATGGCACAAATTCCTTGGGATCGAATTCATCCAGGTCTTCCCAGTAATATTCCCGCCGGTCCATGGCCCGCCCGCCGCGTAAGTGAAAAAGATTCGCCGCCACCAGCGGAGCCTCCGCATGATAGGCGAGCACGTCCGTGTCATCCCCTTGCGATGACGCAATGCGTTGCCGCTCTTCGATGTCTTCCAAGGTCCGCAGCAAATCGCGATAAGCCGCAGCTTGCTCATACAATTCCTGCTCCGCCGCCGCGCCCATCCGTTGCTCAAGGCTCTTCATCAAATCGTGCCGGCGTCCTTCCAAGAACAACCGGACATCGCGCGCGGCTTCGGCGTAGCGTTCTTCGGTCGTCAATCCATCCACGCACGGGCCTTGGCAGCGCTTGATGTAATACTGCAAACAAGGACGTGGATGGCTGCGCGTCAAATCCACCGTGCACGACGGCACCAGGAACCGTTTGTGAATGAAGTGTAAAATCCGCCGGGCCAGGCTCGCTGGAAAATACGGCCCAAAATAAAGCGAACCATCCTTCTTCACTCGCCGCGTAAAATAAACGCGCGGGAACTTTTCCGAAGCCGTAAATTTTATGTATGGATATGTCTTGTCATCGCGCAGCAAAACATTAAATTTCGGTCGGTACTGCTTGATAAGATTGTGTTCAAGCGCCAAAGCCTCTCGCGCATTGGCCACCAGAATGGTCTCGAGATCCGCGATCTCCCGCGCCAACGACCCGGTCTTGGCATTAACCCAGCTCGACTCCAGAAAATACGAGCGCACCCGGCTTCGCAGCGAAATCGCTTTGCCAACATACAGAACCGTCCCGCCGGCATCCCGGAACAGATACACTCCCGGCGCGTCAGGCAACAGAGCCGCTTTTTCGCGTGGTTCCATATTATTTATTCAGCGTCCCACAATTCCTGCAAAACACCCGTTGGTCGAATCGCGACGACGCACCATCGAAATACGTCATACAACCAGCCCATACAACTACTATGATACTAAAGTGAATCGGAGAGAGTGGACGGCGCAAGGGAATCTGAGCATCAAGCCGGAAATTGAAGCCGGCCGCTCTGCTTAATCAGATGCCTATACTTTTCCATCAGATGCAACGCCCGTCGTCGCACCTCAGCACCATCGCACGATGTCTGTTGCCGATGGCCGCATTCGTTCTTTTAACCGTGCCCACATCGCAAGCCCAGGATTCGCAAGGCGAATCGTCCTCCACCGCCCCCAAACCGCTTCCACCCGGACCCCCAGATTCATCCCGACCAAAATCCTCGAACAAAAAAACCAAAGATAAAGATACGCCAACAACCTCCGCAACCGATCAACCTACCTGGGACCCGCTGCGCGCGGAAAAAGATCTTGAAGTCGGGCAATTTTATTTAAAGAAGGGCGACTTGGATGCCGCTATCGACCGTTTCCAGGACGCCGCCGCCGCCAAACCGGGCTTCGCGATTCCCTATCGCTATCTTGGCGAAGCACAGGAAAAACGAGGCGATAAAAGTGAAGCCTTGAAATCCTACCGCCGTTATCTCGATCTTTATCCGCACGCGGAAGACGCCAAAAAAATCCAGAAAAAAATCGACAAGCTTTGGAGCGAAGTCGGAAAGAAAGACAAATCAGCGGGCTAAGCGGTCTAGCGCTCGGCGCGCACGTTCGAATCCCACAAAACGTTTTTCTTCTTCGCGAAATTCTCGTGAATGCGACACTAAGCTGCAACCCGACCGCCTGGTGGGATGTTTCACGTGCAGCATCTCGTGAAATAACACATATTCCACCGCGCAAGCCGGTACTCCGGGGCGATCCATGCGCCGGTTCAGTAAAATCTGGTTTGGTCCCGGATCGTAGCACCCAAACTGCCGTCGCCAGCTCCGCACGCTCCAGCCAATCCGCGGTCGCCGCAATGCGCCGTCAAAATATTTCACGTTCAGGTCGTCGAACAATTTGGAAAGATCGAAATGCCGCCCCTGCGGATCGCTTTGTCGTACCCGCACTCGCCCGCTTCGCATCCGGCTGATGCGGTTGCGAGTCTTGTGTGAACGCGCATATTCGAGGTACGGCTCAACCACATCCCGCGGCGCTTTTCGCCGGTAAACCCGCGACAACAGCAGCGCCGCTCCTCCTTCTAATACTGGCAGTGGCGCGCGTTGCAGCAGATCCGAAAATCGCACGTACATCGCCTCTTCACGCCGCCGAATCGTCAGCACCAGACTGGAATATGGATAGAATTCCACACGAAAACGCGGCGGCCGCCCATTACATCCCAGCCGGGTAAACACTCGCTGAAACAGCGCACTTCCCCCGGGCACCAACAAAACTTCATAACGTTTCATAGCGTATCGTGCTGCGATTCCTTTTTAATTCTTGCGGCGAACCGGCGGAGCCGCCACTTTCTTGGTGGCCTTCTGCGACTCATTCATCGCATCGCGGGTGCCCTCGATCGCATCATCCAGATTGCTTTTGTACTCTTCCAGATCCGGCCCACCCGCCGCCGACAATTTCTCCAACACCGCCAAGAACGCTTTGGACTGCGTAGCCATCAAATCTACCGCCGCCCTGATATTTTCCTGCTTCTCGATTCCCAATTGAATCAAATCCGCCGCGTCGTCGACACATCCTCCATACGCGTTTAACAGTGAATTCAGCATATCAATGTGCCGCGTCCCAGATGGATGGTCCAGCTCATACTGAAACTTTTTCAGCCGGTCATCCGCGAACGTCAAAAATAGTTTCACGCGCTCATTGGTCGTTTCGGCATCCCGAATCTTGTCCGCCTCCAGCGACGACAGATAATCCTTTTGTTCCTGTTGCGCCAGCGTGGAGCCGCCGGTGCACAACATCAAACAAAACAACACCCCGATAATCTTGCTGCGCACCGTCATCGTTGCTCCTCAGGTGGGTTCACCGGACGCTCTGGATTGGTCGCCGGATCCTGCCTTTTCGGGGAAGCCGGCTGCTGATCGCGATGGTGGAAAAGCATACGGATCAACTCAATATCTATGGCGTCAAGATCGCGCCGTACGATCTGCAGCGGGGGCTGATATTCTTCTGGAACCCTCAATATAATTTCATCCGCCTCACGAATTCCGCGCCGCACGTGAATCTCAAGTTGCCGATAACCGTTTGAATCCTTCTGCGCGTCGGCGCGCTTCTTCTTCAAACCTTCGAACGCCACGCGTACATTGTCGCGATACTTTTCAAGCACCATTCCCACCGTGCTTAGGTCGTTCGCTTTGAAAGCTCGTCGCGCCTCATCAAATTCCGCGTCACCTAGTTTCTCCAGCATTTTGGCGCGGCGTACCGGGTTCGTCTCGTGATCAAAATGTGCCTGCATCTCGGCAATTTTGTCGGCAGCAACCGCAGCCCCGGCCAAGTAACACATCATCGCCGCGCCCAACCACATCCCGCAGCTCACTCGCCGGACCATCATTCTTACCTTTTATGTTCTAACACTTTGCGTAACACTTTGCTGCGCTCCTGCGCTTGCCACACCTGGTCGGCGTTTTGCCCCTGATCCAGACTCAAAAATTTCTGGTAAGCCTCCAGCGCCGGCCTCGGTTGATTCAGCTTATCGTAGCAGAGCGCTCGAATAAACCACGGTCCAGCCCCGGGCGTTTCCATTTTTGCAATTTGGTCCAGCGTCGCTAGCGTCGAAACGCAGTCTCCGGAGAGATAATAGGAGCTGCTCAAGTCCTTCCAGTACGCCAGATTTTTCCCATCCAGCTGCAAAGCCGCCTTCAGCTCTTTCAGCGCGTCCGGAAAATCCCGTTTTTGCAGATAAATGCGTCCCAGCCCGCCGTGGAACTGCGCATCTCGCGGTGACAGCGCAATTGCCTTATTCAACGTGACGATGGAGTCATCCCATTTTTTCTGTGCGATTTGAATATCCGCGCGCATCCTCAACAAATCGATAGTCGCCGCCGCATCCATGCCCTGCCCAACTTCGGCGCGATCCAACTCCTCGAGCGCCTCATCATATTGTTGCTGCTCCACCAGCAGGTGCACCAGCCGCGCGCGCGCGCCGGAATCCTTAGGCTGCACCGCCAGATAGCTGCTATACGCGTCCGCGGCCTCCGGTTTTTTTTGCGCAGCTAGACATTCCGCGACCCCCAGCAGCGCCTGCGTATTATTTGGCTGAGCTTCCAGTATGTTGCGGAATTTCTTTTCCGCGTCGGCTGGTCGCTGTAGCCGCACATACAAATTCGCCAGATGCAGAATCGGTTCCAGGTTCTTGGGATCCAGCCGGTATGCACCCTCAAACGATTCGGCCGCGCCGGAATAATCTTTTGCATTCTCCTCCGCCACGCCCAGCAAATAACGCGGCCGGCTTTGCGCCGGCAGCAATTCCACAGCTTTCCGCAAATTGGGAAGAGCCACACCCGCCGGATCGCGTTCAATAAATAAAATCCCCAGATTTAAATACGCCTCGGCCATTTTTGGATCAATCGCGATGGCCCGTTCGTATTCGCCGCGGCCTTCGTCAACCTTCTGTAGCGCCGTGTAAACGTAGGCAAGTTGAAAATGTCCATACGCAACATCCGGCTGCGCAGCAATAAATTTCTGCAGCGGATCAATCGCCGCTGCAAACTCTTTCTTCTCGATGTCGTTTTGCGCTTCCTGCAACAGTTCATTTAGCGGATTGGCAACCTTCTCGCGCCGCGTCCCCACCACAGCTCCCTGAGGGCCACTCTGAGTTTTGTTGGAAGAATTCTGTCCACCGCTTTGTGCATCAGCGCAAAGCGACAGGCCCGTCGCGGCAAAAATCGCAGCAACACACAGAATAAATAATCTAAATGTGAACGAGGTTACTGCCGGCTCACCGCGACGCCACCAAGCCCGCCCCCACGTCGAACAAAAGGTAGACGGAGGGTGCCCCATCCTCGCCTTCCAGGGTGGGTCCTTCTTTTTCCCTGTTAACGGCGTTCTATTACTGGCGGACATTGAAATGAAATAGTAAGTCTTAACGCCTTCACAGCAAACAAACTAAACCGAAGTAACCTTCGATCCATTCACCACACCCACCGCCCCAGCAATCTTTGATGCCCCGTTCTGCACACCCTTTGCCTGTCCATTCTCATTCAGCACCCGCGCCAGATAACACCCGGTATGCGATTGTGCATTTCGCGCCACCTGCTCCGGCGTCCCGGTAGCAATAATCTTCCCGCCCTGATCCCCGCCTTCCGGCCCAAGATCAATCAACCAGTCCGCCGATTTAATCACGTCTAGATTGTGCTCAATCACCAGCAACGATGCCCCTGACTCCAACAACTTGCGGAACGCCGCCAACAATTTCGCAATATCATCAAAGTGCAATCCCGTCGTCGGTTCATCCAATATATAAAGGATGCCTTGGTTCTCTGTCCGCGACAGATGCGACGCCAGTTTTAACCGTTGCGCCTCCCCACCGGAAAGTGTCGTCGCCGACTGCCCCAACCGCAAATAACCCAATCCAATTTCATTCAGCACCCGCAGCTTGGAAATCACCTTAGGCACATTAATAAAAAATACCAGCGCCTCACGAACCGTCAGTTGCAACACTTCATGAATACTCTTCCCGTGATACAGCACCTCCAGCACGCCGCTCTTGAAGCGCGTCCCCCGGCACTCCTCGCAGATCAATTCCACGTCCGCCAAAAATTGCATTTCCACCGTAACGGTCCCATCGCCCTGGCACGTTTCGCAACGCCCGCCCGGCACGTTAAACGAAAAATGCCCCGCAGTGTAACCGCGCCGCTTGGCATCAGGGGTATCCGCAAAAACTTCACGAATCGCATCAAACGCCTTTAAATAAGTGGCCGGATTCGAACGCGGCGTGCGCCCGATCGGCGATTGATCCACGATCACCACTTCGCGAATCTGAGCGTCTCCTTCGATCCGTTCGCAGAATTCCTTTACACTCGAACCGTTCCGCTTTGCCGCCAGCGCCTTATAAAGGACATCATGCACCAGCGTGGATTTCCCCGACCCGCTTACCCCCGTCACTACCGTCAAAGTTCCTAGCGGCAGCGTCAAATCCACATCCTGCAAGTTGTGCAAATGGGCGCCAATCACTTTCAGGAATTTCCCACTCAACTTGTGCCGGTTATTCGGCACCGGTATCCGCAAATCTCCAGTCAAATATCGCCCGGTAATTGATTTCGGCTCTTCCAGCATCGCCGCATAGGAACCTGCAAATAGCAGCTTCCCGCCAAGTTCCCCAGCTCCTGGCCCCAGATCAATCACGTAATCCGCCGCCCGAATCGTGTCCGGATCGTGTTCCACCACCAACACCGTATTCCCCAGATCGCGCAGCGATTTCAAAATGTCGATCAACCGTTGCGTATCCCGTGGATGCAATCCAATCGACGGCTCATCCAGCACATACAACGCCCCCACCAGATGCGACCCCAGCGAAGTTGCCAGCTGAATTCGCTGCGACTCCCCTCCCGACAATGTGGAAGTAAGCCGGTCCAGCGTCAGGTAATCCAATCCCACTTCATCCAGAAATTGCAGTCGTGAGCGAACTTCCTGCAGAATTTTATCCGCGACAGTATTCTGCGAATGCGTCAACTGAATGTTAGAAAAAAACGCCCGAGCTTCTTTCACCGTCAGCTTGCAAACCTCGGTAATCGATCGCCCCGCCACGCGCACGGCCCGCGCCTCAGCTCGCAGCCGCGTCCCGCCACATTCCAGGCAAGTCGCGTACCCACGAAAACGGCTGAGAAACACGCGCACGTGCAGCTTGTATTTTTTGCGCTCCAGATATTTAAAAAATCCGGTGATGCCCTCGTAATCGCTCTCCGGATCGCCTTCCAGAATCAATCGCCGTTGCTCCTCGGTAAGGTGCCGCCACGCCACATTCGTGGGAATGCCACGCCCACGCGCCCACTTCTTCGCGTCTTGCAACAAATTGCGATAACGCGGCTTGGTCCACGGCAGGATCGCGCCGTCATCCAGCGACTTGCTTGAATCCGGCACCACCAAATTCAAATCGAAATCGATGGTGTTGCCAAATCCCTGGCATCGTGGACAAGCACCGTAAGGATTATTAAAAGAAAACAGTCGCGGCTCCGGCTCCTGATAAAGTGTCCCATCATTCTTACATTCGAATCGCTCGTTAAATCGCAGCCGCTCCGCCGGGCCTGCCGCATCGACCACAAATTCCAGCAGCGCCTCACCATGCCCTTCGCGATAGCAAATCTCAATCGAATCCACCAGGCGCGACCGCGATTCAGGATTGATCGCCAGCCGATCCACCACCACATACACCGGCCGCGAAAAATCAATATCCAGCAACGTCTCCGGCGAAGAAAACTCATGCATCCGCCCGTCTTGATACAAACGATTGAACCCACGTTTCTGAAGATCAATGAGTGATTGCCGCAGCGCCTCAGCAGAAGGCTGCGTAGTTTTCTTTTTTGTCGCGCGGCGTGACGGCGGCGCAACAGCACCAGGAACATCCGAGGAAGTCGCAGCCGGAGGCATCCCGCCAGGACGAAACTCATACAGCACATAAAAACGCCGCCCCGGCGTCATGGTCAAAACTCGTGTCGCAATCTCGTCGGGATTATCCCGCCGCACTTCCGCGCCACACTTGATGCAAAAAGTCTGCCCACACCGCGCAAACAGCAGTCGCAAATAATCGTAAATCTCCGTCGCTGTAGCCACCGTCGACCGTGGATTGCGCGTGGAATTTTTCTGTCGAATCGCTACTGCCGGAGCAATCCCGGAAATCTCATCCACATCCGGCTTTTCCATGCGCTCCAGAAATTGCCGCGCATAGGCGGAAAGCGACTCTACATATCGCCTCTGCCCTTCGGCATAAACGGTGTCAAACGCCAGCGAAGATTTGCCCGATCCGCTAACCCCGGTAACCACCGTAATCGCGTTATGCGGAATCGCTACAGTTATGTTCTTAAGGTTGTGAACGCGCGCTCCGCGCACATGGATCACTTCTTCCGCGACATTTGTGGGTGTCAATTCAGTTTTAGCCATTAGATCGTTCAAAAGCCTTAGAGGAGCCCATACAGCGCCCAAATCGGGCGCTGCCTAAACTTTAAATTATACGACTCGCTGTCAACCCGAGCAAACGTTGCCGCGAAGTGCTACTGAGTCAGGTTCCCGGTGACCGCGTCTACCAGGTGATCGGACGCAAGATTCGGAAAATGAACACTCCGCGTTATAATCGCGCAACTCATGCCACTACCTTCAGGAACCAAATTAGGGCCCTACGAAATTTTGTCCCCTCTCGGAGCCGGCGGAATGGGAGAAGTCTATCGAGCGCGCGATACCAGGCTGGGACGCGACGTGGCCATCAAAGTCCTACCCGAAGCTTTGGCGAATGACCCGGATAGGTTGCGGCGTTTGGAACAGGAAGCCAAGACCATTGCGACACTGAATCATCCGAATATCGTAGGAATTCACGACATCGGATCGCAGGAAGCAAGACGTTACCTGGTAAGCGAGTTGCTCGAAGGGCAGACCCTTCGAGAGACGCTCGAACACGGTGCGTTGCCGCTGAAGCGCGTGATCCAATACGCAGAGGCCATCGCGAAGGGGCTGGGTGCGGCGCATGAGAAAGGAATCGTGCACCGTGACCTCAAGCCAGAAAATATTTTCATCACCAAAGATGGACGGGTGAAGATCCTGGATTTCGGCTTAGCAAAATTAGTGCTACCGGAAGAGAACTTGGGTGCAGTTGCGACCATGACGAGCCCTGGGACCGTCGCGGGAGTGGTGATGGGAACCATTGGATACATGTCGCCAGAGCAGGTGCGAGGGACGCCGAGCGACGCGCGCAGTGACATTTTTAGTTTTGGCATAGTGCTCTACGAGATGTTGACTGGAAAGCGCGCTTTCAAAAGAGATACCGCTGCGGAAACCATGACCGCCATTTTACGGGAAGAGCCGCCGGAATTGACCGAGACCGGCTGGCAAGGGCCGCTGGGCTTGCAGAAAATTCTGGGTAGGTGCCTGGAGAAGAGTCCTGAAAGGAGATTTCAGTCGGCAAGCGATTTGGGATTTGCGATTGAGGCCCTGAGCGGCAGTTCGACCGGCCTCGGAACCCAGGCACACCCCGCGATCGAAGTGAGGAGGTCATGGTTGCCGTGGGCGGCCGGGGTCGTGGGCTTTTTGGCATTAGCAGTGGGCGCTTGGATGGTGGGGAAGTCGCCAACTGTGAAAACACAGCCGAAATTCAAGCGCTTGACGTATCAGCAAGGCTACCTAACGAACGCGCGTTTTGCGAAAGACGGAGGAATGATTGCCTATAGCGCGCAGTGGGGAAATGACCCACTCTGCGTGTACACGGTGCGAACAGAATTTCCGCAATCGACCAAGGCGGACTTGCCAGATGCGAATCTGCTAGCGCTGTCAACAAACGGTGATATGGAGCTGAGCGTACAGCCCGTGTACCACACGAATTTTATTGACGGGACCCTGGCTCTGGCGCAGATGATGGGCGGAACGCCAAGAGGCTTGGAAAACGATGCTATCTCGGCGGATTTTGCTCCGGACGGCAAGACCCTGGCGGTGGCCCGGGCCGCAAATCAGAAAGTTCAACTGGAGTATCCGCAAGGGAAAGTGATTTATACGACCAGCGGGTATGTGGATTATTTGCGGGTGTCGCCTAATGGGAAAGAAATAGCGTTTCTGGAGCACCCGGTATTTGACGACGACCGCGGTTGGGTCGCGGTCATCGATGAAGCAGGAAACCGAAGGCAACTTACCAAAGAATTTGCGACGGTGCAGGGCTTGGCATGGTCCCGAAGGGCAAAAGAGCTGTGGTTCACGGCGGCAGATTCATCAACCGACCGTTCCTTGCGCGCAGTTACCCTGTCCGGTAACACGCGGGAGATTCTCGTAGCACCAAGGTCTTTACGGCTACTCGATATCGCCGCTGACGGGCGAGTGCTCCTAGCCAGCGAGGAATTACGATCTGAGATTCATGCCATCGATCCGGCGACGGGAAAAGAGAGGAATGGACTGGAATGGTTCAACGGGTCCGGATTGGCGGATATCTCCTCCGACGGTCGGGCGATTCTCTATAGCGAGTGGGGCGGCCCGGCGGGAGAGTTGTATTTGGTGGTCTACCGCAAAACGGATGGGTCTGCACCCACCGGACTCGGCGAAGGAACAGACCCCAAGCTTTCACCGGATGGATCTATGGTAGCTGCGCCCGTGTTGACCAGACCGCCGAAACTGGCATTGCACCCCATTGGGACGGGAGAGAGCCAGCGGTTGGAGCTCGGTGAACTTGTTGCATTGATCCACTTGGCGTGGTTCCCAGACGGTAATCATATGTTGCTGCTGGGTGCGAAATCCGGCGAAGCTCTGCGTTCCTACGAGATGGATCTCGCCGGAGGGAAGCCCGTAGCGTTGGGTCCGGCGGGTTTTCTGGGATTCGCCGTGGCCAACGACGGGAAGCGGGTTTTCGGGAGGAACCAAGCGGGCCAACCAGTAGTATTTGATAAAGACAAACAAAGTATGAGCGTGGCGCCGGGCATCGGGGCGCGCGAACAGATTCAGAAATGGACCGAAGACGGGCAGGCCCTCTTGACGTCCACAGCAACGCCCTGGGAAGCCGAGATGTACCGGGTCGACGTGGCATCTGGAAAGCGAACTCTTCTGCAGAGGGTGGAGCCCAGCGACAAGGCCGGCTCGACAATAAATTTGCGCCTGTATTACGCAGAGAAAAGCAAAACCTATGCTTATAACGCGCGAAGAATTGTGAGCATTTTATATGCAGTGGAAGGATTGTGACTTCCCGGCGCTGGCGTACTCCGGAACTGACCCATTGCCTTGCCCACGATACGGGCTTCTCTGAAGTTTTAGCCGCTGATTGTGCTTAGCTGGTGGCAGTCGTTACCGCCATAGCTATTTTACGAACGCCGTCGTTCACAAGCCAAAACTCTTCCACAGCGAATCAATCCGCGTCTTCGTTCCCGCATCCATCAAGATTTCATCCGGCCAAGGCCTCGCAAATCCCTCCGAAGGCCACTTCCGTGTGGCATCTATCCCCATCTTCGAACCAAAATCCTGAATCCGCGAAGCATGGTCCAACGTATCCGCCGGTCCCAAATTAAATTGCACATCCCGTTCCGGGTCAATCGCGCACAATGCTTTCCACACCACTTCACTGTAGTCATGCACATCCACATCGTGATCCACCACCACAATCACCTTGGTGAACATCGCTTGGCCCAGCGACCAGATCGCATTCATGATCTTCCGCGCGTGCCCCGGATAACTTTTGCGAATCCCCACAATCATTAAATTATGAAAAATTCCTTCCGCAGGCATTGCCACATCCGCAATTTCCGGATACTGCATCTTCATCACCGGTAAAAACACCCGCTCCACCGCATATCCCATAAAAAAATCTTCCTGTGGCGGCGGTCCCACCACCGTCGTCAAATAAATCGGATCCTTGCGATGCGTGATGCACTTCACGTGAAACACCGGGTACTCCCCTTCCAGCGAATAAAATCCGGTGTGATCGCCAAACGGCCCTTCGACCCGCATCTCACCCAAATTTACGTAGCCTTCCAAAATAATTTCCGCATTAGCAGGAACCTCCAGATCGCAAGTCTCGCACTGGACCATCTCCACCGGCTCCCGCCGCAAAAATCCCGAAAACATCATTTCATCCAAATCCGGCGGAATCGGCAGCATTCCGGCGAGCGCCGTGGCGGGGTCCGCTCCAATCGCCACCGCCACGGCGATCTTCCCCTCGGGATTCGCAGCTCGCGCGCGCCGAAAATGTTCCGCGCCATGTTTCTGCGTCTGCCAATGCATCCCGGTAGTCCGCTCGTCGTACACCTGCATCCGGTACATCCCCACATTGCGCTTCCCGGTCTCTGGATTCTTCGTGAACACCAATGGAAACGTAATAAATCGCCCGCCATCCTGCGGCCAGCATTTCAAAATAGGAAATTCCAAAAGGTTCACATCCGCGCCCTTGCGAATCACTTCCTTGCAAACCCCGGATTTCACGCTCTTGGGGAAAAATGACCCCAACTCCGCCAGCTTCGGCAACATTTTTATTTTGTCGAACAATCCTTGCGGCGTCTCCATCTTCAAAAATCCCTGAATCCGCGCCGCCACGTCCTGCAGTTTGTCCACCTCAAACGCCAACTCCATCCGCCGCACGCTCCCAAATGTATTGATCAAGAGCGGCACCTTCGACCCCTTGGGCTTTTCAAAAAGTAGCGCTGGTCCCACGCTGTTGGGCACCCGCGTTTTAGAACGCGCCACGCGTTGCGCCACTTCGGTAATCTCCAAGACGGGGTCAACCTCCGCGCGCACCCGCCTCAGTTCCCCTTCCTTCTCCAGCCTCGCCACAAACTCCCGCAAATCCCGATACCCCACGCACGCCTCCCCGTCCATCTTCCAAATCGCAAACTGTAGCACGAACTCACCGCGCGGTTATGCCGTCAATGTGAACTCATCAAAGAAAACGAAATCTGTTGCGTGGTTGACCGGCTAGTCGCAATTTTTTCCTGACCTCACTCCTGTTATTCTCAAACTGTTATGCCCTGCCGCATTTATCTCGATTACAACGCCACCACTCCAGTCGACCCCGCGGTCCTCGAAGCCATGCTCCCGTTCTTCTCCGGCGAATTTGGAAACGCCGCGTCAATTCACACCACCGGGCAAAAAGGCCGCTCTGCCGTCGAAACCGCTCGCGAACAAGTCGCCGCGTTAATCAACGCGCATCCTCAGGAAATTATTTTTACCAGTGGTGGCACCGAATCTGACAACCACGCCATCTTCGGCATGTTCAACCCCACCAATTACGCCGACGCGAATCTCATCTCCAGCGTCATCGAACATGAAGCTGTACTAAACACCTGCCAGGCCTTAGCCGCTCGCGGCGTCACAGTCGCTTATCTCGCTGCCAATCGCCAAGGACAAATCGACCCGCAACACCTGCGCGATCTCCTTCACGACCTCCCCGATACCAGCCTCGTCTCCGTAATGCACGCCAACAATGAACTCGGCACCGTGCAGCCCCTCGAAGAAATCGGCCACGTCGCCAGCGAGGCTGACGTTTATTTCCATACCGACGCCGTGCAATCCGCCGGCAAATTGCCGATCGACGTAAACGCTTTGCAGGTCGACCTGCTTTCTCTCTCCGCTCACAAAATTTACGGCCCGAAAGGAGTCGGCGCCCTCTACATCCGTAGTGGCACTCCACTCAGACAATTTCTCTTCGGTGGTCATCACCAGCGCGGCTTCCGCCCCGGAACAGAAAACGTCGCAGGCATCGTCGGTTTTGGTAAAGCCGCCGAGCTCGCCGCCGCATCGCTCGAACATGACGCAACGCGGATCTCCGCGCTGCGCGACGATCTGGAGCGCGGCCTCCTTCAGCGCGTTCCGCAATCGCGAGTCAACGCTGCGACTGCGCCCCGTACCCCCAACACCACCAACATCCTTTTCCCCGGTGTCGATGGCGAAGCTCTCCTGATCGCTCTCGACCTCAAAGGCCTCTCGTGCTCGACCGGCTCAGCGTGCTCCTCTGGCGCAGTCGAACCATCACATGTTTTAACCGCCATCGGTCTCGCGCCGGCGGAAGCCCGTAGCAGCCTACGCTTCAGCCTCGGTCGCCACACCACCCGCCAGGAAATCGACGCCTCACTCCTCGCAATTCCCCAAGCCGTCGAACAACTCCGCGAAATCTCACCCAACTACCCCAAACAATTTTCCGCGCAGAGCTAAGGGAATTTACACAAAGTCTAATTTACCGGGAGTGAACAAGAGAGAGCGGGTGCAGCGGGTGCAGCGGGTGCAGCGGGTGCCGCACCCTTACGCTTTTTAAGGGTGCGGTTTTTCCCCAAGTAAGCGGAGCTGAGCTGTGATCCGGAATAGTTTGCTAGGTGCCCACGCCCTTCACTGACCAATTTCTCCGCCCACGAATACAGAACCACTAAGGTTTTCCAGTACAATATCTACTACGGAAAAAAAGTGACCATCGCACTCCAACCCGAACCGGTAAGTGGTTCAACTGACAGAATCGCCGAAGTCGTCGCGGTCGCCATGAGCGGAGGCGTCGACAGCTCAGTAGTCGCCGCTCTAATGCAGGAACAAAGCCGCACCGTAATCGGTCTCACTATGCAGTTATGGAATCAGCGCCGCCTCCCCGCTCTGCAATCCGCAGGCCCTGCACAACACCGCTGCTGCTCCATCGACGACGTGTACGATGCCAAGCGCGTCGCCCAGCACCTCGACTTCCCTCATTACGTCGTGAATTTCGAAGAGCAATTCGAATCTCGCGTTATCCGCCCTTTCGTCGATCAATATCTTTCTGGCCGCACTCCCATCGCCTGCACCAATTGCAACACCGACATCAAGTTCGACCCGTTGCTGCGCATGGCGCGACAAATTGGTGCGTCCCGCCTGGCCACCGGCCACTACGCGCGCATCCGAAAGAATGACTCAAGTGGACGCTGGGAACTTTTGCGCGCCCGCGACGAAAGCAAAGATCAATCCTATTTCCTGTGGGGTCTAACCCAGGAGCAGCTGTCCAACAGCGAGTTTCCCCTCGGTGAATTAACCAAGGACGAGGTGCGCGCAGTGGCTCGACGCGTGAATCTCCCCGTAGCAGAAAAACCAGAAAGCATGGAGCTGTGCTTCGTCCCCACCGGCAATTACGTGCAATTCATCCACGACTACGCCAGCGAACAAAACATTTCACGCTCATCAACCGGCGGCGATATCGTCACGGAGGATGGTGAAGTACTGGCGCATCATGACGGCGTTCATCAGTTCACCGTCGGCCAAAGAAAAGGTTTGGGATTTTCCACCGGAAAAGCGCTTTACGTCCTAAGCATCGACGCGCAAACAAATCGCGTGGTAGTCGGCGAAGACCAGTTGCTGCACAAAACTACCTGTGAAGTCGCAAACGTAAATTGGGTCTCGTGCGAAATGCCCACCGCGCCGCTGCGCGCCAGAGTAAAAATCCGCCACAAACATGAATCCGCGTTAGCCACCGTGGAAGCTCTAGACGCCGCCACCGTGCGCGTGATCTTCGACACTCCACAGCGCGCTATCACTGCAGGTCAGGCCGCCGTCCTTTATGACGCCGACCGCGTCCTGGCTGGCGGCTGGATCCGCTAACAACCGCGCAGTCAATCATCACAAAAAGGGTTGCCAAAGCACTGCCCATCAAGCGCGCAAAATCATCACTTCGGTCGACTTAATCAGCGCCGCGGCCTTGTCTCCTACTTTCAGGCGCATCTCCCGCACCGCGTCAGCCGTCACAATAGATGTAATGTGCTGGCCGCCAATCGACAAACTCACCTGCGCGATTAGCCCGCTGATCTTGATATCCGTGACCCGCCCAATCAATTGATTGCGCCCACTGATATTGCGAAACCCAGTTCGCTTTGTGGCCACTTCACCTTTATCACTTGCGCTATGCAGAAATTTGTCCAGCTGGCTCTCCGGAATTCGGTGATGGCCCCCCGCAGTCTTGATCGTTCTAATCTTGCCTTTGTATATCCACAATTTCAGCGTGGCGTAACTGATACCCAGCACCTTCGACGCTTCACGCGGTGAAAACATTTTCTCAGCAGCCACAAAAACCTCCCGCACTCTATATTGCCTGGTCAGACTAGCGACCGCTCGGGCTCCCGTGGGCGAATGCCAAGCCACACTAACCTTTATCGCACATCGGTATCAGCCTGAATTCCTATGGTCGCAACTTTTCCATCTGCTCCCAACCCGAAGCGCACGATGCGACTCTCACTGCCTTTCTCGATTCGATAGCGCGAAACCGTGCCCCCATCCTTTTCTGCACGGGAAACCAACGTCATCCTATCTGGCGGCCACACCGGTTTTAATTGTGCTGCAACCTTTTCGCGGACTTCCGGCGTCAATCTCTCCGCCAGTCTCGGTGACAGCTGCTCTTTCACATCCGTGCCGGCCGCCACTTGATCAATAAACGCACGGAGGCGCCGAGCCAATTCCGGCTGCTTGTCCTCCATCGCTACAAGTTTTGGCAACGCCAAAGCAGGATTAACAACGCCCGCAATCACATGCGCGAATTGTTCCGGCCTCGCGGAATCGGCGTTGGCGAGCACTACGACGCTGATACTGTCATCCGGATAACGCAGGACGTGGCATCGGAAACCCTGCCACGAGCCGCCGTGGTCGATCTGCTTATGTCCATCGACACTGGTAATGTCCCAGCCAAAGCCGTAGTTTCCGTCATTCGGCTTGCCATCATTCAGCAGAAACACTGTCCAGGTTTGGTCCAGACTCGATTGCTTCAGCAATTTCGTTCCATATAAAGCCGCGTCCCACTTGGCGATATCCAGTACGTTAAAATAAAGCGCGCCATCCGCCGTCGAATTGAAAGTCGGCGAAACCCACGACTGGTTTTGGAGTATCTCCCCTTTATGTTCGTAGCCCGAGGACCGGTTCGGAATGATGTCCGCCTCGCTGATTAGCCTGGTCGAGTTCATACCGAGCGGCTTGAAAATCCGCTCCTTCAGATAATCAGCATAAAAACTACCCGTCACTTTATGGATGATGATGCCCAGCAACAGGTAGTTGGTATTGCGGTAATCCCACTTATCCCCAGGCTTGAATTCGATGGGAAGCGCTTCGGCCTTCTTCACCAACTCATCTTCCGTGAAGTCTAGCCGCATATAGAACGGTCCTCCCGGTCCTACGCGCTCGTCAGTCTCGTATTCCGAAAGCCCGGAAGTATGCGACAGCAAATTTTTCACTCGAATCGCTTGCCAACTTTGCGGCGCATCCGGAAAATACTTCACGATGCTGTCGTCCAGCCCGATTTTTCCCTCCTCGACGAGCATCATGATGGCCGCGGAAGTAAACTGCTTGCCGACTGAGCCGGACTGAAATATCGTCTCGGCCTTCACCGGAACATTCAGCTCGATATTCGCCAGCCCGTACCCCTTCGCAAGTAAAATCTGTCCCCGGCTATATATGCCCACCGCAATTCCCGGAACATCTTCGCGCTTCATCTCCCCCGCTACGAAGTGATCGATGGCCTTGATCTGTTCTGCGGTGAGGTCGGGGGCAGGCGCTGCTAAAACTGCGCTACTGACCACGGTACAAAAATAAAAAATCCACGCGAGACGCCGCCCTACTGTCCCAATCATTTCCACGCTCCAATATGTTTAGGAAAATCGGGCGTAGTATATCCCGAACACTCGGTTTCTCGCGCACCCTGGATTAATTTCCCTGCCACAAAAAAAAGTAGCGGGCCCGCTGGGCGCGGCCCGCCACCTTTTCCCCGATCACGCCTCTCTCCAGAACCTAAGAAAGAGCGGCGCTTCTCTTGCTGTGATACGCGCGTGCGTGGATGTTCTTCTTCGCGCGTCGCACGTTGGCCAACACCAACACTACGAGAGGCGCCATCAACGCGATTGACATTCCGATCAACCAGCCTTCTCTCGCAGTCCCCCCAGAAACCACCGCTTCCCGAATCACGCTCGACTGCGCCACCGTCGCCGCGTCTGTCTCGACTGAGTTGGCCATCACAGTGTTCCCATTATTTGCGACTGCGGCGGGCGCGGGCTGCGGAAACCTTTCCACGTTTGAGCTGTCCTCCCAAACGGTGTTGTCAATTTCTTGAGCCCGCGCACCACCTGCCAGCAAAAAAGCCGCTGCAAATCCGATTACTGCCACCTGCGTCCGGAGGATATTTTGAATTTTCATTTGCCACCCCCATCCAATCTCTTTGTTCTATCGCTTGCTGCCAACGCTATCTACTAACGCAGTCGCGATGCCATTCAGCGAAATTTCACGACGTTAACAAAACAATTCTTATCGCCTGATAAATAAACAAGTTGTTTCGACCATCGCTATACCGCGCAGCTCCTGATCCCCGTCACCACCTTCGCGCTCCTATCTGTCTAGCTACCGCCGCACGAAAAATCACCAGCAAGCGCTGCTGCTGCAATTCGTTTTCTAAGTGGATACTTGGCAACAGCTGCGCTAACCGGCACAATCGCCGCAAGTTATTGACCGCTGATAACATCGCCGCCTCGCCCGCTCGCTTGCAAAAACCGATAAGCCGTACGGATAGGGCCCTATCCTTTCGGATAGCCTTCTGCTCTGGCCATCCTCGGCCGCTGGCGATAGAATGACGCCCGCACTGTTCCGAACGGCAAAGCCGCGACGAGGTAGGCCTTGGCAACAAAACTATTGGCCATTAGCGGTCCGCTAAGAAAATCTGAATTCCCGTTGTGCGCACAAGTGGCGATCGGCACCGACGTCCGCAATACAATCCGCCTGGAAGACTCCACTGTCTCCCCGCAGCATTGCGTCATTGAAAACCACGACGGCAAAGTGGTCGTGACCGACCTCGATAGTCACTTCGGCACCTTCGTCAATGGCATTCCGGTTAAAAATCGCGAATTAGAGTCAGGTGATCAGATCGCCGTGGGAAATTCTGTATTTCTCTACGAGATAGAAAAACTGCACGCCACTGCCAGCAGCCCGGTGCAGATAAGCTCACCCGATACGCTTAATTTGAAGGTCCTACAATTCCACCCGGATGAACTTCACAATTTAGACGCTGCATCCTTGGCAGCGCTCCCACAATCCGCACGTGTCGCTCGCAATCTGAACACCCTACTGCAAATCTCTAGAGCTCTCGGCTCCTTGCGCGACGAAGCCGCCCTGCCTTGGCAACTGCTCGCCATGATCTTCGACGTCATTCCCGCGGAGCGAGGCGCGATTCTCCTCACCGAAGATGGATCGCCGGATATTCGCTCCCAGGTGGCTTGGGACCGCGTTCACGGACCAGACCATGCCGTTCCAATAGACCAGGAAATTGTCCGCCGCGTCATTGAAGAAAAAGTCTCCCTGCTCGATAGTGCCGTCTCGATTCAAAACACAGCAGGTAACGCGGCGGTCGACCAGCCAACTGAGCAACGCACCCGCCTTTGCATCCCGATGCTCTCCAATGAAAAAGTCATCGGACTCATTTATCTGGAATCCAGCAATCCCGCGATCGCGCTGTCCGAGGATGATTTCCAATTGCTCTCCGCCATCGCCGGCCTGCTGGTCATCGGAATCGAAAATGCCCGGCAGCTCGAGAGACTCGGAAGCGAAAACCTGCGGCTACACGCGGAAGTCAGCCTGAGCCACGACATGGTGGGCCGCAGCGCGCGCATGCGCGACATCTATCAATTCATCAAACGTGTCGCCCCCAGCGACTCCACGGTCTTGATTTGCGGTGAGAGCGGCACCGGCAAAGAGCTGGCCGCGCGCGCCATTCACAACAATAGCCCCAGAAAAACGCAGCCCTTCGTAGCCTTGAATTGCGCCGCCATTTCCGAAACTTTGCTGGAGAGCGAATTATTCGGCCACGAAAAGGGCGCCTTCACCAGCGCCATCGCCCAGAAAAAGGGCTTTCTGGAGGTTGCCGAGGGCGGCACGATTTTCCTGGATGAAATTGGCGAACTTTCTCCCATCCTCCAAGCCAAGCTGCTGCGTGTTTTGCAAGAACGAGAATTCGTGCGTGTTGGCGGCACTCGTCCAATCAAAATTAACGTCAGGTTCCTCGCCGCCACCAACAAAGACTTGCAGAAAGCGTCGCGGGACCAGTCCTTCCGTCCGGATCTTTTTCATCGGCTGAACGTAATTTCCATCACCATTCCGCCGCTGCGCGAACATCCCGAAGACATCCCCGCGCTCGCGGAACATTTCGCCGCTCGCTACGCCAAGCGCTGCAATCGAAACGTAGCTGCAATCTCCCGCGAAGCCATGGCCCTTTTGACGCAATACGATTGGCCCGGCAACATCCGCGAACTGGAAAACGCCATGGAGCGCGCCGTGGTGATCGGCTCGACAGACCGAATCCTGGCGGAGGACCTCCCAGAAAGCGTTTCGGAAACAGCCAAGACCGGCAGCAGCCCGGCAGCTAAATATCACGACGCAATTCGCAACCTCAAAAAGCAGCTCATCGTTAATGCCCTCGACCAATCCAACGGAAGCGTCACCGACGCCGCAGCCCTCCTAGGCGTCCACGCCAATTATCTCCACCGTCTGATGCGCAATCTTCAGCTCCGCCCAGCCCAAAAGAAACACACAAGCGCCTAAACCCACAATATATCAGATACTTACTGATAGCCCTGTTTTGCGCTTGACAACATAGCATATTGTGATATTATGTTCGCATATTGCAATAAACGCCTCGGTGTGGCACATGACCCTCGGTGACAAAATTCGCTCCCTTCGCGCAGTCGAGGGCTCACTTCGCGGCCTGAATCGCCCTATGACCCAGCAGGAAATGGCCGCCGCTATGAAGCGCGAGACCGGCCGCACCTTGAGCCAAGCGTATCTTTCCCAGCTAGAGAGCGGTTCCCGTCCACATTTAACTCACACCACGCGCGAACTTTTGGCTCGCTTCTTTCGCGTATATCCGGGCTTTCTGGTTACCGATCCGGATGGCTACGCTACCGAGCTGCAATCGGAGCTGCGCGCCATTGACGCCAAGATTGACTCGTGGCTACACGCTGGGGCCGAGCAATTCGCTTCCGACAAAGAACTGCATCACGCTTTTGAAACTATCGCCAAGTATGACGACTCTCGTCACGCATTGTTGCTGCTGGCGGAAATCCTGCGTGCTCCCGGCTTGGCCGAACGGTTGGCCGAGGTGCTTCGCCCTGGTACAGATCACGGCAGCGCCCATCCGCCTCCGGGATCTGCGCAATAGCACACCGCGAACAGGTGGTCGCCTTGCGATCGCACGGTCTGCGGAGTCGCCAGCAATAATGTTTCGCTTCGGGGTGTCTTATGAGCTGGACAGATTTTTATCTTTTCTGCTTCATCTTCGGTTTCTCGCTGAGCGTTCTTTCATTCCTGGCGGGAGCGGTCCATATCCACTTGCCGTTCAAGGGGCACCTGCCGTTTCATGGCGCATCGCATGGCGGCATCGCGCATTCTCATGGTGGCATTGCCAAACCCGCTTCATCGCATGGCGCAGGCCACGTTTCCTGGTTCAACGCTTCGACCGTGATGGCCTTTCTCGCCTGGTTTGGCGGGATAGGCTACATCTTGTCCGCGCATTCCCACCTTGTCGGAATCATCGCGCTGGCATTTGCAATCGCTGGCGGTCTTGGCGCCTCATGGGCAGTTTTTAAATTCATGGTGAAACTTATGAACTCAGAAGGCTCGCATCTGAAAGACGAAGACTATCGCCACGAAGGTCTGGTCTGCACCGTGTCCATGCCTGTGCGGGAAAACGGTACCGGAGAAATTATCTACATGCAAAACGGGGTACGCCGCAGCGCTGGGGCCCGTTCATGTAATGGCAAGCCGTTGGAAAAAGGCGCGGAAGTAGTCATCGACCGTTACGAAAACGGTGTGGCTTATGTGCATCGCTGGGAAGAATTCACCAGCTAACGCTCACACGAATTTCGCGGACTGATGCCCGACTCAACAGTCCGCAAAAGCACGACTTGAAAGGAAGGTTTTTATGTTCGGATTCCCAGTCATCCCCGTGATTGCCGGTCTTGCTGTGCTGGCCGTGCTTCTCATCATGATTACCTTGGCGAAAATGTATCGGAAGGTGGGTCCGCATGAAGCGCTGATCATTTACGGTACCGGTTCTGAGGCGCGCATCGTAAAAGGCAGCGGCACCATCATCTGGCCTATGTTGCAAACCTGCAAAGAGCTTTCTCTCGAGCTCATGTCCTTCGACGTGGCTCCGCAGCAAAGTCTCTATACCCAACAAGGCGTAGCCGTCACCGTGGAAGCGGTCGCACAAATTAAAGTGAAGTCCGATCCAGTTTCCATCCGCACCGCGGCCGAGCAATTTCTCACCAAGCGGCCCGAGCAGCGCGAAGGCTTGATCCGCCTGGTAATGGAAGGCCACCTGCGCGGCATCATCGGCCAACTCACCGTCGAGCAAATCGTCAAGGAACCTGAAATGGTTGCCGATCGCATGCGCTCCACCAACGCCAGCGACATGGCCAAGATGGGCCTGGAAGTCATCAGCTTCACCATCAAGGAAGTGCGCGACAAGAACGAATACATCACCAACATGGGCCGGCCCGACATCGCGCGCATTCGCCGCGACGCCGAAGTCGCCACTGCCGAAGCCGAACGCGACATTGCCATCAAGCGTGCCGAATCCCAGCGCGCTGCTGCTGTCGCCAAAGCGCAAGCCGATCAAGAGCGCGTGGCCGCCGAAACCGCGTCGTTGGCCAAGCAAGCAGAAGCCAACCGCGACCTCGACCTCAAAAAAGCGGCGTTCCTCGAAATGACTAAAAAAGCCCAGGCCACCGCCGACAAGTCTTACGAGATCGAAACCAACGTCATGCAACAACGCGTGATCGCCGAATCCGTGAAAGTCCAGCAGATCGAACGCGAAGCGCAAGTCAAAGTGCAGGAAGCGGAAATCGAGCGCCGTGAACGCGAGCTTATCGCTACTGTGCTGAAGCCCGCGGAAATCGAACGGCAACGCATCGAAACCATCGCCAACGCCGAACGTCAACGCTTCATCAGCGAGGCCGAAGGCCGCGCTTCTTCCATCCGCGCGCAAGGCGAAGCGGAAGCGGAAATCATCTTCAAGAAGGGCGAAGCCGAAGCCAAAGCCATGAACGTTAAAGCCGAAGCTTTCCAGGAATACAACCAGGCCGCGGTACTCGACAAACTCATTACCGGAATGCCGGAAGTTGTCCGGGCGCTCAGCGAACCTCTCAGCAAAGTCGACAAGGTCACCATCGTCTCCACTGGCAACGGCGATGCCGCTGGCGCTTACAAACTTACCGGCGACATCACCAAGATAGCCGCGCAGGTTCCCGCGCTCTTTGAAGCCTTATCCGGCATGCAGATGTCCGAGTTGTTGGGCAAAGTCCGGGTAATCGGCGACAAAGCAGCGAAGCCGGCCATCCCGGCGCCGCCCACACTCTAACCAGCACTTCCCTCCCCGGTGAATTTTTCAAAATTCACCGGGAGGCTGTTTGAGTAATCGCGGTTGACCGAAACATTTTGCGGAAGTTAGGCCATGAACTGGGCCCACGAATTTAGTCTTCGATTGCAAAGGAGAATGTCATGGGACTTTTAGAACGTGTCAGCACATTAATTCGCGCCAATCTGAACGACATGATCGATCGCGCGGAAGATCCGGAAAAACTCATCAAGCAGGTCATCCTCGACATGGACAATCAATATCTTCAGGTCAAGACGCAGGTCGCGGTCTCCATCGCCGACCAGCATATGCTCGAAAAAAAGCTTCGCGAAAACGAAGATGCAGGAAGGGACTGGATGCGCAAGGCCGAACTCGCGGTAGAAAAGCAGCAGGACGATCTCGCCCGCGCCGCGCTCGATCGCTTTCAGACCTCGCAAAAACTAGCACTCAGTTATCGCGAGCAGGTAGACGATCAAAAACTACAAGTGGAGACTTTGAAAAACGCGCTCATCAAGCTGGAACAAAAGCTTGACGAAGCCAAAGCCAAGCGTGATCTATTCCTCGCGCGTCATCGTCGCGGCGTCGCACTCGGCAAAGCCGCCCGCGCTCAGTCCGCGATTGGCGATAATTCCAGAAGCGCCGCCTTCGATCGCCTGCAAGACCACGTCAACCACACCGAAGCCGTTGCCAGCGCCGAGGTCGAACTCTTCAACGAAAATGCCGGCGACCGCCTGGCGCGCCTCGACCGCGACTCCGAGGTCGAACGCCTCCTAACCGAAATCAAATCCAAGCACGGCCTACTGACGCAGTAGACGTGGCGGAGACTCTCCAGTGGTGCATTAAAATGAGGGAAGTGATGAGAGGCATGCGAGCATTCCGGTATGTGATCTTAATTTCGCTGCTATGGCTCGGACCCTCCAGCTTCGCTCAAACAGTCATAGTCCGGGTCGTCAACGGAAGTAATGAACGCGCTTTACGGAAGCAAGAGGTCTCGGTGTCTTTGTATTATGACAAGGAAGAACCAACGCCCGCAAAATACGACGCACATTTAACTCTCCAGACCGATGAGAAGGGTGAGGTCCGGTTTTTGCTTCCGGAACCTGCGCCGCGAGACTTGGACGTTCGGGTCGCGATAGATTGGAGCCGATGGCAGTGTGGGCGCAATCTACTTCTTTCTACAGAAGACGTGATCCAGAAAGGGATTGTTGACCCTGCCGCATCCGCTAACGTTTGGAAGAGGAGACCTGCGCTTTTGAAGCCAGTACCGGGGGAGATCCGTTTTGTCGTGCGTCCACTATCGTTTTTTGAGCGTTTGCTGTACCCGCTTCTAAAACAATAAGGGGACCTTCGTCCGCAGATTGACCGCAAGCCCGACCGCGACGTACATATACGACTCCAACGGCAACCCTCTGACGAGCGCGACCGGCTCTACGTTGCGCGGAACAGGTGGCACGGTCAGCGTAAAATACGATCCGTTTGGCCGGCGCATCTACAAGTCCTCTTCTAGCGGCACGAGCATCTTCGCCTACGACGGCGACAACCTCGTTGAAGAGGAGGCAGTAATCCACTGGGGCAGAAGCTTCCGCACTTTTTCCAGGGCTGCTGTACGGCCAGCTTTGGCATCCCGGATGCCCTCGTCGATAGCCGCAAGAGTGGCTTCGTCCTCCTCCTCGATGACAGGAGTCAGCTTCTCGAAGTCAGATTCCTTAGTCTTGGCCATGGAGTTATGCTAGCCCGCATCAGCGGTGGATGCAAAAAGGAAATGCTTAAATATTGACTATCAGAGGTGGGAAAGTACGAGTTGCGGGCGACTCGGATCCTTCCCTGCTAGCCCTTCAAGCCTCTAGAAATTCCAGCCCACCCACCTTGTATCTGTGGGCCTACCTCGGTACTATGCACGCATTACGGTTGCTCGCTTTGTTGCCCACCGGCAGGCAGGTATAGGGAACATTTTACCTGGAGTTTACGTTCCATTAATGGCAGGCCGAGATTGGCTGCTTTGCGTAACTGCGGAAAGCGGTCACCCTTGCATCGTAGCGGGAATTCGAGGCTGATGATACGTTGGAGCAGGATGCCCAACTGGTCCAGCAATGCCTCCAGGGCGACGGGTCGGCCTGGGAGGAACTTGTGCGCCGTCACACCCGCCGTATCTATAACATTTGTTATAGGTTTACGGGCAATGGGGCGGAGGCCGAGGACCTCTCGCAGGACGTCTTCCTGCGCGTTTATAAGACTCTGGGCAGCTACCGTTCTGCTTACGGCGGCTTCGCAACTTGGATGACTAGCGTGACTCGCAACCTGTTAATTGACCATTATCGGCGCACCAAAAGGGACCGCGTCACCGACTCGCTCGATGACGCCATGCCGGTGGTCGAAAATAAGGCTTCTTCCGCTCGCCGCCCGGATGAGCTGGCGCTGTTAGGCGAACTCAGCTCCCAGATTCAAGTAGCTCTAACCAAGCTTTCCCCGGAACTTGCGCGAAGCCGTAATCCTGCGCGACCTGCAACAACTCGAATACGGCGAAATTCAACGTACCCTGGCCGTACCTGAAGGCACCGTGAAATCCCGCATCAACCGTGGCCGCATCGAACTCGCTCGCATCTTGCAGCAGATGGGAGTGCGTCCATCATGACTTCCCTTCCGAACTGGACACACGAAGAAATCGAAGCGCGACTCACCGACTATCTCGAAGGATTGTTGCAGCCCGAAGAGCAACGCGGATTTGACGCCCATATTTCCGCTTGTGCGCAGTGCGAGCCGTTGCTCGCCAGCGTTTCGCATCTGCTCAGCGACCTTCATTCCATGGACGAAATCGAGCCGCCGCCCCGGCTCATCTACGCCATCCTTGATAAAACTCTTGGCCCGCGTGAAACCGTTACCGGATGGCGCGCCGCATTTGCCTGGTTGCGCTCGTTAGCGAATCCCCGCGTTGGCTATGGATTCGCCTCCGTGGTCGCTACACTTTTGATCGTGGTTTCCAGCTCCGGGTTTAACTGGCGCAAACCGCGTCTCGCGGATTTGAAGCCGGCCACTATCTATCGCCGCGCCGACCAAAAGGTTCACTTGGTATACGCGCAGGGAACCAAGTTCGTCAGTGACCTTCGCGTGGTTTACGAAATTCAGTCTCGTCTAAGCCAGGATGATCAGCAAATTCCATCGCAGGACCGCAACCGGCAACAACCAGCTCCCAAGGGCGACCCCGGCAGCACTGATGGCACCAATCCCTCTTCCCCGAAGCAGCAGAATCGCGCGAATGGCATCGACAGAAATTTGCAATTGCTAGCTGCCGACCTGCCGCTTTTCTTCGAGAGGAGAATTCGATGAAGTGTGCCGTCCATCAGGATGTGGACGCTATCGGCTACTGTCGTAACTGTGGCAAAGCGCTCTGTTCAGTCTGTGCGCGGCCGATTCGCGACGTTTATTATTGTGAAGACTGCCTCGCCGGAGCGGTTGGTATTCCCCCCAATCCACCGCCAATCTCCGCTCCTAACCCTGCTGGCCCCACACCGTACGTAGCTGGCGCTTACGTTCCTCCTCCCGGCCAACAACAATCCGGTGCAGTTCCTCCGCACGCGCGCACCGCGAGCAGTCCTACGATCGCGTTCATCTTGGGATTCTGTCCCGGTCTGGGCGCCATCTACAACGGCGAATACAACAAGGCGCTACTCCACATCGTGGTCTTCGCGGCCATGATCGTCGGACTGAGCAGCGACTTGGGCGGTGGCGCCGATACCGCGCTGGCGTTTCTTCTCGCGGGTTTTGTTTTCTATATGGCTTTCGACGCGATGCGTACCGCCAAAGCCAAGCAGATGGGCGAAGCCACCGTCGATCCCCTGGAATCGTGGAGCAAAGAGCGGCCGATCGGTCCCATCATATCTGATCGGCATCGGCGTGCTGTTTCTGCTGAACAATTTCGCCTGGTTCCCGTTTTATCGGATAGAGCGTTTCTGGCCCCTGATTCTTATTGGAGTTGGCGTGTTGATGTTCCGAAACAGGTTGGGACGCCCATGATCGTGTTGCGCAGAAAAACGCCACGCAGAATTAGTGCCGGAAAAGTTGTTGGAGGCCAACACAGATGAGTGATCGCATTCGTTGCAATTGCCGCCGCTGTACCATCCGCAGCTTGATGGGCCCGGCGGTGATCATCACCGTAGGCATACTGTTTCTCCTCGAACAGACCCGCAGCGGTTTTTCGTTTGGACAAACCTGGCCCGTAATCCTGGTGGTGATCGGCATCATTAGTCTCGCATCGGCCATGGCTCCCATGGATGGTCACATCTCTTCCGTACCTCCAACACCCGCAGTTCCACCTGCGGGTACTCCCGTTCCGCCTGCGAATCCCACCCCGGGAAATTATCCGAGACAGGGCCAATAGCCCTCCATGTCCCGGCCCCGCAGCAGCGGTATTTTCAGCGGTGTGGCGCTCATCCTCTTCGGCGTCGCATTTCTGCTGCACAATTATCGCGGCTTCGAATTTCAGGCCGCGCTTCTTCATTGGTGGCCGCTTCTTCTCATTTTTCTAGGCCTGATAAAACTCTACGAACGCACCTCAAACCGTTACGAGCCTGGCGCTGCCCGCATTACCGCTGGTGAAATCTTTCTGGTGATCGGCCTGCTCCTTCTTGTCGGTATCGTGGTTGGCGTCGACACCGTGAAAGGCAAATTTCCCGGCAGCCACCTGGAGTTTGGTGATTTTGGCAGGAATTCTTATGACTACGACCTTGAAGTTGCCCCCAAAGCCGTTCCCGCTAATCCGCGCATTACCGTGCGGTCCACCCGCGGCGACATTTCAGTCCGCAGCTCGGACGACCCGGAAATTCGCGTAAGTGGAAAAAAGAATGTACGCGCGTGGTCTGACACTGAAGCATCGCAGCTTGCCGACCGCGTCTCCGTCGAAGTGGTAAAAAATGGCGACGGCTACGAAATTCATCCCACCGGTTCGAATACCGGAGATTCGCGCCTCGGTTTCAATATGGAAATTGTTGTACCGAAGAAATCTCAGTTAACCGTTCGCAACGAAAAAGGCGATATCGTCGTCTCCGATATCGTCGGCCCAGTGGTCATCGATAATCACAATGGTGACGTGGACATCCGCAACACTACCGGCGATGTCACCATCGACATGCGCCACGGCGATGTAAAAGTTGCCGATACCAAGGGCGACATCAAGCTGGCCGGCAAAGGTGGCGAAGTAGACGTCACCAGCGCATCCGGCGGCCTCACCGTCGACGGAGAATTCTACGGCCCCATCCGCGCCGACAAAATTGCCAAAGGTGTTCGCTATATTTCACAGCGCAGCGATTTGACCCTCAGCCAACTCAGCGGCCACCTGGAATTGAGCTCCGGCAATCTGGAAATTACCGACGCGCCCGGAAATCTGCAGCTGCGCACCAATCGTTACGACGTCGATGTGGAAAATGTCGGCGGCAAAGCAAAAATCGAAAACCGCGATGGCACCGTCGAGCTGCGCTTCTCTTCCCCGCCCAAAGATGACATCGATATCACCAATGCCAACGCGGTAATTTCCTTGAGCCTGCCTGCCTCCTCGAGTTTCGAGATCTCCGCCGACTGCCATTCCTGCGATATCGATTCAGACTTTTCGGGTGGCACGCTTTCCAAATCGTCCAGCGGCTCAGGAGACAATCATTTAACGGGGAAATACGGGACAGGCCGCGCCACCAAAATCACTTTGAAGACCAGTTATGGAAATATTTCGCTGCGCAAGACCAGCGGCGATTCCATGCAGCCACCCATGCCGCCGCATGTTCCAACCCCACCGCATCCAAACCCGCATCCAGCGCCAGAAATTCCGGAACCAGAAGAAAATTAGCATCCCCAACAACACCGGTTCTCAACTGGTTCTATCTTTCCGCCACCCTCGCTAAATCCTCAAAAAATGTCGGATAAGAAACTCCCGCGCACTCAGCTCCGCGGATCACCGTAGAGCCCTCCGCGGCCAGCCCCGCCACCGCGAACGCCATCGCAATACGATGGTCCCCGTGTGGATCAATTTCCGCGCCATGCAACTTCCCCGCTTTGCGCCCCTCCACCTTAAGACCATCTGGCCGCTCTTCCACCGTAGCGCCCATGCGTTTCAAATTTTCCACCAGCGCCGCGATGCGATCGCTTTCCTTCACGCGTAATTCCTTGGCGTCGCGAATCTCAATCCCATTTTCGGTGTACGGGCCAAGCGCCGCCAGCATGGGCAGCTCATCAATCAGCAGCGCGATCTGCTCGCCCTCAATCACCCCACCCTTCAGCGCTGCGCCTTTCACCGCCAGATCGCCCACCAACTCGCCATGCGCGCTGCGCAATGTCGGCGTCTGAATAGCCGCCCCCATGGACAAAAACAAATCCAGAATCGCGGTGCGCGTCGGATTCAAACCCACGTTGTGAATCAGCAAACTCGATTGCGGAAATAAACAAGCCGCAGCAATAAAAAATACCGCCGAAGACAAATCGCCCGGCACATCCAGCGATTTAGCCACCAATTTTCCGGCGCCGTTTGTGCCACCGCTCAAACCATGCACGCGCGTTGTTTTTCCATGCCGCTCAATGATCGCGCCAAATTCCTCCAGCGCCATTTCCGTATGATCCCGCGTGCGCGCCGGCTCCGTTACGGTCGTTACGCCGTCGGCAAAGAATCCCGCCAGCAGCACCGCGGACTTCACCTGCGCGCTGGCCATGGGCATTTTGTAATCGATCGCTTTCAGCGCTGTGCCATGAATCTCCAGTGGCGCAAAATTATCTTCGCGCGCACGAATATTCGCGCCCATTTCGCGCAAGGGCCCCACGATCCGCTTCATGGGCCGCTTTTGCAGCGAATCATCCCCGGTCAGCCGCGTATTAAACTTTTGTCCCGCCAGAATTCCCGCCAACAGCCGCATCGTCGTGCCAGAATTTCCCGCATCCAGTGCCCGCCAACTGCGTTTCAGCCCCCGCGCACCCCGTCCAGTAACTTTGACGGAGTCCTTCTCGACCTTCACTTCCGCACCCAGTGCTTTCATGCACGCAAGCGTACTGTGGCAATCCACTGCGGCCGAAAAATGCCGCAACTCGCTGCTTCCCTCCGCCAACCCCGCCAACATGGCATACCTGTGCGAGATCGATTTATCCCCAGGCAGCTCCACGCCGCCAGTAATGGCCTTAGCTGGAAGTATCTTTTCTTTTTTCACCCGCAAATTTTACCACGCCAACTGTCGCGTCCTCGCACAGCCCCGCACTCATCGCCAAGACCTTCCCTACCTCTCCAACTTGCAGCAACACTTGTCATCCCGACCGAAGCAGGCCGGCGCATCTGCATCGCACTTGCCGCCAAAATCTTTGCTCCCTTTCCGCCGTCGGCAACACTTGTCATCCCGACCGGTGCAGGCCGGCGTATCCGGCGTATCCCCTCGAAGCCTTGGCTTTTTTTCCGCCCCAGGCAATACCGGTCATCCCGACCGAAGCAGGCCGGCGCCTTTGCTTTTCTGCTTCGCTCCTGCGAAGCAGCCGGCCTGCGCAGTGGAGGGATCTCTCTTCGCTCTTTATCGCCCTCAAAACCTTGGCTTTTTTTCCGCCCCAGGCAAATACCGGTCATCCCGACCGAAGCAGGCCAGCGCCTTTGCTTTTCTGCTTCGCTCCTGCGAAGCAGCCGGCCTGCGCAGTGGAGGGATCTCTCTTCGCTTTTATCGCCGTCAAAACAAAAACGGCTCGGAAAATTTCTCCGAGCCGTCCTATCACCAAACATCTCAAGTTACCCGCGAAATTTACAGTAAGCGATACAGCAAAAAGCCCAGCGCGAATGTAAACAGCGTCAGCGTCTCAACGAACACCAACCCGAGAATCATCGCCCCGCGAACTCCATCAGCAGCTCCCGGATTCCGCGCGATACCTTCGCAAGCCGCAGCCGCGATTCGCCCCTGTCCCAAACCGCAACCAAAAGCCGCGATGGCTACGCCGAATCCGGCGGCCAACGCGAGCGTTGTAGGATTGAGCGGGAGCTTGCCTCCTGCCGGAGCGTTGTCCCTGTCCTGCGCGAACGCCGCAGGAACAACCAGCATTACGATTACGAGTGCTACCAGAACCACTGCTGCTGTCTTCATTTACTGCCTCCTCATGAATTGCCGCCAGGAGGTGGTTCCCGGACACCGCGCAGCCGGGCTCACGCTGGAGCGGCTAACAAAATTGTTTAGTGCTCGTCCGCCGTAGCCATCCCGATGTAAACCGCCGGCAGAATCGTAAACACGTAGGCCTGCACAACGGAAACGAAGACGTGCAAAAGTATGAATAAAATAGGAAACAATGCCGGTAGAACGCCAACAACTACGCCGAGAATTGGAGACTTCGTCCAACCGCTGGTAAAAGCCCCGGCAAATAACCCAAGAAATAATCCGTAAATAATGTCGCTGGCAAAAATGTTGGCCCACAAACGCACGGAAAGCGACAAAAGACGCGCGCTAGTGCTAAGAATTTCGACCGGGAACATCAGCGGAGAGAGCCACCAGACCGGACCAGCGAAATGTTTCAAATAACCAATCGGCCCATGATGCCGAATGCCCTGCCAGTTGAAATACAGAAAAGTGATAATCGCACAGGCCAGCGGAACCCAATACGCGCTCGTCGGCGCGGTAAGAAACGGAAACGCACCAAACAAGTTGCCCAGAAGAACGAATAGCGCGATCGACCCCACCATCGGGACGTAGCGCTCCCAGTGGTACCCCGCATTCTGACTAAGGACGTCGCGAATCCCAAACCCCATCGGATTGTTGAGAAGAATTTCCGCGATTTGCTGCGACGCGCCAGGCCGCTCCACCGAAAGTCGGGAGCGCACCCACAGCGCCAGAAGCGTTCCCACAACTAAAACCGCCAGCGCCATAACAACGTGCTCCGGAATCGGATTTTCCGGATCCGTCGGCTTCACATGCAGCGCAGACAATAAAGACAGTGCAAAGCTGCCGAAAAACCGATTCACCAGATGAGTTAGCGCGCTTACGTGTTCCATATGAATTTAAACCGCGAAATGCTTTGCTCCGTGCTTTTGGTTCTAAAAATCAACTTCCCGAGCCGCCGCATCATTTTCGCGCCGTCGCAGGCCGCGCAATCTCATACACACTTGCGACGATTGCTGCCGGTCCCAGAGCGCACAAACCCACAACCATGCTGGCAAGGGGGAATTTCAGAAGCTCAAAAATAACATACACGGTAACCGCTATCAAGGCGTAGCGGAACAACACCCGCAAGTACGCGCCAATCGGTACACGTGGCTGCGGAACCCCCGCTTGAGCTTGCGACGCCGCTACCAGCGCATTCATGCCTTGCCGAAGCCAGCGAAAATTGAACCATGCGAGAACCGCGCCCACCATGAGACCGCCGGCCCACAGCGGTTGGCGCAAAACTGCCGCGGCAACGCTCGCCGCTGCCCCAAAAAACAAAGTCAGCCACGCTATGCGCCGCTCAGTTTGTGTTGCTAGGGCAGGACTAAGTTGAGAAGCCATTGGCGCTTCACGGCCGGCTTCCGGGCATGCGGCGAATTATGTCTCGCACGCCACCGAAAAATCCCAGCGCGCCAAAAACCAGCATGAGCCAGGGCTTAGTGTGCAGCCAGCGGTCGAGAAAATAACCCACCACGCCCCCGAGCAAAACCGCGCCGACAAGAACAAACGGCAACTCCATCGCCATGGCGAATTGGTTCGAAAAATTGTTCGCCTTGCCAGGCGCAGAAGAAGAATCCGGCGAATTGTTTGTCGGCTTATTGTCCAAAGGCATAGCGCGCCATCCGCGTGAACGGCTCAGAATACAGCCCCGCCGCCAGCGAAACAAATACGCAGATCCCTAATACGATCGCTTCTCGCGCGCCAAACACCACCGCCGCTGACTCTCGCCCGGATTTGTTGCCGCGCCAGGCATAGACCGCGATCCGTAAATAAGAATACGCAAGCGGCAACGATGACAGCGCGACAAACCACGCTATATAACGGTGCCCGGTTTCCAAAAGTGAATGAAAAATGAAATAGCGGCCGAAAAACC
Organism: uncultured Acidobacteriota bacterium; assembly: GCA_963733775.1. Taxonomy (GTDB): domain Bacteria; phylum Acidobacteriota; class Terriglobia; order Acidiferrales; family UBA7541; genus Acidiferrum. The sequence continues at coordinate 1,564,544 of CAVTEE010000006.1, read as the reverse complement.
CAGCAGTAGGCGGAGCACCCGCTAGCGATATAACGAAAACTATCAACAGCAGAGCCATGACTGCACTGCGCTGCCGCAAGCCACTGAGATCGCTCAGAAATCCCCCGGGCGCATTCTTTTCGCCTACGGTGATTAAGACTCCAAACAATCCGGTCAACATAAACAAATAAGTGAACAAGTAATAAGTCATCGCCGTCGCGGCCCCCTCGTTGCCAGCCACGACGCCCAGAAGAACGTATCCCATCTGTGCTATCGATGAATAAACAACGATCCGTTCCACGTTCGTTTGGCGCAAAGACCCGAGAATGCCATAACCAATACCGCAGATCGCCAGCCCCGCGATGATGTACCACCAGATGTTTTGCGAGTCCGCAAAAATTGTGAATAACAACCGCACCAGCAGTGTGGCGGCCGCAATCGTAAACGCCCCGGAGAGATACAGGATAACCGGGCCGGGAATGTCGAAATCCTTTTCACCATCCGCGTGATTAAACTCGGTCTGGAATGGGGGCACTGCAAATTTCACTACTATTCCCACGCTGACGAGCAGGAACGCCGCGATCGGCAGCACTTCCAGCGTGAACGCATGCCAGTGCACCGCTTCAGGCAAGCGCGACTGCAAAAGTTGAAGCATCTGCAAGCCCTGTTGGCTGCTTTGGTGGCTGAGTGCGATGACCTTTGCGACGTTGTGCCGGCTCCCAAGCGCCCTGGCAACCTGATTGATATTGCTGGCGCCGCTCAGGCCGTAGAGCAGTGAAAACCCATACACCACAAGTGCCGAACCGAGCGCGCTGGAAAACAAGAATCTCACTGCGGCTGATGGAGTCCTGTTCGACAGGCCGGGTGTCGCCGCCAGAAAATATGCACTGATTGCAGCCGCTTCTATGGCGAGAAATATCGTTACCAAATCCACCGCGGAAACCATCAACATCATGCTTATGCATGCAAATAACAGCAAAGCGAAATACCGCCCTTGGCGGACCGCTGAGATCGTTGAGCAATTCACCGAAAGCAAAATCACCAGCGCTGTTGCGGCCAGAAATAAAGCGGAGAAAAATACAAAGTAGTTGTCTATCACCAGTGTCAGGTGAAAACCTGCAAGCTCACCGGACTGCATAATTCGCGCTCGTAGCATCCCTAGCGTCAAGGCGCTGAAAGCTATGCCTGCCAACGCAATCGCCGGGTTCCAATAATTTTGCTGGTAAACTGGGCTACCCTCGGCGCTTTCGCTGGGTACATTGGCGGCCCAGGAATCCATGGCCAATGTCCCGATGGCAAACAGAAAAAGCTGCATTTCAGGAAGCAGCACCGCGCCATCGCCGTGCATATACGTGCGAAAAGCGCTGAGAATGTGATTGAGCATTAGTCGGTAGTCGATGTAATCGAAAAGCTGGACTTAATAATCAAGTTGGGATGGTAAGTCTGTCCCGTAGTCACGCGTTGCGCACTTCCAGCGGCTGCAAACCGCGGCAATAATCGCCAGCGCCACGAGTAATTCAAGCGCCAGCATCGCAACCACAAGAATGGAAAAAACTTGCCCCGTAGCATCTCCATATAAACGGGCAAAAGCCATGAAATTGATGCTCGCGGCAGTAAGAATGATCTCCATGGAAAAAAGTTTGACGACCAGGCTGCGTCGGCTTAATGCCCCCGTGAGCCCAATAAAAAACAGCACAAAACCTAAGAACAAGTAATGCGTGATCGGCAGCATTAATTGAGGGCCTTCTTTTGAAATGTAGCCCGGAAGCCAACTCCGGCGATCACCAACATAAACAATATCAACGTTAACGGCAGTAGTTCATTACCGAAAAACAATTTCATCAGCTCGACTGCGCGCGGTGGCGTGGCTACGGGGCCTCGAGGCAACAGCACCGTTAGATTTTCGCCCGGCTGCAGTAGACGAGCCAACAGCGCCGCCGTTATCACGTGCGCCATCAACACCAATGTCACGGCAATCGCCGCGGCTCGCGCTCTCCAGCGAGATTCCCCGGCCAGCGCGACATTCAGGGTCGACACTTCCACTGCAAACAAAATTATCCCTAGCGTCCCACACGCAATCGCCATCAGCTGTGCCACAAATAATAATGGAGCGTACAGCTGCAAAAAAATTCCTGAGCTGGCCAGCAAGCTCAATCCGAAGTAAAGAGAAGCGTAGAACGCTTTCCTTCGCGTAACTACCATCGCCGCGCTTATGATGGCGATTCCGGCAAGCACGTAAAATGTGATTTCACCGTGCATCGCAACGCCGCCATGAACTTCGCTTTAAGTTTGAAAGCATGCTGCAAGCCCGTTTTATTTTTCGAATAGCAATTCACCGGCCCGCTGCGTCGCTTTCACCACCGCTTTAATCAGCGTTACGCGCAACTTCCCTTCCTCAAGTTCCAGGATTCCGTCGATGGTACAGCCTGCCGGGGTGGTCACCGCGTCCTTTAGTAGCGCCGGATGATCCCCAGTTTCAAGAACCACACTGGCCGCCCCTTTCATGGTTTGCGCGGCCAGCAACGTCGCCACATCGCGCGCCAGACCAACTTTCACCCCCGCTTCCGCTAACGATTCCAGAATGATGTATGCAAAAGCGGGCCCGCTCGCGGAAAGTCCCGTAACCGCATCCATGTTTTTTTCGTCCACCACCACCGTACGCCCCACGGCGTCAAACATCGTCCGCACAATTTCCACGTGTTGCTCCGTGGCGCTAGCCCCACGACATATTCCCGCCATCCCGCAATTGACCGTCGAGCAAGTGTTGGGCATCACCCGAACCACTGCCGCCTTGGCTCCCAGCCGCTGCTCTATATACGAAGTCGGAACCGACGCCGCAACCGAGATCACCAGAGCATCAGGGTTTAGTTCTCCGGAAATCTCCTGCAGCACCTCCCCGATGACTTGCGGTTTAACTCCCAGCAATACGATATCAGCGCCGCGAACGGCACCGCGATTTTCCGTGCTGGTCGCGATCCCCATCTCCTTGGCTAGCTTTGCGGCTTTCTCGCTGTGTTTTACCGTTGCGGTGACATTCTGCGCCTTGAACAATCCCTGCTTCAGATATGCGCGTAGAAGAATCCCGCCAAGTTTGCCCGTTCCGAGAACCGCCAACTTTTTGTCTCTCAGATTTTCATTCATCGTGAAGGTATTGTTGACGACCCGTCGAGGCGCGTCAACCACGGATTGTCATGCGTACACATCGTGGTCAAAAAACAGGCATCCCATGCCACAGCTTAAACGGCGCTGATCCGCGCGAAGCAAAACTGGATCCCCAAGACTAGGATGCATTCTGGTTTAATCGGCGCCGTCCAACGCGGAGGGTGCCCCAGGCTCGATTTGCAGCCTAGGTCTTGCGGCGCTCTTCTCAGACTTCACACCACTCAACCACATGCACCGTGAGTATCTTGCCGCCGCACCGAACCTGTCCTCGCGGCCAGTTGTCACACCTGCAATTTCCAATTAATTTCATGAAATTTTTCTTACCCTCGCTACGTATCATGATTAGGGAGAATCGTTATGTCCGCGCGCAACACCGCCATCCAGCTCATCACTAAAGCCGGAACTTTATTCGGCGCACTTTTTCTGGTCGGTGTCTTGCTCGCCGCCATCCCCGCTCACAAATCGCAGCCGCCGCAAACATCCACCGTGCAGGAATCGCAATTCGCCCCAACCAATGCAAACACCATGCCGGGTATGGACATGAGTGCACAACACACTCCTGAAGCCGGCGCTGTGCACGACATGTCCTCGGACAATCATGACGCGCACAGTCTACATATGTATATGACCGCGCCGCGCCCGCAGACCACGGGCGATATGCAGCGCGCCAACGAAATTGTTGCCCAATTGCGCGGTGGAATCGAAAAATATAAGGACTATCATGTTGCGCTCGACGATGGCTTCAAGATCTTCATGCCCGGCATTCCCCAGCCTGAATATCATTTCACCAGCTACAAAAATGGCTTTCTCGGAACGCTAAACTTCGATCCATCGCGCCCCACCTCGCTCCTGTACAAAAAAACTTCCAACGGCTATGAACTCGTCGGCGTGATGTACACCATGCCCAAGCGCGCCACTGAAGACCAGCTCAACGCCCGCGTGCCCCTCAGCATCGCCAGTTGGCATCTGCACACCAATCTCTGCCTGCCCCCTCGCGATCAAATGCGCTCAGCGGACTTTACTAAATTTGGCTTGAAAGGCTCGATCGCCACCCAGGACGCTTGCGACGCCGCCGGAGGCCGCTTCCAGCCCGTCATTTTCGGCTGGATGGTGCACGTCTATCCTTACGAAGACGGCCTGGATAAAATCTTCACTATGCATCACCACATGGATTAATTTTTTAGTGCGCAACCGAATTCTTCGCTCCGCCATTGGGCACCGCGAATTCCGGATCGCCAAGTTGCCACAATAAAAACGAATACTGATCCGTCAGCAGTGCCGTATGCTGCGATTTTGTAGCCCCAATCCCACCGTGCCCCGCATCGTAATCCACGCGCAGTAGCACCGGTTTCCCGCTTGACGTAGCTGCCTGCAACCTGGCCGTCATCTTAGTCACCTGCCAGGGATCAACCCGGGGATCATTAACCCCCGTAGTTAGCAGCACCGCCGGATACGCGGTGTGATCCTTGACGCGATGAAACGGGCTGATCGCCAGCATATTTTTGAAGTCGTCCGCATTCTTCACCGTACCGAACTCTGGAATATTCGCTGGGCCGCTAACTTGTAATTCCGACCGAAGCGCATCCGAATCGCCCACATTATCCAGCGCGGCACCAAATAAGTCGGGCCGCTCGGTAATCGCCCCGCCGATCGTTAGGCCACCCGCGCTGGTGCCTTCACCGGCCAAATGTTGTGACGAGGTGTATTTGTGATCGATCAGGTACTGCGCGCAAGCCAGAAAATCCCTAATCGTATTTTCTTTCGTGCCCTTACGACCGCCGTTGTGCCAATCCTCGCCGTACTCTCCTCCGCCTCGCACGTGCGCCACCGCCATCACACCGCCGCGTTCCAGCCACGCCAATGAGCTGGGATCGAACCCAGGATCTAACGTGATTCCATAAGCTCCGTATCCGTGCAACAGCGTTGTATGTGAACCATCCATCTTCAAACCACGTTGGTGAATTATCGATAGCGGCACCATCGTGCCATCAGCAGCCTTGACCTTTACCTCTTCCGATTCAATCCCAGAAAAATCCACCGGCGACACTGGAATTATTTTTGTGTCCGCGATCGCGTTGCTTTTCGGATCATAGTGAAAGAACATCGACGATTTGGTCCACGAAGCCAACCGCAGAAAAACGCCTGGCTCCGTCGGGTTCACGAATATCTCTTGAATCGCGCCTTCAAACGGCAATCGAATTTCCGTCGCCGTGCCGCCCTCATAGGGCAATCGCCACAATTTTCCTAATCCACCATCAAGCTTTTGCACATACAGCGCGTCCGCCGCGGCTTGTATCCCGATCACCACCGCATCCGAAGCCGCCATCACCACGCGCGCGTGCGCCACCTCATCTGTAGGCAGATCAACGCCCAATACCTTGAACCGCGACGCCTCATGATGCGACAGCAGATAAACGTGATCCCCATGAATATCGAAACCAGTCACCTCATCACCCACGTCGGCGATCTTCCGCCACGAGGCACTGGCGTCATGCAGGCTGGCCAGGCTGGTCACATAAATCGTATTTTCGTTCTGCACTCCATGCGCAATTACTCCAAAGGCATACTTCGATCCCGGAAGAACACTGACAAACGGAAAATCGGTTTCCGTCATGCTCACCGCTGGCGATAAACCATTGCCAAATATCGCCACATCTTTTTCCGGATCATCCGCAATGTGATGCAAATAATCCTTGCTGTTCAGGTAATACGAAGTTCGCGGATCATTCGCCGCCGGTTTCCTCAGCCGGTTATAAAAAAAACTCTGATTGTCGGGCAGCCAGAACACCGCCCCAAATTGCGCGCGATCGATGCTGGGGCCGGCTTCCTTTCCATCGCTGGCATCCAGCACATGCAGAACGCTGTTCTCCGAGCCGCCCGGCGAGATGCCCACCGCCACAAGCTTCCCGTCCGGCGAGGCTTGAAAATAATCGATGGAATAATGCACCCCGTTCGCCGTGCGTGTTTGTGGATCAAGTAGCAGCCGCTCCGCGCCGCCGCTGCCATCGCGCACATACAATCTGCGATTGTCCTCGCCCGTCGCCTGCTTCAAGTAAAACAACCGCCCCCCGAATGATTGCAGCCCGTTTACCCGCACGCCGCTATCATCCAACTCCGCGATACGTTTCCCCAGTTTGTCGCGATTGGGTATGCGCTCCAGCACCGCCCGCGTGTAATCATTCTGCGCGCGCATCCACGATGAAACCTCCGGGCTCTTCAGGTCCTCCAGCCAGCGATACGGATCGCTGACCTCCGTCCCAAAAAACGTCTCCTTCACTTCGCGAACCGGAGTCTCCGGCGGAGCCAGCCCCGCAATAGGCGCATCTTTCTCCGCAGTTTTCGTCTGCGCCAAAGCCAGCGTCGAAGTTCCAGCGCATAAAATCAGCAGTGTCATCATTCGCAAAGTTCGCACGCGCATTCGCTCTCCTTCCTTTCCTTATTACTTCCGAATGGATCTGTCGGCTGGCCTAGGCTGGGCAAGGCGCAGATTACACGTAAAGTTCGCCTCAAAACAATGGATGCTGCATACATGTAATCATCGGAGCAATCCCGAGCTCGCCGGAGGGTGCCCCAGGTTCGCGGTTGAGTTTGAACCTGGGTCTTAGAGGTGCCCTATTCAAATTAAATTTTTTGGCCGTCGGCCGGTCCGCTCGTCTGGGAAAAAAGTCGTGGAACCACTAGTCATATTTTCCCAGCCGTTCCACTCCGCCGGTTGAATTGCACCTCTCAACTTCGCCGCGTATCATTATCTGTTCATGCTCCCGGCACGTTTTCACCACTCCATTCTTCGCTCGCTTTTCCCCGCAATCTTCGCGCTCACTTTCTTGTTTGGCGCCGTCTCCCTTTCGCGGGCTCAGCAATCGACCGACATCCTCCCGCTTTCGGAAGTCCATCCCGGCATGCAGGGCTACGCTTACACCATTTTTGCCGGTGACCAAATTGAAAAATTCGATCTCGAAGTCCTTGGCATCATGCCCAATTTCCTGGGCCCCAAACAATCCATCATCCTCGTTCAATTAAAAGGCCCCAAGGTCGAGCACACCGGCGTCGTAGCGGGCATGAGCGGCAGTCCCGTTTATCTGGACGGCAAACTCGCAGGCGCCCTTTCGCTCAAGCTCGGCATATTCACCAAAGAACCCATAGCCGGCGTAACACCCATCGCCGACGTTTTAAATCCTCCAGCCCAATCAAACGCGCCACCACCAACGCCGTCCTCCCAAAATTTACCTCAACAATTCTCAGCGTCTGCCTTGCCAAACGAACCGTCTTCCACTTCGGCGAATAATTTCGCACCGCAACAATTCACCTTACCGACCGGTGCCGCCCTGGAACCCATAGAAACGCCTCTGGTCTTCTCCGGTTTTCAAGCTTCCGCTCTACGCGAATTTTCTTCGCAACTCCAGGGTTACGGTTTCGTTGCTGCGCAAGGTGGCACCGCCGCCCCGCGCCCCGACGACTCGCAGCTCAAGCCCGGCGATATGGCTGGAATGGTCCTCGTTCAGGGTGACGCCTCCATCAATTCCGCCTGCACCGTCACCGCCGTGCAAGCCGACCGCGTTTTCTTGTGCGGCCATCCCTTTTTAAGCCTCGGCGACGTGCAACTCCCCATGGCCCGCAGCCGCGTGCTCACCACTCTCTCCTCCGAAATGGCCTCCACCAAAATCGTTAACGTAGGTGGCTCCATCGGTACCATTACTGGTGATCACCTCACCGCTGTGACTGGAAAACTCGGTGCGTCGCCCGCCATGATCCCGCTGGAGCTCACGCTCTCCGTCGCCGGTGCGGAAAAACAACTGCACTTCCAGCTCGTCAATCACCCGCGCTTAACCCCCATCCTGGTTGCGCTCACCACTTTCAGTGGTCTCACCCAAAATTCCCTTTACGGTGAAGGCACTACTCTGCATCTCTCCGGCGAAATTCAGGTCAAAAATCACGCCCCCGTCCAGATCGAAAATACCTTCGCCCCAGGAGACGCTCTTTCCCCAGACGGTTTACCGATCGCCCTCACCATGCAAAGCGTTTTCTCGCGTTTGTTCACCAATAATTTTGAAGCCACCGCCATCGAACGAGTTTCGCTGCGCGTCGAAAGTGTACCCGGTCGCCATTCCTTCACCATCGAAAGCGCCTGGCTCGAAAAAGGCGAAGCCGCTCCCGGCGAAACTTTGCGAGTGCGTGTCTTGCTCCGCCCGTATCGAGGCCCCGCGCAGGTTCAGGAAACCACCGTGCATGTTCCTGATCAGGTCACCCGCGGCACCATGCTGCGCGTCCTCGTCAGCGACGCCGACATGCTCAATCGCGCGTCTCGTGGATTTGCCGCCACTGGTGCCGGTGCCTCCGCAAGCCTCGATCAACTCATAGCTCTGCTCAATCGCGAACGCCGCAATGATCGCCTGTACATCGGACTTTTCGCCCCGTCTCCCACCATGCTGTGGGAAGACAAAGAATTGCCCAACGTGCCGCTCTCTCAAATTAATATCGTTGATGGGCGCCCCGCACCCGGCACTGTTCAGGTCCTTCGCGAATCGCTTTCCAGCGAATCTTCCATTCCACTTGGCGGACCAGTCGCCGGAGTTATCTCACTCAACCTTCAAATACGATGACTACTTTCAAAAACATACGTGTTCGCAGTTTGCACTCAAAATTTCTCTTAACCATCCGCTATTCCAGAGCGTTCTTGGTGTGCCTTATTGCTATCGCATGCGCCTTCGTCGCCCGCGCCGAGCACACTCGCCGCTGGCGCAGCAGCACTTACGAAGAATTTCTAAAAGGCAAAGCCAATGGCGTGGCCGTCCGCAGCGATGGCCGCCTCGAGCTGGCTCCCAAGTTCACCTTGATCGCTGACGCCGATGCCTCCTATCTGTGGTCTCTGCGCACCGATCCTATGGGTGTGCTCTACGCCGCCGCTGGCTCCCCCGCAAAAGTTTTTCGCTTTGACACCGCAGGAAAACCCACCACCGTTTTTGACTCTGGCGACCTTTCTGCGCAAGCCATCGCCTTCGACCCACAGGGCAATCTTTACGTGGGCACCTCGCCTGACGGAAAGGTTTATCGCGTCTCATCCTCCGGCGAAAAATCCGTATTCTTCGATCCCAAAACAAAATATATCTGGGATCTCGCTTTTTCGCCCGACGGAACTCTCTACGTAGCCACTGGTGATAAAGGCCAAATTTTCGCCGTGAATTCCAGCGGTAATGGCGAACTCTTTTACTCCAGTGACGAAGCCCATATCCGCACACTGGCCTTTGATCCCAGCGGAAATCTGATCGCTGGCACCGAGCCCAACGGCCGCGTCCTGCGCGTCTCCCATACCAACACGAAATCCCCGCGCCCAGAAAAAGCAAAAGATAAATCAAAAGACAAATCACAGGATGAATCTCGTTCCTCGGCACAAGGTTCAGCGCAAGGTTTCGTTCTCTACGAAACCACCAAACGAGAAGTAACCGCTCTGGCGATCGCCCCAGATGGCACCATTTACGTTTCCGCCATCGGAGAAAAGCAGCGCAACGCCTCTCCCGCTCCTTCAGCGGTTTTTGTCACTCCGCAAGGCACCACCACCATCACCAACGCTCCGGGAACCCCCTCTGCTCAGACCGCCGCGCCCACGGTGTTCTTGCCCTTTCCGGCGGTACTCTCTTCCAGCATCTATCGCATCAGTGCCAGCGGCGCTCCCGATGAACTTTGGTCTTCGCGTGAAGATCTCGTCTACAGCCTCGGCCTCGGTGCCGACGGCCGTCTGCTCGCCGGTACCGGAAACAGCGGCGCACTGCTAGCCATAGATTCCAAAGGTGTATTCGCGCAACTCGCCAAATCCGGCTCCGCACAGATCACTGGAATTTCCCGTGATAAAAACGGCAAAGTGTTTATCTGCACCGCCAATCCCGGCAAAGTTTTCTCCGTCGGTCCCGAATTCGAAGCCGAAGGCACCTATGAGTCGCGCTCTTTCGACGCGCAAAACTTTTCGCAGTGGGGCCGCCTGGAATGGTGGAGTCCGCGCACCGTCCCGAACCCATCTTCGGCCGCGAAAAAATCCTCTGCACATGACACCGAACCGCGCGTCGAATTCTTCGTGCGTTCTGGCAACACCGAAGACCCTGGCAGAGAATGGTCCACCTGGTACGGCCCCTACACCCACTCGGGCGTCGAGATGGAAATTCCTCCCGCGCGATTTGCCCAATGGAAAGCCGTGATCCACGGCGGCCAACCGGGAGATGGCGTAGATTGGGCCAGCCTCGCGTATCTGCCCTGTAACGTCGCGCCGGTCATCGATGGCATCGCCATCCAGGAGCCAGGCGTGCGCGCCAACGCCACCAATATAATTTCCGCCGGCCAGCCAAGCACGGTCACCCTCAAACTGCCTCCCGCGCCAAATACTTCCGGCCTGATCATCACTCAGTCGAGCACCCCACCAAGATTCGAACCGCCGCCGCAGGGCATTCAGCAAAAAGGCTACGCCACTGTGCTGTGGACCGCGCACGACGATAACGACGATGAATTGCGCTACGCCGTTTATTACCGCGGCGAAAATGAACAGGACTGGAAATTATTAAAGGACAAACTGGAGCAGAAATTTTATTCCTGGGACGCCACATCATTCCCGGACGGCGCCTATTACCTGAAGATTGTCGCCACCGACGCACCCTCAAATCCGCCCGCCACCGCGCTTACCGCCGAGCGAATCAGCGAGCGCTTCGAAGTGGACAACACCCCGCCGGTTATCGAGCATCTGCGAGCCGAATTTCGCGCCGCTGATAAAGTCGGCACCTCCATCGCCGTGAAATTTACCGCTCGCGATGCTAGCAGCAGCGTGGAGCGCGCCCAGTACAGTCTCGACGGCGGCAACTGGATCCTCATATCTCCGGCCGGTGACATCAGCGACGCGCCCGAAGAACACTATGAGTTCACCATTAGCGATCCGTCCGCTGGAGAACACACCGTCGCGGTCCGCGCTTACGACCGCTTTGAAAATGTGGGAAGTGCGAAAACTACGGTAACCGTTCCAACTTTAAATCAACGCTAAGATCTAAGGCCTTCCTCGGCAAGGCTCATCACTATAGTTGCGGACTAATCCCAGCGAGGCGGCCGCGTCGCATCTGTCTGCTCTTCAATTTCCGCGCCAAACCCTATTCTTCCATCCCCAAACGGCTCACCCCGTGTGTGAGCAATCCTTGCCGTGCAATTTATTTCCTTCGCTGCGTACCCGCCCACCTCGATCGGCATGCGCAACGTAACTTCCAATCGCATTCCGACCCGCAGCGGCGCCGACGACGCGAAAAAAAATCCCCCACGCGAAACGTTCAGCGCTTCCGTAAAATGTTCGACGCTATCCGCGTCAACACCCAGCGCGCGAAATCGCAACGGGGTGCGCAAATTGTAGCGGGTTAGCCGCCGGCGCTCCTGGTCTTTCATTTTTAATTGCTCCAAGCGGGGAAAAAAGGCTTTCGAGTCTCAACGACGGGGCTTCAAGTCAGCGTAGCAAAGCTGCGCGGCACGTCAAGTGACAAATTAGCGGGTACTCGGAGCTCGCACGCCAGTCCACTCGCTTTGCTCCAACCCACGCTTCCAGTATTCTGCTGTGCATTGGACTAAGAATAATGGCTACTCCAAACTCAGAACACATGGCCCATATGGAACCTCATCAAAAAACCGCAATCATTGAAGATTTCGCGCCTCCCTCGTGGGACTCCATCAACCAGGCCCACGCCCGCATCGCTCCTAAAATACATCGCACTCCCGTACTTACCAGTTCTTCGCTCGATAAACTCACCGGCGCCAACATTTTTTTCAAATGCGATAATTTTCAGAAAACCGGCTCTTTCAAAATTCGCGGCGCCACGAACGCCATCTTCTCGCTCACCGACGCCGAGGCCGCAAACGGTATCGTCACTCAATCCAGCGGCAATCACGGCGCCGCCATAGCCTGTGCCGGTGCCTGGCGAGGTGTCAAAACTTGGGTCGTGATGCCCAAAAATGCGCCAGCCGTGAAATTCCGCTCCGTCGAAAGTTACGGCGCTCAGGTAACGCTCTGCGAGCCCACCGTCACCGCCCGCAATGAAGCCGCCGCCCGCGTTCGCTCCGAAACCGGCGCCTATCTCATACATCCCTACGACGACGATCGCATCATCGCCGGGCAAGCCACCGCCGCGAAGGAACTCCTCGAAGAAATCGGCGATCTCGACGCGGTCTTCGCTCCCGTGAGTGGCGGCGGCCTCCTGAGCGGCACCTGCCTCGGCGCAAAAGGCCTTCGCGCAGATATTCGCGTCTTCGGTTGCGAGCCGGAACGCGCCGACGACGCCTATCGCTCCCTCACCAGCGGCATATTACAGTCTCAGGATTCCAGCGACACCATTGCCGACGGTCTGCGAGCTTCCCTCGCTCCCCGCACCTTCGCCATTTTGCGAAAACTTGTCGATGGAATTTTGCTGGCCAGCGAAGAAGAAATTATTTCCGCCACCCGCCTCATCTGGGAGCGCATGAAAATCATCATCGAGCCATCATCGGCCGTAGCCATCGCCCCATTGCTGCGCCCCGACGCCGTCGCCGCCCTAATCTTGCGGCCACGCCCCAATGGTGGTGCCCCTAAACTTGGCGTGATCTTCTCCGGCGGCAACGTCGACCTATCATCCCTGCCGTTCTAATTTAAATCGGCGCCGCGAAGAATGTTCGCGTCGATCACAAATCCAAAAACACGAAGGGTGCCCCAGGTTCGCAGTTGAGTTTGAACCTGGGTCTTGGTGTGAACCTAGGTCTTGAGTGGTACGTAGTTCTTGGGTGCCCCAGGTTCGCAGTTGAGTTTGAACCTGGGTCTTGGTGTGCTCTTCCCAAACTTCACACTACTCGACAGTAAACACTTCCCAGAGTTTACGTTTCTCTCAGTTTCAATTTCCCCGCACCTTTATTCTCTTCCAGAAACGCTCGCAAATCTTGCGATGTATCCAGTAACCGCACCCACTGCTCGTAATAAAGTGTGACCGGAAAGCGCCCCAGCCCATAAACACTCACGCCACCCTTTTCGCCCACACGAAATTCCAACGCACCAGTGCGCCGGCCGGACCCTTTCTTTTCCAACTCCGCTATTTTCGCTTTTAGTTCCTCGTAAGATGGCTCAGCCATTGTTCCTCCACTAAATTCCAATGCCGCCGATTATACGCGGACCCGCTCATAATTCCGAAACGGCGATGCGCGCAATTCGGCGAACCCACTGACCAGTCCGTTATTTTAATGTGACTTTTTCTACCAGCGGCAAGTCTTGCGAAGATCCCCCAACCATAATTGAATAATTTCCCGGCACCAGCTTCCAGCTCTCCGACCCCTCGTCAAAAATCGACAGATATGACCCGCCGACGTTAACGGTCACTTCTTTGCTTTCCCCCGGCTCCAGCCTAACCTTGCTGAAACCCACCAGTCTCTTCGGCGGCTCCCCAGCATCCGCAGGAAGTGCCGCATAAACCTGGGCGACTTCTGCTCCCGCTCTGCTACCCGTATTCTTCAACGCAAACGTAACCGTGGTCTTCTCTTTCGAAGGTTTCACCTTCAACTCTGAATAAGCGTACGACGTATACGACAACCCAAATCCAAACGGAAACAGCACCGCCTTCTTTTCAGCGTCATACCACCGGTAGCCAACTTTCAATCCTTCATCGTAATGCACTTCAAACGTCGGCTTAGCCTCCCCAGTTGCCATCACCGCTGCCTTGCCCAACTGGCTCGGCGACGGAATCACCTCGCGCGGATGCGGCAAATCCACCTCGCTCCGCGGAAAAGTCATCGGCAATTTACCGCTGGGATTCACATCGCCAAATAGAATGTTGGCCACCGCATCCGCTCCCCTGCTCCCCGCATACCACGCTTCCAGCACCCCACTGACTTTATCGATCCATGGCATGGTCACCGCGGTTCCGGATTCAATCACCACGATTGTCCGTGGATTCGCGGAAGCCACTTGGTCAATCATGGCATCCTGATTATCCGGCAACGACAAATTCGGCAGATCAAAATCCTCGCTGGTCCACTGGTGCACAAACACAATCGCAATATCCGACTGCTTAGCCAAAGCCGCAGTGGCTGCGGGATCGGCTCCCGAGGCAAACTTCACACTCACCCCTGGAGCCTTGGCAGCGACAGCCTTCAAAGGCGAAGTCGGAAACCACACATGCGCCTTCCAGACCGGCGCCACCGCTCCCATCGGATCCACTTGCGCCGATCCTCCGCCAGAAATCATGCCTTCATCCGCATGCGTGCCAATAATTGCGATGGATTGAACCTTCGCACGATCCAGCGGCAAGATGCCCTTATCATTTTTCAGCAGCACGATGCTCTGTTCCGCAATCTTACGCGAAGTTTCCAGCCCACCTTCCACATCCACCACGTTTCTCTTCCTCGGAAAGTCCACGATGCCGCTGAAAAATTCTGACCGCAGAACCCGCCGCACGTGATCATCCAGCTCTGCGACAGGGACTTTGCCCTCCTGAACCGCTTTCTTCAAAGGCTCGCCATAATAAATATCTTCAGGTTCCTCGTTATCCAGACCAGCCGCGGATGCTTTCACCGTACTGTGTGTGCCGCCCCAATCCGACACCACAAAACCTTTGAACTTCCACGCCTTCTTCAGCACTTCCGTCAGCAAATATTTGTTTTCGCACGCATAATCGCCATTAACCGCATTGTAGGAACACATCACCGCGCCCGGATTCCCAATCTCGATGCCAATGTGAAACGCCAGCAAGTCTGTCTCCTGCAGCGCGCGCTTTCCGATCACCGAATTCACTTCGTTGCGCCCGCTTTCCTGATCGTTCACCGCATAGTGCTTGATGTCCCCGATGACGTGCTGCCACTGTTCGCATTTAATGCGGTTGCCAACCAACGTGCCCGCCAAAACGGGATCTTCCCCCAGGTATTCAAACGTCCGCCCGTTGCGAGGCTCCCGCGTAATATTCGTGCCGCCGCCTAAAGTCATGTTGTAGCCTTGCGCGCGCAACTCCCGCCCGATCAGTGCGCCATACTCGCACGCCGCTTGCGGATCCCAGCTCGCCGCGGAAGCAATGGGCGATGGCAGCGCCGTCGAGTATCTCCCATTCTCCGCGCTGCTCCGTATCCCGTAGGCTGCGTCACTCATTTGAATCATGGGGATTCCCAGCCGCTCCACACCGAACACAAATCCCGCACCACCATTGCCCAGATATGCCTTGGGGAAAACCTTGCCAGGCCATCCTGGCATTCCCTCGCCATGCACCAGATCGATTTTTTCGTCCAGCGTCAACTCTTTCAGCACCATCTCAGCCCGTTCATCCGGTGAAAGTTGGGGGTTCATCCACGGACGATCTTTAGCGGCGACCTCTTCGCCCTCATGCAAACGACCCTGCGCAAACGATGCTGCGCCACCCAACGAAATAACAACTGCTGCAGTGAGTCCTAAGCATAAACAACGCAACTTCTTCATCGGCAATGTCCTCGTGAAAGCGCATAAATGCGCGCCTATGATAGCCGTTTTCGCTCAAATAATGCGCCGGATCTTGTAGCGCTCCAGCCAGCAACGGTTTCCAGACCACATTAAATCATTCTAATAATGAACTATTTAGTACAGAACCGTTCCCCAGCCAATGAGATACTCTCGCCTGCATTTAGGACGGATCCATGGCAAGTCCAATCACGGCAACAACCACCACCCGCGATTCTGAATCAACCGCGGACGGATCACCAGATGCGGAAACCGCCGCTCAACTTCTCGAACGCGAACGTGATCCGCTGATTCATGATTGGTTTGCATTGGTGCAAAAACAAGAAGACCTGACCGCCATTCCAATGAGCTACGCAGACCGCACTGCGCATTTGCCGCGGTTGCTCGCGGATGTGATTGCCCGGCTGCGCCCGGGCTTCTCGACCAAAGCTGCTATCTCCATCGCTGCCGGTAATCACGGCGATTTGCGACGAAAACAGGGCTACTCCGCGGCGATGCTCGTCGAGGAGTCGCGAATTTTGGAGGTGTGCCTTTTCACTACGCTGCACAACCACAACACCCGGCTGGACTATGACCAGCTTCTCCGCGACGTTGTGACCATCGCTGACGAAGTGGACGTGCAGCTTAAATATCAGATGCTCCGTTACATCTCCACGCACCCGGTGAATACTTAACCCCGGTGCGCTGATTTACGGACATGCACCAGAAATTGTTTTAGGCCAATTTTTGAAGTCCTCTCTACTCCCCCTTCCTGCAAGTGAATGCACCAACATGTCTCTGATAGCTGCGATGGGGGAGCCCTATGAGCGAAGTAACCAATGAGTGTCTGCTATTGATCGGATGCCGGCTGGCCGACGCCCGCCTGATCGCCAACGCCCTGACCAACGATGTCCAGACACGTCTCGTTGTCGAAGACGTTATCAAACTCTCTGAAGGACTGGAACGCATCGCCAAAGGTGGCGTTCGCGCCGTCATAGTGGACATCGAGATGCCCAATGCTCGTGGTGTCGCGGCTATTGAAACACTCTTGACCGCTGTGCCGCACATTCCCCTCCTGATGCTGAGTGCTGTTGATAACGAAAGTGTGGCTAGACAAGCGGTGGAACGGGGCGCTTATGACTATCTGCTGAAGAGCAATCTTAATCGGTACCGCTTGCGCCGGACCGTCCGGGGCATGCTGGACCACCATGCCGCGGATGAACAGGCCTTCCTGTATCAACAATGCGCGACTCTGTCGCTACTCTGCACCGGCGACGCCGTGGTTATCAGCGATGGCGCCGGACTCGTGACGCAATTGAACCCCCCTGCGGAATTGATTACTGGATGGTCCCAGAAGGAGGCTCAAGGTCAGCCGATAGGCAAAATATTTAGCATCCTCGATTGCGAAACGCGGAAACCCGTTGCAGAGGAATCACCAGCATCTTTGGAGACCAACGGAAACTCCCCTTATATTCACAGTGCCTTGTTGGTCAGGCGCGATGGGGTTACCTTGAATGTCAAAAGGTGTTCCGCTTATCTCCGCAATCGCGACGGAAACATCGCCGGAAGAGTGGCGGTTTTTCACGATCAGGGTGCCGCACGCATCAAAACACTGGAACTATCTCACCAGGCGCAGCACGATTTTCTGACCGACCTTCCCAATCGTTCGCTTCTAAATGACCGCATCAATCAGGCCATTTCTTTTGCCAGGCGATATCACAAACAACTAGCGGTGATGTTTGTGGATCTCGATCACTTCAAACGCATCAACGACTCGCTCGGACACGCCGTTGGGGACGGCCTGCTGCAACAGGTAGCCAACCGCATTGTGGCCTGTGTGCGCCGGTCGGATACCGTCGGCCGCCACGGCGGAGATGAATTTGTGGTACTGCTTTCGCAAGTTGGGCATGCCGAAGACGCCGTGTTCATCGCCAGAAAAATTCTTAGCTCGCTGGCGGCTGGCTATTTGATCGACCAGAAACACCTGCAAATCAATGCCAGCATCGGGGTCAGCACCTATCCTGACGATGGACACGACGCCTACATGTTGATTCACCGCGCCGACACCGCCATGTATGAAGCAAAAAAACTAGGCCGTAACAATTGCCAATTCTTCCGTGCGGAAATGCAGGCCCGCGTCGCGGAATGGCAGAGCCTGGAGGGCAGCTTGCGCTGTGCGCTCGAAAGAAACGAATTCATCCTGATGTACCAGCCCAAGATTGACTTGCGCAGCGGCGACGTAACCGGGGTTGAAGCGCTGCTGCGTTGGAAACATCCGGAGCGTGGGCTGGTTCAGCCGTTGAAATTTGTATCGATCGCCGAAGAGTCCGGACTGATTGTGCCTATCGGCCACTGGGTGTTACTGGAGGCCTGCCGCCAAGCTTGCTTATGGACGGCCGCGGGTTTGCCGCCAGTACGGATCGCCGTAAACGTGTCCGCCTTGCAATTTGCATCCAAGGATTTCCTCGCGAGTGTTCGCGCCGCTCTGATTTCAACCGGTATGGACCCCAGCAATCTGGAACTGGAATTGACCGAGACGGTAGTGATGCAAGATGCGGAATCCGCCATGCAAACCTTGCGCGCGCTGAAAGCTATTGGCGTGCAGTTGGCGATTGATGATTTTGGTGTCGGTTATTCGAGCTTCAGCTATTTACGAAAATTCCCGTTTGACGCTTTGAAAGTGGACCGTAGCTTCATAAACGAGATTTGCTCGAACACCGACAATGCCATGATTCTAAGCGCGCTAATTAACATCGGAAAGAGCTTGAGGCATCGTGTGGTCGCCGAGGGCGTGGAGACCGAAGAACAGCTCCACTTTCTCCAAAAAGAAGGTTGCAGCGAAGGCCAGGGATTCTATTTCTCGCGACCCATAATTCCCGAGAAGTTCGCCGAATTTCTGGAGCGCGGCGTGACCGAAGCAATGGTGCATTAACCGAACTGTGCAATGGCCACTGAACCAGGACAGCCAAGCATCCCGGAATTTTGACCTACTCGGCTAGCACTTATTCCTCGCATCCCTCGCGGGGAAAATAGCACCGGAAAGCATCCTAAGCGAATCATGTCCGCATCAGACAGAACACTCGGGTTGGGTCTTGCTTGGTCCGCATTAGGACTGGACCCAAAGCATGGTTTACGAGTCGGTTATCTGACCCAATGTGATAGCCTTCATTAATTGGGGAGTGCGGGTGGGGCCTTCCGCGGAAACATCTTTGTCAGCAGCAAAATGTAATACTACTCGTGTATCCATCGGTCGCAGCCGCCTCCTCGGCTCGCTCAACAAACAAATCAAGCCAGCTCCAAAATCCTCACTACGGACCAACTGATGAAACCCGATTCGCAACTGATACGCACAGTTGATCGCACTTTCCAGTTTTCGCCAATTGGATTCCTGGCGCTTGCTCTGTTTTCTACCGTCTTGCCCACCACCGCCGCGGCCCAGACCAGTGACGCCAGCGCATCGCAGGCCACTTCCCGCCCTGCGCGAATCACACAGGCAATCGACGAAAAACAGTTGATCCCCCTCCGAGGCAATGTACATCCCTTGGCGCAAACCAAATTTGACCAGGGCGCCGTGAGCGATGCGCAACCCCTGGATCGCATGCTCCTGCTGTTGCAGCGCGCGCCAGAACAAGAAGCCGCCCTGCGCCAATTGTTGGACGATCAACTCACTCTCAATTCGCCAAAGCATCACGCCTGGTTGACTCCCCAACAATTCGGCGCGCAATTCGGACCCACTGACGCCGACCTTGAGGCCACTACAACTTGGTTGACCGCCAAAGGATTTCACGGGATCCAGGTTGGGCCGGGACGCACCGCCATCCAGTTTTCAGGCTCAGCGGGACAAGTGCGCGACGCCTTCCACACCGAAATTCACCGCTACGTAGTGAATGGCGCTGAACACTTCGCCAACTCCAGCGATCCGCAAATTCCCGCGGCCCTGGCCCCGGTAGTGGCAGGCGTGGTCTCCTTGCATAATTTTCCGAAGTTCGCCCACTCTCACACCTTGGGAAATTTTCATCGTGCCCGGGACGGCGGCGCTATCGAACCACTATTTTCCTTTGCCGGCTGCGGCTCCAATTCGAATCAGCCGTGCAACGGACTCGGCCCCGCCGACCTCGCAAAAATCTACAACGTTCCTGCAACTCTGGATGGCACCGGGCAAACCATTGCCATCGTGGGCCAATCGAATATCAATCTCGCTGATGCGCAACAATATCGCGCTATCTTCGGCCTGCCGGTGAACGATCCCGTTATCGTGTTAAACGGACCGGATCCCGGGGTAACAGGCGCTGACGAATCGGAAGCCATTCTGGACGTTCAATTGGCCGGCGCTATGGCCCCCAAAGCAACAATCAAGCTTGTGGTCTCGGAATCGCTGCAATCCGCCGCCACTGCAGGCATCGATCTATCCGCTCTGGACATCGTTGACAACAACATTGCCGGAATCATGAGCGAAAGTTACGGCTCCTGTGAAGCTGGCCTCGGCACCGCGGGCAATAACTTTTACAGCGCTCTGTGGGAACAAGCTGCCGCGCAGGGCATTACCGTGCTGGTATCGACCGGCGATAGCGGCTCCGCAGCTTGCGATGATCCCAACTCCGTCGACTTTGCTTCCAACGGCTTGGCGGTGAGCGGAATTGCATCCACTCCTTTCAACCTAGCCGTCGGCGGCACCGACTTCCTCTACAGCGCCACCAACCCATCCTCAACTTACTGGAATGTCACCAATTCCGGCACGCCTCCAACGGAGTCCGCCAAGTCTTATATTCCGGAAACCACCTGGAACAATTCCTGCGCGGCAGCTGGATTGACCGGATGCACCGCGAGCATCATCAATGCCGATAACTCCAGTGGAATCGATCTCGTCGCCGCCAGCGGTGGCCCAAGCTCCCTCTATTCCAAACCCGCGTGGCAATCGGGCATCACCGGCATGCCTAACGACAGTAAACGCGACATTCCCGATGTTTCTCTATTCTCCAGCAACGGCACTAACAACAGTTTCTACATTGTTTGCCAGAAAGATTTTACCGGCGCCAATTCCTGTGATTTGAACTCGCCCTTCCTCGATTTCAGTGGTGTCGGCGGAACCTCCGGCTCGGTGCAAGCGTTCGCGGGAATCATGGCCCTCATCAATCAGAGCCAGGCTTCCGGATCAAACCCCGCGCCCCGCCAGGGCAACGCCAATTACATTTTTTATAAATTATATAAACAGAATCCCGCGAAAATATGCCCGTCCAACCCCGCCGCAGTCACCACCGCCGGTTGCATATTTTACGACGTCGTTACCGGGAATATTTCCGTGGCCTGCCAGGGTGGCACCCCAAATTGCAGCAATACCAGCACCGCCGCCAACCAATTCGGTGTGCTGGCTAGCGCCGGCGTTCCTGCGTGGACCGCCGCCTCCGGCTACGACCTGGCCAGCGGTCTCGGTACTGTGAACATCGCCAATCTGGCCGCCGCTTGGGGCGGTGTCGGCTTGACGGCTTCCACCACCACCATTAGCGCTTCACCAAGCGGAACAATTGCCCACGGCTCAAATGCTAGCTTCACCGTACACGTAGCCTCATCAGGCGGAACACCCACCGGACAAGTCTCGTTAATCGCTACTCCCGCTGGCGCCGCCCCAACCGGCATTGGCCCCTTTTCATTAAGCACCGGCACAGCAACATTTACTACTAACATGCTCCCCGGTGGCACGGCCTATAACGTCGTCGCCCATTACAGCGGCGACGGCACCTTCGCGCAAAGCGACTCAGCACCCGTTCTTGTGACCGTCAGTAAAGAAAGCAGCAGAACGGCTGTAACCCTGCTCACCTTCGACTCCAGTGGCAACCTAATTAGCTCCAACGCCACCACCGCCGCTTACGGTTCTGCCTACATCATGCGAGTGGATGTCACGAATGCTTTCGGTACTTCCTGTTTCACGAATCTCAATAACGGCACCATTCCCCCTATCAACACCATCCCCTGCCCAACCGGCAACGTTTCCGTCACCGATAACGGTGCCGCCCTCAACGACTTCACCAACAGCAACAGCGGCGTTGCCTCTAATGTCGCACCTTTAAACAGCCAGGGATTTTTTGAAGATCAACCCATTCAACTCCCCGGTGGAAATCACAGTATCGTCGCCGCTTACGCAGGCGACACCAGCTATACCTCCAGCACCTCTGCCGCGGACGCCATCTCCATCACCAAGGCGGGCACCGGCGTGACCATGAATCCCATTCCTAATGCTTCGGCGAACTTTCCTATCTCTTTGTCGGCCACCGTCACCACCGCCAGTTCCGGCGTCGGCCCAACCGGCACCATTACTTTCACATCCGCCGGCACAACTCTCGGAACCGCGCCAGTAATTGGAACGGCCGCTATTCTCACCCCATTCACTCCTGCAACCGGCACCGCCACGTTCGCTGCCACGTTTACAACCACCGGCGCGAAAAGCGTCACGGCGACATATAGCGGAGATTCAAATTACTCGCCCTCCGGACCATCCACAGCTATCTCCGTCAACGTGACCTCCTCCGGCTCATTCAACATTACCGCCTCGCCTGTGACCGTCACTGCCGGCAGTAGCGGCGTATCGACCGTCACCGTCACCCCCTCAGGCGGCTTCACTGGCAGCGTGCAAGTTTCCTGCGCCGGAACAGGTTTGCCGCCCGGCGTCACTTGCAGTCCAAATCCCTTGACCATCACCATCAGTGGCACTGCGCCAGTAACAGCAGGGTTAACAGTCATGGTCGCCAGCCCGTCCACAACATTGTCAGCTTTCAGAATTTCACACCAACAACCGCTCTACGCCGCGGCGATCGCTATTCCGCCAACGAATTCGGACGCCACCCACCTGACCGCTCACCTCACAACATGGTGGTCACTCAGCGTAGTCTCCTGCCTGGCTTCGGTCTTACTCCTGCTCTTCCCCGGCTTGCGACCACGCAATCAACTGCGCTCCGCCCTCGGCTTGGGACTCCTCTGCGTTTTGAGTTTCACCTTGGGCTGTGGCGGGGGAAGTAGCTCTGGCGGCGGTGGAGGCGGCAGTCAGGTCGCTTCTCACACCACCCTGACCGTAACCAACGCGAAGCAGCCCTCCAACAACAATTTTGCATTCAATGTTGCGGTGACGTCTTCGGGCGCAAGTCCCACCGGCCAGGTGCAACTCTTCGATGGAAGCACCGCGTTGGGTCTCCCGGTCAGCCTTTCGAATGGCACTGCTTCGATCAACACCGGCCTGGCCGCTGTCGGCACTCACGGGGTTAGTGCGCATTACTTGGGCAACGCCACCACTCTCGCGTCCGCCAGCGGCGCGATAAATCTGACGGTCACTGGCGCCACAACTGTGCCTTTGACCAGCACTCCAAACGGATCTGCAAATATTAATCTAACTATTCAGTAGCCAGGCAGATGATTGGGAATTTCGTTCGAAGTAGATTCAAGTGGAATGAAATTAATTATTGAGGACCGGAGGAAAGAAGACGCCCCAGAAGTGCGGTGACGGTGTCAAGAATTCTATCGGTTGCAGCGACCCGCCTTGCGATAATTGCGCCGCACGCACGATGCGAACTTCAACACGAGCTTCGGTTTGGGGATGCTCAATCGTAAGCTTGGCCCCCGCAGGAAAACCTTCAGCAACTAATAGCATCGCTCCTGTTTGACTAACCGTATGCGTTTCCGCTTGCACCGGCTTGGGTTGATCCGGCACATGTAGTAACACTGGCATGCGCAGCAGAACCCGTTGCGCGCGCCGGCGTTCCTCTGCTGTAGGCTGCCGTGTAACTCCCGGGCGCGTCCCACTAGCCGCCGAAACATTGATGTCAGAGTTGCTTTTCACAGCTCCAGCCCCCAGAAATCCATCTCCGGCGCCACTAATTCGATGCCATATTCCCAGCCGTCCGGGCGCGGGCCGCCTTTCCAAACCACCACTGCCGCATTAGTGGAATGAGTTGCAACGTTCGTGAGCGCTACGCGGTCTTCCAGTTCCAGCGATTGCTTCAGCACGATCATGCAACCATAAGGATTCACAATTCGTGTGTGTGCGGCCACCTGGATGCGTTCGCCCGCTGCGGTGTTCCACTCAATCCTTACCGGAACCCGCGAGTTCATGCGCGGCCCGCGACGCTGCATTGCATGGCGCGTGCCGGCCTGCTTGGATTCGATAAACTTTACGGACATACTTGCCTCAAGCACCTAACAAACAAATCTCAGGACCCACTACGGTCGGTAAGGTCATGCTAAAGTTGCCAGCAAAGGCGGTCAATGGAACTGTTTCAATGTGGTACCCAAGTTACATCTGGCCCTTTGGACAGGGTAAAGCAGGCTGCTGTGGCCACCGCAACCGTCAGAAATTTAATTGTAAACGCCGATGACCTCGCTTGGACCGAGGGTGTAAATCGCGGCATCGCGGAAGCTCACCGCAACGGCATCGTCACCAGCGCCTCACTCTTGGCCAACGGCTCGGCCTTTGCCTCCGCTGTGGACCTAGCGAAACTTACGCCCTCTCTCGGCGTCGGCGTACACCTCAATCTAAGCGATGGCAAGCCAGTATCCCCGCCCGAAACCGTGCAGAGCATCGTAAATGCGCGCGGGGAGTTTGTCGGCGGACCGGAAGCCTTACTGCTACGCATCGCGCGGCGAAACCTGCGGCTCAATGAAGTCGAAATCGAATGGGAAAATCAGATTCAGAAAATACGGAACGCCGGCATTCACCCCACGCATCTCGACGGTCACAAGCATGTGCACATGCTGCCTGGAATGTTTGAAATTGCCCTGCGCCTCGCCAAGCGCAACTCCATTCCAGCCATTCGCATCTCACATGAAGGTTCTTCGCTGCGGGCCGCGCTATCCACGGGCGAAAACCAGAATGTCCCGCTGGTCATGAAGCAAGGCGTCCAGGCTCGGGTGCTCAAACTCTTGGCCAGAGACGCTC
This sequence comes from uncultured Acidobacteriota bacterium, assembly GCA_963733775.1. Lineage (GTDB taxonomy): Bacteria > Acidobacteriota > Terriglobia > Acidiferrales > UBA7541 > Acidiferrum. The sequence goes on along the minus strand of CAVTEE010000006.1, from coordinate 1,540,050 downwards.
GCGCCTTGGCGGAATCCGCCGGCATTGCCACCACCGATTATTTTTGCGGCATCGCCCAGACCGGAGAGCTGACCATCGAAGGCATGAAATGCTTGCTGCAAAGCCTTCCTGAAGGCACCACCGAAATGATGTGTCACCCCGGCTTCATGGATAAAGAGTTGGAGGAATCCGCAACCAGGCTGCAGGATTCCCGCGAACTCGAGGTTGAGATACTAACTAGCCCGGACATTCTAAATCTTGTCGCCTCGCAAGGGATTCGCCTGATAGACTATGCTTTCGTGGCTGGTAAGGCCTGAATTGCTCGCTTTAAAACGCATGAGTAGGTCGCACAAAAAAACATGAGAAGCGAATCCCCTATCCGCTACTCCATCGTGGTGCCGTTCTTCAACGAACAGGAAAACGTCCCCCCGTTGTACATGAAGCTCACCGAAGTGATGGACTCTATCGGTGAACCTTACGAACTCGTTTTTGTCGACGACGGTAGCCGGGACAACACCTTCAAGGTTCTCTCCGAAATTTATGAACACGATCGCCGCGTCAACCTCGTGCGCTTGCGCCGCAATTTCGGTCAAACCGCCGGATTAAAAGCCGGCTTCGACTTTGCGCGCGGCGAAATCATCATCTCCATGGACGGCGACCTGCAGCACGACCCCGAAGAAATTCCCCGCTTCCTCGAAAAAATTGAAGAAGGCTACGATCTCGTTAGTGGCTGGCGCCACGAACGTAAAGATCACTGGCTCATGCGCCAGATTCCGAGCCGCGCTGCCAACTGGATGATGGCCCGCCTTTCCGGCATCGATTTGCATGACTTCGGCACTACTTTCAAAGCCTATCGCCGCGAAATCATCCAGGAAATTCAACTCTACGGCGAGTTGCATAGATTCATTCCCGCGTTGGCCAGCTCCACCGGCGCGAAAATCGCGGAAGTACCCATCACCAATCTCGATCGAAAAAGTGGCAAGTCCAATTATGGAATCGGTCGCACCATCCGCGTTTTTCTTGATTTGCTGATCGTAAAATTTTTATTGGACTACTCCACTCGTCCGCTCCAATTTTTTGGCTTGCTAGGCGTCGCAGGCGCTGGTTCGGGATGTTTGATTGCAACTTTTCTGGCCTTCGAAAAATTTTACTATGGCCAGACCATCATGACCGAGCACGGCCCGTTGATGCTGCTCGCCGTGGCCCTTTTCATTAGCGGCGTCCAACTCATCTCCATGGGCCTGCTTGGCGAAATCATTGCCCGCACCTATTACGAATCCCAGAACAAGTCCATCTATTCCTTGCGCGAAGTGAAAAGCCACCGTAAAGAGATGAGCGATCCCGCCGAACCCGCTCGCCCATCGGGCAGCTCCGAACGCTAAACTTCCACAAATTTTCGAAGGCCATCAAACAATCCACCAAGTACCGCTAGACAGAATGCGTTCGACAACATGGTCGATGGTCGCGCACCGGGGGGCTTCATGAATCGCGAGCACTTCTATTCCATCATGAATGGTGAGGGCACCCTCGACTACGAGCTGTATCTCAATACCAAAGCGTTGTTGTCCTGCCAGACTAAATCCGACGAGCTGTGCAACGCCGATGAATTGCAATTCCAGGTAGTTCATCAGGTAGAAGAATTGTGGATGAAATTAATCGCTTACACCCTCCTGGACATCGACGATTACTTGCAACAGGAAAACACCAATCGCGTACTCACTCTTTTCCGGCGCGTTCACCTCATCCAAAAAATGATGATTCAGCAAATCGCGCTGCTCGAAACCATGTCCCCCAAGGAATATCAAGCGATCCGAACCCGCCTGGGAAACGGCAGCGGCCAGGAATCGCCCGGCTTTCGCGTGCTCCTCAAAATGTTCCAGCCCATCTGGAACTCCTTCAAATCGTCCTACCTCGAAAAGCACCAGCTCACCGTGGAAAAAATTTACGACTCCGAATATTCCCACAGCGACGCCTACGTAGTAGCCGAAGCCCTCGCGGAATTCGACGCCCTGTTCCAAAAATTCCGCTACGAACACATGCAGCTAATCCATCGCACCATCGGCTTCGGCGCCAAATCACTAAAAGGTCGTGCCGTCGAAATTTTAGAAGAAGGCATGCGCCAAAAATTTTTCCCCGAATTATGGGAAATCCGCGGCCAAATGACCGACAAATGGGGCGCCCAATACGGCGTAAAACGCGACCCCCTGGGCCCCCACCACTAACCCGCTGCGCTACCACTCACACGAATGCCGACGGGTGCCCCAGGTTCGCCGTTGAGTCTGAACCTGGGTCTTGGGTTTGAATCTATTCTTATTGAACTTGAATTGACTCTCGAATCTGACTCTCGTTTCTAAATTTCGGAAGGTTCGGGTGCCCCAGGTTCGCAGTTGAGCTTGAACCTGGGTCTTGGGTCTGACTCCATTCTTCACTCACTCCGCCAAAACCCTCCGGTAACTCCCCCGATAAAACAACAACGGCTCCCCCTCAAACACTTCAGCACTTTCCACTTCACCCAAAAAAATAGTGTGATCCCCAGCCAGATGCGAAGCCACCACCCTGCAAGTTAACTGCACCAACGCGTCCCCCAAAACCGGAATCCCCGTCGCAGGCCACTCAAACCGTATTCCCAAAGCACGCTCCGCCTCGGGGTCCTGCTCCGGCTGCGCAAAAAAATCAGAAATGGCTCGCTGGTAATCCTTCAAAACGCTCACGCCAAAGCGCTGCGCCTTTTTCAACACCGGCAACATGCGTGCCTGCTCATCGACGCACACCAAAACCAAAAGTGGCTCCAGCGATACCGCCGTAAACGAATTCGCCGTCATCCCGTGCACTTCGCCCGGCGCGCGTTCCGCGGTCACCACCGTGACTCCAGTAGCAAATCGACCGAGCGCCTGACGAAACACCGCGCTACTCAATAAACCCGGTTTCATATTTTTTCGACGATACCACAGGAACGAACTTACCAAACGCATTTGGCTGTCCGCAGTGCTGCTCACGCTTATACCGACGCGCGCACGTTGCTGCATCGCCGCAACATTTAGACATAACAAAGCGGGCGAGACATTGGCCACCCGGCCATCCTCGCCCGTTTCTCTTGTCACGCTCCGGAATTTTCCCGAAGGGGCTTAGCCCTTGGGCGGCTTCTCCTTGTCCTTTTCCTTTTCTTTAGGCGGCTTTTCCTGCTGTTGTTTTTGCTGCTGCTGTTTCTGTGCCGCAGGCGGCGGTGGTGCAGTCCGCTCAACTGGCCGTTCCGCTGGCCTGTTAGCTGGCGCGGGAGCGGGGCGAGCAGCAGGTTGTTCCGCACGCGGAGCAGGGCGATCAGCAGGCCGCTCAGTTGGTGTCGTGCGAGTTGCCGGCTGCTCGTTTGGTCGCGTTACCGGCCGATCAGCAGGCCGTTCATTTGGCGCTGGACGAGCTGCTGGCTGTTCATTTGGTGCCGTGCGAGTTGTTGGCTGTTCGTTCGGTCGCGTTACTGGGCGATCCGCAGGTCGTTCGTTCGGCGCCGGTCGAGCTGCTGGCTGTTCATTCGGCGCCGTGCGAGTTGCCGGCTGCTCATTCGGACGTGTCACCGTGCGATCCGCTGGGCGGTCCGCAGGCCGATTGTTAGGCTGCGCACTTGGCGGGCGGTCATTGGTAGCGGGCGGCCGCGAGTTAGGCTGCGGCTGCGTGTTCGGCTGAGTTACAGAGCGATCAGCCGGTCTATTCGTTGGCTGCGTAGTATTCGTCCGGTCATTGGGCGGAGACACCGGACGGTCCGCTGGCCGGTTATTCGGCTGCACAGCATTAGGCTGCGTCGCAGTCCCACGCTCCGCAGGTCGATTCCCCGGCTGTTCATTATTCACAGCCGACGGTCGGTTCCCAGAATTATTCTGCGGCTGCCCCGGTTGGCCCGGACGGCCGGCAACGTTGCCCTGACCGCCCTGCGCAGCTGAGCGGTTCACAGGCTGCGACGGCTTAGGAGCCTCCCTCACCGATACGGGTGCCTGTCTCGGAGGCGGAGCCACCCTGACCGCGGCCGCTTGCGTGCGCGCCGCAGGCGCGGGTTGCATCTGTCGAATCTGCGTCACCGACAGCGGCTGGCCGCCGTTGCTCTTTATCGCTTCCTGCCGCCTCTCGAATGATGGAGCAGGCGGTGGCGGTGCGGCCTTGGCTACCACCGCGCGCTGTTGCACAGCAGCAGGCGGTTGATGTTCCGCAGGCCTCGCCGATCCCAACACTGCCTGCTTAGTCGGCACGATAGCAGGCTGTCGTACCTGCACTTGCGCGCTGGCCATCTGCCGTGCATCAACTCGTACCGCATTACGCGCTACAGGTTGCGCCGACGTGAACGCCTGCTGGCTCGTGGCCATCACCGCGCCCGGAACCCGCTGATTTACATACGTAACATTAGTCACCGTGGTCTTGTTGACCACCGTGGTTTGATAATAATTATTGATCACCGTCCGGTTCACGGTCGTGTTCGAAATGTTTACGTTCTCAACATACCGTTGGCTTACACGGTAAGACGGCACGTACACTTCACGTGGTCCCAGCGGAAACCAACCTACCGCTCCTCCGCCGCCGCCAACCGCCACACCTACGCTGAACCCACCGCCGCCAACAAACGCCACCAACGCTGGCGCGTATACGGGACGCACATAAACTACGCCTTCAGCTCGCGGGGGCGAAGGTATCCATCCCCATCGGCCTTCCACGTTTACCCACCGTCCGTAATGAAACGGCGCGAACCCCCACGGCTGATCATCCACCCACGTATATCCCCACGGCTCGATATACGCCCAGTGGCCGTAGTGATAGGGCGCCCAGTCCGCCACTTCAACGCGCGGGTACCACACATGGCCATATTCCGGCGTATCGCGCCAGTCTCCGTGGTCGTCCAAATCTTCATACCCGACCACATCCTGCGAGACATATTGCGCTGACCGCGAGTGTTCCCATCGACGGTCTCGGTTTGCGCTCCACGTGTCAAACTCATCGTAATCCGCGCTCAAATCCTGCACGTCTGCGCTCAGCTGATCTGTTCCAGAAAAGACCGCATCGTCATGGCTGCGAACGGAATAAGACGCACCGCCGCCGGTAACCTGCCCTTCCCCGTCGCGAACCCTGATCGACGTCGCATCGCCGCCTTCATCAACATTGACGCGATAGATTCCCGGACGTGTAATCGAGAAAGCCAGATTCGGTGTGTCGATTTCGTACGTCTCGTTATCATCCAGATGACGCACGCGCACCAGAATCGTGCCTTCGCTCAAGCGCACCTGCGTGATGTTGTCGTTCAGATTCAGAAACGAAAAACCAGTGCTGTGGAACAGCCGAATAGTTGAAGCGTCCAGTTGCAGTTCGACACGGCCGTCCTGGTCAGACCACAATTTATCGCCGGTCGTAATCGGTCGATTGATTCCTGCATCGACCCAATCCTCCGTGCCGGCTGGTTGAAATGAAACGGCCCCTTGGGAATATGCGAGACGTGCTACTACCGATGGCGGATCGTCATCATCATCTGCAAGCACCAGCTTCGGAAGGAACAGCGCGAGCGCCATTGCCACTCCAACTACGCTGGCTACCTTTCGGCCATGTTTTCTGAACATTGTTCTTCTCTCCTTGTTGCTAACCACGTCGGACCTTTCTCTTCGCACACAACCGGCGTGCGAATGAGACCAACAATCAATGAACCGGGGAAAGGGCGGGCGAACGTGGGTAGACATTGCACCAATCCCCGTGCCACCTGAATAGGCTTTTCGCTGTAGACGCAAACAGGAAAACCTCGACAGTTAATGCATATTAAACCCCTGGGGCCAGGAACAGTTGTAGTCGGTGCCTTAGCGTAACCAATTTCACACTGCTCGATCGATGGAATTTTTTGGCGACATCTTTTGCGAAAAGAAATTCCGCGCGCACGCACACACAAATAAAAAAGCCCGCTCTTCGAGCAGGCTTTTTCGTTTTGATTTAATTGAGCTTTTACCGGCCGTGCGATCCTGAGCCGCCTCTGCTTCCGCCACCGCCGCCTGAAGAACGCCCGCCTCCTGACGATCCCCGGCTAGGCGCCGGCGATGAATGTGATGGAGCCGAATACGTACGGCTTGGAGCGGAATATCCGCGGCTTGGGGCCGAATAACCCCGGCTCGGCGATGAATAACCACTCGACGGCGCCGAGTAAGAACGCGACCCACCGCGGGTGTTGTACGCGCCACTGTTCGCAGAAGGAGGCCGGTTAGGGTTGTAACGAGCGGCGCCCTGCGAATTCACGGAGCCCGATCCTGCATAACTCGGACGATTCGGTGACTGGCCGCCATAATTGGCGCTCGCCCTGCCACCGTAGGCCGTAGAGTTGCCAACGCTGCGGTTTCCCGCGTACGCGCTGTTACGTCCGCCGTTATAGCCAGAGTTTCCGACAGTCCGCACCGCCACGTGTGACGCTGCTGCCGCCGGTGCCGTGCGCGCAATCACCGCTCGGTTCTGCACCGAAGCCGGAGGCGTTGCTACGCGGCCTCCACTGCGAGCATTCGCAGCTCCCGTGTAACTCGCCCTCGTCGGAGTCATATTCAAATGATTCGTCACTTGAGCGTTGCGCAACGATGCCGCCGTCACCGGTGTCGCTCCACGATTCACGGCCTGGCCGCCCACAAATCCAGCTCGGGTAGTCGCCGTCACCGCCGCCGCATTGTGCGCGTAGGCGTAGTTCCGATTCGCGCTGTTGAAGTTCACATTGTTCACGTTGCGAATATACGTGTTGTGGATATTTACGTTGCGAATGTACGCGCCACCTCTCCGGTAGCCATACCACGGGTGATATATCTCACCGAATCCCAGCGGAAACCAACCGACTCCAACACCAACTCCGAAGCCAAATCCGAAACCGCCGCCAAGGAATCCTACGAAGGCCGGCCCGTAAACTGGATAGTAGCCGATCGGTCCCGGGCACCAGCCCCACCGCCCGCCAAAATAATTCCAGCGTCCGTAGTGGTACGGCGCAAAACCCCAAGGCTCATAGCCAATCCAAGTCCAGCCCCAAGGCCCAACGTAGCCCCAATATCCATTACTGTAAGGAGCCCAGCCAACCGCGACGCTATTCGGATACCAAACCGGTCCGTAGTTAGGCTCTTGCGACCACGTGCCGTTATCGTCCAGGTCGGAATAGCCCACCGTGTCCCGCGACACGTAGCGCGCAGAAACTGAATTTTCTTCTTTGCGGTCACGGTCCGCAGCCCAGCGATCGAAATCGTCCGGTTGCGGCGCGCGATCACTGTGATAATCAATGTCGGAATCGGTGCCGTTGAATTCAGCAAGCTCGCCTGAACGCACCACGTGGCTCTTGCCGCCTGCGGTAACTTCGCCTTCTCCGCGAATCACCGTCACCAATGTGCCATCGCCATTTTCGTTCACGTCGATGCGAAACGCTCCAGCTTGGCGCACCGTAAATGCCACGTTCGGCGTGTCCACTTCATACGTGTCGCCTTCGCGCAACTCGCGCACGCGGAAATTAATGCTGCCTTCCGCCAGGCGCATCTGCGTGATGTTTTGATCCAGATTCAAAAACGAAAGCGCCGTCATCGCGCCTAGGTGAATCGAAGCTTGTCCTGCTTGCAACTCCGCGCGCGAATCTTTATCCACCCAAATTTTGTCGCCAATGGTTACCGGCCGGTTCTTGGCCGCGTTGCCCCAATCCACGCTGCCTCCAGCTTGAAAAGAAACAGAGCCATCAAGATAACTCAGCCTGGCAACCCGGGATGGAGGATCCTGCGCATCCGGTGAACCTCCCTCCTCAACTTGAGAGTTGGCATAGCGTGGATCGTTGCCGGGACCCGCATAGTTCCCGTTGGAATTATCGTTGTAGCGTGGATCATTATTATTGTACCGAGGGTCTTGAGAATTGTTGTAACCCGGGTCTTGAGCGTTGTTGTCGCGGGGATCTTGAGCACTGTAGCCAGGATCGCCGCCATTTGGACCCGCGTAGCGTGGATCCTCAGCAGGGCCGCCTTGCGCGTCGCCGCCATCCGGAGACGCAATGGTGTTCTGCGCTGGACGATTCTCGTCTTGCGCTCGCATGGCCGTTGCCGTCGTTAAACTCGTAAAAGAAAGAAGACCGGTCAAACACAGCAGCAAACCGACTCTGCCTTTACCGGTGAATGTGGTCTTCAACATGTGTTCCCCTATCTAGGCCGGGCCCCAACTGGCCCCGGCAGGCCGGAGTCTACGCCAAGGTAGTTCTCCCACCGCATATAACCCCGTCGCAGGAAATAAGTTGCCCTCTTACAACCCCGCCCATAATCCCTATATATTAAAGGTTAGATGCCGCCGCCAACGCCCGGGTGGGGTCACGCAGTGTACTAGTACATTGCCAATGCGTTACTAACCCTTAATCTGTCCTATAGAGCAGGCGCTTTTCTCCCACACTCTCCGTAAACTCGGGGATTGTGAGTGCATACGCGGTCTGGGAGAATAGAATTCATATGAACGCAAAATGGTTCGGATCCATGGCAGTCGCTACGATCGGATTGGCTGCCGCGGTTTCATCGCCGGCGCAAACCTGGCGTCAGGTTGGCCCTCCGGGCGGAACAGTTATATCCCTCGAAGCCGATTCCCACAATATTAAGAAGCTGTACCTCGGCACTTCTGACGGTCACGTTTTCTTTTCTAACGACGAAGGCGCCAATTGGCGATTGATCAGCCGCATCGGCACTGGTCAAGACGACGTCATTACTCATATCCTCGTCGACCCTCGCGATTCGAATCGCCTTTACGCCAGCACCTGGACGCTCTATTCCGGCGGCGGCGGCGTTTATCGTAGCGATGACGCGGGCCACTCCTGGCACGTAATCGGTCTCGCGCATGAAACCGTGCGCGCTCTCGCGCAAGCGCCGACGAATCCTAAAATTTTGGTAGCCGGATCGTTGACTGGCGTTTACCGCTCTACTGACGACGGCGCCAACTGGACTTTGATCACTCCAGCAAAGCACGAAGATCTTCGCAATTTTGACTCTGTCGCTTTCGATCCTCGCGACGAAAATACTATTTACGCCGGAACCTACCACTTGCCGTGGAAAACTACCAACGGCGGCAAAGACTGGTTCCCGATTAAAGCCGGCATGATCGATGATTCCGACGTCATGAGCATCGTGGTCGATCCCACCAATCCAGAAAATGTCCACGCCACTGCCTGCTCCGGTATTTATCACAGCGTGAACGGCGCGCAGAACTGGTCCAAGTACAAAGGCATTCCCTTCGTGTTCCGCAGAACCCAGCTGATTCGCCAGGACCCTCAAAATCCGCAAACGCTCTACGCCGGAACCACCAGCGGCTTGTGGAAGACTACCAACGAGAGCGATTTTAAACGCATCACTCCCGGCGACTGGGTTATCAATGCCATCGTCATCGACCCCAATCATTCCGACCGTTTAATCATCGGCACCGAACGCCAGGGCGTGCAGATCAGCGAAAACGGCGGCGCAACCTTTACTTCTTCGAACGCCGGTTTCCAACACCAGCACATTCTTGACGTAGCCATCGATCACGAAAATCAGGCTCGCGCCTTGGTTGTCCTCACCTTTGACACCGATGCGTTCCTGGCCACTCAGGACGGCGGCGCCACTTGGTCCGCATTGGGACCCGGCCTCAAGCGCACCGATCTCAAGCATGTTTACGCGGCCCCCGGCACCTGGTGGGCTTCGCTAAACAACGGCGGCTGGATGAAGTATGACGAAACCACCAAAAAGTGGATCAAGGCCGGTCTCTACATTCCAGAGGCGACTCCCGTAGCGGCATCTACTAAGTCCGCTTCGACCAAGGGCAAGAAGGGCGCTCCAGTTAAAAAGACCACCGCGACCACTGCGGCGCGTCGCCCAACTTCCAGGAAGCCCACTACCTTCGTTGCCGTGCAAGTTAACGACATGACCTTCGGCAGCGAAGCGTGGTTTGCAGCCACCGCCGGCGGAATCCTGGTTTCTAAGGACCGCGGCATCGCCTGGAAAAATGCAGGCTCCGAGGCGTTCTTGAAACAACCCGCAACTTCACTCGAAGCCACTTTGGATGGCGCGCAGATTTGGGCCATCTCGCAACGCAACTTGATTTACTCCGCAGACGGCGGAGCGCACTGGGAGAGCAAGGACTTGTCCTTCGCTTCTGCCGGCAATTTGCGCCTCCACCGTGTAGACGATTCGAACCTGTACATCACCTCCAACATGGGTCTGTACACTTCGCATGACGCCGGACGCAACTGGAACCGTGCAGACGTTCGCGAACTGCAATTCCAGGACGTAGCCGGAAGCGGCAACGCGATGGTCGTAGCGCTTCAGAAGCATGGCTTGCTGGCTTCGTTCGACTCCGGCAAAACATGGAAGCGCGTTGACGATCCTCTTGCCGACGGCTTCTTCCCAGTGGTCCGCGTGCGCCGCAACGGAGCGCTGGTAGCAGCCTCCGCCACCGAAGGCCTGCTCTCCCTGGAACTCGAAGGCCGCTCCGCCAGCAGCACCGGCGGAGGCACCGCCATGCTTCTAACTCCCGACGGAGTTCAGAAGCCCAAGAATTAATTCACCCCAACAAGTCAAAGGCGGAAGGGCAATCCCCTTCCGCCTTTTCTCTTTCTTCGACCATCCATAGTTATATTACCACTTAAATAGTATATTCTACAGTATAATTATGCGGAGGGTGCCCCACCCTCGATTTGTAGGGTGGGTCTTGGGGTTCGTGAATTTTCTTAGGGTCTTGGCTTTCTTGGGGTTTTCTATGCCAACCGGACTAAATCGGATCTACGGCCAAGGCCATTCACACTTCATCACCTTCAGCTGTTATCACCGACTCCCGCTGCTAAACGAAGCCGATGTTCGCGACACTTTCTTACAAGAACTGTCCCTCATCCGCGTCGAAGTGAAGTTCCGCCTACTCGGATACGTAGTCATGCCCGAGCACGTCCATCTTTTAATCAGTGAACCACAATCAGAAACACCGTCGGCCGCCATTCAAAAACTCAAACAACGCGTATCCCGAAAAGTCCACAAAATGCCATCCATCACCGCAAGTCCCTGCGAGCCTTCCCAATCCTTCTGGGCAACAAGATTCTACGATTTCAACGTCTACTCCGCAGGAAAGCGAAAGGAAAAGCTCAATTACATGCACGCCAATCCCGTAATCCGCGGTTTAGTTGCCCACGCCAAGGACTGGCCTTGGAGCAGCTGGTCCTTCTACATGAAAGACCATCCAGGCCTAGTTCCGATCGACGCCGACCAGTAAAGTCCGTCTCGCATCCCCGTTAGCCGGAGGGTGCCCCACCCTCGGTTTGTAGGGTGGGTCTTGGTTTCGAATTTCGCCTTCGCTTTTGAATTTCGCCCTAGTTCTCGAATTTTCTGTTTAGTTTGATTTTCATCTTTATCTCGGTTCTCTGTTATTTAACGCGGTGTACAAAATCTACCGAACCAACCATTTCAAACCGCCGCAACATTCGCCCCAATTTGATACCCCACCCCACGAACAGTCCGAATCAGCGGCAACTCAAAACCCACATCCACCTTTCGACGCAAATAGTTGATATACACATCAACCACATTGGTCATCGTGTCGCAGTTCAACTTCCACACCTGCTCCACGATCGCGGAACGCGACACCGGCTGACCCGCGTGCCTCATCAACAGTTCCAGCAAACAAAATTCCTTCGGACTCAAATCGATTTGCCGGCCCTGCCGCTGCACCCCATGGGAGATCCGATCCAACTCCAGATCATTCACCTGCAACACCGCGCGCCCCGCGCGGTTACCTCGTCGCACCACCGCACGAATTCGCGCCGCGAGCTCCGCAACCTCGAACGGTTTGGCCACGAAGTCATCGGCTCCCGCATTGAGGCCTCTGACCCGGTCTTCCACCACATTCGCGCCAGCCACCATCAACACCGGCTGGTCCGGTTTCTTCAAACGAATGCTGCGAAGCGCGTCCAAACCAACCGTCCCGTTGCGATTTAAATCCAGCACCACCAAATCGTACGTCTGGTCCGAAGCATACCGTTGCGCCTCCGGCCCGCTGGCCACCATCTGCACCGCAAACTTCTCCTGCAGCAACCGCTGGTGCAAAAATTCCGCCAGCGGTGCGTCATCTTCAGCAACAAGAATGCGCATCGGCTCACACTAGGACTTAGATTTGGAAGGGGGTACACCCAGTGTCCACAGTGTCAGGAAAGGTGTCAACAACCGCCGCGCCGTAGTTGTCACACTGATAATCGTCAAAGCAAGGTCGTGTCATTTCGACCGAAGCGGGCAGCCAAAGCCCCGACGCGTCTTCACCGCACGCCGTCAAACGCCAGGCGTCTCATCACCGCTTACCGTCAAAGCCCAGCCCAGTCATCTCCATAGGCCGTCAAAGCCCAGCCTCAGTCATCGCCATAGGCCGTCAATCCCGACCTGTCATCACCGCAGCCGTCAAGGCCCAGCCTCAGTCATCGCCATAGGCCGTCAATCCCGACCTGTCATCACCGCACGCCGTCAAGGCCCAGCCTCAGTCATCGCCATAGGCCGTCAATCCCGACCTGTCATCACCGCAGCCGTCAAGGCCCAGCCTCAGTCATCGCCATAGGCCGTCAATCCCGACCTGTCATCACCGCACGCCGTCAAGGCCCAGCCTCAGTCATCGCCATAGGCCGTCAATCCCGACCTGTCATCACCGCACGCCGTCAAGGCCCAGCCCCAGTCATCGCCATAGGCCGTCAATCCCGACCTGTCATCACCGCACGCCGTCAAAGCCCAGCCCCAGTCATCGCCATAGGCCGTCAATCCCGACCTGTCATCACCGCACGCCGTCAAGGCCCAGCCCAGTCATTCCGACCGAAGCAAGCCGACGCCTTTCCCCCTCGTTCGCTCCTGCGAACGAGTCGGCTTGCGCAGCGGAGGAATCTCTCTTCGATCCATCCCGCAAGCCACACCTCTTACTCCCTCTCAAATTTCTCAATTACTTCCCGCGGAATAGCCTGACTCTTAATCTTGTTCTTCTCCCCCGCCGCATGAACCACCCACACCCGCTTTTCAAACCCCTCCACCGCCAGCTCCTCCCCCTTAAACAACCGGTGATACACCGAAAAACTAGCCTTGCCCCATTCGGTAATATTCGATTCCACCACCACCGTATCCCCAAAAGAAGACGGCAGCAGAAAACGCGCCCGCGATTCAACCAACGGAATCCCCGCGATAGCGTACTTCTTCAGCATTTCCTGCTTCGGCAGCCCCGCCCGTTCGAACAACGCATTCGTGCAAGCATCAAAAAATTTAAAATACCGAGGGAAATAAACGATCCCCAGCGGATCGCAATCCCCCCATTCGATGTGAATGCTTCGCTTATTAACCAGCATGGGCCCGTAAAATCGAAGTGTAATTCATCGACAAGAGTCTACACATAGGAGTGCGGTAAAGTAATAGGATTAGTCGCGGCAAAGTTACCGCGAAAGGCGAGAATGGAAACGGCATATATCTGCGATGCGATTCGAACACCCTTCGGCCGCTATGGCGGCAGCCTGGCCTCAATTCGCACCGATGATTTGGCCGCCATTCCCATTGCCGCGCTGATGTCGCGCAACGCCACCGTGGATTGGGCCGCAGTAGACGACGTGATTTTTGGCTGCGCGAATCAAGCCGGCGAAGATAATCGCAACGTAGCCCGCATGGCCCTCCTTCTCGCTGGCTTGCCCAAAGAAGTCCCCGGCTATACCGTGAACCGCCTCTGCGCTTCCAGCATGGAAGCAGTTGCCAGCGCAGCGCGGTTGATCAAAAGTGGCGAGGCCGACCTGCTGATCGCTGGCGGCGTGGAAAGCATGTCCCGCGCGCCATTCGTGACAGGCAAGCCTGACTCAGCCTTCTCTCGCGCCATGAAAATGGAAGACACCACCATGGGTTGGCGTTTCGTGAATCCGCTGATGAAGGCCAAATATGGCACCGACACCATGCCCGAAACCGGCGAGACTGTCGCTGAAGAATATAAAATTTCTCGCCGGGATCAGGACGCCTTCGCGCTGCGCAGCCAGCAACGCGCCGTAGCAGCTATGGCCAACGGAATCCTCGCCCAGGAAATCGTGTCTGTGCCTTTGCCCCAAAAAAACGCCCCGCCAACAAATTTCTCTGCGGACGAACACCCGCGCCCAGACACCTCATTAGAAGGACTCGCCAAGCTAAAAGGCGTCGTAAAACCAGACGGCACCGTGACAGCAGGCAACGCTTCCGGCATCAACGACGGCTCTTGCGCAATTTTAATGGCCTCGGAAGCCGCCGCGAAACGTCACGGCTTGACGCCGCGGGCCCGCGTCCTGGCTTCCGGCGCTTCGGGAGTGGCGCCCAGAATTATGGGTATGGGTCCAGTCCCGGCAACTCGCAAAGCGCTGAGCAGATCGAAATTGTCTCTAGATGACATGAACGTGATCGAACTGAATGAAGCTTTCGCCTCGCAAGCTCTCGCAGTCCTCCGCGAATTGCATGTGCCCGACGACGCTGCCCACGTAAATCCCAACGGCGGAGCCATCGCGCTCGGCCATCCACTGGGCGCCACCGGCGCTCGCTTGATTGCCGCCGCCACCTATCAACTCGCTCGCACCCGCGGAAAATACGCTCTGTGCACCATGTGCATCGGTGTCGGGCAAGGACAAGCCGTAATCCTGGAGCGTGTTTAGGCGATGAACATCCCGTCATGAACCTGTTTGATCCGATATTCCGTTGGGAACCTGTCGCGAAACTCTTTCGCGATGACAGCTTTGTACAACGCATGCTGGATTTCGAAGCCGCGCTGGCCGCCGCGGAAGCAACCGCCGGCGTGATTCCCTCCTCTGCTGCAAACGTCATCGCGACGAAATGCCGCGTCGAATTATTCGATAAACAAAAACTAACTGAAGCTGCGACCCTGGCAGGCAACCTTGCCATTCCCCTGGTCAAGCAGCTCAAAGCTTTAGTCGCTGCCGACAATAAAGATGCCGCCGGCTTTGTGCACTGGGGCGCGACCAGTCAGGACACTATCGACACCGCGCTAGTCCTGCAATTGCGCGAAGCCCTTCCCCTCATCTCCGCCGATCTTGAGAAATTGTGCGACAGACTCGCCAAAATGGCTGATCAGCATCGCCACACGCCCATCGTCGCCCGCACCTGGATGCAACACGCGATTCCCACCACGTTAGGAATAAAATTTGCCGGGTGGCTTGACGCCTTGGTCCGCCACCGCGAACGTTTTCACGAAATGCAAGCTCGTTGTCTCGTGCTGCAATTTGGCGGCGCAGCAGGAACACTTGCCGCGTTAGGTTCTAAAGGCTCAGTTATCGCCAAACATTTGAGCGAGCAACTCAAACTCCCCCTGCCGCAAATGCCTTGGCACAGTCATCGTGATCGCCTATCCGAAGTCGCCACCACCCTCGGATTGTTGACCGGCACACTAGGCAAAATTGCGCGAGACATTTCTCTCCACATGCAAACCGAAATTGACGAGCTCCGCGAGCCCGCAGAAGAAGGTCACGGCGGATCGTCCACCATGCCTCACAAACGCAATCCAGTCGCCTGCGCGATGATTCTCGCCGCCGCAACGCGCGTCCCAGGATTGGTCGCCACCATGCTGGCCGCTATGCTGCAGGAAGACGAGCGCGGCCTGGGCGGCTGGCACGCCGAATGGGAGACTCTGCCGGAAATTGTGTGCCTCATTGCCGGAGCAATGCATCACTTGGCCGACGTTGTTCCGCGCCTTGAAATCGATGTGCAACGCATGCGCGAAAATCTGGAGTTGACCAAAGGCTTGATTTATGCCGAAGCCATCACCGCCGCGCTGGGCGAAAAAATCACCCGCTCCCAGTCGCGTGAATTAATCGACGCCGCCAGCGAACGAGCCATTAAGGAAAAGCGTCACCTTCGAGACGTTCTCCATGACGATCAGAAAATCGCCACGCACCTATCGTCAGACCAGCTCGTCAAACTCTTTGATCCCCGAAGTTACACCGGCACAGCCAACGAATTTATCGACCGCGTCATTGAAAACTATAAATCTCAGAAAAATACCTAACCGGAGCACCTGTGCCCTTTCTTAAAACCAAAGACCTGCATATGCATTACGAACTGGACGGCCCCGCCAATGCCCCAGCACTGGTGCTTTCCAATTCGCTAGGCACGAATCTATCGCTGTGGGATTCGCAACTTCCGGTTTTTGCCAAAACTTTTCGCGTGCTCCGCTATGACTCCCGTGGCCACGGCCAAACGTCCGCCACGCCTGGCGAATACACAGCGGAAATGTTGGGCCGCGATGTCCTTCAGCTACTCGACGCCTTAAATCTCGACCGCGTAAATTTTTGCGGCCTGTCTATCGGCGGAATGACCGGCATGTGGCTGGCCGTAAACGCACCACAGCACCTGACGAAACTCGTGCTCTGCAACACCGCTCCGAAAATTGGCAAATTGGACGCTTGGAACCAACGCATAAAATTAGTTCGCGAGGGCGGTACCAAGGTCGTCGCTCAACCGGTCGTCGAAAAATGGTTCACGCCAGAATTTCACGCCAAACACCCCGATCAAATAACAAAAACCCGTCACATGATCGAAACCACCAGCACAGAAGGGTACGCAGGTTCATGTGCCGCCGTACGCGATTTTGATTTCTGGGAAAATGTACCTGCGATTCACGCGCAAACTTTAGTAATTGCAGGAACCCACGATCATTCGGTGCCTCCGTCGGATGCCCAGAAACTCGCAAAGCAAATTCCCGGAGCGCGCTATCTCGAATTGTCGGCCGCCCACATTTCCAACGTTGAAGCCGCGACCCGCTTTACCGACGAAGTGAGCAATTTTCTGAACACTTAAGGAGCCTCAATGGACGAGCGCGAACGGTTCGAAGCGGGCATGAAGATTCGCCGCGAAGTCTTGGGCGACGCCCATGTCGACGCTGCCATCGCCAAACGCAACGCATTCAGCGAAGCATTTCAGGAACTGATCACGCGCTACGCCTGGGGCGAAATCTGGACTCGCCCCGGCTTGCCACGTCAAACGCGCAGCCTGATCACCGTAGCGATGCTCGTCGCCCTGAATCGCGAAGAAGAGTTGGGCCTACATTTACGCGCCGCATTAAGAAATGGCGCGACCCAGGAAGAAATCCGCGAGACGCTTTTGCAATCCGCCATTTACTGCGGAGTGCCAGCCGCCAACTCCGCATTTCGCGTTGCCCACGAAATTTTTAACGAAAAAACCTGATTCGCCTCGGCCAAATTAGAACTGAA
The DNA here is from genome assembly GCA_963733775.1 of uncultured Acidobacteriota bacterium. Lineage (GTDB taxonomy): Bacteria > Acidobacteriota > Terriglobia > Acidiferrales > UBA7541 > Acidiferrum. The sequence goes on along the minus strand of CAVTEE010000006.1, from coordinate 1,522,865 downwards.
AAACGCCCCTCCCGGCTCCTTCCCGGACGGCAACAAAACAACTCACGAGCGCTCTAAATGCACGCTTTTAACGTTGCCCTAAACAAGCATAAAGTCTATATTGTCAGCACTATGCACACCCCTGCCGCTTCTCGCTTCAAGCTATTCGCCCGCCCATTTCCTGGCCGCCGGAATATGCGCTTTCTAGCGATATTCCTGTGCCTCGCCGTCACCCTCATTCCTTCGCCGGCCCGGCCTGACGGCGCCGCCGATCCTCACGGTCTCGGCCCGATCCTCGCCTACATTTCCACCGGCTGGAATACGTTGACGCGCTCAATGTACGAATGTTCAACCGTCGTCGATCCCAAATTCGCAGCCAACTCCGTGATGTATCTTCCCGCCGATTTTCGAGAGCCGGCCGCGCTCATCGCATTGCAGAATCAATGCAAGTTTGAAGTCAAACATTTGCCCGCGGTCATTCATCATCCCGGCGAAATCGACGCCGACAGTTTGAATCCTCCGGGCCTCCTATACCTCGAAAACAAATATGTAGTTCCCGGCGGCCGGTTCAACGAAATGTACGGCTGGGACAGTTATTTTATTATCCGCGGCTTGGTCCGCGACGACCGCATTGAACTTGCGCGCGGCGTGGTCGAAAATTTTTTCTTCGAGATCGAACATTACGGCAACGTATTGAACGCCAACCGCAGCTATTACCTGAGCCGCTCACAACCTCCCTTTCTCACTTCCATGATTCTGTCCGTCTACGATTCCCAAAAAGCCGCCGGCCACGAAGACAAGAATTGGCTCGCCAGAGCCTATACCTTTGCCGTGACAGACCACGACATGTGGACGCAAGAACCGCATCTCGCCGGCTCGACCGGCTTGTCGCGATACTTCGACCGCGGCAACGGCCCTTCCCCCGAAAGCGTGAAAGATGAAACCGGACACTATCGCGATGTTGCCGCCTTTTTTCTCCGGCACCCCGAACTCGACGACCATGACCTGGTGCGAAAAGATCCCGGCAAAACTGAGCCGCAGACCTTCGGCGCTCAATATTCCGTGCGCGTCTGTGACTCCGGCCACGATGCTTCGCCCAAAGTCGCGCAAGCCCCGGGAGAACACGCCGACTGCGAGACCGCCGAAGAAATCGCTCTCAGCGCCGATTTCTACAAAGGCGATCGCTCCATGCGCGAATCCGGCTACGACATTTCTTTTCGCTTCGGCCCCTACGGCGAAGGCACCCAAAACTACGCCCCTGTCTGCCTAAACAGCTTGCTATATAAAACTGAAAAAGATTTGCAGCAAATGAGTGAAGCCCTTGGAAAAAACGATGAAGCTCAGAAGTGGGCGCACCTGGCCGAGGAACGCAAGGTCAATATCGACAAATATTTGTGGAACGAAAAAACCGGAATGTTTTACGATTACAACTTCGTCAAACAACAGCAATCCACCTACCCATATGTCACTGTCTTTTTCCCGATGTGGGCGGGATTAGCCTCACCCGAGCAAGCCAAAGCTGTAATGAAAAATCTTCCCATCTTTGAACATCCCGGCGGCCTGGTGATGAGCCCGAACGAAACCGGCGGCCAGTGGGATTTTCCCTACGCCTGGGCTCCCAATCAACTGGTCGCCGACGAAGGCATGCGCCGTTATGGCTTCAACGACGACGCCGATCGCGTCTCCTACAAATTTCTCTCTACCGTTGCGGAAAATTTTAGGCGCGATGGCACCATTCGTGAAAAATACAATGCCGTGACCCGCTCTTCGGAAACCGCGGTGACCGCCGGATATCACGTCAATATCGTCGGCTTCGGCTGGACCAACGGCGCATTCCTGAATTTGCTGCACGAGCTGCCTAAGCCGCTTTCGGACCGCCTCGCGAAAGAGCAAGATGCCGCGCCGCCAGTAGCGGCTAAATCTATGTCCCCTGCAAACTAATCCAACTGTCGAACGCTCGAGTGCAGCACTGACTTCAGAAATTTCACATCCGGTTTCGGCGTAGCTCCCACCTGTGACGCCACCCAGGATCCCATGCGATTGGCGGCTTCATTCATTTCATCCAAAGTTGCTCCGCGTAGATAGTGATGGATCAGCGCAGCTGTAAATGCATCCCCGGCGCCCACAGTATCCGCCACCTCCGTCGGAAATCCCGGATGCCTGTGCACACCGTCCGCCGCCACCAGCGAACTCCCGCTTGGACCTTCCGTCACGCACACCAGCTTCAATCCACACGTCTGCAAAAGCCAACTCGCCGCCAACGCTTTTGTATTCGATTTGTATCCCAGAAGTTCTGCCACGCGCGACAATTCGTCCTCATTGACTTTCATAATGTCGGCGCTCTTTGCCGATTCGCGCAAAATGTCGGCGGAGAAAAAAGACTGCCGCAAATTTACATCGAAAACTTTGACGGCGTTAGGCGGTAAGTTTTGCAGAAACAGTCGAATCGTTTTTCGCGAACGCTCCGACCGCTGCGCCAGTGAGCCGAAGCATACCGCGGCGGCGCGTCCTGCCAGCGCCTGCCACTGCGAAGTCCACTCAAAATTATCCCAGGCAACATTTTCCGCGATTTGGAATTTCGGCTGCCCCTCCTCAAACACTTCAACTTTCACTGTGCCTGTCGGGCTGTTCCTATCCAGCTGCAGCCATTCCTGCGATAGCCCGAGTTTCGCTAATCTCCGCGCCGCGGCATTTCCCAGCCGATCTCTCCCGACTCGGCTGGCCACCACCCCTTCGTCTCCCAGCAAGCTAATCATGTACGCAAAATTCGCCGGCGCTCCGCCCAATTCCTTGCGATTAGGAAATACGTCCCACAGCATTTCCCCGAGACCAACGATCGTGTACTTAGCGGCCATAAACTCTTTTCCAGCCTCACCCGCCACATCAGCTCTTCACTAACAAAAAACTCTTCCCAGCCCTACGGTTTTGGGTCTCTCGCTGTTTGCAGACTCTCCGCCATTTTCAACTCGCGCTCCGCATCTTCCATCCGCCCCAACGCTCGATAAGATTGCCCCAGCAAGTGGTGCGTCACGGAATTGTTCGGGTCCATCGCCAGAGCACGTTGCAGCGCACGCACCGCCAGTTCGGACTCGCCTTTTTTCTCTAGAACTTTTCCCAGCAAAATGTACGGCCCACTAGAATTAGCGTCAAGCCAGATCGACCGTTGCAAAAGTTTCTCCGCCTCATCAAACTTCTGCTCACGAGAGTAAGCGTCCGCCAGCTTGTAGTACGCCGCTGCATTGCCGGGATTAATGGCGATCTCCTGTTCAAACTGAGCCGTCGCTTCGGCAAGTTTGTTTTCATACAAATAAAGCTCGCCCAGCACCTGATGCGCCAGCGGCAGCTTAGCATCAAGCTCAATTGCTTTCTTGCCGTATTCCTCCGCGACAGGAGCGAAGTCGAGACGCAGCAGTAGCCGCGCCGTGAAAAGATACGCCGCAGCCGAATCAGCTGGCACTTGAAACATTTTTGCGAACGCTCGACGCGCGCTCGCATATTCTTTGGTCTGAATATACGCGACACCCAGGATGTACGAAGCATCCACGCTCGCGCTCGGATACCACGACTGCACTTTCACAAGGTAAGGAATCGCTTCCGCCGGCTTATTGGAGAGATACAGCGAAAGCCCAGTGAGCTGTGTAGCCTCGGCATCATCCGGATTTTCAGCAATCGCGCGCTGCAGCGCGACAATCGCGTTGCCATAGTCACCTTTCCGATAGTAAGTAATGCCAAATTCGTGAGAAAGATTCTTGGCCGTGGGATTGGATTTAGCGATTTCGTTCAACCCGGCGAGCGCGTCGTCGAATTTGCCCTGTTCCGTAAGCCGATGAACCTGATCGTAAGTTGGCGGCACATCAACCGCAGATTGTGCCTCAACCGAAAGCTGAAAAAAAAATAGAAGTCCAAAGATGACCTGCAAGCGCAGCGCGTAGTTCCTGAATTGAGAAAAATTCATAGCCGGTAAAAACCGCAGCCTAATTCCCTGCCGCATTCCGAAAAGTGATTAGACCATAAAAAACGGGGAGCCCGCGAGGGCTCCCCGTTTTGTTTAAAGTAGTTAGACTTAGAAAGTGATTCGCACACCGAACTGCAGTTGACGCATGCCCACCGGTGAACCGGGAGCCGCGTCGGCCTCGATGTCCGTGATCTGTCCAGAGCTGCCGCCGCAATCCACGCAAGTGTTACCCGGGATCGCCAACACTGGGTGGTTGAACACGTTATACGCATCGAAGCGGAACTGCGCCTTGATGCGCTCGGTAATCGTGAAGTTCTTCGAAAGCGCCATATCGTCATAGAACGCATGCGGACCTCGATAAGAATCGAAGCCCACATTACCGATCTGGCCGCAAGCAGGCAGTGCAAACGGACCCGCGGTTGGCCGGGCCGACCCGCAGGAATCGCTCGTCCCGGAGATGTCCGTTGGCGACGCCGGAATTTCCGGCAGGTTCTGGCTCAGAGTCGGTATCGGGGTAAACCAGAAGGTATTGCCGCCGGAATGAGTAACACCAGTCGCAAGCCTTGAAGTTCCCACCTTGTTCGGCCGGCAAGGTCCTGCGTCACTAACCTGTCCGCAATTCTGAAGAGTCGGAGTAAAGGGAAGACCGCTGCCCCAAGTCAGCGTATTGGTTACTTCCCAACCTCCGATCAGATAATTAAGGACTCGCCCAGAATCGCTCATGAACGTCTTACCTCGCCCAACCGGCAACTCGTAAATCGTGTTGGCCACGAATACGCTGTTGCGGTTATACGGGTTCGGTCCCCAGGCAACCGCCTTGTTGACGTCGAAGTAAGTAGAGTCGTAAGCGTATGCGTGCGAGTACGTGTAGTGCGCCAGGAACTGCAGTCCGTAGCTGGTACGCTTCTCGGCCTTCACTTGCAAAGCGTTGTATTTGTTGTCGGCATCATTCCCGAAGTACGCGGTATCCACCGCGCAACACGTCAACGTCGCTCCGCTCGGAGACGTGAATCCTGGATAAGTGAACGCCGGGACGCCGTTTAGGAAATACTTGCGCCTGAAGGATTGAGATACGGAAGGTACAAACGACTGTTTGCAGTCGAATGTTCCCGCAGGCGCCACGTTGGGCGTGCATTGATAAGCGTCGGTGCCCGTTCCGATCGCAGGTTCGTTATTGTTGTACGACGGGCCGGTACCAGCGAACACGTGCGTGCCCTTGTTGCCAATATAGCTTACGGTCAGGTTTATCGTCGGCGTAATCTGCCGCTGGAGGGTAGCATTCCATTGATCAATCGTTGGCAGCCGCTGTACAGTCGGCCGAGTTCTCGGCTGCACTGTGCCGTCTGGTCCGAACAGTGGCAAGGTCCCAGCCGATGAGATGTCGCCGAGGATCCCTGCAAAGCTGAACGGGGGCGGCCCTTGCGACAGCGTGAAAATCGGTGTGCGATTGTTTGTAGCTGCGGTATTCAGGTTTGTATCCTGGATGGACTGGTTAGCCAAAACCGGCAAGTTCTGAGTCACCACGTGCCCGAAGTTGGAGCCGAACACGCCGATATCGAAGCCACGGCCGTAGCCCATTCTGACGACTGTTTTAGGATCAAACTGATACGCAACGCTCAGACGCGGTGCAAGCGCCTTGTAGGTATTGTCAATGTTGCCGTTCAAACCGATCGGGCCCTGGCCCGCGACGCGAATCACGCCTTGATCCAGGTTCGCAAAACCGCCATTGTCTTTTCCGTTGACGCTCTCAGGAAAATAAATTTCCCAACGAAGTCCGTACGTAATTGTGAATTTTGGACTGACGCGCCAGGAATCCTGTCCATAGAAGAACCACCGTTTCTGGCGTTCCGCAGCATTCAGACTCGTGCTGACAAACCGCTGAAACGATGTAACGTCGCCTAACAAGAACGTTGCCAGAGCTAATCCCCCGGCTCCGCCGTTCGAAGTGGCGCCGGAATCAAAATTCAACAATCCCGTACGGCTCGCGTCGCTCGGCACTCGAAGGTTTTCAGCATATCGGATGTCCGCGCCGAATTTGATCGTGTGGTTACCCTGTGTTCGCGTCCAGTTGTTTACAAACTGGAATTGTTGCTCGCTTTCCGTCAACGGGCAGTTACAACGGCCAATGTTCAACCCGTCGCCGAAGTTGGAAAGTACGCCGTTTCCGGAGCCCGCACTTCCCCCATTCTGCGTTAACTGGAAGCCTGAAAGACCGCCGGTAACCGGCGGACCGACGATACCGGGGCCAGAGTTAAGCCCAGGAAACCCTAGTTTATCCATCGGCGACGCGGTCGCATCTGAATATGCCGTTTGGGGATTGTACTTAAAGTATCCGAAGCGGAAGTCCGTAAGCCATTTCGCGCCGATCGGCTTGGTGAAACCCGACGCCAAGCTGTAATTGTGAACATTCGAGCTACCGTTCAATCCACCGGGACCAAACCCCACACCACCTAGAGCTCCCAGTCCGCCCAAACCGGATAGAGAGAAATAGTCCAGACTAAAGCGTCCGAACACCTGGTAGTTGTGAGGTGCGCTGTAATCGATCCGCACGTCAAAGGACTTCTGATTGAATGGACCCGCCCCAGTCGAGACAAAATTGTTATTGAGGCCACTGCCGGTCGGCGTCGGGAATAACGCCAAAACGTTTCCAACGTTCTGCTGAATCCGTCCTATTGGAATCATATTGTTCGCAAACGCCGTGCGGTTTGCTCCCGTAAGCGGGTCCCCGGTAGCGGGATCGAATAGCTGCCCCTCACCGAGGTACGCGCTCAAATCGCAGAAGCCTGGAGTGGCACTAGTAGCGTTCGTTGCCGGATTGCAGCTCTTCACCACGTTCGTCGTCGGGACGGTATACAGGTTCGTGATGCCCTGTTGCTGCTGCGTCCCTTGATAATCTCCAAAGAAAAACAGCTTGTTCTTGATGATCGGTCCGCCTACTGTTCCACCAAACTGTTTCCAGTTCGCGGCCGCCAGCGGAACTCCGGGCTTATTCGTAAAGGGGTCGCGCGCTTCCTGATCGCTGTTGCGGTAGAAAAGGAAACCGCTGCCGTGAAAATCGTTTGACCCTGACTTGGTCTGTACCCTCACCACACCAGAAGTGGCTTTGCCCGATTCTGCATCGTAATCCTGTAGCGCGATTTTAGCTTCGCCGATCGCGTCCAAATTCGGATTCACAACGATGATGCCGAGAATGGGATCCTGGTTATCCGTTCCGTCCAACTCAAAGTTCGTTCCCGAAAAGTGCTGCCCATTCACTTGGATCTGGCCGCCGCCCTGCGGATTTTCAGTGGCTGCGTGGCTGAAACCCGGCAATTTCTGCGTACCCGGCGACAGCAATTCAAAATTCGTAAAGTTGCGGTTCAGAATCGGCAAATCTTCAACATATTTTTGGCTGAACTGTACGTCCACGTCCGCGCGATCCGTTTGCAGTTGCGGGATGTCGCCCGTGACCTCTACCGTTTGTGTTACTGCTCCAACTTGTAGAGCAGCGTCGAGAGTTACCGAGGAGTCCGCGTTCACCGTAACGCGTTCCACCGAATAACCCTTAAATCCAGTGGCTTCTACCTGCACCTTATAATCGTCCGGGATTAAGTGGGTGACCGAGTAGTTGCCGCTTTCGTTCGAGGTCGTTTCGAACGTGGTACTCTTCGAGATCGAAGTCACCGTGACTTTCGCGCCGCTCACCGCGTTTCCTTGCGCGTCGGTCACTGTCCCGATGATGCTGCCGAATACAGCTTGGCCTGAGGCCGTATAGGTGCACAGATTAAAGCAGAAGCAAAATACAGCCAGAGCCGCCCACACTGATCGTCTTACCATTACACCCCTCCTCAAACCCGTCTTGGAATCTTTCCAACCCGAACACACCGCTCCCGAACAGCATCCTCGACTGAATTTATTTGGGTTCGTGAACTACTGTGTGGACCACAAACAGCAGGACAACTAATCGCATCCTGCAGGACCCCCTCGACGTACACAGCTACTTCCCGAAGCCATCGATCCCGGGGCTAGCCGGAGGCCAAACCGCAAGTACAACAAAACTAAGCAGCGGAATGGCGATCGAGCAATTAAGTGGCTACCTCTTATCAATTTTATTGATGCTTCGGCAAGTCTCATGCCGTAAGACACGGTTACATCCAATAACCGCTTCCTTTCCTGCGTGTTGCATCACAGGATACGTTCGTGTTACAACCCTGTAACCGGAGTCGACTTGCTCGAGAAGACCCTAATCCAAGCTGAAATCGAAAAGCTGGCCAACAGCTCGGTCTTGCACGGCTCTGAGTCCCTATGCAAGCTTCTACGTTATATCGCTAAGCATGCCCTCGATCACCCAGGTGCCTCGCTGAAGGAATACCAGATCGCCACCGAAGTATTTGGCAGGCAGGCCGATTTCGATCCTCAGGTCGATTCCATGGTGCGCGTACAAGCTGGCCGCCTGCGCGCAAAACTCGCCGAGTACTACAGTGGCGATGCTGCGGCTGACGACCCTGTCTGGGTGGATTTACCCAAAGGCACCTACGTCCTCACCTTCCATCCACGCACTCCAGGTACCAGACATCCCCCCGCATCCACTAACGGCGGACGCCATGACGCCCAAGTCCATCAGGAGCACCAACCTCTTCCGCGGCAGATTCCGCGCAAGTGGGCCATCGCCGTCGGAACCTTGGCCGTGTTGCTTGCCGCGAGTTTAACGGTGATGGCTTCCTTGCTCTTCCCGCGGAAAGCTGGCGAGACCAGCTCCATCAGCGACCGACCCGGAGTTCCCGCCGCGTTCCCTACATTCTGGCGAGGGTTTTTAACCGGCCCGGAAGAACCGTGGGTCATCTTCAGCAACGCGCCCTTTGCCGGCAGACCGGATGTAGGAATGCGCTATTACAATCCGGTTCGCGACGCGGGCGAGCCCATACTCGATCACTACACCGGCGTTGGCGAAGTTTTGGGCGTGCATGAACTCGATAAAGTTTTCGCCTTGCTTCACCAGGAAATTCGCGTAAAACGCGGAAGCCTTTTTACCCTCGACGACGCCAAAAACAACGACCTGATCTTCATCGGCTCGCCCTCCGAGAATTTGTCGCTGCTTGATATTCCCGGCACCCACGAATTTATCTTCAAACAAATTCCCTCTGGTAACCGCCGCGGAAACACCGAAATCATCAATGTTCATCCGCAAAATGGCGAACCCAAGGAGTTTCTTGCTTCCCCAAATAATCAAGCGCTCACCGAAGACTATTCCGTTGTCGCCCTGGTGCGCGGCTTGAACAACGCCCGCTCAGAACTCATCCTCGCCGGCACCACCACCATGGGAACCCAAGCCGCCGTCGAGTACGTTTCCCGTCAACAAACTCTGGAAGAATTGCTCTCCAGGTTGTCGGTCTCAAAACCCGCTGAATTAAAGCCCTTCGAAGCCGTCCTCCACGTCAAAGTAGTACGCGGCGTCCCGGTAGCCACCGAATTGGTAGCCCTCCGCAAAGGCGTCTAGAAAGTCCTCGCATTTTCCATGCAGTCCCGCCCGCCCAAATCGAGCCCTACCCACCGTTTCTTTTTTTGATCGAAAGTCGCCGCTCGCATCCCCACGACAAACCAAAAACCCCGAAGGGTGCCCCACCCTCGCTTTTTAGGGTGGGTCTTGCATTTTCCGTCTTGCATTTTCCGTCTTGCATTTTCCGTCTTGCATTTTCCGTCTTGCATTTTCCGTCTTGCATTTTCCGTCTTGCATTTTCCGTCTTGCATTTTCCGTCTTGCATTTTCCGTCTTGCATTTTCCGTCTTGCATTTTCCGTCTTGCATTTTTTGTCTTGAAGTTCTGCCTTGAAATTTCGCGTTGAGTTTCGTACTGAGGTTCCGTCTTTGAATTTCCGTCTTGAATTTAGGTGTTGAAGTTAAGGTTTTGAAGTTGGGTGCCCCGGGTTCGCATTTGAGTTTGAACCCGGGTCTTGCTCACGGTGACGTAGCTTTCAACCGCGGATCCAGCTCCGCCGCCCTCTTCAATTCCCTCCCCGACTCTTCCCGCTCACCTTTTCGCTGCAGCGCCAATCCCAATTGATAATGAGCCGGCGCATACCCCGGCGTAGCCGCAATAGCAGACCGAAACTGCGAAATCGCGGCATCCAAATCCCCCGCATTCATCAACCGCGTCCCAGAATTGGTCGCGAACACCGCCGCTTGCATATCGGTAGTCTGCTTAGCCATTGCCACGCCAGCGCGACTCTCAGCAGCAGCCCCCTGCGTATCGCCAAGCTGCCGAAGCACCGCCGCCAGCGTAGTGTGCGCCCCAGCAAAATCCGGCTGTAATCGAATCGCCTCGCGCAGCGCCCCAGCCGCCTCCTGCCATTTTTCCTGCTGCTTCAAAACCGTGCCCAGCGTATAGAACGCCTCCGCGTAATCAGCCTTGGCGCGAATCGCCGCGCGCAGCTCACTTTCCGCAGCCGCCATTTCGCCCTGCTGCCAAAGTGTCACTCCCAGCGTGTAATGCGCGTCCGCTTGTTGCGGATTCAACTCCGCCGCCTTCCGCAACTCCGCAATCCCTTCCGGAAGCTTATCCTTCAGCTTTAAAGCCAGCCCCAGATCGTAGTGCAGCGTCGCATCCTTGGGCGCGTCCTTCAACGCAGCCTGAAATTCCTCGATCGCCGCGTCGAAATCAGTCTTTTGCAGATACGCCACGCCCAGGTTCGCCCGGTAACTGGTGTCCCCAGGTCGCAGCCGCACCGCTGCTTTGAACTCCACAATCGCCCCGTCCCCATCGCCTATCTGCAAAAGTGCCAACCCAAGATTGTTGTGCGCGTCAGGATTTTCCGGTTGCTGTCGCACCGCCTGCCGGAAAGCTTGCACCGCGCCATCCGCATTTCCGGAATGTTGCAGCAACAACCCCAATTCGTTCTGCGCTCCCGGAAAATCAGCTTGCAGTTTCACGACGCTCTGCAATTCGGTCATCGCCCCCGCGACATCGCCCGTTTGTTGCAGCGCTTTAGCCAGGTAGTAATGCGTCTGCGGATCCTCCGGCCCCAATTGCTCAGCCACGCGCAGCTCAGAGACGCCTGCATCTCCCGATTTTTCCTGCAGCCGTAAAACCCCCAAATGCAGGTGCGCCGCCGCTATTCCCGAATCAAGCCGCACCGCTTCCTCAAATTGCGCCTCCGCTTCCTTGGCGTTCGATTGCTGCACCAGCAGCGTCCCAAGTTCATCGTGTAGATCAGCCCGAGTCGGCTCAAGTTCCGACGCAACTCGCATCTCGCTCACCGCATTCGTGCTCTCGCCTGCAAATGCCAACGCCCGCCCGAGCGCGTGGTGCGCTTCTGAATCCTGCGGCGCGTCCCCCACCGCATCGCGCGCTTGCCGTACCGCTCCTTCGTGGTCGCCCTTCTGCACCAATGCGTTCGATAAGTTTATGTGCGCCTGCGAAAACGCCGGTTTCGCGCGAAGTGCAGCCCGAAAATGCACGATAGCCTCGTCCGTCTGCCCCTGTATAAACAACACCCAACCTAGCGAGTTATGTGCTTCAGGATTGTTGGGCACCAGCAGCAAAACTTTTTCAAACGCCGTCCGCGCCCCCGCAAGATCACCCCGCTGCAGCGCACTAACTCCCCGCCCATACTCAGCATTCGCTTCCGTAGCCATATCAGCTTTGGCTCTCCCGCCGTCTTGGGCCGCCACCCCGCAATGTGAAAACACGCCAAAAATAACGATGAACGCTACTGCGAGCGCAATATTTTTAACGGATTGGTCGCTTAATAGCAGACGCATGAGTATCCAAAATGGATTGAGCCACAAGAAAACCTAAGAAGAAATGTTAACACGCGACTTATACGATAAGCGTGGACCCTGGCTCCTGGGGTAGTTTAGTTTCCGATTACGCCAAGTCGAGGTAAGTTACCTAATCGGAAACCCGAAAATCCACATGGACGGTTGCCGCGTTTACCAGATGGGATGAGAAGGCCGGTCTCCACGGGATGCGTTACGCTCCCAATGATCGACGTGCTTTTAAGCACAAGAAAAGGAGACCGGCGATGAAGAAGATTAGCACTGTGCAGGTATTTGGGAACGAAATTTTGAAGGAGCAAAAGCTAACGATCGGTGTAGATCTGGGAGATCGCTGGTCGTTCTACTGTGTTTTGGAGGAAGCAGGCCAGATCATTCTGGAACAGAAAGTACCGACGACACCGGAAGCGATGAAGCAGACATTTTCGAGGATACCGCAAAGTCGCATCGCGCTAGAGACCGGAACACATTCGCCCTGGGTAAGCCGGCTGTTCACGGAACTGGGACACGAAGTGATCGTGGCGCACGCACAAAAAGTGCAATTGATCACCAAGAGCAATCGAAAAGATGATCGACACGATGCACGGACACTGGCACGACTGGCGCGAATCGATCCCGAGCTATTGGGGCCGATACGGCATCGCAGTGTGCAAGCACAAATCCATTTGACGGTAATCCGGGCGCGAGCTGAATTGGTGAGTGCTCGCACGGCCTTGGTGAACGCAGCTCGCGGGTTGGTGAAGTCTTATGGTCAACGGCTGCCCAAGTGTGGCACGCAGCAGGTGAGCCGGGAGCTGGCCGCGGCATTGAGCACCGAGTTGCGGGATGTTCTGGAGCCGTTGCTCAAAGAAATCGAATCGCTGAACGAGCGCATTAAAGAATACGACGAGCGGATGGAGAAAATCGCCAAGGAAGTGTACCCGGAAGTGTCCTTGCTCAAGCAAGTGAAGGGTGTAGGAACGCAGATCGCGCTGACGTATGTGCTGACCATCGAAGACCCACATCGGTTTCTGAAGAGTTGCGAGGTCGGTTGTTTTCTGGGGTTGAAACCTGGCCGGAGGAACTCCGGGGAGAGCGAGCCACAGAAGAGCATCAGTAAAGAAGGAGACCGGTATCTGAGAACCATGATGGTGCAGGGCGCGCATTACATTCTGGGACCTTTTGGAGCAGACAGTGATCTGCGCAGATGGGGACTGAAACTTGCGGAGCGAGGAGGAAAAAATGCCAAGAAACGAGCGGTGGTTGCCGTGGCTCGAAAGTTGGCGGTACTGCTACATCGGTTGTGGGTAAGCGGAGAGGTGTACGAACCATTGCGCAATAGCCAAAAAGCGATGCGCGCGGTGGCCTAGAGAGTTTCGATCTGAACAGCTGAGCTCAACCGCCGAGTCCAGGTGACTGCGACTAAGTCCTGGGGCCCAACTCCCACAGAAACGGTGGGAAGAGAGGACGATTACCAGGTAGCAGCACCTACGGAAACGAGAACACCCCCCAGCACCGAGCGACTCTCGCTCACAAAAGAGTGCGGATGGAAGGATGGCGACCGGGGCGGGCTTCGCTGAATAGGAACAGACTCACGGAAAGAAGAAAGTGAAGTGTGCCTTGACATCGACCGGCCTTCTCATGGAAGGACTTGACCAGCCCGTGGGTGCAGAGACTACTATTCGTCCGAGTCGATTATGGAAACACAGTCAAAGTGGTTGTGGACTATAACAATTGCCAGCACCGTAGTCGCAAGTCTCTTGGTTGTCGTCGTCTTCAGCATAATGCTTGCGCTGGCGGTGATCGCACCTGAGATTTCAGGTTGGCCGCTCTTCATTTTGTTACCCATAAGCTTAGTGCTGTCGGTCACTGGGTGGAGGTTTGCGAAGAAGGCAGTATCAAGTGTGTCGCGCCGGGTAGCTTTCGTCATCAACGGGTGTGCATTAGCATTTGATTTGCTGATCATCGTGAGCGTAGCAACTATCTTCTTTCGCAGTACCAGTGAGCGATTCCTGATTCCGGATGGCTACAAAGGTGACGTCTACGTTGTGTATGGCGCCCGGGACGGCGAATCCTTGAACAAGACAATGTGGCGAGTCACGTACCGGATTCCACAGGATGGAATCTTGCGAACCCAAATGCCGACGATTCCTCGTTGGACGAGAACGGAATATTACTATGAGAAACCGGATGGCGCTCTCGAACAGATCCGAAACTTTTGGCCTACTACAATTCATCCGACGGCAGAAAATTTATCAAACCACAAGGATCTTGGCGTGTTTTTCCCACGGACTGGCAAGTTCACGGCTGCTAACGGGTGTTCCGTTCAATTCGAGCAGTTTTACGTAGGCACAAAAGCCCCCTGTTATCTCAGTACCGTCAGATTGACCTTGGCCGCTACGTTCGTGACCATCCTGGGGCATGTTCCAATTAAATCCTCGAATCTTCCCAACGACGAACTAGGCCCAGCGCTCGTCTAGATCTCGATTAGTCGTGCCGGTTCAAACGGTCGATGCAACACCATCTGGTATAAAGCTGTTTTCAAAGGTGGTGTTTATGAGACAAGGGAGACGGTTTGGGCTTTCGGCGGAGCAGAAACTCGAGGTGTGGCGTCGTTGGAAGGCAGGGCAGACGCTGCATGAGATCGGGCGCGCTTTTGGCAAAGAACATTCCTCCATTCGTTGTCTGGTGTCGCGTCACGGTGGGATTGCTCCGGCCGTCCGTCGTCGTGCGCTCCTCGCGCTCACGCTGCGTGAGCGCGAGGAAATCTCCCGCGGGCTGGCTTCCGGTTCGTCAATCCGTGAGATTGCCAAATGTTTAGAGCGAGCGGTATCGACCGTGAGCCGGGAGGTCGCACGTCATGGTGGCCGTCCTGCGTATCGAGCCAGTCAAGCGGACGGCGAAGCCTGGCAGTCGGCCTTGCGGCCCAAGCGCTGCCTTCTTTCCATCAACCTGAAGTTGCGGAACATCGTTGCGAGTAAACTGATTCTGGACTGGTCGCCGAAGCAGATTTCCGGCTGGCTGAATACCCAGTATCCCGATGATGAGAGCATGCGAGTGTCCCACGAAACCATTTACCGAAGCTTGTTCATTCAAGCCCGTGGAGCACTGAAAAAGGAGCTACTGGAACACCTGCGATCCAAGCGTCGCATACGCCGGTCGCAGCACTCTCGTATCTTTAAAGACGGGCGTGGTCAAATCCCTGAGGCCATCTCCATTCGGGAAAGACCCGCGGAAGTGGAGGATCGCTCCATTCCGGGTCACTGGGAGGGCGATCTCCTGCGCGGCTCAGGGAACAGTCACATCGCGACCTTGGTGGAACGCCATTCGCGCTTTGTCATGCTGATCAAGGTACCCAGCCGAGATACGGCGGAGGTTGTGGGAGCATTGAGTAAACACGTTCGTAAACTCCCCGCTACCCTGCGACGGTCACTGACGTGGGACCGCGGACTGGAGATGGCCAAACACAAGGATTTTACGGTGGCCACAGATGTGAAAGTTTACTTCTGTGATCCGCAGAGTCCTTGGCAACGCGGCTCGAACGAAAACACCAACGGGCTGTTACGACAATACTTCCCGAAGAAAACAGACCTGACCGACTATTCCCAGTCGGATCTGAACAAAGTAGCGCTGCGCTTAAATCAACGCCCACGACAAACTTTAGGTTTTCAGACTCCTGCGAGTAAACTGCAAGAAAGTGTTGCGTCGACCCATTGAGACCACCCGCGAAATCGGAGAAGTAAACTAGTACTTCACATTGACGGGAACGGCGTTAATCAGACGTGGATGCGCACGTGTGATTCCTGCGATACTCCTTGCATAAAGATTCCCGGTTGCAGGGAGGCACATGTTCTTTTTGTCTCGACCCAATCGAAACGCAATTGCCGCGTTCCTTGCTGCTCAGCAGAATCAGACGTTCTCTTACGCCGATGTTGGGTATTCGCGGCAACAAACGCCGAAAGGATATGTCGCCGACCACAATCGAATCCAGTTGGGTAAGGGTGTTGCGACGTTTGAACGAGCAAAGCTGTGAGAAATTGGAAGATGTTTGATATGCCTTGGGTCGACTTGTGTTGGCCAGATACTCCGCTGGAGCCGGGCGTCAGTGTTGCGGTCCTAATAGCACATCTCGGATTCTGGTCTTTGAACGCCTGCAAAATCGTCTACTTGGTAGACGAACGAAGTTTATCCGAAAAGTTCGGATTCGCCTACGGTACTCTGACGGACCATGGCGAACGCGGTGAAGAGAGATTCACCGTTGAATTCAATTCCGACCAAACGGTTTGGTACGATTTGTTCGCGTTTTCGCAACCCAACGTGCTTGCGCGATTGGCCTATCCGTATACCAGGTTGCTGCAGAAACGCTTTGCCAGTGACTCGAAAGCGGCCATGCAGAAGGCGGTTCAATCCGCTTGACCTGGCATCCGCTCGGCTCAACTCATGGGAAGTCGCGTCACCGGAAACTTTGCCCGCTACCAACTCCAGAGCGTCTACGCGAAAGTGTATGTACCTCCGGCCAAAACGAAACACGGCGATTTGTGCCCCGCCGAACTTTTCTCCTCCGGAAATTGCATCGTGCGCACAATCCCCTGCCCTTCCTTCACGTAAATAACCTGGTTGGACTTGATGTTCTCCAATTTCTCCACCAGCCCGCTGGGCCAGCGAATTTCCAACAAATCCACTTTCTCCGCTTTCCCAATCCCGAAATGCACTCGCAAATCATTCTGCGAAAAATATCCTCCGCCACTGCGCACTTCATCAATCTGCGAATGCGGCTTCGTCTCTCCCGCGACATGAGTAACGCAGCGGAGCCGCGCGCCAATCCCACTGCGATTCGATTTCGTCCCGATAGTGCGCACCTTCAGCCAGTTATTCCCGGTTTTCTGATCGCAGCGCAAAAGCTGCGGGTAGTCATTCACCGTATTCACCACCACATCGATGTCCCCATCATTATCGAAATCTCCAAACGCGCACCCTCGCGACGCCGACGGAACAGAAATCCCCGGCCCAGCCTCCATGGACACATCTTCAAATCGCCCATTCCGCAAATTCCGATACAGCAACTTCCGCTGCGCGTAGCCCGCCTCCGTCCGCAACTGTTCCACCTCCGGGTAAACATGCCCATTGCAGATAAGAATGTCCGCCCACCCATCATTGTCCATGTCAAAGAAACCGCAGCCCCACCCCAGATACTGCGTGTGTTTCCCCAGCCCCGCCGGAAACGTCGCGTCCTCAAAATTCCCGCCACCAATATTCCGGTACAGCGAAGGAGTGTCCCCCGCGAAATTTGTTTTTACAATGTCCAGATTCCCGTCCAGATCGTAATCAATCGCCGACACTCCCATCCCCGCTTGCGGCTTTCCGTCGGCGCTCAGCGCGCACCCCGCCTCCATCGCCACATCCGTAAATTTGCCATTGCCCAAATTTTTGTACAGCGCGCTCGCCGTCGAATCGTTGGCCACATAAATATCCGGCCAGCCATCATTGTCGAAATCCGCCGTCAGCACGCCCAGCCCGTACGTTCCGTTGGCATTCAAAATCCCCGCTCCTTGCGACACATCCGTAAACGTCCCGTCCCCATTGTTGTGGTACAGAATATTTTTCCCCCCGTTCAATCCAGGCGGCCCACACGCCACCAGCATCCCTTTGTAATTGCAAGGCCCTGACTCCGGAACCGGAGCCGTCGCCAGATCCATATCAATATAGTTCGCCACGAAAAGGTCCAGCCGCCCGTCGCGGTCGTAATCCACAAACGCGCAGCCGCTGTTCCACCTCTTTCCGTTCCCCGCCACGCCCGCCTTTTCACTCACATCCGTAAACGTCCCATCGCCGTTGTTGTGATACAGCACATTTTTCCCAAAGTACGTAACAAACAAATCCTCGAATCCATCGTTGTCATAATCTCCAATGCACACGCCCTGCCCCCACCCGGAATGCTTCAACCCAGCCTTGCCAGTTACGTCCGTAAACGTCCCGTCGCGATTATTCTTAAATAAATGAGACGACGGCTCCTGCCCAGCCGGAAATCCTTCCAGCCGCCATCCATTCACCAAAAAAATATCCAGCCATCCGTCGTTGTCGTAATCATAAAAAGCCACTCCGCACCCGGTCGTTTCCAGTAAATATTTATTTTTATGCTCCCCGCCAAAGATCGTCTTGGCATTCAGCCCCGCTTCCTTTGCCACATTCACAAAACTCAATCCCAGAGGAGTTCCCGCCACAGAAGGAGTGGCAGGCGTGGCAACGCCCTGCGCTCTCTCATGCCCCCATCCCTCAATATTTCCGGGACGCGAGAGACCCAATATGTTTTCAAGCGAGAGCACCGTCGCAGACCTGCTCAGCGACTTCAGAAAAGAGCGGCGTGAAAAACCCAAAAGGAGTGGTACCTTCCCGACTTTGGCTCGTGCTAGAATCTGCCGCTTCCCTTTATAGAGAGGCGTATGGCACTTTGCAAGCTCCCGCACGCTCCACCGCGGCCTGCAATTGCTACCCCACCTATGCGCAACAAACTCAATCGTGCGACTGTGGCAGACTCGCCCATGAAATTAATTCGCATCTTCGCCAGTCTCCTGTTCATCTCCGCCGCCGCGAGCGCCGCCGATAAAGACACCGACAAAGATAAGAATAAAGATGAGTCCCCCTCCCTGGAGTTGACCCGCCCGGTGCGCACCTGGGAATTTCTTTCCGCCGTAGGAACCCGTGCCGGAATTTTTGGCAACGAGTCTGGCCGCATCGAAGCCTGGGTCTACCCTCTAAAAATCTTCCGCGACTTTCATCTGCGCTTCCACACCGAAGACCGCGCCTTGCCCGCCGAATCCCTCGCCCGCACCATCATCGTCCGCCCGGAAGCCACCACCATCGTCTACACCAGCGATACTTTTTCCGTCCGCGAAACTTTTTTTGTCCCCGTCGATCAACCCGGCGCGATCATTACCTTTGAAGTTGAAACAGAATTTCCCCTCGAAATTGAAGCCGTCTTCCGTCGCGACTTCCAGTTGGAGTGGCCCGCCGCCCTGGGCGCCACCTACGTCAACTGGGAACCAGAACGAAACGCCTTCTTCTTCGGCGAAGAACAAAAGAAATTCGCCGCCTTCCTTGGCTCTCCCACCGCTGCGGAACGCCGCCGCGAATATCAAACCAACTATTCCAGTGAAAGTGACAACTCTTTCCGCCTCGGCGTCACCGAAAAAGGCAAAGAAACAAAAGTGATCGTACTAGCCGCTTCCGTGCAAGGCCGCGCCGATGCCGAAACGGCCTATCAACATCTAACCGAACAATATCCGCAGCTTCTCCGTCAGTCCGCCGACTATTACCGGCAATACTTATCAAAAACAGTCAGCGTCGAGTTGCCCGATGAACAATTGCAACGAGCCTATGACTGGTCCCGCGTCAGCATGCTCCAGGGTTTGGTCACCAATCCATATTTGGGAACCGGACTCGTGGCCGGCTATCGCACTTCCGGCGAAAGCCAACGCCCCGGCTTCGCTTGGTTTTTTGGCCGCGACTCCACGTGGACGTCCCTGGCCCTCGACGCCGCCGGCGATTTCGCAACCACCCGCAGCGCCCTTGAATTTATCGGGAAATATCAGCGCGAAGACGGAAAAATCCCCCACGAAATCGCCCAGGGCGCCAACTTCGTTTCCTGGTTCAAGGATTATCCGTACGCCTACGCTTCCGCCGACGCCACCCCGCTCTACATCATCGCCATGAACGATTACGTCGTCGAGAGCGGCGACACTGCATTCGCGAAATTAAAATGGGATAGCGTTTGGAAAGCGTATCAATTTCTCCGCTCTACCTACGACGCGCAAGGCCTGCCGCAAAATTTTGGCTTCGGCCACGGCTGGATCGAAGGCGGCCCGCTCCTCCCCGTAAAAACTGAACTCTACCAAAGCGGCCTCGGCGCCGAAGCCTTGCGCGCCGTGAATAATCTCGCGCACCTCGCCGGTAAAGAAACCGAAAGCAAAGAACTTCAGGGCGCCTTCGAACGCCAACAAACCCTCGTCAACAATTCCTTCTGGCTCGCTGACAAAAAAAGATTCGCCTTCGCCCTCGACAAAGACAATCACCCCGTCGATGAAGCCAGCGTTCTTTCCACCGTCCCCATGTGGTTCGGTTTGCTCGACGAAGAAAAATCCGCCGAGATGATCACCCAGTTATCCGATTCGAATCATCAAGCCGACTGGGGCATGCGCATCATTTCCAGCCGCGCCGCTCGCTACAGCGGGGGCGGCTATCATTACGGCTCCGTGTGGCCACTCTTCACCGGCTGGGCCTCCGTCGGTGAATACCGTTATCATCACGAACATCCCGCCTACGCAAATTTGCGCGCCAACGCCCTGCTCGCTCTCGACGGTTCCCCCGGCCACGTCACCGAAGTCCTCTCCGGCGATTACTACCAGGGCCTCTCCACCAGTTCGCCGCACCAAATCTGGTCAGCTGCCATGGTCGTCGCTCCCGTGCTCCGCGGAATGTTGGGCCTTTCCACCGACGCGCAAAACACCGCGCTCACCTTGGCGCCGCACCTGCCCGCGGACTGGCCCGGCTTCGCCATTCATACCGTTCACGTCGGCGACGCCACCATGGATCTCAGCTACGCAAAAACAACAGATGCCATCGAACTCGAAATCAAAAACACCGGCGCAAAAAATTGCGCCGTCGAATTCGAACCCGCTATCAGCTTGCGGGCGCGTGTTCTTTCCGCGGAAGCTGGCGGCCACGCCGTCCCCTTTCACATCCAGAACCACGGCACCGACCAGCACGTAATCACTCGCGTCTCCGTTCCCGCCTCAGACGCCACAAAACTCCGCATCCGCATCGCCAATGATTTTGGCGTCAGCTATCAGCCGGAATTACCGCAGCTAGGCAGCCCCAGCGAAGGCTTGAGAATACTTTCAGAATCCTGGTCGGACTCGAATGACCAATTAACCCTCTCCATCTCCGGAAGCCCTGAAACAGACTACGAACTTTCCGTATCGAACCCCAGAGAAGTCTCCTCCGTCGACGGCGCGGAGTTAGTGCGAGAAGGCGATAGCGGATGGTTGCACCTCGTTACCCCCGTCGCGGATACCCTCAACTCCGCACACGCCACCATCACCATTCATTTTGCGGAACGAAATCGTCGCAACAAATCGCCCAAACATGACTAAGCCTATCTGGAAATTGTTTTAAGCGAGTCCGAATTCGACGATGATACTAATTGCTCACACACTTCCCCGAAAAAACGGAGGCCTTCGCACCATGCTTGAGAAAATTGCTATCACCGCCATGATGATACTTTGCTCTTCGCTGCTCGCCTCACCATCCAACGCCCAGCAACAAACCGATGCTCACGCCCGTCAGTGGTGGCAAAACGCTGTCTTCTACGAAATTTATCCACGCAGCTTCGCCGACAGCAACAATGACGGCATCGGCGACCTCAACGGAATTACTTCCAAGCTCGATTACCTCCACGAACTAGGCGTCGACGCCATCTGGATCACTCCGTGCTTCCCTTCTCCGCAAGTCGACTTCGGCTACGACGTCTCCGATTACGAAGCCATCGACCCCATGTACGGCACCATGCAAGATTTCGACCGCCTCGTGAGCGAAGCCAAAAAACGCAACATCCGCGTCATCCTCGATTTCGTCGTCAATCACACTTCCGATCAACACAAATGGTTCCTCGACTCGCGCTCCTCAAAAACTTCCAAGTATCGCGACTGGTACATCTGGCGCGACGGCAAGAACGGCGGCCCCCCCAACAACTGGCAATCTGAATTCGGCGTCCCCGCCTGGACCTTCGACAAAAAAACCGGCCAATACTATTACAACTATTTTTATCCCCAGCAGCCCGACCTCAACTGGCGCAATCCCGCCGTAAAAGAAGCCATGCTCGACGTCACCCGCTTCTGGTACAAGCGCGGCGTTGCTGGCTTCCGTCTCGATGCCGTGGACACCCTCTTCGAAGACCCCAACTTGACCGACAATCCTCCGTCACCCGGTAAAGACAAGTTCGGCCGCCCCAACTTCGCGCGCATACACAACACCAAACTCCCCGAAGTCCACGACGTCTTGCAGGACCTTCGCAAAATCGCCGACCAATACGACGCCGTGCTGATCGGAGAAACCTGGACGAAAGATATCGACGAACTAAAAAATTACTACGGCGCGAACAGCAACGAACTGCAAATGCCCATGGACCTCATGTTCGGCACCGTAAACAAACTGTCCGCCCCCGAATTTCGCCGCCAGATCGCCGCGGTCGATTCCGCCGGCGGTTGGCCCGTCTTTGTCATCAGCAATCACGATATGGTGCGCTCCTACAATCGCTACGGTGACGGCATCCACAACGACCAAATCGCCAAGCTCATGGCCTCCCTTTATCTCACCCTCCGCGGCAGCCCCATCATGTATTACGGCGAAGAACTGGGCATGCAAAACAACGACCCCAAGCGCAAGGAAGACGTCAAAGATCCCCAAGGCATAACCGGCTGGCCCGGCGAAATTGGCCGCGATGGTGAACGCACCCCCATGCAATGGAACGACGCCAAAAACGCGGGCTTCAGCAACGCGAAGCCTTGGCTGCCCGTGCCTCCCAGCTTCAAAACCCACAACGTCGCCGCCGAATCCAAAGATCCCCATTCCATTCTCAGCGTCTACCGCCAGCTCCTCGCCATGCGCCACAACGAACCCGCGCTGCTCAACGGAACCTACACCGCCCTAAACGAAGACGACCCCAACGTCCTCACGTATCTACGCAAAGACAATAACGAAGCCATCCTGGTAATGTTGAACATGTCCAGCTCCCCCCAAAAAATAAAATTAAATCTGCAATCGCAGGGTTACGCCTCCCCCAAATTAACGGTCCTGCTCTCGACCTTTCAGCAACCCACCTCCGCAACCTCATCAGACGCGGTAGACCTCCCGGCCTTCGGCGCCCTAATCACAAAAATAACCAACTAATTTATCAATCAAGCATTAACCTCCGCGTCTTCCAAACCGACAAGCCGCAAATGAGAAAATTGAGGTGCGTTTCTTTTCATGATCGATCACTTCCGGTTTGCCCGTGATTCGTCCAGAGTCGATAGTCATGAGCCGCCTTTGCGGCACATCGAATGGGAGAACACACCCAGTGTGTCAGAATGCTGCCGGTAAGGTTTTGGAGCGGGCAAACTCGCGCGCTGCTCTCCCTGGCGCGAAGGCCATAAGGGGCGTCATATGATCTACAAAATACTCGGTGGGGTCGTTTTAGCGCTGGTCGTGCTCGTTCTTGTCGCCCTAGAGGTCCGTACAACTGGTTCCTATGAACGCACGTTCAATGCTTCCCAGGACAAGGTATGGCGCGTGTGGAACGATGCGGATTCGATCAAACACTGGTGGGGGCCGAGGGGCTACACTGCCCCATTCATCAGAAATGATCTTCGAGTGGGCGGGACGTATCTGTGGGCAATGAAGTCACCAAAAGGAGAGATGTTCTGGAACACCGGGGTTTATAAGGAAGTGGTCCCAAACAGAAGGATCGTCTCCACCATTTCGTTTGCCGATGAGACCGGTAAAGCCGTTCCTGGCTCGAAGGCCCCAGTCCCGGGCCGTTGGCCGAATGCGGTCACGGTCATTGTGGAATTCAATGAGTCGAGCGGAAAGACGAAGGCCACTGTTACGGAAGTAGGGCTTCCACTGATCGTGAAGATCCTGTCCAGGGTTGCCTGGGATCAACAGTTCGACAAGATTGAGGGTTTACTTTGAGGGACGACGTTTCAACCAGCAACCAGCACATTCCGCGAAGTGGCCGAGGACGCCTCAAAAATCAAAAGTCTAGCCCAAGTAATCCAGCAAAAGCCTGCCTGGGTTACATTTCCGCGCCGACGTCCGTATCGTCGGCCAACCGGAAGCTGGGATCACTTCTTCTTAACTGCCGGATTGCTCAAAATGTACCCAACCGATCCATGCGTTTGGAGGCCACCGGGCCGACTGCAAACCGGCAGGATCGATGAGCGTAATCGCCTGATTGCTTCAGCCATGCGCTAAACTGGGGCCGGCGGTAATTCGGTACGAAGAGGAGTCATACATGGAAATACGTCAGCACATTGGTGTGATCTTGTGCTTGGGGATAGGCTTGGCGCCGTCGGGGCTCACTGTGGCGCAGTCCTCCCCGGGTTCGGGAGCAGAGATACGTCTTGCAGAAAGTGCGGTGCCGGGACTGCATGACTTCGATTTTTTATTCGGACGCTGGCAAGTCCATCATCGAAAGCTGAAGCATCGCCTCGTCAACAGTCACGAGTGGATCGAATTCGAAGGGAGATTATTCTGCCAGCCACTGATGGGTGGCTACGCTAATGTCGACGACACCGTGTTCGAAGTTCCGGGCGCCATTTACCGCGGCGTAGCTGCCCGATCGTTCGACGCCAAGACCGGGCAGTGGTCGATCTGGTGGATGGACAGCAGGACGCCACTTGGGCCGATGGATCCGCCGGTGAGAGGCAGCTTCCACAATGGCGTAGGAACGTTCTATGCGAACGACGATACCGAAGACGGGAAACCAGTCCGCACCCGGCTCCTATGGTCCGAGATCACACCCACCTCAGGTCACTGGGAGCAGGCAGAATCACCCGATGGTGGAAAAACATGGGAAACGGATTGGATAATGGACCTCAAGCGAGTGCAATAGTTCGTTGAATGGATATTTGCCTTCGAGACCCAGCGCATCGTTAGCCGCAGCAAAATTGACCGTGTCGTTGGCGACATCGTCAAACTGCTCGAATACGCGAAGGTTTTCCGCGCAGAATACTTGATGTCGGCGGGTCAATTGTTACTAAATCGCCATTACACCCACGACAGACTGCTTTGATCGTTTCCTGGGTGGATGGTCGGCAACTCTTACCTTATCGGGACTATCCAACGTCACTGCTCTGCGAGGGCGCGCTGATTCGGGACAGAACCTCGTCCAGAGCCTCAGAAACGTTCGCCAGCAAGCCGTGTTCAATCAGGTATCTGAGAAATTGTTCGTTTATACCGCCGGCAGTTGCATGGTTACCGGCCAATGATTGGAAACTACGCTCCGGCGCGTCGACAGCGGAAGCGGTGAGCCCCCAAAACATTCGCGCGATGTAGTCGCGGGCCTTCGATTCGGGAACCCCGTGTTGAGCCAACCAAGAGCCGATTCTCTCGATAAATGCGAAATAGGTAGCAATAGTTGCCGTGACCGCGCACATTGCATCGAACTCGTTTTCGCTTTCCACTGCAAATACGGTTCCGAGAGCGCCGAAAAGATCACAAGCTGCCGGTTCCGGCGGATATATCACCGTCGGGCTTATCCGTTTAGCTGTTGATGGCAGTGGTACGGCTCTTGTGACTCGCACAGCAGGTGCCACGATCTCGGACACTCTTCGCAGTGAGAGAGCAGATACTAGGCTCACTACTTGATGATCTGGACGGAAATGCAATTCTGAAAGGGCATCTCGGGCAACCTGAGGTTTGACGGCAATCACGATCGTATCGCAGTAGTCGAGAACTTCCTGGTTGCAGGAAGAGATGGATACCCCGTTAAAACGATTGGCAAGCTTCTTGGCGATTGTCGTGTTGCGCGGGGACAGTCGGATAGAGTGCGGCATGGTAACAGACGAACACAGGCCGGTGACAATCGAGGATGTAATCTCGCCAGTTCCGATGAATCCTAGTTTCATATCAGAGAAAAACCAAATGTGTTGAGATTCGTAGTGTACTGGTAATTGTGGGTTTCGAGTGAGTCGTCGGCAACCCGGAAGTTAAACCGCATCACATCCGGCTTCAGCGTGGCTTTCGAGTCTTGAGAGGGTTTTGTTACACGCTCTAAATATCCGGCTAACGCAATTTATCAGCAGCTGTCGATTTAAGTTGCGATGCGGCTGCGACTTAGAAGAGACCAGCATAGTCGCTAGTAGCCGATTCACACAGTTCTATATACTCGCCCGTACTCTTTTCCAGGAGGTTAATATGTCTTCCGCTTCCCAACCCCTTGCCACCACAGAACAGAACAAACAGCTCGTGATCCGCTGGTTTGACGAAGTTTGGAACCAATCCCGTCGTGAAACGATCTTCGAACTCCTGGGCGAATCCTCTATTCTCCATGACGGCGCCGAGCAGTTCCGCGGCCCTCAGGAGTTCGCGCGCTTCCACGATTCCCTGCGTTCGCAATTCTCGAACTTCAAAATGACCCCGATTATTTCTCTTGCGGAAGGCGATCACGCCTGCGTGCACTGGTCTTGCTCAATGACCCACACCGCCACTCAAAAACCATTGCAGTTAATCGGCACCTCAATTGTGCGCGTCGAAAACGGCCGCTTCGCCGAAGGCTGGCAAAATTGGGACGCCGCCCACCTGCACGAGCAGTTGACCGGACAATCGATTACCTTGTCCTAAGCGCTGCTGCTACGAATATACGGGACCGTCGAGAAGCGCTGCTCTTTCACAGACCTCCTTCAAAATGCAGTAATGGCTGGATCGACCTCCCAAATCCAAACCGATAGCTCGTTTGTGATCTTTGAAAATCTCATTGCTTTTGGTCGCCACAGTGCTAATCTTCATCGCAGCCGGTCTCCTTTCTCTTGTGCTTCGCGCACGTCGATTATCGGGAGCGTAACCCATCCCGTGGAGACCGGCCTTCTCATCCCATAAAACGCGCTTCCAGACCAGTGGGAATCTGACGAAGACCCCTATTGCAACGCCCAATTCCCAATCATCTCTGTAAACGCAAATCCATACCGCGGATACTGTGTCCCCGCCCATTCCGCGCGCACTACTCGAGCCTTGCCCACATGCTCCTGTTCAGTCCCCAGCATAAAAACATCCACGATGGCCCCGACCGTCAAAACCACTGCGCAAGCGCAAAGAAACCCGCCCTTACTGACATTATCCGTCGTGCTCGGCAGGCTGAACTCCACGCCATTCGCGTCCTGGCCGCTCAACTTCAACGGCACCCGTAACCCCACGCGCACCTCTTTGCGCCGTTCCCGCCGGCGGCTATGCAACGCCTGCTCCAGTGAATCGCGCAGCGCTTTAAAGTCCACCGGCTTCTCAAAATACGCTGCGGCCCCCAAATCCCGGCAAAAATCCTTTGTTTTTGCTCCGCCCTCGCCACTGATCACAAAAACAGGAATCAGCTGCGTGGCGCTGAATGATGTAAGCGTTTTGCAAAGTTCGAAACCAGAATATCCCGGCATGCGCAGATCCAATAGAATGGCGTCAGGTTTGTGCTCCAGTACCAGCGCCAGCGCTTCCTCGGGCTGCCCAGTATCAAAGACCTCATACAAATCCGTAAGATTCAGCCGCACCAGTCGCCGTATTGCTTCATCATCGTCAACAATCAGAATTCTTGCCATCCCCATGTCCTCTTAATCCTTGCCCTCTCCGCCCTTCTTCTTAAATGGCCCGCTGTTTCGGCGCACCGGCCAACACCATCTCACTGATACGCTGGCTTTGTTTGCTGCTGTCTAGAACGTCCCGCACTTTATGGATCAGCGCTTCTTCCGTGAACGGTTTATTCAATAAATTCGAATCCGCTCCCAGAACGCCGTGCCCCGCTATAAATGAATCGGTGTAGCCGGAAATATATAAAACCTTGATGCGCGGGTAGCTGGCCACCAGCCTTTCCGCTAACACTCGCCCGTTTTGTCCCGGCATGATCACATCGGTAACCAACAGTTGAATCGCCCCCGCATGCGCAGCTGCGATACTTACCGCTTCTTCCGCGTTCGAAGCGCTCAACACTTCGAAGCCGTGACTCGATAAAAATTCGGCCGCTAGTTTTCGGATCGCTTCGGCGTCTTCCACCAGCAAAATAGTTTCCGACCCACGCAGGTTTTCTCCCAGATACGGCCGCGCCACTTTCGACTCGGAAACCTCCGCCACCCGCGGAAGAAAAATCTTGAAGGAAGCGCCCTTATTCGGTTCGCTGTCGACCCACACGTATCCACCGCTCTGCTTCACGATTCCGTAAACCGTCGCCAGTCCCAGCCCGGTGCCTTTGCCCATTTCTTTGGTCGTGAAAAATGGTTCAAAAATGTGCGCCAGCGTCTCCGCATCCATGCCCCCGCCAGTATCGGTAACTGACAGGCACACGTATTGCCCCACTTTCGCGCCCGAATGCATCCGCGTATAAGCCTCGTCGAGGTACACGTTTTTCGTCTCAATACGCAGTTCCCCGCCCGTCGGCATCGCATCGCGCGAATTCACCGCCAAATTCATGATCACTTGCTCGATCTGATTGCGGTCCGCGCGCACCGACTGCAGCTCCGGCTCCATCCCCATCGTCACCGTAATATCCTCGCCAATAAGCCGCGGCAGCATTTTCTGCATGTCCGCAACCAAGTCATTCAGGTTCAGCACCGTGGGCGTAAGTATCTGTTGCCGGCTGAATGCCAATAATTGCCGCGTCAATGCCGCCGCCCGGTCCCCAGCTTTTTCGATTTCGTTGACGTGCTCCACTAAATGGCTTTCCGCTCCAAGCGCTCGTTTCAACAGCTGGCTGTACCCGATAATTACTCCTAGCAAATTGTTGAAGTCATGCGCGATTCCGCCCGACAGTCTTCCGACGGCCTCCATCTTTCCAGCCATCCGCAACTGCCGCTCCAGAATCCGCCTATCCGTAATGTCTTCCACAAACATTTCGAAATAAGCAGCCTCACTGTCGTTATGCGCGATTCGCCGCCCGCTGCATCGCACCGTGATCGGCGTGCCATCCTTGCATTTCCATTCCGCTTCCGCCTCCTTGAAGTCCTCCGCATGATTGAACAAATCCATTAACGTGCGAAATTCCCCCGGTAATTTAAAAACATCCAGCTGCAAATTCGCGTTCAAAAGCTCAGTGGAGCTACCGTATCTCAGCATCTTTTGCAGCGCCGGGTTGACCCGAAAAAGCTGCCCGTCGCCATTCGCGCGGTAAATTCCATACGGCGCATCCTCTACTACCGACTTAAAGTCCGCGTCCGCCAGCCGCAACGCTTCTTGCGCCGATTTACGCTCGGTGATGTCGCGATTCACGATGACAAATTTTTCAGGCGCGCCTTTCGCGTCGCGGATCACACTGGCCGTCGATTCCAGCACCCGCCACGTTCCATTCTTGTGACGAATCCGATATTCCAGCGTCTGTCCCACTCCAGAGACCCGCGCCTCCGCCGCCGCCTTCTTCACCCGCTCCCGATCGTCGGGATGAATTTGCTCCAGTGACGACGAGCTCTTCAGCTCCTCGGGCGAGTATCCCAACACCTTTTGATATGAAAAACTGTTGTAGATTCGCCGGCCTTCCATATCCACCACCGCAATCATGTCCGTGGCGTTATCGCTGATCAGTCGAAACAGTTCCTCCCGCTTAAATAACTCCCGACGAATCCGGTGAATCTGCCATTGCTGATAAATGGTGTAGAGATCAAAAAGCAGAACTACCGCCACCAGGCCGCGCACCGCCGGCGGAAAACCCAACCACGAAAGCCCCTGGCGTTCGGCAAGCTCAGGAACAATAAAGGAAACCACTCCCACGGTAAGCAGCAGCGTGACCGCAATAGCTGCCACCCACAACCACCACTCCCGCCGTTCCGCGCGCCGCAGACTTTTCCACGCACTATCTGACGAAGGCGCGGTCAAGTCATTTTCGCCCCCAGATGCGCTCACTTTTTTCTTCACACCAAATGCAAAGGCAATCGAACCGCCACTCTAATCAGCGTAAGTCACACGAAACAGCAGTCCTGCAGCGAATTCCTCCATATCCCCTGTGCCCTTTTGAACCGAGTTCCCTAAATGACTCCGGTGTACGCATCGCTCTTGTAGCTCGCGGTTTTGTAGGTCGCGACGTTGTCCGTCTCGGCTCTATGCGGCGTGGCTTTGTAGCGTGGCTTTGTAGCGCGGCTTTGTGGGTCGCGGCTTTAGCCGCGACATTAATGCCCACACAAACACTCGGGCTTTAGCCCCTGGGGTTTTTGACTTTGCCGTGCACACTTCCCTCATGACCCGCAAAAACGCATCATGGTCATTCCGAGAGGCTGTGACTAAATTAGCGGGCGAGGCGTGTGCTCGAAGTGCTGAGCCCTTTGTTGCTGATGATCTGTTGCGCCGACTGCTTTGCCGGACCGCTTGTGCGATTCATCTCCGTGTCCCTGCTTGGTTATTGCTGCAATGCCGTGGCGAAATGCATCAGGTTGTAGGCCAGCGCGCACCACAGCGCGACACAACGTGCTTTGTTTAGGCCGCGAACCGTAATTTGCGTCAAACCCCGATAACTGCGCAGGTCCGCATTGATGGTTTCGCTGGTCGCCACTCGCTGCCGGTAAATTTTCTGCCCCTCCTCGCTGGCCATGCGCTGCTTCCAGGCTTGTAGCGCTGCGCTATCTCCTCTGTGCAGTTCCAGCTCCCGCCCGCGATTCTTGGCCGTGCGCGCTCCTTTGGGAGGCACGAATAATTCCACCCTTTGTTGGTGCGCGCGTTCGATGTCCCGGTTGCGCAAGTAGCCGCCGTCCAGCAATTGCTGCTGTACCTTTCTTCCGCTGCGGCGCTCCACTTGCTCGCGCATCGCTTCGCTCAGTCCGCACGAAGCATAGCCCTGGTTGCTCACCTCCACTCCCAGGATCGCCCGGCTTTGCGGGTCGCTGGCCACTTGCACGTTGTACGCGGCGTTGTATCCGCCGTTGGGCATTTTCATCACTCGCGCTTGCGGGTCGCTGCTGCTCACCCGCAACTCTTGGTTCCGAATCTTCTGCCCGTATTTTCCTTGGCCCGCCCGGCTGGCGCGTTCCTGCTGGCGCTGCTGCAGCTCCGGTAGTTGCGCCAGCGCTTGTTCCAAACGCCGCTGCCTTTCTTGGGCCACCCGCTGCTCCCCCTTTTTCTTCTGCACCGCGGCAACCGACAACTTTTCCGGCTCCTCGACTTGCCGCCGAAGTTCCGCTACGTGCTTTTGGCTTTCCCCCAGCAACTTGCGCAGCCGCTGTTCACGTCGAAAACTGGACGCTCCCGCGCTCACCCGCACCCGCACTCCGTCCTGGCTCACCCGGCTTACCGATACCAGTTCCTGATCCACCAGCGAGGCCAGCACCTGGGTGAACAACTGGTCCAGTGCTTCGCCGTGATCGGTCCGAAAATCCGACAGCATCCGGTGGTTCACTCCCACCCCGCCGCACAGCCAGCGAAACGGCGTACTTTCCTCGCAGCGCCGCGCCAGCTCTCGCGCTGACCCGATCCCGCGGATGCAGCCATACAGCCACAACGCCACCAGCAACTCCGGATCGGTCGCGTCTCGGCCAGCTACTCCTTCACGCGCTTTGATCGGCTCACGAAAGGCCGACAGATCCAGTTTAGCTACCACCGCCGCCACCGTGCGTACCCCGTGCGTGGCCGCCACTAAATCGTCCGGGCACTGCGGCACCAACGCCATCTGCCGTCGCTCCGGCCTTCGTAACCGCACCTCTCCAACCACTTCCCCTGCTCCCGAATAGCTCATGTATCCATATAACCGAAAACGACCTCAATCCCACAAAAAAAGTCACAGCCTCCGAGCGGAGCAAGCCGGCGCTTTTTCTTTCTCCTTCGCTTCCCGCGAAGGAGTCGGCTTGCGCAGCCGAGGAATCTCTCCCCGCTTTTTCCCCGTCGCCTTGTAGGTCGCGGCTTCAGCCTGCCCGCCGCAGGCAGGCCGCGACGTTAATACCCAGGCAGCACTCGGGCTTTAGCCCCTGAAGCCTGCACCCATCGAGCCCAATTTTCTAAAAAGGGTCCACCCGCAGCCGACGCCTTCAGCAATTGACAATCCCGCCCGCCAGTGTTTATAGTCACCTATCGATATATCGATCATCGAGCATACATGCCAAAACGAAAACTTGACCCCCTACCCTCCGCCGCGTTTCAGATTCTCCTCGCTCTCGCCGGTGAAGACCTCCATGGCTACGGCATCATGCGGCAAGTGGCCGAACAGACCGACAGCCGTATGCGCTTGGGCCCTGGAACCCTATACAGTTCCATCCAAACTCTGGTCGAAGCCAAACTTATTGAAGAACTGGACCCGCGTGAGGACGC
The DNA here is from genome assembly GCA_963733775.1 of uncultured Acidobacteriota bacterium. Classification (GTDB taxonomy): domain Bacteria; phylum Acidobacteriota; class Terriglobia; order Acidiferrales; family UBA7541; genus Acidiferrum. The sequence goes on along the minus strand of CAVTEE010000006.1, from coordinate 1,491,188 downwards.
AAAACTCGGCCAGGAACGCCGCCGTTATTATCGGTTGACCTCCGCTGGACGCAAACTGGCACGCTCCGAGGCCGAACGCCTTGCCGATCTACTGCGCGTCGCACGAGCCAGGAAAATCTTAAGGGGGGACTATGTCTGAGAAGATATATGCCTGCCTGTTACGTCTGTTTCCTTCCCACTTCCGCGAGTCTTACGGTGACGAAGCGCTGCAACTCTTCCGTGACCGCGCCCGAAATGAAAAAGGATTCTTCCTTCGGGTTCGCCTTTGGCTTGACCTCCTCACCGATTTAGCGATTTCCGTCCCGCAGCAGCGCCGCTACACCCATCCGGCACTCGCAGCCGCCGCGCTCCAGCAGCGTTCGCAGGGCGTCCCTGCCTTTTTTCTTCTGGTAGACGCATCACCCGGTCCCACGAAACTGATTCTTGGATGTGCGCTCTCGATAATCGCCTTGAGTCTCTTCTCGATATTCCTCAACCGTCCCGGAAACTATCATCCACTCCGTGCTTCAGCCTTTCAATCGGGGAATGCAACCGCCTCGCGCCCGTCCGCCTCGGGACACCCAACAGGACAGCCCCCCGGCGACGCGAAAAATGTGAACGACTTCATCGCGAATGCGGACGACATGAATCCGGTTGAAGCCACGCACAACCATCCGCAACTGATGGCTCTCCCTCCTCAACCTCCCAATGCGCTAACCACGCAACTCCAAGATGCCGCGCAACGCCAACGTCTATTGAATGCCGTGATCGACAATCTAAAGAAGCACTACGTCGACCCGGACGCCGCGCGCAAGACCGCGGATGCGCTCTTGACTCACGAGAAGAATGGCGATGACGACAAGGCCGCCGATGGCGGAGCCTTCGCCGATTTGCTCACTAAGCAGATGAGAGAGGTTAGCCACGACATGCACCTGGAGGTCGTCTATAGCCAGGCGCCTTTGCCGAATCTCCTGCCGGAACCTACAGCTGAAGACCTCGCGCGTTATCGAAATGCCCTCGAGCAGGACAACTGTACTTTCAAGAGAGTCGAAATCCTGCCGCACAATATCGGCTACCTGAAGCTCAATGCATTTCCCGATCCGCGCATCTGCGGCGCAACAGCCACGGCTGCGATGGCTTCTTTAAATCACGCGGATGCCGTCATCTTCGATTTGCGAGACAACCGTGGCGGCTACTCAAGCATGGTCTCCCAAATTGCCGCCTACCTCTTTGACCACCCGGAGTACATGTACGATCCTCGCGAAAGTCCCACGCAGCAGTCTTGGACACCATCTCCTGTTGCAGGAAACCGCCTAGCGGACGAGCCTATATATGTACTGACTTCAGCCTCGACTGTCTCCGCTGCCGAGCAATTCTGCTACGACCTGAAGATGCTAAAACGCGTAACGCTCGTCGGAGAGACAACCCGAGGAAGCGCACATGCCGGCGTTATTCATCGCATTGACGATCACTTCGGAATAGGAATTCCCGAGACGAAAGCCATCCATCCCTTCTCAAAGACCGACTGGGAAGCTGTGGGCGTGGAGCCCGACGTCAAAGTCAACGCGGCACAAGCCCTGGAAACAGCCAAGAAACTAGCAGAGAGCAAGCTGCAGAAAAAGTAGACGGGACTCGATTAGAATCGCAGCTCCAGCTGATTCATTCATCGCTCTCCCATCAGCAACAACGTCCGTTGCGAAAACGGCAAATACAAAAGCGCCGCCGCCGTAGCAATCGCCATTCCAAGTCCTATCTGCTGTACGCACAAAAATGGTGTCAACGCCCACATCTCATCCAGCACCAACAGAAACGGGAAAAGTTTTCTAAATTTTCCAGTCAGTCCCTGATACCGGAACGCCATCGCCATAAGCAAATATAACCGCACCGGAATTCCAATCGCCGCAGCCAGCACTAAAATCATCAACACCGTAAACGCATGTCTTCCCCAGTCATTCAAAACCTCCTCCGCAAATCGCAGCCGCACCAGAAAAATGATATAGAAGATCAAATACATCAGCTGAATCAGCGAAAAAAGGATCCGCACAGACTCCTTGCGTACCGCCGGCAGGTCTCTCGAGTCGCTTAATATCGAAGAGCGCATTTCTGCACCAGCTGCGGCGGTCAGCCCTTCTACGGACTGTTTAGATCCCAGGTCCGCAGTTGAGTCATGAACTTGGTTTTCAGGGTGCCCCAGGTTCGCAGTTGAGGTATGAACCTGGGTCTTGGGGTTCCTCTCAATACTTCTACCATTATTTTCCGAACCAACTGCCGTTCCATCCCGCCCAACAACCTGCACCGGCCCAATAAATCGGTATCCCCGCCGCGGCAAAGTCTGAATAAATTTCGGATTCGCCGCCGAATCCCCTAATGCCGTCCTCACCTGATTAATCGCGGTATTCAATCCATGATCGAAATCCACAAACGTGTCCGCAGGCCACAGCCGCTCCCGCAACTCGTCCCGCGAAACCACCTCATCCGATTTCTCCAGCAGCATGATCAGAATTTGCAGCGCCTGGTCCCGAATGCGCGGCCGCGATTTTCCGTCCTTCCGCAATTCTCCCGTGTCGGAATCCAGTTCAAACATGCCAAAACGGAAAAGCCGCGCCTGATTATTACCTTCACTCAAGCAGGAGTCTCCCAAAGAGCTCTTATTCTAGGCGAGATGTTCGCCTAAAAGGCGAAGTTTCATGCGTTTACGGAATGAGCTGTAGCTGATCACAATTTACCCGCAAACCATTGCATACTCGCCGGCATTTCCGCATATTGCGCACATGCACCGCGCGACGATTCAACAACGCACACGCATAGCTCTCATTGTTCTGACCAGTTCGACCCTCGTCTCGCCACCCCTCTCAGCCGACACTCCAGGTTCTGAAACCACGAAGGCTTTTGATAGCTATGTCCAAGCCGCTGAAGCTCGCAACAATGAAGAACTCGCCGCCAGAAAAAATTTTCTCTGGGTCGATGCTTTACCGGAGCGCGAACCCACTTACCAGCTATTGAAGCGCCAACAAACTATCATTCGCCATTCTCCATCGTGTGCTTCGCGAGACTGCTCGAACATCCCGGGCGGAATGATTCACGACTGGATTGGCATAACTTTTGTTCCCGGCGTCACTCTGCAGCAAACCCTCACAGCCCTTCAGGATTATGATCGCGACGCCGATTACTACCACCTCACCGTGCTCCGCGCCAAACTTCTTTCGCGCGTAGGCAATTCCTTCCACGTTTTCCTGCGACTAAAAGAAACACACGTCCTCACGGTAGTCCTCGATACCGAATACGAAATCCAATACCTAGCCTTGGACTCCACCCACGCCGCATCCATTTCGCACAGCACCCAAATAACCGAAATCGAAAGCGCCGGCTCCCCGCAAGAGCATGCGGCCTCGCCGAAAGATAACCACGGATTTTTGTGGCGCTTGAATTCCTACTGGCGCTTTTACCAAGCCGATGGCGGCGTCTACATCCAATGCAACGCCATTTCCCTGACCCGCGACGTTCCCGCCCGCCTCGCATGGCTGGTCGGTCGGTTCATCGAAAATGTTCCGCGTGAATCCCTGGATTTCACACTTACAGCAACACGCGAAGCACTCCTAAAGAAGTTCGCAAGCAAGCAGACAAATTGACGCTTAAAGGAAACCGCTATGAACCCGCCACAAATCGCGCACAGCTCAGCAATGCAGAAAATCAGCACCTCCACCAACTCTACAAAACCATTTCCTCGCCAGCCAAAATTTAAAAACGCCACCCGCCTTCAAAATAGCTTCACCGCCGCAACAGAACGCAAAGCCTTGCTGTGGCTCGCGCAGCGCATGCCAGCCTCCATCAATTCCGATCACCTCACCCTGCTCGGGTTCGCCGCCATGTTTCTCGCCGGTTGCAGCTACGCCCTAGCCCGCTGGACTCCCTGGGGTCTGCTCCTCGCCACCTTGTTCCTCGCATTAAATTGGTTTGGCGACAGCCTCGACGGCACCCTGGCTCGCGTCCGAAATCGCCAGCGTCCACGCTACGGTTTCTACGTCGACCACATGATCGACTCCTTCGGCGCGTTATTCCTCATGGGCGGCCTTGCAGTCTCCGGCTACATCGACTGGCGCATCGCCATCGGCTTGCTCGTCGCATTTCTATTGCTCTCCATCGAATCCTATCTCGCGTCCTACACCCTCGGAGTCTTCCGCCTCTCTTTCGCCAAATTTGGTCCAACCGAAATTCGCATACTCCTCGGAATCGCCAACGCGATTTTATTCTTCCTCCCAGCCGCGCGAATTCCCGGATGGTCCCATCGCCTTCTCGATATCGGCGGCGCAATCGCCATCGTGGCCATGACCGCCATGGCCATCTTCGCCGCAGTGACCCACACACTAAGCCTGTATCGTCAGGAAACCTTGTAGCGGCTGAAACCTCTCTGCCACCACGCAATTATTCAGGTGATGAAGCGGAAAACAAATTAATTACCAACAGCGTAGTGAAGGCTAAGCACCCCATCTTCAAACCTCGTGGACGAAATCAGATTTAGCGGAATCGTGCGACCACCAGGCCCGAGCAATGGAATCCCTTCACCTATAAATACAGGAATCACGGAAATCATGAACTCGTCGATCTCTCCTTCATCCAGAAACGAACCAATGATGCCGCCGCCACCCATCATCCAGATATCTTTCCCCTCAGACTTCCGCAGGCGTGTTGCAAACGCTTTAATCGGTTCCTTCACATACTCCAACCCCGCGGGCGCCGCCGATGGCACCGCACCCCGCGTGAACACATAGTTCTTCACTGTCGTATCAAACCCCGCCCCCGCCACGCCGTTCTTCTGCATCTCGATCGCCTGATCACACGTCTTCCTGCCCCACAATACCGTATCGATCGATTTATAGAACTCATCCATCCCGTAATTACCTTCCGGACTCGGCCGGTCCAGCCAGTCAAACGAACCGTCGCTTCGCGCAATAAAACCGTCAGCACTCGTAGCAATCTGGACAATGATTTTTCGTTTGTGCACCATAGCCACCCAAATCGCAGTCAATCCTAATTCAGACGCCTCGCAATTTCCATAGAATGGGTTGATGTAAACAAATCGTCGCTGCCAGCTTTCTTCGCAATTTCACACATTCACCACCAGCCACTAGGCCTTTTGGCGAAGCTGCACTATTGTGTCTACCTGGAGGTGGCATGCCATCCGATAAAAATTCGCCCAGCGCGGAAACTCCCCCGGGCCTGCAGATTGAACTCGCCGGCGACATCCTCACCTTCACCCTCAACAATCCCGCTAAAGGCAACAGCGTTACCGGCGCAATGCTCGACGCCATGCTCAACGTCCTTCGCTTCGAAGCCGCGCAGCCGTCAGCCCGCATACTCGTAATCCGCGCCACTGGCGATGTCTTCTGCACCGGTCGCGAACGCGCCGGACGTGACGTCGCCGCAATCCGCCAGGAATCCGCCCGCATCCTCGAATTCAAACGCGCCCTCCGAACCACCGATCTCATCAGCATCGCCGCCGTCCAAGGCGACGCCATGGGCTTCGGTTTCGGCCTCGCAATAATCTGCGACTTCGTAGTCGTCGCCCAAAACGCCTCCCTGGGCTTCCCCGAAATGCGCTCCGGTCTCGCCCCCGCAGCCATCATGTCCTATCTCGGAGACTACACTCTCCCGCGTTTCGCTTTCCCGATGGTGCTCTTCGGCGATCCCATCGACCCGCAGCGCGCCCTACAAATCGGCTTAATCTCCCAAGTCAGCACCAAGGAACGCCTCACCGAAGACGCAAATTCCCTCGTCCAGCGCATCTTAAAACTTGATCCCACCGCTGCCCGGAAATGCAAAGAATTCTTCAACGTCGCCGCGCAAAATTCCTTCGAACAAAATTGCCGCCTGGCCACCGAAGTCTTAACCATCGGCAGCCTCTCCGTCCTCGCCAGGGAGAAATAATCTGCCCGCAAATAATCCCCCCGCCACGGTAAACGTAAACGCCGGCGCACGCCTCGACCGCCTACCCATCTCTTCTTTCCATCGCCGCATCATGGGCCTCATCGGCATCGGCATGTTTTTCGATGGCTTCGACCTTTACCTCATCGCCACCGTTCTCGGCGCCATGCTCCGCAGCGGCTTCTCTACTCTCGGCCAAAACGCCCAATTCATCGCCGCAACTTTTCTCGGCATGATGCTCGGCTCGTTTGCCACAGGATTTCTCGGCGATCGTTACGGCCGCCGCTTCACCTATCAAACCAATCTCGCCGTTTTCGGTTTTGCATCGTTAGCCTCCGCCTTCGCGCCCAACATTCATGTGCTCATCTTCCTGCGCTTTATCATGGGCCTCGGACTTGGCGCGGAAAATGTCGTCGGCTATTCCACCATGACCGAATTCATCCCTCCTCAAGCTCGTGGCAAATGGCTCGGCGGCATGTCCTTCATCGTCGTTCTCGGCCTTCCTGCCACCGCGCTCGTTGGCACCATCGTCATCCCCATCTTCGGCTGGCGCGCCATGTTCGTCATCGGCGGACTAGGCGCTCTCGTCGTGTGGTATCTGCGCAAGGCCCTTCCCGAATCGCCGCGCTGGCTCGAATCCGTTGGCCGCTACGAAGAAGCCGAAGCCCTGTTGCAATCCATCGAAGCTGAAGTCTCCCAGCAACAAGCGCTTTCGCCGCCATCGCCAACGCCATCGCACTTACCTGCAAATGCGCCGTCCAGAAATCTCAATTCCCTTCTAAGCCCGCTCCTCTTCCCACGCATGATCGTCGGCTGCATCACCCTCATCACCGTAAACACCTTGATCTTCGGCTTCGTCACTTGGCTCCCAACATTTTTCGTTCACAGCGGCCGCACCATCGCCCAATCCTTCAGCTACTCGCTAATCATCTCCATCGGCGCCCCCATCGGCTCGGCTATCGCCGCATTAACCTCCGACTCTTGGGGACGCAAACCCACCATCGTTGGCGCCTCCTTGTTAACCATTGTGGTCGGCGGTTTCTACCCCTTCATAGAAAACCCGCTACTTCTCTCCCTGATCGGTTTCGTCCTGATGATTCCCATCTACGTCCTCGTCACCGTCTGTTTCGCCGTTTACATCCCCGAATTATTTCCCACCGAAGTACGCTTGCGCGCCTCCGGCATCTGCAACACTTTCGGCCGCGGCGCCACCATCGTCACTCCCTTCCTGGTCGTCGCGCTATTCCGTCATTACGGAGTCGGCGGCGTGATCACCATGCTAGTAGCATTACTAATCATCGAAATCATCCTGGTCCTGATCTTCGGCATCGAACCCAAAAATCGCCGCCTCGAAGAAATAAATTTGTAGCCGCATCATCACAATCCTGCGGAAATATTTTTGAATACTGCTATTCCTCCGGCCTCACAACTAAACATTCGGAAGTTGAGGATTCTACTTGCGTCGTCATGTACAATTCACCGGACTAGTTCAAGGTCGCCGCGCTGCAACTATCGGCCTCCAACGCAAGACCGTGCTTTCTGTGAAGAGGCCGCAGCAGTTTCTACGCTTTTCAGGCAAAATGATCCACGCAACCGTAAGCTTTTGTGCGAGAGGAGCAACTTAAAATGGACATGACCCGCCGGCAATTCGCCCTGACTCTTGCAGCGGCCACCTACCTGCGGCCCTCCTTGTTCGAGCCGCTTTCCCCATTAGGAGTTCCTCGCGGCGTCGTTCCCGGCCGCGTCACTTGGGCGCACGATCCGGCGGCTGTGACCTGGGATGGCACCGGTTCGTGGTGGACCGATGCCAATAACCAACAGTCCGTGATTGACCGCATGGTTTCCCGTTCCATTTGCGGTCTCACAAATCAAAAAAGCGACGCCCAGGCATGGAACTCCATCTTTCACTACTTCAATAGCACTCATGGTCGCGGCAACGCCGGATACAAGGCCGGCGAGAAGATCGCCATCAAGGCGAACCTGAACAACACCACCGATCACGGCACGATCGAGCGCCTGAACTCCTCGCCCCATTTGCTCCTTTCCCTCGTTCGACAGTTGACCGGTCCCGCACGCGTGCCGGAATCATCGATTACCGTCTTCGATTCCAGCCGCTTCATCCCGGGCAATCTCTACGACAAGATCCACCATGAATTTCCCAAAGTCACGTTTGTGGACCATATCGGAGGCGATGGACGAGTAAAGGCCGAGTTCAAACCCAACGCGATTCCTTTCTCAGTGGAAAGCAAAAACGCTAAGGGACTCGATACCACCGTGGTTGACGCCGCCTATTTAATCGATGCCGCCGTGTTGCGAGCTCATGTGAGTTCAGGCGTGACCCTTTGCGCGAAAAATCTCTTCGGCGCTACCAGTATCAACCCCGACTGGCGCAAGAATGCGCACGATGGTTTCCACCACAACAGTGATGGTTCGGCAAGTTACGCCGCATTCACAGATTATTTGGGTCATAAAGACCTCGGCGAGAAAACCATCCTTTTCATTGTTGATGGGCTCTATGGCAACGACAACGTGGATGGTCCGCCTCATCGCAAGTGGAAGATGGCGCCCTTCAACGATGCCTGGCCGAACAGCATTTTTATGTCGTTTGACGGCGTAGCGATGGATTCCGTCGGCTTCGATTTCCTCACTTCGGAATGGCCGGATCTACCGGATATTACCAATGCCGATAATTATCTGCGCGAATCTGCTCTGGCGAATGACCCGCCTTCAAAGACTGTCTACGATCCCGAACGCGACGGCATCCGATGCCGCAGCCTCGGCGTACACGAACATTGGAACAATGGGACCGATAAGAAGTACTCGCGCAATCTTGGAAAAGCGCACGGGATAGAACTCTTCCAAGTCTGAAGTGCGGAACATTCTCGAGCCGTCGCTGCCGCTGATTGGCGGAGTTGCGCAACTGCAGATAGGTTATCGGTACTTAGGGAGGCAGAATGCTCCGGAAAGCGTTTTCCTTATGCTTCGTAGCGGCATCGATCCTACCGGCACTCGCGTTTTCCCAATCATTCTTGAGCCAGTATAAAGGCCTGCCTTATCACGACAGCCGGTATCAGGACGGCCCACAAAAAATACCCGGGCGCGTATTGTGCGCTTACTACGACCTGGGCGGCGAAGGAGTCGCGTATCACGACACCGATCCACAGAACCACGGCAGCGGAGAATTGAACCCTGCTGATGGAACCTACCTCAACGAATTTCGTATCCATGAGGGCGTGGATACTTCCTACACAAAGTTTAACCGCAAGCCAGATCCGATGGACGACAACCCCTTCAACAAGGTTGTTCCTCCTGCAGACCTGCTCTATGTTGGCTGGACCGAACCCGGCGAGTGGTTCAACATCACAGTGGATGTGACCCACGAGGGAACATACGCAGCGGATTTCCTGTACACCTCGAATCGCGGCGGACCGATATCCGTCGAGGTGAATGGAAAAGACGCGACAGGGCCTCTGCAGATCGCTTCGACAAATGATCCCGCAGACCCGCTGGCCTGGCGTCAGTGGCACCACTGGAATCTGGTCTCGAAACTCTTCAAGGTTCGCCTCAACAAAGGAAAAAACGTTCTCACCGTCCACATATTGACGAACGGCAACATGAATCTGGCTTATTTCGACTTCAAGCAGGCCGACAGATGAATGTCCTAAGCCATGCCAGTCGCGGGCTCCGGGTGGCCTACCCTTTGCCGTTTTTGCAAAGGGTGGGCGCCTCTCCCCGATTATCTATCTCATCGATTCATTTTATCTAGCGTTCGATCGCTGACATTAGTCCCCGAAAATTGACGTGCTAGTCGCCGCTTTGTGACAAAAGTACCATTAGCAATAGGCCCTCGGGAGGGCCCTCAGACCGAGCAGCGATCCCGGCCCTCTTTAAACCCGCGGGAAATACAGTAGAATCGGCAATCTTGTGGCGTAGTACCAGCACCCTCGTTTTCCACTCTAGTACCACCGGCTAAGTCCGCCTTTCAGCAAAACGGCGGAGCACACTCCCCACTCCTCGGGACCCCAGTTTTTCTCGCCCGTACGGTTTAGCCATTCCAGTTTTCCCCGCATCACCCCACAATGCTCCCAGGCTTTACACCAGCTCTCAGGAGACACACACATGGACGAAATCAACAGCATTCTTTATGACATGCACGGAACGGCGCACGTCATCCTAATAGCCGCCCTGTTCGTCATTTTGCTCATAGTCCGCTAACACTGCTGTACGCTCGCCCGTTACACGCCTAACGGCTCGCGACCAACAAAAAAGCGCAGGTCGCGGGACCTGCGGCTCACCGTTGATCACCCGTTAATCGATAGTTGCAAAATCTCGGCTACCCTGAAAATTCACGCCTCAGCGGATAATCTACGATGATAACCCGGCCATCGCTGAGCGCCTTGACCGAGTGCCGTGCATTGCTCGGCACAATCGCCACTACTCCGGGCCGCACAATCTCGGCCTCCCCCTCGATAGTCACCTCAAGCTCCCCCTCAACCACCTCGTAGACTTCTTCAGGTGCGTGAGAATGCTCGTGAATAGTCGAGCCACGCTTAAAATCATAGTGCGCGAATGTCATGCTCGCCGAGTGGAAATAGCGCCCGTACCAGCCGGGCAACCGTTCGATAACATTCAGGCTGTTAATGTCAACAAAAGGCATAAGGTGCTCCGTTGAAGCTCGCTTAACTATTTCAATGACGCGGGCCCTCAGGTTAAGAACACGATTTGAATTGAGTTTCCCCGCCATTTGTAATCTGGTTCATTATATAACTCATAGATATAAAAACCGTTTATCAAGCATGCCCGTTAAGCTTTAACCAGGGATGTGCCAAAATGGGCCACGAAAAAATCACACCTGAACCTACAGACGGCGCAAACAGGCGCCGAAGCGAACGTGTAATGCTAAAGGTCCCGGTCCACGTCTCGGTTACTTCGAGCGAAGGGATTGTTACAGAGGAGACCACCTGCACTCAGGTCGTCAACGCCCATGGTGGACTACTCGATCTGGAGATGGAGATCTTCGCTGGTCAAATATTTTTGCTGACAAATTCCAAAACGGGCATGACTCGAGAGTGTAGTGTGGTAAGAACGCAAGACTCACCCGCTAGGGGACTTCTGGTTGCTTTCCAATTTGCAACCCCGGCTCCCGATTTTTGGCCCGTCGTGTTTCCCCCGAAAGATTGGCAATCCCTCGAATCGCAAACTGTCGCCCAAGAGAAATAATCCCGGGACGCCAGACACCTGAAGCCTTTGCGCAGTTATCCCAGGCGAACCGCCGAATTGATTTCTCAAAATCCTAGGATGCAGGCACAGGCGCTTGCGCCTGTTGCGCGCCCGGCTTTCTCTTGAGCACCGCCGCCGAGATCACCGTCATAATCAGCCCGATCGGAAAAGGCTCGATAAACGTCATCGCCGCGTTGATCAGCGGGTTGTCGTACATCTCCTTATATTTCTTCGCTTGCTCAACTTTAGCCAGGATAGCTGCATCACTCGCGCCCGAAGCCCTGGCTCTCTCCACCATATGGGCCCCGTACTTGTCCATAAAATCGGGCAGGAAGTTGAAATAGATAATCTCCCACGTCACCACGTAGCAGATACAAGAAATCACCGCAATGGAAATCCCCACCGCAAAACCCTTCGAAAACGTGATCTGCCCGTTGCAGTAATTATCCCGATAGGAACGAATCCCAAAAAATACGAGCAAAAACGACAGCACCATCCCCGTGTATCCAACGATCAAGCCCTTATCAAAACTTATCTTGCCCGCGAACGGCACCGTCGCCGCCATCAGTAGCGACGAAATGACACCCGAAATCAGGCCGAACGTGAGTATCGTTTTTTTCATCTGTGTCTCCAGCAATCCAAAGGTGAATGCCCGAGCACCACACCGCAACAAGTCCAGTCTCTGTCGTCATCCTTTCGAGTGATTTTCGCCGCCGGAAGCAAAAATCATGCGTTTGGGCGATCAACTCAAGGCAGCAATCCGAACTCCTTGCCGAACTGCACCGCCTGCGTTCGTCGCCTGGCCCCTAACTTGTCAAAAACCCGGCTCGAATGTGTCTTAACCGTGTTCTCACTCACAAAAAGTTTTCCGGCGATCTCCCGATTGCTCATTCCCTGCGCTATCAACTCCAGAATCTCCAGCTCTCGCCGCGTAATCCCCAGGTCCTCTCGTTTTCCCTCGTCCACAACAAAAGGCTTCCCGTTCGCGACGGGTACCTCCTTCACCACAATCCTCTCCTGCCTCCCGGTCAACTTAAGCCCCAGCCAAATCCCCAGCACCGCAAATGTCGCCGCGACCAGCCCCCCGTAAATTTCGACAGAATGTTCAATCACCAAAAACCGGTACTCCGTCCACTTCAGCAGCGCCACCAGCAACCCGCCAATTAACCCGTAAATCAGCACATGCCGTTTCATAAAGCCCCTGCAGGAAAGAATTCGCGCCAAGAGTATCCCCGTCCGCCCATCTCAGCAAGGGCAGCTTTCAACGGACATTTGTCCCTCTGCTTCCCGGTTGATTCAGATCCGCTTTATGTGTTTTGAGCTATTCTGCGCGTACCGCAGATAGCCGTTCCACGCGTCCCAATCGTAGAATCGCTCCTATCGCGCAACTATCAGGTAAGTGTCATGACCTTCCAACGCGGACTTGATCAATCTTCCATTCCCCGCCACTTCGAATCTGCCAGCACTACAGAAGTTTCTCTCTGGCGTTCTGATATTTTCCAATACCTTCTGAGTAGCCGGTCCTTCTCCGCTATGCCCACCATCCGGAACCCATGTTTTTCATAAAAACGGATCGCCCACACCGCATCCGCCCATGTCCCAATCAGAATCGGATCCTCCGTCAGCCCCCCCAGATGAGCCAGCAACCGCGCCCCAATCCCGCGCTTCTGCCACTCACTCCTCACATACGCGTGTCGAATCAGAGTCACATCCCGAACCTTCTGAATCCCCATAACTCCCACTAACTTCCCGCCATCTTCGAATCCCCAAAACACCACGCCATCCTCAATTTCCCCCTGCATCTCTTCCCGCGACATGTACGGCTCTGTCCATTGATCCGCGGGAATCACACCTCTATAAGCTTGCGCCCCGTCATTAATAATTTCCCAAATCCGCTCTGAGTCGCCCTCCTCACAACGTCGAATCATGTTCGCTCACTCGTGACTGGGCCTTAAATCCTGCTACGCCCGACTTAAGAAAGGAGCCCGCACCTATCGTGCCCGCACCTATCGTCAGTGTTTAAAATTCACTAACATACTGATTTTTGCAATTACCTCATTGCTCATACCTAAAACTATGTATATACTCCGCGCACAAGTTCACCGGAAACGATCGAGCTGCTCGGGGTCTTCTCTTGAGAACACTTGTGGCGGCTGTTTGTGTCTTCACTTTGTCTGCGCTTTCCCTGCTGATCTCTTCTCCCATATCAGCTCAGGGCACTACGCTACAGATCAATGCCGGTGGCCTTGCGGTAGCTCCATTTCAGGCTGACCAGGGCTTTACCTCCAGCAACGTCATCAGTCACTCCAACGCCATCAACACCACCAAGGTTATCAATCCCGCGCCCTTAGCCGTTTATCAGACCGGCCGCATCGGCAATTTTACCTACACTCTTGGTGGATTCGTCCCCGGATCGTCCGCAACCGTGCGCCTGCACTTCGCGGAAACTTATTGGACCGCCTCCGGCCTGCGCACTTTCAACGTAAGCATCAATGGAAATCAGGTCTTAACCAATTTTGATATTTTCGCCGCTGCAGGCGGCCAGAACATCGCCATCATCCAGCAGTTCTCAGCCCCCGCGAACGCCTCCGGCCAGTACGTAATCCAATTTACGACCCTTATCAACAACTCACTCGTGAACGGCATCGAGATTCTCTCTTCCAGTGTTTGCCCCGCCCCCACCGTTCCGGCCGCTCTCACCGCATCCGCGACTTCCACCACCCAGATTAGTATGAGCTGGTCAGCGAGTTCTTCGCCCTGCTCCTCCATCACCTACAACATCTTCCGCAGCACCACCGCCGGCTTCACGCCCGCGAGTAACAACCAGATCGCCACCGGTGTGACTTCCACCTCATTTTCGGACAGTGGCCTTACGCCCTCCACCACCTACTATTATTTGGTCGAGGCCGTTGGCTCCGGCGGCTCCTCAGCACCCTCCAGCCAGGCGAGCGCCACCACACAGTCGGTCGTTGTCACTCCGCAAGTTGTCGCCATCGATGCCGGCGGTGCCGCAGTTGGATCCTTTCTCGGTGACCAGGACTATGTCGGAGGCACCACCATCAGTCACTCCAACATCATCAACACTACCAAGGTGAACAGTCCTGCCCCGGCAGCGGTCTACCAGACAGGTCGCATCGGCAATTTCACCTACACCATCGGCGGTTTCAAAACCACCACAAACTATCTCGTCCGCCTGCACTTCTGTGAGACTTACTGGACCTCCTCGGGCTCGCGTGTCTTCAACGTCAGCATCAACGGCTCGCCAGTCCTAACTAACTTCGACATCTTTGCCTCAGCCGGCGGCCAGAACATCGCCAACATTCAGCAATTCACCGAGCCAGTAAATTCCAGCGGCCAACTCATCATCCAGTTCACCACCCTCGTGAACAATTCCCTGATCAATGGAATTGAAATCATCCCCGGCGCAGCCAAACCCGATTTTTCCTTGTCCCCCACTCCACCGATTGACACCGTCGGGGTAGGCTCGAACGCCTCCTATACCGTGAACCTCGCCGCTTTGAACGGTTTCACCGGAACAGTAGCTTGGAGCGCCACCGGCTTGCCCTCCGGTGCGACCGCAACTTTCACTCCCACTTCTACGACCGCCCCGGGTAACTCCGTACTAACCATTACAACCACCGCTTCGACTCCCAAAGGATCTTTCCCACTCACAATCACCGGAGCAAGCGGCGCTCTGACTCACACCGCTATCGCAACTATCACCGTGGCCTCCAGCGCTGCGGTCGCGCAACTCATTAATCAGATGGCCCTCACCGACGACATCACCGAGTTGCACGGTATTCAGGATGCCAACGATTATCGCGTCGTCCCCGGCATCTCCACTCTCGGCATCCCCTTACTCAACGTCACCAACGGACCCGCCGGTGCTACCAAAGGCGGCCCAGGTCACGAAGGCCCTGCCACTGCCATGCCAGCTCCTATCGCTCTCGCCGCCACCTGGGACCTTAATCTCGCCAATCAATACGGAACCGTAATCGGAGCAGAGTCCCGGGCCTGGGCCAATGGTCTGCTAGAAGGCCTCGACATCAACATTGCGCGAGTCCCCCAGAACGGCCGCACCTTCGAAGCCTTCGGCGAGGATCCCTACCTCGTTTCTCAGATCGCCGTAGCCAACCTAACCGGCGCGCAGTCCCAGGGAATCATCACCGAATCCAAACATTTCGCCGCCAATAATCAGGAGACCAACCGCGACACCGTCAATGAAATTATCGACGACCGCACTCTGCGCGAAATCTATCTCCCCGCCTTCGAAGCCACCGTGAAAGCTGGCGTTGGCGCCGTCATGTGCGCGTACAACCAGGTCAACGGGTCCTACATGTGCGAAAACAACAATTTGCTCAATCGCATCCTTAAACAGGAATGGGGCTTCACCGGTTTCGTCACTTCAGATTTCGGCGCCACTCACTCCACCGTGGCATCCGCAAACGCTGGCCTCGATTTGGAAATGCCTACCGGAATCTACTTCGATACCTTATTGGAATCCGCAGTGACTGCTGGCCAGGTGCCCCAGACCGTCATCAACGACAAGTTGATTCGCCGTTTTTCCACCATGATGAATCTGGGTGTTTTCAGCACTCCCCCGACTATCACCGCTATCCCCACCCAGCAAGATGGTTTGATCTCGCGTCAAATCGCCGAAGCAGGAATGGTGCTGCTGAAAAACAATCCCGGAGTCCGGCCTCTCAACACCACTAAAGTCCTGCCTCTCAATGCCACCACCCTCCACCACATCGCCGTGATTGGCCCTTATGCAGGTGCGGCCAAAACCGGCGGTGGCGGAAGTTCATTCGTATCGCCCATTTATACCGTGGCACCAGTAACCGGCATCCAAAACCGCGTCGGTCCCACCGTGACCGTCTCTTTCAACGACGGCAGCACCATCTCCTCCGCCGTCACTACCGCGCAAGCCGCCGACGTCGCCATCGTAATGGTGGGCGACAGCGAGACCGAAGGCGTCGACAACCCCATTTCCCTGAGCGGCACCCAGGACTCCCTAGTGGAATCGATCGTAGCCGCTAATCCCAACACTATCGTCGTGATGAAGAGCGGCACCGCCATCCTCATGCCTTGGGCCAACAGTGTCCCCGCCATTCTGCAAGTCTGGTATCCCGGCGAAGAAGACGGCAACGCTGTCGCCGCCGTACTCTTTGGAGATGTCAATCCCTCAGGGAAACTCCCACTCACTTTCCCGCTGCAGCTATCTGATCTTCCCGCCAATACGCCCGCCCAATATCCCGGAGTCGTCGTGAACGGCGTCAACACCGCCACGTATTCCGAAGGCATCTTCGTGGGCTACCGCCATTACGATCAAGCCAACATCACGCCGCTCTTCCCCTTCGGTTTCGGCCTGTCCTACACCAACTTCTCTTTCCAAAACTTGGCAGTCACTCCCGCCACCTTTACGTTCACCAATAATCCGAGCCAAACCGTGACAGTCACTCTCAACGTCACCAACACCGGCTCAGTGGCTGGCGCCGAAGTCGTCCAACTCTATCTTGGCATCCCTTCCACCGCCGTCCCCGAGCCACCCAAATCCCTGCAAGCCTTCCAAAAAATCCTGCTGCAACCCGGCCAAACCCTCCCGGTCCAGCTAACCCTAAACCAACGCTCCTTCTCCTATTGGGACATCCTCAGCAACAGCTGGAAGGTCGTCCCCGGCACCTACCAAATCATGCTCGGCAACTCCTCCCGCAACATCCTCCTGCAATCCCAAATCACCATCAACTGATAGCCTTTGGGTCCTGCGCCCAGGCAGCTGCCATCTTTGAGCTACTAGAAGGGCGGGTGGCCCAGAATCGGTCATTAAGATGAATTTGGGTGCCCCACGTGCCGGTTTTGCACGTGGGGTTTTTGACTTCGATTTTTCTCAGGAATCTAAACCGAGTCAATCTTCACCAAACATGTCTTCGGTCGCTCGGGAATTCATCTTCCAGAGTCCTGGCCCTTAGTACAGTCTCCCACCCCTGTCCTTTTTATTATTAGTGTTTACTATATCTACGCAGCAACATAAGCCATGTTCGCCGTAGCCAACCAACAGTCATTCCCGAGCAGAGCAGACCGGCCTTTTCTTCCTACTTCGCTCCTGCGAAGTAGCCGGTCTGCGCCGTCGAGGAATCTCTCTTCGATTTATGCATCCCAGAAGCGCCTGCCTGCTAACGCCGTTCGATGAACCGAACCCCGCCTGCCTCAACGGGCCAACCTAAATCTTTCCAACACCTTGCGCACTCTCAACCACTTTCTACGAACGCGACCCTTTGTTTTCAACACCTTACACACTCTTTCGTCAAAAACACCCGGGTAGGGGTACCCATCCCAACTAAAGGAAAAACAAATGAAGCCTGCATCCAACAAATCAGTCCCCGGCCATCATCGCTGCCACCATCTCTCTAACGCCGGTCGCCAATGCCGCAATTGGGTTCCCGACCCTCGAGAGATGTTCTGTCATCGCCACTTGGTCTCGCACCCGAACGGCCCCGACGATTTTGCCTTCCAACTCCTCAATCGCTCCTGCAACTTCCAGAACGCTCAAGGTATCCACGACTCCCTGCAGCGCCTCTACACCCTCTTGGCAGCCGACCTCATCTCTCCCCGCCGCGCCGCAGTCCTCGGCTATCTCACCAGTCTTCTCCTCCGGACCCTCCCAGCGCAATACAACGACCCCTGCCCTCACGCAGGTACGCCCAAGTCCGCCGCCCAAATGGCCGAACAAACAAAACCCAAATCCGTAGCCCCTCCCGCACTGGAAGCACCCGCTCTCACGTCCACCAAGAAACCCGCGCTTACCGATAAGCCCGTAATCACAGCCAAACCTGTCCCGCAATTACCCGCCGCCCAACCATTGCCCCAATCTCCGGCTCACTCGTCACCAACCGCAACCGTCGCCTTAACCCCTCCACCTCCGCCACCGCCAACTCCGGCAACCTCAAATCCGCCAATCGCGGCGCTAGAACAGACCCCAACCGAACCGCCCCCAACCAAAAAAAGCTACCAGGTAAGAGTGCCTACAACTGTAAATTGGCCCATAACCGGCTCACCACCCCCATGGGGCTGGACCACCGATCCATAAATTTGCAGTTGAAAGAAACGCTCTAACGCAGGATGGCGTGCGAAATTGTCATCCACCATGCTGAAGTATGGGTGTAGGTATAAACCACGAAGATCTGCCCAAGGATGAAAGCTGGCAGCGCGTACAAGTACGCCGCGTGAATGCGCCGGTTTACGATCAGATCACGAACCACACCCAAAAAAATCAGAATATCCACGCCGGCATAAAAAAAGTGTTCTGGCATGATAGCTTGCGGAAAACGCCCAAACCCCGCCGCCGTCAGCGCACACGTAGCAACCAGCATCAGCCGCCGATGAAACTCAGGCTTTGTACGCCAGTAAATCGCAAGCGCGAATGGAACGATGAACGCCGTGACGTCCCACAACGGAACGATCATGAAAGCATCACTATCAGGTAAACGCCGATGCGAAATATTGAATCGAGTCATGGCTACAGCGGTCGCGACCCCAACAATCGGAATCGCTACGCCCAGCGCCGCACCAAACCATCCAAACTTGCGATGCAGTCGCACCTTGCGCGTGCGCACCAGTGCGGACTGAAGAATGAAAAAGAACAACCACCCGGTGAAAACCGCGGCATGGATATAAAGGATAAAAGGGCGCGGCGCCGTCGGATGAATCAGATTCTCGTCCACAGTGTGGCTGAATCCATACACCACCACCGCGGCAATCAGCAGCGACATGGAAAAGTAAAAATAGTTTTGCAACAGCTGGACGCGCTTGGTGGGCACCACGACTTGCACCATCGGGCGAGAAGGAATTCCAATTTGTCTTGTGGTGGCCACTACGTTGTGCCGGATGGTACTACAGGGACGGCCGATGTAACAATCGTTGTCGTCCATGGTCCATCGCGAAATCACGAAGGCAGCACTGACTGCGGTCGCGGCCTTCGTGTTATCTTCAGTGTTCCGCATGACGGGAATTACTGAAATTGTGTGGGGCGCATGAGCCCGCATCGGCCGCATGAAATTGCATTGGGCCCGCTGCGCCTAGGCGCAGGCAATCCGCTGTTTTTGATTGCCGGGCCCTGCGTGATTGAAAGCGAGTCGCACGCTTGCGGCATGGCCGAGAAAGTAGCGCGCATCGCCGCCGATTGCGGCGTGCCTTATATTTTTAAGGCTTCCTATGACAAAGCCAACCGCTCGTCGCTGAAATCTTTTCGCGGCCCGGGACTCGCGGAAGGCTTGCGTATTCTGAACAAAATAAAAAAGGATTTTCGCCTCCCGGTGCTCACTGATATCCATGAAAGCTCGCAGGCCGCGCCAGTTGCCGAAGTCTGCGACATTTTGCAAATTCCCGCATTCTTATCGCGACAAACCGATTTGCTGATCGCCGCCGCCAAAACGGGCAGAATCATCAACGTAAAAAAAGCCCAGTTTCTTTCCCCTTGGGACATGACCAACGTCGTCGAGAAAATCGCCGCCGCAGGAAATGAACAAATTATTTTGACCGAGCGCGGCGCATCATTTGGCTACAACAATCTGGTCGTGGATATGCGCTCCTTTCCCGTCATGCAAAAACTTGGCTACCCCGTCGTTTACGACGTGACTCACTCAGTGCAGCTGCCCGGCGGCCAAGGCCACGCCAGCGGCGGGCAACCGGAATTCATCGAAACGCTCGCGTGCGCCGGCGTTGCTGCAGGCGTGGACGGAATTTTTCTGGAGACCCACGACAATCCAAGCGCCGCGCTTTCCGATGGCCCCAACGCCCTTCCGCTTGCGCAGCTATCTTCCCTGTTAAAGCGTTTGAATCAGCTCGCCGAATTAATGCGAAGCTGGAGCTCGCGATGAGTCTCGATTGCGCGCGTCGCGTCCTCAAGATCGAAGCGCAGGCAATTCAAGACGTACTCGCGCGCCTCGATGGCAGCTTTGAGCGCGCCGTGGATGTTTTGTTTGCATGCAAAGGCCGCGTGGTCGTCAGCGGCATGGGCAAGTCCGGCTTGATCGGACGAAAGATCTCCGCAACGTTCTCGAGCACCGGCACGCCATCGTTTTTTTTGCATCCCGCGGAAGCGCTTCACGGAGATCTGGGCATGCTGGCACGCGGCGACGCGTTGCTCGCAGTTTCCTACGGCGGAGAGACAGAAGAAATTGTGCGCCTGCTCGAAGCCTTGAAGCGCCTTGAAATTTCGCTGGTCACCTTGACGGGAAAAACAGACTCGACGCTGGCCGAAGCCAGCGATGTAGTGCTGGACGTCAGCGTGAAAGAGGAAGCCTGCTCTCTGAATCTCGCGCCCACCGCAAGCACTACAGTCGCGATGGCGGTTGGCGATGCGCTGGCAGTTGCGCTGCTGGAACGGCGCGGATTTCAGCCTGATGATTTTGCAGCGTTGCATCCCGCCGGACGTTTGGGCAACAAGCTCCTCCGCGTGGAGCATTTGATGCACGCCGGCGTTGCTCTGCCGCGCGTTGCTCCCGAAACGATGATGCCCGATGTGTTTCACGAAATGAGTAAGAAGGGGCTGGGCATGACCACGGTGACAGAACCGGATGGAAGATTAGCGGGCATTTTGACCGACGGCGATTTGCGGCGCTTGATGGAAAAACATCGCGGGGCCACGCTAGAAATGCGCGCCGGAGACTGCATGACCCGCGGAGCGCAAACAATTGGCCCGCATGTATTGGCCAGCGAGGCCTTGAATTTGATGGAGAAGCGCAAGATCACTTCGATTGTGGTGGTGGATGAAGTAAAGGCAGTTTTGGGCGTGGTGCATTTGCATGATTTGTGGACTTTGGAATTGATGTAGACATTTTCAGCGAGCTGATCGGCGGAGGAAATTTTAATTGGCTAAAGTGACGAAGCAAATCGCGGCACGGATACCATCAAAAGTGGCAAAGCGCGCGAAGCAGATCACCGTATTTCTGATGGACGTGGACGGGACGATCACCAATGGCGGTGTAACGCTGCTCTCGCTGCCCGATGGCTCGGCGCAAGAAATCAAAACATTTGACGCGCATGATGGCCAGGGTCTAAGTCTGGCGCATACCGCAGGAATTCGTACCGGCGTAATTACCGGCCGAGGAAGCGCGGCATTACAGCGCCGTGCGCAAGAGCTGAAAATCGAATTTGTGTATGAACACCAGGCGCAAAAGATTGCAGCGTATGAAGAAATCCTCAAGAAAACCGGCGCAAGCGAAGCGATGGTCGCCTACCTTGGTGACGACTTACCCGATATTACGATCATGCGCCGCGTCGGCTTGGCAGTAGCTGTTGGTGACGCAGCTCCAGAAGTAAAACGCGTAGCGCATCACGTTACGCGCGCCATCGGCGGAAAAGGCGCCGCCCGCGAAGTAGTAGAATTAATTCTGAAGAGCAAAGGAATCTGGGAAGACATGATCGACAAAGCCCGCGCCTGAAGCAGCTCGCAGTAACGCGGAGGTGCCGGGTGCCCCGGGTTCGCAGTTGAGTTTGAACCCGGGTCTTGGGGTCGATTCGTGGTGTTGGAATCTTGGAGTTGGGATCTTGAAGCTGGAATTCTTGGGGTTCGGACAGTGTCAATTATCTAGAATTATTGGCGACGAAAGAGGGCTCCTATGTTGCATGCATGGCATGACGTTTCGCCGGGCGATGATCTCCCCCGAGATTTTCAAGCGGTAATCGAAATCCCGCTGGGCTCGAATGTGAAGTATGAGCTAGACAAGGCCAGCGGCATGCTGCGCGTCGACCGCATCATCCATTCGGCGGTGTATTATCCCGCCAACTATGGTTTCATTCCGCAGACTTATGCCGAAGATGACGATCCACTCGACGTTCTGGTGCTTTGCCAGGAAGCGGTGCAGCCGCTGGCGTTGATTCAAGCGCGAGCCATTGGCTTGATGACCATGGTGGATTCCGGTGCAAGCGACGACAAAGTAATCGCGGTAGCCACGGGTGATCCCGAATTCAACAGCTATGTAGAAGCGCGGGACTTGCCTCCACACCGCTTGCTGGTACTGAAAAGATTTTTTTCGGATTACAAACAACTCGAAGGCAAGACCGTGCAGGTGGAAGACATCCGTCCGGCCTACGCGGCGATAACGGTGATTGAGAAAGCATTGGCGCGATATAAAAAAGTGCGCGAGAAATTGCTGGACGATGATGGGCGCGGGCCGATTAAATTTCCTGTGCCGAAATTCAGCGATAAGTGAATCGGAGGAAGAAAAATTGTTGAAGTGGATTGGCGCTGTTGTTGCGCTCCTAATTCTAGGCACGGTGATCGGCCTTTCGGTAATGGCCGGCGGCCTCCGTGGCGCGTATGGCATGGTGCGTTACGCACTGCCGCACATGCATCGCGGCACGTTGCGCGTGGGCGACAATGCGCCCGACGCCTCACTGCTGGCCCTCGACGGTACTAATCGGTTTCATATTCGCGAGCGCACCGGCGCTCGACCGCTAGTCATCGTCTTCGGAAGCTACACTTGACCGCCTTTCCGCCGCCAGGTTGGCGACGTCGTGCAGATTTACAAAGACTACAAAGATCATGCGGATTTTCTGACCGTGTACGTGCGCGAAGCGCATCCCACCGACGAATGGCAAATGAAGTCCAACGTGAAAGAAGGTGTTTGTTACGCGCAGCCAAAGACCCTGGAGCAACGCGTAGCGATTGCCAATGATTTTGTTAAGCGCTTCAACTATCCAACGCAATTCGGCATCGACGATATGAGTAACGCCGCGAACGATGCGTACGCCGCGTGGCCAGAGCGCATTTACATCATTGAACAGGGACGAATCGCGTATCGCGGTGGAATGGGGCCATTTAATTATCATCCGGAGGAAGCCCGCGCCTGGTTAGCTGCTCGCTATGGAGAAGTGAAGCACGAAGCTTCTACAGCGCCGCCCGACAAGACAAATAACTGAGTGGGCTCGATCGATTCCAAAGCCGCTTTTAATATTTCCTATCGATGACACGGCACCGAAAATCGCGCCAATCAAAATCACAAATCGGGCGCGCAAATTCCGCCACTCCTAAAACCATTCCTGTAAATTCCAGTGAGCCACCTCGTCCACAGCGCAACGTCGAATTGGCGCGGGCGATTTCCAAGATGGGCTATTGCTCGCGGAGTCGCGCCGAGGACGCCATTCGCGCCGGGCGCGTGCGCGTTAACGGAACGCTACGCCGCAATGTCGAAACGCCGGTCCATCTGGGTAAAGACCGCGTGGAGATTGATGGCCTCGAAATTAAGCAGGCGGAGAAGATTTATTTAATGTTGAACAAGCCACGCGGTGTAGTAACCACCGCCAGTGACGAACGTGGCCGCGAAACGATTTATTCTTTTCTGGAAAAGTACACAACTGGTTCTTTAAATTGGGTAGCCCCGGTCGGCAGACTCGACAAAGCCAGCGAAGGCCTATTGTTGATCACCAATGATTCCGAATGGGCGGCGAAGATTACCGCGCCGGATACACACGTTGACAAGATTTACCACGTTCAAATTGGAGAGCAAGCAGCCCCAGCGATGATAGAGAAGTTGCAGCGGGGATTTACGGTGAAGGATGGCGAGTTTTTGCGAGTCAAACGCGCCAGCGTGATACGGTCGGGTGAGCGTAATTGTTGGGTGGAAATTGTTTTAGATGAAGGACGCAATAGGCATATTCGCCGCATGTTTGAGACAATAGGTGTAGAAGTCTTGAGATTGATTCGGGTCGCGATCGGAGCGCTGAAATTGGAGGATCTCCCGAAGGGCGAAGTTCGAGCTTTGAGTGAACAGGAAAGACTGTTGTTGTTTAGGAAAGCCGACGGGGATTAAAAAACGCCTCCTTTACGGTTGAGTGCATCACAATAAACACAGCTTTGTACGCCGCGCGTCCAGCCCGGTGGCAAAATCGACAAACGAAAACGCACTTAAAATGGGGCGTGGAGTAAGGTTGAGGTATCGCCCATTTATTCTATTGCGGGAGCTCAATGTTAATGAAGATTTGGAAAATGATGCGGGATAATTTTTGGCGGGCAAGTAGGCGGGCTGTGTGCAGCGTGTTGACAATAGCGCTGGCGGCAGCATTCGGCGCGACATTTTTTGCGGCGCGCAGCCTGCGCGCAGACGCTGCGGCGTTCGATTTGTCCGGGCCGCGCGTAGAGATGAAGGTGATGCGCGCAGGAAAGACACTGCCCATCGCGAATGTGCCGAATTTACAGGCGGGCGACCGGTTGTGGATTCATCCTGATTTTCCTGATTCTCAATCTGTGCATTTTTTAGTGGTAGTAGCTTTTTTGCGTGGCGCTACTAACCCGCCACCGGAGAATTGGTTTACCAAAGCGGAGGCCTGGAACAAACAAGTTCGCGAAGAAGGATTTTTTGTGACGGTGCCGCAGGGTGCACAGCAGGCGCTGTTGTTTCTCGCGCCAGAAACTGGGGGCGATTATGGGTCGCTGCGAGCGACCGTCCGCGGTAAGCCGGGGCTGTTCGTCCGTGCGTCGCAGGATTTGAATCAAGCGAGCTTGGATCGTTCACGGTTGGACCGGTATATGACGGAAGTGCGCGAGAGCGAGGGGATGAACGCAAAAGAATTGCATGATCGCTCGGTGCTCTTGGCGCGCACGCTGAACATCAAGTTGGAAATGCAATGCTTCGATAAGCCGCTCGAGCAGCAACCATCGTGCTTGATGCAGAACAGCGACCAGAAAGTTTTGGATGATGGACATAGTCAATCGATGGTGGCAGCGCTGACTTCGGGGCCGTCCACCGATTTAATCGGCGCAGTGAGCACCACCGCTTTGGCGGGCGGCGGAACTTATAGTCCGTACGTTGGGGCGATCGTGGACCTCGCAAGACTCATGGAAAGTTTTCGCACTCCCGATTTTCAATATCTTCCCTCACTGGCATTGCCGAAGCTGGAGCAATTAAATTTGCGGCTCAATAATCCGCCGTCATTTCGCAAACCGAAATCCGTGCTGGTGGTTGGATTGCCTGCCGTAGAGGCGGTACAGTTGCCGCCGCTGCGGCCGGTGCACGCGGGCGAAGTTTTGTGTCTGGAGAAGCCCTCGCTGGTATTGGCGGTGGAAGGAGCGCCGCTGGTTTTTTCGACGGATATCGGACATCACTTCGTGTTGGAGTTTAAGGATAAAGCTGGCGTGGAGGTCAGGTTGCCCGCCTTTGCGGATGCGGTAAATGGCGGATTTTTGGTTGATGCGAAGGAACTGGAAGGCCGGACGTTGGAGCCGGAAGTTACCGGGACTCTACGTGGGTGGTGGGGATTTGAAACTTATGAGGGGCCGCGATTTGATTTGAAGACCGCGCGCACTGCCAAGTGGAACGTTGCGGCCGCGGAACAGAGCGCACTGGTTGTGGGACGTGATGATGTGCTGCATGTGCAGTCGGGATGCGCGGTGTGTGTGGAGAAAGTCAGTTTTAAAAACGAAAAGGGAGTGGAATTGAAAACAAGTTTTAAAGTTTTGCGCCCCGATACGCTGGAAGTCGGCGTGGGTTTGAAGGACGAAACGCCGGGCGCGGTAACGATGTCCGTGAAGCAATTTGGGTTGGCAAAAAGCGATGAGGTGGCGCTGCACACTTATTCGGAGGCAGCGCATCTGGAACGCTTCACGATTAATTCCGGGGATCAGCAGGGCATTTTGCGAGGCACGCGGTTGGACGAGGTGGATAGTGTGGAGTTGAAGGGCGTGAAGTTTTCGCCTGCGAAATTGTCGCGTGCAAATGAGAAAGACGAGTTGCGGCTAGCGGCGGCGACTCCGCCACCGGCCAATGCGTTGCTGCCGGAAGAAAAAGTGGTGGCGCATGTGGCGTTGAAAGATGCGCGGGTGCTGGAGGTGCAGACGACCGTGGAGGCGGCGCGGCCGAAGGTGACGCTGCTCAGCAAAAATGTGCAGCCGGGACCGACTCCCACTGCGTTGCGGTTCGGGAGCGCGGATGAACTGCCGCAGGATGCGCGATTGGCTTTCTTTTTGAAGGCGGTGATTCCGGAAAAGTTTTCGCACGCGGAAAAGATTGAAGTGGCCACGGCGGACGAAGCGTTCCATGTTTCGCTGAGCGTGGCCGATGGGAATCTGGTGATGCAGGATTCCGAAAATGTGCTCGCAACGCTCGATCCATTGAAAAGTTTTGGGGCGTCGGCGTTTGGTCCGCTGCGGTTTCGGCCAGTAGATGCTGATGGAGCAAAGGGCGATTGGCAGCCGCTGGCGAATTTGGTGCGATTGCCCACACTCAAGGAAATTAGGTGCCCGGATAGTCCGGATAAGCAATGCAAGTTGAGCGGAACGAATTTATTTTTGATTGATTCGGTGGCATCGGATCCGCAATTTACCCATACGAGTCCGGTGCTTGCAGGATTTATGGAGTCGACCATGAGTGTGCCGCGGCCGAACGGGACGCTGCTTTATATTAAGTTGCGCGACGATCCCGCGACGGTGAATACGCTGGTGCTGCCGGTGATTCCAGACGAACGGTAGTTGCGTAAAAAGAAAGACCCAGGTTCATAACTCAACTGCGAACCTGGGGCACTCTGAGCGTGATTTTTGGGTGGTGGAAATTTCTAGCCAACAACATTATGAGGATTTGCGGCCGGCCATGACGGCGATGACGTTGTTCGCGTAGTGAATGCTGGCGTCGGCGGCCGGATTGGAATACGAAGCGGCTCCGGTAATGGCGCGGCGGATGGCGGCTTCCGGAGCGTCGTCGCGTAAGTGGACGGCGGAGCCGTCCCACTCAATTCCTAATTGCTTCCATTTTTCTCGCAGGTCTACGGCTACAGGCTTGTCTTTCATTTGATTGTAGAGATCGGTGAGGACTGTGGTACCTGTGGCTTGGTCGCCTACCTTTAAAGCTTTCGTGAGTTCCCAATCTTCGGTGATGTTGCCGCCGGCGTCGAGGATGCCGCGCAGTGCGTCCTGCAAGCCTTTTTTGTTTTGAGTTTGGCGGCGGATTGCAACGTCGGCGTCAAAACAAAATAGCGCGCCTCCCCAATAAGTGCGTCCCCAGGTATGGGTGTGATCAAGGCCTTGGTCACCGGCTTGCGGTTGCCCCTTGGGCATATCGCGGATCAGGTCGGCCCACATTTGTTCTTCCTGCATGTGGCTGGCGCGAATGCGCGCGATGGGCTCGACGTAAGTGGAAATCCCTTCCTCGATCCAGTGATGCTCATCGGCAACGGAGGGAAATGCCAGGTGGATCATTTCGTGAGTGAGCATCCAATCATTCATTAATTCGGCGCGAGTGGTGTCGCTGCCGAGACCAATTTTTATGAAGCCGCCGCGCATGCCGAAAGTCATGCCGTGGCGAATGCCGTGGCCGGAAAACGGCATGATGCGCAGCGTTAGATGCGGCACGGGAAAACGGCCGTAATAACCGGCCACGGATTCCGCGGCAACTTGAATCCAGGCGATGAGGTCGGCTTGAGGGACGTTGAGTTTGCCATCGTCGACGGTGATGTCAATGTGCGAACCGCCGACGATAAGAGTAGAAGTCATTTGAGGCGGGCGCGCACCAAGGGAACACGATGTCGCGAGCAGAGCCAAGAGTACAACAAAGATTTGGAAACGCGACAGCGCGGCTTGCAGCATGCGGACCCCAACGAGCTTTTTCCGGCGGAGGTTCGGTCACCAGGCCAGAGGAGGTTTTTTTTCTCCGGGCAAGGCGGGAAACCAACGGTTCAGCAAGGTATCCACCGCGAATTTCCCTGGGCCGAACAGTAATACGATGACGGATGCGACTAGAAAGGTGTATGGAGCCGCGGCATAAAATTTATCGGGGTCGGAGAAGATGGAGAAGAGCGCTTCACGATCGGCGGTGATGTAGGCGACGATCAGGTTGATGGTAAGTGCGAGCGAGGTCAGGCGGGAGAGCAGGCCGATGGCAAGAAAGATGCCGCCGAAAAATTCGAGACAGGAAATGGCGACGGCAGTTTGCGCGGGCATGGGTAGATTCAGGCTAGTGAAGAACTCGGTGACCTTGTCGAGATGATGGAGTTTGCCCCAGCCGCTTTGGATGAGTTGATAGCCCCAATAGAGGCGCACGAAAAGAAGAAAGGGTGATTGACCGAAGGCTACGTAGTAGAAATAGGAGTTGTAGAGTTCTTTAACGCGAAGAAGGAGATCGTTCATGGTTGGCTGGACGCTCCTTTCAACCTGGCGCTAAACGATTTTTCGTTTTCGCCCGGCGTCAATGCGTTTTTCTTTTATAGGACTCGCCGCGTAGCAGTTTCAGTTTTAGATTCGGGTTGGCAAAACCAGCCGAGGGCGGCCCAGTTGTGGAACCAGCGTTGAACGAGAGCGGGCAGCTCTTGTGGCGAGATTTTGGTTTCGATAAAGGCGTGGGCGACGGCTTTCTGCAGCGTTCTTCCCTGCTTTAATTCATTTAAGAGCGTGAATTCTTCCGGTTCCAAGCGACGGAAATAGACGCTGTTGTCGATGCGGTGGACGGCTAGGGCGATCGCGGCGGGTTTTAGTTTCGCGACGGTTTGCACACGCTTGCGTTTGCGGCGTTCCTGAAAGGCGTTGCTGGCGACTTCGTTTTCTTCGCTGGTGCTTTTTATTTCGAGCAGAAGATCATCGACGGGGTAGCGAAGGCTCAATAATTGGATGTATGGCTGAAGACGGAGGCGGAGATTGGCGCCTGTGTTAGCTGCCAAATCTTCAGGACGTAGGGGCGGCTCGGCCTTGCCGTCGAAGGCTTCGATTTCAGCCCATTCGAGTTTGACGATGTCGAGGGCCAAGGCTTGCTTCTTCCCTGCCCAACGCGGATTTTTGTGCAGCCAGGATTCGAGTTGCGAGCCGAGATCACGAAGCGTGAAGCTGCGCGAAGGGTTATCGGTGATGTAAGCCTTGGACATGGCTTCGAAGCGCCCGGCTCCCAGAACCGCGCGCAGGCCGGGAAAATCCTCGACCATGCTGGAGAGCAGGCGAAACCAATATTGGCGATTGTAAATTTCGAGGCGCTCGAAAGAAGTGAGGCGATCGTTGGGCTTGATAAAACGCGCGGCATAAGCGCGCATGGGTTGGCCATCGGGAGCGGTTCGCTGCATGCGCTCGGTGAAGGTGAGCGGCTGCATGACCGCGCGGGCCATGGTGCGCTGGAGTTCGAGCAGCTTCATACAGCGGTGGCCAGCGCGGTGGCGGCGAGGAAACGATTGGCCTTGAGGGCTTCGTTGTGGACTTCTTTGAAGCTGGGGATGCTGTCATCCCATTCGAGGAGCGTGGCAGTGTGGCCGGCGCGCTGAATGGCGCGCTCGTACAATTTCCAGACCGGATCGATGACAGGGTGATCGTGAGTGTCGAGAATATATTTGCGGTATTTGGAATGGCCTGCGATATGGATTTGCGCGACGCGCTCGGCGGGGACACTGTTGACGTAAGTTAAGGGATCGAAGCTGTGATTCTGCGATGAGACGTAAATATTATTTACGTCGAGCAGGATGCCGCAATCAGCGCGCTCGACTACTTCGTTCAGAAATTCCCATTCGGACATTTCGGAGACGTGATATTCGGCGTAGCTGCTGACGTTTTCCACGGCGATGGGAACTTCGAGGTAATCGCGGACTTCGCGGACTTTCTGCGCGGTGAGCTTGGCGGCTTCAAAGGTGTAGGGCATGGGGAGAAGGTCGTGGGTGTAGCGGCCGTCGACGCTGCCCCAGCAAAGATGATCGGAGAGCCACGGAGTTTTAGTGCGCTTGACTAGTTCCTTCAAGCGGCGGAGATGCTCGCGATTGGGTTTTTCCGCGGAGCCGAAATACATGGAGACGCCGTGCTGCACGACTTTGTATTGCTCAAGGATTTCATCGAGGATTTGCAGCGGGCGGCCGCCATCGATCATGAAATTTTCTGAGATGATTTCAAACCAGTCTACGACGGGCTTGCGGGACAAAATGTGGTCGTAGTGCGGCTGGCGCAGTCCGATGCCGATGCCGTACTCGGTGAAATTGTTGAAACGGTTGGTGCCCATACGAAACTCCAGGATAAATCAGATTCACGAAGGCGAAATTGGATACAGGAAGAAAAAGCGGATAAAGGGCCGGTCACGTGGGCCGGCCCTCTATCACACGGAAAGAGAGACGGAAAACTACTCAGGCATCTTGGAGCCGTCGGTGGCGCAACCGCCCTTGCCCTTGCAGGAGTTCTTGCCCTTGCAGCCGTTGTCGCTGGACTTGCAACCGCCCTTACCCTTGCAGGAGTTTTGGCCTTTACAGGCGTGCTTTTCTTTTACTTTCTTGTCGGCCTTCTTGTCCGCGCTGTCATCCTGGGCGGTCATAGCAGACTTGACGCCAGGCAACAGATTGGACGCCTTGATGCTTGCGCTGGTGCCTGCGAGCAAGCCCGCGACAGCCGCGCCGGTGATGAGAAACTTATTGGACTTAGTCATATGCTGAACAACCCCCATCGATTTGAGATTTAACTGCATCCCTCAGGCAGAAGAACTGCCATGAAGATCTGTGAGCCGAGTGCGAGCGAGCGGACTTCGGCAGAAATTTGTGAGCTACTTTGAGCGGCGCGTGGCTGGGGAGGCGCCGATATGCGTGCCAAACTGTGGGATACGTTACCCCGATAAAGGTTACGTTGCCACTGAAAATTTGATGAAGCGGATTTGATTCTTGAATGCGGCGGGGATGAGTGGGGAAAGGGGTACATCGGAAAAATGGGGAATTCTTGGATGCTGCGTGCAATTGCTTTATTTCGCGCATATTGTAAGCCGCAACCCACCAAATTCTCTGGTATGCCAACCAGCCCGTCAAGTTCGCAGATGTAAATTCTTCAGGTTAGACGGCTCACCGTGTTATACGGTTCTCGGTGAGATTTGGATTTGATTGGGGCGGTAGGGTCAGCAGTTTACAAGTACGAGCGCGTGACGGGCAGAAAATGACGCTGGGAGCCAATGGGAAAATAATGATGAATATGGCGACGGTGCGCGTTATCACAGCGGTTGCGGCGGTGTTGTCTGGCGTTGGTTCGCTTGGCGCGCAGGTGCAGGTGCGCACGGAAGCGGGACTGGTGGCTGGGACGAAAAGCACAGATGGAAAGGTGGTGATTTTTAAGGGCATACCGTTTGCGGCGCCACCAGTCGGGGAGTTGCGGTGGAAAGAGCCGCAGCCGGTGAGCCCCTGGAAGGGCGTGAGGAAAGCAACTGAGTTTGGCGCGCGGTGCATGCAGGCGCGGATCTATGAGGACATGGTGTTTCGCGATGCTGGGCCTAGCGAGGATTGCTTGTATCTGAATGTTTGGACGCCGGGGACTTCGGCAAAAACCAAGTTGCCGGTGATGGTGTGGATTTACGGCGGAGGATTTCAGGCAGGGGCGACTTCGGAACCGAGACAGGATGGCGAGCACCTGCCGCACAAGGGCGTGGTGATCGTGAGCATGAATTACCGGCTGGGGATTTTTGGATTTTTTTCGCATCCGGGATTGACGGCGGAGTCGGCGCATCATGCTTCGGGAAATTACGGGTTGATGGATCAGGCGGCGGCGCTCACATGGGTGCACGGGAATATCGCGGCATTCGGGGGCGACCCGAACAACGTGACGATTTTTGGAGAGTCTGCAGGATCGTTTGCGGTGAGCGCGTTGATGGCGTCACCGTTGTCGAAAGGATTGATTCATGCGGCGATCGGGGAGAGTGGCGCATTTTTTGGGAAAACTTTAAGGGCGAAGCCGTTGGCGGAGAGTGAACGGCGCGACGTGGTGTTTGCGGAATCGCTGGGTCTGAAATCGCTGGGACAACTACGCGGCGTGAGCGCACAAAAGCTTTTGGAAGCGGCGAGAAGCGGGAATGACAACGATCGCTTCGGACCTAATATTGACGGATATTTCATGCCTGCGAAGCCCTCTGATATTTATGCGAAAGGTGAGCAAGCGCATGTGCCGTTGATGGCGGGATGGAATCGCGACGAGGGGAGTTACCAGCAGTTTTTTGGGACGGAACAGGTGAGCAAAGAGAATTACTTGGCAAAAATTCGGCAGCGTTTTGGGGAAGCGGCGCCGGAGGCGTTGAAACTATTTCCGGGCGGGTCGGATGAAGAAGTGAAGCGCTCAGCGGCTTTGTTGAGTACGGCGGACTTCACCGCTCTTGGGACGTGGAAATGGTTGGAAATGCAGCTGCAGACCGGAGAGGCGGCTGTTTATCGTTATGAGTTTGATCAGGTGGCGCCGGCTTCGGAGGGACATGCGGCGGAGGCGGGCTTGGCGTACCACTCCGCGGAAATTGAATATGTTTTTGGGACGCTGGATTGGAAGAAGATTAAGTGGCGGCCTGAGGATTATAAATTGTCGGAGCAGATGGGGGCGTACTGGACAAATTTTGCGAAGACGGGAAATCCGAATGGCGCGGGGCAGGGAGCTTGGCCGATATATATACGGAAGAGCGGTTATCAGGTAATGCATTTGGGGGCGGCTTCGCGGGCGATGGCGGATAAGCAGCGAGAACAATTTGTTTTTTTGGATATGAATGCGGCGAAAACGAATTGACGCAGGCCTTTGATTATTCGGAGCCGCGACTCACCGAGAAAGACCCGGGGCAAACCCAAGACCCAGGTTCAACCTCAACTGCGAACCTGGGGCACCCGGCGAAAAAATAAGAAACTGCAGGACCCACCCTGAAAATCGAGGGTGGGGCACCTCCGCGTTTTCTTGATTTGGGATGTGAGAGAGCGTTACGGCTGCTAGGGGTTTGAGCGGGAGCCGAAGATGGCGGTGCCGATGCGGACTTCTGTGGCGCCTTCCTGAATGGCGATTTCGAAGTCGTGGGACATGCCCATGGAGAGGACGGGGAGTGGCAGACCGGAGGAGGAGGCGAGATCGTCTCTTAGTTTGCGCAGGCGTTGGAAGTAGGGGCGGACTTTTTCTGGGTCTTCCAGGAATGGTGGGATGCACATCAGGCCGGCGACTTGGAGGTTTTTTAGTTGGGAGATTTTTTCGAGTAAATGCGGAACGGTGTGGAGTTCGGCGCCCGTTTTGGTGGCTTCGTCTTCGACGCGGACTTCGATTAGGACGCGGAGTTTTTCTTTGGGATTTAATTCTGCGCGGGCGTGGTCGAGGCGCTGAGCTAGCGCGAAATCGTCTACCGAGTCGATGGAGTGAAAAACTTTTGCGGCGCGCGCGGATTTGTTGCTTTGCAGATGGCCGATTAGATGCCAGGTGGCTTGCAGGTCTTCAAGCTGGGGGCGCTTCCCTTCCCATTCCTGGACGCGGTTTTCGCCGAAGTGGCGGAGGCCGGCTTCGTAGGCTTCACGGATGGAATCGGGGGGATGGGTTTTTGAGACGGCGATTAAGGTTATGTCTTTGGGATGTGGAGAATTTTGCGTCGCTTTGGCGATGTGGTCTTGAATGCGGAGAATATTTTCGCGGATGGTTGGCGGCATGGTTGAGGATCAATTGCGAAACTGGAGTTACCCTTCTGTGATTTACTGACTCAAGAGGAAGAGTGAAAAGAAAGACCCAGGTTCATACCTCAACCTGGGGTACCTGACCCAAACCACCCCCTAGACCTGGCCAAACTTGATGGTCACCCGGGTACCCTAGCCAGACTTGGTGGTCACCCCTTTTTAAATCGTAGCACGTGATTTGCGAGGTGGGGTTGGCGCGGTTACACTGGCTGATAATGCATTTCTATCGCGGGCGTTTTCCAATACTCCAACGATTTCTCCGACAGCCTTGATGACGACTACCAGCGGAAAACTGATTGCTATCGAAGGGATCGATGGGAGTGGAAAGCGCACGCAGGTGGAGCTGCTGAAGGATGCGCTGGCTGCGCGCGGACACGAAACTTTTGTAACAGGATTTCCGGTTTACGATTCCTGGTTTGGGGCGATGGTGGGGAAATTCCTGGACGGCGGATTTGGCCCGCTGGAGGAAGTTGATCCGCAGCTCACCGCGCTGCTGTACGCAGGAGACCGATTCGAGGCCAAGGAACAGCTCGTGAAGGCGCTGGCGGCGGGGAAAATTGTGCTGGCGGATCGCTATGTTGGATCGAACCTGGCGCATCAGGCCGCGCGAGTTGCGGCGCTGGCGCGCGCGGAGTTTGTGAAATGGATTGAACACCTGGAGTATGGAATTTATGGGCTGCCGCGGGAAAGCGCGGTGATTTATTTGCGGGTGCCTCCACTGGAGGCGCAAAAGCAGGTGGGACGAAAGAGCACGCGAGGATATACGGCCGCAACACACGATTTGCTGGAAGAAAATTTGCGGCATCTGGAAGATGCAGCGGCTATGTATGATGAACTGGCGAAGCGCGAAAATTGGGTGAGCGTGGAGTGCTTTGATTTGCAGGAGCAGGCCATGAGGGCACCGCAAGAAATTGCGGCGGAGATATTGGCGGCGGTGGAAGGCGTGCTGGCGGCGAAGCACGGGGAGAACTCGTAGGCATGGGCTTTAGCGATTTTGTTGGGAATGAACGGATTGTGAATGCGCTGCGCGGGGCGTTGCGGGCGGAGCGCGTGCCGCATGCGCTGTTATTTACCGGAGCGAGTGGAGTGGGCAAGTACACGCTGGCGCGGATGTTTGCGCAGGCGGCGACCTGCGAGCGGATGAAGGATGATTTTTGCGGGGAATGCGACACGTGCAGGCGGGTGGCGCTGCTGGCCGATCCTACGAGTTTGGTGCAGGAGGGATTGGCAGAACGCGGAGAGAGCGCGGACGCGGCGATGGTGGAGCGAACTCCGCTGATTTTGCAAACGCATCCGGATGTGTGGGCGGTGGTGCCGGATCCGGTGAGGCTGAAGACTCCGGTGGTGCGGCCGATGTTGCGGGTGGGGCAGATTCGCGCGGTGCAACGGGCCGCTTATTTTCAGCCGATGGGACGGCGGCGAGTTTTTATTCTGGATGGCGCGGATACGATGCGCTGGGATGTGGCGAATGTGTTTTTGAAAATATTGGAGGAGCCGCCTCCTTCGGCAACGCTGATCTTGATTGCGCCATCGCCTTATTCGCTGCTGCCGACAATTGTGTCGCGATGCATGCAGTTTCATTTTGCGCCGTTGCCGCAGGCGGACGTCGAGCGCATTTTGAAAGAGAAGACCGATCGCAAGGGCGCGGAGATTACTTTGGCGGCGCAGCTTGCGGAAGGCAGTCCGGGCTTGGCGATGGAAATGGATGTGGAGATGACTGCGCAGCGGCGGAAGGATGCGCTGAGGATTTTGACGCGGGCGGCGCAGGGGCAAGGATTTGCGCAACTGTTTGCGGATACTGCGGCGATGGCGAAGGACCGGGAGACTACGTTTGAGCGGCAATTGGGGATTTTTTATGGGTTGTTGACGGATCTGCTGGAATTGAGCGCCAAGATCAAGAATCCGATGTTGCGGAATAAGCCGCTGGCTAAGGAATTAGAGGCGTTGAGCAAGACCGTGGATGTGGCGTGGGTGATGCGGGCTATTGCTGGGGTTGATGAATTGCATGCAGGGGCGCGGAGGAATTTGAATCGGCAGTTGGGGTTGGATGCGTTGGCGGCTTCGCTGGCGATGAATGGGTGAAGCGGGGCGATTTTGAGTTGGAACTAAATACCAGTTCGGCGGGAACAAGGCAGTAGACGAAAGCCAGCGACCGAGACGGTATCAAGGCAAAAGAAAGACCCGGGAAAGATCGAAGAGAGATTCCTCCGCTGCGCAGGCCGACTCATTCGCAGGAGCGAATGAGAGGAAAAGGCGTCGGCCTGCTTCGGTCGGAATGACCGTTGGTAGTGTGGCGGATCAAGTATTTGCGCGTCTAAATGTGAAGAGCTGGTTTCCTACGGGGTACTGTAACCCGTTCGAGACGGCACGCATCATACGCTTATAGGTACCTAACCCCTACCTAAACCCCCCAGTTGAATAGGAGCAGTCATGGTGAATCGCCGGTTGTTTCGTCCCGGCTTTCCGGATGTGAAGGAGCCGAATACTTCGCGTCCCTCGAATAACGGGCCTGCGCCGAGTAAAAAGCCGGCACCCCCGGAAATGACCCATGCGGAGAATTTTTATTGGGTCAAGCAAATGCAATCGCACACGCCAATGGCGGTGGTGCTGGAGGATGGCGAAGTGCTGCGCGGGACGGTGGAATGGTACGACCGGGATTGTATTAAGTTGACGCGAACGGGTAGCCCAAATTTATTGGTGTTTAAGCGCGTGATTAAGTATGTGTATAAGGATGGGGAAGAATCGGCGCATGGTGGAGACGAGTAAAGACTGATTCGGATTTTTTGGGCTACAGGCATTTGGAGTCAGGTCGAGAGAAGTCCTAAGACGATACCTCAATACAAAGACCCCACCCTTGCAAAGTGCGCAAGAGTGGGGCACCCAGGAACTTCAACAAACACTTAATGTCACGATAATGGGTGGTGGTGCGTCTAACAGGCTACGTTAGCGATAGATTGCGGTTGTGTGTTTGCGGCGTGCGAAGACACAGTTGAGGGGCTAATTAAGATGCGCATCGGGATTACGTGTTATCCGACGTATGGCGGGTCGGGAGTGGTGGCTACGGAGTTGGGCGCGGAATTGGCTGCGCGTGGGCACGATGTGCATTTCATTAGTTATGCGCCGCCGATTCGCATGAATCCCAACGATCCGCATACCCATTTTCATGAAGTGGAAGTGGCGTCGTATCCGCTGTTTGATCATCCTCCCTATACGCTGGCGCTGGCGAC
Organism: uncultured Acidobacteriota bacterium; assembly: GCA_963733775.1. Lineage (GTDB taxonomy): Bacteria > Acidobacteriota > Terriglobia > Acidiferrales > UBA7541 > Acidiferrum. Next base: position 1,454,457 of record CAVTEE010000006.1, on the reverse strand, counting down.
CAAGATGCTTGAAGTGTTTGAGTCCGAGGCGCTGGATTTGCTGCATGTGCATTACGCGATACCGCATTCGGTTAGCGCCATGCTGGCGCGGTCGATGGCGGCGCCGCGGAGGTTGCCGTTTATCACCACGCTGCATGGTACGGACATTACGCTGGTCGGGAGCAACCGGAGTTACCTGCCGATTACTCGATTTTCGATTGAGCAGAGCGATGGGGTGACGGCGATTTCGAATTACCTGCAGCAGCAGACGGTGCGGGATTTTGAGATTAAGCGGCCCATTGAAGTAATTCCCAATTTTGTGAATTGCGATTTGTATATACGGAAGGATGATGCAAAGTTGCGGGCCAAGTGGGCGCCGAATGGGGAGCCGATTTTGATGCATCTCTCGAATTTCCGCCCGGTGAAGCGGGTGACGGATGCGGTGGAAATATTTGCGATGGTGCGGGAGAAGATGCCGGCGAAGCTGGTGCTGATTGGCGATGGGCCGGACCGTGGCGCGGCGGAATATCTGGTGCGCAAGAAAAAGCTGCAGAAAGATGTGATGTTTCTGGGCAAGCAGGATCAGGTTTACGAAAAGCTGTCGCTGGCGGATTTGTTTTTGCTGCCGTCGCAGCTGGAGTCATTTGGATTGGCGGCGCTGGAGGCTATGGCGTGCGAGGTCCCGGTGATCGCGACGAATGTCGGTGGGCTGCCGGAAGTTGTGGAGCATGGCGTGGATGGATACTTGGTGGAGCCGGGCGATGTGAAACGGGCGGGGGCGTATGCGATTGAGATGTTGTCGCGCGCGGATCGCGGGCGGGAGATGGGGCACACGGCGCGATTGAATGCCAAGCAGAAATTCTGCGCGAATGACGTGATCCCGCAATATGAGCGGTATTATCAGCGAGTGCTGGAATCGGCGGCGGTGGCCACGGCGTAAACTTCATAGTTCCCTTCCGCGGTTAGTAATTCCCATAATTTAAAGTCGACTAGTGTTTCGGTGCGTGTGCTGTTTCGGCGATGCCGCAGGAGATTGCTGCGGAGCATTTGCGACGGGCGGCGATCCTGCGGTAGGTACCGCGGAGGAGTTGCATCATTCCGGGGAGTCTGGAGAGCCAGACTAGTGGACGGGCCCACCAGATTTCGCGGGCTAGCGCCACAGCGGCATCTGCGCCACCGGTTTGCTTGCCGTTGCTGAGGAGGAGGCGCATTTCGAGGAGTAGTTCAGTTTGGCTTAGGCCGAGGAGGGTGCCGACGCGCGGGTCTTGTAACGGGGCTAGTGCGAAGTTGCGCTTTATTAGTGTTGGGGCTATGGCGCGGGCGATTTTTACGCAGAAGGAGCAGTCGGCGTCGTAGAAGAGCCAGCCTCGAGCGTGGCGGGATTTGGTGTCGGTGAATTCGGAGGTTAGGGAGATCATCGGTTGGGCCTTCGGTACTGCGAAACGAAAAACCGGTCGGGAAAAACTTTTGGGTGGATATCGAAACAGTCAGAACTTTCGTATCGAAAAGATCGGAAAAAACGCGCTTCGTTCATTGTCAGAACACCCAGCCCGGCCAAATCCTCTGCGGCCGGCCCAAAACCCCCAGACGCAAATACGGCGTCTGGGGCACCCTAAAGCCAAAACCACGAACACCCGAAAGCGGCGCGTGCTAGCCGGCTTTTTTGCGGCTGGTGCCTAATAGCGTGATTACTTTGCCGCGTAGTTTCACGACGCCCCTGAGCGCGGCGTCGGGCATACGCAACACTTCTTCGAACAGGCCGGTCATGGCGGTCAGGAAATCGAGCATGCTTTCGAGGCGCGTCAGGGTGTAGGTGTCTTTGGTTGGGTGAGTCTTAATTTCCTGGACGCACTCGGCTAAGAGTTTCAGGGTGGGGTCGATTTCGCGGCGCTTGCGTTCTTCGGAGACGATGCGAAAGATTTCGAAGACGTCTTTGGTGCAATCGAAATGGTCGCGGCGGTCACCGAGGACGTGGACGACGCGGACGATGCGCCAGCCCTGGAGTTCGCGAAGGCTGGTGCTGACGTTGGAACGCGCTACGGCGAGGATGACGGCGATCTCGTCGGCGGGTAGCGGGTGTGGCGAGACGAAGAGCAGGGCGTGGATTTGGGCCACGGTGCGGTTGATGCCCCAGCGAGTGCCCATTTCGCCCCAGTGCAGGACGAATTTTTGAGCTGCGGGGGAGAGCGGCGGACTTTGTGTGTGTTCAGTCATTTCTGTATGGACAGAAAGTACAGTAGTGACCAGAGGCTGTCAAGGGGAAAGTTGGCTTCGCGACAAATCGCAGGATTCTTCGAACGGGTGCGGCCGCAGTTCCCTGCCCTAGGATTGAGTTTTCATGCAGGCAGGGCGATGGGTTAGCCGACGGCTTGCATGGTGGAGACTAGTTCGGGGATGTCGATGCGGATGGTGGTGCCGTCGCCCAGGCGGCTTTCGATTTCGAGGTTGAAGTCGGCGCCGTACAAGACTTTGAGGCGTTCGCGAACGTTGCTGAGGCCGATGCCTTCGACGTAGACGTGGGGCATTTTTTCTTCGGAGATGCCGACGCCGTTGTCTTCGATTTCGATGTGCAGGCGGCCGTCGCGGTTGGAGGTGCGCAGCTGGATTTTGCCGCCTTCAATTTTGGGGGCGAGGCCGTGCTTGAGGCAATTTTCGACGATGGGTTGCAGGAGCATGCTGGGGACGAAAGCTTCGAGAGTGTCTTCGTCGAGCTCCTTGATGATTTCAAGATTGTCGCGGCCGAAGCGGGCAACTTCGATGTCCAGATAGTCGTCGATGAATTCGAGTTCTTCGTGCAGTGGGACAAATGTTTCGTGCTTGCGCAGGAGGCGGCGCAAAATATTGCTGAGTTTCAGGACGACGCCGCGGGCGGTGTCGGGATCGAAGCGGATTAGGGCGGAGACGGTGTTGAGGGTGTTGAAGAGGAAATGGGGATTGATCTGGCTGGAGAGCGCGTCCATGCGGGCTTTGAGGAGCAGCTGCTGGTGGCGCTCGAGATTCATTTCGATGCGAGTGTTGTTCCAGATTTTCAGCGGCGCGGCGACGGACATGAGCGTGGCGATGACGGTGAGGGCTAGCCACCAGTTCCACCGCGGGTCAATGGCGAAAAGCCATTTGGGCTTGGTAGCGTAAACGAGCGCGACACGGCCGAGTTCGAGACCGACGCAGGCGAGGAGCGGGGCCATTTCCCACGAAGGTTGCGCGCTGCGCACAAGACGGACGACGGCGCGGGGGATGTTGAGAAAAGTGAAGGGGCCAAAATTCCAGATGTCTTCTTTGTTGGGGATGGCTTGACGGATGAGGCCGCCGATGAGGCCTGCCGTGGCGGCGGCGGGCATGCCCAGCCATTCGTGACCGATGAGGGCAGGCAGCGTGATGATGGCGCCGCCGAGGGGGCCGACGACGCGTCCGCCGAGTAGGCCCATCAAGAAGGCGCCTTCGAGCGAGAGATCGGCGAAGCGGTAGGGGTAGCCTACGAGACGCAGCGTGACGCCGAGGATGAGCGGCGGGGTCATGAAGAGCATGAGTTTTAGCTTTTGGTCGGGGTCGCGCTCTTCGGTGAAGAGCACGCGGCGGAATGTGTTCCAGCGCGCGAGCAGAGCGGCGATAGAGGAGGCCACGCCGACCTTTAGAAGTAAGGTGAAGAGAAGGTCGCGGGTTGAGGTGGTGGCGTCCATAGCGCGTTGAGATGACTCTGCTTACGCTAAGCTAATGTTACGTGGGATGTAAAGACTCGAAGTTGGAGGTTCGAGGTTGGATGCTCGAGGTTCGAGGTTGGAGATTAGAGGTTCGAGATTCGAGATGGAAGTTGGAGTAGCGGGAATTTGTTTGTAGGCATCAAAATGCTGGAGTTCGAGGTTGGATTCAGAGTTTGAGGCAACACCTAGGATAAAAAATTGAAGGGTACAACTTTGGAAAAGAGCAAGGACGTGAAGAGCGAGGATGTGGAGTTGCAGATGGTGGCGCAGGCGAAACTGCCTACGCGTTATGGGGACTTCACGATTTACGGATTTAAAGGTGCGGGGTCGTTGGATGAGGCGGTGGCTTTGGTGCGCGGGAATTTGAAGGGTAAAGTGGCGCCGCTGGTGCGGGTGCATTCGCAATGCTTGACGGGGGATGTGCTGGCATCGATGCGTTGCGATTGCCGGGCGCAGCTGGAGTTGTCGCTAAGGGAGATTGGGCGGGCGGCTGCGGGCGTGCTGCTTTACTTGCCACAGGAAGGGCGCGGGATTGGATTGATGAATAAACTGCGCGCTTATGAGTTGCAAGACGGCGGGATGGATACCGTGCAGGCCAACGAGGAGTTGGGATTTGCGGCGGACTCTCGGGACTACGATTTTAGCGCGGCGATTTTGAAGAAGCTGGGGGCGCAGAAGATTCGTTTGCTTTCCAATAATCCGGAGAAGGTGCGGCAGCTCGAGAATGCGGGGATTCGCGTGGTGGAACGGGTGCCGTGCCAGCCGAGGATTTCGAAGACCTCGCGAGCGTATTTGAAGACGAAAAGATCCAAGATGGGGCATTTGTTGAAGGGCGTGTGATGACCCGGGTCGAATAGTTCTAGTTGTGGTTTAGGAAATCGACACGTTGAGGTTGTAACGCAGCTTAGTCATAAATGAAAAACCCCAGGCGCGAAATTGGCGTCTGGGGTTTTTGTTTAATTACAGATCTAGACTTCGATCCTCCAAAAATAAAAATTATTACGTTCCCGACGGTGGTTCCTTCTTTTTTTCCGGTGGCGGAGGCGGATTTTTCTTTTCTTGCGGAGGTGGAGCTTGATGCTGGGCGGGCTGGGGCTCCGGTTTTGGCGCGGGCGCGGGCTTGGCTTCTTGCCTCGGTGGAGGCGGAGCTGGTTTGTTTTGAGGTGGTGGCGCTTGCTGCGGACGCGCCTGTGGCTGAACTTGTTGCTGACGTTGCGGAGGAGCTTGTTGCTGACGTTGCGGCGGAGGAGCTTGTTGCTGCTGCCGTGGTGGAGGCGCTTGCTGCGGATGTGCTTGCGGCTGAACCTGTTGCTGGCGTTGCGGCGGAGGAGTTGGGGCCGGCTTGTTCTGCGCTGGCGGTGGTACTTGTTGCGGATGCGCTTGTGGCTGAACCTGTTGCTGGCGCTGCGGCGGCGGAGTTGGGGCCGGCTTGTTCTGCGCTGGTGGCGGCGCCTGTTGCGGGCGCGCTTGTGGCTGAACTTGTTGCTGGCGTTGTGGCGGAGGCGCTTGTTGTTGACGCGGCGGTGATGCTTGCTGCGGGTGCGCTTGCGGCTGAACTTGTTGCTGGCGCTGCGGCGGAGCCGGAGCTGGCTTGTTCGGCGCTGGCGGAGGCGCTTGCTGCGGACGCGCTTGCGGCTGAACTTGTTGCTGGCGCGCAGGTGGTTCGTTGCGATTGGGCTGCTGCTGAACTGGGGCAGGAGGTGGCTGCGTGCCGGGCCGTCCGGTGGGCGTCGGCTGGTTGCGATTCGGCTGAACATTTTGTTGCGCGCCGTTGGGTTGCCGAGGGGCATTGGGTTGCTGCGTCGGGTTTGGCTGTTGTTGCTGCACGGCGTTAGGTGGTGCGGTTGTTGGCGCGGGGCGCTGAGGCGGAGCGGGGCGCGCTGGAATTATCGCAGCGATAGGTTTCCCTTGCTGGATCGGCTGGGCCACTGCAACGACGGCTGGTTTGCCGTGATTGACGGAGGCGAATTGCTGGCGATTCTGGGCAGCTTGTTCGCGATGCTGAACTTGAGTGGTCATCGGCGGAATGCGCTGCTCGCGAGTGGCGGCTAGCTCCGCTGGAGCGGGCTGGCGGGTGACGCCGCCCGGGCCGTTGTAACTGACATTGTTCACAGTCGTGTTGTTAATGGTGGTGTTGTTGATGGTGGTGTTGGTGATGGAGCGGTTGTAGACCTGGACGTTGCGGTTGCTGACGTTGTTGACAGAGCGGTTGTAGTCGAAGCGGTCGCCATTCCAATATCCGCCCTGGTAACCGGCTCCGGTGTACCCATTTCCGTAGTTAATTCCGCCGTAGTAGCCGATGTGCCTGCCCCAGTAGCCGTTGTGGTAGCGATAGCGGTGGCCGCTATATCCCCACCATCCGGGGGTCCACAAATAACCGGTTTCGGGTGGGAGCGCCCACGCACCGGGAACCCAGTAATAGCCTTCTGAAGACCAACTCCAGTAGCCGGGAGTCCAGATGTAACCGTCGCCGGGGATTTCGGGTTGAGAATATTCCGGGAGTGGAGGCGGCGGGTCGTTAGCGTAAACGGCCGGCTGGCCGTAGGTGTCGTCATCGTTGTAATTGGAGTCGTTATAGTTTCCGCTGTCGTTGTAGCTGCCGGAATCGCGGTAGTCGCGAGAATCGCGATTGGGATAATCACGGGAGTCACGGCTGCGGGAATCGCGGCTGGAATAATTGCGCGAATCGTTATTCGAATAGTTTGGGGCTTGTTGATAATTTGAATCCGGAGCTTGCTGGTAATTGGAATTGGGGGCTTGCTGATCGTAGGTCGCTGGCTGGGCGGTAGCGGGAGCCAAGTTGGCAGAGGCGGCAGGGTCTTGGTTAGCTGGCGCGGCGCCTGGCTGAGTCTGGGCAGTGTTGTCTGGAGCGGATTTGTTGCATCCCGCGAGATCGAAGGTCAGTGAGAGGGACGCGAGTGCCAGAGTTGGAACAGATGCCATTTTGCTGATTCGGCTCATAGAGATTTTTCTCCGCCAACTCTGGGTGGTTGGATTCACAGTAAAGTTTTGAAAGGTGTTCGCCGAGATTGCCATCTCAGGTTTAATGGGGCGAGTGTACATCCTGTTTGCCAGCTATAACATACGGTGAAGGCATTAGAGGGAAGAGTTGTGGCGGTGCGATGGGAGGCTGTAACTGCGTGGCGCATTAGCGGCTTGCCGCAAGTTGGGAAGAAAATACTGTAGAGCGCAAACAGGCAGGCGGAGATGAGAGCTTAGGAGACGGCGAGTTCACGCTCGCGGGGGCGCTTGCGCTTCCATTGATAATCTTTTCTGAGCAGGGCCTGATGTTTCTTGACCTGAGCTTCCAACTCTGCGAAAGCCATTTTGCAAGCGGCGCGTTCATTTTTGCCTGTGCCGGTGGCGTGGATTGAGCCGGTGGGCAGGGAGAGATTCAAGGTGCAGGAATGCTGTCCCTTGTGGGTGTTCACGGCGAAGACGCCGTGGAGTTGCACGAGATCGGGCGCGTAGGCTTTGAGGAGTTTGTTTAATTTTGCGACGTGCCGGTCGACGTCCTTCTCGATGGCGTCGTGCGCATCGACGTGCTTATAACTGACGGATAATTTCATCGGAAGCACCTGTAGTAATTCTTCGACGGCAAGCAGCAGACTAGCAGGTCGGAAGGTTGCGCGGCAAATGAGATTCGCTGATTTGTGACGTGCGTTGACAGTGCGCGGCGGGAGCACCTAAGCTGATTTCGAAATGTGAGTGATTTTGGTTTGAATAACGATGCGTCCACGATCACGGGCTTCTAAAGATTCGCAAATATCGCGTGGCGATAGCTTGTTTACGTCTGCGAGTTCCGGTGGCAGGCCGCTGCTGCGCATCGGGCCAGCGGGGTGGGCTTATAAGGACTGGGCGGGGTATGTTTATCCGCAGCCGCGTCCGAAGGGATTTCATCCGGCTACTTTTCTGGCGGAATATTTCGACACGATTGAGATAAATACTTCGTTTTATCACCCGATGCAGGCGGAGCATGCTGCGCAATGGATTGAGCGGGTGAGCGGGAATCCGCGATTTTTATTTACTGCGAAACTTTGGAAGAAATTCACGCATGAACATGACGCTACTTTGGCGGATGAGCGCGAGGCGCGGGCGGGATTGGATGTTTTGCATGCGGGCGGAAAGCTGGGGGCGTTGCTGGTGCAATTCCCTTTTTCGTTTCATCGCGAGGCTGGGACCGTTGAGTATCTTTCGCGACTGCTGACGCGGTTTTCTGCTTATCCGTTGGTGGTGGAGGTGCGGCATTCTTCGTGGAATGTTCCTGATACGTTTGAATTGCTGCGGGAGCATAACGCGGGGTTTTGTAACATTGATCAGCCGATTATTGGGCGGTCTTTAGAGCCGTCTACCGCAGCGACTGCTGCGGTTGGGTATGTGCGGTTGCATGGGCGGCGCTACGATACGTGGTTTACGGATGATCCTGAGGTGTCTTCGCACGAACGGTACAACTATCTTTATTCGGGCGAAGAGTTGAAGCCATGGGCTGCGCGGATTCAAAAAGTGAGCAAGCAGGCCGGGACGGTTTTTGTGATTACCAATAATCACTATCAGGGTAAGGGCGTGGTGAACGCGCTGCAGCTGATTAATATTCTGACGAAGACGAAGGTTAATGTGCCGGAGCCGTTGCGGCAGCATTTTCCGCAGCTGGATGCGATTTCGGCTTCGCGGCCGGCTGAGCCGACGCTGTTTCCGTTAGCGACGGCGATTACGCCAGACGCACAGTAATTTGGTAATCGAGAGCTAGTGGATGAGCAGCCGGTGAGTCGAACGGCAAAGAGTACTGCCTAGGTCACACTTTTTGGCGCGAGGTTTTTCTGATCCATCTCCGCGTCCGCCTAAACAGCACAATCGGATAAAAGAACGGCATCAGATACCAGTAGTGTTGCCGATAAAAGACTCCTCCCAGTTTGTTGCTCCAATCTTCTGCGACATTTTCTTTTCCCTCATGAACTGGTTTGTGCTCCGCATGAATATGGTGCCCGATTTCATGATAGAGAACGATCGCGATGGGCATGTAGCACAACAAAGGGGCTCGCAGTTCCCAATGGCGCATTCCTTTCAAAATACGGTCCACGTGTAAAACAATTGTTGCTTGTGACGACCGCGTCGCGGCGGAATAGTATCCCTGCGCATCTGATAACCTGATTTTTCGATTTCTGCTCCACACCTTCTGCCGCTTCTGTGCACGTGTTCCCGCAGCATGGTTTGTCAGAATGATGGTTTTCAGACCTACCAAATAACGAGGTGGCACGGCATTCAATAGATCTTCGACTAACCGCCTAAAGGTCGGAGGCGGAGAGTAATCGCGATAGGATTCCACGATAGTTGGCGATGTTTCTCCGGTTACCTTCGTTTCAAACATATGCGCAAACCATATACGGGGAATCAATTCCGCATTGGTTCAGAAAGACTAACGGAGGTTTCAAGCAAATCGCTGAGAGCTAGTTACATTTTTTTGAAGAGGTTTTCGAAGGCTTGGCGGGCGTCGGTGGGGCGCGATGGGGACGGCGGCGGGGATGTGGCGGTGGAGGGTTGGGAGTAGGACGTGGGGGCGGTGTCTTTTTCGATGGTCATGCGGAATTCGTAGAAGGTGCAATTATTTTTTGCGTCCTTAGGAGTGATGCGCTCGGGGATGGGTTGCGTGCATTCGAACTGGACGCCGGAATCGAAGAAGCGGCACTGTTTGCAGGAGTGAAGCTCGAATTGGCATTTGGGGCAGGTGCCGTTGGGATCGAAGCCGGGGGTCAGGACCGCGCCGCAATTTGCGCAGCGGCCCCGGGTGACGGTGCCGACCATGCGCGGAGTGCGTGGGCCGAACTGATCGGCGCCGCGCGGGCCGCCAGACGGCGGCTTGCTGCGATCGTGATGAACTTTAGATTTTTTTTCGTCTTTTTCCGCGTCGCGATAACCGCGGTGACTGTACTTGCGATCCACTGACGCCTCCGTCCGTCGAATCGACGGACTACTGCTAACGCAAACCTGCTATTGGCGCTAATTGCGCACAACAACTTGGCTAGAATCCACTCGGATTGCTACACTCGGCCGGCCTGCGCGATAGTTCCAAAGGTTGCGATGCAGAATGCTAGGACCGGGGAGCAGAAGATGGGGCCTATATGTTTTTAGCCCTCTGGGAGTTCGAAGTCAAGTCAGGTTGTGAGGAGCTGTTTCAATCGGTCTATGGGGCGGATGGAGAATGGGCGCGACTATTTCGGACGGATGAGAATTTTATTGAGACGCGGTTGGTGCGGGATGCTTTGCGAAGTGACAAATTTGTGACGCTGGATTTTTGGGAGTCGCGGAGTGCTTACGAGTCGTTTAAGGAATTGAATCATGCGGCTTATTTGAGGTTGGATCGGGAGTGTCAGGACTTGACTACGTTTGAGAGGTGTTTGGGGTATTTTGATAGTTGAGTGGTGGTGAGTTGAAAAAAATAAATTGGGAGCTTCGTGGTTATGAACTCGGTGTTTCCACGTTACAAACCCCACCCTCCAAAAAACTGAGGGTGGGGCACCCGTTTCTGCGCGAGATTTTGGTGCTTGGGAGCAAAAAGAGAAGAGAGATTCCTCCGCTTCGCAGGCCGACTCATTCGCAGGAGCGAATGAGAAGAAAAAGCGTCGGCCTGCTTCGGTCCTGCCTGCGGCAGGCAGGCGGAATGACTGTTGGTAGGGGTTATTTTGGATTTTGTTTGGGCATAAGCATCGACATCAGACCGCTGGGAGGGAGATCGGGTTGGAGGAAATGATGGGCCTCGCCGGAGACTGCGGGACCTGCGAAGCCGGGGAGGGCGGGGGCAGATTTCGGAGACGAAGCGCGGAGAACGGACTCGGCGGCTAGGTAGCCGCTGCGGACGGCGCTTTCCATGGTGGAGGGCCAGGCGGTGGCGGTCCAGTCGCCGGCGAGGAACAGGCCCGGAATTTTTGTTTTTTGTTGGGGGCGCCAACGGTCTACGCCGGGTTGGGGGGAGAAGGTTGCGGCGACCTCTTTGATTACTGTGGACTTCATGAGCTGGGCGGATTGGGCGCGCGGTAGGGCTTGGCGAACTTCGTTGAGGCAGAGGTCGATGATTTCCTGGCGCGATTTTTTTAGCAGGTCGTAGGATGCGCTGATTACCAGTTGCAGGTATTGCTCGCTGCTGGCGGTGGCTCCCTTTTGTTCTTTGTTGTTGGTAGTTTCCTTTTGTTCCCCGTACAACATGGATTTGTTGAAGATCCATTGGGTGTTGGTGTCGATGAGGGTGACGAAAGGTTCGTCCATTACTGGGCGGTCGAACCAGAAGTGGACGCCGGTGATGGGGGCGGTTTTGATTTTGCTTAGATTTGCGAGCGAGGGTTCGGCGCGGCGAATGCTTTCGGGCATTAAATCGAAGAGAGTGTCGTGGGCGACGGCGAAAACGTAGACGTCGGCGGATTCTTCCCTGCCGGCGTCGAACTGAACAGCGTTTATGGTTGCGCCCTCGACATTTAAACCTCTTACCGGCGAACGTAAAATTACTTCGCCGCCGCGGGATTCGATGGCGGCTTTGCAGCCTCCATATAAGTCCGCGAGCGGGACGATGGGGACGCCCATGCGGTAGCCGGTGCTGTTCATGAGGAAGGCTTTCCAGAAAACGTCGACGCCGTAACGGGCGTCGGTGCGGTCGAGTTCTTCGTCGAGGGCGCTGACGAGGACGACGCGCCAAAATCGTTCGATGGCGCCATTGGTCTGGTGCCTACGGCGCAGCCATTCGAGCATGGAGATACCGCCGGAAGCGGCGAGGTCGGGGGTTTGTCCTTTGGCGGCGACGATATCGAGCATGGCGCGGGCGATGGAGAATTTGTCGCGCATGGTGAGTGGCGCGAAGGTGAGAAACGAACCGGTCATGTGGAAGGGCGCGGGAAGAAGGCCGGCTTTCATGGTGCCACGGCGGCCTTGAGGATCGAGGAAGACCAGTTCGTCAAAGAATTTAATTTTGTCGGCGGAGCCGACGCGGCGATAGAAATCAGCGAGGTTGGTGCAACAGCCGAGAGTTACGTGCTGGCAATTATCGACGTGCTCGCCATTGGGCAAAACGTAGGAGGTGGCGCGACCGCCGAGAAAAGGTTTCTGTTCGAACAGCCGAACGCGCCAGCCCGATTCAGCTAACGCGACGCCGCACGCCAGTCCCGCCAGGCCGCCGCCGATCACGATCGCGCTTTTCAATAATATTCTCTTCCGTCAGGCGGCCGAAGCGCGCCTTGGCAATGAACACCATTTTTTCCGCGCGCGAAAGGCTCACGCGTTCACCGAACACGGCGAATTCCTGGGACTCGATGCGCGCGAGGAGGGCGCTGTAAGTATGCGTGAGCAGCCATAAGGTGGGGCGGCTGTCTTCGTCGATGAGGCTGAGCAGCTCGGCACCTTGTTTGTAGAGGAGCCAGGCACGCTCAGCTTCGAAGCGCAGGAGTTCGCGAACGCCGAGGGTGCCCTCGTTCAAACCGAAGGAGGCGGGGGACACGTTGTAGCGCGCTAAATCTTCTTCAGGGATATATACACGGCCCAATTTATAGTCTTCGTGAACGTCGCGAATAATGTTGGTGAGTTGAAAGGCAAGTCCAAGTTTTTCGGCGAGGTCCAGTGCGTGCGAATCGCGAAATCCAAAGACGTGAGTGCAGGTGAGGCCGACGGTTCCAGCGACGCGATAACAATATTCCTTGAGGCGTTCAAAGGTGGGATAGGTGTGGACGGTTAAATCCATTTCGGCGCCGGAAATCAAATCGTGCAGGTAGCGGGAGGGCATGCTGTAGCGCTGCATGGTGTCGACGAGCGCGGGCAGAACGGAGACGCCGTTGAATTCTTCGTCTAGCGGGGCGTCGGGGCGCTGGGTGAGTGCGCGGTCGAAAGCGGCGCGCCATCTGGCGAGGCCGCGCTGCTTGTCGGCGACATTGTCGCCTTCATCGGCCACGTCATCGACGAGGCGCATGAAGGCGTAGAGGGCGGTAAGCGCGTCGCGCTTGGGTTTCGGCAAGAGGAAAAACGCGTAATAAAAATTGCTGTGGGCGGCTTTAACGATGCGCTGGCATTCCTGGTAGGAGTCGGCCAGCGAATTGATGGCGGCGGAATTTTGCAGGTCTTCCGGTTTGCGATTGGTGGCGACGGCGCGGGTGACCAAGGCGCGGCCAAGCAGGCGTGCTTGCTTGGTTTTGCTGATGGAGGGGCGGCGGTGCAGGGTGTCGTAACCCATGGCTTCGATGGTGTCGAGGACGGCGATGCCGCCCTTGCTGAAGAGTTCGAGGTCGACCTTTAGCCGGGCGTCTACTATTTTTGACAGCGGGGCGCCTTCAGCGAACAAGGTGCGCGTTCGGGTGACGAGCGATTTCATCAGGGCGACGTAGCGGTCGTCGAAGTGGCGCTCGAGAATGTCTTTTTCAGCGATGCCGTGGGCGGCGGCTTCGTCGAGTGGAATGTAGATGCGGCCTTTTTCCATGTCGCGCGAAACGTCCTGCCAAAAATTGGCGAGTTGCAGCGCGGTGCAGGTGGCGTCGGAAAGGCGCTGGCGATGCTCATCGCGATAGCCGCAAAGATAGAGGACGAGGCGGCCGACGGGATTCGCGGAATATTCGCAGTAGTGGAGCAGCGTGGACCAGTTGGGATAGCGCTTGATTTTCTGATCCTGGCGAAAGGCTTTTAACAGGTCGGCGAATTCTTGTTCGGGAATATCTTTGGCGACGATGGTTTCGCGGAGAGCCACGAAGACAGGATGGGAGGGGCGGCCGTCATAGCAGGCGTTCAGTTCGTGTTCCCACCAATCGAGTAGCTGGAGTGCGCGGGCAGGTTCAGGAATTTCATCGCCAAGATCGTCGGCCCAACGGCAATAGGCGTACAAGTTGTAGAAATGCTGGTGGAGCTCGGCGGGGAGAAGCCAGGAAGCTACATTGAAATTTTCGTAGTGGTGGGTGGCGAGCCAGCGGGTGTATTTCTGAGCTTCTTCAACGGAGCAGCCGGAGGCGGGTGCTCGATCGGCGAGTTGTAGTTCCCCACGGCGCAGCATGCAGCGAATAAACCTCACGAAGGCTATGTAAGTCTACGAAAAAATTCCGGCGGTTCGATTTTCTGAGATGCCGGAGCAATTAGAACGCAACAAAAATGAATAATGCATTAATGCAAATCCGGAGCGGCAAAAATCTTATGACCGGACGAAATTATGGCCGGACGGCGAGCTTGATCTGGCCGCTGCGGGCCTGCATGCGTTCGAAGGCTTGCGGCAAAGCGGCGAGGCGAATTTCCTCGGTCACGAAATCGTGGGCAGAAATGTCGCCGCGGCGAATGGCTTCGAGCGCATCACGAAAGAATCTTGGAGTGTGGTGAAAGGGAGAAATCAATTTAATTTCAGAATAGTGAATGGCGGCGGGCTCGATTTCCACTTGCGTGCCGCTAGGCAGGCCGCTGAAGAAATTCACCACGCCACCGCGACGAACCATGTCAAGGGCTTGCTTCCAGGTGACAGGATTACCGGCGGCTTCCACGACGGCATCGGGACCGCGCTGGTCTTCGGTTAAGGCTTTTACCGCGGCGACGATGTCGGCAGTCTCGTTAACGTTGACGGTTGCTACCGCACCGAGGCGCTTTGCCAGTTCCAAAGCTTGGGTGCGACGTGCCAAGGCAATGACCCGCACTCCACGGCGTGAAAGCATACGCACGAACTTCAAACCGATGGGACCGCAACCGATTACAGCGGCGGTGTCACCAGCACGCAATTCCATTTCATGAATGCCACGCAGCACACAGGCCAAGGGCTCGGCTAGAGCGGCGCTGGCGTCATCGACGGAATGCGGGACTTCCAGCATATTTTCGGTGGCGATGCGACTCGGGATGCGCATGTACTCAGCGTAAGCACCGTTGTTGAAGAGCAAGTCCTCGCAGAGATTTTCCTGTCCGCGGCGGCAATGGAAACAACGCAGGCACGGGGCGGAATTGGCGGCTACCACCCGCATGCCGATCTGCCAGCGGGGATCTACACGCTTTCCGACGGCGGCAATTTCGCCGACCACTTCGTGGCCGAAGACGGCTGGGGGCTGAATCATCTTGGCGTGATAGCCGCGCTTCCAAACCTTGAGGTCGGTGCCGTCGGTCAACGCGAGGAGCACACGGATGAGAACTTCGTCGGCGGCGAGCGAGGGCACATCGATCTGCTCAACACGCAAGTCTTCGCTACCGTAGAGAACGGCGGCGTTCATTTTGGCGGGGACGGCCATCCAGGGCGCAGCGGTTTTCACTGCTGCACTGATCTCCGCTTTTCTTGTAGTCGTAGATCTCATTGGTGGGTGATCAGTATCTTAAGTGATTCTACTGTCGGGCGCGCGGCGAGTTCCAATCCTTCTTGGATTCTGGCCAGCGGAAAACGATGCGTCACGATGTTCATAACAGGAAGCTGCTTCTTTAATATTAAGTCTGCCGCAGTGTCTTGGATGTCCGCCGCCGCGCTGTAGCTGCCCAGAATTTCTTTCTCGTCGATGCCTACTTCGGCGGCCGGGAATTCGATTCTGGTTACCGGGTCATTGGCCGCGAAGAGGAGGACGCGGCCGCCTGGCCTGGCTGCTGCCAAGGCGTCGGCGACAACGGCGGGATGCGCGACGGCCACCAGCACTACATCGGCGCCGCGCCCCTCAGTGCGGTCCTTAATTTCCTGTACCAGCTTACCACTACTGTTAGCGTCGAAGGACTCGAGGGCGCCGAGGGTCAGGCTCTTGGCACGCCGGACGGCCATGGGGTCGCTGGTGAAGATTCGCGCGCCTTGAAGTTTGGCGACCATGAGCAATTGCAAGCCGATGGGTCCGCAGCCGAGCACGAGAACGGTTTCGCCGTTGGCGACGCGAGCTTTTTGCACTGCTTTGAAGATGGTGTTGATGGGCTCGATGAAGGTGGCTTCTTCAAAGGTGACATCATCGGGGAGCGCGACTATTCCGCGTTCCGCGACCCAGGGCATGGCTTTCACATATTCGCCGAAGCCACCGCCGTTGGGAGTGAAGCCGCCGGTCAGGCCAGTGGACTTGTATTGTTTGCATTGAGAGAAGAGGCGGCGCTGGCAATAAAAACAATTTCCGCAGGGGACGTGATGGAAACTCATGACGCGGTCGCCTGGTTTCCATTTGGTGACGCCGGGGCCCACGGCGACGATGGTGCCGGCGAGTTCGTGTCCCAGAATTTGCGGGGGATTTACGTAGGCTTGAAAAATTTTTTTGATGTCGGTGCCGCAAATGCCGCAGGCCGCGACTTTGATCAGGACTTCACCGTCGGCGACGTCGGGGACAGGGACTTCTTCGACGCGGACGATGCCCTTTTCGCGGTAGACGCCGGCGTGCATGGTTTGGGGGACGGGGCCCAATGTGGCGGCGGGATGAAGCATGGTTCGCGTGTGGCTCATGAGGCGGCCACTTCCTGCAGTTCGGGCGGAGGCCAGCCGTGTGTGGCAAACGATAATTTTTTGATGTAGGCCTCGAGAAAATGTGCGAGCGCTTCTGCTGCTGTTTTACTTTCGCGACCGAGACGCACGAGCGCCGGGAGTGCCAGCGGATGTTTTGCAATGTAGCGTACGACGCCGCCAACGCGCACATTGCCTTCCTCGTCCACCATGGTGTCGATATCCACCGGCAGGTCGCGATCGAAAGAGTCGGAAATTACGCGGATGGCGATGGCCGGGACTTGTTTGGTGCGCGCCACCGATAGTATCCAAAAGCTTTCCATGTCTACCGCTTCAGCGAAAGGAGCGAGCCGCGCTTTCTCTGCCGCAGTGCTCGCAACCTGATCGGTGGTCAATAAAGATTCGATGGGTTTCGCGCCATCGCTGAAAGCGCTCGTCCAGAGGTTCCGCGCACAAACCACAGTGCCACCGTTGCCATCGTGCTGTGCTTTTCTGGCGACGACGACGTCTCCTGAGTTAACGGATGCTTTCAGGGCTCCCGCGAATCCGGATGCCACGCAAAATGAATAGTCTTTTGAGATGACTGCCGCCGCAATCCGCTGCGCATTCGCAGAACCCATTCCGGTGGTAACAAAATCCACGGTCGCTCTTCCGACTTGAGCACGGTGCAGTTCAACGCCGCCGACAGTAACTTTTTCCAGATTTCGCAGCGCGCGCCAGGGGGCGAATTCTGCTTCGACCGCGTAAGTGATGAGAATGTTCATCGTAGTATCGTTTGGCTACGCTGGCACGGCGTGGCCCATGCGTTTGATGCGCCGGGTACTGACGTAGCCGTTTTTTTCGTACCAGCGAACTGCACGTTCGAATGCTGCCGATACCGGTTCGGCGCGAAAACCCAATTCTTTTTGCGCGTGGGTGCAATCAACAAACATTAAGTGCTGGGCGATTTTTACGCCTTCCACGGGAATTTGCGGCTCGCGACCGATGAGCCGGGAAAACGCGGTCTCTGCATAGGCTACACCTAAGGCCAGACTATGAGGAATTTTGAACTTGGGGGCGGGCAGACCGGTGAGTTGCGCGAGCGAGTCCAAAACTTGCTTGAGGGTGAGATTTTCACCGCCTAATAAATAGCGCTCGCCGATTTTGCCTTTTTCGGCGATGAGCAAATGGCCTGCGGCACAATCTTCCACACCAACGAAGTTCAAGCCGGTTTCGACGTAACCGGGCATTTTGCCATTGAGGAAATCGACTATGATTTTTCCAGTGGGAGTGGGTTTCCAATCCCACGGACCTACCGGGGTGGTGGGCATGGCGACGACGACGGGCAGGCCGTCTTTGGCGGCTTGCAAAACTTCTTGCTCGGCCATCCACTTGGAGCGTTTGTAATGGCCGACCATTTCGTCGAGCCTGGAGTCGGTGAATTCGTTGGGGAGTGCCGGGCGGTCGACGGCGATGGTGGCCACCGTGCTGGTGTAAATGAGCTTTTTTATATTGGCCTGGCGCGCGGCGGCTAATAAATTTTTTGTGCCGGCGACATTGGAGTCGTAAATGTCCTGAGGATTTTTGGACCACAGACGGTAGTCGGCGGCGACGTGAAATACGCGCTGAACGCCGTTCATGGCGCGCACGAGTGAAGATTGATCGCGCAGATCGCCGGTGACGTATTCGAGCGACAAATCCGAGATGGCACGGTTGGAGCTGGAGGCACGGACGAGGACGCGGACGTCTTCGCCGAGAGCTACAAGTTGACGGGCTACGTGGCTGCCTAGGAAACCTGCGGCACCGGTGACGAGAGTGGTCATAGCGCGCGTAATCCCTCGCCGTGAACCTCGCGAGGTTCGCGGGTGGAAACTTTTTCAACTTTTTCAGCGATTGGATAGGCGATGCTTTTTTTCCCAAAGTTGGGTTCAGCAGAGGTAGCGGTCAAATCGAGAAGCGCTGAAAAAGATCTCCAATGCTGGCTTGGTATCAGCTCGCGCGCAGACAGCAACGCTTCGCTGATGGTTGCGTCGTTAGTGGCTGCCGTTGGGCGTTTGTAAATCCAGCCATCGACATCCAAAGTTGAAATAAATTTAGCCAGCTCGAAAAGTTCGTTGCGGCTGGAGCCGGGGAAAATTGTTGTCTCGATGCAAATATGAAAGCCAGAAAGTTTGGCGGTGCGGAGGGCTTCCATGGTGGCGCGAAAGTTTCCGGTGCGCTGAGCGCGGGAATCGTGAGCATCTTCCAGGCCATTGAGCGGCAAAACGAGATAAAGGCGCGAGACGGGGCGGAATTCATGGATACGGCGGCGCAAAATGGTGCCATCCATTTCGACGAAAACCGTTCGGCCGGTGTCGACGATTTCGCGCGCCAAATGGCCGACGCGTGCATGTCGCAGCGGACTATCGCCACCGATCCACACGATGGGCGCGGAGCTTGCTCGTACATTCGAGAGAGCCAGCGAGTCCCTCGAGGAAATATTCGCGGACGAATTGACGCCGTTCTGAGGCGTGACTTCGGTTTGAGCGGGAAACTGCGCTAAATCGAGGCGCAAGGCCCAGGGATAACGCGCAGGGCCAAATAATTTTTGTGCGATGCGGATTTTGTTCAACTTCCAGAGGAGTTGCGGAGGAAAGCGCATCATGCGCGCTAGATTCCGGAACGCAGCCGGAACTCGTTGGGCTGGAACTTCAAGGCGCAGAATTCGTCGGCTCTGCGGGCCTGATTGTGGTAACGCGACAACGCGTATACCGGGAAGGAATTGCGATAAAGATGATATTTCAGATAAAAGACGCAGGGGAAACCGGTGCCGGTGAATTCGTGCTCGCTCCAGGAACCGTCTTCGTTCTGGCTGCCGACCAAATAAGAGACCGCGCGAGTGATGGCTGGGTCACTGGTGTTTGAGCCGGCTAGCAAACCGATCAGGCCCCAGGCGGTTTGGGATGGAGTGCTGCCGCCTTGGCCTTTCGAGGAGACGTCAGAATAAGTTTTGAGCGATTCGCCGAAACTGCCGTCGTCTTGCTGGACAGATTTGAGCCAAGCCACGGCCCGCTGGCAATATTCCTGCGCTGTTAGAGAAACGGTTTCCAGAGCGCGGAGGACGCCGCTGGTGCCATAGACGTAGTTCACGCCCCAGCGTCCGAACCAGGAACCGTCGCCACATTGGTCTTTGAGTAAAAATTTGACGGCTTTTTGTATGGCGGGATGATCGGTGGGCCAGCCAAAGCGTCCGAGGCACTCAAGCACGCGCGCAGTGACGTCGGCGGTGGACGGGTCGATCATGGCGTTGTGGTCGGCGAACGGAATATTGCAGAGGAAGCGGCGATCATTGTCGCGGTCGAACGCGCCCCAGCCGCCATCGCGATTCTGCATGCTCAGGAGCCATTGAACGCCGCGGCGAGTTGCGGCTTCCATGCGCTTGGCGTCGGGGAATTTTACGCGCTGCAAAGCCATCAGGACGAAAGCGGTGTCGTCCACGTCGGGATAAAAATCGTTGCGAAATTCGAAAGCCCAGCCACCGGGCTCGGCATCTTTGTTTTTTACTTGCCAGTCACCGGGGCCGAGAATCTGTTTGGACAAAATCCAGTCAGCGGCCTGAACCAGTGCGGGATCGTCGGGAGCTACGCCAGCTTCTTCGAGAGCGACCATGGCGATGGCGGTATCCCAGACGGGGGAGACGCAGGGCTGCAAGCGAATGGTTTCTTCGTCTTCGATTTCGAAGCGAGCAAATTCGCGGGTTTCGCGGCAGGTCAGAGGATCGTCGGGGCCATAACCCATGGCTACCAGGGAGAAGATGCAATTCATCATCGCCGGATAGATGGTGCCCAAGCCTTCGGAGCGCTCCATGTGCTCGAGGACCCACGATTTGGCTTCGCGCAGGGCCCGTTGACGCAGGGGCTTCCAAGGGAGGCGCTCGTAAAATTTCAAGCCGCGATCGAGGGCCAGGAAAAAATTCCGCCAGGAGATGAGCTGCTTGCTCCAGTCAAAAGCGGCGCGTTTGCGGGTGGGATCTCTGAAAAGTTCGTCGACCTGGGCACGTTCGGGGAGTTTCCAGTTGGGGCGCAGCGCGGAGAGAATCATCATGGGGATGACGATGGCGCGGGTCCATGAAGAAAATTCGTAAATGTTTATGTAGAACCAGTTGGGCAGAAGCATCAGCTCGGGTGGAATGGCGGGAACTAGTTCCCAGCCGACTGCGCCGACAAGAGCGAGGTAAAAGCGGGTGTAAGAGTTGGTGAGTTCGAGGCCGCCCAAGTTGTGCACGGCGGCTCGCGCGAGAGTCATGTGCGGCGAGTCGATGGGGTCACCGGCCAATTTCAGGGCGAAGTAGGCCTTGCAGGTGGCGTTCAGTTCAGAGGGGCCACCGGGATAGATGCTCCAGCCCCCGTCCTCGAGTTGGCGGCGACGGACGTAGGTGGCGAGCTTGGCGATGCGGTCGGGATCGGCTTTGCCGAGTACGAACAGGTAATAGATGTAGTCGGATTCGAGGGTGGTGTCGGCTTCGAGTTCGCCGAGCCAGAAGCCTTCTTCGGTCTGGAGGGACAAGAGGTGATTGGCGCCGCGCTCGATGGAGCTTTCGAGGCTCTCAGCCCAATTCTGCTGGCGCCAAGGTAGCGGCGCCTGAGCAACTGCGAATTCATCCTCCATGCGGACAGAAGACGCCATCAGGTGCTATTCCCCCTCCCATCGCGCGAGCGACGGGTAACCCTACTTAAGATTTGGAAAGCGGAAAATCTATTACCGTTGCCCGGAATAAGCCCAAATCTGGACCAGGGGCCCCCAACACTTATACAGCGCCTACACTAGTACTAGTAGATTATCGCCGGGATTGACCCCAGCGGTCAACGACATTGTCTTCTTTGGAGATGAGAACGGCACGGTAAAGGTTACAACTTGACGTCAGCGGGGGCTTCGAGGGTGCGCCTGATGAGCACTTGAAGCGGGAGAGGTAGAGGGTCGCCTTCCTTTTGGTGAACTGAAGGAGCCTGATTCAGGAGCTGGCGAGGCAGCTTCATCCAAGGAGCTTCGCTGGATGGCGCGCCATCGGTGCCGCTGGCGCCTCGCAGGACGAGGGCGTCGGCGCGGTCCAGAACGACGCGAGCGGAGTCTTTGAAGTCGTCGCGGCTGGGGTCGATTACCGCAAAATATAAACTGGGCTGGACGAATTGTAAAACGGAGTTGCTCTCAAGGATGAGTGTGGGTGGTTCTGAAGCGTTGGTGGGGCGAAGGTCGGCGAGGGCCTCGCGCAAGAGCGGGAGGCCTTCGGCTAGAAAGCCTTGCTTAGTCCTGAGCCAGAAGGAGCGTTGCGCGCCCGCGGCGAGGAAACGGGAGCTGTCGGTGCCGGTTGTCGCGCTTTTTTCCCAGCTGATCGCGTAACTGTGTTCGTCGGGAGCGCAGCCACAATTCTCGCCGTTTTTCGCGCAGACGCCGTGGCCGTATTGAGTGATCTTGCCTGCGATCCAGTTTTCTTCTGGGAACGCGCGGATCACATCGCAGACGAGTTGCGTTTTGCCGATGCTGCGAGTGTGGCCGCCGACGACGATTAGGCGCCAATTTTGTTTTTCTGTTGCGGCTGACGATTGCAAACTGCGCCTGCCTTCTGCGGACTTCAAATTCACAGGGTACGCCTTATTTTCTCACATTGGCCTCGAGGTTTTTGATTCTTGCTGCTAATTCGGGGAGGCGACTCTGCCAGGCAAACTGTTCCTTGAATTTTTCCAGGGAACGAGCGGGGGTGCCCCAGACGGTCTCGCCGCTGCGAACGATTTTGCCTCCGAGGACTCCTGACTGGCCGCCGATGATGGCACCGTCTTCCAGTTTGCAGCGTTCGCCAAAGCCGGCCTGTCCGCCGACGACAACATTTTTGCCGAAGGTGCAAGAACCGGAGAGTCCGACCTGGGCGGCAATCACGGAGTGCTCGCCGATTTCGCAGTTGTGACCGATGTGAACGAGGTTGTCCAGCTTTACGCCGGCGGCAATCCTAGTGTCCTCAAGGGAGCCGCGATCAATGGTGGTGTTGGCGCCGATTTCGACGTCGTCGCCGATTTCGACAATTCCTGTTTGCGGAAATTTCCAATGCTGGCCTTCGCCGAATGCATATCCAAAACCATCGGCACCGATTACCGCGCCGGAGTGAAGTTCTACGCGGTCGCCGAGGCGGGCGCCGGCATATAAAGTGACGCGCGCATGAATTCGGCAATTTTTGCCGATCCAGCATCCGGCGCCGATTACGGCGTGGGGGCCGATTTGTGTGCTTTCGCCAATGTGGACGTCTTCGCCGATGACGGCGTAAGGGCCGATGCTGACGTTGGGGGCAATTTGTGCGAGGGCGGCGACGACCGCGGTGGGATGTACGCCGGTAGCAATGGGCGTGCGGTCCATGAGCAGAACGGCGGCTTTGGCAAAGGCCAGTTTCGGGGTGGCGGTGCGTAGGATGGTTTTAGCTGGTAGCTCGAGGCCTGGCGGGGCGATCACACAGGTTGCGGCTGAAGCATTGGCGCGCGAGGCGTTTTTTGCGGAGTCAACATAAATTAAATCACGGGGGCCGGCGCGTTCTGGAGAGGCGACTGCGCTCAACTCCAGATCGCCATTTCCATCGAGTGTGGCTCCGACCGCGGCGGCTAATTCTTTAGCGGTTTTTTTCATGATGCGTCCTCGCTAACTTTTAATTTCGTTTTCAGACAAGCCACAAGTTAATTAAATTTGTACAACGGCGGATCACCCGGCGGCCTGGTGTTCCAGCGGCCATGCAGCCACACCCACTGGTCGGGATATTTTCTGATAATTTGTTCGAGGACCTTCGTGAATTTCTGGGTGTTCTCGAGAATATCGCGGTCCGTGTTTCCGGTGCGGGTTAACTCTACGGGCGGCTCGAATCTGAGGCGGTATTTTTTGATTTGAGGATCCCAAAATACATAACCGGGGACTACCGCGGCACCGGTGTGCAAGGCGACGCGCGCGAGGCCTGTGGTGGTGCAGGCTGGCGTGCCGAAAAAATCTACGAAGACGCCTTCTTCTGGCATCGTGTTTTGGTCGGCAAGGATTCCTACGGTGCCGGCAACTTTCAAGACTTTCAGCATGGTGCGCGCGGATTCGTTTTTGAATATGGGACGATTGCCGCTTAAAGAACGGTAGCGGTTGACGAGTAGATCGAGTCTGCGGTTATCCAGCGGGCGGGCCATGTAGTGCAGAGGGTAACCGTACAAGGCGTGGGCGAAAGAAGAGAGTTCCCAGGCGCCGATGTGGCCGGTTAGGTATAAGACTCCTTTTCCTTGTTGATGGCCTTGCAGGAAATTTTCATGGCCATCGAGAATGACTACGTCCTCGATGTTTTGTTTTGAATATTTTGGCAAATGGGCAAACTCGGCGGCCATCCAGCCGAGATTGCGGGTCATTTTTTGGATTACGGCGGCGCGTTGAGCTTCGGTCCAATCCGGGAATGCCAGGCGGAGATTAAATTCGGCGGTTTTGCGCAGCTTCGGCGACAGGAGAAAAAGCAGATAGGCCACGGAAGCGGCTAGCGAGCGCGCCATTTGGCGCGGCAGGACTTCCAGAATTTTTAACATTGCGCGCACAACCGCGTGTTCTGCCCATTCCTTCATCGCTTTTTGAGACGACGCCCTCTGCTGCCTCGACAGTATGCCTGCGGGCGCGGCTACAATGCCATGGAGATTGCGCACGATGTTAGACTCACGTCCTAGTTTCTTTTTCGAATGAACGATACCGCACCAGCCTTGGCGAAAAAACCCGGCGACGATTCTTACCGCGATAGTTCTTTGCACAACTCATCGTTGCGCGACATAGCCTTTCGCGACTTATCCTTTCGCAAGTTCAGTTGGGCGGTGCTGATTCTTCTGACGCTGTACGTTTGCTACTTCAGTCATTTGGGGGCTTTCGGGTTTATCGGGCCTGATGAGCCGCGCTACGCGTGGATCGCGCGAGATATGGCGGAAACGGGCGACTGGGTCACGCCGCGACTTTACG
Organism: uncultured Acidobacteriota bacterium; assembly: GCA_963733775.1. Lineage (GTDB taxonomy): Bacteria > Acidobacteriota > Terriglobia > Acidiferrales > UBA7541 > Acidiferrum. The sequence continues at coordinate 1,430,439 of CAVTEE010000006.1, read as the reverse complement.
GGAAGCCGTGGTTTGAAAAGCCAGTTTTTTATTATTGGTCGGCGGCGGTGTGTTTCAAATTGTTCGGCGTGAACGAAGCCAGCGCGCGGTTGCCGAGCGCGGTGTCCGCAGTGCTTGCGACGCTTGCTCTGGCGTGGCTGGCGCTGCGCCTCGGCGGGTGGCAGATGGCGCGGTGGGTGCTGCTGCTTTTGCCGTCCACGGTGGGGATGATCGGATTTTCGCATGCTGCGTCGACGGACATGCCGTTCAGCGCGATGTTGAGCATTGGGACGGTGTGCGCGGCGGTGGCGCTGGAGGTAGTTCCGGCTGGGAAATTATTCCCTGAGGGAACACATGAGGTGCAAGCGGCCGTTCCGCTGGCGAAGAAAACTGTTTATCTCAGCTTGGCGCTTTTTGGATTTTTCCTGGGTATAGCGGTTCTGGCTAAGGGGCCCGCCGCGTTAATCCTGGCCGGGGGCGCGATAGTTTTGTGGGCGGCGACAACCAAGCATTGGCGCGAGGCGCTGCGGTTGTTTCACCCCATCGCCTTGGCTACATTTTTTCTGACGTGCCTTCCCTGGTACGTGTTGTGCGCTCGCCGCAATCCCGAGTTCTTTCGGATTTTCATTATTGAACACAATTTCAAGCGTTATTTGACGCCGGAATTTCAGCATATTCAACCATTTTGGTATTACCTGCCGATTACGATCATGGCGCTTTTGCCCTGGTTATTTTGGTTGGTATGGTTTGCTTTTAGAGAACCAGGCAAATCAGAAAGCAGCACCCAACGGTCACAAATATTCTTTTTGGCGGCGTGGGGTGTGTTTCCCATTTTGTTTTTTTCTTTATCGAAATCGAAACTGCCTGGCTACATTCTTCCGGCGGTGCTTCCCTTAGGGTTTCTGATTTCAGTGGCGGTCACACACGCGCTGAAATCCAGACATGCTTTTGGGCGATTTGTTCTTGGGTTGATCGGCTTGCTGTTATTCGTGTCACCGAGTTGGGTATTTTTTTCGAAGGCCCATGTTCGAGGACCGTTGGTATCGCTTTACGTTATTGCGGCGGTGGTGGGTGGATTGATTGTGATTGGAGCGGCGTTGCTACGGCGGACGCGTGCGGGGCTAACGTTTTGTGTTGTGCTGGTACTGTTCTTGTTGAATTTGGTTTATGTGTCGATCGGTAAGCTGGATCCGCTACTTTCCGCGCGGAGTTGCGCAGGACAGATTGGCACGGAACGCGCGGCTAATACTTATTCGTTCAAACTGCAGCGTTCTTGGCAGTACCAACTGAATTTTTACGTGCACCGTGAAATTCCCGAATGGAGCCCGAATGTCGCTGGCGAGGCGGTGGTGGTGACGGGCGCGAAAAATCTTGAGGAGCTCGAGAAGAGTGCACAGGTCATCGCGGTGGTTTCCGAGCAGTCGCCAGATGCGGAGGTTGTGGTGGTCAGGCCACGCTTTTAACGAGGCCGATGCTTTAACGTGAGTTGCGCATGATGGCGGGCAGATTAGCGAGAAAAAAAGATACGACGCGATTTTCGTAGGCGCGTTTGTCGTCATCATTCATGGCCACAAAATTTCCAAGTCCGATAACGGCTTGCTCACGAGGCCCGGAGGCTTTTAGGTACATATTGCGCGAGATAGCGCCGAGCTCGGGATCATCCGACGCCTGAATAAAAAGTATGGGAACGTTCGCCACGGCATTCAGCCGCGCGGACAAAGGCGGCTCTTTGCGAAACTGCGCATTTAGCAGGTCGAAACTGAACTCCGCGGAACGGATCATGAGTGGGAAACCGGCGAGGCCGGTGCGCTCCACGCCAATCTTCACCATTTGCGCGGGGGTGTCGTAGACGGAGTCGAGCACCAATGCGCGGATGCGCGCGTCACGCTCGGCCTCGCGCAAGGCCGCGTAGGCGCCGAGGTTGTAACCCCACACGCCGACACTGTGGGGATCCACGTCGTTACGGGCGGCTACGGCATCGATAGCGGAACGTAGTTCGTCAGCTTCGCGATAGCCGAAGGTAGTGGTGCCGGAATTGCCGCCGTGCGCGGCAAAATCAAACAAGAAGACGTTGTACTGATGGTCTTGCAAAGCGGAGACGAGAGTGAGCAGTTCCGCGCGGCTGGAACCATAACCATGGCAAAGAATGATGGTGGCCGCGCCGCGGAGCCCTGGAAAAAACCACCCTTCGCGGGCTTGCTGACCCAAGACCGTGAATTGCATGGCATCTGGGCGGCCGGGGAAACTTTGCAAATTAATTTCGGAGCTGGTGCGTTCCGGTTTGACGATGCGATAGACGAGGAAGCCGGCAACGCCCGCGGTGGCGAGCACGGCGAAAAATACGAGCGCCAAAACAGCGGTGAGAAGCCTGGTGTACCAGCGTGTGGGATAACGAAGCTCAGAGAGAATGGACATGCGTAATCTGCGCAACGCGAAGGTCTAGAGCGCCGTTTTTCTGTTCCTCACAATAGAAAGATAAAACAAATTGATAATTCGCATGCTAGCACACCCTTGCGCTGGGGAGTTCCGCGGGCAGGCGGGCGTGTGTCGCATTTATATCGCAGCAACGCGGGGCGGGCGGGTTCCCGCGCCATTGGGCGAATCGGCTATCATAGGAATGTAGCGGCGGGCCGCTCGCATTCCACTTCACCCATGAACATTGTCGATTTACGACAGACTACAGTCCGGCAACTTGAATCCCTTCTTGAAGAAGAATCTCGCCACTGGCGCAAGGAATTGCATTGGGATTATCGCGGGGCGCTGGAACTGATCAAACGTTTTCTGGAGGCTCGCGCCCTGGCGGGCAGCGTGGCGTTTGAGAATGGAAATGCGGCGGGGTATTCGTTTTATGTGATGGAGGAACAAAAAGGATTGATCGGCGGGCTATATGTGTCAGCGCAATTCCCCCAGTCGGTTATTGCGCAGAGATTGCTGGAGGAGACGCTTTTCGCCATGCGAGCCATTCCGCACCTGGAGCGTATTGAGGCGCAACTGATGCCTTTCAGCGGACCGATCGATACGCCACTGCGCGATCAGGGATTCAGCTTATACACGCGGCAGTTCATGCTGCTGGATTTGCAGAAAACGGCGAAGGCCAATTCAAATAATTCTGGCGGACTGCGGATCGATCGCTGGAACGATCGATACTTCGAACCATGCGCCAAGTTGATTTATTTGTCGTACGCGGATCATGTGGACGGAGAGATTAACGATCAGTATCGCAGCATGACGGGGGCGCTGCGCTTTCTGAAAAATATTATTTTGCTTCCGGGTTGCGGGCAGTTCGTCCCGGCGGCGTCATTCGTTTTGCGGCAGCCGGGGAGTGACGAGCTAGTTGCCGCAGTGCTGACGAGTGAAGTGTCGCCGGGAGTTGGGCACACCACACAAATTTGCGTGGTTCCGGGATTTCAGGGACACGGGCTTGGGCGCATGCTGATGCAAAAATCGAGTGATGCGCTGCGCGCTTTAAAGTTTAAGGAATTGACGTTGACGGTGACTTCGGAGAACCGCACCGCGGTGCAACTCTACGACCGGTTGGGATTTCACACCATTAAGTCGTTTACGGCGGGGGTCTGGCCGCGCTAACTGTAAACTCGGCTGCGAAGAATTGAAATCAAGTGCCTCGTAGTGGCTCGCCCGCGTTCTATTCCAGTAATCGCTAGTCAATTCCCTATGCATTCCCGTTTTGAAAATTAACGAGCCCACTGTGGGAGGGACCGTGGATCGTTACGCGAGAAACGGCGTCTAAGTGCCACATTGTGAGTCGAACGGGATTGGTGTCTTAGATGCATCCACCATTGCAAATCGGCGATCACTCCTCTGATCTGAAGCTTTGAAATAAAGCAATCACTGGGACGAAGCGTGGGCTTCGCGATGGGGCACCACCTTCTTTGGACGAACGGGTTTCGCAGGCTGGTAAGCAGAAATGAAACAGCAATTAGAGACTGCGACTGAGGCTCCGCCAGAGTTGGAGAGCCAGGATGGCGGGGACTCAACGGCGACAGTGTTAACTGCGCCGGAGTTGCGCCAGGCAGAAGTACTGACTACGCCGGAGTTGGTCAAGGTCAACGATGTGCGGCTGACAGCGCCGGGGGATGTTGCGGTGCCGGTGCTGGAACGGCAGGCGGCGCAAACGTGGCCGAGCGGGTTATTGCTGCTGCAACTGCTGTGGGCGAAGCAACAGGTCACGATGCATTGGGCGCTGGCAGGGTTTTGGGGCGCGATACTGCTGTCGTTGGTAATTCCCAAGCAATACGTTTCGACGTCCAAATTGATGCCTCCAGAGGCGCACTCGGCGAACAAATTGGCGTTGCAGCAACTGACCGGCGGACTCGGTTCGATGGCGGGCGATTTATTGGGAGTGAGTAGCAGTGGCGCGCTGTTGATTGCGGTTATGCGGAGCCGGACAGTCGAGGATCGAATGGTTGACAAGTTTAACTTAAAGAAGGTTTATCGGGTTGGTCTACAGGAAAAAGCGCGCACCCGGCTGGAAGAAAAAACAAGCTTCAGCGAGGACCCGAAAACCGGGATGGTGGTTTTAAGCGTTACGGATAGTGATCCGCAGCGTGCGGCGGCCATGGTGGGCGCATATGTGGAAGAACTGGATACGCTCATGTCCAAGCTCAACAATTCTTCAGCGCGTCGTGAGCGGGAGTTTCTGCAAGAGCGGTTGAAAGTTGTAAAGGTTGATATGGACAGCGCGGAAAAGGAGCTCAGCGAGTTCGCCAGCAAGAACGCGGCGATGGGGATCAGCGATCAGGTGCGGACGATGGTTGAAAATGCGGGAAAGCTACAAGGGGAGCTCATCGCCGCAGAGTCACAGTTGGAGGAGGTTCGGCAGATCTATACGAACAGCAGCCCGCAAGTACGCTCCTTACAGGCACGCGTTTCTGAACTTGTAAATCAGCAAAAGAAATTACTGGGCACGTATAGAGGAAAGGCATTCGTGGATGGAGAGGCGCCCGCCAGTACATTTCCAACCTTGCGACAATTGCCAGTACTAGGTGTGCCCTATGAGAGCAAATTACGGAAATTGAAAATGGAGGAAGCGGTTTACGAGACATTGCAGGCGGAATTGGACACGGTGAAAATACAGGAAGCCAGGGAAAGTCCGGCCGTGGAAGTTTTGGATTTGCCGGAAGCGCCGGAGCACCAATCGTTTCCACCACGACTGTTGATCATAGCCACGGGGACGGGGTGCGCGGTAATTTTGAGTGGGATTTGGATTCTGGGGATAGCGCGCTGGCGTGAGATTGACGCGCAACATGCCGGGATGGTGTTGGCGCGGGAGATTTTTGGAACAGTGAGATGGCGGACTACTGTGGCAGCGGGGAATGGCGAGGAGCAGAACGAGCGATTGGGCGAGCCCGAAGGCAAGGCGGTGGTTCCTCGCACGAAAGCAGCATCCTCATGAACTTCACGTAGCTAGCTGTGTGACGCGGCATAGTAGAGTGTTCAGGATATGCCCCGTAAAATTACTTCAGGCAAAATCACTTCAGACAAGCACCTGGATTATATTGCGTCGCTGTTGGACGATATGTTTCAAATCCCTGGGACCAAGATTCGATTTGGACTTGATGCGCTGATTGGATGGATACCGGGGATCGGCGATGCGATGGCGGGGACCGCATCGTTTTTGATTGTGTTTGCGTCCTGGCAACGCGGCGCGCGAACTGTGACGTTGATGCGCATGCTTGCCAATGTGCTGCTCGAAACGGTGGTGGGAGCGATTCCTGTCGCAGGCGATATTTTCCACGTGGCTTGGAAGGCGAATCGGCGGAATTATCGATTATTGATGCGGGAGCGGGAGCAACCGGGACATCACACTGGACGGGATTGGATTTTCCTGGTGATTATGTTGGTTATGGTCATCGCGGCGGTGGGAATTCCGATTGGGATTTTGATTTGGGCATTGCGGTTGCATCCGGTTGTCCAGACTTGAGTCCTTTTACACAGTAACGACTTATCGGGAGTTAAGAATCCTTTCCTCTAATTCAGGTATGCTTTTTCTGGGCATGAATCGAGAAATTCAAGTCGGTGTCCTGCTGGTGGTATCCGTGATGTGGTCGTGTCCAGCACACAGCCAGGAGATTCACATAAGAGTCCTGAATGCCCACAACGGAAAGCCAATCACTAACGAGTGCGTCAACGTGTCGCTTGGTCCGTGGCACGGTGGGGATTTAATTGCACCGACAAACAAAGACGGAGTAGTGGTTCTCCATCTGGCGAGGAAGGAGGTAACGGTGGACTCAGTGTCCTCAAGTCCGTGCGACCGAACTGCCATTCTTGGCCCCAAACCCCTGCCGAAAGACGGGGACACGATTGCTATCACGAGTGACGAGTACGTAGATTGTCAGGAGTGGGCAAAAGTGGTTCCCGGAGAAGCCCCGAGGGACAACCTAAACAGAGCGCCATCTTACCGAATAAAAAAGATTTTGGAGTCCGGCGTTGCTGCTGGTAACAGGTGCGGACAGTTCAGGGCAGAAGCCAAACCAGGAGAATTGGTCTTCTTTGTGAGGCCCCTGACTTTGCGGGAAAAGATGCGACTGTAGGGGCCAGCAACCAGATTACCGGCAACGCAGGAAATCAGGCAACGAGCTGCGCAGATTGTTCTTCGAAACTTCAGACCCACCAATTCAAGGAAAATTCAAAAGCTAGGAAAAACCTGGGAAACTTCAAAACCCAGGAAACTGCGAGACCCACCCGCCACGGCGGGTAAACCCTAAAAATCGAGGGTGGGGCACCCTCCGTCTTTTTGGGATTCGCGATGTGGGACGGACTGAGTAGCAACGGGATTTCCAACACAAAAAAACTTGCGCCACTGCCGCGAGTTATTGGGCGGCTTTTTTTCTGGCGGGCTCGAATTCGTCGCCTGACTGCCATTGGATGAGGGCGGGTTGCGATGCGGCTTGCAAACCCAGGTCGTAGCCGAACTGGGCGACTTTTGCGAGGCCGGTGAAGTCCATTTCGGGGCGGTATTCGTCGCTGGGCTGGTGGTAGTGATGCTCGACGTAGTCTTTGGCTTGAGCCCGGCCCCAGGCTTCGTCATGGCCTTTGAATTTCACTCCTTCGCTAATTGAAAACGAGGGAATGCCCACGCGGGCCAAGCTGAAATGATCGGAGCGGTAGTAGTGGCCGGCTTCCGGTTGCGCGTCCTCGCGAATGGACAGGCCAAATTTCTGCGCGGTCTTTTCTACTTGCGGGTAAAAAGTGGTGCGCTCGGCGCCGGTGACTTCTACTTCTTCCGGGTCGCCGATGGGGGCGATGGCGTCGTAATTTAAATCCAAGGTAACTTTTCCGACTGGAGTTGAAAAATGCTTGCCTAGGAATTCTGAACCGAGGAGGCCTTGTTCCTCTGCGGTTACCGCGGCGAATAAGATGGATCGTGGCGGGGCCTGACCCTGCTGTTCTGATTGTGCCCAGGCTCGCGCCAGTTCCAGGATGATGCCGCAGCCTGTGGCGTTGTCTACCGCACCGTTGTAAATATTGTCGCCCTTGGCGCTGGTGTCGATGCCCAGGTGGTCGTAGTGGGCGGTGTACATGACGGTTTCGTCGCGACGAGCGGGGTCGCTGCCCGGAAGCATGGCGAGAACGTTTCTGGAATTAAACGGGCGGACGGCGCTGACCACGTGGGCCTTCAGGTGCACCGGTAATTCGACGGGCTTGAAATCGCGCGATTGGGCTTGCTGAAACATCTTGTCGACATCGGTACCAGACATGGCTGCCAATTTTTTGGCCACGTCCAGTTGAATCCACGAGGCGCCTTGCAAATGCGGGGTCCCATCCAGGCGGAGGTAGGATTTGTCTTTGCCGTTCGAATTGCGCACAACTTCCCAGCCGTAGCTGGCCAGATCGCGGCGATGAATGATCAACGTGGCAATCGCTCCGTGGCGCGCGGTTTCTTCATATTTATAAGTCCAGCGGCCGTAGTAGGTGAGTGCTTTCCCTTTGAAAAACTTGGGATCGTCGGAAGTGGGCTCATTGACGAAAAGCAGCGCTACTTTTCCTTTCAGGTCGACGCCTTTGTAATCGTCCCATTTATATTCCGGGGCGGTGATGCCGTAGCCGACGAAAACGATGGGGGCGTCGATGTCGGCGACGTCGGTTTGCGTTTCGTTGTGGATGACAAAGTCGTCGAGATTTTTCAGTTGCGCCGGTTCGCCGCTTTTAGGAACGAGCGACATCGTTGTATCTGGAAGAGTGGTGATTTTGACCATGGGGACTTCCTGGAAGTAGGTGCCTTGATCGCCGGCCGGCTTCAGGCCATCGAGTGCGAATTGGGTGGCGATGTATTCGGCGGCGATGTCGCTGCCGCGCTGGCCCATGCCGCGGCCTTCGAGCAGGTCGCTTGATAGAAACTTCACATGCGCACGAATTCTTTCTGGATCAATACCGCAGGGGGAGGCTGCTCTGGCGGCTCTCTCTCGGTGCTGGGTGCGGGCGGTAAGGTAAGCACCGCTGGCCGCCAGTAAAATCAAAGCTGTGATGATCGATTTCCGCATGAGTCCCCTTTGACGGTGGTTGATTAATTTTTCGGCTGTACTATTTTTTGGTGCGTTCTTTCAGCAAGCCCTTCAATTCGGACATAAATTCCTGTACATCTTTGAAATCCATGTAGACCGATGCAAAGCGCACGTAGGCTACCTTGTCGAGTTTTTTCAGGCCGCGCATGATCATCTCGCCGATTTCCGAGGTAGTCAGCTCGCGCTCGGTGGCCTCGTGTACGACGCCTTCGATCTCGTCCACGATGGCTTCCAGTTTCGGTGTAGCTACCGGGCGTTTCTCGCAAGCCTTGAGCAGACCCTGCAAAATTTTTTGCCGTTCGAAGCGCTCTCTGCGGCCGTCTTTCTTGGCGACCATGTAGGGAATTTCGTCGATGCGTTCGTAAGTGGTGAATCGGCGCGCGCATTTGAGGCACTCGCGGCGGCGACGGATGGTGTCACCTGCGCGGCCTTCGCGTGAATCGATCACCTTGTCGTCAATATGAGCGCAGAAGGGGCACTTCACTCGGGGTCATCTCCTGACAGATCGGCAACTGGCGATAATTTAAATCTCTGACTTCGCAAAAGTTTTCTTTCTTACTTATTGTAACGAGCTTATTCCAATGCGCTCATTTCAGCGTGACGGCCGCTACTTTCTTTTCTTCCGCGGCCATGCGTTTCAGCTCGCGCAGGCCCCAACCTTCGTGAATCAACATGGGGACGCCCAGTATGCCGCAACCGGCGAAGGTTATGGCCCACAGCACCATGGAGGCAGCTACCGCGGGTTCTCTTTCTACCCCAAAAATCGCTGTGTATGCAATGATGGCGCCCGCTTGCGAGCCGCCGCCAATGCCGGGCAACTGAATGGTCGAGCCCACCAGTGTAAATGCCAGGACCAGCAAAGAGTCGGCCAGGCCGAGGGTGTGGAGCGTTCCCGTGAAGCTGTGGGAGACCCAGTAATATACGAGGCAGACAACGAACCAGTGCAGTCCGGAATAAACGGTGGCGAGAACTAAATCTTTCCAGGTGCGGATGGTTTGCACGCCGCGAACGAAACCTAGCACGACACCCGCCAAGGAGCTGCGCCAGCTACCGGCCTGAATTACGGTTTGAAGACGGCGCTCCAAAAGAGCGGTACCGTGGAGGCGTAAATAGATCAGTGCGACGGTGGCGGCCAGCACGCCGGCGAACAAAATTGTGCCGGTGGTTTTGGCGGCGGTTTCCAGCTCGCTGGCGATTTCACCTGAATGCGGACGCATACCGAAGAGGACCAGCCCAACCGCGGAGATCACGGCAACGCTGGCCATATCGAAAATGCGCTCAAGGACGTAGATGCCGAAGGTGTCGGCAATGGGCAGGTCCTGTTTTTTCGCGAGCAGTAGCGGTCGGACGGGCTCGCCTGCGCGGCCGAGCAGAAAAATGGCGGCGAACCCGGCCAGGGTGAGCTTATAAATTTGCCAAAAATTTGTTTTGCCGATGTTTCGCTGGAAGACTTGCCAGCGCAGGGAGCGGATGCCGTAGCAGGAATAAATGGCCACCATGGCGAGGATGATGTAATAGGGATTGGCGTCGCGCACCGCGTCGAGCAATTTGGAGCCGCTGAAGGTGGCCGGGTGAAGGAGGCTGATCGCCTGATACGCGATGATGCCCAAGGCCAGCAATCCAAGCACGACCAATATGGATTTCCTGGATAGCGAGCGCATGTGCCATGAGCCTACTGGGGGCATGTAGACTCGTCAAGTTGACCCGTAGTTACTGGCGGAATGCTGTGCACCAGGTGAATTACCGCGGCAGTTGAAGGAGGAATTATGCAGGAAGCTATATTGAAGCGATTTGAGAGTCCGGATGAGGTGCGCGTTTTCGAGAGGGGGCGGTTTGAGATTGTTCACATTGGCGGATTGACGATTGGACGCGCGAGTTATGAACCTGGATGGAAGTGGTCGCAGGATGTTGCTCCTCTGGCGGGAGCGCCGCTGTGCGAAGTGGAACATGTTGGACTGGTTGTTTCAGGGCGCGCTGTTGCTGCTTTCGAGGATGGAACGCAGATGGAATTGACGCCGGGAAATTTGTTTTATATTCCGCCGGTGGCGCATGACAGTTGGGTGGTTGGTGATGAGCCTTACGTGTCGCTGCATTTTATGGGGGCGGCGCACTACGCAAAATAGGGCAAGGGCTGCAAACTATTGCCAATCGGGAGTTTGAATTGGACGTAGTATGGGTGTTATGAAGAAGGCCGTCGGCGGTGCGCATAATTTAATCATTTTCCTGTGCCTGGCGGCTGCTTTGTTGGCGGCGATAGCAACGCCCGTCGTTGCGCTCGTTTTTAAATTACTTGTTGCGGAGTGGTTCTTTGTTGCGCTTGTCGTCATTGCCGTAGTCCCGGCGCGAAAAGATACCTGGATTCCGCAGCTCGCTCCGTCGCTTTCTGTTTTCTCTCCGCGGCCTCCCCCGATTCAGTAGTTCCCCGCTCCCGCAATCAAACGTCACCAAATTGAAGTCTCGTGGCGATTATCACGCTGGCGCGACCACGTGTAAGCCGATCGCGTGCAAATGCTGTCATGCCTTCGACCGAGGGACGAATGTCATTCAAATTGATCCTCCGCAGACTGGTTATGGCTTTCGTGTTGGGAGGATATTCCGTCCTGGGAGTTGGAATGAGTCGTGAAAAAATCGAGTCGTTGATGCACGCGATGAATCAATCGAATATCGAATTATCAATTCCTGATGCTGACGGTGAAGGTGATTTGAGAGAAGTTTCCACCGATTCCGGCGAAGATGTTGATTACTGAACTAGTCGGAGCGGTGCTTTGAACCTCTCAGGTGCGCTTCACGATCCTACATGTTCGGATTCACATTTAATTCAAACTTTTTACTTGGCTGCGGTGCATTGTTGATTGGGCGACTGTATTTTGAAATTCAAACGCAAGACCCACGCTAAAAATCGAGCGTGGGGCACCCTCCGCTTTACATGGGCCTCCGATTTCAGAGAATACCGCTTTGCATGGAGCTCATAACTCGGCTTAAGTCGGTTTGACATAACGATACGAAGCGTATTGAATTGTGGGCACTGACTTTTGGTTGGCTGGGGGATTCGATGAACGTCAGAAAGCGTCCTGCAGTGAAATACGGCTTTTGGCGGTTTGGTTGGACTCGATTTGCGCTGTTAGCGCTGTTTATGACGATAAGTTGGCTGCAGGCCGCGCGCGGACAAGTGGCTGCGAGGATTTCAGGCGTAGTGACCGATTCGTCGGGAGGGCCAGTGGGTTCGGCTGCGGTGACCGCGACGAACACCGAGACAGGGGCGGTGCGAATGGCGGACACGGATGAGGCCGGGCGCTACCAGATTGTTTCGTTGGCGATTGGGCAGTACGAAGTTTCAGTGAGCAAGAGCGGTTTCCAGGAAGCGATCAGGAGCGGGATCCGGCTGGTGGTGGGACAGGAAGCGATTGTGGATCTCACACTGCAGGTCAGCGCGGTGACTGCCGAAGTGCGAGTGTCTGAAGATGCTCCGCTGGTGAGTCCTACGACGCAAGACATTTCCGGCCTGGTTGGCGAGCAGCAGGTGAAGGACTTGCCTCTCAATGGGCGCAGCTACGATTTATTGCTGCCGCTGAATCCGGGCATCGTGAATTTCACCTCACTAAAAACCGGGGGGACGGGAATTTCGAATTCCACAACCGGAAATAACTTCGCGGTTTCCGGGAATCGGCCGCAGCAAAATCTTTTTTTGCTGAATGGAGTGGAATATACCGGGGCCGCCGAGAACAACATGCAGCCGGGGGGGACGAGCGGGATGCTTCTCGGTGTAGACGCGGTGCGCGAATTTAATGTGCAACGCGATTCTTACGGCGCGGAATTTGGCAAACACCCGGGCGGGCAAGTGGTGATCCTGACGCAATCGGGATCGAATGACTGGCACGGCGCGGTATTTGAGTTTCTGCGTAATAACGCGCTGGACGCGCCGAATTTCTTCGATCAGGGAGACGCTCCTCCATTCCAGCGTAATCAGTTTGGCGGTTCTATGGGCGGTCCGCTGCAGAAAGACAAAACATTTTTGTTCGCGAATTACGAGGGATTTCGCCAACACCTGCACCAGACTTCAGCAACGTTTGTTCCCGATGCGGCTTCTCGCGCGGCGGCGGTGGCAAGCGTTAAGCCGCTGCTGAATTTGTGGCCCACGCCACCCGTTGGCGCTCCAGATTTCAGCGGCATTGCGGAGGTGTTCGGCAGCCCGCTGCAAACGGTTCGCGAGGATTTCGGGACGGTGCGGGTGGATCACACCTTTTCCTCGCGCGATACGTTTTCGGGAATTTACACCGTTGATGACGGTGACGATTTCACGGATACTCCTCTTGATCCGTTTAGCAGCGACGTAGTTGCGCTGCGCGAGCAGGTGGTGTCTTTCGAGGAGACGCATGTTTTCTCGCCGTCGTTGGTGACCACCGCGAGAGTCGGATTCTCGCGCGCTGCATATTTCTTTACCGGAGAGCCGACGCCGGGGACGCCAGCGGCGAGCGTGCCGGGATTTCTTGTGGGGCTTCCGGTTGGAGCGGTGGTGGTGGGAGGAAGCGCGGCGTCCAATCCGCAAGCACAGCTAGGGCTGGCCGGGAGCAACAACGGCAGCAATTTGAGGATCGCTCGAAATTTATATACGTACGAGGACCACCTGACGATGACGCGCGGGCGTCACCAATTGGAATTCGGCGGGTGGTTCCAGCAATTTCAATCCAACGAGACGATTGCCCTGAGCCAATTCGGACAGGCGACTTTCACCAGCCTGCAGACTTTTTTGAAGGGCACGATTTCGAGCTTTTTGTTCGATCCAGCTCCCACGGAATTGAATTGGCGCTCGTTGTTTGGCGCGTGGTTCGTGCAAGACACGTTCCGGATTCGTCCAAGGCTGACGGTTACGCTGGGTTTTCGAGACGAGTTTTCAACCGGCTGGAACGAAGCGCACAGCCGGGCTTCGAACTACACATTTTCAAATGGGATAATCTCCACGAATCCGCGCACCGGAACTTCGCTGTTCACGGTGAACAATGCTAAATTTTTGCCGCAGCCGCGCGTGGCAGTTGCGTGGAGTCCGTTCAGCCAGGGGAGTTCATTCAGCAAGGGGACCGTAATTCGCGCGGGATTCGGAATGTATAACGATCTCCAGGATGCTTTGGGATATCGCGCCGATCAGAACGCTCCCACCAATCCCACCTATACGACGCCGTTAGCGGTGTCGCAACTTCCGATCAATCCGAAAGGACCATTTCCCGCTACGGTCAAGCTCATTCCCGGAGGAGTTCAGCCGGACATGAAGACGCCGACGCTGATTTCTTATTCGTTGAGAGTGCAGCAGCAACTCTCGCCGAATACTTCGCTGACGGTGGGTTACGTCGGCAATCATGGATATCACGAAATTATCGGCATCGACGCGAACGAGCCTATTCCCGTGATTTGTCCGGCAGCGCCGTGTCCGGCAAGCTATCCCGCGACTTTTCCTGTAGGAATAGCAGGTACGCCAGTGCCGGCGGGCACGTACTTCGTGCCTACGACAACAAAAGCTAATCCCGCGCTCGCGAATACCTGGACGTATTTTTCGGAAGGAGTGAGTTCTTACAACGCGCTGCAGGTGGATTTGAATCGGCGGTTCAGCGGCGGTTTAACGCTGCGTGGCGTTTACACATTTTCTAAAGTTTTGGACGACGGAGATTCCGTAAACGCGACGACGTCGGGCGGCGGGCCCGCGCTGGCTTCGAATCCCTTCAACCTTCGTTCCGATAAGGGTCGCGGAAGCTTCGACGTTACACACATTGGCGTGGGGAACGTAACTTATGCGCTGCCGATTGGGCGCGGAGGGCGATTTTTCAGCAATGGAGAGGGTTTTGCGAGCAGGCTGATCAGCGGTTGGACGGTGAACTCGATCGTGACATTACAGACCGGGTTTCCGTTTTCTCCGCAGCTCAGCTACAACCTTTCGAACAATGGGGACACGCGAAATCCGGTCAGGCCTTTCGCGAATCCAGCTTTCAGCGGGCCGACAATCATTGGGAATCCGAGCAAATGGTTTAACCCCAATGCGTTTTTAGCGCCCAGCAATACTCCGGCGAACGGGGGATTTTACGGGAACGTCGGCAGGGATACGTTGGTTGGCCTGGGCTGGGCGACCTGGGACTTTTCCGCATTGAAAGACACGCGAATCACAGAGCATTTGAATATTCAGTTCCGCGCTGAGATTTTTAATCTATTGAACCGGGCAAATTTCAATTTGCCTAATGCGGTGGTGTTCACGCCGTCCGGGGTCTCGCCAACTGCAGGGACGATTACCAACACGTCGACCACTTCGCGGCAGGTACAGTTCGGTTTGAAGTTGCTTTGGTGAAATTGCGATTTGAGGAATTTTGATTCCGTGCGAATTTTAGCCGCCGCCTACGAAGTGGACGATTTCGTAGCGGTCGCCGGGTTGAATGGCGGTATTGGGCCACTGCGGGCGGGGAAGGATTTCGAGGTTGCGTTCAACGGCTACGCGTGCGGCGGGGAGATTCAGGTCGCGGAGTAAATCGGCTACTGTGGCGCCTTGCGGAGTTTCGCGACGTTCTCCATTGACAATGATTGCGTGAGACGCTTCCATGCTCTTGATTGTACCCCTACCGATATTATTTGCGGTGAGTTCGCTGCTGATGTCTGGCGGGCTAGGCGACTGGAACGCGCTGGCGGGCGCGCAATTGGAAACGCAAGATGGCTTTCGCTGAGCCGCGTGTAGCTTCGATTAGCAAAGCGGCGTTGGAATCGCTGAGACGCGGCATGTCGAAGGCGAGATGAGCTTCACCTGTGGCGGCGGAGTCCGCGGAGAAATTGGCGGGCTCGGCGGCGCCAAATACGTATACGGTGATTTTTGCGCCGGAGACTGCGTGGGCTTGCGCGTCGGTGACACGCAATTGAAGAGTGACGCGCTTGCCAGCGAGCCAAGACTTTGGGTTGAGCAATTCGATGCGCAGAGACTCAGCGGGAGCGGCGTTTTTTGTCGATGCCTGCGAAGTGGCGGTTTTAGCCGGCGCCGGTGGCACCGGAGGCGTGGGCGCAGGCAGATGGAGCGTACCAGTGCGAATCTCTTCGAGCACCTGGCGGTGTTGTTCATCGACGCGCATCTTGAGGGCTTTTTCGCTGTCGGCGTTCAGAGGCAAGAGGTCCAGATAATTATTGGTGCGGCGATGGAGCACGCGGCCACCGGCGTAAACGGTGGTGTCGATGAGCGCGCTGGAGGCGCCAGCGTCTTCGGTTTGCACGTGATACTTGTGGGCGCCGACGCTAACATTTGTGTTATGACCGAAGATCATAGCGATGGGCCCCGATGAACGCGCGGCAGAGCACGAACGCGAATGAGCACTATTATAGAGGTTCTCGGCGAGGATTTGACCGAGCGGTAGTCGAGTCGTTATTATAACGTTTCGCTTATGGGCGGTTCCGACCTACATAGTTACGCTCCACTTCTGGTACACCTGCTGATCGCAGCGGCACTCGCCGGTATGTTGACAGCTGTTTCGGTGTTAATTGGCTGGCGCCGGCCAAGCCGCGTAAAACAAGAACCCTATGAATGTGGCATGGCTCCTACAGGAGACGCACGCGAGCCCTTCTCGGTGAGATGGTACGTGGTAGGCATGATTTTCCTTTTGTTCGACGTGGAAGCGATTTTTCTGTATCCGTGGGCGTACATTTTTCGCAGCTTGCGATGGTACGGCTTCGCAGAGATGATGATTTACATCGCGATCCTGCTGGTGGGTTACCTGTATCTCTGGAAAAAGGGCGCGCTGGACTGGCAAAAATAACTAGTTGTAAATAAAACGGGCGCACAGGATTAAAAGCTTGACGGAGAATTCCAACCAAAACGCTAATGTTGTAGGCGGACGCTTGTCGTCGGTTGAGCATTTGCGCGCGTGGGATAAGAACGCCGTTGCGGAAGTGGTGGAATACCGCGGCGAAACGACTATCGTAGTGCCGCGTGAATTGCTGCGGGCTACCGCGGCGCGATGTCGCGATGCGGCTTCGATGCAATTTAATCTGCTGACCGATGCGACCTGCCTGGACCGCCACCCGTATGAGCCGCGATTCGAAGTGGTTTATCAGCTGGTGTGTATTTCGCGGCGCGAAAAATTGCGATTGAAAGTGCGTTTGTCTGGAAAGGATCCGGTTTTGGATTCGCTGGTGCCGGTGTGGCCGGGGGCGAACTGGCTGGAGCGCGAAATTTTTGATTTATTCGGGATTCATTTTAACGAGCATCCGGACTTGCGGCGTATTGTGCTGCCCGATGATTGGGAAGGTTATCCACTGAGGCGGGATTATCCGGTGGAAGGCTTCCGGGATATTCCGGTGATGCCGCTGGGCTTCGTGAAGACATCTATATGACCACAGTAGAAACAGCAGTCGGCCAAGCGAAAACGATGGTCCTTAATATGGGGCCGCAGCATCCCTCGACGCACGGGGTGTTGCGCATTTTGCTGGAACTGGATGGCGAGACAGTAGTGAAGGCCGTTCCCGATTGCGGATATCTGCATACCGGAATCGAGAAATCGTGCGAAGACAAGACGTATTCGCAGGCGATTACGTTGACGGACCGGATGGATTATTTGAATCCGTTGGGGAATAACCTGGTTTATTGCATGGCGGTGGAGAAGTTGCTCAATCTTGAAGTGCCCAAGCGCGCGCAATACATCCGGGTGATGATGGTAGAGCTGCAGAGAATTTCTTCGCACCTGGTGTGGCTGGGGACCCACGCGATCGATTTGGGGGCGATGACGGTTTTTCTGTATTGCTTCCGCGAGCGCGAAGAGATTTTGAAGATTTTTGAAATGTTCGCCGGGCAGCGGATGATGACCAGCTACATTCGCATTGGCGGCGTGGCGTTGCAGCCGCCCGCGGGTTGGCGGCAAGCGATTGAGCGATTTTTGAAATATATGCCGAGCCGCGTGGATGAATACGAAACGCTGTTGACGGAAAACCGCATCTGGATGGGGCGGACGAAAAATATTGGATATATCAGCGCGGAAGATGCGATTGCGTTGAGCATGACTGGGCCGACGATTCGCGCGGCGGGCGTGGCTTACGATAACCGCAAATTGTTTCCGTATTCGAGCTACGACGAATTTGAGTTTGACGTGCCGACGCGCACGGATTCAGATTGTTTCGCGCGATACATGATCCGGGTTGCGGAGATGCGCGAAAGCCTGAAGATCGTACGGCAGACGCTGGACAAGATTACAGATGACGGCGCGATCAAGACCGAGGCGCCCGGAATCGTGCCGCCAGCGCGCGAGAAGATGAAGACGGAAATGGAAGCGCTGATTTATCACTTCAAGATTTTTACCGAAGGGTTTTCGCCGCCGGCCGGAGAAGCGTTTGTGACCGTGGAATCGCCGCGCGGGGAGCTGGGATGCTTTATCGCCAGCGATGGATCGCCAAAACCGCTGCGGGTGCATTTCCGTGCGCCATCGTTCATAAATTTGCAGGCCTTGCCGAAATTGGTGGAAGGGCAACTAATTTCAGATGTGATTGCGTGCATCGGCACGATCGATATCGTGCTGGGCGAGGTGGACCGCTAGATGGCACTGAAAATGTCCCCGGAATTAACGGCGCGATTCGAACGGCTGCAGAATGCGTATCCGGTTAAGCGCAGCGCGCTGATTCCCATGCTGATGTATGCGCAAGATGAGTTTGGGTATATCAGCGATGAAGTGATTGCGGAAATTGCGGCGCGGCTGGAGCTGCGCACCGTACAGGTCGAGGAGACGCTAGAGTATTACTCCATGCTGCATCGCAAGCCGATGGGGAAATATCACGTGCAGATTTGCACCAACGTGGCGTGCATGCTGCGCGGCGGAAATGAATTGTTGGATCGCGCGAAGAAGCGGTTGGAGATTGGGCACAAGGAAGTTACCAAGGACGGGATTTTCTCGCTCGAAGAAGTGGAATGCATCGGGGCTTGTACTGGGGCTCCAGCGTTGCAGATTAATTATGATTTTTACGAGAACCTGACGCCCGTTACGTTCGATCGCCTAATCCAGGAATTAGACTACGGCAGGACAGCTGAGCCGGTGTCGGTTATTTCCGGAGCTTTGCATCCGCGCGAACCGGGAGAGATTCCGGTCATCAGCAAGCGCTGGGGCATTGAGAATTCGACCAAGATTGACGTGTTTTTACAAAACGGCGGCTACCAGGCGCTGGAAAAAGCGCTGAAGCAGATGACGCCGGAGTCGATCATTGATGAGATGAAGAAGTCGAATCTGCGCGGACGTGGCGGCGCGGGATTTCCTACCGGGATGAAATGGTCGTTCGTGCCGAAGGATTCGCCTAAAGCGAAATATGTGATTTGCAATGCGGATGAGTCCGAGCCGGGAACTTGCAAAGACCGGCCGTTAATGGAAATGGACCCGCATCAGCTGATCGAGGGCATGGTAATCGCGGGGCGGGCGATTGGATCGCACCAGGGATTTATTTATATTCGCGGCGAATATCGTTACGTGCTGGACATTGTCCAGGGCGCGATTACCGAAGCGTACGAGCGCGGGTACCTGGGCAAGAATATTCTGGGGTCGGGATTTGAGTATGATTTGCTGATTCATACTGGCGCGGGCGCGTATGAGTGCGGCGAAGAATCGGCGCTGATGGAGTCGCTGGAGGGCAAACGAGGCTATCCTCGAATCAAACCTCCCTTCCCTGCTGTAGTTGGCCTGTATGGCTGCCCGACGATTATCAATAATGTGGAAACGTTAAGCGCGGTGCCCGCGATTATTCTGGGCGGCGGCGAAGTGTATGCAAATTTAGGGACGCCGAAAAACGGCGGAACGCGATTGCTGTGCGTGGCGGGACATGTGAACAAGCCGGGGATTTATGAAATTCCGCTGGGCATGAACATGAAGGAATTTATTTATGGGATGGCCGGCGGGATCACCGGCGGCAAGAAATTGAAAGCGGTGATTCCGGGCGGCAGTTCGTGTCCGCTGCTGACCGCCGACGAGATCGATATACCGATGGATTACGATTCGGTGGCTAAAGCAGGGTCGATGCTTGGATCGGGCGGCATGGTGGTGATGGACGAAGATACCTGCATGGTAGACATGGCGCGACGGATCATGCATTTTTACGCGCACGAATCGTGCGGATGGTGCATTCCGTGCCGCGAAGGCACAACGTGGCTGCGTAAGATGCTGGAGCGGATCCACGCGGGATACGGGCGCGAACAGGACATCGACATGCTGAGCGAGCTATCGAAAAATATTCTGGGGCGAAGCTTCTGCCCGCTTGGCGATGCCGCTGCGATGCCGACGATTAGTATTGTGCAGAAGTGGCGGAACGAGTTTGAAGATCACTTGCACGGGCGTTGCGCTTATAAATCCGCCGAGGCGGTGCTGGCTGGTTCTCGATAGACGAATGACCTTACTCAATGGCTGACCTAAAACTTATCACGCTGAAGATAAATGACCAGGACGTGCGAGTGTCGCCTGGGACGCTGGTGATTGAAGCGACGCGGCGCATCGGCACGGAAGTGCCGTCGTTCTGCTACTACCCCGGATTGTCGTTGCAGGCAGCTTGCCGCATGTGCCTGGTGGAAGTGGAGAAGATGCCGAAGTTGCAGACGGCGTGCACGTTGGTGGCGACGGAAGGCATGATCGTGCGCACCAATACGGAGCAGGTGCGCAACGCGCGGAAGTACATGCTGGAATTTTTACTGACCAATCACCCGCTGGATTGTCCGGTGTGCGATAAAGGCGGCGAGTGCGAGCTGCAGGACATGGTTTTCCGCTACGGCGCGGATAGCAGCAGGTTTATCGAGGAAAAAATTCACCGGCCAGAAGAAAAGTGGTCGGAGCTGGTGTACTACGATGCGCCGCGTTGTATTTTGTGTTTCCGGTGCGTGCGCGTTTGCGACGAAGGCATGGACGTGAAGGCGCTGGGCGTGGGGATGCGCGGCGCGAACAGCGTGATTATTCCGAATCGCGGAGATCACCTGGACTGCGAAGAATGCGGGATGTGCATTGATATTTGCCCGGTGGGCGCGCTGACCAGCGGAACTTATCGTTATAAGACGCGGCCATGGGAGA
This sequence comes from uncultured Acidobacteriota bacterium, assembly GCA_963733775.1. Classification (GTDB taxonomy): domain Bacteria; phylum Acidobacteriota; class Terriglobia; order Acidiferrales; family UBA7541; genus Acidiferrum. The sequence continues at coordinate 1,409,897 of CAVTEE010000006.1, read as the reverse complement.
TGAAATACGCGCCGACGATCTGCACGCATTGTTCGAACGGCTGCAAGACCACGCTGAGCGTGAGAAATCACGAGATCATGCGTTCAAACAACCGGGATCTTTCCGGGATTAACAAAGACTTTTTGTGCGTGAAGGGGCGATTCGGGTTTGATTTCACGAAACACCCGGAGCGCGTGAAGCAGCCGTTGCTGCGGCGCGGCAGCGAGCTTTATCCCGTTTCATGGGAAGAGGCGGCGCAGGCGGCGGCGACGAAACTGAAGAGCGTTTTTGATAAGGGCGGGAAAGATTCGATCGGGTTTATCGGTTCGAACCGCACGTCGAACGAAGAAAATTATTTGTTTCAGCGACTGGCACGACAAACATTTGGAACCAACAATGTGGATCATCATCGCACGGTGGACTACACCGGGCTGGTGACCGCGCTGGGCGATCGCGCGCACGATTCGATGCTGACGATGGAACAGTTGTACGAATCGAAAGCGGTGCTGGTCATTGGAAACGATCCGACCAATCAGAATCCGCTGGTGGCATGGCAGGTGCGTTCGGGGATCCGGCATTTTGGGACGAAGCTTTTCATTATTAATGCACACGAGATCAAGCTGACGCGCAAGGCCACCCAGTTTGTGAAGATTCAGGCCGGGCACGAAGGCGCCGCGCTCGGATATCTGGCGCATGAGCTAGGAAATCTGGCACCGGGCTTGGTGGAACAACTGGTGCAGCTGAAGGCTGCGCTGGAAGCGGAGTCGGACGTCGCGATCGTTTTTGGGGAAGAAGTTTCGGGCGCGGCGATTGGGCTACTGGTGAATTTTGGTTCGAAGCTGCCGGGCAAGACGCGCTACATGGCGCTGGGCGATTATGCGAATTCGCGCGGGGCAGCGGATATGGGGGTGCTGCCGGACCGGTTGCCGGGATACGCGTACACGGATAATGCGTCGGCGCGGGAGAAGCTGGAGGAAATCTGGGGCGGTGCGATTCCGTCGCACGCGGGCATGACCACGCCGCAAATGGTGGAAGCGGCGCAATTGGGAAAATTGAAAGCGCTTTACGTGATGGGCGCGAATCCGCTGGCGCATTTTGGAGCGCTGGGCGCGGGGCGCGGGCAATTGGAATTGCTGATCGTGCACGAAATGTTTTTGACGGAGACCGCGAAGCAGGCAGACATTGTTTTTCCCGCGGCGTCGGCGTACGAGAAGGACGGCACGGTAACGAATACGGCAGGCGAGATACAGATGCTGCGCAAGGGCGTGGAGATTATGGGGACGCGCTCGGATTTTGATTTGCTGCGCATCGTGTCGCATCAAATGGAGCGGCTGGGACTGGGCAAGGCGTTTCACTACAAGTCGCCGGCAGCGGTTTTTGAGGAAATTCGCAACAAGGTGCCGGGTTATAGCGTGCAGCCGGGCGCGTTATTGGGAGGTGCAGCCGAGCCGACGCGATTGGGCTTCAGCCGGAATGGTCACGCGCCGTATGACGTGCCGGTGGGATTGATTCGCTCTGCGCACGACACGCTGTTTACCAGCGGTACGTTGGGGAGATTTTGCACCATGATGGAATCTCTGCCGGAAGCGGCGGAGACGGAAGTCACCTCGTGAGCGCTTTCCTATACGCCAACGCTTTCCTGATTATCACGGTTGTGAAAGTGGCGCTGCTGCTTTTTATTGTGCTGACCGTGAACGCATATCTGACGTGGTTTGAGCGCAAAGTGGTGGCGCACATCCAGTCGCGTTGGGGACCTCACCGCGTCGGGCCGCACGGACTGCTGCAGCCGATGGCCGACGGGTTGAAATTTTTATTCAAGGAGGATCCGACTCCCGCGGGGGTGGATCGCTTTGTTTATTTCCTGGCGCCGCTTTTGGCATTGGCGCTGGCGCTGACTTCCATTGCGATTATTCCGTTTGGGCCGGATCCGCTGCCCTGGAAAATATTAGGGCAGACCATTTATCTGGGGATTTTGCCGCCGAATGTGAACATCGGGATTTTGGCGTTGTTCGCGATTACCGCGCTGGGCGTGTATGGAGTGGCGCTGGCGGGCTGGTCTTCGAACAGCAAGTATCCGTTGCTGGGAGGGCTGCGAAGTTCGGCGCAGATGATCAGTTACGAATTGGCGCTTACGCTTTCCGTGGTGGGCGTACTGCTGATTGCGGGTAGTTTTAATTTGACGGAAATTATTAATGATCAGACCAGCCGGTATGGAATTTTGGGCTGGAACATTTTCCCGCAATTTCTGGGGTTCATTTGTTTTTTTATCGCGGCGGTAGCGGAGACGAATCGCGTGCCGTTTGATTTGCCGGAAGCGGAATCGGAGCTGGTGGCGGGATTTCACACCGAGTATGCCAGCTTTAAATTCGCGATGTTTTTCATCGCGGAATACACCAGCATGATTACGGTGTCGTGTTTGTGCGCGATTTTGTTTTTTGGCGGCTGGCTGTCTCCCTTCCCTGCTTCGTGGACGTGGACGTATTATTTGCCAACGGTATTGCTGCTTCCCGCGGGTTTGTGGGTTATCTGGGACGGGCTGCGCTACGAAACAATTTTTGGCAAATTGATTTTGCCGGGGATTGGCGCGGTGATGTGCATCCTGGCGATCGCGCTGATGATTTTTCCGGGAGTGAATAATTACATTCAAGCGCCGTTCTGGCTGCTGTCGAAGATTTTTGTGTTTTTGTTTGTGTACGTGTGGATGCGTGGAACTTTGCCACGTTTGCGTTACGACCAGTTGATGGCTTTCGGCTGGAAGATGCTGCTGCCCGTTTCCATCGCTAACGTAGTGATCACCAGCTTCGCGATTTTACGGTGGGGCGCAATAAAGTGACGGCGCCGCTGATCATTTTCTTTGTGCTGGCAGCGCTGGCGGTGGGCGGCGCGCTCAGCTTGATATTTCAAAAGCATCCGATTCACAGCGCGCTATCGCTGATCGTGGTGATGGTGGCGTTGGCGGGCTTGTATCTTTTGCTCGGCGCGGAATTTGTGGCGGCGGTGCAGATCATTGTTTATGGCGGCGCGATCATGGTGCTGTTTGTTTTCGTGATCATGCTGCTGAACGCTGGAATTGAAGAGCACACCAATTTTTCGAAGCTTGCCGGATTCCCTGGGCTGCTATTGGCTTTCGCGCTGACCGGATTTATCGCGGCGACCATTGCCCGCTCGACGGACACGGTCCAGGCTGCGTCACAACCTGGAAATATGGCATCCACCAGAGATTTATCCACAATGATTTTCAAGGATTTTGTTTATCCCTTCGAGCTGACGTCGTTTTTGATCCTCGTCGCAGTGCTTGGCGCGATTGTGCTGGCGCAGCGGGAGAAGGCTTAGGCGATGATTCCCACCAACTATTACATCGTGCTCAGCGCCATTTTGTTCGGGCTGGGGGTACTGGCGTTTATTTTCAAGCGCAACATTATTTCGATTTTTATGTCCATCGAGTTGATGCTCAATGCGGTGAACCTGGCGTTTGTGGCGTTCAGCCAGGCCATGCATAAGCTGGATGGGCAGGTATTTGTGTTGTTTGTGATTGTGGTAGCTGCGGCGGAAGCTGCAGTGGGCCTGGCGATTATTATTCTTACGGCGAGAAACCGGCAATCGTTGAACGTAGAGCGCGTGGACCTGCTGAAACTCTAAATGCCCATACTTGAACATCTGTGGATCATTCCACTGTTGCCGCTGCTTGGCGCTACGGTGAATGGGCTATTTGGCAGGACGTGGTCGAATAAAATTGTAAATAGTGTGGCGATTGGCGCTACCGGGCTTTCTTTTCTGGCTGCGCTTGAAGCGGTGCGCGAGTTTTTCCTTCTATCTCCAGAACAAATTCCGTGGATAAAGCAATATTTCACGTGGATCGAGGCGGGAAATTTCCGGGCGGGCTTCGACCTGCAAGTCGATCAGCTTACGGTGGTGATGCTGCTAGTGGTGACCGGGGTGGGCTGGCTGATTCATATTTATTCCACGGGTTACATGGCGCACGAGGGCGGGTATTACCGGTTTTTTGCGTACCTGAACCTGTTCATGTTCTTCATGCTGATCCTGGTGCTCGCGGCGAATTACGTTTTGTTGTTTGTGGGTTGGGAAGGCGTGGGGCTGGCGAGTTATTTGCTGATCGGGTTTTATTTTTTGCGGAAGTCGGCCGCGGATGCGGGGAAAAAAGCGTTCATCGTGAATCGCATTGGCGACTTTGGATTCATGCTGGGGATGTTTTTGTTGTTCCGCGCGTTTGGCACGCTGGACTTTGTAAAACTGTTTGATAAGGCTACGCCCTTGTCGGCGGAAGCTATGGGGCATCTGGGCACCTTGACAGTGGCATGTGTGCTGCTATTCATGGGCGCGGCGGGAAAATCGGCGCAGATACCTCTTTATGTGTGGCTGCCGGACGCCATGGAAGGGCCGACGCCGGTCAGCGCGTTGATCCACGCGGCGACGATGGTTACCGCGGGAGTTTACGTGGTGGCGCGGTCGCATGTGCTGTTTATGCACGCACCGACGGCCATGCTGGTGGTGGCGATCGTAGGCTGCGCGACGGCGCTATTTGCGGCGACGATTGGGTTAGTGCAGACGGACATCAAGAAAGTGTTGGCTTATTCGACGGTGAGCCAGCTCGGTTACATGTTCCTGGCTTGCGGGGTGGGCGCGTTTTCGGCGGGCATTTTTCATTTGATGACGCATGCGTTTTTCAAGGCGCTGCTGTTTTTGGCGGCGGGCAGCGTGATCCATGCGATGGGCGGCGAGCAAGACATGTTGCGCATGGGCGGATTGAGGAAGAAGATCAAGTGGACGTTTCGCACGATGTTCGTGGGCACGCTGGCGATTGCGGGAATTCCACCGCTGGCGGGATTTTTCAGTAAAGATTCAATTTTGCTGAATGCCTATCAAAGCGAGAATGGCGGGCCCAACGTGGGGCATATTCTTTATGCGGCGGGATTGTTTACCGCCTTGCTGACGTCGTTCTACATGTTCCGGCTGATTTTCCTGACATTTTTTGGCAAAGAGCGCTACGACGAGCATCACGTGCACGTGCATGAGTCGCCGAAGAGCATGCTGGTGCCGCTGGCGATTCTCGCGGTGCTGTCCATCGTCAGCGGATGGCTGGCTGCGCCGGCGTTCTGGGGCCAGCCCGATTATTTTGCGAAATTTTTAGAGCCGGTCTTCGCGGCGCCCGGCGGGGCTGAAGCCAACACCGCCGAAGCAGTGGCCCACGCTTTGGAGACTCCACTGGCTATCGTGGCGGTGATTACCGCGCTGGCGGGATTGTTGGCGGCTTACTGGCTGTATATAAAACAGCCCAGCAAACCGGATAGGTTGGCAAAATCGTTTGGCGGGGCGTATCAGACGCTGCTGCACAAATATTATGTCGATGAATTTTATAACGCAGTGATTGTGCGGCCGCTGATGTGGCTTTCGACGAATGTTTTTTGGAAGGCCGTGGATGTGTCGATCATTGATGGTGCGGTGAATGGAATCGCCGAAGGCATCACCGTGGTTGGCGACGGGACGCGACGGACGCAATCGGGGAACACCCGGAGTTATGCGGTGTGGGTGGTAGTTGGCGCGATTGTGATTGTGGCGGTGATTTTCTGGCCGCATGTGCGACCAGTTCTGGGAGTGGCGCGCTGATGGGCTCACTTTTCCAGGGCGGGCATTTGCTTTCGATTTTGATCTTCTTCCCTGCGGTGGGCTCGCTGGCGTTGCTCTTGTTGCGCGGTGATGACCATGTTTTCATTCGGCGTATCGCGCTGATTGTGTCGGTTGCGGAGTTCTTGTTTTCGTTGCTGTTGTTGCGAGGCGCGTCGTTCACTTCCGGCGAGTACCGACTGGTGGAGTATGGGCAGTGGATCAACTCGCCGCCGATTCATTATCACCTCGGAGTGGATGGCATCAGCTTATTCCTGGTGATTCTGACGACGTTTCTGACGCCGATTTCGGTGATCGCGTCATGGAGCAGCATTGGTCATCGCGTGAAAGAATTTTTTGTGATGCTGTTGATGCTGGAAGTCGGAGTGGTCGGTGTGTTCTTGTCGCTAGATTTGTTTCTGTTCTTCTTGTTCTGGGAAGTAATGCTGATCCCCATGGCCATGTTGATTGGCATCTGGGGGCACGAGCGGCGGATTTACGCCGCGGTTAAATTCGTGCTGTACACCATGGCCGGATCGATTCTGATGCTGGTGGGAATTATCTGGCTGTATAACGCCACCGGCACATTTGATCTGCCGACCATTCAGCAGATGATTCAGACGGGCACGCTGGTGCTGGAGCCGCGCGCGGAAATGCTATTGTTCCTGGCTTTTTTTGTGGCTTTTGCGGTGAAGGTGCCGTTGTTCCCGCTGCATACTTGGTTGCCGGACGCGCACGTGGAGGCGCCGACCGCTGGCTCGGTGATGCTGGCTGGGGTGCTGCTGAAGATGGGCACCTACGGCATGATTCGGTTTTGTTTACCGCTTTTTCCGGAAGCGGCGCGCCGGGCAGCGCCGTGGGTGGCGGTGCTGGCGATTATCGGGATTATTTATGGCGCGCTGGTCGCGCTGGTGCAGCCAAATTTAAAGAAATTGGTGGCGTATTCTTCGGTGAGCCACCTGGGGTTTGTGGTGCTGGGAATTTTTGCGTTCCGCGCTATTTCCATGCAGGGCGCGGTGTACCAGATGCTGGCGCACGGAATTTCTACTGGGGCGCTGTTTTTGCTGGTGGGCATGCTATATGACCGGCGACACACGTTTGAGATCAGCGAGTATGGCGGTCTGGCTACGCCTATGCCGAAGCTCGCGGCGTTTTTCCTGGTTGCGGCGCTGGCGTCGATGGGGCTACCCATGCTGAACGGATTTGTGGGCGAATATTTGGTTTTGCTGGGTACTTACCAGTCGCACTGGGCGTGGGCTTCGTGGGCGGCGCTGGGCGTGATTTTGTCGGCGTGCTATTTGCTGTGGTCTTACCAGCGGGTATTTTTTGGAGAAGTTATGCGAGAGAAGAATAAAACCTTGGCGGATGCTTCGGGGCGCGAGAAATTTATTTTGGTGACGATGTCGATCGTGATGTTGTGGATGGGGATTGGTTCTACTTATTTTACGCGGCGAACGGCAGCGGCTTCTCAGGCGGTGATCGACGTGGTCGAACCGCAGCGTCCTTATGAAGCGCGGGTGCCGGCTGGCGCCAGGGTTCAAGCGGTTGCTGACGCGATTGTTGGCACTACAAAGGATTTGCAGGATGCGAACCCGATTGCAGGCGCAGAGGTCACGAACCGTTAATGTTTCCACGCACTGATGACTTGCTGCGCGCGTTGCCGGAGCTGATCTGGTGCGGCTTTGGCATGCTGGCCATGTTGCTGCAGCCGTTTGTGCGTAGCCGGCGGTTTTTTACGGTGCTCGCGCTGGTGGGAGCTATTGGCGGAACTGCGGCGGCGTTTGTGGCCGGGGCTACGCCGGGTGAAGGATTTTACGGGCTCATTGAGTCCGACGTTTTCAGCTTTTTCTTTCGGCTGCTGGTTGGGCTGGTTGCGGTGCTGGTGGTGCTCGCGGCAGATTCTTATTTGGAACGGGAGAACCTGCCGTTTGCGGAATTTTATGCGCTGCTGCTGTTTGCGACGGCGGGCATGGGAGTCCTGGCTTCCGCGCGAGAATTGTTGACGGCGTTTATCGGCCTGGAGTTGAGCTCGATTTCCAGTTACATACTTGCAGGCTTCAGGCGCGATTCGACGAAATCGAGCGAGGCGTCGCTGAAATATTTCCTGCTGGGATCTTTTGCCACGGCGTTTTTTCTTTATGGGATCGCACTGGTGTATGGCGCGACGGGGACGACTAACCTGGGCAGGATGGACGATGCCGATCCAGGCAGCAACCTGTTGAAGCTAGGCTTGTCGCTGATCTTGATTGGCATTGGATTTAAGGTGGCGGCGGCGCCGTTTCAGATATGGACGCCGGATGTGTACGAAGGAGCGCCCACACCTGTGACCGCGTTGTTTTCGGCGGGGCCCAAGGCGGCGGCGTTCGCGCTGTTGTTGCGAATATTTGCGAGCGTGCCAGCAGCGACGCATTTTTGGTTCTGGGCGTTCTGGGTACTGGCGGCGCTTACGATGTTCGCGGGGAATCTTGGAGCGTTGCTGCAGACCAACGTGAAGCGGCTGCTGGCTTATAGCTCGATCGCTCATGCTGGTTACATTTTGGTGGCCTTCGCTGCGGTCACGTTCATGGCCAACGATTTGAATGGCGGGGCGACGCCAGCTTATGCCGCGGTGCTGTTTTATTTGTTGAGTTATGCGCTGGTGAAGATTGGGGCGTTCACTATCGTTTCTGAGATTGGCGGATGGGGCGAGAAGAATTTGACGCTGGATGATTACGCGGGATTGGCGCAGCGCCAGCCGGTGGCTGCAGCGGCGTTGAGTCTTTATCTTTTGTCGCTGCTGGGATTGCCGGTGACTGCGGGATTTTTTGGGAAATTTTATATTTTCAAAGCGGCGGTGAATTCGCATTTGATCTGGCTGGCGGTCTTAATGGCGATCAACAGCATCATCGGGGCTTATTATTACCTGCGAGTGATTGTGGTGATGTATATGCGGGAAGGCAGCGCGGAGGCCATGGCGGCCGCGCCGATGCGGTTTCCTGTGGCGGTGAATGTGGTGCTGGCGGTGACCGCGATTGGGACGGTGTATTTTGGGCTCTTCCCTAACCAGGTGCTGAACTTTATTTTGCAGCCTAATTTGATCGCGCGTTAGTCTTAGGTTCAAGATCAAACCCAACACAATGTGCATGAACCGGGCTGCTCTTCTGATTGTCCTAGTGGTCGCTGCTTTTCCATGGCGCGTGTCGGCGCAGACTGATCAGGCAAAGTCCATTGTAGGCACATGGAAGGTGACATCGTATATCCGCGAGGAGATTCCATCCGGCGCGAAGTCTGACGTTATGGGGGCTCATCCATCCGGGTATATCAACTACGGCGCTGAGGGGCGAATGATGGTGATCATCGTAGGCGATCGCAAGAAACCCGTGGGCCCGGTTGCGACTCCTGAAGAAGCAAAGGCGCTGATCAGCAGCCTCATCTCGTATGCCGGGACGTACACGGTCAACAGCGAAGCGAAAACCGTTACTCATCACATAGACGTTTCCTGGGATGAGTCTCGCACGGGAGAATAGCTTGCACGAACTTACAGGTTGGATGGCGATCGGCTTACGCTTACTACTCGACCGTCGAAGGACCCGGTTACGGGTAAGGAGAGCGTCCGCACGTTGATTTTTGAGAAGGTGAAATAATCCCGCGGCTGTTATACCGAGAATTTCGGATGAATTGCATGCGAAGAAGAAATCAAGATAAACGTTCAAAAAAGGCCCGGAATTTTTTTCCGGGCCTTTTTTTGTCTTTATGGTGCGGACACCGCACTCAAGAGCTAATCGTGGCGGGCGCCGTGGAGGACGTGGACGGCGTGCGGCAGCAGATGGGCAATGGACTCGAGGGATTCGACAGCGCCTTTGGGGCTGCCGGGAAGATTTACGATGATAGTGCGGGCGCGTATGGCGGTGACGGCGCGCGATAAAACCGCAGTCGGAGTCTTCTCCATTCCTTTACGGCGCATTTCTTCGGAAACGCCGGGTATGAGCCGGTCGGCGATAGCCATGGTGGCTTCGGGAGTGTTGTCGCGCGGACCGATGCCGGTGCCGCCCGTGGTGAAGATAATATCGGCGCGACCGGAGTCAGCGATGGCGGCTAGTTTTTGGCGAATCGCCGCATCGTCGTCAGAGATGCACAACGTTTCGTCGATTTCCCATCCCAGACCCCGGCAGAATGCTACGACTGCAGGCCCGGAAGCATCCTGGCGTTCGCCTTTGGCGGCGGAGTCGCTGATGGTGAGGATGGCTACGCGCATGTCAGAGAGGCTTTAGCGATTCAACTAACTTTGATTGGTGCTTACTTCGTCGCGGCTGGCTTCATCCATGAGGCGCATCGCTTCCATTAGCAGGCCAGTAGTGTTGCGGGTAGTGGTGGTGCGATTGGAGGCGTTGGCGGCACCGAAGTCGATTTCGAATTCGCCTTCGGTCCAAAGAAGCACACGGTAAACGGCGTCATCGCCTTCCGTTTGCCCGCTCTTAGCGTCCCGGCATTGGCCTCCCGAAAAATACAGTTCGCCACTGTCGGGGCCTTTTTTCACAATCAGACGGCAGGATTTCTGGCCCATTTCGAGCGATTGCATGAGGTCGATCATGCTCATTTCTTCGAGGCGGCCGTGGATTACGCCCGGACGGGAGCCTTTGGTTTGGAGCTTTTCGAGATGCAGGCGATCGACGACTCTTTTTGTGATGCGTACGAGGTCTTTGACGAGAAAAGGCTTGGTGATGAAATCTTCGACGCCGTCAACGAGTGGACGCAAGCGTTCTTCAATGTCTGCGCGGCTGGCCATGAAAAGGAATGGAATGTTGCGAGTGGTCTGGCGCCCGCGAAGCTTTTCAAAAAGCTGACGGCCATTGAGGCCGGGCATTTTGTAATCGCAGAGGATGGCGTCGGGAGGCTCGTCGATGACTTTGAGGAGGGCGTCGGCACCGTCGTCGGCCAGAACAACTTCACAGAAGGGCTCGAGGGCTTTGTACACGAGGTCACGGATCAAGGGATTATCGTCGGCCAACAATAGCTTGATGCTTTTTCCCGCAGCGGCGCTCATCGAGGTCGAACCTTTGAGCGGCTTGTTGGCGTTGCGGTCACTGCAGGGCGGCGGAAATGGCCGCTTTTGCCGCCTGTTTTTTCGAGGAGCACGATGCCGGTAATCTCGATGGCTTTATCCAGGGCTTTGCACATGTCATAAACCGTGAGGGCGGCGGCAGCTACAGCGACCAGCGCTTCCATCTCCACGCCGGTTTGCGCGGTCGTGGTTACGGTAGATTGCAGTTCAACGCCATTTTGGCATAGGGAAGCAGTCACATCAATGTTAGTCAGCAGGAGCGGGTGACAAAGAGGTATCCACTCGGAAGTGCGCTTGGCGGCGGCGATTCCGGCGATCCGGGCGATTTCCAGGGGGTTACCCTTGGGATTTCGCAGGCGCTTCAAAGCGCGGATGACGGCGGGAGACATTTTTACCAAGCCGCGAGCGACTGCAGTGCGGGTGGTTAAGGGCTTGGCGGAGACGTCCACCATTTTGACGTTTCCGGATTCGGTGTAATGAGAGAGCTTCTTCATGCGATTTCCGGACGGATTCAAGAGACATCCTTGCGCATCAGCACGTTAACATTTTCACCGGCCGCCAGCGTTTGAATATCGGAACCCACCACCAGAAGGCAATTCGCTTTGGCCATGGTGACGGTGTCTCCAGAACCTTGCCACGCCAGCGGTTTGACGCGAGCCTCACCGGAATCAAATTGGACGCGCGCGGGAAGAAAATGGGTCATGCCCGGTTTTTCTTTCATGGGCTGGGTGAGGGTGGCTTTTAGAAAAGGCAAGGGACGCGCGGGAGAGCCGCTGAGGAGATCAATGGCGGGAGCAACAAATAATTGGAACGTGACCATGGTGGAGACGGGATTGCCGGGGAGGCCGAAGACTGGTTTTTCATTACACATTGCGAAGACCGCGGGCTTGCCTGGGCGTATAGCCACCGCGTCAAAGTAAGAAGTGGCGCCGAGAGTTCTTAGGACGTCTTCGACTAAATCGTATTTGCCCATGGAGACGCCGCCGGACAGGACGAGCGCGTCTTCCTGGAGGCCCTGCTGAATCTTATCGCCGAGAATTTCAATGCGATCGGGCGCGTTGCCGAGGATTACAGGGTCGCCTCCGGCTTCGCGGATTTGGGCGGCTAGGGAAACGCTGTTGCTATTGCGGATCTGGAATGGGCCGGGGGATGCGTCGATGGGGACAATTTCGTCTCCTGTGGACAAGATGGCCACGCGAGGTTTTTTTGCGCAGCGGAGTTGAGTGGCACCGATTTGCGCGGCGAGGCCTAGCTCGGCATAACCGAGACGCGTACCGGACTGGAGCAATAATTGGTCTTTCGAGCCTTCGCTGCCTGCGGGGACGATGTTCTGACCGTTTGTCGCTGACTGCTGAAAATGGATGAGGTCTTTATCGCGGATGGTGTATTCGATCATCACGACGGCGTCGGCTTCGGGCGGGACTGGCGCGCCGGTCATTATTTGAATGCAAGTTCCCTTCTCTAGCGGCTGCGTTAGGGCGTCGCCGGCTTTGATTTCGCCGGTGCAACGCAATACCGCGTGTGGGATGGATTCGCTGGCGCGAACTGCGTAGCCGTCTCTTGTGGCGCGGTTGAAGGGTGGGTAGTTGCGGTCGGCGATTAGATCTTGCGCCAAGACATAACCCGCGGCGTCCCAGACGCTGACATTGATGGTTGCGGGAGCGCGGTTGAGTTTTGAGATTTGGGTGACGACTTCTTGACGCGCTTGTTCGAATGTCAGCATGGATATGCTTATGTTACTCCGAGATGGTGGAGGTGTTGCGAGTCGAAGAGGTAGAACATCTCAGAAAAGACTACAAAATCTGGAGCTTCGTGTCATGAGTCGCGGTGTTTCCACGTTACAAGACCCACCCTCCAAAAATCCGAGGGTGGGGCACCCTCCGTGTCTTTTCAATTTGTGGTTTAGACTGTTTTGGGCGCTCGGAATGATTACGAAAAATTTTTGTGGCTAGCCAGACGCGCTAGAGCCAGGTGGAGAGCAGGGAGCCGGGTTGGATGATGGTGGCGTCGCGTTCGGGGCCGGTGGAGATCATGCCGATTTCGACTTGGAGGAAGTCGGAGATAAATTTTAAGTAGTCGATGGCGAGCTTGGGCAATTTTGTGCCGTCTTTGAGGCCGTAGGTGGTTTCGTTCCAGCCTGGCAAGGTTTTGTATTCGGGCGTGACGTGCTCGTATTCCTCGGCGAGCGCGGGCATTTCGTGTAGAGGCTTGCCTTTGTATTTGTAGCCGACGCAAACCTGGATTTCTCGTTGAGTGTCGAAGACGTCGAGCTTGGTGATTACCAGCGAGTCGATGCCGTTGATCATTTTCGCATAGCGCAATACCTGCAAATCGAGCCAGCCGCAGCGGCGGGGACGTCCTGTGACAGCGCCGAATTCTTTGCCGCGCTTGCGAACTTCTTCGGCGTCGAGGTCGGGCATTTCGGTGGGAAATGGGCCGGAGCCGACGCGAGTGGTATACGCTTTGGAAATACCGAGAATGTGCTTGAGCCTGGTGGGCGGCACGCCTACGCCGGTGGAAGCTCCGCCGGAAATGGCGCTGGAGGAAGTGACGTAGGGATAGGTGCCGTGGTCGATGTCCAGCATGGTGCCTTGAGCGCCTTCGAAGAGCACGGACTTGCCGTCGTCCATGGCATGGTTGACGAGTTCGGCGGTATCGCAGATGTAGCCGCGAATTTTTTCGCCGAGGGCCAGAGTGTCTTCCACTTCATGAGAGAAATCGACGTTTGCGCCGTATGCGCCTTTGGCGAGGCGATTTTTTTCGGCGACTACGTGGGCGGCTTTTTTGCGAAAACAATCGGGATCGAGCAAATCGCACATGCGCAAACCGCGGCGGGCCATTTTGTCTTCGTAGGCAGGGCCGATGCCGCGGGAGGTTGTGCCGATTTTGTCGGCGCCACGCGCGCCTTCTGCGGCTTTATCCAGCTCGCGGTGGTAGGGAAAAATTAAATGGGCGCGATTGCTGATGTGCAGACGGCCGTTGACGTCGATGCCCGCCTTGGCGAGAGTTTCGATTTCGTTGACCAACGCGGCGGGATCGACGACTACGCCGGTGCCGATGACGGCGTGACGGCCGGGGCGCAGGATTCCACAGGGGATGAGTTGCAGGACGTAGCGATCGGTGCCGATGATGACGGTATGGCCTGCGTTGTGGCCACCAGCTACGCGCGCAATATATTCGAAGGAGCCGGCAAGGTAGTCAACCACTTTGCCTTTGCCTTCGTCGCCCCACTGCGCGCCTACCACCACGACAGAGTTCATTTCTGACCTTTCTTACGCGGTTAAATCCATTGCATCTAAGTCAGCCGCCCGGAACGATTTGGCGGATGACGCTTCCCTCTTCCGTCATGGAGAGAAGCATGGTGGGAACTCGACAACAAACGGCAAAACAAATCGTACCTGCGGCTTGGCAAAGGCGCAAGCAGGGGGGGGAATTGATCGTAACTCAGTCTGACTTTGGACCGTCGATCCGATTCTTGATCCATCCGAGACAATAAATAACTGCGCCCACAGTCGCCATGCCGGCCCAAAAAATCCAATGCTCTTCCACGTAAACGCCAGGACCGAGTGGCCAATAGCGCCTAAAGAAGTGGATTTTCGCTCCAACATAGAGGAGTCCGAAGATGACAAAAAGAAAGACGCTCGCTCTGTCGAACCACTTCGTCATATCGTTAGTTTAGCAAGCTTCGATTTTGACAGCGCAACGGTTCTACTTACTTAACTGTTGGTAGCGGAAGCAGGTGGTGGCGTGATCGTTGACCATGCCGACGGCTTGCATGAAGGCGTAACAGATGGTGGTGCCGACGAAGCGGAAGCCGCGCTTTTTTAAGTCCTTGCTTATGGCGTCGGAGACGCTTGTGGAGGCTGGGAGGCCGGCGAGAGTTTTCCACGCGTTTCGGATGGGCTTTCCGTTCACAAAGGCCCAGATGTATTTGTCAAAGGAGTCGAATTCTTTTTGGACTTCGAGGAAGGCTTTAGCGTTGCTGATGGTGGACTCGATTTTGAGGCGATTGCGGATGATTCCGGGATCTTTTAATAAGGCGCGTACTTTTTTGCGGTCGTAGCGAGCGACTTTTTGGGGATCGAAGCCGGCGAAGAGTTCGCGATAACGCTCGCGCTTTTTTAGCACGGTGTCCCAGCTGAGGCCCGCTTGCGCGCCTTCGAGGGTGAGAAATTCGAACAGGGTGCGGTCGTCGTGAACGGGGACGCCCCATTCTTTGTCGTGGTAAGCGATGCTGAGATCGTTGCTAGGCCACTGGCAACGAACGAGAGGCTCGGATTTTGTCATTTGTTTTGTGTGAAATTTTTGTAAACCAGCTCGAAATATAAACGGCGCGTCGTAGAAATGTGCGGCGCGCCGTTCAAAAACGAATCATAGATGAAGGCAGACTTTGGGCCGAAAATCGAATTCCAGATTACGCCAGATGCTTGGCTAAGGCCTTGGTGATTTGGTCCTTGGGAACGGCGCCAACGATTTGTTCGACCACCTGGCCGTTTTTGAAGACCAGCAAAGTGGGGATGCCGCGAACGTTGTAGCGGCCCGCCGAATTGATGGCTTCGTCGACGTTCAGTTTCATTACTTTGAGTTTGCCTGCATAATCGTGAGCGATCTCGGCGACTGTGGGTGCCAGCATGTGGCACGGGCGGCACCAATCGGCCCAGAAATCTACCATTACGGGCTGCGCGTTGCTGGCGCTAAGCACTTCAGTTTCAAAATTGCCATCGGTTACGGATTGAATGTTGTTATCTGCCATGTTGTTTATCCTCAGCGGTTTGGCCCGGATGGGCTTCCACTGGCTCCTTAGGTCGTTTAATTAGATGTTGCAACGAAGATTTGGTTTCGTGCCAAGCGCGCGGTTTTATATAGCTTCGCATATTCCGATGCTGGGCGCTTCCAAGAAAAGTCCTTGGACATGCCGTTCAGTTGGATGCGTTTCCAGATGCGTTCGTCGGCGAAATGATGCAGAGCCAGGTGAACGGCATCGAGCAACGCCGCGGCAGTATAGGCCTCAAACTTGAAGCCCGTTCCGGTGCCGTGCTCTACGTCAAAAGATTCGACGGTGTCATCGAGGCCGCCGGTGGCGCGCACGATCGGGACTGTGCCGTACTTCAAACTGTAAATCTGATTTAAGCCGCACGGTTCGTAGCGCGATGGCATCAGGAACATGTCGGCGCCCGCTTCGATTTTATGGGCGAGTTCATTGTCGTAAGCAATGCGCACGCCGACGCGTCCCGGGAATTCGTTCGCGAGGGTCTCGAACAATTCTTCGTAGCGGCGGTCGCCGGTGCCTAAAACCGTGAGAATGACATCTTCCAGCATTAATTCCGGAGCGATGGCAGCGATGAGATCAAAGCCTTTTTGGTCGGCAAACCTGGAGACGATGCCGAGAACCGGGCGGGCTTCGTGTTCCGGAGAGAGCCCAAAGATTTCGAGCAGGTCTTTCTTGCAGGCGTGCTTGCCGGTCAGATCCTTGGAGGAATAGGTGGCGGCGATTAATTTGTCCTTCTCGGGATTCCAAGCCGAATAGTCGACGCCGTTGAGAATGCCCACCAGGTGATCACGGCGGCTGCGCACTACCCCGTCGAGGCCAAATCCGAATTCGGGAGTTTGAATTTCTTCGGCGTATTTTTTGCTGACGGTGGTGAGGTAGTCGGAATAGACCAGGCCGCCCTTTAGAAAATTGACGTCACCGTAGTATTCAAGACCGGCGGGGTTATAGACCTCCGAAGGAATGCCGGCGCGACCGAGGACCGCGGCCGGAAATTGACCTTGATAGCCCAAATTATGGATGGTGAAAATAACCGGAATGTCTTTCAGTAGCGGATCGGTGGAGTACAAAGAGCGCATGAGCGTTGGAACGAGAGCGGTCTGCCAGTCGTGGCAATGGATTACATCTGCGGGCCAAACGTGTTTGGCGATTTCAATGGTAGCGCGGCAAAATTCGCTGTAACGCTCGGCGTTGTCGGGAAAATCTCCAGTGCTGGTGCCATAGATTCCATCGCGATCAAAGTAGCCTGGATCGTCAACGAAAAAGTAACGCACTCCATTCAGCATGGTGCCATCGGCAATGGAGGGAAAGCGCAAGCGTCCGCCAAGAGGGATAGTCATACTGGGCATCACGACCATGCTCGTCTTTATTCCCCGGTAACGAGGCAGCACCACGGCCAGTTCATGACCATGCGCGACCAGGGCTTTGGGCAGCGCCTCGATGACGTCGGCGAGGCCGCCGGTCTTCGAGAAGGGCAGGCCTTCGGATGCCGCAAAAAGTATTCTCAAAACAGGCTCACTGAGAGTGCTCCGCGTTGTGGCTGACGGTAACGCCGAATCATTTTACGCTACGCTATCCGATTTCATAAACGCGGTCAAAGTCCAGCAACGCGCTGGTAGTTGTTACACTGAGGAGCGATGAGTCGTCAACCTCTGGGCCAACATTTTCTCGCCGACGATTACTGGCGGGAAGAAATAGCGCGCGCCATTCGTGTATCACCGCACTCGGAGGTGGTAGCTGCCGCGGGCACGCAGGAAGTCGATTATTGCTGGGTGGAGATTGGCCCCGGACACGGGGAAATGACGGAATACCTTGTGAACAGTGGAGCGTCGGTGCATGTGATTGAGGTGGACCAGTTCTTGATCGGAAATCTTAACCGGCTGAAGAAGAAAAATCCGAATCTCGATGTGATTTGCGGGGACATTCTTGAAACGGACCTGGCGGCGGTGGCCAACGGGAGACGAATGCGGATTTATGGGAGTCTTCCGTACTACATCACTTCGCCGATTCTCCATCATTTGTTCCGGTTTGCGGAATTGATCGACGAGATTCACGTGGTGGTGCAAACAGAAGTGGCGGAGCGCATGGCGGCAGAACCTGGCAGTAAAGCTTATGGCTACCTTTCGGTGGCGACGCAATTGAATTCGAGGCCGGAGTTGGTCTTGGAGATTCCGCGTGCGGCGTTTGCGCCGCCGCCGGAAGTCGGGTCGAGTTTGGTGACGCTGCGGCTGCCGGGCGGGTGGGAGGAGTTGCGAGGCGGCGGCTTGTTGCCGAGAGCGAATGAATCAGTGCAGCAAAAGATCGAAGGTGAAGAGGAATTTCTGGAATTTGTTAAGTTATGTTTTTCGAAGAAGAGGAAAACGCTGGTGAATAATTTGCGGGAGTTGGCAGAACCCGACGAAGTGCGCAAGGAGCTCGAGACCGTGGGCTTGCGGCCGGATGCGCGTGCCGAGCAAATTTCAATTCCTAAATTTGCGGCGTTGCATGCGGCATTGAGGAAATAACCCGGTTTGGGGAAGCGCGAGAGAAACTAAACAGATACACGACTGCCAGAAGATATTGGTTTGGCAGCTTTTGCGCTGGCAGCCAGGAGGCGGTCGGGATAATCGCTCATGATGCCGTCTATGCCGGCGTCCATGAGCAGGCGCATGTGCGCGGAGTGATTCACCGTCCAGCACACGACTTGCAAATCTTTCGCTCGTGCGGCGGTGAGCAACCCCGGATTGACCAGATCGCCACGGATAGCCAATTGGCGCGCGCCCACTTCCAGAGCTCGTGCGATGGGTTCTTCAATGTTGCCGTCGTAGAGCAAGCCAGTCATCAGGGTGGGTTCAATTTTTCGGACATTGGCTAAAATCGCCGAATCAAAGGAAATAACGATGGTCCGCGCGATTTCGCCGGATGCCCGCAAACCGCCAATCAGGGCATGCTCACAGCCGAACGAGCCGTTGGGCTTCATTTCCAGGTAAAAGATCACGTCAAATTTTTTGGCAAAGTCGAGGACCTCCTCGAGGGTGGGTATGCGTTCGCCGGCAAATTCGCTGCCGAACCAGGAGCCTGCATCCAAACGGCGCAATTCGGCCAGAGTCATGTCGTGAACAGCGCCTTTTCCGTTGGTGGTGCGATTCACGGTTTCATCGTGAATAGCCACCAGGCGAGCATCGCGGGTCAATTGCAGATCGGTTTCTATAAAAGTGGCGCCAAGGGTGACCGCTTTCTTGAAAGCGGCCAAGGTGTTTTCGGGCGCGTGACCGGAGGCTCCGCGATGAGCGATCAGCAGCACGGCAAGATACCCATGGAGAAATAGATAGCAAGCAGAGCGGTCACAGAAAATCGGCCGGCAGCAGCTACCCTAAATGAAGTTCGATCCACGGTTCTATCGTAACATCGCCACCCATAGTCGGAGGGCTGCACACTATTCGTATGCAACTTGTATCTAACTATCGTGTTAGTCCAAATTGGGAAAATTGGAGGGAGCCATGAGGAAAACAACCTGGATAGCCACAGCATTACTCCTGGGAAGTTCACTCAGTGTTGTACCTTTCGTTTCGCATGCGCAAGGGAAGCAACAGAATGAACCACGCCAGAACTTGATCCGCGAAGTGCGGCACCAACTGGTGTTGCTGCCCTATTACTCGGTGTTCGACAACCTGGCATTCCGGGTCGAAGGCGACACCATAATACTGGAAGGGCAAGTGGTTCGGCCGACGCTTAAATCGGATGCCGAAAACGTGGTGAAAAACCTGGAAGGTGTCGGGAGAGTGGTGAACAACATCGAGGTGTTGCCGCCATCGCCGATGGACGACCAGATTCGCAGGGCGGTGTATCGCGCGATATTTGGCGACCCGGCACTGTCGAGATACGCCGAGTCGGCGGTTCCATCGATCCACATCATCGTGAAAAACGGAAATGTAACCCTGGTGGGAGTGGTGGATAGCGAGGGGGACAAGAATTTAGTCAATTTGCGGGTGAACGGGATACCTAACGTTTTTTCCGTGAAGAATGAGCTGGTGGTGACCCCCTCCAGGTAACACTGCACGATTATTTCTTGAGTAGGGACGACGACTCGCGCAAGCGAGTCGTTTCTTTTTTGCCGGACGCGTGACCGCACCGATAGACTCTAACTTTCGGCCACGGAATGTATCACGTTATACTTCGGTATGGACTTTCGTAACTTGGTGGCGGCCGCCGGGCTGGTGTTCTTCTTGAATATGACTGGCACTGATTCGCGCGGGAAAAACCCCGATTCGCCGGATCGCAATGCGTGGCAGAAAGATCTTCTGGACTGGCGCGCTAAACATACCGCCGAGTTGCAGAAGCCCGATGGCTGGCTTTCTTTGGCGGGGCTGGAATGGCTGGAGGCAGGCGATAATTCTTTTGGGGGCGCCACCGATAATAAAATTCATCTGGCGGGCACCAAGGTGGCGCGCTTGGGCTTGCTGCAGCTAGAAGGTCAGACAGTTCGCTTAGTCGAACCGGCGGGAGGATTCCCGCCGGACTTTCTGGTGGCCGGAGCTCCGGCAAAATCGCAAGTGTTGCGGGTCGATCCCGACAATGACAAGAACGCGCCACATCTGACCATTGGAACACTAAACATGTACGTGATCCGGCGCGGCGATCGCTTCGCTCTCCGCGTGAAAGATTCGAGATCGCAGGCGTTAACGGGATTTCATGGGTTGAAATGGTACGCGCCGGATCCGGCCTACCGCGTTACGGCTCAATGGATACCGTACAATCCGCCGAAAACAGTGGGGCTGGACACTCTGGCTGGCACACATTATTCGCAACCGGTTCCGGGCGCGGCGGAATTCAAACTTGCGGGCGAAACTTACCGGCTGGAGCCGGTGCTCGAGGATTCCGCTCCCGACAAACTTTTCTTTATATTGCGAGATACCACCAGTACTTCGACTACCTATGGAGCTTGCCGGTTTCTGTATACCGCGTTGCCGAGCGATGGACTGGCCAAGGCCGGCGAGCTAGTGCTGGATTTCAACCACCTGGAAAATCCGCCATGCGCGTATACACCGTACGCGACGTGTCCCCTGCCGCCGCCGGGAAACCGCTTGCACATCGCGTTGCCGGTGGGCGAACAGCGGTATCACGATTGATCGTGGACAGACGATGACACCGAACTTACCTTCCGAAAGCGGCGCGGACGCGCTGGATCGCGCAAAACTCACGGAGTTGCGCACGGCATTGCTGAAGCTGCACAAGACCTTGCTGGATATGGAGCGCCGGGACTACGAGCGCGAGCATGGACACGTGTCCACTGGGGAATTATTTCGCCTGGTACTGGATCACCAGCAATTCGGCTGGCTGCATAATATCTCGGAATTTGTGGTGCGGCTGGATGAGACGCTGGCCGGTGAAGTACCGATTACGCCGGAGGATACGCGCAGCGCAATTGGCATGGCGCGGAAGTTGTTTGTGCCTTCGGAGTCCGGAGACGCCTTTCAGAAGCGGTACTTCGATGCTATTCAGCGCGATCCCGCGGTGGTGATGGAGCATGCCGAGCTGGCACGGTTGTTTAATAGCGAGCCGGAAGATACTAGAGGTTCGAAGTTAGAGATTTGAGGTTTGAAGAAAGCCGCGACCAAAAACCTTTTTGGGTGAACTACTGCGTGAAAAATCCAAACCATTTTATCGAGAAGAGCGCCATCCGGCGGCTGCGGCGGGCGGAATTGCCCAGCGATACGATTGAGCTGGCGCGGTTTCTGATTGGAAAAGCGGTAGTGCACGAACTGCCGGCGGGGCGGGTTACCGGGCGCATCGTGGAAACCGAAGCGTATCCGCCGGGCGATCCGGCCGGGCATCATTTTCGCGGGCCGACTCCTCGAATCCGCTCGATGTATCTGGAACCCGGGCATGCGTACGTATATTTTAATTATGGCGCGCATTTTATGTTGAATGTAAGCGGCGAGCCGGCGGGTACCGCAGGCGGGATTTTGATTCGCGCGGTCGAGCCACTAGAAGGCATTGAGCTGATGAAAAAATATCGCGATTGTAGCGACCTGTTGGGCTTGACGCGCGGGCCGGGGCGGCTGGCGGCGGCGTTTCAAATTAACCGCAGTCATGATGGGATCGATTTGTGCGCTGAGAATAAGTTGTGGTTGGGCGAGATCACAGATGAAGGCGAGCAGAGCGATGCGCAAAGGGTGATCGGAGAAACGGTGCGGATTGGAATTACGCAAGCGGCCGATCACGTGTTGCGCTTCTATGAAGTCGGAAATCCATTTGTGAGTGGTCCTAAACGGCTGCTGGGACCCGCAGCGGCGGTGCGGAGCAAGAAAGAGCCCAGCGCGATGAAGAGAAAGACCCGCGCCAGATCGAAGAGAGATTCCGCAGCCACCGGGACCGGCGCTTTGGTAGCGAGGAAGACAAGGAAAGGCGTTGTGAAAAGAGATGGCCCACTAAGGTCAGAATGATCGTTGGTCAATTGCTTTCCTAGTCGGGAACTCAGTCAGACGTGGACACCAAACTGTGATCGCGCTGCCAACTTGCAATCGGGGGCTCTAGCATCTACTCTTCCGCGATGCCCGATATCACGCCTGATTTTTTGTTGTATGGATTCATCTGGTACGTCGCGTTTCTTTTTTCGACTACGTGTCATGAAGCGGCGCACGCCTTTGTTGCGAAACGGGGCGGCGACGAGACCGCGTCCGAGGGCGGGCAAGTTTCGCTGAACCCCATCCCGCACATCCGGCGAGAGCCATTCGGCATGGTGCTGGTTCCGCTGCTGTCGTATTTCATCAGCCAATCCATGATTGGTTGGGCCAGCGCACCGTTCGATCCCGCATGGGAGCGACGCTACCCGCGGAGAGCGGGTTGGATGGCGCTGGCCGGTCCAGCGGCGAACTTCACACTGATGATTCTCGCGGTGATTGGACTACGCGTGGGTATGTCTACTGGCCTGCTGGGAAGAGATCCGGCGACGGGGCGTCCGGGAATCGCTTTCGTGGTACTGATTGTTTTCTTTTCGCTGAATCTATTGCTGGGCACCTTCAACCTTTTGCCGGTGCCGCCACTAGATGGGAGTACCGGCATCATGATCTTCATGAGCGAGGGCACCGCGCAAAAATATCTGAACTGGCTGCGCGGGAATAGCTACGCCATGCTGGGCTTGCTGGTAGCTTTGCTATTTTTCAACAAGGTGTATCGATATATCGAGGCGTTTGCCACTAACATTTTGCTTGGTGGACATTTTTAGTCGCTGTTTCAACCTGATTCTGATCCCCTTGAGAGTTGCAGGCGGCGGTGTTTTGCACCGGGGTCCGCGGTGTGTTCTGGGTTTAGAGTGTGTCGAAATGGGCGGAGGATTCAAAAGGGGATGGGGTAGGGCCGGAATTGGAGCAGTGGCGGTGAGGCGTGGTGGGGAGAAGTTTTCTCCGCGGTCCAGCAATTTGGTTGTAATGCCCTGAATCTCCAAGCCTTGATCAACGTTCAGGAGCGCGGAGCTCCGGGAGGAGATTGGTGCACGGGAATGGAGGAAGAGTTGCGAAAGAGGAGGCGTGGGAAATGTCGAGACCAAGACGTTAGAGATTGTGGCGCCGCGCAGTTCGCTCACGCCTTGCGTTTTGGATGATGATCCCGAGCAACTAAGTTTGCTCTCGGAAATGATCTCCGAGATAGGTTATGAATCGCTGCTGACCGACGATCCAGAGGAAGCGGTACGACTGGTGCAATCGGGAGCGTGCCGGGTAATCCTCGCGGATGTTCATCTGCCCGGGATACATGCTTACGAATTTCTGGATCGCCTGTTGCGCGTGGATCCCGGGATTCACGTGATCATCATCTCCCAGGAATATACGCTCGAATCGGCTCTGGAAGCGATACGGCGCGGGGCCACGGATTTTTTGCCGAAGCCGCTGGACCGCCTGCGATTGAAGCGCGCGCTGGATGATGTGGCCTCGTTGTACGACCAGCGGCGACGGGTGCGGGCGCTGGAAGAACAACTGCTGAGAGACTTGGAGTTTCACGGCATCGTGGGCAAGAGCCCGGTGATGCTGGAAGTTTTTGATTTTGCGAGGAAGGTGGCGCGGCACTATACCAACGTGCTGCTGGTAGGACCCACGGGCACCGGCAAAGAGTTGGTGGCCCGGGCCATACACCAGCTGAGTCCGGTGAGCCAACAGCGGCTGGCGGTTTGCAACTGTTCGGCGATGGTGGACACGCTGCTGGACAGCCAACTGTTTGGCCATGTGCGCGGGGCTTTTACCGGGGCAACGGAGATGCGGCCGGGTTTGTTCGAATATGCGGACGGCGGGACAGTTTTCCTGGATGAAGTGGGGGAAACGTCACTGGCCATGCAGGCCAAGCTGCTGAGAGTGATACAAAACCGCGAAGTGCAGCGGGTGGGCTCGCCGGAAGTGCGGCACGTGAATGTGCGACTGATTGCGGCGACTAATCGGGACCTCCGCGGCGAAGTGCTGGCGGGAAGGTTTCGCGAAGACCTGTTTTATCGCTTGAGCTCCATTCAAATTCGGGTGCCTTCGCTGACCGAGCGGCTTGAGGATATTCCGCTGCTGGTGCAATTCTTTGTAAAGAAATACAACCACGCGTATGGCAAGAGTATTTCCGGATTAACGCGGAGGGCGCAAACGGTGTTGCTGCAACATCCCTGGCCGGGCAATGTGCGGGAGCTCGAGAATGTAATTTCCAGCGCGGCCATTACCACTTCGGGAGATTTTATCGACCTGACCGATTTGCCGGAAAATCTGCAACACCGCGGGCAGCGCACCGCGGAAGGCGCGGAGTGGCGGCCGCTTTCGCTGGACGAAGTTCGCAAAGTGCATATTCAGCGGGTGCTGGCGATGTGCATGGGAAACCGTTTGCGGGCTGCGCAAGTGTTAGGCATCGGGCGCACCAGTTTGTACCGCTACCTGAAACGAGATCAGCTCGACCCAGGGCTACAAGTGAAGCTGCGCGGTGCAGCCGCGGCCGGATCCGTGCGGGTCTGATTTTGGGTCTTGTCGATGCTCGTTGAAGGGCGCGCTGCCAAGTGTTCGACACATAACGTGGATTCAGCCATAAATACGAAAGACAGCACGCCGCAGCGCGACAAAATATTTGACGCGCTGCGGCGTGAGTTTCATTTTGAAGTAGCTCGACCGAACGCTACTGGCCGGCGGGAGGCGCCGGGGCGGGCGTTGCCGGGGCAGGCGTTACCGTACCCGGCAGGGTCACGGCATCATCGATGCTCACCAGCATGCCTGTCCCGTCCGGAAGATTAACTTCCTTGCCTTTGCGCGCTACGATATAAGCGGCACTGCCAATTAAGCCAAAACCGAATCCTCTGGCGACGTTGCCGGCGATCAATCCGATTAGTGCGCCGCCACTGGAACTGACCGAACCCCACAGAACGTCGCCACGGTAGTCGTGTCTTTGCTCAATAATCTGGCCTTCATCTATTTTTACGTCGTGGCGGCGTGGGGCGTCGCGGTCGGCTCCTTGCCGCAGAATTTCAAGAATGCTCATGTGTACAGGGATCAGCCGGCTATCGATTTCGAGGCTGCGGAAATTCAAGTCCAGGTACGCCTGGCCGCGAAAAACGGAAAAGCGGCGCGCCGGCGCCACCATGCCGATGGTGCCGTGGACGCGCGTACCAGCGGGAATCAGCAACGTGTTACCAACGAAGACGGGCTCGGAAAGCACGGCGACGAAGGCATCACCGTCACGCGAAGCGGCGGTGCCGATGGCGCCGACGATGTGCAGGCGCACTTCCGTACCGGGAGCAACTTTGAGTGGCTCTGGGAGCGGCTCGGAATAAGACGCCGGAGCGGTGGTGAAAAGCAACGCACTGGCGAGAACTGCGGACAGCAAAGATTTCATGAGTTTCCTCCTGCCCACGCGACGAGCGTGGGACGACCCCGTGTCGTGGGGCGACTCCGGCTTTGCCGGAATGTTTCCGCTGGCGTTGCGGACCCGGCGTTCGCCAAAGCAAACGCGGGGCGGATGGGGAGGAACTCCATCCGGGTGTAGTGTACTGCGCGGGCAAGGCGCGAAAATACGATGTTCCACCGATGTGTTGCACAACTAGACACAATTTGTGTTGGCGATGAGAGGTGTTTGCGGACGATCAACACCCGTCTAGCGGAAATACTTCTGTCAACCCGAGGGGTGTGATATGGTGCCGCCAAATTTCGTTTTGATGGAGGATCCATGTTCAACCATTTCTCAAAAGTTTTTACGCTGGTGATGTGCGCAGGGCTGTGTATTGGTTTAGCAAGGGCTCAGGATACCGCCAAAAAAGCGGCGCCGGGGAAATCCGCGCAAAATAAAGCGGAAACACCGGCAACTGCCAAGTCTGCCGCGCCGGAACCGTTCATCGGAACGCCTGACAAAATCAAATGGGTGCAATTCGCGCCGGGCATCGAATACGGGCCTGTGCATGGCAATTGCGACCAAGCCGGAGCGCCGTGTGTTTTTCAATTGCGGTTCGCCGCCGGTGGGAAAATTCCGGCGCACTGGCATCCCGTCGACGAAAATGTGACGGTGATATCGGGGACGTTCATGGCGGGCATGGGCGATTCGTATGATGAGACGAAGATGATGTCTCTTCCGGCGGGAACGTATGTTCTTATGCCTCGACGCATGCATCACTTCGCAGGGACCAAAGACGGCGCACTGGTGCAGGTTCACGGCGTCGGCCCATTTAAAATAAATTATGTAAATCCGGCCGACGATCCGAGTAAGGCTGCCAAAGCTTCCGATTAATTTTTTTCTGTGGAAAAAACTGCGACGAGTGCAGGCAATCTGGCTGCACTCACGCGGCTGTGCTAAACTTTTGTTCAGCAGACGCAAAAATTTTGCGACTGCTGAAACGTGGAACTTCGGGCTCTGTGCAACGAGGTCCCGCGAACCCCGCCAGGCCCGGAAGGGAGCAACGGTACCGGGAACACCTCTTGTGCCGCAGATCACCCGAAGTTCCTCTTTTCAAGTTCTTTAGAAATAAGTGGCGCGTGCTGTTCCCGCAGCTGGAGTGATTCCCGCAAATGAGCTACCAGGTTATAGCCCGCAAGTGGCGTCCGCAGAAATTTAGCGACCTCGTTGGACAAGAACACGTCACGGAAACGTTGGGCAATGCGATCAAGAACGATCGCGTGGCGCATGCGTATATATTTTCCGGCGCGCGTGGCGTGGGGAAGACCACCGCGGCGCGCATTCTGGCCAAAGCGCTGAACTGCGTCCATGGTCCTACGGCCACGCCTTGCGGAGAATGCGATTCGTGCCGCGAGATTGCCGCGGGAACTTCCCTGGATGTGATTGAGATCGATGCGGCCTCCAACCGGGGCATCGATCAGATTCGCGAATTGCGAGAGATGGTGCGCTACGCGCCGGCTTCTTCGAGAAGCAGAGTGGTGATTCTGGACGAGGCCCACATGCTCACCGGAGAGGCTTCCAACGCGCTGCTGAAGACCCTGGAAGAGCCGCCTGATCGCGTGATCTTTGTAATGGCTACGACGCAGCCGGAGGATCTGGTGGATACCATCCGGTCGCGCTCGCAGCATTTTCATTTTCGTGCGTTGACGTTTGGGGAAATTACCGCAAGCCTGGAAGAAATTGCCAAGAAGGAAAACCTGAAGATCGATGCGGGAGCGCTGGCGGTCATTTCGCGCATGGCGGAAGGCAGCATGCGCGATGCGTTGTCGCTACTGGAGCAGGCGCGCGCGTACTGCGGCGAAGTAATTACCGATGCTGCAGTGCGGGAGCTTCTAGGCGTGGTCCCCGACGACGCATTGGCCACGCTGGTGAGTGCCATCGCGGAAGGGTCGGCCGACCGGGCTCTCGGCCTCATTCACACTTTTCAAAAGGAAGGGCGCAACCTGCAACATTTCTGCCGTGAAGCGATTCGCCACATCCGGAATCTGCTGATTGCCAAAGTCTGCGGAGCGGACTCGGATCTGATTGCGGCCACCGCGGACCAGCGTCCAGCGTTGGCGGAAGCTGCGGCGCTCTTTAGCGAAGAGGACCTTACACGATTTTTTCAGATTTTGTTGCAGACCGATGATGACTTGCGCCGCAAACCGGACCCGCGAGTGCATTTGGAGATGGGGTTGTTGCGGTTGATCAATGCGGCGCGGCTGGCGCCCCTGGAAGAATTGCTGACGGAAATAAAAAACGGAACGGGTGGAGTTGGAAGTGGATCACAGGTTCCTGCGCGACGCGCGGTCAGCGCTTCTGCATCATCGGCTGGAACGGGCGCGACGTCTGCGGTGAAGACCAGTTCCGCGATACCGGTTGAGACTTCGATGAACGTGCCTCCGCCGGTGACATATAAAGATGACAAGAATCGGCCCGGGATTGGCGAGACATCAAACGGTTCAGTAATGAACGCTTCGGCAGTAACAGGCGTGCGTGATTTAGGGATGTTCACCGGGGTCGGCTTCGGAGATTCGACGGCTTCGACCTCCGCCTCCGCGCCGAAGGCAGAACTTATAGCTCCGCGGCCGAATGGCGCTTTCAGCTCACAAGAACGCGAAACAGAAAAGGTATCCAGCGAAAATGGGGGAATGGCCACTACCGCGAATCAGCGCGCTGAGAATGATTTGCAGTACGAAGGAATCACCGCAGCGCAAGTGGCGCAAATAAAAGCCGCGGTGGAACAACAGCAAAAATTCCTGGGCGAATTGCTGGAACATGCCACGGTTTGGGAACTTGCCGGCGTGGAACTGAAACTTTATTTTCCCGCGGAGAAAAAATCTTTTGCCGAAATGCTGGAGGGACGCGACTCTTTGGAAAAGCTTCGTAGCATTTCGAGCAACGTGCTCGGTCGCGCGATACGTGTGTGTGCTAAACTTGCAGCCAGTACGAGTCCCGAGGTGGCAACGCGCGCGGGTTCGGAGCAGCAGGAATTGCGGGCCAAGTTTGAACGCGATCCGATGGTGCGTTCGATACTGCAGCGCTTCGGCGGGAAGATCTCCGAAGTGCGACGGGCGCAAGGGGAATGAAGCTGATGGAAGTCAACGCTCTCCAACAGATGCTTTCGAAGTTCCGGCAACTGCAGGACGATCTGCAGCGGCAGGTTAATTCCGTAAACGTGGAAGCCTCCGCGGGCGGAGGCATGGTCAACGTAAAGATGAACGGCCAGAAACAGATTGTGGAGATTCGCATTGAGCCGGAAATTTTTGCGGGCAAGGATCAGGAAATGTTGCAGGACCTGGTGCGCGCGGCGGTAAACGAAGCGTCGCGGCGAGTCGATGACGAACTGGCCAGCCAGATGAAGAATATTGCGGGCAACGTCCCGGGACTGTCAGGGCTGAAAATTCCCGGTCTGTTTTAAGATTTCCGCTACAAATCAACTTCCAATTTAATTTTCCGAAAGACCATTCGCTCGGCGGTTTGCTCCTAATCGCGGCGTGTGCTACACATCAGGGATGCCTGATTTTGCCGCGCCTGTGGAACGACTCATCGACGAATTGAAGCATCTTCCTGGTATTGGACAGAAAACAGCCCAAAGATTGGCTTTTCACCTTCTGCGAAGTTCGCCGGAGAACGCTTTGGCGTTGGCCGATGCCATTCGCGATGCCAAGGAAAAAATCCGCGAGTGCTCCACGTGCCACAACATTACGGACACCGATCCTTGTCTTTATTGCGTGGGACCGACGAGAAATCATCGCACCATCTGCGTGGTGGAAGAAGCGCACAACATCATGGCCATTGAGAAAACGCGGATGTATTCCGGGATGTATCACGTTTTGGGCGGAGCGTTGTCACCGCTATCAGGCCGCGGGCCGGAACAATTAAAAATTAAATCACTCATAGAACGCCTTAAGATTGGTGGCATCGAAGAGATTATAGTGGCGACGAATCCCACCGCCGAAGGCGAGGCCACCGCGGTGTACATCTCTAAATTGCTGAAGCCTCTGGGAGTGAAGGTGACCCGGATCGGGGTGGGCATCCCGGTGGGTGCAGATTTGGAGTACGCAGACGAAGTGACGATGTTGAAAGCGATGGAAGGAAGACGCGAGTTGTAATAACACGCGGCGAAGGCCAGTTGGTTGCAAACCATAGTACTGGTAGGACTTTCCGGCCAGAAATTAGTACTGGTGGGACTGTCTAGCCAAAGTGGAAATTTGAGTATAGAGTCTGGATTCTGCGAAGTTCCCCGGAAGGCAAGGAGTTCGCTATTCCAACCCCGGCGCACTGCGCGTCATTTTTGGTCCGGCTTGCCAACTTGTGCGGCGAGGCTTCGGCGGGAGGATCGCCACGGATCTACGTATGTGCTTTAGTTTGATGATTTTGTGCGTTGGCCGATAATCGCGAGATGGAGGGACTGGCTGCGCGGAAAACGTCGACAGCGAGTGGAACCGGCGCCAATTCGAAAGTTATCAGAGACCCGTGGACGTGGGGGCGTAAGACGAGTGATGGACGAAGCGAGCACCAACACAAGCAACACGACTGAAGGAACTACAGAAATGTCACCAAGCGCGGTAGCGCGTGCCAACTCAGAACTGAAGAAGCGTCGCAGCACGCGCATCGTGCAGGCTGTACCCATAGCGGTAACCGGCGTGGATGCCATTGGGCGTCCTTTTACAGAGCACACTTCAACTCTGATCATTAACTGTCATGGATGCCGCTATCAATCGAAACATTATGTGTTGAAAAATATGTGGGTGAAGCTGGAGATTCCGCACCCGGATTCCGGCCAGCCGCCCCGAGTCGTGCGTGGACGTGTGGCGTGGATTCAGCGGCCGCGAACGGTGCGGCAACTTTTTCAGGTAGCGCTCGAATTGGAAATCCCCGGCAACGTGTGGGGCATCGCTTTTCCTCCCGAAGATTGGTTCGCGTTTCCCAACGTGGAAGCGCAGCAGCATGATGTGGGTGCGGCATCTGAGCCGCAACCAAACGAGACAGAACAGGAAGTACCAGCTCACAATGATTATGAGAATACGGCGGCGCACGTGAACGATAATTTGCGGGCCTTCCCTTCCCCGGTAAGCACCACCGACGCTTCACTACAACTGGCGCGGCAACTGGCGCGACTGGTGGCCGATGCCAAGCAACAAATCCAGGCGGCAGCGCGAGAAGCAGCCACTCACGCAGTGGCCCAAGAAGCCTCGCACCTGCTCGAAAAAATTCAACCGGAAACCGAGAAACACGCGCAGGCCGCGGGGGCTTCGGCTGCGGAATCGGCGCGCCGCGATTGGACGAATTGGCTGACATCGCAACTGGAACAGACCAAGGGCGAGCTGAGCTCGCAACTTGCGCGAGATGGCCAAGCGCAGCGCGAGCAGCATACGGAACAGTTAAAAAATAGCGGCGAAATTGTTGTGGGATTATTCAAGGAAGCGGAAGAGATTGCCACCCGATTGAAGTCGCAAGCCGCAGAGGTTGAAGCGCGGTTGAAGGCGGAAGCCGAGACGGTAGTTCGAGCGCAACAGGAAGCGGCACAGTTGCGTGATGAAACCAGCGTAAACCTGGCCATTCAGGCGGAAGAAACTGAAGCGCATATCATGGAGCGCGCCGACGCCGCGGCTCGCACCATGGAAGAAGCAGCGCGCGTCCGTGAAGAAGCGATAGTGCGGCTGAAGGCGCAGGCGGCGAATACGGAAGCGCAAATCCTGGCGGCAGCGACTCGTGCGGTGGAAGATTCGGAACGTTTGCGACAAGAAACGCTGGAGCTACACTGGCAGACTCTGCGTTTGGCGGCCGAGGAAGTTCAACAGCAGGTAGCGTTGAACCTCTCCACCGCGCGCGTGGATGTCGACACGCACGTGGCGCGTGAAATGGAAATGGCCAAGGCGCTTTGGCAGGCGAGTTTAGAGACCTCGCTAACTTTGGCGCAGACTCGCGTCGTTGGCGAGGTGGAGCAGCGGCTGAACGGGTTGCGTGATTCCCTGCAAGAAACTGCGGAGCGGCTGGAATTCGGATTGGCGCGAGCCAATGAATCTACGACGACGCTCGAGAATTTTTCGAACCGGCTGGGTGTGTTGCACGAACAAGCGCTGGTGGGATTCCATACCCAACTGGATGACGTGCTGAGCTTGCATAGAAATGAACTGCATCGTAGGTCGGAATCGCTATTTGAAGACGTGACCTCCCGGTTGCGAACAGCGTTTGAGGAAGCCAGCAATCGCGCGGCTGGAGAATTTGAACAGCGGATTTCAGGAATGGTTGCACCACACGTGCAAAGCACCGAGGAATCGCTGCATCGTTTGGCTGGCGGACGAGTGTTGCTGGATGCGGCTATTTCTATGCAGCAAGACCGCATCAGGGCGGCGGCGGACGAAGCGTTTGCGGAGTCACTCTCAAGATTCAAGGACAACCTGGGCGGGGCTGAACAATTGCTGGATGAAACCGCACGCTCGGTCACCAGCCGAAACATCGCCGAGATGGAAGAAAAGCTCAGCGATATCAAGCATCAGGCCATCCAGGATGTTTTCAAGTCCGCGGAATGGTATGAGAAGAAAGCCCAAACGCATATCCAAAACGTGACGGAAAAAGCGGTGGAACAAGCCGGCTCGCAACTGCGAGATAAGGCCGGCGAGATTTCCAGTGCATTCACCAGTGAGTTGGATAATTCCAGCCGAAATTTTGTGGGGCACACCCAGTCGCAGATGGAAGACACCGTGCGAGAGGCTTTTGAGCGCGCGAGAACGCTATTGGTCGATGCCTCGGATACTACCGCTGCAGCGTTTACGGATGAGGTGCAGCGCACCGGAAGACACGAGCTGCAGGGATTTGGCGAGGAATTGCGTCGGAGCGTGGAGCAAGCTCGCGCCGAACTGGACACAGCGCAGAGGGAGCTATCGCACAAAATTAGCTCGGAACAGGCGGAGTTTCTGTGGCGTTTCCAGGAGGCTATGGACAAGGCCCTGGAGTCTGGCGTGCGGGATGCCAATGAGAAAGTCGAGGCCAGCTTCTCGCCGCTCATTGATTCCTGGAAAATGATGACCGACCGGCACCAAAGCGACTTGCGTAACGTGTACGCCAAAATCAGCGATCAAGCTACGGAACAACACCGCAACCGGCTCGAAAATGTTTCCAATCAGTGGATGTTGGCCACCGTGACCGCACTAGACCATCAATCGCGGGAGATCGTGGCCGATATTTCTGCCAACGCGGAAGAAAAATTGCGCGAAACCTGCACACAGGTTTTTGAGAGTATCGGGGAAACTTTGCAGGAGCGCTTGCAGCAGATTGCGCGCAACTTGACCTCCCCTACCGACGACCCTAACAGCCGTTCGCGTTCCGCGACGACCAGTAGCTAGACCCGCTTTTGCTTCAGTAAGTTGGTGCGCTCCAGCACGCAGGGAACCACCTATCCGCCTCAGCTCAACGCGTATTCGCGTGACATGCGCGTCCCCGGTATAATGAAGAAGTTCCTCCATACATGGCTAATCGTGCATATCTGCGCGTCTGGACGCGCGATTTCTCCGAAGAACTGATGATAGCTGAGTTCGCGCGCTTTCTGGCCAGCGCTCCGCTTTCGGTTTCCATGAATACTTTCGCGGAATTGACCGTCCAACCGGTAGATGCGACGGAAACTCCCATAGCTTCATGGGACCTGCGCGGCCAGGGATATGGGCCGGCGGAAGTTGCGGCGCTGTCGTTGCAGCACCTGAATACCGACAGCGCGTACATTGCCACCGCGAAGTGGGACTTGTGGGAGCTCAACGTGGAGAGTTTGAAGTGGCAGCACGCGCCGCACCCGCTGGTGCTCACCAGCAACGGAACGGATTACGACAATGGTGTGGCCGCGAGCGAAGGGCATTTCGTTGCCGACTTGGGATTTGAACACTTATTTACAGGGCATGCCGGTTTGCTGGCACCGGGGAAGGCCACCAACCCGTTTGATTCGTCGGATCACCCGGTGGAGCACACGTTTCGCCGTTGGATGGCGGCTGGCGGCAACTTGAAGGAGTATCACGCAAAAACCCGGGAGAACATCCAACAATTATTCACGTGGGTGGAGGCGATGCAGAAAGCGTTGCCGGTGGAGCGAAGTGAATTATGGTCGGAGGGCGAGGAAAACTTTGAGGCTCGTCTGGACGCAATCCTGGCACAACGCTGACGCGGTTAAAGCAAGCGGTAGAGTCTTTCGCGCACAGCAGCTAGAATGAGCGTTAATGAACCGTCCAGCTTCGACAGGTTACTGAGGATGGTCATGTGCCGAAGTGGGCGGAAAAGGCCGTTACTTTGATGGATTATCGAGTGGTGGGATCGTGGTTGAAGAACGCTTTCGCGCAAAACATTTTTATTGTGGCTGTGGCGGCAACGGCGTTTGGAAGTTTGGGCGTGGGATGCGGGACGGAGGCGCCGAAACCTTCTTCAGAGCCGGCAGCCGACGCGAAGCCAGCGGCGCCAGCGATTCCTGAGGACATTCAGGATGCCGCGAAGCATCTGCTGGGCAGCGATGCGCAAGTGCTGCTCTTCGGAGACTTGGCAAAAAATGGGAAACGGCAGTTACTGGCGGCCAATGTGATACCCAAAACGCCACAAAACAACGTGCCTGGTACGGTGATCACACGCGCGATTGTGGCCCAAGACGATGACGGAAAATGGACGGAATTGTTGCGAGTTGATGAGCATTTAAAAAACCAAAAAGGGTACTTGGGTTTGACGCCACTCGATTCCATTACTGGGTGGCGATTGCAGTACGAACAAAATCCCGAGAAGGGGTTGCAACTATATTTCACGCCATTAAAAGTGAATGGAGACACGCACGTGCTGACGATTGGCGTGCGCTGGAATCCAGCGACCAGCCGATATCAGTCTCTGGATGCCAGCTATGAGCATTTCCTGAAGGAATCCTCGACGCTGCAAAATGTGAGGTCGTCACTGAGATGAGTGCAGCGGCAACAACCAGCGCAACTTTGGGAACCAAGGCTGCAGCTGCAAACCAACCACCGAAGACTTCCTCGTGGAAGAATCTGCGCGGGCTTTTTCCCTATTTGAGGCGCTACCCGGGAGGTCTCGCGCTTGGGCTGCTGGCAACGGTGCTCATGGGCATCATCGGCAACATTGTGCCTCTCGCGATCGGCATCATCATCGATGTGCTGGCCGGGAGCGAGCGGCCATTCTCAAATGGCGTGGTAGTCGGGGCGCTGAAGGCTAATTGGCTCAGCACAATAATTCCCTTCTATCAGCCGTCCAGCCGGCACACGCTGGAAGTCTATTGTCTGCTGCTTATCGGACTGATTGCGATAAAGGGTGTCCTGTCATTCTCCGCCCGCTGGATATTAATCGGGGTGTCGCGCGATATTGAATTTGATGTTCGTAGCGATCTGCTGGACCGCCTGCTAATTCTGGAACCGGAATTTTATGTGCGCAATCGGACCGGCGAATTGATGTCCCGGGCGACTAATGATTTGAACGCGGTGCGCATGGTGCTGGGTCCGGGAATCATGTACAGCGCAACGACGCTGGTCACCATGTTGGTGGCCGTGCTGCTGATGTTCAAATTGTCACCGCCCTTGACCATGTGGGTGCTGCTGCCGGTACCTATCGTGGCGGTGGTGGTACGCCACTTCGGCAAAGTGATTCACGAATTATACGAAAAGATTCAGGCGTCACTGGCGGCGGTGTCGGTAAAGGTGCAAGAAAACCTTTCGGGTGTGCGCGTGATTCGGGCATACGCGCAGGAAGACGCGCAGATTCACGCGTTCGACGAACCGAACCGTGAGTACGTGGCGCGTAACGTGGAATTGATACGCACGTGGAGCATGTTCATGCCGTCGCTAACGGCGTTGATTGGCACCACATTTCTGATCGTGCTTTGGAAGGGCGGATTTTTATTTTTGCGCAACGAGCTTTCTCTTGGCGCTCTGGTAGCGTTCTCAAATTTTCTGACGATATTGGTGTGGCCAATGATTGCTCTGGGGTGGGTGACAAATATTTTTCAACGCGGCGCGGCGTCCATGGGACGGTTGACATACATCTTGAATGCGCAGCCGAACATTGACGATCGCGGCGCAAAAGTTCCCTCTGACAAGGAAGTTCGGGGCGAAATCGAGTTTCGCAACCTGACGTTCACCTATCCCACAATGTTATCCGGCGATGGAAGCGCGGGAACCGCGGCGAGCAACGGAACCTCGGCGATAAAGGCCCCACCGAGCAAGGCTGTGTCCGGTAACGGAACCGGCCCCAGCGCAAATTCCAGTAATCCGATACTTAGCAATATAAATTTGAGGATCCCTGCTGGTTCTACGTTGGCGATTATTGGTCCAACCGGCAGCGGGAAAACCACCCTGGCCGCGTTGGTCGCGCGATTGTGGGAAGCGCCCGCCGGAGAATTGCTGATCGATGGGCGGCCGATACGTGAGTGGCCTTTGGAAA
The DNA here is from genome assembly GCA_963733775.1 of uncultured Acidobacteriota bacterium. Taxonomy (GTDB): domain Bacteria; phylum Acidobacteriota; class Terriglobia; order Acidiferrales; family UBA7541; genus Acidiferrum. Next base: position 1,374,210 of record CAVTEE010000006.1, on the reverse strand, counting down.
CATTGCGGCGAGCTATCGGCTACGTGCCGCAAGACACCTATTTGTTCGGAGATACGCTGGGCGAAAATATCGCCTTTGGCCTGCCGCAATACGATGCCGAACGGGTGCGCGAAGCCGCCGAAGTTGCGAGCCTCGAAGGTGACATCGAGGATTTCACGGAAAAATACGAGACGATCGTCGGTGAACGGGGCATCACCTTGTCCGGCGGTCAGAAGCAAAGAACCGCGATCGCTCGCGCGCTGGTACGGGACCCGAGAATACTGATTCTCGATGATTCCCTCTCGGCGGTGGATACCCAGACCGAGGAACGCATCCTGTCGCGACTGCGCGGGATTATGGCTGGGCGAACGACAATTTTAATTTCGCATCGCACTTCCACGGTGCAGGACGCCGACCAGATCGTCGTTTTGCGCGATGGACAAATCATCGAACGCGGGAAGCATGAAGATTTGCTGGCGCGTGGCGGATATTACGCGGACCTTTATCAGAAACAATTGTTGGAAGAAGAACTCGAACGCGCATGAGTAACGCTCACGAAGAAGAAGCACTCGGAAAAGCATACGACTCGCGGCTGATGAAGCGGCTGCTGGAGTATATGCGCCCCTACAAATGGCAAGTGATCATCGCGTTGGCGCTGACACTTGCGGTTACTCCGCTGGAGCTGGCGCCACCGATGTTATTTCGGGCCGCCATCGACCGCTATCTGGACCCGTCAGCCCATCACCTCATCTCCATCCTGGCGGCGAGGCGGGGGCTGGCGATTATCAGCATTATCTACCTGCTGGTTTTGTTTTTTGATTTTCTTGCGCAGTACGTGCAAATCCGGATCATGCAGCGCGTCGGACAGCAGACCATGTATGACATGCGGCAGGAAATTTTTGCGCATATACAGCGGCTGTCGATGAGCTATTTCGACAAGAACCCGGTGGGCCGGCTGGTTACGCGGGTGACCACCGATGTGGATGCATTGAACGATTTGTTCGCAGCTGGCGTGGTCACAATGATCAACGATTTCTTCTTGCTGGTGGTCATGGCAGGCTATCTCTTGTATTTAAATTGGCGGCTGGCGTTGGCCACCTTGGCGGCGGTGCCGCTCATACTTCTGGTCACATTGGTGTTTCGCAAGTTCGTCCGCGAAGCGAACCGGCGCATTCGAACGGCAATTGCGCGCATCAATGCGTTTCTTCAGGAATACATCTCCGGCATGAGCATCGTGCAAGTATTTAATCGCGAGCGGAGAGCCAGGGTGGAATTTGCCAAACGTAACCGCGATCACATGCTGGCTTATAAGGATGCCATTCTCGCGTTTGCGCTCTTTTATCCCACCGTTGAATTTCTGGGAGTTACCGCAATCGCTTTAACTTTATGGGTCGGCGGATTGCAGATTTTCGCGAATGTGCTGACGCTGGGCGTGCTGGTGGCATTTATGCAGTACGCACAAAGATTCTTCCGGCCGATTCAGGATTTGAGCGAGAAATTTAATATTTTGCAGTCGGCGATGGCGGCTTCGGAACGCATATTCAAGTTGTTGGATGAACCGATCACCATCTCCAGCGATCCGACCGCGATTCCACTGCGTGATCCGCTGGGAGAAATCGAGTTTCGCAACGTGTGGTTTTCTTACAAGTCCGATGAGCCCAAGGATGAAGATTGGGTGCTGCGGGATGTTTCGTTTCGAGTTGAACCTGGGCAGACCATGGCTATTGTCGGCCACACCGGCGCGGGCAAGACCACGCTGATTTCGCTGTTGCTGCGGTTTTATGATATTCAACGCGGACAGATTTTGCTGGACGGCGTCGATATTCGCAGAATCGAATTGCAGGATTTGCGCCGGCAATTTGGCATCGTATTACAGGATCCTTTCCTCTTTTCCGGAACGATCGAAACAAATGTGCGGCTTGGAACCGCGGGCATCGATCGCGCGACGGTCGAGCATGCCGTAGACGAAGTGGGGCTGGGCGATTTTATTCGTACGCTGCCGGGGGGCGTGGAAACTTCGGTGAACGAGCGCGGCTCGACTTTGTCAGTTGGACAGAGGCAGCTTATTAATTTTGCGCGGGCGCTGGCGCACAATCCACGTTTTCTGATTCTCGACGAAGCTACTTCGAGCGTGGATACCAAGACAGAGCTGCTGATTCGCGAAGCGCTGGATCGTTTGCTGTCGGGCCGCACCGCGCTGGTGATTGCGCACCGGCTGAGCACCATCCAGCACGCCGACTGCATATTGGTGTTCCACAAAGGCCGCTTGCGGGAGCAAGGGGCGCACCAGGAATTGCTGGCACAACGCGGGATTTATTACCGGCTGTACCAGCTGCAATATAAAGAGCAGGAATTACACTTGCCGGTCGACGTAAGCGCTGGGCCGGAACCCTCACCACTTCAGGCTAATGACTGAGTATCGTGAAGTCCTGGCGATAAAATCGGCCCGCCAACAGAATTGCGCTTTCCCACTCGAACCACTTCCTAAGAAAAGATTTCGTAAGACAAATTTCGTTGCCTATTCATGAGCGCTACGCCCATTTTGCTGTCGGCAGGCGAGGCCTCGGGCGATATGTACGCGGCACGTCTGGCGATGGCCCTCAAGCAACGCGCGGATGTTGAGCTATTTGGAATGGGCGGACCGCAAATGCGCGCGGAGGGCGTTGAAATTGTTGTGGATTATGCGGAAGTCTCGGTGTTGGGAATAACGGAAGTATTGAAAAAACTGCCCTCGCTGAGACGAGCGATGAGGCGCCTGGTCGAGGAAGCGCAGCGACGGCGGCCGCCTCTGGCAATCCTCACGGATTTTCCAGGATTCCATTTGCGGCTGGCGCGCAAGCTTTCGCCGCTGGACATTCGAAATATTTACTACATCTGCCCGCAATTCTGGGCGTGGCGGCCGTGGCGTGCGAATCTGGTGCGGCGCAGATTCGCGCAAGCTTTATGCATTTTTCCCTTCGAAGAGAAGTTTTATCGCGACGCGGGAGCAGCGGCGGAATTTATTGGGCATCCGTTGGTAGGCAACGTGAAAGCGAGTATGTCGCACGCGGAATTTTGCGCCGAGAATGCACTGAGCGCAGACAAACCGATTGTCACCATTCTTCCCGGCAGCCGCAGGGGAGAGATTGAGTACCATGGCGCGATTCTGGCGCAAGCGCTGACGCAACTTAGACTCGCCATTCCAGAGGTTCAAGCGGTGGTCGCGGTGGCGCCCGGGGTTAATCGAGCGGAGTTGGAGGCCTGCTTTAGTTCTGGCAACAGGGTACGCTTCGTAACAGGCGCCACATATAACGCGCTGGCGGCCGCGGATATAGCGATAGTTTCCAGCGGAACGGCCACCGTTGAGGCCGCGCTGCTGGGCAAGCCGATGATCGTGATTTATCGGCTGTCGCCGCTGACGGCAAAACTGGCCAAACCGCTGGTGCGCACCAAATTTTTCAGTATGGTTAACCTGATTGCCGGCCGCGAGGTTGTGCCGGAGTTAATTCAGGATGATTTCACCCCCACCCGAGTCGCATCCGAAGCCGTATCATTATTATCGGGAACCAAAGAAAGCCTCGAGAAGATGACGGCCATGCGGCTCGGCCTGGCAGAGGTAACACGGTTGTTAGGGCCACCGGGGGCCGTCGAGAGGGCTGCGGATGCGATAGTTGGCCAGCTACGGCTGGCACAAAGCAACGCAAAGTGACGGGTTTGGTATCCTATACAGGCAGCCATAGCTGCGGCGTTCAAGTCGGTGTGCCGATTCCAGTGAAAAAACGTGAAAGGGGTCCGATGGCCCTCCGTAAGAAAGCTTTAAGGCCAATAACGCGCTTGGTTGCGTTGACCCTGGTATTGTTCGCAGCTGGATCATTGCGAGCGCAGAACCCGCGGCCGGTAGCGTTTGTTGCAGAAAACTATGATGTGTCGGCGACCCTGGACACCATTCGGCAGTCGCTTACCGCGACCGCGAAGGTTGATTTCAAAGCGCTGGAAGTTTCCGGCAATATACGCGTGGAGTTGCACCCCAACCTGGAAGTGCAATCAATAAAATCTGCTGACGGCAAGTTACTGAACTTTGAGCGTGACCGGCAGAACCCTTTACTCTTGATGGTGACGGTGCCGTCGCCGGTGGGCGCGGGCGGCCATGTGTCGCTGACCTTCGCTTACACTGGATTGCTCGCCAACGAAGAAAACAGTCCGGTTCCGGGCGTTCGGGCCGCGGTGATCAATCATGATTTTGCTTACCTGCTTTTGCCCTCGCGGTGGTTTCCGCTGACGGATTATCCTGCGAACCGGTATACCGGAACTTTTCGATTGAATGTGCCGGCGTCATTTGCTGTGGCGGGTACGGGCAAAGCTTTGGCTCCTACGACGACGGCAGGAAAAAATCCGATTGATGGCGACCGTGTTGTTTATACCTTCGAATGCAAGAACGCCGCTCCCAACGGAACGTTTGTGGCTGGGAATTTACAGCTCAACCCGCAACAAGCGGAGGGTGTGAGCGTGGCGGTGTACGCGCCGCGTTCGGCATCGGGCAACGCGGGCGATTTTGCCGCGTCGGTGGCGCGCTCCATGACGGTTTTCTCGGACATGTTCGGAGCGCTACCCGATCCGGCCATGTCCGTAATTCAGATTCCCGACGGCACCTTGCGCGAATTTGCCGGGCCGGGCGTGTTGTTACTCAGCCAGCGGGCGTGGGATCCCAAGTCGAATGACCGCACCATCGCACGATTAGTGGCTTCGCAATGGTGGGGCAACGAGGTTTTGCCCGCGACGCCCAACGATGTATGGATCAGCGATGGCCTGGCGCGCTATTCGGAAGCGCTTTATGCCGAGCAGAATGCCGGGAGAGAAGCAGGGTTGAGGGCAGTTGATGAGTTTGCTGTCGGCGCACTGATGTTCGAAGATGCCGCGCCCATCGCGCAAGCAGCTCGACTTGCGCCGTACTCCGCGGACTATCGCTCGGTGGTGATGAACAAGGGCGCGATGATTTTTCACATGGTGCGCGCGCAGATGGGGGACGTCGCGTTCAAATCGCTGCTGCACGATTTCTATACCAAGTATGAAGGGAAGAGCGCGCGCATCGAGGACTTCGCGGCCATGGCGCAACAGCATGCGCAAGCGTCGGTCAGGAAGGGCGAAGCGCCGCCGGAACTTCGGGGATTTTTTACGCAGTGGCTGAACTCCACGGGCATACCAGAGTTTACCGTTGATTATGTCGTGTACCGCACGCCGAAAGGATTTCGCATTTCGGGCAAGATCAAACAGCCGCTGGATACCTTTCGCATGCCGGTGGAATTGCGTATCGATACGGAGGGCAATCCGGAATTAAAAACGATCGATGTGATGGGTTCGGAATCGGATTTCACGGTGGAGACGTTTGGCCGGCCGAAACCTGGGGGAATTCGCATCGATCCCAATAACCTGATTCTCAAGGCCAGCACGAATTTGCGTGCCCGGGCGGCGGTGGCGCGAGGCGAAGAATTGGCGGAGCAAGGCCGCTATTACGATGCGGTCGTGCAGTACCAGCGTGCTTTGGCTATCCAGCCCAATCGCCCGCTAGCGAATTTCAGGATGGGTGAAGCGTTCTTTTACCAGAAAAACTATCAGGCTTCGGCGAATGCGTTTCGCGAGGCGTTGCAAACTGTGCCGGAACCTTCTGAGAAGTGGACGGAGGTTTGGAGCCACATTTATCTCGGAAAGATTTTTGATTTGCTGGCGCAGCGGGAACGCGCGGTAAACGAGTACAGCAAAGCGAGACAGACCAACGATAATACCGGCGGAGCTCAGCAGGTCGCGGAAGGATTTTTGAAGAAGGCTTACACCGAAGGCGAGAAAACGGCTGTAGCGCCTGGCGCGGGAGGAACCGCGACTCCATCGGCCCCCGCGGCGATACCACCGCCGTCTGAAGGCAACCGTCCAGTCTTGAAAAAGCGCACTGATCCAGCGCAATTTTTGCCCTGACCATTTCGATGGGTGGCTAGGCTCCTACCGCCTTAAACACGGGAAAAACCTTTTGATTCTTGGCCCTTCGTGGGCCTTGCCTTGACTTGCCGCGCTACGCGTCGCAAACTTTGGGCCTATGGCTCATATCTATATGCATTTTGATTTTGGCGCGGACGAGGAAAAAGCGCAGGAAGCGCGTCACAAGCTCGACGTTTGGAAGCAGGCGTTTCGCCTGGATAAAAAACTTCAATACAAATTGGACCGTCCGGAAGAAGCGGACGAGGAAGAAGATTCGGCGAGTGAAGCCACGGCGGCTGGCGAAAAACACGTCGAAAAGCCCAAATCCAAATCTAAATCGAAACATGGTAAGAAAGCGGGGCGCGCCGATAGCGACCCAGAAGGCAACGGATGCGGCAACGTGTCTTTGCTGGTGCGGCTGTATTTCTCCAGCCACGAAAAACTATCTGAGCAACGTTGGCTGGATCGCATCCCTACGGAAGAGCCGTTCAAGAGCGCCTCTCCCAAAGTGCTTCGTCAGGGCGAGGCTGGGTTCGAGGAAGCATTAAAACAATTCAGCGACCTGGATTAATCGCCTAAATCGGTGTGGGTCAAGAACCTTAGCAATTCGTCTATCGGCTGCTTTTTCACACCGGATATGAAACGGAAAATTCCGCTATAATTAAGGGTCCGCAGGAGACAGCTTCCATCACTTCGCGAGGTCGGCACGAATGGCGTCACAGACGCGCATCAAAGTTGCCAAGCTTGACTCCCCCAAAATGCATGGCCTGGATCGCGATACCCTCGTTCGTCTGTATCGCACCATGTACCTTTCGCGGAAGCTCGACGACCGCGAGATTCAACTCAAGCGCCAAAATAAGATTTACTTCCAGATCTCCAGCGCGGGGCATGAAGCGGTAACCGCAGCAGCGGGCCTGCTTCTCAGGCCTGGCGTCGACTGGATCTATCCTTATTATCGCGACCGGGCGCTTTGCCTGATGCTCGGCGTCACTCCACTCGAAACTTTGCTGCAAGCTGTAGGCGCCGAAGACGACCCCAGTTCCGGTGGGCGTCAAATGCCCTCTCATTGGGGGCACCCCGAGTGGAATATCGTAAGCCGCTCGTCCTGTACGGGCACGCAATTTGTGCAGGCCGTCGGCGCGGCGGAAGCTACGCTCTACTACCAGCACCGCCCGAAGGCGCTCGCGAAAGCTAAAAAGGCGCCACTTGGCCAATACGTAAGTTATGAAGACAACGAAATTGTGTATGTGTCTTCCGGTGATGGCGCTACCAGCGAAGGGGAATTCTGGGAGTCACTGAACACTGCGTGTACTAAAAAGCTGCCGATGTTTTACTTGATCGAGGACAACGGTTACGCGATTTCTGTTCCTGTGGAAGTGCAAACTGCTGGGGGCAGCATCTCCAAGTTGGTGGGCAGTTTCCCTGGTCTTCACATTGCGGAATGCGATGGCACCGATCCGCTGGAAAGTTACGCCGCCTGTAATGAAGCAATCCAATATTGCCGTGAACGGCGCGGCCCCGCGCTGGTGCACGCGCAAGTTACGCGGCCGTATTCGCATTCGCTGTCTGACGACGAAAAGCTATACAAATCCGCTGAAGAACGCGAACGCGAAGCACACCGCGATCCGCTCTCAAAATTTTCGCTTTTCCTGGTTCGCGAAGGGCTGCTCGATCAAAAGCAAATTGAGGATCTGGAAGCGCAAGTCGACAATGAAGTCCGCGACGCTGCAGATCAAGCGCTGGCTGCTGCCGAACCCTCGGTAGACTCGATTCAGGTAAATGTTTACTCCCCGGATGTCGATCCCACTGCTTCCACTTTTACAGCGGAGCCGCAATTTCACGGCGCGCCAAAAACCATGGTGGAGATGGTTGCGGCCACGCTGTCCGATGAAATGATGCGTGACGAGCGAATTACCGTGTTCGGCGAAGACGTTGCCGATGCCAGCCGTGAAGAAAATCTAAAAAGTGTCAAAGGCAAGGGCGGAGTTTTCAAAGCGACCGCCGGGCTGCAGCGCAAATTTGGCCCCGATCGCGTTTTTAATTCGCCGCTGGCGGAGGCCAGCATTGTCGGCCGGGCCATAGGCATGGCAACGCGGGGATTGAAGCCCGTCGCGGAAATACAATTTTTTGATTATATCTGGCCGGCGATGATGCAGATTCGCGACGAATTGTGCGTGACGCGCTGGCGTTCGAACGGGGCGTTTAAATGCCCCGCGGTGATTCGTGTGGCCATCGGTGGTTATTTGACCGGCGGTGCGGTGTATCACAGCCAGAGCGGCGAATCGATCTTTACGCACTGCCCGGGACTGCGAGTGGTGATGCCCTCTACTGCGCTCGATGTGGCTGGATTGTTACGAACCGCGATTCGCTGCGACGACCCCGTGATGTTCCTCGAGCACAAGCACCTTTATCGTCAGCCGTACAATCGCTCTGAATATCCGGGACCGGATTACACCGTGCCCTTTGGGAAAGCGCGTGTGGTTACCGAAGGCTCGGACATCAGCATCATCACCTACGGTGCGTTGGTTCATCGCGCGGAAGTAGCGGCCGCGCAGCTTGGGCGCGAGGGCACCTCCGTCGAAATCATCGACCTTCGTTCGCTTTCTCCCTATGATTGGGAGGCTATTGCGGCTACGGCGCGAAAGAATCATCGCGTCATCGTGGCATACGAAGACATGCTCAGTTGGGGTTACGGGGCGGAAATTGCCGCGCGCATCGCCGATGAACTATTTGAAGAGCTTGATGCGCCGGTCAGGCGAGTCGCAGCAATGGATACTTTCTGCGCGTACCAGCCCAATTTGGAGGACGTAATTCTTCCCCAGACTTCCCACCTAATCAACGCCGTCAAACAATTGCTGGAATACTAGAATCCTCAGCATTTGAGTTTCGCTGCCGGCTACTCAAAGGCTTAGAACCGTGGTGTCTCGGACAGGGCCGTTGACTGCCAACGTATAACATCAGCTTTGGAACTTTTTGGCCTGTTTTGACGTATTATGCTTTGAGAATGACCTGTGGAGGGTCTCCATGATCTGCCCAAATTGCCAGAAAGAAATCGCCGATCACTCCAATTTCTGCTACAACTGCGGCGCCCGCCGGGTTGCGGGAGCGCCCGCGCCGCCGGCGTACGCGGCGCCTGCCGCGAAACGCTTGACGCGTTCCACGACCAACAAGAAAATCGCCGGAGTCTGCGGCGGCTTGGCCGAATACTTTGATCTCGATCCGACGCTGGTTCGCATAGTGTGGCTGCTCCTGGTGCTATTTGCCGGCACAGGCGTCCTTGCGTATTTGATTCTCTGGATCGCGCTCCCGCTGGCGCCTGCACGCATCGCGGCGAATTCAGTCACTGTCACACCGTAAGAGCGACATACGAAGGGATTCGGGTCCCTCTGGAATGGCCGCTCGTACTGCGAGTCGCTAGCGCGCTATGGTTTGCCTTTCGGTTTTCCCGGCCGCGGCGGTCGCCCTCCACCTGATTCATACAGCGCGTAATCAACAGAAGCACGCCCGGCTCCGACCGTTGCCAGCGCGAAACACGCGGCCGCCAGCACCAGTGGAAATTCGTAGTTGTGCACTGCCATATACCCACCGGCGCTGTGGACTTTCCAGATGGCGACAGCCATTTCCATCGCCAACAACAGCGCGGCGATGCGCGTCAAGAATCCTAGAATAATCAGCGCACCGCCAAAAACCTCCAGCACGCCCGCTAAAGTGACAAAATAGCCAGGCAACCCGTGCTGTACAAAGAAGCCCTGCATGGCATTTGGATGGGTGAGTTTTGGATAGCCATGCCAAATAAAAATGATGCCGAGCGCCAAACGCAGAAGTAGGAATCCCACCGGCTGAAGAGCATTTAACCTGGTCATAAATTCGGAGTCCTGAAACTGTTTCGTCCGATCACGAAGTGATGCGGCATTTTAGCAGAATCCAATTCAAGCCACTCAACGCTTGCAGCCGGTTAAAACTCGACGCGCGACATTCAGGTACAATCTTTGTAGACCTTAACGGGCGAATGATGAGTAGTTGTCGGGGACGGACCTCAGCCAGAACCGCTAAATTCGACTCTCGTTAGCATTAATCCCATTTATGAATTGTTTTCTTGTCCAAGGCTTTTGTATGCATTCCGCAGCCAACAATAAGGCTTGCTCATGAAGCGCAGGCTGTTCATCGCCATTCCTCTGCTGTGCGCCGTCGCAGTGGCTGCGTGGATTTACAGGCCAAAACACGAAGCCGCTGGCGAAGGCTACATCGGCGAGCGTAGCGTCACTTTGTGGAGCGGCGTGGCGCAGGTACGGGAACCTCTGGACGCGCTGCATTATGGCGACCGCGTGGAGATTGTGGCTCGCCACAACGACAGCGTAAAGGTGCGCACCACCGGCGGCGAGGTTGGCTGGATCGATGCGCGATCGTTGATGGAACCGGCGTTGTGGCAGCGCAGCGCGAAACTTTTGGGCGACGCACAGGAGTTGCCAGTGCAGGCTCGCGGTCGGACCAAGGTGGCCACCAATCTGCGAGTGTTGCCAGGCCGCACGCAGCCTCGCCTTTACCAATTCGGGCGAGGCATCCCGCTGGAAATTGTCGGACGTGCCGTCGCCGACGTGGTTCAGACTTCTGACGAAAAGGAATCTGGCGGCGAGGTTGCAGATTCGAAGAAAGAAGACGCCAAAAAAGAAGAGTGGCTATTTGTTCGAGGACTCGCGACCCGGCCACCCAGCGAAGCTAATCCGCGCACACCAGACACTTCCACAACCACACAGCCAGGTGATCGAACTTCTCCCATTGCCGGCTGGATCATCGGACGTTTCGTAGAGCTGGACTTGCCGGACGCCGTGAGAGAAGGAACCGCTTCCGCCAACGTCCGGCCAGTAGCATGGTTCGAACTAAATAAGGTTCGCGACATCTCTGGAGCGAAGCCGCAGTACCTGGTCGCGGGGAGTCGTGGACCGGAATCGCAACCCTGCGATTTCACCAGTATCCGCGTTTATACCTGGAATTCCAGAAAGAGCCGTTACGAAACGGCGTACATAGAAAATAATCTTTGCGGGCAAATGCCGGTGCGAATCGGAACCGGGCCGAAGGGAGAACCTGAATTTCGCTTTCGCAGTAAGGACGCGAATCTACCAGCTGGTAAGTCCCAAATCGGCGGTAATGACGAGCGCGTTTATCGCCTGATCCAAACGGTGGTGAGACGAATACGCGAGGATGGTTCTATAGCGTTGCCAAGAAAATCAAGAGGCGCGAGTAAATCTAACGATTCAGCAAAGCCCAAGAAAAAGTCACGAGCGGCTCAATGACGTTACATATCAATGAAGCGGAAGTACGTTCGGTGCTGACGATGGCGATGGCCCTGGAAGCCGTCGAGGAGAGCCTGCGAAAACAAGCTCGCGGAGAAGTGGTTGTACAGCCGCGTCGCCGCTTCGAATTGCCCAAGGGTTTTTATCATTACATGGCCGCCGCTGACTATTCTGGGGGGTACGTCGCAGAAAAGCAGTACACCTACGTGGCCGGCAAGATTCGCTTCCTGGTTTTGCTCTACGAAATAGCTACCGGCGATCTGGTGGCGCAGATTGAAGCGGATTATATGGGCCAGCTGCGGACCGGCGCTGCGTCTGGCGTGGCAACTAAATTCATGGCCCGCCGCGACGCGCGAGTCGCGGCCATTATTGGCACCGGCGGGCAAGCCAGGACCCAACTGGAAGCGATTGCCGGCGTGCGAAAACTGGAACTGGCGCGTGCCTGCGGCCGGGATGTTTCCCGCCGCGAGAAATTTTGTTCTGAAATGGCCAAACGTCTCAGCATTCCCGTGCACGCCGCAGCATCCGCAGCACAAGCCATTGAGGGCGCAGATATCGTATGCACCGCGACTACCGCTTCGCAGCCGGTTGTGACCGGCTCGGATATTGTCGCAGGCATGCACATCAATGCTATTGGCGTAAATCATGCTCACAAACAAGAAATAGATGAGGCGGTAGTTTCACGCGCGGACTTGATCGCGGTTGATTCCATCGAGCAATCTCGCCAGGAAGCAGGAGATTTAATTGTGGCTTTTGGCCAGGATGAATCGAAATGGTCATCGGTGAAAATGTTGGCTGACATTGTAGACGGCAAAATTCCAGGACGTTCGAATGACACCGCCGTCACGCTTTTCAAATCCAATGGAATCGCTTCCTGGGACTTGGCTGTGGCCGTACGAGTATTGGCTCTGGCGCGCGAAAAGGGCCTGGGACGAACGCTACCTCTTTGGGCGAATAAGTAAAACAACTAGGTGGAACACTCGAGTTGCAAAAACGCCGTGGCGCTCGCGGAATTACCCCGCCACCCGTTGACACTTCGTACCCGGCTGAGAAACACTGGGACCTGTTTTAGGGGGAAATCCACGCCGCAAGGCCCCTAGTGCAGTAAACTGTGCAATAGACTGGTCTTCTAGCTTAGTATGTGGAACCAACAACCGTAGCCAGGATGCGTACACTTCCAGATTATTTGAGAAAAGGCATGAAGCTCGTCATCGTGGGCTGCAATCCCAGCGAGTCTTCCGTGCGCGTCGGACATTACTATGCCGGGCGCGTGAATCAATTCTGGCCGGTCCTCTATAAAGGCGGAGTGGTTCCTGAGCCATTTGACTATCACGATGACAAGCGGGTGATTGAATTTGGCATCGGCCTGACCGACCTGGTAAAGCGGCCCACAAAAACACCGGCGGAGTTGACGCGTGAAGACTTTGCGGAAGGGCGCATCGTATTGTCGCAGCGGCTTGGGGAATATACTCCGCATGTGATCGCGTTCAACGGCAAACTGGCCTTCGAACAATTTGCGCAACGCAAATGCAAGTTTGGTCTCCAGAAAGATCTGCTGTACGGCGCGCGTGTGTATGTTTTGCCGGAGACAAATACTCAGGATCCTCATGGAAACAGCGAGCGGGTGCGACATTTTCGAAAGCTAGCCCAACTTGTCTCGCGTACCGAGACGGAACGAGCTTCAAAGGGTAACTAGGATCATAAATATGAGTGAAGCCACGCAACCCGCACCATCGCATTCATCACAATCACAACCGGCTCAAACCCAAAATGCATTAATCCTGGAATCCAAACAGGACGGCATCGCCACACTCACGTTAAACCGGCCAGACAAGCTAAACGCCATTAACAAAGACCTCGCTGTCGCACTGAACGAAAGCCTCGGCCGTTTGACCACTGATAAATCGATTCACGTGGTCATAATCACCGGCGCTGGCCGCGCTTTTTGCTCTGGCGGAGATCTCGGTGTCATCGCCGAAGGTCGCAAGAATAACGATACGAGCGAACTGGAGCCGCTTTTGCGAGCCGGGATGCATGCGGTGCTTAAGATGCGCAGCATGGCACAGCCGGTGATCGCCATGGTAAATGGCGCCGCCGCGGGCGCGGGCATGAATCTCGCTTTGGCTGCCGACCTTCGAGTGGCGTCGGAGAGCGCGACGTTTGGGCAGAACTTTATCAAGGTCGGATTATTTCCCGACTATGGCGGGACTTATTTTCTTCCGCGACTGGTTGGCTATTCCAAATCTGCTGAAATGTTTTACACCGGGGAAATGATTAACGCGCGAACCGCGCTGGAGTTGAGAATCGTGAATCGGGTGGTCCCAGACGGTCAGCTCGAGGCCGAAACCCGGAAATTGGCGCGCCAAATCGCGGATGCTCCTTCCGTATCGATTCGCGCCATGAAGACCGTTTTATTCGGCAACCGTAAATTAGAACTAGAGAAAGCCCTCGATGAGGAGGTCGAGCAACAACTGAAATGCTTTAAGTCTCCGGATTGCCGTGAAGGCATCAACGCTTTCCTGGAAAAGCGTCCGCCTAAATTTCATACCAAGTGACGCGCGCAGCTCGCTTCAAAAACGACTTTTTATCTGAAGGGATAATCGGGACTTGGACGAAATACAAATATCTCCCCTAGAGGTCAAAACGCGCATGGATCGCGGCGAAAAACTCGTGCTGGTCGATGTGCGCGAGCCGTGGGAGTACGAATTGTGCCGCATCGAAGGGGCGAAACTGGTGCCGCTGGGCTCTCTGGCTGCAAACGTGGGCGGCCTTCTCGACGTGGATGAAGTAATTTGTTATTGCCACCATGGTATGCGCAGCTTGGACGCCGCGGCTTGGCTGCGGTTCCAGGGCATTGAAAAGGCCAAGTCGCTATCGGGCGGCATTGAGCGATGGTCCACCGATGTGGATCCCCACGTACCTCGCTACTGAGCTATATCCCGGGCTAAAATTAACGATGTACCGGTTGACCACTTCCCTTTCGGAGCTTTCATGCCCAAAGCTAAAATTAAGTTTTTGCAAAAACCCACGTGTACTACCTGCAGAAAAGCGAAGGCCTACTTGGAGAAGCTGGGTGCGGAGCTGGAGTTGCGCAGTCTCGACAAGCAAAAACTCAGCAAGGCTGAATTGGACGAACTAATAGGCGAGAACGATCACAAACAATTCTTAAGTTCGCGCAACGAGCTGTATCGCACACGAAATATGAAAGACCACCCGCCTACACGTGCGGAGGCCATCCAATTAATGTCGGAAGAGCCCAATCTTATCCGCAGGCCCGTGGTGATGCGCGGCAAACGCCTTGTTCTAGGCTACGACGAAGACGCTTACAAGCAGCTCGTGAAGTAGCAGTTGGCGCGCGCCATGAATCCAGACATTAAAACTATCGCGGTGATTGGTGCCGGCACCATGGGCAGAGGTATCGCCTACGCTGCCGCCTTTGGCGGCTACACCACCGTGCTGGAGGATATTTCCCCGCAAATGTTGGAGGAAAGCACGCGCTGGATTACGAAGTCTTTCGACGAAGGAGTGGCCCGCGGCAAAGTAGACGCTAAAATTCGCGATCACGCATTATCGTTGATCGCTACCGCTAGTTCGGTGGAAGGCGCGATTCGCGACGCGGACCTCATCATCGAAGCTGTGCCCGAAGAAATGGAAATGAAGATGGAGTTGTTCACCATCTTCGACAAATTTGCAAAGCCCCAGGCGATTTTTGCCAGTAATACTTCATCGCTGTCCATCAGTGACATGAGCGACCTCACTATTTCTCGCGAACGCTGCATTGGCATGCACTTTTTTAATCCCGTCCCGAAGATGAAGTTGATCGAGCTAGTGAAGACCCCGCTCACTTCCCAGAACACGGTGGATGTCTGTACGGAAGTTGGGCGGCGAATGGGCAAAGAAGTAGTGCTCGTGCAGGAATCTCCTGGTTTTATCACCACTCGCGTGAACGCGCTCATTGGCAACGAAGCGTTTGCAATGTTGGAGGCTGGAATCGCCTCGGCCGTAGATATCGATAAGGCGCTCAAGTTGGGACTGAACCATCCGATGGGCCCATTTGAGCTTGTAGACCTTGTCGGGCTGGACGTGCGGTTGAATATTCTTGAATACCTGCATCAAACGCTGGGAGAAAAATATCGACCCAACCGGTTGCTGAAGGAATATGTACAGGAAGGCCGGCTCGGGCGAAAGTCCGGTCGGGGCGTCTACGACTATTCAGAGGGGCGAAAATGACTTTGTCGTTTTGTGGAAAGTGTTAAACTGCACAAAATCTTACGGCGATGGAGTTCGCCATAACCGTTCCGGATAAACCTTTTCTGGATCTGATGACTCCTGGCTGCCAGGCGGCACCAGGAGTTTTTTGTTTCCAGTGGTCTACTTCATACGTTGATTATTTGATGTCGCGGATTGGAGTGAACTTGAAGATTTTGTTGATCGCCCTATTTGGAGCTATCGGAACGCTGGCCCGTTATGGCTTGCAGGGAGTGGTGCAGGTCCGCACGGGTGGAACCTTTCCGTACGGCACATTACTCGTGAACCTGACCGGTTGCTTTTTTCTTGGCTTGGTCGCGCAGTTCACCATGAACCGCATGGTGATTTCACCCGACTGGCGTATAGCGATCGCTGTGGGATTTTTCGGCGGCTACACAACTTTTTCGAGCTTTGGCTGGGAGACCGCGAAAATGATGGAAGACGGCGAATGGGCGCGCGCGTCGGCGTACGTAGCCGCGAGCGTAGTGGCAGGATTGTTTTTGTCAGTAGCGGGAATTCGGCTGGCTAACAAATTTTAGGGACACGCGGAGAGATGGCTATGACCCATGAAAAATTTGAAGGCGAGCGAGTGCTGATGCGGATTCACGTAGGCGAGTCGGATAAGTGGCACGGCAAATCGCTGCACGAGGCCATTGTAGAAATGTTGCGGAAAGAGAGCTTTTCAGGTGCAACGGTCTTGCGGGGAGTGGGAGGATTTGGCGGGTCCAGCGTGTACCACACCGATAAGTTGCTGCGAATGTCGCAGGATCTTCCGATTATTCTTGAGGTGATCGATACCAGTGAACGTATCGAGAAAATTCTGCCGCGCCTGGATCAGATGGTGGAGGGCGGACTCATCACGCTCGAGAAAGTTCGCGTCATTCTTTACCGGGCGGCCAAACGATGAACGGTAAGCTTGTTTTTCTTCGGATGGAAACCGGCGATTGCCTGCCATAATTTCAAGATGCCTGAACAACAAAAAACAAAACCGTGGCTGAATCGCACCGTTCTGGGTGTCGGTCTAACCAGCCTTTTTAGCGATTGGAGTCATGAGACCGCTACGGCGGTGTTGCCGGCCTTTCTCGCTTTGATTGGCGCTGGGCCCGCGTGGCTTGGAGCCATCGAAGGCATTTCCGACGGGCTATCCAGTTTTGCAAAACTGGCGTCCGGGCATTTCACCGATCGATTGAAACATCGCAAGCCTCTGGCGGTCGCGGGTTATGCATTTACTGCGCTGGCTACCGCATCGTTTGCGTTCGCTACACATGCCTATCAAGTCTTATTCGGGCGTACGGCCGCGTGGCTCGGACGCGGCATTCGGTCGCCGGCCAAAAAAGCCTTGTTGGCCGCCGATACCCCGCCGGGCGCTTACGGACGCGCCTTCGGTTTGGAACGATTGATGGATACCGTGGGAGCAATCGTCGGGCCGCTGACCGCCTTATGGCTGCTGGAGGTTACCGGACATTCCTACCGCAAAGTATTTTTGTGGACGCTACTGCCTGGTTTATTGGCTGCGGTTTTGTTCTGGTTGCTGGTGCGGGAAAAGCCGATTGTCGCAAAACCCAAACAATCATTTTTCGGCGGAATACGAGCGTTGCCCATTCCCTTTCGCAGATTGCTTTTAGGCGTGGGCATTTTTGGCGCTGGCGATTTTTCACATACCCTATTAATTTTGTACGCATCCCGCATGCTTTCGCCGTTGCACGGCCCCGCGCGCGCCGCGAGCATTGCGGTTGGCCTGTACACGATTCACAACGTGTTTTACGCCGGCTCGGCGTACCTGAGCGGCTGGTTAAGCGATCATGTTCGCCAACGCAAAGTCGTACTGGCCGCGGGATATGGTCTTGCGGTGGTGACAGCTGTTTTGTTGTGCTTGGCCACGCAATCGCTTTGGTTACTCGGCTTGATTTTTATTTTGGCTGGCCTGTACATCGGTACGGAAGAAGCTTTGGAAGATTCGCTGGCGGCCGAAATTGTGCCCAAGGACCAGCATGGAATGGCTTTTGGGACTTTGGCGGCTGTAAATGCCGGTGGCGACTTTATATCAAGCATGGTTATCGGTTTTCTTTGGAGTGCGGTAAACGTACAAACCGCTTTCGCAGTTTCCGCGATCCTCTTCGCTATGGGCGCAATTTTGATCCTTCGATTGCGCACCTCCTGATTTGCTGTTGCACGGTGTAGCGCACCGTGTTAGCGTTGGCGAACAAAAGGCGAATCACTTTGGAGGCCGAATTATGCCCGAATCTTTGGCCGTTCGCACCGCCGCGGATACTTCTTCGATTACCCGCGTACGCGAGGTGCTGGACGGTTTTGCTCTGCGCGATCGCGACGGAGAGATTCTTACCGCCGTGCGGCATTTCCCCGCGCGCGCCGCACAATGGGCGCCATTCCCTGCTTGGGTTCATTTGGATTTGCGCGAAGCATATAAGGCCAAGGGCATCGAGAGGCTCTATAGCCATCAGGCTGCTGCTGCGGAAGCCGCGCATGAGAAAAAAAACATTGTCATCGTGACACCAACGGCCTCTGGAAAAACACTTTGTTACAACCTGCCGGTTATAAACGCGATTCTGGAAAATTCCGATACCCGCGCGATTTATTTGTTTCCCACCAAAGCGTTGGCTCAGGATCAACTTGCCGAAATTCATGATTTGAATCAGCGGCTCGACAACAAGTTTGGGGTCTTCACCTACGATGGCGACACGCCCAGCGACGCGCGCAAAGCGATTCGCGAGAAAAGCCACATCGTACTGACCAATCCGGACATGCTGCATACCGGGATTCTTCCTCATCACACCCGATGGACGCGGCTGTTTGAGAATTTGAAATATATCGTGCTGGATGAACTGCATACCTACCGCGGCGTATTTGGCAGCCATCTTTGCAATGTCTTGCGACGCTTACGGCGCGTTGCAAATTTTTATGGCTGCCAGCCGCAATTCATTTGTTGCTCGGCGACCATTGCCAACCCAGGGGAGCTCGCGAGCAAGCTGCTTGAAACCGACGTAGAAGTTTTAAATACCAACGGCGCGCCAGCCGCGGAAAAAACTTTTGTGTTTTATAACCCGCCAGTGGTGAATCGGGCTCTGGGGATTCGGCGAAGTTACATCAACGAAGCTTGCCGCGTTTCGCAGGAATTTTTAAAACGCGATTTACAGACCATGGTTTTTGCTAATTCGCGTTTGCATACGGAATTGATGCTGACGTATTGGCAGCAGGCCAATCCACAGCAACCCGGCCGGGCCACCACCATTCGTGGTTATCGCGGCGGCTATCTCCCGAACGAACGCAGGGATATCGAACGCGGGCTGCGTGACGGACAGATTCGCGGTGTGGTTTCTACCAGCGCCTTGGAGCTGGGGATCGACGTGGGATCGTTGGATACCGTGGTCATGGCCGGCTATCCGGGAACAATCGCGGCGACGTGGCAGCGCGCCGGACGAGCGGGCAGGCGGAGCGGCAGTTCGTGCGCCGTGTTAGTGGCTTCGTCCGCGCCGTTAGACCAATTTATTGTGCGGAATCCCGATTATTTTTTTGGCAATACTCCAGAACACGCGTTTATACAGCCGGACAATCTGGAAATTCTCATCAATCATTTGAAATGTGCGGCGTTTGAATTGCCGATTGGCCCCGGGGAGCGCTTTGGCGATGTAGATGTTCAGGACCTTTGCGCGCGGCTGGCCGAAGCGGGCTTTTTACATCGCGCGGGCGAAAATTATCACTGGACCCAGGAAGCCTATCCTGCCGATACGGTGAGTTTGCGTTCAGTGACCAGCGACAATTTCGTGATTATCGATATTACTGGCGCGCCCACCGTGATTGGCGAAGTGGATTTTTCGAGTGCGCTGACGACCGTGCATGAAAAAGCCATCTATATCCATGGCGGCCAGCAATATCACGTGGAGCATTTGGATTTCAAAGAACGCAAGGCCTACGTCAAGCGTGTCGATGTGGATTATTACACTGACGCGATTCGCTACACGCAGGTCCGCATTCTGGAGTGCGCCGCGGAAACGCGGGCAAGTGATTTCCTTCCTGAAATTCCAGCACTACGTTCCTTCGGAGACGTGCTGGTGCGCTCGCAGGTGATTGGCTTCAAGAAGCTCAAGTTTTTTACCAACGAAAATATTGGCGCTGGGAATCTGGAATTACCTGAAAACGAGATGCACACCACATCCTATTGGATCACGCTGGAGCGGCCGTTGCTGGAGCCGCTGCCGTTTACGATTAGCGAACGGCAGAGTGGAATGTTTGGATTGCTGCACGCGCTAGCTTCGGTTGCGACACTGCTCTTGATGTGTGACCGGCGCGACCTGGGCACCACCATCGGCGAAAAACCACCATATCCCACTGATCAAGAAGCGGCCGTGGAGGTAGTCCAACTGCGTGATCGGATTTTTCAGACTGACAAGGAATTTTTTGAACCAAATTTATATTTGTTCGACGCGTATCCAGGAGGAATTGGATTTTCGGAACCGCTGTATCGCGCGCATGACATTTTGATGCAACGGACGCGTGAGCTGATCGTCGCGTGTGCATGCGCTCAGGGATGTCCGTCGTGTGTCGGCCCTGCCGGGGATCTGGCTCCGCGGGCCAAGGAAGCTGCGCTAGCGATTTTAGACCGGCTTTGCAATTCGAACGGTGAGGCTCGCTAGATGGCCTCGCTCGATCACAAGTTCTCGCGACTCGCGGCATTAAAACCTGCACGCCCCCCAGCTGTACCATCTACGACGCTACGTGAACCGTGCGAAGAAGACACCATGGCGCGACTCCTTGGCGCGGGTGTGTCCACCAACCGTTTTGGCGAGCACCTCGCCGTTCGAAACTGGTTTTCCACTCCGGAGTTCGTTAGTCCGCATTCCACCTGTTTGCAGCTTCTTTGCCAACAACGCGATGAGGTTGTTTCGCGTCGCGCGCGTGCTGCGGTGGAAAATCCTGAAAAATGGCTTTTTCTGGACACTGAAACCACCGGACTCGCTGGCGGCACTGGAACTTACGCGTTTTTGATCGGCCTCGCTTGGTGGGATGCCGGAGGCTTGCAGGTCGAGCAATTATTCATGCGCGACTTTGCGGAGGAACATTCGGTGTTATGCCAGCTTGCCGCACGGCTGGCTGAGCGTCCGGTGCTGGTCACCTTCAACGGAAAAACATTCGATTGGCCCCTTCTGGAAAACCGGTTCCGAATGACTCGCTCGATTCCGGTGCCGAGCCTGGCGGCTCATCTGGATTTGCTTCATCCTGCCCGCGCGCTTTGGAAATTTCGCCTTGGAACGGTTCGCCTGACCGACCTGGAGCGCGAAGTGTTGAATCCCACGCTGCTCGGATGGTGCAGACAAGGAGATGTGTCCTCGAGATATATCCCGCAATTTTATTTCGATTATCTTCGCGGCGGTCCGCCCGAACCGCTGCTGGGGGTTGCTCGTCACAATCAAATGGATCTCCGAGGACTGGCGGCGCTCTTTGGAAAAATCAACGCGTTGCTGGCTAAGGAAACGGACGCTGACGAAGAGGTGCATAGTCTGGACCTTTTCGGGCTGTCAAAGTTTCTGCATCGCCGTGGGGATAAAGGGCGCGCGCAAATTGCGTGCGCTCAAGCCGTCGACCTGGGTCTGCCGGTGGAGTTTCATTCTCGCGCTCAATACGACCTGGCATTGATGGCCAAACGAAAAGGCGAGCATCAACGCGCGGCGGAAATTTGGCATGAAATTCTGGCCGATTCCGGAGATGTCATTCACGCCTGCGAACAGTTGGCAATTCACTATGAACGGCGCGACAAGAATTATGAGCGCGCGCTGGAGTTTGCCCACCGCGCTCGCAGGCTATTGCATACGCAGGCTAACCACGCCAACTTTTTTGCCCAGCGTGGAATTGCGCGCCGCGAAGATTTGTCGCTGAAGCGAATCAAGCGTCTGGAGGGACGGTTATCAAAGCGCACCGGGAAGCTACTGTCGCTGGCCGAAACCGGAGCCACCGGCAACGTCTAACTCGCGATTCGGAAGGCTGGTTACGGTTATCCCACCAGGCTTGGCGGGATCGAGCGGAGGTTCCGGTGAAGCGGGCCAGCCAATTGCCTTCGTGATGCCGTCAAGTACCACGCGAGTGGTTCCTTCGACGCTCAGGCATTCGGCCTCCAGGCATCGGAGATAAACGCCGCCTTCCGTTGAATCGAAGGAAAAGAAGTTCGGCCGGCGAAAGAGTTTCGAGCGCTCCCCGTATTTCTTCTCCAGAGCCTCGGAATATTGCCCGAAAAAACGTACCGCTTCGGCGGTGTTGTTAAGGCGTAGCAGACTTACGAGGACCAACCGTTTGGTACGTTTGTGTTCGTAAACCACATAACGATCCCCGTCCCACGCCGCGGCAAGAGCTTTAGCGCGGTCCTCGCCAAGAAATTGTTTCAACACTTCTTTCCAACCGAACTCACCCATAACGTTTTCTTCCAGCCTGGTCCAGTCCGGACCCAGCAATTTGCCGACATCCGGCAAATTCTCCGTTGAAGGTGCTTTGCCCGAGTGATAAAGCGCGGGATGCATAATTTGCTGCGTGGAAATGGGCGGTTTGGAAAAAACGATTGGAAGATCCTTCCAGCCATTACTCTTCAACAGGTCAGCGGAAAATGTAAGACCCGCAAAATACGGAAAGACCAATGCGTCTTTCAAAAACGGGGGCGCCTTCTTTAACGCTGGCGTAGCCCCCATATCACCGACAAGCACGGAAGGGTCGATGTCCGGCAGGTCCTTGAGAGATCGGCCGCTTTCGTTCAACAAATAATCGATCATGGCGGCCATGGCGCTGCCTTCCAGGACCGCCTCTCTGGCGAGTTCGCCATCATCGTTAGGCCTGGCAGCTTTAACCCACGTTTCAATCTGAAAGTGCTGATCCTCCAGAGCATGGGTCAACTCATGAGCCATCACCATTTTTTGATCCGCCAAAGGAATCCAGTCAGCAATGTAAAATTCGTGGGCCTTGGGATCATAGAGGCCGGCGATCTGCTCGGTCAGAAGATCGATCATGAACGAATCGATATCGAAACCCTTAGGCAGCAGACCAAAGGCTTCCGCACTGCGAGCAGAGGCATATCGTTCGGCCGGCTCTTTGTCCTCATTCATTTCGCTGATGACATAAGTGCGAATTTCTTCCCTGGAACGAAGCGTCTTTTTGACTGGAGTGCGCAGTTTCAGGCCGGTAATTTGGCTCATCTGCTCGAGAACTTCGTCGGCAGCGGCGGTGAATTCCGCAGCGGCGGCGGACTTGACAGAATCCGGCGCAGTGAGGGCCGGAGACTTTTGTGCTAAGGTGCCACCACCGGCAAGGGAAAGAACGAGCGCGGCCCAAACGGACGCGCGACCAAAACTAGGATTCCGCAAAAAGAACATGGTTTTTGCAGAATAACAGATTCCAGAGTTCTTTCGCGGGATAGCCGCATCGGCGGTCTACGGTCAAAAGTGGCTGTTCCGTATTCTTAACAAGATGGTAATAGTAGTGTACCCTGCTCGTGTGTATTGCTGAGCTGAGGAAAAAATGCTACCAGGCCTACGCTTGCGGCGCGTCCGCGAGCAGTTGGGATTAACCTATCGCGATGTAGAGCGCTGCAGCTACGAGATTGCTGCAAAGCGGGGCCGGCCGGAATTCATTCTGCACATCAGCCGGCTGGCCGACATGGAAAACCGCAATGTGGTGCCCGGACTGCATAAATTGTATGCGCTGGCGGTGGTCTACCATTTAAATCCGGCGGAGATTTTCCGTTGGTACGAGGTTCCTGTCGACGAGTTTTTCGCGGATGGGGCTATGTTTCCTGCTCCGCAGACGCATCTGGGCTCGCCGCCGGCGTCCCTGCGCGTTCCACTGCGATTTGATCCCGCGTTTGACCCCGCACGCACCACCTATCTTTCGCGCATGGTGGAACAGTGGGGTAACTTAGAAGGCACCCTGCTCAATGGCCATCCGAAATACCGTTATGGGTACATCGGTTTAAATGACCGGCGCATGACGCCGTTGCTGCGGCCCGGAAGTATCGTCATGGTGGATGTGTCGATGAGGCGGATACGGGACTTGGATTGGACGTCGGAATATGACCGTCCGCTGTTCTTTGTAGAAGTGCGAGAAGGCTACCGCTGCGGATGGTTTCATCAGGAGGGCTCTCGGCTGGTTATGCAACCGCACCCGCTCTCACGCTGCATGCCGGAATGGTGGGAAACGCCGGACGAAGCCGAGATCGTCGGCCGGGTGACGGGGGTGGTCACGCGGTTGAACGAACCGTGGAACAATTATTCCGAAGTACTTCCAGCAGCACACGCAGGTTCGAACAGAAAAGCTCCTTGAGATAATCCGGAGCGCGTTCCGGCAACAACACCCGATAAGCTTCCATGCGCTGCCAATGTAGCGCACTGGCATCGCGACCGACCTCCATAGCGTCCAGACAGGCGCGCAAATCCGCCTCCTGGTTAGCTAGCGGTGTCTCCAGGATTTTCTCGAAGACTTGTTCATGACAAATCTCCAGGGCCTGTTGAACGGCGGGGTCCGGGTAGAGCGCGGCAAGACCCGCATGTTCGTATCTCCCGCTGGATAAATCCCGCAATGAAGCAATATAGGTCAAGCGCGAAAGAAGACTGGGGATTCCCGCCAGCGTGGTCATGGTGAAATCCTGGATGATCCGCCGGTTTTGTTGCAGTTGTGTGAGTGCTTCCATAAAGAAACAGCGCTGTTCCGCAAGCAGAACTTTTTAGACTAGCAAGCTTAAACTCTCCGGTTTCCGTTCATGGTGAGCCCAGGAGGCTCCAACATGAACAGAAACAAGTTGTGCCTAGCGATTCTAGCTATTGCCGCGTTGATAGTAACCCCAGTCAGCGCAGTCGTCAATTTTAGCCATAAAGTTAACATCGCAGAGGGTACGCCCATTCCTCCGCCCATGCCGCCAGTGTTAGTTGCAGAGGGTACACCGATACCCCCGCCCATGCCGCCGGTGATGGTTGCAGAGGGTACGCCAATTCCCCCGCCCATGCCGCCAAGGGCTGCGTTCACTGCTTGAACAGTGTTCATTGCTGGAACAGATGGTCCGCAGCATTTGACATCATTACACTCTGCTGACCTTTTTCACGTCTTTAACGAAGCTCGAACTATCGCCGAAGTTATTAACTGGTACCTACTAAAAAGGGTATAAAAGTGATAGCATCCACGTTTGGCCATGAACTTACCGCCGCTCGTGGAAATTCTGTGGGGCGCCAGCTTCGTAGTGCAATTGGCGTTGTGCGGAATTCTAATCGCTTACCGGCATTTCCGGAGATTGCCTTTTTTCACCGTGTACTTGGGTCTTAACGTCTGCCAGTCATTGTTGGCATATCCAATTTATAGCCACTACGGTGCATATTCTCGCGAAGCCTCGCTTGTCGGCTGGTGGTCGGAAGCGATCACTCTGCTGGCTCGTATCTTCGCCACAGTCGAAATTTTGCATGTGGTGCTAATTGTCTATCGGGGCATCTGGGGCTTGGCTTGGCGACTTCTTGCTGGCACTTCGGCGGTGGTTGCTATGCTATGCGTGGGCGTAGCTGCTCAGGGACACGCAGATGCGGCGCTAGCGAGCGCGGACCGAGGTTACAATTTAATTTTTGCTACGGCGCTCATCGCATGTCTGGCTTTGATTCGTTACTATTTGATTCGCGTCGATAATATTTATAAGGTTTTGTTGGCTGGATTTTGCTTTTATGCTTGCGTCAAAATTCTGTTGAATACTGTTCTGTACGATTTTTTGTACCACCAACACCCGCGCTACCCGTTTATCTGGCAAAGTTTGGTGGTCGCCTCTTATGTGATCATCCTTATCGTTTGGAGCGCGGTCTTACTACAACCGTTGCCGGAAAAAGAGAAGCTACAGTCTCTGCCCACTTCCCTATATGGACGGGTCTCCCCCGAGATTAACATTCAACTCCAGGCTATCAACAGACAGTTAATGAACTTCTTTAAAATAGAGGAGCCGCAGCAGTGAATCTCTCGGCAGCGGTATTTGCAAGTCTAGCTTTATTGCTGCTGCTGGCGTTTGCCTGGTTGGCGCTTTCCGGGACGCGTGGCAAAGCAGAAGCCGAACGGGACGGACGCCAAGACGGAGACTATCCTCATATCTCCCACCTGCCGCAAATCAAACAGGCGCTGGCAAATTCGGATTTTATGTATCTCAACGAAACGGGATACCCGGCGCTTGCCAAACGGATTCGCAAGGAACGGCGGCGTATTGCGCTCAATTATCTAGCTTGTTTACGGGTTGAATTCGAGAAACTGTTGCACTTCGCGCGCATGGTTGCGATCATGTCGCCCAACATTGCGGTCGCGCAGGAGGTTCGGGGTTTGCGGTTAAACCTGGAATTTTGGTACTGGTATTATTTGATTTACCTTCGACTGGTCAGCGGCGTAGGCCCACTGAAGGCTATCGGGAGTCTCAGCAATATGGTCAGTGCCTTGACGATTCGCTTGGAGACCGCTATGAGTGAGCTCGGCGAGCGGGCGGCTTTGGGCGCGGAGTTATTACCTCACAACCGCGGTGGGTGGGACGCGGGTGGCTAGCAGCACATTGATGGTGTCCAGGAGTTTCGTCTTATCCAGCGGCTTTTTTAGGACAAACCCAGCCGTAGCCTTTTCGTCAAAAGCTTCATTCCGCAAGCCCGGAGTGTACATCCTGATCACCCGTTGAGAAAGCGCGGGTCTCTGTTCGACAAGCCAGTCGAAAAAGCTTTTTGTGAGATGCGCATCGGCAACGTCACAGTCCGCAAGAATAACGTCAAAATCGTATTTGTCGATAAGCGCATGGAGCTCATCTCTGTTTTTGGCAGTATGAACTTCGTACTCGTACGCATCGAGGATTCCGTTCAAGGATTGCAAGATGGCATTATCGGAATCAACGCAGAGAATCAAACCATGTCTTTCACTGCTGTCGGCCGGTGAGTCTCCACTCAGCGACGTGGGAGAACCATCCAGGGGCAATTCGATGGTAAAGGACGCACCGCGATGAGGAAGATTACGGACGCGGATAGTGCCACCGTGCTCGGTGACAATTCCATAACAGATGCTTAAGCCCAGACCGGTTCCTTTGCCGACCGGCTTGGTAGTGTAGAAGGGATCAAAAACGCGAGAGGCCTCCTGTACGCCGGGGCCGCTGTCGGTAAATTCCACAAAAACTCTGGTCTTGTCGGAACGCGTAGTGACCCACAAATCGCCATCGGTGGAGCTTTCCAGAATCGCGTCGACGGCATTGTTCACCATATTGAGAAAAACCTGTTGCAGTTGATGAGGATCCGCGGACATAACTGGAAGGTCTGGAGCCAGATTTAGATGTACGCGAATGTTGCTCATGCGCAGGTCGTAATCCCGCAGCGCCAGGGTGTCTTCGAGGATGTGATTAATCATGGTGGGCAAGCGTTCCGGTTTATGCTGGCGGGCGAAGCTCAACAAATTTTGCACGATGCGATGAGTGCGCTGCGCCTGCTTGTAAAGCTTTTCGGAATATTCAATTCCCTGTGGGCCCATTTGGCCGCTGGCGCTTAGTAACTGGCTGTAACCGAGAATGGCAGTCAGCGGATTATTCAATTCGTGAGCAACCCCGGATATCAGCTGCCCGACGGCTGCCATTTTTTCGCTATTCAAAAGCTGTTCCTGGGTGCGGCGAAGGTTCTGATAAGCCTGGCGCGACTCGTCGTATAACAGAGCTCTTTCCGTAGCGTTGGTGATCTGGCTACCAACGGCGATGAGCAAGTTGGCGTCTGCGGGAGAAAATTCACGCGCCGTACGGCTGCCCACCACCAGTCCGCCGAGAGGCCGACCCTTAGACCAAAGCACTACCACGTAAGAAGACACGATCCCCTCTTTGGTCAAAGCGTCGCGAAAAATCTGCGGCAGCGCGAGCCCATAAGAGGATAGAAAGGTCGCGTGTACCGCTTTAATGTGCTCCAGCAACTCTGGTTGTAATGCGACCGGCGGCAGGTGGCGCGCGTAGTCCGACCGCTGGCCAACGCCCGCGACGCGCCGCAGCGTGGTGCCGCTCTCATCGAAGAGAAATATGGATGAGGTATCCAGGCTGAACAACTCGGACAGCTGAGTCAGTGTCCTGCGGAGCGAATCGGTCAGATCCATGGATTCAGTAAGGGTCTGGGCAATGGAGTTCAATACCATGAGCTCGCGATTTCTGCGACGGATTTCGTGCTCAGCCCTTTTTCGTTCACTGATGTCCAGCACGAATCCCTGGTAGGCGGTGACATTCCCGGAATTGTCGCGGATGGCCACTGAGGATTCGAGCACGCTTCGGACTTCTCCATCCTTACGCCGCATATCGAATTCAAAATCCGCGACGCTGCCATGTTCGTGCAGCAATCTTTTCAGCCGCTCGCGCTCCGAAGGGTTTACATAAAGAGAACCGACGATGTCGACATTCAGGAGTTCTTCGCGGGAATCGTAGCCGGTCATTCGAAGCAGGGCGTCGTTGAAATCCAGGAAGCGTCCCTGCGGCGTGGAAATGAATACCCCTTCCTGTACGTTCGCAACCAGCGTGCGATATTTCTCTTCCGCGCGTTTGCGATCCGTAATGTCCTTGAGAACATGGACGATGCCCAGTGGATTTCCCACGGCGTCGGAGAAATTGGAATTGGAAGCCAGAAAATAACCTCGGAGCCAAGGGTCCGGATCGTCTCCTTCGCCGGCCACGCCTTCGCAAAAAGGACAGATGTCATAGGTCAATCCATTGCGTGGCAATAAATTTGTGACCGTGCGACCGACCAAGGCGTTGACGTCCCTGCCCAACAAATGGCTCAGCCGTTGATTCGCCCGCAACACACGGCCTTGGCCGTCGTGGACCAGGATCGGATCGCCAATGGAGTCGAAAGTGTCGGCCCACTGCTTTTGAACGGTGGTGAGTTGCTCGAAGAACCGTACGTTTTGCAACGTTAAGCCGAGCAGATTGCCGATATTAACGAGGTACGCGATTTCATCAGGTTGGAAACGTTTTTCTCGCGAACTGCCCACGCCGAGAATTCCCAATGGTCCGCTCTTGCCGCGAAGCACAATCGTAACCATCTCTCGTACAGCCGGTTCCGCAACGCTAGGCCATATGTCGCGATCGGTCTCGGGATATAAACGGAGGAAGTCTGAGGATTCTCCGTGAAGTAATTTTGCCAACCACGGCTCCGTCAGCTGCAACTGCGCGCATCCGCTTAGGAACGATTCACCGAATCCAACGGAAGCACGCACTGTTAGTTGGGTGGCCGAGCCTTCTCCTTCAATTAGACGAATCAAGCCGTGAGTCGCACTCAAGCTCTCCACAACTTGAATCAGGACACTGTCGAGAAGTTCGCGAACCGAGAGGCTCTGGGTGCTGGCTGTTGTCAGTAGTGTGAGCCGGCGCATCTTGTCATTTAATTCGTCGGTGCGCGCGCGGCCACTCTCCAGCACCACCACGATCATGGCGATGCCCATTGCCACACCTAGCAGATCGTCAAAGGCCATACGCAGGAGAAATACCGGAGATTCCAACCACAACGGCCGGTCTAGCCCGTGCAGCCCACAGGCAAAAAGCAAGCCTGCAAGCAACTCTGCACCATGTCCGGAACCGTATCGCTCGTGGGCAGCTCGGCCGCGCCAGAGCATCCAGCCGGCCACCAGCAGAACGACGCTTTGAACAATGGCAGCGGCCCAGCGAGCCAGACTAACATGCAGCCCATTGGCCTCTAGATAGAAAACAGTTACAAGTATCAACGCCATCGGCGGAAAAATCGGCCAATGCAATCGGTCAGACGCCACGGTGTACTGGATGACAGCTATCAGGAATAACAGTGCGCTGGCCACATGCCCTACGACCAGCATGACTCCAATACCTCGAACTGGGGTGATTGCCAGGGCCGCTTCGCTCATGGAAGTTAAGGTGAAGACAGCCCAGCCAATTAGCCAGGAGCGGAAATAATTAGAATGATGATCCCTGCGAAAGAGAAGAAACAAAACCAGCAGAACAATAGAGGACGCCGCTTCAAAGAAAGCGATACTTAGCAAGCCTTGATTTTCTAACACGATGCGCCCTTTCCACGCGGAGTTGCCGTACTTCGAGCTGGGCAGCTACGGCGGGAGACTCATGAATGGACCACAAATGCTATAAGAGAGAAGCCTATCGCGACGCTAACACGCTATTTTCTTACTAGGCAAGGCTTCGCCATTCGGGGTGTGCCGTCCCATATAATGACTACAGGGAGCCAACCGACGTGCCAACCGAGGAGATGGAAAACATCCTGGTCGTAGATGACGAGGAAGCAATTCGCGAAGTTGTCTCGACCATGCTGGAGTCCAAGGGGTATCACTGCACCAGCGTGCCTAACGGTCGAGCCGCTCAGGAGCAAGTGAAGCGCTCTACGCCGGACCTGGTTCTAAGCGACATGATTATGCCGGAGATGGACGGCCTCAAGTTGCTGGAGTGGATGCGCCAGTACGACCCTGAGGTTCCGGTAATCATGGTCACCGCGATTCATGATATTTCCACCGCGCTGGAGTCCATTCGCAGGGGCGCCTACGATTACATCCTGAAGCCGTTCGAAAAGGATCAGTTGTTTTTGGGAGTAGGTCGTGCTTTGGAACACCGCAGGCTCGTCACCGAGAACCGCTGTTACCAGCGCAACCTTGAGCAACTGGTTGAGGAGCGCACGGTGCAATTGACCGGGGCAATTGCGCAGTTGGAGCAATCCTACGATGACACCCTGGAAGCGCTGGGCAGCGCCTTGGACTTAAAAGACGCCGAAACGGAGGGCCATTGCCAGCGGGTGACCGCGTTTTGTATATCCATCGCTAAAGCCATGGACGTACCAGCGACCTACCTCCCGATCCTGGCCCGAGCGGCGTTTTTGCACGACATTGGAAAGATGGCCATCCCCGACAGCATTCTTCGCAAGCCCGGTCCTTTGAACGACGAAGAAAAGCAGATCATGAGGAAGCACTGCGATATTGGCTACAACATGCTTATTCGCATACCGTTCCTGCGCGATGCGGCCGAAATCGTGCTGGCTCACCAGGAATTTTTTGATGGCTCCGGTTATCCCAGGAAATTGAAAGGCGAAGACATACCGCTGGGAGCGCGCATTTTTACCATTGCCGATTCCATGGACGCCATGATCAGCGACCGGCCCTATCGCAAGGCCCTGCCACTCTCTCACGCTCGCGGCGAAATTAAGCGCTGTTCCGGCACGCAATTCGATCCCAAGGTTGTGGACGTATTCATGGACATCCCAGAGGAGCATTGGATCGAGTTACGAGAAAATCTGGGCTCACCATTTCGGCTGGCACATCTCAAGAACCTTTCCTGAATTTCTCGTCAATTAAAATAACTAAAGCCTCGATGCCGGCGGCGAACCGTAACTCTGGCGTAATCAGGCTCACCACCAAATATCCATCGGCGGGAAAATCGTAGAAGTGGCCGGGGTGAACATACACCCCGCGGGAATTTAACAACTCCAGCGCGAATTCCTCGTCGCTGCCGGTCGCTGGGACCCTGAGAATGGCGTACCAGCCGCCTTCCAAATTCAAACGGGTACACAATTTTTGCGTCGAAAGCAGTTTGTCGAGTTGCGCAAGGTTGTTTCGGGTGCGTTCCGCGCATTGTTGCTGGAAATTATGACGAAGTTTCAGCAAGACCGGCAGAGCCAATTGCATGGGCGTATTCATAGATAAATAGGTGTCCGCGATCATCTCCAGTACGGCGACCGCTTGTTGTTTCAGTACTTCGGGACCGCTCGCAATCAGCCAGGCGACTTTCATTTGTGGGAGTCCTGATATTTTCGATAGGCCGCTCATGGTGAAGGTCAATGAGTCGTTGTTCGAAGCGAAGCTCGGAAGGAGGTCTCCGCCGACGGAGAAGTCCAGAAACACTTCATCGGCAATGAGAGCGAGTTCCCTTTGCAGGCAAAGCTGGTTCAACCGATCCATGTCGTCGGCCTTGCAGAAATGACCTGTCGGATTGTTTGGATTTACCACGATAATGCCGCGAGTACGCGGAGTGATGGCCCGTTGCAAGGCGTGAAAATCAATCTGCCAGCCGTAGTCGTAAATTAATGGATAGCGTACCGTGGTCACGTCTTGAATATCGGCAAGAAAATTGAAAAGAGGGTAGCCCGGCTGCGGGATAAGCACTTCATCGCCCGGATTGCACAGGGTGCGAAATAAAAACGAGTATGCTTCGCTGGTGCTGGTGGTCAGGAAAATGTCATTGACGTGAACCGCGCAGCCGCGTGCTCGGTAGTAATCGGCGACCGCAATGCGTGCCGGGAGCAGTCCCTGAGGAACCGGGTGGTATTGCAGACTCGCGGGATGGCTAAGCGCTCCCAAAATCTGTTCTGTTTCAAAATAAAAACCGCATTTCGTGGGGTTCGATTCGGTTAAGTCGATTACCGGTTTACCTGAAGAAAGTCGATTAGCCAACGCTTTACTTAACGGGTTGGGCTCCAGGTTCCACGCTGTGCGCTTGGAAAACATTCGCCGAAGGGTAGCATGAGCGGCGAGAAAAACTTCAATTGCTCGACAATTCACCAGCGGTTATCGGCCCAGGTAAAGAAGTACCGCCAGAAAGACCCACAGCGCGTCGAGAAAATGCCAAAAATAGGACGTAACTTCGGCGGCCGTCGCTCGAGTGACCTTGGCATGATCGAAGTTGCGGAACGCTACGAACAGCAGCGCGGCTACGCCCGCGACGATGTGCACTGCGTGCGCCCCGGTGAACAAATAAAAAAAACTGCTCGAAGGATTGCTGGCCAGGTAGACACCTTGAACAACCAATTGGCGCCACACCAGGATCTGTCCACCGAGGAAAATCAGACCGAGAGCTGTAGTTATTGACCACCACGTGCGAAATCCAGCTCGATCCGGTTGCGCCAGGCGCCGGCGGGCCAGTTCCAATGTGGCGCTGCTGGCAAGTAGAATCGCGGTGTTTATCCAAACTAAAGCGGGAAAATGAAAAGAATTCCAACCGGATTTAATGCCTTTACGAACCAGGTAGGCGCTCACCAGCGCCATGAAAAACATGAGGATGGAAACAATCGCTACCGCGATCCCGCTGTAATACCGCTTTGGTGAGGAGCGCCCGGAATCCCTCCGCCGTGAGCTGTCGTCGTCTCCCCCATCGCCACGAGCTGGTGGCTTCAGCCCGCCGCCACCACCCCCAATGTTTTCAATAATTAGGTCGATATCTTGAACATCTACTGTGGATGGCACGCTAACCTCGATGCAGCCTCAGAAAACAGGAAGAGAAGGAATGGAAGCTCAGAAATTCACCAACTAACTGACTCCGGTATGCCAGTAAACCGTTTGCTGCAGAAAAATGGTGCGGTCGAGAGGACTCGAACCTCCACGCCTTGCGGCGCTAGCACCTCAAGCTAGTGCGTCTGCCAGTTCCGCCACGACCGCATCGAGATAATCCTAGAGTGCAACGGCAATGCTGTCAATCAACACCGTAGCTTTATGTCTGGACGCCTTTCGGAGCGAGCGGAAGCGTGTTTAGCCGTTTGCCGGTGGCGTCGAAGATGGCATTGCCGATGGCCGGAGCGATGGCCATGATGGGGGTTTCCCCCGCTCCTGCGGGCGCGACGTCTTTGCGATCCAGCAAGATGGCTTCAATCTCTGGGATGTCCCGGAAACGTGGAACGCGGTAGGCGGCGAAATGAGGATTCTGAATGTGGCCATTTTCAAATTGGATGGCTTCGAATAATGCGCCGCCGAGCCCTTGAATAATGGCGCCTACCACTTGATTGCGCAGGCCATCGGGGTTGACGATGGCGCCGCATTCGAATGCTTCTACCACCCGGACGACTTTCACTTCGCCCTTGGCACCGACGGCAACTTCAACGCAGGTGGCTACATAACTTCCCTTTTCATTCCCGGCCGCCAAGCCAAATCCCTGGCCGTCGGACGTTTTTTTGCGCGGCCAATCGAAGGACTTTGCAGCCGCTTCCAATACGGCGCGCATCCGCGCGTCCGAAAGATTCTTCACGCGAAAAGCTAGCGGATCAATTTCCGCGGCACGTGCCAACGCGTCCATATGCGTCTCACGCGCGAAGTGGTTGGCTGTGGCGGCCAGTCCGCGATACGACCCGCTGCGCAGCACGAGCGGCACAGCGTGATATTCGACCCGCTGATTCGCGACCACGTAAGGCGTCTCTATGCCGGACTTGCCGGAGTGATAATTGTCGAACTCCCACGCCGTTAGCTTGCCATCGGAATCGATTGCACCTTTTACTTCGATTACGCCCGCGGGACGAAAATACGCCCAAGTGAACTCCTCTTCACGCGTCCAAACAACTTTCACGGGACGCCCGGCGGCGCGCGCCAGACGAGCGGCTTCGAGTGCGGCATCGCTGGTGTGCTTGCCACCATAGGCCGAGCCCATGTCCGGCACGATGACGCGAACATTGCTCTCCGGCACATGAAACGTCGCGGCCAGTTCATCGCGGTTCGCGAACGGTCGCTGCGTGCCAGTCCACACCGTGAGCTTCCCGTCTTTCCATTGCGCCAACGCCGCGCGCGGTTCGAGGGGCGCGTGCGCGATATATTCCACGGTGTACGTGGCATCCAGACGATGTGCCGCGCTAGCGTAGCCGTCTTGCAGCGAACCCTCTTTTATGGGGTGTTTGTCGGAGCCCGCCGCGCCATTTTGTTTCAGGTAAGAAAATATTTCGCGATTGGAAATCTGCGGCACTTCTTTCCATTTCACCTTGAGCGCATCCAAGGCTTTTTGCGCTTCATGCACCGTCGGCGCCGCCGCGCCCACGAAGTCTCCATCATGCACGAGGGTCACGCCGGGTTTTGCTTTTGCGGCGCCGTCGTCGTAAGCAACGATGGTCGCGCCGAATGACGGCGGCCGCAGCACTTTGCCATGCAGCATTCCCGGCAATCGCAAGTCCGGCGTGTACTGGTGCGCCCCGGTTACGAAAGCTCGCGCGCCCACCTTGGGAATTTCTTTGCCGGCAATGGTCCATTGCGTCGGAGGAGTGGTGGGATCATCCGCGGGCAAAACTTGTGCCAGCGTTTTGCCTTGAGCCAACTCGCCGTAGCTAGCGGAATTGTGCGAAGCGGGATCGGTAACTTTTCCGTCCGCCGCGATCAGCCCGGTGGGCGCGACATTCCATTTTTTCGCGGCTTCAGCGACCAGCAAATCGCGCGCCGCTGACGCAACACGCCGGAATTCCGGGGTCATGCTGGGGGTTGATCGGCTGCCAAACGTTCCCGCATCGAAAGGAGTCAGCGTCGTATCCGCGGTGACCATTCGGACGCTTTCAAACGGAACGCGCAATTCATCGGCAATCGTTTGCGCCAATGATGTGCGGATGTTCTGCCCTATTTCCGCTTTGCCTGTGAATCCAGTGACCGTGCCATCTTCGCTGATATGCAGCCACGCGCTGATGTCGGTCGGAAGCTCCTCAGGATGAAAGGACTTGGATTGGGGCGCTGTTTCCTGCCCGGCAAACGTGTGTGTCGCAGAAGTGAAAATCGCAATGCCAGCGCCCAACAGATGAAAAAAGTCGCGTCGCGCCAGTTCGAATTTGTGGATGGGATTTTCGCTGAATTCAAAGCGCTCTGGTTCAGGAACGAATTGATCCATTCGATTATTCATTGCCCCGGCTCCCGCGAAGCTTTCGCAGCATTTAATACCGCTTCCATGATGCGCGGATGCGTTCCGCAGCGGCACATGTTGCCTTGCAGGCCTTGCACAATGTCCGTTGGATTCGGATTTGGATTTGTTTTTAGCAATCCAACAGTGCTCAAAATCATTCCCGACGTGCAGTACGCGCACTGAAACGCCCCGGCATCCAGAAAGGCTTGCTGCACTGGATGCAGTTTGCCGTTCTGTTCAAGACCTTCAATGGTTATGATCGGCCGGCCGGCCGCCGCGCTGACAGGAATCTGGCAGGAGCGGCGTGGTGCGCCGCCAAGCAACACGGTGCACGCGCCACATTGCCCTTCCCCGCAGCCATACTTCGTGCCTGTCAGTCCCAGTTCATCGCGCAACACGTAGAGCAACGGAGTATCTGCCGGATACTTCACCGTGTAGCGTTTGCCGTTTACTTCAAGTTGCAAAGCGTTAGCCATAACTTTTCCCGAATTTTAATTTTTGCGTACATCCGCAACCGCGGAGTGCTCGAAACTTGGCCGGGAATGACAGGTTTCGCACGTAGTCTTGGCATGATTCATTTCGTGGCAACTCAGACAGCTGTACATGGTCACCACGCTGGTGACCTCTGACATTGCCGCGATCTGCGACACGTCTCCGTGGCACGTCTCACATTTTACGCCTGCCGAGAGATGAGCGCGATGGGTCCACGTTACTCCCGGGATCACTTTATAAACGCGCACCCAGGGAATCTGCTGATTGGATGCCGCGTACTGCGCGATCTTTTGTATGGACGGTTTGTCGTTACCGATGGTGACGTGGCACTGCATGCACTTGGCAGTATCAGGAAAAGTCATGAGCTTGCCCGGCTCGGGATTAGTGTGACACTCCTGGCATTTCAAACCGAAAGCTAGATGTTGCTTGTGACTATACGGGATGGGCTGCTCCGGCGCAGGGTGCGGGCTTGGATTGTCGGGCACCATGTGCGTTGCGGTCGCGTGCGCGCTGGCACTGGCGGTTTTGTGCGCCGCAGGCTGCCCGGAAGACGACTGTTTCGCGGTGCCGCGCGTCGCAATGCAAAGCAATACGAGCAGCGTAGACGCAATGAGCACTAACGCAGTGGATCTCGTTCTCTCCATGAACTTCGATTCCCTCATAGATAAGTTGTCCATGCCGTTACCCAGCCGCTGTCGCTGCTAAGTTTTCTTCACCACTTCTTCAAGACTGGTCCCGAAATCTTTGAGCATCACAGTGGCGCAGTTTCTTCCTGGGCCGCCAGTCACGGATCCGCCTGGATGTGTGGTCGCCCCCGTCTGATACAGACCCTGAATGGGCATATTGTGATGCGCCCATCCAGGCATTGGCCTCATCGGTCCGGTCTGTGCCGCGGTTTGCGCGCCGGCATGAGCACTGCCGTGCCAGAAATGCGGATTCATCCGCTCCATGTCCAACGGGCTCTCTATAAACCGCGCCAGAATTTTGTGGTCCGTTAAATTCGGCGCAAAGCGTCGCAAATATTTCAGATTGGCATCCGAAACTTCTTTTTTAATGTTGTCCCAATGCTGCGGTCCTTCTTTCAACATGTAAGGTTGCCATCCCACGACCTTGAAACTGTGCATGCCCGCTGGTGCGCGCGTAGGATCGGCCACGCTGCAACAAATAATTTGCAACGGTGGATCCTTAAGATTCACGACGCCGCTGGCATCGTCATAACCAAATCGCAAGGCCCGATCCGAGCTCGCCAGTATTCCTGATTCGCACGGAGAAATCGTGCCGCCGGCTACCTTGAATTGCGGCGCTTCGGTAGTGGCGTAGTGCGTAACAAACATGGCGTTTTCCGCCTGCCACGTGTTCACGCCATCGACAAAGTCCTGGCCCCACAATTCCCGCGGCGCCATATCCACCAGGTGTTTGATGTGGATCGTGGATACCACCGCTTTCCCCGCGCGATAAGAAGTTCCATCGCTGCATTCCACGCCCACGCATTTTCCGTTTTCAATAATCAACCGCTCCACCCACTTGTTGGTCAGCAAGACGCCGTTGTGCGCTTCAATGAACCCGGCCAGGGCTGCGGTCAGTTTCCCCGAACCGCCTTTCGGAATTGGCCGCCCGGAATGTTGGTGTCGGGCCGTCGCGTAAGCCAGTCGCCCGGTGCCGGGAGCGTCCGCCGGTTCGGAAGCCAGATGCGACAGAAACAGCATGAATATCCGCGTGTGTTCGTCTTCAAAAGTGTCGCGAATAATTTCCCACGCCGACATTGCCAATCGCCGCTGCCAAAGCTTCCCGCGCGGCTGTCCGGCCAACAGATCATTCAATGGCTTGCCAAAACCGATAGGCGTAAACGTTGCGCCCATCACGACAGGTTTAATGGCATCGAACTCCGCCAGCATTTTTCGGTAGGCGTCGGCATCTTTTTTGGAAAATTTGGCGAACTCTTTGCAGGTGCGATCGAGATCGCGCCATTGCGTCAGATAACTTCCGTCAGCAAAGGGAACGTGGAAGATGGGATCCGGATCGATGTATTCCAAACCATAATCGCCGAGTCGCAACTCGTTGTTGCGCATCATGGGGTTGTCCATCAGGAAGGAATGCGCCGATGAACACACGTCGTCCTGGAAACCCTTCAACATGAGTTCAGCGGTTTTTACTCCGCCGCCCAACAGCGGACGTCCTTCCAGCACTACACAGCGATAACCCGCTTTCGAAAGATACGCGGCCGTGACGAGACTGTTGTGGCCACCACCAGCGACCACGATGTCAAAGCGATCGGTCCCATTGGCTGGCGCGCCTGCTTGCGTTGTTGATTGCGGCGTGGTTTCTTGAGCGTCAGAGCTGGAGCCGAGCGCCAGATGCGAAACGGCCAGCGGAGCAATGGCCGCTCCTTTTACGAAGCCGCGTCTGGTCATCTTCTTCATAAGTGTTCCTCAAACTTACCGAGCTGAACTTCAGGTTTTCTGTATGACTTCCGCGATGCTCGTTCCAAAATCCTTGAGCATCACGGCGGCCGCATTGCGTCCCGGGCCGCCAGTAACCGAACCGCCCGGATGCGTTGTTGCGCCCGTTTGATAAAGGCCGGGAATGGGCATGCGATGCTGCGCCCAACCGGGCATCGGCCGCATCGCACCGCTTTGCGCTAGGCTCGACCCACCCGCGTGGCAACTCCCGTGCCAGTTGTGCGGGTTCATGCGCTCCAGATCGAGTGGACTCTCGATCGTGCGCGCGAGCACTTTGTCGTCCGTCAAATTAGTGGCAAAGCGTTGTAAATATTTTAAATTGGCGTCGGAAACTTTTTGTTTGATGGCGTCCCAGTGTTGCGGTGCTTCTTTGAGCATGTAGGGCTGGTAGGCCACCACTTTTACGGTGTGCAGTCCGCCCGGAGCTCGAGATGGATCGGCAAGGCTGCAACAGATCACGTGTAGCGGCGGGTCCGTTAAGTTCACCGCGCCGGTCGCGTAATCCACGCTCATGTGCAAAGCGCGATCGGCGCTAGCCATCATCCCGGAGTGCACCGGCGACAAAATCCCCGCGTCAGTGTGATATTTTGGCGGCTCTTTCATCGCGTAGTTGGTGGCGAACAACGTCAGCCCCGCGTCCCAGGTGTCCACGCCATCGATAAAATCCTGACCCCACAATTCGCGTGGCGCCATGTCGACAAGTTGCTTGATGTGAATAGTCGAGAGAACCGCTTTTGTGCCGTGATAAGAAGTTCCGTCGAAGCACTCCACTCCGGTGCATTTGCCATTCTCGACGATCAAAGAAGTGATCCATTTATTAGTGAGAATTGTTCCACCGTGCGCTTCAATGAAACGCGACAATGCCTCCGTCAACGCGCCCGAGCCACCTTTGGGTAGCGGCCGGCTCTCCCGTTGCTGATGTAGCGGAATGTAAGCCGCGCGTGCACTTCCAGGATCCTGCAGCGGTTGCAACGAATACGGACAACCCATCATGAACGCGCGGCAATGGTTGTCTTCAAACGTGTCGCGTACAATCTCCCATGCAGACATGGCCAGCCGGCGTTGCCACAGCTTTCCCTGCGGATGTTCGGCAAGACGATCGTTGAGCGGCTTTCCGAATCCGATGGGATTGAAACTCACTTCACTTAAAATTGGCCGGACTGTTTCGTATTCTGTGATCATGCGCCGATAAGCGGCGCCATCTTTCTTGGAAAACTTTGCAAACTCGGCGCAAGTGCGGTCCAGATCGCGCCACTGCGTTAGGTAAGAGCCGTCGGCAAACGGCATGTGAAAAACCGGATCGGGTAAAATATATTCGAGGCCGTAATCGCCGAGCTTCAATTCATCATTTTTTAGCGCCGGATTCCCGTAGATGCCATTGTGAGCAGAGGAACAAACATCGTGAATGAATCCGCGCAAAGTCAGTTCGGCACTTTTGACGCCGCCACCCACGATGGGCCGGCCTTCCAGGACCACGCAGCGAAAGCCCGCTTTCGATAGGTAAGCCGTCGCCAGCAGGCTGTTGTGCCCAGCGCCGGCGACCACAATATCGAATTGCTCAGCCACGATGATTATCCATTTGGGTTATTTCGCAACGACCGATTTTCCCGCTCGCGCACGCAACAATGGCTGCAGATCGCAAGCCTCTTCCCAAGTGCGCATCTGCAGTGACCGTGCAAATTTACCGACGCCGTCGGTTTGCGCGCAGAGCAATGCCAACTCGATAATTTCCTCTTCCGTGAAATATTTCTTTAGATCGTCATAAACCGCGTCGGAATCGATGGCATCGTCCCCGGCTTTGAAAAGCGTCGCGAATCGCAGCGCCGCTTTTTCTTTTTCGTTGAAATGATCACTGTTTTCAAAGTGCATGGTGGCGAGCACTTTGTCCTCGGTCAGACCGCGAGCGATTGCCACGTTCGAACGCACCGTGGAGCAGTAGCCACAAAAATGCTTGGTGGAAATGAGCACGCGTACCGCTTCTTTCAGTGGAATCGGCAGGATGCCGCCATTAAGCAATTCGTTCCACATGCGCAGCCAATTACGCCCCGCTTCGCTGCGAACGTAAATTCTGGCGCACAACGGATCGGGGGCGCCGTTGACTCGTGCGCTTTCAATCAGCAGTCGCTGTGTTTCGGTAGCTTCAGCATCTTCAATAGGACGAATTCTGGGCATAACTGTTCTCCTAAACCTGCGCCGCCAAATCTTGCGTAGCGAGATTCTGACGCAAGGTTGACGCGTCGATTTCTTTTTCCCACCGCGCGACTACCACGGTAGCCACACCGTTGCCGATCATATTGACCAGCGCCCGCGCGGTGCTCATGAAGCGATCGATCCCCAGCAGCAGCGCCATCCCGGCTACCGGAATTGTCGGAACCACCGTAAGCGTGGCCACCAGCGCTATAAAAGACGCTCCCTGCACACCGCTCGCACCTTTCGAAGTGAGCGTGGCCACCGCAAAAATCGTCAATTGCTGCATTAACGTCAGGTGCGTATTGGTGGCCTGCGCCACGAAAAGCGCTGCCAGCGTCATGTAAATGCTGGTGCCGTCGGTGTTGAACGTGTAGCCCGTAGGCAACACCAATCCCACCAGGCCCTTCGAACATCCCAACCTTTCCATTTTTTCCATTAAGGTCGGAAGCGCGGCCTCCGACGAAGTCACCCCAATGACGATCAGAATTTCTTCCTTGATGTAGTGCAGGAATTTAAAAATGCCGAAGCCCGCGAAGTATGCAATGGTTCCCAGCACTACGATCACAAACAAGATGCATGTTAAATAAAATAATCCAATCAATTTGAGCAACGGCCCCAGCGCCGCAATGCCATACTTGCCAACCGTAAAAGCCATGGCTCCGAATGCACCGATAGGCGCGAACCGCATCAGGATCTTTACAATTCCGAATACCGCTTGCGTTAACGCGGCAAATAAATCCAGAAGCGGCTTGCCACGCGTCCCCGTCATCGACAGGGCGAAACCGAACAGAATCGAGATGAACAACACCTGCAAGATGTCTCCTTTTGCGAAGGCATCCGTAACCGTGGTGGGAATAATGT
Source organism: uncultured Acidobacteriota bacterium (assembly GCA_963733775.1). Classification (GTDB taxonomy): domain Bacteria; phylum Acidobacteriota; class Terriglobia; order Acidiferrales; family UBA7541; genus Acidiferrum. Next base: position 1,333,135 of record CAVTEE010000006.1, on the reverse strand, counting down.
GCAGGATAAAATCGGAAACACTCTGCGCTTTGGCCGGGCCCGCGTAATCAGCAATCGCTTTGGCGTCCAGCGTTTTCGCATCGATGTTCCATCCGCGTCCAGGTTGCACTACATTGCCTACAATCAATCCAATCAACAGCGCCACGGTGGACACCGTTTCGAAATACAGCAATGCTTTTCCGCCCACGCGGCCGACCTTTTTCACATCCTCCATGCCGGCGATGCCCGTAACCACCGTACAGAAAATCACCAGCGTAATAATCATGGTGATCAAGCGGATGAACGCATCGCCCAAGGGCTTGAGCGCTACGGCTCTGGCGGGATAAAAGTGCCCCAACAAAATAGCCAGCAAAATGGCTAACAGTACCTGGAATGACAGGCTCGCGTAGAACGGTTTCTTGCGCGCAATGGCAGCGCTCGCGGGCGCGCCTGGCTGCAATATAACTTGGGAAACCGCCGCGGGTTCGTGCCCTGTAAAACTATTCACCGAGCGATCCGTCGGGATTTTGAATTGCTTCGGCTAAGGTAGTAAGAAATTCCGCGGCGCGCGCGCCGTCGAGCACTCGGTGATCACTGGACAACGTCAGGGTCATCATCGGCCGGACCGCGGGCTTGCCCTTTAACGCCACAACCCGCTCGGCAATCGTGCCCACCGCCAGCGTCGCGGCTTGCGGCGGCGTGATGATCGCGACAAACGCATCGACCTGGTACATGCCCAAATTTGAAATAGTGAACGTGCCACCAGAAATATCAGCGGGCCGCAAACGATTCGCGCGTGCTCGCTCCGTGAGGTCGCGCCGTTGTGCGGCAATGTCGCCAAGCTTCGCGGAATCCGCCTTGTGAATCACCGCGCCGACCACGCCATCTTTTACGGCCATGGCCAAGCTGATATTTATTTCAGGATTGTGACGAATGCCCGATCCAGTCCAACTCGCATTCATGACCGGGTGCTTGGCGATCGCGTGGGCCACCGCCGCGATCAGCAGATCGGTAACCGTAAGCTTCGCACTCTTGGATTTTTCAATGGCTGGGCCAAGCCGTTTGTGGGCAGCAATCAATTCCGTGCAATCCACATCGCGCGTCAGAAAGAAATGCGGAACAGTAGTCCAACTTTGCGTCATTCGTTCGGCCATCAGCCGCGCAATTTGACTCAGCGCTTCACCCGTCTGTGCAGCGGAAGACGAACCGGACGTCACCGTCGAAGAGACAGGAGCGGATTTCTTTGCGTCTGCGGCAGCTTGCACGTCTTCAGCAGTGATAGTTCCGTCCGGCCCGCTGCCGCGTAAGCCACCAGCCTCGACTCCCAACTCTTTCGCGAGCCGCCGAGCCTTCGGCGAAATTTGCGCAGATGTTTGCGCTGGCGCCACGGCAGCTGCCGCGCCCCTGGCCGCAGCAGCTGCACGCTCGGACGCCGGTACAGCGCTAGTAGCCCTCCCTGACGCCATCGCCGGGGATTTCGCCGCCGGCGCTTTTTCCCCAGCTGCTACCAGCCACGCGATCGTTTCGCCAACCGGAATCACCGCTCCTTCATGCGCAGTAATTCCCGCAAGAAAGCCATCTCCTGGCGCCTCAATTTCAACCACTGCTTTATCGGTTTCGATTTCCAGCAGCGGTTCACCTTTCTTCACCGCTTCGCCTTCTTTTTTTCGCCACGCCCGCAACTTCCCGGTTTCCTGCGCCATTTCGAGCGCGGGCATTACCACACTGATAGCCATAAATTTTTCGGCGGCTTAGACGGACGTCAGTCCGTAGCGGCGACGCCCTCCCTTTTTGCGCTGGCTTCCACCATGCTCACCACGTGCTTGCTCGGAGCAGCCTCATTCTCGCGCGTGGTCGCCAGAGGACCGTCCACGGTGTGATAGTGCGCGCCGGCTACCATTAATTTTTCGGCGGGAAAGCGGGTGATAACTTCGTGACCGGTTTCCGTCACCACGATTTCTTCCTCGATGCGCGCCGCGCTCCAGCCATCTTTCGAGGGCCAGAATGTTTCCAGCGCGAAAACCATTCCGGCTTTAATTTCGTGCGAGTGCTCGAGCGAAACCATCCGGCTGATCACCGGCTTTTCCCAAATCGCCAGGCCGATGCCATGGCCGAACTGCAACGCGAACGCCGCTTCTTCGTCGGGGAAACCAAACTCTTCCGCTTTCGGCCACACTGACGCGATTTCCGCGGTAGTGCGTCCCGGCTGAATCAGAGAAATTGACGCGTCCAGATAATCGCGGCAGCGCTTATAAGCATCGATCATGGCGTGCGATGCGTAACCGATGGTGAAGCACCGGTAGTAACACGTGCGATAGCCCATGTATGAATGCAGAATGTCGTAATAAACTGGATCGCCCGGCCGCAGCACCCGATCGGAAAAAACATGCGGGTGGGGATTGCAGCGCTCGCCCGAAATCGCATTTACGGCTTCGACATATTCCGAGCCCAGGTCATACAAAACCTTGCTGGCCAGCCCCACCGCCTGGTTTTCGCTCATGCCCGGTTTCATCGCCCGATACAATTCGTCGTACGCGGCATCCACCATCATCGCGGAATGATTCAGCAAAGAGATTTCGTCCTGCGTCTTGATCAATCGCGCGTCGGACATCAATTGCTGCCCATCGACAATCGTGATCCCCTCTTTTTGCAGCGCAAACAAGATCGGCGGCTCTACCACATCGATTCCCAGCGGCTGTTTCAGCAACCCGCGCATCTCCAGCTCAAGTTTTATTTTCTTGGCCACATTTTCAGCGCGACCCATCTCCGGTGACATCGCGCCGCGCAAAAGAGGAATACCTGGCCGTGAGCGCTCGCCGAGCCAAGGGCAATTCTGTTGGTGGTGGCGCGCCGCAGAGCCGAAATCCCAAAGAATCGGCTCGTCGTTTTGCGGCAATAAAGCGAACCGGCTGATTTTGTCTTGCGCCCAGGTGCCAATGTGCGTGGCGGTCAGGTAGCGCACATTGTTCATGTCAAAGCACAGCAGCGCACCCATCTCTGATTTGGCGAGCAGCGACTTGGCTCGCGCCAGGCGTTCCGTTCTCAAGCGATCAAAATCAATTCGATTTTCCCAATCGACCGCCATCGCTCCATAAGTTTTCAGCGCCACGATGTGCCTCCTGTGCTGCTGTTCACGCTTTGCCGCAAAGTTTGCGGGCAGCTTCGAATACCGTTTGTTCGGTGGGAACGGTCACATCTTCCAGCGGAGGAGAAAAAGGAATAGGAACGTGCATCGCGCCCATGCGTTTCACGGGAGCCTCGAGATTAAAAAATGCGCCCTCGGCAATTACCGAAGCGATTTCCGCGGTCACTCCGTAACGTCCATATCCTTCATCGACCACAATCGCGCGCGAAGTTTTCTTCACCGATGCGATCAGCGTCGCCTCATCAAGCGGCCACGTAGTCCGCGGGTCAATCACTTCAGCGCTGATGCCGTTTTCTTCCAACAACGCCGCCGCGCCCAGCGCAACTTGCACCATGCTGCTGGTTCCCACGATGGTAATGTCCGTACCTTCGCGCTTGATGTCCGCAACGCCAAAGGGAATGGTGTAATCCCCTTCGGGCACCGGACCTTTCATTTTGTACATCATCTTGTCTTCGAAAAAGATCACCGGGTTATCGTCGCGAATAGCCGTCTTCAACAATCCTTTCGCGTCGTAAGGAGTCGATGGCATCACCACCTTCAGTCCCGGCACGTGGCTGAACCACGCATGTAACGATTGCGAGTGCTGGGCCGCCGAACGCCGTGTCGCACCCAGCGTCGTCCGCAACACCATGGGCACTTTCCATTTACCGCCCGACATGTAGTGAACTTTGGCGGCCTGGTTGACCATCTGATCCATCGTCAACGTCAAAAAATCGCCGAACATAATATCCACCACGGGCCGCATCCCAGTCATCGCCGCGCCCACGCCCACGCCAGTAAATCCCGCTTCCGAAATCGGCGTGTCGATCACTCGCTCCTTGCCAAATTCTTCCACCAATCCGGAAAGCACTTTAAACGGCGTGCCCGCCTCCGCCACGTCTTCGCCGATGATGCACACCGTGGGATCGCGGCGCATTTCTTCCGCAAGCGCCTCGCGTACCGCCTGCGCGAACGTCAGTTCTCTCACTGCGCTCTCTACTAGCTCAGGCATAAACGTCTTGCTCCACTTTGTCCGCATTCGGATATGGCGACGCGATCGCAAAATCCACCGCCGCTTTCATTTCCGCGCGAACTTCCTCCTCCAGTTTCACCAGCGACGGCGCGTCGGTCAGTTTTTGCGCGATTAATTTCTCCGCGAACAATTTCAAGGGATCCCGCTCGGTCTTCCAGTGGTGCTCTTCTTGCTTCGACCGGTAATACTCGCGGCTGATATCGCCAACGTGGTGGCCGGTGTAGCGGTAGGTGTGGCACATCAAAAACGAAGGGCCTTCGCCATCGCGCGCGCGCTTCACCAAACGGCTGGCCACTTGATACACAGCAGTTACATCTTGTCCGTCGACGCTTTCGGAAGGCACCCCAAACGCCGGCCCTCGGCTCAAAATGTCGCCCGCGGTAGTTTCCAAAAAATGCGTATATTCGTTGTACATATTATTTTCGCAAACGTAAATCACCGGCAGCTTCCACAACGCGGCCAGGTTCATCACTTCATAGACCACGCCCTGGCCCAACGCCCCTTCACCAAAAAAACATACCGCCACTTGCCCTCTACCTTTATGCTTCGCGGAAAAAGCCGCGCCCGTCGCGATGCCCGCGCTGCCCGCGACAATCGCATTTGCGCCGAGGTTTCCTGTCGCGGGGTCGGCGATATGCATCGACCCGCCTTTACCCTTGCAATAGCCCGCTTCTTTGCCCAACAGTTCAGCGAACATGCGGTTTGGCGCCGCACCCTTCGCCACGCAGTGCCCATGTCCGCGGTGGGTGCTGGTAATGTAGTCGTCGTCGCGCAGCGCTTCGCAAATTCCCACCGCCACGGCCTCTTCTCCTACGTACAAATGTGCCAGGCCGGGCATTAATGCGCGTGTGTACAATTCATTCACCTGCTCTTCAAACAAGCGAATCATCAGCATTCGCCGGTACATTCGCAAAGCGCGCTCCACTTCAGCCTTCGACGCCTTCGTTCCGTTTAAATTTTTGGTTTCCGGCTTTTTCGCTTCGACCGCTTTCGCTCCAGTGCTTTTCACTTCAGGCCTTTTGCCGTCGCGTTTCTTCGCTCTATCGCTCACGGGGCTCATCGCTGCACTCCGGACATGTGCGCCAGAACGTCGAACACTACCGCGAAATCCTGCTCGACTAATCCCATCGCTCTTGCTGCCGTCAAAAATTCATTCGAAATCGCGGTAGTAGGCATGGGCACGTCCACTTGGCGCCCCAGTTCCAGCGCCAGCAGCATGTCCTTCTGCATCATGTTGACGTTGAACCACGCTTCCGGAGGCAACTGCAGCACAAATGGCCCGCGATACTTGATCATCGGCGAAGCCACAGCGCTATTAATCAGAACATCGACCGCTACTTCCCGTTTGATCCCACTTTTCTCTGCCAGCAGCACGCCTTCGGAGAAAGCCAGCATCTGCACCGCAAGACTTAGGTTCGCCGCTATCTTCATCACTAGCGCTAAGCCGTTGTCGCCCACGTAGGTAACTTTCGGGCCGATATCCAGCAACAGCGGCTTTATCCTCTCGAAAGTTTCAAGGCGTCCGCCCACCATTACCGAGAGCTTGCCCTCTTGCAGCGTGATAACGCTGCCGGAGACTGGGCAGTCCACCATGTCGCAGCCTTTTGCGCGCACTTTCGCTGCTACTTCGCGGCTGAACGCCGGGCTGACCGTACTGATGTCAGCGAAGATTTTGCCTGGCGTGAGACCCGCCAGAATTCCATCCGGCCCCTCTGTGATCGCCGCTAGTGCCGCTGAATTTGTGACCATCGAAAAAATTACATCTGACCCTGCCGCAACAGCTCGCGGCGAATCCGCCCACTTCATTCCTTTTTTAACCAGCCACTCAGCTTTTGAGCGCGTGCGATTGTAGCCAAGCACGGAATGGCCTTTGCTTAGCAGGCGATTCACTAGCTCGCTGCCCATCACGCCTAACCCGACGAAACCCAGATTTGCCATGTCTTGCCGGTCTCCCGCTGACAGAAAAGTTCGCTTACAGATTTAGTTTGGTGAAGTTGGAATCGCCGCTGCGCGGTGAACGACTTGAATCCTCGCGCACTTGCCGCAGATGTGCGCGCATGGAGGCGCGTGCGCCGTTTGAATCGCGGTGCTCTACGGCTTCTAGAATTTTCTTGTGGTGATACTGGCCTCGCTCAGGGCCGCCTTCGACGGCGAAGATGCCCATGCGCTGTTCACGCAGCACCCCTACGATCGAGTCAATCAGCGACAGAATCAGGGGGTTGGAAGCCGCCTCGGCGAGAGCCAGATGAAAATCCAGATCGGCTTCGATGAACGTTTCTGGTTCGGTCTTGCTGTTGTCCATGGCTTCTACCGCTTCACGCATGGAGGCGAGATCATCTTTTTCAGCGCGCGCTGCCGCCAGCGAAGCAATCTCCGGTTCCAGAATTTCGCGCACTTCCACCAGGTGCACCATGGCTTCAGGTTGGCCGTCGCGGATCATGCGATCAAGCGACTGCCAGATGGAGTGCGAACTGCCGTTCGTAATAAACGTGCCCCGGCCCGGGTGCGCTTCCACCAAGCCTTTTTCCCGCAACGTTTTAACCGCCTCCCGCACCGCGGTTCTGCTAACGCCAAACTGCTGGGCCAAATCGCGCTCGGCGGGCAGCTGGTCACCTAACTTCAGTTGGCCGCTGTTGATGGACGCTTCAATCTGCTGGACGATTTGTTCATAGAGGCGAGATGTTTGAACAATTTTATACATGCCGATCTCCAACTAAATCTCCTCAGCACGAACCCTTGGTATTAAGGTCCGACCAACCAAAGGGTTCACACCCCGTTGCCGACGTCACCAAAGGTTAATCCGTGAGGCGTCGGTTCTGTGGCTCAAGAGTCGGTCGCAACGTAATCCGCTCAGGCGGAAACTCCCGCTGAGGCACGGACTCGCGTCGGAAAATGCTGGGGCACCGACTTCTTGATACCGGAGAACCACTTGTATCCTCGACGAACAAGGTCCGACCACTATACCCCAAGAGACACTATAGGAGAAGAAGCAACTAAAACTTTCATACAAACGATTAAAGTTCTTGACCCTTGGCCCGCAAAAGTGGTACAGCGGTCAGACCTATTGGCCACTTAAGGAGCCTTAATGAAAACGCGTCGGCACGCGGCGAGGATCGATCTGACCAAGTCAGGGACGGCATCGCTCGAGGGAGGCACGAAACCGACGCGGAGGGAATTCATTCGCGGCGCTGCCGGCGCCTCAGTGCTCCTTGCCGGTTCGAACGTGGCTGCGTGGGCGGACCACCACGGCCATCCTACGCCGCAAAGCCTTTCTTATCTTGACCGTAGGATGTATATCCACAATATGGAGCTCCTCGCCCATTTCATGCCCGGGCATTCCCGTAACGGCAAGATGCAAATGATGTCGATTGGAGACCGCCGCTATATGTTTCAGCAAGGCGATGTCATCGACCTGAGCGACGTCCGAAAGCCGGTAATGTTCAACAAAGGCCGCTTCCAGGGTAACCAGGTCCAGGTTGCCTTCAATAAAGACCTGAAAAAGTGGATTTTGATGACTGGTTCTCAAACACCCATTACAGACTCCACTCCCGAGGCCCCCAACGGTAAGTACGATGACCCGCATCTGGACGACAAGCGCAAGAATTTCAAAGGCTTGCGGGGCGTAAGGTTTTACGATGTTAGCGACCCTTCAAAAATCGTCAAGCTTTCCGAGTTCAGTACCGGCGCCACCGGCCAAGGCACCCATCGCAATTACTACGACGGCGGCAAGTACGCCTATTTGGACACTGCGCCTGACGAGACTTTCATCCATCAACCGTCCTATTTTCGCCAGCTCGTCAACGGCAATATGATCGTTGACGCCTCCGACCCCAGCAATGTCTCCGAGGTCTCCATGTGGTGGGTGCCCGGGTCGCGCAAAGGCGAAGAGGCCGAGTACAACAAGTGGATCTGGTCCAAACTGGTGCCGCCAAAAGTCGCCAAAGACCAGACTCCCTTCGCCGGCCTGCACGGTCCAGTCTATGTCCCCAAAAAATTGGAAGATGGCGGCAACCGCGGATACGGAGCTTTCGGCTGCAACGGTTTCATCATTCTTGATTTGAGCGATCCGAAAAAACAGCGCGAAGTCGGTCGATTCGAACCGCCCGTGCAATACTCCGGAATGGGCATCGCCTTCCACACCATTTATTGCGGAGTTCTCGACCGCGGATTTGTGCTGACCAACGGGGAAACGACCAACTCCGATTGCAATCAGATTTTTCTTCCTAACTGGATCATCGATATTCGCGACGAAGAACATCCGGTCCCGGTGGCGCAACTTCCGCGCCCAGTCCCGCCGCCCGAAGCCCCATATCGCGATTTTTGTTTCAAGCGTGGACGCTTTGGCGCACACAATCCCCCTCATTTGAAGGCGCCTGGTAAGCCACGCCAGGATTTTATCGCCTATTCCTATTTCATTGCCGGGCTGCGCTGCTACGACATCGGCAACCTTTATCGCCCCGAAGAAGTCGCCTATTTCGTTCCGCCTCAAGGCGGTGACCTCGAAAAATTCGGCAGCTACGATCGCACCGTAGACAATGTCTTCATTGAATGGGACCGCAAGGTAATTTGGGCGGCCACCGATACCGGCCTGTATGCGCTAAGCTGTCCCAACCTTGGCAAGCCGATACTCGATCCCCTGCCCGTCACCGAATGGTCGTTGAATAAGCTGAACGAAGGCGCGGCATAACAATGCTCTGCTTCACACGCAAGGAGGATTCTTGATGAACATGGAACAACGCATTGGCCTGCCGCTAGTCGCGGCACTTCTAGTGGCAAGCATGTCGCTAACGGTGCAAACTACCGCGTCGAAAAAAATCAAATTACTGACCCTGCTCGGAAAACCTATCCAATTTGTCATCGCCGAAAAACAGGGCTACTTCGCAAAACACGGCGTCTCCGTCGAAACGGAAAACCTACCCAGCTCCGATGTTTTGCGCAGCAATCTCGCCACCGGAAACGGTGATCTCGCTTATCTCGCGGTAGACAACGCTGTGGCCATGGTCGAACTCGCTCACCAGGACATTGTGATCCTCATGGGCGGAGAAGGTTCGCAAAATGAATTGGTGGTGCAGCCAGAAATTAAATCGCTCCAAGAGCTCCGCGGCAAAACACTGATCGTGGACGCTCCTAACACTGCATACGCTTTACAAATGAAGAAAATGCTTTTGGCGAAGGGACTCCAAGTCGTGCGCGATTACGGAATGAAACCCATCGGTGGCACCCCTCAGCGGCTGATTGCCATGCGCGAACACAAAGAATACGCGGGTTCGATGCTCGGCCCGCCTGCGCTAATCACCGCCAAGCAAGAGGGATTTGTAAGCCTCGCAAAGGTTCAGGACGTCATCGGACCGTATCAGGCCGCTGGATATTTCGCGCAACGAAAATGGGCGCTGGATAACAAAGAGAACGTAGAAAATTATTTGGCCGCGATTATCGAGGCGCAACGCTGGTTAATGGATCCCGCAAACAAGCAGCAGGTCATCGACCTATGGATTAGCGAATTTCATATGAAGCCAGAAATTGCCGCGGCCACGTATGAGTCCAGCGTGAACGCGCCGGGAGGGTTCGAGAAGGATGCAGCGCTCGACATAGATGGCTTCAAAAATGTTTTGCAATTGCGCGCCGAAATTGAAGGCCAGTGGGGCGGTCATCCTCCCAGCGTCGAGAAATATTACGACCCGTCGTTTTACAACGCCGCATTGAAGAAAGCGTCCGGCGAGAAATAGGAAAACAGCTGCTACAAAAGTGTCAGAATCCTGCTAAATACTTACATTTGATAGATAACAAAAGGGTGCCAAAAAATATGAGCGCTGTAAGACAATGTATACGACAAGCTGCGTTTCTAGTGTTGTGCATCTTCGTTGCTGGCGTGACCGCCATTCAAGCACAACAAAAAGAACGCACCCTCGACGAGATCAAGGCCGAAGCCATCAAGCGCTCCGAAAACGGCATGTACCCATTGATCGGTCTCGATCCTGCGGACGTGCGCGAGGCTTTCTCGAAAATCAACAGCACCGATAACGACGAATGGGCCGCTGGATTTAGCGCCGTTGCCGACCGCTACATGGCCGAGGCTAAAGCTGCGGAAGCGTCCGATCCATCGAAGGCCAGCGCCCTCTACGTGCGCGCCTGGCGGCTCTATTCTTTTGGGCGATGGCCGGTGCCAGCTTCTGCCGGAAAAAAGCGCGCCTACGCCAAAGCGCTGGAAGCTTTTCTTGCTCACGCCAGGTTGCAGGAGAATCCGCTCGAAGTAGTTCACATTCCGTTCGAAGGCTCGGAAATTATCGGCTACCTCCGCTTGCCAAAAACCGTAAAAGGTCCAGCGCCGGTAGTCATTGCGATCAGCGGTCTGGACAGCCGCAAAGAAGACCTTTCCGAGAATTTTGGCGCGGTTCTTCCATTTGGAATTGGATTTATCGGCTTAGATTCGCCCGGCACAGGCCAAGCTCCCATCAAAGCCAGCGAAACTTCGGAGCGCATGTTTTCCCGAGTGATCGATTATTTACAAACTCGCCCGGAAGTAGACAAAACCCGGATTGGAGTTGACGGCCAAAGTTTCGGCGCCTATTGGGCCACCAAACTCGCGATCATCGAACATGCGCGCCTGAAAGGAGTGGTCGCACAGTCCCCCCTCGCCGACGCCACATTTCAGAAAGATTTTCTCGTGAATAAAACGCTCGGAAACCGCGAATATTTATTCGGCCTCGTCCCCGCCTTGATGTCCATCTACGAAGGCGCCAATTCAATCGACGACCTATCGGTAATTTTTCCAAAGATGTCCCTCGTAAAGCAGGGACTTATCGGCAAGCCCACCTCCCCAATGCTAGTTATTGCCGGCGCGTTGGACACCCAAGTGCCGATCTCCGACGCCTATATGATTTTGAGCAGCGGTGACGTGCCCAAAGAAGCGTGGATCAATCCTCAAGGTGGGCATCTGGGACGTCAGGTGAAAGTCTGGCCCGACCCGGTGATTTTTAAACAGGTGATTATTCCCTGGCTGGTGCGCACTCTGAACACGCAATCCGCGCAGTAGCTTAGGGAGTGAAATCATTGCGGTGGAACGAAAACTACAGCGTAGCCATGTCCCCGCTCTCGGTTGGATTCGCCATCGTATCGCGCAGTTTCGCAGTGTCCAGTTCGCCTTCCCAACGGCTCACCACGATTGTGGCGACGCCATTGCCGATTACATTGGTCAGTGCGCGACATTCGCTCATGAATTTGTCGATGCCCACCAGAATTGCCAATGCTTGAATCGGAATCGACGGCACCGCCGTCAAAATCGCCGCTAAAGTGACAAATCCGGTGCCGGTAACCCCCGAAGCGCCCTTCGACGCGATCATCGCGAACAACAAAATCCCCACGATCTGTCCCGTTGCCAAATGCGTGTTGGTTGCCTGCGCCAGAAAAATCACCGCCAGCGTTAAATAAATATTTGTCCCGTCGGTGTTGAAACTGTAGCCCGTCGGGAACACCAGGCCGACGATGGATCGCGATGCGCCCAGACGTTCAAGCTTCTGCATCATGTCCGGCAAAACCGTTTCGGACGAACTGGTCCCTAGCACGATAAGAAGTTCATCCTTGATATACGCAATAAAACGAAAAATGGAAAAACCTGTCAGCGCCGCGATGCTCCCCAGAATCGCCACCACGAAAACAATGCTGGTCAGATAGAACGTACCGATCAATTTCGCGAGACTCGACAACGATCCCAGGCCGTAGCTGCCGACCGTAAACGCCATTCCGCCAAGAGCGCCCAGCGGCGCCGCTTTGACGATAATGCGGATAATTCCAAAAACAACTTTGGTGAGCGCGCCTATCGCACGGGCGATTCTTTCTCCAAGCGCCCCGAGCCGTGAAATTGAAAAGCCAGTCAAAATAGAAACCAACAACACCTGCAACACGTCCCCGCCCGCAAAGGCATCCACAAAAGTCCTTGGCACGATTCCAACCAAAAACGGAACAATGCCAGTGTCCTTGGCGCGCCCAACATAGTTCGCAATAGTTTTGGGATCCAGCGAGCGCGGATCGAGATTCAATCCGCTTCCCGGATGCACGATAATCGCGACGATGATTCCGGTGATTAGCGCTAGTGTCGACACGACCTCGAAGTACACCAGCGCTTTCACCCCCACCCGGCCAACTTTTTTTAGGTCGCCAACCGACGCGATGCCTTGCACCACCACGCAAAAAATCACCGGTGCGATCATCATGCGGATCAGCGCCACAAACACGTCGCCAAGCGGTTTCAGCGCGATGCCGGCATGAGGAAAAAATCGCCCGATGAATATTCCGGCGCAAATGGCGATGAGGACCTGTACGTAGAGAGTGCTATACCAAGGCCCGCGTGGTTTTCTGCTCAGCGGGACGTCCGGTGGGAGCGACGACGTGTTGCTCAACTTATTTTTCCTCGGCTACATCGCAGCAATATCGTCACCGTTCATTTGCGCGCGTCATTGCACGCAATTCTGGGGCAGTTCGTTTTTGAAAATGAATTGCTCGACGTTGCGCCAGGCAGTGCGAAACAGATACTCCGCGGCTTGCCGCGTAACGCCGGCGATGTGGGGTGTAAATAAAATTCGTCGTGCCGCATCTCCGGAAAGCGCAAGTAGTACGTTGTCCGGCGAAGGCGGCTCTGTTTCGTACACATCAATGGCCGCACCGCCCAAATGTCCGGAAGTCAGCGCCAGCGCCAAAGCAGCTTCATCAACGATGCCGCCGCGTGAAGCCTGAATTAAAATTGCTCCCGGCCTCATTTCTCTGAGTTCATTAGAGCCAATGAGCCCGCGCGTCGCCGGTAGCAGGGGAACATGCATTGTCACCACATCCGCCGACTTCATTAGCTCGTCCAACGACAAAGATTCTGCGTCCAATGCGCGAGCGGCGGCAGCGTCACGCGGCGCGGGATCGTAGTAACAAATCCGGCAGCCCGCGCGATGAAATGCTTGCGCCACCGCCAAGCCAATCGTGCCGAGACCAATCACGCCAGCTAACAATCCGTCCAGTCCGGAGAGATTGTTTCTTACCATGCGCGCGCGAACCTCCTCATACTTCCCCGCGCGAATTTCCGCATCGGCCCAAGCAAATCGCCGCAGCAACATAGAAGCAGTGCTAACGGCGTACTCCGCGATGGCTTTGTTGCTGCCGCCCGGAACATTCGCCACCGCGACGCCCCTGCTTTTCAGCAACGACAAATCCAGGCGATCGAGCCCTGCTCCAGTTACCTGCACGAGTTTCACGGTGGTATTCGCAAACATTTCCGGATTGAGTTTCGGTCCAACGGCGGGGATCACCAGCGCCCGCGCTTGCTTCATCAGCGCAATTACTTCAGTGTCGCTCGGCGAATGATAAGCAACCGACAATTCCGCGTCCGGCAAGGCGTTAGCACGCTCAAAATCAATTCGCGGGCGCAGGCAAAGCACATCCACGCTCATCGCTTGCGAGCGTCCTTCGACAATACGCCAGGTTCAGCAGTACCCTGCCGAATATCGGCAACCGGAAAAAAACACAAAAGGACCAGCGGCTCGGTTCCAGTATTTCGCGTAGAATGTTTTTCACCGGTAGGAATCACAATCGCATCGCCGGCCTTCAACTCGTAATTTCCACTGTCCGCTTCCGTCACTCCCTCACCAGCGAGAACATAAATACATTCTTCAAAATCGTTGTGCGCGTGACGGTTTCTCGGCGAGTCGCCCGACGACGGAACAGGAATCTCCACCTTGCGCAGCGTAATTCCCGAAGCGCCGCCTTCGCCCGAAACAATCTCCAGCGCCGTACGGCCAGGCAGGCCAAGCGATTTTGCCGCGCCTTCCTTAAAAACGCGCGCCACTATCGCGTCCTTTTCGAATTCTTCATTTCCGCAATGCCGCCTTGAAGCATGTCCAGCTGTCGAAAGACTTCTTTAGCTTCTTTTGCGATCGAATCGGCCACCACTTGCAACATCCGCGCACTCTTTTCCAGCGTCGCGTGCTGCGGGCTGCCATACCACCCAGTCGGCGCTATGGAACGTACATCTGTAAGCACCGGCTGATAACTACGCGTGCGCCGCAGGCCATCCATCTTTTTTCCGTGCGCATGGTCCGACGAATTATCGATGCGCTCCAGATGCACCAATTCAGGGCGGTGCGCCATCACCGCCAGCGTCTCGATTTCGCCGCCGTGCGTGAGCCCATTACATTCTTTCCCGAGCAATTCCTCCGCCACGAAACAAGCTTGCACCGTCAGCACCGTCATTCCAAAATCACGATGCAACGCTTCGGCTGCTACGCCCAGCGGCGGAATATTCAGCTCATGCCAATTCAGAATCAGCAGATATTTCGCCCCATGCTCCGCCGTTGACGCGGCCGTCTCCGTAACCACGCGCATAAATGTTTCGGCCGTCAACGTGATCGTGCCCTCGAAGGGCATGTGCAGCGGCGTAACACCCAGCGGCCCGCCCGGCAAAACCAATCCATCCATGCGTTCGGCTACCGCGTGAGCGATCACATTGGCGGCAAAAATATCTGTGCCCGTGGGAAGATGCGGCCCGTGCTGCTCCACGCTGCCGGCCGGCAAAATCACCAATGGATTCTTTTTCAATTGTTCCGCAATTTCCGGCTGCGTCAATTCCATGAAATAGCGGCTAGGCAACATGTTGCGCCTTATTCGCGTTTGCTTTGCGCGCCGATTCCATTGCTTCGGAAATCGCTACCTCTTGGCCTTTGCGTTCGATGGAACGCAGCGCGGCATTCACGATAGCCACCGCCGCATTTCCATTTTCCGCAGTCAGTTCATTGGGCTTCCCGGTCTTGCAGCTCTCCGCAAACAGCTCAAGTTCCGTGAGAAACATATCGCTAGGCGGCACTTTCAGCTCTTCACGGCTGCCATATCCGTTTTTGCCCCGTTGAATGTACAGCGTCGAGCTCTCGTGCAATTTATCCGGCGTGTCCCAAGTTCCGAAATCAATCTCATAATGCATCAACCCCTTGGACCCGAACACCCGCACCGCAAAAACTCCAGGTGAAGTCCAGCACGAACCCACGTAGCCGATTTTTCCATCCGCAAATTTCAGCAGCGTCATCGATTGATCGTCTACTTCGGCGCCCACCGGCGATAATTTCGACGCAATAGAACTGGCGGAAACGACTTGCCCGCCCAAATATTGCATCACGTCGAATTGATGAATCGCCAGTTGCGACAGCGGCCCGCCCGGCGCTTTATCTTTGTACCAGCGCCACGTCTTGGGGGTCAGCTCCAATGCGCGTTCGTTCGAAAAGTTCGCTTCAATGAACGCCACGCGCCCCAATTCCCCGGCCGCAATCGCTTCGCCAATTTTCCGAATTCCAGCCATCAGCCGCGCGCTGTGCCCCACCGTAACCGTAATCCCATACTTTTGCTGCAACGCCGCGATTTCCAGACCGTCTTCAAGCGTGCTGGCGATAGGCTTTTCGGTGTACACATGCTTCCCGGCTTTCGCCACCTCGCGCGCCATTGGCAGGTGCTGCTCGTTGGGCACAGTAAGAATCACGCCTTGAATTTCCGGATCCGCGAGTATCGCTTGCATACTCCCAGCCGCTGGAACTCCAAGTTCCTGCTCAAAAGCCGTTCGCTTTTCTTCTGAACGGCTGTAGCCCGCGACAATCTCGAGCAGCTTCGATTTCTTCGACGCCTTGGTGAGCACTTTGGCCCAACGTCCTAGCCCTACGATCCCTGCTTTTACCGGCTTGTCACTCATCGCCGCCCTTTCGAAAAAATTGCTTGCTCTGAAAAGCGGAACAAAATCTTGCAAACTCACAAATCTGATAGTACCGTATTACGGGATGATGCAACAGTCAAGCCATTTGCCTTCAACCGCGCCGCTATCTTTTATAGAGCGATCCGCCGCCCCGCTGCGCCGCCAGGTCCTCGATGAACTGCGGCAGTCCATCATTGCCGGGCGCCTCGCCCCAGGCTCGCGTTTGATCGAACGCGAACTGATCGCCATGATGGGCGTTTCCCGAACGGTGGTTCGCGAAGCTCTCCGCCAAATGGAATCGGAAGGCCTGGTCGCCAACATTCCCAACAAAGGCCCGGTGGTTCGCGAATTGACTCTTGCGGAAGCGAAAGATCTTTATTCTATTCGCGCGGCGCTCGAAGGATTGGCGGCGCGTCTCTTCACCGAAAACGCCAGCGCCGCACAGAAAAAACTCCTTGAGCAAGCCTTGAAAGCCACCGCCCAGTCCTACGAAAACGGTGATCCCACCACTATTCTTGAAGCCAAGAATCGCTTCTACGAGGTTTTATTTCAGGGCGCAGGGAGTGAAACACTCTCATCCATGATTAGCACGCTGCACGTGCGCATCTGGCGCTGGCGTGCGCTAGGCCTGGGACATCCGCGCCGCTCTGAAAAGCGTTGGAAAGAGAGCATTCGCGGTCTGCGATCGATGCTTTCCGCCATCGCCAAAGGCAATGCCTCGTTGGCCGAGACTCTTTTGCGCGACGAAGTTACAAAAGCGGCCGCCGAAGTCATGCGATTATTAATGAGAAAAGACGTCGGTCAATGAACGTGCCAAAGTAACTTGGCCGCGCAATTTGCCCTGGGGGAAAGAATTTAATGCCTACTGATTTCATCGTGCACGACAAAGCCGACAGCGTTGGCGTCGTGGTTGTCGAAGACGTCCAGCCAGGAAAAGAAGTCACTGGTTGGATCATGGAAACCGACGAGACCATTCGCTTCAAGTCCCTCGAGGCCGTGCCGCTCGGTCACAAGATCGCCCTCCGCGATCTCAAAGTTGGCGACACCGTGCTGAAGTATGGCCACGACGTTGGCCGCATCGTTGCCGATGTCGGTCAAGGCCACCATGTTCACGTACACAATCTGAAAACCAAGAGGTGGTAAACGTGGCGCAGCACTCCTTTTTCGGGTATCGGCGTGAAAATGGACGAGTCGGCATCCGCAATCATGTTGTCATTCTCCCGCTCGATGATTTGTCTAACGCCAGCGCTGAAGCCGTCGCCAATAACATTAAAGGAACGCTGGCGCTTCCTCACGCCTATGGTCGTTTGCAGTTCGGCGAAGACTTGGAGTTGCATTTCCGCACGCTGATCGGCACCGGCAGCAATCCGAATGTTGCAGCCTGCCTTGTCATCGGCATCGAGCCGAGCTGGACCGGCCGCGTAGTCGAAGGAATCGCCAAAACCGGCAAACCGGTAGCCGGCTTCTCCATCGAAGGCCACGGCGACATCAACACCATCGCCGTCGCTTCGCGCAAAGCGCAGGAATTTGTACAATGGGCCTCCGAAAAACAACGCGAATCCTGCTCCATCAAGGAGCTTTTCGTTTCAACCAAGTGCGGTGAAAGCGACACCACCTCGGGCCTCGCATCCTGCCCCACGGTCGGAAATCTCATCGATAAACTCGATCCGCTCGGCGCCACTACATGTTTTGGCGAAACGTCGGAATTAACCGGAGCTGAAATCGTGTGCGCGAGCCGCGCCGCCACTCCCGAAGTGAAAGAACGATTCATGCAGGTATTTAACGCCTATCAAGAGGTGATCGACCGCCACAAAACCAGCGACCTTTCCGAATCTCAACCCACCAAAGGAAATATCGCTGGAGGATTAACCACCATCGAAGAAAAAGCCTTTGGCAACTTACAGAAAATCGGTCGCAAAACAAAATTCATCGACGTGCTGAAGCCCGCCGAGTCCCCCGCCAAGGGACCCGGCCTGTATTACATGGATACTTCTTCAGCCGCAGCGGAGTGCGTCACGCTGCAGGCCGCCGCGGGATTTGTTGTGCACCTGTTCCCCACAGGACAGGGAAACGTGATCGGCAATCCCATCGAGCCGGTTATTAAACTAACCGCCAACCCCAAGACCGTGCGCACTATGAGCGAGCATATAGACCTCGATGTGTCCGGCATACTGCGCCGCGAAATGTCTCTCGACGAGGCCGGCAATCGACTGATCGACATCATGCTCAGAACTTGCAACGGCCGTCTCACCTGCGCCGAAGCTTTGGGTCACCGCGAATTCGTGATGACCAAGCTGTATCAAAGCGCGTGATCTCCAGAAACTTTTCGTGCCAACTTTCGTATTCATGAGGGGAAGGAAATAGATGAAATATTGCCGTTTCACTTACAAGGGCAGCGCGCGATACGGTCTCGTTGAATCTTCCAAGGGCGTCGAACACATCACGCACTTACTGTCGACTCCACCGGAACAAGTCGGGAAATTAAAATCAGTCCCCACGGAGCGGATTGACCCGCTGCCTTTCTTGGAAGCCGCACTGCTCGCCCCGGTGCAACCTTCCAAAATCGTTTGCGTCGGTCGCAACTATCGTGGTCACGCAGCCGAGATGGGCTCCGAGGTCCCTAAAGAGCCGCTACTTTTTTTCAAGCCGCCTTCTTCCCTCTTGGACCCCGGTCACGACATTCGTCGCCCATCCATCTCCGAGCGCGTCGATCACGAAGGCGAACTTGGCGTGGTGATCGCTAAGCGTTGTTACAAATTGTCGGCCGGTGAAGATGTGCATTCTTACATTCTTGGCTACACCGCGGTGAACGATGTGAGTGCCCGCGACTTTCAAAAGAAAGATAATCAGTGGGCGCGCGCCAAAGGCTTCGATACTTTTTGCCCCGTGGGCCCGCTGATCACTGACGACCTCGATCCGTGGAAAGGCGTGACTGTCGGCAGTCGCGTGAACGGCCAGGTCCGCCAGCAGGGCAACACCCGCGACTTTGTATTTTCCCTCGATGTCCTCATCCACTACATCTCAAACATCATGACCCTGATGCCCGGCGATTTAATCTGCACCGGCACACCCGAAGGCGTCGGCCCTCTGGTGCCCGGAGATGTAGTAGAAATTTCCGTCGAAGGCGTAGGAACTCTGCGCAATCCAGTAGTAAGCGACTAAGCGCTTGGACTACGTAATAAAATTTTCAAAGTAAATTTAAACGGAGGGTGCCCCAGGCTCGATTTTTAGCCTGGGTCTTGCAGTTGCATTCTGCCGGGTGCCCCAGGTTCGCATTTGAGTTTTTGAACCTGGGTCTTGCTGTTGCATCTACTCCGCGCGACTACTTCGCCGGTTCTCCCTGAATGGTCGTCTGGTAACTTATCACCATTAACCATTGGCCATTTTTCTTCAACCACACGCGGGTAACGTGCACCGGCTTGCCGTGATACGGCTGATGCAAGCAAGTCATCACAATGGTGTTCCCGAAATCAAACATCTGCGCGGAAACCAGCGGCGCTGGCGCCGATGGATAGCCCGTCTGTTTCTGCAAATTCAGCGTGGCGATGCGATCAGCTTTAAACACCGGATGATCGCTGCTGGAACTAACCGTAACGAAGCTGTCGTCTACGTGCGGCGACCACGCGGACGCGTCATGATTGGTCACGCCAGTTTCGAGCGCCTGCCACGACGCAAGCACCGCTTGCTCTGATTCGTTTTTGGGCTGAAAGGGCACCGTTTTGCACGGATTTTGGCACTCCGCAACCCCCGTACCAGAGGCGGACTGTGCCGTCTCGGCCTGCGAAACTTCGTGATACACCAGCAATCGCCAATTCGCTCCGCGTTTAACCCATACCCGCAGCACGTGGATCTTTTCACGCGCGCTCATAATCGCTACAACCTGCCCATAATCGCGATGTTCTATTTTCGCGGCGCTTTCATCTCCCATGGGCGACGTGGGCACGGAACGAACCACTTCAGCCCGCGTCACCGTTTTTCCTGCCGCATTCGTCCACGTGAAGTCCGCATCAAGCAACTTGCCGATCTCTTCGCTGTCCTGCTTCGCTGCAGCCTGCACGAATGCATGGTCCGCCTGGGAGACCGGCGTGTCGCCAGCCTCAGCCCATGCAGCCTTGGCCAAAAACAAGCTACACCACACCACAACAACGGCAAATCTCGAGAAACGCCTCATCTTTTTTGATCCTCCAAAGATCTTCGAGAACCCGATAACACTAAAGAGGGGCCGGACGAGTATCCGGCCCCTCTTCATTTTCCAGTCAAGGCGTGCGAACTAGAAAATAAACTTCAAGCCCAACTGAATCGCGCGCGCGCTACCCGACCCGAGTACAGGGTTGAAGGCGGCGTTGTCCGGTGTTGCGCACCCGCAGCCGAACGAGCCCGGCTGCGATGGATCGGCAAAGGCCCCTTGGCCGTAGGTGCTGGTTGCGCCCCACGGATTGGCGAAATTGGGGTGGTTGAAAAGGTTAAAGGTTTCCACGCGGAACTGCGCCCTGATTTTTTCCCCGAACTTAAAGGTCTTGGCCACAGAAAGGTCCACGTTGTGGAAACCGCCATCGCGGAAGATGTTGCGCCCCATGGTGCCAAACTTACCGATTCCGTTCGGAATCAGGATGGAACCGCGAACGGCATAGCAGCCGGCAGAGGTGAGCGACGTCGTATACGGTTGACTTGGATCCGATCCGTCGAGAGCGGCGGCTTTCGCCGCGCACGTGGCGTTGCTGGTGCCCGAAAAAAACGGCAGACCCTGGGATCCCGGCGATTTAAAGTCCGATGGATTGCCGTAGAAATTCCAGCGGTCGGAGCCCTCGTTGACTCCGCTGAAGTTATTGTTCTGATCGTTGACATTCCATGGCTGCCCAGACTGTAGGGAGATGATCGTATTGAGCTGCCAACCCTCCAGGAGCTGGCTCCGGGTCTTTTTCTCCGGAAGCGAATAGGTCACGGAAAGGGTAAAGCGGTGGCGAATGTCTTCGTCGCCGCTGGCATGTTCCGCCTGAGGATTGGCGCTGTCCTGGGGTAGGAAGGCAACCCAGTTTGAGGACAGGTCATCGAGCGCGTGCGCATAGGTATAGCCGGCCACAAATTCGAGGCCATGGTAGTTGCGGGCGGTCAGAGTTGTTTGTAACCCGTGGTACGTCGAACCGTAAAAGTTCGAGAGGTAGTTGATCTGACCCAGATAGGGGAATTCGGTGGCAAAGGGCAGCGTGCCGTTCGCGCCCGGAGTTGGAGGAGCTTGATTCAGATCAACGACGCCAGGAAGTTTTACGGCATGATTGCCAACGTAGGTGACGTCGAGAGCCAGTTTGCCAGAGAACGAATGTTGGATGCCCAGAGTCCAGTTCTCTACGTAAGGACTTCGGAAATTGCGGTTCATCGCGAAAGTGTTGCAAGGGTTCGCCGCGCTGCAAGTGACTAGCGAAGCAAAATTGGTAGGGTAGATTGGCGTCGTTTGATTCGCCCAATTCAGCCCACCCGGACCGGACAGCGGGAGGTTGACGGCCGTGGTGAAGATGTTTCCGACTCCCGGGCAACCGTTCGGGCACTGCGCGTCGAAAATCGTTGCGCCAGTAGGAACGACTCCGATGCCAAAGAGTACCGGCCCGCTTTGCAGGTTCTGCTGAGACAAGAAGGTGCTCATGGGGACCACGTCGTACACGATGCTGCCGCCGAGGCGAACGATGGTGGTGCCTTTACCAGTGACATCCCAGGCGACCCCCACACGCGGGGAGACGTTGTTGCTGTCACGCTTGTAGATGGAACTGATGTTTTTGCCCACCTGTTCTAGGCCCACGGAAGGCTCCCAGTTTCCGAATAGATTGTGGTCTTCCGTGGGGACGCCCGGGAGCTCATAACGCAACCCCAGATTGAGTGTCACCCGCTTGGTGATGCGCCAGTCGTCCTGGGCGTAGCCCGCGTAAAGCCACTGCGAGATATTGCGGATGGGATCTCCACCCAAAATGCCCGCTGCCTTTGGAGTGCCCTCAAGGAAGGACTCAAGATTGGCAAAGGTAATGCGCCCTCGCGCCCCGCGGAACGTTCCTTGATGAATCAAGTCCCTGCGAATTTCCCCGCCGAACTTGAAAGCATGCTTGCCTCGCAAATAGGAAACCTGGTCGACAAAGCTGTAGACCTTGTCGGGCCCGACGATCTTTGGAAAGTTGTGGAAGGCGCCCAGTTCCGTGAACGGAGAGAGCTTGATATTCGGTATGCCGCTCAAGAGCGGATTGGTAAGGCCAGTGTCGATCTTGTAGGGAAACGTGATATCGCTGGGGATAATCTGAAGAACGTAATGGGTGAAGCCACCGCGTACTTCGTTAGCCCAAGTGGAACTGGGCGTCCACGCCCAATGCGCGGCGACGGTTTGCGCGCGGGAATGGACCGCGGTGCGGAATTGCGCCAGGAGTTCATTCGAATCCATGCCGATGATGGTGTCATTGCCAAAGAAGTAGGACCCACTAAGGGAATTGTGATCGTTCAGATGGTAGTCCACTTTCCCAATGGCATTCTTGGAGCTGTTCTGGTTCGGAAAATTGAGGGCTACCTGCGTTCCCTGGCTGGCATTGGGGGTATAGAAGGAGAGCAAATACGCGCTCAGCGGATTCACGACGAACCCTGGGTTTTGCGCGATAAGGTCTGCGGTGGCATCCGCCACGCTGATGGCGCAGTTACCAGTGGTAAGCACCACACATTTGTTGCCACCACCCCCCGAAACGGACGCAGTGGTGGGAGCCTGCCCTATGAGCGAATTGCCGACCGTATATCGCTGCGCCTCAAACCCGCCAAAGTAAAAGAGCTTGTCCTTGATGATATGTCCGCCCGCTGTACCGCCGAATTGTTCTAGTTCCACGGGCGTTTTCGACTGGAGGGTGCCGTCAGTGTTGAAATGGTTGAAAAAATTGCGGGCGTCAAAAGAATCCGAGCGGCCAAAGGCATAGGCTGTGCCGTGTATCTGGTTCGTTCCTGATTTCAGGCCGACGCTGGTGATGGCGCCAGTCTTCCATCCAAACTCCGCCTTGGGATTGACCTGCGTGTTGAATTCCTGAATGGCGTCGATCGGAATAATGGTGGCGGCATCGCCGAGGACGGCTGCTGCGTTGGTCACGCTAAAACCCATGAACGCTTCATCATCGGTGACACCATCGACGATGAAGCTCGTGTCTTCCGGACGGATGCCGTTGGTGGTCTGTGTCCAAGGTCCACCTCCCGGGTAAATCGACGTGCCAGGGCGCAGCGTAAGCAGATTCTGATAATTCCGCCCATTCAGCGGCAGATCATTTATGATTTCATTACTGATTGTCCCGCCCAATGTCGTCGTCGTAGTGTCCAATAAGGGCGCCTCTTCGGTCACCGTAACGACTTCATTTTGCGATCCCGTCTGCAGCGCTGCGTCAATTCGCGCTTCCTTCCCGACCTCCAACAGGATGTTTTGGCGCTCAAAAACCTTAAAACCCGTGGCCTCCACCCGCACCGTGTAAGTACCAGGCGTCAAGTCCGAAGCCACGTACTCGCCGGCTTGGTCGGTGGTCAAGGTTTTTGAAACCCCGCGCGCCACATCGGTAATCGTTACCGTGGCTCCAACGACGTTTCCACCAGACTGGTCAGTCACCGCCCCAAGGATCTCGCCGTTGCTCCCTTGGCCACACACTTGAAAACTGGCCGCGAACAACGCTAAAAGCGCAAACAGAGGGCGAGCGCCTATCAAGGCGCACATTCGCCGAAATCGCTTCATTTTTGCACTATTCGAGACCATAAGGACATCACCCTCCTGAAACGGTATAGCGGCTATACCATTCAATCTCGAGAGATGTCAAGCAAATCCTTGATATTCAGCATCAAAAGAATCGATTTTACAAAGATTTTACCAGGTGGTTTGGCATAGTGGTCAGACCACGACCGTGCCTAGGTCGCGCTTCTATAACCCCGCAATTGAACTTCGGATCGAGAGGTTACGGCTTTTTGGGTGCGGCCGGTGCTGGAGCCGGCTGGTTTGCCGGGGGTACTTGAGCGGGCGGTTGGGCGATTGGAGCTTGGCCCCCCGAAGCTGGAGTGGAGCTTGGACTGGTGGCTGGCGCCTTTGGCGTTGGAGCCGGTTTCGATGGCTGCGAAACTTTTTGCAGGACCGAACCGCCCTGCTCCACAGCCTTATCGGTCCTGAGTACCAGCGCAAGAGCGCAGACCATAAACATTATGGCGCACCAAGTCGTCGCCTTCGACAAGACGTTCGCGGCGCCGCGAGGCCCGAAAGCGGTTTGGCTGCCCGCCCCGCCGAAAGCACCCGCCAGGTCAGCAGCTTTCCCGCTCTGCAGCAATACTACAACGATAAGTACCATGCAGTTGATCACGAAAAAACCCGTCAGAAGCCACCCGGCGTATCTAAAGCCTATGGTGACAATCCCCAATCCTATCAACAACGCTATCGTCCATTTCATCCAAGCTGGCATTCGGTTTTCCTTGCCGCGCAGCGCTTACCTTGTTTTGCTGCTTTAGGCGAATATTATTTTGACTCAGAACCTTTGCTGGCCCTGTTTACCGAGGTTTCGAGCCCTTCACTACGGCGGCAAAAGACTTGGGCTCAAGACTGGCCCCGCCCACCAATGCCCCGTCGAGCTCTACCTGGGCCATCAACCCCTGAATATTGTCCGGCTTAACGCTGCCGCCATAAAGAATGCGCAAGGCTGCAGCATATTCCGGTGAATATCGCTTCGCTACACACTGACGCAGGTAACGGTGCGACGCGGCGGCAATCTCAGGGGTAGCCGTGCGGCCGGTGCCGATCGCCCACACTGGCTCATATGCCATCAGAATACGGGAGAACTCTTCAGCGGTCAACGCGCCGGGACCATTACTTAGTTGAGCTTCGCAAACCCGCTCAGTGTGACCGGCTTCGCGCTCGGCCAAGGTTTCACCCACACAAACAATAGGTGTCAACCCAGCAGCCAGTGCGGCTTTGGTCTTTTTCCCGACCATCTCATCCGTCTCGCCAAAGATATGACGCCGTTCGGAGTGCCCAATGATTACGTAGCGGCATCCAGCTTCCTGGAGCATCGCGGGTGAGACTTCTCCCGTGAACGCGCCTTCCTTTTCCCAGTACAGGTTTTGTCCGGCTATACTGATTTTAGTGTTCCTTGTCGATTCGACGGCCGCCGGGACAGACGTAAACGGAGGGGCCACTACGATGTCGCAATAGTTGACGTCCGTGATTAGCGGAGCAAACGCCGCAAAAAATGCGCGTGTGTCGGCAATGGTCTTGTACATTTTCCAATTGCCGGCGATCACCCGACGCCTCATCGAATTATCCTCATGCCCATGGGTGTTTTTTTATTTCTCAGTAAGCGCTTCAACGCCCGGAAGCTTGCGCCCGCCCAGAAATTCCAGCGAAGCTCCGCCACCGGTGGAAATATGCGAAATCTTATCCGCCACGCCGGACTGGTGGACCGCGGCAACCGAGTCCCCTCCACCTACGATGGAGGTTGCCCCGCCATCGGTAGCACGCGCCACAGCTTCAGCAATGGCAAGAGTACCCTTTGCAAACACCGGCATTTCGAAAACGCCCATCGGTCCGTTCCACACAATCGTTTTTGCTTTGGCAATTTCCGCCCCATACATAGCAATTGTCCGCGGACCAATATCTAGTCCCATTTGATCGCTGGGAATACCCTCCACATCTACCACTTTCGCGGGCGCATCCGGTTTAAACTCTGGCGCGATCACGTTATCGACCGGCAGCAGGAATTTGAAATGCCGGGCACGCGCGTCGTCAAGGATTTTTTTAGCTAAATCCAGTTTTTCGTTTTCTACCAGGGACTTCCCGATAGTCTTCCCTTGCGCTTTCAGAAATGTGTAGGCCATTCCGCCGCCAATCAGCAGCGCATCGGCAATCTTCATCAAATTTTCGACCACTTCGATCTTGTCGCTTACTTTTGCGCCGCCAAGAATCGCCACAAACGGCCGCTCCGGATTGCTGATAGCCTTGCCGAGGTACGCCAATTCCTTTTCCATCAGCAGCCCCGCCGCCGATCGCTTTACGAAATGAGTTATGCCCACGACTGAAGCATGCGCGCGGTGCGCCGAACCGAAGGCGTCACAAACGAAGAGTCCATCGCACAATGCAGCGAGCTGTTTCGAAAAGCCTTGATCGTTTTTTTCTTCTTCGGCGTGGAAGCGCACGTTTTCCAGCAATAACACATCGCCAGCTTTCAGCGCCTTGCTCTTTGCTTCCGCGTCCGCGCCAACGCAGTCGTCCGAAAACGCAATACGCTTCCCCAAAAGCTCCTCAAGCTTCTTGGCGGCCGGCTTCAAAGAATATTTTTCGTTGCGTGTCCCTTTCGGGCGTCCCAGGTGTGACGCCAAAACAAGTCGCCCGCCTCTCTCAATCGCTAGCCGTAAAGTCGGAAGCGTTTCCCGAATGCGCGTATCGTCGGTAACCACCCCATCTTTCAGCGGCACGTTGAAATCAACACGCAAAAACACGCGCTTCCCGCGTAGATCAAGATCCTTGATCGTTAGTTTCGCCATAATTTGAAATCCGCAACAAAATTAAAATTTTGCGGCCATGAATTTAATCAGGTCGCGGCAGCGGCAGGAATATCCCCATTCGTTGTCATACCACGCAAGCACTTTCACGCAGCGATCTCCCACTACTTTGGTGTATCCGGAATCCACAATGGACGAATTCGGATTCCCCTTGAAATCAGCGGAGACCAGCTCCTCTTCGGTGTAAGCAAGAATTCCTTTCATCGCGCCGTTGGCCGCTGCTTTCAATGCCGCGTTGACCGATTCCACTGTGGCCGGTTTGTCCACAAACACCGTCAGGTCCACGACACTTACGTTCGGCGTGGGCACCCGCATCGCGTAGCCGTCAAGCTTCCCTTTCAGCTCCGGGATAACCAGGTGCAGCGCTTTGGCAGCTCCTGTTGAACTGGGAATCATATTGATCGCCGCCGCGCGCGCCCGTCGCAGGTCCTTGTGCGGCAGATCTAAAAGCTTTTGATCGTTGGTATACGAGTGAATGGTCGTCATCGTCCCACTATGAATGCCAAAGGTCTCGTGCAAAACTTTGGCGACCGGTGCCAGGCAATTTGTGGTGCAGGAAGCATTCGACACCACGTGGTGTTTCGCGGGGTCGTACGTCTTGTCGTTCACACCCAAAACAAAAGTAGCGTCCGGACCGTCGGCCGGCGCTGAAATAATCACTTTCTTGACCGTGCCGCGCAGATGTTTCTTGGCATCCGCACCCTTGGTAAAGAGCCCCGTAGATTCCACGACAATGTCCGCGCCCACCGAAGGCCAATCAATTTCCCATGGGTCTTTGGTCTTGAAGACTTTAAAACTCTTGCCCTCCACGCTGATGGTGTCATCCGTGTGCGTAACTTTATGGTGCAAATTGCCCAGAACCGAATCGTACTTCAGCAAGTGCGCCAGGGTTGCGGCGTCGGTAACGTCGTTTACCGCCACAAATTGAATATCTTTGTCGTCCAAAGCGGTGCGCATGATGTTGCGCCCGATGCGCCCAAACCCGTTGATTCCAACTTTAATCGCCATTCTTCCTCCGTCGCGGGATAAACAAAAGTGGCCAACTCTAAATGAAAATCAGCCGTCAGTAGAACAGAAAATGCTATGGGCAGGCTGGATAAAAGTCAAACCCTGCGATTAGTCACCCCGTCATCAGTTGATTTTTAGACTTCTTTCGCCGCCATATAACAGACCATCTGCTGCTTGAGTTGGGTGTCTACTTCGTCAGCGATGATCTTGCGCTTTTATGAGCGGCAAAGAGGCATACCTGTAGAAGGCGCGACTCCTCAACCATCATAGGCACCGTATAACCTGTTTGTGGCGCAAGTTCCCGTGATGCGCCGCCGCGGTTGAGATGGTGGCCTTTGTGGAGACATCCAACCGTAACCGCGCAATCACATCCCGGAGCAATTGCGGCAAATGCCCAGTGCGTTCGTCACAATTCAAGAAAATGTGCATGAGATCTTCTTGTTTTTCTACCATCTCCATCCAATCATGGATTACGAAATCCATTTCGCGCTCAAGAATATCAGCGACCTTTGCAGTGGTCGTGAGAAGGGTTCCATTGTTTTTCGAGTGTGTTGCCATATTTTTTGTCATAGACGGAATGTTATTCCTCGGTCTTGTAGGCCAGCAGATGTTCGATGTCACCTAAGACTAGTGCATAATCCGGGTGACACAGATAATTGAAATGCTCTCGACGATACTGCCTAATCTCACCGAGTAAAATATCGCAAACCCTATCCGCGTCGGAAGATGTCAGAAATCGAGCCGCAGTACTGTCGAATTCAGTCAATGTCTTTTGCAGAACTTCGAGCATGCGGCGAGGATCATCCTTGTATCGAAGATTTGCGGCATCGGAGTGTTCAAATCGCCGTTCGCGCAAATTATTCGATAGGACTGCGAGAAAACTTTGCACTCTGCCACGGTCCAGAGATTCAGCGTCACTCAAGTTCAGAAACATTTTCAATATCCCGCCCCGATAAGTTCTAAATCGCTTTCCATCAGCAAATCATCACCACGAATCCGGGATTCATATCTCACGAGTATTCTGGTCCCCTCACGGCTTACCAATAGCCATAAACCATGGTCACATCCGGTCGCTTTAGACGGGTTGAATGCAGTAGTGATATCAACTGTACCCGGCGCGGCCAGGTCTTCCAGTTTCATTCGCAGCAGCTCCACGCGACTGTAACCGACAAGCCTGCAAAACCCATCTGATACTTCTACACAGCGGTTGTTCTTCCCGATTAGGATCGTGCATTTATGACTGGCTTCCGATTCCGGAGACTGATTCTGTTTCGGAGTCGCGTCGCCCATCGAAGTCGGGTAAGCCTCCTTACAACTCAGCTCAGCCGCTAGTGGAGGGATGTATCGAGGATTTCTGCACGGCATGCGATCACCTTCGAGAATAAGAAACGTTTGTGGCACAAATAGATATAGTACAATTCATTGTTTATATTTCGATAACAGCTTAATTTCTTAACGGGGATGATAATCATCGAAACCTGACACCCATCCAAAATGAAACAGTTTTGCTTGGGTTTTTAGTTATCCTGATTCGATGAAGAGAAGCGAACTAACGAACGAGCAGAAACTATGGGTTCCTTGTCCGATCTGTGCTGCCGCCATCGGCGAGCGCTGCAAGATGTATTCCGGCCTTGGTCGGCGCAACGAGCCACATTCAGAGCGGAAATATTACGCTATACAAGCCATCAAACAAGATTATGGCCCGATCATTCTCACAACCCCCGCAAGCACGCGTAGCGGTTCACGTAAGCTCTAGGGGCTAGAACCTAACGTGCTGATTGCAACTAAGCGTTCACCCTAAGATTTCGACGTACCTGGTTACCTATCACGCCTCGTCGGTCTTTCAGAACAAATGTGATCTGCAAATTGCTTTTCTCGCTGGACCTTGCGGAGACGCACCGTTTCGGCTGCGGTTCGACCCTCGACGGCGCGTGTCTCTGGAAATCTGCATCCGCACCACTTACAGCCGTATCCGTGAAAAGAATCAATCAGCAACAGCTTGCGATGGCGGTGGTCGTGTGCGAAATGATGCAGCGCCCGTAAAGCGGACGAAGTGATATGAGGAACCGCCAATTCGGCGCTTAATTCGGCGAGCGCGCTGCGCTTCTTCTTTATCCGTTTGGTGACGACCGCGTTTGATAGTGTCACCGCTACATTTGGCCGAACTGTGCGATTTTGAGCTACGAAGAAAGAAAAAAAGTAGCAAGCGGCAACGGCCACGAGAATCGTTAGGCGTGTTCGCGGGAAAGCCTCTCATTGCTCAACATTGCCTCCGGTCCCTAAAAGAGGCTCGCTGGCCGCGTCTTAGCCATACGCATTTGGAATGTTTGCCCATGTTTCAGTAAAGCGGATCAATGCAACTGGCTGACGTCGAAGGCCTCGTTTTGGAACCAAGCACGGGACTTTTTCCCTATTCGGTGCAACTTTCGAGGCGACGAAAAAATCGGCTCGCTACGATCCGGGGTATAAGCATCTATTCAGCTGTGAGATCAGGCATTTATTCCGAACCGTTTGGATCCCCCGATTTGCACTATTTGCTTATCTTTGGCAGGCGTTGTGCTCACATTGTTCGGAGCGACCGAACAAAATTAGAAACGTCAGAGTAACCAAAAGGACATAATCTTAGTGATTAAACGGACACTTACGATTTATAAAAATTCAGCGCCGCTGCTAAATCATGCATAAGTAGTATCAACGTCCGCGCTAAGTCAGTCCAAGATTTTTCTTAGCAAACATCCTGCAAGAGCGTTCCTGTAGGAAAGCAAATTCTGAATCCAAATTGTTTGGCGCCCTCATCGGGCCCCCGACGACGGCTCAGAAGTCCGTCCAGATGACATTTAACGCATTGCACTTCGAAGAGGAGCCTCATGCATAAGGTAATGTTTTCAAAATTTTCCACGGTCAGCGCCACGTCGGTTCTCGCTTGTCTCTTGATCCTGCTTTTCGCCGGCTGTGGCCGCGAACAAGCGCCAGCATCGTTACCGCTGGTCGTCAGCGTCACCCCGGCCAACGGCGCAATCACCGTCCCAGTCTCATCCTTAATCACCGCGACATTCAATAAAGCCATGAATCCCACATCGCTCAATACCTCTTCGTTCACCGCGGTGGGACCGGCAGGCGCCATCGTGACTGGGACCGTCACCTTTTCCGGTACCACCGCCACC
This sequence comes from uncultured Acidobacteriota bacterium, assembly GCA_963733775.1. GTDB lineage: Bacteria > Acidobacteriota > Terriglobia > Acidiferrales > UBA7541 > Acidiferrum. Next base: position 1,302,584 of record CAVTEE010000006.1, on the reverse strand, counting down.
TTCACCCCCGCGATGATGTTGGCCGCTAGTTCCATGTACACCGCCACAATAACTACCGGCGCGAAAGATACCAATGGCAATGCCCTGGCCGGCAATTCGGTGTGGAGTTTCACCACCGGAACCATTCCCACGGTCATTTCCACGAACCCCGTCAACGCCGCAATCAGTATCCCCATCAACCGCAAAATCACCGCGACCTTCAGTGAAGCCATGAACCCCGCAACCGTCACGGCCGCCGGCGTGTTCTCGCTTAAGGTCACTACCGGAGGAGTGCTCGTCCCAGGAACCTCGACCTATGTGGCCGCCAACAACACCGTCATCTTTTCACCTACGGCGAATCTGCTCCCCAACACGCAATACACCGCAACCATCAGCACCGCCGCCCAGAGCGCCGCGGGCAATGGCTTGGCAGCAGCCTATGTTTTCAGCTTTACGACCGGTGCCACCGCGGATTTGACTGCACCGACCGTCGTTTCCACGGTACCGGCCTCGGCAGCTATTAGCGTTCCCACCAATCAGACCATCATCGCTACGTTCAGCAAGCCCATGGATCCGTCCACCATCACCGCCGCAGGCACATTCATCGTTAACGTTGCGGGTGTTGGCGGCGCATCCGTCGCCGGAACGGTCAGCTATACCGGCACGACAGCTACATTCAAACCAACCGCCAATCTAACCGCTAGCACACAGTTCACCGCGAAAATTACCACCGCTGCAAAAGATCTGAGCGGAAACGCCCTGGCTGCTGGTGCCGTTCCCAACCCGTGGAATTTCACGACCGGCACTGGACCAAACACCGCTGCCCCAACCATCACCTTGACCAGCCCCGCGAATGTCGCCACGAGTGTGGCCCTCAACAAGACCGTCAGCGCGACGTTCAGCACTTCCATGGATCCGCTGACCATCACCGCGCCCGGCACCTTTACGCTCGCCGTCGCGGGCGTTAACGGTGCCGCAGTTACTGGCACGGTCACATACGATTCACAGACCAACATTGCAACCTTCACACCTAGCGCAAACCTCACTGCCAGCACTCAATACACCGCGACAGTCTCCAAGGCCGCGAAGGATTTGTCCGGTAATGCACTCGCCTCGGGCCTCGTTCCCAATCCGTGGAGTTTCACAACCGGCACAACCTTGGGCCCAGTCGGTCCTAATCTCGCCAGCGCCGCAACCTTTGGATCTTTCGGAGGCGGTGCGGGAATCACCAACCAGGGCATCAACACCATCATCAATGGAGATATCGGTACCACCGGCGTCTCCACGCTGGTTACCGGCTTTCACGACCACGGAACGGGATGCATCTACACGGAAACTCCCCTCAACATCGGCCTCGTGAACGGAAATATCGACACTGCTCCTCCACCACCCACAGTTGGCTGCCCGTCGGAAGGCACTGCCGTTACAGCCGCCATCGCACAGCAAGCTGCGCTCGATGCTCTCAACGCCTTTAACAGCATATCGCCCGCGTCTCGCCCCGGCGGCATCGATCCCAGCGCCGGTCAACTTGGTGCACAGGTCCTTGCTCCGGGCATATACAAGGCAGCAGGTGGCTCATACATTCTCACCGGCTCTGACCTCACCCTCGACGCCCAAGGTGACACTAACGCTATCTGGGTATTCCAAGCCGCTAGCTCACTTACCGTAGGAGCGCCAGGCGCTCCTCGCAACATCATCCTGGTCAACGGCGCTCAGGCCAAGAACGTGTTCTGGTACGTCGGCAGTTCCGCGACCATCAACGCCGCAGGCGGAGGAACTATGGTCGGAACGATCATCGCTTCCGCTGGTGTCAGCTTCTCAACAGCCGGCAACGTTGCCCTCGTAACCCTAGACGGCCGCGCTTTGTCCCTGAACGCGTCGGTCACCATGGTCAACACCGTCGTTAACGTCCCCGCGCCTTAAAAAGAGGCAGCAATCGCGGAATCAAAGCTCGAAGGCCTGGTTGCTGTGCGCGAATCGTACATGGCAACCAGGTTTACTGACGACCACAGATTCATTTGAAAAGTTTGCTTCGAAAAGATTCAGGAGATCACTGATGAATTGCGCTTCGCGATTAATTGCCGCCGCAAGTCTTACCTTTGCAATGGCCTCAGCACTATATGCCGACGACGCTGTGCCACCGAAGGCCAAAGCTGCCAGTTTCGATCTGGCCGCCGCTGCAGATACATCCGCGGATTCAAGATTTGTGCCACCGCTCTCATTATCAAGCTGGGCTTTCCCAGCTGAGCCGCGTCCGGCTGGTGCCGCTCATCCACGCCCCTTGGACGATCCGGATTCCGTCGTCCCAAAGTTCGAATGGTTCCTCGGCTACTCCTTCTGGCGCGCCATGCCCACCTCGCAGAGTAACCGCATGGGTTATCTACACGGCGGCAGCACTTCCATCGCCTACAATTTCACTAGCTATTTTGGATTGGTCGCCGATTTTGGCGGCTATGACAACAGCAAGGTCACGCTTTTCAGTCCCAGCGCAAGCAATACTTTTGATTCTGACGGCACCGCCTACACCTACCTTTTCGGTCCTCGTTTTTCTTATCGCCACTATGAACGGGTAACACCTTTTGTTCAGGCGTTGATTGGTGGCGCAACCGCAACGTCGGTAAACATAGCCGGATGCACAGGCGATCCGAGTTGTACTCCGTTAGCCTCCGAGAATTCTGTTGCGGCTGCGGTCGGCGCGGGGGTAGACATAAAGTTGACTCATCACATCGCATTGCGCCTCATCGATGCCGATTTTCTCTTGACGAATTTTCGCAACCCATTCGCAGTCAGCCATGACGATCAGAGTTGGCAGAAGAATGTTCGCCTCTCTTCCGGATTGGTCTTTCGCTTCGGCGGAAATCCACCACCGCCACCGCGAGTCGCTATGTCCGCCGCTTGCTCCGTCGATCGCGAAATGGTTTACGCCGATTCTGGTGACGTATTCGCCGTGCACGTGAGCGCCGAAACGTCCGAGCGATATCCGGTCAACTATTCATGGTCCGCAAGTGACGGCGCAGTCGACGGCACCGGCGCGGATGTTCGCTGGAGCTCCGCCGGCCATCACACTGGCCCCTACATCGTCAAAGTCCGCGTGGAAAACGGCCGCAACGGTTCGGCGGAATGCTTCGCCAATCTTCGCGTCGAGCAGCGCCCCAACCGTCCGCCGGTCATCGCGTGTTCAGCAGATCGCAGCACCGTCACGCAAGGCGAGCCAGTAACCATCACCGCCAGCGCCAGCGATCCCGACAATGACCCGCTAACTTACAGTTGGAGCAACAGTAACGGAACGATGGAAGGCTCTGAATCCTCCGCCAAGTTTCGCACCGGCGATCTTTCGCCCGGCCCGTACACCATCTCCGGCCACGTCGATGATGGACGAAGCGGCACCGCCGATTGCAACGTAATCGTTCAAGTGGAAGCCATACAAATTCCCGCCGAAGTGGTCGAGCTCGAACACCGCCTCGCGCTACACAGCATATATTTCCAGACCGCGCGCCCAAGAGTGGACAATCCCACGGGCGGCCTCGTCGATAGCCAGGAAAGAGTCCTGCTGACCCTCAGCACCGACTTCAATCGCTATCTCACCTTTAAACCACAAGCTCATCTCATCCTGCAGGGCCACGCCGACCATCGCGGCGCACCCTCCTACAATAAGGAACTGACCGAGCGCCGCGTGGAACGCACCAGCGCCTTCCTCACCGCACATGGAGTTCCGTCCGCCAACATCGAAACACGATCTCTCGGTGAGGAAGACAATCTCACTCCCGACCAGGTTAAAAAACTGATAGACGACAATCCTGAACTCAGCGCTGACGAACGCCGCAAAATCGAAGGCAACCTCCACGTAATCGTGTGGGCCAACAACCGCCGCGTAGACGTCTCGCTGAACACCACCGGCCAACAATCCGTCCGCCAATATCCCTTCAACGCCAAGGACTCGCTAACCCTGCTGAGCCCCTCCGGCGGCGAAGGCGCCAATCATGCCAAGGCCCCCAAAAAGAAAACCGCGAGTGCAGTCCCAGTAAAAGGTAAGGCTTCGGAGTAAATCAGTCCAGGTGCAACGTGACTCAGGTTCGCAATTCGAGGTGCGAACCTGAGTCAGTCAACAAAATCACGCGGAGGGTGCACCAGGCTCGCTTTGTAGCCTGGATCTTGCACTTGAATTTTCTGGGGTGCCCTGGGTTCGGGTTTGAGTTATGAACCCGGGTCTTGCAGTTGAATTTTTTCCTACGAATCGATAAGCAGAAGTCGCTCTCAAATTTGCTCGCCGAGAAATTGCACGCGAAAAAAATTGACCAAGATTATTCCATTCCTTGAACCTAGCGCACATTCTCAATCATTCCAATATTCGCCCCCACCACCGTCTGCGCCTGATACGCCACGTAGCGTCCATCCGGCGACACAGTGAAATGATCCTGTGAGTTTCGTCCCGGGTCCACCCAGTAAGAATGAATCATCGGAATGGTTACAGCAGTGCGTGTCAGGCCCGCGCCATTCCATCCAATCTTGCAAAGCACTCCATTCATATCCGGTTTGGCTTCTATGAAGTAAATATCATTCCCCGGCCCACGCACCAGCCACCAATCCACCCAGCCTTTAAAAATCTGGCGGGGCGGATTCTTCAAATCGGTCACCCACAGGCCCGCGGCTGGATCATCTTCCCTCTTCGCAGCAACAACGTACGCGACCGAGCGGCCATCGGGTGACCAGCGCACCGGAGCCATCTTTACCGTTTCGTGCACCGTCCCTAACGCCTCGGTCTTTTTGTCCTGCGGATCGAAAGACGTAATGACATCCTCTGGAGTTCGAAATAGCAGCCGCCCATCCGCTCCAACATCGAAGAACCGGTCGCCCACATTCTTAAGCATAGTTTCCGGTGCTCCGCCGGAAAGCGGCGCGCTGCGATATTCATCGCCGGTAATAGCAGAAGCTTCGGCATGATAAATGACATGCTGGCTATCCGGATTCCAGAGTGGAAACACATTGATCCGGTTATCACGAACCAATTGCACCCCGTCCGAACCATCAGCGTTCGAGACCCAGACGCTTTCATTTTCGGCGCCTTTCAGGTTCGAGAAATACGCCAGGTGTTTTCCATCGGGCGAGTACACTGGCGCAACCTGATTGCGGCCGGGATCTGTTGTCAACACCTTCGGGGTTTGCCCCGCTTTTTCCGCAAGATCCAATCGAGCGATATTTGTGTTCAGCCGCCAATTCGAGAAGACGATCTTTTTTCCATCGGCAGAAACATCCAGTTGCGCATCATCGCCTTCCCCGGCGGTTATTTGTTCGGCGCGGCCTCCGGTCGCTGCAATTTTCCACAAGTTCATTGTTCCGCTGCGACCTGAGGCAAAATAAATGTAGCGGCCGTCCGGCGACCAGGCGGGCGACAATTCCAGGGCCCCATCATCCGTTAGGCGGCGTACTTTCCCCGGATTAAGATCGGCGACGTCCAGTTCGCCGTAGGGCCCATTGGCGCGGCTGATAAACGCAATTTGCGTACCGTCAGGCGAAAAGCGCGGCTCGGTTGCGCGTCCTCTTCCACCCATCGGCGTCGCCACTTGATGCGCATTCTCGCCAGCGACTCCAGAAATCCAGATCGCGCCATCGGCGGCGTTCTCGTAGGCCAGCAAATGACCGTCAGGAGACCAGGCAGGCTCCGTAGCATTCAAGATCAGCCTCCGGGGCGTTCCACCTAACGCCGCCACTTCCCAGATGTCCCACACGCCAGATTGATTCACGCGCCCGTACACGATTGTGGTTCCGTCGGGCGACCACGCCGGCCGCACCTTAAGGTTTGGATCGTTCGTGACCTGCACCAGCCTGCCACCGCTAATCAAGCCCACATAAATGTTGAATTGCCCGTCGCGATTGGAGACGAAAGCCACCGAGCGGCCATCCGGTGAAAGCGCCGGCTGCGCTTGGATCCCCGGAAAATTGGTCACAGTGCTGAAATGAAACGAGGTTTGCTGAGGAGTGCGTGTGAAATACGCAACCGCCAACACCGCCGCGACAATAGCGAACACTAGTGCAGTCGCCCACGGAAGCATTCGCCGGAGAGCCGTCGCCTCCGCTGCGCCTTGTGCGCCACCTTCCATCCCCACGTCAAATAGTGAAGGGCCGCCGCTAATCGTCTCTTCAATAACTATCCGCGCGTCCCCAATCGCCTGCAGTCGCTGCTTCACTTCTTTCTTCAAGCATCGCTGTAGTAGGTTCCTCACGGAAGGAGGCGTATTCGCCGGCAGCAACTCCCACTCCGGTTCTCCGCGAACGACCGCCGCAAGAACGTCTGTAACCGTCTCACCGTCGAAAGGCTTTTTGCCGCTGAGCATTTCGAAAAACACGCAGCCAAAGCCCCAGATGTCCGTCCGTCGGTCGACCGTCTTCCCTTTCGCTTGCTCGGGCGACATATACGCCGCCGTGCCGAGAATCATCCCGGCTTGCGTGGCCATACGGCTCAACGTGGGAGAAGTGGAAATGTCCAGCGCGGCCGGATCGCCTTCGAGGGCCCGCGCCAGCCCGAAATCAAGAATCTTTACCGCGCTATCCGGCGTGATTTTCACATTCGCCGGTTTCAAATCACGATGGACAACACCGCGCTCGTGCGCGTACTCCAACCCTTCCGCGATTTGCTTTGCGATGGGCAACGCTTCGTCAACGGGAATTTTTCCTTGTGCGATGCGCTCGGCAAGTGTCGGGCCTTCCACTAACTCCATCACCAGCGCGTGCACGCCCGAGGAGTCCTCGAATCCGTAGATGGACCCAATGTTCGGATGATTTAGTGACGCCAACACTTTTGCTTCGCGTTCGAGCCGTCCCAGGCGCTGCGCGTCAGCAGCAAAAGCTTCAGGCAGGACCTTAAGCGCCACCTCGCGCCCAAGTCGCGGATCTCGCGCGCGGTACACCTCGCCCATTCCTCCCGCGCCCAATTCCCCGCGAATTTCGTATTGTCCCAACTTGCTGCCCGCAGCAATTCCCATAAGCGGCGCGATTATATCTCAAGCCGTGAACTTGGTTCTTAACCCCGCGTTCAGACTTGCATCCCTCTAACAATCTCCACCAGCGAAAACAACGCGGACGGTGCCCCACCCTCGATTTTCAGGGTAGGTCCTGCAGTTGAATTTCTCGTCGCACTGAGCCGAGAAATCGTACGCAGTCGTCGCGACGTGGAGGGTGGCCCAGGTTCGCAGTTGAGTCTGAACCTGGGTCCTGCAGTTGAATTTTTTTGTGCGCGATCCGCGTAAACCGGAGCTAAACTTAGTCTTATCCTCTCCTCTTGACAATCAAAAGAAGAGTTGTATTCTTCCTCTTGACCCTCAGGGGGAATGCCGTCCATGCCCGACAAACCAGGTGACCTCGTTCAAGGCACCCTCGACATGCTTATCCTGAAAACCTTGGCCCTCCAACCCATGCACGGCTACGGCGTCGCCGTCCGCCTCGAACAAATGAGCAAAGGAGTTTTCCGCCTCAACGCAGGCTCCCTGTTCGTCGCCTTCCAGCGCCTCCAACGAGCAGGACTAATCAAAAGCGAATGGAAAGCCACCGAGAATAGCAGGCGAGCAAAGTATTACGCCCTGACAGACCAGGGACGAAAAAGACTCAACAGCGAAAAACGAGAATGGGGAAAACAAGTGGCCGCCATCGCCAGAATCCTGGAGGCCTCGTAAGCGAGCATGGCACTGCTGATAACCATGTTCGGCGGACTCCGGTCGCTGTTCCGAAAGAAGCGCGTCGAAAACGAATTAGACGACGAGCTGCGCACCTTCCTCGACATGGCCGCCGAAGAAAAGATGAAGCAGGGCTTGAGCCGCGAAGAAGCGGTTCGCTTCGCCCGCCTCGAACGCGGCGGCCTCGAAGTTTCCCGAGAGATCGTCCGCTCCTCCGGCTGGGAATCCATCGTGGAGACTTCGTGGCAGGATCTGCGCTTCGCCGCCCGCATGCTCCGCAAATCTCCCGGCTTCGCGTCCGTCGCTATTCTTACCCTCGCGCTAGGCATCGGCGCCAACACCGCAATCTTCAGCGTGGTGCAAGGCGTCCTCTTGGCGCCTCTGCCATACCACGAGCCTGATCGACTCGTCATAGTCCTGTTAAACAATTTCCGTCTGAAGAGTCCCACTTATCTTTCTTATCGCGATTTTATGGATTGGGAACGCGCTGCCCCACCCTTTGAAAAAATGTCCGCGTTCGCTTGGCGCAGTTTCGATTTGTCCAGCCCCGGAAATCCTGAACATCTTGAAGGCAGTGAAATTTCCTCGAGCTTCCTCTCTACCCTCGGTGTGCGCCTCGCACTGGGGCGGGAATTTTCCGCGGAAGAAGACCGCAACGGCGGCGCGCCGGTGGCCATCATCAGCAACGGTCTGTGGCGAGATCGGTTCGGCGGCAACGCTTCAGCACTGGGCAAATCCATCGTCCTGAATGGTATCGAAACCACCATCGTCGGAGTACTTCAGCCCGGTTTTCGCTTTGGCGCCGACTACGCCGATGTTTATGTACCCATCGGTCAGCGGAAACTCGTCGACGCCAACGATCGCACCGCTCATGACGTCGAGTGCGTTGCTCGTCTGAAACCCGGCGTCAGCCTGAGTCAAGCCGACGCGCAGATGAACGCCATTCAGGAAAATATTGACCGCCTCAATCCCGAGACCGAGCAGGGATTGGGGATTAAAATCCTCCCGGCCAAAGAGCCGCTCGTCGGCGATGTGCGCGGCACGCTTCTGCTCTTGTTGGGCGCGGTCGGTGTGGTGTTGCTGATCGCTTGTGCGAACGTAGCTAATCTTCTGCTGGCCCGTTCAGCGGCGCGCGCCCGCGAATTTTCGATTCGTGCAGCTCTCGGCGCAAGCCGCTTACGTATAGTGCGCCAGCTAATTATCGAAAGCGTGCTTCTTTCGATTTTGGGCGGAGTGCTAGGTTTGGCTGCGGCAAAATGGGGACTCAGCGCGGCGTTAGCGACGCTGGCTGCGGATTTGCCTCGCGGCGACAACATCCACCTGAACGCTTCCGTACTTTTCTTCGCGCTCGCTCTTTCCCTTGTGGTCGGTATTCTGTTTGGTCTTGCGCCCGCTCTCCGAAGTTCAAGAACCGATCTGCAACCCTCGCTCAAGGAGGGAGGCCGCGGATTGACAGGCCGGCACCACGGTACCCAGAGTGCTCTCGTAGTCGTTCAAATAGCTCTGACTCTGGTTTTGCTGGCAGGCGCCGGATTGCTCTTCCGCACCATTCAGCATTTGTGGAAAGCGGATCTCGGCTTTGAATCGCAGCACGTTCTAACCTTTCAAGTAGGACTCTCGCCTTCAGCGATCAAGACTGGCGCAGATGTGCGCGCCGCCTATCAGCAGTTGCTCGACCGCATTCGCCAGATTCCCGGCGTTCAGGGCGCGGAAATTACCACCGAAGTCCCGATGACTCATCAAATGAACGCCATCCCCTTCTGGGTTGACTCGCACCGCCCAGCTTCCGTAGCCGAGGCGCCACGCACGTCGGGATCTATAACCGGCCCTGATTTTCTACAAGTGATGCACATCCCGCTAATCCGCGGCCGCTTCATCAATCAACAAGACACCGTCAACTCGCCACTAGTCGCCGTGATTGACACCGAATTGGCGCGAACTTATTTCCCGGATAAAGACCCCATCGGCCGAACCATAACGTTTCCCCAGGTCGGCGACTATCGAATCATCGGCGTTGTGGGCCACGTGCAGCACTTCCAAGTGGGCTTCTCCAGCCCTTTCATGCGAAACCAATCCTACGTGTCTATTTACCAGATTCAGGATCGCTGGATGACTACCATTGATACATGGACATGGGTCGTGCTTCGCACGCCGCTGGAAGCCTCAATGGTGCTGCCCGAAATCACAAAGGCAGTCCACGCAGCGGGGAGCGATCAGACCATTTACCACGCGCAAACCATGCCCGAGATTGTTTCCGAATCCATGGCGCCGCAACGATTCCCGTTGATTGTCCTCGGTAGCTTTGCGACCTTGGCCTTGCTTTTAGCGTCGGTCGGAATTTATGGCGTCATCTCCTATTCCGTGACGCAACGCGTGCACGAGATCGGGATTCGGCTGGCGCTCGGCGCCGAGAAGCGCGACGTCTTTCGCATGGTCGTGGGCCAAGGCCTTACTCTGGCTTTTGCTGGGCTCGTCATCGGGCTAAGCGCCGCGCTAATTCTCACGCGCGTTCTCCTGAGCTTCTCCAGCCTGCTTTATGGAGTTGGCGCAAGCGACCCCGCAACACTTGCAAGCGTTTCGGCGGTGCTAATTGGCGTCGCCATTGTGGCCTGTTACCTCCCCGCCCGCCGCGCCATGCGCGTCGACCCCATCGTAGCTTTGCGCTACGAGTAATTCGCACTTGCAAGGGTTCTCCGGGGCTTTTCTCCGAGGCCTTCCCTGCGGCTCTTTCCGATTCATTTCAACCGCCTTGAGCTCGTCAGCGCCAACGGTAGAAGTAGGCCGGAGTACATCAATGCGATGAGTTTGACGCCAGGGATGATTAAGAGGCCGCAATTGAAGTTGTAGTGGCGCGAGCTGAACGTCTGGGCCGTAGGCGTGGTGTGCGGTGCGGGACGCAACGGCGCCAAAGCGCTGTTTCCAGGTGCGGGGGAGTGGTGGATGAGTGCGGCGAAAAACGGGGACTCTGGGAAACGGATAGTCCTCGAACGAGCCGCGGACAACGTTGAAGAGGCAAGGCCCGTCGCTGTGACACCCTCCGTCGCACCGTGCCAAGGAACTAACATAAGCGTAGTTACCCACGCTGCGGATAGGGTTTCTATGGCCGAGGCAATGAGAATCACCGCGATAGAAACCTTGACGATCGCGTTCATCATAGGTTTAGGCTCTTCAGTCTGCATATCATATGATAGCGAGTTAATTAGTAGAAGTTGGTGGGTCGCCCCGAGATTGATCGGGGAAGCGAGGTGCGGCTTTTGCACTACTCTGGCTCTCGGAGTTACCTCGTTAATTTGAATCAATCCCTGCTTACCTTTGGCATAAAAGCTCCAACTGCTCCATGGCCGGTCTTGTGGATGCTGTACCAATTTCGGTCCACGGGATTCCGGGTGCGTATAGTGCAATTTCTCTCTTGATTTCTTCTGGCTCCACATGTTGAAGTCATAGAAGCGGGGCTGCCCGAAGGCGGGTACTGCTAGGCTGCCTGAGCGAAGGTTAACTCCAGCTTCTTTCCGGAGAAGTTTTCTTTCCGCGCAAAGATCGCGACACTTTCTGTTTCGCTACTTGTAAACACTTAGAGGTTGGAGAGAAGCGCCCACCCTTTGAAACGTGCACATGGTAGGCCACCAGGCATCATCTTGGATGGAACAGCCGTTGTGCTAACAGAGAAATGAAAATAAGCACGAGGACAATCGCGAACAAAGTCTTGAATACAAATTCCTTTGTGCGGTGGGCCTTCACGATAGGAGACTACATAAAGGGCATTCTTGTCATGGTCATCAATAGCATGCTAGAGAGACGCGATCGTTGCAGGAAAAAAGTGGGGAGGGATTCCTCGGCTGCGCAAGCCGACTCCTTCGCGGGAGCGAAGGAGGGAGAAAAGCGTCGGCTTGCTTCGCTCGGAGGCTGTGACTTTTTTTGTGGGATTGAGGTCGTTTTCGGTTATATGGATACATGAGCTATTCGGGAGCAGGGGAAGTGGTTGGAGAGGTGCGGTTACGAAGGCCGGAGCGACGGCAGATGGCGTTGGTGCCGCAGTGCCCGGACGATTTAGTGGCGGCCACGCACGGGGTACGCACGGTGGCGGCGGTGGTAGCTAAACTGGATCTGTCGGCCTTTCGTGAGCCGATCAAAGCGCGTGAAGGAGTAGCTGGCCGAGACGCGACCGATCCGGAGTTGCTGGTGGCGTTGTGGCTGTATGGCTGCATCCGCGGGATCGGGTCAGCGCGAGAGCTGGCGCGGCGCTGCGAGGAAAGTACGCCGTTTCGCTGGCTGTGCGGCGGGGTGGGAGTGAACCACCGGATGCTGTCGGATTTTCGGACCGATCACGGCGAAGCACTGGACCAGTTGTTCACCCAGGTGCTGGCCTCGCTGGTGGATCAGGAACTGGTATCGGTAAGCCGGGTGAGCCAGGACGGAGTGCGGGTGCGGGTGAGCGCGGGAGCGTCCAGTTTTCGACGTGAACAGCGGCTGCGCAAGTTGCTGGGGGAAAGCCAAAAGCACGTAGCGGAACTTCGGCGGCAAGTCGAGGAGCCAGAAAAGTTGTCGGTTGCCGCGGTGCAGAAGAAAAAGGGGGAGCAGCGGGTGGCCCAAGAAAGGCAGCGGCGTTTGGAACAAGCGCTGGCGCAACTACCGGAGCTGCAGCAGCGCCAGCAGGAACGCGCCAGCCGGGCGGGCCAAGGAAAATACGGGCAGAAGATTCGGAACCAAGAGTTGCGGGTGAGCAGCAGCGACCCGCAAGCGCGAGTGATGAAAATGCCCAACGGCGGATACAACGCCGCGTACAACGTGCAAGTGGCCAGCGACCCGCAAAGCCGGGCGATCCTGGGAGTGGAGGTGAGCAACCAGGGCTATGCTTCGTGCGGACTGAGCGAAGCGATGCGCGAGCAAGTGGAGCGCCGCAGCGGAAGAAAGGTACAGCAGCAATTGCTGGACGGCGGCTACTTGCGCAACCGGGACATCGAACGCGCGCACCAACAAAGGGTGGAATTATTCGTGCCTCCCAAAGGAGCGCGCACGGCCAAGAATCGCGGGCGGGAGCTGGAACTGCACAGAGGAGATAGCGCAGCGCTACAAGCCTGGAAGCAGCGCATGGCCAGCGAGGAGGGGCAGAAAATTTACCGGCAGCGAGCGGCGACCAGCGAAACCATCAATGCGGACCTGCGCAGTTATCGGGGTTTGACGCAAATTACGGTTCGCGGCCTAAACAAAGCACGTTGTGTCGCGCTGTGGTGCGCGCTGGCCTACAACCTGATGCATTTCGCCACGGCATTGCAGCAATAACCAAGCAGGGACACGGAGATGAATCGCACAAGCGGTCCGGCAAAGCAGTCGGCGCAACAGATCATCAGCAACAAAGGGCTCAGCACTTCGAGCACACGCCTCGCCCGCTAATTTAATCACAGCCTCTCGGAATGACTGTTGGGTGCGGCTGTTGGAGGGTTGAACGGTGAAGCGGAGGGGAGCGCACAAACGCTGGTCATCAACAGCGTGCTAGAGATGCAGTCGTTGTTACTGCGGGTATTGTTTGACGCTGGTTACGCGTGTGCCGGTGAAGCGCACGAACACCGTTTTTGACGGGGGCTGGCCGTAAATCCAATCCTCGATGTCGTTGCCTTCGGCGTCACGCTCGCGAACTTTATGCTCCGGCTTGCCAATCGCGGCAACCACCTCTTCGCGGTCCATGCCCACGACTGCAATTCGTTCCTGGATCGCTTTCTTCATTTCGATTGGAAGGGTGTCAACCCATTGCACCGAGGCGGAGCGTTGCTTCGTAAAGTCCAGAAAAGGCGCCAGCAGTTTCTTCAGGTCGTCAGGAGACAAATCCGGAACCGGCTTGCCGAATTCAAGAAACAGCGTGCTCCCCAAGCCGGGCTGCATCCCTGGAGGGCCCTGATCCTGTGGCGTAGTGGAGGTTGTGCGAGCGGTCGGGATGCCGCCGGTCTCCAGATGAATGCGATCGCGCAGGCGCTTCTTTCCTCGGCCGCCGCCATTTAAATCCACGATGATTTGTTTCTCGTGAAATTCCAGCTTGGTAATTTGAACGTGATCGCCGGTACTAACTGCCGCGCCGTGGGTAGCCACCTGGCGGTCAAGCATGTCGAAATCCGTGGGCTGTCCGATGTGCACAATGAAACCATCTTTGCCGGCGGGCAGGGGCTTGATGGCTCGCGCAAATTCGCCGGACACGTAGCGGATCAAATTTAATCTCGAACTATCCTGCAGCGAGGTGTCCTTGCTGCCGTTTTGGGATTTGTCCGGGGGGGTCGATGGATTATGTTGGTCGCTATCGGATGCGTCATTTCCGAACAGGGGAATTTCGTCGCCGGAAGGCAATGTCCCCAGATTGGGACTTGCAGGCTGCCGCAGGTTGTTCACTTGCGGCACATCGGGATCCGCAAATAGCAGGAGCGTTAACGCTATGGCTAAAATCGTCATCCGTAAGGGTTCCAACCGGCGGGGTAATCCCGAGCCAGTTTACCTTAACTCTTATTCTATGATGCGGAAAACTCGGAGGACAGCCACTTTCTGGGCCGGACTTATCCTTCCGCTTAACTGTCCTAAAGGGCTATTCCCGCCTGGATTGACGGAGGTTCCTGCACAGCGGGCCTTCCGGCCTCAGGCACGACTTGCCTGCTTCAGGCAGGGCTACGGTATGCACCGAAGGGCCGGAGGTTATCTAGCTCTATTCTGGGTCATGGGCGGGTCATGCCAAGCCTGCATGCGTAAGGCAGGCCAGCCCGCCTAAGACGCAAGCAGCACGAACGATCGACCACGCAACAACCTGTTAACGAGATACGACTTGAACGCCTTGGCGGTCGATCTTCACCGGAAGCACTTCAGCTCCCGCGTCTCGAATGCTGGCCTCTACTCGCTGGCGCGCGTCCGGTTCAATCAGCAGGACCACGCAGCCTCCGCCGCCGGCCCCGCAAACTTTGCCGGCCAGCGCGCCTTTTTTGCGAGCGCCTTCAATGACCCGGTCAACTAATTTTGTGGAGATCGTTGGCAAATTTCTTTTGCGAAAAAACCATTCTTCGCGCATCAGCCGGCCAGCTTCATCCCAATCCGTGGCTTCGAGGGCCACGCGCAACAGTTGCGCGACTTTGGAAATTTTCTCCATGCTATTTTGCACCGCGACCTTGCCGTTGATATGCGCTTTAAAAACTTCCCAGTTGTTGATGCCATGCTGACGCGGCTTGCCGGTGTAGCACACCACGATGCGGCGCTCCAGCTCATCGAGATTCAAGCGCAGCTCAACGCGATGTTCCCCGCCCGCGGGCAGCTCGATGGCAGCTGCGCCGCCAAACGCTGGAGGATAGTGATCCTGCGTTCCGGTAGGCACGCAAATCACAACCGCTTCCGCGTCGCGGCTGATATGAATCCAATCCTCTTTGCTCTTCCCTGCTCCGGTAAAGCGATCCAATGCTGCGCAGATCGCTACGGCCATCGCGCTGGAGCCGCCGATTCCCGCTCCAGCCGGGGCTTCGGAGTCAGTGGTGAGTGTGAATCCTCCGGCGGGCCGAAAGAATTTCACAATTTCGGCGAGCAGCGGAAGGCGATAGCGTCCGGCTTTTGCAAGCTCAGCGAGCGAGCTGAAAGTTTCCTCGCGCTTGGTGTCGCGAGACACCAACTTGATTTGTTCATCGCCGCGGCGGTTGGTTTCAATTACGCAAGACGCGTAGCGCGAAATCGCCGCGTTCACGGTCAGCGCGCCGGGATGAAAAAGATACAGCGGCCAAATATCAAGGGTGGCCCCGGCCAGATCGACGCGGGTAGGCGCCTTGGACTCGATGATCATGTTTGTCCTTGGAAAAAAGACGACGGGCTATTTTAACGTTGCGGCGAGTTGTCGCCCCAATTTAGTTCAGTGAATGTGACGTGAATTACTTTGCGCCCGCAATGCCGCGCGCGCGGAACATCAGCTGCGGGCCATCTTTCTTTTCCTGGGCCAGCGCGATATTGGGCTCGAAGCAACGCCGGCAGCGCGCTTCGTAAATACCGGTGGCGCCCACAAACACCAGTTCTTCGCTTTCGACCAGCCGTTGCGTGTGCACCGCAGGATTGCCGCAGCGAACGCAAATGGCTAGCAACTTGGTGATCTCTTCGGCGATCGCCAGAAGCCGCGGCATGGGTTCAAACGGCCGGCCCAGATAATCGGTGTCCAGGCCCGCGACGATCACGCGCTTTCCGAGATTGGCGAGCTTGGTGCAAACATCCACCACTTCTTCTCCCAGGAATTGCGCTTCATCGATGCCGATAACTTCGGTGCGTGGCTGCACCTTGTCCATGATTTCCGAGGCCCTGGTGACGTTGTCCGACGCGATGCCCAGTCCGGAGTGCGACACAATTTCATTGGCCGCATAGCGCTGGTCGATGGACGGCTTGAAGATCTGCACGCGCTGGCGTGCAAATTCCGCGCGGCGCAAGCGGCGAATAAGCTCTTCGCTCTTGCCCGAGAACATCGGGCCCACTACCACTTCAATCCAACCCATGTTGCCTTTGACGATGTCCAAGCGATTAATCCTTCCGTTCAACTCTTGATCTGATTATCTCACCAAAATAATTTCATCAAAATTTAATTGTCTACATTCAACCTGCAGCTCGCGCCACACGAAACAAATTCGCGTTGAAAAACGGCGCGAAGGCCGCAACGAGAGCTATGCGAAATGCCTCGCGCCTCGTAATTAAATTATTGGAAAGCACGCCCCACGCGCCCTGGTTGTCTCGAATGCCGGCCATGCCTGCAAACTTATCAATGGCGGTAGCCAGCTCCACGCCTTTATCCAGAACTTCACGAGCAAGCGCTGGCGGCAACTCGATTGCTCCACTGCGTCCGAAGTGTCCCCGCGAACCGTCGCTGACATACGCCCAGCTCTCCAGGAAAACGCGCCGGCCGCTATTTCCCACAGAGTCCGCATCTTCCCCATTGCTTTCGCGGTTGTGGTCGCTTTCCATAACTTCGAGTCCACCCTCCAGGCCGACGAAGTATTGGTAAACTGCGCCCTTCCCCGAGGCCATTTGCATTAACGTTTCGGTCCGTTGTCGCGCGCCGCGCATGGATTCCGCGTAAGACCGCGGCGTGTGTCCTACGCCACTGTCAACGGCGAAACCAAATACTTCAAATTGCGCACTGGGATTGAGTTGCTCAGCACACAGCTTCAGCGCGTCGTGTACCGCATCCAGTTTTGGGCCGCGCGTGCTGCCCACGGCAATCAGGCTCTTGCTCATTATTTTGCCGGCTGTATAGTAAGCGATTTTTGTGCGCTTCGCGAATCAGGAGCTGAGGAAATAAAAATGGGGGCGGGCATTGTGCCTGGTCGAATAATTTTAAATCTGTTTGCTGAACCAAATATCCTGCTCGTAGCTGTATCTTCGTGCCGCCGGAATAGTAATTTCGGTGAGCCGGTCCATTGCTTGGGTCAATGCAATGCCGCGCATACCTGCCACGTGACTGAGTTTCTGAAAGAACATAAGTGAATCGGTGCTAGCCTTGGCGTTCGGAAAATATTTTTGAAGAGCCTGCAAATCCTGATGACCAAACATCCGTTCGTTGGTGGTGCCTATGCGTTTCACAAACCAGTATTTCTTGAAATTACCGTTGGCATCGGTTCCGGACATGGCGCGATAGAAAAGAGCGAGGATGGGGTTTCTGTCGGTATTTTCGTCCTCGAAAAAACCAATACCACCATTCCTCAATACGCGCCGGAACTCCGCACCGGCGGTGTCGCAATTCAAGTGGTGCAGAATCGCGGAACCGTACAAGACATCGAAATACTCATCCGGAAAATCAAGATGATGCAGGTCCATCACCCGAGCGTCGATGGAAACATTGTTGAAGGCTGCCATTTCCTGCGCTTTTTTGACGCCGGCCGGCGACAAGTCGACGGCAAAAACCTCCGCGCCGGAATTCGCGGCCCTTACCGGATCTCGTCCCGAGCCACAAGAGCAGATGAGCACGCGTTTACCTGCAAGAGAGGGAACGCCTGGGATCGGAAGTTCATCGGTGACCTTGGTGGGGCGCACTTTGCGCCAAACTTCATCGAAGTGCGCCGCTTCTTTTTGGTTATCCATCCAGGCTTTTCCTCAAGAATATTTTTGGGTTCATCAGGTGGTGCATTTGTTTAGAAGCGGCAGTATATCGTAGCGTTAGCACAACGGCTCTACTCGGGATAAGTCAGGTTCAGCGGTAGGTCCTTGAAGTTCGACGGGAAATCAGTCTGCTTGGCTACGAAGTGGCGCGGCATTTTTCAATGAATTGCTAGATCGCAAAGCGCGAGAGCAACTGTGCGGCCGGGGATGGTTCAGACGTTGGTTTTATGGTTACCGTGGTTACCAGTCGCATTATCCTTAGCGCCGCTTTTGCCGACCGTTCCGGTCATGTCGCAGACGGTGCCATACACTATGAGATGAGGTTCGGCATAGGACTTCCTGCTTAGAACACGTTCAAAATGGATTTTATTGGGAGAATCATCGTCGAACATTACCAATCGTTATATTACGGGTTCAGACCGGCCTGACATTTTGTAACGTCTTCGGACTCTATCCGTTATGCACATTGAAATTAAGGCAAATACTCGTTGCTATAGCGCCGATCAAGATACGGAGTGACTGATATCAGGCACATTAAATACCCAGCTCGTCATGGGCGTTCGGATTCTTGCGGTCAGCCGAACGTCGACGGATTCCAAACATGAATAGTTGAGCTGTAACCCTCAATGTAGTAAACAGTTGCTTGCGAAAAGCCTCTCCCCTTGGGGGTTATATGGAACCTAACTTAGTAGGGCCACACGTCCCATCTGTCCAACTTTTAAATGACATCATGGTGGGACTGCGAATGCGATACGCTTCGCTGAATAATATTCATTTACGAAGCGGCCTGGACGGACAGTTGGTGTGACTGCCGCTGCATGCATAAACATCAAACGCTCAGCGATGCCGCCCAGTGCGGCCTGCCTCGGGCTGCTGGTTGGTATGTCTTGGCAATCGAAGGTGGCGAGCTGCGAGAATTGACAACTGCGGAAGACAAGATCGTGAATGACTTCCGATTTGCATCCTGGAAAACTAAATCTTAAATCCGTAACCGGTTAGGCAAACGGAGTCTTTGGGAAATATGGAGAACGAAAACTGAAAGTATGGAGCGGCCTATCGGAATCGAACCGACACCTGGACCTTGGCAAATCTGCAGGGAACGGAGTGTCAACAACTTACGAGGCACTTTCAGGAGCACTAAGTAGCATTTAGAGCGGTTAGAAACACTTAATGGTCCTACAGTTGGTCCCACGCGGAAGGCGGGTTGGCACCCTTTGTTCTTGAACCGCGAACGGGTTCAGGATTCCTATTCAGGCCTTGTATTGTGGTCCGCGAATTCCTGGTTGTTTCCGAGCAGGGACTGCCGGCCTAGTGCGAACGTGGGCGGTGGTTCCCATCGCGCTGTCGTTTTCGGATTCAGAACAAAGGTGGAGTTTTAGCGTAATTCTCCAGTCAATTCCTTGGTTGTTAGCGAGTGACGAGCAAGCAGGAAGTTACGGTTCGTCGGTCGAATCAGTACCGACAAAAAACGCTAGCGCTTTACCGGATGCGCGTTCTCGGTGAGGAGTGAGCGGAGGCGGGGGAGTTCTGCGCGCGTCCGGTAAAGCCGTTTGGACGTGGCCGTCCGTGGTTGCGGTGGACGCGGGCGCTATGCAAATTCAATCGTGGGAAGGAGCGGCGTTAAGCCGTGCCGAGACTGTGCTGCAGGGCACGACACATGACAGCGTGCGCGCGGAAATTGGCTACGGCGAAAAAGTAGCGCAAAGACGGTGGTCGAAGAAGGTGGAAGAAGGGATCGGTTTGACGGCGAGGCACAGAGATGCGCAGCGCCCGGAAGGACGCAGAGTTTTCGAGTGGAGAGAGTAGTCTCATGCTGCAGCGCTGATCCGTGGTGGAGAACGAAGTTGGATTTCAGCAGCGGTGAGCCGTTCGATGACCTTCATCGGTCCACCGCATTTAGGGCAGCGCCAAAGATCGGGACAGTCTTCGGTGGAAGAGGCGTGTTGTTCGGCTAGCGGCTGTTGTGCCGAACCTAACAACTGAAAGCAAAGCGGTAGGAGCGTGGCGCGTTTGCGGTTGGCCAAAAAGCCGAAGTTACGGATGCGCACGAAGCCTTTTGGAAGGATGTGCAGTAAGAAGCGGCACAAGAATTCATTGAGCGATAGGGGCAGCAACTTCTGTTCGTTGTGGTGAGCAGAATCACGCCAGCGAAAAGTGACTTGGCCATCCGTGAGGGAGACCAGGCGATGGTTGGAGATGGCCACACGATGAGTGTAGCGGCCCAGATAGTGCAGTACATATTCGGGGCCACCGAAGGGACGTTTCAAGTAGACCACCCAGTCTTTCCGGTACAGTGGCCGCAACCAGGCGGCAAAGATCTTGGGTTGAGCGAGGAGTTTCAGATCTCCCTCGAAGCGGAGATGGCCATTCTGAAAA
Source organism: uncultured Acidobacteriota bacterium (assembly GCA_963733775.1). GTDB lineage: Bacteria > Acidobacteriota > Terriglobia > Acidiferrales > UBA7541 > Acidiferrum. Next base: position 1,282,476 of record CAVTEE010000006.1, on the reverse strand, counting down.
GCCTGCTCGAGAGCGTCGACAAACTTGCCGCGAAAGATTTCCCGCAGCACCCCTTTGGGAAGAAAGTAGTTGTCTGGTGAACGAACCCAGCGGGTGTGATCGGGCGAGAGGCCGCCGGCAGGAACGACACAATGGACATGCGGATGAATATTGAGCTTCTGACTCCACGTGTGTAACACGCTGAAGAAACCAATCTCTGCGCCGAGATGTTTTGGATCGCGCGCCACTTCGAGAAGGGTTTCCGCACTGGTACGGAACAAGAGAGCGTAGAGGACCTTTTTGTTCTGCAGCACCAGCGGAGCCAACCGATGGGGCAGTGTGAAGACCACGTGCAGATAGCGGGTGGGGAGAAGTTCTTGTCGACGCGCAGCGATCCAGCGGTCCCGAGCAGCGGTCTGACACTTCGGGCAATGGCGATCGCGGCAGCTGTTATACGAGATGGGGGCACGATGTCCGCAACGGGTGCACTCATCGAGATGACCGCCGAGTGCGGCAGTACGACACCGCCGAATGGCCAGCAACACTTTGATGTGCTTCCAACGGAGCCAGTGGCGATTTCTTTCGATGAAGGCATCTCCCGCGGCGCGGATCAGATCGGCCACCTCGAGTGGTGGCCGGGCCATCTACTCTTCCTGCGGCGAACGGCCTTCGAGCGGCAGCGAATCCAACGGACTCGCGGCCGCATGCAGGTGACGTTGGGAGAGATGCAGATAGCGGGCTGTCTCTTTCAGATCGTTATGACCTAACAGGATTTGAATGGTGCGCAGGTCAGCACCATCCTCGAGTAGATGCGTCGCAAAACAGTGACGAAGCGTGTGCGGATGAAAGTCTTTCTGGAGGCCCGCTCGTTGAGCGGCTTCCTTGCAAGCGTTCCAGACCACCTTGGTGGTGATCGGTGTATCACCGGTATGCCAGCGGTTGCCTGGAAACAGCCAGGCGCTTGGCTTGCGCTGTAATCCGCGCCAGTGCTGACGCAGCGCCTCGAGTAGTTTTGGGCTGAGCATCACATCCCGGTCTTTGCGTCCCTTCCCGCCTTGAACGCGAATCACCATGCGTTTGCTATCGATGTCGCTGACTTTCAGGTGTGTCAATTCAGCGCGTCGTACTCCGGTGGCGTAGAGCGTCATCAGCAGGGTGCGATGGAAGGAAGTGCCGGCTGCCTGAATAAGTTGAGCAACTTCTTCCTGGCTGAGGATCGCTGGCAGGCGATGGGTCCCTTTCGGATAGGGGGTGTCGGCGATGCTCCAGGCTCTCTTGAGCGTCTTACAGTAAAAGAACCGCAAGGCTGCCAGACGAACCGCGACGCTACCCGCCGACAACTTGCGCTTCTCAAATAACTCCGCTTGGTATTCGCGAATGTGTCGAGGGCCTAAGCGATCCGGGGAGCAGTTGAATCGTCGAGCAAAATCTTCGACTGTGCGAATGTAGCAGCGTGTGGTATTTTCAGAATAATTACGACGCTGGAGCTCTTCCAGCATCATTTTTCGCAAATGGGTCATAGGGAAACCTCCTGTGACCCACACTTACCTCACAAACCATAGTGCAACCAACGCTCCACTACCTCACGCGTAGCGTCCGCCGCCGGGCGGCTACGTCCAAACGCGCTTGTGTTTACGAATATCGCGTCAACTCCCGAGTAGTCTTAGGGTTGTATCGGAAGCGCAAAGGGCAATGCGCCTGCACGAGGACGGTGTGTTCGCGCGCTTTCGGTACAACGACTTGAAGGAAGCCGCCCGCGATTTGCGGCGGACGCGGGCCCTATGCAAATTCAATGGTGGGAAGGAGCGGCGTCGAGCTGTGCCGAGGCTGTGCTGCAGAGCGCGACACGTGACTGTATGGGGCCGGAAGCTGGCCGAATGCGAAAAAGGATCGTGAGTAGCGTGGTCGAAGAGCTGGGAAGCGATGTCCGTTCCGAGGGAAGGCACAGAGGTACGGAGCGCGTGGAAAAACACTTTCGAATTGGAGAGAGTCGCTTCATGCCGCAGCCGTGACCAACGGTGGAGAACGAAGTTGGATTTCAGAAGCGGTGAGTCTTTCGACGACCAGCATCGGCCCACCACACTTGGGACAAGACCAAAGATCGCTCGGACCGGCGGTGGAGGCCTCTTGCTCGGTTTGCGGTGCCCGGCCGAGCAGGTGGAAGGAAAGTGGCAAGGTGGTGGCACGTTTGCGGTTGGCCAGGAAGCCGAAGTTGCGGATGCGCACGAAACCTTCCGGGAGCAGGTGCAACAGGAAGCGGCGCAAGAACTCATCGAGAGATAGGGTCATCAACTTCTGTTCGTTGCTGTGTGCGGAATCGCGCCAACGAAACGTGACCTTCCCATCAGCAAACGAGACCAGGCGATGGTTGGAGATGGCCACGCGATGAGTGTAACGGCCCAGATAACGGAGCACATGCTCTGGACCTCCGAACGGGCGTTTCGAGTAGACCACCCAGTCATTTCGGAACAGTGGTCTCAGCCAGGCAGCAAATGTTCTCGGTTGAGCGAGGAGCTTTAAGTCTCCATGAAAATTGAGCTGGCCATCATGAAAGGCGCGCTTGAGCGCTTCGTGGAACTTTCCGCGAAAGACGTGACTGAGCACCTCGACAGGAAGAAAGAAATCGTAGCGTGGTTTGATCCAGCGCGTGTGATCGGCAGAAAGTCCACCGGCCGGCACCACGCAATGCACATGTGGGTGAAGTTCGAGTTTCTGACTCCAGGAGTGCAGCACGCTGAAGAAGCCAATTTCTGCGCCAAGATGTTGGGGATCGCGGGCGATTTCGAGAAGTGTTTCTGCACTGGTGCGGAACAGGAGATCGTAGACGACCTTCTTATTCTGAAGAGTCAGTGGGGCTAACTGCCGAGGTAGCGTGAAGACCACATGCACGTACTGCGTCGGAAGAAGTTCCCTGCGACGCTTCTCGAGCCAACGCTCGCGAGCGCCCGTCTGACACTTCGGGCAGTGCCGATTTCTACACGAGTTGTAGGAGATGGCGCGATGTCCGCAGCGCGTGCACTCATCGAGATGTCCGCCGAGCATGGCCGTGCGACACCGCGCCATGGCCAGCAGCACTTTGACATGCTTCCAGGTGATCCACTTACGGCTTCGTTCGATGAATGCGTCTCCCGCAGCGCGGACGAGATCGGCCACCTCGTGGGGTGGCCGGTCCATCTACTCGTTCTGTGGTGGTCGGTCTTTTAGCTCCAGCGAGTCCAGAGGACTCCCGGTCGCACTGAGGTGACGTTCAGAGAGATGGAGATAGATGGTGGTTTCTTCCAGATCGCGATGCCCTAGCAACAACTGGATGGTTCGCAGATTCGCGCCTGCTTCAAGTAGATGCGTGGCGAAGCAGTGCCTCAGCGTATGAGGGTGCACGTCTTTCTGGAGGCCCGCTCGCTGGGCGGCTTCCTTGCAAGCGTTCCAGACCACCTTGGTGTCAATCGGCGTATCACCGGTATGCCAGCGGTTACCTGGAAACAGCCATGCGCTTGGCTTGCGCTGTAATCCGCGCCAGTGCTCACGCAGTACCTCGAGCAGTTTTGGGCTGAGCATCACATCCCGGTCTTTGCGTCCTTTGCCGCCCTGGACGTGAATCACCATTCGTTGGCTATCGATGTCGCTGACTTTCAGGTGTGTCAATTCAGCGCGTCGTACTCCGGTGGCGTAGAGGGTCATCAACAGAGTGCGATGAAAAGGAGTTAGAGCTGCGTCGATGAGTCGCGCGACTTCTTCCCGGCTGAGGATCGAAGGAAGGTGAAACCCTTTTTTCGGATAGGGCGTCTCGGCGATGCTCCAGACTTTCTTGAGAGTTTTGATGTAGAAGAATCGCAGAGCTGCCAATCGTTGCGTAACCGTGCCTGGCGACAACTTGCGCTTCTTGAATAGCTCGGCCTGATATTCACGAATGTGCTCAGGACCCAGACCATCTGGAGAGCACTTGAATCGTCTTGAGAAATCTTCAACTGTGCGGATGTAACAGCGTGTGGTAGCCTCAGAATAATTACGACGCTCGAGTTCTTCGAGCATCATTTTGCGAAGTCGGGTCATGAGGACCTCCTTATGACCCGACAACTTACTTCAGCCGTTCGCCATAAACTGCTCCGTTCGCCTCACGCGAAGCGTCCACCGCACGGGCGGCTTAGTTCAAGTCGGTGATTCGGAAGTAATCTAGTTGGGCATCCTGCGGATAGGTACGGGGAGTTGGCTTGCAGGAAGTGATCCCGATTGGTTCCGGTAGAAGGGCTAACGAATAAATATTCCGGGCCAGAAATCTGGTTGTGGGAAGTCGGAACAGTTGCTCGACGCAGCATTCCATCGTGAAGTGCTCAAATGCTTTAGTGTCAGACGATAGAGGCCACGACGGTTGCCCAGACCGTTGCAGAAACATCCGCACCAGATCTGACAAGGTGGCGGTTTTCCAAACCGCCGCCGAGCAGGACGGCGAAACGCGTAGGCATTACCAAGGCTCCGGGATGGCATTCGTTTCGCAGAACGTTCGCAACGCTCTGAAAGGCGGCGGCGAGGACGTAAAAGACCGTCCAGGAACTAATGCGGCACGCAAACAGCAGATTAACGCTGGACGATTACGCACAGGCTTTGACACCGGCTAAACGGGCAGCACATCTGAATTTGCTTGGATTGATTCAGCCCTCGGCAGAAACAGCAATTGATCCTTCGTGGTCCCACGCTGAAGATGCAGTTGCTGTAGGTGGCTGAAATTATGGAGCGGCCTATCGGAATCGAACCGACACCTGAACCTTGGCAAGGTTCCGTACTACCACTATACTAAGGCCGCTCAAGGACTCTTCCTTATATAACATGGGGAGCTAAGCGCGACAAGGGTTCCCGCCGGTTGCGCTTCCATGCGACAGCAATTCAAAGAAAATTCCGGCCGCTTAGGAAACCTGCGTGATGCGCGCGGTCTTCACCACCGGAGAACGCTTCTGGCGGTCGGCGAAGCGCGTGGCTTTGTCCTTGTCGGTGTATACGCGACCAAATTTTTCGCCGTCAGCGTAAGACACGGTGACCAGCCAATGATGATGCTTGCGGCGGCGGTCTTTATTGAAGCTGGCTTTGTCTGTTTTTGCGGAGTTCTTGGAGGTGCCTTTTGTCACGGTGCGTTCCTGTTCTTGACGGTAGTGATGCGAACTATCGCAAACAAAAGGGGCATGCGCAAGTGGCACGTGAGGTAGTAACGGATTTTCATCAAAACGCGTGGACGTGGAGCCGATCAGATTCCCAGTTGCCGCAACCTAATCGGAGTGGGGGTAATGTTTGCGGAAGAATCATGGCTCCTGCCCGCTGCTAACTTTCTCGCATTTCTAACGTTACGGCCTCCCCGGACATCGAATGATGTGAGGCAATTCAACAATCCTGGACCTGGGTACAGCTGTAATGGGTATGTCAACGGGAGGTTAAAAGTTGTGAATCATGAAACATTCCAGGAGTTTTTACGTCTTACAAGGTGAGCAGCACGGTAAGCTGAATCAGTGGATAAGAATATGATCTCGACAACAAAACGCCCCCCGTTAGTGCAAGACCTGCGGAATCATTCCGCGGAGCAACTAAGCGAATTGCGCCTGCTGTTAGAGAATGGCGCTCCGACCAAGGCCGATCCTCGCCGCCCTGGTTTTTATGAACTGCAAGGGCTGCAAAATGTATTTTACGTTTTCAAATACCCCACCGGCGCAAAGGTTCTTTTGCTTGGCGTGTGGGAACGCGACCCGGTCGCAGAAATGGTGGACGCCAGCTGTTCCTGTTGCGCGTAAGAATTTCCTTAAATTAATTTAGCCAGAGCCGCTTGCTGTCTTGCGGCTCTTTTTTATTTCTGGTCGAGTTTTAAAGCCGCAGAGTTGATGCAGTATCGCAAGCCAGTCGGATTCGGACCATCGTCAAACACGTGGCCGAGATGGGCTTCGCACTTGCTGCATTTTACTTCTGTGCGAGCCATTCCATGGCTGCGGTCCGTTTCCTCTTCAACTGCCTGTTTATCCAGCGGGGCGTAAAAACTGGGCCAGCCGGAGCCGGAATGGAACTTCGTCTCTGATGTGAATAATGGCTGGCCGCAACAAACACACTTGTACGTGCCGGGATCTTCGTTGTCGGCGTACTCACCTGTAAAAGGCGGCTCGGTGCCTTTCTGACGGGTTACGTAATATTGGTTTTGCGTAAGTTGCTTTTTCCAGTCTTTTTCGTCTTTACGAATCTTCTCTTCCATGAAAATCTCCTGACTTATAAGCGGTTTTTCATTAGATTCATCTGCCGGGGTTAATGTTTCATGCTCGTAAGGGATGGCCGGGCAGAGCTATTCCATCGCTGAAACTATACGATCGTATTGGAAAATTTGGCATGAGGCTGTAACATGAGCCGCCTCCGGTGCTGACCGCAGACTGCCCTACCGACGGCCCGGGTCCACCGGGTTGTTCTCTCTCCCTGAAAGGCACGTTGAAAAAAGTTTGCACCACTGTAGCTGCTGCATCATCTATAGCCCTATGTTTTGCAAGTCATGAAAGGTAACCGTTCGTTGCCCTCGCGTTGACTAGAACGTTCTCTCAGAAACTGGCAATCGGCCCTTCTAAGTCTGGTAACTAAAATTTGCGTGAAGGAGAAAATCTCATGGCAACCATCACAACAAAAGACGGCACAGAAATCTTCTACAAAGATTGGGGCAAAGGACAGCCGATCGTCTTCAGTCACGGCTGGCCTCTAAGCGCTGACGATTGGGACGGACAAATGTTGTTTTTTGGCCAGCGCGGCTATCGCGTAATCGCACATGACCGCCGGGGTCATGGCCGTTCTACTCAAACGTGGGATGGCAACGATATGGACACCTACGCGGACGATCTCGCCGAGCTGTTCAACACTCTCGACCTTAAGGACGCCATCCTGGTTGGACATTCCACAGGAGGCGGCGAAGTGGCCCGCTACCTGGGGCGTCACGGCACCGCACGCGTTTCCAAGGCCGCTCTCATCAGCGCCATCACGCCGCTGATGTTGAAGACCGACAAAAATCCTACCGGCACCCCTGCGTCGGTCTTCGATGAACTTCGTGCGGCGCTCGCAGCCAACCGCCCACAATTCTATATAGACATCACCTTGCCGTTTTACGGCTACAATCGCCCGGGAGCAAAAATTTCTGAAGGCATCCGGGAGCATTGGTGGTTGCAAGGAATGTTGGGCAGCGTGAAAGCTCACTACGACTGCATCAAGGTTTTCTCAGAGACGGATTTGACCGAAGACCTGAAGACAATCGATATCCCCGTACTGGTGCAGCACAGCGATGACGATCAGATTGTTCCCATCGCGGCTGCCGGCCCCATGGCCGCAAAGCTCCTCAAGAAATCAACTCTGAAGGTTTATCACGGTTTGCCGCACGGCATGCCCACCACTCACGCGGACCAAATCAACGCCGATTTGCTTTCGTTCTTCAAAGGCACCGCGACAGCCGCGGCATCCTGACATCCTCCGCGCGGGTTGCATCGAAATGCAAAGCGCTACGACGCAACCCGCGTTCTTATAACGACTCCGCACCAGAAAAGAAATCGGCCAAGTTATCGCTATCCCGGATAATTCGAAACGCGAACCGCGCTAAGAGGAGGAATGAATCATGATTCTATCGATTTTCACTTTCGCCCACGTGCTCATCAGTCTGGTAGGGATTTTCTCCGGTTTAGTTGTCGCCTACGCCTTGATCAATGCCAGGCAGCTCGACCGTTGGACGTCTGCTTTTCTGTGGACCACCGTACTCACAAGTGTCACGGGATTTATGTTCCCGTTCCACGGATTTAAGCCGTCTTACGTGGTCGGTGCCATTTCACTGTTAGTCTTGGCTTTGGCGATTTTTGCGCTGTAACGTCAACATCTAGCGGGTGGCTGGCGCACAACCTACGTCATCAGTTCCATGATGGCTCTGTATCTCAACGTCTTCGTTTTGGTGGTGCAGCTCTTCCGCCGAGTCCCGGCATTGAACGCTCTCGCCCCCACCCAAACCGAGCCGGCCTTCAAGATTACCCAGCTGGTTGTGTTACTGGCGTTCGTAGCCATTACCGTTCTCGCCACAACCAAATTCCGCCACGCGCAGCTTCGCACTGCGTAAATTTACCGGCTGCGGTCTTCAGTATTAGCAAGCGAACGCCCGTAGGTGGCATCACTGGTAACCATCGCGGCATCGCGTCCGGCCAGAACCCGGCAGAAGTTTCGCGAATAGCAAATAACGATCGCTAACGCATTGCTATGCGATCAGCAATGCACGTCCGGTCTGACTACGCGCTCATGCCAGCGACATCCTCAAGAAATCGCCTTGCTCCGACGAAAGCCGCGCTGCACTTGAATCCACTCCCTAAATGCGTTTTCACAACAAAAATTCCTGGTTTTGATGGTAGCTTTAACGCACGTCAATAAACCCACAAGCAGGCAGGTAAATGAAATTAAATTCCACGCTATTAAAAGCGACCGCTGTTGGCGCGTTAGGCGGTCTGTTATTTGGATTCGACACCGCGGTCATCGCCGGCACCACACATTCTTTGACCCTCAAGTTTGGCCTGACTCCGCGGCAACTAGGCTTGACGGTGGCCATGGCCCTGATCGGCACCATTATCGGCGCCATGTCCGCGGGAATCCCCGGCCAACGCTGGGGCGGTCGAGAAACATTGCGAGTTCTGGCGATCTTTTACGTGCTTTCAGCGCTCGGATGCGCCTTCGCAGTGAGTTGGCCGATGCTGCTCGTCGCGCGATTTATCGGCGGACTGGGAATTGGGGGGTCTTCCGTCCTGGGCCCTGTGTATATCGCCGAATTAGCGCCCGCACGATGGCGCGGCCGGCTGGTGGGCCTGTTTCAGATCAATATCGTCCTCGGAATTTTACTCGCGTATTTCTCTAATTATGTGATTGGCACGTTCGGTCTGGGCGTTAACGAATGGCGTTGGCAATTCGGTGTGGCTGCCGCGCCGGCAATACTCTTCCTGGTGATGTTGTTCGGGATTCCGCCCAGCTCGCGCTGGCTGGTAACTCAAAAGCGCGTTGATGAGGCCCGCGCGGTTCTTATTTCGATGGACGCCGAAGATCCCGAAAATGAGTTGCGCGAAATTGTCGCCTCCGTGCATCTCGAACGAGAGCAAACCTCGGAGCCACTTTTCGTCCGAAAATACCGGCTGCCGATTTTCCTGGCCATCACCATCGGAATGTTCAACCAGCTCTCCGGCATCAACGCCATTCTTTATTACTTGAATGACATTTTTGCGGCGGCCGGGTACAGCAAGATTTCTGGCGACCTGCAAGCCGTGGCCATCGGTGCAATGAATCTTGTCGCCACGCTTTTCGGCATGACATTGATCGACAAACTGGGTCGTAAGACCCTTCTCATCATCGGATCAGTAGGCACAGCACTGTGCCTGGCAGGCGTCGCTGAAATATTTTATACGCAAGCACACCAGAATTATCTGATCTGGCTGCTGGTCACCTACATCGCGTTTTTTGCGGTGTCCCAGGGAGCGGTTATCTGGGTTTATATCGGCGAGGTGTTTCCCAATCGCGTGCGCTCCAAGGGCCAGGCGCTCGGCAGCTCGTCCCATTGGATTATGAATGCCATCATTGCCTACACCTTCCCGCAGGTAGCGAAGTCTTCAGGCGCTTATCCATTTATGTTTTTCGCCGCCATGATGGTGCTGCAGTTTTTTGTAGTGCTGTTCTTTTATCCTGAAACCAAAAACGTCACGCTGGAGCAGATGCAGCGCCGTCTGGGGATTGATTAACTTTCAATCCCTAATCCTCATCTTCTTCACGATGATGCGGCGGCGCCTTCAACTTGACTCCATCGTCCGAACTTTGAGCTACGCGAACGAGATAACTTATCAGTGCATCGAGATCGCTTTTGCTTAGTTTTTTTTCCGCATCCACCGCGGTGGCTGCGGGATAATCCACACTGATCACCGCCGACTTATCTAGAAAATGAAACTTGCCGTCCAACGTCTGCAATTGCAGAGAAAAATTATCTTCGCTGCGAGCAAAACCGGACAGCCTGCTCCCGTCTCGTGTCGAGACCACCATCGTCCTGGCGCGCGGCAACTGGTCGTGACTCAGGATTTGTTCCCGCATCTCCGCCACAGACGTAACAGCGCCGTAGCTACTGAGATCGGAACCTAAAAATCCTCCGGCGCCGTTGATCATGTGGCATGTCGCGCAACCTCCGTCCCTAAAAAACAGTTTTCTCCCTTCGCTCGCGTTTCCCGCTATTTCGGTTCTTCCCTTCGGTCCCTGCAAGGATCGCAAATATCGCACAACAGCTTCCAGTTTCTTATCGCCCAACCTGCTGAATGCCGGCATCCCCGCGCCGGGAACGCCCCGTTGAAGAATGGCCAGAATCTCTTCATCCGAATGCCTTGATATCTCCGGCCGCGTAGCGATATTTGGACCTTTTTCTCCGCCCCGCCCGTCCAACCCGTGACACCCCGCGCAGTTAGACTCAAACAATATGCGCCCCTGCTCCGAATTCGTCCCATGGCTTGGCCCGCTCTTCGCTGCCTGGCTCGCTTTTTGCGCATATATAAATGACTGTTCACCGCTCGACCAGCAAAAACTAAGCGCCCAGAACGCGCTTAGGAACAGCAATCGACCCACAACTTGTTCGCATCGCCACGAAGCCCATCGGAAGGAAATCATTTTAGTCACTCGCAGTTTCAAATTCTCAACATCCTGTTACGAGAAAAGCTGCTGCTGCATAAGACCAATAAAATTCCAACAATAAGAATTCACTCTAACCAGTCGGTATGGTATTACTGCATGACGTTTGTTTGCGTCAATCGCTTTCTGCATTTGAATCGATTTAGATACGGAAATATTCAGGAATTACCATTATTTAGATTCTGGTGTTGACGACGACACTGGCAATCATTACGAGGGAGGGTTCTGTGAAGCAGCGCTCTGCTTTCGCACCAGTCAAACGGCTTCTTTTTTTGCTCCTGCTGTGCCTCCTCACGATTGCCGCCCTATCCGGACGAATCACGATCCGCCCCCTCGACACCCACGCCGCCAATCCCCCCAACGACGACCTGTCTCTGCTCGACGCCTACCGCCATGTCGAGGTAGCTTCCGTCTCCGACGCGCTAGAAAAAATTTCCGGGCGCAAAATGTACATGTCCCACCGCATGCGCTCAATTTTTGCAAGCAAATTCGCCGGCTTCGCGCTGACCGTACAGTTGAAAAAAGATTCCAACAATGATCCCCACGCCTTGGACGGAATGCTTGCAGCCATCGATCAGGGCGGCGCGAACTCCGTCTACGTCATGGCCGTGGAAGACGGTATCGATATCGCTGGCATGGGCGGCTTGATGGGGACCGCCATGTCCGCGCGAGGTTTTTCCGGTGCGGTCATTGACGGTGGCGTCCGGGACGTCGCCTACCTCACAAAAATAGGTTTTCCCGTCTACGCCTTGGGCATCGTGCCCTCCACTTCCGTAAGCCATTACCGTTTTGCTGGCGCAAATGTCCCGGTGGTCTGTGACGGAGTCCCCGTCAATTCCGGTGACATTATCGTCGCCGACGCCGATGGTGTAACGGTTGTTCCTCGCGCGCAAGCGCCCCAGGTTTTGTCATTGGCCCAGGAGTTGGATTTCAAAGAGCATTCCATGTATGCCGACATTGAAAAGCTTAAGTCCATTCAGGAAGCGGTTAAAAAATCTGGGCGGTTGTAATTTTGCGCCCCTTCGATTAGGAATGATTTGCCGAATGAGTGGCCTGATTCATGAGGTCACGAAAACGGAATCGCAGAATAATATGCCGCGACGCAACGCAATCGCCGCGATGGCTTTGCTCATCTTTTGCCTCATGCCTCTCGCGGCCCAGGAAGCGAATCACCCGGAGATTTTCGTCGACGTGAAAACGGAAGAACTAAATATCCAGCCAGTCGCAGCCGACTGGCCCTCCTACAACGGCGACTACACTGGCCAGCGATTCAGCAGCCTCGATCAGATCAACCAGGCCAACGTCTCGCAGTTGCGCGCGGCGTGGGTTTTTCATTCGCCCCATTCTCGCGACATGGAAGTAACTCCAGTAGTAGTCAACGGACTCATGCTGGTCACCGCCGCCAATGATGTCTTTGCCCTCGATGCGCAAACCGGCCGTGTCGTGTGGCACTACTCGCGCACCGTCACCGAAGGCCTCATCGACGACGCCGCGCAACATCACAGCCGCGGCGTTGCTGTTTGGAAATCCAATATTTATGCTGAGACCGACAACGCTCATCTCTTTTGTCTCGATTCCCGCTCCGGCAATTTGCTCTGGGACGTTGCCTACGCCGAAGGAAATAAAAATTACGGCGCCACCAGCGCTCCATTGGTTGTCAAGGATAAAGTGATCGTCGGCACTTCCGGCGGCGACGACGGCGTTCGCGGTTTTGTGGCCGCATACGAAGCCGCAAGCGGCAAGCTCGCTTGGCGTTTTTGGACTATCCCTGGTCCCGGAGAACCCGGATCGGAAAGCTGGCCCGCCGAATTATATAAACACGGCGGTGGCACCACCTGGATGCCCGGCACTTACGACCCTCAGCTGAACACTTTGTACTGGGGCACCAGCAATCCTTCCCCGGATTTCGACGGCGCTGTCCGCCCCGGCGACGATCTCTACACCGATTGCGTCCTCGCGCTTGATGCCGACACTGGAAAGCTCAAGTGGCATTTCCAATTCACGCCGCATGATTTGTTCGACTACGACGCTACCGAAACGCCCGTATTGATCGACACCGTTTATCGTGGAACACCGCGCAAACTTCTCGTGCAAGCCAATCGCAATGGATTTTTATATGTGCTCGACCGTACCGATGGAAAATTTCTCTCCGCGGTCCGCTTCGTCGAAAAATTAAATTGGGCCAGCGGGATCGACAGCGAAGGCCGGCCGATTCGAACAGGTGTACAACCCTCCCCGGAAGGCACGCGCACCTGCCCCGGATTTGCCGGCGCTACAAACTGGTTTTCCCCTTCTTACCATCCCGCCTCAAAACTTTTCTTCTTCATCGCCAATGAAGACTGCAGCATCTATTCGCTCAAGCCTGAAAATTTCAAGGAAGGCCAAACCTATTACTCCACTGGCGTGCGCCACAGCTCCACGGATCATGGCCAAAAAATACTGCTCGCCTATGACTTGGAAAGCGACAAGCCCGCTTGGCGCTATGTGCAAGCTGGCGAGGGTTATTCCTCCGCAGGCACCATGACTACCGCTGCCAACCTCTTATTTTTCGGCGACAATACTCAATCCTTCGAGGCGGTTGATCCACGCTCGGGAAAGCCTTTGTGGCATTTCAATACCGGTCAATCCATTCATGCTTCCCCCATGAGTTATGCCGTGCTCGGCAAACAATATGTAACCATCGCCGCCGGAAGCGACATTTTTAGCTTTGCGTTGCCGTAGGTTGCAAGTTCAAATCACTCGAGGAGGATCGACATGCTTTCGAATGTAAGCACCAGAAGAGGCTTCGCCGCACGCCTGGCAGCATTCTTGCCAGGCCTCGGGATCGCTGGGCTCGTCTCACCCACCGCGGGTGCGGCGCAAGATAAAGACACCGTCAAAAAACTCGATTATGAAGGCAAGCCACCGAAAAACCCCGGCTTCATCACTCCGTTGATCGTCTACAACGGTGTCATTTATATTGCCGGTCAAGGCGCGCATTCCCGCGGCGACAATTCCGACGCCGGCAAAACACCCGACATCGAAATGCATACCCGTATGGTCATGGAAAACGTAAAGACCCTCGTCGAGGCCGGCGGCGGCACCATGGATAGCATTCTGCAGCTCACCGTTTTTCTTACCAAACTCGACGACTACGATGGCCTGAATAAAGTCTTCAAAACTTATTTTCCCAACGGTGGCCCGGCCCGCACCTGTGTAGCCGTCGCCGCGCTTCCTGGCCAGTCGCTGGTAGAAATTAATTGCACCGCTGCGGTAGTAAACACCGCCAAGAGAGGCTGAACAATATGAGTTTTCGCGATCGCTGGAATCGCAGAACCTTCCTGGGCGCATTGGCAGCGCTTTCCTCCGCGATTGTCGGAAGAGGTGAGCTCTTCGCCTCTTCCGCATCCGCGACATCCGCCGCTTCCACCAAGGACGCGAAGTCTTCCGTCAAAGGTTTCGGCGCGACCGGTGACATCTACAAAGAACTCGGCGTCACCACCGTAATCAATGGCGAAGGCACCATGACCGTCCTCGGCGGTTCGCTGATGCGCCCAGAGGTAGAAGCGGTGATGGCCCTGGCGGGCCGTCACTTCGTCAGCATTCCTGACCTGGAGGTTGCTGCCGGAAAGCGCATCGCGGAAATGCTAAAACTTCCCGCCGATTACGCCGTGATCGTCACGTCCGGCGCGGCCGCAGCCATGCAGTCGGGCCTCGCCGGCATACTAACCGGCAACAATCCCAAATTCATCGAACAATTGCCCGACCTGAGTGGCATGAAATCGGAAGTGCTCATCCAGAAATCCCACCGCAACCCTTTCGATCACCAATTGCGCTCCACCGGAATTAAGTTGGTCGTCGTGGAGTCGCCAGACGACGTAAAGCGCGCCATCGGTCCGCAGACGGCCATGATGCATTTTTCGAATTTTGCAAACGATGAAGGCCAAATCAAAGTCGAAGAATGGCTGAAGTTGGCCCACGACCATCAAATTCCCGCTTTCATCGATGCCGCCGCCGACACTCCTCCGGTGTCCCACCTCTGGGACTACGCCAACATGGGCTACGATCTGATCTGCTTCAGCGGTGGCAAAGCCATCCGCGGGCCGCAATGCGCAGGCTTGCTCATCGGAAAAAAAGAACTCGTCGCTAACGCGCTCCTCAACAATAGCCCGCACGAAGACACCCTGGGCCGTAGTCAAAAAGTGGGCAAGGAAGAAATCGTCGGCATGGTGAAAGCGCTTGAGTGCTATCTGAACGAGGATCACCAAGCCCTCAATACCGAATGGCAGCGCCGACTCGATCTAATCGCCGCGAAAGTAAAATCTGTCCCCGGCGTAACCACCGACTTCCCCGCCCCAACCATCGCCAACCACGTCCCGCACCTGCGTATCGCGTGGGACCAACACCAAATTGCCATCACACCTAAGGACGCCGGCGCAATTCTGAAAAAATCCGATCCCTCTATCATCCTGAGTACTTCGGACCAGGGCTTATCAATGAACTCCTTTATGTTGCAACCCGGCGAAGACCGCATCATCGCCGACCAATTAACACAATTATTGAAGGCTCACAGAGCTTGAATACGGCCTTGCTACATTGTGCTTGAGCGACTGACCGAATGATTCAACGCCCCATCAGCCACACGCGATGGCTTCTCGTGTTCTGGTTATTTGTGTTGAGCGCGGTCGCATTTCTCGATCGCGTAAACATTTCCATCGCCGGTCCTTCGATCGCCGCGGACTACGGCCTTACCAACAGCCAATTAGGCTATGTCTTCAGTTCATTTTTGTTAGGCTACGCCCTCTTTCAAACGGCAGGAGGCTGGCTCAGCGACAAGCTTGGTCCCCGTTGCGTACTCACCGTCGGCGTAGTGTGGTGGGGAATTTTCACCGCCCTCACCGCCATTGTGCCTTCGCAAATAAGTGGAGCATTACTCTTTTTCGTCGCGATTCGGTTCTTGTTGGGCGCTGGTGAAGCCGTCATCTATCCGGCTTCCAATCAATTTGTCTCCTGGTGGATTCCTACCCAGGAGCGTGGGATCGCCAACGGCATCATTTTTGCCGGAGTCGGCGTCGGCGCCGGCATCACGCCTCCAGCCATCAGCTACGTAATGTTTCACTATGGCTGGCGATCCTCGTTCTGGATGAGTGCCGTCATCGGCCTCGCAGCCGGTTTCATTTGGTTTTTAATTGCTCGCGACAAAGCCGAAGACCATCCTTCTGTTTCACCCGCCGAACTCCACTTCATCCAGTCCGGACGAACTCTATCGTCCGGCGAATCATTATCACCCTCAACGATCCCGCGACCTGACGCCAATACCGTCAAATCCTTACCTTGGTCCATAATCCTGCAAAGCAAAAATGTCTGGGCCGTCACCTTCAGCTATTTCTGTTACGGCTACGTCGCTTGGATTTTCTTCAGTTGGTTTTACATCTATCTCGCTAAAGTTCGCGGGCTGAACCTGAAAGCCAGCGCCTTCTACGCCACGCTTCCCTTCCTCGCCATGGCCGTCTGCTGCCCGCTCGGCGGAACTATCGCCGACCGCGTTACACTATGGCGCGGCAAACGCGTTGGACGTTGTGGCATCGCCGTAGTCGCCATGACTATGACCGCAGTGTTTCTCCTTCTCGGATCCCGCGTCGCGAGCGCCCGCTTAGCGAGCGTTGTACTTGCCGGTGGCGCGGGCGCGCTTTATCTTTCGCAAAGCTCATTCTGGTCCGTTACTGCGGATATCGGCGCCGCGTCCTCGGGCTCAGTGTCTGGCTTTATGAATATGGGCGCGCAACTCGGCGGTGCAGTCACCGCTTCGCTCACACCTGCGGTTGCCGAGCATTACGGTTGGACCGCCTCTTTTTACGTGGCAGCGGTTTTGGCGGCCCTCGGTGCGCTAGCGTGGTTGGTTGTGAATCCTGATCGAAGCTTGGCCGCGACTCAATGACCAGGGCTCGGGATTAGAAAACCCGACACCTAGTTCAGAGTCAACTGGCCGGCGCCCACGTGCGCCCTCAATTTGTATTTGCCAGGCCCGGACTTTTCCAGAGAACGAAATAGGCCGCCGTGGGATTCGCCAAATGGTTTCGCATCGATCTCGCCTGAGGACACCGAAGCTTTTACACTCGAATAGCCGGTCGCGTCTCCGACACCAATTCTCAATGAACCAAAATTCAGCTCCACATCCTTGTCACCGGCAACATCCCTGACTTGCACATCTCCGGCGAACACCCGCACGACAAGATTCGACTCTTTGGGAACTTGCACGGTGATGGTCACATCGTTGCGCGGCCCGCCGTTAATCTCCAGCGCACCAGAATTGCCATGTCTTTCGAAGCGAGCCTGCACATCCTTGGAATCGCGCCCTTGCCGTCCTTCCACCCGGACAACAATTCTGCTCTCCTCGCTGCCAATGATGTGAATCTCCGCCGGGCGGATACGGAGATCGATTTCCCCACGTGGCGCGAAGTCAACATAGAACGTGTGATGCGCAAGATCGTTTTCGATCTCCACGTTGTTTTGTGGATAGCTCGAAATCGGCAACAAAAGAATCACCGACAGTGCGGGAATCCGAACGCGCATGGGTCACCCTCGATCTACAGGACAATACGCCAAAAGGCGCAAGGAAGTTCCAGCCGTTCGATACTCCACCTTAATGCGCTTCGTTTGCGGATTTGTTTTCTTGCCCCAAGAAGTTTTTTATCGGCTTTACCTGCCATTTGGCGGGGCAGGTGGCACTTATCCACTTACCCGCCCCAGCGTAGCTTCCGCTCAGGCTGCCGCCAGCACCGCTTAAGGTCAATTGCCCAGTGCCTTTAACGTTCTCGCTGTCGAGTGCATCCAGTCGTATCTTGAAATCGGCCTTCGTGCCGTCATTTTCAGTACAAGTCCCCTGCGCTTCCATCGTTGAACCAGTCGAACTCAAAACCCTGTAGTTACATTTTTTGTCCGGATCAACGAATGGATACTTGTTTAAGTCTTCTTTTTTCAAACAAGACCTATAGGTTCTTCGTGGAGGCGCTCCTGGAGGGGCTCCCGCACCGGTGAACGTCATATTTATCGTTACTTCCCAAAGGCCTGTCTTGATATCCAGCGGCTGTACACTACTGTCCGCCAGGAGTATCGTCGCCGCCGCAAGAACCACACCAAGCACAATCATCTTTCGCATCGCTGCCTCCGCGAGAATTTGCCTTCAACACGTTATTTACTTGGCCCGGTACCCCGCAATGTACCCTCCCGGGCGGCGCCTGAACAAGCTTTTCCATTCATCAATCTTTGCTGGGGAAAACACCCGCGAGAATAAAATCGGGCTCGTGGCGGTCCTTCTTTATGTGGCTCATCTAGCCCAGGGTAAAGTTTGGGCGAATTGAGTCTCTAGAGTTCCTCTCGCGAGAGCGCTGACTATGAAATGTGATTTTGCGGATGCCTTCCTTCACAGCTACCTCGATGGTGAGCTGAGCGCGTTTCGCACCGTTGAATTCGAACGACACATGCTGCATTGCGCTGACTGCGGTTCTGAACTTGTGGCCCAGGACTTCTTAAAAAGCAGATTGCAGTTCGCTCAACTTTATGAGCCCGCGCCCCCTTCACTTCGTAGGAAGATTGTGGAGCAACTCCAGTCCGCAGCGCCCACTACAACCGTGGCAAAGCCGATCTTTTGGCATAGGTGGCAGGGGCTCGCTGCTGCCTCCGCACTGCTACTAGTCGCGCTCCTGGCGTGGAGAATCCGTCCTGAGTTTCGCACCGACGACTATCAAGCAGAGTTCGCCGCCGAGATTGTAGACGCGCATATGCACTCCCTGCAGCCTGGACACATCACTGGTATCGCTTCCAATGATGAGCACGCGGTGAAACAGTGGATCGAAGGTAAAGTTAATTTTATTTTACCGGTCCGCGATTTCGCGAACGACGGTTTTGCTTTGCAAGGCGGCCGCCTCGACATTGTCGAAGGCCGCCCGGTCGCCGCGCTTGTGTACGCTCGTCGAGGAAATGTAATTAACGTATTCGTCTGGCCCACAACGGAACCAGACACTTCACCACATGCGGGGTCTCGCCAAGGCTATCAATGGATCGATTGGCGCAAGGGCCAACTGGATTTCTGCGCCATCTCCGATGCCGATCCCACCGATCTCGAGCAACTCCGCCAGTTGATCACTGGGTAGTCCCGGCTCTTCGCGTCCGACGTCATAAACGCGCCCTTCAACGCTATTCATACTGCGCAACTCGATTCTATATATTCACATCGTTAACTCGCATCATTGAAAAACGTAGGCCAACGCCTCCATCACACAGTGCGCAGAAGAAAACTTCTGCTTTATAGACAGCAAGCGGTTTTCTGTTTTTGAAGAATAAGACGATCAGCCTTAACACTGGTCGACAGCCACACACTACAGATACCCGACGCCCGCCACGTGACGACCAGGTATCAAACGAGTTCGTCACGTTCTGCGCCGCAGCGCGGCAATTACAGCGAGTTAAGGAAAGTACGCAGTTGTTGTTTCTGCGCCGGGGACAGCTGATCGAAGCGTCTTTCCACCTGCTCGGCTTCGCCCTGGTGTCGCTCGATGGCATCGTCCAGAGTTAGAGACTTGAGGTCGTGCATGTATCGAGGTCTCATGCGCAATCCCCAAAGTGCCGCGGTGCGCAGTTTGTTGGCGGTATCCGCCGGTCCGGCTTGCACGATGCCATCGCCGGTCTCAATGTCGTGCAGTAAGAAGTCGCTGAACGGATGGATGACCTTGTTTCCCAAAGCATCCGGCACAGTGAATGCGCCGCCATTAATCACCGTTCCGGTTGGAGCAGTGGTGATGTTCTCCATATGGCAGGTGTTGCACTGGATCTTCTCAAATATAGCTTGCCCTGCCGAAGCGTCCGCCGTCGCCGCCAGCTTGGCATCACGTGGCGGCACTTTCGTGCCGCGAACGAATTGCGCAAAATGGTCGATATCCGCCAGACCGAGCGCATCAGGAACATCTTCCGGGTCCTTAGTCGTCTTTCCGATTGTAGTTGTGTCCTTGGGTCGCAACCGGTTGGTCACTCCCATTTCATTCAAATAGGCATCTCCGATGAAGGAAAGCAAGCTGCTGTGCTGGTCCTTCCAACCGAAGCGTCCCACGCGATTTTGACCTGGCGCTTCCAGCACAGGAACTTCAATGGCCTCACCGTGAATTCTTCCATCACTCAGGTCCAACTGATTCTGGGCGATGGCTTTCAGAGTGCTATCGTCAATCGCTTCGACGAAGCCGTCTCCCAAGGTGTTGAGCGCGGCCCTCAGCGCCCGGATATTTTCCGTAGCCGGTATATGCTCCTGAGCTTCGGGCACCACGGCACGGTCGTTGATGATTGACCGCCCAGTGATACTGCTGGCGCCGTCATCAATCAGTACGGTGGGATTTACAAAATTGCCGTTGGCATCAGTGTGACCCACGCGCAGTTCCGTGAATTGGCTTGCACCACCGCTTACCGGATTCTGGTGGCATTCCGCACAGGCTCTCCCGTTGTACACCGGTCCCAGTCCGGTACTCACATCGTGAACCTGCTCATAGTTCTGCTGGTCCAGGGCAAAACTGTCACCAGATGGCTCTGTGAGTCCATTGCTCTTACTCTCGGACCCGGCATTTTGGGCCAGTGTCGGAGTGTCGAAACCGGCCGGAGCTTCCGTCGCGGATTGTTGAGCAATTCCAGTGAGTCCCATAACTGCCACGCCCAGCAACAATGCACAAATCGAGATGAGTCTGTGGGTCATTAACTAGTCTCCTGCAAATTTCGATTCGTCGACTAACGTTCTCGTGCCGATTGAAAAGTTAGCCATACCGCTGTGTAGACCCGGAAGCGCCGACTCCTATTCCCAAACGAATTGTTAAAATTGCGTGACAGCTTGGCAGCTGATTCACGAAAACCTGAACCGAATACTCAAAATCGAACTGAGGTACGCGTGCGAGGCCTCCGCCGACGCCCAGCGACTGGCAACTCAGAATTCTGATTGGCTCTTGGGAATATTCCCGTCTGTGTCGCGGTCTAGAGAGTGGCGAGTCTTACGGGCGTGGTGTTTGCAACGTCCATCGGCCCTCCAATTTGAGAAAGAACTGGAGCGGAATATAACTTTATGGCCAAGCATTTGATAAGTCTAATGCTGCTGCTGTGCGCAACTATCTGTGTATTCGAAACCAGTACCTACGGAGCGTCGACAGGCGATGAGGCTCAAGTTTCCAAAGACTCCGCGGTTAATCCGGTTGTGACCTGGAATGCAACGCTTCTCGTTATCGTCCGTACTCCGGGCGCCCAGCCAAAAACCATCCACCCGACCCGCAGCTTTGCAATCATGCACGCCGCGATCTACGATGCCGTGAACGCCATCGACAAGACACACGAACCCTACTTGGTTCGCCTCAAAGGAGTTTCCCGTTCCGCTTCTCAAGACGCGGCCGCCTCATCCGCCGCGCACGAAGTTCTCGTGTCGTTGTACCCGGCCTTCCAGGCAACCTTGGACAACCAACTTCAACAGTCTTTGGCGTTGGTTCCTGATGGACCCGACAAAACCGAAGGCATCACGATTGGAAAGGCCGTAGCTGATCAAATTCTCGCAGTCCGCAGCAACGATGGATCCAATGCGAAACCAGCGCCCTTTGTCTTCGGCAATGCCCCCGGAGATTTCCAGTCGACGCCACCGAATTTCCCAACACCCCAATTCAAGAATTGGTCTCATGTCACGCCCTTCGCTCTTGAGAGCGCGAGTCAGTTTCGTCTTGGACCTCCACCTGCCTTGACCAGCAATACTTACACCGATGATTTCAATGAAGTGAAGTCACTCGGCATCGTCCACAGCACTACTGCCACTGCCGACCAGGCCTTGACTGGCAGTTTTTGGAACGGGGCCATCCAGAATTACTGGAACGAAATTACCCAAACCGCCGCAATTGGACATAACTTCAACACTGCGCGAACCGCTCGTTTATTTGCGCTGCTAAACTTGAGTTTTGCCGATGGCGTCATCGCTTTCTACGACACCAAATACACCTATGACTTCTGGCGACCAGTCACGGCTATTCGGGCAGCTGCATCGGACGGAAACCCAGGAACGCTAGCTGACCCCAACTGGCTGCCGGAGGTCACCAACACCACGCCGGATCCATCTTATCCAGGCGCTCACGCGGTTATCAGCGCAGCCGGCGCATCAGTGCTGAATTCCTTCTTCGGAAAGAAAGATTTTGACTTCGTCGTCACCTCGGAAGTTCTCCCGGGAGTAACTCGTTCCTTCATTAATTTCTCTGCCGCCAAGAAAGAAGCCACATTAAGCAGAATTTTCGCCGGCGTCCATTTCCGCACTGATCTGACCAGCGGCACTCGCATGGGCAGCGAGGTAGCCGACTTTGTCGTGGACAACTTCCTGACCGCTGTTCACGGGAGAGAGGATTCCGAAGACCAATAGATAATTAAAGAGGAAAATTATTTCTTTGCCGCTGGCGGCTACATCTTCCTTGCAACAAACCGGATTGCGCAGGCGCTGTACTTAGTGCGGCGCCTGCTCCGCGGCGATGCGGCCCTCACAAGGTATTTGTCAAATAAACTGGAAGGTGCCGATGGTCTATTTCAAATATCGGCCATGGTTTGGAAGAGCGGCAAGGTTTGGCACAACGCTAGAATTTTTTCCTGAAATTCAGCTGTGGGTGCGAGGAATTCAAAGCCATACATTGAGCCATTCTTACGCCGAATGGTAGCCTTCACGCGAGTCCTCATTACCGGGTACAAAATTACTTGCTCTCCGACTTCCAACGGTCCTGATGTTGCCGCCGACATGCCCCCCGCGCCAATCTCGAAACTCATGCCGTGCATCGAGGCGCCATTCTCGGTGGATATGTTCAAATCGATGATGAAGCGGTGACGAGAGTGTTTGCGGCGCTCGATTCCTCCAGGCGCGCTTTGAATTAGATTCGATGGCATATCGATATCGGCCACAATTCCTCTGAATTGCTCTGTGATCAAGCGATAGATGTTCCGGTGGAGGGAGAAAGCAAGCCGGAACAATAATCATGAATGCTTTGAACATACTAACGCATCGGATTGGTCGCCAGGCGCCCTGTTTCCATAAATGCGAATCTTACGACGGTATCGCTACGTTCATAGGCACGTCAGCAGGGCCACTATTGTTGTGTAAAGATAAGATGCGGGGAATATTTCGAACGGAATGTAACAGTGCGATGACCTCAATGATTTCATTCACTATAGAAACGGGTTTGCAGGATTTTGCAGGATGATGACCCCGGTACCAGGGCTAAGAATATTGCGATGGTTGGTGGTGGCTATTTTTGCATTGATGGGGCAAACGCCGCTGGTGGCTCAGGATCAGGGTCAAGATAGTCAAGACCAAGGCAGCACGCTTCGGGTAAGCGTGAATCTGGTGTTATTGGACGCCACCGTGAAGACCAAAGCCGGACACATCATGGGCGATTTGAAAAAGGACGACTTCGAAGTTCGTGAGGATGGCGTGCCGCAAAAGCTGGAGATTTTTGGACGAGATGAGCTCCCGTTGGAGGTTGCGCTGGTATTGGATTTGAGTGATTCGATTGGCCCTTTTATGGGGCCTTTGCGTGAAGCGGCGACGACCGCTTTGGGCGCGCTGAAACCGGAAGATCAGGTGGCGCTGTTTACGTTTGCCACCGAGGCGGAATTGCGCGTGCCGTTCACCAACGACAAAACCAAGATTGCTGAGCAATTCGGCGGCTTCAAGATCGGCGGGGCCACCAATATCAATGACGGCATTTTTGTGGCGGCGAAGTATCTGCTTGGCGCGCCCCCCAAGGGCCGCCGGGTAATTATTTTGATCAGCGATGATGTGGGCACGGACGCGGGCGGACAGGGTACCCACGACATCGTGACGGAAGCGATCGCTTCGGACGCCGTTTTATATAATTTGAAAATACCGGGCTACAACCCGGTCTCAACGCTTTACTACGCCGCCATGGTTCCCGGCCTGGTGAATATCCGCAAAGTGATGGACCAGACCGGTGGAGAGATGTTTGACGTTAGAGACGTGGCCAACCTGGATGCGGAGTTTCACGCGCTAATTGACCGAATCAAAACGCGCTACACCTTGGGGTATTACACCCAGGCGAACGGGGCGACGGGCAAACCTCACAAGCTTGAGGTGCGGCTGAAATCATCGTTTGGGAAGAAGGGCCATGATTACGTGATCCTGGCGAAAAACGGCTACTACGTTCACTGATGATCAATGTGCGGGGATTTAAAGAAAACCAAAGGTCTTAAAGCAGTACAAGCTGTGTAGCGTGCAAAACATAATGCGCGGGTAGTTACGGAGCGTAAGCCGCTGAAACTACCCATCAGAGAACCCAATCCCGGAATGGGAAGACCGCTCATCGCGAAGAGCAAACCGTCAAAAGTCGGCCTAATGGTGCGTGGCTTCCCGCTAATTTCTCACGTATCTCATTAAAAGGAAAAAGCTTAAAGGAAGCGAACTAAGGGTTGTCATTGAGACAGTGGTGGTACAGAATAACCCATCCATTACCGGTAGGGCGCGTAATGGCGGCAGCATTGCATTCTCACGGTGGGCGCTGTGGGATCGCATCTCATCGTCAAACTGGTTGATGGTGGAGTTGGACGCTGCCCTTGGGGCTGGATCACGCATGACTGACCTAGAACGCCGACAATCTCCGCGCAAACGATTTGAGAACCTCCTCTACGTTGAAGTAGAGCCAGGCAATGGCGGCATGGTTCTTAATTTGTCGGAACACGGTTTTGGTTTCCGCGCGGTGAAACGCGTGCGCCCAAAAACAGATGTGAAGTTTGCTTTCAATCTGGACGAAAAGCGACGAGTCGGGGGAAACGGCCGTATCGAATGGTCCGATAAAGAGGGTCGCGTTGCGGGGGTGCAGTTTACAGACGTGTCTGATGAGTTTCTGGGCGAGATGAGTAACTGGATGGCGAACGCCGTCGAATACCCAATGCAAAATGTAGGGTCTAGCAATGGCAGGACTTCTAGCGGTTCTGTGCCTGTAGCGGTGTCGGCAACGAACGGCCATAGTTACTCCGGCTCCGAATCATCTGGATTTGCGGAAGCATCCCCATCGACAAACGGTCGCGACAAGGGTCACCAGCCCCACGCGGCAAAATCAGTACGATCGATAACCTCGGCTCATTCCACCGTTGCTTTTCCGCTGGTGCCTGATGTGCCAGAGGAGGAGCCTGTGCCATCAGAAACTTCAAAGAGGAGCGGTGGCGGAACGTGGGCTTCCCTGCCTCCTGCCACCGGTGCAGAAAGAAAACCGCTTCCGCCTGGCCCACGACTAGCGGCTCAGACCGCGCCGGAGCTGTCTGCTGTCACAGCTTATAAGCTTAATCCAGGAGAACGCCAGGAAGAGCACCCGGATGTGGAAGATGTCGACCTGTCTGGGGACTTTGAACTGGCCGAGGAATCCAATGCTTCCCCTGAATTGGCCACCCAGACCGGGGAACTAGCCGGGCAGGATCGTGAAGATCCACTCGTTTCGCTGGAAGATCGCACGGCTAGGGCACTCAATGAGCATGCGCAGGCGCTGCTGCAACACTTTCAGCATGAAGAGCAGCGCACCCTGGCGGCGTTTCGCGAGGCTGCGGCGCGGGTGTTGCGCGACTCGGAACGGCAGTTGTTTCCCATCCGCGAAGCCGTCCAGGCGCAGATGAAGAGCCTGGAATCGGCGGTGACGTCCGCGGGCGCGTCCGTGAAGGTGCTGGATCGATACCCATCGCTGCTAGAGCGGGCGCAACAGCAGGCGCTTGATCGCTTCCAGACCCAGGTTCAGGAAATCCTGCACGCGCACGTGATGGAGCTGCGGCGGCGTTCTGAAACGGTATTCCAGCAATTCAACTCGCAAGCCAGCAGCGCTGGACTGCTGCCAGGCAGAATTAAGACTTCTTCGGGAATTATTGTTACCGCAGTGCTGGTGATGCTCCTGATTGGGCTTTTTGTTTTTCGGCGTGAAGCCGCTGGGGCTTTTATCTGGCTAGGTCACGAGATGGTGGAGCCAGCACCGGTTTCAGAGCCAGTTAAAACCCCTGCCCCGGTAACAAAGACACCCGTTCAGGACGCGAAGCCGCCTGTCCAGGACGCGAAGCCGCCTGTGCCGGAAGCCAAGCCTGCGGAAGAACCCAAACCCGTTCCGGCCGACGCTGAGCGGACTCCAAAAGAAACCGCTCCGAGGACTCAAAGCGTAAAATCTTTGTGGGATGAAGTTGCCAAAGGGAATGTGACCGCCATGCTGACCCTGGGCAATATGTATTTCACCGGTCACGGTGTCACAAAGAATTGTTACCAGGCACGCCGTCTTTTCGCGGCCGCGGCAAGGAAAGGTAGTTTGGAAGGCAAACAAAGGCTAGCGGAACTGGATCGGAGCACCTGTCCGCTAGTGGCTCCTTGAAATCCAAGCCTTCCATTTAGCTAATTGCAATTTATTCCATCTTCGTTTTGTGTTCTGTGTCTCTCTGGCTTGCCGCGAATAGCGCCGCGTCATACACTCTTGAGCATCCTACCGAGCTTGCGAGGACAGAATTGTGACCACTCCGGTAACTCCAGCACCAGCGGCGTTGGGCGCCGCAAAATCACGCAGTCAAGAAATCGTCGCCAAACACAAAAAATTCCTGTGGCCCTCGGTCACCAACTACTTTGAACAGCCGCTGGTGGCCGATCGCGGGGAGATGCAGCACATCTGGGATCTCGACGGGAATAAGTATTTGGATTTTTTCGGCGGCATCCTCACGGTTTCCGTGGGGCATTGCAATCCGAAGATTACTTCGAAAGTGAACGCGCAGGTCAACAGGCTGCAACACACTTCCACGCTTTATCCCAACGAGCACATCGTGGCGCTGGCGGAAAAAATTGCGCAAATCACGCCGGGCAACCTGCAGCAAAGCTTTTTTACCAGCTCCGGCAGCGAAGCCAACGAAGCAGCCATTTTGTTAGCGCGGATGTCGACTGGAAGTTATGACGTAGTGGCGCTGCGTCACGCTTACTCGGGTGGGTCGACTCTCACGAAAGCCATGACTGCGCATGCACCGTATCGCCGCGCCGGTGTGATCAGTGTGGGGATCTCGCACGCCGTCAATCCCTACTGCTATCGGTGCCCGCTGCATTTGACGTATCCCGATTGCGGCGTGGCCTGCGCGGGCGACGTGGAAAATCTGATTCAGACCGGCACGAGTGGCCACATCGCGGCGTTTATTGCCGAGCCCATTCAGGGAGTCGGCGGATTTATCACCGCGCCGCCGGAGTATTTCAGAATCGTTTTCAACATCGTTAAGAAATATGGCGCTCTTTACATTTCCGACGAAGTGCAAACCGGATGGGGCCGCACCGGGAAAAAGTGGTTCGGCATTGAACATTGGGAAGTGACTCCCGACATTATTACCAGTGCCAAGGGGATGGCGAACGGTGTGCCTATCGGGCTTACTGTTACTACGCCGGAAATCGCTGGCGGGTATCAGGGCAGCAACATTGCGACATTCGGCGGCAATCCGGTCACCAGCGTGGCGGCCCGTGCGACCATCGAACTGATCGAGGAAGATGGTTTGCGCGAAAACGCGGATGTCGTCGGCAAATATTTCCGCGGCAAGCTGGAGGAATTGCAATCCAAGTACGCGCTGATCGGCGACGTGCGTGGCATGGGGCTGATGCAGGCGCTGGAGCTGGTGAAAGACCGCAAAACCAAAGAGCCCGCGCCGGAAGCCACTAACATGGTGATGGAGCGCGCGCGTCACAATGGTTTGCTGATTGGGAAAGGCGGGCTGTACGGCAATACGCTGCGGCTCGCGCCCATGCTGAATACCACCAAGGGCGACGTGGATGACGCAATCCAACTGCTCGACAAATCATTCGGCGAAGTAAAGGCGAGCTAGTGTGGTCATCGACCTTCGCGAATCAGGTGAAGAATGGCGCTAGCCATGGCATAAATCGCGCGGCGCGGCGCGCATCGCGATTTAATGAACGTCGATCTTGCGCCACGCGTTTGGTATTTCTTGCGCTGTTGATCGCGCTTTTCCCTTATCTTGTGCGCCCGCAAACCAGCGAAGCCAGCAAGCCGGTCGAATGGAAATCTGTGTCGTTCGCCATCGTGCGCTTCAATGACGAAGCTCCGGCTTCGTGGAATATTTATCACACCTCCAAGCACGGTGTGCTGCTGGTGAAACTTTGGAAGCGCTATTTGTTGGTCAATGTCCCGGAGCACCAGGTCTTCGACATCGACCCACGCACCGTCAAACCACAGGGCGACGGCGTACAGTGGTCTACTTCCGACATGCCACAGGAACCGCTGGAAATCACCGAGTGGAAAGATCGCAACGTCGGGCCCGTGGAACGCCTTCGCTTCCGGCTAGGCAAGGACGGGCATATCCTGGAACTGCAAATCCCGCTACGTGCCGACGGCAAGCCAGCCTATTAATTTATCGGCGGTAAATTCCGTAAAACCAGGCGATGCCCAGCGCACCTGGCGCCACACCGACCACCACGGCGTCACCGTCATGGAAACGATCGTAATCGTCAACGTCCACCGCCAGTCGCTCCACTTTTTGCCCGGGTCGCCAGGAATGTACGAAAAGCCTTCTGCTCCCGCGCACTATTCCCCGCATATTGAAGCGGCTCTGCACGGTGGTGGGGTAATAGACCACGTTCTTGGGGGCATCAAGTTTGCCGTTCAGGAATAGCGTGGCCGCAAGGATCCATGGCAGTGGAATAAATCCTGCGTAAATTCGCTTCAACACTTCGATGTCCTGGCGATTGCGCGCGCCGCGATCCACAAAAACCGCCACAGTCAGCCCGATAAAAAATATCAAGCCAAAAAATACCAGCATCCAGTCGAGCTCCAACGGAGGGTAAAGCTGGCTTACGTACGGGAAGAGCAATGATCCCGCCAGAAAAACGGCAGTGCGTTTCATGAAGCGCGGGCGAAACACCAACTCAGCGATGGAAGAAGTAAGGCCGCACGAGGGGCACTCGTCCCCCGTACGTTCGGACCCGCAATTGAGGCATCTGGTCATTTAGTTCTGGTAGCTCATGGCAGGCACAGGGCCGCCCCCGGCAGCCGTTGGCTTGCACCGCAGTTTCGAGCGCAAAGTGACGTTGGCGCAAACAACGCGCAAAACCGCCATATGGTACTCGTTCGCCTATTATAAGGCGGTGTCGGCTGGATTGCCTGCGAGGGAGACGAGAAGATCCTGATAATATTTTTGGTGCTCGGACTCTGCCGGCGCCACGGAGACGCCCATTCCAAGCCCGGGTTCCACGCGTTTCACGGAGCAATTCACGTTCACCGGAGGATTGACATTGAGGCGAGCCCTGAAACCCGCCCCGATCCAGAGAGTGTCGGCGGCTTGGATGAACATGCCATTGGAGCTGATGTCGCGGGTTTTCCCCGTTAGGACCGCTGAGCCCCATTCGATTTCAAGATCAGCGCAAAACGAATAACGCCGTGCCCAACGGCGCTCGAGCCGTCGAGATAAGTTTTCCTCATTGTCCATAGACTTGGCGAATCCCCCCTGCCAGGAGTGCAAGCGACGGTCGAGCGTCGCACTCCGTCTAGTCCCGAGAATACGTCATTCGAGGGCACAGCTATAGGACGGCGAAGGCTAATGTTTTGTTCCCGACAATGGCTAATTCAGCGACTTGCGCGCCAAAATCGCATCACCGGGCTGGTCTGGCAGGAATAATTTATCGGCTCTAGATATCTTTAGACGGTTTACTTTGGTCGAAAGGCTCTTTACCAGCGGCCGACTTTTCGCCCGCTCGAATGCGCCGGTGGGTTTCAGCCTCAAGATATTTTCGCAAGGGCTCGGGGACGATACGCCGGGAGCCGCCAGTTCATGGAGATCGGAGACTGTAAGTTCCGGCAAAAAACTGAGCGAAGTAGCCAGGGTGGTCGCTGGATTTCGCACCAGCGCGAGGCGCACGTTGTAATCGCAGGACCATTTGCGATGTTGCGCGATCGCCTGTACCACCGATTCAGGCACGGCTTCGCGGGCGAGAGCCTTTAAAATTTGCGCGGCGGTCAAATGACTATTATCCAGAGCCACAGGTACGACGAGGGGATGTCCTTCCGCCAAGAGCGAGCCGGCTACGCGCGCGGGCCCGCGCCGTGCCAAAGTAATTTTTTGTCCCAGAGGAAGCTGCGGCAATCGTGTGGCGAGCTGATCTTCAGCGTTGCGTTTTAATTCCGCGGAAACGCCGGGCAGAGAGCAATCTGCACCAGATCCATCAAATACAATTCTTTCAGCAGCCGCAGACTGAAGAGCCGTGGCGTATGCGGATGGCACGCTAACACTTTTTTTAACGCATAAGTTTTGAGCCAGTCTCTGCGCTTACAAATTTCCTCGACAACCGCGGTGGGCAAATTCTTGCGCGCGAGGAGCACAGTGACATCCGTCTCGACTAGAGCGGGAGTTTTTAACAGCGCTAAAAGGGCCTCTTCATCGTCACTGTGAAGTACTGCTGCGAGTTCCTCGCCGTCGGCGGCCAGCGCGTGCTGCGTTTCTTGGACGGCGCGAGTGATCGTTCGTTTTCGTCAGGTCTTTGGCGTCAGCCATTGGATTTTTTTCGTCAGTCCGCTTCCAGGAATAGTTCCAGCGCTAGCAAGGCTGCGGCGTGTGCCGGGGAAATCGGCAACAGGCCAATCTTGGCGGTAGGAGCGGCTTCGCGCAGCCGCGAGTCCAACTCATTATCGAAAAATGCGCAGTGGCCTATCATGCCGCCTGTTTTTGCCAGGCGAAACGGCACGTGCTGCAAATTCAGATCATCGGCGAGCGTCTTTACCAGCGCGCGCAAGATCCTTAGCGGCTGCGCGCAAAATTTCCCGGGCCATCGGATCGCGGGCGTCCGCGGCGTTAGCCACGACCGGAAATAATTGTGGATATATTTGCTCCGGCGGTGCGTTGCTGATGCGATTTTCAAACTCGCGCCAGTTAGCAATGCCCAGCTGTCGTTTGAGCTGCTTGCCAAGAGCGCTCTCTTCACCGCTTCTATCGAGTTCTAATCTCGCCGCCGCGACTGCTTTTCTGGCTACGTCGCGAGCACTGCCCTGGTCGCCAACTTGCGGGCCCAAACCACCAGCGCGCCGGACTTCTCCGTTTACGCCACGTCCCATAGCCGCCGAGCCCGTCCCGGCAATCAACACAATGGCTGGCCCCGTGCCCGTTGCAGCCAGCGCAATTTCCAGATCGGTACAGACTTTCATCACCACGTTCGGAAACGCCGCTGCCAGTAATGAGCGCATCCTGTCAGCCGCCTTCACGGTTCCCACGCCTGCGATTCCAGCACACAACGCGCTAATCGCGTCCGGCTTCACGCGACGCTCCAGACGCAGCGGCTTGCGCCGCCTTTTTTATTTCCTCGATGGCTCGTTCAAATCCCACCAGTCCCGGATTGGACGCTCCCGATCTTCCGGAAGCCAGAATGTTTCCTGCCTCGTCTATCAACACGCATTCCGTCTTGGTGGCTCCGCCATCGAAGCCCAATATGCAGCGCATGTGAAAAGCATAAGCTAGTTCGGCCCGGCTGTTGTTAACCGCGTGTTTCAATGCGGCACAAAAGAATACCTAGTACTAATCTTGACGCCCGAGCCGCCCACTACTATCCTCTGCGCACTCGATGCACATTCATTCTCTCGATCTAGCCATCGTCATCGTCTATCTGCTGGCCGTAACCGCGCTGGGCATGCATTTCCGGCGCAAACAGAGCCAGGCCGCGCAAATCGGCGGCGATGATCGCAATGCCGTCACGCGCGAATATTTTCTGGGAGGCCGTACCGCGCCTTGGTGGGCATTGGCGTTTTCCATCGTGGCCACGGAAACGTCAACGCTTACTATCATTGGCACGCCGGCCATCGCTTACGGCGGCAACCTGACTTTTCTGCAACTTATTTTTGGCTACTTGATTGGGCGCGTTCTGATTGTTCTGGTGCTGCTGCCGGGATATTTTCGCGGAGATTTCTTTACCGCCTACGCGCTGATCGAAAAAAGGTTTGGCCAGCGCATGCGCGCGGTTGCGGCCAGCACGTTTCTAATTACGCGAGCGACTCGCAGAAGGTGTGCGCGTCTCGGCCATCGCGATCGTTTTGAGTGTGGTGCTGGGCACCAGCGAACATCTGTCGGTGGTGATCGTTATTGCACTGACGTTGCTCTACACGCTGGAAGGTGGAATGAAAGCGGTGATCTGGACGGATGTCGCGCAACTGTTCATTTATCTGGCTGGCAGCGCCGCGACATTTTTTGTTTTGCTGCATCGCATTCCCGGCGGCTGGAACGAAGTTGTCCAGGTAGCCGCCAGTCATGGTCATAAACTGCAGGTTTTTGATTTTTCGTTTAATTTGGCGACGAAATATACATTTTGGTCCGGGGTGATTGGAGGCGCGTTTCTAACCATGGCTACCCACGGCACTGATCAGACGATTGTTCAGCGGTTACTCGCGGCTCGCAATCAACGCGACAGCCGCCGCGCACTTTTGGCCAGCGGCGTCATTGTTTTATTTCAATTTACGGTTTTTTTGCTGATTGGCGTATCTGCTCTTCGTTTTCTCGCAGCACACACCGCTGCTTTCGGCCGGTGAAGCCACCGACCGCGTCCTGCCACTTTTTCTTCTTCGCGAAATGCCTACCGGCCTTGCAGGACTGTTGCTCGCTTCCATCATCGCGGTGGCCATGTCCAACGCCAGCGGTTCGCTGAACTCTCTCGCGGCCAGTAGCGTGCTCGATTTTTCCGCGCTGCGATTGGGTAATCGTAAACCTGGCGATGATGCAGGTTTTCTGCGATTGTCGCGGCGCATGACGTTATTCTGGGGACTCGTACTGATGGGCTTTGGACTGATGACCTGGGGGCCGGTGCTCGAAGCGGGGCTGACTGTTGCGGCGTTCCCATTCGGAAGTCTGCTCGGGCTTTTTCTTCTGGGCACGCTCAACCGCCGTTCGAATGCCAGCGGAGCGCTGGTAGGCATGTTCGCGGGGCTGATCACCGTTGTTTGCGTGTGGCGTCTGACAAGTGTGGCGTATACGTGGTACTTCTTGATCGGTTCGGTCACCACTTTTTTGGTCGGCTCGCTGGTAAGTCTCTTGACTGGGCCTCAAGAATCGGGGAACCTTCACGCCACCGTGGATCCTGCCTCATGAATTTTGTTCAACGACCATTCACAATAGTAACGAACGCCGATGACTGAGAAACGCCTCGAGCTGGTTCGCGGGCTGGGCGCATGGGCATCGGCTGCGATCGTCATTGGCACCATGATCGGCACGGGCATTTTTCTGAAGCCCGCGGAAATGGCTCGCGAAGGCCGTACCGTTTCCGTGGTGTTTGCCGCGTGGATCGTCGGCGCGGTGCTTTCGATTTTTGGCGCGCTATCTTTCGCGGAGCTTGGCGCGGCCATTCCGGAAGCGGGCGGCGAATACGCATATTTGCGCCGCGCGTTCGGCCCGGTATACGGCTTTCTTTTTGGCTGGATGCATTCCATTGTTGGCAGACCCAGTTCCCTGGCGTCGATTTCCGCCGGCATGATGCGCTTCGTCGGCTTTCTCATCCCGGCGGTGGCCACGCCTATTTTCACCGTGCATATTCCCGCGGTCGGTGCATGGATTGCGCCTTACGACTTCGTTTTTACCTGGGCGCAACCGCTTGCGGTGTTCTGGCTGGCCGGCATGACCGGCGTGAATTATCTGGGTGTGCGGCTTGGCGGTGCGGTACAAGTTTTCTTGACGGCCATAAAAATTATGTCGGTCTTCATTGTCATCGGCGTAGCGCTTTTTTCCCCGGCGGGACCGCCACATGCTCCAGATCCGTTTTGGCCGGCTGCGGGTGACGGTGTCGGAACCATATTCGCGGCATTTCTCGCCACCCTGGCGGCGGCACTCTGGGCGTATGACGGGTGGGAAGATTTGAATCTGGTGGGGTCAGAAGTAGAAAACCCCCAGCGCAATTTTCCGAGGGCGCTGGTTGGCGGCGTCACGTTCGTCGCCATCATTTATTTGCTGTTCAGCGCTGCGTGCCTGAAAGTTCTGCCGTTCGAAAGCGTCGCCAGCTCACAGCATATCGCTTCAGATGTTGTTGAGCATGTCATCGGACGAGGCGCTGCTACGTGGATTACAGTAGCGATGGCCATCTCCGCGCTGGGCTCCATGAATTCCTCGGTGTTGAGCGGCGCGCGCGTGCCGTACGCGATGGCGCGCGATGGAATCTTTTTTAAGATTGCGGGCGGCATTCATCCGAAATTCCGCACTCCCGGCCGGGCATTAATTTTTCAAGGTGTGCTGGCGAGCATTATGGCGCTGACCGGGACATTCGAAGAGCTGACTAATCTTTTTATTTTTGCGGCATGGATTTTTTACGGCTTCGGCGGTGATTGCGCTATTTCGCTTGCGCAAGACGCGAGCCGGATTTGCCGAGACCATATCGCTGCTGGGGCTACCCTTGGGTTCCAGGACTGTTCGTAGCGGGCGCTTTGGCATTAACTATAAATATTTGGATCCAGCGGCCGGGCCGGTCGTCCATCGGCCTGCTGTTGATACTTGCCGGGCTGCCTTTTTACAGAATGTGGGCGCGGCGCGAGAGATCAGTTTCTGCGGAGTTCACCCCATAGTCTTTGCGTGTGGGATTCGCAATCTCAAATGCACGCGCAGCTTCATCTGCGACAACAATTTCCGGATGAAAGATTTTTGCCAGCGCCTCAACGCCGGTCGCTAGCCGAGGCCCGGGCCGCGAGGCGTACGCGTTGGCTTCAAACGCATAAACGCGCCCGTCACGGACCGCAGGAATGGCCTCCCAGTCGGAAGGAAAGCTTGTCGTACAATATTCCTTGCGAGCCTGCTCTGCATCATAGCCGCAGGGTGCTACCACGATGATGTCGGGTGCAGCGGCGACGATATCTTTAAGTTCGACGCGAAACGAGGGCGAGCCCGCCTTCCCAAAAATATCTTGTCCACCAGCGAGTGCGACCATCTCCGGAACCCAGTGACCGCCAACATAGAATGGCTCCAGCCACTCAAGAAAAGCGACGCGTGGCCGCCAAGATATTTTTTCGACCTGGCGTTTGAGCGCGTGCAAACGCTGGTCGATCTCGGCTAATAGCTTCTTGGCGGCATCTTCCCGCGAAGTTTCCCCTGCCACCTTTGAAATGTCGTCCCACACATCGCCAAGATTTCGTGGGTTCAGCGATAGTACCCTGGGGCGCTTTTCAAAATTGGCCAACACCGCGGCCAGATCATCGGGTGAAGCCGCGCATACCAAACATAAATCCTGGGTGACGACCAGGTCGGGAGCCAACTCCCTCAGCGCGCTCGGCGTCTACGATGTATAGGCTTTCTCCGCGCTCTACATACTCGCGAACCCGCCGGTCGATCTCCAGCGAAGGCAGCCCTGGCGGGATGCGCGAATCGACCACCACGCGGAGCTGGCTGACCTGCGGGGGAAAATCGCAATCGTAACTGACGCCCACGACTTCGGCATCAAGCCCCAACGAAAAAAGTATCTCGGTAGCGGAAGGCAATAACGAAACAATTCGCATGTTAAAACTTTATCACTTTGGAACAGATTTCACTTGTACAGCAAATATTTTCGCCGCATCGGCTCGAACGTTTTCAAATCCGCGTCCCATTCTTTAACAATTTCGGTAGCCGGGACGCCCTCCTGCAATTGGCGAATGGTCTGGTCGTTGCCGACCAGGAACAACATTTTCTGTACGTCAAAATGATCCGGATAAAGCTGCCGCAAGATGCTCGCGATTTCTATTCCCATAGTCATGGAACGCACCGCTCGTTTATCGAGCACGCGAATAGCTACTCCGCCACAACGCTCGGCGGCATACAATCCCGCCACAGGAATAAAATCTGCGGCGACAAATCTCACTCCCGCGAGGTGGCGCTCATTCAAGCGAGCTGCAACATCTTCCCCATGCATCCACGGCGCGCCAAATTCTTCAAAGGGCGCCTCCGTGCCGCGTCCCACGGAAACGCCGCCGTTTTGCAAAATCTCCAAGCCAGGATACAAGACTGAGCCTTTCAGGGTGCGCAGGTTTGGCGAAGGAGGCAGCCAGCGTAAACCCGTCTCTTCGTAAAAATAATTGCGTCGCCAATTTTTCATGGCGATGACGTGCAAATCGCACTGAATGTTGATTTTCTTCGTTGAATAGTTGCGCCAATTCGCCGATGGTCAAAGCGTAGCGAACCGGCAAGCGAAAATAAGCGGTGAAGCTGGTCTTGTCCGCGTCCAGCAACGGCCCTTCGACGATTTCTCCGCCGATCGGGTCGGGGCGGTCCAACACAAAAAACGCAATTTTACGTTTGGCGGCTTCTTCCATGCAGAACGCCATTGTGGTGGTGTAGGTGTAGAACCGCACGCCGGCGTCTTGCACATCAAAGACAAGTGCGTCGATGCCCGCGAGCATTTCGTCCGTAGGCCGGCGCGTCTCACCGTACAAACTATAGACTGGCAGGCCGCTCACGGGATCTTTCGTGGAGGAAACGTTTTCGTCCTTGTTCCCTCCCAAGCCATGTTCCGGAGTGAAGAGCGCCACCACCTGAATTCCCGGCGCGTGCGTGAGAGCATCGATCGTGGTGCGACCTTGCGCATCGAGACCGGTGTGATTGGTAATTATGCCGACGTGTTTGCCGCGCAGTGGGGCGAAGCGCTCCGCCTCCAGCACATCGAGGCCAACCATCACCCTCGCGGAATGACGGGAATGCCGCGCGCGTTGCGGGTTTGCGCTGTGCGCACTGTCAGCCTGTGCGGCCAGAGCAAAGCAGCACAGCAACGGCACCAGAAAAAATCGCATCTTTAATCGCTGTGACACCTTACACTCAACGGAGCCCATGTTGGTCATCGCCTGCCTCATAAGTCGCAATGATATTCTGGAACGTTTCTCGCGCGTGTTGTTTGTGGCCTCGAATTGCGTGTGCTATATACAAACTCAGAGCATGCGCGGCACCAAACGGGTCTTCTTCTACGAAGGGTCTCGATGAAGGGTTTCGATGAAGGGCGATAATGGCCCGGTGAAAAATCCTTGTGCTGGCCTGCTGCCGCTGCTTTTTATTGCGATTATTTTTCCTATGGCCTATACCGCGCGAAGTCAGACCAAAAGCTCACCCGCGAAGAAATCCGTCGCGTCCAAGTCCGCGACGCCAGCGCACGCACCTTCTGCCGCAAATAAACAATGGGTCGAAGCGACGCTGCGCAAAATGACCGATGACGAAAAAATCGGCCAACTGCTCTTCACCACTTATCACGGCAGCTTTACATCCACGGACGCGGACGCGTATCGCAAGATGATGCACGACGTTGATGATCTGCACGTCGGTGGATTCATCAACATCACGCAGATGTCGCCGCTGGGAATTATTAAGAGCCAGGCTTATCCCACGGCGGTGCTGACGAATCAACTGCAGGCGCGTTCCAAATTGCCTTTGCTGATTGGAGCGGACTTCGAACGCGGCTCGGCGATGCGGCTTGATGAAGGCACATCTTTCCCAACGGCAATGGCTTTGGCTGCCGCAGGAAATCCTGCTGACGCTTACACCATGGGCAAAATTACCGCGCTGGAAGCTCGCGCCGTGGGCATTCACTGGATTTATGCGCCGGTTTCCGACGTGAATAACAATCCGGGCAATCCCATTATCAATACGCGGTCGTTCGGCGAAGACCCGCAGCGCGTCGCGGAATACGTGGCCGCGTTTGTGCGCGGCGTGCAAGAGAATGGCGGCCTCGCCACCGCGAAACATTTTCCAGGGCACGGTGATACCGCGGCCGACTCGCACATCGATCTTCCGGTTATTCGCGCCGACAAAGATCGGCTGGAGCATCTGGAACTGATTCCCTTTCGTTCCGCAATTTCCGCGGGCGTTGGCAGCATCATGACCGGCCATCTTTCTATTCCCGCGTTGGAGCCCGATCCCAACACTCCGGCCACGCTTTCCAACAATGTATTAACGGGACTTTTGCGCGATGAACTTCATTTTGAGGGCCTGGTCATAACCGATGCCATGGATATGGGCGGCATCACTACTCGTTATGCTCCCGGCGAAGCTGCCGTGCGCGCGTTTCTTGCGGGGGCCGATGCGCTGCTGATGTCGCCGGTTCCGGACGCAGCATTCGAAGCGTTGCAGGCCGCGGTGAAATCAGGGCGCATTTCGCATGAACGACTGGACGCATCGGTGCGACGCATTTTGCAAGCCAAGGCGCGGCTGGAACTCAACAAGAACAAGCTCGTCGATGTGAACGCCATCAACGAAAAATTTGGCCGCGCGCCGTGGCAACAAGAAGCACAAGACATTTCCGATCGCGGCGTTACGCTGTTGCGCGACACTGCGAATCGCTTGCCGTTGAGCATTGCAAAGCCGTCGCGCGCCCTGCTGCTGGCTTTTTATGCCGACCCCGAACCGTATCCGGGCGAAGATCTCGAGCGCGAATTGCGCACGCGCTTTGATTCGGTCACGACGCTGCGCGCGGACACGCGCTTTGTAAAAGCCGACACTTTAAAGTTGCCGCCGGCTGATTCGTACGACGTCGCGATCCTTGGCGCTGTTTGTGCGCGTCAGCGATCGCAAAGGGGACGTCGATATTCCCGCTGAGCAAGCGGCGTTTGCGGCGCAGGTTTTTAAAGTCGGCAAGCCGGTGATCGCCGTTGGCTTTGGCAGCCCTTATCTGATCGAAAATTTTCCGCAAGCCGAAACGTGGCTGGCCGCTTTTGGCATCAGCGATGTGGCGCAAATTTCCGTGGCTCGCGCGCTGTTTGCGGAAATTCCGGTGCGCGGCAAATTGCCGGTCACGATTCCTGGAATCGCGCTGAAAGCAGGCTTCGGCATTTCACGGCCTGCTGATCCGGGGACGGTTCAGCCGATGGATGCGGTCGGCTGATAAAGAATTGCAGCCCGCTTACCGGGTGATCGAAAAGTCTATTGCTGACAAGGCATTTCCAGGCGCCACGCTCGCGGTTGGCTACCATGGCAAAGTTGCCATCCATGCATTCGGCAAGCTCAGCTATGATGCGCAGGCGCCGGCGGTCACGGCAGCAAACGAAATACGACATCGCGTCACTCACCAAAGTGGTCGCGACCACAACGCTGGTCGCCAAATTGGTGGAAGGCGATTTTCCCGTCGGGCTGGATCTGGATGCCAAGGTGGAACGGTACCTCCCGGAATGGGGCGCGACGCCGGGGCAAAAAGAATGGCGCAGCAGGGTTACCGTGCGCCATTTGCTCACGCACACTTCCGGGCTGCCGCCGTTCAAGGAATATTGGCGGACTTCCAAAGGCAAGCAAGATACTTTGAGCAGAATTTTTGCGGAGCCGCTTGGACTACGAGCCGGGCACGAAAGAAGTTTATTCCGACCTGGGCATTATTTTGATGGGCGAAATTATCGAACGCCTTACCGGGCGCACTCTCGACGATCTGGCCAAGAGTTACATTTTCGATCCGTTGGGAATGTCGAACACCATGTTCCACCCGCCGAAGAAAATGTGGCCGCAAATCGCGCCCACGGAAATCGACAACAATTTGCGGCATCGGCTGGTGCAAGGAGAAGTTCACGACGAAAATGCGTTCGCAATCGGCGGCGTCGCAGGGCACGCCGGGCTTTTCAGCACCGCGCCGGATCTTGCGGCGTTTTGCCAGATGCTGCTGAACGGCGGCAGTTATGCGCACCATCGCATTTTGCGGCGCGCCACTGTCGCGCAGTTCACCGCGCCGCAGCAGCTTTCGAGCGGAACGCGCACTCTTGGCTGGGCGGTGCCTACCGAAGGCGGCTCCAGCGGTCACTTTTTCTCAGCGCATAGTTTCGGGCACACCGGATTTACGGGCACTTCCATCTGGATTGATCCTGACCGCGAACTTTTTGTGGTGCTGCTCACCAATCGCGTCAATCCCACGCGCGATAATTCAGAAAATGACTCAGGTGCGTCCGGCGCTTCATGACGCGGTAATGGAGTCGTTGGGACTCGCCGAGCCTGCTCACGCTTCCCGCTAAACATTACGGGCCTGCTAGCGAGTTCTCGCGCTGCGTTCTTCTGTTTTGATCTATGTTGGATGTGGCTACGCGGAAAAAACGCCTTGCTCCAGATCGCGTGCGGCTTGCTGGAGGTCGGCGGGTTTGCCCAGGTCGCGCCAATAGTAGTCATCGGCGCGAAACGCGAGAATTTTTTCTCCGCTACCGGCCAGGCGCAGATAAGTATCGATGATGGAGAAAATGCCTTCTTCCTTCATTAGCGCTAACAAGCGCGGAGAAATGACATGAATGCCAGAAAATGCCAACGCCTCGGTTTTTGGCGCGGTTCGAACAATTTCTGGTTTCGCATCGCGTCCAACCCGTCGCCCGCACAGTTGGAGCTGGTCGTCGAATAGCAGCTGGCGGCTGGAATCACGATGTTGTACAGCCAGTGTGGCGAGCGCTCTATTATCCCGGTGAAACTGCACCATGCGCTGGAGATCGATGGTGCTCACCACATCAACGTTATGGAGAAGAAACGGTTCCGCGCCCGCCGGACCGGACTGCTCCAGGAAGAACCAGCTGGCCTTTTTCAAGCCGCCGCCGGTATCTAGCAACACATCCTCGCGCGACACCTCAATGTGCATGCCGAAATTTTCGCGTTCAGCAAGGAACGAGATCACTTTGTCGGCGAAATGATGCACGTTGACGATCACATCGTGAATGCCGAAAGCACGCAGTCGAGCAAGCGTAATTTCCAGCAGGGTGCGCCCAGCTACTTCGACTAGCGCTTTTGGACGGTCATCGGTGAGCGGTCGCAAGCGTGTGCCCAGCCCGGCAGCGAGAACCATTGCCCTCATCGAGAAGCTTTCAGCGAAGGACTTTCAACAGGGGGAGTGCATCGCCTAGTCTGCATTGAAGAGAAGAACTTCATTTGCCCATCTTCTCGAGTTGCACGATGGCGCACCGCGACCTCCACGCCATTCCTGGCTCGAAAATGTTTTGCCAATTGTTCCGCAAGATAAACCGAGCGGTGCTGCCCACCGGTGCAGCCGAAAGAAACCATGAGGTTCTTAAATCCTCGCTCGCGGTAACTGTTTACGCTGGCATCCACTAACGACATCACGCTCGCCAGAAATTGATGCACGCTTTCCTGCTGATTGAGATATTCGATTACCGGAGTGTCTTTGCCGGTGAGCGCCTTGAAGCGCTCTTCACGGCCGGGATTCGGCAAGCTGCGCCCATCGAAAACAAATCCACCGCCATGGCCCGTTTCATCCTTCGGTGCTCCCTGGTGAAAAGAAAAACTGAAAATGCGCAGTGCGAGAGGTTCGGCTTGACCGGCTAATCCCAGCAATTTTTCCGAGGCCAGCATGCTTTGGAACGCGGCCATCAGCGTGGGCAGCTCAATCGGCAACGTGACGTGATGCAAAAGCCAGCGCAGATTCTTCATGGCGAACGGCACGCTCTGCAAAAAGTGTTGTTTGCGTTCGTAAAATCCGCGAAATCCATAAGCGCCCAGGGCCTGCAGAATGCGCACATACACGTAAGCGTAGTAATGCTTCATGAATGCTTCGCGATCGACTTTTATGTAACCGCTTAGCGCATCCAGATAGTGATCGAGAAGTTCCTGCCGCAGCTCCGGCGGCAAGTCGGCCTTGGCGTCGAACAACAGAGAGGCGATGTCATATTGCAGCGCGCCCTTGCGGCCGCCCTGATAATCCACAAAAAAGGGCTGGCCATCGCGCAACACGATGTTTCTGGACTGAAAGTCGCGATACAGAAAGTAGTCGCGATCCGCGGTCATCAGCAAATCGGTCAAACGCCCGAAATCGTCTTCCAGCGCTTGCTCGTTAAAGGGAACGCCCGCTAGGCGCAGAAAATAATATTTGAAGTAATTCAAATCCCAAGCCACAGATTGACGGTCAAAGCTGCCGATGGGATAACACGCCTCATAATTCACATCGCGGCCGGCTTCGACCTGAAAGCGCGGCAAAATGGCTACAACTTTTCGATAGGCTTCGACTACTGGTGCGGCGATGTTTGCGGCCTTACGATTTTTCGATAGAAATTCGTACAGCGTGGTATTCCCGAGGTCTTCTTCCAGATACACGCCGTGGTCCAGGTCTTCACCGTAAATTTCGGGCACCGGCAAACCATGCTTGCGAAAGTGTTTGGAAAAATCGAGGAAAGCGATGTTTTCTTCGCGCACGCCGTAGACAATGCCGATGGCGGTGTTCTTTTCGTTCGAAAGGCGAATGATCTGGCGCCCGGACCCACCCAGTTGACCTTGCAGCGGATGCACATGCGTGACCGGCGAATGGAATCGCTCCTCAAACAACCGGTTCAGAATGTTCATTAATGCGATTTCCAAGGAGTCCGTCCTGACCACAACCCGCTGCCAGCTTGTCGTTTCATGATAGCCGAATCGCGACTTGGTCTAAGCAAATAGGGAGGCGTGAGTTTCGTGAAGGTATTAGCAATTTGTTGGCAAGGCATGCGCGTTTTTGACTGCCAGTTGTCCGGATTGCTGCGGCCCACGGCTATAATTCTAGTGTGCCTTCAGGACCCAGGGAATATAGACGCAGTGAGCTGCGCAATCCGGCGTCAAAAAATCTCGACCGTTTAAGTGCTTTGCAGATCGTCCGACTGATGAATCGGGAAGACCGCAAAGTGCCTGTCGCGGTTGGGCGAGCGCTTCCCGCTATTGCCCGCGCCGTCGACCTTATCGTGCAGGCCATCCGCCGTGGGGGACGGCTGATCTACGTGGGCGCGGGTCCAGTGGACGCATCGCGGTGCTGGATGCCGCGGAGTGCCCGCCAACATTTGGAACATCGCCGAAATTAGTGCAGGCATTGATTGCCGGGGGCGGTCCAGCGATTACCCGCGCGGTCGAAGGCGCTGAGGATTCGCCGGCGAATGCCGAGCGAGATTTGCGAAAAATTAAATTGACACGCAAGGACGTGGTGGCGGGGATTTGCGCCAGCGGCACCACGCCCTACGTGTTGGGCGCGCTGCGCTTTGCGTCGAAGATCGGAGCCGCGACCATCGCGATTACCGTGAATCGCAATACTCCGGTAGCGCGCCTGGCAGACATTCTGATCGCCACGGACGTAGGGCCCGAGATTCTCACCGGATCGACGCGACTGAAATCCGGAAGCGCACAGAAAATGGTTCTGAACATGCTGACTACCGCAGCGATGACGCGGCTTGGGCACGTTTATGAAAACCTGATGATCGATGTGAAAGCGTCGAATCGCAAGGTTTCGCAACGGATGGTGCGCATACTGGCGGACGCCAGCGGGAAGGGTCTGTCTGCTTCAGCACACGCTTTGCGTCAATCGGGACACAATATGCGCGTGGCGCTGGTGATGTTGAAATTGCGGTTGAACGCCGCAGATGCAGCAAAGAAATTGCGCGATGCGAAAGGACATTTGCGTGCAGCACTGGGTAAGTAAACGTCAGAATGGTACGCGTTCGAATAAGGCGCGCTAACCCGTGCTAGTGATTTGCGTTGCAACTTTCATTTGATTCCCTCTCATGGACAAATTTCTAATCAAGGGCGGTAAGGCGCTTCACGGAACAGTAGCCATCAGTGGCGCGAAGAATTCCGCGCTGCCGGTGATGGCAGCGGCGCTACTCACCAAGGAGCGCGTCACCCTTCACAATATTCCCAAGGTCCGCGACCTCATCACCATGAGCAAGTTGCTGGCGTTCATGGGCGCTAAAGTTTCCATCGCGGATATTCCTGCCAGCGATTACGTCATTCAGGCGGTCACGCTGAGCGATGCTGTCGCGCCGTACGAACTGGTCAAGACCATGCGCGCTTCCATTCTTACCCTTGGTCCGCTGATGGCTCGCATGGGCGTCGCGCGCGTGTCTCTCCCCGGCGGCTGCGCCATTGGCGCGCGCCCGGTCGACTTACATCTTGCGGCGCTCGAAAAAATGGGCGCAGAGATCACTACCGATCACGGCTACATTCAGGCCAAAGTTCCTCATGAAGGCCGCCTCAAAGGCGCAAATATCACCTTCGAAAAAATCACCGTCACTGGCACCGAAAATATTCTGATGGCTGCCGTGCTGGCCGAAGGCGAAACCGTTCTCAACAACGCAGCGCGCGAACCGGAAGTAACCGACCTGGTGGAGATGCTGCGTAAAATGGGCGCGCAGATCGAAGGCGATTGCAGCTCCACGCTGCGCATTCGCGGAGTCGACAAATTGCACGGCACCGAACACACCGTGATTCCTGATCGTATTGAGGCGGGCACGTTTCTGGTTGCCGGCGCTATCACCGACGGCGATTTAACGCTGACGAATTGCGCGCCAGATCATCTGGCCTCCACCATCGCGAAATTGGAGCAAACCGGCGTGCGCATCGAAATCGTGGACAAAACTACTGTGCGCGTGCGCGGCGCAAAGAAACTGATCGCTGCAGATATCACCACCGAGGAATATCCTGGCTTCGCCACGGATATGCAGGCGCAATACATGGCCCTGGCGACCCAAGCCGAGGGCGCTTCAGTGATCACCGAGACAATTTTCGAAAATCGGTATCTACACGCCAGCGAAATGCTGCGCATGGGCGCGAACATCACCGTGGACGGCCGCCGCGCGGTGGTGCGTGGGCCTTCGCCATTGACCGGCACTCCGGTAATTGCCAGCGATCTGCGTGCCAGCGCATCCCTGGTTCTCGCAGGACTGGTTGCCGACGGCGAAACCATGATCGATCGCGTTTACCACATCGACCGCGGCTACGAAGATATCGTCAAAAAATTGCGCGGGGTCGGCGCGCAAATCGTGCGCTTGCACATCAAAGACTGATTACCGCAATACCTCTCTTCCCTAAATGTCAGCATCAGGTAGACATCTTTTACTCTTCACGTTTTCTTGAAGGTTACGGCGATGGCTGATACGATTTGCCCAAATGGCGGACCAGAAATTACGCAAACATTTCGGCGATTACCTGGGCATGGCCGAAGTTGCCATTCTCACTATTCTCGCGGTGCTCATTTCGCTCACCGCACTCGCGACCATCGCGCGCTCCAGCAGGCTGCTGTGGGACACCTGGCATCAGTGGATGGCGATCAGCGATACCGAGATGGTGCTGCGTGTCCTCGATCAGCTTTTAGTGGTGTTGATGCTGGTGGAGATTCTGCACACCGTGCGCATTTCGATCCGCTCGCACACCCTGGTTACCGAACCGTTTTTGGTCGTGGGACTGATCGCTTCAA
This sequence comes from uncultured Acidobacteriota bacterium, assembly GCA_963733775.1. Taxonomy (GTDB): domain Bacteria; phylum Acidobacteriota; class Terriglobia; order Acidiferrales; family UBA7541; genus Acidiferrum. The sequence continues at coordinate 1,237,685 of CAVTEE010000006.1, read as the reverse complement.
TACGACGCATTCTGGTGATCACTTTGGAGGCCGCGGCCCTGACAAAAGAGGGTAAGTGGACAACCCCCGAGGGCGCGACCATCTTTCGCGCTTCCATGATTGAACTTGGCTTGCTCGGCGTACTGATATTTGTGCTGGTGTATAGCATTACGCTGTTACGTCGCAGCCCGGAAAAATCCGAGGAAGTTTTCGATGATCCGGAAGCGTCGCAGGGTAACGCGAAGAGCAATCCAAACGCACCGGCGCCCTCTCCCAAGGCGGCGTAGCAATCACTGAGACATAACCCGCCCGCGAACGATTATCGCTTAAAACTTACGATTGACTTGTTCGTGAATCGTCCGAATCAGTGCGATTCACGTTTGTGCAGAAATACAGCTTATGCAGTCTGAGCACTCGCCTGGCCTGGCTCGAAGGAATTGAGAGCACTGGCTTCATCCTGTTCGATGTCCAGAACGCGGTCCAGCTTGGTCATCCTTAATAAATCGTGAACATGCTTGCTGGGATTAGCAAGCTTTAGTTGCCCGCCATGACTGCGCACCGACGCATGCGTGCGAACCAATTCACCAAGTCCCGAGCTATCCACAAAATCCACTGCCGCCAAATTCAGGACGATGTGCTTTTTTCCTTGCTGCACCACGCTTCCAATTACATCGCGTACCGCGGCGGTACCATCGGCCAGCGCCAGCCTGCCCACGATGTCGACCACGATGGCATCACCCAACTCTCGGGTGGTCACCTTGCTCTTCTGCGTCGCACCCTTTTTCATGCTTATCCCGAATTCGTTCAAAATTTGGCACGCGGTCGCGGCCACTTGCGGCGATTCGGTGCGGACCACAATCAGAGAGTGGCCCTCGTTCAAGACTTCCCGGAAATATGCGGAATCTTGCGCCGATGCTTCGCTGGTGGTTGGCGATGGTGCGCTGGAATCATGAGCAGCACTCTGGCCTAATGCGGCGCCAGTTCCAGCGCCGACCAATCCGAGCAGCGCTGCCGCGCCAAAACCGAGCGCGAAGACCGCGCCCACACCTGGAATCGCCAATGCCGTAGCAGCCACAACTCCCGCGGACATGCCCGCCGCGCCTCCCATCAGGCCGCCGACATACGCACCTAACTCCTTGCCGATGGTGTTGGCTTCGCGTTCGGAGCGCGATAGATACACGATGGAGTCCTGGGGTACACCTTGTTCAAGCAATTTTTTTACGGCTTCTTCAGCACGGTCGCGCTGAGCAAATACTCCAACGGCGGTTTCCATGGAACCCTCCTTGTAAAGGCAGGCTCGCTCGCGGGAACAATCTTGCGAAGGTCGAGCTGTTATCAAAGCGATGTGATTCAGGAGCGCTGGAGACCAATACGGAAGCAACAAGACGGATCGTTTCTCACGATGTCGCGCGGGGCGCGCGACGCACGGAGTCCGGAAATCCGGCCTGCCCACATCTCCAAGTAACCCGGGTCGGAGTTTATGCGCGTTTACTCGGTACTTGTCAAGCCGAATATTATAGGTACCCGTATCGGCAGCGATATGTAGCGCGTCCGACATTTGTCTGCTTTGACTTGACCAGAGTGCAGTGGATCGGCAATGCTCGCTGCCTCAGTTCTTCACCCTAAAGCAATCCTCGTCAATTTTTGCTACAATGCGGCACGTTTTGAATGCGGCAGCCGCGCAATTCGTTTGGCGCGTGCTGCTGGCGCGTGAGGATATACACATGTCCAATAGCGAACTGCTTCCCCGGCTTGATACCGCCATCGCGACTAAGAATCTGCTGAAGCACCCGTTTTATCAGGATTGGCAAGCCGGCAAACTTTCCCGCAAAGCGCTGCAGTTGTATGCCTCGCAGTATTACCGACACGTCGAAGCTTTCCCGGCGCACCTGCGGGTACTCGCGGCGCGCACGGACGGCGATCTGCGCAAACTGGTGGAAGAAAATCTTGCCGAGGAAGAAGATCCAAACGGCTCGCATCCTAAGCTGTGGCGGGATTTCGCCGTCGCGCTGGGTGTTCCTGAAGACGATATTACCTGCTGCCCCGCGCTTCCCGGCACGCAAGCAGTGGTGCAAACTTACCGCGAGATTTGTGGCGATCGCCCTGTGGCTGAAGCGGTTGCTGCTTTGTACGCCTACGAATCTCAGGTTCCGGAAATTGCCACGACAAAAATTGAAGGGCTGAAGACCTTCTACGGCGTCACTAATCCCGAGGCTCTGGCCTACTTCACAGTTCACGAAGAAGCGGACCAGGCTCACCGTGCGGCATGGCGCAACTGGCTTGAGCAGCACGCGAATGGCGATTCCGAAGAAATCATGGCCACTACGGACGAAGCGCTCAACGCACTGTGGGGCGCGCTCGACGCCGTGCACTGCCCGCAAGCTTGCGCGCAAAATTAGCCTGCAGCATCGTTCGGCAAAAACTTTGTGAGCGTGTCAGGCTCACAGTACCTCGAAAAACAAAAAGACCGGCGAAAATCGCCGGTCTTTTTTCTTGAATTAATTCGCTTTTCAGAGACTACTCTGAAATATTGGAATTGGTCTCGTTGCCGTTATCTTCCGTTGTTGCTGTAGTTGTTGCTCCTGCGCCCGCAGCTTTCTGCTGCTTTTCGCGAGCTTCCTTAATCAACGCCTTGCGTGACAAGCGCACCTTGTTGCCCTCGATGGAGAGCACCTTGACCAGAACCTGGTCGCCAAGTTTCAGTTCATCGCGAACATCGCGGATGCGATGCTCGGAGATTTCGCTGATGTGCAGCAAGCCGTCGGTGCCCGGGAAAAGTTCCACGAAGGCGCCAAATTCAGCGAGGCGCACAACCTTGCCAAGGTAGGTCTTGCCGATTTCGGCGCTAGCGGTAATGTCCCGCACCATCTGCAAAGCGGCGTCGCCGCCTGCTCCGCTGGTGGAGAAGATGTGTACGGTGCCGTCCTCCAGCACGTCGATCTTCACGCCAGTGGTTTCGATGATGGACTTGATTTTCTTGCCGCCCGGCCCGATCAGGTCGCGGATCTTGTCTTGCGGAATCTTCAGCTTGAACAAGCGCGGCGCAAAAGCCGAAATCTGCGTGCGGCCTTCGCTGAGGGTCTTTTCCATGGTGTCGAGAATCTGCAAACGGGCTTTCTTGGCCTGGGCCAGCGCTTCGCGCATCATCGCGATGCTGATGCCCAGAACCTTGATGTCCATCTGCAGTGCGGTAATTCCGTCGCGCGTTCCCGCTACCTTGAAGTCCATATCGCCGTAATGATCTTCAGCTCCGGCGATATCCGTCAGGATCGAATACTTCATGTCTTCGCCGACCACCAGGCCCATGGCGATTCCCGCGCAGGGCGCCTTCAGCGGCACGCCCGCATCCATTAAAGCCAGCGAGCCTCCGCAAACGGTGGCCATCGATGACGAACCATTCGATTCGAGAATGTCCGAAACCAGGCGCATGGCGTAGGGGAAATCCGCCTCGGGTGGCAGCAAGCTCGAAAGCGCGCGTTCCGCCAAGGCTCCGTGACCGATTTCGCGGCGTCCGGGACCACGCAGAAACTTAACTTCGCCCACGCTGAACGGAGGGAAATTGTAGTGCAGCATGAAGCGCTTGAATTGGTCCTGCGCGAAAAGCAGGTCCTGGCGCTGCATATCTTCCTTGGTGCCCAGCGTCAGGGTGGCCAGCGCTTGCGTCTCACCGCGAGTAAACAACGCGGAACCATGCACGCGCGGCAGCAAACCGACTTCGCACGAAATGTGCCGGATCTGGTCGAAGCTGCGCCCATCCGGGCGGCGGCGCTTGTTCAGCACATCGTCGCGGAAAATATTCTCGCGCAAGCGGTCAAAAGCTCGCTTAGCCAAAACGCGCTTTTCTTCCTGGTCTTCCGGGATCGACTCTTTGAGCTCGTCCTTGATCGCGTCGATCAGCAGGTAGCTTTCTTTTTTGGGATGCTTCTCGGTGTTCACCGCATCATGCAATTTCGTGCCGTACTTCTTTTCAACTTCCTTGTAGAGCGATTCGTCGAATGGCAGCGGCGCGACGGTGACCTTCTTTATCTTCAATTGCGAGTGCAGCTCCTTGATGGCCGCCACGATCTTTTTGATTTGCGCGTGGCCAAATTCGAGCGCATCCACAACCGCTTCTTCGGAAACTTCCAATGCACCGGACTCCACCATCACGATGGCATCTTCCGTTCCGGCAATGACAATGTTCATCAAACTTTTTTTCTGATCCGCCACGGTCGGGTTGGCAACCAGTTGGCCGTCGAGCAGGCCTACGCGTACGCAAGCGATGGGCTTCTCAAACGGCAGGTCCGAGCAATAGCATGCTGCGGAGGCTCCGGTTACGGCGATCACATCGGGATCGTTGTCGCTATCCGCCGACAACACCATGCTGACGATCTGTGTTTCGTTGCGCCATGAATCGGGGAACAGCGGGCGCATCGGGCGATCGATCAACCGCGAGGTCAAAATTTCTTTTTCCGAGGGGCGCCCTTCGCGCTTAAAAAATCCTCCCGGAATCTTTCCCGCCGAGTAGGTATTTTCCCGGTAATCCACGGTCAATGGCAGAAAGTCGCGATCATTCGCGGTGGGAGCCATGCAAGCGGTGGTTAATACGATGGTGTCACCGTAGCGCGCCACAATCGCGCCGTTGGCTTGCTTGGCGACTTTTCCGGTTTCCAATATCAGCGGACGTCCGCCGACTTCAACCGTTACCTGGTGTGGTGCGGGAGTGTGTGACTGTTCAGACATTTATTCTTTCCTTTAGCTTCGCGTTCGCGCAAAGCATTGCAAAAAGCGTCAGCCGTTGCACGGCTGCGCGTAAAACTTTCTCTGCTGGCAGTTGGCCGGCCATCGAGGCGACCGGTTAAGAAGAAAAGAGGTGGTCGAACGCTTTGTGGGACTTGCAAAACTTCAACGGACAACACCGCGAAAAACTCGTTAAAATCCAGCCTTATCCGCGCTCGCTGCGCATTCGAGCCGGAAAGCTCACACTACCGGCAGACAGACTCCCTATGGAATTTGTCACTTCGCGATTGCGTTGCGGATGCCGCCCCGAATTCCCCGCACTTCCAAGGCGGTTACTTGCGCAGGCTAAGACGTTCAACAATCTCGCGGTACCGATCCGGGTCGCGGCGGTTGAGATAGTCCAGCAGCCGCCGGCGTTTGTTCACCATCATAATCAAACCGCGACGTGATGCGTGGTCTTTGACGTGCGACTTGAGATGCGTCGTCAGATAGTTGATCCGCTCGCTCAGCAGCGCAATTTGCACTTCGGGTGAACCAGTATCTTTAATGTGAGTGCGATATTGCTCGATCAACACTGCCTTAAGCTCGCTCAAGTGCCTCTCTCCGTCAGTCCCCTGAAAATTTTCCTCTTCTCTTCAACTCAATCAGGCTAACACAATACTTATAAAACTGTAAAGAATTGCTAACATTTACCGTAGGGGCTCAAACTTGAATTTGGGAGCGGTATGGCTAGAAGAAAGTTTCACGTCGGCGACAAAGTGCAGATTATCGGGATGTCACACCCGAAGTATCCACTCGGTATGAAGGATGAATTAGGCACCGAAGATCTATTCAAGAGCATGATTGGAAAGGTTTATACCATCCGAGGTTTTGACAAATATGGCCACGTCGAACTTTGCCCAAAGCGATGGCATCTGGTATGGGTTGAACCAAGATTTCTGAAGCTCCGGAAGAAAAAGACCGGGGGGCTATGAATTGCTTGCGTTGGAGATGTGCTTGCTTCCAGACCGTAAATTAGGTTCAATGCTTTCGCCACTTCAGCCCAGCTTAAATCGGATTATCAGGGAGAGAAAATGAAAATACGCACTGCTGCAACGGGTCTCAGTCTGCTGCTTTTCGCTTCGCTTACCTTCGCGCAGCAAGCTCCCAGCCCCCAGGATAAAGCCGCGAGGCCCAGTCCCCCGGCCAAAGCGACGTGCTCTTTGGGCGATGGCGCGACCGTCACCGTTGATTATTCCAGCCCGCGCGCCAAGGGCCGCAAAATCTTTGGCGGCCTCGTTCCCTATGGGGAAGTATGGCGGACTCGGCGCGAATGAAGCCACCACATTTGTGGTTAGTTCGGACGTCACGGTCGGAGGCACTAAAGTTCCGACTGGCAGCTACACACTCTTCGCCGTTCCCAACGCGGATAAGTGGACGCTGGTCATCAGCAAAAAAACCGGCGAGTGGGGCACCAAGTATGCGGGGCCGGATTCTGATCTCGCGCGCGTGCCAATGAAAACTTCCACGTTGCCCGCACCGATGGAAAACTTCACCATTACATTTGACAAGACCGGACCGGGCTGCACCATGCGCGTGGAATGGGAAAAAACTCGCGCGTCGGTGGACATCACCAAGTAGAAATTGTTTCAAGACCTGGCGTGAAGCTACGCAGAGGGTGGCCCAGGTTCGCATTTGAGGTTGAACTTGGGTCTTGCTTTACTCTTCTCGCTCGCTTCGCTTTCGTCCTTCAGGATTTGGCGCGGTGCCTCGATCCACCAGAACCACCGCGCCAATCACCATCGCCGCCGCTACCCCGACGTTGAGCGTCACCTTCTCGCCCGCAAGCATCCATCCCAATAGCACCGCGACTACTGGATTGACGTAAGTGTGCGTAGCCACCAGCGTCGGTGAGTAACGTTCCAGCAACCAGTTATAAGCGCTGAAGGCTACCAGCGACCCGAAGACAACCAGGTACGCCAACGCTTCCCACGAGCGCGCTGTCACCGAACTAAACGAGAAGCCGCGCCATTCACCGAAAATCGTTGCGCTTGTGAACAGCAGAATTCCACCGGAAAGCGACGAGAGCGCGGTCATGAGCAGCGGATGACCGGCCAGATCCGATTTGCGCGCATAGATAATTCCCGCCGACCACGAGAGCGCGCCAAACAAAATCGCCAGCGATGCAACGATCATTCCGCGGCTGGACGTAAGTGTGGTTCGGCCCACAAGCAGCCCCACGCCCGCCAGCCCCAGAAAGACGCCAGCGAATATTTTCCAGCTGAATTGCCAGCGCTTTGACAGCCAGAGCCGCTAGGAAAAAAACAAAGATAGGCTCGGTTGCCACCAATAAGGACGCGAGCCCTGAAGGCACGCGGGTCTCCGCCCAGTGCAGAGGTCCGTGGCCAAGCAGGAAAAATAAAATACCGAGAATTACGCCACTGCGAATTTGCGACGCAGTCGGGCGTACTTTTTTCACGAAGCACCACAACAATAAGATGGTTCCGGATGCCAGATGCCGGATTCCCGCAGCGTATAGCGGCGGTATGGTCTCCACGGCGTAGCGGATGGCCAGATAGGTCGAACCCCAAATGGTGTAGATGGCGAAAAAGCAAAAGATGATCAGCAAGCGGTTTGAAGCGGCGGCTTTTTCAGACAGCCTGGCGGATCCCACCAACACCTGGAGGTTTTGCGATGGTCGCGGACATTGTCGGGGCACTCATGTCATTTCACCTGGTCTGCATTATCAAAATTCGCGTAACGCCCTATCGGTGTTACACTCATTACATATTTAAACTAGCGGATTACCTGTAACGGGTCAAATGAAATTAACACATTACCAAAGAAAGATCATGAAACAACGGACAATTACATCGCGGTGGGCTTCGGGAAGGACTACGCTTGGATCGATTTAGCCAACTCTCTCGAATGGAATGGCTATGGCAAGCTCACCGACCGCTTGCAAGACCCATCGTGGCCTGCTCACATCGTGAAACATTGGAATCTAGCGCCGCCTCCGCCTCGCCCTGCTCCTCTTGCCCAACTCATCGCACTGCGCACTCTTCTGCGACGAATGGCCGAAAAACTTAATTGCCGGCGAGGCGCTCGACGAGCGCGATTTATATGCCCTCAATTCTTATTTAAACGTACCGGTGCGCGTAAAACTGTTCCAGCACCAAAATGGAGTGCACTCCGAGCTTGTTCCTCTGCGTCCCGGGTGGCCGTGGATACTTTCGCGCATCGCCGCTTCCTTCGCGGAAATGCTCGCGCTGAATCGTCCGGACCGCCTGAAGTATTGCCCTAATGAAGGATGTAAGTGGATATTTTACGATCGGACCAAAGCCAACACCCGCCGCTGGTGCAATGACCGCACCTGCGGTAACCGCGATCGCGTCCGGCGCTCGCGCAATCGCGGGAAAAAAACCACGAGAACCAAATCTTCTAAATCCGATTAACCGTAGACGGTCGTTACGATACGCTGCTTACCAGGGCAGCTCTTTGCCAAGATGAATAAACTTCCCGGTGTACCCGTTATTGGGAAGCGTGGCCAGGTCCACTGACGTCTTCGCCCCCTCATCCACCTGCAAATTGCCGTTGGCATTCATGTCCGTGACCACCGAACCCGGATGCGCCACGTTCACCTTTATCGGCGTGTCTTTCAATTCGTACGCCAGATGCACTGCGTAACCATTCAGCGCCGTTTTTGAAATGTCATAGGCCGTCGGCTTGTAATTATAAATTGGCGATTTAGGGTCGCTATGCAAAGTCAAAGACCCCAACCCGCTGGAGAGAAACACAATTCGACCGGCAGGCGATTTTTTGATTAGCGGGAGCAGCGTGTGCGTCAGTGCAATAATATTAAAAAAATTGGTCTCAAATGTTTTTCGAAATATTGCCGTCGAGGTCTTGCTGGTGGGTACAAATCCGCCTTCACCCTTTTCATCAATCAGGATTCCGGCGTTATTTATCAGCACATCCAGCTTTCCAAATTTTTTCTCAATCGTTTTCGCCGCCTGCGCATGAGTTTTCTCGTCGTCCACGTCCAGCAGGATGAACTCAACATCCAGCCCTTCGCTTTTCAATTTCTTCGCGGCTTCCAATCCCTTCGCTTCGTTTCGCGCCCCCAACAACACATGCATGCCCTGCTGAGCTAATTGTTTCACCGTTTCCAGCCCGATTCCTCGATTTGCTCCGGTCACCAACGCTATCCGGCCTTTATTTTGCTCAGGCATCACACCCTCCTTCAAATAAATCAATTTCTTCTGCCGTGCCTAGGCGCAGCAGTAATGCTCTTTGACATAATTCTCGCGGGAATGGTCAGGATTGGCGCTTTTTTGCCAGCGACAAAAACTCGTCTCGTGTTTCCTTGTTGTGGCGAAACGCCCCCAGCATCGCGCTGGTGACCGCCTGGCCATGCTGCTTTTCCACGCCGCGCATCTGCATGCACAGATGACGCGCTTCGATAATCACGCCCACGCCTTCAGGGCTGATTCTTTCTTCAATGGCCTGCGCGATCTGGCTGGTAAGGCGCTCCTGGATCTGTAGTCTTCGCGCAAACATATTGACGAGCCGCGCGACTTTGCTGAGGCCGATGACCTTTTTATTCGGCAAATAGGCCACGTGGCATTTGCCAAAAAACGGCAGCAAATGATGTTCGCACAAACTAAAAAATTCAATGTCCTTCACGATCACCATCTGATCGTAGGCCACGCTGAAGGTCGCGCCATTCAGGATGTGCTCCACGTTCTGGTGATAGCCGCTGGTCAGAAATTTCAAGCGCCTTCTCAAATCGCTCGGGAGTCTTGCGCAGACCCTCGCGATTAGGATCTTCTCCGATGAGGGAGATCATTTTGCGGACCAGCGCCGCGATATTTTCTTCTTTCGCGTTCGCTTTCGGTTCGTGCAGCAACAGCTCTTCGCCAGGTTCGCTCACCTTTGCTCCTTTTCCGCACCACTCGCGACGGGGACTCGCGCAAACTCTTCTCCCGCATACTCAAAACTGTTGTTGCGGGTTTCTTCGATGCGCACGCGTTCCAACTTGGCATGCGAGAAACCTTTCAGCCGGTTATAAATGTCGATACACAAATTTTCCGTGGTCGGCACTTTTTCCTGAAAAACCGCCACATCTTCATTCAACGATTTGTGATCGAACACTTGCAGCACCGCGCGCTCCACAAAACCATCCAGATCGGCCAGGTTGGCGATCATGCCGGTCGCGGAATCGACCTTACCGGAAACGCTGACTTCCAGCACGTAATTATGCCCGTGCCCAAACGGGTTGTTGCACTTCCCGAAGACCCGGCTATTCTCCTCTTCGCTTAGATGCGCGGTGTGCAGCCGATGGGACGCAGAAAAATGGTAGCGCCGCCCCAGTTCAATCTTCAGCTCACCAGCATTAGCGTTCGCGGTCATCAATTATTTCCCCGGATGGTATTTCCCTGGCGGGCCGCAGCTCCATTGCGAAAGCAGTCCGCGAACAAATCCGGCGACTCGTACAATCGCACGTGGTGCAAGTGAGCCTTGTTTTATTTTTGGCTCCAGTAAATTCCAGATCACCCGCGCGATATTTTCGCAAGTCGGGATCTGCCCGGCCAATTCAGGCACCTCGTGATTCAAATGCCGGTGATCCATACGCTGCATCACTTCGCGCTCAAGAATTTCTTTCAACTCTTTCAAATCCAGCACCATCCCGGTCACTGGATCCGGTTCGCCAGCCACGGTAACTTCCAGCGTGTAGTTGTGTCCGTGGCCGTGCGGATTATTGCATTTTCCAAAAATGCGGCGGTTCTCTTCGGGAGAAAGCTTCGGATTATTGTAGACATGCGAAGCGGAAAACTCGATTCTGCGTGTAATCAGGACCATGATTTGTCTTTTATTTGTTACTTTTGTGCTTCGCGGGTCTCGGTGCGGTATTCGCGCCCCTTCCACTGTACCTTGCCCCGCACATGGCTGGCGGTACGACGCCGCCAGCACTCCCGCATACAAAAAGGCCGCAGGTATATAGTAAATGATGAACGTAAAAGGATATTGGTTACGAACCAGCTCCGTCCCGTAATTCATCTGGCGCAACACCAACAGCAACACTCCAGCGAACATCGCGATCGGAAATTTGATTCCCAGTAAAATTACCACTAGCGGTATCCAGGGAAATGCCGATTCGCCTTCGCGAAAAACCTTCCACGGCGTTCCGCCCATCAAGCGATAGAGATTTTTCGTCCAGCCTTCCCACATCGCGCCAAACGTGCGGTACATTCGCGCGCGCACTATTCCCTTCCCCGGGCCGAACCACAAGCGGTGACCGGCGGCCTTGACCGCCGTGGCCAGCGCCACATCTTCCAAAACCTCTGACGCAAATCGCGCGTGGCCGCCGACAGCTTCGTAAACGTCGCGCCTTATCAGCAAGAATTGCCCGTTGGCTGCAGCGGCCGCCGATTTCGGATCATTTACGGCGGCATAGGAAAATCGCCGCGCGAGTCTGCAATATACAAACGGTATCAGCGCTTTTTCGTACCATTTTTTGGTGATCTGTTCCGGCGAGAAGGAAACCAACGCGGCCTGGTTTTCCCGTGCAATCTGCAACGCGCGCGCAGTGGCGCCCTCTTCCAGTTCCACGTCCGCGTCCGTAAACAATAGCCACTCGCTCGTAGCGTTGCGCGCGCCAATCGTCAGCCGCATTATTCTTGCCCACCCAACCCAGCGGCGGTTCCTGCGCCTCCAGCAATTTCAGCTTGGCAATTCGTGTGGCCAGGTCGCGGACAATAGCAGCGGTCTTATCCGACGACTGATCATTCACCACCACAATTTCGGTAATTTCACTTTGCTTCGCCAGCGACTCCACGCAGGCGGCAATCACCGCCTCTTCATCCCGCGCCGGCACGATCGCGGTAATTCCGCCGGTGGCGCGCGGCGGTCGAGACAGAGGGCACGATGACGCTCTCGGCGCTCGGCTCGCGCTGACCGAATTGAGAGGCATGTTGTGTTCAATGGGCATTCGCGGGCGGCCGGACACAGTCCCGTACAATCTGAAGATAGGCTATTATAACGGTCATGCCTCTGGTGCGAAGAATCGCGGCCTGGACTGCTGTGGCCATTGCCGCAGGCATCCTGGTGCTTTTTGCGATGCCCAGCTATCGCCAGGGTGAAGCGTCCATCGCGGGAAAACCGGCCCTGGATTTTCCTCTTACGCTCGCAAGCAAGTCCGAACATCTCTCCGATTTGAAGGGCAAAGTCGTGGTGCTCAACTTTTGGGCCACGTGGTGCCCACCCTGCGTGGAAGAAACACCCGTCGCTCAATCGGCTGGAAAAATATATCGATTCGCGCGGTGGAATGGTCTTAGGCGTGAGTGTGGACGAAGATGGCGCCGCGTATGAGAAATTCCTGAAGGATCAATCGGTGGTGTTTCCTACCTATCGCGACGCCACCAAAAAATCCGCGGCCGACTACGGCACATCGATATTATCCCGAAACGTACATTATCGATCGCCACGGCAAAATCGCCCGCAAATTTATCGGCGAACAGCAATGGGACAGCGCCGATATGCTGCGCGTACTTCGACGCTGTGCTGGGCGAGACTTAACTGTTTATCCTTCCGCGGAACTTACTCGTAGCGCAGCGCTTCCACCGGATCGAGCTTCGCAGCCTGCATGGCAGGCAGCCAACCACTGATCACTCCCACCACAATCAAAATTCCTGTCGACAACATCATGGTGACCACCGATAAAGTCAGGTGAATATCCACCTTGCCGGAATCGTCTTCGTAAGCAGGTCCCAGAAACGGCAGAGTGCCGATAGCGGCGGTAATGACGCCCGAAAGCAGCATGCCAACCACGCCCGCCGCGAATGTCATCACCAGCGCTTCCAGCAAAAATTGGCCGCGAATATGCGATTTTTTTGCTCCCAGCGCGCGCCGCAAACCAATCTCTTTGACGCGCTCCTCCACGGACACCAGCATGATGTTCATCACGCCGATGCCGCCGATGCCCAGTGTTAATGCGCCCACAAAAAACAGTAGCGCCTGAATCCCAATGGTGATTCCGTCATAGATGGGCTTGAATTCCATGCGCCCGAACATTTGAATGGCGCGCTTGTCGCCCGCGGAAAAATGTTGCCGGCTGGCCACTGCTGCGCGGACCTGCTGCATGGCATCGGCTTCAAAATTCGGCGCCACCGGCTCAAATAACATCACGCTGGCGTAACGCGCGTCCCACAAGTCCGACGCTGCGGTGTAGGGAATGAAGGCGGATTCATCGTCGCTCGTAAAATAATTGCTATCGGAAAATTTCGTGTCCATCGTGCCGATGACGGTAAATTTCACGCCGTTGATGCGCACCGCTTCGCCAATTGCCGGCGTGCCGCTGAAGAGTTTTTTGCGCAGAATCGCGCCGAGGAACGCCACGCGCCTGCGCTCCGCGATATCTTCCTGAGAAATCCATCGCCCTTCGAGCGGCACTTCGTTGCGCATCTCGCCATATTCGGGATAAACGCCGCGAATCGCGGTATCCGACAATCGCTCTTCGTGCGAAATGCCCTTGAACTTCACGGTCTCCAGCGTCACGCGCTTTACCAGCGGCGATTGCGCTTTCACCCAATCGGCGTCTTCCTGTTCGAAGCGCACCGCTTTCCCGGCACGCTCGCCGCCAGCCTGCTCGCTGGTGGTGCCCGGCCAGCAAACCACCGCGCCCTTGCCAAATACTTCAAAGGTGTACATCAGCACGTTGCGAAATCCGGAGCCGTAACTCAGCAGCAGCGTTACCGCCACGATGCCCCAGGAAATTCCGGTCATGGTTAGCAGGCTGCGCACTGGATTGCGTCCCAATGCGGCCCACGCTTCGCGAAATATTTCGAGGAACATAGTTAGCCGCCCGCCTCAAACCGCAGCGCTTCGATGGGATCGACGGAGGCCGCGCGATTCGCGGGGTAAAGCGCCGACAAAACGGAAATCAGGCCCAGCAAGCTCACCGATAGCGCTCCCAGTTTCCAACTGGCCAGCAGTCCGGCAAAAAATGGCGGCATCGGCAACAGGTTTACTAGCGCGCAAAATCCATATGACACTAGCAAGCCCCGTCCCGCCGCTCAGCGCCACTACAATCACGGTTTCCATGAAAAATTGCCGCAGTATCGATCTGCGGGTGGCGCCCAACGCCATGCGCACGCCAATTTCGCGCGTGCGTTCCCGCACCGACACGAGCATCACGTTCATCACGCCCAGCCCACCGAGAAATAGCGTGGCAATTCCCACCGCGCCCATGAACAATTCCATGCCCACGATAATCATGCGGTTGGCTTCCGCATTTTTTACGGTGTCCCAGATTCCCGCGGCTTCCTTGTCGCGCGGATCGAAATTGTGCAGACGTCCTAACGATCGCCGAATTTGCCGCAAACAATCCGGATGAGTCATCAGCGATTTCGGCGCCACCAGCAGGCGGTCAATGGTGTGCTCTACTCCTGGCGCCTTGGTAGGAAAATCGCGGCGCATGGTGTTGTAGGGAATAAAAATCTTGCGCGTGTCCATGCCATCGTAGCTGGAGTTTTGGTCTTTGGATTTCATTATCCCAATCACGGAGTAGGGAATCTCGTTCATCCACACCTGCTGGCCCACCGCTTCGTGATCAGAAAAAAGTTGTTTTTTCGTGTCGCTGCCCAAAAAAGCCACATTGCGCGCTTCGGAATTGTCTTCGTGATTGTAAAAGCGCCCTTGCGCCACCGCGATGCTGCGAATCTCCGTGAATTCCGGCATCGATCCAACGGTGTTAATGCTTCCGCTGTTATAAAGGCTGTGCACCTGCACACTGTTCCCAAGCTCCGGCATTACGTATTTGCATGCGGGCGATTCCGCAGCGACCTGTGCGTAATCATCTTCACCCCAGTGCACTGCTCGGCCGGAGCGCGTCCCTCCGGCTTGCATACTGGTGCGCCCGGCAAAGACGATCATCACGTCTTTTCCGAATGTCTCCTGATTTGCCTGGATTCCTTTGCCGAGACCTTCACCGGCGGCCACCATCACGGTGATGGAAATAATTCCCCACGCGATGCCGAACATGGTCAGCATCGTTCTGCGTTTGTGCGCCCACAGCGTGCTGAGCGTATCCTTCAGCAAATCCTGGAATGACAAAGCGGGCCGCCTTTATTGATGGCTACTGCAGAATCACCTGCTGCTTCTCATTCAGTCCTTCAAGAATTTCCGTCTTCACGCCGTTCGAAATCCCCAATTTCACGTTTACTTTTTTCTTTCCGTTTTCGCCTTTGGCGTCGGGAATCTCGGCCTGGGCTTTGCGCTCTTTGTCGTAAATCAGGGCGGCTTCGGGAACCATCAGCACGTTCTTCTTCTCTTCCAACATGATTTCCGCGTTGGCGCTCATGTTGGCTTTCAGTTCCAGCGTGGAATTCTGAATCGAGACGCGCACTTCGAAAGTCGTGACGTTATCTTTCTCTTTTCCCAAGGGAGAAATCTTGGTCACCTTGCCGTTAAATTTCTTATCTTTGAAGGACTCCACGACGATGCGCGCGGGCTGATTTAAATAAACTTTGCCGATATCCGCTTCATCCACTTTTCCCTGCACGTACACTTCGCTGACATCGCCCAAGGTCATGATGGGCGTGGCCTGCGAACCTAAAATCAAAATGGAGCTCACCGCGTCACCGACGTTCACGTCCCGCGAAAGGACCAGGCCATCAATCGGGCTCACTATCGTGGAGTTGCGCAGATCCTCTTCCGCGTTATCCAACGCCGCGCGCGATTGCGCCACTTGCGCTTCGGCCTTGGCGATGTCCGCATGCGCCACTGCCAATGCCGCCTGCGCGCTGGCTTGCTTGTTCAACGCCATGCGATAATTTTTTTCAGAATCCTCGACGACTGACTTCGACACCACACCTTCGTTGAACTCGTGTTCCGCGCGCTCCTGGGTCAGCTTCAGGAACGGCACATCCGGCCCCTCGGCATCCACTTTATTGCGCTCCAGCGCGGCCATCGAAGAATTGCGCGCCGCTTCGGCCGCTTGCAAATTTGCCTTTGGCCGCGCGTTGCGCCGCTTCCAACTGAACTTTGTCCAATTCCGCCAAAATTTGCCCGGTCTTCACGCGGTCGCCATAGTCGACATAAATCTTTTTCACGATGCCGCTGGCTTTAGATTTGATCTCCGCTTTGGACAACGGCTGAATTTTTCCGGTAGCCACCACCACTCGCGCAAGGTCGCCGCGTTCCACCGTCGCGAGCTTGGAAGGATCGATCTCGTGGCTCGGACGCAGCGCCGCCATCACGCCATATCCTCCGGCGCCAAGCACCACCAGAATCGCCACCAGCCAGATAATCCTGCGGCGGCGTTTCTTCCCATTTTTTCCGTTGGTTAAGCTATTCCCATTCATGGACATAAAACCCCTCGCACGAAGCTCAGCACTCGCAACCTGTACATCAATACGTGTTACATCCCAAAAAGTTCCAGTTCTTAGCGGGTTAGACGATTTCCTAAGGGTTTGGACAGGCCACGGCCCGCCTCAGAAGAAAGGAGTTGCCAGTTAATAGCGCGGTAGCCCAAACAATCGGGGGTCAGTGTGATGATGAAGCAGCAGAATCGTTATTCGTAGCGCAACGCCACCAATGGACTGACGCGCGTGGCACGCCGCGCGGGTATCCAGCAGGCCACCAAAGCAATCACTGTTAAGCAGGGCTACGACGGCCACGAAAGTAACCGGATCCGTGGGGCGTACTCCCACGATGAAGCTGGCAATAGCGCGCGTTCCGGCTAACGCCGCTGCCAAACCCACCGCCAGTCCCACGCCTACAAGAACCACGCTTTGCCTCAATACCATACGCAGAATATCTTGCGGCGCGGCTCCCAACGCCATGCGAATCCCGATCTCATGCGTTCGCTGCACCGCCGCATACGACACCACGCTGTAGACTCCCACCACCGCCAAAATCAGTCCCAACAGCCCCATCGTGGAAGTCAATTGCGCGCCGAATCGGAAAAGGAAAAATCCGTTGAGGCCCTGCAGCGACTGCGTCATGGTTTGCATTTCTTTCACAGCAATGTCCGGAGCGAGCATATGGAGACTGGATTCAATATCGCGCTGCAATTTTTCCGGCGGCAGCGAAGTTCGTACATGGACGGTGCGAAAATCGACGTAAACCTGATTCAGCGGCAAATAGAAAAACGGCGTCGGATCCTCGACGAGACTCTTATACTTGCCGTCCTGAACTACACCCACCACTTCGATAAACGGTCCCCCAGGGCCCTTAATACTGAAGCGCTTTCCTACGGGGGCTTCATTAGACCAAAGTTGCTTGGCCATCGTTTGATTTATGATTGCCACCGGGGGCGCTTTTTCGTTATCAGCGTCGGTAAATGCCCGTCCGCTTAAAAGCGGGATGCGCAATGTATCGAAATAGCCCGGTGTCACGTCGTTATACATCACGGTGGGAACGTGCTCGCCTGGCCCGACGGGACGACCTTCCACGGTCACCGCGCCATCTGTGCTGACCACTCCCATAGGCACTACAAAGGCCTGCGCCACGGAGACCACGCCAGGAATCGCGCGAATGCGCTCGTCAACCTGACGGAAAAATTGTTCTCCACGGGCTTTGTCGTAGCCCACTTGCTGAACGTCCAGCGAGAAATTGAGAACGTGATCCGGATCGAAGCCCATATATATTTGCTGAGCTTTGTTCAGGCTGCGTACGAAAAGGCCTGCGACGACCAGCAGCAACAAAGAGCCCTGCCAACTGCGCCACCACTAGCGTATTTCTGGCGATGTGTCGCCGCCGGCCTTCCGAGGCGCTGCGGCCACCCTCACGCAAGACGGAATTGACGTCGTATCGCGCCACGCGCAGCGCTGGAATCAGCCCAACCACTACCGTGCTGACCAGCACCGAAGCAAGAGCGTAGAAATAAACACGCAAATCCGGCTCAAAATTGAAAGAAATCGGAAGACTCGTTCCCAAAGGCAACGAACTCAAAAATCCCGCCGCCCAGTTGGCCAGTAGCAAGCCCGCGCCACCACCCAACAACGCGAGAAGCATGCTCTCCGTCAAGTGTTGCCGGACCAATCGCCAGCGACCGGCGCCCAGCGCCGCGCGGATTCCCATTTCCCGCTGGCGCACCGTGGCGCGCACCAGCAACACGTTGGCAATATTGAAACACGCTACAAACAGCACGAGAGCAGCCAGGATGGTAAACGCCGCCGCGATCTTGGGCAGGGTATTGTCCGGATCAGGGTCCGGTCGCGCAAGCTTCTCCGGAAATGCGCTGATGGTCATACCTCTTTCTGTGGCCGGATATCGTTCGCTAATCTGCTGCGCGGTGACCGCCAAAGATGCTTGTGCTTGCTTGAGACTGACGCCAGTCTTCAGTCTTCCCAATAACGACAAACTACGGTCGCCTCGTTGCGTCCACAACTGTTCGACGGAATCTTCTTCCATTCCTTTTGAACCAAGAGCTGCGCTCAAAGGAACGTACCCATCCGAATCGAGAATGGCGTAGGTGCCGTGAAAGCCTTTCGGCGCTACACCGACGATCGTGACAGGATGTCCGTTGACCTCCACATGTTTGCCGATTATCTGGCCATCGCCCGCGAATCGTTTCTTCCAGTACGAATATCCAAGCACCATAATCGGATCCACGCCGGGAGTTTGCCCTTCATTGGGCAAAATCAAACGCCCGGCCGCGGCATGAATGCCGAGCGCCGAAAAATAGTTTCCGGAAACACGCGTCAAAATGGCCTGATCAACTTTGTGGTCGGCGGACAATGCCGCAAGCGTGACGCGATACGCGAAGATGTCGCTAAAAACAGTTGTTTGATGGCTGATATCTTGATAGAGCGGGTACGAAAACCTTTGAAAGTCGGACATACCTGGCTGTTTCATCGCCAGAACTGTGAGTTGTTCGGCATGCGGTACCGGCATCGGCCGGAGCAACATGCCATTGATTACGCTGAAAATGGTGGTGTTCACCGCCATGCCCAGCCCAAGAGCCACGACCGCGATGATCGTAAATACTGGCGCGTTACTCAGCGTTCGCGCGGCATAGCGGATGTCCTGCCAGAAATTTCGCATTGGGCCTCCCGTTTACACACCACTGTTCGTCAGGATCAATGCAAGCGGTATTCCTTACTCCGGCCTGCTCTGGCTTTGTGTAAGTCTTCCATTATTCGACGGTTGCGTTGAATTCCAGACTTTGCGGGGCTCACAGCGGGGGCGATATTGGGACACACGGTCGCGGAATCGAACACCGAACCGTTTGCGAGTTTAAGACGACAACGGAATCGCTTCGCCAGTTGTGCTTACAGCGAAGCCTTCCGCAACCGCAGCGCGTTGGCGATGACTGAAACCGAACTGAAACTCATTGCTGCGCTCGCCAGCATGGGGCTGAGCAGCCAGTGAAAGGCAGGATAAAAAACTCCCGCGGCAATCGGCACTCCTAGCGCGTTGTACACAAAAGCAAACGCCAGGTTCTGCTTGATGTTCCCTATCGTCGCGCGGCTTAACCGTAGCGCGCGTACGATGCCTCGTAGATCGCCCTTTATCAGAGTAATTCCCGCGCTATTCATGGCCACGTCCGTGCCCGTCCCCATGGCGATCCCCACGTCAGCAGCGGCCAGCGCGGGCGCATCATTGATGCCGTCACCGGCCATGGCCACAATGCGACCCTCGTCGCGCAACCGTTTTACGATTTCGCCCTTTTGTTGCGGTTGGATCCCGGCTTCCACCTGCGTAATTCCCAATTTCGCCGCGACACTCATGGCCGTCTCTCGCCGGTCGCCCGTCAGCATCACAATACGCAACCCTTCAGCGCGCAAATCGTTCAGCGCTTCGGCGGCAGTGGCCTTAATTTGATCGGTCAGTAAGAATACGCCTTCCGTCCGGCCATTGATGCCGATGTACACGGCGATCGCGGAGTGATCCATTTGTATTTTGGAAAACGCCACCGCGGAAAATTCCACGCCGCGAGCACGCAAGAATCTTTCTGTTCCGACGACCACCCGTTTATTCAAAACCTCGCCTTCGATTCCTCCGCCGGGCGTTGCTAAGAAATTGACCGCGTCCGCCAGCGGCAACTTTTTCTGAGCCGCAGCCTGCACAACGGCGCGGGCCAGGGGATGCTCGCTGGAACGCTCCAGACTGGCCGCTAACGACAGCAGCCCATCCTTCGTGTACGGGCTACCCAACGCGAGCTCCACCGCGCTGACTTGAGGCTTCCCTTCCGTCAGAGTGCCGGTCTTGTCGAGCACTAGCGTGTCGACCTTCGCCAGCGTCTCTAGCGCTTCCGCGCTTCGAATCAACACGCCCGCGTGCGCCCCGCGCCCAACGGCCACCATGATGGACATGGGCGTAGCCAATCCCAGCGCGCAAGGGCAGGCAATAATCACGACCGCAATCGCGCTGACCAGCGCGTTGGCGAATCGCGGCTGCGGGCCGAAGATCACCCACGCCACAAAAGCCAGCACCGCCGCAGCGACCACCGCAGGCACGAAATAGCCCGCCACTCTATCCGCCAGCCGCTGCATGGGAGCGCGACTGCGTTGCGCTTCGCTCACCATTTTCACAATCTGAGCCAACATCGTTTCGCGACCGACGCGCTGCGCTTCCATGACGAAGCTGCCGCTAGCGTTCAGCGTTCCGCCGGTTACCGGGTCTCCGGCAGACTTCTCCACCGGCATGGGCTCGCCGGTCAACATGCTTTCATCGATGGCGCTTTGCCCTTCAAGCACGGCGCCATCGGTGGGCACGCGTTCACCCGGACGCACCCTTAACCGGTCGCCAGGTTGCACCTCATTCAGCATGACGTCGCGTTCGCTGTTATCGGGGGCAAGTAAATGCGCGTGCTGGGGAGCCAGGTGCAGCAACGCGCGGATCGCACCGCTCGTTTTTTGCCGCGCACGCAACTCCAGCACCTGCCCGAGTAACACCAGCGTGGTGATTATCGCTGCCGCTTCAAAATAAACCGGAGGCGCGCCGCCGGCTTCGCGAAATGACGCAGGAAAAATCTGCGGGAAGATTGTTGCCGCCAGGCTATCGAGATACGCCGCGCCGGTGCCCAGCCCAATCAGCGTGAACATATTCGGGCTGCGGTTCAGCAGCGACATCCAGAACCGCTCAAAAAATGGCGCGCCGCCCCACAGCACCACCGGCGTCGCCAGCGCCATTTCAATCCAGTTGCGCGTTTCCGCCGAAAACGGCAGCTTATATAAATCCCCCCACATGGCGATTACCAGCAGCGGCACCGAAAGAGCCGCGCTGACCCATAGCCTGCGAGACATGCTCTCGTATTCCGGATCGGTTTCAGCTTCCAGCGACACTTCCACCGGCTCCAGCGCCATGCCGCAAATCGGACACGAGCCTGGGCCAATCTGCAGAATTTGCGGATGCATTGGGCAGGTGTAATACGCGGATTTCGCGGTGGCGGTATCGGTAGTTTCCGAGCCCGTTTGCAGCGCACCCGAAGTCTTTCGTGTGTGTTGGCCTCCAGTAGCCGGCCCACGACGAACTGCATCAACGCCGTGCATCGCATCGCCGCTGTGTGCGCTCTCCATCCCGGAGCTTCCCGGCGCCGCCAAAAACTTCTCCGGCTCCTTCGCGAATCGCGCCGCGCAACCCCTGGAACAAAAGTAATACGTCGTGCCTCGAAGCTCTTGTTTCGCAGCCGCCTTGCTCGGCTCCACGGTCATGCCACACACTGGATCCTTCTCGCGCGCCCCAGCGCTCAAAATAGGCAATCCCACATTTTTTGTATTAGAAGAATCCGCAGCGTCGCTCATAACACCATGTTAGATGATTCCCGCCTCGATGACGTTAGCACCACCCACGCTCGCATCTGCCAGAATTAAAACGCGCGGCGGGTGGCCCAGGTTCGCAGTTGAGGTATGAACCTGGGTCTTGAAGTTGAATTTTCTGCCTTCATGCAATTACGGGCCTCGATGCCGCCATCGAATTTGCACTCGCTGGTATAATTTCCACCTATGACACTCGTCGAGATTACCTTTGAGCTGCAATCCCCATTGACCGCCAAGCAATTAGCCGACCTGGCCGAATTCGCCAATACCTACGGCCTGCGCCGCTTCCGCCATGATGAAGCACATAATCTGGTCACTTTCGAGTACGACGCCTCGCGCCTGCGCCAGAGCCAGGTAGTGCACGCGCTAGCCGGAGCGAATATCGCCATCACCCGCATCGTTCCGCAATCCGGCGCCGAAATAATTTCCGCCTGAAAGCCCTTTACCGCTCAACCAGGAGGACTGAATGTATCGAACGATACTGACATTCTGGATGCTGCTGTTGATGAGCGTGAATTTCGCTCCGCTGCTCGCGCAAAATCAGCCTAGGCCGGTTAGTCCATCGCAACAGCCCGCAGCAACACAAGTGCACGACGCCAAACCCGCGGATGTTGCTTCCCCGGACGCAATCCTGGCGGCCACCTACGACGTGATCTCCGGCCCAGCGGGGCAGGAGCGCGACTGGGAACGTTTTCGTTCCTTGTTCTATCCCGGCGCGCGCTTGATACGAACAGAAGCAAGAAAGGAAGGCGGACTGCACGCCGCAGTCCTGACTCCCGAGGACTTTATCGAGCGTGCAGGAAATTATTTCAAGAAGAACGGTTTCTATGAACGCGAAATTGCGCGACGCGCCGAGCGCTGGGGCAGCCTGATGCAGGTTTTCAGCACCTACGAATCGCGCCACGATCCCAAAGATCCGGCGCCCTTCGCGCGCGGCATCAACAGCTTCCAACTATTCTTCGATGGTACTCGTTGGTGGGTCATGACCATCTACTGGGCCGACGAATCAACCCAAACGCCACTGCCGTCCGAGTTTCTCCCACGCTCACACTAACCTGCCGCCACCCGCAAAAACAGAATACATCTTGTCTGTCCCGGTATTTTTCACGCCGTCAATTCGACGTATAGCCAGTCACGTCATTGCGTTTCTTTAAATTCTTACGTGCTTTGTCTCCAACGAAACCAAAACCATGAGAATATCGGAGCGATAACCCACCAGATGATCACGGACACAATCGCGCTGATTACGCTGCGGCCTGCGTAGGCGTAACCTAAGTTGGTCAGCCCAACTGTGAGTACGGCGACAAATGTACAGTAAAACTTGGCTCTTATTGCCTGGATTACGGTACGCTACCTGCCCAGCTTTCACAGCTTCGCGAAACTTGCTCATCTCAGATTTCCTCAACTTCTCGCGAGCTAATAACATGAGGGCCAAGCATATCTATCAGGTCAGAGCAGCGCGTCAGTAGCCATAACAGAAAACGTCCCGTCCCCCGCGTTCTAGTGTTCGGATTCAGGCCTGAATTGCCCTGCCTTGTGGTGAGCAGCATATTTCTTAGCTTCGTCCACCATGTCGCTGCCATCGTCTGCACCAGCCCAACCCTCGGCGCTACAAGTGACTCTGTGTTTGGTTTCTACGAATTCTAGTTTCTTCAAATCAATCCACCATACATCTATGGCAGTGACTGGTTTTGCGTTTCCATTTCTTACCGCAGTACCTATCATTACGTCGTTTGGAGCTCGAGGATCAAAGCAGCGAAACTCAAAATTCCTGACAATGTGTGTTATCTGAATGAGATCGCGGATCACGCCGCAGTGTTTAGCGTCGCCCGTTGGTTCAACGATCATAAGAATTTTAGTTTTAGACAAATCTCGATATAGAAGAGTTGTGTTCTTGATTTTGTCTAACCGCAAGCTGAAATCGGGTTGCTCCGATTGAAGCTCAAGAGCGCAAGGGCTTTTTCCGACATATTGTTGTCTAAGGTCTTGGGCTCTTGTGCTCCCTACAGTTGCCAAGAGTACGGAAAGAACCGCTATGGTTCTCAGACTATTCATGAATTTCTCCTGCGTCTAAGTTCTAGTCCCATATGAAATGAATAATCGGATCGCTGGTAGGGGACAGACTGCTGAGGATAGGGGACGTTTTCCAGTTTCTGGGTAGACGCGAATCGTTCTCATAGGTGTCCTTCACGGTCGTGCAGTTAGCGTAGGCCCTCAGCGTCAGCCGATTCAACCGTTAATTGGAGTAACTTGATTAATTGGTTATGCAGAACAGGGCACGAAGAGTCGCGATCGTAGGAGGCACGCGCAAATCGAACTGGCGAGGGATTGGGTATCAATCAGCCCGAAAAAAAGTGGGGCTCCCGCTTGGGACCGGGAGCCCCGAGAAGGCGCGTTCCATTGTCAGTGTCGTTTTCACACCGACGCGTGGGGTCATCCATCCTAGCTTCCCTCTCAGAGGCAGGTGGGAACGATTTGCAAAAAATGGCGAGCAAGCCCCTTCCCCCTCACTCGCCGCCTTTTACATTTCGTCATATAAAACGCGCCTACACCCCCACTAATGCAATAGGACGGCCATCGCTCGTCGTACCCCCTGTTGAAGTTAAGCCCTTTCTTGTGTGTGCATTGCGTCCAGCCACCAAGGGCACCCGTCAGTTCCAAAATCGAGGTTGCAGCCCAATTCGGAACGGCGCAAAACTCAATTGGGAATCGCTCCCGTAGCTCGCGCGGTCGCGGCTCCTGCCTCGTTCCGGTTGCGACGTCTAAAAGTGTAAAGGATGTCTAGGGACGCCGGAAAAAAGCGCTGGGACCGGTATCCCAACCAGGTTCTAGGACGTTAGTAACAATTTTTCGGCTCTAGCCGAGCTATGGGTTTTGTTGCGCTCGCGCCCCAATATGAAGCATGAACACGCTGTTCCTGTCCGTCGTTACCCACCGCTCCTTCTACGTTCGCCTGCCCGCTGTACTTGTCCTCACCCTACACCCTGTCGTATCGATCTATGGCGACGTGCCCGCGCGCCTGCAAAGCACTCCTGCCCCGGCATGTTATTGCCCGTGCCATGAAGCCATGGCGCGCCGCGGCTGCATCAAGCTGTGTGACACCAAAAAGCACGCCACCTCCAGGTGGCTCTCCACGTCTTGCATAAAACCGCACTTCCAGCCGCCGCCGGATAAATCAAACGCCGGCCCACACCTGCGCCATCCCGATCACGCGGAACACGCGCAACTCTTCTGATTAAAATACGACTTGAGTAAATTACGGACGACTTCAGTAATTAGATTTGCTGCGCAAGAACCGACTGTTGATCTTTCTGTTGCCCCGGCTCCACCATCAGCCCCGCCAGTATTTCGGGGATTTCAAACAACGCCTGGTTGTTGAGCGCCTTCACATTGTTTTTTAGCCGCGCCAGCGTTGCGGGCTCGACAATTTTCCTGACCCCGTCGGCCACGCTGCGAAAATTATCCAGCACGATGCCCACTTCTTTTTCTTTTACCCATTCCGCGTTGTAGCGTTCCTGCGGCAACGTCCAGGCATTGCATTCAATCAGCACCGGCAGATGCCGCACCATCGCTTCCGCGATGCTTCCGGGACCGGGCTTGCCGATCATAAAATCCGCCGCGCACATCAAGCGGTGCACCTCCTTGGTGAAGCCCACAACATGAATCGGGAATTTCCAGGACTCCGCGCGAAATTTTGCCGCCAATTTTTCGTTGCGGCCACAAATTAGAATCAGCTGCACAGGAACGTTAGCGCGATCCAGCCGCTGCGCGATCTGATGCATGACACCCGAGCCATATCCTCCAAAAAGCACGATCGCGGTCGGCAAGTCCTCGCGAAGCCCCATCTGCTTCCGCAATTCGCGCCGGATCGACAGTTTCACGCGAGTAAAACTCCGGACGCACGATCATTCCAGAAGTTTTGAAAATGTGCTGCTCATCGTGGCCAATGGCGCGGGCTTGTTCCGCGGCTTTTTCCGTCCCGGCGATGATGTATTGCTCGGGGATCGGCTCAATCCAGAAACGCGGCGGAAAATCCGCCAGGTCGGTAATCAGTGTCGCGAAGGGTTTGCCCGGGCATGCGGCACTCCAGCTTTCGTATAACTGGCGGTTAAAGTGCGGAATCACCGACACCAGCAAATCCGCGGGATGCTCGCGAAAATATTTGGTAAGCAGCCGCACCGCCGGCCGGTGCAGGATGCGGATGATCATCTGCAAAACTCGTAGCAGGCTGGTGGCCTCCAGCGTCCAGCCATTGCGCAGCAAAGTGTTGTACTGCTCCTGAATGCGAATACCGGTCACGCGGCGCAACACATCCAGGCGGTCCGTAAGCTCCTGGAATTGCACGAGATTGACCTGCCACGGACGATTTTGTTGTTCGATGATGGACTTCAGAGAGAATGCGGCGTTGCGATGGCCGCCGCCGGCATCGTGAAACATGATGTGTATTTTCCGGGGCTTGGCAGTCATCTAGCGAATAGTGCCAGATTCATGTACGCATTGTTACACGAAGTTTTCACACTTACCGAAGAGCACCCACCATGCCATGTGGATAACCCAATAAGCCTTTTGTGTTCAAGTAGTTCTAAGGCAACGTTCATACACAATTCGCAGCCTCTTCACAGCCTGTTCATATCGATGCGGAATCATAGTAGGCATGCGATGCGACCTTCACGTCCACTCTGTGGCTTCCGGGAATGTGCAGCACGCCGGTTTTGAACCGCATTTGCCGCGAATCCTACAACGACGCTACCGAGGTCTATAACCGCCTCAAAAAACTGGGCATGGCTATCGTGACCATCACGGACCATGACTCTATCGACGCCGCGGAAGTTCTACGCAAGCATCCTGACTTCTTTCTCAGCGAAGAGGTCACCGTGCGAATGCCGACCGGCACCGAGGTACATATCGGCGTTTACGACATTCGCGAGCGCGACCATGTGGAAATTCAGCGCCGCCGCAATGACTTCATTTCGCTGGTGATGTACCTCACCGAGCGGAAGCTGTTCTTCAGCGTGAACCACGTTTTCTCCGGCCTCACCGGGCGCCGCGATGAACACGACTTCGACTGGTTCGCCTCTTATGTGCCGGCGCTGGAAGCGCGTAACGGCCAGATGTGCGAGAAAGCTAACTCGGACGCCGCCAATCTCGCGGCGCGTTTTGGAAAAGTGGCTATCGCGGGCAGCGACTCCCACACTATTGCGGGAGTAGGGCTGACGCATACGGAAGTTCCCGGCGCGCGCACCGTGGACGAATTCTTCGCGGGGCTCATACAAGGCCGCGGGCGCATACATGGCGTGCATGGCGGCTACGCCAAGCTCACCGCCGACGTCTTCAGCATCGTCAATTCTCTCCTGCACGAGAAGCCCTGGACACTGGCGATTTCGCCGCTGGCGGTGCTCGTACCGATTTTCACCGCCGGACATTGGCTGAACGAAATTCGTTTCTGTCGGAAATGGTCGACCATTCTGGACAATACCGAAAAACGCACGCGACGCTTGTGGGATGTCCCACCACGCGCGGATAATTTAATTCCGGAACATTTTCCGTTTGGCATTCCATTTGGCATCGTCTCTCGGGCCCTCGTTAGGTACGTCCGCGTGAGGTAAGGCCGTGACTGTAACGCGCATGCTGTGGGGCTTCATCGAAAACCGCGACCACCGGGTCATGCGGCAGATGAACCGCTGGCGTGCGCCGCGATGGTTTCGCATCTGGATGATTCTGTCGACGCGCCTGGGTGATGGCTGGCTATGGTATGGAGTAGGAATCATGTTGCTGGCCTGGGGCGGCCCGCAACGGCTGGCGGCAATCGGCGCAGCGGGCTCCGCCGCTCTTATCGGCGTGCTGATTTTCAAGGCGCTCAAACATTTGAGCCATCGCAGGCGGCCGTGTCAATTTGAACCGCACTGTTGGTCAAAAGTTTTACCGCCGGATAAATTTTCTTTTCCGTCGGGGCATACCATGACGGCGTTTTCCATCGCGTTGGTGCTGAGTTATTTTTATCCGGCGCTGGAGGGCACGCTTTTCTTTCTAGCTATAAGCATCGGTTTTTCGCGCATCGTATTAGGCATGCATTTCCTCAGCGACGTGCTGGCGGGCGTGGTACTCGGCGTGGCCCTGGGGTGCGCATCCATCACCGCATTTGCGTCGCTCGGTTGGATATAGAAGTGCGCAACTAAACCTAAAAAATCGTTAATCTTAAGCCCGCATTTTAAGTTCAGCTGCTAAAGTAATCTGTGTAGAGGCCCTCTCCACTCTCCGCGTTATTCTTCGCGTCCAGCGCATCCCGATTACAGGAGTTTTCGATGGTCTATTCAGTGCCTTTCAAAAGCTATTCCTTGGCCGCGATTCTTTGTCTTTTACCTCTGCAGGCAGTCGCGTCTGCTGAGCAACACGCTCCTGTTTCTGCAGCAATTCCCGCGACAGCTCCGGTCTCCGATCTCGCCGGTGAGAATGTAAGCAGTGGGATCAATCCTGACTATGCTCTGCCGGATTATCCCGCTTCGCTGGATTCCTCATCCGAGTCTTCATCATCGAGCGCACCGGCTCCTGCGAGCTTCCCACTTCCCCCTCCGTCTAAAGAAAATCCGGGAGCAGACCGCGAAGTATCGCTGCGCAAATTGCCGATGAATTTTCTGCACGACCAAAAAGACATGTGGTTGTTCCCGTTGGAACTCGGCCAAGGTCACCACTGGCTTCCGGCCTTATTTATTACCGGAGGCACGGCGGTCTTTATAGCTACCGATCCGCAGACTATGCCGCACTTCCGCCAAACCACGGATTTCCACGGTTTCAATCGAGTGTTCAGCACCACCGGAACAGGCGCGGCCATCGCCGTTGTGCCCGCGGTTTTTTACGGCGTGAGCCTGCTGCGCCACGATTCTTACGACCAAGGGTCCGCTTTGTTCGCCGGCGAAGCAGTCGCGGATGACGCCATCCTCATGGTGGTCATGAAAGCTATCGCACGGCGCGCACGTCCGACGGAGTTTCCGGTGACGGGCCCGTACAACGACACTTTCTTCCACAGTACCTCCTCATTCTTCGGCAAAGGTACGAGCTTTCCGTCGGGCCACGCCTTGATGGCATTTTCGGTAGCTACGGTTTTCGCGCGACGCTACAAGGAACATCGCTGGGTTCCGTATTTGGCCTATGCCGCTGCCAGCGCCATCGCGTTCTCACGAATAACTACTGGCGCGCATTTTCCTTCCGATGTTTTTATCGGCTCGGCTCTGGGTTTCGTGATCGCGCGGTATGATGTTCTTCACGGTCAGTGAAGAAAAAAATTCTGCTGGAAATATCCGTTGAGTCAGCTGAAGCCGCCGCCACTGCTGAGCGTGGCGGCGGCGATCGCATTGAGCTTTGTGCCGACCTAGGCGTCGAAGGCCTAACCCCAGATGTAGCGCTACTCGGTGCAATAAGGCAGCAAATCCAGATGCCCATTTTTGTGATGATTCGCCCGCGTCCGGGCGACTTTTTTTACTCGCCGGCTGAATTTGCGCAGATGAAGAAGAGCATTGCCGAGGCCAAGGATGCAGGAGCCGACGGCTTGGTCTTGGGTATTTTGAAACCGAATCGCACCGTGGATGTCGATCGCACGCGCGAACTGGTTGAGATCGCTAAACCGTTGCCAGTGACATTTCATCGCGCATTCGATTCCTGTGCGGATTTTTCGCAAGCGCTCGAAGATGTCGTACGGTCGGGCGCCGCTCGCATTCTTACGTCGGGCGGAGCAGCCAGCGCTTTTGAAGGCATCGACAATATCGCGATGCTAGTCGGGGCCGCAGGCCAGCGCGTCACCATTGTTCCGGGAGCAGGAATCAACGCGCGGAATATTTTGCAACTCGCCACGGCTACAAGAGCCCATGAGTTCCACTCCGGCTTGAGCAGCGTGCTCTCTCACCAGCAAACCGATTACGTAAAGTTTGAAAATGAAGTCCGCGCCATGGTGGATGCGCTCTCCGCCATCAGCCATGAATAGATCGCGTGCAGCGGGCGCAAAAAAAGGGGCGC
This sequence comes from uncultured Acidobacteriota bacterium, assembly GCA_963733775.1. Taxonomy (GTDB): domain Bacteria; phylum Acidobacteriota; class Terriglobia; order Acidiferrales; family UBA7541; genus Acidiferrum. Next base: position 1,208,235 of record CAVTEE010000006.1, on the reverse strand, counting down.
ATTGGCATGCGCCCTTGTCGCAATCAAAGTTAAAAAAACTGACGGATTACGGTGTAAACGCGTTCAGGCCTTTTGAGCTTGCCGCCGCAGGAATGTCGGCACGTCCAGATCGTCGACGTCCTGATGTACTTCCCGAGGCTGCTGCTGCACCTGCGCGTGATGCACGACCGGTGCCGGCGGCGCTGGTGGCGGCGCTTCTTCCTGCACCTGCTGCGTGATTTTCACTTCCTGCGGTTCAGGCGCGGCCTTCCATGTTTTCGCGAGGAAAGATGGCTTCTGATGGATATTCTTTTTGTTGGCGTCCTTGAAGCCCGCGGCAATCACAGTAATTTTGATGGTGTCTTTCATGGCGTCATCCTGCACCGCGCCAAAAATAATATTGGCATTTTCGTGCGCGGCTTTTTGAATGACGCTGGAAGCTTCGTGAACTTCATGCAGCGTGAGGCTGGAGCTGCCGCTGATATTGATGAGAATGCCCTGCGCTCCCTGGATGGAATTGTCTTCCAGCAGCGGGCTGGCGATGGCGCGATTGGCGGCATCCACAGCGCGGTTCGTTCCGGTAGCCACTGCCGTGCCCATCACCGCATAGCCCTGGCCGGACATAATGGCTTTCACGTCGGCAAAATCGCGATTGATGATGCCGGGCACGGTAATAATGTCGGAAATTCCCTGCACCGCCTGGCGCAAAATGTCGTCAGCAATTCGAAACGCGTCAAAAAAACTGGTGCCGCGCTCGACGGTTTCCATCAAGCGTTCGTTGGGAATCACGATGACAGTATCCACCGCGCCAATCAGTTCCTCCAAAGCCTGCTCGGCTTGCAACATTCTGCGGCGGCCTTCAAACGCGAACGGCTTGGTCACCACCGCCACGCTCAACGCGCCCAATTCGCTGGCGAGTGAAGCTACCACTGGCGCAGCGCCGCTGCCGGTGCCTCCGCCGAGGCCGGAGGTGATGAAAATCATGTCTGCGCCTTCCAGCGCTTCGATAATTTTCTCGGTGTCTTCCAGCGCGGCTTTGCGGCCGACTTCGGGATTGGCACCCGCGCCGAGTCCCTTGGTCAACTTCGCGCCAAGCTGCAATTTCACCGGAGCCTGCGAAAGCTTCAGCGCCTGCAGGTCAGTATTCGCGGTAATGAATTCAACGCCTTCCACTTTGGCGCGGATCATGCGATTGACAGCGTTGCACCCGCCGCCACCCACTCCGATCACTTTTATTTTCGCCGGCTGAAGCTCCTCGCTAAAGCTCATCCGGATTCCCGCTTCCCTTATTGGCATGCTTTCCCCTCGACATTCTCCACATTTACCGCGCAGCGTTCGGGCAGGGTCACGAAGCTCCGGCAAACATAGCTTTTAATTTAGATACTAAATTCCCGGCGCGTTGCGGTGTGTTGCGCCGCGCTTTCGCGCCGTACATCACCAGACCAATTACCGTTGCATATTCCGGCTGCGCTACCTGCTCCGGCAGACCAGCCAAACCCTTGGGCTCCGCAATGCGCACCGGCAAGCGCAGCGATTGCTCGATGAGCTCATCGAAACCGTAGAGCCGCGCGCCGCCACCACATAACACAAATCCCGCGGGAATTTGCGTTTCCAGGCCGGCGCGGCGCAGATCGTCGCGAATCATGGCCAATAATTCCATGGCGCGCGGCTCGATAATGTCGGTGAGCGCGCGTGCGAAAATCGTGCGCGGCGGCCGATCGCCTACGCTGGCAATTTCAATGGCCCCGTCCTGGCGCAACAGGTCAGAGGTGGCGCAACCGTTGCGACGCTTGATTTTTTCCGCCTCGGGAATCGGTGTGCGCAAACCCAACCGCGAGGTCGTTGGTGAAATGGTCGCCGCCAATGGGCACCGCGCTGGTGTGGCGAACCACTCCACCGCCGTAAACAATCAATTCGGTAGTGCCGCCGCCAATGTCCAGCAGGCAGCAACCCAGGTCCCGTTCATCCTGAGTCAAACACGATTCCGCGGAAGCCAGCGGTTCGAGCACCGTGTCGCTGATCAGGATGCCCGCCTTATTCGCGGCGGTTACCAGGTTCTGCGTGGCGGCCACTGAAGAAGTGACCACGTGAACGTTGGCTTCCAGTCGATGGCCGATCATGCCAATCGCATCGCGAATGCCATCCTGCGCGTCCACGCGAAATTCGTGCGGCAGAACGTGCAGAACTTCGCGATCATCCGGAAGCGAAATGTTACGAGCCGCGTCGATAGCTCGGCGAACGTCTTCGCGTTCGATATCGCGCTGGCGAGTGCCCAAAGTGATGCCGCCGCGGCTGTTCACGCCGCGCACATGATTGCCGGCCACGCCGATTACTGCAGACTCCACCGGAACGTTCGCCACACTCTCGGCTTCTTCCACGGCGCGCCGAATTGAGCTCACGGTGGAATCCAGATTAACGATCAAGCCTTTGCGCAAGCCCTTGGATTCCGCGGCGCCCAGAGCGAGAAAATTTACCTGCTCTTCGTCCATTTCAGCGATCATCACGCAGGTTTTTGTGCTGCCGATATCCAGCCCGACGATGTATTTATCTTTCTTGCTCAACGCTATGCTCCTGCCCGCATTACCTGGCTTTCGCGACCGCTACCCCCGCGCTGGAGTCGGGATTCAAGATCACTTGCCGAGAATACTGCAAATCGATGGACCGCACATGTCCCGCATTGGCCTGCCACTGTGAAAAATTTTCGACCAGCATGCGATATTTCGCGGCAAAATCTCCGCCGCCAAAATGAATCGTCACCGCCTGCGGATCGGTGGGCCCCGCAAGGCCGACCATCACCGCGCGAAAATCTCGCGTGCTGCTCAGGTCGACTTCGCTTACCTGATCGGATGAGCCGGAGCGCACCAACTCGATCGCTTTCATAAAGTCCTGATACATCTGCATGCGCTTTTCGCGTTGGTCACGCGGAAGTTCTTCGGCGACGCCGCTCACGATGGGGAAATGCCAGTCTTCGCCTTCGGGCCGATCGAGAATTACGCCGTGCGCATCGATCAGATATAGCGCGTTGCCGGTGCGCGCGAATGCGATCGGGGTGCGCTCGTAGAGTTCCACACGAATGCGATTCGGCAAAATGCGCTGCACGCTGGCAGACTCCACCCAGGGCAACTGCTCGAGTTCACTGCGGCGCTTGTCGAGCGGAATTTGCAGCACGCTGCGATTGCGGTCGCGCAGAAATTGTTTGAGCACCGATTCGCGCGAAACGATTTTATTGCCGGTGAGATCGATCTGATCGGGTTTTGTGAGCGCAAACTGTGGCGAATACAGCAGAAATCGCACGCCCTCGATAATCACGGCGACGCTCGCAATTCCCGCCACGCTTAAAATTGCTACTTTGCGGTAAAAGGACCAGCCACGCCCAGCAAATTTCTTTCTGCGAATTTCCACCGGCTTTTGACGCCGCAGATAACGTGGCTCTTCATCGGTGAGCAATTCAGGACGGTAAGATTCCGCCTCCGCGAGACCCGCTTTATTCCTGGAGATGGTCTTTACGCGTTCCATACCACCACCTCGTTCTCCAGTTCGAACCCGTAAGCTTTCTGCACCCGCTCGCGCACGTCAGCGATCAGCGCCAGCATGTCTTTAGCGCTGGCTTTTCCGGCGTTCACGAAGAAATTTGCGTGCCGGTCGCTGACTTTCGCATCGCCAACTGAAAGGCCTTTCAGTCCCAGCTCATCGATCATGCGCCCTGCGGACGCTCCGGGAGGATTCTTGAAAATGCACCCGGCGCTTTTCTGGCCGAGAGGCTGGCTTGCGCGGCGTTTTTCGTTACAGATACGAATCCCTTGGAGAATTTCGCGGAATGGTTTGGAGGGAAGTTCCAGCTTCACCGCGAGCATCATATCATCCGGTGCAAAAGATGTATGCCGGTATTCGAAGGAAATTTGATCGCCCTTCAAAGTTTCGATGATGCGCGCGCCGCCGCGATAGACTTTTACTTCCCGTACATAATTCCCGATCTGGATTCCGTAAGCCCCGGCATTCATGCGCAGGGCCCCGCCGACCGTACCGGGTACTCCGATGAGCCCTTCCATCCCGCCAAGATCGTGCTTGGCGCACAAAGTTACGGTTTTGCCCAGGTCGGCGGCAGCATCCACGGTGGCGATGTTTCCCTCGATGACCACATCGGGGTCCGGCTGCGCAAGCTGCATGACTACCCAGGGCAACTCGTTGTCGGCGACCAGCAGGTTCGAGCCACCGCCGATAAATTTAAAGGGGATGCCGTTGGCTTCCAGCAGCTTCACCACCTCGGGAATCGATTCGTGACGTGTGAGGCGCAGAAGATCGGTAGTGCCGCCGATCCCCAGGTAAGTGATGTCGGTGAGCGAAGCAGCGCTTTTCAGCTCAACGCCAAGGTCGCGCAAGGCCGCGAGTACTTTTTTGTCTTCAATACGCATGTTGCGCTGAACGCTCCGCTCGCAGTAACGCGAGAATTTCGTTGCTGGCGCGGCTGACGCTGCCTGCGCCGATAGTGAGGATGGCGTCGCCGGGCCGGGCTTCTGCGAGCAGGCGCTCGATGCCCGCCTGCATGGTCGGGTAGTAAAAAACGTGTTTGTGGCCGGCTTTGCCAATGGCGTCGGCCAACGATTCGCTGGTGATGCCCTCGATGGGCGCTTCGCTGGCGGGATAAATGTCGGTCAGCACCAGAACGTCGGCTAGATTGAACGCGCTGCAGAATTCATTCCACAGATGCTGCGTGCGCGAATAGCGATGCGGCTGGAAGAGCACCAGCAAGCGATCAAACTTGCAAATTTTGGCGGCTTCCAGCGTGGCGCGAATTTCCACCGGGTGATGGCCGTAGTCGTCGATGACGGTGATGTCGTTGGCCACGCCTTTGATATCGAACCGGCGGCCAACGCCGGAAAATTTTGCCAGGCCATCGCGGATCAACTCGACGGGCACGCTGAGATACAACGCCACGGCCGCTGCTGCGGCGGCGTTGCGCACGTTGTGAATGCCCGGCGGATTCGGCAAGCGGAAACTGCCGAGCGCTTCGCCTTTGAAAGTGAGTTTGAACTCGCTGACCAAGCCTTCCAGTTTTATGTCGCTGATCACCAGATCGGCCTGGCTGGACGTGCCGTAGGTGATGATGGGGCGCTTGATGTGCGGCACGATGGCCTGCACGTTGACCTCGTCCAGGCACAGTATGGCCGCGCCGTAAAACGGCACGCGATTCACGAATTGGATGAAGGCGTCCTGAATGTCTTCCAGCGAAGTGTATTGATCGAGGTGCTCGCGGTCGATGGTAGTGACCACCGCGACCACCGGCGCTAAGCAAGAGGAAGCTGCGGTCGCTCTCGTCCGCTTCCACGACGAAATAGTCCCCTTTGCCCAGCTTGGCGGTGGTGCCCGCCTGATTCACGCGGCCACCGATCACGAAGGTAGGATCGAGATGCGCGGCCGCTAAAACCGAAGCGACCATCGAGGTGGTGGTAGTTTTCCCGTGGGCTCCGGCGACGGCGATGCCATATTTCAAGCGCATCAGCTCGGCAAGCATTTCCGCGCGCGGAATTACCGGGATTTTCATTTTGTGCGCTTCGATGATTTCGGGATTGCTGGCGACGATCGCGGAAGAGGTCACCACCACGTGCGCGCCATCGACGTTGATGGCTTCATGCGAATCGAAGATTGTGGCGCCCAGTTTGGCGAGCCGCTCCGTGATAGGCGAGGGCTTGCTGTCGGAGCCGGAAACGGAATAACCCAGCGTCAGAAGTACTTCGGCGATGCCGCTCATGCCGATGCCGCCGATGCCCACCAGGTGAATGCGTTGAAAATTCCGGAAGCTGACCATCATGGCGCGACCTTCTCCCGGTCCGGCGTGGAAACCGCGCGAGTGGAAACGCTGGAGCTGCCCGCGGCGGCGCGGACTTTCTCTGATGGTAGGCGTGAATGCCGGCGGCTTCTTCGATCAGATTCACGATGTCGCGCGTGGCGTTGGGCCACGAGAGCCTTGCGGGCGGCCGTCGACATGCGTTCGATTTGTTCCGGACTATCGAGCAGCTCGAAAATTTCTTTGCTCAGGCGCTCGCCAGTTAGTTCCGCTTCGGTGATGACCCGGCCCGCGCCCTGCCTGGCCATTTCCTGAGCGTTGCGTAATTGGTGGCTGTCGGTGGCGCGCCCAAAGGGAATGAAAATTGCCGCACGTCCGGCGGCGGCCACTTCCGCGGCGGTGATGGCACCCGCTCGACATACGATGATGTCCGCCCATCCGAAACGTTCCGGCATGTTGCCAAGGAACGGCACCACCTCCGCGAGAATTTCGTGCCGCGCGTACGCGGTGCGCACCGCGTCGTAGTCACGCTCACCGGTCTGATGCACGATGCTCATTTCGTTTTTTCTGATAGCCAGAAAATTCATGGCGTCGACAAACGCGCGATTTACCGGCAACGCGCCCTTGGCTGCCTCCGGTAATCAGTACGCGCAACGGTTTTTGAGGAATCCGTTGCGCGATGGTCAGAAATTCCGGGCGCACCGGACATCCGGTGACCACCGCTTTCTCTCCCCAGGTCCGCGCAGATATTTCATATCCGGTAGCGATTCGTGTAGAAATGCGCGCCAGCGTCTTGTTGGTGAACCCTGGTTCGGCGTTGGGCTCAAAGATCACATTGGGAATTCCGCGCAGCCAGGTAGTAAGCAACATTGGTCCCGCGGCATATCCGCCCACGCCAAACGCCGCAATGGGTTTGTGTTTTTTAAATACGCGCGCAGCGTCCAGCATGGCGGGCGCAAGCTTGAACAGATTTTTCAGCAGCGTGCTTCCCTCTTTGCCTTTCAGTCCCGCGACGCGCAGCGTTTCGAGCGGCAGCCCAGCTTGCGGCACCAGTTTCATTTCAATCCCGCGTGTTGTTCCTACCAGCACCACTTCCCTGTCGCTCCCGCGTGACAACCACTCGCGCGCGATAGCCATCGCCGGGAAAACATGCCCGCCGGTCCCGCCGCCCGCGATTAATAGCTTCATGCCCATGTCATAAAAACCCGTGTGAAACAAAACATCTTCATGCGCTGCAATGCTCACTACTCAGCGGCCTGCTGACTGATATTCAGGAGCACGCCAGTGGCCAGCAGCATCACCAGTAAACTCGATCCCCCGTAACTCACGAACGGCAGCGGAATCCCCTTGGTGGGCACCATCCCCAACACCACCGCAAAATTAATCAGCGCCTGGCTGATCACCATCGCGGTGATTCCCAGCGCCAACAGCCGCCCAAATCCATCCGGCGCAGTGAACGCGGCGCGCAACCCGCGCCAGCCATAAACCACAAACAGGCCGATCACCAGCATCGCGCCGATGAATCCCAGCTCTTCGCAAATCACCGCGTAAATAAAATCGGTGTGCGCTTCCGGCAGATAAAACAGTTTCTGCTTGCTCTCCATCAACCCCACGCCGCTGAATCCGCCCGAACCCACCGCTATCAAGGATTGTAACAACTGGAATCCTGAGCCTTGCGGGTCCGATGCCGGACTGAGAAACGCCATGAGCCGCGCCTGGCGATACGAGACGTGGGTGATCAGCAAATAAAGGATCGGAAGCGCACCCACCAGGCCGCAGGCAATCCACTTCCAGGAAAGTCCCGCGACGAACAGAATCGCCGTGGCGATCACTACGATGTCCACAGCCGTGCCCAGGTCGGGCTGCAACAAAATCACACCGACGCACAAAAGAATGGGCGCCAGCGCGGGCAAAATCGTTTGCACAAAATCATGTTTGCAGAATCCCATTTTTGAAGCGCTGTGGCGCTTGCGATCGAGAAACCATGCAAGATACAAAATCACCGCGAGCTTCGCTAACTCCGACGGCTGAATCCCCACTGGACCAAACTTGATCCACCGGTGCGTGGCATGCGATTTGTCCAGAAAGAACGCCCCCACCAGCATCAAAAACACCACGCCGAGAGCGGTGTAGACAACTTTGCTCTCGCGCAAACGCCGGTAGTCCACGCGCATCAACGCGAACATTCCAAAAAGTCCAATGACTAGCCAAGCCGCCTGGCGCACTAGAAAAATATAAGAGCGGCCGTAGTGCTGCTCGGCGGTGACCGCCGAAGCCGAAAACACCATCACCGCCCCAAGCAGGCACAACGCCAGCGTTACGCCGAACAACCAGCGATCGTTTTCAAGCCGTCTCGGCACTCTTGTTCGCCTTTCCCTCTGGTTTCGCTGCATCCGATCCCGAGGCAGAATTCTGTTCGCGTTGCTTGACCAATTCTTTAAAAACGCGCCCGCGATGCTCATAGTTCTCAAACTGGTCAAAGCTCGCGCATGCCGGCGCAAGCAACACCACATCGCCACGCCGTGCGGCCTGCGACGCAATCTCCACGGCACGTTCCAGCGTGCCAGCACGCTCAAGCGCCACGCTGCCCGCAATTTGTTGTTCAATTTTTTCCGCGGCCGCACCAATCAGTAAAGCTAATACGCTTCTTTCGCGCAGGGCGGGCTGCAACACGGAATAGTCGCTGTCTTTGTCTTTGCCACCGAGGATGACCAGCACTCTTCCTGGAAATGATTCGAGCGCCTTCAATGCGGCATCCACATTGGTCGCTTTCGAATCGTTGTAGTAGCGAACCCCGCCGATCTCCGCCACAAATTCCAGCCGATGCTCAACGCCTGGGAAAGTGCGCACCGCTTCCGCGATAGCCGAAACCGGCACCCTTTCCAGGCGCGCCGCGGTAACGGCAGCCAACACATTTTCAAGATTGTGTGTGCCGGGCAACGAAATTTCCGATCGCTTCAGCAACACTTCCACCTGCTTGCTGGTGCGAAAGACAATTTCTTCCCCGCGCAAATATGCGCCTTGCAGCACTTCTCGCTTGCGGCTGAACCAATAAAGCTGCGGTCGCTTCGGCGCCAGGCGCGTCGCCGCGGGATCATCGGCGTTCAACACCGCGAAATCGCTTTTGGTCTGATTTTCAAACAAGCGCGCCTTAGCCGCCGCATAAGCCTCCATTGTTTTGTGGCGGTCCAGATGGTCGGGAGTGAGATTCAGCAGCACGGCGATATCCGCATGAAATGTTTCAATCAGCTCCAACTGAAAGCTGCTGAGCTCCGCGACCGTGATGGTATCGGCGCTTGAGAGCGCCACTCGAGAAATCAGCGGCGTCCCGATGTTACCGGCCACCATGGTAGAGAAACCCGCGACGCGCAAAATGTGATGCACTAGCGATGTCGTGGTGGTCTTGCCGTTCGAACCGGTGATGCCAATCAGCCGGCCATCCAGAAAACGATCAGCAAGTTCGATTTCGCTCCACACGGTAATATTTTTTTGGCGCGCCGAACGCAGCAGTGGAGCGTCCGCCGGAACACCCGGACTCGGAATTACCAGATCCTGGTGGGGCAAAGCGGTTTCAGGATGCGTACCAAGCTCCAGCGTGACGCCCTCTTCGCGCAAGACTCAGCGCCTCCGCGCCAAGCTCGCTTTCGGAGTGCGTATCCGTCGCCGTGACCGTCGCGCCATGCTCCGCGCAAAATCGTGCCGTAGCAATGCCGGTGCGCGCCAGTCCGATGACCAGAACATGCTTGCCGCGCAGCTCGAATCCGCCTGTCATTCGCCCTTGCTCAAACCCTTTCGCCGAAACCTCAGAATTTTTCTTCCCAAACTCGACGTTACCTCAACTTAAGCGTAGTCAATGCGAACAGTGCGAAGATCAGCGCCAAAATCCAGAAACCGCACAATCACCTTCGACTCGCTCCAACCTAAAAGCTCAAAGTGATGATGTATCGGCGCCATGCGAAAGATGCGTTTCCCGCGCAGTTTGAAGGACCCTACCTGCAAAATAACCGAGAGCGCCTCCACCACGAATATTCCGCCGATGAAAAACAGTAAAATTTCCTGCTTGATGATCACCGCGATCAGCCCCAGCGCTCCACCCAGTGAAAGCGAGCCCACATCGCCCATGAAAACTTCCGCGGGATGAGCGTTGTACCAGAGAAAACCCAGCGACGCGCCCACCAGTGCGCCACAAAACACAGTAAGTTCGCCAACGCCCGGAATATACTGAATTTCAAGATAAGCCGCCCAACGAAAATTGCTGCTCACATAAGTGAGCACCGTGAGTGCGCCGGCAGCGATGACGGTACATCCAATCGCGAGACCGTCTAGGCCGTCCGTCAGATTCACGGCGTTCGATGAGCCGGCAATCACTAACGAAACAAAAAATAAAAATGGCAAAAACGCCAGCGGCCAAATATGCGGCGACCTCATCAAGGAATGAATGACTAAATCGGGGTGCACCCGCTTGAAGAAAGGAAAAACCAGTTGCGTGGAATATTTGCTCCAGGTCGCCAACACCAGCAAGCCAATGCCGCAGACCAAGCTGACCAGAATCTGCAACGAGAATTTTTTCGCGCTGGTCAGGCCCAGGTTGCGCTGCTTGGAAACTTTCGCGTAATCATCGATAAATCCAATGGCCGCAAAACCCAGCAACGAAAAAAGCGCCAGCCACACAAAAGCGTTGCCCAGATCAGCCCACAGCAACGTCGGCACAGCCGTAGACAACACGATTAAAACGCCGCCCATCGTAGGCGTGCCTGCTTTTTTCTTGTGATCCTGCGGGCCCTCTTCGCGGATGTATTGGCCAATCTGCAGTTCTCGCAATTGCCGAATCAACCACGGCCCGAATACGAACGCCAGAAACATCCCCGTCAAGCTGGCGTACACGGTTCGAACCGTGATGTAGCGAAACACATTCAGCGGACTGAAATATTTTTGCAGTGTGTGGTAGAGGAGGTAGTAAAGCATCTAGTGCCGCGCCTCTCCTCGTGAAGCACCCGTCTGTGAAGGATAGCGCGTGAGCAACTCATCAACGATGCGCTCCATCTTTACGCCGCGCGAGCCTTTGACCAGCATCACGTCGCCCGATTCCACGAACCCCACCAAAAATTGTGCCGCTTCTTCCGAAGTGGGAAAAAATTTGGTGTGCTTGCGAGACAGCCCTGTCGCCACCGCGCCTTCGATGATCTCCGCCGCATCGCCCGCGACGCCGATAATCCAATCCACTTTTCCGGTGCTAGCCGCGAATTGCCCCGCTTCGCGATGCAGCTCTGCGGAAGTGTGCCCCAGCTCACGCATCTCTCCCGCTGCAAGAATGCGGCGGTGATACTTGGGAGTGGCCGCCAAAACCGCGGTCATAGCCTGCAGAGCCGCAGGACTTGAGTTATAGCTGTCATTGATCAACGCAGCGCCGTTTGTAAGCGTCACCATCTCGCCGCGCATAAATGGCGCCTTAAGATTTGCAAAAACGCTATGTGCTTCCTCCGCACCAATGTTCCACACGCTGGCAGCCGCCAAAGCGGCCAGTGCGTTAGCAATCACGTGCCTGCCCGGGAGCGCAATCTCCAGGCGCACGCGCCCTTCGTTCGTGACCAGTGTAAATGCCGACCCTAGCGCGCCACGATTTTCCAATTGTTCCGCGCGATAATCCGCCGGTGAATCGATGCCATAAGTCAAAACTTTTCCCGGCGCATGAGCAGCAAACGCCGCCACTCGGGCATCGTCCGCATTCAACACCGCCACGGATTTCTTGCCGTTCAATCCCTCAATCAATTCGCGTTTGGCCAGCGCAATTTCATCCACCGAAATAAAAAATTCCAGATGCGCGGGCGAAACGCGCGTCACCACTCCCACATCCGGGCGCGCTATGGCCGCCAGTCTTTTCAGCTCCCCGGGCCGGGACATGCCCATTTCCAGCACCGCGGCTTGATGACTTTCATCCAGCCCGAATAACGTTAGCGGTAGACCATACTCGTTATTGAAATTGCCTTCTGACTTCAGCACCCGTAATTTCGCGCCCAACAATTGCGCGAGAATCTCTTTGGTTGTGGTCTTGCCCACCGAGCCAGTGACGCCGGCAATTTTCCCGCCCCACGCTTCGCGTACCGCTTGCGCGAATTGTTTAAGCGCGTCGAAGGTGTCGGCCACCTGGATACAACGGTCGGCGATCCAACCGGGGTAGCGCGATACCAGCCCTTCGGCCACCACCGCCGCCACCGCGCCGCGCTCCAGTGCGGCGGGAACGTGATCGTGTCCATCGTGACGCGGTCCGTGTATGGCGATGAACAGTTCTCCGGGACGTACCGTGCGAGAATCAATCGAGACGCCGGCCAGCCGGGCCACGGGATCGAGCGCCCCACCTGGCTTGGAGCCCACCGTTGCAGCCATCTGTGCAACTGTCCAGAGCATAAAGTCCTCAGCGGATTTGGTTTGCGTGCAGAAGCCCGGAATTGCGTTGTACTTCTCATTCTGGCACCCCACGTTTCGGCTAGTGCAAAAAATCTCGGCCCCGCGTGTCGTGCTATTCCTGTGCTGGCCCGCGTGGCTCACTCCTACTACTAGAGCCAACCGCGTGCCAATTTACGTGCCCTCGCTCCCGCTCTTTGGTGACCCGTTCGTGGCAGCCGAGGCCTTGTAGCCGCGCTGAATCAAAGCGCGGCGCGCCACGTCGCGATCGTCAAACTCCAGCGTCCGGTCAGCAAGAATCTGGTAATTCTCGTGCCCTTTTCCGGCCAGTAAAACAATGTCGCCGCCGCGGGCTTCGTCCATCGCCAACCCAATGGCCTTTTCGCGGTCCGGTTCGATGACATATTTGCCGCTGGTTTTTTGCAACCCAACAATAATGTCGCTGATGATTTTCAGCGGATCTTCCTGCCGCGGATTGTCGCTGGATAGAATCGTCAGATCGCTGAGTCGCCCGGTAACTTCGCCCATCACTGGACGCTTGGTGCGGTCCTTCGAGCCGCCACAGCCAAACAGCGTGATGATGCGTCCCTTGGGATTCAGTTCGCGGGCGGTGCGAATCAGGCTTTCGAGCGCGTCGTCGGTGTGCGCGTAATCAACAATGACCAAATACGGCTGCCCTTGATCAATGCGCTGGAATCGGCCGGACACGCTTTCGAGATTCCGAATACCCGTTTCAATTATTTCGTTAGAGAGTCCCAGCGCTTGCGCAGCGCCAATGGCGGCAAGAATGTTGTACACGTTGATCCGCCCCACCAGGCTGGAAGTGATCTGGATTTTGCCGTTGGGTGTTTGCGCCGTGAAGGCCAGTCCGCTGAAAGTTAACTGGAATTTCTTCGTGGTGATGTCAGCGCCGCTTTCGAGGCCGTAGGTATTGGTTTTTCTCGCCATGCCAAGAAGTTTCTTGCCATAGTCATCGTCGATGTTAATGATTGCCGTATCCGGAGCGCCCGCTCCAGTACCCGTGAAAAGCGTTTTCTTCGCTGCAAAATAATCCTCAAAAGTTTTGTGATAATCCATGTGCTCGCGTGTGAGGTTGGTAAAAACCGCGGCTGAGAAATGCAGCCCCCACAAGCGATCCATGGTCAGCGAATGTGAACTGGCTTCCAGCACCGCGAATTTTCCTCCGGCGTCGCGAATTTCCGCCAGGAAGCCTTGCAGGTCAACCGATTCGGGCGTGGTATTGGGCGCGGGATATTTTCCGCTGGGCGTCTCGTAGGCGATGGTACCGAATAGCCCCGTCTTGGATTTGGAAGCTTTGATGATGGCGTCGATCACGGAAGTGGTGGTGGTTTTGCCGTTGGTTCCGGTGACGGCCACGAGTTGCAACGCGTTGCTCGGGTGATCGTAAAAATTGGCAGAGGCAATCGCGAGAGCCTTGCGAGCTTCGCGAACTTGAATGACGGCAACACCCGGCGGAACCACTGCGGTGACCGGCTCGTCGCTCACCACCGCAACCGCGCCGCGTTGAATGGCGTCAGCGATAAACGCCTGGCCGTTTTCTTTCGCTCCACGCAACGCAAAGAAAACTGCGCCCGATTTTACTTTGCGCGAATCACAAACGATTTGGCGGATCTCCGCTGCCAGCGAAAAAGGAGTGATTGTTTCCACTCCGCTAAGTATTTCCGTCAAATTTTTCGCTCGAAGCTTGCCCCTTTTGCCGTTTGATGACGAGCCTCCGTCATTTGAATGGCCTGAAACCTTGCGATCGTCTTGGTCTGGCTGGCTCAATTTCGTATCTGCTGGCAAACGTTCAACCTCATTTTCGCTGGTTTTTTCAATGTCTATGCCTCGCGTGTTTCTTCGCAACTTTAGACGGCTGCGCGACTCTCAACGGCTTTGCGGATTTGAACCTATTTCCCGTAGCCGTTGATTTCATCGCCGGCGTGCCAAATTGAACGGTAATGCGCGATCCACGCCGGACCTGCGAACCAGCCGCCGGTGTCTGTTCTGTAGCAAGGTTAGTGCCAACAAGAACCGGATCGAGTCCCAGCCGCAAACACATCTCGGTGACATCGCGCATGGTTTTCCCGGAAAAATCGGGAATGGAAATTTCCGTGTCTTCGTCGGCGATAACCGCTAACGTGAGATGTGAACTGGGATTTAAATTGCTCGTCGAATGAGTTTCTGCGCTGGAGGTAACAGCTGCGGGTTGTTCGGGCAAGAGCGAGAAATCAGACGGTGTGAAGTCTTCAAGATTCTCGGCGTCATTCTGCACTTGTTTTTTGTAGGCCGCTTGCATCAACCGTTCGTTGACCGGCACGTCCGGGGATACTTCCAGGTACGGCAAGACTTGTTCGGCTATGCGCTTGAACACCGGCGCGGCGACCATGCCGCCTTCGTGCAATCCAATAGGAGAATCGAGAGATACCAGAATCGCAACCGCCGGATTATTGATAGGCGCGAATCCAGTGAACGATGCAATCAATTGCGTGGGCGAGTAGCGTCCCGTGTTGGGATCAATCTTTTGCGCCGAGCCGGTTTTACCCGCTGAGGTCCAGCCGTCCAGTCGAGCGAGTGTGCCGGTTCCGTTCAAAACCACGCCTTCCATCAGGCGGCGCAGCGTGGCCGCGGTCTCCGGTTGAATGACGCGGCGTGGCTCACTGGCGGCCAGCAATCCTTCGCGGGGCAATACCGTGTCGCCACGACGAACTTCCGCGACGATGTGCGGTTTGTAAAGCATGCCGCCGTTGGCGATCGCCGATACCGCGGAAATCAACTGCAAAGGTGTCACACCAACTTCCTGGCCCATGGAGATCGCGCCAATGGAAATGGGCGACCAGTTCGCCAGTGGCCGCAAAAGTCCGCGGCTTTCCCCCGGCAGGTCAACGCCTGTCGGTGTCCCGAACCCGAACGCGTGAATGTAATCGTAAAATTTTGGCGCGCCCAGTCGCTCGGCAATCTTGATAGCGCCGACGTCGCTCGATAACGCCAGAATGTCGGCGACCGTCAGCAAGCCAAAGCGCTTGTGATCGTGAATTTTGTGTCCGGCTACATAAATCGCGCCGTTTTCACAATCGAAAACTTCGTCGGGATTGGTAATCCCCTGATCGAACGCGGCTGCCAGCGTTATCAATTTAAAAGTAGAGCCCGGCTCGTATAGAGCACTGACCGCGCGATTCATGCGAAATTCAGCAGGCGTTCCTGCGGACGCCGCGTTGGGATCAAAAGTCGGCCAGTTGGCCACCGCCAATAATTCTCCATTGTTGGGATTCATCACCACCACGCTGCCCGCCAACGCGTGAGTTTTGTTTATAGCCGCGGCTAGCTCACGCTCCGCGATGTACTGAATTTTTTCGTCCAGTGTCAGCACCACGTTGGCGCCGCGATCGCGGCGAGCTTCTCCGCCATCGAACCATTTCTGATGCGCGTCGGCCATCATCACGATTTTTTCGCTTTTACCGCGAATCTGGTTGTCGAGTGCGTACTCGATGCCGCCGAATCCCTTTTCATCTACATCCACAAAGCCCAGAACATGCGATGCCAGGTCCGCCTTGGGATAAAAGCGCTTATTTTCCGCCTGGGTATAAACGCCTTTCAGATTCAGCGCGGTGATCGCTTCGGATTTTTCCGGCGTGAGCTTTCGTTCGATCCACACAAAATTTTGCGAGGAGTCCAGCCGCGATTCCACCAGGTCTGCGGGAAGACCAAGCACGCCGGACAAAAGCTGAGCAGCGAGCGGCCTTATCTTTGATCTCGTTAGGAATGGCAAACGCTGAATCTACCTTGATGCTCATGGCCAGCGCGTGCATGTTGCGATCGTAAATCGCGCCGCGCTTGGGAGAAATTTCAATGATGCGTTGCTGTTGGCGTTGCGCGCGAAGCAGATAGTCGCGATGCCGGTAAAGTTGCAGGTAGCCGAGACGTCCAAAAACTGCGGTGGCCCACAATAGAGCCACGCCAGCAACGATCAGCAAACGGACGTGAGCTCGACTTTGTTGCATGTAAGGATTACGCCGGTACGCCCTCCCGTGGGACGCTCAACTCAAAGAAAAATTTGTTGTGGATGACTGAGAAGGGAGGAAGGGGTTTGCTTACTTTAGGCGCCCGCGTCCTCATGTGGTCTGGACTACTGGTCGTGGTTCACGCGAATTAACTGTGCATCCGCCACTTCGGCTCCCGCCACTGGTTGGTATTCGCGGACTTGAGAGGGCAACGTTTCCGTCAAGCCCAGTTGGCGGCGCGCGATCGTGTCGATGCGTTTAGGATTGCTGAGACCTGCTATTTCGAGTCGTAAGGATGAATTTAAAGCTGAGGCTTCCAGTCGCTCGGTACGCGCGGCTTCGAGCTGGAAGCTCAAGTCGATGCATTTGAAATGCTGGTAGATATAAAGCAGGAAAAATGCCGCGATAATGCCGCCCAGTGCCACGGTGCGATAAAGATTGCGCATCTTTACCGGCTCCACGTGACGAACCAGGCGCGTATTATCCAGCCGCTTCACAGTATGAAATTCAGTCGATGCCCGGCTCTTCTTCTTCCGCGTCATAGCTTTACCTTTTACTGGCGCCTTAAGCGGCTGCCAAAATCTCTGCACACCGCAGTTTCGCGCTTCGCGACCGCGGATTATTCGCCTGCTCTGCTTCGCTAGGCTGAATGACGTGTCTGGTGAGCACGCGCAGCGTACCCGCGCGCTCGCCTTCCTGAAATGCGTGCTTCACGAGGCGATCTTCGCGTGAGTGGTAGCTAAGCACCACCCAGCGGCCTCCTGGATTTATTGTGGCCGGGGTCCGAGAAAGAAACTGCCCGAGTTCCTCCATCTCTCGATTCACCGCGATCCGCAGCGCCAGAAACGTTTTTGTTGCGGGATGCAGTCTCTGCCTTCCCCATTGCTTTCGGGCCCCTGCCACAGTCGTTGCCAAGTGCGCGGTATCCCGTAGGGGTCGCGCTCGTACGATCGCCTTGGCGATTCTTCTGGAATCATGCTCATCGGCTTCGCGATAGAGCAGGTCGGCGATTTCTTTTTCCGACCACTGATTCACAATTTCGTCTGCCGTAAGTTCACCTTCGGCATCCATGCGCATATCCAGCGGGCCAGCTTCGCGAAACGAAAACCCGCGCGCGCTCTGATCAAGCTGCATCGAGGAAACCCCCAAGTCGGCCAAGACCCCGTCCACCTTCGGAATCCCCAACTCGTGTGCGACCTCCGCAATCCTCGAGAATGCCGACTTCACGAGCGTCACGCGATCCTTCCACGGCTTCAAATTCTCCCGCGCCAACTCTAAGGCCCGTTCGTCCTGGTCCAGGCTGATCAACTTGCCCGAAACCAATCTTTGCGCGATGGCCGCCGAGTGGCCCCCGGCTCCCAGCGTGGCGTCTACGTAGATACCGTCTGGTTTTACTTCCAGCCATTGCAACACCTCTTCAACTAAAACCGGCGTGTGCGACTCAGCTCTATTCACTGCTCACTCGCCGCTCGTTACTGCCAATCTCGTTAAATTCCCAAATCTTCCAGCGCCTTGTAATCCTCGTCGGTGTACGGCGAATTCTTCAGCTCGTCGAGTACCCGGGTGTGATTCATCACTTCCAGATAATCGAGGTTGCCAAAAACGTCCACTTCGCCCTTTGGTTTGCGCCGATTCGCGCAACACCGCGGGCAGCAGCACTCTTCCCTGCGCATCGAGTTCAACCGTTTGACCGTAATAACTCGTTCTCATAAGAAATTTTCGCTTCGCCCGGTTCTGCGAGGACACCCCTGCAAGCTTGTCCTCAATACCCATCCAAACTTTCATCGGGTAAATGCGCGCCGATTCGCCGGTTGGGCTGGTGATGTAAAACTGATTGCCGTACTCCTTCAGCCCTTCCAAGAACAAGGCTGGGAATCTTCAACCGGCCCTTCTCGTCGACCTTCGCCGGATAGTTTCCCCGCAGATTCATGTGCCCCGCTCGGATTCACGATGTGATAGCCGTTTTTAGTCTTGACGGCCACACACCCACACACTAAAAGGAAGTCTTGGATGCGCAAAATGCCCCCAAAACACCTACAAATGGCTCAAAAATTAGGTCTTTCTTATGTTGCCCCGGTGATGCCCACAACGCTTTACTCTGCCCTACTTGCCTCTACTACCACCCACTTCACTCCACATTGCTCCACATCATATGCGTGATTCATGGCATGTCAAGTGGAAACGTAAAAAGTTGTGAAAAAAGTTGTGGAAACACCATGTGTGGTAATGTCAATTTTTGCTACAACCAGTTGTGGTATCAGAGCCATGATTATTACCATACTTGGTAGGCTCTTTTTATGTTCCGATTCGAGTCTGACCATTCATGGTAGGTTAAGAAATCTTTAATTTTTCCGTTCAAAATTCCCGCCAATTACGTCCCATTCATGAAACGCACCGCTGCTGAAAGTTTTGTGGTCGACGCCGTGTTCCATTCCGAAGGAGTGCGTGCTATTCTTTTTGTGCAATTAATATTTCGTTTTTTAATTCAAGGAGCTTTCCCATGGAATGGACCACACCGCAACACGAAGAGATCGACCTCAACTGCGAAATCAGTTCCTACGCCAACGCTGAGCTGTAGTGCGATGACCGCTCCGCGGTCTGCTCGGATCCTGATCGAATGCGCGTAAAAGTCCTCGGCTCAGCAGCCGGGGGTGGTTTTCCCCAGTGGAATTGCGCTTGTGCCAATTGCCAACGGGTAAGAGCCGGGAAATTTCACGGCCGCGCGCGCAGCCAGACCCAGCTGGCTTTTACCACCAACTCCAAAGTTTGGTTTCTACTTAGCGCTTCTCCAGACCTGAGAACGCAACTCATTGCCACGCCTGAATTGTGTCCGAATCGCGCCTCCAGCGCTTCGGCTCGAATGGGCGTGCCCGCAGCCGCCGGACCTGCGCCAGTCGAGTCCCCTATCGGCGGAGTGTTCTTGCCAAGCGCCGACATCGACTCCGTAGCGGGTCTTCTTCATTTGCGCGAATTCCAGTCCTTTTTTGTTTTTGCCACACCCTCGGTACAGTCCGCGCTGCAAAAAGAAAATCGCGTCTTTCGTGTTCTCGATCGCGCGGACCCTCCGGTAAAGTGGGTGCGGCTATCCAGTAAAGGCCGCTTGGGCTGCCATCTCGAGGAAGAGTCGGGCTCCACGCCAGAGTTTCTCTGCACCACCGTTCCGATGGGCGGCTGTTATCCCGATTACGTAAGCGACGAATTGCGGCGGACACTTGTCGCCGAGGAAGCCACATCGGCATTTGTGATTCACAAAGGTGACAAAAAAATATTTTATGCCCCGGCAATTCCCGCAGATACAAAAACAGCTAACGGGCACGCCGGGGCGTGGAGCTCCTGGATCGAAAATAGCGACGCTGCTTTTATCGACGGCACGTTCTGGAGCGACGACGAATTGATCAAAACCGGGCGCAGCAAAAAAACCGCTCGCCAGATCGGTCACGTGCCGCTCTCCGGGCCCGGCGGAATGCTCGAGCAGTACCCCAAGAACATCAAGGGCCGCAAAATTCTGATCCACATCAACAATACCAATCCAATCCTCGACGAAGACAGCCCGCAGCATCGCGCGGTGCTGGATGCCGGTTTTGAATTGGCCTACGATGGGATGGAGCTGGAAATATGAACGCGCCCGCTAACATCCCTGCTAGCCTCACCGCCGGAAAAAAGTTGCTGCCGGAAAGTGAATTCATCGCCGGCTTTCACGCCATTGGCGAAGAGCGCTATCACCACCAGCACCCGTTTCATTTGTTGATGCATGAAGGCAAGCTGACGCGCGGGCAACTGCAAGCCTGGGCACTGAACCGCTACTACTACCAGAGCCATATTCCGCTGAAAGATGCGGCCATTCTGGCGCGCAGCGACGATCCCGCGTTCCGTCTGGCGTGGCGCAAGCGCGTGATCGACCACGACGGCGACGGAAACAATCCCGGCGGCATCGAAAAGTGGCTGCGGCTGGTGGAGGCCACCGGACTGCCACGCCAGCAAGCGCTGCATGGCGACGGCATATTGCCAGCCACACGATTCGCGGTGCAGGCCTACGTAAATTTTGTGAGCACCCATTCGCTGCTCGAAGCGGTGGCTTCTTCGCTGACCGAACTTTTCTCGCACAAATTGATCACTCTGCGAGTCGACCGCCTGCGCCAGCATTATCCGTGGCTGACCGGCGGACTGGATTATTTCAACGCGCGCTTGACGCAGGCTCCCGAGGATGCGGAGTTCGCGCTGGCGTGGGTAGTGAAGAACGCGCGAACGCCCGAGGAACAGCAAAAAGCCTACGCCGCGCTGCGCACCAAGTGCGACATTCTGTGGGCCCAGCTCGATGCCTTGTATTTCGCGTATGTGCAACCCGGCTGGCCACCACCCGGCGCTTTTAAGCCAAGCGACAAATGATTACGCCGCCAAAAAATTTTATGACCCCCGATTTAAATAGCCGTCCGCGTTTGGCGGCAGGATGCCGCCTGAACGACGCGAAGCAACAGCCGCGAGTCTTGCTGATGCCGGAAAAAGCGCTGCGATTGATGGGCCCGAGCCTGGAAATCGTCGAGCGTTGCGATGGCCGACACACCGTGCGCCAAATTATTACGGAATTGCAGAAGATTTACGACAAAGCCGACCCGCAAAAAGTAGAAACGACATCCTCGGATATTTGTCTTTGCTCAACGATCAGCGTGCGTTGGACTTTGAAGCGGGAGAGGACTCCGCGGGCCGAGGTGCAAGCTAGCGACGGAAATTGTATCCGTCTGGCGCCCTCTGTTCAGACCCCGGGGACTTCAATTTCTCTATTCAGCTCGGTCAACAATCGGCTTCAGCCGCTGATGCCGGGCTCGTGACGTCACGAACGGCTGGTCAATCAGATATCATTTAAATAGAAAATGAATAGCCCCGTTTCTACGCCCCTCGCTTTAATCGCCGAGCTTACGCACCGGTGCCCGCTGCACTGCGTATACTGTTCGAATCCCCTGGAACTGAATGCGCGCACGAATGAGCTTTCCACCGAAGCTTGGCGCAAAGTTTTTGTTCAGGCCGCAGAACTTGGCGTATTACAGGCGGACTTCACCGGCGGCGAGCCGCTAGCCCGGCCGGATATTGTCGAGCTAGTGAGCGCGGCACGCGCCGCCGGCCTGTACGTGAACCTCATTACCTCCGGATTGCCGCTCGACGAAGCGCGCCTCGAAAAACTGGTCGCGGCGGGATTGGACCATTTCCAGCTCAGCTTTCAGGGCGCCCGCCCAGAAATCGCCAGCGAAATTTCCGGCACCACCACGCATGCGCAGAAATTGCGCGTGCTTGAGTGGCTGCGTGGCTATCGCGTGGCGGTAACTCTGAATTTCGTAATCCATCGCCGCAACATCGATCAACTCCCGGAAATGCTGGCCATCGCGGAAGCTTCCTGCGCCACACGAGTTGAGTTTGCCAACGTGCAGTATTACGGCTGGGCTTTTGCCAACCGCGAAAATCTGCTACCCACCCGCGAGCAACTGGATTCCTCGCTGGAAATATTGAAGCAGGCCCAGGAGCGGCTGCGCGGCAAGATGCGCATCGAGTACGTGGTTCCCGACTATTACGCGAAATTTCCGAAGGCCTGTATGGGCGGCTGGGGACGCAAACTCATGTTGGTCGTGCCGAGCGGCGACGTTTTGCCCTGCCATGCCGCCCGTGTGATCCCGGGGCTCACGTTTGAAAATGTCAAAGACCGCAGCCTGCGCGAAATCTGGGAATCCTCCGCCGCATTCCAAAAATTTCGGGGCGAAGGCTGGATGCAGGAGCCATGTCGCAGTTGCGACCGCCGGGAAGTCGATTTTGGCGGCTGCCGGTGCCAAGCCCTGTTGTTGGTGAATGACGCCGCAGCCACAGATCCAGTCTGCTCGCTGTCGCCCAACCGAAGTAGGGTAGATGCGGTACTAGCCCGGGTGGCCGACATCCCGGCCACAGCGATAGCGGCGGACATAAAGCCTGACATGGATTTACCGATCGAATCCGACATAGATTATGGGAACGTGCCGAAGATGGGCACTTTGTGTGCGAAAAATGGTAAAAATAATTCCGGCGCGTGCCGGTAGCCGAGGATGGGTACTGCCAGAAAAAACGTTAACCCAGATTCTCCCACACAGTGTTTTCCAGCGGTTTTTTCTTGCGACGGCGCATCAGACCAAACACTGCCAAACCTAAACCCACAAATAGACCCGTTGCCGGTTCCGCCGCAGGCACGGCCACAGTATGCGACCCCGCGGTGAAGCTCCAGCCGGTGCCCTTTTCCAGATCTTTGCGACTAAAACCGCCGTCCAGACTGCAATTGCAGGGGTTGATGACTCGATCCCAGCCATGTCCGCGAGGGACATCGAAGTCCCTGCCTCTCGTATCGCTGACAGCATTGCCTTGGTAGGTCGAAACGCTGTCCGCCAATGTCCCGCCGCCAAGCATTAACGCGACAAACATACCGAGCACTATTTTCAATTCAAATCGTATTTTCATCTGGATGACCGCTTTCCCGGGTAAATTTCTTTACTACCGCGTGTTCTGACCGGGCATGGTCAACAACTCGTTTGCACTTTTATGACCGTTTCTGGAGTGTCCTGCCGGGCATTATCCCGTTGAGTTCGGCGCGGCGTGCGTGCTCTGTGCGCGTAGACGGAAGACCACTCGAAACAAGAAAACCAGGCTACCGACCAGCACGAGCGCCCCGAAGACGGTCAGCGTGTTGGGCGCGCCGATGTGTTTGGCTACGCCGCCAGCGATCAGCGATCCAATCGGTTGCACGCCCATGAACATGGTCGCGTAAACCGCCATAACCCGTCCGCGCAGTTCGTCCGGCACACGGCTTTGCACGATGGTGTTGGTGGCAGCCATTTGCACCGTGGCGGCGAAACCCACAACAAGTAAAACCGCGGCAGAGAACCAGAACACCTTGGATTGTGAAAAGAGAACCAGGCAAACTCCACAAACCAGCGAGGTGCCCGCAATCCAGCGCGCCAGCCCCTTGTAGCTGGTACGCCCAGCGAAATACAAAGCCCCCAGGACCGCTCCAATTCCGGCAGTGCTCATCAACAGCCCAAAACCCTTGGCGCCGCGATGCAGAACTTCGCTCGCAAATATCGGCAGGAAAACCGAGTATTGCAGTCCCAGAAGACTTAAGAGACTAAGCAGCAACAAAGCTGAACGCACCGGCATATCGCTCATGGCAAACCGGAAGCCTTGAATAAAATTCTGAAAGGGTGAACCTTCGGGAGGCTTTACCGCCATTTTTGGTATGCGCATGGCCAGCAACGCGGCGAGCACCGCGAGGAAGCTGATGCCGTTCAACAGAAAACACCATGCCGGTCCTTTCCACGCCAGCGCAAAGCCGGCCACCGCAGGACCCACCACTCGTGCGCCATTGAAGATGGAAGAATTCAACGCGATAGCGTTGGGCAGGTCTTCCTTAACGACCATCTGCACGAGAAAGGCTTGGCGGATGGGCACGTCAAAGGCGTTAACGATTCCGACCAGAAAAGCGATGAGAATCAACTCCCATACTTTTATCGCTTCCGCAAAGGTCAAAGCCGCGAGTGCGAAAGCCAGCAGCATGGATACCGCCTGGGTGGCAATGACCCCATAATGTCGGTTATAGCGATCGCCGACATAACCGCCAATTGACGCCAGAAATAAAATGGGCACCTGGTTCGCAAATCCGAAGACACCCAACAGCGCCGCCGACCCCGTCATTTTGTAGACCAGCCACAACTGCGCGGTCGTCTGCATCCACGTGCCGATGAGTGAAATTAGCTGGCCGCCGATGAAAAGTTGAAAGTTGCGGTGCTGCATTGCGCGGAAGCGCGTAGACACTAGCGGAAGATCCCTCTCCAGTTCGATGCGTGAGTCGTTGACGCGGACGCGTCACCTAAACGCGTCACTAGTAGTGTAACGGAGGATTGTTTGCGGAGGAGCGCAACGCAAACCAGCGTGGTGAATTTATATTGAGAAACTATATAGCGAAATTATCCGATGGGTAGACGCGGCCTAATGCCGCAGCTTCCTTGCGCTAGTAAGGGTTATTCGATGGCGGGTCAGGTGCGCCGCCTACGTGAAGATGGCTTAGATCGCGCAGCATGGAGCGGTCTTCTGCGCTCATCCCGCGCGTAAAGTTCGGGTCGTTCAAATGCTGGTTGCGCGCAAACTCCGGCATATTCTGGAGAACGCCCAAACGCTGCTCGATGGCTTTCTTTCGTTGCGGCGGCAAATTGCGCCAGTTCGGCAGCACTTCATATTTAATGTGATCGCGTTGTTGCTGCGTCATCTGCTGCCAGACGTGTTGGCGGTCGCGCATGTCCTGCTGCTGTTGCGGAGACAATTGCCGAAAGCGTTGCTGATTCTGCAGCACCCTCTGGCGCTCTTCGGGGCTAAGTCGTTGCTGGTTATTTCTGTAGCTGTTGTAACTATTTTGCCCGCCTCTTGAATATTGCTCGTCTCGTGAATATTGACTGCCCGGCGGGCGATTGGGATCCACTCGGTTGACTGGCGGCCGGTTGGGATCCATCGGCTGATGAACTGAGTTTCGCCCGGAAGAAGGATTTGCAGTCCCGGAGCGAGCCGGAGGCCGGTCATCTCGTGACGCGGGCGGGTGCGCGCCACCGGTCGACTGCCCTGGCCCTCCCCGCGGCGCCGGGCTCGAAGCGGGCGGAGGTGCCGACCGTTGGGGCGGCCTGTTGCCACTATCTGGGCGCTGGGCAGGAAGTGGAGTCGAATGCGGAGCTGCAGGCGCGGGTTGCTGTGGAGGCCTGTTGCTTGGATTCGAGCTTTGCGCGAAACTCGAAGCCGCTAAGCTCGCGCTGAGACAAAGCGCGAGCAGGCAGCCCTCGATTTTTGTCCTCAGCGTCATCCGCTTTTACATGTCCTGTTCAGTCGGTTCGTCCGGCGAAACGGGTTGTGGCAATTCCGTCAGAGGCTCGAAGTTGGCCAGCACATCGTAGTTTTCCAGCACTGGCAAATCCTGATCCTGCATAATCTGCGTTTCATCAGGGCTGCCAGAACTTGCCATGTTGTTGCTGTCCGCCGGACGGTGGCCTACCCAAACCGTGGCCAGCAGCAACATCGAAGCGGCCACTAACACACGAGGCGCCGCGCCCAGCCATGACCACCAGTGTTGTTTCACCGGCTCAGCGGCAATGCGCGCGCGCACGCGAACATCAAATGCAGCCGACGGCTCAATCTGCGGCAGCTCATCCAACAAACTGCTAACCGAGCGAAATTCGTTCACCCGCACAGAACACGTAGGGCACGTCGCCAGATGCTTCTCCATCTCGCGCTGTTCTTTTTCTTTCAAGCGGCCGTCGATATATCCGAGAAGCCGGTTTTCCATTCGAGTACAACTCATGACTGCCTTCCCTTCCATGGCCCTTTAGCTTTTTCCTCGCAACGCCACGAGTGGGGCTAGTTCAACTCGCAACGTTTCATACGCCCGAAAAAGCAGCGATTTGAGCGCGCTTTCCGAGCAAGATAAAATCTTCGAAATCTCGCCATAATCCAGATCCTGATACTTGTGCAGCAACACCGCGGCGCGCTGCTTTTCAGGAAGCTTGTCTATGGCGTGCCGGATCATGTCCCGCTGCGCCTCCTGTACCAGGTGTTCCTCGATGTTGGGATTTTTCTCCGCAACATCGAGCGGACGCTCATCGCCTTCTTCCGAATCCACTGTCACCGGAGCGTCCAGAGAGACTTCCATGCGCTGATGACGCGTGTCCCGAACCGAATTCAGCGCCAGATTCGTGGCGATCCGGAACAACCAGGTGGTGAACTTCGCGCTCGGCACGTAATCCGCCCGCGCCCGATACACCCGGATGAAAACCTCTTGTGCCAGATCCTCTGCCTGCTCACGGTTCCGAACCATGCGGTAAAGGAAGTTAACCAGCGGCGTCCTATAGCGATGCAAGAGAAGCGCGAACGACTGTTCGTCGCCCGCCTTCACGTCCAGCATCAGTTGGACGTCGGTCCTGGCCATTGCCGACACACTGTATCAAACCCGTGTATTGTCAGAAAGTTGCAAATCGTGGATGTAAAACTGAGCGGGTCGCTAGGGACTTTATACATGGAACAAACTCCGCATTATCAGCAGGCTGGCTACCCCAACGA
The DNA here is from genome assembly GCA_963733775.1 of uncultured Acidobacteriota bacterium. Taxonomy (GTDB): domain Bacteria; phylum Acidobacteriota; class Terriglobia; order Acidiferrales; family UBA7541; genus Acidiferrum. Next base: position 1,181,967 of record CAVTEE010000006.1, on the reverse strand, counting down.
ACACCAGTAACGCCATACGCCAGTTGGGCTCGCGGTTCACTTCCGGCAGCAGGTCGGTAGCCGCAACATACAGCGTTACCCCCCCTGAAAGCGGCAAAGCGTATTTGAGCTGGCTTTCCAGGAGCGTCGTAAGCAGCACCCCTAACAACGTAGCTACACCTAGTAACCCGGAAGCCAGAATAGCGTTGCGCCGGCTCTGCCCGCTGGCCAGCACAACGCTAGCAACCGTAAAACCCTCAGGAAGCTTATGCAGAAAAATAGCCACGAAAATCACCACCCCGAGCCAATTCGATACCAGGAAGCCGGAGGCAATCGCCACTCCATCAAAAAAAGTATGAATCACCAGCCCCAGCAGCATGGTGGCGCGCTACGTGGTGATGGCTGACTATTTCGTGATGCGTCTCTTCCCCGAAATGAAGGTGCGGCGCGATAGTGTGTTCGAACAGATGGATCAGGAAATAGCCGATGAGGATCACCAGGAACGCGCTGTCGCCCGCAAGCCGCACGGACTCAGGAATCACGTCCAGGAACGCCACAGCCAGCATGTAGCCCGCGCCCAACGCCACAAAATATTGCAGGTTACGCCGCTGCCACTTGCGATAAACCACGAAGTAGCCGCCCAGCAAATTGCCGCCCGCAGCCACCAGCCCCAGAACAGCCGCAAGCCCCACACGCGAATTTTCGAGATTCAGAATTTGGATGCCCCGCCCTTAGCGCCGAGGGTGCCCCACCCTGAGGTTTTTGCAGGGTGGGGTTCGTAACGTGGAAACATCAGGATCAATCCGCGCAGCGCAATCTCTCTTGGATTCATCGCGCCCGCCTGAAAAACTCACGTAAAGATTCCGCTCGCAAATCAACCATCAACCGCTGTGGCGGAACAAAATCACGTCGCCTTCCTGCACGATGTAATCACGCCCTTCGAGGCGCACCTGAGCTTTTTCTCGCGCGGCAGCGATGCTGCCCGCGGCCAGCAGATCATTCCAACGCACCACTTCCGCGCGAATGAAACCCTTTTCAATGTCGCTATGAATTTCGCCCGCCGCTTTCACCGCAGTGGCGCCTTTTCGAATCGTCCACGCGCGCACTTCCGGCTCACCTGCCGTAAAATAAGGAATCAAGCCCATCAGCTCATACGTTGCATGGATCAAGCGATTCAAGCCCGGCTCTTTCAGCCCGTACGATTCCAGCAATTCGGCGGCTTCTTTTTCTTCCATCTGCGCAAGCTCCGCTTCCAGTCGCCCGCAGATTGCGATCACCGCGGTATTGGGCCGCCCTTGAAGCGCGCTCAATTTATGTCGCTCCACCGCAGTCGAAAGCTCCGCCGCTTCGTCATCCCCAAGATTCAACACATAAAGCATCGGCCGCTGCGACAAAAATAAAAATCCCCCGATAGGCTTGCGCTCCTCGGCCGTCAGCTCCAGTTCGCGCAACGGCTTTTCAGATTCCAGATGCGCTTTGCACTTATCGAGGACCGCTTTCTCTGCCTCCAAAACGGGATCTTTCTTTTTCTTTAAATCTTTCTCGAGCCGCTCAAGCCGGCGAGTAATCTGGTCGTGATCCGCCAGAATTAATTCCAACTCCAGGTTGGTCGCATCGCGCAACGGATCAATGCTCCCCGCCGCGTGCGGCACCGACGGATCGTCAAACACTCGAATAACATGCGCAATGGTATCCACTTCGCGCAAGCGGCGCCAGCGCGTCGCGGTTGCGGTCTTTCTGCATCCCGCCAACGTCCACATACTGCACCGTGGCATAGGTAATTTTCTTGGGATTATAAAGCTTCGCCAGCTCCACCAGCCGCGGCTCAGGCACCTTGGCGACGCCCACATGCGTCCCTTGCGCGCCAGGCTTGCCCTCAACACTAGCTTTAGTGAGAATTCTGAACAGCGTGGTTTTTCCGACCTGCGGCAGACCGATAATTCCTGTTTGCATAAACGCGATATGTTAGCACAGCGCCGCTGCCCCTCTTTGCGCCGCATGTCCTTGGACGGAAGCGGATAGACGCCCAAAACACATCCCTGCCATCATCACGACGCGCAAAATCCTGCTTTGGGTGCCCCACACGTCGCAGTTACGTGTGGGGCCTTTGCAAATGAACAGGAGAGTTCGGAACGATTTACTCGAAGCCCAACTCGGAGTTTTCCAACGTTCAGTTTCTCGATACTATGCTCACACTCAAATTAGTTTTCAGGAGCGAATTCACTGTGCGGATTATTCGATGACCAAAACATCCCCGACACTCCCCTTCGACCTCCGTATCGCCAAAGCAGCCCTCGCCGCCAAAGACGAGCGCCTCGCCCGCCTCATCGAAGAAACCGTCGAGTTCCAGATCGAAATGGAATCCACCGACAGCCCCTACGAAGCGCTGATGGAATCCATCGCCTATCAATCCATCTCCGGCAAAGCCGCCGCCACGATTTTCGCCCGCATCAAAGCCTTGGGAACGAATGGCCGCCCCCCAATGCCGCAAGAAATGCTGAAACTCCGCCCGCAAAAATTGCGCAAAGCCGGCCTCTCCGGCGCAAAAGTTCGAGCCATGAAAGACCTCGCGCAAAAAACCATCGACGGCGTCGTCCCCACCATGGAGCAAGCCCAAAAAATGTCCGACGAAGAACTCGTCGAACGCCTGGTCTCCGTCCGCGGCATAGGAGCCTGGACGGTAGAAATGTTTCTAATTTTCCGCTTAGGCCGCCCCGACGTCCTACCCATCCACGATCTCGGCGTAAAAAAAGGCTGGTCCGTCACCTACGGCAAAAAACGCATGCCCAAACCAAAAGAATTGCTGGCCTTCGGCGAACGCTGGCGCCCCTACCGCACCGTCGCCAGCTGGTACATGTGGCGCGCGTTCGAACGCGCCGGCTACAAAGCCACCAACAAAATCGCCAAATCCATCGCCCGCAGGAAAAAAAACCAACCGCAGCCTACAGTTAAAAATAGAAAAAAGGCACGCCCGCGGAACGCAACTTCAAAATCCACATGACACCGCGGTAATCGAACTCAAACTCCATGCGATCGGAAGCGGAGGGTGCCCCAGGCTCGATTTGTAGCCTGGGTCTTGTAGTTGATTTCCTTCCTAACTCAGCCGGGTGCCCCATGTTCGCAGTTGAGGTATGAACATGGGTCTTGCAGTTGATTTTTCTTCCTAAGTCAGCCGCGCCACTTCTCGCGCCAACAAAAACATCGCCGCAATCCCCGCCAACAACACCACGCTCTCCAGCGAAACAGAAATACTATGCAACCGCGTAAACTCCGCCAGCAGCGGACTATCCGCCGCAGTAGCCTGAATCGACCCCATCTGCCCTCGCAACGCCGCCATCTTCGCGCTCACTGTGAATTGCGAAACCAGCGTAGCCGCTATCATCACCACCACGCATAAGGCAGCCGGGGCCCCGACGCTAGCGAATGACCGCGTGCGCGCCAGCCGCGCCAACAGAAAAATCACTCCACAAATGATCCCGCCCATGTGCATGCGCGTAAGCGCGAATCCCACCATCACCCCGGCCTGATCACGCGTCGCCAGCACGTTGAACGCACCCGGCGCCACCACAAAACTCAAAAACACATCGCTGCCAAGCCACAGCCCCAAACACAGAAACTCCAGCGTGCGCAGAAATGTTGTCATAATAATGTTCTTTATAAATCCCCTGCGAGGAGACATTGGTCCGCAAACACTCAGCCCGCCTCAGTGCGGAAAAGTGTCGAAAAGTAAGCCGCAACGACTTTCTTCGTATCCTCGAAGCACGCCTGAGTTCCTCCTCGCTCCACTTCTTGATTACGTCCCCTACCTTTGGAGCATGGCGGGCATCTCGGTAACTTTCATTTGCCAGTCGTTTGACAGATTTCCACGCAGCGCTCTCGCCGACTGACTTAATAGCATTCGTTTCGCCGCTAAATTTGTTTTCTATCAATTCAATAATTTTATATAGATAATACACAGCGGCATCGCCCTGCCTCAGAGCATGATCGAAGTAGACTTGTATCTGCCTTGCAGTACTATCTGCTTCAATCACATGTAGAACAATCTAGAAGTAGGGTCTTGAGCATGGCAATAACCACTGAGAAGGTCGAAACAACGAACCAGACCTGCACCAAAAGATTAGCATAAGGGTTCGCCTTACATTTGCCCCAATACGCCTTACCCCAGAGCGTAAATTGTATTTGTGGTGCTCAAAATCACTTTTTAAACACACCTGTACTCTTCCCTGCACCAACTCCTCGCCACAATAATGAGACACTTGGTAGGTAGGATGGTGGGCGATAAAGGACTCGAACCTTTGACCTCTCCCGTGTGAGGGGAGCGCTCTAACCAACTGAGCTAATCGCCCGTTCGTGGTTTAGTTGTAACAGGAAGGGCCCGGGTTTTCAACCAATGCCGACCGCCACCTCTCAAGTCGTCGCGCAGCTGCAGCGCAGCATCGCGCGCGCCATCTACGGTAAAGAAGAAGCCATCCAACTTTCCTTGATCACCTTGTTGGCTCGCGGCCACCTGCTGATCGAAGACGTGCCCGGCGTCGGCAAGACCACCCTGGCGCAAGCGCTGGCCAAATCCTTTCATTGCACCTTCCAGCGCATTCAATTTACTTCCGATTTGCTGCCCAGCGATGTGCTCGGCGTCAGCGTATATAACCCCGAGACTCGCGAATTTGAATTTCGCTCCGGGCCGATTTTCGCCAACGTGGTCTTGGCCGACGAAATCAATCGCACCACGCCACGCACACAATCGGCGCTGCTGGAAGCCATGAACGAAGCGCAGGTAAGCATCGACGGAAAAACCATGGCGTTGCCGCAGCCGTTCCTGGTGATTGCCACGCAGAATCCTGTCGAACATCACGGCACATATCCGCTGCCAGAATCGCAGCTCGATCGATTTTTGATGCGCATCAAAATGGGCTATCCCTCGCCCGAGACCGAAAGAGAAATTCTGCGCAAACGCGTGGGCGTGCGCGGAGAAAATCCGCTGGATGCTCTCGAGCCGGTAGCGGACGTTAGCGAAGTGCTCACCATGCAGGATGAAGTGGCGCACATAAAAGTGGATTCCAGCCTGCACGACTACGCGCTGGAAATCGTGAACCGTACCAGAAATTCCGACTTGTTGGCCCTGGGAGTCAGCCCGCGCGGCACACTGATGCTGCAGCGCGCCGCGCAAGCGCGGGCTTTCCTCGATGGCCGCGATTTTTGTTTGCCGGATGATTTCAAAAAACTCGCCGTGCCGGTATTTTCGCATCGCGTAGTTGCCAGTTCGCGACACGCTTCGCTGCAGAAAAAATCGGAAACCACCGAATCCGTGCTGCGCGACATTGTGGAGTCCGTTCCCGTACCGCTGTGAACCTTTTAATCGTTGCCGGATTTTCTCGCACCACAACGGCGTATTTGTTTTCCACGCCTCCGTCACCGCTGTCTTTCAATTCTAATTATTTTGCGGAACGATTCTTCCTATGAGCTTTAGCCACTCATTCATCGCCCATCTCCGGGCACGCTCCGACCGCTCGCCGGTACGCACTTTTCTTTTGGCTCTTGCGGCCTTAGCCGTGGCGCTCCTGCTGGCGCTGTATTCCGGCGCGGCCGCGGAGCTGGGTCAGTTGCTGCTGGCCAGCACCTCGGCAGTCGCAGCGCTGGCGGTCGCTACCTGGGTAGCGATTACCCTGGTTCCCGCCATGGCCCAACGCACTCCCCTGCGCTGGATCGGCTACAAAATGGAATACCGCGTTTCGCGAGCGGGCTGGATTTACTTTGGCGGAATTATTCTCGTGGCCCTGGCGGCGCTGAACACCGGCAACAATTTGTTATTCCTCGTGCTGGCCTGCCTCATCGCCATCATCCTGATGTCCGGCATTCTTTCCTCGATAAGCTTATCCGGCGTGGAGATGCGTTTGGAGCTGCCGGAACACATTTTTGCCGGCCAGCCGGTGCGGGCCAATATTCAATTGCAAAACGATAAGCACACCTTGCCGAGTTTTTCTTTGCGCGTCGAAGCCGTCAAGCCGAAGGACTCTCCCGTGGTAGCCATGCTGGAAACTCCGGTGTACTTTCCCTATTTGCCAAAACGCGATCGCGTGCAGCAAACCGTGCCGATGACCTTTATGCGCCGCGGAGTGCACCGGCAGGATGCTTTTCGCATTGTTACCCGCTTCCCTTTTGGCTTCTTGCAGAAAACGCGGCGGCTGGATTTGAAAACCGAAGCAGTGGTGTATCCTTCCGTCGCTCCCACCGACGAATTAGTCGAAATTCTGCCGGGATTGCACGGCGCGCTGGAAAGTTTGTCGAAGGGGCGCGGCCAGGATTTGTACGCGCTGCGCGGCTACGTGGCCAACGACAGCGTGCGGCATGTGCACTGGAAAGCCTCGGCACGTTCCGGGTCCTTGATGGTGCGCGAGTTTACACGCGAAGACGACTGTCGCGTGCTGCTGGTTCTCGATCCGCACATCACCTCGGTGCTCAAACCGGGAAGCGATCCCGCCACGCATACCGCCAGCGAACGATTTGAACGGGCTATTACGCTGTGCGCGGCGCTCAGTTGGCATTTTTATGAGCGCAACGCGCACCTGCAATTTCGCAGCGCAGGCGTGGAAACACGCCTGGCCCCTGCGGAAGAAATTGTATTTTTAATTTTGCGATATTTGGCGCTGGCGAGTCCGCTGCCGCCCGATCCCAAACACACGTTGATCACTGATTTGGCTTCTTCGCCGGAATTGTTCAAGGTTATCGTTACCAGTCAGCCGCGCGGCTCCATTCCCGCCAACGTGTGGTACTCCTCTTACGTAATTTTTTTGGATGACGTGTTACAACTTCCCGATAACACGTAGGGTGCCCCAGGCTCGATTTTTAGCCTGGGTCTTGGGGTGCTCTTCGCTAGCTCGACTTCGACGCGAATCAATTCCGATTAATCTTTTCCGCAAAATGAAAAATCGCGTCGCGGAGGATTGAAGTAGCGCGGTTTTCACGCACGGCACGTTGAGTGTGCGAAAATGGACCGTTGATGAACGCACCTTCCGCTCTTGCAGGTTCCCGCCTTAAAGAATTCCGCGCCGAGTTGCTCAACTGGTTTGCCAGCTACCAGCGAAATTTGCCTTGGCGTCGTGGCCGCGACCCTTACCGCATCTGGATTTCTGAAATCATGCTGCAGCAGACCCGCGTCGTTGCTGTGATTCCTTACTTTGAGAAATTCTGCGCTCGTTTCCCCGATGTGCGCGCGTTGGCAGAAGCAGAAGAGGCTGAGGTGCTTCGTATGTGGTCGGGCCTCGGCTACTACAGCCGCGCTCGGAATTTGCAGGCCGCTGCGCGACAAATTGTCAGCGACCATGGCGGCACATTTCCCACCACCGAAGATCATATTCGAGCGTTGCGCGGGATTGGCAAATACACGACCAATGCCATCTTGAGCATCGCCTTTGGAAAACATCACGCCGTGGTCGAAGGTAATGTTGCGCGCGTGGTGGCGCGACTCGAAGCGGTTCGCGTAGCCTTACGCGAGGGCTCACGGTGGGAATCATTGCAGCGCACCGCAGACCACCTATTGGCGCCTGACGCTCCCGGGAATTGGAATCAGGCCATGATGGAGCTTGGTGCCACCATCTGCACACCGCGCTCGCCGCGATGCTTGCTATGTCCGGTGGCGAAATTCTGCCGCGCGCGCAAATTGGGAATTCAGGATTTAATTCCCGAGAAACGCAAGAAGCGCACCACTGTGAGCGTGCAACTGGCGGCCGCAGTTTTAGTCGACGGCCGAAGCAGGTGTATTTTGCTTCCGCCCCCCAAAAATATCGCCGGAAAAGCACTGCCGGATGATATTCCCACGCTGGTCTCGAAGATGTGGCACTTCCCAACCTTAGCGGTTAACGAAGATCCGGCAAGCGATTTGCGGCGATATTTGAAAAATGTAGTGGGCAGAACGGGGCTGCCGTCGCGATTCGTAACGCTTCGCAAGATTCGCCACGCGGTAACTTATCGCGCCATCAGCTTGCTTCCGTTTCTCGTGAAGTTCAAAAAATTGCCACCCATCACAGGCGCAAGAATAATTTTGTTGAAGGATTTTTCCTCAGTACCGGTTTCCAATTTAACCCGCAAGGTAGCACGAGCGGCGCTTGAGGCTGCTGATCACCGATGATCGATTTGACAGCGCGACGGTGTTGGTTGCAAATCAAACTTCGTAGTTAGGACTGTCGGGTTGAGCCGGAATTCTTTTCTCGCGCTTCCAGATACCGCTCGATATATTTTCCCAGCACATCAGCCTCAAGATTTACGGCATCTCCCACAACCCGGTCGCGCAAATTGGTGTGCTGATACGTATAAGGGATAACGGCGATCTCCACGATTCGGCCGTCCCAACTCGCCACTGTCAGGCTTATACCATCCACAGTGATCGAGCCCTTCGGCACAATGTATCGTGCGAAGTCCGGCGGCACTTCGACCCCGAATCTCCAGCTTTCGCCGCCAACGCCCTCCAGACGCAACTCAGTCACCCGTCCAACGCCATCAACATGCCCCAATACAAAATGACCGCCAAATTCTTGACCGACCGTCAGCGGCTGCTCCAGATTTACGTGCATACCTCTTTTCCATTTGGGACCAGCGGCGCCAAAAGAAGTTTTACTCACCGTCTCGGCAGAGAGATCGGCAGAAAACCTTTCTCCATGCAACTCGGTGATCGTAAGGCAACAGCCATTTACCGAGATGCTCTTCGACACCGCCAGCGAACCCGTCAACGTAGGAGCATGGATCGCCACGCGCCCGCCAATGTCGGTTAGCTCGAGTGAATGCAGCAGCCCGACGTGTTCAATAATTCCTGTAAACATCGTGCAGCATCCCCTCAACCGCAAAATCTGCCCCGAATTGATGAATATTCAGAGTGCGTAACTGGGCATGTTTCAAATTTTTTGCCGTAGCGAACGGCACGCGCGTTTCGCCCGCGAATTTCGGCGCGTAAAATAAAAACACTTTATCCACTATATCCGCCGCCAGCGCCGCTCCATTCAACTCGCTGCCTGCTTCCAGCAGTACGCTCAAAATTTCACGCTTGCCCAATTCTTTCATCACCGCATTCAAATCCATATGTCCTGCGCGCTTTTTCATGCTGACAATTTCAACGCCAGCCATCTGCAAACTTCGAGCTCTCGCAGTTCCCGCATTTTCAGTCGTAAATACCAACAGATCATCATCCGCACTTTTGACGATCCGCGCTCGGGGTGACAATCGCAATTTTGAATCCAGGATCACGCGCAACAATCGCCGTCGGCGCGGCAGCCCGCTGCGCTCCGTCAGCAGCGGATCATCAGCCAGAATTGTGCCGATACCAGTGAGCAGCGCGTCCGAAGCATGCCGCATGCGATGCACTTCCGCGCGAGATTCCTCCGAAGTAATCCACGTGCTGCTTTTTCTTTTGCCCGCTTGGGGTAATGCCAGTTGGCCATCCAACGTCATCGCGGATTTCAGCGTGACGAACGGCCGCTTCTTGCGAATCCATTTTGCAAACGGTTCATTCAGCCGCCGCGCCGCTTCTTCCAGCACTCCGGTGAACACTTCAACGCCTGCGGCTCGCAATCGATCGAAGCCGCCGCCGGCAACAACGGGATTGGGATCGTCGATCGAAGCTACCACTCGCTGGATCCCCGCCTTGATGATCGCTTCGGTGCAAGGCCCGGTGCGCCCGGTGTGATTGCACGGTTCTAGATTTACATACAGCGTCGCGCCGCGCGCTTTTTCTCCCGCGGATTTAATGGCCACCACTTCCGCGTGATCGCGTAAGTCGTACTGATGAAATCCCTCGCCAACAATTTGCCCTTCGCGCACCAGCACGCATCCGACCAGCGGATTGGGGCTCGCCAAGCCAGTTGCTTTGCGCGCCAAGTTCATGGCGCGCTGCATGTAGCCGATGGCGTTGGCGTCCACGATTAATTGAAGAGGGAGTCTGCGTAAGTCTGTGCGTCAAAGGGAACCATATCGTTAATTTGTTCCCCGGTGCCCACGAAGCGAATTGGCAAGCGCAGTTCTCGGGCGATGGCCACTACGATTCCGCCTTTGGCGGTGCCATCCAGCTTGGTCAAAATAATTCCAGTCACGCCCACCGTAGTGGTGAACTGCCTGGCCTGCGCCAAACCGTTTTGCCCGGTAGTCGCATCCAGCACCAGCAGCACATCGTGAGGCGCGCCGGGAATTACTTTTGCGGCGGTGCGTTTCATTTTTTCAAGTTCGATCATCAAGTTTGATTTGGTATGCAGCCGTCCCGCAGTATCTACGATCACCGCGTCGGCGCCGCGGGCTTTCGCCGCGGCCATAGCGTCGTAAACCACCGCAGCAGGATCCGACCCAAATTTCTGCTTGATCACTTCAATGCCGTTGCGCTGCGCCCAGATTTCCAACTGTTCAATGGCCGCGGCGCGAAAAGTGTCCGCGGCGCACAACACGACGCTCTTCCCTTCCTGCTTAAGACGATTGGCCAACTTGCCGATGCTGGTGGTCTTGCCGGCGCCGTTTACGCCCACCACAAAAATCACCCGCGGTCCGTGGCCATTTAACGAAGCGCGTTCCTGAAAAACATTCACGCTTCGCGACTCCGTCAGAATGCGCACGATGTGCGCTTTAATTTCGCGCTTCAGCTCTTCTGCGTTGGATAGCGCGTTGCGGTCCATTTTTTCCCGCAGCGCTTCCAGAATTTCTCGTGTCGGTGTTACGCCGAGATCGGCGGATAGTAAAGCGGTCTCCAGTTCCTTGAGCAGCGCAGGGCTTATTCTGCGCTCACCTTGAAGAATGGTGTCGACGGTTTCCGACAGCACGCTCTTGGTCTTACTGACCGAAGTTTTGAGCTTGTCGAGAAGTGTTGGGTCGGGCGGCCCGAAGAGTGAAATCATACGATTGAGCGCCACATTCGTGGCGAGTGTAGAAATTGTAGCAGAAGCGCGCATTTGCCGAATCGGCGCGGCGCGCAGCAGGGGCGGCGGCGTCAAGCGAGTGCTTTCTTAGCGCGCCTTGCGAATCGCGTTTGAAAGTGGAAAATACCGCAACAATCCGAAAACAAGATTGAAAAATAAGTAACGAACCAAAAAATTAAAACAACTGAAACAAGACTGAAACAAAAATCAGACTTGCACTTCGACTGCGCTCAAGCGCAATTTTCCGGTGTTAATCGTTGATTCCAGAGCATTCACAACGTTCTCGTCAAATTTCGTATTCTTCAAAGCCTTAATGCGCTCCAAGGCATAATCGATATCCATCGCGGATTGGTACGGCCGATTGGTGGTCATGGCGTCCAGAGTATCGGCTACGCCGATAATTCGCGCCATCATCGGAATTTGCGGTCCTTGCAAGCCGTACGGATAGCCGCGTCCGTCCATGTGTTCGTGATGCAACTCGATGCCCGGCAACATATCTTTCAGTTGCGAAACTGGACGCATGATGTTGGCGCCCTTGATGGTGTGCTGCTTCATCAGCTCGAACTCTTCCGCGGTCAGCGCGCCGGGCTTCTTGAGTACGCGATCTTCCACGCCAATTTTTCCTACGTCATGTAGAAGCGCTGAAATTCGCAGGGTGTCCAGTGCTTCCGGTGTCAGGCCCAGTTCCTGGCCCACCAGCGTGGAATATTTTGCCACGCGGCCGGAGTGACCGCGGGTGTAGGGATCCTTTTCGTCGATGGCCGCGGCGAGCATGCGGATGGAACCGATGAACAGCTCGCGGTTTTCTTCCGCAGCTTCCTTGAGGCGCTCGATGTACTCCTCGATGTCGCCTGCCATCTTGTTGAAATTTTCGGCCAGCTCGCTGATTTCAGTAGCGCCGCGCACCGGCGACCGTTGATGAAATTCTCCACGGCTGATAGCGCGAGTTGAGTCGGCCAGGCCGCGGATCGGTCCGCTGATTCCCACCGCAAAGAAATAGCCCAGGCCGATGGCTGCCAACACTACAAAGCTAACGAAGGCGAGAGCCTGACGATTTAAGTCATCCATGCCTGCATCGGAACGCGCCTCATTCAAGCTGCGCTCGGCAATCACCGCCCAGTTGACCTCCGGAAATGTGCTGTAGGTCCCAATCATTTCCACGGCGTGATTTTTTTCTTTTTCGGTGAAGCGTACCGTTTCGGTGTTGCGCAGTTCTTGCGGCAGTGCGGTCACCTGGGTAACCAGCGAATTGCCACTAGCATCCGCACCGGGCACGAAGTTCTTGGTATCCGGATGGGCAACGATGTGTCCGTAGTGATCGACTACGAACACGGTGCGGCCGCGAACACTGGCTTCCTGCAAACGGTGCAGGATGGTGTCCAGAGAAACTACAGCGGCAAGCATGCCGGTAAACTGATCGCCGGAATCGCGGAGTGGCACGGCGATGACGAACGCCGGGCGGTTGTTGGGAGCCAGCGCCAGCGGATCGCTGCGAAACTTCACCACGTTGAGTTGCTGCGACTGCATGCAAGTTACAAAGGCGCGTTGCAGAGCTTTGGCCACAAAGGGATCCTGCTCGGCGCGGAAATTTCCCTGTGACGCGCTTGTGCCTTTGCCCGAGCGGCCCACGGCGGTGAGATAAATAAAGGTTGTGCGGTTGCTGTCGACGAAATTCTCCAGCAGGCGGGTTACTTTTGGTTCGGAGACGGGATCTTCCACATTGTCGATCAGTCCAGTGAGAGTAAGAATTTGTCGTTCGCTCATCAACTGCTGGGTGAGATTGGATTCGAAGAATTGAATTTCCTGGGAGAGCGAGCGGGTCAGGTCGGCCTGGTCCACTCTTTCGTTGTCCGTCAATTTTCCCTGACTGAGGTGCAATACCTGGCGGTGATACAAACCCAGGGGGACAACGCTGACCAACAGCATCGCGCCCAGCACCAACCAGAGAATACGGATGCGCCCGACGCGCACACGATTCCAGACGGATTGAAGGTTGAAGCTCATAACCAGACTCTATTTTAGGTGAACTGTGAAGCCGGAAGTGGCCGACAACAGTGGCGCGTAGCGCATGTGCAACTGGAACTGAGGTACTACGAGCCAACAGAGTCGCGTGTTCGCTGGCAGCCGTTCGTGGAATAGCCTGCTTAACTTGAAGGTCGGTCATGCAGCGTGCCCATGAAACATGAAATCCGAGGTTGCGCGATACCCCTATACCCCCCTGTTTTGCAGAAAAGAGTCCACAAGTCATTGAAAACAAAGGGCTGGCGGTGAAAAAATGTGTACAGAGTGCGCAAGTTATTGAAAACAGAGAAGATGTATCTGGGTATGAGGTGTGCGATTGAAGGATCAAGGAAAAGAGGCGAACAGACAGCTGCGAAACGGCCGGTGATCCGGCCAAGAAGTACGGGTTCCTCGTTGCGAGGCTCATGTCACATATTACTATATTTATAGCTAAATAACTAATAATAAGCGAAGGCAACGCTGGTGGTGGGTCAATGTTACTGCCTTAGCAGACACACACTATTCGTGCTTCTGGGGGCGGCCCATGATTTCTTCCATGGCATCTCGTGGGGATTTGCCATGGCGCAGTATCGCGTTTACTTGCGCGGTGATGGGGAGTTCAATTTGGTGTTCGCTTGCCAGCGCTAGCAGGGCTCCTGCGGTGCCTACACCTTCAGCGACCATGCGTGTACTGGCCACGATGTCCGGAAAAGCGCGTCCTTTGCCCAGTTCGATGCCCAGTCGGCGATTGCGGCTAAGGGAGCCGGTACACGTCAGCACCAGATCGCCCAACCCTGCGAGCCCGCTCAGGGTTTCAGCGCGCGCGCCAAGCGCCAGGGCGAGGCGTGCCATTTCCGCCAGACCCCGGGTGATCAGGGCGGCGATGGCATTGGTACCCAGTCCCAGACCCTGGCAAGCTCCTGCGGCGATGGCCATGACGTTTTTCATTGCGCCTGCCAACTCGACGCCGACCACATCGTCGTTGGTGTATAGGCGGAATGATGGACCTGCGAACTCGGCCTGAATATAATCCGCGACGCGTTCGACTCCGTGAGTTTTTGCGGCCGGCTCTTGGTTTTGGGAGGCCACTACGACGGCGGTAGGGTCTCCCTGAGCGGCTTCGAGGGCGAACGATGGGCCGGAAAGCACCGCGACACTTACACCGGACGAAGGCTTGCCCGCCAAGACTTGCGACAGCACTTCCGTGATGCGCAAGTGCGTGGAGGGTTCCAGGCCCTTGGTGGCGCTAACTAAAACGGCATCAGTTTTCTCAACGAATGGCAAAGCCCGGGAATACACGAGGCGCGCATAGGCGGAGGGCATAACTCCCACAATGATGTGGGCATTGGTTAGAGCATGGGCGAGATCGCTGGTGACAGTGACGGCGGGGGGAATCGGGCATCCCGGAAGATACAGTTCGTTTACGCGGCTGTCGCTGACGGCAAGTGCCAAGGGCGGGTCGCGCATCCACAAGGAAATGTCGTGGGGTTTGTGGCTGCGGGACAAGACGATGGATAACGCCGTGCCCCAACTGCCACCACCAAGGATGGCGATTTTGGTCATTTCGTTTTGTTCTTGCCGGCGGAGAATTTCGGTTCGACACCTTCCACGAGGCGTTGGATGTTGGCGTCGTGCTTATAAATAATCAGGAGAGTGGCAGCCATGGTTCCAAAAATGATGACGGTCGGCGGCGCGTGATGCGGGGCCCACAGAAAATAAATGAGCAGCGGCATCGAGGCAGCGGCGGCGATCGAACCTAGCGACACATATTTCCACCAGGCGGTCACGAGCGCAAAAAGCGCCAGCGCCGCCACCGCCGCAGGAGCGCAAAGCGCCAGAAAAACGCCTAAGGCGGTGGCCACGCCTTTGCCGCCTTTGAAATTGAGCCAGATCGGAAAGCAGTGCCCGAGCAATACCGCGAGGCCGGCAATCATCATCCAAGTCGCGCTGTCATGGGAATATCGCGCGGCCAGCCAGACCGCCGCATAACCTTTCGCTGTATCCAGCAGCAAAGTCAAAATGCCAGCGGCCGGACCTGCGACGCGGGTCACGTTGGCCGCGCCGATATTGCCGCTGCCGGAAGTGCGAATATCTTTGCCGCCTAGAATTCTGGTGATCAGAATTCCAAACGGGATGGAGCCCAAGATATAACCGGTCACTACGATGCCGATAAGCGTGATTGATATTCCAAACATGGCTTAGGCAGCGGCCATCCCGCCGAATGGAAATGTATCTATCGTAGTGTATTTCGAACCGTCCGCGTCCAGCTCGCTTTCGATCAGGTCGAATGACTGGGCGCTAACAGAGCCAAAAAGGTGTCCTTTGTATTCATTCGACACCGCAATAAGGTCGTGAGGTATGGAGCTTCTCAAGCGATGTTCGAGCGCCTTGCAACGCGCCAACGTGAGATGAGGCCGGTACTCGTGAGTCTCGGGCGCTATGCCTAATGGTTCAAGTTGGCGCTCAATTTTATTTGCGAGTGTGGTTAACGAATCGGACGGATCAATCGTTGCGAGTAGAAGACCGAAGCCCTTCGCATTCCAATACCAACCCAGTCCTCGAAAAAATATTTCCACGAGACCCGGAATCCGCACTTCCCGCAAAGCGTTGGAGATTGCCTCTACCTTTTCCTGCGCAACTTCTCCAATAAATTTCAGTGTCACGTGAAAATTTTCAGAAGGCACCCATCTCATTCGCGATTCTGGCGTTGTGAATCGCTGGCGCACTTCGACGAGATTCTTGCGTACCCCTTCCGGAATATCCAGCGCCACAAACAAGCGCATGCTCGAACCTCGTTAGAAACTAGTCTTTTTGGAAATTCGGTTTTGCGCTGAGGACAACTTACCGTCTGTGGCACCGTATAAGAGGTACATACGCACCATGTCCAGCGCGACTTGCGAAGCTTGCCAGCGAATGGCATCGCGGTCTCCGGGAAGGGTCAAGGCGCGCTCAACGACTCCTGCAGTGTGCGCCAGTGAGATGTGCACGGTGCCTACTGGCTTTTCTTCGCTGCCGCCGCCGGGTCCGGCGATTCCAGTGACGCCGACGCCAAGCGCGCTACCCACCTGGCGGCGAATGCCATCCGCCAGCGCTACGGCTACTTCAGGACTGACCGCGCCCTTGGTGGTAATCAGCTCCGGCGGAACATTGGCCCATGCGGTTTTGAGTTCATTGCTATAGCACACCACGCCGCCAAGGAAAAAACTGGAGCTGCCGGCGATGCTGGTCAGTCTTTGGGACAGCAGACCGCCGGTGCAGCTTTCGGCTACCGCGATGGTCGTGTTGTTCAGGGTCAAGTCGCGTGCGACGACTTCGTGCAAAGCCTGACCATCGCGCGAAAAAATACGGTCGGTGAGCGCGATGTCGAATCCACGCTCAATCTCGTCGAGTGTTTTGTTGGCCTGCTGCGAGTCATCGCTCCACAAGCGCAAATGAACCTGAACCTCGCCGGGGGCGCTCAGCACCGTAGTCTTCACATCTTCGTAGCGTTTATAAATGGGTGCGATGCGCTGTTCGACGTGCGATTCACCCAAGCCGGTTACGCGCAGTTCGCGATGAAAAAGGCGAAGGCCAGTGGCTCGACGGGCAAGACGCGGCGCGACGGCTTCCGCGAAGAGTCCACGCATCTCTTTTGGCACACCGGGCAGCAACACAATTACGCGATCACCTTGTTCGATCCACAATCCGGGGGCGGTACCTCGCGGATTATCCAATGCTTCGGCGCCTTCGGGAACCATGGCCTGGCGCACATTTATTTCCGGCATTTCGCGGCGGAAGCTGCGAAAACGGGTTTCGATGGCGTGCAAGATGCGATCATCGCGCTGCAGTCTGCGGCCCAGCAAATCAGCGACGGTTTCGCGGGTCAAATCGTCGGCGGTGGGACCGAGGCCGCCGCAGGAAATTACGACTTCGACGCGTTTAAGCGCGCCGGCGAAGGCGTCGCTCAATTCTTCAGCGTTGTCGCCGACGATGGTTTTGCGCAGGACTTCAATGCCGAGTTTGTTGAGCTCTTCAGTAAGGAAAAGAGAATTGGTGTCCAGCCGGTCCGGAGTGAGCAACTCAGACCCGACCGCGATGATTTCCGCTTTCATTTCCAGGTTTATCCGATCAAGGGCAAGCCGCGAATGTCCCAATCGAGCGTGAAGAGCGCGTTGATGGTGGCCACGATGGCGCGGCCTGAGGGCTGCAGCGCCAGTCCTACAATTCCGGATCCGCTCAGGACCATTTCCGGTTGCGCTTGGGGAGTGATGCGCACGATGCCGCGATGCCCTGCGTGACAGGCGGCCACGTAAAGATTTCCCTCGCGGTCGAAAGCCAAGCCTTGCGGGCGTCCGAGGCCGCGGTAAAAAACTTTCACTTCTCCACCTTGAGTTACGCGATAGACGCGGTCGAAACTGGAAGTCGTGGGGCCGGTAACATACAAATCGCCACTGGGATGAAACGCCAGATGATAGGCGGCGAAGGATGGCTCCAGGGTGGCAAAGACAAAAATTTCGTGGCTGGAACTGATTTTGAAAATTGTCCCGCTGCGATCGCCGACGTAAAGATTTTCGTCCTTGTCGAAAGCGATTCCGGTGGCCACGCCCATGCCTTCGATCCACTCCTCGCTGCGGCCGTCGGGCGTGATGCGATGAATGGTGCCGTCATGGCGGCAGGATACAAAGAGGTTGCCGGCTTTGTCGACGGCGAGGCCGGTGGGATTAATCAAAGAGGTGACGAAGGGCTTGATGCTGTAGTTGGCGGTTACTTTGTAGAGCGATACGGGGACGCGTTGACCGCGCGGGCCGCTGAAGGTGACATAAATATTTCCAAGGGCGTCCACGGCCGGATTACCAACGGGATGCAGATTGTCGGCGATTTGCAGACCGATAGCCACGGGATAGGGCTGGCTTTCGTGTTCAGCGCTGGTCACGCGCACGATGCCACCGGTGGCGCCGTCGGGCACACGGGCGATGAGGCGCTTGCTGCTGGAAAGAGCGAGGCTGGCTTCGGCATCGCCAAAGCGCACCAGCGGGCGAAGGTTGCTGCGCGAAACGAAACCGCTACCGTGAATGGTAATCTCGCCGCCGGGAATCGCGGCAGTAGGCGCGACTCGTTCGATGCGTGGATTGCCGTTTTTTTCTACTGCCCCGCCCAAGCCTAGTTTCATAGCACTCTGAAGTGTAACGCGACACGCAAGACTAATGCAGCGTAGATGACGGCCATCCAGTCGTCGGCCGATTCTCGGCGGCCGGGCAGATGCTCCAGTTGCCGTGCGGGGAACGGCTTCCAGATGTCGAAGGCTGGAAAAGTATAAAGCCCGAGAGGTGGGTTTTCCAATAGAGGGCACTACAGGAAATAATTCATAACAGCAGGAGGTTCAAAATCACGATCTAGAAATTAGCGCAAGCCAAGGAGAGGACATTTACGCACTCGGGATTTAGTTGGGCGATGTTTCCACGTTACGAACCCCACCCTCCAAAAACCTCAGGGTGGGGCACCCTGCGCGCTGGCGCGGGGTTAGTGTTCGGTTTCGTTGGCGCGGTCGGGTAAGTCGAGAGTGATGGTTTTGCGGTCGCCTTGTTCGCTGTCGTCTTCGTTGAAGATTGGTTCGGAGACTACGTACTTTTCGCTGGCCCAGTTTCCGAGGTCGCGCTCGCGGCATCGTTCGCTGCAAAAGGGGAAGTCGGCGTGGACTGCGGAATCAGTGGGCGTTTTGCATATTGGGCATCTGTGTTTCATGGCGTCCTGCCTGGTTTGTGATTTTTCGTCGCGTTGAGATCGATCGGAATGCAGCGCGAGGAATATATTTGGATGCTCTGAGTTTGATGACGGATAGCTTAATTGATTGGAGGCTTGAGGGCAGAGAGATTCCTTGTATCTAGGTAGAGGCGGCAGGTTGGGTGAGAATGTCGCTGTGAGGGGTGCGATCTAGATCGCACCCCTCACGCGGCGGGCGGCGCCCGTGATTCCTCCGGTGCACAACCGAAGTCGAGCTTAGGGACCGCCGCCGCAGTCACGCACGACCGAACAGTCGCCAGACGATTCCATCGCACGCACAAGGAAGGTTACCGTGGCTCGAATTATTTGTGGAGTGGATGTTTCTTCTATCTCGTTGGAAGCCTTTGTGGCTCCGCAGGGAGCGACAGGTTCCTTCCACAACACTGTGGAAGGGATCAGCGCGCTGCTGGAGTTCTGCCAGCAGCAGCAGGTGGAACTGGTGGCGATGGAAGCCACCGGGGGATACGAGAAAAAAGCAGTGCAGAGGTTGTGGGCCGAAGGAGTGGGAGTGGCGGTGCTGAATCCGCGAGGGGTACGGGAGTTTGCCAAGGCCCTGGGGCTGCTGGAGAAGACCGATCGGATCGATGCTCAGGTGATCGCGCGGTTTGCGGAAGTAAAAAAGTGTGAAGCGAGGGTGCCGGCCAGCGCGGAACAACAACGTTTAAAGGCGCTGTCCAGGCGGCTGCAGCAGCTGTCGAGGTTGGCGGCCGATCAGAAAAATCAGCGGCAGCTGGTGGACGAGCCGCGGGTGCTGAGGACCTTCGACGCGGTGCTGAAAGTAGCCAAGCAGCAGATGCGCGAAGTGGAAGCAGAAATCGCGGGATTGTTGGCGAGCGATCCGCTGTGGCAAAAGCTGGAAGAGGCGCTGCGCTCGATCAAAGGAGTGGCGGGACGCACGGTGGCGCGAGTGCTGGCGGATTTGCCAGAGATCGGAACGCTGTCGAACAAAGCGGTGTCGAAGTTAGTGGGAGTGGCACCGCTGGCGCAAGACAGCGGCAAGCGCGAAGGCAAACGAGCGGTGCGTGGAGGTCGCCGCAATGTGCGCGCGATTTTGTATGTGGTGGCTGGAGTGGTGCGCCGCTACAACCCGGACTTTGCGGCGTTTGCGGAACGGATGGCGGCCAAAGGGAAACCCAAGAGAGTGATTCGTGTGGCCTTGGCGCATAAGTTGTTGGTGCGACTGAATGCGCGGGCGCGTGAGGCGCGAACAGCATTCAGCTGTGCCGGGTTGGTCGCGGAAAACGCTTGACAAAGTAGACAGTCGCTCGACTGCGGAAGCCGGCTACTTCGCAGGAGCGAAGTAGGAGGAAGAAGCCGGTCTGCTCCGCTCGGAATGACTGGTTTTTGGTTTTTTTTAAATTAGAAATGTGCGGGGGACGGTTGTTTTTTGTTTCGACGCTTTCGTGAAAGAGAAAAAACGGCACGCTGTGGAGGACACGGGTCGCCATTGCCGCAAATTGGGTTCCCGACGACATGGATTACGTGTGTTTTCTTCGCGAAAGGGTGGGGCTAGGCCAATACTCGCAGAGTTACGCCGGTAGAGATTCGCGTGAGCTGTTCGACAAGAGGCGCGCCGACCGGAATCGTGGATGAGGAACGCGAGGGTGCAACACTGCGCGGCAAAATTTCCACGACACGCGCGATTAAATCGTAATTGTCGGTCTTGGTGATTTCGACGCGGGCTACGTCGCCGGTCTCGGCTGTCTGGCCGGCTACTTCGATGTCGGTCAAATAAACTTTGCCGTCGATTTCGGGGGCCATGCCTTCGAGGCGGGCTTCCCACACTAATGGATTGTCTTTTGAGGGCCCTTCGACCAGCGCGACGGCGGTAGTTCCCTTTTTTGCGCGCAAATTTTCGCGGGAGATTTTCTTTTGAAGGGCCATCAGCTGATTGCGGCGATCGGTGATTGTTGCGGCGTCCACTTTGTCGGAGAGCGGGAAGCTGGCGGCGTTATCCACATCGGAATATTCGAAGACGCCCATCCAGTCGAGCTTGGCGGCGCGCACAAAATCGCACAGTTCGGCGAAATCGCTTTTGGTTTCGCCGGGGAAGCCGACGATGAAGGAGGTGCGGAGGGAGACGCCAGGGATCGTGGCGCGGATGCGCTCGAGTAGCTTGAGGAAGGCGTCGCCATGAGAACCGCGCTTCATGCGGGCCAGCACGTTGCGGCTGGCGTGCTGCAAGGGCATGTCCATGTAGCGGGCAATGCGCGGATGCGAAGCCAGCGTGTCGAGAAGTTTCTGCGTTACGCGATTGGGGTAGGCGTAGAGGAAGCGAACCCACAGCAAATCTTCTACCTGCGCGAGGCGGGCGAGGAGTTGCGCGAGTCCATCGCGCAGGCTGAGGTCTTCGCCGTAGGAAGTGGTGTCCTGACCGATCAAGGTGATTTCGCGGGCGCCTGCGGCGGCGAGGTTTTGCGCTTCGCGGACTACCGATTCGAAGCGGCGGCTGCGGAATTTGCCGCGCAACTGCGGAATGATGCAGAAAGTGCAGGGATGATCGCAGCCTTCGGCGATTTTTATGTATGTGGCGTGGCGCGGAGTGGTGACCACGCGGGGCGTCAAATCGTGGTAGAGAAACGCGGGCGCGGGGGCGGCGGCGGGGAGCATGCGTAGATCGCCTTCTACGGCTTCGAGGATGCGCTCGACTTCGCCGGTGCCTACGATAGCGTCGACTTCCGGGACTTGCTCGAGGATTTGTGCGCGATAGCGTTCCACTAGGCAGCCAGCCACGATTAATTTTTTGGCGGCGCCGAATTTTTTGTGCTCGGCCATTTCGAGGATGGCGTCCACGGATTCTTTTTGCGCGGCTTCGATGAAGCTGCAAGTATTGACGACGATGACTTCGGCTTCATCGGCGCGAGGCGTCAACTCGTAACCACCGCGCGCGAGAATGCCCATCATGACCTCGCTATCGACGAGGTTTTTGGGGCATCCGAGGCTGACGAAACCGACTTTAGTCATAGTTATGATTTGCGGGGTTTGCTGCGGTGTTTACGCGCTTTTTATTGTAACACGCGCGGGCATTCTGCCTGCGGTTTGCAAATTTTAATGATTTAGCGCGAACGGAAGGCTTGACGCACTTGCGACATGAGCTCTCTCAGGCGCACCGCATTGCACGGAGCTTCGCCGAATCGGGCCTGACTGTAAATGTCAATGAATTCGCGCACCGCGGGAGCCACTCGCGCGTCGCCGACGGCGGCCGCAAACTCCAGAGGCGTTTGCGTTTCGAGGCGCGCGATGCCGCGCTTATTTAAAACGTGCAGCAATTCCGAATACAGGCGCGCGGCGAGCTGCGGGTTGGTATGCGACGCGCGACCGACGCGCATCTGGGCATAGACTTTGAGGCGGCGCACCAACTCGGGGAGCATGTCGGCGCGCAGAATGACCAGGAAAAGCACGAGGGCGACTGGCAAAAGATAGCGCAAGCTGGAATGGCGGAATTCCCAATCCTTCATGCGAGCGCGAGCTTGAAGTTGTTTTTTTTCAAACCAGGCACGGAGTGAGTCGGTCCAGTTGCGCGAGCTGGTCTTGATGTTTTGTGCGAGCACTACTTGATGGGCGAAGTCGTAGCTGATGACCCATTCGTTCCAGGTGAGCGAAAGCCAGTCCAGGTATTGGCCCATGCGCGAGAGCAGGCCGCGGGCGGTTTCAGGGCCGTCGGGAGTGGGATCGAAGGTGATCCAGCCGTTTCCGGGGAAATAGACTTCTACCCAGCTGTGTGCGTCGCTGGCGCGGACAACATAATCACCGGCCAAATCGTTGTATTCGCCGGGCAAGAAGCCGTTGACCTCGCGAGCGGGAATACCCAAGGTGCGGAGCATAACGGTCATCGAGGACGCGAAATATTCGCAGTGGCCGGCGCGGGTCTCAAATAAAAAATGGGCCAGAGGATCGTCGCCGGGTTTTCCCTGCAGGTTCAGGGTGTAGCCATATTTGCTGCGCAGATAAATTTCCACGGCCGCGGCTTTGTCGTAGGGAGTTGTTTTCCGCGCGGTCATCTGCTCGGCAAGCGGCGCAATTCGGGGGTCCAGTGTGGGGAGCTGTAAATATGTTTGCTTGATGTCGGCGGGATAATCCGTTCCCGCGGCACGCAATTTCAGGACGTCCAGTGCGGGCAGCCGAGAAAATCCGGCGTAGCGCACGGCAGTGTAATTGCGGAATGGATTGTAGATTGAGTCGGTAGAATCTTTGTACAGATAGGTCTTCATCGGGGAGCTGCTGCCGGATTCGCCATTGAAGTTTCCACGCAGCGACACTACTTGGCCGGGCACAAAAACCGCGTCCGAGGCGATGGGCTCCATATACACGGTGTAGAGCAGCCCGGGCGAACGCGCGTCGCCGCGGGGCATGCCGTCGCCAACATAAACCCAGCCCTCGCGGTTAGGCGACAGCACCTGACGCTTGCTGTCGGACGAGCTCCAGCGTTTGCCGTCAAAGTTCGAGAGCGCAATTCCTCTCCAGCGCAGGCGAGGATAGCCGACCGGTTTTCCGGTCTCGACGCGCATCACGATGGTGGAATCTTTCTTGATTTCTCCGATTTGGCCTAACTCCACGTCATCTGTGAATCCGGTCATGAGCGCGGGATTGAAACTGGTTCGTCCCAGATAGCCGGCACTAACGCGCGGGAAGAAAAAGAACAGCATTCCGCCGATGAGAATTGCTCCCAGTGCAACGCTGAGCGACGAGTACGCGAGCGCACGATTGAGTTGGCGCTCACGCTCGATCTGGCCCGCTGGCACCGTCAAGGTCAGCGCGCCTTTGGCCGCGCGACGCAGCTCCATGCCGGTGAAGGTGGCCACGCCAAAAATTAAAAAGGCGAAAAAACAAATCAGAAAAGTGGTGTCCACGGTCAGGACCGCGGAGGCCAAGATGGCTGCGAACGCCAACATGGTCAGAAAGGTCGCGTCGCGGTCGGTAGACGCGCTGTACAAGCGCACCAGCATTACGAACAGCAGGAAGTGAACGGCGGCCATGAGGGCTGCGTAGAGAGGGGGATTGGCGGAATTCTGCACCAGCACGCGCGAAAGTATGAATATATCGAGTGGAAAAAATGCGAGGTAAATAATGACCAGCCCGGTCGCGCGGCTGTTCTGTAGTTCGTTGGGACGGCCTTGCCACCACCGAAAAGCTTTGTAAATCACCGCGGCGGGGGCGAGAAGAGCAGTGAAAGGATCCAGTTTGCCGGTCAGGGCCAAGGTGCACACGGACGTAAAAACCAGCAGCAGCAGCGAAGCGCGAAAAAACCGCTCGGCGGGGATCCCTACACTTGCAGTGGTAGCGGCGGTACCCATAGCAAATTATCGTAACATTCGGCTGCAGACCCAGGCTTCATGGCGTGGTACAGGGCTGGCGCGGAAGTTACTATCGAATCGTCATTCGTAGGGCCAATTAGCGGCTCGATGATATTGCTGTGCGCTGAACTACGCCAAGCGGGTTTTGCTGCGGACCCCGCGCAAATACAGGATGAGGCCAAGGGTGACGGAAGCTACCGTGCCGCCGATGAGTTTTAGCTCGAAGCCCAACTTATTAGAGGAATCGCCCGGAGGAATCAGCGAGAAGACGATACCTGCGAGCACGACCAGGAAGCCGAGGCCGCTGGCGAGCCACACACCCGGTTTGCCGCCGGGGATCAGGACGGCTTGAGGATTTTCGAGGCGGTCTTTGCGGCCGGCGAGCTTGATGGCTGCGGCATACATGTACAGAAATGGAATGAAATAAAGAATGATGGCGGCGTCAACGAGGAATTGATAAGCGCCGCGCGTCGTTTCGTTCAGTTGGCTAAAGAGCAGCACTGCGGCAGAAACGCTGGCCTGCACGATGATCGAGATGTAGGGAGTTTTCCAGCGGGGATGAATTTTTCCGAAGGCAGCTGGAAGATAACGATCGATGCCCACCACGAAGGGCACGCGGGCGATTCCCGCGACGGTGCTGCCGACTCCACCGGCGTTACCTACCGAGACAAATAGGGCGGCAAGCACGCCTACGAAGCCGATGCGCAAAGCGTTAGAACCCGCGGTGATGGCTTGAAACACGCCGCTGGTGGGCTCGACCTGCTCCGCAGGAATCAGCGCGAGCACCGCAAAGGTGCCGATGATGTAGATGACGGCGATCAGAACGCCGGCAGTCAGCACCGCACGGGGCAGAGTCTTGCGCGGATTGCGAATCTCGTCGCTCATGGCGGAGACCAGCTCAAGCCCGGTAAAGGCAAAGGCGATCTGCGACCAGAAATTGACGGTATCGAGATTCCAGTGCGGCATCATGTTGTAGACGGTGAAGTGCGTGACGGAACCGTGGCGCATATAGACAAAGGCCGCGATGGCGGCAAGCGTCAACAGTGGAATATAAGTGGAGACGCCGCCGGCGTTTTGCA
The DNA here is from genome assembly GCA_963733775.1 of uncultured Acidobacteriota bacterium. GTDB lineage: Bacteria > Acidobacteriota > Terriglobia > Acidiferrales > UBA7541 > Acidiferrum. The sequence goes on along the minus strand of CAVTEE010000006.1, from coordinate 1,156,968 downwards.
GCCACTTGCCGATGTTGAGGCCGATGATATTCAGGACCACTGCGACGGTCAGCAGAATGAAAGAGCCGGCAAGCAGAAATGTTCTGTTCTGCGCGAGTGCGGCGCCGCCGGAGCCCGCGGCGTAGCCGCTCATGGCGGCGCTGGCGAGCAATAATCCAGGAAAATAAAAAACGGTGTAAATCCAGTAGGTCCATCCAGCGACGAAGCCGTGAAAATCGCCGAAAGCTTCCTTGGACCAGACGTACAAGACCGCCTTCATTAGGAAAGCGCGACGACAATTCGTTGATTACCAGCGCGGTCGGAATGAAAAAGAAGAGCGCGGCGAGAATCCACAAGGCTGATCGAAGATGTGCCATTGTGCGCGGCAGCGGCGACCCAGCGCGGACCCAGGACGGTGGCGATGTTGAAGAACAACACATCCCAGAAACCCATTTCCTTGCGAAGCTGTTTGATCGGGTTGGCTGAAGTGTTTTCAGTCTGGGTCACAGGGTGACGTCCATGGCGGGAATCAGTTGATCCTGCGCAAGGAAATTCTGGAGGAAAGGATCTTTGGAGTTTTCGAATTCTTTCCAGGTGCCGAAGAAAGATACTTTTCCGTCCTGAAGAAAAACGACAGAGTCGGCGAGTTTTTTGGCGAGATGAGTATCGTGAGTGACGACGATGGAAGTTTTGTGGAAGGCCTCCTTCAGGCGGAGGATCAGATCGCCCATGTGCGCAGCCATGATGGGATCCACCATAGTCGTGGGTTCGTCGTAAAGAATGGCCTCGGGATTTTGCGCCAGGGAGCGGGCGATGGCCACCGCGCGGCGTGCACCGGTAGAAAGTTCTCCGGGCAATTTGTCCAGCGAGTCTTCCACTTCCAAAGTTCGGGAGAGCTTCGCGACGTAATTATCGATGTCGTCATCGGAAAGGCCGTTTTGGCCTTCGAGGGGGAAGGCGATATTTTCGCGAACGGTTAAAGAATCGAATAGCGCGCCGGATTGGAAAACCATGCTGACTTTGCGGCGCACGGCTTGAAATTCCTCTTCGGTCCAGTCGGTGACATCCTGGCCGTCGATAAAAACCTGGCCGGAGTCGGGCTTGAGAAAGCCGAGAATATGTTTCAGGGAAACGGATTTGCCCACGCCGCTGCGGCCCATGATGACGCAGGTTTCGCCACGCTTTACGAAAAAGCTGACGTCATCGAGAACCGGGCGGCCGTCGAAACCTTTGCTGACATGCTTGAACTCAAAATAATTGGGGGCATCGTTTTCCGTGGTGGTGTTAATGGTTTGAAGTTCGGGAGTGGCGTCAGCCGGAAGAATGGGTTCGGGAATGGGAGGGAGGTCAATCTCCGGCTTTGGCTCAGCTGACTTCTCGTCACTCACTATTTTTTGTCTCCCACAAGCGCTGAGCTTCTTCAAAATCGGCAGGCGTATTCATGTTCCAGAATAAGCGCCCTGCGCTATCAAATCGTTTCCAGACCGACTCGTCAAGCACTTCCGTGCGCACTGCTTTCAATGCCTGGGTGACTTTGCGGACGCCGCGATCAAAGACATTTTTTAAAGATTTCGCGGCGCTGGTGCGGTAGCAGGCGCACAGAGGTTCAGGGCCATGGGCGGAATGCGGGAGGATGATTTCAATCTCTGGCGCGCTAGCTCGAGCGTAGTCGACCAGGAATCGGAGCCATTCTGCAGTGAGGAAAGGCATGTCGCAACTGAGGATGAGATTCCATTCAGCGGACGGATCGGAGGCGGCGGTATGTTGCAATGCAGTGATGATGCCACCGAGGGGACCTTCACCGGGCCAGCGATCTTCGATGATTTCCAGATTAGCGGTGTGATCGCGGTATTTCTGGGCGTTGGCGACAACTGCAACCTCTGAAGCGCAGGTTTGCGCGAGTTGAACGATTTGCAGCAGCAATGGCGTTGCACCAAAACGAACGAGGGCCTTGTCGCGGCCAAAGCGCGAGCTAGCACCCCCGGAGAGAACGTACCCACGCACGTTTGAGTTGGAATGTGGAGGCATGATCCCTGTGAATAGGGTTCGATCATATTCGCGATTGCGTCTTCGGCAAACAACTAAGAGAAAGCGAGTTCAGGGACTGGAAGATCGAAGGGAACAAAAAAGGACTGAGGAAATCGCAGCATTCCAAGGACAGTGGGCTTATATATCTTTTATTTTTAGTCAGATACATATGAGCGTGGCACACTAAGGTTTATCTCGGAAAAGCGTTGACTTTGGCGGGAGGTGTGGATATATTAGCAGTCGACCGCGAGGAGTGCTAATTCCCTCTTCTCCGGTACAAACCGCAACATTTACCTACGGAGGTTTTCTCAAGATGGCAGTGAATCTTACACCGCTCCACGACCGTGTGATCGTGCGGCGCATTGAAGAAAAAGAAAGTGTGAAGGGTGGCATCATCATCCCGGACTCCGCCAAAGAAAAGCAGCAAGAGGGCGAAGTGATTGCCGTGGGACCAGGCAAACGGGAAAAGGATGGAGTTCATCCTCTAGACGTGAAAGTCGGAGATCGCGTGCTGTTCGGCAAATACGGCGGAACAGAAATCAAGATCGAAGACGAAGACTTGCTCATCCTGCGCGAAGAAGAGATTCTCGCGAAGCTGGGCGGACACGCTAAAGCGGCAAGGAAGTAACGTTTCTCTAAAAGTTAGAGAGAAACAGTGACCGGTTTTTCGAAGCGTTCGGATAAACCGGAGAGTTCGGGTAGCAGTAGTAACGCAGATATCCAGGCAATCAAAAGAAAATTGAGTCAATCAATCAGGAGGAATTACCAGTATGGCGAAGCAGATAGTAACAGGTGAGGCGTCCCGCCAGGCGATTTTGCGCGGCGTGAACGCTCTTGCCGACGCAGTGAAGATTACTCTCGGTCCCAAGGGCCGCAACGCGGTAATCGAAAAGAAGTTCGGCGCGCCGATCATCACCAAGGACGGCGTAACGGTAGCGAAAGAAATCGAACTGCGCGATCCGCTCGAGAACATGGGCGCACAGATGGTTCGCGAAGTGGCTTCGAAGACCAGCGACGTAGCCGGCGACGGAACCACCACAGCGACGGTACTGGCGCAGGCGATCTTCCGCGAAGGCGTGAAGACCGTAGCGGCAGGATCCAGCCCGACAGCTCTGAAGCGCGGCATTGAACGCGCGGTGGAAGTTGCCGTGGAAGAGATCAAGCGCCTGCACAAAGATGTGAAAGGCGACATGATCGCGCAGGTTGGCACCATTTCCGCCAACAACGACAAGCAAATCGGCGGCATCATCGCCGAAGCGATGAAGAAGGTTGGCAAGGACGGCGTCATCACCGTGGAAGAATCGAAGACCATGGAAACGACGCTGGAAGTGGTCGAAGGTATGCAATTCGACCGCGGCTACCTGTCTCCTTACTTCATTACCGATCCGGAGCGCATGGAGTGCATTCTGGAAGACTGCCGCATCCTGATCCACGAAAAGAAAATCAGCTCGATGAAGGATTTGCTGCCTTTGCTGGAGCAGACCGCCAAGATGGGCAAGCCCCTCTTGATCATTGCTGAGGACGTGGAAGGCGAAGCGCTGGCGACGTTGGTCGTGAACAAACTGCGCGGCACGCTGCAATGCGCTGCCGTCAAGGCTCCTGGCTTTGGCGACCGCCGCAAGGCAATGCTGGAAGATATCGCGACTCTCACCGGCGGCAAGGCGATTACCGAGGACCTGGGACTTAAGCTGGAAAATGTGAAGCTTGAGGATCTGGGCCGCGCCAAGAAAATCACCATCGACAAGGACAACACCACGATCGTGGAAGGCTATGGCAAGTCCGCGGACATCGAGGGACGCGTCAAGCAGATCCGTTCGCAGGTGGAGAACACTACGTCCGACTACGACAAGGAAAAGCTGCAAGAGCGGCTAGCCAAGTTGGTCGGCGGAGTGGCGGTCATCAAGGTGGGCGCGGCAACCGAAACCGAGCTGAAGGAAAAGAAGGCTCGCGTTGAAGATGCCATGCACGCGACCCGCGCAGCCGTCGAGGAAGGCATTGTTCCCGGCGGAGGCACGGCGCTGCTGCGCTGCATCTCGGCGATCGACAAGCTGAAGCTGCAGGATGACGAAGGTGTTGGCGTCGGCATCGTGAGGCGCGCTCTTGAAGAGCCAGCCCGCCAGATCGCACACAACGCCGGAGCTGAAGGCGCTGTGGTGATCGGCAAAGTCCGCGAGTCGAAGGAAGAGAATTACGGCTTCAACGCGGAAACCGGCGAGTACGGCGACATGGTGAAGATGGGCGTTATTGACCCGGCCAAGGTTACCCGTCTCGCGTTGCAGAACGCGGCTTCGATTGCCGGCCTGATGCTCACGACGGAAGCGCTCGTCGCGGAGATCAAGGAAGACGACAAGAAGTCGGCTGCGGCCGGCGGTGGTCCAGGCGGCCCCGGCGGCATGGGCGGCATGTACTAAGAGAACGGCAACAATTGAGGTGAAGAAGGGCGTCCTGGAGACCGGACGCCCTTTTTGTTCATGTGGGCGAGTAGCCTGCCGCTGATGTGCGAGCGGCTTGCCTCCAGTTCGCTGGGTCTGGTAATGTCTGACAGCTTTTGAAGCGTCGAGAACGGCTTCCAGGGGAGCCATTTTATGGCGGGCGTGTTGCAGCGGCTATTGCCGCGTGAGGAGGGGTTTTATCACCTCTTCGTGAAGCAGGCGGATAATATTTATGTGGGGGCGAAGGCGCTCCTGGAGATGCTCTCGCACTACACCGGAGTGCCGGAGCAGGTGCAAAGCATCAAAGCCATTGAGCATCATGGCGACGACATCACACACAGCATTCTGACCAAACTGAACCAGACGTTCATCACGCCGTTTGACCGCGAAGATATCCACGAGCTGGGTAGCCAACTGGATGACGTTATCGATTTGATCGACGCGGCCGCGAGCCGCTTTGTGCTGTATCGCGTGGATGTGGTGCGGCCGGGAACGATTGAACTGGTTAAGGTGCTGGTGTCTGCCACTGCGGAAGTGGCGGCGGCGGTGCGGGACCTGGAATCGCCGGAAAAGGCGCTGAAACATTGCATCGATATCAATCGCTATGAGAACGAAAGCGACCGGCTGTGCCGCACGTTGATCGCGCAATTGTTTGACGAAGAACGGGACCCGGTGCAGATCATCAAGTGGAAAGAAATCTTTGAAGTGATCGAGACCGCTGTCGATAAGTGTGAAGACGTCGCCAACGTGATCGAAGGCGTAATCCTCAAGAGCGCGTAACCCACCGATGGAATCTTTAGCGATACGTGTTGTTAACGTGAATGTGTGTGGTGATGTTGCGGGCGATAGCGATGCTTATGCGCCGGATTATGTGACGAAGAGTTGTAGCTGTGGATAGCTTTAACCTGCTGCTGATGGTGGTCGGACTCACCTTAATATTTGAATTTTCCAATGGCTGGCATGACGCTGCGAATTCCATCGCGACGGTGGTTTCGACGCGGGTGCTGACGCCCTTTCGGGCGGTGGTGTGGGCGGCTTTCTGGAATTTTGTGGCGGCTTTTGTGTTCGGGACGGCGGTGGCCAAGACGATTGGCAAGGGAATGGTCCACATTGAGACGGTGGACGAGAAGGTGCTTTTGGCCGGGCTTCTTGGAGCCATCTCGTGGAATTTCCTGACGCTGATACTGGGGTTGCCGACCAGCTCGTCGCACGCGTTGATGGGCGGCTACGGCGGCGCGGCCGTGGCCAAGTCTGGGTTTGGGGCGTTGATTTTGAGCGGCTGGACAAAGCCGGTGCTGTTTATTTTTTTGGCTCCGGTGATTGGGCTATTTGTGGGCGCAGCGGTAACGATTGTGACTAGCTGGATTGTGCGCAAGCAGCGGCCGCGGCGAGTGGATAAATGGTTCCGGCGATTGCAACTGCTTTCCGCGGCGGGCTACAGCCTGGGGCACGGCACGAATGACGCGCAGAAAGGCATGGGGATCATTACCACCGCGCTGGTGGCGGGAGGCGCGCTGAGCACGTACGCGGTGCCTTACTGGGTAATTCTTTGCTGCCATCTGGCCATGGCCGGCGGTACCATGGCGGGGGGCTGGCGCATCATTAAGACCATGGGGCAGCGCATTACCAAGCTGACTCCGTTTGGCGGATTTGCGGCGGAATCGGCGGGAGCCCTGACGCTGATGGGTACGGCGCACTTCGGTATCCCGGTGAGCACCACGCACACGATCACCGGGGCGATCGTGGGAGTAGGGGCGACGCGAAGGCTTTCTGCGGTACGCTGGGGAGTGACGAGACGGATTGTTATCGCGTGGGTTCTGACGATACCCGGCGCGGCGGTGGTGGGAGCGGCGGTATTTCACGGGATACAGCTTTGGTTGAAGTGAAGTTTAAGGTTATAAAATCGGAATGGAGTGCGTATCGCTGTAACTTTAGTTGTAACGGGATTTGAGCATGGCTGAAAACAGATCACATTTTGCGACGGTGGAGGAAGCGGTCGAGGAGATTCGCCAGGGGCGCATGATTGTGCTGGTGGATGATGAAGACCGCGAGAACGAAGGCGACCTGACCATGGCGGCGGAGAAAATTTCTCCGGAAGCGATCAACTTTATGGCCAAGTATGGGCGCGGATTGATTTGCCTGACGTTGACGGAGCAGCGCTGCGACGAATTGCATTTGCCGCTGATGTCGCCGATCAATACCTCGGTGCATGGCACGGCTTTTACTGAAGCCATTGACGCGCGGGTGGGAGTGACTACCGGGATCAGCGCATCGGACCGAGCCATCACCGTTCTTACCGCGATTGATCCGAAGACGAAGCCGCAGGATCTGGCGCGGCCGGGGCACATGTTTCCGCTGCGCGCGCGGAATGGCGGAGTGCTGGTGCGCGCGGGACAGACGGAGGCGTCTGTTGATCTTTCGCGGATTGCGGGATTGAACCCTTCGGGAGTGATCTGCGAAATCATGAATGAAGACGGCACCATGGCGCGCGTGCCGCAGCTGCTGGAGTTTTGCAAAGAACACAACATCAAGATGCTGACCGTAGCGGACTTGATTCGCTATCGCATGCAGCACGAACGGTATGTGCGGCGCGTTGCGGAGGCGGTGCTGCCGACGCGATTTGGCAATTTTAGGATGATCGCGTATGCGAGTGATGTGGATCACGATCAGCATATCGCGCTGGTACGCGGCGACCTGGAAGGCGCGGAGCCGGCGCTGGTGCGCGTGCATTCCCATTGTTTGACGGGAGATGTTTTTGGGTCGACGGCGTGCGATTGCTCGGAGCTGGTGGCGGGTTCGCTGGCGGCGATTGCCAAGGAAGATCGGGGAGTGTTTCTTTATTTGCATCACACCGGGCGCGGATTTTCCGTGGAGACTGGAGCGGAGCCGGGAGCTCTGCCGCAGATTCATTTTCATTCGCGGGGACAACTGGATCGGGAGCCGGCGCGGTTGCGGATGGTGCAACATGAGAGCGGGATCGGGGCGCAGATTTTGATCGATTTGGGATTGAAGGATATACGGGTGCTGACGAATCATCCGAAGAAGGTTGTGGCGCTGGAAGGATATGGGATACGGATTGCGGACCAGGTGCCTTTGCGATTGGAAGTTGCGTGGTGGCGAGCGGCGAACTACACACCAGAGTGCTGTAAGTGTGTCACAGCGCAATAAAACATATTGTGCTTTCAATTTAGGGAGAACCGTTCAACTGCAAGACCCGGGTTCAAACTCAACTGCGAACCCGGGGCACCCGAAGGCCTTTCCAACGTTAAATTATTACTAGGGTTCTTCTGTTTCTGGAGCGGGCTGCTGCTCGGTCGACGGTCGCGGGGGCGGAACTTTCTGTGTCGCGGCGGATTTTGTAGGTGCGGATTTTGTGGGCGTGTGGGGTTTTGTTTTCGCGCTGGCGGGTTGAGCGGTGTTTGGGGCTGCGGATGCGGGTTTACCTACGGTTAGATATTTGCGCATTTTTTCGAGGCGTTTTGGGCCTATACCTCGGATGGCCATCAGGTCGTTGACACTTTTAAAGGCGCCGTAGGATTTGCGCATTTGAGGATTTTTTCGGCGGTCGACGGGCCGATGCCGGGGACTAGCTGCAATTGGGTGGAGTCCGCGGTGTTGATGTTGATGGGTTGAGCGGGTGGCTTTTTGGTGGCGGAGGAGAGGGCCAGCAGGAGCAAGCAAAGACTCAGGTGGAGAACGAGTGTACGAGTCCACATGATCTAGATACTAATTAATTATAGTAATTCATGCAATAACATAGAGAAGACGAGAGCTGCGCGAGTTGAAAGGCCCGATGGATCCACGTTACAGACCCCACCCTCCAAAAACCTGAGGGTGGGGCACCCTGCCAGTCCTCGCACACGCGTGATTGAATGCGAATTATTTTAGGGGGGCGCCTTGGGCGTCGTAGATTTCCAGGTCGCCGAAGAGGCGGGCTTGGGATTCGATTTGGGTGCGGTCGCCGACGACTACAATTTGCATGTTGGCGGAGTCGAGATACTGGCGCGCGGTGTTGAGCAAATCTTCGGGAGTTAGGGCGCGGACTTTGGCGCGGTAGGTCTCCAGATAATCATTCGGGCAATTCATTCAGCGCGACGGTGGCTAGTTGGCTGAGCAGGCCTTCCTGAGTGGCCAGGCCCATGGAAAATACGCCGGTCAAATAATTTTGCGCGTCGGCGAGCTCAGCGGCGGGTACCGGTAGCGAGCGCAATTTATCCATTTCGTAGAAAATTTCGGTGAGCGAGGCGGCGACGACATCGTTGCGTACGGCCGCGGAGACGGAAAAATAGCCGTGCTCGTGCAGCGGGTGGACGGCGCTGCGCGGGCTGTAGGTGTAGCCCTTGTCTTCGCGGATATTCATGACCAGGCGCGAATTGAATGCGCCGCCGTAGAGGCTGTTGGTCAGGCCCAGCTTGATCCAATCGGGATGTGTGCGGGTGATGGCCGCGCAGCCGGCGAGGATCTGGGTTTGCACTGCGCCGGGGACGTGCACGAGATAGACGCGGCGGCCGTGCGGATGCGGCGGAGCGGCTGCGGGTTTTGTTTCCGGCTTCTTCCCTGTCCATGGCGCCAAAAACTTTTTCGGCGGTTTTCACCATGGCTTGCGAGTCGAAATCGCCGACCATGAGCAGCAGCGCATTTTCTGGAGTGTAAAATTCGCGGTAAACGGCGATCAAATCTTCGCGGGTGTAGGCCGCGACTTGCGCTTCGGATGCGGAAACCTGGCCGTAGGGGTGCGCGCCAAATAAAACTTTGCGAAGGCGCTCGCTGGCGAGAAAGCCGGGAGAAGTGCGCTCCAACTTTACTTCTTCGAGTTTCTGGCGGCGCTCGCGTTCGAATTCCGGCGCGGGAAAGCTGGCCTCGCGGGCCAGTTCATTCACCATGCCGAGAAGCTGCTCGGCGTATTCAGAAAGTCCGGCAAAGGCGATGGCGCTGTTGTCCTGGCCAGCGCTGGTGGAAAGATCCGCGCCGATGCGGCGAAGATCTTCTTCGATCTGGCGGCTGGCACGTTTTGCAGTTCCGGTGCGCACGACCGTAGCGGTCATGTCCGCGAGGGCCGGACCACGGTTGAGAGCAGCGGCGTTCCCGGAGCGAAAGAAAAGTTGGCCGTGAAATTTGGGAATGGAGTGGGCCTCGGCGAGGACGAGTTCAAGGCCGTTGGAAAGGCGCGTCTTGGTTTGCTTGGGCCAGGTTACGGCGCGTTCCGCGGAGAGCGCAGGAACGCCGATGGCAACGGCTTCTTCAACAGAGGCGGGACGCGCGGCCATCAGGCAGCCTCCTTTGCAGCTACGTTGACAGGCTTGCGGAAGACGATGGCGCGCTTGTCGTTACGCAGATATTTTTTCGCGGCGGCCAGAACATCTTCACGAGTGACGGCCAGAAATCCATCGAGAATGGTATTCACGAGTTGCGGTTCTCCATCGAACAGAGTGAAACATGCGAGCAGATGCATGAGGCCGTAGCGGGGCATATAGCCGCCGCGGCCGCCTTCCAGAGTGGAGTAATAATCGGAGCGCCATTTCACTTTGAGCTGCTGCAATTCGTCTTCGCTGATGCCATTTTCCTGGACTTCGCGGATTACGGCGTCGAAAGCGGCGAGCGTGGCTTCGCTGGAAAATTCGGGCTTGTGCAGGATGCGCGTGACCATTTGCGAGGGACCGTTGTAGCCGAAGATGTCGTCGATGCCGCCGTCGGCCTCCACGGCGATTTGTTTTTCGAGCACCAGTTCGCGATGGAGGCGTCCGGCGCGGCCACCGTGCAGCGCCATATCCAGCAAAGTCATGGCGCACCAATCGCGGGTGCGGCGCGCCGGGATGGGATAGCCGATGGCCATGGCGGGCAGCGTGCCGAATTTTTCTTCCACTTCGCCGCGGCGCTCTTCTTTTTGTTCCGGCTCGGCGGGATCGGCGAACGGAGGAGGCGGTCCGGCGGGAATATCGGAGAAATATTTTTTCGCCAGCGCGATGCCTTCGCCTGGCTGCACGTCGCCGAGGATTAACAGAACGGCGTTGTTGGGCACGTAATAAGTTTTGAAGAAAGATTGCACGTCCGACAAGGCTGGCGGCATCAAGATCGGCAAAATCGCCGTAGAAGTTGTGCGAATTAGCCCAATTGCGAAAGGCGACGGGAGGAAGATCCAGCCACGGAAACCCGCCATAGGGCTGGTTCATTACGTTGACGCGCACTTCTTCTTTTACGACGTCGCGCTGGTTACGCAGATTTTCGTCGTCCACTTTCAAGGCGCGCATGCGGTCGGCCTCCAGCCAGAGCACGCGTTCGAGAGCGTTGGAGGGGACGGCTTCGTAATAATTGGTGACGTCGTAGTGCGTGGATCCGTTGAGCACGCCGCCGCTGGAATTGATGAGCTTGATGTGCTGCATCTTGGGCGCGTTGGCGGAGCCTTGAAACATCATGTGCTCGAATAAATGCGCGAAACCGCTGCGGCCCTGAGGCTCGAGGCGAAATCCAATTTTGTAATACACGCCGACGGTGACTACGGGAGCGGTGGAGTCCGGAGCGATTACGACTTTCAATCCGTTTGGTAACGTAGTGTGTTCGATTGCGATTTGCGGCTGCTTCAACCTTTTCCTCCTGCGGAACGAGCTTTGACAAGGGTTTTGACAAGACTGATTTTATTTCTCGCATCGCCATTCGAAGCGGTCAAGATTCCGGCCGAACCGGGCGACAAAACTAAAGTGGCGAGGCTGTTTAACGCCGCGTAGGCATTGGAGAATTCGCGCGGTAAACGTTTCATGGCGGCCAGGTGCGCGGCAATAACGCCATAGTCGCCGCGAGCTAAAGGCCCGGTCCAGGCGGCTCGCGGGCCGAGTCGCTCGAAATTCTCGAGCACCTGGCGCGTCAACTGCAAAAGAGCACGAACGGCTTCGCCGCGCTTCATTCCGGCTAACATCAACAGCCGCGTTGCTGTTTCTTCGATGGCCAGCACATGTCCAGCGGCGAAGGCAGCGGCGGCGTGATACAAAGCCTTGCTGCCGCCGGCAATTTGAACGGGCAAGCCCGCCAAGAGCGCGCACGATTTGCCGCGCCAGACGAATGGCTGCCGGATCGCCTTCGATGGCAAAAACTTTGCCTTCGAGCGGCGGGATCGCGACTCCGCTGAAGGATTGCAACGGGTGCATGGAGCCGACGGCCGCACCGTAATCCCGGACAGCTTTAAGCGCGCTGGAATTCAAAGCGCCGCTGGTATGCAACACGACTTTGCCGCGCAATTCTTCCGCGCCGATTCGCGCCAACTCTTCGGCAATTTTTACGACCGCATCATCCGGAGTGGATATCAGGATCAGCCGCGAGGCCAGAACTTCACGCGAGAGCGTCGCGCGTGCTTTTCCGGCGCCGATGAAGCGCACCGCCTTGCGCGCGGAGGCCTCACTTCGTGTTATGACCGCGCCGATTTTCCAATCCAGTTCATGCAAACGCCGTCCCAGCGCGCGACCGACGCGTCCTGCACCTATGATCGCCAAAGCGCCACGCATGTCATGCTAGGATAACCTGAGGGCCGCTTCCGACACCAATTCATGCACGCGTTTGCGCTGGTAATTTTTGGAGGCACCGCTTTTATCTGGGTCATTCTGGGCTTGCGCATCGCGTACGGCGCGTTAAAACTCCCCTGGCTCAAGGATTTCCCACCAATCACCGGAACCGATAGTTCCGCGGATTTCCCTGCTTTTTGCGGCGCGCGATGAGGAAGAAAAACTTCCCGGCGCGTTGGCCACGCTGGCCCAACTCGATTATCCCGAACTGGAAATAATTGGAGTCGATGACCGCTCGGAAGATGCAACCGGGCGCATTCTGGATGAGTTCGCGGCGTCGCATCCGAGATTTCGGGCGATTCATGTAAAGGAACTTCCAGCCGGTTGGCTGGGGAAACCGCATGCGTTGCAGCAGGCTTATGAAGCATCGAGTGGCGAATGGCTTTTGTTTACGGATGCGGATGTGCGCTTCAAGGTTGATGTGCTTGCGACGCGCGATGACGATGGCCACCGAGCGCAAGCTGGATCACCTATCGTTATTTGGCGATGTGGAAATGGTGGGCTTCTGGGAAAAGGTGGTGGTGACGTTTTTTGGAATGGCGTTTCATATGGCGACGGCGCCTGAGCGAGGTGATTAATCCGAAGTCGGGAGCCTACGTGGGTGTGGGCGCGTTTCAATTGTTGAAGCGCTCGGCGTATGAAGCGGCGGGCACGCACCGGCGGTTGGCGATGGAAGTGATTGACGACATGAAACTGGGAAAAATTGTAAAGCAGGCCGGGTTTCGGTCTGGCGTGGGAATAGCGCAGGATTCTGTGGTGGTGCGATGGCACGCGGGGGCGCGCAACCTGATCAATGGCGTAACCAAAAACTTTTTCGCGGGGTCGGGTTTCAGCGTTACGCGAGTGGCGATCTCTATTGCTTGGGCTGTTTCTGATGAACGTGCTGCCGTTCGCGGGGCTGATTTTTGGGCATGGCTGGGTGAGGATTTTTGCAGGGATTTGCGTGGTGATTGTGCTGTGTTTCCATGCGGGCGTGGATATCGTGATGCGTGTGTCGCCGCTGTATTGTTTCACGGTGCCGATTGGCGCGGTGATATTCGGTTACATGCTGCTGCGATCGACGGTGTATACGCTGAAGCAGGGCGGAATTATCTGGCGCGGGACGTTTTATCCGCTGGAGGCGCTCAAGCGCGGCGCGGTGTGATGTATCGGAAGGGATCGCGGGATTTTGCGTTAACTGCCCTGTTCGGCTGGAGCCGGCAGTTCAATATTAATTAAGCCCGCGAGGTCTTTCTGCCTCAGGCTGCGGATGCGGTCGCGTAATTGCGCGGCTTTCTCAAATTCAAATTTCTTGGCGGCTTCGCGCATTTGAATTTCAAGTTGCTTCAGCATTTCGGCGAGCTGGTCGCCGGTTTTGATGTTGGCGGTGGCGGCGTCGAGAACCACGTCATCGAGCGGGATGGTTACGTAGTCGGCTTCGACGATGCGCGCGAGATCCATATCCACGGATTTGATAATGGACATGGGCGTGATGTTATTTTCTTTGTTGTAGGCGACCTGCTTTTCGCGGCGGCGATTGGTTTCGCTGATGGCTTGCTCCATGGAGCCGGTGCGACGGTCGGCGTATAAAATGGCGCGGCCCTCGATGTGGCGCGCGCAGCGGCCGATGGTTTGAATCAGCGAGGTGGCGCTGCGCAGATAGCCTTCCTTGTCGGCGTCCAGAATAGCTACCAGCGAAACTTCGGGCAGATCGAGGCCCTCGCGCAACAGGTTGATGCCGATCAACACGTCAAACTCGCCGCGGCGCAAATCGCGAAGGATGCGGATGCGGTCGAGCGTTTCCACTTCGGCGTGCAGGTAGCGGCAGCGTACGCCGATCTCGGCGAAATATTCGGATAAGTCTTCGGCCATGCGTTTGGTTAGCGTGGTGACCAGCACGCGCTCGTTGCGCTCGGCGCGAATACGAATTTCTTCCAGCAGGTCATCGACCTGACCTTTTACGGGGCGCACTTCGATTTGAGGATCGACCAAGCCGGTGGGACGAATGACCTGCTCGACGACCACACCGCCGGATTTGGTGAGCTCATAAGGGCCGGGCGTGGCGGAAACATAAACGACCTGGTTGAGACGATGCTCGAATTCTTCAAAGGTGAGCGGGCGATTGTCGAGCGCGCTGGGCATGCGGAAGCCGTAGTCCACCAGAACTTGTTTGCGCGCGCGGTCGCCATTGAACATGCCGCGGACCTGGCTGACGGTTTGGTGCGATTCATCGATGAACATCAGAAAATCTTGCGGAACGTAATCGAGCAGCGTTGGCGGAGCTTCGCCGGGCAAGCGGCCGCTCAAATGGCGGGAATAATTTTCGATTCCGTGGCAATAGCCGACGGTGCGCATCATTTCGATGTCGAAGAGCGTGCGTTGCGTGACGCGCTGGGCTTCTACAAATTTGCCCTGCTTCTCCAATTCTCTTTTCCACCACTCCAGCTCGGCATAAATACTTTGAATGGCGCGCTCTTTTTGGTCCTGGGGCACGACGTAATGGGTTTTGGGATAAATGGAGACGCGGGATAAATCTTCCTGGCCGGCACGAATTTCGCCGGTCAGAGGATCGATCTGGCGCAGCGCTTCGATCTGCTGGCCCCACATTTCGATGCGATAGCCCTGGTCCTGATATGGCGGATAAATTTCGATGGTGTCGCCGCGCACGCGAAAGGTGCCGCGACGAAGATCTTCGGAGCGTTCGTACTGAATATCGACGAAGCGGTGCAACATGGCTTCGCGAGAGATTTGCTGGCCTTTTTCAAGCATGACGATCTGGCCGTAGTAGGCTTCCGGCGAACCGATGCCGTAGATGCAGGAGACGGAGGCGACCACGATCACGTCGGTGCGTTCGAAGAGCGAGCGCGTGGCGCTCATGCGCAACTTGTCCAATTCGTCGTTGATGGTGGCTTCTTTATCGATGTAGATGTCGGCGGAAGGGACGTAGGCTTCCGGCTGATAAAAATCGTAATAGCTGACGAAATATTCGACGGCGTTTTCGGGGAAAAAACTTTTGAATTCGTGGTAGAGCTGGGCTGCGAGAGTTTTATTGTGCGCCAACACCAGAGCGGGGCGATTTGCGGCTTCGATGAGCTTGGCCATGGTGAAGGTTTTGCCGGAGCCGGTGACGCCGAGCAATACCTGTTCTTTTTCGCCGGCTTCGAGGCCGCGATAGAGCTGGTCGATGGCTTCGGGCTGGTCGCCGCGCGGCTGATAATTGCTGTGTAATTTGAACTTCATTTGCTGAATTCCTTGGTGTCGTCGAATTAAGTGCGGTCACCCTGTGTGAGAAGGTTAATTTTTCTGGTGACCGCAGAAACCTCCATTATACGCGATCATGCAAACCTTTTCAGGAAGGGATTTCTCGGTTGGGGGTCAGGTTCCTATAACCGCAGCGTTAACCAGGACCTACTCGGATGTTTCCAGGAACATGCAAACATTTTGGCAGGCTCTTGATTAGCAGCTTTCGAGTCAAATCACCTATCGGCAAGAATTGCCTCGCAATGGTAATCTTTGCAGAATGAATAATCAGCGAGGCAAATCGCGGATAGAACGAGATTCGTCTTTTCTGGTGATTCAGTTCTCCCGTGAACAGTGTCCATTTTCCAATCGTGACCACACTTGGCAACAGTTTCACACGTTTAGAAATACGGTGCTGGACATTCTCTCGTCTTATGGCAGCGTGGGGCCAACCGGGAAAAGGCCAATTCTCGAAAGCAACGAAGAATCTTTGAACGATTGGCACGTTATCAACAGTAAGCCTGATTTCTTTGTCGTAGATGACGACATGTACGGAATGAGTGTTCGTGTTGAAGCGAACTGCATTCTCGCAAAGCCTGCACTTTTGGAAGAATTGACGATGCTCCTGAAACAGTTCGAGGAATGGTGTGTATACCTCGCTCTAGTCAAAGGAGGCTTGTTTATTTTTCACGACCGTATATTGTTCGAGGGACCTTTCTTCGCTGGTTGTTGCTCCGTCGAAGATTTGTATCATCGCTGTACGCTATCTTCACCCGCACACGGCCCTAACTCCTGAGAAGTCTTAGGGTTGTATCGGAAGCGCAAAGGGCAATGCGCCTGCACGAGGACGGTGTGTTCGCGCGCTTTCGGTACAACGACTTGAAGGAAGCCGCCCGCGATTTGCGGCGGACGCGGGCCCTATGCAAATTCAATGGTGGGAAGGAGCGGCGTCGAGCTGTGCCGAGGCTGTGCTGCAGAGCGCGACACGTGACTGTATGGGGCCGGAAGCTGGCCGAATGCGAAAAAGGATCGTGAGTAGCGTGGTCGAAGAGCTGGGAAGCGATGTCCGTTCCGAGGGAAGGCACAGAGGTACGGAGCGCGTGGAAAAACACTTTCGAATTGGAGAGAGTCGCTTCATGCCGCAGCCGTGACCAACGGTGGAGAACGAAGTTGGATTTCAGAAGCGGTGAGTCTTTCGACGACCAGCATCGGCCCACCACACTTGGGACAAGACCAAAGATCGCTCGGACCGGCGGTGGAGGCCTCTTGCTCGGTTTGCGGTGCCCGGCCGAGCAGGTGGAAGGAAAGTGGCAAGGTGGTGGCACGTTTGCGGTTGGCCAGGAAGCCGAAGTTGCGGATGCGCACGAAACCTTCCGGGAGCAGGTGCAACAGGAAGCGGCGCAAGAACTCATCGAGAGATAGGGTCATCAACTTCTGTTCGTTGCTGTGTGCGGAATCGCGCCAACGAAACGTGACCTTCCCATCAGCAAACGAGACCAGGCGATGGTTGGAGATGGCCACGCGATGAGTGTAACGGCCCAGATAACGGAGCACATGCTCTGGACCTCCGAACGGGCGTTTCGAGTAGACCACCCAGTCATTTCGGAACAGTGGTCTCAGCCAGGCAGCAAATGTTCTCGGTTGAGCGAGGAGCTTTAAGTCTCCATGAAAATTGAGCTGGCCATCATGAAAGGCGCGCTTGAGCGCTTCGTGGAACTTTCCGCGAAAGACGTGACTGAGCACCTCGACAGGAAGAAAGAAATCGTAGCGTGGTTTGATCCAGCGCGTGTGATCGGCAGAAAGTCCACCGGCCGGCACCACGCAATGCACATGTGGGTGAAGTTCGAGTTTCTGACTCCAGGAGTGCAGCACGCTGAAGAAGCCAATTTCTGCGCCAAGATGTTGGGGATCGCGGGCGATTTCGAGAAGTGTTTCTGCACTGGTGCGGAACAGGAGATCGTAGACGACCTTCTTATTCTGAAGAGTCAGTGGGGCTAACTGCCGAGGTAGCGTGAAGACCACATGCACGTACTGCGTCGGAAGAAGTTCCCTGCGACGCTTCTCGAGCCAACGCTCGCGAGCGCCCGTCTGACACTTCGGGCAGTGCCGATTTCTACACGAGTTGTAGGAGATGGCGCGATGTCCGCAGCGAGTGCACTCATCGAGATGTCCGCCGAGCATGGCCGTGCGACACCGCGCCATGGCCAGCAGCACTTTGACATGCTTCCAGGTGATCCACTTACGGCTTCGTTCGATGAATGCGTCTCCCGCAGCGCGGACGAGATCGGCCACCTCGTGGGGTGGCCGGTCCATCTACTCGTTCTGTGGTGGTCGGTCTTTTAGCTCCAGCGAGTCCAGAGGACTCCCGGTCGCACTGAGGTGACGTTCAGAGAGATGGAGATAGATGGTGGTTTCTTCCAGATCGCGATGCCCTAGCAACAACTGGATGGTTCGCAGATTCGCGCCTGCTTCAAGTAGATGCGTGGCGAAGCAGTGCCTCAGCGTATGAGGGTGCACGTCTTTCTGGAGGCCCGCTCGCTGGGCGGCTTCCTTGCAAGCGTTCCAGACCACCTTGGTGTCAATCGGCGTATCACCGGTATGCCAGCGGTTACCTGGAAACAGCCATGCGCTTGGCTTGCGCTGTAATCCGCGCCAGTGCTCACGCAGTACCTCGAGCAGTTTTGGGCTGAGCATCACATCCCGGTCTTTGCGTCCTTTGCCGCCCTGGACGTGAATCACCATTCGTTGGCTATCGATGTCGCTGACTTTCAGGTGTGTCAATTCAGCGCGTCGTACTCCGGTGGCGTAGAGGGTCATCAACAGAGTGCGATGAAAAGGAGTTAGAGCTGCGTCGATGAGTCGCGCGACTTCTTCCCGGCTGAGGATCGAAGGAAGGTGAAACCCTTTTTTCGGATAGGGCGTCTCGGCGATGCTCCAGACTTTCTTGAGAGTTTTGATGTAGAAGAATCGCAGAGCTGCCAATCGTTGCGTAACCGTGCCTGGCGACAACTTGCGCTTCTTGAATAGCTCGGCCTGATATTCACGAATGTGCTCAGGACCCAGACCATCTGGAGAGCACTTGAATCGTCTTGAGAAATCTTCAACTGTGCGGATGTAACAGCGTGTGGTAGCCTCAGAATAATTACGACGCTCGAGTTCTTCGAGCATCATTTTGCGAAGTCGGGTCATGAGGACCTCCTTATGACCCGACAACTTACTTCAGCCGTTCGCCATAAACTGCTCCGTTCGCCTCACGCGAAGCGTCCGCCGCACGGGCGGCTTAGTTCTAGTCGCGTAATCGGAAACTGACCCACGCCTGATTTTCTCCTCTAATCAGTAGAGATTTGCTTTTCTGTTTCAGGGTTTTGATGCGGGTGCGTCGGCGACTAGCAGGACTTCGGTGTGACCGGTGGCTTCCACGTTGTAATGGATTTGATTGGATGCGTCGGTCTTGGCCACGACTACGTCCATGAATTGGTGGGCGTCTTCGGTGACGCGGACGATGAGGCCGGATTGTAGAGAGATGTACGAGATGGTTTCATTTTTTCCGGTGGCGTTGCCGGTGGTGCGCAGATCATGAAGCCGGAAGTCGCCGGGGGTGGTGTCTTTCGGTGAAGACTTCTGCTTCAAGATGGCGCTGGTCAGGACCACCGCGCATGATTCGGTTGGAGAATTTTTGGGAGTGACGATACCCGTTTCCGAGAATTGAATCGGGCTGCACGGTTCATCACGAACATAGGTGGCCTGTTTTTCCCACTCGAGTTTTACGATGGGCGACGGAGCTTGCTCAGGTTCGCTGGATTTCCAGGATTGGCCGGGTCTTACGCCGTCGCGAGGGAAAACTCCGGCAATGGCGAATTGACGCAGCCAGACTTGCCAAACTTGACGCTGGTCAGGGAAGAGGTCGGCGAGACCGGTAATTGAATCGACCCGGCCGTCGGGGAGAATGGTGAAGTCGACCGGTTTCGATTCGAGACTCGGGGCTGCTGAACCGGAGGAAGGTTGTTGCGCGCTGGTATTATTCTGGGCCATTGCGGAAGCGACGCTTTGAAACCGGGAGCGGGCATGGATGGCGGCGCGCTCGCCCTGCGGATGGACATCCAAAATATCTACACGCAAGAGCCACTCGGCGTCGGTCTCGGCATCTTGCGGTCCGGTGGGCGTTACGACGCGGCTCTCGGTCTTAACGTTCTTCTTGATGCGATATTGGATGTAATAGGTGAATGTCTGGCCGGCGTGAAGCCGGGGAAAAAGCGTGGCGCGTGCGATTGGAGCGGCGGCGACGCTGGGATGTATGTGAGTGGCGGTAAATAAAATTGCCAGCACCAGCAGAAGATAAATTATGCGGCGTTTCAGTTGCGATTATTGAAACTCTAATTGTCAGAGATCACTTCCAGGGACCGCCGAAATGGCGGTCAAAGAAATCGCTGGCAGCGTGGTAGGCGGCCAACCAATCGCGGTGCAAAAGAAAATCGTGGACTTCGTCGGGAAAAATGAGCTGCTCGATTTCGACGTTTTTGGCGCGTAAACGAGCGATCAAGTCCACGGTTTGGGTGAAGATGACGTTGCGATCATCATCGCCGTGAATGAACAACACCGGAGAGCGCCAGGTGTCGACGGCGGTGACTGGCGAGGAATTGTGGGCCAGCTTGGTGAGTTCGGGAGTAATGTTTTTTCCGTCCCAGTTGTCGGTGGGCCAGTCGTGCACGCCGTGAAGATCGACGCCGGCGGCAAACAGATCGGAATTGCGGCCGAGGCCTAGCGCGGTGAGATAACCGCCGTAGCTGCCGCCCCACAAACCGATGTGCTTGGCATCGACGTCATTGCGCGCCGCCAGAAATTTTCCAGCGGCTACGACATCCTGATATTCCGAGGCGCCACGCCCGGCGCGGCCTGGAGCTTCAAAAAATGAGTGGCCGTAGCCGATGCCACTGCGGTAATTGAGGGACAGAACGATGTAGCCACGGCTGGCCAGGTACTGATTCATGGCGTAGCAATTCGAGTAGTAGAACATGTAGTGCCAACCCAAGAGCATTTGGCGCATGGGACCGCCGTGAAGAAAAACAAGGGCAGGACGCTTCTCGCCGGGCTTGATCTTGGGAGGCAAAAATAATTGAGCGTGCAACTCAAGACCGTCGCCGGAACGAAAAATTGTTTGTTGCGGAGTGACGAGGCGGTCGGCGGGAAAGTCAGCGGGCCAAGTGCCGGAATCAAGCCAACGGGGCGAAAAATCAAACGCCAGAGTTGAAACAAACGGGCGCCCGGGATGTTGGGCGTCGGAGCCTAAATAGGCGATAGATTTTCCGTCGCTGAGAACGACCGGATTCCATTCAATGCTTTCGCCAGTGGTGATACGGACGGGTTCGCTGCCGCCGCCGACATCCACGCGTGAAAGATGGCGGCGGTCGATGTCTTCTTTGGCGCTGCCACAATTCGAATTGAATACTATGGTTTGCTTATCGGGGGAAAAAGACCATTGCTCCACTTCGCAATTTCCGGGAGTGAGGGGAGTGAGATTTTCTTGTTTTTTTCCATTCCGCAGCCAGCGCATACAGATGCTGCCAGCCGTCTTTTGTGCTGGCGATAATGAGACGCTGATCGGCGGCCCAATTAAGCACACCGCCGCCGGTATCTGCAGCCATTTCGGGGTAGGAGTCGTTTAGGTCTTTTCCGCTGTGCCAGATTTCATGGCTGGAACCGCTGGAAACATCGGCAATCCAGATGGCCCACGGCTCCGGCACATCTGGCGCGATAAAAAATCCTTCGGGCTTATCCCGTGGCGCGGCCGGGCGGCGAATGAAGGCGATGAATTTGCCGTCTGGCGACCAGCGAGGAGTCTGGTCGGAATCGACGGAAGGAGATAAATAACGCAGGGACTTATTTGAAGGGTCATACACGGCAATGAAAGCGTGATCGGTGCGGCCCGAAACGAAGGCAAGCTTTGTGCCATCTGGCGACCACTGCGGATCTGCGTTCTTACCGCGCACGACAATTTGAAGCGGCTTGTCGGATGCGTCGAGTTTGGCCAGCCATGCCTGGTGATCTTTAATGTAGGCGACGACACCCGAGGTGGAAATCGCTGGTGAGTCGCCGGCGTCGAGTTTTTTTGGTTCGCCACCGGTCCACGCGATGGACCACACGGATTGCTCGAAGCCCGCAGTGTTGCTGGTGGGATTGGGAGATTGGCCGGCGGTGTTTTTTCCTTCGCCGCGGACGAATACGATCATGTTTCCGTCCGAAGAAAAATGAAGATCAGACAGGGGCTGGCCTTCGTCGGTGTCGTATTTAGTCAGCTGGCGAACACGAAATCCGGGCGCTTCGGCGACCCAGATATTTCTGCGGCCCTGTTGATCGAGGGTCCAGGCCAGGCGGCCACCGGTTTTGGAAGCCGTTAAATTGGCGGGAAATGGCGCGCTCATGATCTGTTCGAGGGTGAAGGACGATTGCGCAGGAGTACGCGACACGCAAATCAGGAAAATTACGAGCGCGAGCAGTGGCTTACGAATCATTCACGGGGCTCCTGGCCGAACTTATTTCGGCTGCTGGATTTTTATCGTGGATATATTTCTGTTTCAACAAACTCAATCCGCCGGTTGACGTGGGGCGATTTTTTCTCGTGTGACTCGCGGACCATCCAAAGGCCCGACAATTTTCAGCACCTGCCCGGGACCGTTGGTGTTGCGAACCGCGCGCCGTCCGGCACTGGTTTCAACAGCGAGATCAGCTTCGCGGTCGAAACTAACTGTGCCGTCAATTAAAGTGAACTGCGCGCCACCATCCAGCCGTACATCTTCTAAGAATACATTGCGGTCGCGAACGGTAAACGTGCCAACGCCAGATGGCCAATTCGAGACTCCCGGATGGGCTTCACCATCGGCCACGCTGGCATTCACGTCCCAACCGCGAAATTCCAGATTGTCCAAGCGAACTTTGCCGGCGCCGGTTAATTTTTGCAGCAGTTCGTCACGGCCCACACCGGTGGTCTTGAGGTGTATAGCGCCCGAAGCGAAGCCCGCCAAACGATCAGCCACCGACGCATCAATGGGCAGTTGGGTTAAATTCACGCCATCCAATTGCGCATGCACGTCATACGTTGGGCGAGGAAGAAATTTCGCAAGCATGGTGGCGCGAACGCCGCCGCCCGCCCATTGCGCGCGTCCATCAGTCACACTTAACTGCAAATCATGCAACGAACCTTGCAGATGCAGTTGCTGAAGCTTTAGTTTTTCGATGGTGAACTCGTCTACCTGGACATTTCCGACGACGTTCAAGCGGCGAACCAATTCGCTAGCGGAAACCATTTGCGCTTTGCCGCTGAATAACGAGGGCAACAGGCGTTGCACCCAACCGGGGCGAGCACGCGGTCCGACCCAGCGGTCAAGCTCGGTGGCGTCGAGATGATCGGCGTGAAGTTGAACGTTCCATACGCCCTGCTGCTCAGGATCGGGTGATTTTATCTCGGCGATGTTGCCGGACCAGGTGGCGCCGAAGCCTTCGACTTGACCAATCTGCGCAACCCGGTTTCCGGTTTTCCATTCGAGCCGCGCTTTTTGAAGTTGCACGGGTTGGTTTAAGCCAGCGGCTGCGAGCTGCGCGTCAGTTACTTCCGCTGCACCATTCCAGACAGCAGTAGATGCAGAACTCCATTGGCGCCGCATGTCGATGCGTGCCGGGCCGGTGAGATCCCAGCCATGATTGAGGGTGTGTCCAAAATTGGCGGCGATCTTCAAAAATTTTCCAGCGTTATCAACATGGCCTTGCACGCCGAGTGCGCCGGAATGCGAAGCAAAATCGTGGATCAGAGTAAGGCTGGCGTCGCCAGTGGATTCGCCAGGGGCGCGGAGTTTCGTCAGCCGACCGGCCTGGGTGGGTGGCGCTGCCGAGGAGTTGCTAACGAGAGCAACATGGAGGGGATCCATCACGAGCCTGTTTCGATTCAAAGCAGCGTGGAATGGTCCAATTTTCAGAACATCTTCGGTGCCCCGCAAATTCACCGTGCCGCCAAGACTAGACACGATTTATTTCTTGAAGTTGCAGGGGCCAGGCCTGCAGCTGCAGCGTGCCGGTAAAAAATTGGTCGGCGACGATTGAGTCGGCTACATCAGGATGAAATGCACGGTACCAGGAGAGAATGTCGGCGGCCTGAAGACCGGCGGATTCGAATTTAATCTGCATGAAGGGATTCGCTGCGCTGATAAATTCCGCCGTGCCATGCAGATTCGATAGCGATGTCTCGAGAGTCAGAGTATCCGCGGCAAGTCTCTTTAGCGCGACATTGCAACGCCCCTGAACGCTAGCGGTAATAGCGGGATTGTCTGATCGCTCAGTAAGGTCCCAGCGATGGATTTCAGCGGCAGAAGCCCTCAGTGTATAGGACCAATCACCGCCGACAAAAGAATCGTTCAAAGACCTGCTATTCGTGGCTTCGGTGTCATCTAGGGGAGCGCCGCTTTTTGCGGTGGCCTCCAGCTCAAAAGTACCGCGCACCCCGTAATCTTTTCCGTGCAGCAGCCGAAACAAATCCGCGAGTGACACTTTATTCCAGCGCACCGCGAAGGAGGCGGGCTGCAAGCGCGCGGAAGTGCCGGCAATGTCGCCGCGAACCTGCACGGTTCCGGCTGATTGCAAAGCCACGCCGCTGCGCCAGGGTTGAGCGTAAAGTTCCAGCTTCCAGCGTCCGGGCGAAATCTGTTCCACGGAGCCGCTTACTGAAGTCAGCGCAAAGGGCTGCTTGATATCGATTCTCTTGAAATTGATACGGCCGTCGTCAATTTCTATTTTTTCCAAGCGGTTGGCGAGGGTGGGAGCTCGACTGGGTCCGTACACCGAAGAAGTTACGACCCCGGTGCGTTTGGCAGGCGGGAGCCAATCTTCCAAATTCCAACGGCCTTCGGTGTTTCTGACCAGGGTGAGGCTTGGCTGAGCCAGACTCAATGTGCCTAATTCAAAGCGGCCGCGCAGAAAACCGGACCAGCGAAGGCCAGCAGTGAGCTGTTCCGCGTGCAGGAAATATTCATAACCAAATGCGGGATCTTCGCCTACGGTTACGCCGCTGGCATAGATCCGAGGACTGGGCAGAATTTCAATGTCGAAATGTTTCACCTGCACGGGGCGGCCGAAGGCATCTTCCAGACGTTCGCTGAAATAATTACGAACGCCAGAGGTGCGTACGGAAATAGAGGCAGCGATTTGAGCGGCCACCAGAATGGCGGTCACCCAAACGGCAATCTTCCACGAACTCCGCAAATTGGTCACGGTCAAAAGTCTGGCAGACTAAGGCCAAAATGTGTAGGGCGCGAGGTCTTGAAAAGTACAGCCCAGCCGGCCTTTCCTTTGGTCATTGAGAACGAGTCACACCGTTGAACTGCTAATGGACGGTGTGAAACATTCTATGCCAGCGGGTACGCGCGGGAAGATGCATAAGGGTATCGAAGATGCCCACCAGGCGCTGCCAGAAAGTGCTGTCGCCAGAATAATCGGCGCTGGTGGCGTCGACAGACCAATAGATAAAAAAGGGATGACCCATGATGGCGTCGCGGTCGACAAATCCCCAGTAGCGGCTGTCCTGGCTATGATCGCGATTATCTCCCATGGCGAAATATTTGCCGGGAGGAACGACCATTTCATCGCCTTGAACATATTTGCGCAACTGGGGGCGCCACTCGTTGATGACGTTCAGGGGAATCATCTGGTCGCGCAGAGGCGGAAAAGAATAGTTGAAGGGATCGTAGGGTACCGAAGGATCATGCACGACGTAGGGCTCGTTCAAAAGCTGGCCATTGATGTACACCTGCTGGTCGACGAGCTTTACATGATCTCCCGGCAATCCGATGACGCGTTTCACATAATGGGGATGATCCAGGTATGGATATTTGAAAACGATGATGTCGCCGCGCTGCAAAGAACGGTAAGGCAGGAACTTTTCATACCAGGCGCCGTGGCCGCCAAAGATAAATTTGTTGACCAGCAAGTGGTCGCCGATTAACAGGGTTTTTTCCATGGAAGCGGAGGGAATTTTGAAGGCTTGCACGATGAAGCTGGTGCCGAAGAGCGCGAGGATAATGGTGACCAGCAGGGATTCGAGGTATTCGGAAAAAGTGGTTTGCTCGCGGTAGATGGAAGAATGTCTGGCGCGCGGAGGGGCTTTTTCTTCCGGTAGATTTCCAGCCGGAAGATTTCCGAGCGGTACGTTTTCAGGTAGTGCGCCTTCGACCGGAACTTCGGTACCGTCCGCCATCAGGTTCCAGCCTCCAGGGCGATTCGTCGATAATTAACCGTACGTGCAGTGCTATCGAGCAATCACTGTGGCAGCAAGCGCGATTATTTCGCAAGCTCTAACAGCTTGAGCGCTTTGCGAGCGGCGCGTTGCTCGGCTTCTTTTTTTGTGCCGCCCTCAGCGCTGGCGACGCGCGAGCCATTCACCCAAACTTCAATCTTAAAAATTTTCTGATGATCCGGGCCGGATTCGCCCACCACACGGTATTCCGCGGGGACCTGGCCGCGCGATTGCAGAAGTTCCTGAAGCGCCGACTTGCGGTCGGACTCGGCCATGCGCTCGCCGGCTTCTTCTAAAGCTTGTTCAAAGAGCGTATGCCGCAAAACTTCTCGCGCGGCAGACAAGCCGGCATCCAGATAAATGGCGGCGAGTACCGCTTCGAAGGCATCGGCTAGAAGAGTCTGCTTTTCGCGGCCACCGGTTTTTTCTTCTCCGCGGCCGAGGCGCAAATGATCTCCGAGGTGCAAGCGTCGCGCGGCCGCTTCAAGCGAGTACGCATTGACGAGGCGCGCGCGGCTTTTGGAGAGTTGGCCTTCCGTCCAATCCGGAAAAGCATCCAGGAGGTATTCGCTGGTGAGCAGTTCCAGCACAGCATCGCCGAGAAATTCAAGGCGTTCGTTATTTACCGCGGCTCTTGCGGTGTACGATTCGCCCTGACTGGCGCGCATTTCGGGGACTGCCGAGCTGTGCGTCAGCGCGTCGTGCAAGAGCGCGGGGCGCGCAAATTTGTGGCCCAAACGCTGTTCCAGGAGCGCGTCATCCGCGGGAGTCATCTCACCTACAAGTCAGAAATCCGATCGCGTACTTATTTTGGTGCGCTAAGTTGCGTGGCGCTAAGTTTTTTGGCTTCCTCTGCGCCTTTTTTGCAAGTCTCCTGCATGGCGCCAGCAATAGCAGCGCATTTGTTATACGCAGCCACGGAATCGTCGAAATGGGAGGTCTTCACGTTGGCCATTCCGAGCAGGTAATAGTTTACGGGATCGGGCGTGGGGTCAATGGTTACCGCTTGATTCAGCTCGGGAATGGCTTCACTGAACTTGCCGCGCCGAATGTACACCAGACCGAGACCACCATGGGCCATCCCCAAGGTCTGGTTCTTGACCGTGGAAAAAGCTTCGTCTGAGACGCTGGCAGGCTTCGGTAAAGTGGGAGTCAGTTCGATAGCCTTACGATCATACTGCTCGGCTTTGGCCAATACCTTTTCTTGGTCCGGAGTTTTGGAATTCATGGCTCGCGGGAGGGTCTGGCCGACTACCGCCAAAACCTGAACGTCGTTAGGATTCAGCGCGATCTCCTTGTCCGCGACCTCTTCCATTTTTTGCACCTGGCCGCTTTGTATATAAGCCATCACCAGCGTGCCGTATACCGGCGAGCGATAGCGGCTGGTTGGATACTTCTGCAAGAAAGCTTCGCCGAGTTCAATGCGCTTGGCTTGATCGGTTGCCGGGTCTGAAAGAGCCTTGTATGCGGCATCTTCTTCGGCATTGACCGGCGCGGCATTAGGATCATCGAGCGTAAGCGAATTATTTGCGGGAGGTTTTGATTTGTCCGTCGATGTAGCAGGGGGCGGGTTCTGGTTATTACCTGATGCGGGCGCGGGAGGATTCTGCGCTACAGTCCCAGCGGCTGCCGCCAGCATAAACGCCACCAGCGCGCCCGTTGTGAGCCACGTGTTGCACTTTACCTTCATATGTGATTTCTCCTGTAGAGTTCACCATCGGATGTGCGGGCTCAAACCCGATTGGTGTTGCTGCTTCTAAAATCGATGTGCGCGCCGGAAATTCACGGGCGCTCCACGGGCTTTTCACGAGCCGTATCGGCCAAACCTTTTTGCGCGGCCTGGCGAGCCTGTTCCGGACTGCCCTGCACCGTTAACGCGGCCTGATACTCGGCCTCGGCCTGACGTGGTTGGCCTTCACCATCATAAATCCGTGCGAGGTAAATATGCGACCAGGCCAGGACCATGGGGTCGGAAGTAGCGGCATGCTCTCCGGCAGTTAGACGGCCGAAAACTTCTTTGGCGCGCGGACCATCATGATCGAGAAGAGCAACCAGGCCAAGACCGTACCATGCGCGCGGCTGATCCGGATACTTGGCTACAACTTTTTGAAATGAAGCTTCGGCAGCGCGGGCGTTCTTTTCGGCGATGCGGCGCTCCCCTTCGGTGAGTGCGGCGATCGCGTCGGCATCATTAGGGACGGTACCGGGCATGGCGGCAGCACGGCGGCGAGCGACCTCTTCGACGCTTAAGTCACTGGAATTTCGCTGGCTACCGGCAGGCGCAAATTGCAACGTGCTTACTCGCTTTAGCTCGGTGGCGACATCGATGGAGCGCACCAGATCGGGAAAAACAACTCCATGGATGGTTCGGCGCCTTCAAATTTTGGCAGCGCCGCGAAAAGCGGACGCACCAAAACGTAGCCGTCGGCGTCATTGCGCTCGAGCGCGGCGTCACGTTCGCCGGGCGACATTTTTCTCAATTTCAATTCCACGGCGCGCACCATGCATTCCGCGAAGTAAGAAGGATAATCGTCCTTCAGGTCGGGCGCGAGTCGCGGCGCGCTGGCGGCTTTTTCAAACAACGGCTTTTTTACCGCGATAACGTGAGAATAACGCAGCGGCAAGGGATCGAGCATGAAGTGCAGATAAGCGTGGCGCACCACGTCGACGGGAATATCATCCGCGCCGCTGAGCACGATGGCGTAGTGATCGCCAAAATTTCGAACATTGGTGATGTGACCGACCAGCGGCTCAACAATTATGGTAAAGGTGCGCTGCTCGGACGGCCGGTTCATGGCGCGCAAATATCCGGTAGCGACAAACACAATTTGCGAGACGGCTTCGTGCATGCGCTCGATTTCAGCGTTATAAGCGGGCTGCATTTGACGCCATAGCTGGTGAATATTTTGTTCCTGATAATATTTGGAAAGCAGTTCGCTGAAACCTTCGAGAGCCAATACTTCAGGCGGTAGATCCTCGCGCCGCATGGTGGGTTTGAAATCCGGCGCGGGGCCGGCCACCAGGCCAAACCACAAATAGCGGGAAAGCGCGGCGCCGGGATCGGCAGAGTCGTGTTGCTTGTAGTATTCGCGAATGGCTTCGACCGCCGGGCCTTCCTGGTGTTGCATGCGATCGCGAAGCTGAGCGCGAAGCGGACGCCAATTTTCCGCGCTGATGTCGGCTTCAAATCCGGCAGCCAGCAGCGCGCACATGGTGGTGAACATGGGCTCGCTGGCATCCACGGTGATGTTCGTGGCCGGAGCGGTTTCCCTTTGTGGTCGAGCGGCCGGCGGAGGCGGGAGCGGCGCCGATTTGACCTTTTGTGCGTGGCTGGATGGGGCGGCGGAAAGAAATAAAAATAAGCCGGCGGTGATGGCGAGGCCGAGCTTTGCGTCGAAGGTTCGCGCGCGCACGTGCTGCTGCGAGTCGTTGAGCGGATCACTAACAGCGTTGAGCTTGGCGTTTTTCTTGCTCAGGTGCATACATTTCCAATCTAACGTCGGGCCTCCCATCCGTCAAGGAAGCCCAGCGCTCGGTAGTCACACCGTTGAACTGCTAATGGACGGTGTGAAACATTCTATGCCAGCGGGTACGCGCGGGAAGATGCATAAGGGTATCGAAGATGCCCACCAGGCGCTGCCAGAAAGTGCTGTCGCCAGAATAATCGGCGCTAGTGGCGTCGACAGACCAATAGATAAAAAAGGGATGACCCATAATGGCGTCGCGGTCGACAAATCCCCAGTAACGGCTGTCCTGGCTATGATCGCGATTATCTCCCATGGCGAAATATTTGCCGGGAGGAACGACCATCTCATCGCCTTGAACATATTTGCGTAACTGGGGGCGCCACTCGTTGATGACGTTCAGGGGAATCATCTGGTCGCGCAGAGGGGGAAAAGAATAGTTGAAGGGATCGTAGGGTACCGAAGGATCATGCACGACGTAGGGCTCGTTCAAAAGCTGGCCGTTGATATACACCTGCTGGTCGACAAGCTTTACGTGATCTCCCGGCAATCCGATGACGCGTTTCACGTAATGGGGATGATCCAGGTATGGATATTTGAAAACGATGATGTCGCCGCGCTGCAAAGAACGGTAAGGCAGGAACTTTTCATACCAGGCGCCGTGGCCGCCAAAGATAAATTTGTTGACCAGCAAGTGGTCGCCGATCAACAGGGTTTTTTCCATGGAAGCGGAGGGAATTTTGAAGGCTTGCACGATGAAGCTGGTGCCGAAGAGCGCGAGGATAATGGTGACCAACAGGGATTCGAGGTATTCGGAAAGAGTGGTTTGCTCGCGGTAGATGGAAGAATGTCTGGCGCGCGGAGGGGCTTTTTCTTCCGATAGATTTCCAGCCGGAAGATTTCCGAGCGGTACGTTTTCAGGCAGTGCGCCTTCGACCGGAACTTCGGTACCGTCCGCCATCAGGTTCCAGCCTCCAGGGCGATTCGTCGATAATTAACCGTACGTGCAGTGCTATCGAGCAATCACTGTGGCAGCAAGCGCGATTATTTCGCAAGCTCTAACAGCTTGAGCGCTTTACGAGCGGCGCGTTGCTCGGCTTCTTTTTTTGTGCCGCCCTCAGCACTGGCGACGCGCGAGCCGTTCACCCACACTTCAATCTTGAAAATTTTCTGATGATCCGGGCCGGATTCGCCCACCACACGGTATTCCGCGGGGACCTGGCCGCGCGATTGCAGAAGTTCCTGAAGCGCCGACTTGCGGTCGGACTCGGCCATGCGCTCGCCGGCTTCTTCTAAAGCTTGTTCGAAGAGCGTATGCCGCAAAACTTCTCGCGCGGCAGACAAGCCGGCATCCAGATAAATGGCGGCGAGTACCGCTTCGAAGGCATCGGCTAGAAGAGTCTGCTTTTCGCGGCCACCGGTTTTTTCTTCTCCGCGGCCGAGGCGCAAATGATCTCCGAGGTGCAGGCGTCGCGCGGCTGCTTCAAGGGAGTACGCATTGACGAGACGCGCGCGGCTTTTGGAGAGTTGGCCTTCCGTCCAATCCGGAAAAGCATCCAGGAGGTATTCGCTGGTGAGCAGTTCCAGCACAGCATCTCCTAGAAATTCAAGGCGTTCGTTATTTACCGCGGCTCTTGCGGTGTAGGATTCGCCCTGACTGGCCCGCATTTCGGGGACTGCCGAGCTGTGCGTCAGCGCGTCGTGCAAGAGCGCGGGGCGCGCGAATTTGTGGCCCAAACGCTGTTCCAGGAGCGCGTCATCCGCGGGAGTCATCTCACCTACAAGTCAGAAATCCGATCGCGTACTTATTTTGGTGCGCTAAGTTGCGTGGCGCTAAGTTTTTTGGCTTCCTCTGCGCCTTTTTTGCAAGTCTCCTGCATGGCGCCAGCAATAGCAGCGCATTTGTTATACGCAGCCACGGAATCGTCGAAATGGGAGGTCTTCACGTTGGCCATTCCGAGCAGGTAATAGTTTACGGGATCGGGCGTGGGGTCAATGGTTACCGCTTGATTTAGCTCGGGAATGGCTTCACTGAACTTTCCGCGCCGAATGTACACCAGACCAAGACCACCATGGGCCATCCCCAGGGTCTGGTTCTTGACCGTGGAAAAAGCTTCGTCTGAGACGCTGGCGGGCTTCGGTAAAGTGGGAGTCAGTTCGATAGCCTTACGATCATATTGCTCGGCCTTGGCCAGTACCTTTTCTTGGTCCGGAGTTTTGGAATTCATGGCTCGCGGGAGGGTCTGGCCGACTACCGCCAAAACCTGAACGTCGTTAGGATTCAGCGCGATCTCCTTGTCCGCGACCTCTTCCATTTTTTGCACCTGGCCGCTTTGTATATAAGCCATCACCAGCGTGCCGTATACCGGCGAGCGATAGCGGCTGGTTGGATACTTCTGCAAGAAGGCTTCGCCGAGTTCAATGCGCTTGGCTTGATCGTTTGCCGGGTCTGAAAGAGCCTTGTATGCGGCATCTTCTTCGGCATTGACCGGCGCGGCATTAGGATCGTCGAGCGTAAGCGAATTATTTGCGGGAGGTTTTGATTTGTCCGTCGATGTAGCAGGGGGCGGGTTCTGGTTATTACCTGATGCGGGCGCGGGAGGATTCTGCGCTACAGTCCCAGCGGCTGCCGACAGCATAAACGCCACCAGCGCGCCCGTTGTGAGCCATGTGTTGCACTTTACCTTCATATGCGTTTTCTCCTGTAGAGTTCACCATCGGATGTGCGGGCTCAAAGCCGATTGGTGTTGCTGCTTCTAAAATCGATGTGCGCGCCGGAAATTCATGGGCGCTCCACGGGCTTTTCACGAGCCGTATCGGCCAAACCTTTTTGCGCGGCCTGGCGAGCCCGTTCCGGACTGCCCTGCACCGTTAACGCGGCCTGATACTCGGCCTCGGCCTGGCGTGGTTGGCCTTCCCCATCATAAATCCGTGCGAGGTAAATATGCGACCAGGCCAGGACCATGGGGTCGGAAGTAGCGGCATGCTCTCCGGCAGTTAGACGGCCGAAAACTTCTTTGGCGCGTGGACCATCATGATCGAGAAGCGCAACCAGGCCAAGACCGTACCATGCGCGCGGTTGATCCGGATACTTGGCTACAACTTTTTGAAATGAAGCTTCGGCAGCGCGGGCGTTCTTTTCGGCGATGCGGCGCTCCCCTTCGGTAAGTGCGGCGATCGCGTCGGCGTCATTAGGGACGGTACCGGGCATGGCAGCAGCACGACGGCGAGCGACCTCTTCGACGCTCAAGTCACTGGAATTTCGCTGGCTACCGGCAGGCGCAAATTGCAACGTGCTGACGCGCTTGAGCTCGGTGGGGACGTCGATGGAGCGCACCAGATCGGGGAAAAACAACTCCATGGTCGGTTCGGCGCCTTCAAATTTTGGCAGCGCTGCGAACAGCGGACGCACCAAAACGTAGCCGTCGGCGTCATTGCGCTCGAGCGCGGCGTCACGTTCGCCGGGCGACATTTTTCTCAATTTCAGTTCCACGGCGCGCACCATGCATTCCGCGAAGTAAGAAGGATAGTCGTCCTTCAGGTCGGGCGCGAGTCGCGGCGCGCTGGCCGCTTTTTCAAACAACGGCTTTTTTACCGCGATAACGTGAGAATAACGCAGCGGCAAGGGATCGAGCATGAAGTGCAGATACGCGTGGCGCACCACGTCGACGGGAATATCATCCGCGCCGCTGAGCACGATGGCGTAGTGATCGCCAAAATTTCGAACATTGGTGATGTGACCGACCAGCGGCTCAACAATTATGGTAAAGGTGCGCTGCTCGGACGGCCGGTTCATGGCGCGCAAATATCCGGTAGCGACAAACACAATTTGCGAAACGGCTTCGTGCATGCGCTCGATTTCAGCGTTATAAGCGGGCTGCATCTGACGCCATAGCTGGTGAATATTTTGTTCCTGGTAATACTTGGAGAGCAGTTCGCTGAAACCTTCGAGAGCCAATACTTCAGGCGGCAGATCGTCGCGCCGTATGGTGGGTTTGAAATCCGGCGCGGGGCCCGCCACCAAGCCAAACCACAAATAGCGGGAAAGCGCGGCGCCGGGATCGGCAGAGTCGTGTTGCTTGTAGTATTCGCGAATGGCTTCGA
Organism: uncultured Acidobacteriota bacterium; assembly: GCA_963733775.1. GTDB lineage: Bacteria > Acidobacteriota > Terriglobia > Acidiferrales > UBA7541 > Acidiferrum. The sequence goes on along the minus strand of CAVTEE010000006.1, from coordinate 1,123,916 downwards.
CCGCGGGGCCTTGCTGGTGTTGCATGCGATCGCGCAGCTGAGCGCGAAGCGGACGCCAATTTTCCGCGCTGATGTCGGCTTCAAATCCGGCTGCCAGCAGCGCGCACATGGTCGTGAACATGGGCTCGCTGGCATCCACGTTGATGCTGGTGGCTGGAGCGGTTTCCCTTTGTGGTCGCGCGGCCGGCGGAGGCGGGAGCGGCGCCGATTTGACCTTCTGTGCGAGGCTGGATGGGGCGGCGGAAAGAAATAAAAATAAGCCGGCGGCGATGGCGAGGCCAGGCTTCACGTTGAAGGTTCTTGCGCGCACGTACTGCTGCGAGTCGTTGAGCGGAACACTAGCAGCGAGCTTGGCGTTTTTCTTGCTCAGGTGCATACATTTCCAATCTAACGTCGGGCCTGCTATCCGTCAAGGAAGCCCAGCGCTCGGTAGTTGGTCGGTTCCGATTACACGACGCAATTTAAAAGGGCGCCCCTTTTGGAGTAGGGTTTGGGTGCTTGCCTCAATCCCTACAGAAAGGAACGCCCTCAATGGATAGCAAAAAGTATATCGGTATGGATGTACACAAGGAAAGCATTTCGATTGCGGTGATGAATGGTGCAGGAAAGATCGTGATGGAATGCGTCATCGAGACGAAAGCGAGCATGATTCTGCAGTTTATCGATGGGCTGCGCGGAGACTTGCAGGTCACCTTTGAAGAAGGAACCTCGGCTGCCTGGTTGTACGACTTGCTGAAACCGCACGTCACAAAACTGCTGGTGTGCGATCCGCGAAAGAATGCCTCCATGCGGGAAGGCAACCAGAGCGACAAGATCGATGCTCGCCGATTGGCCGAGCTGTTGCGTCTCGATCATCTCACTCCGGTTTATCACGGCGAACATGGCCTACGAACCCTGAAGGAGTTGGTACGCACTTATCTCACCGTGACGAAAGATCTCACACGAGTCATGTCGCGGGTGAAAGCCATTTATCGGAGTTGGGCCATTCCTTGTACCGGCAAGCAGGTTTATGCGCAGCGTCATCGTGCCGAGTGGCTAGGCAAGATCAACGAACCCGGGGTGCACCGGCGGGCGGAATTTTATTACCAACAACTCGATGCATTGCGAGTGGTGCGCCAGGAAGTGCGGAGAGATCTGCTCGCCGAGAGCAAGAAACAGAAGGCCTGGAAACGGCTCTGTGAGATTCCCTCGATTGGTCCGATCCGGGCGGCGGTGTTGCTGGGCATCCTGCAGACGCCACATCGTTTTCGCACCAAGCGGCCGTTGTGGAATTACGGTGGTTTAGCCATCGAGATGCACAGCAGCGCCGATCACCGCAAGGTCGACGGACAACTGCAACGATCTAGGAAGAATGTCTTGGTTCGGGGCCTCAACCGAAACTGCAATCACGATCTGAAGAACCTGTTTAAGGGTGCGGCCGCCGTGGCTTCCAGCAAGCCGGGCCCCTTCCAGGAGTTCTACACCGCTTTGCTTGCCAAGGGTATGAGGCCAGAGATGGCGCGCCTGACTTTGGCCAGAAAGATTGCCACGATCGTACTGATCGTATGGAAGAGAGGAGTGTGCTTCGACGCCCAACATCTGAAACCACAAACAGCTTGAGTGTCTTTGACCGAATCCGCTCCATCCTGGTGATCTTCTCTAGCGGTGGCCGTGGGGTTCTCGAGACACTCTGGTTCGAGAGCGAGTCTCAGCTGGTTAGTTAGGCGCTGTGTGCCTCGCACGCAGTCTCACACCCGACCCTAGGCCCTCTCGGACAACCAGAAAAAGCTATGGGCCACGAGTCCCAGATAGAACTATGGTCGCCAAATTTGACCACGTTCTGCTTTGTTGGTTTCGGAACTGACAGGCTTCGTCGCCAAGAAGCGATGAAAACCGCTGGCAGAGAAAACCCAAACCACAGGAGCACAATGCTCCACGAGCACATGGCGCGGGTAGGTCGGAACAGATCTCGCTCGCTCAAGTGGGCTGAGAAGCAAGAAAACTTTCAGCCGAAGGAGATGTGTTTTTTCTTGACTTCCACCTTTATAGAACTCACCAGGATTTGGAATTGAAACGCCATCGTTTTGCGATGCATGCAGAGTCGACAATCTGGCTGGACGTTTTGGAAGTCTTCACAATTGCTGCTCCGCCCGGAGATGTCGTACCCGGAGGACCTCCACAGGGAACGGTTCCTTCAACCTCCCAGCGGTCCTTCAAGTCTTCAACCATGTAAGTGGGGCCTTATTTCACGGCGAAGAAATTTTCGAACAGTTCCTGCGACTTTCTTGCCCCCTGCTCGGTAAACGCAACTGACTTGGCTTTTGTTGCCGGATCCGAGATGTAGCCCTTTTCATGCAAGGAATTCATCACTTGCCAGTCGTACCCCTTCCAGCTTCTCAATCCGAATTCATCCTTGAAGGAAGTCAAATGTAGGAGCGCCAAAACCGTCTGCTCCACTTTTTCCTGATCAATATCCATTGAGCACCTCACCGTTCTCGAAAATGGAGGAGAATCTTTGTGTGTTGATTCGAACTGTAAATGTTCATACACCCTCGCCCAAGGTGATGTCCAGAACCTGAAGAACTGATCGAATTGTGTGGTCTCATGACCCACCATGCAGGGCTCAGCTGAAGGATGACGGGCATTCCTTTGCTCCGACAAGAATGGAAATTCGCACGCCGTCAAAACAGACCGTGCCGTCGCTCTTTGTTCGCACGCTCGAATCGGGTGGGCTGAAGCGGATTTAGGCAAAGCGCAGTATAATCTGGCCGCGCATGGCTCTTCTGACTGGCTCACAAATAGGTCCGTACCAGATTATTTCTCCGCTTGGCGTGGGGGGCATGGGCGAGGTGTACCGGGCCCAGGATGCGCGGCTGCGTCGCGAAGTGGCGATCAAGGTGGTTCCGGAGTCCACGGCGCACGACCCGAACCGCATGGCGCGTTTCGCTCGCGAGGCGCAATTTCTCGCCGCATTGAATCATCCCAATATCGGCGGCATTTATGGCTTGGAAGAATCTTCCACCATGCTCGCGCTGGTGATGGAGCTGGTGGAGGGTCCGACGCTGGCGGACCGCATCGCGCAAGGCCCCGTGCCTATAGAAGACGCGTTGCCGATCATGAAGCAAATTACGGAAGCGCTCGAATATGCACATGAGCGCGGCATCGTGCATCGCGATTTGAAACCCGCGAACATAAAAATCAAGCCGGATGGCACCGTAAAAGTTTTGGATTTCGGTTTGGCCAAAGCGCTTTCCGATGAGAGTAACCCCACCGACATTTCGAATTCGCCAACACTAACTGCGGCGGCTACAAAAGCGGGATTGATCCTGGGCACGGCCGCATATATGTCTCCGGAACAAGCTCGCGGAAAAGCAGTCGACCGCCGCGCGGATATCTGGTCGTTCGGCGCAGTCGCCTTCGAGATGCTTACCGGCAAAATGGCTTTCAAGGGAGATACCGTCTCGGACACCCTGGCCGCGGTCATTCGCGGTGAACCGGAGTGGAGTTTGCTTCCGCCCAACGTGCCGAACGAAATCCAGCAACTGATCCGCCGGTGCTTGAACAAAGATCCGCGGCAGCGATTGCAATCCATCGGCGAAGCGCGCATTGCCATCGAAAACGTGATGGAAGGACGCACGTCCCCGGTGCAGAGTTCAGGCATCAGCGCGGCGCCGAGTTCCATTATCGCTCCAGAGAAACAAAATCGAGCGCTAAAAATACTGGCGGGATGTGCGTTGGCGGCATTGCTTATCGCGGCGGGCTTTTTATTGGCGAACCTGCTGCACCCCGGAAGCGCGCGGGAGAATCCGCCGATACGCTTTGCGATTCTGCCTCCGCCGGGCACGTCTCTTAATTCCACTTTGCGCGCGGTGGCAATTTCGCGCGACGGAACTCGCGTCGCCTTCAGCGCCAGCAGCTCGGACGGCCCGCGCCTTTATCATCGAGACATGAACTCGGCATCCGCTGTTCCTATCAGCGGCTCGGATGGCGCGGTAAATCCGACGTTCTCACCAGACGGAAGATGGCTGGCTTTTTTTGCCGCCGGCAAATTGAAAAAAATCTCGCTCGATGGCGGCACTCCGGTAGTCATCGCGGACGGAATAACTTCCCCGAAGGGACTGACTTGGGGCACCGATCACAACATTTACTACGCGCCATCCTTTAGTTCAGGAATTCTTCGCGTCAGTGATGGCGGAGGCACACCGCAAGCCGATAACAAAACTGCAAGCGGACAAAGGCGAACTGGCCGATTTTTCTCCGGACCTGCTTCCGGACGGTAAGACGTTACTGTTCACGGCATTTTCGGGCGGCAACCTGGACGAAGGAACGCTGGTGGCGCAAAAAATCGGTTCCGACGAAAGAAAGGTCATCGTTGCAAAGGGTGCCGATGCACATTTTTTTACTCCTAACCATTTGTTGTATATGAGCGCCGGTAATTTGCTGGCGGTGGAATTTGACCCCGCTAAGTTGGAAACCACAGGCTCGGCCACGGTGGTCGTTCAAGATGTGCAGCCCGCGACTGGATCAGCGCAGTACGACGTGTCGGGCAACGGCACGCTCATCTATGTAAATGGCGGAAAACAGGCGGTGGAGAACAGCCTGGTTCTGGCGGAGCATGATGCCAAAGTTCAGCCGCTGCCGGTCAAACCGAATCTCTACGAATCACCGCGCTTCTCTCCCGACGGCAAGATGCTGGCGCTGACAGTGCGCCTACCGGATCCGGACATTTGGGTGTACGACATTGAACGCGGCGCGTTGCGGCGAATCACGTTCGCACCTGGGGAAGACGAACTGCCAGTTTGGTCGCCCGATGGAAAGCGCATCGCGTTCGCTTCCAATGGGCGGCAGCAGGCTTTCATGGTGGCTGTGGATGGCAGCGGGCAGGAACAGCCGCTGATGAAGAATGAATCGCATTTCCATTTGCAATCGTGGTCGCCAGACGGAAAGTTGATTGCGTACGAACGTTTAGGAAGCTCCGGCCAGTACGAAATATGGATGCTGCCGCTGGGCGGCGATCGCAAACCATATCCGTACCTGGTTTCACAATTTCATGTCAGCCAACCGGCCTTCTCCGTGGACGGCAACTGGTTGGCGTACACCTCGAACGAGTCGGGGCGAGCTGAAGTTTACGTGCAGCGATTTCCGGGACCGGGCGAAAAAATTCAGGTTTCCACGGATGGCGGAAATCATCCGGTGTGGTCGCGTGACGGGAAGCAGTTGGTTTACGAAAACTCGGGGACCCTTTGGGCGACCGAAGTTTTCGTGTCGCCCTTCCGCGTCGGTAAATCGCGCGTCCTGTATCAAGGGGACATCTGGAATGACGCCGCAGGTCCGAATTATACGCTGGCGCCCGGCGGCCATCGCATTGTGGTGGTGGAGCGGATTAAAGATCCCGACGGTGGCAACGTGAAAGTAGTGGTGAATTGGAATCAGGAATTGCAGTCATTGGCTGGCTCCAAATAGCTGTGGCGAGCCGCCTCAATAACGCTGGTAAAATTAAAAAGACCAACCGCTCTCTCAGGACGGTTGGTCTTTTTCACGGAATGAACCGCGTTAATGATTCCGTGGTGCTCTAGCTGAACCCAGAATCTGCAGCTAAATCTAAGCGATCAAATCCGACCGATAAAAACTATACGGGGCGGCGATAAGGCCGGCTTCCCAGTTCTTCCATGGCGGCGGCTGCGCGACGCGCCATGCTCGCAGCGGGGCTCCTGCGTTCGGCCAGGCGCGCCACGCTGACTTCCCAAACCTTTTGCAGCATGTAAACGCTGGAGACTAAAACGGCGATCACCGCGAATCCGGCGGCGAACAGCGCGAAGGCTGCCAGTAGTTCCTGTACGAAATACAACTGTGCGGCAACCACAGCTGCCAGGAACCACCACATCCACTTGCGGCTCTTGTCGTCGTTTTTAGTCATTGGCTTGTCTCGATCCCCTTGGATAGTTTCACTGATTAGATTGCGGTTCGTTCCCTTGCGATGCAGCTACTGTCCTCGTGGGCTGAGCGTCTCGCACCTGAACCATTAGACACCTAGGGCAAGGCAAAATCGATGGTACAGAAGACACATTTTTGCTCTCAAACTAGTCTACTAGTACCCACGCTGCCAACATCGGTGGGCTATCATGATGAAAACAAGAGGCATGTTCTCTTGGACGAAACACAAAATCATACGGTCCAGTTTCGCTGTACTTCATCGGCGCTACTGTACGTTCGGGCAGGAGGACAGGTTTACTGTCGCTTAGTTAGAGGGCTTGCAAGTCGTAGGCAGGCGGCCTCAACTTTTAAAGGAGTTAGCGGCGTTTCACGATACGAAACTGCGGTTCTAAAGGAGTTATACCGATGGCAGGTAGGAGCTCGGAGGCTTCAGACGTTCTCGTTTACAGGTAAGCGCATGGACGACAATTCTAAAGGACTTATGGGTTTATCGGCAAGACGCTTGCCCAAGATTTGTGCCACGACCCAGTGCTGAACAGACTCCGGCGTGCCCAAGCTATTTCAGGGCGTACCCAACGTCGAACGGCAGCTTGCCGTCGATATGCAGCACCTTGACCGCGCTGTTGATGCTGTACACATCGACCAAGCCCACTGCCCCGGGCGTCGTGGTGACCGTTCGGAAGACGTCCTCATCGCTTGCGACTATCTTTATCAGCGGCCGCACTTCATTGATCTTGGCGATAGCCGTCTTGGCGTCGGCGGGAGCAGCCCCAAAGAGCTTTTGCACCGCGACATGCATTTCCGGGGAGGTTGGATCCTTCAATACCAAGGTGAAACGTCCGTCCGTCCGGCCACGATTTCTGGGCGCCTTTACATAGCTTCGTAAATTCCACCATGGTCAGATCCGGCAGGTTGCTGTCGGCTGCCACCACCACCGCCATATTCTTAATCGCCGGGTAAGACACGGAGACGAATAGCACCAGGCCGCTAAGCACGACGGCGCATGCTGCGAACCGATAGATATAAGATTGCGCTTTCATTTTTCCCACGCCAACCTTTCAGGGAACTCCCCTGAGTATCCGTATCCGCGTTTTTGCGGACAAGTAGCTGTTGCGCAGCTTGTGCTTACTTGACGACCCCCTTCCCGATAGGCCCCCAAGCGTTACCCAAGATGCACACCTGTACTTTGGGTCAGTATCGGCCCCTCTGCCGTCACGCTAAGTTTGGTGCTGATCTGTATTTTTGACTCTTGGGAGAGGTATCCATGAACCGGATGTATCGAAGCAGTTTTGCGCTGATTTTCCCCGTGCTTTTCGCAGCTCAGATGATCCGGGCCCAAGAGCACCCGCCACGTATCGAAGAAGCGAAATCGCGGGCAGCCAGCTCCCCACGCGTCGCACCGGCGCCCTTGCTTTTGTTTGGAGCGATCCCGGTGTCAACGCGCTCCGTTGAAGCGCGCAAATTCGCGGAGCTTTCACTCGATAAATACGAAAACGTGCTGCTGCATGATGCGGTCATTCAGGCGCAGCATGCCACGGAAAAGGATCCCAACTTCGCGCTTGGATATGCGTTGCTATCTCATGCTTCGCGCACGGCCATCCCCAATATCGCAGCCCTGGAGCGCGCCAAAGCTCTGTTGCCGCAGGCCTCACCTGATGAACAATTACTGGTGCGGTGGATGACCGGTATCCAGGACGGCAATCTCCTACCAGCAATCGCCAGCATGAACGACCTTTTGAAGCGATATCCGAAGAACAAGCACGTTTTGTATCTCATTTCGGATTGGCTGTTCGCGCAGCAAGACTTCGAGCGGTCTCAGCAGATGATGGAATCGTTGTTGCAGATCGATCCCAAGTTTGCGCCAGTGCTGAACAATCTTGGTTACTCGTACATCCAGTCCGGCCATCCTGATCCGGTCAAAGCGGTGACGTACGAGAAGCGCTATATTGCCGCGGATCCCAGTTCGCCGAATCCCGAGGACTCCATGGGAGAAGTGCTGCGTTATACCGGCGATGATCAAGGGTCTCTCCAACATTACAGCGCGGCACTGCAAATCGATCCAACGTTCTTTACTTCGCAGCTTGGTTTGGGAGATACATTGACGTTGATGGGCAAATACGATGATGCGCGGATGGAGTACGACAAGGCTGTGTTGATGTCGGAAAACAATCGCGATTTGTTGCACGCTTCCTATCAAAAAGCATTGGTCTATTTCTGGGAGGGCCGCGCCGAGCAAGGACGGGCCGCGCTCTCGAACCTTGCAGCGGACGCCGCGCAAAAAAATGAGCCCAACGGGCAATTCGAGATCGCATTTGGATCCGCAATGCTGGCCGCCGATTTCGCCGGCGAACTTCACCAGCTTCGTGCGCTCGAGGAAAAACTTCAAAATACTGTGGAAGGGATGAGCGGATCGGACCGTAGCGGGGCGTTAGCAAACGTGCTGTGCGAAGAAGCACGGGTTGCCTCTCAACACGGTCTTCCGGAAACGGCGGAGCAGGCAATCAGTAAATTAGAGCGCCTTGCCGCACAGTCAGCTAACCTTTTAGTGGAAAATCCTTATGAGACAGCACGCGGATATTTATTGCTATCGCAAGGCGATCTGAGCAACGCGGTGGACGAGTTAAGCGCTAACCGGCTCTCTCCGCTGGCGGTGCAACAGTTGGCGGTTGCCCAACAAAAATTGGGCAATCAGGCGGCCGCAGGTGAGACCGCGAATCAATTGAAATATCAACGGGCGCCGACCGTGGAATGGTATCTGGCGAGTCAAAACGGCGGCATTACCCGCTAGAATTTTTCTTCCAACTCATTGCCAAAAACGGGCCGACGGCTTTAAGTTTTAGCCGCGGCCCGGAAGCCTTTAGTCTCCAAAAATTGTCTGTGAAAACCGTTCGTGGCCAGCGCGATGCTGAACCGGCAGGCCAGGTTCTAGAACACACCCTTGCCGTATGTCAACCTCAACCCGGTGGTGAAGAGCAGGTCGTTATTTTTCAGCCCGAGGAGCGGGGTACTCACATAGCGGTCGCTGAGCGTCACCTGCCAGCTGAGCCAATTTTTGATCTTGGTTGCTGCGGTGGCGTCCAGTTGCATGCGGTAGTCCCCGGTATCAGAAAGGTTGGGGAAAAAGCTGAATTGCTCGCCTATGGTGGTGCGGCTTCCCAGCTTGGTAGCGAGCGTTTGACCCAGCACGACCTCCGCAGTCTTGCGGGTCGTCGATGGATTCGGGGGACTGAAGGGCTGCGAATAATATTCCTGGTTATAAGTGACACCGCCAAACACGTCGAAAGTGCGTTCTTTTTCTTTGATCAGGTGATAACCCAGGCCGCCACCCAGGACGCTCCGCAAGTTCAAATCCTGAAAACGGTCGTGTTCGAAATCGGCCAAACCAAAAGCAAAGGAACGGCCGCGTAGATTTACGTCCACGCGCGCACCACCACGAATGGCGCTGGCAGTGGTGTTGCTGACGCCCGCAATGGTGCTTCGTGCATAAATTTCGGTGGAGTAGAGAGATATTTTGGTGCGTTTCGACGTGCGCGCAGCTTTTCCCGTGAGCGCAAAACTCGTGGACTCCGAATTCCCCCTGGTGAAACTGAGGCCGGTATCCAGCAGTCCAGCCCACAAGTCGATGATGCGCGGGTGCTCCATGCGCATGTAGACGTCTTGCTCGGCATTATTTCGCACCGCCACGACTTCAGCCTTGGGTGCCTCAACAGGGCCACTGGGAGCGGCTATTTCAAACTTTTCGTCTTTGGTGGTGACCACGCCGACGATGGTTTGGCCATTTTTGAGCGCGATGTGAAGCGGCTCGGCGGACACGATGGCCACTACCGCGCTCCACGGGAGCTTTACATCGCCGACGAATTCCGACTTCATCTCCAGCTTGTCGTCATCGGTTTTTATGATGGTGCCACTCAGGCGATCTCCATTTTTCAGAGTGACCTGATCGGCGAGTGTGGAGGCCGCGCAGACAGACAAAACCAGCAGCAGGAACACATTTCGAGGCACAGTAATTCTCCTTGTGGGACGAAGCTCGATGGGCCTGGCTGGGCTGACAAATCGTGCGCGTCGAATAACGCTGCTCTACTTTACCTGACAAGAGGAATCCGACAATCCAGCAAAGGTGGTAGACGGGTATTTTTTTGTGGGTGGGCTGGCTTCAGATATACTTTGGCGCTTTACGGCTAATGACATTCAAAGGATGGACACTTGCTGACTTTATTCTGGCATAGAGCTATACGATTCGCGTTGTTCACCGCGTTGTTTGGCGCGATGTTTGGCGTAACGTGCTGCGGCACTAGCGCTCAATCGCAGCAAGGAGCGGCGTCACAGGCGCGTTCTCAACGACCGACTATCGTGTTCATGACCGATTTTGGCACTGCGAACGATGCGGTCGCGATCTGCAGGGCGGTTATCTATGGCATCGCGCCGGACGTGCGGCTCACGGATATTACGCATCAGGTGACGCCGTTTCAGATTGAAGAGGCGGCACGTTTCCTTGCCGGAGTTACGCCTTACTACCCTGCTGGAACGATTTTTCTGGTGGTTGTGGATCCGGGGGTGGGCACCTCGCGCAAGGCCATCGTGGTGAAATCCAAGAAGGGCCAATACTTCGTGTTGCCTGACAATGGGGTCATCACACCGGTGATCGAGCGCGACGGCTTGGAGAGCGCTCACGAAATTACCAATCGAAGCTGGATGATCAGCTATGCCATCTCGTCTACTTTTCACGGACGCGATATTTTTTCGCCCACTGCCGCGCACCTCGCAGGTGGCTGGGACTTTACTCAAGCCGGGCCTGAGGTGAAGGAACTGGTGCGGCTGGAGCCGAAAACTTCTGTAATGAATGACCGCGGGATCGATGGGGATGTAATTGGTCTCGATGATCCTTATGGTTCGCTGATCACCGATGTGCCGGGCGACGATTTTAAGAAGCTGGGCTACAACTTAGGGGACAACGTCACGGTGCAAATTGCCGGGAAGTCTGTGGTGGTGCCATACGTAAAAACTTTTATGGGTGTTCCGGTGGGCGAATCATTGCTATATGTCGACTCACGCGGCCGGGTGGGTATCGCTGTGAATCAGGGAAATTACGCCACCAAATTCAATGTTACGCCGCCGGTTAAAATTTTTATTCCTCGCAAAGGCTCGGCAAAGTCACCCAGAACAAAACACTGATCCTGGCCTCTCGTGTTCAACGCGGCGCACTAATTCGTCGCGGATTTGCATTTTGACGCCGGCGGGCAAACAATCGAGGTGAAGCTGTGGTTTACCCGCGGCTTCAACGGAGACTCCTCATGCCCGAAGCTGTAATCGTGTCTGCGGTTCGCACGGCGGTGGGCCGCGCATATAAAGGATCGCTGCGGGCCACGCGCCCTGACGATCTGGCGGCGGTGGTAATCAAGGAAGCGCTGGCCCGCGTGGCCGGGCTTGATCCCAAAGAAATTGACGACGTGATTTTGGGTTGCGCCATGCCCGAAGGCGAGCAAGGGATGAACGTGGCGCGGATCGCTGCTTTACGGGCCGGATTGCCGGTGGAAACCTCGGCGATGACCATCAATCGATTTTGCTCCTCGGGCTTGCAGGCCATTGCGCTTGGCGCGGAGCGGATTCGTGCCGGAGTCCGCGCAGATAATTGTCGCCGGCGGCACTGAATCGATGTCCCTGGTGCCCATGGGCGGAAATAAAATTTCGCCGAATCCCTGGCTGGTCGATCATTACCCGGATGCGTACATCAATATGGGGCTGGGCACGGAAAATATCGCGCGCAAATTTGGGATCACGCGCGAACAAGCCGATGAATTTTCCGCGAACTCTCACAAAAAGGCGCTGGCGGCCATTGCCGCGGGAAACTTCAAGGATGAAACTGTGCCTGTCGAAGTGAAGATCACGGCGCTGGCGAGTACGAATGGAGCCGGCGGTGGCGGCGGGACGGCTACCAAGACCGCTGCAAAGCCGGTCACGCAAACTTTCCAGTTTGCTACCGACGAATTGCCGCGCGCGGATACCTCGATGGAAGCGCTTGCAAAGCTGAAGCCTGCTTTTCACGCGAAAGGCACGGTCACCGCAGGAAACAGCTCGCCGATGAGCGATGGCGCGGCGGCGGCGATTGTCATGTCGGACGCGCGCGCAAAAGCGCTGGGGCTTAAGCCACTGGCTCGCTTTGTGGCTTACGCGACCGCTGGTTGCCCGCCCGAGGAATTTGGCATCGGGCCGGTGTTCGCCATTCCAAAAGCGCTGAAGCTTGCAGGTTTGTCTCTTGCGGACATTGACGTGATCGAACTGAATGAAGCTTTCGCCGCGCAATCGCTGTGCGGTCATTCAGCAGGCGGGGTTGGATCCGGCGCGTTTGAATCCGAACGGCGGCGCGATCGCGCTGGGCCATCCATTGGGATGCACCGGGGCGAAACTTACCGCCACGATCATCCGCGATCTGCAACGCCGCAAGGGCCGCTACGGCATGGTAACCATGTGCGTGGGGGGCGGAATGGGCGCCGCGGGAATTTTTGAGTTACTCTCGTGAATTTGTTGAGCCAGTCCTAAATATTTTTGCATCTCAACCGTTGTAAGAAATCTTAACTTATTCCGTCCCTTGGGCTGTGCGCGCTGCGGTTAAACTGCTTAGCGTCACGCGGAGTATCGCTTGAACACTTTGGAATTCACGCTGCTGGTGGGCATGGGCTCGCTGCTTGCGGGCTTTCTGGGTTCACTGACAGGACTGGGCGGCGGCGTGGTAGTTGTGCCAATGCTTACGCTGCTGTTTCACGTGGACATTCGTTACGCGATTGGCGCCGCGCTGGTTTCGGTGATCGCTACTTCTTCGGGAGCGGCCGCTGCGTATGTGAAAGAGGGCTATTCGAACGTGCGCGTAGGAATGTTCCTGGAAATCGCCACCACCGTGGGAGCGCTGGTAGGTGCGGCGGTGGCGCTGCATCTTCACGTGTCAGTGATTGCCATTATTTTTGGACTCGCTCTGATTTATTCGGCCTTCTCTAGCCTCCGCGAAAAATCGGAACACAAGATCGATGTGGCACCCGACCGGATTGCCACTTGGCTGCGCATGGATAGCAGCTATCCAACGCCCGAAGGCATGACGCCATATCACGTTCGCGGAGTGCCGCTGGGGTTCGCATTAATGTTTGGAGCGGGCGTGCTGTCCGGCTTACTGGGAATTGGATCGGGAGCGGTAAAAGTTTTGGCCATGGATCAAGCCATGAAGTTGCCGTTTAAAGTGTCGACCACCACCAGCAATTTCATGATTGGCGTGACCGCCGCGGCCAGCGCGGGAATTTATCTCAGCCGCGGATATATTGACCCGGGCATCGCGATGCCGGTGATGCTCGGGGTGTTGGGCGGATCGCTTGTGGGTGCACGGATTCTCGCAGGCGCGACGGTGCGAACCCTGCGACTGGTGTTCGGCGTGGTGATCGGATTTCTCGCGGTGGAAATGATTTATAACGGCTTTGCGGGGAAGATGTGATGACGACTCCCGACCTGCGCCAAGACCAGCGCATGGACCAGATCATGGCGGTGCTATTGCGTAGCGGAGTCTCGCTAGCGGCTGGCCTGGTATTTATTGGCGGAATCGTTTATCTTTCGCGGCACGATTTGCCCGCGATAAATTATCGTGTGTTTCAAGGAGAACCGCAGGAGTTGCGCACCGTCAGCGGCATTCTCCGCGAGGCTGCAACATTTCACGGGCGAGGATTGATTCAATTAGGCCTGCTGGTATTAATCGCCACACCGGTGGCTAGGGTGCTTTTCTCCGTTCTTGCTTTTGTATATGAAAAGGATTGGACGTATGTGGCCATCACCATGATTGTGCTGGCCCTGCTATGCTACAGCTTGTTTGGCGGCGGAGGGTTGTAGCTATGTGCCCTTGAATTTTGTAAGGCTGTTGCATGCAATCTAACGGCGTAAATCGCCAGTCCCCCTTCATTTCGGCAAAAATGAGATAATTGGAGCTGAGCACAGCCAGTCCCTCACGAGGAGCCCCTGACCATGGCCACCGCAACCACCACCCCCCAAGGAACCAAAGGCGGCAGCTTTTTGCTGGAATCGCCGCGGCCGGAGGATGTGTTTACCCCGGCGGATCTGAACGACGATCAAAGACTGATCGGGCAATCCGCGGAAGAATTTGTCATCAAGGAAGTAATGCCGCACGTCAAGAATCTGGAGGCCAAGAAACCGGGCTTGCTGCCGGAGCTGGTGAAAAAGGCCGGCGAGCTTGGGCTCTTGAGCGGCGGAATCCCGGAGCAATATGGCGGGGCGGGACTCGACAAAGTCGCCACCACGGTTCTGACGGAGAAACTTTCCATCTACGGTGGTTTCGCCGTAACCCATGGGGCGCATGCCGGCATCGGCACGCTGCCCATCGTGTATTTCGGGACGGAAGAACAAAAGAAAAAATATCTTCCCAAATTGGCCACCGGCGAATGGATCGGAGCCTATTGCCTTTCCGAACCGCAAGCCGGGTCCGATGCGCAGAATTCCTTGACGCGCGCGGAGCTCACGCCCGACGGCAAACACTACATTTTGAACGGCCAGAAAATGTGGATTACCAACGGGGGCTTCGCGGACATTTATATTGTGTTTGCCAAGATTGGCGGCGAAAAATTGAGCGCGTTCATCGTGGAGCGCACCTTTCCCGGAATTAAGCCTGGGAACGAAGAGCACAAGATGGGCATCCACGGGAGTTCCACCACGCCGGTGTTCCTCGAGAATTGCAAGGTTCCCAAAGAAAATCTTTTGCACGAGATTGGCCGCGGCCACATCGTGGCATTTAATATTCTGAACGCCGGGCGCTTTACTCTAGGCGCTTCCGCGGTGGGCGGCTCGAAGTACGTGCTGGCAACCGCCGCGAAATATGCCAAGGAGCGCAAAGCCTTCGGCAAAGCCATCGGCGAATTCGGTCTGATGCGGGAAAAGCTGGCGGAAATGGCGATTCAACTTTTTGCGGTGGAGTCGATGATTTATCGCTCGGCCGGAAACATGGAAACAGCCATGGCCTCGGCGTCGAACAACGGCTCTGAAGAACGCCAGCGAGAAAATCCAGAACACCATGAAAGTTCTGGAGGAATACGCCATCGAAAGCTCCATCGCCAAGGTGTATGGCAGCGAGATGCTGGATTTCGTGGTCGATGAAGCGGTGCAGATTTTTGGCGGCTACGGATTTCACGAAGACTATCCGGTTTGCCGCGCGTACCGCGATTCGCGCATCAATCGCATTTTTGAAGGCACCAACGAAATCAACCGCATGCTGATTATTCAGATGCTGATGAAGCGGGCCATGGGCGGGCAGTTGGCGTTGATACCAGCGGCCATGAAACTGGCGGACGAGATTCTTGCCGGACCGTCGTTTGAGGAGACGGATGAAAGCGTTTTGGCGGCCGAGGCTACGGTGGTTGCCAATTGCAAAAAGATATTTCTGCAGTCGGCCGGCGGGGCGCTTCAGAAATATCGCGAGAAGCTGGCTGATGAGCAGGAACTGGTCGCCGCGCTTTCCAATATCGTCATGGAAATCTACGCGATGGAGTCTTCGCTGCTGCGCGCGCAAAAAGCCGCGAACGCTAAAGGCCAAGCGGCGTCGCCATCGATGATTGACGCTGCGCGGGTATTTATTTCCGACGCTGCCGAGCGCGTCGAGCACGAAGCGAAGCGCGCCATTGCCGCTCTTCACGAGGGAGACATGCTAACCACCCAGATGTCGGTGCTGAAGCGTTTCGCGAAGCGCGCGCCGGTCGATACTATCGCATTGCGGCGCAATGTAGCTGCGGCGGTGCAGTCGCAAGACCGCTATCCATTCGAGGGCAAATAAATTTATTCACGGCAAACGACCGGCAGCTATTTTTTCGGCTGGAGTGAAACGCCAAAGTGCGGCTCGTGATATGTGCCGGTCATCTCCACCGGTACTTCTGCTCCGGCGTGCTTTTTCTTGAATAGCGGATCTAACGGTTTTAGCAGCACCGCTTTTACGCCGGTGCTGTCGTCTGAGATGGACGCTTCCGTTTTCAAATCTCCGTGAAAATCGATCTTGGTATCTTCTAAATTGTAAGTTCCGTGCATAATGGCTTCCGCACCAGGCACCTTGAAAGAAGTATCGCGGAATTTGGCGATTTCGTTGCTTAATACCAGGCTGCCTTTTAGATCCGCGGTCACGTTGGGAGTCTCGGGATCTTTTTTCTTGCCGCTGGCCTTTTTACTCAACATGTTCACGCTCATCTGGCGTTCGGGATTGGTCCATTGCGCATGCTCGATTTCAAAGTCGCCTTGCAGCACGACACGCTTTAGAAACGGCTGATGCCCGGACGGCCAGACGATGTGCGCGTGAAAATTGGTGGCACCTTCCATGGGCGGCTTAGGCTCGTGCACGAAAAGCCACAGGACGTCCTCAATACGGCCGTTCCGCGCGGTGGCATTCAGTGAAGTGGTCTTGCCAGGCTGGCCGGGTTTAGCGGCCACCGAACCTTCGATGTGTACCGGCGTTTTTATCAATATAGTGTCGACGGAGTGCAATATCGTGTCGCCGCTCATACCGTCAACGGTGGCGTTGAATTTTGCTTTGAGCGCGACGGAGTGGTGACTGCGGGTAACCTCAAATTTCGGCGTGTCCGTGGTTCCCTGAGTTTCTATGCGGCCGAGGACGCCGTTAAAATCTCCTTTGGCGGCCAGGATTCCGCCGATGCCTTCAAATACTCCTAAATCGACATCATCGAATGTATATGCGCCTGACAGCGGGATGTCGCTCATGTGTTGACTGTCCCAGGGACCAAGTTTTCCGCGCGAGCGAATTTCTCCTGGCGGCTCCGGGTTGCGCATCGCGAGGTCGTAAGACATGGGCGAGCTATCGCTGATGGATTTTAAGCTGAGTTGATGAATCTCGAATTTCAGAGGGCCATCCTCTTTTGTCGCGATTTCAAGCGTTGCGTCTTTGGTAAAGACTTCGCCAATACGCGTGGAAGATTTGCTGGAGCTGGATGTTCGCTGCGATGTGTCTTGCTCGGCCGGAACTGAAATTTTTAAGCCTTCGAGAATAATTCTGGATATGTAGCCGGGCCGCAATAAAAGGTCGTGGTAATTCGCCTGGATCGTGACTCTTTGAATGGCGACCAGCGGCGGGCCCGAGCTGTCAGAGCCGCGCGTGAGGGCAACATTTTCCAGCACGCAACCGGGATGCGGAAAATATGTTCTGTGGAAGCGCTGCACGGCGATCTTGCCGGGCCAACTTTCCTGGACAGATTGCGTAACTTTCTGGGAAGAAAACGGCCAGTGAAAAGCCAGAATAATTCCGGCGATGCACAGCGCCAATAAAATTACGATGGCGAGAGGAAGTAACCAGCGGCTAGCGCTGGTGGTTCTCGGCGTTGCCTGGACAGGTTCTTGTGTCGCGACGGTCATTCTTCCTTAAGTTTGCCTCGCCGCAGTATGCCATTCCCGTGCGTTGGAGAAGCTCGGGGAATCTACGTAAAAGGGACGCGGCTCGGCTGTAGGAAGTAAATTGCGACTCTCCGCCTGGCTGCGGCCTTCCGGCGCCAGCCATAATGTTCCGATCAGCGCCGCGAACAGTACGGTGCAGCATTCTGCAAACATACGGGTGCGCATGAAACGCTCCTTGCCATGAGGGAAGATTTTTCGATAGAGAAAGATAACCGTCGCCGTCTTTAATTGAACGCATGAGGCTAACGGTAAGTTTCTGAAGAGTCAAGAAAGCCTTCAGGTTTGACGGCGCTGAAAAAATCAAAATAATGAATCAACGGTAGAAACAAACTGCCATCCCGAGCGTCTTTACTATTGGCTTCCCATAGGAGCGCGGCGGGTTTAGTATGGGCATCCCATAGGGTCAAAGAGGCGGACACGGATAAATGGCGGAAAAAGTAGATGTGTGGCAAGGCACGCTGGCGCTGATGATTCTGAAAACGCTCGAGGCGCTAGGCCCATTGCATGGTTACGGCATCGCCCGGCGCATCGAGCAAACCAGTGGCGATCTCCTGGCAGTGAACTACGGCACGCTGTATCCCGCGTTGCTGAAACTCGAGCAGGAAGGGCACATCGCGTCGGAGTGGGGGCAGTCCGACAACAACCGCAAAGCCAAATATTACAAATTGACGCGCGCCGGACGTAAATTTCTGGGCCGCGAAGCGCGCGATTGGGAACAGACCACCGCGATCCTCGCGCGGTTCCTCGCTCCCGGTAAGGAATCGGCATAAAGGCGTGGTCATGAAGGAATTAGCGTGAAGGAATTAGCGTGAGAACGTTGCGAGCATTTTGGCTGCGGTTGGCAGGCACGGTCCACCGTGAATCGCGGGACAGTTTTGCTGAAGAACTGGAAGGACATCTACAAATGCACACCGACGACAATGTACGTAAAGGGATGAATCCCGCAGATGCACGGAGGGACGCCATGATGAAACTGGGCGGAGTTGAGCAGACGAAAGAGCTCTACCATGATCGGCAGACGCTACCAGTCCTGGAAGTTTTTATGCAGGACCTGCGCTATGGCTTGCGCATGCTGCGAAAAAATCCGGGGTTCACGGCGGTAGCGGTATTGTCGCTGGCGTTGGGTATCGGCGCAAACACCACGATCTTCACGGTGGTCAACGCGATACTGCTGAACGCGCTTCCGGTGCGGGACCTCCCACGACTGGTGGAGATGGACACGGTCGACCGCAAGTTGCTGGTCACGCAAGCTCGAGCCGAGAAGCTCGGTATGTCTTTCCCAAATTTCCAAGACTATCGCCGCGATAATCAGGTGTTCACGGATCTTGCGGCGTTTATGCCCGCTACTGTGACCTGGAGCGGCGGCGCGGAACCGCGCGAAATCCAAGGTGAACTGGTCAGCGCAAATTATTTCGATGTCCTTGGACTACGGCCTGCTCATGGGCGCTTTTTTATGGCCGATGAAGACACCAAGCCCAACGGCAACGATGTAGCGGTACTTAGTTATGCGCTGTGGGCCAATAAATTGGGAGCTGACCCCGGAATCGTCGGAAAACCGCTGATCTTCAACGCTCGCCCATATACCGTGATCGGAATTGCCCCAAAGGGATTTCGAGGAACGATCACATTCTTCAGCGCCGAACAGGTGTGGATCCCTACCAGCATGAAAGATCAAGTGCTGGGCGGGAAGGCCAAAGATTTTTTCAACGAACGGCGATTTTTGGGCGTCGGCACGATATGGCAGATTAAAACCTGGGTTGGAAATGAGTGCCGCGGAAGCGTCGCTCAAGACGATGGCCAGCCACCTGGAGACGGAGTTCCCGAAAGACAATGCCGGTCGCAGCGTGGCGCTCAGCCCACTGGCGGATGCCGCCGTGGGTGTGAACGACCATCAACGAATCGCTTTGGCGGGGGCGATGATGATGGGCGTGGTGGGTTTGGTGCTGTTGATCGCGTGCGTGAATCTGGCCAACCTTCTGCTGGCACAAGGAGCACGACGCCAGAAAGAAATCAGCCTGCGCGCGGCGCTTGGCGCGGGTCGCACGCGCATTGTTCGCCAGATGCTTACAGAGAGTCTGTTGTTGTCTCTGGCCGGCGGAGTCGTGGGCCTGGCGTTCGCTTATGCAGGGCGCACTATTCTGTGGTCTTTGCGGCCGCCGTTCATCGATCAGAGCGGGATTGATTTGTCTCTCGATTCGCATGTGCTGCTCTTTACGTTGGTCGTGGCGATTCTTACTGGATTTATTTTTGGCCTGGTTCCAGCGGTGAAAGCTTCGCGCCCAGATCTCATGGAAACGCTAAAGTCCGGAGGACGGGGCGGCACCATGGGCTGGCGACGCGACCCATTGCGTAGTTTGCTGGTTATCGGCGAAATGGCACTGGCCTTAATCACGCTGGTCGGGGCCGGGCTGTTCCTGCATAGCCTGCAGAACGCGCAAAAGACCGAGTTGGGGTTTGAATCGAAAAACCTTCTGACCATGAATTTCGATCTCGGTGCGCTGCACTACGAAGAGGGGCGCGGCGAGCAATTTTACCGAGCGGCGATTGAGAAGGTAAAGAATTCGCCCGGCGTAGCATCCGTGAGCATCGCGTCCAATCCGCCTATTGGCGGGGGTTTTGCGCGCACGGTATTTCCGGAAGGGCAAGATGAGGCTTCGGGCAACCGCGGCACGTTGACGGTAGTGGACGACGTGACCCCAAATCATTTTGAAACCATGCGCATCCCGGTCATCCGCGGACGAAGTTTTAATGATGGTGACCGTATGGAAACCGCCGCCGTGGCGATCGTCAGCGAGGCCATGGCCAAGCTGCATTGGCCGAACGAGGATGCCGTCGGCAAGCGTTTCCATTTCATTGGCGATACAACTTTGCGGGAAATTGTGGGGGTAACGGCAAATTCAGTTATCAACGAAGTTGGCGAAGAACCGCAGCCCATTGTTTTTTTGCCGATGACTCAAGACTACGTTCCTGCTGCAACTCTGAATGTGCGCACCACCGCTAAGCCCGAAGCGGTAGTGGGCACGGCGCGGGCGGCGCTGCAATCGCTGGATCCGAATCTGGCGATCACAAATGTATTCACCATCGAGCAGATCATGTCTCAGGCGCTTTGGCCCCCGCGCATGGGCGGTTTGATGTTGGCCCTTTTTGGCGCGCTGGCGCTGGTGCTGTCCGCAGTGGGGGTCTACGGAGTATTGTCCTATTCGGTGAATCAGCAGACGCGCGAAATCGGCTTGCGGATGGCGCTGGGAGCTCAGCGGGGCGATGTAATGCGCTTGATACTCGGGCAGGGGTTACGGTTGACAGTAGTGGGATTGGGCCTGGGAATCTTGGCAGCGTTGGCGCTGATGCGCGTGCTGGTCAGCCTGCTATTTGATGTGCGGGCTTACGATCCGTCGACCTACACTGCGGTAACACTGTTACTGACGGCCGTAGCGTTGCTGGCTTGCTACATACCCGCGCGGCGAGCGATGCGCGTAGACCCGATGGTCGCGCTGCGTTACGACTAGCGCTGTTACGGTTTGGGCTTCTTGAAGAGCCCACCGATACTACTGGCAGCGTTACCTGGATTAATATTTGTTGGAGCCAGATTCTTCGCGCCCGTCAAGCCACTACCCGCGCAACCCAATTGAGTTTTCAACATTCCCGCGGCAACTCCACCAACATCCGGAACGAATTTAGGATCGGAGGTCGTGCCTTCAATTTTAAACGGCACGGTTACACCGCTCTTACAGCCGCTTGAGCCTCCGCCGCCCAATACCGATGTGAGCGCGCCGGTAGGATTCGCGACATTGGCAACGCCGCTCTTAAGTGTTGCGGCCATTTTGAAATCGAGATGGTTAGCGGCGTCGATGGTGCCGGCTCCCACGATCTGGCCAAACGCCGGGAGCACCGCGATGAAATTATCGGCGCGCAAACCGTCGCGAGTCATTCGCAAATTAGCGGTCATTTTTTCTATATCAAGGTCCTTGCCGCTCTTCAATCCAGTAATCGCTGAAATACTGGACATTTTCGAGCCCAGATCGAAACCCGCCAATTTAACGTTGAAGATACCGGCGTTACCGCTGGTCACCAAATTCGTTGTTGGTCCAGCCATGGTTAGATTTTCGCTGACTGTCCCACTCTCAATGGTGGCTCCGTTAGGCATTTGAATCCCGATGGCCGGCAAAAAAGCTGCTATGTCTTTCGCGGGCATGTTCTGACCGTCGACTTTGACATTGACGATAGTATTTTCGCCGGAGTTGTTGTAAGTGCCGGAAACTTGCGCGGTGGCGCCGTTAATTTTCAGCGTGGTGCCATTTAACGTGCCGCTCTGTTTGGCGAGGTCATACTTGGTGTCGAAGTCCACCACCAAAGGTACGGAAGAAGGAGACCCACCTTTAATGAGGAGTGCTTTAGAAAGCTTGGCGTTTCCCTTGGTTTCTGCTTGACCTTGCGCGGAGGTCAGCGTGGCATCCAAGTCGAGCAGCCCGCCCAATCCGGTATTGGGCTCAATAAACCCAGTGGAGCCGAGATTCAGCGAGCTAGCGGTGATTTTTGCATCGACGGGCGTTAGAGCAGCGTCTGTGGCGTCAAGAGGGCCCGCATTCCCATCCAATTTGAACTTTCCGCCACCTGGAAGATCGGCGGAAACGGTGACCGGGAATTTGCTATGCGTCGAAATGTTTGAAGCTTCCACGTTTACGTGGTCATAGGTGTTGCGCTTGGGATTGCCGACATAACCGACAATGATAGTGCCGTTCTCGAGCGAGAGCTTTTCGACAGACAACTCCGAGGAACTATTATTTTGCTGGGGCGCCTGATTGTTGGCGGTGTTTGCCGCTGCGCCGCCGATGGACGAATAATTCCATTGGCCCGCCGGATTGTGAAGCAAGGTGACCTGCGGGTCTTTAATCGTGACGCTGGTAATGTTCAAGGCTCGCGAAAAGATCAGTGGCATCATGGCCACGCCGACGCGAACGGCCTTAGCGGTCAGAAATGGTGTCTGGCCGAATTTGGGGTCATCAGAGACCGCAAGATTATCAGCCGAGAGCGAGCCAGTGAGAAGCGAAAGGCTAAGACTCCCCAGCTGCACCTGGCGTCCCAGGGCAGCCGAAGCTTTTGCTTCAATCGTAGGCTTGAATTGATTGACGGGAATCAGGAACGGAACGATCGCCAAGATGACTATGACGATTACAACGGCGATCAGAATGTTCCGGACTTTACGGTTCATATTGCCTCC
Organism: uncultured Acidobacteriota bacterium; assembly: GCA_963733775.1. Classification (GTDB taxonomy): domain Bacteria; phylum Acidobacteriota; class Terriglobia; order Acidiferrales; family UBA7541; genus Acidiferrum. Next base: position 1,101,355 of record CAVTEE010000006.1, on the reverse strand, counting down.
AAGCAACTCGCCGCTCGAAGGGGACGCACCCATTGCTTCACGAGAGGCCGAAGAGCCGCGATGATAGCACAGCGGCGAAACAGGGCTGTGCTCACACCTTAGATTGTCCGGACGTCAAAAAATGGTGCAGCATGATTATCTTTTAGACCGTGGAAAGCGGCGCGGCATCCGGTCGGCCGATCTAAAGGTAATTGCCTAAGCTAATTAACGGTGTAGGTCCATGAGAGCACGGACTGATTGGCGGTATACCCGCCAGTGCCTCCTGTGAAACCTACAAATGCGGTATTGCCGCCAACAGTTCCGGGTATATTGACCGACCAACTCGTCGTAAACGTCAAAGCGGTGTTGGTCGTGTCGGTAATGGTCATGGTCAGATTTGTGCCGTCATAAACGATGTGCACCGCGAAAACATGACCGCTGTGTAGGTCGACGCCCGAGCTGGTCATATCGGTCGCCGGCACCGCGGGTTCTGCGCCGTTCATGTACAGCCCCGTCGAATCCGTACCTTCCCCGGAGTTACTGTACAGGTCGAATTTAACGGCGACGCTCGTGCCGATGGTTCCATATCCCAGATTACCGCCTGTGCTTCCTATCGCGGCAGTGGAATTACCTTGAATGGCGAAGGTGAAGCCGTCGGCGGTCGGTGAGCCTGAAGACAACTGGAAGGTGAAGTCAGTGGTGAATTTCTGGATATTCAGAGCCGTCGGGAACCACGCGCTGCCCTTCTGGAAAGTGGGGCTGGTAGTGGTCAAAGATAGGGCCGGCGGGTTGATTGCAGCATTGCCATTCAGCACCATCGAGCCCGTTGTGAAGCCGCTGCCGAAGCCAACGCCGCCGCCCCCACCCGATCCAATAGTGTACGCCGCGGTGGCTACGTTGCTATCGAAGTAGCCGCTCTTGGTGGCGTAGGCTTTCAGAGTTTTTGTGGCGCTGACAGTGATTGGCGTGCTGTATACGGTTCGGGTTGAACTAGTCGTCGGGTCCGATCCATCCGTCGTGTAGTAAATCGTCGTGGGCGCAGGGGACGTCGTCGAGATGCTCACCGTTTGCGTCGAAGTGTAACTTCCGGCGGCCGGCGAGAACGTCGGCGTGGCTACCTGAGTTTCGATGGTATACGTCGCACTGCCCGTTCCGCTGCTGGTCATCCCCGAAGCGGTCGCCAACGCTTTGATGGTTTCCGTCGAGCTGACCGCCAGTGCTCCGTTATATTGTTGCGTCGAGCCACCTGTCGAGGTCCCCGGCTGGCTGCCATCCAAGGTGTAGAAAATCGTTGCTCCCGAAGTGCTGTCGCTCAACGTGACAGTTTGCGTTCCCAGATAAGTTCCTCCGGCCGGGCTAAACGTTGGCGTTGCTACTGTTCCACCTCCGCCTCCACCACTGCTGCTCATCGTCCAGCTCAGGATGTTTTGATTGGAGGTATATCCGCCCGTGGCTCCCGTGAATCCCGCATAGGCCGTGTTGCCCTGAACGGTGGATGGAATATTCACGGTCCAAGCCTGTGTGAACGTTGCCGCAGTGCTGGCATCCGTGATGGTCATCGTCAGAGTCGTGCCGTCGTAAGTCATATGCACCCGGAAGACGTCTCCGCTATGCAGATCGATTCCCGAGCTGGTCATATCCGTTGCGGGCATTGTCGGCGGTGCGCCATTCACATAGAGACCCGTGGAGTCAGGTCCCTCTCCGCTGTTGCTGTAAAGATCGAACTTCACCGCAACGCTGTTGGTGATAGCGGTTGCGTATCCCAAACTTCCACCGGCACCGCCTAGCGCTGCGGTGGAACCATTCTGCAGCGTGAAGGTCAACCCGTCGGCCGTTCCCGCTCCTGCAGTCGATTGGAAAGTGAAGTCCGTGGTGAAGTTTTGAATATTTACGAGCGTTGGATACCAGGCGCTGGAGGCCTGGAAGGTGCCATTGTTGGTTGTCAAAGATAAGCTTGGTGCATTGATTGCCGCATTGCCATTCAAAATCATCGAGCCCGTTGTGAAGCCGCTTCCAAAACTGATCCCGCCACCGCCGCCGGAGCCGATGGTGTACACCGCGGTGGCTACGTTGCTATCGAAGTAGCCGCTCTTGGTGGCGTAGGCTTTCAGAGTTTTTGTGGCGCTGACAGTGATTGGCGCGCTGTAGACGGTTCGGGTTGAACTAGTCGTCGGGTCCGATCCATCCGTCGTGTAGTAAATCGTCGTGGGCGCAGGGGACGTCGTCGAGATGCTCACCGTTTGCGTCGAAGTGTAACTTCCGGCAGCGGGCGAGAACGTCGGCGTGGCTACCTGAGTTTCGATGTTATACGTCGCGCTGCCCGTTCCGCTGGTGGTCATCCCCGAAGCGGTCGCCAACGCTTTGATGGTTTCCGTCGAGCTGACCGTCAGTGGTCCGTTATATTGTTGCGTAGATCCGCCTGCCGAAGTCCCAGGCTGGCTGCCATCCAAGGTGTAGAAGATTGTTGCTCCCGAAGTGCTGTCGCTCAACGTGACCGTCTGCGTTCCCAGATAAGTTCCTCCGGCCGGGCTAAACGTCGGCGTGGCTACGGTTCCACCTCCGCCTCCACCACTGCTGCTCATCGTCCAGCTCAAAATGTTTTGATTGGAGGTGTATCCACCGGTGGCTCCCGTAAAGCCTGCATAGGCCGTGTTCGAACCGATGGTGGACGGGATATTGACCTGCTGCCATGTATACGTGAAAGCTGCCGATGTGGCCGTATCCGTGATCGTCATCGCCAGGTTCGTACCGTCATAGGTCATGTGCACATGGAAGGTGTCACCGCTATGCAGATCGATTCCCGACCCGGTCATATCCACTGCCGGCATTGTCGGCGGTGCGCCATTCACATAGAGACCCGTGGAGTCAGGTCCCTCTCCGCTGTTGCTGTAAAGATCGAACTTCACCGCAACGCTATTGGTGATAGCGGTTGCGTATCCCAGACTTCCACCGGCACCGCCTAGCGCTGCGGTGGAACCATTCTGCAGCGTGAAGGTCAACCCGTCGGCCGTTCCCGCTCCTGCAGTCGATTGGAAAGTGAAGTCCGTGGTGAAGTTTTGAATGTTGATAAGTGTTGGATACCAGGCGCTGGAGGCCTGGAAGGTGCCATTGTTGGTTGTCAAAGACAGAGCCGTGCCGCTGATGGTGGCATTCCCATTCAGCGCCATCGAGCCCACACCGAAGCCGCCGCCAAAACCTACCCCGGAAGAATTAACGGTAAATCCATTGATGGCTGTGGCGCTTTGGCCGTCTGAGTCAGTAATAACGACGTTGTGTCCACCCACGGTGGCAGTCGATGTTATCGAGAGCGTGGCCGTAATTTTCGTCGCAGAGTTGTAGTTGCATGCGCTGACAGTTAATCCTTGCTCGGCGTCGAAATTACAGGATGGATTAGGAAGGAAATTTGTGCCGGTAATCGTTACGGCGATATTCGACTGACCCTGCAGTCCGGCGTTAGGACTCACGTTAGTGATTGTCGGAGCTGGATTGGAGCTGCCAGTTTGCACTGTGAAACTGTTGTTCAAAGTGGAGCTCTGCCCGTCGGTATTGGTGACCGTGACGTTGCGTGAGCCGATAACAGCGCTGGAGAGAATATTGATGTTTGCGGTGATTTGCGTAGACGAATTCTGGGTACAGGAATTAACGGTAATGCCCGAGCCAAAGCCACACGTCGGCGAGGGCAGGAAATTGCTACCGGATAACGTGACGTTCAGATTGGACGTCCCCTGTCCTCCTACTGTGGGACTCACCGCTGAAAGGACGGGAGCGGCCTTTGAAGCTACAGTAATAGTGCGGAGTGGCGGACTCGGATCGGTGTTGCCAGCAGAATCGGTAACCGTAAATGAAGCGGTATAGGTACCGGCGGTAGAAAATGTCACGGCCCCGGGATTCTGCAGAGAACTTGTAGCCGGAGTTGCACCGCGGAAACTCCAGGAATAAGCGGAAATCGAACCACTGGATGCTGTGCCGGTTCCTGAAAATGTTACCGATTGACCCGGGGCAATCAGGATATCCGAAGCGGGACTAGCGATCGTTCCCTTCGGCGGTGTATCCGTCGCAGTTTTCGAAATTTGTACGAACTTGGCTACCGATGGCACTCCTGAAGTATTGATAAGAAAAATCATGTAATAGCCAGGAGGGGCGATATTCCCATTGGGCGGGCCGGTTACGTTCAAAACACCGCTGCCGGCCGTAAATGAGAGACCCACCAGGCGTTGATCCATGTTGAAGGCGTGGGTTACTGAACCGTCTTTCATGATCACAACGGACGCAATGGTCGCTGCGTCGGGAGTCTGCACTTGAAAGGAGCTGCCGTAGCCGATCACTCCGGGTGTGACTGAAGTTATCGAAGGGCGGGTCGCTAAGGAACCACTGGAGTTGTACAAATATGGCGGCGTATAGATCTCGACATGCTGTTCATAGGAACCGCGTGAAGGGTTGCCGCCAGCGACCCAGACGGTGGCGTCGGGCAACAGCAAAGCCACCGAGTGATACAGTCGTGGATAAGCGTTGGAGCCTGCTGTGCTGCGGGTAGGAATCGAACTACCGGAGGTGTGGAAAAGGTCTGCCTCGAGACTTGCCGTGGAGGTGTCTTCGTCATTTATGGAGCCTCCAACAGTAAGGATGTCGCCATTCGGCAACATGGTCGCATTCATTTCGATGCGCGGCTGGGACATCGTGGGAAGTGGCGGAACTGGGTTAGTATTAGTGCCGCTCCAAATCCAGGCGGGTGCTGCGACCGATAGATCGATAAGCTCCGTCGACTCTGTAGCCGGATTGCCTCCACCGAAGATCATCACCCTCGGCTTGTAGCCGTTTGCAGGGGTCAAGGGCAGAAGCACCGAAGAACCATAGTTGCGGACGCCTCCATAATTCGTGTTGGCGATCACCCCTGACCAGCTATTCGTTGAAGGATCAAAGGTTCGGGATTGAGTTGTCCAGCCAGAATAAAAAACTTTCCCGCTTGGCAGCACGTGCATGCGGGGGTAAAGAGGTGGTGTCCAAGAAGCAGTCAGTGGCGCACTCCAACCCGCTCCAACCTTGTAGATCTCCACTGTTGAATTTGTGTTTCCAGCTTCATCGAGGCCGGAAAATGTCATTACGCGCCCGTCGCCAAGAACGGTGTCGGTGGGATACCAGCGCCCGTGCGCCATATCCTCCATATCGGCATATTTTGCAGTCACGGGGTCGTAAATGGATGTCCTCTTCCAGCCGAAGAAGGGATCGTATTGAAGATTGCCGCCCACGATAAATGCTCTACCGTCAGGCAATACGATCATGCCGTTGCAGAACATGTCCCAGCTTTGTTGCGGCCCGTTAGTAAATGAGTTAGTCGAAGGGTCCCATAGACCTACCAGAAAGGTGGTCTGCGCAGTGTAATTTCCAGAGCCCGAGACCACTAAGATTTTTCCATTGGACAGCAACGCGGTATGGACCGGGTTGATGGGCATCAACGTCGGCAAAGTCTGCCATGTACCGGTTACGTTGGCCTGGCCATGCGCGAGTGGCGCGCAACACAGGAGTAAAGCAATGGCGGCGATACCCCAATGCTGTCTAGCAGATCCCGAAAGATGTCGCGCGGCTAAACTCTTGCTTACCACGCAGGTTTGGTGAGCCGATTGAGTGCAGTAAGAATACATTCGTATAGCTCCCAAGATACAAGGCGGTATATGGACGGCAATGCCATGAATGCTGTAAAAAGAACCCGATTATCACCAAGATGTTTTGCCCCTTAGAGAGACACACACCGGGGCCCCCAGGTTAGGCGTATAGCATTCCCAGAACCTGAGTAAATACTTTGGAATCAGTGCAGCGTTTTAAGGATTGGGCAACTGGATACCCATTATAGGAAATACCGTGCACTTTAGCAAAACTCTTGCCCAAGCCGAGGGGTGCTATTTACATGGACATCGGGTGAGAACCGAGGAGATCCCAGACTCCCCAGAATTCATGCATCTCTTCAGGGGTACCGAGCGAGATACGCAAATAATTTGGCATGGAAGGAATTAGCGGGGCCAACACAAAATTATTCCGGGCGTAATGTTCAGAAATTTCCGCAGCCGGACGCATTACATTTAAACAAACAAAGTTAGTGTGTGAATCCAAGGCTCTGAGCATCCGGGCGTTCACCTGGTTCATGAATTCCTGACGGTCATTAAAATTTCGATTGGTGCAGTTCTCTACATGCTCGCGGTCCGCGAGGGCCGCCGAAGCGGCGAACATTCCGGCGCGATTCAGCGCGAAAGGCAATCCTTCTCGAAGCATTTTTTCCGCATTGGACGGAGATGCGATCGCGTAGCCCACCCGGGCGCCGGCCAACCCATACGCGGCTGAAAAAGTTCGGGTGACAATCACACGCGGATTACTCGACGGCCGATCTATAAACGACGCGTACGCGCCAGATCCGCCGGCGTATTGATGATAAGCCTCATCGATCACCACTTGAAATTTTGGCGATACTTTGACAAGAAATTCTTCGAGATCCTTACGCTCCGTAAGCGTTCCGGTGGGACTATTGGGGTTGCAGACATAGATGAGGCCGCTGGCTCCACTTGTATTGGAATGTTTCAGCATGGCCTCTAAATTGTGAGCATGGTCATTGCGCAACGGAACTTCAATGACGGTTGCGCCTCTACTCCGTGCAAAGTTCGCGAGGAGATCGCAGGTAGGTGTAGCCATGATGAGCATGGCACCGGGAGCCAGAAATGCCGCGGCAGCCGTCCGCAAAACGTCGGTCGATCCGCAACCAACCACAATTTGCTCCGGCTTAGTGATGTGGTCAACACGGGAAATTGCTTCACCGTGATAGTCCGCCAAGGTTTTCAGGAAAGCGCCGGAATCGGCATAACGGCTGGTGTCTTTGGCTGCATTTTGAAGAGCTGCGATCGCTTTCCGGGAGGGGCCGTAGGCGTTTTCGTTGCGGTCCAGGCGGATTGGTTCCGTACGTTTCGGTAGGGTCTTCGAGGCCGGTAGATATTCACCGGTATCCGCTGTGGCGGGCCTCGGCGCAAGCAAGGAGCTAGCAGCTATTCCCGCGCCCAACTGCTTCAACAGATTTCTGCGATTCACGGTCATATGAATATTTGATAACAAGGATATCCTTCCGCAGTCAATTGCCGGAAAGAAGTAATTGTCGTGAGTCCAAAGAAAAAAGCCAACCGCTCCACGGGAGGTGGAGACAGTTGGCTCGTTTGGTTAATTTACCGAGAGGGTCAATTGAATGGGTGTCAATTGCAAAGGCTTGCCGCTCATGCTGGATGCCGTAGGCGTCAAAGTAATTGTGTAGGTTCCTTTTTGAGTGCCGGTGATGGTTGGAGGAGGAGTAACCATTGAAACGCCGCCACTCGCGCAGCCTGCAAGACCGTACCCAGCGAGTGCAAGAACCAGGAAGCCACCCGCGTATGCGAGTCGCCCTGGCATGAAGCCGCCGCTGTCCTTGAGTTGATTCAGCGCGAGTAGCGCTGCCAGGCACATGCTCAATATCAGCAGCATCAGGTAACGCGAAGGAGGAGGATTCAACCGGCGATCAGTATTAGGCGCCAGTGAGGATTTCATAGTTGTGACCGTCACGTTTACCGAGGTGCTGGCGCCCGTCGTTAACTGGACGGGATTCGTGACAGTACATACGGTTGTGGCGGGTGCGCCGGAACAGGCCATGTTTACTGGGCCCGAGTAGCCGGAACCTGGAGTGAGTTGCAAAGTGTATTGGGCAGTTTGTCCGGCGGTAACCGCGGCGGTTAGCGCCGCGGATGGGCTCGTGACCGTGTATGCCGGGTTGGCCGTGCCGTTAATGGTGAAGGACTGCGGCGAATTGGGAGCATCGTCAGTAATCGTAACCGTCTCCGTGCGAGCGCCCGCTCCGAGAGGAGCGAAGGTCACCGAGACAGAGCAACTCGTATTGGGAGCGACGGGTGTACCAATACAGGGATTTGAGGGATTGACGAACTCCGACACATTCGTGCCTCCGAACACCACGCCGGAGATATGCAGCGGTGCGGTACCGGAATTCGAAATCACGATGTTGGTCGAACTGCTAGCCGTTCCTTGAGTTCCGGCGACGGCCACCGAAGCCGGTGAAATAACGACGGCTGGGGCAGTTGGAGTCGATGAAACACCGATTCCGCTGAGCGCAAAAGTCTGGGGACTGGCAGGCGCGTTGTCGGTAAGTTGCAGGTTGGCTTGACGCATTCCAACGGCGGTTGGGGTGAATGCAATACCAATCGTGCAAGTTGCATTGACGGCCACGGCGCCTGTACAGGTATTGGAAGCCAGTGCGAAGTCGCCGGCGTTTACTCCGGTGATGGTAACCGCGGTGATATTCAGAGTGGCGCTGCCACTGTTTGTCACGGTCACAACGACTGGCGGCTTGGTAGCGCCTTGTGTGGTACTCGGCAGCATTATCGGACTGCTGGGCACAACGGTCAGACCCGGTGTTGCTGGAGCGAGGCCGTTGCCGCTGAGGGCCAAAATTTGTGGGCTGCTGGAGGCGTCGTCCGTGAATTGCAAGTTGGCCAGACGCTCTCCCGTGCCGCTGGGAGTAAAGGTGACTCCCACGGTGCAGGTAGCGTTGACGGCAATCGCAGCAGCGGTGCAAGTGTTGGACGCGATTCCAAAATCAGTGGGGCTGGTACCAATAATGGTGACGCTGCTGATGTGTAGAGGCGCGCCGCCGCTATTCGTGACCGTAATAGAAATTGGAGGAGTGGAAGTTCCCGTGGCAACGTCTTGGAAGTCGATAGGACTCGCCGGCGTAAAGCCGACAACCGGGATGGGGCCGAGAGTCCACGTCAAAATGTTTTGCGTCGAGGTGAGACCGCCGGTGCCGCCTGTGAAGCCTGCATAGGCCGTAGTAGCGCCGACAGTTCCAGGAATATCGATCGTCCAGGTGTGGATAAACACTGCTTTGCTCACCGTGTCGGTGACGGTCATAGCCAAAGACGTGCCGTCATAGATCATGTGCACGTCGAAGAGGTCACCGCTATGCAGATCTATCCCTGAGGCGGTCATGTCGATGGCCGGTACGGTGGGTAAAGCGCCGTTAATGTAGAGGCCGGTCGAGTCTATGCCCTCTCCAGAGTTGTCGTACAAGTCGAATTTTACCGCGACGCTTTTCGGTATTCCTCCAATGCCGGTGGAGAGATCGGGACCATAACCCAACGGACCGCCAGCGGAGCCGAGCGCTGCGGTGGAGTTGTTTTGAATCGCGAAGATAATACCATCCGCAGTGAGTCCGGGGGTAATTTGAAAAGTGAAATCGGTAACGAAATTTTGCACGTTCACGGGTGTGGCGTACCACGCGCTGGAAGCCTCGAACTCTTGGCCGTTGGTTAATTGCAAGACCGATTCAGTGAGTTGTGCGTCGCCGTTCAGCACCAGGGCTCCGGCGGTGAAGCCGGTTCCGAGTTGGACAGTGGGGCCCAGATTTTCGGCGACGGTAAAACCGTTAATCATGGTCGCGCTTTGACCGTCGGCGTTGGTGACAATCACGTTGTGGCCACCTAGAGTGGCGTTGGCGGCAACAACGAGATTTACGTTGATCTGCGTTGGAGAAACGAAGGTGCAGGTATTAACCGTGCCGCCGAAATCAGAATCAAAGTTGCAGGTTGGCGCAGGCTGGAAATTCGCTCCGGTTAACGTTAGGGCTACGTGCGTCGTGCCTTGAAATACCGCATTGGGGGTCACTGCCGTTAGCGAGGGTGCGGGAAGCGCGGTTCCGGCCACGACGCTAAATCCATTGGCGAGCGGTGCGGTTTGGGTATCGGTATCGGTGACTAAAATGTTTCGCGTTCCAACGGCCGCGGTGGCTAGAACATCCACGTTGGCGGTGAGCTGAGTAGCGGAATTGAAAGTACAAGAGTTGACGTCGACTCCTGCGCCAAAGCTGCAAATAGGGTTCGGCAAGAAATTAGTGCCAGTGAGGATGACGTTAAGATTCGTTTGACCTTGCGAACCGACAGCCGCGAGTCCGTTAATCGTTGCGCTGGTAAGTGTGGGTTGCGGCGAAGTGGGCTTTACGATGATGGTGACCACCGGCGGATTCGGATCGGTGATGCCGGAGTTATCGGTAACAGTCAGGGAGACCTGGTAAGTACCAGGAGTGGAGAATGTCACTGCACCGGGAGTTTGCATGGCACTTTTCGCTGGCGTTCCTCCACGAATCGACCACCAATAGGAGGCAATAGATCCGAGCCCAGAGGCTGTTCCTGTTCCTGCGAATGGAACTGACTGCCCCTGATTAATATTGACGGTCAGCGTAGCTGGACTAGTAATGGTTCCTGTAGGCGGAACGTCGGTCGGCGAGGTGGAAAGCTGCACAAATTTTGCGACCGAAGGCACGCCTGCGTTGTTGATCAAAAACAACATGTAATAGCCTGGAGGCGCGATGTTTCCGTTCGGCGGCCCGGTTACGTTCAAGACTCCGCTACCTGCGCTGGACACCAGGCCCACAAGACGCTGATCCATGTTGAACGCGTGGGTAACGGCGCCGTCTTTCACTAAAACTACGGAGGCGATGTTTGCGGCATCCGGAGTTTGCACTTGAAAGGACGTGCCATACCCAATTACCGAGGGAGTAACACCCGTTATAGTTGGGCGCGTGGCGGGAGTGCCGTCAGGATTAAAGAGATAGGCAGGCGAATAAACTTCAACACTGGGTTCATACGTGCCGCGAGTTGGATTTCCTCCGGCGACCCATACAGTGGCATCGGGTAACAGCAATGCTACGGAATGATAGAGCCGCGGCACAGCATTCGCGCCCGCCGAAGACATCTTGTTTGTAGCCGGATCGTATAGGTCGGCATTCAAGCTGGCGGTGCTGGTATCTTCGTCGTTCAGCGAACCTCCAACGGTGAGAACCTGACCGTTGGGCAAAATCGTGGCGTTCATCTCAATGCGTGGCGCGGACATCGCCGGACCCTTGGTCCAAGCGGGAGTCGGGACAGAAAGATCGATAATCTCGGTGGTAGCTGTGGCCGGATTGCCTCCGCCAAAAATTATGACCTTCGGTGCGTAATTGTTTGCGGGCGTTAGAGGCAACAACACGGAAGAACCGTAGGTTCGAGTTCCTCCATAAATGGTGGTGGCGATTACGTTAGACCAGGTGTTCGCAACAGGGTCAAAAAGTCGGGATTGGGTGGTTGAACCAGAATAAAAAACTTTACCGTTTGGCAAAAGATGCAGGCGAGGATAGAGAGGCGGGGTCCAAGAGGCCACGACCGGCGGCGCCCATCCAGCACCAACGGTGTAGATTTCCGTTTGGGGGTTGGTGGCTCCTTTTTCGTCCAGCCCTGAAAATATCAGAACCCGCCCGTCGCCGAGCACCGTGCTGGTGGGATACCAACGGCCGTGGGCCATGTCTTCCATGTCTACGAAATTGGGTTTCGGGCTGACGGCTGCAGGATTGTAGATGGAGGTCCTGTTCCAGCCAAAGAAGGGGTCGTACTCAAGATTGCCGCCCATAATAAATGGACGACCATCGGGCAACACAATCATTCCGTTGCAAAACATGTCCCAACTCTGCGTCTGAGTGGTTATGGTATTTGTTGCGGGATCCCAAACCCCGACGCTGTAAACGGTCTCCGCAGGATAGTTTCCGGAGCCTGACACCACCAATATCTTGCCGTTGGACAAGAGTGCCGTATGAATCGGATTAATAGGCATTTGCGTCGACACGGTTTGCCAAGTGCCGACCACATTGGCTTGTGCGTGCGCTACCGGTGCGTAGCAAGCGGCAGTCAGTGCCAGAGTCGCAACGAGGAGCCATGTAAGGGAAGAGAACGGTATATGGTGAAGGTCTGTGCCACAGGCCGCCTGAATCGCGGGTTGAGGGGTAGCCTTGCGGCCGGGGTAATGCATCACGAAATACCTCCTTGATTCAACAACCGGCTACGCTGGCTGCCGGCAATGTTTTAAAAGGTGCGAACTGCTTCCGTCCGACACTGAGACCCGTTACCCTCGTTTACTGCATCACCGTGGCCACCATAAGTCGTTTATTTACAGTGAATCACATTGAGAATTGCCCAGTCATTTTCCAGCTATGGGAAAATGCGTCTCCTTGAAGCCTGCTCGAAGTACTGGAACGGCATAACAACTGTTGTTGGCCAATTTTGCCAGGGGGTATTCGTTTGAATGCGGGGAATGACCGTTTGAGGGGCGAAATAGAGGCAGGCGGGAATCGAAGCTGGAACTTCGTGAAAATCCTGATTTACGCGGGTAAACTACAAAGTGAAATTGCGGGGCTGTAGCTCAGATGGATAGAGCATCGGTTTCCTAAACCGGTTGTCGCGAGTTCGAATCTCGCCAGCCCCACCATTCATTTTTTGATTTACTAAAATGTTGGTTTTGCATTTGCAGTTTCTCTCACAGGTTAGAATAATTCAACCATAGTCTCGTGCAGGTTCGCCAGAACCAAGCAAAGAGGCGGTCACTAAGCAGCTGTAAATAAAGAGTTACTTCTACGTGACGCCACGCGAAAATTGACCCAGGTAATTAATACGACCTACACGGCAGGAGCCAGGAGTAAGAAGGAACAAGCGGGTTGCTTGACGGTCGCCCTTCATTTCGCCCTCGCCGCGCACTACGATTTTTGCCGCACCAATTTGATTTTGAGGCTGACGGATGGGATGAAAGGGGCAGACACATACTCCACGGAGTTGATCTGCCCATTTCAGTCTAGCTATAAAGAATCAGCTATTTGTGGCCTGAGTGGGTTACGCGGGCCAAGATGTCGCGCCGGCTGTCCAGCACCGAGGCGGACGCAAATTCCTCGCGTTCCGCGGGAGTCCACTTGCCTATGGTGGCGTTGATGGCATTGGCCCACTTATCGATGCCTTCGGCATTGGGATAGGTGATGACGAGGCAGCGGGTGGACGGTGCGGAAGTGTTTACATACTGCTCGTCTAGGCCATAGTAGGTAGCCACGCCCTGCTTGAGTTGTTCTTCAAAGGTGGGGACGAGCATCTTCTTGAGCACCGCAGTGTAATGTTCCGGCTTGTCGGGCTTGGCCGATGAGCAGACCACACGCAGATAAGTCGGTGTACCGGTGCCGGGATGGTACATCCTCGATTGCATCAAGTAGTCTTCGTGCTTGGTCGCTGCGATTTGGCCGGGCCGTGGAGGGCTCTTGCGAATTTCGTCGAGCACTTTCATGAGCCCAGCGATGCTGGTGGACGACCACGCCGCGCCGTGGGTATATCCTTCCGGGCTGTGGACGACTTGCTCAAACGTGGACCAACTCATAATCGAACCATCGGCTAATGACTTTTCCAGAACTGGAATGACGGACTTCTCGCTATCCTCTGAGTATCCCGCCCAATTGGCGCGGGGAATTTGGAACTGGCTCACATAGGTGTAAACGGTCGGAGTCGATTCCGTTTGAGGAGTAGCCGCCGGAACCAACGTCACTACCAACACAAACACAAGCAGGCCTGTTATCCGCATCTTCATTATGATGTCCTCCTGGACTGGCTGGCAGGCGGCGAGGCGCGCAATACGATTGGAAAGCCGTTCTTCGTCGCTCATTCGCAGCTTCGCGGATGGCGAGGAGACGGCGTTCTGTATAGTGGGTAACCTTTTTGAGTATCGGGCTAGCGCCCAGCACCGACCAGCGTGCGCCGACATTATTCCGTAACTCGATCCCTGTCAATGCAATTCTCTTGCTGCGCTGCGTATTGCCGATCATTGATATTTCTTGCGCCGCTGACACTGCGTGAATTCATGCAGCTGAACCACGCTAACGTCTTATCTACTGCTTGTCATAGACCGCGACGTAATGACTCGAGTCCACCGCGCTCTTGGAAGTGATGGTCGTGACTTTACCGTCTTTGGAAATCTCCACTTTAGTATTGGCCACAACCTTGCCGCCCTTTTTCTGGGCTGCTTCGTAGCTGTTGGCATTGACGCGCTTGATGGCGATCATATCCATGCCGCCAGGTGCGGTTCCGGAAATTGGATAATCCTTGCCATCGTATTTCACGCTAAAACTATAGGAAATAGCACTACCGTCTGCCGCGGTTCCTGCGAAGGTGTATTTCACTGAATCACCATCGGCCTCGACGGTACGCGTCATTTCTTTCGGCATGGGCATTCCGGTGTATTTTGATTTCGCAACGTCGAGCTTCCATGTTCCAAGCAAAGGATTCGATTGCGCGATAACCTGCACGGATGCCAACGCAAGCAGCACTACCACAGCGAAATATGTTAAAACACGTTTCATAGATACCTCTCTCTTTTAGTCTTAATTTGATTTGGCCGGCTTACTCACTCGCGGGGTAAACGTTGTAAGTGTTGAGCCCGGGAAATTGCTCGCAAAGTACGCTGGCCTGAACCGTGTGTCAACAAGTTTTGTTCACAAGGCAAGATCATTCGGTGTTTGTTCTTTTTTTACGGGAGCGGAACTGTTACGCATATTTCGCGCGATCGCGCGCTTTCCGTGCCTTTGGAGTCGATCGAGGTGACCACGTAACAATTTCTTTCGCCGCCCGGCACTGCGGGGTCGTCGTAGGTGTTGGTAGTTGAGGTTCCCACCTTTGTAAAAGTTTGGCTCCTGTAGGGTCGGCGATAAACGTTATAACTAACGGCGCGCGGCGCTTTATCCCAATTAATAGTAATTTTGTGGGGCTTGGAGGGTTGTGCAGGCTGCTGACTGCGCGTCGGATGCAAATAGAAAATCAAGACAAGCAGAATTCCGGCTAGCACCAATGCCATACCCGAACGTTTGAGAGTTGTCATTCGTGTCTTTGGATAATAAACGAAGTTTGTCCGCGGGGCATTCATCGAGAAACCTAATGATTCTCGAGCGGAACGAACCTGGGAGATCGATCCCGCCGGCCACTCCGGCTCATTGGCAATGCGGCAATCGATTGGTAACGACGAATCCTCGCGGCAAAGCGCCGTGCTAAAGTACACTTTCGCCGCGTGTTCCCCAAAAGATGACGGAATCACAAAAAATCGGGCGTTACGAAATTATTGAGGAAAAGGGCCGCGGAGCCATGGGCGCAGTGTATGTCGCGCGCGATCCGGCGATGGACCGCATCGTGGCGCTGAAAACGATCCACGCACTGGCGCTTAGCGGCCCACAAGCCGAAGAATTTCGCGAGCGATTTTATCGTGAAGCGCGGGCCGCAGGCGGATTGTCGCATCCGGGTATCGTGACGATCTTTGACGTTGGCGAACAAGACGGAGTGCCATACCTGGTAATGGAATTTATCGAGGGACGCACACTAGCGGAGGCCGCAAAAAACGGCCAGCGATTTACCTTCGAGCGCGTCTGCGAGATCGGGCAGCAAGTCGCGGAAGCGTTGGCCTATGCGCATAAGCACGGGGTCATTCATCGGGACATCAAGCCCGCCAACATCCTGCTGACCTCCGAGGAAAAATATGGAGTTGAACGGCCCAAGATTACTGATTTTGGTGTGGCCAAACTGGGCGCGGCGCAACTCACTTCGACCGGGCAAATTCTTGGGAGCCCGGCATTCATGCCGCCAGAACAATTTACCGGCGCGCCCATCGACGGACGCAGCGACTTATTTTCGCTAGGCGTGATCTTGTATTGGATGGCCACTGGAGAGTACGCCTTCACGGGCGAAACCATTACGGCGGTTTCCTACAAGGTGGTGCACACCGAAGCGGTGCCACCTAGAAAACTGAATCCGGCGGTGCCAGCGGCGTTTGACGAAATTATTTTGAAGTGCCTGGCCAAGTCGCCTTCGGACCGTTACGCCACTGGCGATGAGTTGGCCCACGACCTGGCGGCGCTGCGAGCGGGACGCCCCGCTGCAGAATTACAGGCTGCTGTGCCGGTATCGGTTCCCGCTACTTCCAGCCGTGCGATGGACGTCACTCTGGATTCAAATCCCGCAGCGTTACCAACGACACCAACTGTCGGACAATCTGGCGCTGCGCTGATATCTCCGGCAGCTGTTCCGCAAAAAAAGCGAACTAGTTGGATCGGCACGACCATCGGCTTGATTATTGCCGCCTTACTTCTTGCAGGTGGGTGGTACGGCTATGCGAATCGGGAGCGCATTACGGCAATCCTGGATCCCAACTCTGGGCCGGAATCTGTCGCGGACACAACGCCCTCTGAAGCCACGTCCAAGACCGAGAAAGCCGCAACGCCGCCGAATCGCCAACCGAGAAACGAAAATTTGAACAAGCAACCGGCCAAGAGTGGCGCCAGGAATACGACTCCCTCAAGGACTGCCGTTTCGGCTCTGCCTCCTCCTCCGCGTGTGGACTTCGATCCGAAACAGTTGGACCCCAACGCCAATGCGAAGTTAAAAATTGAAGCCGATCACTTTCCTGCCAATGTCGCTTTTACGGTGGAAATGGGCGGGAAAGTTTATTTTGAACGGGGCGGAAACAATAACCAGCAATTGTTTGACGACCTGTACGTGCCGCCGGGGGTTACGGAGTTTCGGGTGATCGCCGGTGAAGGCGCAAATCGAAAAACTTCCAACATTGTGAGCGCCGAATTCAAACCCAAGAAAAAGAAAACCCTGCGTATTGAATTGCGGACGCAAGGGCAGAAAAATGCGTCAGCAGTGCCTTCCGGGGTTTATGCGGACTCGCAAATTGTAGTCACCCTCAAGTAAGACCTCGAGTCATTCGTCTCACGGAGGAGTTGCACAAGCGTTCGAACGGCGTGCGCGCTCGGAGCGAAGATGGCCGCGGTGTTCGAACGTCCTATGTCGACACGCCGACAATTGCGCGAAATGTCGGCGGTCGACGATTGCACTTCTGGCACAAACCATTTCTACATAAAAAAATCTGATTCGTGAAACAAGAAAACGTTGTTCCACGTGAAACAGATTTGGTTCGAACGAGCGCGGCGTTCGAATAATGTGCAGATTCGCGAATTCGGAGCGGAAAACAAATGTTTCGTAAAAGACATATCCACATTGGTCCCGCGGACCTAACTATGGCCCCCGGTGGCGCGGTTTCGTTCTACGGTAAGGATAGACACGTGCATGGGGTATTAGGGGGTCGCACGCGTCGCGCAGCGGTTAATTCTCACCCCGATGGAAGAGCGGAGCCTGCAAGTGGATAGAGTTTTATCATCGATCGACAAGTATGGTTATGTGGCAAACCGGCAATTGCCCGTAAAGGGAGTCGCTGAGGACCGAGCACCAAGCCCTAGGGCCGTGGAAGGCGACAAGATCGCGAATATACACGGCGCATTGCTGAATTTTCATTTGCTTCTGCGATCCCAGCGACTTTACGAAGTCGATCATCCGCAACGAATTGCCACTTTGGGAATGGCCTACAATTCTCTCCACTCCGTTGTGGGACGCCATAAACTCGAATTGCAAGTAATGCGCGACGGATTGGTATCCTCCGCGCTCGGCGACAGTTTACTGCCGGATGCCACGGGCGAGATGCTGGCGCTCTCAAGCGCGTTGCGGCAGGCCGGGATTCGAAGAATTTCCTTCCTGTCAAAGGTTAGCCAGGAGGAAGTGGACATTGTGGCTGAGCTCATCAAGGTATCATTGATGACCGTGGGGCAGGCGAACGCTGCCGCGACTGGTGCTCAGCCATCTGGTCAGTCTCCTGGACGGGCGGGCGCGAAAACAGCGGATAACGAAGCGGTGGTCGCGCGGGATGCGTGGTGGATAAAGAGTTTCGCCGAAAGAGATGTGGAAGGGATTCTGGTTAACGCGCAAGTGGATCGAAAAGTAGACACACTTTTAACCAGCTTGATCGCGACGCTGGTCGCCTACGGAGGCCATTCTCCGCGCATTGATTCCGACAATGTGCGTCTGCCCGGTTTTGACGACCTCATTCCCACACTAAAGCTCCTGGCACGCATCACTCTTCCGCTGGAACCGGCGATCGAACTTTCGCCCGAGGCGGGGGCTCGCGCGATTGGTGAAGCCATGGAAGCAGCGAATCACGAAACGGTGCGGCTGCTCCTAAGCGCGATCTCGCAATACTCTCCGGAAGAGGGTGAAGTGCCGCAGTTATATGTTAAGCGCCTTGCGGAAAGCTTAATTTTTGAGTATTTGCTCGCCGAATTCGCGGCGGGCTCGTTGACGCCGGTTTTGGTGCGGCCGACGTTTGACCGTCTGGGTGAAGTGTTGCTGACCGCCGGAATGATCTCGCATGGCCCAAGCAGCCAGATTCCTTCGCCGAATGTGATGCAGTCCTCGTTAGCAGCCACGTGGGCGGCAGAAAGTTATCGCGAAAAATTGGTGACGCGCTTCTGGCTGGAGCTTCCACCCCGCGAAAAGTCCATGGTGTTACGCGGGCCGGATTTGTGGAGTGTGCCAGTGCTGGCGCTGCGCCAAACGTTGGGAAACCTGGCGGATGCCGGAGCCGATGCGCCGCGTCGCGAAGCGCGCCACATCGTTTTGAATTACGCCAGACGGCTGGAGCACGAGGATCCCCGCGCACGCCAAATCGTGGCGGCCGGACTAAATGAATTATGGCCCATCATCGAATCGCTGTGGCCCAACCAGTTACCAGAAGATTTAAGCAAGGGAGCGCTGGCAGCGCTACGTATCGAGCGCGAGCCGCAAACGGCTGCAGCGCTGGCTACATTTATCGAGTCACTGGCGCACCTTGCGGTGGTACGCGGAGACTATGAAGGCTTTGAAGCGATCATTCTGGCATTGGAGCAGCCTTCCGGTGATTTCGAGCACACCAACATTCCTGCATTGGCAAAACGCCTGTTCGCGCAGGACCGACTTTTCCTGCTGGTGGATGCCGGACTGGCGCACCGCGCCCTAGATCCGGTATTGCCCAGATTACTGGAGCGCGATCCAGATAAATTGCTGGACCGCCTCACGCTGCTGTTGGGCGAAGAACGTGGCGGGAGCCTGTTGCCAGCTATGGCGCGTCTGATACGAACCATCGGGGTACCGGTATTAACGATACTCGAGACGCGACTTTACGAAGGTCGTCCGCAGCGCGTAAGCGCCGCGATCAAATTGCTGGCGACCGCGGATCCGGACCGATTGTTGCGGAGCCTCGCACGGGCTCTGCCCAGTTGGGAATGGAACATGCAGGATCTGGCGATCAGCGAGTTATCGCGGCCGACAAACGCTCCCAACGCGCAGACTGCCGCGTTTGTATTTTCCAGCGTGCTTACTAATGCGCACCCGCTGGTGGTTCCGATGATGATCGATCAGATCGGTCTCAGCGGCGAAAGCTCGGCGATTCCTCAGTTGATGGAGATTGCAGCGGGGGAACACACGACCTTGCGCGACCAGTTCGTGCGCATTAAAGCCATCGAAGCGCTGGGACGGTTGCGAGCTACGGAGTCCATGCAACTGCTACATCTACTCGCTGAGCGGCGGAGCGGGATAGCCTATGCCGAACCCTCCGGCTTGCGCGCAGCGGCGCAAGACGCATTGGCCGTGATCGAAGGCCGTGCGACATCGACATCCGCGCGAGCTACCTTCGATGCTTCGAGCGCGCACGGCGTGGTGTACGCGGTTCCGCGACGGTACGCACGGGTGCCCCTGGATGCTCCCCTGCGCGCGCAGGTCAGCGCCAAAGCCGCGGGAGCCAGCTTGGCGCGAGTGAAAACCATCAGCCTCGGCGGAGCTTACCTGGAGAGCTCGAAGAGTCTCTCCGTTGGTGAGTCTGTTCAGTTGGAAGTGCGATCCGGCCTGGGTAAGAAAATTCATTGCACCGCGATTGTCCGCAACAGCAGTGCTGGCGGCAACGGGGTAGAATTCGTGCATATGAACGACGAGGATCGCAGCAAACTGCGCAAGCTGGTGTTGCGCAAAATGCCCAGTTAGCCCCTCCTGCCGCTTCGGCTATTGGAAGAATTAGGCCCGCCTTAAAGTGAAAACGGTTTTCCACTTATCCCGCAAAAATGGTTCTCGCTAACCTACAGGATATTTGGTACGGTGATGCCGCGATTACCTTATCGACGTTTAGTGGATAAGGGGCGTAGTTTGTATCGTCCCCAGCTGGTGTCCTTCACTTGAGGTGTAACATGCTGCTGGCTATCGCGGGAATTCTGCTTATCGTCGGACTTCTGGGCTTGGCTGCTTTCTTCTGTGCTAAAGAATGTGGCAAGGAGCAGTTAGACGACTTGTTGGGTGATGGGCAGGTAATAGGCAGGCCGCCGGCCCGCCGTGCACACTTGAATTGAGTACCCTCAGGGCGGCAGAAATATGCGCGCTGAACTGGCTAATTCGCCCGCTCCCATCCGTTGGAACCGAAACTTTGTCTTAATTTTGCCGCTGCTCCTGGCGCTCATGCTCGGATTGTTCGCAGTCAGCGCTACGCCGCAAAGCAAGCACTCCAGTGCCGCTTCCCCTGTTACCAAACCGGCTAATTTGACCGCCCAGGTTCGCGACATTCTCCAAAACGAACTTCGCGCCCAGGCCGATGATCATTCCTTGTGGTGCTACCGCAAACTTACGGACAAAGATGGCAAGCAGCAATTGTTTGCCGCGTGCCAGACGAAAACGTTGGAGATTGACCGGCTCATGGCGGTGAATGGTAAACCTCTGACCGAGCAGCAATGGACCGAGGAAAATCAGCGCATCGAAAGACTTTTGAACAGCCGCTCACAATTGAAGAAGGAGAAACAGCAGCAACGCGAAGACGGTGAGCAAGCCACTCGCCTGCTAAGAATGGTGCCTGACGCGTTTCTGTTCCAACAGGAAAGCAGCGAAGGGAATCGTATTACGCTGCACTTCACTCCCAATCCCGCATTTCGCCCTTCCGGCGCGTCAGAAATGGTTTTTCACCATATGGAAGGAACTTTGACACTGGACGTCAAACAAAGGCGCCTGGTGGAAATCAGCGGCAGGTTGAATAGTGACGTCAAATTCGCTGGCGGTCTTCTGGGGCATCTCGATAAAGGCGGCACGTTTTACGTGAAACAACAGGAAGTGGGGCCGGGCTGTTGGGAAATGACGCGCATGGATGTTCAAATGAATGGCAAGGCGCTCTTCTTCAAAACTATTTCGGTACGCACCAGAGAGATCGATACCGATTTTCATGCCGTGCCCGCGGCCGCGTCTATCCAACAAGTGGCGGAGCTGACCAACGAAAGCAGCGAGAAAAGCCAGGTCCGCGGGCAAAGATAACGACACACTCCCTACTCTGACCGACATTCTCATAATGCTTGCCGAAATTGCCTTTTAGCGCGTCCCTTCTCTCTTCTGCAATTGCATTAGATTGACAATCGCTCCCTCAATTTGCTGCTTCGGAAGCCACAGCTACGTTACGATTAACTTTATTCCTGCAAATGGAGTTGTTGTGATGAACACGGATTCATGGGTTATTGTCGTTGGAACGGTGGCTGGATTCTGCACCACCTTCGCTTTTGTACCGCAGTTAATTAAAATCTGGCGGCAGGGTGGCCGCGATTTGTCCTACGGGATGCTTGCGCTGTATTTGATTGGAGCGGTTCTGTGGTTCATCTACGGAGTTTTATTGCACGCGCAAGCGGTCATCATCACCAACTTCGCCACAGCCATCGTGATCACCTTGGCCACCGCAATGAAAGCCTGGACCGCGAAGCGCGACTACGTTCGAGCGTCGATCGGGGAAGCGAGCCAGCGCCGCTGAAGTAGCGCAGTTAAAACATAGTGTCGATTTGTCCGGCGTGCACACGTGTGCCAGCACGAATAGATTTTCTGACTACGCCATTGCTATAAGATAAGTACATAGGTTACCTGCACGTAACAGGAGAACGAATGACGGTTGTGGCCATCACGATGGGAATTCTGGTTGTCGCGCTGGTGGTTTGGCTGCTGCTGCACAGCACGCAAGCCGAACGCAAAAGCGCCGTGCTGGAATCGCAGATGACCGAACTGCGCCATGAACTGCAGACAATGGCGATAGCACAAGCGCAAAGCAGCGGGCAAATCTCCGCCATTGGGCAAACTGTATCGGATCGACTCGAAAACGTCACGAAAGCGCTACAAGATGGAGTGGCCAATTCCGCCACCATCGCCACACATGGACAAACAGCCATCGCGACAGAACTAAAAAACGCGCGCGAGCAGATGGGGCAGATTCAGAAACAACTGGGCGAGTTTCACGAGTTGAGCCGTAACGTGTCCTCGGCGACAAAATCGCTTGAAGATATCCTTGGTGGCGCAAAAAGCCGGGGCATGCTCGGTGAAGTGACGCTGGAACGCCTGCTGGAGGATTGCCTGCCGCCGTCGCAATTTTCGGCGCAGCATCGCTTCTCGTCGGGCGAGATCGCTGACGCGGTGATTTTTCTGCGCGACAGTAAACTGATGTCCATCGACTCGAAATTTCCGCTGGATGCTTTTCGTCGGATATCCACAGATGGCGATGATGCCAGAAAGCAATTTGTCACCGCGGTAAAGGGTCACGTCGATGCCATCGCCAGAAAATATATTGTGCCCGGCGAGGGCACGTTGGATATGGCACTGATGTTTGTGCCGTCAGAAAGCGTTTACTACGAACTGCTGATGCTGGCCGACAGCAAAGGCCAGCAACTGGACAGTTATTGCCGCAGCAAGAAAGTAATTGCGGTTTCGCCGAACACGCTTTACGCGCACCTGTGCGTGATCGCCATGGGATTGCGCGGGATGCAGATCGAAGAAAACGCCACGCGGATTTTTTCCAGCCTTTCGGGAATGCACAAGCAGATGGAGACGTTTACGGATGTGTTCGAGAAGCTGGGCACGCACATCAAAAATTCGCAGCAATGTTACAACGATGCGGACAAACGCCTGGAGAAAACGCAGAACACGTTGGATAATTTGCTGGGCACCAGTTCCACGCAAGCCGCGTTGGAGGTACAAGGTACTCTAGCCCTCCCTGTTGATTCCACCGTTTCAGCCGCCGCAGCAAAGAAAGGCGCGTAGACCCAATCGCGCGCGTTAGATCCTGAGTTTTCAGCCACCTTTAACTCGATTTATTTTTTAATTAAGAAATGGCGTTAGCGCGCCGATGGTGTAGGCTTCGGCGTGGGATGGGCGATCACCGGAACCAAGCGAATGGAAATAAGAAAACTTCCCCGGTTGCGTCCGACTACTTCGAAGTGCGCAGCATTGTCCGGGCCGCCAGAGGACAACTGACGCACGGTATCGCCGCCTGATAATTCCGCGATGTCCGGCGCAAGATTCTTAGCGTCGAGCGCGATCTTAGCCTCTGTGCCGCGGACGGTGACGGTCAGCCCGCGATGCTGCCCGGGCGCAAGCGGTGAGGAATCGGCGTGCAAGGCCAACTCAAGAAAAGTCACGTTGAAAGCCGGGAAACTGTTCTTGCCGCAGCTGATTTTAACGGGGGCCAGTCCTGGCTCCAGATCGGCAGGTGGCAAAACCACGAGAGACGTTGCCGACGAAGCCAGCACGATCGCCGGTAGCCCGCCGATCGATACAGAATTGGCATCCGCATCACCGCAAAATCCGTGACCTAGAATATCGAAGCGATCGCTGAGCGAGGCGATGCGCGGCGCAGAATTTATCTCCACCAGCGAAAGCTCGGTTTCGGTGGGGGCAACGATGGTGGTGGGCACGCGGCCGCGTCGTCCCTCAATCGCGGCAAAAATGACTCCGGGAACAAGCGGCGCGACCAGCAGCGCGCGGCCCGATTTGTCGGTGGTCAGCCGATCTCCATTGGAAAATGCCACGGTGACGCCGGGAGTCAGCCGGCCATTTACATCCAGCACGGCCAACGTGGCGCGTTCACCTGAGACAATTCGGCGTGGGAGCAGCAAAATCCGAGCACCCGCAGGATTCGGTGCCTGTTGCCCAATCGCGGAGCAAGCAAACAGTAACGCAGAAAGCGCCGGCAGGATCACAGCGCGGTGACGTGAAGACATATAGGAATTGTAGATTACCGGCGGGGAAAGAAGAAGGTCTGCGAGGATTCCGCAACGATTTCTCGCGATCCCCCGCGAGCGAGGTTCAAAGTACACAGACCTTCACTTGTTGCTAAAGCACTGCTAATCAGTAAGGTTCACAGGCTCCGCGGGACCGCGAGGGTCTGTTAGCGTGAGAAGTGGGGTTGTTGGTCCCAGCACGCCCCGGGTGTACATCGCGACCGCGTTGGCGCGACCATCCGGCAAAGGGGATTTGTGCGCATTGTCAGCGGTGGACGGAGCGACGTCGGGCAACAACGCGCTAACAATGAAGATTGTTTTCGCATGGTGCAGCCGCTGAATCTGTTTGTAGTTTCCGATGGCATGGGCGGAGAGGCCCATGGAGAAATCGCCAGCGCCATGGCTGTCGAGACGGTGGTCAAGACGTGCATGGGTGAAGAGACAGGAACGGTGGCGGCCTCCACAGAGACCCATCCGGAATGGAGCGACAAAACGAGGTTGCTTCTGAGCGCCGCTCACTTGGCGAACAAAAAAATTTATGAATCAGCGGAAGCCAATCCTCAACAACAGGGAATGGGCGCGACGCTAACGGCAGCATGGATCAACGAAGAAAAACTGAGCGTCGTGCACGTGGGCGACAGCCGGGTGTACCTGCTACGCAGCGGAGTGTTGCAGCAACTCACCAGCGATCACTCGCTGGTGGCGGAACAGGTGCGGCGCGGAATTTTGACCGCCGCGGAAGCGGAACACAGCGAGTTGCAGAGCGTTCTGCTGCGCGCTCTGGGAACTCAGCCGGAAATCGAAGTGGACGCCGAGGAGCATACGCTTTTCCCCGACGATATTTTGCTGCTGTGCTCCGACGGTTTGACTCGGATGGTGGCGGACCAAAAAATTGCGGCCACGTTGCAATCAGAATCCGATCCGGGGAGAGCGGCGGAAAAACTGGTGGCGCAGGCAAATGAAAATGGCGGAGCGGATAACGTCACGGTAGTGGTAGTCCATATGGAGCCGAAAGAAAACGGATTTTTGTCGTGGTTGCGCCACGGAGCGCAGAAAAATGCGGGCAAAAACGGCTCAGCATGAGGATGTGAAATGGCAAAGCTCACACTGATGTTTGAAGAGAAGACCGTAAAGGAAGTGTCACTTGGTTCGCGGCCTGTGGGAATCGGGCGGTCGCCCGACAACGACCTGGCGGTCGACAATCTGGCTGTTTCCAATTACCACGCGCGCGTTTATGTGGACTCCGGAAAAATGGTGGTGGAAGATCTCAAAAGCCTGAACGGCACCTTCGTCAACGAAATGCGCGTGGAGCGAGCCACGCTGAAACACGGCGATTCCATCCACGTCGGCAAGCACCATATCAAGGTAGACGCGACCGGCGAAGCGGCGGCCTCTTACGGGTCGGGACGCCAAACTGCGACACCCAAAATTAACGAAACCATGGTGCTGGATACCAAAATGCGGCGCGAGATGCTGCAGCAAGCCGCGGCACTGGGCGAGCGCACGCAGTTGGCGGCAGGACGCATGAGGGTTCCCACGCTGGTGGTTGTGGGCGGCAGCAGCAAAACCGACCGGCAAGAATACACGCTGACCAGCAAGTTGACGGTTATAGGGAAATCACACCTCGCCACGGTGCGGCTGAGCGGGTGGCTAAAACCAAAAATGGCGGCGCAAATTAATAAGCACGATGACGGCTACTACCTGGGCGCCGGTGAAAAAGTGCCCTCGGTAAATGGCACGCCGATCCAAGGGCCAGTGCAACTCAAGGACGGCGACCAAGTTGAAGTTTGCGGTGTGCGCTTGAATTTCATCTTCCGCGAATAACGCGAGAGACGATGGCAGATTCGTCAGGCGGAAAAGAACGGCCGCGAGGATTTGCAATTTTCATCGAGCTGCTGCAGGAGTGGTGGCAGCATCGCGTTTCGTTTCTGATCAGCCTGGTCATCACCCTTACCGCGCTTGGTCTTTATGTTGTTACGTACATTGGCGAGCATCCTAGCCCCCTGCTGGTTTTTATGGAGCGGCTGGAACTCGACGCGCTGGACACGCGCTTCCGCTTGAGGCCCGCGAAATACACTCCCCCGGATCCGCGCATCGTAATCGTCGACATCGACCAAAAATCGCAAGAAAGTCTAGGCAAATGGCCGTTTTCAAGGAGCAATTTTGCCACCACGCTGGATGTTCTGCGCGAAGACGGCGCGAAAGTGGTGGGTTTCGACATCACCTTTGACAAGCCTGATCAAACTGGCGCCCCTATTCGCGCGCTGGCCGAAAAACTGGAAAAACGGAAAGCGGCGGGCCAGGCCATCGATCCAAAGTTAGAGGCAGAAGTGAAGGCCTTAGCGGCGGAATACGACGCCGACAAACAATTCGGCGAAGCCATCCAGAGATTCGGCAATGTAGTGTTGGGAAATTTCTTTTTCCCAAAAGAGGAGTTGCAAGGAACCGATCAGGCAACGCTGGATTCCTACGCGGACCTGGTGCAATGGTACTCGTTGGCGCAAAACTCGCTGAATCCGGCAACAGGAAAACAGGATTTTGTAAATTTGATGCAGCGCTACGATGCTAACAACATCCTGTACACGGCGGTGATGGCCAATATTCCGGCGCTGCTCAACCCAGACAATAATAATGCCGGCAGCATGGGGTTCTTCAACGTGCTCCCGGATGCCGACGGCGTGCTCCGCAGATCGCTGCTGGTCGTGCCATTTGAGCGCTCCGGCAAACTTGCGGAGGCGGAGCTCTACGGGTCGCTGGAAGTGCAAACCATTCGGCTTTATCTGGGAGTGCCTTCCGAACAATTGACGGTGAACTATAACCAGACTGGCATCGTCAGCTTGCAATTTGCAGACAAGCTGCAAGTAAAAACGGACAACATCGGCCGGCTGGCCATTAATTATCGGGGTCCGGAGCGCACTTATCCTTATTATTCGATCGTAGATGTCGTGCGGCGCAAACTTCCCCCAGGAACTTTCAAAGACAAAATCGTGTTAGTCGGTGCTTCAGCCACGGGCATCGGAGATTTACGCACGCCGCCATACGGAGGCATTACTTATCCCGGAGTAGAAGTTCACGCCAACGCTATCGATAACATGCTGAACCATGAGGCGCTGACCAGGGGAGCAGCGCAGGAATTGTCGGACCTCGCGCTGATCTTGTTTTTTGGCATACCGGTGGGAATCTGGATGGCGCTGGTAGCGCCGCGATGGATGTGGTTCGGACTCAGCTTCCTGGTGCCGCTGGCATTAATAGATTACGGCGCGTTTTTGGGCGGTCGGTGGCTGAACTTCAGCGTCCCGGCACTCACACTGGTGTCAAACGTTTTGCTGGTGTCGCTCTATCGGGCGTTGGTGGAAGAAAAGGAAAAACGGCGCGTTCGAACCGCGTTTGGGCAATACCTCAGCCCCGAAGTGATTCGCCGGCTGTTGCGGAATCCCAAGTTGGTGGAGCCGAAAAAAACGGAAATTACTGTAATGTTCAGCGACATTCGTGGATTCACCACCATTTCGGAGAATTTGGATGCGCAGGACCTGGCCCTACTCCTCAATCAATACTTATCCGATATGACCGGGCTGGTCTTCGAATATCAGGGAACTCTGGACAAATATATCGGCGACGCTGTGATGGCATTTTGGGGCGCGCCATTTGAAGTGGATGATCACGCGATAAGCGCCTGTAATTCCGCGCTGAAGATGATGCGACGGGTGCGCGAAATGCAGCGGCAATGGAAAGCGCAAGGCAAACCGCAGTTGGATATCGGCATCGGTTTAAACAGCGGCGTTGCGAGCGTCGGAAATATGGGTTCGGCGTTGCGTTACGGATATACGGCGCTGGGCGACACGGTTAATTTGTCCTCGCGTCTTGAAGGGCTGAACAAGGATTACGGGACGCATATCATCGTGAACGAGACCACCTACGCGGCCACGCGGGACGCACAGTTTGTGTATCGCGAACTGGACTTGATACGCGTGAAGGGAAAGACCCACCCAGTCATGATTTACGAATTGATTGGACGTGCCGGTGAAGAAACCTTGTACGGAAGCATCGCGGATGTGGAGCCCCGGCTAGCGGAGTTCGCGCGAGGACGAACACTGTATCGCGCGCGGAGGTGGGAAGAAGCGCAGTACGTGTTTCAAATCATGACTGATAAGTGGCCCGATGACGGGCCTGCGCGGACATACTGGAAACGCTGCCAGGAGTACCTTTTTGATGAGCCGCCGTCCGGGTGGGACGGTGTCTTTACCATGACGCACAAGTAGGTCTGGCGGCGAATTTTCCATGAAGTGAATTGAAGAAATTGCTCGATGCATTTTTGCGCCAGACGCGTCTAAATTTATGGTCCGCCGTAACAAGTACGCGGTTATGGGCATCCAAATGGCAGTGAGTGGTAGGTCATCCCCGGTTCCGGACCCCAACTTGTTGCGTACCCAAAACAGCGCGTCGCGGAATCTAAAGAAAGTAACAGCGGAGTGGTCGTGACGAGTGTTCCGGGCTGAAAACCGGCCTGCTAAGGGAAATCAAAGAACAGTATGTGGATTGTTCGTCTAGCTCTTTCGCGCCCCTACACCTTTATCGTGATGGCCATGGTGATCATTCTGTTGACGCCAGTGGTGCTCATGCGCACGCCTACCGACATTTTCCCCAACATTGATATTCCGGTGATCAGCCTGGTTTGGAATTACACCGGACTGCAGCCGCAGGAGATGGAACAGCGCATCACCTCCAACTCCGAGCGTGCTGTTACGACGCTGGTAAATGATGTGGAGCATATCGAATCGCAATCGTTGAATGGGATTGCGGTAGTAAAGATTTATTTCCAGCCCAAGGCCAACATCCAAACCGCGCTGGCACAAACCACGGCGATTGTGCAGACCATTTTGCGCACTTTGCCTCCCGGGACAACTCCTCCCCTGGTGGCCATCTATTCCGCTTCGACGGTGCCAGTCATTCAGATTGGTTTAACCAGCGACAGTCTCAGCGAACAAGCGCTTTTCGATTTTGGAAACAACTTTATACGTACGCAATTGGCCACCGTGCAAGGGGCCGCGCTGCCCTTCCCTTATGGCGGCAAGCAACGCTTGATTTCCGTCGACCTGGACACCACCACGCTGCAATCCAAAGGGCTTTCCGCCACGGATATCGTGAACGCCGTGAACGCGCAAAACCTGATTCTTCCCACCGGCACCGTGAAGCTGGGAAGCCTGGAATACACGGTGGAAATGAACGGGAGCCCGCAAACGGTGGCGGGCTTGAACGACTTGCCGATCAAAACGGTGAATGGCTCGACAATTTATATGCGAGATGTAGCGCACATCCGCGATGGATTTTCGCCGCAAACGAATATCGTGCGCGCCAATGGACAGCGCGGCGTGCTGATGGCGGTATATAAAACCGGTTCGGCGTCCACCCTGGACATCGTGAGCCGCGTCAAAAAATCAATTCAAGACTATGCGGGCTCAACTCCCGAAGGCATACATATCGCAATGCTGTTTGATCAGTCGCTTTTCGTGCGAGCGTCGATCTACGGGGTGTTACGCGAAGCGCTGATCGCGGCTTGCCTGACGGCGTTTATGATTCTGGTGTTTTTGGGGAACTGGAAGAGCACGATTATCATCGCCGCTTCGATTCCCTTATCCATTCTGGTCAGTGTGTTGTGCCTCAGCGCGCTGGGGGAAACGATTAATATCATGACGCTGGGCGGCTTGGCGCTGGCGGTCGGCATCCTGGTTGACGACGCCACCGTGGAAATTGA
Organism: uncultured Acidobacteriota bacterium; assembly: GCA_963733775.1. GTDB lineage: Bacteria > Acidobacteriota > Terriglobia > Acidiferrales > UBA7541 > Acidiferrum. The sequence continues at coordinate 1,071,857 of CAVTEE010000006.1, read as the reverse complement.
GAACATTAACCGCAACCTGGCGATGGGCAAGGAAACGGTGCAAGCCATTCTGGATGGCGCTCAGCAAATTGCCGTGCCAGCGTTTGTTTCGACGTTGTGTATTTGTATCGTGTTTATTCCGATGTTTTTTCTTTCGGGCGTGGCGAAGTTTCTATTCGTGCCGCTGGCCGAAGCGGTGATCTTCGCCATGCTGGCCTCTTACATGTGGTCGCGCACCATCGTACCGACCATGGCTATGTACCTCCTGAGCGCGGAGGACGAGGTTGTCCCCGACGCGGATAAGCAGGGGTTCCTGCGCCGCTATCAACAGAAGTTCGAGCACGCCTTCGAACGGATGCGTGAACGCTATCGTGATGCACTCCGCGCCGCTCTGGCCACCCCGATGCTATTTGCGGGTTGCTTCCTGGCATTTTGCGTGTTGTCGACTTTATTGATCTTCGTCCTGGGCAGGGATTTCTTTCCTTCCGTGGATGCGGGGCAAATTCGGTTGCATTTTCGGGCGCGCACCGGATTGCGCATTGAGGAAACCGCTCGGCTTGCCGATCAGGTCGATGCCGTAATTCGACAAACAATTCCGCAAGGGGAAGTCGAAACAGTACTGGATAATCTCGGCGTGCCCTACAGCGGACTGAATCTGAGTTACAGCAACGCCGGAACTTTCGGCACTTCTGATGCGGAGATTCTGGTGCAGCTCAAACCCGAGCGCCAGAAACCAACTTCGACATACATCAACGATCTGCGGGAACGGCTGCCGCAGGATTTTCCAGGGGTGCAGTTTTTCTTTCAGCCGGCGGACATCGTCACCCAAATTTTAAATTTCGGATCGCCTGCGCCGATCGACATACAAGTTACGGGCAACAACCAGCAAGGCAATTATGTGGTGGGAGAAAAACTTGCCAATGAGTTGCGGCATATTCCCGGAGCCGCCGACGTGCACGTACAGCAGGCATTCGATCAGCCAACGCTGCATATGGATATTGAACGCACGCGTGTGCAGAACCTGGGATTGCAAGCCAAAGACGTGGCTCAGAATTTGCTGGTATCCCTGAGCTCCAGCTTTCAGACTACGCCTGCCTTCTGGCTCGACCCCAAAAACGGAGTGAGCTACAACGTGGCGGTGCAAACGCCGCAATACCGCGTCGACACTTATCAGGCTTTGCAGAACACGCCGGTGACGGCGAGCACGCCTAATTTGCCTCCGCAGATTCTGGCTAACCTGGTGACCACTTCTACGACGGCGAGGCCCGCGGTGGTCTCGCACTACAATGTGCAGCCAATGATTGATGTGTACGCCTCCGTGTCGGGACGCGACCTTGGGAGTGTCGCGGACGAAGTGGAGAAGCGCGTCAAAGACGTCGAAAAGCAGTTGCCCAGGGGCAGCCACATCATTATTCGTGGCCAAGTTCAAACCATGAAGACGTCCTTCACTGGCTTGGGATTTGGGTTGCTGGGAGCTATCGCGCTGGCTTATTTGTTGATTGTCGTAAATTTTCAATCCTGGCTGGATCCTTTTATCATCATCACCGCGTTGCCCGGCGCGCTGGCGGGAATTTGCTGGATGCTATTGATTACGCATACGACGCTGAGTGTGCCCTCGCTGACCGGAGCAATCATGTGCATGGGCGTGGCTACCGCGAATAGTATTTTGATGGTCTCTTTCGCGCGCGAGCAGATGGACGAAGGTAAGAATCCGTTGGACGCCGCGGTAGAGGCCGGTTTCGTGCGTATGCGTCCTGTAATCATGACCGCCCTGGCGATGATCATCGGCATGGTGCCAATGGCCATCGGGCTTGGAGAAGGCGGCGAACAAAATGCGCCATTGGGCCGCGCGGTAATCGGTGGATTGTTGTTTGCCACCTTCGCGACACTATTTTTTGTGCCCTGCGTCTTTTCCGTGATTCACGGCTGGCTGGAAAAAAGAAAAGCTCACGGAAAAGAGGCGGCTACAGCATAAAATGAGGCACAAGGGAAAGCAGCGGAGCGGAGTATGAGTCAGGACGTAATGGAACAAAAAGATCAGCGCACGACCAGTGAGCGCGAGCCAGTAAGAGAGCAGCCGCGCGTGCAGCAATCTCCACGGAAACCCGAGCGCAGCAGTTTGTTCCTGGCGATGGTGGTGGTCGCGGTTTTATTGGTGGTTGTCGGCGGGGTGACTTTGTTGATGCGCCGCTCGCAGTACAAAGCGCTGGCCAAGGAGACGGAAACTCTGGCGGTGCCTACGGTGTCGGTTGTTCATCCGATTGCGGAGTCCGACTCCGAAGACCTGGTATTGCCCTCCACGCTGCAAGCCTACGTGGAATCGCCGATCTACGCGCGGACGAATGGCTATCTGAAAAAGTGGTACCACGATATAGGTAGCCGGGTAAACAAAGGCGAACTTCTCGCGGACATCGATACGCCAGAAATCGCGCAGGCATTGGCGCAATCGCGAGCCGATTTGGGAACCGCGCAGGCCAATCAGAACCTTTCGCAAATTACGGCTTCACGTTTTGAAGGGCTGCTCAAAACCGATAGCGTATCCAAACAAGAAACGGACAATGCAACAGGCGATCTGGCCGCCAAAAGGGCTAGTACACTCTCGGCCGAAGCTAATGTGCGCAGATTGCAGGAGACTGAATCGTTCCGGCATATTTATGCGCCATTCAGCGGTGTGATCACTCGCCGCAACGTGGATATCGGCAACCTGATCAACGCGGGAAATGGTGGTTCAGCGCAGTTATTGTTCACTCTGGCGCAGACTGATCCCATCCGCGTGTTCGTTAACGTGCCAGAAATTTACGCCCCAGCGATTCATCAAGGACTTGCGGCGTACCTGGAATTACAGCAATTCCCAGGCCAAAAGTTTTACGGCAAGGTTGCGCGCACGGCTGATTCCATCGATCTAAATACCCGGACGCTACTGACCGAAGTGGATGTTCCAAACAAGTCGGGTCAATTGTTGCCGGGGGGATATGCGCAAGTGCATCTGGAAGTGAAAGTGAACGGGTCGCGGCTGGAAGTTCCGGTGAACGCGTTATTGTTCCGTTCCGAAGGATTGCGCGCGGTGGTCATTGATGACAATCACAAAACGCACTTGCAACCGCTGATGATCGGCCGCGATTATGGCACCACGCTGGAAGTCTTGCAGGGATTAAAACCCACCGATTGGATCGTGATCAACCCGGCTGATTCACTCGACGAGGGTGTGCAAGTAAATGTAAAGCAAATCAAACAACCTCCTGCGGCGGCACGGGCGAGTACGGGGACTGGCGCTGCCAGCGGGCAAGGCAATCCAAGTACAAATAATGGAACGCGGGCTCCCAGTGGAACGCCGGCAGCAAATCCGAATGGCAATAATAACGGCCAGTCCGCGCCTAAAAATCAATAATCTCTACTGATGGCTTTTCTATCCATTTATGCGTAGCTGGAACTTTAAACAAGATTATTTCGCCGCCCGCGCGACGGTGGTTGGCAGTTTGTTCGTGGCTGCGTGCGTCGCAGGCTGCACGGTGGGCCCGAATTATCACCGCCCAACCGCGCCAGTCCCGGCTACCTGGGACGTACAGGAACCGTGGCGCGAAAGCGCACCAAAAGATCTGATACCAAAAGGCGAGTGGTGGACGGTTTTTCATGACGATGAACTGAACGGGCTGGAACAGCAGGCCATCGACGCCAACCAGACCATCAAAGTGTCCATCGCACGGCTGGAGCAAGCTCGCGCTACCGCAGCGGTACAAATCTCCACACTGTTCCCCACGGTTGGTTTGACGCCCGGCACCGCCACGCCGACCCTTGAACGGCAAAAACTTTCGGGCAGCAGGCCAGTTACTGGCGGAGCTGTTAACGGATCCGTGGTGCAGAATTCGTCTGCGATCCCATTCGTAGCCGGCTATGAGGTCGATTTATTTGGGCGACGGCGCCGCAGCATTGAATCGGCGGAAGCGGCCTACCAAGCAAGCGCCGCGGATCTGGAAAACGTGCGGCTGGTGGTCACTGCCGAGCTGGCGGGAGATTACTTTTCGCTGCGCGAGCTGGACAGCGAGATTGGCATTTTGAATCGTACTGTGCAGGCGCTGCAAAAAGGCCTGGACCTCGTAAATTCGCGGCACGACGGTGGCGTAGCTTCCGGCCTGGACGTCGCACAAGAAGAAACGCTGTTGCGCACAACACAAACACAAGCGCAGTTGCGGCTGCAACAAAGAAAAACTTTTGAGGACGCCATCGCGGTTTTAATCGGAAGGCCCGCGCCGGATTTTCATTTGCCTTCGAATGAGCTGAACGCCGTTGCTCCGCCCCCGATTAACGCAGGCTTGCCTTCTGATTTGCTGGAAAGGCGGCCCGACGTGGCGACAGGAGAGCGGCAGATGGCCTCCGCCAACGCACAGATTGGCGTGGCGAAGGCTGCCTATTATCCGACCATCGACTTATTTGCAACCGCGGGCCCGCAAGTGTCGGACCTCGCGAAGCTGGCGAATTTATCGAGTTTTTTCTGGGCCGTGGGCGCCGATGTATCGGAAAGCATTTTTACCGGCGGAGCGCGGCGCGCCCAAGTGCAATTCGCGCAGGCAGGTTTCGATGCCAATGTCGCGAATTACCGGGCCACAGTGTTGAATGCGTTTCGCGAAGTGCAGGACGACTTAACGGCCTTAGACGTATTCATTCAGGCGCAGCAAACGCAGCAGCAGGCGGTTGACGCTGCTCAACGCACATTGGATATTTCCACGAATCGATACGCGGGCGGTTTGGTGAGTTATCTGGATGTGGTGACCGCGCAGCAAAATCTCCTGAGTAACCAGCAAGAGCTGGTGAATATTCAGGGCCAGCGGCTGACTACCAGCGTCCTGCTGGTTAAAGCGCTCGGCGGCGGGTGGGATGCATCGAGCCTCGCAGCCATCCAGGTGAAAGCAAAGTTAAGGGACATCATCGCTCCGTAACAACAGTCGATTGTCCGTGGATTTTTTGCCACGCGGGTGTTTCACACTCAAATATACAACTAGCCTTTGATCGCCGCGCGAATCTTTGGCGAGCCGACCACCGCAGCCTGTACTTCAGGTTCGCTTTGAATCACCTCCAACACCTTGCGCGTAACTTGCTCGTCGGTGACCGATTCGTTGCGAATTTCAACGGGGTAGCGCACCAGTAATTCCAAGCCGGTATCGCCGAATTGCAGCCGTGTTTCGGGGCTTGGAGTTTTCAATTGCACTTCAATGCGCCGTTCAATAAAGCCGCGCTGCCGTTCGAGTGTTTCGCGGTACTGATCGTGGACGGCATTAACCGCTTGAAACAATTTTTCTTGAGCGAGCTTGTGATTGCCTCCCGGAACCAGATTGAAAGCGACCTCGTGCCACGCGTATTCAGTACCGGGAATTTGTTTAAACAGCGGAGTGGTGGCTTGAAAGAGCACCGAATTCGAAAACATCACTACTCTGCCAGTAGGAAATAGATCGATGCCGGTGCCCGCCAACTCCATCAAGTAAAGTCGCACGAGGCTGATATCGATCACATCGCCGGTGACACCGGAAACGCTCACGCGATCGCCCACGTGAATTCCATAACGGCCCACGACAAAGAAATAAGCAGCCACGGATAGCAACACAGTCTGCAGTCCGACCGCGATACCAGCAGTAACGAATCCCGCAAAAGTCGCTAGCGAGGCGAACTGGCTCACGAATCCCAGGATTAGCACGACGCCAACTAGAAATCCCATTACGAATCGGCGCAACAAGAGAAATTGGCGCCTGCGCCGGGCGTCCTGAATATATTTGTAGGTAAGACGGCGCCATGCCTCCGACAAAGCCAGAACGATGCCCAGGGCCAGAAGGATCATGGCAGCACGCACAAACAAAGCGCGCGCATCGTATTTCGATTCGCGAAGAATCGCGGTTCGCCATTCCACAAGATTGGCGCTGGCTTGATCCAGCACCACGATTTCCTGGCTCAGGGGCAGCACTACTGCCGACAACCGTTTGAACTGATCGGTCAATTCCTGAAATTGTTCCGGCGACGCTGGAGGACTTTTGCCCGATACCGCTTGATCAGTAAGATCGCGGCCTTTTTTGATGTCCGCGACGAGTGCATCGCGCAAAGGCTGGCGCAGATCATTCGCGGTCTGCCGCACAGCAGCGGTCTCTTCGTTTAATTGGTCGATCTGGTGAACACTGGTGATGGCTCCATACAGTGCAAGCGCTTGCGACACCAGACCCGATGGAGTCTGCTTGTTGGCATCCGATTGTGTGGTTGGTTTGGGTTGCGTTACAGACTTCTGGTCATTGGCTGCCGCGAAAACTCCAGGCACCGAGTGAGCCAATTGATTGATGCGTCCATCCAGCCCCTCCGCGCCAGTGTCGCCGCCGTTTTCCATGAAAGCAGCTCTTTTTTGAATGACATCTTGCACCGCATTGTCGAGATTCAATTCGCCTTCGAGAGCTTGCTTTTGGGCAACCAGCGCGTCGCGTTTGCTTTTGGGAGCGGAAGCAATCTGTTTATCGAGAGCGTCGATTTTTGACTGCACATCAGCGATACGCGCCTTGTTACGGGCCTCCCCCTGAGCTGAACTCTGAGCTGAGCTGGCATTGGATGCGCCATTTTTCTCGGTAGCGCGGATGGCAGCGGCTTCGGCTCTGGCCGCTTGAAATGCCAACTGCACAACTTGCGTTGTGTAGTCCTTCTCACTGTCCTGGTAAATAACATCACTGGGCGCGCCGCCGGCTTGCAGTTCGGCGGAGGCGTTGCGATACAATTTAATGACCGCATTCAGGTGATTGATTACCGCTTCACTGTCCAACGGTTGCTTTTGTTGCGTGAACCCGCCCGGCACACAAAAAAACAGTACCACACCAAAGCCCACGACAAATCGAACCGCATGACGCTTTGCGCCGAATAAAACCGCCCGACTTGCAGTGCAAAGATTCATTCAGTGTTTAGCTCCCAAGGATTTATTCCACGACGGCAACTTTCTTTTTCCGGTTAAAACATCGGCGGCCCAGCGTCCCAGATAAACGGAAAGCGCGACACCGTGTCCGCTATACCCTCCCAGTACAACTATATTTTTGCTTTTTAAATGATGCTTGAACACTGGAGTCATTTGGTCCGCGATTAAAATCGGGCCTCCCCATCGATTCGTGAATTGAATATTTTCTAACGCGGGATGCAAGGAATGTACACGCGACTCCAGCAGTCGCATCAGTCCCGCCGCCTCACCACTCGAAATGCTCAGATTCAGCAGCTCGCTCCAGTGCTCAAGGTGCACCAGGCCGCTGCCAAATATCACTTGATTGCGATGAAGGGTGCGGCCCCACAGATAAGGCATGTCCACGGTATAAAAAGGTTTGAGGGTGGAGAGACCGACGTCGGTTAGTTGCGTGTCCGTTAAAGGAGTGGTCGCCAAAGCCAGAGTAAATTTTGGCTCAGCGGCGCCGGACAAATCGCTGAGCTCCAGGGATTCCGCGTTCGTAGCAATCAAGACCTGTCCGGCGCGGACCCGCTTTCCAGCGACTTCTAATTCCAGCGGGTGTTGATAGGAAATATTCTCCACACGCGCATTTTCAAAAATGGCGGCGCCTGATCGTTGCGCCGCGCGCGCGAGGTCGCTAACAAGTTTTCCCGGATCGACGCTGCCTCCGGGAACTTCGTTTACGACGCCAAGCGTTCCGGAATCGCTCCAAGAAATGGGCGAATCTTTTTTTATCTTCTTGCGGCCTAGTTCCCACACTCCGGGCAAATTAAAATCGCACTCGATCCCTAATTCACGCTGGATCTCCGCGAAGCCCTCAAGTACATCGCCAAGTCCTGGCAAATCGCCGGCTGCGGATTCCGCAAGGGTCATTCCTCCGGTGTGGCCGCTGGAGCCCGCACCAACGCAATCGGCTTCGAATAGCGCGGTAGTTTTGTCAGGTTGAACTTGTCGGAGTCGCGCCGCGGCGGATAGACCAGTGAAACCGCCGCCCACAATGGCGAAATCGACTTCGGACGGCAAGGCGCGAGCGGTCGAACGAAAATCGATTGTCCATGGTGGATTGCCCCAACCGGCATTACCAGGTGAATGCTTAGTATCCGACTGCAACACGAATCCTCTCGTCGTTCGCAAAGTACAAACAGATGTGGCGGCGTGAGTTGCAACGCACGGACCCGATTCAGGTGACTAACTTTGGATGCCGCAGAGCGCAGGGCGGTTTGCGGATTTCGAGCGAGATTCTTGCGACTGCCGGAAATTCCCGGGGAGTGCCAAGATTCTTTTACAAATTATCGAGAAAAAAGCGGGTTACCCGCTCCATCAGTAGCCGCCGCGCAGGGCCATCACTGACCCCGTGACCCCGTCCCGGGAACGGCATCACTTCGACATATTTTCCGGTCTCTATCAGTTCGTTGATCAGCGCAAGGGTATTAGCGAAATGCACGTTATCATCACCGGTCCCATGCGCGATCAACAATTTTCCACGAAATTGTTTGACCTTGTCGATCGGAGAGGATTCCTTATAGTAATCTTCGTTCTGCGGTAGCAGTCCCAAGTAACGTTCGGTGTAAATCGAATCGTAATAATGCCAGTCGGTCACCGGGCCGCCCGCGAAACCAGCCTTGAAATCATTCCAGTCTTCACACATGGCGTGCAGCGTCATGTGTCCGCCGTAACTCCATCCCCAAATGCCCATGCGATCGCCATCGACATAAGGCAGCGACTTCAAATACGCGGCGCCATCGCGCTGGTCAGACAATTCCTGCGCACCGAGCCGGAAATGAATGGGCTCCTCAAAAAGGTGGCCGCGCCCCGCCGAGCCGCGATTGTCGAGCGAAAAAATAATGTAACCCTTCTGGGCCATCAGTTGATGCCACAGAAAAGTCGACCGTCCCCACTCATTCGTCACCACCTGCACGTGGGGGCCGCCGTAGGTATAGACCAGCACGGGGTATTTGCGGTGTGGGTCAAAATCCGGGGGCTTGATCATCCAGGCGTTGAGCATCACGCCGTCATGGGTTTTAACCTGGAGAAATTCCACGGGAGAAAGCTGATAGTTCGCGAGTTCCGCAACTTTATTTTCGTTGAGGATCGCGATGCGCGAACCATCCGGCCGCAGTAAATCCTGACGCGGTGGATTCATAGTGTTCGAATAGGTGTCGATGAACGCGCTTATCGACGTCGTTACACTGTCCGCCATATTGAAGCCCGGCGGGCTACCCGCGCTGGGCGCGAAGTTCACGGCATGCGTTCCCGCTTCTTTCGTGATGCGCGCAAATCCAGAGCCGTCGAGGCCAACGCGATACAGATGGCGCTCCATGGGAGATTTTTCCGTAGCGGTGAAATAAATCAAATCGGCTTTCTCGTCCACGGCGTCGACGGCCGAAACTTCCCATTCACCTTTGGTTAACTGCGCAAGTTCCTTCCCTTCCAGATTGTAGAGATAGATGTGCCGAAACCCGGATCGTTCGCTGGACCACAGAAAACGCTGTCCATCCTGCAAAAATCTAAGATCATCGCTGACATTTATCCAATACTGATCTTTCTCCGTGAGCGCCACACGCGACGCACCCGTCGTTGTGTCCGCAATCAGCAGGTCCAAATTTGTTTGTGCGCGATTCAAGCGTTGTATGGCCACATGCTTCGAATCAGGGAGCCAATTCACACGAGGAATGTACTGATTGATTTCCGAGCCGGTGTCCATTTGCTTCGTCTGCGCGCCACTTACAGCCGCTACGAACACGTGGACCACCGGATTGGCACCGCCGACCGGAGGATAACGCTCCATTTCCGCCTTGCCGTTGAACGACGCGAAATCCACCAGCGGATATAGCGCCACTTTACGTTCATCCATTTCCAGATACGCTATCGCTGAAGAATCCGGCGCCCACCAATAAGCGGTTTTGATGTCCAACTCCTCTGGATATACCCAGTCCAGCTCGCCTTTGCGAATTTCTTCGACTCCATCGCGGGTAATGGGCTGCTCTTTGCCGTCGGCAACATTTACGAGCCAGAGATTGTGGTCGCGAACGAAGCTGACAAACTTGCCGTCCGGCGAAATTTTGGGATCGGCCAAATTTGCTTTGCCAGAAACCAAGGTACGCGGTGTTTTTGATTTTAATGCAAACCATACCAGCGCGTTGGGTCCCTGAAATAAAAGCGCCGTTCCGTCTGGAGCCCATTGATAATCAGCGGGCGCGTGCCGGCCAAGACCGGTCGCCTGCGTGGGAGCGGACGAGTTTTCCGGCAACATCGACGCCAGGAGCTTGCCGGATACGAGCACTTTGCGGTCACCGGATGTGGCGTCCACGATCCAGAGATCCGCATTTTTTTCTTTCTTGTGCTTGCCTTGGTGCTCATTTTCAACGCCGTCTCCGGCGCCGTCTTCCGCTTTTTTTGCTTCGAGAAAAGTGATCTGTTTTCCATCGGGGGTCCACGTTATTCCGCGAAGGGTATGGCCACTGAGGCTGGGTTCGGAATAAATGCGCTCCACGGTCAGCTTTTTAGCGGGCTGGGACGCAGCGTCAGTCTGGGCACGCGTAGGACCAGCAAAAATTAGTACCAAAAATATGGCGTGGCAAGAAACAAACGTACGACGACTAACGGTTCGTGAAGGCATACGCTCCCTATTTAACGGAAAATTTGTAGATGGTGATGGAGTGAAATTCTTTACCGGGCGCGAGCGTTGTGGTTGGAAAATCCGGATGATTCGGCGAATCCGGGAAGTGCTGCGTCTCCAGGCACACTGCAAAACGGGGTTCGTAGATTTTGCCTCCTTTGCCAGGAGGGGTGCCGCCCAAAAAATTGCCGGTGTAGACCTGGATGCCAGGCTCAGTGGTCCAAGCTTCCACGACACGGCCTGTCGTGGGTTCGTAAAGCACTGCGGCCAGACTCGGCTCGGCTTTCATGCCGGCATCCAGCACCCAGTTGTGATCGTAGCCGTGGCCAAGTTTTAGCTGTGCATCATCCTGGTCGATGCGCGCGCCGATGGCGGTGGCTTTCCTGAAATCAAACGGCGTACCGGCAACGGGGCGGAGCTCACCTGTGGGGATCATTCCCGAGTCAACAGGCGTGAAGCGACTGGCCTTCAAGGTGAGCTGGTGGTCCAGAATGCTGCCCGATTCTTTCAGATTAAAATAAGAATGATTGGTGAGATTCAGCACCGTTTTTTTATCGGTGGTCGCGGTGTATTCAATTCTCAACTCATTGGCGTCCGTGACAGTAAAGAGCACCGTCACCGATAAATTACCGGGGAAATTTTCCTCGCCATCCTTGCTTAAATAATGAATTTTTAACGACGCGCCGGCTTTCCCCGTGGCGGGCTGTGCATCCCACAGCACTTTATTGAATCCGCCATGCAGATGATTTTCGCCGTTATTTTTTTCCAGCTTATATTCTTTTCCGTCCAGCGAAAACTTTGCCCCGCCAATGCGATTGGCGTAACGTCCGACTGTGGCACCGAAGGATGCGGTGCCTTCCTGATATCCCGCCAAGGTGTCGTAGCCCAGGACCACATCGCCGATTTTCCCGTTGCGGTCGGGGACTTTGATGGAAACTACCGTGCCGCCGAAGTCGCTAATGATCACCTGCATGCCGGATTTATTCGATAGCGTATACAGGTGCGCTTCCCGGCCATCTTTGGTCTTCCCGAACACGCTTGTCTTTACCCCGGGGGTTGGCGATTGTGCCGCGGCTTGCCCGTCAGCGATTGTTAATCCCATCAACAGTAACATGCAGATTCCAATTCTCATTTGCCTCTCCTGAATGCCCGACTTAATCCTACCGTGTCATCTGCAATCTAAAAGCGCCCTCAACGTTGTACGCCACTACAAGACTCTTTTCCACGTGGTGCGACAAAAACCTTTTTCCAGAGTTAAGCAGGATCGGGAATGGGTTCGATCCGTCCGAGCAAAAAAACATAACCAGCGATGCCGATTAATAAGAACAAAGTTGCCGCCGCGAAAGCCCACGCAAATGAGCTTGTAACGGACGCTACATAGCCAGTGATAATCGGGGCCGCGATCGCCGACAACTGATTTCCAAAATTGAGAATTCCTCCCAATCTTCCAACGCTCCCCGCGGGCGCAATCAACGACGGAATAGACCAACCAACCGGCGCGGCCGCCGCCAGGCCGCCGATGGAAATGCTAATCCAAAATATTGCTGCCGTTGGGGTGCGCGCGAGCGCCGCGCCTAAAATGCCCAGGCCAAGCGCTGTCCCGAGCACCAGCACAATCTGGCGCACCCGCGACGAGTCAAACCCACGCCGAATTAATTCGTTCACCATCCAACCGCCAATAATGAAATCGGTAAGCGCCGCAAAAATCCACGGAACGCTCGAGTACAACACGGAATCGCGCAGGTTCACATGCTGGGCAGTGGACAAATAGCTAGGCAGCCAAGTCAACAGTAAATAAAAAGTGTAGTTGTAGGCCGCGGAGCCCAACACCAAGCCAACCACTTTACGCTGGCTCAACAAATATGAAATTGACGCTCCTTTGCCGATGGTGGCTAGGTCTTCGGGCTGCGCGCCCCCTCGCACAATGAATTGACGCTCGGCGTCGGAAAGTTTTCTGTCTTCGCTGGGATTTCTGTACAACCAGTAAAACAAGGCCAAATAGACGAGACTAGTCAGCGCTGTGGCGGCAAAACTCCAGCGCCAGCCAAAGTGCAATAAAAACACTCCCACGATGGGCACTCCTAGCGCTGGCCCCAGTTTGGCTGCGGAGTCAAAAAAAGCTGTAGCCAAACTTCGCTCCCGGTCCGGAAACCAATAGCCCACGGCTTTGGAGTTTCCCGGGAACGTCGGAGCTTCGCCAATTCCCAGGAGCAGTCGCGCCGCAAAAAAACTGCCAACGCCAAACGCCGCGGCCGAGCAGAACGAAGCAACGCTCCACAAAAGCGTGCTGATGCAGCCGACTTTGCGCACGCCAAAGCGATCAAGCAATATTCCAGATGGAAGCTGCATCGCCGCGTAGGTCCAGCTGTAGGCGCTAAGTAAATATCCAAAGGTGATTGTGCTTACGCCAAACGCGTCGTGCAGCGCCTGTTGCGAAACTGAAATATTGACGCGATCCAGATAATTCACGAACACGCCAAACCCCAACAACGAAGCGATCAGCCAGCGCCGCCGAGGAACGGGTACGTGGTCAGCATTTTGAGGCAGATGTGATTGATCTAGGGTCAAATTGTTTTTCGAGTTCAGGTGAACCGGAATACAAAACCATCAGCCAAGGAACGGCACTTCAAATGGGGCGCGGTATTTTCTCCTTAAATATTGATCGGCTTTGCTGTCGTTGACGAATTTCTCGTTGGTCCCGTCGAACTGCAATTTCCTGCCCTCGCGGTACGCAATGTTGCACAGGTGGCAGAGCGCCGTCGACAGGTGACCCTCTTCGATATCGGCATTTAATTCCGCCTGTTTACGCGAACGCAAAACTTTAATGAAATTTTCGAAGTGTTTTTGATCTCCGGTCCCGGTGGTATTCGAAGGATCAGCGGCATCTTTTCCGTTCATAGATGGCCCGGGTTCGTTTTTCCTGCCGAAGTAAGTCTTCCAGTCGGAGCCGTCCAGATGCATCCATCCTTTTGTTCCATAAAAGAGATTGCCTATCTTGATGTCGTCTTCGCCGTTGGTGTACAGGCCGCGCACTTCAAATTGGATGATTTTGCCGTCGCGATATTTCAAGGTGGCGTTTTGCATGTTGGGGGTCTCCTGATCGTCGTCGAAAGCATATTTCCCGCCGCCGCAAAAAATCTTTTCTGGATACTCAGATTTATTCAGGCCCCACCGCGCGATGTCCATCTGATGAGGTCCCTGATTACCCAGATCGGTGCAGCCGTAGTCCCAGAACCAATGCCAATTGTAGTGAAAGCGATTTTCGTTGAAGGGCCTGAGCGGCGCTGGCCCAAGCCACAAATCGTAATGCACGCCGGCAGGCGCGGTGCTATCCGCTTTGTGGCCGATGGTGTCGCGCGGCTTGAAGCAAAGCCCCTTGGCCATGTAAACGTCGCCGATACCTCCATCATGCAAAAACTTCATCGCCGCCTGCACCGAAGGATTGCTGCGGTTTTGCGTGCCGGCTTCGACTAGCCGGTTATATTTTCTTGCAGCGTTGACAATCTGCCGGCCCTCCCAAATCTCGTGCGAGACTGGTTTTTCTACGTAGACGTCCTTGCCCGCCTGGCAAGCCCAAACAGCCGCGAGCGCATGCCAGTGATCCGGGGTGGCAATCGTAACTGCATCGATATTCTTATCGTCCAGTACGCGGCGAAGATCGGTCTCTGTCGCAGGTTTCTGATGCGTAACTTTGCCCAGCTTAGCCAGCGCCTCTGGAAACAATCGCTCGTCGACATCGCAGAATGTCGCGATCCTCACACCCGGAATTTTGCCGAAGCCCTGGTAATGGGCCTGCCCACGACTACGCACGCCAATCACCGCTAGGTTAATTGTGTCGTTGGGACTGTGAGCGCGTCCCATAACACTAATGAAGGGCGCCGCGATAGCAGCCCCCGCGGTTGTCTTAACAAATTGGCGGCGATTCATTGTTTCCATTTCCAATCACTCCTTTACGCCAAAGAATCTGCTTGGTGTAACCTTACACCAACAGGGCCGAACGCTAAGCGACAACATAATACAGTTTGAAACGGAGTTGAGCGGATGCAAAGATTTTTAGATTCTGTCCCTGCAAGCATCGCCATCAATCTAGCGAAGATGGAAGCCTGAAAAACCCGCACCGCGCTAGGTACAGAATTTCCTATCCAAAAATATTTGTATTGAGGAAGTCGTTTCGGAATTTGCCATGGGGGTCATACTTCTTGGCCAGCTCAAGGAAGTCCGGCAATTTCTCATATTTGGCTTTCAATTGTTGCGGCGGAATGGTGAAAAGTTTTCCCCAATGGGGGCGGACTTGAAATGGAGCAAGCTCGCGTTCGATGACCGGCAGCAGCTGGCTGACGGCAGGCCAATCGGGTTTGAGGGTGAAATGGATGGTAACGGATGGCTGTTTGTAGCAGGGGCTCATCCACAGATCATCGGCGGCGATGGTTCTAATCTCCGAAATCAGCAAATGAGGACTTACCTGGTCGCGCAGCCGTTCTATCGCAAGAATGGCCTCGATCGCATGCCGCCGAGGAACGAAATATTCGGCCTGGAGTTCGTTGCCGGCGCTGGGCGTAAATCCCATGCGGAAGTGCGGCAAACGCTCGTACCAGGGACCCGGCACGCCCATTTGTTCGGTGCAGTTTTCAGCGGAGAGCTCGGCGATGGGGTGGAGATTCCTGGTCGCCAGCTTGGCTCCAAAAAAATCGGGAGTGGCATTAAACGATTGCCCGGCTTCCACGCGGCTCTTGATCCAGACTTCATTGATGCGCTTCTTTTGCCAGTCGGTAAAAAGACTGACGCTATAACCGCTTGCTTCAATCGCGTCGAAATGTTCTTGCAGCTCGCTGAGCGGAAGGTTTTCGTAGACATATTGCTTGACCATGAAGGTGGGCAGCAGATCCAGCGTGATTTTCGTAATCACGCCAAGCGCTCCCAATCCAACGACAGCGCCTGAAAATGCTTCGCCATCCTGTTTGCGCGAAAGCTTCACGATGTCACCTGAAGCCGTGATCATTTCTAGAGCCGAGACAGACGTAGCCAAGTTGCCGTTTTTCTCACCGGATCCGTGAGTAGCGGTGGCGCAGGCGCCAGCAACGGAGATGTGCGGCAGAGACGCGAGGTTGTGCAAGGCAAACCCGTGTTCATGGAGGTAAGGAGATAACTGGCCATAGCTCATGTTCGCGGGAATCGTTACCGTCTTCGCCTGAGGATCGAGCGATAACACCTTATCCATGGGGCGCAGCGAGAGAAATTCATCCGTGCTGTCCGCGATGTGGTTGAAGCAGTGGCGTGTGCCGAGCACTTTCAGGCGCGCGTGCTTTTTGACAAATTCCTGAGCCTGCTCGACCGAGGTTGCAGAGTACAACTTGTCGGTGCCGTACTCGACGTTCCCCGCCCAATTTTTTAATTTTTCTGCTCCGGCCCACGCCAAAAGAGGAGAGATGCTCGGCATCGACATGGCGGCGGAAATGAGTTTGAGGAAAGCTCTCTTATTCATAGTGGCAGAGACGCCTTAGCGCTAATGGAGTCGTTGATTCTCGTTCCGTTGAGATTATAAGCTTCGACGTCTGCTTAGCGTGCGGGGGCGGTAGCGGCGCCGATGTATTTGTCTGCGCCGCCGTAATAAAAAAGCCAGCGCTTGCCGTCGCGAACCGCTCCTTCGACGAATACGACATTGGGAACTTGACCCACTTTTTCCCATTCTTGCTCCGGGCCAAATACGGGCTGGTCAGAGCGCGCTAGAACTTTGGTCGGATCGTTCTTGTCAAACAGCGCCCAGCCGGTGGAATAAACCAGATTGTCAGCCGCGCCGTTGTAAATCAGAAATATGCCTTCGTTTGTGATTACCGGCGGCGGGCCCGGCTCTACGACTTGCGAATCGAACGATCCGGGACGGCTGGCCAGGATGGGATGGTCCAACGCTTCCGTCCAGTGCAATAAATCCTCGGAAAACGCCACGCCCATCTGGCTGTCTTTACCTTTGGCGTCGGCCAGATAATACATCCAATACTTGCCGTTGATTTTTTCGGGCACCATCGCGCCGGACTTGGTCCACTTCACATTCCACTTGCCCTTGTATGCGGGAATGATAATTCCCTGGCGCTCCCAATGAAGCAGATCCTTGGACGTTGCCAGGCAAAGCTGTGCGTCTTTCTTGTCGGCAGCCACGCCATCGACGTTGTTGTAACCCGTATAGGTCAAATAATACGTATCGCCAAATTTTTGCAGCCGGGGATCTTCCACGCCGCCGCCCTTTTCATACGGCGCTTCTGCAGTCAGGACCGGAGTCGGCCGGCGGTTGAAATGAATTCCGTCTTCGCTGGTGGCGTATCCGAGCGATGAAGTGCCTTGATGATCCTGCGCGCGATACAGCATCACGAACTTGCCATCTTTTTTTACGACCGAGGGGTTAAACGTACCGGCCGATTCGAATCCGTTGCCCTGCGGCGAAAGGATGGGTTCCGAAACAACGCGAGTCCACTTACCAAATGGCGGCGCGAAGGCGACCGCTGCGCCAACTGCAAGCAAAATCAGTGTTATGCCGAGGGCAATCGATGTTCGTAGCGAGTTGGCTCCAAAAGAATTGAGTTTCAGCATTTAGCAGAATTCCTTTCGTTAAAACTCCGGAAATTCCAGAACTTGGTCTTAGGCGCAAAATAAAAAAGAATCGTGTATCAGAATTCAGCCTGCAGCTGCAGGAAGGACCGTCCCGCAATCTGAAAAGTCCCGCCGATAGGCTTGCCATCGGCAGTCAAGCGTGCGCTTCGCTCTCGCGCGGGTGGAATCGTGATGGTCGCGGACCGGCCCGCAGGCGTGGGATTGAACAAGATGAAATTCAATTTTTGTGACGGGAAGGTCTTGGCATCGGTAACGTCGAGCAAGTCCAGATTCACAAGCATCAGTTCGCGGTCGTCCACTTTTCCTAGTGCTTCAAACATCAGGTACATCCAGAGCGATTCTCCAGCGCCATAAATTTCCTTGCCTACATTGCCGGTTTGACCGCCAAGCTCGAGAGTGCCCAGATTTTCAAATGGGATAAAAGGCGTGGATGCTTTTTCGCGGGCGCCAGAGCAATTCTGGAAAAAATAAAAATTGTTACGGCGCTGCTGATCCATGAAACGCAAAAGCCCTTCGAACACGATGCCGCGTTTCATGATGCCGGTCCAAGGGAGGATGGCTTCGACGTTTTCCTTGAACGCAGGATAAAGAATGGAGGCCGCGGCCTGAACCATCCCGCGTATCTCGTGAGATTTTTGGCTGGGATCAGAAAACCAATAAAACATCCGCAGCTGCTCGTATAGCAGGTACTTGCACTCCGTCTGCATGCCAAGTTCAGCAGCTGCCAACGCACCGTAAGCCAGTTCTTGCGGCTCGTGAAAAAGTCTGTCGGCGGGCACGGTGTACAAAACGTGAACGGCGCGGCGGGCCTCTTCCAGGTAATGCTCGTCACCGGTCAATTTGTGCGCCAGAATTGCAGCCCATGCATACAAGCCGCCAATGGCGTAGTTGGTGCCAGCGCCTTCGGCGCGAAGAGTCGCGACCTGGTAATAAATGGGGAAGAGATAGTTATATTGCTGAGCCATTTTCTGCGCGGTGCCGAAGGCTGCGAGAAAATGATCGGTGAGTTCTTTAGAGCCTGAGAGCGAACCGATCATCGGATACTTGACGAGTGCGTTTTCGAACGGATACCAGGAGTCGGCTCGCTCATCGGCCGGGCGCTTGAAATCATTGCTGATGCTGCTGAGTGCCGGAATTATAGAAACCGGGGAGATCGCTCAGAAGATCGTTGCATTCGAGTTCGAAACCGGAAGAAGGATGCAGCCGCAAGTAAAGCAGCGAAGGCCACAGCACATCCGCAAGAGTCATCAGTTCAAAGTTGTCACCGGCCTGCTTCCAGATCTGCGAGCTTTCTTTGACGTAGGCGCGCAATCCGCGATGGCCGGCGGCTTCCGCGACAGTGGCGTCTTTATCCTGCAAATCACGAACGGTGCCGGCGGCAAACTCGGACCAACTCGTCGCGCATTGCGGCCAGGAAAGTTTCTCTTCGAAGAGAGGGAGAAGCGCTTCCATCCAGCGGCTGACCGCTTCCTGCTCGGTGATGAGCCGCGTGAGCGGCCGTTGCAGCAAGCAATAACTGAAATTGATCTCGCCGGCGGGCAGAACATTTCCGGTGGCCTGATCGGCTAGCAACCCAATGCCCTGCCGCTGAGTGCCGTCTTTTTCGAATCGAGAAATGCTGGAGCATCGGTAAACGAGGAAGCGCGGCAAATTTTCAGCGGACATCCAGGCCATGTCGTCCATATCAAAAAACATCATGGTCTCGACGCCGAGATTCTGGTCCAGCAGATACACAGCGGGAAGATCGTTGCCTGCAGTTCCCAGGGAATTGCGCGTGGGCTGGCTGAGCAGCACGCGTCGCCAACTGCCGGATTGGCCCTCCATCAAAGTAGAATTCGAACTCAACCAGGTAATTATTTGAGGCTCGACTCCGCTTTTTTGCTGGAGCTTGATGTGGCGCGGGCAGTTTCAGCGTTGTTCGAAGGTGGATCCATGGAAAGGACTGTTCACCTGCTAAGGGACTGACCTCAGCACTCCAACCATATTTCAGAGTTTTTCCATCAACACCTTCAGCTTCGGCGCTTCCCTCGCATCTGATGCTGGATCCGTTGCGCTTTACGCGTTCGGTGATCAGCGGAAACGACGCACCGGTAACAAACGGCACGCCGGCCAGCGTGGCGGGTTTCCACTCGGAACCAACGCGAAGAAAATTCTGGAAGGAAAGCGGCGAGCCAACGGGCGCGATCCGCAGTTGCTGAGTTCCAGCGTCAATATTTAAAGATGCAGAATCGCCTGTAGATTGAAAGTGATCGCCATCACTGGGCGTAGCAGGAAAAGCAATTCGCTTGTGAAGAGCGGCGCAAGCCGGTGCGGCGCTTGCAGCGCTGGCCAGAAGAGTCTTTACAAAAAATCGCCGATTGAGAGCACTCATGTGGGCAAACCTGGCACGAGAATAATGTGACGGCTATAAGCCCGGCGAGATGCCGGGCCATAGCTCTCTCAATACGCGATCTTCAGAGCAAACTGAATGGTTCGGGGACCGCTGGCGTTGGTGATAGCGCCGAATCCACACGCAAATCGTTGATTTGCACCGTTGCAACCCGGCGCTCCCAAGGGAATAAACGGGCTGTTCAATTGTGGATTCCCAACGCTAGGCTGATAAATGTGACGGTTGAATATGTTGAAGAACTCCGCGCGGAAATCGATGACCGCCCTTTCACCAAAGAGCCTGGTCTTTTTGCCCAGGGTGAAATCTTCGTTCTTACCAGCGAAGGTGCGCGCATTGGAAAGCGATCGTGGCTCGTTGCCGAACGTCAAAGGAGCAGCGACGGCGAACGCGGCAGGATTCCAGAACGGCATAGTATCCGGGTTGAAATTAGATTTGTTCGTCTGAGCGACGCCGGGGATAACGTTTACGCGAGCAGCGCCGGTGAAATGGCATCCGGCGAACAAGACGTCGCCGGCTGTGCCGTTGCATGGACCGTACACTTCCGTCGGAAGTCCGGAGTGATAATTTAAAATCGAGGCGACATACCAACCGCCCACCACGCGATCGCTCACCCCGCCCTGGTTCATGAAGCGCTTTCCTTGTCCAACAGGTAGCTCATAGAAAAAGCTGGCGACGAGGCTTTGCGGTGTATCCAGCTCGCTGACCGCTTTTTCCGCGGAACGATTGTAGGAATTCTGACCGATAAATTCGTTGGTGCCGATGAACCCAGCCACTCCTGGTCCCGAAGAGTCGGCGTCCGTCAGGTTTTTCGAAACGGTGTAAGAAACCAGAAAGCTCAAACCCTCCGCGAGGCGCTTGTTCGCTTGCAATTGCATCGCGTGGTAGGTGGAGTTGCCGGTGCGATCGGGAGTGAAAGAGTTATCTTCCTGGTTGAAGTCGCCGTACTGCGGAAAGGGCCGAAGAGCCTGGTTGATCTGTCCCGTGAATCCAGGGTACGGCAATTTTACACCGGCCGCGATTGCAGCCGGACAAGTGCCTGCCGCCAGACACGTAGCATTCATGGTTAGATCGTTTCCGAGCGAAAGGAAAGAGGGATTCACCTGATTGGGAATAATGTTCAACGCGGGAAGATGAGTTCCTTTTGAGCCCACGTAGGCGATGCTAACCATCAAGTTAGAAGTGATCTGCCGCTGGATGTCGAGATTCCAGGTCTGCACATCCGCAGGGCGTCCGCTGTTCGCAGGAACCAGAATCACACCGTTGCTACCGTTCTGGCCATCGGGTGTAAATGGCCCTGAGTTCGGGAAAATGCGCGTAACGCCGTTATCAATCTGGATTGGGCCGCCGTTGGTGGGAGTAATCGTCTGCCTGTTAAAGAATCCCAAACCATCCTGGTCGGCAAACGAACCTTCTTTGAGTGGTTCGTAGAATATTCCATAGCCGCCGCGAATGACGGTCTTATCGTTGATGCTGTAGGCAAAGCCGACGCGTGGGCCAAACGCTTTCGTATAAATATCCTGAGGGCGGGTCTGGCCGTTTCGTCCGGGTCCGGTTCCGAAATAAGTGTAGGCGCCGGGGATACCACCCGCGCCCGGATTTGGAAGAGTGGGATCAACCGCGGAAAAGCGGTCGAAAGCTTCCGAAGCGGGCAAGTCGATGTCGTAACGTAAGCCGTAATTCAAAGTCAGGCGCGGCCGAATTTTGTAGGTGTCCTGGGCATACAGCGAAAAGTCTTTGTAACGCACGCCACTGAAGGCGCCGTAATTCAGCGTTGAGGTGTTAACCAAGCCGAAGAGCGCGCTGGCTACCGCATTCGCCGCCCAAGCCATTCAAGCTGGTTTCCTGGGCGTTGAAATCGAATTCACCCGAAGCTTGGGTGAGCCGGCGCACGTTGAACTGCAGCATCCGCACTTCGCCGCCAAACTTCATGTTGTGCTTGCCTTTGACCCAGCTGACGGAATCATTCACTTGATACACGTTGTCCGCGAATTGCGAATCGCCGCAATTGTTCAGCAGCCCTTCATAAGGCGTGCTGGTAAACTTGACGCACGGAAATGTAGTCGGTTGAACTCCGGTGAGACCGATCTTCGCCGGGAAATCCTGGCCGATGCTGTTGGAAAGCTCACCGCGGAAACGGCGGCTGAATCCGAATAGAATTTGATTCACCAGCGACGGAGTAAAAATATAGTTGTCGCTGATGCGCGCATAGCGCGTGTTCTGCGGGGTAGTGGAACCGAAAAGCGGGCCCAGATTGGAAGTGCCGCCGGTGTTGGTGTTGTCGTAGTCGAAGCCGCCGGAAATTCTGTGCTTTTCCGAAATGATATGGTCGATCTTGATATCAAACAGGTTTGCCGTGGTGCTCGAGACCGTGGTGTCAACCACGTTGTTGGTCAGCCCGCCGTTGGTTTTTGGCAAGAGCGCGAGGATGTTGCCCACCACCTTGCTGGGCGTGAAATTAGGATCGTTGGTTAGAATGTTTCCTGGGATCGGCAGCATGCGTGACCGGATCGTAAAGCTGGTGGCGGAAGCAACGCGGAAAAATCCCCTGCTCGAAACGCTTCGTTAGGAACGCTCTGCAGCGAAGTGCCGCCTGTTCGAAAGCGGAAGCCCTCGTAGTCCACGAAGAAAAAAGTTTTGTCACGGCCGTTGTAGACGTGCGGAATTCGAATGGGGCCGCCAAAGGTAGCTCCGAAGTCGTTCTGAGTATTCACCGACTTGGGTTGACCCGCAGTGTTGTTAACCCAACTGTTGGCATCCAACGCGCGATTGCGGTAAAAATCGTAAACGGAAAAATGGAGATCATTGGTACCCGATTTCATGGTCAGGCTTACGATTCCATCGCCGGATTCGCCATATTCGGGAGAGAAGTTGCTCTGAAGGACCTTAAACTCCTGCACGCCTTCGGTCGAAACACCCTTATTCCACTGGGTATTGGGCGAAACCAGCGAAATGGAAACGCCGTCGACAAGTACGTCGGTGCTGTTTTCCTGGCCGCCGTCGACCTTGAAGTCATCGGTAGAGTTGCTGCCTGGATCGTTCCCCACATTCCCGACGAATCCGGGAATTAAAGTAATGAACTGTACGGGATTGCGCACCGTGCCAGAAACTTCCAGCGGCAAGTTCTCCACCAGGACTTGCTGAACGGTCGCGCCGATATCGGAAGTGGCCGTTTCAAGCTGACTGGCGTCGGCAGAAACCGTGACGTTTTCCGAAACTCCGCCAAGCTGCATTTGGATATCGAGAGAAACGGTGCTGCCGGTCTGCACGGTTACGCCTTCGCGTACATAATTTTTCATATTGGGCCCTTCGACAGTCACCGAGTAGCGACCGGGGGGCAGGTTGGCGAGGGAGTAGAGCCCAGCATCACTGGTGACTGTGGCGACGGAGAGACTAGTGTCTAGATTGCGGCCGGTGACGTTGGCTCCGCCGACGGGCGCGCCGCTGGGGTCAGTTACGGTTCCCTGAATGCTGCCATTTGTAGTTTGAGCTCGAAGGCTTGCCGCCGAAAAAAGCAAGAAAAACGCGAGTGTGCACACGAGTATCTTCAATGGATTCCCCTTGGCTGGTTCTGTCGTGATTTGACTCTGGTGAACGTGGACGCAGAAGTCGCGGAGTAAATGACCCAGAACCCAGCACCCCAAAATATGCCTGCCGCGCCTAGTGGTTTTATACTAGGGCGGTATTTGCATGCATACTCGGCCCGTTAGGGGATAAAAGGCAAGGGTCTCACACGTGAAATCATTGTGATTCACAGAAGGGGAGAACCCGAAACGCAGCATCAGACTGAACCTAAATGAGTTAAGTGAGCGCTTGATTTAATCGGACCAGAAGCTAAGTGTGCTTTTTTGCACGTTACATCGCGTATTCCGGAACAGTGCTAAGAGATTTTTGAGGAATTATCAGGATCCATGCTCGGATTTCGCAGCCCTGCAAACTCCAGTGCCTGCAGCACAAATGAATTCCATGCGAAAACCCGGTGGTAGCCGTAGTAGGGGTTCGCCGGGTCTGTAGCGATGTATTCCTGGCTGGTTGGGAATTCAGGGGCGATGTTCAACTCAGCCCACAGGCGATTTGCGATGGCCTCTTTCGCCGGAGCCCATCCATGAAGCATGCCGGCTACATATCCGCAGATCTCGATACGCATCCAGGAGCCGCCGTTGTAATAAATCCCGTCGGCGCCGTGGTTCGCATAAGTAGCAGCGAAGGAATCGCTAATCATAGGGTGCCATTTGTCGTCGAAATAACTCCAGTTCTTGCCGTTCGTATCGGGCCCCCGTAAGTCCAATAAGAATCGGGCGTACGGTGCCTTTGGCTTGAGGAAACGGACATTCCGCCCGGGGCATCATCACCGGTATGCGATCGAGATGATTGACCACCATCTCATCGGTAAGAAGTTTGCGGTTGAAGAGCCAAAGAGAAAGATACTCGGGGAAGATTTCGGCAAAACCGATAGCGTCGTCGATGTCGCGCGCTGGGCGAAGAAACTTTTTCGCGGGGTCGTAATAGCCGCGATAGAGCTCTTCGGCGCGGGCAAGACGTGACTCCTGAATTGTTTCACTCACACCCGGAATTTGAAGGTCTTTGATGACTCGCAAAGTAACCGCCAAGATTCCCTGGTTTTCGCAGATCGTCGAAGTGCCTTCTGGATAGCGGATGACGTCCAGTTGACCCATGACGAACTGCGCCCAACAAAGTCCGTCGCCGTGTGGATCGTATGTGCGGAGGCAGTATTCCGCGGCCTTACGCACTTTTTCCGTGGGCAACTTGGTGCCGAAGCGCCGCTTGTTCAGCAAAGCCCACATCAGCCACAGCGGCGTGGAGTCATTGGATTTGCGCTCTACGTTGGCCAGATTGGGTTCGACTAAGGTGTTAATCGCGCCATCCTCTCCCTGATTTTCGGCCCACACGTTGAACACGCCCTCATTCAATTCCCGGTTATGAACGCCATTCAGCGCAAAAAAACTGTCGCGCATGTACATTTCCCCGGCAGCTGAATACCAAATGCTGGGCGCCAGGATTGGCCGAAAGCTCTCGGGGCTGGCAATCCAACAAAGCATCATCAGGTCCGCGTAAACGGCCTTCTCCGTGTCTCCTCCCTTGAAGCCCAGGCCGTCGGCGAGATAGATCTGGCTGGCCAGTCGATGGCCGCGAATGGTGTCCTGAACTTTGTCATCGGCAAAAATAAAAACTGTTTTTTCGTTGGCCTGCCCCATTTCCAGCCGGTGATAAGGTTGACTTCGGGTTGCTACGCGCGCAATTCGCAAACCCTGGATTTCGATTTTTGAAGAATCTGAAGGCGCATCCGCCGTTTTGCCTTGCTCCGACGGAGCGACGGAAATGAACAGGGCGCAGTGATTGCCTCGCAAGCCCGGAACGAAAACTGTAGTTTTAAAATCAGTCCACGTGTCCGGTGACGGTGGAAGGCCGTCGTTGT
Source organism: uncultured Acidobacteriota bacterium (assembly GCA_963733775.1). Lineage (GTDB taxonomy): Bacteria > Acidobacteriota > Terriglobia > Acidiferrales > UBA7541 > Acidiferrum. The sequence continues at coordinate 1,046,881 of CAVTEE010000006.1, read as the reverse complement.
ACAAGGTGATGTCGGTAATCTTGCGCAATTGCTCATCGACATTCCAGATTTCAATCGCTACGGGCACTGGCGAACGGTACTGCACGTCCAGCGAGTAAAGTGCTGGGCTCTCGGCCGTAAACGGGACAATGACACCGTTCTCGGAATTCCTCGCGGACAACACCGCCGCGCCGCCAACCGCTTTTAAAGTCGCATTGCCGTGTTTTTTCCAGGAAGAAATATCTGGCAGCGTGATTGCCCTGCCGTTCACATCTCCGGGAAGTTGCTCCAACAGCTCTCCAAAGGTTTGCTGAACAAAAAATTCTCCCTGATCGCGTTGTTCGCGGCGCGCGGCGGAATATAAATTAGCGTCGGGGATGCGGACGGGCGCCGGTTTAACAGGACGGCCGTCTCGTCGAACGATTCTCGTCCACTGATTGCGATATCCGGAGTCGGTCAGCAGGCCAACGCATAATCCGTTCTTGGTGCGAAAGCCGGCGGCTGGAAAATATTCGCGCGACGATTCTCCCAGCCAGTCCAGTTGATCAAAGCTCCAAAATTTGGCCGGTTCGTCAGTCGCCTCCAGGCGATTGCTCAATTGGTAGTGCAGCATAAACATGTCGGCCTGCTGCAGCCGGATTTTCTTTCGAACTACCTGGGGTGTCACCACCGCGTACTCCACCTGCGCATACACCGTGGTATTTAAATTCTGTAACTTACATTCGCCACGAAGGGTGACGTGCGCGGAATTGCCCGTCCACGAGGTGGCCTTCCAGGAGATGACCCGGTCTTCCACGCTTCGTTCTTCGTTCTGAAAATACGCGGAGAATTCACCGCCCTTGTTATGCTGCGCGATGGCCCGGCCATCATGGAGAACCGTGACATAAAACCCTTTTTTGGCATCGCCGGTGACAGAAAGCGAGAGTCCGGGGGCATCGCTTGAGGCGCTCGCCGGCCCAATGATCGCAAATCCAGAGGCCGAGGTGATACCGGCGGCCAAGCCGCCCTTCACCGACTTCTGGATGAAACGACGCCGAGAAACCGTTTTGTGGGCCATTATTTGTGAGCTTCCTTTGTGAAACTGATGGGACAAGGGGTTGATTTTTTCTTTTTTAAGATAGGGGATAGTATGCGCTGCGAGGAAAGGGCCTCACACGTGAAAACGTTGTGAATCACCGAACCCGAGAGCCGGTAAAAATCGGTCAAGTCCCTCAAAAGTACTGTAGGACAACGAGTTAGATGCTTGACTTGAGCGGCGCGTGTGTTAGTATTCATGCATTCAATTCCTTAATTGAATGCACCGAATAGCATGGCTTCCGCGCAAACTTCCGTTCCGCCACCGTTAAACGCCGACAACCTTCTATCCGACGAGCGTTGGCAGCTCGTACAACGGATCATCTCCAGCCCGCCGTTTCAAAAGGGCACGCGCTTGCGCGATTTGCTGCAATATGTCACTGAACAGACCATTCGCGGCCATGCTCACGAACTTACCGAGCAACACATTGGCAACGCGCTGTTCCACAAGCCGTCCGATTACAGTCCTCTGGAAGATAGCTCCGTTCGGGTGCACGCCAGGCAGCTGCGGCTGAAGTTGCACGAGTATTTCAACGAAGATGGGCGCAACGAGTCGCTGATACTTGAGATACCCAAGGGTGCTTACGCGCCGGCGTTTAGAACGGTCACTAAGCCGCCAACTCCACCGGCGGTCGAGGTGGCGCCGAAGGTCGTTCCGGCTGCGTTCTGGCCAGGGCGCGCGATGGTGCCATGGGCGATTTGCGCGGTGCTGGCGGTCTTGTGCGTGATCCTGGGATACCGGACAGCGACCAGCGGAGGATTGGCGAGCACCGCGGTGGCCGCCGCTGCTGAGCCGTGGCCGTTTTCTCAACTCTTCGACGCGCGGCACCAGACTCTCATTGTAGTGGCCGACAGTAATTATGGTATGTCTCGTATTCTGGCGAGCCAGTCAGGCTCGCTGGATCAATACCTCCGCCGCGATTTTCTTCACAGCGCGAGCGGTAGTAAGGACGGGCCAGCCGATTCTCGGCTGAGCGAGTACATCTCGAATTCCACGTTGACCTCCTTCGCGGATGTTGCGGATGTTGTTTCGCTCTACAAGATGGCTGGGCCATGGCAATCGCAGGTCTCCGTGCGGTATCCGCGAGATCTGCGCATGCGCGATCTCGATCACAATAACTACATTTTCATTGGAAGCCCCGCTTCCAATCCCTGGGTGGCGTTGCTGCAGGACAAGCTGAATTTCCGCGAGAGCGAATCCGTCGTCGGTAAAAGCGTCAAAGTATTCGTCAACAAAAATCCTTTGCCCGGCGAACAGCCGCAATACGAAGGCCTGCGATGGACCGGAACGCAAGGGGAGGACTACGCGACGATTTCGTTACTGCCCAATGCCACCCACGATGGAAGCGTTTTGGCTTTGCAGGGACTTCAACAGGAAGGCACGGAAGCGGCAGGGCGTTTTCTTGCCGACGAAGAAAATCGACGCCAGCTGATGAGCGCCTTGGGAATTTCCGCGGCACAAGGAGCTTCGCAAAACATCTGGTTTGAAGCGCTGATCCGCTCCCGCACGGTATCCGGCGCACCGAACTCCACGACTCTCGTTGCGGTACGTCGCATTCAGTAGCGCCTAGAGCGCTGATTTGACGGCAGGGCGCGAATCTCCTCGCCCGAAAAGCAAGTGCTTCATCCAATCAAAGAGAAAATCTTCGTATGGCGCTGTGTTGCGCAAGTACAATGGACAAATCTCAATTGAGCTCGAATTCTGTCATGCATCATCAATCAGTTCCCCTCTTTAAGTTCGCGCTTCGACTACTCGCGCTCGTAGCCCTAGCAGTTGCAGCTCTGAACCTCGCTGCGCAAACCACCACACAAAAATCTGCTCCGGACGCAGAAATTCAATCGCACTTTGTCGCGGCCCAGCAAGCCCAGCGCCAGAAGGATTACGTTACCGCCGAGAAGGAATACAAAAGCGTAATTGCGCTCGCGCCGGAATTCGCGGAAGTGCGCATGAATCTCGGTCTGGTTTACCAACTGCAGAATCGTTATCCCAAAGCTATGTCCGAATTTCGCCGAGCTCTGAAACTAAAACCGTCGCTGACCGGCGCTAATTTTTTCCTGGGAGTCGATTACTGCAAGACCGGCGAGGGGGCCAAGGCCATTCCGTACTTAAAGGCAGCGTTGAAAACCTCGCCGAATCAGCCGGAAATATGGCTATGGCTGGCCACGGCGCAGGAAATATCCGGCGACATCGGTACAGAAGTGGCCACCCTGCGAGAAGCGCTGGTGTCGCAGCCCAAGGACGTAGATTTGCTGTACCTGCTTGGGCACGCGTATGAGCGGTTGGGGAAACAAGAAGTGGCACACATGGAAGAAGTTGCGCCGGAATCTTTTCGAAAGGAACAATTTCTGGCAGAAAGCTACGCCGCGAGCAATGAGTGGCCATCCGCGGTAATTCATTTCCAGAATGCTCTGTCGGCTTCACCACATCAAGCGGGGCTTCACGTGGAACTTGGAGAAGTATTATTGCACGCGGGAAAAGTAAAGCAGGCTGCTCTGGAATTTGGCGCGGAATTGCAGCTCAATCCGCAAAGTCTGCGCGCACTGGTGCGCCGCGGAGAAATCGAATTGATCCAGGAAAATATTGACGCGGCATTGAAGGATTGGACCCAGGCGATCGCCATCGATGAGATACAAGTGGAACGGATTCTCGGTTTGCGGGAAAGCGGATTCGGTGACTCATCTGTCGAACAACTCCCCAGCTCTTTACTCGCGAAAATAGAGCCGTTATCGGCGGAGCTGCGAAATAAAGATAGTCCGGCCGCGGGTGTGGCGCTTGCCTTTCTGGCGGCGCAAAGCGGGAATCCTGCGCAAGTGGCGGACGGAGATAACCCGGCAGGTTCGCAGGCGCACGAATCAACTTCTGGCCAAAGCTGCTCGGAAGCGGAGCTGAATCGCCTGCTAAAGCAGGATCGGTTCACTGAGATTGCGTTTTGCGCGCAGGCTGGAGTAGCTCCGCGGACCTCCGCTGAGTTACGCGTGCAAGTCGTGAATGCGTTGCTCCAGGCCGGAGACTACGAGGCGGCTCTTCGCACACTCGACGGGTTGCCGGCGCCAGAAAGCAAATCTTTAGAAGCCTCCTATTGGCGCGCGCGCTGTGACGAAAAATTGGCTACCGCCGCATATCTAAGACTTTACCAGGCGGATCCGAACTCTTACCGCTTGCATCAACTGATGGGCGATATTGCAGCCGCGAAAGGAGACGACGGAAAAGCCATAGAAGAATATCGCGCGGCGGTTTCGTTGAAGCCATCCCTGCCAAACTTGCACTACAGCCTGGGTCATCTGCTTTGGAAGGACCTGAAGGTCCCCGAAGCCCGAGTTGAACTCGAAGCCGAATTGGCGTCCAATCCCCATCACGCCGGGGCGCTGACCGATCTCGGAGATACCTATCTGTTGGAGCACCAGCCTGAGAAAGCTTTGCCTTATCTGAACAGCGCGCTCGCTGCCGACGCTGAAAATTCGGATATACATCGAGATTTGGGGACCGCGTACTCCGAACTCGGCGATTACCGCAAAGCTGAAGAAGAATTAAAAATCGCTGTGACTGCCGATCACGATGGCTCTGTGCACTACAAACTTGCCAGAGCCTACCAGGCATTGGGGCAGAAAGAAAACGCCAGCCGTGAATTCGCGTTGTCGACGTCGCTGAATCGCGAATCACACAGCAAACTAGAGAAGCAAACGGAGCGGCTCGCGGCGATAACAAATTCGACGCAGGATTAATCCCTGACAGTGGTCCCCAAAATTAAATGAAACAACTTTCCAACCTTTTGTTTCGGGCATGCCCGGGCAACGTCGCGGTGTTGATTCTTCTCTGTAATGCCAATTCTGTGCTTGCCAACCCTTCAACCGGGCCTGTACCGCGGCAACTGAGTCAGGGAGATTCCTTCCAAAGGGGCCTCGCCGCGCTGCAAGCTAATCGCATGGACGACGCCCTCGCAGAGCTCACCGAAGCGGAGCGCGAACACCCTGAAGATGCGCGCGTCCATAATTTTCTCGGAATTGTGTTGGTTCGCCTGGGGAAAAACCAAGAAGGCGCCAGCGAGTATCGCGAGGCGATTCGCCTCGATCCGCAAATGGAAGACGTGTACCGCAATCTCGGCTTTCTCGAATGGAACGAGCACCAGCTCGAGCCCGCGCGCGACGCGCTGGAGCACGCTGTAGAACTTTCTCCGGGCGATTCTTTTGCTCATTACTATCTAGGCCGCGTACTGCTTGATGAACAGCTTTATCCCCGGGCTATCCGCGAAATTGACTCTTCCGGCGTGCCCTTGCCACCGGACACGAGTTTCACGATTCAATTGGCCATCGCGCACATCGCCCTGGGCAATAAAGACCAAGCGCGAAAGCTTCTTCAGCAACTGGCTACATCCCCTTTAGACGGTCAGCAATCCATCCATGTGGCGTCCCTTTTTCTGGCGCTTCGTGAGAATGACTCAGCGATTCGAATCGTCCAGAAACTGAGCACCGCTCCGTCAACTCCTGAAAATCTCTGGCGCCAATTCGACTTGGCGCTCGCTTATCTGCTCGCCGGAAATTACGGTCAAGCGATTGCCCAAACTGATTCTTATCAGCACGCGCTGACCCGCGGCGATACGAACGCCCATGAATCTGCCGAAGCCTGGACCATCCTAGGCATTGCGGCCGCGGACTTGAAGCAAAAAGATCGCTCGCTCAACGCTTTTCACAAGGCCGCAGCCCTTGCTCCTGGCAACGAAGAGAATTGGCTGAATCTGACACGCGAGTTGATGGAGTTAAGCCGCTACTCGGACGCGATTTCTGCGGTTCAGGACGGTCTCGCGGCTAATCCAAAGTCTTATGCTTTACATTTGCGGATGGGCGCAGCGCAACTCGCCGCGGGACATTATGCCGAAGCGGAAAACGCGTTTCGCGCCCTGGTGTCTGCCGGCGATCCGCTGCCTACCGGCTATGTTGGGTTGGCGCAGGTGCTACTGCGAACCGGCCGGGCCGACGAAGCAGCCGCTGAGTTGGCCAACGCCCAAGAAAAATTGGTGCCAAATTTTCTGATCAGCTATTTTCGTGGCCTTGCACTCGATCGTAGCGGTAAACCAGAACAAGCCATCGCGGCTTTTCAAGATGCGCTGAAGCTGGATCCCAATAACGCGGAAGCACATCTCAGCCTGGGCAAAACAGAAATGAATTCAGGCCGCCTCGATGCTGCGATTACCGACCTTAAGGAAGCGCTTCGACTCAGCCCAAATAACAACCAAGCCAGGCGACTCCTCAGCCAGGCTTATGCTCGATCCGGCGATAAGGAACACGCAGCCGTATTTGCGGCTACCTCTGCTAACGCCCCTGAAAATGTTGAAGCAGATTTGCTGGGGGACTTTTTCGTTCCGCAATGGCAGATGCCGCCGGCAAATTAAGAAATCCGAGGTCGTGTTTAACGCGAGAAATTATTTTTCGCGCGATTTCAAAAGTCACTGTCAGTTGCGTTTTGCGGCAGGTTCAGACGAAGGTTCATCTACTTTAAGAATTTGATCAGCTGAGACACTCTTGATCGTTTGACGAATCCCACTGGGCCAGCGGATTTCGACGTTAGCCGTCTTTTCCGGTCCCAAACCGAAATGCACCCGCTTGTCACTGGAAGAAAGATAGCTGCCTGCAGTCGTGACGGTTGCCATCTGAATGCCCTTTGCGGTGGCTATTTTCACTTCAGCGCCGATCGCGTCGCGATTACTTTTGTGCCCGATAAGCAGCAAGGTTAACCAATGATTTTGCGTCGGCGTGGCGTTGTGAAGAACGTATAACGCTCCATCATTGCCGGTGACCACTGCATCCAACAGCCCATCGTTATCAATATCGCCGAGCGCCAATCCCCGTCCCACCCAGGCTTTTTGAAAGATGTCTCCGGACTGTGCGGAAACATCCACGAATTTTTGGCCGGTATTTCTTGCCAGTAGCATGGGTTCCCGGTAACGAAGGTTGGGGAAATTGAGTTGGATGGTATCCAGGTCGTGTCCCTGGGTAATCAGCAGATCTTTCCATCCGCCATTGTCATAATCGATGAAACGAACTCCCCAGCCTGAATGTGCCATCGTCATGCGACCGAGGCCGGAAGGATAGCTGTCGTAGGTGAAGGTGCCGTCGCCATTATTTCGGTATAAGGCATACATTTGGCTCGCGAGATCCGTCACTACCAGGTCTGGCAGACCATCGTTGTTATAGTCCGCGAAGTCTACGCCCATGCCGGCGTAGGTGTGGCCTTCGCCATCGACGGCGACGCCGGAGCTGAGCGCGACATCTTCGAAGGTGCCGTCACCTTTATTGCGGTAAAGAAATTCAGGCATGGAATCGTTCGCGACAAAAATGTCGATGTGCCCGTCGCGATCGTAATCGGCGAGCCCGATGCCTAATCCCTTCCCGGGCGCGGCCAGACCCAGTTGCCGCGAAACTTCGGTGAAGTGCCCATTGCCATCGTTGTGATACACCAGCGGCGAGATGGCATGGAACGCGTCAGGATGACAATACGCGCGGTGACCTTCTTTACGCTCGCCGCACCAGATATCGTCGAAATCCCACTGCAGATATCGCAACACGACTAAATCGAGCCGCCCGTCGTTGTCCAGGTCCACCCACGCCGCGCTGGTGGACCATCCACTACCTGCGACACCGGCTTTTTCCGTCACATCCGTGAAGGTGCCGTCTCCATTGTTGTGATAAAGCTTGTTCCCGCCGTACGCCGTCACAAACAAATCTTCAAATCCATCATTGTCATAATCTCCCACGGCAACTCCCATGCCGTAGCCCGCGCCTGCAAGCCCAGCTTTCTCGGTGACGTCTTCAAATGTGCCGTCGGGCTTTTGGTGGTAAAGGCGGTTCCAATATTTGGGGCCGGATTTTTGCGGAACACTTCCCTTGGGCGTCGGGTCGCTGAGCGGAGCGCCATTCACTACAAAAATATCGAGACGGCCGTCGTTGTCGTAATCGAAAAGAGCCACGCCCGACCCCATGGTCTCAATTAGATATTTCTTGGAGGTGTGAGACGCGAGATATTCAAAATTTATTCCCAGAGCCGCCGTTACATCGGTGAACTTTGCCGGTGCCAGTGTTGAAGTTAAAGGCGGATCGGAAGACTTCTGCTCAACAGGCGGTCTTGGATTTTCCTGCGCTGGAGAATATGAAGGGAACAAACTGAAGACGGCAGCAACGAACAACGCCAGCCGACCGCATGAGTAATCCTTCATATCATTCGTTTTCCAGGCGACCAATGATTGAAAGTTTGGCTGGCGCGACTAAATTTTACAAGGCGAGGTTTAACATCTGGCTAAACGAGAAGGCGAGTTAGAGCACGGTACTTCGTTCAGGACGAATCGACAAATTTGGAGGCGCGGGTGGGATTCGAACCCCTAAGGCCCATTGATAGCGCGTAACTTACTGATTTTTAAGGACGCCAAAAACGCCAGAATGGGCAGATTTCACGGATTGAGGTACACCGCAGGTACACGGAACTAATCCGCTCCACAGTAGTGCCCATCCATGCCGATATCTTATAATTGCAGCATGGAACAATCGATCAAAGAATACTCGGACGCCCTGTACATCAAAGCATTGGCCGAAGCGAGACAGAAGTACAAGGACGAAATTACTGAAGCCAATAAGCAAATGGCTCAGCGCGGGTTGACCAAGGCTTCAGTGGAATTGCATTTGGAAAAATGATGGAGATTGACGCGGCGTTGATCGGTAGGCAAATGAAGGCAAGGCTGGTCTCATTTCAAGAGGCGTTTGAACACGCTGGCGCGAAGCCTTCAGCGGATGAACTCCAGGAAATTTGGAAAGCTGCCGAGGGCGTATACGAGAGTGGAATTCAGACGATGGGAAATAGCATCCGGGAGCGTGCTCATCGGGCCGGAAGCCCACATGACTTCAATGCAGGGGCCATGCGGTCAATCGCTGCGCACTATCGTGACGACGTTTTAGGCGACTGGAATGTTTGGCGCAGGCGAGTTGCCCTTGGACCAGCGCACCAAAAATCCTTTTCCGCTACTGAGGTCACGGCTCTTAAAGAACTGCCTAAGAAAGATGACCTTCTGGCCGATCTCAATCGTTTGCTGCTTTTGGCTGGACAAATAGGCGTAATCTTCGTCGACCTGGACAATTTTAAGAACGTAAACGACACGATGGGGCACGATGCGGGTGACAAGTGCCTTGAAGAAGTTGCGCAGGTAATCGGATCTGTTGTGCTGCACAAAGGCCGAGTATACCGCTATGCCAATGGAGACGAGTTCATGGTTATCCTACCGAATGTCGATGAATCGGAGGCAGCGGCTACGGCAGAGAGAATTCGGAAGGCCATCGAACTGCAGAACGTTGGAGGCTCCGTTAAGGTAACCGCAAGTATCGGAGTGATTGTTGCCGCAGAGAAGGTCTATGCTTCAGCGGAAGAAATTGTAAAGGCCGCTGATGACGCGATGTACAAATCCAAGCTGAAGAAAAACGCAGTCAGCTTAGCAGCGCGCGGCTGAAGCCCGGCGCTTATAGCCGCCTCATGTTCTCCATCCAGTTATCGATATACCAGGGCTGATTTCGCAGATCGGTCATTTCAACTGTGTGACCACCATTTTCAAAAGTAATTCACGCGACCTAAAGTTCGGTGAATGGGAGTAAAGTATTCGAGTGTCGACAAGTTCAGCGGGATCCTCCTCCAAACAGAAAACGAGCCTTCTTCGGTATCTTCGGTGGAGGGATTTGATTGTTGTGCTCCTCGGACTGGCGCTCGGCTGGTGGATCAATCATCATTATTACGGTCGTGAGCCGACCGACTATCAGAAATGGCAAGCGAGGCAACAACTTCGCCCTCTGGAGAGAGCGACCCCTGACGGAAAAACAAGACAAAGCACATCGCCACCGTGCTTCTTTATTGTCCCGAAAGGCGCAAGGAACCAACCCGTCGCGTCAGGCTCAGTAGGCGATTGTTTGCGTTTGATACCGGACGGCAGAAACCTGGATCTGTTCGAGATAGCACTTTTGGGCGGCTTTACTCACATAAAGACAGACCTCTATGTCACTGATGACGTGATGCCGCTCGCGTTCACTCGCGCGGTAATCCCGCTCGTCGATTGGACCAAACGGTCTAGGATTTACCTTCCTCATGTTTATGACCCGTTTCTGACTGGAGACCGCTTCCCTTACACCTTTGTGGATTGGACCTTGCCCGATCTCGAAACTGTCCATTATGAGCGGATCTCGCCTGGGACGGGTTTCACAGACGCGGTCTACGAAGCCAAGTCCTCAGATGATACTTTCGCGGGATCGCGGATTAATTGGAACGGCTTTGGATGGGATTTGAGTCTCGAGAGTGGTACGACTTTTCTTTCCCCTGAGGCCTACAACGTGACCCGCCCTCAGCAGGGCTCACTTGTAGGAATATTCGATAAGGAAGGGCACGAGATACGATTATCACGCAAGCCTAGCGGCGACCTCACGAAGGTCGAATCTGCGAGTGGGCGCTGGATCAAGTTTGCGTATGATAAAGGGCGCATGATCGAAGCAAGGGATAGCTCGGGGAACGCCGCGCGTTATACCTACGATGTCGAGAGCCGACTTGTAAGTGTGGTGTATTCTGCAGATTCAGCGATCAAATATTCGTACGATTCCGCAAATCGCGTTGTCCGACTCGAAGACTCCACGTCCGATACGACGTTGGAAAACAAATACAGCCGGACAGGGATTGTGGAGCAAACCACAGTTGATGGTGAGGCTTACGGCATCCGCCGCCTAGTTGATGAGGTAGAAATCACCGATCCAAAAGGGGTTGTGACGCGCGTCCACATAGTGGGCAAAGACAGGAAAATGACGTATACAGTTGAGAATGTTGTGCACGGATCGGATCGTCGATAGTGGTCCCGCGATCAACTGACATACGCCTCGCCTTTCAGAATTTAAACGACTTGAGGAGATCATGTTTCTTAACTGCCCCGCTGACTACGATGATTCTAAAACGCGATTAACTCCTGACAGGTAGCTACTGGACCAACTGGTGTCATTGCTATTATTCGGCCAGGAATGTAAAGTCCATTTAAAATCTAATATGTGAGGAATTATGTCGAATTGTCGTGGCTGCGGTACGGTATTGGAACCCACCGAGTCGGAAGTGAACCACGGCGTCGACGAGATTCTGGGAGCGTCTCTACAAGACGCCGTCAAGCATGGTGAAATTTGTCCGCTGTGCGGTCACTCGAAAGCAGAACCCGTCTCGCATCGCAAGTCGGTGCAATTTGGTCTACTGGTCGTGCTCCTGGCATTCGCTGCAGGTCTCTCGATTGCGTACCGCACACATACAAATACTGAACGGCAACTTGCTGCGCAAGACGCGCTGAAGCAAATCGGTGCCAATCCGCAGATGCAAGAGCTACTCGGCACCCCGATCACGATTCAAGGAAAGGTCACGGGTCAGGTTAAGCAGGACGAGACTGGATGGCACGAATTGCACCTTAGTATCCCTGTACGCGGGCCGAAGGCAGCCGGCGTGGTGCGCATATCTGGAGGGCGGGAGAGCGGCCCTTGGAAATTTTCCACGCTGCAAGTTGTCATACCGCAATTGAGGAAAAAGGCCGATCTGCTTACCGGAAGAATTGTGGAGTACAGTCCCGACGCGTATCAGGAAGTGCACACCGAGGCCTTTGTCGTTCCCGAACAGGTGCTAAACAACGTATCAGCTCCTAGTTGGGACGGAAATTTTCCCTGCGTGTATGCCGCCGCCAGGATTGATTCGAGCCCGCAAATCGGAAATTGTGCGACTCCCATTCCGATGTCAGCTAAGAGCCGGGAGGTCGCCGACATCTTCGAGACCGATCTGCGCCGCGGGAATTTTACTCTCAGGCAGACGGATTTAGTGGTCAACGAAGGTGGATTCTCCGTTCCCTTGACGCGCTCTTATACAGCGCAGGATTGGGTGCCGTTAAATAATAATCACGCCTTCGGAGTGAATACCAACCATCAGTACGATATCGCCCCGTTGGGCACGAGAAATCCTTACACGGAACAAATGATTGTTTTGGAAAATGGAGATTTTTTATATTTTCCGCGCATCTCCACCGGAAGTGGCTATGCCGATGCGATTTTCCGTCATACGGAAACAGCCAGTAGCTTTTACAAGGCTACCCACCAGTGGAACGGCGACGGATGGACAACGAAGCTACAGGATGGATCGATCATCACCTTTCCCGAGTCCTACAACGGCAAGAACCTTGCGCAAGGCGCCGCAAACCCAGATGATCGATGCGGCGGGCAACAAGATTGAACTCCGGCGTGACGGGAAACGGAATTTACAAGAGGTCGCAGGACCGACGGGCGCAGTCATTAAGTTCTTGTACGACGGCGATCGCGTGGTGCGAGCAGAGCATGACCAGAACAATTGGACTACTTATAAGTATAATTCTAAAGGCTTCCTGACCGACGTGGTGCGCTCATCGGGAAGTGCGCGGTACTACTTCTACGAGGACGGTTTACTTACATTCATTCGTGACGAAAAAGGCCTACTGCTGTTGCATAATTCGTACGATTCTACCTGGATCGTCGAGCAAACTTTTGGAAATGGTCAAACGATCAGTTACCACTACAATCTTGCGGAAAACGAAAAGTACGCCAAATCCGTGGATATAGCGCTTCCGGATGGGACCGTAAAGACGATCGAGACGTTAGATTCGGTAAGCTACGTTTACAAACGCATCAGATAATTCTCTTCAAAAGCTGGATGAGGACGCTTTCTCAGGCGCTTTGAGACTTGGCGAAAAACCGCGTCGGCACACCCGCGCACTCAGGGCACCATTCGGCGCACCATCCGGCATCCGTGACCAAGTTCCCTAACGGATTAATTTGCCATTGGTCTAGCTGTGCGGGTCAGGGTTAGCGGAATGTCGGTGCCACTGTGCGTAAAAGTTCCCTTGATGTGGTCGCCTACAATCGTTCCAATGAAGTTGCCTTTGAGTTTCTTGATCTCGAAATTTAGTGTCTGCCCCGATCTACTGATCGGGTCTACTACCAGAAGCGAAGGGCCTTGGTTGGAAACATGGACTTTCGCTTTCAGGATTGCGTTCTGTTCCGTGATGAGCAAGACCATTCGCATAGGCGCACCCTGGACAATACTCAACTCCCCCTGCCAGGTGCCAGTGAGAGGATTCATTTGCGCGCGCAGAGTGGGGGGACTCGTTTGTGCGTGCAGCAGGACAACTGCTCCGATCAGTGTCACACAAACTACAGACAACGCTCGTCGCATGAAGTTACCTCCGGTTTCTCAGATCGCATAACGTTATATTCCGGTCGCGGTTTGACCTATTTTAATTGCTGCGAACAGACGTGTACTACGAGTTAGCGCATTACGCAAGTGTTATCTTGACGTTCTAGGTGACCCGCTAATCTAGACAGTCAGGGTCTCGTTTCTTAGTACAGTTGCAAAACTCAGGAACGCCTGGTGCGGGTACGATGCCGCGATGCGGGCGGTCGTCGATACTCCTCGATTCAGCGAGCGATTCGAGGCTCGCGCTTCCACTCTGTCGTCCACAGTTCCTTTTCCTTCAAGTTGCGGTAACCGTTCGATGTAATCATTACCTACCGATTGATTATAGGCGGTGCCTCGATGCGCGATTCCCAGCCGAAGTAGGAAACCGCGTGTAGCTCAATCCCGGGAAGAGAAGTTGGAGGGCTGAACCATATCGAATTCAGAAGTCTAGTTTCAACGGGATGCACTACGACGCCTTTCTCTAAATTACGATGACAATCGGCCTCCACTTTATCTCTCAGGGCATTCATCAAGACATCTCTGTGTGGACGCTACGCTTCATGTGGGGTTCCGGGAAGTGTTTATGGGCGAACCTCATAGCGAGCGACCATCCCGCCGGCCATGTGGTCGCTAACGTGGCAATGAAACAACCAGATTCCAACGTTATCGGGTACCATGTTTACCGTCGCCGTTTGGGCTGGCAGCAAAGAGATCACGTCCATTCGGTGGCCTTCTTGAACAACTACGTTTCCATGCCAATGCGGTGTGTGGAAATTAGTTGAGTCGCCTAAAGTAGCGAGGTACCACCGGACACGCTCACCCTTCTTCATGGTCATCATAGGCATATCGCCAAATGAATAGCCATTAATAGTCTGCCGCAAATTGTAGTCTTGGTGGTTTGCTGATGACACGCCAATAGATGATTGCGGTCCCAGCTTCGTGATATTACGCATGTTTTCTCCCCGATACCAACTCTCGTTCTCATTAACTGTTATGAATACGGTGACGAACTCCCGATCGACATCCATCGGTTCCCCGTCTTCGCGAGCCTTACCCCTTACGGTAATAATGATCGGGCCGAACATACCGGAGGCAATGTCCCGCAGTTCGTCGACATGGGAGTGGTAGAGCCAGACGATCGAACTCGGGTCGTTGGGACCAGGTCCGGCGCGCTCCGGGATTTGCCAGACGTAATCGTGTGTTTTCCCGGGGGGTACCATTCCTCCATCCTCGCCGGAATCACCACTATGACTATTGTCGTTGTACATTGAGCCCTCAGAGCTTTTTGCGTATAGCACGCCATGAGGATGCATGCTGTAAGGGCGTGATGCCTTGTTCTTGAACACAACCTTTATCGTGTCACCAACTTCACCTCGAAGCACAGGGCCGAGGATACCGAGATAACCCTCGCTGGAGGAGCGGGGCTTTGGAGTCGAAAACCGCGCGTCGGTATATTCACGATAGACTACTTTCTTATAGCTGTGCCCGACAGCATTAGGGCCGGGCTCGACATAGTCTTTCTGAGAATCGTCAAACGGGTGTCCCATGGCATCGTCCCGGCGAGAGGGGACATAGTCCCAATCGACCTCCTCCGCGGCAACAAAGTAGACGCGCACTCGGGCGTGATGAGCAATCACTTGGCCTTTGACAAGTCCACCACCGGCCATCGTCGGCGAAATGAGGCAGATTGCCAGCGCCGCCTGAAGGGACTTCATTAGATCCTCCATTATCCAGCCCAGTAGTAATTAAGGCGATCACTCTAACACTCTTTTTCATTTGGACGCTCTGGCGAAATTTTAGACGCGGTTCTGATCGTTGCTTCCATTCGGCTCATATCGGGGCAAAGTAGCGGAGCTTAAGTTAGTGTTAATGTAATACAAATGTTGAGTAATATTAAAAATAGTTGTTGACATAACAATGAATATTGTTTTCAATGCCCCCTGCAAGTTCTAGGTAATTTCTAAAACTGAAATAAGAAACAAGTTGTCGCGAGGAGGCGCCCCCTATGACTTGCGTGCGTCCATGCAGGATTGTCCTGTTTGTGATGGCGGCCGTTGCCCTCGTCAGCACAGTCGTACCCCTCTTGGCTCAGTCCGGTGTTTCCTACGTCTACGATCAGTTGGGAAGGCTGGTTGGGGTGATCGATGCCTCCGGCAACACTGCGGCTTACAGCTACGACGCGGTTGGAAATCTTCTTGGGATCACGCGCTATTCATCCACGCAAATTTCCGTAATCAATTTCTCACCAGTGACAGGGCCTGTCGGAACGACAGTTACGATTTCCGGTTCGGGCTTTAGTACAACAATTTCACAGGATACGGTCAAATTTAATGGCATTACCGCCGCAGTGTCATCGGCAACAACGAACAATCTTGTCGTTACCGTGCCGACGGGTGCAAGCACGGGCCAGATTCAGGTTATCTCTACGTCAGGAACGGCAACCAGTTCCGGAAATTTTACCGTCACTGCAGACAACGGTGGCCCGACGATTACCTCCATTTCACCTACAGTTGCAACGCATGGGTCGTCAATCACTGTTACTGGGACGAACATCAACACGACTCCGAGCAGTGATCAGGTCAGCTTCAACATCACTCCACAGCCGGTCAGCTCAGCAACTTCTACGACCCTCAATGTGACAGTGCCGATTCCAACAGCTTCCGGGCGAATTACCCTTTCCACCCCTCGGGGTACGGCGATAAGCAGCCAAGACCTTTACATTCCTTTTGGGACACACTCTGCCTCGGACGTCGGAGTTGCAGAGCGAACAACGATCGGCACTGCCGCGACGGTTTCGATTCCTACCGCGGGGCAGATTGGCCTGGTCATATTCGATGGCACCGGTGGTCAAAAGGTCGACCTGTTTAAAACGGGCCTGAGTGGTCTGAGTTCCTGTAACCTCTACTTGATTGCGCCGAACGGGAGCCAGATTTTCGTTGACAACAATTGTAGCAGCAACCTCTCCCCCACTCCTGTTACGTTACCTACGACAGGCACGTACACTGTCGGGGTTGAACCAAGCGGCACGACCGGTTCGATAACAATTACCGTGAACAGTGCGTCAGACGCCACTGGAACCATTACAGCGGGTGGATCCGCCGTCACAGTTACAACGACGATAGGGGGGCAAGATGCGCGGTTGACATTCACAGGCACGATCGGGCAACAGGTCTA
This sequence comes from uncultured Acidobacteriota bacterium, assembly GCA_963733775.1. Classification (GTDB taxonomy): domain Bacteria; phylum Acidobacteriota; class Terriglobia; order Acidiferrales; family UBA7541; genus Acidiferrum. The sequence goes on along the minus strand of CAVTEE010000006.1, from coordinate 1,030,413 downwards.
CGTGCAAATCGGCAACGTTACCACGAGCGACGCCTTCATCTATCTTGTACGCCCCGACGGGTCGTACCAAGCGTCAGTTGAGATCCTCCCGACTACAACCGGTCAATTCTACTATTTCGACACAACCATTTTGGAGATGTCGGGTACCTACACGCTTTGGGTGCAGCACGTGGCCTACTATGTCGGGAGCGAGCAGATATATCTCGGAAATGCTCCCACACCGGTGACTGGGACAATCGCAGCTGGCGGTTCACCAGTTACAGTGACAACCACTTCATCGTGGCAGTCCGCTGAATTGACATTCAGTGGAACTGCTGGGCAAAGTATATTTTTGCAGGTAACAAACATAACTACCCCCAATGCTTATCTGAACCTGATCGCGCCGGACGGTACCAATCTTGGCTGGATAGGTATCGAATCGGGTTCAGGCAATCAGTATTACTACACCTTTAATCCTCTACCGATGTCGGGGACCTACACTTGGTGGATTCAAAATGACGGCGCCGACACCGGAAGCGAGAACGTGGAACTTTACGATATCCCGGCTTCATCAGGTACGCTTACATTCGGCGGATCGCCCGTAACGGCCTCAACTACCACACCGGGGCAGGAAGAGACGCTGACGTTCAGCGGCACAGCTGGACAACGAGTTTTCCTCCTCATCACTGACGTAACAACTCAAGACGCATTCGTGAATCTAATGACGTCGAGTGGAACTCTCTTATCCTGGGTCGAAATCAACCCGATCTCAGGTCCCGGCAACTGGTATTACATAAGCCCCGATCCGTTGCCGTCTGCGGACACATACACGATTTGGGTCCAGCATGTTGGCTCCTACACTGGGAGCGAAACACTGCAGTTGTATGACGTTTCGAGCAATGTGACGGGAACCATCACGGCTGGGGGCTCCTCTGTCACGGCGACCACCACCGTTCCCGGGCAAGATGCGACGATTACTTTCAGCGGCACGACTGGCGAGAGGATTTATCTGCTTGTATCTGGGGTCACTTTGGAGGACGCGTACGTAAACCTTTTGGCACCCGCCGGGACCAACCTCGGCTGGCTCTGGACAGGGTCCGGCTACTCTTCGAATTACCAGAGCAATGCAACTACGTTACCACAAACCGGGACGTACACCTGGTTGATCCGGAATTATAGCCCAGCGACAGGGAGCGAAACTTTGCAAATGTATGATCCCCCGGCCGATGAGACCGGCACGATTACTTACGGTGGTTCCGCCGTGAATGTGACCACGACAGCAGTCGGTCAGGGGGCTGAGTTGACCTTCAGCGGAACCGCATCTGAAAGCGTGACTCTATCCGTGACTAGCGTCTCAAATGGTGGGAGCTGGATTAATTTGATTGATCCCTATGGAAACTACGTGGATCGGATTTGGGTTTACGGTTCGGGAAGTTCGACCTTCACATTGGGGCCGGATACTCTCCCTTATACTGGCACTTACACTTTGTGGATTCAGCCAATCGGTACCGCTTATGGCAGCGAGACACTCCAGTTGCACTAGAAAAAACAACTGGGTCATCACGTTGAATGGACTTTTCAAAGCGACTGTTTTGCTCTGGACAACGGGTCAATCAGCTCTTCAAGTGCACTGTGAATGAGAGAGCGGTTAGAGACCTAGGAGGCGAGGAATTTATGAACATCGACTCACGTGTTCCAATTATCTTTGCCCTCTCTTTTTTGCTCGTGACCGCTTCTCTGGAGCCAGCTGCAGGTGTCGATCAGGGGCATCGACCTTCTCAGTATTCCCTCTTGCGCAAGGCCGTAAGTCCACGGCTGCCTTTTCCGGGCGGTGCTCGCCCGTTGGCCAACCATAACTCGCAGTCTGTTTCCCCTGCCGCGTTCAACTATGGGCCTGTTCACCCAGTAGCCCCGAGTGTCCCGACTAGCAGAATGGCCCGTCCTCGCAGATTACGGCAGAGTACTGTTCCAGTGAGGGAAGAGATTCCAGGCCAAACTTCTACACTGATGCCGGACGGAAAGCTGCTGTTGATTGGAGGGGAAGGCGCGCAAGGGCCAAGCGGTGCCATCAGTTTGAGCGATCCGCAAACTGGAGCCGTGACCCAACTGAAGGCTGCACTCCTAATTCCTCGTTCGTGGCAAAGCGCGACGCTGCTCCCTGACGGAACCGTTTTCATTTTAGGCGGGATCGGCCAAGGCGGGATACTTGCCGATTCAGCGGAAATATTTGATCCTGTTGCAGGGCAATCACACATTGTTTCGACGAGTGGATTTGTCTCGCGAGCCCATCACACCGCGACGCTACTTACTGATGGCACCCTGTTGATCGCAGGAGGAGTCGACCAAAATGGCGACGTGCTCGGGTCGATTCAGTGGTGGGACCCTCGGGCTGGCGCGTTACGGCCGCTCGCGACCTTGCTCCTAACCCCGCGCCAAAACCAAACAGCCACATTGGAACCTGGAGGCGTGGTACTTTTCTGGGCTGGACAGGGAAAGAGTGGCACGCCTCTCGACTACGGCGAAGTTTTCGACCCGAGTTCGCTGACTGAGCGTATTGAGACTTCGCGGAATTCCCTGCAAGTAAACACACCTGCGCCATTTGTTGAGGCGTCGATTCCTTCGGACGGCGCGACAGATGTTGGCACCGGTACTCTGATCAGCGTCAGATTCTCGATGCCTCTCTTAGTCCAGTCTGTAAACCAAGCGTCCGCTGTTCTAAGCGGTCCTAGCGGCCAAATCAATGCAACTGTGGTGCCCGCCGAAGGAGGTATTCTCGCTTTCGTCACACCATCGGGCAGCCTCGCAGCGGGCACATCGTACACACTGAGCCTAACTGGGTTGAGTAATTCGTCCGGGCAGTCCTTGACGAACACCCTGATTATGTTCACAACGGCAGGCACCAGCTCGGCAGGCACCGGCTCTTCACTCAACGGAACGCCAGTTACATCGAATGGTTCAAATCCGACGAATTCCTCAACGCAAACGCCTTCACCACTCATCGCTCCTTCGGGCATTACTGCGATCAGTGGCCGCGTACTTCAACTTAACGGCGCACCGCTTCCCAACGTTTTGTTGCGGGCTGGCAATAACAAAGTTACGACCGACCGCTTTGGCAGGTTCCTATTGCAAAATGTCGCGGCTGGCCACAATGTGATGATAATTGACGGTGCTCCTGCCAGTCGGGCAGGTATGTCCTACGGGATATACGAAGATGGAGTCGACGCGCAATCGGGAATCACGACTGTGCTCCGCTATACCATCTGGATGACTCCAATAAATACGCAACACGCGATTTCGATTCCCTCCCCCACGACTGCGGAGACAGTGATCAAGTCGCCGGTAATTTCAGGTTTAGAGCTCCACCTGCCTGCGGGCACGGTAATCCGCGACTTGCAAGGGAACATCGTAAGGCAACTCAGCATCACGCCGATTCCAGTGAGGCAGCCACCATTCCCACTTCCAAAGGGAATTGAGGTCCCCATCTATTTCACGATTCAGCCAGGGGGGGCATACTTGGATACGTCGGTCGCCACGTGGACAAAAGGAGCGACGCTCTACTATCCAAATTGGAGACATGCGAAGCCTGGAACGGCGTTCGACTTTTGGAATTACGACCCTCAGGGAAAAGGCTGGTATGTTTATGGTGAGGGCCGCGTTAGCAAAGATGGCAAGTCGGTAGTACCCGAACCGGGGGTGGAGATTTACGAGTTTACGGGCGCCATGGTGGGAAGTCCCAGTCTTGCACCAGGATCGGCCCCGCCAGCAGGTAGCGATGCGACCGGAGGCGACCCGGTTAACTTATCCACCGGTCTTTTTGTATACACCCATACCGACTTGGCGCTTCCGGATGTAATTCCGCTTAATTTCACGCGAACCTACCGCACCAACGATACCACCTCCCGTCCCTTCGGCCTCGGGTTTACCGATTCCTACGAAATCTTCATGGTGGGCGATGCTTTTCCCTACACGTACCAAGAACTGATTTTGCCAAATGGTTCGCGAGTTCGTTTCGATCTGATTTGGCACTCCTCGACTGACTCGACTGAGACGGACTATATGCACGTTATTTATGAGAGTTTTTCTTCGCAGACAATTTGGTACGGAGCGATTCTCCGTTGGGACACAAGCTTTCCGGGGGCCTCATGGTCCATTACGACTAAGGATGGGACGAAGTATTTCTTTCCGGATTCATATGGGGCTAGAAGTGCATCTGGGGCGGCCCTCCTTGGGATTGAGGACCGCCACGGAAATACTCTCACGGTCAGCCGGGACAGCAATGCGTGCGTCACTCAGATTCTATCTTCCGGGGGACGCTACATCAATTTCACATCAGATACCAGCCATCGAATTACGCAAGCGACAGACAATTCGGGACGCACGGTACACTACGCGTACGACAGCGATGGCCATCTGTCGACGGTCACCGATCCGAATGGCGGCGTGACAACGTACACGTACGATTCCAACGATAACATGCTGACCGTTGAGGATCCCCGTGGAATCACCTATTTGACGAATGAATTCGACACCAGCGGGCGCGTGATTAAGCAAACCTTGGCTGACGGAAGCACATATCAATTTTCCTGGACCCCAACATCGAATAGTGCCCAGACCTTCACAGAAGCTGGCCAGGAACCGCCGAGATTGAATGGCATGCCGGGCTCAATATTGGCCTTCCGCGCTTGCACAGGCTGTATCGAAGGCTACCTTCCGCTCATTTCTCAGGTCAATGTAACCGATCAACTTGGCAACGTTCGTCAGGTTCAGTTTGGGTCGACGGGTTACGCGACAAGTGACATTTACGCATACGGTACAGGCATCCAGCAAACATACACTTACCAGTATTCCGCGGATAATTTACTGCAGTCGTCAACGGACGCGCTAGGACGTACAACGACCTATACATACGACGCCAAAGGCAACCTGATCCAGATCACGCGACTCTCAGGTACTTCAGGAGCCGTAACTACATCCTACTCATACGAACCGATGTTCAGCCAATTGGCAAGCGTAACAGACCCACTGAGTCACACAACAAGTCTCTCGTACGATCAATCTGGCAATGTGTCGACAATAACTGACCCATTGGGCCACCAAACAACGCTAACTCACGATGGTGAGGGTAAAGTACTCACGATAGCGAATGCTTTGAGCGATACGACGTCTTTCGCATACAGATCTGGCGACTTGATTTCCATTATCGATCCGCTTAGTCGAACTACGACTCGATTGGTCGATAACGCAGGCAGAATGATTGGTTTGACGGATCCGTTGGGCCGGTCATTCCGCCACACCTACGATGCGCTGAACAACATCACAAGTGTGACGGATCCAGCGGGGAATACAACGTCGTTGACCTATGACGGTAATGGTAACCTGCTCACGTTGACAGATTCGAACAGCCACGATACAACCTACACCTATGACAATATGGATCGAGTGTCGACCCGGACCGATCCGCTCTCGAATACCGAAAGCTATAGCTTTGACGCAGCGGGGAATCTCACCCAGTTCACCGACCGGCGGGGTAAGGTTACCAAGTACACTTTCGACGCATTGCTGCGCAGGAATTTTGCTGGGTTCGGATATACGACTGGACCCACATATGAAAGTACGATCACGTACAACTACGATGCCGGAAACCGATTCACCAGCGTGGTGGATTCCGTCACAGGAACTATCACTCCAACTTTCGACAACCTCAACCGACTGACCGCGGTAGTCTCGCCGCAAGGAACCATTGGCTACACCTATGACAACGCAAACCGGCGGACTAGCGCGACAGTCTCAGGACAGACGGCTGTCGATTACAGCTACGATAATGCGAACCGACTGACGCAAATTACCCAAGGGACGCCGACTGTATCCTTCGCGTATGATTCAACGAATCGGCGATCATCCCTGACTCTGCCGAATGGGATAGTCATCAGCTACGGTTACGATGACGGATCAGACCTGACCGGGCTGACCTACACGCTAGGCACTACCACTTTAGGGAACCTCACCTATTCGTACGACGCCGGTGGGCGACGGACTAGCCTGGGCGGAAGTTACGCGCAAACGGGATTGCCATCGGCGGTCAGTACTGCCTCGTATAATGCTGACAACCAACTGACGGCGTGGGGAAGCGCTTCTCTCTCCTATGACGCGAACGGCAATATGACCAGCGATGGGACGAATAGCTACAGTTGGAACGCGCGGAATAAACTTGCCTCGATGAACTCCAGTTCGATCAGTTTTCAGTATGACCCGTATGGCCGCCGGGTAGCTAAAACTGTTGCTGGAAGCACCACGAATTATCTGTACGACGGCGCGAATATTGTACAAGAGCTCTCCAGCGGTTCTCCCATAGCCAACCTGTTGTCCGGCGGAATCGACGAAGTGTTTACCCGCACCGACTCGACCGGAACCGCGAACTTCCTTACCGACGGGCTTAATAGCACGATCAACTTGAGAAACTCCTCCGGTAGCTCACTGGCGCAGTATGCGTACGATCCATTTGGCAACACGACGGTTACGTCGGGCAGCTCGGCCAATGAATTTCAATACGCCGGCCGAGAGAACGACGGCACCGGCGTGTACTTCAATAGGGCCAGATACTACAATCCGCAATTGCAGAGATTCATTAGCGAAGACCCAATCGGATTCGCAGGTGGGGACCCCAACCTGTACGCCTATGCAGGCGATAATCCTGTTAATTTCAATGATCCATTTGGCTTGTGTCAAGATCCTGGAGGGACAGGGCTTCGCTTTTGCATTGATACATTTATTCCTTCACCCACGGCGTGGGGATTCACTGGGGATAATCGTGGTCCCAATCCGAATGGTGGCGATACATATCGGACTTCTCAGCTTATTAATCTTAATTCGGATGGTTCAGTACAGGAATCACATCTGCCTGGCATATCCAACTTCCACGGCTTGTCCTCACCGGGAGTGATCTCTAGCTGCGGCGCGAGTCCATTTGCTGGCAGGAAAGACCGAGCACAGGGATTCCAGGGATTTCAAGCGCATTGTTGGGCAAGTGATGGACTCGGTTTTGGATTGGCGCCAGACGCAGGGTACAGTGTTACGGTCTCAGTCGGCCCCGATGGAGTACCCCACATAAGCGGCTTAGGTACTAGTTTTCCCTCCATCGAAGCTTGGGAATACGGAGCGCCTGGAGGGCCCACTCTAATCTATTCGTACGACAGCAACCAGGCCGGAACTGGCCCCTCTAATCTACTGGGACCTCTTATACCCATAGGTCCTAAATAGGGTTTTCACTTATGAAGCCGAGATCCTTGCTCAAAGCTGTTGGGGTGTTGCTGGGTGCTGTTGTGTTGATCTTTGCTGTGACCATTGCCGCGGCTATTTACACTGGGAAATTGGCCAGGCCAATCTCGTGGCGATTTCCGCAGGCGTATCGAGGTTGGGTTGTGGTGGAATTTCAAAATTCCTCCTGTCCACCTCTTGCCAAGGAAGGCGTGTATTTGGTTATACCGACTTCAGCGTCGGGGCGTGGTTGCACATCCAGCCCAATCCCAGAGGGCTGGAGATATGTACGCTACGAATCCCTTAATTCACGGGGGGAGCGGACCAAACTTCGTGCAGACGGTTGGAATACCAATTCCCTGGTCTGGTCCATTGCCGTAAATCGCGAGAAGAAAGAGTGGTATTTGTTTGTTGGAACTCAGGAGGAACTCAGACGAAGTGGAGCAATCCAACCTCATTAGTTCGAATTGGAGATCCCGGTCGGTACCTTGATGTTTGTTTGCAAATGCGAGAGGCTTGAATGACAACAGAAACCAGCATATCGCTGTCCACGGCAGGTGGTAGGCGGCGATGCAGCAGGAGCGATGTTCTTCATAAGGAAGCCCACTGATAGTAGAATTCGCAACTTCTTAGTGGCTCAGGTAGAGTCAGACTTTTCGTATTCTCCGGTTGGTGTTTCCGCCAAGGGTCTGGCTCCATATGGCTACATTACCGACCACAATCGAATCCAGTTGGGTCGAGGTGAGCGTGTTTGGAATGCCGCAGTCGCTGCAATAAACAGTTGGGAGATGTTCAGGATGTCTTGGGTGCAGCTGTGCTGGCCCCGTACACCGATTGCGGGAGCCAATGTGGCGGCGCTAATACAGCACTTCCGTTTCTGGTCGCTCAATCCATGTAGAATCATTTATGTAGAACACAAGAGCGACGGACCAATTATTACGTACGCGTTCGCCTACGGTACCCTTTTGGAACACAGTGAAAGCGGGGAAGAGCGATTCTCGATTGAGTGGCATACTCAAGACGACTCTGTTTGGTACGACCTATTTGCATTTTCGAGGCCACGGGCTGGCCTAGCAAAGTTCGCGTACCCGTTATCGAGACGGCTCCAGCGGCGATTCGCAGAAGATTCGAAGGCAGCCATGGCGAGGGCAGTCACTGTAGCTCTGGTTTCACCTTGCTGAACACGGGTTATTGGTGGTTTTGTCAGACTAGTGCGACGGCGGAGCGGATGCCGGCACTGATGGGGGGGCACGGACAGGATTGCCGCTCGAAATAAACCAGACGGGTTACAACGGGAACAATCAGCTGACGACGTGGGGGACGGCAAACCTCCTTTACGACTAGAACGGAAACATGACGAGCAGTGGAACCGATGGCTATACCTGGGACGCTCGCAATCGGCTGGTTTCGACGCTTTCCGGGGCGAGCTTCCGGTACGATGCGTTCGGTCGGTGCACCTCGAAGACCATTGGAGGCACGACCACCAGCTTCCTCTACGACGGTGCAAACGCGGTGCAAGAAGTAATCGGGGGCACAAATACGGCCAATTCGCTGATGGGCGGAGTGGATGAAGTGTTCCAGCGCACGGATTCGGCAGGTGCGCGAACCTTCTTGACGGACGCACTTGGGAGCACTCTGGCCCTAACGGACAGTGCGGGCAACGCGCTTGCCCAATATGCGTATGAACCCTTCGGCAACACAACGGTCACGTCAGGCAGTTCGAGCAATGAGTTTCAATACACCGGCCGAGAAAACGACGGTACCGGACTCTACTTCAACAGGGCCCGGTATTACTCGCCTACCCTCCAACGATTTATTAGCGAAGACCCCATCGGCTTCTATGGCGGGGGAACGAATCTTTTCGCCTATGCTGGCAATAGCCCAATCGATTGGGTTGATCCCTTTGGCCTTGATATCACAATTCGATGGCTCGCAGGGCAAGGCGGCAATCCTTCTGGACACATAGTCGTCGCGGTCAACGATGGACCGTTCGTTGGATTCGAAAATATCGATGGCACCGATACGAAAGCAGCTCTCGACGTCTCCGTCCCGGGGACCGTAAAGGAACCAGGCGGGGGACCGAACCGACAGGTCTGGGATACCGTATCTGTGCACACCACTCCCGATCAGGACAAGCAAATGCTCGACTACATCCGGCGACTTCACGACAATCCCGGGAATTACAAGCTCACGGGCCGAAATTGTTCTATGTTTGCGAACAATGTCTTAGGGGCTGCAGGAATAAACATCCCAGTATCAATCAAGCCGAAGAATTTTATGCATGATATCCACACGCGATGCGCAAGTCACGCTCTGAATTGTGCTCCCTGAAAGGAGACTGTTTAGTGCTACGACGAATGACTCTCATATTCGGGGTGTGCGGATTCTTAATTGCCCTCTTGCTCGGCTTCGTTTGGAACTATTTGACCGGACATACATCGATCACGCCTCATAGCGCCCCGATCCTAAGCGATGCTACAGATTGGCTGTGGCCGAGCAATCTGATGCTGATGACGTATCATAACGAGGGAAGATGGGGCAATGTGCTTGGCTTGTTTCTTTCAGCCGTCGCCAATGGAATTATCTACTCGGTGGCAGGCTTGATACTTGCGACGGTCCTGAAATTGTTCGTCGTTCACCTAAAACAGTGAGCGCTACGCGAACCCCATCTTGATATAACCGCGCCAGATACTACGACCCCGCGATTGGCCGCTTCAATTGGGCCACCAAACAACGCTAACTCACGATGGTGAGGGGTGAGGGTAAGGTACTCACGATAGCGAATGCTTTGAGCGAGACGACGTCTTTCGCGTACAGATCTGGCGACTTGATTTCCATCATTGATCCGCTTAGTCGAACTACGACTCGATTGGTCGATAATGCAGGCAGAATGATTGGGTTGACCGACCCGTTAGGCCGGTCAACCCGCTGACAATCAACTGACGGCGTGGGGAAGCGCTTCTCTCTCCTATGACGCGAACGGCAATATGACCAGCGATGGGACGAATAGCTACAGTTGGAACGCGCGGAATAAACTTGCCTCGATGAACTCCAGTTCGATCAGTTTTCAGTATGACCCGTATGGCCGCCGGGTAGCTAAAACTGTTGCTGGAAGCACCACGAATTATCTGTACGATGGCGCGAATATTGTACAAGAGCTCTCCAGCGGTTCTCCCATAGCCAACCTGTTGTCCGGCGGAATCGACGAAGTGTTTACCCGCACCGACTCGACCGGAACCGCGAACTTCCTTACCGACGGGCTTAATAGCACGATCAACTTGAGAAACTCCTCCGGTAGCTCACTGGCGCAGTATGCGTACGATCCATTTGGCAACACGACGGTTACGTCGGGCAGCTCGGCCAATGAATTTCAATACGCCGGCCGAGAGAACGACGGCACCGGCGTGTACTTCAATAGGGCGCGCTACTACTCGACAACGCTACAGAGGTTCATCTCGGAAGACCCGGCGTTCCCAGTTGGCGGCATTAATGGCTATGCCTACGCCTCGAACAACCCAATGTTTTGGGCCGACCCATTTGGCCTCTCACCCACACCTATCACGCCTTGGGACCGGCTGCGTCTTCTTGGAGCCGGCACGCTCAACCTCTTTGCAGCGCAGGAAAAAGTTGCAGCGGCGGCAGCCCTTGGCGTTCTTGCCCCTGTGGACGGAGGCATAACGCTCCCTGGAGCGATATATGAGGCTACGACCGCCGCTCCCACAGCTGTAACTGGCCTGATGCAGATTGGGGCTGCAATTACGGGGAGCAGCGGCTTGAGCCAAGCTGCTGATGCAGTTAGCGTATTCACCAGTATCAGTGGGCCGATCACTCTCTTGGCGACTGGGGGTAACGTTGAAATGGCGTCCACTGCCTCCACAATCGAGGGCCTAACGACGTTCGGGCTTAGTGGTTCGTTCACACCCGTCGGTGTAGGCAATGCAATCAACGGCGTTCTTGACCTGGTTTACCCAATGAAGAAATAGCCGATCCAATATAACCGATACTTGCATAGAGTTACAAACTAAAAGCCTATTCTAAGGACCGTCGATGTCAAGAGTGATGAGAGCTCTACAAATTATTTTTTTGCTTTCTTTATTATTGTCCGTTGTGCTGGGTATTGCGGCAACGAGACATTCCTTACCGCCAGCAAATCTGGTGGGCGTCCTATTTTTCGCTTTCTTAATTCTCGCTTACGTAGTGGTCTGGTATTCAATTCGAAATCGGACTGCGGAACCGGGCGGCCCTCTAGCTACGTTCAAACAAACCCCGGAACGTAATTTCATGGCGGCGGCTTCGCTCAGGGGTTGGCTGTGCGTGGTTTCCGGGGCGGGAGCAATTCTAGTGGGGCTATTGGTGCCAAGCGATAAGACACCCTTCCTAATCGCCGGTGCAGCGTCATGCTGCATTGGCTTCTACGTCGTAAGTGTCGGTTGGAAATCCAGACGACCCCCCTAGAGCTGGGAGTTCTGGAAGAGCGGCGCTGGCGGCGGGTGGGATACCTGAAAGCAACACCATCTTTCCGAGGATATTCGTTCCGGACCTGAGTCAGCGAACGTACAATAATCCTCCTGGACTGGGCAGTGTGCCGCCTTTGCCTTTCGATCCTAAAGTTCCCTTAGTTGATCCGACCTTAGGTCCGGGATCACACGGCGGTACAGTTCCTTTGACGAAAAAGCCCTGCGGATGTAATTGAATTTCAACTTCCCGCATGTTTGATCGATGACGTTACTACTGCTTCTACACTCGGCCGTTTTCGCTTCAAATATCAATTTCTTCACACGTTCCTGTCCCCACGTTTCCCTAAGAAGTTAGTTAAAGAGTGTTGTGTTCCAACCGCCATTCAATTCAAACCGATTTAACATACAAAGGCGAAGCCAGCACGGCTTCGCGAATCATAGTGAGATTTCATGATCCAAAAACAGACTGACAATGATTTGCTCGTGAAGTTCGAGCGACACCAAATATCTGAACCCTACAAATCGTACTACCTGACAAAGCGTTATAACTTCTTTTCGACGATTCAGCGGTTTCCACAGATCTGGAATTGCTTCATGCAGTTGGACGCAATTCTGCAAAGGGAATTCGATACCATGCAGCGGTTACGTGATCCGCACCTGATGCTTCCAATGATTCTATTTATGAATGCTCACCAGAAGATGCGAGTTGCAGCTGAACTCGGGTGTTCAACGTGCCTTTCTGAGTCGCACTCACTTCTGAGAGATGCTATCGAATCGGCAGTTCATGGACACAGATTGGCATCCGACCCTCAACTGCTTAAATTGTGGATTGAAAAGAACGATAGCGAAGGCGCCAAGAAGATTTTCAGCAAAGAGTTCGAACAGAAAAAAGCGATCCGGCTATTCGATGGATTGCCGGAACTACACAGACTATGGAAACAATTCTCCGAGTTCGGGTCGCATACAAACATAAACTCGATCGTGACCCGATTCGTCATCACTCGAACAGCAACTGATTTGCAGTATAACTTTCACTACCTTGGCGGTGAACCCAAAATCCTCATTCCGGCGCTATTCGAGATCATCCTTGTGTTCAATGAGATCGAAACGGTGCTTTTCAAGCTCGGCCGGGCTCGACTAGAACTTGATTCCGAACTTGTGGATATGCGGACGCGATTCGACAAAGAAAAGGAAGCGACACGGCAGGTAGTCATTAAAACCGCTAACTTGCCGCCGCCCGCGGTTCTTTGACGTCTCCATCTATCCTTTGCTTTGGTGTTATTCTGCCGCAAGTTGCTATTTGTTTTGGGAAAGGACACCAGATGGAAAATCCTGAAATCGTTGCTGCTATCCTCACCGCAGGAGTCTTGGCCGGAAAAGATTTGACTTCTCCATCCGGCGTGCCTTTACCCGAGTCCAGAGGATGTTTCGATTATTGCTGTTGCTCAGTACTCCGCAATTCTGCGCAGATTGCAGAAAAACTCTGAAAAAAGAAGTCCTTTCGACGCTTAAAAGAAAAAGCTCACCGTTCCCCCAAATACGTTATGGGCATTTTAAACTCGGGGTCCTGTCTTCATCGAGTGGCGCCTCAGTGTTCGCGTACGATGGCGACAATCTCATCGAGGAAACGAATTCTTCAGGTGCCGTCGTGGCCCGCTACGAGGATACGCAAAACATCGATGAGCCATTGGCTATGCTCCGCAGCAGTGCCACGAGCTACTACCATGCCGATGGACTCGGCTCAATTTCGTCCTTGAGCAACGCGGCTGGCTCGGTCGCCAACACCTACACTTATGACTCCTTCGGAAAGGTGATAGCCTCGACCGGCTCGCTCGTGAACCCGTTCCAGTACACGGCCGCGAGTCGGACATAGAAACCGGCTTATATTACTATCGCGCCAGATACTACGACCAGAATCCTGGGAGGTTTATTTCCGAAGATTCGATTGGGTTCATGGGTGGGGATATTAATCTTTACGCTTATGTTGTCAACAATCCTGTGAATATGCGGGACCCCTCCGGGAACCATGCCTGCCTATCAGAGAACTGCATTAAGGTATTCAAAAAAGTCATTCCAGGGTTCACGCGGAGGCGATGGGACGAAGTGGCGGAATCGACGCCCCTGTTCTTTGCTCGCGACCCCGCAGCGAACGGTCTGACCCAAAATGATGTTGTGGGAAACAAGGACATGACCACACTTAATGGATCTCTTGGTTTCGGCGTTGAGGGCTTGACCCTGCAGGGTCCTTGGGGTGCGGCGATACTCTTGGGTCCAAACGCGTTCTCGAATCCCCTTGGCGTCGATTTAGTCTTGTTACATGAAGACCTCCACGCCTACACCGGCTGGGACGATCCAACTTTGTTTCAGAAGTTCAAACGTTTCGGGCTCGTGCAGAGGAATCCAGGAACCAACGACATAACGGTTTGGCTCTCAAAGGACTGTAAATTTACGCCGAAGTAAGATTTGCGACCGGTGTTCTATAAATCGAGGGAATACAGGGCCGAGGTCAAAATGAGGAGCATCGTCAAGCAAGGTCTTAGCTTGTTATTATCATGCGTGTTCGGCGCTGTGGGCGCTTCTTTCTATTTGCGCTTGCAATCCGCCAGACCGGAAAAAGTGAGCGTAGTTCGAGCTTCTCGGTTTGAGTTGACGGACAGCACTGGCCGTGTGGTCGCCTTTTGGGGGACTGATAGAGGAAATAACACCGTTCTCGCGTTTCTCCCGAAAACTGCGGGCGATGTCGGCCCTAATGGGGAGTTGAAACTTCCCAGCGAACCGACCGGATTTACTCGACAGAATCCCAATGAAGCGTTTGCGGTTGGCTTGATGTCCAACCAGGTTCCATTCATGAACCTTATGGGCAAGGACGGCAAATCCCGTACCCTACTCTACCTGACCGACCAACAGAAACCAGTCTTGCACATGTCTGATGGACGTTCAGAGGGCCGTCTCATGTTGGGTTTTGTAAGCAACGATGTTCCTTCACCTGAAGATGATGAGTGGGCGTTGTTGTTTCGCGGTCCGGATGTTGCGAGTATAGGTTCAATGAAAGACCCGGCCAACGGGAAGTATCGGGGATATTTTTCTGTGGCGCCGAATTTCAAAAACACCCGGCAATAGCTGACCTTCGAGAGCGGCGGTCCTGCGGAAACTTATTGGGGCTACCGGCGCTACCGTCAGGACGGAGTGGTGGACAGAAACGCAGCCGGCATGTCGGAAGTGACTCCCAGTGCAGAAGCCCTAATTTTTTGCGCTGATTTCCAAAATAAGAAAGGTGTGCTCCGGCTTCTGGCATCAGATAACAGCACCGTAGCGAAGATGGGTGCAGCGATGACAAAAGCGACGGCTGCATTGCCGCCACTTAAGCCGTCCAACACGGGAGCTTGGGAGACAGGGAGATCGGGAGACAACGATTCCGTTCGCGGGAGATCGGGACACCGGCGAACGGATGTTTGAAGTTATGTGGTTGTTCGGCTTCGGCGTTTATCTGTGACCGCTCGCTCGAGACCCGTGCCCTGGCTTGGACCTACGACTGTTGTTTCCGGTCGGTTAGCTGCCGGTTGACACTGAGCGCCGTAGCGCCCCGGGAGCGTCGGAGCAGAGCGGCGCTGACGCGCCGGGAGCGGGTATGACACGACACCCCTAAAAGGGTGGATGAAGAGGCTGAGGAATTGAGACCGCAGGAGCGAATAGCGTGCTCATCGGCCAGGACTGAGGTCTCGTTCGATTGTTTGTTGTCTCTCCTGAATGAGAGAGGATGACGGCTCACTCTTTTGTTCGACTTGTGGCTCTGGCGCGCGCGTCAACTCCAATGCAGACCGATGTGAAACGTCGCGGCCAAGCCCTTGGGCAAGAGAGGTTTTATCGTTGGTATAGATTTGCGCATTGTAGCGGCCACGCGACATCGCGACGTATGCCAAGCGACGATTGACGAGCTTTTCTCCACCCTGCTCGGTGTCTATGTGGATAAGCACGCGATCAGCAGTTTGCCCCTGGCTGCTGTGGCTCGTCACTGCGTAACCGTAGTCGAGATGCGGATTCTCTCGTATGTTGAACGCAATCGCGCGGCCTGAGTCGAGACGAATTCGCAGTTTGCCGCAGTCGTCGAGCTTCTCGATCGTTCCAAGCTCACGGTTGGCGACATGCTGGTCTCGATTCGGGGCGGTGAACTGTATGCGGTCGCCTCGACTGAACGCTCGCTCTGCCTCCCAGTATAGCGTAACACCTTGCAAGCGGCGCGGGTCATAGCTCAGACGCTGGCCATTTTCCCGTTCGACTATGACGTGGTTTTGTTTCTCATCAACACTTTCGACTCGTGCATATTCTCCTGGTGAGATGCCAAGTAATTTGCTGCCTTTGGCGTACCGCAGCACATTGCCAGGTTCGTACCGGGCGGCCCATTGGCGGTCAGCGCCCGTGATCTCTTGCCGGGCGACCAATACCTTCATCCGGTGCTCGTGGTAGGTCATCTGGTCCGTATCCTGCATGGCATAGTGGATCGCTTGGTTGATTGCCATCCGCGACTGGTTGTCGGGGGAAACGACGAGCGTGCCATTCGGCTGCTTCGCATATTCATGCGCGATAACAGCGATGCGCTCGTCCCGGTCGACGATCTCATGTACACGTCCGCCGGCATCGAGTTTCTCCATCGCCTCCGTGACTTGTCCTCGCGAAAGCTTTTCTACAACCTCGTTGAGCGCCGGGTCTTTTTGCCGTACGATCTCGTCCAGTCGAGCCGTCTGGATGCCTGCTTCCTGCAACTGCTGATACGGTTTGCCCGCTTCAACGGCCTGGTGCTGGCGTGTGTCACCAACCAGCAATACACGGTCATCTCTTTTGAGCCGGTGGAGGAATTCGTTCATTTGTCTGGTGCTGGCAAGACTTGATTCATCCAAGATGTAAAACCTTTTCCGTCCATCGTACGGTTCATCGGTTTGGGCAAGATGCCGTTGCAAGGAAGTTGTTCTGATTCCCCCTTCTCCCAATGTCTGTGCTGCGCGAGAGGTGGGCGCTAACCCCTTGACGATATATTCCTCTCGCTCGGCGGCTTCGCGGATCGCTGTCAGAGAGGTAGTCTTGCCCGCGCCGGCGACGCCTTCAAGCGCCGTCACTTGGTCGCGACTCGACAGGATTTGTTCAACAGCCCGGCGTTGCGAATCGCTCAGATGCCCGTGGAACTCTCGGATGGCTCTGCGTGTGGCAAAAGTCGCCAGCGCGGGATGCTGGTCCTGTCCCGCTCGCGTGGTATTGATCGTGTCCTGCTCACAGCCAATCATCTCCGCGGTTGTAAATGCCCGGTCGGGCGAGCTGCCTTTCTTTTGCGCTTCGACGAACTCACCAGATTTGATGCGCTCTTCGAAGTCGGCTTTCACCTGGGCCAGGGTGGCTCCGCCCATGGAGCGCCGGAGCGCATCCGCCAGTAGGGTGCGTTCATCCGCCACAGCGTCGCGTTCCAGATTTCGTTCTCTTGCGAAGGTCACAGCGAAGTGTGCAATCCTCCCTCTCGAATCTTGCCTAACGTCATATGATCTTTCTTTGGCCTCCGCCCTCACGCGCTTAGGTTGATCGCCGAAGTCCGATGCCATGTCCTGGTGCCGCCGCTGCATCTCCTCGTGTGAGAGTTCGATCTTGGGCTCACGCGTTTGGTGCGCGGCGATTTGCGCCGCCGCCGCACCGCTCTGATTTTCCATCGCCAGATGCCCTTCGATCTGCTTCCGGCGCGGACTCGAAGCGTCCAGATACTCGCGGCTGTAACCCTTGATTTCCGGCTGACCGCTCTTGCCGTGTTCGATCTCGTAACCCAATTCCTGCAGACGGTGCGCGAGTTCCGAGCGATATACGGCAGTGGCGTACTGCTGCGTGCGATAAAGTTCCTGCGGTTGCACCGGACGTGTTTCGCCATTTTCGGTCTCTGTTAGATTGAAGAAGACGACGTGAGTGTGAAGTTGCGGGGCGGCATAACCGCTTACAGGCCTCGCGCTATCGTGCTCAAATTTTGCGACGACCCAGTTGCCCGTTGTTTCTGGTGGAAGATTCCCTCCAAGCCGGGCCTGGACATATCGTTCCATCTCATCCAACGCGACTCCGATACTGGCCCGATGAGCATCCTGCACGCGCTGATCGCCTCCCACAAGTGCCGTCAGCGATACGCTTTTCGGTGCCGAGAAGGTCGCATCCCAACCAGCGCGGTGCTCCATCGCCTTGACTGTCTTGCCATGCTCGTTCACATATTCCCGTGCCGTCTGATGGCGAACCAATTGCTCGCCGGTAATCGGATGCTGGCCATCGCTGAGCCGCCGAAACTGTTCCTCCTGCACTGCACCACGCAGTCCCCATTTCTCGGCCAGCTTTCCGTGCCACTCGCCCCGTATCCGGTCGGCTTCGCTGTAGTAGTTCTCCTGCGCGTTGCTGAACTCCTCGTGATGATAGGCACGGGCCTGACCTGCACTGAGCGGCTTGGAAATGGTAAGCATGTTCTTCTATTCGAAAAAGCGTCTCTTGGCGGATGCCACGTCATGTTCCAACTTTTGGTCCTGATTCGGCGTTTGCTTTGGTGGCGCTGATTCCTGTCGCGTGCCGCTCGCCTGGGACCTCTTAACTGTTCCCGCAGCGGCTGCTGCCATCTTGACTGGTTCTTGAGGCAAGGGCTCTGTCATGAGCAGGACGCCGGGATTGTCTTTGCCGGGTGGAACACGGAGCTTCTTGTTAAGACCCACCATCCTGTCCAGCACCGCTCGACCCCCGTTCACTAGACTTATCCCACGGAAGCGGTGTCTGCGGTTGAGCTGCGGCACATTCATCGAATCGGAGCGTGCCAGTCTCCTCCCATAGCGCAGCGTAGAAGAACGACTGTGGTCCAGATGGGTCGCTGGCAACAGGCCCGCGAAGAACAGAACCAGCCCAGCCCACAACGCCGGGCGGAAAAAATCCATAGGCGTTTGGTTGTGATAAATCAAGTTGCCCAGGAAGGCATGCATCTCGGCGTTGTTGTAATGGCCGTAATGGGATTCAAGACGCAGCGCGCCATGCGTCAAGGCCTCTTTGGTGAGCGCGAAATAGTTCTCACCACTTTCCGTGACCGTGAGAACAACATCGCTGTCCAGTGCCAATCGACTCCCCTTCCGCGTAGCAACTTGGAGCAGCGTGTACCAGCCGTTGTCGCGTACTACCCCGACTATCTGCGAGCCGAGATAGTCAGGAAAATAATGTCGTTCCAAGGGCGTCCAGACCTGCTTGTAGCGGAAGCCCTCGATTCCTAGAGTTGCGATGAAGGAGATGAGCACTAAGGCATAGGTGTAGACCGGCTGGGTGCTCGGTCCTACCGTGCTCTTTGCTCGGCCCCATTCCATGTGCATGGCCTTCCTCCGAATGGGTTATCTCTCAGCCTCTCTGTGGCCCCGTAGCTGGACTCGTCAGCCGTTCCATCGCTTTCGCCAACTTGCCCGCATCGGCCCGTTTAATAATGTCGTCCATCGCCGTGCTTGTGAGCGGCTCCCGATTGGCAATAGTAAACAGGATATTCATCAGGATCATTCGCAGGGCAAGCAGTTCCGCCATGATGGTTTGCTCGGCGGGACTTGGCTTGGCCGCCCTCAACAGAGTCTCGCGCGCCCACTCACTGATCGTCTGATCGCCCGCGCGGGCTTCAAACTGCGCGTAGTCCTCTTCGGTGACTTTGGTGCTGATGGACTTGGTTCGTGGTGTAGGCATTCGGCACTTCCTAGTTCTAACTGAAGAGAAAGCGAGTGAGCGAGATCTGACCACCAACAAAATCAACAAGTTCCCATACGGGAACCAATAGCTGATGCGAGAGAACCACGGTCAGCGAAGAGTTGTTAGCTGCCGCGTTTGCAGCAAGTTCCCGTACGGCAACTTTGGTTGCCATACAGCACCCGAAACGGGGTGACGTGTCAGTCCAACTCCCGGTGCCGAAGGCACCGCTCTTCATAGCTCACCGAATTCAAGAATCAATTCATTCCAGGCAATCTTTACCTGCGGGATGTCCCAAGCGCGGCTGAACAATCCCCGCAGGTCATTCCATTCCTTCTCGGAAAAGCCGAAAGTGATTCCGTTGTCGTGAGCACGAAACCAGAACTCTCCCTCGTTCCCTTGCTCGGCGAGATAGGCATAGAAGTGCTCGCCCTTCCAGGAGGTCGTCGAGCCTTCGGGGTCGAGGGCGGCAAGCATCGCGCGGAACTCAGCGAGGACGGGATAGCCACCAAGCGGATACATCGGTGCCCGTGGTCCTGGGAAACTCAGGAGCACGGAGAAATCATTGCCGTCTCCACGCGCGAAGGAGAGTGTGTATTGGCCTTCGCTGACAGACGGGATAGGCGGCCTATAGATGTCATCCCGCATTCTAGCTTTCTTCCGTATCGGCGCGTTTCGGAGATAGTAGTGGCCTCGCGCTGCGAGCCGCCATAACACAGACCAGTAGGGCCGAAGTGCGCGGTCCAGTGCGTCGGCTCCAGTTAGCTTCTCTTCTTCAAGCAGCACATAGAGATTACGGCCAGATAGCAGCGGCTCATATTTGCCTGCCAAATCGTTGACGCGTCTGCGAGTCTCGGCGACTGTCCGCCGCACAATGTCGGGAGTGGCCTGATCGGGACTCGCGGAGACTTTCGCTCTCGCGGGACGGCAATCTGAGGGCAAATTACCCAGGTAGTATTCGTCCCATTTAGAAGACCCCTTCCGCAGTTCGTAGACAGCTAGAAATGCATCAAGGACGGCGGTGAGCGATTCGCGTGAAACAGGATTTGGTGCCGCCTTAGATGAGAAGGCTTCGAGGCCCTGCTGGACGAAATGAGCGAGCACAGTCCACTCGGCCTTTGACAGGACATGTTGCCCCTCTGCTTTTCTTCGAATCTCAAGGAGCGCGTCGGTTGGCTCAGAGAGCAGGTCTACAACTTCGAGACGGTCCTCACGCGCAGATTCGAGAAGTTGCTTGGCGATTTCCGAAGTGGAAACGCTCTCGCCCGTTCTCGATGACATGAGTTGCTTAGCACTCTCCAAGCGCGTGCGCAGGGCTTCGCTAATTCGCACCGAAAGGGTCTGTTGCTGCGGTGGCTTTTCAGGCCTATCTGGCTTGTCCGGCAATCGGAACCTCACTTTCTCAATGCAAGATACAAACCGATCGTCTGTATCGAAACATATTGACAGGGTACATTTGACTGGCTATGATGTCAACAGGTCATTTCTATGGGGCTGGGTTCGACGACTCCACTGTTTCTTTTCGCGGCGAGAGTCCAGATCGTACCGCTTACCTCTCCAAAGAATTTTGCCCGGACATTCGCAAAGCTGGATTGCACGACGGATACAAGTCCAACGTCCGAATCAGAATGGGTTTCGACAGAATTCTTGTCGATTTTTATGCGCAAGGAGTCACACGCAATCTATGGCTGTACCGTCACAAGTCGAAACCTCAGTGCATATCGAGCGGCACTACGCCGTTGCGGAAATCGCTGAGATGTGGAATCTGAGCGGTGATAAGGTTCGTGAACTTTTCGAGAATGAGCCGGGTGTGCTTGTGATCGGGGAGCGGAGTCCTCGCCATAAGAGGCGGTACGTTACGCTGCGCATTCCTCAGACTGTGCTCGAACGCGTGCATCGTCGTTTATCATCGAAGTCAAATGTCCGTTAGGAGTCTCCCACAATGCTGACGATTTATCGCAGACATCGCAAAGCATGTAAGCACCGCGACAAGGGCCGTGAGCATCGGCACTGCCAGTGCCCCATTTGGGTGGACGGCTTCTTGGGTGGCAAAGAACTGAGGGAGTCTTTGAAACTCCGGGATTGGCAGCGAGCGCAAGAGACTGTCCGCGAGTGGGAAGCCAATGACCGGAGAGACGTGAAACCAGAGAGAAAGGGGCTGGAAGACGCGTGGGCTGATTGTCGGGCTGATATGCAGGCCCGCAAACTCCACATAGAAACTATTCGGAAGTACAAAACGTTGGAAAGTCAGATGGTGGACTTTGCTGCACGTCACGGCCTCCGTTTCTTGGATGAATTCACTTTAGCTGATGTAAGCAAATTTCGCTCCGAATGGTCTGATGGTCAGCGCTCAAGCGGCAAGAAACTGGAACGGCTACGCACGTTTTTCAGTTTTGGACAGAAGCGTAAATGGATACCCGAGAACCCTGCCAGCGATTTGAAAGCGCCGAAAATCACTCTCTGCCCCACATTGCCATTCACCCATAATGAGATGCTTCGCATACTGTCGGCTATCAATAAGTACGAAAATGAATTTTCTGGCCGCGGTTCGGAAAATGCTCGGCGTATGCAGGCACTAGTTGTGCTGTTGCGGTACGGTGGAATGCGCATAGGGGACACCGTGAGTCTTTCTGCCAATAGGATCGAAGAGAATCGCCTGCTTCTCTACACGCAAAAAACAGGTGTTCCCGTCAATAACGTTTTGCCGGATTTTGTTTTGAAAGCGCTGGAGGCTACTCCCAAGGTTGCTGGCGATTTCTACTTTTGGGATGGCGAATCAAAGCTGGAAACAATTATCGGGAGTTGGAGAAAGCGATTGAACAAGCTGTTTGAACTCGCGGAGATTAGTAACGGACACCCACACCGCTTCCGTGACACGTTCGCCGTAGAGCTTCTTCTAACAGGTGTTCCCATCGAGAGGGTTTCGATCCTACTCGGACACGAAAGCGTACGGACCACCGAGAGAAATTACGCCCCTTGGGTTCGCTCTCGGCAGGAACAACTTGAAGCGGACCTTACTCGTGCGTGGGGACTTGATCCGGTTATCGCTGCCCAAACTTCTCAAGCACGGGGTACACGGCAGGTACACGAGAAAAAGCACAGTTCTAACTCACAGATTCTAAAGCGTGAAAATTGGAGGCGCGGGTGGGATTCGAACCCACGAATGGAGGTTTTGCAGACCTCTCCCTTGGGCCACTTGGGTACCGCGCCGAACTTTTGAGTATAGCAAAACTCGCGCAAACACCGGACGCCGCTGCTAGCGGCCAAAATTGCGAGCGTTCGCAGTTTAAGCCTAAACAAGCACTTTGCGTGTCGAGGTCTGGAGCAACGATCTAACACCGAGAAGACCGCGAGCAACGTCAGGCCGGGTTATTTCTCGTTTGCTATTTCCTGTTTATTTATTTTTTGTTCACCAGGGGCGACTCGATTTTTGCTTCGCGCAGGAAACGCGCCGATTCTTCCGGCGGCGTTGGGTTGATGTAAAAACCTGTGCCCCATTCGAAACCCGCGACCTTGGTGAGCTTCGGGATAATCTCGATGTGCCAGTGATAATGGTCGTTGATTTCTTCACCGATGGGCGAAGTGTGAATCATGAAATTGTAGGCCGGGCGATCCAGCACGGAATCCAGGCGCATCAGCGTATCTTTCAACATGCGCGCCAAGCTGCTGTAGATGGAACTTTGATTATTTTCGTACGAAGACCCATGCGCCTTTGGCAGCAGCCACATTTCAAAAGGAAAACGCGGAGCATACGGCGCCAAAGTGATGAAATGCTCGTTTTCACCGATGACCCGCTCGCCGGTGTCGCGCTCCTGGCGAATAATGTCGCAAAAAATGCAGCGCTCTTTCTCGTCGTAATAGTGCCAACAATTATCGACCTCTTCGCGCACGCGGCGCGGAACGATTGGCAGCGCAATCAGCTGCGAGTGCGGATGTTCCAGCGAAGCCCCGGCCGCTTCACCGTGATTTTTGAAAATGAGGATATAGCGAAAACGTTTGTCGTTCTTCAGATCCAGCATGCGGTCGCGATACGCCCACAACACGTCTTCCACGGCGCGCTCCGGAAGGCTTGCCAGCGTGGAGACGTGATCGGGGGTCTCGATGATCACTTCGTGCGCGCCCACGCCATTCATTTTGTCGAATAGTCCTTCCCCTTCGCGATCCAGATCGCCTTCGATGCCCAGCGCCGGAAATTTATTGGGAACCACTCGGATGCTCCACCCCGGAGTATTCTTGCTGCCGCCATTGCGTCCATATACCAGGATTTCCGTTGGCGTTTTGGATTCCTGCCCGGGACAAAACGGGCAATTCTTGCCGTTGGAGGCGACAACACTTTCCCGCAGGAATTCGTTGGGGCGCTTGCCGCGTTCGGTGGAAATAATGACCCAGCGACCTGTGATTGGATCCTTCCGCAACTCAGGCAAAGGTTCCTCCTCGACTAATTACTACTATGGAGCGCGCGCATACACACGGAAGCTGCGCGTCGCTGCTAACGCAATTGATAAATTGTACCGCGACTGAGCCGATGGACAGATAGGTGACGGCCCAGACCTGCGCTGCGGATGGTATCGCCATTTAGAGCAACAACGCTCAGAAAATTATCTGGAACGGCGCAATTGCGGGCTGAAGGCGTCTTTGTGCAGCCTGATTTCCGGCGGACGGCCGGGAATATTATCGATGGCCAGCACGTCGAAGCGCGTAGGACAATCGTTCAGATGGCGGCTCGCCAAGAAAAGTTGTGCGGTGCGCACCAGCACACTTTGTTTAGCATAATTGACGCTCAGCTCCGGCAGCCCAGAAATTTCTCCACGCACAGTCCGCGTTCGGATTTCCACGAAAGCAATTGTTTCCCCGTCATACCCCACCAGGTCCAGTTCTCCCTTGGCACCTTGCGGCATATAATTTTTGGCAATGAAAACGTAGCCGCACCTGCGCAAGTACCAGTAACCATAAGTTTCTCCGAGCAGCCCTCTGCGGCGCGCCTTTTCCTTACGCTCGAATTTCTCACTCAGCTGCGTTTCATCATTTTGTTTCTGTGGTGTGGCGTCAGCAGGGGAGTCGCGCAGGCCCCGGCGCGCGCTCCAACGCACAACACTAAATATCAAACGTGAAAATATGGGCATGACTTGCCTGGGTGGGACGCGAACCGTACACGCAGTATATAAAGAAAAATCCCGTGGCGCCCGTAACTTCTACGGACGGCCACGGGGGTGGCGAATATCTTACGAGCCGCGAACCTCGGTTATGCCTTGCCTTCCACTTCCTGGATGCAATGCTCAAGAATTGCCAACGCGGCATCGGCCTGTTCGCGGTCGATCAAAAGCGGCGGTGAGAGCCGCAGAGTATTTTCGCCCGCGCCAAGTATGCACAGACCGCGACGGAAGGCCAGGTCCACGATGTGATTGCGCAGATCGGCGCCCTTTTCCTTGGTTTTTTGATCGCGAACAATCTCAATTCCAATCATCAAACCGCGCCCGCGAACATCGCCGACTATTTTGTACTTATCGGTCCAGTTCGCGATTTTCTGGAAGACATAATTGCCAACCTGGGCCGCGTTTTCGCGGTATTCCGATTCGATCAGGTCGAATGTAGCCAAACCTGCGGCGATGCACACCGGATTGCCTCCGAAAGTCGTACCATGCGAACCAGGCTTCCAGTTCATCACGCTTTCTCGGGCAATAAACGCTCCGAGCGGCATTCCGCTGGCGATACCCTTCGCGGAGCAAAGAATGTCCGGCTCAATGCCGGAATTTTCGCACGCCCACCACTTGCCGGTTCGTCCCATGCCTGATTGCACTTCATCCACGATCAACATGATGCCGTGCTGCCGGCAGATGCGCTGTAACTCCTGAAGGAAAAAATCGGGCGCCGGAACGTAACCGCCTTCCCCTTGAATGGGCTCGATGATAATTCCCGCTACTTCTTCGGGATCAAAGAGCCGCTTGAAAATTTGTCCTTCCAGTTGCTCAAGAATTTCCGCCCCGCAAGTCTCGCCGGTGTGGCCATGTGCGCAGCGGTATGCATATGGATAGGGAATGTGCTCAATGCCACTCAAGAGCGCGCCAAATCCCTTGCGCTGTGTTGCTTTTGACGCCGTCAGCGACAGAGAGCCCATGGTGCGCCCGTGAAAGCATCCATAAAACGCGACGAATTTGTCACGCCTTGTCGCGTAACGCGCCAGCTTGACCGCACCTTCGACGGCTTCGGTCCCAGAGTTGGTAAAAAAAACTTTTTTGGCTTCAGGACCGGGCACCGTGGCCGCTAATTTTTCAGCGAACCGCGGCATATTCTCGTAATAAAAATCCGTTCCCGACATATGAATCAATTCGGCAGCCTGCTCTTGAATGGCGGCGACAACTTTTGGATGGCAGTGGCCCGTCGAGCAAACCGCGATCCCCGCGGCAAAGTCCAGAAACCTGTTGCCATCTACATCTTCAACCACCGCCCCGCGCCCGCGCTTGGCCACCAGCGGATAATCGCGCGTGTACGAGGGCGACATAAACTTGGCGTCCTGCTCCAGAACCCGCTTGGCATTGGGTCCGGGCAATTCCGTCAGCAGTTGAGGAAACTTCCATTCCGATTTAAATTGCGAACTCACAGAGGATTTCGTTTTGGATTCCGGTGCGGTAATCATGTCTTCCTCCTTAAAGAAGAGTGGTCAGCGTTTAGGCGGAGCTTGCCGGAGGGCGACGAACAGTACGGCGAAACACAATTACAGAATTTTCACTGCTTTCACCACAAGGAGGGGTTGTTAATCTACGCCGTAGAGGTTGGGACGAGTTTCGGCCGGCGAAAAATTGCTGGGGAAGAGTTGGAAATTATTGGTCATTTGCGTTTCCAGCGGACGCTGCCGTCTCGCGAATCTTCAAGAATTATACCACGTTTATCAAGCTCTTTACGGATGCGATCGGCGGTTGCGAAGTCGCGTGTCTGACGCGCCACCTGCCGTTCAGCAACCAGTTTTTCGATCTCAGCATCCCCGGCATTGCTGTTTTCCTGACCGTAACCTAGAGCCGGAAGTTTCTGAGCGTCGTTGTTCTCAAGCACCGCAAAAATCTGATCGAAAATTTGTAAGAACTTTTGTGCAGCGGGCACGTCGGCGCTCCCAAACTCCCCTTTGTCCATGGCAATGTTTGCTTCGCGTACAAATTCAAATACCGCTCCCAGAGCACGCGCCGTGTTCAGATCGTCAGACAGGCCGGCATCAAATTCTTCAGCCGCCTCCACGATTCTTCTAGCCATGCTTTTTTGCGCGCCTGCGGGAAACTTGCCCTGTGCCAGCCGGTCGGCGAAATTTCTGAGTCGATCGACCGAACTCGCGGCCTGCTGCAATCCATCAAAGGTAAAATTTAATTGCCGCCGGTATGGCACACTGGCCAACGCAAACCGCAATGCCGACGGTTTATAGCCTTTGGCAAAAAGATCGCGCAAAGTGAAGAAATTCCCCAGCGACTTAGACATCTTTTCGCCTTCGACCAGCAAATGCTCGGCGTGCAACCAGTATTTGACGAAGTGTTTTCCGGTGGCTCCTTCACTCTGGGCGATCTCATTTTCGTGATGCGGGAAAGCGAGATCGATCCCACCGGTATGAATGTCCAGCGTTTCGCCCAGATATTTCATGGCCATGGCCGAACATTCAATGTGCCAGCCTGGCCGGCCTCGCCCGATACTGGTCTCCCAGAAATGCTCGCCTGTCTTCGGCGCTTTCCACAGCGCGAAATCGCGAGCACTTTCTTTTTCGTAACGGTCCACATCCACGCGCGCGCCCGCCAGGATGCCCGCGACGTCGATGTTGGACAGCTTCCCGTAATCGGGGAATTTCGAGATGCGGTAATAAATGGATCCTTCGCTCTCATACGTGAACGATTTCTCACGCAACTGCTCAATGAGTCGCACCATGCTGTCGATGTTGTCGGTTGCGCGCGTCCAATGCTCGGGCGCTTCCAAACTCAGAGTTTTGCAATCATCAAAAAAGGCCTGCGCGAATTTCTCTGTGTACTCCCGAATGCCTACTCCAGCAGCAGCGGCATTGGCGATGATGCGGTCGTCCACATCGGTAAGATTCATGACCTGGGTCATTTTGAATCCGCGAGACTTCAGGAAGCGTCGCAGAATATCCTGAAACACAAAGGTGCGAAAATTCCCGATGTGCGCGTAGTCGTACACCGTCGGCCCGCAGCTGTACATGCGCACTTCGCCCGCTTTTTGCGGCACGAAGGGCTCAATTTTTCCGCCCAGGGTGTTATGCAGCTGAATCTCGGCCATGTGTTCCCAGAGTCTCCGCGGTATGCGAGTGTGGCTGCGCGTTAGATAAACGTTAGATTGTAGCCGACGCCGCAAAAGCGGAGCAACGTGGAAGCGTTGGCAAGTTTCTGATTTGACTCGACGGTGTCACGTAATTTGACGATTCGCCATCGCGGCGGCTAGAGTGCTCGTTCGTTCCCTGGGAGGATGTTTCTTGAAAAACGTTCGATTTGCTCTGTTTTTGCTGGCAGTTTTTGGGTGCGGACATCCCGTGAACGCACAAGAGACTGCCGCCATTGGCGGTAAATTACCCCTAACACCTGAAGCAGCAATAAATATTCATTTTCTATCAGACCTGCAATTGTCCCCCGATGGCACGCGGCTCGCGTTCGTGGTTTCCGAAGCGCCTAAAGCAGAGCAAAGAGCTCAACACATCTGGATATGCGACAAGAAAACGGACGCCGCGCGCCAATTTACGTACTCCAAGAAATCAGAAACAAACCCGCGCTGGTCACCCGATGGCGGCCAGTTGGCTTTTCTATCAAACCGCGGCGGCGACGAGCAGCAAATCTATTTGATGAACAGCAGTGGCGGTGAGGCGGCCGCCCGTACCAAAGGAAAGAGCAGCATCAAGAGCTTTGCGTGGTCGAAGGACGGCAAATATATCGCCTACATCGCGCCCGATGCCAAAACAGAAGAAGACGAAAAGAAAGAAAAAGACAAAAACGACGCCCGCATCGCTGACAAAGACAACAAACAGCCCCGCGTCTGGCTGCTGCCCGTCGAATCGGGAGATCCCAAGGCGATAACCCCAGCGAACTGGGAGATCAAAGACCTCATCTGGATGCCCAGCGGCCGCAATCTCGTCGTCTCCGCCACCGATCATCCGGAATCCGATCAAAACACTGATCGTATTTTTGGGGTTCACGTGCCGGATGGCGAGATGGTTCGACTCGCCGCGCCACGCGGCCCCTTCGGTCACCTTCGTGTTTCGCCCAACGGCAAGACCGTTGCTTACATCGGCGCCCGCGAAGACGGTCCATCACCGCACGACCTGATGTTGCTGCCCGTTGAAAACGACGCCGCGCGCAATATCTCCGGACTTACTCTCGATCGCCAAATTTTCGATTTCCAATGGCTGCGCGACGGAACTTTACTCGCCATTTCTGCCGATGGCTTTCATACCAAATTCAGCGCATTTGGCGCGAATGGCGCAATCAAGCAGCTCACTTCTACGATTTCCATCAACCCCTCCGCTTTTGCGGTCTCGGATGGCGGCGAAGCATTTTTTGTCTCGCAGACCGCTACACAACCGCAGGAGCTTTTTGTGTGGGATCAGAAAACAAGTCCGCGTCAAATCACCCACATCAACGATGCCTGGAAGCAATATTCCCTGGCCACGCCCGAATTTTATAAATACAAGTCATTCGATGGACAGGAAATTGAAGCAGCACTCCTAAAGCCTGCGGGCTACAACGGCAAAGCCAAGCTGCCGCTGATCGCGTTGATCCATGGCGGCCCCACCGGCGCATGGGAGGACACGGTTGAACCGTGGGGCCAATTATTGGTAGCGCGTGGATATGCGATTTTTTACCCCAACATCCGTGGCTCGATCGGCTACGGCCAAAAATTTATTGAGATGAATCGCGGCGACTGGGGCGGTGGCGACTTCAAAGACGTGATGGCTGGTGTCGACGATCTGATCTCCCGGGGCATCGCCGACCCTGACAGACTAGCCATCGGCGGATGGTCTTACGGCGGATACATGTCCGAGTGGGCCATCACGCAAACCACCCGCTTTAAAGCAGCGGTTTCCGGCGCCGGCTTGTCCAACTTAATTTCGGAATATGGGACCGAACAACAACCCTCGTACGACGAATGGTTTTACGGCGTGCCCTACGAGCCAGAAAAGATCACCGGTTTTCTCAACAGCTCTCCCTTCGTGCATTTGAAAAACGCCAAGACCCCAACGCTGATTCTGCAGGGCGAGGCCGACACGGTTGACCCGGTCGGCCAGAGCCTTGAACTGTACCGCGGCCTCAAACGTTATGGCGTCGATACGGAATTGGTGCTTTACCCACGCGAGCCGCACGGCTTCCATGAAGAAAAACATCTCGTGGACCGCCTGAATCGCATCCTGGCGTGGTACGACAAATATTTGAAAAGCGATTCAGGACCCCTGATGAACGCCAAGTGAGCCCAAAGCGGCCGAACGCTTCAGACCAGCCTCCACGCAGTCCTAAGTATCTTCGGGAAAGAACGGTTCGTTGCGCAGGATAGCGTCTACTGCGTGCAAGAGCCTGTCGGCGGCGTCTGACTTCTTCACGTAGCCCTGTACGCCAACTCTTTTAGCTTCTAAAATAATTTGCCTGCTTTGGTGCATGGACAAAAATAGAATCGGCACGTGCGGCATGGTCTTCTGCAGCACCGTCGCGGCGTCAATGCCGTTCAGCACCGGCATTGTGATATCCATAATAATTAAATCCGGTTTTAACTCCTGTGCTCTCTCGACCGCTTCCTGTCCGTTGGAAGCTTCGCCGCACACTTCAATGTCTCCGCGAGTCCCTAGAATCACACACACGCCTTTGCGCACCGATTCGTGATCGTCGGCGACAAGAATTCGCAGGGTTGCCCGCTTTTCCAAATGTGTGGACCCGTATTACTTCTACTGAACGTCTTCGGGCTGTGGGCGGGCTGGTTCCGTACTTGCCTTATCAGTTGCAGATTGACGATACGCCGAATAGTGCAACGCCTTTTCGATCGCTTGTATCAATGAGGAAAGATTCTTGGAGGCCACGCCGGCAGCTTAGCGATGGTCTCCAGTTCTACAAAGGAGTTACTAGATTATTTTTCGGCACGAGACCATACGTATATTGCTGTAGGCAACCTATCCCCTTTGTGGTTTATCCTACCAATCGCCACTTGCAACTCGCGATCGCTTTCCGAAAAAGGATTCGTTTCTTCCACACTGCCGCAGCTAATGGCAATTCGTGATCTTTGCTTGGACTGGGGTGCTTTTTTTGACCAAAATTGTGGCCTTAACAAATGAGCCACAATGTGTGGGGTAATCCTTTACACCTTTAGCGCTTCATGCTAGTTTTTTACTCGACCGCCATCCACGCGCCAGCGCCGGGCGGCTAGGGTTCTCATCGAGATCCAGCCAACGTTTTTGTCGCCACACCAGCCTTCCTCCCCGGGAACAAAGACTCGTCTCTTATCGCACTTTTGGTACCGTCGTGGGCTGCAACGGTGTGAAATGGCCAGTTACTGGCCAAAATTGTGCACGCGGCTAGAGACACAAAGAGGAAACCTTGCTTAAGCTTCGGAAAGTCGAAATCGTCGGCTTCAAATCCTTCTGTGAACGCACCACTGTGACCTTCAGCGGTTCGGGCACAACCTGCATCGTCGGCCCTAACGGCTGCGGCAAGTCCAATGTCGTGGACGCCATCTCCTGGGTACTTGGAGAACAAAGCCACAAATCCCTGCGCGCGGAGCGCATGGCCGATTGCATCTTTAATGGCACTGTCAAGCGTCCTCCCATGGGCCTCGCGGAAGTCACCATCACCATGGAAGACCCTGAACTCGCTGATGCCGCGCGATTCGTACTGGAGAACGCTGATATTCAGTCACAGGCCGCTGCAACGCCCGCCGAGGCTTCTGGGCTCTCAAATAACGCTGACGGCCAGAATGCGGCGCTCGCAGCAGACGACCCGAGTTACAACACCGAAATTCACTCGCTGGTCCCCGCGCAGTCCCCTGAACAATCGGAAAGCATGCCAGACGACAACATAGACGCTGCGGCCGTTCCGCCGATGGCGCCTATGTCCGAAGACCGCTCCAAACGCCGCAGAAAAGGTGCGGATAAGCCAGTGTTGGCAACCAGGCCGGGTGAAGTTGTCATCAGCCGTCGGCTCTATCGTTCCGGCCAAAGCGAATATCTAATCAACGGCCGGACCGGGCGTCTCCGGGACATCCAGGAAATGTTTATGGGCGTCGGCCTGGGTCCTGATTCCTACGCCATCATCGAACAGGGCCGCATCGGCCTGATTCTCTCCACCAAACCGATGGAGCGGCGCGCCATCATTGAAGAAGCTGCAGGCGTGACCAAATTCAAAACCAAAAAGCGGCTCGCCGAAGCCAAGCTCGAATCCTCCAACCTCAACCTCTCGCGCGTAAACGACATCGTCGTTGAAGTCGAAAAGCAGCTTGGCTCGCTCAAGCGTCAAGCCTCCAAAGCCCGCCGCTACTCCGAAATTCGAGATCAAATGCGCGGCATCGTTCGCCAGATGCTGGCGGGCAAAGCTCGTGAACTGGACCAGGAAGCGGATCGCTTGGCTACACAACTCAGCGAGATGACCGCTGCCGAAACTCAACACGCTACCGACATAAAACAGCAGGAAGACGATCACGACCGACTGAACCAGCGGATCTACGCGCTGGACGCGGAAATCCGCCAGAATCAAAATGTTTTGAACCTTACGGCGCTGGAGGTCGATCGCGGCGAAAATAAAATCAATTTCAACCGCCAGCGCTCGGGAGAACTTTCTCTGCGGCACACCCAGGTTTCGAACGAACTCAGCCAAGCGGCTGGGCAAGCCGCCGAGTGCGAGCGCCGTAACGCCGCGCAAATCCAGGCAGTCACCCAATTACGAGAAGAATCGGGCACCTTGACAGGACGAGTCGAAGACCTTGCGGGTTGCGCGCACTCTCGCGCCGCGCTGATCACCGAATCCGAAGAGCGAATTGAGGCGCTGCGCAGGTCTGAACTCGAAGCCGGCGAGAGCTTGTTGCGTCTGCACGGCGAACAGAAGCAGGCTGAGGAAGCGCTAGTTCATCAAGGTCAAGCGTTATACAAGCTCGAATCCAACGAACACGAATTGCTGGAATCTTCCATCAAGGTTCGTGATGACGCCGACACCGCGGCGCATGAATTCGAAGCGGCCAGCGGCCAACTGAGCACGCTGAAGCAGAAAGCGGCGGACTGGCAAGCCACCACTCAGGAATTGCGTCAGGAGCAAGAAACCATCAAGCAGCAAGTCGATGTATTGCGCGATTCCCTGTCCGGCGTGCGTGCTCGTCATTCCACGCTCACGCAAATTCTGAACGACCGCTCTTACACTGCCGATGCGGTGCAGAAGCTTTTCGCTGCCAATGAACGCGGCGGCGGGCAGGATTTTCGCGCCGTGGGTGTCCTGGCAGATTACGCCGAGGTGGAAGAGCACCACGAGGCGGCCATCGAACAATACCTCCGCGACGAACTGGAATATGTCGTTGTCGAAACCTACGATCACGCACGCGCTGGCGTCTCGCTCCTGCGTAACGAAGTGGGCGGGCGCGCAACATTTTTCGTCGATTCACTGCGCAACCTGCGCCTAGCCGACTACGAGCCGATCATAAATTTCCGTGTCGAAGATGGCGTCATCTCGCGGCTCGATAAGCTGGTTGAATTTCGCGATCCACTGGGCCCGGCCGCCAAACAATTTTTGCCACGGCTCAAAGCTGCTTACCTCGCCGACAATGCCGGCGCCGCGGAACGCCTCGCTCGAGACAATCCCCAATTCGCTTTCGTCACGCCCGACGGCACTTGTTACCAGGGCCGCATGGTTACCGGCGGACGCGCCGATGAAGCCGGCCCGCTGGGAATGAAGCGTGAACTTCGCGCCCTAGACGCCGAAGTGATGCAACTGGAGCACGACGCCAGTGCGCGGCAGGCCACGTTGGAGGCGCTGAACACCGATTTGCAGCTGGCACAGAAGGCTCTGGAAGATGTCGATTTGCAGCAACGTGAAGTTGATCGCACCGTTTTTGCTGCGAAACACCGGCACCAGCAAATGCAAGGCGAACTTGCTCGCCTGGGACTCGAACTGACCGTTTGCCAGAATGAATTGCGCCGCATCCGCCAGGACGTGGAACAAGCACGCACCCGCGCGGAGCGCGCCAAAACTGAGCACGCTACGGCCACCGCAAACCGCGCGCAGGCCGAAGCCGAAAGAGCGCGCCTCACCGATCACTTGGCCGAACTTCGTGACTCCATCGAGTCGGACCAGAATGAACTCGCCGCCGGACGCGCGGAGCTAGCGGCCATGAATGAACGCCTCACTGCTGCCGAGGCTCTCGCCACGCGTCTGAACGAAGAACACGTCGAACTGGTGCGCCGCGAGACATCCTTGCACCAGCAACTTAATTCCGTAAACGAGGAATTGGCCAGCCTCGCACAGCAAAGCGAGGAATTGGCTCTACAGCTAGAAGGCTTGCGCGCGGAAAAGGTGCGCCTCGAAACGCGCCAACGCGAAATGGAACAGGAATGGGACGGCGGGCGCAATCGCGTCGCGCAAATGGAAGATCACCTGCGCATGGGCCGCCAGTCGCTGCAGGAGTTGCGCGAACAGCGCAACCACGCGGAAATCGCTCGCGCCCGCAACGATTCCGATCGCCAGCATCTGCGCGAAACCTGCATGGCGGAAGTAAACGCCCAGCCTGAAGACCTGCTGGCCACGGAAACGGCCTTCATGAGCGGCGAGGAACTGGCCGCCGCAGAAATCAGCTACCGCGAAATGAAAGAGCGCATCGACGCCATGGGCGCGGTAAACATGATGGCCCTCGAGGAATTCAACGAGTGCGACCAGCGCTTCACGTTCCTCACCCGCGAGCGTGATGATTTACTGAAATCCATTCAAGACACGCAGCAAGCTATCGCCGAGCTCGATGCCGCCACTAAGGAAAAATTCGAACACGCTTTCCACGCCATCAACAAGAGCTTCTCGGACGCTTTCCACACCATTTTCGGCGGCGGGATGGCGGAAATGCGCCTGACGGAAGCGGACAGTTCCGGTGACGCCGGCATCGACATCGTTGCTTCACCTCCCGGAAAGCGTCTGCAGAATATTCTGCTGCTGAGTGGCGGCGAAAAAGCCATGACCGCGCTGGCGCTGCTCATTGCCATCTTCCGCTATCAGCCCAGCCCGTTCTGCATTCTTGACGAAGTGGACGCGCCACTAGACGAAGCCAATGTCGGACGTTTCACGCGTCTAATCGGGGACATGAGCGATCAAACGCAGTTCATCATCGTCACCCACAACCGCAAGACCATGGAAATGGGCAGCGTCCTTTACGGTGTGACCATGCAGGAACCCGGCGTTTCAAAACTTGTCAGCGTCCGTTGGGAAGGCGACGCCGAGCCCAAGCAACGCGCCGCGGCCGCTTCCGCCGCATAAACGTCGGCGAATCCTATTAAGGCTTTAAGTGCCATCCGGAGCTTGCCGGTTTCCTTTGAGATGAATTTTTGTTTTGGCGCGCTCAATCAGGCCCTTTTGGAGCGTCGGCCATTGGCCGTATGCTTTTCCTCCCTCGCGCAGGTCCGCCGCTGTGAAACTGGTAGAGGCTAAGTCTTCTCCATAAATAATCATCAGCTCTTTACGTTTTTCGGCATCCAGAAGATTTACCAGACGCACGTACATCATGTTCGCGGGAATCTTGTATCCCTTCCCACGGATAAGCGCGTCGATGTGTTCCCGGTCCGAGCCAGGCTCGGTTTTTTCTTCATTCGAACGCGGCCAGGTGTCTACGTAGAAATCCATATCCTCAATCGTGGTGTGTTGCGGTGAATCATATTTGTGGTGCAAATCCGGCCTCGTTGGAATGTAGCCCTCGAACTGCACCCAGTAGAGCTCCTGCACATTTTTCTGTTCGTCCGCCTGCGCAAAAGCGTGCAACTCACAATCCGCGATGCCATACAGCACCCATCGGTCTGCACCCACGTAGTGGACCGATTCCGGCAAACGAATTAGCACCTTGGGATCATGCATAGAGATAATCATATTTCCTTGCACCCGCCGCTCTGGAGTCTCGTTCTGGGTCGCAAGAAATGCGCAACAACTAATCACCGCAATTATTTGTCTCAGCACCTTGCACCTCTTCCATAAGTACGCGCTTCCATATAACCGAAGTTCCTTCGCCGATGTCAAAGCGCGTCACAAACTTCGCGCATGTGTTCGCGCAAGATTGTCTGTCATGATTCTTTCCAGAGTTTTCCACCGCTCGGACAATTGACATCGACTCGCTGTACGCTAGAATGTTTTTACTTGGTCGGGGGAAAGTTTTTGGCTGCCATTCCTGCGAGTCGCATCCTGCGTGAAACAAATTTTGCCGGCCTCGAGCCTTCCGCTCGGGGCAAGGTCCGCGATATTTATGACCTCGGCGATAAGCTGCTGATCGTCGCGACCGATCGCCTCTCCGCTTTCGACGTTATTCTGCCAACTCCGATTCCCGACAAAGGCCGCGTACTCACTGAACTGTCACTTTTCTGGTTCAAGCTGTTCAACGATGTAATCCCCAATCACGTGCTGAGCGCCGATTGCTTCCCCGCTCCATTTGACGCCTATCGCCACGAGCTTGCGGGACGCTCCATGATCGTTCGCAAAACGCAGCGTCTGCCCGTTGAGTGCGTTGTGCGCGGCTATATTTCGGGCTCCGGCTGGAAGGACTACGTAGCTACTGGAATGCTCTGTGGCATTGAATTGCCACCCGCTATGAGAGAGTCAGATCGCCTGCCCGCTCCAATCTTTACGCCCTCAACGAAAGCCGCAGCAGGGCACGACGAAAACATTTCATTCGAACAGGTCACTTCCCTGATCGGCGAAGAATTGGCTCGCCAAGTTCGCGCGGTCAGTATCGATCTTTACCAACGCGCTGCGGCATACGCAGAGCCACGCGGCATCATTCTTGCCGACACTAAATTTGAATTTGGGCTCGTCGATGGCGAATTGATATGGATCGATGAAGCTTTTACTCCCGATTCCTCGCGGTTCTGGCCTAAAGCGCAGTACCAACCAGGCGGCCCTCAGCCCTCTTTCGACAAACAATTCGTGCGTGATTATCTCGAACGCATCCGCTGGCCCAAGATTCCTCCCGGACCCGAATTGCCTGCGGAGGTTGTGGCCGCCACGCGCGAAAAGTATCTGGAAGCCTTCCGCATTCTCACGGGGCATCCCCTGTAGTGGATTTTGTAGTGGAACGAGCTGGCGGATTTGATGTTTTTTCTATGGAGAGTCTGACGTGAAGGATCAACTGGAAGGGCTCGTCAATCAAATGGTGGAACGCGGGATTCTTTTCGACGAAGCGGTTTGCGAATTCGAGAAGCGCTTTATCAAACGAGTTCTGGACAGTGCCAAAGGTAATCAGTCTCGCGCCGCGGAAACTCTAGGAATCCACCGCAACACGCTCAGCCGCAAAATAGGAGAATACAAGTTGGACCACAACGGGCATCGCAAATCCCGGTACTAAGCCGCACTTTGACTTTTCGACTCCAGCAAGAAAACCAAACCAAATAAAAAACGGCTCCCCTTTAGAGAGAGCCGTTTCAAAACGCTCAGCGTTTACCTACTATGCCTGATTACTGCGGTTTCTTGGTCGCCGGACGTCGAGCTGCGGGTTTCTTGGCGCCTTCCTTCGGCAGATCCTCTTCCTTCACCTTGGCCTTATCGAAATGCAACATGAAAGCAGGATCAGGATCAAATGAGACCAGCGTGCCGGTAAAGTGCACCGCCCCGTTCTTTTCCAGTTTCGCTGCTTCAGGCTGCCCAACGACTTTCACGTCCATGTTAGGGGTGCTGGCCGATTCAAATTCGGCCTCGCTGGTTACGAACGCAACTTTCAGCTGTACGGAATCGGTCCCCGCCGTAACCTCGATGACTTTGCCGGGCACTTCTGGGAATTCCAGACCGCAAGCCGCTAGCCAAGTGACCTTCGCCTTGTCCCCGCCAGCTTTGAGATCTTCGACAACCGACCTCATGGTCATGTCTTTGCGCGCCGCCGTAAGATCGTCCGCGCTTGGTAACTTGTAGCTCTCGGGACGGTCCGGCGAGCTACTCGCCAACTGCAGCAATTCGTTCACCTCCGCATCGGTAAGATTGTCGCAAGCCGCCTGTTGGTAATTTACGATCAACTTGCGCAAGTAATCTTTCACCTTGTCGGATTGCGCCTTGGTCGCGCCTTTCGCAGTGACCGCTCGAGCAATGGACCAGAACGCATCCATCTGCTTCGGAGGGGTCATGGCCATATAAGCCAAGCCCAGGCGATAGCTGGTGATGGCGTCATCCGGATTTAGTGCCAGCACCCCCTTGTAATGCTCCACGGCAGCATTGTAATCCTTCAAAGCCATCGCGGCCTGCGCCGCCGTTGCATGGAAATAAATTTGTATTTGTTTTTTCTGGGCGGCAAACGCGTCCTCACTCATGGCGTCAGGCTTTTTGACTTCGTCCAGAGCTTTCAATCCGGCCACCGCCGCGGCCAGCGCGCTCTTCGCCAGCGCAGGATCCTTGGCTGCGGTATTTGCGTTCGCCGGATCAGCAACCATCGCGTTGTAAGCGAACGCGCGCGCATACAGCGCCTGGTAACGAGCCCCTGCATCCACCTTTTCGCCCAGCGCGACCACCTTGTCGGCGTACTCGATTACCTTCGGATAATTTTTCAGCTGGCTATAAGCTTGGTAATACAGCGGGTAGATATAAATCAGCAACGCAGAATTCGGATACTTGGCTACAAAATCGTCCAGCGCCTTTACTTGCGAGGTCGGATTTTTGTCCGCCGCGGCAGCCTGGTAGGAGTTGTACTCCGCCATGGTGTACTGCGGTTTGGCACCCGCCGCATCTTGCCCCGCGGGCGGGGCTTGCGTCGCCTGGGCCATTGTGCCGACCGCCGCACCAAGATTCATACTCAGCGCCGCGATCATCGCGAGGCCTACTATCTTTTGTGTTCCATTCATTCCGGTTTCTCCTCGCTCAAACTCCAACCTTTGGGACTCTATTCCCGTTCACCCGGGTTAGTGCTACCCGGAATCTCTGCTATCGTTCGGAAAACTCTGGGATTATAGGGAAGACGCAGGGCCTCCGCAAGTCGTTACGTGCCTGAAAAATAATCTACTGAGATTTTGGAATTTTCCGTCCTGCGTTATCATTTCGTGATTCGTCAGGCGACTGGATGTCGGCCTCCAATGTTAAGATGAGTTTCGCATAAAAACCGTGGCCCGTGAGAGAAAGAATTCGGATGCCTCTAACTCATAAGTCAGGTGCTCAAACCGCTGGCGAAAAACCCCTTAGTACCGCCGTCGCCCTGGTTACCGGCGGCAGCCGCGGAATTGGCCGCGCCATCGCGGCGCGTCTGGCGTCGTTGGGAGCTGCCGTGGCTGTTTGCGGCCGCGACGCTAACGCCTTGAATGACGTGGGCGCTGAGCTAGCCGGGCTGGGAGGTCGCGTATTTTCCCATGTTGCGGATGTAACTCGTGCCGCCGATGTGGCAGCTCTGGTGGCGAAAACCGAATCCGCTCTTGGTTCTATCACAATCCTCGTAAACAACGCTGGCATCGGAGTTTTCGGACCCGCACACGAAAAATCTGAAGAAGATTGGGATCGCGTGCTGAATACCAATTTAAAGAGCGTGTTCCTGGTTTCCAAAGCGGTCGCGCCAGGGATGATCGGCCTCAAGCGCGGCGATATCATCAACATCAGTTCCCTGGCTGGAGTAAACGCCTTTAAGGGTGGTGGACTGTATTGCGCTTCAAAATGGGGCCTTCAGGGCCTCTCGGCGTGCATGGCCGAAGATTTGCGAGGTTACGGCATTCGCGTCAGCACGATTTGTCCAGGCAGCGTAGCGACAGAATTTTCCGGCACCAGCCCCAAAGACCCCGCCAAAGTTTTGTCACCGGATGATGTGGCTCACGCAGTGGAAACCATCGTGACGCAAAGCCCGAAGAGCTTCATAAGCCAACTGCAGATTCGGCCCTTAAGTAAACCCTGAGGGTGCGGTTCGCAGCATCTTTGCAATCAGGCGGCCGGGTCGCCCAAAACTAATTTAGGTTTGACAACTGTCGTTATAACGACTATAGTGCGCCCTGTGAGTTCCTCCTCCAATAAAAGCTCCGATGCCCAAATGGAGGCCGGCTTGTTTGTGGCCTTCATGCAAATCGCCGATGCGTTCGGGGCTCAAGCCGAACAAGTAATCAAGACCGCCGGCCTGACCGCGGCGCAATACAACGTCTTGCGTATTCTTCGCGGCGCTGGTTCCGCTGGACTAGCCTGCCGCGAAATCGGTGAACGCATGATCTCTCGCGACCCGGACATTACCCGCCTGCTGGATCGCATGGAAAAGCGCAATCTCATCACCAGAAAACGCCAGAGCGATGATCGTCGCGTGGTGAAAACTTTTGTAACTCCCCACGGTCTCGAACTTCTTAAAATTCTTGATCGCCCGGTGAGCGCCTTGCACAAGCGGCAATTCCAGGACATCGCGCCGGCTAAATTAAAAACTCTCGCGGCCATGTTGGCAGAGATTCGCTTGCAACAAACTGACCGAGAGGCCGATTGCGACTCGCGTAGCAGTGCACTCCATACATCGAAGCAAAATGATTCAAAGTAAAAGCGAGCCAACTAAAAGGAGAATACCGGTGAAGAATCTCTCAACGAGAATCATTTCCATCGCGGGAATTGCCGTCGTGGCACTCCTCAATTGCGTTCCAGGCTTTGCGGCCACCACAGAATGGAAAATCGATCCGCAACACGGTTCCGCGCAATTTTCCGTGCGCCATCTGGCCATTTCCACCGTCCGCGGCGCCTTCAGCAAAGTCACCGGCACGGTATTGCTGGATGACCAGGACATCACCAAGTCCGCGGTAAACGTCAGTATTGACGTATCCACGGTCGACACTGGCGAACCGGCCCGCGACAAGGATCTCCGCAGCGATCATTTCTTCGACGTCGAGCACTTCCCGACCATGACTTTCAAGTCCACGCGGGTCGAGCAAGTGTCCCCCGGTAAACTCAAAGTAACCGGCGATCTCACCATCCGCGGCAACACCAAACAAGTTGTCTTGGACGTCGACGGACCAACCGCTCCCGTAAAGGACCCTTGGGGCAATCAGCGCGCGGCCGCGAATGCCACCACCAAGATTAACCGCCAGGACTTCGGTGTGAAATGGAACGCCACCATGGATAACGGCGGCGTGGTGGTCGGCGACGACGTAAACATCACCATTGATACGGAGATGATCAAGCAAGTCCCGAAATAGATTATTGCGTTGCGGAAGTCCCAGCGATTGAGGGCGGGCTATCAGCAGACGTACTCTAACGACAGAGTTCCCATTTATCAAACCGAAAAGGAGAAAATTATGAGCATCAAAGTTCAAGTGATTTTCTACAGCATGTACGGCCACATTTATAAAATGGCCCAGGCGGTTGTCGAGGGCGCGAAGCAGGTCTCGGGGGCGGACGTTTCGTTGTATCAGGTCGCGGAACTGATCCCCGACGACGTTTTGGAAAAATATGGCGCGAAGGCCGCCAAGGCTAGCTTCGCTAATGTAGCGGTGGCAGCGGTAGATAAGTTGACCGAAGCCGACGCGATTATCTTCGGCACTCCGACGCGCTTTGGCAACATGACTGCCCAAATGCGCAATTTCCTCGACCAGACCGGCGCACTGTGGGGCAAAGGCGCGTTGGTCGGAAAAGTCGGCAGTGTCTTCGCTTCAACCGGCACTCAGCATGGCGGCCAGGAAACCACCATCACGAGTTTTCATTCCACACTTTTGCACCACGGCATGGTGATCGTCGGTGTGCCATATACAGAATCCGGGCTGACGTTCATGGACGACATCACCGGTGGGACTCCTTACGGCGCCACCACTCTGGCCGGAGCCGACGGTAAGCGCCAGCCGAGCGAAAATGAATTGAAGATCGCGCGCTACCAAGGTAAGCACGTAGCCGAAATCGCTACTAAGCTGGCCCGTTAGATTTTTCCTCCGAGGCCAGGGCAGCTCTGAATAGCGAAAGGAATCGTTATGCACAAGAGGGCCCCCACGGATTTTCCGGTACACGATTTCATCGCCGAGCGCTGGAGCCCGCGGGCCTTCAGTGACAAGCCAGTCGCGCCCGATGTGCTGGCCAGTCTCTTTGAGGCTGCCCGCTGGGCCCCCTCCAGTAGTAACGAACAACCTTGGGCATATATCGTCGCCACTAAGGACGATCCAGAAAATTTTGCCAAGTTAGTCAGCGTGCTGGTGCCGGGCAACGTAACTTGGGCGCAACATGCCCCGGTCTTGGCCCTCGCGGTTGCCCAGCTCTCATTCGCGAAGAGCGGAACGCCAAATCGCAACGCACTGTACGATGTCGGCGCCGCAAGCGCATGGCTCACCGTGGAAGCCACCTCCCGAGGCATATTCGTTCATCAAATGGCCGGGTTTGACCACGAGAAAGCGCGGCAAGTTTTCGCAATACCCGCAGGCTGGGAGCCGATTGCCGCGATTGCGATCGGTTATCCGGGCGATCCAGAGTCATTGCCGCACCCTTTGCGCGAGCGCGAAGCCGCGCCACGTACTCGCCAACCGCTCTCCGCGTTTGTGATGTCCGGGAGCTGGGGAAAAAAGCGCCGTTCCTGCCCTGAAATTTAGGGTAAATTTGACCGCATCAAATGAATAGCACACTCGAATTCCTGGTCCACCACGGATACGCACTTCTGCTCGGCTGGGTATTTGTTGAGCAGATTGGCCTTCCTATCCCTTCTGTTCCGCTGCTTCTCGCCGCGGGCGCGTTGGCAGGCGCAGGCCGCATGAACATCGTCGCCGCGCTGTTCGTCACCATGTTCGCTGCTCTCTGCGCGGATTCCCTGTGGTATCAATTGGGGAGAATCAGAGGCATCGCGATCCTGCAGTTGCTCTGCAAAATTTCATTGGAACCGGACTCCTGCGTGAGACGCACCGAAGGTGTTTTTTCTCGCCAGGGCGCTCGCTCACTCATCTTCGCAAAGTTTCTTCCAGGGGTCGGCGCCGTGGCGCCGCCGCTTGCGGGCGTCTTTCACATGCGTATGGCGCGTTTCATGATGTTCGATTTGGTGGGCACGCTGCTGTGGGCCGGCACATTTTTGGGAGCGGGGTTCGTATTCAGCGGCCAGATCGAACAAATCACAGCACACCTTGCCTATTTCGGCCGCCACCTGGGCATTGTGCTGTTTACAGCATTCGCTTTGTATATCGCCTACAAATTCATTGCCCGCCAAAGGTTCCTCCGCCAGCTGCGCATCGCGCGCATCAGCGTCGGCGAACTAAAAGAAAAAATCGATGCAGGGGAGGAAATCGTCATCGTCGATCTACGCCACTCCATGGATTTCGAAGCCGACCCACAAACCATTCCAGGCGCATTTCGCATGGATGCCGCAGAACTGGAGGAGAAGAACGACCGCCTGCCCCGCGACCGCGACGTTGTCCTTTATTGCACTTGACCAAACGAAGCCACCAGCGCCCGTGTGGCGCTGCTCTTACGCAAGCAAGGGATCAGGCGCATCAGGCCGCTGCAAGGCGGCCTCGCAGCGTGGCGCGAAAAAGGGTTCCCACTGGAAGGCACAGCGCCAACCGTAAAACTCGTCCCCATCGAGCCCATGCTTAAATAGATTTGTGGAGTTTCGGGCTTGGTCCCCTTTAACCCGTACAGAGAAGGCTACAGCCGCGGTAATACAATCCCGCCCTGCGATTGATACTTTCCCTTTTTATCTTTATAGCTGATCTCGCAATCCTCGTCGGACTCAAAAAAAATCACCTGGCAAAGCCCTTCGTTTCCATAAATCTTCGCGGGCAAGGGAGTGGTGTTACTGATCTCCAGGGTTACAAATCCTTCCCATTCCGGCTCAAAAGGCGTCACATTTACAATAATTCCGCATCGCGCATACGTGGATTTCCCTAAACAAATCGTCAACACATTCCGCGGAATGCGAAAATATTCAATCGAACGCGCCAGCGCAAACGAATTAGGCGGAATGATGCACACGTCCCCTTTGTAATCCACCAGCGAGCGCGAATCGAAATTCTTGGGATCCACAATCGTGGAGTTCACATTTGTAAAAATGCGAAACTCGTCGGCAACCCTGATGTCATATCCATACGACGACACCCCGTAACTGATGACTCCTTCACGCACTTGCCGGTCCGTAAAAGGCTCAATCATTTTGTGCTCCAGCGCCATGCGTCGGATCCAGCTGTCTGGCTTAACGGACATTCACTTCCTCCTGGAAGAGTTCACAACAAAAAATTTGCCATGTCATTCAAAAACTTAGCAGCTTGCCGCAAAGGAAAGTCAGTGTAGTGTACGCCCTCACATCTGTTGTACCTCAATGATAGTGTCCCCTTTTGTCCTCAATAGAAA
This sequence comes from uncultured Acidobacteriota bacterium, assembly GCA_963733775.1. Taxonomy (GTDB): domain Bacteria; phylum Acidobacteriota; class Terriglobia; order Acidiferrales; family UBA7541; genus Acidiferrum. The sequence goes on along the minus strand of CAVTEE010000006.1, from coordinate 986,591 downwards.
TGTCCCCCTAATAGGGCCTCCGAAGGGAGGTCAGATTGGTGCGGACAGAGATGAGCAGGAGAGAGTTAGGAAGAGTGGAAGTGCTAGCGCGGGTGCGCAGCAAGCAACTGAAGGTAGTGGATGCGGCACGATTGATGCTGGTGAGTTACCGGCAAGCGAAGCGGCTGTGGAAGCGTTATCGGGAGGAAGGTGCTGCAGGTCTGAAACACCGCAGCGCCGGGCAAGCATCGCATCGCGCACACCCACAAAAATTTCGGGTCAAGGTGTTGCAGTTGGTGCGCGAAAAGTACGGTGGGCCAGTAGGCGAGCGGTTCGGGCCGACGCTGGCGGCGGAGCATTTGGCGAGCGAGGATGGGTTGCAGCTGAATGCGGAAACGCTGCGGCGTTGGATGCTGGCGGAGGGTTTGTGGAGTCGCGAGCGAAAGCGTCGAGCACACCGGCGACGGCGCGAGCGCAAGGAACACTTTGGAGAATTGGTGCAGATGGATGGGAGCTTTCACGCCTGGCTTGAGGACCGCGGTCCAGCGGGCTGCCTGATAGACATGGTGGATGACGGCACCAACACGACGTGGGCGCAACTGGGGGAGCAAGAGACCATCTGGGCGGTAGCGGACGCCTTACGCAGCTGGATCGAACGCTACGGAGTGCCACTGGCACTGTACGTGGACTGGAAGAATCTCTACCAGCGGGCGGCCAATTCCGGCGAGCGCTTGCGGGGAGAAGAACCGCTCACGCAATTTGGGCGCATGTGTGCGAAGTTGCGGATCGCCATCATCGCCGCGAGTTCGCCGCAGGCCAAGGGGCGGGTGGAGCGGGTTCACGGCACACATCAGGACCGGCTGGTGAAGAAATTGCGGCGGAAGGACATTCGCAGTCACCAAGCAGCCAATGTGTATCTGCAGCGGGAATATTTGCCGGAACACAACCGGCGCTTCATGCGCGTGGCTGCCCAACCGGAGAACTATCATCGCCGTGCGCCGCGGGCTGCAGAACTGGATCGCATTTTCCGGCTGGAGAGCGAACGGATCATTAGCCAGGACTGGGTGGTGCGGTACGACAATCGTTTTTTCCAACTGCAGAAGCAGAATCACAACTACGCGCCAGCACAGAGCAAAGTGTTGGTGTGCCAGGAGCGCCACGGTCGCATCACCATCGAGTACCGCGGAGAGGCTTTACGCTGGCAGGAAATTCCTGCACCCGCGAGACCACCCATGCTCAGTGCGCCTCGAGAACGGGTTCCCGCCGAGAACACAAAAAGGAAATGGACACCGCCAGTGCATCACCCGTGGCGGGAAGCCGCCCGCCGCGGGCTGGAGAAGCGCGCAAGGCAAACCAGCCGCGCAGCCGCGCGTGCGCCGCAACCGTCGTTGGCGTTGCCTTCCGCTTCGCCCTAAGCGCTCCGCCCTGCGGGCTTCGCAGGGCTTCGCTCCAAGGCAATGCCAACGATCTACAACCAGTAACAAGCAAAACTCAAAAGGGGACACTTCTAAAGAGGTAAGTATAGGGACATTTCTAAAGAGCTTTGACATGTACGCCCTCACATCTTGACAACCTGCGCCACACCCTCTAGCATCTGCCCACGCTCCCGGGAGGTTCCTTTTGATTAAGTTGGACATCGTTAACGCCGTGGTGACCAAGACCAACATCAGCCGCACCAAGGCCGAGCAGGCGGTCGAGACCGTGTTCGAATCTCTCAAGACCGCCTTGGGCCGCGGCCAGCGCATCGAATTGCGCCGCTTCGGCGTCTTTAGCGTGAAACCCCGCAAGACCGGCATTGGCCGCAATCCACGCACCGGCGAAGAGGTCAGCATTCCTCCGGGAAAAGCCGTGCGCTTCAAACCCGGCAAGGAATTGCAGGGCCTGGAAGGCACCAAACCCGCTGAGTCCGCTTAATCAAATTGCTTTCCTGCTGACTTGCTTCGCTTGGTTTCTAATCGGCTTTGATAGCGCTAAATCTGTTAGCCGCTGCGTTCCCTAACTTCGCGCACGCTCTTCCGTAGATACCACTCCAAAACAAAATAAATGACTGCGGCATATACCAACCACTGAAATACCGGAACAAGAAACATGTCGCCTATCAGCTCCCCGTAACCTGGACGTGCCACCCCGATCCACGATTGCATCACACCCAAACTTGGTTGCTGCGTCAGTCGTATCGCTTCCCAGAGCCATAAATTCGAATGCCCATTTTGCGAAGCTGCCAATGCGCCCGGCAGATACCATAAATAAAGCCGTACGAGGAGCGCCTCCACCGCCAGCCCGATGCCAAGGGCCGCAAGCAAGGTTCGCCAATGAATTCTTGCTGCCAATTTCATTCCGTTTTTCACTAGACTGTCGTCACCACACGCAACAAACAACTACATCAAGATTAAATCGCACAGCACAAATTTAGGACACTGCCAAATTTCGACTGACTGGCGCCCCCTCCCCATCTGTGCTGTACTGTTATTTCACCGCTTTCAAGGTTCGCCATATCATTCGTGGCCACTCGATTCCCAGAAGGCACCACTCAACCACTTCCCGTCAATATAGATTGGCGCACCATTCCGCCGGTAAGCCGCTATTACGCCATTACTCCACCTCGTCCTTCGCGCAAAAGTCTGGCACTGGCAGGACTCCTGTTCCTGTTGACCTTGTGCACCTGCCTCGTTGCAGGCGCGCAATTCGCAGTGGCATTCGCGCACAACGAATCGGTCTCCGTGGACGAATTCGTACGGGATTTTAAACTTCTCTATCAGCACCCGGCAGCGCTGCTCAACGGCCTGCCATTCGCGATCACGCTGCTGACTATCCTGCTAGCTCACGAACTTGGCCATTTTTTCGCCTGCCGGCATCATCATATTCGAACCAGTTACCCGTTCTTCGTTCCAGCTCCCACACTCATCGGAACTTTCGGCGCATTCATTCTGCTGCGCTCGCCAATCCGCAATACTCGCGCGCTTTTTGATGTTGGAGCTTCCGGACCTTTCGTGGGATTTTTGTTTGCGATTCCGGCACTCGTCTACGGAGTCATGAACGCCAGAATCGTTCCAGGTCTGGCCGACCCCGCCAATTCCGACATAGTGTTTGGCGTACCTTTAATTCTCCAAATCCTTGCCAGGATTTTTCACCCCAACATTTCCGTGGATTTTCTCTTGTTACATCCGGTAGGACGCGCCGCCTGGGTCGGCCTTTTCGCGACCTCTCTAAATCTTTTGCCTGCGGGGCAACTCGACGGCGGCCACATTCTTCGTTCCCTCAGTGCTCGCACTCATCGCCTGGTGTCCACGTTCCTGCCCGCGCTGCTGCTTTTCCTCGGCTTCTTCCGTCACTGGACCGGCTGGTACATTTGGGCCGCGCTGCTCTTCGGCCTCCGCTTTCTCCGCGCCGCCCCCATCTACGACGACACCCCGCTCGACCCTGATCGCCGCTTCGCCGCTTTTCTCGCGCTGCTGATATTTCTGCTCTGTTTCATGCCTGCGCCAATAATCAACCTCTAAAATAATTACACCGGCGTGTTTACGCCACGCATAGACGATTTTGGGAATGTGCCCACGCCTAACTCCGGTTATCATGCTTGGTCGCTCTCTTTACCGGGTACAAATTCCATCAACGATGCCGCCGCTCATCCGCACACTGCGCCTCACTGATCTTTTATTTCTGTTCATCGGCTCCGTAATCGGCTCGGGAATTTTTCTCACTCCCAGCCTGATCCTGCAACAACTCGACGGCTCAGTCGGATTGTCCCTGCTGGTGTGGTTCGTTGGCGGTATCCTTTCGCTCCTCGGCGCACTAACTTACGCCGAGCTTGCCGCCTCTAATCCAGAGGCCGGCGGTTTGTACTGCTACATTCGCGACGCCTTCGGCCGGATCTCCGCGTTTCTTTATGGCTGGAGCCTGTTCCTGATAATTGCCAGCGGTACCATCGCGGCGCTGGCACGCGCGTTCACCCGCTACCTCGCAGAAATAATTCCGCTCTCATCGATCACCAGCACGATCGTCGGCGTAGCCATGATCGCGATAGTCACCGCCGTAAATATCTGGGGCACGCGCAAAAGTTCGGACCTGCAAAACTGGACCACCCTGACCAAGGTCGGCATGGTTGTCATCCTCAGCGCCGTGCTGCTGTCCATGGGCCACCATGCCTCCGACCTGCCCCGGGCGCTTGGCACTTCACAACACGGATTTTCACTATTATCAAATTTTGGTCTGGCGATGATTGCCGTGCTGTGGGCCTATGAGGGATGGCAATTCGGCACCTACAGCGCCGGAGAAGTCTTAAAGCCCCAGCAAAATTTTCCCAAAGCTTTCCTGATGGGCTCTCTATTTTTGATGGCTCTTTACCTGATCGCGGTAATCGCGTACCTCGTCGCGCTCGGTCCGGAGGCCGCTACCGTAAGCGATGCCATCGCGGCAAGTGCCGTGAGTGTCGTGCTGGGGTCGTGGGCAGGAAAAATCGTAGCCGTCGCCATTCTGATCTCCACCTTTAGCGCCACCAACAGCGTGATTCTAACTGCGCCGCGCGTTTTTTACGCAATGGCCAACGATAATCTTTTCTTCAAAAAACTTGCCGAAGTTCATCCGCGATTTCAAACGCCGGCCTGGGCGATCATTGCGCTCGGCGTCTGGTCCGCCATTCTTTCCTGCGCCGGAAAATTCGCCGAGCTGGCTTCTGGCGCAATTTTTATTGGATGGGTCTTCTACGGACTTGGCGCCGCGGCAATTTTCCCCATCCGCCGCGCCTCAAAAGGTTTGCCAATTCCCTACCGCGTGCCCGGTTATCCATGGACACCGCTAATCTTCGTAATTGTCGCCACGGCTATCGTTTGGAATGCCGTTTTTCTGGCCTTCATCGATCCAAGCCAGTTTCGCTACTTGGCCGTGGCTATCGTGATTTTCTTGCTTGGGCTCCCGGCTTATTATTTCTGGCGCAAAAAACAAACTTCCGCCTAGTCTGCCTTGTCACATCAGACTCAATGGATCCATATCTACGATCACGGCCGTATCCGGGATTTTATTAGTCTCGCAATGATCGAGTGCTCCAGCCAGAAGTTTTGTCAACACTGTACGTTTTGGCGATTTCAGCAAAAATTGAAAGCGGTATTCCTTTTTGAGACGCGCCAAAGGCGCCGTGGCCGGACCCAGAATCCGCACACCTTTACCATTGTGTGGTGAAAAATATTCCGAAAGCTGTCGTGACCAGCGAATCGCCTTCTCCAGATTGGTATCGCGCACGATTACGTTGGCCAGCGAAGTAAACGGCGGATATCCCATCGTTCTGCGAAAATTGGTTTCACGCTCATAAAACGTCAGGTAATCCTGTTTTACCGCATCCTGAATCGCGTAGTGCTCCGGAAAAAACGTTTGGATCAAAACCCGGCCATGAAGCTCTCCCCGCCCAGCACGCCCAGCGACCTGCGTTAACAACTGAAACGTGCGTTCCGCCGCGCGAAAATCAGGCATGCTCAGTAACCCGTCGGCGGAAATCACGCCCACCAGCGTCACGCGTTGAAAATCGTGTCCCTTCGCCAGCATCTGCGTCCCCACCAGAATGTCCAGCGCTCCACCTGCAAACGCTCCTAACGTCTCCTGATATTGCCGCTTGGTGCGCGTTGTGTCGCGATCCAGCCGTGCGATGCGCGCGGTGGGAAATTCCTTGCGGAGCCGTTCTTCCAGGTGCTCCGAACCCTCCCCAAAAAAATAAACATATTTGGAATCGCATTTCGGGCAATTCTTTGGCGTCTGCGCCACGAACCCGCAGTAGTGGCATTCCAGGCGGTTTCTGTTCTTGTGATACGTCATGGAAATGCTGCAATTTGCGCATTGCACCGAAGCTCCGCAACTGCGGCACAACACCGACCACGAATATCCGCGCCGGTTAATCAGCACCAGCGCCTGCGTGCCGTTCGTCAAGCATTCCTGAATCCCGGCGTGCAGCGTGGAGGAGATCGACCCGGGTTGATGTGTCTGCTGAAACTCTTTGCGCAAATCGACGATTTCCACTTTTGCCATGGCCCGATTCTCAACGCGCGAACCCAGCGTCAACAACTCATATTTCCCAGTCGTGGCGTGATGATAGCTTTCCAGCGAAGGTGTGGCCGACCCCAACAATGCCACCGCGTTTTCCATTTTTGCGCGCACGATAGCCACATCCCGTCCGTGATATCGCGGCGTTTCTTCCTGCTTATAGCTGTTCTCCTGCTCCTCATCCACGATGATCAGCCCGAGTCGCTCCAGCGGCGCGAATACCGCCGAGCGCGTTCCTACCACCACGCGCGCCTCGCCGTTTCGTACTCGCCACCACTCTCGCGCACGCTCCACGTCGGTAAGCGCGGAGTGCAGCACCGCCACTCCTTCGAACCGCGCGCCAAACCATGCGCGGCATTGCCGCCCCATCCACAACGTTAATGCGATCTCCGGCACCAACACCAGCGCGGTTTTTTGCCGTGCCAGCGTTTCTTGTATCGCCCGCAAATACACTTCTGTTTTCCCGCTGCCGGTCACCCCGTACAACAACTGCACACCAAATTCGCCCAATTCGAATCGCGCGCGAATGCGCTTCAGCGCCATATCCTGCTCAGCGTTTAATTCATGCGCCGGCGGCGCATAGCCCACATCAAAAGGATCCTCCGCCGGATCAACTGGCTCCTCCCAGCTGTAGACCAAGCCGCTCGCAAGCATGCGTTCGACCGCACTACGCGAAAGTTCAGCCAACTTCAATACTTGCTGCAACGGCAGCGGCCCGCGCTCGGTTTCCAGCAACTCTTGCACTCGCGCAGTTTGTGCCTGAAATTTCTGCAGCGCTTTTCCCTGCAACGGCCGCACAGGCTTTTCTCCCGGCGCATCTGTGCTGCTTTCGAACTTTTCAGGCTCTTCGGTCCGCCAGGCAAGAATTGTCTGCATCCTCTGCTTCCTCGCCAGCAGGCTCTGCCGAATCTCCACCAGGCCGCGCCTCGCAAGCCGCTGCAATACCGCGCTACTTAATCCGGACTTCTCGAGCGCGGTCGCGAGCAAAACCCCATTCTTCGCTATCAATTTCGAAAGCAGGGCGATTTCCTCGGCGGCAAATTCCTCGCTAAGTGTGCTCGAGGTCGAATCAACAAGCTGCCGCCCAGCCGCGGTAATCGTAATTTGTTGCTGCGTTCGCACCTCCGTTACCGGAGGCAACATGGCACGAAAAACTTCTCCGACCGGAGCGAGGTAATATCCGGCGATCCAGTGCCCCAGTTCAATCAGTGTCGGGGTCAACGCCGGAATCACATCCAACACCCTGGTGATCTCGCGAATTTTTGCTTTTTCCGGTGGCCGGTCCGGCAGATCCACCACAACTCCGACCAGCGATTTTTGTCGAAAGGGTACGAGTACGCGCACCCCGGGCTGCACCGCTGCACACAGTTGTTCCGGCACCGCGTAGGTGAACATCGTACGCAACGGCACAGCCAGCGCCACATTACAAAATGTCCGGTTCATAGGTCGGCGTGTAGTTTAACAGGCGGTGAGATTTGGAAAGCGGAGCGCGCTCTACAAACTGATCAAAAAAATCCCCAAAAAAATTGTGACAATGCCGGCCCACTGCCACTTCGCAACATGTTCCTTCAAAAAAAGAGCCGCCAATCCTACCGTCACGGCTCCGTAAAGCGATCCCAATACACTCACTATCGCCACCTGCTCCATTTGCATCCCGCGATTACTCAACACAAACGCGCTGGTATCGAGCAAACCCATGGCCCACACATACCCTCGAACTGGTCCGCGCGGCAGGCTGATCCGCTGCTTCGCTGCCAGCAAAATCAACGCAGTCAGAAACACAGACGTCAAACGAATCATCCACACCGCCTGCGGCGCGCCCACTCGCGGTATGACCCGAATCCCCAGCAACCAGAACAGCAGTCCAAATCCACACGCGGAACATAGCGCCCACACCACTCCCTTTCCCTTTCGCGCATTTCCCTCCACGTCATCCTTGTGTGGCTCTTGTTCGCCCCGTGCTACCAACACCACGCCCAGCATGGTGCAAATTATTCCCGCTCCTCGCGTCGCACGCAGATGCTCGCCCGTTAGGAGCGACAAAATCACCGTCAACGCCGGGTAACTCGCCGAGAGTGGTGCAACCACCGAGAGTTTCCCTACCTCAAACGACCGATAAAGTGTCAGCGTCGAACCCGCGTTGATGCATCCAGCCAATATGCCCCAGGCCCACGGCTGCCAACCGGATCCATCATGCAAATGTCCCCAACCGCCCAACCAGGGCAAACAAAGACTGAGTAGCACCAGCCCGGTGGCTTGCATATAAAACATGGTCCGGAGGGTGCCGATACGGTGGGTTGCAAATCGCGCGAGAAAATCCGAGCCGCCCCAGGTCACGGCGGTGAGCAGGCCCAGCAGAATTCCCATGTAGTTAGTTTCTCATCCCAGGCGGGTAGCAGTATGCCGGACTAAATTCTTGCGAGAGATTTTATTGCAACGATCAAGCTGGCGTCTGAGCGGATTTCTTCTTTACTTCGAGTCCCAACTCGGTCATCACCTTTTGCAAATCTTTCCACACTTCACTCTTCGCCGCGGGGTTACGCAGCAGATAAGCAGGGTGATAGGTGGCCATCAACTTTCTTCCGCGAAACTCCTGCCACTGCCCGCGAAACTGCGATATCCCGCGGGTGGTCTCCAGTATGGTCTGCGCCGCGATGGCGCCGAGGCAAACAATCACTTTGGGAGCAACCAGGTCAATTTGTCGAAACAAAAATGGCGAGCACGCCTCAACTTCATCCCCTTCCGGCGCGCGATTCTCCGGCGGCCGGCACTTCACCACATTGCAGATGTATACGTCGCTGCGCTTCAGCCCCATGGCCTCAATCATCTGTGTAAGCAGTTTCCCCGCGCGTCCCACGAACGGCAGCCCCTGCAAATCTTCATCGCGTCCCGGGCCTTCCCCGATGAAAAGTAGTTTCGCGTGCGGATGCCCATCGCCAAAAACAATTTTGGTGCGCCCCTTGTGCAGTTTGCAGCGTATGCAGTCGCCGATGTCTTCGCGAATGGTCTGCAGCGTGCCTTCGCCAATTTTAGGTATCGCAGTTATCAGCCGCGGTATGGATGATTCATTCATGGTTTGGGCGTCTTCATAGGCCACGCTGACTGGAGTTTGTGGTACCACTTGTTCGAGCTCAACGTTTAGACCAGCAGGAGCGATTCGGTCGCGGAAAAATTCCCGAATGCCGATATCTTCGTAATATCGAAGCCGCAAAGAAAGTTTTTCTTGAAGGTTGTCGGGAAGCCGATCGGTCATAGGGGAATTAAACCACCGACAGACGCTTGGCAGGCTTCGATCGCGACGCTCCGCGCAACCGCACAATTTCATCCAGTACACGCTGCGCTACTTCGGCCTTGCTCATCTTCGGCAACGCCACGTCGCGTCCATCCCGGTAGTACAACGAAACCACGTTCGTATCATGGTCGAACCCCGCGCCCTCCGCGGTAACATCGTTGGCCACCAGCAGATCCAGATTCTTTGCGGCTAATTTCTTGCGCGCATTTTGCGCCACATCAGCGGTCTCCGCGGCAAACCCAACGATAAACTTGTCACCCTTCGCGCTGGCCATCTTCTGCAAAATATCCACGGTTGCTTCCAGCTGCACAGTTAGACTCGCGTCGCTCTTCTTGATTTTTTCCGCACGCTTTTCAACCGGCCGGTAATCCGCCACCGCTGCCGCAAAAATCCCAATCGAACAGCCTGCAAACTCTTTACTCACCGCCGCGTGCATCTCTTCTGCGGTACGCACATCAACACGGCGCACACCCGCTGGCGTTTCCAGCGCCGTTGGCCCACTGACCAAAATCACTTTCGCGCCGCGCCGTGCTGCGGCCTCCGCCACCGCATAACCCATCTTCCCGGACGACCGGTTCGTCAAATAACGCACCGGATCAAGATCCTCGCAAGTTGGCCCCGCGGTAACCAACACCGCCTCACCGGACAAATCTCGATTCGAATGCAGCGTCTCACGGACCGCCGCCAAAATTTCCGCGTGCCCCGCGAGCCTCCCGGCTCCCACCATCCCGCAAGCCAGATAGCCTTCATCCGGCTGCACAACATTCACGCCGCGCTCCCGCAACTTCGTAATATTTTCCTGCGTCGCCGGATGATTCCACATGTTGACGTTCATCGCCGGCGCCACCACCACCGGCGCGCTCGATGCCAGGTACAATGTGCTCAGAAAATCGTCCGCAATTCCGCGCGCGAATTTAGCAATGATGTCGGCGGTAGCAGGCGCAACCAGCAACAAGTCGGTACGCTGCGCCACCGCGATATGCTCGATGGCGCTTTCCAGATTCGCTTCATTCTCAGTATTGCCGAACAGGTCGGTAATTACTTTTTGCCCGGTCAAAGCCGCAAAGGTCAGCGGCGTAATAAATTCGCGCGCCGCCCGCGTCATCACCACTTCCACGGTAAATCCGTCTTGCTGCAACAGGCGCACCAGTTCGCCGGCTTTGTAAGCCGCGACTCCCCCGGTCACACCCATTGTGATTCGCATGGTGTCCCTGGCAGCGCCGCGTTACTTACGGCGCTTGTTGCCGTCCTTATCCTCGTCGATCGAATCCGGCTCCACGAAATCGTACTCGAGCAAACTATGATCGAGCTCTTCTACTGCGATTCGCGTTGCTTTTTGCGTTCTTGGATTTTCCACCAATGGTGGCGCGCCGGCCATGATCTGCCTCGCGCGCCGAGCCGCCAGCACCACATACGCAAACTGGCTCTCCGGAGCTTTTGTCAGTACCGTCATCTCAGTCATTCCCCCCCAAACGATGCCAGAAGTTTTTCTACCAGGCCCTGACGCCGCGGTTTGCTACAACGCAGCGCCGTTACAATTGCTTGCACTTCGCGTCCCGCACGTTCCACATCTTCATTTACGACGCAATAATCGTAATATTTTCCAAACTCCGAGATCTCATCGCGCGCTTTTTGCAAGCGCCGCGCAATGTCCTCGTCGGAATTCTGTCCTCGCGACCGCAACCGCCTTTCCAATTCCTGTCGTGAGGGCGGCAAAATAAAAATCGCCACCGACTCCGGCAACTGCTGCTTCACCTGCGAAGCCCCCTGGACATCGATCTCCAGAACCAGGTCAAGCCCTACCTTTCGCGATTCCTCCAGCCACTTCTTCGGAGTGCCATACGAGTGCCTACCAAACACCCGCGCATATTCGAGGAATTCGCCGCGCGCGATCATGGCTTCGAATTCAGCGTCCGTCACGAAATCATAGCACTTCCCACTCGACTCGGTCGCGCGGCGCCCCCTGGTAGTACATGACACTGACGGCATCGTTCCCGGCATTTCCAATATCTTTTGCACTAGCGTCGATTTTCCCGAACCCGACGGGCCGGATACGATGATCACCAACGGCGCAATCTTTGCCTCGCCGGTCATTCGATGTTCTGAACCTGCTCTCGCAATTTTTCTATGTCTGACTTGATCTCCAGCGCCAGCGCGGTAATTGCCAGCGCCTCTGAGTCAACTCCCGGAGTTTTTGACAACAACGTGTTCGCCTCGCGATTCATTTCCTGCAAAAGAAAATCGAGTTTCTTTCCCATTTCGCCGGCTCCACGCAACAGTCCCGCAAATTGCGCCACATGACTTCGCAATCTTTCCAGCTCTTCGCTGATATCGCTGCGCTCTGCTAGTAGCGCGGCTTCCTGCGCCAGTCGCGCCGGCTCCAGGGAAACTCCGTTCAACAATTCCGCGAGCCGCGCCTCCAACCGCCGCGCAAACGCCGGACGCAGCGTCTCCGCCAGCACGCGAACCTCATCTGCTTCCTCTTCGATCTTGGTGAGCCGTTTGTTCAGCTCCGCGATCAGGTGACCGCCTTCCGCGCGGCGCATGTCATCAAGCTTCGAAAGCGCTTCCCCGAGGCACTCCTCCAGCGCTCGCCCAAGTTTTTCCTGACTCTCTTCCGATTGTGGCGTGGCGATACCTAATCCCGAAATCACGCCTGGCAGTCGCAGCAGCGCCACCACATCGACATCCGCCGCTGCACGAGTTTCCTGTCGCAACGCTTCCGCCGCGCGCATATAAGCTCTTACCAATTCTTGATTCACCTGAATCGTCGCGGCCGTGCGCGGCTCGGCGCTGACTTGCAGTTCCACGTGACCGCGATGGATGCGCTCTCGCACCATCTGGCGCAGCCGCGGCTCGTAAAGTTCCAACCCCTCCGCGAGTCTCATTTTCAAATCGAGAAAACGATGATTGACGCTTTTGATGCTGACACGCAATGCCAGATCGGTGGTTTCCGCGCGTGCTTGCGCATATCCGGTCATCGACAGGCATTCGGGTTTTCTGATTGCAGCTGGAGTTTGGCTCATAGAAGTTGTGATTTGACGTTTGTCTCGGATGACAACCTTGCCGGCGCCAGCATGTCATCGTCCGCGAATTGAATATCGTGCAGCCGCGCATACGTTCCGCTCTTGGCCATCAACTCTGTATGCGTGCCGCTTTCCCGAATTTGTCCGTCTTCCAGCACCATAATTTTATCGGCGCGTCGAATCGTCGCCAAACGGTGCGCGATCACAAACGTCGTGCGGCCCACCATCAAGTTCGCCAGCGCTTTCTGCACGAACATTTCGGACTCAGCGTCCAGCTCTGAAGTGGCTTCATCGAGAATCAAAATCGGGGAATCTTTCAAGATGGCCCGTGCGATAGCGATGCGCTGCCTTTGCCCTCCGCTTAATCTGGTTCCTCGTTCACCGACCAGCGTGTTATAGCCCAGCGGCAACTCGGTGATGAAATCATGCGCCAGCGCGGCTCGTGCGGCCGCCAGCACTCGCTCTTCAGCCACGCCGGTCAACCCATAACAAATGTTGTTCCACACCGTATCGTAAAAAAGAATATTTTCTTGCGCCACCATGGCGATCTGGTCCCGCAGTGAGCGAATGGTCACTTCGCGAGTATCCGTCCCATCGATTCTTATCGTGCCGGCGGTCACTTCATAAAAGCGCGGCAGCAGATTCACCAGGGTGGTTTTCCCCGCTCCGCTCGAGCCCACCAAAGCAATCACGTCGCCTTTTCGCGCCTGCAGCGTTACATTTTGCAAAACCATTGTGGAGCCCGGGCTGTAGCTGAAACTAACATGCTCAAATTCAATTTCACGCGCGAACGCTGGCAGAATCTGAGAGCCCGGCTGTTCGATATTTTCCGGTTCGAGATCAAGATAGGCAAACACTTGGGTGCTGGCCCCTTGCGCGGCCTGAAACTGCTGGTACACATTGCCCATGCGCTTCAGCGGCATATATGCGTTGAACATCGCATAAATAAACGTAAAAAACTGGCCGGTGGTCATCACGTGGTGCTGGATCGCGCCGCGCGCATACAGCAGTAACAGAGGAATAACGATAGCGCCGAGCAGATCCATCAGCGGCGAAGTAATCACTCCCGCGCGCACCCATCTCATGTTTTCGCGCAACAACCGCCTCGAAGCTTCGCGGAACTTGCGAATTTCAAACGGCTCCATGCCAAATGCTTTTACGACACGGTTTCCGCTAACCGTTTCCTGCAAAATCTGGCTTAAATCTCCCAGACGTGACTGGCTGGTTTCCACAGATCGTCGAATTTTCCGTCCAAATTTATTTACCGGAAGGATCACCAGCGGCAAAAGCAACGCTGCTCCGAGCGCCATCTTCCAATTCACCAGCAGCAGCACGGCTACAAACACCAGAAACGTAAATCCTTTTTGAAACAGGTCGGCCAGATATTCGCTGAGCGCGGGCCGGGTGCGCTCCACATCATTGATCACCGTGGAGTGCAGGCGCCCCGTGGAGTTGTGCTGAAAGAAACCCATGGGTTGCCGAATCAATCGCGCATACACCTGGTTACGCAAATCGGTTACCGCGGCCTGGCCTACGTACTGGATTTCCGTGGCCCCTAAATATTCTGCAACGGCCTTGGAGAAATATAAGATCAACAATGCAAACGTGAAAACCGTCCAGACGTTATGAATTCTTGGCGGGAAAAAATCGTTGAGATAGATCGTTCGCCCCGACCACGGCAATGTCACAAGCGCCAACAAAGAGCCCACAGCAGCAGGATTCAGCACTCGATCCACCGCTGGAGCTACCATCAGCGCCACGCCGCCCTCAGTTAGCGCCACGTACGCTAGCAGCAATACACCCGCGACCAGCCGTAGCGAATACGGTCGCACGTACGCCAACAGCCGCTTTAATTGTGGTGAGAACAGCGATGCCACTCTTCAGACTCCCCGAACAATCCTCTTGGTACGCTATTCGCCGCTAGAGGGGCGTGTCAAGTTACCGCCCTCTCTGTCAGCGAACGCCTCCGACCTGAAATAAAGTCTTTATCCGAGCTTCATTTCTCAATATCTCGGTGCACGACTTTCGCGGTAGTGCCGCGCTTTTCCAGATATTTTTTCACCGCTTCAGACATCATCACCGACCGGTGCCTTCCCCCGGTGCAGCCAAAAGCGATCGTCAAATAACTTTTGCCTTCACGCGCATAGTGAGGAATCAAATACGACAGCAGTCCTTCGACACGCCGCAAAAACTCCCCGGTCTGAGGAAAGGAACGAATATATCGGCGCACCTTGGGGTCTTTCCCGGTAAATTCACGCAACCGCGGAACGAAGTGCGGATTCGGCAGAAATCGCACGTCAAACACCAGGTCCGCGTCGGTCGGCACCCCGTAGCGATATCCAAAGCTCACCACCGAAACCATCAAAGGCCGCTTGTCGGGATTTTTGAAACGCTCCGTAACGAATTGCCGCAGCTCATGCACATTGAACTGCGTCGTGTCGATCACCACGTCCGCGAGCTTTCGGATCGGCGCCATCAATTCGCGCTCGCGGCGCAGACTCTCACGCACCGAATAATTCTTGCCCAGCGGGTGCGGTCGCCGCGTTTCGCTATAGCGTCGCATTAGCGCGTCATCCTGCGCCTCGATGAACACCAGAGAAATAGGATGATCCTTGCGCAAATGTTTGAGTAAGGGAGGCAGCTTCTGCAGTTGTAGCCCCTCGCGCGCATCAATCATCAAAGCCGCGCGCGCAAAGTCGCCATCCCCCGCGCCATGCAGCTCCGCAAAAATGGGCATCAACTCGACGGGAAGATTGTCGACGCAATAAAAACCCATGTCTTCGAAGGATTTTAGTACCGTGCTTTTTCCGGAGCCGGAAAGTCCGGTGAGAACGACGAGGTGCCGCGCATCGTGTCTCGTCGACGGCCGTTTCACCGGGGCGCGCGCCTTAACTCTTCACTCGGCGCTGGTGCGTGCTGGGAATTCTCATATCTTCGCGGTATTTCGCCACCGTGCGGCGCGTAACATGAATGCCCGCGTCATCCAGTTTCTTCGCGATTTGTTCGTCCGTCAGCGGCTTCGTGCCATCTTCTTCTTCGATCATCTTTTTCACTACGCGCTTCAGGGTCAGCAACGACATTGCGCCGCCCTCCGGCCCGTTCACCGATTCGCTGAAAAATGACCGCAGCTCCAGCACGCCTTGCGAAGTGTGCGCGTACTTACTCGCTACCGCTCTGCTGACAGTGGAAGGATGCACGCCAACTTCTTCCGCCACTTCTTTAATCATCATGGGCTTCAACGCGTCCTGCCCGTGATCCAGAAATTCCCCCTGCCGCGCAATGATGGACTGGCACACCCGCAAAATGGTGTGCTTCCGCTGCTCAATATTCTTCATCAGCTGAATCGCCGCCGTAAACCGCTCTTTCACATAATTTCTCACGTCGCGGTCGGAAGCATCCTTAACCAGCAATCGCCGGTATGTAGGGCTTAAGCGCAGCTGCGGCATGTCATCTTCATTCAAAAAAGCAACCCATTGATCGTCCACTTTGCGAAAATACACGTCCGGCTCAACCAACCGCGGCTCGGTTTTGTTGTAGCGCAGTCCAGGTCGCGGATCGAGCTTGCGAATAACATCCAGAGAACGCTTCACCACCTCCAACGGCCGGTTCAAAGCGCGCGCCACTTCCTTCAATTGATTCCCTTGCACCTGTTTTAAGTGATCGGAAACAATTTGCTGCGCCAAAGTGTTCGTGGGATCAAACGCCTTGATCTGCAGTAACAAACATTCCCGCAAATCCCGCGCACCCACCCCTATGGGATCGAAATCCTGCACCACCGCCAACGCATCGTCCAAATCGTCTTGAGAATATTTCCCATCTTGCAGCAACTCTTCAACGGACGCCGTCAAATAGCCGTTCTCGTCCAGATTCCCGATGATACTTTCTGCCAGTTCCTGCACCGTCTCCGAGCAAATCGTCACGCTAAGTTGCCAGGCGAGGTGCTCGCTCAAACCAGTCGGCGAAGATAGAAATTTTTCAAAAGAGGGCCGCTCGGAGACTTCCCGCTCCTGCGATTTTCCGCCATCCCCACCGGTATCCAGATACTGGTTAAAGAAGCTCCCCACGTCGAACTCATCAAACGGATTGGCTTCCGGTTTTTCCGGAACCTTTTCTGTTTCCGCTTTCAGGAAATTTTCGTCGCTGTAATTATCGGTTTGGGTGGGTTCTTCGCTTAACTCTTCAAGCACGGGGTTGGCGATCATTTCCTGGTTGATCATTTCGCGCAGTTCCAGCCGGTTCAGCGCCAGCACGCTGACCATCTGCACCAAACCGGGCGTCAAAATCTGCTTCTGCGACACCCTAAGGTTTAGTTTGAGCCCCTGCCACGCCATTCGGTCTTGATCCTCTGTTTCTGGCCCGCTAATTCAATCGGAAATGATCGCCCAGATAAACCCGTCGAACTTCCGCATCGTTGCTCAAAGTCTCGGGCGTACCCTGCGCCATTATTTTCCCATGATTCACGATATACGCGCGATCCGTTACGTTCAATGTTTCCCTGACGTTATGATCGGTAATCAAAATACCTATTCCGGACCGGCTCAAATCGCGAATCGTTTCCTGCAGATCTTTCACCGTCAGTGGATCGATCCCCGAGAACGGCTCATCTAGCAAAATAAACGAAGGCGATAGCGTCAACGATCGCGCGATTTCCAGCCGCCGCCGCTCTCCCCCCGAAAGCACATATGCCTTGCTGCTCCGCACCGTCTCCAGGCCCATCTGCACGATCAGTTCCTCAAGGCGATCCCGCTGTTGCTCGGGCGTAAGGGGCAGCGTCTCGAGCACCGCCAAAAGATTTTCTTCACTGGTGAGTTGACGAAAAACGGAGGGTTCCTGAGGTAGGTAGCTAATTCCACTGCGGGCCCGCAGATACATGGGTAAATCTGTTATCTCTTCGCCGTTTAGTAACACCCGCCCGGAATCGGGACGCGTCAGCCCCACCATTATATAAAATGTTGTGGTTTTTCCCGCACCGTTGGGGCCGAGTAGCCCCACAACTTCGCCTTGACCAATCTCCAGCTCCACATCGTCGACGACCTTGCGGCCGCGGTACGTCTTGCTTAACTCAACAGCCTGGAGATTCAGCATACCTCGTCATTTCTGGACTTGATGTTTCGTCAATGTTCGCGAGCCTTTTTCTGAATCGACGATGATCGTATCATCCGCTAAAAAGAAGGTCAATTGACGCCCCGTGGTGGTGCCTTGCGTTCCGTCAAAGAGCGTCGGATTCCCGCCGCTCATCACAAATTTTCCGTCCGCCGCTGTGTACTCCGCGCGCTCCGCGGTAGCCTTGCGCGTCTGCTCATCCACGACAACTCCGCCAGTCCCCACCGCGCGGCTGATTTGTTGCGCGCCTGTAGCACCATTTGAATTCTTCTCTGCGGTGCCGGCCGCATTGGCGCGGGTGAAATACAAATCAAGCAAATCGCTGCGCATCCGCTGCACCTCCGATTGCACCACTACATTGCCTTCCAGGTGCGCGCGATTTTCCAAATCCATATAGGCGAACGTATCCGAAGCGATGTGCCACAAACTCGCCTTCTTCGAGGTCTTGTTCGTCGCAGATGCGCCAATGGCGTCATGCCCGGCCGCCTGAGGAAAGACCGAGCGAACCTTGCCCGTGCCATTCAGTTGCCTGCTCTTCTGCAGTAGCTCGATGGAATCGGCCTCCAACACGGAATCGCCCTGCCAAAGTCGCGCATGCCCACTGTAAAGTGCGCGCCCGCTCTTGGCATTCGCCTGCATTTTCTCGGCAGTGATGTTCGCGGGCCCGTTGGAAAATTGCGGTGTCGTCCCGGAGGCCTGCGAACCGGCCCCGCGTGCTGTAAATGTTCGCGAGCGCACTCCGCCCTCGGCGCGAATATCGCCGCTAGCCTGCATAAAAATAATATTGGCCGCGCGGGTCTCTGTCGAAGCATCCCGCACCACGGCCTGGCCGCTCAGCGTGGTGATCTGGCTGGCGCTCACTGCTACCGCATGATCTGCTTGTCCGCTTCGCTCTCCTTCTCTGAACTTCACATTTTCATTCAGCTCGATTTGCGACCAACCGCCATTGGCAAGCAAATGCGTCACACCGCGCTTTGCAGTGGTGATTTGCGACGGAGCGCCAGGGATGTCTCGCTGCGCCTGTACATTTCCATTCGCCGCCAACTGCGTTGCTTTGCCACCGGTAAAATCGAGCACAAATTTGTCAGCACTTAACTTTGTCCGGGTCGCTCTATCTTTGGCCTCATCCAGACTCTCGCCTGACTTTCCATCTCCTTGCACATCCGTCCATTGAATCGTGCCCGGCGCCAGTGTCTCTGCCTTCCTTGGCTGGCTGGGCGTATCGTCGCTGCCCTTGGTAAATTCCATGCGAGCTTTATCGGTTTCCAATAGTCGGATCTGCCCGGTGTTGGCGCTTGTTTTAAGTATTACGCCTCCATCCATATTTATTAGCTTCGGTTGGCTGATTTCCGGCCAGAGTTCTACGGAAGAATTCGCGGCCGTGAATTCCTCATCTTCCGCGCCGGTTTTTCGAGAACCTTCAACCTTGCCAGAGGCATCAAGTTTCTGGAGCCCTCCGTCCTGATCGAACCACGCCGTCAACACATTCGCGGTCAAGTCCATTGGTCCGGAAGCCGCTGATGACACCGCGTGTGGTCTGTTGCCGTGCCCACCGGCCGTCGCGAGAAGCTTTCGTGCGCGATAATCCTCATCCAGATTCAACGTCATCTCCCCCGCATCCAGCTGCGCAGTTTGCGTTTGCGCGTGCGCCGGCCCCTCCAAATGTAGCAATCGTGTATCGCGATCGAAGTCCAGGCTCGCGCCGGTCACATGCACCTCCTGTCCTGCCGTGCCCGCCGGCCCGCCACTTTGAACCAAAGTCATCTTCACATCGCGCAGCAATTTCATCGTTCCCAGTTGGGAGTTATATTCCACTCCCATGGCCTCGCCGCTTCCCTCCGGAAATGTGAATGTAACGCGCTCACCCGTATGCGCGGTGCCGCTAGCCTGATCGAACGTGACGTTGCGCGTCTCGACATGCCCCACGTGACTCGTGGTTTCTTTGGCTCCGCGTTTCTTTGCCAACTCCGCCTCTGCGGCCGTTTGCAGGTCGATCTGCACTGTGCCACTGCAATTGATCGCGCCATTTCTTTTGCCATATTGGCAACTGTGTGTGCGAATAATGTCGTGCCGGTCGCCCTGCTGCCCGAAGATGGTGATCTTCACTTCTTCCAGCAGGCTGGCTTCCTGGTTGCGGAACTCCGTGGATTTGGAGGCTTCCACGGTAAAAATCTTACGGTCGCCGTCTACCTTGGAAAATGTCAGGCCGTTGGATTGCCGCTCCACGTTCAGCGGCGCGGCCGGAGGCGCCCCTCTTTTTTGCATTCGCGCCACCAATTTGTGCTGCAGATACACGGCCACGGTGGCGAGCGCCAGCAATAGCGCTAGGGTGGCGGACCAGCGCGCGTAACGCGACGCTTCGCTTCGTTTCATATCGTCAAGTTAAACAAACTTTTTAAGGTGTGTATACGACGCGGAATTGCCGTGGAACTCCTTGCAAATCCGGGAATTTGCTATTGC
Organism: uncultured Acidobacteriota bacterium; assembly: GCA_963733775.1. Taxonomy (GTDB): domain Bacteria; phylum Acidobacteriota; class Terriglobia; order Acidiferrales; family UBA7541; genus Acidiferrum. Next base: position 966,704 of record CAVTEE010000006.1, on the reverse strand, counting down.
TCAGCGAATTTAGTCTTCGCCACGGTATCCGGCAAAACTCCCACGTTGGCTGCCGCCACGCTATCGCGGCTGGTATTTTTCACCAGATACATCGCTTCATCGGCTAGGTGCAGTAGCCCTTCCTTCGATCTGGAGTCCGCCGGATAGGAAGCCACCCCCAGACTCGTTGTAACCTTAATATTCAAACCTTCGGATTCCAGCCACTTACTTTCCCGGATCATCTTGTGCAACCGTCGCGCGACATTCAACGCACTCTCTTTGGAGGTCTGCGGCAACAGCAGCACAAATTCATCTCCCCCGTAGCGAAAGGCAAAGTCGATCAACCGGCACTTATTCTTCAGCGCGTTTCCAATTTCCGCCAGCAGCCGGGAACCCACCAGGTGCCCATGCGTATCGTTTACCTGCTTGAAGTGATCCAGGTCGATGAACACCAGCGAAAATTCATAGTTATAGCGTTGTGAGCGGTAAATCTCCGTATCCAGAATAAAACCCATGTGCCGCGCGTTATACAGTGTCGTGCAGTCATCGGTAATGGTCAGCTCGTGAATTCGCTTTACGTGGCGCGCGTTTTCCAACGCAATCGCGGCAAAGTCCGCCAGCGCTTCCAGCAATTTCAAATCCCGGTTGTCGAACCCATCGGGCCCCATGCAATTGATAAGCTCAATTACTCCCAGACAGGTGTCGCGAAACTTTACCGGCACCGCCACGATGGATTGCGTTTCCGTCTTGGTCTTCTCGTCCACCTGACCAAAAAAACGCGTGTCTTTCGCAGTGTCGGGCACCACCACAGTCTCCCCGTTCTGCGCCACCCATCCAGCGATTCCCTGCCCAATTTTGATGCGCACATCCTTCAACGACGGCGAAGCCTTGCCCACCACCAACTCGAAATACAATTCCTGCTTGGCCTCGTCCAGCAATAGCAGCGACCAGTTGTCCGGACGCAGAAATTCGTCGATCTTCTCCATGATGGTGCGGAGAACCTGATCGAGCTGCAACGACGACGTCAGCGCCTTCCCTAACTCCTGGAAGATCGCGACTTCCCCGGCTTCGCGCTGTTCATACGAAACAGACGCGTTGCGGCGCCGTTCGATGGCTGGAAACTGCTTTACTTCCTCCACGCGTGTTGAACCTTGATCCTTTATAGGTATGGCTATCCGAGCTCGTCGACAAGCCCGGCGATTCCAGAAACAGTTCTGCGCCGAAAAAGCGACTTCCTGCCAGTATAGGCGTCTCACAAAAACCGCCGCAACACTCTCGTGGGCCAGGCGTCACCATTTCGCCATCCTCTACCAAGTGCGAAACAGCCAACACCTCCGCTCAAATACCTTCATGAAGAGTCGCCTTAGGGCCCTTGAACGACAGCAGGTTGGATATTGTTGCGCTTCAGGAGTTTGCGCCCCGAAACTCCTCGCGTGAATCTCGCCGTGACAGGCAATGTACATCGCCCTGTGCCACGCGAGAAAGGGCTTACGGCCACTTTACATTCAGTGCGTAAATTTCCTGCGTGCCGATATCGCGGGTGAACACTATTGAACCGTCTGGTGCTGTGGCAATCTGTGGAATCCCCTCGATTGCGTCCACCGCTCGCCGAAGACCACTCAAATTTGCGATAGTTTCTACCTTCCCTTCCGACAAGCGGATACGTTTCGCCTGCGGCTCCGCGCCACCGGTCGTAAAGTAGAGGTACTTTCCATCGAGCGAAGCGGACCACGTCACAAAGTTGCCAGAAAGTAGTTCCGACCACTTTTGTGCCTTGAAATCAAAATATAGTAATTTTGTGAACGCCTCCCCTCCCGCTATCAGCCCATCTTGCCCAACCCATATTCCTCCGCCTTTGCCTTCGGAAGCCGGTACTACCCGCAACTCCTTGGTGCGTAAATCGAAAGTCTGCAAATAACTTTGGTGCCTCTCTGCCGCCGGCCGGTCGTATCCATAGAAAGAAGTAAATAACAGCACGTTTCCGTCCGACGACCAATTGGGGGCCAGCGAATGCTCCACTACTTTTTGTGGCGTCCCGCCATCTGCTCCCACCACATAGATCTCATATTGAGGGCTGGTGAAAGCCACCTTGTTTCCGTCGGGAGAAATGGATGGGCCTTGCACCTTCATGGGAGGATAAGTAAGTTGCGTGCGCTCCGTTCCATCCGCGTGGCTGCGCCACAAGTTATGGTCCGGGTAAGAAGTGTACGTCACCCATTTCCCATCCTTGGAAAACGTAGGATCGATCGCGGAAATTCCCCCCATGAAAGGTAAGAATTGCTGCGTCTGCATATCATAGTGAACAAGTTCACCGCGGCGCTTGGTGCCGATAGCAAAAATTTGATTCCCGTCACGGCTTAGGCGCGCGCTGGAATATTCAAGCGGCCCGGCAGTGAGTCGAATGGGCGCTTTGCCCCGGCCGAAAAATCCGGTTTGCATCGGAAGCGCCCAAAGATCTGAGCCTTGCCGATGCTCAGTTTCGTACACCAGATATTTTCCGTCGTGAGACCACGTGCCACAGCAGGGCCGCCCATCCTTACCTGGGCTTGGGATCGTCCGTAAACCGGTCCCATCCGCTCCGATTTCCACCAATTTCGAGGAAGCCCATCCTCGTGTATATAAAGTAGCGGTCACGTTCTTCCCATCAGCAGACACGCTGGGGTCTTGAATATAGCCATCCATCGAGGCCAGCATGCGCGGGTTCGAACCGTCCTTCTCGGCCGCGTACAAGTCTCTGTAGTTAACAACCAGAATTCGTCCATCAGGAAAGAAAGCCTCATCACTTGCCGTAATGGTGCCGAGGCGGCGTGGATCTCCCGCCGGAATGGGAATTAACCATAAGGGGTAAAGCCCATCTTCATATCCGCCAGCAGAAACGAGCAACGCCGAATTATCCGGTGCAATCCCAGCAACCCATGGATTCGCAACCCGTGTATCCACCAGCGATGTTCGGCCGCCTGTCGTCGAGACTTGCGCGATCCTCCAGCTCCCGTTCGGTCCTTCGTTGAAATAAACTCGCGATCCATCGCTAACCAGTTGGCCAGTCTTCGGCTCGCCGTCATCCGTGAGTTGCGTAACCGACTCCACCACTGGAACCGCGGGTGCCATCCTCAACCAGGCAATCGCGCCTGCAACAAGCGCCGCAGAAAATACTGCGGCAGCCACCCATTTCCAGGTTCCCGACGACTCCGCGGCGCGCCCGGCACCAACTTGTTCGACCGCAGTATGCCTAGGAACAGCCGACGCGGCCTGAGTGAAATCCGAAAGCGCCTCCAACGCGAACGCCAGATCCGATGCCGACTGAAATCGCCTCTCTGGCTTTTTCTCAAGGCACCGCTGCACGATTCGCAATAGTCCCGGTGAAAGGCCTTCCGTAGTCGGCAAAATTGCCGGCGGATCCTCGTGCAGAATGGCAGTCATCGTCTCCGCCGACGTTGGCTTCTTAAATGCTCTCTGGCGCGTCACCAATTCGTACAAGATCGCCCCAAATGCAAAAATATCCGCGCGATGGTCAACTGTTTCGCCGCGCACCTGCTCCGGCGCCATGTAACCTGCCGTACCCATCACCTGGCCCGGCGTGGTTTGATCGTGCGCCGTCATCGTGTCGCTGTCTTCGGGGAGTATCAACTTCGCCAGACCAAAATCCAGGATCTTCGCCCGCGCGTCCCTGGTGATAAAAATATTTTCTGGTTTCAGATCGCGGTGCACGATTCCTTTGTGGTGTGCCGCCGCTAATCCGTGTGCAACTTGCACGCCGTAATCAATGGCTTTGCGCGCGGGCAGCGCACCGTGTGTCAATTCCTCACGCAGTGTGTCGCCTTCCAGCAACTCCGAAACGAGATACGTCGTGCCTTCGAAATTGCCGAGTTGGTAGACCGCTAGAATATTTGGATGGTTGAGGGCCGCGGCGGCCTGCGCTTCTTGCTGGAATCGCCGCATGCGGTCAGGATCTTGCGACACAAATTGAGGCAAAACTTTGATGGCAACGTCGCGTTTTAAAACTGGGTCTCGAGCGCGGTATACCTCTCCCATCCCGCCCTCGCCCAACAGGCTAAGAACCTCGTAGCCATCCAGTTTCGTACCTGCCGCCAACGCCATAGACACGCGGATTATACCTCTGCTTCGGTTGTACCCTCAGCAGTCGAACCACAAGTGTTCGCGACAATTACCAGCACGCTTTGATTGTGAGCTTAATGAGGTGGAAGGAAATGCTATTTACTGGATATTTCGCGAAATCAAGCTACCGCGCCATCGTCAGCGTGGACGCCCGTCCCGCCGCACCTCTCGCCGCATACTGTTCGCAAATCCAGCGATAAGTCTTGGCCAGGCCACTAGCAAGCGGTGTATTCGGTTCCCAGTTCAAATAATGTTTGATCAACGTATTGTCGCTGTTTCGACCGTTGACGCCTTTCGGAGCACTCAAATCATATGTACGATCAAGCCTAATTCCGGCAATCGTCTCTGCCATGTCCACCAACTGGTTGACTGTTACCGCCTCACTCGATCCTAGATTGATTGGTTCCAGAATATCGGAAGCCATAATCTTGTGAATTCCCTCGATGCAATCATCAATGAACATGAAACTACGTGTCTGATTCCCACTGCCCCAGATTTCGATCTTAAGCTTGCCGGAAGCTTTAGCTTCAATCACCTTTCGACAAATCGCCGCCGGTGCCTTTTCCCGCCCGCCGCTCCATGTTCCCCACGGACCGTAAACATTGTGAAATCGCGCCACCCTGGTATAAAGTCCGAAGTCCTCCCGGAAGTGCCGGCACATTCTTTCTGAAAATAGTTTCTCCCAGCCATAGCCGTCTTCCGGAAGCGCCGGATACGCATCCGCTTCCACCAGGGAACGAGCCTCAAATGTAGTTTGCTTGTCTGCGTTATAGACGCACGCGGAAGACGCATAGAAAAACCGCTTCGCGCCATATTGCAATGCCGCTTGCAGCATGTGCGTATTGATCAACACTGACAACATGCACAGCCCTTTATTATTTTCGATAAATCCCATCCCACCCATGTTGCAGGCAAGGTTATAAATATCTGAGGCGCCCTTGGCAGCCACCTGGCAGTTTTCTTTTAAGTTCAAGTCGAGCGAAAGATTCTCAACATCCGGGAAGCACTGGTACCACTCGTTAAGAGGTTTGATGTCCACAGCACGGAGGTTGTTGCGATTTTCTCTGCGCAGGTCCGCCACGAGCGCGCCGCCAATGAAGCCGCCAGCCCCGGTAACTATGATTTTGCGACTTGCGCCCACTGTTTCCTTTCCAATCGTCTGCGCTGCTCTCGCTTACTTCTTAGAACTCCAACACCCGCCTTCGCAGGATCAGCGCGCCTCGACTGGCGCGACTCCGCGCCGCAGCCAGCACCCTCGCGACAGGATTTCGCCACGTGTGGTGAATGACCAACCCGTCCCGTTCTTGCTCCAACGTCCGCATATCCTCGTATAGGTCTGTATCGAGGCTGTTTTTCAGTTCCGCCAGCTCTCTTGACGCCTGCTCATTGTTGTATCCCCTCTTCTTCAAGTGCCCCGCCGTATAGCGGTAATCCCGCACGACCTTAAATCCGGATCGCCGGGCCACCGCACTTACCAGATATTCGATTCCCCATCCCAGTCGATTCACGCGCGGGTCCACACGCGGCATGTTTCGCATTACCTCTGAGCGGATGGCCCAGTAGGAATTATCCGTGGCCGGAACTTCGTAAACACCATTGGCCAACCTCCGCAGTGATGCTTGCCGATAACTGTGTGGATTGAAATCTACATTTGGTGCGTATACGCCGACTCCGTAGTCAGCGATGTAGCGAGCGGCTTCCGTTAGCACCTGCGGAATCTTCGTCGGCCAAAGGTCCGCCTGAATATGTACGAAAACGTCGCCGCTAAATCTCTCCAGAGCCGCGTTCCATTGGTCGGTAAAGTACCCATCATTGCCGATGTGCTGCCAGTGCGGATGCCGTTTCTGGAGACTATCGTCTGAGTTGATCACCACTGTCTCGCAGTGAGGACGAAACATGGCCTCCAACTTGGCGGCGTGCTGTTTTTTTCCAGGCCAGTTGAATATAAACGTCTGTATTTTCATGACCCTGCTGTTTCCTGTAAAGCCGAAGACTCGCAGTATTAACCCACTTTAAACTACAGTTAGATACCGAGGGGAAGACGATGGTGAACGGTAACGCGACCCGGAAATTGCAGGGATAGTAATCCACGGATTTGCATAATCCAAGGTTAAAATCTTGCAGTTGAACCTGCAATCCTTTTGGATTCAGCCGATTGAAGGCGAGTTTAGTGATAACAACCTGTGGGCTTGGTTCGCGTTGAGTTTCACCCCGGGAATTGTGCTTTATCCTACATACGGGATTCCATGTATTGAGTCGGGAAACACCGGCAGGCAGAATCTGATCTTTATGCATAAGCGTGTGTTGATTGCCGACGATAGTTCTAGTGTGCGCGATGTCATTCGCACCTTCTTGCGTGATCAAAAAGAAATAGAAATTTGCGGCGAGGCCGTGGATGGATTGGAAGCGCTCGAAAAGGCCCAGCGTCTGAAACCGGACCTGGTTCTACTGGACCTCGTCATGCCTGAAATTAACGGTGCGGAAGTGGCCTCGATCCTGAAGAGCAAGATGCCAAATATCCGCATCATCCTATTTACAATGTATACGGAAAGAATAGGGAAATTCCTGAGTTCAGCAATTGGCGTTGACGCCGTGCTTTCCAAGCCCGACGGAATGGCCCAGATGGTTGAATCGATCAATTCACTATTTCCCGAATAGCGCTCTGCAGGGAGCCAGATTGTTGAAACCCCTCGTCAATGACGTTCGGTGCTGTACCTAGGTCAAGCAATTTCGCCGTCTCTAGAGCAGGCATCGGCCGGCCAAAATAGTATCCCTGACCTTCATCACACCCGTGCGCCCGCAGAAAGGCCAACTGTTCGGCTGTCTCTACTCCTTCCGCAATCACTCGGTGCTTCAGGCGACAGCCCATATTGATCACCGCACTGATGATCGTGGCCTCGTCTGTTTCGGCATTGATCTCGTGAATAAAAGACTGATCGACCTTTAATGTGTCGATCGGAAACTGCCTCAAGTAACTCAAGCTCGAGTAGCCCGTCCCAAAATCATCGATGGCCAGGCGCACTCCCATCGCTTTTAGCTTTTGCAGCACTGGGACACTGAACTCGGCGTGTTGCATCAAGACGCTTTCAGTTAGTTCTAATTCAAGGTAACGAGGATCCAGACCTGTCTCTTTCAAAATCGTGCTGATGCCTTCCAGAAATTTATCGTTGCGGAACTCTACTGAAGAAACGTTCACCGCCATTTCAATAGGCGGCAAACCCGCATCTTGCCATGCCTTCGCTTGCCTGCATGACTCGCGCAGCGCCCATTTCCCAATCGGCAGCATCAACCCGCAATCTTCGGCAACGGAGATAAACTGTAATGGCCCGACTAGTCCCCTCTCGGGATGCTGCCAGCGGACTAGCGCCTCGACTCCCGTAATCGCTCCAGCCTTAAGATCTATTTTAGGCTGGTAGTGCATGACGAACTCATCCCGTTCCAGCGCGAACCGCAAATCTCCTTCGATCGACTGCCGTTCCACAGCTCGAACGTTCATGCCCATCTCAAAGAATTGATAGTTACTGCGACCTTTTTCCTTGGCTTGGTACATGGCCAGGTCTGCATTTCTGATCAAGAGTTGCGCGCTCTGGCCGTCCTCCGGGTATGTGCTCACCCCTATACTGGCTGTAATTCGCAGCGTGTTTTGCTCCATCTCGAACGGCGCGCCCAGCGCGCTCAGTATTTTCCCGGCCTTAACCCCCGCATCACCCGCATGTGCAACCTCTGAAAGCAGGATCACAAATTCATCTCCACCTATACGGCTCACCGTATCCGAGGTGCGCACCGCAGCGAGCAAACGCTTCCCCACCGACTGAAGAAGCCTGTCCCCCGTCGCATGACCCAACGAATCATTGATGTACTTGAATCCATCCAGATCCAAAAACAGCACCGCGATTCGGGAATCATTGCGGCCGGCTGTGGCAATTGCTTGGGTGAGGCGATCCTGGAGTAACGTTCGGTTGGGCAAATTCGTAAGAACGTCATGTTGTGCTAGATGGGAGATTCCCGCCCCCATGGCCCTTGCCACCGAAACGTCCCGAAAAACAATCACCGCGCCGGTTGTCATACCATGCTGGTCATGGATCGGCGCGGCGGAATCATCGATTGCAAATTCTGTTCCATCGCGTCGTATCAGAATGCAATTCGGGGTAAGTCCAAAAGTTCTGTTTTTCCTGATTGCCGCCCTCAATGGATTCGTACAAGGCTCCCGCGTGCTACCGTCGATGATTACAAATACCTCATCGATGTCCTTGCCCGCAGCTTCTTCCCGGGTCCAACCGGTGATCTTTTCCGCTACAACATTAAGGTAGGTAACTTTACCTTCAAGGTCGGTGCTCAGTACCGCGTCTCCAATGGAATTGAGCGTCACCTGGGCTCGTTCTTTTTCCGTGAATAACAACTCTTCCGCGGTCTTCCGCTCCGCCATATTCCGTACAGCGCGAACAAATGAGTCCCTGTCGAGATGATCTTCCAGCAGATAATCCTTGGCACCTTGCCGCAACGCTTTCAGCGCAACGCCTACATCCTTCGCGCCAGCGATGATCAATGTAGGTACGCCGGGTACCGCCAGTGCCAGCTTGTCGAAGGTTTCAAGACCCTGGCTGTCAGGCAGCGACAGATTTAGGAAAATCGCCCAAAATTCTTTCTTTCTCGATCGTGCAACGCCTTCTTCAAGAGTCTTTACGCACTCACCCGCGAAAGGGCCATCGGTCGCGTGCAATAACGCGTCCGTAAAGACGTCCACGTGCGCGGCATCGTTGTCGATGAGTAACAAAGTCCGTACGGTCATAATATTAACACCACGGTCACTATGTACCTATGGAGTACCGTCAACTATCCAATATAGAACATGTGTCCAGACAGTAAATCTCGACTTGAGACGATGCATTTTCATGCTGCCGACTCGCTGCACAGCACTGTCAGAAGCGAACCCATAGCGAATGTTTTCAACAAGCGGTCCTGTGCTGGATTGAACATTATTTTTTCTGACTCAATGGCATCATCCGCGTGCATCAAAGCCTGCCTCATTTTCCACTGATCCACCGAGTTTCCCTGGCAAGATGAATCGCCTCTGGCATTATTACTAATTCACGTAAACATGTCATAATGCGCGCCGGAAGTTTGAGCGATGCAGGACCGGTCCAGAAAATTTTCGCGAGGAAACGCTTCCGTTTGGCGCCACTGCTCCCTGGCAGCTATGGTCTTGGCCATCACGTTTCTCTGTAGCGCTCTTCCTCCGGTCGCAGCCCAAAACACAACTCACACCGACGCCACCGAGCACATTCGCGGGGTAGTCATAAATTCCGTTACGCATGAACCTATAAGTCATGCGCTCGTCTATTACCCGAATAACAGCTTCGCCACTATGACCAACGATCGCGGCCGTTTCGAATTCACTTACAAACGCGCAGAACCCGAGCAAACCCCGCCTTTCGTTGTGCAGAGCCTGGGCCAGCCCGTGCAAAGTTTCGCGTCCAATCGACCTACCGAACTAATGGCTCGAAAAGTTGGCTTTGTTGGCCCTAACTTTGGCCAACCTGTGAACGACAACGCTTTCTCGGTCGTCGGTCCCGATCAACAGGAAGTTATTATTTCGCTCCTGCCGGAAGCTCGCATCGTTGGGCACGTGATTATTCCTGGCTCCGATGGCTCCGACAAAATCCAGGTCGCGCTTTACAGGCGTACGATGCGGAACGGCCGGGAACAGTGGGACACGGCGGGCAATGCGACGACCCGGGCAGATGGGCAATTTCGTTTGGCCGAACTTTCCCCAGGCGATTACAAACTTTTGACTCTCGAACAACTCGATCGCGACCCTCTCACTGTCATCCCGCGTGGACAAATGTTCGGCTATCCCCCGCTTTATTATCCAAACGCTTCCGATTTCGCTAGTGCCGCTGTAATTAAGTTGACGGCGGGGGAGACTTTCCAGGCCACCATGTCCCCCGCGAAAAGAGCATATTACCCCGTGAATTTAGGGCTTACGAATCCGTTGGCAAACGGAATCGCCGTAACCGTTTGGCCCGAAGGTCATCCCGGCCCTGGGTACTCACTCGGCTACAACTCGCAGGAAGCATCCATTGTGGGTTCCATGCCAGATGGCACTTACACCGTCCAGGCCAGGGCCCAAGGCCCGACTATGATGGCGGGCACCACGAATTTCACGGTCAGAGGAGCTCCTGTCGCCGGCCCAGCCGTGACGTTACTGCAAGGAACTTCTGTTACGGTGAGCGTACGAGAAGAATTTCAACATACCCAACCTGGACAGCAACCCGGCTCTGGGACTTTCATAAGCGGCCCTAGCGCTGTCCCTCAAAACAACCGGCGCCCTAATTATTTACAAGCGAGCTTGGTTCCAGATGAAGAGTTTAGTCTCGGTTATCAAGCTTGGCTGCGTCCCACTGCCAATGAGAATGACGAGTCGCTGGTCTTTGAGAGTGTTCTCCCCGGCCGTTACCGCGTGAGGGTAAGCACCGGTCTTGGATACGTCTCCGCAGTCACCTCCGGAAGCACCGACTTGCTGGAAAAGCCCCTTGTGGTTGGCGCCGGTGGGACCATACCGGCAATGGAAATTACCGTGCGCGATGACGGAGCCGAACTGGACGGCACACTTGATTCTTCTAAGGCCAGCGTGGCCGCCCCGGTTCCACAGGGCCGCTTTGGCGGGCAACAAGCTATCGTTTATGTGGTGCCCACCGACGGAATGGATTCCCAGATCAAGGTAACCGGCCTTAATCCGGACGGATCTTTTTCAATTTCACAAATTGCCCCTGGCACTTATCACGTTTTTGCCGTCGAGAATCAGGTGATGCAACCGGTCAGCGAGGAATGGTTGAAGCAGCACGAGTCGAAGGTCCAAGTCGTGCGCTTGGTCGCAGGGCAAAAAGAACATCTACGTTTGTCATTAATCGCGGCTAACGAGTGAATATGCCAAAACTCGGACGACCGATTTGGTTTACGATGCGCAACTTTGCACTGATTCTCCTCTGCATTTGCACGTTGGTTCCCTCACGGGCACAGTCCGCCGGCCAGGCCTCCGCCACCGACACCAAATTCAAAATTACTGGCACCGTAGTGAATTCCATCACCGGCGCACCCCTCGGGAAAGCGCGCATCACACTTATGGATACTGCAAATCGTGCAAATATTCTTTCTGTGATTACCGGTGAGGACGGTCACTTTGAATTTTATTCTCTTTACCGCGCCAAATATTCTTTACAAGGCGCCAAACGTGGATTTATTTCTTCCGCCTATGAACAGCACGAACAATTTTCAACCGCGATTGTGACCGGCGCGGACTTCAATACTGAAAATTTGGTTCTACGCCTAACCCCTCTCGCTTTCGTCAGCGGAAAGGTTATCGACGAATCAGGCGAACCTGTCCGCAAAGCCCAAGTCACGCTTTACGTGGAAAACCACCAGGGAGGGATGAAACGCACCGAGGGACGCGGTGCGGATCTTACGGATGACGAAGGCTACTACGAGTTCGCGGCGTTAGCTCCGGGCAATTACTTTGTCTCCGTCTCGGCAAAGCCATGGTACGCCTTTCACTTGTCCCCTTCCGCGCGAAGCGGCGGGAATTCTTCACCGGGCCCCACGCCCCTTGACGTTGGTTATCCCACGACCTACAACAACGGCGCTACCGACAGCCAGAGCGCTACTCCTTTTCTCCTTCAAGCCGGCGACCACGCGCAAGTCGATATACATCTCAGCCCCGTCCCCGTCGTTCATTTGACGTTTCGTGTTCCACAGGACCAACAACAGAAAGGCTTTCAATGGCCGCAATTACAGAGACGTGTGTTCGATACCGTCGAATACGTTCAAAATGAGGGCATGCAGTCGATCGGTCCGGGTGTATTCGAGTTGAGTGGAGTTCCTGCCGGGAAATACTCCGTCCTTTTGCCAGATCCACAAACGGGTCGCATCCAACAATCAAGTCAGATAACTCTGGATAAGGACGGCCAGGAGCTTGACCTTAATCGAGGCGAGGTAATGGCGTCCGTCAAACTTTCAGCAAAGATGCCTCGGCAGGCCCCTGTTTCTCAGCAAGTCACCATGGGATTGCTGGATTCCCACATGCGTGTCATCGCAGCCAACGCGATCGACGCAGCCGGCGAGGTGACTCTTGAAGGTGTTCCACCGGGCAAATACGCGCTCGTAGCCTTTTCTCCAGATAAGCGATACTCCGTAGTTCGCACCATTTTTCCCGGCGTGGAAGCCTCTGACCACGTCTTATCCTTGACGGCTGGCTCGTCCCTTTCTGGAACAGTATTTCTGGCCCTTGGTGTCGTCGCTGTCGAAGGCTTTGTCCATCGCGGTGGGAAACCCTCCTCCGGCGTGATGGTCGCGTTGATCCCCAAAGATCCCACGTATCATCTCGATATGTTTCGCAGAGACCAAAGCGACTCCGACGGCAGTTTCACTCTGCCCGCGGTAATACCCGGTACCTATACCCTGATCGCCGTCGAAGACGCCTGGGGTTTTCAATGGCTGCAGCCCGATGTGCTAAACCGATACCTGCAGCACGGACAAAACCTTACCATCGGGGAGCTGATGACCAACACGGTGCACCTGCCAGAGCCCGTAGAAGTGCAGCCTCACTAGAAGATCAATTCCGCTGGCTACGCCGTACACCGCTCCCCCTCCAGGTTATTCACAAACATTTCGCTCTAATCCCTTAAAATATCTCTCTTCGGCGCGACGATTGCTCCGCCCTTTGATATCGTATGGGCAGGTAGCCTCCCATGGCCAAAGGTAATTTCGGCGAACATCTAAAACGTGAACGCGATATGCGCGAAGTCACTCTGGCGGAGCTGACCGCTGGCACTCGCATCGGTCCACGATTCCTCGAGGCCATCGAAAACGAGGAGTGGGAAAAGCTCCCGGGCGGCAGCTTCACTCGCGGATTCGTCCGTTCCATCGCCCAATACCTCGGCTTGGACGAAGAGGATTTGCTCTCGGAATACGATCTGGCTCGCGGCGTCCAGAAAACCGATGCGCCTGCGCCGTATCAGAATCAACTCCCCTCGCCTCCCAGGTGGATTCCGGCTTTAGCCTTGCTCGCTCTCGTGTTGGTAGCCTACGGATTCTTCCGTGGCGGCTCCTATGCATGGCAACACTACGCGGCGTATCGCGCCGCCCATCCATCCACGGATTCCACGCCGCAACAGTCCTCATCCGATTCCGCTGCCCCTACTAAAGCACCCGACAAACTCGAGCTCACCGTTTCCACCTCCGTGCGCTCCCACGTGCGCATTCTCGCCGACGATCAAACCCTCCTCGATGCCGACGTCATGCCCGGCGACATTCATCATTTCACCGCCTCCCAACAATTCCAGATTATCGCCGCCGATGGCGCCGCTGTGCACCTCGAGCTGAATGGCCGCCCTATTACCTCTCGCGCAGCACTCGGAAATTCCTCCCGCAGAGCGAATACAATTGTGCTTGGATATAAAGACCTGAGGCCCTCACACGATGGAACAGCTCGTCCCTGAACTTTTGCGTGACCTCACCTCCCGCGAGCGCAAACTCGCGGTCTGTACCAGCCCAGGAAATCTTTCCCCCGCTGACCGCGCTGAGATTTTGGTGCTGCTTTCCACCGATGCGGATGAAGTGGTCGCGCAGCAAGCCTCGGAAGCGTTACGCTCCCAACCGGTCGAGGCTTTCATCGAAGCCCTGAAGCGCAGCGAAGCTCTTCCCGCTATTTTTGAATACGCCTCGCAGCACCTTGTCGGCAAACCCGCGGTGGCCGACGCCATGGTTCAAAATAGAAATTGCCCGTCCAGATTCATAACTCCGCACGTCCCGCAGCTTTCCTCTATGAGCGTTCAAGCACTCATGGACTCGCTCGATCGCGTTAGCGATTCTTCCGAGCTCGCCGCTGCTCTTCTAAAATCCTCCTCAGCCACCGTGGATAATAAACGTGTGCTGCAAGAACTGCTCGCACCCGAACCTCCCGTCGACGAAAAAGCTCTCCTGGAAGTGTTGATGGACGTCGAGCCAGACGCCGGCAAACGTCAGACCTTGCTCCAGCGGCTCGCCAAAATGTCGGTTTCCGAACGCGTACAATTCGCGTTCAAAGGTGGTTCGGAAGCTCGCCGCACGCTCATTCGCGATTCCAACAAAGTGGTGCAACGCGCGGTGCTGCAATCCCCGCGTCTTACCGGCCAGGAAGTGGAATCGTTTGCCGGGATGTCCAGCCTTACCGATGAAATCCTGCGGCTCATTGCCGGCAATCGCGCCTTTCGCAAAAACTACACGGTGATCCGCAACCTCATGAACAATTCCAAAACTCCCCTGGACATTACTCTGCACATGTTGCCGTCCCTGAATGCCGTCGATCTAAAAAAATTATCCAATAACAAAAATGTTCCCGAGACCTTGCGCACCAGCGCGACAAAACTTATCCGCACTCGCCAAACACTCAAATAGCAATTGGGTTGAGATGTTTTAGAAATTATTTCTACAAAATACAGCGTTCGCTGCGACTCAAATCATTTTGAACGTGTGCCCAAATAGCACCATCGATTAGCCGTCTCGCAGCACCAGGCAACTCGCTATCATGTCGTGTAGTGCCTGCCTTCTTTCCGTCAGTCCTGCCAGCATGAATCCCACTCCCAATGGAATCATTCCGGTTATTAATTTGGCGAAATGACGCCCGCTGGCCCGAGCGAAACTTATGCGTGCTCCGTACATATCAGTCACGCGTAGGTTCAAAGCTTTCTTACCCAAGGTCGCTTGCCACCCGGAACTTTCCATCTTGGCGTGATAGAGCCATCCTCCCAAAAAAGCCAGGGACACAACGGTGAAGAGTCCCAGGAAAAATGTGCCGCCGAGAACTGCGCCTATGTCTCTCGGGTCTTCTCCGGGATGAATATTTCCCAGTACCGCTGTCAGCCCCGTCATGATCGCAAACGGAATGAACAGCGCCATAAACCCGACGCTGACAATAATTGAATCGATCAGAAACGCAACCACGCGAAGCCAGAATCCCGCGTACTGCACAGTTGGTTGCGCGTACACCACCGGCGGCGCCGTTGGGAGTGCAGCCGGGTACGCATTGCCACCGTAGCCAGACGGAAGCACGGCGGCGGCGCTTGCTCCCACCGGCAGACCCATGCCAGTAACTGCAGAGGGTTGCACTGCTTGCCCACACGCCGGACAAAAATCCGCGCCACCTTCAATCAGGCTTCCACACTTTGAACAGTAAACAGTTCCGAACATTTATCCGCACCCCAGCATTCGAAGAATGCGCCGACTAAAACTGCGTCATCGTACTTCCCGCTTCGAAGGCGGTCAATACATCACTGCAACCCGCGGCACTCAGCAGAAGTATGAAAAATGTTATACGATGCGAATCGTTTGCATGTGAAAAGAAATGCGAGAAGGATCCTTCGGCAAGGGCTGTCTTCGACTTCAAGCACGCTCAGCAACTTTTCAAGGAATGACATGAGTTTCTCAGTAATGCTCGCGGTTCTATTCTCCTTAATGCTTTTCGCATTACAGACCGGCGGCGGTGCTGGGGCCCCCAGCGAAAAAGGAACGCTGGTGGTTGTCAACCAGGCGGAACACAAAGTTTTGCTCGTAGAACCAGACTTACGCCGCACCTTCGCGACCATCCCCGTCGGTATAAATGGTCATGAAGCCGCCGTTTCTCCCGACGCACGCTTCATCTACGTCCCCATATATGGAAACTCCGGCGTGGGAAAACCAGGTACCGATGGCGTCACCATTGACGTGATCGACATCGGCGAGCGCAAGGTTTCTGGCTCCATTCAAGTAGGACCTGTTCGTCCGCATCGCGCCGAATTTGGCCCGGACGGCCTGCTTTACGTAACCGGCGAAGTAAGCAACACCGTGAAAATTGTCGACCCTGCTAAACAACAGGTCATCGGCGAGATTCCCACTGGAGCTCCGCAATCGCACATGATCGTCATTTCTCCCGATGGGCAGCGCGCCTATACCTCGAACGTAGGCCCGGGAAATATCAGTGTGCTGAACATTCCGGCGCGCCGTTTAATCACCGTTATCCCTGTCGCCAAAACCATTCAACGCATTTCCATGTCCCCAGACGGAACTCGCTTATTCACCCACGATCAAAACGCCCCGCGGCTCGCAATGATCGATCTGCCTGATCGCAAAGCGAAGGACGACATCCCCAACAAAGTGTCCCGCTGGGTTGATCTTCCCTGCGTCGCCTACGCCTCTGCACCCACGCCAGACGGAAAGTGGCTGTTGGTCGCGTGCATGGCAAATCACCAACTGCTGGCCATCGATATGGCTACGCTGAAGATCGCCAAAACTTTCGATCTTCCCGAGTCTCCTTCGGAAATTCTGGTAACTCCTGATGGCGCGGTGGCTTTCGTTTCCTGCGTGAGCGCAGGAAAAATCGCGATGCTCGATTTGCGCAAGTGGCAACTACAGGAACCCATCGTTCTTACCGCTGGCGTCGATGGACTCGCGTGGATGCCCGTTAACACCGGCAATAAAGCACGCTAATGGAAGCAGAAAAAATAGTAAGGTGCTGCCGAATCTAATTGCTTCGATCGCCCCGCGGCAATGATTTGAGATACGCAATAATCGCTTTGGCGTCGGCGTGATTCATGTGGTAAATGTGCATCGGCGGCCGCAGCTCTTCGCCTTCCGGGCCAGTTCCCTTTTCCAGGATTCGTTCCCCTTGCTCCTCGGTAAAACTCGGAAACCCGGCCAGCGGCGGCGCGTGGTCCGCCCAATTCGAAATAGGTGCAACCGGCTTGATCCATATCGGTGCGCCCCGCAGCCACGCATCGGCCCTCAACTCACCTCGCGCGTCGCGGGGCGTGTGGCATTCTGGGCATTTCGCAACTTCTTCCACCAGGTAACGGCCACGCTCGAACTCGCCCTTTTCACCCGCACCGGAATTTGTTTGTGCGACGGTAATCGAACGATCCGCAGGCGCCAACAACACCGCTGCTGAAATTCCCACCGCTAAAACGATTGCCGCCAACCCATACCCACCGAAAGCTTTCATACTCACCCCTGAGAGTAGCTTACCCATTTCGCATGGTCTCATCTTTCTTGCGTGGCCGAATTTACCATTTTAAAAGACTTCAATCCTCTGATAATTCCACAACGTCCCCCGTTGCTGCCACGTTTTTGTTTCCCGGCAGCCATCGCGCTCAAACTGTCGAACAAAATTAGACATGCTGATTCTGCGGCCTGTACGACCGGCCACTGTACCAAAGAGCGGTGATCCCATCGAAACAAGCGCCACACCGTCGCCCATCGCCTCGATTCATCTTTGGGATAATTGCAACAGCGGTATTGCCCCGCTCAAGGAGAATCGCACTCATGAAACGCATTTTGGTACCTGCCTTAATACTCGTTGCATCCTGTGCCCTGCAAGCAAAAGACAAACCCGCCTACCAGAACGGCTTACTGGTCAAGATGGATTCCGCATCCTGCGGGTCAGAAGAAAAAGGCGGAGGCACTGTCACAGGAGAGATTCTCGGCACCGACGGTCAACACAAGAAAACTCAGGAATTGCTGTGCCAGGAATACATCCTTCAGACCGATCGCCTGATTTTCCGCATCAGGGCCAAAAATGAAAAACACCCTGCCTTGCTTCCCATCGGCGAGACGGCTCAATTCCGGCTGCACAAAGACCGGCTTTTGCTTCGCGTACCCGAAGCGGATGGTAAAGAGCGCGAGTACATCGTCGTTTCCATGACGCCGCGCAGTGATGCCCCCGATTCAGTCAACCGGTCGGCTTCCGCCTTGCGCCCGACGTTGTAAATCGAACTCGCAATTTCCGCATTTTTCTCGGCCTCATAAACAAAAAACCATCCCTCGCGAAGAGGGATGGTTTTTTTTCCGAAAGCGTGGAATCAGTTAGCGGCCGCTGCTGTTGGCCTTGGTCTTTGTTCCTTTGGCAGCGGTTGTGCCGCCCACGGTTTTCATCATTTGCTTGGCCTGCCTCAAGTGATCTTGCAGAGTTGGCAACGTTTCTGACGCAAAGCTCCTCAGCGAATCGTCTTTTCCTCCGTTGGCTTCTCTCTGAAACGCCACTACGTCTGTCTCGTGATCTTTCACCATGTCTCTCGCGTATGCGCGATCGAAGGCCGTCCCGTTCAGCTTCGCAAGCCTGTCATAGGTCGCCTGATCTTTTGCGGAGATATCCGTTGGCAGCGTGATGCTCTCACGCGTTGCCACTTCTTTCAATTTGTCTCCTGCTTTGGAGTGATCATCCACCATCCGTTTCCCAAAGCTTTTTACCGTGTCGTTAGATCCCTTTTCCTCGGCGAGTTGCCCAAGCTTCACTTCCGCCATGCCGCCCTGCGCCGCTTCTTTGGCAAAGTGCGCATCGCCCACCGCCGGTCGGCTCTTTGCGACTGTTGTCTTAGTTGTCGACGGGCTATCCTGATGCGCTAGCACCGCCCAACTGCCTACCGCTGACAGCGTGACCGTCACGCAAGCTACATAAATCGCTTTTCCAGTCTTGGTTTCCAAAAACTGTTTCAATGAAAATTGGTTCAACTTCGTCGTAAATTCGTTCAACGAAAACATTGCGCCCCTCCGGTCAAGATTCAAACCGCCCCGATATAAGCTACCTACCGGAAGTGCACTGACCAATCAGGTGAACCTTGTATTAGCGAATCAATGCGCGTGTATCGCCTTCCACTGCGTCACTTTAGAGCGGGAACTCAACATTTTAATTGTGAATTGACTGAGCGAACGGGGGCGGCCTGGAACACAGGAATTTTTAAATAAATGCGCGCCGCGCTGGGAGAGTTAACAAAAGATGCCGCGCCCTCAGTTTTCCCTGAAATCCTCGGGCAGATCTTCTTCTTGCGGACGCTGATGAGTTCGCACTTCCCCCTCGTCGGCATCCGGGGCGTCTTGTACGCCCTTCACCACTTCAGCCTCAAAAGCGTTGCCTTCCTCGAGCAATTCGTCAACGCTTTCCGAATCGGCGCTCTCAATATCAGACAATCCCTGCAAATCCCCCGATTGCCCACCGGATTTCGAACCCAAACCTTTAGGTTCCAGGTTTATGGTTTCAACGCTCTGCCCCTCCCCACGCGACGCCAGGCTGGACCGAATAATCCGTGTGTTATTCCGCGACACTGCTCTTCCTGCCGCCGCACCGCGCGGCTTGGTATTCTTTGTGGCTTTCGCTTGCGAAGTTCGCGTCTTCAGTTTTGCTTTAGTTGTTTTTGATTTTGAGCTTTTCGTCTTCGCCGAAAGCTTGCGCGAACTACCGGAAATGGCGCGTTTGGAATTTTTGCGCGCAGCGACTTTCTTGCGAGAGTTATTTTTCTTGGTTTTCTTTCTGGTGGCCATGCCTCAAGTCTATCATTGTGGCGCGACGCAATTCATCCTGCCAGCTCTCAACACCGCCGCTTTTCATTTGCAAGCCGCGGAATCCGTTGTTGCGTCACGCCTGGCTCACGTCGATGAACTCTGCTTCCCACGGCTTCCGGTCCAAATCGAGACGCGCCACCGTGATTGGCAAGTTGAATCTCCGAGGTCCGGCGCTTCCCGGATTTATATACAGAATGCCATCGCGTGTAACTTCCAGGGGTTTGTGGGAGTGCCCACTCACAATGATGGAAACTCCGGCAGGGATCGATTGCGGCTTTAGCTCATTAACATCGTGTAAAACATAAATTCGTACTGCGTCCAGCTTCATCACCGCAGTTTGCGGCAATTTGATGGCCCACTCGCCCGAATCTACGTTGCCGCGGACGGCAGTTACCGGAGCAAGTTTCTCCAAAGCTTTCAGGATTTTAGGGTCGCCCACATCCCCGGCGTGAATAATTATTTCAGTGTTTTGCATCGCGCGCAGGGCACTCTCGCGAAGCAAACCGTGAGTATCGGAAATTAAACCGAGGATCATTCAAGCAGAAAAAGTCGCAGGCGAGAATTTAACATAGAGCCGCAATTGTTACTGAAGAGTGGGCGGAAAACTCTAGACCAAAACCTTCGACGGCGCTGGTCGGCGGAGCGGCCGCGCTCCGGGAGCCGGAAAATGCATTCGCCAGAAGTTCGTGCTGTTCTCAACGAATTCAAAGCCCACGTAGGTTTTGCCGTCGCGAGCTTTGCGAACGGTCACAACTTTGGCCTCGATGGCCTCGCCGCTGTTTTGGTTCACCAATTGTAAAGCCTGCCCGACGGCGATCGGCTCCTCTAAAACACACAGTCCGCCTCCCTGGCTCACAGACTGCGATTGAGTTTTCACCGAAAATACGTCACCCGACGGGGCTGCCCAACGCACCGTTAGCCCGATGGTGATCGCTACGCGCACCGTCCGACGGCGCTCTTTAAATCGAAAATGCAACAGGGACATATTTAGCCCGATCGTTCATTCAGCGAATCTGTGTATTGTTCAAAAATCGTTTGCTTGCCTTTGCCGCTTCGTTCGTCAGGGCGGGGAGCCGACCAACGACCGCGGCAACTTGACGCACAACTGCCAGGCCCTCAACTTCTCTAGCAGCTTCTCACTTTGGTGCAGGAGTTCGCTACTAACAATAGCCAATCCGTACCATAAACATATCAAAGCGGAACCTGGACGCTCCGAATTTTCAAGGTGAATACCACTTATCGGATAACTGTCTCAGCGACCAGTTGGATAGGGTTGACTCGCGCTTTATTCACCGTCACCCCCCAGTGCAAGTGCGGCCCGGTAACCCGTCCGGTTGCGCCTACTTTTCCTATAACTGCGCCAGCTTTCACTCTATCCCCGACCGCCACATCAGTCGCCGATAAATGGCCATATAGCGAATAAATCCCTAATCCATGATCGATAATGACAGTGTTTCCCGAAAAATAGAGCTCCTCGGCCAGAACCACCCGGCCACTTTGCGTCGCGTGAATCGGCGTTCCCGTCGGAGCCGGAAAATCCGCCCCCGTGTGCGGCGAACGCGGCTTTCCATTCAGGATGCGGCGCTTCCCGAAATTTGTTCCGCGCACCCCTGCGCCTAGGGGAAGCCGGAACGGACCGTGCCACAATTTCTCGGGCGTAATGTGATCAAAAATCTGCTTCAATTTCTCCTGTTCCGCGACGGCTCGTTGCGCTTGTTGTTCGTTCGGCTCTACGAATTGCTGCTTTACGGTGAGGCTTTCCGTCGCGAATTTGCCCGCCCTTACGACTAGTGTAGCGGTGCATTCCGCCTGCTCGCCATTTTCCATCGTGGCTGACACCAAAAATTCATAATCCCCGGGAGCCTTCTCCAAATCCACACCTAGCAAAGCCTCATTCACATGGTTGTGAGTACTGCGGTGCGCTGCGGTCGTTGAACTGCCCTCCCAGAAATACACGTCCCGCTCATTCCACTTCCCCGTAACTTCGCGCATCGCTTTTTGGCTGCGAACTGTTGCCAGAATCAGGCTGCCCTGGCTGGCTTGCGGCGCACTAAGTCTTAATTCCACTCCGTCAGTACAATGCGCATTCACGGCGGCGCATCGCGCGCTCGCGGGCATCAGCAGCCCAGCCAACAGCGCTGTTTCGATCACGTTCTTTGCTATTCTCATATCAGTGCCAATCAACCCTTCGTCCGAACAGCGCCTGCGCGCTCCTCAAGCAAAGCTTAGCTTGGCTTGCCTCCGCTTTCTATTTACTTCCGGCGAGGAGTTTCGATGCAGTCCCTGCGCCTAAATCCCATTCTCAACACGGATTCCTACAAACTCACCCACTGGTGGCAGTACCCGCCGGACACCCGCCACATTTATTCTTACGTCGAATCTCGCGGCGGCATGTTCGATGAAACCATGATGGCCATGCTGCAATACATCGTGAAATCCAATTTTGCCGGCCAGGTTTTTACCTTGGAGGACGTCGAAGAGGCCCGCCGCATCGCCCATGCGCATTTTCAAGGGCATCCCAAATCATTCAACTATGAAGGCTTCAAGTCTCTTTACGCCAAGCACGGCGGACGCCTGCCCTTACGCATTCGAGCAGTCAAAGAAGGCACGGTGGTCAAAAGCCATAACGCGCTGATTACCATAGAAAATACTGACCCGGAGTTTTATTGGCTTACCAACTGGGCGGAAACCATGCTGCTGCAGATCTGGTATCCGATTACTGTCGCCACCCTCTCGCGAGCTATTAAGCAAGTAATCGGCAAGGCTCTCGTGCGCACTGGCGACCCGGCACTGCTACCCTTCAAACTCCATGATTTCGGGTTTCGTGGCGTTTCGTCCAAGGAGTCCGCAGCCATCGGCGGTGCCGCGCATCTGCTTAATTTTTTTGGCACCGACACTTTGGCGGCCATCCAGTTGTTAAACCAGTTCTATTCGGCGGACCAGATGTGCGACAAACCACTCGATTGCGCCGGTTACAGCATTCCCGCGTCCGAGCATTCCACCATTACCTCTTGGGGCGAAGAGCACGAACTCGACGCGTACGCGAATATCCTCGAAAACTGCCCCGAAGGCTTGGTCGCGTGCGTCAGCGATTCCTACGATATCTACAATGCGGTGCGAAATTTGTGGGGCGGCGCGCTGCGAGAAAAAATCCTGCACCGCAACGGAACGCTGATTATTCGTCCCGATTCCGGCGATGCGGTAACGGTCATGGAAGAGCTGTTCAAAATCGTCAGCGAAGTGTTTGGCTACGAAGTGAACGGCAAAGGCTGGAAGACCACCGTGCCCTGCGTGCGATTCATTCAGGGCGATGGCGTAAATTTTTACACCATACAAAATATTACCGCCCAATTGACGCGCCGCGGTTGGTCGCAGGATATCTGGAGTTATGGAATGGGTGGTGCGCTTCTCCAGCAAGTTAATCGCGACACTTTAAAATTCGCGTTGAAGTGTTCCGCCATCGATCGCAATGGCAAATGGCAGAATGTCTACAAAAATCCGAAAACAGACCCCAGCAAGGCCAGCAAAGGCGGTCGCTTTAACCTGATCCAGAATGGTAAGGAATTTGCGACCGTGGAGGTCCTCGAAGGCGAATCGCTGCCGCAAAGTCCGGCCTTCGGTTCGAACGCGCTCGAGACCGTGCTTGAAGATGGCGTCGTGCTGCGCGATCAAACGCTCGCCGAAGTTCGCGCCATAGCCACCAGTTACGACACCTACGCCCAACTTCAGTAAACTGGGTCCGCTATAAACATCATCAGAAAGCGGTAAATTTTTCCTACCAGCGAGGTCACCAAAGCGCCAACCCGCTAACGTAAGCCTCTTTAACTGTGTGCGTTAACTTCATCATTCTTTTTGGCGTTCCACATGCTCCCTGTTATAACAGCCACCCGGTAACGTTTCCCCAGAACGGGACTTCCGGTGACCGCAACAACGGTTCTTTTGGTGAACGAATGCGAAGCATACAACTAACCACTCTGGGGACCGTGTTACTCGCCTCCGCACTGCCCGTCGTCGGCGCAGTTCTCGTGATCGTGGACCATCCACACACAGTTTCAAATAACGTTCCGGAACTCTTGCAAAGTGAGTTGCATCTCGATGTACGCACCTTGCCCGGAAAGATCTCTCACTCTCGCAAGGTAGGAAAATTCATTTTTCGGGAAGATCACCGCGGGACTATTTATTCACTCGATGATCAAAAGGAAGCTGGAAAGTTTTCCGGAATGGCTGTGCTAGTTACTGGAACAATCGATTCCAAAGCCAGCCTTCTACATGTACACAAAATCGAGCCCACCTGGCTTTTCCACCCCACTTCACGAGCTAACTAGCGCTAGGGTTTTTGCTAATTGCCTACGTCCTCACCAACGCGCAGGGTGCCCCACCCTCGGGTTTTTGGAGGGTGGGTCTTGTAACGTGGAATCACCTGAATCCCAGCCTCGAAGCGCCGCTCTTTCAATTGCAGTTGGACAAATCGTGACACCTCAATCTGCCCTATTTCAGCGACGCCGCCACTTTCTTCTGATACTCGCGAGCCTTCGCAATCGCTTCATCTTCTTTGACTGTCAGCAATTGATGTTCGCGCATCACTACGCGCCCACCAATAACCACCGTTTCCACATCGTTCCCCTTCAATGCGTACGCTAGCTGCGCGTACACGTCGTACATAGGAACTGCGTTGGGCTCATTCAAGCTGATCACGATCACGTCAGCTTTTTTCCCTCCTTCAAGCGAGCCTATTTCCTTTTCCATGTGCAGCGCTTTGGCGCCATCAATCGTTGCCATTTCCACAACGGCCTTCGCTCCCAAAGCCAGGGGATTCATCTTGGTGATCTTCTGGAGCTTGGCCGCCAGGTCCATCTCTTCCATCAAGTCGAGGTCGTTGTTGCTGCCCGCGGGTCCATCCGTGCCTAGCCCAACGGCGACTCCCGCAGCGCGCAGTTCCGGCACTGGCGAAACTCCGCTAGCCAGCATCATGTTGCTCGAAGGATTGTGTACGCACCCCACCTGCTTCTCTGCCAGCAGCTTACGGTCTGTCTCATCCACGAAGATGCAATGCGCGGCGACCACGTCCGGCCCGAGTACTCCGATTTTATTCAGGTATTGCACCGGTGTTGTGCCGTTTTGTGCGCGGCTATCGTCCAGTTCTTTTTTCATCTCTGCTACGTGAATCAGAATAGGGGCGTGGTATTTTCGCGCCAGCGCGGCGGCATCCTGCAAAGTTTTCTGCGAACAGGTGTAGATGGAATGAGGTGCGGGCGCCGCGTGGATGAGCGGATCATTCTGCCAGCGCTTCAGAAATTTTTCGGTGTACGCCAGCATCTCCGCTTCGTCCTTATTATCCGGCGCGGGAAAATCGATAAACGTCTCGCCCAGCACGCCCCGCATTCCTGCTTTTTTAGTCTCCTCCGCAACGGCATCTTCGAAGTAATACATGTCCGCAAAAGTCGTTATGCCACCGCGAATCTGCTCCGCCGCTGCCAGACGGGTGCCCCAGCGCACAAATTCCTCGGTAACGTTTTTGGCTTCCGCCGGGAAAATATATTTGTGTAGCCACTCGTCCAGAGTCACGTCGTCGTGCAGGCCGCGGAAAAGTGTCATCGGCACATGCGTGTGCCCATTGATAAATCCCGGAAGCACCAGCTTCCCGCGCGCATCGATGGTTTGGTCGGCAATGTATTTCTTTTCCAGGTCGGTTCTGAAACCAATGGCGCTGATCACATCGCCTTTCACCACCACCGCACCATCTTCCAGGATCAGCCGGTCACCATCCATCGTAACGACTGTGCCGCCGTTGATGAGCAGGTCCACCTTCTCTTTATTGATGGTGCTGGTGGCCTGTGCCAGGCTTTTGTCAGCGGAGACCGCTGCTCCCAACAAAAGCAGGAGCCCTACAAAAAGGTTCGGTATTGGTTGTCGCATTGTTCCGCTCCGGAATTGCGGGAATGTCTTTCAAACCCGGTTCACAAATTCGAATCGTCGAACGGTCTCGGAAATAATTCTCGCATCTGGATTACTTCCATTTTGCCCTTCAGGTTTGCCATGCTCACCGGAATGTCGCCACAAAATTCCCATATCAGTTGGCGGCACGCGCCGCAAGGCGGCGTAAGCACCTCGGTATCGGTAACCACGGCGATGGCCCTAAATCCGCGTTCCCCTTCGCTGATCGCTTTGAAAATCGCCACGCGCTCGGCACAGATGGTAAGCCCGTATGTCGCGTTTTCCACATTACAGCCTCCGAAAATTCGCCCCGAAGTGCTGCGCACAGCCGCGCCCACGCGAAAATTAGAGTACGGCGCATGGGCATTCTCTCTCGCCTGCTTAGCCGTCTCAATCAGCAAATCTTTTTCCGTCACTCCTAAGCTCCCAACCTTGTTCGCTGTAAATAGTTAGCCGATCGCTTCCGCGATTCTTGGCAACACCGCTTTCAACAGCGCTACAAAATCCCCTTTTACGCGTGCAGCGGTCTCCAAAACTTCCCGGTGATTGAGCGGCTGATCAAGTA
This sequence comes from uncultured Acidobacteriota bacterium, assembly GCA_963733775.1. Classification (GTDB taxonomy): domain Bacteria; phylum Acidobacteriota; class Terriglobia; order Acidiferrales; family UBA7541; genus Acidiferrum. The sequence continues at coordinate 940,768 of CAVTEE010000006.1, read as the reverse complement.
TCCCAGCCGCGGCGTTGGTAACACACGAAATTCCCAGCACCCGCAGTTCGGAGTGTCGCGCAGCAATCACCTCCGGCACCGTGGACATACCCACCAGGTCCACCCCAATAGTCCGCAAATATCGAATTTCTGCCGGCGTTTCATAACTGGGCCCGGCGAGCGCGGCATAAACTCCTTCATCGATTCCAATACCCAGACGGTTGCCTAGTCCCACCGCCATTTCGCGAAATCTTTTGTCGTAGGCGCTGGACATGTCCGGAAAACGCTGCCCGAATCGTTCATCATTGAATCCCGTCAAGGGATTCACGCCCTGCAAATTAATATGATCGCTGATTACCACCAATCGTCCTTGCGTAAACTTAATTCCCCCAGCGGCATTGGTAAGGATCACCGCTTTTACGCCCATCCGCGCAAATACGCGGATCGGGAAAGATACCTCTTTCACAGAATAACCTTCATACAAATGAACGCGCCCCTGCATTCCAGCGACGGCGATCCCGTTTACATCTCCAACCACCAATTGCCCGGCGTGGCCAATCGCTGTCGATTGCGGGAACTGCGGAATCTCCGCATACGGAATTTTTGTGGCATTAGCAAACTCATCCGCGAAAGGTCCCAGCCCGGACCCCAGCACCAGAGCAATCTTGGGACGCAACTTGGTGCGCGAGAAAATAAATTGCGCGGCAGCCTCAGCGCGCTCGTATTCGCCGAGCTCTATGGCGCTAGGGCTCAGACCTTCGCGCTGCATCATGTAAGAATTCCCACGAACGAAGCAGACATCAGGTTCGCCATGGTGCCCGCCAACATCGCCCGTATACCCAGCCTGGCAAGATTCCCACGCTGATCGGGAGCCAGTGCCCCAATTCCACCGATCTGAATTCCCACCGAACTGAAATTCGCGAAGCCGCAAAGCGCAAACGTCGCAATCGTAAATGACCGCGGATCCAGCGTGCTTTGCATAGTGCCAAGTTGCTGGAAGGCCACCACCTCATTGATGACCATGCGTGTGCCCAGCAGATTGCCGATGGTCGCGCAGTCGCGCCAGGGAACTCCGATCACCCATGCCACCGGAGCAAAAATCCAGCCAAAGACTTGCTGCAGGCTCGACGGAAACCAGCCCACATGGTGCGCTGCAAGCCAATTGTGCGCGCCGCCCATAATGGCGTTTACCAGCGCCAGCATAGCCAAAAAAGAAATCAACATCGCGCCCACATTCAGCGCCAAATGCAAGCCGTCCACCGTGCCACGCGAAATCGCGCCCAGAAAATTTGCCTCCTTCTCCATTTCCGGCATTTCCACGCGCCCCGCCGTGAGCGGTACTTCCGTCTCCGGTACCAGCATCTTGGCCATCAACAAAGTCCCGGGAGCCGTCATGATCACCGCAGCCAACAAATGCTCCGCCTTAATCCCAAACGCGATGTACGCAGCCATAATTCCGCCGGACACGTGCGCCATCCCGCTGGTCATCACGGTCATCAATTCCGACTTGGTTAGCCGATTGAGAAAAGGCCGGATCGTTAGTGGCGCTTCCGTCTGCCCCATAAAAATACTCGCCGCCACATTCAGCGATTCCGCGCCGCTTGCGCCCATAATCCGGGTCATAACCCACGCCGCGCCGCGAATCAGCACCTGCATCACCCCGATGTGATACAGCAACGCAAAAAAAGCAGCGATAAAAATGATGGTAGGCAAAACCTGGAAGGCAAAAATAAAATGCTCTGGAGAATCTTTCATCCCCAGCTCGCCAAAAACAAATTGCGAACCGACGAAAGCGTAACTCAACAGCAGATTGACGTAGTACCCCAGAAATTGGAAAATTTTGCGTCCCGCTTCAAACCGTAAAACAAAAATCGCAAAACATAATTGCAATCCGAATCCCCACAGCACGGTTTTTAGGCGTATCGCTTTTCGATCGGTGGAAAAAATATAGGCCAGCCCCAGCATCGTAACCAGCCCCAAAATCCCCGCAAATCTTCCCATCCTTTACACCCGTTTCCCGTGTTGCGATCGGCGTGCAAATTTCTACGATCGCGTCGAAAATCCATTTGGTTGCTCGAAACTTACGCGCTTGAAGTTAGCGCGCCCGAGTTTACGCCCCAATGATTCTTCGTATCAATGGTCGAGGCGCTTGCCCGCCACTGTTTTGATCGATCACAAAGCTTTCCGCCACCAAATCCTTGGCTTCTGCCAGCTTGGCGTCGCTATTGTAATGAATTGTAGCCAGAGGTTCGCCCATTTCTATCCGCTCGCCGATACGTTTGTGGAATTCCAGGCCCACCGCATGGTCAATGCGATCTTCCTTGGTTTCGCGGCCGCCGCCCAACATCGCCAGCGCGATGCCAAATTGTTGGCAGTCTGTCCCCACCAGCACTCCGCCTGCGTTGCTGGTCACATCTAATTTGGAAGCCGCCGTGGGCAACAAATCAGGCTGATCAATCACGCGCTCGTCCCCGCCTTGCAGCCGAATGCACTGCCTGAATTTCTCTCGAGCCTCGCCACTCGAAATCATCCGCGCAGCCAGCTTGCGTCCTTCCTCAACGCTTTTTGTCTTCTCCCCCAGATAAAACATCCACGCCGAAAGCTCCACGCTAAGTTCGCGAACGTCGGCAGGTCCCTTGCCATTCAACACCTCGATGCATTCGATAATTTCGTTAGCGTGCCCTGCCGCGCGCCCCAATGGTTGGTCCATATCCGTAATCAGAGCCACCATTCGCTTGCCCATACTTTTTCCGGCGTCAACCATCACTTCCGCAAGGCCTACGGCATCTTCTTCCCGCTTCATAAACGCGCCCGAACCGGTTTTAACGTCTAGAACCAGCGCGTCTAATCCCTCGGCAAGTTTCTTGCTCATGATCGAAGCGCAAATCAGTCCGGTGTTCTCCACCGTCGAAGTTGCGTCTCGCAACGCATAAATCTTTTTATCCGCTGGAGCGATTTCCGCAGTCTGCCCGATCAACGCCATGCCACACTCGCCCAGCACCCGGCGAAAATCCTTTAACGACAAATTTGTGTTGAATCCCGGAATGGATTCAAGTTTGTCCAATGTGCCGCCGGTATGTCCGAGGCCGCGACCGCTAAGCATCGGTACGATCAGCCCACCCGCCGCCACGATCGGCGCGAGTATCAACGACGTCTTGTCGCCCACTCCGCCGGTGGAATGTTTGTCCACTTTTTTATCGGGCAAACTGGACAGGTCCAGCACCTCCCCGGAATGCAACATGGCTTGCGTAAGCGCGGTCGTCTCGGCGCGGCTCAATCCACGGATCCAGGCCGACATCAACCACGCCGCCATCTGGTAATCGGGAATTTCCCCGCGCGTATACCCCGAAATCAGAAACTCGATTTCTTCGCGGGTATGTTCGCCGGAGTCGCGTTTTTTTCGGATCAGGTCGACAGCGCGCATGCAGTTGGATGTGTGCGCGGGAGCGTAACATCCGGCCATTTGCAGGTCAACGCGCCAGGCTTCGCAGCTTTTACAGCGACAAATACCTACGTAAAATGCCCATTCCGCAGAATGGATCGATACCAGCATTGACGTTAAATGTTGCCCACATTCACAAATCAAGTCATTTTGATTGGTTGTGAGCCATCTCGTGATCGCCGTCCCGCCGTAAACAAATGCCCTGAACGAATACTTATAGCGGGTGTGGGGTGTACGGAGGCATCGGCGTGTTTTGGCCGGCCACCACGTGCCAGCCACGAGGGCCATTGATATACACATGCACGACGCGCATCTGGGTCTCGATTTGCTGACCGTTGAAGATGGCTCGCAAGGTCCACAAACAAGTGGCTACCGCGGTTTCCTGAAAGAAACGCACCTGAATATCCGAGGCATTGAACGACTGGTATTTCGCCCCGCTACTTTGCACTTCATTGATGAAATGATTCTTGTCCACCATTTGTCCATGCGACAAAGTACCCGCGAAGTCATCGCTATACACGCGCCTGAAAAATGTTGTGTTATTCAACAAGATCGCACGTGCTGTCTCGTGCTTCAGGTTCACCACTTCCTCGCGTCGCATCTCAGGATTGTTAGGTATGCAGCCGGGATCGAAGCGATCGCGATCGCAGGGATTCTGTGAGTTGACCACGGGTGTAAAGAAAAACAGCGTCAGTCCGACCACGGAGAGGATTTTAACCATACCGATATCTCTCTTTCTTTTTCCAATGGAACGGGACCCGTTAGAACATCAGCAGCTTGTGTAGTAAATTTTAGGGAAATAAAGCTTGTTCGATCGGCAACCGTACTTAGAAGTTTCAGTAACGCATCATCTACGTGACCCCCTACCCCCTGTTTTGCAAGAAAGAGGCTGGATGTTGTTGATAACAAAGGATGGCAGGTGAAAAACGCCGAATAAAGAGGCTGTATCGTATTGAAAACATTGAGGCGGTCTTTGCAGTGAATGAGCAAAGAAGGCGCCAATTGTTCTGAAGATGTTGCAGTTGACGCCGGCCGCCGCTGGGCCATGTGGCCGGAGGTGGGCAGGAGGTGAGAGGAATGGAATTCTGGGAGGAATGAAGTGACAGGGTTGTTGCGACGATCATAAACTATTTTACTAACTAGATAACCTGGCTGCAAGAGAAAATCATTGAGGGATTAAACTTATCTTTGGACTGTTGCGCGTGCGTTCGAATCCTCCGGGACGCTGATTATTGGACGCACATTCGCCGCCCTAAATGATTCGCGGAGATAAAACTAACGCACTCGCCGACGCTTTGCAGCTCCCTTGGCCATCGCTAGTAATAGCAGTCGGTCCGCATTATCCATTCGTGAAAGGCACCCCACTAGTTTGCGAAAATATAGGGCAGATTTTCCCGAACTGCCCCATTCGTTCCATTAGAATACTTTGTGGGAGGCATTGGCGGCAGATCATCTCCCTCGTAAAAAACCTGATAGAGATGCATTTCAAGAGCATGCGCAATTTTTTCTAAGTTCTCCATAGCGGGAATCAGATGACCGTTCTCTACTCTGGAAATGTAACATCGCATCAGTCCAGTCCGGTCTTGGATGTCGCCTTGCGACAGATTCTTTGATTCCCTGATTTCCCGCAACCGATCCCCAATAATCATATGTAATCTCACTGTAGAAATGTCATTGGACGCAGATACCGAACACCGAATAATTCACTGCGGATTTACCCAGGGAGGCATGTGCGCGGAATTCCTGCCGTCTCGGGGATTACGGCTACGTCTAAATTATGTTCCTATCGCAATAAGTAATCAATCCGGTATTAACGTCCTCTTAGACAATGTGCAGCGCCATTCACCAGGCCCGTCTCCGGCGGACTTGGCTCTCAATTTCGTACCTATTCGTCCCAAATCGGTATTTCTATGTTAACCGATTAGACATCTAAAATAACTTATAATTACTAGTACCATAGTTAACCATATAAGTACTGTGCCATTCAGGATAAACTGCCCAACAACGATCCACGGCTAACACGTCCATCGGCCTCGCAACTCGACTGTCGCGCCCCATCGAATAATTACGTAGACGAGCTGAAACATTCTCTCCCAGGGGGATCGATGCGCCCGCTTAACCATAACGTGCCGGAAATCGCTAAAGTAAAGGCAATCACACATATTCGCCCCATGCACGGAGGGTCAAAACCACATATGTGTACTTGCTCTGACGGATACAATTACATCGTCAAGTTTCAGAATAATCCCCAGGGTAACAGAACGCTCGCGAACGACTTCTTAGGAACACTCCTGGCCCGCCATATGGGCTTACCTGTGCCGGACCCGGCCATAGTTGAGGTGCCAGAAAATCTAACTCCCGGAAAACGTGATCGGATGCTTAGATACGACCCGGGGACAAAATTGGGACCGCCGGGCGAATGCTTCGGCTCCAAGTACTTGACGCCACGCATGCCAGGTAGCCATCGGACTAACAGCGTGGCGCCAGGTGACCTGAATAGAGCATATTTATCAAAACTCCGTAATTTGGAAGATTTCGCCGGCATGCTGGTTTTTGACAAGTGGGCAGGTAACACAGATCCTCGCCAGGTGGTTTTCGTCCGGAACGAAGATAGTCGGGACAGCGTGGTAATGATTGATTTTGGATATTGCTTCCATGGTCCCAACTGGAGATTTCATCCATATACCTCGACAGGCGTATTTGGCGAATGGTACGTATACAACGCGATAGAAGGAATGGAAGCCTTCGAGCCGTGGCTTCAAATACTCGAAAATGACTTAAATAAGGACGTGATCGCATCCCTCGCTAGCCTCATTCCGCCGATATGGTATGACTTTGATGTTGTCGCCTTGAAGACGCTATTAACTTCGCTGAACGAACGAAGAAAATCGGTGCGTGAAATGCTGCGCCATTGTTGCAGCACCAACCAACATTCCTTTCGGAACTGGATGAGACCGACTGATATGCATTACTTCGTTGCCTCCGCGAAGATCTGAGTCTTGCCCATTTGCACAACCATCCAGTGCGTTGTAAGTGGTAATTGCGGCGATTCAGCGAATCAATTGCAGGCCCACACTCCATCTCCTTGCAGCTTGGCAAACGCTCCTGCCTTTCCACCACCGCCGCCACAAGGATTTGTGGAGGTGCAATCTTTGCAAAAAATTTGCGAACCGGGGTGCACAGTTGCGGTTGCCGCCTGGAGCTTAGAAAAGGAAATGGTGCCAAGCTGAATGAAGTCACCGAAGTGTTGAGGTTGGCTCCAATAGTTTTCGTTGAGAGGTGAGGCCACCGGCGGAATTGTTCCGGCCGTAAAATCGTCGACAGAAGTTATCATGCCTTGCGTCCAGATTCCGGGCTGCCCCCAAATTTTCGTTTGGCGAGCGTCAGTGTAGGAAAGCGTGGTTGTCGTGCCGTCAACAGAACGGGCCACAGCCGTGATGATGTTCCCTGACAGAGTCGGCACAACGGAGCAGAAGACGCGGTCCCCGACGGCTTCAGGAGGTATGGCTGTCGAAGTATAGTTTCCAGCGGCGGGTGCATGATATATGACCAAAGATGCGTTGATTTCAAAACAGCCGTAACCTTGAATCGGGCTGCCGGGAACATTGATGCCGCCACCCGCAGAAGAATTCCCATTGCCTCCGCTTACAATTACGCCAGCGAGACCCGCTGCGTTCGTAATCAGGACGCTTGCCCACTGTCCTTGCCCGAAGGAAGTATTCGGGCCACTTGTATTAGGAAGAGGCGAGCCATTCAAGCCGGTATACAGGGCTTCGTTATTGACGCTTCCGGCGCCAACGGCAACATTATCTACAACATTAAAACCCCCTTGATACACCGTCCAATTTGAACCAACCGCACCATTTCCACGATTGAAATTGTCGCCGACCTGCGGGCTGTTCAACTCGAATTTAGAGTTGCCGGTATAATCAGGCACATAGCTTGACGGAACCGTATAAGCGGGAAGCGACACCGCCACGGGATAGAACGCTACCGGAGAAGTGCCAGCGATTGGCTCTGGCACGTTGCCATAAGGGTTTTCAAGCGACACGTAATACAGACCGCCCCCCGGGCCTGCGTCCATTTCGATATAAGGCATTGGCGAAGTATCGTTCACCTGCGATTGGGAGATGATGTATTCGCTCGACGATGTGCTGTAGGTGGCAATCGATGGCATGATCGAGCCTTGAATGTAGAACGAGACAAATTCTAATGTGCGAGCAAGGCCTGTGGGGTTGTACGCATAAAATTCACCTCCAAATCCTTGATTTTGATTAGATATATGAACGGTACTGGCGCCGTCCACGTAGAATGACGCTGCCCAAGTGGTATCCATTAAAGAAGGCGAGTTTCCCGGTCCTACGTTCGGGTAGAGGGCGCTAAAGAAATGGTGAAATCCGTTTGCCTCCAGGACGGTTATCGGGGCATAACCTCCGCAGTTGAAGGCCAAGTTACTCATACTCGTATCGCTCCCGCCGCCGTTGTTTGGGTAACCATCCTGAATGAACAGACAATTGCCACCGCCGTAGAACTGCACGTTATGGACGTTCAAACCTCTTGGGCCATACAGAACCGGATAGGCGCCTCCCATCCCGATGATCGCCCCAACACCATTGCCGATTGCCGCGTCGCTAGTCGTGCCTGTCCAATCCCCTTGCAATGTGATCGGTTCAGACGCGGAAACTGCACCGCACTGCTGTATGCCGTTCAGGAGACTAACGTCTGAGAGGTCTACTGAGGAGGTCAGATAGAATGCACCTCGCGCAGAAGTCATCGGAAAGCAAGGAATGTAAAGTGAGGCGCGTGTGCCACCATTGGCTGATCGAAGTGCGCTCTGCGCTGCCAGCAGTGCCGGCACGGCATCTAAATTCATGGTTCCGTTTGATGTGGTTTGACTCGCGTTCGCACTCATAGTCACAGCATTCGCATTAATGCCCGTAATAGTCACGTTGGACAAATAGTCGTTTGTGGGGTTCGTCGCAGCGCAAACACCATCGTTAATATAAGGAGGCAACGGGTTTGGAGCCGTTGTTATAGTCGCGCCCCAATCGTTAAATGTCGTAAAGTTAGGCGGCGCAATGCCGACGATATGATATGTGCCGCTGTCAGCGGGCCGCGAAGCGCAGATAATTTGCTCGAATGCGCCACTTTGATTGGTCCAGGTGAGTTGATTGCCGTTGAAATAATAAAGGTTTCCTCCGATCACAGTCACTTGACTGACGAAGGGGAGGTTTTCAAGGACAATGCTGCTGGTGCCCCCACCGGAAATCACCTGTCCGTAGGTATCAAACGCAGAATTGCTTGTTCCACGTAGGCGCACCTTCGATCCGTTTGGTGGGCCATTGGAGACAAGCTTAATCGTCATTTGCTGACCCAGGGTCTGTGCACTTATGACGGGGATTATCTGCTGCCCCAAAGCACTGCCATTCGGGATTGTGGTGATCGGAGATGGAAGAGTAAGGCCTCCCTCGTTGTCCCGCGTCACAATCTTATAGCTGAAGCTCTTTCCCCCACCTGTGGATGCAGCGATGGGTGTGTCGAGCATCGTTGCGGTGGCGGATGCACCGCTGCTTGCGGCAGGCGCCGGCGGAGTGGTGACAGTAATTGTTGGGCCGCAGTTATACACGCTGATGCCATCGCCAACTAAGAATGCGTCAGCCGACGCCACGTTGAGTATGTTTGAGCCCGATAGGCAACCAGCGGCGGTGGACAAGGGAAGAGGAACCCAGCGAGCACCGTAGGAGGTAATGTCCACGACGTTTGCTTGGGCGCCGCCTTCCGAAGAAGAAGCAGCGTTGCTGAACAATATCGTTGCCGCGGCTGTTTTGCTGTTGTCTGCGACTGAAGTAGCCGCCAGCATGACGACGTTAGTGTTCGGAGGCGTGGCCGGTGCTGCGTACAGAGCGTTCTCTGATGTCCAGCCGGAGAGAGTGCCACAACTTGGCGTGCAAGGGTTTCCCGACTGAGTCAGCTCCCAGGTGACACCTTTGTTCTGGCTGTCGTTCTGGACCGTGGCAGTGAACTGCTGGTTTTGGGACGTCCGCAATGGGGCTGAGCTCGGCGAAACGGAGACCGATATTTGCGGAGATATTGGTGGAGGCTGTGAACTGATCGTGACTTGGGAAGAAGCGGATTTTGTGACGTCGGCGAGCGAGACGGCGGTCAGCGTAACTGTAACGGGATTTGAAATTTTCGCAGGGGCAGAGTAGCTGACTGGATTTGTTCCGGACACAGTTCCGCACGATGGCGTGCAAGGGTTTCCCGACTGAGTCAGCTCCCAGGTGATACCTTTGTTTTGGCTGTCGTTCTGGACCGTGGCAGTGAACTGCTGGGCTTGGGACGTCTGCAAGGCGGCAGAAGGAGGGGAGATGGAGACAATAATGGCCGCGGGAACTGAATTTGAAGTATTTGCTTTCACTAGGCCCACGCAACCCGACATGCTTGCACAGGAAAGCAATAGCATCAAAGTGGCATTCGAAGAGTTCCCGACTCGCATCGCACTTACGCAATGCATGCCGTAGGCCAAAGCTCGTTTTCAGCTTAGATAGTGATAATGCCGGAATTACAGGCTTTTACCGGCATGCCCACTCCCGCATGGCACCGAAACGGAATTCTTCTGGTTCCGTAAGGAAACTGAGCGCCTCGTGAAACCGCCGACTTAGTGACCTTGTTGGGGCAAGCGGAACGGTTACTTTGTCGCCGCTCGCCGCCGTTAGCTATCCCGCAATTTATTTAAGAATAGTATATTGCCTTATGCGTTATCATAATATAAAGTACCTGAAAAGGAGGCAGCCATGGATCCGATTTATGTGCGGCGCTGCTACATCGTTCCAGTTCCCGGCTGGGTGCTTGCCACGATTGCTTTCGCTAGCGGTGTAATGATTACAATTCTGTTTAACCTATGCCGGTGACGAATGAGAATAGCTGCGAAGATTGCGGAAGCGAGAAGAGCGTACCGCGTGAAAAGTAATTCCGATTTGAAATGATCTGCTTCAAATTCTCCGGCAGGCCCTCATCACCCAAGAATCGCCTCCAACGCTTCATCCAGATTCGCATGCAGAAACCGGTAACCGTTCTGCTCCAATACTTGCGGCGCGACGCGGACCCCTCCCAACAATGTCTCCGCCATTTCCCCCATCGCCAACTTCAGCGCGAAAGCCGGCACAGTAAATATCGCTGGGCGATGCATTACTTTCGCTAGCGATTTTGTGAAATCAGAATTGCGCGCCGCTTGTGGCGCCACCAGATTTATCGGTCCCTTCCAACCATCATTTCGAAGCGCTTCTTCGACGATTGCTACGACGTCTTGCAGCGCTATCCACGAAGTCCACTGGCGCCCCGATCCCAGCTTCCCGCCCAATCCAAATCTAAACGGCATCATCATCTTCGGCAGCGCGCCACCCTGTTTTGCCAAAATAATTCCCAGCCGCAGCAACACGACGCGAACGCCAAATTCCTCGGCCTTGACCGCTTCGTTTTCCCATTCCTTCGCGAGCTCGGCGAGAAAATCCGTTCCCGGCGCGCTGTTCTCCGTCACCAATTCCTCGCCGCGGTTGCCGTAATAACCAATGGCCGAAGCTGAAATCAACACTTGTGGCTTCTTTTCCATTTTTGCGATTGCGCTCACCAGTCCACGCGTCGTGTCGACGCGACTCGATCGCAGCAGCGCTTTGCGCTCGTTCGTCCACCGACCACCCACAACAGGCGCGCCCGCCAAATTGATGACCGCATCCATGCTCGGTGGAACTTGGCCCGCCCTTGAACCGCCAGACTCGCCGATTTCGCCGCTACTCGCATTCCACGGCAAATCAAAAACCCCAGGCGCTTTTGCGCTCGACTTGGGGCTTTCCACCCGCGTCAACCGGTAAATCGTGTGCCCCTCGGCCGTAACCTTCTTTACCAGCGCCGTTCCTACCAGCCCAGTCGCCCCTGTCATCAAGATGTTCATCGTGTCCTCAAGGAATTATTTTGCGTTGTACCTCAGCGCCAGCCAGCCAGCCAGCCAAACAAACACAAACAAGGCCTACGCCAAAACGCCTTGTCCACTAGTCCCACCTCGACACGCAGGTTACAATCGTCTCGTGCCTTCCATTTCCCAATCCATCCGCGTCAAGGTCCTGTTTTTCGGCCGCCTGAAAGAAATCCTCGGGCGTACCCAAGAGTCCATAGACCTTGCGGTCGAGTCCGATATCGAATCGCTTTTTGCCCAATACGCCAGCCATTACCCCGAATTGAAACAGTACCGCCCTTCTTTGGTCGCCTCCTGTAATCAGGAGTTCGCACCGTGGAACACGGCTCTTCATGCCGGCGACGAAGTTGCCTTCCTCCCTCCCGTAAGCGGCGGCTGAAGTATACCCATGGCCACGCCCTCTACTGATATCACTGTGCTGGTTCACGAACCCATAGACCCAGCCCCTCTCGCAGCTCATGTTCGCGGCAACGGCGATGGCGCCATTGTTATCTTTGACGGCTTCGTCCGCGACCATTCCAAAAATCGTCGCACTCTCCACCTGGAGTACGAAGCATACGAGCCCATGGCTCTTGTCAAAATTCAGGAGATCGCCGCGTACCTCCATAATCAGTTCCCTATCCATCGCGTCGCCATAGTCCACCGCCTTGGCCGCCTCGAGATCGGCGAAACCAGCGTGTACATCGCGGTAAGCGCCCCGCATCGCGCCGCCGCCTTCGACGCCTGCCGCTACGCCATCGACACCCTCAAACGCACCGTGCCGATCTGGAAAAAAGAATACTTCGAAGACGGCTCGGTATGGGCCGATGGAGAATTACCCACCGTGCCTTCAGCGCCTTCGGCGACATCCGCGGTGAAACCTGCATCTTAATTCCAGAATGTCGACCCGCCGCGTTAACGTAAAACAACTTGCTGTCCTGGCCGCCGCGGCACTATTTCTGGCCGCCAGTGCCGCTTCCCAGGACAGTTCTGACCGCCCTCCCTGGGCGCGAAAATCTAAATCCAAAACCACCACGCCAAGCTCCACCAGTTCCACCACTTCCACACCGGAGAACACCAGCCCGCCCGAGCCCGTCAATAAAGACAACCGCGATAGCAATTCCAACGATGAGCCCCCGCAACAAGGCCGCATTCGCGTCAACGTCAATCTCGTTAATGTGCTCGTCAGCGTCCTCGATGACAACAACCGCCCCGCTCCTGACCTGCCCGTCGAGGCCTTCCAGATATTTGAAGAGGGCGTGCAGCAAAAAATCGAAGTCTTCGAATCAGAGACCAAGCTGCCCCTCGACATCGCCTTGATGATTGACGCCAGCCTCAGCGCTCACAAGGAAATCTACTTCGAACAACAGGCCGCCGCACACTTCATCGCCCAGGTGCTGCGCCCTGAAGATCATCTTTCTGTTTTTGCTTTCGATGAAAACGTCAGGCAGATCGAAGGCTTTTCCGATAACGTCAAGGTGCTGCAAAGCGCGGTACAAAAAATCCCCGACGGTTCCGGCACTTCGATCTATGACGCTCTGGTACTCGGCTCCAAGGCGCTGGAACATCGCAAAGAAGACCGCCGCCGCGTCATTATTTTGGTTACCGATGGTGGCGAAACTACCAGCCAATGGGATTTCGAGGCCGCCCGCAAAGCCGCCGTGCGCGCCAATACTTTGCTTTATTCCATCATCGTGCGTCCGGTGAAGAACGAAAGCGGCCGCAACACCGCCGGCGAGCACGCCATCGAAACCATCACCGACACTACTGGCGGCGCCATTTTCTTCCCCGATACCGCTCAGGACCTCGACATTATTTTCGATCGCATCGATCGCGAGCTGCGCACCCAATACCGTCTCGGCTACTACCCAAATCCGCCCGGCCCCGTCAACACTTACCGGAGCATCCAGGTCAAAGTGCTGGACAATTACAAGGTACGCCACCGAAAAACTTACCTTACCGGTCCGAAGTAGTGGGTGCTGAGGGCAGCGGCTGTTAACGTTTCGGCCGGTACAGAAGCGCCTGTTAGACTAGCAATGCGGGAATTAACGCCGAGATTTATTTCCAATTCTTGATGCCTGAAAATTATCTACAATCTGCCATCGAAATTGCCCGCGAAGCGGGCCAAATTCTTCGCGAAGAATTTGCGCGTCCCGCAAAAATTTCCTACAAGGGCGACGAAGTCGACTTGGTTACCCAAGCCGACAAGCGCTCCGAAGCTGCTATCGTCGCGCGCATCACAAAATTATTCCCCGACCACGCCATTGCCGCAGAAGAAGGCGGAGGCCACGAGTCGCGGGCCACTTCTGGCTACCGTTGGCACGTCGATCCACTTGATGGCACCACCAATTTCGCGCACGGCTATCCCTGCTTTTGCGTCTCTCTGGCTCTAGCCCAACATGACTCGCTTCTCGCAGCCGTGGTTTTCAACCCCATCTCCGAAGAACTCTTTGCTGCCGCTCGCGGCCAAGGCGCCACCCTCAACGGCAATAAAATCCACGCTTCGAAAATCCCCTCGCTCTCCACCAGCCTGCTTTGTACCGGGTTCCCCACCCACAAGCGCACCGCCAGCCCCAATCTCCGGTACTACGGCGATTTCACCATGCGCTCGCACGGCGTTCGACGTGACGGCTCCGCAGCACTTGATTTAGCCAGCGTCGCCGCCGGCCGCTTCGAAGGTTTTTGGGAATTTGGATTGAAGCCTTGGGATACCGCGGCAGGTGTTTTGCTGGTCGAAGAAGCCGCCGGCAAAGTCACCGACTTTTCTGGCCAGGCCTATCGCCTCGGTGGACCGGTCATCCTAGCCACCAATGGCCTCATCCACGACGAAATGCGTTCGGTAGCCGAAAAACTCGCCGCTTACCCGCCACTAGAACTGCAGCGCACCGAATAATTTTCTGTTTTGCTGTGACGTTTCGAAACTCACAGGCTTAACCATTCCCACAAAAATTACCGCGCGAATTCAGCGAACCCGCCGGGCGTCAGCCAGCCCCCTCCGTATAAAAGTCCCGGGCCCAGCGACGCGAGAAAAATCGGCTTGCGCGCCGACACCGGCATTTTCGCAGCAGCCTCAAGCCCAACATGCAGCGCAACGCCGCAGGTAGAAGATCCCAGATTCCCAGACTTGCGCGCTACCTCCGGAAAAACAGATGCCGGTACGTCGCATTGCTTGGCCAGCAGCGCGACCAGCCGCGGATTAGGTTGGTGTGTCGCGAATGCCCCCACCTCCTGCCGACAAATCCCGCTCGCCTTTTCCACCTCCGTCAGCGTCCGTTCCATCCGCGTAATCGCCGCACGCGACAACGCCTCGCCATCGAATCGCACTGCCAACCCACCATTCTCGACGCCCGCCACGCAAATGGCTTCCGCGTATTGATTGGCGCATCCAAAGCAAAACTTCCCCAAAACGTACCCAGCGGGTTCTTTCACTTCGTAATCATTGCGCAAAATAAATGCGCTCGCTCCATCGCCAAACAAACCTCCAAATTCTCCCGCGACCCGCCCCGGAACCAATGTGCGGCTGTGAACATCTGCAGTAACCACTGCAACGTTTCGCGCCCGGCCGCTATCCAGGAAAGATTGCGCCACCGCCATCGCATTCAGCAATCCCAGACAAGCGCCTCCAGCATCCAGCACCCCGCAATTCTCGCGAGCATTTGCGCGTTTATGCAGTTGCGCCGCCAGCGAGGGATACGCCACGTGCGTCTCGCTGCTTGCGATGATCCAGTCAATCTCCTTGGCCGCGCATTCCGCAACATCCAGCGCCCGCTGCAGTGCTTGCGCGCCGAGGGTTAGTTCCGTCTCGCCTTCAGCGGCATACGACACAGACTCAATTCCCGCGCGGCTCCGCAATTTCCCAATGCTCATCCCAAATGCCCTGTCCACTTCTTCCGATAGCACCCGCCGCGCCCCTAATGCCGCCGCCCAGCCGGTAATCGCCACACCATTACGCACCGAACCTGATACTTTTTTCTCGGTAGATAAATTCGAATGGGAACTCATGACGCAATCCTGTGCTGCTGCTGTCTCCCACGTTTCGTACTCGAGACCAAATGTCGCACATCCACATCGTCGCCCGCCGCGCTCCAGTGCTTCGCCAACAATTCCGCCACCAATCGGCGGTGACACTTCTCTGGCCCCGGTTCGGTGCACAACAATGCGACATTAGCCGGCCAGCTGGAGCTATCGAGATTCTTCGGCACACCACGCTGCTTCAATAATTTTAAAAAGCCCGCCTCGTAAACAGCCCAGTCCTTACCTTCCTGATAGGTCTTTCGAAGCTCTGGCGTTGGTGACAGCAACGGTTCGTGCCGGTACTCGATGTTCCCGATTTGTCGAAGGAAAAACTCCAGGTCTGGATGTTTCGCGAACGCCGACAGTTGCCCGGTGCGATTCTGCCGTAGATCAATGACGCTTCGCACCCCTGCGCCGCGAAGCAAGTCAAAAAACTCCTCCGCAGTCTTCCCAGTAAAGCCAATAGTGCATAGCAAACGACGCATAATCCCCAACGAATTCGAAGCCCGAGCGGCCCCCGAAAGTTCAAATATTAGCAAACCGCCACGAGCTTTAATTGTTGCTCTTTAGTTGCCGCGTGTCCCGTGACTCTCATAGCGGCGGTGCCCTTCGTGCTAACGTAAAAAGTGTGTCGAACCTAGCTGCGGAGAAACCAATCGCGCATCTGGACGATTTGGCTTCCTGAAGCCTCTTTGGCAACCCGAAGGCTTCGCGAAAGCTCGAAACCTATCTACACCAACGATAAAGATGCGCGCTCCGCACCATTACCTGTTCTTCGCTGCCCTGGCCATTCTTTTGCCCGCCGCGAGGCCCCTTCACGCCCAGCGCGTCCGCGGTGAATTGCGCATCGAAGTTCACGATTCAGCCGGCGCAACCATTGCCGCCGATGCCGAGCTGCTCAGCGAAGCCAATCAACTACACCGCACCTTCAAAATCCCGCAGGACGGCCGCTACACCGCTCAGGATCTCCCTTTCGGCCTCTATCGCCTCAACATCAACGCCGAAGGCTTGGCCCCCTGGACTAAACTCGTCGACATCCGCTCCGAAGTTCCTCTCCGCATCCCCGTCATTCTCGGTGTCGCTCCGGTAGCCATCCAAATTCAAGTCACCGACTCCGCGACGCTCGTCGATCCCAGCCGCAGCGGCACCATTTATTCCGTCGGCAGACAAACCATCGATCAGCAAATGCCCGCCCAGCCAGGTCGTAACCTCAGTGATCTCGTCAACCAGCAACCTGGCTGGCTCTATGAAGCCAACGGTGTTCTTCATCCGCGCGGCTCGGAATATGATGTCCAATACGTTTTCGACGGACTGCCGCTCACCCAGAATCGCTCTCCAGCCTTTGCGCCGGAGTTCGACGCCGACGACGTGGAATCCATGCGCGTCCTGACCGCCACATTTCCCGCCGAATACGGCCGCAAACTTGGCGGCGTAGTCGAAGTTACCACCGTGAAAGATGTGCCCGACGGCCTCCATGGCCAACTCGACGTGAACGGCGGAAGTTTTTCCAGCATTAGCAGTTCTGCCGCCGTTTCTTACGCTTTCGGCGAAAATCGTTTCTCGCTCAGCGGCAACGGTTTTCATACCGATCGTTATCTCGACCCGCCGGTCCTCGAAAATTTCACCAATCGCGGAAACGCCAGTGGCTTCTCAGCGTCTTACGAGCGCGAATTTTCCGGCAGCGATCGTCTCCGCCTCACCATCATTCACAACGCCGTGCGCTTTCTCGTCCCCAACGAGCTAGTACAACAGCAGGCCGGCCAGCGTCAGGACGTCGCCAACACGGAAACCAGCGGCCAGGTTTTCTTCCAGCACACCATTTCCCCCAATCTGTTTCTCAGCTTGTCCGGCAGCGTGCGCGATGCCAGCGCCGATCTCACTTCTAATCCCTTAGCCACCCCGGTCATCGTTTCGCAATCACGGGGCTATCGCGAGGGCTACGCGCGAGCTGATTTATCCGGCCACAAGGGCCGTCACAACTGGAAAACGGGCGTCGACAGTTTTTTTACTCCCGTGCATGAAACGCTCGACTACTCCATTACCGATCCCTCACAATTCGACCCCGGTACTCAACAACAATTTCAATTCTCCGACCACAAGTGGGATATCGAGCCTTCCGCATACCTGCAAGACGAAATGCACTTTGGCAACTGGAACTTCTCCGCGGGCTTGCGCTTCGATCATTACGCATTCGTCGTGCACGAATCCGCTTGGAGCCCGCGGGTCGGCGTTTCCCGTTACCTACCCTCATTAAATTTGCTGCTGCACGCTTCCTACGATCGTGTTTTTCAAACTCCCGCGATGGAAAATTTGCTCCTCGCCAGCTCTGCTCAGTTGAACTCCGTTGATCCCGTCGTGTTACGGCTGCCGGTTCGCCCAGCGCGCGCAAACTACTACGAAGTGGGCGCCACCAAATCTGTCTCCGGTAAATTACGCATTGAAGCTAATATTTTTCGTCGCGATTTTCATAACTATGCCGATGATGACACTTTGCTGGACACCGGCGTCAGCTTTCCCATCGCTTTTTCTCACGCGCGCATTTTCGGCGAAGAATTGCGCCTCGAGGTTCCCGAATGGTGGCGCTTCTCCGGCTACCTCAGCTATTCGAATCAGTCCGGCATCGGCAACGGCCCCATCACCGGCGGATTGTTCTTGGGCAGTGACGCCGCGGGTGTCCTCACCAACACCGATAAATTTGCCGTCTCGCAAGACCAGCGCAACACCGTGCGAGCCCGCGTCAGGTTTCAGGCCGAGCGGCGTATGTGGCTGGCCACCAGCGCTCAGTACGGCAGCGGCCTTCCAGCTGATCTAAGCTCGACTCAGGACCAAGCTTTTCTCCTGGCCCAATACGGCTCTGCAATCCTTGATCGCGTCAATTTTGACCGCGAACGAACGCGCCCGACTTTCTCGTTGGACGTTGCCGCCGGAGTGCAGCTTTACCGCAAAGAACTGCGCAGCGTCGCGTTGCAGGTCCAGATTTCGAACGTCACCGACCGTGTCAATGTCATCAATTTCGCGAGCTTATTTTCGGGCACCGCCGTCTCCATCCCACGAAGCGTTTCCGCCGGGCTAAAGCTAAGCTTCTGAATGCTAAGGGTCAGCGTATCTTTTTTTTAAATTTGTTCATGCGCTAAGCAATTGAAAATACTAGGCTTGCTAGAAAGCCACCGAACCCGGTGATTGACAACCCCACCAAACCGCACTAAACTTCATTTGCGACTGAATCGGTCTGATATAGGGTTTACGAGGCGACCGAATTAGTCTTATATACTGTAGCTTTCAAGTCGCATTCAACATCATATGTTCAAGTTGCCTAAATATGTTCAAGTTGTCTAAAAAGGCGGATTACGGTTTGATCGCGGTCAAGCATCTGGCCATGCACCGTGACCAGCATGCTTGTAGCGCCACCGAGATCGCCGAGGAATACGGCATCTCCACGATGCTCATGGCCAAGGTGCTCCAGAAGTTGGCACGCCAGCGTATCGTCGCTGCTAAACACGGTGCCAGCGGTGGCTATCTGCTGGCCAAAGAGCCTTCGCAAATTACCGCGCTGGACGTGATTTCCGCCATTGATGGCCCGGTATTGATTACTTCTTGCGTCACGAATCACGGCAATTGTGGCGCGGCCGACAAATGTTCTGTTCGCGAGCCTTTGCGCCGCGTCAATGAAAGCATTTTGAGTGTACTTAGCACCGTTACGATTTCTCACATGAGCGAAGAGCAGCACGAACCCGTGCTGGTGGAATTGCAAACTTAGGAGAACAGAATTATGACTGTGAATTTACCAATCTACATGGACAATCACGCGACCACACCGGTCGACCCTCGCGTCCTCGATGCGATGCTGCCTTACTTCACACAGAAATTCGGCAACGCCGCAAGCCGTAACCACGCCTTTGGCTGGGCTGGTGAAGAAGCGGTGGAAACCGCCCGCCAGCAAATCGCATCGCTCATCAACGCTACGCCCAAAGAGATCATTTTCACCAGCGGCGCGACGGAATCCGACAACCTGATGATTAAGGGCATCGCGGAAATGTACCGCGAAAAGGGCAACCACATCATCACCCAGGCCATTGAGCACAAGGCCGTGTTGGACACCTGCAAGCGCCTCGAGAAATACGGCTACGAAGTCACCTATCTGCCGGTTGGAAAAGACGGCCGCGTCGATCCTGAAGACGTCCGCAAAGCGATTACGCCAAAAACAATTCTCATCACCATCATGTACGCCAACAACGAAATCGGCATCATCAACCCCATCGCGGAAATCGGCAAGATCGCCAAGGAACATGGCATTTTCTTCGCCGTCGACGGCGTGCAAGCTGTCGGCAAAGTTCCCGTGGACGTGCAGAAGGACAACATCGATCTTCTGGCCATCACTGGCCACAAAATTTACGGGCCCAAGGGCGTAGGCGCCCTGTACGTCCGCCGTCGCAACCCGCGCGTGCAGCTTTCCGCCATCGCCGATGGCGGCGGCCACGAACGCGGAATGCGTTCCGGCACACTGAACGTCCCGGGCATCGTCGGCCTCGGCAAAGCTTGCGAAATCTGTCAGCAGGAAATGGCCCAGGAATCAGTTCGTATGCGTGGCCTGCGCGACCGTCTCAAGGCCGGCCTGGAAGCCAAACTCGATGAAGTCTTCGTCAATGGCTCCATGGAGCATCGCCTACCCAACAATCTCAATATGAGCTTTGCCTATGTAGAAGGCGAATCTTTGCTCATGGGCATCAACGATATAGCCGTTTCGAGCGGTTCTGCCTGCACTTCGGCAACCCTCGAGCCCAGCTATGTACTCAAAGCATTAGGGGTCGGCGAAGACCTGGCTCATACGTCGATCCGCTTTGGCCTCGGCCGCTTCAATACCCAGGAGGAAGTCGATTACGTCATCGACAAGATGGTGCAGGTAGTCACGAAACTGCGCGAGCTCTCTCCCCTGTATGAAATGGCCAAGGAAGGTATCGACATCTCGAAAATGAACTGGCAAACAGCCTAAAGCTGAAAGGGTCAACAATGGCGAACGAAGGAACAATTAGAATTCATCGGTCAATCGGCGGCACAGGCGCGGCATTTCGCGTGACCTTTGTGCCTTATGGCGGCGAGGGCGAAGATGCTCCGGCTGCGGGCGAACGCTCGTTCCACGAGCTGCAGCAGGTTCGCGCCTTCTTGAAATTGCTGGGCGTCGGCGCCGAATTTATCAAGGACGCGCTGCGACAGCTTACCGCGGGGCGCTCGGCATCTGTGCCGAACGTGTCGCTTTCTGACAAAGCGGTGAAGAGCGCCGGTTTCGGAAATCTGGTCAATCTGGCAAGGAGCAATAGCTAATGGCTTATAGCGATAAGGTAGTCGAGCACTACAACAATCCTCGCAACGTGGGCAGCTTGCCGAAGGAAGACCCCAACGTGGGTACTGGCCTGGTAGGCGCCCCCGAGTGCGGCGACGTCATGAAGCTGCAAATGAAAATCAATCCGGACACGCAGGTCATTGAAGAAGCCAAGTTCAAGACCTTCGGCTGCGGTTCGGCAATCGCCAGCTCGTCATTGGCCACCGAATGGGTCAAGGGCAAGACCGTCGAAGAAGCGCTGAGCATCAAGAATACCGACATCGTGCGTGAGCTTGCGCTCCCGCCGGTCAAGATTCATTGCTCCGTGCTAGCCGAAGACGCCATCAAGGCCGCCATCGGCGACTGGAAAAAGAAGCACGGCATCGAAGTCGCGGCCGTAGCAAAAGTCGCCCATTAACGGGGTCGCCTGTCCCTAACGGGATTGGCCTGTCGCGGGTCGCTTTTCGTTTCCGGGCCCGTCTTTCGTTCTGGGTGGCCTACCCTTTGTGGTTTTTGCAAAGGGTTTACCTGCCGTGACAGTTGGGCTGGCGTGGTCGGCAGCACGCGACGGTCGTAGGAAACCGTGTTCGCGACCGTGTCTTGTAAGTTCGGCAGTATCGTTGTAATCGCTGAAAGGTATCTGCAATGGCCACAGAAGTAGCTACGCCCACAACCGCCAAAATCACGCTCACGGAGCGCGCCGCCCGTAAAATTAGGGCGCTCCTCGAGAAAGACGGCGTCTCGACGGAATTGGGCGGCTTGCGCGTAGGCGTGCAAGGTGGCGGCTGCTCCGGCTTGTCCTACGCCATGCGTCTCGATACACACGCCCGCGATCGCGATAAAGTTTTTGAAGAACACGGCGCGCGCCTCTTCGTCGATCCTAAAAGTTTTTTATATCTAAACGGCACCACACTCGAATACGAAGAAACGCTAATGCGCCAAGGCTTCGTTTTCCAGAATCCCAACGCCGCCCGAAACTGCGGCTGCGGCAGCTCCTTCACCGCCTGAGTTTCGCTTTGGGGGCTACCGCCTGTACAACTTCATCCATGGCGCGCCACAAAAGTGTCGAAAGTCTTCGGGTGCCCCAGGTGCCGACTTTGCACCTGGGGCTTTTGACTTGAATAATCTGAACATCAATGAACGCACCCAAATCAGCCCCCGTCTCCCCTACCAGCTGCTGGAGCTGTGACGCTCCAACAAACGCCGCAGCATTCTGCCCCGCATGCGGAAAAATTCAATCGCTACCTGCCAATGCCGATTACTTCACGTATTTCGGTCTCCCCAGAAAACTGTGGATGGGCATGGACGGCCTGGAACAGAAATTCCTGCAGCTAAGCTGGAAGCTCCACCCCGACAATTTCGTCAACACCACCGAGCGCGAACGGGAAATGTCCCTCCAACGCAGCTCGAAACTAAACGACGCCTACCGCGTCCTGCGCGATCCCGTCGCCCGCGTCGAATATCTCCTGGAACTCGAAGGCCTCCGCAAGGAAGGCCAGCACAAACAACAAGCTCCTCCCGAGCTGCTAGAAGAAGCCTTCGAACTGAACGAATCGCTCGACGAATTGCGCGAAGCAAAATCCGCAGGCGCAAATCTCGACGCCTTAACCATCAAGCTGCGCGTAGCCGAAAAGAACTTCGGCGAAAAACTTCACGAAGTGGACGCCGAAATGAAAACCGCGGCTCTGCAGTGGGACGCCGCTCTCGACGCCAACGCCAGCGAATCCGATCGTGAAGCCATCCTGCAGCGCCTGAACGAATTGCTGAACCGCCGCTCCTACATTCGCAACCTGGTCGCTGACGTAGAAAAAGAATTACAGGGAGCAAGCTGTTAATGGGACGCATTGTCGGCATCGATCTGGGCACCACCAACAGCCTCGTCGCGTACGTGGACCCGCAAACCGGCCAGCCGAAGTGTATTCCCGGTCCCTACGGCTTAACACTCTGCCCTTCCGTCGTGAGTCTGGACCTGGACGGCAGCGTCATCGTTGGCGAAGCCGCACGCCGCCGCCTGCTCACCCAGCCCGAGCGCACCATCTACTCCGTCAAACGCCTGATGGGCCGCGGCCCCGCCGACGTCCAGGACGAACTCAAACTTTTTCCGTTTCGCATCGACCCGCAAAGCAAAAACGTAATTCGCGTAATGCTCGGCGACAAAATGTTTACGCCGCCGGAAATTTCCGCCTTCATACTCCGCGAATTGCGAAACTGGGCCGAATCTTTTCTCGGCGAACCAGTCGATCGCGCGGTCATCACCGTTCCCGCCTACTTCAACGATGCCCAGCGTCAAGCCACCAAAGACGCCGGACGGATCGCCGGCCTCGAAGTTTTGCGCCTCGTGAATGAGCCCACCGCCGCGGCCCTCGCCTATGGCCTGCACGAAAAGCAGCGCGGCCACGTCGCCGTTTACGATCTCGGCGGCGGCACCTTCGACATCTCCATCCTCAAACTTATCTCCACCAGCGAAGGCGACATCTATCAGGTCCTGTCCACCAATGGCGACACTCATCTCGGCGGCGACGACATCGACAATCTCCTCCAAGCCTTCGTCCACAAACGCATCCGCGAAACCGAGGATCTTGATTTCTCTCCGCATGGCGAACTCGCCCAGGATTTGCGCAAATCACTCATCGCTCTGAAGCACGAACTCTCGGAGAAAGAATCCGTCACTCTGCGTTTCGCGCTGCCCAACGGCAAAACCTTTGTCCACAATTTTCCGCGCGCCGACTTCGAGTCCCTGATTAAAAATGTCGTAAACCGCACCATGGGCCCGGTAAAGCAAGCCCTCGCCGACGCGCACCTCGCGCCCTCCGCTATCGAAGAAGTAGTCCTGGTAGGCGGCACCACTCGCACTCCCTTAATCCGCCGCACCGTGCAGGAATTCTTCGGCCGCAAGCCCCACACTGAACTCAATCCCGACGAAGTCGTCGCTCTGGGCGCCGCCGTCCAAGCCAACATTCTGGAACGCGGCGTCAGCAACATGCTCCTTCTCGACGTCACCCCGCTCTCTCTCGGCATTGAAACCTACGGCGGCGCCGTCTCTAAAATTATTCCGCGCAACTCCACCATCCCCGCCAGCGCGCAGGAGCAATACACCACCGGCGTCGACAATCAGACCGGCATCGACATTCACGTCCTGCAGGGCGAACGCGAACTCGCCAAAGATTGCCGCTCCCTGGCGCGTTTTACGCTCAAAGTTCCTCCCGCTCCCGCAGGCCTGCCGCGCATCGAAGTCGCCTTTCTAATCGACGCCAACGGCATCCTCCAGGTCGCCGCCAAAGACATGCGCACCGGAGAGCAGCACTCCATCGAAGTGCAACCCAGCTACGGCATCAACGACACCGAAATCGAGCGCATGCTCGAAGAATCCATCGAGTACGCCGAACAGGATTTTGCCGAGCGCCAGCTAATCGAAGCGCGCACCGAATCCGAAACGATCCTGTCAGCGACCGCGAAAGCGCTAGCCAATCCGCAATCCACCGAAATCGCGGCCTCTGAGCGCTCCAATATCGAGGCCGCCGTTGCCGCGCTGAAACAATCCGCGACCGCCACGGATTACAAACTAATTCGCAAGCGCATCGACGAACTAAAGCACGCCACTGAGCATCTAGCGGAGTTGCTGATGAACTCCGCAGTCTCAACAGCGCTAGCCGGCCGCAACCTGGCCGAAGTCTGAAGTTTTTGTTTTGTAGTCCCGGGTGCCCCAGGTTCGCATTTGAGGTATGAACCTGGGTCTTAGGTTTTCGCGTCTTAAGTTTTTGGACGTTAGGTTTTCGGATCTTAGATTTTCGGGCGGTACGAATAACAAGATTCTCCCAACGGAGGCAAAAAATGGGCGGCAGTAACCCCTACATCGACGAAGTCAAATACAAGCCCGCCACGCAGAAATATAAAGTCACATTCCTGCCCAGCGGCAAAACCATTGAAGTCGACCCCGAAAAAATTCCCTACGGACACAACGGCATCCCCGGCAGCATCCTCGACATTTCCGAAGGCTTCAAAATGGGCCTCGACCACGCCTGCGGCGGAGTCTGCGCCTGCTCTACTTGCCACGTCATGGTCAAGCAAGGCCTCGAATCCTGCAACGAAGCAACCGACGCCGAACTCGACGAGCTGGACGAAGCCCCCGGCATCACCCCCAAGTCCCGCCTGGGCTGCCAAACTGTCCCCGACGGCACCACCGACATCGTGGTAGAAATCCCCGAGTGGAACAAAAACTACGCCAAAGAAGCCGATCACTGATTTTGGAAGTTAGAGGTCAGAGGTCAGGTTAGAGGTTAGAAATTAGAGGTTTGAAGTTAGAAGTAGAGGTTCGAAGTTTGAGTTTGGAAGTTTAAGCTAGCAGAGTTTGGATGTTCGAGGCGCGCGCCCGCGCGAGCCCTTCCCAGAAATAAAAATTTCGCTTCCGAGGAAAAATTAAAAAATGCCGCCAACCTTCGACTGGGACGACCTGGAAGACATCGCCATCGCACTAACCGATAAATACCCCGACACCGATCCCCTCACCGTGCGCTTCACCGACATGCACAAATGGATCACCGAACTCCCCAACTTCACCGGCGACCCCGTCGCCTCCAACGAATCCAAACTAGAAGCCATCCAAATGGCCTGGCACGAAGAATACCAAGACCGCCAAAAGTAGAGTTATCCGAGATGTCTATAAGATCTCCATTTCAACACCACATTTATTAATTGTCTTTCTGATTGGATTCATACTGAAGACGATCATACCGATATGGCGAGGAGGCTTGCCGCACAGCGCACGACGTATCTCTTGAATCGAAACCCTACAGGTGTTTCCGGTGTCCAGAATGAACTCGCACATCAAAACCCGTGGGTTAGCTAGCACGTTTCTTGAAATGTCAGTTCGCCAATTTCCGTTAACGTTCGACCATGGCGAATGGACAGATCGTTTCCATATTCCTCCCCTAATGAGTCTATGCGTCATTTCAACCTCCGGTTAAATCTCGTTTGAGAGTATCCGCATGTTCACTTGCTAAAGATTGCGCTTGTAACCGGGACAGCGTGGTTTTTTTATCCTTTGGCACAGGCATTAGTGTCCGCCTAGTCGTCGAGAAGGTCTGCCGTCGCCTTGTGCATTCCGCGCTTTTTTTCTATTCTAGCTAGGTTCCCTTTTCCACAATTGTGGCGCTATGGTGCAACGGTTAGCACGCGGCCCTTTCAAGGCCGAAATACGGGTTCGATTCCCGTTAGCGCTACCAAATTCGTTTTGGAAGTTTGACTCCTGAATGCAACCCGCACACATTCACCATTGCGATTGGGGTAAGGCCGCCAAAAAACGTTGGTCAGCTTCAGCCATTCTAAAAGACGGCCGGTATACTCTAAGTGCTGCTGGTCGGATCGATAAGTGGGCTCGCGAACCTATAGTCTTGATTCCCGAAGTTAGGAGTAATCTTAATCCTCAAGAGTGCGTTCTGATCGGCTTTGACTTTCCGATAGGCGTTCCAGCCCGATACGCGACGATGGCAGGGATCAAAGAGTTTAAAGCGCTTCTGTTGCAGCTTGGCGCTGGGTCTTGGTCTAAGTTTTTCGACTGTGCGAGACGACCTGACGAGATTTCACTGCATCGTCCGTTCTATCCATTCAAACCAGGCGGAACTAAGCAGTCACATTTACTGAACGCTCTTGGATTCCAGAATATTGACCAACTTCGCCGTCAGTGCGAAGAAAAGCAGCCCGAACGACGTGCAGCTTGCTCGCTATTTTGGACGCTGGGTGCTAGTCAGGTTGGCCGGGGTGCGATTGTCGGATGGAGAGATGTGCTCGCGCCCGCTCTCAAGAATAGTAATGATGTTCTCTTCTGGCCATTCGACGGCAAAATCTCCGGCCTGCTTCAACCGGGAAAGATCATCATCGCAGAGACTTATCCAGCAGAGTATTACCGCTGGTTTTCAAGCAGCACGGTGGACCGGAAAAGGCAACAACAGCCTCGGGCAAAATTCGGTGATTTCTTACTAAATTGGGCCCACAAAAGAAATCTTGAACTTGAACCCCCGCTTCATCAGCAAATCGAAAACGGGTTTCCGGAGGGCGATGATGCGTTCGACGCAGTCGTGGGACTGTTTGGGATGATTGAAGTTGCAACTGGAAAGCGCCAGTCCGGCGAGCCGCGTGACGATAAGATCACAAGGCTAGAAGGCTGGATTCTCGGACAAGCAAGCATTCAGTAAACTTTGATCGCATTAGTTAATTATTTCGCCGCCATGCAACTGCCGCCAACCGCAGCCGCGTCTATCAATTTCTGAATCGCTGGCGCAGGCATCAACAGCAACTGCCGCTTTGGCTTCTGAGCCTGCTGCACCACCGCGCTCTGCTGCGCTTTCCAGGCCTCATCCGCGTTCCCGCCGTGTTCCAGCGCGTCCAGCGCCGCCAATCCCACGGACGCCACCGCCGCCAAATCTTGCGAAGTCGGCGCAACTTGCTTCACCAGGAACGATCGCTGCTCCAACGGCTGCAACTTCGCATCATTGTCCCGCCACAAAACAAGCTGCGCCCGAATCTGCGCCCCCAGCGCCGCGTCCCGGCAACTGGAAGCCACATATTTATCCACCATCTCGCCAAACTCCCGCGCCACTCTACTCTCCAGCGGAATCGCATCCACCACCCGATTCAATGGCATATCACTGGTAGCCGGTTCCGTAGCCGTCTGTTCTCGCATGTAATCTTTTACCGGCTCCACCACATCCGCCAAAGTGCCCAGCGCATTAAATTCCTCAGCGCTTGCCGGGCCCGCAACGCGATGCAGCATCCGCGTGTAGTTGTGCTGGTGCGTAAGCCCCAGCCATTCCAGCTGCGCGCTGAGCACATGCATTCGCGCATACATCGAAGCCGGGTCGCGCACGTCCTGCGGCGACCACAAGCGCTCCGCAATCGCCGCATTCCGCGGCCAGATCCGCGAATCGATATTTTCCGCGTTCACGTATTCCGACCACATGCACGATTCCCCGCCCAGAATGCGCTGCCTCTCCTCCGCAGAAAGCCCCGCCGCCGCATCCCCCATCGGATCCACCGCATAGTGCCGCGCCGCGCTCCACCCCAAATCCAGGTAATAGCCGTTCGAAAGAATCCCGCGATACCCCTGCTTCGCCGCTTCCGCCAACGAAGCCTGCCCGCGCCACGACTGAATCACGATATCTTTCGGCAGTGTGGGATCCAGCACTTCGTCCCAACCAACCATGCTCTTGCCGTGCTTGCTCACGATGCCCTGCAATTTTTTATTGAAATAAAGCTGCAACCCGGCATTCCCCTTCAAATCATGCGCGCGAATAAATTCCTGAATTTTTGGATTGGCATCCCACGCCTTGCCGTTCACCTCATCCCCACCCACGTGAAAAAAATGGTCCGGAAAAAGTTTCGCCATCTCCCCAATAAACTCATCAAGAAATTTGTAAACTTTCTCGTTGGTCGGATCGAAGGCGGGATCAAAAATCCCCCATCGGCGCTCAATCGTAAAAGGCCCAGGCCCGCTAGCAAATTCCGGATGCCCCACGAACCACGCCGTGCTGTGCCCCGGAAGATCGAACTCCGGCACCACTCGAATGCCCCGCTCGCGCGCATACGCAATCAACCCACGAATTTCATCTTGCGTGTAGTACAGCCCGTCCGAACCCATCTGCTGCAGCTTCGGAAATTTCCGGCTCTCCACCCGGAAGCCCTGATTCTCCGAAAGATGCCAGTGAAATACATTCACCTTCACCGCTTCCATTCCGTCGATGTTCCGTCGCAATACCTCCAGCGGAATAAAATGTCGGGCCGTATCGATCATCAATCCGCGCCACGAAAACCGCGGCGTGTCCTTGATGGTCACCGCTGGCGCTACAAATCCGTCCGGCGACACAGTCACAAGTTGCAAAAAAGTCTGCAAACCATGTAGAGCGCCCAGGTCGGTCGGCGCAGTAATGGTCGCGCCATTCGGCGTCACTTCGAGAACGTAGGATTCGTCTTCGCCCAACTCCTGCACTGGCCTGCTGTCATGATCGACGTGTACCACCATCCTTAATTTTCCAAGAGTTGGAGAATGAAGCGGCGGCAACAAAAGGCCAGTTTGCTTCCCCAGCCGATCCAAAAATCGCTGTAGCGCTCCCTCTAGCCGCGCATCCGAGTGGCCCGTCGGCGTCACATTGAAGCTCGCGTCGATTTTGAAGCTGCCGCCTCCCATTTGAACGCTTGCGGGAATAGGCATGAGATTCAGTCCCGGCATCACCGTCCGCAAGTTCGACGCCTGCGTTTCCTGCGCCCGCAACGGCCCGTGAAGCGACGCGCTCAATATCATTAGACTCAATCCCCTCAACCAAACCTTCGACTTCCCCATTATGGTCCCGCCCTCTCCATAAATAATCCTGTCGCTTCCAAAGCCATGTTTCGCGCACCGCATACTGGCACACTCAACCGACTCGGGCAGCGCTTTTTCCCACACCCGCACCTTTGCCTGTCCCGCAAATCACGGCTGAGTTAGAATAATTGCATTCTGTGGCGCTCGACAAAAACAAAATGAAGACCTCTGTAGCCATCTACCCCGGCTCCTTCGATCCCGTCACCAACGGCCACCTCGACCTGATCGAGCGCGGCGAGAAAATGTTCGACCTGGTCATCGTCGCCGTTTTGCAAAATGTCGACAAGCAGCCGCTTTTCACCGTCCCCGAGCGGGTCGAAATGCTTCGCGAAGTCACAAAGCAATGGCCCGCCGTGGAAGTCGATGTCTTCAAAGGCCTGCTCGTCGATTACGCGCGCAAGCGCGGCGCAGGCGTGATCCTGCGCGGCATTCGCGCCGTCTCCGATTACGAATATGAATTGCAGATGGCGCTCATGAATCGCAAACTGGAGCCGCGCCTCGAAACTGTTTTCATGTTGCCCGGCGAGCCGTACAGTTATCTCAGCGCGAAATTGGTCCGCGAAATCGCCCAACTTGGCGGACCGCTGACCGACCTGGTCCCCGCGGTTGTGGAACAAAAGTTGCGCGCTAAAATTGCTTAAGGCAAAGCGCCATCATGGCGCCAAACGCCGAACATTAAAGAGGAGTCATTCATGGCTGCATCACCCACCACTAAAGAAAAGTTTCACCTAACCGACCGCATCAACCGCATTCAAATCTCTCCCACCGCCGCGGTCATTGCGGAAGCCGACAAACTGAAAGCGCGTGGCGTGGATGTCGCCGACTTCGGTCCCGGCGAGCCGGATTTTCCTACGCCCGACCACATCAAAAAAGCCGCCATCAAAGCCATCGACGAAAACAAAACTAAGTACACCTCCACCGCAGGCATCATGCCTCTCCGCGAAGCCATCTGCGCCTGGCACAAGCGCGAACTCGGCTCCGCGTACGAAGCAAAAGAATCTGTCGTCAACGTCGGCGGCAAGCATTCCATTTTTAATCTCGTAAGCTTGCTCATTCAAAGTGGCGATGAAGTAATTATCCCCGCGCCCTACTGGGTCAGCTACCCGGACATCGTGAAATACGCAGGCGGCACCCCAGTTTTCGTGCAAGCCAAATCCGAAGATGGCTTCGCCGTAAAGGCCTCTACCATCGAAAAAGCCATCACCCCCAAAACCCGCATGCTATTTCTAAATTCCCCAAGCAATCCCTGTGGCGGCGTAGTAGATCCCGATGAATTCGAACGCATCCTCGCCCTTTGCAAAAAACACGACATCTGGCTCATGAGCGATGAGTGCTACTCGCATTTCACCTATGAGCCGCACAAACCGTACTCCATCGCCAGCGCCGCCGGTTCGAAAGATCACGTCATCATCATCGGCTCCATGTCCAAAACTTTTGCCATGACCGGCTGGCGCATCGGCTACACGCTCGCCCCCGAACCTCTAGTGCAAGCGTCCATAAAATTGCAAAGCCAATCGACTTCCAATCCCACTTCCATCGCGCAATACGCCGCTCTCGAAGCCATGCGCGGCTCCATGGACTCCGTCCCCGTAATGCTCGCCGAATATGCGCGGCGGCGCAGGCGCATTGTCGATGGCCTGCGCGCCATTCCTGGCATCACCTGCGAAGATCCCGGCGGCGCCTTCTACGCTTTCCCAAATATTTCCGCGCATCTCACTGGAAATAATGGCCTCGCCAAATCTTGCACAGAAATTACCAAGCTCCTGCTCGACAAAGTTCAGGTCGCCGTAGTCCCAGGAGAAGCCTTCGGCGCGCCCGGCTACCTCCGCCTTTCCTACGCCACTTCCATCGAGCGCATCGACGAAGGACTGCGCCGCCTGGGCCGTTTTTTCTCCCGCGCTGAAGCCGCCACTTAATCCGTGCGGCCCGAACCCACGCGCATCGAACCGAAATTTATGCCCCGCATCTGGGGCGCGCGTTCGCTCGCGCCGATCTATCCGGATCAAAGAAACCTGCCCGAGCCCATAGGAGAAGCCTGGCTCACCGGACCTGAATGCAAAGTTGAATCCGGGTCTCTAACAGGCCCTCTACATCAGGCGTGGCAGAAAATGCCGCCCGAATGGCGCGGCGCCGACTTCAAATTTCAACAAAGCCTGCGCGAATTTCCGCTCTTGGTAAAATTTCTTTTCCCCACCGACCAGCTCTCCATCCAGGTTCACCCTGATGACGCCTACGCCAGTCAAAACGAAGCCCCCGGCGCGGTAGGCAAAACAGAAATGTGGCACGTCGTCTCCGCGGAACCAGGCGCCACACTCCTGCTTGGCATGGTCCCTGAAGTCGATCGAGAAGAGTTTCGGTCGGCAATAAAACAAGGCGGGTTGGAACATTTTTTTGAGCGCTTACCGGTCTCACCCGGCGACACCTTTTACGTTCCCTCCGGAACGCCGCACACCATCGGCGCCGGAATGATCCTCTGCGAAGTCCAACAAAATTCCGACCTCACCTATCGCCTTTACGACTTCCATCGCGTCGACGCGCGCGGCAATCCGCGCGAGCTGCACGTCGCAAAAGCCATGTCCGTCATCGACTTTGAACATCGAAAAGGCGGAAAAGTCTCGTCCGTTGCCTTACCTTCCGCCAACAGCGCAAAAAAATCTTTACTCGTAGGCTGCCCCTACTTCGCAACCGAACGGTGGGACCTCGCGGCGCAGCATCACACAAATTCTGATCCAGCCCACTTCGATTTGTTAGTAATTCTATCCGGTCGCGGCAGCGTGCAATGGAGCGGCGGTTCTAGTCCGTACCAGCAAGGCGAGTGCTGGTTCATTCCCGCAAACCTCGGCCAATTTTCTTTGCTGCCCGAAAACTCAACATCCGTTTTGCGCGCGTACGTGCCCACGATCACCGCGCTGCGCAACGATCTTTCGCGCGATGGCGTGCCAGATTCCACTCTCGAACAAGTTTTATTCACGTAACCCCATCATGGCCGCAGAAAAACTTACCGCCCACGCCGTAATCCTCGCCGGAGGCCGCGGAACTCGCTTCTGGCCCCGCAGCCGCACCCGCACACCTAAACAACTCCTCAACATCATCGGCGCAGACTCCATGCTGCAACAAACCGTCGCGCGCCTGAAACCCTTCATCCCCGCTGAACGCATCTGGACCGTCACCAACGCGGAACAATCCGCATCCGTTCGCAAACACTTGCCCCCATCCGCGCGCAAACACATTCTCGCCGAACCAATCGGCCGCAGCACCGCCGCAGCCATCGCCCTCGCCGCGATCCACATTCGTCACAAGCAAAGCGGCGACGCCTTAATCGCCGTACTCCCCGCCGACCTCTATATCGCGCAGCCCAAAAAATACGCAAAAATCGCACAACTCGCCCTGAAAGTTGCCCGCGAACCAGCCCACATGGTCGTCCTCGGCATTCCACCCAGCCGCCCCGACACCGGTTTCGGCTACATTCAGTGCGCAAAAAAAGCGGTCTCCAGTAATCCTTTCCCAGTCTTCCCCGTTCAAGCATTCAAGGAGAAACCGGATTTACAACTGGCAAAAAAATACCTCGCCTCCGGCAATTACCGTTGGAACGCTGGAATGTTTTTCTGGCGCGTCTCCACCTTTCTGGATTCACTAAAAAAATATTTGCCCAAAACGCATGCCGCACTCGAAACACTCGCCGCCACCATCGGCACCCGCAAATACGAAAGCAAACTTCGCTCCATTTATCCGCGTCTGGAAAATATCGCCGTCGACTACGCCATTCTCGAACCTGCCACTCGCGAAAAAGGTCCCTCCCGCGTTTTCATGATCCCCGCCGACATCGGCTGGAGCGATATCGGCTCCTGGACCGCGGTCCACGAACAGTCCGCGAGCGCCACGCATCACAACGTCCTGGCTGGCGCGGGCCACATGCTCGAAGCCCAAGGCAATTTCATTTGGAGCCCCACAAAATTCGTCGCCGCCATCGGTGTACACGATCTAGTAGTGGTCGAAACTCCCGATGCGCTGCTGATCTGCCCTCGCCATCGCTCTCAAGACGTCGCCAAAATCGTGAAGTGGCTCGAAGAGCGCGGCCGCAAAGACCTCCTCTAAGCACGCCAATGCGGCTCTTTTAGCTCCACCACCTTCGCGTATACTTCTCGGCGTTATGACCACAGTGCAACAAATGCAATCCGTCGCCCGCAATACCGGGGTGCAAATTAAATTCGGCACTGACGGCTGGCGCGCCATCATCGCCGAGGATTTCACTTTCGCCAACGCGCGCCTCGTCGCGAATGCCATCGCCCGCTACGTGATTCGCGCCGAAGACGCGCGCAAAGGGATAATCATCGGCTACGACCATCGTTTCGCCTCCGATACCGTTGCCGCGGCAGTCGCCGATGTGATCACCGCCAGCGGCACGCCAGTTTGGCTAACCGATAAGCCTTGCCCGACTCCCGCCGTCTCGCTACTCGTTCGCCAACGACACGCCGCCGGCGGCATCGTCATAACCGCCAGCCACAATCCTTATCGTTGGAATGGAATTAAATACAAAGCGAGCTATGGAAGCAGCGCGCTTCCCTCCATCGTCGCGCAGATCGAACAGGAACTAGACGCCGCGACCCATCGCACCACGCCACCGCTTCCGCCGCGCAAAGATCTACTCCACACCCTCGACCCTCGCGCCCCTTACCTCGATGCCCTCGAAAAGCTCGTCGATTGGGATCGATTGCGAAAAGCAAATTTTCGTTTCGTCTCTGACCCCATGCATGGCTCCTCCGCAGGCCTCTTGCGAGAGCTTTTCACCCGCAACAATATTCACTGCGACGAGATTCGCGGCACCCACGACCCGCGTTTCGGCGGCGCGAACCCCGAGCCCATCGAACCGCATGTCCAACCGTTGCGCGATGCTGTGCTGGCCGACAAATACGACGCCGGATTTTGCGCCGACGGTGACGGCGACCGCATCGGCGCCATCGATCGGGACGGCTCCTTCCTCAATCCTCATCAACTTTTCGCTTTGCTCGTCTGGCACCTCGCAGGCACTCGCAATCTACCGGGCGACATCGCCAAAACCTTCTCCGTAACCAAACTCGTCGATAAAATCGCCGCCAAATTCGGCCGCACCCTTCACGAAGTCCCCATCGGCTTTAAATATATTTGCGAGCTTATGGTGGAGCAAAATATTTTGGCTGGCGGTGAAGAAAGCGGCGGCTTCGGCACCAGCCTTTATCTTCCTGAACGTGACGCCACCGTTTCGGCCTTGTTTCTAGCGGAATTGATGGCTTGGCATGGTAAGACTCTTGGCCAGTTACTGGCCGCGCTGCACTCCGAATTTGGCGAATATCACTACGGCCGCGTCGATCTCGACGTTCATCCCGAACAAAAACAAAAGGCCATCGCGCTCTTTTCCGATCGCTCGTTCACCCATATTCTGGAGTGGCCCATCACTCGCCGCGAAAACATGGATGGCATTAAGGTTTATCTGGGGGACATCGGCTGGGTAATGGTGCGCGCTTCGGGCACCGAAAATTTGCTGCGTGTGTATTCGGAAACTTCCCGGCGCGAAACCACCAACCAGGTGCTCGCTGCCGTTATCAACATCATTCAGCAGCTATAAGGAGCCGCTATGGAAACCGTCAATCTGCAACAAAAATTTGCAAAATTTTCCGAACACTATAAGCCCCACATTATCGGCGAAGTGAACGATTGCTACGTAAAGGTTGTTAAACTAAAAGGCGAATTCATCTGGCATCATCATGATCACGAAGACGAGCTGTTCCTGGTCGTAAAAGGCACCTTGCGCATGCAATTCCGCGATCACGAATCGATTATTCGCGAGGGCGAATTTGTCATCGTCCCTCGTACAGTGGAACATAAGCCAGTCGCCGATGAAGAGGTTCACCTCGTGCTCATCGAACCAAAATCGACCCTCAACACGGGAAATGTTACTAATGAAAGGACTGTCGCGCGCCTCGATACCATCTGATCATCCGTATCCGCCCGGCCCGCATAAAACTTTATGGAACGACGCTTTCATACTCTGGATGTTTTCACTACCAAGCGCTTCGAGGGCAATCCCCTCGCGGTGGTCACCGACGGCGACGGCCTTTCGAACGACATGATGCAGGCCATCGCCTGCGAAATGAATCTTTCCGAAACCGTTTTTGTGCAAAAGCCCACCGATGATCGCGCGCTGGCCCGCTTACGAATTTTTACCACCAAGGAAGAGTTAAAACTCGCCGGCCATCCGGTTGTCGGGACTTGGTTCCTGCTCGCTGAACTCGGTGTCGTTCCCGCGCAGGAAGGCGGCGTGCACATCATGCAGCAAACCGGAGCAGGCGTGCTCCCCGTGGAGATCCGCTTCAAAGATGGCCGCCCGCAGCGTGTCACCATGACGCAAATGCCTGCCGTTTTTCACTCCATCAAAATTAATAAAAAAGAGCTGGCCGTCGCGCTGGGTGTCTCTGTCTCCGATTTTCACTCTGAGTTGCAACCGCAATATGTTTCCACCGGCGTCTCAAATTTGATGGTTCCCTTCCGTAATCGTGCCGCGCTGGGCCGCATCCATATGAACGTCCATGACCTGCGTAATTTCGAAGGCAAAAACGGCACCATGGCCTACTGCTTCGCTCTGAACGGCACAAATAAAGTCTCCGCGCGCGGCATGCTTCCTTGGGAAATTTACGAAGACCCCGCGACCGGCTCCGCGGCCGGTTCGCTGGCCGCCTATCTAGTACAAAACGGCAAGTTGGCCCCGGCGCAAACGCTACACATACAACAGGGCGTGGAGATGGGCAGACCCAGCCAGATCGAAGTGGAAGTCTCACAAACCGGAAAAAAACTCGTCCCCCGCTGCAGCGGCGCCGCCGTCCGCGTCTTCGAAGGCACCATCCGCATCTAAATTTTGCTAACGCCAATCTCCGCGAACAAGTCGGTCTGCGTAACGTAGAGAATCTCTTTGGCGAAATTAATCTCTTCGGTCGGCTTAGCGACTTGACCAGAAGCACTCATCGCCAACACCTGCTTCCAACGGTCATCTCTGAAAACGCGCTGCCTTTTCTTTCGTCAATTAGCGCTGAGTCCGTTTTTCGTCTGCGGGGTTCATCTGAGCTTGGCAAATCCCCGACCAAAAACCCAGCGCGGTCATTCCGACCGAAGCAGGCCGACGCTTTTTCTTCTCATTCGCTCCTGCGAATGAGTCGGCCTGCGTAGCGGAGGAATCTCTCTTCAATCTCTCGCGCAAGCCAAGCTCTTCGAAACGCCAGTAGACAACAGCATTCACGCCAGAAAAATTATTTCGCGTCTGCCGCCTTTTCAATCAAAGCCTTATTCACAGCATCCAGAATTCCATTCACAAACGCCCCAGCATCCTCCGAAGAAAACTTCTTCGCCAAATCCACCGCCTCATTCAACACCACCTTAGGTGGCGTCTCCCCAGTTCGCAGTTCGTAAATCGCCAGCCGCAACACCGCCCGGTCAATAATCGCCATGCGCTCCAACCGCCAGTTCTGCGCATGCTGCACGATCAACGCATCCAGTTCGTCCGCGTCTTTGGCCGCGCCTTCAAACAATTTGTTGGCGAACGCTCGGGTATTGTCCGCAGCTTTTGCAGTGCGCCAGAATTTTGCTTCCAGTTTCGCGGGGTCCTGCCTGCTCATGTCCCACTGAAACAGCATCTGCATCGCAAACTCGCGGGATTTTGTTCGGAGGGACACTAAGCGCGCCGAAGCTTTCTCGT
Source organism: uncultured Acidobacteriota bacterium (assembly GCA_963733775.1). Classification (GTDB taxonomy): domain Bacteria; phylum Acidobacteriota; class Terriglobia; order Acidiferrales; family UBA7541; genus Acidiferrum. The sequence goes on along the minus strand of CAVTEE010000006.1, from coordinate 903,992 downwards.
GGAAGGCGCCGTTTGCGACACTTTTCCGCTCAGCTTCTGCGAAAGTCGCGCCATCTCAATGGCTGCAAGCCCCGAATCGAAGCCCTTGTTGCCGTGGTCGCCGCCCGCTCGCGCCATTGCCTGCTCCTGCGTTTCGCAAGTCAGCACACAAAAAATAATTGGTACGCCAGTATCCATTTGCGCCAATTGCAATCCCCGCGCCGTTTCAGAACATACATAGTCGTAGTGCGACGTTTCACCGCGTATCACGCAGCCAATCGCAATCAACGCGTCATACTCGCCTTTGCTCGCCAATTTCTTGCACGCCAACGGCAATTCGAAAGCTCCCGGCACCTTTACAATTTTGATATCCGCTTTTGTCGCGCCTGACTTTTCCAGCGACTCCAGTGAACCTCTCAGCAACCGCTCGGTAATAACGTTGTTGAAGCGACTAACCACGATTGCAAAGCACAAGCCCCTTCCATCCAGCTCAGGTTGTGTGATTTCGGATCGTACATTTTTTGCCATTCGCGCTTTGTCGCCTGGTGTTGTCGTTATTTCCCTTTGAATTGCCCGGGACGCTTTTCCAAAAACGCTTTCGTTCCCTCGCGCATATCTTCCGTGGTGCATACCAAACCAAAAAGCGTGGCCTCCAGAAACATTCCTTCTTCCTGTCCCATATCTATCCCGCGCTCGATCGCTTCCATTGTGTACTTCACCGCCAGCGGCGCGTTGGCAATAATTTTTTTCGCCAGCGCTTCCGCCGCCGGCATCAGTTCCGCCGGGTCGTACACATGATTGACCAGCCCGATGCGATGCGCCTCTTCGGCGCTGATCATTTCTCCCGTCAAGCACAATTCGTGCGCCACGCCCTTGCCACATAACCGCGCCAGTCGCTGCGATCCGCCGTAACCCGGAATGATCCCCAGTTTCACTTCCGGCTGGCCGAGCTTGGCCGTCTTGCTGGCAATTCTGATCGTGCAGGCCAGCGCCAATTCGCAGCCACCACCCAAAGCAAAACCATTAATCGCGCAAATCGACGGCTTCCCCATTGTCTCCAGCATATGAAAAACACTCTGCCCAAAGAGCGAAAACTCTCTGCCGCTCACCGGCGTCTGCTGCGACAGTTCCCCAATATCAGCCCCGGCAACAAACGCTTTCTCGCCTGCACCGGTCAGGATGATCAACCGCACGCCGTCATCCCCACGCGCATCCAGCAACGCCTGCTGCAGCTCTTCCACCGTTTCGCGATTCAGCGCGTTCAAAACTTTGGGACGATTCAGCGTGATATACGCGATCCCATCCCTTTTTTCATACAATAAATTTTCGTAGGCCATTCCACCTCGAGAAACTATCCTTAAAAGTTTTTTACGCCTCTACCAATTCGCGAAGCCATTAACTCCATTCTAACGGAGGGTGCCCCACCCTAAGGGTTTTGTAGGGTGGGGTTCGTAACGTGGAACCATTCAGACCCCAGTTTGAAGCGCAACTCTTTCGTCGGTCCCGTAATCAAATTAAAACTTCGTCGCCAGAGGTCCGTAGCGTCGAACCATTCAGACCCCACTTTGAAGCGCAACTCTTTCGTCGGTCCCGTAACCAAATTAAAACTTCATCGCCCGAGGCTTCTGCGGATCACTGTAATCATAAAATCCCCGCCCAGATTTTCTCCCATTCCACCCCGCCAGCACCATGCGCTTCAAAAGCGGCGGCGAAGCAAACCGCTTCTCGTGAAATTCATCAAACATAATGTTCGCGATATAGTAGGTAGTATCCAGCCCCACAAAATCCAACAACGTCAGCGGCCCCATCGGATGCCCGCAACCCAGCTTCATCGAATTGTCAATGTCCTCAATCGATCCCACCCCTTCTTCCAGCGCGCGAATCGCATCCAGCAGGTACGGCACCAGCAACCGGTTCACAATAAACCCGGTGCTGTCGTGTGCGCGTACCGGCGTCTTCCCCAATTTCGCCCCAAACGCCACCATCTCCTCATACACCGCCGGATCCGTTGCAATGGTGCGCACCACCTCCACCAGCTTCATCACCGGCACAGGATTAAAAAAGTGCAGCCCCACAAACCGCTCTGGCCGTTTTGTAGCCGTAGAAATTTCCGTGATCGTCAGCGATGAAGTATTACTCGCAAAAATTGTCGAAGGCTGACACAGAACATCCAGCGCGCTGAATAGTTCCCGCTTGGCGGGAAGTTGCTCGATGATCGCCTCAATCACCACGTCGCAATCCTTCAAATCCTCCAGCGCCGTAGTCCCCTTCAACCGCCCGCGAATTTCCCCCTTCTTGCTTTCCTCCAGCGCGCCTTTCTCCACCAATCGCCCCAGATTCTTATCAATATTTTTTAGACCCTTCTCGACAATTTCCCCGCTCACTTCGCGCACCACGGTAGTGAAGCCCGCCGCCGCAGCGACTTGCGCGATTCCCGAGCCCATCAACCCGCACCCCACAACACCAACTTTTTGAATCGTCATCCGGTCCTCTTAAGAAATTCAGTTTGTGGAAAATGTCAATCGGAGCAGTCACCACCACCAGCACGCAGCCGCCATGTGGCCGTTAGTTATACAACGCCTCAACGATCATGGCGATGCCTTGCCCGCCGCCAATGCACGCCGTCGTCAATCCATAACGTAAATTATTGCGTCGCAGTTCATTCAGAATCGTGATCACCAGCCGCGTCCCCGTGGCTCCCAGCGGATGCCCAAGCGCAATCGCGCCGCCATTCACATTAGTTTTATCCCGGTTTAATCCCAGCGCCTTCTCCACAGCCAGGTATTGCGCCGCGAACGCTTCATTGACTTCTACCCTATCCATCTGCTCCAAACTCAACCCCGCGAGTTTCAGCACCTTTTGCGATGATGGCACCGGCCCGATCCCCATAATGCTCGGATCCACGCCCGCCACCGCCCACGCCACAATGCGCCCCACCGGCTTCAGCCCGCGCTCTTTCGCAGTTTTTTCTCGCGTAACCACCACAGCCGCGGCACCGTCAACAATCCCGCTGGCATTCCCCGCCGTAACAATCCCATCTTTCTTAAACGAGGGCGGCAACTTTGCCAACGTCTCCAGCGTAGTCTCCGGCCTGCGATGATCATCTTCGCTCACGGTAATCGATTTTTTTCCCTGCTTCACTTCCACAGGCACCAACTCATCACGCACCCGGCACGCTTTGTACGCTGCATCCGCTGCTTGTTGGCTTCGCAACGCGTACGCATCCGCATCCGCGCGCGTAATGCCATGCTGCTCCGCAAGCTTTTCCGCCGTCAGCGCCATCGGTAATCCGCAATACGAGTCCGTCAGTCCCGCCATCAGCGTATCTTCCAACGCACCGCCGCCAAGCTTCAATCCATTGCGCGCTCCGCGAATCACAAAAGGCGCCTGCGTCATATTTTCCATGCCGCCGGCCAACACCATGGTCGCTTCGCCCAACAACAATCTCTGCGCAGCTTGCGCAATCGACTCCATCCCCGATCCGCATAAACGATTCACGGTCACCGCCGGCGCTTCGATTTTTAATCCCGCCTTTAACCCCACGTGCCGCGCACCATACAAAGCGTCCGCGCTCGTCTGCATCACATTTCCAAAAATAGCGTGATCGAAATCTGCGGGATCGGCTCCCGACCTGCGAATCGCCTCCTTCGACGCATGTGCCGCCAGATCGATGGCCGATACATCCGAGAAAGATCCCGTGTACCTCGACATTGGCGTCCGCGCGCCTGCAACAATCACAACATCTGTGGGAAACATAAAATTCCTCTCTGAATTTATGAATTGTCTCTAAACTACCGGGCTCTCCAGCGCGATCACACTCCCGCCCCCGCGTTTGCGCGCTTCTTCCACCGAAAACTCCGCGCGATTGATTAAATCCGTAACGATATCCTCGCTGTCATACTCCGGCTTCGCTGCCGCTTCCACGATTCCCGCGCTCAACGTGATCTGCGTGGCATTCCACGGCGGCCGCAGATCAGACGCGGCCCGCAACAATTTGTCCGCCAGATGCTGCGCCCCCTCCAGTGTGGTGTCCGGCAAAATAAACGCCAGCGACCACGATGTATATTTCACCGCGACATCATTCTGCCGCAGCATGGCTTGCAGCGAACGCGCCAGTTGCTCCACGTATCGCTCCATCGGCGATTCCCCCTGCTGCCGCAAAATATCCGAACCGCGATCAATTTGCAGAATGGCCAGCGCCAGTGGCGTGCCTTGCGTGCGCGCTCGATCCGCTTCCGTCAACAAACAACTCTGATACGAGGTCCGGCCCAATAGCCCGGTCCGTTCGTCGGAAACGCCCATGCGCCGCACCAGCGACCGCAACCGCGTGTGGCTCACACTCATCAACATCTGGTCGCCGATAGCTTGCAGAAAGTACGCTTCGTTGGCCCGCCACTTGTGCTGCCGCGCATGACCAACGATCAACATTCCCGCGGGCACCTGAGTTTCTTTGTCAGTGATAACCACGCCCAGCGCGCTCTCCAGGCCCAACTCCGCCAGTATCGATCCATCCGAGGACTCCACCATCAGTCCGCCAAGCTCGTCCGGCTCGGCTTTTTCCATTAGCGTCAATAAAAGCACCATCTGAGCGGTCGTCGCCGGTTTCACTTCTGTCGCGCAAAATTCTGCCGTCAATTCCGGTGGACGCCCTGCTGGCCCGACCACCGCCAGCGACCGTGTGGCGTTCAGGTATGTGCCAACTTCATTCACCGCGGTGTTCAACATCGCGCGCGGCGTCTGTTGCCGGAATATCTTTTGGTTTACCTCCGATATCTTGGACAGGTCTCGCAGTGTTTCCGCCGTGTATACCCCGGTCTTGCCTGCCCCGCTCGCAGCCTGCGATTCCGCTTGGGGCGCAGGCGACATAGTTATCGGTGGAGACGGCGCTGCCCCGGCACCAGTTCCTGCGACCCCGGCAGTCGGCTGTTGGCGGTGCGCTCCTGGCGGCCACCAATTGGCCAGCTGGTATAAATTTGAAAGTCGCGCGTTGCGTTTTTCTTCGCCCGGAAACATCACCCCGATTTTTTGCAGCCGGTCCAGCGCTTTATTGTGCAGCGAATATTGCAAAAATATTTCCGTTTGCACAATCAAGTCTTCCAGTGTTTGCTTCTCACGCCCCGCTTCAGTGGTTGTTTGCGAGGCGCTGACAATCTCCCCTGCATTCGAATGTTGCAGCGACGCAGAACCCGCGCTCAAACTCGTCGATCTTGCCAGCCGCACCGCAATGCGCTTGAATAACGCATCGTCCACCCGGTTGCGCAACTTTTCCAGCCGCTCCTGATTACCCGGATCGTAAGGGTCGATGTCCACAAGTCTTTCGAGCGTTTCCGCGGCCTTCGCTATATTTCCGGCCCCCACGTAAACCTCGAACAGCTTGGTCATGATTTCGAAATATTTCGATTCCCGGTTCAGCTCGTTGTAAAGCGCCGCCCAGAGTTCCAGCACCGCTTGCGATTGCGCATTCTTCTCGCCCGCCAGGTCCATTTGCATGGCGAACTCATTTTGCTTTTTCTCCGCAAACATCCGCCGCTTCAGCGTTAGCAGCACATCCACGGCATTGCGCTCTTTGCCCGCAGCTGCGTACGCGTCCGCCAGTTCGAACAGCGGCATCGTTCCCACATTTTTCTCGCGCAACAATCCTTCAAGTATTTCCCGCGCGCGATCCAATTGCCCGGCGCGCACCAGCGCTTTCCCAAACGCATCCACAAACGTCGCGTCACTCTCTTTTCCTGCAAACGGATCGAGAATCTTTACCGCTTCCGTGGCCATCCCCGCGCGTAACTTGGCTTCCGCGTACAACAGCGCCACGCTGCGTTCTTGAGGCGCCAGCACATATGCGCGGTACAACAGCTTCAACGAATCCTCGTGTTCCCCATGCGCCGTGGCCAATTGACCGGCGCGCAAATAGGCCCGAGCTGCCAACGCCCGCCGCCCTATGCGTTCCGCCGCTTCCGCCAGCCGCAATTGCCGCGCAGGATTTTCCGGGTCCAGCTGCGCGATGCGTTCCAGGCAAAACAATGCGTCTTCATCCCGCGAAACAGCAGTAAACATTTCCGCCGCCTTGCTGTACTGCTCGATAGCTTCCTCGGCGTGATTTTGTTTCTGCTGCAGAAACGCGTACCGCGCGATGCGTTCTGGCGGTTGCTCCACCCGCCCGCTACGCAGGAAGCGGTTATAAATCGCCACCGCTTTATTCTCGTCGCGCGGATCAATCAGCATGTCGAACAGCAATCCGTAATAAACCGCCGCGAGATCCGGTTGGTCGGTGCGTGAATACAGATCGCCCAGCGCTTGTGTGGCCTCCTGGTGCTGGGGGGCTCCGTCCAGCACTGCCAGATAAGCAGCAATAGCGTCCGCAACCCGATTTTTTTCGAGGAAGCGCTTTGCCCGGTCAAGATGCTTGTTTACGTCTCCGGCCATCAGAGAGGGTTGCCTTTGCGGTGTAATCGGTTATGCAGTTTGCTCGACAGGCTGCGTGCAGAGTTATTAGCCTCTTTAACTATATACCGCTGGCAGAGCGCGGCCAAATCCATGCCTCAAAGAGTCACTGCACATCTGCGAGCAAATCCCCATGCAAATCAAAAAAAATGCGAAGGGTGCCCCACCCTCGATTTGTAGGGTGGGTCTTGTTTTTTCCGGGAATATCCACGCAGCTGCGATTCACCGCAATCAATTCCGAAATCCTGCCAAACCTCAACTACTAAAACTACTCAGCACTTTTTCCTTGGCGTTGAAGCTCCCGCAGTTGCGCCTCCAGACAATTCCGGCACAGGCATCCAGTTTTTTCGCCCGCTTTTAATATCGGCATTGGCATGGGCGGCAATTCCGCGCACCAACAATCCCCTTCAGGATTACAACTCATGGGAGCATCGCAACGAGCACATCGCGTTTCCATAACATCATTCTCTCTTGTCCCCTCAACTTTATCGAGCTCCAGAGCCGCACCCAAATTTTCAACTCATTTCGTCCCCAGGCTGACGCGCCTTCCGATTTGTGGCAAACTCAATGTTTACGCGGCATGGTTTTTGCGCGGCTGTAGCGTGACCGGCGAGTGTCCAGGCCAGCACGCGCCCGGCGCCAAGCGACCAAACTCTCCTGCCGTTATAAACCTAAATGGATCCAAAGTTCATACGCAATTTTTGCATTATTGCGCACATCGACCACGGCAAATCCACGCTCGCCGACCGCCTGCTCGAAATGACTGGCGCGCTCAGCTCCCGCGAAATGCACGAGCAGGTCCTCGATTCCATGGACCTCGAGCGCGAACGCGGCATCACCATTAAAGCCAAAAGCATTCGCCTGCACTATAAAGCCAAAGATGGAAACACCTACCGCCTCAACCTGATCGACACACCCGGTCACGTCGATTTTTCTTACGAAGTTTCCCGCGCCCTCTCCGCTTGCGAAGGCGCTCTGCTGGTCGTGGACGCCAGCCAGGGCGTTGAAGCGCAAACCGTCGCGAACACTTTCCTCGCCGCGGGCAACAACCTCACCATTCTGCCGGTCATCAACAAAATCGACCTGCCCGCCGCCCAAACGGACTTCGTCAAAGAGCAGATCGAAACGGTCCTCGCTATTCCAGCTGGCGACGCGTTACTGATCAGCGCAAAAAGCGGTCTCGGCGTCGAAGACGTTCTTGAAGCCATCGTTGCGCGCATCCCGCCACCCAAAGGCAGCGCAGATAATCCGCTGCAAGCTCTGATTTTCGACTCCTGGTTCGACATCTATCGTGGCGCGGTCGTGCTCGTGCGAGTAATGGAAGGTCGCATCACTCCGCACATGAAAATTCGCCTCACTTCCACCAACGAAGTTTATGAAGTGGAAACTCTCGGCACGCTGACACCCAAGCCCGTCGCTCTGGAAGAACTGGAAGCCGGCGACGTCGGCTTCATCGTCGCCAACATTAAACGCGTTTCCGAGGCGCGAATGGGCGATACCGTGACCGACGCGTCACGCCCTGCGCCTGCGTTGCCTGGATTTGAAGCCATTAAGCCCATGGTTTTCGCCGGCATGTTTCCAGTCCTCGCAGACGAATACGAACCCCTGCGCGACGCCCTCGGTAAATTGCAGCTGAACGACGCGGCATTTTTCTACGAGCCGGAAAACTCCGTAGCTCTTGGTTTCGGTTTCCGTTGCGGCTTCCTCGGCCTGCTGCACATGGAAATTGTGCAGGAACGCCTCGAGCGTGAATTTGGCTTGAATCTCATCACTACCGCGCCCAGCGTCCGTTACCGCATCACCCGCGTCACCGGCGAAGTCACGGAAGTCGACAGCCCCGCCAAATTTCCCAATCCCAGCGACATTGCAAAAATCGAAGAGCCCATCATCAAAGCCATGATCATCACCAACGAAGATTCCGTTGGCGGCATCTTGCAGCTTTGCCAGGACAAACGCGGCACCCAGAAAAATTTTGAATACCTCTCGCCCACTCGCGTCATGCTTACCTACGAGCTGCCGCTAAACGAAATCGTCCTCGATTTCTACGACCGCCTCAAAAGCGTTTCGCGTGGCTACGCTTCCCTCGATTACCACCTCGCGGGCTACAGCGAATCCGATCTGATCAAACTGGATGTGTTAGTAGGCGGAGAGCCGGTCGACGCTCTCGCGCTCATCATTCATCGCGACCTCGCTTACGATCGCGGCCGCGACCTGGTCACCCGTTTGCGAAAACTGATTCCCCGGCAGATGTTCGAAGTGCCCATTCAAGCCGCCATCGGCAGCCGCGTCATCGCTCGCGAAACCGTGGCCGCCATCCGCAAAAACGTCCTCGCCAAGTGTTACGGCGGCGACATTTCGCGCAAACGCAAACTCCTCGAAAAACAAAAAGAAGGCAAAAAACGCATGAAGCGCGTCGGCCAAGTCGACATCCCCCAAGAAGCCTTCCTCGCTGTTCTCAAAGTCGCCTCCTCCTCCGACGACGAGTAATCCAGTCTACGTTTACCCCAATCCATAAAAACGCGGAGGGTGCCCCACCCTCGATTTTTGAGGGTGGATCTTTATTTTGGCGTTGAATTCGTGAGATTGCAGCGGGCGACCCGGGTTCGAAGTTAAGGTGTGGACCCGGGTCTTGAATTGTTTATTGCGCGCACGGATTCAAGCGCGCGAACCTCTAAGCCTTGTTTTTTACTTCTGTACTGAGCCGCCCGCGATGCAATTGCACGTTTACGGCGTCACCCAAGTTCACCTGATCGCTGGCGCGTAACACGTTGCCGGCCGCATCCGTCGCAATAGCGTAGCCGCGTTCCAGCACGCGCAGCGGGCTGCGCTCCTCCAGTTGCAAACGCAACCGTTCCAGGCGCTCACGCTTCCCGCGTAGTAGCCGCTCGCCGCGCTTAGCCAATTCTGTCTGACGTCGCTCCAGCGACAATCGAAACGCCGCCACCTTGCGGCGAAAATCAAAGGACACCAACCGCAAGTGATCCGCGTCATAACGTCGCCGCGCTTGCGCAACTCGCCCACGCAATGCCAGTTCAATCCGCGCAGCAAAATCATTCGTGCGGTTGCGTAGCCGCACAATCTGCTTATGAAAATCAAACGAAACAATGCGCAGGTGCGTCACATTGAAGCGTTTGCGTGACTGCTCCAACCGCGCCCGCAACCCCATCGCCAACCGCGAGGTCATCTCATCCGCGCGTTGCCGTTGCTGCCGCAACAAATCCACCGGCCGCCGAAACCCGCGCCGCGCCGCCAGTTCGTGCACCCGCCGTGACGAATTGCTCAACCGGTAGCGCATCAAACTCACCAAACTGTCTCGCAAATCCACAATGTGCTTGTCGAATTCCCGGCGCGTCTGCACCACCAGTTCCGCCGCCGCGGAAGGCGTTGACGCCCGCACATCCGCCACAAAATCCGCAATCGTAAAATCGGTCTCATGCCCGACGCCGGAAATAATCGCGATGCTCGACGCCGCAATGGCCCGCGCCACAATTTCCTCGTTAAAACTCCACAAATCCTCCATCGACCCGCCGCCGCGCGCCAGAATCACCACATCCACGCTTTGCCGCCGGTTAAAAAATTGCAAAGCCCGCACAATCTCGACCGCCGCTCCTTCCCCCTGCACCCGCACCGGATACAATGTGAGCTGCACATTAGGAAATCGCCGCCGCAAAATGCGCACCACGTCGCGCACCGCCGCCCCGCGCGGCGAAGTAATTAATCCAATGCAGCGCGGCAGCACCGGCAACGGTTTTTTCCGTTCGGCCGAGAACAATCCTTCCGCTTCCAGCCGCTTCTTCAACTGCTCAAACGCCAACTGCAGCGCCCCCAAACCAACGGGCTCAAAGCTCTCCACAAAAATCTGGTAATCGCCCCGCGCCTCGTAAACACTGACGGACCCGCGCACTGTAACGCGCAAGCCATCCTCCGGCCGAAATTTCATGGCCCGCAACTGCGTTTTGAAACAAACACAGCGAATCTGCGTGCGCTCATCTTTCAAAGTGCAATAGATGTGCCCTGAGGTCGCCTCGCGACAATTGGAAATTTCCCCTTCCACCAGAATGTCTGTGAAATTCCTGGCCAGCAGGTCGCGAATGCGCGCCGTCAGTTCCGTAACTGACCACACCCGCCGCTCCGGCATCAAATTAAATTGTAGTTGCGTCGTCACTCGCTACTCGAATCCTTGCTCGGGAAAATTTTCCATTTTCCTCCGCTGCAATAAAAAAACGCCGAAGACTTCCCCACAAATCGATCATCAATCCCCTGATGCGAAAAATCCTTCAGTCCCGCAATGCCGCCGCGGTCGCCCAGCTCGACCTTCCCCAACGCTCGAATCGATCGCGAGTACCGCATCTTCTTATCAGCCCCGCGCTTCAGGTAATGCGCATCCTCCAGCCTCGCCAGCGAAGCCGGGCACGCCGTAGTCCTCCCCCAAAAAATCACAATCGTGGAGCTTCCTCCCTTGGAACACAACACCGCCCAATCTTCCTGCCCACGCCGCGCAAACTCCCCATGAATAACATTTGTCGGTTCACCTGCCGTGGCAGGGTCGCCGGCCGTGGCACCAGCGCGTCCCAGCTCTCCAAATTGAGGAATGGCACACCCGCGGGAATTCAACTTCTCAACGAACGGAGCTGGCAGCTCCGCAACATCCGCAGGCTGCATCTTGCGAATAGCAGTGTCTCTCTTAGCGGCTGGCTTAGCACTCTTCGCTTGTTGCGCATGGCCAAACCCCGCAGTCCCCAAAATACCTCCGGCCACCATCAAACCAGCACAACATATCGTTTTTCTCTGTGAGCCAGCGAAAACCACAGTCATCGTCATCAGTTTCCTTCCAACAAAGCCTCAATATACCTTGCGTGTAAGTCTGCCAAGCATGAAAAAACACAATAGTGTTTCACCCCTTGATTATCGGTCATTGCCTCTCATCGCACCCTGTGCAGAATCGCCGCGAAAAACGATCACCGCACGGAAGCCCAGCTTGTACCTTTTTAAGCATTCATTCACACGCGTCTATTGACTCTGCCCGATACTGCGCCAAACTAGAATTCCTTCCAGAAGTTTGTCCGCTTCAAGTCGACTGACCTCCTCCAGTCACTGCCCGTGTAGGAGAGCTGTGATCTCTATCCACACTTCAGCGCCTTCCCAAGCCTCTCGCCGCAGTTTCAAAGCATTTCGCAAATGCATCTTCGTACTGTTGCTGAATGACACCTTCCCAAACAACCGCGTTATGCCCTTCTCTCCCTGGGCACCGGTTTGATCTTCCTTGCGACAGTGATGGTCGGTGCCTACAACCACCGCCTGGTGGTGCTCTCGCTGATTATTGCAATTTTGTCCTCATACGCTGCTCTCGATCTCGCTGGGCGAGTAACTTCCGCTCGTGGCCGGCACCGTTACCTATGGCTGAGCGGTGGCGCGCTGGCAATGGCAATCGGCATATGGTCCGTGCATTACCTTGGCATGTTGGCGTTTGAACTACCTGTTCCCGTCCAATACGATTGGCCAACCGTAGCGCTTTCATTCCTGGCTGCCATTCTTGCCTCTGTAATTGCACTCTTTGTCGTAAGCCAAAGCACCATGGGTGTTATGCGAACCCTGCTCGGCAGCGTATTCATGGGCGGAGCGATCGCGAGCATGCATTATGTGGGCATGTCGGCCATGCGCCTCCCAGCGGTGGCCCACTATTCCATCGTCCCGGTATTACTTTCTGTTTTTCTCGCAGTCATAATTTCGCTGGTGACCCTGGTCTTAATATTTCGCTTCCGCTCAGTTGCCATTTCTTGGAGTTGGCAGAAGGGCGGCAGCGCTTTAGTGATGGGTTCGGCCATCACCGTCATGCACTACACCAGTGTGGCGACAGCAAGTTTTACGCCTTTCACCCTCTCGAGCACGGATCTTTCCCATTCCTTAAACATTACTTCCAGCACCGTGGGAATTATCATCGTCACTTTAATGGTCCTGGGACTTACCCTGCTCACCACTTCGGTAGAGCGCCGATTCTCCACCCAAGCTCTCGATCTGGCAGTTAGCGAGCAGCGTTTTCGCGCGGTTTTCGAAGGCGCCGACATCGGTATCGCGCTCATCGAACTGGACGGCAGCAAACTCATGGCCGTCAATCCCGCTTACCGAAAGATGCTTGGCTGTACCGCCGAAGAAATGGAAACCGTCGGAATCTTCGATGAGCTCACTTACCCGGCCGACCGTGAGTCGGATAAACAAATATTTTTAGGGATACTCGCGGCTGGCAAAGACATCGCGTACATGGATAAGCATTACGTCCGCCGTGACGGCCGCGAGGTTTTAGTCAGGCTCAGCTTGACGGTGCTCCGCGATGCCTTTGGAAAAGCGCAATGCATCCTCGGTATGGCCACCGACGTTACGGAGCGTACGTTGACTGAGGCCGAGTTGCGCGCCGCCAAGAAAAGTGCCGAAGCCGCCAGCGAATCAAAGAGCACTTTTCTTGCCACCATGAGCCACGAAATTCGTACCCCGATGAACGGCATTCTGGGCATGACCGAACTGGTTCTCGACACCGACCTGACCACGGAACAACGCGAACACCTCGGCCTCGTCCGGCAGTCCGCCGAATCACTGCTCTCCATCATCAACGACATTCTGGACTTCTCCAAAATTGAAGCCGGTAAGCTGGACCTCGAATCAATCCCTTTCGATTTGCATGAAATATTGTCTGAAACGATGAAGCCGCTCAGTTTTCGCGCCCAACAGAAGGGCCTGGCACTCAATTACGAAATTTTACCTAACGTTCCCAGGGCCTTACTCGGTGACCCTGGTCGTATCCGCCAGGTGCTGATCAATCTCATCGGAAATTCCATCAAGTTCACCGAAGCCGGCAAAATTCTCATCAATGTCGAAGATCAATCCAGTGACCGCGTCACTACCCGCTTGCACATCTCAGTGAAGGACACCGGAGTTGGCATTGTCCAAGAGAAGCAAGCGAAGATCTTCGAGGCTTTTTCACAAGCCGATGGCTCCATGGCTCGCAAATACGGTGGCACCGGCCTGGGACTCACTATTTGCGTGCGTCTTGTGGAACTGATGGGTGGCCGCATTTGGCTGGATAGCCAACTGGGTTATGGCAGCACCTTTCATTTCACCATTCACTTGCTAGTCCAGAAGCCTTTGGCACAATCCCCTCCACTCCAGCCTGGGCAGTTACGTGACGTAGCAATCCCCATCACGGCAGGAAATTCCAGCAAACTCAGTGCTGCATCGCGAGAAATAAAAGACCTTCGTGTGTTGTTGGCCGAAGATAATGCCATCAATCAAACCATCGCCGTTCGCGTCCTCGAAAAACGCGGCTGTGTCGTAACCGTCGCGGAAAACGGCCAAGCGGCCCTCAACGCGTGCGCCACGCAAAGTTTTGACCTCATCTTGATGGATATTCAAATGCCAGGAATGGATGGCCTCGAGGCTACTGCGGCGATTCGCAAAAAAGAAATTTCCACTGGCGCACACATTCCCATCATTGCCATGACCGCTCACGCATTGAAGGGAGATCGCGAACGCTGTCTTGCGGCAGGAATGGATGGCTACGTCTCCAAGCCCATCCGCACCGCTGAATTATTTGCGGCTATTGAAAACGTGATGAGCGGCTGGTCCGCTTTGCATACTAAATGAACGACCTCGCGCCGCCTAAAACGCGCTCACCAAGTATTTGCAGGAAAAATTACTACGCGCGCATTTTTAGGTGCGGGAAGGCGTCTTCGATTTCGCGGCTGATCGCGAGAAGTTTCAATTCCGCTTCCATGATGTTTTGCTGCACCTGGCACCAGCGGCGGTAGCCCTCTGTGGTGTTCAGATTTACATCCGGCACTTGCGGATGCGCTTGCTCGGCGAGCGCGACCAGTTCTTTGTCTTCAAAATGTTTTAGCGCGTCGCGTGCCGCGTAGTATTCCTTCTGAATGGCTTTATCTTCCGGCGGAACATCATCGCGCAGCCCGGGCTTTGCCAGTACGCGCCAGTCCGAGCGCACTTTGGCGACCTGCCACCGCATCAGTATTGCTTTATCGTTTTGCGAGTACATGGACGTGACTAGCATTAAATATTGCGACCACCATTTTCGATCTCCCTGTTACCGCAGGGGCAGCTGATTAACAGACATTCTACTCTATCGCGGTACTTGATGAATACGATAAGAGCAAACTCCTATCCGTGGGCCCACTCGGCAAGCTTGGCGACGGTGTTCATGTTGCGCGCGGTGCCCTTCTTGGCTGCCGGAATCTTTAATTTAGAGCAGCCCATTCCGGCTCCGTAGTGCACATAAATTTCTCGGGCGCCGAGCGCTACTTCTTCGTCGGCTTGGCCAGTGATGGTCTTCAGCGCGTCTTTGGGCGGCCGTTCGTCAAGAAAGATCGCCACGGTGGCGTTGGGTGGGCGCGATTTGAAAGGGTTTTTGGCGAGGATCGCGGCCATTTCCGGGCCGGTGCGCACTAACACTTCAACGGGCTTGCCGGCGTAGGAGGCCAGGCATTTTTCCAGCTTGGCTTTCACTGCGGCTTCCGTGAGCTTGCTTTCAAACACTACATTGCCGCTGGCAATGTACGTGCGCGCATTTACAAATCCCGACGCATCACACATGGATTTCAGCTCCGTCATCGGGAGCTTACCGGTGCCGCCGACATTTACGGCGCGAAGCAGCGCGACATACTTAGTCATTGGCTTGGCCCGCGCGAATGCAATTTTCCTCAATGCCCAGCATCAACATTCGCGATTTCAGCTTGCTGCCCAACTCGCGATCTCACTCGAAATTATTCCGTTTGCCTTGCTTCACGTAGGCCACCGATTCATCGATGTGCTTTCTGCTGTGGATGGATTTTTTCTTGGCCAGGTGCGCAAACATCTGCATGCCAAATCCGCCGTCGAGGTCATCGGTGATGCGTTTCTTCCATGGCCGCCTGACGATTTGTGTAGTGATGCGGCGGGTGATGCGCGGCTGAGTCATGATGTGGTCGGCCAGCTTCCAGGCGCGATCGAGCAGCTTGTCGCGCGGCACCACTTCGTTCACCAAGCCATATTCCAGTGCGGTTTTTGCGTCGATAGCCTGCCCGGTCAGCAATGCATAGGCGCCGCGCTTCACTCCCAGCAATTCCAGGAAGCAGCTGTGAATGCCATCCCCCGGCACCGAGCCGATGTCATAGTGCAGATCGAAGATGATAGCGTCCGCGCTGCAGATGGTGATGTCGCACATCAAACAAATTTCGGTGTGAAAGCCCGGGCCGTTCAGCACCCCGATTGTAGGAATTTCGAGATCGTTCACCAGCGAGCTGACATTGATCCGTCCATCTTTGTAGGCGTATTCATAGGCCCAGTGCTGCAGATCTTCCTGCTCCAACTTGAAGCCTTCAGGATCGGCCTGCATCATGAAGTCTTCGCCAGTGCCGCTGAAAATCATGACTTCATTTTCGGGGTCGGCGCCAATGGTTTTGAACAGCTGGCCGACGGAACGGTGATTCTCCACGCTCAATTGTGTTGAGCCGCCCTTGGTATGGGCCTCGGCCAAAATTACGCCGTCCGGGCGCCGGGTCAGTTTGTAATGCTCCTTAAACCGCTCCTTGTATTCCTCAAATTTCGGCGTATCCACAAAGCTGACCAAAGACATTCCCGATTCTCCTTTTCGACCGTACCAGACTCGCTCCAATTCTCGGTCCGCAAGCGAGGGAATGATACTCCGCCGAAGACAGCCCGGCAAAAGTGGACGGGCGCGCCCGGGCAATTCGAAGTGTGCGCGGGCAGTTGATTAGTGGCTCAGGAGGTGAGGCGCGATGCAAGTTCATGAGAAGAAAGAGTGTTGTTTGCGGGGACTTAATTGGAGGCGAGCTCATGGCGAGGGGTAGCCCCCTACCCCACCCCCTGTTTTTTGGCAAAGAGGTCGGATTTGCTTGAAAAGAGACAGTTTAGTGAAAATAGAGAGGCAGGAAATTGCACAAGAGTTCGTAATGTGCTGATTGCAAAGGAGATGATAGATTCATTAAGTGCTTTACAATCTGCAAGATGTGAACTCTTTGCAAAGAGTTCGCATATTGTTGAAAACAAATAAGATGACGGTTGACATAATATTCGGCACATTTGTTGGCCGGGAAAGCTGGGGAAAGCGGTGAAGGCGGATGGCTGGAGGTGAACTGCGGAGCTCATCAGGAATGTTACCACTTACTTAATTACGTTTCAAGGTACCTGACGGTCCCCGAGTTCGTCCCCGAGTTCGTCCAAGAGTGCCTTGTCTGCTTGACTTGGCACCTCTGCTGATCAACGATCCCGATCATCGCCACTCATGACAAAGATTACTGCTGGTGTCTCAGTTTCTAGTATTTCCAAATCTAATCTCCCACCTGCCGCCTTCGAAGACTTACAACACGGCATTCGTATCTATCAAGGAGATTGCCTCAAGATTCTCGCCGCGATACCAGAGGATTCCGTCGATTTGGTTTTTGCAGACCCGCCCTATTTTCTTTCGAACGGAGGCATTACTTGTCACGCCGGTCGCATGGTCAGCGTGAATAAGGGTGATTGGGACAAATCAAAAGGCCTTGACGCGAATCATGAATTTAATCGGGCTTGGTTAGCTGCCTGCCAGCGTGTGCTAAAACCGAACGGCTCTATCTGGGTCAGTGGCACCTCCCACGTCATCCACTCTGTCGGTTTTGCCATGCAGCAACTGAATTTTAAACTCTTGAACGACATATCCTGGGTCAAACCGAATCCTCCTCCGAATCTCTCTTGCCGATACTTCACGCACGCCACCGAGACGATTATCTGGGCGGCAAAAGATAAGAAGTCCCGACATACCTTCAATTACAAGCATATGAAGTACTTAAATTCTGGAAAACAAATGAAATCCGTTTGGACCATTCCCCCGCCGGAAACTTGGGAAAAGCGATTTGGCAAGCACCCCACTCAGAAACCCGTCGCTCTCCTGGAACGGATTCTCCTGGCAGCGACAAATGAGGGCGACCTTGTCCTTGACCCATTTCTCGGCGGAGGAACCACGGCAGTTTCTTCATTCCGCGCCCGACGACAGGTCTTGGGATGCGACGAATCGTCAGATTCAATAGATCTTTCCAGTCGCCGAATCTGTTCCGAATTGGTACAGGTCCGCGTGACTGCCACATCCCTGCAGTTTCCTCTTGATCTGTTTCCTGAATATATGGATCGATCAGAGAGCACACATTTCTCAATATTAAAAATGTCCGCTCACGTCAAACTGGTGCAACGAGAACGCACTTTCTATTTCATTGGTAGAAGTCAACGTGAAGTCATCTTCACCGTAGTAACCACATCCCTGCATGAGGCCTATCAAAAATTCCACGATGCGGGTTGTGTCGATGCGGACGTGATTTTCATTATCAAGACTGAAACTGAAATCTACCTGGCCTGACCTAGTGCCAACTCTCGTCGTGCTCTCCGTCTTTTTATTAGATTTTCAACGTGATCTAATGAATTGATGGAATTGCAACTGCCCACCCGGGGCCTCATTCGCTATAAGAGCGCTTCGCAACGAGCAAGAGTCGGCACTGAAAATTGGGCTGGCGATAATCTTTTCTGTCCGGTGTGCGATTCGCCTCGACTAGACACCCAACCCACGGGTACGGCGTCAATCGATTATCTTTGTCCAGTCTGTGAAGCCCCATTTCAACTGAAGAGTCAGTCGAAGATATTTGGGGCTCGCATTGTAGATTCCGCTTACTCTCAGATGAAGCGCGCGATTACCGAAAATCGCACTCCAAATCTGTACTTAATCCATTACGACTTGCAGCGCTGGCGTGTTTTAACTGTGATTTTAATCCCGCATTTTGCCTTCTATCTTTCGGCCATTGAGTGCCGAAAGCCATTAGCCCTGACAGCTCGGCGGGCCGGATGGGTAGGTTGCAACATTCTTCTCTCTAAAATTCCGGCAGACGCGAAAATTCCGGTAGTGGTCAATGGAAAGGCGCTGACCAGCAGGAGTGTCCGGAATGCATATCGCCGCCTTTCCCCGATTGAGAATTTGACAGTAGGGAGCAGAGGTTGGAGCCTAGACGTTCTTAATGTAGTCAGATCCCTTAACAAAACCAGTTTTGTGTTGGCCGACGTCTATGCAAAGGCTGATTACCTGGGACAACTTCATCGCAACAATTCTCATGTCCGCGACAAAATCAGGCAACAATTGCAAGTACTTCGCGATATGGGAATATTGGAATTCTCGGGCAATGGTGCTTATCGCCTCATATAACAACAGACGAGCTTAATACACAGGAATGCCGAAGCGGGAAACAAAAGTGGCCAGACTGAAGCCTCAACTCACGGGGTGACGGTGGGGTAAACTCCAAAAGGCGAAGAGAGATTCCTCGGCTGCGCTTCGGAATGACAACGCCCTTTTGGGGCGTTGTGAAGAGGGAAATAAAAAAGGCGTTGTCACCTAGGCTACGCCTTCCGTCACTACACTTGCGGCAATAAGCGCGCACAGCGAAGATAATTTTTGGCGTCCACACTTGATGCTTCGGTGAAATTTCCGCGAGCGATGAACACTCCTGATGATTTAGATCGCAGTTCGCCAAGCCCGGCTCAGGCGGCCGACCGGCGCTTGGTCCTTCTTCTTGCGATCCTGCTGGGCGTGGGGACCATGCTTCTCTATGCCCCAGCGATGCAGAATGGGTTTGTAAATTTCGACGATCCAGATTATGTGACGCGGAACGCGCATGTTCTGCAGGGAGTTACATGGAGCAACCTGCGGTGGGCCTTCGGCACCGACAATCCGGCCGCCAACTGGCATCCACTGACGTGGATGGGGCACATGCTGGATGTGCAGCTCTATGGGGGCAAGGCCGCGGGGCATCACTTCACAAATGTGTTGTTGCAGACGGTGGACATCGTAATTCTGTTTTTACTTCTGGCGAGGGCCACGGGGCATGCGCTGCGGAGCGCCGCGTTAGCCGCTCTTTTCGCGCTGCATCCGCTCACTGTGGAATCGGTGGCGTGGGTCGCGGAGCTTAAAACTGTACTGTGCATGTTGTTTTTGTTGCTGACGGTGTGGGCGTACGGCTGGTATGTACGCAAGCCGGGCGTGGGACGATACCTGTTGGTGTTTGCGTTTTTTGCGTTGGCGCTGATGTCCAAGCTGATGGTGGTCACGCTGCCCTTTGGGCTACTGCTGCTGGATTACTGGCCACTGGGAAGGTTTTCCTATGTAGAGGATTCCGGCGAAAAACGCGGGTTCCTATCCCGCTTCCTTACGCTGGCAATTGAGAAGATTCCGCTGCTGCTGCTATCCGTGGCGGCCAGCTTGATAACTCTCAGCATGCACCGCAAGGAAGGCGCGCTGGCGGCGGCGATGCCGTTAAGCTGGCGGCTGAAAAACGCGATCTATTCGTATGGGGTGTACCTTGGCAAGTTGATTTGGCCTTCGCGATTGGCGGTTTTTTATCCTCACCCTGAAAACTCATTGGCGTGGTGGAAAGTAATCGTAGCGGCAGTGCTGCTTGCCGGGATTAGCGCAGTGGTCTGGCGCTTTCGAGAAAAAAAATATCTGGTGTTTGGCTGGCTGTGGTTTTTGGGCACGATGGTGCCGATGATCGGGATTGTGCAATCGGGACGGCAGGGGATGGCTGGCCGTTTCATGTACATTCCGATGCTGGGTTTATTGATTGCGATTGTGTGGCTGGTGGCAGATTGGGCGTCACGCGTACGCATGCAGCGTGGAATTGCGGCGCTTTGTTTTGTGCTGCTGGTCTCGCCTTACGTGTACCTGACGCGAAAACAGATTGGCTACTGGCATGATAGCCTGTCGCTGTTTTCCTACACGCTGCAGTCAACCGACAACAATGGGATGGCTGAAAACAACATGGGCGCGGCTCTCATGGAGAATGGGCAACCGGAACTCGCGCAGACACATTTCGAAACTGCTGCCCGTCTGATTCCCGAACTCGCCTCCGCCCATTACAATCTCGGCGTCCTGTGGCAGCGGCAAAACCGCACGGAGCAGGCTGTCCGTGAGTATCGCCAAGCCATTGCCCTTTCGTCGGACCCGATGGAAGCGGCACAAGCACACAACAATCTTGGGATCCTATATCTGATGTCGAAGAATTACAGCGCGGCCCTGCCAGAACTGAGCGCCGCGATTGCGCTTAATCCCGATGAGCAGAATAGCTACATTGGGCGAGGAATGATTGAGCTGGAATCCTGGAATTACCAAGCTGCCGTTGCAGATTTCGCGCGCGCCGCTGAAATTTCGCCCTCACCGATGGCCTGCTTCTGGCTGGGGCAAGCGCTGGAACGCAAGGGTGACTATCCTCGAGCTGAGAATGCCTACATGGCAGCGCTGCAATTGGCTCCTGAAATGACGGAGGCACGGAACCGGCTGGAGGCGCTTCGCGGCAAGGTTGGAGGACGGCCATGACAAGGATTTTTTGGCAGGCGCGGTCCCGGCTGGCAGGATAGCCGTTGCTACCCTCGCTTCTGCGGCGCCTGCTCGCGCACCCGCTAACGGCAGCTCTGCAAGTAGATGATCCCCACACCACCGAACTGCGAAAACAGATTATTGCCTCGAAGCCTTTTCTGAAGGCGATTTATGATGAGTGGTACGAGATGCTTGCTCGAGAGCTTCCGCCGGGAGAAGGGCAAGTCCTGGAGTTGGGTTCGGGCGGCGGTTACTGCGCGCATTTCATTCCGGGGTTGATCACTTCTGAGGTTTTCCAGTGTTCCGATGTGCAAGTCGTGGTTGACGCGCAACGTATGCCGTTCGCCGATCGATCGCTGCGGGCAATCATCATGACCAACGTGATGCACCATATGCCGGATGTGAACCGATTCTTCGCGCAAGCTTCGAGGTGCCTGCGGCCTGGGGGAAAAATTCTTATGATCGAACCCTGGATCACGTACTGGTCTTCATTCGTCTACAAATATTTTCATCATGAGCCTTTTCGCCCCGAAGCAGTGGATTGGACCTATTCCTCAACAGGACCGCTCTCTGGCGCCAACATCGCGGTTCCCTGGATTGTTTTTGCCAGAGATCGCAGCAAGTTTGAAACTGATTTCCCGGAGTTTTCTGTTGAGAGGATTAGACCTTTTCTGCCGTTTCGCTACCTAATTTCTGGCGGAGTAGGAATGCGGAGTTTGATGCCGGGCTTTACTCGCACGGCATGGGCGGGACTAGAACGGATGCTGGAATCTCAAATGCCTAGACTCGGGATGTTCGCGCTGGTATCCGTGCGCCGGCTGTAACGATTGCCGCTGAGGGAAGTTCGGCGGACAGGTTCTTTAAGGCGAGGCGCGCGTAGAATACGGCCACAACAATGCTGACAACCAAAACAAAAGTATCGCTGGCCTCTCTTGCGTATAAGTTCATCGCCGCGGGGCGCGCGATGGCCGGTAAAAATAACTGCGTAACAGTTCGCCGGCGCGGCCTGATGTGGTCGTTGGATCTGAGCGAGGGGATCGACTTCTCGATTTATTTGTTGGGTGCATTCGAGCGCTCGACCGCCATCACTTTGGAGAAGCTGGTAAAACCCGGCGATGTGGTGTTTGACCTGGGTGCCAACATCGGGGCCCACACTTTGGGACTGGCGCGCAGCGTCGGGTCCGCAGGGAAAGTATTCGCGTTTGAGCCTACCGACTTTGCGTTCGAGAAATTGAAGCGCAACCTGGCGCTAAATCCGGAACTGGAGACGCGTACGTATCCACGGCAAGTTTTATTAGCAGCAGCACCTGCCGAAGACGCTCCTGACGAAATCTTCGCCAGCTGGCCTCTGGAGAAAAACGAGTCTGTGCATCCGAAGCACCGGGGACGCCTGGTTACGGCGCGAAACGCAACGGTGGACACACTGGACCGGGTGGTCGAGCGCGAGGGCATTAACCGAGTGGATGTCATCAAGATGGATGTAGATGGTCATGAATTGACAGTGTTGCAAGGCGGCCTTACAACACTGTCAAAATTCCGGCCGACGTTGGTGATGGAACTTTCACCGTATGTGCATGCGGAGGAGCACAACAGTTTCGCTGCGCTTGTGACGCTGCTGCGAAATGCGGGGTACTCGATACAGCATGCCAGCACTTGGGCTCCGCTGCCTCTTCAAGAGAAGGAACTTGAGGCGCTGATCCCGGACGGAGCGAGCATCAATGTAATTGCGCGATGCGACTTAAAACCTTGACGCTTCGCTACGCTTTGATGCTTCGCTGACGCATTGCGCGGACGCGCGAATGCGAATCTAGCTGGCGCGACTAGCCGACAGCATTTTCGGAGGCGAGTGGGCGCTTTTTTCTGATGCCCATCTTGACGCGCACGAGGCCTACCCAGGTCATCTTCAGGAGCTGCAGGCCGTGCCGGAAACGTTGGATATTTGTTTCGCCATAAGTCCGCGCCAAATAGCGAATCGGAACGTCGACGATTTCGAGGCCGAGCTCGGCGGCGGGAAAGAGCAATTCGAAGTCGCCGAAAGGATCGAACTCGCCGAAGTCTTTTCGCCAGGCCACCATGCGCTCGTAATCGTGGCGGGTGAGGAGCTTGGTGCCGCACAGCGAATCGCCGAGACGCACATCCAGGACGGCGCTGAGCATTTTTGCAAAGAAAATATTTCCCATGCGGTTCAAGAATCGCATCGCCGCGCCTTCCATGGGATAGACCAGCCGCGAGCCATTGATGAAATCACCGTGTCCCTGATCGTAGGCAAAGGCAAATCGCGAAAGCATTTCCGGCGGCATGGTAAGATCCGCGTCCAAAATTACCAGCAGGTCTTCTCTGGCGTGCGAAAAGCCGAGCCGCACCGCATCGGCTTTGCCTTTGCCGGGTTGCTGCACGGCTAGAATGCGAAATTGATCGCGGTAGAGTGTGGCCACGCGTAGAATTTCTTCCCACGTTCCGTCGGTCGAGTGTCCTTCAACAAAAATAATTTCCGCCTCACGGCCGAGGTCCGGAAAACGCTTCAGCGCGTTTTCGATGTTTCCGCGTTCGTTGCGCGCCGGAATGACGCAAGATATTCCCTGCTTCGACGAAGGCACCAGCGGCCGCAGCACGACGACGGAGGTCAAGCTCAGCCAGCGTGCCAAAGGCACTAGCGGCATCACACGGTTGATGGCGGTCCCGAGTCCCAACATTTTCCACGGGCAATACAACGCGAGTCGCAACCGCACGATCTCGAAGCCAGCCACTTTGGCGATGTTCTGCAAATCCACGCGCGTTATGAAGGTGCTGGGCAGCTCGCCCTTGCGGATTCCCAGCCGAGTTGCGAGGAAGTAGGCCCAGCGCAAGTACGGGTTGTAGAGCACCACGACAAGCCGTGATGTCCGGGCGAGCTTGGTTTTCAGATGGATTAGCAACGCTTGAATGTCGAAGTCGTAGTTGAACGTGCCATTGATGAGAATGGCGGTTCGCTGGTCACGCTCATGAGTCAAGTCGGGGAATGGCTCGTCTTTGCCAACCGTTTCTTTGCGCGGCGCGGCGACTGCGGCGAGGAGGGCGCCTTTATCATCTTCGCGGGGCAGCCATTGGATTACGCGGTCGTAGTATCGCGTCAGCGACGAAATTTCCGCCGCGAGGAACGCGTTCACATATTCACGCCAACCGGAAATCGCAGCCCGCGCTGCGGCTTGCGGCTGGCTCTCAACGGACTCTGTCTCGATTTCGGGTTGTGACTGTGTGGGTTGAGCCATCTCAAACTTTGTACCATGTTTCTGCGCGGTCGACAGTTTCATCGCGGAGCGAAGCGTCGAGGAGGTAATCCTGCGCCGTGAGGAGTGGGTTGCTACTGCCAGAGAGCAGGGCAGCGGTGACAGGCTCAGCAGAGTCTGTAGTGTGGATCGGTCTACACCGAAACCGAAATGGCTTCCGCGACCGATCGAAGAGAGATTCCGCGACTGCGTGGCGCGGCTCGTTCGCAGGGGCGAACGAGGAAGAAAAGACCGCGCCACTTCGCTCCTGCCTGCGGCAGGCAGGCGGAATGACCGGTCTGGGCGGGTGGTTGAGACGGTTGTCAAGAATTAGGGATGAATCCCCTACCCCCCCATTTTGCAAAAAAGAGGCTGGATTTGGTTGAAAACAAAGCATTGAGTTTCCAAAAATGCTGTCGAAAAACGACATGAATGGCGGTTGAAATGGTATTCGCGGGGCTTGTTCGGTGGGGCGGGTGGAGATGAGGACGGAAGTGGAGGGATGAATTGCGGAGTTCATAGGGTATATTACTAGTTAATTAACTAAAAGTCAAGGTATCAGGGGGCTGATGGGGTGCTAATTTGACGGGTTGGCGGGGTTGGTGGATAAAGGATGAGTGAAGGAGAGCTTTGTGGGCGCGAAAGAGAAGATGAGCTCGATTGGGCAGCCGGTGCCGGAGTTGCCGGTCGCTGATGTGGAACGCGCACAACAGCATTACCGAGACGCACTCGGCTTTGAGATTGGATGGCTGTACCCAGGCAAAGAGATTGGGGCGGTGTTACGCCCTGGTGTGACGATATTCTTTCGTAAGAGGAAGCTGCCGTTCGAACCTGCGGTTCACTGGGTGTTCGCTAAAGACATCGATGCGTCGTACCAGGAACTGAACTCGTTGGGTGCGAACATCGTGGATCCTCTGGAAAAAAAGCCCTGGGGATTACGGCAGTTCACCGTAAAGGATCTGGACGGGAACCTCTTTTATTTCCACCATGAATAACCCTCGGCTTACTGTCGCGATGGAGGCGCGGGAACCTGCTTCGCGGAAAGCCATGCCGCCGCAGTCAGACATAATGTAATCACGATCGAAAAAACGATAGGGAGGATAAAGAGGTATCTCCAGCTCACCACCGTGATGGCGGCAAAGCAAAGGGCGAATGCCCACGCAGTGCCGCGCATGAGCGCCAAAGTCGCTGCCGGAAGACCACCCAGCTGCCATGCCAATATCGCCGCGAATAGATAAAACACGCCGACAGAGAATCCGGCCGCCACAAAGAGGTCCCAATACGTGCGGTTGAACCCCTGCACGTCAAAGTGGGTTGACCGCATTGAGCCAAGAAGGCCATCAACTCCCCATTTGGGATCAGACTGGCGAAAGCCGAGTGTATGTCCTACCGCGAAAAGCAGCAGAAGAACAGCAGCGATTCGATAAAACATAGATGCTTTCATTCTTGCCTCCAGCGATCACGGAGCGGGCACCACTATCCTGCCGCGCAGGTTCAAACTGTACTACTACCCGGTGGGTGGTGAGTTTCCGACTACGCGTTGGACCGGTGCTTCGAACCATTCACCGTTGCGATAGAATCGCGCTTGGCGGATTGGCCATGAATTGGCCGGACTTCAAAGTCGAATTGGTGGGGATATGGCGAACGCATTAGACCAAAGCTTGCTTGAGGCGCTGCTGGACTCCTGGGACCGGAACAATGCCATCCTGGTCGGTTTGCTGCGGGCGGTGCCGGAGGGCGGGCTCTCGGTCAGGGCGATGGAAGGCAGCCCTTCTGTCGCGGAGCTGTTCACACACATCCACTACGTGCGACTTGTGTTTGTCCTGGAGGACGCGCCGGAGTTCGCCAGAAAGATGCCTGAGAAAGAGTGGGCCGCCGAGCATGACCCTGAGCGCATCGCGCAGATGCTGAACGAAAGCGCCAAGGCGGTGCGGGACGCGGTAAAGAGCAGGGTGGAATCAGGCCGGGACATGGACGTTCACTACGACCATCCGATCCTGCTGCTCCAGCACATGATTTGGCACGAGGGCTACCATCACGGGCAGATTAAGTTGGCGCTCAAGCTGGCGGGGCGGGCTATCAGCGATGAGGAGGCTGGGCCGGTCACGTGGGGCATCTGGATGCGCAAGAAGTGAGCAGTCACGCAAGTATGAACATTTCACACCTTTTAATCCTTTAAACCTGAAAAAACTCTGCGTATCTTAAGGCGAAGCCAATCGCCGTTCGCATGGAAACAAATTACGGAATGGAAGGTTTCCGGATTATGGAATCACCACTCGTTAATGCCGTAACAACGATCGCAACCACTGCTGCAGTCGTTAGATTTGCCCTTATGGAATGGGAAGAAGTCGTAAGGACATTCGTACGTGTCACTCAGTCAAGCAGGCTTCGCAGCTCAAAAAGGAAGCTAAGAGGTAGGCCGAGAATTAGCCAATGAAAGACTTACTAATTCATCCGAGACCTTTCTCGCTACCAGAATATTCCCGCGCATTTGAGAAGTTTGTACGTGAGAGCGTTAAGCACTTTATGGAAGCCAAAGATCAACTGTGGGCAATGATGCCGAAAGGTGATCCAATTCCCGCCATTCCGATTATGCAGAGTACGATGCAATCCGGACAGATTGTTCAGAACAATCCATTTGTCATCAGCGCAGCATTTGAGTTTCGCCTTCAAGATTTTCGTTCGTGCAATATCGAAGAATTAATGGTGCAGATTGAGAGCCTCGCGGAACAATACCTCTCGGTGGTGATGCCGCAGCTATTCGATTTAATAGCCAGAACCTGCGAGGCGGCAGGAACATCAGTTAATGACGGTGGCAGGCCCGTTAATTTCGAGTTGTTCTATGAAGGTCTCCAGAAAATACATATCGCTTTCGATAGGGAAGGAAAGCCCGAGTTGCCTGTCTTGGTCGTAAATCCTGAAATGGCGCAGATAATCAGGGCGTTGCCCCCGCTCACACCGGAACAGCAGAAGTTAGTGGATGATTTGATCGAGAGGAAGCGTAACGAATTCAATGCTCGCAAACGTCATCGGGAGTTACGTTAACTCGCTTGGAGAACGCGAATTCGATGCACCGTTCATGGCTCTGCTTCGCCTATACGATTTTACAGATATCCATTTCGTACATGGACCGTTTGAGTTTGGTAAGGATTTCATTCCAAAACGTGTCGAACACGGACTGCAATATCAATACCTTTTTCAAAGTAAGGCGGGAGACGTTGGTCTTGCGGATTGGCACGCCTGCCGGGGCCAAATCGATATGCTTCGAACGGATGCGCTCTCACACCCTAACTTTGACGCAACCCTACCAAGGTGTTCTGTCTTCGTCATCACTGGACGGCTGATTGGCGCAGCTGCGCCCGCCGCGCAGCAATATCGTGAGCATCTTAAATTACTCGGCGAGATGGGATTCCTAACTTGGGATCGCGACAGTCTCGTCGAAATGATGGCAGCCGAGCCTCGAAGCCTGATCGGATCGCCGCCCGATCTCCTACACATCCTAAGTTCGACGGAGCAAGCGCTTAATTTCGGGCTCCTAGAAACGTATTCGCGAAATTGGATGAGATGTGACGTTGGTATCCTTAATTTTCGCAGCATTTTGGAAGCTAGCGTTATTGCTCAACACTGCCGTTCGCAAAACCGCCTTGACTCTGCTTGTTACGTTGCCTTGATGTTGCTGCGCTCGTTGTGGGCAACGGCGCATGGTGTGTACCCCTTGCCGGATAATCTCAAAGAGGGCATCGAAGTCGGGCAGAATTTGTTCCGTCACTACGCCATGTGCCTATGGGATTGCTGTTCTTGCGCTTATAGTGATCCGGATGAATTGGTTCACGATGACATAACGCGGGGAACGCTTGTCACTTATCCTGTGAAGTGCTTAATTATAGTCGAAATTCTATCCCTGCTAGGTTTGCTTGAAAGAAAGAATAACCAACAATTATCACTGGCAATCGCAGACTATATCTCTACGTTTGTAACGGTTAATCCGGGAGCTGCGCACCCAATTTCCGATCGTTGGGGCATCTCGGTCGCAAGCTGCGCGCTCTTACTTTCGATCTTCGGGAAACCTGAGTCGCGTAAAGCATACCTTACGTCCATCGTTAGATGGATTGCCGACAGGTATGATAATGATAATTTTGGACTAGCAGGCCCGCATGCGCAACCCGAGGAGGAAATAATTCGTCTCTTCGGAGACTCGATGGAACACATCAGACTTAGTCGTAGATCAGAGAGTTATCTTGCGACTCAGATTCTGGATATTTGCTCCGTGAATGAAGACAACGAATTGTTTGAATTGGCAAGGAACGAATTCCTCGCTGTAGATATCTGTTTGCCGGTTTTGGAAGTAGATGATACTGCAGCGCAGTATAGCGTCACTGGGGACAGCCAGCGTTATGAACCGAATATCAATTACGAGGAATTCTGGCGACCACAGGATGGTTGGAAAGTGGCGCCTCATCATGTCCGAGGCTGTGAGTACTTCTACCCAGAGTCGGTTGGGGACTCTTGGGACCAAATCGCTATAAGCGCTGTTGTTCGGGACCGGCATTTCGTACAGACATGGCGGAGACTTGTGTCGGAATCACGGCCGAAACTCTAGCCAACTCAGATGGCACTCTCTGCTGTGCAACGGTGTCAAATAGTCAGATGAGAGCGGTCCTTAAAGTAGGCCTAACGCTAGCTGGAATATTGGTTACAGTAGCGGTGATACATGAGGTTCGTCATTTCAGGCGGTACGGTCACCTTGCACCGTTTGGGCTGCACGCTGATTTCAGTGTCACGACAAGTCATGACATTCTCGCTGTTGGGGGCACTGCTAGGATCTACGAGGCTCGATTAACAAATTACGGCGCTTTTCCCGCCACAATAGTAGTTTGCGATTATTTGGATTATGCCAGCATGCATCAGACGATGGTCAATTACGTCGTGCAACGACAGCGATCATCTTCCGATGTTTGGGAAGCCGTGCCCGAATGGAGCGAATATGGCTCGCGTCTTTTCTGCCGTCCTTCTTTTGAAGTGACCGACACTCATCTTGTTCGCCGGCTATTGTGGCCGGGTCGTAGCGTGGAATTGGGCAGGGCTGTTCCCGCTCAGAGTGGATTTCGTGTCGGTGATCATGGCAGGTTTACTGTCTTTCCGCAGGCCGACGGGAATTTCAGTGACTCGATTTCGACGGTTTCGTTTTACGTTGGCGAGGCGGGGCCATAAACGCGAAGGGCGAAGAGAGATCCCTCGGCTTCGCCGGCCAACTTCTTCGTCGGAACGAAGAAGGAAGAAAAAATTGGCCGACTTCGCTCGGAATGACAACGCCTGCCAGCGGCAGGCAGACCCTTGGGCCGTTGCGCGGGCGGGCGCGCAGGTGAAACCTGCGCGTAGGTTGGAGGCGCGACGCGGAGCTTAATGTCGCGGTTGAAACCGCGACCTACAAAGCACAACGCGGCAAAGAAAAAGGGCAGGCCGTTGGGCCTGCCCTTTTGATGTTCTATGTCACTGCTGAAGCCGTGACCCACAAAGCGTATGCGTGGCTTTGCGCCTTGACGATCGATACGATGAGACAGAATCCGTCCGAGCTGACCCTGAGAGCGGAGCTCTCAGGTTGAAGCGGCGTGAGCCGATTCAGTAAAGCGAAACGTGTGATCTAGTTCAGTCGTGAGAAAGAACCGACCACATATGAGTGGCATGATCCGCACACCATAGCGGGTTGAGCCACTACTACTTTAGAAAGGAGGTGATCCAGCCGCAGGTTCTCCTACGGCTACCTTGTTACGACTTCACCCCAATCATGAGTCATACCTTGGGCGCTTGCCTCCTTGCGGTTAGCGCAGCGACTTCTAGTACAACCCACTTTCGTGATGTGACGGGCGGTGTGTACAAGGCCCGGGAACGTATTCACGGCGTCGATCTGATACGCCATTACTAGCGATTCCGGCTTCATGCAGTCGAGTTGCAGACTGCAATCCGAACTGAGCAGAGTTTTTTCCGATTAGCTCCCCCTCACGGGTTGGCAACGGTTTGTACCCTGCATTGTAACACGTGTGTAGCCCTGGACATAAAGGCCATGCGGACTTGACGTCATCCCCACCTTCCTCTCCGTTATCCGGAGCAGTCCACGTAGAGTTCCCTCCTTGCGGAGTGGCAACTACGTGCAGGGGTTGCGCTCGTTGCGGGACTTAACCCAACACCTCACGGCACGAGCTGACGACAGCCATGCAGCGCCTCCACACTTGTCCCTTGCGGGAAGGCCGTGTTTCCACAGCTAGTCAAGTGCGCTTCGAGCCCAGGTAAGGTTCCTCGCGTAGCGTCGAATTGAACCACATGTTCCACCGCTTGTGCGGGCCCCCGTCAATTCCTTTGAGTTTCAGTCTTGCGACCGTACTCCCCAGGTGCAGGACTTAACGCGTTAGCTCCGGGACGCTCCACGAACGTGAAGCACCCCAAGTCCTGATCGTTTAGGGCTAGGACTACCAGGGTATCTAATCCTGTTTGCTCCCCTAGCTTTCGTTCCTCAGCGTCAGTTGTGGTCCAGCGCGCCGCTTTCGCCACGGGTGTTCCTGCAGATATCTACGCATTTCACCGCTACACCTGCAATTCCACGCGCCTCTCCCACACTCAAGCACAGCAGTTTCGGAAGCAGCCTCTGGGTTGAGCCCAGAGATTTCACTCCCGACTTGCCACACCGCCTACGAACCCTTTACACCCAGTAATTCCGAGCAACGCTGGCCCCCTACGTCTTACCGCGGCTGCTGGCACGTAGTTAGCCGGGGCTTCTTATACCCGTACCGTCAGTCCCCTTGCGGGGCATTCGTCCGGGTCGAAAGGGGTTTACACTCCGAAAAGCTTCATCCCCCACGCGGCGTCGCTGCATCAGGCTTTCGCCCATTGTGCAAGATTCCCCACTGCTGCCTCCCGTAGGAGTCTGGACCGTGTCTCAGTTCCAGTGTGGCTGGCCATCCTCTCAGACCAGCTAACGATCATAGCCTTGGTGAGCCGTTACCTCACCAACTAGCTAATCGTGCGCGGGCTCCTCCTTCGACGCCTTACGGCTTTGAATCCAAGGACGTTAGTCATCGGAATATTATGCGGAATTAGCCCCGGTTTCCCGGGGTTATTCCCCATCGAAGGGCAGATTGCCCACGTGTTACGCACCCGTGCGCCGTGCGCCATCCCGGTCTTGCGACCGGAACGCGCACTCGACTTGCATGTGTTAAGCACGCCGCCAGCGTTCGCTCTGAGCCAGGATCAAACTCTCGTTTGAAACTGGTAGCTTGGCGAAAAAAAATCCCGGGATTTGCATCCCAGGCAGCCTGCCAAGCAAATTATTGTCGCTCGATTTACTCAGACCATTCAGGCTCGAAAAGCGTGAATGGTTTCGAACGGATTCTGGCACATCGTATCGATTGTCAAAGAGCAAAACCTCCCTGTCCAGCAGAAAGGCATACGCACAACTTGAAGAGTATCTCAGGAGAGGCCAGTATTGTCAATCGAATGCTGGCGGGATTTCCACAGAATTTCCGAACTTGCACTGCTGGGAAATGCTGCCTCTGAAGTGTACTACTTCTGAGTGGTAAGATGCGCGTTGGGGAGCTTCGGGTGGCACGCCTGGCGAAAAAATTAACCCCAATACTTACAAGCACTAAACAATTATCACAGCGGTTGCAGAACGCGATTCAGCGCAGCGAGCTTATCCGCGAGGGCGATCGCGTGGGAGTGGCTGTGTCCGGTGGCGCGGATTCGGTGGCGCTGCTGCTACTGCTTGTTGCGGTCAAAAAAAAATTGGGGATTACTCTGTGCGTGTTGCATTTCAATCACAAACTCCGCGGAGCGGCGGCCGACGGCGACGAAAAATTTGTCGGCGCTCTGGCGCACCAATATAAGTTGCCGTTTCATTCAGCCGCAGCCGCTGTAAAGTCCATTGCCAAAACTGACAAGACTAATCTGGAGGCTACGGCGCGGCGACTGCGTTATGCTTTTTTTGCGCAATGCGCGAGCGAACATAATTTGGACAAAATTGCTGTGGCGCATACCGCGGATGATCAAGCCGAAACTGTCTTGGCGCACATTTTGCGGGGGACCGGACTGGCCGGGCTGGGGGGCATTCATCCGCGAGCTGGGAAGAATGTGCGACCGCTTCTGTCGGTGTCGCACGCCGATTTGCGTTTGTATCTCAAGGCGCACAAACAAACGTGGCGCGAGGATGATAGCAATCGCGATACCAGCAAGATGCGGGCGCGGATTCGCAAGAGATTAATTCCGTTGCTGCAAAAAGAATTTCAGCCGCAGGTAGTGGAGCATTTAGCTTCGCTGGCGAATCACGCGCGGGAAGATGAGGCGCTGCTGCAGGAACTTGCGGGAGCACAGTTGCGCAGGTGCATGGAATTAATTCGGGGTGGCGTGCGCATTGGAGTAGCGGACCTGCTGGGTGTTCAGCGAGCCGATACGCCGGATGTGCAGCGCGATGTTGAGGGTCATGGCCGGCAGAAATCGGAGCGGACTGGGAGTTCGGCACAGCGCTACTCGAGTTCAGACTTCGAGGCGGCGGGACTAACGGGACTGAGCGGCAGGATGGTGCGGCTGATTCTTGGCGGGTTAAAGAGGACACGCCTTGAGGTTACTTATGGGAGCCCTGGTGCCGGCGAAATCGGCGCGGTGCACGTGCAGCAAGTGCTTGACTTAGCCCGCGACGGCCGGACCGGGTCGTCTCTACATTTGCCGGGGAATATAGAGGTGCGGCGGCACCGCGACGCGCTGGAATTTTGCGGCAAAGCAAACAGCGCGATGCCACCGCGCGACTATGAATACAAAATCGATTCGCTGCCTGAGCTGAACAGCATTCGCGTTCCGGAACTGGGGTGCGTTTTCCGCTTCACAGTGATTGACTGGCATGGCCAGAGGGGGGAAACTAGACTCACAGGGGAAGTGTTGGATGGAGCGCGGTTGAATTTTCCTCTAACACTGAGAAGTTGGCGATACGGCGATCGCTTTTGCGCCACCGGGCATAGCAAGCCTGAGAAATTGAAGCGTTTGTTCAACGAAAAAGGGATTGATCGTTGGCAGCGCGCTGGCTGGCCCGTGGTCGTCACTGGCAAAGACATAGCGTGGTCGCGAAGTTTTGGCGCGTCCGCCAAATTCGCGGCTGACGATGGAACCAAAACGGGGATCGTGATCGTCGAGGAAAAGTTCTTATGAGCGGCCGCAAAGCGGCTAGCTCAAAACGTGGTCGCCAGGCGATCAAAGCAAGCGCGAACGGACGGAGCGCCACGATTTCCGAGGCGCGAATCGCCGGGCGAGTGGCTGATTTGGGCAGGGAAATTTCGCGCGCTTACCAGGGCCGCCGCCTGGACATTGTGGTTACCATGGATCGAGGGTTCATGTTCGCCGCGGATTTGATTCGAGAGCTGGATAACACGGTGGTTTGCCACTTTGTTCGCGAGGATTTGCGGGACGTAGAGGACGATGGGCGCCCGCGCCGGGAAGTCTTGTTCAGTGCGGCGCCGGACTTGAAGGGCCGGGATGTTCTTTTGGTTGATGCAGTTCTGGAGAGCGGCGTGACCCAGGAATTTCTGCTGCGGCGTTTGGGTGAAAGCGCTCCGCGGTCGTTGCGCCTGGCGGTTTTACTGGATAAGCCTGAAAAGCGGCGCGTCGATCTTGAATCGGATTACTTTGGGTTCAAAACTGCATCTAAGGAAGTATGGGTAGGATATGGGTTGGCGGCGGCCAACGGCACCGGTCGCAACCTTCGTCAACTCACTAACGGCACAAAGAACGCGGGGAAAGCTGAGCGTCGCAAGAAATAAAGTTGCTGCGGCAAAAGCTGCGTAGATTTTCTTGGGGATCTAAGTGAGGGCAACGTGAATTCTAGTTCCACTGCAAAGACCATTCTTTTTTGGATTTCGATTGTATTCCTGGGCGTGATGCTTTGGAAGCTGGTGTCCGCCAACGGCGCGCAGGCGCGCGAAGACGAGCCGAGCTATAGCGAGTTCATGGGCAAGGTCGATTCGGGTGACGTGAAGGAAGTCACGCTGTATCTTTCGCCCAATAGCTACGAGCTGCAAGGGGAATACAAAATCCCGACCAATCATAAATTTCATCTCACCGTTTTCAAGGAATCCGCTCCTGACTTGGCCAAGCAGTTGCGCGAAAAACAAGTGCCCATGAAAGTGAAAGAGGTTCGCAGCGGGGACTGGGTCCTGATTCTCTTGAACGCCGCTCCGCTCATTCTGCTGGTGGGCTTCTGCCTTTTCTTGATGCGCCAGATGCAAGCCGGCGGTAACAAAGCGCTCAGCTTCGGCAAGTCGCGCGCGCGTTTGCTATCCGCGCAACAGAAAAAAGCTACTTTTAAGGATGTGGCGGGAACCGACGAAGCTAAAGAAGAGCTGCAGGAGATTATCGAGTTTCTCAAAGACCCGCAAAAGTTCCAGAAGCTAGGCGGCCGCATTCCCAAGGGCGTGCTGCTCGTCGGACCTCCTGGAACGGGCAAGACTCTGCTTGCACGCGCCATTGCAGGCGAAGCTAACGTTCCGTTTTTCTCCATCTCCGGTTCCGACTTCGTGGAAATGTTCGTCGGCGTGGGTGCCAGCCGCGTTCGCGATCTGTTCGAGCAAGGCAAAAAGAATGCTCCCTGCATCATCTTCATAGACGAAATTGACGCTGTCGGACGCCATCGTGGTGCTGGACTCGGCGGTGGACATGATGAGCGCGAACAAACTCTCAATGCCCTGCTTGTCGAAATGGATGGATTCGAATCCAACGAAGGCGTCATCTTGATTGCCGCAACCAACCGTCCTGACGTTCTGGACCCGGCTTTGCTGCGACCCGGCCGTTTCGATCGCCGAGTCGTGGTGGCCCGTCCGGATGTGAAGGGCCGCGAAGAAATTCTCCGCGTGCACACCCGCAAAGTTCCGATCTCTGATGACGTGGAGCTTTCCATCATTGCTCGTGGCACGCCTGGTTTTTCGGGCGCCGATCTCGCCAACCTGGTGAACGAAGCCGCGCTCTGGGCCGCACGTCAGAATCGCAAATTCGTCATGATGGTCGACTTCGAAATGTCCAAGGACAAAGTGCTCATGGGCGTGGAACGCAAGTCCATGATTTTGTCCGACGAAGAGAAACGAAACACTGCGTATCACGAAGCGGGCCACGCGCTAGTCGCGGCCATGACTCCGGGCGCCGACCCTGTGCACAAGGTCACGATCATTCCTCGTGGCATGGCTCTCGGTCTCACCATGCAGTTGCCCGAAGACGACAAGCACACCTATACGGTGAAATATCTCGAATCCATGCTGGCCGTACTGATGGGCGGCCGTTCCGCCGAAGAAATTTTCCTGGGCCACATCACCACCGGCGCGGGAAACGACATAGAGCGCGCTACGGACATCGCGCGCAACATGGTTTGCGAATGGGGCATGAGCGAACTCGGTCCTCTGGCCTACGGCAAGAAAGATGAAGCGATTTTCCTTGGCCGCGAAATCACGCAGCATCGCGACTATTCCGAAGACACCGCCATCCAGATCGATAAAGAAGTAAAGCGCATCGTCAACGGCGGCTACGAACGCGCCAAAGCCATCCTGTCAAATAACAAAGAAACCCTGGAGCGCATCGCGCTTGCGCTACTCGAACGCGAAGTCATCGACGCTAACGAAGTGAAACTACTGATGGAAAACAAGCCGCTGCCGGAAAAGCTGCGCACTCCGCCACCGCAGCCTCCGCAAGCAGCGCCTAGCGCGGATCCCAAGGTAGTGCGACCTGAATTGCGCCCGGCTCCCGGTTTTACGCGCGGAGAAAATCCGGCAAAAGCTTAGGCCCAGATAAATCTCAACCCCTGAAAGGGCGCGACTCTCAAGTCGCGCCTTTTTTTTGTGAATAACTTCCGAGTAGCCTACAGTCCGGGAGTCGGTCCTTCAATGACCAAGCGCGTTCTATAAAGGGGAAAGTCAATAGTAAATACTTCTCCGGCGACTGGAAGGAGCGAGGTTGTTCGCTTTGCCTTCCAGCCCAAGTCATGTTGAGAGGCTCTTGGGTTTTCGCTCTTCGTAGATCCATTCTGTTTTCGTGACGGCGCTTTCGGATTCTGAAGCAAGACAAGCTGCGCGGTTGAACATTGTCAACCATGGTTCTATCTGAGGCTCGAGGCCTATAGCTTTTTCTGGTTATCCGAGGGGGCCTATAGTTTATCAAGAGACTCGCGG
This sequence comes from uncultured Acidobacteriota bacterium, assembly GCA_963733775.1. Lineage (GTDB taxonomy): Bacteria > Acidobacteriota > Terriglobia > Acidiferrales > UBA7541 > Acidiferrum. Next base: position 867,756 of record CAVTEE010000006.1, on the reverse strand, counting down.
TGCTCGAAGCACACTCTCCGCCTAACGCGCTTGTGGAGACTCACCCTCGAACCAAAGCGTCAGAAGAACCGAAAAGCCACTCACCAGAAATGAATCCAGCAAAGGACGGTCCCTCAACCCAACGCTTAAGCTGCTTGTTGTTTCAGATGTTCTGCGTCGAAACGCGCTCCTTTCTTCCAAACCAGCAAAGTGATGGACGCGATCTTGCGCGCCAAAGTGAGCCGCGCTAAGTGCGGCTTCACGCCTCTGGCGACGCAGGCTTGGTAAAAGCCCTGCAAAGGTCCAGCGGTAGCAGCCGCTCGGGTGGCTGCACCCTTGAAGATATTTTTCAGATCGTGATTATGGTTGATGTTGAGCCCACGGACAGCTAGGACCTTCTTGGAGCGTTTCAGTTGGCCAGCGACGAAGCGATATTCTCCGCTGGTGTACGTCCTCAGCGCTAATCCAGAGTAGGCCCACAGCTGCCGCTTGGTGCGGAAGCGATTGGGCGTCTGTATCAGAGCGATCAACAGAGCGGCACGGATGGGACCAATCGCAGGAATCTGCCGCAGTAATCCCATGGCCGGATGTTTCCGTGCTTCCCCTAGGAGTTCTCGTCGTGTCCCCTGGCGCAATGCCGCCAACACATCGGACTGTTGGTAATAGAGTTCGGCACGACGGCGTACCCCGGCTTCCGAAATCTTTGAGAGCCATTCCGCACGGTAGCGCGGTGCGTATACCTGCTGGCCGGCACAAGGAATCCCCCAGCCTCGGTAAATCGCCTTCAGCCGACTCATCACTCGCGTCAAATCGCGAGTGATCGTGATGTAGCTGCGTGCCAGTTCCTTCAAAGTGCGGATACCCTGTTCGCCGTGGTACACCGGGCTGAGCTTGTTCAGATACAACAGCTCGGACAGCTTGCGTGCATCGATGCGGTCACTCTTGTTCCCTGCTTTCAACAGGGCATTCTTGCGCGGATCGCTGGCCAACACTAGGGCGACGTGAGGCTGGAGCAGATCGTGCAACCAGGCCGCCCAGGTTCCTTCTTCAAAGGCCACGTACAAGCTGCCACGCAGGCCACGAATGAACTGGAGAATCGTCTCGGCTTTCGTTTCGAGAATCGCCTCCATCACCAGATTCCCGCGCGAATCCCGAACCGCTGCAGAGATCGTTGCTTGATGCACATCCATCCCAATATACTTGGCGTCATTCATGAGGGCGCTCCTTGTTGTAGGTTGAGATGCGAACGATCAAAACCTACTCCAAACGGGCGCCCTTTTATAATGCGTTTGTCGGTACCAATCGACAGCCGAGCCGGTAACTTCCGGGTTGCTCGTGATCCAGGAATTAGTGTCCATCCATGAGATAAACTTGGCTGAAGCATTTGAAGGCTACTCTGTGCGAGGAGGCAGCCCGGATGCATCCTGCGTTTGCACTAAGGAGCGAAGATGGAAATCCCCAATGACATGAACCGTCGAATGCTGCTGCGCGGGGCCGCCCTAGGGTCGATCGCGCTTGCGGTAGGCGTTGATAAGGCATTCGGGCAGCAGGTATCGGGACCTCCGAACATCGTCTTCATAATGGCTGATGATCTCGGTTACGCCGACGTATCGTGCTACGGGCGACCCGATATCAGCACACCGAACATCGACGGGCTGGCGGCGAAGGGCGTGCGATTCCTGCAGGCATACGCAAACTCCGCGGTCTGTTCAGCAACGCGCACCGCGCTGATCACTGGCCGCTACCAGTACCGGCTGCCTATCGGGTTGGAGGAGCCGCTGAGCGGCCGCGATGTCGGCCTACCACCGGACCATCCTACGCTGCCGTCATTGTTGAAGAAGGCCGGCTACGGAACGACTCTCGTCGGAAAGTGGCATCTGGGCTTGCTCCCGAAGTTTGGTCCTCTACAGAGCGGGTACGATCATTTCTACGGATTCCGCGGTGGCGCAGTCGATTACTATACGCACGCAAACAAGAAAGACGATTTGTGGGACGACGACGTGCAAGTGCATCAGATGGGTTACCTGACGGATATGCTCGGCAGCCGTGCCGTGGACGTCGTCAATGGATATGCGAAATCAGGCCGTCCGTTTCTGATAAGTCTGCATTTCAACGCGCCGCACTGGCCATGGGAAGCGCCGGGTGACCAAGCGGAGTCGAACCGCCTCCGCTCAGCGAGCAGCCTGTTTGATTTCGACGGCGGCACGCAGAAGACTTATCAGCGCATGATCCAGGAAATGGATCTTCAGATAGGCCGCGTTCTGGAGGCGCTGAATGCGAATGGTATGGCGAAGAACACGATCGTAATTTTCACCAGCGACAACGGCGGGGAACGATTCGCGGATACGTGGCCTTTCACCGGGCGGAAGACTGAACTGCTGGAAGGTGGACTGCGGATACCGGCAATCATATCTTGGCCGGCGAGCATTCCGCAGGGTCGAACGACCGATCAAGTGGCGGTCACCATGGATTGGATGCCGACGCTACTGGCGGCCGCAGGCCTCTCATCCGATCCAGCATTCCTGCCTGACGGCATCAACTTATTGCCAATGCTCAAGCAGGACGCAGCGACAGTCGAGCGCAAGCTGTTCTGGCGTTATAAGGCCAATGCACAGCGTGCGGCGAGAGACGGCGACTACAAGTATTTGAAGATCCTCGAGAACACGTTTCTCTTCAATGTCGTTGAGGACCCGATGGAGCGCGCCAATCTGAAGGAGCGGCATAAGGATGTTTATGACCGAATAATGGCGGAGTGGCACGAATGGAACGCAACCATGCTGCGGCAGATTGATGAGAGCTCCACCGACAACTTCACCGGCGGTCAGCTTGCCGACCATGTTGGCACGCGGAAAACGAGCGGCAAAGCGGACAATCCTGTGTCGCCCAAAACGCCGTCGGCACAGCCTCGCTGAAAGCTAAGAGACCGCTCTCGCTGCCATCCGCCTTGTACTTTAATGAGATCGTTTCGCGCCTCGGCAAGGGTGGCGAGGCGATAGCTCCCGGATTGTCGGCCTTCTCGGGATAGCTTCCGAGTAGTCGACAATCCAGGACAAGAGCGTTCGAGTCGATGGGCCGTGAGGGTAAGCTTTGGCTCGATTTAAAACAGCAAATAACACAGCATAGGAGGAATCACAATGCGTTATGCAGCGCTCAAGGATAAGCTGCCGCCCGATGCTTGGGACTACGCAACGCCGTAGCCAGAGCCTGCGAAGTTATTTTTTATCCCGATCACTTATCTGAGCTGCGGACGATGCGAACTACGCCGTGGATGGGCTGGCCTCCGAAATGCGAAGTGGCAGGACCGGTTAACACCAGGGTCACGTTCGAAAACGGGACCTCGGTGCCCCCGTTGATGCAGACCTGCAGCGTGGATGGCCCCTTAGCCTCGAAGGGCGCGGAGCTCCCGTTGCCGGTGATACTCACTTGGCCGGTGACCACAAAACCGGGGACAGTAGTCGCAGGGCTGTTGGCGGGGCAGACGCTAGTGTCGTAGCTAACCAAGGCGTCTGTCATGGTGATGTGGTGAGTGTGGGGACTACGCGTTGCGGGATTGTCAACGTTAGGAGAGGTAGCAGGAGGAGTAGTCGGGTGCGCCAGGATCCAATAATCGGAATGTTCCATGGTCATGAAGGCAGAGAAATCGGCTTTCCCGGAATCACCTTCCAGCTTCAATGACCACGCGCCGTGCATTTCCCACGGGCCAGCAACGCCTGTTGCGGGAGTGTAGTCATTAAAGATGCCGCTGAAGTGCTTGGGCGACGGAGCCTGAGCCTGTGCGGCAGTGCCGACCGCGAGTGCCAGGACCGCGATGTAGCGCAACGTCCACAAGATTACTTTGTTGTTCATGAAAGACCTCCAGATTTGAGATTTTTACGTTTGTCGCCAGAAGTTTCTGGGCAGCGAGGGACGTTAAGACCTGCCGGCCATTTACCGCCCGAAAATTAAATTTTTAGATTTAACACTTGGGACGTGCGCACACGATGGGACAGCTAGGTGGGTTTGGTCAAACGGCAAGGCGCAGAATTGCGTCAATTCCGCTATTTGCCGTCGAATACTGCGGTTTGCCGTCGCTTGGCGGGGCCGCCAGGCGTACAATTCGGCCCGAGCTTGCGATGGTTGCAGGCCCTACCAGGAGACCGCGATGGGTGAACCATCCTCTGACACGCCGCCGTCTGTGAGTCCGCCCGAAGACCGGCTGGATTCATGGAAGGAAATCGCTACCTACCTCAATCGCGACGTGACGACCGTACAGCGGTGGGAGAAGCGGGAGGGGATGCCCGTTCATCGGCACCTTCATGACCGGCTGGGCTCGGTCTTCGCTTCGCGAACAGAGTTGGACAGGTGGGCGCGCAGTCGCAATCTTCGAGCAGCGGCGGAGAACTTGAACGATACTCCCTCTCCCGATCTCCCTGCACAGCCGCCGCACACGGTGATATCTACCCCTCGTCCCAGATGGAAACTTGTCGTGGCGCTGGCCGCGGCGGGATTCGCAGTGGCAATTGGCGCGGGCCTCTGGCTTCAGAGGACGGAGTATTTCTGGCGAAGCCCAATCGCTGACGCGCGATTTCAGACCCTCACCGACTCCGAAGGAGTGGAGCAGGCGGCTGCGGTATCGCGGGACGGTCAGTTTGTGGCGTTTCTGTCGGACCGAGACGGACAGACAGACGTCTGGGTTACACAGGTCGGATCTGGGCAGTTCCACAACTTGACTCACGGGAGCGCGCAGGAACTCGTCAATCCATCGGTCCGCACCTTGGGGTTCTCGCCTGATGGCTCTCTTGTTACGTTTTGGGTTCGCAAGCAAGGCGGCCCGAGTGGCGGCGACATCAGCATCTGGGGAGTGCCAATGCTGGGCGGGCAGCCGAGTCCTTACCTTGAAGGCGTGGCGGAGTTCGACTGGTCGCACGACGGCTCCCGACTTACGTACCACACCCCCGGACCAGGGGACCCGCTCTTCGTTACAAACGGCGGCCGGCGATCGGAGGGCAAACCCATCTTCACGGCGCCTGCGGGGCTCCACAGTCACTTTCCCTTGTGGGCGCCCGATATGGCATTCATCTACTTCGTCCAGGGCACCCTCCCAGACAAATTGGACATCTGGCGAATCACCGCGGCCGGCGGCACGCCTGAACGGATCACCTCGCAGAAAACACACGTGAGTTATCCGGTCCTTTTGGATCGGCGGACGCTGATGTACCTCGCCAGCGATCCCGATGGTTCGGGGCCGTGGCTCTATAGCATGGACGTCGAGCGCCGCGTTCCCCACCGGCTGACCTCTGGCCTTGACTGGTACACGTCGCTAGCGGCGAGCGCGGACGGTCGCCGTCTGGTTGCCACGCTCGCGAGTCCGAAGACAACACTCTGGCGTTCGCGGATCACTGATTTACCCGCCAAGATTTCGGCGGCTCGAATCTCGCTGACGACCAGCACGGGGTTCTCTCCGCGACTGGGTCCAGATTATCTTCTGTATGTTTCTGCAACCGGTGGGAGCGAGAGTATCTGGAAACTCGCCAACGGAAGCGGGACGGAATTGTGGAGTGGTCAGGGAGCCCAAGTCATTGGAGGCCCGGCAATCTCGCCCGACGGTCGGTCTATCGCGTTCTCCGTCCGGCAAGGCGGGCAGACACCCTTGTACGTGATGCACGTCGACGGTACGAACGCGCGGATGGTGACCGATTTGCTCGACCTGCAGGGCGCTCCAGCATGGGCGCCGGACGGCCAATCGATCAGCACGGCAGCGACCGATCACGGCACCCCACATCTCTACCGCGTACCGGTTCAGGGTGGCACCCCTGCTCTTTTTGTCCAGGAGTACGCGGTCGATCCCGCGTGGGCGCCCGACGGTCGCCTGGTTGTGTACTCCGGGCCCGACATCGGCACGACGTTTTCGGTGAAAGCTGTCACGGCTGCTGCCGCAGCGCATCCCCTGCCGACCCTGACCCTGACTCGGGGGGCTCGGCACCTGGCCTTCCTACCTGGAGGACGGGAACTCGTGTTCCTGCGAGGAGGGATTCAACATAAGGATCTCTGGCTGATCAACCTGCAGACGGGCGCGGAGCGGCAGTTGACCAACCTGCCTCCCGACTTCGACGTTCGCGACTTCGACATCTCCGCAGATGGCCGCGAAGTTGTCCTTGAACGAGTGCAGGAACACTCTGAAGTGGTGCTTCTGGATCTCCGGCCATAACCCCGGTTCTAACGGTTGCTTTTAATTGCGGGAGAATCACGGATTACGCGGAAGTTATTCCGACTTAGAGGGCTGGCTCTCGAAACTCGCGACATCATAGTCCACTGGCCCGTGAACTCGGCTTAGTGGACAAGTGCTTGAGGTGAGGTCCGCTTTTAGAGTGATCAGAGCTAACTTTCGAAGATTTTATCCAGAAAGTTGACTAGCGGGCGGAAAACTATATAGACGATGACGAAGCACGCGGCCAGTTCAATCCATTGATAAATGTTTGTGGGCATAACTAAATAATAGTTTGAGGCGTGCTCAGGAGAAGCACTTGGCTCAGTATCGTTGTCGTAATTAATACCTCAGGCCGCAGAAGCGTCGGAACCGGGACGGTAGGTACGGTCACCTATCTAGCAGGTAGACGCCAAGGCGAGGTTTGAACTTTCATTAGAAGGAAAACGTCGGGTAGGTGTCGTTAGAAAGATTTGAGAGTTTTATTTTGCGCTCTACTGAATGTCGCCGGCGGGACCGATCTGGACCAATTCCGGTGTCTGGGGAGCAGGATCCATGGGCATGGGTTTTAAATTTTGTGGGTCGCGCCAATTATCCAGGATGCCGACCTGTTGCACGCAAGAAACGGTGCATCGCGGGGCGCAGAATTTCTCCGTGGAATATTCGCGGTGGCGCATTTCCGGCGAATATTGCGCCAACGGAATTCCTGGATACCCACGCTGTTGCGAGCACCAGTGCACCAATCCTCGCTCGCAAATATATAAATATCGCGACCCGGAGCGGCAGCGCCAATTGTGTTCACGGCCGCGCGCGACGTTGTGCTGAAATTCGTTGAAACGAGAAAAGGAGCGCTTGCCCAACTCCATAATTTCCTCAAAAATACTTTGCTCGCTCTCGCCCAGGGGCTTCAGTTGCCCGTTATTGTCGTGAATAATTCCCACGGTGCTGGTGAATCCCAAATCGACGGCGCGATGAGCGATTTGCAAGGCGTCTTCCGGATTTTTTACGCCACTGCCCAACACGGAATTAATGTTCACTTGAAAAACGGCGTGCTGCGCGAGCATTTCTAGGCGCCCGTCCAGCGTTTTCAGGCTCTTTTTTGAGACTTCATCAGGCGTGACGTTATCAATGCTGATCTGTAGATGTTCGAGGCCGGCGCGGTTCAGGCGCTCGATACGCTCCTGATTCAGGAAAAATCCGTTGGTGATCATTCCGGCGATGATTCCCCGGCGACGGATGTGGCGAATGACTTCGTCGATCTCCGGATGGAGCAGCGGTTCGCCACCGCTGATGGTAATAATCGACGTACCCATATCGGCCAATAAATCCAGGCGGCGCTTCATCTCGTCCAGCGGCACGGGCGTGGAGACATCGTCGAATTCATTGCAATAGGTGCAGGCCAGGTTGCAGCGGCGCATGGGAATAATGTGCACCAGGATGGGGTGCTTGGTTGAAACCAGCGCCTTCACGATCATGCGCAATTCGCGAATGCGCGTCCGCGCAAACCGAGCCGCACGACGCAACCGCACGGCTGGCTCGGCTGCTACGGGCGGCTTTGCCGATTTAATTTTGTTCTGTGGCCCCACGAAATGAACCAATGCCCCTACCAAGATTATACACGAGGCCTAATGCCACCCGGCGTTCAGCATCATCATTAGTAATTAGAGGCAAAGCGAAATAGAGTCAAAAGCCCCACCCTAAAATTCGCGGGCGGGGCGCCCTACGAGTGGGGTGAGTTTTGGTGAGAGTGACACTATTCGGTATCCGTGAGTTCGCGTACCCAGATATTTCTGAAGCGCACTGGATGGTTGTGGTCCTGGAGTTCCAGGGGCAATTTTGCGGCGTGGGCTTCATACGGCTTTCCGGTTGCGGTGGGGCCGTGGATTTCCACGTGGTCTTGCACCAGCACGCCGTTTTGAAGAACGGTTACATGCGCGGGACGCAATAATTTTCCGCTGGCATCGAAACGCGGGGCGTGAAATATGATGTCGTAGGTCTGCCACTGGCCGGGCGGACGCGAGACGTTGACGAGCGGCGGATACTGGCCGTAGACGGCGCCGGCTTGGCCGTCGGGATAGGTTTTGCTCTGGTAAGAATCGAGCACCTGAATTTCGTACAGGCCCATGATGATCACGCCACTGTTGCCGCGATCCTGATCTTCGCCGACGGGGGGCGCGGGCTCACGAAACTCCACGTGTAGTTGCATATCGCCGAATGGCTGCTTGGTAATTATGTCCTTCGTCTTGGGGACAACTTCGAAGTAGCCGTCGGCAATTTTCCATTTTGCGGGACTGCCGTCCTTCTGCGTCCATTGGGAGAGATCTTTGCCGTCAAAGAGCACGATGGCGTCCGAGGGAGCGCGTCCCGCGGAATTTTCCGTGCCGGGCATACCGGGATCCACGGCCGAGGGTGCGGGACGATTACGGTCGTGCGGTTTCCATTTCTGTTCCGTTTGTGCGGCCACGCAATGCCCCCATCCAATTATGAAAAATAGAAGCGTCAAGGTGTTTATCAGAACGTGAAAACATTTTTTCATGAATGCTTCTCCAACTGCTATATGCGTCGAACTGTTGTTGATGCTGGTCGCGTTGAGACTTCAAGGGCTAAAGCCCCGCGTCGTGCGGGGCGTTTATGTCGCGGCTGAAGCCGCGACCTACAACCCACACCTACAAACGGCCACCGACGAACTTTATTTTAAGAGCTTTTGGCTGGCCGCGGATTCCATCCTTCACGATATTCGCGGCGCAGAAAGTCATTGGCCTGCGGCACGTTGGTGATTCTCATATTTGCGCCGTCGTAGTTAATTTTTTTGCCGGCCCGCAGCGCGACCACGCCTAGGAGCATCACTTCTGTGAGCCGCGCGGCATATTCGAAAGGGCACGAGGCCTCGGCATTTCCTTTCGCAGCATCGACCCAGTTCATTTCGTGGTCTTCGCCGGGGATGCGCGGCAGTTTCTGTGGCGGCTTGCCGTAGGATTCGTGCAGCGACTTGGGCAGCAGCCGCGGCTTCGCTCCATAGGTGTCATGCAACAATTTTCCTTTACTGCCGATAATCAGTGCGCCACCGCCCTTGTTCAATTCTTCGTCGCCAAGTTCTTCGGGTTTACGCGGCAGCAGGCCGCCGTCATACCAAGTCATGGTTACTGGAGGCATTTTGCCGCGCGCGGGAAATTCGTAGAAGGTTTGGGTGGCCAGCGGATAGGATGCGCCGTTGAAGGGTGTCGACACGGTTTCGACACTGGTAGGAAATCCCAAATCGAGGGCCCACATGGAGTGATCGATCAAATGGGCGCCCATATCGCCGATCGCGCCGACGCCCCAGTCCACCCAGCCGCGCCAGTTGAAGGGATGATAGATGGGGTGATATTCGACACGCGGGCCAACGCCCAGAAATAAATCCCACGCCAAAGTTTCAGGAACGGGATAGGAGCCGGCGAAAGAATTCGCTATGCGCGCGGTCACGCCAGGTCCGTTCCATTTCAGCGTGTCGGCGGGCCCTTTTAGTGCCTCGGGGCGTGGTACGCCTTGGGGCCAAAATCCTAGTGGCCGATTCGTCCATATGTGCGCTTCGCGAACTTCGCCGATGGCGCCGGCGCGAATGTATTCCACGGTGGTGCGGGCATCGTTCAGCGAGTGGCCCTGGTTGCCCATCTGCGTGGCGATTTTCAATTCTTTGGCGCGGCGCGCCAGCCTGCGAGATTCGTCGATCGACCAGGTCAGCGGCTTTTGTACGTACACATGTTTATTGAGGTCCATGGCCGCGAGCGCGATGGGGGCATGCATGTGATCGGCGGTGGCTACGACCACGGCGTCGATGTCTTTCTGGCGCTCCAGCATCTCGCGGTAGTCCTGGTAGTGCTTGGCTTTCGGCCAATGCTCGGTTTTTAGCCGAATCATTCCGTCGAGACGCTTCTGAGCTTTGACCCGATCAAATTCCACCGGCGGAACACCCGGCACGGCTTGCGGTTGCGGATCCGGCGAATCAAGCCGCGTCTTCAAAGTTTGAATGTCCGCGTCAAGATGCTCAAACGCTTTGCCGGCGTAATCCCAATCGACATCGCACAGCGCAACGATGTTCTGGGTTGCGAGTGCGATGAGGTTGGCGCGGCCAATACCGCCAACTCCGATACCAGCGATGTTGAGCGTGTCGCTGGGAGGGGTGAAGCCACGACCGAGGACGTGTCGCGGCACAATTGTGAAGGCGCTAGCGGTGGTCGCGGCGCCTGAAACAGCGGCTGCCGCGGCGGTGGTCAGGAATTTACGGCGTGATAGTTCCGTTTTTGCGGTCATAGGGCCTCGTTGCCGTCAACCACTCTAGCGTGAAGGCACCTCAAAAAAACGCAAATTTTTGCGGCGCGTTCAGCGGGCGTGGCTAACTTTTGGCGAGCTATTCGGATTGAAAGAGGCGCAGAGAGATTCCTCCGCTTCGCGAGCCGACTCCTTCGCAGGAGCGAAGGAGAAGAAAAAGCGTCGGCTCGCTCCGGTCCTGCCTGCGGCAGGCAGGCGGAATGACTGCGCCCTTGAGGAGTTGAGAGGTAAAGCGGTATGGCAGAGGACAACTGCCATAACATTTTGGGCTGGCTTAGCGCGCTATGCGCGTCGAATCCCAATGCTGAAATGGACGTCAAGCCTTCGGGGACCTGCGCCGTCTAAATGAGGTCGCGAGCTGACGTGACGCACTGAGGCTCATTGGCTTTTCGTGCGGGAATGAGCGAAACTTTTTACTCCCAATCAAAGCTCTGGTGAGCAACTCATTTGGAGACGCAATGCATTCAGAAAAACATTTGTTGTGGCAATTTAAATTCTTGGGGACGTGCCTGCTGCTTATTTTTTTACTGTGCGCGTGGCAGCCTTTGATTCGCGCACAAGAACATCCCGCGCAGGACAGTCAGGCGGGCCACGAGGGAATGAGCAACGACATGCCGGGAATGGACATGAGTTCGACGGCGCCGGACCCGATGGCGGCGATGCGGACGCCTGAAAAATTGGCGGCGGACAAACGTGAGAGCGAATTCAATCATCACCTGGCCGGGTTTTTTGTGGTGCTCGCGGGAGTTTTTATTCTCGCGGAGCCTCGGCTGAGCGCGCGATGGCCCAGTGTTCGTTATGCTTGGCCGGTATGTTTTCTGCTCGCGGGGATCTTTGTACTCGTTTACAGCGATACGGAGTTGTGGCCCTTCGGGCCGCAGTCGTGGTTTTACGGGCTGTCGCACCACATGGAAGTTCGCCAACACAAATCATTCGCGCTGATTTTGCTGGCCGTGGGCGTAATTGAATTTCTGCGCGCTCGGGGCACTTTGAAAGCGGCGTGGGCCGGATGGGTTTTTCCGATTGTGGCGATAGCGGGTTCTGTTATTTTGCTTTTTCACGAGCACCGCGGCGGGATGCACGGGGCGGGGCACATGGAGCGCATGGCGCGCATTCAGGCTGAGCATCACAGCTACACGGCGGCGGGATTTGGCATTGGTCTCACCAAGGGGTTGTCTGAAATCAAAACCAACTGGCAGCCAGTTTTTAATAAGCTGTGGCCGTCGATCATGATTGTTTTGGGCGTGATGCTGATGTTTTACACGGAATAGCGCAGCGGCAGATAAACTTTTTGCGCTGCGAAAATTGCTTGTCCTGGGCGCTATTAACTTAATTCCCTACCCTAATCTCAGGCAAAGCCGGCGCGGCTTAATGGTAATTCGCGGACGCGCTTGTCGGTGGCTGCAAAAATTGCGTTGCAGAGCGCGGGGGCGAAAGGCGGCAAACCTGGCTCGCCGATTCCCGCCGGCGGGGCATCGCTGGGAACAATGTAAATGTGCGTTTCGCGCGGAGCTTCTCTCATGCGCGCCACCTGGTAATCGTTGAAGTTGGATTGCTCGATGGCACCATCCTTGGCGGTGATCTCTCCGTAAAACGCGAGAGAGGTGCCCATCACGGCCGCGCCTTCAAATTGTTGGCGAGCCATTTCAGGATTTACCAACGTTCCGGCATCCAAGGCGGTATCGACGCGTTTGATTTGCACTTGGCCGGCATCGTTCACCTGCACCTGAACTACAGTTGCGACATAAGTCAAGAAACTGCGGTGCATCGCGACGCCCATGCCAAAGCCATTGCCGGATTTTTGTTTGCCCCAGCCGGCTTTTTCTGTTGCCAGCGATAAGACGCGGCGGAATCTGGCGGTGTCGATGGGGTACTGCTCATAGGCGCCGTCGTAATTCGAGTAATCCTTTGGCAATTCCTCCTTGGGGATAATGCGGTCGGGGCCGAGAAGCTGCAGCAGATAGTCGAGCGAATCGCGTCCCGCAGCGTGGGCAAGTTCGTCAGCAAAAGAATGTACCGCGAAGGCGTGATAAATATTTGCGACCGAGCGGAGCCAACCGATGCGCACGTGGGCGGTTGCGGGGCCGTTTTCCACGCGATGATTCGGCAATGCGAAGGGCACATCGGTGAAACCTAAGCCCAATTCATCGGCGGCGGAATAATTTGTCTTGGGATCAAAGGTGGAGCCGATCGGGGGAAACACGGTGCGTTGCAGCCATGCTTCGGGCTTGCCATCGGTGCCGAGGGCGGCTTTCATATACATCGCCGCCACGGAGTGATAGGTGTCGAATTTAATGTCGTCTTCGCGGCTCCAGACTACTTTCACGGGCTTGCCGGTTTTTTTCGAGAGGACGGCGGCTTCGATGGCAAAATCCGGAAATGATTTGCGGCCGAACGCGCCTCCCAACAGAGTAACGTTTACGGTGACGTCTTCTTTTTTTAATCCCAGGGCGCTGGCGATGGCATCTTTTGCGCCTTGGGGATTTTGCGTCGGGGCCCACACTTCGGCTTTACCGTTGCGAAAAACGGCGAGGGCTGCGGGAGGCTCCATGGAGGCATGCGCGAGCAGCGGCGCGTAGTATTCGGCTTCCACGATTTTGCCGCCCTTGGCAAAAATGGCGTCCACGTTTCCGTTTTCGCGCACTACTTTTCCTGGCTTGCGGGCGGTGTCCTGCAATTCTTTTTTATAAGAGTCGGAGTTATAAACGCTGTGCGGACTTTTCTCCCATTCGATTTTGAGTTTTTTCCTGCCCTGCATGGCGGACCAGGTGTTGTCGGCGAGGACGGCCACGCCTCCCAAGGTCTGGTATCCGACGGGCGGTTTGAATCCTTCGATTGAGGCGGTCTGCTTGACGCCCGTAACAGCTAGCGCGGCCTTGTCGTCGACAGTCTTCGCGATGCTGCCGAAGACCGGCGGGTGCGCCACGCTGGCATACAACATTCCATCCATGCGGGTGTCCTGGCCGTAGACGGCTTTGCCGTCACACATATCTTTCAGGTCGTAGTTGGGAGTGCCTTTTCCGATGTAGCGCCATTCGGTGCGGGCTTTAAGTTTGACGTCTTCTTTTTTCGGGACTTCGAGCTTGGCCGCGGAGGCCGCCAGTTCGCCGTAGCCAAGTTTTTTGCCGGAAGGCGAGTGGATTACTTCGTGGAGTTCGGTGTGGCATTCCGTGATTGGTTTGTTCCACTGCGCAGCGGCGGCCTGAACGAGCATCAGGCGCGCTGTTCCGCCGGCTTCCCGCAGGGTATCGAAAAAACTGCGAACGGAATGCGAGCCGTCGGTATCCTGATCGCCGTATTTTTCATCGCCCGTGGCTTGCACAATTTTTACGCGCGCCCAGTCGGCATCGAGTTCGTCGGCTACGATGCGAGGGAGGGCGGTCTTGCTTCCGCTGCCCATTTCGGAGCGGTGCGCGATGATGTAGACGGTGCCGTCGGTGTCGATTGCGAGATAAACGTTAGGATGCAGCAGGGCATCTGCCATCGGGGCAACCGCACCGGTGCTCGACGAATCGGTTGCTGCCGCGAAAACGGTTTGTGGCGCCCAGCGAACGCTCAGTACGAGAGCGCCGGCGCTGAGCAGGCCCTTCAAAAATTCGCGGCGGCCGGGTGCAACAATATTTATGGAGTTATTTAGGGAAGCGACGGTGTTCACGGACGCGTGGTCACGGAGCATTCTTGAAGGTCTCCCGATTTTCACGAGCTAAAGGACTTCTGTTGCTAGGCTACATCCTACTGCCATTCGGAATTCTTGCAAATGCGGACACACGAGAGACGGAGTCATGATGATAGAATTTTGCTCGAAAACTGGAGGAGTGTGTACATGAGGGCGACGAGACGCGAATTTGTAAGCACAATGGCGCTGGCCGCGCTGGGAGCGCGATATGCTCGTGCAGCGGCGGCGCGATTGCCGCTGGCGTTTTCGACCTTGGGCTGTCCGGCGTGGACTTGGCCGCAAATTCTGGACTTTGCCGAGCAGCATGACTTTGCGGCGGTGGAGTTACGCGGCTTAATGGGCGATATGAATTTGCCGGCGCGTCCGGAATTTGCCGCGGATAAGATTCCGGCGGTCAAGCGCGACGTCGCGGCACGCGGGTTGAAGATTGCGTGCGTGAGTAGTTCGGCGGAGATGCATGTCGCGGATCCGCAAAAGCGAGCGCAACAGCTTTCCGATGCGCGCGGTTTCATTGATCTGGCGTCGGCCTTGGGCGCGCCTTACATGCGGGTGTTCGGTAACAAAATCGAGGGGCCGCGTGAGGAAGTTATTGCGCGGGTCTCGAGCGGCCTCGATGAGTTGGGGGAATATGCGGGGCCGCGGAATGTTACGGTGATTATCGAATCGCACGGCGATTTCACGGATTCGCCTACATTGAGAGAAGTTTTGACGCGCGCTGATTCCGAGCACGTGGCGTTGCTGTGGGATGCGCATCACACGTTTGCCAGTTCGCATGAAGAACCGGAGCTCACGGTGGCGCAATTGGGGAAGTGGATCCGCCACACCCATTTGAAAGACTCGGTGCCGGATGGGAAAGACCGGCGTTATGTGCTGACCGGAAAGGGAGATGTTCCGGTGAAGCGGCAGGTTGAGGCGCTGGTCAAAATTAATTATGCCGGGTTTTATTGCTTCGAATGGGAGAAAAAGTGGCACCCGGATTTGCTCGAGCCGGAAGTTGCGT
Source organism: uncultured Acidobacteriota bacterium (assembly GCA_963733775.1). Classification (GTDB taxonomy): domain Bacteria; phylum Acidobacteriota; class Terriglobia; order Acidiferrales; family UBA7541; genus Acidiferrum. The sequence continues at coordinate 852,609 of CAVTEE010000006.1, read as the reverse complement.
TTCCAGATTACATTAAAGTGGTCGGGGAATATTTGCGTCAGGCACAAGCCAAAACCTGAGCTCGTCAATCAGGAACAAGGTGTGCGTTAAAGCTTGCTGGTGTTGCGTATTGACTGTACGACTTGACCGATCGCATCGATAACTACATCAGGTCTATCGATGATGATGAAGTGACCGCTGTTCTCTGCGACGAGTTCCTTGCTATTTGCCGACAGGGACAAAAGCTTGTTATGCAGGTCCGTGTATTTCATACGCCACTGTTCCAGGGCCGGGGGCGGTATAGGGGGTGCGTTGCCGGCGCTAATGTCAACAAGTGGCTTGTTCCCGAGTGGATGACTTTGGTTTTTGTCGATAGCGTCGGCCTGCGCCACACAATCCAGCAACATGTCGAGATCTCCGGGTCGCTTGCCGGGCGAATCGACTTTGCCACGGACCTGTTTGTTCGCCCAAAGATGAAATTCGCGATCGCGGGCCGAGAGCTTGGCGAGGTTGGGGTCGTCTTCCATTCCCATCGTCATTTTTAGGCCGCCAGAAGACGGGGGCGGCGGCATCGGTGGTGGGGCTGCTGTCGCTCCTCCAGACGGTGGACGACGATTTATCATCGCCATTGCATGATCGACGAAAACTAGGCCCGCGACGTCGTTCGGGTATTGTCCAACATAGAGGCGTCCGATCACCGCACCTAACGAATGCCCAACGAGTACGTACGGACCTTTGATTCCCGCGTTCTTTAGTGCTTCGTGAATCTCGTTCACCCGCAGCGAACAGGAGTCCGTCGGGCCATCATCACTCCAAGCAGTTCCGGAATGGTCATAGGAGCATATCTGCGTCGTGCTTGCGACTTCTGGCTGAACCAGACCCCAATCGAAAGAAGATCCTGCGCCGATAATGACGACGGTAGGGCTTCCGGAACCGGTGCAATACAGATGAACTCTGTAGCCGCCGACATCTATTAACTGTCCGAGTGGCGTAGGTGAGTTCTGATTTGCATCTGTTGCTTGAGCCACTGTCATCACTGGAAGCCAGCACAGTAGTGTGAGCAGCACACTGAAACGCTTGAAGTAATCCATATTGGCAGACTCCTCCAATTGAATTTAGACTCACCCTAACAGCAAAACATAGATACCGCCCAGTTTAATTATCGGCGAATCAATTCCCGGTAAGTCATTCGGAAGCTGCACGTCGCCTGATTGCTTCGGTTTCAGGCGGCTGCCATAATTCTGCTCCCTTCGTCGTACATAGCTGGGCATAGAGGGCATTCATGAAACGCGAGTATCAGCGCTGGTATTCTTCGCGGCTGGGAATTGATTTGGGGGTGGTGGTGTATGGGCATTGGGGGCCGCCGTTGATGGGGTTTCCTACCAGCGCGGGGGATGAGTGGGAACTGGAGAATCAGGGAATGATCGGGGCGCTCGGGGATTTTATCGACGCGGGGAGGATTAAGTTTTTTTCTGTAAATTCCGTGAATCATCTCGGGCTCTACAATCGGGGGGCGCATCCGTTTCATCGCAGTTATATGCAAGCGATGTTCGACGGATATCTGCGCGAGGAAGTTGTGCCGTTCATCTGGGACAATTGCAAATCGTCGGTGGCGATTTCCACGATGGGGGCGTCTTTCGGGGCGTATCACGCGGCGAATACCTTGTTCAAGCATCCGGACGTGTTCAAGCGGTGCTTTGCTATGTCGGGAGTTTATGACGTTAGAAATTTCATGGATGGGATGTACGACGAAAATTTTTATTTCAATAATCCCGTGGATTATCTGGCGAATTTGAGCGATCCGTGGCTGCTGGGGCATCTGGCTTCGTGCGACATTCACATCATTACCGGTACGGGGGCGTGGGAAAAGAGTGGTCCAAGTTATCGGCTGTCGGAAATTCTCTGGAGCAAAGGGATACGCCACTCGTTGGACGATTGGGGGCCGCAGGGCGGCCATGATTGGCCGTATTGGAAGAACGAGATGCGCGAATATGTTTCGCGCATCTTCTAAGGGCTATTGTAAACGCCTACTGACGGAAATTTTTGCGTGCGCTTCATTTGAAGAGCGAGGTCCCTGGGAATCTGGCGGTGCCGCCGAGTTCTTCTTCGATGCGCAAAAGTTGATTGTATTTTGCGATGCGATCGGTGCGGCTGGCGGAGCCGGTTTTGATTTGTCCGGCGGCGGTGGCGACCGCCAAATCGGCAATGAAGGTATCTTCCGTTTCACCGGAGCGATGAGAAATGATGGAGTTGTAGCCGGCTTTGCGGGCCAGCTCGATGGCGTCGATGGTTTCGGTAACGGTTCCGATCTGATTCAGCTTGATCAGAATGGCGTTGGCTACACCTTCGGTGATGCCGCGGCCGAGGCGTTGGGTGTTGGTGACAAAAAGATCGTCGCCGACCAGTTGAATTGATTTTTTGCCGGCGCCCTTCCCGCCGACTTTTTCGGTGAGTTCTTTCCAGCCGGACCAGTCGTCTTCGGCCATGCCATCTTCGATGGAGACGATCGGATATTTTTCTACCCAATTAGTCCAGTAGGCGGCCATCTCGCTGCTGGTGTGCGCGGATTTGTCGGACTTCTTGAAAATATATTTGCCGCTGGCTTTGTCGTAAAACTCGCTGGAGGCGGGATCGAGCGAGATGCGAACTTGGTCGCCCGGTTTGTAGCCTGCGGCAGTGATGGCTTCCAGCACGACCTGGATGGCTTCTTCGTTGGACTTGCAGCTTGGAGCGAAGCCGCCTTCGTCGCCGACGGCGGTGGAGTAGCCGCGCTTTTTTAAGGCAGCTTTTAGCGCGTGGAAAATTTCCACGCCCCAACGTAGCGCTTCCGAAAAATTCGGCGCTCCGATGGGCATGACCATAAATTCCTGGAAGTCCACGGAACTATCCGCGTGGGCACCGCCGTTGAGAATATTCATCATGGGCACGGGCAGAAGATTCGCGGAAGAATCCGTGGAATAACGCGAAAGGTATTTGTAGAGAGGCTGCTTCAGCGCGATGGCAGCGGCGCGCGCGGCAGCCATGGAAACAGCCAGAATGGCGTTGGCGCCCAGGCGTGATTTCGTCGGCGTGCCATCCAGCGAAATCATTTTATGGTCGAGTCCGCGTTGGTCGGCGGCATCCAGGCCTGTCACTGCTTTGCCGATTTCCCCATTGGCGTTCGCGACCGCTTTCAAGACTCCTTTGCCCAGGTAGCGGGACTTGTCGCCATCGCGCAATTCCAGCGCTTCGTGCTCGCCGGTGGACGCACCAGATGGAACCGCGGCGCGGCCTACCGCGCCCGACGTCAGCGTTACATCCGCCTCCACAGTGGGATTGCCGCGCGAATCGATGACCTGGCGGGCGTGAACTCGAGTAATTTTTGTGGACATTATTTAGATGAGTCTCCTTGGAGTGAATGGAGATTTTACAGAAAAGCGGCGAGAAGAGCACGTCACGTATGATCAACGGACGTTGGTGTCGGTGGTCCTAATCACTATCTGTTATCGCAATAAGCCATAGGCGGCGAAGTCGCCGGTCGAAAACGATGTCCGAACTGTCCCATGCGATGCCCCCGAACCAAGATGTCCAGGGCTCGTGGGATGTAAAACGGTTAACCTCACCAAAACGGCGACCGAACATCGCGTCGCACACGGACCCCGCCAACTCTTTTTCTTTTGCGCCGTCTCCGTTAACTCTGTGATACGCGCCACCGCGATAGAGGCTGTTTGCCAGGTTGCCGTCGAGAGTGAAGGGGATACTGAAATTAAAACCAGCAGCTTCTTTCAACGGATCGGGAATTCTCAGTTCGGGCACCGCTTCCCTAATTGTCGGTTGCGCTAGCAGCGCATCTAACAAACCAAATTCGGTCAGGCGATTCCGCGAGGCGAACCAGTCAAAAACCCTATTAGCTCCCAGGTGAAATGCGGCGACTTGCACGCCGCCGTTCCTATGACTCGCCGTCAGGGACTCAAGAAACGCATCGAATGGCTGCTGAGGAAGCTTCACCGGGCTCAACTGGATACGCTGACATGTCATTCGCGCTTCGTCGGGGCTCGGTTTTGGCTGACTCCAGTCCGGCTCAAGCAATTCCAAGGCATCACTCTTTTAATTGCCGACTGGGTCGTGAGAAACAGAACATTCCTGGCGGACCATCCGACAATTGCTTTTCGACCTACGGTCAGGCGGATTCGGGTTCTTCGATTAGGGATTCCTGGCGGACAACTACGACGATGCCGGAGTCTGTGACGTGGAAGCGGCGCTTGTCGGCTTCCATGTCGTAGCCGATTTCGGTGCGCTCAGGGAGGCTGACGTGGCGGTCGATGATGGCGCGGCGGATGCGCGAGTGGCGGCCGACATTGACGTGATTGTAGATGATGGACTCGGACACTTCGGAATAGCTGTTCACGCGAACGTCCGCGCCGAGGATGGACTTCATGACGCGGCCTCCAGAAATGATGGAGCCTCCGGCTACGATGGAATCGAGTGCGACGCCCATACGTTCGGGATCGGCGAAAACAAATTTGGCGGGCGGATACTGGTGAATCCAGGTGCGCAGAGGCCACGAGGTGTCATACAAGTTGAAGACTGGCGAGACACTGACCAAATCCATGTTGGCTTCGTAGTAGGCGTCGAGCGTTCCCACGTCGCGCCAGTACAGAGCGTCTTTGCGATTTTCATCCACGAAGTTATAGGCGAACACGCGATGCTTGGAGATGATGCGTGGAAGAATATCCTTGCCGAAATCGTGATGCGATTTGGAGTCTTCGGAGTCGGCCAGCAAAATGGGAATCATCAGGTGGGTATTGAAAACGTAGATGCCCATGGAGGCGCTGCAATGTCCGGCCTGGTGTGGCGATTGTTTCGGGTGCGCGGGCTTTTCTTCGAAGCCGACGATGCGCCAGTCTTTATCGGTTTCAATTACGCCGAATTGCCCCGCGGCTTCCTGCACGGGAATCTGAATGGTGGCCACGGTTACGTCCGCGCCGGAATCGCAGTGCTGCTTGAGCATGCGGCTGTAATCCATTTTGTAAATGTGATCGCCGGATAAAATAAAAACGAATTTGGAGCGTTCGCTGCCGATGGAATAAATATTCTGGTACACGGCGTCGGCGGTGCCTTGATACCACTGCTGGGAGACGCGCATTTGCGGAGGAAGCACTTCGATGTATTCGCCGAGCCCGGCGAGCGGTGACCAGCCAGCGCGGATGTGACGGTTGAGACTGAGCGCTTTGTATTGAGTGAGGACGAAGACGCGGCGCAAATTGGAGTTGATGCAATTCGAAAGGGTGATGTCGATGATGCGGTAGAGTCCGCCAAAGGGCACCGCAGGCTTGGCGCGGTCGCGGGTCAGCGGCCACAAACGTTCACCCTGGCCTCCGGCGAGAAGGACTCCGATGGCGTCGCGCATATCGGACATGGACAGACCCCCCGTGACTCTGTACGAGCGGGGTAGATTCTAACAGCAACGGCAAGGGCGCGTGCAAGCTTGCGAATGCACGGCATTCAGGCCGTGTGGCTTCGTTCCTCGCGTATTTACTGCACAATAATGCCGTTGCTGTTTGCTACTGAATTACCGGTCGGGGCGCCGGGAAGCCTGCCTGCATAAAGATTCCTTGACTTTAGTGCCCGCAATTGATTAGAAGATGCCAACGGCCTCGTGAGACAATCTATTCAGGACGGTGCCACCATAAGGCTCCGCTAGAAACCAATCCTAACCGGATTGGGGGTGACTCAAAATTGGCAGAAGTTATTATCCAGGAGAGTGAGTCTCTGGAAAACGCACTGCGCCGTTTTAAGCGCAAAGTGCAGCAGGAAGACATCATCAAGGAAATAAAGAAGCACAGCTTCTACATGAAACCCGGCGAGAAGCGCCGGACAAAAGAAGCGCTTTCGCGGAAGCGACTGCGTAAGAAGCAGCGCCGGGAAGCGGATTAATTTCCGCTTCGTGGCGTGGGCTCGGCGCGGCACTTCCGAGAATCAGGCCCCAGTCAGGCAAGTACGTTTGGGTTGTAGGCTTCACGCTCGTAGGCCCTTGGGATCCGCGCCCGGCGTTCCCGGAATCGGCATGCCCACTCAGTGGGATATTCCACGAAGTCAGGCCTTAAGGTGCAAGTTAACCCATCCCCTCGCCTCTTTTGGGGCTAAGGGGAGCGCCTCATGGAATATCACGATCGGGTCCTGAAGTGTTCGGAGTGCAGCGCCGAGTTTGTATTTACCGCCGGCGAACAAATGTTTTTCGCCGACAAGGGCTTCAAGAACGAACCGAAGCGATGTAAAGGGTGCAAAGCAAGACGCGCCGAAGGTGCCGGACCAGGCGCTTCGGGCGGCTTGCAAATGCGCTCGGAAACAAAAACCAATTGTTCACAATGCGGGAAAGAGACCACTGTGCCTTTCCGGCCGACACAGGGACGTCCGGTATTTTGCCGGGAATGTTTTCAGCAGCGCCGGTCGATGGGCGCAGCTTAGTTAGTCGTCGTTGGCCGCAATAAATCCAATCGGGGGACAGCACGACATTCTGTCCCCGCTTTTCCTGCGAAAGAACCCTCCAGCACGCAAGCCCGGAATTCATCGCTTTTTGCCACTTCGGCTTTCATTTCTGTCTGGCACTTCCCTGTTGAGGCGGCCCAAGCATCGAAATTGGCGTGGGCCTGCATTGAGATTTGGGTGCTCAGGGTTCCATATAATTTAATGGACGGGAAGCGTATGATACGCACCTTAAGTCGCGCGAATTGACAGGCTAAACAGAGGGCCACAGCATGGCTCACCGTTTCACCATCGGCGTAGAAGAAGAATTTCAAATCATCGATCCGGCGACGTGCGAGCTGCGTTCGCACGTGATGCAGCTGGTTTCAGAGGCTTCGCCGAGCATCATCGAGCAGGTGAAGCATGAAATGCACCAGTCGATCGTGGAGACGGGCACGAACATTTGCGACAGCGTGCATGAACTGCGAATTGAGATGCATCGCACTCGGGGCGAGTTGGTGGCTGCGGCCGAACGCGCGGGGTTGCAGGTAGCGGCCGCGGGCACGCATCCGTTTTCCAGTTGGATCGATCAGGTAATTTCTCCCGGCGAGCGCTATCAAAATATTATTGAAGAGCTGCAGCAACTGGCGCGCTCCCTGCTGATTTTTGGCATGCACGTGCACGTGGCCATGCCCGACAAACAAACCACCATCGACATGATGAATATGGTGCGTTACTTCCTGCCGCATCTTTTGGCGCTATCGACCAGTTCGCCATTCTGGATGGGGCGCAATACCGGGCTGAAATCCTTTCGCACCACCGTGTTTCGCAGGTTTCCGCGAACAGGCGTGCCGGAACAATTCGAATCGTGGAGCGCATACGAAAATTTTGTGAACCTGCTAGTGAAGCTGAATTGCATCGATAACGGCAAGAAAATATGGTGGGATGTGCGGCCGCATCCGACATTCGGCACGCTGGAATTTCGCATGTGCGACGTAACCACAAAAGTGGAAGAGGCGGTGGCGATCGCAGCTCTTACGCAGGCGATCATCGTAAAACTTCACCGGCTGTATAAAGGGAATATGAGCTTTCGGTTGTACCGGCGCGCACTGATCGAAGAAAATAAATGGCGTGCAGCGCGCTACGGAATCGAAGGGAAGCTGATAGATTTTGGCAAGGAAACAGAAGTGCCGATGCGGGAGTTGATTCCAGAGCTGCTGGAATTTGTGGATGACGTGGTTGATGAACTGGGCAGCCGCAGCGCCGTGGAATACGTGCACACGATTATGAATGAGGGGACCAGTGCGGAGCGGCAGTTGCGCGTGTATCAGGAGACCGGCGACCTGAAGGCGGTGGTGCAGCACCTGGTGAATGAGACTCGCGGCGGAGTGACGCAGTCAACGACATCGGCCCGCGCTGTAAATTAATTTTGCTGGAGCGTAGGCTGCTTCGTTTCCAGATTTTATTCTGAGCTTAACCACCAGCCTGCTGAGAATTGTTTAAATGATCTGAAGATTTTGCTGAGGAGCAAGAACGATGAAGAAGGTGGGGCTATTATGCGGACGGGAATTCAGCTTCCCTCCGGCGTTCATCGAACGGGTAAAAACTTTAGGGGCGAAAGACGGCGTCACCGCGGAATTCGTGAAACTTGGGGGCACGCGCATGGACGAACCCGCGAAATACCGGGTAATCGTGGACCGCATCTCGCATGAAGTGGAATATTATCGCGGCTACCTGAAACATGCGGTTCTGCAGGGCAGTTACGTCATCAATAATCCCTTCTGGTGGACGGCGGACGACAAATATTTTAATTATTCGGTGGCGGCAAAACTCGGCATAGCTATTCCGAAGACGGTGTTATTGCCGCAAAAAGGTTATCCGAAAGATGTGGATATAAATGCGGAATCGTTGCACAACCTGGAATTTCCGATCGATTGGGATGCTTTACTGGATTACGTTGGGCGGCCGGCGATTCTGAAACCCTATTCGGGTGGCGGCTGGAAACATGTATATAAGGTTCATACGAAGGAAGAATTGTGGGCGGCCTACGATCAGAGTGCGCCGTATTGCATGACGCTGCAGGAATTTATTGATTTCACGCAATATGTGCGCTGCTTCACGTTTGGCAAAACGGACATTTTGCCGGTGCATTACGATCCGAAGGAGCGCCGCTACATCGTGGATCACAAATATCTTTCCGCGGAGATTGGGGAGCGAGTGGTTAAAGACGCGCAGACGATTAATCAGGCGCTGGGCTATGAAATGAACACCATCGAGTTTGCGATCCAGGATGGCGTGCCGTATGCCATTGATTTTCTGAATCCCGCGCCGGATTTTGAGCGTGACCGCATTACTGAATTTTATTTCGAGCAAGTGGTGGATAGGATGGCGCGACTGGTGATTGATCTGGCGCTCGGTGGAGATGCTTCCAATTCGTGGCCGCGTTGGGAAGAGATGGTTGGCATCAAGGCGGGAAGTCAGGAAGGCGGGGTTGCGGGTTTCACTGGCGCGCCAAAATTAAAAACGCAAGCTGCTGCGGCGCACTCGCAGAGCACGCCAGCACAGACGGCGGAAAAGTCATCGGCTCCAAAACCAACGCGAGGTTCGGCTGCGTCTGAACCTGCTGCTGCACCTGCTTCCACACCTGCGCCCGCCAGCCCCACCAAACCGAAAATGAAATGAGCAGCGCTTCGCCAAAATTTACGGGCAATGCCGCCGAATACTGGGACGCTTTGCTGCGCCCGGCGCTCGAGAATGATCGCGCCTTCGCGGACAACTTCTTGATGGAGCTGCGGGACGCCAAACTGACCTTTGGCGATCGGGTGCACTGCCCTTTTCTTCGACCCTTCTTTCTTTCTCCGCAAGTTGAAGATCGCGTGCGCCCGGTGGCCGAGACTATTGCGGAACTGGGAGAGCGGGTAGCTCTCGCGGCGCTGGCGAATGAAAAATTGTTCGCGCAATTTCATTTGCGTCCCGAAGAAGCGCGGCTGGCGCGTTTGCCCGGCGGAAACGGAAGAGTAAGCACCGCTTCACGTCTGGATGCATTTTTGCTGCCCGAATCGCTGAAATTTGCCGAATACAATGGCGAATCACCAGCAGGCTCAGGCTATTCGGAAACGCTGGGCGAGATTTTCAGAGAACTTCCGGTGATGGCGCAATTTTCAAAACGATACTCAGTACATAGCTACCCGCTGAGCGCCAAGCTGCTCGACGCGCTGGTGATGAGTTATGTCGATTGGGGAGGCACGGGCAAGCGGCCGCAAATCGCCATTGTGGATTGGAAGGGCGTTCCTACTTGGAGCGAATTTGAAATTCTGAAGGCACGCTTTGAGAAAATGGGCGTGCCCACGCTGGTAGCGGACCCGCGTGATTTGACGTTCGACGGACAAAAATTGAGCGCGCATGGCAAAAAAATCGATCTGGTGTATCGCCGGGTGCTGATCAACGACATCGTCGCGAAGCCCGCCGAATGCGCGGCTTTAGTGAACGCTTACACCGCGAATGCGGTGTGCGTGGCGAATTCTTTTCGGTGCAAGATTCCTCACGTTAAAACTTTCTTTGCGGTTCTAACGGACGAGCGAAACGAGGCGCTTTTTTCGCAGTCGGAACGCAAAGTCATCGCGAATCATGTTCCTTGGACGCGCGTCGTTGCGGATGTACGCACGATGCACCACGGCGAATCCATCGCTTTGCTCAAATTTATCCGTGAGGAGCGCGAGAACCTGGTCCTGAAACCGAGCGACGAATATGGCGGGACGGGAGTCACTCTCGGTTGGGAAACCAGCGACAGCGCATGGGAAAACGCCATCGAATCGGCGATTTCGAGTCCTGGGCCGGGAAATCATGGAGCTTCCTGGATCGTCCAGGAACGCATTCCCATTCGCCGCGAAGTATCTCCCTATATAACTGCAAACGGCGAGGTGGAATTTCGCGACATGCTGGTAGATTTCGCGCCTTATCTGTTCCGTGGAAAACTGGCCGGCTATTTGACGCGTCTTAGCGCCACAGGTTTGGCTAATGTAACCAGCGGCGGCGGCCAAATTCCATCGTTTCGCGTCTCGCTAAAACACTCCCGGTCCAGGTAGTCAAAGACCGCGTGTCTCCGTAGTCTGAAGCCTAGTTCGCAGTCAATCCGACTATTGCCGCCATCGCAGATGTAAGCATTTGGTTCGTTTAAATGGGTAAGGTATCTTCTGTATGGTGCAACACATTTCGGTAAATTATCCTTCGTGAGTTCGCTTTCGCGTTGGTTGTCCCCCCAGTCGGCGTGAAGCGGGAGGATAGCCGTGCACGGCGAGGAAAAACGATTTGCTCACGTAATTCTCTTCGAGTGTCCCTGGTGTTTGCGATTATTGTCTTCAGCATTTTTGAGTTTCGATGAAAACTTGACCGACCAACCGGACGAACCGACGGACAATGCATCGACTACGATGTGCACGTGCGGATGGGTGGGCCGGGCCCTGGATATGCCGTCGGCAAGTCATACTGTGCAGGCATGGAGTCGAGCATTGGCGCAAACATCCACGCCGGAGGTGCCGCTAACGGATGGAATCGCCGAAAAACGAGATTGGTTATTCCTGGTAGCGAAACAGATTGGATCGCTTTCAGGGCAAGACATTTCAGAACAGTCCGGCCTGAACGAAGGCTGAACCTAGCTGCAGAGAAGGCGGTAAAAAATAAACACCACAATTCTGACCATGCGACTGCCTGCGCTGTGACGGTGCCAAGCAGACCGCAATTCCCTCTTGGTGTTATTCCTGCAAAATAATAAAAAGGTTCCGAAGAGTTCGTAAATTCTTCAGGTTTTTTCTCAGCAGCCACTAATTCATGCGCCGGCTCGCGCACGTTTTATGGGCACCATTCTTTACGCACCAAAAATGGTTCAATTTTTGATTTTTGAACAACCCTCAAGCGGGGCGGGCCATCTATCTTGCGCGGGCCAAAGTACGAGGGAGACAGCGACAATCTAAGTCTTCCGGTCAGCGATTCGATTCCAAATCAGCACGCAACTCACTTAAAGAGCATCAATAAGGAGAACAGCCTTGTCCAAGCTGATATTTCGCACCAGTGTGTTTCTATTGTTCGGAATGTTGATCATGTCCAATCATGCTCGGGCTCAGGAGCTCAGCGCATACTTCGGATTGGGCACCGCAACCAACAGTGCCGGGACAACTCCCGGATGTGCTTCTAAATTCATTTTCGATAATTTTACGGGGAACTGCGAAGCAGCGCAGAGCATGGGCGGAGTTTTCGGCGTCTTCGGGGCGGACTACATGTTCAGGACGCATCTAGGTTTTAACGGGGAGTACGCATTTCGTTTCGCGCAGCAATCGTATTTGCCTGCCGCTGGAATCAATGCCCGGCCCGCGTTTTACGATTTTAACGCGGTATATCAGCCGCTTTCGCCGAAGGCTCGCATCGTTCCGGTATTGGAAGGGGGAGTTGGCGGCGAGAAGACGTCTTTATATTTTAGCCAGCAAGCCTGCGCGACGACTACGGTGTGCAACAACCAGAGTTCGTTCTTCGCTAGCGCCAATCATTTTCAGTTGCATGGCGCGGTGGGGGTAAAGATCTATGTGAAACCGAACATTTTCATCAAGCCGCAATTTGATCTTCACTGGGTCCACAACATGGATCAGGAATTCGGAAGAAACGTCGTGCCGCAGTACACGATTGCGGTGGGTTACACCTTCGGGCGTCTGTAAGAAAGTAAATTGCATGGTGTTTCCGGAGCCCATCCTTTGCAAAATCAGCAAAGGGTAGGCCACCCGTTTTGTAGAACGCGGACAAAACACTGCGCGCCTCTGACGATGATGGTTGACTAACGAGTATCTTTCGTCGAAGTAGTGTGAGTGATGGCGATGGAAGTTTTGTCTTCATGTTCATCGCGGCCAACGGTCACCATAACGCCTTCATCATCATTTTTGGCGGCGGTCACGATGCCACCTTGCGGAGTTTCTATCACGCTGGTTTTGGGTCCGAACCTGTCGCGGTAAAAGGCCAGAACCTGCTGAACTGAATCGGAAGTTTTGAAGACGTAGGTAGCCATGGTGCCGCTGTCTCCGCCCAACTTAAAACCGCCTTCTTCAGCGACGGCGCCCGGATAGATTGGCGCACCCACTTCCGATTCGCTTAGATGGGCAGTGGAAGTACGTCCGCTCGAGAATTTTCCCGCCGGGGTAGTGATGGTCATGCCTCCGGCTCGGTCGACATGCACTGACCTCGAAATGCGCCACAGTCCGAACATAACGGCAACCGCAGTGAGCATGCCGAGGCCAACGATAACCCCGATGATAATCAGGACGACTTTTACAGTTCCGGTGGATGGCGCGGTAACAGGGGCTGGTGCCAGGGCAACTTGCCCGGCGGGAGTTGTGCCGGCGGGTGCCGCAGCCGCGAAGCCAGTGGGCGCGCCACAACCTTGGCAGAATCTCGTGTCCGGAGACAGCGCGGCCCCACACTTCGAACAAAAACTAGCCATGGGAGTTCCTCCCGTAATTGGCGCTTATATATCACACTAATCCGCGAAGAGCCCGCAATTCGCTCGAACTCCCGACATAGTGGACAGACAAACGGCAAAGCGAGGAATAATTAATGCCAAAAATAATTTCTAAAAGTGAGAATTGGCGGGGCATCCTGTGCCATCTTGAACCGCGTTCTCAACTTCGTGCGTGTATGAAGCGGTTCGCTACTCGGGACAACCCCCTTGGACCAGTACACGAACCTCCCAGCACCGAAACGGATGTGATATAGCTTCGGAACGGACTGCGGTATGCACTTCCTCTTGAAGGAGAACTTCGGTGAAAACCGGCATTCTGTGGTTGGTGCTCGGCTGCATGCTCCCGTGCGGCGCTGTTGGTCAGACGGAAGCACCAAAAGACTTCGACACAATTAAGCAAGTTTTGGAGAGGAGTGTTGAAGCTGCGGAACAAGCACTACTGGCTGCAACGGAAGCCATGCCCGAGGAGAAATACTCATTTGCCCCAACCAAGGGTGAATTTAGGGGAGTGCGCACGTTCGCTCAGATGGCTAAGCACGTGGCTGTAGTGAATTTCATGAATGCTGCTGCGCTACAGGGAGAGAATCCAGCGATTGAAATCGGTGAGCATGAGAATGGCGCAGATTCTATTAAAACAAAGGCACAAATACTGAAATTCCTGAAGGATTCCTTTGCTGATTTGCGCTTAGCAACGGGCACGCTAGACGAAGAGAATCTTATGAATCCAACTAAGGACCCGTGGAGTGGCAACCAAGTCCCGCGCTTGATGTTTGTGACAACCGGAATATCTCATCCTTGGGAAATGTACGGACAGATGGTCATATATTTGCGCATGAATGGAATTGACCCGTATAAGAATCACTAGTGCGCGGAGAAGTCTACGATTTGAATGGTGGGCCCGCCAGGATTTGAACCTGGGACCAACGGATTATGAGTCCGCTGCTCTAACCGCTGAGCTACAGGCCCGAGTTTATCGCCTATCCTACACTGAAAAGAGTACGCGGACATACAGGTGACACGTGGGGGTCCCGATTGCCGTGGAGGCGACGCGTTGAGGGCTGGCTATTATTTGCTGAATTTGCTGCGAGTGCAGCGGGCCGGGGAGGGTCTCTGTGGGGCTGGGAAATTGGGGCGATACTGGCGTTGCCTGGGTTTTAACCATCACGTAACATCGCGTTAATGGGTAATTCGACTCAGGATGGCGGACGACAGCCTGGGGTGCAGGGCGCGGATCGCCGTGTGCATCAGAGGCGGGCGGTTAGGCCGCGGCTGTATGTGCTATTGGGCGGCTCGGGTACCGATGGAATATTGAACGACGTGAGCGAAGGCGGCGTCGCGCTGGATCTTGTTGGTTCGGAAGCTCCGGGCGAATATGTGGATGTCGATTTTGAAATGCCGGAACTTGGGCGCCACTTTGAAGCTAAAGGGCGAGTCACGTGGCGAGACGAGTCCGCGAAAAAAGTTGGAGTGACCTTCATAGATCTTCCCGAGGTGTCGCGCGACCACATCCGACAATGGATCGCGATGAAAACCGCTTCCGCGGAGGCCGCGCAACCTGCAATCGAATTACAGGCATTAGAGGCTGACCGAAAAGGAGCCAAAAGCACTCCCGCTGCGGGCGAGGTAGAGATACCGATAGAAGCGCCGGTCAAATCTACCGCGGCCAAGACCACCGTCGAACAGCCAAGTTCAATGAAACCTGGCGCAGTCAGCCAAACAGAAATTGAGACTCCCGCTAAACCGAAAGAAGACCTGGTCCAGAATTTGGTCGACTCTTTCAAGACTCCAGCGAAAACGCCGGACAGCAAATATGCTGACGTAATTGCCAACTGGAACGAGCACAGCACCGGTTGGAATGTAAGCAGGGATTTTTTTCCCGCGTGGGGATATTGGCGGTGGGTTGTGGTGGGGGCGGTGGCGGGTCTGCTGGTGCTGCTGGCGATCGGCGTGACCGCTCACCGTTTGCCGTGGCGCAAGGCCGCGCCGATCAGCGTTTCAAAAGCGGGCCAGTCGCCAAGTGCGGCGGCGCAGGATTCGCAAAATCAGGCCGCGGAGAATACCGGCAGCGCCGGCGATGCGGGAAGCGCCGCCGGAACTGCGATTGGCAGCGACCAGAGCGACAATTCGAGCAATGCGAACAATTCCAACGGGGCGGCCGGTCCCGTGAGCAGCGCTCCGAGTCTTCCGCCCGGGCTGTTTTCCGCGTTATCGAGCGCGGGCAAATCGCCTTGCATCAACCTGGGTCCCCGCAGCGGCAAGATCCGGATTTATTTTTGGACGGAAAAAAACACTCCTGAAGCGATCGCGGCAACCTACGCGAAAAATCTAAAGGCGGTGCAAGATGTCCAGTTGGTGGACAAGGTGCCGTACGATCTGGTGCTGTACGTCAACGGCGCGCGCGTGAACGGCAGCGGCTCCGAAGCGGGATTTATGTGGAGCTCGCGCGTGTTTCGTACCTGGTATTGCGGGCAAGCCGCGGGCCTCTTGGAACAACCGGAGGTCAACGAAAGTTTGCATTACGCGCAAGGCGCAAACCTGGACCAACGCGTTCAAGCGGAAGTGGCCTACTTGATTCTTCACACCTTTGAAAGCGTCCGCAACGAGCACCAGAAGCAACCCTGAGCCATTCGATGCTCACGGGACGCGCAGCGACTTTCACGGCTTCGCCGCGATGGATCAGCGACCGGTGCTCCTCCTGGCCCAGTAGTTCCTGCCAGTGTTGGTGCGCCGTCCATCTATAACCACGCACCCAATCGAGCTATTTCTGATCCGCGAAATCCTGCGGAAAATAGCGTAGAAGCTTGTTGCCGCACCATTTCGAGGCATTCGCGACTGGTGCGCGAAGCGGACGGCTATCAAGACTTTCAGCAAATTGCGTTTAGACAAGAAACCTTGTGATAAGAGACCTTGTGGTTCTGAGTTCATCGCTGCCCGTGGCCCGTGGAACAATATTCACTTTAATTTGAAATAGCGGCAGCCCAATCCGGTGAATTCCGTATTTGTCTCACCTCGTGCACGTAGGAACGGGGCCCGGCCCGCTGGCTTCCGTTATCACAAAATACCCACCTGCAAAGCCTTCCGAGATGAAAGCCGGGCGCCAACATTTTTTTTCCAGAACACATATAATTTAGAAGCACGACTTACAACGAAACCAAAGCGCACATACCGTTCGAGCCTCCGGAGGCCCAGTAGACATGGCAATCGCGTCAATAAATCCTGCAACAGGAGAAGTTTTAAAAACGTTTGAGCCGCTCACGGCTGCGCAGGTCGAAGCGAAGTTGAGCCTGGCGGCGAAGACCTTTGAGACGTTTCGCAAGACTAGCTTCGCCGAACGCGCGCGGATGATGAACAAGGCCGCGGACATTCTGGAGAACGAAAAGGAGTCGCTCGGTAAACTGATGACGCTGGAAATGGGCAAGACCTATCGTTCCGCAGTGGACGAAGCGGTGAAATCGGCTTGGGGTTGCCGCTATTACGCGGAAAACGCGGAACGATTTATGGCTGACGAGGTGATCGAAACCACAGCCAGCCGCAGCTACGTGCATTACCAGCCGCTTGGTCCGATTTTGGTGGTGATGCCCTGGAATTACCCTTTCTGGCAGGTGTTTCGTTTTATCGCGCCGGGATTGATGGCCGGAAATGTTGGGGTGCTGAAGCACGCGTCGAACGTTCCGCAATGCGCGCTGAAAATTGAAGAGATCATGTTGCGCGCTGGATTTCCAGAGGGAGCTTTTCAGACCTTGCTGATCGGCGTGAAAGAGGTGGACGGAATTTTGAACGACCCGCGCATTCAGGCTGCAACGCTTACGGGCAGCGAAGAGGCGGGCAAGCAAGTAGGGATGTCCGCGGCCAAGCGCATCAAGAAAGTCGTGCTGGAGCTGGGCGGCAGCGATCCATTTATCGTGATGCCCAGCGCGAATCTGGATGACGCGGTGGCGACCGCGGTGAAAGCGCGAGTGGGAAATAACGGGCAATCCTGTATAGCGGCGAAGCGTTTCATTATCGCGGATGAAATTGCCGACAAGTTTGAGCGGGCGTTCGTCAGCAAAATGGAATCGTTGAAGGTTGGCGATCCGATGGACGCGAAGACCGATGTCGGTCCACTGGCTACCGCCGGCGCTGTGGAATCGCTGCAGGCCGATGTGCAGAAATCCATCGACGCAGGCGCAAAAGTTTTGACGGGTGGAAAGCCGAACGGAGGGCCGGGCTACTTTTATCCGCCGACGGTGCTCACTAATGTGCCCAAGGATTCGCCGGCGGGCAGCGAAGAATTATTTGGGCCAGTGGCGTCATTGTTTCGAGTGAAAAACGCTCAAGACGCCGTGCGGGTGGCCAACGATCACCGTTACGGGCTGGGAGCCAGCGCCTGGACCAATGACGATCGTGAGCGCGATTTGTTCATCAAGGAGCTGGAGGCGGGAATGGTTTTTATCAACCAGATGGTGGCTTCCGATCCGCGCGTGCCGTTCGGCGGCGTGAAGCGTTCAGGACACGGGCGTGAATTGAGCATCAACGGCATTCGTGAATTTACAAATATAAAAACCGTGTGGATCAAGTAGCTAGGCCGTTTTAGTAAAATGCTGCGCACGTCGACCAGTGTGCGTAATTCGCCCTGCCAAAACACTTAGTTGTAAAAATTATAAAAATCGTGACGCAGTAAAAGGAATTAGGCAGGCGATTCCCCACCCTTCTGCTTACGATTCCGCGTTCCGTGCGTCTATGCCAATCGTGTGGATAGCGGCGGCATTTCTGCGCGTCGTTCCAAGCCTTTAACTAGTACTCATGTAATGGGTGGGAATTTTTGGACCGAAAAGGAGCCTCTATGCGTAACTTCTGCGGGCTGATCGCTGTTGTTTTGCTGACTCTGGTTGCCGGAGCGCAACCGGCGCGCGCGCAATTTAAAAATGGGAGTCAGGCCACGGAGTTGAATCTCCCCAGGCTTAGCCAACGCGCGCAGATAACGCAGCGCGTGGGCCTTACGGATATCACCATCGTGTACCATTCCCCCATCGCCGGAGACCGCGAGTTGTTCGGAACAACCGTGCCGTACGGAAAGGTGTGGCGCGCCGGTGCCAATGAAAATACAACGATTTCTTTCAGCGATGATGTCAGCGTCGAGGGCCATCCCTTGGCCGCCGGCACTTACGGCTTGCACACCATTCCGAGCGCCGACGAATGGACCATTATCTTTTCGAAAAATTCCACTTCCTGGGGCAGCTTCAGCTACGACGAAAAAGAAGATGCTTTGCGCGTCAAGGTAAAACCGGCGGTCGAGGAAAATCGCGACACGCTAGCCTACACCTTCGACGACATGAAGATGGATTCCACCAGCATCACGCTGCGCTGGGGGAAAGTCGCGGTGCCCTTTCACGTTAAAGTCGACACCATGGCCATCACCGAACGCAGCATCAACAATCAACTACGCAATGTGGGCGGCTTTACCTGGGCGGGCTACGATGAGGCGGCCAACTGGAACCTGGACAACAACTACAAACTCGAAGAGGCGATGAAGTGGGAGGATACTTCCATCCAAAATGAGGAGCGCTTCGAAAATCTGGAAACGAAGTCGCGCATCCTTGACGCCATGGGCAAAAAGCAGGAGGCCGCCGCCATGCTCACGAAGGCGCTAGATAAAGCGAACGCCGTCCAGTTATACGTTTACGCGCGCGGACTGCAGCGCCAGAAACAGCAAGACAAGGCGTTTGAACTTTACCGTCGCGACGTCAAGCAGTTTCCCGATCATTGGATCGCACACCTCGCGGCGGCCCGCATCGCATCCAATTCCGGCAACTTCGATGAAGCGGTGAAGCAGATGAAGTTGTCGATTGCGGCCGCCCCCGATCAGAACAAGACATTCCTGGAGCCGCTGCTAAAGCGTCTGGAAGCCAAAGACGACATCAACAAATAGTTGATAGCCTCGACGGCGACGGCAACCAATTGCGCGACGGTTTTTTTTACGCAGCGCTAGGCGTGTGACAGCGCAGGGGCGCGATCCGATACGGCGGCTAGCGCCGCTTCCATCACCTGCAGACCTTCATTGAACTGCTCGTCGGTAATCGCCAACGGCACCAGGATGCGCATGACGTTGTTGTAGGTCCCGGCGGTGATGGTAATGAGGCCGTGTTCGTAGCAATAATGGGCGATATCTTTGGTTTCGGCATCCGCGGGCTCACGCGTTTCGCGGTTGCGCACCAGTTCGATGGCGCACATTCCACCGATGCCGCGAATTTCACCCACGAGCGGCCATTTTTTTTGCCACTCATGCGCGCGTGATTCAAATACTTTTCCGATGGCCGTGGATCGCTGCAGCAATTCGCTACTGTTCATCATTTCGATGGCTGCCAGCGCGGCGGCGCACGACGCCGGATTCCCTGCAAAGGTGCTGCCGAGGCCACCGACACCAGGTGCGTCCATAATTTCCGCGCGTCCGGTAACCGCCGCGATCGGTAAGCCGCCTCCCAGCGATTTCGCGGTGACAATCAGGTCGGGCTCCACGCCATAATGTTCAATGGCGAAGAATTTTCCGGTGCGGCCGATGCCTGACTGCACTTCATCGGCGATGAAAACAATGCCGTGCTTGCGGCAGATCTCTTGAATGATGCCGAAAAATTCTTTGGGCGGAGTGACAAAGCCGCCTTCGCCGAGAATGGGCTCGACGATCACCGCTGCCACCGAATCCGCGGGCACCAGCCGTTTGAAGGCGTCTTCAAGCGCATGAGCGCAGGTCATTTTGCATGACGGATAAGTCAGATTGTATGAGCAGCGATAGCAGTAGGCATACGGAATGCGGTAGATATCGTTCACGAATGGCGCGAACCCTGCTTTGTAGGGATTCGTTTTACTGGTTAGCGACATGGCCAGCAGGGTGCGACCGTGAAAGGCGTCGTTGAAACAAATTACCGCAGGCCGCTTGGTGTATGCGCGAGCAATCTTGATGGAATTTTCCACTGCTTCGGCGCCAGTGTTCACGATAAATGTTGTCTTCGCGAATTTGCCCGGCGCGAGCGCGTTCAATTTTTCTGCGACCGCGACGTACGGTTCGTAGGGAGTCACGCTGAAACACAAATGCAAATATTTTTCGGTCTGCTCGCGAATCGCGGCCATGACCGGAGCGCTGCGATGTCCCATATTCGCGCAGCCGATGCCGCCAGCGAAGTCGATGAAGCGGTTGCCGTCGACGTCTTCCAGGATGGCGCCTTCCGCTTTGGCAGCAAAAATGGGCGTGGAGTGATAAGGGCCGCGCGGAATCGCAGCTTCGCGGCGAGCCATCAAAGCGCGGGAACGTGGGCCGGGAATTTCGGTTCTAACTTGAATGGAGCTCATGTTCTTTTTCCTTTAACGCTAGTACCAGGCGATGGGCGTTTCATCGAGATTGACGAACACCTGCTTGGTTTCAAGATATTCTTCCAGGCCCCAGGGTCCCAACTCGCGGCCGAATCCAGACTGTTTGTAGCCCCCCCAGGGGGCTTCCACGTAAGTGGGCTGCATATGATTGACCCAAACAATTCCTGCGCGCACCGCTTTCACGACACGGAAGGCTTTGTAAATGTCGCGAGTCCAAACCGCGGCAGCTAATCCATAAGGAGTATCGTTGGCGATGCGGATTGCTCCGGCTTCGTCGTCGAAAGGAATTACGGAAGCGACGGGGCCAAAAATTTCTTCGCGGGAAATTCGCGCATTATTGTCGACGTCGTAAAAAATGGTGGGCTCGAGGTAGTACCCTTTCCCAAATTGTTTTGGCCGGCCGCCGCCGATGGCGACCTTGGCTTCTTTCTTGCCGATTTCGAGATACGAGCTGACGCGATCGTACTGCTCCTTGCTGACCAGCGGACCCATTTTTGTGCCTCGCTCGAGGGGCGCGCCGAGATGGATGCGTTTGGCTTTTTCGGTCATGGCTTCGACAAACTTGGAATAGATCTTCTTTTCCACCAGGATGCGACTGCCTGCTGAGCAAACTTCACCTTGATTGATGAACACACCGAAGAGCGCGCCGTCCACAGCGGCTTCCCAATCGGCGCCGTCGAAGAAAATATTCGGCGATTTGCCACCGAGCTCCAGGGTTACCCGCTTCAAGGTGTCCGCGGCGCTTTTGACGATCAGTTTGCCGACGGCCGCGCTGCCGGTGAAGGCGATTTTGTCCACGCCGGGATGCGCGACGAGCGCAGCGCCGCAAGTCTCGCCAAAGCCGTTCACAATATTAACGACGCCGGGCGGCAAACCTACTTCTGCAAACCAGTTTGCAAATTCGAGCGCGGTCAGCGGAGTTTGTTCCGCGGGTTTGAGCACGCAGGTGCAGCCCGCCGCGAGCGCGGGAGCGAGCTTCCACGCGGCCATCAACAACGGATAATTCCAAGGAATAATTTGCCCCGCAACGCCGACGGGCTCCCGCAACGTAAAGCTGAGCGCATTGGCGGGCACGGGATTTACATGTCCCATAACTTTGTTGGCGAGGCCGCCGTAATATTCGAAGCAGGTGGCCACGTCTGCGATGTCGAATTCGGCTTCGACGATGGGTTTGCCGGAGTTGCGCGATTCGAGTTCCGCAAGCATGGCGGTGTTCTGGCGGATTTTCTCTGCGAGCTTGAATAAAATGCGGCCGCGTTCGGCGGCGTTGGTCTGGCCCCACGGACCAGAATCAAATGCGGCACGCGCTGCTTTTATCGCACGATCGACGTCGGCAGCGTTCGATGAAGGCACCTGCGCGATGACTTCTTCGGTGGAGGGGTCGTAAACCGGAAAAGTCTCGCCGGAACTGCCAGCAATCCATTCGCCATTGACGAAATTTCTATAAGTTCGGACTTCCGCCTTCACCGTGCCTGGCATAACTTCCTCCAAATGCGTTTTCTGTGTGCAAATATCAAATATAAATTACCGATGCTTCGCCCCCTTAAATACCGGAAGCCATGGCGGCAAGTTTTCGTGCGGTCTTGCGGCGGCCGTACACAAAAAAGAAAAATGCCGCGAGGCCGATGAAAAACAGCGTTCCGCCAAACATCCACAGTTCATAGGAGCGCAGCGAGGTAATCTGCTGTGCGGGAAAGAACGCCAGCGCTATGCCAAGAATAGTGGTGAGCAATCCACTGGCTCCCGCGAGCAGCAGTGTTGTCTGGCTGTAGCGTCCGCGGACGAACGGAGTTTGCAACGCCATCTTCAGGAGCGCCCCGAACATATAAAGAAAAGGGACCAGTTGCAGCACCACCGCGAGCGACAAAAGCTTTTGAAAAGTTTCCTGCACCCCCGCGCCGGTGAAACTGAAATTTATAATCACCAAAATCATCGACACCGAAGCATGCACAATCAGCGCTGCATAAGGAGTCGCATATTTAGGGTGAACTTTTCCAAGCCACGCGGGCATATAGGAATCCAGCCCGGCCACAAAAGGAATTCTTGCGGAGCCGCCCAGCCACGCAGAGCCGATACCCGCGATGGAAATGCTCAACATAAACGCGAAGGGCGCGACGATCCAAGGCACGCCAACACGTCCGGCCATGTGCCGCACGGCCTGCACAATTCCCTGCAGCACACTGATGTTGTCTTTGCTGACGGCGACCAGCAGCGTAAGGGTCGCGCCGATATAGAGAAGGCCGGAAAGAATTCCGCCCCAAGCCACCGCGCCGGGCAAGGTTTTTTGCGGATTTTCGATTTCGTCGCCCATGACGGATGCAAGCTCGAGTCCCACCAGGCCAAAACAAATCACGCCAAAGGAATTGAGCACAAATCGAGGATTCGCGGGAATGGCAAAATCCGCTGAGGTTACGGTGGTTCCAAAACGCAGCCAGACCACAATCCCTAATCCGATCAATACTGCCGCGGCAATTCCGGTGCCAATCGCGCCGAGATTATTGATCCACTTCCCCACGCCCAGCCCCATGACGTTCATCACCACCAGAATAATGAGCAACAGCAACGAAGCGGTCAGCGCGAATATTTTATTGTCCGCCAGCGATTCGTGGCCGGCACCCAGCGCGTACACCGAAACGCCCAAGAAATACAGCATCACGGTGGGCACGTACATCATGTTGTTGGTCCAGTAGCACCAGCCGGACAAAAAGCCGTGGAAGTCGCCGAAGACTTCCTTGGCCCATAAATAAACGCCGCCTTCGCCGGGAAAGCGGTGCGCCAGCTCGATCACCGCGATGCCCTGGGGCCAGAAAAAAAGCAACAGCGAAATCAGCCATAACCATACGGTGACTCCGCCGTTGGCGGCAATGGAAGGGACAACGTTCAGGTTGAAGACCGCAACGACGAAAAGAAGAACGAGGTCCCAGCGGCCTAAAACGCGTCGCAGATGTGGCACACTGGTTTCTCGCGCATTTACAAGCGGCACGCTGACTTCCGTCGACATAATTTCTCCGGCATTTGATATTGGTGCGCCAAGCAAGCCGGCAGCGTGCCTGCGAATCGCTCGCTGGCCAGAATCATTCGCGACTTAGTCAGTCAATGCACATTAGTTAATGCCAGCCAGTTTAATGCCCGGCTGCGCCCACGAATGCGACACCGCGCTCCTGCTGCGCCTGAGCGAGCGCCGGGGCAATTTCTTCAAACACCGCAAGATGCTTGTCGATGTCCGCTTCGGTGTGTTGCACCGAGATGGTCCACTGCTCGTCCCACCAGTACGGCTGCGCGAGCACGCCGCGATTCACCATCGCAAACCAGTAGTGGCGCCAAAGATCAACATCGATGGCCGTCCAGTCACGGTAATTGCGAATTTCCTGCGGGTACAGCATCAACGCGCCGTTTACGCCGGCGCTGACGACGTAGGCCTGGAGGCCAACTTTTGCCACAGTTTTGCGATAGCCCTCGGTAAGTTTTTTGCTGAGCTTGCCGACGTGAGCGTAATTTTCGCGCGTCAACACTTCGCGGAAAGTAGCCAGCCCGGCCGCCATGGAAATGCGGTTGGTGTTGTAAGTGCCGCCGTGAAAAACTTTATGTTGCGAGATCAGATCCATGACCGCACGGCTGGCGCCGAAGGCACCAAGCGGCGCACCACCGCCAATGGATTTTGCCAGGCAGATCATGTCCGGCTTCACGCCGAAAAACTCCGACGCTCCGCCCCAAGCTAGTTTCGCGCCGGTTTTCACTTCATCAAAAATCAGCAGGGCGCCGTTTTTCGTGGCGATATCGCGCAGGCCCTGCAAAAACCCGGGTTGCGGCATGCACAGGCCCACGTTCATCAAAATGGGCTCCAGAATAATCGCGGCGATCTGGCCGGGAAATTGTTTAAAGCGGTTTTCCACGCTGGCCAGATTATTAAAGGCCGCGATGGTTACATTGTCGATGGAGGCTTTGGGAACGCCCATGCCGCCCGGCACGGAAGTCGGAGCGTCAGGATCGCCGTACTCTTCTTTTTTGGGTTTTACGCTGACAAGCGCGGTGTCGTGCAGACCGTGGTACGCGCCTTCAAATTTTAAAATTTTGTCGCGCTTGGTGGCCGCGCGGGCCATGCGGCAAGCGTGCATGGTAACTTCCGTGCCGCTGGAGCCGAAGCGCACCATCTCCACCGGGTAGCGCGCACAAATTTCTTCGGCCAGCTCCCACTCCATATCGTGCGGCATACCAAAGGTGGTGCCGATGTGCAGGGCGCCCTCGATGGCCTTAACGACTGCAGGATGGCAATGCCCGGCCATTAAAGCGCCAAAACACAAATTGTGGTCAATGTATTCGTTGCCATCGAGGTCCCACAACTTGCTGCCTGCACCTTTCTTCACGAAGATGGGATAAGGATCGTAGGCGCGATAATTGCTGGCCACTCCCAGCGGGATGCGTTGCAGAGCGCGCTTGTGAGCTTCCGCGGACTTAGGCGTGCGCTTTTCGTAAGTAGCGATTTCTTTTTTCAGACCTTCGTGCATTTTGTCCGACATACATTCTCCGTGCCTGGCGGCATCACTGCCGCCAACAGGTCTCTTCCCTGCAGTCAGTTTTCCCAGGTGCAAAAGTTAAGAATCGGCTGCGCAGACATAACCGCAATATAGTCAACCAAACGCGGTCTTGCGGTTCGCCGTGAATAGGTCCTTAACTCGCCTCTGCGAGCGGTCAGAATAAAAACTTCAGGGCAAACTGGAACAGTCGCGGCGGACGCACTTTCTGCGCAAAACCGAAGTTGGTTCCGTCGGAAATGTTTCCGTCCACGTCATAGAATTGCGCGTGGTTGGCGATGTTATAAACTTCGGCTCGAAATTCCATGCGCACTCGTTCACCCAGCGGCGTGTCTTTCACCAGTCCCATGTCGATGTTGTTGATACCGGGTGTGCAACAAATCGAGCGTGGTGCGTTGCCGATGGTTCCAGGCGGTACGGTGGCATTCGTGAAGAGCGTTGGATCGAACACGAAGCCGTTATGCTGCCGCACGTCCTGAGTATGGAATGGCGCGGTCAGGTTTGGCTCGCCGGGAGCCTCGAAGAAAATACTGCTGAATTCTTCGATGTCGTCCGAAGAAGTAATACGGATAGGAAATCCGGTCTGGAAGGTGAGAATCCCGGACCACTCCCATCCGTCCACCAACTTGCCGGTTAAGCCTTCATATTTGGGCACCGGCAAGGCCCACACATAACTGAAAACAAAACGGTGCCGTGCGTCGTAGAGTGATGGCCCATAGGTGGAATTAAAGTTGACGGGGTTCAGCGAACTCTCGAAGCTGGAAGCGTTATCCAAAGATTTGCTATAGGTGTACGCACCCTGGAATTGCAGTCCGTGCGAGAAACGTTTTTCGAGGAGCACCTGCAGCGAATTGTAGTTCGAGTGCGCGACGGTATCTTCGCTAAAAATATTGGAGTACACCGGAATTCCATCCGCAGGGCATCCGGTTCCAGTCAACGGATTGCAATTGGGTGATGAATACTTACGCAACCCGACGAGTGTAATCGGATTGGGATTCGGACCGGTAACGGTCGCCGCCGGTCCATAAGGCAAATGAAGAGTAAAGCCCGGGGGAATTTCATTTGCGGGGATGGTGTATGCGTTGTCTGCTGAGAAAGGCCCGCAGGCCAGGGTGGAGTCGCTGGCGGCGACAGAGATGGCCTGCAGGTCATTGCAGGTTTGCGGATTCCCGTGGTTGATGTCGTAAGAAGCAAGCAGGCGATGCCCCTGCGTGCCGACATATCCAATTTGAAAGAGGAGATTGCCGGGCAATTCCCGCTTGATGGTCAGGTTATATTGATCTGAGTATTGCGGGCGCAGAACTTTAGGAAATTCGCCGAACAGCAGGATGGAACGGAAGCTCGCCCAGTCGATTGGAGTTCCGCGCGGCGGATTCAAGATGCCGTTAAATGGATTAGGATTTGCGGTCCCGGTCTGATCCAGGAAGGGCGCTTGAAATATCGGATTAACTATAAAGTTGCTGCCACCGAAAGGCGGTTCGGCGCTGAATTGTTCAAGAACCAGTTGCTCGATGGGATTGTAAAACAGGCCGTAGCCCATGCTGATGCTGGTTTTGCCTGGACCGCCAATCAATTTCCCGAGCCAACCATCGTGTGCACCAGGACTCCAATTTAAACCGAGCCGCGGAGCGAAGCCTTTCCAGTAGGTTTGGGTCAAGGACAAAGGGACACCTTTGTCGCCGGGAAAGACCAGCCCGGTAGGCGTGACTCCGGCAGCGTCGCAAGCACTGGCGCCGCTACCAAATGTCGCGAATAACGGATCGTTTGGCGTAATGGTACAGGGATAGATGGTGGAGTTCTGGCCCGGGCGGAAAGTCTGCACCTTGTGGCCGATGTCATCTAA
The DNA here is from genome assembly GCA_963733775.1 of uncultured Acidobacteriota bacterium. Taxonomy (GTDB): domain Bacteria; phylum Acidobacteriota; class Terriglobia; order Acidiferrales; family UBA7541; genus Acidiferrum. The sequence continues at coordinate 825,968 of CAVTEE010000006.1, read as the reverse complement.
CGGCGTATTTACTTCCCAGCGCAGGCCGTAGTTGAGCGTCACGTTAGACCTGATTTTCCAACTGTCCTGGGCGAAGAGATATACCGAGGTGCTGCGCACCAATTCCGCCTGCGCGGAGCCCTGGCTGTAGCTGCTCGGCAAACCTAAGAGATAGTTCGGATAGTTATCGCTGCCTGCCACATCGTTTACACCGCCAGGTCCGAACGAGATCGATCCATTCACGTTGTAATACAGTGTTTGGTCGAACTTCTGATAGCGAATGTCACCGCCGAACTTCAAGCTGTGATTTCCAATGATCTTGCTGAAATTATCGGACCATTGAAAGGTGTTCCCCACTTGCGGCAACTGCCCTTCGAAGTTGTTGCCCAGTGAAAATCCCCCACTGACGGAGATAAATGGCAGTCCCTCTTTGGTGGGGCCCAGACCAGGGTGGATACCAAAGTTGGGGTTGGGAGTAATGGGGGCACCGGTGCCGTCGATCAGCGGCGTATCGGTAGTGCCGGTAAAACAGATTGGCGCGGCCGCGCTTCCGCAGGAATTCTGCACCAGAGTAGTCACCGTTGGCTGATTGAACTTCCCTTGTCCTTCACGGAAGTAAGAGAAGCGCGCTTCATTCACCGCCGTGGAACCCAGCGTCCAGGTGTGCGAAACGTTTACTTGTTGCGTGCGAGTGGCAAAATCTCCCGGAAAATTCCCGAGATTGCCGCCCGCCGCTTGAAACTTGGCGAAGGGATCAAGAGTATTGTCGTCGTCAAAGTAGTAGTAGCCGGAGAGTTTTTGATTCTTGCTCAAATCGTGATCGACCTTGATGGTGAATTGGTTGCCATCGTCGGTTTCGTTTGGCGCTTTTTGAAACAATCCATCGGAGGTAGGGTGTACGTAACTTAGCAATGCGGTAGAAAGCGGATCAAAGCATTGCGTGGGGATCTGGTTGCCGGGGAACAGAATGCCGTAATTGTTGGGGGTAGGTGTGGCGCCCGCCTGAATGTTGGCCAGTTCGGTGTTCGCTGCGGGGCTGAGAGCTGTTCCGCAACGCGTTTGCAAAACATTGGCCACCGTGGGAGTCGTCAAGGTGCCCGCGAAGGGAGTCTCGTTTGAAAAGTCACCGGCCAGATTCGCGGCTGTCGGGAGTGGAACCGGATTCGACGAAATGCCCTGCTTGATGCGGCGCCCTTCATACGAACCAAAGATGAACGTCTTATCTTTTTTGATTGGCCCGCCTAAGGTGCCGCCAAACTGGTTTTGCTGGAAGTCCGGTTTAACTGGATCGTAAAAACCCTTGGCGTTCAAAACTTTGTTCCTAAAAAACTCGAAGGCGCTGCCATGTAGCTCATTGGTGCCAGATTTGGTGACCACGTTCACCACCGCGCCAGAATTGCGGCCATATTCCGCATCGAACGAATTGGTGATGACCCGGAACTCCGAGATGCTGTCGGGTGATGGCTGAATGGCGGGCAAATTGGCGAACAGGTCGTTGCCGTCGCCTCCGTTAACGGAATAGTTGTTGGAGCGCCCGCGGCCGCCATTCACGGTAACCACGCCGGCTTTGTCGGAGCCGTAAAATAAATCGTTGCCCAATTGGGATTGTACGCCGGGTTGAAGCTGGAGTAGTTGATACACGTCGCGTTGGTTCAACGGCAATTGCGTGGCGTCTCTTTCATTCACAACCGTGCCGAGCTGCGTCGAGGTGGTATCTACGATGGGACCGGAGCCGGTTACTTCGACGGTTTCCGTAGAGCCGCCGATGGTTAGCGCGATATCCAGGTTAGCGACCTGATTCAAATCGATGCTTAAGCCTTTGCGTTCGTATCTTTTGAATCCCTGTTGCGCGACACTGAGGTCATAGGTGCCAACGGGGATTTCCAGGAAAATGTATTCGCCGTTGGAGCCGCTGACGGTGCTGCGCGTGACGTTAGTGGCTTCGTCAGTCAGCCCCAGGTTGGCGCCCGATATAGCGGCTCCGCTAGTGTCTGTCACGGTGCCGCGAATTCGCCCGCCAGTGCTTTGCGCTGAAGCCTGCGGAGCGATGTAAAGCATTGTCAGTAAGAGCGAGAGAACTCCCAAACAGGCGGATGAACGCGTACGTAAACGTAAATCTGAGTCTCGGGACATAATTAACTCACCCCTATTTTCTGGACGCGACATTTCTATTCACTTGCGCGATTCTTCGAGGTTGCTGCATTCCCCAAACCTTACTATAATCCTGCAAACTTAGAGAAGGTCGGGAGCGGTGTCAAGCAGAAATAATTTATCCACCAAATCGCCAAAACGCGGGATACCCCGCCCGCTGCGTATCAGCGAGGTGGCGCGGCGCGTGGGAATCTCTTCTTCGGCGTTGCGCTCGTGGGAAGCTCTGGGCTTGATCGTTCCACGCCGCAGCGAATGCCGTTACCGGGAATACAACGAATCCGACGTGCGCATGCTGCGCCGGGCAATTTTTTTGCGCCGCGAGCGGGGATTGAATCCCGCAGCGATTGTGCATGTGTTAAAGCGGCAGGGCGTAGTGATGGCTCCTCCGGACGCTCCGCGCATGCCGGGCCAACGTTTTCGACGCTTGCGCACGCGACGGGGCCTTTCGCTGGCGCAGGTAGCGCGCGCGACGGGAGTCTCGGTAGGATTTCTTAGCGCGCTCGAACGCGGGCAGATGCGTTCTTCGATCGCCACGTTGCGGCGGATCGCACGCTTTTACGGCACCAATATTCTTTCGTTCTTCGAGGCCGCCGAAGAAAATCCGCGGCTGGTTCGCCCGGCGCAACGCAAAATTCTGGAAACCACGCCGGGCGTTCGCATGGAGCTGCTGGCCTGGGGCCACACGGCGATGGAGCCGCATCTCTTTCGCGTGCGGCCTGGTGGCGGGAGCGGCGAATCTTACGCGCACGAAGGCGAGGAGTTTTTGCATGTGCTTCGCGGCGATTTTGAAATCTGGCTGAATAGCGGTGAACATTACCGCTTGAAGCCGGGCGACAGCCTTTATTTTGAGAGTTCCACACCGCATCGCTGGAGAAATCCGGGGCGCGGCGAAACGTGGTTGTTGTGGATTAACACGCCGCCAACATTTTAATTTCAGGGGAGTGTCGTTGGATGACAAATCGGCCCACCCATGGCTGTAATCACACCGCAGTCAGACGTGCTGTTACTGCTTTGTTGCTTCTCGCGCTGGGTTGCGCGGCTTGTAAGCCGAAGCAGCCGATGCTCACGCTTCTGGTTTGGGAAGGCTATGCGGATCCGTCGTTCATTGGCGCGTTCGAGGAAAGCCATCACTGCAAGGTGGTTGCTTCCTACATGGGGACCAGCGATGAGTTGGTTGCCAAGTTGCGCGGCGGGAGCGCTTCCAATTATGACGTGATCTCCCCTTCGAGTGACGTGGCGGCTTCTATCGTGCGCGCGGGGCTTGCCGCGCCGCTGGACCTTGCAAAAATTCCGGCGTACTCGCAACTTTCTTCGAAGCTGCGCGAATCGAACATCGTCAAGCTCAACGGCCAGGTTTACGGCGTGCCGTTTGTGTGGGGACCGAACCCACTGTTGTACGACACGACGGCATTCACGCGTCCGCCGGATTCATGGGCAATTTTGTGGGACGCAAAATATCATGGCAAAGTTTCGGTGTGGGATGAGCTTTCCACGGTCTACATGGCCGCGCAGGTGCTTGGCTACGACAAGCCCGATCCAAGCCAGCTTTATAATTTGAGTGATGCGCAACTTGAGGCGGTGAAGAAAAAACTCATCGAGCTCAAGCCCAACATTCGCAAAATGTGGGCGACTGGCGGCGAGTTGACCAATCTTTTTCAGAATCACGAAGTGGTGCTCGCCATGGGTTGGCCGCTGATGACCAATGACCTTCGTAAATTAAATTTCCCTATCGGAGAAACGATTCCGCGCGAAAACACTACCGGATGGATCGATCACCTGATGATTACCGCGGCCAGCTCCAACAAAGAGTTGGCGCAGGCCTTTCTTGCTTACATGGTGGAACCGCAGACACAGAAAAAAGTCAGTGATGTTACGCACTACACGCCGGCGAATCCTGGCGCGGCACAGTTTTTGGATGCCGACGAAAAGAAAACACTCCATCTCGACGATCCAGACGCTTACATGCAGCGGATTTATTTCTGGCAAGATGTTCCGCGCCGCCCCAAATACAACGAAATCTGGAATGAGGTGAAGGCCGCACAGTGAGCCTGGGCCCTGCCATTCCGCCGTTGGAAGAAGGGCGGACGGCTGGACCGTTGCTGGAAGTTCGCGCGGTGGCCAAACGCTTCGGCGCGCAGGAAGTATTAAAAAGAATTTCCATGAATGTGGCTGCCGGCGAGTTCATCACTTTGCTGGGTGAAAGCGGCTCCGGTAAGACCACTATGCTGAGGTTGATTGCCGGATTTGAGCAGCCGAGTTCGGGCGAAATTTGGATGAACGGTGAGCGCCTCGATACCCTGCCGCCTTACAAACGCCGCGTAAACACAGTGTTTCAGCAATACGCGCTGTTTCCGCATTTGAATGTGCGCGATAACGTGGCTTACGGATTGCGTGTGACCAACGCGCCGTCAAACGAGATTGACGCGCGCGTTGCTGACGCGTTGCGCATGGTGAAGATGGACAGCTTCGCCTCCGCACGGCCCGCCACGCTTAGTGGCGGTCAACAGCAGCGCGTGGCGCTGGCTCGCGCGCTGGTGAATCGCCCGTTACTGTTGTTGCTGGACGAGCCGCTCTCCGCGCTGGACACCAATCTGCGCAAAGAAATGCAAAGCGAACTGAAATCGCTGCAACGTGAAGTGGGCATCACGTTTCTCTTTGTCACTCACGATCAGGATGAAGCGATGGCGCTCTCCGATCGCATCGCGTTGCTGCGCAATGGCGCGCTCGAGCAAGTCGCTTCACCGCGCGAAATTTATTCGCATCCTGCTACCGCGTATACCGCTCAATTTATCGGGCAGACAAATCTGCTGCGTGGTGAGATTCGCGGCAGAATCGCAACGTGCGGTGCGTTACAGTGGCCCACCGCTGCGCCGGATGGCCCGGCTGTTTTCTCATTACGTCCCGAAGCAATTCGACTCGTGCTGCCTATCGCAAATTCCGCTGGGAGTTCTGCCGCAAATTCGGTGGCGGCCGAAGTGCGCTTCTCCGCGATCGTCAACCAACAGCTTTACGGCGGCGCCAGCGAATTGTTGGAGATAGATTGCGGCGGCCTGACGTTGCGCGTGAAGATTCCCCCGCGGGATCCATTATCCGGCAAACAGGATTTCAGTTTTTTTACTCAGGATGCAGTGCCAGTTTCGGAATAAATTGACGTAAGAACGTTTCGGGTATTTTTACGCAACACGATTCGCTTTATAAAAATGTATTCGCGCGCTTACAAATCGCTGGTTTGCCTGCCGCCGCTGCTGTGGGTGGGATTATTTCTATTGCTGCCGTATGTGCTGATGCTGGCGCACAGTTTCTGGATTGTTCGTGATGGATTTATCGTTCACCAATGGAACCTGCAAAATTACCGCACGCTAGCTACTAATCCTGTCTATGTGCACGTGCTGCTGCGCAGCATGCGCATCGCGGCTTCGGTCACGCTGTGTTCCCTGCTGCTTGGATATCCGCTGGCCTACTATCTTTCTTTTCACGCTGGAGCGCGCAGAGAAATGTTGTATCAATTGGTGATCGTGCCGCTGTGGGTGAGTTACCTGGTTCGCGGCTACGCGTGGAAAACGATTCTAGGCAGCGACGGAGTTTTGAACGGCTTCCTGCAGTACCTGCATTTCACGAACGCGCCGGTGGGCTTCCTGCTTTACAGCCCCTTCGCCGTGATCCTGATGCTGACCCACATTTACACACCGTTTGTTTTTCTGCCGATTTATGCCGCGTTGGAACATATTCCGCGATCTCTGGTTGAAGCTTCGCAAGACCTCGGCGCGAGCCCGCTGAAAACATTTCTTCGGGTCATACTCCCGCTTTCACTCCCAGGATTGCTGGCCGGAGCGACGTTTGCCTTCGTTCTTTCCTTGGGGGATTTTCTCGCGCCCCTGCTTGTCGGCGGCGCTTCCGGCACCATGATCGCCAACATTGTGCAAAGCCTCTTCGGCGCGGCGTATGACTGGCCGCTTGGCGCAGCCATTTCGGTATGCATCCTATTGATCACCGTGACGCTCTTATTTTTAACTGAGCGCCTTGAGAAGCGCTGGTCTTTCCGATGAGTGCCACAACATCTACGGCGCCGACGCGCTCCGTTACTGCGGTAACGCGTAGAGCGCCACTGCTGGCCGTGTATGCGTGGTTGGTGTTCGCGTTCATCTATCTGCCGATCATCGTGCTCATCGTTTATTCGTTTAATCGCGACGGCGTTGGAGGCTTTCCGCCACGCCACCTCACACTTGATTGGTATCGCCAACTTTTTGCCGATGGCGCCATCTGGACGTCGGTACTGAATAGCTTGATCGTTGCCGCTTGCAGTGTCGCGCTTTCACTGACCCTGGGCTTGCTTGCCGCTCTTGCTCTCGATCGGGCCAACTTTCCGGGCAAAGCGCTTTTCCGGCGGCTGGTTTTGTTGCCGCTGATTTTGCCGGGGATTATTACTGGGCTTTCGTTGTTGATGTTCGCGGTGTACGCGGGCGCGCACTTGAGCTTGCTCACCGTGTTTCTTGGCCATGGAACGGCGTTGATCTCCGTCGCCACTACTGAACTTTTTGCCGGGCTGCAAAAAATGGATCGCGCGCAGGAAGAAGCTTCACTCGATCTGGGCGCAACGCCACTGCAAACTTTCTGGCGCGTGACCTTGCCTAACTTAAAACTCTCCCTGATTGCGGCCGGCTTGCTGATTTTCACGCTTTCCATGGATGAAATTGCGGTGACATTTTTCTTGATCGGCCGCGATAATACGCTGCCGCTGGAAATCTGGGGCCGCCTGCGCCGCGGAATCACGCCGGAAATCAACGCCATCTCCACACTGATTTTTGCCGCTTCGGTAATTTTGATTGTGATCTGGTTTCAGTTGCGCACTCGCGCGCAACGCAAGGCTCTTTGAAATAAGGGAGACTCATGTCGCACACACGCCGCAATTTCATCAAATACGTAGTCGCAGGATCGGTGGCTGCCGGCTGCCCAATTGACGCGACCTTGGTTGCCGCCCCAGATGAACAATCCACGACGCCGCGGGTTGAAGGCGAGCATTTCGAAATCTGCCACCAGGTGCGCGACGGCCACCAATTCCAGCGCCCTGAGGCCACGCGCAAGGCAGACGTGGTGATTGTCGGCGGTGGCGTCGCGGGACTCTCGGCCGGGTATTTCCTGCGCGGCAGAGACTGGTTGTTGCTCGAAAAAGAAGATCACTTTGGCGGCAACGCTTACCAGGAAGAATACGATGGCGCGGCGTTCGCTACCGGCTCGGCCTATGCCTTCAAAGGCGATCATGGAGACCAGTTGGCCGCCGAGATGGGCCTGAAACTTCTGCCGGTAAATAATCCCGATCCAACTATCGTGAACAAAACTTTTGTCGCCGATACCTGGAACGCCGGGCTGGATCATTTGCCGTATCCGCAGGAAGTGCGCGCCAGCTTTAAAAAATTTCGCAATGACATGATGAAGATCGACATCTTGAAACACGTCGATGAACTGGACGCGCAGCCGCTCACCGATTACACGTCGAAGTATGCGCCGGAAATTCAGCAGTGGTGGGATGGCTACGGCCCATCCAACTGGGGCGCCACCACGGAAGACACTTCCGCATTCGTTGCTCTGGCTACGCTGCAAGGTCTGATCACCGGAGAAGACGCCAAGCGGGTGATTTTGCCGGGCGGGCTTGGGTGCATCACGCACAAATTGGTGGAAGTGCTGCAACCGAAATACAAGGAACGCATGCTGGGTGAGGCCACGGTGGTGGCAGTTGTTCCGGCTGACGATCACGTAAAGGTAACGTATTTCCATGACGGACAGTTGATTACCGTGGCGGCAAAAACGGTGATCATGTGTCTGCAAAAGCACATCACTTCGCGGCTGGTGATGGGCATCCCTTACGAGCAGAAGACCGCGATGAAGCGCACGCGTTACGCGCCTTATCCGGTGGTGAACCTAATTTTCGATAAGCCTGTTTACAACCGCGGCTACGACACCTGGTGTCCGGGAAATTCCTTCACGGATTTTATCGTGGCGGACTGGACCATTCGCAACACGCCCGGATATCACCAGAAGCACAACATTCTTTCGTTCTACACGCCGCTGCGCGAAAACCAGCGCTCCACGCTGCTCGAAGAAGACAATTGCAAAAAGCTCGCGGCGCAAGTGCTGATGGATTTCCAGAAAGTGTTGCCGGAGTTCAATGTTGATCCGGTGGAAGTACGCATTTATCGCCGCGGCCATCCCATGTTCATGGGTGTACCCGGACAATATACGAAAAATCGCATCGCCGCAGCGCATGCCATGGAACGCATTTATTTCAGCGGTAACGATTCCGGTGGTCCGGAGTCGCTGACCAGCGAAGCGATTCGGTTCTCGCAGGGCGGAGCGGAGTGGGCCGAAATGGTGATGGCCGGAAAGCCGGGAGCAAAAGAGTTCGCCGAAAAAGTTTTGAACGCGCGCGACTTTTAATTTCGAGTTTGTATTTCAGTAGTTTGACGGCATGTTCAGCGGAATAAGTATCGCGAGCCTCGGATAATGGTGTATATAGTTGGCAATCACGGTTCCCTTTCGAAGAATTGAGCCCTGAAAATTTCATGGAGGAAAATGATGAAGAAGCACCTCACTCTGCCGGTAGCGGCAGCTTTGCTGTTGGTGGCTTCACTAGCAATAGCACGAGCACAAAACGGCAGCAAGGATCACGCCACGTATATATCCGCAAGCAAGGCGGAGTATAAACAAAACGCGAGAGCTGGAGACTCGGTATCCACAGCGGTGCTGTCCGGCGATCCGGATAACGGCCCGCACGCGACCTTCACAAAATTCAAGCCGGGCTACGATGCGGGAATGCACTACCACACCACGGACACGCGCATCGTGGTCATCAAGGGCGCTTACCTTTATAAGGATGAGGACGGGGAAAAGCGCGTGGGGCCGGGAGATTACCTGTTTGTTCCGGGCGGACACAAACACTGGAGCGGCGGGGACAAAACCGAAGGCGCGCTGTTTTACCAGCACAGCCCGGGGAAATTTGATTTTGTTCCGGTTAAGTAAATAAACCAGGATCGACAACTCGAGTAATGAAACCGCGCCGCTGGCGACATTTGCGAACGGCGCGGTTTTATTTTGCCGTGATTCCCCGGGCCGCCATTCAGTCTTTGCTGCGAGATTCAAGCACGTAAACCAAGTATTTGGAGTTACTGCAGCTGAATCCTGTAAAGGTTGCGGCGCGTGTTTCGGCGCGTGTAAGCGTAGACCGACGAACTGATAGCCGACTCCACAAAATTCGGAATAGCTATCGCCGTTTTCGGGTCAGGAAAATCCTCCGATCGAGAGAGGCCGCCCGAAGGTAACTTCGGAAATCCAGAGAACTCAGTCAAAGAAAGTGCGTAGGTCTTTTCCGCCAGGAAACTTATAAATAAAAATTTTCCGGAAGTATCCCAATCGGCGCTGCAGTAGCCTGCGCATACCAGCATTTCCTCATTTCCACCCACGCGGAATGCCTTGGTCGCAGCGGTATGCTCCTGGTCGGAGACGGGCACGCCAGCAGTGACCCACCGGCCGTCCGGAGACACGGTGGAAAGATCCAACACTCGTTCAGGTATCAGTTTGGTGCGAGCGCTTCCATCCGGTTTCATGCGGTAAATAAAGTTGGAACCGCCCTCAACGGCGCGAAAAATGAGATCGCCATCCGGCAAGAATCGAGGAGAGTCTTCGATTGGGGTCGAGGAGATGCGTACTGGCGAAGAACGCCGATTGGTCGGCGCGACCCATATGCCGGCGTGGCCAGCGGCGTCGTTGGAGGTGAAGGCAACTTGCTTTCCATCGCGGGAAACGGAATAGCTGTCCATGGCGTATTCAGGCAGGACAATGTCCATTTTTCCGCTGCTGAGATTTTTCATCCACAATTCAGAAAGATGTGACTGTCCGTTGATCATCAAAAAATAAAGACTCTTTTCGTCGGCAGAAAATAATGGCGATCTCGCGTTGCCCTCGGAGGAAATCTGGTGATCGCCATCTTGGTCGTGAATCCATACGGTACTGTCTTGCGAGCCCACCGAGGTCACCAAGGATTTACCGTCGGGGGCCATGGCCAGGCCTTCTTGCGAAGTTGGGCCGAAGGTGATCTGTTGAGGATCTCCGGAAGGAAAACGCTGACGCCAGATATGCGATACGTCGGTGGTAACAGCCAGATAAATCCACTTTCCGTCCGCGGACCAAGCGCCTGCGAAACACGGACTATTGGGGGGGCCGACGACACGGACCGCACTCGGACCGTGAAACGGAACCACGCGACAGGGCAAAATCTCGCCACGACTATCCATTTCGACCACCAGAAGCCATTTCCCGTCGGGCGAAAGATAGGAATGATGAGCCATGCTGCGATCGCCAGCAGGTACATAGACGTCACGGCTGTTTCCGCGACCTTCATCGGAGGTGACCACCGCCATGTGTAAGCCTTCTTTAATTTCAGAATAGAGCAGGCGTTTGCCGCCTGCGATCCAGGACAAAGAGGAAGCATTGGGAAGAAGCAAACGGGGCTCGCCGCCGAGTACAGACACCGCGAAGGTATTCCACGGATCGACTCGCGAGTACGCAATGGTTGAGCCATCCGGCGAAAACGCTGGACTGAATTTGTGGGTCCCGTCGTGGGTGAGTTGACGCGGCTGGCCGTCGGGCAAAAACTTAACGTAAATGTCTCCCAGGCCAATGAAGGATTCGTTTCCCCGAACGAAAGAAAGCATGCGTCCGTCCTCGGATAGAGTCGGGTAAACAGCGGAATCGGTAAAGAACGTGACCTGCTGCCATTCTTTGCTCAACGTAGGAGCGCTCTGGGTTGAGCGGTACAGCAAATACGCGGCCACGGCCGCTAAAACCAGGAGCGCCGGTACGATGTAGTAGGCAAACCGGCGAGAAGATTCAGTGGTGACTTTTTCGGAGGGCGGTTGCGTTACTACTTCTTCGCGTCCCGTTTGATTGGCAGCGGATACTGGCAAACGTCCCGAGCTGCTATCGCGTTTGACTCGTTGTAATTCGGCGTGGAGATCGGAGGCGTGCTGGAAACGAAGGTTGCGGTCTTTCTCGAGAGCGCGATTGATGATTTCTTCGAGCTTGGGTGGCAGATCGGGATTCAATCGGACGGGTGCGACCGGGTCTCGATTCAGGATGGCGTCGAAGATGACGCCGCTGGTGTCGCCGCGAAATGGCAGGGCGCCGGTGGCCATTTCGTAGAGCACCACACCGAAAGAAAAGAGGTCGGTGCGAGCGTCTAGTCCCTTGCCACGCACTTGTTCCGGCGACATATACGACACTGTGCCTAGCGCCGAGCCGGGGCTGGTCAGGATTTCTTCGGACAAAGCGGTCGGGAGTTGTGAAACACCTTCGCTGGAGTTAGCCTGCTTGGCTAAACCAAAATCGAGAACTTTGGCGTGACCCCGTTCGGTGACAAAGATATTGGCCGGCTTGATGTCGCGGTGCACGATTCCTTTGGCATGCGCGGCGTCGAGCGCTTCGGTAATTTCCAGACTAAGCGAGAGCAAGGACTCCAGCTCCATAGCGCGGTCTCTTATGCGGTGACGGAGCGTGGTGCCCTCCAGATATTCCATGGCAATAAACGCCCGGGAGTTTTCTTCGCCAATGTCGTAAATGGTGCAAATGTTGGGATGATTCAGGGCGGATGCGGCTTTCGCTTCGCGGCGGAAGCGGCTAAGCGTCTGCGGATCTCTTGCCACATTGTCAGGCAGAAATTTCAGCGCGACGAAGCGATCCAGGCGCGTGTCCTGGGCCTTATAAACTACGCCCATGCCTCCGCCCCCGAGCTTCTCGAGGATGCGGTAATGAGAAACGGTCTGTCCGATCAGCGAGGAGGAATCTGCCATTCGCCGCTCATATTAGGTTGTGAGGAGAAACGAGTCAACGAAGCAAGGAGTCATAGGTTCTGACTTTTGAGTCTTGTAAATTACGCGGTTACCGTTCCAAAACCAATGCTTCCCTGAGGCGTGATTTTTGTCATACTGCTGCGATCTGAGGGTTGGCATGAAGTTGATTGTTTTAAAAGCTGGCGCACTATTGCTGCTTGCAGCGGCGGTTACGGCGGGCATGATCGCGGCGCAGGAGAAATCTGAGCAGGCTGCCGCGATTGTGATCGTCAATGCGCAAGTGTCGGATGGCAGCGACGCGCCGCTGAAAAAGGTCACTGTGCGCATCGTGGGCGATCGCGTTACCAAGATCGGGGTGTTCAAGCCTGTAAAAGGGGAACAAGTTATCGACGCCCAAGGGCTGGTTCTGGCGCCTGGATTCATTGATATTCATAACCATTCGGAGCAAGGGCTGGACAAGGATCCGCTGGCCGAGACGCAAATTTCGCAGGGCATCACCACGGTGATTCTGGGCCCTGACGGTTTTTCGCCGTGGCCGATTGCAGCATGGATGGACACCCGGCGAAAAGCGCCGGCAGCGCTGAATGTGGCCACGCTTTTCGGGCATGCCACGGTCCGGTCGCAGGTGATGGGCAAGGATTTTCAGCGGGAAGCGACTCCCGAGGAAGTGCAAAAAATGGTGGGGATGGCCGAAGAGGCCATGAATGAAGGCGCGCTGGGCGTGTCCACTGGCCTCGAGTACGACGTGGCCAGTTATAGCTCCACTGCGGAAGTTGTGGCATTGGCGGAAGTGGCTGCAAAACATGGGGGCTTCTACGAGACGCACGTCCGTGATGAAGGCAATAAAAGCTTCTCCGCGTTAGAGGAAGAAATTGCCGTCGGACAGAGCGCCCATTTGCCCATCGAACACTCGCACATCAAGTTGGAAACCGTCGCGGTGTGGGGCAAATCGACCGAATTCATTAACGTGGTGGAAGCAGCGCGCAAACGGGGGCTGGATTTCCTGGCCGACTGTTATCCGTATGACGCGTGGAATGCCAACATCAAAGTGCTGATGCCCGACAAGCAATATACAAATCCGCAGAGCGTGGAAAAGGCGCTGACCGATACCGGCGGGGCGGACACGGTCACCATTACGGAATTCGCTCCGCATCCTGAATATATCGGCCATAACATCGCGGAACTGGCCAGCGCGCGTAAAATTTCGCCCACAGAAATGTACATTCAGATTATTCGCGAGGGGGACGCGGCCAACACCGAGGCAAGCATTATCGCCAAATCCATGATGGAGCGGGACATTCAGGCTTTTTACCAGCAGCCCTGGGTGATGGTCGCGAGCGATGGCGGGATTGGTTCACAGCATCCGCGTGGCGCGGGAACATTTCCGCGAGTGCTCGGCGTGTATGTTCGCGAAAAACATTGGATTACTCTGCCCGAGGCCATTCATAAAATGACCGGTTTGCCGGCGCAACGCATGGGTTGGAAAGAGCGCGGCACACTGCACGAAGGCGCGTTCGCTGACGTGGTGCTTTTTAACCCCGATACGGTGATCGATCACGCCACTTTCGCAAAGCCATTTGAGCTTTCGAGCGGAATTGAGAAAGTTTTTGTGAATGGCACGCTTGTTTGGGACGACGGCAAAGCCACCGGCGCAAAACCCGGCCGCGTTTTGCTGTCCGAGGCGGCCATGAAAGGCGATGACCCCAAGCTGAAATCCGCACCCGGCGGCATGTCGCACTAAAAACTGCTACTTTTTTGCCTAATTCAACATCTACACAGAAATGGCGAAATCGCGTATTATCTTGGACCTGCCCTTAAGGGCAGGTAGCTCCTTTGAAGTTGTGTCCGGGACGATACCATGAGTACCGCAACGACCACTGAAACCGCTCCAACCGATGGCTTAGCCGCCAAGTTACGCAAGACAGTCATTGGGGCTGGATTTGCCGTAGTGTTGCTGGTTCCTAAGGTCCTGAATCTTCGACGAGACGAGCGCTCCTGGGTCATTTTTCGTATGGTGCTGGGTGTGTTTGGCGCCGCCCTGGTGATCTTGCCTATCGGCTTTTTTGGCAGTTATTTTTTGGCGGTTGCCGGGCTGGTGGCGTTTATAGTGGCCATTCTCCTGCCGCCTCCCAAAGCTACGTCTGGAATCGACGATAAAGCCCGGGAACTGGGGGCTTTAATGGTGGTCGACGGCGGCACATTTCAGTCAGGAAGCTTCGCGGTTCCAGTGCAGCTTTTTGTAGGTTCACAAAAGCTGTGGGCATTGGAAGCAGACTTTCACCCACTGTTGGTCATTCCCGTGGCTGAACTGATTTCCGCGTACGTCGAAGAGATGGACGGGAGATGGATTTTGCGGCTTCGCTGGGCGGACCGCGGCGCGATCTTTTCGTATTCCGGGGTATTTGCCGAGAATCTTGCGCGTACAGCCGAGAGCACAGTGCAAAGCGTGATGCATCCTTCGGTACCTGTTTTGCCGCGACGGCGGGCAGCCGGCGCCTGACAATTTTTCGCGGAAAATATCCACAGACCGCTCAAATTATGTCAAAATATCGTTATGGCTAGAGGATGGGAAAGCAAGGACGTAGAGTCTCAGGTCGAGCTTCTGGAAGCCAAGCAAGAGAAATCGACGTCGGCGGCCAAAACGGCCGAGCAGTTAAGACGCGATCAGGAACGTAAAGACTTACAACTCTCGCGGATCAGAATCGTTAACGACCTGGAATCGGCCACCCACCCGCAACACCGCAAATCCCTCGAAGCCGCCCTCGCCCACCTGGATAAAAAAATCAGCGAAATCGTTTAACGCTCCAAGGGAAGTTTTGTAACGCATTCGATTGATTCGGGCTGGTTAGTTCAACTGCTTTACGCCAACTTCAAAAACAACATTTACGTTAGCTTCAAAATCAACGCCAATCGAGAGACCCACGCTACAAATTGAGGGTGGGGCACCCTCCTACTGTAGTGGTTGTAACTGGTTGTGGGCTTCACGGCGGGAGAGAGTGCCCCGGATTACTTGTTTGCTAACATAACATTATAATAACATTAATCTACAAGTTAATTTGAAGCGCTCAGAGCGCGGATTAATTTGTAGGTGAAATTGACTCCGTCGTAAAAATCCTGGGCGCCGATGCGTTCGTCTTTTCCGTGGGCGCGGTTGTCGCCCAGTTCAAAGAACATGCAAGCGATACCGAAGGTGGGAATTCCGGCGGTACGCGTGAATTTGCCGTCGCTGGCTCCGGCGGACATGGTGGCTACCAGGGGCACGCCGGGGTAGGTCTCATTCAGGGTTTTCTCCATGACCTTGACGACCTCGGGGAGCAGCGCGGAAGGCGGCAGTGTGACAGTGGGAACGGGCTTGCCGTCAGCGCCCAACTGTGGCACCAGAGTGACGCTTACTTTCGAATCGGCAGCCACGCGCTCCAGGGTTTTACGCACATCTTCGGGATTTTCGCCCGGGAAAATCCTGCAATTCACATTGGCTCGCGCGGTCTGCGGCAAAGCGTTGGGAGCATGTCCACCGCTCAGCATAGTGGCCACGCAAGTGGTGCGCAGCAAGGTGTTGTAATAAGGCTCGCGCGAGAGACGGGCGGCGGCGGCTTGGTCGGGCGGATCTTTAGCAACGGCTCTTAAATCCGCAGCGGAATCGCCGGGAGAAATTTCGGCAGTGCGCGCAAAATAATTTTCGGTGATTTCGTTGACCTTCACCGGAAAATCGTAATCGCGCAAGCGGGCCAGCGCACCGGCAAGATGGTAAATGGCGTTATCGCGCACCGGCTCGGAGCTGTGGCCACCCGGATTTACGGATTCGAATTGGAAATCGGCATAGACTTTTTCGCTGCCCTGCATGGCGGCCAGTAGGCGCTTGCCGTTCTGCTGTTCGAATTCACCGCCGTCGAGGTTGATGCAATATTCGGCGTCCACCCAGTCGCGATGTTCCTTGAGCAGCCATTCCACGCCATTGAAATTGCCGCCTTCCTCGTCGGCGGTCAGGGCGAGAATTAAATCGCGGTCCGGGACGTAGGCTTCTTTTCTAAGGCGAATGAAAGTGGTGAGCAGCAGGGCGTCGCCGGCTTTCATATCGTTGGTGCCGCGGCCGTAGAAGAAGCCATCTTTTTCGACGAACTGAAATGGGTCGGTAGTCCAGTCTTCGCGACGAGCTTCCACGACATCCAGGTGGCCGATAAATAAAATGGGCTTGCGCTTGCCGCTGCCGTGGAAGCGCACGACTACATTTTTCTTTTTTTCGTTGGGGCCGGCAACGACGACGTCGTTGTCGGCGAATCCGGCTTCGCGTAAGCGTTTGGCCATGGCTTCGGCCGCGGTGGTCACGTTACCCACCGAATCGGTGGTATTGATCTCCACCAGTTGCTTGAAGATGTCGTGCGCCATTTGATTAACGGCTGGCGGAGTGGCGGGGTCATGCCGCGCATGCGTCACGGCGGGCACTGTAATTGCACCGATTAGGAATATCACTGTGCACACGAGAACTGCGGTGTTGCCTCTACTTTTCAAAACATTTTTCATGGGAATAATTTTCTATTCTTTTGCGGTGGTACGCCAGCTAAGTTTGCGGTTGGTATTATAGTTCCAAAAAGTGACCACAAAAATGGCGGATAAATTCGCGATGTAGCGGTTCATATGGAATACCTTGAAGCCGACATTCAAGATAATGAGATTCAAGATAATTCCAACGGAACACAGCAGGTTGAATTTGAGGAAACGGCGGACGCGCTGGCGAAAACTGTTCTGGTGCCTTGAAAATTTCCCGAAGGTCCATAAATCATTCCAGATAAAATTATTCGCTAGGGCCACTTCGGCGGCAATAATTTTGCTTCCGGTCAGACTCCAGTTCAGCGTGCGCGGATCGCTTAAAAGAAAGAGCATGGTGGTGTCGATCAACGTTCCGCTGGCGCCCACGATGCAAAAGCGCACAAAGGGAGAGGTCTTCAACAGGTGAATGCGCAGACGGCTGAGGTGCTGCAGGTACTGCCCGAACACCGCAGGCGAATGCTTGCTGGGGCGCTCCGGGGTTTCGCGGAAAACATAAGGAATTTCCGAGATTTTTTCTATTTCCCCGCGTGCCAACACTTCCATGAGGATTTTGTACCCCAATGGCTTCAGCTCGCGTCCTTCCAATGCGGAACGCCGCACCATGAAATAGCCGCTCAGAGGGTCGCTGACTTTTCCGGCGACCTCAGGTAGCACAACGAGTCCCAACAATTGAGCGCTACGCGAAACGATGCGCCGCGGAAGAGTCCAATCGCTTACGCCACCGCCTTCGACGTTCCTGCTGGCGACGGCGAGGTCCGCGCCGCGTTTCATGGCCCGCCACAATTGGGTGATGGTTTCGGGGGGATGTTGCAGGTCCGCGTCCATCACGGCAAAAACCTCGCCGCGGGCGATTTGCCATCCCTGCAGAACCGCGGTGGACAAGTCGCGCTCGTTCTGACGGCGAATCGCGCGCACTTGCGGAAATTTTTGGGATAACTGAAGCGCTTTTTCCCAAGTACGATCGGGGCTATCGTCGTCCAGAATAATAATTTCGTATCGGAGTGTAGGAATGCCGTCGAGCACGGGGATGAGTTGCTCGACGATCGCGTCGATGTGCGCGCTCTCGTTATAGGTGGGAAGAACCAGCGATAGATCCAAAATCTCTGGATCTTCCTGCGGAGCAATCGTCAGAGGGCCGGGAGCCACCACTTCCAAGGTACCCATCTGCAGTTTTTGTTCTCCCTGAGTTGGCGTTTAAATAATTTGGTGCTGTTTTTATTGTACAGAGGGTGGCGGGTAACCGCGAAGCTATAAAGAAGATGATGCGCTGAGTGGCATGGCGAGTTATGATGCCGGGCTTTGTGATTTCGGGGGGAACGGGGCGCCGCCGAGTAGTCGCAACATAGAAGAACGATTCGGGTTTTCACACGTCAAATCAGCAATGGAGGAATTACCAGGATGATCGCCAAGCAACCGGGGGTGTGTGGGTTTGCGACGTGGCTGGGGATTGCGGCGCTGTTCATCGGTTTTGGCGTGAAGGGAGCTAGCGCCGAAGTTTCGCAGATGGGTGTTCGGCCGGGCAACAATCAACTTGCCGCTGAGGATGTGAAGGATCAAGGGCAAGACCAAGATAAGCAAGACCAAGATAAGAAGGATGAGCAAAAACCCGAGAAGAAGGATGACAAAAAGGACGAGAAAAAGGGACTGCCGCTGAAACCGGACCACAAAATCACGTTTACGACGGATGAGGGAACGTGGTTATCACTGGACGTTTCACCGGATGGAAAGACCATTGTGTTTGAGTTGATGGGCGACCTCTACACTTTGCCGATTGAGGGCGGACAGGCCAAGCTTATTTCCGGCGGCATGGCATTCGACAGCCAGCCCAGATTTTCTCCCGACGGGCAATGGATTACGTTCATTTCCGACCGCGAAGGTAGTGAAAACATCTGGATCATCCATCCGGATGGCACTGGGGTGAAGCAGGTTTCAAAAAATACGGCCGACGACTTCACGTCTCCGGCATGGACACCCGATGGGAAATACATTGTGGCGTCGAAGATGCCGTTCGGTATCGGGGCGAATGAGCTGTGGATGTTTCACGTGGATGGCGGGACTGGCGTGCAAATCACCAAGTCCAAACCAACGCCTACGACGCCGCGCAAGGAACGGCATAACGCCGTGGGGGTGGTGGCTTCGCCTGACGGAAAATATTTGTATTACGCAGTGCGGCAGGGGCCCTTCAGTTACAACGCGCAACTGCCGCTGTGGAAGATCGTGCGACGAGACCGGAGGACCGGCGATGAAGACGAAATTATCTCGCAACCGGAAAGCGCATTTCGACCGACATTGTCACCGGATGGAAAACAGTTGGTATACGTGACGCGGTATGAAACGGAAACAGGGTTGCGGCTGCGCAATCTGGAGACGGGCGAAGATCACTGGGTGAAATATCCGGTGACGCGCGACGATCAGGAAGCGCGATTTACGCGCGACGTGTTTCCGGGGTTCGCGTTTCTGCCGGACGGAAAAGAAATTGTTTACAACCAGGATGGGAAAATCAGGCGACTCGACTTGGCGAGCGGGAACGAAAAAATAATCCCGTTCACGGCGCAGGTTTCACAGGACATCGGGCCGAAGCTCGATTTTCCGCAGCGAGTGGAACAAGGGCCGGTCAAAGTGCGTTTGATCATGGATCCGGTGGAGTCGCCGGATAGCAAGAGGCTGGCGTTTTCGGCGATGACGCACTTGTACACCATGGATTTACCTCACGGGCAGCCGCAGCGATTGACCAGCGGGAATGGGCGTGAGTTTCAACCGGCGTGGTCGCCGGACGGAAAATTCATCGCTTATGTGACGTGGTCGAGCGAAGGCGGACAATTATGGAAGGTGCCGTCCAGCGGCGGCACGCCGGTGCAATTGTCAAAATCGCTGGCGGTGTACAGCAACCCGGCGTGGTCGCCAGATGGATCGAAAATTGTGGCGCTGCGCGGGAATGCCTATGACCGGGAGAACAGCGAATTTGATGGCGGGCAAACCGGAAACGCTGACCTGATTTGGATTCCCTCGGAAGGCGGCGAAGCGAATTTGATTTTGCCGGCGCGAGGAGCTGGGGGACCACATTTTACTCACGAGAAAGATCGCATTTATGTGTACACGCCGCAGGGTCTGGTGTCGCTGCGCTACGACGGGACAGATCGCCGCACGCACCTGCAGGTAAAGGGGCAGGGACTGTATTTTTTTGAGGAGCCGATTCCCGCTGACGATGTGCGGGCCAGTCCCGATGGGCAATGGGTGCTGGCGCACGTGATGAATCAGCTTTATCTGATCGCCATGCCGGTGGTTGGAGGCGAGGCGCCCACAGTGAACGTGAGTACCGCGGCAGTGCCAGCAAAACGCTTGACGGATATCGGAGCCGATTATTTCGCGTGGGCCGATGACGGGAAAACCATTACGTGGGCGGTGGGATCGAGTTTGTTTCGCGAGCCATTGAGCGCGATTTCCTTCGAGCCGCCGAAGGACGAAAAGAAGGACGAAGACAAAAAAGACGCCGACAAGAAGGATGGAGATAAGAAAGACGATGCAAAGGACGCAAAGGATAACGATAAGAAAGACGATGCGAAGGACGCAAAGGATAACGATAAGAAAGACAGCAACGGGGAACAAACCGAGGCCGCAAAAAAAGACGACAAAAAAGCTGATAAGAAAGAGGAGAAGAAAGAGCCTAAGAAATTGAAGGAGGAAGAGAAGGATGTCGAAGAAATCGCGGTGACCCTGGAAGTACCCAGAAAAACGCCGAAAGGCAGCATAGTGCTGCGCGGCGCGACAGTGGTGACCATGAAGGGCGACGAAGTTTTGAAGAATGCCGACATCGTCATCGAGGACAATCGCATCAAGAGCGTGGGCGCGCGGGGCAGCGCTCCGGCCGGGGCGAAAATTTTTGATGTGCGCGGTAAGACCATCTCTCCTGGATTTATCGATACGCATGCGCACTGGACGGAAATTCGGCGAGGGATTCTGGACACGCAAAACTGGGCGTTCCTTGCCAACCTGGCGTACGGAGTGACCGCCGGGCTGGATGTGCAGACCGGCACGAACGATATGTTTGCGTATCAGGACCTGACGGATAGCGGGGACATAATCGGGCTGCGCGCTTTTTCCACCGGGCCGGGAGTGTTTTCCGACAACAATTTTCAGTCCATGGAAGAAGTGAAGGGCGTGCTGACGAAATATCGCAAATATTACGGCACGCACAACATCAAGAGCTACATCGTGGGCAATCGCAGGCAGCGGCAATACATGGTTCAGGCCGCGAAAGAGTTGGAGATGATGCCGACTACCGAAGGCGCGATCGATCTGAAACTGGACTTGACGCACGTGATCGATGGTTTCCACGGTAACGAGCACACCCTGCCGATCACGCCGCTGTATAAGGACGTGATTCAGATGTTCGCGCAGTCGGGGATTTCAGAGACGCCCACGTTGATCGTGAATTATGGCGGCCCGTTTGGCGAGAATTATTGGTACGAAAACACCGAAGTGCACGATAACGCCAAGTTAAACCATTTTACGCCGCACAGAATAATTGATGAGAAAACGAAGCGGCGACCGGAATGGTTCCGGAAAGACGAATACGCGTTTCCAAAATTAGCGGCGCAGGTGGCCAAACTGCAACGCGCCGGCACTTTGGTCGGCGTAGGAAGTCATGGACAGCTGCAAGGGCTGGGCTACCACTGGGAAATGTGGATGCTGGCCAGCGGTGGAATGACGCCGCTGGAAGTTTTGCGTTGCGCGACTTCCAATGGAGCGAAAATTGTGGGGCGGCCGCAGGATCTCGGCTCGATCGAGCCGGGGAAACTAGCGGACCTGGTGATTTTTGATAAGAATCCGCTGGACGATATTCATAACACCAATTCGATTCGCTGGGTGATGAAGAATGGCGAATTATTTGAAGGCGACACACTCGATCAGGTGTGGCCGGAGAAGAAAAAACTCGATCCGTTGTGGTTCTGGAATAACTACGACGTGCCGAAGGCGGGCGAGCCGCTAAGTTATGGGCCGACGGTACTGCCGTAATTTTCGCGCAAATCGAGTTCAGCTAGTCGAAGAGGGACGGTTGTTTTTTAGGCGGGGCTTGAATTGGAGTTGTTGGCCTTGGTGCAGGCGCCGGCTCAGGCAATGGAGCGAATCCTTTTTTGCGCCACAGATCGCGGAATTGCCTGATGGTTGCGGGTCCATGGCCTGCGTAATGATTATTTGCGTAGCCGTAGATGAGGATGCCGCGTCTTTTAATCTGGTAACAGAAATTCACCCAGCTGGTTAACTCCGCGGTGCGGTCCACGATAGTTTTGTCCCACATGAGCGTTTGCAGCTCGATGCCTTTGCGGTCGCCGAGCCAGCGAATGTAGGTCCAATCCGCGGTGATGGGATCAAATTTTTGCGCTAGCTCTTCAGGGCGCGGCATGTACGGCAGGTCCGGGAGCCCTAGCGCGATGTGATGTTGCCTAAGCAGATCGGCGAATTCGGCGTCGAGCCACTCGGGATTGCGAATCTCGATCGCGTACTTGCGCCCCGGTGGCAATTTATTGAGAAAAGGGATGAGCCGGTCGGTGAAGGCGTGGCGGTCGGCGAAGACGCCGGGGCCGAATTGCGGGAACTGGAAGAGGATCGGGCCTAGCTTGGGGCCGAGGATTTCCATGGTGGTCAGAAATTCTTCGAGCTCGGCGTCGCAGTTCACGAGAATTTTGTCGTGGGTGATGGAACGGGGAGTCTTGATGGAGAAAATAAAATTGTCGGGAGTTTTGGCGGCCCAGTTTTCCACGGTTCGAGGCGTGGGGCAGCCGTACAGCGTAGAGTTCACTTCCACCGTGTCAAACTTTTGCGCATAGTACGAGAGATAATCTTTCGATTTTATTTCCGACGGATAGAAAGCGCCTGGCCATCCCGCCGCAGTAAACGCAGATGTGCCCAGATAGATTTTTGGCTCAGAATTCGACAAGTTTTTTGAGCTCTTCACAATCAGGCCGGCCATTGCAAGCACAAATTATAGCCATCGGGATCGGTGACGTTTAGCTGCTTCATGCCATATGTTCGAATGACTGGTTCCGCTACATCAAGGCCTTTGATACGCAAGTGAACGTAAGCCTGTTCCACATCCGGGCAGCCAAAGTACAGGCCGGTGTCGCCGTGAGCAGACACACGATTTGCGTCGGGACCAGGCGGGCGCTCATCGCCTTCATACGCAGTGTTGAGCATCAATTCGACGCCCTTGAGGCGCAACAAAGCCCAACCCACGTCGTCACCCTCCCCAGAGGTATTCACAACTTCGAAGCCAAGGATGTCGCGATAAAAATGAATGGATGTCGGCGTGTCAAATACCTGCAGAAGTGGAGCAAGGCCGCGGATATCAAGTGTCATGCAACGCCTCCAGCCCGAGCGTAGTGGACTGTAATTCTACGTAATCCGAAACGCCGGGGCGCTCTCTTAATGATCTCTAGAAAATAGCTAAAAAAATGTCTAAGATTTAGCTTCGGTTTTTGCGGCCTGGGTGGCGCGGTACCAATCGAAGGTGCGATGCAGGCCTTCCTCCAGGCCTACAGTGGGTTCGTAGCCGAGGACGGCGCGAGCGTGGGTAATGTCGGCCTGGGAGTCGCGAATGTCACCATCGCGTGGCGGATCGTGACGCGCTTGCAGAGGCTTGCCGGAGATGGCACCCAAAGCCTCGACCACTTCATTCAAGTTAACGCGCATTCCAGTGCCGATGTTGAAGACTCCGCCTGAGGCGCGAGGGGCTTCACAGGCCAGCAAATTGGCCTGAACAGCGTTGTCGACGTAGGTGAAATCGCGCGACTGCGTGCCGTCGCCAAAAATGACGGGTTCGGTTTCTTCCAGGAAGGCAGTGCAGAATTTTGCCATGACACCCGAATAGGGCGAGCTGGGGTCCTGGCGCGGACCAAAAATGTTGAAGTAGCGGAGGCACACGTTTTCCAGGCCGAAGCAGCGGCCGAAAGTCTGGGCGTAAAGCTCGCCGACATATTTCGTGACGCCATAAGGAGAAATAGGCTGGGGCTGCATGTTTTCCGTTTTTGGCAGCGTGGGAGTTTCGCCATAGGCGGAAGAAGAAGCCGCGAAGACCACGCGCTTGACCTTGGCGTCGCGCGCAGCCACAAGAACATTGAGGGTGCCATCGATATTGATGCGATTGGTTTCGATGGGGTCTTTCATGGAGAAAGGCACGGAGGTACGCGCGGCCAAATGGATTACGTAATCGGCTTCAAAAATCGCGCGGCGGATTATCTCGATGTCAGTGATGGTGCCCTTGATGAAGGTAATTTTGTTGCGGACTTCGGCGAGATTTTCTTCTTTGCCGCCGGAAAGGTCATCGAGGACCACTACGCTGTGACCCCGGCGCACCAGTTCGTCGACGGTATTTGAACCTATGAAACCGGCGCCGCCGGTTACAAGGTAGCGCATAAGAAAATCCTCCCCGGAAGGATATCGCGGCCTCAAGCGGCGATAGAAAAACCATAAGCCCTGGCAAAGACGCGCGATGCGCGTTTTGATACGCTGAAAGTATCCGGCAACGCAGACAAAGAAGCCTGGAGTGCCGCGAGCGAGATAATTGTACGACGGAAATTTGGAGTGCAAGGTACTGTTTGCGAGGAGCGTCACGCATAGGATATGAGCAATAAAACGACACTGACGTTGATAGGCATCGCGTTCTTGGCTGGCGGCGCGGTGGCGTGGCAAATGCACAACCGGAGAGAAGTTTCACGGGCCTCCGCGGCTGTGACTGTGACAGCGCCGCAACCGGCGGCGATGCCTGAAGAACCCAAAGAACGCGGAGTTGCGGAACCGAGCGAGACTGCGCGGCCTTCACCTGATGCTGCAAGGCAGCCGGTTGATAAGAAAAAAGCAGCTGTGGTTGCGGAGGCAGCTTCGCCGCTACGCACGGGCGAGGCCTGGCAATATTCCGCGAATGTGTCGAAGTTGAGTAACGTGGCGAACCTTCTTTTGAAGGTTGCGGAGAAGCGGAATTTTCTGGGCAAAAATGCGTGGCACCTGCAGGCGTTTGCGCACACCGAGAATCCCTTGCGCATGATGTTTGCGCTGGACGATCAGTTTGATTCCTACAGCGACGCGGGCACGCTGGTAAGCATGCAATATGAAATGCACCTGAATGAAAAGGGGCAGACGGTGGACTCCGTGCAGCGCATGTCGCCCGCGGTAAGGGAGCCGGCGCCGCCGAATGCCACAGCGGCCCGAGTATTGCCCGGGACGCGCGATCCGCTGGGGATGATGCAGTACCTGCGCACCGTGGATTGGACGAAAACTCCGGAAGTTCGCAGCCCGGTTTACGACGGCCACAAATTGTACGATGTGCATGCCCGGCTGGAGGCGCGCGGAGAGCCAGTAACGGTGCCCGCGGGAAATTTCAACACTTTGAAGATTGAGCTACGGGTTTTGGATAACGGCGCTGAAATGAAGGACGCGCATTTTATTTTGTATTTGAGCAACAGCGACGCGCGCCTGCCGGTGCTGCTTGAAGCGGTGATGCCGTTTGCGACAGCGCGAGTGGAGCTAGTGAAGGCCGAGTAGAAAAACTTTCAAGTCCGCCTTGGCAAGTAGCATTCAGGATTTCCAGCTCGATCGTTTAATCCAGTGAATCGCGTTTCGTTCAGCGCGCAATCAACAGAGCACAATTTTGTCGCGATGGCGCATGACGCGGCGGGTGGCGTTGCGAGTGTCGACCACCAGCTTGGCGCTGTCCACGATGACGTTGTAGTCGTAGCTGGTGTGATCGGTGGCGATGATCACGCCGTCGTAGCTGCCGAGAGTCTGCGGATTCAAGGGCACGGACTTCATATTTTCATAGTTGTAGTGGCGCATTTTGTGGAGCTGCGGGAAGTAGGGATCGTTGTAATCGAAGTTCGCGCCACGCTGCTTGAGCAATTCCATGATTTTCAGCGTGGGGGATTCACGCAAATCGTCGACATCTTTTTTGTAGGCGACGCCGAGGATCAGCAACTTCGAACCTTTGAGGCTTTTTTCCTGATTATTAAGCGCTGCTGCGATGGCGTCGACAACGTGGTAAGGCATGGCGGTGTTCACTTCGCCGGCCAGTTCGATGAAACGTGTTGAAAAATCGAATTCGCGCGCTTTCCATGAAAGATAATAAGGATCAACCGGGATGCAATGTCCGCCCAGACCTGGGCCGGGATAGAACGGCATAAAGCCGAAAGGCTTGGTGGCGGCAGCATCGATGACTTCCCAGATATCGATATTCATGCGCAGGCTGAGCATTTTTAGCTCATTCACCAACGCGATATTCACACAGCGAAAAATATTCTCGAGCAGCTTGGCCATTTCCGCAGCGCGGGTGGAGCTGACGGGAATGACTTTAGCTACCACCTGAGCGTAAAGAGCGAGTGCGGCGCGGGTGCTGGGAGGATTGATACCGCCAACAACTTTAGGAATTTGCGCGAGGCCGTACTGTTTGTTGCCGGGATCTTCGCGCTCGGGAGAAAAGGCGAGGAAAAAATCGCAGGGAATGTTTTCGTTCTGCGGGCCAACTGCGATTTTGCAGTTGAGACCGGTTTTTTCGAGAATTGGTAGGACGAGCTCTTCGGTGGTGCCGGGGTAGGTGGTTGATTCCAGGACCACGAGTTGGCCCTTTTGCAGATTAGGCTGAATGGAGAGCGCGGTCTGCTCAACGTAGCTCAAGTCCGGTTCACGACGTTCATCGAGAGGCGTTGGCACGCAGATGATGATCGCGTCGCATTCTTTCAGCTTCTCGAAATCGGTGGTGCCGCCGAAATGTTTGCTATTCACAAATTGTTGAATCTTGGTTTGTTGGATGTGCTCGATGTAAGATTTGCCGGCGTTGAGCATGGAGACTTTTTTAGGGTCGGTGTCGAAACCTGTAACTTTGTGGCCCGCTTCGGCAAAACGTAACGCCAGCGGCAATCCCACATAGCCGCAACCAATAATGCCTACTTTAAGCTGGGCGCCTTTGAAGAATTCGGGTTTCCGGTCGATTGGCATGAGTTCGTCGTCTTCCTCGTTTGATGTTTAAGATTTTCTCTTAATCCGCGATGCGGCGGTTTATCGGGGCTACAGGGCCACAAGCTCGGCGGCACTTACACATCAAATATAGCAGTTTCGGCGAGGACAAAACCAAGCTGACTACTGAGGTGTTTACAGCTTGTTTACGGGGATATACGTGGGCATTGGTACCGAGCGGCGGGATGAGCGAAAATTGAAGTAGAGAGAGCAGGTTATCGGTACGCCCCACTATGATTGATTTGCATTGCCACATTTTGCCTGGGCTGGACGACGGACCAAAAACGATGGAGGAATCGGTGGAAATGGCCAACGCGGCTATCACCGATGGGATCACCCACCTGGTGGCGACTCCCCATTCCAACAGCACACACTTTTTCGACTACCCAAAAATTCGGGCGTTGTGCAAAGAACTGCAGATGGAAGTTGGCGACCGGCTGAAACTGGCAACGGGATGCGATTTTCACATGAACCCGGAGAATATTGCTTCGTTGAAACAGCACGCTCCGCGCTTCTGCGTGAATCAGAAGGACTATTTGCTGGTGGAATTTAATGAAATTGCCATTCCGCCGGCGATGGACCAGACCTTGCATGAGATGCAGCTAGCGGGAATACGTCCGATTGTGACGCATCCAGAGCGCAATCGATTATTGCGATTGCGGCCGGAACGGCTGATTACCTGGGTACGCCATGGCTGTTACGGGCAAGTGACCGGCTGGGCGCTAACGGGGCGGTTTGGCCCGGCGGCGCAGAAAGATGCGATGCGCTGGATTGAGGCCGGCCTGATTCATTTTGTATGCAGCGACGCGCACAATACCACCTCAAGGCCTCTCCAATTGAGGCCGGCGTTTGAGGTGGTCGCGAAAGCGTTTGGGGAAGATAAGGCGCGCGCATTATTTATAGATAATCCGAAGGCTGCTTTCGAAGGGCGCGACTTGCCTCATGTGCCGGAGTTGCAAGATGAGCGAGTACAGTCACCCCGGAAACGATTTTTATTTTTTTAGCCGTGGCGCGCGCAATAAGACCCGTATTTTGGGACGAGCAAATTAAGAATGATGAAACGGCAGGCCGGCCCAGGCATTCAGCAGCCCTAGAACTTCCCTGACCACATCCAAGGCGTCGGTGGTATTGCGCCACCAATGCCGCGCATCGAAGGGGTCCTGTGACGATGCGCGCACGATGATGCGGCCTTCGCCGTGGGTCAGCGTACGCCATAGCGTATGCACGCGGCGCGTGTGCGGCTTACTTGTAACAATAATGACGGTGTGCAGGGGCGCAGCGTTCAACGCGAATTTAATGGCGATGACTTCGTCGGCGGTGTTGAGAATGGGCGGCTCAAGCACGTGGATGGCGGCGGGCGGCACGCCTTCATGGATGAGAATTTCGCGGTTGTAGTCCTCTTCTCCGAGATATTTCAATCCCATATCTTGCAGAGATTTACCTGGTTCCGTGGAATGCGTCAGCCAGACTTCCGGAGCGTAGCCGGCGCGATAGAGTTTGGCTGCCTCCAGGACTCGAAGGGGCATGCGGCCGCTGAGGACGGCGATGGCCTGAGCGTGGTCGAGGGGATCTTCGACAATGAGCCAGCGGCCAACGTAAAAGAAACAGAAAATAAAGGCGATCAGGAGCAAAAGGCCCAAGCCGCTGGAGCGGCGGGTGTAGTAACGGCGCGGCGCTACATTCGTAGGCGCAAAATTATTACGAAAAGTCATAAGAGTGGACGCATCGTATCTTGCGATGGCGAGGTGGTCAATCGGCGGAGCGCAGGCTACACTGGCGAACTGATATTTTGGAGGAAGAATGCGTGCGGTAGTCACGGGCGGAGCAGGATTTCTGGGTTCGCATTTGTGTGACCGGTTGCTTGCCGAAGACTGGGACGTGCTGGCGGTGGATAATTTCATTACCGGGACAGCAGAAAATGTCCGGCATTTGGCCAAGAACGCAAAATTCAAATTGGAAAATGAAGATGTGAGCAACGACGACGCCCTGCAGGTGGATGGCGAAGTGGGTTGTGTGTTGCATTTCGCTTCGCCCGCGAGCCCGCCCGATTATTTGAAGCACCCGATTGCCACGATGATGGTGGGATCGATCGGTACGCAAAATGCGCTGGAGCTGGCGTTGCGCAAAAATGCAAAGTTTTTCATGGCTTCCACCAGCGAATGCTATGGCGATCCGGAAATGTCGCCGCAGAAAGAAGAGTACTGGGGGCACGTCAATTCCGTAGGGCCGCGGGCAGTGTACGACGAAGCCAAGCGATTCTCTGAAGCGATGACCATGGCGTATCACCGGCATCACGGAGTGAATACGCGCATTGTGCGGATTTTTAATACCTACGGACCGCGGATGCGGCTGAACGACGGGCGCGCGTTGCCGAATTTTGTTTATCAGGCGCTAAGCGGGCAAGCGCTGACGATTTACGGAGATGGAAAGCAGACGAGGAGTTTTTGCTACGTGGACGATTTGATCGATGGAATTTATAAACTGATGCTGTCTGACGAACACATGCCGGTAAATATCGGCAATCCGCAGGAGATCACCATACTGGAGTTCGCGGAACGCATCCGCAAACATTTCGACAATGTGCCGCAGATTATATTTGAGCCGCTACCCCAAGATGATCCCAAGCGGCGCTGCCCGGACATCAGCAAAGCCAAGCGCATTCTGAAATGGGAGCCAAAAATAAACCTGGAAGAAGGATTGAAGCGCACCCTCGCGTATTTCAAACAGGAATTCTCACGCCAACAAACCGCGTGATTCCGCATTAATAGCCAGAGGCGGTGCGCCCGTTGCTCAGCAGTTCCCTGCCAAAAGAATAATATTCGAACCCCAGTTCGCGCATAACCGCCGGCGTATAGAGATTTCGTCCGTCGATGACCAGCTTGCGAGACATCAATTTTCCCGCGCGCACCCAGTCCAGAGTGCGGAAAATATCCCATTCGGTGCAGACCAATGCAGCGTCCGCATCGCGCAGCGCTTCGTAGGGGTCCTCATTATATTGAATCTGCGGAAATGAATGTTTTGCGCGGTCCATTGCTTCGGGGTCGCAGGCTCGAACATGCGCGCCTTCATCGACCAGGCGCTTTACAACTTCCAGGGCCGGGGCAAAGCGAATGTCATCGGTATTGGCTTTGAATGCCAGGCCCAGCACGGCGATGCGCTTGCCTTTCAAAATCCATAAAGCCTTCCGCACTTTGTCAAGATAACGGTCGATGCGCTGTTTGTTGACCTTCTCGGCGGCCTTCAGCATGTCGAAATCGACGCCGACAGAAGCAGAAAGATGGATGAAGGCTTGCACGTCCTTCGGAAAACAAAAGCCGCCAAAGCCCAGTCCGGCCTTGAGGAATTGGCCGCCGATGCGTGGATCAAGACCCATCGCGTGGGTCACTTCGTCGACGTTGGCGCCAATTTTTTCGCAGAGGTCGGCAATGACGTTGGCGTAACTTATTTTCAGCGCGAGAAACGAATTGGACGCGTGTTTTATAAGTTCAGCGCTATTGATGGTAGTTACCAGAAAAGGAGCTTTGTGTTCGGCGGGACATTTGCCCTGGTGCACCGGGCAATGAAAACGATGTTCGAGGATCGGTTCGTAGATTTCGCGCAATTCCGCGGCGGAAACATCATCTTCCACGCCGACGACGATCCGGTCGGGATGTAAAAAATCCGCTACCGCGGTGCCCTCGCGCAGGAATTCAGGATTAGAGGCGACGCGAAATTTTATGTTGGCGGTACGCGAATAAGCGCCCAGCGCACGTTGCAACTCGAACCCAGTGCGCGCAGGCACCGTGCTTTTCTCAATGACAAGCTTTGAGGATTGTGCTTCCTCGGCGATTTGCCGCGCGACGTGGTCAATGGCAGAAAGATCTGCCTCGCCATTTTCCCGGGGAGGCGTGCCCACACAAATAAAAATCGCTTCGCCTGCGCGTATGGCTTCCCCAGCATCGAGAGTATAAGAAATACGGCCCGCTTTGCGCGCGGAGGAGAGAACGGCATCGAGATGTTGTTCGTAAATAGGAACAATACCGGCATTGAGCTTGACGATGCGGTCAGCATCGATATCCGTGCAAATTACATCGTGGCCCGCTTCCGCGAGGCACGCGGCAGTCACCAGTCCCACATAACCACACCCGATTACGCAAATATGCACGGCGAAACTCCCTTTAAGCAAAGTGGAAAGCGCGGGGACATAGCGCTAAACAGAGTGGCTATTATCATCGCAGAATGCCGCGGAGATTGGCAGAGTACAGCCGTGAAAAAAACCTTGAGCCAGGCACCGAGAGAGCGGCGGCCATTTCACTTTGCGACAAATTTTGAGTCACGAATTTCGCTTGCCCATCAGCAGTCCGCGCAGCCCCAGAAGCACCAGTTGCGGCTGGCGGCGAATCACGTTCCAAAGCAGACGGGTGGATTCGTCACGGTTGATCTGGCCTAGCGATGCCCGAGTGGTAGCGTCCAAAAGGTCGACGAGCTGGGAATAATCTTTCTGCTGAAAATGGTGCAGCGTGCGGCGGATGAGCCAATGGGTGCTCAGCTCACGCCGAAGCGCGCGCAATTCTGCGCTAGGGCCACGCTGCAGAATGGATTGCGCCACACCTAGCGCACCGCGAAAACCGGTGACGATGCCGCCCACAGTGGAAACTTTCACCTGGGCCGCGGCGTCGCCCACCAAATAAACGTCGCCATTGCCCATGCGTTTACGAACAGGCACCCATTTGCGGTAGACGGGAATGCGCGCGCCCTGCCACACTAGTGGCTCGAGATGTTTTTTTTCCAGGAAGCGTTCGAAGCGCCGCTTGGTCTCGCTTCCCTGTTCGCCAATCACGCCCAGAGCGCCCCGCTCGGAAGATTCCGGGACCAGCCAATAAAAATAGGGCGTATCGTCAGGGACAAACCACACCCGAGTGGTGTCAGCCGAGCAATCTTTCGGCAAACGTACGATGGCTTGCATTAATGGCACAGTTTCAATGGGCGGCCAGCCAGCGGTGCGCGCGACTCTGCTGGTGGCCCCGTCGGCGCCCACGACGCTGGCGGCGTGCAATTCTTCCCGGCGGCCGCCCGTTTCGGTTTCCAGGCGCAGTCCGCTGGAATTGGGGCCCATGCCCAGAAAGCGCGTATCAAAAGACAACTTCGCGCCAGATGCTTCCGCCTCCCGCGCCAGTCCGCGAATCAACCGGGAACGCTCAATGATCAGATCGGGCTTGGCGAGAGCAATCTGAGCGGAACGCCCGTCGGTGTAAAGTTCAAAGCGCCGAATTTCGTTGATGATGCTTTCGCGGGCCGCGGCGCCAAGCTGGTTACGGAAATGACTGGTGACGATCAGCGTGCGGTCCGGAGGATCGAAGCGCGGCTTGGATTCGAGGACGCGAACACGACGGCCGCCACGCGCTACCGCAGCGGCAGTGTACAAACCCGCGGCAGAACCGCCGACAACAATTACTTCACCGTCTTCCCGGCGCTGCCGGAAATTATTATTTATGTCTGCCACCGTTTGATTTGCCCCAACCGACGCGGGTGTCTTTGATGCTTCAGCTCGAAATCACGATAGAAATGTTATGGCCCTTTGGTCCGCCCTTAGGGGAATTACGCGACGAGTGGGATAGGACGCCCGTTCTGAGTATAGCGAAAATTCACGGGACAAAGAAGCAGAGCACAAAATGGCCAGCGCGTCATTTTTCGATTACCCGATTAACCGAGCGTGGAAATTATTCCGCCTAATCGTCACTTCGGACAAATCAGGTTGAGCGGCAGGCAGCAGAGGCAAAAGGGGCGCCGGAAGGAAAGGAAAAAACTCTTGACATATTCCTATATGGGCATATATTAAGGGCGTGCCCAGGGCGGCGACAACTTCGGACGCGTTCAATGCGGTCGCGGAACCGCGGCGGCGGGACATCCTGAACTATCTTGCGATGCAGGAGCGGTCCGTCAGCGAGATTGTGGACGCAATGGAGATGGAGCAGCCGTCGGTTTCGAAGCACCTGAAAGTTTTGAAAGGTGTTGGCCTGGTGGA
The DNA here is from genome assembly GCA_963733775.1 of uncultured Acidobacteriota bacterium. Classification (GTDB taxonomy): domain Bacteria; phylum Acidobacteriota; class Terriglobia; order Acidiferrales; family UBA7541; genus Acidiferrum. Next base: position 793,445 of record CAVTEE010000006.1, on the reverse strand, counting down.
GGTTCGAAGGGAGGGCCGGCAGATGCTTTACAAGGTGAATGCTATAGCGATCCGGCCGCTGCACGACTGGACGAGCACGTTTGAGCGGCTGTGGAAACACCAACTGCTGCGCATCAAGGAACGGGCCGAGGCTCACGATGCGCCAAAACAATAGTCTTATGGAATATCAAACAAGGAGGAAATCGTGAGTTCATCCGCACTATCGCTGGAAGCGACAACCATCCAAATAACCGAGGAGATTAAAGTGCGCGCGTCGATTGAGGTGACGTTTGCCGCGCTGCTGGATCAGCTTGGTCCGTACAACGAGACGCAACCGGACAAGCCGATGCCGATGAAGCTAGAAGCATGGCCCGGCGGCAGATGGTATCGCGACCTGGGAGAAAACAACGGCCATTACTGGGGAACGGTGCAGGCGATCAAGAGGCCGACGCTGCTGGAAATTTGCGGTCCACTGTTTATGTCCAATCCGGTGATAAACAATCTTCAATATCGACTGAAGGAATCGGGCGGCGTGACAGTCATTACGTTTCGGCAACAGTCGTTTGGTCTCGTGCTGGAAGAATACCGAAACGCCAAGAATGGCTGGGCACACCTGCATGAGCTTATGCGGCAACGAGCGGAAGCGTCGCGACCGCACTGAGGCGGAGGACTTAGAAGTTCACTGAGGAGGGAATTATGTATCCAGCATGCATCGCAAGCGCAGCAGTGATGGCCGCCGGAGCGGGATCCACGGGAGGAATTCTGGCGGTGTGCGTCGCAAACTCAGAGAATTTTTCACGACGAATGGTCTCGGTCTATTTCAGAAAATGAAGGAGAAATAAAATGGCACAAGCAAAGAGAGACATGGAGCAACGCAAAGAAAATCCCGCAATGAAGACACCGCCGATCGTGTCGGCACAGGAATGGGAGGAGGCGCGCCAGCAACTGCTCGTGAAAGAGAAGGCCTTTACCCACTCCCGTGACGCGCTGGTCGCCGAGCGCCGACGGATGCCGTGGCTGGCCGTGGAGAAGAAGTACGAGTTCGAGGGGCCTAAGGGCAAGGTGAGCCTGCTCGACTTGTTCGAGGGCCGCCGTCAGCTCGTTCTTTACCGTGCCTTCTTCGAGCCCGGCGTGTTCGGCTGGCCGGATCATGCCTGCCGCGGTTGCTCGCTCGGTGCCGACCAGGTCAGCCACCTCGCTCATCTCAACGCGCGCGACACCACGCTCGCTTACGCCTCGCGCGCGCCGCAGGCGGACATTCAGCGTCTGAAGGCACGAATGGACTGGGAGATGCCCTGGTACACCATCACGGACAGCTTCGACAAGGACTTCGGCGTTGACGAGTGGCACGGCCACAATGTGTTCTTCCGCGACGGCGAGCGGGTGTTCCGCACGTACTTCATCAACAACCGCGGCGACGAAGCGATGGGGAGTGTCTGGAGCTACCTTGACGCAACTGTGCTCGGGCGCCAGGAGGAGTGGGAGGACTCGCCGGAGGGCTACCCCCAGACTCCGCCGTACAAGTGGTGGAACTGGCACGACGAATACGCCGCCGTGGACCCAAGGTGGACCAAGGTGCTAGACAACGCCAAGGTGATGTTGAACCCCAACGACTAAGTGCGGTGGTGTACGCGATCGCTGACGTCGCAGGCGTGCTCGGTTAGAGACCGTGCTCCGTTGGTGAGTAAGCACTGTTATGGCGAGCTGTTGATGTTGGCAAACCAGTCGGATTAATCGGCGAACTGGTTCAACGGTGCTTTTTCCACTGGAGTTTCTGTTTTGGGTTGGCGTTCGTATGGGGCGCGTTCAAGATAGGCTACGCCGGCGAAGACGAGAGCTAGAGCGATGACGCCGACGATGGCAGCGCCCTGCGATGGCAGATAACTGACCAGCAAGGCTGTAGCCCCGCTGAATGCGCCGAGGAAATACAGGGAGAGTACCGAACCGCGATGGCCGAGACCGAGGTTCGAAAGGCGATGAGCGGCGTGGTCTTTTCCCGGCGTCGCGAACGGCAGCAATCCCCGGCGTGCCCTGGAAATAGTGACCAGCGTGGTATCAAAAATGGTCACGCCCAGGATCAAAACCGGAACGAGCCAACCGGCTAGCGGTGGGGCGTGTTCCAGACGCAGCTTCAGCGCCAAGGTGGCCATCAGGAATCCCAGAAACATCGCGCCACCGTCACCCATGAAGATTTTGGCGGGCTTGAAGTTCCAACGTAAGAACCCGCTGGCCGCTCCCAGAACCGCGGCGGCGAGCGTGGCGACAAAAGTCTGGCCATTCAAATAAGCGACAATGGCAAATGAGACGGATGCTACGGCGGCTATTCCGGCGCACAGGCCGTCCATGTGATCAAGAATGCTGAACGACGCGGTGATGCCCACCACCCAGGCAACCGTCAAAATGGCGTCGAGAACATAGCCAGTGCGGCCGCCAACCAAGGCGCTGAAAACTTGCGCGTGAATGCCGGTGATCAAGAGGATCGCGGCGGCTACAGGCATTCCAATGAAGAGTTTTACCTGATGATGGAGCCAGCCTTTGTCATCGAGAATTCCTACGGCAGCAACCAGCGAGGCGCCGGCGAGGATTCCTTCAATCTGGGCGCGCGCGGGACCACCGAAAACGAATAGCACAGCAATCATCACCGCGCCGTACATGGCTAACCCGCCAAGCAGTGGAATAGGACTGCCGTGGACTTTGCGCGGACCGGGCAGATCAACCATCCCGACACGCAGAGCCAAGGCGCGCACCGGAACGACCAGCAATAGCGATGCGATCAGCGCGACGAAAAACGCGAGCAGGCCTGCGGCCATGCAACCTCATGAATGGAAGTAAACGACGGCCCGAGAGAGGAACCGCGTTCACATTTTTATTTGCCGGATTGGGAATCCGGCTCCCAAGGTAAAATCGCTGCCCCACGCAGCGTAATTACCATACTGGGTAAATTGGCCGGCCACAAGTCCGTAAAGTCCTGTAGTAAGCGATTGGTAATATCAAATTAATTAACATAAGTGTTAGTCGACGAGGAAGCGAGTTGAGTTCCCTGTTTCGGGCCGCTATGGCCGCGGTTCCAAGCCTTCGACAATATTGGTCAGGGTCCGTAATTCGTTGGCCTGAGAATATTTAACGGCTGCTTCGCGGGCGGACTGGCTCATGGAGGCGAGAGCTGCTGGATCCGCGGCGATACGCCTGATGCTGGAGGCTAGTTCGTCGGGACTGCTGGGATCGGCGGAGATGGCGAATCCGTGCCGGAGGCCCAGGGCGGCAACGTCGGTCTCAGGAGCGGCGACGGCCACGATGGGTTTTCCCGCAGCGATGATGCTGAACATTTTACTGGGGACGACGACTCCCTCAAGCCCGCGCTTAATGGTGACAATGTGGGCTTCGGGGGCGGCGAGGACGGAGGGAATGTCCGAGCTGGGGAAGAATGGCAAGAAGCGGATGTTCGTTGAGCCTGCCGCCAGATTTTCCAGGCGGGAACGCTCGGCTCCCTCACCGACAAAAACAAATCCGATGTTCTCGTTTTCGAGTTTGCGTGCGGCGGCGATGATGGTGTCCCACGCGCCGTAAAAACCTAGATTGCCGGCGTGGAGTAAAACGAAGCGAAAATTTCCGCGGATGGCGTAAGCTACTTCGGGATTTATTGGAGGCGCCAGTGATTGAGGCGCAGGGGTGTCGACACCGCTGCGCACGATGAAAACTTTGGCCGCATCAATTCCCTTGGCCCCCTTGGCGATGATGCGGGCGCGCATGTCGTCGCCAAGTACGATGATGCGCGTGGCGCGACGCAGGGCCCAACGATGAAGGCGTTCCCACAATCGCGTGAGCAAGCCGGGTCTCACGATGGAACCGGCGACAGCCATATCCGGATACATGTCTTGAATGTCGTAGATCAGAGGCTTGCGTTTTAGAACGGAGAGCAATGCGCCGACGATGCCGTTGAACGGCGGATCGGTCATCGCAAAGATAACATCGCAAGGAATAAAAAGTGCGCGCCAGAAGGCGATCTTAACGTAGGTCAGGTAATTCAGGACGCGGCGGTTCATTTGAATGCGAGAGTAGTCGGTGGAGCCTACGCGAACGACCGTGAACGCAACAGGCACGCTGGCAGTTACCGCAGTTGATTGCGCCTGGCGATCAAACCGTTCCGTTTGCCACAACTTCCACGGGCGACGTTCCGTCGGATCATAAGATGGGCGGCCACACAGAACGGTGACTTCATTTTTCTGCGCCAGTGCGTGCACCATGGACTCCGCGGATTTCGCGGTGGCCGAAGTATCCGGCGGAAAATACAAATTCAAAAACAAAATGCGCATGCGCAGATTGTACAGGTATGGCGAGGAGTAGCAGTGCGCGGGATTTCGGATGCTTATAAATCGCCAATTGATAGCGAGGTTCGTGTTCGCGAGAGTTGACCGCCCGCCGCGATTTACTGGCGGGTGATCAGGAAGTCACCCAGGACCAGGGCATCCATTTGCGTGCGCAGAAAACAGTCTATGGCTTCTTCAGGGCGGCAGACGATGGGCTCGTTATCGTTGAAGGAGGTGTTTAGCACCACCGGGACGCCGGTGATATTTTCAAAGGCTTCGATGAGTTGCCAGTAACGGGGATTGGCGTCCCGCGTGACGGTTTGAAGGCGGCCCGTTCCGTCAACGTGAGTGGGGGCCGGAATTTTGTCGCGTTTCGCGGGCTTTACCGAGTAAGCGAGCGTCATGAACGGAGAAGGATGAGATTTTTCGAAATAATCGGCGGTCGATTCGGCGAGGATCGAGGGCGCGAAGGGACGAAAGATTTCGCGATGCTTGATGCGGCGATTTAGAATTTCTTTCATTTCCGGACGACGCGGATCGGCGACGATGCTGCGATTGCCGAGTGCCCGCGGTCCCCATTCGGCACGGCCTTGAAACCAGCCAAGAATTTTGCCATCGGCAATAATTTGCGCGGTGTTCCGCATAAGCTCCGGCTCGGGGAGTTCAGCGACCGAATAACCGTTGCGCGAAAGGGCGCTGGAATCGATGGATTGACGCACCTGGTCGCGTGAATAGCCGGGACCCCAATACGCGTGATTCATCACGAACGAACGAGGCTTGCCGAGAATCTGATTCCACACGTAGAACGCCGCTCCTACAGAGAGGCCGCCATCACCGGCTGCGGGATGAACGTAGACCTGCTCGAAACCGGTGGAATCAAAAATTTTTCCGTTAGCGACGCAATTGAATGCCACGCCACCTGCGAGACACACAGACTTCATGCCGGTGGCTTGCGCGAGCTTGCGCAACATCCCGAGATAAACCTCTTCGAGGCGCGCCTGCAGAGACGCAGCGAGATCACGGTGGCGCTGCTCAAGCGGTTCATCAGGATGCCGTACCGGTCCCAGATGGCGTGCCAACTCAGGTGAAAACAATTTGCCCAGGGTGGGAGTTTTGTCGGCTTCGGCCCAACTCATTTCCGGGCCGGTGCGATGGTGGGTGAAATAATCGAGGCCCAGCCGGAAACCGTTGGCACCGGAATTTTCATCGAACCGGACGATGTCGCGGAAGGCTTCCAGATGTTCGGGCTGGCCATAGCCGCCAAGCCCCATTACTTTGTATTCATCGCCAAATTTCAGGAAGCCGAGATACTGGGTGACCGCGCTATAAAAAAGTCCCAGCGAATGAGGAAACGCGACGGAACCGTGGATGTTCATCCGGTTTCCCTGAGCAACGCCCCACATGGTGCTGGCAAAATCGCCCAGGCCATCGGCGGATAGCAGGGCGGCGGTCTCGAAGGGAGAAACAAAAAAACTGCTGGCCAGGTGGGCTTGGTGATGCTCGATGCGATGAAATTTAGCTTTTATTTTTTCCGGGTTGGCGTCGAAGGCCGCGGCGAGCGCCTCGGGAATGCCGGTAAACGTGGCGAGAACCTTGGCGCGTTGACGCGCGAAGGAAGGCATTCGCAAGGAATAAATTAATTTCGTGAAAAGGCGCGCGTAGGGATTGCGTGGAATACCGACATGATCGATGTCCGCGAGAGTCAGTCCAGCTTCCTTGAGGCAGAAGCGGATGGCCTGCACGGGAAAGCCGGCGGCATATTTGACGCGATTGAAGCGCTCTTCTTCGACGGCGGCAATCAATTGACCGTCGCACACTATCGCGGCGGAAGCGTTGCCGTGGTAAGCATTAATTCCGAGAATGTTCATGGAATGAAGATCAGTTTACCTTAGGCAACGAGCTTATGCAGGGAGATGGCGGCGGCACCATTCGTTTAAAACGTAAAGCGACCACGGGCGAGACCAAGAAGTTTTGCCGGCGAGAAAATCGATCCACACCGCGCGAACCCCATCGAAGTGTAAGTGCTGAGCCAGACTCGGAGACGGCGAAGCGAAACTGGCGTCCAGACGAGCACGCAACGGGCCGCGCAGCCATTCATCCCACGGCAATGTGAAGGTGCGTTTGCGCTGTTTGAGAATTTCAGGCGGCAGAACGTCCCGGAGAGCTTCTACTAGAAGAGCTTTCTGCGAACCTTGTTTGCTGCGCGCGGCGTCCGGCAACGCGCTCACAAATTCGGCCAGTGGGGTATCGAGGAGCGGCACTCGGACTTCCAGCGAGCGCGCCATGCTGACGGAGTCGGTATCGCGCAGCAAAGTGCTGGCCATATAGGTGCGCATTTCGAGCCAGGAAATTGCCGCAACGGGTTCCAATTTTGCGGCTTCATCGGCGACGCGCTGAAACCATGCAAGCCAGGTGGGATCGAGGGTGACGCCATCTGAGCCGATGGCGCTGACGCGAAAGCGCGGATCAACTAGATCGTTCAAGCGGCCGCCCGGCGGAAATAATGCGCGCGCGAAAAAATACAAGTGCGGCAAAACGCGAGGGTCGGTCCAGGCCGAAGCCGCTTTAGATGCGGCGTCTGATTTGCCTCCACCTCCGAGCATGGTGCGTAGCATGGGGGCGAGCGCGCGGCGAAGGGGCGCGGGGAGAAGCTTTGCGGTTTGCGCCAATTTATTCAAACGCGGGACGTCGGAGAAAGTGGAGTAGCCGGCAAAAAGTTCGTCGCCGCCCAATCCTGAAAGCGCCACTTTCAATCCAACCTGGCGTGCCGCCCAGGAAACGAAATAGGTATTGATGCCGTCCATGGTGGGCTGATCGAGGGCGGCAAGGGCCTCATCGATTCGAGACAGAATTGCAGCCCCGTCGAGGGGCACTTCAGTGTGCTGCGAGCCGCAGCGGTCCGCGACGACGCGGGCGAGAGCTGCTTCGTCGAAGGTTGTTCCCGGAAATGTCAGCGTAAAGCTTTGAATGCCCGCTTTGGCGCGGCCCGCCAGCATGGCGATGGCGCTGGAGTCCAGGCCACTGGAAAGAAAAAGTCCCACCGGAACGTCGGCGATGAGGTGCGCTTCGACAGCATCTGTCAGAAGCGGGCGTAACAGGCGCGCGGCGCCATAAAATTCTCTGGGGCGATTGGGATCACGCGCAGCAGAACTGTGGGTCGCGTCATACCAGGGTCGAGCGCGAGGAACGCGGCGGCGCTCCGGTATGTACGTCATCATTTTGTGCCCGGGAGGCAGCGAAAAAACCCCTTCAAGAAGAGTGACCGGCTCAGAAACGCTGCCGAAAAGCAGGTAAGCGGTAAGCGCGTCTTCCGATATTTGTTTGGGGCACAGGCCGGACGCCAGCAAGGCGCGGACTTCCGAAGCGAAGGCGAAGCCGTCAGTACTCTGCGTGTAATACAACGGCTTGATGCCTAGCGGATCGCGTGCCAGAAAAAGAACCGGCACAGTGGCGTAGCGCCGGCGCAAATCGAGGATAGCGAAGGCAAACATGCCGCGAAACTCAGGCAGACAATCTTCGCCCCATTCTTCCCAGGCATGCACCAGGATTTCGGTGTCGGACTCCGTGGAGAAGCGATGGCCGCAGGCTGCCAGGGTGTCACGCAACTGGCGATAGTTGTAGAGTTCGCCGTTGAAAATTACGGCAACGTCACGAGTTTCGTTCCAAATGGGTTGATGGCCGCCGGGTAGATCGATAATGGACAAACGCCGCATGCCCAGAGCCAGACCGGGCGCGCGCGGCTCGTTCACGAGGAAGCCTTCGCCATCGGGACCACGGTGAGACATCGCCGCGGTCATAACGCGCACACGCGATTCGGTGTCTTGCTTAGGAGTAGCGAAAGCCGCGCCGCAAATTCCGCACACCCTATTCTTCTATCTCAGGAGGAGAGAAAAAGGTAGCCCCGGCGCGAACAATGTGGCGGCGAAATCGAAAACGGGGAACTCGCAAACGATGATCGGCGTACCACGCAAGCAGAAAGCGAGCCAAAAAGAAAAAAATGAAGAATACGGAAGAGACAAAAAAGAAAAAGAACGATTCGCGCTCGAGCAGCAGACTCCAATCGAAGTCTTCATCCCACGTGGGATAAACCCTGCGCAGGAAGTAGCGCAGGCCCAGACCATCAAGGGGCAGCCGCGCGAGACGGACATGCGCGAACTTTTGATAGTTATAACCGGGAAGATAGCCAGGGATGCTGCCTGTAGCTTGAGCGAATATAACGGGATTCTGCAAATCCTTGCGGGTTAGGGTACGGCCTTGCGCATCGCGCAGGATCGTCCGATAGGTGGGATCCACGATTATCCAGCGGCCATCCACCAATACCTCGGCGACCACATGTTTGGCCGTGTATTCGGGAGTAAGTAGCAGCAGACGCCGGGAGCTGAGGCCGGCGCTGCGGGAGAGATTCAAGAAAGCATTGGTGGCGGTGCCGCATATGGTGAGCAGTTGGCTGTAATTCAAGGTGTCTTCCGGATCGCGACCGGAGAGTTCGTTGAGGTTAGGAGCCTGAGGACGAGGAGCGCCGGCGCGAATCCAGGTCAGGATGGAATCGATTTTTTCTTCGGGAGAAGCGGAACTGGGAACGATGGCGTCCGAGAAGCCCTTGAGGTATCGGCGTACGGAATATTCCCAAACGCTGGAATATCCGACCAACAACAACGCAAAGATGAGCAGGCCATTCACAGTGCGCCAGAGCACGCGAAAGAGGGCCAATTTCCTGGGGGTCACAGCGGGCACCATTTACTCCATGGACGGGGATGAACCGCCGGAAACCAGCGGCGCCGTCAGCGTTGCATACAACTCTTCCATTTGCGATACAGGTTTTTCCCAACCCAAGCGGGAGGCGAGCTCCGCGCAACCCGAAACGAATTCTGCGTGAAGCTGTGGGTCACGAAGCAAACCCTCCAGTGCGTTTGCAACAGATGTTTCGTCGTGGGCCACCACCAAGCCAGCGACATCTTTAACCAGCGGAGCTATGCCGCATTGTTCCGTGACTATCACCGGAGTTCCCGCCGCGGCCGCTTCGGCTGCGGTGTTGCCAAAGTTTTCATTTTGCGAGGGCAGCACAAAAACGTCGGCGTCGCGGTAAGCAGCCCATTTATCATCCCCATACAACGGACCAGAAAATTTTACGCGCGCAGCTATGCCAAGCTGGGAAGCGCTAGCGGCGAGACGGTGTTGCATGGAATTGTCATCCGGTCCCGCGAATGCCAACATTAAGGTATGTTCCCCAATTCGCTCTGGAAGGTTCCCGAAAGCCTGAAGCAATAAGTCTGGACTTTTCTTGGGCGACAAGCGGCCCAAAAACAAAATCAGCTTGGCCTGTTCAGGTATGTCGAGAGAGGCACGAAACTTGCCTCGCGGCGGCCACGAAGCGGGCGACTCAACACCATTGCGACGGAGAACGATTTTCTGGGGTGCGACGCCAGCGGCAGCCAACTCCTGGACCTCCAGGTCTGAGGTAGCGATGACCGTGCTGGCGCCGGCAAATAATCGCTGCCCAACAAAATAATGATACATCCGTTTCAGCCATACGTTCCGGACAATCGGCACAAACATGCCGATAGGTTCTACAACGTAAGGTATGTTCCTTGATCGGGCAGAGGCGGCCACGGCATACCCGAGAAGATCGTAAATGCCAAAAATGTGGACAACATCAAAATTTTGCAGGCGCGCGCGGCAATAGCGCTTCACCGCGGGATTCCAACTTAGCGCGCGGTAGCGAAACCAGCTCGGCAGATAAATGGATTGGACGCCTTCTTCCGCGTGACGCCAACCGAACGGTGAACGGTCCCAGCCGAGAGCTTGAAGATCCGATTCGGAATGGTGGCGCAAGCGCTTTTCAAGGCCCCAATCCGCGGTGAGCACGTTTACGGTGTGGCCGCGCCGTGCCAGCCCTTGAGCCAAGGCGCGCACTTTTACGGGAGGGCCGCCGAATTCCAGGAAAGGAGCGTAGGTTTCGGTGACGTTCAGGATTCGCATTGTTCGCGAAGGATTTTTTTTAGCGCTTTGGCGAAAACGCTGAAGCGGAATTCGTGCTCCACGCGCTGGCAGCCGCGCGCGCCCATCTCGCGGGCGAGGGCTGGATCGGATAACAGCGTCTCAATCGCGGTAGAGAGCTGCGGTGCGTCGCCATGCTGCACGAGATATCCGGTGACTCCGTCGATGATTACTTCAGGGGCGCCGCCATGATCCCCGCCGATGACCGGCTTGCAGCAGGCCATGGCTTCCAGATACACCAGGCCGAAACCTTCAGCCTGACTTGGCAGCGCGAAAATTTCGCAGGCCGAGTAGCAGGTGGCCAGCTGGGAGTAGGAAAGCCCGCTGAGAAAGTGGACGTGAGGGCGCACGCCATTTTTTTCAGCTAGCTCTTCGAGCCAGTCGCGATCATCGCCTTCGCCGACCATCGCAAGCTGCAGTTCGGGCCAGCGCGGAAGCAAGCGCGGCAGCGTGTTGATGAGGGTGTCCATGCCTTTATACCGCTCCGTGGCGAGCCAGCGGCCAACCGTGAGAATTACGCGGCCCGTTGGGAAACCCGGAGGGACCGGAGCCTTTGATGCGGCGGGAAGAAGGGCTTCGAATTCCGGATCGAGAGCCCAAGGTAAAACACGAACGCGCTCGGGCTTCACTTTTTGCTGCATGATGACGTGTTGAGCGGTGTTTTGACTCGGCGCGAGGACCAGGTTTGCTCGCCGCAAGGAACGCCTTCGCACCGGGGACAACGGCTCCCATACCTCAACGCCGTGAGTGCAGATAATGGTTTTCATGCGCGGCGCGGCGAGTCGCATGGTCTGGGTTACCGGCGCCAAGTTGGGATGACCGGCGATCACCAGCTTTGCATGGCGGCGAGCCGTGCGAAAAGCAGTGGCAGCAAAGCGGCCCTTGGCACGCTCGCAACCGGTGAAAACAAATTCGCGGCCGCCTACCGACATGCGGTGAAGTTCCGGCGAGTCATTGAGGCTGAAGAGACGGCATTCCATGGCACGGCTGGCAGCGAACTCGGTGAGGACCGCCGCGATGTGGCGGCTGGCGCGTTGAACACCGCCGGGAGCGTCCAGTTCAGAAAATATGCCGATGAGCACTGGCTGAGTCTGCCAAGCGCGGCGATGGAACGCAAGCGCGAGTCAGCAGAAATCACGAATGTGTTGCCGTCAAGGCCGGAACAATATCGATCAGGCGGTCAAGGTACAGGTCGGCGGGATGAGCATCGCGATCATGCATTCCGAAACCGTAATTCACGATGGCAGAGAGAATTCCAGCGTTACGAGCGGTTTGCACGTCAACTTCGGAGTCGCCGATGAGCACAGCTTCTTGGGGTTGAGTACTAAATTCACGAAGGATGGTGTTGACACCCAGGGGATCCGGCTTTTTAGTGGCAAAACTGTTTCCCCCGTAGATAGCGCGAAAATATTTGGCGAGCCCGAGAGCTTCCAGAATGCGCACGCTGATGCGCACGGGCTTGTTGGTGAGCACCGCCATGGGCATGGCGGAAAGTTCGCGCAATGCTTCGGGTACGCCGGGATAGGCGCACGTGTTGTCCATTTTGTGTTCTTCGTAATGGGAGAGAAAAAATTTGAGAGCGCGGTCGAGCTCTTCGGGATTCACGTCCTGGCCTAGGGACTTGGCGACCAGAACGGGAGCGCCGTTGCCTACGTAACTGGAGATGGTCTCTTCCGGCAACTCCGGGCGATTGAGTTTGCGCAGCATGGCGTTTACAGAATGCACCAAATCGAGTTTCGAATCGATCAGCGTGCCGTCGAGATCAAAAATCAGAGCGCGAACCGCGGGGAAATTATGGGTGGCCATATATAAATATTCTAAAGCATTAAGAAAAAAAACATAAACGCAGCGAAAACCTGCTTTGAGGTGGAAGTAACTTTTGAAGTGCGAGTGACTTCCCTTCTACAATCAACGCGTGCATTTCGCGCACTCCATCGATCACCACTTGCTGGCCAGCGTGAGCATCGCGGCGACGTGCCTCGACGTGCTCGGTACGCTGTACCTGGCCTACGATCTGCTTGGCGGCGAACACGGGCCGTTGCGGTTGCTCACCAGAGCGGTGACGTACTCCATCGTATTTGGCCTCGGCTATGCAATTGGGCTGGGATTTTTCTTTGGCGTGGTTTCTGGCGTGACTACTGGAGTCACGTTGGCCATTGAACTCAACCGGGCGGCGCGGCAGGAACGTCATTACTCGTTACCGTGGGAAGCGTTTTTTAGCGCGGTGCGCGCGACAGGCTTCGCCGCGGGGCTGTACCGAATGGTGGGGCTGCGGTTCGCGGTGGCTTTCGCGATGCTGATCACTGGCGGGCAGGTCATCGCATATTCCTGCGGCATGCGACCGAGCTTGGATTATGTGGCGGCCCGGCGGCCACGTCTCTCGCGCAAGCAATTTTGGGGGACGGTGGTACGAACGGTGGGCTACAGCGCGGCGGCGTTGCTGTGCAGCATTTTCGCGCAGCATCTTGAGCACCCGTGGAGGTTTGCGGTGCGCGTCGGCGTAGTGACCGGGCTGGTCACGGGCGTGGGAATTATTGTCAATCCGTACATCGAATATTATGCAGATCGACTGCCACAGCGAGCGCTTGGAGTACTCGGCATTGGGCTGATCCTTTGCGGATTCGTGCTGCAATCTGTCCAATACTGGGTGGCACTGCTGGATGTGCAGGTGGTTTAGCCGTAATTCAGTTACGCACCCTGCTGAGGCAAACGTTGCGTGGCGACTTCGCGTAAACTAGACCACTACAAATTCATAATAATTTTCGGAGAGTACATGGCTAAGGTTTTTCCGTTTCGAGCTTTCCGTTATAACCCCGCACACGCGCCGTTTGAACACGTGCTTACGCAGCCGTACGACAAAATTTCCCCCGCGATGCAGGACAAGTATTACTCGGCCAATCCGCACAACCTGATCGCAGTAGAAAAAGGCCGCGTGCATCCCAGCGATGGGCCAGGCAATAACGTGTACACCCGCGCAGCTGCCGCGATACAGGAGTGGATTCGCAGCGGCATCGTGGTGCAGGACCCGGCGGCCTCGTTTTATGGCTATACGCAGGAATATACCGTGCCGGGGACGAATGAGCGTCATACCCGGCGCGGATTTATAGGGGCTGGGCAGCTGGAAGAATATTCCGCAGGCGTGATTTACCGCCATGAACATACGCTTTCGGGGCCAAAGGCAGACCGCCTGGAATTATTGCGGCACACACAGATGTCCACTGGGCAATTGTTCATGATTTATTCGGACGCGCAGAAATGTGTGGACGCGGTGTTGGCCGAAGCGGAGAAGTCAGCAACTCCGGCAACGGAGACGACTGATGAGTATGGAGTGATTCACCGGCTGTGGGTAATTTCCGATCCGCAACAAGTGAAAGCGATTCAAGGAGCGATGGCCGACCAAAAATTGGTGATCGCCGACGGGCATCATCGCTACGAGACGGCACTGAACTATCGCAACGAGCGCCGCACGCTGACGGGCAAGTCGATCGCCGACGCTCCTTACGAGCGCGCCATGATGACGTTTATCAATACGCAAGGCGCGGGGTTGACGATTCTTCCGACGCACCGGGTGGTTGCAAAATTGCGCGAGTTCAATTGGCCCGAGTTGCGCAGGTATCTGGAGCCCTGGTTTACCGCGGAAAGCATCTCGTTTGCGGATGAGAGTGGGAAGCAAAAGGCACGAGAAGAGTCTGTGCGGAAACTTTTGGCGGCTCGACGGAAGCGGGCCATCGGCGTGTATCCGGCAGTGACAGACAAAGACAAGCGTGCGTTTTACGTGCTGACGCTGCGCGAAGGGGCGGATTTGAGCCGGCTTTTGCATAACGTTTCGCCGTTGCAGCGAGAACTGGACGTGGTGTTGTTGCATGAAGGAATTCTGGAGCCGGGCTTGGGCATCACGCCCCAATCGGTTAAGGCCGAAGCTAATCTTAGTTACGAGCGGGAAGCTGCGGCGGCGCTGAATGCGGTGGATAGCGGAGCGGCGCAGATCGCTTTCTTGCTGAATCCTTGCGAGGTCGAGGAAGTGGTGAAAATTGCCACGGCTGGAGAAGTGATGCCGCAGAAATCCACGGATTTTTATCCGAAGCTGCTGAGCGGAATCACGATGTATAGCGTGGATCCGGAACACGCATGAGCGTATCGGCGAAATAGAAACGCCGCGTGGTGACATGCAAAGCCCCGCACGAAAAAAAACGCGCGAGGCCCTCGCTGCTGCAACGTCGTTGCGACATTGCTCAAAATTGCGGGCTAATGGTTCGAGTTGTTTACTTGAAGCTGGCTACCGCTTCGGATTCGCTGTTATACACGTCGAAAACTGTCAGCAACTTGGTGATCTGCAGAACTTCCTGGAACTTGGCGCCCAGGTGGCACAGCTTTAAAGCCGCCCCTTGCGACTTGGCGCTGTGATGCGCGGCCACTAGGGTCCCGAGGCCGGCGCTGTCGATGAACGTGACATTGGCCATGTTCAGCACGATTTTCTTTTTGCCTTCGGCCACCAAAGCCTTTACCCGTTCGCGCAGTGCGTTGCTCTCTTCACCTAGCACGATGCGGCCATCCAGGGCGACCACGGACACGCCGTCCACTTCGCGATTTGTAAATTTCAATGCCACTTTAGTTTCCTCCTCGTCGAAAAAAAAACTCTGGGCCTAGATGCACCGGCGCCGCAAAGCTTATCAATAATAGTCCGCGCAGGACATGTAATAACCGCACACCGTGCAAATCAACTTGCAACGGCGGGATTCAAGCCGCTGCGAGCACACCGGGCAATAGTGCGAAGCGTGTTCGTAAGGCGCGGACGTGGAAGTAGAAGCATTCGGAGAGTGCATCGAATGATCTGGTCGGAGAACGTCGTGCGTCGGCACCCGCTTCGTTATAGATTGCACGGTTCGAAGGTTATAGCACATCCCCGGAAAACGGGGAAGCTTTGTGGGTGCGGTAGCGGGCCGCTTTGGGTTTTTCTTTACGTTTCCGGCAGTTCACTAAACTCGCAGCGGATGCCTGTTATAGACGCGGAGGTTATTGAATTCTGGGTGGGTGGCAAGACTGCTTCTGGTTGCAAGTAGTTCGGCGCCGCGTGGAACCCCAACTTCCGGGTAACCGACGATTCGTTCAGGATGCACAATTGAATGTTGACGCGCTGTCAAAACGGTCTTTAGCATAAAGGGCATACTTTCCAAAGAAACTATATGACTCCGGCTAAGCTGCAGGAAACCAAGTCAACGATTCGCTTCAGCGCCAAGTTGACTCGGACCAAGGCAACTGAAAAGACCGGGTCGTGGACCCTAACTCTGCCCAAGAACGCGAGTGCGAAGCTTCCATTACGAGGCATGACGATGGTGGAGGGAACGATCAATAGCTTCCCTTTTCGAGCCGCTCTCGAACCAAACGGCAAAGGGAGTCACTGCCTCAGGGTTAACAAAGTCATGCGCGACGCCGCAGGCGCAGATGCTGTAGAAACGGTTACGGTGGAAATTACGCGGGCTGGAGAAGAACCGGAGATCAGGGTGCCAATGGATCTTCGCAAAGCCCTTGCAGCCACCCCGCTGGCCCGGGCAGGGTGGGAGGACATTACACCACTGGCGCGCCGGGACTGGATTTTCTCGATAAGCTCAGCTAAGCAACCGGAAACGCGCAGGCGCCGGATCGCGAAAGCGTGTGACATGCTTGCCTGTGGAAAGCGACGATTATGTTGTTTTCCAGGTGTAAAGTGGCTTATGAAAAATAACGCAAAATCATGCGGAATGTGGCTTCCGTTGCCGAATTCACAAAATCATTTTTCACCTAAAGGAGAATCCTATGCAACTTCAAAATAACTACTTTTCTGATTATCGCAACCTAAAGCTGACACGAGATGACAAAGGTGTGCTGGTTGCTGAGTTCCACGACAACGGCGGACCGTTCATTATGACCGCGAAAGCTCACACGGAATTTGTCGATGCCTTCTACCGGATCGCGCAAGATCGGGCGAACAAGATCGTAATTCTGACTGGCGCAGGTGGAGACTTCATTACTAACGTAGATTGGTCCTCTTTCGGCGATGCCTCCGATCCCGGCATTTGGAGCCAGGTTCACGACGAAGGCGTTCAGGTTTTGGAAAACATAGCCAACATACGCGTACCGGTCATCGCGGCTATCGAGGGACGTGCCCACGTGCACTCAGACTACGCGCTACTTGCCAGTGTAATTGTGGCGGCGGAGGGTGCGACTTTCCAGGATGTGGCCCACTTCTCCGCGGGCGTCGCGCCCGGCGACGGAATCTTTACCACCTGGAGTTATCGCGCTGGAGCGGGCCGAGCGGAAGCGTTCCTGCTGAATCCACAGCCGCTCCCGGCGCGTATTGCACACGAATGGGGAGTGGTTGCCGAGGTTGTGCCGAACGGCAAGGCACTGAGCCGGGCGCGGGAATTGGCGGAATTGTACTTAAAAGCTCCGGAAGTGACCCGCCGCAACACGCGCGTGCATTTCATCCAGCCCTTGAAAGAGCGCATTGTGCGAGAAGTTGGCTACGGACTGTCGCTTGAAGGAGCGTCGGCAGCCGATCTCGTCAAATCAATGCGAGCCAAGAGTGAACCCGTCGCTCGGAAAGGAAAATCCGCGTGAATAGCACGAAGAACACATCATCCGCCCCCAGACACCTAAGAACACGCAGGCAGTGGTCCAGTCGTTGCGCAAAATCGTTGCGCAACATGTTTCGCTAGTTGCGCACCACTATGAGTATCGAAAGCCGGTATTTCGGAAGCGATCGTTGAGTAGGACACCCCTTCGATAACTCCCGGATTATGGGCCGCTCGGAAGTCAGGTCGTCACTTTTGTGACAGCTCCAAATGCCTGCCAGAGGCGTTTTGTGATTCAATTGGCAACATGGAGCAAGCTCAGATTAATCCGCGCCCGGTAGTCGGCGCCATCATCTTGGTGAGCGGCCTTGCCGTGTCATTCCTGCTATGGCTGCTGTACGTGCATCATGCCTCGACTGATTTCGCCGGGCGATGGATGTTTTTGCCGGCGCTCAACGCGCTTCTTAACGGATTGTGCGCAATTACACTCTGCGTGGGCTTGTATTTCATCAAACATCGCAAGATAGAGGCGCATCGCAACAGCATGCTTTTGGCTTTCGCGTTCTCTTCCCTTTTTCTCGTCAGCTACATCCTGAACCACGCGTTGCACGGCGATACGATTTTCCCCGGCCACGGCGCGGTTCGCACGCTGTACCTTTCCATACTAGCCAGCCATGTGGTCCTCTCCGTCGTCGCTTTGCCGATGGTGCTGACTACGTTTTTCTTCTCGCTGACGGGCCGGTTCGCGATACACCGCCGAATCGCACGCATAACCTTCCCCATTTGGCTTTACGTTTCAATTACTGGCGTGGTGGTATTCGTGTTCCTGAAGGCTTACGCGTATTAACCGTACCTGTGTTGGATCCGGCCTAAGCTAAGGAAATACGGCGACGGGTGGTCGCATTCCCTTTCAACTTGCCGAATCTAGGTGCTCTTAAGGTGGTGAGGGCGCATACTGAAACCACTACTGAAGTTGCCGCATCAAACATTCATTGGCAGAGTAATGGCGGTACGACCGCTGGCGATCCGGCGGCAGGTATGCAGGTGACCAACATGGGCCGGGTACTTTTTCTCGCGAGTCTTGCAACGATCCTCTTAATTGGCAACGTAAATCGTTTGGCGGCACAAGGCCACGGCGGTATGGGTGCGAGTGGCGGGGCTGCCGCTGGAGTGCATGGGAGCGCGATGGCCGCCCCTGCACGCGGTGTGGCCGGACACATGACCAGTTCACCGGGAAGTCATTTAGCGATTCCACGATCACCCAGCGGACAGCTGTTGCCGCGGCGCGCGGGCACCACCTTGCGCGCAACCGGCCGGTCCAACGGAAGTACTAGCGCTCGCACACGACAATTCAGAAGCACCCGAGGAGCCAGCCTGGACTTTTCAGATGAATCCAACGTGCCGGGGCTTGGATTTGATGCCGTGCATGTGGCGGCGACGCGTGGGAACCGCTCGGGCCTCGGGCGAGACAGGGATCATGGCCGCGATCGACGGAACGAATTCGGAGTGCTGTTTCCGTTTTTTGATGGCGGCGGGTATTACGTGCCGACCGGGCCAGATATTTCCGGAGATGTCCAAGGGGACGGGCAAGCCGTAGACGACGCGGAAGACCAAGGTCCCGGGCCTGATGATCGTCCTTATCCTTATGACCGGCCCCGCAACGTGAATCGTCCGCCGGTGGAGCAGCCAGGACCACAGGCTGATGTTCAGGAATATGTATTCGTGAAACGGGACGGAACCGTGTTCTTTGCGGTCGCGTATTCGTGGGATCAAGGGTCGTTGCGCTACATTTCCAGTGAAGGAACGCGGCGTAGCGTTTCGCGCGAGTCGCTGGACTTGAAGGCGACGGAGGAATTTAATGAACAACGCGGGTTAACGTTTCGTTCTCCTGCGTGATTTTTCTCATTAGTCTGGTTTTGTAGCCAAAATTTGTCATCGCAGCGCCACTTCTTATGAGTGGCGCTTTTTTTTGGGCGGCCGACAAAAAGAAATTCCCGAAATACTAACAGGCAGCCGATCGGGGTTGGCTCCAGATTAGACGGATTCGATTTTCTTGAAAGGCTCGGGCATAACGTAGCCTGATTGCGCCGGCAGGCCGGCGCGTTCGAGTTGCACGGTGGTGTGGCCGATGCCGAATTTGTCAGCCACTTTTTCCTGAATGTCGGAGAGAATGCGTTCGCATTGATCGAGGTGCATATCAGGGATCCGAGCGTGCAGGCTAAGCGCGTTGTGCGCGTCTCCCAGCGACCAAATATGCACGTCGTGCACTTCCTGCACACCCGGCACGGTGAGGACGGCGCGCGCTACGTCTTCCACGCTCATACCTTGAGGGCGGCCTTCCAACAGAATATGCGAGGACTGTCGCAAAATCCCGATGCTGGACCACAACACCAGCAAGCCAATCGCTACGCCCAACAAAGGATCGATCCATCGGAGCCCGGTCATATGGATGATAATTGCGCCCACGATGATGGCGATATTGGAAAGCGCGTCGCCGAAATTGTGAACCAGAATGCTGCGCAAATTCAGATCACCGCGGCCACGCACGAGAGCCAGCGTGATGCCGCCATTGACCGCCAGAGCGGCGAGTGACGTCCAGATCATCCAGCTTTCGACGACGTTGACCGGCGAGCGGAACCGTTCGACGGCTTCATACCCCAACCATAAAGATAAAAGCACAAGTACAGTGGCGTTGGTGAAAGCCGCGAGAATTCCAGCGCGATGATAGCCGTAAGTTTTTTCGTCGTCAGCGGGACGCTGGGCCCAACGCATGGCCAGATAGGAAATGCCCAAGGCCGGAACATCGGAAAGATTGTGCACCGCGTCGTTCAGTAGCGCGACGCTGCGGCCCAGGACCCCTCCAAAAATTTCCGCGGCAACCAACCCTAGAGTGGCAACCATCGCCCACCCCAGGACCGCAGGCTCCAACACCGGGTGCGAGTGGCCAGCGTGGCTGCCGTGATCGCGGACGCCGTGCGCGTGGCTATGCACATGGCCAGCTCCGCCGTGAACGTGCTCGTGGGACTGCGAAGGCATCATTCCTATTCTACGCGGGTCGCGCTCATGAGTGCACAGATGGCCTGAGATGCATACAAGGGAAGAGTAACCTTTAGGCGCAAACTGTTGGACGGCTTATTGGCAGTTTGACACCGTACCGTGCGAATTGATTGACGGTCCGGCCAGTGGCTGCCACGATGACAGCAGCCCAGGGGAGTACCTGGATGTCTACGTAGTTCTTGCGCTGAATTTGATTGCTAGATATAGCGGTGCGCACGAAGGTTGTGCGGTTTGAATAAATGAGCGAAGCCATTGCTAAATTGAGCTTTTGGGGTGTGCGCGGATCCACGCCAACGGTGGACCCAGGCACGTGGCGCTATGGCGGGAACACACCTTGTCTCGAGCTGGTCACTCCGGATGGATTACAAATCATCCTGGATTGCGGTACTGGACTGCGCATGCTGGGCAGCCGCTGGGGGGCTCCCAATTCGGACAAAGCGCAAGAGACCCATATCCTGGTTACCCATTATCACTGGGACCACATCCAGGGGATTCCGTTTTTTACGCCGCTGTATGACGAAAAAAATCACTTCCATTTTTATAGTTTCCGCTCGAAATATCTGGGACGGGACAGCTTGAAGCAAGTGTTTGAGACCCAGATGGCGTTGCCCTATTTTCCCGTGAATATGTCGTCGATGAATGCCAAACGCAAATTTCAGGAAGTAGACGGAGGCGACAGCTTTCTCATCGGGAAAAATAAGGTGACTGCGCGCTGGCTGAATCACCCGCAAGGCTGCCTGGGTTTTCGTATCGAGACTTCCGCGGGAACCGTGGCGTACGCCACGGACAACGAGCCGGGGGACGCCAAGATGGAAAAAAGCCTCCGGGAATTGGCTGCCGGCGCGGACATTTTTATCAACGACGCGCAATTCACTCCCGAGCAATTGGCGACCACGAAGAAAGGGTGGGGGCACTCATCGTGGAAGGAAGGCGTGCATGTCGCGCGAGAAGCGGGCGCGACGACGCTGGTACTCTTCCACCATGATCCGGATTCCACCGACCGTGCGGTGGATACGATTTTGCGGCAATCGCGCGAGGAATTTGATTCGGTGTTTGCAGCCAGCGAGGGCATGGTCATTACGCTCGGAGCCGCTGGCGACCAGGTGCAGGCGCATATGCCCGGAACGCGCACGGCGTTGCGGCGGGAAGCCCAGTTTCGTGCCCGCATTTGCGGCGTCACCGAAGGCGGCAAGCCATTTGAAGAAGATACGGTGGTGCGCGATCTGTCGCTGCAAGGCGCGCTGATTTCGCTTCAGCATTTGCCCAGACTGCAATCGGAGTTGCAGGTGACCATGGAAACGCCTGGGCCAAACGGATTGCAGACCATGCGATTGAGAGGTTACGTGGTGCGCATTGATGCGGGCACCGAAAAAGGCCACAGCTCGGTGGGAGTGGTTTTTACCGACTAGCGCGTTCAGATTTCCGCGATCGTTTGTTTGTCTTCTTTTGTTCCTGCGGGGCCCGTTCGATTTGCCAAGCCTGCACTCGCTTGATGCCGACCGCCTCGACTTCCTCGCGAATCCCTTCTTCTTCCAGAAAGCTATCGAAAGTAGAACCACTGTGAGCCGTTCTCTTGCCACTCTTTCTTAGGTTCACTGAATTCCCCGTTTGTTGCTTAACATTGTGGCTTCTCGCCGACTCTGGACGACGGTGAATAAAAAAAATCCCCAGGCGAAAACTAACACCTGGGGATCGCATTACGAAGCTACTTCAAATTACGGCCGGCTAGCGTCGCAGCCTTTAACTAAGGCTGCGGCGTTGCTGGGGGCTGATTGCTGTTCGGCGATGCCGCTGCGTTGACGCTGGATGCCGCATCAGCCGGCGCGTTGGCGCTGGCAGCTACAGGCTTGGCGGCTTCGCTGCCGAAGCGCGTTAGATAAGGCATGAAGGGAGTGACCTCGAACGGCATCTTCTCGCGTTCAGCGACGTTGCCGACGGGCTTGCTCTTCAGGAGTTCAAGGCGGTCGTTCCAAGGATCTAGCTTTACGCGGCCCCCGATGGGCAGAGCGGTAATAGCTTGGGTTTTCTTGTCGGCAGAGGCTGGCGCCGATACCTTCAAGTCGTTAATAAGCACGCGATTTCCCAAGTGCGCGCTGATGAGGTTGGGAATTTCCTTTTGTCGCGAATCAAGGGCCGCAAGGAAAAGCTTGGCGCTGGCCAGTTGATTGTTGTACGGCGACTTGGCGAGCAGCTCAACGGCCTTGGCGCTGGCCGCGGTTTCTTCTTCTTGGGTCCGCGCAAACCCGAAGTGCCGGAAGGTGTCTTTATCCTGCACACCCAACAACTGATCAAAGAAAGCGTAAGAGGAATCCAGACGGTGGCCAAGAACGATGTGGCCAAGCTCGTGAGCGATCATAGTGGCGAGACTGGCCTCGTCAGGAAGAACGTCGATCAAACCGCGGCTAAGCACGATGGTGTGACCGACAGTGAAGGATTCGAGAGTCGAAGTCATCATTACCCGGCAGCGAACATCGGGATCGATGTCCAAATTGTTGGTGACTTCCAGGTTGTTGACCACGGTCTCGCAAACTTTGTCCACTTCGCCTTTGGGAGCAATAAGGCCAATGCGCTGCAAGCGGTCGATAACGTTGTCTTCCGCCTGGCGATCCCAGGAACGCTGGGCCTGCACAGGACTAAGGTCGTTAGTGTTCTTGGTGTCATCCTGCACCGGAGTTTCAACCAGGATTTTGGTCAGTTCTTGCTCCTGGTCCGCACCGTTCAGGTTGTAACCCCACAAGCGGGTCTGCGCTTTGAAATCTAGTTTCTTAGCCAGTGCATAATGCAGCTCGCGTTCTTCGCTGTAAACGAACGAAGGCAGCCAAAGATTTGGCTGCACGTTGGTGCGCCAGCTATCAAAGTGAAAATACCAACTGGAGTGACCGCCACCGCCGTAAGCGCCGTTGAAGCGCACCACGTGGTAATCCTGATCCTCAACCCAGATTCGCCCGAGGAAGCGGCCCTTGCCGGCCTTCTCGCGCGGGGTTACGTCGAACACCAGGCAGCGCACTTCGCCGAGAAATTCGCGCCGCACGTAATCAAATTTATAGTGCTGTTTGTCGAAGCCATTGGTGTCGATAAAAATCATCTGCAGAAATCCGTCGGGAAGGTACTGCATTGCGAAAGAGAAAAAATTCCCGATGCCAGTGAAGACCTTTTTGCCTTTCCCGCCGGTGTCTGACAAAGAGATCAACTCCACGCCCTTGGTAAATTGAGCGCGGCCGAGAAAATATTTATCTCCAGCAGGGGTGTAACCGAGATCCTTATCGGGTTTCAGATTCTGGATGTACGTTTCCACCAGCGGTCTATATTTGGACATCTGGTTATTCAGCCGATTTTCATTGGTGATGACGCGGTCGATAACCTCATCCATGGTCCTGGCGGTCGCTTGCGGCGGAACGGGCGTCGCCGGTGGCGCAGAAAAAGCCGCCGCTGCCAAGGTGCTAAAGACGAGGATGGACAAAACAGATCGCCGGGCGGCGGGTACTGACTTAAACATTTTCTTCTCTCCCTCAGGATGCCATGTGGAATTCAATTCGCACGCGCGCCGGAAAATCGACGGGCTGATTGTCTTGCTTCGCAGGCTTGAATTTAATTTGTTGCGCCGCGCGAATAGCGGCCTCATCCAAGCCATGGCCTAGACCACTGATGACGCGGTTGACATGCACAGTGCCGTTGGCGAGGAACACCAAATCCAGAACAACGTCACCCTCTAGTTTTAGACTACGCCCTTCGGCGGTGTATTCAGGACGCGGCTTGTCCAGAATGGTAACGGAGCCGGTTGCGTTAGCCGCGGTGTCAGCTTTCTTTTTGGGCGCTTCCGTGACGACAGATTGATCGCCGAAACCGCTGGACTGCACCGAGCCTTTTTTGCCGCCACCCTGCGGAGGATTGGCGATGCCGTTTCCGAAGCCGGTGCTAGCCACTGTGCCGCGAATGCCTTTATCGCCGCCAGTGCCGTTGCCGTACCCGGGGCCGCCAGGAAGCGCGGGTGAGCCCAGGCGATTGATGTTCGTGGATTTTTTCGGATCGCCATTGCCAGGGACACCATTAGGATCCCCGAAACCCCCGGTCTGCACTTTATTTACAGGCGCAACCACGGTGGCCGGTGCGGCGCTGCCGGAATTCAGATTATTCAGCTTTACTTCCTCGCGCGGGCGCTTGGGCTGATTGGTGTCAGTGTTGATGTTGGCTGCTTGCAGAACTGGATTCAGCTCCGGCGCTTTGGTCTCGACCTTTTGAACCTTGGGCTGAATTACTTTTTGCGTCACGAAAATGTGCGGTTGCTGAGGATTCAGCTTAACCGGCTCCACCACTTCTGGCTTCGGCGGAGGAGGAGTGGGCCGAATCTTTTTGGGCGGCGGTGGCGGCGGCGCGACCGGAATTTCAATGACGGGCTGCGCCAACTGCACGATGTCCATGTGCAAAACAGTTTTGATCTTTTCGGGATATAACAGTGGTACGAGCAGCACAAAGCCGATCAGCACAACTTGGACGATCGCACTTACCCCGATGCGATTCCAACGGGGCTTCCCTTCCGGAAGCAGTTCCAGTCGAGCGGCAACCGGTTTGGTGCCAATGGCTCGGCGCCAGGCTTCTTGATTCGCCGCGGAACGCGACCGGTTGGCGTCGAAACCGACTCCCATCGTCGTCTTCGTTGGTGGATCTGAAATCATCATCGTCATCCGTATGCCCGCCTAAAGAAGTTGCCGCGTTTGGCTAAAAGTTAGAGGGCACAACGCCCGCAGCCAACTAGAAAAAGTTCTTCCCTTCCTAGAAGTACCACAGTACGTAGCGGGCCGGGAGAGGTCGAATAGGACTTTGGTACCAGAGTCACCAAGTCGCTATTGCCATTCACATCTCACATTGCTGCGCGACGCACCGTGTTCTAACCCGCCGTTAGCGGTTCGGTTGCGGGGCATGGGGGCGCAACACAGTTATAGGATACAGCAAAGTGGATAAGGGGTGCCTTGCATTTCTGTTTAGATTTACCGGGGATGGGGATATCCTCACGACACAGCTGAATCAGATTGAATCTTATGGACATGCGGGCGAAAAAGGGCTCTGCAGACGACGCCTCGACACGGGCCGAAATCCGCAAGATTCTGCGCGGCGATCCCGCGAAATTGGAGCAGTGGTGTGTGCTGGCGGGTATCGAACGATGGGGCGTTTCGAGCGAGCGATTTACGGAGGAGTTGGCGCGTTGCGGAGAGGCGAAGTTTCGGGGTAAGCAGCCCACCGTGGAAGAGTTAAAAACCTACGTGGACGCCTTGCGCCT
Source organism: uncultured Acidobacteriota bacterium (assembly GCA_963733775.1). Lineage (GTDB taxonomy): Bacteria > Acidobacteriota > Terriglobia > Acidiferrales > UBA7541 > Acidiferrum. The sequence continues at coordinate 768,279 of CAVTEE010000006.1, read as the reverse complement.
CGAGGATCTTGGGCTGGCCTGTGCTTGCGCTGACGGAGCGGCGGTAGCATGGGAGCACTTCGTGGGCATTTACCGGGGCTTCCTGCGTGCCTGCGCGGCGGCAATGCTCAAGCGCAGCGCCAGCGCCCCGGAGGCGCAGGAGTTGGCCGATTCCTTGTTCGCGGAGCTTTACGGGTTGAGCGCTGAGAAGCGTGGCTCGCTGCTGCGTTATTTTCATGGACGAAGCAGTCTTAAGACCTGGTTGCGAGCGGTATTGGCGCAACGGCATGTGGACAGGATTCGCGCCGGGCGGAAATTTGAAGGACTGGAAGATGAGGACGGAAGGGACAACGCAAAGCTGCCGGCCGCGGCGAGAGTGTTGCAGGTTGCAGATCCGCATCGCGCGAAATATTTGCTGAAGTTTTCGAACGCGTTGCAAACGGCGCTCGAAAATCTGGATGCTCGGGATGTGGCCCTATTGCGAATGTATTACGCCGAACAGAAAAAACTGGCGGAGATTGGGCTCGGGTTGGGAGAGCACGAGTCCAGCGTCTCGCGGCATCTGGAAAAAGTGCGGCAAGATGTGCGGCGCGCTGTAGAGGGAATATTGCGCGGAGGATCTGCAGCGCTGAATGGCGATGGCAGCAGCGGTGGAATGAGTGAGGCCGAGATCGCGTTGTGCTTTGAATATGGCGCGGAAGATGCCCCAATAGATTTGGACAAATTGCTCTCGCCAAGTGCGGCACGAGAAGTTAAGCGTGAAGGAAAAAAAATCAGCGAGCCGAGAGGCGGAACTTGAGGGCGCGTGTTATCCGCAGGATTGAAATGATGTTAACGCAAGAAAGCGGCATGGCTTCGTTCTAAGGATGGGTAAGTATGGGTCACGACGAACACGAACGAGAGTTTGAGCAGGCTCTGCGGCAGCATTTGCGCGGCGACGGTACTGGCGCGCGAAATGAGGCGGACGCGCATGCTGCGGCGCCCAATGAAACAGCCGGGGCCGTTGAGTGCCCGGATGCCGACATGCTTGCGGCGTTTCACGAGAGCATGCTGTCGAGCGAAGAAATGAACGCTACGACGGAACACGTCGCAGGATGTTCGCGTTGTCAACAGATTTTGCTGCTATTAGAAACGACGGACGAAATTCCGTTAACCACTGAGGCGGAAAATGACTTGAAGATACGAGAGCCGGTTGGCTTCAGCGTCTCAGTGAATGTGGATGATGCGGCGATACACAGGCAGAGCTCGACGCTTGCGGGACAGGCTAAACCCGCGGTGAAAGCGCCTCACGATATTTCGCGTGGGCGTGGGTTCAAGGCTTTGCGATGGGCTGCACCCGCGGGAGCGATTGCCGCAGGGTTGTTGATTTGGATTGTGGTGCGCGATAACAAAGCGCAAAACACCCACTTTGAAAACGTGCAGGTAGCGCAGCAGCAGTCAACGGAGGACCGACCGGCTATGCCTCAGGCGTTGCCAGCTTCGCCTGCACCTGAAGTCATAATGAAAAACAAGGATTTGAACGAGCGGCTAGCAGGCGAAAGCAGAGCTGAGCAGCCAGCCAAAGACTCCGGTGCCCTTCGTACGCCCAAACATTCATCCTCGGCTGCCATTGCGAATAAAATCGGTGTCGCCGACGACAGGGTGAGTACGCGCGCGAATACTGATGAGCTGCACGCTAAGTCCAGAAATTCTCCTGCGCGTGAAACGGTTGAGAACAAACCTCCGGAGATTATGTCTCGACAAACAGACGTTTCGGCTACGGCGGCGGCTCCGGCTGCCGCGCCGACAGCACCAGCACCGTCGCGCGCTCAACATGCGCAATCTGCAACCCCCGCCGACGCGGCGGGCAGGACTGTTGCGATAGAGAATGCGAACGCTGCTTCCACATTCGAAACTGATACGGGCGGAACTAACCAATTAATCCCAACCCAGCAAGCAACAACAAATGCCAAGCTCGAACCCCCGGCTGCATTGAAGAAAGTTGGATTTGGAAATGCCAAGATCATTCTCGCTCCCACCGGAGCGGTGGCCTGGCGGGCGGGAGCCGCAGGACGACTTGAACAATCGGTGGATAACGGAATTACATGGATGCCGCAAAAAAGCGGAGTGAAGGTGGAGTTGCTCGCGGGATCGGCTCCCAGTGAAGCGGTGTGCTGGATTGTTGGACGGAGCGGAACCGTTTTAAGAACGACGGACGGCGGTGGGCACTGGAGCAAAGTGGTTTCGCCGATGCGCGGGGGTATTGCCGGAGTTCAGGCTGCAGATGCAATGACGGCGGAGATTTTTGATGCGAAGAAGAGTTCGCGATTTGTGACACATGACGGCGGGCTGAATTGGGAAGCGGCGAAGGAGTAGGCCGTGAATGACTCGGTGCTTGATCGGTGCTTGCGGGCTTCAGGGACTAAAGCCTCGTGGCGAGCGCTTCATCTAGGTCGCGGCTAAAGCCGCGACCTACAAAGCGGTCTAATGGATGCGTTTATAAAATCTTTGCGTGCAAGAAATTTTGGCGGCGGCGTTCTAAGGGAGTACGACAAATTCAAGCGAGGTGACGCGATGAAAGCCCAGCGCCGTAAATTTCAAAACAAAGTTGTTGCCACCGCAGTGACTGTGTTAATTGCATCGGGAGTAGGCACGGGGATTTATGCCAAGGGCCACCGCCATAACAGCGGCGCTGAGCAGGAGACAGAAGCTAACCGTGAGAAGAATGCCCAGTCCACCACACTCAGCGATCAGACCGATCTGAATGTCACGGTTTATAATTCGAATATCGCTCTGGTGCGCGATGTTCGGCAACTAACGCTGCCGACTGGCACGTTCAGCCTGAAATTCGCGGACATCGCTGCCACTGTAAATCCTGCCACGGTGCATTTCCGCTCGATGACGGAGCCGGACAAGCTGAGCGTGATCGAACAGAATTACGAATACGATTTGCTGGAGCCCGCGAAACTCCTGAACAAGTACGTCGGCAAGGAAGTGACGCTGGTGCGCACGTCGCGCGAGAATGGCGAGCTCAAGCACGAAGACGTGAAAGCCACATTGCTGGCGGATAACAATGGGCCGGTGTGGAAAATCGGAAATGACATTGTTACCGGAGTTTATGCCGAGGGCTACCGGTTCCCGGAAGTGCCTGCCAACCTTTTCGAACGGCCAACGCTCCTGATGTCTCTTGAAAATAACGGCGGACGGAAGCAACAGATCGAAGCGTCGTATCTTGCGGGCAATCTATCGTGGAATGCGGATTACATTTTGACCGTGGGACGCGAGGATAAGGCTGCGGATCTGGATGGCTGGGTGACGCTCGGGAATACCAGCGGCACGGCTTTTCACAATGCGCGGCTGCAATTGGTGGCGGGAGACTTGAACCGTTTACCGCAGAACGGCAGGGTCCAAGAGTTTGCGCGTGACGTTGTGACTAAGTCCATGGCCGCGGCGCCGCAATTTCAGCAGGAAAACTTCAGTGAGTATCATCTTTACACGCTGGGACGACGGACTTCGATCGAAGACAAAGAGACGAAGCAGATCAGTTTGCTGCAAGGGACCGGTGTGCCAACGGAGAAAGTCTTTATCGCGAATGGGCAGACTTTTTATTACCACAATGCGCAGAATCCTGGCTCACCGCTGAAGGATGCGGTGCTGGTGTACTACAAATTCAAGAACGAACAGAAAGCGGGCCTGGGCATGCCGATGCCTGCCGGAAACGTGCGCGTGTACCAGAAAGATTCCAAAGGCGGCGTGTTGTTTATCGGCGAAGACCACATCGATCACACTCCCAAAGATGAAACCGTGACCGTGCATATCGGCAATGCCTTTGACATCGTGTCAGAGCGGAAGCAGACGGACTACAAACGCGTCGATAATCACACCTGGGAGATGGAGTTTGAGATTACCCTACGAAACCACAAGGACTCGCCGGTAGTGGTGGAAGTGAATGAGCCAATCGGCGGCGATTGGGAGATGCTGTCGTCAACATACAAAGCTACGAAGACCGCGGCGTTTGCGGCGCAGTTTCATGTGCCGGTGCAGCGGGATGGGACTTCGGTGCTGAAATATCGCGTGCGAGCGCGCTGGTAGTAGCGCCAAAGATAAACCGGAGAAATAAACACCGGGCCCCTAAAGACAAAGGGCGCGGTTTTCTTTTTTTGCCGTAATTAGGTCTCCCGTAACTCAGGAGAGCACGGCGTCGGCTTCGATTTCGATGAGCATGTCGGGCGAAATGAGCTTGCTCACCTGCAGCATGCTGGTGGCAGGGCGGATAGCGGCAAAAATTTCGCCGTGAGCGCGCCCGATTTTTTCCCAGTCGGCGATGTCCACGACATAGAGCCGAGTGCGCACCACGTCGTTGAGAGTAGCCCCCGCTTTGAGCAACGCGGCCTCGATATTCTTAATGGTCTGCAGAGTCTGGATGTAAACGTCGCCAACGCCAACGATATTGCCGTCAGGCCCGGTAGCGGTGGTGCCCGAGACAGAAATGATGTTGCCGACACGCACGGCACGAGAATAGCCGACGATGGGCTCCCACGGGGCGCCGCTGGAAATGTTTTGACGAGGCACGTTTAATTCTCCTTCGGTTCGCTTCCTGCCGTTTTTCAGTACTGAGGCGCGTGAGGTCATCAGGATACCCAGGTAACGTTAAGAATGTTAAGCGTCGCATCCATGACAATGTGATGCGTGATCGCGCAATTCGTGACGATCCTTAATACGAGGCGTCGCATTCGCAGTAGGTTGCTTGCGCGATTGTTTTAACGATTACTATGCTGCGTACCATGCGGCCGCCGGTTGCAATGCCGAGTGTACACGCGTGGTAAACTGAATGAATCATGCACCCAATGCAGCGCAAATTGCGGGCTCGCTGCGGTCTGCGGACGCGATGAAGTGTAACAACATCCTGGAGGCCATTGGCCATACGCCACTGGTGCGCCTGAATCGCATCAATCACGGATTGAAGCCGCAGATTTACGTGAAGGCCGACTACATCAACCCCGGCGGATCGGTGAAAGACCGCATCGCCATCACCATGATCGATGAAGCGGAGAAAAAGGGCTTGTTGAAGCCCGGCGGCACAATCATTGAGGGCACCTCTGGGAATACCGGGATGGGGCTGGCGCTGGTGGCCGCGGTGCGCAATTACAAAATGGTTTTTACCATTACGGACAAACAGTCCAAGGAAAAAGTGGATTTGCTCAAGGCCCTGGGCGCGGAAGTAATTGTCTGCCCCACGGCGGTCGAACCGGACGACCCGCGCAGTTACTATTCAGTGGCCAAGAAATTGGCGCGTGAGATTCCCAATTCCTATTATCCGAACCAGTACGACAACCCGATGAATCCCGAAGCGCATTACTTGACCACCGGCCCGGAAATCTGGGAGGACAGCGAAGGCAAAGTTACCCATTTTGTTTGCGGCATGGGGACCGGCGGAACAGTAAGCGGCGTGGGCCGTTACTTGAAAGAGAAAAATTCGGACGTGAAAATTATCGGCGTCGATCCGATTGGCTCACTCTATTACGATTTTGTGAAGCGCGGAGAAACCATCCGGGCCAAGACCTATGTGGTGGAAGGTATCGGCGAAGATTTTTTCCCAAGTACCATGAATTTAAAAATTCTTGATGATGTGCTGCAGGTAACCGACGAGGAATGCTTTGTTATTGCGCGGCGCCTGGTAAAGATGGAGGGATTATTTACGGGCGGCTCAGGCGGCGGATGCATTTCCGCAACGCTGCGGCTAGCGAAGGATTTAGGGCCCGAGGCTTTCGTGGTGGCGCTTTTGCCGGATACCGGTATGCGCTATTTGAGCAAGGTTTATAACGATGAATGGATGCGCGAACGCGGCTATGTGGACGCGGCCGTGGCCATTACCGCGGCGGAAGTCGTGCACGCCAAACATGCCACACGCAAAGCGCGCGACCTGATTATCGCGCGGCCGTATCAAACGGTATTTCATGCGCTGAAAACCATGCAGGAGCAGGACATTTCGCAGATTCCGGTCTTCGAAGAGAACTTGCCGATCGGCACGATTTACGAGGATCAAATTCTAAACCTGGCGCTGCAAGGCAAGGATTTGCGCAAGCTGGTGGTGCGCGAAATGATGAGCAAGCCGCTGCCGCAAATTCCCGGAAGCGCGCCGGTGGAACGAATCACCCATATTTTGAGCCACGAAAATCCGGCAGTATTCGTCGAGATGGGCAACGCCCGGTTTGAGATCCTTACCAAGTACGATTTAATGAGCACAGTCGCCAGCCTGATGGAACAAAAGCGTTGATGGCGCCTTTCGCTTCCTAAAAATTCAAAACACTGGAAAGCCAATTGAAGATTCAGGAATTTAATGAACGTTTGAAGAACGCGATTCTCATCGCGGATGGCGCCATGGGTTCGCTGCTGCACGAAACCGTGGGCGCCCAACGCTGTTTCGATGAACTGAATAGCACCGAGCCGGAAGCTGTTTTCCGCGTGCACCAGGCCTACATCCAGGCCGGCGCACAAATCATCGAGACCAACACCTTTGGCGCCAACCGTTTCAAACTGGCCCCGCTTGGACTTGGCGATGAAGTGCAGCGCCTGAATAGCCGCGGCGTAAAAATCGCTCGCGAAGCGCGCGACTCGGCAAGCAGTGAAGTATTGGTCGCTGGCTCCATGGGACCGCTGGGGCTGGGCGTACAGTCGCGTCACCCCGAGCCTGAAGAGATCAAAGAGATTTTTTATGAGCAGGCCCTGGCGCTGGAAGAACGCGGCGTCGATCTCTACATATTGGAAACATTCACGTATATCGAAGAGCTGCTAATCGCCATCGATGCGATACGGTCGTTTTCCGGTTTGCCTATCATTGCGCAGCTGACCTACTCCGAAGAGGGCACCACCTACGGAGATTTGCGTCCGGCGGCCGCTGCCGAACAGATAAAACACAAGAACGTTCAGGTGGTGGGCGCTAATTGCACGCTTGGCCCGCAGGCGTTGCTGCCGATTTTGCAAGAGCTAGCCGGCGTCGCGGATTTGCGCGTGAGTGGGATGCCAAACGCCGGCTTCCCCAAGCGCGAAGGCGACCGCATCGTTTATCCCAAATCATCGCCGGAATATTTTGCGCTGTTTGCGCGCGAGGCCGCGGCGATGGGCGTGCGCATCCTGGGCGGATGCTGCGGAACGACGCCAGCGCACATTCATGCCATGGCCGAAGCCGTAAAGTCGCTGCGTCCGGTGAAAGCCGCCACGGTTGCACACGTAACCGCCCCGGCGCATCCCCCGGCGGTGAAAGAACGCGAGCCGGAGAGTAAATTCTGGCGCAAGCTGCAGAACAAAGAATTCGGCGTGTGCGTGGAAATCGATCCGCCAAAGGGAATTTCACTCGAGCGCGTTTACGAGCAAGTGGACAAAATCATGGCCTCTGGCCGCGTCGACGCCATTGATGTGAACAGCGGAGCGATGGCGCGCGTGGGTATGGATGCGCTGATTGTGTCGGGTGCGCTGGAAGCTCGCGGCGTTGAAACCGTGCCGCACCTGACCACTCGCGATTACAACATTATTGGATTGCAAGCCATGCTGCTGGGCGCGTGGACGGTAGGTGGTGTGCGCAACGTGCTGGCAATTACCGGCGATCCTCCGTCGGTCGGCGATTACCCAGAAACCAGCGGCGTGTATGAAGTCGATTCCGTGGGCTTGGTGAAAGTTTTGCATCGGCTGAACCAGGGTACGGACTGGGCCGGAAAAACTTTGGGCGGCGCGACAAATTTCGCGATCGGCGTGGCGCTCAATCCTGTGGCCGACGATCTCGACGGTGAGATTGAAAGATTTCACGCCAAGGTCGAGGCCGGCGCGCACTTCGCGATGACCCAGCCGTTGTTTGATCCGGAGCACTGGCACGCATTTTTGAAAAAGCTCGGTGGCCAGCCGGCGATTCCAGTGCTCATCGGTGTCTGGCCGCTGAATAGTTACAAACAGGCGCTGCGGTTGAACAACGAGGTGCCGGGAATTGTGATTCCGCCCGCGGTGTTGAAGTCGCTGGAAGTGGCGGGGGCCGCGGCACGAGATTGCGGGTTTGAAGTGGCGAGAAAAATGATGGAGTGGGCGCGCACCGAAATGGCAGGCGCGTATTTGATACCGCCGTTCAAACGCTACGAAGACATCTTGGAATTGTTGTAAGCGCAAAACAGGTTGATCGCACGGATCAAAATTTCCACAATAAAATTTAAGACTTATTTTGGATGTGTGTCCGGGGGCGAAGCGCTGGTGTGGTCGTGGATGATGCGCCAGCCTTCGGGGAGCCGTTGAAACACCAAGGTAAATACTCCGCCGATTTCGTCCTTTTCGCGCTTTAAATGCCAATGACCCAGCACCAGCGCGGCATCGGGCCCGAGAAACCGAAATTCCAGCTTGGAAAAATCGAGCGTGCCCATAGCACTGCGACTCGGATAATTCTTTTTGTAGCGCGCCATCACGGCGTCCCAGCCGCGAAAAATGCCGTTGCTTCCGGAAAAAGTGAGATCGGGGGAATGCCAGTAGCCTTTAAGAAATGCGTCGATGTCGCCGCGATTCCAGGCTTCTTCTTGGGCATCGAGGACAGCTCGAATGGCGCGGCGATCAGCCTGGCGGCCCTTGGCTTCGTCAGCGCAGGCGGTTGCTGACGTTAGAGCATATACGGTGACCATCAGCAGAGCGACGAGCGTCGTTCCAATTTTGAGGCAGCGGGAATTGGGCATGTATTTCACCTGTAATTGCGCCGGGCAGCATAGTTCAAACTAAGGACCCCGGCAATGCCGCTCCTTGATATTCATGTAAGGCCAATTAATTCAGATAGTTACATAGAAAGTCCTACGGGCTTGGTACTTGTGAGCTATAGGGCAAAACAGCAGGTGACGCGAGAATACGCGTGAGGAAAAAAGTATGTTCGCCGCTATGCTCTTCGCTATATCAACCGTCGCCATAGCCCAATTCGGCATGTATTACTGGCGAGCTGTTCTAGCCAGTGTCGCCTCTCAACCAGTTTCTGAGTCCGTGCTCGCGGCTATATCCGCGGAGAATCGGCCGCTACGAGCCGCTGACTTCGTGCAATTTGCCGGGCTGCATTCCATGACACCGGATCTAACGCCCCGGGGACGGGGCTTAGCAATGGTGCGGTTTTACTACGGGTTGACTCGCGCGCTGCATATGATGGTCGGCGTGCGCGTTCCTGCAGTCGCGCAATGGATAGAACAGGAAGGCACGATTTGCGCGCGCTACGCCGCGGTGCAGATCGATCATCGGCTGCATGCGAACATGGAATTGGCTGCGGCGCTGCGCTCTTGCTAATCGGGCGCTGACGGCAGCCACAAAATGCGAATACGCATTTTGCATACGCAACTAGAGCGAACGCCACTAACCCTCTAAGCCTTGCGCACCGTTCCTTTCACTTCCGGGACTCCATCTTCGCAGGCAAACTGCTCGCGGTTTGTGGGCCTTCGAAGAGCGCTTGTACCGGGATCGTTACCGAACCCAACGCTTCGGAAGATGTATCGCGCGCGAAGACACGCACGTCGGCGCTCTGCGGACTAATGGTCAGGTGCTTAGCGAGCACCACGCCGGCAGTGCTGAGATACTCGTATTGCTTCTCCTCGAAGTTTAGCCCCACGCGTTGATTCTCTGCCGCAACCGTTTCCTCCGCGGCGTCGCGCTGCACGAAATATAAATCCACACCACCCTTGCGGTAATTGTCCGCGGCCTGCAACAACAACTGCTTCGGATCAAAGCTCACATGCAATTCCACTTTGCGCTGAGCCAACGGCCCATCCAGTTTCCCGCTCACAATCAGCCCCAGGCCATCCGCTTCAAGCGGGCTGAGCGCCGCGGTGCGCATGACCGCTTTTGCGCGAGCCTCGTCGCTGTCAGCTTTCTCGGCCTCGGCGTAATACCCTGCGCGGTAGCGCAACTTTGCGCCATCGATGGTGGTGTGAATTTTTATTTTGCGAAATTTTCCGTTCCACTCGCCGTGATTGGGATAGAAACCGATGGTGTAAGCGTAACGACCGTCATCGAAAGCCCGGGCCATCGCGGCTTTGATATCGTTGCTGCCATAAAACGCTTCTCCACCGGTGGCTTCGGCCATGGATCGCTCTGTATCCCGCAAGTCTTGCCTCTCAAACATGCCCGACGATGGGCCAGGGACCTGGTTAACGCAATCCATGCATTTGACCGCCGAGTCACTGTAAGAATTTTTTGGGTCCATCATGGCGTTGGGCGTGATTCCGGTAGCGTCCACGGGATACAAAACCATGTCCACGCGGTTCAGCGCACGAGCTACTTGAGTTGTGTTTGAGGCAAGCGATTCCGACGAGCGGTCCTGCCCGCCGCGACGAGATGTTTGTGTGGAACTTGCGGTATGCGATGACGGAGTATTGCTAGTATCCAAAGACTGCGACTCCCGGTCCTGACCGCCGATGGCGTTCACAATAATCTGGCTGGGAAACGACCCTGAAACCCATATGAGGCTTTTGCGCCCAGGAATGGCGGCGACATGGTTAGCGATAGCGGTGAACGCTTCAGCGGTGGCTTCCGCGCGGTTGGCTTTTTTTCGATCGGCGATCCTGGCGTCAGTTTCATTAAACGCATTTTGAAATTGCGCCCAACCGGGAGTACCCGCCAACCCCGGTACGTCAAAGCTCTCGGTATTGGAGGCGTCAAAGGCGGCTAGTTCTTTTGGCTTGAATTTATTAGCTGCATCCACCAGCGCGGCGGAGTCCTGGGTAAATTCATGCAGCAAAAGTAACTTCGTGGTGAGCGCATAGATAGCTACGTGGTCCTGGGGCTTGAGGTTCTTGAGAAATTTGACGACTTGTTGGCGCACGTACTCCTGATCTTGCGGCGAAGTATTGAGCGAATCGAACAGCACTACCGTGACGGCTCCCGGTTCCTGGCCCTTTAATTCATAGCGATTGGTATATACATTCTTCGGCAAGGGGGTCGTTGGTGTGGATTGACGCGGGGCTTCGGCGGAAAAAAAAGCGATCTGCTGAGGATTCGATTCGTCCGTGAGCGTAAAATTTTCTTTTTTTAAGCCGGTGATCGGCTGTCCCTTCTTGTCGGTAACCACCACGCTGATCTGCACAAGGCGGGTAGTGCTGCGAATCACCGGTGAATCCTGCGGCACGGGAGCCTGGTTAGAACTTTGCGGCGATTGCGGTACAGCCGAAGAACCGAGGAGAAGAATTGCCAACAGCGCGAAACTCAAAAGGACGGCACGCACACGCATACCTGAAGGCTCCGATCAGACCTTACCAAGCGACGACACTCGAAACTTTTTAATTTTAATATGCCCAGCGCATCAGCACGCCGCCGGTAGTGTAGCCCGCGCCAACGGCTACGAGCAGGACCAGGTCGCCCTTTTTGAGGCGCCCCTCAGCGACCGCGTCGCGCAGGCCCAGCGGGATGGTGCCTGCGGTGGTGTTGCCGTAGCGATCGATATTCACCATTACTTTCGAATCCTCGACCCCCAGGCGCTCCTGCATGGCGCGAATGATGCGCAGGTTGGCTTGATGAGGTACGACCAGCGCGAGATCGTCGCTCTTGAAACCATTGCGTTCCAGCAAATTCACGGCTAGTTCGGCCATGCGCCGCACCGCGTATTTGAAAACTTGCGAACCTTCCTGGTGCACCACATGCATATTTTTATCAACGGTGTCGTGAGTGGGAGGATTCAGCGAGCCGCCGCCGGGCATGTACAGAAAATTGCCTCCCGACCCGTCCACGTCGTGAGCGAAGTCGAGAATGCCCTCATTGTCGCCGGCGGGCTCCAGTAAAACCGCGCCAGCGCCGTCGCCGAAAAGAATAGCAGTCCCGCGGTCTTTGTAATCGATGATGGAGCTCATGGTGTCGCTGCCGATAACCAAAACTTTTTTGTGTGCGCCAGCTGCGAATTGAGCACCGACGGTAAGCGCGTAGGCGAAACCCGCGCAGGCCGCGGAGAGATCGAAACCCCAGGCTTTCGTTGCTCCGAGCTTGTCTTGCACAACACAAGCGGTAGCCGGAAACATCATGTCCGGTGTGACAGTGGCGAGCACGATCAAATCGATTTCAGAGGGATCTGTTTTGGTCTGCGCGAGAAGGGTTTTGGCGGCTTGGACGGCCAGATGTGACGTGGGCGTGCCCTTTTCGACGATGTGCCGTTCGCGGATACCGGTGCGCGTGCGGATCCACTCATCATTGGTGGCCACCATTTTTTCCAAATCGGCATTGCTGAGAATTTTGGGAGGAACGCAACCTGCCACACCCGTAATTTTTGCGGCGATGCGATGAGACATGAAACTCCTTAAAGAATGACCCGGTCAGAAGAATATGGATTTTATGCGATAGCGCAGCGGAGTTACAAGGAGTGTGCAAAGAAAACACGAGCGCGACTCATTGGCAAGACAAAAAAGAAAAACCCCGGGGCTCTATGGAACCCCGGGGTTTTTTAACTGCGGGAGTTTCAAACTGCGGAGTGCGCCGCCCTCGCTTTGGGTTCGCTGAACAGCGAGATCATTTCACGATTGAACGCGGGAATGTCCGTGGGCTGGCGGCTGCTGACAAAGTTGCCATCACGCACGACTTCCTTGTCCACCCACTTTGCCCCGGCGTTGCGCAGGTCATCCTGAATGGTGTGATAGCTGGTGAGCGTGCGGCCTTTGGTCAACCCGGCAGAGACGAGCAGCCACGGAGCATGGCAGATAAAGGCAATGGGTTTGCGGGCGTTGTTAGCTTCCTGAACGAATTGCTGTGCCGCCCGCACCACCCGGAGCGCGTCGGCATTCAACGCTCCACCCGGGAGTAGCACAGCGTCGAAGTCCGCAGGATTAGCGTTGTCAAAAGTAGTGTCCACGGCAACTTTGTCGGACTTTTCGTCGTGCTTCATGCCCTGGATCTTGCCGTTCTTTGGAGCGATCACGGTTGTCTTTGCGCCAGCCGCCTCCAAAGCTTTGCGCGGTTCCAGCAGTTCGGCTTCTTCGAATCCGTCGGTGGCCAGGATCGCCACGCGTAGTCCGTTCAATTGTTTGTCATTCATAACGTTCCTCGACTTTTTTGGATTGGAGCAACCTTGCGGCGAAACTAACATCGCAAGGCTGGCTTCCATGGGTATGGTTGGCCTACCGGGACAGCGGTGCAATCGGGAGAAGGCTTTAGAAAAAAAGTAATAAAAATAAATGCGCTCTTAACATTATTAACAATTAAAAAAATAAATGCGCCAGCCGTGCTGAAGCCAATCGAATAGCTTTGCTCGTCATTCCAGGCGAAGGATGTTTCTCGTTTCAGGATGCGGAGGCGATGCGTGGAAAGAATTTCTTGCCGTCAAAAATTATGCGCACGGCGTCAACCAGATCGTTGCCCGCACGCGCTTTGGCGACGTAACCCCAGGCCCCGACATTGGAAATCTCGCGCATCATTTGCGGAGAATCGTACATGGTGAAGAAAAGAATCTTCATGTTGGGGTCATCCTTCAGGATTTGCAGCGCGGCCTCGATGCCGCTAACACCAGGCATGCTAACGTCTAGAATCAAGAGGTCCGGATGCAATTCCCTGGTCTTGCTGATGGCCTCATTCCCTTCAACAGCTTCGCCGCAAACGGACCATTCTTCCTGACTTTCCACCAGGCCGCGCAGTCCGCGACGCATGACCTCGTGATCGTCGGCGATCAGGATGCGTCTACGAACCACCGGCCGCTGGCGGCCATTACCTTGAAATTTTTCCTTATCTCGAGCTGGTTCGCTTTCTTCCGTAAAGGCTTCCGTGGGTAGCGAGGCGTATACGCGCGTGCCCTCGTTGCTAAATTCCACTTCCAGTTGGCCACCCAACTGGCGGATGCGCTCGCGCATGCCGGGAATACCTACGCCGAGAGTTGGCGCGCCGGCAAACGCGGGGCGTTCCGTCCCAGCCTGCACGCCTTTTCCATGATCGACAATTTCGAGATGCACCTTACTAGCTGATTGAAAAATGCGGATCTCCGCACTGGGGCTGCCGGAATACCGGTGCACGTTGGTCAGGCTTTCCTGCAACACACGAAACAAAGCAGTCTCGGCATCGGTGGTGAGCCTGACCAACTCTTCGTCTATGGATACGCTTAGATGAATTCCGCTGCGCTTTTTAAATCCTTCCGCGTACCAGAGCACCGCGGAAGCAAGTCCGCATTCATCGAGGAGCGGCGGGTGCAATAGATACGAGAGGGTACGAATTTCCTCGCCAATTTTGCCAACCACTTCTCGCGATTCCGCCAAGGCATCCTTTACGTCAGCTTTCCTGGTATCCACCAGCTTGGCGAGGCGATCGAGAGTCATGGACAGTACAGCAATTTTTTGGCCGGTGGTGTCATGCAAATCGCGCGCGATGCGGCGACGCTCTTCGTCCTGGAGTTTCAAAAGCCGCGCGGAAAGCTGCCGAAGCGAAAGTTCACTTACGCGCAAAGCTTCGTTGGTTTCGATCAACTCGGTAAGTTCCGTGGCAACCACGCAAATGGTGTGAACGCCCTGCTCGCGAACCGGACTTAGCGTTAAACGAATAGTACGCGGGCGCTGCCGGTGGCTATCGAGACGAATTTCTCCGCGGACGATATTGATATTGGCATCCGCGATCAGTTGGGCCAGCAGTTCACGATCTTCGCCGAATACGAAATCATTCAGCGGAGCGCCGATGAGCTTTTCAAGAGGAATATCAAATATTTGAGCGAAACTCCGATTGGCATAGAGAACCGTGCCGTCGTCAGCAAGGGTCGCGGCGCCTTCGTCGATGGTTTCAACCATCAGGCGGTAGGGATGCTCGGCACCTTGCAGGGTGAAAACTTGGTCGCCTTGCGGGCCAGAGACCAGCACCGCATCCACCTCACCCATGCGGATGGCGCGCAGCGTTTCTTCGAGTTCCGCGACGCGACCGTGCAGATCGCTTACTTCCTGTGAGGCTCGGCGCGGCTGTTTCTTCCGCTTAGGCACTTCCCTGCTCCTCATTCAGTTTGATATCCAGTCCAAGAATTACCCGACTCTGGTCCGAAAAATCGCCGACCAGCCGGCGCAGCGGCAGTGGCATGGACTTAACCAGGGTGGGAGCGGCAATGATCTGCCCTGCCGCGGCCATTGCCGGTTGCTGATAAATGTCGACGACTTCCAGGTCAAACTGACCGGGAATATATTTGTCGCACAGCGCGCGAAGATTTTCGACCGACTGGCGCGAGCGCGGAGTCTGTCCGGTGATATACAGCCGGAGAGCGTAGCGCTTAACAGGCCTCTTCGCTGCTCTACTACGCGTTCTCTTTGCGGGGGCTTTTGTCTTCGGTTTTTGGCTGCTTTTAGCTTTCGCTTTCATGCTGATTCCATTTTATTTCGCCTGCGAGCGGAGGTCGAGCCCCACCAACACGCGCTGGGTGTCTGAGAGGTCACCGATAATTTTGCGAATCGGCTGAGGAAGATTGCGCACCAACGTAGGAATGGCAAGTATCTGGTCATCCTGGGCCAGTTGAGGCGTCTTGACCAGGTCGATCACATGCAGCCGGTAACGGCCTTGCAGATGTTCTTCACAAATTTTCTTCAAATTCTTCAAAGCGGTCAAAGATTTTGGTGTTTGACCCGCGACATACAGGCGAAGCTCGAGCACAACATCTGTAGCGTTCCCGGTTGCCTGTGTCTTGGGAGGTTTAGCTTTCACCCTGGAGCTCCTCATGAGTTCACACTCTGGCTATCTCGGGTTACGCCGCGGATCTTCCCCATTTCCTCGCGATCCAGGGCCAACCTTTGCTGCCGTTCATTCCGTTGCCGGGTCAGCCGCGCAAATTCAGATTCGCCGGAGGACAATTCGGAGCGCAACGCGGCGATTTGCGACTCCAGAACATTGCGCCTGACGGAAAATTCTTTGCGCTTCTCCTCCAACTGTTGCTGCTCGCGCAGCGCCTCGGCTTTCTCACGAGCTTCCTGTGCTAGTCGTGCTGAGCCAGTGTAGACGGTTCCAAATCCCACATACGCGGGAAGTAAGCGCACCCCGTTGCGGCTTAGAACAAATTCGCGAATCTGGTTGGAATGCGCCATGCCGCGAGATTTTAAAACATACAGGCAGCGATTGCGTTCACCATTCAGTTCCAGGTCGCGCAACAGGATCCAGGTATCGGTCAACGAGGAAATGCCCACCTCGGTTTGTTCTTCAGCGCCGCCATTGGCGGTGAGCGTGGTGAACATGGCGGTGATCTGGCGGTCTTTCAAAAAGTCCAACAGTCGCATCAGCATGGCGTGAACTTCATTGAGATTCGCACTGATAAGATTGGTGATGGGATCGACGATGACAACTTGAGGGCGGAACTCGTCGACCAGATCATGAATGCGCAGCAAATGCATTTCCAGGCCATGTTGGCTGGGACGCCAGGCGTGAAATCCCAACAGACCTTTTTTGATGTATCGCCCGAGGTTGATTCCCACCGAACGCATATTGCGCGTGACTTGTGCGGAGGACTCTTCGAATGCGATGTACAAGGCGCGTTTGCCGCTGCGGCAAGTTTCGTTGGCAAAATGAGCGGCCAGCGTGGATTTACCGGAGCCGGAAGTCCCCGATACCAGGATCGAGGATCCTTTATAGAAGCCCCGGCCTTCCAGCATTGTATCGAGATCTTTTATGCCGGAAGAAATCCGATCCTTGGAAACTTTGTGCTCCAGCCGAATGGACGACAGCGGCAAGACGGAAAAGCCCTTCTTGTCGATCAGGAAAGGATATTCGTCAGTACCATGAGACGATCCGCGATATTTCACGATGCGCATACGGCGCGTGGAAATCTGATCGTTGACGCGATGATCGAGTGAAACTACGCAGTCGGAGACATATTCTTCCAGGCCATAACGTGTCAAGGTTCGTTCGCCACGTTCGGCGGTGATCACCGTGGTTAGGCCGCGATCCTTCAGCCAGCGAAACAAGCGCCGAATTTCGGCGCGCAACATGCCGGCGTTGCCAAAACCAGAAAAAATCGCTTCCACCGTATCCAGCACGACCCGCTTGGCGCCCACCGACTCCACCGCATGTTGGAGGCGTACAAACAGACCTTCCAGGTCGTATTCCCCGGTTTCCTGAATTTCGCTGGGTTCGATGCGCACGTAGTCGAGGAACAGCTTCTTTTTGTCGACCAGCGATTGCACGTTAAATCCCAGCGACTCCACGTTGCGGCTCATCTCCTCGCCGGTCTCTTCAAAAGTCATCAGAACGCCCGGTTCGCCGAATTCCGTGGCGCCGCGAATGAGGAATTCCATGGCAAACATGGTTTTGCCGCAACCCGGACCGCCGCACACAATCGTGGGCCGTCCCGTCGGCAGACCGCCGCCAGTTATCTCGTCAAAGCCGGCAATGCCACTGGGCGACTTTTTTAACTGCGGAAAGGCGCGAGACGCAGCAACGGTTTTGGTGCGTTTTGATGCACGAGCCATAGCGAAATTTTTGTTCCTCACAATTTGAAATCAGGCGGTGACGGCAGCAGCGACTTTTCAGCGAAACTTATTATCCATAGAAATCCGGGTTATAACAATTGTGGTATATGGAATTGAAAACTTCAGCCCGGGTGGGTGTGGGCGATCACAGAGGGCCCGAGTGCAGTTTTAGTTTGAACTGCCAGGTTATTTTTGGCAACGTTATAAATATCGATCTCCAGATTTGGCCGAATCATCGACGTGAACCCAATTGAAGAGGTACCATGCGGGCACTATTTGGAATTAGCACGTGAATTTAGCCCCACTCAGGAGAAGCCGATCATGATAGCTGCAAGGAAATTTGCGATTTTGGCGATAATTTTCACAGCCGCGCTGGCGTCCAGCCCCCGAGCCTACGCAGGTCCGCCGCAGAGTGGCACTGCAGCGGAGACAAAAGAAGATCCGTACGTGGTGGAATATTATTACAAGGCCAAATGGGGACATGCGGAGGAATTCCTCACGCTATTCAAGAAAAACCACTACCCGGTGCTGCGGAAAGAGATGGAGCTCGGGCGCATCTTGCGCGTGAGCATGACTGCGCCGCGTCTACACGGCACCGAGGACGGACGATGGGATTACCGGGTGACCATCGTATTTAAGAGCGCGGCAATCGCGAACGACAATTTTGATAGTGAACCACTGCTTCGGCAGCTTTATCCGGATCAGGACAGTTATAAAAAAGAAGAGCAGCGGCGCTTTGAAATTTTAGACGCGCATTGGGATCTACCGATCAAAGATGTAGTGCTCGATAAGCACTAGAGCCAGCCGCTCAGGAGTGTTGCGCGGGAACTACCGCGGCAATTTCAATGATTGGATTCGGCAACTGCCGCATGGTGCGCACAAAGACCTCCACGATGCGGGCATCGAATTGGGCGTCGGCGCAGCGTTCCAATTCCTTGAGGGCGTCGGTAGAGGGGCGGCCTTTTTTGTAGACACGGTCGCTGGTGATGGTGTCATAGGCGTCCGCCACGGCAATAATGCGCGCGCCCAGGGGAATTTCCTCGCCCGCCAAAGCGTCGGGATAGCCTGAGCCGTCAAAAAATTCGTGATGATGGAGAACCATCTCGCGGATACGCGCGAGCGGTGTCAGTGGCTCGAGAATTTTTGCGCCGAAGGTTACGTGGGACTTCATGGTTTCCCACTCTTCCGGATTCAGGGCCCCGCCTTTATTCAGAATAACTTCCGGGATGCCGACTTTGCCAATGTCGTGGAGCACCGCGCCCAGTCGAATTTCATCCACTTCGGCATCGGTCATGGACATCGATTCGGCGATCAGCGCGGCGTAGGCGGAAACTTTTTGCGAGTGCCCCTGGGTGTAATGGTCTTTCGCGTCGATGGCGAAGGCCAAAGAGGTCACCGTGTCAAGAACCGCTTGCGGCAGAGCCTGTGGACCTTGCACGGCCGCGGGCTTGTCGGTGACGATTTCCGTGGCCGCCAGAGATTCCGTAAATTGCTTAAGACGTAGATAAATTTCCTCAAAAGCCTCAGGGCCGGTGGAGAACAAGCGCTTCAGCGTGACTCCGAGATAGGCCTCCAGAACGTCGCGCTTCCATTTCTTCGCTTCGTTGGGATCGAAGTGATCGGCCGTCGATACGGTATTCCCGCCCTGATGCTTGGACAGATACATGGAAGCATCCGCCACCTGGATTAATTCCTGCGGGGACGAGCCGTGCAACGGATAGCAAGCAATGCCAAAACTGGCGCTGATATTTTTTTCGCGCAATAGCGGATCGACGGCCACCAAGCTGCGCAGCTTGGAAGATAGTTGCCGTGCGTGCTCCATGTTGGTTTCCGGCATCAGCAGGACGAATTCATCTCCGCCGTAGCGGGCCACCACGTCAGAGCGCCGGCAATTCGTTTCGAGGATATGTCCGACTCGTTGCAAAACAAGGTCGCCCTCCAGGTGACCGTAAAAATCGTTGACGAATTTGAAGCGGTCGAGGTCCATCAGCACCAGCGCAAAGGCCCGAGCGGCGCGCGTGGAGCGCTTCCACTCGTTGCCCAGCGCTTCCATGAAAAAACGGTGCGTCTTGACGCCGGTGAGGCCGTCAGTGATGGCTTGCTCCTGCGCTTTCTGGAAGGAATAGGCGTTGTGCAGCGCCCCGGCGATAAGGTCGGCAAGAGTGCGGATGAGCAGAATTTCTTCGTCGGAAAATTCGATGTTGGCGGAGGACTCGATGAAAAGTATTCCGTGGAGCTGCTCGGCATAGAAAATCGGAAGCGCCACCGCCGTAGCAGTGTCCGGCAGGAGCGGCTTGAGCGCGGCATCCGCGACATTCGCCCCACGATAGAAGGCCATGTCGCCATTGCGCGCAACGTGCCCGATGAGCCCCGCGCCCAGCGGTACGCGTTGACCTAAACTGCCGCGACGCTTGCCGGCTTCGGCCTGCACTACGATTTCGCGTGTGGAGTACTCCAGCACGCCAATGCCGATGTGATCGTAAGTGAGGCCATCTTCCAGTTGCTCAGCGATTTTGGCAAGCATTTCGTCCGGATTCAGAGTGGCGATGGCATTTCTGGAAATAATATTGAGCAAGGAAAGATGGCGCGCCTTGGTGCGCTCTTCCTGGAAGAGTCGTGCGTTCTCAATGGCGATGCTGGCTTCGCTGGCGAGCACCCGTAATAGTTCGAGGTGCCCTTCATCGAAGGCGCGATCGTTGTCCGAGAATACCGCCATGGCCCCGATCGCGCGGTCGTAAGCCACCAGCGGAACGCCGCAGAAACAGCCGCGCGTGCGTATGGGATCGACGCCCAGTTTTTTTACTTCCTCGACATAATTTTCGCGAATCAATACCGGCTGACGCGTGCGGATAATGTATTCGGAAATATGATTCCCGGAGGGACGCGTGCGCTTGGGCATTCGCGCACCGTCGATCATTTCCAGATCGAAGGTCATTTCATCGCTGTTGGATTCCAGCGAAACGATGTAAAAATTTTCCGCATCAAACAAGCGCCGCAATTCTTCCCAGACTTTGCGTAACAGATCTTCCTTGTTCAGCGTGGAGCTCAGAGCGCGGCCGATCTCGTTTAGGACATGCAGTTCTTCGGACCGCCGGGAAGTTTGTTGAATCAAATAGCTGTTTTCTACGGCCATGCCAATCTGATGGCCTAGCGCGAGCAGCAGGCGAAGCTCCGCCGCCGTGAATTTGCGGCTATCCGAAGTGCCCAACAGCAGAACGCCAAAAGCGTTTTCCTTGGCTTGCAAACTGATCGCGACAACGCTGCGCAATCCCTGAGCTAGAGCAATTTCCCGGAACCGCCGAATGGATGGTTCCTTGTCCAGCGCGGACAGCGAGTCATCGCGCAAATCGCGAAAACCCAGCAGGCCGCCCAGGCGAGCTACCAAGCCCACCAAATAATCATCCAATCCTTCTTCCTGAACTGAGCGGCTGAAAGCGTCGTCCAAACCGACGGCGACGACGGACGTCGGTCCCTGCGGGTCGCCATGATGAAGAAAGAGCGCTCCCGCTGGAAGGCGCACCACACCCAGCACGCGGTCAAGCGCCTGAGAAAGCATGCGCTGGATTTCTCCCCCCACGAAACCGGACGTGGCCAGATTGAGATTCGAAAGCGCGAGCATGTTGCGCTCGATGCGGCGTTTCTCTTCTTCATAAAGCGCCATGACCATGAGCATGGCGACAAAGGCGGAAGGTACCGCGACGATGGACATCAACGCAGTCCGCTGGCTGGTGTCGGCGTTCGCGAAAAATAGAAAAACCGATAACCTCAGAATGGCCCAGCACGCAAAAGAAATGGCCAGCAAATGGTCGGCAAGGGTCTCGTGACGCCGGGTTTCCTGCCAAAAGATGATCGCCACCGCCAGAAAAATACACGCCGACGGAATCACTACGGAAATGGGCACGTAATTCAGATAGTTGCCAACGGTCCAAAGGCCGAGTACCCCGGCAGTGACCGCGGCTGGCACGATCCAGGGCTTGCGTTGGGCATATAACTGCGCGCCGATGAAGAAAAAAATGGACGCCAGCGCATATATCCAGGTGCTGAACGAAGTTTCGATGGGGCTTTCCGGGATCCAGCGCGAAACGCCGGGAGCGAGAAAATGCAACGAATACAAAGCCCAGCCAATGGTCCACACCAACAGGTAGGATTGGCGTTTTATGCTGTAGATATATGCGAAAAATCCGGCTACCAGAGCGGTAGCCGCGAGCAAGGCGAGCACGATTAAATCCTGGGGTATCAAGTTTTTGATCGCTTCCTTACGCGCAGCAGGTGCCTTAACTCGGGCATCGTCGTACCAAATGCGCACAGCAATCGAAGTGGCGCATCACTCAGAAAAGGGAGCGACGCGGGCTCCGAGGTGTGCACAAAATAAAGTACTTGCGATTATGAGGCATAGAATTTTCGGGAACAAGCGTACCTGCGTATTGGTAGCCAAAAGATAACGGAATCAGTTAATAGCAAGAATATGTCACAACCTCCGCGGACCATCTTGCTCGGACCGTCTCGTGACCCTCCCGCAACGACTTTGTGATAGGCTCTGGCATTCGTTGGGGCACCGTTTCGCGTGGTTTTGTGCTGATCGCTATTCCCATCATTGGAAAATTCTGTTCAACGACTAAAGGAGAGTTGTTATGAACCGACTTCGCTTAGGAATTTTTTCATGCGCGATTTTCGCGATGGGGATCGGGCTGGCGTCGTGCGGCGAGGATTCGTATCACCAGAAAGAGGAGCGCTACGTATTTGTGACCTTCAATTCGGCTCTGCCGTACTGGCAGGAAGCGGAAGCGGGCTTCCAGGATGCCGGGAAATGGCTGGGCGTGAAGGTGGAATTCGCTGGACCGGAGAAGTTTGCGCCGGAGGAGGAGTTGGCTGCTTTTCAGAAAGCTGTCAGCGAGAAGCCCTCGGGCATATTGCTCTCCGCTTCGCGCAAGGAGATCTTCAGGGATGCCATCGACGGGGCCATTGCCCAGGGCATCCCGGTGATCTGCATCGATTCCGACGCGCCCAATTCCAAACGCATATCATTTATTGGGACCGACAATTTTCGTGCCGGGACAGAAAGCGGCAAGCGCATGGGCGATCTGCTCAAGGGCAAGGGAAACGTCGTGATCGTTTCCATCCCAGGACAAGACAATCTGGATGAACGAGTGCGCGGCGTCAACGAAGCGTTGAAAAAATTCCCTGGCATCAAGGTGGTACAGACGATTGACGACAAAGGCGACCCGCGCAACGCGAACGATCAAATTTCGGCCCTGCTAGGCGCGAAAAATCCCAAAGAGAAAGTCGATGGCATTATCTGCCTGGAAGCCTCCGGTGGACCAGGCGCCGCGGAAGCCCTGCACCGGCTGGATCAGACTGGGAAAATCCCCATAGTGGCCTTCGACAAAGACCCGGAAACGCTGGACTTCGTGCAACAAGGCGCTATCGCAGCGACAATTGCACAAAAGCCCTACGTGATGAGTTATTACGGACTGAAGTTCCTCGACGATTTACATCACAACGCGGTGCATGAATTCAAGGAATGGAATACCGCGCCGGCGTCGTCCATCCCAACGTTTGTGGACACCGGTACCGCCGTAGTGGACAAATCAAATCTGGCGGCGTTTCGCGAGGCCTTGGCGGCCCATCCAAAACCCCTTTAGCAAAACTCTTCGCGCGAGTCGATTGGGCTTTGCGTGACACACTGCGATCGTGAGGTCACCCGGAAACGGAACACCTCAGCGCGTCAGCCTTTTTTGTGCTTGAAGTATTCCACTTGCTGCAATCTTTTCTCGGCTTCCTTTTTTGTTTTGTAAGGGCCGCCGAGGTTTTTATTACCCTTCTCTGAAACTACCTTGTATCCGTCTTCAGTTTTCTTAATCACGGTGACCTCCCTGGCAAGTTCAGAATCTCCAGTGAAATGCCACAAACGGAGCTTTACGGTCCATACCGTTTGTTACTGATCGGCGATGCCGTTTAGGTAAGAGCACGTCAGCCAAGAATAGCGGGTGCCGGCGAGTAACCAAATGGCGCTGCCGATCATCAAAGGCTGATGCTCGGTAGACTTGGGCCTCGCGTTCGAGGTCATGCAGTGCTTACAGAATTTTCTGTTGCGTAATACAGCGATCCCGAACCGCTGTTCTATTGACACTGAGTACATGTCGGCCTACACTACGGAGTTTTTAGATACCCTCAATAACTCACTGTGAGGGCGGGAATAATAATATGGACAAGAAACGATTAGAGTACTTTAAGAAAAAGCTTGCTACCCGTCGCGAAGAATTGATGAAGACTATCGCGCGCACCCAGGAAGAGGGCCGCACCGCCGATGACGATCAAACTGTCGACCTGGCGGATAAGGCCGCAAATTCCTACACCAAAGAATTTCTCTTTGGCATGACCAACACGGACCGTACCATCTTGAATATGATTGACGCGGCCTTGAAGCGCATCCAGGTGGATGAGTACGGCGTGTGCGCGAACTGCCAGGATGAAATGCAGCAGAAGCGGCTCGAAGCGGTGCCCTGGGCTAAGCACTGCATCAGCTGCCAGGAAAAGATGGAGCAGGGCCTCCTGTAAATTTTATTGCCATCTGGTTAAATAACTAAATAATACTTACTTTTCGGAGCGGAGCGGGTAAGCTTCTCCCATGAGATCCGGGGAATTGCTTCGCTCCGATCAGCCGGCTGCGCGAGGGTTGCAAAGCGGCTGCTTGAGCGAACTGCGTGCGGCATTGCTCAGCGTGGTATTCCCTGCGGGTTGCCGCATCTGCGAACAACTCCTCACCGAAGCCACGCGCATTCCCATCTGCAATGAATGCCTGGCCTCGTTTCGGGCCATCAGCGACACAGTGTGTGACAAATGCGGCAGGCCTATCGAAGGAGCTGACACATCAGACGCGGAAGCGTTCGTCTGCCCCACCTGTGTCAACGATCAGTGGGGCGGTTACGCCTTCGACCGGGTCAGAAGCTGGGCAATTTACGAAGGCAATTTGGTGCGGGCGATTTTGCTCTTGAAATTCGAAAATATCGACCCGCTGGGCAAGCTGTTTGCTCGATGGCTCGTACAAGTGGCCATCGATGGCGGGCCCGCTTTCCAGGCTGACGTGGTGGTGCCCGTGCCGCTGCACCGCCAGCGCGAGCGCGAACGTGGCTACAACCAGGCGGCCCTGATCGCCAAACCGCTAGCCAAGTTGCTGCGGCTGCCCTACAAATCGGTGTTACTCACCCGAATCCGGCCCCGTCCCGACAAGCATTTGCTAAGTTATGAAGAACGATGGGAATCGGTCCGTGGCGCTTTTGCCACACGTCCAGGCAGCCAGGTTGACAATTTACGCGTCTTACTGGTAGATGATGTAATGACTTCTGGAGCGACGTTGGACTCGTGTGCCAAGGCTTTGCGCGAGGCTGGCGCCAAATCGGTGATCGGGTTGACAGTGGCCCGCGCGGTTTTAAAGAACGCCGCCGAACATCTCCGGTAGCAACGTACCCGAGGGAAGCGCCATGAGCGCACGACGGCCAAGCATGGTCGATTCCCGGGGGCGCCACACCCCCGATGCGGCTGGAGCGCTTGCGCCCGGCTCAGAAAGTCCCGCTGGCAGTAGATTCCCATCTCCGATAACGGCCCGCCGTATGGCGTTGATGCAGGAGCCTGTTCTCGTGCTGAACGCCACGTACGAGCCCATCAACGTGACGGCCGTACGACGCGCCATGGTGCTAATGCTGAAGGGCGTGGCACAAGCCGAAGAGCTGCATAATGCGGAAGTGCATTCCGCCGCGCATTCTCACCGGGTCCCCTCGGTAATCCGCTTGCTCGCTTACCGGCATATCCCGCAGCAGAGTCGAGCCCTTTCGCGTAAAAATATCTTGCTGCGCGACCGCAACACCTGCCAGTTTTGCTTGCGAATATTTCCCAGTTCGGAATTGACGCTGGATCACGTAGTGCCGCGCTCGAGAGGTGGGCGCTCGTCGTGGGAGAATCTGGTGGCCTGCTGTTACCGGTGCAATAACAGCAAGGGCGACCGCACCCCGGAAGAGGCCGGAATTAAGCTGGCGCGCAAACCTCGGCCGTTTACCCTACATACATCGAGGCAATTGATGCGATTAATTGGCCATCGCGATGAACGATGGCGTAAGTATTTGTTTTATTAGTGTTTTTGGTGTTAACAAAACTTAACAAGAAAAATATTGGTGGCAGTGAAACCTTTTCCGCCCGAGCACATCTAAGTTATCAATACCACTTCGAGGACACACCCCGGGAGGCAGCTAAGACCAAACGTCTTAGCTGCTTCTCTCCTTTTAAGCCGCATTTATTCCGCGCCAGCTAAATTAATATTAATAATGTAGTGCATCTAACCATCTAACATGGACCGCATGGCATGGTTAAGTCATATCCAGTAAACGTGATTGCTTCGTCCGGTGGCCCTGAAACCATATTCCCGCTTCTCACGGTCTAATAGATAAAGGAGCGCTTATGCATTCATTGGCGCGGCCTACGTTCTCCACCATCGCAGCGCTTACCATGCTGGCGCAGCCTATTTTTGCGTTTCAGTCTCCGTTGTCCGATGAGTCCGTACGTGAGGCCTATTTCCTGGGCCAACGCCACGATGGCTCGCTTGAGGGCTTGGTCGAAAAATCCACGCGGCGCTTCCCTACCCCGAAAACCGGTCCATACATTTCTTCCGTAATGTTCGTTACGCCATTCGTGAGTGCCGCGCTACTGTCTAGCAGTTACATTGGAAATTACAGCGCCCAACAAGCTGAACTGGATCATCGCCAGGCGGGAAAAGAAATTGTTAAAGTTACGGTGCAAATTCAGTTGACGGAAACCTACGGCCAGTTTATCGCCGCAGCCAAGGCTAATTCGCGCTCCTCTTCCACGTCGGCTTTGATTCCGCGACCCGATGATTTCTGGAGAGACTTCCAGGTACAAATTTTTAACAGTGATCAAGCACTATCTAACGCTGTCTTTCACGGGCGGCCAAATTATAGCTGCGGAGACTACGGACCTTGCATTTTGACGGGTGCGACGCTCACATATGAATTCCCGGCGGAGGCTTTTTCAGCTGATTCCGCGAGCATCACGGTAGAGCCACCTAAAGGTGACTCCGTCACTGCGGACTTTGATCTTTCCCGCCTGCGTTAAAAGGTAATACTCTGCGACGACAACATTTCAATTCGTGGGGTTCCGCGGGAATTTAAAATACGGCAATCGGACCCCGCGAATAAAAATCTGGTCGGCACGTATATTTGCGGGCGCTTGGAATTCCGCCGCTCCGCCATTGGTCACGTAATCGTCCTGATCGACACCATCACCACTCACGCCCAACCCGCCAATTAAATTGCCATTGCGATACAGACCGGTGCTCCCGGGGAAAAATACGATTCCGCTGTTATTTCCGCTCGATAGTCCGCCATCCAGACCTTGCGAACACGGATTAACCACGTCATTCATGAACAAAGGGAAGAACGGCCCGGCATTCGAATCATCAATGCCCGGCGGAAAGAAAGGCTGCGCGCCGAAGCTGATGGTGCGGTTGGTGACTGCGGTGCCAACGGGCACCTGGCTCAAATCCGCATCGCTGCGCTGGGTGCCATTGAAATACACCATGTTGCGCGCCTTGGTTGCCGCGACATCGATGCTAAAAACCGTGGCGTCCGGCATTCGGCGCAACGCAATGATGTTTCCGTCCAGATCGGATATCGCAATCACCATGCGCGCCCGCGATCCCAACGGAAGCCGTATAGATGCGCGCGTTTGATTCGCGGTGTTTTCAGCGGCATCGAGGATCTGCGAAGCTTCCACCTGGCTCAACCCGCCATTTGCGGGGATCGGATTCGTGCTGGGATGCGGGCCAACCAGATCGCCTTCTGGCGCGGCTTGACCAGCCACGGGGCTGACCACATAGCTGCCCGAGAAAGTTCCGCTGCCAACAGATGCCGGCCGCGTAGTCTGATTGATCGCCGGGAGCGCCACCCCGCCAAGAAATACTTCGCCCGGAGCCGGGAGCGGAGTGGGTAGCGGCGAAAATCCGTTGGCCAAAGCGCCCGAGAACGCCGTGAATTCCGCCACGTCGGACGGCACCGCCGTCACACCAATTCCTCCAACTAAAATCGCGCCCTTGTAAATCGGCAGTCCCCCGGGATTCACGGCGTTCGGATTGCTGTCCAACACGTCCGCTTTTCCGGTAATGATGCCCGGCCCCGGGCCGCCGCCGAGCGCCGTCGAGGGATGAATTCCTCTCGTCTCCAGTTCCGAAGAGAGTTTGCAGCCGCGATTGGTATTTTCTATCCCGTACAAATCGGCGTTTGAAGCATTCGAAACTCCCGGTGGGAAATGCACGCCGCTGATGAAGCGCACCGTGCGGCTCGGCAACGGCGCCTGATCGTTGCTGAAAAACGCTCCGGTGCGCGCCAGCCCTATGGCTACATCATTGGTGTTGGTCTGACTACCAAAATTCCCGGCAACTACGAGTGGCGTGTCCGGCTTGCGATACAGCGCCAGAACATTACCCGCGCGGTCTACTACTGCGATGACCGCGGTCGTTGGCGAAGTGGCCGCTGCGGCCGCTCGGACAATCGTGTCTACATCTGTAGCAGTCAAAGTGATCGTTGCAGACGCGGAGGAAGGAGTGGGAGTGTTAACCGCCGACTGCGGCGTGCTTTGGCTTCCGGCCCCGCAGCCGACCAGGAACATCGACAGCATCACTACCAGGATTACGGCAACGACGATGGTGAACACCAGCACGTTCCGGCGCCTTCGATGGACGCGGCGTGCGGGCACGGGTTCTCTCAATGTATGCATTGGCCTTGGGGGATGCTCTATTCAATCATCCTTTTACTCTGTATTCAACGAGTTCGGCGGACAGTGCAACCAAGTGATGAAGGTCAGGTCCATAGTTCAGGCCTATCGTTCAGGTGTATCGGTCAGGCCTATCGCAGTATTGCGCTTCGTTGGAAGTGCCTGACTGGCTCTGAAAACTGTTGCCCCTTGCCGCCGCTTGCTGTTATGTAGATGCCGCTCCCGTGGCCTTGGCCTACTTTGAGCAGGACAAAAGCGCGATGTCTTCCCTGCGGACGGTATCCGTTGCACTCCTCTCTGGTTGTATCGTGATTTTTTTTGTAGCCCCTCCCCCTGCGGGGTCTGCAACGGCCGCGTTTGCGCAGCTTCCCCAGGCGGATGCCCCTGGACAGGCAACACCTTCTCGCGAACAAGGCCCCCCGATGCGCATTCCGCGGCAGCAAGCGTCCAACACCGCCGCACTGGACGGCGTGGTTCGCTCGAATACCGCCACCGGCGGCAGCAACCCGGTTCCTGGAGCCCAACTGACCCTGCGCAATTTGCAAACGGGGCAACGATACATTTCGGTCGCGAACGGCGAAGGGCTATTCCGCATTTTTCCGTTGCCCCCCGGACATTACGATCTCAACGTCGAGGCCATCGGAGCCGCCGGCTTTGTTCTACACGATCTTGCGTTACAGCCTAATGAAATTGTGACCCTCGAAATTTCGCTGGTGCCGACGGGGCCAATTGAAAGCGCTTCGCGGCTTCCACGACTTCCTGAATTAGGGCCTGCGCCTCCTTTGAATCCCCCGGCAACGGCGGGAACCTATCGCGAATTTAGGCATCGCCTCGATTCCGATCCCGCTTACATTCAGGAACTGGCGCCAGATTATCTGCCTCCCGTCGCCGATGTTTATAACGCCGTCCCGAATCGTTGGGCGCTCTCGCAACCCGATTATCGGCGCTACCCGCAAGGCGGCGAATATATTTACACCCGCTCCCACTGGTACGACCCATTCAATCGCAATCGCTATAAAGGTGATGAGCCCATTTGGCCCAAGGTGCTCGGCCAACAAACTTTTCTGAATATCACCGCGTCGGCTGAATCCTTTTTTGACGGCCGGCGCGTGCCATCGCCCAGCAACGAGAGCTCTCAGCGCCCGGGTAGCAGTACGCTTTTCGGCAAAGGCGAACAGGCTTTCTTCGACCAGACCTTCCGATTCACGTTTGATCTTTTTCATGGCGACACCTCCTTTAAGCCCGTCGACTGGCGCATTCGAATCACTCCGGAAATCAGCTTGAACGATCTGTCCGTCCGGGAACGCGGAATTATCAGCCCGGATGTGCGGGCCGGCACCAATCGCTTTGATACTCACGCCGGACTTCAGGAAGCTTTCGTGGAAGTAAAACTTCACGACCTGAGCTCCAATTACGATTTCATCTCTGCGCGCGCCGGAATTCAGCAATTCAATGCCGACTTCCGCGGCTTTCTTTTTGTCGATGAGCAGCCCGGCCTTCGTATCTTCGGGAATCTTCACAGCGACCGTATCGAATACAACGCTGCGTATTTCAATCTTCTCGAGAAAAACACCAATAGCGGTCTGAATACCGTTTTCGACCAGCGCCATCAACAAGTGATTCTCGGCAACGTTTACCTGCAGGACTTCTTTTCCCCGGGCTACACCGCGGAATTTGTTGGCGCGTTCAACAAGGACGATCCCAGTCTCCATTACGATGACAACGGTTTTCTGGTGCGCCCGGCGCCCATCGGCACCGTGATCAACCAGGGTGGTGTAGGGCCGATCTTGCACGGCATTCGCGTCGGATATCTTGCTTGGCTCGGCAGCGGCCACATCGGCCGTGTCAACGTGACGCACGCGTTTTATCAAGCCCTCGGCGAAGACACTTTTAATCCCATAGCCGGCCGCCGCGTTACCGTTAACGCCCAGATGGCTGCGATCGAGCTCTCCTACGATCGCGATTGGATCCGCTATCGCGTTTCCACTTTTTACACTTCGGGTGATGCCAATCCGCGTGACGGCCGCGCTCGCGGCTTTGATTCCATTGAAGACCTGCCCAACTTTGCAGGCGGGATATTTAGTTTCTGGAATCGCGAAGGAATTCGCCTCACCGGCTCGGACGTGTTAATAAAGTCGCCGGGCAGCCTGTTTCCGGCTGTGCGCGCCAGCCCTGAGGAAGGCCAGGCTAACTTCGTGAATCCGGGAATTTTTCTGGCCAATGCCGGTGCTGATTTTGATATCACGCCCAAGCTAAAGGGTTTTGCGAATGTAAACTTTTTGCGATTCGAACGCACCGAACCGCTGGAGTATCTGCTCTTTCAATCGCCAATCCATCACACCATCGGCACCGATTTAGGCCTTGGCGTCGAATACCGTCCCCCACTTAGCGAAAATATTGTGCTGACCGGCGGCGCGGCCGCGCTGCAACCGGGCCAGGGTTTCAAGGACATCTATACCGGTAGAACGCTGTTTTCAATCTTTGGATCGGTGAAATTTATATTTTGAGAAAGCTTTTCACTCCCGGCAGCTGCGATTTGGCGACAATTCCTCGCCACGTGTCGCAATACGGCCGCGCCAATTTCCTTTTATTGCTCAGCGTGTCGATGGCCGCGGCTCTTTTGTGGATCGCAGTGCGAGGACGCACGGCTTCCGCTTCGCCGCAGGATGCGTCGGCCAATTCTTCTTCGTCGCCTTCCAGTCTGCGCGGCCAATCCCAGGAAGAAGCGCAACGCAAATCCGCTGGTTGCGTTTCCTGTCACACTGCGACCGACGAACCAACCATGCATCCCACAAAAACCGTGCAACTCGCCTGCACCGATTGCCACGGAGGTGATTCTTCCGCGGGTGTGGCTTCAGGAGTTGCGACCAATTCTCCCGAGTACAACGCGGCAAAAGAAAAAGCCCACGTGCATCCGAAAAATTCTGCGTTTAAAAACCGCGCCGCTGTGCCTGAACGCGCATTCACTGCATGGCTCAACGAATCCTACGAATATATAAAATTTGTAAACCCCGGCGATCTGCGCGTGGCCCCGGAAACCTGCGGATCAAATGGCTGCCACGCCAGCGAAACTCGGTCGGTTTCCACCAGTATGATGACCCACTCCGGCATGCTCTGGGGCGCGGCGCTATACAACAATGGTGGATATCCCACCAAAAATACCCGCTTCGGCGAAAGTTACAATCGTGACGGCAAGCCCGAATCTATAAAAACTTCGCCCACGCCGACGCCGGAAGAAACGCGAGCGAAAGGCGTGCTTCCCGAACTTGACCCACTTTTTCGCTGGGAAACTTCGCAGCCGGGCAATGTGCTAAGGGTGTTCGAACGCGGCGGCCGCAAGAAAGCCGAAGTCGGCAATCCTATCGCGGAGGACGATCCAGGCAAGCCTGAAGACAAACTGAGCGATCGCGGATTTGGCACCGAGTTGCGTACCGACCCGGTGTTTCTCGGCTTGCAAAAAACGCGCCTTCTCGATCCGGTCATGTCGCTTCCCGGAACCAACGATCATCCCGGCGATTACCGTTCCAGCGGCTGCTCCGCTTGCCACGTCATCTACGCCAACGATCGCGATCCGGCGCACTCCGGCAGTTATGCAAAGTTTGGGCATTCCGGACAAAGTGCCTCCGCGGATCCCACAATTTCCAAAAGCGAAACGGCTCATCCCATCCGCCACTCTTTCACCCGTTCAATCCCCTCGAGCCAATGCATGATTTGCCACATCCATCCGGGAACCAACATGGTCACCACCTACTTCGGCTTGACCTGGTGGGATAACGAAATCGATGGCGACAAAATGTATCCCCCGCAACAACGCAATCCCAGCGAAGAGCAACGCTACCAATCGCTTTTACGCAATCCCGAAGGCGCAGCCGCGCGCGGCCTGTGGAACGACGATAAATTTTTGGACCAGCTCGGCAGTCCCGAATTTAATTCTAAATTGAAGACCACGCAGTTCGCCGACTTTCACGGGCATGGCTGGGTCTTTCGCGCGGTATTCAATCACGACCGCAAAGGCAATTGGCTCGACAAGGATGACAACACTATCTCTTTCGAAGATCCCGACCGCTTTTCAAAAGCCGTACACCTTGCCGACATTCATCTCGAAAAAGGAATGCAGTGCAACGATTGCCATTTTGCGCAAGACAATCACGGCAACGGCAAAATTTACGGTGAACCGCGCGCCGCCGTAGAGATCGACTGCATCGATTGTCACGGCACCATTCGCCAAAAAGCCACGCTCCTCACTTCCGGTCCCGCAGCACCTGAAACATTTTCCATTCTGAACGGCGCGCATGTTCCAGAGCGCGGCCGCCATCTCGATAGCCTCCGCACACCCTGGGGCCAGCGCCGGTTCGAACAGCGCGGCGATGCGCTCATTCAACGCTCCATGTCCGACGAAAATAAAGAATGGGAAATCGTGCAAACCGCCGACACCATAACTCCCGGCAACGTGCACTTCAGCGAAAAATCCCTGCGCGCCAAGCTGATCAATAAAGATGGCGCAGTCGATTCGGACATGCCGAAAGACGACACCCATCTGGCCCACGGCAATAGCAGCATGACCTGCTATGCATGTCATACGTCCTGGACGCCGACCTGTTTTGGCTGCCACCTGCAAATGACCGCCAACGCCCGCCGCCCGATGCTCCACAACGAAGGATTGCTGACACGCAATTACACCTCTTACAACTTCCAGGTCCTGCGCGACGACATTTATATGCTCGGTGTGGATGGCACGGTGACCGGACATCGCATCGCGCCGGCGCGTTCCAGTTGCGCCGTGTTGGTGAGTTCGCAGAATGCCAATCGCGAGTGGCTGTACTACACCCAGCAAACCATCTCCGCGGAGGGATTTTCCGGCCAGGCTTACAGCACCTTCGTTCCTCACACCGTGCGCGGCAAAGAAACCAAGCAATGCAGCGACTGCCACGTTTCCGCGGCCAACGACAACAACGCGTGGATTGCGCAGCTTCTCCTGCAAGGCACCAACTTCATGAATTTCATGGGCCGTTATATTTATGTGGCCACCGGAAAAGGCGGCATGGAAGCCATTGCCGTCGCCGAGCACGATGAGCCGGAAGCCATCTACGGCAGCGATTTGCAACGGATCGCCTATCCAGAAAATTTCAAAAAATTCGTGGCTCGGCACCGCGAACTCTCAGCGGCCGCGGAACACGGCGGAAATATCCTGGATATCCAGGCCCGCGGAGAATACGCCTACACCGCCAATGGACCGGGCGGCCTGCGCGTCTACGACATCGCCAATATCGACAACAAGGGTTTTTCCGAACGAGTGGTCACCGCTCCGGTCTCGCCCATCGGCCAGCGTTTTTATGTGCCCACAAAAAATGCAGTAGCCGTCGCTTCCCCGTCCACCCTTGCGATCGATCCTCTGCGCCAGCGCCTGCCGGAAAACGAAGAACAACCAATCCATTTGTTGTATGGATTTCTCTACATCGCCGATAAAGAAGAAGGCCTGGTCATCGTCGGCAATCCTGATCTGCACTCGAAGAGTCCCGGGGTCGGCACGCTTCTTGATGGCAACCCCGCGAATAATTTCCTGAAGCGCGCGTTGGCATTCAATCCTGAAAACATTCTCACCGGCGCCAGGCGCATCACAATTGCAGGCACCTATGCGTATATCCTGACAGACAAAAACTTGGTCGTGGTAGATCTCAACAACCCATTGTCGCCGCGAGTTACCGCGACGATCGGCGCTCCGGTCCTCGATGGGCCCGCAGCAATTGCCATTCAGTTCCGTTATGCGTTCGTCGTAGATCGCCAAGGGTTAAAAGTCTTGGACGTCACCGACTTGTCGCAGCCGAAGCCGGTTGCAAATACGTTGGTACCGCTGCCGGACGCGCGCAACATTTATGTCGCTCGCACCTATGCTTACATTTCAGCGGGCAAGGACGGAGTGGCAATCGTCGACGTGGAAAAACCGGAAGCCCCGAAGCTCGATCAAATGTTCAACGCAGGCGGCCAGCTCAACGACGTCAACGACGTAAAAATCGGAATGGTGGCTGCCAGCGCATTCGCGTTCGTAGCTGACGGCAAAAATGGCCTGCGGGTCCTCGAAATTGTTTCCCCGTGGGATGATCCCGCCCATTTTTCCGGGTTTAGCCCACGCCCGATACCAAAGCTCATCGCGACCGCTCGAACCCGGGGCCCTGCGCTGGCCATATCAAAAGGCATCGATCGTGACCGAGCGGTGGACGAATCCGGCAACCAACTGGCGGTATTCGGCCGAAGGGGTGCCCGGCCCTTAAACAGCTCTGAAAGCCGCTCGCTGTACCTTCACGGCGGTGCCGGAGCCCCCTATACGGTAGGCGACCGCGTCGAAAACAGCCTCAATTCTCACGGTAGGATGGGCTCGGCCTCGATAGCTCGAGTCCTCAACCTCGTAATGCCCTAAACCGCGCTTGAATTAGGTTCTTGCGGCAATACCCAGATGTTTCGCTTTAGTTTTGCCCGACGGTATCTAGAAGGAACAGCTCTCCTTGCAGCAAAGAACTGTTCCAAAATGGCTCATCTCCCTTGCTTTGTATCGTTTACCACTACGCCGCATCTAACCTAATGTTCATACTGCGTTCAATCTTTTTACGCATAGCACCTATCAGAATTATTCGTGACGCTGCCACTTGAAATAACGTTATCCTTGAAATGCAAGGCGGCCCGAGCCGATTGGGCTTAGCCGCCGGTTCCCCAGTAAGAAGGAGTACTAGGACATGCTTAAACAGTATCTTTTGGCGAGTGATTTTGACCAAACCCTTAGCTTCAACGACTCAGGTGTGGTCCTGAGCGAACTGATCGGTTTTCACGGTTTCCATGACAAGGTTTCCGGCCTATCGCACATGAACCTGGTGCAGCAAGGCGCCGAACTGAGCTACCTGATTTTGCACGACCCCGAGTTCCGCCATGTGCGCCGCTCGCACCTTATCGAGACTGGCAAGCGCATTCGCCTGAAGCACAATGTCGCGTTGTTTGCGCGTGCGCTGGACACCCTGGCGGACGGCTACAATTTTCACTTCAACGTGATCTCAGCCGCGCCACAGGAGATTATCCAGTCCGCACTCGAGGGCATAGTTCCCGCGGACCACATTTTCGGCACTCGTTTTCGTTATAACGAAGAGACCGGCGAAGTAGACTCCATCATTCGCGCCACGGCTGGTTGGGGCAAAATTACCGTGTTGGAAGAAATTCGCGCGTCGCTCGGCATCAGCCACGACAACATCATCTATATGGGCGATGGCAGCTCCGATCTCCCGGTCATGATGCACGTCAATCAGCACGACGGTTTGACCATCGCGGTATCCGAAGCGAAATTCATCACGCGCATCGCGCAGCGTACCGTGCTGAGCGACAACACCATGAGCGTGCTCGTTCCAGTGCTGGAGGAAGTGCTGCGCTGGGACTCCGTGAAAATTCGGCGCTTCTTTACCGCCAGTGGTCTGATGCTTCGTGAGTGGGATAAAACCCGCACCGACATGCTCACCATCCAGCAGTCAAATCAGGATGCGACGGCTTCGGCCGTCACTGCACATTAACGCCGGCTCCACAATTTCATAGAAGTTTCACAGCACACGCTCACTGCGTCATCGCAGCGTAAAAATCTAAGTTTTCCCCAGCCAAAGGTGTCCGTCCGCCAAAATTAATTTGTTAACCATCTGAGACACTATTTTGTCGTAGAATTCCCGCATTCAAATCTGGAGTCGGCGCATCCAATGCGTGCGCCAAGAATGGGGGGCCGTAATTGTCTGCCACTGGAGCTGGAGTGACCGAGCCTAACCTCGACCTACTAAGTATCAATACTATCCGCACTTTATCGATGGACGCCGTACAAGCCGCCAATTCCGGTCATCCTGGCACGCCGATGGCGCTGGCTCCAGTGGCGTACACACTGTGGCAAAAATTTCTGCGCTATGACCCCAACGATCCGATATGGCCGGATCGCGATCGCTTCGTGCTTTCGAATGGGCACGCATCCATGCTTTTGTATTCTCTCCTGCATCTTGCCCAAGTCAGGGCCGTCGATCCCGACGATAAAGTTTTGAACTCGCCGGCTCTCACCATCGATGACCTGAAAAAATTCCGCCAGATCGATAGTAAAACTCCCGGCCACCCGGAATACCGTATGACCAGCGGAGTCGAAACTACCACCGGACCCTTGGGCCAAGGCGTGGCCAACAGCGTCGGCATGGCCATGGCGCGGTGGTGGCTGGCTTCGTATTTCAATAAGCCGCGATTCGAATTATTTAATTACAACGTATACGTGATCTGCGGCGACGGCGACATGATGGAAGGAATTTCTGGCGAAGCCGCCTCGCTGGCCGGCCACCATAAACTGTCCAACCTTTGCTGGATCTACGACAACAATCACATCACCATCGAAGGCAACACCAGCCTGGCGTTCAGCGAAGACGTCGCCACACGTTTCAAAGGTTATGGCTGGAACGTCGAGCATGTCACCGATGCCAATGACACTGGAGCAATGGACAAGGCGCTCGATGTCTTCCGCAACACCACGGACAATAAACCAACGCTGATTATCGTCGACAGCCACATTGGCTGGGGAGCTCCGCACCGCCAGGACACCAAGGAAGCTCACGGCGAAGCGCTGGGTGAGGAAGAAGTGGCTCTCGCCAAGAAATTCTACGGCTGGCCGTCCGACGCAAAATTCCTGGTGCCCGATGGCGTCTACGATCAATTCAAAAAAGGAATTGGCAAGCGTGGCGGCGAGTTGCGCAACGCGTGGGTAAAACAATTTGACTCCTACAAGAGCGAATTCCCGGCCCTCGCCGAAGATTTAAACAAAATGCTGCACCACGCCTTGCCCGATGGATGGGACGAGGGCATGCCGACTTTTCCCGCGGATGCCAAAGGCGTAGCTACGCGTGATTCTTCCGGCAAAGTTCTCAATGTGATCGCTAAAAACGTGCCGTGGCTAATGGGCGGGGCCGCCGATCTTTACCCTTCCACAAAAACGCGCTTGACCTTTGATGGCGTCGGGGAATTCGAAGCCGCCACGCGGGCCGGCCGCAACATGCACTTTGGCATTCGCGAGCACGCCATGGCCGCCATAGCCAACGGAATGACGCTGTGCAAGATTCGTACTTATGCCTCCACGTTTTTTATTTTCACCGATTATTGCAAGCCGGCCATCCGCCTGAGCGCCATCATGGAATTGCCGGTGATCTATATCTTCACGCACGATTCCATCGGTGTAGGCGAAGACGGCCCCACGCACCAGCCCATCGAACAATTAATTACGCTGCGCGCCGTTCCCGGGCTCGTCCTGCTGCGTCCTGCGGATGCCAATGAAGTCATCGAAGCCTGGCGCGTGATCATGCAGCTAAAGAAAGAGCCTGCGGTTTTAGTTCTCACTCGCCAAGCATTGCCCACCATCGACCGCACCAAATACGCCTCGGCGTCTGGCGTTGCAAAAGGGGCGTACATCCTGGCTGAAGCACAGGGCGGCAAGCCGGAAGCAATCCTCATGGGCACAGGTAGCGAAGTTTCCTTGTGTCTCGCGGCTTATGAAACGCTCACCAGCCAAGGCATAAAAGTGCGAGTCGTAAGCATGCCCTCGTGGGATATTTTTGAGCATCAGTCGCGCGAATATCGCGACAGCGTGCTGCCGCCCGACGTCACCGCGCGAGTCTCGGTGGAACAAGCATCTATGCTCGGCTGGGATCGCTACGTCGGCTCAAAGGGCAAAATCATCGGCATGCATACTTTTGGAGCCTCCGCGCCTTTGAAGGACCTGCAAAAGAAATTTGGTTTCCAACCCGATAAAGTCGTGGCGACAGTGAAAGAAGTAATCGGAAAGTGAGCGGCAATGAAAATTGTCATCGGTTCTGACCACGCGGGCTTCCAGTTAAAAGTCGCCATGGGGGATTTGTTGCGATCCATGAACCAGGAAGTCCTCGACGTCGGAGCGTTCAATGAAAATCCCTCCGATTATCCCGACTTTGCCGAAGCCGTCGGGCGAGCCATACTCGATCGCAAGGCTGAGCGCGGCGTCCTCATTTGCGGCAGCGGCGTCGGGGCCAGTGTAGCGGCCAATAAACTGACCGGCATACGCGCAGCCGTGTGTCATGACACCTACTCCGCGCATCAGGGCGTGGAGCACGATGACATGAACGTTTTGGTGTTCGGTTCGCGCATAGTCGGCGTGAAGTTGGCGGAGGACCTGGTGAAGGCTTACCTCGCCGCCAAATTTACCAATGAAGATCGCCATGTTCGCCGATTAGCGAAAGTGAAAGCCTTGGAATCGAAGTTTGCGGTGAGCAGCTCGGCCAGGTAGCCCCCCGAAAAGCGCATTATGCGCCGCAGGCGTACAATAAGATTTGAAGTCGGAAGGAGAATTGCAAATGAGCACCTCAGTGAGAACTAGCGACACGGAAGTTAGCAAGAGCGGCAAGAATCCCCTGAAGGGACTTCTCGATTACGGCCAATCCCCCTGGATGGACTATATCCGCAGAGATTTGCTCACCGACGGCGAGCTGCAAAGGCTGATACACGACGACGGACTGCGGGGCATGACCTCCAACCCCTCGATATTCGCGAAAGCCATTACCAGCAGCAAATTTTACTCCGATATTTTAGATTCGCCGGAAGCCAAGAAGTTGAACGCCACACAAGTTTACGAAAAAATCGCGGTGCGCGACGTGCAGGATGCCGCCGATATTTTCCGCCCGGTCTACGACGAAAGCCGCCATCGCGACGGCTATGTCAGTCTGGAAGTATCCCCAACGCTGGCTCTCGAAATGCAAAAAACCCTCGATGAAGCGCGGCGTTTGTGGAAGATGGTGAATCGCCCCAATGTCATGATCAAAGTGCCGGGAACGAAAGAATGCCTCCCCGCGATCCGGCAACTTCTTGAAGAGGGCATCAATATCAACATCACTCTGCTCTTCGCGCAATCCGCCTACGAGCAGGTTGCCGAGGCCTTCATCGCGGCGCTGGAAGCCCGCGCCGCCAAGAATCAGAACCTCGCGCACATCGCCAGCGTGGCGAGTTTCTTCGTCAGCCGTATCGATACTTTGGCGGACAGCCTGATCGACGAAAAGTTAAAGACTGCAACCGATCCTAATCAAAAAACTTTGCTGAACAGCCTGAAAGGAAAAGTGGCCATCGCCAACGCCAAGGTCACTTATAAAAAGTATCAGGAGCTTTTCAGCGGGCCGCGATGGAACGCCTTGAAGGCCAAGAACGCGCAAACGCAGCGGCTCCTGTGGGCCAGCACCAGCACCAAGAACAAAGCCTACCGCGATGTAATCTACGTTGAAGAACTGATCGGGGCCGATACCGTGGACACCATTCCTCCAGCGACCTTCGATGCCTTCCGCGACCACGGCAAACTGCGACCGAGCCTGACGGAAAATGTGGACCAGGCCTTCAAGACCATGTCCGACCTCGAAAATGCTGGCCTCTCCATGAAGCAAATTACCGACAAGCTGCTCGTCGACGGTATTAAACTTTTCGCCGACGCATTCACCGAACTTCTGGAGGCCACCGGCAAGACCGCTGGTGTGCGCGCGTGAGTCTAGATCGGCAGACCTACAAGCTGCCGGGTTCTCTTTCCGGACCTTTTGCCGCCGCGCGAGACGATTGGAAAAAGAACGAAAAGGTCCGCCGCCTTTGGCAGTGCGACGCTTCGCTCTGGACCGGCACTGATGAAGGCAAGTGGCTGGCCTGGCTGGGAATCACCGCCGAGCAACTCGCGCACCTTCCCGTTTTTCAGGAAATTGCCGCGGACGTAAAACAGGCCGGATTCAAGCATGCGCTTCTTTTGGGAATGGGCGGCTCCAGCCTGTGCCCGGAAGTACTGCGCATGACGTTTGGAAAAATCGCCGGCTATCCGGAGTTGCACGTTCTGGATTCCACCGATCCCGCGCAAATCAAAGCCATCGAAAGCAAAGTCGATCTCTCCAGCACGATCTGCATCGTGTCCAGCAAATCCGGCAGCACCCTCGAACCCAACATTTACAAGCAGTATTTCTTCGAACGTGTAAAAGAAAAAGTCGGGGAGGCGGAAGTTGGCAAACGTTTCATCGCCATTACCGACCCTGGCTCGAAACTGCAGGAAGTGGCCGAGCGCGATAAATTTCGGAAAATCTTCATGGGTGTTCCGGGCATTGGCGGCCGGTATTCGGCACTCTCAAATTTCGGCATGATTCCCGCGGCCATCATGGGTATCGACGTCGCAAAATTCTTAAACAACACCGCCGAAATGGTGAAAGCTTGCGGCGCGGCTGTCCCTGCGGATTCCAACCCCGGCGCGTTGCTCGGCATGGTTCTCGGCGTGGCGACGAATCATGGCCGCGACAAGGTCACCATTGCGGCCTCGCCTGGAATTTCCGATCTTGGCGCTTGGCTCGAACAACTGCTTGCTGAATCCACCGGCAAAGTTGGCAAAGGCATTATTCCCGTGGACCGTGAGCCGCTCGCAAATCCAGATATCTATGGCAATGATCGAGTCTTCGCCTATCTGCGCCTGGAAACCGCTCCGGATAAATCCCAGGACACCGCCGTCGCGGCACTCGAAGCCGCTGGGCATCCGGTGGTGCGCATCACCGTCGATAATATTTACAACCTTGGCCAGGAATTTTTCCGCTGGGAAATTGCCACCGCCGTCGCGGGTTCCATCATCGGCATAAACGCTTTCAATCAACCGGATGTGGAAGCCAGTAAGATCGAAACCAAGAAATTAACCAGCCAATACGAA
The DNA here is from genome assembly GCA_963733775.1 of uncultured Acidobacteriota bacterium. Classification (GTDB taxonomy): domain Bacteria; phylum Acidobacteriota; class Terriglobia; order Acidiferrales; family UBA7541; genus Acidiferrum. The sequence goes on along the minus strand of CAVTEE010000006.1, from coordinate 727,416 downwards.
AAATCCGGCCAGTTACCGGAAGAAAGTCCGTTCTTTGACGGCGACGGCATCAAGCTTTACGCCGACGACAAAAATATCGAAGTGCTCAAAGGCAAGCCGCGGCTCGCGGAAGTCTTGAAAGCGCATCTCAGCCGCTTGCGCGCCGGCGATTACTTCGCAGTGCTCGGCTACATCACCATGAATGACGCCAATGAGAAAGCCATGCAGGCCATACGCCTTGCCGTTCGCGACCGCAAAAAAGTCGCCACGGTGCTTGGCTTTGGTCCGCGCTTCCTGCATTCCACGGGGCAGGCTTATAAAGGCGGCCCCAACAGTGGCGTTTTTCTGCAGATCACCTGCGACGACGCTGTCGATCTTCCCGTGCCGGGACAAAAATATTACTTTGGCGTCGTGAAAGCGGCGCAAGCGCGTGGCGATTTCGCGGTGCTGGCCGAACGCGGGCGTCGCGCATTGCGTGTGCATCTCGGTAAAAACGTGGCCGCCGGCTTAGCTACATTGACGAAAGCGGTGAAGCAAGCTATCGCCTAGTTGAATAATTTTCAGAGCTTCAAGCAAATATTGCGGAGGGCGAGAAGATGCAGCTTGGCATGATCGGGCTCGGAAGAATGGGCGGCAACATGGTGCTTCGCCTGGTGAAAAACGGCCACCAGTGCGTGGTGTTTGACCGGACGCCCGACACGGTAAGGAAATTCGCGAGCGAAGGCGCGACCGGCAGCAACTCTCTCGATGACTTTATAAAAAAGTTGCAGAAGCCTCGCGCCATCTGGCTCATGGTCCCTGCTGGAGTGGTCGATGCCACCCTTCGTGATCTCGTCCCCAAGCTCGAAAAGGACGACATCCTCATCGACGGCGGAAACTCCTACTACATCGACGACATCCGCCGCGCCAAAGAATTATCCGCGAAAGGCCTGCACTACGTTGACGTCGGCACCAGCGGCGGGGTCTGGGGACTGGAGCGCGGCTATTGCCAAATGATTGGCGGCGAAAATGACGTCGTGAAGCATCTCGACCCCATTTTCAAAACACTGGCGCCTGGCCTCGGAAATATTGATCGCACTCCCGGCCGCGAAAAAGCCACCGGGACCGCCGAAGAAGGTTATCTGCATTGCGGTCCATCGGGCGCCGGCCATTTCGTGAAAATGGTTCACAACGGAATCGAGTATGGCTTGATGGCTGCCTACGCCGAAGGCCTAAATATTTTGAAGCACGCCAACGTCGGCAAAGCACATCGCGAAACAGACGCGGAAACCGCTCCTTTGCGTGACCCCAGCCATTACCAATACGACTTCAATCTTGCGGATGTAACGGAACTTTGGCGCCGCGGCAGCGTAGTGGCTTCGTGGCTGCTCGATCTGACCGCCATTTCGCTTTTAGATAAACCCAACCTGGAGGGTTTTTCAGGACGCGTCTCCGATTCTGGCGAAGGCCGCTGGACCATCATGGCCGCGATCGAGTCCACCACCCCGGCTCCGGTGCTCAGTGCCGCCCTGTACCAGCGTTTTTCTTCGCAGGGTGAAGATGAGTTCGCCGGGAAGCTTTTGTCCGCCATGCGATATCAGTTCGGCGGACACCTCGAGAAAAAAGCAGCGAAATAAGGTTTTGAATTTAGCAGTAATCGCAAACCAAAGGCAGGGCCCTCGTTCATGAGCTTGAATCATCTGGATCCCAACCCCGTAGGGGCGCCCTGCGTCATGGTCATCTTTGGCGCAAGCGGCGACCTGACTAAGCGAAAGTTAATTCCCGCGCTCTGCAATTTGGCCAGCGACGGCCTGCTCTCCAAGCAATTCGCCATCGTTGGTTTCGCCGCCAATGACTACACCACCGAAACGTTTCGCAAAATGTTGACGGACGAGATTCCCAAATATGCGGGCACGCCCATCGATCAGAAACTCTGGAACTGGTTTACCGAACGCATCTATTACGTGAAAGCAGATTTTCAGGATCCCCAGGCATACCAACGCCTCAAGCAACAAATCGATGAAGCCACTAAACAGCACAATACCTTGGGTAATAAATTTTTCTACCTCGCCGTGGCGCCCAGATTTTTCTCGGCTATTGCCAAACAGTTGGGTGAGGCCGGACTCACCAAGGAAGAAGACGGCCATTGGGCTCGCGTAATCGTTGAAAAGCCCTTCGGCCACGACCTCGAATCCGCAAGGCAGCTCAACCAGGATTTAAAACAAGTTCTCACCGAGAACCAGATTTACCGCATTGATCATTATCTTGGAAAAGAGACCGTTCAGAATCTGATGGTCTTCCGTTTCTCCAACAACATCATCGAGCCGCTGTGGAATCGCAACTACGTCGATCACGTGCAAATCACCGCCGCCGAAACTGTCGGCGTCGAGCATCGCGGCGGCTTCTATGAAACTGCCGGGGCACTTCGTGACATGGTCCCCAATCATCTCTTCCAATTACTGACCATGACGGCCATGGAGCCGCCCATTTCCTTCGACGCCGATGAAGTCCGCAACAAACAGGCCGAAGTCCTTCACGCCATCCAGCCGTTCGGCCCGGAGGAAGTACTTACCTGCATGGTTCGCGGCCAATATGGCGAGGGCACCGTTGATGGTCAGCGCGTCGTCGGCTATCGCAGCGAACCGGATGTCGCGCGCGATTCGAACACTGAAACGTTCGTGGCCTTGAAGCTCCAAATCGACAACTGGCGCTGGGCTGGCGTTCCCTTTTATTTGCGCACCGGCAAGCGCCTGGCGCAACGCGAAACCGAAGTTGTGATTCAATTCCGGCGTACGCCCTTCGTTCTATTCCGCAATACCAGCGTGCGAAATCTGGAAACCAACCGTCTCGTCGTTCACATTCAACCCGATGAGGGCATCTCTCTGAGCTTCGGCGCCAAAGTTCCCGGCTCCATAATGAAGCTGGGACTCGTTAATATGGACTTCGATTACGCCACTTATTTCGGATCGGAGCACAGCACCGGTTACGAGCGCCTGTTGCGCGATTGCATGGTTGGCGACGCCACGCTCTTCCAACGCGCCGACATGGTGGAAGCCGGTTGGAACGTCATTCAACCAATCCTGGACGTTTGGCACGCCTTGCCGCCGCGTGATTTTCCCAACTACACCGCGGGATCCTGGGGCCCTCATGAAGCCAAGGAATTGCTGGAACGCGACGGTCGCGAGTGGCACAACGCCGGCAACGAGGGGCTTGGCCGCCGCAACCGTACCATCGATCGTGCTATCCCGATTGACCGTGTTGGAATCGCCTGATGCCGGCCGCCGCAAAACAGCGCGAAGTTTATATTCTGAAGGACAACCCTGCCATCGCCAGGCGCGCCGCGGAAGAGTTTGTAAAGATGGCCCAATCCGCCGTTACTCGCAACGGATCTTTCTCGGTAGCGTTATCTGGCGGCTCAACGCCAAAATTGCTCTACGCTCTTTTGGCTACCGATCCCGATCTGCGCGTTAAAGTTCCCTGGGATAAAATGCATTTGTTCTTCGGCGATGAACGCCACGTTGGACCAGACGATCCTCAAAGCAATTTCAAGATGGCTTCGGAGACCATGTTCACCAAGGCGCCTCTAAAACCAGAGCAGATTCATCGCATGAAGGGCGAATATCCTGACGCGGAAAAGGCCGCTAAAGAGTACGAACAGGACTTGCGCACCCATTTCCGTCTGAAAGATAAGCAACTGCCCCGCTTCGACCTCGTTTTAGCGGGCATGGGCGACGAAGGCCACACGCTTTCGCTATTTCCTGGAACGAAAGCTTTGCATCCCGGCGATCGCGTCGTGGTTCGCAACTGGGTTGGTAAACTCAATACCGATCGCATCACCTTAACTGCGCCTGCGGCGAATAACGCCGGCAATATTCTTTTCATGGTCGCAGGAAAAGAAAAAGCTCCAGCGCTGAAATCTGTACTCGAAGGCGCATATGAGCCCGAGCAGTTGCCGGCGCAATTGCTGCAGCCCACCAACGGAAAATTACTGTGGCTCATCGATGAAGCCGCAGGCAGTATGCTTTCTAACGCTATTCGAAAATAAGAGGAGAACTTTATGGCCGCCACCACAACCACCGGAAAAATCGAAACCTACTTGGGCTCCAAAGCGGAATTTCTTCTGGGCTTCAATTCACCGAAAATTTCCAAAGATCGTTTGCATTTGCCCGGTCCCGATTTTGTCGATCGCATCTGGGCGATTTCGGATCGCAATATTCGCGTCTTAACCAATTTGCAGCGGTTGTTTGGCCGCGGGCGCTTGGCCAATACGGGTTATCTTTCGATTCTGCCGGTCGACCAAGGCATCGAACATTCCGCCGGCGCGAGCTTCGCGAAAAACCCCGATTATTTCGACGCCGAAAATATCGTCAAGCTGGCTATTGAAGGCAACTGCAACGCGGTAGCCTCCACCTTTGGCGTGCTGGGCGCGGTGGCGCGCAAGTATGCGCACAAAATTCCTTTCATCGTAAAAATGAACCATAACGAGTTGCTGACTTATCCCAACAAAGCCGATCAGATTTTCTTTGGCACCGTGAAGGAAGCCCATGACATGGGCGCCGCGGCCGTAGGCGCCACGATTTATTTTGGCTCCGAGCAAAGCGGACGCCAGATCGTGGAAGTCAGCCAGGCCTTCGCCGCGGCGCACGAGCTAGGAATGGCCACCGTTTTGTGGTGCTACCTCCGCAACAACGCCTTCAAAAAAGATAAGGACTATCATCTCTCCGCCGATCTCACTGGTCAGGCCAATCATCTGGGCGTAACCATTCAAGCCGACATCATCAAGCAAAAACTGCCCGAAAATAATGGCGGCTACCAGGCGCTGAACATGGGCGATTCCAGTTACGGCAAGTTTGACAAGCGCATATATACCGAACTCTCCAGCGATCATCCCATCGATCTCTGCCGCTACCAGGTGGCCAACTGCTTCATGGGCCGCTCCGGGCTGATCAACAGTGGCGGCGCTTCCGGCGCAAATGATTTCGAAGAGGCAGTGACCACCGCGGTTATCAATAAGCGCGCCGGCGGCACCGGGCTCATCTCCGGCCGAAAAGCGTTCCAGCGCCCGATGAACGAGGGCGTGAAATTGCTGAATGCAATCCAGGACGTTTATCTGAGCCCAGAAGTCACCGTCGCATAAGACTGCTGCTTGCGAGTATTTTTATTGAAAAATAATTGATCGTTCGGCCACGGCGCATCATCAAAGGTTTCGGAACCGCTGGAGCGACTATTCCGCAGCGATTCGTTTTCGATAGTAGTCCTTTCCGCATATCGTGTAACTGACCGGGAGCTGAAATGTCCAATCGCCTGCAAGGCAAAGTAGTAGCCATCACCGGAGGTAATCAAGGTATTGGACTGGGCATCGCGCAGCGTTTTGTCCAGGAAGGCGCCGCCGTTTCAATCTGTTATCTCTCGGACAAGCCCGGGACGGAAAAGGTTGTCGAGGGCCTTCGCGCCAACGGTGCAAAAGCCATCGCGGTGCAAGCGGATGTCTCCAAGATCGCGGACGGCCAGCGCTTTGTCGAAGAAACTGCGCGCCAACTCGGCGAAATCGATGTGCTCATCAACAATGCTGGCGTGGAGAAGCGCGCTGAATTTTGGGAAGTTACGGAAGCCGATTACGATTTTGTTTTGAATGTAAATCTAAAAGGTTTGTTCTTCATCACCCAAGCCTTCGTAAAACATCAGATGCAGGCCAAGGCCGGCGGCAAGATCATTAACCTCAGTTCCGTTCACGAAGAACTCCCCTTCCCTCATTTCGCCACGTACTGCGCCAGCAAAGGCGGCGTAAAAATGTTGACGCGCGACCTTTCAATTGAGCTGGCCCCGCTGGGCATCACCATAAATTCCATTGCACCCGGTGCAATCGAAACGCCCATCAACAAGGCGCTGTTGAATGACCCGGCAAAACTTAAAGCTTTGCTCGAAAATATTCCTCTCAAGCGCCTCGGAGAGCCGAGCGACGTAGCCTCTGTCGCGGTTTTTCTGGCCTCCGATGAATCCAGCTATATCACCGGCGCCACAATTTTCGTTGACGGCGGCTTGCTCTGGAATTATCAGGAACAGTAATGCTCGCGAGGACCTCATGACCACTCCAAATCCTCAAAAACCAGTACGCCTGGTTATCGCTGATGTCGACGGCACGCTGGTGACGCAGGAAAAAATCCTGACGCCGCGTGCCATTCAATCGGTGATGGCCTTGCGTGCCGCGGGCATCAACTTCGCCGTCACCAGCGGCCGTCCCCCGCGCGGCATGGCCATGCTGATTGATCCGCTGAAAATCGATGAGCCGTTGGCCGCTTTCAATGGCGGCGTCATTACCAAGCCCGATCTGACCACCATCGTGCGCGAAAATTTCCTGCCCCGCGCCATGGTGGAAAAAATCATCCAGATTATTCTCGACCATAAGCTGGACGTCTGGATTTATACAGGTAGCGACTGGTATGTGCGCGACGTGAATGCCCCGCACGTGGCGCGCGAACAATGGACCGTAAAATTCGCGCCCGTTGTGGTGCCCGGTTTTGAAAACCTGCTGGAAAACGTTGCAAAAGTCGTAGGCGTCAGCGACGACCTGGAAGCCGTGCAACGCTGCGAAAAAGACACCCAGGAAGCCTGCGGCAATCGAGCTTCCGCGGCGCGCTCGCAGCCGTATTACCTGGACGTGACCCATCCCAAAGCGAACAAAGGCGAAGTGGTCTTGGCGATGTCCGAACTTTTGAACACGCCGGTCGATCAAATCGCGACAATCGGCGACATGCCCAACGATGTGTTGATGTTTCGCAAAAGCGGCGTCAGCATCGCCATGGGCAATGCCAGCCCGGAAGTGCAGAAATCCGCGACTTACGTCTCCGCCTCAAATGAACAGGAAGGTTTTGCGGAAGCGATGGAAAAATTCGTGCTGCAAAAACGTGCCGCTACTTAAGCGCGCGCGAGTTTCGCGCCCTTGGCGGCCTGCAAAAGCTTTCTGACATTTTCACCGATATCCCCGCTGCCAAAAACGGCATTCCCCGCTACCAGCAGCTCCGCTCCCGCGCGCACCACATCCGCAACCGTATCCAGCGCGATGCCGCCGTCAACTTCAATTCTGAAATTCAGCCCGAGCTTTGCGCGCGTATTCGCCAGTGACTCTATCTTGCGAAGCGCTCCCCGGATAAATTTCTGCCCGCCGAAACCCGGATTCACAGACATCACCAACACGTGATGAACGATATCCAACACTTCATCGAGCATTTCTACCGGCGTGGCCGGATTGATCACCACTCCAGGCCGGCAGCCGTGCGCGTCGATGAGATGCAGCGTGCGATCCAAATGCACGCAAGCTTCCTGGTGCACCGAGATCCAGGTCGCGCCTGCTTCCGCGAACGCCGGAATCAATTCGTCCGGCCTTTCAATCATCAAGTGGCAATCGAAAATTACATCAGGAATCGCTGCGCGCAGCGACTTCACTACCGGCGGACCAATCGTGATATTCGGCACAAAATGCCCGTCCATCACGTCGACGTGCAGCAACGTGCCGCCGCCGTCCAGTGCAGCCTTCGCGTCCGCAGCAAGCTGCGCGAAATTCGCGGACAATATCGACGGGGCTAGTTCGATTTTAGGCAACGCAGCGCTCCTGCAGCACTTCTCCAAAGATTATACGCAACTCTACCAAGCTATTGTGCAGCGCGTCCTGCTGCTCTCCCGCGCCATCTCCAGAACGCGCATCACGTCCAAGGCGTATTCAGGGGTCACCGCCAGCGTCGCGCGGCCCAGAATCGTGTCTCGCACGTTGGCGTAGTAATCGCGGTAATCGCTCGTCGCAGACGGCACGCTGCGTTTCGTCACTACGTCGTTCTCCATAGTAGTGAGGACTCCCCAGTCTTGTTGAGGCTCGCCACCCCACAGCCCACTTTCAGGAACAGATCCACGCCGCAAATTTATTTCTTGTGGATCGAAGGTCTGCTTAACAAATGATCCGCGAGTGCCGTGCAACACAAATCTTGGGCGCGGCGCGACAGCCAGCATCGTCGAACGCAGCACCGCGCGCATGCCACCAGGATAGTGCAGCATCACATCGAAGGAATCATCAACCACCGCAACAGGGCGCTCTATTCTCACGTCCCCAGTGACCGCTTCGGGCAATCCGAAAAGTACCAGCGCATGATCGATCAAGTGCGGCGCAATGTCGAACAAAATCCCACTACCCGGACCGGTTCGTTCACGCCATGCTCCAGCCTTCAAGTCAGGCCGAAAACGATCATAATTTGTTTCGAGGCGAACAATTCGCCCCAACGTGCCGTCCGCAACAATCTGTCTAATGGCTTGAAAATCTCCGTCGTATCGCCTGTTTTGATAAACGGTAATCAATCTTCCGCATTTTCGCGCCAGCTCAACTAATCCTTCCGCTTCTTTCAATGTCGTCGCGAACGGTTTGTCCACCACCACGTCGCGCCCAGCCTCCAGGCATTGCCGGGCAATCGGCGCATGAGTCTCGTTCGGCGTAGCGATCACCACAAGGCGAATGTCGCGAATATCCAGAAGCTCCTCGACGCTACGCACAACTCGCACGTTCGGATACTTTTCCGCCGCTTCGTTCCCATGGCGTTGCAAAATCGCAGCCAGCCGCAATCCAGTCGTGGCACGAATCACTTGAGCATGAAATGCGCGGCCCGCTAAACCAAACCCAACCAACCCGACATCAATCATGGCATTTCATCCCAGCACAAATTTTACTTCACCGACTCTTAATTCCTGTCAGACGTTGGCAGAATTGAAAGGACGCCCGACCGCCCCGCAAAGCTACTGTCTCATTGCCCACGGCCTTAACCTCGCGCAAAATGACAACGCGCATGTTACCGCCCCACGCTGCTAACGAATCTCGCCGTCTCAAGTTTCTCCAGGCAGCACTATTCGCTGGCTTCGTAATCAGCGGCATGATCGCCACAATACTCGGCCCCAGCCTTCCAACATTCATCGCGCGCTGGGCTCTTGACGATACCCAAGCGGGCTTATTCTTTACCACGCAATTCACCGGATCGCTGCTGGGGGTATTGCTCACCAGCGCGATTCTCTCCACACGCGGCTATCGAGATGCACTGGTACTGGGCTTTTTCCTTATGGCCGCGGGAGTTACCGGTCTCAACAGCGCCAGCCAATACATCGCGTTGTTAGCTACCGCGTTGTATGGCTTCGGTTTCGGAATAGCCATTCCGGCGACAAATCTGTGCATCGCAGAAATCTCCGGGGCGCGACGCGCGGCGGCGCTAAATTTAGTAAATATGGCTTGGGGAATCGGCGCCATCGCTTGTCCGCTTCTGCTGTTGGCCGGACTTAGAGCTGATCGTTACACTGCAGTCTTGCTTTCCATAGCCGCCTGCGCGCTGCTTCTAGGCATCTTCTTTGGCAGTATAAAATTCGCGGGCCTGTCTTCAAAATCTCCTAGGACTGCGACAGCGGAACAAAAAATCAATCCGCCGAATCCCATTCACGTTCCCGTAGCGCTAGCTCTGCTCTTTTATTTATACATCGGCACCGAGAACGCTATCTCCGGGTGGGCAGCCGAGCAGGCCCATCGCGTGGGTACAGGGAATGCTTCCGCTGTCATGCCGATGTTTTTCTGGGCCGGACTATTATTCGGCCGCGCTATCTCCGCGTTGATTCTTACTAAGGTGAAAGAAATCCTGCTGGTGATTTCCGGCTTGGTGATCTCAGCGGTGGGAACGACGTCGTTGCTGCTCGCCACCACCCGCTCGCAAGTAATTCTCGCCGTGCTGCTCGCTGGCTTTGGCCTCGCCAGCGTCTATCCCATTTTTATTTCCTGGCTTTCCAAATGGTATGGCGAACGGGCCCGCCGGCTGGGTGGCGTGATGTTTTCGATGGCCGCAGTGGGCGGCGCGACGATGCCGTGGATGGTAGGATTTGTTTCGCAACACGCCAATAGTTTGCGAGTGGGCTTGCTGGTCCCCCTCTGCGGTTGCGCCGCTATGACCATGCTCGTCGCCGTATTGCGCCGCCGCATCCTCGCCTGAGGTATTCTTTCCCGGTGCAGCCCGTGCAGAAGCTCTCCTCCCAGCGCTCGCCGACCACCGGCCTGCTTTTCGGCTTGATCATTACATTGGCCGCGGTACTGGCTTACGCGTCCTACATCACCGTGCAGCTTTCGGGTTTGCGCCGCCTGCAGAGTGACATGGTCGACCGCAATCGCAAAGATTCCCTGCAGCTTCTGCGTATTCAGAATGATTTGAATTCCATCGCGCTAGCCATGCGCGACATGCTTGACGCCGCCGAGCCTTATCCTCTCACCGCTTGGTCCGCGCAGTTCGATCGCATTCATGCCGATCTGGACGCGGCGTTGAAACTCGAAGAACAATTTGCCGGCGCCAACCGCACGCCTGAGCAACGTCTGTATCTCGACCAGTCGCTTGCGCAATTCTGGGATGCCGTGAATCGCATGTTTGCTTTAGCCGGCACCTCCAAAGAAGCTGAAGCACGAGAGCAAATCCGCCTGACACTTCAAGCCCGCCAGCAAGCTTTGAGCACCGCCGTATCGCGCCTGCTGGTTGAAAATAACGAAGGCGAGGAGCAAGCCGCTGCACGCATCGCCGGTATCTACGACAGCGTGCAACGCCAGCTGTATCTTTTTCTTGCCGCCACGCTCATTGCCATCGTGCTCACCAGTCTTTATCTCATCCGCGCTAACCGCCAGATTTTCGCGCGGCTCGCCGAGCTCTCGGAGCAACGCAGCGATCTGGCCCAGAAATTAATTTCCACGCAAGAATCCACGCTGCGCCACATCTCCCGAGAATTGCACGACGAGTTTGGACAAGTCCTCACCGCCATTGGCGCCATGCTGGGACGCGCCGGAAATCAGGCCCCCGAAGGTTCGCCATTACGCGCGGATCTTCAGGAAGTCCGCGAAATTGCCCAATCCACGCTGAATAATATTCGCAGCCTTTCCCAAGCACTGCACCCCGTTTTGCTCGAAGAAGCCGGGCTTGAGAGCACTCTGGACTGGTATATTCCTACGGTGGAGCGCCAAACCGGCATTCGTTTGCATTACGAAAAATCCGGCCAGCCATTTCCGGTAGATACCAGCGCTGGCGTCCATCTTTATCGCATCGTTCAGGAAGCGCTTAACAACGTCAGCCGTCACGCCGGTGTTACCGAAGCGTGGGTTCGTCTTAAATTTCTGCCGCATGCTCTTGAGCTGGAAGTGGAAGACCATGGCAAGGGTTTCGTCGCCAGCCCCAACACGTCAAATGGAGATACTCCTCGGGGCATCGGATTAGTGGGCATGCGTGAGCGCGCCGAACTAATCGGTGCAGCTCTGGAAATCTCACATCCTACACAGGGAGGAACATTGCTTCGTTTGAAAATTCCTCAGGACAAATTGCAACATCATGCCGCGTAAAATCACCGTTCTGCTCGTCGACGATCATGCCTTGGTGCGCCGCGGCTTCCGCCGCATGCTGGAAGATGATCCGGAAATCTCCGTCGTCGCGGAAGCCAGCGATGGCCCCGAAGCCGTTCGACTGGCACTCGAATTGCGCCCGCAGGTAATCGTGATGGACTGCGCCCTTCCCGAATTCAATGGCATCGAGGCTACCCGGCGGATTCGCAAGGAATTTCCAGCGGTGGAAATTTTGATGTTGAGCATGCACTCCGAAGACACGCTTGTCCGCCAGGCTCTCGACGCCGGCGCGCGTGGATATGTTTTAAAAAATGCCATGGAACTTGATCTGGTCAGCGCCGTCAAAACTGTCGCAATAGGCAAAGCGGTCCTGGACCCGCAGGTTTCCAAACCGGCGTCACTCAAGGGCGAACGCGGATCTGGCCTCACGACGCGCGAACTGGAAATTCTTCAGCATATCGTGGCGGGAAAATCCAACAAGGAAATTGCTGTCGATCTAGGTCTTAGCTCCAACACCGTGGCCGTGCACCGCGCCAATATCATGGACGCGCTGGGCATCCATAAGACCGCCGAGCTGGTGGTGTACGCCATCCGCAACGGGTTGGTCACTTTGCCATGACGTGGGCTCCCCTGACATGGCTTTACGTGGCGTGTGGGTGCCATGAAGCGTAGGCAGTTTGTTGCCGCGGCCGGCGGCTTAGCCCTTAACGCGGCCCTCGCACCGCGCAATTTTTTCGGTGCGTCCAGCGCGCCGCTGGGGTTCAGCTTCGCCGACGTCACCGCCGCAGCAGGAATTCAGTTTCAGCACAATAGCGGAGCCTTCGGCGGTAAATTTCTGCCCGAAACCCTAGGCTCTGGTTGCGCATTTCTCGACTACGACAACGACGGCTGGCAAGACATTTTGCTCGTCAACGGCATGGATTGGCCCGCTCACAAGCGCCAGAAATCCACCTTGCGTTTATATCGCAACAATCGCAACGGAACTTTCACCGATGTCACCCGCGCCGCCGGCCTGAATATCGAAATGTACGGCATGGGAGTCGCCATCGGCGATTACAACAACGATGGTTTCCCCGATATTTTCATAAGCTGCGTCGGGCAAAGTCATCTCTTCCGCAACAATGGCGACGGCAAATTCACCGACGTCACTCGCGCCGCCGGATTTTTCACCCACGAGGGCTTCAGCACCTCCGCCTTGTGGATCGATTACGACCGCGACGGCTTGCTGGACTTATTTGTATGCAACTACGTGCGCTGGTCGCCCGAGCACGATGTGTTTTGCAGCCTCGACGGCACTCATAAATCCTATTGCACTCCCGAAGCGTATCGCGGTAACACCTGCTGGCTTTTTCACAATCGTGGCGACGGCACCTTCGAAGATGTCACCGCCACCAGCGGAGTCTTCGACAGCAGCTCCAAATCTCTCGGCGTCGCGATGTTTGATTACGACCAGGATGGCTGGCCCGATCTGCTGGTAGCCAACGATACGCAGCCCAATAAGCTCTACCGAAATTTGCGCAACGGAAAATTCAAAGACGTCGCCGTGGAAGCCGGACTAGCTTTCAGCACCGAAGGCAAAGCTCGCGCTGGAATGGGCGTGGATACTGGCGATTTCGACAATTCCGGCCGCCCTGGCGTCGCCATCACAAATTTTGATAACGAAATGATTGGTTTGTATCGTGCTGTCTCGGCCACCGCTTACGATGACATCTCACAATCAAGTGGCGTCGGCGGCCCTTCTAAAAGCACTCTGGGCTTCGGCTGTGCTTTCCTGGACGTAAATCTCGACGGCGCCCTCGATCTTGCGGTAGCCAACGGCCACATCGACGAAACGGTGCGCAACATTCGCGGCAATGTCGGTTACGCGCAGCCTCCGCAATTGTTTCTCAACGCCGGCAATGGAAAATTTCGAGATGTCGCCACCGAAGTTGGCGGTGGATTCGAGAAACCTAAAGTGGGACGCGGCTTGGCTTACGGGGACTTTGACGGCGACGGTGATCTGGACGTTCTCATGACCACCAACAACGGGCCCGCGTATCTGTTTCGCAACGATCAATCGTCAGGCAATCGCAGCATCCGCTTTCGCCTTGTCGGCACGAAATCGAATCGCGATGCTATCGGCGCTTGCGTGCGCATTTTCTACAACGGGCAAACGCAATCGCGCCTGGTACACGGCGGCTCCAGCTATCTCTCACAGTCGGAGTTGCCCGTCACCTTTGGCCTCGGCAAACGTGACAAAATCGATCGCGTCACCATCGATTGGCCCAGCGGCAGAAACGAAGAATTCAAGAATCTCGCCGCAGGCCGCTACGAGTGCACCGAATCCAAAGGCATTAATCCCACGCCCCGCTAAGCTATCTCAACTATCCATGTATTGCGCTTCGCCGTTCCCAAAAGACCAGTTCTCCCACGACGTTTCCACCAGAACAATCATAAGTTCCTGCGGCGGTAATCTCGGAGACTCCGCAAGGTTTTCGGCGATGCGCTTAAACAGTTTTCGCTTTTGCTGCGGCTTGCGGCCAATACTCAATATGATTTGTACCAGCACGAAGCGATCGGAGCGATGCACACCGAGATATCCCGGATCGTAAATCAAATCGGACGCGGAATGCTCGCTGATCACCTGGAAATGATCGTTTGCGGGAACAGCAATTGTCTCAACTAACGCGCGGTGAACACCATCTCCCAACGCTTTGCGATATTCGGGGGAAGTTCCGATGCGAAGAAATATGCGTACGAACGGCATAAGTGTTTCTCCTTTCTATTTCGATGAGGATAAACACGAAGGGTTATAGCAAGGAAAACTCTAGCGCTAGCCAATTTGGTCTGCCGTCCAGGACTGCGAATTTCCGCACCGAATAAATTTATGCGGGAATTCGCGCCAACTCCTGAACGGCACGATAAGCCTGATCCATCGCTTGATCCGTGTAAGCCGCAGCGGCGGCGTCAGCGTTGGCAATGGTAATCCGGCCAAACGGTTTGCGCCCAATTTCGCAAGGCGCTTGACCCGGCGCCCATTCCGGATCGAACAGCGGATTGTATTCATACGCATAACCGTGCGGCCAGCGATTAACGGTGATGGCATCGATGTCCCGCGCAGGATCAAAACCGCCCTCACCCAGCACGCGATAAAGTTGATCGCGAATTTTGCGTTCGAAAGTTTCGAACGGCGTCACCAGCAACTCTGCCCTGCCCACCTTGTGTTGTTCCCGTTCCGGAAGTCCCGGAGCGCATGGGGTTTTTGTCAGCCGCACCAGGATGGGCTCTTCCGCCGACAAGGGAGCCTTGTAGTCGCCGATGGTCACGGCATTATCCAGCGAGACGTGCGTGTGATACATGCCTGGACAAGACACGTGATAGACCCCCAGTTTCTCGAAGGCCTTCCAGTTTTTGATGGCCACCGAGGTGTACACCAACGGCACTTTTGTGCCATAAAGCAACGCATGTTTCTGTGCTTGGGGCAGTTCCGGGCAAACGTAGGGGATTACCGTATTCCAGCAGGCCATCACCACACCTTTGCCACGCGCCGAATAAAGTTTTCCTTCGCGCGAATAGCTGACTTCCACTTCCCGCGCCGACGACACATCTCCAACATGGCGAGCATGTACTGCCGTGCTGTTCAACCGGATTCGCACCATCGAACTGGGCTGATCCAGTTTGCTGTAGTCCGCCTTGGCGGTAACAATGTCCTCGGCCGTTTTTCCGCCAATTGATCCATGAATCAAAACCCGAACTAACATGCGCGCGATCGAAGCGTTACCGTCCGGATAATGAAATTCATAATCAGGTTTGGGAGTCGCGAATCCTCGCGCGGTAAAGCCCATTCGTGGATGCGGCCCCGGCGCCAGATTCAACCCTGCGAATCCAGGACTGCGCAGTACCCAGCAATCGAGCGCGCTGACCGCATCAATACCCACGCCATAAAGGCCCTGCGTCTGCACCTGATAAACCGGGATAATCCCTGGATCGACCTTCACCACCTTCAACAAATAATCTCTGTAGCTGATGCGCGACAGCCGTTCTTTTTTTTCGTCGGAGGAAAGTCCGGGCAAAAAATCAACAGTCGTTTCATTCAAACGTACAAAATCGCGCCTAACATTTTCCGACAAGGGCGTCTTCTCAACGAAGTCACGTAGATTGCCGGCGCCATTACGGTTGCGCCGGCCCGGCCCGCCGGGAACAAACTTGTCGGAGCCAAACGTCTCCTTGTCAAAAAAGTAAGCGCTCTGCAAATTTTTGTACGCGTCTTTGACGTCACACTTTTCCGCCAGCGCCGCCGGATCAATCTGTAGCTCGGCCATCAATCCAGCTGCTTCTTTGCTGTACGGGAACGGCGACTCAATGGCCCACGTTCCGCCATTGGCAAGTAGCAGCCGCCCACCCGGGCGAAACTCATTGCGCTTGGCGTGGCCCCCAAAATCATCGTGATTTTCAAGAATCAAAATCCTCGCGGACGGATTTTGCTGGCGATAAAAATATGCGGCCGCCAGCCCGCTCAAGCCCCCGCCCACCACGATCAAGTCGTATACGTCGTCAACGCTCTTCGGTTGGCCGGCTTTCTTCCAGAAATTTCCATCTCGCAACGCATGCGCAGCTTCATACGATCCGTCCGTGCTACCACGCATGCCGGTAAGCGCGGGGGGATAGTATCCCGGCCGGTCTTGAGCGAATGTCTCAGCAGTTTCTGCGGCTAGGTTTAACCCAGGTAAAGCAGTCGTAACAATTGCGCCACCAATAGCAACACGCACACCGTCCAAGAAATCCCGCCGCGTGATGCATCGATCCATCCCCAACTGCCGATCGCTCTTGTTCATCCGGTCTCCAGGCAGTTCGTCTTTTATTCGCAACTCAGAGTAATTATCACGCGAGCTCACCACCCGTCCACTGTGCCCTTAAACTCAGCCTACCCTAGTGTTTTTGCATTATTGCCAGCAATTCGCGCTCGCCTTATAACTTTTCTATAGGACACCCCGCTTCCCGGTCGGCACTTGGCTGGCTCGGAAGCACCCCCCAAATGCACCGCGGCCGGATGATCGAAGCCATCCGGCCGATTTTTTTATATGCTGAGTCGTGAGCGGCACCGCTAATTTCCGCTGGAGAGCATATGACCTGGATCAAGACTGTTCGAATGGACGAAGACGCTCGCGTCAAAAACGCGATGGAGTCCCAGCGCAAACTTTATCCTGTCGAATACGCCACACCCGTTGCAGTGGTCGACGACGCGGGTGAAGCCGCCGGGATTGTCGCTTCACACACTTTGCTGCCCGACGTTCTCTTTCATGCCTTCAGCACCTTTGGCTCTTTGATGTCTCCCGATTTGCCGCTGACACGCCACCAGCACGAAATGATCGCCACCATGGTGTCGGTCACCAACCGCTGCCACTATTGAATCGAGTCTCACGCAGAGTTTCTGCGTCGCGTGACACTGAATAAAGAAATGGTTGAGGCGCTGCAAAGGGATTACAAAAACGCGCCCATCAGCGCGCAGGATCGCGTGATGATCGATTACGTGGTGAAGTTAACCAAAGACGCCACGCAATGCAGCCCGGCAGACCACGCAGCACTCCGCGCAGCAGGCTTTGATGATCGCGGAATTCTGCAGATCACTTTGATCGCGTCTTGGTTTAACTATATCAATCGTGTGGCGGACGCCTTGGGTGTCGGCCGCCCCGGATAGAGTGAGTTTGTATTACTCACTGGCCTCTGGTTCTCCAGGCACTTCTCTAGAAGCCTCTTTAGGCTCTTCCGTCTTGTCCGTAGTGACTCGCATAGCTTCGATCTTTAATCCTTTATTCATATCGAAACGCTGCTTGCGATCCAAGCTCTTCACGAATTCGCGAGTGGCCTTTCCAATCGCACCACCAATACTGGACGCATCAATCTTGATCGTGCGGCCGTCCGGACCCGTTTTGCGGTCTTCATATTTCAGAGTGACATTGTAAGTATTCAAAATGATCTCCAAATTGTTAGTTAGTTGCGGGCCGAGCTCTGGGGTCGCTTCGTATGGGTACTGATTTATTTTACGTCTCTTTTTACTCGGTCATAATCCCCGGTTTCGTACCATTTGGCAAGGTTTTGGCAGCGATACCGGGATTCGAACCCGGATTTCGGCCTTGAGAGGGCCGCGTGCTAACCCTTGCACCATATCGCCACACCGTCCATAAACTTTAGCACCGCATACGGTACGGCACAAAGGTCCACGAACTCCACAATATTTTTAACTTAGGAGATTTCTAGGCCACTGCTTTTTTGGTTTCCGCCCGAAACTTGGCCCAGCGCTTCTTGGCAGCCCTGGCAATGTTTCGTTTCCCGGCCTCGGACAGTACCCGCTTCTTCATGGTGGTCACCTCACGTTTGGCGGATCCACCCAGCGTTTTTCCCTCAGCCCGAATCTTTGCCCATCTCTTTTTTGCAGCTCTGATAATGTTCGCCTTTCCAGCTTCGGACAGCACCCGTTTCTTTACCGTGCGCAACTCGCGGCCAGCGGAGCCCCCTAGTGCTTTTCCGGCTGCGCGCACGCCATCCAACTTTTTCCGCAACTTGCTCAGCTCTTTCTCAAGTTTGCGTTCTTCCTGTCTGATCACCGCAAGAATGTTCATTCATGCCTCCGTAACGAAATCTATATCAAGTGGCGTACTTCCACTAGTCGTACCTCCAAAGGGAAGTTACTCGCTAGGACCCTTACTTAGATGCTAGTTAGAATGGTAGGGCAGCAACACCGGGAACGCTAGTGCCACCTGGCGGTCAGTAAAACCCTGTAAGTGAATTTACGCAGCCTGATCTCCGGACGTGGAACTAAGTCGCGGGCACTCTCGCAGTACTGGACGAAGCGCAAAAAATTTATGTCTGCAAGGATCGCATCGCAAAGCGGGCAATCCCAGCATTCGCGCAATGAGTGATAACGGCCCGGCTACATACTCGGGCGAAATCTTCTGCAGTTCCAGGTTGCCGCAAATTCCGCAGCGCGCATAGCGTACATTACGCAGCGCCACAGAGCGCGCATGAAAGCGCTTCTCACACTGCGGGCAGCGCCAAGGCACAATTCCTCCTAGCGCCAGGACATAATCTATGATGTTGCGGCGCCGAGAGCGACGGCCACCGCCGGAATGGCAAGCTGGGCAAATCATTACGTTGAATCTAAAATAGCAAAAAGAATGATACTTTATTTTATAATTTACAATTCAATGGAAGCTACTGCCTACTCGTTACACTAGCACCCGGAGCCGCGATGGCCAATTACACTGATGAACACGCTCGCGCGGGCGTCAATGACCGTCTGCCGGCACTGGAAACTTGGCCAAATCAGTTTCCAGGTTACATTATCACTACGCGATTTCCAGAGTATTCTTCGGTCTGCCCCAAAACCGGCCTGCCCGATTTCGGAACCATCACCATTCGCTACATGCCCGCCAAAGCGTGTCTGGAGCTCAAGGCTCTCAAGATGTACCTGCTGGCCTACCGTGATCTGGGAATTTTTTATGAGAATGCCGTGAATAAGATGCTGCGTGATATTGTAAAATCCGCTCGTCCCAAGTGGTGCATCGTCCGCGGCGAGTTCACTCCTCGTGGGGGTTTGACCACTTCAGTGTTAGCCCGCTGGCCGACTTCCGCATTCACCCAGCGCCGCGGCGTGCGATAATACTTCCGGCGCACGCGCGCGCTTTATTCCGGCATGGACACGCGGCCGGGCGCAGGCCATAATTTCCGGCGAACCCTTCCTGAGGGTAACGCATCCGAGTTAATTGACCTAGGAGGCTGAATGAGTATTTCTCCAAACGTACCGAGCCCACAGGAAACCTATCACTACGAGAGTCCAGGCACGCCCCGCTGGATCGCCGTACTGTTTGTAGTGCTCTTCGCCGGGTTGGCGGTTCTTGCCTACGTGGGACATTCGCAACAATCGCGGCTGGAGCAAGACCTGTCGCATCAACAGGAGCAGAACAAAGTCCTGTCGGCGCAGTTGGAGCAGGCTAACTCTCGATTGGCCGACCTGAAAGGCCACCTGGAAGTTACCGAGCAAAAAGTTGGTATGACCCGCTCCGAATTGGCGCAAGCGCGCAGCCGTTCCGAAGCCATTCGCAAGGATCAACAAGCTTCGGATCAGAAGCTGACTTCCGAGCTTACTGAGGTCAAAAAGGAAAGCGATGAGAAAATCCTTTCCGTGGCTACCGAAGTAGGTGGCGCTAAAAAGGATATTGAAAGCACCAGAACGGACCTGGAGGCCACCAAAGGCGAACTTAAACGGGCCACCGGCGACATGGGCGTGATGAGCGGCCTGATTGCGCACAACCGCGATGACCTGGAAGAGTTGCGGCGCCGCGGCGATCGTAACTACTACGAATTTACCGTCCAGAAAAGCAAGACTCCCCAGCGCGTTGGCCCAGTCCAGATGGCCCTGAATAAGGCCGACCAGAAAAAGTCCCGTTACACGGTCACCGTTTTAGCCGACGATCGCTCTATCGAGAAGAAAGACAAAACCGCTGGAGAGCCGGTCCAGTTTTACATGCGTGGCGCCACCCGAATGGCTCCCTACGAAATAGTGGTGTTCGACGTGGGCAAGAATCAAATCAAGGGCTATCTCTCTACGCCCAAAGACGCGGGAGGCGCGCCCGCCGCGACTCCCGCAGCCACGCCCGCTTCCACAGCGGCTAAACCGTAAGCCTCGCGGCGTTGTTATCTTGAAGCCCTGTTTCGCGTAGTAATACTCGCGACGCAGGGCTTTTTGGTTTTTAGGGCTTTGCGTTAACCCGCGGTTACTATTTAGCATCAGCTTGGGAGCCCTCATGAAAGTCATGCAGAAACGTTACTGGCTGCTGGCCGCCACCATTTTTCTTTTGGTCGCAAATGTCGCTTCTGCGCAGGTGCCGCTTGAGCCCACCCAGATGCCTGCCAACACCACGTTTTACTTTGTGTGGCGTGGCCAACCGAACGCCGAACTCAGAAGGACAAATTCTATTGCCGCGCTTTGGGATGACCCCGGATTCGCGCCGGTGCGTTCTTCGGTGACCAACGCCATACTCAAAAGTTCCGAGGAGAAGTCACCCGAGAACCGCCTGACTCGTCAACAAATTGAAGAATATGCTTCTCTCGCGGAAAATGCTTTTGTTCTCGGCTATCTAAGCGATCCTCAAAAGAAGCGGTCTGAGCCCTCCAAGGATTCTTCAGCCGAAAATGCCAGGCCCTGGAACGGGATCTTCTTTGTTTACGATCGCGCCGGAAAAGAGGCCATTCTCTCCAAAGCGGTTCTGAGTTTGCGTTCCAGTGAAAAAGAAACTCCCCAACTCTCCCAGATGACCATCGCTGGCGTCCCGGTCCTGAAAGTGCAGCGCAAAGCAAGTACCACTTACTGGGTGGAGCACGGCAAATATGCGGTCAGCGCTAACGAGCCCGCTGTACTGGAAGAAATTCTTGGCCGCCTTGCGGAGAAAACGTCTTCCGCCGCAGCTCTGACGGATTCCCCGGCCTACAAAGAAGCCCATTCTGTTCTCGGTTCAGGGCAGGTCGAATTTTTCCTGCGTGTCCCCGATCTAAAAAACGTTGCGCCCGACGCCGCGGCGGGTGGCTTTCGCATGCAGCCGGTGCTGGAAGCCCTCAAGCTCGACTCTATTCACTCCGTTTGCGGCCGCGTGTTGATGGAAGGCACTAAGACCCGTATACAAGCTGTCGCGCTTGGAGATACTGGTCCGGGTTCTTTGTTTGACATTTGGGATAAGGGCTCGGCAGCGCCCGCGGTATTAAATCTGGTACCTGCTGACGCTGTTTCTTACTCCGGTACGCAAATTAATCTGGCCGGGTTGTATGACATTGTTAAACGGATTGCCGCGTCCGTTTTCCCGCCTGGTCAGCAGAGCAATGTCAACATGCTCGAGGTGATGGCGCAGGCCAAGCTGGGCCAGTCCATCAGCAGCGCTCTGGCGCTATTCACCGGGGAATTCGCCTCTTTGCAAACCAGTCCATCCCTCGACAACAACAAACAAATTTATTTGGTCGGCATTCGTGACAAACCTGGCACCCTGAAACTAATTCACACTTTGTTGAGCGATAAAATCGCCTCGGAACGTGCTGAAGGTGAAACCACTTTCATGAAAATTTCTGCGAGTGGCTCATCCAGCTCTGCGGGCACCGCACAGTGGGATTTTTATCACCTGGCCGCGACTTCGGATTATCTTGTAATCGGCTCGCGCCTGGAGCCCGTTCGCGAGGAACTAGCTAGGCGCTCTCAGGGCACGGGTGCCGGCCTCGCCAGCGCTCCGGGATTTCAAGCCGCCCGCGCGCAGTTCCCCGCCACCATCAATGGGTTAGGCTACTTTGATTTTCGCAAAGTGGATTGGCCAGCCCTCAAAGCTCGTGTCGTCGCCGAAGCAAACAAGACGCCCACTGCAAGACGCTCGCCCGGCGCAGCCAAATCAACCGCTGCACCGACACCATCGTGGATGCTGGACGTGAATCCAGAAGTCTTCGCTCGTCATCTTCACGTGGCTTCCAGCGCTTCCTGGAAGGATGCCCAAGGTTTGCATTTCGACGAGTGGATTGAATAAAACGGCGGAATGATTTTGCTTCGCCGACAACTCCTTGCTGTCCTTTGCATTTTGGTTTTTTCAAGCTTGCTACTTTCCGAGCGAGTTCCCTCGCAGGCATTGCCAACCTCACCGGCTCCGGCCGCCGTGCAACAGTCGGAGCCCATTCGCGTCAGCGTTGATCGCGTTAACGTCGGGGTGCTGGTAACTGATTCTTCGGGCAAATTCGCCGAAGGCCTCCAACGAGAAAATTTTCACATCTTCGACAACGGCGTGGAACAACCAATCACCGATTTCCTGAACGTGGAGGAGCCCGCTCAGGCTCTCGTGCTCATCGAAGCCGGTCCCGCGGTATATCTTCTCGAAGGCAGCCATCTGCGAGCCGCTCAGCAGTTCTTGAGCGGTTTGTCGCCCGACGATCGCGTTGCGGTCGTTAAATATGCTGATGCCCCGCAGGGACTGGTCGACTTCACCACCAACAAGCAAACCGTCGCTGCCGGATTCGACGATCTCGGTTTTAACCTGGGTTTCGGTTCTTTGAATTTATCCGCAAGCCTGTCAATAGTCTTGGACTGGCTAACCTCTGTACACGGTAAAAAAACGATCGTTCTGCTTTCGACCGGCGTGGACACTTCTTCCACAAAGCAGATTCAGGATTTACTGAACCGTTTGCAGACCACCGACGTGCGGATTCTAGCCGTCTCACTGACTGGCGACCTCCGAAACCCGCCGCCTGCAGCAACCAAGAAGAAATCGCCGTCGCCCAAGGTGGCCTTCACTTCGCAACAATTCGCAGAAGCAGATACGCTTCTCCGACAGATCGCGCAAACAACCGGCGGACAGGCCTATTTCCCTGCCAACTCAAATGAACTTCCAACCGTGTTTGCGCACATCGCGAAAATCGTTCGCCATGAGTTCAGTTTGGCCTTCGTCCCGCCAGCCCACGACGGAACCATTCATTCGTTGGAAGTTCGGGTAACCGTTGAGTCAGGCCAGTCTGCCGGTGCGCCAGCGTATCGTGTGGATTGTCGCCGCGCATATCTCGCGCCCGCACCGGCAACACCGTGAAAAACTACAGATAATCCTTCATCGTGCTAGCCATGGCGCGCAGTCTTTCGTCGACCAGGGCGAAAACCGTTCCATCCTCGAATTTCCCCGTGTCGTCGCGCGTGCCCGCAGCCCTTCCGGTCAAAATTTCTATGCCCTGCTCGACTGTGGCGACCGGCCAGATGTGGAATTTGCCAACCGCTACAGCCTCGATAATATCTTCGCGTAACATTAAATCTTCGACGTTCGATGCCGGAATCATCACGCCCTGGCTGCCGGTCAGGCCCTGGATGCGGCACACCCCAAAATATCCTTCAATTTTTTCGTTCACTCCCCCGATGGCTTGAATGTCACCCTGCTGATTCATCGACCCCGTCACCGCGATGTCTTGCCGCAGCGGCAGCCCGGAGAGCGCCGACACCAGCGCATACACCTCCGTCGAACTTGCACTGTCGCCATCTACGCCCGAATACGACTGTTCGAAACAGATACTCGCGGCCAACGAAAGCGGTGAGTCCTGCGCAAAACGCGTACGCAGAAATCCAGAAATAATGTGGACACCTTTGTCGTGAAAGCGGCCGCTGAGATTCGCTTCGCGCTCGATATTGATGAGTCCCGCTTTTCCCAACGCCGCCGACGCGGTAATCCTCACTGGCTTGCCAAACGAATACCCGCCAATTTCCAACACGCTCAGTCCATTCACCTGCCCCACACGCTCCCCGGCCACGTCGACCAGCAACGTGCCTTCTTCAATCATTTCGCGCACACGCGTCTCGATCAAATTGTGCCGCTCCACCTTGGAAGCCAGCGCGCTTCGGACATGCGCTGCACGTACTACCGTCTCTCCCGCCGCCATCGCGGCGTAGTGCGCCTCGCGCGCCAGGTCCGCCATATCCACGAATCGCGCGGTAACTTTATTGCGCCGCCCGGCCTGACGTACTCCGTATTCCAGCATCGCCGCGAAGGCCCCGCGATCGAACGGAAATAAATTTTCTTTTTCGCACAGCGCTCGCAACCGCCCCGCATATTCCGCGATCACCCCATCGCTCATATGCATTTCTTCGTCGAACTCCACGCGCACCTTGAAAATTTTGCGAAAATCCTCCTCGTATTGATAAAGCACTTCGTACAACTCGCGATCCCCGATCAAAATTACTTTCACGTCCAGTTGCACCGCTTCCGGTTTCAGCGCACTGCCCCCAAATGGATAAAACATTTCCAGCGGTTGAATTTCCAGCCGGCTGTGATTCAGCGTCCGTTTCAGGGCGCGCCATACGCCCGTCTCGGAAAGCGCTTCCAGCGAATACATAATCAAAAACCCGCCGTCCGCCCGCAGCAATGATCCGCCGCGCAGATCCATGAAGTCGCTGGTCCAACCGCCGCGCGCATCGTAAGCACGTTGAATCGTGCCAAAAAGATTCGCGTAGGTCGGCGTCGTTTCAAAAATCACCGGCGAAGTATCTTCATCCCCGTGCGCCAGAATCACATTTACGCCGTAAACGCGGAACGGGTCGCGTTCCGACAATCCCGGCAGCTTTGGTAAACCGTCCGGGGGCTCGGCGCCCGCTTCCGTTTCGCTTTCTCCTTCGCGCTCTTTGAACGGTCCCAAATTATCCAGCAAGTGATGCCGCACTTCTTCCAGATACTCGGACACCCCAGTGCCTGGATATTTTTCTTTCAGCTCTTCGATCGCCCCGTCAACCAAAACCGAGGCAGCTTCCTGTTCGAGATAGCTAAGCTCGCTGGCTAACTCACGCGAGAGCGTGAGCGTCTTGCGATACACCACTGTGAATTCCTGCCGGAACTGTTCGTATTTCCGCTCGATGACCTCCGCTACTGGCGATTCCAGCTTTCCTTCGTGCACCATCTTGGAAATATCTTCAATGGGCACCATCTGCCCTTCCAGCACTGGGAAAATTTCCGGCAGCGCCACCGCGCCCACCTGCATGTGCCCCAACGCGAATTGTTCACGCGCAATTCGCCGCGTGAAATCGTCCATCAATTCTTTTTCACGGACTGTAAATCGCTCTACGATTCTTCCCTTTTGTCGCTGGAATGGCTCGCCCTCGAAGACCTGCGGAATGCGCCGCCGCAAAAAATCGATGCCCGCTTGCATGTCCTTTTTGAATCCATTGGCTTGTCCCCGAGCCAGAGACAACAGCCGCGGGCGGTCCGCAATTTTGAAATTATTCACGTAACAGCGGTCCAGCGATTTCTTGGTACGCGGGTGCAGCTTCTCAATCATGCTCGCGATCGTTCCGCCGCGGCTTGTTCCCGCCAGTCCGCAAACAAACACGTTGTAGCCCGGCGCGGATAGCTCCACGCCCATTTTAAGAGCACGTAGCGCGCGTTCCTGACCGATGAAGCCTTCGCGCAATTCCGCCTGCGCCGTGGTTTCAAACGGAATTCGCGAAAGCTCGCAGCGCCATCGCAACTTGGCGGGCGGCAATTCCTCATGCACCGGCACGGCTTTGATGTCCTTGGAAGTCATCGAGCGGGGTACTCTAACATACCGACACGCAGCCCGGCCCTATTTTGGATTAGTAGTTGAGCACTCGGTTACGAGTTCTCAACTCTTGGAAGCACCAGTTCATTACTTCGCGAAGCTGCCAAGTCTTCGCGGTGCATCATATGCACCCGAAATACACCCATCGCGGCAGCCACAATCGCCGGCCCAACCACCAGGCCCAGCAGCCCAAATACAGAAAGTCCTCCGAGCACGCCAATAAACAAGAGCAGCTCATTTAGGTGTGTGCGGTTACGCAGTAAAAGTGGCCGCACGATGTTGTCGGCAATGCCCGCCACCGCGCCGCAAATGATGATGATAGTGAGTGCTTTTCCCCAATGTCCGCTGAATCCCAGCCACAGCGCTGTCGGCAGCCAGATCAGCGCCGAGCCCACCACCGGTACCAGTGAGAAAAAGGCGATTACCACTCCCCAAAAAACCGGCGAGTGCAGGCCGGTGATCGTAAAAGCCGTCCCGCCCAAAAATCCCTGAATGCCAGCTATCAGCAGCCCCACCGCCACACTCGCGAAGATCAGCTCCTTGGACTCCACGAACATTTCTTCCTGTATGGTGCGGTCAAATGGAAATAAATGTTTTATAGCGCGGACCACGTCTTCGCCGTCGCGAAACATAAAGAACAGCGCGAATACCAGAATGAATAGCGCGACAAAAAAACTCACCAGATTTTTAACCAGCGCTCCGAATTTTCCGGCCAGGAAGGTCGCGACTTTCTCGGCTCCCTGCCGCAAGGGCTCGGAAAAATCGGTAGATTGCCACGCTTCCGGAAGTTGCGAGCGCACCCGAGCTACCAGTTCGGCCGGCAGTTCGCGCTCTGGATTCATCAGCGCGGTCTGCAATCGTGCGGTGGCATCGATAGCTTGCTTGGCGGTGTAAGACAGGACTACCAGCGTTGGCGCGATGAGCAGCACCGTCACTCCCACGGTGCTCATCATCGCCGCGTAGTTGGGCTTCAGCCGCCTCGCCAACCGTTCATGCACAGGATAGAAAAATATTGCCAGCACCGCCGACCACGTCAGGGGCACCAAGAACGGCTCGAAGATCAGATAGACCACGTAGCCGAGCAGCAACAACGCGCCGTACGAAAGTACGTTGGTGAGGCGTTCGCTGGTGGTGGTCAGCGTTGCGGGAACAGTCTTCATGAGCGGTCTTATTTTGCCGCAATTTGAGGGGATTTGGTTACTTGATGCCGACTTGGTCAATCAATCGCAAAACATCATCATGGGTGACGTCGTATACCGGGCGCACATCTTCCTCTTCCAGGCGCTCGCGCAAATAGTCCGCGGCGATAAAACTGGCCTCGCGATCCGTCAAGTCCCGGCCGCTACGCTCGCGAAACTTTACGAATGCGGTATGCGCCAGGCCGACCATCACCACGTCGCCATCGACAAAAAATTTGGTATCGATAGTGTCGCTGTGGCGCGTCGCAATGCCGTTCCACAGGTACGAAAACCGGCACTCATAGGTGTGGCCGGTGAGTTTGGAAGTCACTTCGAAGGCGCCTACAAATTCTTTCATGGCGCCGGCGTTAGCTAATACTGGACGTGTGGTCACGCGCTCTCCGAACTTCTGTGATTCTTCAATTTACTCGTTCGTTCGCATTAAGGGATGACAGCGCAATGCCCGGCTTTTTACCGTGATGCGGCAGACGCAGTTTCCACCTGCGTGTAATTACGGTTAGCCGCTGCCACACCCGCACCTTCCGGAACCCGCAGCCCAAGCTCCAGCATTATTTTTTCCAGCGCCGCAAGGAAGAGCAGCACATTGTTTTTCTGGCTGCAGTATCCCATCAAGCCGACACGCCAGATTTTACCCTTCAATGGACCCAGGCCGCCCGCTATCTCAATGTTGAATTCATCCAGCAGCTGGTTGCGCACCCGAGCGTCGTCGATGCCCTTGGGGATCATTACCGCCGTCACCGTTGGCAATCGCTCCGCCGGATTTTTCACCAGTAGCTCAAGTCCCATGGCCTCCAGCCCGGCAATAAGAGCCAACTGATTGGTGCGGTGCCGTTCCCATCGCACCGCCAGGCCCTCCTGCATCACGATACGCATGGCTTCGCGCAATGCATAAATCAGGCTGATCGGCGGGGTGTGATGATACAGCCGCTCTTTGCCCCAATAATTCATCGCCGTGGTCAAATCGAAATACCAGCTTTGCACTTTCGTCTTTCGTGTGCGCAACACTTCTTCGCCGCGCGCGCTCACAGTGATGGGCGACATTCCCGGGGGCGCACTGATCGCTTTTTGCGTTCCGCTGAAACATATATCCACGCGTTCGTTATCCACGTGCAGTGGCACAGCCGCCAGCGATGCCACGGTATCCACCACCAGCAGCGCGCCTAATTCGTCCGCCACTTTTCGAAAGTCCGCCAATTGCGTCAACACCCCCGAAGAAGTCTCGCCTTGCGCTAGCCCAATAATTTTAATTTTCCTGCCCTTACCCGCGCGGCGCACATCGTCGGCATCCACGGTGTTCCCGTAGGGAGCCTCCACTTTGGTGATTTTCGCGCTGGTGCGTTGCGCAATCTCAAACATGCGGTCCGAAAAAAGGCCGTTCACCGCCACAATGCCTTCATCGCCTTCTTCCAATGTGTTGAGGACCGACGCTTCAATGCCGCCAGATCCCGACGCCGAAAGCGGCATCGTCAATCTATTTTCCGTTTGAAAAATCTGCCGCAGCAACAGTTGCGTTTCGTCCATGCAGGTTTTAAACCACGGATCGAGGTGCCCCACTAGCGGCGTGGCCATCGCGCGATACACGCGCGGATCTACAGAAGACGGTCCCGGGGTCAGCATCAAGCGAACCGGCGGATTTAATTCACCAACTGTTTGCGTCATGGCTTGTCCTTCTAACAATGCAGTGATGTGGAGGCACCTGCTTGCGCTCCCGAGGACCATGGAAGCGCGGCCAGAACCTCAATTTTCGCCCATATTGCCGCCAGGGCGCAACGGTCAAATTGGCTGCTTATTGGCGGTTCGAAGCTCAGGATTTGCGAAGGTGATCGAGTAGCGCGAAGAGAAACACGGCCACAATGGCGTTGACCACTGCAGCCGCGGCAAGATGCATGGTGAACCACACGCTGGACTGGGCGAGAAGAATGCGGCGGGTGAGGAGCACTATGCCCTGGTGCAAACCGAAGAAGATAATTGTGAGCGCAAACCGCGCGGCGGGGTGTTCGGTGTCCAGGCGCGCTCCAATGGAAGAAGCCAGGTAACCGATGACAGTTTTGGCGATTCCGTAAAGTCCGAGCGGAACGGTAGGCCCGCTGAGACTGTCCTGAAGCAGCCCGATGACCATGCCAAGCAGGAGACCGGTGGAGGGGTTGCGCCGGCTCAGCCCAAAATAAATGGTGATCAGCAAAGGCAGATCAATCATCGCGGCTTTCGCAAAATAAACCGGCACGAAAGCCTGAAACATCAGGGCAAGTAGCGTGGCGCCCACGATGGCTCCGCCGCGGAACTTATGCACCTCGATGTGCGATTCCATGTTGCGAATATCGAAGGCGTCGTTCATTCCGGTTTCACCGCTGCGGCTGCGTTCTGAGAGGCTGGAACCGTCGCCGGGGGCGCCGCTGCCGGAGCAGGCTTTGCGGCAGCACCGCTGGTCGGAGACTTTGCGGCTTCCCCCGCAGGCTTGCTTGCGGCGCTCGCGGAAGACTTCGCCGTTTCTCCGGCTGGCTTGGTCGCAACACTTGCAGAGGGCTTCCCAGTCTCCGTTTCCTGATTCATTTGCAGCGGCTGAAGACTCAGCAGAACAATCACTTCTTCCAAACGCTCCAGATCCGCCGAGGGACGGATGCGAATGCTCTTAAAAGGATTGCCAGGCTTAATATCCGCGACAGTTCCAATGGGCAGATCGCGCGGGAAAATTTTGTCCATGCCGCTGGTTACGACGCGTTCTCCAACATTTACCGTGTCGTCGTTAGCCACGTACTTCATGAACAGTAGCGGCTCCCCGGCGCCGCCAACTGGACTTTGCTTGCGAGAGTTGCTGAGCATGGCGCCCACACCGCTGTCTTTATCGGTCAACAAGAGGACTTCTGAAGTGTTGTCGTAAACTTCCACCACCTTGCCGACCACGCCTTCTGGTGTAATGACGCCCATATTTTTCTTGATGTGATCCTTCGAGCCGCGATCCAGCATGATCGTCGCGCTGGCGGTTCCCGCGCTGGTAGCAATCACGCGCGCGCCGAGCATCGGTACGTTTTCATGCGATTTGTGAAAGTTCAGCAGCAACGCCAGGCGGTCCGCTTCAATGGCTTTGCTTTGCAGCTGATTGACCTGCATCTTGAGCTGGTCGTTTTCGCGGCGAAGTTGTTCATTTTCGCGCGAGGCGTTTTGCAACGCGAAATAGTGGCGCCATGTCTCACGCAAGTGCCCGATACCATGATTGCCCGCGCGCTCAAACGGAGAGAATGCGCCGACGGTCCACACGCGAATCAAGCGGCCGTCCGAGTCGCGCTTGTCCGAGTCGCGCTTGATCTGCAAGGCCAGCAACAGAACTTGCAGCAACACCACGCCGGTAAGCAGAAAGATCGATTTGTGACGAGAAGGTATGCTGGGCATGTGCTTTAGCTGATCAACATTCCTTGTTGCTTTCGAAAGAGCAAGGTTGCAAATTTTCCTTCAAGAAACGGCTGGCCATCTGTCTTTCGCTAGCGGAATCCTTCTATGCGCTCTCGGAAAGTGCCGAGGCCTGATCAATTCTCAATCGATGCACACCTGTCGCAGCAAGCGGAAATCGCTCAACATTTTCCCCGTGCCCAGCACCACCGATGCTAACGGGTCATCAGCGATGGAAACGGGCAAACCGGTTTCTTCACGGATGCGTTTATCAAGATTCTTAAGCAGCGCCCCGCCTCCGGTAAGCACGATGCCGCGGTCACTAATGTCGGCGGAAAGTTCCGGCGGGGTACGTTCCAGGGCCACGCGCACGGCATTCAAAATGGTGGCCACACATTCCGATAAAGCTTCGCGAATTTCGCTGTCATCGATCGTTACGGTGCGGGGCACGCCCTCAATAAGGTTGCGCCCTTTCACTTCCATCGTTAAAGGCTTTTCAAGCGGGTACGCCGACCCGATTTCCATTTTAATTTGTTCGGCGGTGCGTTCACCGACCAGCAGGTTGTACTTGCGCTTGAGGTACTGCATGACCGCTTCGTCCATTTCGTTGCCGGCCACCCGGACGGAGCGCGAATAAACAATGCCGCTCATGGAAATGACCGCGATGTCGGTGGTCCCGCCGCCGATGTCCACCACCATGTTGCCGGAGGGCTCTTCGATGGGCAGGCCCGCGCCAATAGCAGCCGCCATGGCCTGTTCCACCAGATAAACTTCGCTGGCACGCGCCCGATAAGCGGAATCCTGCACCGCCCGCTTTTCAACCGGTGTGATTTCGCTGGGTACGCCGATTACGATACGCGGATGAACGAGCACGCGCCGGTTGTGCGCCTTTTGAATGAAGTAGGTGAGCATCTTCTCGGTAACTTTGAAGTCCGCGATGACGCCGTCTTTCATGGGCTTGATAGCCACCACGTTGCCGGGAGTCCGGCCCAGCATGTCTTTGGCTTCGCGTCCGACCGCCACGACTTCTCCGGTGGATTTGTTGATCGCCACGATGGAGGGCTCGTTAACCACGATGCCCTTGCCAGCAGAAAACACCAACGTGTTGGCCGTGCCAAGATCAATGGCCAGGTCGGAGGAAAATAAACTGAAAACCGACCTTAAGTTGTAACCGTTCTTATTCATTCCCCCGTCTCCCGTGAAAAAATTCCATGGCTGCTAAAACAATCAAGTCTGCCGAACTCTGCCAACCGTGTTTTGTTCGCTGCCTAAAGCATACGCCACCGCAAAAGAGGATGAACTGATGCTTGTTCTGCGATTTCTTACAAAATCCAAAATTTACTTAGGCACCACGATGGAGACTGTCTGCTGCGCGGTCCCTCCACGGCGGTTCGAACCAATAATCGAGATCGTATGCTGCCCGGGCTCCAAAGGCTCGGTGAAATGCCGGAATTGCCCATTAGGCGCGATGTTCGGTACTGACTGCCCATTCACGATGAGCGCCGCTCCTGGCTCGGTACGACCGACAATTTCGGCCACGCGCCCGTGAAGCTGCGTGCCTTCGATTTCAAGCATCATGTCCTGCGATTTGCCCTGGGCCACCAGCGTGAACTGAAACGTCTCGCTGACTTCGCTGGTTTGCTTCTTGGCATCCTGCGCGGTGACATTCCAGAAATACTCGCCAGGATCAAGCCCGGTAATATCCGCGGACGTCCCGGCAACTTTGGCTTGCTTCACGATGGTACGGAATGATGTGGTGGCGCTCAGCCGCACCGTATAAGAGACCGCGTCCTCCACGGACTTCCACACAAAATGCACCGGTGAAATCTTAGGCTTCTCGTTGATGATCGGCGCGAGATTCAACGGCTCCACAAGAGACGGCGGCGCAAGAACGTTGGAGCGCTGAATACCGCCTGCGGTTGGGAAGCTGGCTTTCTCCCACTGCGTCAGCTCAATTCTCTCGTCGCCGCGCTGCACTTCCGCGGAACCGGTAGAAACCACGATCTCATGATTGTTACCCTGCGGGTCGTTCTTGACCGACGCACGGCTGTTCTGCCGCAGTTGCGCGCTGGCATCCTCTACGTTGACCACCGCTTTAGAATCGGGCGAACTCCAATTCCCAGTGGCCAGGTCCACGGAACCGGTGCTGATGCGCATCGCCACGCTAGTGGGTCGGTTGCTAGCCATGGAATTCTCTTCCACGGTTACCAGCGTGTCGGACTTCACCGTGTATGTCGTACCGTCCGCAAAGGTAATGCGCGCCGCGCTATCCGAGCCCGTCTGCACAAAATCGCCCTTGTCCAGCGTGGTCTTATAGTCGGCAGTCACCCACTGCACGGAGTTGACCTTTTTAATTTGAACTTTGCCGTCAAGATTTACAAACTTGGCTTGCATCTGGGAGATGGACAAGTTTTCCGTATCGGGTGTAGAGATGGCGTTCGAAGCCTTGTGATATAGCGAGGAATAAAGATCGGGTGAGATGAGATACACGATGCCAAGGATCGCGCCGAGCAGAATGAGCGCGTACACAATGACAGTCTTGTAGGTGACCGCCGTCCAATAAACCTCTACCCGCGGCTCCTTACCGGAGGCTACGGTGTGCTTTGGGTCGATGGGTGCTTGCACGCTCACGAGTTTGGCTGTTTATCGCTCCAATTTTAAAATCTAGCACAGCGATTTGAGCGCCGTTCAACTGGGCGGGCGGGTCGTAGTCAAACTGCAAATAGCGAATGAGCACACCTCGCGGAAACCCAATGAAATTTTCCACTCCGCTCGACCGTGGCGCACCGGCTATTTACGCGTCGAGACTCGATTACCCCCGATTGTCATTGAGGGTCGCGCCGGTATCTCTTATAATTTAGTGTTTGTGCAGTGACGGAGGAGACTGATCGGATGGCTCGAGATTCAGATAACCGGAAACTTGGGTACCGCATATTCCTGGGCGTCGTCGTCTTGGTTCTTGGCGGGAGCATGCTGCTTTACCTGGTGCCTCAAACACCCGGAACTGGCGAGGCCGCCACGGACACCGTGGCCAAGGTCGGAGATCAAACCGTCACCTTGGGAGAAGTGCGCCAGCAATTAGCCCAAATCGAGCAACGAAATCAAGTTCCCAAGCCGCTCGAATCGCTGTACGCGCGCCAGATCCTGAATCAACTGGTCTTTGAGAAGGAAATCGAATACGAGGCCAAGCGCCTGGGCATAACCGTCTCCGACCAGGAGCGCGCGGACCGCATCAAGCAGTACGTTCCGGGCGCCTTCGTTAACGGGAACTTTGTCGGCATGGATCGTTACTCGGCCGAAGTGCAAGCGCGCTTCCAGCTTACCGTGCCGGTTTTTGAAGAATTGATCCGCCAAGGCTTACTGGAAGAAAAGTTTCGCAAGCGCGTAACCGATGGAATCAGCGTAGGGCCAAACGAACTACAAGACGAATTCCGCTATAAAAACGAAAAGATAAAATTGAACTACGCAGTGATCAAGCCCGAAGAACTGGCCGCCAAGATCAATCCCACCGACGCGGAAATTAAAGCCGAGTACGAAAAAAACAAATCGCGCTACCAGATACCTGAAAAGCGCGTAGTCCGCTACGGTTTGCTGGACACCACGCAAATGCGTCACAATATCCAGGTTTCCGACGATCAATTGAAAGTGCAGTATCAAAACAATATTCAACAATATCAGGTGCCTAATCGCGTTCACGCGGAGCACATTTTATTCATGACCGTGGGTAAGACTGACGCGGAAGTGGACGAAATCAAGAAAAACGCGGAAGACGTGCTCAAACAAGCCAAGAAGGGCGCGAAATTCGAAGACCTCGCCAAGAAATATTCGGAGGACCCGGGCTCGAAGGATAAGGGCGGCGACCTGGGTTGGATAACTCAAGGACAAACCGTCCCGGAATTTGAAAAGACCGCCTTCGGCCTAGACAAAGGCCAAATATCCGACCTGGTGAAAACCCAATACGGTTTTCACATTATCAAGGTGTTGGACAAAGAAACGGCGCGAACCAAGACCTTCGACGAGGTAAAAGACTCCTTGCGCGCCCCGATGGTATTGCAACAGGCCGACCAGCAAGCAGCCCAAGCGGCCGATCAACTCGCCAAAGCCATTCGCCAATCGAACAAAGTCTCCCTAGATGATTTAGCCAAGCAATTTCAACTGACGGTGTCCCAGACGCGGCCCCTCAGCGTGACCGACCCCATCCTGGAGCTGGGAAACTCCAAAGAAGTGAAGGACGCCATCTTCCGCCTGCGCCAAAATGAACTGAGTCTGCCGATCCGTACCGACCGCGGCTACGTGGTTTTGTCCGTGCAACAGATCACCCCGGCGCATCAGGGCTCGCTCGAAGAGGTTCGCGAGCAAGTGGTGAACGATTTGAAGCAGGAAGAGGCCGGCAAGCTGGCAAAAACAAAGGCCGAAGAACTCGCCAAGCGCGTAAAAGCCGGCGAGAAGTTTGACGCTGCCGCGAAGGCATTGGGATTGGAAGCGAAGACCAGCGATCTCATCTCTCGCAATGACTCCATCAGCGGAGCCGCCAGCGGCAAACAGCTTGGTGAGGCTTTTCAAATGAAGCCCGGTGACGTGGGAGCGCCCATGAGTTTGGGAAGCACCTGGATGGTGTACCGCGTGGAGACGAAAGAAGAACCGAATCCAAGTGATTTTGACAAACAAAAGAAAACTTTAACCGAGCAGTTGCTCCAGACCAAGCGCAGCGTGGCCTACGAGGCCTTTAAAACCGCTCTCGATAACCGCCTCAAGCAAGAGGGCAAAGTTAAGCTGATGACCGACAAGATGGCTGGTTTCGGAAGCTTCGGAAGTTAACTCCCCTATTTTCTTTAGATTGCGGGATAACACCCGAATTTGTGGGTGCTCTTGCCTTTGCTATTCCGCCCGGATACCCTAGTAGTGCTCCTACCAAAGCATTTTTAGCAACAGCCGCCCGCCCGAATTGGGTTACGCTTGCGGCCTTTTTTTAGACGGAGTCTACAATCCCGTGAAAAACAGAATTACAACCCGCGCCGTGACAGTACGGAACAGCTATCGTTGCAGCATGGAGAGAAACCAGTCCGGAAAGTACTGCGTACGCATCCAGGTGCGCTTCCCGCGTCATGCCTGGTCGCTCGAAGTATTTTTTCTAGCCTCTTCGTTCAACCGCGCCATGACCAAGCTCGAGGAGTCGCTTGATTTTCTGCAGCGCAACGAGGAAAAGCTCTGGTTTTGGGGCGTGGATCGAGCCGAAGACATGGGCTTCTCCGCGGAATTCTTGCGCGAAGCAGGCCTAAAGCTGGATCGCCGCACCGAATTCCCCCGCAAAGCCACCAATCTCACCCTCGAACCGGAATTGGAAGTGCCCGCCTTTGCTCTGGGTCCCATGCGCCGCGGCTTGGCGGAGTCCGTAGAACCTCCCCGGGTGCAAGCTGCGGGCGACTAAGATTCATTCGAACGCTTCCTTACCTGTCTCCCTCGCTCGGCCAATCGCTCCTGGCTAACGTCTATTTACCTCATCGGCTGCACCCTCTCCTGTATTGACTTACATCCTCATGGAGGGCATCCTGCCGCCGCATCAACCCGACTGAACACAATGGGTATACGTAGAGTCACGCAGAAACTTGCGAGTCCAGCCAGTTCGCAATGATGCAACGAGTCTTCAAGGAGCAGCCAGAGGATAGCGATGAAAAAAAACGTTAGCTTGGCCGTTTTGATGGTCTTGCTGTTTGGCTTCGGCTTTACCAGCGCGTCGCATGGCAACAACTCGCGTCAATCCACACAACCGACCGACCAGTCGCAAAGCGACTCCACTGTAAAGAAAAAGAAGAAAAAGCCAGCGTCGGACTCTTCCGATGCGGCCAACTCTACGCAAGCTAATTCGGGCGAGGCCTCCACCACCTCAAAGAAAACCAGATCCAGCAAAAAGACCGAGGCGGCGGGAACCGAGGGCTCCGCCAGTGCCTCCCACGCCTCCACAACTTCTTCCAGCAGCAAATCCAAGACTAAGACCGAAAGCGCCAGCAAGGCCAGCGGCGAGAACGCGAACACGGCTCCGACGGCAACTAGCAAAACCAAAAAGAGCGCTGCAGGTGATCCTTCCGCGAGCGCGACGCCACCCACCGGGGACACTCCCGCAGTTGGCGATACCAAGACCAGCACCGCAAGTAAGCGGAAATCCAAGAGCACATCGAGCGACTCCGGCAATTCCTCAAGCTCGGCGTCCGGAAATTCAACGAAAGACCCTACGGCTGGAGCAAATTCCGGCAATACCAGTAGCGCCCGGACTAAGGAATCGACCGCGCGGCAAACGTCCAACTCTTCCGGCAATACTGACGCGGGAGCACCTTCCGCTCCGCCGGCTACCGGCAACTCCGGCAACACCACCAGCGCGCGGACCCCATCGAAGTCCATGAACCAGCAGTCAGCGCCCGCAAACAGCAACGGCATGGTATGGGTTAATACCGATTCCGGCGTTTACCACAAGCCGGGAACGCGATGGTACGGCAAGACCAAGCAGGGCAAATACATGACCGAAGCCGATGCGCAGAAGGCGGGATATCGCGCGTCGGAGAAAAATTAGCAGGTGCAGCAAAAATCTGGAGGGAGGAATCGATGAAAAAACACGTAATGCGGTTGGTAGTGGCGATGGTAATTGCCTTTTGCGGTACCAATCTATTTGTTTCGCAGCCAAGTGCCGCTGCAAGGACGTTCAGTTCCTTTGCGGCCGCGGTTCCCGCTGACGATCTGGTGGATCTAAACTCTGCCAGTTTCGATCAGTTAAAGGCACTGCCCGGAATCGGAGACGTTTACGCCAAGAAAATAATCGATGGCCGGCCCTACGCCAAGAAGACCGATCTGACCCGAAAGAAAATCATTCCCATGGCCACTTATAAGAAGATCGAGGACAAAGTGATCGCCAAGCAAGACAAAAACACCATGGAGAATGGGAAACCTCATTAGAATTAGAGGAGCTTTCTGGAGGCCGGCACGTAACTGTGTCGGCCTTTTTTATGTGAGAGTTTATTTCCCAGCGCGCAATCGAATATGTTGCGGGCGATCCCATCACCGGAAAATCAGGGTTGTACCCGGACCTTTGCCGCATAGAAAGTAAACGTTGATCTGGGAACCAGCAAGGCCCGAATGGACAGCGTCTGCCCCACCGCGACGCTGTTAACGTCCGCCACGCCATCAAAGTTCGTCGCCCCTGTAATGGTATCCACCAACGGATTGCTCGCGAAGGTCATGAACGGCGGCAAATTTGAAAGCGTGAAAGTCTGTCCGGAGACAGTTTGTACCGTTCCGGTGGTCCGAGTGAATCGCAATAGAACTGCGTCCGCGGTTGCCGCCTGGTCTCCCGTTGCTGCGGTCCCCGTAGCCGCCGTGACATGCACCATTACATCCTGGCCATCCGTAAGATCCCCAACGCCGGCAAAAAGCGTAGTTACATTGGCGGGTGGCAACGACGCGTTATTAAAAAATTCATCCAGGTCCACGGCGAAAGTGGGACTGGTCGTTGTCACCAGGAATACATCGCCAGGATTCGCCGCCGTTAGTGTCGTATTCGCGCTCGAAACGACTTTGTTCGCCACTATGAGGTTGAATTGTCCCGGAGTCGCGGTATTGATCAGCGTTCCCTCCAGTTCATCTTTTGGAGAGGCACTCAGCAGGTCGGCCGACACCAGCGTCAGCGCGCCCGCGCTGTTCACCGTAGCGTCCACGCTGACCACCGTCTGATTCGCCACCAGGCACGTAGCATTCACCGCCGCGCACAACCCTTGCGGATCTTCAATCACCACCGTCGACGGCAGTCCGATCGATAATGAGATGCCATTGCTACCCTTAACGGTGATAGACGTGGAGCTCGTCGCCGTCACCAATCCCACGAAGTCCTCAATCAGGTCGAGCGACCCGCTTGGCGTGCCCGTCCGGGGAAGCGCCAATACGTTGAAAGTATCCGTGGCGCTAAAATTCAGAGCCACAGTGCCGGAGCTGACTGTAATCGCGTCATTCAAATTCAAGTTCAAAGAAATACCTGACGCTTGCCCGGCAGTGAGTGTCAACGGAAATGGAGCTGCAGTTACTTGCGACGATCCTGCCGGCAGTACAATTTTGCAAATGGTGCCGGTCAAGCATGTTCCGTTCAGCGTGGCCCCCGACTGGTTGTCTAACGTCAGAGTGGGCGCCGAAAACGTCACCGTCGCGCTGCTGTAAGTCCCCGCAGGCAAACTCAGCACACCAAGAAGCGCCGTGTCTGCTTGCAAGCGTGTCAAATCCACCGGGTAGGCCGCAGGCGACAACGTCAATGGGACCGCATTACCGCTACTAGGATTCAGAGTAATCCCGGTAATGCTGACGGTTGCGGAGAGCACGGAAATATTCGTCAGCGTAACGTCCGGCTTGGACGTCAACGTCAGGGTGAGACTGGCGTGTTGTTGATTGCCACCCCCACCGCCGCCCCCCGTAGTCGTCTGACCGCCGCCGCTGCAACCCGCGAGCGCGATGATCGCGACGAAAAGTACGTACCCCAGCTTTTTGTTACTCTTCATGCTCACCCCACGTGCCCCATGTGCCCGATGTGCCCTATGCGAATGCGCTAAATCAGCTTAATCAGTCTGAACTGGGACTGCCATCGACTGTAACGCCGCCTTCGCGGCAATGTCTCCGCAAAAGCTTGCGTGGTGTTCAACTATTAAAGCCGGAAGCACGGAACCCAGGATGTTGCCCGCCGCCCCCATGACCGTTCTCGATGAGGCGGTATGTTAAGGTAACTACTTAATCTCTATTATAAATTCCAAGTTCCTGCAGGAGACCTTCAGCCTCGTGGCGCGTAATATCAGAGCGACGACCGACAAAAGTGCCATGCCCACCGGCGATCGGGGGCCTGGCACGCACGTCTCCGAACAAGATCGCCCGAATAGCACTGCCCCACCGCCTTTGACCCGCCGCGGCAATTCAGCCCACCAGTCGCGCCCCGAGATACCCCCGCAAAAAAAGTCCGACGAAAAGGTTGCGACCCCGGGCAGTCCCTCAATGCACGACGTATTCGGACCTGGTGGCCTTCTCGAACGCTGCATGATCGGCGGTTACGAGCATCGTCCCGGCCAATTGGAAATGGCCGAAGTGGTACACGACGCGTTCGAACAGCATCACCACGCCGTCGTGGAAGCCGGCACCGGTACCGGCAAGACTCTCGCCTACTTGATTCCCGCAATTTGCAGCGGACGCCGCGTGGTTATTTCGACTGCCACCAAGTCTTTGCAGGAGCAGCTGTACCAGAAAGACGTTCCCTTCCTGCAGAAACATTTCGCGCCCAATCTAAAAGTCGCGGTGATGAAAGGCCGCTCCAATTTTTTGTGCCACGCCCGCGTCAATCAAATGGCCCACCAGCCTTTGCTGAAAGGGATGGAGGAAATTGACGCTTTCCGCCAGATTCGCGAGTGGTCGAAACTAACCGAAACCGGGGACCGCAGCGAACTGACTTTCCTTTCTGATGATTCCGATCTGTGGACCCGCCTCGATGCCCGCCGCGACACCTGCACCGGGCAGAAGTGCGATTACTTCAACGAGTGCTTCGTGACCGCCATGCACCAGCGCGCCAAAGAAGCCGATCTCATCATCGTCAATCATCATTTGTTTTTCGCGGATCTTTCGCTGAAGCAGGACGATTTCGGCAGCATCCTTCCTGAATATTCCGCGGTGATTTTCGATGAAGCCCACGAAATAGAGGACGTGGCCAGCGATTACTTTGGTCGCCAGATTTCCAATTATCGCTTCGAAGAGCTGGCGCGCGACGCCGATCAGTCTTTGAGGCTTCTGAACCTGGGCTCGCCTTCCATCCTGCGGCGCACCCAGCGTGTGCGCGAAAGGACCCGCGCCTTTTTTGAAGCGTTTCCGCCTCGCGACGGGCGCTTCCCTTTTGCACGCAGCGAACGCGACGCATTTGTCGAGCAGCATCGCGAAGCCTACGATTCCCTGTTGATGGCGCTAAAAGGCCTGGAAACCGAAATCGCCGCCATGGTGCCAAAGCCCGAGGAATTGTTACGCATCGCCCGGCGCAGCTTTGAGCTCCGTCAGGAAGTGGACTTCCTGTTTGAGTCCAATGAAAAGAATTACGTGTATTGGTACGAGCGCCGCAACAAAGGCGTATTTCTAACCGCCACGCCCATCGATGTGAGCCAAATCCTTCGCCAGCGCCTTTTCGAGCAATTCGATACCGTGGTCTTAACTTCCGCCACGCTCACGGTCGGCGGCCGATTCGAATTCATTCGTCAGCGCCTCGGCCTCGATCATGTAAAAGAGCGAACCCTGCCGCCTGAATTCGATTACCCCGAACAAGCTCTGCTGTATTTGCCCACTAAAATGCCCGACGTCCGCGACGCCGGCTTCGCATCCAAAGCTGCCGATGAAATTGTGCAACTGCTGGAGCACAGCCAGGGCCGCGCGTTTTGTCTTTTCACCAGCTATAGCCAGATGAACGATTTGTTCGAACGCGTACGCACCCGCGTAAGTTTCCCTCTGCTACTCCAAGGCACGGCGCCCCGTTCCGTGCTCTTGGAGCGCTTTAAAAACACGCCCGCTGCGGTGCTCTTCGCCACTTCCAGCTTTTGGCAAGGTGTCGACGTTCCCGGCGAACAGCTTTCCCTGGTAATTGTCGACCGCTTGCCCTTTGCTGTTCCTAGCGACCCGATCGTCGCCGCCCGCGTGCGCGCTTTGCAGGACGACGGTCGCAATCCCTTCTCGGAATTTCAGGTGCCGCAAGCGGTGCTCGCCCTGAAGCAAGGCTTCGGCCGCTTGATTCGCACCAAGACCGACCGCGGCGTGCTGGCACTTCTCGACACCCGCATCCAACGCATGCCCTATGGTAAAATTTTCCTGGCATCGCTGCCGAACTACCGCATTACTCATAATTCGGCTGACGCTGCGCGCTTCCTCGAGAGATAGAAAGATAGAGTTACGCAGAGTCCCTCCTGGCGCAATTTGAGGATCCATGTTTGAAGTCAGCGTAGAAGAAACTTTTTCCGCCGGTCACGCCCTGCGCGGATATCGCGGCAAGTGCGAGAACGTGCACGGCCACAATTACCGCGTGCGCGTCACGCTCGAAGGACCGCAACTGGACAACATCGGTCTGCTTGTGGATTTCACGGAATTAAAGCGCGTTGTTCGCGAAATCATGGGCCGGCTCGATCATCAATTTATCAATGATCTCGAGCCCTTCAAGACCGTCAATCCCTCGGCGGAAAATTTAGCTAAATATTTTTATGACGAAGTTACCCGCCTGTTGCGTAGCTTGCCTCCGGGCGCGCATGTAACAGACGTAATTCTGTGGGAGACGGACACCAGCCGGGCGCAGTACCGTCCGGCCACCTGACCTCATGTACCGGGCATTTTTCATCGTGATGATTCCCGTAATTTTGGTCGCGTTGGGCTACGTTTTCGTTTTGCGATCGCTGGGAATTCCGCCCGGCTATTTCAGACTCTTTGTCGCGGTAACCGTTTTTTTCGGCGCGGTCTTATGGCTGGCTCGTAAATCGCACAAGGCTGATGCGCCCAAGACAAATGCACCCACGACAAATACGGAAGATCGGTAACCTGGCCTCCGAAACAATTCTTCACGAGGATTCGAATCGCTAGCCCATGTTTATCACCGAAATATTCAAATCAATCCAGGGCGAAGG
This sequence comes from uncultured Acidobacteriota bacterium, assembly GCA_963733775.1. Taxonomy (GTDB): domain Bacteria; phylum Acidobacteriota; class Terriglobia; order Acidiferrales; family UBA7541; genus Acidiferrum. The sequence goes on along the minus strand of CAVTEE010000006.1, from coordinate 685,759 downwards.
CACTCGCGCGGGCTTGCCCTGTATTTTTGTGCGCTTGACCGGATGCAATTTGCGCTGCACCTGGTGCGACACCGCTTACGCGTTTCATGGCGGCACGAAAATGAGCGTCGCGGAGGTTGCGGCCCGCGTCGATCAACTGGCCGGACGCATTCCGGGAGCCACATCCGGCGCCGGTAATCCCGTTGTCGCGGTGCCCCTGGTGGAATTAACCGGCGGCGAGCCATTGCTGCAGGAAGAAATTTACGCACTGGCTCAGCACTTACTCGCTTCCGGGTACACCGTGATGATCGAAACCAGCGGCGAGCGCTTCATCGGCAAATTGCCCCGCGAAGTGATCAAGATCGTCGACGTGAAATGCCCCGACTCCGGCGAGCCAGAAACTTTTGAAATGCGCAACCTCGAAGCGCTCAGCCCAAACGACGAAATAAAATTTGTGCTTTCCACCCGCCGCGATTATGAGTTCGCGCGAGAATTTACTTTGCAGCACAATTTGCACAAGCGTGTCCGCCAGGTCCTGTTCTCCCCGGTCTTCGAAGGCCCCGAAGGTAAGTGGCCCGGCCTTGAGCCCCGGGAATTAGTGGAGTGGATGCTCGAGGACTCTCTGCCGGTGAGATTAGGATTACAGTTGCACAAGTTCGTGTGGGACCCGGCAACGAAGGGCGTTTGAAATATGCCTGCCTCAAAGACTAAAAACATAAAAGCAGTCGTCCTGCTCAGCGGTGGCATGGATTCGTGCGTATGCGCGGCAATTGCCATAGAAGCGCACGGCGCGGAGCGCGTCGCGTTGCTGCACGCCGGTTACGGACAGCGCACGCAAAAACGCGAGCGCCAGGCATTCGAATCCATCGCCGATTTTTATCATGTCCCCCACCGGCTGGTCGTTCAACTGGATCATTTTCGAGCCATCGGAGGCTCCGCGCTTACCGACAGCGCCATCGCCGTCCCGCAGCATCAGCATATTCCCGACCATTCGGAAACCAACGAAATCCCCATCACCTACGTGCCTTTTCGCAACGCCCATTTTCTTTCCGTAGCGGTCAGCTGGGCTGAAGTCATCGGCGCTCACTCCATCTACATCGGCGCGGTCGCGGAAGACAGCTCCGGCTATCCCGATTGCCGCCCGGAATATTATCGGGTCTTTCAGGAACTGATTCGCGTAGGCACCCGCCCTGAAACAAATATTGAAATCGCCACGCCGGTGATCGCCCTAAAGAAAAGCGAAATCATTCGTAAGGGCATCGAGCTCGGCGCCCCGCTGCATCTAACTTGGTCGTGCTACCAGAGCGAGGATACCCCTTGCGGAGTATGCGACAGTTGTCTGCTACGTATGCGTGCTTTTGCTGAGGCTGGCGCAAGCGATTCCATTTCTCAGCGTGGCGCCGCAGCCCACTCCTGACCTTTGAATCCAACAGCGAATCCAGTGATAATGGTGCGCGCCTCGCCCGGGCGGTAGGCCTGTTGCAAAGGAGAATCGAGCATGAGGAAGAGATACGCAAGTTCGTGGCTGTTGAGTTTCTGCACGGTTGCGCTATTTGTGTCTGTGCTGGTGCCGCGTGCCGCTGCGCAAGGCAATGGCGTGGTTAGCGGACAAATTCTGGATGTGACCGCTAAGCCCTGGGTTGATATTCCGATCCAACTGGTAAGCGATCAGGGCGTGAAGCAGGACTCGAAAACTGATAAGAGTGGCAATTACAGTTTTCGCAACCTTAAGCCGGGAGTTTATAGCGTGTTCGTGGTTCTGCCCGCGCCCAATAAACCCTTCGAAGTCAAGGTTCAGGTGCAAGGCGGCCAGGAGGCTAAGGCCGATCTCAATTTTAAAGACATCGTCTCCAAGCAGGGTGCGGCGGCCACCGAGCAGATCAAAAAACAGGAAGAAGAAAAGGCCAAGTTCGAAGGCATGAAGCAGCATTTTTCTGCTGGCGTCGCACTTTTGGACCAGGAACGCAAAGCCAAAGATGATGCAGGCAAAGCTCCCGCTGATCAACGTGATGCCGCGAAAGCCAAAGTCACTGATCTTGGAAATCAGGCCATCACGGAATTTATCGCCGCACAAAAGGCAGCTTCGGAAAAAGACGCCAATCAGCACATTATTTGGGCCAAGCTTGCAGAAGCTTACGACCTCGCCGGCCGCAACGAGGACGCCATCAACGCCTACCAACAAGCTATCGCCGCCAAGCCGGACGTCCCCGGCTATTACAACAACCTCGGAAATGTGCAGGCGCGAAGCGGCAAGGTTGACGACGCGCGCGCTTCCTACACCAAGAGCGCGGAACTCGACCCTCCCAATGCCGCTACTGCGTGGCGCAATTTCGGTATCAGCTTGTACAACGCCGGCCGTTTGAAGGAAGCCGTCGAGCCTTTGAAGAAAGCCAGCGAGCTCGATCCAAAAAATCCCCAGGTTTGGTATTTGCTGGGCGCTGCGCTGGTGGGCTCGATGGAGACCAAGAAAAACGGCGATAAGCTGGAATTCATCATTCTGCCAGGAACCGTCGAAGCCTATCAGAAAGCCGTGGAGCTTGATCCCAACGGCGGCCCCAATAGCTATGGAGCGCAGGCCAAGCTTGGCCTCGAAGCTCTGCAACAAATTCAGCCCGGTATCGACACCAAAGTAAACATCCGCAAAAAGAAAAATTGATAGAGCGCTGTTCTCTCGGCCGGTTCCGCGCGACGGGACCGGCCTTTTTTTTTGTTGCTCCAAAAATGTGCGGGCTTTGCGTTAATCAGGCGTTAGGGGGGACATCCAATAACTTGGCGAGCGCGTCTGCAAGTGACGGGTCAAGTCGCCGCACAACCTCGTGTTCTCGGTACGCCTCATCCCGCATTCCCAGTTTGAGATAGAGTTCACCAAAGGAGTGATGGAGATTCGGATCGTCTGAGTTCACAGTCCCCGCGCGTATCAAAATAGCTTTTGCCTCTTCGACGCGCCCCAGTTGCAGGTACGCATCGCCGAGATTGACCAACGCTTCAAATTGCTCTGGATTCAGTTCGAGGGATTTCTGGTACGCGGCAGCAGCCTCTTCGAGTGTACCTAGTTGGTGCAAAGCGCAACCGAGAAGCAAATAAGCATTCGCATTATCAGGCTCCAGTCGGAGAGAGTTCTGGAAAGCGCTGACAGCCTTCTCATTCTGCCCGAGTTCGGTATGCACCAGACCCAGCGTGAAGTACACACCGGCAAACTCGGGTCCGAGGGCGAGCGCCCGCGTAATCGGTTCGACGGCTGAGCCGAACGCCCCAAGTTCACAGTAAGCCATCCCAAGACTGTGGTGTCCGGCTGGGTCGTTTGGTTTGAGCCTGGTATATTCTTGAAATTGTTCGACCGATTCCTTAAATCGATGCAATTTGAAATAGGATTCCCCGAGTTCACTATATGCGGCTGCGTTTTGTGGGTCTAGATGAATTGCACGCCGCAGAGGAGCTAGGACCTCAGAGTCACGTTTCAGATGAGCAAGGCTCCATCCAAGGCCATGCCAAGCGTTTCCGTTTCTACCTTTGGACTCCGTTAATTTTTTGAAGGCCGCAAGGGACGGTTCCCATTGTTCAGTTTTTCCACTTATGAACCCGAACATGTGAAGCCAGTATGGGTCGTCCATTAGGGCCGGCCTCATTCGGAATGCGCGACTTAAGGATTCGAAGGCCTCCTGATTTCGCCCTAGCTCATGGTAGGCGAGACCCACAGAGGCGTGCGCGTCGCCATAATTTGGGACAACTTGGAGCGCCATCTCGTAAGATTCTAGAGCTTCTTCATATCGATGAGGCTTCGTTAAACAAAATCCCGCCTGCAGAAATGCGAGGGCTTGACCAGGCTGTGCCGCGATTACTTTGTGAAGGATTTCAAGAGCCTCTGCATACCGCCCGTGTTTGCGTTTGCGTCGTACAATGAACAGCCACCAGCGGACTTTCGCTCTCGCCAACAAGTTTTTCATCTTGGCTGGTAGCTCCAAACGAATATTTCTAAAATAGCACGGGCCGCAGCGACGAGAGTCATTAACGAAGAGGCCAGGCACTTGGTCGATAAGTCGGGTAATCGGAAACTGAACCACCACTCGGTTTTAATTCTTTGAGCGCCGTCAGGTTTTTGAGGCGTCGGGTAATCGGAAACTGAACCACCACTCGGTTTTAATTCTTTGAGCGCCGTCAGGTTTTTGAGGCGTTTGGGATTTTGTCTCATTACCGGGATGGCTGTCCCGTACACTAGCCCGCGGAGCGCTGAGGTCCATTCTTTGCAATCGACTGACGCAAAAAATATTCGAAACAATCTGCCCGCTTCCGGTTCCCCGGAATGGGCTGCTCTACTGCAGTGCGCCTCTCCGCATCCGGACGTACCCATACTTTCCGCTTTGCTCAGCAAGGTATCCTGGCCCGCGCTAGTCACGTTGGCCGAAGCCCATGGCGTCATTTCGCTGCTCGCATCAAGTGTGAGCCAGCTCCAGGAAAATCTGGTGCCACCGGAATTCGCGCAAAAAATCCGGGAACTTCACCGCGCGCAGGTGCTGTCCGCGTTACAGATGACCGCCGAGCTATTTCGATTGGTCGATCAATTTCGCAACGCCGGATTGGATACCGTGCTGGTAAAAGGGCCTACTCTCGCTTTACGCGCTTACGGCGACACCGGCTCCCGGCAATATGGCGATCTCGACTTTCTCGTGCGCCAAAAAGATATTCTTCGCGCCACCGAGCTAATGATCTCCGCTGGCTATAAGCCCGAAATCGCCGTTGAATCCCTCAGCCCCCAAAAAATTCCCGGCCAATATCCTTTTGTGCGGATCGCAGCTCCGCTCCTGGTGGAGCTCCATACCGAGCGCACCATGCGTTATTTCCCTCGTGGTCTTCCCATCGAAGAATTCTTCGCGCGCCGCCAACTTGTTAGCGTCGACGGCCACGACATCCCGGCCCTCGCCATCGAAGATGAGCTAATCCTGATTTGCATTCACGGCGCCAAACATCTTTGGGACCGTCTATCACTCGTCGCGGACGTCGCCGCTTTCGTAACTCGCCAAACCTCATTGAATTGGGAGCGCACCTTTGCCGCCGCGCGCGCTATCGGTGCGGAGCGCATGTTGCACACCGGCCTGCTACTGGCAGGTAATCTGCTCCACGCCGCTCTGCCGCACAATGTTCAGGCGAAGCTGCCATCAGATCGGTCGGCCTCGCAGCTTGCCGCGAAAATTACGACGTGGCTGCCTTCGGCTGGGCAGACACATCCGGGATTATTCGCCCGCGCTCTGTATCGCGTGCGCATGCGTGGGAATGTAGTTTCAGGACTCGCTTACTTGCTTCGCCTTACCTTCTCGCCCACCCAGGAAGATTGGCCGGCTGGAACGGAAAATGAACATGACGGGCGTTTCGCAGCGCTGCGAAGACCTGTTCGCCTGGCCAGGAAATATCGCGGCGGCGAGAAATCTTGATCACTGCGAGGTTTTATCAACAACGTATCTGGACAAAAAAAGGCCCGGAGGCAAAATTGTCCGGGCCTTTTCTAAGTTACCGGTTAGATGTTCGTGCGACGCGCGATAATGTGTTTCGTCGCCGTCGCTGGCGCAGGCACTTCCACGTTTAGAGAAATTTCACTCTTGTTACGCAGTACGCCCAGTTTTACCGTATGCGTTTTGTCCTTGTTCTCTTTGTCCTTGCTCTCGGCATCTTTATCTCTCTCGCCGTGCTGTGCCGCAAGCTTTTGACGCAGGTCTCCCACCGAACGAATCCGTTCGCCATTCAGGGAAGTGATCACATCGCCGGCCTTCACTCCCGCCTTCTCCGCCGGTGAACCCGAATTCACCGATCGCACCAGAATTCCCTCCCCATCCGGTGCGCCAAAAAACGATCCCAGCTGACCACTGAGGTCCTCGGCATCAATCCCCAGGCGTGGATGGCCAGCGTAAACCATTGCGCCATTCCATTCCATCGACGGCATTCCGGGAATCTCCGCCACTTCCGGCGTGTCTGGCATATCTGGCATCTCCGGTAGTTCCGGCATGCGAAACGCGAATGTGCCGGGCATACCTGGCGCCACTCTCGTCATTCCCCTTCTCAATTCTTCAGCCTTGCCCAGCGTGACGTTGATTTTCTGCGTGCGTCCGTCGCGCCACACCGTAAGTTGCACGCTTCGTCCAGCAGGAATTTCGCGAATCATGCGCCGAAATTGCATCGCGCCTTCCACCTGCTGCCCGTTGATTTCCGTGACGACATCATTTTCGCGAAGTCCGGATTTCGAAGCGGGGCTGTCGGGAGCAATTCTGCCCAACACTACTCCGCGCTCGCCTGGCAATTTTAGTTCCTTGGCGTTGTCGCTGGTGACCTCCCGGGTTTCAACGCCCAGCCAGCTCCCGCCTTCGTCCCCAAACATTACGTTGAAATCTCGCACTTGCGGTTCAGCCATCTCCTGAGCACCAACCACGTGCACATGTTGAGCAGCCGTAAATCCCGGCGCCGCTATCAATGCAGCGCAGAGCGCGGCAGTGCCGCCTGCAATCGTCCATCTACCCTTATTCATTGAACCCGTCCTCCAAAAAAAATTAGCTTCTGCGCATTTAGACGCAGCAAAACCTAAACCGTTGACCGCAATACCACCACGCGAATCCCGCCGTTCACGGTACGCAAATGAATTGGTGCCCCGCCCTTGCCCAACTTTCCGTGTATTTCCCGTGGGTGCAGGGAACTTTCCAGCGCAAGCGGCAACTCCGAAGAAAAATTTCCGTTCAAACAGCGCGCATCCAGATTTGCCTGCACGTCTGAAGGCACGGCCAGCAGCAAAGAGCCGTTCGTCGTCTCGGCCGTGGCTTCGCCCTTCTCGTCTCGCGTGGCGCCCAGATGCGCAAGCTCCAGATGCACATTGCCATTGGTGGTGTGCGCGTGAACCGAACCGCCGCCTTCATACACCTCGATATTTCCGTTGACGGTATGCAGATCTTCGATCACGTCCACTCCCGCGATACGCAACGTGCCGTTTACTGTTCCCACATGCTCCACATGCGCGCTGTGCGGCACATGAATCACATATTCCACCGCGACTTCCACGCCTGCATTCTGTGGATAGCGCGTCACAACAGACACCGCGCGCGGTTTCGCGTCCACTTCAATCGAAACGCGATCCAGATCCGACTCTTTACTCTTGGCGGTCTTCACCGCGTGAACTTCAATAGCATCGCGGTCCCAGCCTTCCACTTCCACCGTGCCGTTCACATTTTGTAATTCAAATGTGCCCCCCGGCTGCAGCGGGTAGCTCTGATCGAAATCCTTGCTCATCGCCAAACCGGAAGCGGCCCAGGCCGCACCCGCCACAGATAGAATTAAAGCTGCGCGCAACGCATGTCGAAGCATCGTCTTACCCCCTTCGATTTTTACGACAGACCCGGACCGCAACGCGAAACTACAACCTGGACCCGAACGACTCTCAATCTCGTGTAAACCGCGCCATTACGCGCTTCACCCATCCATTCAATTCAGCTGAAAATTAAATGTTACCGTTGAAACCACCTCCACCTGTTTTCCATTGATCCACGCCGGTTTGCCTCGCCACTGTTTCACCGCCTTAATTGCCGCTTCCGCTAGTACCGGCTCGCCCTGGAGCAATTTCAATACTTCCACGCGCCCGTCTTTCTGCACCCGCACTTGCAACTTGACTACTCCCTGAATTCCCACACGCTGCGCCAGCTCCGGATAAACCGGATGCGGCGAATACGTAAGACGATTGCGGAAATCGTCAGCATCCTCGCGCAGCCCTCCGGTGACCGCAACTTCCAGTCTGCCCATCCAGCTTTCCAGCCAATCCCTTTGTGAATCTGATTGCTGTGGTGTCTGTGGTGGTGCCGGAGCAACTGGCGGAGTCGGCTGAGCCACGTCCACGACACGCAAGCGTTCCTGCTGTTCACGAATCTGGGACTCCCGCAGTGACGGATCGGCATCCAGGAATTGCAGCCGAATCTTTCCCGAGGAAGTGCGCAGCTTTAAAGGAATGCCCCCGCCGTTCAACACCCCGGTGGCATGTACAGGACCCGCGCCGTTAGACTCCGAAGTTTGAAAACTCAAATGCAGCGCGGGATCGGCTTCGATGCGATGTTCGCCGCCTTTAGTAACCAGCGCGTCGATATTCACCGCCAGGTTCCGCGGCAAAAAAACTACAATGTCGCCATTTCCGGAAGCCAGCTGCGAGGCTCCTGCAAGCTGTACCGTGACAGGCTGCCCAGATGCGCCGGGCAAACCATTAGCCGGGCCGCCATCAGGCCCGCTTGAAGGCCCACTTAAAGGATTGATCCACGCGGTAATTGTCCCGTCTGCCGTGGCCGCTTGCACCGCCCCTGCAACGCGCGTCAGGCAAATGCTGCCGCCGCTGGACTCCACTTCCATGGGCCCGGCAACATACATAATGCGAATACCGCCGCCGCCCGTTTGCGCATGCACTGAGCCGCGCACTTCGCCAAAATCAATCTGTCCGCCGCCGGTGCGCACATTTACGAAACTGCCCGCGTGCCCAACGGTAATGTTTCCGCCGTCGGTATCCAGATCGGCGCGACCGCCAATCGTGCCTGCGCGAATGTGCCCGCCCCCACTGCGCAGCGTAGCGTCGCCGGTAACATTGCCAACATTGATGTGCCCGCCTCCGGTAAACACGTTCAGGTTGCCCGCCACATCAAGCACCTGAATATGCCCGCCTTCAGTTCGCAATTTCGATGAACCCCTGGGAGAGTTGCCCGCGTTGCCCTCGTGCATGTGGTGCGCGGCGTTCTGCAAGCCACCGACGCCGATGCGTCCGGTGTGGATATTTCCTCCCTGCGTGAACAGCGTCGCCGTACCGCCAATATCCTGAGTTTCAATATCGCCCGCCTCGGTGTTCACATCGAGGCTATATCCCTCGGGCACCGCAATTTCAAATTGCACCCAGAATTGCGCTCCGGATGCCGCTGCACGCGCCGCCTGCGGAGGCAGCGCTCCTTCAATCTCCACGCCCGCGCCGGTCGCCTTCGCGCGTAGAACGTATTTATCCAGCAGCGCCTGAGCCTGTGGCGCCCGCGCATCCGTTTCAATATGCACTGTGTAACGCACCGCTGGGGCCGCCCCCGGTTCCAGTGTGACAATACGTACGGAGCCTAGATCGGCGCTGAGCCGCAATGTCAGTCCATCTTGCGTCTCAAGCACGCCGGTGCGCTGATCAAAGGCACGCGGGGTGACTGGCTCTCCAGGTTTCGTAGGCTCGACAGGATCCACGGCGGCCCCACCGCGAACTGCAAACGCAGCGACACAAAAAATGATCGCCAGTCCGCAAAGCCATGGCGCACTGCGAAAATTCTTCTTTCTAAACTCACGTTTGTAATGGGAAGAGACTTTCATCGATGAACTAAATCCCGCTGATCACTACTGCGGTTCTCGTGGCCCGATCTGCCGCAACGCTGCAGCGCTGCGCAAACGCACATAGCGGCTGGGATCCCGCTTTTGCAACTCTTCCAGTGTGCGAATCACTTTTTCCACCGATGCGTTCGAAGTCATCGCGATGGATTCGCTGGACGAATTCATCTCCACGTCATCAGACTGGTCGTCCAAATTTTCTGGCGCGCCCGCAATTCTCGGATAGGCAACCACCGAGTCACGCGACTCATGCTCCAGCGAGTGCACCAGCATATTCACCACTTCCACCCGCACCCCCGGATTCGCATCATGCGCCAGCGCATCCAACATGGCTTCTCGAACCGCTTCATCCGCAGCCGACTCCTTCAGCGCTTCCAGCGCCTTCATGCGCACTGCGGGATTCTGATCCTTGCGCGCCGCCAACAGCAGCGCCCTACGCACCTGCGCATCGCGCGCCTGCGCTTTGAGCGCATCCAGGCAATCCAGCCGTACGCCGGCATCGAAGCGCTCGCCGTTTTCCACCACATAGGTAAGCACCCGGCGCATGTTGACGTCATCCGCATTGCCCGAAAGCACCATGGGCTGCTCGGCGCGCAATTGCAGTTGCACCGTGCCGGGCGCGGCATTGGGCCACGGAGCAAGATTAATTCCCGCCACTGCCATTTTCGAAAGCTGATCGTCGGTAAGTTTTTGCGAAGCCAGGACGTTTACAGCGCGGCCGTTGCTGTTGCCGGGAAGTCCACTCTGCAGCCAGGGCATCACTTCCGCGCCCAACAAAACACCGAAGAAAATCAACAATGCGCCGCTCCACGCCGGCCGCAAAGCCATCCACCGGCGCACCCAGCCGAACGGCTGCCAATGCTCACGCACCGGCGTCACCGAGAGGTCGTCAAGCGTTTCCGCCAGCTCGCTGCGGCACTGCACCAGCAGCGTGTCCGCGGAAGTGATTTCACCCGCCGGCGGATTCGCGGTGTTCATCGCTTCCCACAACGATCGCTCGCCCGCCAGTTGTTCCGCGCACGCGGCGCACACCGCGAGATGCTCGTCGATCAGCTTGCGTTCGTTCTCGCTGACCTCGTCGCACGAATAGAAAACCAGAATGGGGGCAATGTTGGCGCAACGCGACTTTTTATCCGCCGCCCTCATCGTAGCTCTCCCAATTCATGCCGCAGCTTGCGCGTCGCGCGGAACAGCGAATTCTTCACCGTTTCTTCAGTGGTTCCCAGCGCATCGCCGATAGCACGCAGCTTCAACCCCTGATAGTGCTTCATCTCAAATACGATGCGTTCGCGAGGTGAAAGGCGTTCCATGGCCAGCGCGATTCGCGCCTTGATTTCGAGTCCAAACATGGTGCGTTCCGGATCAAGCGTGGGCCGGTGTTCCCGCTGCCGCTCGAAAAAGTCGGTGATGCCTTCATCGTTGCGCCCGTGATTCACTTCCGGAGATTGATCCTCCGGCCGCGCTTGCCTCCGGCGCAGATGGTCGAGGCACACGTTGGTGACGATGCGGTACAGCCAGGTATAAAAACTGCATTCAAAACGGAATCGGTGCAGGTTACGGTAAACCTTCAGGAAAGCTTCCTGGTAAACGTCGCGCGCATCTTCCGGCCGCTTCATCAAATTCAGCGCCAGCCGCAAAACGTCCCGGTCATACCGGTGAACAAGCTCCTCGAAGGCCGCCCGGTTGCCCACTTGGGCTTCCACCACCAGGGCCCGGTCGTCGAGGTTCGGCAGAGAAGTCACCGCGCCCAGGGCTGCGTCTCCGCCGCCCGCGCCTCCAGCTTCACCGGCCACAGCCAAAACCCATCGTGGAAGCGACATTCTTCGCCTTCTGTTCGCGTGCCGCCCGGGAAAATGTGTCGTGGCCCGCGCCACTACACGATAATCCAAGTTTCTGCCTTAGGCCAACACGCAACACCCGTGCGACCACCCTGTTTGGACGTGCCACTACCCCATGGGTGAGCATCGCTTCCCTGAATAGACAACGCTCAGATCACATATTTTGTTTCGTTCTAATTTGTTGAATTTACAAAATTAAGACACTTTACTTTGTGGGGGAAACCAATGTGAATTCAACGCCCTTAGGGCTTTTGGGGAGCAACTCGAGTGTTCCATGCCGCCAGCGGCCAAACCAGCAGCCCAACCAATATCAAGAGAACCGCGTAGCCATTTCCGCGGTAGAACCCGTCCGGCTGCGAGAGGAGTTTTGACGCGGTCGCCAACAGCGAGGTACCAGCCACCACCAGGAAATAACCTAAGAGGTTAAAGCGCACGATCCGCGTTATGCCGAATACCAGCAAGCCTAGCAGGAGCGCTGCCGCGAGAAATTGTTTGGCGAAATCCGCGGGTGTCCCCCAAGCCGTGCCCACCGTTGCCAACGCGGCGCTAAGAAAGAGTAACAACCTGAGCCACAACTGCTTCACATTGGTGGCCACAAAGGAAGCGCACAGCCCTATCAGCCCGGTATATATCAACGTCCTTAGCAAAACTGTGCCAAAGATCGCTGCAGCCGGCAGCGTCGCATCAAAATCGCCGCCAAAGGAAGCCTCAATGGCACGATGCGCAGTGGGCCAATGGGCCGACAGCGCTGCAATCAGACGGCTAAATCCGATCAATGCCGCCGTGCCGCCAACGCCAACTATCAGCGCGTCGCGGTAATACGCTGGCGGCATTCCCGTCCACCCCGGCAGTCGCTCTTCACCGAAGGCACGCCTGCCAAAATACCAAGCCATGCCAAAAAGCAGCACGATCCCGGAGAAGTACACCGCTGCCCCCAGCACCGCTCCAATGCCTATCCCCACAAACATGCTCTTCAATGGAATGGCCGTCTGATAGCCATTCATGAAACTGGCGATGCGGTCGCCGAAAGCGAAAATAATCACGTACGCCGCCAGCCCCCATAGCCCCCACACTCCAAGCCGTCGCCACGGAATGGAATGCGCGTCCTCAGATCGCAAATTCTTCAGGAATACAATCAGTGCCACCACCATGAAGCCGCCTAAAACCAAAATCGGCAACACCATCGAAATCAATACACGCGGGAGCGTCACCTCCGACTGCTGGCGTCTCCACTCATCGGGAATTTTTATGTACGTGCGATAGTCGGACACTTCGTCGCCAAGAACCGCCACTTCGATGCGCGCGTGCGCATGCGACTTGGAATCTGCTTGCGACTCCGAGTCATCGAGCGGGTGATTTCGTTCCCACGTGAGTTGGTGATCCACGCGATGCGGGTGCTTGTCGGACTTGGCTTCGATCAGCGACCATTGCGCCAGATCCAAATGCTGCGTGTTGCGCAGATAATCCTCCGCACGCTTCACCGCCTCATCTTTGCTGACCGAAGCGCCCGCCGCATCTTCGCTCAAAATGTGATGCACCGAATGCAGTGCGCCATTCGGACGCAGCACCACCGCGAATTCTTCCGGCTGGCTGTCGCGAAAATAGCGAACTCTCCAAAGCGCCCCGGGCACTTCCTGATCGTAAATTTCATTCTCCCTGGCCACACCCACGCGCTCGCGCAGGAATTCGTTCGTCACCGGATCAGTCGTATTCGCCAGCAACACCGCGTGATGATAAGTCCTCGGATCTAACCCACGATGGCGAAGAACTTCATCAGCACCGGTGAGCGCCGTCCGTGCATTAACCGAAAGCTTCAGGTAATCCCCGATAGCAGGTTGTTTGAGGCGCCAGGCCAACAAACCCCCAATCACCAGGCACGCCGCAAGAATCCCAATCAAGCCTGGCGTAAGCGCGTCGTATACGCGCGCCTGTGCTGAAGGCGCCAACTCTTCAGCGACTTCATCCACCGCACTTATGTCCGGCACAGGCGCCGCGCGATTCAACAAATCATCCACCGGCGCAAAGTGGCCTCGCCTTAAATACGCCACCCCTGAAAAGATCAACGGCGCCAGCGCCGCAGCCCCCACAATCACGCCCGAAATTTTGAAGTACATGCTGTTGGAGCGCACCAGCAACAGTCCCACCAGCGAAGCATCCACCGTGTAATGCCAGATAAGCGTAGCCAGAATGCCCCAATTCAGCATCACGATGCCCGCCACAATCCCGATAATTCCCACTTCAATTCCGCGTGTGTAACCGGGTTCCTGCGGGTACGCGCTGTGCAGGAAGCTCCACGAAAACGCCGGCAGAATAATTGCCAGCACCCGCGATTTGGTCAAACGCCCGATAAAAGGTACGGCGAACAAACGGAACAAAAATTCTTCGCTGGTCGACGCCAGCAACCCGATCGCGACTCCCGCGATCCACGGAAAAGAAGTGTTCACCGCGTCCGAATAATTCACATCCTGCGGCGCCCAGACCCCCACTTTGCTGCCAAACATGTAAAACGCCACGATAAAACCAATGTGCGCCGCCGCCAGCGACAAGCCCACCACTGCGGCGGAAAAAAATTCCTTCGATTGCAGCCCGCGCAAACTAAACGCCTTGCTGAGTCGCAAGCGGTCTGGCTGCGTCGCGCGATACAGCGGCTCCGCGCCCGGCAGCACCATCGTGACGGTTAGCGCCGTGGCGATAGCCTCCAATATGTTCAAAAGGATTTGCAGCGCGACAAAACTTCCGTACGAAGCGTGCGTGTCGTAATTTGCCCGAGTCGATTGCCACTGGTTGAGCTGCATAAAAAAATACAGCGCGGCCACCAGCGCGCCCAACTTTATCGCCCCCATCCAGTCGGCATGCCCTTTGCGCCACAGCGAAATTCCCAGCCACAGCGCGCTGCCCATCAGTAGGACATAAGGGATTATCGCGATCTGGTTGTACAGCAAGTTCGTCGAGCGCAATTGCGCGTAGCTGCGCTCCCACGCTTCCGGCACCTTCAGATATTCTTCGCTGCTTCCAATTTGATCGCCTTGCAGCACCACATTCAGCCGGTACGGCGCGTCCTTGGCCCGAAATCCGTGTTTTTCCCAGGTGAATGACCAGTCCAGCCGGTTCGGCCTCTTCACCGAATTTATTTCTTCCGGTAAAAGATCCCAGCCCGACTTGATACCCAATTTACTTTCGATAAAATTCTCAGCGTCGTATTGCGCAGCGGCCCGTGATAGCGTCGCACCTGCTCTGGCCTCCTCCACGTGATGCTCGTAACCCACCACCTGGCCCGCGGGATTTACCCGTACGTGGAATTCCTCCTCCTGTAGCGGCTTGAAAAAACGCACATCCCAATACCAGATATTCAGTTCCGAAGCCATCAGCCGGTTGGCTTGCTCCAGCCCGGTTTCCCGTTCCAGATATGTTTTCGCGTTGTCGTCTACATTGAAAACGATGGCAGACTGGTAGCTTGCGGCGTCCTGACCTTCACTCGCCAAAAACTCTTTTGCGCGCGTCAAAGCTTCATCACGCGACACTTTGAAATTCACCGACGCTTCCGGAAACGCGCGAAAATAATATTTATACGCAAACAATGCCCCCGCAATTCCTGCAATCACCCACATCACTAACGCAAGTTTGTTCGCGGACGTTAAACGGTCAGTCGACACGAAACCTCCACAAGCTCACTCCAGTACCTAATCTCTGCATCCATTGGATTTCGCAGCAGCAATTCAAGCTTTCTGGATAACGAGGGTACCCCACGCGCCGTAAATTGCAGGTGGGCTTTTGGCTAGCTACAAACTGAGACAGTTCCTTTAGCAAATAGGCAGCGCCATCACTTTAGAATACGCACGAAATCAGCGCAAGTTTCGCCACTACAGCGGCTTATCGCAGCGCCGTCTACTCATAATGGTATAAAAGATGGAGTTATTTTGCCGTTACTATGCAAATCGTAGGAGCAGAATCGTATCCGGCGTTCACAACTCGAACGCTTTTCCATCGTGCCCACGCAAACCCTAACCACTGATGTACGCATGATCAAGGGCGTTGGCCCGCAACGAGCAGAATTGCTGGCCAAACGAGGAATTCACACCCTCGAAGACCTGCTCACCTACCTGCCTTTCCGCTACGAAGACCGCATCCATTTTTCCAATGTAAAAGACATCCAGCCCAACGGTATCTACACCCTGCGCGTGCAGGTCATGAGCGGCCAGGCAGTGCGCACCATGCGCGGACGCGACGCAATTTTTCATTTGCTGGTTCGCGATGCCACCGGCCAACTTCCCTGCAAGTTTTTTCACGGCGGCTATCTCGAAGGCCGCCTCAAACCCGGCCAAACGCTCATTCTTCACGGCAAAGCTGAGATAGACAAACTGCGTCCCGCTCGCATTGAAATGGTCAATCCGCAGATGGAGATGACCAGCGACGAAATGGACTCCACCGAAGTCGGCCGCATCGTCCCGATCTACGAAGCCATTGGCACCTTTGGATCCCGAGCCATTCGTCGCGCCATTTATGCCGCGCTCGATCTGCTCGACCCCAACATGCCGGACGTGCTGCCCGCCGAATTGCGTGCGCGTCTCTCTTACCCCTCGCGGCGCGAGGCGCTGATTCATACCCATTTTCCACCGGCAGGCGAATCCATCGACGCTCTCAACACTTTTCGCTCCCCCGCGCAGCAACGCTTGATCTTCGAAGAGTTCTTTCTATACCAACTAAGCCTGGGCCTCGATCGCAAATCCACTCGCAAGGAAAACGCTATCGCCTTTCGCCTTCGCGAAGACAATATTCGTGAAGCCCTGAAACGCATTTTGCCTTTCAAACCGACCGCTGCCCAAAAACGCGTGCTGGCGGAAATTGCCGCCGACCTGGAAAGGCCGGCGCCCATGAATCGCCTTTTGCAAGGTGACGTGGGCAGCGGCAAAACCATCATCGCTCTGCAAGCCGCGGTAATCGCCATCGAAAATGGTCTCCAAGCCGCCCTCATGGCTCCCACCGAAATTCTTGCCGTGCAGCATTACCTCGCTGCCAAAAGAATTCTTGCTCCCGCCGGTTATCGCGTGGAATTGTTGATCAGCGGCCTCAAGTTTCGCGACAAAACCGCCGTCCTCGAAAGCATTCGCTCCGGCGAAGCCAAACTAGTCATCGGCACTCACGCGCTAATCGAAGACAAAGTGGAGTTCGCACGCCTCGGTTTCGTCGCCGTCGACGAGCAACACCGCTTCGGCGTGTTGCAGCGCAAACGACTCATGGATAAATCGCTCGTACGCGGACACGCGCCGCACGTGTTGGTGCTGACCGCCACACCCATTCCTCGCACGCTTTCTCTCACGCTCTACGGCGACCTCGATGTCTCCATCATCGACGAACTGCCGCCCGGCCGCACCGCCATCGAAACGCGCATGACCACGCAGCCACATCTCCCAGGAGTATGGGAATTTGTGCGTAGAGAAATTAACGCCGGTCATCAGGCCTACATCGTCTATCCCGTAATCGAGGAATCGAAGCTCGAATTGAAAGCCGCCATCGAGGAGTTCGAACGCCTGTCCCGCGAAGTATTCCCCAAGCTGAAACTCGGCCTTTTGCACGGTCGCCTTTCCAGCGAAGAAAAAGAAACCGTGATGCAGCAGTTTCGCAAAAACGAAGTACAAATTCTGGTGGCCACCACCGTCGTGGAAGTCGGCGTCGACGTTCCCAATGCCACCGTCATGGTCATCGAGCATGCCGAGCGCTTTGGACTCTCTCAGTTGCATCAATTGCGCGGACGCATCGGACGCGGAGCCGCCAAGTCTCACTGCATTTTGATGGCGCCGCCGTACATGACCGAAGAAGCGCGGGCACGCCTTGAAACGATGGTGCGCACCGCCAACGGATTCGAAATTGCAGAGACCGATTTGCTCTTGCGCGGTCCCGGCGAATTTTTTGGCACCCGCCAATCCGGCGACATGGGCTTTCACATCGCGAACCCGTTGCGCGACAAAGAATTGCTTGAGCTGGCCCGCCGCGAAGCCCTCGCGCTTGCAGACGACCCCGAACGAGCCGCGGAGTTGCGCGCGGTGTTGCGATCGCTGCCGGAACATTGGCAGCGCCGCTACCATCTCGCCCGCATCGGCTGAAATTTTTACCGGAGAAATATGCGCGTCATCGCCGGAGTCTATCGCAGCCGCATTCTGAAAAGCCTGAAAGGCCTCGCGCTGCGCCCCACCAGCGACCGCCTGCGTGAAACACTTTTCAACGTGCTGGGCTCAGGAATTCAGGACTCGCGTTTCCTCGATATCTTCGCCGGAACCGGCGCCGTTGGAATCGAAGCTCTCAGCCGTGGCGCTGATTACGTCTCCTTCATTGAAAATCACGCACCTAGCGCCGCCCTCATTCGCAAAAATCTCACCGCTCTAAAAGCGCACTCCGGAGTGACGGTCATCTGCGCGGACGCCATCCGTGGCCTGGAAATTTTGGAAGCCAAAGTAAAAGTCGGCGATCTCCCCTACGATTACATCTTCATCGATCCGCCATACGGCGCCACCGCGGATTATTCGCGGGTACTGCAAAAAATCAGCGTCTCCAATCTTCTCGCGCAGAGCGAAATCGTCATCGTCGAGCATCGCAAGACCTTCGATCTGCCCGAATCTTTCGACACTCTCAGGCGAGTTCGCCTCCTCCGCCAAGGCGATGCCGCCCTGAGTTTCTATCGCCGCGAACAACCCATCCAATCAATCGCGCATCCGGATAACCCGTAGCTCCGCCCACACATCTATCTCCCCAAGACGCCACAGCACAGGGCGTCCACTCTTAATGCTTACAACCAATCAAAAAATGCGGAGGGTGCCCCACTCTTGCGTTTTTTGCAAGGGTGGGGCTTTTGACTCTATTTTGTTTTCTGGGGCCTTTGACTCTATTCGCTCTTTCAAACTAAAGTTGCAAAACGAAATTTACTAGCAATCACCAAGCTATAATCGAGACCGCATGTCATTTGGCCAAGCCAGCAGTTCATTAAGTCTTTTAGGGCAGCAAGGCGCGGTTATCGCGCGTGATGTATCCACATCTGCCGTCGGTCCGCAGTTCGAAATCCGCTGGAACAGCTTTCACCAAAGTCTAGGAAGCAGCATCCATGCGCTCGTCACTGGCCCCACTCCAAGAAAAAATTTCGTAAGCAAAAATATTTTCAGAGATTGCTCTATCGAAGGCCGCATCCCACGCGCCGCGGTAATCGCAGCCGCCCTGTGGCACATCGTTTTTCTGCTGGCACCCTGGCCAGTTCTACCAGCAACCCCACGCCAAAATCCTGCGTTTGAAAATTTTCAGCTCACCTGGTCCGGGCCAATCAATGATTTCCCCCCGCTGAAGCTTTCCTCCGCACCAACACCAGCGCGCCCAATTCCTAGTCCGCGCGGCGACGTCGCCAAACCTATCGCGCGCGAAGGCGCCGAAACGTTCCATCCTCGCCAGCGCATTTTCACCGACCCCGTCGCGCCAACGCACCCGCGGCAGACTCTGATCAACACCGCCGCCCGCATAGTCCCGCCAAAAATTCTTCCCAGCCTGCCCAATATAGTTTTGTTGCAGCAGACCGCCGTCCCCGCAAAACCGCGCATGGAACTCACCGAGCAAATGTTGGCCCAGCTTCATCCACGCGAACACCGCAAAGCCGCCGTGAAAGCTGCGCCCTTGCCCGATGTTCCGGTGACTGACGGCCCACCCGCGGAAATCACGCTACCCGTAAATTCGAACGCGCCGGCTCGCCCCAGGTTGGAGTTGAATGCCGGCGCCGCGCCGCGCGTTGCGCAACATCAGGCGTCATCAACCGACGCCGGACCCGCGCCCGAACTCGCTCGTCAAAGCTCCCTGAACCCAAACGCTTCCACCCTCATCGCGCTTTCTGCAACGCCCGGTCCCGTTGCACCCGCAGCGCCGCCGCAGGGAAATCTCGCCGCACGCGTAGCAATCTCTCCTGAAGGCAAACAACCCGGCGTTCTCGCCGGCAAAACTTTGCCCGTCGAAAATAATAATGGCGGCGTTGGCAGCACGAATGAAAGCCTCGGCGGCTCGGCCGCTGGAAATAACGCTGGAGCAAACTCGACCACCGTAAGTATCAGCGGCGGCAACCCCACGCCAAAGAGCGTGTCCGGTTTATCCGTCAACCCGCAACCCAAGATCGACTCGCCCACCCCTCACCGGCTGGTCACTAAAATAGATCCCCGCGCGCGAATCGACGACGCGCCGGAACGCACCGGCCCGCCAAACTTTGCCGCGCTTTCCCCCGGCGCAAAACCCGAACAAGTTTTTGCCTCGAAAAAGGTCTACACCATGCTGGTCAACATGCCCAACTTGAACAGCGCAACGGGCAGCTGGATTTTGAATTTCTCGCAGTTGCGTTCCTCAAGCTCGGCGCCACACGTAACCTCGGCCGATCTCTCCGGTCCGTCGCCCATCAAAAAGAGTGATCCCCGATATCCGCCCACGTTGATCAACGAACATGTCGAGGGAGAGGTTGTGCTCTACGCCGTAATTCGCGCTGACGGCTCGGTGGACAGCGTCGAATTGGTTCGTGGTATCGATCAGCAACTCGACGCCAATGCGATGGAAGCCTTAAGCCAATGGAAGTTCAGGCCCGCCACGCGCCAAGGCACGCCTGTCGACCTCGAAGCCATCGTGCACATCCCATTTCGCGCACCGTCAGCCGACCGTTAGCAGCGCGCGTTCTCTTTTCGCAGAGCGCAGCGGAGCGCCACGCCGTTCATCACGCGGTAACCACCGCGACCAACTTATCGATATCGCGTTCGCTGTTAAACAAGTGCGGCGATATCCGCAAATTCCCCTCGCGCAAGCTCACAAAAACATTATTCGCCCGCAGCTTCTCGTACAACGCAACCGTCTTTTCCGCCGTCCGCGCAGCAAAACACGCATACGGCCCTCGCCGCGCCGCATCAAGCGGGCTCGCCGGCACGCAACGATCTTTCGGCAAACGCTCAAACATCAACTCCATCAGCCCACGATTATGCGCCTCAACTGTTTCAGGTTTGATTCGCAACACCAACTCCAACGACACCGCCATCGCTGACAAATTAAAATAACTGGCAGTCTCCGCCGAATCCCAACGCCGCGCACCCGCCGCCATCTTGGGATTTGGCATTACCATGGACGCAAAGTGGCTCGCGCCTTCCGCAGCAGCCCAATAAAACGGACCCGGCCTCATGTTGGCAATGTGCTCGCTTCTCGCCCAGAAAAATCCCGTGCCGTACGGGCTCAGCAGCCATTTGTAGCCCGCGCACACGATAAAATCCGCCCCCAGTTCCGTCACGTTCATCGGAGTAGCACCACAACATTGGCTTGCGTCCAGCAGCAATAGCGCGCCTTGCGCGTGACATGCCGCCGCCAGTCGCGCCGCGTCGATCATCGACCCATCGTCAAATCGCACCATGCTCACCGAAACCAGTCGAGTCTTCGGTGTCAACGCGGCGATTAAATCGTCCGCGCTAATAAACCGGTCGCTGGGCGCGACGATTTTCAGCGTAATGCCCTCGCGCTTCTCCATCGGCCTCCACGTGGTGTATTGCAAAGGAAATTCGCCTTGCGCAGTGATGACTTCGTCGCCCGGTTTCCAACTCAATCCGTAAGCCACCGAGGCCATTCCGGTGCTTGCACCAGTAGTAAGCGCGATCTCCTCCGCGTGCGCCCCAATCAATTGCGCAATCGAAGCACGAATGCGATTCGGCACATCGAAATAAGACTCGTCGGGTACACGTTGCGGAAATTTCTTCCATTCAATTGCGCCTTGCGCGGCCTTCAATGAAGCCCTCGGCATTGGAGCGTTGCCCGCGACATTGAGGTAAGTCGCGTCTTCAAATTCAAACCATTCATCACGCCAATTGGTGTGGGTAGGACTCGACGTTGCGGTGGCCATTCATACCTCCAGTACTTCTCAATCAAAGAGACTGCGAGCGCACGCCACAGACCGCAACGTCCAATTTGGACAGCTGTGGCCCAAGCAAGCACCGAACTTCCGATTGATCGGAATCGAAATGTCAGCTGCTGGACGCTTTAGAAATGTGCTCGCAATTCACGAAACGCCGGCAGGATCACCAATTTCCCCGCCCCCGCCACCACCGGTTCATGCTCCAGTTGCCAGGTATCCTGGTGCGGGATATACACCGCATTCAATCCTATCTTCATGGCCGGATTAATATCGCTGCGCGGGCTGTTCCCGATCATCCAGCCCTGCGACTTCACAATTTTGTGCTTGTGTACCAGCTTGCCGTACGTTTCGTGATCCTTTTCCGGCACAATCTCGATGAACTCAAAAAATCCCTGCAGCCCTGAGCGCTCCACCTTTGCCGCTTGCTCCGCGGCCTCGCCTTTGCTGAACAAAATCAAGCGGTGCCGCTCCGCAAGATACGCCAGCGTTTCCGGCACGCCATCCATAATTTTTGGCGGGGTGCGCTCCAATTCCAGCACCCGCTCCTTAATGGTCTTTACTGTGTCGCGGGAAGCCATCTGCTCCGCCAGCTTGATATACGTTTCTTCCAGGGAGCGCCCAAAGCACCGCACGCCATAACCGTACTGGCGGATATTTTTTCGTTCCGTCTCATTCAAGATATGACGAATATAAGCGCGTGTGTAGCCGCAGGACTCCACCAAGGTGATGAAATCCTCAATCAGCTTTTCAAAAAAAACATTGTTTTCCCACAGCGTGTCATCCGCATCAATCAGCAGCGTATTCCGTCGCATATCTGAATCTATATTATGGCATCAGGAGGCTTTGCGCTGGCCCGCGGCAAGCTTTTCCAGCACGCTGCGTGCGGTCTTTTGCAGCTCGCCAAAACGCGTCAGGTACGTTTGAAATTCCTGGTTCAACGCTTGCGCTTCGGTGGGGCCCAATTTCGTGCGTAGAATCATGTCGCGCAGTTTCACCGGGTGCGGCAGCAGCGCGTCTTCCTGCAGTTCTTCCAGTGCCAGCTTGGCGTCGTAGTGGTACATAAATCCCCTCCAACGTAGATCCAACCGATTGTACTCGTAGAGGGGATGAATTTCTGAATCGGGAAAGGTTTTTGCCCGGAGGAGATTTAAGCTACTGCGCTACAAGCAATAAACTCGTAACGGTCAATCTTTGCGGCGATGCCCGTCTTCCCATTTTTGCCCTCATCGACGCGCACCACCATCCCCCGGCACCGTATCTTCACGTCCGACGACTTCAGCATGTCTTTCGGCAAAGTAATAATAAAAGCAATCTCGCGGCCCGCTTCGAATTTTTCTCCAGCAAAAAAGTACAGGCCCCGGTAACTAACATCCCGCATGTCCACCGGCAATTCCTGGCCCTTCTGCTCCCACCGGAGAATGCTGAGTGGCAGGTGCATGTTAAATCGGCGAGCTTCGCGGCGGTCCGCAACACTATTCATAAAGCTCCCTAACTTGGACTGGAATGCACGAACGCTAACACCGCCACCCGCAAACTGCAACGCGAAAAACGCAGTATTTCATTCCAACGATCTATGTAGCACTTTAGTACCAGGTACGGCGTTCTCTGTCCGCTGTACGCGAACGTCGAAATTTTACTTACCAGAAGTACTGAGAGACATCGGGTCGCTTAGTACGTAGCGACACGCGCATATTCAGCGCTCCTATCCTCAACAGTGACAATACTTCCTGAATACGTTCTAATTTACAGCGACGATTTCGCAGCCCGCTAAATGACCCACCACCACGATTCACGAAATCTTTTTCTTTCCGGTCCAGTAGGGCGCCTCGAAGCCATCCTCTGGACGCCGCGCAGTCCCACTCCACCCGCCATTGCCGCGCTCGTCTGTCATCCTCATCCACTTTTCGGCGGCACCATGCACAACAAGGTGGTTTTTCAGGCCGCCAAATCCATTGACGCCCTCGGCGCTCCAGTCCTGCGTTTCAATTTTCGTGGCGCTGGGCTCAGTGAGGGAGTCCACGACCGCGGCGACGGTGAGCGTGATGACGTTCGCACCGCATTGCAATTTCTCATCGCCGAATTTCCGGGCGTGCCGCTTCTGGTCGCCGGATTTAGTTTTGGCTCTATCGCAGGCCTTCGCGCGGGGTGTCAGACTCCAAAAGCGACGCAATTAATCGCGCTAGGTTTCCCGGTAAACA
Source organism: uncultured Acidobacteriota bacterium (assembly GCA_963733775.1). Classification (GTDB taxonomy): domain Bacteria; phylum Acidobacteriota; class Terriglobia; order Acidiferrales; family UBA7541; genus Acidiferrum. The sequence continues at coordinate 662,486 of CAVTEE010000006.1, read as the reverse complement.
ATTCCGACGTCTCCTTCTTATCGAAATGCCCCAAGCCTAAGCTGTTCGTACATGGCGGCAATGATGAACACGGCAACGTCCGCAAGGTAAAAGAATTAGTGCCATCATTGCCGGGCGAAAATCACCTGGTGATCGTCGAAGGCGTCGACCATTTTTTCACCGGCAAATTAAACAAAGTGGATCAAGCCATCACCGCATGGCTCACCGAACAAGTTCCCACGCTAAAAAAATAGCACCACGATCAAAACATCAAGCGCTTTCGCCGCGGGCAAAAAGTTTGCTGAACTGATCCACGGTCGCTGTCGGCACACCCAGCAGCCGCGCGTTCGCTCGCGCATGTTCCGGCCGTGACATGCCCACCAGCCCGGTGGTGATCCCCGGCGCGGAACGCACAAATTGCAGCGCTCTCTCCGCGTCATTCTCCAAACCGAACGCATCAGCTACAAATGCCGGCAGGTTGCGCGCCACTTGCCCCTGCAGCAAAGAAGCGCTGGCGATCAACGTGATATCCAATTCGTCCGCCGATTCTGTTATCGTGCGCTTACGTCCCGCGACCATTTGATTCCCCAGCGTCAGCGCTTCCGTCATCCCCAGATTAAAAGGCAACTGCACAAACCGGAATCGATGCCGCCCGCCGGCGATTTCCTGCGCGATCTGTGCTAGTTCCGCGAGTTGCATGGAGTCGCGCGCGCTGGCTTCCTGCCGAAAAGCATTCCAGGTAGCCACGCCGTAATATTGAATTTCTCCAGCCACTACCGCGGACTCCAGAAACGTAAACGCCTCCCTGACGCGCTCGAGAAAATCCGCCTTCGGCACCTCTGCCAACTGCGATTCAGGATTGTGCAAATAAAAAACATCCACGCGGTCCACCCGCATGTTGCGCAGGCTTCGCCCCAATTGATTCTTCAGGAACCGCGGCGTCATGCAATGGCCGCCCCCGACAATATCTTTCGCGCCCAGCACCCCTGGCTGAATGTACTCTCGAAAGAAATATTCATTCGGGTCGCTGGGCATATCGCCATCGGGCGTCAGGTAGCCGGCCTTGGTGCACAAAATCAGTTCGTCGCGCGCGATGCCCTTGCTTTCTAACTCCGCCAACGCAGCTCCAATGCTACGTTCACTCCGCTGAAACCTGTAATTGATGGCCGCATCAATTACGTTGATGCCGCCTTGTGCCGCCGCGACGATTGCCGCTGTGTAACCGCGGTCGGTCTTTTCGTCTGGATTCCCCAAATACGTCCCGATTCCCAGCGACGAAACTGCCAATCTCTGCGCTTCGCGAAAATGGCCCTGGGCGCCCTTGGGAAATCGTGCCGCAAAACGGCGTGTTCCTTCAGGCGTAGCAAATGTTGTCATCGTTGGGCTCGCAATGTTTCAGTCGCTGTTAATTTAGTTCGCATAAACGCGAAGTATAACAGGCCCGCCCTTCATCAATTCGCACTCGGTTCCTTGGGTGCTTCTGGCGGAGCCAACAACCGCGAACAAGCCCGCAAAATCCTGCGATAGGGCCAATCATTCTTCTCCCGAAAAAAAATCTCACCCGTTCGCGGATTGCTGTAAAACCAACGCGCCACCAACCACAAATGTTCGCTCAACTCCCCTTTGGCGAGCGGCGATTGTTCGTTCATCTGAGCGAGGCTCGCTTGTTCAACCAGGTTCGGCAAAGCTACCGCCGACTGTGTGGCCACGGCCGAATCGACCGCCGGATCGAGATAATTGCGAAAAATTTGTTCGGCAGACCGCGGCTGGCTGGCAATTTCCCCAAATGGCAGAGAAAACGGCTCGCAAAGTCTCCCGCCCTGAACACGATAAGCCCCGACAACCTGGTCGCCCGCACCACGTTGCAAAATCACCGCGTTCAAAGCCTGGATGCGTCGCGCCAAATCGGGTTGCCCACGCAAAACCTCGTCCAGCTTCTCGACTTTTTTGTGCAGCGTCGCCGCGCGCTCGAAGTCCAAATCATCGCTGGCACGCTCGCGCTCACTTTCAAACGTCGCGCGCAGCGACTCGCCGCTCGATTCCAGAAACTTCACGAACCGCTGCACCTCCGCGTCGTATTCCTCTTTCGAGCACCCCGCAAAACAAGGCGCCAGGCACATTTTCATTTCTGAATACAGGCACCCCGGAAATGTCGGGTCGCGCCGGATTTTTATCTGGCAACGCCGCATCTTGAAAAAATCCAGCGCGCGATTCGCAAACGCCAGCGCGGCCCCACGCGAAGGAAACGGCCCGTAATAACTTCCGGCGGTCGGCGCTCCCGAACTGTCCACCGAAATGTGCCGCGTCACGTAACACCGCGGATACGCATTCCGCAGGCTCACCTTGAGCACCGCAGGCGGACGCATGCGCAACAAATCGCGATAGCGTTGCGGGAAAAGCTTTTTAGCGTGCTGATAATAAGTGAGGCTCTGTTCGAAGGTAGAACCGACTGCCCTATATCTCACACCGCGAGCAAGCGCCCGCAGATTCAGCCGTTTGCTTGCGGGATCAGGCGGACCAAGCAGCCGCTGCAGCCTGCGGCGCAAATCCTGCGTGCGAATCAGCAGCGGTTCAGCATTCGCATCATTTAATTCCACCAGGCAAACAGCAGGTTTCGACGGCAATGCGGAAAAGAATTCTTCATCGGCAGCCGCGTCAAAAACGAGCGAAAAATCCAGTTCCAACACGTGTTCAGAATACTACGACTCAAACGTAAACATGGATCGCTCCGACGCAGGCTTCTCTCAAGCGATGTTCTAGGTGGATTAATCCCGCGTGGAACTCTCGAATGGCCCTGCGTCATTCGAACGCCGCCGCCGACAATTTCTGCAATCATTCGAACGGGCACCGTTCGAACGCTGACAATATTACTGTAATGTTATAGTTACTTAATAATTAAGGTATTACTTTAAATGTCGGCGCGCCGACATTTTCCGCCTTCTATCTTCCAGCCTCTAATGTCTAGCTTCTAGCCTCCAACTTTCAACACCCACAAGGCAATCACCAACCGCTGAATCTCACTGGTGCCTTCGTAAATCTCCGTGATGCGTGCGTCACGATAATTTCGCTCCACCGGGTACTCCCGGCTATACCCATTCCCGCCATGAATCTGAATCGCCTTGTGCGTCACCCGCGTAGCCATTTCGCTGGCGAATAATTTTGCCACCGCGGCTTCCATGCTGAATCTCGCCCCGCTGTCCTGCTTCCACGCCGCTTTGCGAATCAACAATCGCGCGGCATCAATCTCCGTAGCCATGTCCGCCAGCATGAATTGTATGGCTTGGAATTGCGAAATCGGATTCCCAAACGCCATGCGCTCCTGCGAATATTTCAAAGCCGCTTCAAACGCGCCCTGGGCAATCCCGGTCGCCTGCGCCGCGATGCCGATTCTTCCGCCATCCAACGTCGACAGCGCTACTTTGTATCCTTCGCCTTCATTTCCGATTCGATTTGCGGCCGGCACGTTGCAATCAGAAAACACCAACTCGCTGCAGGCCGTGGCGCTGATCCCTAATTTCTTCTCTTCCTTGCCCACCTGAAATCCCGGCGTTCCCTTCTCAACCACCAACGCGGTGATGCCTTTCTCGCCTTTGGCTGGATCAGTGTTCACATACACGATGGCCGCATCGGCTGCGCCCCCATTGGTGATCCACGCTTTCGTGCCGTTTACAACGTAGCTGTCGCCCTTGCGCACCGCTTTTGTTTGCAAAGCTGCGGCGTTCGAGCCGGCCTGCGGCTCCGTCAACGCATAGCACCCGATCTTTTCTCCACGCGCGAAGGGCAGAAGAAATTTCTCCTTCTGCTCGGCGGTACCAAAGCGATGAATCGGATCGCAGTACAACGAATTTTGCACCGACAAAATCACGCCCGTCGACGCGCAGCACCGCGAAATCTCCTCAATCACGATGGTATAAGCGACGTGATCGAATCCTGCCCCGCCTTCACTTTCCGGCAGAGCGATCCCAGTCAGCCCCAATTCTGCCGCTTTCTTGAATATTTCTCGCGGGAAATGCCCGGTCTCGTCCAATTCTTTCGCGAACGGCCGCACTTCCGATTCCGCGAATTCCCGCACGCTTTTTTGCAGGAGCAGCTGCTCCTCAGTCAGTTGGAGATCCACTCGCTCTTTTCTCCGCGTTTACGCCGCTGCGCTTGCATTCAAAGCTTTTCGTGTGCGCTCAAAAGTTTTATGCAAATCTTCCGGATGCACACGCGTCTCGCCCGTCACGGTCATGAAATTTGTGTCCCCAAACCATCGCGGCAATGCGTGCAAATGCAGGTGCCCGGCAACACCCGCGCCCGCAGCTTTCCCCAAGTTCATGCCGATATTCATCCCATCGGGTTTGTAGTCCGCAACAAACGCCTTCTCTACCCGCTGCGCCACTAGCATCATTTCCGCCAGCGTCTCCGCATCGCACAATGCCAATTGCGCCACATGCGCATATGGCACAATCATTACGTGCCCGGAGGTATATGGATAGCGATTCAGGATCACGAAAACTTTTTTGCCGCGATAAACGATCAGCGCCGCGACATCATCGTTCCGCGCCAATGCATCGCAGAAAATACACTCCGGCTGCTTCTCGTCATTCACCTGTGCGATGTATTTGTAGCGCCACGGCGACCACACATAGTCCATCAGGCATCCTCAAAGAAAAAGACGCTCGCACAGCATAACGCACAATCCATTCACGCCGCGCGCAGCGCTACTCATTGTCTTATTCAGGGAATGAATTCAGAGGCGTTGTCAGGAACGTGTCGCGTCGCCAGGCACTGAACTGGAAGGGGTTGCCGCAGCAGCAGAAGCGCCGTTATCGGTCGAGCCTTCCGAGTTGTTCACAAAATCCTTCAATTCTTTACTAGGCTTGAAGAAGGGAATCTTCTTGGGTGGCACATCCACTTTGGCACCCGTCTTGGGGTTACGCCCGATGCGCCCGCGCCGTTGCCGGGTGCGAAAGCTTCCAAACCCGCGAATCTCAATCTTGTCGCCCTTTTGCAGAGCCTCTATGATGCTCTCGAAAATCGTCTCCACAATGGTCTCGGATTCCTTGCGCGGAAGTTCCGAGATGCGCAACACCTCTTCAATCAGGTCGGCCTTCGTCAATGTCGGATGCTTGGTCATAATCCCTATACCTCGTCGCCCCGCGCAGGTCCTGCCACCGGGCTTCTGACCGCTTTGCGGCCCCTCAAATCGGTGTTACAAAAAGGGTTAGAGCGGAGAGCCGCCCTCTGGGTGCACCCTTCCTATCATTAAAATAGGCCCCACGTAAATACAATTGTCCAGCTGGGTTGGAGTCAAATATTTGCGCCTGGACCGTTACCGGCCCAGCTTTGACTTAAGGGCATCGCCAATCGTTGCCGTTGATGATGACTTTCCCGTCGAAGTCGACCGGTACTGATCGATCTCCCGCCGCTCAATTTGCTTCACCGCCGCGCGGTAGCTAAGTCCAATGCGCCGTGTTTCCGGGCTGATCTTCACAATCTTGAAGTCGTACTCTTTGCCCGGCTCCAGCGGCCCCGCACTCTTCAGCGGCCCCGTAGAGGTGCGATGCATCGGCGCGGGTCCTTCATCACGCCGCCGCTTGTGCTCCTCAATCTCGGTGTTGTGGCACAACGCTTCGATGTTCTCGCCCAATTCCACGAACGCGCCGAACGTGGCGATGCGCGAAACTTTGCCCTTCACGATCTGGCCCACTTTGTGGCCCTTGAACCAGTCGCCCCAGATATCGTTGACCTGCTTGATGCCCAGCGATACCCGCCGGTTTTCCGGATCGATCTTCAAAACCTTGGCGGTAACGTCTTCGCCCTTCTTGAAAACCTCATGCGGATTTTTCACTCGCCCGGTCCAGCTCACGTCGCCGACGTGTACCAGCCCGTCAAACCCGTCCTCGATTTCCACGAACGCGCCAAATTCCGCAATGTTGCGAATCTTGCCGGTCACCACCGTGCCCACCGGATACTTTTCCGCGATGACCATCCACGGATCAGGTTGCGCCTGCTTGATGCCCAGTGAAACGCGCCGGTCGCTCGGTTTGATGTCCAGCACCACCACATCCACTTCATCGCCAACTTTCACAAGTTTGGATGGATGCGTCGGCTTCTTGTTCCAACTCATTTCCGAAACGTGTACGAGCCCCTCAATCCCCTGCTCTAATTCCACGAACACGCCGTAATCCACCACGCCAACTACTTTGCCCTTCACCTTACCGCCCGCGGGATATTTCTCCGAGGCATTCACCCACGGATCGGGAATCAGTTGTTTCAGGCCCAGCGAGATGCGTTGCTTATCCTTATCGAATTTCAGGATGACGACGTCCAGCTCCTGGTCCGGCTTCAACATGTCGGAGGGATGCTTCACGCGTCCCCAGCTCAAATCAGTCAGGTGTAGTAGTCCATCGATGCCGCCCAGGTCCACGAACGCGCCATATTCTGTCACGTTTTTCACGTGTCCGTGAACGGTCTGGCCTTCCTTCAGCGATTCCATCAACTCCGCGCGCTTCGCAAGTTGACCTTCTTCCAGCAGCGCGCGCCGGCTCACCACCACATTGCCGCGCCGCCGGTTCAGCTTGGTGATGCGCACATCCATTTCCTGGCCCATCAAGTCGTCCAGGTTGGCCGTCGGCCGCAAATCGTATTGCGAGCCGGGCAGGAACGCGCGGACTCCGATATCCACCACCAGTCCGCCCTTGATGCGGTCTACTACTTTGCCCTTGACTGTTTCTTTGGCTTTAAAAGCCGCCTCCAACTTCTCCCACATGCGGCGGCGCAGAACTTTCTGGTACGACAAAATCTCGACGCCGTCTTTGCGTTCGCCAGTTCTCTGTACTTCGATTTTGGCGTTCGGCTCGGGTCGCGGAATCTCCGTCTCAGAAAATTCCGCAGCGGGAATCAGGCCTTCAGTTTTCTGGCCGGTATCCACAACCACGCCATGCTCGGTGTAGGCCACCACCGTCACTTCGATAATTTCGCTGTGCGACGCGGCTTCCTGCTTCTCGTCGTACTGCTCCATCAACTTGCTCATCTCTTCTGAGCCAGCCGCTTCATCCGCAGCCGTCGCCGCTTCATGATCCGCTACGGCAGTCCCTGCGCTGTTGCTGGCGTGGTCGCCTGCGACCTGATCGCCGCTACCTTGGTGCGCAGTTGCGCCGTGCGACTCAGTGCCGCCATGCTCCGTCTCGCCGTCACCGCCATGCGAACCTGAACCGCCCTGTGCAGTCGAGTCGCTCGATGTGTTGGCGGGGCTCTGCGAATCGCCATCGGCCTGCGGCACAGCCGCGCGATTCTGCCCGTGGTCGCCCGATTGGCTGCTTCCCTCGGAACTCGAACCGTGCTGCGAGGCATCATTGTGCGCAGCGGTGGACGAGCCACTCTCGTGTTTCGCTTCGTTTTTCTGTTCTTGTGTTTCGGTGTGCGCTTCCGGTGCAGCAGCGGCAGCAGCACCGCTTGCGGTAGTGGACGCCGGGTTATCGTGGTCGGGAAACATGGTTGTAGGCCTCCGGGATAAGTATCCCTGTTTAGTCGAAAAAATTCCTTGCGTGATCCTTACTTGGATAGCAGTGCAAGGAGGTGGACCGTTCAGTTGGTCGCTAAGGAAAAAGTGCCGCGGGCGTCACTGCAAGCACTGCCAGAACTCCTGGAATTGTCACGAGGAACGCCGCAACCTAGCCAAAAGCATACTCGCCGACTCAACTCCCTGTCAATGAATCACACCGCAGTAGAGCGATTTTTCCTGGCCGCAAATTCGCTCCAACTGCCCGTCGTTTCAAATACCCGCGACGCGCAGGGTGCCCCACCCTCAGTTTTCTGGAGGGTGGGGTTTTTAACGTGGAATCACCAAGATCTAAAATCTCCGCTCACTAAAATCATCCGCAATTTCTCGCTATGCCGTCAACACGATTCAACCCTAAGTACGTCCCGCCTGTGTTTTCTCTCGCCGGAAATCCGGAGCGATCACTTCCACAGTTCTACACATTTCGTAAAGTCGCGAACGCATTCTGCTGCCGATGCGCTGCTCCAATGTATCTTCGCGCGACGGAGGAATCATCCGTCCTCCCGGTAGCCGCGAGGGTTCGCCTTCCGACGCCGGATTATCCACATAGTTTGTGGTGATCACCGTCGTGCGATTCTCGTTATAGCGCGCATTCAACACAATCCCTACAATGTCGCGCACCCAATCTGAAGGCTTGCTCGCGCCCAGATCATCCAGCACCAGAATTTCCACGTTGCGAATCGGTTCCAGAATGCTCATCTCCGTCGATTCACTGGCCGGGTTATAACTGGCCTGAATCTCTTTCAACAATTCCCGGTAATCGCAAAAAAGCCCGCCGTGTCCGCGGCGAATCAATTCTTTCAAAGCCGCCACTGCCAAATGCGTTTTGCCTACACCCGATGGCCCCATCAGTAGCAATCCCTTTTCCGCCGCACCCGGATAATCCCGCACAAATCCCTGCGTCAACATCTTGGCCTGCTTCATGGACTGTGCGTGCTGCGGCATCCACGTTTTGCCATCCGTCAAATCCGCGACATAGCTTTCAAAATCGCAATGCTCATAGCGCTTGGGTATGAGCGCACGCTCCGTCACCCGCGCCGCGCGTTCTTCCATCCCGCAATCGCACGCAGTAGCAACCGTCCCCGGCACGCCATTCACCCGTTGCTCCAGCCGCCACCCGGTGCCTCTGCACAACGGACAATTTTCTATCGCCATATCGCCACAAGCATACGGGCACGCCTGCGTCACGGCAAGCGAACTAGTTTCGCGGGTCCAACTGCTCACGCCAGTGACATGTTAAGATTCCCAATCTCACCGACGGTGCAAAGTGAAAACTAAAACGAAGAGCGCAACTCCCCAACCCGCATTACCTATGAGCGTGCGCGTGCGCCGCGAGATTATCGCGTGGTTCTGGGTTGGTCTCGTTTTTTTCTTGGTCAACGGAACGATCGGCCAGGCGCGGGTCATTCCTTCCGCCTCCATGGAAAACACCCTGCTGATCGGAGACCACTTGATCATCAGCCGTGTCGGATACGATGCCGGCTTGCCCTTCACGAATTGGCATGTTCCGCTGTGGCGCAATCCCAAGCGGCAACAAATTATAATTTTCCGGCCACCCTACGCGCCCGATCAAACCGACCTGGTAAAGCGTGCCATTGGCATGCCGGGCGACGTTGTGGATCTACGTGACGGGAATGTTTGGATCAATGGAAAGCAGCTTGAAGAGAATTACACCCTGGGCCCGACCAAACCAGCGCCGCCGGGATACTTTCAGCGCGGCCGAATAGATGTCACCTTCCCGTACCGCGTGCCTGACAACTGTTATTTTGCGATGGGCGACAATCGAGGAAATTCGTACGACAGCCGCTTCTGGGGTTGCGTTCCGCGCGAATATCTCATCGGCACCCCGGTGATGATCTACATGTCTATAGATACGAACCCTAGCGCATGGCAACCGGGCCACATCGTCGACCGTTTTGTTGCCTATGCCAACGTGCTGATTCATCCGGCCACCATGCGCTGGAAGCGCCTGTTTCACACCTTTTAAACGAGCCGCCGCGACATCGTTGAAGACTTTTTGCCTCGCGCCCCGTCAATCGTTCATGTGGTAATGCCACATGAAATTAGATATGCTTCTGTGGTCGTAACACAGGAAGGGCCGCTGCGCGAAGGCCCGAGTGGCAGGGGATGATCGATGGCAAATGAACCGGTAACTGGGCTCCGCGAATTCTTGCACCGACTGCACTCATTATTTCGCGGCAGGCAACTCGACATTGAGCTGGACGCCGAAATGGCCGCGCACCTCGATTTGGCCATAGAAGAAAATCTTCAGCGCGGCATGCCGCCGGAAGAAGCGCGGCGCCAGGCGCTGATTCGCTTTGGGGGAATGGAACAAGCCAAGGAACGGCATCGCGACGCGCGCACTCTGCCAACCCTCGATGAAATGAGCCAGGATCTGCGCTACGCCCTGCGAACTTTCCGTCGCGATCGCGGCTTCGTGGCAATTGCGATATTGATTCTTACCCTGGGAATCGGGGCCAACATTGCCGTCTTCAGTGTGGTGAACACCATTCTATTGCGGCCGCTTCCCTTTCACGATCCGCAGCAACTCACTTTTATAACCACCGCCGAAGGCAAGTCGGGCATGTCCAGCATGACGTACTCTGTGGACGCCTACGAAGAGCTGAAACATCAGAATAATTCCTTCCAGGATGTCACCGGCTACTTCGCGTTCTCTTCCGCCAATAATGCCAAGCTCGCCCGCAATGGCGATGTGCTGCCGGTCACGACCATGACGGTCATCGGGAATTTCTTCCCTACACTCGGCGTTCAACCATTACTGGGCCGCTCTTTTGCCCCCGATGAGTGTCTGAAAAATTCTCGTCCCGTTGCGATTCTCACTCATGCCTTTTGGCGCCGCCAGTTTGCCGCTAACCAGTCGATTGTCGGCCAAGCCATAAATCTCGACAATCATCCGGTAACCGTTATCGGCGTCCTGCCGCCGACTTTCGATTTCGGTTCCGTTTTTTCCCCAGGTTCGAAGACTGACCTCTTCATCCCCGCGATTCTTGACGACATGGAAGATTGGGGAAACACCCTCGCACTGGTTGGCCGTCTCAAGCCTGGCGTTACGCTGCCGCAAGCGCAAGCCGAAGCCGACATTATCTTTCCACGCCTTCATTTCAATTTGAAGCATCCGGAATGGGGCGGCGGCTACACTGCTCGTCTTACCGGACTCAAGGAATACGTCACCGGCAAGCTGCGCCGCTCCTTGATCGTGCTGTGGTGTGCGGTGGGACTCATCCTGCTGATCGTGTGCGTGAATCTCGCGAATCTTTTGCTCGCTCGCGGCAGTGCGCGCAGCAAGGAATTCGCCATGCGCCGCGCTCTTGGCGCGAGCCGCGCCAGGCTTATTCGTCAGTTGCTTACTGAAAGCCTCCTGCTGACCAGCGCGGGAGCCTTGCTCGGTCTGGGATTGGCGTCCGGCATCACCATTTATCTTGCGCAACAGGGCTCTCTCGCTCTGCCACTCCTTGGTAGCTTGCAAATTGACGGTCGCGCTCTCGGATGGACGCTGATCATTTCTTTGATGGCCGCGATTTTCTTCGGGCTCCTTCCTAATCTCAAAATGTCTGCAGGCAATCTTCAGGAAGCCCTCAAAGATTCCGGCGCAGGCATGACTCAGGGCAAAAAACATGATCGTATGCGCTCGGTGCTGGTAATTTCCGAAATCGCGTTGGCGTGCGTCCTTCTGGTCGGGGCCGGGCTACTGTTGCGCAGTTTCCTGCACGTTCTCGACGTGGATTTGGGATTTCAACCCAGCCGGGCAGCGGCGATAACCGTCGACTATAACGATGAAGGCAAGTCCGCGAAGCGCAGCGCAATCCTGCAGCAAATGCTGGGTCGCGTGAAAGCTATTCCGGGCATTGAAGCCGCGGGCATCACCGACAATCTGCCGCTGGATCGCAATCGCGCCTGGGGCTTATCTGCAAAGGGGAAGGATTATCGCAAAGGAGAACTCCCTGGAGCCTTTGTGTACATCGTTACGCCCGGCTATCTGCAAGCCATGGGCATGCAGCTTCGCGCCGGCCGCGATTTAAACTGGTCGGACGCTCCGGATGGTCCGCTGGTGGTGATCCTGAATCAGACCGCGGCGAATTATTTGTGGCCCGGTCAGGATCCTGTCGGGCAGATCGCGCTCGTGAATGACAAAGAAGCTCGCGTCATCGGCGTGGTCTCCGATGTTCGCGAAAGCAGCCTGGAGTCGCGCCCCGGCTGGCAGATGTACTTGTCTGTGAGTCAGAATAGCCCGGGCGGCGGCGAGCTGGTGGTGCGCACCAAGTTTCCGCCGGACGTGCTCGCCTCCAGCGTGATGAGCACGCTTCGGGAACTAAATCCCGGCCAGCCTGCTACCGAATTTCGCACAATACAGCAGATCGTGGATCACGCGGTTTCTCCCCGGCGCTTTTTTGTTTGGCTGGTAAGTTTATTTGCGGCGCTGGGGCTGGTGCTGGCTTCGCTAGGCATCTATGGAGTTATTTCGTACTCGGTTTCGCGGCAGACGCAGGAGATTGGCATCCGCATGGCTCTCGGCGCGACCGCCAATCGCGTGCAATTCAGCGTGATCTACAGAACTCTGCGCCTCGCACTCGTGGGTATCGCCATCGGCACAGTAGCATCCTTTATGGTAGCGAAAGCCATCGCTTCGCTTTTGTTTGCCACCGACCCGTCAGATCCGCCGACCTTCGCGACCACCATCCTGCTGCTGAGCGGCATCGCCATCCTGGCGGGTTATATTCCCGCGCGCCGCGCCTCGCACGTAGACCCCATGACCGCTCTTCGCGTCAGCTAAACGGCAGCTTGCGTAGCATGTTATCAATGCTTATAGCTTGCATAAGCTTTACGGTAGCTGAATAATTTCAGCGTGTGATGGATGGTGGGTAATGGATGCGACCTTTGCTGACTCGCTTGGCCCTTTGATTGTGTTCGGCGGTATTCTGTTGGCCCTAATGGTGTCCGCGGTGTGGGCTTATATCCGCGGTTCGCGGAAGAACACGCAAACTACCAGGAAGCGGGCATATTGGGTTGGCGCCGCTGTTTCGGCATTTGTCGCTTTTGCTGCAACTGGGGAGTTTGCTCTCCCGATTACTGAGGATTTTAGAAACCCGGAGTTCCATAATCAAACGCCCGTGCTCGGTGTTCTTATCGTGTGGGCGCTTTGCCTGATGGTTTGGATGGTGGCGCTATGGTCCATCTTTCGAGCGCTGCGAAAGCGGAGTGTGCAATAATTAGGTAGAGCTTCGCACTATTCGCGGCACGGCCCGTACGATCGCGTGGCGCGAATCCTGCTCCGCTGGGCGCGAAGCCACGCGCGACAATTCCTGCTGCACTACCTTCGCGAATTCACCCATCTGGCGTTCCATCTCAATCATTTTTTCGCGCATATTCAGAATAATTTCGATGCCCGCCAGGTTCACGCCCATGTCGCGCGCCAGCGTTAAAATTACGTCCAGGCGCTCAAGATCGGAATCGGTATACAGCCGCGTGTTTCCCTGCGACCGCGAAGGTTTCAATAATCCCACGCGCTCATATAACCGCAGCGTCTGCGGATGCAATTTATAAAGCTCCGCCACTGCGCTGATCATGTAACCGGCTTTGGCCCGTTTTTTTGTTCTTTGCGGCATGGCTTTACACACCTGCCTTGCTGAAAAGATTTTGCCGCGGATCTTCGGGATCCAACGTTTCCAGGTCTTTCATCAGAGTTACGGACCCGCTCATCCGTCGGCTTCGGCACTACTACTTGAATCTCGGCGTATTGATCGCCGCGCGTGCTGTTGCGCGCGCCCGGCACGCCCTTTTCTTTCAGGCGCAGCGTTTTCCCGCTGTCGGTTCCGGGAGGAATGCGCACCAGTGAGCGCCCATCGATGGTGGGCACTTCAATCTTCGCACCCAGCGTGGCCTCTGGAACGGTCACCGGAATTTTGGTGTACAGATCATTGCCGCGGCGCTCGAAAAATTCATGCGGCTTTACCAGGATGCGCAAATACAAATCGCCCGGAGGCGCTCCCATCGTTCCGGCATTTCCTTTGCCGGGCACACGCAAGCGCGCGCCACTAGCCACGCCCGCGGGAATGCGCACATCCACCGTTTCCGTGCGCCGCACGCGACCTTCGCCATTGCAGGTGCGGCACATGGTGCGCAATTTACCGGTGCCGCCGCAGCGGGTGCAGGGCACGTTGAAGCGCATTTTCCCTGCAGCTTGCTGGATTGTTCCGGTGCCGCCGCAAGCGGTACAAGTCTGCGGCGAACCGACCGCGCCGGTTCCGTGGCACGTCTCGCACGTCTCCATGCGGGTGATCGAAAGTTTTTTCACCGCGCCGCGGACGGAATCCCAGAAATCAATCTCCACCTGGTATTCCAGGTCGCCGCCCGGTTCCTGCTCCGGCTCCATTTCGCCGCCGCGGCCGCCCTTGAAAAACTGGCTGAACAAATCGCGAAAACTTCCGCCACTTCCTGCCGGGCCCGCGCCGGAACCGCCGCCACCGCCAAAATCAAATCCGCCAAAATCAAAATTGACGCGCGCATCATCGTCTTCCTCGCCGCCGTGCGAAGAAGGTCCGCCGCCCTGAGGGAGGTTATCGCTATAAAATCCGTACTGGTCGTACATCTGGCGCTTCTTGGCGTCGGAAAGTACGTCATACGCTTCCTGCAGTTGCTTGAATTTCTCTTCCGACGATTTGTCGCCGGGATTCAGATCCGGATGGTATTTGCGCGCGAGCTTGCGAAAGGCAGTGCGAATGTCCTTGCTGCTGGCCTTCTTCGGCACTCCAAGCAATTCGTAATAATCGGTTTTAGCTGTCGTTGCCATGATTTATATTTTTGTGATCTCGAATCACTTCTCGAAATCTCTCGAAATCCGCTGCTAAAAAATTCGGCCCACTCCGTCTTGCGAACGAAGCGGGCCGGTTCTTTACTCTTCGCTTCCGCGAAGTTCCGGCCCGCGCGGAGTCACTCTCCGCACTTTCCTTCTTCGCTCAGCTGCTCAATTAATTAGGACGCTTGTTTTCGTCCACGTCCACGTATTCGGCGTCGATCACATCGCCGGGCTTGCCGCCCTGCGGGCCGCCAGCTGAACTAGACCCAGCACCCGCCGGTCCGCCTTGAGCGCCAGCGCCGGCTCCCGCCGCGCCAGCCTGTTCCGCGCCGCCAGCCGCTTGCGTGCTCTTGTAGAGCTCTTCAGCGATCTTGTGCAGCGAGCGTTCCAGGTTTTCCGTAGCGGAGCGCAGTCTCGCAACGCCGCCCTCGTTGATGGCTTTTTTGGCATCATCGATGGCGCTCTCCGCGGATCTTCACGTCCGCTTCGTTGAGCTTCTCGCGATTCTCGCGAATCATCTTTTCCGACTGGTACAGAATGCCGTCCAGGCGATTGCGCGCCTCGACCTCTTCCATACGCCGGCGATCGTCCTCGGAGTGCGATTCTGCCTCCACGCGCATCTTTTCGGCTTCTTCCTTGGTCAAGCCGCTCGAAGCGGTGATGGTGATCTTCTGTTCCTTGTTGGTCGCTTTGTCCTTGGCGCTGACGTTCAGGATGCCGTTGGCGTCGATGTCAAAAGTGACTTCGATTTGCGGCGTCCCGCGCGGCGCTGGTGGAATTCCATCCAGCTTGAATTTGCCAAGCGAGCGATTGTCGTTCGCGAATTTGCGTTCACCCTGCATAACGTGAATTTCCACGCCAGGCTGGTTGTCCGCCGCGGTGGAATAGGTTTCCACTTTGCGCGTCGGGATCGTGGTGTTGCGGGGAATCTGCACGGTCATTACTCCACCCAGAGTTTCCACGCCCAGCGAGAGCGGTGTGACGTCCAATAGCAAAATGTCCTTCACGTCTCCAGCCAGCACCGCGCCTTGAATCGCGGCTCCTACCGCTACGACTTCGTCCGGGATTCACGCCCTTGTGCGGCTCTTTTCCGCCGAAGAACGTGCGCACCAGTTGCTGAACCTTCGGAATACGCGTCGAACCGCCGACCAGCACGACTTCTTGTATGTCGTTCGGCGACATCTTGGCGTCTTCCAACGCCTGCTTCACCGGCTTCATGGAGCGTTCGAGCAAATCATTCATCAATTGCTCGAGGCGTGTCCGGGTCAGCTTCAGTTGCATGTGAATCGGTCCGCTGGCGCCCGCGGTGATGAACGGCAGATTGATCTCCGTCTCCATCATCTGCGACAGCTCGATCTTGGCCTTTTCCGCAGCGTCCTTCAGGCGTTGCAGCGCCATGCGGTCCTTGCTCAGGTCGATGTTGTTTTCCTTCTTGAATTCGTCGATCAACCAATCCACGATGCGTTGGTCAACGTCGTCGCCGCCCAGGTGGGTGTCGCCGTTAGTGGATTTCACTTCCACTACGCCAGCGCCAACTTCCAGCACGGAAATATCAAAGGTGCCGCCGCCCAAGTCGTACACCGCGATGGTCTCGTCGGTCTTTTTGTCCAAGCCGTAAGCCAATGCGGCTGCCGTCGGCTCGTTAATAATGCGCACCACGTCCAGGCCCGCAATTTCACCTGCTTGCTTGGTGGCTTGCCGTTGCGCGTCGTTGAAGTATGCCGGCACAGTAATGACCGCCTTGGTGACCTTTTCACCCAGGAAGTCTTCCGCGGCGGACTTCAGTTTTCCAAGAATCATGGCCGAAATTTGCGGCGGGCTGTAGATCTTGCCGAAAATCTCCACACGCGCGTCGTCGTGGTCGCCCTTCACAACCTTATAAGGGATACGCTTCATTTCGTCGGTCACTTCGTCATAGCGACGGCCCATGAAGCGCTTGATCGAATACACCGTATTCTCGGGATTCGTCACCGCTTGGCGCTTGGCCACTTGTCCCACAAGACGTTCGCCACCCTTGGTGATCGCTACGACCGAAGGGGTTGTGCGCGCACCCTCCTGGTTGGGGATTACCACCGGTTCTCCGCCCTGCATCACGGACACAACCGAGTTGGTTGTGCCCAGGTCAATTCCAATAATTTTACTCATGTAATTCTGGCCTCCATTTAAGCCCGATCTGTTCAAACCCGTTGAGCGGCACTTGCGCCCAGAAGTTTGCGCGGGTCGCCAGGGACCCGATTCGAATCAGCTCGAAGGACATTATAAATATTGAGTGACTTGTTGTCAAGTCTTGTTATTATCCAAATATACCCTTATGTTTGTGTCACATAGGGATTGCTGGTTGACGCCTACAAATATCGCATCCTGACACGAACATCATCACCTTGTCGCGCATCCTACTATCTTTAGCTTTCGCGTTCGGAGCAGCACAGGAAACCCGATTGCACAATTCAGCCCGCGTGCGCTGGCCTTTAGGGTGATTCGCGGTAGAATCTTCAAAGGCCAATTTCAAGCGTCCAACTACTACGGAGGAACAATTGATTCGCAATCGAAGAGGAATCCCTAGAGTCGCCGTCGCCTTCCTCAGCGTGTTGGCCGCTCTGGGTATTGGCGTCGTTCTGATGGCTATTGCTGCCCCTCCGCAGACGCCCGGCGCAGTAAGCGACGTGGATCCCCACAAGGCGTTTGGTTCAAAAAGCGCTCCGCTCGTACTGGAAGTCTTCAGCGATTTTCAATGCCCGGCTTGTAAGACCCTGTATATGACTACTAACCGGCAGCTGATGGACAACTACGTAAGCAACGGCAAGGTGTACCTCATCCATCGCGACTTCCCTCTTCCTATGCATGCCCACTCGAGAGTCGCAGCACAGTATGCTCGCGCCGCGGCGCACATCGGAAAGGTCGAACCCGTTGAGCAAACGTTGTTTGAGAATCAGGAAAAGTGGGAGAACTCAGGAGACGTAGACGGCACGGTCGCAGCGGTCCTGTCGCCCGCGGAGATGAACAAAGTGCGCGCCCTAGTGAAAGGCGGCACGCTCGATCCGCTGATCGAGAAAGATCTGGCGCTAGGCCGCATGTACAACGTAAACCAGACGCCCACCACCATTATTCATTCCAATGGCCAGACCTATCCCGTGGTTGGCGTGCAAAGTTACGCGGTATTGCACCAGTTCCTCGACCAACTGCTTAGCCAGAAATAAGCACGTCCAGCTTGCGAAAGTGCTCTGCCTCGGACTTTTAAATGTGGATCTGCGTATCATCTTGATCGCGCATTTCAATTTTTGATTCTTCTGTTACGATAAACCGCATTTGTGAAGCGCGTAGGTGAAACGACTTGCTGCAATCCAGTCCACTCAACTTCCGGCGCGTTGTCATGTGGCTTGGACGCCTGGTTCTAGGCGTGATTTTCATCTACGCGGGCTACTCCAAAGCCTTCCAACCGAATCACACTTTCTGGCCCATGTTCTTCCTGAAATTTTCAATCTCCACCAATCTCGCGAATTTTGCGCTGCAGGTAGAAGCGTTCAAGTTGCTGCCGGCATGGGGAGTGCAGTTTGTGGCGCACGTCTTGCCATTCACTGAAATCGCGCTCGGTCTGCTGGTATTAACAGGATGGAAGCTGAGGATCTGGGGATTACTGCTTACTGCCATCATGCTGGGATTTTTCGTGGTGGTTTTGCGTGCTTATCTACTGCACATGGACATTAATTGCGGCTGCTTTGCCACGCCTGAGCCAATCAATCTGAAAAAAGTTCTGGAAGATGCGGCACTGTCACTACTCGCCGTGCTGATGACCAGTTTCGCGTTCATCGAAGCGCGCCGGCCCCATCCTTGGGCTGCAGCGCCAAAACCGGAAACCGTGTAAATCCTCTCAGCCAATTGTCGCCGATAAATCAACTCATCAGGCCTTACGCAGGTCACGCGACGGGCGCTGCGTTACGTACGTTCTCGCAACGGCATGCGGTAAAACAGGCGGCTGCGGACGGCTATTATCCCTCGCCGCCTACGTCTCCGGGAGGCGGCAGCATACACGAATGCCACTGCTCATCCTCAGCGTGGGCGTCACAGAACCATCCGTCGCAGGTCGGGCAGTGTACGGTCGCAGGGTAGTTGCAGGCCGCATCGCCCGGCGAGACGCCCTGACATGTACGCTCCAGGTCTTCGCTCTCGCCCTCTACCATGGGCACCCACCTCGTGCCGTATTCTACGCCTCTTGTTCTTTCTGTCGACAAATTAAGGCGCGCCCTCGTTATGGCGCTATAAATCGGAATGTCCAAAAAATTTCGACGCCGACTGGAAAAGAGGAATTCGCTGCTTCCACTTTAGGATTCTCTAAGGCGGTAAAGCATCTCCTTCTTTGAGGGGGTTTGCTGAGAGTTGCAATACTTAGGAATATCTTGGTCCAAAGTGCGCAAGAAACTGCGCACCTTCAGACACTTTACAATTAGATGAATTAAATAACTGGTTAGTGCTCACGGCAAAATAAGGCAGTTACGTGGTTATCCACAGAATGTATGTGATCTACAAAAAGGGGCTATGCCGTGCACAGCATTTTAGTGCAAAATACTGCGCGCCGGATCAACTTGCGCCATAGGGAGCTATAGGATGAATATAAAACTCGCGTCAACATTCCTGCTAGGAGCAACTGTACTTTTGGTTGCGCCAGTCCGGGCTGACCGCATACGCACCGGATCGAGCTACGGAATGGCGATCAATTCTCAAACCTCGAGCATCGGGACCCAAACTCTGGTGCCCTTGACTCCTCTAGGCCCGACTGAGGGTGACCTGGTGCTGCAAATCAGCCCCACTAGTCCCGACCTGGGAGATGCCATTCAAGTCAAGATAACGCTCTCATCTACGGAATTTGTTATGGGCACTGGAACGTTCGGAGTTGTCAATTGTCCCGGTTTCAACCTCGGAAGCCTCTGTACGCCAGCGTCAAATCCCACCTGCAATCTTAGCGGTGTGACATACCAAGGGGGATCGCTTACGCTCCCGGGGTCGTGCGACGTGGCAAATGAGACATTTTATTTCGACGAACCAGCGACCACGGATGATTTTTCTGGGACCTTCGCTGATATCTCCGCCGTGACGCCAACAACGACACCTGAACCAAGTTCCTTGGCCCTATTGTCTGCAGGTTTGTTTTCTCTGGCGCTTCTGTCCAAGCGGCTGTTGCAATCCTAGCTTGTGAGATGGCCCTGGGGCCCGGATGCTTCGCCGTCCGGGCTCCTTCTATTTTAGCGCGGTAACGACGCGTTCAATCGTTCGGCCTTGCTCGCGATCAGCAGATAACCTGACTGTTTAGCCTCGCGTTGCAGCGCAATCAATGGAGCTCTATTCGCCTTGGAATTCTGATCCATCTGCATCTCTGCCAATGCGAGTTTGATCTCGAACTGTAGACCGGCGAGATTGTTCTCCTTGAGTTTCGCCAGCTGCGATTCGAGATCTTGCCGGGCCTCTTCGGCATTTCCGGTTCGAGCCTTCAGCCGCGCTCCCGTGATTGCCAGGGAAGCTTTGATGGCATAATCCTGAACAGAAATTTTCGCCACGTCGCCCATCTCGCTCATAGCCGCCTTTACATTCCCTTCTCCAAGTAACGCCCGCACCAGAGTATTCCTCGCATCTGCCTGGTCATCCGCAAGCTTTGCCACCTGGAAGTCTTGGATAAGCTGGCGAGCCATTCTTTCGGCGTCCGCCATTTTCCCTTCTTCCAGGGTGAGCTTGGCGAGCGACAGGTTGGTCACCGCGATATTCGGTTGGTCGCCGGCGGCCGTGAACAGGTTCAACCCGTGTAAATAGTTTTCGCGCGCGCCTGCCAAATTCCCTTTGACCATTTCAATATCGCCCAGATTGTTAAACCCGGAAGCCGTGGTGCTCTGGAGTTGCGCCGCTTGAGAAATCCCCAACGCCCGCCGAACTTCGCTCTCCGCAACCTTCAGATCGCCCTTTTGGAGAGACAGGGCGCCAAGATTTTGCAAAGCCGTTGCGATGCCATCCTGATCTCCAATTTCTTGAGCAGTCTTGAGAGATTCCTCGTACAGCTTCTTCGCTTCTCGATATTGACCCTCCGACTGTAAATCCGAGGCCGAATTATTCTGCAGCCCCAGAAGTTGGCGCTTGTCTCCGATCTGCCGCGCGATCTCAATGGCCTCGCGTTCGTTGGCCTGCGACTGCGCGATTTGGCCCGCCGTCGCCTGCAAATTTGCGAGATTCATCAGCGCTCCGATCACATCTTTTTGGGAGCCGATTTTGCGCGCAGTGTCCAGAGCCTGTCGACGCATTTCCAGCGCATCCGCAGTCCGGCCCTGAGCCACCAGGATGCTGGCTTCGACGGTTTTTGTACGCGCTTCAATCTCTAAGGCAAACGGGGCCGCGGCGGTCGATTGTTGGCAAGCCGCCATGGCTCTTTGAAGATCACCCAATGCAAATAGCGCGCTGCAATTCTGCCAATAAGCTTGAGCTGCAAGGTACCTGGAGCCAAGTTTGGAAGCGCTTTCGGCTGCGGCGGCGGCCGCAGTTTGCTGGAGTTTAACGTCGGAGAGAGATTCGGCTGCAAACGCGCGGGCTAGATTGATCCGCGGATCATCTTTCATCCGCGGCAGTGCGGCAAGTTGATTGAGAGTGTTCAAAGCGTCTTGACCTTTTCCCGCCGCGGTTTGGACCTTGGCGAGTTCCAAAGCATAGTTGGGCTCATCCTGGAAAACGCCCCAGAGGCTCCGATAGATCTCAATGGCCTGGTCCCATTCGCCGTTCAACTCACGATAACGAGCTTCGATGGAGCGGCGATCCACCTGCGAAAGATTTACTGCGAGCTCATTGGCAATTTTCGCTTCCTCAAGGGCCTTTGAGTCATAGCCTAAAATCTGCCATGCATTTGCGAGAGCGGCGTGCGGGGCGGGCCATTTCGGCTCCAATGCAGAGGCCTTCTCGAGCGGGTCCCTGGCGCCCAGCGCATCGAGAGTCCGCAGTTTTGCCAAACCCTCGGTGTAAAGACGGGTAGCCTCAGGATCTGGGGCCAAAGCCGCCTGGGCTTCCGCCGATTCATTTTCGGAAGGCTGAGTAACTTTCATTTTCGCTCGAAGCGTTGCGCAAATTTTCGCCAGCACCTCCGGCATGTTGCCGATGGTTGCGGAGTCCGCCAGCGATGCGAGCATTTCGCCAGAGCCAGTATCTTGCAGGCGGACGTCGAGACGGACATCGTCCGATTTCTGGCTGCCAGAAGCGACGTAAGAGCCGGCGATCACATAGTCGGACTTCAAAATGCTCCGTAATTTCGCCAGAGTGCTTTTTCCATAGCTGGGCATTTTCGCTACGGCCAAGTCAGCAGTGGTATTGGCAACTTCTTCTCCCGCAATCATTCGAAGTCCTGCGCCAGCGGCCAAGTCCGTGTTCAGCATTTCTGGAAGCGCGTTCCCCAACCACTCTTCATCGGTTTTTCCAAGGTTCCTGAATCCAAGTACCGCCACCGATTTGCGAGGCTCGCCGTGAAACGTGAGGTCACTACCTTCTCGGGGCTTTGCCTCACGTCGCGCCAGGTAGCTGGCGCCGGCAATTATCAGAACCATAGCGGCGGCAATTGCCATCGCCATCCGGCGCATGGTGCGCCTGCGTTGGATCTCGCCAAGCGGCCGCACCGCTGTGGAACGCGGGCCTTTTCCGTCCCAGTCGGCTTCCCATAGCGCCATGTGATCCACGCCTTTTAGGGCGAACTCACCACGGGAGTGGAATGGGACGTCGGTCATTTGGCGAACGAGCTCATAGGTTCGCGACGACAGAAGAATCTGATGTTCCGTTGCCATCGCTTCGACGCGCGCGGCGGTGTCCACATCCGTACCGTGCCAGCTCCCCTCAAAGTATTCAGGGAAGCCAGAATGAATTCCGATGCGCAGCCGCAACGGCCCTCTGGGAGTTTCGATTGGAGCCGCGGCCAGGCGCTGCTGGATGTCGACTGCGCAGCGAACTGCTTCCACTGGATTTTCGAAGGTCAGATAAAATGCGTCGCCCATGGTGCTAACTTCATTGCCGCCATGAGCCCGACAAGCAGCGCGAACTAGTTCGAAATGGCGAGTCTGAACTTTTTCCAAGTACGCGCGGTCGCGTTCCCGGCTGTCGCGACCGAGCGAAACATCGCGCTTGGTCGCACTGGACTCAACGACATCTGTGAAGACGATGGTCAGCAGGGGCATAAATTGGCGGGTAGGGCCGCATATTAATTTGGGGGCAGGTACAAGTCAACGAAGACGGAGAAATTGTCGCTGCAAAATGAGAATGTCCGGTTTGAGCAAAGTAGAAATGTCCGCTTTCATAGGTGGCCGAGGGCGCTATGGAAACGGAGCGAATCGCCTTGAACCAACGAGAACGGGACCGGCTACGGGTGTTGCACGAAATAAGGGGGAAGCAGATCACGCAGATCGAAGCTGCCAGACGACTGAAGATCAGCGATCGGCACATCCGTCGTTTGCTGGTTGGTCTGGGGAAACGTGGGGACCGCGCGCTGCTCCATGGATTACGCGGGCGCCCCTCCAACCGCAGATTAGCCGCTCGGTTCGAGCAGCAGATTTTGCGCCGCGTGCGGGAACGCTACGCGGACTTCGGGCCCACACTGGCCGCCGAGCACTTGGCCCAGGAGGGTCTGCTAGTGAGCCGCGAGACGCTGCGGAAGTGGATGGTGAAGGCCAGCTTGTGGCGGCCCCGCGCGCAACGCCTAAAGACCATCCATGTATGGCGTGAGCGCCGCGCCAGTTTCGGAGAGTTGGGTGATGCAAGATAGCTCCCCGTTTCGCTGGTTGGAGGAGCGCGGACCGGCTTGTCAGTTGATTGCAGTGATCGATGATGCCACCAGCCGTTTCTATGCACGTTTCACCGAGCACGACACCACGGAAGAAAACCTGCGAACTTTGCGGGAATGGCTGCGGCGCTACGGACGTCCGGTAGCGCATTACACCGATAAAAACAGCATCTTCCGCAGATCCGATGCGATGCTGTTGCGGGAACAGTTGCGGGGAGAAAAAGCTCGCTCGCATTTCGGACGAGCGCTGGGGGAGTTGGGCATCGAATGGATCGCCGCTCACAGTCCGCAGGCCAAAGGACGGATCGAGCGATTGTTCGCCACGTTGCAGGACCGCCTGGTAAAGGAAATGCGGCTGGCCGGGATCGACAACCTCGCTGCCGCCAATCATTTTTTGGAGATGCGTTTTCTTCCGGCCTGGGAGCGGCGTTTCACGGTGGCACCGCACAGCCCGCGCAATGCGCATCGAAGGCTGGATGCACAACAGCGGCTGGAAGAAATTCTAAGCGTACGCGTGGGACGGCAGGTAGCCGACGATCACACCGTCAGCTGGAATGGCCAGCGCTGGGGCGTGCCACGCGAAGAAGTCTGCGCGGGTCTTCGCGGTGCGCAGGTGGAAATCGAGCGACGACTGGATGGCTCACACTGGCTCCGCTTCCGCGGTCGCTATCTCCCCTTGCGCCATTGCCCAGCAGCCGTACCGCGCGCGGTAAGTCCTTCCGGCCTACGGCCTGCAGGACTCCCCGCCCACACACTCTCAAAAGTTTATAAAAGTGCTCCCCCAAACCACCCATGGCGGACATTTCAATATGGCAGAAAACCGGACATTTCTACTTTGCGTTGACACGAAGACGGAGAAATCAGGTGAGTGAGTGTGGTAGTCCCGCAGGTTCGAGAGCCGTCCCTATTAGCAATTCACATTGAACAGATCTTTATGTAACGCGCGCGATCTGAGCCGAGCGCAACGGAGCCCCGCGTCAGCCAACGTCAGCGCGACCGCCAAATATTGCGAGCAGCCTGACACCTGACGGTATACTGGGCTTAATGAGCGTGCGTTTCAGCATATTGCTACCCGTCTACAACCGGGAGAATTACATCAGGCAGGCCGTTGATTCCGTTTTAAACCAGAGTTTTCGCGATTTCGAGTTGCTGGTTGTTGATGACGGGTCCACTGACAGGACGCCCGAAATACTGAAATCCTACGGAAATAAGCTCACCCTTATTCACCAAAAAAATCAGGGACCAGAGATCGCTCGCAACGCCGCAGCCGCAATAGGTCAAGGTGAATATCTTGTGTACCTGGATAGCGACGACTATTTTCTGCCTTTCGCGCTTGAAGTTTTCGACAAAGTCATCCGGGCCACGAATTCGCCGCCGCTGGTCCAGGGCAGCATAGCGTTTTTCCGGGACGGCGAACCCCCTCCACAACTTCCACCAACAGATACCATAGAAATTTTTAAGTTCCGGAACTACGCCTCCAAGACCATTTCTCTTAGTTCTAACAATACCGTCATACGAAAATCCGTTTTCGATGCGGTGGGTGGCGGGCGACGCGATACTACGCCGCAAACATTCCATGTCGATGATACGTATATTCAGCTTAAAGTCGGGGATTACAGTCCGTTTGTAGTCATCAAACGTCCCTGGACCCTGGCCTACCGTCTCCACGGAGAAAATTCGACCAAAAATGTCGAAGCTATAGCTAACGGCTTTCTGCGAATCATTCGTTTAGAAAAGCGAGGGGAATTTGGCAAGCCCAGCTGGAACAGGTACGCCTGCCTGGGAGGGAGGATTTTGGCCTATGCTTACCGGGACAGCTGGCGCAACGGCCAGCGTAAATTAGCTTTTCGACTGCTGCGTGGTGCTGGCTTCATGGTGCCTATCGCGATATGCAGCAGAATATTTCGCCGTTTTCAGACACCTCCGGAACCAATAATTCTAAAGTAGAAAAAATTGGCTCGGGCTCGTTTCTTAGAATCACAACAACAAACTTTTTCTGCAATTGAAACGCTTTGCATCGCAATCGGATGAAGTGTCATTCTTGAATTAGCCACGCGCTCAGCAACGGCGAACTTATAGGAGGCGATCAAGGATGGCAACGAGAAAGCCGGGAGTGAGTTCTCGGCGAAGGTCCGCGAAAATGGACACTCCGCAAATTACGGAGGTGCAATTCGGCCGCGAAATCTGCGGAGTGCTCGATGTCGCGGAACAGCGCGAATGGCTGGTCACCAATGGAATTGGGGGATTCGCGTCGGGAACCGTGAGTGGCAATCTTACGCGTCGCTATCATGGCTTGCTGGTGGCGGCGCTTCAACCGCCGGTAGGGCGGACGCAACTCGTAGCCAAGTTCGACGAAATCGCCGCTTATGACGGCGCTGATTACGCGCTGGGAACAAATCGCTGGGTCAGCGGAGCCATTCAGCCCAACGGCTATGTGCACATCGAAAGTTTTCGGCTCGACGGAACTACGCCGGTCTGGCGGTTTGCCATTAGCGATGCAATTCTCGAAAAACGCGTTTGGATGCGTCATGGCGAGAACACCACTTATGTGCAGTACACGCTTTTACGCGGCAGCCAAGCGATGGAGCTGGAACTCAGAACTTTCATCAACTATCGCGATTTTCATTCCAATACTCACGCCGGCGATTGGCGCATGAAAATTGATGCGGTGAAGGGCGGCTTGCAGGTCACCGCATTCGAAGGCGCGATTCCATTTTATTTGTTGAGCACGGACGCTCAGGTCGAGGCACGACATGAGTGGTGCCGCGATTATTTTTTGCCGCTTGAGAAATATCGGGGCCTCGACGATCGCGACGATAACCTTTTGGCGGCCGCTTTTCGTGCCACGCTAGAAGAGAATCAAAGCGTGAGCATCGTTTTTTCTACCGATGCAACCGCAGCGCTCGATGGCGATGTAGCGCGCGTACAGAACGCCAAGCGCGAAGCGGACCTGCTCGCGCAGTGGTCTTCGACGGATGGGCCGGCGGCATCTGCGGCACCAGGTTGGATTCGGCAACTCATTCTCGCCGCGGATCAATTCGTGGTGCGGCGTGACCTGGCGGATAGCACGGAAGTTACCGAGGGGAAGACGATCATCGCTGGGTATCACTGGTTTGGGGATTGGGGGCGCGACACCATGATCGCGCTTCCTGGATTGACGTTGGCAACCGGCCGGGCGGACATTGCCAAAAAGATTCTCTTGTCTTTCGCGCGATACATCGACGGCGGCATGCTACCAAATAATTTTCCCGACGCAGGTGGGCACCCCGGGTACAACACCGTGGACGCCGCGCTGTGGTTCTTCGAGGCGGTTCGCCAATATTTTGCGGCTACGGAAGATACCGAAACGCTGACCAAGCTTTTTCCGGTGATGTCGCAAATGATTGATGCTCACGTGGCCGGCACGCGCTATCAAATTCATGTGGACCAAGTCGACGGGCTGCTTTACGCCGGCGAACCCGGCGTGCAGCTCACCTGGATGGACGCCAAGGTCGGCGATTGGGTGGTCACCCCACGAACCGGAAAGCCGGTGGAGATCAATGCGCTGTGGTTTAATGCGCTGGAAACTATGGCTGGTCTCGCTCCGGCGGTGAAACAGTCAGCTCAGCCGTTCGCAAAATTAGCGGCGCGCGTGAAGCAAAGTTTCCCCAAGTTCTGGAATAGCTCTGCCGGATATTGCTACGACGTTATCGACGCGCCGGGAATTGGAAATGACTCCGCTCTGCGACCGAATCAGATTTTTACAGTTTCCTTGCCACAGAGCCCGCTCTCCGCGGAACAACAAAAAGGGGTTGTCGATATTTGTGCCCGGAAACTAGTGACCTCGTACGGTCTGCGCAGCCTGGCGCAAAGCGAACCGAGTTACCAAGGTCATTATGGCGGCGATGCTCGAGAGCGTGACGGAGCGTATCACCAAGGCACCGTGTGGGGTTGGCTGCTGGGCCCATTTGTACTGGCGCATCTACGTGTGTACGCGGATCGCGCTGCGGCGGTGAGTTTTCTGGAGCCGCTAGGTAAACAAATTCATTCGCATGGCTTGGGCACGTTGAGCGAAATTTTCGATGGCGACGCGCCCTTCACTCCCCGCGGATGTATCGCACAAGCCTGGACAGTGGCGGAAGTATTGCGAGCTTGGCGCGCGACGGTAAGCTAAATAAAACACCGATGTTTGTTGGTATCATCCGACAATTAAAATTGCTTGAAGGAAGAACGATGAAGAAGATGATCGTAGCGGGATGTTTTCTGGCTGTGACGCTGGGCGTTCCGCGCATCTCGTTCGGACAGACCGCGCCGACCTTCGTCGGCGTACGCACATTTCTTAGCGCGCGATACGATCCGGACCTGGAGCACTTGAAAGCCGACTTCGCGGTGCTGGGCGTGCCTTTTGATGAAGGCACCTGGGGCCAGCCCGGTGAGCGCTACGGACCCCGCGACATGCGTGAAAATTCTCAGGAATACGCGCACGATTTGACGGAGGGCTTCTACTACATCGACGGCGACCGCACGGTCTTGAAGGGCAAGCAATGGGTCGATGTTGGCGACGTGGTGATTTATCCAACCGTCCCGGTTGAGACCGACGCGAAAATCACCGAAGCAGTGAAGAAAATTCTCGCGAAGAAAGCGTTTCCTATTATCTTAGGCGGCGATCACAGCATTACTTTCCCGATCATCCGCGCGTATGACATTCCACTCACTGTCGTGCACATCGACGCGCATCTCGATACCTGGACCGGCGCAAAAGGGAATCTCGACCACGCCTCCTGGGTGCTGCGCGTGGCGAAGCTGCCCACCGTGAAGCACATCACGCAGATCGGCATGCGCGGGATCGCCAACGATCAGGAAGCCGCCGGCAATGCTAAGGCGATTGCAACTAAGGTGGTCACCTCCGAAGAAATTCACCGCCGCGGAATCAGCGCCGCCATCGAACAAATTCCGCAAAGCGAAAATATTTACGTCACCTTCGACGTGGACTCCATGGATCCCACGCTGGCGCCGGGAACCGGCACGCTCGAACCAGGCGGCTTGAATTTCCAAGAGATTGACGAACTCATGAAGCAGATTCCGTCAAAAGGACAATTGGTGGGACTCGACATCGTCGAGGTAAATCCTTATCGCGATCCAAGCGGGCGCACCGCGCAAACGGCGATCCGGTTAATGGTTGATTTGTTGGCCGCGGCTTTTCACTAGCATGAGCAATTCGCGTTAGGCGGTATCGCGCTCCCACACTTTGCCATTGCGGGCGAATTCGATGAACTCGGAAACGTCGCCGTCACCGCGAAGATCCGTTACGCCGACAACTCCATCGACGCGAGTTTTCTTGGCGAGATTGGACACGCCAGCCAGCGCAATCGCTTTTAAATGCCGGTCGGCGTCCATCAAAAAGCTGATGGTATCTGGTTCCGCGCTCAACGATTTGTCACCGGCAGGCCCGGCGAGCACCGCGATTGCGTCGAACATAATGGAGGGTGAACCTGAGAGCGCCATCTCGGCCATAATTTTCTTGCCGGCAGAATCCATAACCCCGCCTACCTTGGGCGCGATGATGGCTGGTGTGGCTCCTTCTTTCTTAACCGCCGCGACAAGCGCATCTTTTAGTTTCGCGTCGAAGCCGTCCGCCAGAAGAATCCCAACTTTTCTGCCTTTCAGGGTCGGCTTATATTTCCCGTAAAGGCGCAGCGCCGGACTCGGATCAAGATCGATCGGCTTTGCTGCAGGCGTCGCAGCAATGGCCTCGCCAGTCATTCCTAGACCGTCCGCAACTTTGCCTCCCAGTTTTTCGTCGATGACATTGAGATGGCCCAACATTTTTTTGCGAATCTCCGGAATTTCCACTTTGCTTAGCTCGAACGTCAGCGCCATGGCTATGTGCTTCTGCTCTTGCGGCGTGACCGAGCGATAGAACAAACGCGCCTGGGAGTAATGATCTTTAAAAGACTCCGCGCGTAAGCGAACTTTGGTTCCTTCCAGAGCAATTGGCGCCGTGCGGAAACCCGACGGCGTTTCGCGCTCGCCTTTTGGTTCGATGGAATTCGGCTCGTAGTTCCCGCGGCCTTTGTTAACCATCATTTGCATGTGGCCGTCACGCTGCATATTCGCGAACGGGCACTTTGGCGCGTTGATGGGAAGCTGATGAAAATTTGGCGAGCCTAAGCGGCTGAGCTGCGTATCGAGATAGGAAAACAAGCGGCCTTGCAGGAGGGGGTCTTCGCTGAAATCAATGCCTGGGACCACGTGGCTGGGGCAGAAGGCGACCTGTTCCGTCTCTGCAAAAAAATTGTCGGGATTTCTATCCAGCACCATTTTGCCGACGATTTCGACCGGCACGAGCTCTTCAGGTATTAATTTTGTGGCATCGAGAACATCGAAGGGTAACTTGTCGGCGGTTTTATCATCGAGAATCTGAAGTCCGAATTCAAACTCCGGGAAATTTCCGCTGGCGATGGCCTCGAATAAATCGCGGCGATGATAGTCAGGGTCGGCGCCGCTGATCTTGACCGCTTCATCCCACAGCACTGCCGCAGTGCCAAGAACGGGCCGCCAATGGAATTTTACAAACTTGGACATGCCTTCGGAATTCACCAGGCGGAAAGTATTCACGCCGAAACCTTCCATCATGCGGAACGATCGCGGAATGGCGCGATCCGACATGGCCCACATCACCATATGCAGCGCCTCGGGCATCAGCGAGACGAAATCCCAGAAAGTGTCATGCGCCGAACCCGCTTGCGGATAACCGCGGTCGGCTTCCATCTTGACGGAATGAATCAAGTCCGGAAATTTGATGGCATCCTGGATAAAAAACACCGGAATATTGTTTCCGACCAGATCGAAGTTGCCTTCCTGGGTGTAAAACTTCACCGCAAAGCCGCGCACGTCGCGCGGAAGATCGACGGAGCCGGCGCCACCGGCAACCGTTGAAAAGCGAACAAAGACTGGCGTCTTTATCTTGGGATCGGAAAGAAAATTTGCGCTGGTCACGTGCTTCATGGATTTATACGGCTGAAAATATCCGTGCGCTCCCGAGCCACGCGCGTGCACAATCCGTTCCGGAATACGCTCGTGGTCAAAATGCGTGATTTTTTCACGCAAAATAAAATCTTCAAGAAGGGTGGGCCCGCGGCCGCCGCCCTTCAAGGAATTCTGGTTGTCGGAAATGGGCAAGCCCTGGTTGGTGGTGAGGAGTACGTCGGTGGTGGCTTGTTGATGCGTTTCGCCGCCGTTGGTCTTGGCAGCTTTCGTGCTTTTTGTTTCTCTTGCGGGGACAGTTTTTTTGTTTGGCATGGGTGGAGTATCACCCCTTCTACTCCGACCTTCACATCAGGTCCATCCTGTAGGTGGCCCTGCTTTCACGATAGTAGTGGCTGTTTTTCCGGTCGAATC
This sequence comes from uncultured Acidobacteriota bacterium, assembly GCA_963733775.1. Classification (GTDB taxonomy): domain Bacteria; phylum Acidobacteriota; class Terriglobia; order Acidiferrales; family UBA7541; genus Acidiferrum. The sequence continues at coordinate 631,979 of CAVTEE010000006.1, read as the reverse complement.
CCAGTTCGCGAGTGTTGGTCGAGAGTGGTCACGTCGCCCATTGCTCAGATCGTAGAAATCTACAAAACTTCATTCGTAGTTTCGGATTAACTTATATACTCTCGTTACGTACCTCTTAGAGTACTGCCTCAGACGCGAGGACTCTTAAGTGGGGGCGAATCTAGCAATGAAAAATGATGAGTTCCATTTCGATCAAATCGGCTATTGGTCCGAGATTAAGCTGGAAATCCTAAAGAAGTACGCCACGGAGTATTCAAAAATTCTCTCTGCGCAGAGAAACCCATCATTCCGTCACATCTATATTGATGCTTTCGCTGGCGCCGGGGTTCATCAGACTCGCTCTTCCGGAGATTTTGTGCCAGGTAGTCCGATGAACGCGCTCAATGTCAAACCTCCCTTCAAGGAATACCATCTAATCGACATCGTTCCGGAGAAGGTTGAAAACCTAAAAAAGCTTATTGGTCAGCGAGACGATGTTTTCATTTATAAGGGTAATTGCAATCAGATTTTGCTCGAAAGAGTTTTTCCAAGGGTTCGATATGAAGAATACAAGCGGGGGTTATGCATCCTCGACTCTTACGGGCTTCATCTTGACTGGGGCGTAGTTTATCGAGCCGGCCAAATGAAGTCGTTGGATATGTTCTTAAACTTTCCAGTTGCTGACGTTAATAGAAATGTTCTTTGGCGTGACCCCGCAAAAGTAAGTGCGAGGCAGATTGCCCGGATGAATGCGTTTTGGGGAGATGAGTCCTGGAGGGACAACGCGTATCAGACAGCTGGCAATCTGTTCGGTTATCCTGAAAAGGAACCAAATAGAGTTGTGGCCGAAGCGTTTCGGCAAAGGCTAAAACGGGTGGCAGGTTTCGAACGAGTTCCGAACCCTATGCCGATGAAGAATTCTACTGGTGCAATCGTTTACTATTTGTTCTTTGCTTCAAAGACCGACACGGCGGAAAAAATAGTTTCACATATCTTCAAGAAGTATCAGGACGGGGGCTAAATGATGGCTTTAAATTCAACGATCGAATGGACCGACGCGACGTGGAACCCCGTGAGGGGCTGCACAAAGATTAGCCCGGGCTGTAAACATTGCTACGCCGAAACATTTGCGGAACGCTTTCGGGGAGTTAAAGGTCACCCGTACGAACAAGGTTTCGATTTACGTTTAGTGCCCACAAAACTTGCCGAACCTCTCCGATGGCGCTCGCCAAAAATGATTTTCGTGAACTCCATGAGTGACTTGTTTCATGATGCCGTGCCGGAGGACTATATCTCGGCCGTTGCCAAAGTCATGGTTGCTGCAAAATGGCATACCTACCAGGTCCTGACCAAGCGGTCAGAACGGCTCAAAAGGCTCCTGAACTCAAGATTAAGTTTTGCGGCCGGGCAGCCTCATATTTGGTGGGGCGTAAGTGTTGAAGATCAAAAATATGGTGTCCCTCGCGTCACAGATTTACAAAAAGCCAAGGCTTCTGTCCGTTTCCTGTCGGTTGAACCATTATTGGAAGACTTAGGTGCGCTCGATCTCCACGGAATCGGCTGGGTAATTGTAGGTGGGGAGAGCGGCCCAGGGGCGAGACCGCTGAAGAAGGAATGGGTCGTTTCTCTAAGAGATCAATGTCGACTCGCAGGAGTTCCCTTTTTCTTCAAACAGTGGGGTGGAGTTCGCAAGACCGCGGCAGGGAGAGAACTTGATGGACGGACGTACGATGAATTTCCTGGCCGGATTCAACATCCGGTCCTAGCACAAGGCGAGTGCTCGTCCCTGGCACAAAGTGTCGAACTTCCATTCAAGAATCTAACTCTCGTGGAAGGCTTGGTCTGACGTTGCGTTGAACACTTAGCGCGGCGCGGTGGAAGAGAGACTCAACGAGCCTGAACGGGCTGCGCGCTTGGCTCCGAAGCCTTCTCTTATCAGGCTGAAGATGGCGCGGCGGTTTTCGGCGATGGTTTTGACCCAGGCGAAGCGTCCCAGCTGTGGAAAATAAATCCCGCGGAAGCAAAGTCGTGAAATGAGGATGTTTACGCGGTAACCCAGGGGCTTGTGCGCCACGGACGCCAGAGCTTTTGCGATGGCCTCCGGGCTGTAGGATTTCGACCAGCCGTACTTCACCTCAGCGTGCGCTTCGTCGATGGTCATCCTTAGCGGGGTATGCGCCATGGCGAATGGTATGAATTCTTGCCAGTGCTTGGGCCGCGTTAGTCTTCCGGCGGCTTCCAACCTTTTATATAGCGGCGTCGCTGGCAACGGCGTCAGCAAGCCGAAGATAGGCAATCCTGGCGGCCAGGTGCGAATCTGCTGCAGAGTACGCTCGGCTACTCCGGTGGTGTCGTTGTCCATGCCGAAAATAAAGGAAGTAATCGCGAAGACGTTGCGGTCTGCAAGGCGCTGCAGCACGGCCGCATATTCACCGGGCTTGTTGAAGCCCTTGTTCACGTCTTTCAGGTTGGCGGGATCGATCGACTCCATGCCGATAAAGATCCACTTGCCACCCGCGGCGGCAATCAAGTCGACGAGTTCTTCATCGCGCAGCAAGTTGGCGCTGATTTGCGCTACCCAATGCACTTGGGCCTCGGCGGCAATAATGTCACGCAAAAGCGACTTGGTGCGTTTGATGTTGATGGCAAAATTATCGTCGATGAAAAAGACCGCGATTTGTCCGCGTTCTTTTTTGGCCCGCGCTTTCAGCATTAACAGCTCGTTCACCACGCTTTCGTTGGTGCGAAAGCGGATGGAGTCGCCGAAAAAGCCGGTGACCGTGCAGAACTCGCAGCCATAAGGACAGCCGCGACCGGACTCCACCGGGATGATACGGAACGTTCCCCAGCCGTCGCCAATTTTTTGCAGCATGGATTTGAAAAACTTTGGAACGATATTGAATTGTTTCAGATCGATGGTGTCCCAGGGGATTGGCGGGTAGGTCTGCAAGGAAGGCTTGTGTTCCTGGCCAAAAGCATCGACCGGAGCGTAGAGGTCTTTGAGCGCGCCCTTGGCAGCATCGTTAACAATTCTGGGCCAGGTTTCGTCGGCTTCGCCGAGGGCTACGGCGTCGGCATGACGCGGTCCGCCGGCTCTGCCGAGAGCTTCGTCGGCCATTTCGGTAACGTGCGGCCCGCCCATAACCACCGGCACGCCGACGGCGCGAATCGCGTCAGCCATGCGGTAGGCCTTGGCGATCATGCGGGTCATGGCCCCGATGCCCACCAGGCCGATCTTTTCGGCAATCACGAATTTCGCGATGCTCTCTTCATCCATGGGCTGAGCGTTGCCGTCAATCAGCACCACCTCGTGTCCCGCCGGAGTGAGTGCTTGCAACAAAAACATCCAGAGGTGCGGCATGAAATTGCGCGTAACCCCGTTGTCGGGGTTATAAAGCAGGATTCTCATAGTCTTTTCTTTATCTCGACGTGCGTGTGACCCGAATGGCGAGGCTAGGGGGCCTACCAATAAAAACTAGCATTCAGGCATAAGGCAAAACTGTGCAAAAAGAGACACTTTTCAGGTTGGTGCGAGATTGAAAACCTATCTAAGAACCGCGGATGGTTCGAGAAAGTAGATCCACGCGGCAGAGTCATTGTACATGGGGTTTCGGACTGTAGTCCGAGTTTCACGGGAAATTCTTTTGCCGTGTTTCGGCGCCATTTATAGCGGGGCACAGCTTTACACCTGTAACCCGCCAACATATAGTTCCATTGCTCGCTAATCCCGCCATGAAACGCGCCCACGCTCGAAGACTCCTCGCATTGTTTTGTCTAGTGTTTGCATTTGCCAGTGCCGCGGCCGGCGAAGACATCAAGAAAATTCATCCGACGGGCTATGTCACGGACCTTGCCGGCGCTATTCAACCGGACACCAAGGCGCGACTGGAAGCGCTGTGCACCGAGCTGGAGCAAAAAACAGGCGCGGAGATGGCCATAGTTACCGTGCATTCGCTCGAGGGACAAAGCGTTGAGAATTATGCGGTAGACCTTTATAAGCAACTGGGCGTGGGCAGTAAGAAGGATAATCGCGGGGTGCTCTTGCTGGTTTCGCCCGATGAGCGGAAATACCGGATCGAGGTAGGTTACGGTCTGGAGCCAGTAATTAATGATGCGCGTGCCGGAGACACTGGGCGCGCGATGGTTCCGTTGCTGCGAAGCGGTGACTTCAGCAGCGCTGTAGAAGTTGCCGCATGGCAGCTAGCTAAATATATTGCTGATGATCGCGGCGTGACCCTGAGCGGCCAGCCACCGGCGCGCCGGGTCGTGCATCGTGAGGAAGGTTCGCGGGGCGGAATTCCCTTCTGGATTATCATCGGAATCTTCCTGGTCATTTGGTTGATGAGCCGGTCATCCGGGGGACGCGGTGGTGGTAGTGGTTGGTGGATCTGGCCGCTGTTGGGCGGATTGGGCGGCGGCGGAGGGCGAGGCGGGGGCTGGGGCGGCGGTGGATTTGGTGGGGGCGGCTGGGGTGGTGGCGGTTCTGGCGGCGGTGGATTCGGCGGATTCGGTGGCGGTAGCAGTGGTGGAGGCGGAGCCTCAGGCAGTTGGTGAGCACGGAGTTGATGTTGGTGCAGCAAAGGAGTGACGACAGCATGCTCTCGACGGACGCGAAATTAAACGAGCTGGTGAACCGCTTGAAAGAAGTGTCCTCAGCGAATCTCCAATCGGTGATCTTGTACGGTTCTGCGGCGCGCGGTGGCTACCATCCCGATCATTCTGATTTGAATGTGCTGTGCGTGCTCGGTTCGCTGGCGGTTGAAGAGTTAGCTCGCGTGGCGCCGGTGGTGCGTTGGTGGGTGGTGGATCAAAAAGAGCCGGCGCCGTTATTTTTTACCGCGGAAGAATTGCAGCAATCGGCGGATGTTTTTTCCATCGAGCTGCGCGATATGCAGGACAGCCGTCATGATATTGTTCGGCAGCGATCCAATCGCCACGCTGAAGCTGCCCGTCAATCTGCATCGCGTGCAGGTCGAACATGAATTGCGAACAGTGCTATTAAAATTGCGCAATGCTTATCTTCGGTCCCCAGGCGATGCGCGGGAATTGACGCCCACTTTGCGCAAATCGTTTTCGTCAGTGCTCACGTTGCTGCGCCACGTAATCATCGCGTTTGGGGAAGTGCCACCCAGCGGAGCCACGCGATATCATTCGGCGCGCCACGGAGCTCACGCAATCGAACGCTGCCGCATTTGAAACTATTCTGCATTTGCGAGAGCATACCGATGCGCATTTGGAAATCGCGCAAGCTTACGGAGCATATCTGGCCGCGGTGGAAGCAGTGATACGCGCATTGGACCGGCATTTGCCTAAGGAGCAGTGGCAACGTACCAAACAGGCGCATTCTTGAATTTCAGGTAATTGAGGAGCTCATGAAAACAGGCATCGTGATTTTAGTGATTATTTTGATTCTTGCTTTCGTGCTGGGCAGCGCCTTCGTCTCGCCGGCGCAACCAGATGGCGATCAAACGCGAAGCGGTGAATGCGGCTTGGTCGCAGGTGGATGTGGTGCTGCAACGGCGCGCCGATTTGATTCCCAATTTGGTGGAGACGGTTAAAGGTTATGCCGTCCAGGAACAAGTTGTTTACGGCGAGATTGCACGAGCGCGTTCTGCTTTGCTTGGACGCCAGCACACCGGCGGAAAAAATCGCGGCCAACGGGCAGTTGGACTCCGCGCTCGGGCGCTTGCTGGTGATTGTGGAGAATTATCCGCAGCTCAAATCCAATGAGAATTTCATGCGCTTGCAGGATGAACTGGCGGGCACGGAAAACCGAATCGCCATCGAGCGCCGCAACTACAATCAAGCGGTGCAGGACTACAACACTTACATCTCGCTGTTCCCCAACAGTCTGGTCGCCAGCATGGCTGGGTTTACGCGTAACGACGCGTACTTCAAAACCGACGCAGGCGCGCGTCAGGCTCCCAAGGTTAATTTCGATTATCCGAAGAATCCCGGCGCTGAAGCTCCGGCCCCCGCTAAACCGGCGCCGACACCGGCTCCGGCGCATCCGTAGGGGATAGCGCAGCAGCTCGCGTCGTGCTTATTATTTTTGTCTCTTAAACCAACGGTGACGGCGACTGCGTGCTCCCGAGGAATTCGCCGAGCAACATGTGGAAATGGTGGACGCCATTTTCTCGCTTTACTGAGTAGCGGCCGCGGTCATACGTTGCGGAGCGCAGACCACGCTGCACGCTTTCGCAAAGGCCGATATCTTCCTGCTGCACCTGGTCACTGAACGCAATGGCGCGCTGGATGCGTTCCTGCACTGCGCTATCGGCGGCGTCGTGAAAAAACCATTCGAAGATGGTCAGGGTTTTGTCGTGTGAAATCGGAACGATCAGGTTGGTTGAAACGTTGTCGGGATAAATGTTCAGCATTAAATTCGGGAAGATCCAGAAATAGGCGGCTTGCTGTAGTCCGCTACTCGGCTCATAAAATCGCTCGGCGTTCTCTTCCGCTTTCATGGCGCGGATGGGGGCGAATTGCTGCGAGTAATAACGATATGTGTCAGTGCGATAGTTCGCGTAATCGATCTCGCGCATTAATCCCGGATGCGCGATGGGAATGTGATAGCCCTCAAGGTAATTATCGACGTACACCTTCCAATTGCAGTTGATGACGTAGTCGCGGCGCTCCGCGAATTGCAGACCTTCAAACTGGAATCCGTGAGCCTGCTCAGGAATTCTGCCCAAATACGAAGACAGTGGCTCCGCTTGCAAATCGAAATTCACGAAGATGAATTGTTCCCAGACCTCCACGCGCAGCGGCACCATGCCCATGGTGCTGCGATCGAAAAATTCCACGCCTTCCACATCGGGCGTGCCAATCAGGTCGGCCGTCGAGAGTGTACGTCCACCCGTGATATTGGCAGCGCAACACATTTTTGCATCCGCTGCCTAAGGCGATAGGCCCGGCGCGGTGGCGGCACACATTGCTGAAGGCGCGCAAGACGCCCTGCTTGTCGCGCACGACGATGATGGGCTCGCCCGCAACGTCAGCGGTAAAAAAACTTTCCGGATCAGCGATGGTGCGTTTTACGCCGTCAACTTCGCCGCAGGCGTGGCTGAGAGTGCCGACCAACTGCCAGGTGCGTAAAAAAATGCGCGTCTTTTCAATATCGAGAATGGCGGGATCGGTATAAAACTTGGACGCGAGGGTGTGAGCGCACTCGATCTGCTCGTTTACGTCGAGTTGCAGCGGCTTGGTGTTCATGACCGCGGCCGCATTAGAATTTTCTGGTTTCCTGCCTCGACCAGCGCTCGATGACGATTTTTGATTCGGTATAGAACTCCACTGCGTCGCGGCCCTGGCCATGCAAAATACCGAAGAAACTATCTTTCCATCCGCTGAAGGGGAAATACGCCATGGGCGCGGCCACGCCAATGTTGATGCCGACATTTCCGGCGGGCGCTTCGTAGCGGAATTTTCTTGCCGCCGCGCCACTGGTGGTAAACAGCGAAGCCTGGTTTCCATAAGGGCTGTTGTGCAGAAATTTCATGGCATCGTCTATGGAATCGGCGTGCACCAAGCTCAATACCGGGCCAAAAATTTCCGTGTGCGTTAATTTGCTGGTCAGCGGCACGCCATCGAGTATGGTGGGCTTGATAAAATTGCCCCCGCCACCGTTGGGGATTTTTGCGTTGCGTCCGTCGACGATGGGCTTGGCTCCCTCGGCCACACCAGCCGCGATTAAGGATTCCACGCGCTGCTTACTTTCCTTGCTGATGACCGGCCCCATCTGAACGTCGGCGCCCAGTCCATTGCCGACCCGTAGCGAGGATGCTGCGTGGCTGATGGAATCGCGAAATGTTTTCTGCGCGTCGCCAATGGTGACGGCGACGGAAACGGCGAGGCAGCGTTGTCCGGCGCAGCCGAATGCGCTATCTCCGATAATTTGCGTAGCCAATTCCATGTCGGCATCGGGCAACACGATGACGTGATTCTTCGCTCCACCCTGGCATTGCATGCGCTTGCCGCTGGCGGCTGCGCGGGCATAAACATGCCTGGCTACCGGCGTGGAGCCCACGAAACTGATGGCTCGCACCTGCGGATGATCGCACAGCGCGTCAACTACTTCACGGCCGCCATTCACCAGATTCACTACACCGCGCGGCAATCCGGTGGCCTCAACAAGTTCGAAAATACGGCGCATCGTTAGCGGCACGCGTTCGGAGGGCTTCAGAACGAAGGTGTTGCCGCAAGCGATGGCGTAGGGCAGAAACCAGAAAGAAATCATGGCGGGAAAATTAAACGGCACGATGGCAGCGACGACCCCCAAGGGTTGGCGTATCAGCATTTCGTCCACGCCGGGCGTAACATCTTCGAGGTTGTAGCCCTGCATCATCATAGGAATTCCGCAGGCCACTTCGACATTTTCAATGCCGCGGCGCAGCTCGGCCTTGGCTTCCGCCAGAGTTTTGCCGTTTTCCTCGGTGATCAGGCGCGCGAGTTCGCCGAAGGTGTTCTTCGAGCAGATTTTTTAACTTGAAGAGATATTGAACGCGTTCGCCGGGTGGCGTGCGCCGCCACGCCGGAAAAGCGTCCGCAGCGGACTGGACAGCGGCATCAACTTCCGCCGCAGTAGATAGCGGAGTGCGCGCCAACACTTCAGCGGTGGCGGGATTTAGTCACGTCGACGTATTCTTTCGCGGCGGAACGGCGCCATCCACCTTGAACATAATTTTGCAAATCGGGAGTCTGTGTCGCGGCAGTGTGCTCATGTTGGGATTCCTTAGTGGTTACGTTAATCGCGGAGCAGACCGCGGTAGAACGGATGATGGTAGTCTACCAAAAAATTGCAAGACACAGACGACCGCCGCCTGGGGCAAAAATTGCTAGGCGGCTGATTGGGAGGAAACTAATTTTGTGCGCCACGCGAACCACGCAATGACCGCCAGCATTCCAAGCCAACCTAAATCTCTCGTAATTCCCCCGATGCGCTGGTCGTACTGCAGCACACCCCACTGGCCGAACAGAATTTCCCAGTCGTGATCACCGGAACCGACCAGCGGCAACGCCAAAGCTCGGGCATCGGCCATGTACGTGCCGATGTACAAAAAATTTTCAAAGAACCAGAAGCTGCAAAAAGCCACAGCGGTGACCTCGCGCTGCCAGAAAAAATAAAAGCGCGCACAATAACGGCACGAGCAATTCACCCAGCGTTCCGCCAAGAATTGTGATGGTGTAGCCGAACCAGCTGAAGAAAAAATGGCCGCCTTCGTGAATGATCAGATTGACGTAATCGAGGAATAGAAATCCCGAGCTATTAAAAGCCGCATACAAAAAGAAAATTATATAGAACACCAGCCATCCGATAGCCGCCGCGCGGGTGACCGGTTTCCAAGGGCCGAGTTGCTCTTCTAGAAGTGTCACGGAGCCCTTATTTCTGAAGGATTATTCTGGAAGTTATTTCTGGATAGCTGCAAGGGCTTCGTAGGCCGCGCCAATCAGCGGCGCCGATTCGTTAAGAATGACCGACACAGGAATATTATTCATGAGCTGTTCAAATTTCCATTTGTCCTGAAAAGCCTGAAAAAACGAGCCGTCTCTGATTTTCTCCAAGTATTTTTACGGCAATTCCGCCGGCCACGAACACGCCGCCTAGCGCCAAAACTTTCAACGCCAAATTTCCGGCTTCCGCGCCGTAGATGGCGCACCATAGATCCAGGGTCTCCACACAGACGGGGCACGATTTATCCAGACCCTGGCGGGTGATAACCGGCGCAGGATCGGCGTCGGGATCCTCAAAGGTGGGATGTCGAACAGTGGGGGCAAGAAATTCATGCAAAGTACGAAAGCCGCGCCCGGAAAGAATCAATTCCCAACTTACCTGTGGGTAACGGCGGCGCATGAAGCGCAAAAGTTCGATCTGCAGTTCGGTGTGCGGCGCGAAATCGGAGTGGCCGCCCTCAGAAGGCACCACCTTGTAACGGTTTTCAAGTTCATTCCACACCAAAATCGCCTGGCCGAGCCCGGTACCAGCGGCGAGCAAAGCTTTGGTGCCGCCAGGTTCGAGCTTGCCGGTATTGAGGACGCAGAAATCTTCCGCAGGGAGATGTTCGATGCTGTGGCCCGTGGCGCCCAGATCGTTCAACACGACAACTTGTTTTACGTTCAGCTCGTCGACAAGATTTTCGGTATCCACGACCCAGGGAAGATTTGTGGCGCGAACGCGATTTTTAATTACTGGTCCAGCAACGCCAAAGCCGGCGGCCTCAATGCGCTCGCCGGCGAGATAGGGCGCGGCCTGGCGTGAAAATTCCTTCACGATGCGGCTGAATTGCGCAAATTCCTTGCTTGCAAATCTTTGTTTGAAAACAAAAGTGAGCTTGCCGTCTTTTTCCGAGAACAACGCGAGATTACACTTCGTACCGCCGACATCCCCAGCAAGGATCACCAGCTCCCCCTAAATCTTCGAGAAGTGCTACCGGAAATTTTACTACGGGTTGTGCCAATGCCTGCCGTCGCGCTCGAGAAGAACGTCGGACTCATGCGGGCCCCAGCTTCCGGCAGAATATTGCGGGACGGCCGCGCTCTTTGCGGCGGTCCAGACGTCCAGGATCGGATCGATTAGCGCCCAAGCAGCCTCGACGTTATCGCCGCGATCGAAGAGTGTGGCATCTCCGCGCACGCAATCATTCACCAGCGTGGCGTAGGCGCTGCGGGGAGCATCGCCGAAGCCCTCTTTGTATTTGAAATTCATATTTACGTTGCCGATGCTCATTTCCGTTCCCGGGCGCTTGGCCACGAAGGAAATGGAGACACCTTCATCGGGTTGTATATTGAGGACCAGGCGATTGGGCTCCAGATCGCGTTCGCGGAAGACCATATGCGGCGCACGTCGAAATTCGATCACGATTTCGGTGCTGCGTTTTGCGAGGCGTTTTCCGGTGCGCAGATAAAATGGCACGCCGGCCCAACGCCAGTTGTCGACCAATAACTTGGCAGCCACAAAAGTTTCGGTGCGCGAGGTGGGGCTTACGCCGGGCTCCTGGCGGTATCCTGGGACGGACTTGCCGCCAATCTGGCCGGGCGCGTACTGGCCGCGCACGACGGCCTGCGCAACCATTTCCAGATTGAAGGGGCGAATGGACTGCAACACTTTCAGTTTTTCGTTGCGCACCGACGTGGCATCAAAAGAGGCGGGCGGCTCGACAGCCACGAGCGAGGTAAGTTGCAGGACGTGACTCTGGATCATGTCGCGCAAGGCCCCGGTGGTTTCATAGAAACCGCCGCGACGCTCCACGCCTAGCGTTTCGCCGGCGGTGATCTGCACGTGATCCACATAATTCCGATTCCATAGCGGCTCAAAAATGCCGTTGCCAAAGCGCAGCACCAGCAAATTCTGCACGGTATCTTTTCCGAGGTAATGATCGATGCGGTAGACCTGCTTTTCTTCAAAAACATTTAGAACGGTTTTGTTCAACTCTTTGGCGGACGCCAAGTCTCGTCCAAAAGGTTTTTCGATGATAATTCTTACCCAGGCATCGGGTGATTTGGGCTTCGCCAACCCGGCTTTACCCAATTGGTCGACGATGTGAGGGTAAACTTCCGGTGGAGTGGATAGATAAAATAAACGATTGCCACCAAGCTTTTTTGCCGCTTCGAGGTCTTCCAAACATTTCGCGAGGCGCGCGTAAGATTCCGGATCGTCATATTCGCCCTGGCTGTAATGCAGATTGCCGGCGAATTCATCCCATTGTTTCGGGTCGATGGGGCCGACTTCCGAAATGCTTTTAGCGGCTTCTCCCAAAGCGGAGCGAAAACTGTCGTCGCTCATGGGCGTGCGGGCGAAGCCTACGATGGTGTAGCGGGGTCCGAGGGAATTGTGAATAGCGAGGTCATACATGGCGGGAATCACTTTGCGTTTTGCGAGATCACCCGAGGCTCCAAAAAGAACCACGGTAACGGGTTCGGTGGCGCCATTGTAGCCGCCGGAAGGATTAGTGTTGTCCACCATCAGGGTTCCCTTTCCATCTAAAAAGGCCGCATTTAACCGATTTAAGCTTCAGGAGACTATACCTCAACACGGTACTTTCGCAGTTCAGAACGCAAACTCTGGGCATCGTGGTAGTGAATGACTTGCATGCCCAGGCGCCGGGGGACTTCAAGGTTGAGGGCCCGATCATCTATAAAGATGCATTTTTCTGGCGGACGTTGCGAAACTTCCAGAGCGATACGGAAGATGGTTTCTTCGGGCTTTCGCGAACGCACGTAACAGGAGCTGAAAAAAACGTCGAAGTTCCGTCGCAGATCGAAGACGTCGATGCGGTATTGATTAAGCTCCAGGGGCTCGTTGTTTATCGAGCCGATAAAATATTTCTTTGACTGGGTGACTTCATCGAGAATGGCTCGCGTTTCTGGAAATTCTTTCGATTGCGCAAACATAAAAGCGGTAAATTCCTCGCGGGTGAAAGGCCGCGGCCGGTAAAAGAGGGTGCGGTCTAGATATGCGTCGAGGGTGATGAGGCCGGCGTCCAAAGCCGGGAAGCACAGATCGTGACGGTCCACAAATTCTTCCCAGTCCAGGTTGAACACTTTTGCGGCTTCATGCCGGGAAGCGCGGCCCCAGCCGTTGGTGAGGATGACCCCGCCAATGTCCCAGAACATAGTGGTAATGTCGGCCAAGAACGCGATCCTCCAAGTTTCAGAAATTAAGGGGCTGAAATGATCGAGCTTTCGTTTCTTGCGTGAATCTTCGACTTGGGCCACTGCTTGTATAACAACATCCGCGAGTTGCTTCAAACTGTTTTCGCAAGCTGGGGCCGTGAGCCATGTTCAGGGCGTGGCGACTAGGAATTTCGCCGAAGTTGCAGTAAGGTCAAAAGCAGGTTTTTCAGGAGAAACAGTTTATGGCCAGTGAAAATGGCGGCTCGACGCCTCCCGCCAACCAGACACCCCAGCCCGGAACACGCATCGTGCATTGCGTGAAGTTCAATAAAGATTTGCCCGGCCTCGATCGAGTGCCGTGGAAAGGCGAGCTTGGAAAACGCGTGTATGAAAGTGTATCGAAAGACGCTTGGAAATTATGGCTGGAACATTCCAAGATGGTGATGAACGAATACCGGCTTAATCCACTGGATCCTAATTCACAGAAGATCATGGAAGAGCAGATGGAGCAATTTTTCTTTGGGGAAGGTTCGAAGTTGCCAGAAGGGTACGTGCCGCCAAAAGCTAAGGGATAATTTTCGTGAGTAGGTTGGCTGCGCTATCGAGCCGATTTGCCGCTGGCATGTTGTGCCGGGTGCTGTACGGGCAGCCTTGGAGTGATCGTAAAACATAATTTCGCGTGCGCCGCTTTTAGCGCTTGCTCAACTTCGCGCGGCGTTTCCGCGGATGCAAATAAAAATCCTAGATAGCTGGCGCCCTCCGGCCATGCCTCGATGAAATCATGCAGGCGGGCGGTAATGAGCAATTCAGTGATTCCAGGAGTTTCGCGCGCGGTTGCTTCCCCCTGAACACTTTCCAGTATCCCGCTGCTGGGTACCGGAATCATCATTACGCCGGAGGCCCCTCGTTCGCGCGTCCAGGTGCTCACCGGCACGTCTAAACTGTGAAGCAGCAGTAACTCTTCCAGCCCGATGCTTGCTGGCTCATTCGTGTTTTTATCCGCAACATTTGATCTTCGTTTTCGACGAAGCGCAGGGCCCGTGCGCACAATCCGCCGATGGGCCTGGCAGCGATTTCCAGTGGCCAGACTTCGTCCGCCTCGTTTTCGCGACGGATGCGAAACTCGGCGTGCACCGGACCGCGTGTAAGGCCGATGGCGCGCGCGGAGTCCTGGGCGCATTTTTGAATCGCGAGTTGTTGCGATTCCGTGAGGCTGGATGGCGTCACATAAATTGTTTCTTCGAAGTACGGGCCTTCAAGCGGATCGGGCTTATCGAAAATCGCCAGAACTCTAAGAACTCCATCAGTCAGCAGGCCTTCGACGGCGACTTCCCTGCCAGGATATGTAGCCCTCCACGAGAATCTGATCGAGGTGCGCTTCACGAGTGGCGCGGACTTCTGGCGACTCGAGCAGCTTGCGAATGCGTTGTGCCGCGGTAACAAATTCGTCTCGATTGTTTGCGCGAATTACGCCGCGGCTGGCGGAAAGCGAGAGCGGCTTCAAAACGCACGGATAAGAAATTCCTAAAAGCGCGGGCTCGGGCAATGGATCAAGATTCATGACGCGAAACCATGGCGTGTTCAGGCCGGTTTCGCGGAACACTTCGCGCATACGTAATTTTGAGCGGCAAGCTTCCACGGAAGCCGGATGATTGTAAGAAATTCCCAGCTCGCGAGCGGTGTACGCGGCCGCCACGGACGGTGCATCTCCCAAGGCCAGGATTCCATCGACGCTTTTGCCGTTTAACGCTGCAACTACGGTGGCTGCCGCAGACTGCGCGGATTCAAAGTGCACCGCGATGGCTCGATCGCCCCAGGGATCTTCCAGTTGGTGGCAGCGGTCTGTAACGTAGATGAGCTCGGTAGCGTGTTTTTGAGCGGCTTCTTCAAAGCTGCGGGTTTGGTAGCCCAGTTTATTGGTGAACAGGAGCAATCGCTTCGAGGGATTTTGTCTGGATGGAGCGTCCATTGTTAATGACATCTGTCAGCTTCAAACAAAACTGTCTGCCGATACGGTCGGATTGTTGACTACGGGTTTCGGGCGTCCAATGGAAATCAGCTGATCGGTTGTAGGTTCCGCACAGCAATACCAGGGCTCGCTTAGGAATGGAACGGCCCGCGCCGTTTGAGCGCGGGAAAGCTGCGGCGGCTGCGATCCCAGCAGCGCGATGTGCAGCTGTCCAAATGCGTTCAAAAGCCATCGTGCGCGATAGCTTGTCCCGGTCGGCCGCAGCGGCAATTTCCTGCACTGTCTCACTCAATGCGTCCACGCGGGAATCGGAGTGCCGCCACGGATATACAAGCGATTGCGGATCGAAAGGGCCAATCGCTCGCCTGATTTCTTCGAGTTCCAGCATGCGCGAGCCCGCTGGAATCAACAGGCGAATGCCCAGTTGAATGGGAGCCACATTTTCCGTCAGCTGCTCGTCATACAGGACGCGCAACAGATCGAGATAATTTTCGACGGTGGTCCATGGTGAAAACGGAACGAAAGTGGGATGCAAGGTCAGGCCTAAATTGCGAAATATGGCGGCGACATGCAGGAAATCGGCGCGGGTGTGGCCCTTTTCCAGCGCGGCGAGAAATATATCGTCAACGGACTCCACGGCCGAAATCACAAACAAGCAACCGGTTTCTTTCAATTTAGGCAAGTGCTCTTCGTATTTTCTCAGGTGCTCGATTTTTATGGTGACGTCATACGTTACGTTGGGAAATTCGTGATGAAATTGTTCGACTAGCGGAATGGCGTGACCTATGCCATTAAAAAAGTCCGGGTCGCCGAAGGAAATATGTTGCGCACCCGCGGCTATTTGACGGCGAACGTCTTCAAGCACAATTTCTCGCGGCACGATCCGGAAAACGCCGTTGTATACCGGCACGATCGGGCAATGGCGGCAGAGATGCTTGCATCCGCGACTGGCTTCCGTTGAGCCCACGATGCGGTAACCGTCGCCGGGAATAATAAGATGCGCGTATTTCTGCAATGCGGGCATGCCAGAGCGGTCCGGGACCTCAAATTTCAGGCGTTCCAGCGAGATTAACGATTCTTCTTGCGGTGCTGGTCGATGAACGCCATTCCCGTTCGATCCTTCGACACCTTTGACGGCGACAGGCGCTCCGCCAAATGAACCAAACCATTTTCAAACTCGCCGCCTAAAATTGTTGCTACGCCCAGACTTCGCAAGTACGCCTCATTCATGGGCGCATAAAGGCCGTAACAGCAAAAATGTGCATTGGGATTTTGCGCGCGCAACCCAGGCAGAATCTGCGCCGCCAAGCGCGTCGCCGTGTGCATAGGCAGATAAATGGCGATTAAATCGGCTTCTTTTATCGCGGGTTCATGCAAGGCCTGCCGCGCCAGGTCCATGCAGACAACATCGTGCCCGCGTTTGCGCAGCCATGCCGCGGGGGATGCCAAGCCAAAGGGCTGGCGCCCCAGCTCATAGGTGGAAATTAAGACGATTTTCAAAGTGGCGCTCACGGCATTACCAGTATAGCCGCCCGCGCCGTAATTCGATTTCGGTTATCATGGAGGGCTGGGCAACGGTGAAAGGACCGCGAGGATGGCCATCTCCGCAGGAAATTCGTTTGGCACGCGTGACACGCTGCGCGTTGGAGCGCAGAGTTTTGAAATACATCGGCTGGAAGCGCTCGAGAAAAACCGCGTCGCGGACCTGAGCAAGCTGCCTTTTTCTCTGCGTATTCTGCTTGAAAATCTTCTGCGCTGCGAAGACAACCGATTCGTGCACGCCGCGGACATCCAATCGCTGGCCAATTGGCGCCCCGGAACTCGCTGAAAAAGAAATTGCCTTCATGCCTGCGCGCGTATTGTTGCAGGATTTTACCGGCGTGCCGGCCATCGTGGATCTGGCCACCATGCGCGAAGCGGTGCAGCGCATGGGCGGAAATCCCAAGCGCATCAATCCGCTGTTCCCCGCGGAATTGGTCATCGACCATTCCGTGCAGGTCGATAGTTTTGGCAACGTGAATGCTTTCGGGCTAAACGCAGAACTGGAATTTCAGCGGAACGTGGAACGATACGCGTTTCTGCGCTGGGGTCAAACCGCATTTCACAATTTCAAAGTAGTGCCGCCAGACACGGGGATTTGCCACCAGGTAAATCTGGAATATCTTGCGCGCGTGGTTTGCGCCATGCCTTCCGGCAACAAAGTTGAGGCGTATCCCGATTCGGTGGTGGGCACCGATTCGCACACCACCATGATTAACGCGCTGGGCGTGTTTGGATGGGGCGTGGGCGGAATTGAAGCGGAAGCGGCGATGTTGGGCCAGCCGTCCTCGATGCTCGTTCCCGAAGTAGTGGGATTTCGGTTGCATGGCAAATTTAATGAAGGCGCAACCGCTACCGATCTGGTGCTTACGGTGACGGAAATGTTGCGCAAGCATGGCGTGGTCGGAAAATTTGTGGAATTTTACGGCTCGGGACTTTCCACCTTGAGCATTCCGGATCGCGCAACCATCGCCAACATGGCGCCTGAATATGGCGCGACCATGGGGTTCTTTCCCGTCGACGCGGAGACGCTGGATTATCTGCGGTTCACGGCGCGGCCTGCCGAGCAGATCGCGCTGGTCGAAGCGTACTGCAAAGAGCAGATGCTTTTCCGAACGGATGCGACTCCGGCTCCGGATTTCAACGGCACGCTGGAGCTTGATCTCGGCACGGTGGAGTCCACCGTGGCTGGTCCGAAGCGGCCGCAAGATCGCGTGGCGCTGCGCAACGCGAAAAATTCTTTCGCCAAAGTTGTCGAAGGCGCGCCGGCCATTCATGCGGCGGTCAAAAATAATGGCGACTGCTTTGATCTTTCGAGTGGCGCAGTGGTGATTGCCGCGATCACCAGTTGCACCAACACTTCCAACCCTTCGTTGATGCTGGGCGCGGCGCTGCTTGCTAAAAAAGCGGTGGAGCACGGACTGAGCGTGAAGCCGTGGGTAAAAACCAGTCTGGCGCCGGGATCAAAAGTAGTTACGGATTATCTTCAAGCCGCGGGGCTCACACCGTATCTTGAAAAACTGAAATTTCATCTGGTGGGTTACGGCTGCACGACTTGCATCGGCAATAGCGGGCCGCTGCCCGACGCCATCGGCGCAGCCATCAAAGATAACAACATGGTGGCTGTTGCGGTGCTTAGCGGAAATCGCAATTTCGAAGGACGCATTCACCCGCTGGTGCGCGCGAATTATCTGGCGTCGCCGCCTCTGGTGGTCGCTTATGCGCTGGCTGGACGAATGGATGTGGATCTGACTACCGAATCGCTGGGCTCTGACGCGAAGGGCAAACCGGTTTATTTGCGGGACATCTGGCCGACTCCACAGGAAATAGAAAAAACCGTTCGCGAGGCGGTCACTTCGGAAATGTACAGCAAGCAGTATGCGCAGGTTTTTGAAGGCGACGCGCACTGGAAATCCATGCCGGTGCCCGCGGGCGACATTTATCAGTGGGATCCCAAGTCGACGTACATCAAGATGCCGCCGTATTTCGACAACATGCCCAAGGAGGCCCCGGCGCTGGCCGATGTGCATGGCGCGCGGGTGTTGGCGATTCTTGGCGATAGCGTGACCACCGATCATATTTCGCCGGCGGGCTCTATTCCTGTCGACAGCCCGGCGGGAAAATATCTGATCGCTCACGGGGTCAAGCCGCACGAATTCAATTCCTATGGTGCGCGGCGCGGCAATCATGAAGTGATGATGCGCGGCACGTTTGCGAATATTCGGCTGCGCAACCAGCTCGCTCCCGGGACTGAAGGCGGTTGGACACTCTATTTGGATAGCGGGAGCAACGACGCAAAAAACAATTCAGAAAAAATGTCTATTTACGATGCTGCGGTGCGATATCGCGAAGCAGGCGTGCCGTTGGTGGTGCTGGCTGGCAAAGAATATGGATCAGGGTCGTCGCGCGATTGGGCCGCGAAAGGTACGCGTTTGCTCGGGGTGCGCGCGGTGATTGCGGAAAGCTACGAGCGGATTCATCGCAGCAATTTGATTGGGATGGGCGTTTTGCCGCTGGAATATCAGGCTGGGGCAAACTCGGGAGTCTTTGGGGCTTACAGGCCACGAAGTATTCGAGATCGAAGGAATCTCTTCGCTGTCACCAAAAAAACTTATCACCGTAAGAGCGAAACTAGCGGGCGGGAAGGAAAAAACATTTTCCGCGATCGCTCGCGCCGATACTCCGGAAGAAGTGGCGTATTACCGGCACGGAGGCATCCTGCAGTACGTTTTGCGCCAGATGCTTTAAAAATTGAGAGCCATCGCTGCGATGGCTTCACCAAAACTCTTCTTCAGAAAAAAACTATCTTTTCTTTTGCGCAAGAACTAGACCGCGCGGAGTGGGCAACAACAGCGCGGTGATCAGGCCTTCCGCTTCAAGTCGCAGCGCTGATTCGCGCACGATTTTCATCGCGGAATTGGCGTCGTGCATCAGAATTAATCCCCACGGATTCATCTGCGGCAGGAATCGCCGAACTTCCTGTTCGCGCAGCGGAGCATCGCTGTCGCAGAAAAGCATGTCGATGGTGCCTTCGACGTTCATGTCCAGGCTGGACACGTTTCGCGCATCGATCCATGGTGCCAGGCCGGAAGAGTCGAATCTCTGTTTTGCGGCGGCGAAAACCTTGGGATCAAACTCGCAGGTAATTACCCGGCCCACACCATTGGCTTTCAGGCCTTCGGCGAGTCGCAGTGTGCTCAAGCCGGAGAAAGTACCGGTCTCCACGATCAGTTCGGGCTTCACCGTTTTTACCAACTGGCACAGAAAATCGAGAACTTCGACTTCGGCGGTCATGGAATCGTACATGTGCCAGCGTTCGGGATGAGGGCATTCGGGCGTCGCCCGGGAGTATTCCGGTTGCAGGATGTCGCCATGCGCAGCAATGTGTTCAACAATGCGATGCTCTTTCTTCAGCGCGTAGAATTGGCTTTTAATACGCCAAAGCAACACCGCGCCGGCCAGGATGGAAGCAAGGCTTGCGGCCTGCGCGTTCGAGAGGCCAAAAAACGAACGCGGATTGATGCGAATAAATTCAATCAGAAAACGAGCGATTCCGGTAAGGATCAGGTAATTGCAGAAAATTTCGCCTTTGGCCTTGGGCTTCTGCAGCGATTTTTTGCCCATGTGCCACAAGAAATGCGGCAATGGCCAGCCAGATAAAAAATTCGTACAGCGGAGTGGGATGCACGCGATCGGTGGTAGGCACCACGCCGTTTGGAAAGCTCATGCCCCAGGGGAGCGACGTGGGGCGGCCGTAATCGCCGTCGCCGGATAACAGGCACCCGATCCTGCCGATGGCGTAACCTACGGCGGCGGCCGGGGAGCAGATGTCCAGGAATTCGAGCAGCGGAATTTTTAAATAACGCGCCAAAATAATCAGCGCGATCAGTCCGCCCAGAAAACCGCCGAACCATGCAAATCCAAAACGGCTGAACAGCAAAGGCCAGGGATCGGCAAAAAATTCGCCGGGGCTTTCCAGCACATGATAAAGCCGCGCCCCTACCAGGCCGGCGAAACCAGCGATGCCAATGATCAGAAAACCTTCGTCTTTACGCTCGGCTTGCTCGTCTTTGGATTTTTTGGCGGGAGGGAGGTACGCGCGGCGGCGATCGAAATCCGCTTGAAGCACATAGGCAGCCACCAACAAACCTATGGCGACCATCAGTCCGAAGGTCGGAATGGTCAAGCGGACCCAGATGCAGAAATGGAATCATGAATTATTGGTGAGGTTTCGCAATTAAAAAGTATACACGAGCGTATCGACGCTTGCCGTTAGCCGCGCCGCAGCATCAATCCCAGCGCCAGCCATATTGCCGAGAGCCAACCACTCGGCCATGGAAAAATGTCCCGGAAAGAGCGGCAGCAGTTTCATCAACACGAGTAACAGGGCAACAACGATTCCCAGGCTGGTAATCAGCCGTTTACCGGAATTCTTTTCCACCAGCCAGAATGACAGGCAGGCCATGAACCATCCGGTAGCGGCGGCCATGGAGCCGACTTCCGTCACCGGAACGAGAATCGCATCGCCCAGTAGCAGACCGACGATCGTGGCTGATGCGATGCCGACGACCGCTACGGAAGGAGTCAGAAATGTTTCGTGAACTTTGCCGAAGCGCGCAGGGATCGTGCCGCGGCGGCCGAATGCAAATAACAATCTGCTGGAGGCCACAAAATTTCCGTTGAACACTTCGAACAGTGCGACCATCGCGGAAGCCATCACGATGCGCACCAGCCAAGGCGCGCCGGTACCCTGCTCGAAAGCGACCGCGGTGGCGAATGGTTTGCCGAGTAATCCTTGCCACGGTGCGACGTAAGCGACCGCGGCGGTGACCAGCACATAAAATCCTGCGCCGACTATCACCGCCAGGAAGATCGCGCTAGAAAATCCGCGGGACCGGAATTCCGGGTGAGCTTCTTCCGCAACTTTGGGCACTGACTCAAAGCCGGTCATGAAGTACGGCACGATCTGCAGCGTAAGCAAAATGGAAATGAACGGCGTGGCGCTGAACGCTGGATGAAAATTCGCGGGCGAACCGTGCACGGCGCTGGCTCCGACAATTACCAGGAACAGCACCAGGACCGTTCCCGCTGACCAATTTTGAAACGTGGCGCTGGCGCGAACGCCGCGATAATTAAGGATGGCTGATGAAGATTGTTAGTCCCAGACCCAGCAGCAGGCGCGGAAGAAACACCGGGTGGCCGGCGATATGATATAGCTCGAAGGAATTGAGCGATGGAAAAAGATAGGCGGCGAGTTTGCCGACGGCGACAGCTTCCCAGGGGCAAACGATAAAATATGCGAGCAGCATGATCCATCCGGTGAAGTAGCTGACGGACTGGCGGAAAAACCTGCGCGGTGTAGGCGGCTTCGCCCGCGGCGTCCGGCAGACGCTGCACCCACTGGCCATAAACGTAACCGACCGGCAACAAAAGAACTCCGCCGATCGCAAAGCCTAAGATCGCGCCAAGCGGGCCGCCGCGGCCCAGCCAATCGTCCATGACGACCAGCCAGCCGACGCCCACCATGGTTCCAAAGGCCAGCGCGAAATAATCGGTGAAGCGTAGTTTGCGTGCAAGAGTTCCGTTCACGTCAGGAGACCCGCAGTCAGGCTGTACGCCAGGGATCGAAACAAACTTGGTTCAGGAAGAATGGACAATTTTGATCTGGCCGGCAACGAACCGGCGTATCCGCACTATACTTTCGCAGGCGTGTAATCTCCAGCTACACTTATTGCTACGTCATGAAAACCAAAAAATTCGTTAAAGAAGCAACACAGCTTGCGGCGCCGTACCGCATCGCGCAAGGCGAGAAGTTTCGTTTGAAAGACCACGATCCCGAAGATACCGGCGGCATGAAGGACAAACGGGAAGCTCATGGTCTGCTGCAGCACAGTGTCGAGATGTTGCGACATTTGCAGGAAAAACTTTACGCACAGGACCGTTGGGGAATGCTGGTAATCATTCAGGGCATGGACGCGGCCGGAAAAGACGGCTTGATCAGCCATGTGATGTCCGGAGTAAATCCGCAAGGCTGCGATGTGTGGTCGTTCAAAGAGCCCAGCAAAGAAGAGCTGGAGCACGATTTTATGTGGAGATGTCACAAGGTAGTGCCGCAACGCGGCAAGATTGGTATTTTCAATCGCTCTTATTACGAAGAAGTTTTGGTGGTACGAGTTCATCCAAACATATTACAAAACGAGAAATTGCCTGCGAAACTGGTCACAAAACAAATCTGGGAAGAACGGTACGAAGACATCAATGCGTTTGAACGCTATTTGACGCGCAACGGGATCGTGGTGTTGAAATTTTTCCTGCATCTTTCAAAAAAGGAACAGAAAAAGCGTTTCCTGGCGCGACTGGACGATTCGGAGAAAAACTGGAAATTCTCCATGGCCGACGTGAAAGAGCGCGGCTACTGGAAGCAATACCAGGACGCTTACCAGGAGACCATTCAAAACACTGCGACCAAGAATGCGCCCTGGTACGTGATCCCGGCGGATAATAAATGGTTTACAAGAGTCGTGGCGGCGTTGGCGATCGTGACGGAACTGAACTCGTTGAATCTGGCATTTCCGGATGTGGAGAAATCCAAACGAAAAGAACTGGAAAAGGTACGAGAGTCGCTGGAACATGAAGATGATTAGGGAGGACTTTTAGTGACAATTGCTGGGAGCAGGCTGTCCCGAAAATCGTGCGCGGATCCAACTTACTTGCTCGCCGACCGAATTTCCCAGAACTGCGCTGGGGTTGAGACCCGGATAATTGACAAAAAGAACATGATCTTTCTGCTGGCAGAGCTGGCTCACGAGAGCGGCAGTGAGTGACGCCGGTACGTCGCCAGCGGTTTCGCCGCTGATGAGCAATACAGGACTAAAAGCGGGGCGGCGGCCTAGGGCGTTCCTCGAAAAGAAATCTTTTAGGTAGGGATGATTCTGCCAGCCGGGCTTTACCAATTCGTTGGAGTCAGGTACCTGCTCTGAGGGCGCTTCACAACTGTCGGCGAGGTTTTTGTAAAGGGCGATGCCCTTCTCAGTCAGCATGTCGTCGATTGGGAATTCCGGATGCTGATTTTTAATTCCTTGTGCCAAGAAAATTAGCATGGGGTATGACGGCCCATGTGCAAGTTGCTCGAAAAATTCCGGGGGGTTGGCGGCGCCCAAAATTCCGATAGCTCCCAAAAACTCTTTGTTAGAGTTCTTTGGTAGAGCTTCAGCTACGCCAACGGCAACCCTCGAACCGTGGGCGTAGCCGGCGACCAGCCACTTCGAACCCAGTTGCGGCAAAGCAGCGCGGGCCGCCGCAACGGAGTTGATCACGTCCTGCGCGTTGGACGGTATATCAAGGACCGCGTATGGAAAGTTAGTGCCCAATCCCGCGTAGTCGGAAGCTACCACGGCATAGCCCAAGCCCACGTACATGGAGAGCAGCGGACCCTCATTGAGGGTTTTTGATAAAGAGGGCGCACATTGTCTTGCAGAACCGGTTAAATCGTGGGCCCAGGCGATGATGGGCCAGCCACCGGGCGGGGGCGTTCCACGCGGCAGCAAAACCACCCCTGACGCGGCGACATCTTTGTCGTGAGGAGAGCGCGAATGATACAGAATGCGAACGGACGAGACGGTGTATGGCAAAAGATACTCGTAGAACGGTTCGGCGCGTATCAATTCACCAGGTTGGCCGGAAGGCAATGGGTCAGGCGTGTCGTAAAACTTTGACAGCGGCAACCTGCGGGGTGCTTGAGAGGTTTTGGGATTCAAGGCCTGGCTTGAAGCGAAGGCCGCCGAAGTCGCAAATAAAACGGACGCAACTAATAGCTTCAGATATGGCGGGCGGAATTTTGGCTTTGTAGATTTAAACCCTGAGCGAGAAACATCGATCACTTCGGGCTGCTACCAATCGGAAACAGATTCGGAAGCTTGACCCGCGTGTTTGAACTGATTGCGTTTAGCATGTGCAATCGCGGCGATTACCAGCCACATCAACGTGGGTGGGACGACCAACACTAATATCCCGCTGCGCAATGCTTCGATCATGCGATGTCCGGCAGAAGCAGCCTGGGTGTAACAAAGGGCGCAGCTTTGCGAAAACGCGGCGGGGGTAAAAGCCAGCGTCGCGAAGACCGCGAGAGCGATGGTTAGGACATGGAAAAGGCGCTTACTCTTCACTGATTTGTTCCTCGAAAGCACTACTATAACGCGACGGCCGTTACTTTGCGTAAGGGACACCAAGAAGAATTCGGAAGCTGTCTGTCCAGCCGTAATTGATGGCCGCAAGCACGAAGAGGGTAAAGATCGCAAATCCGATCATCGCATTACGATTCTCAGACGCCAAGCCCATGAAGTAAAGTACGCCGAGAGCCGCTCCGATAAAAGACAAAATCAAAAGTGCGCCCAATAATTCATGGGCACCCGGGTGGCGATAGGTGACAAAGAGTTCTATCGCGGAGATAACCAGCATGCAGACGTAGACGACGTAATACTTGCCGGTCCCGCTTTGTTCCAGCGACGCGTTTGTCATCACGGTTCCTTTCGCGATCTGAACTTCAGCCAGCCGCATTCATGAGATAGACCAAGGGCACCACGAACATCCACACAATGTTGATGAATTGCCAAAACAAGCCGCAATTCTCCAGGTCAACGGAGGTGTAGCGGCCGCGCTTGTAGCCCATTCCGACGATAACGAAAGCAATGAGCGCGGCGATTACGTGCAACAACTCGATGCCGGTGATGCTGTAGTAGGCGCCGCCGAAGAGGCCGGTGCCCCACGGATTTTTATACAAGGTGACGCCCTGGTTAATCATGCTGAACCATTCGCGGAGGTGCATGGCGACGAAGACGAGGCCCATCAGCAAAGTGATCATGGTAAAGCGGAAGGCTTCATCGCGTCTCTCAGCGCGCGCAGCGCGGACAGCCAGCACCATGGTCAAACTGCTGGTGATCATGATGAAGGTCATGATCATAACGCTGATAATGGTGCCTGACTGGTAGGGCCTGGGCCAATCGGGTTGAGAATTCCTGAGAAAACCGTAAGCGATCAGACATCCGGCAAAGGTCATGATGTCGGAAATAATGAACAGCCACATCGCCAATTTTTTTGCCGGAACGGCGAAGGGCGAAGGCTCGAATACCGGTGCATGGTGCCCGTGTCCGGAACCTTCCAGGACTACTTCACTATGGCTCACGACGCCTCCTCATGATCGAGCGCGTTAAATTCTCATCCACAGCAGGGCGAAGAGATAGACCCAAAGCACGCCCATGAAATGCCAGTAATAAGCAGTCGCATCCAAAGTGCTGCGGCGTAACGTGAAGTGATTCAGTTTACCGATTACTCGAAGTAAACCAGCAAGCCCGCCCAGCACGTGCAGCGCATGGATTGCGGTAAACACATAAAAGAAAGAACTGTTCGGATTAGTCGCCAGATACAAGCCCTGCGCGCGCAGCTGCAGCCAAGCCATATATTGGCTGGCCACAAACAAGAGACCGAGGCCCAAAGTGAGATACAGCCAAAGTCGAGGGCTCTCAACGTGAGTTGCGCGTCCAGTCATGTAAGCGGCGACTTGGCGACGGGCCACTTCGAGAGTTGCACTGCTGACCAGAATTACGAAGGTGCTGAAGAACAGAATGGGAGGCAGGGTTATGTGCCGCCAGTCTGAAGAGGCGCCTTGACGAACGATCAGTGCGCTGGTTAACGCGGCGAAGGACATGCAGATCGCCGCGATTCCCACCCAAATCGCGCTGGAAGAAGGCGCCGGAGAGTACTGGTCGACTACTTTCAGACTACCACCGGCTGGAATGAAGTCGTGCCCGCCGGAATTGCCGGCGCCGCTCAATTGAGGGCGCTTCGGTAGCGGCAGCGCTTCAGGTTCTGGAGGTGGAATAGTGGTGGCCATGTTTTCCGTTTCAGAGGAACTCAATCCTCCGTCAACACCCAGTCGGAGACGGCTCGGGTGAGTCTTGCATAATATAGTCAGTCCCGGATGCGGTCTTCACGCCGTACTGATCCGCATCGTGATAAACGACCGGATCCTTACCGCCAAAGTTATTCCATGGCGGTGGCGAAGGCATAGCCCACTCGAGCGAAGTGCCTTCCCAGGGATTGGCAGGCGCCGGCGCCCCACGGAACAAGCTGTGAACCAGGTTGTACAGGAAGATGAGCTGCACCGCGCCGGTGAACAGAGCGGCAATGGTTATGAACTGGTGCAGAGGAATAAGCGGCTTCAAGTAGTCATCGGTGAACGCCGAGTAGCGGCGCACATTGGCAGCCCAACCCAGGTAATGGAAAGGCATGAAGGTGCAGTAAGTACCGACGAAGGTGAGCCAGAAATGCAGCCTTGCCCAAAGTGTCGTTCATCATTCTTCCGGTCATCTTGGGGAACCAGAAATAGGTTCCAGAGAAGATTCCGAAAATTGCGGCTACGCCCATGACCATGTGAAAGTGGCCAACCACAAAGTACGTGGCGTGTAGCATGATGTCGATGGATGGCTGCGCGAGAAAGAAGCCGCTAACTCCGCCAGTAACGAACATGGAAATAAAACCAAGCGCAAAAAGCGACGCGGCATTGATGCGGATTCTCGATCCGTAGATACTGCCGATCCAGATGGTCACCAGCACAGTGGAAGGAATGGTGATCATCAGGGTGGGGAAAGAGAACACCAGCGATGAGAAGGGGTTCATGCCGCTGACGAACATGTGGTGTCCGTACACCATATAACTCAAGAAAGCCAAGGCCCACATCGAATAGAGGATGGCCTTCATACTGACCATGGGCCGGCGCATGTTGGTGATGAGCACGTGCGTAATGATGCCCATGCCAGGCACGATGGCGATGTACACCTCGGGGTGACCAAAGAACCAAAAGAGATGTTGCCAAAGTAGAGTGGAACCGCCGGAGTGCGGCACCAACTGGTCGTTGATTACCAGACCTGCGGGGATGAAGAAACTGGTGCCGGCGACGTGATCAAGAATCAGCAAGATCGTCGCAGGCATTAAAACGGCGAAGGCGGTCAGACCCATGCAGGAGGTGATGAACCACGCCCACGCCGTCACCGGAAGGCGTTTCAAGGTCATGCCCTTGCAGCGCATGTCGAGCACGGTGGAGATGAAGTTCAGAGCGCCAAGCAATTGTCCGATGCAAAAAATACCAATGGCTGCGGCCCAGAGAACCTGGCCCGTACCTTGTCCCGGTCCAGTGTCTTTTCCGATGGCGCTGAGCGGCGCGTAGGCGGTCCAGCCAGAGAGCGGCGGGCCTTCAGTAGTGAAGAAGGCGGAGACCAGAACGCAAAAAGCGATGAAGGTGGTCCAGAAGGACATCATGTTGAAATGCGGGAAAGGCATGTCTTCGGCGCCGACCTGTATAGGTAGAAAGAAATTGCCAAAGGCGGCGAAGGGCGCGGTAGTTAGAACGAAAAAGACCATGAAGGTAGCGTGCATGGTCATGATGCGCAGGTATAGTTCCGGAGTCATGACACCGCTGGGCGCGCCGTTTGGCGAGAAAGCCTGCAGTCCCGGAATCGCCAGGTTAGTCCAGCCAAGGTGTAAGCGCATCAGCCAGGAAAGCACCATGCCGGTCAAAACGGCGGCGAGCGCTAGCGCGTAATACTGCTTGCCGATAACCTTGTGATCCAGACTAAAGACGTGCTTGGAAAGGAAGGTGGTCGGAGGACCGTGCACTACTGCTGGTGCTGTTGAAACTGCTGGCTTGTCATGCATCCTTCACCTCGCGCATCTCACGGAAAAAGACTCGTTATCTCTGAGCTTGATGAACTACTGAGCCGCTGCTTGTTTCTTTTGCCAGTCATCAAAATCTTCGGGAGACATAACTTCCAGGTAAGCGCGCATGTTGTAGTGTCCGAGACCACACAATTGCGAGCATACAATTTCGTACTTACCGATTTTCGTGGCGGTGAAATGCACGGAAAGATCGAGGCCGGGCACGAAGTCCTGATGAATGCGCAACGCAGGGACGTAAAAGGAATGGCTAACGTCCTTGGCGTGCATGAGGAGATGAATCTCCTTGTTTACGGGGATGGCCAGCTCCGCTGCGACGACGTCATCTCTGGATTCCACGTCGTGTTCCGGATCGAGGCCGAACAAATTCTGAGTGGCCTCGCTGATCATCTCGGGATGAATTGGACCGAACTTTCCGTCCTTACCGGGGTAACGAAAATAAAATGCAAATTGCCCGGCTTGGACCTGGATGGGCATGGCGTCGGCCGCTGGCGGAGTAAAATAAACTCTGGCCCAAGCTTTGGATCCGAACGCGCCCAAAGCGAGAACTTCCACACCTACCAGAACAATTGAGGCAATGATCAAGCCTTTGGCGCCTCCGGGGAAAACTTTAAATTTTCCTTCCGGGCCAGGCTTGTTGGTGGGGGACTTCCAGATAAACAAGGCAAGAAGGATTTGCGCGGCCAGAAAGGACACGCCGGCCTCGATCATGGTGTCAGCCATCTGATCATCAATCATCTGGCCGTGGGTGGAGATGTCCGCTGGCGCTTCCCAGGTGTGCATGATTACGGGAATCGCCGAAACTATGGCGATCACTATGATGGTCACTGCCAGGAGTCTAGCCATCGCTTCCCGCCTTTGCCCGCGGCGTACACGGACACTTCAATTCGGATATCGAACCGTAAGATAATTGCCCACTCTGGCGCTGTTCTTGCGTTTTCCCAAACTTGCAAACAAAAACAACGCCAGCGGTTTCGATCGTTCAGCTCAAGCGTTGACAAACCATGTGCGTTGGAGGAGCCGAGAGCACATGCGATACCGACTAGTAAGGCTTGGCTTTGAAAACGAAATTGACGCTTTTCGATTCGCTGCCCGAGATGGTGACATCCTGAGTTTGTGTTCCGTAGGATTCATGCCAGGCGGTGACGGTATATTTTCCTGGCGGCAGATTGGGCAATGTGAACGAACCGTCTTCCTTGGACACCGCATAGTGCGAATTCTTCATCACCGCGAAGTCACCGTGCATCCAGGGGTGGACGTTGCACTTTACGGGAATAAATTCCGGCTGCGCGAATTTTTCGGAGATCGGCGGCGTCCCAGGAGGCTGAGACTTGTTCCACTCGTGATTTATTTTTGCCAGCGGATGGATGTTGTGAGAGGTCTGGTCGTCATTCACGACTTTCAATTCCTGATTGGTCTGAAACGCGAGCACGTGAGGGATGTAGCGGCAACCCTTCTGGTCAAATGTCACTGCCTGTGAAGGAGGAGGTTCATCAGGAGCGCCTGCGGAAATGTAGACGACGACGTATTCCAGAGAATTGCCCGGCCCGGTAACCACCGTTTCGGTGGTCGGAGGAGTGGTGTACTGCTTGGCGCAGCTGGGCTCCTTGGACATATCGATGGGCTTTTGCTTCGCGGGCGTGCCCTCGTAGGTGACTTTTCCGCTGACGGAACCACCGGCGGGCTTAGGCGGACCAGCGAAGGACATGGCCGCTACGCCAGTTAATAAAAATGCCGCAGGGATAATCTGTTTGTGACGCATTGCTGTTCTCCTTGAAACCTCTTGCAACTACAAAGCTATTGCTTGATACCGGAACCGGTAGGGGTGCCGCTGATTTTTTGTGCGCTTACAATCGCAGCGCCTTCCGGAGTGCTCATCCACAAAGTCAGCTCGGGGCTCTTGTGTGTCACTTGCAGCGTGCGCAGGTAGTGCACCAGGTCCCATGCTTCTTCTGGCTTGACCACGTCGGCAAACGATGGCATTGGGGTGCCATCCACGCCAGTAATGAAGATTTTGTACAAATCGCGGTTGGTCACCCCGCACTTGAAGCGGGAACCAGTGGTAAAGTT
Source organism: uncultured Acidobacteriota bacterium (assembly GCA_963733775.1). Lineage (GTDB taxonomy): Bacteria > Acidobacteriota > Terriglobia > Acidiferrales > UBA7541 > Acidiferrum. The sequence continues at coordinate 602,083 of CAVTEE010000006.1, read as the reverse complement.
GTACGGGCGAATGGGTTGATCGTTGCTGTCGGTGAGGGTTGAAGCAGATGGACCGTCGCCACGGCCTTCCTGTCCGTGACATTTCCAACACTCCAGTTTCTGAAAAAGTTCTTGGCCATGCTTGATGCTATTCAGAGTCAGTGCAGGTTCCGCCGGAACGTTGATAGGATCGCCCGACTTTTCAGTTTGCCAGCGCGGTGAAAACGTCTTAATGAAGGCGATTAGATCGGCTCGGTTTTGCGCGGTTAAAGTGATCCATGAGGGCATGTTGGAATTGACCAACCCACGCACCAAAGTGTTGTACAGGTCCTGGTCAGTCGGCAAAGTCCCCGTTGGTGTCGAGCGGCACTTAAAAGTTCCCGCAACGAAATTGCGCGGCTGAATGTTCATGTACGGCTCCAACCAGGTGCCCGGTGGAAGCCAATTCTCGCCGTTCCCGTCGCCGCGGAAGCCGTGGCAACCCCAGCAGTAGCGGTAAAACAACTGCTTTCCGCTCTCGGAGTGTCCGGTAACCTTGCCGATGTGGGATTCCATTGGCGCGTTGCGGTTTGGCGTAACAGCGGCTTTTTCGGCCGGTGGAGCTTGCTGTGCCGGAGCCGGTTGAGTGGCTGGCTGCGCCGAGCCTTGCTGAGATTGGGGCGGCTGCGCGAAAACTGCGAGTGGGCAAACGGCGAGAAGTGTGACAGCCAACTTCGTGATTTTCATTAGGCTCATCGTTTTACCCTTAGAAGTCGAAGTCAAATCCGGCGAGCAAGCTGCTGGTGGTTAGATCCTGTGCAGTAATTGGCGAGGCGCCTCGCTGGCGCATGATGGCGTACTCGTTGTGGAAAGCAAAACCGGCGCGGCTAGAGATGAACGGGTAGTAGCGCCAGCCGAACGTCAAAACGTCTTCGTTGCCGAAGTTACCAGGGTTGGTTGCGAAAACCTGACGGGACATGCGGATCGCTTCATAGCGATTGATCAGAATCAGTTGCGGATTGAGGTTGTAGTGCGTCTCGATAAGCGCGCCATTCCATGTTGGTGCGCGGGCCGTTACGCCATTCACGTCGGTCGGAAGTGGGCTGGTCGCTGGAGTGTTTGAGCCGAGGAAAGCATTGTCCCAACCATGGAAATACATGGTGGTGACATCAAGCTTTCTGAAATACCACATGCCGATCAAGCCGTCGCGGTAAAAGCTCTTGTTGCCAATGCCAGTTCCAGGGACACCGACCCCGCCTTGGGTGAACTGAAAAAATGTCGGCATGTTTCCGATGAAGGCGAAGGCGCCGACTCGTTGCACACCCCAGCTGCCAAGTTGGAAAGCCTGACTGGCACTAAAGAAACCGCTATAGCCCCTACCGTTAGGCAAGCCGGGTTGGCCGTCCTGCGAACTGAGTAGAGAGGCCGAAACGCGAGTACGATCGTCTTTGGAGTGGCCCATGTATTCCAGGCCGACCTGATTGTCGCCAATGCCGAAACCGTATGATTCGGTAACGGCGCCCGGAGCAGCGAGACTTCCGGGGGAAACCAGTGGTTGGAAGTGATAGTTAGCGTACACGCCAGCGACATTGGTGATGGTCAAAATGCGTTTTTCCGAGAGCAAGTTATCGAGTTCAAACTTTCCCAGCTTGATGTTCAACCAACTGCTTCCCAAAATATTGTCAACACGCGCCCAGACGGACTCAAAATGAAAAGAGGCGGTGTTATCGGAAGAAGGGAGGACATAGAACGAAAAATTCTTTGCGAGCGTCCCGGCGGTGTGAAAATCCAATCCGCTCCAATCGAATCCGTGGGTAGTGACCTGACCCTCGGCGGTTAGAGGCCCGCCAGGACCATCGACGTTTGTCAGGTTCTGACTTTCACGATGCCAATTGGGCGTAATGCGGAACGTGACTGGCCAGTAGGCGGGGTTCTGGAAGATGGGAGCGTCGCGATCGTTGCCCATTTGGTAGCCGTTGTCTTTGAAGGCCTGTCCAAATGGGCTGAGTTTAGGCCACGCTTCGTGGCATGAGGAGCATGGCATTCCATATTTTCTTGCGAAGGCCGGTAAGGCGGAAGCGGGCTGAACAGTCGCGAAAAGGAAAACAAACGCGAGAAAAGCGAGCAAGAGCGAGGAAGTGAATCCGAAAAACTTTTCCTTCACTGCTGCCTTCGAAAGCAAGGACATACCGCCTCCTCTTTCAACACTCAAAACGATGTGCAAAAGGAAAGTTCAAACCGCAGTGTAAGGAAGGGAAAAGGTGACCGCAGACTAGTCCACTTGGTCTCCGGGAGAGACCGAAAGCCATTATCGACCGCAAAGAAGTGTGCTGAAGCATGCCCCATGGAATTCCCGGCACCTTTTTGCGAAGAAAAAAAGGCGCCATGACTCCGAGTCCCTGAACCGTCGCGAATCCTACATCCACGAAAAAATGAATGCAAGTGATTTTTTTAATTTCTGGTTGAAAAATTCCGATTAACACTCGCGGTAGTGGCTGTTTACAGGAATTGGGATATTTTGGGTGTGGAGTTATCGATTTTTGTATCTTCGAGACCACGTTGGACGAAATTATGCGATCGACTTGAATAATGATGACGTCCAGCATTCCGTGCGGAAACCCAACATCGCTTTGCGACCTCTAATCGAAGCGGCGCTTGCAGCGGCTCTGAGGAGCTGGCCGTGGACGATTCCGGGAAAGTGTTATTCTCGTCGGGTTGGTGCCAATCTGCCGGCGATGATTGGTCAATACTCGGCGGAGGACGGAAATAGATTTAAGAATGGCAATAATTTCGATGACTTTGAGCAACAAGCTGAACAATTTCATCAACGGGAATTTTCGCCGACTAAGGATGAGGAACTCATTGCTTTCGAGTTCGACGATTGTTTTGCCCATCGCGTTATATATCGTGCTTGGCGTTTTAACGGGACCGGTTGACGCGGGGGCGCAACAACTTCGCAGTCCCGGTTTTGCTGGGGAATTATTAGGCGCCAAGGCGGATGTGCTGCAAGCGGTAATTGAAGTCCTGGAAGACCAGATTATTCACGGTACCTGGATCTTCGACAAAGATCGTACGCTCATGGGCGCAACGGTGGTCACCTCAACTCCGCTGTTCGCGCCCTGGAAAGGCCCTGGGCAGGTATTTTACAAGATTCGCAAAGATGCTATCGCACCGCGCCATTTCATGGACAGCGCGGATCAAGGAACTATCGCAGTGCGATACATCGTCATTCCAGAACAAGAGGGGCGCACCCGGGTGCGAATCGACGCGGTTTACGTGGAAAACACGCACCGCACTGTGCATGATTCGGATGGCACGGTGGAATCGAGCGAGTACAAGGCTTTACAAGAGCATTTGCAAGCCATCCAGCTTGACGCGCAAGCGGCGGCGGACATGAAACGACGACGAGACAGCGCGGATTTAGTGAAACAGACAATTATTCGCAGACGCGACGATGAAAGAAGTTTATTGGCTTCGACGCGAAGCTCAGTGAAAGATATCGAACAGCGGCTGAAAGATTTGCGCCATGAAGTGGAGCGCCGAGTTAAAGCGCCGGGAACGGATTTGAAGGCAGCGCCGTTTCAGTCTTCGGCGAAAGTGGTGAGCTTGCCGGCGTATACGGAAGTGGTGATCGTGATTGTCACGCCGCACTGGTTGGGAGTGGAAACTCCTGACGGGCAGCGCGGATGGATTGCGATTGAGCAGCTGGAACCTTTGCCGTGAATGTGACCAAAGATTTTCTAAAACCTAAAATTCGAGACTTTGCAGTGGCGTTGGTTCTCTGTGCGTTTGCGGTTTTCTCTGCGAACGGGCAGGCGATGCCGTACGCACGAACGTTTTCAAAATCAAAAACAGAAGTCGAGCAGGCATTGAAGGACTTGCAGGCATACACAGGGCAAAAGCTGCCGATCGTGGATGGGTTCGTTGGCACCACGCAGCAGCCGCTGGAGCGCTACGAACGAGCGTTCTGCCAGTTCTCTATTGAAGTTTTGCCAGGGGTTCCAGCGGGGACAATTGTACAGGTGAGCGCGAAGATCACCGCGTGGTATGCAGACAAAGATCCGGCAAAATCGGGCTACCAGATTTTGCCTTCCAACGGGCGGCTGGAGCTGGATTTGCTGGACCGGTTGGACGAGAGATTCGGAAACAAACCTGCGCCAGGCTCGGCGCGCTCGCTAGCAACCTCCGGAATTTCGGTTCCGACGCCAAAATTGAATTTGGGTGGGGGCATAAATATGTCGCCTGGCGGCGGGAATCCGATCGCACCGCCGGAAGGTACGGAAGAGCTGAATCGGTTGCGCAGCGAGCGTGAAACGGAAGAAAAGCACATGCGCAGTTTGAACGTGGAGCTGCAAGGGCTTGAGGAGGTTAAGAAGAATCAGGCGCATCCCCTGAATCTGGTGACGGTAAAACGAGCGGGAACGCCGGTGCTGGCGCGGGCGGGCGAGGAGAGCCGCGTTTTATTCAAGGCGGCGGTAAACGATGAGTTTGAATTTCTGGACGCCGCGGGCGAATGGATTCACGTGCAAATTTCAGGGGTGTCACGCGGATACATACGGCGGAATGCGCTGGAGCTGCCGGAAGTGATTGCCGAGCATCTGGAGGAAACTGCGAGGTTGGAAGCTGCGGCAAAGCAAGCGGCTTTCCGAGTGGAGCGCGAGGAAAATAGTGTTTTTCCGGGCGAATGGGAAGCGCTGAAGGGAAAAACAGTGAAGATTTATACCGTGCAACCGGTGAGTCAGGATCCCAAGGAGACTGACGCGCACGCGAAATTAAATTTTGCCGGCTCATTGATGCGGAAATATGCGGATGAAACGGCGGGCGCTACAGCGGGAGATGGAGTGGTGGTGATTTTCGATTCCGCCGATGGAGGGATCGCGGGCGCGACGCTTGCGAGCATCCAACAATTAGCGAAGGGGGAAATTTCCGAGGAAGCATTCTGGAAGCAGTGCTATTTGGACCCGCCGGAAACATTTCAGTCCAAGCGTTGAGCGATCTAAATCCGTTGTTAACCATCTAACAATATAAAGATGATGAAATTATTTGCCGACAAGAATGTCGGCGCGCCGACATTTAAAGAAACACTTTAAGTATTTTGTGGCGCGTTCGAATGATCATATTGAATTTCATTCGAACGGTGCAACCCGTTCGAATGACTGTAACCGTAACAATCGAATTTTATTGAATGGTGCAGGCGTTCGAATGAGGTGTTGGTGAATTTTGTTTGTTCGCAGGCGTTCGAATGATTTGTACTGCGCAACGAGAAGCGCTTTGTTTTGTTCCGATGCATTACAATGGGCGCCTGAATTTTTGGAGACGAGTGCGGAATGAAAGCTGCGGCGATATTGATCGGGGCTGGTTTTGTGGGTAAAGCGCATGTCGATGCGCTGCGGCGGCTGGGCATTGAGGTGCGCGGGGTGGTAGGAAGTTCGGCGGAGCGTGGCGAGGAAGCACGAGCGGCTCTGGGTTTGCCTCGGGCTTATGCTTCGGTCGAGGAGGCGGCGGCAGACAAAACGGCGAGCGTGGCCCACGTGTGCACGCCAAATTATTTGCATTTCGAACAGTGCAGTGTGTTAATGCGCGCGGGCAAGCACGTGCTGTGCGAAAAACCGCTGGCTACCGACACAGCTGAGTCTGCATTACTGGTCGCGCTTGCCAGAGATTGCAAACGCGCGGGAGGAGTGGCTTACAATTTGCGCTACTACCCGCTTTGCCAGGAGGCCAAAGCGCTGGTTGCGAGTGGAGCGATTGGAACTCCTCGCCTGGTCCACGGGAGTTTTTTGCAGGACTGGCTGCTGCATGCGAGTGATTGGAATTGGCGGCTGGAGCCGAAACTGGGCGGCGAATTGCGCGCGGTGTCGGACATCGGAACACACTGGCTGGATTTAGTTATGTGGATCGCGGGAGCAAAGGTGAAAGAAGTTTGCGCGGACCTGGGAACGATTGTGTCAGTTCGGCAGCGGCCGCGCGGGCGTGTGGAGACTTTCAAGGCACGGTCGAGTGATGAATTTGATGAAGTGCCGATTACCACGGATGACTATGCGTCGGTGTTGCTGCACTTCGCGAATGACATGCGCGGGGTGATGACGGTTTCGCAGGTGAGCCCGGGACGGAAGGCGCGGCTGTGGTTTGAAATTGATGGGACCGAAGGCTCGCTCGCGTGGAATTCGGAATCGCCGAATGAATTGTGGATCGGGCGGCGGGATGAGGCGAATGGATTGTTGTGTAAAGATCCTGCGCTGTTGAGTCCTGAAGCGCGGGGATATGCGGTGTATCCGGGGGGGCATGCGGAAGGGTATCCGGATACCTTCGTGCAATTGTTTCGGGAGTTTTATGAATATGTGGAGGCGGGAGATTTTGAAGCGCCGCAGAAGTTTCCGAATTTTTTGACGGGGCATCAGGAATTGACGCTTTGCGAGGCGATCGCGAAGAGCGCGCAGGGGCGGGCTTGGGTGGATGTTGCGTTGGAGTGATTGGGATTTTTTTGTTTGGACGCGGGAGCGATCGAAGAGAGATTCCTTGTATCTAGGTAGAGGCGGCAGGTTGGGTGAGAATGTCGCTGTGAGGGGTGCGATCTAGATCGCACCCCTCACGCGGCGGGCGGCGCCCGTGATTCCTCCGGTGCACAACCGAAGTCGAGCTTAGGGACCGCCGCCGCAGTCACGCACGACCGAACAGTCGCCAGACGATTCCATCGCACGCACAAGGAAGGTTACCGTGGCTCGAATTATTTGTGGAGTGGATGTTTCTTCTATCTCGTTGGAAGCCTTTGTGGCTCCGCAGGGAGCGACAGGTTCCTTCCACAACACTGTGGAAGGGATCAGCGCGCTGCTGGAGTTCTGCCAGCAGCAGCAGGTGGAACTGGTGGCGATGGAAGCCACCGGGGGATACGAGAAAAAAGCAGTGCAGAGGTTGTGGGCCCAAGGAGTGGGAGTGGCGGTGCTGAATCCGCGAGGGGTACGGGAGTTTGCCAAGGCCCTGGGGCTGCTGGAGAAGACCGATCGGATCGATGCTCAGGTGATCGCGCGGTTTGCGGAAGTAAAAAAGTGTGAAGCGAGGGTGCCGGCCAGCGCGGAACAACAACGTTTAAAGGCGCTGTCCAGGCGGCTGCAGCAGCTGTCGAGGTTGGCGGCCGATCAGAAAAATCAGCGGCACTTGGTGGACGAGCCGCGGGTGCTGAGGACCTTCGACGCGGTGCTAAAAGTAGCCAAGCAGCAGATGCGCGAAGTGGAAGCAGAAATCGCGGGATTGTTGGCGAGCGATCCGCTGTGGCAAAAGCTGGAAGAGGCGCTGCGCTCGATCAAAGGAGTGGCGGGACGCACGGTGGCGCGAGTGCTGGCGGATTTGCCGGAGATCGGAACGCTGTCGAACAAAGCGGTGTCGAAGTTAGTGGGAGTGGCACCGCTGGCGCAAGACAGCGGCAAGCGCGAAGGCAAACGAGCGGTGCGTGGAGGTCGCCGCAATGTGCGCGCGATTTTGTATGTGGTGGCTGGAGTGGTGCGCCGCTACAACCCGGACTTTGCGGCGTTTGCGGAACGGATGGCGGCCAAAGGGAAACCCAAGAGAGTGATTCGTGTGGCCTTGGCGCATAAGTTGTTGGTGCGACTGAATGCGCGGGCGCGTGAGGCGCGAGCAGCATTCAGCTGTGCCGGGTTGGTCGCGGAAAACGCTTGACAAAGTAGACAGTCGCTCGACTGCGTGGCGCGGCTCGTTCGCAGGAGCGAACGAGGAAGAAAAAGGCCGCGCCACTTCGCTCGGAATGACTGTATTTTTGTTTGGTACACAACTTCAAATTTGTGCTTGTCGATATTCGCCTCGACTTCAAAAGCGACGGGCAAAAGAAAAGACCCACCCTCACAAATCGAGCGTCAGACACCCGCGAATCGATCGAAGAGAGATTCCTCCGCTTCGCAGGCCGGCTGCTTCGCAGGAGCGAAGCAGAACAGCAAAAGCGCCGGCCTGCTTCGGTCGGAATGACCGGTTTTTTTGCTTGCTACACAACTTCAAATTTGTGCTTGTTGATTTGCAGTTCAACTTCAAAGACGAAAGGCAAGTGAGTTTGTTAGGGGATGGGGGCGTATTGGTAGCGTAATGATGGGGGTAAATGATCGGAGCGCTGGCGAGTGTTGAATTTTAGTTGGTAGTCGAGATGGGTTGGATCGGCGGGATAGTCCTGGCCGGCGGGATAGGGATACGGCAGCAGCGTGTGGCGCGGGAGTGGCTCGACGGTGAAGGCGTGGGCGGCGTAAAAATCCAGGTCTTTTTCAAAACCGTCGGCGTAGAAGAAATAATCGCGGACCCAGCCTTTCTGTAGCGGCGGCAACTTTTGCGGATCGAAGTCGAGCTTGACGCCTTCACCGGAACCGAATATCACGAAACGATCGTCGGAGGCGCGCAGTAGATTTTGCACGTCGCCGTAACGAGTGTAGTTGCCGGTGGCTCGCGCGTAGGGGCCGGTTTTGCTGCGGCGTGAGTAGGAATAGGTGGTGTCGCTCGCGGGTGTGAGGCGGTTTTCTTGCGGGAAGCCCAGGAAAGCTAGCGAAGCGTTGGCGAGCGGTACCTCGGATACATGCACGTCGTTGGTGTCTGGGGTTTGATCGATGCGAATGGCGTCCCAGTAAATTTTAAGATTGTTGACGATGCGAATGCGGTGGGTGCCGGGCGGAATTTTCCCTGTCAGGTCGGCAACCATAGTGCGCTCGAGGCCAGCGGGAAAGCCCATGTCGTCGATTACTTTTTTCCAATTTCCTTGCGCATCGAGAGCTTCGACATAAGGCGCGATAACTTTTATGCCGGCCTGATCAGCCGCGTACATAGAGGTGGCGGTGAAATAGTCGGTGTAGCCATCCATGATCAGGCGCAGGGGCTTGGCGGAATCCCAGCTTCCAAGGTCGAGTTCGAGCCAATGAAGTTTCGCGAGGCCGGTAAAAGGTAACGCGTCGAAATCCGAAACGTACTTGCGGTCTCGCTTCGAGATTAAGGGGAGGACATTATTCCCACGGTCGTCCCACGCGCCGACTGGCGGACGGGCGTCGCGTGTGGCGATCACCCGAAATTCGGGGAATGGCGGAGCGCTGACGAAACGCTCGTTGGGATTTACTTCATAGGACGCGGGATGATCGATGGCCAGAAGACGGACCTGGTCAAGATAAACGGTTTCTTCCATGGGCTCCATGAAGCGGAAACTGAGCACGCCATTTTTTGGATGAACGCTGCGCGCGTTGACCTTGAGATATTCGTCGGGATCGGGGACGTCGCGTTCGCCGGGTGCGACCCAGTGGCCGACGACGCCCGGGCCGATCATGTCGGTGATGAATTCGTATTCGCGGCCATTCCAGGCGAAGAGGACTGGGCAAGAGCTGCCGCGGCGATCGAGTTCGGCGAGAGAATGGAATTTTTTCGCGGACAGATTTATTTCGTCCTGCGGAACGCCGGTGGGCCAGAGCAGGCGGACGACTTCGACATTTTTTTCGGCGCCTAGTCCGGCGAGGACGGATGTGGAATTTTGGCCGAGATAGCCGGAAGCGCCGGCGATTTCCCATTTTTGATAGAGCGGGCCTGCGTAAACTTCCACTTTCGTGCCGATGGCGGATTTGTTGTCGCTGAGAGATTTCAGATCGATGTGCATCCAGTTGTGTTCGGCGACGCCTTCGCTGTGAAGGATGACAGGAGGACCGACGAGTTGGGTCACGACGATGTCCGCGGCGCCTTGGCCGCGCGTGTCTGCAATGGCTACAGCGCGGGGCTGAATAAGTTTGATGGCGTCGAGATGCGCGTCTTTGGTGGCGTCGGACCAACCCTGACTTCCTAGATTGCGCAGAAGGCGAAGTTCGCCACCGGTGCTGGATTCGCCCGCGGCGATAATGTCGAGCCAGCCGTCATTGTCGTAATCGATGGAAGAAATTCCCCAGCCGCGTTGCCAGTTGAGATTCGGGAGTGGGACGCGCTCGAGTTTTTTTCCGTTTACGTTGCGCCACAGGCTGATGCCGGGCGGGCCTGCATGGGTGAAGGCGAGATCCATCCAGCCGTCTTTATCAAAGTCAAAAGCGATCACGCCGACGCCGGGGGGGAGATTTTCTTTTTTGAAATCGATGATGGGGAGTGCAGTGAATTTGCCTTCACGAGGATTTAAGTAAATGGAGGCGCCTTCGGAACCGCCGGCGAAAACGAAATCGATGGCGCGATCATTGTTGAAGTCGGTGGTGACGAGGCCTGCGCCAGTGGCGGGGATGCCGAGCGCGGTTTCGGCGGAGACGTCCGTGAAAGTGTTGTTGGCGTTGTTACGCCAAAGAGTGTTGTGAGGTGATGCGCTGCCTTCTGCAGCGGAAGTGATGTAGAGGTCGAGATCGCCGTCGTGGTCGTAGTCCACGAAGGTGACGGCGACGCAGCCTTTTTCGCGGCGAATGCCAACTTTTTCCGTTACGTCTTCAAACTTGCCGTTGGCCTGGTTATGGAGGAGGTGGACGCCATCGGCCAAGCAAACGGCGAGGTCGGTGTGACCATCGTTGTCAAAATCTCCCGCCGCACAGCCCAGTCCGGGGCCGTAAAGTTTTAGGCCTGCGCGGTCGGTGACATCTTCGAAGCGGCCGTCGCCGATGTTGTGCAGGAGATGACTGACGCCCTTCGCTGTGGCGCTAACGAGGAAGAGATCGGGTTTTCCGTCGCCATCGAAATCGAAAAAACATGCGCCTGTGGTGGGACCGGGAGTGGAAGAAGGAGATTTCGTGGAATATTGCAAAACGGTTTCTAAATTTTGCGCGGTGAAGTGCACCGGAATTGCGGGCGGAACGGTTAACGAGGAAATGGCCGGGAGTTCCGCGAGCGAGAGGCGGCCCTGGTCGCCATACCCTGCGCCGAAAGGAGCGCCGAGATGATTGGTGGTGATGTTTTGAAATTTGGCGAGATGTTCGCGCGCGGAGGCGGAGTCGCCTTTGCGTTGATAGGCGCGGGCGATGCCAAATTCCGAGGAAGCGTGATACGGAAATAGCGCGAGACCCTTTTGAAAAGCGGCGATGGCCTGGTCGTATTTCTGAAGTTGCGAATACAAGTAGCCAACAAAATAGTAAGCGTCGGCTTCGTCGGGGAGGATTTCGGTGACGTGTTCGAAGGCGGCGACGCCGTGAGCGAAGTCGGCTAAGTCTTTGTACGCGAGGCCGAGGTTGTACCAGGCGTAAGGATCGCGCGGGAGTTGCTGGGCAGCGGTGAGGAGTTCGTCGCGTGCGCTTTCGGCTTTTTGTTGGTTGAGGAGGGCGATGCCGAGATTGAGGCGGGCGACTGCAAATTTTGGGTCGGCCTGCAGAGCTTGCTCAAAAAGTTTCTGGGCGTCGGCGGAGCGCTGCTGATTGAGGTAAGCGACGCCGAGGGTGTTGAGGCGCAATGGCTTGGTGGAATCGTCGGGCAGGGCGGGCTGCGGAGATTGCGCGGCTGCGGGGGGATTGGAAGTTTTCTGGGCTGAACGCGAAGGCAAAAGTATGGCGCAAAGCAAAAGCAGGCAAGCGAGGACGGGAAGAATTAAACGAAAAACAGTGCGCATGTAGATGACTGGTGTTGCCTCCGTGAGTGACGACTATGTGGGGCTTTTTTTGTTGAATACAGGATTCTGTGGGCTACGTGGAGCAGCGTCAACCGTTTTCGTTGCGATGCTCTGGTGTTTGACCGGTGGCGTCGCTGCGCTTACTCTCGCTTGAGACAAAATGGATTCCATTTATTTCGCGGGCATCGCTGAAGTTGTGGGGAAGATTCGAACCAAAGAAATTTCTCCTTGCGAAATTATTGACGCTCATCTTGCGCGCATTGAGAAATTACAGCCGAAGTTAAATGCTTTTGTGCATGTCGATGCAGAAGGAGCGCGACAGCAGGCGCTTGCGGCGGAAGCTGGCGTCTTGCGTGGAGATGCGATTGGTGCGCTGCACGGCGTCGCGATTTCCATCAAGAGTTGTATTGATGTGGCGGGGTGGCTGTGTCCGGCGGGCTCGCGACTGCGCGCGGATTATGTGGCGAGCGAGGATGCGGTGCTGGTGTCGCGACTGCGGGCGGCGGGGGCGATTCTGATTGGAAATACCAATGTGCCGGAATTTTTGATGGCGTACGAGACGGACAACGCGTTGTCTGGAAAGACGAGTAATCCTTGGGAGCTTTCGCGATCGGCGGGCGGATCGAGTGGCGGCGAAGCTGCGGCGATTGCGTCGGGTTGTTCGATGGGAGGAGTGGGAAGCGATGGCGGCGGATCGGTGCGGGTGCCGGCACATTTTTGTGGGATCAGCGGGTTGAAGCCGACTCCGGGACGGATTCCTGGGACGGGACATTTTCCGCGAGGGGCTGGGGGGTTCTCGTGGTTAGGCGTGGTGGGACCGATGGCGCGGACAGTGGCGGATGTACGCGCGTTGTTTGATGTGATGAAGGGGCCGGATGCGGACGATGCGCTTTCGTCAGCGATTGAAGCGAGATCCTTTGGCGAAGGTGAGCTGGCGGGAATGCGAGTGGGGATATTGGAGTCGAGCGCGTTGGGAGATGTTACTTCGGAAACTAAGCAGGCCGTTCAAAGAGCTGCGAGTTTGCTTTCAAGACAATTTAGTGTGGAACCGTTTCAGCTGAAGGGGCTGGAGCAGGCGATCGAGTTGTGGTGGTTTTTCTTTGGGCCGATGATTGCGCACTTATTTAAGCCGATGGTGGAGGGACGCGAGGTAGAGTTGAGTGCGATGTTTCGAGAATATTTATCGGCGGCGAGGTTGAAAATTGAGCCGGCCGTGGATGAGTTCATGGGTGCTTGCGTGAAGCGCGACATCGTGCGCGCAAAAATTATCAAGCAGATGCGCGACGTTCCGATTTTGCTTTCGCCGGTTTGTGCGGCCCCGGCTTTTAGACATGGCGAAGGAAACTGGCAGCCGGGCTGCGGTTATCGCGACACGATGCGACATGCGCAGTGGTTGAATCTGGCGGGTTTCCCAGGAGTATCGGTGCCGATGGGATTTTCAGCGGAGGGGTTGCCGATTGGGGTGCAAGTGATTGGCAGGCCGAACGAAGACGAGTTGGTTTTGGCAGTTGCGGAGATACTGGATATGACGCGAGGAAATTTTAGAGCGCCAGCCGGCGTTTAGCGGGAAAGTACTAACGACAAAAAATGAGTTTTTGGGTCTTGGTCCATTCCGGGGGAAGTTTCCGACTATCCGGTTATCGGACATTGCGACTTATCGGGCAAGTTTCTCTTCAAGATAGGCAATTTCACGTCGTAGCTGGGCGATTCTTGCGTGGACCCAAATCTTTGGGTCTAGCGACTGTGCTTGTTCCATCAAAGGAGCCAAAAAGTCACATATGTGGTCGTGTCCACCGAGACGAGCTGTGGTAAATGGGGCATCGCCTTCGCTTGGTGCAAATATATCTGCGCCCTGGTTAATTAAGAGTTTGACCATTTCAAGGTTACCCTGCATGCAGGCAACGTGCAGAGGGGTATAACCAAGATCACCCGCCTTATTTACGTCAAGGCCAGCGTCGATGAGAGCCTTGGCTGCAGAAAGATCACCCCATCTGACAACACAATGAAGTCCGTTATCGCCGTCACTACCACATGCATTCACATCAGAAAAATCGGTTTCGGCAAAGTCACTCGTTTCGCGCAGCCTCGCAAATATGCGTTTTAGTTGGTCATCCATAGATCAGTATTATGGGACATTTGTGAATCGCAGCGATTCAAGTTTTCATCAAGTCCTGATTATGCGCTCATCCTAAGTTGGCCCGGCATCGGCTATTCCTTTTTGGGGCTGGAGGAGTACAATGCCGGGCATGAACCGACGAACATTTATTGGGAGTTCTGTGGCGACTACACTTTTGGCTTCGCGGCCGACGTGGGCTGCAGGAGCTACCGGTGCTGGCGGGGCGGCTGAGGCTTCACACAAACTGGGGCGCATTGGGGTGCAGCTTTATACCGTGCGGGAGATGATGAAGACGGATTTCGAGGGGACGCTCGCGAAAGTTGCTGGTGTCGGTTACAGCGAAGTGGAATTCGCGGGATATTTCGACCACCAGCCGAAAGAGATTCGAACCATCCTGGACAGGGTGCATCTCACGGCTCCCAGCGAACATGTTTCCTATGAAGTGGTGCAGAACAAATGGCCGGAGACGCTGGAGGCGGCGCACGTAGTTGGTCACAGCTTCATTGTGTGTCCCTCGATTGATGAATCAGAGCGGAAGAAAGCGGCGGCGTATAAGAAAGCGGCAGAGGTTTTTAACCAGGCGGGTGAGGCCAGCAAAAAGGCGGGGATTCAATTTGCGTACCATAATCACAGCTATGAATTCGAGCCGCTGGCGGATGGCGGCGGAAAATTTGGGTATGACATTTTGCTGAGCGAAACGGATCCGAAGCTAGTGAAGATGGAGATGGATCTTTGCTGGATCACTATTGCGGGACAAGATCCGCTGACGTATTTCAACCGCTATCCGGGCCGCTTTCCTTTGGTGCACGTGAAGGATTGGACTAAAGGGCCGGATGGGAAGATGGGCCAAAAAGACGGGCACATGGCGGACGTTGGCGACGGAGCGATTGATTGGAAGCGTTTGTTTGCGGAATCGAAGAAAGCGGGCATCGAGCATTACTTCGTGGAGAACGACGAGCCGACTTCGCCGATCGAAGATCTTCGCAAGAGTTATACGTACCTGCACGACCTGCGCTTTTAGTTCACGCGGCGCGGAGAAAGCGAGTTATGAATAAATTTCTTTTGTGCGCTGCTTTTGCGGCGATGGTACTGCTCGCGGCTGGACGTCCTCAGGAAAAAAGTGCCGTCCAAGAAAAGAGTCCGGCACAAACCAAAGAAACTGCAGTCAAACAGCTATTCAACGGTAAAGATTTGAGCGGCTGGAAGCATGTGGGGCCCGGCAGCATGACTGTCGAAGATGGACTGATTCGCACGCACGGCGGTATGGGATTGCTGTACTGGACGGGCGGCAAAATGGGGAATTGCCGGATCAGGGTGGTGTATAAAATGCGCGACCACAATGACAATTCCGGGGTGTTTGTGCGCATACCCATCGAGCCGCGCGAGCCATGGATGCCGGTCCATTACGGATACGAAGTGCAGATTGATAATGAGCCGGAGACTTCCAAGGAAGACGAGTACCACGTTACCGGGACGCTTTATTCGTTGACCAAGCCTGCAGCGCGTCCGGGAAAGCCGGGGCCGGAGTGGAACACCATGCTGATCACACTGGATGGTCCGCACACAGTGGTGGTGTTGAACGATGTGAAGGTTACCGATTACACCGAGGGGCAGCCCGTTCCGGAGAAGAAGTTTGATTTTGAGCCGGAGCGCGGGCGGCGTCCGAATGAAGGTTACATGGGGCTGCAGAATCACAGCGACAATGACATCGTGTTTTTTAAAGAAGTCACGGTGCAGCCATTGCATTGATGATCGTTTTCAAGATCGCTGAAAATTTTCGGAGGATGGACGATGACTAAAGATCTTTCGCGCCGTCAATTTCTGCAAAGGAGCGCGGGGGTGTCGGGTGCGTTAGTCGCGAAGCGGACTTTTTTTCTCGATCCAGAGTCGATTCCCTGCCCTTCCGAGGCGGTGGCGGCGAGCGACCGGGTGCGCTTTGGAATTATCGGCATCGGGATGCAAGGGTCGGGGCTACTGACCAATGCGATTCAGTTGCCGGGTGTGGAATGCGTAGCGGCGTGCGATTTGTACGATGGGCGACATACGCTGGCGAAAGAGATCGCCGGGCCAAATATTGCGACGACGCGGCGATACCAGGAATTGCTGGCGAATAAAGATATCGATTGCATCGTGGCAGCAGTTCCGGACCACTGGCACAAACAGGTGGTGGTGGATACGGTGAGCGCGGGGAAAGATATTTATTGCGAGAAGCCCATGTCGCACACGGCGGCGGAAGGCGTGGCGATGGTGGCTGCGGCGCAGAAAACGGGAAGAATTGTGCAGATCGGATCGCAGCGGGTCAGTTCGGTGATCTGCACCAAAGCGAAAGAAATGCTGGCGCAGGGGATGATTGGAAAACTGAACCTGGTGGAAGGTTCACTGGGGCGCAACGATCCGACGGGCGCGTGGGAATATCCGCCGCCACCGGATTTATCGCCGCAAACGCTGGATTGGGACACCTGGCAAGGAACGGTGCCGAAGCGGCCGTTTGACGCGAAGGTGTTTGCGCGGTGGCGGTGCTGGAAGGAATACGGGACGGGCGTGGCGGGGGATCTGCTGGTGCACTTGATCAGTGGAATGCAATACATGCTCGGATGGAATGAGCCGCCGAAGCGAGTGATGTCCATGGGAGGGATATTGCGATTCCCGGACGGACGGAACATGCCGGATGTGCACGCTACTTTATTTGAGTATGGAGAAGTGCCGGTTTATATGCGGCTGGATTTGGGATGCGAGACGCCGGAGATGTACCGGTTCATGGGATCGAAGGGCATCCTGGAAGTGACGGAGACTGCGATCAACTACATGCCGCAAACGGGGGAGGATACGGCGCCGAGTTACTACGTGTCGGGCTATCCGCGGGAGATGCGGGAGGCCTATATAAAGAAGTGGCATGAGGAACACGATCCGGCTCCCGGTAAAGAACCGACGTTGGAAGGCTTCAGTTACAAGGGTGTGTCGTGGGACGAGGAAAAGCCGCATCTGTGGCGATTCTTTCAGGCGGTAAAGAGCCGACAGCCGGTTACTGAGGATGCGGTTTTTGGGCATAATGCCGCACTAGCTTGCCATCTGGCTAACGAGTCGTATTTCAGACGGAGTGCGACGAGTTGGGATGCGGCATCGCAGCAGATTAAGGCATAAAGACGATCAGTTTTGGGTTCAGCATTTTGATATCAGAATTGAAGGAAGAGCATCTAACAGAGTGGAGTCTTATCGTTTGGCTATGTTACGAAAGGGCTTGAACTTAGCTGGCGATAGGAGTATTTAGGGGCCAGGCGGGCGCAACTTTTTGTCCGCACTGGAGTTTAACAAGTATCGGTGATTCGACGAGAGATTCCCGGACGAGCAAGTAGCCGAGAATGAGCGGTTTGCCGGTCATCGGGAGGGCCACATGAAATACTTAAGATACTTTGCTTTGTTAGCGGTTTGTATGTTTGCGGCGAGCTATTCGCACGCACAGGTTTCGGTAGGAGTTGGAGTAGGCGGTTACGGTGGTTATGGCGGTTACGCCTACGGCCCGCCCGACTGCGCGTATGGCTACTATGATTACGCGCCTTACGCTTGTGCCCCGTATGGGTATTGGGGACCTGATTACTTCGTGAACGGCCTGTTCATCGGAGTCGGACCCTGGTGGGGTTGGGGATACGGGCGTGGCTTCTATGGGCGTGGTTACTATGGTCGCGGCGGACACTACGGTCGCGGCGGATACTACGGTCGCGGCGGATACGGCGGACGTGGCGCTTATGGTGGTCGCGGTTCGTACGGCGGGCGCAGTAATTTTAACGGCGGCGGACGCGGATTTAGCGGCGGCGGACGCGGCGGGAACTTCCAATCGCGTGGTGGCAGCAGTTTCCACGGCGGTGGTGGTGGCGGATTCCACGGTGGCGGTGGTGGCGGATTCCACGGCGGCGGTGGTGGCGGATTCCACGGCGGCGGTGGCGGCGGATTCCACGGTGGTGGCGGACATGGTGGTGGAGGCCATCGCTAAAACCTGACGAGTCATCCAAATTTACGAGAACGGCTGGCGAAATGCCAGCCGTTTTTTTTTGCCCTGAAGGTGGCTGAAAATTGCGGGCAGCTGCCTACTCGGAATATTTTGGCGTTGCGGCGACGGACTGAAACAAGGACTTTCGGAGTTTTGCGGTGATCCCAGTTCACGAGGTGATACGTGGCGACGCGAAGAGCGGCTAGAAAGCGAATGGAGGTTAGCGCGGAGAGGTTTTTTGTCGGCTGCGGGTAAGACGGTCAAGCTTCGGGCAGCGGCGGGCAGCCGGGAAATTCGGGAAGCGCGGTGTTGCCGATGTACTGAAGATCGGCTATGCCGATTTTGCTGGTGTAGAAGGCGTCGCACGTAAGATTGCGAACGAAAGCGAAGAAAGCAACTCCTTGGCTGAGGGTGGGGTCGGCCTTGGCGTTTTTGCGGAAAGCGATTAGGTCGAGGACGGATTTTCTTTGCTCGGGAGTGCAATCCAAATATGTGGCGTTGTAGCGGTCGGTGCAGAAACCGTCGAGCCAATACGAACCGCCACCAAGTCTCAGTTGATATTTTTCGTTTTCGCTGGTGAGCAAATCGATAAATTCGGGAGCGCCGGCTTCGATAGCTCCGGCGGATTTTTCGTCCTTTGGGATGATGGTTTCGCAAAGAGAGGTTAACGTTTCGTACTGATGCGGCGTGAAATATTTTGGCATGTACTTGCCGGAGGCAGCGGCTTTCGCCTTTTGGACGGCTTGGTGGGCGTATTCTGCGGCTTGGGCGGGGATTACTTGTAAGACGGAGCCCCCGACGGCACTCAGGGCCAGCGTTTTCAGAATGTCGCGCCTGCTGATGCCCGCGCTCATGCTAGATATTTCCTTTCTTGGCTTCGTCGAGGAGATATTCGGAAGCGCGCCAGGAGAGAGCCATGATGGTTAGCGTGGGATTTTTGTCTGGATTGGTGACGAGTGGGGCGCCATCGGTAACAAAAAGATTTTTTACGTCGTGAGCCTGGCAGTAAGCGTTTACAACGGAAGTTTTGGGATCGGCGCCCATGCGGGCGGTGCCGACTTCGTGAATAATTTTGCCGCCTTCGAGAATTCCGAATGGATATTGGCCATCGATGGCGGTTTTTGTTTTATAAACGCCGCCCATGGCTTCGACGATGGAGCGGAAAGTTTGCTGCATGTCCTGGGCCTGACGCAATTCGTATTCCGACCAGCGAAAGTGGAAGCGCAAGACGGGGATGCCCCACTGATCGACAATATCGGGGTCGATTTCGCAGTATGTGTGTGGATTGGGAATCATTTCGCCGCGCCCAGCGAAGCCGATGGTAGTGCCGTAGGTTTGGCGCGCGCGGGATTTAAGGGTGGCGCCGTAACCCTCCTCGTCATGGCAAAGTTCGTGGAACATTCCTACACCGGGCATGTCGCGGCCGCCGTATAGCTCGATGTGATAGCCGCGGGGAAAATCATTTTTGCGATCGAACTTCCACCAAGGGATATAGAGGTGCATGCCGCCTACACCATCGTGATTGTGAGGCGGCATTTTTTCGAGGGCCGGTATGTGGCCCCAGCCATCGCTGCCGACGGAATCGGTCAGATATTTTCCGACGGTGCCGGAAGAATTCGCGAGGCCATCCGGAAATGCAGTGGAACGGGAATTCAACAACAGGCGGGCCGATTCGCAAGCGCTGGCGGCGAGAACGATGGCACGAGCATTGACGCGTTTTTCGGTGAGAGTGTTCTTATCGATGTAGGAGACGCCTTCGGCCTTGCCATCCTTACCGACGACGACTTCGCGAGCCATGGCGCCGGTGATTAAAGTGAGGCGGCCCGTTTTCATCGCGGGGGGCAGCAAGACCTGGCTGGAACTGAAATTGGACGCGGTAGTGCAGCCGCGACCGCACTGGCCGCAATAGTGGCAAGGGGCGCGGCCGTTAATGGAGCGGGTTAGAACTGCGAGGCGCGCTGGAATGCAAATGACGCCGAGCTTGTCGCAAGCTTTTTTGATGAGCAGTTCGGTGCAACGGGGCTTGGGCGGGGGAAGGAATACTCCGTCGGGTGCGCTGGAGACATTTTCCTTGGTGCCAAAAACGCCGATGTAGGATTCAACTTTGTCGTAGTAGGGAGCGATGTCTGCGTAGGTGATGGGCCAGTCGTCGCCCAAACCATCGCGGGTGCCGGAAGTAAAGTCGATGGGGGCAAAACGGAGCGCGATGCGGCCCCAGTGATTGGTGCGGCCACCAACGATGCGAGAGCGAAACCACTGAAAGTTAGCGCCTGGCGCAGAAGTGTAGGGTTCACCGTCGATGTTCCATGCGCCGTTGGGTGCGAGAAATTCGCCGAAATTTTCGCTGGCGCGACCGCCGACGCCTGCGCCACGATGAGGCAAATCGTAAGGCCACATCAACATTTTGAAATCTTTTTCGGGATTTAGTGGCGGACCGGCTTCCAGCAAAACAACGTTTAAGCCGCCTTCGGTGAGAATTTTAGCGGCCATGCCGCCGCCAGCTCCGGAGCCGACGACGCACACGTCATAGGTTTTGGGAGAGCGAAGAACCTGAGACATTCGTTACAGCTCACCTTTTTTCATTTGCGAAACGGCAAAATCGCAGGCCCGAGCAGTGAGGGCCATGTAGGTGAGCGAAGGATTGACGCAAGCGGAGGAGACCATGCAGGCGCCATCGGTGAGAAAGAGATTTTTCACGTCGTGGGCTTGATTGTGTTCGTTCAAGACGGAGGTTTTGGGATCCTTGCCCATGCGCGCCGTGCCCATTTCGTGAATGGTCAGGCCGGGCGGGTTATCTTCAATGAAAGGATGAATGTCGGTGGCGCCCGCGGCGGTGAGCATTTCGGCGGCCTGGATAGACATGTCCTTCTGCAAGGCCCTCTCGTTATCGCCAAAGGCGCAATGAATTTTTAGAGTGGGAATGCCCCAGGCGTCGTTCTGTTCTTTATTGATTTCGATAAAATTGTCGCGGTTGGGGAGGCATTCGCCGAAACCGTAGAACGAGAAATGCCACGCGCCGGGCTTGCGAAGTGCGTTCTTGAAGTCGGCTCCGAATCCCGCGGAGTTGATGCCGCGCGACCAGCCTTCGCGGTACGCGCCGCCCTGGTAACCGTAGCCACGAAGGAAGGGTTCTTTGGTTTTTATGTTTCTGAAGCGCGGAACATAAATACCATTTGGGCGATTGCCGAATTCTTCTTTGTCTTCGTGACCGGGAATGACGCCGTCGGCGCCGGCGCCCATGACGTGGTCCATAAGATTGTGGCCAAGCTCGCCACTGGTATTGGCGAGACCGTTGGGAAATTCGGGAGTTGCGGAGTTCAATAAAATACGCGTGGATTCAAGAGCGGAAGCGTTGAGAAAAAGAATGCGGCTGCGAAATTCGAGAGATTGCTTGGTCTGGCCATCGATCACGCGGACGCCGGTTACTTTGCGAGTGGCTGGATCAAAGATGAGGCTGTGCACCACGCTGTAAGGGCGAAGAGTCATACGGCCGGTTTTTTCGGCGGCGGGGAGCGTGGAGTTCAAGCTGCTGAAGTAAGAGCGGGTGATGCAACCTCGATGGCAAACTCCGCAGTAGTGGCAGGCAGCGCGGCCCCGATGCACGCGCGTTAATACGGCAGCACGGCCGATGGTTAATATGCGGCCGTCGTTGAAACTTTTGGGTAAGGCTTCTTTGACGACGAGTTCGGCGCAGGTCATTTCCATGGGCGGCAGAAATTTGCTGTCGGGAAGTTGAGGGAGACCTTCCGGTTGGCCGCTGATGCCGACAAAATCTTCGACGTACTCGTACCAGGGCTCGATGTCCTTGTAGCGGATGGGCCAGTCGGCAGAGATGCCATCGCGCGCGTTGGCTTCGAAATCGAGATCGCTGAAACGATAACTTTGACGGCCCCACATGATGGACTTGCCGCCAACCTGGCGGCCACGAATCCAAGTAAAAGGCTTGTCGGCATCGGTGGTGTAGGGATTGTCGAGGTCGTTGACGAAAAATTTGCTGGAGTATTCGTCGCACGCGTAATAACACTCGCGCTGAACTTTTTGAGTTTTGAGGCGCTCCTCGCGATAATCCCAGCCGCGATACTTCAATTCCCAGGAGGGAACATGCTCGACGTAGTCTTTTTCCGGGACGATGGGGCGGCCGGCTTCGAGCAATAAAACGTTGAGACCCTTTTCGGTGAGTTCTTTCGCGGCCCAACCTCCGGTGATGCCGGAACCGATGACGATTGCGTCATAAATTTTTGCGGCAGGCATCGAGTCTCCCTAAGCCTTGGTCGTGCCAGCGGCGGTCACGGGAGTACATCCGTGATATGCGCCGGGAATGATTTGCTTGCGCAGCTCCTGAGTGAAGCCGACCTCGGAGGTATAGTAGCCATACAGAGTGATGCGTTTTACGACGCCAAAAAAATCGCCGGTGAGCTGCTCATTGTGAGTGTGGCGAACGTAAGGATGGGTGGCGCGCTCTTCGCGATCCCTGGCCCAATGCAGATCGAGCTCGCGGAGAAGGACTTCCTGCTGCTGAGGTGTAACGTCAATGAAATTTCTAGTGAAGATGACGTTGCTGCGTTTGTCTACGCTCTCGAGACCGGAGAGAAACTTTTGACGCTCATCTTCGTGGGCCCAGTCGGTCAAAATCAAATCGATAAATTCGTTTATACGCACGGCTTTGGCACCGGGGGTGTCGGTTTCGGGGATGATCAAATCGATCATGGCGACGACGGTGGCGTTCTGATGGGAGTTCAGGGTGCGGAGCGTGTAATTGGATTTGGGGTGGGCGTCCTGAAAGGCGGCAAGGAGATTCGAATCGAAAACCGGGAGGGCGGCACCGGCTGCAAATAATCTGAAAAGTTCACGCCGCTGCATGTGGCCTCCGGTGGTCGATAAATTGAGCGGATTGATTTCGTTGCGCGCTGCCGTATTTGGTGGCCATTTCGCGAGCGGCGCGAAGAGCAGCAACGGTCTCGCCTTCAGGTATAAATTCCATGGCTACATACCCATTAAAGCCCAGTTGGCCTAGCTTGCGGTAGATATTTGGGTAGTTGATCTCGCCGGTACCGGGATCGTGACGACCGGGCACGTCGGCGATGTGCACAACACCGATTATGTCGATATTCTTTTCGAGTTTTGCGAGGAGATTGCCTTCGGCGATTTGATCGTGAAAGAAATCATATAGAAATTGAACATTAGGAGCGCCGACCGAGCGAACAATTTCAAAACCTTCGGAAACGGAAGTCAGGAAATATCTCGGATTTTCTTCAGGGTCGATATTTTCGAGAAGAAGGCCGACATTTTTTGCGGCGGCGATCTCGGCGGCGCGCTTCAGACCTTCAATGCAATTGTTGTGCATTTGCTGAGAGCTTTGGCCGGGGACTTTGTCTCCGGAGAGGATGATGAGCTTATTGGATTCAAGCTCTTCGAGGACGGGGAGTTTCGCGCGCACTTCGTCGAGGAAAGCGTCCCGCTGGGATGAATCACACAGACTGTGGGAGATGCCGCTGGTGGCGTCGACAGTGAGATGGAGTTCGCGTTTTTTGGCGCGAAATCTGGCGTAGTCTTCTTTAGTGAAATTCTTGTACTCGTTGACCAACTCGACGGAGTGGTAGCCGGCCTCGGCAACTTTTTCGATACGCTGATCGAAGGGCAATTTTTCGTACACGGTCCACAGCATGACTGAGAGTTTGAACGGCGGGGTGCCTTCGGCGGTTGCCTGGGCTGGGTCCGCACAGGCGAGATATGTTGCGGCGGAGAGTGCGGTAGCGGCAGAAGTGGCAGCAGCCACGGTTGCGCCGGCTTGAACGCATGCGCCGAAAAATTGCCGGCGGCGCATGCTAGGTTCCCAGCAATTCGTTGCGCACGTTTTTCAAAACGTAGGCGGCTCTTTCAACCCCGACTTCGCCCGACAGAATGGGATCTTCATTTTCGATGCTGAAGATGCCCTGATAATCGATGTCCATGTAAGCCTTCATGATGGATTTCCAGAGCTCGGCGCCGTGACCATAGCCTACGGCACGGAAGGTTTCCGAGGCCAATGGCAAATCCTTGGTCTCGAATGCGAAATTCAGGACGCCATATTTGTTTACATTGTCGGGATAAAACGCGGTGTCTTTCATGTGAGCGTGATAAATGGCGCCCTGCTTGCCGAGAAAGTGGATGACTTCGACGGGATCGCAGCCTTGCCAGAAGAGATGGCTGAGATCGCAGTTGGCGCCGATTTCTTCACCGACGGCTTCGCGAAGTTTGAGAAGAGTGCGGGGATTGTAGACCACGAAATTCGGATGCATTTCAAAGGCGAGCTTGTGGATGCCGTGCTCCCGAGCAAATTTCGCAGCCTCCTTCCAGTAGGGGACGACCCTTTCTTTCCATTGCCAATCTTGCATCGCGGCGTATTCGGGCGGCCAACGATAGGTAACCCAGTTGGGCTGGGTGTCGGATGCGGAGCCTCCGGGGCAACCGGAGAAGCCTACGATCACTTTGACGCCGAGGCGTTCGGCGAGCAGGACAGTATTGCGAAAAGTTTCCCTGTCTTTTTTGGCGTGCTCGGGATCCGGGTGGATGGGATTACCGTGACAACTGAGAGTGGCGACGTGAATGCCTCGATCCTCGAATTTTTTCTGCCAAGCTTTGGCTTTGGATGCGTCGGCCACGAGTTCGTCGAGTGGACAGTGATGCGATTCGGGATAGCCGCCGGTGCCGATCTCCATGGCTTCAAGGCCGAGGGCGCTGACTTTGTCGAGCATGGCGTCCATGGAGAGGTCTTTGTAGACCGGGTCAAAGACGCCGATGGGAATCTTGCGCAGGGAGGATTTCTCGGGGGACGCTGTCCGGGAGGCACTTCTGGCTGGAGTTCCAGTGGTGTTTCCGGTAACGACACTGGCGGCGTCTCCGGCGGCGGGCACTGCGGCGGCCAGGAGACCTCCGCCAGTGGCAGTGAGAAAATGCCGACGATCCATGCCGGAAATGACGCGGGAAATCTTCATATTCGGTGGTCTCCGAATCAAAAATTTAATGCATTGGATGGGAATGCCGCGAAATTATACCTCTTGGAAGCTGAGGAGAAGCAATGAAATCGTGACAAAACGTACTGTGCGTGCGGCGAGACGTACTCGGGCTTTTGGGAGCCTTGACTTGAACTGAACTGGGCCATAGACTTTTGTTGTCCGGACGCTTCCTCCCTGTGAACAGGCCTGTCAGCCGCGGTATTCGCGTTTTAGTCGAGTTGGCGCTCGCGGCGGGGTTTCTCGTGCCGGTCGCATTAGCGCAGAAGCCGGGTCCCGCGCCTCCGACGTCCAGCCCTCCAAGCCGGATTACGAATCCCGCTACAGCTACAACTACTACGCAGCCGGTTCAATCGAGCCAAGACCGGATTACGTTTCTCATGGGACGCGTAAAAACCTCCGACGCCACAGCGGTTCCAACCGATGCAATCGTGGAGCGAATTTGCAATGGATCGGTGCGGCAGCAGGTACATGCGGCTCTCAATGGCGAGTTCAGCATGCAATTGGGATCGCAAAACGATTCCATGCTTGACGCTACCGGCGACCCGGCTGCGCGAGGCGCGGTGAATAACCAGAATCCAGAGACGGGGATTTCCAGGCAGGCATTGGCAAATTGCGAGCTACGAGCCTCGGTTTCCGGTTTTAGCTCCAACGTTATCAGCCTGGTGGATCTTGCCGGCTCTCTGAGCAGCGTCGACGTGGGCGCGATTGTGGTGCAACGACGCAATAAGGTCGCAGGCCTGACGGTAAGCGCGTCGGCCTACAACGCGCCGAAAGACGCGAGAAAAGCTTATGAAAAGGGATTGGTAGCGGAGAAAAAGAACGAACTTGCCAGTGCGCAGAAATATTTTGGAAAGGCAGTAGAGATCTATCCGAAGTATGTGAACGCGTGGTATCAGCTGGGGACGGTTTTAAAGAAGGAACATGAGCAGGATGCGGCGCGCACGGCGTTTACCCGAGCCGCGAGCATCGATACGAAGTTCTTGCCGCCGTATCTGTCGCTCGCGTTGATGGCGTACGAGGCAGAAAATTGGACCTTGGTTCTAGAACTCACGGGGCACATCCTGGATCTCGACCCGTTGAATCACGTTGCAGGATACGTGTGGGATCTGGATCCGTTGAATTACACGGAAGCGTATTTTTATAATGCGGTGGCAAATTACAAGCTGAAGAAGTTTGCGGATGCGGAAAGAAGCGGGCTCAAGGCGGAGCAGGTAGACTTGCCGACGCGGTTTCCGCAAGTGCATCTCTTGTTGGGAGAAATTTTTGCGCGGAAAAACGATTACCCTATTGCGATCTCGGAGATACAAACTTATCTGGAGTTAGTTCCGCACGCGAAGGATGCGGATCAGATACGGGAGCGGTTGGCAAACTTGGAGAAGCTGAACGGCTCAGTGTCCGCTAGTGAAAAACCTGTTCAGAAATGAGTGCCGGTTAGCTCGCGACCTGTTGTGTGGAAGCTAGCGGTGCTCATCGATTCAGTGCGCAGCGGCGCTCCTGGTTTTGTCCACAACTACGTCGCCACTTTTCATCACCCATTTCACGTTATGGAGCACGACGTTGATGTCGGCGAGGGGGTCGCCGTCGACGGCTACCAAATCGGCCAGATATCCGGGCTCTACCGCGCCCAACTCATTTTCTTTTCCGAGTAGTTTGGCGGCATTTCCTGTTGCTGTTTGCAGTGCTTGCTCCGGGGTCATGCCCGCTTTCACGAACCATCCGAGTTCGCGGGTATTTTCGCCGAACATGATGTAGATCGCGTCGGAGCCCATGGCGATTTTCACGCCGGCTTTGAAGGCGCGCCTGGTGGTTTCCAAATTGCGCGGGATGAAGGCCTGCAAGTGCTCCTTGTAGCCGGGCGCATAACCGATTTTGTCTCCATTGTCGATGTAGTAGCGATTGTGATCGATGGTGGGGACATAGTAGGTTCCGCGTTTCACCATTTCCTGAATGGTGGCATCGTCCATGTCGGTGGCGTGTTCCAGAGAATCCGTGCCCGCTCGCACCGCGTCGCGCGCTCCGGCTGGCCCGTAGGAATGAATGGCGATTTTCTTTCCAAATTGATGCGCGGTGTCGACCGCCGCTTTTATTTCGTCATAGTTGTAGGTCTGGAATCCGGTCACGTCGTCATCCGTGCCGGTTGATGCGTACATCTTGATCCAGTCGGCGCCGGCTGCGATCTGTTGCCGGACCACTCGCAAAACTTCGGGCACGCCATCGGCAATTCCGCCCGCGGGGAGATTCAAGCCCGGCTTGTAGGGCGTATTGGTGATGTACAAGCCGTAGCCGACTACAAACATCCGCGGCCCAATCATCTCGCCATGATTAATAAGATCGCGCATGGCAATATCCATGTACTGATCAGCACCCAGATCGCGCACGGTGGTTACCCCGGCCTCGAGCGTACGCATGGCGCCCTTGCGGGCAAGAAAAACTTCAACGGCCGGCGGATTCACGGTGAGCTGCTTCAACATCGGCTCACCAGGTTTTTCGTCGGTGTAGATGGTCATGTGCGTGTGCACATCGATGAGACCTGGCAGGCCAGTGTAGTTCGAGAGGTCGATCAGCTCTGCGCCCTGAGGGATCACGGACGCGTCAGTGGTCACGTTACGAATCTTCCCGTCTTCCACAATGACGATGGCGCCGGTCCAGACTTTTCCATGCCCGTCCCACAACTTCCCGAAACGCACCGCTCTGACAGTTTGCGCGGCGAACTTCGCTTGGCCAAAGGCACGCGGCACAAAAATCACAACAAACCATGCAATCAAGACTGCGCGCGCAATTCTCATAGCACTCCTAAGTTTTTCGCTGGTTTCCACGTGAACGCGAGCGGCGCGAAGATTATTGAAATCAGGCTGGATGATGGGCGCTGGCGTCCGGCACGGAAAATCCCTTGGCGGCCTGATCCACGGAAGGAAATAGTTCGATGACCTGGTCGACTTTGGTTAGTTTGAGGCTATAGTCAACCATCGATTGTGCGCAGGCAATACGAAGAGCGCCGTTGGCAGATTTCAGCTTTGTAAAACATTTCACGATGACTCCAATAGCTGAGCTGTCAGCATGGGTCACGCCAGACATCTCAAAGATCACGCGGGTTTCTCGGGATTCAATCAGTTTGTCAACTTCCTCGCTGAGCTTGGCGCATTCTGGCCCGGAATGAAGGCTACCTTTGATTTCCAGGGCGATCATGCCTGGTTGGAGAGTTCGTCGGGTAATTTGGAGGATCACGAGGTGACGGCCTCGTCGCCTTCGTACGGAAACTGACGAATGAGCCGCACGCAATCGCCAAGCGCGGAAAAAATAGAGGTGCCCCAGCCGCACGGTACGAACGAAGCGGATTTCTGGTTCACGGGCTTGTCCGCCTCGGCATAAAAGCGCAGGCGCTGCCCGGGAGGCGGTACGGCAAATTCCTTGATGGTGATATTGAAGGGCACGCCACCGCCGCATTGCTGTTTAATAATCGAAAAGTGATGCACCTGCATTAACTGCTCCGCGGGATCTGTCTGTATGTATACCCAGTCGCTCATTGGTGGTCCATGGAATGAATGGGCGGGAGTTTATATCGTGGGTCAGGCGCCGTCAACGCATACGCGATGACGAAGCAAAACTTCAGCTTCGTAATGCTAGTGCTGAAAGATATTTGTTGCTTGCCTAAAAAACCTAGCCGCGGGCTCACGGCGTTGAAATGTCAATTCACAGTGAGGGTCAAGTTCATGGTGTGGGTTAGGCTGCCTGACTTGGCGGTGAGCACGAGGGTGTAGGTGCCCTTCTGCGTGCCAACATTGGGCGGCGTGGTGGCGGAGCCTCCGCCGCATGCGGCAAGAAAGATCGCTGTTGATGCAAGGCCCAGGAAGCAGGCGGATCTAACGCCCACATGTACCGGACGGCGAGAAAGCGCTGCGCCGGCTAGCAGCAGCGCAAGCAGCATAAACCACGCGGTAAGTACGATGGGCGAAATTGGCGGCCTGCGGAACGATTCAGGAGCTTGGCGGAAAACTGCGGAATGAGCCTGCGTGGTGACGTTCACCGCGAAGGGTACGGGTGCGGTACCGTTGGTGGTCAGCGTTGCGGGAGAAGGGGTGCAGGTAGCTCCGGACGGCGCACCGGTGCAAGTGAGGGTAATCGTCCCGCTGAAACCGGTGGGACTCAATTGCAGGTTATAGGTGGCGGCCTGACCTGCGGTCACTGTCGCAGAGGTGGATGCGGCCGATAGCGAGAAGTCGCCGCCGGTTCCAACCAAAGTAACGGTTTGTGCGCTATTCGAAGTGTTGTCAACGATGCTAAGCGTACCTGTGCGCGATCCGGTCGCGGTGGGTGTAAACACCACGGAAATTGCGCAGACTTGGCCAATCATAAGAGGTGAACCGACACATGTGTTCGTCTGACTAAAGTCCCCTGTGGTAGCGACACTAGTGAATTGAATCTCGGCCGATCCAGTATTCGTCACCGAAATCGTTTGTGGAACACTGGGGGTATTCGTACCCTGGCTTGCGAAGGTCAGGTTCGTCGCAGACAGAGTCGCGAGGGGGGTCCCACCCGCCCCGGTTAGAAAAACTGTGTGCGGGCTGTCGAGCGCATTATCAGATATCGTTAAGCTCACCGAGTAGTTTATGGTGTCCGACGGCGTGAATGAGAACGTAATTGTGCACGACGCTGCGGGAGCCAGCGAGCCAACACAGTTGTTGGTTTGGAAGAACGCTACCGGACCTACACCTGTAAATGCAGAAAGGGCACTGATGGTCAGGGGGGCATTTCCACGACTGGTCAGTGTGACCGTCTGCTGAGTAGTCGTGCCAATCGCCTGAGGCGGGAAGATAACAACGGATGGGGCGATCGCAATCGCAGCCCCAGGCGCCGTCTTGGATATCTTGGTGACGAATACAGACTGGCCTGAGGTCAAGAACGCACCGGGAGTCTTTGGAAAGTCGCTTGAGCCGTTGGTTCCTGCAACTAGAATGTCCCCTGTGGTGGAATCGACTGCGATTCCGGTACCCGCGTTGTACCCGGATCCGCCTAAAAACGTAGAGAATACTAACGACGATCCCGACGGGCTTAGCTCGGTTACAAAGGCGCTCGGCCCGCCATTATAGCAGTCGCCGCTGGATCCGGCGCAGAGCGCGTCCAAAGTAACTAGAGTAGTGGGAAAATCGTCCGAATCAGTAGTCCCGGTGATATAGGCATTTCCCGCGCCATCGAGAGCAATGGAATTGCCGACGATCTGCGTTGCACGCAGAGCCCCACCGATGAAAGTCGAGTATACAAGTGCCGAGCCCGCCGGATTGATCTTAGAAACAAAAGCAGCGTTTGTTCCTTGAAGGGACGATTGGAAAGCGCCGCTCGTTGTCGGAAAGTCACTGGCCCAAGTGAGTCCGGTAACATAGGCGTTCCCAGCAGCGTCGACTGCGACCGCAGTGGCGGCTGTTTCCGAAATTTGCCCGGACTGGGAGGCGGCATTGCCGCCGAGGAACGTCGAATAGACCAGCGCCGATCCTGTTGGGTTCATCTTCGTGACGAAAGCAGTGCCGTTTGTGCCCGCAACTGTTTGAAAGGCGCCTGGCGTGGTCGGATAAGCGCTCGTGTCGAACGCCTGACCAACGATATAGGCATTTCCAGTTGCATCCACGGCGATGCCCGTCGCGTCGACTATGATTCCCCCAACATACGTGGAGAAAACAAGAGAGGCGCCACCCGACTGGTGTGGGTCAATCTTTTGAATGAAGGCAAAAGTGTGGGAATGCAACGTTGGTTGTATGGAGGTTAAATACGCCCCCGGAGTCGTCGGAAAATCCGTGGACACGGTTTGCCCGGTGAGATAGACATTTCCACTGCTGTCCAGCGCCACGCCCTGTACTCGATCTTGGTCAGAAACAAAACGCGGTCGTCCACTTGGCCGTCATTGCGTTCAAAGAATGCGAAAGAGCGTAGCAAATCCTCGGCTTTGGACTTGTCCAGCGGAGGCTGCAGGGGCGCTGGGTCGTTCGCCGCCGACAACGGCAAAACAAAAATTGCTGCGATGAATGCGGCCATCACAAACTTTAAAAATGTTGAGAGTGAATTGGTCTTGCGGGCACGCCGGGCCTAGTGGACATCCAGTTTATCCTTTTGGGACAACAGACAACCGAATACGAAACGAAGTGATTATACGGACGCCGATAAATTAGGGATATAGTACTTTGTTGGTTAACAAGAAACAAAGTTAATTTATGTGTACGAGCGAGCTTTGGTTAACGGTGTTTCGCAGAAAGCTTAACAATTCGCAACTGGCCAGGTCCCGGTTTCACTAAATCGAGGCGTCACGTTTCATAGGCCTAGCTCGGCATGCGGGGTTTTAATTCACTGAGCGCGGGGATGGAAACGGGGACGGTGAGTACGCGTTCGGGGATTTGTTTTTTTGATTCGCGGGCGTGGAAGAGCATCTCGATGGCTTGGCCTGCGTTGGGAGGAACAAACACAGTGGCGGCGAGGATTCCACTGCGCACCCAGGATTGGCCGGTTTTGGGCAGGCCATCGCAGCCGGTAAAAGGCAACTTGAGCCAACGCTCCTTGTCCAGCTCCTTGGTTAATTCTTCAAAGGCTTTGCGAGCACCCATGGCCATGGAATCATCTTGAGCGGCGACGAGGTCGATGGGAGCACGCTGAGAAGTCCCGAGTTTGAGCCAGGAGCGCACGGAGCGAGTGGAGCTTTCTTCGGTCCATTGAGCTTTTAAAAGGGTGAGCTGAATATTCGCGGGCTTGGTATCGCGCATGCCTAGAGTGCGCTCTTTGGCGGCGGAGTTCTCCGAGGGGCCTTGTATATAAAGGATAGAGCCACCGTGAGGCAATAACGCTTTGAACTGACGGCCCTGGATTCTGCCGATTTCGACGTGGTCGGAGGTGAGACCGAAGATGGGTGCTGTGGCTGACTTGCGAAGATCGGCGATGTACGAGGCGTCCCGATTCAAGACTGCCCAGCCAATTCCGGCGCTCGCGGCGGCCTGTCCGACCTGTGGCAAAGCGGTGCCACCAACTGGTTCAAAGATGATGCCGTTTGGGCGCGTGGCTTCCGGGGATTGGATAGCTTTCAGGACTTGGGTGCTTTGAGTGATGGCGTCGTTATCAGCATAAACAATCTGAACTTCTACACCGAGTTTGTTGGCGGCTTGTTCGGCAGACTGGGCCTGCTCAATCTGATAGTCGTTGTCGCTGGTCGTGAGTGAGACCAAGAATCTGGGCTTCGACATGTGGTTGGCTTTAGCCAGCGCTATTCAAGCGGCTGGGCCGCGGCAACAGCGCGATTGTGGATTCGATTTACGAGCTCGTAAATAGCATAAGTCCGCGTGAGGCAGCAAGCAATTGGGACTGCGAGCAAGTGTTCCAGACGCATCGCCTGTTGACCATAATCTTGAAAACTGTTTGGAGGTTTTAATGGGAGAGGCATTGCGGCTGAAGGGTGCGGGCAAATAACGACGGATTGTGCTATAAAATCGATATTCTAAGCATCCCAGGTCATGACGGTATGTCGAGATCTCTAGTCGCCTCACGACGCCATTTGCGAACCAATCAGGAGCAGAGATGAATTCTTATCGAGTTAGGTTTGGGTTGTGTTTGCGACAGCTTGCGCCAGGTATTTGCCTGGCGATATTGGCGTTGTGGTCGGGGCCGAGCGGTCGCGCGCAGGTCACGCCAGTGACGGTGGAAATCGGCGCGGCGGCGCCGGCACATCCGTTCCCGCACTTCTGGGAAGAAATGTTTGGTTCGGGGCGCGCGGTGCTGTCGCTACGCGAAAGTTACCGGCACGATTTGCGGGAGGTCCAGCGAATCACGGACTTCGAATATATTCGTTTCCACGCCATCTTTCACGATGAGATCGGGCTGTATGACGAAGATAAAGAGGGAAAGGCGGTGTACAACTTTTCGTATGTAGACCAGATTTATGACGGACTACTGGAAAATAGAGTGCGGCCGTTTATTGAGCTGAGTTTTACGCCGGAAAAGCTGACGTCGGATCCGAATGCCAAGCATGCGTTTTGGTACAAACAGAATGTGGCGCCACCGAAAGATTGGGGCAAATGGGAGCAACTGGTTGAGACTTTTACGCGACATCTGGTGGAACGGTATGGCGAGGATGAGGTGGCGCAATGGTATTTCGAAGTGTGGAATGAACCGAATCTTGATTTCTGGGTGGGGAATCCTAAGGATACGACTTATTTTGATTTGTACGATCACGCGGTACGGGCGGTAAAGCGGGTCAGCTCAAGATTGCGAGTGGGCGGTCCTGCCACGGCGCAAGCGGCATGGGCAGACCGGTTCCTGGCGCACTGCAAAGAGAAAAACGTGCCAGTGGATTTCGTTTCGACTCACGTTTATGGAAATGATACGGCGAAGGATGTTTTTGGGACGGAAGAGAAAATTCCGCGCAACGAGATGGTTTGCCGCGCAGTGAAAAAGGTGCATGAGCAGATTGCTGCTTCGGCATATCCAAACATGCCGCTGATCTGGTCGGAGTACAACGCGGCATATGATAACACCCCGGCGGTGACGGATTCGGCGTACATGGGGCCATATCTTGCGAACACGATCCGGGAGTGCGACGGTTTGACCACAATGATGAGTTACTGGACCTTCTCAGACGTGTTTGAGGAGCAAGGCGTGGTGAAGACGCCGTTCTACGGGGGATTTGGATTGTTGGCGGAGGAGAGTATTCCCAAGGCGGCGTTTAATGATTTTGCGTTGTTGCACCGGTTGGGCGATACGCGTCTGGAAGTGAAATCGGATAGCGCGCTGGTGACGCGAAGGAAAGATGGAACGCTGGCGGTGGCGGTATGGAATTTATTCTTGCCGGAGGAGGCAGGGGCGCCGAAGAGTTTCACGCTGCATTTTTCGGGAGTGAAAGCGGGTAAGGTGCGCATCACAATCGTCGATAAAGAGCACGGGTCGCCGCTGCCTGCATACGAAAAAATGGGAAGCCCGCGATTCCCTTCCCGGCAACAAATCGAGACATTGCGGAAGGCTGCGACGATGCCAGCGGCCGAGGAACAAGTCCTCAAAAATGGGGAGATGAAGTTGACGCTGCAGCCGCATTCGCTGGCTTTGATTGAAGTTGCGAACTAACTACTAAAAATCGGGCAACTCCCAGGGAAAAAACCACTTAGGAATTAAGCGGTTGAGGCGTGACCAATTCGTGGAAGCCGGCGCGGGCCATTCCGCGGATGGCTTCGTCGTTTTTCATGAATTGTTCCCAGACGAAGCCGGTGCGGGCGTTTTCGGCCATCAGAATGGTGATGCCCAAATCGATGCCGAGTACGTCGGCGCTATACCAGTTGGTGAGGGGATTGAAGGCATCCACGAAGCCGTAGGTGCGCCAGGCTTTTTGCGCGTAATTTTCGCGCATATAGCGTAAAACACGCAGGCACTCTTGCGGCAAGAATGGCAACGAACCCGCGGTGGCGCAAGAAACCACCGAACCGTCGATACGACCCATTTCCGGAGGGCCACCCCAAGCGGTGTATCCGCGGACGGAGTCGGAGGCGGTGATGCCCCAGAGGTCTTCACTGTAATCGGGAAATTGCTGGGCCAATTCAAGACACCACAATTTGTGGACTTTTGTGGCGATCACCGAGTTGGTGAAATAGTCGGCATAGTGGTCGCGGCGTTCGCGAAAATCAAACCAGGCGTGCGAATATTGATGAATGAACAGGGGCGCTTTGCCGCTGATGTAGCGGATGCCATTGAATTCAAAAATGGGCCGCGACCAGGCAGACCACGTGGCCGGCGGCAGAGTGTGGGTTGCGGAGCCCAGACCT
Source organism: uncultured Acidobacteriota bacterium (assembly GCA_963733775.1). Classification (GTDB taxonomy): domain Bacteria; phylum Acidobacteriota; class Terriglobia; order Acidiferrales; family UBA7541; genus Acidiferrum. Next base: position 567,717 of record CAVTEE010000006.1, on the reverse strand, counting down.
AAAAGATAAAGCATCATCTGTTCGCTGTAACCGTCCCAGCGGGTTTTGATGAAACCGTGCTCGGGAGTCCAACCCATGGCAAGAGTTTTGTGGCCCTGGAGCATCCACATCCAATCGACACGCTCAAAAATTGTGGTGGCGAGTTCGTAGATTTCCGCGTCGTCAAAATAAGCGCGGCAAGTGAGCACGCCGCAAAGAAAGATGGCGGTGTCGATGGAGGAAACTTCTGACTGGAAGACGCGTTCGCCGTTCTGAATATTCAAGAAGTGAGCGTAAAAGCCGTGCTCGTGCGGTACACGGGTAGCCACGAAACGCAGGGTATTGCGAACGCGATCGCGAATTTCCATGCGCTGTTCCCAGCCGCGCTGGTCGGCAATGCAATGAGCAGTGAGGCCGAAGCCGGTGGCCGCGATGCTGGCGACATTGCGCTGATCGGTGCCGTCAGCGTGGCTGCGATCTTTTACCAGGCCGGTGACGGGATTGGTCTCGTTCCAAAAGAATTGGAAGGTGGTGCGTTCAATACTTTCGAGGAATTCGTCTTCGTCACGAGTGAAGCGGTACTTGGTGGGGTCGTTCTCAAACAGAGGGGGACGCTCGGAAGGCTGTTGCGGCGCAGGCTGACGCTGGGGTGTGGGCTGAGTATGTTGCTGCGCGGGTTTAGTACGCTGCAGGAGTTCAGAAATAAATGCAGAAGGGCCGACTAGAGGCAAGCCACCAGCAAACTGTGCGGCTTGGCGAAGCCAGTCGCGACGCGAGAATTGGCCGCGTCTCACCAGGCGCTCCTGCGGAGCGTGGCGAAGGGAGCGGTGCACAGAAGGGACTGGTTTCTCCTGTTCATCGACCAGACCATTTTACGAGAGGGACACGGGGTGGAGTACAGGGAATCTCGGGGCTCGTTCCAGCGGGTCATGACGGGCAGTGACCGGTAAGCGAGAGAATAGGCGCATTGGAAATTAAGTGCCTGAATAAGATGCAGGGTGCGGAAGGGGGGCGCTGTGGGACGGGAAGCCTAAGGTTATGCCGACTGGACCGGCTAGCGTTGCGGAAGGGATGGAACGGTGAATCTGGGGCGCTGGCGTGCTATGGTGCGGAGGGCGTGAGGAGAACTTAACGATGAGATTGGCGATTCGGAGATCGTTTAAGGTGCTCGCACCGGGTGGTTCGCTGCGGAAACGTGTGGCCCTTAGCCTGGCGGTGGTGAGACTGATTCTGGTGCCGGTGATATTTTTCGCGATTTACTACCTGTTGGTGGTGGGGCGGATCGTGGACCGCATCGTAAGCTTCGATGCGCCGGCGGCGACACTTTCTCAGCAAGCTTCCATCGAGATGCTGGAGGCCCGGCGGGCGGAGAGGAATTACTTGCTGCTGTACGATCCCTCTTCTTTGCAGGCTAATCGCGAGTCGATTTCCAAGTTGGAGCAGATTTTGCGAGCGATCCGCGAGCTGAATGCCGCGGATCAACCATTGACGGATCAAGCGCTGATAGCGCTGCACCAGTACGACGAGGAATTCAAGAACGCTGTCGCAAACATGCAAAAGCCGGGAGAAGCGCCGGCTGATCGAATTCAAAATGTTTTGCAAGCGTACGAGAAAGACCTGGGGAGCATCCTGAAAGGCGCAAGGAATAAGCCGCGGGACCAATTGATCGAGGAGTTGCGCACGAGGATTGGATCTTTTGATACGCAGATCACGAAGACAGCGCAGGAGGGGAATCCCGCGTTGCAACAAATTACGACGGACCTGCAAAATTCCGGGCAAGATGTTTTGCGGCTGACTTCGGAACTGGAGGCGCGGAACTGGGATCGCATAGACGGAGACCACCGAAGGGCGCGACGGTTGATTTCGCATTCGGAGTGGGCGTTGAGCATCGTGTCGGCAATCACGCTGCTGGTGAGTATCTGGATCAGCTTTGTGTTGCCGCAGCAGGTGGTCAGGCCTTTGATGAGTTTGAAGGAAGCGGTGGACCATGCCGCGGCTGGAAATTATGAGATTGAATTTGAAATTCGCGGTGAAGGCGAAGTGGTGCAACTAGCCAACAGCATCCGGTTGCTCATCAGCCACGTGAAAGAACGCTACGACGGAACTGTGTCGCGAGAGCAGCCGGCTATTTGAAATTATACGGAGTCGTGCGGAGCTCTAACTTCCTTGAGCGACGCTCGAATTTCGTCGAGGTCGACGCAGGCGGTTCCGCGTTTTCCTACCTTAATGCCGGCGCTTAAGTTGGCGAGCTGGGCAGCGGTGCCCAGGTCGGCTCCTGAAGCGACGGCAGCGCTGAATGCAGCGATGGCAGTATCGCCGGCTCCGGTTACGTCATAAACACTGCGCGCCATAGTGGGGATATCGACCCTGCGCAAGCCACTGGCGGAGTTTTCGAAGAGCGACATACCTTCACTGCCGCGGGTTACCAGCAAGGCCTGCAAGGCAAGAACTTCAACCAAAGAGCGGGCCGAAGCGTCCAGCCACGCTTCCTGGTTGGCGTCCTGATTTGCGCGCTGCGGGGTCATTTGCCGCAGTTCTGTAGAGTTGGGCATGAGGATACTCGCGCCGCGATATTTTTCGGCGTTGGAATCTTTTGGCGCGACGACGCTGCGGATGCTGCGGGAGCGCGCGACTTCAAATACCGCAGCTAAGACTTTTTCAGACAAGACACCTTTCAGATAATCGGAGCACACGATGGCTTGGACGTCCTGATCCAGGCTTCGAATCGCGCCTATCAGACTGTTTTCAATTTCACCTTTGACTGTAATTGTTGATTCCTCGTCCAGGCGGAAGACCTGCTGACCATGTTCCACGGACATCAGGCGGGCTTTGCGGGTTGTTTTGCGAAGAGGGTCGGTGAGAACGCCTTTGGAGTTGACTCCGTGCGATTGGAGCAGGTCGTACAGCTGGCGGGCAGTTTCATCCTGGCCCACTATAGCTATGAGGGTCACTGCGGCCCCCCAGTGGCGCAAATTCTCGGCGACGTTTCCGGCGCCGCCCAAGGTAGAGGTCCTGTGAGTGATACTTAAAATCGGAACGGGGGCTTCGGGCGAAATGCGCTCGATGTGGCCCCACAAATACTCGTCGAGCATTAGATCGCCGACTACTGCGATGCGGCAGGCGGGAAAGGCGTCGAGGCTGCTCGAAAGATTTGGCAATTACCGCGCCTTGCCGGTGATCAAAATTCGGCCGCCGGGATGAGCATCGTGGACGAACGAGTTTTCTACAATTCCGCAGAGGATGTGAATTATTAAGGAATGAGCTTCCTGAATTCTCGGCGTGGAACGCGACGGTACGACGACACTTATGTCCACGAGATGGCGGAGTTTGCCGCCGTCATTTCCGGTAAGTCCAATCTTCTTCAGGCCGAGAGCCTTTGCGGTCTCCAGAGCACGCAAGACGTTGTGCGAGTTTCCACTGGTGGAAATCGCGAGGACTAGGTCTTGAGGCTTGGCCAGGGCGTCCAGTTGGCGCGCGAAAATTTCTTCGAATCCAAAGTCGTTGGCGATGGCCGTGAGCGAAGAAGTGTTGGTGGTTAGCGCGATGGCGGCGAGGGCTTGCCGCTTGGCCGCGTATCTGCCGACGAGCTCAGCGACCATGTGCTGGGCGTCTGAGGCACTGCCACCGTTGCCGAAAACGATCAATTTTCCGCCAGCGCGAAGACAATTTACTATCGCGGTTGCGGCTTCGGCGATTTGACTGGCGACGCGAGCCAGCTCCGTCTTGACGGAGATGCTTTCCTGAATCTCGCGGGCGATGTGCGCTGCGTAATCAGTCATGGCATTTTTTCCCGGCTCGACAATCACCGGAAATCAGTAGTCCGACTCAGCGTAAACATTATGCGGCAAAAATAACGGAAATGTAGATCAACATCTTTGACGAGATTCAAATTTTGGCTCGAAAATCCAAAAGTCAGATTCTGGGGAACTTGCGTGTTGCCCAGATGTCTCCCACCTTATATATCTGATATTTGGTGGCCAACGAAGAGATTCTGGAGTCGCCACAATTTTACTCGGTTGAGGAAGGATTATGAGAATAACTGCAATCTTGGTGATTTTATGGGCGTTCATTAGCGTTGTCCATCGGCAAGAACGTCCGAACATAGACAGAAAACGTGAAGGACAAGGAAGTGGCTCGCAACAGGAAAGAAGCGGCGCATCGATGAGCTTATTCGATGCTGCTGGTAAAGCCCATCGGATATACCAGGATTGGAACGCTACGCTGCGCACGACGGACTTCCTGTTACAGAATGCCACCGGTAGCGAGGAATCCGTTTCGGCTGCGTCCAGTATGGTGTTTCTGCCGCAGCTTACCGGCACGGTATGGAATGGCGCGGCGCAGGAAATGGACGCGGTATTGTTCTTTCCAAAAATTATTAGGCCGTCGAAGGGCACGCCGGGGTCAACCATCAGCGGCGTAGCGATCGCGGCACCGATTGATGGAGGTGGGACCGTCCCGGCCCTGGATGCAGCGACGTTGCGTATCGAATCGAATCCGCCGCTGGCGATGGGCGCAAAATCGTGGGCATTGGCGGTAGACGCCGGGGACGTCAAGATCGGCAATCACATTTATTTTCCAGAGCCGAGCGGAGTGCAGCAAGGGCGGGGCGATATGATCTTCAATAATCTGGATGCGAGCGCGGCCGGAACCATCAGTTTTTACTCTGGCGGAGCGTTGCGCATGCGGATGCAGCCGTCGGGACTCTTGGCTGTGCCGCATGGATTATCGGTCGGCGGAAATGGAACTGCCATAGAGGGGATTTACCGCGCTAGTCAAAAATTGGCCTACTCTGCAATCGCTGGGCAGAGCTGTGCCGAACGGGAAATGGAGGTAGCGAATGCACGTCCGAGCGGAACAGCCATGGCTTCGCCGGGTGAGCCGTTGGGAAGTGGAAACCTGGTGTGGAGCGCGTGGATTAGTGAAAACAATAAGGTGAAAGTGAGAGTCTGTAATCCAACAACCGGCAGTATTACCCCCAACAGCGTGGGATGGAATGTTACGGTGATGCAATAAGATTTCGAATGAGTTTGGTTAGCGCGAGCACGGCATAGGCGGTACAAATCACTTCCGGCTAGTAGGCGTTTTTATTAGCGAAACCGCGGATCAGTGTGAGGAGGATAATTTGAAGATCAAATCCGAGGCTCCAGTGGCGCATGTAATAAAGATCGTAGCGGATGCGTTCCGGAATGGAAGTATCGCCGCGTAAGCCGTTAATTTGCGCCCAACCGGTAATTCCGCCCTTCATGTAGTGCCGGCTGTTGTAGCTCTCAGTGTCTTTGACAAACTTTTCGACGAAGTAGGGGCGTTCGGGGCGAGGTCCAACCACACTCATGTCACCTTTTAAAACATTGAAGAATTGGGGCAGCTCGTCCAGACTCGTGCGCCGCAGAAACGATCCGATGGGAGTACGGCGCGGATCGTTTTCAACGGTCCAACGGGTGCCTGCTTCTTTTTCAGATCCCATCATGGTGCGGAATTTATACATGCGGAAAATCTGGCCTTTGAATCCAACGCGGTTTTGAATGAAAAGCACCGGGCCGGGAGAAGTAAGCTTAATCGCAATGGCGATCAAGATCATGATGGGAGCGGAAAGAATAAGCACCAGGATGGAGAAGACAAAATCAAATGGGCGCTTGATCAAAGCGTAAGACATGGACTCGGTGGGAGTGGGCTTCAAATCCAATAAAGGCATCCCGCCAAAATCAAAAAGGTGTTCTTCAATCTGAACACCATCTCCAAAACTCAAAAACGCGCGGGTGGGCACGCACAAGGGTTCAAGGCTGCGCAATATCGAGGGAATTTCACCGAAGCGAGCATAAGGAATGGCGAGAACCGCTTCGTCGATGCCATTCTGAGCGGCGATTCGGGGAACGTCATCAAAAGTGTAGACGGGCAGGTCGGTAACGGAAACTTGCTGGTTGGGAAGCGCGACGTAAGCGGCTACCTGGCAGGGGGTCAATTGGCCATGCATCAAGCGGTTGGCCATTTCCAACGCAAAATCGTCGGCGCCAATAATGAGGACGCGAATGCAATATTTTCCACGACGGCGCAGACTCTCCAGGATGACGCGAAAGAGAATTTGCGAAGTGAAGGTCAGAAAAAAAAGAAGGACGCAACTTAATACTAGGAAGCTGCGGGAAAACTGCGCATTGCGATAGAAACTGGCGCCCACAAAAGTAACGAGAAACGTGGCACCACAGGCGCTGGCGATTCTTCTGGACTTGCCTCCGGCCGCAAAAAGGTTCACGGGAGAGGTAAGACCGTACTGGCGCGACAAGAGAGCCCAACTGATGGTCGTGAGCAAAAGCATGCCGATGTAATCTTTGGAGGCCGCAAAGAAAGGGAGGTCAAAGCGGATATAGCCTGCGAGGGTAAAGGACAGCAGCGGAAGCAACAATTCGACGAAATTAAGCGAAAATTTGAATAGATTAAGTCTGAGACGAATCATTGTTTCAATCCGTGCCCGCTTTCGGGATCGACGAACTAAACATTTTAGTGAGCGTTCCTCACAGATGCGATTTCAGAAATAGCGTCGCAGATTCGATCGATGTCTTCCACCGCGAGCGACGAACTGGACGGCAAGTACAAGCCCGCGTCACCCAAATGTTCAGATACCGGCATGGGCGAGGGCGCGCGGAAACCATAATCGCGAATGGATTTCTGCAAATGCATAGGTTTAAAAAACTTACGCGACTCGATGCCGCGCTCCAGCAATTTGGCCATTAAAACATCCCGCGAAACCGGGAATTGTTTTTCGCAGACTACACCGTACATCCAATAACTATTCTTCACCGAAGGGCGCTCGACAGGCAAACGCAATCCGGGAATGCCAGACAGTCTTTGCGAATAGAGCGTGGCATTTCGGCGACGCATGCCGACATAGTCGTGCACTCGTTCGAGTTGAGCGCATCCGAGTGCAGCATGCAAGTTCGACATTCTATAGTTGTAACCAATCTCTTCGTGGACATATTCGCGACTCTTGCCGAGCGGAAAGCTGAGGTTTTTCAGATAGCGCAAGCGATCATACAGGAGATCGTCATTGGTCAAAGCCATGCCGCCTTCGCCGCAGGTGATATTTTTATTGGCGAAGAAACTGAAGCAGGAGATGCGTCCGAACGATCCGCATAGCTTGCGTTTATATTCCGAACCGATGGCTTCAGCGGCATCTTCGATTACAAGAAGATTGTGGCGGGAGGCGAACGCCAAGAGGGGGTCCATGTCGGTCGGGTGGCCGTAAATATGCACGACGAGGATGCCCTTGGTTTTGGGCGAGATGGCCGCTTCTAATGTGGAGACGTCAAGATTCCAGTCGTCGGGATTGGCGTCGAGAAGAACGGGGGTAGCCCCGCAGTAACAGATAGCGAAAGCGGTGGCGATCATGGTGAAGCTTGGAAGGATTACTTCGTCGCCTGGACCGATGCCTGCAGCGCGGAGTGCCAGGTGCAAAGCGGTTGTTCCATTACATGTGCAGGTTCCATGCTTCATTCCGACATAGGCAGGAAACTCTTTTTCGAAACGGTCCAGGTATTTGCCTTGCGAAGAGATCCATGTCGAATCTACTGCATCGCGGACATATTCGAGTTCCCGGCCGTTTAGAAACGGTTGGCAGACTGGAATTTTGGTTATGGAAGTTGAAGCTGCCATGTTCCTCCTGGCGTTTGTCAACTGACCCGGCGATGGTTAATTATTTTTGGAATCGCGCTCTGAACTTGAGGAGTCACGATTTTGCGACCGTCTGGGCGATGAGCTGCTTATCTTGATCGAGTCCAAGATATGGGCCAATTTTTAGCTCAAGGACCTGGCTAGATGCGGGGAAGCGAAAACCGTGGCCACCACAAATTTGTAAAAGGGCCTGGCCAGGACGCAACGTTTCGGAACGGAACAACGAGCCATCCGCATCGTAGAAGTCGACTTCCATTTCTCCGCTGACGACGAGCAGGAATTCCTGCGTCATGGTCTTGCCACTGTTTTGACGCTCAAAATGGCGATGGGCGGGGATAGAGTGTCCGCCACGGTGGGCCAGAAGACCAATCTGGAGAGGCCAGGTGGGATCGGAAATAAAATGGACGCCTGGCTTAAAATCCACCGCAGTGTCGATGATCAGGGCAATAAGATCACCGTTTTGTTCGATTCGTTTCATTTTTCACCTTACTGGAGATGACATATTTTCTTGTAAGCGTTTTCATGCTGATCGGCGACGACATCCCAGTCGTATTGAGCAGCCGTGTTTTTTGATTGTGAAGCGTTGGCGTTCATGACGTCGGTGTTATCCAGCAACGCGACCAACTTATCGGCAATTTTCTTCGCGGATAACTCATCTACAAAATAGCCATTTTCGCCCTCGCGAATCAAATTTGGGTCGATGCCGTGAGGGCATTTCACAGCGATCACGGGCAGACCGCAGGCGTTAGCCTCAAATAAGGTGATGCTGCCACCACCCTCTTTGGTCGACGGATTGACAAACAGCAGAGAGGATTTAAGCAGCCGGATTGCATCGTCGAAGTCCTCGATCGCTCCTGTAAAGGCGATGTTCCGGGAGACCCCTAAGGAGCTAGCTTTTTCCAGCAGCATAGGTTTCTCAGGTCCGTCACCTATGATGACAGCAGAGATATCGGGGATGGAAGTTTTTGCGAGAGCGATGGCTTCCACGAGCACGTCCACGTTCTTGTGGTTCTTCAAACGGCCGATATAGGAGACATGATATTTAGTCGAGGGAGGGATTATCGAACAAATACGTTTATAGTCTATCCCATTTGGTATCATCTCGACCACATCAGGACGAGCGCCGGTGTGAATCAAGTCACGCCGCGTCGCATCGGATACGGCAAATATCCGATCGGGCAGGTGAACGAAGGTCTTTTCGACCATAGCGCCGGCGAAACCAAGCGGTCCCAGATACTCGAACCAATGGCGTCCCCAGACTTCATACCAAGAAACTATCATTGGACAAGAACGCAACCAACAAAAGGCCCTGGCAGGCAGAAGATGAAAATAGGGCCACTGGCCGCAATCGATTACGTCAAAACGCTCAAAGCCTAAGAGGCGCAGGGACTGCAGGCCAAATTCCAAGGCTTCTGAAATGGAGCGACGGCCAGAGGAGTGATACAAAGGGATTGACCGGCCCAGGCTTCGATAAGTCAATCCATCACTTTTGATGGAGTCCGCTCCGGTCCAGCCTTTCATGCCAATGATGTGAACGTCGTGCCCGCGAGCGCTCAGGCGACGGGCCACTTCAAAAATCCTTCGCTCTCCACCGCCCTTCTGGTAAGGATAGATCGCATCATATACAAAACCAATTTTCATGATGTCTGGATCATTCCCGATGAGGAGTGACGAAGTTCGCGCTAGTTATTTTATTGTGATGACGACCGTCGCGAATTTCCCGCTGCACACGGAGCATGTCGGCCTCCACCATGATGCGGACCAACTCCTCGATCGGGGTGTGGGAAGGATTCCAACCAAGTTCATTCATAGCTTTGCTGGGATCACCTTGCAAGTAACCAACTTCGCTGGGGCGGAGCAGATTGGCATCAAGCTCGAGATAACTTTGCGGATCGTTTGGCAGGCCAGCCTGCCGGCAAGCCATGCTGACGAACTCAGCGACGGAGTAGGATTTGCCGCTGGCGATCACATAATCGGAAGGCTTGTCACGTTGGAGCATGAGCCACATGGCCTCGACATAATCCGGCGCGTAACCCCAGTCTCTTTTGGCGTGAATATTTCCCAGGACGATTTTAGTTTGGAGGCCAAGTTTAATGCGGGCGACGCCATCCGCGATCTTGCGAGTTACAAATTCGATGCCGCGCAAGGGGGATTCATGATTGAAGAGAATTCCCGAGCACGCGAACATTCCGTAGGCATTGCGGTAATTCACCGTGGCCCAATGGGCATAAAGCTTGGCAGTGGCGTATGGGCTGCAGGGCTGAAAAGGCGTGGATTCGGATTGCTTGTGATCGTGGCTAGTGTCGCCGTACATTTCGCTGCTGGAGGCCTGGTAAAACCTGGGACGTAAACCGCTGGAGAGAATCGCGTCGAGCAGGCGAATTGCTCCGAGTGCGGTAATTTCTCCAGTGGCGATGGGCTGTTCGAAAGATGCGCCAACAAAACTCTGGGCCGCCAGATTATAAATTTCATCTGGCGCGGTGGTGCGAAGGGCGAAGAATAGGGAGCTCTGATCGAGTAAATCGAGGGGGATCAGTTCAACGTCATTCAAAATTCCAAGATATTCCAGGCGTTCGAAACTTCTGGAACTGGAGCGGCGGAAGGTGCCAAATACGCGATAACCCTTCTCCAAAAGAAAGGCTGAAAGATAGGCGCCATCCTGTCCGGTGACACCGGTGATGAGCGCGGTTCGCTTTGACACAAACTCTCCTGTTTAACTTTCGCGCGGCTCGAGGAGTGACGCTACTCTTCGGGAAACTTATTTATACCGCGGAAGTGCTACTTCCCTCTTGATTCGCGATGGAAACTCCCCGCAGGGCAAGAATTTCACCGATGACGCGATGCTGTTGCTCGGGTGTCAAACCAACGGAGCAAGGCAAGCTGATTCCCTGTTCGTACAAACGATCAGCGACTTCGATTTTGTAGGACTGACAATCGAGAAAAGGAACTTGTCGATGAACAGGCCGCCAGAACGGGCGGGTCTCGATTGATTCGGCTTTCAGGCGCCGCGACAACTCGCGGCTGGTCTCTCCAAACAATTGTGGCGAGATCAAAACAGCATAGAGCCAGCAATTGCTGTGGGCCCATGGGGCTTCTTCAGGCAGCGTAAATCCGGGCACTTGGGAAAAATGAGAATTATAAATTTCGGTGGTCTTGCGTTTAGCGGCGACATAAGAAGGCAAGCGCTCGAGCTGCGCCACGCCCATGGCCGCTTGAATATTGGTCAGCCGATAGTTGTAACCGATCTCGTGATGAATGTATTCGAAGGGATCGTCCTTCGCTTGGGTGGTCAGATAACGGGCTCGCTTGGCGAGGGATTCGGAATTTGTGATGATCGCGCCGCCACCACCAGTGGTGATGATTTTGTTGCCGTTGAAACTTAGGCAGCCCATGGTGCCCATGCCCCCTGCGGGGCGGCCTCGATAGTTGGAACCAAGGCTTTCGGTGGCGTCTTCGATAATTTTCAATTCGAATTGCTCGGCCAATTCAAGAAGCGGATCCATGTCGCAGGGGTGGCCCAGGAGATGGACCGGGAGGATGGCTTTGACTTGCCGGCCGCTCACTTTGTTGCGTAGTTTTCCGTCGCGATAGATGCATTCGGTGGTGAGAAAATCGTGAACTTTCTGGGGATCCATTTGCCAGTAACGCGGATCCACATCCATGATGACGGGGCGCGCGCCCAAATAGCGAACTGCATTAGCTGGGGCGATAAAAGTGATGGTGGGTAGTAAAACTTCATCGTCGGGGCCGATGCCAGCGATTTGCAGGGCGACATGCAGGGCCGCGGTACCGCTTGAAGTGGCGACAGCGTGAGCCACACCGCAGGTTGCGGCAATCATTTCTTCGAAGCGGTCCACATAACTGCCGACAGAGGAGACCCATGCAGTATCGAGGCACTCTTTAATGTAAAGCCATTCATTGCCGCCAATCTCTGGAACGGAAAGGGGCACGAAAGGTTTCGAAGCAGTTTGATTGGTGGAAGAGTCTTTACCCATCGTCAATGCCTGGTGCGGTTCAATTTCCGGTTCAATTCCTGGTCAATTCCTGTATTGAGGGTTGTCAAAGTCCTGGACAACCTTGTCACAGATTAACTGGGCTACTTCGTGAACACCATCTTTCACCTTCCGGGACAATTCAAACCCAAGCGCTGTGCGGATTTTAGCGAAAGAAACGCGATAATCGCGGGGATCTTCCTGTTTTTTGACGTACTCGACTACAGCATCTTTTGCGTAGGGCTTGATTAACTCGACCAGGTCTATCTTTCTGAAATTTTCTTCGGTGTCGCCGACATTGAACACCGCGTTTCGCATTTTATCGGCGGGTTGTTCAAGGACCAACTGAATGGCGCGGGCCGCGTCGCGAACGTGCACGTAGGGGCGCCAAAACTGTTCACCAAAGACGGTCAGACGCTTTTTGGTCATCATCTCCATGGTGAATTCATTTACGGTAAGGTCGAAGCGCATCCGCGGGGCGACACCATAAATGGTGGCAAAGCGCAGGGCTGTGGCACACAGGGGTCCAGTTTTCGCAGGATCAAGAATTGCTTTTTCGACGGCAACCTTAGTTTCGGCGTAGAGAGAGATGGGCCGCAATTCGGAGGACTCATCGACGTATTGATTCGCGTCGAGCATCTTGCCGTAGTTGCTGCAAGTGGAAGCAAAGATCAGGCGAGTGACGGCGGAGCGCTTGCACTCTTCGAGCAAGGCGAGAGAAGCATCAAGATTGGTGGCACGAGCGACGTCGGGGTGTCTGGCACAAGCCGGGTCGCCAACGATTGCAGCTAAATGAACGACGGCATCTGCTCCGGCGACCGCCTTCGCAACGGCTAGCGGGTCGCGGAGATCGCCTAAAAAAAATTCAAAGTGAGGATGAGACCAAACGCCGAGCAAAGAGTGTCCGCCATGGGTGAGAACATCTAGAACGCGGACATGATGACCGGCGGACAACAACCGGGGAACTAATGTGCAACCAATGTAGCCGGCGCCGCCGGTAACGAGAACCCGCACCGTTAAAAAATTCTCCCGCAGCGCACATCTTCCTGGGCCTGCTCGTAGTCGGAGTGCCTTCCCACATCGAGCCAATATTCCAGAATGGGGAAACTTACTACGGTGCACTTCTGCTCTACCAGGCGCTGAATAAGATCGGTCATGTCAAAACGCCGGTCCGCGGGGATGTAAGAGCGAACTTCGGAGTTTAATAAATAAATCCCGGCGTTGACAAAGTGGCGTATCACCGGCTTTTCGATCAGGCCGGTAACTGCCACGCCGTCGGTTTCGACGAGACCGTAGGGAACTCTGACTTCATGAAGACGAACGGCCACGGACATCTGGGCACTTTGTTCTTTATGGAAATTAAAAAAGGCGTTGAAATCCATGCGGGAAAGAATATCGCCGTTAATTACAAGAATTGGCTCGTTAAAGTCCTTGAGTGAACGTAGCGCGCCAGCGGTGCCAAGGGGTTGGTCCTCCTGGGTGTAACCGACACTGATGCCGAAGCGGCTGCCATCGCCGAAGTAGTCCTGAATCATTTTGCCCTTATAGTTGATGGCAAAGTTGACTCTATGAATGCCGGCAGCGCGAAACTGCTCAACGATATGTTCCAGAATAGGGCGGCCGCCAATCGGCAACATGGGTTTTGGCAAGGCCTCGGTTAACGGGCGCAAGCGGGTTCCTAAGCCACCGGCCATAACCACACCGCGGAGATTCGACTCCTGGACTTTCGCCAATTCGGTCAGCAGCGCGATATCAACAACGCGGCGCGAGGAATCCAAAAGAGGAATATGCCGGACGCCATGCTCGTTCATCAAACGCAAGAGTTCTGAAGCGGTGGTGCCGACCCTGGCGGTAAGGGGCGAGCCTTTGCGATTCTTCCTGTTGAGCAGTTCGGAGGCCGGGGCGGAGAGGCTAATTCTTGCCAAGATGGCGCGGCGTAAATCACCGTCCGTCAGTGTGTCTATCAGCCTTCGACTTGAATCAGCGACCAGGGCGATGCCCTGGCGGTTCCGATCGATACGAAACAGCACTTCCTGCACGGAGGTATCGAGTTCCACGAAAAAAGAGTTTAATTCTTCGCCCCTCATGCCTTCACTTTCCGTAACGGACGAACTGGAACTCCAACCACGACGATCGTCCGGCACAGCAGAAACGACGGCAGCACCGGCACCGGCACCGACGACGGAATTTCGGCCGATGCAAATGCATTGCCTGACACACGCCCCTATCCCTGCATGGGCGCTATGGCCCCGGAGTTTACGATGGCGCTCGCCCCGATTCGCGCCGCAGAGTTGAGTACAGCGCCGCCCATGACGTTGGGTCCTTCCCCAAAAGTGGCGGATGGAGAAATAACCGCGCCTGGATGGATGCAGGGTATGACCACAAATCCTAGATACTGAGCCTTTTCGAAAAGGTTCCGGCGAAGACCACTCTCACCGGTGCTGCCCACTCCGATGAAGACTTGGCGAATTCCATCGTCAATGAGCTTACGCAATAACTCATCAGATTGAAGCACGATCATGCCCAGTTGCCTGGTTTTCCACAGCTTTGGGTCAACCTCGAGAAGACCAGTCATTTCCGCAGTGTCCACTGCTTGCGAAATCTCAATGAGCACTTGGCATGGCCGCCGGCTTCGAGGGCGATAACCCTGGAAGAGGCTTGAACTACCGCCGTCCGAATGAATTTTCATACACCACTAAAGTATAACTCACTCTCTAATAACGGTTGATAATGTTGACGACGATGTTTTGAGAGTCACCTCTGATGACTATTAGATGGCTAGATGAGGTGGAATCGTTTTACGAGAAGTTCTCGATTCAGGGGCACGTTCTTGAGGTTGTTCACGATTTTTTCCGCGGCTTGGCCATCGCCATAGGGATTCTTCATGGTTGCCAGGGCGAGCTTAAACGGAGGCTGAGTAGCCCGCCGTACGCCCTCTGAAATCTCCGTTCGCTCATATCCAACGTTCAATACGTTTTGTCCATGCACGCGGCCGCGTTGCCGGCTACCAATGTTTACGACCGGGAGGCCAAACGATGCGGCTTCGATCATTCCCGAAGAAGAGTTTCCGACCATGGCGGCGACCTGCGCCATCAGGCTGAAATAACCTTCCTGCCCCAGGTTGGCAACGAACCAGGCACGGGGGTGATGAAGCACAAAATCCTGAAGTTTTTGAAGAATAGCGCGGCCCTGATGGTCGGCATTGGGAGAAGTGAAAATCAGAGCAAATCCTGAATCGGTCAACGCCGCCAGGAGTTCTTCAACGTGGTGAGAGGTATCCTCAATTTCTGACGTGACGGGGTGATAAGTAACCAGCAATGTGGGTTCTTTCAGACTAAATCCGAAGCGCTGTTCGAGAACTTCTTTTTTCAGGAGTGGAATTTTCGCCAAATTGTCGAGCGCCGGCGCGCCACTGACGGTAACGCGCCACGGTTCTTCCCCCATCTGAATGATGCGTTTGGCATACGCTTCTGTGGACGCAAAATGAAGATGACTCATTTTGGTAATGGAATGCCTGATAGCTTCGTCCATCGCGCCTTCGGTTGATTCACCCCCATGGATATGAGCGATAGGCATCCCAAAGGGGAGCGCCGCAACTGCAGCAGATAACATTTCAAAGCGGTCACCCAGCAACAGCAACAGGTCCGGCCGCACATCGGCGTAAGCCTGAGCAAAGCCAATAACGCCGATCCCAATGGATTTGGCGACGCCTTCCGGGGAATCAGAGGAAAGCAGCATTTCAATTTTGGCGGCGATTTCAAAGCCGTCGGATTCTATGTCCATTACGGTATTGCCGAATTCAGGGGAAAGGTGCATTCCGCCGACTAAAAGACTTAGCTCGAGTTCCTTGTCGGTTCGAATTGCATTCAGAATGGATTTGTAAATTCCGTAATCGGAGCGCGCCACGGTGACGACTGCAATGCGCCTCACTCGAACATCCCCAGTTCGAGTATGGCGCCGGCTGGTACCCTGCGGCGCAATTTGCGACCGAGAAGGAATGGCAAGATTTGCACAGAAATTCCGGTTCCGGGCCGTTTGAAGGCGACCATGGAGTGCGCCAGCGAGGTGCCCGCCTCCAAGTCTACTGCCGCCACCAGACTCCTGCGAACCACGGCGGCATTGCGCAATTCTTCCGAGGTTGGCTGCTTGACTCCATCGCCGAAGGCGACTTCAACGTTCCTGATCGCGGTCACCAAGACTTTCAGTTCGGCGGGCTCGAGAGAAGCGGAGTGATCGGGGCCCGGAAGAGATTTGTCGGAGGTGAAATGTTTTTCGATGATGCTCGCGCCTAGAGCAACAGCGGCGATGGGAACTTCGATACCCAGACTGTGGTCGGACAAACCTACGGGTATCCCGAAACAATCGCTCAAGGTGGCCATGGCGCGCAGATTCATCTTCGAAACATGAACGGGATATTCGGATACGCAGTGCAGAAGCGCTATGCGGGGCGCGCCGGCTTGGGTAAGGCAGCGAATGGCCTCATCGATTTCTCCAAGTGTGGCCATTCCGGTAGACAAAATTACGGGTTTACCCTTGGCCGCGACGCGTTGGAGTAGCGGGCTGTTGGTTATTTCACCGGAAGGGATTTTGAAGGCCGGAACATCCAGGCTAGCAAGAAAATCAACGCTTTGTTCATCGAAGGCGGTCGAAAGAAAGATTATGCCGCGAGACCGGCAATGAGTTTGTAACTCTCGGAAGGCGTGTTCCGAAAGTTCAAGCTGGCGCAGCATTTCCAATTGCGATTCACCGGGAGCGGTAGTTTGTTTTTGATAGTTGGCCTTGGTCGCGGAAGGACTAGCCAATTGAGCGGCTCGAAAAGTTTGAAATTTTACGGCGTCTGCTCCCGCGTCGACGGCTATGTCAACGAGCTGTTTTGCGAGAGGCAATTGACCGTTGTGATTGACGCCAGCTTCGGCAATTACAAAGGTGGGGTGTCCCGGCCCGATCTTATGCTCATTTATTTCAAACGGTTTCACGATGCTCTCGATCATTGAGGATCAGATTCGCCAAATACAAGTCCCAAGGAGTATCCACATCCAAAGACCTATTCTCGGGCATTACGTAGGCGTAGGTGCAGTCAGAAATAAACGTGCGTTCGCTTAAGAGAAAGGTGCGGCTAGCTAAGTAGATTGCACCGTTTAGAGCGACCACTGGAGAGAGATCTTGCCTGCGAGTGGACGCCGCAGATTGTGGGTAGAGGTCGATCAGCTTGCCTTCCTCATTCACACCCTTCATCCATAAAGGATGTTGGTGCGATTCACAGACGCTCACCACGGAATCAGCATGTTTCTCGCGCGCTAGACTTATCGATTCGCGAATGTCTGTCGCGGTTCGCAACGGTGATGTTGGTTGGAGCAGTAGAACATAGTCAGGCCGGTATTTTTCGTTGTCATCGAGCCAGTGGATGGCATGCAGAATTACATCCATGCTGGTGCTGGTGTCGGTCGCTAATTCAGCGGGGCGGAGGAACGGGACTTCAGCGCCTAAATTTTTACCGACCTCGGCAATCTCCGGATCGTCCGTCGATATAATCACGCGGTCAAGCGAAGCGGATTCAAGGGCCACTTCCACCGTCCAGGCTAGCAAGGGCTTATTTGCAAGAAGCGCAAGATTTTTCCTGGGAATTGCTTTTGAGCCACCACGCGCAGGAATAATGCCCAAGATCGTAGGCGCGGTGTGTTCGCTCCGTCTCAATGAGCCGAGATCTGATTGCAATAAGGTTATGCCTCGACGTCTCGCGAGAAAATCTAACGATTCATCATAAACTAGATAGGCATTGGCGGTGAACTGGACTTGACGCGCGCGCGAATCGCATACTGGCGCAAACCGCCGCAAATCTGTCACGAAAGGCAACCGATGAACTCGCCCAGCACCTGGGATGCATACAACGATCTATTATTGCGGGGCCCTCTGGATCGCTTCACAAAAATGTGGGCTCGCTACGAATTGTTTAAACAAGTGATCGATCTGCCGGGCGACATCGTGGAAGGCGGAGTGTTCAAAGGAGCGGGACTGCTGTACTGGGCGAAATTAATTCAAGTGTTCAACCCGCTTTCACGGCGTAGGGTGGTTGGTTTTGACACCTTTGCGGGTTATCCGAAATCTACGAGTCACGAGTACGATCGCGTGAAGGGCGAGGAGTTTTTAAAAGCCTCTAACTATGAAGGCGGGTCCCCGGAAGCGATTATGGCCATCGCGCGGGAAATGGGACTGGAGAGCAGAGTGGAAATAATCAAAGGTGACGCGGCAACGACTATGGAGCGATATGTTCAAAAAAATCCGGGTTTCCGTGTGGCGCTGATGAATTTGGACTTTGACACTTACGATCCGACGGCTGCAGCGCTGAAACATTTCTATCCTTTAGTAGTACCGAATGGAGTGATTGTGTTCGACGAATACGCGGCTCGGGAATGGGGCGAATCAAACGCCGTAGATGAATATTTCAAGGGCAAGAATTTAACATTTCGATCGATCCCATGGGCTATGAGCCCTGGAGCTTACGTGGTGAAAAAAGCTGATAGCGAAGCGGGTCGGCTAGCAACAACTGCAACGCCGTGAAGGGGTAGAAATGAATTCAGGCGTCGGACTTTGACAGAGTGAGCATCGATCTTGAAGGCGATGGCGCCGCCTTGGTTACAGCCTTCGGCAATAATGTTGGGCGGGCCAAGGTCAGGGTATAGAGAATAAACGAGACGTACCACAACATGTTGGTTCCTTGCCAATGAGTTTCGATCTGATCTGTAACGATATAGGCAAGGAAAAGGCTGATCGCCATGCAACGATACGGGGACGGTTCGACGTGCCGTATGCGACGCCACAGATAAATATTGAAGTAGATATATCCGAACAGTCCGACGAGACCGAACGGCACCCAAGAGGACAACAAGCCGTTGGTTATGGCCGGGCGATAAAAGCCACCATCCGAAGGAATCCATTCGGCAAGTTGCCCGAGTCCGGAGCCAAAGATGATCCAGGTGTTATTGGACAGCATTTCGGTAATTAAATAGGCCCAATTCGAGAGGCGCCCGGAGGTGAACGCTTCTAATGATGCTGGATCGTCAAGGGAGGCGTGATCGCCCAGGCTAAAACGGCTGGTATCGGTTTGCGAACCGGTCGAGTAAGCAATGGAGCCGAGGGCGATGACAATGATCACGAAAGTTATGATGGCAGTAACCCACACAGCCATGCTCACGCGCTTCCTTGCCAAATAGCTGTAAGTTAAGACCACGATGATCGCGCCAATCAAAGGCCCCCGGGCGCCTGTAAGTACCAAACCACTCGACACAATCACGAAAACGACGAACATCATTATTTTGTGGTTAATTTCTTTAAGTTCGTCCAACGAGAAAAATATCAGCGGCATCATCAGCGCGGCATATTCCGAGACATACTCGTAGTCGTTCGGACTAATGCGCAGGCGATCCACGCCAATCTTGCCAGTGATGGCCCAAATCATGATTCCGACAGCGAACCCAGCGGCCAGAAGTACGGGCAAAACCACCGCGAAAAACCGGAAGAGTTTCCCGTCCGGATCGAGACTCTTAAAACAGAACCAGCCAAGGACAATGAGAATGATTTTAGAAACTTGACCAAAGAAGAATTGATTGCCGACCGACTGACACATTCGCAAGAAAATAAAAATCAACAACGGCGCCAAAATCACATAATCCGACTTTGTGCCCCAAGGCTTGCGGAGGGTAATTTTCGAACGAGAAAGAGCCGAGAAGGGGGCCAAGGCCAAAAGGGCGACAGTGGCAAGATGGGACACGGCGAAATGGGCGTCGGCATCCAGCGGATAATTCAGCCACAGACAAATTACAAAAAACACGGTCAGGGCCAGTTTAAGAATCGTTGCAGCCCGGACGTCTTTGGTTAATGAAATCGCTTCCATGCTAGGGCTTGACAACTTCCAGACGAAAATAAACTTCGTTTGCTCTGAGGATAAAAGCCAGGAAATGCTCGTAAAAACGAGGAGTTTTGTTGATCATCCACTCCAGGCCGAACCACTGAAAGGGGTTGCGCTTTTTTTCGTTGAAGACTTTGGCCTGCAGAAAAGAGATGTTTACTTCCAAAAGCTTGAAAACGGCGGTCTCGCTGTAGCGATACAAGAAAGGGCGATTAACGCAAAAATAATCCATGCTGCGGTATCCAAAGGCCCGGCGGTGAGTAACATCCGTAAAGTAATTATCGGAGCTGAAATGTGGGGCAATGATTTCGATGACTCCCCCGGGAGCGGTAATGCGATGCAATTCCTCCATAGCTGTCACGATATCGTCAAGATGACTCAGCGAATGGCGGCACACCACGTGGTTGAAGGAATCGTTGGCAAAAGGCCAAGGGTAGACGTTCAGATCATGGATCACGTCAACTTCAGGGGATACCATGTTGTCGATGCCCACAAAGCCGGGCAATTTTCTCGACCCGCATCCGACGTCGAGTTTCCTCTTGGCCGGGTTTTCCCCCGTGACTGCTGCGACGATAGCGCTCATGCGTCGAGAAGGCATTTTCTGGTCTAGAGCCATGCTACTGTTCGATGCCAGGCGCAGCCCTGACGCTGGCACCAATCAGCAGATGATCGGTTCCGGAAACTCGATTTACAGTGTATCTGCAATAGAAACAATATGCAGGCGCTAACCAAAGTTCATACACCCTAGCAACTGACAAATTCGCTGGAAAATTGTAAAGCGCGAAACGTGGCTGATCATAGTTTGGGCAGTAGCAAATTGAAACGTCGCCACAAAATGTCCTGGAGGAGACGGGATAAAAGTATAAATCAACCATGATTCATCAATCCAATAGATTGGAAGAGCGATAGAATTGTAAATGATAACGGCAAGAACAATTGGAGCACGCTGCTTGCCAATATTAGGTCAAAATCAATCCGCGTACAGCGCTATAACAACGTTATTATACCGCATAGTAAATACGCCCAATCGTGAAGAGCTCGGGGTATACTAATTCGCCGATGTGGCAATGGCGGCGTTATGAAATTAGGGATACCATGACCGAGCGCGGGCTGGCTTCCGCCGTGCGGCATTTTTCCTCCCAGTCCCCCCAGCTCACACTTTTGGATTACGGCTGCGGATTCGGCATCAGAACCCGCAGAATTGTCGAGTATTTGTCACCGCGTACCGTGGACGTTTCGCTATTTGACATCGATTTAAATTTGCTTCAAGAGGCGGTACGAGAAACCGGAGGCCAGCCGTGGGATAAGGTTCCACGTGCCTTCGATGTGATCTTGTGTTTCGCCGTACTCGAACTCATGTCAAACGAAGAGGCGGCAACAACTTTGCGGATGTTCCGTTCGATGATGCATCCTCACTCTTTGCTCATCATTCAGAATACTAATTGGCATATGTTGGCGGCAAGAACCATGGTGTGGTTTCTGCGTTCCTTGCGAACCCGCAGAACGTTCGGGTCTGCCAGCGGAACTCATGCGGCTAAACTGTTTCCAAGAAATTATGACCCGCTCAGGGTATTGCTGGGTCATTTCCGCAGCGCCGACCTCCAGGTCATACAAACCGTGCGCGGGCCATACATCAAATCCCTTTATGCTCCCGTGCCGCTCTCCGCAACCAGTTTCAATTTGTTCTTTCTGCGAGCCGTTTGAGCCTGAGTTTTCCTTTCCATGAGGAATGTGCTCGTTAATTCCGAACGAATTTTTCTGGTCTAAATTACTATTCGATGCCCGGTGCTGCCCTAACGCTGGCAGCAATGAGAAGGGAAGGCGACAGATCGGTTCCGGAAATTCCATTCACAGCGCGTCCGAACAAAAGTAACACACAGGCGGCGGCAAAGACGTGAGAGGCATAGCAGAGCACAATCTGATGCCAGAAACATCCCGCGGTGAGCACCATAAGCATGATTAAGCATGCGAGCGCCTGCATTACTACAACCCTGCTAGTTTTAATGTGTGCGTAGAGCACGTTCAGATAGGTAGCAGATAAATTGGTGAGTAGAAAGGCGACGCTGAGAATAATAAAACCGGAAACGGAAATGCGAAAAACGTGGAAATAGGCGTGTGTGAATAAAATGGCGATCGAATAAGCAATTCCGAGGACCAACATAAGCAGGTTATAAGTGCGAATTACCATGCGCAGTGCTGGGTAGTCACCTTCGGCGACCAACTGACAAATTCGAGGAAAATTATAGAGGGCGAAGAGTTGGCTAATCATGGCCTGGGCAAATGCAAACTGAAACGTGACGACAAATTTACTGAAGGAAGCGGGATCGAAGTATAAAGCAACCATGTACTTATCGATCCAATAGATCAGCAGAACGATGGAATTATAAATGATCAGCGGCAAAGAAAATTTGAGCACGCTGCCGGCCAAGGTTAGGTCAAAATCGCGCCACGTACTCTCTTTTAAGAGAGGTATCACACCGTATAGTAAATACAAATCCTGAATGAGAAGGGACGAGAGAAAAGCCAAAATGAGGCGGCTCAGCGGAGCAAATGGATGTAGTGGTATGGCCACAGCAAGCAGAACAGAGGCGCCAATGATTTGTGCAATGAAGAATTGTTTGGAGGCGTACATAGCGCGGTACAGAGAAACAAAATATTGATTGAAGTTGTACAAGCCGACAAAGGCCAGCCCTAGTAAAACCATTTCGACAGGTTGAGCGTTATTCAAGGAACTTTTGTAAATGTAATACAGGGGAATGGCACAGAGAGTCCCTGCGGCCAGGAACGCAGCGGAAAGAAGCAAGAAATAAGTAACAAGAAATTGCTGTTTGTCATCCCGCCGGTACCAAAACACGACCGTCGAACTGGGAATGGCAAGCGAACACAAAACGCCAAAGATCTGCACCGTAGTATAGAAGAGCACATAAGAGGCGTAGGTATGGTCGCCGTAGAAGTAGAGAAGCAGGGGAAGAATCAAAAAGGGGATACCTTTTTGAACCGCCATTCCCAAGCCGTAATAAAACTGGATGCCGAGCGAACCCTTGATTTCCGACAGGCCCGAGCCCATTTGAGAAACCAAAGTGCGATAGCGGGCAACGGGCTTACTGCTGGATTTATTCGCAAGGGCGGGCTTTACGGAGGAGTCCGCGGTTTCTTGAGGTGATGGGTCGGCGGCGTTCAGCATGGTTAAAGTTCCGCGTTACAAAAAGAAACACACCTATTCGAACGTTAAAGCCGGCCGGTTACGCGTTTGGCGTTAGGGTTCGTCTCGCGATTGGTCGTGGTCTGAGCGGACACGAGACAAAAATTTGATCTGAGCTTCGGAGTTTTTGTTGGACAGGGAGCGAGTTCGCTCTGCTACGGTGCCAAAGACCTCTTCAGCGAGCAGCTTCCGGGGATCCAACGGGTCCATTCTGGTCCACATTGCTGTTAGTAATAACCAACTGATTCCGGCGCAGCAACCCAGGAAGGCGCCTATGGCCATCAGCAACAAACGGGGCGGGAACGATCTGCTCTCCGGAATGCTGCCAGGATCGAGAACCTTAACGCTGGGTACTTCCTTGGCTTCCTGCACTTTTGCCAATTCGAATTGTTGCGTCAGCGTTTCAAAGATTACTTCCTGAATTTTCGCTTCACGAAACAGGTCGGCATACGTAACACCAAGCACCGGAAGACGCCGGATGGACGGGAAGATGGAGTTATCTTCCGAAGATCCGGCCACGACTTCGTTTTGTTGGCTGCCGCCGAGCTTTTGGAGCTGATTCTGCAGCTCGGCGATACGTGCCTGTGCCCCGCGCACACGCACGTTATTGTCGGTATAAATCTGTTTGAGGCCTTCGAGCTCGGATTGGGCCGCCATCATTTGACCCTGAAGAATCGCCGCGGCCTCAACCATGGCCTTGCCTTGCTCTTTAACATCGATAGCGCCGCTCTTGCTGGAAAACTGGCTAAATTGTTTCTCGGCGTTCTCCAGGTCTTGCTTAACGGACACGAGGCGATTCTCTAAAAATTCTCTTTCACGATGAGCCGCGGAAGTACTTAATTGGGTTACTACCCGGTTTAGCTCGCTCACATATTCGTTGGCAATTTCCCGGGCGCGCTGTGGGCTGCGATCCGTGACGGTGATGGTAATAAGTCCGCTTTTGCGATCTTCCACGACGGTAGTGTGTTTTGTGAGATCAATGCGCGCCTGTTCCATACGCTTGTCGTGATATTCCTTTTGCAGATTGAACTTGCCAATCACGTCGTCCTGCACGGTGCGACTGGCAAGAATACCGACGAAGAGCGCACCGGTGGTTTTGACACCGAGCAGGTCGCCAGCCATGCCGGCAAGTCCAGCCCCGCCACCCCCGCCGCTGCTGCCGCCACCACTCTTGCCGGCCAGGGCGGTTATCATGGCCAAACCGCGGTTCGATTGATCGTCTGGAGGCATGAGCCGGGTGTAGGACTCGTACTCAGGGCGTAACAAGAAGGCGAAGGCGAACCCAACAAGAAGCCCGACCAGGATGCTCTTCCATACGAATCGCCTGCGATTCCAAACGAGGCGAAGTTTTTCCACTCCCCAGTCAATCGCAGCGGCGCTCTCCACCTCTAGAAGGATTTCCCTTTGTTTAGAGCGCGGCTCGATTCTGGTTTCGGTGGTTGTTCGCGTTTCGTCCAATATTAGGAAACCTCATTTCGCATTGGCATAAGCCTAGCGTATCGCTGTTGCCCGCCGATGGACAACTACTTGCTCACGCGGCGTGGCCAGTAGGTGATGCCGACGGAGGTAGTAAAATTCGTTTGTGCATACGGGGGTAGCACGGGAAAAGTCGCTTCTCCATTGGGTGCCAATACCGGAAAATTCCACTTCTCGTACTGCAACAGTCCAGAAACACTTAGATTGGGACCCAACCAGATATTTGGTTTCACTCCGACATCGGTAATGGTGCCGCCGCCGAATACAACTTGATTGCTAACTTTTTCATGCCGGTAATTAAACTGGATAGAGCTTTTAGGGCTTATCGAGTAGGTCATCCAAGCCTGAGCGCCCTGGCCCTGTCGGCCGATCCAGCTACCAAAAAGATTGCCATCGTTGGTGTACCCATTGCGATAGCCAAGGTTGAAATAAAAGAAACCGTGGCCAATGTTTCCGCCTGCCGGAACGTCCGTGTAAACTCCTTCGATCCGAAGATCCATTTTAGGCAATTTAGGCAGTTGCGGAAAGTAAAGTCCGGCAGACCACGCCGCGCGATCCCAGTAGGCAACCGGGGAAAATTGATCATCCACGAAGCCATCCGCATAAAATGTAACCCAATCACGGAGCCCGGGAAGGCGATAGTTAAAATCGAACGAACTGCGACGGTTGCCAGGAGTGTAAGTACCTCCAGGAACTCCCCCGGTTGTACTAGTAAAGGTTTGCCAGAATTGATGCGTGGTGAAGGGCACGCCGGGGCCCGCAAATGTAGCGGTACGGGCAAAGCTGAATTCTAGATTCTTCGTTGGGCGCAAGCTGAACTTTTGGCCTTGAAGAAATGGCTGGTCAGCTAGAGGGACACCTACCTGGCCGTAGAATTTGCGACCTGGCCCAAATCCAATGTCATATCCCGAGAACCTTCCAACAATAAATTCTATCCTCAGAAGGCCCAAGTGCCTGAAAATCCACGGCAATTCGATTGGGGACACTCTACTAATCCTGAGCATGTCGATGGGCTCAGCATTATTGCTAAAAAGCATCGGGCCGCCCTCACCTGGTCCCCACCACAAGCTTTGCCTGCCAAACGTGAATTGCCAGTTGCTCGCGGTCACGCCAACATAAGCGTCCAATAAGCGAAAGCGATTGGTTACAGCCGAAGGGTTCGCAGGGGGGACCTCGGGAACGGAATCGATCTGTCTAATGTTCTCTCTGGCCAAGGCAGGGAGCACAGGACCGCTCGGAGCGTACTGATATTCACCGCGAATGTAACCGACCACGCGGCCCGAGGAACCCCAGGTTGAGAAGCCTGTAACGTTATTAAAGCCCTCCTCGTAAGGGCGGCCAAAATCGTTAATTAGGGTCTGGCCAAAATCGTAATGCGTACCTTGGACTAAGGGCGTGCCAGAAATTCCGGTGAATCGGGTGTAAAGCGATTCAACTTGCAAAGTTCCCGGATTGCCATATTCCAGCTGCTTCATCTCGGGGGCGAACTCCTGGTTCAACGAGGCGATCAGTTGCTCGCCTTGCGGGGAATCAATTGCTTCGGCGTCGTCGTCGCCCCCACCTTGCGCTTCTTCTAGAAGTCGCAAACATTCCAGACGAGTCCATGGCCTCGTGCTGAGACCGGGGGAACGCACAAATCCCATAGCAATCAAGCGATCAAACGCAGGATAGATCCAGCTATCGAGTTGCACGTAGGGGGAACCTTGATTGGAGGCGGATAAATGGCCATCTCCGCGCACAATCTGACTGATCGATCTCCACTCAGCACCACCTAACGTTGGGTCATGGTGGTGACTATAGACGTCCTGGGACACGAGTTGGCCGATCAAACTGCCAAAGAAAACATCCGAGGGAAAATGTTGCTTGCCCCTTATTCGCGAAACGCTGACGAAGGAGGCCAGACCGTAGCTAACAATTTTTGGGAAGAAGCCGGGATATTCGTGAGCAAAAACTCCGGCTATGGCCCACGCCGCGGCGGCATGCTCGGAAGGAAATGAAGTACCCCCCTGGAAGAAGGGGCCGGTACCATCGCCCTGATAGGGACGCTGACGACCCAAAGAGTATTTCATCAGCTCAACGGGAATGAGACTGTCGATGGCCGCTTCGCCGGCAAGCAATCCAGTTTCGCGCCAATGTTCGTTTTGGGAGGGATAGCTAAGAAGGAAAAGTCCCGCGCCAGTGCCTATGAGCGCGCCGAGACCAGCCGTGGAGTAGTTCTTGTATTGGCTTATGGTGTTGGGATTATTGGAAAGGTGACGGCTAAAGTCCGAATCGGTGGCGAAGAGTGCAGCGGCGACACCGCTGGCGGGCAGCAGCCAATCGGCATCCGCGAAGCGCAGCTGCGCCGGACTGGTCCAAATTCTTTTCTGATCACCGACGAAATCTTTGGCTAGCCCACCCGGGCTACGGTTGCCGCCGGCCGGCTCCGGGGGTTCGTCCTTGTCACGCTGCGGTTTTGCACGCGGATTATCAGGCTTTTCTTTTTTGGGCGGATTATCAGCGGCGTTTGAATCTTTTGAATCGGAGTTCTGAGGTTCCTGTGAGCGCGCGGCCCCGAAGCATCCTCCCGTGAAGATGAGAATGGCTAAACAACACGCGCCGTAGCGAAACGAATCTCCGATTTTAGTCATTACGGATGAATGTAAGCGACCGCCAATGCTGCGGAGGCAGCAAGTTGCCCGGCCTGGAATAGATTCTGCCAATTTCGCGTTCCAATGCGCGGCGCCACTTCGGGTACGACAATCGAATCGCCAGGGCGCAACGAAGTATTCAAAGGATCGCCACTCCAGAAAGTGGAGTTGTTCTTAGAGGCTAGGACAGAGCCATCCCCTCTGATGACGAAGACAGCCTTCTTATTGGCGAGTTGTGTCATGCCACCGGCCTGGCTCAAATACCATCTGGCGGTGCGGCCGGGTCGATAGCTGACAGCCGTAGGATTGAAAACCTGCCCATTCACAGTAATGTAGTCGGCTTTTTTCGGAATGACCAGAATGTCACCGTCGCGGATCATGACGTCCGAGGAAGTATTTCGCCAGGCCTTCAAATCGCGCTGAATATGAATGACAACGCGACCGACTGGCGGATTGGCCTGAAGTTGCTGAATGGTGGTTTCGGTTTCGCTGAGGGCTGTTAACTTGGCATTCTTCTGGTCAGGGTCAATTTCCGGCAAAGCTCGCAGATGAACCTGTTCTTCTTTTAAGCGGCGAATCATTTCGGTACGGGCGTTCATCTCGAGTTCTTTTACGTCGCGGCGCATAAGCACTGCACCGTACGGATAAGCCTGGGACGAAAAGCCGCCCGCCCGCTCGAGAACCGAGCTAACTCTTTCGCCTGGACGGATACCGAATGGACCCGGATGCTGGACTTCCCCTCGGACGGTCACCGAGGCTCCTACATCAATCCAGCCGGGGCTTTGCGGAATGGTCAGCACGTCTCCGTCGCGCAGGAGTTTGTTTTCGGTGGAATCGCCGGCCGCGACAGCGGAAAGCGCGACAGACACATTTTCGCTGGCATGCTCGATATCACCGGCGGCATAACGAGTGAGGTTGGCTTTGACAGGATCAGCGGTACGCGTCAGGCCACCAGCCACCTGAATCAAGTCCTCAACGTGCATGTTGGTGGTTAAAGGGTAGCGGCCGGGCTTGGCAACTTCACCTTTTACATCCACGGTGGCGACATCGACCTGTGCGGTGTTGCGGTGCACTAGCAGGCGGTCGCGAGACTCCAGCAAAATATTGTCGATGGGATTGCCGGCCAAGGCGCCGGCGAGATTGACGCTCAGGATTTTCATCGTCCCGTTGGCCTGGGTTCTGAACAACTGAGCGGAATCCAGCGAGGCATCAGGAGACACGCCGCCCGCGAGATAGACGGCATCACGCAGACGAATTTGACCGGACGTGGCGTACTTTCCTGGAGACGCTACTTCCCCACCGATCCAAACTTGAGGAGGAGGTTCGAAATCGTAGCGGCCAAAGACTCGAACGGTGTCGTGTGCTTGAAGTTTCGGAGCACTCGCGGGATTTGCGAGGGCCTCCGCTAGATCGAAACTTTCCACGCTGGGGCGATAATCCGGAGGATTGAGGCGCACAATTTCGGCATAGTGGCCAGCGGGTTCGGGAAGGAGATCGGCGTAAGAGCGGATCAGATCGGTAACCTTCATGTCATCCGTGTAGGAATAGCGGCCGGGGCGAAGAACGTGGCCTTGAAGATAGATGGCGCTTTCGTTGTAGGGAGCGATGGGGAAAATGTGAATTTGGTCGCCATCCTGGATTTTGAAAGAGCTGAGCTGCTTGGTGATGGCAGCTTGATCGCTGGTAGCGGAAATATCCAGAGTGAGCATGGTGCGCTTTTCATGAGCAACCAGGCGTTGCACTTCGATGTGTTGTAGAGCCGCAGCCGGAAGAATTCCGCCTGCCAGATCAAGAGCATCGGCGAGAGTTTTTTCGTTTCGCAACTCATAGATCGCCGGCCGCCGAACCATGCCGTCAATGGTTACCTGCGGACCAGTCGGGTCGACGAGAAGAGTGTCGCCGCTTTCGAAGTGGGCCATTTCACCACGCACTCCGTGAAGCAGGAGGTCGTAGGCGTCCACTTCCTCAACCAGGTTGTTCCCGCGATAGTGTTTTATGGTGCGCAGCGAACCGCGGTCGGATATACCGCCAGCGGCAAACAAGGCATTCAATGGAGTGGACAACGAACTGATGTCATAAGCGCCTGGCTCAGCCACATCGCCAACTACATAAACGCGCACGCTTCGTAAGCGGGACAAAGAAACGTCCGCTGAAACATCGCGGTAATTGGCGCGCAATACTTTCTGCACCGTTTCTTGAACTTCGGCCAGGGTATGACCGCTGACCAGAACGGGGCCAGATTCGGGAAGCGAAATTCGGCCCTGCCTATCAACGGTGCGAGAGATGCGCTGCGAAACGCCGCCCCAAAGGTCAATGGCCAGACCGTCCCCGGGACCGACCATGTAGTCAGGACCAGCAGGCAAATCAATCGGAAACTCTTCTGAAGCACCGGCCTGGTTGCGGAAAACCTGGAGGCCAAAACGCTCCATGGGCCCTTGCTTGGCAGAAGCCTGCACGTACATATCGTAAAGCGATGGAATATCGGCGTATGGATTTGGCCGATGAACCATGGATACCGGTGAGAGGTCCAAGGGGCTCGGGCGCATCTCGGTTAGCCGGGGGCGATTATTTTCGCGAGCGCGCTGCACATAATCTTGTGGGATTCGACTGGTGTCGATGGGCGCGATACCTCCAGTGCCACCGATATCCAAAGGCAGGGAAATGCCGAGGTCGCCCCCTCCCCCGCCTGGAGATCCTTGGGAAGCGGCAAGCATCTGAGCCATTCTGGAACTACGATCGTCCGAGCCCGAGCCTGGCTCTTCGCCTGGAGTATTGGGGGACTGGCTTTGCCCAGTGCGCAATGAAGACAACTGCTGTGAAACATCGCCGTTCTGAGCGCCGCCCATGCCCGACGTAGAGCCTCCGCCTTGGGTCCGCAGAATTGGTGAAGAGGGGCTCGATGGGAACTCGGGAATCGAATTACCCTGATCGGGACTTTCTGGAAGCGTGTTTGCGCCATTGGCACGGCGGGGGGCTTTTCGAGTTATAAAGTCTTCGCAACCTGGACGCGGAGGATCGCAAGTATCGGAAGCCTCGACGCCGCGAGCTCGCCGTTTGATTTCAGAGTCGATTTCAGCATCTTCTTCAGCTTCGAGCTGCGTTTGGCGGCGAGCGCGTTCTTTGAGAATGAATTCTCGCTGTTTGCCAACTTCAGAATCCGGATTGAAAGTGGGCAGCAAATAGCCGTAACGCTGCACCAGCCTGGTAGCCAGGGAGCGGAATTTGATGTCCTGCTCCAGACGGTCAAAGATAGCTTGATCGGTAAGTGAAGAATCTTCTACTATCTGGCCGTCATCTGTGGCTTGCTTGATAGCCAAGCGTTTGAGTTCCACGAGCAGGCCAGGGTCTTTCATGAGCACTTCCTGGAGCTGGCGTGGCGCTGCCGCAAGGTGCTCGTAGTTTTCAGTGGCAAGATCGTTGGGTTGCGACAGGCGTCTTGAGCTAGAAGGGTTGTTACCCTCCGCAGTGTTCTGCTGAGTAGGCTGAGTCTGAGAGTATGTGGGGAGCGAGGCCGTGAGGAGAAAAGCCAGGAGTAAACCGGAGACAAAAAGCGGCGGCCGACCAACGAAATTCATTCCCGACAAAATGAAATGCTTCATATACCATCCCCCACAGCGAAATGCGTTTTTAAAAGGCCTCGCCGGAAAACTCAATCTTACTGGTGTCGAAATGCGCGCAATAAATTACAATGCTACGCAGCAACGGCGCAGGAATGAAGGCCCGGCAGGTCCGGCACAGATCAAAATTCAAGAGATTCTCGATAATGTCTCGCAACTTGTGCTGGCATCAATCAGGACTGGTTATCAGTATATTTGAGGCTATTTAGATTGTAACTAAATTATTAGGGTTGCATCAGCAACGCTGCATTTTCAGTAAAGAAACCGGGCAAAACGCGCGCCGGCACATTTGCTGTCGAATACCGGCAGCAATTGAGCGTATGATTCCGAGAAGAGTTCCTCTCGGTATAGCCATTTTCCGGGCGTCGCGATTATGAACATTTTAGCCCGGCGGGCAGATAAAACGTGTTAATGGCATTACGCTCACTCCTATTGCTCATGGCACTGTGTCCGCTGATTTATTACATTCTTTCTCTCTACAATATCATCGGGTACTTTCGCAGTATTCGGCGCTTGCCGCCGCGAGATGATGGATTCGCGCCGCCGGTAAGCATTCTGAAACCAGTTCGCGGAGTGGATTCCGAAGCGTACGATAACTTTGCCAGCTATTGCCGGCTGAATTATCCGGTGTACGAAATTATTTTCGCTGTTACCGATCCGAGTGATCCGATTGTTCCAGTGATTGAGAAATTACAGCGGG
Organism: uncultured Acidobacteriota bacterium; assembly: GCA_963733775.1. GTDB lineage: Bacteria > Acidobacteriota > Terriglobia > Acidiferrales > UBA7541 > Acidiferrum. The sequence continues at coordinate 536,553 of CAVTEE010000006.1, read as the reverse complement.
ACTTTCCGAATACGCGAATCCGGCTGGCCACTTCCGTCGAACGACTGGGGCAAAATAATAAAATTAGCAACTTGTACCGTTTAGTGAAAGAAGCGGAGTACGAATTGCTAGTGATGAGTGACAGCGACGTTCGGGTGGGGCCAGATTACTTGCGTGAACTGGTGGGGGCGTTCGCAGATCCTGAAGTGGGCGCGGTTACGTCGTTCTACCGCTGCGCCGGTGGCGGGACGCTGGCGGCAGATCTGGCAATGCTGGGTATGTGCTCGGATTCGTTGCCAAGCGCGCTGATAGCACGCAGGCTTGAGGGCGGCGTGCAGTTCGCATTTGGCTGGACCATGGCGACTACCAAGGAGCGCCTGGCGGAGATAGGCGGCTGGGAATCGATGGCCGATCATCATTCCGACGATTTCGAGTTAGGGAATCGTATTGCGCGGCAAGGACATCGAGTGGAGATCATGCGGGAAGCGGTGTCCGTTGTTTTTCCCAAGGAGACAATTGAAGAGCTGTTTGGCCAGGAGCTGCGTTGGGCCATTGGGTTGCGGAACGTTCGGCCGGTGGCGTACGCCGGAATGATTTTTACGCACGGACTTCCTTGGGCGATGCTCGCGGCTATTGTAGCCGGCGCCGCGGGTTGGACGAGCGTGGCTATCGGCTATTTAGTTGCATATTTCATGCTGCGAATGAGCGTGGCGTGGGTCGCAGGGGTATGGGGACTGCGCGATCAAACGATAACCAGTAAGCTTTGGCTACTCCCAGTGCGCGACGCAATCACTTCTATTGTGTGGTTGGTGGGCTTGCTATCCGACAGAATCCGGTGGAGAGGATCGGAGTTCCGGGTAAAAAATGGACTACTAACACCTGTGGCGCGCGAACCGCGGCAGCCCTGAACGACGAATGCGACTTCGGTGTGACGTAAAAGTTTTCCTCGCTGAGTGATTCCCCACCTCGAAATATGGATTGCCTCAATTTTTTTAAGGTAATGAACTTTTTACGAAGCCGGCTTCGGGCTTGTTTTCAAGGAGCGCACGGCGACGGTACCTAAAATAATTACCGCCGCGAGGATGGCGACCCATAGAAGAGCGGGATGTTGATCCGACCAAGGGCGGTCGTCGGGTCTTCGGATATATGCGGCGTTGTTGACTTCGGGGTCTAACGCGACGGCCTGAATGGCGGCGTCTTTTTGAAATAATTTAGCGTAGTCGTATTCCGGAGCAGCGAGTTTTTCGTCGCCGTAATAGAGCCATGGCGGCGCGCCTGTGTCGGAATCAAAATAAATTCGTCGCTCCCATTGTTGCAGGTGCGCCCCTGTGATCTTTAGAGGCGGATCGTCTCCATTTTGAATTACGGCCTTCAGAATTCGCCGGCAATTTCCGCAAAGCTCTAGGGAAGTTCGCTCGACGTCCACTTTTTGACCGTTGCGTAGCATGTGAATGCGGCTTATCTGATCGGTAACGTACGGCTCATCTTGGGTGCCACGAATTTGGATCTGACGGTAAAAGTTTGACTGGGTGGGATCAATGTCCAGCGTAAGGCGTTCGACGGGAGTATTAGCGGGGACATCAAAAGTAATCACGGTTTCTTTTCCGTGCTGTTGCAGGCTGGATGTAGCGGTGACCTCGCGCCAAACGGCTTTCTGTGCACGCGTCGCGCCGGCCATGCCATTTTTTACGTCGGAGGGTTTCACGGCGCTGTCGACGGTGACTTTCAGGAATTTAAAAGCGCTGAGTGGAATTTGCAGGGTGCTATTGGAGCCAAGTTTTTCATCGGAGAGTTCGTAGAGCGTGGTGGTGCCGAGAAGAGCCCAACTGGTTCCATGTGGATCGTCCTGGCCCTCCACGCGAGCATGAGCGACAAAGTTTTTGGTGGCGAGCGTCAAATGGATGCGGTCATATTCATCGACGCCGGACATATCGAGGAGAAACTGAGTTTTGCCGCCGATGGAAGCGGGCTGGAGCACCCGGAATTGTTTCTGTTCGGTTTCTGAACCCCCGGTCTCCACCGTCATTTTGTAAGGGATTTCGCTTTCCGCTGCGTACATTCGAATATCGTCCAGGTTCGGGCGGGCGTGGCGCCAAAGCGCTTCGTCCACTACGATGTAATGCTGCCCGGCGGAATTTATGGACTGCACCTGGCGGCGATATTTGAAATAGGACGGAGAAGCGCTGACGGCCAGCATTATGGCTAAGGCTGCCGACGATATTTTGCTCACGACATTTCCTTAGCAGGTTGGGCAGGTGCGGATGGATCCGATGATTCAGGGGAAAGCTTCAGCCAGTCGCGCTGATAGATGAAAGATATTCCCAGCAAAACCGCGCCAAGGGCGATGAAACTCAGGATTCTGTAGCTTCCGCCAAGCTGGGACACGTCGTACAGAAAGATTTTACCGGTGGTAAAGGCGATTAAAATCAGCGCTTGCCATCGCAGGAATGCACTCCGATTGCGGAAGCCCACGGCCATCAATGCGGCGCCGTAAATCAACCAAATCGCAGAGTAGGTGAAACCGCGAACCACAAAAAGCTGGTGGTCATATTGCCAGTGATTACCGATGCCAAGCATTTGACGATCAAAATAATCGGCAGCCTCGCGGGTAAGAGCGATTAGTGCCAGCAGATTGAGCGCGATTACCGCGAGCTGCAGAAAAGGGCGTTCGTTTGGTGCGGCGTGCTGCTTCCCGAGGACGGCGATGCCAGCCAGAACCGCAATGGCAACCACGTAGGTAGCAAATCGGGCATTGAATATCAGGGTGTTTGCCTGCATCTGGTCAAAGACCAACAAGCGGAAAATTCCCAACGAGAGAGCGGCAACCGCGAGATAACGCAGGAAATTGGTTTGGGTGCGCACGCTGATCCACAAAAGTACCGCCGATTCGATCAGCCAGCTGATGGTTATCCAGTGGGCTTCGAGCTTCAATGGAATGGCAATGGTGATGAACGCGATGGCGATGGCCACATGCAATAGATTGATTACGGTTACGTCGTCGCCAGGGAAGCGCTTCTTAAACATCGCACTGATACACAAATAGAAGGCGGCCAAGGCGAGCGCAAACCAGGTGAGCGTGGTCGTTTCACTTTCATACATGACATACAGCTGCAGAAAAAATATCACTGCATTCATAAGCGGGAGCAAGCTCAGCGTAATGCTGGGCCCAGAAAACCGCGTGGAACGTTCATGACGAGTAGCCAGCGGAACTGCTGCGAAAATGGCCGCGAAGAGTGCGGCAAAAAAGATGGTGAGGGGCCGTTGGTCGCGGTTGTAGTAGCTCGAATACCAGCCGACGTACAACACGAGGGTTCCAGCAAAACTTCCCCACAGCAAACGCCGCCAAGGTTTGACGACGGCCATTAAGAGAATGGCCAGGTCCAGGAGGACGATGTAGGAGAAGAGCACTGCTTCGTGATTCTGGCCGGTGGAAAGCAGCGCTGGCGTGGCAAAGCCGCCGATCATGGCAAAACTCGCGAGCAACTCGGCGTCCTGGCTTAAGGCCAGCGCGATGGTTGACGCGGTAACCAGGATCATCGCGATAAAAGCCGCGCTCGCAGGGATCAGGTGATAGACCTGAAACGCGCCCCACAAAGATAAATACAGAGTGCCAATGCCCACGGCTTTCAAAGAGTAGGAGAACGCAGCGTGGCCGCGCGTTCGGAAACGCTCGCTCCACAAGATCAGCGCGATTCCAGCCAAGAGCCCAATGCCGATTCGCCCGCCGGGTCCGATCCAGTTGTTTTCAAATGCGTACTTAAGAAAATACGAAACACCGATGAGCATGGCAGCGATGCCAATACGGTTCAGCCAATATTGTCCGATCTTTTTTTCCAGATCGCCCTCTTGAGCGCGAGGAACAGATAAAGGGCTAGACGTTCGCGGCGCTGCATGTACGCCCGGCGATGCAGGAATGCGCGGCAATGGGTGTTCGGGAGTCGCGGAGGCGGAGGTTTGCGCTGGAGTTAACGGTTTTAAAGGTTCCGATTTTAAAGGTTGAGGAACGGGTGCGGAAACCGGAGCAGAAGGTAAACCACGCGCCAGTTCCAGTTGGTAGACGCGCGCGGTTAAGGCTGCGATCTGCGTCCTGAGCGATTCCAACTCGTTGGGAGGGTCGGCCACTTCGGGTACGTTATCGCAACTAGGCCGCAACGCATAGTGTCCCAATCAGGGAAGTGTCGGATGCTAAATAGCAACTCCGACACCAGGCGTAGGCCATCAAGAGGCTTAAGTCGTTTTCATCAAGGACTGCAGAGCTGAGGTGGCGTCACGCAGAGACTGTTGCTCAGAATGAGGCGTAGCGGGAATGCTTTTTAGTTGTTGTACGCGTTGCTGAACCGCCAGGAGAGCCATTTCAGCTTTGTGTTTGAGTTTTACGGGATCAATTTCGACGAGCGCTGAAAGATATAACTCTCGCCAATCCTTTATGGGATCCCATACCGCGGCAATACAACCATCGGCAAATACAAACGCGCGAAAACGGACGGGTATAGGGTTTCCGTCTTTGTGGCGTAAGACGTATTCGCCGTCCAACTTTCCGCGATGCAGATATTCGGCGAATTGTTTGGAAACTTCTCGATCATCGAAACTTACATTTTCGATGCTGAGTGCCAGCATTTCTGAGCGTTCATAGCCCAACAAACGACAGACGCCTTCGGTACAATCGAGATACTTGCGCGAGGGATCGGCGAACACCACAAATTCCGCGCCTTCCACTTCCGGGTGACGATGGCTTAGCAAAAGAAAGCCTCCGGGCTTTGACGGTGATGCAGCGGGGTAGTTTACACGGCATAGGATGTTCCTCAAACAGAGCAAAGGAGCCGGCCTCATCCAAGGAACAGGCCGATAGAGAACCTTGGCGGAGGCCTGGCAGGCAAGCGTTTTTACGCGATGGTGGAGTATAGTGACGTGGTTTGCTTGGGCTTAAAACCAAGGGCTGCAGTCTAAGGTATTCGTGGTATTCCCAAGCGGGCGATAACAACTAAAGTTGACGAGAACCCATGGTCAACAAAGAGCGGGGTGTTCCATGCGCTGTCTCCTGGTCGATGATCACGAATCGGTGAGGATGGGCGTGACCGCAATTCTTGCCTCGCGGCCAAATATGGAAGTGTGCGGAGAGGCCGCGAACGGCCAGGAAGCGATTGATAAGGCCAGGGAACTGAAGCCCGATTTGATCATCATGGATGTAAACATGCCGGTGTTGGATGGCATCCACTCAGCCAAAGAGATCAGGGCGTTTCTACCAGATGTGCCGATCCTCTTTTTCTCGATGCACGATGGTGTGTATCTGGTTCACGAAGCCAAAATGGCAGGCGGCCAAGGATTCGTGAATAAGAGTGACGCGCGTGCGACGCTACTAGACGCTGTGGATGCTCTGGTCAAGAAGCAGACTTATTTTCCTGATCAGAGCACGGCAACCCGCCGAACGGCGTAATTTCCCGTAATTTGTCTAACGAAAAAAACAAGTAAATAGGCAGAAAGTTCGTTGAAGTGGCGCGCCCGGTGAGGGTCGAACTCACGACCTTCAGCTTCGGAGGCTGACGCTCTATCCATCTGAGCTACGGGCGCGCAGCGGGTAAGGAGATTGTATCAGGCTGAGTTGTGCTCGAGCTAACGTCATAAAGGCGGTAAAAGAAGCAGATCTAACATGAATGGCGCTAGCCCTTGGCTCGGCTCTTAATGTCTTTGGCCAGTTTTTCTATTTCTTCGGCCTTTTTCAGCATGGCGAGAGACAACACTTTGGCTGAATCGGTTTTATCCACTTCATCCTTGAGTTCAGTGGCCAACTGAAACAATTTGTCGACTTTTTTCTTGATTTCTTTTTCGTTTTCTTCCAAGGCGGCTTTACGCGAACCGGGCGGAAAAGGCGAACTCTCCTCGTCTGACTTCCCATCAGCATTTCCCAGGGGCTTGGGGTCTTGTTGCGTACGCGGTCTCCCTTGCAGAAAAATCAGCGGAGCGCAGGTGAAAGCGAGCCCGCAAAAGCGGTTCAAGAATTCACGGCGCTGCTGGCCGGATGCGATCATCGCGAGCCTCCTTTAAATGCGACGTGCGCGCAGGCAGAGCGCTTGAGGCGTACGACTCGCCCGCAGTTCCAATGTTATACTCGCCCTCCTGTAAAGTTTAATGCCCAATACTTTGACTTTCACCCACTGGTCTGAATTCACGCTGCGAAACGGCCTGCACGTGCTAGGGATAATCGCGGTTGCGCTGATCCTGAACCGGCTGTTGCGGGTGGTCACCAATCTGGTCATCAAGCGAGCGGCCTCGCAAACGCGCGCGGCCCAGGCGCGAGAGCAACAAACGCGCACGTTGGCTGGAATACTGTTCAGCGCAGGAACCAAGGTCGTTTGGGGCATAGCGCTGCTCACCGCGATGCCTGAATTCGGCATCAATGTGACGCCGATAGCGACGCTTGCGGGGCTGGCCAGCCTGGCGATAGGTTTCGGCGCGCAAAACCTGGTTCGCGATATTATCACCGGTTTTTATATTGTCCTGGAAGATCAGTACATTGTGGGAGATACGATCCAAGTGGCCGATATTACTGGCCGTGTTGAGCATGTAACGCTGCGGCGAACGGTAGTGCGGGACGCGCGAGGAGCGTTGGTGACCATCGGCAACGGAGATATTCGCACGGTAAGCAATCTGAGCCGCGATTGGTCGCAGGCTTTCGTGGATATTTCGCTTTCGCCGGACGCTCCGTTGGAACAAACTTTGCGTTCATTGGAATCCGCAGCCGCGGAGCTGCGCGCGGACCCGGCGTGGTCCAAGACATTGGTTGACGGACCGCGAATATTGGGGGTGCAAAGTTTTGACCGCAACGCGACAACCGTGCGGTTGCAGGTGCGTACACTACCAAATCACCAGGATGAGATTTCTCGTGAGCTGCGGCGGCGCATTCATGCGGAACTTCAGCGGCAAGGTATACCGGTTTCGATTGTCCAGCGCTTTGAATTCGCCGGAGCGATGCCAGCTCCGGAGCCAATAAAGGCGGGCGATCTTACAAATCAGTGAGGAGACAGGTATGAGCGAGATCAGTTATGACGAAGTAAATTTGATGCTGCGTCTTTATGACCTGAGGCGGGAGCCGCGTTTGCGTCAAGCACGGTCGTGGTTCGTGGAACATTTTCACCCTAAAACTCCCGAGGACATGATGCAGAAATATCCCCAGAGCAGCGAGGAGAATACTTATATCCGCATGGTCATAAGTTACTGGGAGATGGTGGCCTCGATTGTGAATCGCGGGTTAATCAACGATGAACTTTTTTTTGAAAGCAATGGTGAACTGTGGGTAGTGTGGGATCGCATGCGTGCGGTGGTTCCCACGTGGCGTTCGGCGTTTAAGAATCCATACCTTTTTTCAAATATTGAGGAAACTTGCAAGCGGCTGGAAGTGTGGCGGGAGAAGCGATCTCCGGGGTCCACTGCGGCGATGCGGCAGATGCTGTCGCAATTGCAGGGAGGCGCGAAAGTTAAGGACTTCTGAAATTCGTGCGGCAGGCAAGCGCGAGAGGTTCGATTTAACGCAAGGAGCGCACGGGTACCGTAGACGCTTGGTGGTCTGCGTCAGAGGAAATATCAGGCTTGGTAACGCTAATGCGGTTGCGGCCCGCGGCCTTGGCTGCATAACATGCCGAGTCTACTTCGTGCAGGAGTTCTTCAACTGTTCGCACGCCCCAATTTTGCGTTTGGTGAACCCCCATACTCATGGTTACCAACAGCGGCCCGACAGCAGTTTGTACCGGGGTGTCCGACAAGGACCTGCGTATTTCTTCCGCGCGGCGCGGAGCAGAAACGGGATCGCAATTATTCAGAATGATCAGAAACTCTTCACCGCCATATCGCCCAACGTAATCATAAGAGCGCACCGACAAAAGAAGGCGCCTGGCGGCTTCCTGTAATACCTCGTCGCCTATGAGATGGCCGTGGGTATCGTTGATGTTTTTGAAGTGATCCACATCACAAAGCAGAATTGCTGTGGGTACGCGCTCACGCCGCGAACGGGAAATTTCGCGGCCCAGCAACTCCATAATGACGCCGCGATTGAACAGCGAGGTCAAGGCGTCGTGGGTGGCTTTAAAGCGCATGTTTTCGCGCGCCTCCACGAGCCGGCCTTCGAGGTGAAGAATGCGTTGACCGGTGCGAAGTCTGGCCTTTAGTTCACCGCTATCAAAGGGCTTGGTCAAGTAATCGTCGGCACCGGAACCCAGGCCGGTCACGATGTCCGTCTTTAATCCCTTGGAGGTCAGCAAAATCATATAAACGTAGCCTTGATCTTTTTTTTTGCGAACCTCGCGGCAAACCGCCGGGCCGTCCAATTCGGGCATCTCCCAATCGAGCAGCGCGAGGCGGGGGCCATCCTGCTTACAGAGTTGTTCAGCAGCAGCCAGGCCGTTGGGCACAGCTACGACGTCGTAGCCCGCAACCTGCAGGGTTTTTTCCAATAATCGCCGCGAAATAGGGTCGTCGTCGGCGATGAGAATTTTCATGACTGAAACTCGATGGATTCCATCTGCAACAGGAGAGTTTGGGCTTCGCTCTGAAATCCGCTAAGGACCTCGCTCATACCGGCGATTTTTCCTTGGCGTCCAAGGTTCTCCAAGTCAGCGGCCAAGGCGGCGGCGCGCACGGCAGATAGATTGAGCAGCATTCCTTTCAAGGTGTGGCTCTCGGCTTCGACTTGCTTGGGCAGTTGGTTGGCAACGGCATCACTCAAACGCTGGAAATGAGATGGAAAGACCGATTTAAAAATGAAAAAAAGCTCGTTGACCAGTTCGTGGTCATTGTCCACACGGCTGAGCAGCTCCTTTATATTGAGGACAGACGGAGTAGCGACATTCACTTCATTGCCCCCTCGCAAAGTACCTTTAAGCACAAACGCGCCGATGTTAGATAAAGACAATGGCATGGGGCCAGAACGATAGGTAGGGCACGCGCGGGGCCAGGAAAGACTAAAGTTTAAGTCAAAGAGAAGCAATGACTTGGTTGTAAAATCACGTACGTAATCAGCGGTACGGGCCCAAATTGATAAGTCCTAGGCCCAATCCGGGACAGCCGTAAGGGTAAGTTAAGCAGCGGGCTGGGTCTCTTTCTGAATCTCGAAGGTTAATGGCACGCGTTCGTGCAATAACCTTTCGGTGGCCGCAACGATGACCTCTTCATGGAAGAGCCGCTGAAAAACCGATTCAGACAAAAGATTACTTATCGCCAGTAGGGACATACCTTGATGATGAGCCATCCAGCAATAGACCAGCTCAGGGGAACGCGTGTTGGCAGCGGTGGCCTCTTTATAATCCGCAGATTCGTAAAATCCGTAGGGCCCGAGCCATCCTGAAGCTTCCATCTTTCGCAAGTCTTTCACTGCGGCGGCAGGATCAACGCTGAGGGCCAAGACGGCGGCGTACGGAGTTATGACCGTGCGATCTTCCACCTCTACCTTGAGGGCGAGGGGAGGAACTCCGTAAGCGTGATAGTGATAATGACCGGAGTCGTTTTTTGCGCTGCAGGCGCCTTCCGAGATTCCCCAGGGAATATTCATTGGCTCCACAAATTTTCTTTGGCACATCACGGCTCCGCGCATGCTGTTTTCCAGCAAGGTGGCCGGGTAGGTCCTCATCCACAGGGTGGGCATCAGATATTCGAACATCGTACCGGTCCAGGACAACAGAACGTTGCGGCCGGAATATTGTGTATGCCCTCGCCCCAGGCGGAACCAACTGGTCTGTGGAATGTCCCCTTTGGCAATGGCGATAAATACGGCGCTGCGCGATTCGGACGCCAAGAGATCGTAGCAACTGGCCAGCAATTGCTTTTTGTCTACGTCATAACCGACGGAAAGCAAATTGCGGCCCGAGTCATAGAGCAGGCGGAAATCCATTTGCTTGGCCATTTCTTCGGCTTGGCGAGCGAGCAAAAGCAATTCCTCGCGGAGGGTAGTGGCGCGAATGCTGCATTGTTGAACGGCGTGCTGCAAGGCCTTGATTTTTTCGTGCTTGGTCTCGTCTCCCGGATTTAGGACCAGGGATTGTTCCAATCTGGTGGATAGCCGCTGCGCGTAGCCGGGCAATTGCTCGAGATTCAGGCTTCCAATTACTTTAGGGACGACCATGTCGTCGAAATAGGTTCTAAGGGAAGCAAATTCGGGCAGCAGCCAGGGAACCAACGTCTCAAGCTGCTCACGCGCGTCGAAAAAGCGGGCATTGGCCTCTTGCAGCCACCACGACTGTGAGTTCATGCCGTCGGGAGTAGCGGATAGAGACTGCTCGACGACACTTTGCAGGAACTGCTGCAACTTCGGTAACGCTTCAATCCACCGAGACAAGTCGTCGCGGAGAGGCGTTACTTCGGTGCGAAGTTTTTCAACCGCCGCGAGGGATTCTTCCGCACCGCGGGCGACAGACAGTTCTTCCGCCGCCAGCGCCAGATATTCCCGCAGACTGCGAAATGAGGACTCGGAGAGAAGTGGTTGATCAACAGCGGCGTGACAGCCCTGTTTCAAGGACAGCAGGGAACAGACGAGATTTCCGCTGTCCACGCTGGAAACAAAAAACGGCGGCAAGGCGATGGAATCTCTGGTGTCATACCAGTTTAGAAAGTGTCCATTGAACCTGGGCAATTCCTTTGCGTGAGCAAACGTTTTGTTGGCTTCATCAAGAAAGCGTTGCAAAGTGATGAATCCCAAATCGTATGCGGCATATTGCGAATTCAGTTGCAGCCCAAGATTAGTTGGGGAAATTCGATGAGCTATCTCGTAATTGTGGCCCTGCACGTTGTCAGGAATGAGGAATTGATCTTCCTGGGACGAGAATGTACGGAAATAGCGCCAGGTTTTTAGCGCGACTTTGCGCAGGAAATTCTCGTCATCAGCGGTGATCTCGCTGCGCCCGGAAGCCAAGGGGCGGTCCAGCCAGCGCGCGATCGGCTTGGAAAATAGCCACAAGACCAGGATTGGCGAGGCCGCCAAAAGAGCGTGGGGGCGAAACGCGGCGAGTAATCCGCCAATAACGAGAGTCACGGCGGGAGTCCAATCGAGATATACGTCGACGGGAGTTTTTCGTTTAGTCTCCATTTCGGATTGCGCGGCGGTTTCCCATTCGAGCAGGTTGCGGCGAGTAATGGTGAGGCGAACCACAGTGCGAAAAATGGCGTCCATGGTCACGAGAGTTTGGTGCGCCAGAAAAGTAAAAAAGATGAGGACGTTGACATTGCCGGCTGTGAAATCGCCGAAAATCTGTTTCACATGCGAGAAAGTATCACCGGTGTATTCAAGCCTAAGCAGCGAGAAGATCAACTGGGTGTAACGAGGGATCAGCAGCAGCGCGACGGTTGCGGCCGTCCAATAGGAAGCGGGTCCGGGCAAAAAGAACCAAGAAGCCAAAAGCAACACGAAGGTGGCAAACTCGGTGACGCTGCGGCGCAGATTGTCAAGAATCTTCCAGCGTGCAACAAATTTCAACGGGTTCTTGATGAGGTTGCCCTCGGCATCCGGGACGCGAGGTAACAACCAGCGGAGAATTTGCCAGTCACCACGAATCCAGCGATGTTTGCGGCGGCTATGGGCGCGAAAATGCGAAGGGTAATCGTCGATGATCTCCACATCCGAGAGCAAAGCGGTGCGCGCATACGAGCCTTCGATCAAGTCATGACTCAAGATGGCGTTGGAAGGAAAGCGGTGTCCCAGCACTTTCCGGAAAACATCAACATCGTAAATGCCTTTGCCAGTAAAAATTCCTTCGGCAAATAAATCCTGGTAAACGTCGGAAACCGCGCGGGTGTAAACATCCAAGCCGGTTTGACCGGAGTAGATGTACGCCAAGCGGGAGCGGTTGGCGGAATGGACGCTGATGCCAACGCGCGGCTGGAGGACACCGTAACCTTGCTGGACGGTATTGGTTGCGGGATTAATTTCCGCGCGATTCAGTGGGTGAGCGGCCGCGCCGACCAGGCGATGAGCGCTGTCGCGCGGCAACTGCGTGTCGGAGTCGAGAGTGATGACATAGCGCACGCTGGCCAGAACAGAGAGGTCGCCAATTTTCACTGGGAATTTATCGGCCTCGCCGCGCAGCAATTCATTAAAGTCGAGGAGCTTCCCGCGCTTGCGCTCCCAGCCCATCCAGGTATTTTCCACTTCGTTAAAAACGCGGTGGCGGTGGAAATGGTAAAAAGGCTGCACGCCGGTGTCGCTGTACTTTTGATTGAGTTCTTCAATCAAGCGCGAGCATAAGGAGACGTGGCGGTCCTTCTCATCAAATCGTTCGCGAGAGTCGGGCGGATCGGTGAGTAAGGCAAAAAACAAATGCGGGTCGCGATTGCCAACGTAGCGAATTTCAAGGGTGCGAACCAGATCGCAGATTTGTTCTTCGTTGATCAACAAGGTGGGGATGGCGACCATGGTGACGCAATCGGCGGGAATGCCTTTGGAGAAATCAAGTTTGGGTAAAGCCTGTGCGGGAATCAGGAAGGTTACGAGCTGATTGATAATTTCCAAAGCTGCTTCACTCGCGGGGAACAGCAGGAGCAACGTCGCGGCGAGTAAAGGAACGCCAACGCGAATGCCACTTACTACAAAAGCCATGATTGCGATAATCAGGACTTCGAGACTGATGAAGTAAAGCAGTTCCGGAGCGTCCTGAAACGTCTCGGTGACTTGTTTGAACCCGCGAGCGCGGTACTCGATTCTTTTTTGCAAGGCCTGGCGTCCGCGGTCGACCAGGTAATAGCCAACGTGACCGCGGCGATCACGAGTGACGGGGATGGAGCGGAACTGAGTTTTAGCTTGCGCGGCAAGATCCACGGCGAGCTGCGCGATGGTGAATTCATCGGCTTTCGAACCGCGAACAAATTCCTGGATGGCAGCGTGATAACTTCCACGACTGTCGAGGTCCATGGATGGATAGGCTTTGGCCGGATCGTCGCGGAGGATAGCTTCTGTTTTACTCAGGGCTAGAAAAACGGCTTTGAAATCGTTGTCGCTGAGCTTTCGAACGCTATCGATTAAAGAAGAAAACTCAGCTGTGTAACGGTCTGCTTGGGGAGGCTGAGCGTTTCGTGCTCCAGTAGCTCGCGAAACATCCGCGGTTAGCTCGGCGAAGCGCTCGATCAGCACAAGCTGCAGCATCTGTTTAAGCCGCCAAATTTCCGCTACTTCGAAATAAGCGCTCTCCTGCGCAGCTTCCATGAACTCAATGAAGGAGGGTTCGTCGAAAATAAAATGCGAAGCAGCGAGGTAGGCCTTGGCGGCCAGGTAGGCTCTGGGAATTTCCTCCGGATGCGCTCCGCCGGTGCGAACCTGGGGAAAGGTGGCTTTGGAACGCAGTGACGAGCGGATATCCAGGGAACTCGATCTCAACAGGCGCTGGTTGTTGACGACCAACTGGCTGGCCACTGCGGGAACACCGCGCTCGGCTGCTGCACTTTTCCTGATGCTCAGAACCGCACGAGAAGCGGCTTGCCGCCGGCTTTCCAGGGGCGGACTGAAAGATCTGCGCGCAGTGACGGTCCAAGTCTTGGATTGGGCCCTTCCGACGTCGCGTAAGCACGTAACTTCAGCTCGCGCGGCAGCGGCAGGCGCTCGATTATCCGGCGGTTCATTCCAGGCGGGCTGAGCCGCGGGGGAATCGTCGGTCTCTAATCTTCCGATAGGATCGTCAGTCATCTTTGTACAGTCATCTTTACTGCGCGCCTCGTATTTACAATTCGTTCGCTAACGGTAGCTGGAGGCCTGCAGCTCAAACATTTCGGCATACCGGCCACCGTGAGCCATGAGCTGTTCGTGCCGACCTTGTTCCGCAATGACGCCCTTTTCCAGAACAATGATGCGGTCGGCCATCTTCACCGTGGAAAAACGGTGGGAGATGAGCAGCGCCATTTTACCCTTGGTCAGCTCGGCAAACCTTTCAAAGACTTCGTGCTCGGAACGCGCGTCTAGCGCCGCCGTAGGTTCATCGAGCACCAGGATTTGTGCGTCACGCAGATATGCCCGCGCAAGAGCCACTTTTTGCCACTCACCGCCTGATAAATCGACTCCGGTTTCAAAACGCCGGCCTAACATCTGGTCATAGCCGTTAGGCAATTTTTGAATGACTCCCTCGGCGAGGCTCTTTTTCGCGGCCAATTCGACCTTTTCCAGGTTCTCGCGCGCCCCGATTTGGCCGACGGCGATATTTTCCCAGGCGGTCATGTCATAACGCATAAAATCCTGAAAAATCACGGCGATGTTACTGGCATAGTCGTCCAGATCGTACTCGCGCAGATCGACGCCATCGAGAAGAATCTGGCCAGCGGTTGGATCGTAAAGGCGGGTGAGCAGCTTGACGATAGTGGTTTTGCCTTCGCCATTTTCGCCAATCAGCGCAATGCGTTCGTCGGGTTCCAGAAAAAGATTCAAATTATGAAGAATGGGGCGGTCGCTGCCCGGATAGGAGAAGGTAACCTCGCGAAATTCAATCCCCAGCTTGATGGGCCGTGGCGTTTTTATAGCATTCGGCTTGGAAAAAACTGTCGGGCGAACAGCAAAAAATTGGAGCAGATCGGTCAAGAACAGCGACTGGTCGGCGATGCTGGAGAACGTGGAAAAAATCATCTGCAGGTTTGCGCTTGCTCCAGCGATCGCGCCAGTCAAGAAAACCAGGGTGGCGACGGTCATCTCACCCCTAACCGTCTCCAGAATGACGTAGGCGTATGCGCCGTAATAGCCCACGGTGGTAAGCAGGGAGAGCAGCGAGCTGGCCAACAGACGACGCTTCGCAAGCGCGACATTTTGCACAAAAATGTCGTCAGACAATTTTTGAAATCTGTCGGTAAGGTATTTGCTCAAGCCGAATAGCTTTAGTTCTTTCGCACTGTCCTTGCTGGCGCCCAGAAATCGCAGGTAATCGATCTGGCGTTTTACGGGCGTCTGACGGAAAGCCTGTGCGTATCCCAGAAAGGCAAAGTGACTCTCTCCGAGAAAAGCTGGAATCACACAGGCGATCAACACCACTAAAAGCCACGGCGAGAAGAACAGGATGCTGGCGGCCAAGGACACGGTGGTGATGACCTGCTGGACCAGGCGGCCCAGCTGTTGAACCATTCCGAGACGATCAGTGGCTTGCACGCGAGCGCGCTCAAGCTTGTCGTGAAACAGCGGGTCTTCGTAGGACGCCAGATCAAGGCGCGAAGCGTGGTACATAATGCGTACGCTGATGTGGCGGATGAATTTGTCGGCCAGCAGGGTGTCACAGTAATCGACGCCACGGTTCAATATGGACGCAAGGCAGGCCAAGCCAAATTCTAGACCCACCAACCACCAGAAATGGGGCCGCAGCGGAGTGCCGGAGGCTACGTCCACCGCCTTGATGATCAAACGCCCTACAGCTAATAGAGCCAGCGGAGATAGGGCCACGATGGCGCGAAGGACTAAACCCCAAGTGACGACCGCAGGACTTGAATCCCAGATTATTTTCAAAACGGGAGGGATGTTTTTCAGGGATTGGAGGCGAGTGCCCCAAGCCCGATGAAACTTCTGGCCTGTAGGGTCGGCCATTGTGGGCATGTTTAAGATACCGCCAGAGTTTGTATCGGCAATTGAGTAAAGCGACGCGGTGAGAGACTTGCCGGGGTGATCATATCAGCAGGGCTGGACAGAGACAATCGCGCCAACTGACTGAATCCTATCCCGTGGCGGGCAGAGGGAGCAATACGGGCAAATCCTTACTGCCGGCTGAGAGTCAGATTCTGGAGCGAGTGGCTAAACCTAAGGTAGCCGCGCAGGCGAAAATTGCGGTGGAGATGATGCAAAAGCTGCGAGCTACGGTGGCCATGGCGTGGGTTCCAATTCCAAGGAGAACAGCGGAAAGAAGAGCTGCAAGAAGAGCGATAGCCAAGAAAACTTTCACAGGGTACCTCCTACAACATGCGGCCCAGGGGCATAGCGGCTGAATGCAAACGGCGCTCCAAAGGTTTATTCATATGTTTGTTATACTTACGGTGTACCTGTACCTTGGGGCATAGGAATTCTGGGAGTAAAAAAGTAAATCTTGCATAGTCAACCCCTTAAGGAGCCTGCCTAATCGGATAAACCAAGGTAAGCCCGCCAAAACTGGCCCTTAGCACAGGTTCGTTGGAGAGAGCGGACGACGATTGCGGGGTTCTAGCGCAGCTTTTTCAGGTCGAAGGTAGCTTTGATGACCTTGCCTTGTGGAGTAACCACCTCCATGGTGGTCAGCTCGGAAGCTACATCGTTAACGTCGTACTCCAGCCACACGTTTTCCCCGGTCAGCACGGCCGGAGCAGTGTTTGTAGCCGTGGAATGAATGGGCTGATTGCTGATCGCGCGAGATGGGATGGTCTTGCCGTTCTGCTTTAAGTTGAACTGGAAGTTCTGCCAGAAATTTTCCGGGCGTATGGCGCTTTTTTCTGGTGCTGTGGCGGGCGGCGGTGTTGGCACCTCCTTAGACTCGGCGGTTTTTGGGTAGGCCGAAGGCAGCATCAGAGTCACGTTCACCTTCACAATGTTGCCGTGGGCTTTGTAGTCCTGGATGGCCTGCTCCTCGGTATACCGATCAGCAGACTTCTGACGGCACACATCGACGATTTGGGCGAACGGGGTAAGCAGTTCGATCTGGGCAATGTGAACGTCGTTTTGCGGCTCGGTAATCTGGGTCAGATAGGGAGCCAGGAAGTCGCCGGTTGACTTGTCGTTGCGTTGCCCGAGAATGTAGGCCTCATGGATGGCATGCGCGTCAAGTTGCTTATCATAGGCGTTGGCCGACGGACTTAGGGCGCAAAGAAGTGTTGCTATAGCTGCGGAGATTCTTCTGTTCATGAAGCCGCTCGGAGCTGCATTCTGCATCTTAGATGGTTTGCGCCGCGCGTCCGACGTTTTTTTTATGGCACCCGCGACACTTCCTTCGCACTGGACGAGTAACCGTGCTGGGTTACAGGGAAGACCGTATGTTTTCCCACTGCGATACCAAGTATTCTTTTTTCGCGAATTCTGAAGATAGCGAGCAGGTGACCCACCAGGACCCTTGGGCACCTGCTCCTCGTTTTTTTCAGGTGATTGCGGCAAGGCTGGCCGCAAACATTCAACCACCCGCGATTCACAATTAAGCAAAGGCTTCAACTTTATGAGTGACTCGGATTCTACCCCGCCGCTAGGCGCTACTCCTCTTCCCGGACCAAGCTGGCGGTTTGCCGTCTGGTCGCCTAGCGCCAAGGAATTGAGTGTTCACATTGTGGGCGACCGCGATCGTGTTGTGCCAATGCAAAAAAGTGATTCAGGGTATTTTGAAACCACGATCAACAAATTGGAGTGGGATGCGCGGTATTTTTATCGCTTTGAGGACGGGCGGGAGCTCCCGGATCCTGCTTCGCGCTTTCAGCCCGAAGGTGTTCACGGTCCATCACAAGTTATCAACTTGAAAGATTTCAAGTGGACGGACTCGTCCTGGCGCGGGTTCGAACTGGACCGCAGCGTAATTTATGAACTCCACGTTGGCACGTACACCCAGGAAGGCACGTTTGAAGCGGTGATTCCCCATTTAGCCGATCTGCGTGAGATGGGGATCACCACCATTGAACTGATGCCGGCGGCGCAATTTCCTGGGAACCGCAACTGGGGTTACGACAGCGTGCAGCCGTTTGCGGCACAAAATTCCTACGGCGGTCCGCATGGCCTTCAAAAATTAGTGGATGCGGCTCACGCCCATGGAATGGCCGTTGCTCTAGACGTCGTTTATAACCACCTGGGGCCGGAAGGCAACTACTTCAACGCATATGGACCGTACTTCACGGACAAGTATCAGACACCTTGGGGAAAGGCGATCAATTACGATGGGCCGGACAGCGATCCGGTCAGGCATTTTTTCATTGCGAACGCACTGCATTGGCTGGAGGAGTATCACATCGACGCGTTGCGGCTCGACGCCGTGCATGGGATTTTTGATTTCGGCGCCACGCACTTTCTTGCGGAGCTGCAACAAGCGGTGAAAGAGTTGGGAGAACGCTTAGGCAGGAAACTTCACTTGATCGCGGAAAGCGACCTGAATGATTCGCGTTTGCTCAAGCCGCCCGCGCAAGGTGGGTACGATTTAGCTTCGCAATGGAGCGACGATTTTCATCATTCGCTCCATTCCCTGCTCACCGGCGAACGCGCCGGATACTATTCAGACTTCGGCGACGCGCATCACTTGGCTGTCACGATGCGAGATGGCTGGTTTTACGCCGGGCAGCATTCGAACTTCAGGCGGCGGAGACATGGCAATTCTGCAGGTGGATTGGCGCGTTCCAAATTTGTGGTTTGCATCCAGAATCACGATCAAATAGGTAATCGCGCAAGAGGCGAGCGGCTCAGCGAGTTAGTCGATTTTGAAGGCTTGAAGCTGGCCGCGGGCGTGACTTTGCTTGCGCCATTCATTCCACTTTTATTTATGGGCGAGGAGTATGGTGAAATAGCGTCGTTTCAATACTTCACCAGCCATGGCGATGAAGCGCTGATCGAAGCGGTACGCAAGGGGCGCCAGGAAGAATTTGCCGCATTCGCGTGGGAAGGAAAAGTTCCAGACCCGCAGGATGAAACAACTTTCCGCAATTCAAAACTGGACCATGGATTGAAAAGCAAGGAACCCCACAAAACTCTGCTGGCGCTGTCCCGGGAGTTACTCGCAATCAGACGCGAATACTCTTTGGCTGGCCCAAGCAAAGTGGAGATTTTTGAGAACGGAAGCGCGATAACCATGGTCGGCGGAGAAGGCGCTTCGAAGATGCTGGCGGCAATTTACGAATTTGGAAAGAGCGAACATACCCTTGACGATATACATTTGGCCGCTGGCCGATGGTCGGTGCGCATCAATTCCGCTGATCAAAAATGGCGCGGACCGGGAAATTCTTTAGCTAAGGAAATAAGAGCGGAGGATCCTCTCACGCTGTCCGCACAGTCGTTTGTGGTACTCGAACGAGTGTAATTCAATTACGGAGTAATCATGCGATACGTCTGTGTTCACGGTCATTTTTATCAACCGCCTAGAGAGAATCCTTCGCTCGAAGCGATCGAGTTGCAGGATTCCGCTTATCCATATCATGACTGGAACGAGCGTATCACCGCGGAATGTTATGCGCCCAACGCAACGTCGCGCATTCTGGACAATGAACAACGAATCATCAAGCTGGTAAACAACTACGGAATGATAAGTTTTAATTTCGGTCCGACGTTGCTTTCCTGGCTGGAAGACAAAGCGCCGCGAGTATATGCAGCGTTGCAAGAAGCCGACAAATTGAGCTCGCACAAATTCGGCGGCCATGGCTCCGCGGTGGCGCAAGCTTACAACCACATGATTTTACCGCTGGCGAACCGGCGCGACAAGGTTACCCAGGTTAAGTGGGGCATCGCCGATTTTGAGCACCGCTTCAAGCGCCGGCCGGAAGGCATGTGGATGCCGGAGACGGCGGTGAATACCGAAACACTGGAAGTGCTGGCGGAGAACGGAATTTTGTACACCATAATGGCGCCACGCCAGGCGAAACGGGTGCGGCGCAAAGGTGGGCGCAGCTGGAAAGATGTGAGCGGCGACCGCATCGATCCCAGCCGCGCCTATCTTGTTAACTTACCCTCGAAGAAAACAATTAGTGTTTTTTTCTATGACGGGCCTATTTCTCAAGGCGTGGCCTTTGAGGGTCTGCTGAATGACGGCAAACGGTTCGCGGATCGCTTGATCAGTGGCTTTTCAGACGCTCGAACCTGGCCGCAGCTTTCGCACATCGCTACGGATGGGGAAAGTTACGGACACCATCATCGCTTCGGCGAAATGGCGCTGACTTACGCGCTGCAACGCATCGAAAACGAAAAACTGGCGGAACTCACCAATTATGGACAGTTTTTGGAGCGCTATCCGGCCGACCATTTTGTGGAAATTGTGGAGAACAGCTCGTGGAGCTGCGTGCATGGAGTGGAGCGCTGGCGTTCGAATTGCGGTTGCAATTCGGGAGGCCATGCCGGTTGGAATCAGGAATGGCGCGCACCGTTGCGCGCGGCGCTGGACTGGTTGCGGGATAAGGTGAATCCACTATTTGAAGAGAAAGCTTCGCCGCTATTGAAGAATCCGTGGGACGCGCGGGATGAATACATTCAGGTAATCCTCAATCGGTCGGACGCCAGTGTGGAAGCATTTTTCGGCAAACATGCGACTCATCCGTTGAGCCCTGAAGAACAAGTTGCCGCTTTAAAGCTCTTGGAGATGCAACGGCACGCGATGCTGATGTACACCAGCTGCGGCTGGTTCTTTGATGAACTGTCCGGACTGGAAACAGTGCAGGTAATCCATTACGCCGGGCGCGTGGTGGAAATGGCCAAGGCATTTATAGGCGCGGATATCGAAGCGGAATTTCTGGAACATTTACGCCAAGCGAAGAGTAATTTGCCGGAACACGGCGATGGCGCGCAAATTTACGAGAAGTGGGTAAAGCCCGCCGCAGTAGACATTGAAAAGCTGGCAGGCCATTACGCCATCAGCTCGCTATTTGAAAATTATGGGGAGAAGACCGGCATCTATTGCTATGACGTGGACCGGGAGCAATATTCGCTGGAAGCCGAAGGGAAGCTGCGGTTAGCAACGGGCCGGGCGCGCTTCAGTTCCGAAGTTACACGTGAATCGGCGACGATGAGTTTCGGAGTATTGCACCTCGGGGATCACAACGTAACAGGCGGCGTGTGTCATTCGAAAGAGCCGCAACGCTACGAAGAATTGAAAGCTCGGCTGATTGATTGTTTTTCCAAAGCGGATACCGCGGCGGTCATTCGCATCCTGGATGAAGAGTTCCATGAACATTCGTATTCGCTCAGTTCGTTGTTCCGCGACGAACAGAGAAAAATTGTGGGCTTGCTTTTGAATGACTCGCTTACTTCCGCGGCTGCGGCGTATCGAAATATTTACGAAAATCAGGCGCCGTTGATTCGTTTCTTGAATTCGCTGAACATTCCCGTTCCCGCGGCCTTTAAAGCGGCTGCGGACGTGGCCATCAACAGCCAGCTGCGGCAGGCGTTCGAACGTCCTGACCTGGACGCGGACAATATACAGAGTTATCTGAAAGAAGCAGCCACCAGCCGGGTTCCTTTGGATACCACGACTCTGGAATTTACCATCCGCAAGCGGCTGGAAGAGCAGGCAGCGCGTTTCGCGGAGCGTCCTGACAATATGGAAAATTTGCAACGATTTCGAAAGCAATTGGAGCTGGCGCAAACTTTGCCGTTCCCCGTAACGCTATGGGAAGTGCAAAACATTTCTTATGGGCCACTGATGAAAGCTATCGAAGAGCGGCGTTTGGCGGCAGAGAATAATGATCCTGAAGCGACAACCTGGATGAAGGAATTGACCGCACTGCGCGACGGACTGCGCATTTTGGGCGCTTGACATCATGGTTTCTACCCGCATTCCGCTGGCGACTTACCGGCTGCAGTTCAACAAGAATTTTACGTTTAACGATGCGGTTGGAATTCTTGACTACCTGCGGGAACTTGGCATTACTGAAATTTATGCTTCGCCTATTCTCACCAGCCGTCGCGGCAGCGGTCATGGTTATGACGTTACCAACCCCAATCGTCTTGATCCGGATTTAGGAACTGAAAAGGATTTTGAAGTTTTCGTCAGCGAGTTGGAAAACCGCGGCATGGGATTGTTGCTGGATATCGTGCCCAACCATATGGCTGCCAGCAGCGAAAATCCCTGGTGGATGGATGTTTTGGAAAACGGGCCGGACTCGGCGTTCTCTTCTTACTTCGACATAGATTGGCACCCCCCTTCGCGAAATCTGGACAACAAGATTCTTTTGCCGATACTCGGACGGCCGTTTGGCGAAGCGCTGGACAGTGGCGAGCTGAAACTCGATTTTCGCGACGAACAATTCTCCATCGCCTATTTCGAATCATCATTTCCGCTTGCTCCGCGGACCTACAGGTCGGTTTTACAGCACCGGATTGCCAGCCTAAAAAACCTGTTGGATGAAAACTCGGCTCCTTATCACGAGTATCAAGGGATTGTGGCCGCACTCTCCTTGATCTCCGATCGCGACACGTCGCCGGCGGAGTCCGCGTCAGACAAACGCGTACGCTTTGAATCGATACGCGAACGTTTGCGGCAACTGGCGGCAGGCAGCCAGGAAGTTACGCAATTTATTCAGGAAAATCTTGCGGACTTTAACGGCAAAGACGGTGACCCCGCAAGCTTCGCGAGTCTTCAACGGCTGCTTGGAGAGCAATATTATGTTCTCGCATTCTGGCAGAACATCAACGAAACGATTAACTACCGTCGTTTTTTCACAATTACTGATCTGGTGGGGATGCGAGTTGAAGATTCCCAGGTATTCGACGCGACGCACACTTTGATTTTGCGGCTCATCTCGCGGGGTGCGGTTTCCGGGTTGCGCATAGATCACATCGACGGATTGCGTGATCCGCTGGCGTACCTGAAACGGCTGCAGGAACGCGTGGCCGCCGAAGATGGAATCACAAATGGCGAACCAGAGTACGTGCTGGTGGAAAAGATTCTGGCGCGCAATGAGGAGCTGCCAAATGACTGGCCGGTCGCGGGTACAACCGGGTATGACTACCTGAATTTTGCCAATCGAATCTTGGTTGAGCCGCAGGGCGCAAAAGAGATTGAGCGCATTTATTCACATTTTATCGGCCATCGCCTGAAATTCAGCGAGGTGCTGTACCAGAAAAAAAGATTGGTAATGGGCACCATTTTGGGCGTGGAAATGCGGTCCCTGGGCAGGCAGCTCGGCGAACTTGCAGCACAAGCTCGCTATGCTCGTGATTTGCCGCGTCACGATTTGACCGAAGCGCTGATCGAAACGACCGCCTGCTTCGCGGTGTATCGCACTTACGTTCGAAACCTGGATCTGCCGCCGGAGGCGACCAAGGTATTGGAAGAAGCGCTGGCTCAAGCACGTTTGCGAAAACCGAGTCTAAATCCGCAATGCTTTGATTTTCTGCGCGACGTGTTGTTGCTGCTGGCTCCTCCCCACGTTTTGCCGGATCACCGCGAAGCCCGTCTGAGTTTTGTTTTGCGCTGGCAGCAATTCACCGGGCCGATTGTGGCAAAGGGCCTGGAGGACACTACCCTCTACGTTTACCACCCGTTGGTGTCGCTAAACGAAGTAGGCGGCGATCCCGCGCTCGACGCAATTTGTCCGCGGGAATTTTTTGAATTTATCGTCGAACGGCAAAAAAGATGGCCGCATTCCATGAATGCCAGCTCCACGCATGATACCAAGCGGGCTGAGGACGTCCGCGCTCGGATAAGCGTTTTGTCTGAAATGCCGCAAGAGTGGCAGAAACACTTGCACCTGTGGGCGGCGATGAATGAGAAATTCAAGATTGCCGGGAATGGCGGGGCGATGGTTCCCGACCATAACGAGGAATATTTTTTGTACCAGACGCTGCTGGGTATGTGGCCGCTGGAGCCAAGTGAGCTCGGCGGGGTACTAGAAAGATTGCAATCCTACGGCGTAAAAGCGATTCGCGAGGCGATGGTGCATACGCGGTGGACACGGCCAAATCTGACTCACGAAGAAGGATTGAAAAAGTTTATCGCCGCCATTCTTGACGAGAAACAAAACAATGCGTTTCTTGCCGACTTTTTCAGCTTCCACCGCGATATTTCGTTTTACGGAATGCTGAACAGCCTCAGCCAGACGTTGCTGAAAATCACTGCGCCTGGAGTGCCGGATTTCTACCAGGGCTCGGAGTTATGGGATTTGCGGCTGGTAGATCCCGACAATCGCGGCACCGTCGATTTTGCGAGTCGGATTGAACTTTTAAAAAGCCTCAGTCAAGACGCTAGGCGAGAGACCGCTGGATTCGTTCGCGAATTGCTCAAGAATTGGACGGACGGGCGGATCAAACTTTATTTGATCGCGAAGGCTTTACGATTCCGGCAGGAATTCAGCAAGCTCTTTACGGACGGGAAGTTCGTGCCGGCGGAAATATCTGGCGAGCGGTCGCAGAATATCACGGCATTCTTTCGGATTTTTCAAGATCAGCGAGTGTTGGTTCTCGCTCCGAAATGGCTCGCCGGTTCAGGGACGGAGCAGAATTCAAATGAGCGTGCGCGATTCTGGGGAAATACCTCAATAGCGTTGCCCGATAACGCTCCCATGAGTTGGCGAAACATCCTTACCAGTGACTCGCTCTCGGCCCAACGGAATCGCAACGCTGGATTAAGCGTAAGTGAAGCGTTAAAGGATTTCCCCGTGGCGCTGTTGTTATCCGATCCAATCTAGCCCGCTAATCGCCGGCGCCCTTGCCCGCCTGCCGCGTTCAGCGGCGCGTGAATTCCCGCATACAAATAAGGTAAATCATTGATACAGCGTCAATGAACGGGGCAGATAAGCTCGACTCCTCCGAGCAGAGTGCTTATTCTGAGTGACGATTGCGCCGCGGATTTGCTGACCGCATTCGTGACACATGATGAAAAAACTTGCAGAGTATCGGCAGAAAAGACATTTTGACAAAACCGCGGAACCGGCCGGGAGCGTCCCCGGCGAAGCAAAAGCACGACGGTTCGTCATTCAAAAGCACGCTGCCACCAGGCTGCACTACGATCTGCGCCTTGAAGTTGATGGCGTTCTGAAATCGTGGGCGGTGCCTAAGGGCCCTTCGCTGAACCCCGGGGATAAACGGCTGGCCGTTCACGTCGAAGATCATCCGCTCGAATATCGCAAATTCGAAGGAGTGATTCCCAAGGGACAATACGGCGGCGGAGAAGTGATCGTCTGGGACCAGGGAACGTATGAACTGGAAGGTCATCTGGATGCCGATGCGCAACTGGCGCGCGGCGATCTGAAATTTATCCTGCACGGGAAAAAAGTGCGTGGCAGTTTTGTTTTGGTAAAACTCAAAAACTCAAAAGTAAAGAACGAGTGGTTGTTGATAAAGCATCGCGACGAATTTGCCGATCCGCTGTGGGACGCTGAAAAGCATGCCCAGTCCGTAGTTTCTGGGCGAACGCTGGAAGACGTGAAACTGGGCCGGCCAGCGCGAGCGCCGGTGAAGGCGAACAAGATCAGTTCTCTTCCGGGTGCGCGCAAAGTGCCGATGCCGGGCTCCATTCCGCTAACGCTGGCATCGTTAAGCGAGAAACCGTTCTCAAATCCAGATTGGCTCTTCGAAGTGAAGTGGGACGGGGTGCGCGGCCTCGCGTATCTCACAAACGGCAACGTTGCGGTACGCTCGCGTGCTGGCAGGGAAATTTCGCTGGAGTACCCGGAGGTTCGTGAACTGGCGAATCAGCTGGACGCAAGCGAAGCGATCGTCGACGGGGAAATAGTGGCTCTGGATTCGGCGGGTCGCAGTAATTTCCAAAAATTGCAGAATCGCGCAGGAGTTCGCAATCCTTCGCAGCAATTGCTGGAATCCATTCCAGCCACTTACTACGCATTTGACCTGCTGTACTGCGATGGTTATGACTTGCGGAAAGTTCCGCTGGAAAAGCGGAAAGGGCTGCTCAAAGAAATCCTTCGTCCCAACGATCATGTTCGTTACTCGGAGCATGAGATCGAGAAAGGCAAAGAACTATACGAAGCGGCCCGACAGCAATCGCTGGAAGGGATTATCGGAAAGAAAAGAGACAGTGCGTATGTGGGACAAAGAACTTCGCTGTGGCTGAAATTCAAGATTGTGAATGAACTGGATGCGGTGGTCTGCGGTTGGACGACACCGAGACGCAGCCGTGAATTTTTTGGCGCCCTGGTGCTAGGGCTCTACGATGGGGCGCAGCTTGAATTTATCGGTAGCGTGGGAACGGGCTTTGATTACCCCAAGCAAAAAGAAATCTACGAACAATTACAAAAGCTCAGGCAGGCAAAGAGCGTTTTTAGCGACGTACCGAAATTAAAGGAAAAAATTGAGTGGGTGCAACCGCACATGGTGGCTCGCGTGAAGTATGGGAATTGGACAGACGGCGACCGGTTGCGCGCGCCAGTGTTTCTGGCCATGCGTACGGATGCGTCGCCCAAGGACTGTACGCTGCCAGCGGCGCGCCCGAATGAAGCCGAAGGCCGCGAGGATTTAGCCGATGGCTCACGGGAATCGGACCCTCCGCGAGTAGCGTCAGCCGAATCGCATGCAAAACCAGGGCAAGAGCTTGGCAAAATCGCGAGCGGCGACCAATTCACTATCGCTTCGAAAACAGAACGCACTCCCGGCCAAACCGGGCGAGAAGATTTTGACCACCGGCATTGAAAATGAAATTCGCAAAGGTTCTTCGGAAAATCTGAATGTCGAAATAGACGGCCATGTTCTGCGGCTCACTCATCTGAACAAAATCTATTTCCCGGAAAGCGGAATACGCAAGCGGGATTTGCTGGCCTATTATTTTCGCGTGGGACATCTCATGCTCCCGTTTTTGAAAGATCGTCCCATGGTGTTGCGGCGTTATCCAAACGGAATTCAAGAAAAGGCGTTTTTTCAGAAGGAGGCGCCGGAATCCGTTCCTGACTGGATCGAGCGAGCCACGGTGCATTCCGAAGAACGCGGCGGGGATATGCCATACCTGATGGCCAATAATCTGGCTTCGCTCATCTACCTGACGAATTTGGGTTGTATCGACCACAACCCATGGTCAAGCCGCAACGAGACACAGGATTTCCCGGACTACGTTTTCTTCGATCTGGATCCCACACCAGGAACGCCCTTTTCCACGGTACTTAAAATCGCTCGGACTATTTACGCGATTTTGGATTCCATCAAGCTTTCCTCTTTTCTAAAAACTTCTGGAGCCTCTGGCTTTCATATTTTTGTGCCGCTCAAACCACAATATACCTACGGGCAGACAAGAGGTTTTGCCGAACTGGTGGGACGCATCGCGGATAACGAACTGCCCGGGTTGATTACGTTCGAACGCTCGGTACACAAAAGACCGCGCGGGAAGGTGTTGATGGATGCTTTGCAGAACGCGCGCGGAAAGCCGCTGGCAACAGTCTATTTGGTTCGCGCGTATCCAGGCGCACCGGTCTCAACGCCGGTGACTCCCGCGGAATTGAAAACGGAGTTCGCCGCCGATTGCTGGAACATGAACAATGTGGAGCAACGAATCAAGAAAGTTGGAGATTTGTGGGGAGATTTCTGGGAGAAGCGGCAATCGTTATCGGACGCTTTGGAATTGTTAGACCAACGGCTATCGCCAGGTAAGAAGCGAGCGGTTAAAAGCCGCTAAGCTCTGGTGGGAAAATTTTAACCGAGGTTGCTTACAAAAGCCGGACGCTTCAAAAAATCCAGGGCCCGCATAAAACTGATTCCACGATTCGTTTCGTCTTTCGGTGCTGAATTCTGTTTATCCCCAGGGGGCCCAAAATACGTTCCATTCTGCAAAAGAATGTCTAAAGCGTTGATCAAATCCTGAGCCGCGCGCGATTTAAATACGAATCCACGGGCTCCCGTCTCCCGCACGGAGTCCGCCAGAGTTCGAGACTCATGCATGGTGAAAATGAGAATGGGGGCGCTGTTGTTGTTGCGGGTAATTTGTCGCGCCGCTTCCAGTCCGCTCATGATCGGCATGGTGATGTCCATGATGATGGCGTCAGGGCCCAGCGTTTCGGCAAGCTTGATAGCTTCCTGTCCATTGACCGCTTCGCCGCAAATTTCCCAGTCGGGACGCGCCGACAGAATCGTACGTATCCCTTGGCGCACCACTTCATGGTCATCAACAACGAGGATTCTAGCTGGCATAGAGTTTTACTCCGTACAAAAATTACCGCAGTCAGTCGCTACAAACCTGGCACGGCAGTCGGATTGTTTGGGACAGTCACCCGAGAAGTTAATTCTCAGGCCTCGGCACCGGGTAGGCCTGAACAATTTATATACAGGATTTGCTTCCCATGCAAGCGCTGGCATTTGTCGTGACCCTAAGTAATTATCTTTGAGAGCTTTATCTTATGGAATTGGATTTACCAACTCATTGATTATTTCGGGGCAAAGTGATTTGCCTGGCGTAAAGCTGGGCGACACGCTCGAGGGTGTCAATCTCCGTCACCGGCTTGTCGGGCCGCAAACGCAAAATGCGCGGGAATCTGAGGGCGTAGCCGCTTTCGTGGCGCTGCGACTTTTGAATATTGTTGAAGGCCACTTCCATGACCACGGTGGGCTCCACAGTTCTGCGCGCGCCTAGATCTTCAATGGTATGTTGCAGGAAATATTCCGTGCCGGCCTTGATTTCCGCGTCAGTGAGTCCCGAATACGCTTTGCCGATCGTCAAAAGCTGGTGACCGTCACGTACTGAAAAAGTGTAGTCGGAAAGCAGTCCATGCCTCTTGCCATGTCCATATTCGACGGCGGTGACGACCACATCGAGCGTTGCGAAGGGCTCTTTCAGCTTGAACCACGATCTGCCTCGGCGACCGGGCGTGTACAACGATTCTGGGCGCTTTACGACGATTCCTTCGTGGCCGGCGGCCAGCGAATCCTGGAAGGCTTGCTGAATGGCCCAAACAGACTCACAGGGAATTGCCGCGGCCGTATAGATAGCCGAGGGGTCGCGAAGTGGCAGGATTTTTTCCAGGCGTGCGCGCCGCCGTTCTAGCGTTTCGTCCAGCAACAGAGTTCCGTCCTGATAGAGCAAATCGAAGGCAGCAAAGCGCACGGGTATGTCGTGTTGCAGCCAGAGATCGAGTTGTTTTCTGCCCAACCGTTTTTGCAGTTCCGTGAACGGCAGCGGCCGCGAACCGTACCAAGCGAGTATTTCTCCGTCCAGAATCAGCTCACCGGGCAATTTTGCGAAGAAAATATTGAGCTCGGGAAATTCCACTATTTCGTCGAGGGTGCGAGAAAAAACTCTTACTCCGGCGGCGCTTTTATGAACCTGCGCGCGAATGCCGTCGTACTTTTCCTCGACCAACACTGAGCCGCCTCCGTCAGGAAGAATTTCAGCGGCGGTTTCCACAGGAGTGGCTAGCATGAAATTAATGGGACGGAACAGGCGCATGCGAATGGAGGCCAAATCGTCCGAAGCGGCGGAGCGTAAAGTTTCGCCGATGTCGCCGGTCAGCATGTTGCCCCGACGAACTGCCTCGATGGGGCGTTCGAACGCCTTGGCGATGGCCTCTTCGACAAGGCTTTCCTTCAATCCAATGCGTAAGTCGCCGGTCATTATTTTTATGGCGAATTTCACTTCGCCGGCGCTCATGTGTTCAAACAAACCTTTTATCAACGCCATCTTTTGTGCGGTGGTGCGAAGATCTGGAAGCTGGCTAAATGCTTTCGCGACTTGCTGCAGCGAAACGTCGGCGGTGCTTGGGCGTTTGAGCAAAAGGTGTTCGGTCATGTCGCCGAGATCGCCGTGTGCGCGATAACTCTTCCCGAGTTCGGAGGAGTCGGCGTTAGCGATTTCGGTGACAATTTTCGCGAGTTGCGACCCGCCGACGCCCAGGACGCGCTCATCGCGGTGTGAAAACGGCCGTCCAGTCAGGAAAATAGCGGCGCTGGCAGCATCATCCAGCAGCAGCGATTTGAAAAGTTCGCTTACAAACGCGACCTTGGCGGTTTTTTTGGTGGTTGCGGCTACAGCCTCGCAAGTCTGCACGAACCGGCGCATGAAGTTAAGCGCTTGCGCGCTTCATCCCCATTGGCTGGCAGCGCGGGCACCAGAAAGAAGTGCGCGCGCCAAAGCCTTGTTTACGTGAAACGATGGCGTTGCCGCACTGACGGCAGGGCTCACCGGTTCGCTTATAAACCCACAAGCGCTCGGAGACATTCGCGCGGCCAGTAGTGCGGCGCATCGGAACGTAAGTAGTAATTTTATCGCCCGATGCTTCGGTTACGTTGGCGAGCATGAATTTGCGGGCTTTCGAGACGAGACATTTCAAGTCGCCGTCAGTGAGATCTGAAATCGTTCGAAACGGATTAATCCCACAGGCGAAACAAATCTCCGACTTAAAAATATTGCCGATTCCCGAAAGCAGCGATTGGGTAAGCAGGCCGACGCCAATTTCCAAGTCTGACCGGGTGCGCAATCGTGCGATGACTTCGGATTCATCGAAGGTTTCGGCGAGCGTCGAAGGTCCTAAGGATCTGAATCCCTCGCGGCGGGTGAGGGAATCTGCGGTGTGGAATTCCGCAATGGGGACGTTGAAGGCTACCGCCAAAATTTTCGGCGTGCCAATTACGACCCGCATATCGAAGCGCCGGCGTTGCCATGTTTCGCCTGGGCGGTAGATATGCCAGCTGCCACTCATGAGCATGTGCGAGAGAAGAATGAGGTCGCCGGAAAAATGTATTAGCAGCCACTTCCCTTGCGCAGCTACTTTTTCGATGGTTCGCCCCACAACTCCTTGATCGACATCCACGCGGGAAAGATGCGGCAAAGCGGATTCGAAGGAAGTGACTGTTTGCACGGCCAGTGCAAGATTCAAGGTGCGAGCCGCACGATAAATGGTGTCGCCTTCGGGCATCTCAGGCGGTTTCCTGAATGTCCGGGGCGTCGTCCTCTTCAGACTCCTCAGCGGTGTCGGCGGTGACAATGAGAGGCTTGGTACGGCGCATTTGATACCCAAGCACGGTATTCACGAAACGCGCATCTTCCAAGAAGGGAGCCAGAAAATGTTCGCGTGCTGGAGCGTTGTTGATTTCGCCAATCAAAAGACCTTGCCGAAGATTGAGACGCCGGATAGCGAGTTCCGCCAGCTTCTTGGCTAGCTCTCGTGCGAAGAGGCTGCGCTCGGGTTCAGACTCCGGAAGAAAAACACGTAAAGCCGGATTGCGGCGTCGCAAAAAAGCGGCGAGCTGTCCGTTTATCAAGATTACTGACGCGCCAGCGGTTCGCGCCATGGAATGATGAGTGAGCGGCTCATCGGATTCGCCTTCAATCTTCGGCCAGGGGATCAACGTGCCGTAGGGGTTAGCGGGATCAGTGGCGGCAAGATGCAAAACTTCCGGAGGAGCGGGATCGATTCGCAGGCTGCGCAACATATCCACCGCGGCAGGCATAGCGAATTGTGCCGCACCTAGTCCGGCGACGAACATGCCCCGGCGCACCCAGCCGCTGTCTTCCATGGTTTTTAGCGCCGGGTAAATGGTGTTGTAGCCACCAGGAATATTTTCTGCGATAGCCGTCTCGCGCATCACGATGCCGTGGCGCTGCAGAATTTGCTGCGAGATATTGGCGCTCCATTGCGTGGGGGTCAGCGCGACGGTGACGCGTTGGCCAATAAGCGACCAGCGGCCATGCGCTTGCCCCGTAGCAGTCCGCGAGCGTAAACGACGTAAATATCCGGGTGACCCTGGGCGCTCATCATCGAAAGTGTGGTGTTTGCGTTTGCGATCATCGGGGCGGACCAGTTTGCGAAGCGGATAAAAAGTATCGTTAGTAATTCTGCCCGCCCACACGAGCTGCCACAATGCCTCGACGGTATCGCCTGGGAAACCACCCCCGCAGGCCGCATGAATTTCGGAGAAAAAAGATGCACCTTGCCAGGCGAGAAATTCAGTAATTTTTTCGGCGCGTTCGGAATGCAAAGTGTCCTCCGGTACGACTTGGCCTGTAACTGTGCCAGCTAGCGCGGCGGCGT
Organism: uncultured Acidobacteriota bacterium; assembly: GCA_963733775.1. GTDB lineage: Bacteria > Acidobacteriota > Terriglobia > Acidiferrales > UBA7541 > Acidiferrum. The sequence continues at coordinate 505,038 of CAVTEE010000006.1, read as the reverse complement.
CCGGTAACCGTAAGAGCGGCAATGCTTCCGTGAGGTACAACGCGATGCGGCCGTTGCGATCCCCGATTTGCTCAACGCCTACCCAAGTCACTTCCCCGGCGGCCATGAGCGTATCGAGATTGCCAGGTTGATAGTCGGCGACACGCGCGGGCAAAATCTCGGTTTCCCACTCCGATACCAGAAGCGCGGCACCCTGCAAGGCCTCTATGGTGTCGAGCAAAGCGTCCAGACCGCGGCGTGGAACGGTAACTCCTTGCCATCGCGTTGAGAATCTGACGAATGTGGATTGTTCGACGGGCTCGATTTCGCGGCGTAAACGGGCGAGACTTTTTCTGCGGATTTGCCGCAGCACTTCTGGATCGCAACATTCCCGGTGATGACCGTTGGGCCTGAACTCTCCTTCCAGCAATTTGCCTTGGGAATTTAATTGGGTCAGCACAGCCTCGATCACGGGCGCCTGCAACTGGTAGCGTGTTGCAACATCTGCGGTTGTGAACGGACCGTGTGTGCGCGCATAGCGGCGAATTATTTCGGTCAAGGGATCGGTCGGAGCTTGAAGAAACGCTTCGGCTAAGCCGGGTGGTAGCGGCGTCCCCAATGCGTCGCGGTAACGACCAGCGTATTCGGCGGGGATGACACGAGCTTCGCCGGCGATGCGCACACGGACAGCTCGGCGAGCGTTGACCAGTTCCGCAGCGGTAGCGGCAATTTCCGGGCTCACGCTGCGGGTGGCAATTTCGGCGTCGGACAAATCGCCAAGCTTCAACAACAAATCGTGGAGCCCATCTGCGTGACGCGCTTGATAGTCAGGCTCCAGCGCCTGAAGTTTTGCTTCCACTTCATCCAACGCGGCCGGATCAAGCAGTTCGCGCAAATCGGTATCGCCGAGTAATTCTTCCAGCTGCGATTGATCAATGGATAGCGCCTGGGCGCGGCGCTCGGCTAGCGGCGCATCGCCTTCATAAATGTAATTGGCGATGTAAGAAAACAGCAGCGCGCCCGCGAACGGGGAAGGCTTGTCGGACTCCACGCGCGTCAAGCGAATCTCGCCGCGCTGAATTTTGCTGAGAATCCCGGCAGCCGCAGGTAAATCAAATACGTCGCGGATACATTCACGGTAGGTTTCGAGAATTATCGGAAACGAAGAGAAGCGCGAAGCGACGGCCAACAAATCCGCGGCACGCTTGCGCTGTTGCCACAACGGAGCGCGCATGCCGGGCCGGCGCTTTGGCAAAAGCAGTGCGCGGGACGCAGCTTCGCGAAATTTGGCGGCAAATAAAGAAGTCGATCCCAATTGACGCAACACCAATTCTTTAAACTCCGCAGGAGACAATACAAAGTCCTCCATTTCCACCGCAGCGTCACTGTCCGGCAGACGCAAAACGAAACCGTCGTCGGACCACATGGACTCAACTTCGATCCCGCGCTCGGCACGCAATTTGGCGGTTACCGCCATGCACCACGGGGCATGCACGCGGCTGCCAAAAGGAGTCAGGACGCATATGCGGCGATCACCAAGCTCGTCGCGGCAAATTTCCACGACCACATCTTCATCGCTCGGCACGCGCTGCGTCGCCACGACTTGATCCTGCAGATAGTGAAGAAGATTTTCCGCGGCATTCACATCCAGACTATGTTCTTCAACGAGTTTCGAAACCGCGACCGAGCGCGGCAAGGCGAGCAGTTCGCGAGTCATGCGCCCAATTTTTTCGCCAAACTCCGCGGGCCGGCCAACGGTGTCGCCATGCCAGAAGGGCATTTTCCCCGGCTCGCCTGGCGCCGGGGACACCAGCACGCGATCGTGAGAAATATTTTCGATCCGCCAGGTAGAGGCGCCGAGAATAATCGTGTCGCCGGCGCGGCTCTCGAAAACCATTTCTTCGTCGAGCTCGCCGACGCGCGCGCCTTTGGTAGCGCCGGCGAGAAATACTCCGTACAAGCCACGGTCCGGAATGGTGCCGCCGTTGATGATGGAAACCTGGCGAGCGCCCTGCCGCGTCGATAATTTATTCGCCAACCGATCCCAGGTAAGCCGGGGGCGGAGTTCCGCGAATTCATCCGAGGGATAGCGCCCCGAAAGCATATCCAGCACACCCTCGAAAGCGCCCAGAGTTAGGCCGGCATAAGGGGCTGCGGACTGCACGACCTTAAAAATATCAGCGACATCCCAGGGCTCCATCGAGACCATTGCAACAATTTGCTGCGCCAGCACGTCGAGCGGGTTACGCGGGTAATGCACAGACTCGACATTGCCGTCATACATGGCGCGGGTAATGGCCGCGCAGGCGACCAGATCGGCGCGATACTTTGGGTAAATCACGGCGGAGCTGACCGCACCGACGTGATGGCTAGCACGCCCGACCCTTTGCATGCCGCTGGCGACCGAGGAAGGCGATTCGATCTGCACCACCAGATCGATTGCGCCCATGTCGATGCCCAGTTCGAGAGAAGACGTTGCAACCAAGCCGCGCAAAGTTCCCAGCTTCAGGCGATCTTCAATTTCCTTGCGCTGCGCCACCGCGACACTGCCGTGATGGGCGCGCACCAGGATTTCGCCGGCCAATTCATTTACCGCGGCGGAGATTCTTTCCGCGAGGCGCCTGCTATTCACAAAAATCAGCGTGGAACGATGAGAGCGCACCAACTCCAGAAGCTTCGGATGGATAGCACTCCAGATGGAAGGCCGCGTCGGGCCCTGTGACGCCGGCCCACTGGGCAAACGTTGGACTTCATCGAGGCGGGTCATATCCTCGACGGGAATTTCCACGCGCAGATCAAGGCGCTTCGGTTCGCTGGCGTCAACTATCGTGACGGGACGATAGACCACCGTGGGAGTGTCGCTCTCCTGCTCTTGCAGAATTGCCGGGCCATCAACGGCGGTAACGGGAGCTGATTCCTTGGCACGTCCCGTGTCGACGCCGCCTAAATAGCGAGCCACTTCTTCCAAGGGACGCTGCGTGGCGGAAAGACCGATCCTTTGTAATCGCCTCCCGCATAAATGCTCCAGCCGCTCCATCGACAACGCCAGGTGCGAACCGCGCTTGCTGGGTACCAGCGCATGAATCTCGTCGAGGACCACCGTCTCGATGGAGCGCAGTGATTCACGCGCATTGGAAGTCAGCAACAGGTAAAGAGATTCAGGTGTGGTGATGAGGATGTCCGAGGGATGACGCAGAAAGCGCGCGCGCTCTGCTGGTGGCGTGTCGCCGGTTCGAATGGCAACTTGCGGCTCGTGAAATGCGACTCCCATACGCTTGGCCGCCTGAGCAATACCAACCAAGGGCGCCCGCAAATTGCGCTCCACGTCGACAGCCAAAGCTTTGATGGGCGAAATGTACAGAACACGGCAACGCTGCTGCTTTTCCGGAACCGGCGAGAACATGAGCCGATTGATGCACCAGAGAAAAGCCGCTAGCGTCTTGCCTGTTCCGGTGGGGGCAAGGATTAAAGTCGATTCGCCGCGCGCGATGGCCGGCCAGCCCTGCAGTTGCGGCCTGGTCGGCGCTGCGAAAACAGCTTCGAACCACTCGCGAGCCGGTGGGGCAAACAGAGCAGCATCGAGCTTCGCTGAAGCGTTCGATGAGAGATTGTCAGGATCGGACATACCAGGTCCCTATTTGGATGCTGGAATTAACCAAATTGTTGGGAAAGTAGACGAGGGCCTTAGGCGCGGTTTGTTTTGCGTTTGTTCAACAAAGCGATCGCCATGTCCAGTTCCGCGCCAATTAAAATGATTATGATGGCCACGTAAATCCAGGTCATCAAAATCACGAATCCCGCCAATACGGTGTACACCTGAGGAACGGTGGGACTATAAAGCAAGAAAAGATTGAAGCCCACCGAAGCGCTCAAGATACCTGTTACAGAAAAAATATTGCCGATGGTAAGCCATCGCCAAGGCCGCTTCACGTCAGGAAGAAAATGATTGATCAAAGTGAGCCCCTCGAACATGAGGAATACCGTGCCTATCCACCACGCGATGACACTCCACCGAAAATGGATGGTGCCCACGAATTTGAGTTGGCTATATATCTCACTGGTGGCCCAGTGGCCGAGGGTCCAAAGTCCGAAAGCCACCAGGCAAAACAACGAAGCAATGAGCGTGGTTACGGTAGCGATGGCGCGCCTGTGCCAGTAGCTACGCGTATCCCTCCCGCAGCAGGCAATGCTTAGGGCATTCATCAGGCTCATAAATCCTGACGACGCGCTCCACACCGATACCAACAATCCGAAGGAAAGATATCCAGTGTACCCGCGGGTAAGGTCCAGAATGGTGGCAAAAACCGCCTGCCTGGAACGATTAGGAAAATAATCGGTGATCCATTGTGCGAACGATTGCCATAACGTTGTGGAGGGCAGCCAGCCAACAATCGCGGCAAGAACAATCAGGAAAGGCATAAGCGACAGAACAAAGTAAAACGAGACCTGAGCAGCCAGGTCCACGATGTCGTCTTCCATCACCCGCGAAAATGTAAGTTCGATAACTTCTGATATGCCGCGCCGCAACGAAGTGCTGCGTCTGAAAAAGCGGTACCAGCGATGACCCGCGAACTTCTTTCCGATTAACGGCGCTCCAGACTGGAGTTCGGCGGAATGCAATCGACGGCTTGGGCTATTGTGTCGCATCTGTTGAAATGATCGCTGATGCGGTGTTACGCACACGAAGAGATAAAATCGTCAAAATAGATGATAATGCAGAAGAAGGGGTAAAAACTCAGGAATCCGGCAGGAACTCTCCAGACGGCATTTAGGGGTTGTCATCGAAAATCGATTACAGTTATACTTCTGATGCTTTATCTGACTGTCCCCGGCAATGTAATGAACGAAAGCGCCTCTCCCCAGCAGGCGTAGTAACACTAAACAAACTTTATAAAAATTTCAAAACTCGAGCATCCTCCTGCCCGGCCGCTCGTTCTATCCTGGAGAATCAGATGAAGCACCCTGCGATGTCCCCGTTCGTAATTCGTTCATTTGCGAGGGGTTCAGCGAAAAATTTTTCTGACGCCAGATTCGATCTTTTGAAATCCACAATTGCCTGGCGAATGCGGTTTGTCATTATGCTCCCGGCGTTGTTGTTTTTGGTGCTCGGGGCCCAGGCACAAACCAACGTAGTAACCCAGCACAATGATAATTCCCGCACTGGTCAGAACAACAACGAAACGATGCTCACTCCCTCCAATGTGAATAGCAACACGTTTGCAAAGCTGTTTTCCTATCAGATTGACGGCCAGGCTTATGCCCAACCACTTTACGTGGCGGGCGTGACGATGGGCTCAGGGACTGTACAAGCGGGCACCACGCACAATGTGGTATTTGTTGCCACTCAGCACGATAGCGTTTACGCCTTCGACGCAGACAGCAATGGCGGCTCCAACGCTTCGCCACTTTGGAAAATTACTCTGCTGGATTCGGCGCATGGAGCGGGGTCCGGGGCGACTACAGTGCCCAACGGTGATGTAGGCACCGATGACATCAATCCGGAAATTGGGATCACGGCTACCCCGGTGATCGACACGAATTCGAATACCATTTATGTAGTCGGCAAGACCAAAGAAAGCGGCAATTATTATCAGCGCCTTCATGCCTTGGACATCACTACCGGCGCGGAAAAATCCGGCTCCCCCGTTACTCTCTCCGCGCAAGTGAATGGAAATGGTAACGGCAGTTCAGGTGGTGTGTTGCGTTGGGACGCCAAGTTGGAAAATAACCGTCCCGGGCTGCTGCTGCTCAACGGGACGGTGTACATCGCTTTTGCGGCCCACGGTGACCAAGGGCCGTACCACGGCTGGATCCTGGCCTACAACGCAGCAACTTTACAGCAGACGAGCGTTTTCTGCCCAACTGCGAACGGAGCAGCCTCTGGTATCTGGATGTCTGGCGCCGGCTTGGCAGCGGACACCATTAATTCAGGCCGCCTGTTCGTCGCTACCGGTAACGGTGCGTTTAATGCAACGGCGCCGTACAACAACAGCATGAGCTATGGCGATGACCTGATTCGCATCGAGACTAGCAGCGGTGCCATGAAGGTTAGCGATCAATTTACCGCCTTCAACCAAAATTACCTCAGTAACAACGATCTAGATCTGGGTTCCGGCGGCGTGATGTTGCTTCCTGACCAATCCTCTGGTGGCCACACGCATCTCATGGTGCAAGCGAGCAAGGAAGGTCGAATCTACCTCGTAGACCGAGATAATCTCGGCGGGTACAACTCCAGCTCGGACAGTATCGTTCAGGAAATTGTTGGTCAGATCGGCGGAGTCTGGGGTTCTCCTGCCTATTGGAACGGACATGTATACTTTTGGGGTAGTAACGACATTTTGAAGTCGTTTTCCTTTTCCAACGGCAGCTTTGGCAACATCACCGCCGAGTCCTCAGAAAATGGCGGCTACCCGGGTCCAACGCCATCGATTTCTTCAAATGGTGGTAGCAATGGAATTGTTTGGGACGTCTTGAGCAGCGCCTATACTTCCGGTGGCCCAGCGGTGCTTCTCGCGCACGACGCGACTAACGTCTCCAATACGTTGTACAGCAGCAACCAAAATTCCAGCCGCGATAATCCCGGCGGGGCTGTCAAGTTTGCCGTGCCCACGGTAACCAATGGAAAGGTGTATGTCGGCACTTCTAACTATTTGAGTGTTTATGGGCTGTTGGGCGCAGCGCCGCCAGCTTCCGCCCCGGTGTTAAATCCTGGAGGTGAGAATTTCTCAGGTTCAGTTTCCGTGGCGATCACGGACAATACTCCAGGCGCATCGATTTTCTACTCCACGAATGGCAGCACGCCTACCACCTCGTCCACGAAATACAGCGGACCGATCAACGTCACTGCAAGCGAAACTATCAATGCCATTGCCAGCGCTTCGGGATACCGGCCCAGCGCAGTCGTGTCCGAGACTTATAATCTGCAGTCCCAGTCGGGCGGTGGCGGTTCATCGACAATCAGCTTTGGCAGCGGCTTCGGTTCGGCGCAAAACTCGCTCAGGTTTAATGGAAGCGCCGGCTTAAGTAATGGCCTATTGCAATTAACGAATGGCGGGTCGGATGAAGCGGGAAGTGCGTGGTTCAATTCGGCGGTTAACATTTCTCAGTTCACAAATGATTTTGCATTCCAATTGGTGAATCCCAACGCCGACGGCATTACCTTCACGATTCAAAATGCTGGTTTAACCGCGCTAGGTGGCATGGGGGGTAATTTAGGCTACGCAGGCATAGCCAACAGCTTCGCGGTGAAGTTCGATTTGTATAACAACAGCGGAGAGGGGATCAATTCCACTGGTCTATATGAAAACGGCGCGGTGCCCGCCATCCCCGCCATCGATTTGACGAGCTCGGGCATTAATTTGCACAGCGGAGACAAGCTCTCCGTACATATGACTTATAACGGCGCCACGCTTGCCATGACTATCACCGATGGGACGACGGGCGCAGTGTACAACACCAGTTGGCCGATCAACATTCCGCAGGTCATCGGAAGCAACACGGCCTACGTGGGATTCACCGCCGGGACGGGAGGGTTAACGGCCACTCAAAATATTCAGACCTGGACCTTCGTGAGCGGCACGCAGCAGCAGCCAACGGCGACTGCCCCGATCTTCTCACCTGCTATAGGCAGCTATACTTCCGCCCAGTCGGTAACTCTCTCGACGCCCACTCCTGGCGCCTCGATCCATTACACGACGGACGGTTCCACACCCACGGCTTCGTCAACACTTTACTCGCAAGCGATTACGGTGAGTGTTACTGAGACGATCAAGGCCCTAGCAGTGGCCAGCGGTTACTCGAATAGTTCAATCTCGACCGGCACCTACACCATTAGCTCTCCTAGCTCGGGCGGTGGAGGTGGAGGAGTGGGTCTGGGAGGCGGCTTTACGGGGGGAACGATGGCGCTCAATGGTAGCGCGGCGTTCAACGGAACGAGACTCCGTCTGACGGATGGCGGTGGAAGTGAAGCCGCAGCAGCTTGGTACACCTCGCCTGTAAACATCCAACAATTCACGACTAGTTTCAGTTTCCAGGTTTCGCCGGGAAGTAACCCAACAGCGGATGGCTTTACGTTTGCAATTCAAGGCAACAACACCGCTGCCTTAGGTCCCCTTGGCGGAGCTTTGGGGTACGCGGGCGGCGCTCTGTCGCAGAAAAGCGTAGCTATCAAGTTCGACCTTTTCGACAATGCGGGCGAAGGAGTGAATTCGACCGGGTTGTTCACGAATGGCGCGTTTCCCAGCACTCCGTCGATCGATTTGAGCGGTAGTGGCATCGATCTGCACAGTGGCGATGTCATGAATGTCCAGATCAGTTATGACGGAACGAATCTGTCCATGACCATCACTGATCCCACTGCAAACGCCACCTTCACACACGCGTGGCCGGTGAATATCTCGTCGCTGGTCGGCGCAAATACTGCTTTTGCCGGATTTACAGCCGGAACTGGCGGTTTAACTGCGATCCAAGACATCATCAATTGGACGTTTACGCCTGGAGCAAGCGTGCCAGTTCCGCCGCCCGGCGGGGGTGGCGGCGGTGGCAGCACGAGTGCAATCAATTTTGCATCCGGATTCACGGCCAGCGGAATGCAGTTCAATGGGAACGCTGTTTTAGTTGGCAACCGCCTCCAGCTGAGCGATACCTCTACAACCTTTGAAGACAGCAGCGCATTCTGGAATCAAAAGGTAAGCGTTCAAGGTTTCACTAATGATTTCACGTTTCAAATAGCGAATCCCGGCGCCGACGGGATCACCTTCGCCATTCAAGGGTCATCACCAACTGCGCTAGGTGTCGTCGGGGGAAGTCTGGGATATGGAGGGATGTCCAATAGCGTTGCCGTGAAATTTGATATTTATGACAACGCGGGTGAAGGAACCAATTCGACCGGCCTCTATGTTAATGGAGCGGTCCCGACCGTTCCGGCAACCACGATAGGAGGGGGAGTTAATCTTCAATCTGGCGACGTCATGGCGGTGCATATGACTTACGACGGCACCACCTTGACGATGACCATCACCGATACTTCGAATCCCAGCCAGACGTTTACCACGAGTTGGCCGGTCAACATTCCCGCCACGGTGGGCTCGACCGCCTACGCGGGCTTCACCGGCGCTACCGGAGGTTTGACATCCACGGAACAGATATTGACGTGGTCATACAGTACAGGCGCCCCTGCTAACGCGCTGGTAGTGTCAACAGCGAATCTGGCAGCCGCTGCAACTACATCCGGCCCAGCCGTTCAAGTATTCAGCTACCAGAACTTCCCCGACAATTTGGGCACCATGTTCTATTCCACAAATGTGGGAGACAACGCGACCTTTATGGTCAACGTTCCTGCAGCCGGGACATATGACGTTAAAATTTCCTACAAGGAGTATCAGCCTCGTGGCATCGTGCAAACAGCGATCAACAGGGTCGACGTTGGCCCTCCTATTGACCAATTCATATCCAACGGTGATGCCTACGCCCTCACGGATCTGGGAGCCGTTAATTTTCCGAGCGCCGGAAGCTATCCATTTACATTTACGGTGGTCGGAAAGAACCCTAGCAGTACGGCTTACAGCCTGGCGTTCGACGATATTATCCTGACGAAACAATAATCACTGATTAGGGATTTGTACTCACAAAAAGGGACGCCACGGTTGTTAAACAGCGGCGCCCCTTTTTTTTATCTACTTAGATCTTCCGCTTCTACACTTCGGTGGTGCCTCAAATGCCTGGTCATTAACCTGGGGGCCATCGCATACTTCTTCCGCCCAATAAGTGAAGATGCAGGTGCAGCACTGACTGGCCTGCGTTTTGGCCGGTATTGATTACGGTGCGAAAACCTTGCTGCAAATCTCTTTGCCGGGCTAGCTTTGCCGCCACCGTTTGCAAGTGACCCAGCATTCTTTCGTCCTCGTCAGTCACATCTTCCAGCGAGATGATGTGTTTACGCGGGCATATCAGCAAATGTGTGGGCGCTTGCGGGCCAATGTCTTCAAAAGCGAAAACGTCAGGATCTTCGTACACAATTTTTGCGGGGATTTGTTTCGCTGCGATTTTGCAGAAAAGACAGTCGGCGCTCATTGATTTTCTCCCGCCTCCGAAAAGGTATCATCGAGCCGAATTACCATGGGCGTAACCCCTTCGCGTGAACGCAACCGCTCGCCGAATTCTTTGGCGGCCTCCTCGCCGGATACCTTACCGACGTGCACGCGATAAAAAGCACCGTCCGCTGTGTCGTAGCGTTTAACAAACGTGGGCGAGTACGTAGCGCTCAGACGCTCGCGCAATCGCTCGGCATTGGCGCGCTCGCGAAACGCCCCCACTTGAATAGTAAAAAATCCGGCCTCCGGATTTATGCCGGTCGATAAAACTTCCAGGCGCACCGGCACGACTCCCGGGCCAATGGAATCTATCTCGCGCGCCGCCGCATAAGAAAGATCGATGATGCGGTTATTCACGAACGGACCTCTATCAGTGATGCGCACCACGGTGGATTTGCCATTTCTCTCGTTGGTGACCCGCACCATGGTTTCGAAGGGCAGGGTGCGATGTGCGGCGGTGAATTTGTTCATGTCATAGATTTCGCCGTTTGACGCTTGCCGTCCGTGGAAGGGCAGGCCGTACCACGACGCTTCGCCTTTTTCCTCGTAGCCTGCGGGCACTGGAATCGTCGCCGTGTCCCTGCGGCGCTTTGCGGCACCCCCAGAACGTGGCGGGGCGGACGGGGGTGGGTTCTTGGCGGATTCCGAGGCCGTTTCAGGCGTAGAAGAGCTGTCAGCCGGCGGCTGGCTGGCCGCTACCGGTCTGCGCGAGGCACATCCTGAGATCATGGAAAGAACAGAGCCTACCAGAATTATTAAGAGTACGAATTTGAAGGAATCAATTTTTGGAGTAGGCCGCGAGGTAGGAAGTATTTGTGAATTAGACTGTTGGCCGAATTGCTGTCGCGGTATCGCTGGGTTCACTGGCGGCCCATGGTTGCGTGCGTTGCTCCCTCGTTGCTAAGAATGAGCGTTTTTCGTGGACTCCGTCTCGCGAGCGGAATTGCGCGCTTCGAGCTTCTTCGCGGCATCGGTCAACAATTCCGAAACCTCGCGAAGGAATCGTGCCGTGCGTTTCTCGGTGCCGGGCGCGACTTCTTCTTCCACATATTTGCGCAAACGCGCCAATTCTTTGTCGAGTCGCTGCCCAATTTCCTCAAATTTGTCCATGTTTTGCCCTCTTACAGTGACCGAGTCGTCGCAAGTCAGACAACTTCGCCGACTTGGGTATTATAGGAACGCGGTGTGCGAGTCGCAAGGAGGAGAATGGCGCTTCCCTATCAGTGGCAGATGCGCGTGAATCGCTGGCGAAGCGCGATGAGCGGATTTTTTGGAGGGGGCGGCGATCAACAGCCGCGGCCCAAAATTTGTCCCTCTTGCGGAACATTGGTGGGCATCAACGCAACGCGTTGTCATCAGTGCGGCACCAACCTTAACTTTTCAATGGCGGCTATAAATCGGCGTTTCTCGGGATTTTTTGGAGGGACCCGGGCGCCAGCCACGACGGCGCTGTTGATCGCCAACATTCTGATTTTTGGTATCAGCATGGTTCTCACGTTGCAGGCGGGCCAGGGCGGCGGATTGCGGATTCTCTTTGGTCTGGATGGAGAAGTTCTTTACCGGCTTGGGGCCTTGTGGGCACCGGCCATCGTGCATGGCGAGCCGTATCGCCTGGTAACTGCCATGTTTCTTCATGGCGGTTTAATTCACATCGGCTTCAACATGATGGTGCTGATGGATATTGGGCCGGTGGTGGAGGAAGTGTATGGCTCGGCACGATTTTTGTTTCTCTACACCGCGACCGGAATTGCCGGCTACCTTCTTAGCGCCTTTACTCCGTTTAGGCCTCACCCCGCGCTGGGCGTAGGAGCGAGCGGCGCGATATTGGGACTGATCGGAGTGATGATTGCGATTACTACTCGCCGCGGCGGATCGTCCATGCAAGCACTGCGTTCACGGCTCATTTCCTGGGTGGTTTCGATCTTCGTCTTCGGCTTTATCATGTCCGGCATCGATAATTGGGCGCACTTCGGCGGACTGGCCGCGGGTTTCTTGCTGGGAAAAGTATTTGTCGATCGCGAGCCGATGAATCCCTCTGAGTTGAAACGTGCTCAGGCGCTGGGATGGGCTGCAGCTATCGTTATCCTTGCCAGCTTTGCTTTCATGATCCTGCACTTCCGCGACCCTCTGCGGTGAAGTTTCCGGCCGCGGTTAACCACAAAACACGCAAGCTCGACTCTACTGATTCCCAGGTTGCGAAATGCGTTACTCTCAGTACCGTCGGCGACTAACCAACGGCATTCGGACCAAGTAAATTCTTAACATGGACCTACATTCCATTGTTGTCGTGAGCCTGCACTCTCCAAAGGAGAAATTTTGGGGCGAATTGTTGGTTCTCAATCAGGCGGGCATTACTGTACGCGGCATTGATCTGAACTCGTTCGACCACTTTGTGCGCGCCATCAATGAACCCGATGGCGAGCGCGTGGGATTCCCCACCATTTTCTTCCCCATGAACCGCGTCGAGCGTATTTCTCTGGACGAATCTACCGGCTCCATTCCCTCCATGGCGGAACTTTTCCAACGCAAAATAGGCCGCTCTCTCAGCGAGTACCTCGCGCAATTTGCGTGAACTGCGCTATCCTCTTCGCCAATGCAAGGTCCCATCTGGACGGTACCTAATCAAATCACCTTGTTACGGCTGGGCTTCCTGCCGTTCTTCCTGATTCTCATTTCTTACGAACAGTACCGGTGGGCGCTGCTGGTGTTGGTGGTCGCGGGACTCTCCGACGGCATCGACGGACTACTGGCGCGCAAACTGAATCAGCGTTCAGCGCTGGGTGCGTATCTTGATCCCATCGCGGACAAGTTGCTGCTCTCTTCTTCTTTCATCATTCTCGCGTTCAAACAGAAACTGGCGTGGTGGCTGACCATCATCGTGCTCAGCCGCGATGTGCTGATACTGATGGTGGCCGTGGTGATACTTCTGATTTCCGGCTACCAGCCATTTCCGCCTAGCATTTATGGCAAGCTCACCACCGCCCTGCAGATTCTCCTGGTATTCATGGTGGTTCTGTCCGCGGCTTATCCACATCCCGGATTCACTCCTGTAAATCGTTTTCTGGTTTATGCGGTGACGGGATTAACCGTTTTTTCTGCTTTCCACTATTCGTTCAGTACTTCGAGGCGGCTTAGCTCTTCTTGAGTACGACACGCGGGTGGAGGATTTAAAGTGGAAATCAGATAAGCATTGTTCGTGCGCCCCCAGGAGGCAGCAAGAGTTTGGGTTCCGTGAGTGATTGAACGTCTTCAACGGTAACCCCAGGCGCCAACTCGCGAAGGAGCAAGCCTTCTGGTGTCACATCAATCAGCGCCAGTTCCGTGACGATATGATCCACCACTTCCACGCCGGTAAGAGGTAGCGTACATTTTTTCAGAATTTTTGGACGCCTGTCGCGGGTAGCGTGTTCCATGGCGATGAACACCCGCTTAGCGCCAGCGACCAGATCCATCGCGCCGCCCATGCCTTTAAGCATCTTTCCAGGAATCGCCCAGTTGGCAAGCGTGCCCTTCTCATCCACCTGCAGCGCGCCTAAAACCGTAAGATCGACATGTCCTCCGCGAATCATCGCGAACGAATCCGCTGAGGAAAAATAACAAGTGCCTGGCAGTTCCGTGACGGTTTCTTTACCGGCATTGATCAAATCTGGGTCGACTTCAGATTCCAGCGGGTACGGGCCCACACCGAGCATGCCGTTTTCGGATTGCAAAACTACGTCCATGCCGCGCGGCACATAATTCGCCACGGCCGTCGGCATGCCGATACCCAGATTTACGTAGAACCCGTCGCGCAGTTCCAGTGCGATGCGCCGCGCGATGCGCTCACGTTTTTGCTCTTCGCTTAAAACCATGTTTGCCTTTCGTTGGCGCGGTCCCGGGCGTCCGTGAACTATTCCTTTCTGATACAGCGTTTTTCAATGCGCTTCTCGTATGAGTTTCCCTGGAAAATGGCGTTGACGAAAATTCCTGGCGTGTGGATGGAGTCGGGGTCCAGCTGCCCCAGATCCACTAACTGTTCCACTTCCGCGATCACGTAGTCAGCGGCGGTGGCCATCAGCGGATTAAAATTTCGCGCAGCTTTGCGATAAACAAGATTCCCCCAACGATCACCTTTCCACGCTTTCACAAATGCGAACTGGCCCCGCAGTCCACGTTCCATCACGTATTGCCGCCCATCAAATTCGCGCGTCTCTTTCCCTTCCGCAACCATGGTGCCGACTCCGGTGGGCGTAAAGAAAGCCGGCACCCCCGCACCGCCGGCGCGCAAGCGTTCCGCCAAGGTACCCTGTGGATTCAGTTCCACTTCCAGTTCCCCGCTAAGTACCTGCTGTTCGAACAATTTATTCTCGCCGACATAGGTGGAGATCATTTTTTTGACTTGCCGGCTTTGCAGGAGAATCCCGATGCCGAAATCATCGATTCCCGCGTTGTTGCTGACGATGGTGAGGCTCTTTGTGCCCTTACGACGTACGGCGGCAATCAAATTCTCTGGAATGCCGCACAAACCGAAGCCGCCCATCAATATGGTGACGCCATCGGTCAACTTTTCAATGCCCGCATCAGCTGAAGAAATCCGTTTGTCCATGAAGGCTCTCGCGAACAGAACTTAGTGTAATGCAAGCTGTCGGGCTGTTGACAGGACCATACGCTGAGTTTTCGCGACTAAAAACTACGCAGCAGTTTGTACAATTCGTTTGCGGCGTCGAAGTCGGCTTCCAGTTCGCGGGAAGCGAGCTTGTCGCGCAATTCGTCGAGGCGGCGAGCAAACAAATCGAGCCCGGCGGAAAGAACTTCCCGGTTAGTCAGCACAATGTCCCGCCAGGTGCTGTAAGGACTGCCAGCTAGCCGCAGCGTGTCGCGCAGGCCGGGGCCCGCAAGCGCGATGGGCAAGCCATTTTCATCCAAATGATCGTAGAGAAAGGAAGCCAACGCAACGGCCGCGAGTTGCGGAAGATGCGATGCGAGGCCCACGGCGTAATCGTGCTGTTGCGCTCCCAGCCAAAGCGGTCGCGCGCCAATTTTGCCGATGATCTTCAGGAAAGCAACCACACGTGGATCGTCTTTAGATGTACGCACCGGCACAGGACGCGTGGGCGATTGGTCCGGTTCTCCTTGCAAGCGCGACTCGGGCACAACTTTGTCATGCATATGCTCATGCATATCGGATAAAGACTCGCCGATAAGCGCGTACGTGGTGTCGCGGAATAAATTCGCGTCAGCATTCGCAATTCCCGACAATTCCTTTCCCGCCATCGGGTGGCCGCCAAGAAAAAGCTTCTCACCGCTTCCCGAAAATAATTCCTCCGCCGCGCGCACAATTCGCACTTTGGTGCTGCAAGCATCGGTCACCAAGGCGTGTTGCGGGCTATGGCGCGCAATCTCCGGCAGAATATCCAGCGTAGTGCTGATTGGCAACGCCACGTAAATCAGGTCGGCACTTTTGATGGCCGGCTTCAGTTCACCGGAAAAACTTTCGTCCGCTGCGCCCAGATCTTTTGCGCGCGCCACGGTGTCCCGGCGATCCCACGCCGTAATGTGAATGCCTTCCGTATATTTGCGAAGCGCCAACGCAAAAGAACCGCCGATCAAGCCGGTGCCAAGAATGCTGACGCGATTGATGAGGTGAGCTGGCGACATGAATCAGGCTACGAATTGGAACACGGTCACGCTATGCGCCGCCCGATAGCCGGCGCGATAATGCGCAACTCGCCCATCAATTGCTCGAACTGTCCAGGATCGAGCGATTGCGCTCCATCGGAAAGCGCGTGATCAGGATCGTTGTGCACTTCAATCAACAAACCGTCGGCTCCCGCGGCCACTGCTGCTCGCGCCATGGGCGCAACTTTGTCTCGGCGGCCAGTGCCATGGGAGGGATCGCCGATCATGGGCAGATGCGACAGCTTCTTGATCACCGGAATGGCCGCGATGTCAAAAGTATTGCGCGTATAAGTTTCAAAAGTGCGGATGCCCCGCTCACATAGAATGACGTCCGGATTTCCGCCGGCAAGAATATACTCAGCGCTTAGCAACAGTTCTTCCATGGTCGCGGACATTCCGCGCTTGAGCAGGATGGGCTTGCGCACTTCACCCAAGGCACGCAGCAGATGATAATTCTGCATATTGCGCGCGCCGACCTGCAGGATGTCCACGTAACCGAGCATCATCTGAATCTGCGAAGCGTCCATGACTTCGCTCACGCTAAAGAGGCCGAATTTTTCAGCGGCCTCACGCATAAATTCCAGACCCTTTTCGCCCATGCCCTGAAACGCGTAGGGTGATGTGCGAGGCTTAAATGCCCCTGCGCGCAAAATCTTGACTCCAGATTTAGCTACGCTTTCCGCGATGATGTGAATCTGCTCGCGCGACTCGACGGAGCACGGTCCAGCCGCGACAACCACTTCATTACCGCCGATGGTCACACCGCGGCCCAGATTGATAATCGTGCCTTGCGGATTAAATTGACGGCTGGCTAGCTTGAACGGCTGCGTGACTCGCATCACCTCGCGCACACCATCGAGCAATTCGAAATCACGGTGATCGAAATCGCGGTGCACGCCAACGGCGCCCAGCACGGTGTGCGATTCTCCCGTGGAGCGATGCACGTTAAACCCGCTTGCCACCAACCGGTCAATCACATGTTGAATCTGGGCGTCTGTAGCGCCCTCTTGCATCACAATTACCATGAGCTGGCTTTATTCCCTTTCTCGATTCGCATTGGTCTCTGGTTCTCTTTGTCGCTAAATTATTCTTTAGAGCTTGTTGCTTCCGGCTCCATGGCCGCGCGTTCCGCCGTTCGTGCTTCATCGATAATGCGTTCGAATAGACGCCGAATAGCACTATTCGTTAGCGGGCCGGGATTCGATTTCTCGGCGTTTTGCAATACTTCTTTCTCCCGCTCAGGCTGATAGAGAGGCAAATTCGCCGCGTGCTTCAATTTGCCGATTTCCAGCGCGCAGCGCGAACGCTCATTCAACAATTCCACTAGCTTGCGGTCGATCTCATCGATACGGCGTCGCCAGTCCTGAAGATTCATGGCGCCGCCTCGCGCTTGGAAAGGCCGTGGCGGGCCGCTTCTTTCAAGAGTCGGACCCGCTCGCGCAAAGCATTAGCCGCCTGCTGAGGTGTCTTTGCATGTTCAATTTCAGAAACCAACGAAGAGCCCACGACGGCAGCATCAGCTAAGCCGCCAAGCAAAGTAACGTGCCCCGGAAGCGAAATCCCGAAACCAACCGCGATAGGCAGTTTCGTAAAATTTCTAACCCGTCGCAACAACGACGGCAAATCATCCGGCAAGGTATCTTTTGCTCCGGTAACGCCAGTACGCGACACCAGATACAAAAAGCCGCTCGAGCAGGCCGCAATGCTCGCCAGGCGCTCGTCCGTGGAAGTCGGAGCGCACAGAAAAATTGTATCCAAATGTTGCGCCGCTAGAATACGCCGGTATTCTACGGATTCTTCCGGCGAAAGATCCGTGGCCAGCACACCGTCAACTCCCGTTTCGGAAGCCGCGGCGGCGAACTTTTCCAGCCCCATTTGCAGAATTGGATTGTAATAGCTAAAGAGTACCAGCGGAATCTGCGAAGATTTCCGAATGCGACTCACCAATTGCAGAATTTTTGGCAAGGTGGCGCCGGATTTCAAGGCGCGTTCCGAGGCTCGCTGAATCGTAGGGCCATCCGCTAGTGGATCGCTGAACGGCACTCCGAGCTCGATGATGTCCGTGCCAGCCTCGTCCAACGCCAGCACAAATTCCAGCGTGGCATCCAGCGAAGGATCGCCAGCGGTGATGTACGCGACGATGCCCATCTCGCCGGCCGCACGAAGCGTGGCGAAACAATTTTCAATACGATGTGGTTGCGTGGCAGAAACGCTCATTATTTATCGGGAAAGCTTAGAGCAGGCGCGAGTAAGTGTCCATGTCCTTGTCGCCGCGCCCGGAAAGATTGAGGATCACGAGATCGTTTTTATTTAACGAAGGAAGGCGCTCTATCAGGCCTGCCAGAGCATGGGCCGACTCCAGCGCGGGAATAATTCCTTCGCTGCGGCACAGCAATCGCGCGGCATCCAGCGCGGCATTGTCCGACATCGCAAAATACTCGGCGCGTTTTTCATCCGCGAGCCACGCGTGTTCTGGGCCGATTGCCGGGTAATCTAGCCCGGCGGAAATAGAATGCGTGGTGGAAATTTGCCCGTCTTCATTCTGCAGCACGTAAGTGTAGGTGCCGTGAAGAACGCCCGGACGCGCCCCGGTAAACCCTTGCGCCGCACCCAGCCTCGCTGCGTGCTCGCCTGAACCCGTGCCGCGGCCGCCAGCCTCGATACCGATCATTTTTACTTCCTTATCGCGCAGGAAATGATAGAAAAGTCCAATCGCATTCGAACCGCCGCCCACGCATGCAAACAAATGTGTGGGTAAACGCTTTTCCGCAGCTAGGATTTGCTCGCGCGCTTCGCGGCCGATCATCGACTGAAAATCGCGCACCATCGTGGGATACGGATGCGCGCCCAGCACCGAGCCCAGAAGATAATGCGTGGTGCGTACATTGGTGACCCAATCGCGCATCGCTTCGTTGATGGCATCTTTCAAAGTACGGCTGCCGGAGTCCACGCCAACAACCTTCGCGCCCAGAATGCGCATGCGTGAAACGTTTGGCGATTGCCGCGCCATGTCATCGGTGCCCATGTACACGGTACATTCGAGACCAAGCTGTGCAGCCACCGTCGCCGATGCTACGCCGTGTTGTCCCGCACCCGTTTCGGCCACGACGCGGGGCTTCCCCATTTTTACCGCCAACAATCCCTGGCCAATGGCGTTGTTAATTTTGTGCGCGCCGGTGTGCAACAAATCTTCGCGCTTCAGATAAATCCTAGGGCCGCCCAACTTATTGGTGAGCCGCTCCGCAAACTGTAAAGGCGTGGGACGGCCGGCGAAATTTTTGAGCAGATCGGCAAGGCGAGCCTGAAAACTCGGATCCGATTTCGCCAACTCATAGGCCCGTTCAAGTTCGAAGAGCGGCACCATCAGCGTTTCAGGAACGTAGCGGCCGCCGTAAGGACCGAAGCGTCCGGGCGAATAGCTCAGCGATTTGAGAATGGAGCTCATCTGGCGCGCAATTTCTCCACCGGTAGATTTAGTTCCTGGTCGGCTCGACGCGCTTCGCGAATAAACTCGCGCAACTGAGCATGATCTTTTGCGCCCGGCGAAGCTTCCACGCCACTGGCCACGTCAACCCCATAAGGACGCACTTGCAGGATCGCGGCGGCCACATTTTCGGCATTCAAGCCGCCCGCCAGGATGACTCTGTGGCTGCGCGCAGCCTGCTGAGCGACTCCCCAGTCTGCCAGCCGTCCGGTCCCGCCATATTGACCAGGCATGGCCTCGGCGGTATCAAATAAAAATCCTGAAACATCCGGATAATTTTCCAACGTGGCGGCGGAAAAATCGGGGCCGACCCGCAGCGCCTTGAATACCGGTGCCAGGCGAGCCAACTGCGTAGCCGTTGTAGGCGACTCATCACCATGTAATTGCAGGGCATCGAGCCGTACATCCCGGAATATTTTTATGACTTCCGCGGCTTCAGCGTTTACAAAAACCCCAAAGACTTGCACGCCAGAGGGAATTGAAGCTCGCAATTCAACGGCCTTTTGGACAGAGAGCGCGCGAGGGCTTCGCGAATAAAAATTTAGACCAATGGCGTCGGCGCCTGCTTCACAGGCGGCACGCGCATCTTCCGTGTTGGTAATCCCGCAGATTTTCACTCGGGTCATGGTCTAATTTTGCCAATCACCATTCTTCGCGTCGGTAGCAGCGGATGCTGCATCAAATTGCTCTCTCGTCACGCGCGGCTGTCCGAGCAATTCGAATAGCGCCGCCCCTGGGTCGGCCGCCTTCATTAGATGCTCACCGATGAGAAACGCATCGAAGCCCGCCTGGCGCATCTTCACCAGATCCTGATGGTTGCGAATGCCGGACTCGCTGACAGCCACGCAATTTTCTGGAATCTGTCCGATCAGTTCCAGCGACGTTTCGACGCACACCGCCATGGTTTTCAAATCGCGATTGTTGACGCCGATGATTTTGGCTGAAGCAGCCAGCGCTCGTTCAAGTTCCGCCGCAGTATGCACTTCAATTAATGGTTCCATTCCAATTTCGCGGCCAAGGGCAATCAGATCGCGTAAGAGAGAATCGCTTAACACCGCTACAATTAGGAGAAAGCTATCGGCATCATTAGCCCGCCCTTCCCAAACTTGCCAGGGGTCAAAAATAAAATCCTTCCGTAGCACCGGCAAGCCCATGGCTTTGCGTGCATCACGAAGGTTTTTCAGCGAGCCATGAAAATATTCGCCTTCCGTGAGCACCGAGAGCGCCGCTGCTCCGGCTTCCGAGAGGCTCTTCGCCAGTTCAGGCGCGTCAAATGGATCGCGAATAACTCCGCGCGACGGAGATGCCGGCTTCAGTTCTGCGATAATGTTCAGGCCATCGCGTGACAGCGCGGAATAAAAATCGCGCACCGGCGATGCCGCTTTCGCGCCATATTTCAGTGCCGTTTCTGGCAGCACGCATTTGCGATGCTCCACCTCGGCTCGACGAGATTCGAGGATGCGGTCCAGCACTGTTCCGGAGTTGGTTTGAGCGCTCAAAAGGGTAAGTTTGTATGCTAGGTAGCTGCGGCGAGCCTGTCAAATCCGCAGGCCGGCGCCTCAATTTCTGTAGGTCCGCAGGCGCAAGGAACGCTCGGAACCGATACATCAAGTTTCAGAATTAAACGGAGAAATGATGGGATATCGCGAACAATACGGTCCGCTGCTCGATTCTATCGTGCAGGAGGGCGACGTCATCGCCATGCGATATTTTCGAGCCGTGGAAATGCGCGTGGACCGCAAGGGCGATGGCTCCGCAGTGACTCAGGCCGATCGCGGCGTCGAAGAAATGGCGCGCAAAAAAGTAGCCGCCAGCAGATGGGCTCTCGATGTTCTGGGCGAGGAAATGGGCGGCCGCGATATGGAAGCTGCCAGCTCCAGCGACCGAGCAAGATTGATCATCGACCCGATCGACGGCACAGAAGAATTTTCGCGTGGAATTCCCACCTTTGGAACGCTGCTGGGTATCGAACACCGCGGTGAAATTGTCTCGGGCATGGTGAGCGCTCCGGCGCTCGGCACCCGTTGGTTCGCGTATCGCGGCGAAGGGGCCTTTCGCGATGGCAAAAAGATTCATGTATCAAACGTTTCGAAGCTCAGCGACGCCATGATTTTCACCACCGGCACCGGCCCCAAGAAAAACGCCGAAGATCGAGCGAAATTGCGAAAGCTGCACGATGCGGTGCGCAACAGCCGGGCCTTGGGCGGTTTTTGGCAACACATGCTGGTGGCCGAAGGCGCGATCGACGCCGCCGTCGACTGGACCTCTATGCCGTGGGATTTGGCGCCGCTGGGTTTAATTGTGGAGGAAGCCGGAGGAAAATCCACAAATCTGCTGGGCGAACGCTCTATTTACAGCGGCCAATTCGTCAGCAGCAACGGAAAAATTCACGACAAGGTTCTGGGACTTCTCGCGTGAACCGCCAGGCTGCTCTAAAACGTCTTGCGCGCGAGGTGGTAGCGTGCCGCTTGTGCCCGCGCCTGGTGGAATACCGCGAGCGTGTTGCGCGAGAAAAACGGCGCGCTTATCTCGACTGGGAATATTGGGGCAAACCCGTACCGGGGTTCGGTGATCCTGACGCAAAGTTACTGATCGTCGGGCTTGCTCCCGCTGCACACGGAGGAAATCGCACTGGCCGCGTATTCACTGGGGACCGTTCCGGCGATTTCCTTTTTGCCGCGCTTTACGAAGCTGGCTTCGCGAACCAGCCCGCCTCTGTGCGCCGCGATGATGGTTTGAAGCTCATCGATAGTTACATCACCGCTACGGCCCGTTGCGCTCCACCGGACAACAAACCGTTGTCAAGCGAAATCTTGAATTGCCGCGGATACATGGAGCGCGAAATTCGCATTTTGGAACCAAAAGCAGTGCTGGCTCTGGGCCGCATCGCCTGGGATGCTTACCTTGAAGTACTGAAGCAACGAGGTCTAATCACTTCGCGAACACCTTACCGCTTCGCGCACGGAGCTGAAATTCAACTACCTCGACCCGCGCCCCGATTGTTCGGCGTATACCATCCCAGCCAACAAAATACGCAGACTGGCAAGGTTACGCCAGCCATGTATGCCGAGGTTTTACGACGCATCAGAAGGTTTCTTGGCGACTAAGCCCGGGCGTCTGTTGATAGACACCCGCTCTTGCATTGCCGTGGATGAAGAAATACCCTTAAAACACGCGTTGGCACCCAGGCCGCATCTAATATTCTGCGCATCAAAACTGACAACCGGCGGAAATAAAAATCTGGGGAGAAAATACATGACCCGAAAATTCTTAACTTACGCGAAATTCACTAGCGGCTTGTTCACCATATTACTCGTAACCATAATTTCCCCCGCAGCGGCGAAGGAAATTCAGCAAAACCGACTACAGGATAACGGGCAATCTGCGCCTGAACCCCAGCAGGCCGATGGACGCAGGCATGGTTTGCCGCCTGAGACTTTTGCGGTCGCCCCTGGAACGAAATTCCTGGTGGTTCTGGAACAAGACCTCGCTTCCAAAGGCACGGAAGAAAACGCTAAATTCATGGTAAGGACTGTCGAACCGCTGGAGGCCGGTCACGGCATTTATTTACCGCCCGGCGCGGAGATTCACGGCCACGTCAGCCGCATCGAATCCGCCGGCGTCACCGGGCGCGCAAAGATCTGGCTGACCTTTGACGATATTTACACGAAATTCGGCAAGCTACCCATCGTCGCTGAGGTGGTAAGCGTTCCAGGCGATCACAGTGTTAAACCGGCCGGACCCAGTCAAGAGGGCTTAATCGAAGGACGCAGTAGCACGCAACAGGACGCCGCCCAAGCCGCGGCGGCCGGTGCAGCAGGCGGCGCGGTGCAAGGGGTGAAGAACAAAGATAAAAAAGAAGCCGCACAAGGTGCAGCCCTCGGTGCCCTGACCGCTTATCTCGAGGAATCCGGCCGCGGACATGAGCTGAACTTGCCGAAGGGCGCAAAGCTGGAATTGGAGCTGGAAAGAGCGCTCTACTTGCTGAAAGAATAACGCACGGCGTGGCTGCGGCCGCACCTTGTTTAACATGCGGTGATTTTCACGATTACTCTAACAAAAAAGCTACCAAAAACTTGGCAAGCACTCATGGGCTTGTTAGAGTCGAGATTGCCCAGTCAAACGGCTTTCTAAATAGCCAAAACCACGATAGGCGGAGAGGTTTTTATCACATGGCGGAAGAAGCGAAGGGCGCGGTTCGCGCTCTCGAAGCGTCCGAGCGCCGCGACCGCGTTCTGATTGTCGAAGATGAAGACAACGCACGCAAAGGCTACGAACAATTATTGCAACGCTGGGGATGCGAAGTCCTGGGCGTAAGCAACGCCGAAGATGCGCTGGCAAAATTTGCTACTTTCCAGCCCGATGCGCTGATTGCCGACGTCGAGTTGCCGGGCATGAATGGATTGGACCTGCTGAAGCAGCTTGGCCCCGAGCTTTACGATGTTCCCGCGATTATTATTACCGGGCGAGGTAGCGAGGAGCGCGCGGTAGCGGCTATCGAATCCGGCGCGTTCTGGTACATCGAAAAACCACTGAAAGGCCCGGTCCTGCACGCATTGCTGGATCGCGCATTGAGGCGCGCACGCGATGCCCGCCAGCTGGCGGTATTGCAGCGACAACTGCGGGAATCTGGCAGACTTGGCGACCTGGTTGGCGGTTCCAAGCCCATGCAGGACGTAATGCGTCTGGTCGAAATGGCCGCGCCCAGTTCTGCTTCCGTGCTCATCACCGGAGAAACCGGATCGGGCAAGGAAATCGTGGCGCGCACCATTCACAAATTGTCGCCGCGTGCCGGTGGCCCGTTTGTAGCCATCAACTGCTCGGCAATTCCCGAAACGCTCATGGAAAGCGAGATTTTTGGCCACGAGCGCGGCGCATTTACCGGTGCTGCGGAAAGGCGCATCGGCTGTTTCGAATTGGCTGACGCTGGGACCCTGCTACTCGATGAAATCGGAGAAATGCCCGCGCCCACGCAGGCCAAGCTGTTGCGTGTGCTGGAGGATCGCAAAGTTCGCCGCCTCGGCAGCAAAAGCGAAACGCCGGTAGATGTACGCGTGCTCGCCGCTACCAATAAAGACGCAGAGCAAGCCGTCGCCAGCGGAGACTTGCGGCAGGATTTATTTTTTCGTTTGAACGTTTTCCATATTAATTTGCCGCCGCTTCGCGAGCATAAAGAAGACATTCCTCTGCTGGTCGACTACATCCTGCGTGATGTTAATTCCAAACACGGGAAACATGTTCGCGGTGTCGGAACGGAAGTGCTCGATATTTTCATGAGCCACACCTGGCCAGGCAATATTCGCGAGTTGCGCAATATCCTGGAACGCGCCTGCATCATGTGCGAGAAGGAACTGATCACTCGTTCGTGCCTACCCGAGGAGTTCGGGCGCTCTGCGGCCAAAGGTCCCAGCGACCTTTCCAGCATTAAGTTCCCGGTGGGCACCACCGTCGACGCCATGGAGCGCGAGCTGATTCTGCAGACCCTCAGCGCTACTGGCAACAATAAGACACGCGCCGCGGACCTTCTCGCAATCAGCCTCAAAACTCTGCACAATAAGCTCAAAGAATATGGCGCTGACCGCGCTGGCGCGGAATAGGGAATTTCATGCAGCTACGGCTGCGCACAAAATTAACCATCGTCATGACCGGGCTGGTGTTGCTGGTGGTCGTCGTGTTGTCCGGCGTATTTCTAGCCCAGCTTCTCGCACAGACTTTGCTTGATACTGACGAGCGCGCCAAGGATCTTGCTCATCAGGTGTTCGTGCAGGCGCAGCACGCGCTGGCAGACGCCGGGAACCAGGGACTTCGGCCAGCATCCGACGATCCAGACGATGTCCATGATTACGTGCGTCGCGCTTTTGAAATTAATGCCGGCTTGCAGGCGCAACTGGAAGCGGCGATCAGCTCCCCGTCGGTATACGAAGTTTCCATTACGGATGACCAAGGCCTGGTGTTGATTTCCAATGACCAGTCACTGCCAGGTAAAACCCGGCCGCACCGCCCTCCACTCTCCCAACTGGTGCAGAGCGGTTTTTTGCACCAGGTCAAGGTCCTGCGCGGCCCGTCGAGAATTTATGAGTACGACTACCCCTTCAATATGGCTAAGAAACCATTCGGCGAAGTGCGGGTAGTGTTGTCCACGGGTTTGTTACTGAATGATATTGCCCCCAGTCTTAAAACCTCCGGAACCATTGTTCTGCTGGCTCTGGGAATCTGCACGCTGCTGGCTGCCGTCGTCAGCGGGGCCACACTGGCGCCCTTGCGGGACATCTCCGCACAACTCGACAGAATCTCCGCCGGTCAATACGACACGCCATCCGGAAGCCTGCGTCTCTTTGGAGGCAGTGGCGACGAACTCGGTCAAGTAAGCAGAAAAATTACTCAAGTGGGCCAGCAACTTCGCGGCGTGCACGAGATTTTCAGCACTCTGCGCGAGAACATGAATTCCGTCATGGCCGGTCTTGAAGATGGCTTGCTGTTATTCACCCGGGATTTGCGCGCCGTAATGGTCAGTCCCGCCGCAGAAAAATTTCTCGGTGCGCCCTCAGGAGAATTTCTGGGTCGCCGTGTGGAGGACATTTTTCCCGAAGGACATCCGCTGCGCGCGGTGCTGCATCTGGAAGGCGACGAACTCAGCGAAGTCGCGGCGGAAACCGAACTGGTCACCGGCGGGGTCGCCCGGCGCGTCGGCGTCAGCGTCCAGGCGATTCAGGAAGGGGGTGAGCGCATCGGCGCGCTGGTTACGCTGCGTGATCTCGATTCCCTGGAAAGCATTAATACCCAGCTGCAGGTTAGCGAACGCTTGGCTGCGCTCGGCCGTATCACCGCCGGTGTTGCGCACGAAGTAAAAAATCCTCTGAATTCCATGCGCCTCTGGCTGGAAAATCTGAAAGAGTCTTTGCCGGCCGATCAGGACAGCGGTTCACAGCAGGCCGTCGCCGTGCTCGACAAAGAAATCGATCGCCTCGACGCGGTGGTCAAGCGATTCCTCGATTTCACCCGGCCCATGGATATTCGCCTGGAAGCCACGCAACTTTCTCAGTTGCTGCCGGAAGTGCTGGAAATAGCGCAGCCTCAACTGCAGAAGGCCGGTATCCAACTGGCACAACTTTTACCAATTGATGTTCCTGAAGTATACGTAGACCGTGCTTTACTGAAGCAAGCGGTTCTGAATCTGGTACTCAACGCGGCGGAAGCGATGCCTAATGGCGGCCATTTGCGCCTGGTTCTTAGCCGCAGGGGCGAGATGGCGGAAATCACCGTGCAGGATACCGGCAAAGGCATTCCTCCGGAAAATAAGCAGAAGATTTTTCAGTTATTTTTTACTACTCGACCAGGAGGCAGCGGCATCGGTCTGGCCAGCGCTTTCAGAATTGTGCAACTTCATAACGGTTCGATAGACTTTACTTCGGAAGTAGGTCGTGGCACGACTTTCCGCATAGAGTTGCCTCTTGCGGCCTAGTTAACTAATGACGACAAACAAACCCCAGCACTGTTCCGTCAAGTCGCGCAATCACGCGTGCGCTGCTCTTGTGTTTTGTTTTTGCGCAGTGCTATTGATCTCCGGATGCGCGGAACGCAAGCCAGCGCCAGTCTCCTGGCGAGGCGCAGGGCTCTCGAGGCCCATTGTGCCTGCCACGGTCACCGCTCCCAAGCCTCGCCCATTACCCGATGAGAACGTCGATCCTGTTCCGGAACTGCAGCTGGAACTTCCGCCGCCTCCGCCACTGCTGTCCGTTCACACCGCGCCTGCCCGGCCACGAGTCGCGCCCGCGCCCGCGGCTGAGAACACCGCTGAGAGGCCCGAGGCTCCGGTGATTGCGCCGCAAATGTCAGACGCGGAAGCTTCCGCGGCTAGACAACAAATGACCTCCAGCATCAGTGAGGCGGAGAAAAATCTGGCCCGTTCGCAGGGCAAAACACTAAACGCAACTCAATCGGATTTGGCGACGAAAATCAAACAATTTATCGTGGATGCGCAGTCCGCCAGTAAGGAGGGCGATTGGACGCGCGCCCGCAGCCTGGCTACCAAGGCGCAGGTTCTCTCAGAAGAGCTAGCTTCCTCGCTGTAACTCCCCGGTCGCATTCGTCGTGTGCCTCCAGAAAATGATGCATGAATCGCCGGCAGCGACCGTCCGCGGCGCCTTGCGCTATGATTAATTTATGAAGACGTTTGATGCTGCTATCGCGGGCGGCGGGCTGATCGGCGCCACGATCGCCTTGGAATTGGCGCGTGCGGGCCTGCAGGTCGCGCTGTTCGACCGCCACGAGCCTGGCGAAGGATCATCATGGGCGGCTGCTGGAATATTGTCTCCGGCTCCCGAAAATGCGGGAATGATTTCAATTGTGCCGCTGGGCCGAGCGAGCTTGCAGCTTTATCCCGAATTTGTCGCCACTGTCGAAGAAACTTCGGGCCAAAGCGCAGGCTATCGAGCGCGAGGAACGCTGGAAGCACTCTTCTCCACAGATGCGCAAGAGAAACTCAGCACTATCATCGCTTTGCATCACGGACTCGGATTAAGAGCAGAGCCGGTCAGAGCGGAGGATGCCCGCGAAATGGAGCCTGCACTAAGTCCCGAACTGGAGGCCGCGGTATTTCGACCCGACGAAGCCTGTGTCGATAATCGCGCGCTGACAAAAGCGGTTTTAACTGCGGCGGAGCGCTCTGGGGTCAAAACTTTTGCAGGGTCCAACGTACAATCCATCGCGAAGAACGGAAGGCGCTGCGAGGGATTCGTCGTGGACGGTGAAAAAGTGCAATCTCGATGGACAGTTATTGCCGCCGGCTGCTGCTCCGCAGAAATAAAAGGCGCTGCGCAGTATGCACCTGTTCGTCCCGCCAAAGGCCAAATGATTGCCTTGCGCGCAAAAGATTTGAGTATCGAACGCGTACTCTGGTCCGATCACGTGTACCTGGTGCCAAGAAATGACGGAAGAATTCTTGCTGGCGCCACGGTCGAGTATGTCGGCTTCGAAAAGAAAGTAACTGCCGGCGGCGTGCAAAAAATCATTTCCGCTGCGTTGCAGCTCGCGCCGGTGTTGGCCGACGCGCAAATCGAGGAAACCTGGGCTGGGTTGCGGCCGGACTCGCCCGATCATCTCCCAATTGTTGGTCCTACCGATCTTGGCGGCTTGTTGATCGCGACTGGTCACTTTCGCAGCGGAATTTTGCTCGCGCCCATTACGGCGCAATTAATCCGCAAATGGGTTACAACGCAAACTGCCAGCCAGGATTGGGCGCGCTTTAGCCCGATGCGCTTCGGCGAGGTCGCCAGAGCGACAAATTCCTGAAAAAGTTTGCGTTTGAATATCTAGCAAACGAGTTTTTACTGCTCGCGCGCCGGTGGCGGCGTGATGGGCGAGAATTGGCCCACGTCCGTATAACGAAGCTGATCGCCTTCCAGAGATAAATCGCGTTCCAGTACAATGTCCAGCGTTGAGCCGCGCGGCAAGTGCGCTTCCGGTCCCCGAGTTAGCAACACCGCCGCCAACCCTGCGGCGCCACCGATCCCTGCCCCGATGCCCAACCCTTTCGCGCCCGAAGCAATCGCGCCGATCCCCGCGCCGGTAGCAGTAGTGGTGGCAATCGTTTCCGCGTCTTTAGCTTTGCCGCCAGGTCCGGTCACTTTGCCTTCCGAATCCATCGTTTCATTTCCGCCACTGTCCGCACTACGTGGAGCACCGAGCAGATCCACGGTGTATCCATTTGGAAAAATCAACGTGGTAAGCCGCATGCGGAATTCTCCGCGTCCCTTGACTCGCCCTGGCCGCTTGGAATCCAGAAGTTCGCCGCGAACATAAGATCCGATAGGGATCACGATGCGATTATTCTGGGTGATAGGAAACGAGGTGCGCAGATAAACGGAATCGCCGGCTTTCGCATCTCGTGTCGAAATACCATTCTCCAGAACCACAGCGAGCCGTGTTCCCGCCGGAACCGTAATTCTTTCTGTAGTCCCGCTATGGCGAGGAATACTTGACCTGGCAACCGGGCCAACTGCGGGCGGCGGCGAAGTTTGCGGACCGTCAGATTGCTGCGCAAACATTCTCGGAGCGAATAGAATCAGCGCGCACGCTAAGGTTACTCCGGCATATTTTATAATCGCGATTCGCTTCCTGGACGTCCGCCTCATGGGCACCTTCCCCTGACTTTTTGGTCCGATGCTATCGCTGGAATGGAGGATGCCCACGGTATCACGTTTACATGCCGAGGTCTTACCTAATTCAATATCACGAGCGGTGCTGATGTTGTACCTCAATGATAGTGTCCCCTTTTGTCCTCAATAGAAATGTCCCCCTAATAGGGCCTCCGAAGGGAGGTCAGATTGGTGCGGACAGAGATGAGCAGGAGAGAGTTAGGAAGAGTGGAAGTGCTAGCGCGGGTGCGCAGCAAGCAACTGAAGGTAGTGGATGCGGCACGATTGATGCTGGTGAGTTACCGGCAAGCGAAGCGGCTGTGGAAGCGTTATCGGGAGGAAGGTGCTGCAGGTTTGAAACACCGCAGCGCCGGGCAAGCATCGCATCGCGCACACCCACAAAAATTTCGGGTCAAGGTGTTGCAGTTGGTGCGCGAAAAGTACGGTGGGCCAGTAGGCGAGCGGTTCGGGCCGACGCTGGCGGCGGAGCATTTGGCGAGCGAGGATGGGTTGCAGCTGAATGCGGAAACGCTGCGGCGTTGGATGCTGGCGGAGGGTTTGTGGAGTCGCGAGCGAAAGCGTCGAGCACACCGGCGACGGCGCGAGCGCAAGGAACACTTTGGAGAATTGGTGCAGATGGATGGGAGCTTTCACGCCTGGCTTGAGGACCGCGGTCCAGCGGGCTGCCTGATAGACATGGTGGATGACGGCACCAACACGACGTGGGCGCAACTGGGGGAGCAAGAGACCATCTGGGCGGTAGCGGACGCCTTACGCAGCTGGATCGAACGCTACGGAGTGCCACTGGCACTGTACGTGGACTGGAAGAATCTCTACCAGCGGGCGGCCAATTCCGGCGAGCGCTTGCGGGGAGAAGAACCGCTCACGCAATTTGGGCGCATGTGTGCGAAGTTGCGGATCGCCATCATCGCCGCGAGTTCGCCGCAGGCCAAGGGGCGGGTGGAGCGGGTTCACGGCACACATCAGGACCGGCTGGTGAAGAAATTGCGGCGGAAGGACATTCGCAGTCACCAAGCAGCCAATGTGTATCTGCAGCGGGAATATTTGCCGGAACACAACCGGCGCTTCATGCGCGTGGCTGCCCAACCGGAGAACTATCATCGCCGTGCGCCGCGGGCTGCAGAACTGGATCGCATTTTCCGGCTGGAGAGCGAACGGATCATTAGCCAGGACTGGGTGGTGCGGTACGACAATCGTTTTTTCCAACTGCAGAAGCAGAATCACAACTACGCGCCAGCACAGAGCAAAGTGTTGGTGTGCCAGGAGCGCCACGGTCGCATCACCATCGAGTACCGCGGAGAGGCTTTACGCTGGCAGGAAATTCCTGCACCCGCGAGACCACCCATGCTCAGTGCGCCTCGAGAACGGGTTCCCGCCGAGAACACAAAAAGGAAATGGACACCGCCAGTGCATCACCCGTGGCGGGAAGCCGCCCGCCGCGGGCTGGAGAAGCGCGCAAGGCAAACCAGCCGCGCAGCCGCGCGTGCGCCGCAACCGTCGTTGGCGTTGCCTTCCGCTTCGCCCTAAGCGCTCCGCCCTGCGGGCTTCGCTCCAAGGCAATGCCAACGATCTACAACCAGTAACAAGCAAAACTCAAAAGGGGACACTTCTAAAGAGGTAAGTATAGGGACATTTCTAAAGAGCTTTGACATCACGAGCGGTGCTGATTGACCTGCCTGACAACGCAAGCTAGGCTGTCCTGACACTTGGAGGCCGTGATGGCAAAACTAGCGCTGATTTACGGGATGCGCCTTCTACCCGAAGACGATCTTGGCGAGGTACGCGACGCCACCGTGGTTTTGAAAAATGGGCGCAGCGCACGGGTGACCATGCACCTGATCGAAGGCAGCAAGGAAGAAATCGAGGCCACCTTCCGCCAATCCATGGAAGCGTTTTTTGAAATGTATCCTGAGATTTGATCGAAGGCCGTCAGGCGTCCCTGCGGCGCATGTCGCACGTATTGCTTCTACCGGTTCCCGAAATTTTCTGGATCGGCGTTGGGATCGCCGAGCGTATCGTTGATGAGCACTGTGGATTGCCCAGTCAGTTCGAACCTTTTCCGGCATTTGTAACAGGCCACCAGATCGTCGAGCCTGACCATGTAGGAACTAGCCTTGGCGAAACGTTTCTTGTCTTCTTCGCCTGCGCCGCGCGGCAATTCTCTTTTCTTGCGGGCCACTTTCCAGCGCACGGGGGCCTCAAATTCCCCGCGGCAACTGGGGCAAATCAGCTTTACCTTTCGTACTTCTTCTTTCTCGTTATAAAAAGAGCGTTCATCCATGGTTATAGAGCGGGAAGGCTCACCGCTTCATCGATTGTAACAAATTCAAGCCCCAGGTCACGCCAGCGCGGTAGCCAGTATTCCAAAGCCCCCACGGTGGCGCGGCGGTCCGCATTCAAAAAACGGTAGTCCCCATCGTGCAGGCAAAGAACGTCGCCGTGGCCTGCTTGCGCATTTTTTCCAGCGGCATTCGAGAACTGCGCTCGCTTTGCAATGGGCTGCATTCGTTCTATTAGCCATGCCACCGGTTTGATCCGCCAATCTCCAGGCAAAATAGTCCATAACGCGGTATGCATACCCATCCCCTTGGCACTGGATATCACCCACGGATTGCGCATCCCCCAAGGCGGACGAAACCATGTAGGGGTCGTGCCGGTGATCGTACCGATCGCTTCGTTACACCTCTGCATTTGCTCTTTTATTTGCGCTGGCGTGTTCCAAAAAAGATTGGCGTGCGTAGTCGTATGGTTCCCGATGGCATGCCCGCGAACGACAATTTCACGAACCAGCTCCGGGCATTCCTGCGCGAATCGCCCCACCATAAAAAAAGTGACGCGCGCCTCGTATTGTTCCAACAGCTTCAACAGTTCGGGAGTGATTTTGGGATTGGGTCCATCGTCAAACGTAATTGCTAGTTTCCGCGGCGAGTTTGTTCGCCACACCGTCGGGCCAAACAACTCGGAGCGCGGATGGACCGCGCCGTACGCCGTCACGACAGCCGCTGTCAGAGCGACTGGCGCGCCAATAAGCCATGGATTCACAAATTCATTCTTACATGCGTCGCCGGGAACGTCAGGCATGGATTTTTTGCCATTTATGCAGACAGTTGAGATCTCATGCAGGTTTGCGAATGGCCTGGAGGTCGATCCCCAGTTGCTGGCATTTCTTGTACAAATGGCTGCGCTCCAATCCTAAGGCGCGCGCCACGTTAGTCATATGAAAATTCTGGCGTCGAATTTCAGAAATAAGCGTCTCGCGTTCGAACCCCTCACTCCGCTCCGCAAGGGTACCGGTGGTTTCATGATGGTTTGCACCGCCAGCATTACTATCGGCGGGTTTGCTCCCGTAACTGGGAAGCACAAACTTCACGTCATCGGCGTTTACCGTCTCCCCTTCGGAGAGCAGGATCAACCGCTCTACAACATTACGCAACTCACGAACATTTCCCGGCCAGCTATATTGCCGCAACTCTTCAACCGCCTCGTCATCGAAGGACTTTTGTTTCCAGCCGTTCTGCGAAGCGACTTGACTCGCGAAGTGTTCCAGCAATTGCGGCATGTCTTCTTTTCGTTCGCGTAGCGGCGGCACGCGTAATGGAAAGACGTAAACCCGGTGGAACAAATCCTGGCGAAATCCATTTTCTTTGACGAGATTCTCCAGATTTCTGTGCGTAGCCACCAGTACTCGGACATTTACCCGGATGGGCTTGTCTCCACCCACGCGTTCCACTTCTCCTTCTTCAAGGACGCGCAAAAGTTTTGCTTGCATCGCCAGGGGCATATCGCCGATCTCATCCAGAAACAGCGTGCCGCTTTCCGCCTGTTCGAATTTTCCAAGGTGCTTGGCCGCCGCTCCCGTAAACGAGCCTTTTTCATGGCCGAAAAGCGCCGACTCAATCAGTTCCGCCGGCACCGCCGCGCAATTCAAGGTAACGAACGCGTTTTCTCTGCGCGCTGATTTTTCGTGAATCGCTCGCGCTACCAGCTCTTTGCCCGTCCCCGTTTCTCCCAATATGCAAACGCGCGTCTCACTGGCCGCGACACGCTCAATTTCGCTCAACAGTTTTTTCATCGCCGCACCGCCGCCCACCAGTTCATGCTTCCCAATGCGACGTCGCAGCTCCTGATTCTCACTCTCGAGCCGCGTGATACGTAGTGCGTTCTCGATGGTCAACAGTAATTTGTCGGTGGACAGCGGCTTTTCCAGAAAATCCAGCGCGCCAAGCTTCGTAGCGCGGACTGCCATTTCGATGTTGGCTTGTCCGGAGATCATAATGATGGGCGTTTTTATGCCCAGGCTCTTCATCTCTTCCAGCAAATCCAGCCCCGTCTTCCCAGGCATGATCACATCGGAAAAAACCAAATCAAACGCCTCGCTGCGAAGAGTTTCCGCTGCACGCGTAGCGTTGTCGCAAACCGTTACCTCGTGGCCCGCCATGCGAAAGGCGCGCGAAAGCGAAGCCAGAGTGTTGGGGTCGTCATCTACAAGAAGCAAGTGGGCCTTGCGCGGCAA
Source organism: uncultured Acidobacteriota bacterium (assembly GCA_963733775.1). Lineage (GTDB taxonomy): Bacteria > Acidobacteriota > Terriglobia > Acidiferrales > UBA7541 > Acidiferrum. The sequence goes on along the minus strand of CAVTEE010000006.1, from coordinate 471,156 downwards.
GCGAGCTCCTTGAATTCTTAGTCCGACGCGGCGGCCAATGTGCTCGGAGTGGTCGGCTCGGATTTTGCGATCACGACTTCCTGATGGGGAGTTTCTGCGCGCTCTGACTGGCGTTGCGGCAAATCAATTCGAATGGTGGTGCCGCGGCCTTCTTCGCTGGAAATAGAGACAGTGCCATGGTGATCGCTCACGACAGACTGCACAATCGCCAATCCGAGCCCGGTTCCCTGTGGTTTTGTGGTGTAGTAGGGCGTAAACAATCGCGCCGATTCCTCAGGCGTCAACCCGTTGCCGGTATCTGCGATTTCCACGCGAATCTTTCCATCAAGATCCGAAGTTCGCAAGGTAAGCGTCCCTCCGGCAGGCATGGCGTCCAAGGCGTTCAACACCACATTCTGAAACGCGCGATGCAGCAATTCAGGATCACCGTCAATCTCTGGCAAACTCTCTTTCAGAAACAGTTCGCGAGTGATGGCCGGCTTGCCAACTTCATTAAATTGCGCATCAAAAAGCCTCAGCACTTCGTGAAGTGCTTCATTTACGTTCATCCGTTCGAATCGGGGCGCAGGCATTTTTGAGAAGTCACTAAAGCGCGCCACAATGGAATTCAAATTGGCCAATTCCGTTTTTAGTGTCGCGGTCGACTCGCTAAATACCTCCATGAACTGTTCATGGTCCAGCTGCCGCGCGCGTTGCAGATTCTCCACTGTGATTTGCAGCGGAAACAGGGGGTTTCGCAACTCATGTGCCAACCTCCGTGCCAATTCCCGCCACGCGGCAACCCGTTCGGTTTGGAGCAAGCGCTCCTTCTGGACGCCCAGGGTGCGGGTCATATCGTTAAACGCGGTCGCCAATTGTCCCACCTCATCGTAGGTGCGCACATCAATGCGCGCATCCCATCTTCCCGATGCCACTTCGCGCGCCGCTACCGCCAATTCTTCCACCGGATGCGTGATTCGCGCCGAAAACCACCATATCAGCAGCAACGCAATCAGCAGCGCCGCAGCGCCCACCGATGCGGCGATCCATTCGATGCGTTGCGTTAACAGCACCAATTCTCGCCGCGAGCTGCCCACCAACAATATTCCCAACAACTCATTGTTCCGGCCCGTGAGCGGGATGGCGTGAAAGTTCTCTGCGCTGGCCGGATCCGCGCTCCAATTGATGGTGCCGATAGCTGACCGCTGCGGTTGCTTTTTACTCTGTTCGATCAGCGGCGCGTATCGCTCCGCCTGCGGCACCGCGCCGCCTGCATCCGTTAATTCCGCGGGAACAAAATCAGGATCCAGATTCTGATATAGGAGCGTCCGCATTCCCGCGGGCAGCACCAACGAACCTAGAAAATTCTGATCCAGGCGGCGCCCGCCGATGATGTAAAAATTCTTATCGCCCACCGGCAAACTTCGCACTACCGTCAACGAAAGCGCCACGCTGTCCGGCAACTCCTCTTTGGTCAGGAACGCGTGTGAGTCCCGCCAATTCTTGTTGGCAATGACCCAGTCATTTTTATATCCAACCCGGGAAGGAAACTGCGCCGAGGAGATCAGTGTGCCGTCGGAATTGACGAACTGCACAAAATCCAGCCCATGATCCTGGGCCGCGCCGGTGCCATCATGCACATACAAAGACTGGTCGGCGTTGGGCCGCGCCAGATCCAAGGCCATACGTAAGGTGATTTCCGCGTTGGCGATATTCTCCACCTGGTGCACGACCTCTTCGCCGCGCTGTGCAAATTCCTTCTGGAATTGTGCCACCAGAGCCTCAGTGCGCTGCGCATCCATCTCCTCAAATGCCGCGCGGGTGTAATGCGTCACGCCGTAAGCCACTACCGTGACCGATGCCACCACGGTCAGCATAAAAATCAGCAGCAACTTGGTGCGAAGACTCAACGAAATACCCCAGAAACTCGTTTCAGGTCATTTCCCCTATTTAGCGTTGTCCTTCACGAAGAAGAAAGCATATCCCGATTAACCGCCGTGGTAAAACAACCGGCAGCGAGATGGGCAAATCAGTTAGCCCATCCACGCCGCCTTTTGCGCTGTCCGCTATCGCGCTCAGCATCAGGGACGCCGGGGAGCTTTACCCTGCACCGCCGCGCTCGTCGTCGGTTGGCTGGACGGGTCTGCATCGTCGACCGTACTGCCGTTAGGGCTGCCCAAGCCCGAGAACGCCGAGCGCATCACGTCGCTGGCAAAGAAATTCCTGCCGTCCATGGGCACCATCATGATTTGCAGTTTATCCGAAAGGCGCTCCGCGATGATTTTCTGAATGAGCATCGGATTGGACTTCAGCACCGCAGCTTCGAATTTCATGCGCTCTGAATCTGCCGCCGCGGTCACGCGGATGCGATTCGCTTCGGCCTCCGACAAATTCCTTTGGCGTTCCAGTTCGGCCTTGCTGTCGATCACCTTCGCCTGCGCCGCGGCCTCCGCATTTTGCAGCGTAGCTTCCTTGCGTGCCTGAGCCTCCAGTTTGGATTGTTCGATCTGCTTTTGTTTCAGCGGCAGAGTGTACTGCATCGCATCCGCTTCCGCCTTGGCCTGCAGCACCAGCACTTGCGCCTGTGCTTCCGCCTGCTTCACGGAGCGAGCTTTCTGCGCTTCCGCTTCCAGTTCGGCGATTTTTACTTCCTTGAATTTAATATCCTGCTCGGTTGTGAGCCGCTCATCTTCCTGCTCCTTCAGCAAAAGCCCTTCGAGGCCCTTGGCATATTCCTCGGGCAACTGCAAATCGCGCAGCAGGACTTCGCGCACCACGATGCCGTCGCTCGCCAGCCGTGCGGTGATGGCTTCCGCAGCTTTCGAACGCAACTCTTCCCGCTTGGTCGCGAATATTTCCCGAGTCATATAGTTGGGAGCCAGTTGCCGGTAGATGGTAGACACCACTGGCGCGACCACCTGTTCGCCCACCGGTTGCGGCAAGTTCGCGTGAATGGAATCAAGTCGCCGCGGATCGAGCCGATAACGCACCGAAACCGCCAGCCCGATGTTTAATCCTTCACGCGCCTGGACAGATAGCACTTCTCCTTTCTTCTTGTCCGTCTCCGCAGCAACGGTCGAATAGACCTGCTCGCGCGTGTCATACAGCGCCACGCTATCGACCAGCGGCGTGACGATGTGCACTCCCGGATACAACGTGCCGGGACGCGCGCCCCAAATTTGGCTGATGCGCACTCCCGCCGACCCGTCCGGAACAACGACAATGCTTAGTGCCAGCAGCCATGGCAAAATTGCCGCAGCCGCCAATTTCTTCGCCAACTTCCAACGCACCGGCGCTAAAGGGAGCGGTGGTAACGTCGTCGGCGCATCACTGTCACCATTCGCCTTTCGCTGGATCAAGCGCCTCAATCGTTCCGTCACGTACACATCGTAAACCACCACCGCACCCGCACTACCAAATAGGCCAGCACCGAGAAGCATCAACAGATATTTCAAAGCCAACATGATATTGCTCCCTTCTTTCTCCGGTCATGCAAATGAAAACTTTTCGACTGACTGACGCTCTCGAAGCGACACTCCGGGAACTCAGGACACATTCGCCCGTACTAACTGGAGACGCGAGCGCGCCTCAGTAATGCTCCTGTCGCGTTCCGCGTCGGCGTCCTGCCCGCTGTTGCTGGACGCATGAGTTGAAACGCCGCACGCAGCAAAAGCCAATTGACCAGCGCCGCCGCCCCGGCCGCGAACAAGGTCGTGATTACCAACGTCGTGAAGTGCAGTATGGCCATCATGGTGATTCTCCCTAACTTCGCAGTGTTAAATCGCACGACGCACACCATCGCAAAGCGAAGGCAAGCAAATGGGTTACCGGTGTGGAAGTAGCCTGCCTTGTGGGAGCGGGAACACGCTGTGGTTGCCATGACTCGGCGCTCAGACGTTTGGCGGAGTGTTCAAGAAAGGCGTAATCTAGATGTAGCAATCGAGGACAAACGTGCCCGGGCGACGGCTAACCCGGCTTAGTCACGTATCATGCCAACGAAATCAGGCCTTCGAATCGGCAGCATCCTGGGGATCCCCATTTATCTGCACGCCAGTTGGCTGCTGATTTTCGCCTTGATTACGTATTCTCTGGGCACGCAATTCACAGAGTCCCATCCGCAATGGAGCTCCACGCAGCATTGGACGGTGGGCATCCTCACCAGCATCTTGTTTTTTGCTTCAGTCCTGTTCCACGAGCTATCGCATAGCGTAGTCGCCATGCATTACAAGATCCGGGTGGCGTCCATCACACTGTTCATTTTTGGCGGAGTGGCGCGCATTGGCCGCGAACCATCGAAAGCAATTCAGGAATTCAACATCGCCATAGCCGGTCCGCTCTCCAGCTATTTTCTCTGCGCCTTTTTTTTTGGTTTAACCCTGTGGTTCCCCAATAGCGAAGCCCTTGGAGCTTTGGGTCAATGGTTGGCGCAGATCAATTTTGCGGTCGCCACCTTTAATTTATTGCCCGGCTTCCCGCTGGATGGCGGCAGGATTTTCCGCGCTGCCGTGTGGGGCGCAACCAAAGACTTTACTCGCGCCACGCGCATCGCCGGCGTCAGCGGCCAATTGGTCGCTTACGGGCTGATTTTACTGGGGGCCTGGTTCGCCGCCGTTAAGCGTGATTGGCAAGCGGGATTGTGGCTGGCTTGTATCGGCTTTTACTTGCAGAGCGCGGCGCGCGACAGCATCGCACAGCTTGCCATACGCGAAACGCTGGCCGGCTTGCGCGCTTCCGACGTAATGAATAATGAAGTTCCCATCATCAACCGCAACACTTCGCTCCAGGAATACGGCTCGGAAGTCCTAAGGACCGGTCGCCGCTGCCATCTGGTGGTGACCGAAGATCGCTTGGTGGGCATGATGAACGTGCAGGCCCTGAATTCCGTGCCGCGTGACGAGTGGAACAGCAACTCCGTCCAGGCGGTCATGATTCCGCGCGAACGCATTTCCTGGGCGGCGCCTGAAGAGCCTCTCCTGCGCTTGCTCGAAAGACTACTCGCTGCCGACATTAATCAAATGCCAGTGGTCAGTGTATCGGGTGAAGACGACGCGCAGGTGATTGGTATGGTCACGCGCGACTCGATCCTCCGTGTCATGCAAACCAGGGCTGAGTTGGGAAGCGCGATCGCTGCCAAGTAGCACTTGGCTGTAGCCTTGGCATTTTTCTAAATTCTGTTAACAGCCGACGCCGGAATATTCTCATCAGACTTGGCCCGGCGCCTGGATTCCAGTCGCATGGCCACGCCGTTCTTCGGCCGTAACGTAATTGACGCCAGCGGCGCGATCTCCTGATTCGGCATCATCCCCAATCGAAAGTGTTGCGCGACCGTCGCCAGCACTAGCGTGGCTTCCATCAACGCGAACATATTGCCAATGCACTGGCGCGGGCCGCCGCCAAACGGAAAATATGCAAATCGCGGCAGCCGTTTATGCAAATCCCCTTCCCAGCGTTCGGGACGAAACTCGTCGGGCGCTTCATACCAGCGCCGATCGCGTTGCACGACCCATTGGGCGATCGCCACTCCAGTTCCTGCCGGCACCGAATAGCCCGCGATTTCATGATCTTCAATCGCCAGTCGCGCCATCCCCCAAGCCGGAGGATAGAGCCGCAGCGACTCCGTCAGAACGTGCCCCGTATATCGAAGTCTTGGCAAGTCATCCATGCCTGGAGACCGTCCCCCGAGCAATCCATCCAGTTCCTGATGCAATTTATCTTCCACCTCCGGGTGTGTCGCAAGCAGCCACCACGTCCACGCCAACAAGTTTGCAGTTGTCTCATAGCCCGCCAGAAAGAGCGTTAGCGTTTCATCGCGTAATTGCTTGTCGTCCATCCGCGAACCATCTTCATCTCGCGCAGCCAGCAGCATAGACAAAAGATCCCCAGCATCGCGACCCGAAGCCCGGCGCTCCGCAATCATACGGAAGACAATTTTGTTCAACCGGCGAATCGCCAAGGTGGTTTGGATATTGCGCGGCGTAGGGAGCCACTTGGGAGTAAAAATCAGCCGCCGAAAATCAGAACTAAAATCCAGCAGCATGGTGATGGTTCTGCCGATTTCCCGCGCGTCGCCCGCTACATCGGCATCAAATAAAGTTTTGCCCACGATGTTTAGGGTTAGCTGCATCATCTCCTGATGCGCGTCGACTTCCTGTCCATGGCGCCAATTTTCCAACATTTGTTCGGTGTAACGCACCATCGTTTCGCCGTAAGACGCGATCCGCGTGCGATGAAACGCAGGCTGCGCAAGCCGCCGTTGCCGTAGCCAAAAATCGCCTTCGCTGGTCAGCAATCCGTTTCCGAACAAGCGCTTGTTGGCCTGCAGCACGCGGCCCTTTACAAATTTCCGCGGATGATTCACGAGCACATCTTCGATGTAATCCGGATGCGAGATCAGATAGGTACGGAAATGCAAAAACCGCAATCCGACAATATCGCCATACTCGCGCGCGGCGTTGGTCAGAAAAGTTAGCGGATCTCGCCGGAAAGGGCTGAATACGCCATCGAGTGCGCCGGGTTCAGGACCGGGAGGAAATTTGGAGGGGAGCTTGCCGTTCATCTTCGGATGTTAAGCGGAGCTAGTTGCGACGTCAACGCAACATCTTTTGTTGCAACGTTGTTCTCCTAAATGCGTTCTGCTCGTATTCGAAACCCTCCATTTCGATTGGTCACTCTGATGTTAGAAAATCCCGCGGCACACAACCTGCCGTTCGACCCATCTGTCGAGACTGGCACGAAGGTGCTGCGAAAATGGGCCACCCGCGCTAGCCACCCGTCGTGAATCTCAAGCGCTACAAAAACCCCGCCCGGCTTCAGCACTCTAAAGATTTCCGTGAAGGCTCGATCTTGCGCGTCACTCGAGCGGAGGTGATGCAACACCAATACAGCGATAGCCGAAGTAAAGGTCTGCGACGCGAACGGCAAAACCGAAGCATCTCCTTCAACGACGCCCGCAGCAGGAACTTTGGTGTGCAACTTCACGCAAAAATTATGGCTATATTCCAGGCTGGTAACATTTCGCGCACGTCGCGCCAGTTCCGCCGTGGCCGCTCCCGGGCCGGCTCCAACTTCCAGGACATGTTCTCCCAGGTCCGTGCTCTCTAGCGCCCATGGCAGCCACCTACGTTCTGTAAGGTTCCGCCACAATCCCGAAGCGCAGAACCAGTTCTCGAGACTATTCATACCCTGTTCTGTCGGAGATCTTCACAACATTCCGTGGAGCCGACGCAACGAAGCGGCAAATTGGTCAGCATTATAAGCGGAAGGATTTTCCAGCTGCTGAAATAACCCATTGATCGCACCGCGCACTTCGTCGGCATTCTTCGGCTTGGTTTCCTTGCTATACGCAATATAGAGCGAGTCGATGGCCATGGTGGCTTGTTCCGCGGCGCGCTCATCCGCCAGCGAAATATTTTCGGCATCGCTGGTAATCTGCTGCAACATCCTGAGCGCCATTTCTGGATCGTATGGCATCGCCGCCAAACGCTCGGCCACGCGTTGCGCGATCGGGGCAGCAACCGCGGCTTCGGACGCTACCACCGTACGATCAGGATTTAGTGTGCTCATGTTACTGGCCAGCGCGGACAAATGTTTGTCCAACTCATGCGCCGCCGCCGGATCCACCTGCTTCGCCAGCAGCCGAAACACCGCATATCGAGATTCGTTCCACGCGGGATCGCCGGGCCGCCGTCCTGGAAATTCGTGGGCCTGCCGCCAACTGTCTTTCGCTGGAACCAGAGCATGATGGCACGCGAAGCACGAGAGCTCCGCATATTCCGGCCACACATCTTTTTTGTCGTAACGTTCGCCCTTTGCTCTCCAACTTAATCGTTCCAGGGAAGCCCGCAATTGCACAGCCTGACCGGTGCTCCAGTCCCGCACGCCATTCCACGCTCCATCATCAACGGGCTTACCCGGCGCCGACTCGCGTGGCGTCTTCCAATGACGCGGTTCCACCGCTGAAAATGAATCCAGCTCAAAATAAAGATCAGGATGACCGGCCGCGATCATTTCGTGATCGACAAATTTATTTTGCGTACCCTGGTGGCACTCCAAACATTTCTCCGTGCGATGAATCACATTCCTCGTATCGGCCATGCCCAGCGCAACGGATTTCTCGTGCGTCCACTGCCTCTCGGTATGCGGCCCTAGCCATGCCGACGACGGACCATGGCAGTTCTCGCAGGACACTCCGTCCGCCAGTTCGAACGCCCGCCCGCGCTGCGCGGGAGTGGTGTAGAGCGCGTGGCACGCCAAACATTTCGGCGCGTCTTCCGCTTTCGAACCCAGCTTCAAGATCTGCGCCATGCGCTCGCCAATCTCCCCGGTTAGCGCTTGGTAGGACTTACTGTGTTTGTCCTTGATAATCCACGTCGAGTATTCGTTTTGCAGGATGCGGCTATCGGCCACCGGCTTCACGCTGCCGTGGCAACTGGTGGCCGCGCAAGAGCCCGGGCCGATGTATTTAGGTGGATCGTTCTCTGCCGCGCCAACGGAACTTGGCAACGCACACAACGTCAGCAATGCGGCACCCAAGCCAGTGCGCCAGGCGGAATGGAATGATTCAAGCATTCAGAGTGTTTGAGGCATCCACAGCTTCGCAACAGGCGAATAAATCTGTTCGCTTATATCCTCAGCGGTGCCGATTCGTCAACGAGCCTCATCGGCTCTTGGCGCTTGCGCCAAAAAACCAAAGAGCCCCTATTTACACCCGTCTGCTCAGTAAGTAGTATGCATACGATTAATCCACTCCGAACGCGTCGTTCTTTAAATTACAGCGGCGTAAACATCATTGAGACGGGCGCAGTGATCTTCGACGACCTTCGCGCTATTCAAACTCGTCACGGCTTTCTGCCAAAGGCGGAGCTGGAGTCTCTTTCGCAGCGAACCCGGACGCCTTTATACCAGATTCACAGCGTCGCCAGCTTTTATCCCCATTTCCATTTAGCTCCTCCACCTAAAGCCGATTTGCGTGTTTGCGCTGATATGAGTTGTCACCTGAATGGCGCATCAGAACTGCGCTCCGCTCTGCAAGCCTCCTTCTCCAACTCACGCCCGGAAGATGTGCAGATACGCGACGTGTCGTGCCTGGGACGCTGCGATCATGCGCCGGCAATTTCTTTGAACGACTACATTTTCACGAGTGTGACCGCCTCCACGGCCGAACAACTCACCCGCGCCGCTCTGCGCGGCGAGCCGTTACAGGACCTTCATCATGATTCCCCATCGGTCGTTTGCAAATCAGATCCTTACGCTGGCCCGGTCGCCGCAGGGGACAAATACGGCGTAACGCGAACTCTGGTGCAAACGTTGAATTGGGACGGCGTCATTGCTTCGCTTAAAGAATCTGAACTCCGCGGCATGGGCGGCGCGGGCTTTCCTACCAGCCTGAAATGGGACTTGGTGCGCAAACAGCCGGATCCGGTGAAATACGTTGTCTGCAATGCCGACGAGAGCGAGCCCGGAACGATAAAAGATCGCTTCATTCTCACTCACATCCCACATCTGGTGATCGAAGGGATGATTGTCGCTGGGCTCGTTACCGGCGCAAAAAAAGGCATCCTCTACATTCGCCACGAATATCACGCTCAAGAAGAAATTCTTCGCACCGAAATAGCCCGCTGTCACGCCGAAAGATTGCTCGGGAAAAATATTCTTGGCAGCACACTCGCTTTCGATCTGGAAGTTTTTGTGAGTCCCGGCGGCTATATCTGCGGCGAAGAAACTGCCTTGATCGAAGCCATCGAAGGCCGTCGCGCTGAGCCCCGCAACAAGCCGCCTTTCCCCGTTCAGGCGGGCCTGTTCCAGAAACCCACGGTTCTAAACAACGTCGAAACTTTCGCCAACGTCCCGCAAATTCTCGCTCGCGGCGTCGAATGGTTTAAATCGCAGGGCCAGGGCGGCTCCCGCGGTCTGAAGTTTGTTGGCGTCAGCGGCCACGTCGCCAATCCGGGCATCTTTGAAGTTCCCTCTGGTATCCCGATGCGCGAAGTTCTTTTCAAGTATGCCGGCGGAATTCGTGGCGGCCGCACTCTAAAAGCCTTCGCGCCTTCAGGTCCTTCTTCCGGTTACTTACCGGCTTCAATGGTCGATGTGCGACTGGATTTTAAAGCGCTCGCCGATGCCGGCTCCATGTTGGGCTCCGGCGCCATCGTCGTCTGCGATGACACCACCTGCATGCTGGACATGGCCCTCAACGCGGTGCGTTTCTATCGCAATGAGTCTTGTGGCAAATGCGTGCCATGCCGCGTCGGCTCGCAGAAAATGCTGGATCTGCTGACTCATTGGACTCAAGGGGCACTGCCCGAAACGCAATATCTCGCTGATCTGGCGCTGCTGGATGAACTGTCTCAGGCCATGGGCCTCTCTTCCATCTGCGGGCTTGGTCAGATCGTTCCCGCGCCCATCCAGTCAGTGCTGAAACATTTTCGTGCTGAAGTTGACGCTCACGTTTTGAAGGGGCAATGCCCCAGTGGGATTTGTTTTACCAACGCGGCGCGCTCCAACGAAACGCAACGCGTAGGTATACGCCCATGAAATACACGTCGATCGCCGGCGAATAAATAAATAATGGCCACCGTCTCCTCACCTCCCGGACTTATCAACATCACCATCGATGGTCGGGCCGTGTCCGTGCCTCCGGGCACTAGTGTTTTCGACGCCGCGCGAATAAGCGGTATCCCTATCCCCACCCTGTGCCACCTGCAAAATGAAACGCCCGTGGGCGTTTGCCGGCTCTGCGTAGTCGACACCGGAGCGCGCGTTCTTAGCGCTTCCTGCGTTCGTCCCGTCGAACCGGGAATGAAAGTGGAGACTCAATCCGCTAAGGTTTTGGCGGCCCGCAAAACTCTTCTTGAATTGTTGATGGCCGATCATCCTACGCCCTGCGCGCGCCAGGAAAAATCAGGCGATTGCGAGTTGGAAACGCTCGCAAAATCCGCAGGCATTGAACAGTCTCGTTTCGCCAAACGCACTGTCGCGCGCGGCCTCGACGATTCTTCGCTGGCCATCGCAGTCGATCATGACGCGTGCATCCTCTGCGATCGTTGTATTCGCGGATGCGACGAAATCAAAAACAATTTTGTGCTCGGGCGCATGGGCAAAGGATATTCCGCAGGCATTGCCTTCGATTTGAATGCCCCCATGGGCAATTCCACATGCATCTCCTGCGGCGAGTGTATGGTTTCTTGCCCGACGGGCGCGCTCACCAACAAAGGCGTCGCCGGCACCTCCATCAAGCCGCACTCCGGTGAAGAGGTGTTTAAAGCCGAGGAACTTCTTCGCATCCCCGTTTTCAAAGGTGTGTCCGGCACATTTCTGGAACTCAATCGCGGCGCCATCGTTAAAAGGCGATACCGCAAAGGTGAAGTGATTTGTCGCGAGGGTGAGTTCGGGTCCACGGCGTTTTATATCGTGGAAGGCGCCGCAAAAGTTTCCATTTCCAGTCCGATCGCGCATGTAAAGACTCATGGCGGCGCCAAGGGCTTCTTCAAGCGCCTCACCAGCACGCTGGTCGACCGTCGCGAAGATGTTCGTGAGGAAGAAACGCGCGATCGCACCATACCCATCGACGCCTCCGTCGACCTTAACTACGGCAATCCGGTCGCCTCGCTCGGTCCCGGCGACCTCTTTGGCGAAATGACTTGTCTGAATTTTTATCCGCGGTCAGCTACCGTGCGGGCCGAATCCGATGTCGTTGCGTATGAAATGCTGCGAAACGTCCTCGACATCATGATGAAGAACAAAACTTTCCGCGCGCAGATTGACGCCAACTATCGCGCGCGCGCTTTGGAAAATCACCTTCGCGGCGTGCCCATGTTTGCCGATCTATCGCCGGACTTCATCGATCACTTGAAGCAAAGCGTGGAACTCCAACGCTTCGCGCCCGGAGAGGTGATCGCACGCCAGGGCGACCCCGCGGACAGCTTTTATCTCATACGCATTGGCTTCGTGAAAATTTCCGAAAATTATCCTGGCGGCGAAATGGTTCTCGCGTACCTCTCACGCGGAGATTATTTCGGTGAAATTGGCTTGCTCGGCGGCGGAGTGCGAACCGCCATGTGCACCGCTTTGGATCACGTGGAAGTAGTTCGCATCGCCGGCGATGATTTTCGTCAAATGGTCGAGCGCTTCCCTGCCGTTCGAAAGGGCCTGGAAGCGGTCGCCGAAGAGCGCCGCCTCGCCAATGAACAGCGTCTTAAGACCGTCGACTCCGTACCGCTGGATCAATTTCTTTCGCAGGGCCTGATGGAGGCGCAGAGTCTACTGGTCCTCGACCTGGAAAAATGCACGCGCTGCGACGCCTGCGTTAACGCTTGCGCGGATGCTCATGATGGCGTCACCCGTCTGGTTCGCGATGGTTTGCGCTTCGAGCAATATCTGATTGCCACCAGTTGCCGCCAATGCCGCGATCCTCTGTGCATGGTGGGCTGCCCGGTCGGCTCCATTCGCCGCCGCAATTCGCTCGAAGTCATCATCGAGGATTGGTGCATCGGCTGCGGTCTGTGTGCGCGCAATTGTCCTTACGGCAATATTAATTTGCATCCGTTTCAGGTGATGAACGAAGATCCCGATCATCCCGGGCGCACCAAAGCGGTCATAAAACAAAAAGCCACTTCCTGCGATCTCTGCACCAATCTGGCGGAACCGAGCTGTGTTTATGCATGCCCGCACGATGCGGCTCATCGCGTCGATCCAAAAAAGTTTTTCGCCGATGCTATCGGCCAGTTGCCCACCTACTGAGACGGAGCATTCGCGGATGCGCATCGACAGCACCCAACGCACTTGGGCCATCGCTTCCGCAATAATTTTTGCCGTCTTGCTGATCGCCTATATCGTCTACGCGCACAATTCCATTCAGGGTCCGAGTGGTGGGAGCACTGCGGGGCTGACTTTCGGCGTTCTCGGTTTTGCGTTCATGCTTTTTGCCGCGCTCCTTGGTGCGCGGAAACGTGTGCCGGTATGGCGCCTGGGACGCGCCCAGGCCTGGATGCGCGGCCATCTCTGGCTTGGCGCACTCAGTTTGCCGATCATCCTTTTCCACGGCGGATTTCACTTTGGCGGCATACTCACCCGCGTGCTGATGTGGCTGCTCATCTTCACCGTCTTTAGCGGCCTTTTCGGCGCAGCGCTTCAGCACTACATTCCCCGGGTGATGACCGCCGATGTGCCGCTGGAAACCATCTACGACGAGATCGGCAATGTTCGCAACCTGCTGCTCGAAGAGGCCGACCGCGCTATGGAAGGTTTATGCGGCGCTATTGGCGGCACCAAAACCTCGCAGGAGGAAATCCAGCGCGCCGGAGGATTCACCGCCATGCGTCCCATGGCCCCAGCCACGAAGGGAGGGGCAGCCGTCGCGCCAGCCGCCGAAATCTTGTTGCTGAGCGAAGAAGAAAGCTCCCCGCTTCGTCATTTTTATTTCAATGAAGTGCGCCCGTTTCTTGAACGGCCCGCGGAGCACCGGTTGTTAGTCTCTGACGCCAGCAGAGCCCACCTCGGATTTTCAGGTTTGCGCACGCTGCTCCCGGCGCGTGCTCACGCGACCGTCGATGATTTGGAGGACGTGTGCGAAGAAGCCCGGCAACTTAAAAAGCAACAGCATTTGTATCGCTGGCTTCATCTCTGGTTGCTCGTGCACATTCCCATTTCACTGGCGCTGATTGTGTTGGGCGCTGTGCACGCCGTCATGGCGCTGAGGTATTGAATGATGATTTTTGAGGTAGCGCTTGTGCAATTGGCGCGCTTCGATCAGCGGTTGGAAAAATAACGTGGCTAGAACACGCACCACCAAAAAACTCGCGCAGCGCATCGATCTCAATTACTTCAAGAGGCCGACTCGGCTGAAACGCGCCAAGCTCTGGTTGAGCCTTCTTCTGCCGGTCTTGGCCGTCGCGTGGATTTCATGGTACGCGTTTCACAAAGATGCTCGTGTCTACAGCAGCGGCCGCATGTCCGCGCCGCACGCCATCCTCGAAACGCAATGCGCGGCGTGCCACGTCCAGAAGGCTTCGGTATTTTCAGCCAAGGTCCAAAACCAGGCTTGTCTCTCGTGTCATGACGGCCCGATCCACCACGCTAGTCAGGTGGGCACTCCCGATTGCGCGACGTGCCACACCGAGCATCGCGGCCGCATAAATATCGCCGCGCCAAGCGAACAATCCTGCACCGAGTGTCACGCCAATCTACGAACCGCCGGAGCGGCTTCACGTTACTCGCAGCACATCCGCAAGTTGGCTGACGGCCATCCGGAATTCGCTGTGATACGCGAAAATCGCCGCGATCCTTCAACGATCAAACTGAATCACGCGCTCCACCTGAAGCCCATTCGCCGTGGCCCAACCGGGCCAATTGTGCAGTTGGACTGCTCAGATTGCCATCGCCCCGCTGCCGCAAAAAATTCTTGGTCGTACGCGGATGCCAGTTATGCAACTGGGTCGGCCACAAGCGAAACCGTAACAACGAGCGCGTCAAATGGAGACGTATTACCCCCTCACAATCCACCGACCGGTCGCGAATTGATGGCCCCGGTGACTTTCGCCAATGCCTGCGCATCGTGTCATCTGCTTTCCTTCGACAAGCGTTTCTCCGAAGGCGTTCCGCACGATAAGCCGGAAGTCATCCATACTTTTCTGAAGAAAAAATTCCAGGATTACGCCGCGGCGCACCCGTCCGAACTTCGATCGGCGCGTGATCCAGACCGCGACTTAACCGGAAAGCCTCTCACCCCGCGAATCCAAACGCTAAGCGCCGCACAATGGGTTGCGGTTCGAACCTCTGACGCCGAGCAGCTTTTATGGCGCAAAACCTGCCTGCAATGCCACCAGCTTTCCTTCGATCGAAACGGCAAATTGCCTCACGTACATCAGGCCGCCGCCCTAAGCGAAGACGTTTTGCCAGATATCGCCGAAGCCAGCGTCACCACCCGCTGGATGCCGCACGCAAAGTTCGACCACGAAGCCCATGGAGGTTTTACCTGCGTGAGTTGTCACGAAAAAGCGTTGCGCAGTTCCGATTCAAGTGACTTGCTGCTGCCAGGAATTAAAACCTGCCTAACCTGTCATGCGCCCGGCCCGGACCATGCCGAATCGCGCTGCTTCGAATGCCACACCTATCACGACTGGTCAAAGAGAAAAGAAATCACGCCTACGTTCAGTTTTCCACCTCTAAAAACCGGCGGCCTCTGATTCCATCGCCATACCAGACGCTGGTAAACGAGAGGGCCAGTGCGAACACTTGCAGAAAAGTGAAGGTCGCCAGGCACACCTCCCCATGGAAAACCAAGGGTCGAGCTTAAGCGTTAATTAATTTTCGTTGTTGTTTTCGTTCGAACTATCGCCCGGGATCGTGAATTGATGAGGCACTTTCCCGTTGTGGCCATTTTCCTTGGCGTCTTTGGGGCCTTCTTTGACAAGGCCTTCAAGGGTGCTCTGCGAGTGCTCGTCTACGGCGCTAACCGCGGCGACCAGGCAAGAATATAGAAACGCCTTGATGCCGGTGCGGAACTGCTCTGCCGATTGTTCCGCCACGCGCGCCACGTCCGTTTCGAGCGAACGCCGGCGCGTTTCAGTTGCCGAGCGGCTCTCGGCCTCAATCGAAGCCAGCGCGGAACCCGCTTTCTCTGAGGCCTCCGCGATCATCATATCGACGTGTGACTGCAGTTGACGACGGAACTCATCCACCGCGTCGCTAGCGGCGCTATGTAAACTCGCACGGGCTTCCGCGACCCTGGCTTCCATCTGGGCCGTGGCTTCCCTGGCCACCATCTGCTTATCTTCCATCAGACGGATCAGGTGCCGGTCCGAAACGCGCGTGGCCGCCGATTCGAACTCTTGCGTGGTGCGCTTCAAGATTTCGTCCATGCGCGCCTGAACTTTGTTTTCAAAAACCGCCGGTTGCATGTGCTGGCCCACTACTGCAGTGTCGCCATTCTTCTCCACCGCTTCCTGCCGAGGTTCGCTAACCAATCTTTCAATTCGTTGGGTTAGTTCTCGCACCTGGCGGCGATGTTCTTCGCGCTGCTCCTCCTGTTGCTTCATCCATTGCGCGCGCTCTTCCGAGAGCCGCGCTTCCAACCGGTTCAGAATGGCTTCTTCTGAGGAACGCACCATCGGCTCAAAGTTTTGCACGGAACTCTCGGCCGATCCAGTAGGTGTCGCGTTGGCGCGTTGGAATTCTTCAAGCTTGAGGATAGCTTCCCGCACCGCTTCATCCAGTTGCGAGGTGATCACCGATTGCATGGCCTGCTCGGCCGCTTGCTGCAGCTTGGGGCGCACAGACAAGATAAGCTGGTCCGAAGTGATCACAAATCGTTCCGTCTTAGGTGCCACTGGCTTGGCTGACTCGTTGTTGGAGGCAGGGGACGGCACGGCCTGTGGACCGTTGCTTGCGCCATTTGCCGGCGCTTCCGAGCCGGGTTCCCGCGGCAAATTGCCGCCAGTCGCCAAATGAGTCGTCGACAGTTCCCCGCCAATCAGCTTTTGCCAATCTTCCGGAGGCGTAGACAAACCCCAGACGTTAGATGGAATCTCCAGTTCTACACCAATCTGAAAAAGCTCCCGCGGTGAGTCGGGAGTATGCACGGAACGAACCTGCGCGCGGATTAACGGCGATCTGGCCTGCCGGTCCGGGTGGACAACCTGAAGACCGACCCATGATCCGACCGGGTACTCATGACGCGACGGATAACGGCAGCCATGTAGATTCACGCTTACCGAAGCAGTTTTTTCTTGAAAGGGTTGGCCCAGGCCATTTTTTCCCAACACAATTAACGTGACAGGGTGCTCCACGCGGGTGCTGCGGCGCCCCTCCATACCTGAATATTTTGCGCTTGTTGCAGGGCTCACACTACTACCTCCAAATTAAATCGCGTGGGCGGTAGCGTATCACCGTCCCCGACACTGGTACAAACAAACATTAGACTCTTTTAAGTCAGCCGTAAATGGGTTAACCGTCCTGGTACTGGCTAACCTAAGGTTAATGAAGGGCTTACGGTTTATAAGCCGCTTAGTAGGATGCCCGACCTACTGCGCCGGCGTTGCCGTTTGTGCGGATTGTGCTGTATCTGCGCTGAAGACCGTCACTTCTACTCTGCGGTTTTTCTCGCGCGCCTCGCGGTTCTTCCCTTCATCCACGGGTTTGTCCTTCCCTAACCCAACGATCTGAATTCTGTACACCGGCATGTTGTGTTGGCTCACCAGATAGGTCTGTACCGCTTCCGCCCGGCGCCGGCTCAAATCCAGATTGTGCTCCACGGTTCCGATGCTATCCGTGAAACCCTGAATCGCGACGACATATCTTTTCAAGCTGCCCACTTGCCCGGAAGCCAGTTGATCGAGTTGTTGCTTCGCATCATCGCTCAATTTCGCGGAGTCAAACTTGAACAAGACCGTAACGTTGCCGGCGGCTTTGTAGTCGTCAATGTTCGCGATTCGATCATTCAGTTCGTTACGTAAATCGGCACGCACCTGATCCGATTTCTTCGAAGCCGCATCCGCGCGACCGATCGCGTCCGTCGCGCGCGCATCCGCAGAGGAAGCTTTTTCATCCGCGGCGCTGATCTTCGGCTCATCCGCTTCCAGCTGCCGCTGCGTATTTTTCTGATTTTTGTCTACTTCGCTGATTTTGGCGTTCGCAGGATCAACTTGCTGGGCGACGTATTTTTTCGTTGCACAGCCGCCCAGCAAGAGCACGCTGGCGATAATGCTCACTTCAATCTGCCGCTTCATGGATTCTCCTCAATGCAAAATTGAGCCGGGTGCTCACTGGGCCTAAAACGCGACTTCCGTTGGCTGGGATTACGCGGGCTGGAATCCGATTGTCGCCTGACCAACACATCTTACTTGAAACCCATACAACTTACTACCGAGCCGCCCGTCCCCAAGAAGGGCTGCTCGCAGGGACCAGATTCTAGAATAATACCCGCGCCGTAATCCATACTATTTTGATGTGATGCGGTCTTTTATCTTTGCGTATGTCTCCTCCGAGATTGCGCCCTTCACCACCAGCTCATGTCTGTCCGCGTAAGGACGTCCCTCGACAATTCTGCGTGCCTCGCGATGACTTATTCCCGGTAGTCCCGCAAGCTCATCTTCACTAGCCGCATTTACGTTCACCAGATGATGGCCGCCGCGGTCCCAACCCTCTCGCACTCCCTCAGCAGCCGCCTGCGCCTGGTCTGCGGCTTCATTGGCAGCTTTCTCGATTTTCCGTCCCGCTTCTTCTAGCGCGGGCTTGGCACGTTCGGTAGCCTTGGCTACCTCGTCCCGCGTACGCTCCTCGCGGGCTCGCTGATCGGCGGAGTTAGAGTCGCAACCACCAAGCCAACCAAATAAAAGAACAGAAGCGAAGACCATTGGAAGCTTTATATTTTTTTGTTTTCGCATGCGGTCTCCTGAGCACTACTACCCACAATGCTGTACGAATTTTTTTGCCTGGCTTGTATAACTTACCGTTTTCTTGGATGCGCAACGCGCATTGTTGGCTTCCGAAAATTTACGCTGTTGAATTCCACTCGCTTCAACCGCAATAAGCTTCAGTTTTAGAATGGTTTATGCCGACTTGTGTTCCAAAAATTGGAATCGCCACATTATCTTCCGTGCCGTGACTGCGTTTCGGAGTGGCACGGTGGTTGCTCCACCCATCGCGGGAGAATCTCATGAACCTAAAATCGACTCTAGTTCTATCTGCAGCGCTTCTATTCGTAACGGCACCGGCTTGGGCTGATTCCGTAAAGTCCAAGACCACCGACCTGGCCGCGTCTTCGCGCACCTCGACGTTCAGCCGTTCCGATATAAAGCGTTTGGGTGGATTTAAAACCCAGGATGGACGGCTGATGCAGATGTCCGGGGATGACGTGGTGCCTGATGGCGATGCCGATGATTCCACGGTTAGCGCCCCGGAACCGGGATCATTGGCGCTTTTGTTTACCGGTCTGTTGTGCGTTGGTGCGCTTGGGACGTTCGCGCATCGCCGCAATAACTCTGCCGCCACCGCGTAAGTTCGCGCTATCGCCCTAACCGCTAATACGTTGATTCAACCTCGCCCAGGCTTCATCATCTGGGCGAGGTTTTCTTTTTAAAGCGTTCAACTCACCAGCTAGGCCGATTCGCTAGTCATGATGAACAACGGCTTCATTTCAAAGCTCGCGTAATGCGGCCTTAAACGCTTGGTATTGTAATGTTCTTTAACGTTGACGACCTTCTTCGTGGAAATTACGGTCTCGATCGGCACATTGTCGTAGCGTCCATTCTTCAACACCACCAACTTTCCATGGGTCTTTGCCAGCAGCAAATCCAAAGCCAGATTGCCGTACGCCATCGGCACGATCGAATCGATCGCGTCCGGATCGCCGCAACGCACCAGGTACCCCAACTTTTGATTGATAACGTCGACGGTTTTCCCGTTGTTGTACTTGGGTGATAACTCTTTCAGCTTCTCCGAAACCAGGTCACCGATCCCGCCCAGTTTCTTGTGTCCGAACGCATCCGCGGCTTCGTGTTCGAACACCATTTCTCCGCCTTCAAACATCGCCCCTTCCGACACGATCACCGTGGAATACCGGCTGGGATTCTTGCGACGATCCGCGCTCAATAATTCCGCCAACTGCTCGATATCAAATTTATGTTCTGGAATCACGCAACGATTGGCGGCCCCAGCCATGGTTGGGAGCATGGCGCTGAACCCCGCGTATCTTCCGAAAACCTCCAGCACCATGAACCGCTCGTGCGAGCCGGCTGAAGTCCGCAAATCGTTGGTCATGTGAATTGTGCGCGTGACGCAGGTGCTAAATCCGATGCAGTAGTCAGTCCCCGGCACGTCGTTATCCATTGTCTTAGGGATGCCGATCACCTTAAATCCCTCGTCGTGAAGCCGCACCCCGTAGCTCAGGGTGTCGTCCCCCCCAATCGGGATTAAATACTCCACGCCCAGCCACGCCAGGTTCTTGAGTACCTCGGAGGTCAAATCATTCTTATCTGCGCTGAAAGAATCTCTCAGGTGTTCGGGCACGCTGGACTTGCTCACCCGGCTGGGATTCGTTCGTGAGGAATGCAGGAACGTTCCGCCAGTCCGGCCCGCGCGGTTCACCAATTCCTCGGTCAGCAGCTGAAAACTTTCCGAATTGTCATGGTTGTGGTCACGGACCATCTCCACCAACCCGGCCCATCCGCGTCGAAACCCAATAACTTGATAACCCTCTCGCAGGGCTCGAAAAGTTACACCGCGAATCGCCGGATTCAACCCCGGGACGTCGCCTCCGCCGGTAAGAATTCCGATGACACCTTTTTTGGTGTTGATGTTAGCCATAACCAGATTCCTCTTTGTTCGATTGAGAGTAAGTGAAAAACAATTATAGGCGCGCGCTTGAATCGTTAGGAAATGGTGCGGCTGGTCGGACTCGAACCGACAACGGGGAAAACCCCAGTGGATTTTAAGCCCACCGCGTATGCCAATTTCGCCACAGCCGCACCGGCGACGCGGCATCCAGAGAATATCACGCACGGAAACCATCCTCATAACTAGCCGCTGAACTCACTTCATCTGTCCGCGCCCGCCGCCACCAGTAAATTCCGCGACAATTATTTAAGAATATTTACGCCACCTCACCCTTCTTACCTTAAGATTCTCGGCGAACGTTCGGAGCTGCTCCCGACACCGGCTACTTATCCGCGTTTGGAGGATTCATTGCCCGCTAATGAACAATTTGACCTGCTGGTTATCGGTTGTGGCCCCGCCGGCGAAAAAGCCGGCGCCCAAGCGGCCTATTTCGGCAAGCGCGTTGCCGTCATCGAACGCGCCAAGTACACCGGCGGAAGTTGCATCAATACCGGAACCGTCCCCAGCAAAACGCTGCGCGAATCCGCCCTATATTTCTCGGGTCTGAAGCAGCGCGGCCTTTACGGCATTGACTACTCGCTCAAAGAAAATCTCACCGTAAACGACTTTATGCACCACGAACGCGAGGTCGTCGAAATGGAACGGCAGCGCATTCTCAAAAATCTGGCCCTGCATCAGATCGAACTCATAAGCGGTCAGGCAGCTTTTGAGGATGCCCACACGATTGTAGTTGCCAGCAAGGATGGCGCCCGTCGTCTGCGCGGTGAAATTATTCTCATCGCCAGCGGTTCGAAGCCTCATCGTCCTCCGGAAATCGCTTTCGATGACGTTCGTACTTTTGATTCGGACACCTTTCTTCAAATGGACCGCATCCCCAAGAGTCTTGCGGTCATCGGCGGTGGCGTGATCGGCTGCGAGTATGCCTCGATTTTCATGGCTCTCGACGTTAAGGTCACGCTGGTGGATGGCCGCGATGTGCTTTTGCCATTTCTTGACCCCGAAATTTCCACGCTTCTCCGCGAACGCTTTGCAGCTCTGGGTATGCAGTTCCGGTTCAATGAGCGACCCATCAAAGTGGAAAATTCCTCTTCGGGAGCACGGCTCACGATGAAAAGCGGTCGCGTACTCGAAACCGAGGCCGCTCTTTTTGCCGCAGGCCGCCGCGCTGCCGTCGATGGCCTCGAGCTGCAAAAGGCGGGCTTGAGCGTCAACGATAAGGGCTACATCCCGGTCGACGAGCACTATCGCACTAGCGTTGCAAATATTTACGCCGCCGGGGACGTCATCGGCTTTCCCGCGCTCGCTTCCACTTCGATGGAGCAGGGCCGCGTGGCCGTGTGCCACGCCTTCGGACTCAAGTACAAGCAACGCGTGGCTTCGCTGCTCCCTATGGGCATCTACACCATTCCAGAAATTTCCGCCGCCGGGGAAACGGAAGCGTCTTGCAAAGAAAAGAAAATCGATTACGTAGTTGGCCGCGCCCATTACGCAAACAATGCTCGCGGCCACATCGCTGGCGATACCACCGGTTTGTTAAAGTTGATCTTCGCGCGCGCCGACAAGAAGCTTTTGGGCATCAGTATCATCGGAGAAAACGCGACCGAGCTAATTCACATCGGTATGACCGTGCTCGACCGCGGTTTGAGCATCGATGAATTTATCGAGCAAGTCTTCAATTACCCCACCCTGAGCGAGACCTACAAATACGCCGCCTACGACGGCCTGGGCAATCTTGCAGGCCACAAGCTCCGCGAAGGCTAGCGCGCCCCATTACCTTCTGGCATTCTGTCGCGGGACGCCAACGTGAAACAATTTTTTACTTTTCTTGCCGCAACTCTTCTTGCCGCGGCCGGTATCTCCATAACCATCGCCGCTCGCGAGCCTTCTTCAATCGGTACTGTGGCACCGCCACCCAAGGCCTACTTGGGATTCGATCGCAACCTTTATCCTGGCGATGCCGCTTTTCCAACGCTGCGGCAGACTTTTGCTTTCACCAGCTACTGGCTTAACACGCCACCAGGGGAAAAAACGAACACGTGGATCGGCAAGCGCGCTTTCTTAGCCAAATCCGAATTTGGTTTTTTAGTTTTATTTCGCGGCCGCGATAGCCACGAATTTAAGAAAGCCGCAGGCGGCCCAGCGAAAGGCTCTCTTGACGCTGAAGCAGCCGCTGCCGCCGCCAAGAAAGAGGGCTTCCCCGCCGGCACAATCATCTTTCTCGA
This sequence comes from uncultured Acidobacteriota bacterium, assembly GCA_963733775.1. Lineage (GTDB taxonomy): Bacteria > Acidobacteriota > Terriglobia > Acidiferrales > UBA7541 > Acidiferrum. Next base: position 448,624 of record CAVTEE010000006.1, on the reverse strand, counting down.
TTTAGAGGAGGGAGGCAGACTCTCGGCGACGTATCACGCTTACCTTCATGCCTGGCTTGATGGTTTAACGCGTAGTGGATATCGTGCCGGCGTTTATTGCTCTGGTATGCCCGCCAAGGAATCGGGCGGAGTCACCATTCTCACCGCCGATGACATTCGCGCTAACGCCGGATCGCGCGAATTTGTATTTTTCGTATTTAACGACGCTTGCCCACCGTCCCCGGGTTGTGTGTTCGCCAGCGCAGCGCCTGCAGTCGCGTCGAGCGGGGTCGCCTACGCTCAAGCTTGGCAATACGCCCAGTCCCCTCGCCGCAAAGAGTTCACCGCTCGTTGTGCCACCGGCTATAACCGCAACGGAAACTGTTACAGCCCCCACGACGCTTCACACGAGTGGGACCTCGATGCAGACACGGCGACTTCCGCCGATCCGTCAAACGGCGCCCGCCCCTAAATTTTTAACTATTGATTATTTGAAGCGCTGCAAAAAATCGTCACGAGTTCGCAGCGTCGCGAACCCGCCAGAAATATCACGCGAGCTCCGCAGTTCATTTCCCGTTCAACGCCCGGATTTGCTGAACAAGATTATCGATTTCTTCAGAGGTCAGTTTGCCGGCATATTTCGGCATTCGGCCTTTGCCATTGGCTATAACGTTGCGCAAGTCCTCTACCGAAGCGGCAGCAGTTTTTTCGGAGATCAGCGAGGGTCCGCCGAAGTGCCGCCCCTCGGCAGTTTTTCCATGACACTTCGCGCACTCTTTCTTATACACAGGATTCTCAGTCAGTTTGCTGCCGGAAGACGGAGTTTGTCCCAACGCTGCCCCAACCACGAAGTACACCGCACATATTGCAATCGTCAGCGGATATGTCTTCACGTCGCACCTCATCGAAATGACCCTACTAACAATTGTAGATGGTCAGTTGCGAGGTGTGGTTGCTATTGGCGCATAACCACCCGGATGCCGCTTCGCCAGCTTTCGGTCAACCCGACGCGAACCACTTCGATCTGCGGCGACAGCGCCTCCAGTAAAATACCGGTGACCGGGTGAAAACGAAGCGCGGGAGCAACTAAATAAACCAGTGGTGGCGCTTCTTGAATTTCGACGCCAGGAAAATAACCGTAGCTGCGAAACTCGCCAAGCTCCCAATAGCGGCGCACTCGTAGCCAGTAATCCGCTGCGTGTAACGGAAGATGAATGTGCTCGCTGGCTTTTAATTCCAGAATGGCCAGGCGGCCCGCTCGTGTAATTGTGAGTACATCAATGATGCCGTGCTCCCCGCCACTGCCCGCAAACACTTGCGCATAAACGAAACGAGAATCCAGAACGCTATCCACGCGCGTAACGTCATTGCGCACCAGGGACTCAAGCCAGCGTTCCGCCTGTGCGCGATATAAAGGATGGCGCGTATCGGACGCCAGCGGATACCGGTAAATTCCCAGATCCCGCATCATGCGTTCGAACGCTGCCCGGCTTCGAGGAGTCAGTTCTTCGCGCATATCGTTGCAGCCAAAAAAAATGGCTCCGTCATCCCAACGCGCAAACGCCAGACCACGATAACGCAAAATTACCTCGCGCGAGGCAATGCTGGGATGGACGGTGATGGCCTGCGGATCGGTCGCCACGATCGGTTCGATCTGGGCCCGAGCCTGAGCGAGAAGGGCTTCCGATTCGCGGCGGGGAACTAACCAGGTATGCAAATTCCCGGCGCGACGCGGATCGACTTTCTCCAGCGATTCGCGCGCCGCATCCCGCTCGTAAAGTTCAATTGCCGAACCAGGCGCGAGAGCGGCGAAGCGATGCGCCACTACGCTACAGGTTTCCTTCGGAACAATCAGACGAACTCCATCAACCGTTCCACGCTGGCTGCCATTACGCAGACGGTCCAACCATAACAACGCAAATGTGAGGCTGTTGTTGGTGGTGTCTTGAGATTCGCCATCCGGCACCGCCAGAAACGCCTCGTAGCGGGAACCCCGTTTAGATAACCCGCGCACATAGCTGCCGGACAGGGAATGCTCCAGGTCCGCGGAAATCGTTGCAGATTCCACCGTCTCATCGGGAAACTGACTGGCCAGAATTCCCTTCAACCGTTCGCAGAAATCTTCACGCGACAATTCGCGCGCGGAACGTTCGAAATCGATGCGCACAAATTCCAGGCGATCCGGGCGGGAACGCCCAAAGCGTTCTACGGCCAGCACCAGCCGCGCGTCGGAATGATCGGTAATCGCAATCACCCGGCGCGTCAGATTGTATTGCTCCGACCAGATGTGCAGCAGTGGCTTATCGTCCGAACCGCGCACTTCCCAGGAAAGCATGGACAACGGCGCGAGGCGTCCGCCATTTTCACAAAGTTCCGCGGCCCCGGCGGAAACAAATTCGCGGAGGTTTGCTTCCAGTTCGGCGGCCAATTTCATCCAGACGATTATAAATGAAGTACGTAATGTAATAGATACTATTTTGAAGAAGCAAATTGGACTGTGGTTACTTTGATAACCGGCTGCCGCATGTTCCATGCCGAGGAAATGTGTTCGAAGGATACTTCAAATTCGCGATGATCGCCGGGAGGAATCGGCGGGCCCGGAGGGCCAAACAGGTTTCGCGTCTCGCGCTGCGCGATCTGATTGAGGTCGTCATAAAATTCGATCGTTAATTGCACGCTGGCCAGTGAACGATTGCCGCCATTGCTGATTTGTCCCGAAATAGTAGTGACTTCCTGGTGCAGAAAATTTTCCGCGCGGCTCAACTCAATATGATCCACGCCTACGTTGGACGTATAAGCGCGCTCGTTCGGCCCCACTGTATTTTCCGATCCAGCAACTCCGGGCTGGACCCTGTTGCTCGATGCGCGCCACAGGAAAAACGCCATCAGCAGAACCACTATGGAGACCGCTAGAACAACCAGGCGGCGCGTTTTCCCGGCGCCTTGGTCATCCTGAGATGGTGGAATTGGAAATGAAGTTGACATGACTCGAGAAATTCCGGCCGCTGCGGGCCTGGCACTCAGCTTTAACGACCAACCATCAGCCGTTGCACCAGCGCCTCGGGAAGTTTCGCTTTGCGCATCCGCTGCTGCACAGCCGCTATATCGTACTCCACGCGCCAGAACTCCACCGTTTGATGTTCCAGATCGGCGATAGCAAAAGCGGCCCGCGGATCAGCATCGCGTGGCTGCCCCACGGAGCCCGGATTCAACAAATACCTGCGCGGTGGCTCCAATCGCAAAGGCGCAAATGATTCGTTCATGCGCGGATGAATCTGCAAAACTTCCAGCTTGGAATTTAGATACGAGAATCCGCCCTGGTGGTGAGTGTGGCCGAAGAAGGTCACTTCCGCGGTCGAATCCAGCAGCCCTTCGAGCGCCTGAGCAGGAGTGAACACATATTCGTCTTCATCTTGAAAAGCACCATGGACGAGAACGATGCCGTCGGTGGTCAGCGGCCCTCGGGGAAGATTTGTCAGCCAAGCCAGATGCCCCGGATCTAGTTCGCTATTACTCCAGTCCACCGCGGCTTTCGCGATGGGATTGAAATCATCGGCAACCATCACTCCAGAGATAGCTTTGTCATGGTTTCCCCGAATCGTTTGCGTGCCTAATTCACGTAGCCGGGCAGTCACCTCATTAGGGTCCGGCCCATAACCAACCACATCGCCCAGGCAGACGGACCGATCCCAACGGTCCTTGGCGGCTTGAAGGACGGCTTCAAAAGCAGTCATGTTCGCGTGAAGATCGCTGAGAACTAGAATCCGCATTAATGGCCCCAAAAAAAGTGCACCTGAGTATAGATGAAGAGCCTTAACGATGCACGAAGCCGCGACTCAAAGTGTGAACTTTTTCGCATGTTGATTTTACAAATCGCGACCGCATCGATTACCACTCGCAAAGCTAGACCCCATTTAGGTCGCTGCAATCTGGTGCAGTTCTAAAAATGACATGTTTTACAAAATGTTTACCCGGTGAGACAAAGCAATTGCCTCCTTCGCGCAAATTCCCATTTTCGAAAAATCCAAAATGGCCCATGAGTACACAACATTTCCGATGTTTCTTTCGTAATGTGCGAAACATTCGCTGCTATGCATTCGTCTATACCAGTGCAGCTGGTTACGGGAGCTGCTCCAGGCTAGATATGAAAAACCCCGCGGTGGCAGCCGCGGGGCAATGACACGCAGTCTTTCCGGCCGTTAGTCCAGGAAGAAGAGGTGTCTGGCGGCGAGACTACTCGCCCTTACTTTGCGTGTCAACTGTCTTGCCAACAGCAACAAGCCGTTCGGCTGACTCGATTCTCGAAAGGGAGCATGACACGCATGAAAGTCCAATCATTGGTACGCAGCGCCGCATTGGTTGCCGCCTTAGTGGCCTCCACAGTGCCCGCTTTTTCCAAGCCGTTAGCGAAGACCATCAACATTTCTCAGAAAGCAAAAGTCGGTAAGGCCGACTTACAAGCCGGGGAATACCGATTACTAATTGACGGTAACAAAGCAACGATAGTCAAGAACAAGACCATGGTGGCGGAATCCGAAGGCCGCTGGGAAGATCGCGACTCCAGGTCAAGCTACGACGCGGTGTTGCTTGGCGAAAACGGACAAGTGAAAGAAGTCCGTTTTTCCGGTCAAAAGCGCGTCTTCATCCTCAGCGAGTAATGAAGAAGGCCAGTGACTGTTCTCTATCGAGGCGACAGGGAAGTCGACGCGATGTTTACTTCCCTTTCGCTCTCACCGTCTTTCACCCGACGCGTCTGCGTTTCGCGTGAATTGCCGGCCTTTTATTCAACGTCGTGATATTCGACGGGTTTTTTTCTGAAGCTTCAGCGAATAAACATGCAGTCGCCGTAGCTGTAAAACCGGTAACCCGCCTTCACCGCGTGACGATACGCAGACAGAATTCGTTCTCGTCCAGCAAGCGCGCAAACCAAAGCCAATAGTGTCGACCGCGGCAGATGAAAATTGGTAAGCAGCGCATCAACTACCCGAAAGCGAAATCCAGGCGTAATGAAGAGTCTCGCTTCGGCTTTGCCAGCTGCCAGGAGTTGACCACAATCTGTCTCGATGGCGCGCAGTGCCGCGGATTCCAAAGCGCGCACGGTGGTTGTACCCACCGCTACGATGGGTCGCCCGGCGCTCTTGGCCCTCGTGATCTGTTCCGCCGTTTTCGCCGAAATCTCATAAGCTTCGCCATGCATCACATGCCCTTCCAATCTTTCCGCCCGAATGGGCTGAAAAGTTCCCAAGCCGACGTGCAGCGTGAGCTCGCAAATTTCAATTCCACGCTTTCGAATCTTTTCGAGCACTTCCGCGGTGAAATGCAGTCCCGCGGTCGGCGCCGCGATCGCGCCAGGCTGGCTGGCGAAAATGGTTTGGTATCGTTCGCGGTCAGAAGCTTCGTCGGCGCGATCGATGTATGGCGGAAGTGGCATGTGACCCAACCGGCTGATCTCGTCAATCACGGCAGCGCCCTTAGCGGATGAGAAACGCAAAGTACGCTGTCCCTGGTCACCATGCGCGATTACTTCCGCTTCAAGCTCGCCTCGGCCAAATTGCACTCGTTGACCGACGTGAAGTTTTTTGCCAGGTCGAACTAGCGCCTCCCACGTGGCGTCATCCAATTGGCGTGATAACAAGATTTCGATTTCACCATCGGATGGCGAAGACTGCGTTAAGCCGTCTGCCATCGGTCTCACCCGCCGGCCCAGCAGGCGCGCGGGAATAACTCGCGTGTTATTCACCACGAGTAGTTCATCTCCACGCAGAAGTCCCGGCAGATCTAGGAAGAGGCGATCTTCATCCACAGCTACGCCGCGATCCAAAACCAGCATTCGCGACGCGTCACGATTTTCTAGCGGATGCTGTGCGATTTGCTGGGCGGGCAGGACGTAATCGAATTCAGATAGTTGCATGCTGCACTGAGTTTAGCAGGATCGCGATTCATTCAGCTTGTTCGGTAATCACCTAGAAAATAGATATCTTATTGCGTGGTAATGTCCTTTGTATGCCACTGATACTAAGCATTTTAAGAGGACGGTGACTTCGTGAATATATACTTGACAGTGTGACACTAAGATTGTATCATGCGTATGCAGTCATATTATCACAGACTTGGAGGCAAACTTATGACTACTTTGAATCGTTGGGAACCTTTCCGCAGCGCTGCCACGCTCCACGAGCAACTCAACCGCGTGTTCGGCGAGGGCTTCCATCGCCAAGAGGAGTCAAACCTCACGACTTGGGCACCCGCAGTCGACATTCTAGAAACCGAACATGAACTGATCGTGAAAGCGGATCTGCCGGACGTTGATCCCAAGGAACTCGACGTTCGCGTAGAAAACAATATTTTGACCATTCGCGGCGAGCGGAAATTTGAAAAGCAGGGGAATGAGAAGAATTATCTGCGAGTCGAACGCGCCTATGGATCTTTCGCGCGCAGCTTCTCGCTGGCCAATACCGTGAACTCGGAAGCGATCAAGGCCGATTATCAGAACGGCGTCTTGACACTAGTCATTCCGAAACGCGAGGAAGCCAAGCCGAAGCAGATCAAGGTCAACGTCGGTACTCCGGCTGTTGCAGCCGCTGCAGGAGCCAGGTAATAACGCTCAACCAGCCTTGATTGGGTCCAGAAACGAGGGGGCTGGCGAGGTTGGCCAGCCCTTTTCGCTTTCTGTCGATTTGATACTCACCAATAAGCGGTTGGTTCATCCAAGATGTGTCTGGATTATTTTTGAAGAAGTGAGGAACAAATGTTGCGATTTGAAAAAATGACCGTAAAGGCCCAGGAAGCGGTGCAAAGCGCCCAGGAAATCGCCGCCAACCATGAAAACCAGCAGATCGAGCCAATACATTTGCTGGCCGCCTTAGTCGCGCAAGACGGCGGGGTGGTCCCGCCCCTGGTTACGAAATTAGGTATCCGCCCGGAAGTGTTGTCCCAGGAAGTCGAGCGCGAAATCTCGCGCCTGCCGAAAGTGCAAGGCTTCGGACAACAACACATGGGCACGGCGGTAAATCGCGTGTTGGAGCGCGCTTTTAAAGAAGCGGAGAAGTTCAAGGACGAGTACGTCTCGACCGAGCACCTGTTCCTGGCCATTGCCAGCGAAGATCGCGATCCCGCTGGTCAACTGCTGAAGCGCCAGGGCGCGTCGCACGAAGCGATCCTTCAGGCGCTCACCAGCGTGCGTGGCTCGCAACGAGTGGTTTCGCAAAATCCCGAAGCGACATACGAAGCGCTGGAAAAATACGCGCGCGATCTTACCGAGCTGGCTCGCCGTTCGAAACTCGATCCGGTAATCGGGCGCGACGAAGAAATTCGCCGCGTGATGCAGATTCTCGCGCGCAGGACCAAGAATAATCCGGTGCTCATCGGCGAGCCCGGAGTCGGAAAAACCGCCATCGCGGAAGGCTTGGCGCAACGCATTGTGTCCGGCGACGTGCCGGACGTGTTGAAAACCAAGCGGCTGGTAGCGCTCGATCTTGCCGCATTAATCGCGGGTGCAAAGTATCGCGGCGAATTCGAAGATCGCTTGAAAGCGGTATTAAAAGAAATCAGTCAGGCCGAAGGGCAGATCATCCTGTTCATCGACGAGCTGCACACCCTGGTGGGCGCAGGCGCGGCCGAAGGCGCCATGGACGCGTCGAACATGCTGAAACCGGCACTCGCACGCGGCGAACTGCGCGCTATCGGCGCCACCACCCTGAACGAATACAAAAAATACATCGAGAAAGATCCTGCGCTGGAACGCCGCTTCCAGCCGGTGCTGGTCGAAGAACCCACCGTGGAGGACACCATTTCCATTCTTCGCGGACTCAAAGACCGCTACGAGGTCCATCACGGTGTGCGCATTAAGGACGCGGCCATCATCGCCGCCGCGACCCTTTCACACCGTTACATCTCCGATCGCTTCTTGCCCGATAAAGCTATCGACTTGATCGACGAGGCCGCCGCCAGCTTGCGTATGCAAATCGATTCGTTACCCGTGGAGATCGATGAAATCGAGCGGCGCATCATGCAACTCGAAATTGAGCGCCAGGCCTTGCTGAAAGAAAGCGACAAGCATTCGAAAGAACGCCGCGCACAAATTGAAAAGGAATTGGCGAAGCTCAAGGAAGATTCAAGTGCCCGCAAGGCCCGTTGGCAATCCGAAAAGCAAGCCATTCAGAAAATTCGCGCCTTAAAAGAACAAATCGAACAGCTCAAAGCCGAAGAACAAAAATACGAGCGCAGCGGGGAATTAGCCAAGGTGGCAGAGATCCGTTACGGGCGCATGGCTGCGGCCGAACGCGAACTAAAACAGGCTGAAGCGCAATTCGGTGCCATGCAAAAAAACGCGCCGATGCTGAAAGAAGAAGTCGACGAAGAGGATATCGCCAAACTGGTGAGCAAATGGACCGGAATTCCGGCTGGCCGCCTACTGGAAAGCGAAGTGCAAAAACTGGTGCACATGGAAGAAAGATTGCGCCAGCGAGTGGTGGGGCAGGACGATGCACTGGCTCACGTCTCCAACGCCGTGCGGCGAAACCGCGCGGGATTGTCAGACCCCAAGCGGCCCATCGGATCCTTTATTTTTATGGGTCCGACTGGCGTGGGAAAAACCGAACTCGCTCGCGCCGTCGCGGAGTTTTTGTTTGATGACGAAAAGCTGATGATTCGTATCGACATGAGCGAATACATGGAAAAGCACAGCGTCTCCCGGCTTATCGGCGCGCCCCCCGGATATGTCGGTTATGAAGAAGGCGGGCAACTGACCGAACAAGTTCGCCGCCATCCTTACTCAGTCATTCTTTTCGATGAAATCGAGAAAGCGCATCCCGACGTCTTCAACGTGCTCCTGCAGATTCTGGAAGATGGACGCTTGACCGACGGCCAGGGCCGCACCGTGGACTTCCGCAACACCGTGTTGGTCATGACCAGCAACGTGGGCTCCGCCGCGATTTATGAGCTGGCAGGAAATGATCCCGACGCCGCTCGCAAAGAAGCCATGGAAGCCTTGCGCGCTGCGTTTCGGCCGGAGTTCATCAACCGCATCGACGAAATCATCATCTTCAATCCGCTTGGCAAAGAGCAACTCGGCAAGATCGTCGGTATGCTATTGAAGAGCGTCGAGAAACTGCTCGTGGAACGTCGCATCACTCTGGAGCTGACTCCCGCTGCGGAAGAACTGATTCTTCGCGAGGGCTACGATCCAGCCTATGGCGCGCGGCCATTGCGTCGCACCATTCAGCGCATGATTCAGGATCCGCTTGCCATGCAGATTCTCGAAGGCAAAATTCTGCCGGGTCAACGCATCCGCGTGGATCGCGATCCCACCGGAGAGAAGATGCAATTCACTGTAGTTAAGGAAAAACAACCCGCGGCCGCCGCGTGAATCTAATCAAGTAGCGCAGCCTCTTCGAGTCGAAACAGGCTGCGCGATTTTCACCGGCGAAATGTTTGTCGCGTTTGTGCGTACTAACGGATGGAACTCTTATGAAAATCTTACGAACAGGCGTCCTGCTGATCTTGCTCAGCGTCATGCTGGTAGTGGTCGGCGGTGCCATCGGCGGGCAGAACGGATTGAAAATCGCTCTGGCCATCGCCGTTCTCATGAACGGCATCTCTTATTTTTTCTCCGACAAGATTGCGCTGGCCTCCAGCGGAGCTAAGCCGGTTACTCGAGAACAAGTGCCGCGCTTATACGCTGTAATGGAAAGGCTCGCGGCGAAAGCCAACTTGCCGGTGCCCAAGCTTTACGTAATTCCCGAGCCCGCACCCAACGCTTTCGCCACCGGTCGCAATCCCCACCACGCTTCCGTGGCGGTCACGGAAGGCTTACTCGAGTTAATGACCGACGACGAACTCGAAGGCGTTATCGCCCACGAGCTTTCCCATGTGCGAAACTACGACATTCTGACCAGCTCCATTGCCGCTACCATTGCCGGCGCCATCACCTATCTGGCCTCCATGGGACGCTTCGCCATGATTTTTGGCGGAGTTGGAGGAGGCGATGATGACCGCGATCGCGGCGGTGGTCTTGGCGCGCTTCTTATGATTTTCCTCGCGCCCATTGCCGCCATGATGCTGCAGCTTTTTCTATCCCGCACCAGGGAATATTCGGCCGATGAGACCGGGGCGCGCATGGTTGGCCAGCCTTACGGTCTGATCAGCGCATTGCAAAAGTTAGGCGCCTACAACCAGCGCATTCCCACAACCAGCGTTTCCCCATCGACGGCGGCCCTGTGCATCGTAAAACCGTGGTTCGGCGGCGGCACTTTGTCCTCGCTGTTCAGCACCCACCCGCCCCTGGCGGATCGCATCGCGGCGCTGCGCGAAATAACCATCGTGCCCAGCCGCTCCTGAGCCTCGGGAAACTTTATCTAGCAGAGTTAGTTGCGATCTTCTGGTGGGTAAATAATGCAACAGAAAAATGTCCATTTCTTTGCACACTTTCGCTAAGCACATAAAATTCACTGCCTTGCATGGCTGTGGTTTTTTGAACGAATGTGGTGCGCAGAGTGCACTATCTAGACGTTACGGTGCGGAATAAGTTGAAGCGTCCAGGAAGACAGGAACCATGAGCTGTCGAGATACTATCCATCTGATTTGCTGGTATTTAGAACACAGGTTGTCGCCCAACGTTGAGGACGAGATCTCCGAGCATCTCAACAGATGCCCTGACTGCCGAGTCGTCTTGGAGGCAGCCACCCACACGTTGGACCGCTACTTCGGGTCCGTAACCGGAGAGCCCGCCACCGCCAGCAGAGCCGCCTAGCAGTAACTCCTTGTTCCATTGAAAGTTATAGCTCGAGCTGTGGATTTCCCCGCCAAGATGCTACATCGCTTTCTCACCTGTTGACCCTTCCATAAATGACACTCTCTCAGCAATTTTTACCCGTGTGTAACACACTGTGTAAGCTTTACTGGTCTTAGGACGACCAGATCCGCCTTCGTGCCTTCGCTATTTCCTCCTATGTGCCTGTAGCCACGGATGTTGACTCAGCTTTGTGCCATTCAGGGAAATTGGCCGCAGATATGCAGTGTTCCATGTATGTGGCGAGCCCGGGTGGGTGCCGCCCAAGAGGAGACGTCCATGAACGAGTATCAAGAACCGGTGGTGGTGCAGTCAGCTGCAACCCCACGCTGGGTGGCGCTGGCGGTGACAATCGTGGCGATTTTGTCGTTGATTGGGCTTGGAGTAGGTTGGAGTGCTATCAGCCGTGCTAACAATTTTGAGCAGTCAACCCAGGCGTCTCTGAAACAGACCAACGACACCCTGGGCCAGCGTTTAACCAAAGCCGAAGAGCAAAATCAGCAGCTTCAGAGCGATCTGAAAGTTGTCACCAACAAGCTGAAGCTAACGCAAGGCGAACTAATCGCCGCGCGCAAGCAGACCAAATCCGCGACCGTGGCCTACGAGAAGAAGCTTAGCGGTTTGGAAAGCTCCGTGAATTCAGAACTGGCAACCAAAGCGAGCGCTGACGATTTCAATAGGCTGAATGGCGACGTGACTGGCGTGAAAGGCGATCTGGACGCGACCAAAAACAGCATCCAAATGGCGCGCAGCGAAATGGGCACGCTCATTGCTCGTAATCATGATGAAATCGATCAACTCCGCCGCATGGGCCAGCGCGACTATTTCGAATTTGCTTTGACGCGCAAGAGCGGACCGCAAAAGGTCGGCGGCATTCAAGTGCAGCTGAAATCTACCAACGTAAAAAAGAACCGCTACACCGTAGACGTGCTGGCCGATGACAAGAGCTTCGAGAAGAAAGACCGTTCAGTGAACGAACCGATCTTCTTCTACACCGGCGGGAGCCGCGCGGCACTCGAACTGGTGATCAACAAAGTGACCAAGTCCGGAGCCACAGGCTATTTGAGTCTCCCTAAGTCCGCGGCAGCTTCCAGCGCCAACACCACCGCCGCGAGTAGCTAAAAGCTATAACCGTATTGCAACAAAGATCAGCGCCGCCTGAGAGTCGGATCTGATCGCGAAAAGGAGGGCTCAATCGAGTCCTCCTTTTTATTTGTGCGGCGCTTTTTAAGAAGCAAACCTCGACCGCCCTCTCCGAGCGAGGCGTTAACCGGTCAACAAAGATTGGCGTTCCATGCATTTTGTGAGACGCAACCTTTCCGTTACGATGTACGCTGGCATGCCTACCACTCTGATCCACGCCAAACGCGCGCTGACACCCGCAGGCGAAATCGCCGATGCCGGGATACTCATGCGCGACGGCGTCATCGAACTGATCGGCCCACGCGAAGGAATGAGCGTCCCCGACGATTCCACTGAAATCGACGCCACCGATAAATCCGCCATTCCCGGATTCGTCGACGTGCACATTCACGGCGCGGGCGGACGCGACGTCATGGAAGGCACGCCCGAGGCCTTGAGCACTGTCGCCAAAACCGTTGCTCGTCACGGCACCACTTCGTTCGTGGCTACCACCGTAACCGCCAGCGCGGATGATATTTGCCGCAGCAGCGAAGGCATCGCCAAATATATCGCCACGCAACATGAACCGCACGAACCGCGCGCGGAAGTTCTGGGTATACATTTCGAAGGACCGTTTTTGAGCGAAATCAGGCGCGGTGTACATCCCGCCGAGTGGCTTAGACTTCCTTCGGCGGAATTGCTGTCCCGGTTTGTCGCCGCCGCTGGTGGAAACGCCAGGATTCTTACCCTCGCGCCAGAATTACTTGGGTCCATGCCATGCATTGATGCCGCCATAAAGGCTGGGATGGTTGTCGCCATTGGGCATACCGACGCCACATACGAGCAGGCTCGCGCCGCCATTGCCCACGGCGCGCGTCACGCAGTCCACGTCTACAATGCTATGCGCCCCTTTTCGCATCGCGACAGCGGCGTAATCGGCGCCATTCTTACCACCCAGAATGTCACCGCGGAATTGATCGCGGACGGCGTGCACGTCGAAGAAGCGGCTATGCGTCTGCTCTTGCAGGCCAAGAGCGCCGACTGCGTAATCCTGGTCAGCGATGGTGTTTCCGCCACGGGGATGCCGGACGGAAAATACATGCTGGGACAATTTGAAGTGACGGTAACCGGCGGCGTGTGTCGCAACTCCGAAGGAAAATTGGCCGGCAGCACACTAACCCTAGATCGGGCCCTGAGAAACGTGATGGCGCTGGGCAAATCCTTTGAAGACACCACCCGGATGCTCACGCTAAACCCGGCCGGCTTGCTCGGCGTGGAGTTCAAAAAGGGCGCGCTACGCGTAGGCGCTGACGCTGACGTCGTGTTGTTGGATGAAGCGATGCAAATCTCAGGCGTCTGGACTCGAGGAGTCGCCGTAAATTGATTTGAGAGCCGGAAAACTGGCGGACGATTAGGATTTATTGAGCGGGATGTTTAGTTCTGACGCTAGCGCCACCGGGTTGAACGGGCTGCACGCAAAATAGTGATCGCCTACCTTGAGCGTGGGAACTTTCCTCTTGCCGTTGTTGGCTTTCATCACGATGTCTTCGGCCGTAGGATCTTGCTCGATATCCACTTCCTGAAAAACCACTCCGCGTTCCTTCATAAACGATTTCGCTCGGCGGCAATCCGGACACCACTCAGTGGTGTACATCGTGATGGTTTCCATGAAAACGATCGTCCTTTGACTGGTGGGGAAGACCCTGCGGGTTAACCCAATCAACTTCTTTAACAGTTTAACCTAACCAGACTCTAGCTGCTGTGGCTGTGCACACGGCGACGAAGCTCGCCCACCTTGATGCGCACTAGCGCGCGCTGCAACGCGACCGTTGCGCGATCCCAATCCACATCCGGATCGGTAGACTTCAGGCGCGCTTCCGCTCGTGCAAGAGCTTCTTTGGCGCGTTCAACATCGATTTCTTCTGGACGCTCTGCGGTTTCCGCGAGCACCGTCACGCGATCCGGCAAAACTTCCGCAAAGCCACTGAGCACCGCAAGAACAGCTGGCTCGCCGCCGCCTGAGGCTTTGTAACTCAACTCACCGTTGCCGAGTTCCGTGATCAGCGGCGCGTGCCCAGGCAGAATGCCCAGTTCACCACTGGCGCCGGGAAGTTGCACGCTGGCAACCTTTTCACGCAGCAGTTGCCGCTGCGGCGTGACGATGATCAGCTCGATCGCTTCGGGGAGTTGCATCTTGTTCTTCTATGGTCCGCTCTACGCGTTGCTCTTCATGGTTTCAGCCTTCTTTAAGGCTTCTTCGATCGTACCCACCATGTAAAAAGCCTGCTCCGGAACATCGTCGTATTTGCCTTCCACGATTTCCTTGAAGCTCCGCACCGTATCTTCAATCTTCACGTATTTTCCTTCGAGCCCGGTGAACTGAGCCGCTACGAACATCGGCTGCGAAAGAAACTTTTCGATTTTCCGCGCGCGCGCCACGGTACGCTTATCGTCGTCGGAAAGCTCTTCAATACCTAGAATGGCGATAATGTCCTGCAAATCCTTATAGCGCTGCAAAATCGATTTCACCCCTCGCGCCACCGAGTAATGTTCGGCTCCCACGATGCGCGGATCAAGAATGCGCGAAAAGCTGGCCAGCGGATCAACCGCCGGATAAATGCCGCGCTCTACGATCTGCCGGCTGAGGTTCGTAGTGGCGTCCAGGTGCGCGAACGTCGCCGCCGGCGCAGGATCGGTATAGTCGTCGGCCGGCACATAAATCGCCTGCACCGAGGTGATCGACCCATTCTTCGTGGAAGTAATGCGCTCCTGCAGTTCACCGATTTCCGTGTTGAGGTTCGGCTGGTAACCGACCGCGGATGGCATGCGTCCGAGAAGCGCGGAAACTTCCGCGCCCGCTTGCACAAAGCGGAAAATATTATCGATGAACAGCAGCACGTCGAGATGTTCTTCGTCGCGGAAATACTCAGCCACCGTCAATCCCGTTAGTCCAACGCGCAGGCGTGACCCCGGTGGTTCGGTCATCTGTCCATAAATCAATGCGGCACGGGATTTTTCGGTGTTGCCTGGAACGATGACCCCCGACTCCGACATTTCCAACCAAAGGTCATTGCCCTCGCGGGTACGTTCGCCTACGCCAGCGAACACCGAAAGTCCGCCGTGCTGCATGGCCACGTTATGGATGAGCTCCAGAATCAAAACGGTTTTGCCTACGCCAGCGCCGCCAAACAATCCAATCTTTCCGCCCTTTACATAAGGCTCCATCAGATCGACAACTTTAATGCCCGTCTCGAACATCTCGAGTCCCGTGGATTGATCTTCCAAAGGAGGCGCCGCGCGATGAATCGGATAATGCGTGGGGCTATTGATAGGACCAAGCTGATCCACCGGCTTGCCCAGCACATTCATCACCCGCCCAAGAGTGGCGCGGCCAACTGGCACAGTGATGCCCTGTCCCAAATCTTCCGCGGGCATGCCGCGAACCATGCCTTCGACCGCTTCCATGGCTACCGCGCGCACGCGGCCTTCGCCAAGATGCTGCTGCACTTCCGCGGTGACGTCCAGCGGCTCGGGAATATTGAAGCCTTCGCTGGTGATGCGCACGGCGTTGTAAATCGCCGGCAGATGCCCCGCTTCAAATTGAATGTCTAGCACCGGACCGATCACTTGCACCACGCGTCCGATGTGTCCACGTTTTTCCGCCATGCTTTCTCCTAAGCGCCGTACGAGGCGCCGCTGACAATCTCAATAATTTCCTTGGTAATAGCCGCTTGGCGCACCTTATTCATGTGCAGCGTCAGCGCTTCGATCACATCATTCGCGTTGTTCGTCGCTGCTTCCATCGCAGTCATGCGCGCGGCATGTTCCGCCGCGGAAGATTCCAGCATGGCGCGAAGAATTTGCGTTTCCACATAGCGCGGCAGCAACTTGGCCAGAATTTGCTCTTCAGGCTGCTCATAAATGTAGTCGATGGGAGTCTCGTTGGGCTTTTTGTTTTCGCCGTCGCCCTGCTCATTCTTTTCGGTGTCATGTTCGCGAATAGCTTCCACCGGCAGCAGTTTTTCCACCGCCAGAGTGGGGACCATCACACTCTTGAATTCACTGAAAATAATGTAAACAGAATCGATCTCTTCCTTGACGTACAGATCGGCGACAAGATTGGCGATTTCCCGCGCGGTTCTAAAGTCCACGCGTGCCAGAACGTTTACGTATTCCGCAGCAAACGTGAAACCCGCTCTACGCAGCGAATCACGGCCCTTTTTTCCGACCGGGATCGTGATAATTTTCTTGCCCTGATGACTACGGAAAAATTCGTGCGCCTTGCGCAGCACGTTGCTATTGAAAGCGCCGGCCAAGCCGCGTTCGCCCGTAAGTATGATGACCAAAATATTGTTTTCCGGTCGTTTTGCGAGCAACGGATGCTCCGGCGATTCAATGCGTGCCATGGTGGAACGCAGCACGCGAGCAAGCTCTATCGCATAAGGACGAGCCGCCAGCGCGGCTTCCTGAGCGCGACGCAACCGCGCCGCCGCGACAAACTTCATCGCGCGGGTGATCTGCTGCGTGTTTTTCACCGAGCGGATGCGGCGCCGGAAATCGAGTAATGTGGCCATGTCTTAAGATTTATTCGCTAGCGCTAGCAAATTATTTTGCTACCGGTGTCTCTTCTTTCTTCGCCGATGGATCTTCGCTCTTCGGCGTCGCCACCGCCCCTGTGCCGTTCTGATCCTTAGCCGGGGCCGCCGCAGCCTTCGCTGCCGATTCACCCACTTCTTCCACATCCGTGGCGAAGCGCTCCTTGAAAGCCTCGACAGCTTTCTTGATCTCGCTCTTGATGTTGTCGTCCAACGCTTTCTTTTCCACGATGGACTTCAGAATGCCGTCATAGTTGGTCTCCACAAACGCCAGGAATTCGCGTTCGAAGCGGCGCACCGACGGAACCGGAATGCTGTCCAACGCTCCGTTGGTGGCCACAAATAAACTCAGCACCTGTTTTTCGACCGTGAATGGAGCGTATTGGTCCTGTTTCAAAATTTCCGTGAGCCGCTGCCCTCGGCCAAGTTGCGCTTGCGTGGCTTTATCAAGTTGGTCCGCGCCGAATTGCGCGAACGCCGCCAGGTCGCGATATTGCGCCATGTCCAAGCGCAGCGAGCCAGCCACCTGGCGCATCGCTTTGATCTGCGCGTTGCCGCCAACACGGCTGACCGAAATTCCCACGTTAATCGCCGGACGGATGCCCGCGTTGAAAAGATCCGCTTCCAGATAAATCTGCCCGTCGGTAATGGAAATGACATTCGTCGGAATGTACGCCGAAACGTCTCCCGCTTGCGTTTCAATTACCGGCAAAGAAGTCAGCGAGCCCGCACCCAATTTATCGTTGAGCTTGGCGGCCCGTTCCAGCAATCGGGAATGCAGGTAAAACACGTCGCCAGGAAAAGCTTCGCGTCCCGGCGGGCGGCGCAACAGCAAAGAAATCTCGCGATAAGCTTGCGCGTGTTTCGAAAGATCATCGTAAAAAGTCACCGCATGCCGCTTGGTGTCGCGGAAAAATTCCCCCATGGCGCAAGCCGCATAGGGCGCGATGTATTGCAGTGAAGCCGGCTCCGAAGCGGTGGAGGCCACCACGATGGTGTAGTCCATGGCGCCTGCGTCCGTCATGGTTTTCACCACTTGTGCGATCGTCGAGCGCTTCTGCCCAATGCCGCAGTAAATACAAATTACGTCGCCGCCTTTTTGGTTGATGATGGTGTCCAGAATCACCGCGGTCTTGCCGGTCTGCCTATCGCCGATAATCAATTCGCGCTGGCCGCGTCCGATAGGAATCATCGCGTCGATCGCTTTGATACCGGTTTGCAACGGCTCACGCACTGGCTGCCGGTCCAAAACGCCTGGCGCTATGCGCTCCAGCGGATTGCGTTGTTTTGATTCGATTGGCCCCTTCCCATCAAGAGGTTCGCCAATCGGATTGACCACCCGGCCGATCATCGCTTCGCCAACCGGCACGGACATAATCGTATTCGTGCGCTTGACGACATCGCCTTCCTGCAGTTCGCTCGATTCGCCCAGCAGCACCACTCCGACTTCCTCTTCTTCAAGGTTCAGCGCGATGCCGAAAATGTTTTTCGGGAAAGCCAGCATCTCGCCGGCCATTACTTTTTCCAGGCCATGAACGCGCGCGATTCCGTCGCCGACGCTGATCACCGACCCGACTTCATCGACAGAAACGGTCTGCTCGTAGTTTTCTATCTGCTCGCGCAGAATTTTGCTGATTTCATCGGCGTTGATTTTGCCCATTCCTGCTCCTGATTTCCGTTGAATCGCTACGATTCAAGTCTTCGCTTTAGGTTCCTGATGCTAATTTAGTGCGAAGCCAACTGCGTGCTACCAACCATCCCCAAAAAGCCCTGAGGCCAACTCCACCTCAAAATCATTCTTCCGCAAGTCGCGTGCGCATTTCCGCCAATCGGCTCCGTAATGAACCGTCATAGATAGTATCGCCAACGCGCGCTATGGCCCCGCCAAGAAGCGCCGGGTCGAGAGAATACTTCGGCTCAATCCTTTTACCGGTCAAGCGGCTAAGGGTCTTGGCCAGCTCCGCTTTTTGCGCGCTCGATAACTCCACCGCGGAAGAAATCTCGGCTTCAGCAATCCCCTGGCGCTGGCGCACCACTTCCTGCACCCCGGCAATAATCTCTGGCAGCAAGTGCGCGCGATGATGGTCGAGAATTACAAAAACAAAATTACGAACGATTCTACCGGCACCCTGCCGCGCGGCGATTTTTTCGATCACCCGGTGCTTGGCTTGCAAGTCTACCGCTGGACTGCCCAGAAAATTACGCAACTCCCCGGAATCCGCGAAAGCCTCGCCAAAATCTGCCAACTGCTTCACCGAGGTTTGCGGCGCACCCTGCGCGATGGCGATGTCCGCGAACGCCTTGGCGTACTGCATGCTCGCCGACTTCAATTGGGCCGCCCATCCAGTGTCTTCACGAAATTATTGATGAGCGCCTCTTGAGCCGCGGGCGTTAGTTGCTTCACCAGCAGCGATTCTGCCCCACTCACTGCCAGGTTCGCAGCCAAAGCCTTCAGTTCAAGCCGCGCGGCACGTTCGGCTGCAACGACTTCCGCTTTTCCGGCTTCCGCGATTTTTTGCTCGTCCGTTACCGTGAGGTCGCGTATGCGATCGGCTTCCGCCGCGGATTCCCGTTGCGCCGTAGCTCGCAAATCGGCAACCTCTCTTTCCAAGTTCTGCAACTTCGTTTCCGCATCAAGAAGCTGCTGCTCAGCCTTTTTCTTCGCTTCGGTGCTGTTCTGAATATTCGAACTGATGACATCCGCCCGCCGGCCGAAAAATCCGGGGCCTTTCTTGACGCACAGCCAGACGATTACCCCGGCAACCAGCGCGAAGTTAATCCACTTAAAAAGGCTTTCCGCGGATTGTTGCGACGCGGACCCCGCCTCCTCGGCGTGCGCGCTGAGCACAAGGAAAAACGGCGAGAACAACGTGGCGGCCAAAATTCTCGCGTATAGTTTTGCGGTTTCGTCTAGCTTTGGCTTCATCGGGATTCTCTTGGTGTAGCGCTCGGAGGCCGAGTCGATTGCAATACACGCCGCGCCACCAGCGCCGCGAACTGGGTAATGCTGGACTCAATTTCGCGGCGCACGGCAAGAACTTCCGCTGCAACTCGCTCCCTCTGCGCGTTCACAAAAGCACCCGTTTTCGCGCGGGCTTCTTTTAGCTGCGCAGCGCGCTCATCAAGAACCTTCTTTCGCGCAGCTTCCTGCTCCACATAAATCTCCGTTCGGGCTTGCTTCAGCGCGTCCTGATATTGTTTTACCTTTTCGCTGGCGGCTTTCTGCGCCTCTTCAGCCGCCTTTTGCACGCCAATGGTCCGGGCTTCCCTTTCCGCAATAACCTTCAATAAAGGCTTGAAAAATAGGACTCTCAGGACTGCATAAAATACCAGCAGTATCAAGACTATAGGCACAACTTGAAAGAACAGTTCTCTCATGATTGGTGAGAATTGACGTGCATCGAATTGTGTCGCCTGAACCCCAGGTTGGCAGCCACGCCGTTCCCCGACCCGGGAAGAGGTTGACGGTGGGCTATGTGGTGCCGACTAGAATAATAATTTATATCATCCGTACTAACGTGCGTCAATGCGGTATCGTTCCGGAACAGTATCTCGTAACTTTTGTGTTAGCCCGTTACTCCTTCGATTCTTCCCTTTCAATACTTTGGCGCTTTCTTCTCTCCCGCGTGCCACAGTCTATAGATGCTGGCTGAGGGCGTCTGGGCCGAAGTCAAAGTCGGGAGCGAACATATCCATTTGTTCGCTGAGCATAATGCTCAGGGTGTGCAGTTTTCCGTTTATAACGTCAATACCAAAAGCTGGATCGCCCCTTCCGAATTTGTCCGCGACATTGAAGAAGGCAAAGACCGCGCCGCCGTTATTGCCGAAGCATACCTGCATCGTACCCTCAACGTACAATTACCAGCCCTGGAATGGAAGAAAGCTCGTTCGGTATAAATCAGCAGTACCGCGTATCCCTTAACGGGGACCCATATGCCGACAATTCATGCGCCTCATGACAGTACTTCATGCGGCAACTTGACCACCGACAGCCAAAAATTGTCGATACTCTTCACCACTTCAAGGAATCCCACTAGGTCTACAGGCTTAGTTATGTAGCAGTTGGCATGCAACCGGTAACTTCGCAGGATGTCCTCGTCGGCCGCAGAAGTAGTTAAGATCACCACAGGAATGGTCAACAACACGGGATTACCTTTAATTTCCCCTAAAACCTCTCGGCCGTCCTTCTTGGGTAAATTTAGATCCAGGAGAACTAAATCCGGTCGCTGCGCGTCGGCATACTTGTCCTCCCGCCTCAAGTACTGCATCGCTTCAGCGCCGTCATAGACGACACGCAAACTGATATGCACCTTGGCAGTCTTAAAAGCCTCCACCGTCAGCCGCACATCACCAGGACTATCCTCCACTAACAGGACTTCAAGGGGTGCGTTATTTGCTCCAGTCGATACCATTATTTCTTAAATCCCTTTCACGCTGCGCAAAATAAAACATGAGCCTCTTAAATGAGCAAAGAAGCCCCTCCCTAACGTAGAACATTTTCCGCAATCCCAAGCTGTAGTAACTGCTCGAATTGTGAGGCCGCTAAGGGCCGGCTGAATAAGTACCCTTGCGCTTCGTCACATTGTTGAGCCTGAAGAAAGACTAGTTCCTCCTGCGTTTCCACTCCTTCCGCGATGACCTGCAGCTTCAGGTTTCGGGCCATACCGATCACTGCCCTCACGATAGTAGTCTCGCTCGGAGTGGTGGTGATCTGGCGCACGAATGACTGGTCGATCTTGAGCGCATCGATTGGCAACTTCGTAAGATAGCTCAAGCTGGAGTAACCCGTGCCAAAGTCATCAAGCGCCACTCGAATCCCATTCGCTCTCAGAGTCTCGAGTATTGATTTCGCAGAATCGGCATGCTTCATGAGCACGCTTTCGGTCAGTTCCAATTCAAGACATGTGGGCCCCAAGCGGGTCTCTTTGAGAGTTGTAAATACACTTTCAAGAAAGTTCTCTTGTCGGAAGGCCATCGCGGAAATGTTCACTGCAATGGTTGCCAGCGGTAGACCTGCATCCATCCAGGTGCGGGCTTGCGTGCACGCTTCCCGAAGAACCCAATCGCCGATTGGCAAAATAAGGCCGCAGTCTTCTGCGACGGGAATAAACCGTGCCGGGCTGATGTGACCTCGAACGGGATGCGTCCAACGTATTAAGGCTTCGGCGCCAGTAATTTCTCCGCTCCGCAAATTAATTTTCGGCTGGTAGTGCAGCGCGAATTCGTGCCGTTCTAATGCGCGACGCAGGCTTTCCTCGATGGATTGCCGCTCGACGGCCCTGACATTCATGGCTGGCTTGAAGAATTGATAGCTCTGTCGGCCGTTTTCCTTTGCCTGGTACATCGCCGTATCCGCGTTCTTGATGAGCGTCTCCGCATCTAGGCCGTCGTCGGGATAAACGCTCACCCCAATGCTCGCGGTGACGCAAAGATCGTGCCGGTCGATCGGATGCGCTTCCGCCACGGCCTGCAGGATTTTTCTGGCCGCTAGGGCTGCATCTTCTGGTTCCTCCACGTCCAACAGCAACACTACAAATTCATCGCCTCCTTGCCGACTCACGGTGTCCGAGCTGCGCACACACTCAACCAGGCGTTTTGCGATGGATTGAAGAAGCTTGTCGCCGGTTGGATGCCCCAGGGAATCGTTGATGTGTTTGAAACCATCCAAGTCCAAAAACAGGACCGCGAGCTTTTTCATGTGACGCGACGCTGAGGCGATGGCTTGGTCAACTCGGTCGTTCAGCAGTATTCGATTTGGCAAACCCGACAGAAAGTCGTGGTGGGCCGAATGAGTCATTTGCAGCGCCATCGCCTGCGACGCGCTGACGTCGTGAAAAACGATGACCGCTCCGCTAGCCTGTCCTTTACGATCGTGGATGGGGGATACGGAGTCTTCAATCGGAGTTTCAAATCCATCACGGCGGATAAGGACACAGTTGGGTGGCAAGTGCACGGTCTGGTTCCGCGCAACTGCAGCCTCCATCGGATTCGGCGTGGTCTCATGGTTTGTGGCATCGATGAGTCGCAGAACTTCTGCCATGGGCCGGCCCGCCGCTTCCTGCAAAGTCCAGCCCGTCATTTTTTCGGCGACAAGATTGAGGAAGGTGATATTACCCGAACTGTCTGTGCTGGCTACGGCATCCCCGATGCTGTGAAGCGTAACCTGGGCACGTTCTTTTTCCACGAACAACGCGTCTTCCACAGCCTTGCGCTCGATGGCATACCGCAGGGCTCGCAAAAGCCCGCGCGTCTCGATCTGCCCTTTAACGAGATAGTCTTGAGCGCCTTCTTGTAACGCTTGCGTTGCGAGCAATTCATCGTCCATCCCAGTCAGCACCACCAAAGGAATGCTTGGAGCGGCTGCACGTGCTCGCCTCACGGCCTCAAGTCCTTGCGCATCGGGCAGCCCAAGGTCTAACAAAATAATGTCAACCGAAGACGTCGCAAGGTGCTGCTCGGCGTCACCCATGCACGCCACGTGCGTCAATTCCGTCTCGTGCGACCCTTGCTCGTTGAACATTTCGCGCAGCAAGCGGGCGTCTCCGTGGTTGTCTTCGACCAGCAGAAGTACTTTGATCGATTTTTTGCTCATCCCCTTGGCCTCAGTTGCTGCAACTTAGCCTTTATCAGCCGGAAATCATGATGTTCTTTACAAGCTTTCAAACCATCACGCACTAACGGGACCCCGGTCGGTGCGCAGATCGCTGATCGGCATCAGTGTTTTTAGTCCCCCTGAGGCAGTGCAAAATAAAACGTCGAGCCTTTGCCAAGTTGCGACTCGACCCAAATCCTCCCGCCCAATCCCTCCACAATCTTTTTGCAAATCGCAAGCCCTATCCCTGTACCCTTGAATTCAGTACGCCCGTGCAGGCGTTGAAAAAGTATGAATATCCTCTCGAAGTACTGCGGCTCGATACCCATGCCGTTATCTCGCACCGAAAACGTCCACTCCTCAAGATTCTTCCGGCTGGCGGAGATGTGTACTGCAGGAACCTCAGTGCCGTGATATTTAATCGCGTTTCCCACCAGGTTTTGAAAGACTTGCGCCAGTTGCGTATCGTCCGTGGTGATTACCGGCAACGCGTCATGAGTCACCAGCGCGCCACTCTCTTCGATGGTGCCGCTCAAGTTTTTGAGTGCGTTATTCAATGCATTCTCACTGGATCTTTTTTGCAGCACTTTTCCATCCGTGCCTGATCGTGAATAAGCGAGCAGATCGTGGATCAGCCCCTGCATGCGAGTACATCCATCGACCGCAAAGGCGATGAACTCGTCGGCATCCTTGTCGAGCTTTCCTTTGTAACGGCTGGCTAATAGCTGCGTGTAGCTGGCCACCATGCGCAAAGGCTCTTGGAGATCATGGGAGGCTACATAGCCGAATCGCTGTAACTCCTCATTCGACCGATTTAATTCCTCCACTTTCTGCACAAGTTGTAAATCCGCTTTCTTGCGCACCGTGATATTGCGGATCGCAGCCGTGACCACGATGACCCCGTCAGCGCTTTCCAACGGACTCAGCATGATTTCGATGGGAAACTCGCTCCCATCTTTCCGCCGACCGGAAAGCTCAATGCCCGTTCCAATCTGTTGCGCCAACGCTTCCGCGGCACTACGCGTACCGTCCGCAATTAGTCTTTCGGCGAATCCTTCAGGAATGATGTTTTTGACCTTCTGACCAACCAACTCATCTCGCCGGTACCCAAACTGCTTCTCTGCCTGCACATTCAACAGCACAATCTCGCCACTCTGGTTCACCACGACCATCGCGTCAGGTGCTGCCTCCAGCAGCCCGCGATACCGGCCCTCCATCTGCGCCAAAAGCTTCTCCGCATCTTTACGGATGCTGATGTTGCGAATCGCGGCCGTAACCAGGATTCCCTCGGCGCTTTCCAGCGGGCTCAACATAATCTCGATCGGAAACTCGCTCCCATCTTTCCGCCGCCCGGAAAGCTCAATGCCCGTTCCAATCTGCTGCGCGAAAGCCTCAGCCGCGCTGCGCGTCCCGTCCGCAATCAGTCTTTCAGCGAACCCCTTCGGGATAATGTTTTTGACTTGCTGACCAACCAACTCATCTCGCCGGTATCCGAACTGCTTTTCCGCCTGCACATTCAACAGCACAATCTCGCCACTCTGGTTCACCACGACCATCGCATCGGGAGCGGCTTCCAACAGGCCTCGGTACTTGGCTTCCGACTCTTTGCTTTTGGTCAGATCGTGGCTGAACTCAGAAAATCCTTGCAAATTCCCGTCCTGATCACGCAAAGCTGTAAAAGTAATATTTGCTAAAAATCGCGATCCGTCTTTCCGCACACGCATCCCTTGTTCTTCTTGCCGGCCGGTTAGGGCCGCCAACCTGAGGAGTTCCTGCGGTCTTCCCTCCCTGATCTCTTCGGGAGGGAAGAAACAGGAGAAGTTGCGCCCGATGATCTCTTCGGCTTTGTACCCTTTGACTTTTTCCGCACCGCCGCCCCAACTGACAATCTGCCCCCGTAAATCCAACATAAAAATTGCGTAGTCGGGGACTCCGTCAACCAGCATCCGATATTTTTCTTCGCTGTCTCTAAGGGTTTCTTCTGTGCGTCCGCGCCGGAGGTTTTCATGGCGCACACTCCACTCTGCGACGAGAGCGGTTAGCAAACCCACGAGGCTTCCAAGTGTTAATACAATTCTACTGCGCTCTAATTGCCGGGTAGCTTCGACATAGCGCTCTTTCAACAACCGCTGCTCTTCTCCTTGCATTTCCTGAACGAGATCATGAATCTCGCCCGTGATCTGTTTCCCCCGTCCCTCTCCAATCAGCGACGCGGCAGCCTCCATTCCTTTCGCCCGCCGCAACTCATTAACGCTGTCGTTGAATCGGACCTTCTCCGCTATCAGCTTTTTCAAGGGCGGGACACGGCGTTGTTGCGAGGGGTTATCCATCGTCAATTCGTCGACGGACTCTTCAGCGCGCGCCACTTGTAAGACCTTCGCAGTGAAGGTCTCCATATAGGATTTGTCGCCCGTTAGTACAAATCCACGGCTGCTGGAATCGATATTCTCGCTTACGGATAGCAGTTCCTGGAGTTCTTCAAGAACCTGATCGGTGTGGCGCAGCCATCCTTGGCTTCTGTTGGATTGCACCAGGGCGCGATAAGAGATCACACCTGTGCCTAACAATGTCAGAAAGGCAGCTCCAAAACCGAGCTGCACCTTTCGGTTCCACACAGAACTACTCTTCATCTGTCACCAATTTGCCAAAAGGAAGCAGGCCCCGACTTATGGACGTCGTCTAAGGAAGGGAGTCCAAGTTTACAGTGACCAAACGTCACCTCGAACGCGGCCCACTTTCCGGTGTCCAATGCGGCACCAGCACGACAATTGACCGCTGAGTTATTTTCCCCAATTGAAGAGCGACCAGAAAGTTGTTGGCTCCAAGAGACACTCATACATAAAAAAACACAATTATGGACGAGCAACCAACCATTTGTTCAGCGCTGTGGCGCGCGGCAGCAGTGCGAGCGCACCCAACTTGCGAAACGCCGCGGCACGCGCGCGATAACCGTGTTCGCCCTCCGCAATGATGGCCATGAACGGCACGCCGGCATCTCGGGCAGCCAGCGCGTCATCGATATTGTCGCCAAGATACAGCGCTTTCGCCGGATCGCGGCCAGCCAAAATTTTAAGCAGTCCCTCCGGATGCGGCTTGATCCGCGCTACGTCGTCCATGGTGATCACCGTTCGAAAATGCTGCGCCGCGGCCCAGCGATCAAACGTAAATGAAAACTCACGCCGGTTGCGCCCGGTAAAAAGATTCAGCTCGTAACGTTTTGCCCAAGTAGCAATCTGTCGTGGCGTGATCAGCAATTTCTCATTGAGGACGTTCCCAGGTCTCTCCGCAGTACCCCAGTAAAATCCATTGAACGCCGTTTGCGCTTGTTCGTAGGTCGTCGGCGTCCCAAGTGAAGTGACCCAATCAGCGGTCATGCGCCAGTCGTCGTTGTAACCGGGCTTGGCTTTCCAGCGATGCAAATCCGCGTAGGTCACGCGTTTGCCGCTCAGATGACGGACAGTTTCCAGCGCCGAACGCCAATAAGTTCCGCGCACATCCACTAACACGCCATCCACATCAAAAATCAGAATCTCCGGCTGCCTTCGAAGCGCGCTTTCAATCCTTGATCGTCTTTTTGCCAACCTGGTTCCTTGTCATTTCGTTCTGAGCAGTCTCTTCGTCGTTGCGGGTCCTTGCGCTGTTCCAATTAAATCATCTCGCTCGATTTGGCAGATAGTGCCTGGTATTGACGGTCACCCTGGTTTCGGTTTAGCTGAACGTATGCGCAGACGTCTGGCACTGGGTATGTCTCTGGTAGTGATCGCAGCGTTGCTCGTTTGGCGGCTGTGGCCGACCAAGCGTGTCGCGGCGCCCCCGGCCACCGGTGAGACTTCCAACGCCGTGGTCATCTCCGGCAACAACCCGGAGGCGGGTGGCGCGCCCAATTCCGCGCCCACCAACGTTTACGCCCACAATCTTATGCTGCGCAAAGGGCCCACCGGCTTCCGCATTTATGTTCGTTGGCTCCGCGGCCAGATGGCCCGGACCTCCCGCACTGTTAACCCTTCCTTCGACGACCCCGAGTCGTTTTTCATCGACGTAAAAAACGGCATCGTTCACACCAACGTCGGCGATCTGGCAAATTTTCTCAATCAAGGCATTACCAATTCGCCGCTGACTAATATCAAGCTTTCCGGCGATGGAGACCAACTCAAACTCAACGGAACGCTTCACAAAGTCATTCCGCTTCCCATTGAAGTGATTTCCACCATAGGCGTCGCTCCTGATAATCGTATTCAAATACACGTCACGAAAATTAACGTTTTGGAGATTCCCATCAAAAAAATACTCGGTGGGATGAGCGTCACCGTTTCCAGCTTGTTCCACCCTGGCGATATTCCTGGCGTGGAGGTCAAAGGCAATGACATCTTCCTGGACACCGGCAAAGCCGTCCCACCACCGCACATCCGCGGACAGCTCACCAGTGTGCGCATCATCAATCCGGACTTCCAGGAAATTTACGGCAACGCCCAGGAAGACGTAACACGCGTCGAGCAGTGGCGGAATTATTTGCAACTCCACGGTGGCACCATCGATTTTGGAAAGCTCACCATGCGGCAGGTCGACTTAATGATGGTCGATCTTTCCAATAACGCGTGGTTTGATCTGGACCTGGCCAACTATCAGGATCAACTCGTGAACGGCTACACCAGGATGACCCCTCAAGCTGGCCTGCAAATCTTCATGCCCAGCCTGGACCAGATACCTCCCGAGAAAAAGAACCACAGCATCAGCATGGAATGGCTGAAGCATCGGAACCTGCCACCTCCGGCCGACGTGACCTCGCGCTGAACATCTCCACGACAAAAACCCGCGTGTCACCCGTCTTAGAACTGACTTGGTTGCTGTCGTTCGAAAACGCTTGTTACACTTGAAGAGTGCGCCTGATGGAAATACTTTCCGCTTGCACCAATCCATAGACTCCGCGGAACCAACTTTTACCGTTTTTCTGAATGACTTGGTTCGATTGACCGCAATACCGCGGCAACAGTGGTGCCCACGAGGAGAGCAGTATGGCCGGATTCGCCGGAGTGGATTACATCGATTTTGATTCGCAACTCAACGATGAAGAAAAACTCGTGCGTCAAACCGCGCGACAGTTTGTCGATAACGAAGTAATCCCCATCATCGAAAAACACAGCCGCGAAGGCACTTTCCCGAAGCATCT
Organism: uncultured Acidobacteriota bacterium; assembly: GCA_963733775.1. Lineage (GTDB taxonomy): Bacteria > Acidobacteriota > Terriglobia > Acidiferrales > UBA7541 > Acidiferrum. The sequence continues at coordinate 420,380 of CAVTEE010000006.1, read as the reverse complement.
CGTGCCGCAATTGGGTGAGCTCGGATTTTTTGGCGCGAGCCTGGAAGGTTATGGCTGCGCGGGCATGTCCAACGTCGCGTATGGATTAGTCACTCAGGAATTGGAGCGCGGCGACTCTGGTCTGCGCAGTTTCGTCTCCGTGCAAAGCGCGCTCGTGATGTATCCCATCTATACCTACGGCTCCGATGCGCAGAAAGACAAATGGCTGCCCTTACTGCAACAGGGCAAAGCCATCGGTTGTTTTGGATTGACAGAACCGCAATTCGGTTCCAATCCCGGCGGCATGCTGACCCACGCGGTAAAAAAAGGCCACAGTTACATCTTAAACGGCGAAAAAATGTGGATCACCAGCGGTTCCATCGCTGATATCGCCGTCGTCTGGGCCAAGTGCGAGGACAAAAAAATTCACGGCTTCTTGGTAGAGAAAGGCCGCCCCGGATTCAAAACCTGGGATGTACACGGAAAATGGTCGCTGCGCGCTTCCGTCACCTCTGGCCTCTCATTCACCGATTGCGAAATTCCGGAAGAAAATCTCCTTCCAAAAGTTTCCGGCTTGAAAGGCCCGTTGGGCTGCCTGAACCAGGCCCGCTATGGCATCGGCTGGGGCGCACTGGGTGCCGCCATGGCCTGCTATGACACCGCGTTGCAATACGCGAAAACTCGCAAGCAATTTGCGAACAAGCCCATCGCCAGTCATCAACTGGTGCAGGAAAAACTCGCCTGGATGATTACCGAAATCGTGAAGGGACAACTCCTCGCCCTGCACGTTGGCCGGCTGAAAGATAATGGCAAGGTCGATCCCTCGCACATCTCCATGCTCAAAATGAACAACGTCGCCATCGCTCTCGAAACTGCACGCAAGGCACGCGACATTCTCGGCGCCAACGGCATCGTCGACGACTACCCCATCATGCGACACATGAACAATCTCGAAAGCGTATCCACCTATGAAGGCACCAACGACATCCACAAGTTGGTCATCGGCGAGCGCATCACCGGCATCTCCGCATTCAGTTAGCTCTTCCGTGAGAGCGCTAGCCGCAAAGTTGTGTCCTGCCTCATAACAGTTGTGCTATAGCAACTCCACGACATAGCAACAGTCGACTGTAGTCCGCGCTTGCCCTATCATTAGCCCCGTTCGCCTAGCACTGCACCATTTCGGAGAGCCATCCATGGAAGCGCAGCTCAGTCTCGAATTTCTTCGCGTCGTCGAAACGGCCGCCATCGCCGCCGCGCGCACCATGGGTTTTGGCGACGGCCATAAAGCCGATGAAATAACCGTGGAAGCCATGCGTAAAACCATGGACTCCGTGCAGATGGACGGCACCATCGTCATCGGCGAAGGCGAGCGCGACGAAGCTCCCATGCTTTATATCGGCGAGAAAGTCGGCTTAGCCACTCATGCGCCCAAAGCCCTCTTCCCTCAAGTCGACATTGCTGTCGATCCGCTCGAAGGAACCAACCTGTGCGCCACCGGAGCTCCCAACGCCATCGTGGTCCTCGCTGCCAGCGAACGCGGCGGCTTGTTGCACGCCCCCGATCTTTATATGGAAAAAATTGTCGTCGGGCCGTCGTGCAAAGGCGTGGTCGATCTTGACGCACCAGTAGCCACCAACTTGAAAGCTATCGCGAAGCGGCTGGATCGCGACGTAGAAGACCTCGTCGTGATCGTTCTGGACCGCCCGCGCCATGAAAAATTAATCGCTGACATTCGCGCAGCAGGCGCGCGTATTCGCTTGATCGGCGATGGCGATCTCTCCGCTGGCATTTCCGCCGCGGTGATTGGAACCGGCGTTCACGCCGTCATGGGCATAGGCGGCGCGCCAGAAGGCGTCCTGACTGCGGCAGCCCTACGCTGCTTGAATGGTGAAATTGTGGCCCGCCTGGTGGTCAGCAAGCCGGAACACGAAGAACGCTTGGCAAAAATGGGCGTGAAAGACCCCAAACGCATTTACCACACCGAAGATTTAGCTCCTGGAAAGAAAATGATTTTCGCCTGTACCGGCGTGACCGATGGCAACTTGCTCCGCGGCGTGCGCTTCTTTGGCGAAGGCATCCGCACCCAGTCGATGATCTTAACCCTGGATGACCGCCAGGTCCGCTTCGTCGACTCCGTCCATCTAGAAAAGCGCTCAGACATCAAAGTCCGATTCAACTAGCCCATTTCAATACTCTGCGTCAGATCCGCAAGTTTTTTCGTCGACAGGTCGCGACGTAACCAAAAATACAAGACCCAAAAATGCGGAGGGTGCCCCATCCTTGCGTCTTTCGCAAGGGTGGGTCCGGAGGTGGTAGGGCCGAGCTCAATGTATCAACGTTTGAGAAATCCCATAACGCGCGGGACATACTAATTTGTCACGCCTTTGGATTCCCCGCCCACAAACACTACTTGTCAGAATTTGTAATCGCCAGAAAAACGCGATCGTCAATCGCCACCGAACGAGTAAAAAGCGTCGCCGCTTGTCCTGCAAGTCCGACGCTCTTCCCGTTCGCACCCATCGCTGGTCCGGCTAGTTTCGCCGCCGCAGACGTCCCATCGCCAGGCTGCATCGAGATTCGCGAAGTGCTGGGCGTACAACTGGACACACCCACGCACGTGTCGCGCACGAAAACCTGCCGATATCCGCTATTTTTTGCGCCAGGCACAACGCCGCCCTGCTGCGCCGCGTGACTCTGGGTAACCGCAACGAACGCCACAAACCTCCCCGAAGCGCTGATTGACGGCAGAAAACTCTCCGTGCCCGTCAGGGCGCCATTCACATCAATCGAAACAATCTGCGTAGCAGGCGAACAACTGCCTTCCGCCCCCGTACACGTGTCGCGCAAATAAATTTGATGCCCCGCGGGCGCATTTTCCACAAGATTGGTTGCCGCGGAACTGAACGCCACATATCTTCCGTTCGCCGAAATCGAGGGCGAGCTACTGTCGTCATTCGCACCGCTACCATCGGACGCCGTCGAGACCAATGTTGTCTGAGCCTTGCATCCGCTGGCAGCTCCTTCACACGTATCCCGCACAAAAATCTGCGTGTGCTGACCGTCTGACGCACTGTAAGCCACGTACCGTCCATCCGCACTCACCGAAGGAGTCTCTTCCACCACCGTTTGCGAGGCCGCATGCGCCAACGCCCCACCCCCGGCGGTAATCGTGAATGTTTGTGCACCGCTCGTCCCGCCTCCGCCACTCGACGGATTTGGCGTGCCGCCGGGCGGACTTGTTTGCGGCACTGGGGGATTGAAAACCGTCACCATCGCGGTCCCCGTCGCGGAAATAAGCGAGCCCGGCACCGTCGCCTTGATGTCCGTGGACGTAACACTGGTGGTCGCCAAAGTTGTCTGCGTCGGCCCCGCCGTCCAACGAACCTGCGACACCTGCGTGGGGTCCGATGAGGTAATGAAGTTTGTTCCCTGCAGATCCAAAGTTAAATTCGTGCACGAAGTTCCGCACGCCGCTATGGTCGTGGGCGCAATCGCCGTCAGTGTGGGAACAGGATTGGGTGGCGGGTTAATAATGAACGTAACCGGATTTGACAACCCGTTATTGCCCGCGCCTGAAAACGGATTTTGTGTAATCACCGTAGCCGTCCCGGGCTTGGCGACCAGCGCCGAGGGCACTGTCGCCGTGACGCTAAGCACAATCGTTTTGGTAGAGTCGAGCGTAACCAAGGTGTTGAGTTTTTTGCCATTCCAGGTGACGTACGTCTGCGCCACAAACCCGCTGCCATTGATCGTCAACGTGAAATCCGGGCTGCCCGCGCTGACGGTCGAGGGAGATAAAAACGTCACCGATGCCCCGGTATTATTTTGAAATGTATTGCCGTAATCATTGCAGCCGGCGACTGCCAGGATCGATATCAATGCGACAGCCAAGGCTGTCCAGGACCGCTTCATGAGACTCCTTCATCGCTGCAAATGAAACCAGGCATACGCCGCAATCCAGGTCGATGTCAGCGAGCTACGTAATCGCTGCAGCACACCATGGGCGTGCAACCAATTTGCTTTTGGGATGTGATGCCGATTCCCCGCCACGCGTTGACTATCGATCCATGCACCGAGCAGCCAAACACCGGCGCAAGGCCAAATTCGTCCCGCAGCCCCGCGAGGAAAGCTGCGCAAGACCCTTCATGATTATCACCCTCGGCACGATAAGGTCAATGCGCCCGACACTACCATCACTTCGGCCCCGCCAATCTTCCGATTATCCGTTTGAGTAGGAGCCGCGCTGCCCATTTGCTATCCTCTGCGGACCGATGACGCCACCACAAAAATCCGTTGCCGCGCCGCAAGCAAGCGCACCGGCCGGTTCAGCGCCGGTCAACGCGACGCAACAGGACCCCGGGCTGGTACGCGGCCTCGGTCTGAAAGAAGCCGTAGCCCTGAACATGATCGACATGATCGGCATCGGCCCCTTCGTAGTGAGCCCGCTGGTTATCCGCGCGATGGGCGGACCGCAAGCCTTGCTCGCCTGGACCGCCGGTGCCGTGCTTGCTTTACTGGACGGCTTCGTCTGGTCCGAATTGGGAGCCGCTCTTCCCCGCGCCGGCGGCAGTTATGTTTTTCTGCGCGAAGCCTACGGCCCCCAAAAATGGGGACGGCTGATGTCCTTCCTCTTCGTCTGGCAAACTTTGATCCAAGCCCCCCTGGTGATCGCTTCGGGCGCCATCGGATTTTCGCAGTACGCCACTTACCTCCATCCCTTCAGCGCTTACCAGCAGAAGGCCATTTCCGGCACCGTCGTTCTGCTACTCGTCGCGCTTTTATACCGGCGCATCACCACCATCGGAAAAATTTCCGTGCTGCTGTGGATCGGCGTCATCGGCACCATGATCTGGCTGATCGGCGGCGGCATCACCCATTTCAACCCCGCCCTCGCATTCTCTTTTCCGCCCGGCGCCTTCCATCTCTCGCACCTTTTCTTCGCCGGGCTGGGCGCAGCCATGGTCAGCACCACCTACACCTACTGGGGTTACTACAACATCTGCCATCTCGGCGGCGAACTGCGCGAACCCGAAAAAAATATTCCGCGCGGAATTTTTATTTCCATCGTCGGCATCGCTGTTCTTTACCTCGCCATGCAAACCAGCATTCTCGGCGTGGTCCCGTGGCAACAAGCCCAAAACTCGCCATTCCTCGTGAGCACTTTTGTGGAAACCATCTCCGGTCCATTCGCCGCTCGCGTTGCCACCATGTTGGTGTTATGGATCGCCTTTGCATCCATTTTTGCCGCCCTTCTGGGATATTCGCGTGTTCCCTACGCGGCCGCGTTGGACGGCAGCTTTTTTTCCATTTTTTCGCGCGTGCACCCGCAAAAGAAATTCCCGCACGTCTCGCTCTTATTTCTAGGAGCGGTGGCTTTCGTCTCCAGTTTGCTATTCAGGCTCTCCACCGTCATCGCCGCGATACTCGCCACGCGGCTGCTCGTGCAATTTATCGGACAGGCCATCGGTTTAATCCTGTTGCATCGCCGTTGGCCCCCCGAACGCTTCCCCTTCAAGATGTGGTTGTACCCGCTCCCGGCCATCCTCACCATGTGCGGTTGGGCCGGGCTGTTCTGGGCCACCGGCTCAGCACGCAAGTGGGGCTTGCTTCTCATCGGCCTCGGCATAGTGGCATTTCTGTTACGCGCCCGGGAAGTGCGACAATGGCCTTTCGCGGTCGCCGAAGCGCGCCACGAACCGGAGGGTGCTTGAGACTTTCAGTTTTGAAATCATTCGCAATTTCCATTCTCACCTTTTCTCTGGCAACCCCGCTCTTCGCGCAGTTTGCGCCTGCGCCCGGCACCGGTCCCGGCCTCAACGAAACCGTCGAAGCCATCGACAGCGCGCGTGTCACCACTCGCATTTTGTATATCACCGCGCATCCCGATGACGAATCCGCCGCCGTGCTCACCTACCTCGCTCGCGGCCTGCACGCGGATGTCGCCTTGCTCTCTCTCACTCGCGGTGAAGGCGGCCAGAACGTCCTCGGCCCCGAACAGGCTCCCCAGCTTGGACTCATTCGCACGCAAGAATTACTCGCCGCCACGCGCGGCTACGGCGTAAAACTATATTTCACCAGCGCGAAAGATTTCGGTTACTCAAAAACTCCCGAGGAGACAGAAAAAATCTGGGGCGATCAAGTCCTGGCGGATATGGTGCGCGTCATCCGCTCCTTTCGACCGAACATCGTGATCAACAATTTCGGCGGCGTACATTCCGGCCACGGCCACCATCAAGCCGCGGGAATCTGGACTCCTCAGGCAGTAAAACTTGCAGCCGATCCATCCTACGGGCGGCCCACAAATGCAAGCGCAGCTGCCGAATCAATGAACGACTCATCCACAGAAATCGCGACACCGTGGGGAGGCAAAGATCACCCGGTGCAAATTCTCGACGTCGATCGCAGCGGCGGAAGCGCTGCGAACCCAGCCAGCCTGCAGCTTCCTCTCGATGATGTCTCGGCGCTGTGGGGAAAGACCTGGCGCGAAATTGGCATCGACGCTTTTGCCAATCACCGCACCCAAGGTATCTCTGGCGTCCTGGGCTCGCCCTTTCTTCACCGCCCCATCGCCTTAGTCTCTGAGTCCGGAGAAAAAATCGACCCCACCATGTTCGCCCAGCCGCTGCACTCCCTGGCGGGCGACAGTTCAATGAACGGCTGCACCAACGACGCCACTTTCTGCCCGGTCCTAAAGCAGGCGGAAGATGAATTGCAACAAGCTCGACGCGACGCTCTCGAGTTGCATTGGCAAAAATCCTCAGCTGAAATCGCCTCCGCCGCGGAACGCATCGCATCCTTGGTCTCGCGGGATCAATTCGCAAAAGATCATCACCCACAGTCAGAAGAGGAAAGAACTCGCTACTCAGATATTCGCGCCGCACTACAGCGCTCGAATCACGCTTTGGCGCTGGCGGCCGGCCTCGAGGTCGTCGCTGAAGCAGACCGCAGCGAAGTCGTCGCCGGGGAAAATTTCACCGTCGACGCCTATTCCCGCTGCCGCAAAGAAGCTGGTTGCGAACTCGGAAAGCTGCAGATACTCATGCGTCCCGAGTCGGAGGTCACGGCCGCCGGCGACTCCTCCAAAACTCAAAAGTTTATAGTGACCATCCATGGCCGACTTCCCCACGAGACAACTTGGGAGCAGCAACAACCAGAACCGCCGGCCCTTGCAACCGCGATTCAAGAAGTAACTGTTTCTGGCCACAAATTTGCCGAGCAGCAACCGGTCACCCATATCGCTGCAACCTCCACGCGCATTGATCGCGTTCCAGTGCGCATGGTCCCCGCATACACCCTCGCACTCGAGCCCGATCAAGCCATCGAATTATTGGCCAAGCCCAAAAAACCGTTTGATGTGCTGACACGCGTCCATTCTTACGCCACCAAGCCAGCCAAAGTCGAAGTGGGTCTCACCGTGCCGCAAGGCTGGACCGTCCGCTCGCCTGTATCTTTACAATTCGTCGGCTCTGGCGACCAATACGCGAAGTTAACCGTCACTCCTCCCACAAAATTATCTGCCGGCACCTACCCGCTGACCGCCTTCGCTCAGCGCGGCGATGAAAAATTCTCCGCCTCGCTCGCCCCACTGCCTTCCATGCCCACGCTGCTGTGGAGCCAACCCGCGCAATGCCAAGTTTTCGCCTTTGACGCCTCCGCGCCTGACGACTTGCGCGTCGGATATATTTCCGCGGAAAGCGAGCCCATCCCGCAAGCTCTCGAACGTTTGGGCATCCAAGTCGAAATGCTGGACGCCGCGGCCCTGGCCTTCAGCAACCTTTCGCGCTTCGACGCCATCATCGTCGGTGTGCGCGGCTACGAACTCCGTCCCGAATTGGCCGGCACCAATCAACGTTTGCTCGACTACGTTTCCAACGGCGGCACTCTCGTCGTGCAGTACCAGCGCGATTTCGCCTGGGACAAATTTCAATATGCGCCCTACCCCGCAAAAATCTCCCCCGAAAAACCCAATAGCCCTCTGCCGCGCATCACCGACGAGGCTTCCCCCGTCAAATTTTTGAAGCAGAGCGATCCGCTGCTCAACAAGCCCAATAAAATTACTCCGCAGGATTTCAACGGCTGGATCCAAGAACGCGGCCTATATTTCTGGAGTCAATTCGACGCTAAATACACTCCGCTACTCTCCATGAATGATCCCAATGAGCCGGATCTAAATGGCGGTCTGGTTTATACCCACTATGGCAAAGGAACCTACATCTACACCGGTCTCGCGTTCTTTCGCCAATTGCCGGAAGGCGTGCCCGGCGCCTATCGCCTGTTCATAAATCTCCTCAGCGCCTCGCGCGAAGCCGGCCGAAACCCCTCCCAATCTTTGAAAGCTTCCGCCAGCGGAAACAGCAAGTAGCCGAAAACTGTAGGTAAACCAACTGGACACAGCCCGCGCGTCAAAAAACTGGCGTGCTATTCTCTAGCAGTTCTCTCCAGAATCGATTTGCTCAAAGGAGTTTCGCAAGGAATGAAGACTCTGTTCACAACCCGTGAAATCTCGCGCGCGTTTCGCCTTGCGTTATCCGCGGCATTCATCGTCATGCTGGTATTGGCCTGCGCGTCACCAGCCGCGGCCCAGAAAGACAAGAAAAAGAAATCAGAAACACAACCCGCCGACAGCACCAACCCGCTGGTCCCCATGTCCGACGAAAACCAGATCGATTACATGATTTCGGAAATGCTGGGCGCCTGGCAGGTCGGCGACGTGGAAAAACTGCACAAGGATTACGCCGATGACGTAACGGTGGTCAATGGAGCCTATGCTCCGCCGATCGTGGGCTGGAACAATTACCTGGCAATCTACCAGCAGCAACGCACCCGCATGCAGCGCGTGCGCATGGATCGCTCCAACACGGTTATCAAAGTAGCTGGAAACGTCGCGTGGGCTTGTTATCAGTGGGATTTTGAGGCCGTTACCGATGGAACGCCGGCCACCGCGCAAGGACAGACTACCTTAGTGATGGAGAAAAGAAATAATCACTGGACCATCGTGCACAACCACACTTCAATGGTGCCCCCACCGAATCCGGGGCCAACCACTGGCGCAGGCACACAGCCACCTGCTCACTAGGATTGCGGTAAGCCTCGCTCAAACTACCCGCCGCTTGGACTCACCCAACCAAAGTCCGCGCGGCTAGAAATTCTTCAGCCCCTGATAAATCCACATCCCCGCAATAACCAGCAGTAGAGTGCCCGCGGTAATCCCCGTGGTGGTTATGGGCTTCGACAACTTCATAATCTTGGCCACCACTTCGCGCTGCTCTCTAGCCATATGGTCTTGGGAAGGGTCCAGGAAAATCTGATCACCCTCATGACTGGTTAGCAAGGTGCGCCACACCAGCAGGAGCAAAAAGACTCCCGTGACAACCGCCCAAACGATTAGCAAATAATAAATGGGCCCCGAAATCTCCATAGGACCTCCCTTGGAACCGACTCTGCGGTGCCTGCCCGAACAGGCAGACAAGGTATTGGCTGGAGTATACCCCTCATGAATTCGAATATCTATTACTTCATATTGAAAGTATCAATTCAAACTTGCCGAACCACTCGGGGAACGGTCGTCCGGCTTTTTCGATCTCAATCGTGCTAACTCCCATGGACTCTGCACGATGCAGCAACCACTCCGGGCGATCGCTACTTCCCTTTCGAATTCTCAGTCCGGTGAATAAACGCCGCCACATTGTCATGCAGCGCCTTCGCCGAAGCCTCGTGCGCATAGACCATGTGCCCCGATTCATAAAACTGATATTCGATGTTCTTCTGCAATTTCGCCGGAATCGGCAAATGCTCCATTTCATAAACGCCTTCGTAAAACGGCGTCGCCAGATCGAAATACCCGGCGTTCAACATAACTTTCAACTCCGGGTTGTATTTCATTGCCAGCGCCAGGTCCGTCATTACGTTGGTCGCCTGTGGCAGGGGAATCCCCGCGCCCGGACCCTGATGCAAAAAATTCCACGTTCTATAGAGTCGAGCTAAAGGCTTATACGTCCGGTTTTCTCCAAACTTCAGATCCTTGCGAACGTAATCATTAAACGCCGAAACATACGCCGAGCTGATCGCCGCCGATTGCGGATCGTACTCCGCCGCTTTGCTCAGCGGATCGAGCGTGGGTCCGGAGAAACGCGTGTCCAGCCTTCCTGTCGTCGTATCGGTGTCGTCCTGAAGCGTTTTCTCAAATTCTCCCGGAGTGACGCGCAGATTCGCTTTCTCGATATATTCAGCAGGCAGCCCGGTATATTCGTGGAGCTTCGCGACGACTGCGTGCCGCTGCTCAGGTGACGCCGTCGGTCCCGCCTCCAGCGCTTGCTGGTAGTCAGTCATTGCAAAATGCTCAACCTCGGTGAGCAGCGCGGTTAATTCTTTATGTTGGCCCGGCAACTTATGGTGATACCACGCCGCTGCCGCATAGGTGGGGAGTGCCAATTGATACGGCAACTCGACACCGGGATTGGCCTCTGCGCGGTCCGCGCTTAAAGCGTAGTTCAATATTTGCGACAACAGGATCACGCCGTTGAAATCCACGTCGCGTTCTGTCTCCAGCACGTTTGCCAGCGCGGCCGATCGTGTGGTGCCGTAACTTTCGCCAAACAGATATTTTGCCGAATTCCATCGGCCATATTTTCCGAGAAACTGCGTAATGAAATCCGCGAACGCCTGCGCATCCTGATCCACGCCGTAAAAAGCCTTCTCCCGGTCTTTGCCGCTGATGCGGCTGAATCCCGTCCCGGGCGCATCCACAAACACCAGATCGCTCACATCCAGCAGGCTGTACTCATTATTTACGACCGAGTAAGGTGCAGCCGGAGTATGCGAATCATCCAACGTAACTACCCGCTTCGGCCCGAACGCACCCATGTGTAGCCACACCGTCGCCGAACCCGGACCGCCGTTATACAGAAACGTCAGCGGACGCTGCGCCCCTTTACTATCGGATTTGAAATACGCCACGTAGAACATGCTCGCTTCCGGCGGCTGATTTTTGTCGTCCTTATCCCGGTTCTGCGGCACATCGTCCCAATCCTTCGTATGCACCACCAGCGTGCCCGCATACGCGTCGTAATTGATGACACTCCCGCCAATCGTGACGCTGCCTTTGCTTGCCTGTTGCTCAGGTTTGAACTGTTCGATCTTCGCCGCTTCGCTTCTGGCCGATTCCACCTTAATTGTCTGGGTTTCATCCTTCGTCTGCGCGCAAACAACCATCAGCGGCAGCGCACAAAGCGCGGCCGTCACAGCAAATCCTGAAGCGAACCTTGGCATCGAATGTTCTCCGTTGAAATAAATAAAATCGAATCTAGTTTCTGACGTTTGAATCAGCCAGCGAAAATACCTTGGAACGCCGTTCCACGCAACGATGATTCGGATTAGTCAGCGAATCGTATTACGAAGGTCGGCGAGCAAGTTATCGAACCGCACCGCACGCTCCGGCTCTTCCGCGTCGCCGAATTTCCAACACTGCGCTGTCGTTTTTGCAAACCAAACATTCGCTCTAGCAGCTTCCTCAACTCGCGCGAAAAGCAGGTCAAAATGATATTCCAAGAGATGTTCAAGCACGCAGGTCGCGATGGCTGCCCTAACATCATCGTCCTCATGCGAGCCCCACTTCAAAACGAACGGCCAGATGGCCTCGGGTTCATGCTCAACGAAATTTCCCACCTCAATGATGGCTTGCCAACGAGGGTCCTCAGTTCCGTCCGGCTCTGGGACTCCCGGAAGAAGCTGTTCCGCTATCGCGATTGCTTCCTGAACAGTCATCAGCCTCTCCTCGGTCGCGAAACCAATTGAAAGAGTTCCATATTAACAAGTTCTCGCTGGCACCAGTAAATCCCATAAGCGTTCAGCAGCGCCCGTTCGTTGACAAAGGTGGGGTCGCCGGGCAGAATGAAAAAGCTTCACTACGCGTGATTTACAACATCTTCACGCGCCGCACTTGTGCCCGAATGGCGGAATTGGCAGACGCGCCAGGTTCAGGACCTGGTTCTCGCAAGGGAGTGGAGGTTCGAGTCCTCTTTCGGGCACCAAATTCATTTCGCACCAATCTCCATAAGTCCGCGCAACGAACTTCAATGAACCCCGCTGAACCGCAATGAGCCCCGTTAAACCCCAATGAGCGACGTCCGCAATCTTCGATTTCCTGTTCTGGATAAAGAAGAAGTTTCCGCCCTGCTGCTCTTGCCCACTCGCGCCACATCGCTTCTCGTACTGGCGCACGGTGCAGGCGCCGGAATGAATCACACCTTCATGTCCGCCATCGCCCATCAGTTGGCCGAAGACACCGTGGCTACCTTCCGTTACCAATTCCCCTATATGGAACATCGTCGCGGCGTTCCAGACAAACAGCCCATGCTAACCGCAACCGTGGCCGCCGCCGTCGCAACCGCAGCTCAATTAGCCCCCGACCTTCCCCTGTTCGCAGGCGGTAAATCGATGGGCGGACGAATGACTTCGCTAGCCGCGTCCGAACAGAAATTGGAAGCAGTCCGAGGTCTAGTATTTTTTGGCTTTCCGCTGCACCCTCCCAAGCGCCCGTCGGTCAAACGTGCCGAACACTTACAGCTGGTGAATCTGCCCATGCTTTTCTTGCAAGGCACGCGAGATGATCTTGCCGACCTAACATTGTTGCGCCCCATCTGCGACAGCCTGGGCCCACAAACCACGCTGCATATCACCGAAGGCGCCGATCATTCCTTCCACGTGCTGAAGCGCTCCGGCAAAACCGACCCCCAAGTACTCGCCGAACTATCCAGCACCGTGAAGGCCTGGACCGCCAACCACAGCCCCGCCCAAACAAAAAATTAACTCGGTCCCCGCCACGCCAAACGGAAATCCGTTCCGGCTTCAGATTACAATTCGCCGCCAAAAAATCAGCCCGTGCTGTCGATATCGAAGCCTCTGGTTCGACGTGTAAGTGAGTCACGAAAAACGAACCGGAGGCCATCATGGCAACCCAAACCATAACCTCTCAAGCCGCTAAATTAACGCTTACGACGGTATTCAGGCTGGTGCCTCTTATCCTGTCCGGGGATCCGCTGGGCAAAGCGGCAGGTCACTTGAACCACCTCGTCTGTGCTCTGACCTGCGCGCTTCTGAAATTCGCGCCATCGATTATCTGGGCTGGCTGCCACCTTCTCGGCAGCTACATTTTGGCTCACCAGCACCTTTTCCTATGCGTCCAAACCGCGCTGTCACTCGGACGACTGCTGCATTTCATCTGCGCCGCAGCCTAGCCCTAAAATATGGTCGCCAGCCAAGACCAATGTTTTCAGCCTGTTAAAAAATTTTGCGGTTTATCGGCCTCACCTGTCGATTTTGCGGTTCTTGGTTCGACGTATATGTGGAACTGAAACGGATTAAAATCCAAGTCCAAAGGAGAGTCACGATGCGAGTTATGGTTTTTGTCAAAGCTAGCAAGGAGTCCGAAGCAGGGGTCTTGCCGAGCCGCGAATTACTCACTTCCATGGGCAAATTCAACGAAGAACTAGTGAAAGCCGGTGTGATGCTCGATGGGAATGGTTTGCACGCCAGCTCCAAAGGTAAACGCGTCAAATTTTCTGGACAACAACGTGCCGTGACCGATGGCCCGTTCGCCGAAACCAAGGAACTCATCGCCGGCTACTGGCTCTGGCAGGTGAAGTCCATCGAGGAAGCCGTGGAGTGGCTCAAGCGCGCCCCATTCGACGGCGGCACCGAGATCGAAATTCGCCCGGTATTCGAGTTCGCGGATTTCGGCGCCCAACTTACACCCGAACTCAAATCCCAGGAAGAAAGACTCCGGGCCCAGTCTGCCAAATCGAAACTGTGATTTCGCGTCAGAAATAAAATTAAGAGCTTGTCCATTTGTCTGCACCTCGTTCGACGTATAAATAGAACCAAAAAAATTACCCGGCGAATCACACCGGTCAAAACCAAAGGAGAATAACAATGCGATTCATGATGATGGTAAAACATCCCGAAAATTGTGCCCCGCCACCCCAGGCTTTGATGGATGCCATGCACCGTATCAGTCAGGAAGCAATCAAAAATGGCGCCATGGTCATATCCGGAGGACTGGCCGCAACAGCGCAGAGCAATCGCGTTCGCCTTACTGCCGGAAAGATTTCTGTCATCGACGGCCCCTTCACCGAAACCAAGGAGGTTATTGGCGGCTTCGCAATCTTGAATTTTAATTCCAAAGAGGAAGCCCTGGAATCAGCCAAGGCCTTCATGGATCTTCACCGGCAACACTGGCCCGGCTGGGAAGGCGAGACCGAAGTTCGCCAGATGTACGGACCGGATGAATTTCCGCCCCGCGCATAAAAATGCAACAACACTTCGGCGCGATATGCCTGCATAAATGGTGTGGCCGGTTGCGCGCGCGAATTAAAGATGTTTTCATCGGTGGTGGATTATGTCCACCGACATTCATCGCGCGATCGACGCCGTCTGGAGAATCGAGTCGCCCCGGCTCATTGCCGGACTCGCGCGCATGGTTCGTGACGTCAGTCTCGCGGAAGACCTCGCACAGGACGCCCTTGTCGCCGCTCTCGAACGTTGGCCAGAGTCGGGCATCCCGGATAATCCGGGCGCCTGGCTCATGGCCGCGGCGAAGCATCGCGCCATCGACACCTTCCGCAGAACAAAGCTTCTCGAACGTAAGCACCAGGAGCTCGGACGCGAAGTTGATGCCCGGCAGGAGGCCGCCGTGGCTGCTTTGGAATCCGCGATCGACGATCACATTGGCGATGACCTTCTCCGGCTGATATTCGTGGCCTGCCATCCGGTGCTCACTCCCGAGGCTCGCGTCGCACTCACACTTCGCTTGCTCGGTGGATTGACCACCGATGAAATTGCCCGCGCATTTCTGGTCCCGGAACCTACCATTGCCCAGCGCATCGTGCGCGCCAAGCGCACGCTTTCAGAAAAGCGCGTCCCGTTCGAACTTCCCCGCAAGGCCGAATTGGCCGAGCGCTTGTCGTCTGTGCTCGAAGTCATCTACCTTATTTTTAACGAAGGCTACTCCGCGACCGCCGGTGATGACTTGATGCGTCCTGCTCTTTGCGAAGAAGCGCTGCGTCTCGGGCGCATTCTGGCGGAGTTGGCTCCCACCGAACCAGAGGTTCACGGTCTAGTCGCGCTCATGGAGATTCAAGCTTCTCGCGCCGCCGCACGCGTGGGACTCGCCGGAGAGCCCATTTTATTGCTCGACCAAGATCGCTCGCGATGGGATCAGCTCCTGATCTCCCGCGGCCTCGTCGCGCTGGAGCGTTCCCAAAAACTTGGCGGCGCACGCGGTCCGTACACCTTACAGGCCGCTATCGCCGCATGTCATGCGCGAGCAACTGTGCCCGCGGACACCAACTGGGCGCGCATCGCATCCCTGTACGAGGAACTCCTCGAATATTCTCCCTCGCCCGTCATCGAACTCAATCGCGCCGTTGCCGTCGCCATGGCCTTCGGTCCCGCGGCCGGCTTGGAAATAGTTGAGACCCTCACTCAAGAGCCGTCGCTCAAGACCTACCATCTTTTGCCCAGCGTGCGAGGCGACCTCCTTTCTAAACTCGACCGCAACGAGGAAGCCCGCACGGAGTTCGAACGCGCTGCGTCGCTAACCCGCAACGCCCGCGAGCGCGAACTACTCCTCAATCGCGCTCGCACCTGCGCCGAAGCCCATCGCCAAGCAAGTCCCTAGACAACTCAAAAAATCAAATCACGCGGAGGGTGGCCCAGGCTCGTTTTTTAGCCTGGGTCTCGCTTTTGACTCTTTTTACTCTGGCTCGAAGGGCTGGTGATTGCTTCGCGCGCGTCGACCCACATAAACTAACTGTGGTTATCGAAATAGGAGGAGCAAAGTGGCTTCCATCAAAAAAGTGGGCTTGCAAATCGCACTGTGCGTCGGGTTATTCGCCGCCGGAGTAGCCGTAGGCTCGCTGCACCCCACAAACGTCTCCGCACAAAATAAATTTGGCCAGCCCAAGACGGTTCTCCATGTAGTGGTATACAAATTTAAAGATGCCACCTCTGAGAACGACCGGCAAAAAGCTCTCGACGGCATCAAGGATTTGGCCCGCAAAATCCCCGGCGTAAAAAATATCTGGCTGAAAACCAACCGCAATCAAATCCGCGATTTCAGCGGCGTCTACGCCATCGAGTTCACCAACGGGGAAACCGCCGCCGATTACGCGGAAAGTCCCGCGCACGAAGCCTGGGCCAAACAATGGGAAGCTCTCCGCGAAAACAGTCTGTCGTTCCAAATCACCAACCCTTAAAACTTTCAGGGCTTTTAAACCCCTGTCGAAAAAACAATCTCAATTCCCGTTCGACCGATCGCGAACAATTCCATATCTGCGCCGAATTATAGAATCAATCGCACTATCCGGCAGCAACCGCTTGGCCCACTTCGCCATCGTCGCTAACGGCGTCACTCCATACCGCGCCTTAGGACTGGGCGCTTCAATAGCCTTCAACATGACCCGCGCACAATCCTCCGGCGTGGTCTTCGATTTTTTTCTAGCGCTCGTGGTCCCCGAGTATGCCCCCGAATAAATCCTGGCGTAAGGCCCGGCAGTAATTTTATCCGCGTACGGCTCCATCAACTCCGCGGCAGTGTTCTGTAGATTAGTCATGATGTAGCCAGGTTCAATCAGAATCACTTCAACTCCAAACGGATACATCTCCAATCGCAGCGCGTTGCTCAATCCTTCCATTGCATGTTTCGTGCTGCTGTAAGGCCCATGCGTCGGCGGAGTAATAATCCCTGAAACCGAGCTCACCATCAAAATACGTCCGCGCCGCCGCGTGCGCATGTGCGGCAGAACCGCCTGCGTAACCCGCACCACGCCAAAAAAATTCGTTTCGAACTGCCGCCGCCAATCTTCCATGCGCGTATCTTCGACGGTACTCACATAAATAATCCCCGCATTATTGACCAGCACATCCACTGAACCAGCCTTGGAAGTCATCATCGCCACGCCTTCCTTCACCGAGGCGTCGTCGCACACATCCATATCCAGCGTTTCGAGCTCAAGCTTCTGCTGCCGCGCCATCTCATCCAGGTGCCGGCGCTTTTCCGCCGAGCGGCCCGCCGCAAAAACGCGATAACCATTTTGCGCCAGCAAGAGCGCAGCAGCTTTACCCAAGCCGTCGGTCGCCCCGGTGATCAAAACGTTTTTCAACTTTGCAGCCGTCATCGCTCAGGCCCCCGGAATTTCCGCCATCCATTCTCCACTCGAAGCAATGATTGTCGAGAATATCTTTCGCAGGTGCGCAACCACCACAACTGGCCCACACGCATTACTCCGAAATCATATTTATCGATTCATCTAATTTATTCATTGCCTTTGACTACCTGCCAAATTGGCGTCAGCATCCGCCTCACGATGAAGTGCCAATTGCATTTTGGCCTGTTTACGTTTTGGCCGGCCGGAATGCACTCAGGGGATCGATCAGTGAATGTAGCGATGCGCTGTCGTCCTTCTATCTAGTTATCCCAAATTTCCGCTGGCGGTGAACTGCGTCGAGGCAGTCTCACCGTCAGCGTCTAGCAAAAAACTGCTGCAAAGCAGTCGGGGCACGTGTGTCTCAAAATTCGCTTGCGAGGTGAATGAAAATAATGCTGCGATTCCTATCGATAGTGGTCGTGTTGTTTTCTTTTGCGTTTTCGACCGCTGCACAGACATATCGGGGCGCCATCAACGGCACGGTGACGGATCCAAGCGGTGCCGTTATCCCCAGCGCCGAAATCAAAGCCAAAGACAAGGCGACCGACATCACTCGCACCACAACGACGACCAGTGATGGGGAATTTGTTTTTCAGGATCTGCCCGTTGGCACCTATAGCGTGATTGTCACCGCCTCCGGGTTTCCGGAGATGACCGTCGATAACGTCTCTGTCACCCAAGGCTCCATCTACACCCTCCCCGTTAAACTTTCCATGTCGCAGCAAGCCACCACCGTGGAAGTCTCTGCCGCGTCACTTTCCCTCGACACCACCACGGAAACCCAGACCACCACCGTCACTGGTGAAGCTCTTCAGGACATGCCTCTGAACGGCCGCGATTTCACTCAGCTAATTTCCGTTACGCCCGGGTTTGCGGGTTACTCAGCTGGCGGATACGGCTCCCTCAACGGCACCCGCGCCAACCAGGTGAATTGGCAAATCGATGGCGTGGATAACAACGATCTGTGGCACAACATTCCGGCCGTCAACCAGGGCGGGGTTTCCGGCATCGCCGGCATCGTCCTGCCCATCGACGCCGTGGATCAATTCACGGTGCAAACACAATCTCCCCCGGAAGCAGGACGCAACCCCGGCGGGACCGTTGACTTGGCCTTGCGATCCGGTGGCAACAGCATTCACGGCTCCGTCTACTACTTCAACCGCAACGAAGCTCTCGCCGCCGCTTCGCCCTTTGTGAGCTCCAAAAAAGAAAACCGCAATTACCAGTATGGCTTCTCTGTCGGTGGTCCTTTGATCAAAGACCGGCTCTTCTATTTCGCAACCTTCGAAAAGCAGCGCTTCACCATCGGATTGCCGGGTCTCGCCACTGAACCATCTGCGGCCTATCAGGCCGAAGCGCAAGCCGAACTGGCCAAATTCGGCGTCCCCGTAAATCCCGTCAGTTCCGCGCTGCTCGCCAATCTGTGGCCTGGTTACGCCTTAACCGGACCCGCGGCCGCCAATAATTACAGCAGTCCCGATCCCGAATTCGGCTACAGCTATAACGGTCTCGCTAAACTCGACTACAAAATTAATGATAAAAACACTTTCTCGTTCCACTACTTCGTGGGACAAGGAAGTCAGGTCGCGCCGGTCGGCGGTTCCGCTTTGTCAGAAGCCGCTTCTGAGCTGAAGTATTACTACGAAGTCGCGCCCATTCACGTATCCAATTATGCCGCCTCTTGGAACTCAGTTTTTTCGCCGCGCCTCTCCAACCAGGTGTTAGCGGGCGTAAATTATTTTCGGCAAATTTTCAACGATGAAAACCATGGATTTCAAGTCTCTACCTACGGCTTGAATCTCTCGCCCAACTTCAACGCCACCGGATTAACAGGCGCTCCGAACATTCAAATCACCGGTTTTGACGGCGTTGGTCAGACACCGCCGGAGGGCCGCGAAGACATAACCGGCCACCTTACCGACGCGGCCTCCTACACTGTCGGCGCTCATCAATTCCGTTTCGGGGGAGAATTCCGGCGCGCCCAGCTTGAAGAGTTCTATCACCGCCACGGCCTTGGCACTCTGCGTTTTGATGGAACACAAGGACCGTGGGCGAATGACCCAACGGTCACCGATCCAAACATTCTGAGCCTCGCCGACTTCCTTGGCGGCTACTTCAATCCCAGCCGCACCAGTATCGCTTTAGGCGATCCCACCCGCTTGGTCTTCGTAAAGACCTTTGCCCTGTTTGCGCAAGATACCTGGCAGGTCAACCATAAACTTACCTTCAATTACGGCCTCCGCTGGGATTATGAAGGCCCCCTCAGCGACGACAAGAAAGATCTCTCCGTCTTTATTCCCAGCAAGGGCGGATTGGTCTTCCAGGGCGCTGGCATCTCCAGCGTATATCCGAAAGACTTTAAAAATTTCGCTCCGCGGTTGGGCTTCGCCTATAAGCCCCGGGAAAGTGGCGACCTCGTAGTTCGCGCAGGATTCGGCATTTATTTCGACACTCCAAATCTGAATCCCTTCCTCGATAATCGCCCCGCCAACGGCGCTCCCAACGGCCTGGAAGGTAATCCGGCCGGCACCAGTCCGGTGAACACTGTGCCTCCTGTGTCTGGCAGCAGCCCCATCGTCGCGAACAATCCCATCTTTCCCGCGGCCGGAGGCTTGTGCCCCACCGGCAATGGCTGCGGACAAATCTATAATATTTTTTCCGTCGGCCAGAATTTCCGAAACGCCTACAATTACAACTACAACCTTAATATCGAAAAGGGCCTCGGTAGGTCCTTGCTTCTTCAGGTAGGCTACGTCGGTAGTGCTGCTCATCGCCTGTTGACCACCCAGGACATCAACCAGGCCACACCCTCAACTGCGGAAGCCCTCGCCGTCACTCCTGCTCAAATTGCAGCAGCGGCGACCGCGCAACAAGCCAGTCGACCGTATTTCGCGCAGTTCCCGGACTTCGGCATAATCAACCAGATTGAGAGCAACGGAAATTCCAACTACAACTCCTTCCAGGCCATTCTCAAAGTTCGCGAGTGGCACCGCTTTACTTCTCAATTCACCTACACCTGGGCGCATGCCTTCGATGACATGACCGCCTACCGCGGCGCCGTACCGCAAAATAGTTTTAACATTCAAGGCGACTACGGGAATAGTGACTTCGACACACGCCACAACTTCACTTCACTGCTCAATTACGACTTGCCGAATGCCTCTCACTTTAAGCCAC
Organism: uncultured Acidobacteriota bacterium; assembly: GCA_963733775.1. GTDB lineage: Bacteria > Acidobacteriota > Terriglobia > Acidiferrales > UBA7541 > Acidiferrum. The sequence goes on along the minus strand of CAVTEE010000006.1, from coordinate 400,020 downwards.
TGCTTAGTGGGTGGCAGCTCAGCAGCCTGCTATCGTTCCACACCGGCCAGCCCTTCAACGTGACCACCGCCACAGACAATACCGGGACAGATGAAGGCGTTCAACGTCCCAACTTGATCGGTAATCCCTACGCCGGTGTTTCGCACGCTTTCGGCAAGACCGGAATTCAGTGGGTGAATCCTGCGGCCTTTGCGCAGCCCGCACCTGGGACCTACGGCAACTTGCCGCGCAATTATCTTTACGGCCCGGGATTCGCCGACGTGGATTTTTCAGTCATCAAAAACACAAAAATAACCGAGCGCGTAAATGCTCAATTTCGTATAGAACTCTACAATCTATTTAACCGCGTGAATCTAGCCCCGCCCAGCGGCAGCCAGGGTAGCGGTGGATTCGGAATTACCGCGGACACCATCGGCGACTACAACGGCGCTCCAGGCATCGGTCCCGGAGAAGCCTTCAACGTGCAACTAGGACTGAAAATCACCTTCTAACTGTTGACCTGCCGTTGCGTGGATGCCCCGGGCGTGTTGCGGCATCCACGCAATTTTTTGTGTCCGACACCGCTCCAATTTTATTTTGCGGAATTAATTCACGAGGCCGGAAAAATGTGAGGACAGAAATCGAATGGATACAGGAGTATTGAAGAATTGAAACTCAAACAATTACAGGCGCGAGAGCTGAAAGATTATTCCCAGAACGTCGGATCCGGGTGCTCCAGAATAAATCCTGCATCCCATGCTTCGTGCCCGCGCCACACCACTTGAGCATCCGCGCGGCGCCCGCTGGCAGCGTGAATAAGCTTGACGCGCTGGTGTAGCCGCAGATCACCGGCCACCACCGCTTTACAGCCGGAGCTGCTGATATCCACCGTCACCGCATTCACGTTCTGCAGCAAAGGGCCCTCGTCCCATTCCACACGCAATTTCACGTTGGTAGTCACGCGCTGATGTCCACGCATATTCGTCCAGCGCTCCAGTAAGCTCTGCTTGACGGATTCGTCTACGATTAGGTTGCCGGCAGCCATGAACCACCTCGACAAGAACGCTTCAATGAGGAGACCCTAAAGTAGCCCCGTGAAATCGACAGGTCAATAGTACTTTTCATTAGAATGCTAATAGGAACTATTATCTGGAAAAGGTTTTCGCCAATTCTTTGCCCACCGGCGATTCGCGTTTAATAACTAACTCATTCAGGCTTCGGCAGTTGCAGAATCATCCCGCTTCCCTGTCCAGACTGCACCGTCGGCAACGCCCCATTCCATTTATCAATCAAAGCGCGATTGTTTTCAATCCGCCGTAATTCGAGCAGTTGCGGAGTCAACGAATTCTGCCGTATTCGATTGGCGTCCGCTTCTCCTTGCGCTCGGGTCACTAACGATTTCGCGTCGCCCTCCGCTTCTGCAATTTTCTTGGCCGCTTCAGCCTGCGTGGTAGCCAGCTCATTTCGCGCCCGCTCCGCTTGCTGAATCGCTTGCGCCTTAGCGGTAATCGCCGTAGCGATCACTGTAGGCACCCGCGGCGCTCCGATAAATCCAAATTGCTGCACGCTTACTCCCACCGGCGCGACCTTCTGTTCAATCATGGCCTGCACCTTATGCAGAAATTCCGCTTTGCCCTCCCCGTAAATATCCTCCACCACATAAGTAGAAGCCACTTCATTCAACGAGTTCCGCACGATATCCCGCAAAATTCCGTGCGTAAACATCTCCAGGTCGCCCACCCGATACTTCACATAGAAGTCCGGTGCCTTCGTCGGCTCGATCGCATAGGACAGTGACACGTCCACAAAAATCTCCATGCCCTCCTTGGAGTTGAACCCCATCTCCTCGTTGATCGGATGGCCCTCGTCAGTATTTCTCGTCCACTTCACCGTTTGCACGTAAGTCGGAAATTCAATGATCTGCGTAGTCACCGGCGAATAGACTACCCAGCCAGTCCGCACCGGAATTTCCGAGGCGCCACGCTGCTTACCCGCAAGATTAATCTCCACGCCAACGTGCCCCGCTTCAATGCGCGTCACCCGCACCAGCAACGAAAACAAAATGATCAGCCCCAGCAGCGCTGCCACGCCAATCACAATCGCGCGTAACCCCGGTATGTTAGGTCGCATCACAAACGGCGGCCGGTCGCCACCATCCCGCGGCCCTCGGTTAAACACACCCATTTATTTGTCCTCAATTCGTTGATTGCTTCCCGGTACGCGTAGGAAGGATTGCTTCAGCACTGCAAGTAGCAACATCATCCCACAAATCTCACGCAATAGTTCCACGCAGCTGTGAAGAACAATTAGCAGCACGAAAATAGTAGTCCGCGTGAATTTCTTAGCCAATCATCGGTAAAATAAGATCGCATCAAATAAGTTGATGTAGCGTCCTTGTGAAGTCCGGCTAGCCCGTAATCCTCCCAGAATTGTCGCCATAATTCCCTGTTCCTTCCGGATTTTCTTCTTGACCCTCACGTTACGTTATCCTCGACAATCGGAGGCGCTCGAGAGACCAGCGGGATCTCAGCTGAGGCAAAG
>CAVTEE010000006.1:0-395000 GCA_963733775.1 uncultured Acidobacteriota bacterium | reverse complement strand
ACGCGGGACCACCGGATCACTAGACCCAGCTTTCGCTCCTGCTCGACTTGTAAGTCTCACAGTCAATCCGGCTTATGCTCTTGCACTCCACGGCGGGTTTCCAATCCGCCTGAGCCGAACTTTGGGCGCCTCCGTTACAATTTAGGAGGCGACCGCCCCAGTCAAACTACCCGTCTGGCCGTGTCTCCCCACCCGTCACGGGTGGTAGGTTAGAACGACAGAACGATCAGGGCAGTATTTCACTGTTGCCTCCTCCTCAGCCGAAACCAAGGAATCATAGGCTCCTGCCTATTCTACGCAGATCGTTCCGTTACTCATGGCCAGAGTGCAGTTAAGGTGCACGGGGTCTTTCCGTCTAGATGCGGGCATCCGGCGTCTTCACCGGAACCACAAATTCGCCGAGCCGCTCGCCAAGACAGTCGCTCTATCATTCCACCATTCGTGCAGGTCGGAACTTACCCGACAAGGAATTTCGCTCGGTTTCTCTTACTCTGTTTCCAGAGAAGCCGGACTTTATCTTTCGCCGCCTGTGTTCATTACTGAAGCTATCGCTCTTATTTCTTCAATCCCTTCAATGTTCAAGTGTTTTCCCTGAGTGATCAGGTGCAGAATCTTTCGGAACCTCGCGAAGTCGACTCGCTTCTTCGATTTAAGCGGATGCTTTTCGAAGAAGGGAACGATCCTTTCGTTGAGGTGATTCAGCCCCCGGACTCGGTATGCCATTCGATCTCCGTGATTTCTTCGTACCACTCCGCAACCGAAAAATTTCTTCAGCGCGTGTAGTAATTGAACGTCACGTTGATGTTGAACGACAGTGAATTCGGGGAGTACTTGGAATTGGCAGGACATCTCTAGGTGCGGGTTGATGCCGACGTAGAAACAACCTTCGCCGTCAACGAAACCTACTACCCATTGAGCCTCTAGCTTCTCAGGATGCGACTGAACGTCAAGTCTCTGAGGGTTCTCCATAATTTTCTCCTGGAGTCTTCCCTGCGGATTGTCCCCTTGTCCATCCGGATTTTGACTGCCGCGTGTTACTGCGACGAGTACCGGACAGCTGTGTGAGGAGTTTCCCGCATATGGTTCAGTTTTACTAAGGCTGCGCGTTGTTCAACCTTAGGACCGTTATAGTTACGGCCGCCGTTCACCGGGGCTTCAGTTCAAGCCTTCGCACCTTGCGGCGCTGAGCCCTTGCTTTAACCTTCCGGCACCGGGCAGGTGTCACCCCCTATACGTCGTATTCGACTTAGCAGAGAGCTGTGTTTTTGTTAAACAGTTGTAGAGCGCGATTCGCTGCGACCGCATCGGGCTATAAACCCTACTGCGGTACCCCTTCTCCCGAAGTTACGGGGTTAATGTGCCTAGTTCCTGAGCGAGCGTTCTCTCGAGCGCCTGTGGATATTCACCTCGTCTACCTGTGTCGGTTTGTGGTACGGGCACCTGGTTGACTCCTTAGAGGATTTTCCCGGCAGCGTGAAATCAGAGACTTTGCGGTCGTATGACCTCGTCACCATTTTCACCGTTAATGACCCCGCGGATTTTCCTACGGGATCCGGCTTGTAATGGCCAATCGGGACGTCCATCACCCGACTCTCCTATCCTTCTGCGTCACCCCATCGTCAAACGTCACCAGGCGGGACAGGAATATTAACCTGTTGTCCATCAGCTACGCCTTTCGGCCTCACCTTAGGACCCGCCTAACCCTGAGCGGATTAACCTTCCTCAGGAAACCTTAGACTTTCGGCGACACGAGTTCTCATCGTGTTTATCGCTACTTATGCCGGCAGGGTCTCTTGTGTAGTGTTCAGTAGTCCTCTCGGTCTACCTTCAGACTCCACGCAATGCTCCCCTACCAAAGATTATTCCCGAAGGAATAACCATTTCGCAGCTTCGGTCGTATGCTTGAGCCCCGTTGAATTGTAGGTGCATATCCGCTTGACCAGTGAGCTGTTACGCTTTCTTTAAAGGATGGCTGCTTCTAAGCCAACCTCCTGGCTGTCCGAGCGAATACACTTCCTTTCCCACTTAGCATACAGTTAGGGACCTTAGCTGGCGATCTGGGCTGTTTCCCTTTTGACCACGAAGCTTATCCCTCGTAGTCTCACTCCCGTGCAGTTGTCCACGGCATTCGTAGTTTGATTGGATTTGATAGCCTGAGTTGGCCTCTAGTCCATTCAGAGCTCTACCACCGTGGCAATTCACACAAGGCTGTCCCTAAAGACATTTCGGGGAGAACGAGCTATCACGGAATTTGATTAGCCTTTCACCCCTACCCTCAGCTCATCAGAGCGATTTTCAACTCACACCTGTTCGGTCCTCCAATCGCGTTTAAGCGACCTTCAACCTGGCCAAGGGTAGATCATCCCGCTTCGCGTCTAATCCTACGTACTTGTCGCCCTATTCGGACTCGGTTTCCCTACGGCTCGCTTGCGCTTAACCTTGCACGTAAGATTAACTAGCCGGCTCATTAAGCAAGAGGCACGCCGTCAGGCTTTCATGGACCGAAATCCATGCATGGCCCTCCGACTGCTTGTAAGCATACGGTTTCAGGTTCTATTTCACTCCCCTCGCAGGGGTGCTTTTCGCCTTTCCCTCACGGTACTGGTTCACTATCGGTCGCCAGAGAGTATTTAGCCTTGGAGAGTGGTCTCCCCAGATTCCCACGAGATTACACGTGTCTCGTGGTACTCAGGATGCCGCTTCGAGTCCGGTACATTTTCCGTTACGTGGCTCTCACACTCTTTGGCCCCGCTTTCCAGCGGGTTCACGTAATGTCCGGTTTGGTAACTCTACTTATGCGGTCCTACAACCCCCAAATGCAAGCACTTGGGTTTGGGCTGTTCCGATTTCGCTCGCCGCTACTTTCGGAATCTCTGTGATTTATTTTCCTCCAGGTACTGAGATGGTTCACTTCCCTGGGTTGGCTCATACCCGTCTATGTATTCAACGGGCTGTAACGAGAGTTCATCTCGCCGGGTTTCCCCATTCGGAGATCCTCGGATCAAAGCCTGCTTGCGGCTCCCCGAGGCTTATCGCAGCTTGCCACGTCCTTCTTCGCCTTCTGGCGCCAAGGCATCCACCGTACGCTCTTAGTAGCTTAATCATAAAACTTACTCAATCCGTCTTTATGATCCATCTTTCGATAAACCCTTCGACGTTTCGGTTCACGCAGCTCCATACATCCTCGTACCGCTTATTTCCTCAATCCTCTCGGATTTAGTCTTTCAGCAGCACAGGCTTTCGTCTCTACGCTCCTCGAACAATTGATAAGTCCGCCTTTTCTTCCACAGTTATGCTCAACTCGAGCAAAACTTGTAATCGTCCACAATAATTCTCCATGATCCTCGCCGTGTCACTGCTCACGCAGATACACTTCGATAAGATCACAGAGGCCCTTACTGTGAACTTGCCAGCCTTTCTGTTGTCAAAGAGCAATAACCCTGATCCCGTCAGGGCGTTCCGAATTCCTCGGAACTCTTTTCCGGCTGTCGAATCTCAAACTTCGAAACTCGAACCTCCAGAAAATAAAAAACCCGGCGTCGAGCGCCGGGCACAGTCGCCTTCCTCAGGCGTCTTTGCGCGAAGCTCGACATATTTCTATCCTGTGCTCGTAAAGAACCTCACTTAGGATCTACTTCAGGAGTTCGACCCGACTGTGACGCCCTGCTAGTTCGGTTCCACCTGTGACGGTGACCCCTGGCGCTACGCAAGCGCCCCGAACCATTTGTAACTTTATACCAGCTCTCCCTTATTCGTCAACCCCCTGCAACATTTATTTCAAAATCCCTCCTGTGGGCAACTGTGCAAAAAACATTCTTCATCATTCGCCCGAAATCAACTGCTTCAAGTATACCTCGCGGTCCATTTCATCCATCCCGCCAACTACAGTACCGCTCCCGCAAATACCCGATGGAACCAAGCCCTCCTGCCAAGCAATATTGCCTCGACGAACCATCCGGGTTCCGGGAGGAATCGATGAATACTCAAGTCGGCGAACGCTATAAATGTTCTGATGCAAATTGTGCTTGCGAGATAGAAGTCACCAAGCCCAGCCGGATGCAGCATGAAAGCTTCGGCAGCAACTCGATGAATACAGGTTCCCTGAATGACAGAGCGCAGTCCAACCATCCAATAGGTGGTCAGGCAACCAGCGAGACCGGCGCTTCGCCCACCGGCGTTGGTTCGCTGCGGAACGTCGAATCCGCCGGCATCTCCACGCCCGGCGATTTCGGTTCCCAAGGCGCGACGGGAGAAGGCGTGTTCGGCACCTCGGGCGGCAATCAGCGCTCCACCGCATCCGGGCGTTTAGGCTCAACCACCGGAAGCACTCTCAAATCCGGCTCGGACCGGCCCCGTACCTCAAACATTGAAACAGAGTCCACTGTCGAATCAAATTTCTATGCGTGTGCGGCCAGCCAATGCAAAAAGCCCAACCGGCCAGCCGCGCTGCAAGGATGTAGTTCTCCATCCAAAAAAACGAATTAGCATTTAAAAGAAAAGGGCGAGCCGACTAAACGGCTCGCCCTTTGTTTTCAAATTCCTTTGCATCAATCAGCGGATTCCAAAAACTCCAAGCCTGGATCAGGGCACGATCTCACAACTCGCGGTGATTACGTTACCAAGCGTCTGATTTGGAAGGATACCCCCGCAAACCAGAATCCCCCCATTGTTCGGTGGCAGCGTTGCTGTGTGATTCGTGCGCGGCAATTGCAGCGAGATGGACTGCAGGAACCCTGACTGGGTAGGGTCATAGATTTCCGTAATGGCATCTCCGCCGCCAATTACATGCACCGTCCCGGCCGGAAGAACCGTCGCAGTGTGAAAGACTCGTGGAAAAGCCATCGAGCCGACCGTAGAGAAACTCTTTGACACGGGTAGGTACACTTCGGCGTTGGGCAAGGGCACGCAACATCCATGCCGCTGTTCCCCTCCCGCAATGAGGACCGAGCCATCGTTCAGCAGCGTCGCGGTGTGATACGCACGCGCCACCGCCATCGGACCGACCAGTGTAAACGTTCCTGAAGCAGGGTCATACCGCTCGGCGCTGTTCAGGCTCGTTTGGTCGATACCACTAGACCCGGCGCCGCCACCGGCAACCAGTACGGTTCCGTCATTCAACAACGTAACCGAGGGCGCTTCGCGAAACTCATTCATCGCGCCAGTCGTTGCGAAGGTGCCAGTAACCGGATCGAAAACCTCGGCGGTTCCAGGAAATCCCTGATTTGTTGGGGGATAATCTCCACCCGCAATCAGCACCTTCCCATTTGGCAGGCGCACCGCGCTGTGGCCACTAGCTCTGACGGTGGTCATATGACCGGCCGTAGCATGGAAGGAATCTGTGCTCGGATCATAAATGTCCGCCGTGGTGACGGTCGTGGAATTGTCCCCACCGGCGAGTAGCACCGTTCCGTCGACCAGCAACGTAGCCGTATGGCGCGTCCGCGTTGTGGACATCATCCCATGACTGGCCGTAAAGGTCTTGGCAACCGGGTCGTACAGCTCCGCGGTGTTCAAACCACTTAAGCCCGCCGCACTGGTGTTACTCCCGCCAGCAATCAGTACCTTGCCGTTATTCAGCAGATTCGCCGTGTGGTCACTCCTCGGAGTCAACATCGACGGTGGGCCGCCCACCACATGCACGCTTGCGAAGGATTGCCCTCCTCCGGGCATGGGATTACTCACCAGTACCGTAAGAGTCGTCGCGAACACCATCAATGGCTGTGGAACTTGGATCGTGACCTGAGTCGCCGTGAACGCACTTAAGGGGTCGAATGTTGCGGCAACTCCATTGAGCGTGAACTGGCTAAAGGAACCAAAACCCGTCCCGGTCACCACTAGATTTTGCGAAACGGTTCCGGCAGGAATCTGTGCGGGTGTGATGCCAGAGATGGTCACTGAAGGGTATTGCAGCGTGACCGCCGACTTCGCCGTGGCGCTCGGGTTTTGCGACGTCGCTTCTACTTCCACCAACCCGCTCGGCACCGTCGATGGAGGCGTGTATAACCCGCCGCTGCTGATCGTGCCCACTGTCGTGTTTCCGCCGGCGATCTGGTTTACCGACCAGGTCACACTGCCGCTCCCGGCGCCAGAAACTTGAAATTGCTGGGTCCCGAGTAACAGCACCGTCACCGGCGACGGCAAAATCGTAAGAGGGCCGGAGGCGGTGAGAGTCACCTTCGCCGTTGGCACTACACCGGTAATACCCGCACCATCGCCGAAATGGTGATCGCCGCAGAGGAAACCGCTGCTGGGGCTTGGTAAAGTCCACTCGTTGAGATAGTGCCCATCGTGGCGTTGCCGCCTACTACTCCGTTTACCGCCCAGGAAACGGCGACGCCAGCTGGAGCACCGGCAACGGTGAACTGTTGAGATCCGGCCGCAGACAAGTTGACTGATGCCGGCTGGATCGACATCTGCCCCGAATGAAGGGAAACCGTCTGCGCTTGACCGCCTCCACAGCCGAAACATCCTATGCCCAAAAAAGCGATTAAGATCAGCGCTAAACAACTGGTAGCATAGCTCTTTCCATGCATTGGTCGTGGCCTCGGCACTTGCAATCCTCAACACTGTTTGCGAAACGGAACTATACAGGGGCGGTATGTATTTATCTACGGTACTTCAATACTAACAGCTCGTGCTTCGTGAGCTTTCCCATTGATGAGAAAAACGGGCTTGTTACCCCGACGCAACCGACTTCAATCCTTTCCGCTACCGCAACACCGCCACGACCAGGAAGACCGAGTTGGACTGACCATTCCTCTTTTCGCTAAACTAAAACATCGCGGGTAATCGCGAACGCTATCCATGACTGAACCAATCAACGACTCCGGCAACGTGCGTGTGCGATTTGCACCTTCGCCCACCGGTTATTTGCACGTCGGAGGAGCGCGCACCGCCCTCTTTAACTGGCTCTTCGCGCGACAACAGAACGGCACCCTGATCCTGCGCGTCGAAGATACCGACGCCGAACGCAACAAGCCCGAGCTCGTCGAAGGCATTCTAAGCGGACTGGACTGGCTGGGCCTCAATTGGGATGAAGGCCCGTTTTATCAATCCCAGCGCAACGAACTCTATCGCGCCGCCGCCAAAAAATGCCTCGCCAACGGAAGCGCTTTTCTCTGTTATTGCCCCGCCGAAAAATATGTCGGCGGCGATCACGCCGAAGACGGCACCGAAGGCGTCCAGGTTCGCCGCGTGGTCCGCTGTGCCTGCCGCGATGGAGTCCCATCCACGCCCGGAATCAAGCCTGCCATTCGCTTCAAGGTTCCCATCGGCGGAAAAACCACTTTCTACGATGTGGTCTTCGGCGACACTGAATTTTCCAACGACGATATCGAAGATTTCATGCTGCTGCGTTCCGGCCAGGGCGACGATGAATTCGGCCAGCCGATGTATCAGCTCAGCGTCGTCGTTGATGACATCGATATGCGCATCACTCACGTCATTCGCGGCGCCGATCATCTTTCCAACACTCCCAAACAAGTTCTTCTGTACCGCGCGCTCGGAGCCAAGCCGCCGATCTTCGCGCATCTGCCGCTGATTCTTGGACCGGACCGCAAGCGCCTGTCCAAGCGCCACGGTGCCACCAGCGTAAGCATGTATCGCGATGAAGGTTTTTTACCCGAAGCCTTTCAAAATTTCCTGGCGCTCCTCGGATGGGCTCCGGGAGGCGACCTGGAATTTCTCCGCACGCCCGACTTGATTCAAAAATTTAAATTGGAAGGCGTGAGCCGCACCAACGGCGTTTTTGATAAAGCCAAACTCGAATGGTTCAACACCCAATATCTCCAGCATTTGCCAATTGAAGACTTGGTCCCGCAAGTCGAACAGGAATTGAAACGCAGCGGATTATGGAAAGCAGAGTGGACTTCCGGATCCGGACGTGAATGGTTCAGTCGTACCGTCGATTTGTTGCGTCCGCGCGTGCGCTTGTTGCCGGATTTTTCCACCTGGGCCCGCGCGTTTTTCAGTGACGAATTCAGCATTGATCCCGCCGCCGAGGCGAAGTTCTGGAAAGATCCAAAAATCCCCGATTTGCTGGCGAAATTAGCCGAGAAGTTGGCCGCACTACCGGAATGGAATCACGACTCCTGCGATCACGCCCTCAGAGCGCTCTGTGAAGTTGAAGGGGTGAAAGCCGGGCTCTTAATCAATGCCACACGCGTCGCGATCGTAGGGCAAGCCGTCGCGCCCCCACTCTTCGACACTATGGTTGTCTTGGGCAAAGACCGCGTGGTAAGACGCCTTCGCGTAGCCGCACCCGCCGCCATTTCGAAGACTTAACCCGCGAGCGATGCACAGGGTGCCCAACCTCGATTCTCAACGGCGGGTCTTGAATTTTCTTGGAAGCCTATTCGTTTTACCTAATTACTGCTGGCATTCTTATCGTTGCCGAAGCTCTTCCGCATCTTGCGATGAAACACGCTGAACTCCAGCGTCGGATTATCCCGTGTACCAGTAATGGTGATGGGAATTAAAGTCCCAGCGCCTCGTTTACTGAAAAACGGATCCACCGCTTTTAACAGCAGCGACTTCTTGCCGCTCACCAATTGCGAAAGCTTCGCCTCCATGCGCAGCTCGCCGGTGAAATCTAGGTCCTCGCCGCGCAATGTGTAAGTCCCACTCAACTTAATCACCGCGCCCGGAACGCTAAAAGTCAGTCGATCGAACTTGATCACTCCATTCTTCAGATTAAATTTTCCTCGCAAATCCGAAATCGCGCTTCCCGCGTCAGGATTATCCGGTTCCCCCAGCGCATGACGGCTGAATGACGCCAGCTTGTCGCGCACATCGGAACTCGCAAATCGCGCGTCACTCACATCGAACTCCCCATCCAGTGTCAGTTTGTCCAGCACTTTCACCTTGCCGGGAGGCAAAACCATTTTCGTTCTCAAATCAACCAGTCCGCTCATCATCGGCTGCGTCGATTTGGTGGCCAACTGCAGCAAATCTTCCAGCCGCGCTTTGGGCGCCACGACATCCAGAATAATCAGATGCCCCTGCTTTTCAGGCACACGCACCACGCTGCCTTTCGCAGTAATTTGCGAGTGAATCAACGTCGCGCGAACCGGATGCAAGTACGTATCTCCATTGGTGCCATCCACCGTCGCGGAAAATTCCGTCTTCAACGGCACCGCTCGCCCCACCGGATCAATAGAAAAATTCGGCGTGTCGGTGACCCCTTCCACCTCGATACTCTGCAGCACGCCGGAATACTTCCCGCTTGATGACAATATCCCGCCAATACCCGGAAGCGGCCCGAGATCGGCATCCTGGAACGTATACACGCCAGAAACCGCCGTCCCGCCCGGGTCATCCACTTGCCACGGCCCAAAGTTTCCGTTTGTTCGAATTTCTCCCACAGGCTTGGCGTTCGTCAGGTTGCCGCGAAATGAAAATGGTTTCCCCGCGCCCACGCCTGACAAAACTAAATCGTGAATATCAAAATCCAATGGCTGTTTCCCGCTCTGTTTCGGCAGAATGAGCAGCGTGGTGTTATCGCACACCACCTGGTCGATGGTAATTCTCGGCAGCGGTTTTTTGATTTTTGTCGGCGGCGGAGGCACCGGCTCGCCTAACGGCTGCCCGCGAGGCGGCACCGTGATCACCATATTGTCCAGATGCACTCCGCGAATATGCCGCGGAACGCGCAGAACACCCATAAATCCCAGGTGAAACGTGAATTGTCGGATTTGAATCATCGGCGGAACGTCGGTGCGATTGTGATAATAAATCGCCAGGTTCTCGCCCGTCGCGCTCATTTCCGGAAAAGCCGTCACATGAATCGATTCCAGCTCAACCCGGCTCGCGAATCTTTCCGAAAGCGCCCGCACCACCCAGTCGCGCGTTACGTCATCTACATCTCGCGCTCGCTGATACAACAGCGCCCCAGGGATAATGAAAACCAACAGAACAACGAGCAATACTACAATCCACGCGCGTGAACGCGGTTTCGCTCTTTCTTCGGGCGCCATGACGCAAGAATAACGCAGGGGAGCTTTATGGTGTTCGGAATAATTCCGCGTGCGTCGGCTTCGCCGCAGCGGCACTGGCCACAATATTTATCGAAGCCTGTAACTCTAGGGTCACCGGTGGCAAACAAACCGATGTGCTGCATGCTTGATATCGCAGCTTGAGCGGAATCTGCCGTGGGCCCACAGGTGCCTCAGCCTCCGCGGTCACCGGCATTCGCAAAGTTACCGTCCCCTCATAAACATTCAGTGGGCTCTTCGAAAACGTGAAAGTATGCAGCTGCCCTTTAGGATAAACAACACTGCCCGCTTTAAAACCGGCAGGCATCTCCGCGCGCAAATCCGTGGCAATCAAATAATCCGCCGACTTTTCTCGCGCGTTCACGTGAAACCCCGGCCGAATCTTGAACACCACCGCCAATTGAAAAGGAACACCACGCGCCGCGGGGTCCGCCGATACATATACCGCTGGAGAAACGACATCTCGCGCAGAAGGAGTTTGCCCCTGCGCCACACCGAAACGAAATAAAACCAGCAGCGCGGCAATTACTGGAATCGCATGCCACGCTTTACGACTCTTCAAGCGAAAAGTCACAAAGCGACCTTGGCCCCGAGCTGTTGCGAAATTACCCGCCCCATCACCGCGTTCAGGTTTTCCCCGGTCTTTTCCAGAACAAATGCATTCTGATCCTCAGACCACTTCAGCTTAAAGCTGGTAGACAACGCCGAAATCCAGATCTCCCGCACCGGAGTGTTCGGCGAGACAACAAACTTGGTCTCATCATCATCCTCGAACAAAACCTCTAGCTTTCCGCTTTCCCCTTCGACATCAAAACCATGTGCGTCGCCCGCGGTCAGCAATCGCTTCTTGAGATCCTCAAACGCGGCATCTGCTTTTCGTTGAAAGTCTTTTTCTTCCAGCATGTTTTGAGCGTACACGAACAAACTGCGTTCAGGGAAGCGCATCCAAGGTGAACCCGGGTGCCACACCCTTCGGTTTTAAGGGTGCGGGTTTTGTTCTAGGTCAGTTACAGCAGCGATTCGATCGCGTGCGACATCTCCGCCTCGCTGATAATCCCGGTGATTCGTTTTACCTGCTTGCCGTCCCGCGAGATCAACACACTCGTCGGATACCCCAGCAGCCCGCCAAATTTCTCGGCAATGTCGTCATTTCCAATCACAATCGGATAATTCATCGTCAGCTTCTGACTGTTGACATCAAAATGCTCGTTGGAAACATAGGGGGCCACCACCTTCTTCCCTTCCTCGTCCATCGCTATGCCCAGTACCGTAAATCCCTTGGCGCCATATTTTTGTTGCATGTCGATTAACCACGGAATTTCTTCCCGGCACGGGTCGCACCAGGTAGCCCAAAAATTTACCAGCACCACCTTCCCGTGGTAGTCACCAAGCGAAGTGTCTTTCCCATCGAGATCTTTGAAGTGCACTTCAGGCGCGGGCGTGCCAATGGACTTATCCGGCGAATAGTCCTTACGCGCCGCTATTGCCACATTGCTAGACACGCGCGTTTTCTTATCCGCATAGTAGGTAAGCCCAATGAGAGCCAGCACCGTTAAGACAATCACGCCAACATTTTTCATTTTCATTTCCCAGCCTTAAACCAGCCGCCCTAAAGTGAGAACCGGTTCAGAAAAGTTAGTTTCCCCGAGAGCCACGTCAGTTTGTTCACGAACACCAGCCCGCCGACAAAAATCAGCAATGCCCCGCTGAAAACTTCCACAGCATGCAAATACTTGCGAAAATTCTGATAGAAACGCAGAAACTGCCCGATCCCCAGCGCCGTCAGCAGAAACGGCACCGCCAGACCCGCGGAGTAAACCGCCAACAGCAAAATTCCCCGAGCAATCGTGTCGCTGGCGGCCGCGAGTGCCAGAACCGTTGCCAAAATTGGCCCAATACACGGTGTCCACCCAAATGCGAATGCAAATCCCAACAAAAACGCGCTCCACACGCCAGGCTGCCCGATTTTGCTTTGTATCCGCACATCGCGATTAAGCCAGCGCGCCATCGACGGACCAAAAAATCCTATCAGCGACAACGAAAAAAAGTGGATCGCCCCAAACCCCGCAAAAAGCGGCCCATGTCGTAATAGCGAGATTACGCCGAGAACAACCAGCACCACCCCGATGATCAGCCCCGTTTTTAATGTCAGCTTGATCAGCAGTCCCAAAAGATGAAGCCCAAAAAGCAAAATCAATCCGCCCGCAATAGGCGCCAGAAAGCTTCTGTTTTCCCGCAGAAATGATCCGACCGCGCTAGCCGACGCCCCGAAAGAAATAAACACCGCCGAAAATCCCGCCACAAACGCCAGCGAAGACCCAAAAAGTCCGGAGCGCGGCAGTTCGCCTTTGCGCAGTTGTTCCATGCCGATTCCGGACAACATGGAGATGTATCCCGGCACCAGCGGCAAAACGCAAGGCGACAAAAACGAAACCAGCCCCGCGAGAAATGCGCCGGCAAGTGAAACGTCGCTCATCCGTTAGTGTTCCTGTGAAACACGTTCATCGCGAACTCCCGCTAGATGTCCCGCCCAAACACACTGGCAACAAGCTCCATTCTCCCATAAATGCATTAGACGCACTTACGCCACAAAGGGTTCGAGCTAGGTCCTGAAATTGGGCGGTACTCTGAAAGGATTCGAACGCTGGTAAATCTCGGCGATCTCCAGCAACACTCGCTCTTTACGTTCCGCGCCGATGAATTGCACGCCAATCGGCAATCCCGCCGCGGTAAAACCGCATGGCACGGAAATCGCCGGTACTCCAGCCAGATTTGCCGGCCGGTTCAGCCGTAACAGAAGCGCCCGCGTTGGATGGTCGATTTGCCCAACGCGGGTAGTTTCTTCACCAATCAGCGGCGCCGCAATCGGCACGCTCGGAACCATGAGCGCATCGATCGCTTCTTTCTCCATCACTTCACGCAATTGCGAGATGAAGCTCCTTCTTTGATCCATCGCTTCCAGATATTCCACCGCAGAAACTTTCATCCCAGTTTCCAGCCGCGAGCGAACGTCCTCGCTATATTCCGCTGCCCGACCGGGAAACCATCCTGATTGCTGGTGATAATGACTGGCCTCCGCCCACGCTATCCGATTCCCCGCCTTTTCCGTTTGCGCCAGGAGCGGTATCGAAATCGCTTTGATCTTTGCTCCCAGTTCGCGAAAAGACCTCACCACAGCATCAAAACTCTTCTGCACTTCACCAGACATCACCTCAAAGAAAAATTCCCGAGGTATCCCCAGTCGAACTTTAGACAGTCTTCTTGCGGCGCTGCCACGCTGACGTACATCTTCTTCCTTGTCATTTCCGCCGTCAGCAATAGCTCGAAGTAAAATCCCTGCATCCGCTGCCGTACGTGCCATGGGTCCAACACAATCATGCGTCACCGACAAAGGAATCACGCCTGCAACGTCCACGCGACCAAAACTGGGCTTCAGCCCCACAATCCCGCATAGCGCCGCTGGTATTCGAATCGATCCCCCGGTGTCTGTACCAACACTCCCAAAACAGAGTCCCGCAGCCACAGCAGCAGCCGAACCTCCACTCGAACCTCCCGGGATTCTCACCGTATCCCAGGGATTCCGCGCCGCCCCATAATGCGGATTGTTCGTCGTGACGCCGTAAGCAAACTCGTGCATGTTGGTCTTGCCCATCAAAACCGCCCCAGCCAGTTTCAGGCGCGAAACAACCGGCGCATCTTTTTCGGGAAAATAGTCGCGAAGAATTTTCGATCCCGCGGTCGTTCGAATGCCCTCAGTGCCAATATTGTCTTTCAGCGAAATGGGAACGCCATGCAGAAGCCCGCGATCCGTCCGCGTTTTCCGCTTTCCCCTTACACCAAGTTCCGCTTCAGCCCTCTTCGCCTGCCTGCGTGCCACTTCATCCGTCACCGTGATGTACGCGTTTAATTTTGGGTTGAATCGTTCAGTCCGAGCCAGCATCACTTCCGTCAACTCAACCGGAGACAGTTTGCCATTGCGGAAAAGACGCGCGATCTCCGCGATCGTCGCAAACGCTAGCTCGGTTTCGTTCATCTCAATTAATTTCGCGAAAGTTTTCCGCGTTCATTCAGTGCGCGTTCATCCGTTAGCACACACTTAATAAATTCTTTCTTGCCGCCGCAAATTTCCAAACGTGCCGATGTTCGCAATGATAAACGCCACCCGGAACTGATTTTCCGTGCGCACCTGTCCCAACGCGATGCGCCGGTATTCTAGCGACAATCCGCAGCAGCTCCCGTTGTAGCTGACCTGCACCAACTGGCTCTGCAGCGCGTGATTCGTAAAATCATAGCTGACTCCCGCGGCCGCGTTGAATCCCTCGGTGTTCTGGCTCCCGTAGCCAAATAATGTGCGCACTTGATTCGAAATCGGCTGCAGGATGGTATTAGCGTCCAGCCGAAAATGCGCTACCGTCGCGTACCATTTTCTATACGGTTTCACTTTTATCAGCGACCCGATGGTAGTCAGCTTTGCAATGTTCGGGTCGTACTCCAGGATCTGCTCGATGTCGTACTTGTCGCCCGGCTCAATGGTCACATCGCTGACTAGTGGAGACCAGTGCACCGGCCCTAGCGCAAATGCGAATGGCGTGATGGAATTTAGCGCCTGAAATACGTTGCGCTCCCCGGCCACCGCGGCCCCCCCAAAGGTCGGATCGAAAAACTGTTTCTGCACCAATCGCCACGAAATCAGCTCCCGCGCCTCGTCGCCGCCATCTCTTTTAACGAAGAGTCGCTGCGTGACCCCGTACTCTACCTCGTTTGTATCCGTGAGCGTCGAATCCGAATCGAAGCGGATGAAGTCCGGAAAATTGTTTACACCGGTAACATAACGATAGGTAATCACCGGCTCAATCGAATGCTTAAATTTTTTCTTTGATTTTGGTCGCTCAAAGAAACGCTCCAGCGTTGGCGGCCGCAGATCCACCGTAAATTCCCCGGTGTTGCGCACAATTGCCAGATTGCTGACCTCGCCGGCAGGCGTCAACGAAGCTCCATAACGCGTGGTTCGAAACGCCGCAGTCGTTGTGATGCCCAACCAATCTCCCACATGCATCGGCACCGTCACTCGGGGCGCAAATTCCGCGCGGCCCACAAAACTTGGCGTATTTATTTCGCTATCGGAACGATGCAGCGCGTCCACAAAACTGTCGAATCCAAAATAAACCGGCAAATTCCTCCATGGGGCTTGCTCCACGGAATCAAAACGCGCTTCCGGAAAATTGCGAATGTTCACGCTGATAGCCGGATTTATCTCCAAAAAGCTTTTGTCATTCAATCCCGCAAAATTAAGGCTGAACCCGCGGAAATTATTGCTGAGAAAAACGGCACTCCGTACCTCGGAATTGATCGCGTCGCCATAGGTATCCGCGAACGCCAGCCGAAATGTCAGCGAGGAAAGTTGGTTATAGTCTGTAACGAATCGCCAGCCGCTTGGCAGCTGTGATTGGATTTCCAGGCGCTGCTCCTCGCCGCCCTGCGGCTGCCGCACCCCCCCGACTAACAAGCCGCGATCGTCGACGCCGTAATACGTGTAGCTGATCGAAGTCCCTTCAAATGGCTTGGCGCGCAGCGCGCCTCGTTCCCCGGCTCCGCGTGAGCTCATGTATTGCGCTCCCAGCGTAGCGTCAAACCACGGCTTGGGAGCCCAGTAGAAAGCGTCGCCGAACGTAAACCCCTTCCGCGAACTGTCTCCTATATCCGGAATTAGAAATCCCGACTCCCGCACTTTGCGCCCGGCCGGCGCCGTCGCATACGGCAGCCAAATTAGTGGAACGCGAAACAACCGAAAATTAGCGTTCACCATCGCCACAGTCTTTTCCAGTTGCACTCGCGCGTGCGGCGCATAAAACTGCCACGTGGGATGCGTCGGATCGCAGATGGTGATCCACGCCTGGTCAATTACATAGACATCTTTCGCAAAGCGCTCTACATCCCGGGCTTCAAAATAAAGTGGATTGTTGGACAGCAAAACGTTGGGATTCGGACGCCGCTCGATTTTGACCGTGCCCCGCACATTATGGAAAACACCATGCCCGGTTTTAACGTTGTAGTGGGCATCATCGGCCTCCACATGCTGATTCTCAAAATCGAATTGCACGTGCCCACGCGCAAATGCTTCGGAAGTCTTCTCGTTGTATTCCACGTGATCCGCCCGCAATCGCGAATCCCCGTAGCGAATATCCACATCGTCATCGGCAATATACAAATCGCCTCTGCGGCTTTGCGGACCACGAGACGAAAGATCAGCCACGCCGCCGGTTTTGAATGGCAGATGCGCTTGCTGCGCGCTGGCCGTTCTTATCGCGGGCACCGCAAAAATATAAATAAATAAAAAAGTCAGAACGAGCCAGCGGTTAGCCGCGGCAGCGGCATTCCGCGCGAGGACACGGCGGTTTACAGCAGACATGTAAGCCATGAAAGCAGTTGGATAGCCTAGCATGGGCTCGCCATCGTGAGTAGGCGACGACTTTCAAGATGCCGCTGGAACGCCAGCAGATGCCCCAGCTCGGACTTATGGCGAAATTAATTCCAAATCAACCTTGCAGGCTGTTTCTAGCCACCACGAAACCGTGCTCAGCAGTTAGTTTCACAATGTAAATTTCATCGAACCCCTCGTCTGCTGAGGGCGGAACAAGTTTCTTAAACGCCGCCACCACC
This sequence comes from uncultured Acidobacteriota bacterium, assembly GCA_963733775.1. GTDB lineage: Bacteria > Acidobacteriota > Terriglobia > Acidiferrales > UBA7541 > Acidiferrum. The sequence continues at coordinate 378,348 of CAVTEE010000006.1, read as the reverse complement.
GCCGGACCCGGAACTTTTTGTTTCCCGGTCCGCAATTTATTTCGCTGCATCGCTTCCCGCAAGCTCACGTCGAAAAAGTAAGCCACGGCGCGAAATCCACCCGTGCGAGCAGGTACTAAATAGCGCTCCCGGTCGGACGGCAGCGGGTTGGTATTATCAACGACAAACGACTGTCCGCCCTCCAGGCAAGCCGCCACCAGCAACTCTTCTCGCCGCCGCGTGCGCAACATATCCAGATTGATGCGCACATGACTATCAAAAAACCGCTCCCGGAAAAAACTGCTTTTCCCAGATCCCTGAATCCCGATAAAAATTACTGCTTCCATATCGTTGTGAGCACTTTTAGCTATTGCTTCGCTCGTAGAAATTTATCGCAGGGTGCCCCACCTTCGGTTTGAAGCTGTGAAGAAACCAATCCCGCCCCAGCAAGAGAGTCAGCGCGCGTGTTTTTGTGGATCGCTGGGCCGATCTCGGTGGGTTTGTTTTCCGCTCTTTTCAGCTCGCGGCGGCTTCTAGTTTCCTCAACCGGATCCAGTGCTGCAAGTTGTAGGTGAGGCAAGCCCACAGCATTTCCACTTGCACCTTCGCCATTCCCCGCACGTGAAACTGCCGCAGACCTAGCTTGCTTTTGATCCACGCGTGGCAAAATTCCACCACTCTTCCACGGCGGCGGTACTGCGCTTGGGCTTCTGCGCTAGCCATCTTCTTGCGAAACGCGCTCACCACTGGACTTTCTTCGGGACGCGCCACCGAACGGCCGCGCTTCGCATTTTTCGGACAACACTCCGGCTTGCGCGGGCAGGTTTGGCAATCGTCTGCTTTGGCTCGGTAGCGGTAGTACATCAGCCCTGGCCGTTTCTGGCGTCGTCCCTGCGGATGCAGGACTTTGCCCTCCGGGCAAACGTAGCGATTTCTCTCCGGCTGATAGAGGAAGGCGCTCGGTGGGAGTCGGTTCGGCAGACTGGCTCCACTCGGCACATTTTCCCACCGCATGCTCCCCAGAAAATCGATCTCTCGCCCGGCCAACTTCTCAATATTGTCTCGCGTGGTGTAGCCCCCATCGGCCACTAACTGTTGCGGTTTTTTCTTCAGCTGCTGTTCCACACGATCGACTGCCGGCAGTAGCTGCGCACTGTCGTTGGCCTCCTGCGTCACGGCTACGCCCACGATCAGCCCGTTGGCCGCGTCCGTGGAAATCTGCGCGTTGTAGCTCAGCGATAATCCCCCATCGGAGTGGTGCATCACTCGCGCTTGCGGATCGCTCGTGCTCACGCGCGCGTCCCTCTTGGCCTGCTCCCCACTCTTGCGTTCCTGCAACTTCTGTAACTCTTCCAGCGCACTCTCCAGCCGCTCTTGTTGCTCGCGCCGGGCGCGAGCCTGCGCTTGCTTGGCTTTGGGGTTGGCCTCTTCGTTCCGTGGATCGCCCATCTCCGCCACGCGCTGCCGCGCCCGCTCCAGATGCCCCTGAATCGTTCCTTCCCGTTGATAACTCCGCGTGCTCGCCAAGGCCTTGATCTTCGTGCCGTCCTGCATCACCTGTTCCAAGGTGATCAGTCCTTCTTTGCTGAGCGCCGCCAACACTTGCGTGAACAACCCGTCCAACTCTTTCTGTTTCTCCACACGAAAATCCGCCAGGGTGTGATAGTTCACTTCCTCCAGTCCCGTCAGCCACTGGAACGCGGGATCGTATTCGCACCGCCGCGCCACTTCTCGCGCCGATCCAATCCCCTGACTGTAGGCATACACCCATAGACTGATCAGCAGTTGCGGATCGAACGCCGGACGTCCACCTTCTTCGGTGCTGCTCTCGATGCCTCGATAAAATGAGCTCAAGTCCAAGCGCCCGACCAATGTCCAGATCGACCGCGCGGGATGATCTTCTCCAATCAACCGTTCCACATCCACGGCGCGCCAACTCATCTGCTGCCGGTTTACGTAGCGGATCAGAGGCTTGTTGCTCGCGTTTTCTTGGCTCATGCCGCGAGCTTACGGCACGTGATTCTTTTTGCAAGAATGAAATTCAGAGGGTTTCTTCACAGCTTCTTTTTGAGGGTGGGTCTTGCACTTTCCCCGGTTTTTCCGCATCTCTATAAATCGAATCCGGCATCCATATGATTTCTTGCTGCGACATTCATGTGTACCGTATTTTTGGTAATTTCGGCGGCCTGGGTCCGTGTCGAATCGCCGAGCCCACCGGCTCGTAACCGAGCTCGGCTCCTTCCCGCACCGACCGCAGCATCAACCCCCCGCGACTCATATCTCCGCGCCCCACAAACGCCGTAGGAAAAAGTAGCCGCTCGTCGAAAATCCCCAGTAATGGATCCACATATTTCGCTGTCGCGATGCTTCCCAGCAGCACAATCTCGCATCGCTTTCCGGCCCGGAGCAACAATTCCTGCGCGTCGCGTTCCAGCGGCTCTCGATACCGCGGATCACCTGCATCCACCGGAACGTCCGCAATCTCCATCATCTCGTCGTGTGTCATCAGCGCGTCCGGCGAAACCAATCCGCGGCCCGCCGTGATCACCAATACTCCCGGAGCTCCCGACGGCGGTGAGGCAAACGCGCGTGCATACGCGAGCTTGCCCCGAAAATACAATCCACTGATGAAGCTGAATAATTCTCCCAGTGGCAGTCCGTCATTACGCAGTCGTCGCGCCAGAACGAATCGCGCGTTCTCGCTCATAATCATCTTGGCCCGAACCCCGCCGGCATTTGCGGGCGAAAGAAGAAAAATCCGCTGTGGCGCTCGCGCCTTTAATTCGCGCGGCGGGTTTTGGCGTTTTGAATTTGTACGTGTCGCCGTGTGCGTTGGCATATTCGCCGGTGACGAGGCCTCATGCTAAAAAACTAAAGCAAATTCAAAGCTGACTTATTTTCCCTCTTAACTTGCTTCATCGTGCAATCGCGTGGAGCTTTCTCCGGACGCCAGCGCAGGAATTTAGTTCCATGACGGAATCTGCCTCCCGTGAAGTGATCGAACTGGACTTCCGCCACCAGCTTCGGGTCGAGTGGCTGCCACTCCATCGAATGTTTCGTGCTCCAGCGGCTCAACCCGCCTGGTGCTTTTCCCGTAAACCCCGGCGGCTTGATTATTTTCTCCAACTTTTTCGTTAAGGCCAAACGCTCGTCCGCCTGAATCGACGAACTGAATCCCACGTGGTCCAGCAATCCTTCGTCGTTGTAGAGCCCCAGCAGCAACGAACCGACCAGCGGCTTTTTCTCCAGATACCGGAATCCTCCCACCACGCAATCGGCGGTGCGCTGCTTCTTGATTTTCTGCATGCCCGTGCGTTCGCCGGTTTGATACGACAGGTCTTTGCGCTTAGCAACAATTCCATCCAGCCCCACACCCATGTGAAACCATTTCCGCGCCACCGCTAAATCATCCGTAACCGGTGACAGGCTGATGGAACCATTTTTGTCGAAAAACTCTTTCGCGAAGCGCTCCAGGTCGCGGCGCCGTTTTTCCAGTGGTAGCTTAACCAGCGATTTTCCTTTTTCGTCCACCAACAAATCAAAAACGATAAACACGCAAGGATGCTCCTGGCTCAATTTCAAAACACGGCTAGCCGCCGGATGGATGCGCATCAACAACTCATCGAAAGACAGATTGCCATCCACGGGGATCACGATTTCTCCATCCAGAACAAATTTCTTGGCTTTCAGCGCCTCCAGCGTCCCCGCCAACTCCGGAAAATAACGCGTGAGAGGCTTCCCCGATTTGGATTGCAGATCAATTTGCGTCCCATCACGAAACGCCAGGCACCGGAATCCATCCCACTTAGGTTCGTATTGCCACTCAGGTCCCTCCGGCAGCTCCGTAGCCGGCAAAGCCTCCATCGGTGCATATTTCTTGTTGACCGGCAGCGTCATAGAAACGTTTTCAGGTCCACGCGATTTTTTTCTTCCAACAGCGGTTTCCACAGATCGCCGATTTTCCTGACCCGCGCCGGGACATTTTTTACGGTGAAATCTTCAATCCGCACTCCGCGCTCCACTTCTTCCCAGGTAACCGGCGTCGAAACCGTCGCCGCAGGTTTCGGCCGCACCGAGTAAACCGAGGCCAGCGTCCGATTCCACGCATTCTGATTGTAATCAACCAGCACATGCCCGCGTGGCCGCTTCGCCACCCGATATTCCGCCGTAATTATTTTGGGATGACGCGCTTCCAATTCTTTCGCGAACGCTTTAGCAAAACTCCACACCTCTTTTTGCGTCGGGCCTCGCTTGATCGCCACGTAAACGTGAATTCCTCGTGAGCCAGTAGTCTTTGCGTAATTTTGTATCTTGATCGAGTCTAGCGCTTCGCGAACGATCAATGCCGTCTCCAGCACCCCTTTGAAAGACGCGCCTACTACCGGATCCAAATCAAAATGAAGATAATCCGGCCGGTCCACATCGTCACATCGCGCGTACCACGGATTCAGATCGATGCACCCCAGATTCACCACCCACAACAGCGACGACAAATGTTGAATCACCGGAAAGTCAATCACATTGCCCGAACCGTGCTCGATGGAACATGTGGGAATCGAATCTGGCCGCGGCGACGGCGCGCGCTTCATAAAAAAGAATTCGCCATTTATCCCGTTGGGGTAACGCTTCATCACCATCGCGCGGTTCCGCAGATGCGGCAGCAGCCACGCAGAAACATCCAGATAATATTGCAGCAGGTCTCGCTTGGTAAGGCCCAGCTCAGGAAAATATATTTTGTTTAAATTGGTGAGACTTACCGGACCGCCCTCCACTGTTAGCGTGGTGTTTTCCATATTGCGTGGGATTTCCAGCCCAGCCGGTTGTGCGATTGCATCACTTTTTCCCGAACGGGAAGGCGCCCGCCGAATGGCTTTACGTGGCATATCCGCAGCTTTACGCTCAGCACCCACTACTTTGCGCTTGGACGCAGTTTTTGCCTTGGCTTTGGATTTCACGCTGGTTAGATGACGTTTCGCAACATTGCGGTCTTTTTATTATTGCCGCCACGATTACTAATGAAAATCGTGCGACGTCGTCGGCGCGCTGGTAATTATTAACGGTCGGATCCGTTGCGATTTCACCGAAACCACATTGTCCAGGTTCTGCAACTGCCCTTCAATCATCAAAAATTGTTGATGCACCACCACCAGGTGGCATTCTTCAAATAGCTGCGGCGAAATTATCGCGTTGGCGATTCCCGTTTCATCTTCCATGCTCAGAAATACGAATCCCTTCGCAGTCCCGGGACGCTGCCGCGCAATCACCCCTCCCGCAATGCGCACCTGCATGCCATCCGGCAATCCGGCCAATTCTGCCGCGCTGCGTATCCCCATTTTGCGCAGCTCCGCGCGATGATAAGCCATGGGATGCGGACCCACCGTCATTCCCGTACCACGAAAATCCGCCACCAATCTTTCTTCTGCGTTCATCTTCGCAAGCGGCGACTGCGCGGAATCGTAATTTTCTTCCGCACTTCTACTTAATTCTTTTTCCTCATCATCTTTCCCCATCTCTTCACAAAGCTCATACAAAGGACCGGCAGATCGCGCCGTCCTCTCCACCTGCCACAAAGCGCTACGACGATGAAATCCCCGCTGGTTCCCCAGCCGGTTCAAAGCTCCCACTTCCGCGAGCACCGCCAATTCCCCTTTTTGAATCCGTGGAACACGTCGTTTCAAATCATCCACAGAGGTAAATGGACGTACCCCACGCTCGCGAACAATTTCCTCCCCAACCTCCGCGCGCAATCCTTTCACATACCGCAGCCCCAATCGCACCGCAAACTTCTCATCGATTTTTTCCAACGTACAAAGCCAATTCGAACACGTAATATCAATCGGCCGCACTCGCAAACCGTGCCGCTGCGCATCCGTAACCAGCGAGGGCGGCTGATAAAATCCCATCGGCTGATTGTTCAGCATCGCCGCCGTAAACGCCGCCAGGTAATGACATTTCAAATACGCGCTGGCATACGCGATCAACGCAAAACTAGCCGCATGCGACTCGGGAAATCCATACAACGCAAACGATGTGATCGATCGGATTATCGTCTCCTGCGTTTCCCCGCTGATCCCATTTTTGTCCATCCCCCGTCGCAACTTGAGCTCCACATCTTTCATGCGCCTTTCTGAACGCTTGAAACCAAACGCTCGCCGCAACTCTTCCGCTTCGCCGCCGCTGAATCCCGCGGCAATCATGGCCATGCGCAGCAGTTGCTCCTGAAAAAGCGGCACTCCCAGCGTGCGCGCCAGCACCGGTTCCAGCAAAGGATGCAAACACGTCACCGCCTCGCGCCCCGCCCGCCGTTTTAAATAAGGATTCACCATTTGCCCCACAATTGGCCCCGGCCGAATAATCGCCACTTGCACAACAATGTCGTAGAAACACACCGGGTGCAGCCGCGGCAAACACGCCATCTGCGCGCGGCTTTCAATCTGAAACATCCCCACGGTATCCGCTTTTTGCAAAGTTTTATAAACCAGCGGATCATTCGCGGGCAGTCGGCTCAAATCCACTTCTTCGCCATAATCATCGCGAATAATTTTCAGCGACTCCTCCAGCACCGCCATCATCCCCAGCCCCAGCAGATCCACTTTCACGATCCCCATATCCGCGCAATCGTCTTTATCCCATTGCACCACTACACGCCCAGGCATCGTCGCGGGCTCTAGCGGCACCACCGAATCCAGTTGCCCCTGGCACACCACCATTCCTCCCGAATGTTGTCCAAGATGTCGCGGCAAATCCTGAAATCTCAAACACAACTCGCAAAATTTGCGAATCTGCGGATGCTGCAAATCCAATCCCGCGTCCTGAAACTGCCGCTCCAGCGTGTCGTTGGCATCCTTGTATTCCCACGCTCCCACGAGCGACGTCAGCCGATTCAACACCTCCGGATCAAACGCAAACGCTTTCCCGATTTCGCGCGCCGCCGAGCGTCCACGATACGTAATGACATTCGCCGTCATGGCCGCGCCAAGTTTTCCGTACCGTTCATAAACATATTGAATGGCGCGTTCGCGCTGATCGCCGCTTGGAAGATCAAGGTCAATGTCCGGCCACTCACCTCGCTCCTCCGACAAAAAACGTTCGAACAGCAGTTCCATGCCCACCGGATCCACCGCCGTAATTCCCAGCGCATAGCAAACCGCGCTGTTCGCCGCCGAGCCGCGCCCCTGCACCAGAATATTTTGCTGCCCGCAAAAACGAATGATGTCCCAGACAATCAGGAAATAGCCCGCCAGATCGAGCTTTTCAATAACGTCAAGCTCGTGCGCGATCTGTTTCTGCGCGCGCTCGTTGTCCGTTCCATAACGCGCCAGCATCCCGTCATGCGTACGATCGCGCAAAAACTGCATCTGCGAGCGCCCGTCCGGCACCGGATATATCGGAAACTGGTAACCCAGATCGTTCAACGTAAATTGCAGCCGCGAAGCCAGCACCTGTGTGTTGGCAATCGCTTCCGGAAGATCCGCGAAAAGTTTCGTCATCTCCGCGCCAGACTTCAAATGGCGTTCGCCGTTGCGCGCCAGCAGCCGCCCCGCGGTGGCCAGCGTGCGGTGATGACGCACACAAGAAAACACATCCAGCACTTCACGCTGCTCCGGCAAAGCGTGACAAACCCCGTTGGTAGCCAGCACCGGCAGATTTAATTTTCGTGCGATTTCCAGCGCGCACTGGTTGCGCACCTCTTCATCCCGGCAATAATGCCGCTGCAATTCCACATACACATTGCCGTTTCCAAACAATTCGCAAAGTTGCTGAACGCTGCTCATCGCCGCTTCCATTCCGCCGGACATCAGCGCATGCGCAAGCGGCCCTTCCTCTCCCCCGGTGAGACAAATCAATCCGCCACCATCATTTCCCAGCTGCGCAGCTAATTCCCCGCGCGAAATCTGCCCCTCCCCTTTTTTTGCACGCAATTTCATGCTGGTAATCAAGCGGCAAATATTTTGATAACCCTTGCGCGATTCCACCAGCAGCGGATATCGCCATCCTTCCTCCGAAGTAATTTCCGCGCCAATCAACGCACGCACACTTGATTGTTTCGCCGCCATATAAAAACGCGGCGCTCCATACATGCCGTCGCGATCCAGCACCGCCATCGCTTCCATCTCACGTTCCGCGCACACGCTGGCCAATTCTTCCGGCAAAGAAGCGCCGCCAAGAAAGCTGAACGCCGAACGCGCGTGCAATTCGGTGTACATCAGTCGTACATTCCCCTCAGAAACCATCCCTGCTGCCGCAAATCGTAATAAATCAGGTACAGCCCACGCTCGCTGTCTGGATTTACAAAAGTATTTGAAGACGAATTTGAAGACCGGCCTGAAGATCGTTTATTTTTTTGTGCACCCGAAGAAAAACGAACTTCCACATCCCATTCCGCTTGATCCCAGGGGTCCTGCCACCACTCTCCGGAAGTTCGCCACGGCCCGGACGCCGCCACAATTTCGCCGTGCGCGCCGTAAAAAAATACTCGTGCAGGAAGACCCTCGCGCAATTCCACCCGTGCCGGAACGCTGGGGCGCAAAAGACGAAAACCGTTTGCAGGCTTGGCGATTTGCGACGCGGAAGAATTTGTTTTCACCGATTTATCCGTCGCTGCAATCGGCTTTTTTCTGCGACCGCCGGCCGCTTCCTGCGCCAACCGGAAGCGCTCCATTCGAATCGCATCCGGCCGGTGCGTATCCATCAGTTGCGGCGAGCCCACATTCGCATCGCCCACCAGATTCGCCAGCCGCGCCATGGTCAGCTCCAATTTTTCCGGCTCTGGTGAAGCAGGCAAAAATAATCCGCGTTGCGTGGTGCGCACCCGGTCCGCTTCCGCCGATAACGCTATTTTTATAACCGCTGCAGGCGGCGGATCGGATTGCAAGCGCAACCGCACCAATTTCAGCAGCAGTTTGGAATCCCGCATCGGCACCGGCAGCGCCAAAATCTTTTCAAATTTACGTGGAAGCAGTTTGTGTTGATCGGCAAGCGCGGAAAGTTGCAGCCCTTTTTCGAACGAACGCTCCAACTCGAATTCCATTCGAATGCTGCGCGCCGACAACGATCGCGCCGCCAGCCGTTCGCACAATTGATCCAGCAATCGCCCCAGCACAAAGCTCAGCGATTCCAGCTCCTCGACCGAATCATCCAGCTCCATTTCTTCCTGAAAATTATCCGAAGGCTTGGCCAGCACCAGCGAACGCACCAAGGCCCCGCGCGCCAGCGTGTGCAACCGCACCCCGTCTTGCCCCAGCCGCTCAGAAAGCTGTATCACCGGCAAAGCAGCCAGCTTGCCGCAGGTTTCCACGCCCCAGCGCGTCAATGTTTCCAGAATTTCAGGAGCAGGAAGAAGCGTGTGCACCGGCAAAGCCCTCAGTCGCTTTGCTTCTTCCCCCGCAGGAATTAATGTGACGCCCGGCATCCCACGCGATGCCAGAATCGCCACTTCAATATTTTCAGCCACCGCGATGCGCGCGTTTAAACCCAGCCCAGAACCGCGCTTCGCAAGTTCCTGAGCGATTTTTTCTTCCGGCCCAAATAAACCGCTCAATCCCGTGAGATCCAGAACTATCGTGTCTGGCGCGCTATCTTCCACCCGCGGTGAAACCGACCACCCCAGATCCAGCAGCGCCTCATGCGTGGTTTTCTCCTGCACCGGCGAACGGTGCCGAATTTCCACGCCTGTAAATTGCGCCGCTTGCGATTTCGCCATCCCCAATTCGATTCCCACTTGCGCCGCGCGCCGATTGGCCGCCACCACGCTCCACAATGGCGGCGTGCCTTCCACAATCGCCACCGCCCGTTCGCGAAGCGCACCGTCCCCGCGCACCACCGCTTGCACAATAAAATCGGGAATATGAATGGCGGCAAAAGACATGAACGTTCAATCGCGAATTGGAAATAAAATTCAGCAAAATTATTTGTGTCCCGCGCTCCTCATTTAAGTTTCGTTTCTACTGGCAGGCCGTGCAGATAACTCCACACCGATTGCGTCGAAAAACTTTGCGTGTCACTGCGCTCGAAGCCGTCACTGGAATTCGCGAAATCGCGCCCGGCAAAATGCTTCTCAATAGAAACCGGCCGGTTTTGCGCCTGCTGAAACCCATTTTGCACTTGCTGAAAATTGATCGACTGCATGCGCGTATGCAGCATCTCCGCTTGAACATCCGAACCATCCAGCAATCGTGCACGCGCCAAACCGGCTTGCGCCAAACATCCCTTTGCTAATACTTCCTGTGCCAACGATCCACGTGAATGCCGCGAAATTTCTGCCGTCTGAATTCCCGCCGTGTTAATTCCTACGGCCTTGTCGTTAAAGTTGCTTTCTTCCGCGCCTGACCACTTCGCCACTTTCATGCTCATCCGCAAAACCAGCGAAGCACACGTTTTCGCGTTGGATTCCTGCTCCAGCACCAGCAATACCGTCGACGTATCTTCCACCGCGCGCCTGAATCGAAACCACGCATTCAGCGGCACATGCCGCACCGTCTCCGGCGCCACATCGCTTAGATCCAATGCAATAAATCCAAATCCTCCGCCCTGAATCACCAGATCAGCAGCGCGCAATGACTGATCAAGCCCGCGGCAGCGTACCCACAGCAATTGCCGCAGCTCCACTCCGGCAGCCTCCGCACTACGGGGATCAAACGAATCTCGCGCGTCAATCAACGCGCACACCTCCGCCTCCGCCGTCCTCGACGCCAAAGCCGAAAGCAGCACCGTGGTCCGCCCGGAACACGGCGGCCCGCAAATTTCCGTCAACGCCCCGCGCGGAAAGCCCCCGGCCAGAGCATCAATCTCCGGTATCCCCGTCAGCACCGTCTCCAGACTCTTGCGGTCCCGATACCCAAACGGGGAAACCACCCGCCCAGCCAGCGAAAGCTCAACATCCGAACGGAGAGTAGCGAGATTGGAGCGCATGGAAAATATTCAGGCCCAAAAAATTAGTTTCGCTTTTTGTTCGCCCTACGCGTATTCTGTAAAATTCCCGCGCCCCTGTCAAGCTTTTTACTTTGGGTAGATTATTTGGTTGAAAACTACGGTATTAAGGATTTCTAAGTTCTTCGCGCGCTGAGGTCCCGAGTAATCGCCACCCCACCGACAATTTTTCCACTGGTATCCCTTACCGCCGACAGCATCTCTGAAACTCCAACCCGGCGGTGCTCCTTGCCAATATGAACAGTTTCCTTCGCAGAAGTTCTTTCTCCTCGCTTCAGTAATTCCAGAATTTCCGGCAGCTCATCCGGCTGACCTGCTGGCAAAAGAACCGCTCTGGGTCGCCCCACCACCTCGTTCGCGGAATAACCGTAGATATTCTCCGCGCCGGTATTCCAGCTGGCAATCGTACCCTCCAGCGAGTACATGATAATTGCATCGTTCGAACATTCCACGATGGAAGCAAACTGCGAAAGTTTCTCCGCAATCCGTCCTCGTTCCGCAACCGCGCATTTCAACTCCTGATTCGCGCGAACGAATTCGCCAGCTCGCCCAGCCAACCCCCGCTTCCATTGTTTGTAAGGCCCCGTCGGCCCCAGCTGCGCGCGTAAGAACTGCACGAACGCTCGCCACGACGCGTTATCAAGCAGGAATGGCAGCATCACGTTCGCCATCGCCGGCCCCGCCGCCGCAGAGCTCTGTTTATCAATCAGCTGGTGAAGTGAGGTTCCGTATTTGTGCGCGGATAACCATGATGCACTCGCGACGTCTAGAAGATCTCTTTCATTCTCCGATTCCACTTGTTCCCTGAGACGCTGAACCAGCGCCGCAATATTGGCGATATTTTCAGTGCGTTCAACCAGCAGTGGCAGCACTTCTTCGGAGGCTTGTATCAGGATCTCCGTGGTGATTTGTATGTTGCGGTTTGAATAAACCAGCGCGCGCTCTGCTAGCTCTAGCCTGGCCTCGAGCGCAGTGCGAGAGGATATCTGGTCGCTTTGCTGCACGGTCGTCATTGGAAGTAAGCGCCACCCAGGGACCAGCAAGCATCGCTGCTACGGGCTTCAAAGCGCTGGCGTTTTCTGATGATCATCTCTTCACCGTGAGCAAGCTTTCGATTTTCGTCTCCAGCCGGGCAAAGTCGATCGGTTTGGTGTCATAGTCATCGCAGCCCGCGTCCAGCGCGGTATTGCGATCCGTCACCAACGCGTGCGCGGTCAGCGCGATAATCGGTATGTGTCGCGTGCGTTCGTCGCTTTTCAGCAGCCGCGTCAATTCCCACCCATTCATCAGCGGCAGGCTGATATCCATCAAAATAAGTTCAGGGGCTTCGGAACAAGCCAGAAAATGACCTTGTTCCCCATCGTGAGCAGAGATAACCGCGTGGCCCTTGCGCTCCAGCCTTCTCGACAACATCTCTCTATTCATCTCGTTATCTTCAACAAGCAGAATTTTCGGCATCTTGATTTTTCCTGGTCTTGATGGGCCTGACCCGCGCAATTTTGCAGCGCAAAGTTGTGAGACGGTCCCGCTTCACCGTCTTAGCCACAACTCTATCTATGAGGATCAAGAATCTAATAGTTGGCGGTGGGTGCGAATGAACCGCTGGTACCGTTTTTTTCAAACTTTTCAAGACAATATTAGCTTCTTGGATACAGGGAAACTGAGGTTCGATTAACAAAAAGATGTGGAATAACAGCTCAAGTTGCTGTAAGGGGGGTTGCAGAAACCCAAATGTTTCACCAGGGCCTGAGCCGTTTCAAAGCCTTGAGAATCATTGCTAGTTCTTTTCCGCCGACAGAGTTGAACTGCACGCCCATACCGCTGCCCGGTCTGGAATTACGGACCACTGCCCCAAGTTTTAATTCCCCTTCCACCATGGCAAAAATCAGTTTTAGCGGAGTGCCCACGGCGACCACATCATTCGTCACAATGAATGCCCCGGAAGCGCTGAAATCCAATACCCGGGAAGTGTATCTCTGTTTCTCAAATCTCCACGACACCCACATTCCCGTCGGAGTTGGTACACGACGATCTTTCCTTCTTTCCGGTCCGGCCTCCCGTTTCGATCCCCGCTCAGTTTTGTCAGTTCGTACTTTCAATAAATCCCCTGATTATCGCAGGCCCGATTTTACTCGATAATTTCCGTTATCGGCGGCCGATTAAATCCAAATGTTCAAATCTTAATTGCCCGCTACAGTTTCTCGCTTTTCCAATACGACTTGCTGCTCTCCGTCTGTCTAGTGTCTTCTAAGCGGGGTGGGAACTGCCTGCTGCGTGTTTCAAAGGTATCTACGCTCGTGGTCGGTCTCGAGTCAAACAACCATCATTCCTCATAACACGCCGAATGCAACCGAACTTGCCCGAAGCCTCAGATTTTCCCTGGCCGCTTCGATACAGCTTTCCTACAAGCTAACTACATGGATGTCGTTATTCCCCCGCGCTAATCAAAATGGTCTATTGCCATACTGCACCGTTGCCGCTGCGCCCCTCGTTCTGCTCGGAAGTGGCGTAAACGCTCCTAGCATCAAGCTTTAGAAGTCAGAAGGAGGATCCAATGTCGGCGCCCTTGTCCCGTGTGTACCCAGAGCGTGTCGAATTGGCCCGCCGAAGTCCGCTGCTTATGGTTGTTCCTGCGGTGATCGTTGTCAGCCTTCTGGGCATCGCCGGCGTGGGGTTTGCCTGGAGCTCCGCGATACGCACCAAGCATGCTGTAGCTCAAAATTACAACTCACTCGAGAAGCGCCTCGCCCAAACCGAGGAAACCAACGCGCAACTTCGGGGGCAACTCAGTGTCGTCGCTGGCCGCCTGCAACTCACTCCAGAAGAGGAAGCCGAGGCCCAACGCATAGCCGACCGAGTCCGCGGCATGGACGCGCAGCAAATCGCCAAAGTGGATGAGGAACTCCGCAACGAGCTCGCCGCCAAGGCCAGCGCGGGTGAGCTAGATACTAAGGTCAACAACACCGACCTTGCAGAGGTCACTATGAAATCCCACAATGAACTCGTCGCCGTCCGCAAGGAAGTCGACAACACCAAAAAAGACATGGAAGCCACTGCCACTGACTTGAACAAGCGACTGGAGCGGGAGCAACGTGAGATCGAGCTGCTGCGCACCGCAGGGCAGCACACCGACTATGATTTTGCGCTGAATGCTAAAGGGGCCAAAACCACTCTCGCCGGCGTTACCATAGAGCTGCAAGATTCCAACGTGAAGAAAAATCAGTTCAACATGACGCTTCTTTTTGGCACCATACGCTTGGTACAGAAAAATCGCTTACTCGACGAACCCATTTTCTTTTACCGGCCTAACGACACCGCACCCATGGAGTTGCTCGTGGATCACTTGGCCAAGCATCGCGTCTCTGGCCGTCTCATCGTTCCCAAATCAAGTATGACGGTCAGCAATGTTTCGGCTAGCACTGCGTCGTCCCATCCGTCTCCGTAACCGCGCGCCTCGAGGGTAAATGTCGCAGCACCAACAAGGTATCGGAGCGGACCGCCGCATCCACCAGAGGTTTGAGGACCCGCGTGCCAGCCTCGTCGAGTTGGGCGGAAATAACAACGGCATCGTCCTCAATATCAGCGAAGGCGGCATGGCCATTCTGTCAACCGAAGAGCTGGATCTGAATACTCTTCAAAATTTGCGATTTCAGGCTCCGGAATTCGAACATTGGATGGAGATCGCCGCAGAAATCGCCTGGATCGGTGACTCGAAAAAACAGGCGGGAATGCGTTTTAAGGGCTTAAGCGAGACTGCGCGAACTCAGCTGCGAGCGGGAATTTCCATCGCCACGGTGCGAACCAGGCGCGCCAACCAAACCAAACAAGTAGCCACCACCGCGGAACTCCCGCCAGAAGTAACTGACTCCGACTTCGTGCCAGCCTCAGTCGTCGCGACCGATGCCGCAACGAGCGTCGCTTCCGAATCCGAACAGCATGCCAACGAAGCGATTGCTAATTCGCTCATAGAAGAAACGGAGCAGGATCAAGACTTGTCGCACCCAGAGGCAAGCGAATTAACCCCGGATTCTCCCTCGCCTGAAGCGCACCAGGACGCTAAGACCCAAGAAACAGGAATTCCTTCGGAAGAATCAAAACCATATCCCTGGACTCAGTCGCTCAACTCACTCAATACAAAGTCACCCGATACAATCCCGCAAAATGCATTCGCCTTGGCACCCGGCAACGCGAAGACCTCCGCACTTGCGCCCCAAGAAAGTGCTCTCTCAGAGATGCGCTTCAGCCACCTGCTCGCAAAAAGCGGAGTAAAGCTTCCCAGCTACTCCCGCGACGGATCAATTCGAGTTTCCTACGGAAAATGGGCCGCAATAGCCTCAATTGCCATCGTAGCCTCGCTCATCGCCTTCCTGATCGGCTGGGTTCTAGGCGACCCCGCCCGCGTAAAATTGCCCCATTAACTACCAATCACGATGGCAATTTTAATGATACGCCTTCGCCTTTCTGCGAGCCTCAACCGGATGTAGTAAGCTTTGCCATTGGAAATACTCGAATGGCCACCGAGACTGCGACGCACTGCTTCAGCATCTTCTCTGCATTAATCCTCGCTACTTCAGTTGCGCTTCCGAACATCGTTGTTGCGAACTTCTCTGATCTCGCGATCAAAACCCGCCACACCTCAGGCGATCAAAAATCACCCCGCCAATCATCCGAAGTCCGTGCGCTTTACTTGAAAGGCTCGCGACAGCGTACCGAGACCACAACTGAAAAGCCGCTACGTGGCGATGAAATAAATTCAGCGGCAATTTGGCAATGCGATGAAAAACGCTTTTTTTTCTTAACCGACGAGACAAAATCTATAACTCCTCCGTAATCGAAGATAGGTCCGAACAGTTAAAGAAAGCACCTCCAGTAAGCGTGCCGCAGATGACGGGAGCCCAGGTGACCATCACCATCGACTCCGTCGATACCGGTGAACGCCGCCAGTTTGGCCACTACACCGCTCGTCATGTCACGGTTAAAACTGCATTCGAACCTGGTCCTGGCGCCTCAATGCCGGCAAGCGTGGAAGAGACCGACGGCTGGTATATCGATCCTTCTGGATTCGCATGCGTAGAGCAGCCCTCCAGTGGTTTCGCTTTTGTATTGGGCAGCATCGGTGGAAGTCCAAGAGATCGCTTGCAGGTGAAATGGATCGGCAAAGCCCCACGCGGCTATCCCATCGAAGAAACATCCGTGAAAACCGGCCCCACAGATTCGACCGTGAGCAAAATAGAACTCCTAGAAATCTCTGAAGCTTCTCTCAGTGCTTCCCTCTTCGAACTTCCACCGGGATACAGGCAAGCATTACAAACCGCTTATGGCGGCGCCGATCTAACCAAACCAGACACAATGTTTAACCGAGCGGTTTATTACTGGATCATGCTGAGACTCTGGCTCCGCAGTCTCTTCAACTGACCGGACCAAGTGAGAAGATCACTACCTCGGCGTGATAGCCGGCGCAAAGTGACAAGTAATCTTGGAATGCGGAAACGCGCTATATCGAGAGCTGATGGGAGGTGGCTTATGCGACATTACGCTTGCCTCGTCGTTTTCATCCTCACCAATTCACTCCTCCCAATCTCACTCGCCCAAAAACAATTACCGAAGTCCCCAAAAATCTTGTCCGCGAAAACCGTTTACTTCGACAACCGCACAGGTGCCGATGCCGTAGGAGCCGCCGCGGTAACTGAACTCAAAAAATGGGGACGATTTCAGGTCGTTTATAACAAACATAAGGCCGATTTAATTCTTTTGTTGTCCGCCGACCCTTACCACGGCGGCTACATCATTTTTGCCAGCGGCCAAACCGGAACCGTCGATGCTAATGGCGATGTCCAGCAAGACGTTGTTCCCAATTACAACAGGCTGGCTCCCGTGCGGGATGCTTATCTAACTGTCATCGATCCAAGCACCGGAAACAATCTGTGGACTGACTCACACGTGTGGGGAGGCCTGCTAACGGGAAAGAACAGTGTAGGCGCCCGCCTAGTTCAAAAATTGGAAAAGCAAATCGAGAAATAAAACTCCTGCCAAGTCCTGCTGTGTTGCTACTTTGTAATCACAATGACCTTGTTAGTTTTGGCCCGAACTACGCCACAACCACTTGACTATACCAAGTACATCTCCGCTTTGCTGCGCAATCGAACTCCCTACCTTAACGACTTCTTTCACGAACGCAACCGGAACATGCGGCCGGGTCACCTCCGCATAGGCTTGTTCGGCAGCATTCTGGGCTTCGAGCGTACGTCCTTGACGCAAATACACTATGGCCAAGTAAGAAATACTTCTGGCTTGTGACCCAACTAGGTTCCCAGCGTGTTCCGTTCGGCCAAATTCACTGTCCGACTTGAGCGCTTTTTCAATTTGCGGGCCAAAAAGGGCAACAGACTTTTTCAGAGACTCCTCCGCATCTCCCCAGCGCAGCTGTCCCATTTGCGCTGGGGCAATCTGTCGAAAATTGATTGGATAGTCCGAATCGTCCGTTCCCGGCCAGACGGGCAAATACTCCATGATCTTCTTAAAGCTTGCTTCAGCTTCCTGGTATCGCTGCTGCGACATATAGCAATTTCCGATATCACGGTTGGCAAGGAAAAGAAACTTGTTCTTGGGAACATTAAATGTCGACTTCTCGGCCAGCGGAATAATTTCGGACTGGTAACGCTGAATAATTTCCATCGAACAGCCCTGTCGCTGTAGTTGCGATATTGATTCGTACACATCGTTTAGCTTCCCCTCTTCAACTTCTTCGGGAGAGAGATGCGCTACCACCTCGACCGAGTCGTGCCGCGCCGCTCGTGGCGACGTGGATGATTTGCTTTGAGGAGAGTTTTGCCCTGAAGCGGGCGCGTGAGACAGAAACCCGACGAGAGAGAGAGTTGCAATATAAATTATGTATTTATCTTGTATAGAGATGCCCATATCCAGCGAGACTATACCACCGGATATTCTCTGCACAGCCTTCCGCGATTCGCATAGTACCGCATTGCCAAAACACCACTACGTGGCACACCTTGCGCTTCTACCCCTTCCTGTGTTAATGCATAGAAGTACGAGGTATACGCATGTCTCCTCCCAAATCCGATCTCCCCCAGGGCACTCTCGACCTCCTTATCTTGAAAGTCATCGCCCTCGGCCCGGTCCACGGATACGCCATCGCGCAACGCCTCGAACAAGTGTCCCGCGGCGTCGTGCAAGTCCCCGAAGGCTCGCTCTACCCCGCATTGCACCGCCTCGAAAACCGCGGCCTCCTTGCTGCCGATTGGAAAGAAACCGAAACCGGCCGCGAGGCCAAGTTCTATCGCCTGACGCGAAATGGATCGAAGCGGCTTAAAACCGAAGCCGCTGACTGGCAGCGCCTGATCGACGCCATCGCACTGATCCTCGGCATGGCCGATGGTGGTGCGCAATGAAAATGAACTGGTGGAAGCGCCTGTCGCGACGAACGCAAATGGAAGCCCAGCTCGAAAAGGAACTCAGCTTTCATCTCGAGCAGCACACCACGCAACTCATCGACCGCGGCCTACCTCCCGACGAAGCGCGACGACAAGCGCGCCTCGCCCTCGGTGGTCCGGAGCAAGTCAAGGAGAACTGCCGCGACTCACGCGGCACTCGCTGGCTGGAAGATTTCCTGCAGGACACCCGCTACGCGCTTCGCACTTTCCGCCGAAACCCCGGTTTCACGCTAATTGCGCTCCTGATACTGTCGCTAGGCATCGGCGCCACCACGGTAATGTTCGCGGTCATCAACAGTGTTTTGCTAAAACCGTTGTCTTACCCCCAATCTGACAGACTGCTAACTCTGCACGTATCCACCGAACAGATTGGCGAGCTCTGGGGGTTCTCCAATTTCGATTTCGGCGACGTACAGCGCGAGAGCAAAACCGTTACTTTGGCTGCGTGGACATATGCCGGTGGCACCATCGGTGGGCGCGGAGAGCCTGAGTACGTTAACGGGCGTAATATCTCCGCGGACTTATTCTCTACGCTAGGGATCTCGCCGGTTCGTGGCCGCGCATTTTCCGCGGACGAAGACCGGCCCGGCGCGCCACCTGTCGCGATGGTCAGCTATGGATTGTGGCAACGCGCCTTTGGCGGCCAGCAAAGCGCTATCGGCGCCTCGCTCGTTTATGAGGGCAAACCATATACCATCGTCGGCATTGCCCCCGCAGGCTTCCAGTTGGATGGCGATGCGGACGTCTTCACTCCACTGCAGCAAAGCAAAAACACCGACCCGCGAATGCAGAATCGCAGAGCACGTTTTCTGCGTGTGCTCGCCCGATTGCAGCCAGGCTTTAAATTGTCCGAGGCCCGCGTCGAACTCGCACTCATTGCTCAGCACTTGGCTAAGGAATATCCCGAATCGAATTCAGGCCTCGGCATGACCGCCTACCCGCTGCAAACAGAACTGGTCGGAGATATCGGCGCAACCCTCTGGCTGCTCCTCTGCGCCGTCGCCCTCGTCCTGCTCATCGCTTGCGTGAATATCGCCAGTCTCCTGCTGGCTCGCGCGGTTTCACGGGAGCGCGAACTTGCCATGCGCGTAGCACTGGGCGCTGCGCGAAGTCGCCTGGCGCGTCAATGCCTTACCGAAAGCGCCATCTTAGGCCTTGGTGGAGGCTTGCTTGGCGTAGTACTCGCATTGCTCAGCGTTAATCCCTTTGTCGCGTTTTGGCCAGGCAACTTGCCGCGTGCAGGCGAGGTCCATCTGGACTGGCGCGTGCTTATCTTCGCCGTGATCGCCTCTCTCGTCAGTGGCCTTCTTTTCGGGTTGGCGCCTGCTCTGCGGGTGCCCGTGCACAACGTTGAACAGACCCTCCGCGCAGGGGCCCGCAGCATTGCGGGAAACTCTCGCCGCTTGCACAGCGCATTCGTAATCTCTGAGATCGCCCTCGCGGTAGTCCTGCTGGTCTCCGCCGGAATGCTTGGCCACACGTTGCTCGCGCTCTCGTCTCTCGATCCCGGTTTCAACGTGCACAACGTAATCACCGCGCACTTCGCACTTTCTCCCACCATGCTCGAGAATCCCGAACAGATTCGCCAAGCCTGGCAGGACGTGCTCGATCGTGCTCGCCGTGTCCCGGGCGTTGAGTCGGCGACGTTGGCCGACATAATTCCCATGCGCGTAGGAGAAAACTCCCTCCCGTACTGGACCTCCGCCACTCCGCCGCCGCCGAATCAGGAGCCCATCGCGCTGGCGTCCTGTGTATCGCCCGACTATTTGACAGTCATGGGCATTCCGCTGCGCAAAGGTCGCTTTTTCACTGAACATGATCGTATCGGCAGCGAACCCGTGATCGTCATTGACGACAATCTCGCCGAGCACGCCTTTGGCACACAGGACGCAATTGGCAAGCGCATCTGGATTCCCGCCATGAGCGGCCCGGTTCTGGTGGTGGGCATAGTTGGCCATGTTCGCCACTGGGGCCTCGCGAGTGATGATCAATCGCGCGTGCGCGATCAAATGTATTATCCCTTCGCCCAAGTGCCCCCGCAGTTGCTGCATCTGTTTTCATCAGTCATGTCGATTGCCGCACGCACAAGCGTTCCGCCCTTGAATGCCGTCGACCCATTGCGCCGCGAATTGCGCGGGGCGGCCAACGATCAAGCGCTCTATGAAGTCCACACCATGGAAGAGCTCGTCAGCGCCTCGCTCGCCCGGCAACGTTTCCTCTTACTCTTGTTCGGCATTTTCGCCGGATTGGCCTTGCTACTCGCGTGCATCGGCATTTACGGCGTGCTCGCATACTTGACCAGCCAGCGTGTCCCCGAAATCGGCGTACGCATGACTCTCGGCGCCAAACCACTCGACGTAATCCGCATGGTGCTCGGAGAAAGCCTCGCAATGATCTTCGTCGGTGTTGGCGTAGGCACACTCGCCGCTTTAGCTTCTGGCCGCATCTTGAATCGCCTCGTAGAAGGAATGCGCCCCGCCAACGCATCAACTTTCGCCATCACCGTCCCCATCCTCGTCTTCGCCGCCCTGTTCGCCAGCTTCATCCCTGCCCGCCGCGCCAGCCGCATCGACCCCATGACCGCCCTCCGCCAGCAATAGCGCAAATCCCAACCCTGTCTTTGTCGCTCCACCGCACACAACCGCCCAGCGTCTTCTACTGTTTCGTCCGATACAAGAACGGCTGCGGACCATCCACGATTTTGAAATCCGCCGGCACGCTGAATAACGACGCGCTGGGCTCCGTGCGCACGATGTTCGTGAGCCGAAACGTCTGTTCCCCCATCCGTGGATCACTCCGTTTGCTATAGACCACCGTCTTGAGATCGGGCGAACTCCAGACCTCCGTAACTATCGTGATCGGAAGCTCGTTTCCGATTTGTCCTGCCGGGATCGTGTGCGTCATTCGTATGCCGTTCACGAGGACGCCTTCCATGGACTGAGAACCGAGGTCCTCTGTATTCCCCTGATCCTGGTCACTCATAGTCAAATGCTTTGCGAGAAATACTCCTGGCGCGGGAGCAGCAGCAATGGTCATCGACGACGCATCGGGCGGCGGGGGTAACGCCACTTGGTTGCCTTCGGCGACTCTCATGGTGACCACTGCGCCTCCCATGCCGGAGGTAACTCCCGCAAGTGGAGGAAGCGCGGGCATTTTCTGCGCTGTCTTTTCCGTCAGGTTCAAGGTATACGAAGTCTGCGCGACTGGGTCGTGAATGAAAATCAGATGTGGCGCATTGGCCGCCGACAGATTCCCGATCGTTGGCAACACCGTTTCTTGACGTGTGCGGCCTTGCGAATCGCGGGCGGTGATTCCCGTGCTCGTCTGCACCAGCCGATTCCCGTCCGCGAGAGTCTGAATCGATTCGCTGCTGGTGGTGGCCGAATACGGCGCACCGACTACAGGACCTGACCCGCCGTCGAATCCGCCCGAGGCAACAATCCCCGCGGTACCAGTGGTCTGATAGATCACGTTCCCCTTTTCTTGCGCGAAGGCGCAGGATGCGGCAGCGAGAACAAGAAGCAATGCGCGTTTCATAATGGTGACTCTCCTTTTTAGCTAAACGAACTTACTGTCGCAGACGAACCTGTTGGACAGATCCATCCGGCGCAATAATGAGTTCTGCAATGAAATTCATCCCTTCGGGCATCGCGCCCGGTGGAAACATCGCTTCCGCTGGAATGGCGATCTGCACGGCTGTTTCCGTTGGCTGCCACTTCACGTCTCGCTCCCGGGCTGGCGGAGCCGCATGCCGTCTGCGGATCATCTTGCGTGGTGCAGGCTCCGCCGCGTCAGATTTAAGAACGGGGACAGAAATAGCGGGGACAGAAGTAATCGCTACTGTTGGAGTGAGAACCGGCGGCGGCCCAACGCGTCTCAGTTGCAAAACCAGAATCACTGCAATCGCAGCCACAACAGCGCTCGCAAGCACAGGGACCCAGTGCGAAACGAGGCGTCGAGCTTTCGTCGCCACTGTCATATCGCAGTACGCATCGAAGGTCTCACTCACCTGTTTGTAGCTTGTCAGTCGGCCGCGACATTCCTGGCATCCTCTGACATGTCGATCTACATCCGCTGCTTCTTCCGGCGAAAGCTCGCGGTCGAGCCAGGCAATTAATTTCACTTGCGCGTCACACATTGCATTTCTCCGCTAACTTTTTGATCGCGCGCTCCACAGTGTCTCCTACCGTGGATACCGCCATTCCCAGGACTTCTCCGATTTCACGGTAGCGCAGTCCTCCAGCCCTCAGCAGCAGGCACTCCCGTTCGGATTCCGTTAGCAATCGGACTGCAACTGCGAGACGCCGGAATTTTTCCTTTTCAAGTACCCTTTGTTCTGGCGTAACGTCGTCCGCCAGAAAATCCATCTCGCCCTCGAGCGGTTCACTGAATCGCCGATGGTAGCTCGTCTGACGATTCCGGGCCTGATTGTGCGCAACCCGAAACAGCCAGGCGCGGATGTTTTCTCTTTTCCCCTCTGAAGCCAGGTGCCGTTGCAGACTGAGAAACGCGTCTTGCACCACATCTTGCGCTTCGTCGCTCGAAAGTCCGAGGCAGACCAGGTAACGCAGCAAGGGCTTGCGTAGTTCGCGATACAGAGTCGTGACCTCCGAGGAGCCAGCGGCCAACCGCAGCAGCGGGAGCGCCAGGGGTACGGAATCGTCACTCACATGAGCCTCCGCATCGCGTCTCTATCTATAGAACAATGGAGAGTCCGGTTTTTCCGGGGCAGTGTGTCCACTTTCGCGGAAGATTCTCGCATTGCGGGACACTTGGGCTCTTAGACGCGCTTTATGGACAGCAATGGTCATCGGATTCAGGCGGTAGTCGAAAAAAAGATGGCCGTTACCGGTTTTCCATAAGAAGTGCTTCGCGGCGAAATTCTCGCCTTTGCGTATTGATATGTGGGAGCGACGTTAATAGCCCATATT
This sequence comes from uncultured Acidobacteriota bacterium, assembly GCA_963733775.1. Classification (GTDB taxonomy): domain Bacteria; phylum Acidobacteriota; class Terriglobia; order Acidiferrales; family UBA7541; genus Acidiferrum. Next base: position 355,058 of record CAVTEE010000006.1, on the reverse strand, counting down.
GGGGACCATGCGTGGACAAAAGCCCTGCCCTCGTCCACCTTCCGATGCATCCTAATTTCGTCCTAAGAAGAGGCGCCGCATGACCAAGCGCGTTTTAACCAAGCAGCTGGACCTGATCCCCACCAAAGCCTCGCTCGACGAATTGCGCGAAGCCGCCAAATCCTGCAAAAACTGCGATCTCTGGAAATTAGGCACGCAAACCGTTTTCGGCGAGGGTGCTGCTCACAGCAAGCTGATGCTGGTCGGCGAGCAACCCGGCGACCAGGAAGATCTTGCCGGCAAACCATTCGTCGGTCCCGCAGGCAAGCTGCTCGATAACGCTCTCGTGGAGGCCGGCATCGACCGTAAGAAAGTTTACGTCACCAACGCCGTGAAACATTTCAAGTGGGAGCCTCGCGGAAAACGTCGCATCCATAAGAAACCCAACGCCGCCGAAATCGCCGCTTGCCGACCCTGGCTCGATGCAGAAATTGCCGCCATCCGTCCCAAAGTAATTGTTTGTCTGGGCGCCACCGCGGCTCAAGCCTTGCTCGGCAAAGACTTCCGCGTCACCCAGCATCGCGGCGAATTCATCGAGTCCACGCTGGCGCCCTACGTCGCCGCCACCGTACATCCTTCTTCCATCCTGCGCGCCCCCGATGAAAATGCCCGCCACGAAGAAATGGCCCGCTTCATCGCTGATCTCAAGAAGATCGCCCGCGTTTTGCAATGAGCGGTTAAACTACCCCTCCATGCCTGACCCAGGAAAAGTGCGCATCGGCATCTCCGGGTGGACCTACAAACCTTGGCGCGGTGTTTTCTATCCCGAAGATTTAAAACAAAAACTCGAACTCGAATACGCCTCCAAAACTTTCAACTCCATCGAAATCAACGGCACCTTTTATTCCTTGCAGCGTCCTCCAAGTTTCGAACGCTGGGCCGCCGAAACCCCCGACGATTTTGTTTTTTCCGTGAAGGCTCCGCGCTTTATCACCCACATCAAGCGCCTCAAAGACGCCAAAGCCCCAGTCGCAAATTTTCTGGCTTCCGGAATTTTTAATCTAGGCCCGAAACTCGGTCCAATTTTGTGGCAATTGCCGCCGAACTTCATCTTCAGGCCGGAAATCCTAGAAGACTTCTTTCTCTTGCTCCCTCACGACACCGAGAAAGCCTCCGCCGTAGCCCGCAAACACGACAAATGGATGTCCGGCCGCACTGCGTTGAAATCCGACGCCCAGCGCCCTCTGCGCCACGCTATGGAAATCCGCCACGCCACCTTTGCGACTCCCGAATTTATAAATCTTCTTCGCCAATACGATGTCGCGCTGGTTTGTGCCGACACCGTGGAGTGGCCCCGCCTGATGGACGTCACTTCCGATTTCATGTACTGCCGCCTGCATGGCTCGGAAGTTTTGTATGCCAGCGGCTACGACGAGCCCGCCTTGGATCAATGGGCCACTCGCGTCCACCACTGGGCCCGCGGCAGCGAACCGCAAGACGCCGAGCGCGTCATCAAAGAAAAAGCCCCGCAAAAACCTCAGCGCGACGTCTTCGTTTATTTCGACAACGACGCAAAAGTCCGCGCCCCCTTCGACGCCAAAACCCTCACCACAAAAATCAACAACCTTCTCGCCAAGTAACCGAACGTCGCGCTGACTGCAAGCGCCACAAATTCATTCCGAAAACGGTCATTCCGACCGAAGCAGGCCGACGCTTTTTCTTCTCATTCGCTCCTGCGAATGAGTCGGCCTGCGCAGCGGAGGAATCTCTCTTCGATCCCACCACACAACGAAACACAAGACCGCCCGGCTCACAAACGCTCACTTCCTGTGACTCGGCGGAATTTTAGTATCCCCATAAATCTCATCCGCCTTCGTTTCCGGACGTCGCTCGTCCGGGCCCGGTGCCTCACCCTGTTGAGATTTCTTGACACGCCCTGTCGTCGGCGCAATTTTCGTTTTGGAACTGAGCGGTCTCTTAGTCGGTTTCACCATCACGCATCCTTATCCCTGCAAATTTGACGACTCCAAAGTCTTTATAATTCCTTCTAACGGAATAGCCACCCATCCCGGCCGGTTATTCAACTCATACCCCAACTCGTACACTGCTTTCTCCAGCACATGCAACTGCAACAACGCCATAATCTCCTCATGCGAAGGCGGCAAAAATTCCGCCGCCCGAGCCGTTTTCAAATATTCCTCAAGATACCGCTCACTCACCCATTTCGCCCAAACTTCCGCCCAGCCATTCAATTTTTCCTTATTACTGTCGTCAACATTCACGCTTCCCGTCGACGCCAGCAACGGCGCATGCGCCGCATAATGAACAGACCGCAACATTCCCGCCACATCCTGCAAAGGTGACCGCTTCAATCGCCTCTGCGACAAAGGCCGCGCCGGCTCCCCTTCAAAATCAATGATCACGAAGTCTGCCCCGGTGTACAAAACCTGCCCCAAATGATAATCGCCGTGTATTCTCGTGCGCACCGCGCGAATAGGCTTGCTCAGCGCAGCCTGAAATCGCTCAATAATCCGCAGCTCGCCGGCCAGCACTTTATCCACTTTCGCTTTTGCATTTTCCGGCACACGATCGTGCGCGTGCCGCAGCTGCCGAAAAATCCGGTTCGTCAACTCCAGCAGCGCATCCTCAAAGCCTCGCTGAAACGTGTCATCAAAAGGCTCGGGTGCAAAATCAGGTTCCGCAGCAGCGGCAGGAGACGCCAAAGCCAAATGCAATTCCGCCGTTCGCCGCGCAAGCAGCCCCACTGATTCCAAAAATGGAGCCATCAACGTGCGCGTCGTATCACTCCGCAAATCCGCGACGCCGTTCTCTGCCGGATTTTTGCCCACCTCATTATAAAAAGCCGAAATCGATTTCATGGTGTATTGCCACGCATCGCCGTGATTCGGCACAAACCCCTGCAGAATCCCCTGAGTCATTCCCAGTCCGCGCGCTCCGTGATATTCCAGCGCTCCGAGCAACTGCGGTGTGTGCTGATAGTGGGCCTTCTCAGTAAGAAAACCACCCATCTCAAGATCCGGGTTTACCCCTTCCTCCAATCGTCTAAAAAATTTCAATATCAAGCGGTCCCCGTAAGCAACTGAGCTGTTGCTCTGCTCCGCGGTAATCGCGCGAGGGCGCAGGCTCCCAGCCGCCCCGGTTTCCTGCATCGACAACGCATGAGTGCGCGACGTCACCAACTCTCCAACCTCTCCGGTAAAAATCAATCCCCTCTCAATCGCATCCAGCAAAACAGAAAGAAATGTTTCATTCTTCAGCGCGTCGGTAAGCGTCATCTTCTCTCCGCTCGAACGCCCCGAAACCGTCAACACCGCACCCGGTGTCCCGGGTCCACGATCGGAGTCAGCCTCTTTCCTGGGTGCCCCGGGATCGCCTTTGAGGTTTGAATCCGGGTCTTTCTTTGGATCTGGATCTGAGTCCTTCGTCTCCACCAGCGGCAAAGAATACAAATCGCCACCACCGCCCTCATATTCCACCTTCACCATCACAATCAGCGCATGCAGTCCGCCCCGTTCCAACGTAACGAAATCCACCACTTCCGTAGCACGAACCTCCCGAGCCTTAGCCCCAAACCACCGCTGCCCCTTCAAGTAAGCAGGCAGCTGTGCCGGCAATTCCGCTTTTAAATTAGAAAACATCTCTTTGCCAAACCCAAAACCTGGCGCGGCCATAAATATCTTTCTCCGCCAAATGCATCACAACGGTTGCGGCTCTTTATATTTTTCCTTGGTCGTATTTCCCAGATATCTCTCCAGCGCGCGCCGCGCAAGATCCTGTCCTCCCAGTCCAAACGCAATAGCCAGCCCCAGCATCGAGGCTCCAAAAACAATCGAAAATGCCGCCAGCACCGTCTGCCGCGCCAGCCCTAGTTCATCCAACGCCATGGAAATCGCCAAAATCCAGATTACAAAGCGAATCGACCAGCTCCAGATTTTCGGCGAGCGAACTCCCGCATTCACGGAAGCCAGGAGTACCGCGCGCGACAAAAAATTCGCCAGCACCAACCCCAAAAACAAAATCACCATGGCGATAAATACTTCTGGCAGGAACCGGAACAGTCTCGAGATCTGCTCCTGTAACCCCGCTACTCCCAATACGCTGACGCCAATCAGGATGAATCCCAGCCACGTGATCCAGAATATCGACCGGCTCAGCAGTTCCGTCATCGACGGCAGGTCCGCCATCCGCAATACCCGCGAAGCCCCGGCATCTTCCGAGACGCGATCCAATTTCGTCAGCCGCAGCACCGCCCGCACCACGTGGCCAAGCAGGTACGCCGCCAGCAATCCCACCAGGATGATGACCAGCATAACCACCAGTCGCGGCAGAAATTCCGCGACCATATGCACCAGATTGTAGTAAGCCTGCTCCAAACCTTGCACGATGGTGACTCTCATGATTTCACCTCGACTCCTGCTTTCCACTTCTCCATCAAATACGGTTTCTGCCGTTCGAACTCCAAACAAAGATTTTCACTCACCGCTTCCATTTCTGTCGCTGAAGTATCGGCATATTCCGCCAGGAACGAATAAATTTTCCCGCGATAAAGTGGCACCAACGCCTGCACCAAATGATCGCGATTGATCACTGAATGATGGTATGAGGCCGCAAATTCGTACAGCATCGTGACCCACAACTCCGCCGGAAACCGGAATGCGTGTTGGTCCAGCGTCGCGATCCCTTGAATACTTTCCAGCGTTTGTGGACTTAAGATCGACTCCAGGATCGGTTCAAGTTCTTTGACGCCGGTTTGAAACATTTCAAACATTCTCGCGCGATTAAGTTCCTGTGGTTCCGCGGTAACGGCATGGTCTGGGCCGAACGTCGGGAGTGCTTCTGAACCCTTGCGCTCCAGCCACGACTGCTGGTTTGTTTCCAGCAACCAGAACAAACTTCCCACCGTTTGCCGCAACACTTCCACAAGATCGGGGCCCGCTCCATCCGGAGGGGGCGGCTTCTCGCCAAGATAAACCTGGCAACAGCGAAAATCGGAAGTGAGTGCGGAAATTCCCATCCACGCTTCCGGCCGCGAACGCACCGGCTCTTCGTGCCAAACGTCCTCATTCTGGCAAAAGTTCCCAAGCCGATTCGAAAACGCCCACTCGTCCGAATACAGTTCGCGAATCCTGCGGCCGAATAGCGCCCGCGTCATGGGATACAGAAGATTCCGCGCCAGCAAACCCTGGAATTTATGGCGCGAATATAATGGCGCTACAAAATCGAAGCTGTCCCGGAACGCAGGACGCAGAAGATTCGCTACCCACTCCGGAGACGTGCTGGAAGTGGCCGGCGATACCACCGCACACGCCCGGGCTCGCAGCAGATCCGAAGCCGAGAGAATCGTACGGAGCGCCAACCCCGGCGAAGGTGCCCCACTGAAGGCCGCCGAAACCCGGTGAATCGTTCGCAGCGAAGTTATCCCTTTGGAGTTCGAATTATTCCCGGGCTCTCCATCGCCCGAGCGCTCGTCGGTTCCAGAATCTTCCACCGCGCCGCCATCAACGCTGATGATCGCCACTCGCTGCCGCACAAAGTTCTGCTGCAAACTTTTTTCGACATAATGCGCCGCCCGCCGAACCGTGTTGGCGCTCCGGTGCGCGAGGATCCCAACAAGCAGGTCCACCTCGCCGACACTCATTAATTGACGAAGCAGGTCGTCAGAAAGGAAGGTTTCGTCAGCCAAAGTACTTCAACTCTCGCTTTCAACCGGGCGGAAATATAATACCGGGCCAACGTCGATAATGCGCAGCTTAGACTGCCAGCGTCAAATGCGGCGTAGTCGGAACCAGTAAAATTGATAAGGACCAAGCGTCAGCAGGTACGGCAAATCGCCAAATCTCGGAAACAGGTTTCTGCCAAACATTTCAATCGGTATGTAACCCTTGTACCTTTGCACATCCAGCTCCACAGCCTGCGCTGAGCTCGCCAAATTATTCACCACCAGAATTTTCTCGTTGCCCAGTTCCCGAACATACGCCAGAACGCGGTGATTCGACGGCCGCAAAAATTCCATCGTCCCACGGCTGAACACCCGGTACGAATTTCGCGTCTTAATCAACGCTTTCATCCACGACAGCAGCGAGTGGCTGAACCTTCGTTGCGAATCCACATTCACCACCTGGTAGCCATACACGGAATTCGAAATCAGCGGCGAATACAGCCGTTCCGGATCCGCAAACGAAAATCCCGCATTCGTCCCGCCATTCCATTGCATCGGCGTTCGAACCCCGTTGCGATCGCCCAAATAAATATTGTCGCCCATCCCGATTTCGTCGCCGTAATAAACAATCGGCGTCCCCGGCATCGACATCAATAATCCATTCAGCAATTCGATTCGTCGCCGGTCATTTTCCATCATCGGTGCCAGCCGCCGCCGGATCCCCAAATTAATCCGCATCGTTTTATCAGTGGCGTACTCGTCGTACATGTAATCGCGCTCGACGTCCGTCACCATCTCCAGCGTCAACTCGTCGTGGTTCCGCAAAAATATGCACCACTGGCAATTTTCCGGAATCGGCGGTGTCTGATCGAGAATCTCAATAATTGGTTTGCGATCCTCCAGTTTCACCGCCATGAACATCCGCGGCATCAGCGGGAAATGAAACGCAGTGTGAAATTCGTCGCCATCCCCAAAGTACGCGCGCACATCCGCCGGCCACTGATTCGCCTCCGCCAGCAACATCCTCCCCGGATAAAATTGGTCCAGCCGCTTGCGTACTTCTTTGATTACCGCGTGCGTCTCTGGAAGATTTTCACAAGACGTCCCTTCGCGCTCCACCAGGTACGGCACCGCGTCCAGCCGGAATCCATCCACTCCCATGTCCAGCCAAAACCTCATGATTTCCCACATCGCTTCAAACACGTCGTTATTATCAAAATTCAAATCCGGCTGGTGACTGAAAAACCTGTGCCAGTAATACGATTTAGAGACCGGGTCCCACGTCCAGTTCGACAATTCCGTGTCGATGAAAATAATCCGCACGCCCTTATATTTCGTGTCGGTATCGCTCCACACGTACCAATCACGTTTTGGGTTATCCCGCGAGCTGCGTGCTTCCTGAAACCACGGGTGCTGGTCCGAGGTGTGATTCATCACCATCTCAATGAGTACGCGCAGCCCCCGATTGTGCGCCGCGTTCAGAAACGCCTTGAAGTCGTCCAGCGTCCCGTAGCTCGGATGTACGGTGGTGTAATCCGCGATGTCGTATCCGTCGTCGCGTAACGGCGAAGGATAAAACGGCAACAGCCAGATGGTGTTGGTGCCCAGTTCCTGAAGATAGTCGAGGCGTTGCGTCATCCCGACAAAATCTCCAATGCCGTCGCCATTGCTGTCGCAAAAAGTGCGTACGTGCAGCTGGTAAATTACCGCGTCTTTGTACCACAGGTTGTCTTCTTGCAACGCCAACGGGGTAACTCTCCTTTTCAGCGCCTCATCAGCGTGAATGCAAGTTCAAAATATTATCGTAACGGCTCAACCCGAAATATATGCGCCGGCAAACCCGCGGGATTCAGTTCCACATAGTTTCTGCTTCCCTGCCAGATATATTTTTTATCCGTCAGCAAATCGTTCATCTCGTAAGACTCCCCATCCGCCAGTCGGAATTCCTTCAGCACCACATCCACCCACCCGATCTGCCTGTTCACCGGGTCCAGATTCACGACCACCAGTAGTTTGTCCCCACGATCCTCCGACGTTTTACTGTAAGCAATCAGCTGCGGATTGTCCGTGACATGAAATGTCAGTCCGAAATTATGCTGCAAAGCAATATGGTCCCGCCTGATACTGTTCACCCGCCGTATCAGTCCCTTCAGACTCTTTGGATCATTCCGGTTCCAAACCCGTACTTGATATTTTTCCGAGTCTAGATATTCCTCGCTGCCTTCGCGCACCGGCACATTTTCCATTAACTCAAACGCCGGCCCATAAATTCCATAATTAGCGCCCAGCGTCGCCGCCAGCACTAATCGCGCAATGAATGCCGGCCGCCCGCCCTTCTGCAGATATTCGTTCAAAATGTCCGGAGTGTTCGGCCACAAGTTAGGCCGAAAGAAATCGCTGACCGGTGGCTCGGTAATCTCGGTGAAATACTCCGTCAGCTCTGCTTTGGTATTTTTCCACGCGAAGTACGTATACGACTGCGTGAATCCCAATTTCGCCAACCGGTACATCACTTTAGGCCGCGTGAACGCTTCTGCCAGAAAAATCGTTTCAGGATATTCTCGCTGCGTCTCTCGGATCAGCCATTCCCAGAATGCAAATGGCTTCGTGTGCGGATTGTCCACCCGAAAAATCTTGATCCCCTGCGAAATCCAGAAAAAAATCACGCTCTTTAGTTCTTCCGCCAGCGCCGCATAATTCACCGTCTCAAAATCCAGCGGATATATATCCTGATATTTCTTCGGCGGATTCTCCGCGTATTGTACGCTCCCATCCGCTCGCGACCGAAACCATTCGCGATGCTCTTTCACATAAGGATGATCCGGCGAACATTGAAACGCCATGTCCAGCGCCAGTTCAATTCCGTGCAACTCCGCTTTCTCGCGTAACGCCCGCAAGTCCGCCAACGTTCCAAGCTGTGGATTTATAGCCTTATGCCCGCCGTCTTTCGAACCAATGGCCCATGGGCTGCCCGGATCAGCTGCCGTAGGCGTCGTGGAATTATTTTTGCCTTTGCGTTCCGTCTTGCCGATGGGATGAATCGGCGGCAAATACAAAACATCAAATCCCATATCCGCCACGTATTCCACGTACTCCGCGCAATCCCGCAAAGTTCCGGGTCGCTCGGCCGAACTCGTACACGAGCGCGGAAACATTTCGTACCACGTACTGAACCGCGCACGCGCGCGATCAACCCGCACCGCCAGTTCTTTCTCGTAAACCGTATCGCCGGCGCGCTCCCGGTACCGCGACATCAGCAAAATTAAATCTTCATCTTCCGCGAACGCGACCGCCGCTCCCACATCCGTCCCCCCGATCCTTTCCAACCGTGCGCTCAGCGCATTCAACATCTCCAGGTCCACAGGCCCCGCGCGCTCTCCAGCAGCCGCCAACAATTTCACCCCGGTCTTCAGCTCCAGCAACACGTCCTGCCCCGCGTTCGCTTTTTTTCCCAAATCGCGTGCCCAGGTTTTAAAACCATCCACCCATCCTCGCAAAGTATAAAAATAAACTCCCACACTCCCCGGTCGGAACCGTGCCGCCCAACGGTCATTCGTAACTAAACTCATCGGCTCGTACTGCCAATCCGCATCCCCGTCTCTGCGATATTGCAGCGCCGCATCCACCACATCGTGCCCGTCAGCAAAAATATCGGCGCTCACCGTCACAAGTTCCCCTGGTGTGCGCGTAATGGGAAACCGCCCGCCATCAATTTCCGGCAGCACGCTTTCAATCACCACTCTCTGAACAGACTTCGGCGTATTTTTATCTACAGTTTTCTTTGGAAGGAATCGTTCGTCGGTGACCTTCACGGCGTGCAGTAAATTCGCTCCCCATCCCTCAATTTATTATCTTCGATTCATTATATACGCCTCTAGTGCAACGATTCTTCATGCAGCGAAATACTTATTCAAATGATCAGAATTCCAGTTGCGATTTAACGAATCAGTTAATTCCCTCTACTGGATTCACTGGATACTCTCACGCGCCCTAAAAGCCTACACTAGCGCTGCGGATGGGCAACTTTTGCCCAACGTCGAGGCCCACGTGAAAATAGCCCAAGTGTCCCCCCTGTACGAAAGTGTTCCACCGAAAATGTATGGAGGTACTGAACGCGTCGTTTCGTTCCTTACTGAGGAACTGGTCGCGCAAGGCCAGGATGTAACTCTTTTCGCCAGCGGGGATTCTCAAACGTCCGCGAAGCTCGTTCCCGGCTCAAAAACCTCTCTCCGGCTCAGCAAAAATTCCGTCGACCATCTGGCCCATCACATCGCCATGTTGGATGACGTAATGCGCATGGCGCCCGAATTCGATGTCATTCATTTTCATATCGATTACATGCATTTCCCATTGTCACGCTATTGCGCGCTACCCAGCGTAACTACTCTTCACGGCCGCCTGGATCTTCCCGATTTAATTCCAGTTTATAAACGTTATTCCGATGCCCCGGTGATTTCCATTTCCATGGCACAGCGAAAACCGCTGCCACGCGCCAACTGGGTTGCTAATGTTCATCACGGCCTGCCTGCCGATCTCTTAACCTTCAATCCCAAAGCGGGAGACTATCTCGCATTTCTTGGCCGTATCTCTCCGGAAAAGCGTCTCGATCGCGCCATTGAAATCGCCAAGCGCGCCGGCATGCCCCTGAAAGTGGCCGCGAAAATCGACAACGCCGACCGCGCCTACTACGAGTCCACCATCAAGCCTTTGATGGGCGACCCCAACATCGAATTCATCGGTGAGATCGGTGAAAGCGACAAAAGCGAATTTCTCGGCAACGCCTACGCCTATCTTTTCCCCATCGATTGGCCCGAGCCTTTCGGTTTGACCATGATTGAAGCCATGGCCTGCGGCACTCCCACCATCGCCTTTAATTGCGGTTCTGTTCCGGAAGTAATGCAGGAAGGTCTTACCGGCTTCATCGTCAATAATATGGATCAAGCCGTCGCAGCAGTAGAAAAAATAGCATCTATCGAACGCACCGCTTGCCGTAACGTTTTTGAAAAGCGCTTCACATCCGCGCGCATGGCCGAACGATACATCCAGGTCTATCAGTCCATGGCCTCGGACATCCACCTCGCCGCGGGTGCCCGGGATAGCTCCGATACCTCTCGTTCACAGGCAATCGCATAATAAAATTTCCACGATTCGTGGCAGGATAGGTCTGTGCCAGATATCGTCCGCGTCAAAGACCAGTATTACGTTAAGGCGACCTCGGCGCTCGCCGATGACCGCACGCGCGTCCTCAAATATGGCGACACTTTCGCCGTTCTAAATCGCTACGGCGACATCGAGCCGCTAGGCTTCGGCCAGTTCGGCTTGTTCCATTCCGAAACTCGCCACCTCTCGCGCATGACTCTGCAGCTGAATTCGCAGACCCCCATGCTGCTCAGCTCCACCATCCGCGACGACAACGCCTTCCTCGCCGTGGATATGACCAATTTCGATACCACCACCAACGGCCCCGCCAGCCTCAAAGCTGACCAAGGTCTGCCCCGCGAAACAATCCATCTTTTCCGCTCCAAATTTCTCGACAAGGCCACCTGCTACGAACAGATCCGCCTAATCAATTACGGTCTGCAACCCCTGCAAATCTCTCTCAGCTTTCAATTCGAGGCCGACTTCGCCGACATCTTCGAAGTCCGCGGCACCAAGCGCGCAAAAAAAGGCGACCGCCTCTCCGACTCGCTCGACGGTGACACCGCTGTCCTTTCCTATCGCGGCCTCGACAATGTCAGTAGAAAAACTCGTATCGAATTCACTCCCAAACCTCGCGTGCTCACCACTCGTCAGGCCCGTTACGAATTCACTCTCGAACCCAAGCAGGAGCAATCCGTTTTTGTCACCGTTTCCTGCGAACGTAACCTAATTCCCGTCCCCACCAATCCCTACCACAGCGCGTTCGACACCCTGCACAATCGCTCCATCAACGAACGTCTACACGAGTGCCAGATCACTACTTCCAACAAACGCATCAACTCGTGGCTCAAGCGCTCGGAAGCCGACTTGCGCATGCTCACCGATGGCAATCCCGAAGGCGAATATCCATACGCTGGCGTCCCCTGGTTCGCCACCGTTTTCGGCCGCGACGGGCTCATCACCGCGCTTGAAACTTTGTGGATCGCCCCGCACATCGCCAAAAGCGTCCTGCAATATCTTGCCGATGAGCAGGCTACCGAGGAAATTCCCGACCAGGACGCCGAGCCTGGAAAAATTCTTCACGAAATGCGCCGCGGCGAAATGGCCGCGCTCAAGGAAGTTCCTTTTGGCAAATATTACGGCAGCGTGGATTCCACCCCGTTATTCATCGTTCTGGCCGCCGGATATTTTCTGCGCACCGGTGACACCGAATTCCTCTCTTCGATTTGGCCCAACATTCAAGCCGCTCTGCGCTGGATCGATATTTACGGTGATCGCGATCACGATGGCTTCGTCGAATACGCGCGCCGCTCCAACACTGGCTTGATCCAGCAAGGCTGGAAGGATTCTCACGATTCCGTTTTCCACGCCAATGGCGTCTTAGCCGAACCTCCCATCGCTTTGTGCGAAGTGCAAGCCTACACCTACGCCGCCAAACGTTCCGCCGCCCTGCTTGCCGGCGAGTTTGGCGAAAATGATCTCGCCTTGAAACTTAATCTGGAAGCCGATCGCCTACAGCAGCGCTTTGAACAAGAATTCTGGTGCGAAGAAATCGGCATGTACGCGCTCGCTCTCGACGGCAAAAAACAGCAATGCAAAGTCCGCTCCTCCAACGCCGCCCAAACGCTTTTCTCCAAGATCGCCTCGCCTGAGCGCGCTGCGATCATGTGCCACCAGCTCATGTCCAACCAGCTTTTCTCCGGTTGGGGCGTGCGTACCATCGGCTCCGGCGAACTCCGCTACAACCCCATGTCCTACCACAACGGTTCCATATGGCCGCACGATAACGCCTTAATCGGCTGGGGCCTCTCCCTCTACGGTTTCCAGGATGCCGTCGGATCTATCCTGAATGGTCTCTACGAAGCCAGCCTGTATGTCGATCTCCATCGCTTGCCCGAACTTTTCTGCGGCTTCCACAAGCGCACCGAATCCATCGGCCCCACTCTTTATCCCGTCGCCTGCGCCCCCCAGGCTTGGGCCGCCGCCGCCCCCTATCTTTTGCTGCAATCCATGCTAGGCCTGCAGATCAAAGCCGCCGAGCGCCAGGTCTGCTTCGCCAATCCCATCCTACCCGCCAACATCGAAGAAGTTCGCATCGACAACTTAGGCATCCCCGGCGCAGACTGCGACGTAATCATTCACCGCTACTCCGCAGGCGTCTCCGTCGACATCCTCCGCAAAAAAGGCGATATCGAAGTCCTCAAATCCCTTTAGTAATCGTCATTGTTCCAAGGCGAAGGGTGCCCCACCCTCAGATTTTGAAGCTGTGAAGAAACCCTCTGAATTTCATTCTTGCAAAAAGAATCACGTGCCGTAAGCTCGCGGCATGAGCCAAGAAAACGCGAGCAACAAGCCTCTGATCCGCTACGTAAACCGGCAGCAGATGAGTTGGCGCGCCGTGGATGTGGAACGGTTGATTGGAGAAGATCATCCCGCGCGGTCGATCTGGACATTGGTCGGGCGCTTGGACTTGAGCTCATTTTATCGAGGCATCGAGAGCAGCACCGAAGAAGGTGGACGTCCGGCGTTCGATCCGCAACTGCTGATCAGTCTATGGGTGTATGCCTACAGTCAGGGGATTGGATCGGCGCGAGAAGTGGCGCGGCGGTGCGAATACGATCCCGCGTTCCAGTGGCTGACGGGACTGGAGGAAGTGAACTATCACACCCTGGCGGATTTTCGTGTGGAGAAACAGAAAGAGTTGGACGGGTTGTTCACGCAAGTGTTGGCGGCGCTCAGCAAAGAAGGACTGATCACCTTGGAACAGGTGATGCAGGACGGCACGAAGATCAAGGCCTTGGCGAGCACGCGGAGTTATCAACGGGAAGGAACGATTCAGGGGCATCTGGAGCGGGCGCGGCAGCGCGTGGCGGAGATGGGCGATCCACGGAACGAAGAGGCCAACCCCAAAGCCAAGCAAGCGCAGGCTCGCGCCCGGCGCGAGCAACAAGAGCGGCTGGAGAGTGCGCTGGAAGAGTTACAGAAGTTGCAGGAACGCAAGAGTGGGGAGCAGGCCAAGAGGGACGCGCGCGTGAGCACGAGCGATCCGCAAGCGCGAGTGATGCACCACTCCGATGGGGGATTATCGCTGAGCTACAACGCGCAGATTTCCACGGACGCGGCCAACGGGCTGATCGTGGGCGTAGCCGTGACGCAGGAGGCCAACGACAGTGCGCAGCTACTGCCGGCAGTCGATCGTGTGGAACAGCAGCTGAAGAAAAAACCGCAACAGTTAGTGGCCGATGGGGGCTACACCACGCGAGACAATATTGAGAAGTTGGCCGGGCGAGAGATCGATTTTCTGGGGAGCATGCGGTGGGAAAATGTGCCGAGTGGAGCCAGTCTGCCGAACCGACTCCCACCGAGCGCCTTCCTCTATCAGCCGGAGAGAAATCGCTACGTTTGCCCGGAGGGCAAAGTCCTGCATCCGCAGGGACGACGCCAGAAACGGCCAGGGCTGATGTACTACCGCTACCGAGCCAAAGCAGACGATTGCCAAACCTGCCCGCGCAAGCCGGAGTGTTGTCCGAAAAATGCGAAGCGCGGCCGTTCGGTGGCGCGTCCCGAAGAAAGTCCAGTGGTGAGCGCGTTTCGCAAGAAGATGGCTAGCGCAGAAGCCCAAGCGCAGTACCGCCGCCGTGGAAGAGTGGTGGAATTTTGCCACGCGTGGATCAAAAGCAAGCTAGGTCTGCGGCAGTTTCACGTGCGGGGAATGGCGAAGGTGCAAGTGGAAATGCTGTGGGCTTGCCTCACCTACAACTTGCAGCACTGGATCCGGTTGAGGAAACTAGAAGCCGCCGCGAGCTGAAAAGAGCGGAAAACAAACCCACCGAGATCGGCCCAGCGATCCACAAAAACACGCGCGCTGACTCTCTTGCTGGGGCGGGATTGGTTTCTTCACAGCTTCATTTTTTAGAGGGTGGGTCTTGTAACGTGGAAACACGAGAACGTGCACGTTGAAACGCCAGTGAATCGCCAATCTTCTCCCCGATCCACAGGCCCTGTATCATCGAAATTCTCGACTCAAATTGAAAGCTAGGTCTCGCGATGAACACTGAACTCAATCGCAGCTTCTATCGTGAAACAGTAAGGCAGTCCGGCGTCGGCGACGGGAAGTTCATTCGACAACGGGACAGCATCGGTGTTTACGCTCATGTTCGCGCCCAGATTCGGCCCCTAAATCGTGGCGAGGGTACAATTTTTGTTTGGAACGCTGGATTAAATATCCCCGCCAAATTTGTACATGCGGTGTCGCAAGGGATTCAAGAAGCAACGACTACGGGGACTTCAACTGGCTTCGAACTGACTGACGTTCTCTTATCCGTCGAGGATGGGAGCTACCATGAAGAAGATTCAACGGCCAACGCGTTTAGGGAAGCAGCAGAAAAAGCCGCCAGGGAGGCGATACTCCAGGCAGGTCCGATAGTCTTGGAGGCATTATCTTCGGTCACGATTACAGTGCCGGAGGATTTTGTGGCTGCCGCAGAGGCCACAGTAAACTCACATGAGGGGCGAGTAAGAGCTACGCCAGCTTCCGAGCTCGAATCGCGAACACTGGAGGCAATCCTGTCTTCATCCAACCTAAACAATCTCATTGCGGCGTTGTTGCGAATCAGCGGTGGGCGCGCCAGGATTTCAAGCTGCGAAGCTGGTTTTCGGCCCAGGTTTGAACCGCCTGATGATGAAGAACAGTGGGTTGTTCGCGTGTAGTGTCCGGGACGAATCGGCATAGGGGGAGTGGTCGCCCACTCTCCCCTGCCACACGACCGGACATGCGGGTCCGCATCCGGCGGTTCGGCGGGTTGAGCTAACCGTGAACAGCGAGCTCGGGAAGCCCGAGCGAGACGAAGTAAGCGTTGGGCAGAGCGAGGCTCAGCGCTGGAGTTTTGGCAAGGTGCCACGGTCCATCGGAGCTACCCGCCGTTTTCGCGGCGTCCTGCGCAGCGATGCCGCGCTTGCGGAGCTCCCGATATCTTGTGGTTCCTCGTTTCCACTGCTTCCAGACCATCGACCGAAGTCGGCGGCGGAGCCATTTTTCCAGCTTGTCGAGCACTTCCGGTGTTTCGCATCGTCCGAAGTAACCGATCCATCCGCGGAGATATTCCGCTAAATCATGGACCATTCGGTCGAGGCTTATGCCCCGCGTCCGGCTTGTGAGTTCCCGGACTCGCTCCTTGAACCGTGCCACCGCTTTCGGCGCCAAGCGCCTCTTCGGTTGCTTGTGATTCGTGAAGCTGAATCCCAGGAATTTCCGTTCCCATGGTCGAGCCACTGCACTCTTCTCGCTGTTCACTCGCAGCTTGAGCTTCGTCGTAAGGAGTCGCGTCACACTGCTCATTACTCGTTCGCCGGCTCGCCGACTGCGGACGTAAATGTTGCAGTCGTCCGCATATCTGGTGAACCGATGTCCGCGCCGCTCCAGCTCCTGATCCCGTTCGTTGAGTACGATGTTCGATAGCACGGGCGAGAGAGGACCACCTTGCGGCGTGCCTTCCTCGGCCGGACTTACCAGCCCGTTCTCCATTACTCCGGCTCGCAAGAATGCACGAATCAGTCTCAGCAACCGCTTATCGCTGACTCGTTCGGCAATCTTTGCGAGCAATCGGTCGTGGTTGACCCGATCAAAAAATTTCTCAAGATCCAGATCCACCACCCAGCGGTAGCCTTCGGCTTGATATTGCTGCGCCTTCTCCACCGCCTGATGTGCCGATCGCTTGGGCCGAAACCCATAGCTGTGTTCAGAGAACGTTCCGTCCCAGCTCCGCTGCAGCGCCTGCATCACCGCTTGCTGGATGAACCGATCCAGCACCGTCGGAATGCCCAACTTGCGCACCCCGCCGTCCGGCTTCGGGATTTCCACCCGTTTCACTGGTTGTGGTGTGTAGGTTCCGTTGAGGAGTTGTTCCCGGATGGCTGGCCAGTGCTCTTTTAGGTGTCCAGACAGTTCCTCGACGGTCATCCCGTCGATGCCTGGACTGCCTTTGTTGGCCTTCACTCGTCGTAGCGCCTGCTTGCAGTTTTCCCGCTCGCAGACTTCTTCCATCCACTGCTCGGTTGCCGCACTTTCTGCTTTGCGCTTCGCCAACTCCGATTCGGTCCCTCCCTCGAAGGCCATCGGGGCTGCACCCCTACTCTCCTCCGGGAAGGCCAGACAATACTGGTTTTTCTGCCGCTTGTCGGTTATTGAGTCGCGCCGCGTACTCATCGCTCCCTTTATCCCCTTGCGGGGACCGTTCGGGCCTTCACTGCTTGCGCAGCTACTACGCCCTCTGCTGACTTCTGCCACCGGATCAGAAACGATCTCTCGCCTCTCAGTCTCGAATTCGAGACCGGTAGCAGATCTCCCGAGGTAAGTTCGACCGCCTTCGACACGCAACCGCTGGATTTACATTCAGTGCTCTTGATGGATAGGGGCTTCGCTGCCATCTGCCAGCTCGCCCGAACACTGCCTGCCTCACATCCAGTTCTTGTTCATCGGCTCGCGTCTTTGCTCCACGCTTCTTTCAGACCTCACCTCACGGTTCGGCCCTTGCGCTTCGCTATCACTTCACCTCCATCTGGTTGTGAAGAGGACTTGCACCTCCCAGCTGTCGGACATGCTCGGCACACAAAAAAGAGGAGGCGGGCCAGGTCTTCCCGCCTCCTCGCATTCCCCTCTCGGGGAGAACCAGCTAGTCTGACGGAGGGTGACTAGCCAGTCGTGTGTTGGCCTGCCTATGAAACCCTGCCCACCACCAAAAAGTTTCGCGCTCCTCGAAAAAAGTTAAGTAGAATCGTTCCGGTAGCTTATAGCTAGCTACCCACATCAAACTACCTGATGCCCCGCACCTCCAATCTCAGCCCAGAAAATCTATTGCGTTTTCTACAGGTTAAAACCGAGCCCGCCTCCGCCAACGACATCGCCCGCGGCCTGCACCTCGGAAAATCCGACCGCCGCCCGCTCTTCAAAATCCTCACCAAACTAAAAAAACGCAACGCCATCGAAGAACTCCCCGGAGGCCGCTACCGCCTCGCAAAACGAAACGCCGCAAAAGAGTCGGCCCCCGCCACATCCCAAACCAGGCGCCGCACAGGTAGCACGCAAACAGAAGACGCGCAGACCAAGCCTGCAACGACTCCCTTGGCTCGCGATGAAATAAAAGGCCGCCTGGTACTCCACCACGACGGCTACGGCTTCGTCGTCCCCTCCACTCCCGTCCCGCAACTAGATGGCGACCTCTTCATTCCGCCCAGCGCCATCAATGGCGCCATGCATGGCGACCAGGTCATCGCCAAAATGAAGCCCGCCTACGGCGTCACCGGCGCCCGCCGCGCCGAAGGTACCATCGTCCGCATCCTCGGACGCGCTCACGCCACCGTTGTTGGCCTTTTCCGCTACAGCTCCAATGGCAACGTCGTGATCCCCTACGACATCCGCATCCAAAGCGAAATAGAAATCCCGCCCGGCGATGAATTAACTCCCCAGCTACGTGAAAAATTGGGTCTGCCCTCAGCGGACCACCAAGGAAGCCGCCCCAAGCGCCTCCCCGTTCTTCCCGAACTCGACGGCGCCGTCGTCAACGTCGAGCTCACCCGCTACGCCCGCGGCGGCGCTCCGCCCACCGGGCGCGTCGTCGAAATCCTCGGTCGTCCCGGCAACCTCGGCGTCGACATCGAAATCATCATCCGCAAGCATCATCTCCCGCACACCTTCTCCGCCGACGTCCTCCAGGAAGCCGCCCGCCGCGCCGTTCCCGTCACCGAATCAGAACACCAGGGCCGCCAAGATTTTCGCCACATCCCCATCGTCACCATCGACGGCGAGACCGCTCGCGATTTCGACGACGCCGTTTACGTCGAACGGAAGCCCGACGGCGGCTGGCATCTCCAGGTGCACATCGCCGACGTCTCCCATTACGTGCGCCCCGAAAGCCCCCTCGATCACGAAGCCCGCCTGCGCGGCACTTCCGTTTATTTTCCCGACCGCGCCGTCCCCATGCTCCCCGAATCTCTTTCCAATGGCATGTGCTCTCTGAAGCCTAACGAAGACCGCCTGGTCCTAAGCGCCTTAATGGAGTTCGACCCCGCAGGCAACATGCAACGCGCGCGCATGACTCCCGGAGTCATTCGTTCCTTCGAGCGCATGACCTACACCAACGTAAACAAAGTCATCGAGCGCGACCCCGAGATGACCGCGCGTTACGCCAACTTCGTAAAACATTTCGACAACATGAAAGAATTGGCGCTCCTTTTGAATAAGCGCCGCAACGAACACGGCTCCATCGACTTCGATCTCCCCGAACAAGTCATCGAGTTCGACGATCAGCAGCGCATGGTCAGCATCGGGCGCAGCGTCCGCAACATCGCCCATCGCCTCATCGAAGAATTCATGCTCGCCGCCAATCGCGCCGTCGATAGTTATCTTCAACAGCGCGCCATCCCCTCGCTCCACCGCGTCCACGAAAAACCCGACGCCCGCAAAGTCCTCGAGTTCGAAGAACTGGCCCGCGCCTTCGGCTACTCCCTCGGCGTAGAAAATTTGCAGCAACGCGAAATCGCCGTGCGCCACGGACGCACTCCCGCCCCCGCGCGCGCCGGACGCCCCGACTCCTACGGCCACGGCCGCGAACGCCCCATGAAAGTCGCGCTCCCAGGCGGCGTCGACCTGAACATCACCCCACAGCACTACCAGCGCCTGATTCGCAAAGTCACCGGCAAGCCCGAAGAGCGCATCATTTCCTACTTAATGCTTCGCTCCCTCAAGCAGGCCCGTTACGCCGCCGAGCCTCTGGGCCACTTCGCTCTCGGCTTCGACGAGTACACCCATTTCACCTCGCCCATTCGCCGCTATCCGGATTTAATCGTGCATCGCATTCTCAAGTGGGCACTCGAGCACCCGGAAAGCAAACCGCAAGCCGCGGATTCCCCGCGTGGAGCACAGTGGAGCAAATCCGCAGCCGCAGCGCTCACGCAGCAAAATGAAGAAGCCAAACTTTACTCCCAGCATCAACTCGAGGAAATCGCGAACGAATCCTCCGAAGCCGAACGCCGCGCCAACGGCGCAGAGCGCGAATTAATGGATTGGAAAACCGCCCAGTTCATGGAGCAGCATCTCGGCGAAGAATACGACGCCCTCATAATTTCCGTACAAAAGTACGGCTGCTTCGTGGAGCTCTTCGAAGTTTTTGTGGAAGGTTTACTGCCCATCAACGCCCTGGAAGAAGCCGCAGGCACCCGCGTAGTTTTTCGCGAGTCCGATCACGCCATCGTCTCCGCACCCGGAGGAGCAACCGCCAGCGCCCGTGGCGGCCGCCGCCGCGATGCCCCCGGCCGTGGCCGCGGCGCAAAACCAAAACAACTCACCTGGAGCCTGGGCGACAAAGTCCGCGTCCGCGCCGAACGCATCGACCCCATGCGCAAACGCGTCGAATTCGCCCTGGTCACTCCACCCCAATAAGTCCCAGCAATAAATCCGCTCAGGGTGTCGTTAGCACTGAATCAGCACCGAGTCGTCGGCACCCACCATCGTCCGCACCCAGCGTCGCCAGCACCCAGCGCCCGTCAGCGCCCACCGTTGTCAGCACCCTCCCTAACCCGCCATCACCCAAACCGGTCATTTCGACCGAAGCAGACCGACGCTTTTTCTCTTCACCTTCGCTTCCTGCGAAGGTGTCGGTCTGCGCAGTGGAGAAATCTCTCCCCGCTTTGTCTGCAAAGTGCACGATGCCCGAAGTCGCAGTTCAATTATGAAATCTGGCCCTCAGGTCTATCTTTTGGAGCGTTACGTTTTTTGGTTGCGAGGTCTGGCGGCCTCAGCTCGCCTGCACTTAACCCACACGCATCGGACGCGCGGATCGTTTCGCCCTGCTCCCCACCGGAGTTTCGTCTTCACTCAATTCAATATCGTCGTGATCCCGCCGCACCCGCACAATCTTCCCCAGATATTCCTGCCGCTCCGCCCGATCACCAGCACCCTTCGCCTTCAATCCGTCGCCCAAAGTATCGTCATCCTCACCAATCCGCTTCGCCAGCAAATTCTCCCCGCGCTGGAACAGCACCACATCCCCAGCGCGCATATTCTCCAGCTTCGCCCGTCGGATTAGCGCAATATCGCCCGGATGAATCACCGGCAGCATGCCAGTTCCCTTCACTACCAGCGCCGCGCTTCCACGCCGCTCCAGCGATTTCGAGATGCGCTCAATGTCGCCCTTGCGCCGTTCCCCGCGCCCAGGCTTCGCCCTTCTTTGTTCATCCATAACTCATCCAGAATCGTGTTTCGCCCAGCGGCGGTCAATGAACCCCAAGTCCCAGTTGCCCAAACCCACATTACCCACGAATCCCCAACCGTACTTTTCGCAGCCCAAGTGTACAATTTTGGACAGCCAGCTGGCTCCCCTCAGAGCGAACATTACATGGGATGAAAGGCAAGTAGGGGGAGTTATGCACCAAAAGCCGATGTTGAATTCGCCTGTAGAAGTCCACAGCGTAGCCGCCGATGAATTCGCCAACAAAGTCATCAGTCGCTTGCATGCATCGCACGCCGCACGCCAGACCTTGGATTACCTGTTCCAGGCTGAAGGACCGGATGTAGAGTCTATTGAACCCGATAAGCGCAGTTTCACCGCACTGAATAGCACTTTAAATCGCAAGACCTTTGGCGCAGCCGGATAATAACTCCCCCGTCGTAATTTGTTACCTCACACCGCGGGCCGCAAACCTCACATTACCCCCATCGCTAATCTGTCATTACAGCGGCCCCAAACCTCACAATATCCCCGCAAGCCCCACATTAACCCGTCATTTCGACCGAAGCGGACCGACGCCTTTTCTTCCACCTTCGCTTTCTGCGAAGGTGTCGGTCTGCGCAGTGGAGAAATCTCTCTTCGCTTTCTCACGCAGCGCACATCCACAACCTCGCCAATTCCAACCCCCCAATCACTTCTGTTATTCTAGAACTCTACTGAATCCATCAGAAGGCGCGCTGTTCCGCTGAGAACGCCCCGCCCACACGAACCAAGAGAGGATTTTCGCCATCGTGACTACGTCCATGCACCTGCCCCAAACCCAAGCCACCAAAAGAGCATTCAACTTCAACGCCGGCCCCGGCGCCCTTCCACTCCCCGTGCTCGAGCGCATCCGCGAAGAACTCCTCGACTGGCGCGGCAGCGGCATGTCCGTCATGGAAATGAGCCACCGCTCCCCTGAATTCGAAAGCATCATCGCCGACGCCGAAGCCCGGCTCCGCAAGCTCATGAGCATCCCCGACGAGTACGCCGTGCTCTTCCTCCAAGGTGGCGGCAGCATGCAGTTCACTATGGTCCCCATGAATCTCTGCCTCCCCGGCAAGCCTGTCGACGTCCTACACACTGGAATGTGGACCGCCAAAGCCATCGGCGAACTGAAAAAAGGCATCCTCCACAACATCGCCGCCACCAGCGAACCAGAAAAATTCGCGCGCCTCCCCCGCCAGAACGAAATGAAATTCTCCCCCGACGCTTCCTACGTCCACACCTGCACCAACAACACCATCGAAGGCACACAGTGGAAAACGCTCCCCGACACCGGCAGCGCCCCGCTCGTCGCCGACATGTCCTCCGACATCGCCTCGCGCCCCACCGACGTAAAAAAATTCGGCCTCATCTTCGCCGGAGCGCAAAAAAATCTTGGCCCCAGCGGTACCACCATCGTTATCGTCCGCAAAGACCTTGCCGAGCGCGCCGACAAAAATCTCCCCACGCTCCTGCAATACCGCACGCACATAAAAGAAAAGTCTCTCTACCACACCCCGCCAACCTTCGCGATCTACATCGTCGGCCTGGTCCTCGAATGGATCGAAGCTGAAGGCGGCATCCCCGCCATCACCAAGTGCAACGACGCCAAAGCCAAGCTGCTCTACGACACCATCGAAGATGGTGGCTTCTATTCCTGCCCCGTGGAACGCGAATCGCGCTCCAAAATGAACGTAGTCTTCCGCGTAGCGGGCGGCGACGAATCCATCGAAAAGCAATTCGCCAAAGAAGCCGCCACAGCCGGCCTGGTAGGCACCCCCGGCCACCGCAGCGTCGGCGGCATGCGCGTCTCCCTCTACAACGCCGTCACCCTAGACGCCGTCCAAGCCCTGACAAATTTCATGCGCGAATTCCACCGCACCCGCGGCTGATCCTGTCACCATCCAGAGCGCGTCCGATGCGCGTCGCTGCCATCTACGATATCCACGGCAACCTCCCGGCTCTGAAAGCCGTGCTTAACGAAATTCGTGACGAAAGAGTTGACCACATCGTCGTAGGCGGAGATGTGCTCCCCGGTCCCATGCCCCGTGAAACACTCGAGCGCCTGCGAAATTTAGACGTACCGACGCATTTCATTTATGGCAACGGCGAAGTCGCGGTGCTCCAGCAAATGGCCGGCAAAGAACCAGCATCGGTCGCCCAAGCATTTCGCCCCGTGATCCGTTGGAACGCTGAGCAACTCGATCACGCACATCACCAGTGGCTATCCGCCTGGCCGAAAACAGTAACCCTTGAAATCGCAGGCCTCGGCTCCGTCCTCTTCTGTCACGCCACGCCCCAAAACGAAAACGACATCTTCACTCGCCTCACCCCCGATGACCGCCTCGTTCCGCTCTTCGAAAACCTTCACACCGCGGTCGTCGTCTGCGGCCACACCCACATGCAATTCGACCGCAAGATCGGGCAGACCCGTGTCGTAAACGCAGGCAGCGTTGGTATGCCTTTCGGCCAACCAGGAGCCCATTGGCTATTACTCGGCCCCGATATCCAATTCCGCCACACCGCCTACGACCTCGCCAGCGCCGCCACGCAAATCCGCAGCACCACCTACCCCCAAGCCGAAGACTTCGCCGCCCGCAACATCCTCAATCCCCCAACAGAACAAGAAATACTCGAAATTTTCTCCCGCGCAGCGTCCCCCGCCAACCCCAAATAAAAAAGGCGCGAAGAAAATTCCTTCGCGCCTTGACTACCGAAATTAAACTAGGCGTTACGCCAAGTCGAACAGCAGCACCTCAGCGTTATCAACCCCCGTCAACTCCACGCTCTTCTCTTCAGAGACAGCCGCGCCATCGCCTTCTTCCAACGGCGTGCCATTCAGCTTTACTTGTCCCTTCGCCACCTGAATATAGGCGTGTCGCCCCGGCCGCAACTCATGCTTCACCGTGTCATCCTTATTCAGAATCGTCGCGTACAGCGCATTATCCTGCCGAATCTTCACCGAGCCGTCAGCGCCATCAGGCGAAGCCACCAGCCTGAGCCTGGCTTTTTTCTCCGCCATGCTGAAATTTTTCTGGTCATACGTCGGCTTTAACCCGCGCTTCTCCGGAACCATCCAGATCTGCAGCAAACGCAGCGGATCCTTCGACGGATTGAACTCGCTATGCGTAATCCCCGTCCCCGCGCTCATGTATTGCACATCGCCCGGCTTAATCACCGACCCATTGCCCATGCTGTCGCGGTGTTCCAACGCGCCTTCCAAAACGTACGTCACAATCTCCATATCCCGGTGCGGATGATTCGGAAATCCCGCTCCGCCCGCCACGCGATCGTCATTCAAAACCCGCAGCGTCCGAAACTGCACGTGCTCCGGATCAAAATAGTCCGCAAACGAAAACGAAAACCGGCTGTCCAGCCAGCCATGATCAGCATGCCCGCGTTCCTCACTCTTGCGAATCTCAATCATGTAACCCTCCTCAAACCTCCCGCATAATAATCGTTATAACGACAATTGTCAAGAGGTACATATCTTCGCAAAATCACTCCACTTAACTCACTCCGGGTGCCCCGGGTTCGCAGTTGAGGTTGAACCCGGGTCTTGGGGTTTTCTTGTCGGAGGTTTTTTAAGTATCGGGATTTTTCCTTCACCGTGCCCTCCACGAATTCACCCCAACACCCCCTTTGGTGTAAAGTGAAAGCAGGCACCTGTCCAGCTGCCTCCGAGGTTTTGCATGGAATCCGCTCCGTCTGCCACTCAATCCAGAAAGTCAGAGGGTTCCGCCATACCCCGCGAAACGCTGACCATTACCGACAATCGCACCGGCAAGAATTACGAAGTTCCCATCGTCAACGACGCCATTCGCGCCGCTGACCTCCGCCAGATCAAAGTTGACGCCTCCGATTTCGGCATGATGAGTTACGACCCCGCCTTCAACAACACCGCATCCTGCATCAGCAAAGTTACTTTCATCGACGGCGACGCCGGTATCCTGCGCTACCGCGGCTATCCCATCGAGGACCTCGCCGAAAAAAGCACCTACCTCGAAACCGCATATCTCCTGATTCACGGCGAGCTGCCCGACGAAGCCCAACTCAAAGACTGGACCTACCACGTAACCCATCACACCTTCATCCACGAGAGCATAAAAAAATTTCTCGACGGCTTTCATTACGACGCCCATCCCATGGGCATGTTGATTTCCACCATCGCCGCGCTCTCTACCTACTATCACGACGCCAAAGATATTTTCAGTCCCGAGTCACGCAAGAAACAGACCTATCGCCTCATCGGCAAGATGCCCACCATCGCGGCATTCTCGTATCGCCACTCGCTGGGCATGCCGTTCGTCTACCCCGACAACGATCTCAGCTATCCCGGCAATTTCCTGAACATGCTTTTCCGCACCACCGAGTCGCGTTACCGCCCCAATCCCACCCTCGAGCATGCTCTCGACGTGCTTTTCATCCTGCACGCTGATCATGAACAAAATTGCTCAACCAACACTATCCGCGGCGTCGGCAGCTCGCACGTAGATCCCTATTCCGCTACCGCTGCCGCCATCGCCGCTCTCTACGGCCCGCTCCACGGCGGCGCCAACGAAGAAGTTCTGCGCATGCTGATGGAAATCGGCTCGGTGCAAAAAGTTCCCGACTTTATCAAACGCGTAAAGGCCGGCGAAGTAAAATTAATGGGCTTCGGCCATCGCGTGTACAAGAACTACGACCCCCGCGCGCGCATCATCAAGCGCGTGGCCTACGAGGTTTTCGATCTCATGGGCAAGAATCCGCTCCTCGAAATTGCTCTCGAATGCGAACGTATCGCCCTCGAAGACGATTATTTCGTCAAGCGCAAGCTCTACCCCAACGTGGACTTCTACACTGGCCTGATTTATCAATCCATGGGCTTCCCCATGACCATGTTCCCGGTGCTCTTCGCCATTCCGCGCACCTCCGGCTGGATTTCCCAGTGGGAAGAAATGCTTCTCGACCCGGAACAAAAAATCGCGCGCCCTCGCCAGATTTATCTCGGCTACGACACGCGTCATTACGTCCCCATCGATCAGCGTCAAGCTCCCCCGGCCCACACGGCACAGCCCGCCATGAAACGCACCTGATTTTCAGGCGGAAACCGGTAAAACAAGTGCCCCCTGGCCTGCCCGGGGGGCCGTATCCTTTTTGCATATCGTTTGGACGTACCACTCGACTTGATACTTTCCCTGCGTATAGTTGAATAGGTGAATCTTTCATGCGTCAGGTAACCAACCCGTCTCCGAACCCTGCCTCGCGACGCCGCAGCCAACGCGTTATAATGCAGGTTCGTGTGCGCATTCGGGGCACCGATTCGCTAAACAAATCCTTCGAGGAACAGGCTGTCACTCTCGCCATAAACGCTCACGGCGCTCTCGTTGCCCTGAAGCATCGTCTGAGTACGGCCAGCAAAGTCCAAATGAGACACAACATGACCGACGAAGAGCAGGAATGCCACGTCGTGCACCTCGGCCAGGTTCGTGACGGAAAAATTGAAGTTGGTCTGGAATTCTCTGAGCCACGCCCTGGCTTTTGGCGCGTCGCATTTCCACCCGAAGACTGGACCCCCAAAAGTCCCGAAGCCCGTACCGCTATGCGCTCCCGTTTAGTCGAAAAGTAGTTCTCGTCGGGCCGCCCTGATACAAGCTTCTCCACCCCTCAGCATTATCACAAACCTGTCATTTCGCCTGCCTGCCGCAGGCAGGACCGAAGCAGACCGACGCCTTTTCTTCCACCTTCGCTCTCTCGCGCAGCCCCGCCGATGTCCGCCGCCTCCAGGGTATTTTCCCTTCCGTATAATCCACTGCGCGAGTGTCCCCAATCAAAAAAAGGCGCGAAGAATAATCTCTGCGCCCCCTTCTCTTAGTTTAAATCTGTCCCGCCGCCAGCACCTCGCAAAAATCGAAGACTCAGTCCTCGCGCACACCTGCAAAACTAATCAGGCTGACAAAATCTTCCTGACCACCTCGTTTACCACCTGCGGATTCGCTTGCCCCTTCGTCGCTTTCATCACTTGCCCCACAAAAAACTTAAATACTCCTTCATTTCCACTCTTAAATTTCGCCACATTTTCGGGACTCTTCTCAATCACATCACGCGCCGCCTGCTCGATCGCCGCTATGTCCACCGTTTGCGCCAATCCTTCCGCCGTAATAATCTCCGCCGCGCCCCGCCCGGTTTCAAACATGGTCGCAAACACTTTCTTTCCGATGGCTGCGGTTATGTGGCCGGATTCGACCAGCTTCACCAGTTCGCCCAGCGCCGCCGCCGAAACCGGACTCTCCTCGATCTGCTTTCCCGAATCATTCAATCTGCGCAACAATTCCGTCTGCATCCAGTTCGCCACATTTTTCCCGGAATCCCCAGTCTTGCTTGCCGTCTCAAAATAATTCGCCAGCCCCGCGCTCGTCGCCAAAACCTCAGCGTCATAAGCCGTAATCTTGTATTCCGACACCAACCGCGCCCGCTTGGCCTCCGGCAACTCCGGCAAACTGCGCCGAACCTCCTCCTGCCACGCCGCGTTGATATGCACCGGCAGCAAATCCGGCTCCGGGAAATAACGATAATCGTGCGCCTTTTCCTTGGAACGCATCGAAACCGTGCGCCCGTCACTCTGATTCCACAAACGCGTTTCCTGAATGATTTTCCCGCCGCTCTCCAGCACCCCGATGTGCCGCTCAATTTCAAACTCCAAAGCCTTCTGCAGGTACCGAAAAGAATTCAGATTCTTCACTTCCACCTTGGTGCCAAAAGCATCAGACCCACGCGGCCGCACGCTGACATTCGCGTCGCAGCGCAGCGAGCCTTCTTCCATATTGCAATCGCTCACCCCGGTGTACAGCAATATCTGCCGCAGCGTCATGAGATACGCATACGCCTCGGATGGCGTGCGCATATCTGGCTCGGATACGATCTCGCTCAACGGCGTTCCGCCCCGGTTGTAATCGATGTACGCCTTGGTGCTCGATTCCGCAAAGCCTTCGTGAAGATTCTTCGCCGCGTCCTCTTCCAGGTGCAGCCGGGTAATCCCTATGCGTTTTCTCGTGCCCGCTACTTCTATTTCAATCCACCCGTCCGTCGCCAGCGGCAATTCATATTGCGTAATCTGGTAGCCCTTCGGCAGGTCTGGATAAAAATAATTCTTGCGCGCGAACCGCGAATGTTCGTGCACCTTACAATTGATAGCCAGCGAAGCCCGCATAGCCATTTCCACCGCACGCCGATTCAAAACCGGCAAAGTCCCCGGCAACCCCAGGCAAACCGGACACACATTGCTGTTGGGCGCATCCCCAAACCGGTTCGCGCACCCGCAGAAAATTTTGCTTTTGGTCAGCAGCTGTACATGCACTTCCAGCCCAATGACCGGCTCATACTTAGCCAGCACTTCCGGAGGAATCGCCGCTGTCTCAGACGTGGTTTTAGCCATATCGAATCAGGGATTATAGCATCCCGCCGCAGCAGGCCTCCCGCTCTACTATTCCAACCACTGGAGCATAATTGAAGCATTATCCTGCTGAGTTCGCGCTTCAATCTCCTACGCGCGCTCAGCGAGCTGCAACCGCCTGTACCTACCTGTCCGTTTTCGGACGATGTTATTTGCGTTCGGACACCTTCGCCTTAGGCTAGTCTTGCGGCAAGTTCGTAACTTCTTGCAAGCGAAAGCGTTCTTCTGCTGGCCTCTTGGTACCCGGCCTGCTGTTTAGATTTGTAAGATCTCTTTAATTAACGCTGAGGTGATTGCATGGTGGGAGCTATTCAAGGTTTTCGATACGCGCTTCGCCAACTGGCAAAGTCTCCGGTTTTCACCGCCGTTGCGATCCTCACCATTGCCCTTGGAATTGGAGCCAACACTGCCATCTTCAGCGTCATGAATGCCGTGCTTCTGCGCAGCCTTCCAGTCCCGAACCCGCAACAGCTCGTTTATTTCCATCTGAAAAACCAGCCTATCAGTACCTCGCAAACCGGCTACGGGGATATGTCGATGTCATTGCCGGTCTTCGAAGCCCTGCGCACCCGGCATGAAGTTTTCACCGACGTCATCGGTTTTGCTCCCCTGGCCTTTGAAAAAGTAGCCGTGCGGATCGGTCCCGAGCCGGAGGAGAAGCTGGGAGAAATGGTCAGCGGAAATTTCTTCTCCGCTCTGCAAGTTCAACCGATTATCGGCCGTGGGTTCACACTCAACGACGAATCCAGTCACGCTCCTGTCGCCGTGTTGAATTATGCCTGGTGGAAGACCCGATTCGCCGGTGACAAGGACATTCTAGGTAAGACCATCTTTGTTAAGGGCATCCCCATCGCGATTGTGGGCGTTGCTCCTCCCGGGTTCGATGGCGTGGACCCGGTCCACCCATCCATTGATTTCTGGATTCCCTTGCAACAGCGTCCCCAACTGAACGCCTGGGGAACACCGGCGACCGATCACACTCTGTATGGCTCCCCCAATTGGCTGGCTTTGCAAATCGTCGGTCGCCTGCGCTCGGGAGTTTCACGTGAACAGGCACAGGCGCAACTAACTCCCGCGTTTCAGAATGCGCTAGCGAACGCCTCGCCAGTCGATCCGCATGAACAGAAACCGCTGCTCGCCCTTTCCGCACTTCGCGGAGTGGAGAATTTGCGGGATGACTATGACCACCCGCTGCGGTTCCTTATGAGCATGGTGACGCTCGTACTGCTCATCGCCTGCGCAAATGTGATCATGTTGCTGCTGGCAAGAAATGCCGGCAGGCTCTCCGAGTTCTGCTTGCGCCAGGCGCTCGGCGCTAACAAACGCGCCTTGTTCCTGCAAATGCTCCGGGAAAGTGTGATGCTGGTGACAGCAGGATCGGCTCTTGGCTGGCTGTTCGCCCAGGCAGCCACGCAAGCGCTGGCGGCATGGTCTGGCATTGACATTTTGATTGCACCAGACAGACGAGTTCTGCTGTTTACCGCAGTTATTTCCGCGGTCGTTGCCATCGCCTTTGGGCTGGCGCCCATGCGGCTCATTACTCGGCTTCCGTTAAATCTTGCGTTGCGTTCCACCAGCGGAACTTCTGGTACCGGGGACAACCGTTTATGGGGACGCAAACTGGTCGTCGCGCTTCAGATTTCACTCTGCATGGTCCTGCTGTGCTCTGCCGGGCTGCTGTATCGCACGTTGCGGAACCTGGAATCAACCGACCTCGGCATGCGCACCTCCGGACTGCTCGTATTTGGAATCAGCCCGCAGTCCAACATCCACAACGACGCGGATGCCATTCGCTTTCATACCGCCCTCTTGGACCGCATGCGTGCGCTACCGGGAGTCGATTCCGCAACGATTATGGAGGTGCGCATCGGCAGCGGGGGCAGTGACAACGACAGCGTCCTTGTGGATGGGCGTAATCCAGTGCCCGGCCGCCCTTTTGTCGGGGTACGCTCGAATTTTGTCGGATCCGGTTTTCTGTACACCCTGGGAATCCCGCTGCGGCTCGGCCGGGACATTGCAGAGTCGGACGCCGCGACATCTCTCAAGGTCGCCATCGTCAACCAGACTTTTGTCGATCGCTACCTGGCCGGCGTGTTCCCTCTACAGCATCACATCGCACTTTTAGGGGACAGTAAGGATGAGTACAGCATTGTGGGCGTTGCGGGAAACAGCCGCTATACAAGTATTAGGGAAACTGAGCGCCCGATGGCCTACTTCCCGTTCACGCAGACCCGAGGAGTGTTGGACATGCAATATGAATTGCACACTCGCGGCGATCCTCGCATGCTCATCACGGAAGCCGCGAAGGCGGTTCACGACACCGATCCCAACCTGCCGCTGCAAAAACCAACCACACAGCAGGCTCAGTTTGCGGAGACAGTTTCACAAGAAAGGTTGGTCGCCAACCTTTCCGTCTTCTTTGGCGGGCTGGCGACATTTCTCCTAGCCATCGGGCTTTACGCCACGATTTCCTACGGCGTCAACCGCCGAACGATGGAAATTGGCGTGCGCATGGCTTTGGGAGCGCAGCGAGAAGAGGTGCTCCGAATGGTTCTAATGGAAAGCTTATCGCTAGCTGCCGTGGGCTTGGCCATTGGCATTCCCGCGTCCCTCGCGGTGGCCACGACTTTGCGTTCCATGCTGTATGGCTTAAGCTCCGGCGACCCTCTCACCATCCTTCTTGCATTTCTCGGCATCACCACCGTCACAATGGCCGCGACATTTTTCCCGGCTTATCGCGCTTCTTCCATAGATCCTATGCGCGCCTTGCGTATGGAGTGACCCCAGACGCTAAGAACATTTTTGTCTTGCTGACGGACAAAGCACAGCACCCCACACCGTGTCGCCGCTCAACAAGCCATTCTGAAATCAATCGGCACTGTCGGGTCAGTGGTATCACGATTAGCGCATTGAATGCTTCGCCCAGGTTCAGGCGTACCACACGATAACTGGATCAGCCAACGCGCCGGATTTGGCGCAAGCCGGGTAGAATGTCAGTCTCTACACACCGGAGGGAAAGATGTCAGGCTCGCCCACACGCGTACCGCCCACAAACGTACCACCCACACCTGTATCCAACGTCCCACAAACACCTAAATTTGCCACCGCGGCCGAGGAGCGCGTGCACCGCAAGCGCATGCTCGCCGCTGCATTTCGCCTCTTTTCGCGTTTCGCTTTCGATGAAGGAGTCGCCGGCCACATCACTGCCCGCGATCCGGAACGGCTCGACCATTTCTGGGTGAACCCCTTCGGGATGCACTTCGGCCAAATCCGCGCGTCGGACCTGATTTTAGTGAATCATCATGGACAAGTCGTCGAGGGCAAATATCCCGTAAATGGCGCGGCCTTCGCCATCCACTCGCAAGTACACGCCGCGCGCCCTGATGTAGTTGCCGCGGCTCATGCGCATTCCATGTACGGGAAATCGTGGGCAACACTCGGCCGTCTGCTCGATCCCATCACGCAAGACGCTTGTGCGTTTTACGAGGACCATGGATTGTTCTCGGACTTCACTGGTGTAGTGTACGAAACCTCCGAGGGTGAGCGCATAGCGAAAGCTCTCGGTCCGCACAAGGCCGCGATCCTGCAGAATCACGGCTTGATCACTGTAGGCGAAACCGTAGAGGAAGCCGCCTGGTGGTTCATCACCATGGACAGAAGTTGCCAGGCGCAGTTACTCGCCGAAGCTGTCGGCGTGCCGGTAAAGATCGATCATGCCCATGCACTCGCCACCAGGCAACAAGTAGGAAATCATCTCGCGGGATGGTTCCAGTTTCAGCCGCTCCTGGCTCGTATCATTCGCGACGAGCCAGATCTACTCGATTAGTTCGGCCCGATCTCTGAAATCTTTTCAGACCCTCCGCGTATCTCGTTTCAAGAAGCAGCGACGAGAATGGATATTCAATCGGCAACCCGATATCTTTAAGCTCATGCTGCGTAATTGCCTTTAGGCCACACTCGGAGAGCAAGTGCTCTGGTGTGAGACAGACCATGGCGATGTTACAAACCGAGCGTCTTAATCGGAGCAGCTCACCGTTCGCTCGGCCTCTGGCCGAGTTGCCTATTCCGTTGCGGGCTGTCATTCCCGGGCTTCTTCTTGCACTTGTCGCCATCAATGTATGGCCGCTGTTGCTTTTCAAACTTGGCGTGCCGCTCGCTGCGTTCGCCGAAGCGATCTTCCTTGGACTTTTTCTCTGGTGGGCAAGCGGAGGAGGTCCTCCGCGTTCGACAGAAGCCGCTCGCACCACGGCATTCCGAACAAGTAACCTCTCCTCCAGACAATGGGTTTGGGGCCTTGTCGCCGCGCTCTGCTTCGCCGCGACGATCCATGCCTCACTAGTTTTGCTGTTCCGCCTCGTGCCCTTTCCGGTCGCGTCGTTCCGCCAGGGATATGATCTTTCTTTCATCCCTTCCCGGACCATGCAGTGGCTGGCGGTGGTGGTTTCTGCCATATCGGCGGGAATCTGCGAAGAGATCTTGTTTCGGGGTTACTTGCAGCGCGCCATCGAACAACGCCGTGGCGCGACAATTGCTATTCTAACTTCTTCCCTGTTTTTCATGGCCTTGCATCTCACCAAGGCTTGGGCCACGCCAGCAATGGTTCCCATCGTTTTTGGCGCAGGCCTGTTGCTGGGCCTTCTTGCCTGGTCTTCCCAATCGCTTATTCCCGGCATGATCGGCCACATATTGATGGACATTGGCTTGTTCGCTTACTGGTGGACCGGTATCGCTGGCGATTTTAGAGCCAGCACGATTGCCGTGACTGGTGTGGATAAACTTTTCGTTCTCGCCTCCGTCGTGTTCTTGACCTCCCTCAGTATCGTGCTGGTCGCAACAACGGCCCTCCGGCGCATTCAATCGGCCCCATCTTGACGCCTGGGTGGCCCCGAGATTGATTGTGGAAAGCGAGGTCCGGGTGCGGGTGCCGCTCGATAAGAACGAAGGCGTTGTCAAGAGACACCTTTTCGTCGCAATGCTTTCCAACACCGCTTGGATCTCGTTTCAAGGCGCAGGGACCAGAATGGATACGATCGGTGCCGTAACGCTGATCCTGGTTTTTCTGGCTTGGCTCATTTTCGGCGCAATCTTTTTACTTCGAAAGGGACCGCCCAAAGCTGAAGAGACCAAACGTGTTGCCGCAGCGAAGTGGGGCATTGCGCTGCAAGGGGTCGGCTTCGTTTTAGTCGGCTCCTTTCACCGCGCAAATTGGTGGCCCTTCGCTCCTTCACCTTTTGGCGAGTTGGCCTTGGCCGCTGCCGCCATCGTCCTTGCCTATGCAAGTTGCTTTTTTTGCCTTCAGGCTGTGCGCACGCTCGGAAAGCAGTGGACCTACGAGGCTCGCGTCATTGAGGGACACGAACTGATAACGCAAGGACCTTACGCTGTGGTGCGAAATCCGATTTACCTCCGCATGTTTGGTTTGATGCTCGCCACCGGCCTGGCTTACAGCACGTGGTGGGCTTTGCTCGCCGCCGTCATCATATTTCTTAGCGGCAATCGCATTCGTATCCATTCCGAAGAAAAACTCCTCCGCGAAACTTTTGGGCTGCAGTTCGATGAGTATGCGAGCCGTGTCCCGGCCTTCTTCCCCTTCCACTTTTACGGGAGTCGTTCGTCTAAAAGCGTTCAGTAGGAGATATCTCCCGCGAGTGTTATGTTTTCTTTTATGGACCCATTTTCAAAACAAGTCGCTGAAAAGAATACTCAGCGGCGCAGCCAGCGCGTGTTGATAGCAGTTCCGATTTCTGTGGTTCTTTCCCGGCCCGGCCAGAAACCGATTACCGAAAAAGCGAATACGTTGGTGGTAAATGCACACGGCGCATTGTTGTTGCTGGCGATGAAATTATTCGCAGGTGATTCGATCACCCTTACCAATCCTCAAACTGACGAACAGCAGCCCGCTCGTGTCGTCTATCTGGGTCCCCAACAATCAGACAAGCAAGAAATCGGAATTGAATTTGTGAAACCCTCGCCGCTGTTTTGGCGCATCGCCTTTCCCCCCAGCGATTGGACCAATGCACATGAGGACGCCAAAGCGCCGGCCAAACGAGTCGCGCCCCCGCCAAAACCTGTAAAGACTCCATGATGGCGTCAACCCGGCCTTCGCGGAATTCTTTTCCGATAAGTCCGAGATGCTCATCGAACTCATCGGAAACCAAGTCATGCCCGTTAAATCGTGCCGGTTCAAACGGTCGATGCAACACCATCTGGTATAAAGCTGTTTTCAAAGGTGGTGTTTATGAGACAAGGGAGACGGTTTGGGCTTTCGGCGGAGCAGAAACTCGAGGTGTGGCGTCGTTGGAAGGCAGGGCAGACGCTGCATGAGATCGGGCGCGCTTTTGGCAAAGAACATTCCTCCATTCGTTGTCTGGTGTCGCGTCACGGTGGGATTGCTCCGGCCGTCCGTCGTCGTGCGCTCCTCGCGCTCACGCTGCGTGAGCGCGAGGAAATCTCCCGCGGGCTGGCTTCCGGTTCGTCAATCCGTGAGATTGCCAAATGTTTAGAGCGAGCGGTATCGACCGTGAGCCGGGAGGTCGCACGTCATGGTGGCCGTCCTGCGTATCGAGCCAGTCAAGCGGACGGCGAAGCCTGGCAGTCGGCCTTGCGGCCCAAGCGCTGCCTTCTTTCCATCAACCTGAAGTTGCGGAACATCGTTGCGAGTAAACTGATTCTGGACTGGTCGCCGAAGCAGATTTCCGGCTGGCTGAATACCCAGTATCCCGATGATGAGAGCATGCGAGTGTCCCACGAAACCATTTACCGAAGCTTGTTCATTCAAGCCCGTGGAGCACTGAAAAAGGAGCTACTGGAACACCTGCGATCCAAGCGTCGCATACGCCGGTCGCAGCACTCTCGTATCTTTAAAGACGGGCGTGGTCAAATCCCTGAGGCCATCTCCATTCGGGAAAGACCCGCGGAAGTGGAGGATCGCTCCATTCCGGGTCACTGGGAGGGCGATCTCCTGCGCGGCTCAGGGAACAGTCACATCGCGACCTTGGTGGAACGCCATTCGCGCTTTGTCATGCTGATCAAGGTACCCAGCCGAGATACGGCGGAGGTTGTGGGAGCATTGAGTAAACACGTTCGTAAACTCCCCGCTACCCTGCGACGGTCACTGACCTGGGACCGCGGACTGGAGATGGCGAAACACAAGGATTTTACGGTGGCCACAGATGTGAAAGTTTACTTCTGTGATCCGCAGAGTCCTTGGCAACGCGGCTCGAACGAAAACACCAACGGGCTGTTACGACAATACTTCCCGAAGAAAACAGACCTGACCGACTATTCCCAGTCGGATCTGAACAAAGTAGCGCTGCGCTTAAATCAACGCCCACGACAAACTTTAGGTTTTCAGACTCCTGCGAGTAAACTGCAAGAAAGTGTTGCGTCGACCCATTGAGACCACCCATCAAACCAGATAGATGGGGATAGATCGTATAGATCGGGACAGGACGGAACATTTTTACCGTTTTTCATCCGGATGAAGCATGGCTCACTTCAGGGCCGCCCGTTCTCGCGGATCAATCAAGCGATGCCGTGTCGTGAAAGCGTATCCGGTTCCTTGGCCGCAGGTGCTTCGGCCGCGAAAATAGCAGTGATTTTTGTACCCAGCGCATTAGAATCAACAATCAATTCGCCATGAGACTGGCGCACACGCTCTCGCATTCCCCTGATTCCGACTCCGGCTCCCTTGGATTGAATCTCTGCCAATCTTTCTTGCGAAATTCCCTTTCCGTGATCCTGAACCTCCGCATAAATCTTGCCGGCTTCACGGGCGATACGAATAACCGCAGTTTTGCTTCCTGAATGGCGATGAATGTTGGTCAGGCATTCTTGAACGAGACGAAATATGGCCAGTTCTAATTCCGGAGCAAGCCTTCCAAGATCCTCGGCAATATTCAGCTCAATGCTAAGGCCGCTGCGTTCCGCCAGACCCTGTATATACCAGGAAAGTGCAGACGACAGTCCGCTCTCGTCGAGCATT
Organism: uncultured Acidobacteriota bacterium; assembly: GCA_963733775.1. Classification (GTDB taxonomy): domain Bacteria; phylum Acidobacteriota; class Terriglobia; order Acidiferrales; family UBA7541; genus Acidiferrum. The sequence goes on along the minus strand of CAVTEE010000006.1, from coordinate 318,597 downwards.
GGTGGGTGCAAAAGATAAGACGTCGTGCGTATCTCCCGAGTCAGATCCTGAATTAAATCCTGGGCATCTTTGATGCTTTTGGATAGTCGCGCAGGATCGCGCTTCGCGTCATCCTCGATTCGCGCCAGGCCCATCCCTAACGCAGCCAGATGCTGGCCAGCGCTATCGTGCAGTTCACGGGAAATGCGCCGGCGTTCCTCATCCTGAGCAAGCATCAATCTTCCTGACAGGTCTCGAAGCTGATCCGACTGCTGAAGGATCTCTTCGTTTCGCCTCCGCAGCTCTTGAGTTCGAAATTGCACTTGAGTATCGAGCGCATCAGCGAGGGTGCGGAAACGTTGTTCGCTTTCGGACAATTCACGCTCGATCCGCTTACGCCCGGTGATATCGCGCGCTATTTTCGAAGCGCCAATGATTTTTCCTGCCGCGTCTCTGACCGGGGAAATTGACAGTGATATGTCAACCTTAGTGCCATCTTTTCGCACGCGAACGGTGTCGAAATGCTCGATCGGCTGGCCTTGACGGAGTCGCGCAAGAATTCTTTTTTCCTCGTCGAGGCGATCGAGGGGAATGATGATCGTAATAGGCTGGCCTATGGCTTCTTTGGCTGTGTATCCAAAGAGTCGCTCGGCGCCTCCGTTCCAACTGGTAATGATGCCCTCTAAAGTTTTGCTGACAATCGCATCATCGGAAGAATCCACGATGGAGGCAAGCAAGCCGACCGCCTTATCGGCTTGCAGGCGCAATAGCGGAAGCTCGTCCAAAATTGATTGAGTGATCTTGTCTGTTCTGGCTTCCGTATCGTCAATAATACAACTCGCTAACGCCTCATGCGTCGCAAGAAGTTGCTTGATGTCATCCTCAAACTGGATTTCAGGATGCACTCTAGTCCAGTAGTGCGCTGTGCGAACGAACGCCAAAAAAAGCAGCAGGTACTGCAGTCGAACGGTGCCTAGCAATCGTTCCAGTGCCTCAAGGCATCCCGGGGCATCCGCCGTCTGCAAGAATACATGGCTGGCAAGAGAAAAAAGCCCATCCTCCATTTGCGTGTCGGCGGTGGGCATTTCAACAAGAGGCGCGGGACATTGCGAGCAAAACGAAAGGCGTGACTTTAGTTCTGGCCCGCGTGGAATGGTCCGCCGCAGCAACCTGACTACCTCCACAACGCTTTCAGTGCGCGCATTCTTATCCCCGGCCGGACGGCCAAGTCCAATCAAGAAACCGGTGTGGCGGGCGATGCAGTAGCGGACTGCGCAAAAGCGAGAAAGGTGTACGAAAAGTCGTTCCTTAAAGACCGAGGGCAGCCGGTTATCGAGGTAGGCTGCTTCGGCAAATCCCCACAGTTTTTCGGTGATCTCCGGGGTCTCGGGCGAGAGCCGGAAGAAATTCGGAAACACCCCAAACCGCTCATAAACCCGCCGCTGCAGTTCCGATGCAGTGGTAGTCACCGATTGACCATTATTAGATGCCATTAGTCCGCTGCCCCAGTAAGTCACATTGCGAAAGGCAAGTATACGAAATTAGCCCGATTGGTGCGAAATTGACTGAAGTATCTTGGCGGTGGCCAAGCATATGGGGGCGAAGTCACGATCTACCCCTTCGCGCCCATGATCAGGAGCCACAGCAGGAACGTCACTTCACCGGTATGGACGGGGAAAGTGAACGTGGATACCTCAGACATCGTGCGACTCTTTTTCTACCTTGCATGGCCGTTGGCAGGGAGGATGTTGAAGCCCAGGTATGCCGAGCGCTTGAGCGTGACCCGTCATTCCTGACGGTAGCGGTTCATGGCCGCTGTCGCTCGAAGAAGGCCCAGATCACTGCCGGTCCGTTCGGTTCCTTGGGCGCTGGGCCTAATAATCGCGGATAGCGCCAGTAAGGCTGAGGAATGCCATGCCCGCCGCCTTGAATGGCAACCAGTTCCACCTCAATTTTGGATTCGTTGCGCCAGACAACTCGCTCGACGTGAAATCCGTCGGTCACTTGGGTCTCGCTCGTTTCGGGCCTGCCGGTTATGTTGTTGAGGTCCGCAAAATACTGACCCGACTCTCGCGACGACCGGACCTTGCCGCGATTGAGCAAGCCGAGGAACGTCACCTCTCCACCATCAAACGGATTGATGGGATCCTTCGTGCCGTTCATGATCATGACCGAAGAAGTGCCTTGCCCCGAGGGCGCACATTTGAAGTTCTCAGGTGTCGGCACGCTCGCCGATATCGCCGCAACTGCGCGAAAGCGGGAAGAGGCTTCGAGCGCAAGACGAAACGCCATGTGCCCGCCACGGGAAATGCCCGTTGCAAATACGCGGCTCGGAGCGACACCGACGTCGGTGATGAGTTTGTCGACCATCCCCGTCAGGAATCCGACGTCGTCGACCTTGAGCCGGTTCGCGCTGTAGTCGCCGACGATGTTGCACGCGTTCCAGTAGCCCTCGAACCCATCAGGATAGACGACCGCGAAACCTCTTTCGTCCGCAAGGCGCTCGAACCCATACCCCGTCCACTTTCTCGTTTGCGCACCGTTTTGACCCGAACCGTGCATGACCACGACAAGCGGGGCTCCTTTCGTTAACCCCAGCGGCACGTAGGTCAGGTAGGTCCGTGTCCGCCCGCCCACCTCGATGGTCCCCTGGGTAAGCGTCCCGGACAGTCGCGGAACTTCAGGAGCAGGCGAGTAGACGAAGTAGCCGAACAGCGCACCACCCAAGGCCACAACGACGATCAAGCCCCACAGAAAGAAACGTAGAAAACGTGGAACTCTTTTCATGGGCACCTCAGCACGCTGCGGTCAATGACAGGCAATCGGCCCGAAGGCACCCACGCGACCTGTGCCGTTTATGGTTTTGTTTCAGGCCCTTAGGAAACTGCGGGAACGTTGGGCGTCAGCGCTGGGAAGGTGCGCTCCGCCAGGAACAGCCCACCGAACAAAAGCGCGGAATAGCACACATCTCCCGCGAGTGTGTTCCAGAAAAATGGTACTCCCGCTGCATAACAGGCCGCCAAACCCGCAAATGTCTTGGGATAGGAATTTAAAAACATCCACGCGCCGAAATTGGTGATCAGGAAAAACTGTATCGCGCCAAGCAGTACAGCTCCGCCCAGACGCACCACGCCGCGACGTTCCCGCAGCCAAAATCCGATAGCCGTGCTGATTACAAAACTCACGTAAACCACCGGCATCAAAATGTGAAAACCGATAAAAAAGTCCCCTGCCAGCGTCGCCAGCAACGGAAACACAAACGCCATCACGCGATTTCGTATCACCGCTCCTGAAAATAGCGCCATGGCGCCCACCGGAGCCAGATTCCAGGGATGCGGAACGATGCGAATAATCGCTGCGAAGAGAATCATCGCTACGATTAAAATCGTCCGGATTATCGTTTCTTCATGTTTGGCTGCTTGCGGATTCATACACCTGGCACTCCTTTTCCATTAAAAGATCACAAAAAACAAACGAATCTCGTTCTACGCGCTCACCCATCTGAAAACGCACCACATCTTTGAAGATCGGCCCATCGAAAGCAAAAGTGTGAAATTCGCCATTCTCACCGCAGCAATCCACCTGCGGAGGCAAATCCGCAAAAAACGTACCATCCAGCTCTCGCCCCGCGAAACTGCGGTCCAACACCTTCGGATCCACACAAACAGCAATCGAACGAAACCCGTGTGCATGAAATGAATCGATCAGCTCGCGGCTATCTCGCTTCCAGATCGGAAACAGCGCCGTCATGCCTATTCGCGCGAGGTTTTTCTCCCGGTATACCCGCAAGTCTTCCAGAAAAATGTCGCCGAATGCTACCTTGCGTACTCCATTTTCAAAATGCCTGCGCAGCGCCGCTTCCATGCGCGCTTCATAAATCGAATTTACGCATTCCGGAGGAATAAACACTTCGTGCAGCGGCAACCCGATACTTTCCGCTTGCCGCTGCAACAATTCCCGCCGTACGCCATGCATGCTGACGCGGTCATAGCCTTCGGTCACAGTGGTGAGTAACGCCACTACTCTCACCCGTGGATCCTGCACCAGCACATGCAGCGCCATCGCGCTGTCTTTCCCGCCGCTCCAGCAAAAAAGAACCGGCTCGCGCTCGTCCATCAATTCCTGCCCTTGAACGTGTAGCGCACGCCAACGCGTGCGTCGCGTCCCAGCGCCGGATAACCGAGCGCATCTTGATATTGCTTATCAAAAACATTTTGCGCCCGCGCATACAACAAAACGCCGTGACCCAGTTCATAGTGCCCGGCAATGTCGAAACGCGCATACCCTGGATTCCTCATAAGACCCAGCCCAAGGAAATCCGAATCCGTGCGTACGCCCGTGAAGTACCCGCCAATCGTCACACCCACCCGGCGCCACTGCCCATTCAACGTGAGCGAACCGGAATTCACCGGGCGCCGTATAAGATGATTCCCCGCTAGTTCTGAAGGATCGAAAGCGTTTGGCGCTTGTAGCACTCGCGTGTCGTCATACGTGTAATTTCCCGCCACATTCAGCCAGCGCGTGAATTTGGATTCGCCGCTTACGCTGACTCCTCGCGACAGCGCCCGGTCCGTGTTAAAGAAAAATCCAAATCCGCTAGCCGGCGCGCCCGGAATGATCACGCCGCAACTATTGCCCGTCGGGTTCGTCGCATCCGGCAGACAAAACGCAAAGCTCACAATGTTGTAGAAGCTGTTGTAGAAATAATCCGCCGTCAGACGCACCCGATCGTTCAACAGCTTTTGATCGATCCCCGCGCTATAGGTCTTGCTTGATTCCGGTTTCAACGCTGGGTTCCCAAAATCCCCGAAATTATCCCCTAACGTCTGATCAAACCGCGGCTCTTTGATCCCCTGCCCATAAAATGCGTGGAACAAACTGTCGCCAACCAGCCCGACGCCATATCGCGCCACCACCGAACCGCCAATCCGCGGAACCACTCGCGTTCCAAAATTAGCGTTGGCCTCCGCGCGTCCACCGAAATTCAACGAAACCCGCCGCACCGGCCGGTAGCGAAAATCCAGAAACCCCGCTTGGTTATTTCGCCGCGCGTGATTAACGTTCACCGTGGATAAGAACGCGTTTTCCACTTCATATTCGTAACCCGCAGTTGCTCCAAAATTGGCCAGCAGATAGCTGCTCTGCGCGCTCACATTGGCCCGGTTGTACTGAAACCGGCTGTCGCCAGTAAAGTCGCAAAACTCCGCCGTAGGCACAGACGCAGGATTCGCTTGCGGACAGAACGCATTGGGATCGGTGGCAAAAAAACTCTGAATCGGATTGTCATTGTGCTGCCGCGTGTACATTTCGCCGCCGCTGATTTCGTGGTGCCAGTGGTTGCCGCTCGCAAAATCCCAGCGCGCGTTGGCGCTGAAAATCCTCTGGTCATACTGTTGATGCAGGCTTGGCGGTTCAAATACCGTTTGTCCCGGAATGCCCGCGTCGCTGGTGTTGTTGCGTAGCGTAAGCCGTAGGTGGTTTGTCTCACTAAACCTGTAACCGAAATTTCCCGACAGTGTGCGGTTGATGAAACTGTCGTTCGGCCCCTGCCCATCGGTCTCTAAATACGAACTGGCCGCCGAATAATCGAAGTTTCCAAGCGCTCCACCAACCTCACCGCCCCCACGCGCCGTAGAAAAACTTCCACCCTCCGCAAAAACACTGACCTCCGGAACGCGCGTCTCCCCTCGGTGCGTAAATAGTTGAATCACGCCGGAAACCGCGTCGGTGCCGTAAATAGCGCTTTCCGCGCCGCGCACAATTTCCACCTTGTCGATGTTGTCCAGCGTCAAACTGGAAAAATCGACTGCGGCCCCCGGCGGATTGATCGCCGTGCCATCCACCAGCACTTTAGCAAAATTGGAATTGCCGCCATTCAGAAAGATAGAAGCGGTGCCACCTTCAGCGCCTGTACGCCCGATGGCAACGCCCGGCACGAATAGCAATGCGCTCGGAAGATCTACAGACTGGCGCGCATCAATTTCCTCCCGCGAAATAATCGACACCGGCGCAGTTGCTTGCTCCAACAACGTCGGCTCCGCTTCCGCAGTGACCACTACGCTGGAAGACAACCGCTCGAGCATAAGCCGCGCATCCAAAACGCGTGATTCTCCAGCGCCCACAGCAACAACTTCTTCCAGCGATCCAAACGGCGGCCGCGCGAACCGCACCCGATACCGTCCAGCAGAAACCGTTAAGCTGTAAGTACCGTCCGCCTTCGAATTCGCCGATGCCACAGCCTGCCCCGCCTGTCCTTCAGGTGTCGCGGTCACCACTACGCCGCCAACAGCACCGCCGCTAGCATCTACAATCGTCCCTGAAATCACAGCATCCACGGAATTATTTTGGGCCAGTACAGAAGTTTTGCAGTTCAGAAAAACCAATAGCAGAATAAAAAACCGAAGAAGTCCGCGTAGTTTCATTTCATCCTCCACTCCCTCTCGCGCGGGAGCTCTGAAGGTTGTCCTGTGCGAACAAACACTCGCTGCAGGTTGCGGATTTCGCCGGTCTCCTGGCTTGGCGGCTCTACCGGCTCCTGGCCTTCCCGCATCGGCGCCCATATAAAACTTGAGCAACTCGCTGCAGTGGCCGGAAACCTAAATTCCGCCTTACAGTCGCGCGGCGGCGACGGCTTATTTAGTCAAAGAAAAAATTCCTCAACTAACCGTCTTCCCGAGCGCGAAATCCGCGGTGATTGTGTTGGGGCAATGCCCGCTATTGGGTGAAATGTTTTGCCGAGGCAGCAACACCGCAGCGCTAAGTTGCACAAAGTTGCAAAACCCTATTTGCAAATCCCGTTCTAAAGTCTCTTAAAGGGTGCCCCAGGTGCCGACTCTGCACCTGGGGTTTTTAACTTCAATAGTCTCCGTTATCTTGAAAATCGCAGTCACAGAATCCTAGTCGCGATACTTTATCTGCTCTCCCGATCGGCCACCACATTCACACGCGGCCGGCCCGACGGTCCCAGCTCCACGCTCAGCGGCGTCTGAAAAACCTGCTCCAGCAATTCCCGCTGATACACAACTCCCGGCGGCCCAACTCGCAAGCACTTGCCTCGCTGAATCAACACCACCTGGTCCGCATATTCTCCTGCAAGATTCAGTTCGTGCGTCACCACCACCACCGTGTAGCGATTTTCCACCGCCAGGTGCCGCAATCCGTGCAACAAATCCACCTGCGCCGCAATATCCAGATGCAACGTCGGCTCATCCAGCAACAAAAGCAGCGGCTGCTGCGCCAACGCCCGCGCCAGAATCACACGCTGCTTCTCTCCACCAGAAAGCTCCGCCATCCACCGGTCGCTCAATTCCGCCGCACCCACTTGCGCCAGCGCATTTCTCGCCACCGCAATGTCCGTCGCACTCTCAAAACGCAGCGCCCGTCCATGCGGGTGTCGCCCCTGCAGCACAAATTCCCACGCCCGCGCCGGAAACAGCAGCTGACTCTCCTGCTGCACCATGGCAATCCGTTGCGCGCGCGTTCGCGCCGTAAGCGAATGTGTCGGAAAGCCACTCAACAAAACTTTGCCCGAAAGTGGCTCCAGCGTCCCCGCGATCAATTTCAGCAACGTCGATTTGCCGCTGGCGTTTGGCCCCAGGATGGCCACAATTTCGCCCGCGCGCGCCTGAAAGCTGCTCGCCTCCAAAGTAAACAGCGGAGCCTGCGTGGGATTAGGCGAGTAAGCGTAACTCACCTGCTCCACGCTCAAGCGCACCTCGTTATTCGCGCGCGTTGCTTCCCCAGGCGAACGCATGGCTCCCACCGCGAACGGCGCAACCGTGCTCACGCCATCCTCCTGCGTAACAAATAAATAAAAAGCGGCGCTCCTGCCAACGCGGTCATCGCTCCCACCGGCAATTCTGCGGGAGGCACCACCGTGCGTCCGATCGTATCCGCAATCACCACCGCGATCGCTCCGCCAAACGCCGCCGTCGGCAGCAAAACCCGATGATCCGACCCAAAAATCTGGCGCATCACGTGCGGCACCAGCAACCCCACATAACCAATCGAGCCACTCACCGATACCGCCAGTCCTGTAAGCAGCGACGCCGCGATATACACCACCAGCCGCACCCGCGGAAGATCCACTCCCAGATGCATCGCCTCTTTTTCGCCCGACAAAAGCAAATTCAAATCTGAAGCCGTGGTGTAAATCGCTCCGGCCCCCAACAGGAATCCCAGCCACAAAATCCAATACACGCTGGGCTGCAGCGACGTGGAAAGATTGCCCATCAACCAATACGCCATTCCGCGCAAATTGCTTCCGCTTTCGGAAGTCATCAGAAACATGATGATGGCCGCAAGAAAAGATCCCGTAATCACGCCACCAAGCAGCAGCGTCGTGCTGTCAATTTGTCCCTCGCGCCGCCCCAGGAAATAAACAGCGGCAATCGTTGCAGTCGCTCCTAAAAAAGCTCCCAGCGGAGTGAGCAAATCCGCCACCGCGGGCAACAACGCCAAATGCGGCGACACTAGTAGCGCCAGAATCGCACCGAGCGCCGCGCCATTCGAAACTCCCAACACATAAGGATCAGCCAGCGGATTCCGCAGCAGCGCCTGAAATCCCGTGCCCGCCACCGCCAGCGACGCACCTACAAAAATTCCCAGCAAAATTCGCGGCAGCCGGATATTCATCACGATCAATCCGTAATCGCTCTTTATCTCCCCGCCATGATGAACAATCACCCGGATCAAATCGCGCCCCAACGCAAATAACGAAACCTCCACCGCGCCGGCCTTCAGCGCAATAATCACCACCACAAACAAAATTCCCGCCAGCGCCGCGCACTGCAAAAATAAACGTTGAATAGTTAGCGGGCGCATAGACCCTTCGCATCCGCAACAGTATTACCGCTCATCTTGTGCGATGCCGGTTTCTCCACAAACGCCTCGGGATGCAGCTTCTCCGCCAGCTCTTCGATCGCCGTAACAATGCGCGGAGCCGGACGGTTCACCGCTTCGCTGATTACCGCAAAGTTTCGATCCCGCACAGCATTCAAAATTCGCCACGCCGGGCGCGTTGCCAACACATCGAGATGTTGCGCCGTCGTTTCCCCGTGCGAATCGGCAAAAACCAAAACTTCCGGCTGCAAGTGCGCCACTTCCTCCAGATTCACCTGCGGCCAATCCTGCTTGGAATCTATGATCGAAACCGCCCCCGCCCGCCGCAACGCATCAGCGATAAATGTATCCTTCCCAATCGAAATCAACGGATCGGTCCACACTACAAACAACACTCGGCGCGGCGGCAGACCTCCAACCCTTTGCCGCAAACCATCTAACCGATGTTGCAACTCCTCCGCCAGCGTTGCCCCGGCCGCCGGTGCTCCCAGCACATCCCCAAGCCTTTTCGCCGAAGCCACAATCTCATCGACGTTTCGCGGATCGGTGGCATAAGACGGAATACCCAATGCATCCAGCGAGTGCACCGTATCCAACGTGTTCAAATGTCGCGTCACCAGCACCACATCCGGCCGCAAATGTGCAATTTCCTCCAGGCTCGGATTGATTGCGCCCCCAACTTTCTGCTTCTTCTGCGCTTCCGGCGGATAATCGCAATAATCCGTGTCGCCCACCAGCCGGTCCTGCAATCCCAGCGCATAAATCGTTTCCGTCAAGCTGGGCGCCAGTGAAACAATGCGCATCACTGGTTGCGGAATCCGCACCGTTCTTCCCGTTTCGTCCACAACCTCGCGAAAAGTTTGTGCTGGGATGCCATTTTGCGCAGCTGAAGTTGTTGAGGTGGTTGAAGCAGTCTGCGCCCACGTCACCGGGGCCTCTGCAATCACCGCCAACAACATCCCGGCAATATTTATCAGCCCAAAGCGCTTGGTGTGATGCAATTCTCTATCGTCCTTCGCCGACAAAATTTAGCCCAAAAAAAATGCCCCGCGAGAAACCGGGGCACTCGCAGCGCTCTTTCTCGCGAAGAACGCGCAGTCTCTGCGGCATCGGAGGGTAGCCTGGCTTACGGCTTTTTCAGCCGATTACAGTGGCGGGACCGCGGCCGATTTTCACGGCCTTCCCCGCTGCCCATGCCTGCAAATTGAAAATCGAGTGTATGTCGCGCATCGCAGGTGTGTCAACGCGTCAACAAATCACACTCCTCGGAATTTGTCGCTCCTGCCCAATTCAACTCACAGCCTGTAAATATCTCAGCGATTCTTCCAAGTCGGCTTCCGCTTTTCCACCAAAGCTCGCAAGCCCTCTTGCGAATCTTCCAACCGATACAATTCATTCAGAAAAATATTCATGGAATTTTTCAATCCATCTTTCAACGACATTCCCATCCCGCCAAGGATCGCTTTTTTTGCCATCGTCAACACCGGCCCCGAATGGCTGCCGATCCGCTGAATCAGATCCGATACCGCCGCCTGCAACTGCGTCTCCGGCACCAGCCGATTGATCAGCCCCAATTCCAACGCGCGCTCCGCGGTCACCGGCTCGCCCGTCAACACCAACTCCAACGCCACCTTCGGCCCGACCAGAAATGGCAGAATCGTGGAAGCCAGCGGCGGAAAAACTCCGATAGAAATTTCCGGTTGCGCAAAGCGCGCTTTCGGTGTGGCGATCACAAAATCACCAAACGCCGCAAGCTCCGCGCCGCCTCCAATCGCCGGACCGTTCACCACGCAAATCACCGGCTTGCCCACTTCCAGCATCCCAGCAAACGCCGCGTGAAAAGCATCCAGCATCTGAAACACGCGCTGCGATGTGTATTCTCCCAGGTCAATTCCGCCGCAAAACACTTTGCAAGCAGAGTCCAGCACAATCAGTTTTACGTCCTCGCGGTCGCCCGCGACAAGTACGCCATCGGAAAGTTCTCGCAGCATCGCTTCATTGAGGAGGTTATGTTCAGGGCGGTTCAACGTCAGCCGCGCCACGCTCGCTTCGACCTTGAATTTGATGTACTTGAATTCTTCGGGTGATTGTCTAACTCGTTTTGTCGAATAATCGTCGGTGACTGACTCGATCATACCTACTCCCAAGTTTCCCGATTAATTTCGCCAAGTTACAACAACAACCGATGCTAGCATGGCAATTCCACGCTTTTAGGGGACAAAAACTAGCCCGTGCGCAAAAGGTTCGCCCCGTCCTCCAAAACACTTTCCAATACAGCGGTCGCGACCGCCTTCCGTGACTCACTCGATGCCGCTGCCTTTCCGCCTTCCAAAGCGTGGCGCACCGCAAAGCCCGTGCTCTTCAACCGTGACTGGCAAGGAAAAAATCCCGATCCAGATCGCCAGACTGAAGTTCGTCTCCTCTGGACCCCTGAATTTCTGTATGTGAAATTTGTCGCTCGCTTTCGTAGCATCACCGTCTTTGATGACGCCGACCCTGACGGCCGCCGCGATAAGCTTTGGGACCGCGATGTCGCTGAAGTTTTCTTGCAACCTGATCCGCAACAAACGCGCCGCTACAAGGAATTCGAGCTAAGCCCCAACGGCTTTTGGATCGATCTGGAAATCGCAAACGGAGCGCTTCAACACATAAAAAGCGGTCTGCAGCGCCGCGTAACTATTAACAAGTCCCAAAAAACATGGACCGCCGAATTGGCCATCCCCATGAAAAGCCTCACCCAAACTTTCGACCCCGCCTCCGTCTGGCGCGTAAATTTTTTCCGCGTGGAAGGACCAACCGAACCACGCTTTTATTCTTCCTGGCAGCCCACCAGCACTCCTCAACCAAACTTTCACGTCCCCGACCGCTTCGGCTTCTTAAAGTTCGAATCTACCGCGGTAGTAAAACCACGAAAAAAGAACATATCTAAATCGAAGAAGTGATCCTCAGTGGAATAGCCGCTGGCATTAACCCCGATTTTTCCCTATCCTTCCCGCGTGAAGAAATTTCGTCCTCGCCGTATTGTCCCGCCTCAAACCTTAATCATCACGCCGGGTACCCCGGGTGCCGCAGGTTCGCAGTTGAGGTATGAACCTGGGTCTTGGTTTGGTGTTCGCTCTTGGTTTGCTTTAGGATTTTCTTCCCTTTCATTTTGCAAGGCGCTTTTCGCCTTGTGCTGCGCACTGATTCTTTCCCCTGGGGCTAGCGCCGCTTCTCCGCAAAACCCAGCACAAGATAAAACCGGAACTGAACCCTCCGTAACCAAAGTTGAACCACCCAGCTGGTGGATCGGTTTATCGTCCGAAGTCATGTTGCTAGTCTCCGGCCACAACCTCCAAGCCAACGAAGTCTCCTGCAATCTCCCAACGGTCACCGTCACGCATACTCAGTCTGCCGCCGCCGGAACCTATTTATTTGTATGGCTGAAAATTGCCACCGACACCAGATCCGGCACCGCCGTCTGCCGCATCACCACTCCCGCCGGAAAAACTTCCTTTGAATTGCCGCTGGCCTCGCGCGGCCCAACCGCCGGAAAGTTTCACGGCCTGTCGCAAACAGACGTGATTTATCTCATCATGCCGGACCGCTTCGCCAACGGCGATCCCACCAATGATCAGCCCGCCGACGCGCCCAATTCCTATGACCGCGCTAATCCTCGCGCCTATCATGGCGGGGACTTACGCGGCATTCGCGAACATTTGCCCTATCTGAAGGACTTGGGCGTGAACACTCTCTGGCTCACCCCCATCCTGAAAAACGGCGCGCCGCAGGATTATCACGGCTACGGCGCAGTCGATTTATACGCGGTCGATCCACATCTGGGCACCATAAATGACTACCAGCAGTTGGTTGCCGCAGCCCACCAGCAACAAATGAAAATTTTGTTCGACGCGGTCATCAATCATGTCGGCCCAAATCACCCCTGGGTAAAAAATCCCCCCTTGCCCGATTGGTTTCACGGAACATCCGCGCAACATACAGATTCCGCTACGCCGCTTGACGGGACTTTCTACGGAAAGAACAATCAGTCTTCCACCAACGACTCCTTTGAAGCGCTCGTGGACCCGCACGCGCCTCCGCGTCTTTCAAAAAATCTTACCCAAGGTTGGTTCGTCAATGTATTGCCCGACCTCAACACCGAAAATCCTGTCGTGGCGCAATATCTTTTCCAGAATAGTATCTGGTGGGCGGAAACGACTGGGCTCGACGGATACCGCCTCGATACATTTCCCTATGTTCCGCGCCGGTTCTGGGCCGCATGGCATCTCGCGTTACGCCGCCTCTATCCCAACCTCACTACCATCGGCGAAGTGTTTCACCCCGATCCCAGCGTCACTTCATTTTTTATGGGTGGACAAAGACGCTACGACGGCGTCGATTCAGGCGTAACTACGCTCTTCGATTTTCCTCTGTACTTCACTCTTCGCGACGTGTTGCAGCACAAAGCGCCCGCAAGACAAATTGCCGAGATTCTGCGCCACGATTCTCTCTACAACCGCCCCGATTCCCTCGTCACCTTCTTTGGCAATCACGACGTTGTGCGTCTCTCCAGCGCCACCGCGACCGCCGCAGGGCAATCTCAGGATGAAGGACTAAAAAACCTGCAGCTAGCCTATGGATTAACACTTACGCTGCGTGGAATTCCGCAGCTCTATTACGGCGATGAGATTGGTATGACCGGCGGAGCCGACCCAGACAACCGCCACGATTTCCCCGGCGGCTGGAGCGACGACCCTAACAACGCCTTCACCGCGGATGGCCGCACACCACTACAACAAAAAATATTCTCGTATGTTCAGACATTGTTGCGTTTGCGCCGCGAACACCCCGTACTTGCGCAGGGTCACCTATGGCACTTGGCCTCCGATGATGCCTCATATATTTTTGAACGCGACTCGGACGAAGAAAAATTGATCGTCGCGTTTAACAACTCCAAGGAATCCCGTCAGCTTAAAATTCCTCTCAAAGACACACCCGCGCAGGAGGCCGCCGGACTTACTACCCTGCTCGGCGAAGCGCGTGGGAGAATCGCCGACGGCCAGCTGGAATTGGCGATGCCGCCCCAATCGCTTACGATTTTTCTACTGGATTAATCCTGGCAGAAATTGCAGATTGACCTTCGTCGTTCGAACGGCAGCGCCGACAATTTCTTAAATCATTCGAACGCGCGCCATTCGAACGCTGGCAATATTACTGGAATGTTATAGTTACTGAATAATTAAAGTATTACTTTAAATGTCGGCGCGCCGACATTTTACATTTCCGCGCGTCAATAATTGATTTGCAGCGACCACTCTCTGGCCGCGCCCAGCACCGTCAATATGACCGCATGCGTTTGATTGTCGTATCTAAAGTCGCTTGTAACCTGATCTCCGATACGCACCTGTTTCGGCGCTGACCCAACTCCGTACACTGTGACATCGGCGCTCTTCCACCACGGTTGAAATGTGCCGTTCTCCACTTTGCTGCTCACCGTCACGGAATTCCCCGCCACCTGGCAACTATATTGAATACGCAGAAATTCATTTTTCTGATACGCGTAGGAGTGTCCATCATCCATGTACAGCGACCCGCGGCAATCGTCGCCAGGATATACACGCAATTTTAATCCGCCGCTCGGAGTGTCCGACGTGCTCTGCACCACCGCCTGCATGGGCACGATCGCTCCAGCTCGAACGTACAGCGGCAGTTCATCCAATTGCGGATGCAACACGAGATGCGCGGCCTGGCCCGCTACTTTCGTGCTCGTCCAAAAATCGTACCAATCGCCGGGCGGCAGATGAAAATCCTTGGCGTCCAGCATTTCCGTATCGACAGGCGCTACAAACAAATCGCGCCCGAACAGAAAATTGTGATCGTCGCCTTCCATCTTTGCTTGCGGATACTCCACAAACAACGGCCGCATGAAAGGTATCCCGCTGCGAGTCATCTCTTCGATGCCGGTATAAATATAGGGCAGCAGCTGGTAGCGCAACTCGATGTAGTGCCGGCGAATCATTTCCTGCTCCGGCCCGTGCACCCACGGCTCCTGATCGGCTGTGCCTTTCGCGGTGTGGTCGCGATAAATGGGATTGAACGCTCCGACTTCAATCCAGCGCGTCAACAAATCGGCTGGCGGTGTTCCCGCGAACCCGCCGATATCGTCGCCCACTAGTGAATAGCCGCAAATCCCCATGCTCAACAGCATCGGCGTGCTCATCGACAAATGGTTCCAGGTGCTGCTGTTGTCTCCAGTCCACGTGGCCGCATAGCGCTGCGTTCCGGAATACGCCGCGCGCGTTAACACAAAAGGCCGCTCATCCGGCTGCAATTTACGCAAACCGTCATAAGTAGCGCGAACGTTTTCCATTCCAAATACGTTATGAATCGCGCGGTGGTCACGCCACGTTCCGTCATCCAGGCGGTGCCGCGTGTCCAGTGGCATAGTTTTGTCCGCGCGCTGAAAAACTGACGGCTCGTTCATGTCGTTCCAGAATCCCGCCACGCCCATGGCCACAAAATCTTTATATTGTTCGCCCCACCAATCCCGGGCTTTTGTCAGCGTAAAATCCGGGAACACGCTGTCGCCCGGCCACACCGGACCGACGAAAACGCTGCCATCAGGATTTTTGACAAAGATGTCTCGTTGCATTCCAGATGGATATGGCGCGTAAGCGGGATTTGAGTCTTTCTTAATGTGCAGGTCCGTAATCAGCACGGTGTGTACGCCCTGCAAGCGAAAATCAGAGATCATCTTTTCAAACGTTGGAAAATATTGCCGGTTTATCGTGAACGGCGCATATCCCTGCTGGTAATCAATGTCGAAATAAATGGCATCGAGCGGGATTTTCTTTTGCCGGTACGTCGCGACAATCTCACGCCCGCGCGCTTCTGGATAATACGTGTAACGGCTTTGCTGAAACCCCAGAGTCCAAAGCGGAGGCAAAGGAGCGCGTCCCACGAGCGCCGTATAATTCGCAATAATCCTTTTCGGTTCCGGGCCGGAGAAAAAATAATAATTCAGCTCGCCGCCCACGGCGCCAAACGAAAAATAATCAGCCGATTCTTTTCCGAAATCGAAACTGCTGCGATAGGTATTGTCGAAAAACAAGCCGTACGCCGCGCCGTTGCGCATTCCGATAAAAAAGGGAATGGTCTTGTATAAAGGATCGCTGGACTCCTGCCAGCCGAATTCATCGGTGTTCCACATCGTAAAAGAGCGGTTCCGTCGATTCATGCGGCCGGCCTTGTCACCCAGGCCAAAGTAATTTTCATCGGCGGGCATGCGCTTCCAGATGTGCACGCTGTCGCCATCAAAAGCCATGGGTAGCGTCGCCTGGTCCTCGAGAATCGAGGCACCGGAGGCATCCACAAAATTAATTAACAGCGGCGACTTGCTCACCACCACATTCACGTCGCCCGCAGTGATGCGTACTTCTTTGGGCCCGTCCTGAACTTTTACCGCGGGAGGTTGCGGCGCTTCGATCACCGCCCACGAAAAGTCTTCGGGAAATTTTCCTTGCGGCGCAACTCGCACGCGCACAATCCCGTCGCGAAAAGCCGTGATCCGGACTTTCGCGGCGCCCGCCGTTAGTTCCGCGCCATCCGGTAATACTTCGACGCGTTGAACATCGCCCAGGTGATGCCAACCCTGAGCCTGATTTCCCGCGCAGAATATCGCGCAAAACAAAAATCCGATCAGGGCGCGTTGCGCGATAGCTGACATAGAAAATTCTCCAGAAGGAAACGGATGTGGCACAGTTTTTTGCGCTGGCTCAGCAAAACATTTCAAGCGGCCAGCCATTGCTCAAAGAATGCCGATGCCTTGGCGCCTTCAACGCGGCGGCGAACCGCGTCCATCACCCGGCAACGAACAATTCCGCCGCTAGCATAAAAGCCGAGCCAGTAAGGAAGATGCACGATGTCCGGTTTGCGGGAAAAGTGTAACGAGGCCTCGCGCACCTTGAAAAAACCTTGCTGAAAAATAACCCGTAATGCCTTTTCGCGCAGCAGTTCGTCGGCTGCGCCCGAAGACAATGACGGCTCCACGCGGTTTCGCGTATCGGTTGTTACCAACTGATGTCGGCTAGGCAATCGCGGAAACTCAAACAGATCGAGTGAACCGTCTACCACGTCCATCGCGAACAAGCGCGTCTGTGGCGCTCGGGCCATTACATAACTGACTTCGTAGAATTGATAGGGTACGTAGGCTTCCGCGATTCGTTGCAAACGACCCGCGGTCATTCTCCAGTACATCGATGAAAGCCCGCGACTCGAAAATTCGCGAACGGCATCCTCCTGTGTGACGTTAGGCCGCATCGCGACAATGGAAGTCGATCTCATTTTCTTGGTCGCAGTGTCAGTGGAAATAAATCCATAAACCAAACACCGTGGCAATCAGCACCAACGTAAACGCCAGGTTCACCCGATGTTCCGTGGGGGTCTCGCGCTTCAGATGCGGCGTTTCCTTCAGATCGGTGGTATCGAGTTTGTCCCCTACCGTTGCGAAAGTTAAGCCCGCGATTTTCTTTCGCTCCGGCGCCGGGTACATCATGCTCACCGCGATCAGCACGAGGGCGCAAACCACGAACATCAGTACCGCGTAGTGAAGGAAATTCATATCCACCAGCCAACGCAACGCCGGCGTGCTGTAGTGCCTGGTTTTGTCCAGCACTTCAAAAATAAAACGCACCGATCCCAAAACAAAACCAACCAGCAGCGAGCTGATGGCGCCCTCGCCATTCAGCCGCGGCCACAAAATTCCGAATATGAAACACACCGCGATCGGTGGGCTGATGTACGCCTGCACGCTTTGTAAATAAATGTACAGTTGCGCGCTCAGCAAATGAATGAAAGGCACCCACAAAAGTCCCAGCAGCACCATTGCGCCTGTAGCAATGCGTCCGAAGTTCACCAATTGCTTTTCGCTCGCCGTAGGCCGGAACTTTTTATAGAAATCGAGCGTGACCATCGTCGAAGCGGAATTAAAAACGGAGCTCATGGCCCCCATCAGAGCAGCCAGCAAAGCCGCGATCAACAATCCCACCAAGCCAGTGGGCAAAAGGTTGATCACCAAGGTAGGAAATGCGATGTCTCCGTTGGTGACTTTGCCGTCCACCACGGTGAAAAGTTGAGGATACAGCGCGTAGCAAATCAAACCCGGCAGAACCAGCAGAAATACTGGAAGAACTTTCAGGAAGCCGGCAAAAATTGTGCCGGCCTTGGCGTGACCTTCGTCGCGCGCGGATAAAACGCGCTGCACAATAACCTGGTCGGTGCACCAATACCAAATGCCCAGAATCGGCGCGCCAAATACAATGCCAGTCCAGGGAAATTCAGGATCGGAGGCAGGCTTGATCATATGAAAAAAGCTGTCGGGCAGCGCGGCGCGCAAGCCTGCGAATCCGCCAACTTTGTCGAGGCCAATTAAAGTGAGCGCAATCGCGCCGGCAAGAAGAATCAGGGTCTGCACCAAATCTGTGTAAATCACTGCAGCGAGGCCGCCGGCGATGGTGTAGACACCAGTGGCGATCACCAGAATAATAGCCGCGGTCCACTGATTCCAGCCGACTACGCGCTCCAGCACGATGCCCGCGGCATATAGATGGACGGAAATTTTTGTGAAGATATAGGCAATCACAGAAATAGTGGCGAGGTAATTCGCGCAATTGCGATTGAAGCGGCGCTCCAGGAATTCCGGCATGGTGAAAACATTGGAGCGCAAATAAAACGGAACGAAAACCCATCCGAGCAGCAGCAACATCATGCACGCCAGCCATTCAAAATCGCCTACAGCCAAGCCAGACGTGGCTCCCGAGCCCGCGAGACCGATGAAATGTTCGGTGGAAATATTGGAAACGAAAAGTGAAGCGCCGATGGCGAACCAACCGATGTTGCGGCTGGCCAGAAAATAATCCTCGGAGGTTCGGCCCTTTTTGGCAAAGTAAAAACCGATGCCAAAAATAATGGCGAAATAGATTCCTATGATTACCAGGTCAGTGGGAGCGAGAATGCGATGCGTTACCGTCACGATTGCTGCCGCCAGCATCGCACCTCCTTTGTGCAGACTGCCTGAAATAAACGAGTGGCCTGCGGAGTCTATAACAGGGGCAGCCCACGCTCAATAACGGATTGGCGGAAAATCCCGGCGATAAGCCGGGACCGCTGCAACCATTTGCGGGCGCGGACGTAACGGAGTAAAAACATACTTGGAGGAAATATGATTAAGTTGCTTTGTTGCATTTTCCTTTTGGGGGCGAGTGTAATGGCGGCGGATAAAACGGTGCACGAATTTACTTTGAATTCCATCGACGGCCAAACAGCACCTCTGTCGGCCTATAAAGGAAAAGTTGTGATGCTCGTGAATGTGGCCAGCCGTTGCGGTTTCACGCCCCAATATTCGGCGCTGGAAACGGTGTATGAGAAATATAAAGATCGCGGCTTTGTGATCGTGGGTATCCCGGCAAATAATTTCGCCGCGCAAGAGCCGGGGTCAAATCAGGAAATCAAAACATTTTGCACCACCAAGTATCACGTCAGTTTTCCGATGATGTCGAAAGTTTCGGTTAAGGGCGGCGATAAAGATCCGTTGTATCAATTCCTGACGGACAAATCCGCGAATCCACAAACTGGCGGCGACATTAAATGGAATTTCACGAAGTTTCTGATCGGTCCCGACGGCCGGGTCATTACTCGCTTTGAGCCGGACGTAACGCCAGATTCGCAACAAGTCACAGCGGCCATCGAAAAGGCTCTAGCATCGAACGGCCATTAAGCGCGTCTAACTAGCTGACATGCACACCAACGCAATCGCGATTGTTATTGCCTGTGCCATGATTCTTGCCGGCTGCCGTGTTAGCAAACCCGGAGCGATGGAAAGTGAAATGGCCAAGGACGTGAAACACAAAATCACCGTTGGCGGAAAAAATACTCCCAACCCGATCGCAGCGACGCCAGAAAATATCAAGGATGGACAAGAACATTTTGGTCATCACTGCGGCATCTGCCACGGACTGGATGGCGAAGCCACCGGAGTGCCGTTCGCGCAGAAAATGTCGCCGCCGATTCCTTCTCTAAGCTCATCCGATGTGCAGGAATATAAGGATGGGCAATTAAAATGGATTATTGAAAATGGCATCAATCCTTCCGGGATGCCTTCGTGGAAAGGGATTCTAAGCGATGAAGAGATGTGGAAGATTGTAAATTTCATCCGCCACCTCCCGCCCAAAGGCAGCTTGGGGATTCCTGCCGTCTATAAAGAGGAACAGGAAGAGCACGAGCATATGCACATGAAAGAAAAAGACTCGAAGTAAGTTTCACTGCTAACACATATGTTAGCCGCTATTCCTTGTATCTTACAGATTACACGCTGTTTATGTGTAGCTAACACTTCTGGTAGAACTAACCCCCAACTCTCAAAGGCTTGAACCCTCAGAACCTTCTGATAGCATCCAAGAACTGCTCGCAAGACGCCCGCTAAGAAAAGAGCGCAAAGAGCCACTCCGCGCATAGCGATTAAGAACACATGACCACCATTTCGACCGGTCCGCTAGGCGTTGCTGCAAATGAGACAATTGATGTTGGAAAGTTCATATGCAAGGGACGGAGTTTTGGAGGAGCGCGCTTTTTTGAGTTTCACGATCAGAAATGGTTTCCGAAGAGTCTTCGCGACGGGGTCACGGACGCGCTGCAATTTATTTTAAGTTTGGGCGGGATCTACCGGCCGATCGTTCCATTACTCAATAAAGCGGTGGAAGCCAGCGGAGCAGAACGAATTGTGGATCTCTGTTCCGGCGGCGGAGGACCGTGGTTGTGGCTGTACCGCTTACTGCGTGTTGGTAGTGGGCACGATGTTGAAGTTTGTTTGACCGATAAGTATCCGAATGTTACGGCGTTTGAGAATGCGCGGCAAAAGACCGGCGGCCAAATCACGTTTTATGGCGGATTCGCAGAGGCCGCGTCGCTGCCTCGCGAACTGTCGGGATTTCGGACGATTTTCACTTCGTTTCATCATTTCACACCCAATGAAGCGGTGGCCATATTGCAGAATGCCGCAGACGACGGTCAGGGGATCGGCGTGTTTGAAGCGGCCAAACGCGATCCGCTGAATATTTTATTGACGGTGCTGATGCCAGTGGCGGGATTTTTAACCGCGCCATTTGCGCGCCCGGTACGGATTTCGAGGCTATTCTGGACTTACATTATTCCGGTGATTCCCTTTGTGCTGTTTTTTGATGGAGTCGTTTCCTGCTTGCGAGCCTACTCACAAAAAGAACTGTACCTTTTAGCCGCACAGGTGAGAGCGGACAATTATGTGTGGGAGATTGGAGAACAATCCGGCGGGTTGGCTCCCGTTACATTTCTTATAGGCTATCCCGCGCCTGCGGATGCAACTACAAAGACAGAGTCAACTTCCATCGAGCACGAGCTGGTGCAATGAGGGGCCAAACCATTCATCGCATTTACACCGAAGACAAACGGCGAGCCACGATTGTACGCGTTATCTCCAGACAATTTGAGAGCTTCACGCTGCAGCCCACCACCGGGTATTACCGTGGTAAGCCAGAGAAATCCATCGTGCTGGAAATCGTGGGCGCAAACGAATCGGAGGTGAAATGGCTGGCCGCGCGCATTCGAGAAATAAATCGACAGGCGTCCGTGCTGGTGATCACCTTGAGCGGCCGCGCAAAGAAGATTACTGCCAACCAACAGTAGAGATCGAAGGAACTCTCCTCGTATTCTTACCGGTTAAGCTGTATTGCCGTGAGCAAGTAAAGGCTTCTATGCTGGTGGTTGTGAGTCGCGGGTAATATAGCCATGCGGGAACAAACGCAGCCCGGAGTATGTGTGCGAAATTCCAGCGCCTGGGGGATCGACGAAAAATATCGGGATGACTCCGGGCAATGGCACGAGGTTTCAGAGGCAACCAAAAATAAATTTTTGACGGCCATGCACGCGGGGCAAGAAGGCCCTGGCGATGCGGCGCTGCTAGTCTGCAGTCAAGGCGCAGATGTAAACATTTCAGAGTCCTGCGAGTTGCAATTAGAAGACGGCACTCGTTTACGCGGGACCGGCAAACTTCCGCGTGACTTACCCCTTGGTTACCATTCCATTTTCGATCGTGAAGGCCGTGAATCACGGTTGATCGTAACGCCACCGCGTTGTTTTCTTCCAGCGGACCTGCATACCTGGGGCTGGGCGCTGCAACTTTATTCAGTGCGTTCGGAAAGCAGTTGGGGAATCGGCGATCTGGAAGATTTGCGCCGTATTTGCGAATGGTCCGCGGAATTGGGAGCTGGAGTAGTAATGGTGAATCCGCTGTGCGCGACGGCTCCGGTGTTGCCGCAGCAAGCGAGTCCCTACTATCCCAGCAGCAGGCTATTTTTAAATCCGCTGTATTTGTGCATTGAAAAAATTGCCGGCGCGAGAGAAGCGCTACCAGATCTGGAAAAGCTGGCGGAAGAGGGGCGCGCACTGAACGACGCGCCCTTGATTGACCGCGACACGATTTATCGTTTGAAAATGCGCACGCTCGAAAAACTCTGGTCCCAGATGCGCACCAAAACTTCTTTTAGCGATTTCGAACGCGGGCGGGGACGCACCCTGCAGCTGTTTGCGAGCTTTTGTGTTCTTGCCGAACAATTCGGCGCGAACTGGCGGGCGTGGCCGCAGCAATATCGTTCGCCGGATAGCCCAGCGGTATTGGCTCTGATCGTGGAATTCGGCGATCGCGTCCGGTTTCACAAATGGTTGCAATATTTACTGGACGAACAATTAAAAGCCGCGTCGTCGGCGGGAAATATCATGCACGACCTTCCAGTGGGAGTTGCGCCTGACGGGGCGGACGCGTGGATGTGGCAGGACGTTTTTGCGAAAAATGTAAGCGTGGGAGCGCCGCCCGATTTATTCAACGCCAATGGCCAAGATTGGGGATTGCCGCCGTTCGTGCCACACAAATTGCGGGCTTTCTGGTACGAGCCGTTTATCGAAACGTTGCGGACCGCGCTGCGTTATGCGCGAGGACTGCGTATCGATCACGTGATGGGATTATTCCGGCTCTTCTGGATTCCAGTTGGCGAGCCGAGCGCGGATGGGACTTATGTTCGTTACAACGCGGACGAGATGCTCTCGATTCTTGCGCTGGAGAGCGCTCGAGCCAAGACGTTTATTGTGGGCGAAGATTTGGGAACGGTGGACGAAGGCGTGCGCGAGAAACTTGCGGAGTACGCGGTGCTTTCTTACCGACTGCTGTGGTTCGAGGACAAGCAGCCGGAGCATTATCCGAAGCTTGCGGTCGCGGCGGTGTCCACGCACGATTTGCCAACTATCGCGGGAATGTGGTCGGGAGCTGATTTTGACGAACAGACGGAGCTGGGGCTGGAACCGAGCAGAGAAAACTCCGACAAAATGCGCTGGTATCTCAAGCGCGCGACCAACGTGCATGACCACGAGCACATTTCCGACGTAATCGTGAAAACGCACGAGGCGCTGGCGCGATCCCCGGCGGCAATTACCCTGGCATCTTTGGAAGATGGAGTGGGGGCGGACAAAAGGCCCAATCTGCCGGGGGCTCGTGAAGAAATGCGGCCCAACTGGTGTATTCCCTTGCCGAAGAAACTGGAAGAAATCGAAACGGATCCGACGGTTGCAAGAATTGCGGCGGCGCTGAAGAGATAACGGGATGGTTTTCGCTTCGCAGCGTTTACTGCTGAAGTTCTTTTTCCAATTTTTGCAAAAGAGCGGTGTTGGTGTCGATGGCTGTGGTTAAAATTTCAGACTGACGCTGGGCCTCTGGCCAATTTTGCGATTCGATCGCCTCGGTCAGACCGGGTAGCTCAAGGTGCGCGTAGGTGTAACGCGCGCTGTAGAGTAAATGTTTAAACCACGGACGGCCGGGGATGCCGTCGGGATTCAGCCAGTTACTTTCAACCTGAAGTATGGATTGGTTGTAATTTTCAGCGGACTGCGGGTCTATTTTTCCGGAAGCAATCGGGCGATCCAAAAGTGTTTTGACATTTTTGCCGGCGGCTTCGAAGGCTGCGGCGCTTTTTTGCAGATTGTCGAGATTGATTTTATGGGTATCGTAACGGGGATTCTTTTTCAGGTCGTCGATAAAACTGTTCAGGGTGCGGCCGTAAAATCCAAAGTCAAAGGGCAGAATGTCCGCTTGCGCCAATCGCAGCGCGGTGACACCCCACAATGCGGACATGGTGGCGTGATATTTGTAGCCAGGATCGCCAAAGTGATTCATCCAGTAAAAATCGTCGTACATGGAGTGATATACGCCATAGGGTCCATCGAATTGCAGGGTGATGACCGGGCGTCCGAGGAAATTCAGAAAGACAGTGTGGTCGGAGCCGCTGCCGATACGGGTGTTTACTAAATTATCATCTCTGGGCGACTGAGTGTGTTTCTCGTTTTTTCGGGCGGCAACAGTCGATTTAATCCAGGCATCATGCAAGCTTGTTCCGCTGGGATCGGCAATGGAATAGCTGGTTTCCACGAGCATGGGAGCAAGGGAGCCGATCGCGCCGCCTTCGAAGTTCGGTCCTGATGCTGAGGAATCCACATTGATATAGGCGACTAATTTTTTTCGTAGGTCATCCGCGAATTGTTCGCCCCACTCGGTCGAACCGGTCAATCCTATTTCTTCGCCGTCCCAACTGGCAAAAATCAGGGTGCGCTTCGGACGAAAGCCATTTTTCAACATGGTTCCGAAGGCGCGAGTGAGTTCCATCATGGACGCGGTGCCGCTGCTGGGATCGACGCCGCCGTATTCCCACGCGTCGTGATGATTTCCGAGAAGCACCCATTCGTCAGGAAATTGCGCGCCGTGGATGCGAGCTTCGACGACGTAATAAGGCTGAATGGAATTGTCCATTTGCACTTTCAGGTGAGCTTGCACGGCGCCGGTGAAGCGGTAGGTGATCGGCAATCCACCTTGCCAATCTTTTGGCGCGATTTGGCCATTCATATTTTCGAGCAGCGGCTTGGCGTCGTGCCAAGAGAGCGGCAACGCAACAATGTGAGGTAGCGAGCGAGCTTCATTTTGCGGAATGCGCTTGGCGCCGGGCACGGAAGCCCAGCCCGGAGTGAGCGGATCGCCGGGAACGATGAAGTCGTAGGTGATTGCGCCGCGCTGAATATGCGTTTCAGGGCCCCACGGGCCGTCGGGAAAAACTTTGCCTCTTACGTAGCCGTCCTCCGCGGGATCGGAATAAATTAGCAAGGCGGCGGCGCCGTTTTTTTCCGCAGTGAGAGCTTTGAATCCGCGATAGCTGTAGGGATTGGAATAACGCACCAGAACAATTTTTCCTTTTACGTCGATGCCATTCTTGCGGAGCAGATCGTAGTCTTCGGGATTGCCACTGTGGGCGTAAACGACTGGAGCGGTGACTTCTCCACTTTCTGAGTAGCCGAGCCAGGCGCTGGCGACTTCGGGATTGTTTGTGTCGGGGTCACCGTCGTATGGGGCTTCGCGGAGAAGGGCTTGATAGTGAGTAGGAGCGACCATTTCGAGGCTGGAGGAGACGGGCCTGGTGCCGAGAACGTCGTACTGGCGGATGATTACATCTTCGAGGCCTTGATTTCTCCACTGCTCCGCAATGTATTCGGCGACTTCGTGGTCGTGAATGGAGCCTGCGGGATGTGGGATGGAGGTGAAATAGCGATGTTGCTTGCGAATTTCATCGGTGGAGATAAGGTTTTTTAGTTGGTTTTCGAGACTGGACTGTTGCGCGGCATGTTGCGGTGAAAAGCCGGAGATTTTTGTGGCGGGAACGGCGCTGAAGGCGCGCTGGGCAATTTCGTTGGCCGACAGGAAAGTTACAAGGCTCAAAAACGCGACAGCAGAAAATCTTTTCAAAAACAGCGATGACGGATTTTTCAATTGAATGGTGGTCTCCAGGAATATTGGGAGCAGGGCGCTAAAACTGCGGTCAGCTGCACAGTGCGGCTCCGCCGGCGATACCGGAGTTGGCGCCGTAGTGAGCAGAGAGCAGAGGAATTTCGCGGCAGCGAGAATTGATGCACCAACTGGGGATGCGCGCGCGAAGTTCATCAAAGAAAGGCCGCAGCACGCCTGCGACTCCGCCGCCGACTACGATTACGTCGGGCTCCAACAGATCGATGGTGTTGCCCAAGTAAACGGCCAAGAGTTCAACAGTTTCGAGCAGCGTAGCTGTGGCGATCGGATCGCCGCCGGCGTGTGCTTGATTCACGAATTCGGTGGTGACTGCGGCGATTTTTCCGCCGGCCAAATCGAGTATCGGCGAATGCGGCAGGTTGGCGGCTTCTAATTTTGCCTGAGCACGTTTAGCGATAGCGGTTCCTGAAATAAAAACTTCGATGCATCCGCGTTTTCCGCAGCCGCATACCGGGCCGCGGTAATCGATGCTGACATGGCCGCCCTCGGTGGCTGCGCCGGTGCGGCCGTTGTAAATGTGGCCGTCGAGGATCAAACCTGTGCCGATACCTGTGCCGATGGAGATGTAAAAAACTTTCGAATGACCTTTGCCCGCGCCCCACAGAACCTCGGCCAAGGCCGCAGCGTTGGCGTCATTTTCGATTTTTACAGGGAGATGATAGCGCTTTGAAATTTCATCGGCGAGAGGAAAATTTCGCCAACAAGGAAGGTTAGGCGGATTGATGACCACGCCAGTGTTGGGATCGAGAGGACCTGGAGCGCAAATGCCGATGGCGCGAATGGTCCAATGGTTTTGTTGAGCCTTGGACAAAAGAGAATCAATAGCCTTGATTACGGAGTTTAGGCCTGCGGCCGCGTCACTGTCGCACACCATGGGAACCCGAGTGACGTGAGTAATTTCGCCGGCGTGGTCGACAAAACCAGCGGCTACCTTGGTTCCACCAATATCCACGCCGATTAAATAATTATTTTGGTTGCTGGTGGCCATTGAAGATTATTTTTGGCGTGTCACTCAGTAAAAAGTATCAATCACTGAGCAACAACCACTGGGTCAACGACGACTGGAGTCGGCCGCGAGCCCCACAGTGCGTAGTACAGAATATAAATGTAACAAATAGCGGGGATGATGAAGGCGTGGTGGATGCCGATGCGATCGGCGAGTGCGCCCTCCAGGTACGGCAGCACCGCGCCGCCTACGATGGCCATTACCAACATTCCGGAGCCGTCGCCTGTCAGTGGGCCGAGCTCGGCAATCCCAAGCGTAAAAATACTGGGGAACATAATGGAATTGAAAAGACCTACGGAGATGATGCTCCACATGGCAATGTGGCCGGTTGACAACATGGAGATACACACCAATAAGCAGGCGGCCGTAGCCGCGAAAGCGAGAACCGTGCCGGTTTTAATTTTTTGCAAAATGGCAGAACCGATGAAACGACCGACCATGGCGCCGCCCCAATAGTAGGTGACGTACTTGGCAGCGGCGAATTCGGGCAGACTTCCGATCTCGGGCTGGCCGAAATAATTGATGAGAAAGCTGCCGATGGAAACTTCCGCACCCACGTATACAAAAATGCCAATCGTCCCGAAGACAAGTTGGCGATACTTCCACAAGCTGGCTTTCACGCCGGAGCCGCTGTGGCGAACAGCTCCAGGGATGGTCGGTAGTTTGAACGTGGCGATCACGATTCCAAAAATGATCAGCGCCAGGCCGATGACGAGATACGGAAGTTTTACAGAGGAAGCTTCCTGAACGCGATAGGCTTGACGTGCAGCCGCGGACAGCTGTGATTCATTTTGACTTTTTACCGCGGTGTTCAGAATTAACAGGCCACCGATATAGGGACCGATGGTGGTGCCCAGGGAATTAAATGCCTGCGTGAGATTCAATCTGCTTGAAGCGGTCTCTGGTGGGCCTAACACGGCGACGTAAGGATTAGCCGCCACCTGTAAAGCAGTGATGCCTGCAGCGAGAATCATCAAGGCACCAA
Organism: uncultured Acidobacteriota bacterium; assembly: GCA_963733775.1. Classification (GTDB taxonomy): domain Bacteria; phylum Acidobacteriota; class Terriglobia; order Acidiferrales; family UBA7541; genus Acidiferrum. The sequence continues at coordinate 290,883 of CAVTEE010000006.1, read as the reverse complement.
GGAACAAAGGATAGGAAGCCGCAGTGGCCGCGGGAATGAATAGCAAAGCACCCAGGCCGGTGGTGAAGAGACCCGTAACCATGGTCTTTTTGTAACCAACGGCGTCGACGAGTTTTGCGGAAGGAATAGAGAAAATAAAATAAGCCGAGAAAAAAAAGGCCTGGACGAGGCTGCTGCTTTTGTAACTCAGGTTGAAGATATCCTTGAAATGCGGAATGAGAACGTCATTCAAGACAGTGACGAATCCCCACAAGAAGAAAAGGGCGGTCACCAGGGACAGGGCTGCTACGTTGGTGGAGGCTGGGGCTGGGGAATAGGATCGCGCGACTTCTCCGGGGTTGCTGCTCACATTTACCATCAGGTGGCCTCCGTGTGCATTTTTGGTGGGTGCTTAGGCCTGGGCGGCTGCGAAATGCAAGTTGTTGGCACGCCAGAAATATAAGCGCAAAAGCACGTGCTGGCTAATAAATCTCACGGCGCATGATGATGCCATAAGAGAGGGTCTGGAAAAACGATATTGTGGTCATGCGATGTTGGTTGCCAGGAGCGGCGCGGAGGATGGCACCTTTCAACCCAAGGAACAAATGCGAGCAGCGTCGGGGCGAATGCGTGACGTAAAATGCACTTACGCTAAATTATCCGGGCGGCGGTCCGAGATCGCCCCATGACCGTTGCGCGTCGTGCGAATCACTTTTGAAGCGGATTGCTTAACATTTGCTTATAAGGTGGCTTAAGGCGGGGAGAGCAAAGGCGAATGAAGACGACGAAACAAATTGCAACGATCATCCTGGTTTTGTTGCTGGGAGCGATCGTCTACGGATGGTTTCGCACGGGCGGGTCGCGAAAGCGTGTAATCGTAACGGTCGAACCGTCGCGTGCCGCGCATGCGCCGGCAATTGATCAGAGTTCTCTGTATGCCGCTCGTTCGTTGGTGCAATTGCCGACCAGCGCGGACGAATTGCCGTTGGCGCAGGAGGCCCTGCGGCTGGGCGATCGCGAGATGGACCTGGCATTCGCGGCAGGGGTGTCGGACGCGCGCGAGCATCCCGCGGTACTGAGCGCCGAAGCGAAACAGATCCAAGGTAGATTGCAAAACGCGGAGAACGCTCTCGACAGAGATAAGGCACGAGTCGACCAACTTACCGCGGCGTTGACAAAGGCGAGCGGCGCCAAAAAGGACAGCCTGGACAATCAGCTGCAACAGGCGAAGGTCCAGGTAGAGCTCGATCAGGACGAGGTCGACAACGCGAAGCAGGAATTAAACGATGCCGGTGGTGAAGCTCAAAACCGGATTGAGGAGTTGATTAAGCAGCACGATGAGGCCTCGAAGGTCGCGGATACCACAAGCGTTAACACTTCTAAACCACCCGATTTACACGGGATGATCCACCATTACCAGCAATGGTCGGAGCTGCACAATAAAATAAAGCAATTGCGGCAAGCCAAGCAGGATGCGGAATCGGCGGCAACCGCGTTCACTACCCAACGCACGGCTCTTCAATCAAGCGTCAACACCAAGACACAGACAGTTCCCGAAAAACCTCAGAGCGCGCCTACAAGTGGATCTGGACTTCCGTCTGGTGAAAAACCTGCCAGCGCTCCCAACGTAAGTTCGGGCGAAAGTTCGGGCGAGAATTCGGCCGATGTCCTCAACGCTACGAGGCACCGATCCTTCGCCGTGAAAGCACTCACCAACGTTGACGAGCGCATCGAGGATCAAACGCGCTTAGCCGAAACGTATCGAAAATGGATCGACGTGGTTAAAGCCCAGGAAGGAGCGGTAATTCATAGAGGGTTGAGAGGCGCGGCGATTATTGTAGGTATCTTGCTGATTGGGATTTTTTTCGACACCTGGTCAAAAAGCCTTCTCGGCAGGTTGAAACTGGACGCGCGTCAGGCCGAGACGCTACACGCAGTAATCAGCACCGCGCTGCAAATCATTGCTTTGGCTTTTATCCTTCTGGTTATTTTTGGTCCGCCGGGGCAGTTGGGGACTTTCCTAGGGCTTGCAGGCGCGGGTCTTACGGTGGCGCTGAAAGATTTCATCGTGGCGTTTTTTGGTTGGTTCGTGTTGATGGGAAGGAATGGAATTCGTTTAGGGGATTGGGTGGAAATTAACGGAGTAACCGGCGAAGTGGCCGAACTGGGAATGTTCCATACGGTATTATTAGAAACGGGCAACTGGACGGACTCTGGTCATCCGACCGGACGGCGTGTGACGTTCACCAACAACTTCGCGATAGAGGGCCACTACTTTAATTTCTCCACTTCGGGGCAGTGGCTGTGGGATGAACTGACACTGGTGGTGGACTCGAGCCAGAGTCCGTATCCGATCGTTGACGCCATTCAAAAGACGGTGCTGGAAGCCACCAAGGAGAGTGCCGGCGAAGCTGAAAAAGAATGGAAGAATGCCGCACATTCGCGGAACGTGGGAGCGTTATCAGCTGCGCCGGCAATTAATTTAAAGCCGATAGCCGGCGGAGTTGAAGTTGCGGTGCGGTATATTACGCGCGCTAACGAGCGCTATGCGATGCGGTCAAAGTTATATCAGGCTGCGGTGAGTTTGATCAGCAAAAAGGACGGGCAACAGGGTGTGTCCGTTACCGAGAAACCCGAAGCAAAACCGGCTTGAGAGGGTAAAAACTGGCCGCAGCCTCGCGTGGATTTGAGGAATGGCTCCCCGGGGAAGATTCGAACTTCCAACATTTCGGTTAACAGCCGAACGCTCTACCATTGAGCTACCGGGGAATGTGCTTATCTTACGTAAGTTTATGGGGCGATTCAAATTGTGGTTTGGTATCCCATGTGTCTTTTTGAATTGAAGCTCAAAGGTTTGGTGCTTCTTACGGGCGTCCCCAGTCTGCCCAGGCCAGCTCTTTGATTCGAGCAAATTCGGAGAGATTTGCTGTAATCAGTGTCAGCTTGTTTCGGATCGCTTGCCCGGCAATCAGAAGGTCATAAGCGCCAATCGGCTTTCCGATGGACTCCAGATCAGCTCGGATCGCGCCAGCGATTTCAGCATCCTGATCTTCAAAGGACAGCGGATGAATAGGGCCCGCAAAAAAAGTCTGGAGTCGCTTTTTGTTAAAATCTCGTCGCGAACTTTTCGCGACACCGTACCAGAGTTCGAACTGAGCGATGGACGACACAAATACCTGGCCCCCGAGGCCAGTCGCCTTCCGAAACCTGGCGCGGACCGAGGGCGGATTCCCATTGATAAGCGCGATGCAAGCATTAGTATCGAGCAGATAGTTCACTTGAAGACCTCGCGACGCGGAGTGATGGGTTGGTTGCGTCTCTTGCCCATGAACTGTTCCTGATTGAGCCGGTCCATCTCATCGAACCACTTAGCAGCATCGGGAATCAGTGGTTCTAATATGACGCCTTGATCGATTCTCCTAATGCGGACTTGATCTCCTTCGAAGCGAAACTCTTGCGGCAGCCGAACGGCTTGGCTGCGCCCATTGCGGAACAGTCTGGCGATCCCATTTTTGCCCATGGCAGCCTCCAAATAGCGATATATACCGATAGTATATATCAACGAAGAATCGATGACCAGATGGGGAGTAAACGGTGCAGAAGCAACGGTTCGTGTAAGAGTTAAAAGCCGAACGCTCTACCATTGAGCTACAGGGAAATCTTGTTGCTTTACTTCACTTTACGGGTGGTTTCAAATTGCGATTCTCTGGTATGTCTGTCAATTTGAAATTTGCAGCAACTTATGTACTCCTTGGAAATGGCGGAGCTTTTGTTTATAGGACGTTCGTGCACAACGCGAGCTCGTGGATGGCAGCACGTAGACTGACGCTCCGTAGAGTCGTTCTTTTTGTAGTCCGTACTGGCACCTTGTCCCTGTAAATTGCTCGTAGACAACTTTGCCATTGAACACGAGCACTCTTGGGCCGATTCTCTTGAGCTTCCGATGAAGGAGTTTCCGGCCAGCAGCGAACTCCCGAGCTAACACGTCGGAGCTACTTTTAGATGGGCGCTTCACCAGGTCTGTCAGCCCTATCCCAAACTCGGTTACACGCACGCTATCGAGCGGTCTTAGGGGTTCAGGTACGAGTCCGCTTTCATGAAGCAGTGACCAAAACTGATTACCGCGACCGGCGTAGTAACATCCAATTCGGGCGGAGACAGGACTGGGATTACATCCGATGATGACTAACTTGGTTCCCTTGGGGAGTAAATCCGGCAGAGTCTTCATTCACGGTCAGGGGTTAGGCGTGATGGGCTTGGAGCCGCTGACGATAAGAACCTCGGCGGGGAAGCTCATGCCATTGGTGGTGGAATACTCGGCGAGTGAGGAGAACATCTCCTGGGTCACTTTGAGTTTCTGCTCTTCTGAGAGTGTTGCGAATTTTTCACTGAGCTTCTCGGACATTTCTCGGCGGAGATTCCAGAAGTCTTCCACAGAGACGGCCGACGCTTCGATTTTGAACTGCAGCAGGCGCTCGGATGGGGCTGCGACGCCGGCCTCAGAAAAAACTTTGAGCAACCTGCCGCGAGGCGCAAAGCGGAAGGCGTCGGGAGCTTCCGGCTCAAGCGGCGGCGAATCCACGTAGCGATCCATGACGCGAGACAACGCGGAGTGGAAGGGATTTTGTTCGGCGAAATGCCAGACTGCAAAAGCCAGCTTTCGTCCGGGCTTGAGCACTCGTAACATTTCGCGGACGGCGTCCACCGGCGAGGGAAAGAACATCACGCCAAAGCGGCTGATCACCGCGTCGAAAGTGTTGGCGGCAAAGGGCAGATCATCGGCGAAGGCCACGTCAAATTTTGCGTTCTTCAGGCCGAGACGTTGTGCCTCAGTGCGAGCGGCTGCGATCATGCCGTGAATGGCGTCAACGCCGACGATTTTTCCGTCAGGACCTACCACAGCCGCTACGCTTAATACTGGCTCGCCGGGACCGGTGGCAACATCCAGAACGGAGTCCTCGGTGCCGATCCCGGCATCTTCGATAAGTGCTTGGGTAATCGGCGCGAACATTCCACGAATAATGTCGCGGTGCTTCTCCCAGAAGGGAGCGGAACCGCGCCATCGCTTGATAACTTCTTCGTCGGGTCGCATTACCTGAAATTATAACTGTTCAGGACGGTTGCAACGAATGTGGCGGGCGATGGAAGAGAATGGAAATGGCGCATGGCGGTTTAAATTGGCGCCGCATTTCCGTGAAGGTGTATAGTGGGCAGCCTGGGCCCCAAAATCGAGACACTGGTTAAGGAGGTCCCCTCATGCCGTTCTATCTTCATCAAGTCAGCTACACACCAGAAGCACTCGCAAAGCTCATTGGCAATCCGCAGGATCGCTTTGAAGCTGTGCGTGACCCGATAGAAAAGCTCGGTGGCAAGATCAAGGACTCATATTTCGCCTTCGGCCCGTATGATGCCGTGCTGATTACCGAGATGCCCGACAATGTGTCGGCCGCAGCGATCGCACTGGCATTCTCCGCGGGCGGTGCGTTGCGAAATTGCCAGACGACCGCGCTGATGACTAACACCGAGGCGCTGGATGCCATGCGCAAAGCTGGCACCTGCGGCTACAAGCCGATCGCGGCAAAAGCGGCCTCAGCTAAACACTAACTCTGTCTGCTAAAGAAGGTCCGCTCGTCGCGTCAAGCGCGATGCAGAGTGGACGTGTGCCTCGATTGATCTCGACGAGTCTAAATGACCATCGGGCAAAGGCCTTGGGGAAATAAAATGCGTGTGCGAACGCGCGGCTAGCAGTTGATTAAGTTGTGGGCGGAGAAGGCTACGTTCGCAGGGCATGAAGTAGGGGAAACCACTGACCCACGTTTTCTTTGGCTTTTCTTTGTGCCTAGGGTTGGTGTAATTTTGCTCCGACGCTCCTCTAGAGGGGCATACGAACCAGGAGAAAAATATGGCGCGACGTGCATTCTTGGCCCAGCTGTCAGCATTGCCTTTTCTGGCATGGGGCAGCAAGGCGGAGGAATCGAAGAAGCCGCTGAAGATCATGATGAAAAGTGCGTGGGGGCCCGATGACCCGACTAGAGCGTCATTTCCTTTTGCGCACGGGCTGGCGCTCGCGGAGGCTGGCCATCAAGTGCAGATCTTTCTTCTCGCCGAAGCTACATCCTTGATGCGAAAGTCCATGGTGAGTGCGATCCTGCCGGTGGGTTGGCCTCCGTTAAGCGAAACGCTGGACAAGGTGGTGGCGAAGCATATTCCGATTTTTTCTTGAGGAGCCTGCTCCCGGGCCCGTGGGGTCACGGAAACAGACTTAAATCAATGGGGCGCAAAGTTTGGAAATCCGGCGATTTTTGTGTCGCTGGTAGAGTGGGCCGACCGGATTATCGTGGAATGAAAAAAAAATGGAGAAGTGACGTCAGCGCGAAGCCTCTGACAATTATTTCAGTGCTGAGTCTATCTATGTGCGTCGTCGCCGCAGCGGTGCGATGAAATCCGAAACTGTCGGGGGGCTTCGTAAACGTGATCGGAAGACTACCTTCGACTTACTGTCCCATACTGCACAGTGGTGTCATCTGAGTCCGTGACACCATAGCGTTCCTGAACGGTTTCGGGTGCCCCGTATGTTTGCGCAAGCGACCGCGCTTTTTGTCGGGACCACCTGATTTGCATGGGCCATTGCATCAATCACTCGCGTAAATAGAGCAGAGTATGAGCACAGCAATAATGATGGAACGGATTGCAGAAGCGTCGCCACGTTTCAAGGCGAGGATGGCCGGCGTTTTTTCTTTACTCAGTTTACTCACGGCAGCATTCACTGAGCTCTTCGTTCGCGGCAGATTGAATATCGCAGGGGGCCTCATCGCGGTCGCGTGCATGGTCGCTGTGACGGTGCTCCTCTATGACATCTTCAAGCCGGTGAACGGGAAGCTTTCTTTGCTCGCGGCGGTCTTCAACCTCGTGGGACTCATCTTTGAGGCTCTTCGATGGCAGCCTCGGGGCGTGAACCTGGCCGTAGTATTTGCAGGATTCTCTTGCCTCGTGATCGGCTACCTCATTTTCAGGTCGACCTTCCTGCCTCGAATTCTGGGCTTGCTGATGGCGCTTGCCGGTTTGGGTTGGCTGACCTATCTGTCACCGCCGCTCGTAAATCATCTGTCTCCCTATAATCTGGCTATCGCCGTCCTCGGGCAAGAATCTGTAATGCTGTGGCTTCTCTTGATGGGCGTGAACGTTCAACGATGGAAGGAGCAGGCTAACGTCTTGCGACCCACCCGCCTTAACTATAATCCGAGTGGTTTTGGGAGCTAACTGGCCGCCTTTTCCGAACGGTCCGTTAAAATCGGCTTTAACTCTCGTAGTGTTCGAATCAAACATGATTGCAGCTCCTCAGGATCCGATTCTAACGCAAGGTGCCAACCAACTCCTGACGAGCGCGGGGCTAGGAGCGGCGGAGGAGGTTGCGGGCGAAGAAGGCTACGTTGGCGGGGCGTTCCGCGAGGCGGCGCATGAAGTACGGGAACCAGTCGCGGCCGTAGGGGATGTAGATGCGCAGGCGATAGCCGTCTTTGACCAGGCGGCGTTGCAGATCGGTGCGTACGCCGTAGAGCATCTGGAATTCGAAGTCGTCTTTGGAGATTTGTTTGGCGGCGGCGAAGCGGATGGTGGCGGCGATCATGGCGGGATCGTGGGTGGCGATGCCGTGATAGAAGCCGCTAGCCAGAAGCATTTGCATCAGGCGCACGTAATTGGCATCGACGTCTTTCTTTTTGGGGAAGGCTACGTCGGACGGTTCTTTGTAGGCGCCTTTGCACAGGCGGATGCGGCAGCCGTAGGCCAGGAGATCGGTGATGTCGGCCTCGCTGCGATATAGATAGGATTGAATCACCGTGCCGATGGCGGGATTTTGCGAGCGCACGCGTTTGACCAGCTCAACGGTGCGCTGGGTGTAGACCGAGCCTTCCATATCCACACGCAGAAAATTGTCGTAGTCCGCGGCGCGCTGCACGATGGAAACAACCAAGCTCTCGCAGAATTCGGCGCTGAGGTCGAGGCCGAGTTGAGTGAGCTTGCAAGAGACGTTGGCGTGCAGGCGTTCGTGGGCAATGCGGTCGAAAATTTCGAGGTAGGCGTCGCGCGCGCGTTGCGCATCTTCCTGGGTAGAAACATTTTCGCCCAGATAATCGAGGCTGGCGAACATGCCAAGATTGTTGCAGCCGCGGGCAGCAGCGATAGCTTCATCAAGAGTTTCGCCGGGAACAAAACGGTGGGCCATCCGGCGAGTGCGTTCGTTGGAGACGACCCAATGAGCAAAAGATTTGCTTTCGGAAAGTTTTAGAAGGCTCGCGCGGAGCATGCCAGTTAATTATGGCAGCGCGCGAGGGAGGAAACTAGTTTGTGGTGATTACTTGTGCTCTTCAAGGAACTTTTCGGCGTCCATGGCAGCCATGCAACCGGAGCCCGCGGCGGTGACGGCCTGGCGATAACGATGATCCTGAACATCACCGGCGACGAAAACGCCGGGGATGCTGGTCTTGCTGCCGTTGGTGGAGAGCAGGTAGCCATTGGCGTCGGTCGGAAGTTGGCCGCGAAAGGCGGCGGTGTTGGGATCGTGGCCGATGGCGACGAACACGCCGTGAACTTCGAGTTCGCGGGTTTCGCCGGTTCCGGGGTCACGGAGGCGAACGCCTTCCACGCCGGCGCTGTCGGCGAGAATTTGTTCGACGATGGCGGGCGTGACGAATTCGATTTTTTCGTTGGCTCGGGCGCGATCGATCATGATTTTCGAGGCGCGAAATTCATTGCGGCGGTGAATGAGATAGAGCCTGGAGGCGTAACGGGTGAGGAAGTTGGCTTCCTCCATGGCGGTATCGCCACCGCCGACCACGGCGATGGGTTTGTTACGAAAAAAGAAACCGTCGCAGGTGGCGCAGGTGGAGACGCCGCTGCCTAGTAAGGGGCGCTCTTCGGGAAGGCCGAGGAGGCGCGCGGAGGCACCCGCGGCGATGATGAGAGTTTTTGTTTCGTAGACGTCGTTGCCGGCCGTGACCGTGAACGGGCGCTTGGAAAGATCGACGTCGGTGACGATGCCAGCATTGAATTCGGCGCCGAATCGCTGCGCTTGCTTGCGCATATTTTCGATGAGCTCGTGGCCCAGGATGCCGTCGGGGAAGCCGGGGTAGTTTTCGACCATGGTGGTAAGCGTAAGCTGACCGCCGGGCTCATGACCGTCGATGACCAGGGGCTTCAGATTGGCACGCGCGGCGTATATTGCGGCGGTGAGTCCGGCGCAGCCGCTGCCTATGATGACTACGTTATACATTTTCATTGCTCCTATTTGATTCTCGTACGTGCCCGGCGGATACAATGGCGCGAAGCGGTTCATTGTACCTGACAGATTGATGTTGAGGCGCGAGGGAGCCAAATTGGAGAGGGTTTTGAGGCTGATGGTTGCTTGATTTTGAAAGCCAGGACTAAAAATTTGGCAAAGTTAATGGCGGGCTGCAGCCCACAGGCTGCACGTCGAGATTTGCGAAAGGAGATAGCGAATGGATGCGCGATACCCGATTGGGAAGATGGAAATGCCGAAGGAGATTACTGGCGCGAAACGGGCACAGGCGATTGAATCGATTGCCGCGGCGCCGAAAAATTTGCGGGAGGCGGTGCGCGGGTTGAACGACGCGCAACTGGATACGCCGTACCGCGAGGGCGGTTGGACGGTTAGGCAGGTGGTGCATCACGTGCCGGACAGCCACCTGAACGCGTATGTGCGATTGAAGCTGGCGCTAACTGAGGATAAGCCGACAATAAAGCCATACGACGAAAACACGTGGGCGCAACTGGCGGACGCGAAAGGTGCGCCGATCGAAGCTTCGCAGAGACTTTTGGAGGCGCTGCACGAGCGATGGGACAGAGTGTGGCGATCTCTGAAGGCGGAAGATTTTTCGCGGGCGTTTGTGCATCCGGAGCATGGCGAACGCACTATTGATTGGTTGTTATTTGTGTACGAATGGCATGGGCGGCACCATGCCGCACATATTACGGAGTTGCGGAAGAAGAAGGGTTGGTAGCGAAAGTCATGCGGTTGCCTGCATGGCTTTGATCGTAGCTTCGATGCCTTCCGCGTACGGGGTCTTTTTCAGATTGGGGAGAAGTTTGCGTAAGCGACGGTCGTCAAGTTTGACGGGCGTGGTCCAGAGATAATGCATCTCGACAATTTCACGCATGAAGGGATTGAAGAGACCCATCACACGCGCCACGAATTTGCCGGCCACGCGGATCCGAGGTTTCTGATGAACGGCGGCAAAGACGAGCTCAACGAATTTCCGGGTCGTGATTAGACCCAGGGCCTGCGACGTTCCACGCCTGGCCATACGCTTCTTCCTGGCCTGAAAGTGCCACGAGAGTATTCGCCAGGTCGGGAACAAAGATGAATTCATGGGGAGTGTCGACTGGCCCGATCACATTGGCGGTGCCGCCTTTTATCGCGGCATCAAATATTGAGCGCGCGTAACTCAGTTCTGCGTCGGGTCCGTAGAAATCGGGCGGACGCAGAATGGTGGTGCGCATTCCGGCGCGGGTATCGGCTGCCATAACCAAATCTTCCTGCTCCTTGCGCATCTTGCCTTTGAAAGCGACGGGATTTCGCGGATGGGATTCGTTAACGAGGTCGGTCTGGGGAATGCCGTAGGGGTAGACGGTGCTGACGTGGACGAAATGGGAAACGCGGGCTGCGGTTGCGGCTTCGAGCGCGATCCTGGTCAGTTTGGGATGCAACTGGAACTGAGTGTACGGGACACCCACGGTATAAAAAATAGTGTCTACTTGCGCTGCGGCTCGCGCCGCAGCCAGTGGATCTGCGAGGTCGGCTTGACAGTATTCAACGAGGGGTTCGTAGACGCGGAAATGGCGGCGCAGACTCTCCTCGGAGCGTCCTACTACTCGGAAGCTGGAACCTTTTTTTGCAAACTCTACCGCTAGGGCTTTTCCCACGGATCCAGTGGCGCCAAAAATTGCGTATTTCATGTGGGCTCTATCTTTCCCTCCGTTTTTGCGTGGGAAGAAACTGACGACCTAATAGATGCGCCGCCAGAGCGTTTGTTACAAACACTGGTGTCGACGGCCCGGGGCACTGCTGGTGCTGGAGTGGGTGGCGTGGGCGATGACGGGTCGTGTACGATAAATATGTATTTGGGAGAAGAAAACTGATGAGCAGAGCGGCTGGAACTTACGCAATTTTTGAAACTTCGCAGGGCGATATTGTGATTCGTTTGCTGGAAAAAGAAGCGCCGAAGACGGTGGAGAATTTTGTGGGGTTGGCAGAAGGCACCAAAGAATTTACCAACGAGAAGACCGGGAAGAAAGAGAAGCGGAATTTTTATGATGGGCTGGTTTTTCACCGGGTGATTCCGCAGTTCATGATTCAAGGCGGATGCCCGGAGGGTACGGGACGCGGCGGACCGGGTTATAAATTCGCGGATGAGTTTCATCCTTCGCTAAAGCATTCGAAGGCGGGCAAGCTTTCGATGGCCAACGCCGGGCCGGGCACCAATGGCAGCCAATTTTTTATTACGGTGGCGGCGACTCCCTGGCTGGACAACAAGCACACGATATTTGGCGAGGTAGTGGAAGGGCAGGACGTTGCGGACAAGATTTCCAACGCGCCGCGCGATTCCGGCGACCGGCCGAAGACTCCGATTACCTTGAAGAAGGTGCGGATCGAGCGGATTGCGGCGTAGATCTAAAGTAAGTTTGCACGGCGTTGTGCGGGTCTGACTGAATTTTTTACCGTCTGGTAAATCGCGATGTTCACTCCTGAGCGGCTTCTTCGACTGGTGATCGAAATTATTTTTGTGCTGCTGGGGCTACTGGTGGTGTGGCTGGGGCTCACGGGGCACATTTTTTTTGACCGCCACAAGTTACCGTGGTTGATCCTGAGTGTGGCGTTGATCCTGTGGGGGATTCGTGGGATTTACAGAAAGCCTGGAAGCAAGCCGCCACAGCCGGAAGATTATACGCGCGCGGTTTCGCTGACGGTTTTGGGTATAGTGCTGCTCGCGATTTCGCGGGTGCCGTTTGCGTGGGTGGGGTCGTTGCTGGCGTGTGCTGGGGTGGTGCTGGCGGCGCGGGGGATTGCCGGAACCGTGCTATTGTTACGGCCCGCTGGAGCGCAACGACAAAGCTCCAGGTGAAACCGCCAGGGATGGCGCGCGAAAGGAAATAAATATGTTCAAGGAATTTAAAACTTTTGCGATGCGCGGGAATGTGATTGATCTTGCGGTGGGCGTGATTATCGGCGCGGCGTTTGGAAAAGTTGTGTCGTCGCTAGTGGATGACATCATCATGCCGCCGATCGGGATGGCGATGGGTCACGTAAATTTTGCTGACAAGTTCATCAGCTTGAACGGGGACGCATTACGCCTCGGTGGCGTTGGCGAAGGCAGACGGGGCTCCAACGATCAATTACGGATTATTTTTGAATACGATCATTAGTTTTTTGATTGTGGCGCTCGCGGTATTTTTGCTGGTGCAGCAGGTGAATCGCTGGGGGAAGAAGCCGGCGCCTGCCGCTGCGCCAACGACGCGGGATTGTCCGCAGTGTGCCATGCCGATTCCGCTGGCGGCGAAGCGGTGCCCGCACTGTACGTCGCAGTTGGCGTAGCTGATTTCAGCATTCAGGGGATAAAGCCTCGCGTATTGCGGAACTGTGTCGCGCCTAGCTGCGGCAGGTTGAAGCCGCGACCTACGAGGCGACGGGGAAAAGGCGGGGAGAGATTCCTCGGCTGCGCAAGCCGACTCCTTCGCAGGAGCGAAGGAGAAAGAAAAAGGCGTCGGCTTGCTCCGCTCGGAATGACCGTTGGGGTGCTTTGCTGATGACCGAAGGAAGAAGATTGTTCCGTTCCTTCGGATGACAATTCGGTTCACAGTTGTGGGAATACGCCGCTAATTTAATTTGTCCTGGGGCGTGGGCTTGCGCTTGCTTTGGTTGGCGTCCAAGTGGGCGCGCAGGCGCTTGACCACTTCGTCTTCGTGGCCGTCGTCCAATTCTTTCTGAACTTCTTCCAAAGCAAAGTGAACGACGTCGTGATGATGGAGCTCCTGCGGAGCGAGCATTTCGCTGAAACGCAGCCAGAGGCGATGGAGGAGATTGACTTCGTTGCCAGTAAGATTGGGCGCGTGGGGTCCGAGTACTTTGTAAACTTTGTCGCCGTTGGCGAGATGGATTTCCAGGTTGAATTGCGGTTTTTGGTCGCCTAGTTGTTCCCAGGCATCGCCAATCTGGCGAGCTTGTTCTTCAGTGGTTTCTTTCGCGGAGTGTCCGAGGACGATGGTGCTGGATTTCAGCGCGGTAGCGGCGCGCAAGATGCCATCCCACAAATCATTAGCGGCAACGACGGCGAGGCGAATGGACTTGCCTCGTTTTTCGGCCATGGACAAGGCTTGAGAAAAAAGATGCTGTTCGATGCTGCCGAAAAGCTGGTCGACGTCTAGTTCGTTTTCGCCGGAAGCAGAGCGGCGCAACAGGCGAATATGCAGCACGACAATGTCGCGGCGGCCGGGCTTGATGCGATCGAGCACGTTGCCGAGATGGTAGAGGGCGTAGTGGTTGCTGACCGGGACGAGGATATTTCCTGGACGCGCGCCGACGCCTTCGGGGGTGAGTTCACCTTCGAGCGCGAGATTGAACTGATCCATTTCGACGCGGGCGGCGTTGGTGTGATGACCGCGACGCTCCGAGATGGTGAACACGATGTAAAGCAATACGGAGAAGACGCCGCCAGCAACGGTGGCCACGGGTTTGGTAAACAAGTTGACGAAAGCGATCAGGAATAAAGTAAGAGTGATCAGACCGAGGCCGACGGGCACCTGCACGCCGTTGATGGTGAAATTGAGCGGCACCTGAAAATCGCGCTGGCCGGGACGAGTGTAGCGAAGAACGAGCACGGAGAGGCCGTTCATCGCAAAACTCCAAATGACGCCGAAGGCATAGAGGTTGGCGAGGAAGGTCACATCGCCGCGGCTGATGATGATGGTTACGATCTGCAGGAATACGACGATATTGATGATGCGGTAGCTGGTGCCAAAACGCGGATGCGGTTGGCGGAACCAGTCACTGAGTACGCCGTCTTCGGAAACGCGATTCAGAACGCCATTCGAACCAACAATGGCGGTGTTCACGGCGCCGGCGAGAATCAACGTACCAACAACCACCACGAAGGCATGAAAAAGAAGGCGGACTAAAATGGGGCCTTCCAGGCTCATGGCCAAGCCGCCGATTAAATTCTCGAGGAAGTGCTGGCGGACATCGTCGGGAATAATCATCACCGCGAAAAAAGAAACTAGCGAGGTGAACACCAGACTGTAAATAAAAATTACCAGGCCGGCTTTACGCAGATTTTGCAGCTTGGGGCTTTCGATTTCGCGGTACACCTGGGCGAGCGATTCTTCGCCGCTCATGGCCAGAACGGAATGGCCGAGAGCGATGAAGATGGCGATGATGCCGAACATGTGAGGAAGACTACTGTGGGCCAGCCAGCCCAAGGCGCTGGGGCCGAGCCGGAGATTGCGGGGATGCGGCCACGGAGGCAGAGACGAATGGCGCACGATGACGGTGTAGGTACACCAAGCGATCAACATGACTACCATCACGGTGACCAGCTTCATGATGTGCAAAGCTTTTTCGCTGGATTCCGAAACGCCTTTGGTGTTTTCCCACCAGAAATACGCGGTGACCACAACGGCAAAGCCGGCGGAGATAATGCTGATGCTTACAGGGGCCAGCGGACCGCTGATATGCATGTGCACCAGCAAATCACTGATAAGCCCGGCAAGATATTGGCCCGCGGCCACACCGCTGATGGGGCCGGTGAGAACGTAATCGAACATTAAAGCGGATACGCTGAATTTAGCGAGGGTCCCACCGAGAGCGCTTTTGACGGCGCGATACACGCCGCCGCGGACGAACATGCTGCAACTTTCCACGTACACCGCGCGAACGGCGTACGAGAAAAGCATGATGGCGAGGATGAACCACGGAGCGGTTTTGCCAATGTAGGCTTCGGCTTCACCGCCTGCGTAATAGGCGGAAGAGGCCAGGTCGTTGAGAACGATGGCGGCGGCGCGCCAAAACGAGATGAAGGTCAGGAGCGCCGTGGTCGCGACAATGACACGCGGAACCCCGCCACCCCGGCTGCCTGCGGCAACAGGGGGATTAGTAATCGTACTCATGAATGGATCGATTTACCCGAGACCAAAATCGTCGCACTTTTTGCGGGTGAAGTCTAGCGGGCGCGCAACTAAAAAATCGATTATTTAGCGAGATTACGAAAGGTCGCAGCGCAATCGGAGCACGGGCAGATGGTGCGGAGATGTTCGTAGCTGAAGATGCCGGTGTTGTGGCCGTCGTTGAAATTAATCTGAACTGCGTAATTGCCGACTTGGGTGGCGGACTGGGCGCGAATTTTGGGTTTGAACATGGGTAGGGCCGGGGAGGATATGGGCGCGGCGGATTTGGAGGCGTGGTGCTGCTGGTCCTGGTCGCGCTTTTCGTTACAGGTGGCGCAGGGGCATTCATCGCGGAGATAAGCGAAATCGTAGTGGCTGGTGTGATTGTCGGCCCAGGTGATATCGACGCCGGTGCCGCTGGAGACGTGAATTTTTATGTTTACAGGTTTTTTGCGCTGATCAACGGGAGCGGGCATGGATTCGATTCAGGAACGGCTGGGTTTCGCGTTTCCGTCGCAGCAATCTCCGGGCGGGATGGGATTACCATGCGGACAAGTTTTCGGGTGACCGAGAAAAGTGCAGATACGCTGATCGAGTTCGGGACTGATAATGTGTTCGAATTTGCAGGCCTGGGTGTGGGCCTCGGAATCATCGATGGCGAAGGTGTCTTTGAAAAGGCGCTCTGCGAGGCGATGACGGCGGACTACATCACGAGCGCGACGGCTGCCGGTGTCGGTGAGATGCACATCGGTGTCGCGCACCTCGACGAGTTTTAGATCGGCCATGCGGCCGAGAGTGCGAGCGGAATCAAGAGCCCCGGGAATTTGAATGCGATCGAGTTGCGCGCTAGTGCCCTCTTCGCCGCACATCCAGATGCGCTCGAGCAAATGATCGAAGCGAATTTCGTCGTCAATGGAAATGGCGGCGTCGGTTTGCGTGGTGTCCAGACTGAGATGGCCGTGGGCAAGCTCGATGCGGCGGCCAGCCTGACGAGCGATGTCGGGATCGTGAGTGACCATCAGAATGGTGTGACCGGCGTTGTGCAAGGCGCGAAAAATATCGATGACCAAGGCTTCGTTAGCTTCGTCGAGATTTCCGGTGGGCTCGTCGGCGAGAATTAATTTTGGCTGGTTGATGAGCGCGCGAGCGATGGCCACGCGCTGTTGTTCGCCGCCAGAAAGTTGAGCGGGAAGATGGGTGAGACGGTCGCCGAGGCCCACGCGGCGCAAGGCGTCTTCGGCTTGCTTTTCGTCAGTGATGCTGTGGAAGTATTGCGCGAGCATGACGTTTTCCAGCGCGGAAAGATACGGAATGAGGTGGAATTGCTGGAAGACGAAACCTACTTTTTCGGAGCGATAGCGAACCAGCTGACTTTCGGTGCGCTTGGAAAGGTCCACATCATCGACGATGACGCGGCCGGAAGTGAGAGTGTCCAAGCCGCCGAGAATATTGATCAAAGTGGTTTTGCCGGAGCCGGATGGTCCCATGAGCGCGACCCATTCGCCGGGAGCGACGGTGAAGGAGACGCCATCGAGGGCGCGCAACGGGCCGTATTGTTTGACGAGGGATTCGACCACAACTTGTGGCGCGGTTGGCGTGATTCGTTCCGCCGAGGATGAATCGAGCGGGCTCACGCTTCCCCCCGGAATACCGAGGCGGGAGAAATATTGGCGAGACGGCGAAGCGGATAGGAGCTGACGACAGCTACAAGAATGGTGAGGGCCACAGAAACAGGATACACAATGAGGCGCGGGCGCGCTGCGACGCCGAATACAGTTTTGCCAAGCCAGATGGAAAGTAGGAGGCCGACGGCCGCGCCGACGATGCCGCCCGCGAGGCCGAGGAGCGCAGCTTCCGCGAGAAAGAGCCGGAGAACGCGACGGGTTGCGCCGCCGATGGCTTTCATTAAGCCCACATCATTTTTGCGTTCCATGGCGACATTGGTCATGGCGGCCATTACGCAGAGCCCGGTAAGAGCCAGCACCAGCGCGGTTGTGGCGGTGAGCAATCCACTGACACGGGTATAAATTTTTGCTTCGGCTTCGGTGAATTGGCGCAGGCCGTGTACGTCGGCGTTGGGAATATTTTGTGCGAGGGTGGCGATGTAGTCGCGAATTTGGCGGGGAGTTCCTGGGACGCTTAATTGGATGAGGCTGACTTTGTTGGGAAGTGCGGCGAGACGTTCGGCGGTGTCGAGATTCACAACGATCTGGCTGTCCTGGGCATCGCCACGGGAGTCGGTAATGTCTGAAGTACAGACTTCTTCCCTTTTGTCGTTTTTCAACGTGAGGCTAGCACCGGGTTGGAGATTTAATTGTTGCGCGGCTTTGAAACCTACGAGGCAGAGATTTGTGTTGTCGCGCGGAGTGGCGATGGCGGATGTCAGCGCTGATTGATCGATGCGTTCAGTACGCTTGCCTGCGATAACGGCGTTTACTGGCTGAGTGGAGTTAGCTGTCGATACGCGCGCTACCAAATACAGATAGGAATCGGCTGAAGCGTGTATTGGAAGCGACTGACGCACTTTGTCGACAATAGATTCGTCCAGGGTGACAGGGCCGGCGGCAGAAGATTTGGTGTCTCGTGGGGCGACGATAATATTGGCACCGAACACGCGAAATTCTTTGGTGAGGCGATCGCGGGCATCGACTTGGAGATTCAGGAGAGCGGCGGTGAGTGCAGCGCTGGCGCCGAGCGCTAAGAGGATTACGAGCAGGCGGCCGCGCTGAGCTGCGAAAAGACGGCGAACGATACGCCAGAACATTTTGCGATCGGGCATTTATTCGCCTCGCAAAATGGGCGCCGGTTCATAGCGCGAAGCACGATGAAGTGGGATGGCGCTGCCGAGGAGGGTCACGCATGCGGCGAGAACCAGGATGACGATGAAGACGAGGATGGAAGGCTCGGGAGCCGCGCCAAAGATTTTTTCGCCGAGGAAACGGGCGAGAATAATGCCGAGGGCGTAACCGACTCCGCCGCCAACAAAGGCGAGCAAGAGTTGTTCAGCGGCGAGGAGAAAACCTATGGTTCCGGAGCCTGCGCCGATGGCTTTCATTAGACCAATTTCGGAGCGGCGCTCGATTACCGCGGCGGCGGAAGATGCGCCTACGGCGAGCGCGGCGGCCAGCAAGGCGGCGAAGGAGGCGAGCCAAAGGAGCAAGCGGACGCGGGTAAGGATGCTGCCTTCTCCTTCGGCGACGCGCCGAATTACGTGAGCATCAACGCCGGGCAAGACTTGTTTTATCTGGTAGGCGATGGAAGAAGCGTAGGGGCTGCAGGACCAGCGCTCGAGGTCGGCGGCGTTCATGGTGGTGGGATTGCGGCGAGCGAAATCGTCTTCAGGTTTGGTGAGTGCGCTGACGTAGAGACGGCGGTACTGGCCGCGCTTGTCGGCGAGCTGCTGCGCGATTTGCAGAGGCGCGACGATGGCGTCGTCTTCGGGGCCTGCAGCGGAAAGAATTCCTGTGACGGTCAAGGCCATGCTTCGATCTGAAGATTTAATGTGGAGAGCATCGCCGGGCTTGACGTTGGTGCGCGCGGCGAAGGATTTGCCGATGATTGCTTCGGGAGCATCGTCGCGGAACCAGCGGCCGTCAACGTGCCACCAGGAATTGGTTTGATCCATTCCGGTCGTGTAGGCGCGGTTGTCCGGAAGAACAACTGAGTGGTGAGCCCAGGTTCCCAGGAGCGTGGTTTTGACGGGGTCCGCGGACGATGATGCGGTCGAGACTTCAGCGGGAACTTCCATTACTGGTGCGAAGCCGACGATGTTGTTGTGCCAGAAGACTGTTTTGATTTTGCCCAAGTCCTGCTCGGGAAGATATGCGCCGGAATTTACGGGGCGATAATCGACGCCGCCAATTTCAAGAGGGAGCGAGTCGGCTTGCGGGGTGATGAGGAGATTGGCTCCCAGGGCGCGAAATTCATGGGCGAGGCGATCGCCGACGTCGAGCGAGACACTGAAGGCGGCTGTGACTACGGCCATGCCAAGAGCGAGCGCCGCGCCGGTAAGTAGCTTGCGGCGGGGACGGCGTCCAAAGGAATCGGCAACGAGGCGGAGGAACATAAATGTTGGAAGAGATGCGCGGCTAACGCGGAACCTCTTGAGCAGCACGACCGAGGCTGGAGAGATCCATCACGATGTCGCTGCCATCGATGTGCGAGGCAACGCCAATGGGATTGCAGCCGCCCTGATCTCCGATACTCGGAACGTAGATGGCAGAGCCGCAATGGCGGCAGACTACGTTTTGGCCGTCCTGACGATAGCCTTCGGCGCCACAGATGCGGCACGCATCGAGAGCGGTACCGTAGCCGTTGGGTTTCTTGATGATCATGAAACGCAGAGTTTGGTTGGCGACGTTCACCGTGAAGAGATGTAATTTGCCATCATCCACTTGCGAGAGTGGTACGCGAACTTCCTGTCCGTTGGCGGAAACCGGAGTGGACGATGGCGGAGCAGAATTGGCGCGGGCGTAAATAAAATCGGCAGTGAGGACAAGGATTACGACCAGGCAAGCAGTGGCAGCGGCCATCATCCAATTGCGTTGGCGGCGATTTTGCGATTGCAGCAAGCGCTTTTCTGCTTCCCCGCCGGCTTGCTGCGACCGATTTTTCAGAGCGGCACTCTGCCATTCGCGGAGAACCATCAACGCGGCAGCGCCGAAGATCAAGACGAAGAAAAATAATTCGTTGCGAACGACCGGGCCGATGATGGCCATCTCCGTTTTGCTGGAGGGCAGCCACTGGGCTTCGCTGAGTTCGTGCAGTCCGGTGATGGCAAGCTGAAAAGCCACGAGCATGAGAATGGCGCTGGTGACGGCGAAGAAACGATGCAAGGGCACGCGCAAAGTCCCTTTGAAGAAAAATAATCCGACGGCGACGGCGGCAGCGATGCCTACGAGCGTGCCGATCCAGGTTTGCAAACCCGCGCTGGAGAGTTCGACGGCGCGAAGGATGAGGGCGAGTTCCGCGCCTTCACGCAAGACCATCAGAAAAACGAAGAGAAATATGCCCCAGCCCGCGGCAGTGCCAGCGCGAGCCGCGTAGGCTTCCACTTTTTTTTCTATTTCATTTTTCAAGTGGCGCGCAACGCGGTTCATCCATACGATCATCGTAATAACGAAGAAGGCGGCGACCAGCATCAAGAGGCCTTCGAAGCCGTCCTCGTTGATATGCCAGTTTTCGAGGGCGATGGCGACGGCCAGGCTAAGGGCAGAAGCGGCGGCGACGCCAAACCAAACGAAACGCGCGAGATGGGCGCGGCCGGTGCGCGACAAATAAACGAGGATAATGCCTACTACAAGAGAGGCTTCGACGCCTTCGCGGAGGGCGATAAGAAAGGCCGAGAGCAACGGGACTCCAATCTCCAGTTGTGAATCATTTGCAACTGAGATCCAGTGTACGCTGGCGTGCAATTCGGGTCAAGTCGCACGCGTTCCTACAGATACGTCACGGTAGAATGGATAGACCAACGTTAATGATGATTCGAGTGACACAACGGCTGTTTGGCTTAGTGTTTCTGTCTGCGTTGCTATTTGCTGCGCAAGCGGGGGCAGCGGACCCTGCGTTGAGTGGCCCGCGGGCCGCGGAGCAGGAAGAGGCGCGGCCGTCAAAGGGCGACGTGCGGCTGCATGTGGATTTGAAACGCGCGCAGAAGGTTGCGGAGCACGGCGACCAGGCGGAAGCTGAGGGGCACATCGATCAAGCGCTGCTGTATTACCAAGAAGCGACATATTACGCACCGAGAGATGCGCGCTACATCGCAAAGGAAGCAGCGCTGCGTTCAAAACTGGTGCGGATGCATGTGGATGTAGCGGAGAAGGCGGCACTCGAAGGCCGAATGGAAAAGGCTACCGAAGAATTGCGGCAGGCGCTGCACATCGATCCGGGAAATACGGTTGTGGCGGAGCGGCTTACACAGATGAACTCCATGGAGGATGAGCCTCCAACAAAAGAGCAACTGGAGATGACGGGGCTGCCAAAATTGCAGCCAAAAAGCGGTAAGCAAGATCTGGATCTGCGGGGAGAAACCAAATCCGTGTACGAGGAGTTAGGCGCGCGATTTGGAATAAAAGCGTCGTTTGATCCCGATGTGGCGGGAAGGCAGGTGCGGCTGCGGGTGGAGAATGTGGATTTTTACACTGCGCTAATGTTGCTGGGGACGCAGACGGGAACTTTCTGGCGCGCGCTGAATCCCACGCTCATTTTTGTGGCTCCCGATACTCCGCAGAAGCGCAAAGACTATGCCCCGGAAGGGCAACAAATTTTTCCGTTGCCAGCTTCGGTGGCGCCCGACGAAATGACGGAACTACTGAGGGTGCTGCGAGATATTACCGGCGCAACACATGTGGAACTGGACACGCGAAGCCGCACGATTACGATGCGCGACACGCCGGAGAGATTGGCGGTGGCGGGACAGTTGATTCACGAAGTGGAGAAAGCGCGCGGAGAAGTTTTGCTAGATATCGAATTGCTGGAAGTGGATCGCACCACGATGCAGAAGCTGGGTGTGACGCCGCCAACGTCCGCGTCGCTGATTTACTTGACACCTAACATGGTGCGGAGTCTGGCAAGTTCCAAGGACCTGGCGAATTTACTTACCAATGCGCAGCAAATATTCCAGGGGCAAGGATTCTCAAGCATCCCGCCATTTCTGGTGGTGGGCGGCGGATTGTCGACATTTCTGTTGACGACTCCGGGACTCACGGTGGACCTTTCGGATTCGCTGTCACTGGTGCGCAGCGGACGAGAAGTCCTGCTGCGCGCGCAGGACAACAAGCCGGCGACGTTTTTTGTGGGAGACCGCTTCCCGGTTACGTTGTCTCTACTGTCGAACAGTTTGGGCACCGGCGGTAGTTTCACGGCGTCACCTTCGGGCGCGGTTTTTCCAGAAACGAGTTTTGCGGTGGGGAACAATCCGACAGCGCTAGTGGCCGCGCCATTTACCGGTGGGACGCTGCCGGACCTCGCGGTGGTTTTTAATAATGCCGGGACTAACACGTTTACGGTGCTGCAGAATCAGGATAACGGGAACTTCCTGCAGGTGGCCACGCCGCCAATCACCCTGGGCACCAATGAAACTGGACAAGTAGCGATAGGCACAGGAGTCTTTCGCACTGACAGCACTAAATTCGCCACCGCACAGCCGCATGACGTGATTCTAGTGAACTCCACGTCAAATAACGTTTCAGTTTTGCTGGGCAACGTGGACGCCAACGGCGTGCCCAACGGAACATTTACGGAGGCTCCGGGCTCGCCAATTGCGGTGGGAAAAAATCCCAGCTCGATTATAGTGGCGGACTTTAACGGAGACGGGATTCAGGATTTTGCGGTCACTAACAAGGCGGACAATTCTATTTCTGTTTTTCGCGGCGTGGGTGATGGAACGTTCACGCAATTTCCGGCTTCGCCATTTTTGCTGAATAAAAGTGGAGGGGCGGAAACGGGTCCAGTGGCCATGGTGACGGGAACTTTCCGGCAAGGAGACACGACGGATTTGGCGGTAGTGAACCAGACTTCGGGGAATGTATCGATCCTGCTGGATAACATTGATGCAAATTCGAATATAACTTTTACGGAAGCGCCAAATTCGCCGATCGCCGTGGGAACTTCTCCGGTAGCGATTGCGACGGGAGATTTAAATGCAGACGGCGTCGGGGATCTGGTAGTGGTAAATCAAGGCGACAACACGTTATCGATTTTGCTGGGCAGCACTACGATCAATGGAACGTTCACGGCCGCGCCAGGTTCTCCGTTGCCGACGGCGAACACACCAGCTGCGGTGCAGCTCGGAAGTTTTGCGGGTGGGGCTTCACCCGATATTGCGGTGACTAACCAGGGGCAAAGCACGTTGAGCGTTTTTCTAGGGCTTGGAGGGGGAACATTTCAGACCGGAGTGGAACTGAACACGCCCGCGAGCCCCGGGGCGCTGATCGTGTCGCAGCTTACCCGCAGCGGACTTCCGGACGTGGCGCTGGTGGCGCAAGGATCGACGGCCGGTCAAGGAGTGGTGACCGTTATTCAAGATTCGTCCGCGCTGGCGGCAGCGGGAAGCGGTTCGGGGCAAACTCCATATCCAGGCGCGGAATACATGGATATCGGTTTGAAGGTGAAGGCCACGCCGTCGTTGCATCCGAATGGCGAAGTTACGCTGCAACTGGAATTTGAAATTCGGGCGTTGGCGGGAGGAAACATAAACGGGATTCCCATTATTTCAAACCGCACGCTGACGCAAACGGTGCGGGTGAGAGACGATCAACCGAGTTTGATAGGGGGATTGACGGATCGCGAGGAGACACGCTCGATTACCGGGCTGCCGGGATTCGCGGAGCTTCCGGGGATTGGGTATGCGTTCGGCGGGAGAAACAACAGTTTGTCCGATACAGAACTGATGATTTTGATCACGCCGCACCGATTGCGTTCGCCGCAGCATGAGACTGGAACGATTTTTGCAGGGCATGGGGAACGAGGAGTTACGCCGAGTACGTTACCTTCCGAGCGAGTGCAGCCGCCATGATGCGGGTGGAAGGGATGGGCGGTATTTATTCGCAGCTGATCTGCCCGATCAGCAAGTCAGAAATATTTTCCTCAAAAAATCTAATGATCGGTTAAGGCAAGGGGTCGAAGACGACCACGGGCTGGTAGGTGCGTGGGACGACCGCTTCGGCGATGGCGATTAGTTTGTCTTGTTGGCTGAAGACGCGGAGACGCGGCGGACGTGGCTCTCCGCCGTCGAGTTGAGCGGTGGCGCCGGGAGGCGGTTCGACGCGGCCTGGCTGGATTTGAGCCACGGAAATATTGAATTTTGAGCCGTGGCGGACACGGCGTTCGATTACTGGCAAGACGTTCATGCGCGGAAAATTGGGGAGTAAATTTTCCAAGCGGATGAGACAGGATTCGATTTTGCCTTGACGCGCGGCGGCGGCCAGTTCTTCGAGCTGAACGGCTTGCTCCAAAGAAAATTCTCCTACCGCGGTGCGGGTGATTTCCGCGAGGTGCGCGCCGCAGCCGAGTTTTTCGCCCATCTCATGGGCGAGGGCGCGGATGTACGTGCCCGAAGAACACTCGATGGTGAAGCGGGCGATTGGGCCGGCGATTTCTGTGAGGCGGTATTCGAACAATTCCACTTCGACGGGTTTCAGCTCCACGGGCTGCTTTTTTCTGGCGAGTTCGTAAGCCGGGCGGCCGTGGATTTTTTTGGCGGAAAAGGATGGAGGCATCTGCGCGAAACGGCCGATTCGTTCGGCAGCGAAGCGCTCAAGTGTGGCAGCATCGAGAGCGGGCGCGGAATCGGGGCCTTGGGCTTGGCCGTCGGAGTCGTAGGTGTCGGTGGCGAAACCGAAACGGAAGCCGGCGTTATAGCGTTTGCGGCGGCCGTTGTAGAACTGCACGAGGCGGGTGGCTTTGCCCAGGAGTAAAACCAGAACGCCGGTGGCTAGCGGATCGAGCGTGCCAAGGTGGCCGATCTGGCGAAAGCCTACCAGATGACGAACGGCATCGACTACGTCGTGTGATGTTTTGCCTTGCGGTTTATCAATGACGAGGGCGCCGTCGAAGGGTGGTGGTGGTGGCTGCTGACGCAAGATCGGTCTTTCTATTCGGAGTTTGAAATTTGAATTGCTAATTACTTGTTGGAAGCAGGCACACCAACAAGCTAACCCAAAACCCAGGCTGAAAATCGAGCCTGGGGCACCCTCCGCGTGGGTTTAGGTCGGGGAGAATGTTCAAAACGTGAAATGCCGGCGCGCCGATAATTTTATCAGCTTTGGGGAGGGGGATTGGGTTTCTTTACTTCTTTCAGGAGCTGTTCGATGCGCTGAACTTTTTCCTGTGAAAGATCCAGGGTGAAATGCAATTCGGGGACGCGGCGTAATTGGAGGCGTTCGATTAATTCGCGGCGAATGTAGCCCGCGGCGTGCTCCAGGGCTTTTATGGCGCCGGCTTGTTCCTCATCGGTGCCGTCGACGCTCACGAAAACGCGGGCGTGTTTCATGTCCTGCTGCACGCGGACTTCGTTGGCGACGACCATGCCTTCCAGACGGGGGTCCTTGAGCTCGCCGACGAGCATGGCGTTGATTTCGTGAGCGATTTCTTCGCCCACTCGCAGGTGACGATGATTCGCTGGGCTCATGGTGATCCTGTAAGACGCTTACAAGTTTGAAGCAGTTTGAAGCACTTTAATCGGATGCGCGTTCGATAGCAAACTTTGCTTCCCGCCGGGGATTTCGGGAACAAATATTTTCTAAGCAATATTTTCCAAACAAAGGCAAAACAAATTCAAATGATCTCGACGCCGTGGCTGACTAAAAGCGGGCCGAGAATATTGTCCGCCTCGGCGAGGACGTGCTGCAAAGATTCCTGCACCTGATGTTCTTGGTTCGAGAGAGTGACAACACCAACCACAGAGCGTTGCCAGGTATCCTCGTGCTCGAGCTCCGCTACGGCGACGTTAAATTTTGCGCGCAGGCGATCTTTCAGACTGCGCAGTACCTGGCGCTTGTCCTTGAGCGATTGCGCATGCTGGATGTGAAGCTCAAGAGTAAGCAGGCCGACGGGCATGCGCGGCTCCAGAGACGAAAGGTGCGGCTACCTGCTGCGCGAGGTCGCAGCGGTATTTATGTTGCGTTCGGCGGCGGCTTCCGCGGCAGAAACTTTGGTTACCTGGAAGCATTCCAGAACATCGCCAACCTTGACGTCATTGAAATTGGCGATGCCCGCGCCGCACTCGAAACCGGTGCGAACTTCGCTGGCGTCGTCCTTAAAGCGCTTCAAGGAACTGAGCTTGGAGGTGTAAATCACCGCGCCGTCACGCAGCACGCGAATCTGGCCGTCACGTTTGAGCACGCCGTCGACAACGTAGCAACCGGCGACAGTGCCGGTGCCCTTGACGCGGAAGGTGTTGCGAACTTCGGCGCGGCCGAGGTAGGTTTCGGTGACAACGGGCTCGAGCAAGCCTTCCATGGCCTTTTTAATTTCGTCGGAAACTTCGTAAATAATGGTGTGGGTGCGAATGTCCACGTGCTCTTGTTGCGCGAGATCGGCGGCCTTGCGATCGGGGCGAATTCCGAAGGCGATGACAATAGCGCCTGATGCGGAAGCGAGCAATACGTCGTTTTCCGTTACGGCGCCGACGCCCGAGCCGATGATTTTGAGCTTCACCTGATCGGTAGAAAGCTTGGGCAACATTTCGCTAAGCACTTCGACAGAGCCCTGCACGTCGGCCTTGATGACGATTCCGAGTTCCTTGACGTCGCCGGCTTTCAACTGCTCGTGCAACTGATCGAGGGTGATGCGCGCGCCGCTGCTGCGAGCCATTTGTGCGTCACGCTGCTTGCCCTGGCGATATTCGACGATGTGACGAGCCTTGGCTTCGTCAGTGACCTGGAAGTGGTCGCCGGCATCGGGCACGCCTTGCAAGCCGAGAACTTCAACCGGGGTTGAAGGTGGCGCGTCAATCACGGGACGGCCGCGATCATCGAACATGGCGCGAACTTTGCCGAAGACCGAGCCGCAGATAAAAAAGTCGCCGGGCTTCAAGGTGCCGTTCTGCACAAGGATGGTGGCGACCGGGCCGCGGCCTTTGTCGACGCGCGATTCCAATACGGTGCCGCTGGCGGGAGCGTCAGGATTGGCTTTGAGTTCGCGAAGATCGGCAACCAGCAAAATGGTTTCGAGCAATTTGTCGAGACCGATTTTTTGCTTGGCGCTCACTTCCACGAATTCGGTGTCGCCGCCCCACTCGGCGGGCATCAGGCCGTTTTCGGTTAGCTGGCGTTTGACACGTTCGAGCTGCGCTTCAGGCTTGTCGATTTTGTTGATGGCGACAATGATCGGCACTTTGGCGGCTTTGGCGTGATCGATGGCTTCTTTGGTTTGCGGCATCACGCCGTCATCGGCAGCGACGACGAGCACGACGATGTCGGTGACTTTCGCGCCGCGCGAACGCATGCGGGTGAAGGCTTCGTGACCGGGAGTGTCGACGAAAACGACGGCGCGATCGTTGACTACGATTTTATAGGCGCCGATGTGCTGGGTGATTCCGCCGGCTTCGCCGCCTGCTACATCGGCTTGGCGAATGGCGTCGAGCAAACTGGTTTTGCCGTGGTCCACGTGGCCCATGACGGTGACAACGGGGGGACGGGGCTTGAGGCTTTCCTTGGTTTCTTCCTTGGCGACTTCAAGAACCATTTCTTCTTCGAGAGAGACTACGCTGACTACGCCGCTGAAGGCCTCGGCGAGAGTAGTGGCGGTGGGCACGTCGAGAGCCTGGTTAATGCTGGCGAAGACGCCGCGATCCAGCAAATTCTTGAGCAATTCCTTGGCGCGCACGTCGAGCTTTTCGGCCAGTTCGCGAATGGTGATGCCCTCGGTGATGGTAACTTCGCGCGGAGCGCGTGGCTCCGGCGGAGCAATGACGGCGGCGGCCGAGCGGCGATCGCCCATGCCTGGGCGTTGACGAGTGGGATGAAGCTTGCGCTCGCCTTCCTGCTCGCGCTTGTCGGCAACGGGCCGCTGGCGTTGAGGCGGT
This sequence comes from uncultured Acidobacteriota bacterium, assembly GCA_963733775.1. Taxonomy (GTDB): domain Bacteria; phylum Acidobacteriota; class Terriglobia; order Acidiferrales; family UBA7541; genus Acidiferrum. The sequence continues at coordinate 263,204 of CAVTEE010000006.1, read as the reverse complement.
TTACGCGTGTATAGCGGCTTGCCGGGTTCGGCCTTTGGCGGAAGCTTTTCCGGGAAAGGCGGAAGCATGCCGGGACGGCCGGGAGCTCGTGGGCCGGGGCGCGTGCCGGTGGGCATAGAGCCGCGGCGTTGTTCAAAGGGGCGAGCTGGGGCGCTGCCTGGTGCTCCGGCAGGACGGGGAGTAAAAGTTCTTCCCTGTGCGGGCTGCTGCGGGCGCATGGGTTGGCCAGGGCGGGGACCGCCCGCGGGACGCTGGGCACCCTGACCAAGGGGACGCGAAGCTCCATGTGTAGAGCTGGGAAGTGGGCCGCGGTTGCCGGAGGGCAAAGGCGGACGAGGCGGCATGGCCGGGCGCGAGGCTGGGGCACCTGCGCGGGCCGGAGTGGTGGATGACGCTGCAGGCCGAGCAGCGGGTGGCTGCGGACGAAGGCCCGATGGCGAGGGCGCGGCTGGCCGTTGTGCCGCCGGGGCTCCTGAGTGTGGGGCTGGTGGTTGCGGGCGAAGCGGTGTCGCTGGGGGCGCGGAAGGACGAAGTGGCGCACCAGGCTGCGGCGCAGCGGGCCTGACGGCTTGCGGCGCGGACGCTGCGGGTGTAGCGGAAACGGATGGTGTTGCAGGCGTGGCTGAGATTGGAGTGGCCGACGGAGCAGGCTTCGCCGCTGGAGCCGCTGCTGCTGGCGGGGGAACTGCGACGGACGGTCGAACTGGTGCCGGGGCTGATGGTGCTGCTGCTACGGGGGCGGGCGTTGTGGGAACAGGCTTGGTGCGCGCCGCTTTGGCGGCTGCTTCCTTGGCCTGGGATTGAGCTGTCGCGACGGATTCCTCGTCGGATTCGCCTTTAATTTTTGCGCGAACTTTTACGGCGACGTCTTCGGGAATGGAGCTCGAGTGGGTCTTCTTTTCCGTGACGCCATAACCCGGCAAAAGATCGATGATGGCCTTAGCTTTTACTTCCAGCTCGCGGGCCAGTTCATTAATACGGACTTGATTTGCTTCGCTCAGGACTTAGCCTCTTCCGGTTGCTCCGAATCGCCGTCGGCGGATTCGGAAGCATCCTTTGTTGCAGTAGCATGTTTTGATTTTTCAGAATTTGTTGAACCAGTGGATTCGGCGCTGGCCTCTTCTACATCTCCGGCGGCTTCATTATCGGGCGACGCACTGGCGTCATTGTTCGCGGGAGTTTCTTCCGCGCTAGTTTCGGATTCGGCGGGAGCTTCGGAATTTTCCGCAACTTCCTCTTGAAGCTGTTCGCCTTCGGCGACTGCTTCAGAACTCCCAACGGCTTCGACGGCTTCCGCGCCTTCTTCGGTCGCAGCCGCGGCTTCGCCGCCACCTTCGTAGAAGCGATTCACGGCCTGATAAATCTTGTCGACCATTTTTTCGCCGATGCCGGGAATTTCCATCAACTGCTCGGGAGTCATGGCGGCAAGGGCTTCGACGTTGTTGATGCCAGCGGCCTCCATTTTTTCAATGGTCTTGGCGCCGACGCCAGCGAGAGAAGTAAGCGGCGTAGCGGGCGCGGTGAGACGGGTCATCTGATCTTCGATTTCGCGGCGCTTTTCTTCTTCGCTCTTGATGTCGATATCCCAGCCGATGAGCTTGCTGGCTAGGCGAACGTTCTGACCTTTTTTGCCGATAGCTAAAGAGAGTTGCGAGTCTTCGACGATGACCTCTAGCTTGTGAGCTTCGGGATTGGTGATTTGCACGCGGGTGACTTTCGCGGGGCTCAAAGCTTTTTGCGCGAAGGCCACGGTTTCTTCGCTGTAAGGGATGATGTCGATTTTTTCGCCGCGCAATTCGCGAATGATGGATTGCACGCGCATGCCCTTCATGCCTACGCAAGCGCCTACAGGGTCGACGTCTTTATCACGGCTGGCGACAGCGACTTTGGTGCGTTCGCCGGCTTCGCGGGCGGCAAAGCGGATTTGCACGGTGCCATCGTAGATTTCAGGGACTTCCATCTCAAAGAGGCGCTGGACGAGCGAAGCGTCTGCACGAGAGACGATCACCTGCGGACCTTTGGCGGCGCGGTCAACCATTTTGATTACCACGCGAAGACGCTCGCCGATGTTGTAGGTTTCCAGCTTGGATTGCTCGCGCTTGGGCAGACGAGCCTCGGTGCGGCCCATATCGACGATTAAGTCGGGACCTTCCGCGCGCTTGACGATCACGGTGATGAGCTCGCCGACGCGGGTGTGATATTCGTTGAAGATGGTGTCGCGTTCGGCTTCACGGACTTTTTGCAGAATTACCTGCTTGGCGGTTTGAGCAGCGATGCGTCCCAACACTTCGGTGGGCTTGGCAAGAATAATTTCCGAGCCGACTTCCACCTCGGGATTTTTTTTCTTGGCGTCGGTGAGGCTGACTTCCTTGTTGGAGTCGGTGACTTGCTCGACGACGATGTGCACGGAAAACACATCAATCTGGCCGGTGACCTGGTTAAACTTGGCGCGCAGATCTTCTTCGGTTTTGTAATACTTTCGCGCGGCCACAACCATGGCGTCTTCAATTGCGGACACCACGACCTCAGGCTCAATGTGCTTTTCGCGACTGAGCATTTCAATCTGTTGGTAGAGCAGATTCGCCATTTCGCGTTCCTAAAGTCCCTTGTGACGCGAGAATAATATTCAGCGCGTCAATGATTCAAATTCGCGTATCTAGAATTCGACAACCAGGTTCGCTTTGCGGATGGCATCGAGCGGAATTTCAACCACTTTCGCTTGCTTGCCTTGCAATTCGATGCGAACTTTTCCGGGTGCTACTCCCGCCAGGCGGCCTTCAAAAAACTTGGCGTCGCCGACAGGCTCGGTAGTTACAATCTTGGCCTTGCGGCCCCGGAAGCGTTCAAAATCGGCCGCTTTTTTCAACGCGCGGTCCATCCCTGGCGAACTGACCTCCAGGATGTAGCCAGCAGGTCCCGGAATTAAATCCTCAACATCGAGGATGACACTCAGCTGCTGGCTGACGCGTTCGCAATCCCTGTGAGAAATTCTTGGATAGGGGTTGCTTGGCGGCGCATCCTCAACATCGGAAGCGTTAGAGCCATTTAAATCGTTGGTATCGGTGGCGTCGGGAACAGCGCTTTGTTCCGGGAGACGGTCTATATACACCCGGAGGAAGCGTTGTTTTCCAACTTTCCATTCGACGTCGGCGATTTCCAGGCCTTCCGAACGCGCCACCCGCTCGGCAGCCTGGCGGACTTTTTCCAGATCCAAGCGAAGACTCCCCGGCCTATGCCGGTCCAGCTAGCGCTGTAACCGCGAGCAACAAAAAAGTGGGCTTGCGCCCACCCATTCGTGCGACCCGCTTCAGAGCGAAAGAAGAGTATATTCCCGCGGCAAGGTAAATGCAAGATAGGGCCCGGGGGGACATAAGCCGGGAGCTGATACGGATTTCATACGCCCGGAGCCCACCCTTTGCAAAAAAGCCTGCAAAGGGTAGGCCACCCGATGAGGGTCTATCATTGGGGGACGCGATGCGGGTCTTATTGGGCTCCCGATGAGAATCTCTATTTGGTAGTGATTGAGGGCTTCGTGGTAATTAGGCAGATCTTGCGCCAGACCACGGTAGATTGAGTGCGGCGATGGCGGTATTCTATAAGAGCGTCCTGACGTAACCATCTCCAATTTTGAATCATACAGTCGAATTTTGAATCGCACAGCGTGTCCTTACTTGAAACGCTACGGGGCCATCTCGATGAACGCCAGTAAGCAATTATCCGTCTCTTTAGTACCCGGTCGCATTATTAGCAAAGTTTTATTTTGTACGCTGCTCTTCGCGGGACGAGCGGCTGGGCAAGCTGACCAAGGGCCTGCGCAACTCGGGGGAATAAACTCGCACCCGGGTGATTCCGTGGTTGGGTCATCTGCTTCTAATGTGTATGTGAGCGTGCGCGAGCCTAACGGATTGCCGGTGACAGAGAGCGCGACGGTTAGATTGTCATGTCCGCTGGCGGGCGTAAATCTGAGCGGGCCTACCAAGGACACGGCGTTGGCGCAATTTTCGAATATACCGGCGGGAGATTGCGTGATCGAGGTCAACGCGCCGGGTTATAAACCGGCGCACGAGCGGGCGCTGGTGGTGGACTCGCTGATGTCACGCAATCAATACGTGTACGTTTATCTGCATCTGACGTCGGAGAGCGCGCCATCTGGCGGCCGGACGCAAGTTTCGCTAAATGTCTTGAAGGAGATGGACAAGGCAACTGAGGCGATGCACAAGAATCGTCCGGACGAGGCGCGAAAACATTTACTGAAAGCCGCAGACAGCGCGCCGCAAAATCCGGATGTGCAATATCTGCTGGGAACATTGGAAGCCAGCCAAAAGAATACTGATGCGGCGAGCGCGAGATTCGAACGAGCCATCGCGTTGTATCCGGTGCATGAACACGCGCTGTTAGCGCTGGGGGAAATACAGCTGCACAGCAAGCAGGTTCCCGAAGCAACGGCCACGCTGGAAAAAGCGGTACATGCGAATACGATGTCGTATCAAGCGCAGTTCTATCTGGCGGCAGCATTTCTGCTGCAGCGGAATTATACGAGCGCCAAACCACATGCGCAGAAAGCCGTCGAACTCGCGGGAGAAAAAATTCCCATGGCGCACGCGCTGCTGGGGGAAGTGCTTGCGGGGGAAGGCAACCGTGATGCGGCGCGGCACGAATTTGAAGTTGTGATTCACGACTTTCCGAAAGATCCCGCGGCGGTGGTGGCCAAAGGCGATCTTGGAGATCTTGACAAGCCAGCGGATGCGGTGGTTTCGCATGCGAGCGCGGCGGTGTCCGCTCCGGGTGGCGAACGGCCAGGCGGCGCTGGCCTTACTGCTGGTGGTGATCTGCCAACCGGGCCGGTACGTCCGTGGGGACCATCGGATGTAGACAGCATCAAGCCCGGTGTGGCTGGCGACGTGAGTTGTTCCGCGGACGACATAGTGAAGCGCACGGCGCAAGCCTCGACGGAGGAACTCGAAAATTTTGAGAAGTTCATGGCCTCCGAGCACATCGAACATGAAGAAATCGATCGCAACGGAAAACCCGGCGTTGTTCGAACACGCGATTTTTCTTACCTGGTTTTTATCGATCATGCCAAAGACGGGCAGATATTCCTGAAAGAGAGCCGGGACGGAGGAACAGGACTTGATTCGTTTCCGACGTCGCTGGCAACGGTTGGATTGATGGGACTGGGAGTATATGTATTCCGCCCGGGATTCGCCAACACGCTGAATTTTAGTTGCGAGGGGCTGGGGCAGTGGAGAGGCAAAGCTGCGTGGCTGATGTACTTTCGGCAAAAGCCAAACCAGCGTTCGTACCTGAGGTTGTGGGAGACACAAAGGCAAACGGTAGAGATACCGCTGAAGGGGCGCGTGTGGCTGGCAGCCACGACATACCAGGTGTTACACATCGAAACGGATTTGCGTGACCCGATGAAAGAACTGGAGCTGACGCGGGATCATCTGGCGATTGATTACGGCCCGGTTAATTTCCAAAACGGCAAAACGGAGCTCTGGCTGCCATGGTACGCGGACATGTATCTGGAACTACATCACCATCGCTACCACCACCGGCACACGTTATCGAATTACGCGATTTTCGGCGTGGACACCAAGAACACCATCAGCAAACCCAAAGGGGCCGATGAGCCGGACGTTCCTCCGCAGACTCCGTGAAGCGGCTGAGTGTTAAAGAAAAAAAATCGCCTCTGTGCTTGGAAGCCGGAGGCGATTTTTTGTTGCAGAGATACCTCAACGATCAAGGCTTAGCGGCTGGCGGCTGAGATGCAGTTGGAGCCGGCTTGGGAGTAGTGGATTGGGCGGCGGGTCTGGTTGGTGCAGGTTTAGGTGTAGTGGAGCCAGCCTTTAACGGGTAGGCCTGATCGTATAAGCGAATAATATCCTGGGTCACATCGATTTGATTGGAAGCATACAAAATCGGAGTGTTCTGCGCGGAAGAGTCCAGAATCGCAACGTAGCCGTTTTCACGGGCGTAGCGGTCGAGGACGTCAATCATCTTGCGGCCGATTTTGTCGATGACGTCGCCTTGAGAAGCATTGACGTCTTCCTGATATTCGTCCTGCTTGCGCTGCAGTTGACGAGCCAAAAGTTCGCCCTGGCGGGTCAGACGCGCTTGTTCATCCTGGCTCAAGGTAGACTGACCGGCGGCCAGACGCTGCCGCAAATCGGAGATCTGTTTGTTGAGATTTTCCAGTTCGGATTGGCGTGCCGCGAATTGCGATTGCAACTCGGCAGACGCTTGTTTGCCTTCCGAAGTAGTCACGATCGCCTGGCGAACGTTAATGACGCCGATCTTGTTGCCGGCAGCGCCGGACGAAGCCGGAGCAGCGGCGGCTCCCTGAGCACGAAGGGCCGATGCCGACGCGCCGAAGACGAAAGCTCCGGCAAGAATGGTGGTAAAAAACTTTCTACAATTCACTTTGTTCTCCTTATGATGGCCCGCAAGGGGCTCAAAACCACGCCAATTTGCATTGGCAGTAATCTATGTGCAGCAGGCGATTGTCCCGCAGCTATCCAAACCCTGAAGTATAGCGAGCCGTTTTCTTACCTGCAACGAAGAAACATGTCTAAATGCAATCGAGCTTTTCTCTCTCAACCGCCGGTATCACCTGGTGACGAGTAAATAGACGAACCAGTTGCACAACGATTCACGAAACAAAATCCACGAAAACTGGCCGGGACTGACTCACGGCAAAGGCAAAAGTAGAACACGGTTGTTGGATTGATCGGCGATGACCGCCAAGTTTGTGAGCGGATGAATGGCGGCGGCAAATTGCGACGACCCGCTGATACCGAGCGTCACTCTGGTCTTAAAGGTCTGGGCATCCACGATAGATATGGTGTTACTCAGGGCGTTAACGGTGAGAATGGTGCTGCTCTGATAGTTGTATGCCAAAGAAGTGGGATTGACGCCCACGGGTATGATCTGGGTTTGCCCGTTGTCGGGGTTGAGCGCGGTGATCGAATTCCCTTGACTCGAGGTGGCAAGGAACACGGTGGTGACTGGATCGAAAACGATACCAGTGGGCGTTGCCTGAACAGAAGGCAGTGTCACAGAAGTGTTCTTGCTGGGCGGCGATATGCCGAGATCGACGACGTCCAGTCCGCCTATTGGGGCGTTAGAGCCATTCAAGATGAGAGTAGTTACGACCGCTTCGCCACGATTATTGGTGCCGCGATCAGGGTCGATGGCCACTGCAATGGGGCTCTGATCAACGGCAACCGTAGAGGCGGCGAGAGTACCCGCAGGCACGGACAGCAAGGGAGTGAGGTCAATGGCTGAAACGGTGTTCGAAGCGGTGTTGGCAACCAGAGCCAGGCCGTTTTCCTGATCGATGGCCACGCCGTTAGGTTGTGTACCGACGGTAACATCGGCGGCGGCTTGGGTGTTGCTATCGAGATTCAAAACGGAGACGGTTCCAGCGGTGTTGTTAGTGACGACCGCAAAGCCGTATCGGGGGATCACGGCAACGGCAGCGGGACTCGCTCCGGTGGCGATGCGATGAGTCAAGGTACCGAAGGTGGAGTCAGATTTCAGACTGATTATGGAAACGTCGGAGCAACCGGAGTCGGTGACAACGGCGATGTTGCGTTGTTGGTCGATAGCCACCGCGCCGGGTGCGGAAGCGGTGCCGGAACATGCAGGAATTGGAACAGCTTCGATTACGGTGAAATCGGTGCTGTTAGAAACGACGCCGGTGCTATTGACGACGTCGAGGGCAAAGCGTCGCGGAGCAGTGAGGAATGACGATGGAATGGTTGCGTCGATTTCACGCGCACTTACAAAGGTGGCCGGCAGGGTCTGACCGTCGAGGCGAACCACCGAACCGGCATCAAAACCGGAACCCAAAATTCGAACTCCGGAGATAGCACCGGGAGTGCTGCCACTGGTGGTGATGGCGGTCTGCGGTAATAGCGCTCCGGCAACGGGCGGAGTAATGACCTGTTCGATGTTGACGGTCTTGAACGATGCATTGCGACTGAGATTGAAGAAGCTCAGGTTGTCGCTGCCGGAATTTGCAACCAACACTGTATTGGTACTGGCATCGACGAACAACGCGCCAGAAAGTTTCAACGTAACGCTCACGCCAGAGTTGGTGAAGGTAATGGTTTTCAGACCATTTTGACCCGTTTTCACAATGGCGTCGCGCTGCAAAAGTATCGGATCGAGCAAGGAGACTTCATTGAGCTGGGGATTGAATGCCACCGCGGTATTGGTGAAGGGCTGGAATGCCACGTCCGCAACACCAGATTCCGGGGCGAGACCAGTGGTGGGAACTCCGGTGGTTTCGGAGAACAGAGTGAAGGAACTAACGGTTTGATCCAGGGAGTCAATGAAGCTGATCTGCGCGACATTCGCATTGGGATCCGCGAGGACCGCAGCGCGGGTGATCGGGTTGATAGAGATGCCTTGCACCGTGGGGGTCAAGGCGAAGGTGAGGAATGCCGTACCGTAGGTGACAAAACCGGGACTCGCAGTGGTGCTGGAAGTGGTATCGTCCGCGGCCGTTTGGGAATAGGTGAAGGTAGAAGCATCAATTACGCTGGTAACACTAAACGTGCCGTCAAAGATGGTGCCATTTTTCCCGGCCGGAAGGCCACTGATCAGGACTGTGCCGGGATTGCCGGGGTTCAGATTGTGTTGGGTGGAAGTCGTGACAGTCACGACATCGGACGTTCTGGTGGCGGAGGCAATGGCGATGCGGGCCTGCGTGGCTACGTGCTGCAGATCCACCACGGACAGGTTACCGCCACCCCCGGGTGTGACATAAGCGAGATCGACGCGAGGCTCGAGAGCGACCTGGGGATTCGAGCCCGTATTCAAGGTTACTGAGGCGATGGGGCAATACGTCGGTGTAGAGGCTGGCGGCTGGCCCGGCAAACAAATCGAGGCGGGCTGAGTGGGATCGAGATTGATGATGAATCCAACGTTAGTGGAGGCAAAAGCAACTATCCCACGATGAGTTTGAGAATCGATGCCCACCGAATAGGGAAACGGCGGGGCGCTGGGAGGAGTTGTGGGAGCGGTTGCCGGAATCAACGTGCTGAGATCGATTTTGCCGAGCGGGGTTGCGGACGGGGAGGCTGGAGGAGTGGGGATCTGGAAAATCCACAGGCTGCGGTCCGCGTAATTAACCACCGCGGCGATGTGGAGATTTTCGTCCACCGCCACACCAGTTGGGAGACTACCTGGCGCGGTGGTCGCGGGTATACTTCCGGTCGGAATTGGACTGCCGAGTAACGCCGGCGTTGTGCGCATATCCACAAATTGAATCGAACTTGTACCAGCTTCCGCGACAACCGCTACTCCTAGAACAGTGTCCTCAGCGATCGCGCTGGGGGCCGAACCAACTGGCAAGATTAACGCGCTTGGCAAGGCCGGCGGGTTGATGCCGGCGTAATCGGGGACGACGGCGATGTTGGTGTAAGCGGTCGATGGCGAAGCATTGTTATTGGTAACGGTGACCGGATATAGGCCCGGACCGTTGGGAAGATTGGCCAGATTTGGCAGTGTGACGTTCAAGCGGAGGGGAGTCGAAACCTGTGGACTGGTGGGATCTGCGATAGCCACCAAATTTGTGCCGTTGAACTGCGCAGAAGCCACATTCCCAAAAGGACCGTAATAGCCGCCATCAATACTCATAAAGGGACCTGCAGGGGTCGTAAAACCTGGCACTACCTGAGAACTCTGAGGGAAGCTCTGCGGATTTGAAGCCACTGCCGAGGGGGTGACAGGAACAACGTTTATCGTAAAGTTTCCACCGGGAACCGTGGTCACCGGGCTCGCGGGATTCGTACTGGTGATACTCACGGTGAAGGATCCGGCTACGGCAAGCTGTTGAGCATTGAGGCGCACACGGGCGCCAAGGGAAGTGGACGAGTTACCGGCAGCAAAAATAACTTTTACCTGAGAGAGTTGATCGATGGGAGGGGTAACGCCACTTACGGTGACGCCGACGCCGCTGGAAGTCAGATTTGAAGCGCTCAGGAAAATATCCTGAAACACGGCACCTTGAGGAGCGACCAAGGGCGAAACGTTTGAAAAACTGATGGGCCCGGCCTGAACGACGGTTACGGTAGCGGTCGCAAAGCGGGTGGTGTCAAGCTTAGAGGTGGCGATCACCGTGACCGTATTTGTTGCGGGCACGGAAGCTGGAGCGGTGTACAAACCGGTGGTGTCAATTGAGCCGCATCCGGGGGAACAAGTGGTAGCCGAAGGAGAAATAATGTTGGTGGTAGTGGCCTGCGCGAGCAGCCAAGTTACGTCATCGGGAGTGTTGTCGTTGGTAAGGGTGGCATGGAATTGGAATGACGAACCGGTAGATACTGTGGCGGTAGCGGGAGTTATCGTAACGCGGATTCCGGAATCCAGGGCGATGGCGGCAGTGCCGGTTTTTTTCTTGTTGGCATTGGAAGTCGCGGTGATGGTGATGTTGGGGGGCGGGTTAGGAACGGTAGCGGGAGCGGTGTAGGTCACGGAGGTGGTTTGGTTATTGGATAGGACACCTTGCGCGGAGGTGCAGGGAGCAGCGGCCGAAAAGGTCGGGGTCGTAGCGCCAACGGGGCTGGTCGTGGTCGTGAAGGTGCAAGTCCAGACTACAGACGTGTCGGTTGCACCGGTGACGGTGGCAAGCAGGGTGAGCGACTGATTGACCACCAGGGTGTCCGTCGATGGACTGACGGTGACCACCACTACGTTTGCGGTAGTACCGCTGCTGCATCCGGAGAGCCACACGCATAGGGCGGCGGCAAAGGCCAGCCCGGCAAGTTTAAAAATATTCACGAACTTAATTCCCACTTTTTCCCCCAAAAAATTTTCGCAATTTCCGCGAGAAAATCAAGCTCGCGGGGCGAAGTTGCGGCGCCTAGCTATAGTAAATTCGCGAATGAAATCCAACCTCAAAATGTCCGACTCACGGTAAACCGGAAAGTCCGCAAAGGCTCGAAATAATTCAGGCGACCGGGATTGGCGATGAACTGATTGATAGTCGGAGCAAACTGGAAATTATAGAAATCCTTGAGGGCGGGATTATTTTTGATGAGATTGATCTCGCTCGGCTCGATGAAGTCCGGAGGCGCGATAATCTGCTGGTGCAAGCGGTTGATATTGAACGCGTAGTAGATGCGGAAGGGCGCCTGGATGATGGGGAGCTGCACTACCAGCTCCGCGCCAGTGGAGGCGCGCGGACGGAAATTTGTGCCTGCAGCGATCTTAAGCTGCTGCTGCAAGCCGGCTTGCGACTGTGCACCGGGGAACTGCGTGAGCAAGTTGTCAAAGCCCGTGGGATCAAGCTTCAAAGCACTTTCGCGGACAATGCCTACGGTTCCAACGTCCAAGAAAAGTCCTGCGGTAACCGGGCCGGCAATGGGAATGCGATATTCGAGGTTGGTCCAACCCTGCAAGTCGCCACCCGGGAAGGTAATGGTGTAGCCGAGGACCGGAACATTCAAGAAACGCTGGGTCGGCGATCCACTGCTGCTCAGACTGGTGGGATCCAGATAGATGAACTGCTGGGTGGTAGCAGTAGGAATAAAGGTAACCGGCGAGATGGAGCGAATATCAAATCCGCGAATATCGTTTTCGCCGCCCATGTAGAAGCGGCTGAACGGCGGGACTTCCCGGCCGCCATAGCCGGTGATATAGGCAGCGGTAACATGCATGCCAATTACATTTCGGCGCTTGTGATGTGGACGGTAACTGGTCCATTGGAAAACGTTGGAGATGCTGTTAACGTTGCCACCCAGCGGGCCACCCGAAACACCAAGACTATAAAAGTAACTTTTGCCGGTGGTGGGATTTTGCGGATTGTTGATGGTGTTGTAGGTAATGCTAGGCGTGACGGTGCTGGAAATGATGCCATTGAGTGCGCTGGGCCCGGCAACGCTGCGGAATTGAAGTTGTTCGAACAAAATCGAGGAAGCCTGGTTGAAGGCGGTGATGTTGGTGCGGGTAAGGCCATAGGTTAAGGAAACGCGGGTGAAGGGGCGTTTCTTAAGAGGATAGCTGGCGAAGGTAGTGAAACCGGTGCTGTTCTGGTTGTAATCCTGAATGAATTGCGGATTGATACTGACCGACTGGCCGGTTATGAGCGCTTGTTGCTGGGCCTGATCGAAATTGTAGCGGCTGGAGAAAACGGTAAAGCCGGTCTGGATGGGGCGATCAAAAAGATAAGGCTCGGTAAACCCAAACTGGAAGACGCGCTGGAGGTTGCCGAACTGGGCGGAGAAAGATAAGGTTTCGCCGAGGCCCAGGAAGTTGTTGGTCTGGTAGGTCAGACCGATAAAGGTACCAGATAAGCCGCTGACACCGCCCTGCAGGCCGATGGATTGCTTGCCCTTTTCCTTGACCTTCAAGTTGATGTCGACGGTGCCTTCTTTGGTGTTGCGCTTTAGTTCGGCGGCTTTGTCGGCTTCGATGCGATCGAAATAATCGAGTTGGTTGAGGCGCAGGATACTCAATTCCCAGGCGCGTTTGTTGAAAAGTTGGCCTTCATCGATGAGCAACTGGCGGCGGATAACTTTGTCACGGGTGGTGGTATTACCGCTGAAGTCGATGCGGCGGACGTAATACTGCTTCTCCTCGTTGAACTTCAAAGTCAAATTGATAATTTTCTTGTCGTCGTCGATGTCCATGGCAGGTTCAGCAGTGAAGTCAATGAAGCCGTATTCGCCATAGGCATTTTTATAATTCTCAAGGGCTTTGCGAAGTTTGTCGGTGGCGAAGATGTCGCCCTGTTTCAAAGGGAAAATGCTCTTGAGGGCTTCGACCTTGAGGGACAAGGCTTTGTCGGGGTCAGCGCTGACGATTTTCAAAGTGCCCATGTGGAAGCGTTCCCCTTCTTCGATGGGGATAGTGATGTTGACGGCTTTTCCGATACCGTGGGCGGTGAAGGGTAATGGAACGCCCAGCTTGTAAGAGGGGGTATCGACATTTTCCAGGATGGGATCTTTGACGATGACTTTGAAGTAGCCGTTGTCCTGATAAAGGCCGCGAACGCCGACTTCAAGGTCTTCGGTTAACTTGTCGCGGTCGTAGGTTTTGGAGAGCACGGCAATTTCGGTGAGGTAGAGCGGGATCGCATAAGGACGATCGTGGCGCATGGAGCGAATCAACTTGCGATCGCTGAACGCATGATTGCCAGTGAATTTGATGTGGCCGACTTTGACCTTGGGGCCTTCTTCAATTTTGAAAACAAGGATGACGGCGTTACTGGAAGCGATTCTTTCGTATTGGGGGGTGACCTTGGCGAATTGGCGGCCGTGTTCACCGAGCAATTCGCGCAGAACGACTTCGGCTTTTTTGATTTTCGTAGGGTCAAACTGGCTTTCGACGCTGAGGCCGACTTTGCGTTCCTTGAAGCGGTCGAGAATGTCGGACTCGGAGATGGAATGAATGCCGTCATACCGAATGCGGCGGATGACCGGGCGCTCTTTTACGTCGAAGATAATATTTTTTGCCTCGGGGCCATCGGGCGAATCTTCGACGCGCAACTTTACGTCTTCAAAAAACTGAGTGTTCCAAAGCGCCTGGAAATCGCGGCGCAAAGTATCTTCGTTGTAGTTATCGCCTACGCGGCTGAAGATGCGAGCTCTTAAGGTGTCGCTACGGATGCGGCGATTGCCGACGAACTCGATGCTTTTGATTACGCCGTGGGTTACCGGAACAGCTGGGGACTGGGCAGTTGGAGTCGAAAGCGATTGATCACTAGTAGATTGCTGCGGGGATGAAAGAAGGGACGCGTCTTCGCCGGAATTGTTTCGCGGGGCGGCGGGAGAAGTAATCGCGAACAGCAGTATAAGTATCGCGATGCATCGGACCCGGCCCGTCAAAACTCCGCGAGAAACGCAGACTTCTCTTCTTTGAGCGGCCGTTGAAGTACTCAAGGCCGCGCCCCCAAACCCAAGATGTTCATCTCCTACCGGACCAGGTATGGGCCGGCATCGAGCAGCTAAGCGTCGCCGGGAAGGTCAAACCCTTCCGGCGACGCGTTTGGTGTCAGATTCGTTAGTGAACTACAGGGGTTGCCTCGCCAACAGGCCGGAACGAGAGACCTTCCGCAGCAACATAAATCTGCAGCGTTGCGGGTCTCTGAATTCCACCCTGGATCAGTGCTTCGGAGAGCGGATCTTCGACGTACTTCTGTAAAGCCCGCCGCAGCGGCCGCGCACCGTAGTTGCGGTCCGCACACGTTTTCTCGAGAATCCACTGCCGTGCTTCCGGTGAAACAACAATCTGCACTTGCCGGTGAATCAGGGTGTCATTCAATTGGCCAACGAGCAAGTCGATAATTCTAAGGAGATCCTCATCGGCGAGAGGATTGAAGATGATCACTTCGTCCAAGCGGTTGAGGAACTCCGGATTGAACGCGCGCTTCACTTCGTTCATCACCAATTCTTCCATGGAGCGTTGACCGGCTTCGTCAGCGCCGGACTGGAAACCGATGGAAGTACGCCGTTGCAGATGGCGGGCTCCCAGGTTGGAAGTCATGATGATGATGGTATTGCGGAAATCGACGGTGTTACCAAGGCCGTCGGTGAGCTGGCCGTCTTCGAAGACTTGCAACAATATATTGAAGACGTCAGGATGAGCTTTTTCTATTTCATCCAACAGGATGACGGAGTAAGGAGTGCGGCGAACGCGCTCGGTGAGCTGGCCGCCTTCTTCATAGCCGACATAGCCTGGAGGGGCACCAATCAGTTTGGAGACGGAATGCTTCTCCATGAATTCGGACATATCGAAGCGCACCAGAGATTTCTCCGAGCCGAAAAGAAATTCGGCCAGGCGGCGAGCCACTTCGGTTTTGCCGACACCGGTGGGCCCGAGGAAAAAGAAGCAGCCGACGGGACGCAGAGGTGATTTCAAACCGGCGCGGCTGCGGCGAATGGCGCGAGCCAGAGCGGTGATGGCTTTGTCCTGACTGATAACGCGCTTGTGCAGCTCGGGTTCGATGCGCAGAAGTTTCTGTTGTTCGTCTTCCTTGATGGAGGAAACGCCGATGCCGGTCCAGCGGGAGACGACTTCTTCGATGTCTTCGCGGGTGACGATGCCGGTGGAAGCATCGTCGAGTTTGTAGCGCTCGCGAAGGCCGCGCAGATTTTCTTTTTCCTTGCGCTCTTCTTCAGAGTAGAAACGCGCCTTTTCAAATTCGTGATTGGCGATGGCGGTTTCCATACGATGAGTAATGAACTTGACGCGCTTCTGGACTTCGCCGACTTCTTCGGGGACGGAGGCTTGACGCAGTTTGACGCGAGCGCCAGCTTCATCGATCAAATCGATAGCCTTGTCTGGAAGGAAGCGATCTGGAATATAACGGTTGGAAAGATAGACAGAATATTTCAAAGCTTCGTCGGTATAGCTGACAGCGTGGAATTTTTCGTAACGTTCGCGGACGCCGGTGATGACCTGCACAGCTTCTTCTTCATTGGGCGCGGGAACTTTCACGGATTGGAAGCGGCGTTCGAGAGAGCGGTCTTTTTCCACGGACTTGCGATATTCACCGGGGGTAGTGGCGCCGATGCACTGAATTTCGCCACGGGATAGAGCGGGCTTAAGAATATTGGCGGCGTCGAGTGAACCTTCCGCGGAACCAGCGCCTACTAGGGTATGAAGTTCGTCGATGAACACGATGGAATTTTGACTCTCCATCAATTCCTTCATGATGGTTTTGAGACGCTCTTCAAATTGGCCACGATACTTGGTGCCCGCGACGATCAAAGAAAGATCAAGAGAGAGAATGCGCTTGTCGGCGAGGAACGGGGGGACATCGCCATCGGAGATGCGTTGGGCAAGGCCTTCGACGATGGCGGTTTTGCCGACGCCAGGCTCACCGATGAGCACGGGATTATTTTTTGTGCGACGGCACAAAATCTGGATCACGCGCTCCACTTCGCCATCGCGACCAACCAGCGGATCAAGTGAACCTTCAGAAGCAGCTTGGGTAAGATCGCGGCTGAACTCAGCGAGTAAAGAGGTTTCCTTGGGGCGGGCAGCGGTGGTCTTCTCACCGGAAGTGCGGGCCAGCTCTTCGCGAAGGGTTGAGAGGCGCAGGCCGCGCTCCATCAAAATCTCAGCGCCAAAACATTTTTCTTCGCGCAAGATGCCGAGGAGTAAGTGTTCGGTACCGACATGTTTTACGCCGAGACGTTCGGCTTCCTCACCAGCCATATTGAGGATGCGTTTGCATTCCGCGCTGAGCGGGACCTCCACGGAAGTGGAGATGCGCTCACGAATGGTGATGCGCGCTTCAATCTCTTTGCGGATGGACTCGATGGATCCTTGTTGCCGCAAGAAGCGATTGGCCAGCGCTTTATCCTCGCGCATCAAACCGAGCAAGAGGTGCTCGGTCTCGATGTAAGGACTGCCGTACTGGCTGGCCTCATACCTGGCAAAAAAAATAACGCGACGTGCTTTTTCGGTATAACGTTCGAACACGTTAGCTCGCTTCTCCCCCGGGGGTCGCACTCGCAGCGGCCGTAGCCTTGCGGGTGGTAAGAACGCCGTGCTCCAGCGTTAGAATCCGATCACATCGCGCAGCAAGAGCCAGATTGTGCGTCGCGATAAGCGACGTCAACCCCAGCGTGCGATGCAACCGAACCAGCAACTCGAACACAGCCCAAGCATTCTGCTCGTCTAAGTTCCCCGTCGGTTCATCAGCCAGCAACACCGCCGGCCCAGTGACAAGCGCCCGGGCAATCGACACGCGTTGCTGTTCCCCGCCGGAGAGTTCCCCTGCACGGTGGCCGGCTCGAGATTCCAAGCCAACCTCCGCAAGCCACTTCCGCGCCATCCCCTGCGCAGAGGTGAAATTTTCGCCGCGCAACAACAGCGGCATGGCCACGTTCTCTTCGGCCGTAAAATCAAGCAGCAACTGGTGCCGTTGCCAGAGAAACCCAACGGCCCGATTGCGAAATTCCGCGAGCAACGAGTCTTGATTCGATTCAACAGCTTTCGTCGCGAAGTATACTGTACCGCTTGTCGGCATGTCTAGCGCGGCCAGCAAGTGCAGAAGAGTACTTTTACCCGCGCCGGATGGGGCCACAATGGCAATCATCTCACCTTTGTGCAAAGTGATGTTGGCGTCCAACAAAACCGGCAAAACTTTAGAACCTTGACCGTAACTTTTCTTCAGATTGCGACCTTCCAGCACGACCGGAGCGAGCTGCGGGTCGGCGAGTTGCGGAGTGGCAACTTGCGCGAGGCCAAAACCCGAGTTGGAATCTGCTGTGGTCATTTAGGATCTGTTAAACCTTGCGTGGATTACTTGCTTTTCGCTAAGTTCACCACGCCCCATAGCTACTTAGATGCGTCGATGGCGCCACTTGTAGCTAATAGTCTCGGTAGCGAAAAGCTTGCCAAGATTGCCTGCACAACTGGACAAAAGGATTCCTTTTTTGCCCTAGCTGGATGGTTCGCGAAAGTGAGCTCTCGAGTATCATTTTGGTACATTTACTAACATCCTTTGTTTCAACTGATTGAAGAGGGCCGTTTTTGGAGCTCACCGGCTTGAGGTTTGCGCCGGTGCGGGCCCGCTTCGCCGGGCACTGGTTTAGGAGCAAATTGTGCACCAATCGAACGCACTGATCATTCGTAGCGCAGTATCTCCACAGGCAAGAGGCTGGCGGCGGACCAGGCTGGCAAGATAGTGGCACCAAAGGAGATAGCCATGGCTATCAGGGTGATCCACACGCCGTCCCATAAGCCTGGATGAAAAGGAACGTAGGGCACAGCATAAACCTGGGGATCAAGCGGAATTAAGTGGTAAAAACCGGCGATAAAAGCGAACAGATAGCCCACACATAGGCCGACCAGGGTGCCGACGGCACCGATGGTGATTCCTTGCCAAAGGAAAATTTTTCGAATCTGGTTGCGGCGGGTGCCCAAGGACATTAGAACGGCGATGTCGTGGGCCTTATCGGTCACAGTCATGGAAAGCACGACCAGGATGTTCAGACCGGCGACGAAAGTGATCAGCCCAATGAAAATCGCGGTAACCAATTTTTCCATTCGCAAAGCGCGGAATAAGGCGCGGTTCTCGTCCATCCAGGTGGAAGTGGCAAAACCGGGGCCGGCAATTTGCTGAACTTGTTGCGCGATGGTTGAGGCGTTCTCGGGATTATTCAGGCGAAATTCCAGGACATTTACAGCGTCGCCGCCACCGGAGAGATTTTGCGCGTCAGCGAGGGTGAGGAAACACCAGTTCTGGTCGTAATCGTAAAAGCCGGAATCGAAAACGCCAGCGATGCGAAATCTTCGGGAACGCGGAAGCAGTCCGAAGGGAGTCAAGCGGCCCTGAGGACTCATGAGGGTCACGTAGTCGCCAGGCGAAAGTTTCCACTCATGGGCGAGTTCCTTTCCGATGAGGAGGGCGCCGATGCCATCTTGGTCTGGAGAGAAATCGAGTTGACCGGCAACGATGCGCTGCAGGGCTTCGTCGGCGCGACGCTCTCGCTCGGGGTCGATGCCTTTGGTGACCACGCCGCGCGATTGACTGGCAAAGGTCATAAGCACGGTTTGATACACGGCTGGAGTGACGGAGCGGACTCCGGGTATCGCGGACAATTTTGTGGCGAGTGATTCGTAATCGCGAATGCCGCCGGAACCAGGACGCGTTAGAGAAATGTGGGCGGTCACACCAAGCAAGCGATCCTGGAGCGTTTCGCGGAAGCCGGTGTTCATGGCCAGCGCGATTACTAATGTAGCCACGCCGGCAGCGACACCGATAATTGAAAATAGAGTGACCAGGCGGAGGACCGCTGGACGGTGGGGTGACCGCAGATAACGCCGGGCTACAAACCATTCAAAGCGCATGGGAGGCCCTGCTGGTTACGCTTTCCCGCTGGGATTGGCGGCTGGTGGATCCGATTGAGATTCTGGAAGCTCCGGGCGTAATAAAGGAAATAAAATAACGTCGCGAATGGATTTGGAATCGGTTAGCAGCATGGTCAGACGGTCTATGCCGATACCTTCGCCGGCGGTGGGGGGCATGCCATAACAAAGGGCCTGGATGTAATCCACGTCGAGACGCTTGGGAGATTCATCGCCACCCTCGGCAATTTGCGCCAGGAAACGGCGCTCCTGTTCCGCGGGGTCATTTAATTCGGAGAAGCCGTTGGCGATTTCCATTCCGGCAACGTAGATTTCAAAACGCTCGACCAAGGAGGGGTCGTCGGGTTTCTGTTTTGATAACGGCGAAATATCAATAGGAAAATCGTAAAGGATGGTGGGCTGGATTAATTTGTCTTCGGCGATCGTTTCGAATAACAGGCCAGTCCATTCACCGGCGGTTAAATTTCCCTTGGCAGCGGCATAAGGAGCGCCAGCAGTTTTGGCCCAAGCGTTGTAGCGCCGCGCGATTGCGGCGGGACCATCAGGTAACGAAAATTCCGACAGCGCCGGCGCGGGCTGCAGTTCCGCAGGCCAATATTTAATGATGGCTTCGCGCATGGAAAGACGTTCGAACTTTGCAAAATCGAGTTCGTACTCTCCGTACTTTATAGTCGTAGAACCGGTGATGCTGGTAGCCAGCAGAGCAAAAAGATTTTCGTTGAGGTCCATCAAATCGAGATAGTTGCTGTAGGCTTCGTAAAACTCCAGCATGGTGAATTCGGGATTGTGCTGCGTGGAAATTCCTTCATTGCGGAAATTGCGATTGATCTCGTAAACGCGGTCAAAACCGCCAACGGTTAATCTCTTCAGGTAAAGCTCCGGGGCGATGCGCAGGTAAAGGTCCATGTCCAGGGTGTTGTGATGGGTTACGAACGGACGAGCGGTAGCGCCTCCGGGGATGGGATGCATCATGGGGGTTTCTACTTCTATATATCCTCTAGAATCGAAGAATTTGCGCACCTCCTGAATGATGCGAGCGCGGGTGGCAAAAACCTGACGGGATGCGTCATTGGCAATAAGATCCAGATAGCGCTGGCGATAACGCAGCTCGACATCAGTCAAGCCATGCCATTTTTCGGGCAGGGGCAAGAGCGCCTTAGAAAGCAGGGAGAGCTCCTCCACAAATATGGATAGCTCGTTGGTACGAGTGCGAAACAGATGGCCGCGGACCCCAATGGAATCGCCCAGGTCCAACAGGTGAAAAAGTTCGAAACCTTTTTCTCCTACTATATCCTTCTTTATATAGATCTGGATGCGGCCGCCGCTGCCTTGCAGATGGGCGAAACCGGCTTTGCCCATGAGACGAAGGGAAACGATGCGTCCGGCGACGCGAACGTCGCGACGGTTGGCTTCCAGTTCACTTGCAGCTGATTGGGAATATGCGTGAACAAGCTCGGCTGGGGTGTGCGTCCAGCGAAATTCGCGAGGAAATGGATCAAAGCCAAGCTGTTGAATCTGCTCAAGCTTTTTCTGGCGCTGCTCAAACTGATCGCGGGGCTCAAATTGCAAACGGGAAATATCCTTTCGGGTGTTGGAGGGCGAGTATAGCGGCCAATGACGGAATTGAGCAAGGAAGCATGGAGCGGCTAAGCGAGAATTTCGACCACGCAGCACATTTCGGCTAAGCCGGGCGTGAACACGTAAGCGAGTCAGAATGCGGACAATGAACCTTAATCAACTAACAAATGAGCCGTTGCTGGTGTAAGCCAAGTAGCGGATGGTCTGCCAGCCTATAATTGATGAGGTAGGGGGAACTAATAAAAACGGGCCTCAGCTTGCTTAGTTTGTTATACTCCCGGTCTGTCCCCCAGGAGACCCAACTTGAGAGACCCCGGCAGCCCGCTCTCAGGTCGTCGTGGCACTGTGCAAGAAGACTGGCGTGCCCGCCTACCGGAAGAAAAACTAAAAGTTTTTACCGCATACGTAAGAAGGCTGGACTGCGCGTACGGGATGCTTAGCGTTTCGCTCAACGAAGCCCTAGCACTACGTCGCGAAGGCCGGCTGATGATGTGTTGCCAAGCGGTGAACGTAACGCCGAGCCTTTGCGCGCGGCTGACCGAGCCGCTGGTATCGTTGATTCGCGTGCTGAGCGACCATGCCAAACATTACGGCACGGTACCGAATGCCGCTCCACTCGACCCCCAAAACTTTCAAACCGCAAAAGGGCAGCGGTCTGCGCGCATGAGCGGGCTGCTGAGTAGAGTTTTGCTTTCGCAACGCACGCAGTTCCTACATAAATTGGGCACACTACAGGAAATGGTAGAAAATCTGGGGAAAGAGTATTGCGCGAGCGCGGAAGAGTTGGGTACAGGATTATCCGTTGATCCCTTCCTGCTGTGGAATACCATAGATGCCGCCCATTACGATCTCAATACTTGCCTGAGGGAAACCATTGTATTGTTAAAGTCATTCCTGCGGGCTCTGCCAGATGATCAGCTGGGAAACTTCCAGAAATCTGTAATGGGGGCATGGAGAGCTGCCACGAAAGAAAGTGAAATTATCGCGAATCATGATTTACGGCATAGACGTATAGCCCATAGCGCGGGAAAATAGCCAAGCCTGCTCGCCGGCAGCATCCCGATGGGTCGCTTCAGGGAACAAAACCCGTGGAAGCGGGTTTGTACTTTAGGGCAATGCCGGCTACTGCAAGGACAACTCTAGGAGGGATACGGTGCATCCGAACGTGTGGATGCGCTGCTATTGGACCGTTGGCGCGTAATAGACCAAGCGATCCGAGCGCTTCAGCTGTTTCACAATCGCCAAAACAAGCGACAAGTTCGCAGTCGCCTAAGACGATGAGTGAGGCGGACGCTATTCGTCTGGCTCAGGCCGGAGATGCTGCGGCTTTTGAGTTTTTATACCGGCTTCATGGCCGCCGCGTATACGCACTGTGCCTGCGAATGGTAGGAAATCCGAGCGATGCGGAAGATCTGATGCAGGAAGCGTTTCTGCAGCTTTTCCGCAAGATCGGGACTTTTCGAGGTGAATCGGCGTTTTCCACGTGGCTGCATCGCATGACCGTTAATGTGGTGCTGATGCGGTTGCGGAAGAAAACGCTCCCGGTAGCTTCTCTGGAAGAAACGACGGAGCCAGACGAAGAGACCGGCGGGCCGAGAAAAGACATAGGTGCGCCGGACTTGAAGCTGACGGGCGCGGTAGACCGGGTCAATCTGGAACGTTCGATTGAAAAACTGCCCCCGGGATATCGCACCGTGTTCGTGCTGCACGACGTGCAAGGCTACGAGCATAACGAGATTGCAGACATCATGGGATGCTCGGTAGGCAATTCGAAGTCACAGTTGCATAAGGCTCGAACCCGGCTGCGTGACTTGCTGCAAGAGGAAGTACGAGAGCAAGCGAGAAATGAACGCCAGATCGCAAAAACGCAAACGGGACAGGCGAGTTGAGCTAGAATAGGGCGCAATTCGTGTCGTGGACTGCGCACGAGAAGCGGGGCGGAAAGCCATCCAGTGTCCTTTCCGCGGGGTGATGTGCAATGCAGTGCAGGGAATTAGAAGTATTCTTTGAAGAAGAGGGTTTGGCGCCACTTTCCGCAGCAGCTCGCCAACATCTTTCTGAGTGCCATGCCTGTAAGCATTTTTTTGAGGACGTAACAGGTATCGTGGCGTTGGCGCATCAACTTCCCGCCGAGCTTGATCCTCCTGAACACATTTGGATTTCCATTCGAAATGAGTTGGTACGCGAGGGAACTATTCGCGGAATTTCGGGCGACCGGGTACCGTGGTGGCAATCGTTCGCGGAGCTATTCCGGAATCGCAGCCTGGCTACCGCAGCAGTGGCTGTGGTGATGATCGTGGTGGCATTTTTGCTGGGGAGCCAGCCACGCGACCAGATGCGGCAGGGACAACAGGCACAGGAAGATCCTTACGCTTCGACGGTTACAGCTTTGAGCGAACAGGAGCATGATCTGGCGAACATGCAGCTGGCCAGCACCGGGGAGAACTCTGCGGTGGATGCTTCGCTGCGACAAAGTTTGCAACAAGTTAACGAGTTCATTGCAGATTGCGAGCGTCGCGTCAGGGAAGTACCCTCCGATGAACTTGCACGCGAATATTTAACTAACGCGTATCAGCAAAAAGCGCAATTACTGTCCGCGATGATGGATCGCGGGGGGAGCCTGAACTGAAATGAAGCTATCGACAGTGTTGAGGCGAAGGGCGATTCTGCCGGTAATCGGCGCGGGCGTGCTGCTGACGCCGTGGATGGCGGCCAACGCGGCGCCGCAGCGAGTGGAAAAGCACTTCACCGTCAAAGGGCGGCCGGTGGTGGTGATTCGCAACGTTGGCAACGGACGCATTGAAGTGAAGTCCTGGAAAAATTCTGAAGTGGTAGTGAACGGTACGAAGGCCTCCGAGAAGATTGCTGTTGAGACGGAACAAGCCGGTGATCGCATCGATGTGACCTCCAGTATTGTCGATTCCACGGCGAACGCCAGAGAAATGGAAGCGAACTTTCAGTTGACGGTTCCGGAAGAAACGGAACTGCAGCTTAAAACCCAAACAGGATTAATTTACGTTGAACAGGTAACTGGCGACATGACGCTCGACAGCGTGGCGGGGGACGTCCACCTGAAAGAAGTCTCCGGCTACATTATCGTGACCACAACCGGTGGCTCACTGGTATGCACACAATGCGCGGGAAAACTAGAATTCAGCTCCATCAGCGGGAGCGCGCAAGTGTTGCAACCAAGCTTGAGTAACGTGAAGTTGCGGACGATGACCGGCAATATTTTGTTCGACGGCGATTTCGTGCACACCGGGCTGTATAGCATGCGCAGCGGCAAGGGTTTAGTGGAAGTGCGCTTTTCTGGGAACGATTCCTTTGACTTGAACGCGCAAACGGCAACCGGAACGGTGGACAATCAAGCCGCGCAATATCTGAAGCCTGATTCTCATGGCGTAAAACACATGGCCTCGAAATTTTCCAAGGGCCTTTTCGGCACAGTGGGCATGGGTTTCGCGAAGGTCGAACTTTCTTCCTACAGTGGTACAATCCGCATTCTGAAGCGCGATTAGTTTTTCGCGGCAAACAAACGTGACACAACCTCCGCCTTTGCGCGGGCCGCGCGCCCGTGTACAAATTTTATGCCTTGCAGGGTTCATGGGCTCGGGCAAGACTACCGTGGGCACACTACTGGCGCGCCAACTTGCGTGGCGTTTCGTGGACCTCGATGCTCGGATTGAGGAGGTCGCGGGGCTGGCCATTCCGGAAATATTTGAACGATTGGGCGAGACGGCATTTCGCCAAATGGAGGCGGATCAACTGCGGGCTGCGCTTGGGCGTGCGTCGGAACATAACGAAAGCACGGTGCTGGCGCTGGGTGGAGGGACGTATGCGCAGGGAGGATGCCCGGAATTTTTGCGCGCCGCCGGCGTGACCGTACTATGGCTGGACACTCCGATTGAAATGCTGCTGTCGCGCTGCATGATCATGCCGGGGCGGCCATTATTTCGCGACGAGTCGAGCTTTCGAATGCTGCACGCGCAACGGCTGCCGTCGTACCAGCAAGCAGATTATCGCGTGGACAGTTCCGCGGAGCCGGCAACGGTGGTGGCGGAAATATTGCGCCGTGGAATTGTAGGTGGCGGCGCGGGGGAAGAGCACCTCGTCGTGGAGAAGCCGTGATGCTCGGGATGAGATGGATGGAGATGCCGATGAAAAAAGCGTCCGCAAAAATGTCTCCGCTGCCGGCACTTGCGATGGTTTTGAGCTGCACTATTTCCGCGCTGGTCTTGGCGAACGGCGGTGCGGCCGCTGGCGGGGCCTCAGTTTTTAGCCCAGACAAAGGAAAATTGGTAATTCAGCTGAACGGCGAAACTATCGGCAGCGAGCAGTTTGAACTTTCGCAGACGGGAAACAACTGGCTGGCGAAAGGAACGACAGAACTGAAAGTGCCGGGGACGACGGCCGCTACCAGCGTCAGCGGAACATTGATGTTGCAACCGGACGGCGCACCCATCAGCTACGAGTGGACTTCGCACGCGGACAAAACGAACGGAGCACACGTCGTTTTTTCCAACGGCACAGCGAAAATTACTTTGCAGATGCAGGGAGCGCGGCCGTTCGAGCAGGATCTTTCTTTCAACGCCCCAGTGATTGCGATTTTGGACAACAATCTGTATGACCAGTACGCGCTGCTGGCGAAGTTATATGACTGGACGAAGCGCGGGGCGCAGACTTTTCCGGTGCTGATCCCGCAGGATCTGACGCCGGGAACGATTTCGGTGGAAGCTACGGGCTCGCAGACGGTGGGTGGAAAATCTTATGAAGGATTGCGAGTGACGACGGCGGATTTGGAAGTGGTGCTGCTGCTTGATTCGAATCATCGGCTCATGCGGCTGGAAGTGCCTAGCGCGAAAGTATCGGTGGTACGGCAGTGATTCGGATGTAAGGCTGCGCCGAGGGCTATAGGACCAACTGAGAGGCAAAACTTTAAAGCTAGAACTTCAAAGACCAGTTCAAAAGCTCGGAAAAAGCCCCACCCTTGCAAAAACCGCAAGAATGGGGCACCCAAATTCAAAGGCGAATTCAAAGACGGAATTCAGAGAACTGCTTCAAAAGGACTGCGGGATAAACAGGGGAAAATGGAAAAGGGGATAAACAATTTTGTTTATCCCCTTTTATGTTGAGCTGGGTCGCGGTAAATCGATTACATCTTGGCTAGCGAGCGCTGATAAACCGGCGCACCTGGGCGTCGCATTGGATAGCCCTGGGGATTGCCGTGGGCGTGGGTGAGTGCATGTCCATTCGAATGGCCGGTACCGATATGACCGTTACCGTTGGCGTGGCCATTGCCATTGCCGTTGCCATTCGCCGACGCTTGCTGCTGTGGCAGCCGCGCCGGATTACCGATAGGGCGCAGCGTGGCCGGAATCGCAGCAACGTGATCGCTGATAGCCTGGAGCCTCTTCAGAATGGATTGCCATTGCTCCCAATCCAACTGGCGCAAAAAGGGGCGCAACCCCTGGATGAACGGATCTTCCAAGAGCGCTTCGCCATCGGATTCGGGAATAAAGAAACGATTCAAGCCGACGTTGAGCGCTTCGGAAATTTTTTCCAAAGTGCCGAGGCTAGGAGTCATCTGACCACTCTCAATGCGCGATAGGTAGGAACGCGAGACTTTGGAGCGCGATTGTAGCTGGCTCTGGGTCATCGCGCGCGATTCGCGCAACTGGCGAATCCGCTGGCCGATATTCTCAACCGTTTCCTGGTTAATGAAACGATCGGAAGCCACTTCCGCTACTGCTTCCTCCTCAGGTGCAGCTTGAGGAATCAGGAACTCCAGACGCTGCGGCAGGGCCCGTACACAACGGCGGCAGTTACCGGTACGCGTCCGGTATTGCACGAGGCCACAGGTCTTGCAGCGAATGACTTCCCTGTCCATCTCGAATGAATCCAACGAATTCATAGTTTCTTTATCAATTTGTGAAGACACCGGCACTCCTTGCTGACTGTTTTTTCCGGCGTGCGGATGGGATGAGAACGCTGGAACGTTCTAAGGGGGGAAGACAGTAACTGGCGCGAGAGGGAGTTTCTCCCGAGAGACGGTTGGTGTCAAGAGTATTTTTAGTTTTTTTTAATTTTTTTTTGAGAGGTTACGCTAAGCGTTCGCCCTGTACGGAGGGACAGGTACCAAATAAATTAGGTACTTTTTAACGCGATGGTCCGCAGTCAATGACGGGCGATCGATTTTTCACCGCGTACAAAACTTCAGCAGAAAATTGCAGCATTCAGGGGCTAAAGCCCGAAGGGCCGGGCAGCGCATTTACGTCGCGGCCTGCCTGCGGCGGGCAGGCTAAAGCCGCGACCTACAATCTAGCCGCGACCCTCAAATCTCACCTTAAACTCGGCTGCGTGCAACAATGGAAAAACATTTTTCGCGCGAGAAAATCCTGAAGCGAGCGAATAGTTAAATTTTTCTGTATGCTGTTGAGCTTTTGAGAGAGGTGCAGATGCCCACGCGTGAAGATGCCTGGAAATTGCTGTGTGAATATACGAGTTCTGAAAGTTTGCGCAAGCATATGCTCGCGGTGGAAGCGTGCGTTCGCGCGTATGCGCGGAAATTCGGCGCGGACGAAGATCTCTGGGGGATTACCGCGCTGGTGCACGATTTCGATTACGAGCGGTGGCCTAACAATGAGCACGCCGCGGACAAGGAGCACCCGGCGGAAGGCGCAAAGATTCTGCGCGAGCTGGGGTATCCGGAAGAAATGGTGCGCGCGATTCTTTCGCATGCGGACTACACTGACGTGCCGCGCACGACTCAGCTGGAGCACACCCTTTTTGCCTGCGATGAGCTGGCTGGATTTCTGACAGCATGCTCATACGTGAGGCCGTCGAAAAGCATTCTGGATTTGGAAGTTGATTCGGTGAAAAGGAGGCTGAAGGATAAGGCCTTCGCAAAGGGCATCAACCGCGAAGATGTGCGCAAAGGCGCGGAAGAGTTGGGAGTGCCGCTTGAAGAGCATGTGCAGTTTTGTATCGCGGCGCTGCGAGAAAATGCCGACGCCCTGGGATTACGGGGAAGTTTGTAAATCATCCGCTGCCGAAACCCGTGATTTTTATTTGCTTTCTCGTCCGTAAAAACTAGGCGTCCGCGGTATGCGGTTTCTCGAGGTAGGCCCAACGCTCCACAATTTTTCTATTTGCGATGCGCCAAATCACAATACCGCGAAATTCGATGCGCTGATTGGATGTGGCGTCCGTGCCTGTCCAATGATTGCGAACGACTACGCGATCGCCTTCAGCGATCATGTCTTCAATCTGGACATGAATATCGGGAAACCGTTTGTAGGCTGCGCCCACATATTGTTTCGCTCCAGCGGGACCTGGAGCGGTGCCGGGCGGCACATCGGCGCCGTGATCGATAAATTCGGTGGCAAAATTGACGTCGGCGATATCCAGGTTCTTCTTGTTCACAAACTGCTCAAAGTGGTTGCGAATAAAATCTTTCATTTGCTCCAGGGTCAACCCGGTGTTCGGATTTATGGCCTCCCGGCCCGCTGCGTTCACGCCTTGGCCGCCTGTTCGCGGAATTGGTCGGCATTGTCTTTCAGGAAGGCGTCCATTTTTGTAGGCACGCGATGGATGAGTGACTCGAGCGTGCCATCGACGTTCGAAGCTTTGCCGGACGCGTAGTATTCCTGCAATTCGAGCAAAGCGGTGACCAAAAAGTCCGGCATGCCCATATCTAAAAGCGTTTTTCGCTGGGCGTCGGGAGGGATGTCGACGTACTGCACCTGGCGACCGGTGGCCTTGGAGATTTTTTCTGCGACTTCTGCGTAGGACAGCGCCTCCAGGCCATTTAGTTCGTATATTTGACCGGCGTGTTGCGACGGGGAGCGAAGGATGCTGGCGGCAGCTGCGGCGATATCGCGCAGATCGATGTGGCTGATTTTTGCGTTTCCGGTGGATTGATAAAACGCACCTTGGGCGCGGATAGAGGGCGCGAAATACGCGATAAGGTTCTGCATAAAACCGTTGGGCCGCAGAATGGTGTAGGCCATCCCAGAGGCTTTTAGTTTGTCTTCCACTTTGCGGTGCCAGCTGGGGAATGACTTTGAAAAATCCCCGGCCCCCAGCGCGGAGTTCTGCACCACGTGTTTGACGCCGGCTTCACGGCAAGCATCGATCATGTTGCTTTCCAACTCGACGAGTTCGCGAACTGGGGAGCAAACAAGATAAACGATGTCGACGCCCTCGAGAGCTCTCCGAAGCGATTGCTTGTCGGCAAAATCGGCGATGACGGTGGCCGCGCTTTGTGGGACCTTAGCGCTGTCTTCTTTCGAGCGAATCATGGCGCGCACACCGCTGCCACTCTTTAGAACCTCGCGCAGTACTGCGCCTCCAACGTTGCCGGATGCTCCAGTGATCAGAATCATGGCTATCTCTCCTGAGTCAGCACGCCGCGAAATTCACGATGCTCACGCGGCTTGAAATATCGCGCACAACTGGATGGTATTATAGAGAATTAGACGCAGGGACCGCCCAATTGGCTAGGTCGCTAAAACATAGTCCAGAGCGTATGCCCCTGGATACAACGTAACGTCGCGCTTTCAAGCCACAGAGATAGCGCGCGGGATGTGCTCGTTCAGAATGATTGGTGACACTCGGTAGAGTGTCAGGATGAGAACGATAAGGTGGTACGAGCTTCCTGAGGCCCGCCGGCTGGCGGGCCTCGGGAAGGGATTAAGCCGTACGGGGGAGACGCGACTTCAGTGGATGTTGTTTTATTTCTTCAATGGCCGCAACGCGCAGCGGACTTGTCGGCACTTTGGCATCAGCCGCCAGACTTTCTATCGCTGGAAGCGCCGATTCGATCGCCACGACCTGAGCACTCTGGAGGCGCGTTCGCATCGACCACATCAGGTGCGCCGACCGACCTGGACGAGCGCCCTGGCCGAACAGGTGTTGGCGCTGCGCAAACGGTATCCGCGTTGGGGCAAAGACAAACTGGCGGTGCTGTTGCGCAGAGCACGGTGCTGCGTTTCGGTTTCTATGGTGGGTCGAATTCTGAGCGATCTTAAACGACGCGGAGCGCTGCACGAGACGCCCAAAGTAGCGCTGTTACGACGCGCACGACGCAAACTACGAAATCGCCCTTGGGCTATTCGGAAGCCTAAACACTGGCGAATTGCGCAGCCCGGCGATTTAGTGGAGATCGACACCAAGGACGTTCGCCTGCGTCGCGGCGTGCTGCTAAAGCACTTCAGTGCGCGAGACGTAGTCTCGCGCTGGGACGTGGTGGAAGCCCATCGGCGCGCCACCTCATTAGCCGCAGCACGTTTTCTAGACACTCTGCTAGAGCGCGTTCCCTTTACGGTCAAAGCTGTGCAGGTCGACGGAGGAAGTGAGTTCGCCGCCGAATTCGAGGCCGCTTGCCAGCAGCGCAACGTGCCCTTGTTCATACTTCCGCCGAGATCGCCAAAGTTGAATGGACATGTGGAGCGTGCGCATCGCACTCACAACGAAGAATTTTATGAGGTGCAGGCAGAATCCGATCAGCTACCCGTGCTCAACGCGCAGTTGCGGAACTGGGAAAAAACTTACAATTGCGTGCGTCCTCACCAATCCTTGGCCTACCTGACTCCACTCGAATTCATCACTCGTTGGAAACTCCAACCCAGAAAGGCAAAGTGTCACTAATCTACTGGACGAGTACACGGGATTCCCTGTAGAGGGTGAATCACGTTAGAATTGTTAGAGAATGTTTACGCAAATAGAAGGATTTGAGGCCAACGTAAGCAAGCATCCGCGGCGGAAGACTTATGCCGTGAAGGTTGGGCATGTGCGCGTGGGCGGCGGTGCGCCTGTAGTGGTGCAGTCCATGACCAACACGGACACGGCGGACGTGGAGTCTACATTTCGGCAGACCGTGGAGCTGGCTGAGGCCGGTTCGGAGATTGTGCGTTGGACCGTGAATGTGCCCGAAGCGGCCGCTGCGGTGCCACTCATCAAGAAGCGGTTGGTGGAAGCCGGATGCAACGTGCCGATTATCGGCGATTTTCACTACAACGGGCACGTGCTGCTGACGAAATATCCGGACTGCGCGGCGGCGCTGGACAAATATCGTATTAATCCCGGCAATGTGGGCGCGGGACAGCGTCGGGATGAGCAATTTTCTACCATCTGCAAAGTGGCGCGTGATCATGGCAAGCCGGTGCGCATTGGCGTGAACGGCGGCTCGCTGAACCAAGAATTGGTCATGCAGAAGATGCAGGAAAATACCGACCACAATCTGGGAAAAGAATCGGAACAAATTATTAATGAGTGCATGGTGCTTTCCGCGCTGCAATCGACGGAGCTGGCGCTGGAATCGGGATTGAGAAACGACCAGATTATTATTTCGTGCAAAACTTCGCGGCCGCGAGACCTGATTACCATTTATCGCGACTTGAGCGCGAAGACCGAGCAGCCGCTGCATCTGGGTTTGACGGAAGCGGGCATGGGCACCAAGGGGCTAGTGTGGTCGGCGGCTTCGCTGGGTGTGCTGCTGTACGACGGGATTGGGGATACGATTCGCGTTTCGCTCACGCCGAGACCTGGGGGCGACCGCCGCGAAGAAGTGTACGCGGCTTGCGAACTGCTGCAATCGCTGGGGCTGCGTTCCTTTTCGCCCAGTGTTACGGCGTGCCCGGGATGCGGGCGTACTACCAGCACGACGTTCCAGGAGCTGGCGGAAAGCGTTCAGGATTACATTCGGAACATGATGCCTATCTGGAAAACGCAGTACGATGGCGTGGAAGAATTAACGCTGGCGGTGATGGGCTGCATCGTAAACGGGCCAGGTGAGTCGAAAGCCGCGAACATCGGCATCAGCTTGCCGGGAACGGGCGAGGCGCCGCGCTGCCCGGTGTACATTGATGGAAAGAAAGATGTGACTTTGGAAGGCACTTACGCGGAACTGGCAGCAGCTTTTCAGGCCCTGGTGGATAATTACATTCAGAAAAAATACCCGCGCAAGGTAGTGGAAGCGGCTCCTGCGGGGCGCTGAGGAATCCAGTGAAAATTACCCGCGATGATGTGGTGCGTGTGGCGGAACTTGCCTACCTGGACTTAAGCGAAGACGAGTTGGAAAAGTACCGGCGGCAGCTCGACGAGATTCTCACTTACATCGGCAAATTGAACGAGTTGGATACGTCTGGCGTGGAGCCTATGGCGCAGGTGTTGGCCGACGACCAGACCGCGGATGCCACTCTGCGCGAAGATCTGGTGGTGCCTTCCGCAGTGGCGGAAGATGTGCTGCGCCAGGCTCCGGACCCGGAGCCACCTTATTTCCGCGTGCCCAAAGTGATTGAACGGTAGACGACACAAGCCGCGAATCTATTTAATTGAATTTAGCTAGACTTACCGGGCGAGTCCCATTTCATTTTGATCAAAAATTTCGCGAAGGATGAGTTCTAACTTTGACGACTGCGTGGACAATCGATGGAGTTCGAACGGCGCTTACGGAGAAGAAGATTTCCGCGCGCGAACTTACCGGGGAATTTTATAAGCGCATTGAGGCGGGCAATCCGGAATTAAACGCTTTCCTGGCGCTGGCTCCCGAGCGGGCTCGCAAGCAAGCAGACAAAATAGATGCGCTGATCGCATCCGGCAAACCGCTGCCTGCCCTGGCTGGCGTGCCAATTGCGGTGAAGGATGTGATCAGCACGCGCGGGATCGTCACGACTTGCGGATCAAAGATATTGCAGAATTACGTGCCGCCGTACGATGCCACGGCCATCGAACGGCTGGATGCCGCGGGCGCAATCATCCTGGGCAAGACCAATTGCGATGAATTCGCGATGGGTAGCTCCAATGAAAACTCGGCCTACGGAGCGGTGAAGAACCCCGCTTCCACGGACCGGGTGCCTGGAGGGTCGAGTGGCGGGTCGGCGGCGGCAGTTGCGGCCGGAATGTCAGTTGCGGCGCTGGGGACGGACACGGGCGGCTCAATACGGCAACCGGGCTCGTTTTGCGGGGTACCGGCAATGATGGGCAGCTACGGACGGGTGTCACGCTATGGATTGATTGCGTTCGCATCGTCGCTGGACCGCATCGGGCCTTTCGCGACAAATATCAAGGACGTCGCCGCAGTGTTGGGGGTTATTGCCGGACGAGATCCCCACGACTCGACTTCGACGACGGCGCCAGTGCCGGATTACCAAAACGAGATCGTGAAGCCCGTTAAGGGATTGAGGCTGGGCGTTCCGAAGGAATATTTTGGGGCTGGCATGGATGCCGCAGTACGGCAAAAAATTGAAGCGGGTCTGGAGATTTACAGAAAGCTCGGATGCGAACTGGTGGAGATTCGCATGCCGCACACCGATTACGCGATTGCTACGTATTACATTATTGCGACTGCCGAGGCGAGCTCCAACCTGGCACGTTATGACGGGGTGCGATTTGGATTGCGGGTGGACAGCGATTCTTTGCTTACGATGTATCGAAAAACTCGCGGAGCTGGATTTGGTGATGAGGTAAAACGGCGGATTGTGCTGGGGACGTATGTACTGTCGGCGGGATATTACGACGCCTATTATTTGAAAGGGCAGAAGGTCAGAGCGTTGATCGCGAAAGATTTCAGAGATGCTTTTGAGAAGGTGGACGCGATCGTGACACCCACCTCGCCGGTGCCGGCGTTCCGGTTAGGAGAGCGTTCGCAGGATCCTCTACAGATGTATCTTGCTGATATATATACGGTTACAGGATCACTGGCGGGCGTGCCAGGGATTTCCGTTCCGTGTGGAAAGGTCTGCGGCAAACTTCCCGTGGGGTTGCAGATCTTTGGCGCGCCGTTTGACGAAGCGCGGGTGCTGCAACTTGCGTACGCGTTTGAGCAAGCGGGCGGCGCTAGTCTTTAGATGCGCTCGTCTGGATTCCGGCAGCAAAATAATTTTTGCAACGAAACCGGCAAGCTTGAGATGCGCAAACGCCGGCGGAAGAATAACCGCTGGCGTTCCAGTTCTGATCCGTCGATTTTTACTGCCAAAATAACGACACGGCGTCCAGCAATGTGGACGGAATTTTGATTCACCGCATCAAAAAATCTGTCCTCACCATGAACGCTTGATTAACACTCAGTAAAACACTGTAGTTTGCCGATTGTTTCGCCACTTCAGAAATTTTCGGCTACCGAAATGTGTAGCGACTTTGCAAAATGGAGACATTTTTACTCGCCGGTTTTCACTAACGCACCTCCGTCAAGTCCTGAATTTCCTGTAAAAAGATGCGAAAAACAGGCGAATTCACTGCATATTTAACGAAAGTACCAGCCGGTAGTTTTCCAGTCATAGAACGGAACGACTATTGCTCTGAATTTCGTGCAGCCGATATGATGCTTTCAGCATCCCAGTAATCGGAGCAACTCGACGGAGAGATCGAGGGAGCCATGGTTACCGTAAAATCGAGTCAGAAGATTTTCACCGATTCAGAAGTGGCCACGCTAACGGGCATTTGCGTGGATCACCTGCATAATTTTGCCAAGAGCCGTCATCTCGGTTTCATCGCGCGTGCCGCCGAAGCCGCCAGCATGACCGCGGACCAATGGCTGTTCACGCTCTCCGACTTGATGGTGTTGGTAACTTTATTTCCGAAGTGCACGCACTAAGGAACGATTAACGGAAAATTGTTGCGGACTGTGGCTCCCGGCTTTGGCCGGGAGCTTTTTTTTTGCCGTTTGCGCCTCGCTAAAAGGGATTAGCTGGAAGTTGTCAGGGCAAAGTTGCGGGGTTATGCTGGCCATGAGACAAACCGTTAGAGCTCCGGGCGCATCGCACCCTTAGAACCCCATGCTCACCGCAAGAACAACAACCATACTGGCCCTGTTATCTTTTATGGCGGGGACTGGAATGCTTACAGTTGCAGGCAGTTATGGCCAAACGGCGAGTGCGGCGGGCGACTCAGGTAAATCTGGTACGCCGAGAACAGACCCTGCGAAAGCGCGCTTGTCTCACGGCACGAAATTGATGCTCAAGGACGGGAATTTCCAGTTGGTGCGCAGCTACGAACGAAATGGAGAGCGAGTACGGTACTTCAGCGTGGAACGTGGCGATTGGGAAGAGATTCCGGCCGCGATGGTGGACTGGGACGCGACGGAAAAAGCGCGAATTGCGGACGAAAAAGCCGAAGCGGCGCTGGTAAAGAAGGTTCAGGCGCAGGAGCAAGCGCGGCAAGTGGTCTCGGTGGTCGATGTGGACGCGAGTCTGACCGTGGGCCAGGGAGTTTTTCTGCCCAGCGGCGAAGGCATGTTTGCGGTAGCGGGAAAAACGGTTACGCCACTGGAACAAGTGGGAGCGCGATCCAGCAGAGACAAGAAACGTGTGCTGGCACAAGTCATTTCTCCCATACCTGTTATTCCGGGCAAGCAAAATGTGGAGATTCCTGGGGCAGCTTCCAAGATTCGCGTGTCGATCGCCACTGGGCCGCCGGAATT
The DNA here is from genome assembly GCA_963733775.1 of uncultured Acidobacteriota bacterium. Taxonomy (GTDB): domain Bacteria; phylum Acidobacteriota; class Terriglobia; order Acidiferrales; family UBA7541; genus Acidiferrum. The sequence continues at coordinate 228,376 of CAVTEE010000006.1, read as the reverse complement.
TTATCTGAGGGAAGTAGCACCCGATCCGGATAATCCAACTGCCATTTGGCAGAGCAGCCGCCCGGGCATGGATGGACCGGAGGTGCAGCTGGTGCGGGCCACGGTGAAGGGCGGTAAGAGACGGCTGGAGTCTATGAAAAGCATGCTTGGACAGCAGATCTCTTCGGAAATGAATACCATTTCCATTCAACGGTGGGAAATCGCTAAAAATGTTTATCGTTTCACGCTGAGCGAACCGCTGCCCCCCGGTGAATATGCGCTGGCAGAAATATTGCCCGACGGGCTGAACATTTTTGTGTGGGATTTTGGGGTGGACGCACCGCCAGGGCACTAGCGAACAAGACGTAGGCTGACTCTCTTATGTTTTCGCGTTTTGCTGACGGGCCGCGGGGAACGGTCAGTTAGCCCTTTACGTTTACCTTCACGTTTTCGAAGCGCCTCGTGGCGCAAACTTCCTGCACCATGGTCAGAACATCTGAAATCCTGAAAGGCTTTTGCAAAATTCGAGATTCGTCTTTCTCGTTTGCTGCGGATGCCTGTGCGTCAACAAAGTCTCCGGTCATGAAAATGGTGGAGGGCTTCTCCGGCCCTACCGCGGCGAGCAATTGCTCGACAACATCACGACCGCTGACCTTGCCACCGACCCCTTGCCTAAGATTCAAATCGCAAAGCAATACATCGTAGGGCCGGGCGGCCAGCAGGGCGGCAGCAGCCTGAGCATCAGCGGCACAATCCACGCGCAGGCCGAAAGCGGACAGGCCTTCTTCCAGAAGCATGCGAATACTTTCCTCGTCATCGATGACCAATACAGAGCGGCCCCGAACCTCTTTGTGATTATTTTCCGGGGGCACTGGAAGAGGTTTGGCAGAGAGCTCCGATGATGCGACTGGTGCCGGCGCTATGGCGGGATCCGCGACAATTGGGAGATCGAGAGTGAATATCGAGCCACCGGTGGGCAGCGCTTTGGCGTCCAGGTTGCCGCCGTGTTCCCGAATGATCGACATACAAATGCTCAAGCCCAGGCCGGTGCCGCCGCCGGGTCTCTTGGTGGTGTAGAAGGGATCGAAGATTCGCGGCATGGCTTCGGGACGAATGCCGACGCCGTCATCTTCGACAGTGACGGAAATGCGTCCAGCGCGAAGGGCCATGCGGATGTAGATGTGCCCGGCATCGCGAACTTCACGGATGGCTTGTTCTGCGTTGGTAACGAGATTCAGCAAAACCTGAATCAACTGGTTGCCGTCGCCCAGGACCGCAGGCAAGCCCGGTTGCGGCTGAAAATGAACTTCGATCTGATTGCGGCGAAGGGAATGTTCCTGCAGCTGGAGGGTGCGCTCGATGAGTACATTGACGTCCAGCGGCTTTTTTTGCGGAGAAGCAGGCCGGGAAAATTCCAACAGATTCTGGACGATGCGCGCGGCGCGGCGGGCTTGCCGATGGGTTAATTCCAATTGGCGCTGCATGGTCTCATCAGCGCCGGGACGTTCGCGGAGGAGTTCGGTAACTCCCAGAATGGCAGTGAGAGGATTGTTTAACTCATGGGCGACGCCAGCGAGCATCTGGCCCATGGCTGCAAGCTTTTCGGCCTGGATCAATTGTTCTTCGAGACGCTTCAAATCGGTAACGTCGCGGCCGGAAATAATGACGCCGTCGATCTTGTCCATTTCATCGAAAAGCGGGCTGAAATGAAAGCGCAAGCGGCGCCACTCGCCTTTTTTGTTGCGCACGCGGGCTTCGACAGAGGCAAATGTTTCGCGGCCAGCCAGAATTTCGTCGTACATGGCGCGGAGCGCGCCTCGATCCTCAGGATGGGTGCGTGCGCCGAGTTCCGTCTCGCGTATTTCTTCGGGCTCAAAACCCAATATTTCCACGACCCGAGGGCTGACGAAGGTGTAGCTGGCGGCGTTGTCGAGCACGAATATCAAGTCCGGAAAACTGTCGATCAGGCGGCGCGCAAATTCCTGCTGCTGGTGGAGGCGGCGCTCCATGACGCGGCTGGCGGTAACATCCATGAGCGCGCCTTGATAACGGATCACCTTGCCAGCGCTGTCACGGACGGCGGCCGCGGTGTTGAGGCAGATCAACGAAGTGCCATCTTTGCGCGTCAGGGTGATTTCGCGGCCTTGCAAAATAGGCTGGCGCTCGACCTCGTTTTTCAGGCTCTTGCGCTCATCGCGGTCGTGAAATATGTCCGGGACGCGGCAGGCGAGGAGCTCTTCCTTGGAGTCATAACCGAGCATGCGCACCAGCGCGGGGTTAGCGTCGAGGATATCGCCATTCACATTGATGATGTAGATGCCCTCTTGCAGGGTTTCGAAGAGTTCGGTGAAACGGGCTTCGTTTCGGCGTAAAGCGCTGACATCGCGGGCGAGCACGGTAATGCCGTGGACCTGTTCATCGCGCAACATGGCGTTAGCGGCGCAGTCGAAATAAAATATGCCCGGCTGATTTTTGACACGCACATTGACCACACCGGACCAGGTGCGGCGCTCCAGGAATTTCGGCATGGCGCGCTTGACGAGATCGTGGCCCTCACCAGCGGCTTCCTGAACGAATTCAGATAGAGGCTTACCAACGATGTCCTGGTAGGGAGCACCCACGAGGTCGGCAAAACTGCGATTGACTGCGCGGATTTCGCCGTCCAAAGTCAGGGCGATCAAAACGTCATCAAAGGAATCGATGAGATCGCGATAACCCTGCTGGGAACGGCTGATCCTGTCGAACAACTGATGGAATTGCTTTTCCGTGGCAGGTTCCGCGTCACGCTGCTCGATGCCCTGAACCAAGCCGCGGAGTTCGGAGATTTCCTGCGAACGCTTCCAAACGTGTGCGCCAAATAAAACAAGCAATACGACGAGCCCGATGGGAAGCGCTTCGTAACGATGCGTGAGTGAGCGCAGCGTATCCCATGAGGTTGCCGCGAAAACCGTGGCGAGGACCAGGAGGATCAGGAAAGTGATGCGCCACAATTCCTTTTGGCGTTTCTCAAACTGCGCCAGGCGCGACGATACGCTAGCCTTTCCGTTCGCTGGCGGCGTGCTGGACACAGCTTGATTTTTGTTCTCGGTGTCAGACATGACGTGGCGAATACACCCGTATCACCTGGTTAATGCAAGAGCACTTTGATTGTAGGCAACCTGCCCCCGGTTCTTCAATGGAAGCGGCGCAAGCACGTTCCTGAACGTACCTAAAAGTACCGATAAGTCGGGCATAGCAAAGAAAAAGGGCGCCCGCACTAAGCGAGCGCCCTGAGTTTCCTGGATGGAAGTGGCTTAGCCTTCGGTTGCAGCGTCGGCTTCGGTGTCCTTTTGGAGGAAATCGAGCGCGGCAGCTTCTTCCGGGGTAAGTTCGGCGGCTTCCGGAATTTCGTCCATGGGCGCCGGTGGCGGCATCTCCGTCAGCAACTGAATGCTGCGGTAGTGCTCCAGACCGGTTCCGGCGGGAATGAGCCGGCCCATGATGACGTTTTCCTTGAGCCCGCGGAGGTAATCGACCTTGCCAGCCACCGCAGCCTCGGTGAGGACGCGAGTGGTTTCCTGGAAGCTCGCGGCCGAAATAAAGGAATCGGTCGAGAGCGAAGCTTTGGTGATACCCAGGAGCAGCGGACGGCCGGTTGCAGGACGCCCACCTTCGGCAATAATGCGATCGTTTTCTTCGCGGAAGCGGAACTTGTCGACCTGCTCTTCGAGCAGGAAGGTAGTGTCTCCCACATCTTCGACCTTTACCCAGCGCATCATCTGCCGGGAAATGGTTTCGATGTGCTTGTCGTTGATGTTCACGCCCTGGAGGCGGTAGACCTCCTGAATGGCGTTCACGAGATAGGACTGCGTGAACTTTTCGCCGAGAACCGCGAGCAAGTCATGCAGGTTGAGCGGGCCATCGATTAAAGCCTCGCCGGCTTTAACGTGATCGCCTTCCTGAACGTTGATGTGAATACCACGCGGGATGGAATATTCCTTGGTGGTTTTGCCGTCTTCGGCTTCGACGAGAACCTTGCGCATACCCTTGACGATATCGCCGTACTTGACGATGCCGTCGATTTCGCTGATGACGGCAGGGTCTTTCGGTTTGCGGGTTTCGAAAAGTTCGACGACGCGCGGGAGACCGCCGGTGATGTCCTTGGTCTTGGTGGTTTCACGCGGAATTTTCGCGAGCACGTCACCAGCCTGCACCTCGTCGCCATCCTTGACCATCAAGTGGGCTCGGGAAGGCATGAGGTACTTCTTGCGAACCTTGCCCGAAGAGTCGCGGACAAGAATCGCGGGCTGGTGCTTTTCGTCGCCCGGAGGAAGCGTGACGACGTCCTGAGAAAGACCGGTGACTTCATCGACTTGCTCTTCGATGGTCAAGCCGGGACGCAGATCGTCGAATTTAATGGAGCCGGCCGTCTCGGTAAGAATCGAGAAGGTGAACGGATCCCACTCCGCGAGAATCTGTCCGTGAACGACTTGTTCGCCGTCGACAACGCGGAGACGCGCGCCGTAGACCACGTGGTAGCGTTCTTTTTCGCGGCCCTTTTCGTCCACGATGGCGATCAAGCCAGAACGATTCATGGCGATGGAAGTGCCGCCGCGGCCTTCGACGTATTTGAGGTCCACAAACTTGACGCTGCCGTTATTGCGCGCTTCAAGAGTGGAACGCTCGGATACGCGAGTAGCGGTTCCGCCGATGTGGAAAGTACGCATAGTGAGCTGCGTGCCGGGTTCTCCGATGGACTGCGCGGCGATAACGCCGACAGCTTCTCCGAGTTCCACCATGCGACCGGTGGCCAGGTTACGCCCGTAACATAGAGCGCAGACCCCGCGACGCGATTCGCAAGTCAGCACGGAACGGATGCGCACTCGCTCGATACCCGCGCCTTGCACGGAGTTGGCGAGCTCTTCGGTGATTTCCTGATTCACTTCGACGATTACGCTGCCCTCGAAGTCCTTGATCTTGTCGAGAGAAACGCGGCCAACGATGCGGTCGCGCAACGGCTCGACTTCGACGCCGGCTTCGATGATGGGCTCGACGAAGATGCCGTCGGTGGTGCCGCAATCGCGCTCGTTGATGATTACGTCTTGCGCGACGTCCACGAGGCGGCGAGTGAGGTAACCGGAGTCGGCAGTCTTGAGCGCGGTGTCAGCGAGACCTTTACGCGCGCCGTGAGTGGAGATGAAGTATTGCAACACGTTCAGGCCTTCGCGGAAGTTCGAAGTGATCGGAGACTCGATAACTTCGCCGGAGGGCTTGGCCATCAAGCCGCGCATACCGGAAAGCTGACGAATCTGCTGTTTCGAACCGCGCGCGCCGGAGTCCGCCATAACGTAGACGGGGTTGATGTTGCCTTCTTTGTCCTGATTCTCAAGGGCCTTGAACAACTCGTCGGCAACTTTTTCGGTGACGTCTCCCCAGATGGCGATGACTTTGTTGTAGCGCTCGCCGTTGGTGATGGCGCCGTCGAGGTATTGCTGCTGCACCTTGACGACTTCCTTCTCGGCGTTTTCGACGAGACTATATTTATTGCTGGGAATAAGCATGTCGTCGATGCCGATGGAGATGCCGGACTTGGTGGCGTAATGGAAGCCCAATTCCTTCAAGTGGTCGAGCAGGACGACGGTGTCTTCCAACCCGAAACGAAGGTAGGCGTAGTACACCAGTTGCTGCACGCCCTTTTTCTTGAGCAAACCGTTTACGTACGGAAATTTTTCCGGCAAGTGAGAGTTGAAAATTACGCGGCCGACGGTGGTCTGGATGAACTGACGCTCCATCTTGACGGGCACGGTGTGCGGCACGTCCTGGTCGTCGTACGCAGTGGTCAGGTCGATCACTTCACCGGTGTAGCGCAGGCGGACGGGAGTGAGCAATTCCACTTCGCCGGCTTCCAACGCGAGGATCACTTCATCGGTGGCGCCGAATACACGGCCTTCACCCTTGGCTCCGGGCTTGGACTTGGTGAGGTAATAGATGCCCAGCACCATGTCTTGCGACGGAACGGCGAGAGGCAAACCGTGCGCCGGCGAAAGAATATTTCGCGAGCTGAGCATGAGCACAGAAGCTTCCACCTGAGATTCCGGCGAGAGCGGGATGTGCACGGCCATCTGGTCGCCGTCAAAGTCGGCGTTGAACGCGGTGCAGACCAGCGGATGGATGCGGATGGCTTTACCTTCGACGAGCACTGGTTCGAAGGCCTGAATGCCGAGGCGGTGAAGCGTCGGAGCGCGGTTGAGCATCACGGGATGTTCGCGAATTACGTCTTCGAGAATGTCCCAGACGACGGGATCCTGCTGCTCGACCATTTCCTTGGCTTGTTTGATGGTGGTGCAGTGACCTTGAGCTTCGAGCTTGTGATAGATGAAGGGCTTGAAAAGCTCGAGCGCCATTTTCTTGGGCAAACCGCACTGGTGCAGCTTCAGTTCGGGGCCGACGACGATTACGGAACGGCCAGAGTAATCGACGCGCTTGCCGAGCAGGTTCTGGCGGAAGCGGCCCTGCTTGCCCTTGAGGGTGTCAGACAAGGACTTGAGCGGACGGTTGTTGGTGCCGCGCAGAACACGGCCACGGCGGCCATTGTCGAATAGGGCGTCAACGGCTTCCTGAAGCATGCGCTTTTCGTTGCGCACGATTACGTCGGGCGCGCGGAGCTCCATGAGCTTCTTCAAGCGGTTGTTGCGGTTGATTACGCGGCGATACAGATCGTTAAGATCGCGACGTGGCGAAGCGGCCGCCGTCCAGAGGAACGAGCGGGCGCAACTCCGGCGGAAGCACCGGGATTACGTCGAGAATCATCCACTCCGGCTTGTTGCCGCTCTTGCGGAATGCTTCGAGCACTTTGAGGCGCTTGGCGAACTTGATGCGCTTTTGCAGCGACGCATCGGTCTTCATCTTTTCGCGCAGCTCGTCGGAAAGCTTTTCCACTTCGACGCGGCGCAAAAGTTCCTTGATGGCTTCGGCGCCCATCTTGGCGTTGAACTGGCCGGGATATTCTTTCTGGAGTTCGCGATATTTATCTTCGAGAAGCACTTCGCGCTCGCGCAGAACGGCGACTTCGCCTGGATCTACGACTACGAACGCTTCGAAGTACAAAATGCGTTCGAGGTCGCGCATGGAAATGTCCAGCAGGTAGCCGATGCGGCTGGGCAAGCCTTTAAAGAACCAGACGTGAGAGCACGGCGAGGCGAGCTCGATGTGGCCGAGACGCTCGCGGCGAACCTTGCTCAAGGTAACTTCCACGCCGCACTTGTCGCAGATCACTCCGCGATGCTTCATGCGTTTGTATTTGCCGCACAAGCATTCCCAGTCGGTGACGGGGCCAAAAATTTTGGCGCAGAAAAGGCCGTCCCGTTCGGGTTTGAAGGTGCGGTAATTGATGGTCTCCGGCTTGGTAACTTCGCCGTGAGACCAGGAGCGAATTTTTTCCGGACTCGCCAAACTGATTCGAATGGAGTCGAAGTCCGCTATTAAACTGGCGCGATCATATGGGCTGCTGCGATACAAGGTTGTTTCCTCCCTCCCGATCCGGTTTGGCCGGAGCGGGTTGCGGTTCGGCGTTTGGCGCCGAACCGGCTGAGAACCCAACTACCAAAATTGCTACTGACTAAGAGCAGAACAGAAGAGGAAAATCTCCTCTTCTGTTTAATCCGCTGCTTTATCCGTTGCCGGCTTTTGCCGCTTCATCAATTCGACGTCAAGGCACAGTGACTGCAACTCGCGGACGAGCACGTTGAAGGATTCGGGCACTCCAGGTTCAATGCCCGGCTCACCTTTCACGATGGCCTCGTAGATTTTCGCGCGGCCATACACGTCGTCCGATTTCGCGGTGAGCAGCTCTTGCAGGATGTGCGCCGCTCCGTAAGCTTCCAACGCCCAGACTTCCATTTCGCCGAAGCGCTGGCCGCCGAACTGCGCTTTGCCGCCGAGCGGCTGTTGCGTAATAAGCGAGTACGGCCCGATGGAGCGCGCGTGAATCTTGTCGTCGACGAGATGGCTTAGCTTGAGCATGTAGATGTAGCCCACGGTGACCGGCTGATCGAACTGGTCGCCGGACATGCCGTCGAACAGGTTGATTTTTCCGGCATGCGGCAGACCCGCGACTTCCAGCAGGTGGCGAATTTCCGCTTCACGCGCGCCGTCGAATACCGGCGTGGCGAAGGGAATGCCTTCGCGGAAACCTTCGGCGTACTCGAGCAACTCATCGTCGCTGAGTTTGGAGAGAGTCTTCCAGACCGCGGTCTCGGTGAAAACTTCGCGGAACCAGCGGCGCAGCGCTTCGGCTTTCACTTCCTTGCTGAGCAAACGCTTGAGGCTGTTGCCCAGTTCCTTGGAAGCCCAGCCAAGATGCGTTTCGAGAATCTGCCCCACGTTCATACGCGAAGGAACGCCGAGCGGATTGAGAACGATCTCCACCGGAGTGCCGTCGGGCATGTAGGGCATGTCTTCTTGCGGAACGATGCGCGCGATGACGCCCTTGTTGCCGTGGCGGCCGGCCATTTTGTCGCCGATGGAAAGCTTGCGCTTCATGGCGATATAGACCTTGACCAGCTTGATGACGCCGGGAGGCAGCTCGTCGCCCTTCTTGAGCTTTTCCTTGCGCTCTTCGGTGATCTTGCGAAGCACATCGATTTGACGAGAAGTCATCTCCTCGATCTCTTCGATTTTCTCGATGAGCAAAGGATCTTTTTCGTTGAGTTTCAGGCGCTTCAAGTTACGCGTGGAAATCTTTTCGATGATTTCACGGGTAAGCTCGACGCCCTTGGTCAACAGGCGCTTGTTGGTCTTTTCGTCGTGCAAGTCGGCTTGCAGAACCTTGCTGCCGAGCAGATCGGACAAGCGCTTGAGACGCTCGTCGGTCAAGATACGGATTTCGTCGGCAAGGTTCTTTTCGAGTTTAAAGATTTGCGTGGCTTCGATGGACTTGTGCCGCTCGTCTTTTTCTCCACCCTTGCGAGTGAAGATTTTCACGTCGACGATGGTGCCTTCGATGCCTGGCGGGCAATAGAGAGAAGCGTCGCGAACATCTCCGGCTTTTTCACCGAAGATGGCGCGCAACAGCTTTTCTTCCGGAGTCAGCGTGGTTTCGCCCTTGGGCGTAACTTTGCCGACCAGAATGTCGCCGGGTTTTACGACGGCGCCGATGCGAATAACGCCGCTTTCGTCCAGGTTGCGAAGGAAAGATTCGCTGATGTTGGGGATGTCGCGGGTAACTTCTTCAGGGCCAAGCTTGGTGTCGCGCGCTTCGATTTCATACTCCTCGATGTGGATGGAGGTGTAGTAGTCGTCCTTGACCAGCTTTTCGCTGACGAGGATGGCGTCTTCGAAGTTGTAGCCGCGCCAAGGAAGGAACGCGACGAGCACGTTGCGTCCGAGAGCCAATTCACCGCGCTCGGTGCAAGGGCCGTCGGCCAGAACCTGGGCCTTCTTCACACGGTCGCCTACGCGAACGAGCGGCTTCTGGCTGATGCAAGTGTTCTGGTTGGAACGCTTGAATTTAATCAGCTGGTAGATGTCCGCGCCTACTTCACGGCTGAGTACGCCGGAGTGGTCGGACTCGACACGCACGATGATGCGCTCGGAGTCGACCTGATCGACGATGCCTTCGCGGCGGCAGAGCACTACAGCTCCGGAGTCGCGAGCAGTAACGCGTTCCATGCCGGTGCCGACGAGCGGCGCTTCACCGCGAATCAAGGGCACAGCCTGGCGCTGCATGTTAGAACCCATGAGCGCGCGGTTGGCGTCGTCGTTCTCGAGGAACGGAATCAAGCTGGCGGCTACCGAGACGAGCTGCTTCGGCGAGACGTCGACGTAATCGACTTCCTCGCGGCTCTTCAGCACGAAGTTGCCAGCCTGGCGGCAGTTGACCAGTTCGGTGGTGATCTTCAGGCGCTCGTCGAGAGAAACGTTGGCCTGCGCGACGACGTACTTGTCTTCTTCCCAAGCGGAAAGATAGAAGCAGTACGGTTCGTAGGTTACCTTGCGGCGCTTGAGTTCTTCGTTGAGGTCTTCGACGCGATCTTTTTCGACAATTTCGCCGGCTTTGAATTCGCTATCGCCGGCGTTGACGATGTGAACGTAATCGATGATGCGTCCGCCCTTCACGCGACGATACGGCGATTCGATGAAGCCGTAATCGTTGATGCGCGCAAAGCACGAGAGCGAGCTGATCAGACCGATGTTCGGGCCTTCCGGCGTTTCAATCGGGCAGATGCGGCCATAGTGAGTGGGGTGAACGTCGCGCACTTCGAAGCCTGCGCGTTCACGCGACAAACCACCGGGTCCAAGAGCCGAGAGGCGGCGCTTGTGGGTGATTTCGCTGAGCGGATTGGTCTGGTCCATGAACTGGCTCAACTGCGAAGAACCGAAGAACTCGCGAATGGCAGCCATAACCGGCTTGGCATTTACGAGGTCGTGTGGCATCGCGGTGGACATTTCCTGGTACACGCTCATTTTTTCTTTAATGGCGCGTTCCATGCGGACAAGACCGATGCGGAATTGATTTTCGAGCAGCTCGCCAACCGCGCGAACGCGGCGGTTGCCAAGATGGTCGATGTCGTCGACTACGCCGATGTTCTTGCGCAGCTTGAAGAGATACTTGATGGCCGACACGAAGTCCGGCGTATCCAGAGTGCGATTGTTGAGCGGCGTGTCCAGGCCCATCTTGATGTTGAACTTCAAGCGGCCTACGCGGCTGAAATCGTATTTGCGCGGGTCGAAAAACATTCCGCGGAAAAGATTCGTGGCGGTTTCGAGCGTTGGAGGATCGCCTGGGCGCAGCTTGCGATAAATTTCGATCAAAGCTTCTTTGGAGGTGCGAATGGAGTCCTTGTCCAAGGTGCGGGAAAGGACCAATCCGATGTCGTCGCGCTCCGGGAAGAAAACGTCCATTTCAGTGATACCGGATTCCGCGAAGGCCTGCCAGAGATCGGCGGTCAGCGGCTTGTTGGCTTCCAGCAGAACTTCACCGGTCTGCCGATTGACGATGTCGGCGACGCTATAGGCGCCTTCGAGATCAGCCAGCGCGGCGCGAATCTGCGAAACCTTGGCCTTGATCAATTCCTTGAAGAGGTTATCGGTGATGCGCTTGTGCGCGCCGACAATCACTTCTTCGGATTTAGGATTGCGAATTTCGTAAGTGAGCTTGCGGTCCACGATGCCGGGCGAAACGTTCCAGAACATTTCCTTGTCGCGCAAGGAAATGCGCTCCACCTGATAAAAAGTGCGCAGAATGTCTTCGTTGGACTTCATCCCCAGCGCGCGAAGGAAAATCGAGCCCAGGAATTTGCGCTTGCGGTCGATGCGCACGTACAGAATGTTTTTGGTGTCGTATTCGAATTCCACCCACGAGCCGCGGTAAGGAATAATCTTGCCGAGGAAATAGGTGCGATTGTTGGCGCTTTCAAAAAAGACGCCGGGAGAGCGGTGCAACTGGCTGACGATGACGCGCTCGGTGCCGTTAATGATGAAGGTGCCGTTTTCGGTCATCAAAGGAATGTCGCCGTAGAAAACTTCCTGTTCCTTGATGTCGCGAATAGTTTTCGCGCCGGTGTCGGGGTCCTTGTCGTAAATGGTGAGCCGAATGGTGACTTTCAGAGGCGCGGAATAAGTCATGCCGCGTTCCTGGCACTCGTTCACGTCATACTTCAACTGCATGGCTACAGGGTCGCCGCACTTGTTGCAGAAAGTGGGCGTGTTTTTGTTAAACGTTCCGCACTTGTGGCAGATCACGTCGCCGGTTTGATACGGATTGGTGACTACCGAAGCGCCGCAATGACGGCAAGTGGCCCGCAGATGGTGCAGACCCTTCAAGTTGCCGCACTTGCACTCCCAATTCCCGATGGCGTAGTCCACGAACTCGAGCTGCGACATTTCGCGGAAGTCCTTGATCGGAAAAACGGAAGTGAAGACGGATTGAAGACCGCCATCGTCGCGTTCGCTGGGCAGCAAGTCCATCTGCAAAAAGCGCTGATAGGACTTCATCTGCACTTCGATCAAATTCGGAATCTGGATCGATCCCTGAATTTTCGCGAAGTCCAGCCGCTGACGTTCCCGGATATGTTGATTACTGTTCGGCATGCGTATTACCTCATCCTTTTTTGGGCAGCCTGGAAATAAAAAGAAAGGCGGCTGGCGCGCGGCCGCTCTTTCGAATGAAGGACCGAGGAGAAGGATTCGGGTTGGCCAACAGTAGAGTGCCGCGCCGCCTGCCCAAAACGTGCGCACACACAACCGCCGACGGCCTCAAAAGGACCGTAGACACTGCTGGAGTTACCGGCCTCGACTTGCGTAGTTGAATTCCTTTAGCGCGGCTCACCGCTCGAAGAGCCGTAGCGAATACCAATATCGTTGCTAAATCCGGCCTGACTGCCGAGCGGCGTCAGGCAAGCGCGAACAAGTTATGAACTGCTGCCGCTTCGCAAACGCGAAGCGCTGTCGCAATTATTTAATTTCGACCTTGGCGCCGGCATCTTCGAACTTCTTCTTGATGGTCGCGGCTTCGTCTTTGCTAACGCCTTCTTTAATCGGCTTGGGAGCGCCATCAACCAGGTCCTTGGCTTCCTTCAGACCCAGGCTCGTTACTTCACGAACGGCTTTGATGACGTTGATTTTGTTGCCGCCCACGTCGGTGAGCGTCACGGTGAATTCGGTCTTCTCTTCCGCAGGAGCCGCACCAGCAGCCGCTCCTCCAGCCGCAGCCACGGGAGCCGCAGCCGCGGCAGACACGCCGAAGGCCTCTTCCATTTTCTTCACCAGGTCGGACGCTTCAAGAAGCGTCAGGCCCTTGATTTCTTCCAGAATTGAGTCAACTTTCGCCATGATTCGTTCTTCTCCTCTCAAATTAAAATTTTATTGGCCCTTTTCGGTGGTTGCTTCGGTACTTCCTGCTGTAATGGCCGCGGGCACTGCTTCCGGCGCCGGTTCAGACTTCTTGTCGCCAGATCCCGCGTCACCTGCGCTTGCACCGGCGGACGCAAACTTGTTGGCCTTGATGGCTTCGCTGACGGTAATCGCCAGATTGCGGGGTAGTGCATTGAGCGCCATGGCGATTCGTTGCGCGGGAGCGTTCAGCAGGAACATGATCTTGCTGAGCAACTCTTCTTTCGACGGCAGATTGGCCAGCTGCTGAATTTCCGCGATGGAAATGACGCGGCCTTCCACCAAGCCAGCCTTAAATTGGAACGCTGGAACTTCCTTAGCAATTTTGGTCAGCGCCTTTGCCAGCGCGACCGGATCATTCGCGCTATACGCGATGGAATTGGTGCCCTTCAAATCCTTGAGCAGCTTTTTCCGTGGGCGTGCCGGCGCCAGCGCGCTCGGCAAGGGTGTTCTTTACGACTTGATATTTGCCGCCGGCAGCTTGCACGGCGCGGCGCAACTTGGTGTCGTTCTGGACAGTGATCCCCTGAAAGGTGGTGAGAATCACGGTCGAGACCTGGGCCAGTTCGCTTTTCAGGTTGTCGAGGTCCTGCTGTTTTTCACTGCGCTTTTTCATAAACTCTCCGCCGCTTTCCAGAATGAGTTGGTGTTAAGCAGCCGCTGCCAAAGCTTCGGACTCGGCCAGGTCGACGGGAACTCCCGGACCCATGGTCGAAGTTAATGTAATTTTTTTGACGTATTTACCTTTAGATGCAGATGGCTTGGCTTTCACTACGGCAGCGATAACCGCGTGAGCGTTCTCGGCCAGTTTCGCCGCGTCAAACTTGATTTTGCCGATGGCGCAATGAACGATGCCGGCCTTATCGACGCGAAATTCGACTTTGCCGGCTTTCACGTCCTTGATGGCTTTGGCCACGTCGAAGGTGACCGTGCCGGTTTTGGGGTTGGGCATTAAACCGCGTGGGCCCAGCACCTTACCGAGCTTACCGGCAGAGCGCATCATGTCCGGAGTGGCGATTACCGCGTCGTAATCGGTCCAGCCTTCCATGATTTTTTGCACCATATCGTCGCCACCGACGTAGTCCGCGCCAGCATCCTGAGCTTCGCGAACCTTGTCGCCACCAGCGATTACGAGGACGCGGACAGACTTGCCCAAGCCATTGGGTAGAACAACGGTGCCGCGGACGACCTGGTCGGAGTGCTTGGGGTCAACGCCGAGGTTAATGGCTAGCTCGACGGTCTCGTCAAACTTGACGTAATGCACGCTTTTCAGCAGCTCAGCGGCCTCTTGGAGTTTGTATGGGCGCGCTTCGACTTTCTTGCGCGCATTCTCGACATGCTTTCCTGCTTTTTTTGCCATTGCTTGCTATTCCCCTTCTAATTCCTTGCAGTTACTTAGGCGCTGCTAAATTCCATCCAGCTTAAACGACGTCAAGTCCCATGTTTCGTGCGGTACCCATGACGGTACGAACAGCCGACTCGATGTTGGTGGTGTTGAGATCGACCAGTTTAATCTTGGCGATTTCTTCCACTTGCTTCTTGGTGACTTTGCCGACTTTGGTGCGATTCGGTTCCGCAGAGCCTTTAACGATCCCCGCGGCTCGCAGAAGCAAAATCGACGCTGGAGGAGTCTTCAGAATAAAAGTAAAGGTGCGATCGGTATAGACGGTCACGAGCACCGGAAAAATCATTCCGTCCGGTTCCTTGGAAGTCTTGGCGTTGAACTGCTTGCAGAAATCCATGATGTTCAAGCCATGGGGGCCAAGCGCCGTTCCAACTGGAGGCGCAGGCGTTGCTTTGCCGGCCGGCAATTGCAATTTAATCGTCGTTTGAATCTTCTTTGCCATTTCTCTATTTCAACCTGTCTCTTTCAGCTTTTGTTGCCGATCAAATGCTTGCGATTAATTAAGTTTTTCCACGCTGGCGAAATCCAGTTCCACCGGCGTTGAGCGGCCAAAAATCGTAACGGAAACTTTCAAGCGGCTGTGGTCGTTATCGATTTCTTCCACGGAGCCATTGAAATTCGCGAACGGGCCGTCGACGATACGGACTTGTTCGTTTCGTTCGAATACCACCTTCGGCTTGGGCCGGTCCTGCGGGGTGTGCACGCGATTGATGATCCCGTCCACTTCCGCTTCGGTTAACGGCGACGGCGAAGTCGCGGAGCCCACAAAGCCAGTCACGCGCGGCGTGGACCGCACGATGTGCCAGGTATTTTCGTCCAGATCCATTTCCACCAGCACGTAGCCGGGGTAAGACATGCGCGAAGAAACAACTTTTTTCCCGCTGCGCACTTCGACCACATCTTCCATGGGGATCAGCACTCGGCCGATCTTGTCCTGGAGCGTGAAAGCTTCCACGCGGCTCTCGAGGCTCTCTTTTACTTTCTTCTCAAAGCCCGAGTAGGTATGGATGATGTACCACTGCATGCTCATGAATTCAGAATCCCCTTACACACCAAACGCTTTGAAAACGTAAGCGACGCCGCGCTGCACCGCGAGATCGACGAGCCACAAAAAGACGCCAAAGAAAAACACCGTAGCGATAACCACGCCCGTAGTGGATATGACGTCTTCACGACTTGGCCAGGTTACCTGGCGCATTTCGATGCGCACGTCGTGCAAAAACTCCTTGGTGTCCTGGATAGTGCCAGTAACTTTCTGGCCCAGCTCAGCACCTTTGCCGCCATGCGATTCTTCGTTTTTCACTTTGACCGCGTGAGTTGCCATTCGACCTCTAATGTTCGCTGACGAAACAAAAAGCTTCGTCGCGGTAAAACTCTGGCAGGGGAGGAGGGACTCGAACCCCCATACCCGGTTTTGGAGACCGGAGTCCTAGCCGTTGGACGACTCCCCTAAAACCAAAACCAGTCCCGAACTGCCCACTAGCCGAACTCCCGTTATTTCACTTCCTTGTGCGCCGTTTGTTTACGGCAAGTGTTGCAAAACTTCTTGGTTTCCATCCGTTCGGTATGCTTCTTTTTGTTTTTGGTGGTGGTGTAATTGCGATTTTTGCAATCCCCACACTGTAAAGTAATGATGTCACGCATAAATTATCTCTTCCCCGCCGCTGCGCAGCGATAATCCGAATCAGTTATTCGATGATCTCCGTGACCGCGCCTGCGCCCACGGTGTGGCCGCCTTCGCGAATCGCGAAGCGCAAACCCTTTTCGAGAGCTACTGGGGTAATGAGTGTGACTTCGCAGCTGACGTTATCGCCGGGCATCACCATCTCAACGCCTGTCGGCAGCTTCACGTCACCGGTGACGTCCGTGGTGCGGAAGTAAAACTGCGGACGGTAGCCGGTGAAAAACGGGGTGTGACGGCCGCCTTCTTCCTTGGTCAAAACGTATGCTTCGGCTTTGAACTTGGTGTGCGGCGTGATTGAGCCGGGCTTGCAAACTACCTGGCCGCGCTCCACATCTTCTTTTTCAGTGCCGCGCAGCAAGAGGCCAACATTATCGCCAGCCAAGCCTTCGTCGAGCAGCTTGCGGAACATTTCGACGCCGGTAACTACTTTCTTCTGCGTCGGGCGGAACCCCACGATTTCGATTTCTTCGCCAACTTTTACCTTGCCGCGTTCCACTCGCCCGGTAACTACCGTGCCGCGGCCAGAAATGGAGAAAATATCTTCAATCGGCATGGCAAAGGGCTTATCAATGTCCCGCACCGGTTGCGGCACATTCTTGTCCACCGCTTCCATCAACTCATCGATCGCCTTTTCGTATTTCGCGTCGCCGTTCAAAGCTTGCAACGCTGAGCCGCGAATGATGGCAATGCTGTCGCCAGGGAATTGGTAGCTCTTCAAGAGTTCACGAACTTCCAGTTCCACCAGTTCCAGCAACTCCGCGTCTTCGACCATGTCGCATTTATTCAGGAACACGACAATCGCAGGCACGCCGACCTGACGAGCCAGCAAAATGTGCTCGCGTGTTTGCGGCATGGGGCCGTCGGTGGCGGCGACTACCAGAATCGCGCCATCCATCTGCGCCGCGCCGGTGATCATGTTCTTGATGTAGTCCGCGTGGCCCGGGCAATCCATGTGCGCGTAGTGGCGATTCTGCGTTTCATACTCCACGTGCGATACCGCAATGGTGATGCCCCGCTCGCGTTCTTCCGGCGCGTTATCGATGGTGTCAAACGCGCGGAATTGCACCTTGGGATTGTGCTTCGACAGCACCTTGGTGATGGCCGCCGTCAAAGTTGTTTTGCCGTGATCAATGTGACCAATGGTCCCAATATTCACGTGCGGCTTATTACGTTCGAATTTCTCCTTCGCCATGTTCCTTTATCCTTTATTCAATCTGACTGAAGCTCTTCTTTGCCCGCTATCCCGATCGCTAAAGTCTGGAGCGGGGGACGGGATTTGAACCCGCAACCATCACCTTGGAAGAGTGAGACTCTACCGTTGAGTTACCCCCGCCCCGCCGCAAACCTGCACCACAAACCGTTGCCGAATCTTAATTCCTGGAGCCTGGGACCGGGATTGAACCGGTGACCTCGTCCTTACCAAGGACGCGCTCTACCATCTGAGCTACCCAGGCCAAATCCGTGTCCCTATCGATTTCCCCGATATTTCTGGCACTTCAATTTCAAGTTGCGCTTCACAAAATTGCAGCTGCTACGCTCCCTACAAATGATGGTGGACGGGGGAGGATTCGAACCTCCGTAGCCCGCAAGGAGCGGCAGATTTACAGTCTGCTGGTTTTAGCCACTCACCCACCCGTCCGGAAAGATCGTGGCATTTCACGCTGGGCCGTAACCCCCTATTGCTATCGCCGGGCGCTATGACGAACATTTTCCAGCTACTTTGTTAGCCGGGTTACCTGCTGCAGAACTTGCGGAAATCAATGTGAAGTAAAAACACAAAAAGAGCTCGTGTCAGAAGACACCAGCCCGTTGATTTTTACTGCCAGGATTCGCTCCGCCTCATTCCCCGAAAAACCCCTGCAACGTCTGGTGGAGCTGGCGGAGGGAATTGAACCCCCGACCCTCTGATTACAAATCAGATGCTCTACCAGCTGAGCTACGCCAGCACGCTCAAACCGAGTAAGGATAGCAGAGGGTCGTGGAGGATTGCAAGCGCCGTTCGAGCACGCCGGGGGCCACGACTGTGGATAATCCTGACCACGCTTCCGGCAACGCTATTGGCTCGCCCCTTACCTGCTTGGGTGCTCCACGGGAAGTCTCCGGAACGGACTGGAATACCACGGAAGTCGCCCTCGGAGCTTCACTTACTATATAACGTTACTATGGACGTTACCGGCACGCCTCCCGCAAATCTCGTAATGCCCAGGAATAAGCGCCAATTCATCGCTTTGGCAACCGCTGCTGGCCTGGCAATCCTATTATTACTCGCCTATTTTGTGTGGTTCCACGCGGCCATTCCTGGACGGAATGCGCTGTTATCTTGGATGCCTGAGGACGCTGGCGCGGTACTTTTCATCGACTTGGCCGAGCTTCGCCGGGCGCCGTTTTTTGCTGACCTGCTGGCTTGGGCGCCCAAGCCGGAGACTGACCAAGAATACCGGCAATTTGTTCAAGACACCGGTTTCGACTATGAAAAGGATCTCGATCGGTTAGCAGTGGGTATTGAACAGCAGGGCGCGCAGAAGATTTTTTTTGGTGTGGGCGACGGCCATTTTGATGAAAGAAAAATTAAGGCGTACGCAGCTAAAAACGGTGCGGTGCAAAAATCCGGCGGCATCGAAGTTTTCTCTTTGCCAATTGCCGGCAGTTCCGCACGACTTTCATTCATGTTCCTGAAGAAGAACCGCATCGCATTTACTAACAACAACGACATTAGGACGTGGCTGCATGGGGCAAAAGCTGCGGATGACGCTGAGTGGCGGGAACGATTCGCGCGTGTAGCAGGGTCTCCCGTCTTTGCGGTGATGCGCAATGAGGCTCTCAGAGAGGCTTTTAACGCTGATCCGGCCTCGCAGGCTTTGGCGCGAAAAGCTACCGGAGGGTTGTCCTCGCCGCAACTATCGTCTCTGCTCGCCCAGTTGCAGTGGTTCACGGTCGCGGGGAAACCGGAAAATAATAAATTGCGTGTGGCAATAGACGCGGAAAACCTGGAAGAAAAAAACGCCCAGCAGCTTGCCGATTTGCTGAATGGCGTTGCGCTGCTAGCCCGCGCGGGACTTAGCAACGCGAGAACTCAGCAATTGGGAGCCGCAACAAGACAGTCTTATCTGGCTTTGTTAAAAAGTGTGGAAGTGTCTCGCATTGATCGCCCGGATAGCAAATCTGTGCGGCTGATGTTCGATGTCACGCCCGATCTTCTAAAATCCGCGCCAAACTATGCACCCGCCGGTGCTCCGCTAAAATGATCACCAGAAAATAAAATAGTGGGAAAGGTCCCACCCTTGCAAAAACCGCAAGGATGGACCACCCCGAACTACGCTCAGGGACGCAGAGAGCGAGTTCCAGCGGCCATTCCGAAACGGTTAGAGGTCGAGGGGCTTCAGCGGAACTTGCTGCGAGGCGACTAGCAACTGGCCGAGAAATTCAAAGCCGGATGGGCGGCGGTTCAGGGCTTCTTCAGCCGATAGCCGCACCAAGTCGGGATTATTGTTCTCCTGCGATACGTGAGCCAGGACCAGATAGCGTGCGTGGCCGTCAAAGCCTTCCGGGTCGCAAAGATATTCGCTGACCGCATGATTGGAAAGGTGCCCGGTGCGGCTGAGGACACGCTGCTTGACCACCCAGGGATAGGGGCCGACTTTTAACATGTCCAGATCGTGATTGGATTCAAGCAGCAAGCAATCGGAGTCGCGCAAGTGAACTTTCACGAGTTCCGGCATGTAGCCTAGATCGGTAACCAGCGCCATCTTGGCGCCCTGGCTGCGAAACGTGAAACCGATGGGGTCGACCGCGTCATGGGGAATAGCGAAAGCGTGCACTTCGATATCGCCGACCATAAAGCGCTGGCCAGCGTGAATGGTTTCGATGCCTACGATGCGTTTGCCGAAAGTCTCGGGGAGGCAGCGGCGAAGAGAATCCAGAGTCGGCTCGGTGACGTATAAAGGAGCTTTCCAGAGCGCCAGCATTTGCGGCAAACCATTGCAGTGATCAGCGTGTTCGTGAGTGATCAGGATGCCGTCAAGGTGATCGACGGTCATTTCGATGGCGGCGAGCCGCGCAAGTGTTTCGCGTTTACCTAAACCAGCGTCAATCAGGAGTCGGGTGCGCGGCGTCTCGAGTAAGGTGAGGTTGCCCGAGCTGCCAGACGCCAGAATGGATACCCGTAAGCCGATCGATACTCTCCAAAAACCGCAGCGAAACAAGAGCGAAGACGAATTTCGAGAATAATGGCAGAGAGTAATGAGAAGGTCAACGATTTATGGTGAAAAAGTTCGCGGATTGCTGAGGAAATTGCGTGAGCGCTCTGGAAAATGTCGACGCGCTAGCAGGCTAATCGTGCACGGTCGAGCGCGAACCCGTTTAGATTGCCCAACACGGTGACCGCAGTATCTTCGGCGCGAAAATATTGCTTCGCCAGAGATTGCAGTTGCTCGCGGGTGACCGCTTCGATGGAGGCCAGAATTTCGTCCAAGGAATAAAACTTGCGGAAATACAATTCCTGGCGCGCGAGGTTGGACATACGAGCGCTGGTGGACTCGAGCGAAAGCATCAACGAGCCTTTGAGATGATTTTTGGAGCGCGTGAGTTCTTCTTCAGTAACCACGGATTTTTTCAGGTCGCGAAATTCGCTGACTATCAGGTCCAGCACCTGGCCAACCGTTTCTTTGGCAGAGCCGGCATAGACAGTGAGCATCCCGGCGTCGGAATAGGGAGTGATTTCGCTGAAGACCGCGTAAGCGAGCCCACGCTTTTCGCGAATATTCTGGAATAAACGCGAGGACATGCCGCCGCCTAAAAGATTATTCAAGACGGCAATGCCGAAGCGATCCTCGTGGCCCAGCGGAACTGACGGAACGCCGACGCAGAGATGCACTTGTTCAAGATCGCGTTTCTTTTCCAGGTGAATGGGAGCTTGGGTGCGAGGGGCGATATGCGGGGCGTGCTGGCCACTCGGCTGAAGGTGGCCAAATTCGCGAGTAACCAAGTCGAGGACCTGCTCGTGAGCCACATTGCCGGCGGCGGTGACGACGAGGTGATCGGGAGCAAACCACGAGGCAAAGCGCGCTTTTAACACCTGACGAGTAAAGTTTTTTACCGTTTCGGGAGTGCCTAGAATGGGCCGTCCCAGGGGGTGTTCAGGCCAAAACCCGCGAGTGAAAACTTCGTGCAAAAGATACTCGGGGTTGTCCATGTCCATCTTGATTTCTTCGAGGATGACTTGCTGTTCCTTGGTGACATCTTCGGAGTCAAAATTGGGACGCAGGACCAGATCGGCGATAACATCGAAGGCGATGGGAAGATGTTCGTCAAGGACTTTGGCGTTGAAGCAGATTTGTTCCTTGGAGGTGAAGGCGTCGAGCATGCCACCGACGGAATCCATTTCGCGCGCGATGGCTTCGGCGGAACGGCGTTCAGTGCCCTTGAAAACCATGTGCTCGATGAAGTGAGCTAAACCATTTTCGTCGGGCGCTTCCCGGCGGGACCCACTGCGAATCCAGACGCCGATGGAAACGGAGCGCACGTGCGGCATGTTTTCGGTAATGACCACCAGGCCATTAGGCAGGGCGTGCTTTTTGATATCACGGGTTTCCGTGGGCATTACCTGATTGTGACACAGGCGGGCAAAGCATGGCGAGCGATGGCGCGCCGGGCCGGTGTTGGAAGGTATGGCAGACTACAGAAGTTTCTCGGCGGGATTTAGTTCGCCGTATTCGCTGGTGTAAAAGAGCGGCACATCGGCATAGGTGCCCTTGTCACGCTGGTAGACTTCGCAACTGTCGAAGGGCTTGGAATAAACATGAATGCTGACGGCGCGCTCGTTAAATTCAGGCGCGTTGATCACTTCATGAACAGGTTCAATTGGATTGACGTAGGAGGGATGGGTAGCGTCCATTATGTAGGAGTCAGTTGGGACGATCTTGCAAGTGCCGCAGGAAGGGTCGCGCTGCTCGACGCGATAGTTCTGTACGCGCAGGCGGCCAACAGGGACAGACATCCAGCAATTCTGGTCGCGATGGTTATGCACACGGCTATGCTGGCCGACTTCCCAACAGACGGTCATGCACTCAAAGACTTCATTTTTGAAAATGAGGTTGCGGGTGTAGCTGCCCTTTGAGAAATAGCAATATTTGTGGATGGTTTCCGGGCGCACGGCGTGGCGCAGAATGTAGTCCTGAACAGTTTCCAGGGAGAAGTCCGTCGAGGGTATGGCCGCGAGACCTTTCACCCAGTCCTGAATGTTGAGTTGCTCGGCCGCGACAGTGTCGGCTTTGGATCCGGTTGTTGAGCCAGCCATGGAGCCCTCCAAGGCGCTACAGCCAAAAAATTCGTTACCTATAATTATAACGCCGTTTTTGGGTGGTGGCGTTGGCTGGCAAGACGCTCAGGACTGTTCGGAGTATTCTTGTGGTTGGAGCTGAGTGCGCGTGAGCGTGTCGCAAAACACTGAATTGCTCGGCAAGACCAAGGAGGAATTGCGTGAGCTATGTGTGTCGCTGGGCGAGCCGGCCTATCGCGGAGAGCAGATCTATCGCGCGTTGTACGCGGAAAGAAAATTTGATCTGGAGCAGGTGACCAACTTACCGGTGGCGCTGCGCGAGCGTCTGACCGATGGGGCGGGAATCAGGCTGCCGGCGGTGAAAAAACGATTTCAGTCCGCGGATGGGGCGATTCGTTATCTTTTTGAGTTAGGACCGAACGAGAAAGACAAGACGCGGGCAGCTTCGGTGGAAGCCGTGTTCATGCCGAGCGAAGGCCGGCAGACGATTTGCGCTTCGACGCAGGCGGGCTGCGCGGTGAATTGTCAATTCTGTCTGACAGCGCAGCTAGGATTGATTCGCAATTTGTCGGCAGGAGAGATCCTGGCGCAGATACTGATCGCGCTGGAAGAGAACAAAGACACGCTGGTACCGCACACCAACATTGTGTTTATGGGGCAAGGCGAACCGTTGCTGAATTATGACGCGGTGCTGACGGCGTGCAAGATTTTGCAGGATCCAAATGGCGTGGGGATACCGGCAAAACGAGTAACCATTTCGACGAGCGGGATCGTGCCGGGAATCGAACGGCTGGCGGCGGAGAGTGAACGGCCAAAGCTGGCGATTTCGCTGAATGCGTCGAATGACGCGCAGCGCGACGCGCTGATGCCTATCAATCGCAAATATCCACTTGCGGCGTTGCTGGGAGCTTGCCGGAAATATCCGTTGCGGGGCTGGGAATTTTTGATGTTCGAGTACGTGATGCTGGGAGGGGTCAACGACACGCTGGACGATGCGAAGCGGGTGGTGAAGCTGCTTGCGGGACTGAAGTGCAAGGTGAATTTGATCCCTTGGAATCCGGGAGACTTGCCTTACCGGGAGTCTTCCGAGGAAGCCATCGCGGAATTTCAGGAGCTTTTGATTGATCGCGGGATTGCGACTTTTGTGCGGCGCTCGCGCGGGCGAGATGTAATGGCGGCCTGCGGGCAATTGGCGCTGCTCAACGAGACGCCGATTGAGAAAAGTGGTTCAAATCTGATTACGCTGTAGAAACCCGAGCGATAGTTGCGAGTGATTTATTTAGTGCGCGTTTATTTTCTGCTCGACTTACTTCCTTCTCGAATGCCTATCACTGACATCATGCGGCCGCTTTCGCTGCCCTGTTTACGATAGCTAAAGAGAAGATCGGGGCGACAGGCGGTACAAAGATCACTCACAAAAATATTTTGCGGGCGGAGACCTGCGACCAGCAATTGCGCACGATTTGCTTTTCGCAAATCTAGCCGAACATTTTTCGGTGGCGGTTGATGGCCGGGGGGGAACTGATTGAGCCATTGCAGAGGATTGGGTTCATCACCAGTGCGCAACTCGTCAAACCATTCCGGGGCATTGACGAATTGGGAATGGAAGGCGGCGGCGACTTCCGTGCCGACTTCATAGCAGCAACCGCCAATGGCGGGACCAACGGCCGCTAACAGATCACTCGGGGCGGTTTTGAATTCCATTTTCATGCGGCCGATGGTTTTTGCCACGATGCGCTGGAGTGTGCCGCGCCAACCGGCATGAACTGCGGCGACGGCGCGTTTTTTGGGGTCGAGCAACAAAATTGGCACGCAATCGGCAGTTTGAATTCCGAGAAGGCGATTCGGAGTATTGGTAATCGATGCGTCCCCGCTGCAGGGCTCATTGGGCGACGCAGAAGAAAAGTCACATACCACATCGGAATGAAATTGCTTTAGCGAAACGAGAGCGAATTCGTTGGCACTAAGGGCAGATTGAAAGAGTTTGCGGTTCTTGTGAACATTTTCGCGGGCGTCCCATTCGGTAAATCCGAGATTCAACACTTTGTTTCCGTTGAGAGCGGTGACGCCTCCTTGAGAAGTGCTGAAGCCGTGGACTATCCAGGGAAATGCGCTAAACGCCGGGACTTGAAGAAAGCCTACACCGTCTGCAGAGGTCCGAAGTTTCCAAGCATCGTGCGAAACTGGCGTCCAGTCTTTGGAAGTTCGCTTTCTCGATCCAGTCTTTGTCTTCGTCTTTGTCTTCGTCGGCGTCATCTTAATGGTCCCAGTATAATCGTGGTGGAACTGAAGTGCCTGCTGGAGGCCTCTTGATTATTGGGACGGGTGTGGACATCGCGGAGGTGCCGCGGATACGCAGCACTATAGAAAGGCGAGGGGAGGCGTTTTTACGGCGAATTTACACGCCGGCGGAGAGGGCTTATTGCGAGCGATTTAAAAATAAATTTGAGCGGTACGCCGGGCGGTTCGCGGTGAAAGAAGCGGCCATGAAGGCGTTGGGCACCGGCTGGTCGCATGGGGTGCGCTGGGTGGACCTGGAAGTGATCCGCGAAAAGAGTGGAAGGCCAACATTGGCGATCCGAGGGGAAGCGGGAAAGATCGCCGCACGCCTAGGGGTGAAGAATATTGCCGTCAGCATCACCCACACGGGAGAGCAAGCTTTGGCACAGGTCATTTTTGAGGGCTGAGGAAATCGTTTTGTTAAGCGAATGCGCGAACTCTTAATTGGCGTTAACCGATTCTTCAGGCTCTCCGATTAAATCATTTTCCCCGACGGCGCAGATACGAACATTGATCCATTGATTGGCAGACCAATGGCCGCGCAGCCGCACCCGTAAATAATTGCTGGAGAGTGCTGGAGTGTAGGTAGTTTCGTTGCCTGGGTTGCTTTCATTCACAGGCACGGTTTTATCACATGAATCCTCGTGTGCCACATGGTTCGACGAGCGGTGCGCCGATTGGAGGGTGAGGACGTGCAATTCAGTGCCGATTTGTTCATTGCGAAATGCAGCGGACTTTTTTTCGCCGAGCGCGCGCAGTTCCCGGGTGCGATTTTTTATAACCGCCGCGGGAACCGCGTTGGCAAGCGCGGCGGCCTGCGTACCGGGGCGCTTGGAGAAGGAGAATACATGCAGATACGTGAGTGGAAGGCTTTCGATGAAAGCCAGCGTAGTGAGGTGATCTTCTTCGGTTTCGCCGGGGAATCCTGCGATCACATCGGCTCCGATGGCGGCGTGGGGCAAATGTTCGCGGATTAAATGGGCGCGGCGGGCGTAGTGATCCGCGCGATACCAGCGATGCATGGCGGCAAGGATGCGATCCGCGCCGCTTTGCAAAGGCATATGAAAATGCGGGGCCATGCGATCGTTTACGGCAAAAAATTCTATGAGGTCGCTGGTGACGTCCATAGGCTCGATGGAACTAACGCGCAGGCGTTCGATGGGCGTTTCGTCGAGAATGCGGCGCAGCAATTCTGCAAAAGTAACGCGAGGGCTGAGGTCCCGGCCGTAGGTTCCAATATTGATGCCACTGAGAACGATCTCTTTTACATCTGAATCGCAAAGTTCGTTGATCTGCTGCAGCACTGTTTCGGCAGGCAGGCTGCGGCTTCTGCCGCGGACTTGCGGGATCACGCAGTACGCGCAGCGAGAGTCGCAGCCGTCCTGAATTTTGAGGGTGGGACGAGTGTGATTTCCTTCGGCGTTGAATACCGGAGCACTCAGGAGCGGTTTGCGTTCAAAGTCACCGGTCAAGATTTGTGCCGGCGCTTGCCGCAGCGGGATAAAAGGCAATTTCAAGGAAAAAACGGGAACGAAATCTTTGAGGGGCGAGGCGATGAAAAGATTTTCGATGAGTGCGGGCAATTCCGGCTTGTGCGAATTCCCTACTACCCAAGCGACGCCGGGAAGCTCGGCCACTTCTTCGGGGGCACGCTGGGCGTAGCAACCAGTGACAATGACCCGGGCGGCATGATTTTGTGCGGTGATTTTCCTGATCGCGTCGCGGGCTTGGGCGTCGGCAGCGGCGGTAACGGTGCAAGTGTTCACGACCACGATATCGGCTGCAGCTTTGGCCGCTCTGGTGTAGCCGCGCTGCAGCAATTGAACTTCAAGCGCGGCGCCATCGGCTTGGGTGGCGCGACATCCAAACTGTTCAATGTAAAAAGTCGGCATGCTAATCGAAATTTACGACCATTGATTTTTACTGGCAGCGCCAGCGCATATTAGCCGGCGCCAGTGCCACACTTTATTTGTTGATGCCCTGGACGGTGACAGCTTCCGCGTAACCGCGAGGATGTTTTTGCTTCCAATTCCACGCTGAGGAAATAATTTCGTCCAGCGAAGAATGGGCGGCTTCCCATCCCAGCATGGTTTTCAGCTTTTCTTTGCTGGCGACCAAGACTGCCGGGTCGCCGGGGCGGCGGGGAGAAAGTTGGCGCGGGATTTTCTTCCCGGTGACGCGTTCAGCAGCGTCGATGACTTCGAAGATGGAATAGCCGCGGCTGTTGCCGACATTAAAGGCTTCGCCGGCGACTCGTTCAATTTGCTGGAGCGCGCGCAGGTGGGAGTCGGCAATATCGAGAACGTGAATATAGTCGCGAACGCAGGTGCCATCGGGCGTGGGGTAATCGGTGCCAAGCACCTGGACGTGGGGGATGGCGCCGCTCGCAGCGTTCAAAACGAGAGGAATCAGGTGCGTCTCGGTGCGATGCGCTTCGCCGCGCTGCTGCGAGGCGCCGGCGGCGTTGAAGTAGCGCAGAGTCACGTAGGCCAGTCCGGTGTAGGCCCGGTAATCGGCGAGAATTTGCTCAAATACCAACTTGGATTTGCCATAAGGGTTGATGGGATTTTTGCGGTGATTTTCGGGGATCGGGACGATCTCGGGTTCGCCATAGGTCGCGGCCGTGGAGGAAAAGATGAATTTTTTTACTCCGTGGCGAATCATGGCGTCGAGAAGATTCACGCCACAGGCAACATTGGCGGCATAAAAAGTGCTCGGTTCGCGGACGGACTTGGCTACCAGGGCTTCGCCGGCGAAGTGCATTACCGCGTCAATTTTATGCTGGGCGAAGACATCTTCAATTTGCGAGCGAATACCAAGATCCGCATGGCAAAAAGTGGCGTCCGGAGGGACGGCCTCGCGATGGCCCTCCAGTAAATTATCCAGCGCAATTACGCTTATCCCCCGCGCCAGCAGGACCTCACTGCAAACACTGCCGATATAACCCGCAGCGCCGGTGACCAGAACGTTCAATGAAAATTCTCCTTAGCTGCGCAGGGGCAGCCGAAAATGAGGAAGCTAGGCCATCACCAAGAAGGCAGAAGAATGCCGACGTAAAACGCTAACAGAATGAAAAGGGGTTGTCAGTATGGAGGATCGGGAATGGGTGAAAAAGGAGTGCTAGCTTTGGGCCATGCGGCGCTGGAAGGTCAGGAGGATCAGATCAGCGCGGCGGCGAACGCCAAACTTGCTGAGCAAATTGGACACGTGGAATTTCACGGTGCGCTCGGCAATATTCAGACGGCTGCCAATTTCTTTGTTGGAAAGATTCTCGAGCAGAGAATCGAGAACTTCCTGTTCGCGGCGGCTCAAATTGGTGACGGAGTCGGATTTGAGGCGGCGACCCTGCCCAGTAAGTATGGAGTCCACGAAACCGGAAAGGAGTTGACGGGGCACCCAGAAGCCACCGATGGCGACTAAGGGCAAGGCTCGGGTGAGTTGTTCGCGGGCTTCCGCGTAGGTCAACAGACCTTTAACACCGAGACGAAGCAGCGCGTAGCTATTGGCTTCATTGTGTTGCTCGCCCACAACGATCAGACGGGCTTCCGGAAAGCGTTCCATCAGGTTGGCCAGGAGAGCGCCAGTTGCAGGCTTGGAGGCGTGCGCATCGATGACGTAGACCTGGGCGGCGGGAGGCTCAAAGCTGCGAAGATCGGGAGCCAAGGTCGATTCCAGTTGAGTGGAAATAACTTTGAAGTCTGCTTTGGCGAGAATGCGTTCAAATTCGCCCAGCACCAGCGGGTGGGGCGAGAGGATGCAGACGCTTAGTTTGGGAGTTGACCGTTTGGTAGCCACAGTTTGCCTAGCCACAGTTTGTCTAGTTAGGGTTTGCCTAGTCACGGTTTGCCTCATTGCAGCGTAGTGAAAACCGGGACCAGGGGCAAGGCTATTGACAACAAGTGTTCTTGAACCGTTACGTAACGGCTACGAAGCATTTTGTCTCAAATAGGCTGGCGACCAGCGAGGTGGAATCGCCATTCAGGGCGCCAAAACGGGCGTTTGATGCATGGGATTCGGTTCCTGTGATGAACGCGGGTAAAATAAAAGTACGGCGCAAACCTCTAAAGGACCCACTCTTAAAGACAAGATGCGAGATTTCACCAAATCGGCGCAAGCTCTGCGGGAGTTACTTTCGCAGCGAATCCTGGTGCTTGATGGCGCGATGGGCACCATGCTGCAGCAGCGCGACCTAACCGCGGAAGACTTCGGCGGAGCGGCGCTAGAGGGCTGCAATGAGAATTTGGTTCGCACGCGGCCCGATGTGGTTCTGGACATTCACAGAAAATATTTCGAGGCGGGTTCCGATATTGTCGAAACCAATAGCTTTGGCGGGGCACCCATTGTGCTTGCGGAGTACGGATTATCCGCGGATGCGCATTTACTGAATAAACTTTCGGCGGAGCTGGCGCGGCAGGCT
Organism: uncultured Acidobacteriota bacterium; assembly: GCA_963733775.1. Classification (GTDB taxonomy): domain Bacteria; phylum Acidobacteriota; class Terriglobia; order Acidiferrales; family UBA7541; genus Acidiferrum. The sequence goes on along the minus strand of CAVTEE010000006.1, from coordinate 199,464 downwards.
GCGGATGAACTGAGTACCGCCGGGAAGCCGCGGTTCGTTGCGGGAGCAATGGGGCCAACGACCAAGGCTATTACCGTAACGGGTGGCGTAACGTTTGAGGAACTGCGGAACGCTTACTACACCCAGGCACATGGATTGGTGGAAGGCGGCGTGGACCTGCTGCTGGTAGAAACGTGCCAGGACACGCGAAACATCAAAGCGGCAATTCTGGCGATTCAACAACTTTCCAAAGAAATCGGCACGCAGGTTCCCTTTATTGTGTCGGTCACGATTGAGCCGATGGGCAGCATGCTAGCCGGGCAGACGGTTGAGGCTTTGTGGGCGTCGTTGCGGCACGCCAAGCCGTTGGCGTTCGGAATGAATTGTGCAACCGGGCCGGAGTTCATGACCGACCACATCCGCACGCTAAGCCAACTGACGGATGCGTATGTGTCGTGCTATCCGAATGCCGGCTTGCCAGATGAAGAAGGCAAATACCTTGAAACGCCGACGACGCTGGCGGCGCAACTGGAAAAATTTGTTGATCAGGGATGGTTGAACTTTATTGGCGGGTGCTGCGGAACGACGGAAAAACACATCCGGGCGATTGCGCAGATGGTGGAAGGCAAGAAACCGCGGCAACGGCCTGCGGAAACGCACCGCGCGATTTACTCGGGGATTGAAACGATCGAAGCGGATGAGCAAACGCGGCCATTGCTGGTGGGCGAGCGAACCAACGTGATTGGGTCGCGATTGTTCAAGAACCTGGTTGCAGAAGAAAAGTGGGAAGAGGCTAGCGAAGTGGCGCGGCGGCAGGTTCGCGGCGGCGCGCACATTGTGGACGTGTGCCTGCAAAGCACGGAACGCGACGAAAAAAAAGATATTGAGCCGTTTTACGAGAAATTGATTCGTAAGGTAAAGACGCCGGTGATGATTGATACCACCGATCCTTCAGCGATTGAGATTGCGCTGACGTATTGCCAGGGCAAGTCGATTATTAATTCCATCAACCTGGAGGATGGCGAAGAGAAATTCGAACGAGTGGTGCCGCTGGCGCACGATTTTGGGGCGGCGGTGGTGGTGGGTTGCATTGATGAAGACAAAGAGCAGGCGCAAGCGTTTACGCGCGAGCGCAAATTGGCGATCGCGCAACGCAGCTACAAACTGCTGACGGAAAAATATGGGTTAGGGCCGGAAGACATTATTTTTGATCCGCTGGTGTTTCCGTGCGCGACCGGGGATGAAAATTATATTGGCGGGGCGGTTGAGACGGTTGAGGGGATTCGATTAATCAAGCAGGCCTTGCCGGATACGCGAACGATATTGGGTATTTCCAATGTGTCTTTTGGATTGCCACCTGGCGCGCGGGAAGTGGTCAATTCCGTTTTTCTTTATTACTGCACTAAGGCGGGACTCGATCTGGCGATCGTGAATACGGAAAAGCTGGAGCGGTTTGCTTCGATTCCGGAGCACGAGAGACGACTGGCGGAGAATTTATTGTTTTCGCATCCGCCGATGAATGTGCCTGCAGGAGCATCCACAAGCCGCACTTTTGGCGAATGCGCCGAAAGATTGGCGTCAGCAGAGTAAAGAACAAAAAGCAGCAGTCAACCAATACTACATCGCGGCAATTGCGGAACATTTCCGCACGGCGACCAAGAAACAGAAAATCAGCGCCGCGGATTTGCCGCTAGATGAACGGCTGGCCAACTACATTATCGAAGGCACGCGCGACGGGTTAGTTGCGGATCTGGAGCGTAAACGCAGCGAAGGAACGGCGCCGCTGGATATCGTGAATGGGCCGCTGATGGCGGGCATGGCGGAAGTGGGGCGGCTGTTTAACGCGAATGAGCTGATCGTGGCGGAGGTGTTGCAATCCGCGGAAGCGATGAAAGCGGCGGTCAGCCATCTTGAGCAATTCATGGAAAAGGCGGATACCGCGAAACGCGGCAAGGTGGTGCTGGCCACGGTGAAGGGAGATGTGCACGACATCGGCAAAAATCTGGTGGAGATTATTTTCAAGAACAACGGGTACGACGTTGTGAACCTGGGGATCAAGGTTCCGCCGGAAGAATTGATCAAGGCTTATAAACAGCATCACCCGGATGCGATTGGGCTGTCTGGATTACTGGTGAAGAGCGCGCAGCAGATGGTGATTACTGCCAACGATTTGAAAGATGCAGGGATTATGGTGCCTTTGTTGGTGGGAGGCGCGGCGCTTTCGGCAAAATATACGCAAAACAAAATAGGGCCGACTTATGGCCAAGCGGTTTTTTACGCCAAAGATGCGATGACCGGGTTGCGATTGATGAACGAGCTGATGGATCCGGGGACGCGAAACGAGGTGATGCACCAGCACACGTTCTCCGGGAATGGCGTCAACGTGTCGACGACAGTGGTGGTGAATGCCGCGCCTGCGGTGACACGGTCGCCAAAAGTTCGCGCGGATTTGCCGATTCAGGAGGTAGCGACGCTGGATCGCAAGGTTCGATTGGTTCCTGATTTGAGAGATATCTGGAGCTACATCAATCCTTATATGTTGTATGGCCGGCACATGGGTTTTCGCGGGGATTTTGTGAAGCGCTTTGCGGAGCGCGAGGCGAAAGCTGTGGAGTTGTACGAGAGCATGGAAGAAGTAAAAGTGGAAGCCGCGCAGTTCATGAAGGTGCGCGCGGTGTGGCAATTCTTTGAGGCTGAGGCGGATGGCAATTCCATACAGTTGTTTGCGCCTGGCGAGAGTAAAGCGCTGCATACGTTCCAATTTCCGCGGCAACGGGTGGGCGACCAACTCTGTTTGAGCGATTACATTTTGCCGGCGCGGGACGGGAAACGGGATCACCTGGCGTTATTTGTGGTGACGGCTGGCGAAGGCGTGCGGGAACGTTCAGAAAAAGCGAAGAATGACGGGTATTACTTCAAGTCGCATGGCTTGCAGGCGCTGGCGATTGAATCGGCGGAGGCTTGCGCGGAGTGGTTGCATCGCAGGATTCGCGAGGATTGGGGCTTTCCTGATCCGCCGGATTTGACGATGGCGCAACGATTTACTTCCCGATATCGCGGGAAGCGCTACAGCTTTGGATATCCGGCGTGTCCCAATCTGGAGGATCAGGTCGGATTGTGGCAATTGTTGAAGCCGGAGGAAATCGGCGTGCAATTGACGGAAGGTTTCATGATGGATCCGGAAGCGAGTGTGAGCGCGCTGGTGTTTCAACATCCGGACTGCACTTATTTTAGTGCGGAATTAGAGGCGAGTTGAACTATAGGTTAGAGATTAAATTAGAGGTTCGAGATTAGAGGTTAGAAGTTCGATAAAAAAATCGATGCCCACTATTTGATTTGTCTTTGCAGGTAGTCGCGGACAGCGCTGTAAGAAGTTAACTCCGGCATTTCCATCAAGTCGATTTGGGTATCGAATTCCTGCTCCAGTACGGCGATCAGCGTGACTGCGGCCAATGAGTCCCAAGCCGGTACGGTTTCCACGCTGGCCGCTTGAATTTGATCGGGCCGAAGCGCCGGAAATACCGACGTGAAACAGCGGGTCAGGCGGTCATCCCATTCTGGCATCTACATTTCCTCCACACGGTGAAACAGGGGCGGGGCCTTTTCCTGAAACGAGGCGCGCGATATTTTTAGACCTGGTTGCGGCGGGTCGCCGACTAATTCCAGAAAAAAATCCTGGGTTGGGCCATTTCTTTCGGTGGGCTGAAAATCGAAAACTGCTTCGTCGGCGTCAAATTTATCGAAAAGCCTCTTGAGGCTGTGATGTTCGACGCGGCGCGAAAAAGCGCGGCAACTCATCACCCAAGCGGAAATGTGTAGTTTCTTTTCGTGGACTTTACCTAACAAGACAGCGATCTTCCCCAGTGGGCCGTATTTATCCTGATAGGTGACGGTAACCAGGAAGCTGGCGGGATCGGCGAGGAATTTGGTCCACTCCGATTCGCTGAAACGTTTGCCATTCAAATTGAATTGATTGGTTTTATTGACCAATTCGAAGGCTCGGCCGTCTTTGGGGCGCTTGGTGAAATCAAAAGAAACAAACGCATCGGCGCGTTTCAAAAACTCATCGGAAGCGTTGCCATCCTGGCCCAAGGCGTCGAGCAAAAGCGCTGCGCTGCGCAAACTTTCAAGACGGATCGAGTCTTCCTTGGAAATAGCGGTCTTGCCGAAAGATGCACGAAGATTTGCAAGCAAATCCCAAACGGACTGATAATCATCTTTTTTGAAGACCAGACATTCCATTGTGGGAAATGCGGCTTTTACTTCCGCGGCCTCCATGGGACTGTCATCGATAAAAACCACCGCTTCCGGGCCGATGTTCCAGGATTTCAAGATGCGCTGGACCGAATCCGATTTGCGGTGCCAGTGCACTTCGAAAGGAAACACTTTGTCTTTTTTGAGACGCAAATCCTTTCGATCGAAGGCTTGCTGGACGAGAGCAGCATCATTTTTGCTGGCGACACCAACGAGAACGCCGGCACTCGCGAGGGAAGAGAGAAATTGCTGGTACAAGCCGTGAATATGGCTGTGATGCTCGAGACTCCAATTGACACCATCCACGCCAACTTCACCAAGAATCCCGGACCACAGGGTGTCATCCAAGTCGGTGATTAAGCCTTTTTTGGGGGTTCGTGCTTGCAGCAACGTGGCCATTGACTGGGCGAGCGCCGAGGCGTGCGGCAATTTATAGGGAAAGCCGCTGAGAATTTCAGATTTGATATCAAATCGAGAGGCCGGTGGAGATACGGAATCCAAGGCTTGTGAATCGACAATTCGAATTCCGGGCTCTTCGGAGAGATCAGCCGCAAATTTTGCGACGGACAGGAGTAATTTTGTTTTTTCCGCACTGTTTATATTTGGAGGAGTGTAGAACAGCGGCGGCAATGGCAGTGTGGGCAAGGAAACCACGACCGGCGCTGAGCGCGCTGCTGTTTTCAGGGCACGCTGCAAACGAGCCAGCTGACGATCCACGGAAGAAATGACTTCGTGGACATCGGAAACTCGCCAACCACCCAATTCGCGAACGCCCAAACGGGAGTCTACGTCGGGCCACTCCAACGCGACTGCAGTTCCGTCGTAACCTTTAGCGTCAAGCCGTTCCAACGAGCCAGCTAAATCTCCGAACAAACCGGTTTTAATCTCGATGCGATTGTCTGGGAACTGCTGACGCACGTGAGCGGACAAAAAGTTTTGCAAATGCAGCGGAGTGAAGCCGCAAGCCAGAAAAACACGCAGTAATTTGGCGTCTTGCGCAACAGGTTTCCGCGAAATTTCCAGAGCTTCGATAAGGTTCATGACCGCCTTAGCCAGTTAGATTCGCATTCCGTATTTTAAATCTCAAAAAACATCCAGGTACATCGATGGTAGCGGCTCGACTGGAAGATCAGCGTGCCCGGCGGACCACAGTGTTAGATAGGCGTGCAGGACGCGCCGAGTGCTCTGAAATCGCGCTTTCTTGAAAGGCTCCATGTCGGCGTAACCCAACACCGGCACGGTTGCCAGCCGAACACCAGCGTTGGCCGCTTTCTTCAGAAATTCTTGAAGGAGAGTTTGCCGATCTTCGGTCGTCAAAGTACCCCAAAGAATATCTTCGATCAGAAGACACTTGGTGTGCGCTTTATCGGATATGGACATGATGTAACCGGTAAGCAAACCGGAGTGGCCTCCAGCGGAAAGAGTTTCTGTGATGGACTGGGAGCGGCGAATACATTGCCATTCGGATTCGGGCTTGGACCATGTGCGCGCAAAAGGATGATTGTCGACCAGTGGAGCGGTCAAGTCGAGTAAGAGGACGGGGGCTCGCTGATTGTTATCATTCGAACTGTGGCTGTAATTAGCAGAACGCAAAACGGCAGACATGTACCGCGCGGAATAAATGCGCGCGACAGGCAATTTGAGCCGCTTGCAACTGCCTATGATCATGGCATTCATTGGCTCGCCGTCCACGCAGTAGTTCACCATGCCGCCAAAACCGGCGGCGCGGGCGCGATTAACGAGGTCACTCCATACCATGATTCCCAATCCTTTTTTTTTGAACTCGGGCAAGACGGTTAAGAATGTAATGACAATGATTTTTTGATTGCGGCCGTTAAAATTCACATGTCGAGGAAAGCCAGCCACAAAGGCCACGGGCTTGGATTCGACGTAGATGGCTGGGGCCAAGGAAAAGTCCATCCCGGGGTACTCGAAACAAGAGGACAGGAATTCGGAGGTGTACAACAACGTTTGGCCAGAATTTTCAGACCAGGAGGCTTGCATCAAGGAGGCCAACTGCGCGAAATCGCCCCGGAAATTCTCGATGGACAAGCGAGGCGCTTTAACCGCGGGTGAAATTTCGGTCAACAGAGACTCCGGGAGTGACCATGGAATTATAGCGTATTGAAAATTAGTAGGGACTGGCGAGCAGGCCTGATTGTGCCGGTCAGTTAAGGCCTCGATACCGCGTAAATGTTCACAGATGGAATCCCGAGGTTGGCGCCAACTGGCTAATATTTCAGGGCTTTGCGAGCTTTTCGGCGACAAATCTTTTCAGGGGGCCGACAATAGTCATCTGCTCGGCATCCAGTTCGTCGAAATCGATTTCACGGCCGAAGTGATCCTGAATGGCGGTCATCAATTCCAGTAAACCGAGGGAGTCGACGTACCCGGAAAGGAGAAGATCGCAATCATCGGAGAGATCGGCGGGGACTTCGCGACCTTGCCCGCGCAAATACTTGGCTACATACTCCCGCAAAAAATCTTGAACCGCATCCGGCGTTGCCGCGTTCATAGGCCCTCTTCCAACAATTTTTGCATGGCTTTACGATCGTACTTATTATTCGCGTTGCGGGGCAATCTGTCCATGAAGTGAAACCTGCGAGGAACCATGTATTCCGGCAAATCTTTGGTTACCGTACTGCGTAATTTTTCGAGAGGCGATTCCCGGCCTTCAATAAAGACCTCAACGCCACCAAAACCGCTGTCCGTTTTTGGCCATCCCACGGCGACCACTCCGTCACAACCGCAGGCGTCGCGAACTTTTGATTCCACTTCCCCAAGTTCAACGCGATGACCAAAAATTTTGACCTGCGAATCGATGCGACCGAGATGCGTTAACGGCGCGTTTCCCAGTGGGCGGCGAACCCGATCACCGGTGCGATAGTAGATTTCGCTTTTGCCGGGGGGGGCGAGGAAAGCCGCGGCCGTTTTTGCCGGATCTTTCCAATAGCCGAGAGACATCTGTGGACCATTCATCAAGAGCTCGCCCTCCTGACCCGGAGAAACCTCGAGCAAGTTATCATCCACGACCAGGACGCCCATGTTGGGGTACGGATAACCGATAGGGACGATGCCCAATTCCGATTCGGCAGGGGAACGGGAGGCATCCCAACGGTATAGGGTGCAAGCGATGGTCAGCTCTGTGGGCCCATAAAGATTTTCCAATGTGGAATTCGGCGCGGCTTCGAGCCATGCGGTCGCCGAGGATACCGGTAGCGGTTCGCCGCAAAATAAGCTGAGACGCAGCGAGGGATACTGGGCGGGCTTTAGCATGCCGAGCTGCTTCATAAAGACGGCGGTGGAGGGCACCGAAAACCAAATGGTGAGTTCTAAGTCTTTGATGAATTTGCCGGGTTTGATCAATGTTTTTTGCGAAGGGCAAAATACGCAGGCACCACGTTCCCAGGCGACGAACATATCAAAGACCGATAGATCGAAAGTCATATCAAACATCTGAGACAAGCGGTCAGATTCCGTTATTTCGTAGCGTTCGACCATGTAATCCAGAAAGGCAGTTACGTTACGCTGAGCTACGGCCACGCCTTTGGGAATACCGGTGCTGCCGGAAGTAAACAAGAGGTAGGCGATGGAATCGAGTTCGAAAGCCGGCTCCCGCCAGCTTTCAGCGGGCTTGAGTTCGTGACCCGCAAGAAAAGTGTGTTGTGGCCACTGCTGTTTGTAGGCGGCGAAGTCCAGAGCATCGGGAGTCAAAACCAGCAGGGGTGCCGAAGCGGTCTCCAGCAACTTATTCAGCTGGGCGAAGGAACCCTCATCGACAATGATGGAGCGGCAACCGGAACGCTCCAACATCACCTGGGTGCGTTCAATAGGAAAAGTTCGGTTTAAGGGCACATACCCATTACCGGCCAATAATGAACCAAGAACGCCAATAAAGGCTGTCGGGCTACGATAAGCAAATACTGCGGTGAGAGTTGTTTCGGAGGGATCGACGTGCGCTTGGATGGTCGCAGCGACACGACAAGATTCTGTGTGCAACTCACTATATTTGAGGAACTTGCCCCCGGCAAATAAGGCTGGTCGCGCCGCGAATTGCTCCGCAGAGCGCAAGAATCCGGACCACAAAGCGCGTTGCACGAAAGCTCCTAACTTTTGAACTCGTGGCATCAGGGAAAAAGCCCAACGGACCACGCGAACATCCAAGGACGCCAAGGAAAGTATACATTCGATGTGCGATAGGGATTCTTACGCGTCCGGGGTCGGTTGAGATAAAGATTAATGGCTCGGAGCCAGGCGTTATGAGGTTAGAGGCAAGTAGTTGCCACTTTGTGAGAAAGGAAAGGCGTAATTCAATGGGACGGCTAACGTCCTAAATGATAAGTCTCTTCTTATGTGTAAATTAACGAGTTCCTTAGGGTGACTGCCGAAGCGGTTCTGGTACTAGACGTGCACCCGAATGGGCGCACCCTTGCGGATGGCGCGATCCAGAACTAAAGCCAACCGCGGGGTGTTTGACGGTATATTGGCTCAATTGTGTTTCTGTAGCGTTTACAGTCCGCCGAGCGGTATATACACTTAACAACAAGCTTGGGACCTTGCGGGCCGGTCCCAGTCAGATCTCACTCGAAGGCCTGGAGAATAGAATATGATGCGACGAAGTTTCGTGGGCCTAATTATCAGCGCCAGCTTGTTTTCAGGGCTCGGGTGGGCTGTAACCCGCTGCGCCACCCAGAATAACGATGCGGCCCAGTCCAGGCCAGCGCCCTCGGTTAATCAAGCGCTACCGGCTAATACGGTCGCGACCGATCCGGATTATAAGATCGGCCCGCAAGATATGCTGCGGATTGACGTCTGGAAGGAACCGGACATCTCGCGGGTCGTACCAGTTCGTCCCGATGGTAAAATAACCCTACCACTGGTAAATGATGTTCAGGCTTCTGGGCTGACGACAAATCAACTGGCCGCGAAAATCGCGGAAGGTCTAAAGAAATTTATTACCAGCCCGCAAGTGACTGTGGGCGTTACAGAAATTAACAGCCGCAAATTTTTTGTTTCAGGGGAAGTTGCGCGCCCGGGAGCTTTCCCGCTGCTGCCTAACATGACGGTATTGCAGGCGCTTTCCACTGCTGGCGGTTTTACGCAGTTCGCGCGAGAAAAGAAGATATACATTCTGCGGATGGAAGACGGGAGGCAGGTGAAACACTCGTTCAATTACAAAGACGCGATTTCAGGTAAGAACGTGGAGCAGAACATCATGCTTCAAGGCGGCGACATAATCGTAGTGCCGTAAAGGAATGAGATGAAACGTCCGATTACATCGATTCTCAGGAGCGGGGCGATTGTTGGCGTTATCTGCAGCGCGTTTAGCGCGAGCGGAGTGTACGCGCAGGACCAACAAGAAGAAAATGGCAAACCGAAGCCTGCCGCGCATGCACCGCTGATTGATCCTAACGCACAGGACACCACCACCGATCCAAATGCGCTGACGCCAGATACTTCGCCGCTTACGGGGATACAAGAGCCGGGACTGGGTTCAGTAGAGTTTCGGCATAGTTATTGGGTCCCCGGCGTACAAGTGGCCAATACCGTGCAAGGCGGCGGGAACGGCGGAAATTGGTTCGACACTACCTACCTTGCCGGCAACTTAAGTTTGTTGGAGGCTTGGCCGCACGCCCGTCTCGCCCTCAATTATTCGGGCGGCGGATATTTCTCTACCGACAACGAGGGGAATGGCACGTACCAACAATTGGGATTTATGCAGTCCTTTGACTGGCAGCGCTGGCAGTTGCAGTTTTTTGACGAATTCGCCTACCTGCCTACAAGTCAATTTGGTTTTGGCGGGCTGTCTGGTATTGGAACCCCGGGCATCGGTGGTTCGCTTTCGCCGGTAGCGCCGCTCCTGGGCGGCGTATACCTACCGAACCAGACCATCCTGCTGGCCAATGGACCCCGCTATAGCAATTCGTTTGCGGTACAGGCGAATTTAGAGGTAAGCCCGCGCTCGTCAATTACGCTGATAGGTTCTTATGGATTGTTGCGTTTCACGCAGCCGGGAAATATTGATAACGACGATGAAATTGGGAGCATTGGTTACAACTACTCTGTAACGAAAAAGGATACGGTGGGTGTTTTGTATCGCTTTACCGCGTATCATTTCACCGGTTTGTCGCAAGCGATCGGCGATCACGTTTTTAATGTGGCATATGGTCGCAAAATCACCGGGCGGCTGGGATTGGGACTTTTTGCGGGGCCGGAGATCGTTACATTCAGGGTTCCGATCGGCACTAAGACCCAACAAACGAACCTCTCGTTCGGAGCATCGCTTTCCTACGGATTTGAATGGGGTGGCGTCACCCTGGCATATAACCACGGGACGAATGGTGGAAGCGGCATTTTGGCGGGCGCTACCGGCGACAACGTATATGCCAACGCGACGCGTAAGATCACGCGGCTTTGGAGTGCGCGCGCGAACCTTGGATATGGCCGTGAACACGCGTTTGTCGCTGTGGTGGTCCCGGGAACGCCGACAACTGGGGTACCGTCATACGACTCTTATTATTTGGGGGCTGGCTTGGATCGGCCAATAGGCCGCAATGGGCTTCTTTCTTTCGGCTACACGGCTTATATCACAAGTACTAACCTAGCCGCCTGTGGAATCTCAGTGTGCACTGGTGGCGGTACCTCTACGCAACACCAACTTGCCGTTGGATATCAATGGCATACTCGGCCGTTTGTTTTGCGTTAAGAATTTGAAGAGCTTATGAAGCTGACGAACCGGGACAGAGAGCAGCGAGAAATTAGCGAGAATCGAAATGTATAAGAGCTACTTCGGCTTAAAAGAGAACCCGTTCAACGTCAATCCCGATCCTCGTTATCTTTATTTGACGAAGCAAATCGAAGAGGCTTTGACGGGCCTCATGTACGGCATCCAGACACGCAAAGGTTTCATCACTCTGACCGGGGAAGTGGGCACCGGAAAAACTACCCTGGTGAACCGGCTTCTGGATTGGCTGCGGCAGCGGCGCACGCGTACAGCATTTCTTTTTAATTCGCGGATGAACACCAGCCATTTGTTCGATTTTATTCTGGCTGAATTCGAAATTGTCTGTGAATCGCGCACCAAGAGCCAACAGCTGATGAAGCTGAACCAGTGGCTGCTGGAGCGCTACCGTGCCGGCGAGACGGCGGTTCTTATAATCGACGAGGCCCAGAACCTGAGCTACCCGGTGCTGGAAGAGATTCGTATGCTCACCAACCTCGAAACCTCCACGGAAAAGCTTCTACAAATTGTGCTTTCTGGCCAGCCGGAACTTGAAGAAAAATTGAAGCTGCCGCAGTTGCGCCAACTAAAACAACGCATCACGTTACGTTGCAGGACGGCGCCGCTTACCAAGGAACAGACTCACGCATATATCGCCGAACGGTTGCGAATCGCGGGCACCACCGGGGAGCAGATTTTCAGTCCCGAAGCGATGGACACCGTTCACATGTATTCACTGGGAATTCCACGGGTCGTGAATCTTCTATGCGAGCACGCCTTAATTAATACCTACGTGGAACAAGAACGGGTGGTCTCTCCAAAAATTGTGGAGGACATCGCACGGGAATTCCAATTGGACGAGATAGAGCCCATTCCGCCTCCAGGATCTTCGCGGATCGACAGCGACGTCTACAATTCAGAGACCTTCGTACAAAACTTGGGGGAAGCGCTCTCACGGTTTCGCGTTAGCTCCCCAGCAGTATCCTCAGCACGCGAAAAAAAGTGAGCTTGCCGCAGTCTGGCTGATTGCCTGACGTAGTTTAGAGCGGATGTTGTTGTTTGGTGTCTGAGTTGTCATGTATCGAAACGCGCACGAAAATCGCTCCCGAATTCCATCTCGCAGAAAACGTGTGACAATATTTTTGGACCGCACGATACGCCATGTTGAATGAAATTTATTACTTTTTGAAACCGTTTATACCCTGGTCAGTTCGCCTGGCGCTACGCCGACAGCGGGCCAAATCTCGGTTAGCGAGATATGCGGGCACATGGCCGATCGACCCGAAAGCCGCGGTGCACCCTCCAGGCTGGCCCGGATGGCCCGGCGGCAAGCAGTTCGCGTTTGTTCTGACCCACGATGTTGAGGGCGCCAAGGGGCTATCTCGCGTCGAACAAGTGACGGCGTTGGAAACGCGCATTGGGTTTCGCTCCTCATTCAATTTCGTTCCGGATGGCGAATACGTTTTAAGCCCTGAGTTGCGCGAGAACATGGTGCGCCAAGGATTTGAAGTTGGCGTTCACGGCTTGCAGCATGACGGGAAGCTTTATGCGTCCAAGGAGGAATTCGCGAGTAAGGCGGCGCAGATCAGGAATTTTTTGCGAGAGTGGAAAGCCTGCGGATTCCGGTCGCCATTGATGCAGCATAAATTGGCGTGGCTGCACCAGTTGGGCGTGGAATACGATGCGTCGACATTCGATACCGATCCATTCGAGCCTGAACCTGACGCCGTTGGCACGGCTTTTCCCTTCTGGGTACCAGGGCCAAACAACAGCGGGTTCGTCGAGCTCCCTTATACGTTGCCTCAAGATTTCACGCTTTTCGTGGTGTTGCGCGAACCGAATATCGATATCTGGAAGAAAAAACTGGATTGGGTTGCGGCGTGTGGGGGCATGGCATTGCTCAACACGCACCCGGATTACATGTGTTTTGAAGGACAGACGAAAAAGGGGGAGTTCCCTGCGGCGTTTTATGAGGAATTTCTAACCTACGCGAAGGAAAAATACTCGGACAAATATTGGAGCACCACACCTTGCGAAGTGGCGCGGTTCTATTGTTCCGCGATGCCCCTGACAGAACGGAATTCGCGCAAGAAAGTCTGCATGCTGGTGCACAACACTTATGAAACGGACAACCGGGTGCGGCGATACGCCGAGGCGCTTGCGAAGCGCGGAGACCAGGTTGAAGTGATAGCCCTGACCGGGGGCAACGCACCCTTGGTTAGCGAAGAAATCAACGGGGTCACGGTATTTCGGGTACAAAACCGCGTGCGCAACGAGCGCGGGAAGTGGACTTATGCGTGGCGGCTGCTGCGTTTTCTACTGGTCTCATCCATTTTCATGACCAAACGCCACCACCGCGTCAAGTACGACGTGGTGCACGTGCACAACCTTCCGGATTTTCTGGTTTTCGCCGCGTGGTATCCGAAGATGACTGGGGCGCGGATAATTCTGGACATTCACGACATCGTACCAGAATTGTTTGCCAACAAGTTCGACGCCAGACCAGGCAATCTTTATATCGCGTTACTTAAATTTATCGAGAAAGCCTCGGCAGCCTTCGTCGACTATGTAATCGTCTCGAATCATTTGTGGTATGAAAAATTGCTCTCGCGCTCTGTTCCGAAAGAAAAATGCTCCGTGTTCCTGAATCACGTAGACCCGGGCCTTTTTTACCGGCGCCAGCGCACCCGCACGGACGACAGGATCATCGTCATTTTTCCGGGCAGTTTTCAATGGCATCAGGGACTGGACATAGCCATCGAAGCTTTTGCGCTGGTGCAAAAACGCGTGGCGAATTGCGAGTTTCATATTTACGGCGGCGGCGACGAAAAAACCGAATTAATCGCGTTGACGGAAAAGTTGGGCTTGAACGGCAAGGTAAAGATTCTCGGCAGCGCTCCGCTGGAAACCATCGCCGACCTGATATCCAATGCGGACCTGGGAGTGGTTCCCAAGCGGGCGGACTCTTTCGGCAACGAAGCGTACAGCACAAAAATTATGGAATTCATGTCCCAGGGCGTCCCGGTAGTGGTGTCGCGAACGAAGATAGATAATTTTTATTTCGATAATTCGGTGGTTCGGTTTTTCACCTCCGGGGATGTGAAAGCGTTGGCGGAGGCGATGTGCGAGGTTATCGACAACACCGCGCTTCGCGAAAAGTTAATCGCCGGTGGATACCGCTATGTGGATCTGCATAGCTGGGACCGTAGAAAGCATGAATATCTCAATCTGGTGGACACACTTTCGACCCAAATATTTTCGAATACTGGTTCACGCGCAATTGAACCCGTGCATGCCGACCGTTGAGACACGCTGGGAAACCTAGCATCCTGCGGGTCCCCGAGGCATAAACGGGGTTCGAAGCATTAAGGAAAGTGAGTAAGGCGATGACAAATTCTGTCGACCGTCGCGAGAAGTTGAGCTACGAGCAATTTGCCCAGGAATATCTGTACCCCAACAAGCCGGTGATCGTTACGGACGCGCTTCGCGATTGGAAAGCGCTGCGTCGTTGGACTCCGGAATTTTTCAAGAAAGAATTTGGAAGTATGAAATTTACCCTGGACGAAATCAAGGGCAAGGGCGCTTACAAGGGGAAAGGAAATGGCGCCGTCGAATACACCATGGATCGCTTCATTGATCGTGTGCTCTCTTCCACCGACGCGGATCCAGCGCCATATTTCCGCAATCAGGTGCTGTACGAATTATTCCCAACACTGAAAGACGACATTCAGCCACTTCCTGAATATTTCCAGCCAAACTGGCTTCCCGACCATTACATGGTCAAATATGTGAGCGAAGTTTTGAACCGCGGTGCGGCTTTAGAGCTGTACATCGGCGGAAAAGGCGGCGCGTTTCCGGTGTTGCATTATGACGGAGCCGGAACTCACGCGTTCCTGATGCAAGTGTACGGGCAAAAGAAATTCATCATTTATCCGCCGAGCCAGGAACAATTCCTATATCCATCGCCGGAAAAACAGAACAATTCTTTGATAAACAGCGTCGACAATCCGGATTTGAAGAAATTTCCGCTCTTCGCGAAAGCTCAGCCTACAGTTTTCATTCTCGAACCGGGAGAATTATTGTTCATTCCCAGCCACTGGTGGCACACCACGAAGATGTTAACAGCGTGCATTTCGGTTTCGGCCAACGTGGTAAACCAGTCGAACTGGCATGAATTGGTCAACTTTGTGTCTATGCGCAGACGGAATCCGCTGGTCTCTTTGGCTAGCCGCGTGTATTTGACCGGTGCGGGTGCAAAGAGATCCTGGCGAGACCGCGAATGGCGAAAACGGGCTCAGAAATCAGCTTGATAGCGTGAGCAGTTGCGGCGCTTTCTCAAGGCCCGACGAATGACCATCGCTGAGGAACACACTGAAATGCGCCAGCGTCTCTCGGAGCGCGGCTTGTGCAACACATTTAGCGTTGCGAGAGCAAATTTAGAAAGGCCGTAATTCGGAATGCCTCTCCCCCATGGGCGATAAACCCCAAAAATCAGTCAGCTCGAACAGAACCCGCGAGTTTCTGATGACGGTAACGGCCAATTTCACGGCGGAGCCTGTCGGAGATACTCTGCGGTTCTGGTTGGACATGTTAGGAATTCACCCTGTCCGGCTGGTGTTCTCGGGCTATAACCAGGTTTTTCAGGAATTAATGGCGCCCGCCAGTTTGCCGTCTTCGACTGAGCCCGGCGTGAATTTCCTTTTGATTCGATTGGAAGACTGGGCGCGCGATCAAAAACGCGGAAAATCCGCGGATATCATTTCGACCGCCACCGGAGAATTTGTGGCCGCGCTCGAAGGATTCGCAAAACAAGCGCGACGAACAACGGTGTTGTTTCTGTGCCCGCCTCCGCAAAGTGCATTAGCTAACGCCGAATTGTCGGCGACGCTTTCAACGGTGCACGCTGAGGTTCGCACTGCGGCGGCGGCGCTTCGCGGTATCCACGTGATCGACGCAGCCGAGTTGGCACAATTGTATCCGGTCGAGGTGGTTGACGATCCCGAGAATGATCGTCAGGCGCATATTCCCTTCACACCGGCTTATTGGGCTGCGCTGGGAACGATGCTGGTACGCAAATCGCGGGCGCTACTAACCCCTCCTCACAAAGTCATTGTCGTCGACGCGGACAATACGCTGTGGGGTGGCGTCGTAGGCGAAATTGGCGCAAGGCAAGTGGAGATAAGTGGCGATTATCTTGCGTTGCAGAATTTTTTGAGGAACCAGAAAAACAGCGGGGTTCTGCTCGCGCTTGCCAGCAAGAATGAAGAAGCGGACGTTGCCGAGGTTTTTCAGCGGCGCGGAATGATATTGCGCCGCGAAGACTTCGTCGCATGGAAAATCAATTGGGAACCTAAATCGCTAAATATCGCGACGCTGGCTAATGAATTAGAACTCGGCTTGGACAGTTTTATTTTTCTGGATGATAACCCGGTGGAATGCGCCGACGTGCAAAGCAACTGTCCGGCGGTGACCACTTTGCTTTTGCCGCCGCCCGGAACAAAACCTATAAAGACGTTTTTGGAACACGTGTGGGTGTTCGATCGAACCGGGGCGACCGAGGTAGACGCAAAACGCACTGAGCTTTACCGCGAGCAAGGTGAACGCAACCGTTTCCGCTCCGCAGCAACTTCCTTCCGAGAGTTCATCGACGGCTTGAATTTGCAGGTCACGATTGAGCCGCCGGTGCCGACAAATTACGAACGCGCCGCGCAATTAACGCAGCGGACCAATCAGTTCAACACCACGGGAATTCGCCGGCAGACCGCGGAAATCGCATCATTATTGGACTCCGGCGAACGCCGCATGCTGCTGGTACGCGCTCGCGATCGCTTCGGCGATTATGGCGAGGTCGGGTTGGTTGTGCTGATAGCTGAAGGCAAATGCCTGCGGGTAGAAAATATTTTAATGAGTTGCCGGGTGCTCGGTAAAGGTGTGGAACATCGTGTGCTTGCAGCCATTGGGCGTGAAGCCCAGCGCCTCGGGGCCGATGAGATTGCAATTCCTTTTGTTCGAACGGAACGCAATCAACCGGCGGAACAATTTCTGAAATCGGTTGGAATGGAATTACTCGGCGACGGTTCGTTTCGCATGAGCGTTGCGGAAGCTGCGGCGGTCGAATTTAATCCCGAAATTGCAGCGCAGGGCGAGACTGTTGAAGAGGCGGGCAATGAGCGCCAAGGCCACGCGCCTCACGCGGATTACCGTAAGATCGCGATGGAACTTGATTCCGTCGAAAGCATTCTCTCCGCGGTAGCAACTCATTTGCGGCGCGCCAGGCCACAGCTTGGAAACGAATTGGTTTTGCCGCGGAATGCCCGGGAAGCGCTAATCGCAAAAATATGGGAAGAGGTTCTACATATTGATCAGGTTGGCGTAACCGACGCATTTCTTAGTCTTGGTGGGCAATCGCTGCAGGCGGCGAGTATTGCGTCGCGAATGACGACGGAGTTCGGGGTGCTGGTTCCGCTGATCGCGGTTCTAGCTAATCCAACGATCATCGAATTGGATGCACTGCTCGACCAGGCGCGCGGCGCCGGCGACATGACGTTGCCGAAGGCGAAGGAGCTTACGCTTTCTGCCGCTCAACAGCGCTTATGGTTTCTGGATCAATTCATTCCGAACCGCGCGGCGTACAACATTCCTTTGGCTCGACGCATTCAGGGGCCGTTGAACATCGAACTTTTGCGGAAGGCTTTGGGGTCGGTGATGTCGCGCCACGCCACGCTGCGTTCAACCTTCAGCGCGCAGGAAGGGTCGGCAGTCATCAAGCAGTCGGAAGTTCCTAAAGTTTTTGTACAAGAGCTGGCTGCTAAGTCGGAAGCGGAAGCCTTAAGGTTGTCCAACGAAGAGGCCAGTCGAACGTTTGAGCTGTCTGAAGAGCCATTACTGCGGTGCCTGGTGATTTCGCTTGCGCCGAACGATCACGTCCTGGTGCTCAACGTTCATCACATCATTTCCGATGGCTGGTCGATGGGCATTTTGCTGCGGGATCTTTCGGAGGCCTACAGAGCAGCGTCGAAGGGCCACGAACCTTTCTGGAAACCGCTTCGCGCGTCGTACGCCGACTACGCCGAATGGCAGCGGGCGCGGATCGCCGCCGGCGACTACCAAAGCGATTTGGACTACTGGAAAAACGAATTGCGCGGGGCTCCGGCCTTATTAGAAATACCTTCGGACATGCCTCGCCCTTCGATGATGACTTACGTGGGAGGCTGCGTACGAAAACAAATTTCCGCGGCCACACGCCGGGCGCTGGAGCAATTGGCGGAGCGTGAACATTGCACACCATTCACGGTTTTGCTGGCCACGTTCCAGACACTTTTACAACGTTACAGCCGCCAAGAAGACATCGTCATAGGTGTACCGGTGGCGGGCAGAACGCATAGCGCGGTAGAGGAATTGATAGGTTGTTTCGTGAACACGCTGGCCATCCGGGAGCTGGTCGATAAAAAAGCATCGTTTAAGGCGCACCTGCAATCGACGCGCGGCAAAATGCTGGAAGCACTGGCTCACCAGGACTTGCCATTTGATCATTTGGTGAACGAGCTCGACCTGGCACGCGATTTAACGTATTCGCCGGTTTTTCAGGTAATGCTGGTTTTACAAAGCGACATCGACAAGGTCTTTAACCCTGCCGGATTAAAGGTCACCTCCCTACCTTTGCACAATGGGGGCGCCAAGTTCGATTTAGTGCTCGAAGTAACGCCCGCCTCCGAGGGCTACGAGTTGGCACTGGAATTTAACAAGAATTTGTTTCTACCCGAAACAGCGGAACGCATGCTGGGTCATTTCATACATTTGTTGGCGCAAAGCTGCGAATTTCCTGAAACTTCTCTCGCGGCGCTTTCCATGATGGACGAAGAAGAGAAGCAGCGGATGCTCTCTTTCGTCAATGCCGACGGGGTTTCCTTCAACAATGTGGAGTGCCTGCATCATTGGTTTGAACGTAATGCTGCAGCATCGCCTGACGCCCCGGCGCTCACGTGCGACTCACAAACTTTGACCTACGGCGAAGTAAACCAGCGTGCCAATCAAATCGCGCACTACCTGATTGCTTGTGGGATTGGTCCGGACGTACTGGTGGGCCTCTGCATTGATCGCTCGACAGATTTGGTGATTGCCATTCTGGGCATATTGAAAGCCGGCGGCGCTTATCTTCCCATCGACCTGAGTTATCCGACTGATCGGCTGGCCTTCATGCTGAAAGATGCGCAGGCGCCGGTGCTTCTCACGGAAAAGAAATTGGCGGCGGGACTGCCACAACATCAAGCGCGGACAATTTTTCTGGACGACGCGGAAGCAGCCCTCGGATCGCAACCGACAAGCGATCCCGAGACGCGGGTAACACCTGATGACATGGCCTATGTGATTTACACCTCGGGGTCCACCGGCCAGCCGAAGGGTTGCATACTCACGCACCGCAACGTAGCCAGGCTCATGCGTGCCACGGAAAGCTGGTTTCATTTCAACGCGCGGGACAGTTGGACATTATTCCACTCGTGCGCATTTGATTTTAGTGTTTGGGAAATTTGGGGCGCGCTGCTTTATGGCGGGCGCGTTGTGGTGGTTCCTTTCCTGGTGAGCCGGTCGCCGGAAGCATTTTACGAATTACTGACGCGGGAAAAGGTCACGGTGCTGAATCAGACGCCGTCGGCGTTTCGCCAGCTGATTCAGGCGGAAGAAGCGGTGGGCCAGAAGGAATTAGCGTTACGTTACGTAATTTTTGGCGGCGAAGCGTTGGAGATGCAGAGCTTGCGCCCGTGGTTTGAACGGCACGGCGATGAACGGCCGCGGCTTGTGAATATGTACGGAATCACGGAAACAACAGTGCACGTCACGTATCGTCCGCTTTCCAAAGACGATTTGAACTCCGGCAGCGTGATTGGCGTGCCGATTCCCGATTTACAAATTTATATTTTGGATGAAAGCGGACAGTTGGTGCCGATCGGAGTGCCGGGGGAGATGCACGTGGGCGGCGCGGGACTCGCTCGCGGGTATTTGCGGCGTCCGGAGCTGACAGCTCAGCGGTTCATACCGGATCACGTTAGCGGGCGCAAAGATGCGAGGCTTTACAAAACGGGGGATCTGGCGCGGTTTTTGCCGGGGCGTGACGTTGAATATCTGGGGCGCATCGATCATCAGGTAAAAATTCGCGGCTTTCGCATCGAGCTTGGCGAGATTGAATCGGTGCTGTTGCAGCATCCGGCGGTGCGCTCTGCTGCGGTGATAGCGCGCGAAGACGAGCCGGGCATGAAGAGGCTGACAGCTTATGTGGTTACTTCGCAGCCGGCGCCGGAGGTAAATGTCCTTCGCGAGCATCTGAAAAAAAAGGTGCCGGACTACATGGTCCCGGCGGCATTTGTGTTTCTGGATGCTCTGCCGTTGACAGCCAGCGGCAAGCTGGATCAGAGAGCTTTGCCGGTTCCGGAAAGCCAGCGTCCCGAACTTACCAGGCGCTATGTGGCACCGCGCACGGCGGCGGAAAAAACGCTATCGGCGGTGTGGTCAAAAGCGCTGCGGATGGAGAACATCGGTATCGAGGATAATTTTTTTGAGCTGGGCGGCGATTCGATCCTGAGCATTCAGATCATTTCAGCAGCGCGGCGTGAAGGGTTAAAGCTGACGCCTAAATTGTTGTTTGCGAATCAAACCATTGCTTCTCTTGCGAGCGTCGCGGGTGTGACCGATAAGGAAAATAGTTCTTCGGTGGAAGCCGCGGGTGACGTACCTCTCACACCTATCGCGAAATGGTTTTTTGAACAAAACCTGGAAGATTTGCAGCATTACAACCAGGCCTTTCTCTTTACCGTTACGGAAAATCTGGATCGCGGAGTTCTCGAACAAGCGCTTGTGGAATTGAGCCGCCATCATGATGCGCTGCGATTGCGGGCGGTGCAGGAAAATAGCGCCTGGAGAATGTTTTATTCCAGCTCTTCAGAGCAGCCACCGCTGGAATGGGTAGACATTTCCGAGCTTTTGGAACCAGAACAGCGTTCGGCCATCGAATCGAGTTCGGCGATACAGCAAGCCAGCCTCAACCTGCAACACGGGCCGCTTTGGCATGTGGTGTATTTCAAGTTAGGCGGCGAACAGCGCGGGCGGTTGCTTTTTGTGGTTCATCATCTGGCAGTCGACGGAATTTCGTGGCGACCGTTGCTGGAAGATTTGGAGACCGCGTACCAGCAAATTAAAGCGAAACAAAAAGTCACATTGCCGGCAAAGACGGCCTCTTACAAGACCTGGGCCGAGCGTTTGCAGACGCTCGCTGATTCATCTTCCTTGCAACAGGAATTGCCCTACTGGATGGCGGTCACCGAACCCAGCGCGGTTACTGAAACGTTGAAACCTTTGGCGATGGACGCGGCGGCATCGGCAAACACGGAGGGCAACGCCAAAAAGATAACGGTGACGCTGGATGAAGATGCAACACAATCTCTGCTCCAACGGGTTCCGGCAGTCTACAACACGCAGATTAATGACGTGCTGCTGACCGCGCTGGGTCGCGCTTGGACAAAATGGACCGGCAGTCGAACGTTGTATACAAATCTGGAGGGGCATGGCCGGGAAAATTTATTTGAAGATGTGGACGTCAGCAGAACGGTCGGATGGTTCACGTCGATTTTCCCTGTGCGTCTGGAATTGAACGACTCCGGAGACAATTGGGAGCCCGGCGAGGCGCTGAAATCCGTGAAAGAACAAATACGCCGCGTTCCCCAGCGCGGTGTAGGTTATGGAATCCTTCGTTACTTAAGCAGCGATAGCGTACTTAAATCGCGTCCCGAACCTGCAATGGTTTTCAACTATCTGGGGCAATTCGATAGCGCAGTTGCTGGTTCGCAACTTCTACGCTTTGCGGCGGAATCCAGCGGGCCGTGGCACAGCCCCAAACAGAAACGGCGGCACGTACTGGAAGTAAACAGCCTGGTCAGGAATGGCCGGATGGAATTTGAGTTTTCTTACAGTGCTGGGCTCCCTGATGCAAAGAGAATTCAAGAATTTACGAACGGCTTTACAGAAGCGCTAAGAGAAATAATCGCCCATTGCCAGTTGCCTGATGCTGGCGGTCGCACCCCTTCGGATTTTCCGCTGGCGAAAATCGACCAGGCTTCACTAGATCGCTTGTTGGCGGAGCAGCCGGGGATCGAAGATATTTACCCGTTGTCTCCGATGCAGACGCTGTTCTTTTCGGCGAATCAGGGCTCCACGCATGCTGCTTTCGATCAGTGGCATAGCATCTTGCGCGGGGATTTAAACCCGGAAGCGTTCGAACGCGCGTGGAACGAGACGATCAACCGGCACACGATTTTGCGTTCAACAGTGTTGAGTGCGGGGTTGCGCGAGCCGCTGCAGGCCGTTCATAAAGATGTGCGCCCGCATTGGACGGTGGAAGATTGGCGAGGCACACATAAAATACAGCGAGCGCGATGGATTGCACTGCTGAAAAACGATCGCGGTGAGGCGCTGGACTTGACGCACGCGCCAGTGATGCGCTTCAAGCTGGTACGACTTAGCGACACGACATGGCGGTTTTTGTGGAGCGTGCCAGGCATGCTGCTCGATGGCTGGTCGTGGCCACTGGTTTTCCGCGATGCGAGCAGGCTTTATGAAGCATATGCCGGGAATGCCGCTCCACAACTGGAAGCTCCGCGCAAGTACCGCGATTATCTGGAATGGCTTTCGCGGCAATCGACTGAGGAATCCGCCAAATTCTGGCACACGCAGCTCGCGGGATTCCGCAAGCCGACGCCGCTGATCAGTGAGCGACCGGTTGATGCCGGAGGGGAGCGGTACCCAGAACAGGCAATTGTACTTTCGGCGGATGCGACGAGCGCACTGCAAACCGCCGCGCGACGGCTGCAGGTGACGCTTAACACGCTGGTGCAGGGAGTCTGGTCGCTACTTTTGAGCCGGCAAAGCGGCGAAACTGATGTCGTGGCGGGAGCGGCGTTCTCCGGGCGCCCCACGGATTTGCCCGGCGCGGAATCGATTGTCGGACCTTTTACAAATAATCTGCCGGTGCGCGTTGAAGTAAATGAAAATGAAACTGGGGGCGAATTTTTTCGCAAACTTCACGCCCGGCTTCTGGAGTTAAATGCGTTTCAGTTCACGCCGTTGATGGAAATACAACGCAACTGCGAAGTGCCGTGGCGCTACCGGCTGTTTGACAGTTTAATCGTGTTTCAGAATTACCTGATTGACGACTCCGCTCGGCGACTCGGTGTGAAAGTTCAGATTGAGGACTTTGTCGGGCCAATCCATACCAACTATCCGGTGCTGTTACTGGCGGAGCCGGGTGAGCGGTTGCGCCTGACTTTGATTTACGATCGCAAGAGTATTGCGGCCGCGACGATAGAACGGTGGAAGCGGGATATGGAGATCCTTCTTGAGCTTGCGCCGGTGTTTTTTGACAAGCGGGTCGGTGAGTTGCAGGCATTGTTGTCGCCGCGCCCTGCACCGGTTGCAGAAACACGGCGAGCTACAGCAGACGTGCAAGCGCAGAATTTCGTGCCGGCACAAACGGAGATGGAGAAGAACATTGCGTCGGTGTGGCAGAAAATGTTTGGGTTGGAGCAAGTGAACGTGGAGGCGAATTTTTTTGAATTTGGCGGGCACTCGCTGCTTTTGGTTCAAATGCACAGTTTGCTGCGGGAAAAGCTAAACTCGGAATTTCCGATTGTGGCACTGTTCGAGCACCCGACCGTGCGGGCCTTGGCCCGGCACCTCAGCCAACCGGCGAGCCAGCAGGGTGAAAAGGGCGAGCAGTGGCGCGATAGGGCGCAGCGGCAGAAGAAGGCGTTATCGCAGCTGCGGGCTCCGACCAAGAAGTAAGGCGGATGCCTTACGGTGCAAAGAGCGTTTTATGGAAGATATTATCCACTGTCACCGGAAGCGACAAAATATCTGGCAAAAATTGCTGCTAAGTAACATGGAATCAACGAGTAAGGACGGTTGGATTGGCCCAAAAGTTGCACTAAGTGACGCCGGACTGGATGGCTTGGGTGGATACTGTAACGACGTGTCATTAGGAACCTGATGAACGACGAACAGCCATTAGAAGGCATAGCAATCGTTGGAATGGCCGGTCGCTTTCCCGGAGCGGAGAGCGTTGAGGAATTCTGGGCGAACCTCGTCGCGGGTCGCGAGAGCATTTCCTTCTTCAACGATGACGAGTTAGCTTCATCTGGTTTGGATGCTGCGGAATTAAAGCGTCGCGGGCAGTATGTCGCGGCGCGCGGAGTTTTGAAGGACGCAGACTGTTTCGACGCAGCTTTTTTCGGAGTGAACCCCAAAGAAGCGGAAGTCATGGATCCGCAGCAGCGGGTATTTCTGGAAGCATGCTGGGGGGCGCTGGAACGTACCGGCTATGCGCCCGACAAGATGGCTGGAGCAGTGGGCGTATTTGCGGGTGCCAGCTCAAATACCTATGTGCACCACGCTTTGGAGCCTCGGCCGGAGCTGATGGAATTGGTCGGATCCGAAATGGTGATGTTCGGAAACGACAAAGACTATTTAACGACGCGGGTGGCTTACAAGCTGGGACTGAAGGGGCCGGCGCTGAATGTCGCTACGGCTTGTTCTACTTCGCTGGTGGCCGTTGGGCAGGCTTGCCAATCCTTGCTGATGTTTCAATGCGATGTTGCATTGGCCGGCGGCGTGTCGGTGCGGGTGCCGCAACAACGCGGCTATTACTACGACGAAGGCAATATTGGATCGCCGGACGGGCATACCCGTACGTTTGACGCGAAGGCTGAGGGGACAACGTTCAGCAACGGCGTGGGCGTGGTGGTTTTGAAGCGGCTGGAAGATGCCGTTAAGGACGGGGACCAGATTTACGCGGTGATCAAGGGGGTTGGATTAAATAACGACGGTTCCCAGCGTGTAAGTTTTGGCGCGCCGGGAGTGGAAGGCCAGTCAGAAGCGGTGGCCATGGCGCAAGCGCTGGCAAGCGTTGATCCGGAAACGATCACTTATGTCGAGGCCCACGGGACCGCAACACCTCTTGGTGATCCCATCGAAGTCGCTGGATTGACGAAAGCGTTTCGGATGGGCACGCAGGCCAAACAGTTCTGCGCCATCGGCTCGGTGAAATCGAATATCGGGCATCTGGATGCGGCGGCGGGTGTCGCGGGACTGATCAAAACGGCGCTGGCGCTGCATAATAAAATTATCCCCGCGAGTCTGCACTTCACGAAACCAAATCCGAAATTGGAGATTGAGAAGACACCGTTCTACGTGAATGCTTCCCTGCAGGAATGGCGGAGCAAGGGAGACGCGCCTCGCCGGGCAGGCATTAGTTCGTTTGGATCTGGGGGGACGAACGCGCACTTGGTCTTGGAAGAAGCTCCGGTGACAGAGCTCTCTGGGCCGTCGCGACCATGGCAATTGCTGATGTTGTCCGCCAAAACTGCGGATGCGCTCGAGCGCGCAACACAAAACCTATCCGAGCATTTGAAGACCATCGCTGCCCGTAATGAAGGCCCGCAACAACTGAGCGAGCTGGCGGATGCCGCGTTTACACTGCAAACCGGGCGAAGTGAATTTCCTCACCGCCGGGTGATGGCTTGTGCTGATGCCGCTGAAGGCGCGTTGTCGCTGGAGGCTAAGGATCCCAAGCGGGTTTTCACATATCACCAAAAGCTTGTCGATCCACCTGTGGTTTTTATGTTTCCCGGGCAAGGCGCGCAATACGCGGGCATGGGCGCGGAACTGTATCGCACCGAGCCAACTTTTCGAGCGGAAGTGGATCGCTGCGCGGAGTTGCTTAAGCCAGAGTTGAGAGCTGACATTCGTGAGGTGATGTTTCCTGCCGAGGGTGCGAATAAAAAATCTGACGAATTGCTAAAGCAGACGCGATTCACGCAGCCGGCCTTATTTGTGATTGAGTACGCGCTGGCGAAATTGTGGATGTCGTGGGGTATCAAGCCGTCCGCAATGATTGGCCACAGCGTCGGCGAATACGTGGCGGGCTGTCTCGCCGGAGTATTTACGCTGGACGATGCGCTCACGCTGATCGCGCGGCGCGCGGCACTGGTTCAAGCGCAGCAGGGTGGCGCGATGCTGGCGATTCGGCTGCCCGAAAAAGAAGTGCTGGCGCTGCTGAATCCGCAGTTAGCGATTGCGGCTATCAATTCTCCGAATCTGTGCGTGGTTTCCGGTTCGAATGAAGCGATTGCCGAGCTGGAAGAAGAGCTCGCGAAAAAGAAAATTGCGGCACGAAGATTACAGACGTCCCACGCGTTTCATTCTCCGATGATGGAGCCGGTGCTGGCTCCGTTTACCGAATTGCTGCGGAAAATAAAATTTGGTGAACCGCAAATCCCTTATGTTTCGAATGTCACTGCAAAGTGGATTACGCCTGCGGAAGCGAAGAGCCCGGAATATTGGGCGGGACACGTGCGGCAGACGGTGCGCTTTGCCGATGGCGTCGCGGAATTGATGAAAGATTCGAAGCACGTATTGCTTGAGGTAGGGCCGGGACAAACGCTGAGCACCTTGGCACGGCAGCATCCGTCGAAAGCAAACGAGCAAACGGTGCTGGCTTCACTAGCCATGACTGGCGAGCAGGAACCGCACGGACTGCTGGATACTTTAGGGCGGCTGTGGATGAACGGCGTCAGCGTGGATTGGAAGCAATTTTATGCCGATGAACGGAGGCGGCGCGCAGTGCTGCCTACGTATCCGTTCGAACGCAAACGTTATTGGCCGGAATCGGCACCGACTGCGGCACGATGCGTCGCTTCGATTGCACAATTATCCTCAGCGTCAGTAGCGGGAAACGCTACGGCTGTAGCGAACGTCGAGATTCAACCACCGCAGCAGAACGTCGTTTCGCCGCAGCCGGCGGGGCCTGCGCTACCGCGAAAAGATCGCTTGCTTGCGGCTTCGCGGACGCTACTTGAAGAGCTCAGCGGCTACGACCTGTCTCAGGTGGACCCCGCTACCAGCCTTCTGGAATTGGGCCTGGATTCGCTTTTGCTGACGCAAGCGGCGCAGGTTTTTCACCGAAAATTCGGCGTGCCCATAACTTTCCGCCAGTTGATGGAGGAATTGGGCTCGATACAACAAATTGCTGAACACCTGGATGCGACATTGCCCGCGGATGCTTTTGCGCCTCCCGCAGCTCCCGCGCAGTTGCCGACGATCGCAACAACCCAGCAAGCCGTTGCAGCGGGGAATTTGGGAAGCGGCAACATACCGACTTCGGTTCTTGAACAGATATTGCAGCAACAGCAGGCATTGACGCAGCAAGTTTTGCAGCTGATGGGCCGCGCTCCCGCGCAGGCGGCGGCTACGCCATCACCCGCTTCAAGTGCAATGCCAGCGCCTGCGACAACGCCTTCCGTTCCGATGGTGGTGAAGTCCGAAGTGAAATCGCATGGGCCGTTCAAGCCCATCGATCGCGCAGCGGATATGGCCATGACCGCGGAGCAAACTGCCGCGCTCAAGGAGCTTATTGCGCGCTATACAAAGCGAACCGCGGAGTCGAAGAAGTTAGCGATAAAAAATCGTCCGATCCTTGCGGATCCGCGTTCCGTTGGCGGGTTCAAACAATTGTGGAAGGACATGGTCTATCCGATTTTCACCACGCGTTCGGATGGATCAAAAGTCTGGGACGTGGACGGCAACGAATACGTGGATTTCGTAATGGGCTTTGGAGCCAGCATCTTTGGGCACCGCCCGCCCTTCGTTGTCGAAGCGGTCAAGAAGCAGCTTGATCTGGGATTTGAGATTGGCCCGATTCAGCCCATCGCGGGTGAAGTCGCAGAACTGGTTCGCGAATTCACAGGCATGCAGCGGGTAGCGTTCACCAACACTGGATCGGAAGCGGTTTTGGCTGCCACGCGCGTAGCCAGGACCGTCTCGGGACGCGACAAGATTGCGGTGTTCGCCGGCGCGTATCACGGAATTTTTGATGAAGTGCTGTTCCGGCCGCTCACGGTGAATGGCGAAACTCGGACGGCGGCGAGCGCTCCGGGAGTACCGGCCAGTGCAGTGTCGCAAGTGATCGTGCTGGATTATGGCAATCCGCAATCGCTGGACATTTTGCGCGCGCGTGGATCGGAAATCGCCGCGGTGCTGGTCGAGCCGGTGCAAAGCCGTCGCCTGGATTTGCAGCCGCGCGAATTTTTGCATGAGCTAAGAAAAGTAACCAAGGAAACTGGGACCGCTCTTATTTTTGATGAGGTGGTTACCGGATTCCGCGTCGAGCCAGGGGGAGCACAGGCTTATTTTGGTGTGCGCGCCGACCTGGCGACCTACGGAAAAGTAATTGGCGGCGGGATCTCAATTGGCGCGGTGACCGGCGATCCAAAATATATGGACGCGCTCGACGGCGGGCAATGGAACTATGGAGACACTTCGTTTCCGGAGGTGGGCGTAACATTTTTTGCCGGGACTTTCGTTCGGCATCCGCTGGCATTGGCGGCCGCTAAGGCGGTGCTGTTGCATTTGAAAGAAAAAGGCCCGGAGCTGCAGAACAATTTGACGGCGAGAACGGCGCGGCTTGCGGAACAATTACGCGACATCATTGAAGAATTCCAGGCGCCCTATCAACTGACGCAATTCAGTTCGTTAATGCAGCTCACTTTCCCGTCCGACCAGAAATATGCTGCGTTGTTGCATTACATGCTTCGCGAACGCGGAATTCACATCTGGGACAACCGCGCGTTCATACTCACCACCGCGCACAGTGAAGCCGACCTGGCGAAGCTGCTGACCGCGTTTCGAGAAAGTTTGCAGGCGATGGTTGAGGCTGGTTTCCTGCCACCGCCAGGTTCCGGCTCTGAAAAAACTGCGACGAACAGGACGCAACTTGCGGAGACGCCAGCCAAAGCACGCGAAATCGTGCCCGTAGCGGCGACTGCTGGAGTCGATCAATTTCCATTAACCGAAGCCCAGAAAGAAATCTGGCTCGCAGCGCAAATGGGCGGGGAGGCCGCGCTCGGCTACAACGAATCGTTGAAGCTGGAGTTTCATGGCAACTTCAGTGTTGAATTATTCCGCGCTGCGACTCAGCAGATTGTTCAAAGGCATCCGATATTGCTTGCCAGCTTTAGCTCAGACGGCCAATGGCAAAAAATAGAGCCGATCGCAAAGCTGGATGTACCACTACTGGATTTTTCGGCGAAACCAAAACCCGCACAGGAGCTGCAAAGATTAATTGAGAAGGAGGTGTCGAGCTCCTTCGACCTCACTCAAGGGCCGCTGCTGCGCGTTCAAATTGTGCGCCTTTCGGACGACCGGCATGTGGTGGTTTGGACCGCGCATCACATTGTGTGCGATGGATGGTCCGGCGGACTGATCGTCAGTGAACTGGCAAAGATTTATTCGGCGCTGAAACAAGGAGCCGCACCGGTTCTGGAAGCTCCAGAGTCATTCCGCCAGTACGCAATTACCAACCAGGGCGATACCGAAGAAGCGCGCGATGCTGCCAAATATTGGGTGAAACAATTTGCGGATATTCCTACCCCGCTGGAGTTGCCCACCGACCGGCTTCGCCCGGCAGTGCGAACCGCGCAGGCTTCCACGCTGAAACGGGATCTGCCTGAGCCGCTGCATTTATTGCTGAAAAAGACCGCCGGCCAACAGCGCACCACACTAGTTGTGCTGCTGATGGCCGCACTGAAAACTTTTCTGTACCGGCTGACAGGTCAAACTGATTTAGTAATCGGGCTGGGAGTCGCAGGGCAAGCGATCACTGGTCAGAACTGCCTGGTAGGGCATTGTGTAAATTTACTGCCGGTACGCTCACTTCTGGAACCTAGCGGCAGCTTCCAGCAGAATCTTGCGGCAGTAAAGAAAAGTGTCTTAGACGCGTTCGACCATAATCAGAGCACCATCGGAGGCATTCTTCAGGAAGTTAAAGTTCCGCGCAGCCCTGGCCGACCGCCGCTCGTAGAAGTGATCTTCAACATCGATCGCGATCCCGGCGCCGTGGAATTTGAAGGATTGAAATTCGAATGCGAACGGAATCCCAAGCGCGCGCTGCACTTTGATTTGTTTTTTAACTTTGTGGAAGGGCCGCATTCGTTGTATCTGGAGTGCGACTACAACACCGACCTTTTCGATGCTTCCACAATCAAGCGATGGTTGGGACATCTGCAGACCCTGCTCGAAAGCATCGCGGCAGCGCCTACTCAATCGATAGACCGGCTGCCAATCCTTTCGGACGTGGAACGCCACGAAATTACGGTGCGCTGGAACGACACCGCGACGACGTACGATGACGTAGAAACGCTGCAGAATTGGTTCGAATTGCAGGTGGATAAGACCCCTGAGGCGCTGGCATTGACCTCCGAGGACCAGCACCTGACTTATCGCGAGCTCAATCGCCGCACCAATCAACTGGCACATCATTTGAAAAAATTGGGTGTCGGCCCTGACGTGCGCGTAGGCGTTTGCGCAGAGCGCTCCATCGAGATGGTAGTGGCGTTGATGGGCATTCTTAAAGCGGGCGGATGTTATATGCCGCTCGACCCCGACTACCCAAGTAACCGGCTTGCGTTGATGCTGGAAGACGCGCAGCCACCGGTGATTTTGACGCAAGAGACATTGTTGCCACGATTGCCGGCACGCCAAGCTCCCGCCATTTGCCTGGATAGCGATTGGGCCCGAATTGCTTCGGAGCCAGACACAAATCTTGGCGTGCAATCCACGCGAAATGATGCCGCATACGTAATTTACACTTCAGGTTCGACCGGCAAACCGAAGGGCGTGGTTAACATTCACGAAGCAATCGTAAATCGCTTGCAGTGGATGCAGGACGCTTACCGGTTGACGGCCGCTGATCGGGTGCTGCAGAAAACTCCGTACAGCTTCGACGTTTCGGTGTGGGAATTTTTCTGGCCTTTGGTCACTGGCGCTAGTTTGGTGATGGCCCGACCTGGCGGCCATCGCGATCCCGAACACCTCGCCCAAGTCATCTCGCAGGAAAAAATAACGACGCTGCATTTCGTGCCATCCATGTTGCGGCTGTTTCTGGAAAGCGCAAAGTTGCCGAAGCATTCATCGATTCGACAGGTGTTCTGCAGCGGTGAAGAACTGGGCGCGGATTTGCAGCGCATGTTCTTCGCGGCGAGCGATGCAGAATTGCATAATCTTTATGGCCCGACCGAGGCTGCCGTCGACGTCACGTATTGGGCGTGTCGCCGCGACGACCTGCGCTCGTTTGTACCCATTGGCCGGCCTATCGCGAACACCCAGATTTATATTCTCGACCACAATTTAAGCCCGGTACCAATCGGAGTTGGGGGCGAACTGCATATTGGCGGCATCGGACTCGCCCGCGGCTACCTGAACCGCCCCGAGCTCACCGCCGAGCGATTTATTCCAGATGTAGTCAGCAATCGAAAAGGCTCGCGTTTGTACAGAACCGGGGATCTTTCACGGTACCTGCCTTCCGGCGAGATTCAGTACCTCGGACGCATCGATCACCAGGTAAAGATTCGCGGCTTCCGCATCGAGCTTGGCGAGATCGGAGCCGTCCTTGCAAAACATCCTGGTATTAAAGGATGTGTTGTGACCGCGCGGGAAGACCGGCCGGGCGACAAGATGCTGGTGGCTTATTTCGAAGCGCAAGGCCATGAGGCGCCCGAAACCAGTGAACTTCGCGACTACCTGAAGAAGGAGCTGCCGGAATACATGGTGCCGGCGGCATTCGTGTGCATGGATAGGCTGCCGCTGTCGCCGAACGGAAAGGTCGATACCAAGGCATTGCCGGCTCCGGAGCAAAGAAGCAGCGAAGGGAAAGAGGGGTTTCTCGCTCCCAGAGACTCTGTTGAACAAGTGCTCGCACAGTTGTGGGCCAAAGTTTTGAAACTGCAGCGCGTCGGCCTGAACGACAATTTTTTTGATCTGGGCGGCCACTCGCTCTTGGCGGTACGCATCATCGTCGAAATTGAAAATATTTATGGGCGGCGACTACCACTGGCGACCTTGTTACAAGCACCCACAGTAGGGGCGCTGGCGGAAGTTTTGCGCAAAGAAAATTGGAAGCCGTCTTGGTCGTCCCTGGTACCGCTGCAGCCCGGGGGCTCTAAACCGCCGCTGTTCTTGATTCATAGCCACGGCGGAAATGTCCTTGAATATTATCCGCTGGCCAATCATCTCGATAAAGATCAACCCGTATATGCACTGCAAGCGCGCGGCCTAGATGGCAACATCCCGAAGAACGAATCCCTGGAGCAAATCGCCTCCGCCTATTTGAAGGAAATCAGAACGCTGCAATCCGAGGGACCCTACTTTTTGGGCGGTTTCTGTTTCGGCGGGTTGGTGGCACTCGAAGCTGCGCAGCAATTGCAAGCTGCGGGACAAAAGGTTGCGCTAGTCGTGATGATGCAGACCACTCATCCGGGTGCGCCTGCTTTTGCACCTGGCAGTAGCTCCGCTAACCGGTGGTGGCATCGCGCCGCGAAACGAATCGATCTCGAACGCGACAATCTTTTGCAACGAGGCTTTGGATATTTTGGCGACAGACTCAGGCGAACGCGCGATGTGATGCAAGCTCGAACGCAGATCGCCTTCGACAAAAAAATGTCCAACGGAAACGGGCACAAGACGCGGGCGTCCATGGCCTATATTCTCGAGCTCCTGGGGATGGAGCACGATCGCGCGTTCATGAATTATGTGCCGCGTCCGTACAACGGCGATGTGCTGTTATTCCGCGCCAGCAAGCAGTTGCCGGGCCTGCTTACGGACCCATCATTAGGATGGAAACCGGTCATTACGGGGCATCTGGAAATTCGCGAGCTACCCGGACATCAACAGAATATTTTGGTCGAGCCACGCGTCGCGCGATTGGCCGAGGAGCTTCAGGCGCGGCTTCATGCTCAGGTCGAGGCAACAGCAAACGGCACGGATATCTTAGCGGAGCCAGTGCTCGTTGAATGACTCTTATTTACTGAAATTAGGCCATTTACATGAATTCTGGCTAGTTCCACTTACCCGGTGAGCAGCGCAGCGTCGAATGATATGCTCACCTGCCATGGAAGTCGTGAATTGGTGGCCGGCAGCGCAAGACCTTACACTTCAGAACGACGAAGTACATATTTGGCTCGCCAGTCTGGATGTCGACGAAGAAGAACGCACCCGCCTTCGTTCGTATTTAGATGAAGGGGAAGTTTCGAGAGCTGAGCGCTTCGTTTTCCCGCGTGATCGCGATCACTTTGTAGTGGGCAGGGGAAGACTGCGGGAGCTACTCGGGAAATACCAGCATTGCTCGCCAAATGCCGTGCAATTCAAAGCAGGGCGCTATGGAAAACTTTCGTTAGTCGATGATGGGAATCCTCTGCGTTTTAACTTATCGCACTCTCACGGGCTTGCGCTTTATGGGTTTTGCATGGGGCATGAGTTAGGAATCGACACGGAAAAAATTCGGCCTGAATTTGCCGGCGAAGAAATCGCAAAGCGTTATTTTTCGGTGACGGAACAGCGCGAGCTTGCAGAATTGCCAAAAGAACTGCGTGATTCGGCATTTTTTCTCTGCTGGACGCGCAAGGAGGCCTACATAAAGGCTCATGGCGACGGATTGCAAATTCCACTCGACAGCTTCGACGTGTCATTGAAACCGGGCGAACCGGCAACGTTGCGAAGCGCGGACAGTGAGCGATGGAGCATGCGCTCTTTTGTGCCAGCGCCAGAATTTCTAGCCACAATTATTACCGAAGGCGAGATTCAATCTGTACGTTTTTTGGAGTGCGGAGACTGACACTCTTCGGGTGGCACCAGACGCGCGCAAGACAGGCTGATTTACCGCTATGTTTGGCAAAGCCAAACCGAGTTGGTTTGGACTGCGAGGAATGCAGTATGGCGCGCTAGGCGGCGAGTAGCATATGACGCGATTGTTGACGCCGTCGGATCGCAGTAGTGCTTAGCACCGGCGACGGTCCGACCTGCTCTCAGGTGACAAATCTTCGTTCGTGAGGGTTTGGCAAAGCCCAAAGTGGTACGCCAAATCCGTAGCTATTCCAATTTGCGCGTATATGACTGCTTTCGTGCAGTTAAGTCAGCAACTATCCGTTTTAACGTATCCGCACCGCTTTAACGTATCCACTTTCCTATAGCGACCGCTCCAGGAGCCCAAGGCCCGCGCGATTTCGCGTTTGGTACGCTTGTAGATGGGTTATACTGCCCTAAAGTCGGCCCTACCCACCCTCCCGATTTCTCACTTGGTAAATGGGCTGTGGCAAATCCGCTCGCAATGAAGGAAATGATGTGAAACGGCGATCAGGACAATCCGGTAAAAACTGACCGAAAGGCGCAAAATTACCGCTGGGGAATACCGCCCTCAGGGCTGCAATCTAAGGTGAAACCCCTATTTAGGTACCTAATTAGGACGTGTAACATCTTAGGTATGAGCGATTTACGGCTGCCGGGAGACATCTTCAAAATGACAGAAAGAGTGGCTCGGAAGGTGTTTGCAACTATACGGTATCGGTTTTCTCATTTAGATAACGGTCTCATTTGGAAGACGTCATACGTCGAAGTACGGCAGCAGACAGGAAGGCGTAAGTCACGGACAATATGCCAGTTAATATCGGGGCAAGAGCTGTTGAGGGCTCACCCGGTCCCGGTAGTAGTGGCAGACTAATTGCCTTCTGTATGGTGGATGGGGAAGTGGGAGTGGGAGTTTTGTGGCGGTAGCCCATCCAAGGGGATGAAATTTGGACCTCGTAAACGCTAAATTGGACGGCAAAAACGAAAGTCTGAAGTGGTATGCGCTGCACGTACACGCTCGAAAAGAACAGTTAGTAGCGTCTCAACTTCAAACCCGAAATCTGGAATGCTTTCTCCCGACGTATAAGAGTTTGAGAAAGTGGTCTGACCGGACCAAGGAGATTCAACAGGCGCTGTTTCCGGGGTATGTGTTTTGCAGATTCGACTATGAAAACCGGCAGCCGGTGGTTATGACGACGGGAGTCACGCAAGTCGTCGGGACCAGAAAAGTGGCCATTCCGATCGCGGACTCCGAGATCGAGGCGTTGCAAGTTGCGGTAAGTTCTGGGATACCTGCTCAGCCATGGCCATACCTGCGGACTGGCGAATACGTGCAAGTGAACTACGGCCATCTAGCGGGCCTACAGGGTATTTTAGTCAATTTTAAGGGTAACCATCGCGTAGTTTTGTCTGTCACATTACTACAGCGATCGTTGGCGTTAGAAGTCGAGCTAGACTGGCTTTCACCAGTTGCAGAGCCAGGGCAGCAACGGACAGCAGCAAGGAAGTGCGTGGCGGAAGCGATACCTGCGCGCATTTAAGAGTTTAAGTAACGGGAAGCCAGGCACCGGAAAAAAAGGACGATGAGCTCACTAAAGACAGCGCTGCGAAGTGAAGTGGCTGCACAAAAGCTGCAACTGAAAGACAATGCTCCGGCCACTAGCACGGAGAATGAGGCGCGCGCTTTACTGAGTGAAGACGCCTTCGTGTCTATGTTGTACCTGGAGCGTCGACGAGCGGAACGCGCCCAGAAGCGCTTCGTACTGGTGCTGGTGGACGTAAAGCGAGCCCTGGAAGACGGCAACAAGAACCGGACTTTGGGGAAAATCGGTGTTGCACTGACGAATTCCACCCGCGAGACCGACATTCTCGGTTGGTATCTTGAAAACAATTTGGTTGGAATCATTGGCACGGAGCTTGGGGAGACTTCTCCGGCGGTCGTTCACGAACGCATGCTGGAGAAACTGCGCGCCTCATTCCAGAACACCGTGGGCAAGGAAAAGAGCTCCAAGATTTCGGTTTCGTTTCATTTTTTCCCGGAGGAGCATGGGAAAAGCGAATCGAACGCGGAAGCGAATGTGGCTTTATACCCGGACATCTCTCGAAAAGAAGACTCCAAGAAGTTGGCGTTCGGCATCAAGCGCGCCATGGATATTTTTGGCAGTGCGACGGCGATGCTATTCGCTGCTCCGGTCTTCGCGGCGATCGCTATTGCGATCAAGTTGACCTCCAAGGGACCGGTTTTGTTTCGCCAAGAGCGGCTTGGTCAGTACGGCCAGCCTTTTACCTTCTTGAAATTCCGTTCCATGTATACGAATTGCGACGCCAAAATCCATCAGGAATATGTCAATCAATTCATATCCGGGCAAATAGGTGAAACTGCCGAGGACGGGACCAAGCCGATTTTCAAAATTCAGAAAGATCCTCGTATCACTTCCATCGGACGATTCATTCGCAAGACCAGCCTGGACGAATTGCCGCAATTTATAAATGTTTTGCGCGGAGAAATGTCGCTGGTTGGCCCGCGGCCGCCAATTGCCTATGAATTCCGTGCTTATGATCTGTGGCATCGGCGCCGGGTACTGGAAATCAAGCCTGGGATTACCGGCCTGTGGCAGGTTGAGGGGCGCAGCCGAACGCGCTTCGACGACATGGTTCGCCTGGATCTCAAATATGCGCGCGGCTGGTCCATCTGGCTGGACCTCAAAATTCTCATCCAAACACCGTCAGCGGTTTTCTCTGGAGACGGCGCTCACTAATGGTTTTCGTTAGGAAACCAGGTCCCGAAATCCTCTATCAACTTCTGGTGCATGCAGTAATCTTGAGGTAGTTCCGCGGAGTCGCAG
Organism: uncultured Acidobacteriota bacterium; assembly: GCA_963733775.1. Lineage (GTDB taxonomy): Bacteria > Acidobacteriota > Terriglobia > Acidiferrales > UBA7541 > Acidiferrum. Next base: position 162,951 of record CAVTEE010000006.1, on the reverse strand, counting down.
CGTTCGAAACGCCAGCCCCCGGCAAGCGTCCCCTCGCTTTGTCCCCTACGCCGAGGGAGGGAACATCCACAAGGAGCCGTATGATCCGCATTGGTGTAATTGGCTATGGGTACTGGGGTCCAAACATCGTTCGCAATTTTCATACGCATGAATCCTCCGAAGTAACTTTGGTCTGCGACAAAAACCCCAAAACCCACGAACGCTTGCACAAATCTCATCCCGGAATGGCATTTACCACGAATGAAAACGAAATATTGAAATCCTCGACCATTGATCTGGTTGCAGTAGTCACACCGGTCTGGACCCACTACGAACTTGCGAAAAAGGCGCTCGAAAACGGAAAACACGTTTTCGTGGAAAAGCCGTTTACTTGCAGTGTGACCCAGGCAGAAGAACTGATTGAACTAGCTGACCGCAAGAAGTTGAAGATCATGGTGGACCACACCTTTTTGTTCACCGGCGCGGTAAAGAAAATTCGTCAGCTGATGGACGAGGGCGCGTTGGGCGATCTGTACTATTACGATTCGCTGCGCGTCAATCTGGGGTTGTTTCAGCACGATGTGAATGTCATCTGGGACCTGGCGCCACACGATCTGTCGATCATGGACCATGTAATTCGCGACAAGCCGGACGCGGTGGTGGCGACCGGCGAAAGCCACTTGAACGGTGTTGAGGACGTAGCATTCATCACCGTATATTTCCCGCGTCACGTTATCGCGCACATCAATGTGAACTGGCTGTCTCCCGTGAAAGTGCGCACCACGCTGATCGGCGGCGAGAAAAAAATGCTGGTGTGGAACGACCTGGAAGCCGACGAAAAAATCAAGATTTACGACAAAGGGGTAAGTATGTCGAAGCCCGGCGCCCTACATCAATTGCTGGTCAGCTACCGTTCGGGCGATATGTGGGCGCCGCAAGTGGAACAAATCGAAGCGTTGCGCGCCGAGACGGCCTATTTCTTGAAATGCATCGAGGAGAATGAAGACCCTTTTAATGATGGTATCGCCGGATTGCGGGTGGTGCGCATCCTGGAAGCCGCCGATAAGTCGGTGCGAAACCGAGGCGAGGCGGTGACGCTGTGAACGAATTTGTGTGTATCGCCCCGGATGTAAAGCTCGGAAAAAACGTTAAGCTCTCCAAGTTCATCAACATGTATGGATGTGAAGTTGGAGACGAAACCAAGATCGGCGCATTTGTAGAAATTCAAAAAAATGCGCGGGTCGGCCGACGCTGTAAAATTTCCAGCCACACCTTCATCTGCGAAGGCGTAAGCATCGAAGACAACGTTTTCATCGGCCACAGCGTGACTTTCATCAACGACGCCTACCCGCGATCAACCACCGCGGAAGGCGAATTGCAAACCGAAGCCGATTGGAAAGTGGAAAACACCGTGGTGCGCAAAGGCGCTTCCATCGGATCAGGCGCGACGATTCTCAGCAAAGTTACGGTAGGAACTAATGCCATTGTGGGCGCCGGCAGCGTAGTCACCAAAGACGTGCCCGACAACGCCATCGTAGCCGGCAATCCAGCAAAATTTCTGCGGTTTATCTCAGAGGAGAAAAAGTAACGATGACACCGACAAGCAAAGTGCCATTTCTTGATTTGGTCACCCCACACCAGGAGCTGGAAGCAGAACTTCTGGCGGTGGCGAAGAAGGCCTTCAGCAACGCAGGCTTTATCGGCGGACCGATGGTGGAAGATTTCGAGCGCGAGTTTGCCGCTTTTTGCGATACCAAATATTGCGTGGGTGTGAACAGCGGCACCGATGCCTTGCGCTTCGCGTTCATGGCCGCGGGAGTTGGTCAGGGCGACATCATCGTCACCGTCCCTCACACCTTTATCGCTACCACGGAAGCCATCTCTCAGGCTGGCGCGCAAATCGCTTTCGTGGATATTGACGAGTCCACGTACACGATGGATCCCGAGAAACTTCGCGAATATCTGGAAACGAACTGTAATTTTGACAGCAAGACCAAAAAACTTACCGAGCGCAAGAGCGGTCTTCGTGTAGCGGCCATCGTGCCTGTGCATCTTTACGGACAAACCGCCGATATGGATCCGATTATGGATCTGGCAGCCAAGTACAACCTGGTAGTTATCGAGGATGCTTGCCAGGCGCACGGCGCGGAATATTTTTCGAAGAACGAAAACAGGTGGAAAAAGGCTGGCTCTATCGGCTTAGCGGCGGCATTCAGTTTTTATCCCGGTAAGAATTTGGGCGCCTGCGGAGAAGCTGGGGCCACCACTACCAACGATGAAGGCATGGCCAAGCGGATGAAGATGATTCGCGACCATGGCCAGGCAAAAAAGTATTACCACGATATCGAAGGCTATAACGGGCGTCTGGATTCCATCCAGGCGGGATGGCTTTCTGTTAAATTGCGCCATCTGGCGAAATGGAATCAATCGCGCCGTGAACATGCGCACCGCTATCACGAATTATTTGCCGATGTAAAAGGCGCGGTGACGATTCCGGTGGAAGCAGCGTGGACGAAAGGCGTCTACCATTTGTATGTGGTGCGCGTAGCCGATCGTGAAGCGTTGCAGGCGCACCTGGCGGAAGCGGGCATCGGCACCGGAATTCACTATCCCATCCCGTTGCACCTGCAAAAAGCGTATCAGCACCTGAACTATAGAAAGGGCGATTTCCCAGTCACCGAGCGAGTCGCGCTGGAAATCGTCTCACTGCCGATGTTCCCGCAGTTGAAGCGGGACCAACTGGCGCTAGTGACCACCAGCGTTAAGGAATTTGCCACTTCCAAAATCGGCGCCGCGCGTTAATCGGCTGTCGAGCAACAACCAACGGCGTTAGACCTTTCTCGATCACTCACTGGCGCGCCGAGGGCACGCCGTACAATGTATTCCACAGAGTTTTTTATGCCACGAATAGACCGCCTGGCCTCCGTGTATCTCTCTCACCCGCTTGCGCGCGTACTGCGCTCGCTGTCGACAGCACGTGTGCCGATACTCATGTACCACAGTGTTTCGGATAGTTTGTTCGGCAAATCTCATCCGTACTACCAGATCAATTGTTCGCCTCCGGTTTTTGCGCGCCAGATGCGATGGCTACGGCAAAACGGCTATCGCACCATGAATTTGACGCAGATGTGGACGGCCATGGAAACGGGGCAGGACGTTTCCAAAACGGTGGTAATTACTTTTGATGACGGCTATCGCGATTTTTACACCGACGCTTTTGAAGCCATGCGGCAGTGCGGATTTACCGCGACGATTTTCCTGGCTACCGATCGCATTCACAATACGCCCGTACGCATTGACGGCGTGGATTATCTGACATGGTCCGAAGTGGCGGAACTTCACAAAGCTGGCATTCAGTTTGGGTCCCACACCGTTAGTCACCCGGATTTGCGTTCACTTAGCCCCGAGCAGATTGAGTATGAATTGGGATGCTCGAAAGAAACCATCGAACAAAAACTGGGCGTGGCCGTTGAGTCTTTTTCTTACCCTTTTGCGTTTCCCGAGGAAGACAAAACATTCACGCAATTCCTGGTGGGCATCCTGGAAAACCTGGGATTCGAAAATGGCGTGTCCACCATTATTGGGCGGGCTGGTAAGCACGATAACCGCTACTATTTGCCGAGACTGCCGGTGAACAGTTGGGACGATGCGGCTCTGCTACGCGCCAAGCTGGAAGGCGGATACGACTGGCTGCATTGGCCGCAATGGCTATACAAATATGCGCACCACAATATGTCGCTGATGCAACGCGCCAGCTTCGCAGGGTCCGAAGGATGGAAGTGATTACGCAGCCTGGCACTGGCACACCAGTAGCGTTACCGGACAAAGTGATTTCGCCTCCGGTCGAAGATCCGTTACAGCTTTTTCCAAAGGCACTAGTTCGATTGCATACCGAATGGCTCAAACGAACATATCCCTTTTTTTCTTTCGGCAAACGGAATTCGATCCATTATTCCTGCGAAATCGGCCGGCATTTGGCGCGATTTGTCAGCTTGCGGGATAATGTTTATTTGGCTCCAGACGTGTGGCTGAATGTCGTATACGATTCGAACAGTAGAGAGCCCAAAATTATATTGGGCAGTGGTTGCAAGATCGGTAGAAGGTCGACTATTTCGAGTAAAAACCGTATCCATCTTGAAGAAGATGTACTTCTTGCACCGTCCGTTCTCATTATGGATCACAATCACGAGTACTCCGATTTCGCTGCGCCGATTCACATGCAAGGCACAACGGCGGGTGGACGGATTACCATCGAGCGCAATTGCTGGCTTGGTCAAGGAGCAGTAATATTCTGTTCCAGAGGAGAGTTGGTGCTGGGGCACAACAGTGTAGTGGGCGCCAATTCGGTGGTGACCAGGTCTTTTCCTGCCGGCAGCGTGGTTGCCGGCAACCCCGCGGTACTTATTAAAAAATACGATTCTCCTTCCGGGGAGTGGATCCGAACAAATTCGCAGCGAACTACGTAGCGCGGCGTCATCTGGCGAGTGGGCACTGCTGCTGTTACAGCAGTTATTGTGTGCGGGAAATTGTCATTCGACGTAACATAAAACTTATGAGTGTCCGCGACGGCTTCGCCAGCTACTATGGCAATTTTGGCATTCGCGGCGTTCTAACAATATCGGCGCATCGCCTTTTCGGACGACCCAAGGAAATCACCGCACGTCCTCCATGCATTCGAAATTCGGTTCACCTGCGCGTGCGAACTTCAGACCTGTCCACATATGCGGAAATTCTTCTGCGAGGCGAGTATGCTTTTGACTTACCTTTTTCCCCGAAGACGATCGTTGATGCCGGGGCCAACATCGGTATGGCTTCAATATACTTCGCCCACAGATATCCGGAAGCGAAAATTATAGCGATAGAGCCGGAGGCTTCGAATTTCGCCGTGCTTGCCCGGAATGTTCAGCCCTATCCCACAATTCAGCCGGTTCATGCGGCGGTTTGGAACCAGGATGGAGAGGTTCATGTCGGTGAACCCGACTCGGAAACCGGGGCCAGTGGCAAATGGTCATTCGTTACTCGTCGCCAAGGCAATGGCGATACCATCCGAGCCGTGACGCTTCCCACCCTCATGAAAGAGTTTGACGTTCATGTTATCGACTTGGCGAAAATCGATATTGAAGGCAGCGAACAAGAGATTTTCGAGGACACCCGATGGCTCACCGGCCTGCGATGCATGATGATCGAATTACATGATCGATTCCGGCCCGGGTGCAGCAGAGCAGTGGAACCCGCGATGCAAGGGTTTAAGCGTTCACAGCGCGGGGAAACGACATTCTATCTCCGGGAAATATGAGACGTTTACATCTCACTTAAATAATGATCAGCCGCATAACGGGTATTAGTTATAAGCACTATTTAATAACTCTCACGATTAGGAATGAGTGAAAGACCGCCATCCGATGGGCGCCGGGTTTATAATATTGGTTGTCGACGTGACAAGGTACAGGTCCTCCTCCCTGCACCTCGTTTGACCTACAGTCCAGTTGCTAAAGCCCGTAACACTGCTAATTTGAGTACTGGGCGAAGCCACCTAAAAAAGGTGGGAAAGAGGGATCGTGAGAGTCTTTAATCAGAACATCATAATTTGCATTTCCAAAATTTCATTCACCAACATTCATCGCTTAAGTCTCGCCGCACTGGTTGTGCTTGTGCTTAGCGGCTTGGGCGCGACGGGGGCGTCAGCGCAAGCCACCAACGTATATATAACGCCGGATGGCGGCGGAAACGGAGTTTGTACTACTAACACCCATCCCCCGAGTTGGTTCAATAATTCCGGAAACTGGGGCAGCGGTGGCGCTCAAATCGGGCCCGGAACGATTGTGCATCTTTGCGGCTCGTTCAACGACTCAACGGCGAACGATACGCTCCTCACCTTTCAAGGCAGCGGCACGCCCGGGCATCCGGTTACGCTACTGTTCGAGTCCGGTACCACGCTTACAAACACCAACTACTGGGGCGACAACAACGGAGCGATCTTTTCGAAGGGGAACACCAACATTACTGTCGATGGTGGAACCAACGGCCTGATTCAGAACACCGGTAACGGATCCGGACGCGCAAATCAACATGACAGCAAGGGTTTGGTGATAACCGAGTGTTCCGCAAACTGCGTCATTAAAAACTTGCACGTGGATAACCTTTACGTACACATCCCAGGTACTTCCGCCTCGCAGCCGGGAGAGGATGGTCCCAGCCCCAACGGCATCGCTACCGGTATGGCCTGTGATGCATGCAGCAATTTCACCATTGGTCCCGGCAACGAGGCGCATGATGATTTTGTGGGAATCGAATTTAATTGGTTGAACACTTCCGCTACAAATGGAGAAATCTACGGTAATAAGGTATCTCGCAACAACTGGGGTATTCTTGCTGCCGGCGTTACCGGTGGCGTCAATGGGTTAAAAATCCATGACAACGACGTTTCAGACGCTTTTCCTTGGGACGACTGGGCAGACGGTAATCACCACAACGGAATTTTCGTATTCGAAGTTGGACCTGGCAGCACAATTTCAAATCTGCAGCAGTACAACAACTACGTCCACGGCGACATGGGGGACCTATGCACCGGCGGTCTGAACCACGCTACGGGCTTCATCTTCAATGACTACAACGGGGGAACCTGGGTCGCGCCGCTCTTTTTTAACAACGTTCTCGTAAACACCAACCCCAACTGTGGACCCGCTAACGGCATGTTTACCGTCATCTCAACCTCTGGTTCTGGTGGAGTTTACAACAACACCTTTACCGGACGGGGCGCAGCAATCGCCGTAACCGGCACCTTCGTGATTAAGAACAACATATTCTCGGTCGTTGACTTGGGCATCTCCAATCTCAACGGAACCATTGCAGCCTCTGACTACAACCTTTTTTACGGGTTGACCGGCGCCAATCACCCTCCATCTGCCGTAATGGTGGATCATAACTCCTCGATCAAGTTTTATAACGACATTCCGCAGTGGATAAGCAGTTCCGGGTTCGATACCCATGCTTCGACAGCCAACCCTAGCCTGACCCCGAATTTCCAATTAGGGTCGGGAAGCGGTGCCGTGAGTGGCACCAATCTGTCCTCCTTGGGAATCGCGGCCCTGAACGTAGACCGAGCTGGCAATCCTCGCCCAACTTCCGGGTCATGGAATCAGGGGGCCTATCAGTCAGGAAGTACAAGCAGCAGCGCCCCGCCCCCTCCAACTAATTTGACCTTAGTCGTCCACTAACACTGCTATTGCAGTTAGTTTTTTTGAATCCTTACTGGCTATTACTTCATGGCACACGCTCTTTTGAAGCGTGTGTCATGATTGCGGTAATCTGCTCTTCATACCGCCGCAATAGCAATTAGCTTCGAATCCTTACTGGCTATTACTTCATGGCACACGCTCTTTTGAAGCGTGTGTCATGATTGCGGTAATCTGCTCTTCATACCGAAATATCTGCCCAAGGAACAAATGGCCCCCTCAGAAACACCGGACGTCGAGGTGTCCAAAGTAGTTAAGGAACCCTCAGTTCTTGAACTACATGCCGTCAAGGTGCTTAGCAGTATCCCTGGGTTCAGAGGTCTAAATCCATCCCGTCGCGTTATCACTGCCATTCGCGGGGGATCCTGGACGATGTTTGGATACGGCGCCGGCCAGGTTCTTCGGCTGGTTTCAACGCTGACGTTGGCTCGTATGTTGGTGCCCCAGGCGTTCGGATTGGTCGCTTTGGTGAACGTATTTCTGTCCGGTCTGGAAATGCTGTCGGATTTGGGTATTGGGATGGATGTGGTTCAACATCCACGCGGAGACGATCCCTCATTCATTAACACTGCTTTCCTGATTCAAGCCATCCGAGCGGTGGGTCTGTGGGCAATCGCTACTGCCCTCGCGTACCCCTTTGCGCGCTTCTATCACCAACCTGCGGTGCTGACACTACTGATTGTCGGCTCGTCATCGGTATTGCTTAGAGGCTTTGTCAGCGGATCGTTATGGTCTCTGACGCGCCACGTAGAGTTGGGAAAATATAACGTGTTGATAGCGTCTACGGAATGTTTCGGATTTGCCGTCTCTCTTATATGGGCGTTCATTTCGCCGACGGCGTGGGCGTTAGTTGTCGGCCGGGTGGCCAGCACCATAGCGGTTCTAGTTTCCAGCCATGTGATCGCTAAAAACCCCGTTTCGTTGATTTGGGATCCCCAAGCAGCGCGAGACATTTTCGCTTTCGGTAGTGGCATCTTTTTGTCGACCGCGACTTATTTTCTTAGCGGGGAGGCAGAGCGATTGGTGGTCGGAAAGTTTGTCACGCTCGTGGAATTGGGATGTTTCTCCATCGCCATTTCCGTAAGCTCGGCTGTGGCCAGGGGGCTGCAACAGATCATATCGCAAGTATTTTTCCCTATGATGGCTGACTCTCTTAGGGAAGATCAGGTGACGGCCCAGCAGCATTTTCGGAAGGTTCGGCGCTTGCTCTTGGTTGTCAGCTCTGGTTTGGCGATTGGATTCATACTTCTCAGCCATCCATTCGTGACTTTTGTGCTAGGGGCGAAGTACGCAATGGCTGGGTGGATGATGCAGTTGTTAGGCGTGAGGGGCGCCCTCGAGTTGTTTATGTCCGTTGCGGTGTCCATGCTCTTTGCGTTAGGCACTTCGAAGTACGCGGCCATAGGAAATACCTATAAGTTCATATTTCTGGGGGTCGGGTTCGCCGTTGCGTTCGGATGGTTTGGGTTTTATGCGGCGGTATGGGTTTTAACAATAGCTCCTGTAGCTAATTACATTCCGCTACTATTTGGTTTAAAGCGATATTGCAAGCCGGTTCTGTCAGCTGAGATAGCAAGCTTAGCCACCTTCGTTTGTATCACAGGGATAACAGCGATTCTAGCCGCCATATTTTTTCACTTGAATAGGTTTTAGCGGATGAGAAACCAGCCAGGCGTGAGTGTCATCATACCGACCTTCAACAGGGCCAACGTAATTTCCGAAACGATCGACAGCGTTCTGGCCCAAACTTATCGCGACACCGAAGTTATAATTGTAGATGACGGGTCGACTGACGACACCTCTAAAAAACTGAGCGTTTACGGCGACCGGATTCGGGTTGTGCATCAGGAAAATGCGGGGACTTCGGCGGCACGTAACTGCGGCATCGAAGTCTCGACCGCAAAGATCATTGCGTTTCAGGATTCCGATGATTTGTGGAGACCCAGCAAACTAGAACGGCAGGTGTCGCTGCTAACGAGGCTCGATAGTTCCGTACCGTGCTGTTTGTGTAACGCGCTCATGCAGAACTTGTACGGAGACGGCAGGGAGCTATTATCCTTTGATATTGCGGGTATAAGTTCACCATACCCTGAAGGACTCTGGCTGAACGTGACTGAGGTATTAGCGAGCAGGTCGGTACTTTTTAACCAGACCGTAGCCGTCCGACGTCAGGCCTTGGAGAAGGTTGGTGGCTTTGACGCTGAGCTCAGGAATGCCGAAGATTACGATCTGTCATTGAGATTATCTTTAGAAGGACCTTGGGCTTTTATAACTGAGCCACTCACGATTTGGCGCGCTGGGGCGAGCAACAGTCTTTCAAAAATGGCGGTTCAAGATCAGATCACGTTGAAGCAAAATGAGATAAAGGTTTTTGAACGAATGCTTGCTCGGGTCCAAGATACCGGGCAAGAGCGAATTGAGAGTTTATTAAATAAAAGGTTGTCCGGGTTTCGCCGTCGACTTGCGCATGCTCGACTTGCCCAAGCTAAATCGGGCGGAGGGCAATTCAGGGCCAATGTTCTGGCTACCCTGGAAAACTACCGAACACGCATCGCTGATAAGCTTTCGAAACTCCCAAAAATGGAAACCAGGCCGGTTGCAGCGGTGCCCAGCGCCTCGCCAGCAGGACAATCTTCCTGATGTTGGATTGAAATAATGCAAATAGACCCAAATGCATTCGGACACGGAGCTGCAGGGACACTTCTGCATCCGGTGGTAATCGTGGCGACGATCGTCACGATCATCTTGATGCTGGTGCTACCTCGAAAATACGCAGTAGTTCCGTTTATACTGTGCGTTTTTCTTACCCCGGTGGGCCAACAGCTGTATATCGCAGGTGTGCACTTTTTCGTCTTGCGCATACTTGTGTTATTTGGCTTTCTCAGAATAATTTTTACAAAGATCGCGTCAAAAACTGAAATTTTCTCAGGCGATTTTAACGCCGTTGATAAACTTTTCCTCTGCTGGATCATCTTTCGCACGGCCTCTCCAGTGATAGGTTTTCAGTTTGACCCTGGGGCGGCCATCTACCAAGTCGGTTTCCTTTTGGATACTTTGGGCGGCTATTTGATGATGAGATTTTTTGTGCGGGACAAGGAGGATGTGTCCCGGCTGATCAAAGCTTTTGGCGTGGTAGTGGTAATTCTCGGCGTTACGATGTTGAACGAGAAATTGCGAAATCAAAACGTATTCGGCTATCTCGGGTCGGTCTCGATCGTTCCCAACATCCGAGAAGGCTCGATTCGCGCGTCCGGACCATTCGCAGTCTCCATTCTCGCTGGCGCGTTTGGTGCCACGCTAATTCCTTTATTTATCTGGCTCTGGCATACCGGAAAGTCCAAAACAGCCGCGGTGCTTGGGTTAATTGGCTCGACAATAATGGTTTTGTGCTGCGCTTCCAGCACACCGTTATTGGCTTATGTGGCGGCGATCGCGGGCATCTGCATGTGGCCGATGCGTAAGAAAATGCGCATCATCCGATTAGGGATAGTTGCGGCGCTGATCGCCTTACATCTTGTTATGAAGGCTCCCGTCTGGTTTTTGATTGCTCGTGTCGACCTGATCGCAGGCAACTCCGGTTATCATCGCGCGATGCTGGTCGATTCATTTGTCCGGCACTTTTCAGATTGGTGGCTGATAGGAACGAATCAGGCTGCGAATTGGGGCTTCGAGATGGAAGACATGAGTAACCAGTTTGTTGCTGAGGGCGAAACCGGCGGCCTGGCAGGATTTATTTGCTTCGTACTTTTAATCTCGCGAAGTTTTGGCCGTTTGGGCGATGCTAGAAAAATCGTGGACGGGGATCGCCGGGAAGAATGGTTCGTGTGGTTGCTCGGAGTAGCGCTGTTTGCTCACTGCGTCGCTTATTTTGGGATCAGCTATTTTGATCAAACCAGGGTTTCGTGGTTGGCTTTGTTAGCCATAATTTCTGCCATCACTGCGCCGATCTTGGCTACGAAGGTCATCGAAAGCGAAGCACCGCTGCCGTTGCACCTGCCTGTTAAACCCAAACTCGCGCTTCCCGTTATTGTTGCCAATACGACTCGTACTCGGAAGAGCGAAACAACTTTTTCACGTAAGTAAATCTAAAAGAGTTCTTATGAGCACAAAAGTTGAGAATAAACTTTTGTTGACCGGTCAACAGCCCCTACACGACCAGATCGGGCGCCGTACCACCAAATACGTCATTATTTCCCCGGTGCGTGATGAAGAAGCCTATGTTGCCAAAACAATTGAGAGTATTTTGGCTCAGACGGTTCGGCCGGCTGAGTGGATTATTGTGGACGATGGTTCAACGGATAAAACCGGGCAAATAATTGACGATTACGCGGCAAAGTATCCGTGGATACGCGCGATTCATCGAACGAACCGTGGTTTTCGCAAGGCCGGCGGCGGAGTTGTAGACGCATTCAATGATGGTTATCGCCTGCTGAAGAATAACGATTGGGAATACATCGTGAAACTGGATGGGGATTTATCCTTCGATGCGGACTATTTTGAAAAGTGTTTCGTGTATTTCGACTCCGAGCCCAGGCTTGGCGTTGGCGGTGGTGTGATGTGTTACATGGCCAATGGCCAGAAATCATTCGAATCGAATCCCGCATTTCACGTCCGCGGCGCGACCAAGATTTATAAGCGTGAATGTTGGGATGCTATAGGCGGATTTTGGCCTGCTCCCGGCTGGGACACCATGGATGAAGTGAAAGCCAGCATGCTCGGATGGACTACCAGAAGCTTTTCAGACTTACATCTCCTGCATCATCGCTACACCGGGGCGGCCGACGGCACGTGGGCCAATCTAGTGAAAAACGGGCGGGCCAATTATGTGTGCGGGTATCACCCGATTTTTATGGTGGTGAAATGCATTCGCAGGCTGGCAGTAAGACCTTACTTGGTAGGATCAGCGGCGCTGCTCTATGGTTTTCTCACCGGCTATACAAAACGCGTACCGCAAGTGAACGAACCTGAAACCATTAAATATCTTCGAAAGCAGCAGATAGCACGTCTTACCGGCCGTGACAGCATTTGGAAATAACCGAATCCAACCGAATAGGCCCGCCGCTTCCAAAACAAATGAAATTATCCATCATCATCGTGAATTGGAATTCGCTTGGCTATTTGCGAAAATGTCTGACGAGCATTTGTCAGCACGTCCCAGACTTGTCCTTTGAGGTCATAGTTGTGGATAACGCCTCGCCGGAACCCGGAATCGAATCTCTCAATGTGGATTTTCCGGATGTTTTGGTGATTAAAAGCAACGTTAATCTTGGGTTCGCCGGCGCGAATAATCTCGGCTTCGGCAGATCCTCCGGAGAATATGTCTTATTCCTGAACCCCGATACGGAAGTTACCGGCAATGCCTTAAACACCATGCTGGATCAGTCTCTTTCGGTTCCCGACCCTGGCGTCATCGGGTGCAAATTACTGAACAGCGATCTGTCGATACAGACGAGCTGCATACAAACATTCCCGACTATTCCAAATCAGCTTCTAGACTCCGAATATCTCCGCTTACGGTGGCCCAGTTGTTCCTTCTGGAGCATTGGTGCGCTCTTTGCCGAGAGTAACAATCCGGTGCCGGTGGAAGTTATTTCCGGAGCTTGCATGCTACTAAGACGCGACGTATTTGAACGTGCCGGCAGGTTCACCGAGGATTACTTCATGTATGCGGAGGATTTAGATCTTTGTTACAAGGTGAAGGCTCTGGGATTTCATAATTACTATGTGGGAAAAGCGCAAGTGATTCATCATGGCGGACGTAGCAGCAACCTGGTGAATGTAAGTAATTGGTCCATGATCATGAGATTCAAAGCGGTACATAAATTCTGCGTCAAACGACAAGGCTCGCTGTATGGCTCTGTATTTCGGGCTGCGATGGGCGCGGCGGCGCTCTTAAGAGTCATTATTTTGTCGCTGGTCAAACCTTTCGCGGGAAACGATTCAAGAAAACAATCTATTAAGAACTCTACTTCCAAGTGGTGGGCTGTGCTGAAATGGTCCTACGGAGTAGACGGCACGGTTTTAAAGACTTTGAAGACATCGACCCAGCGATAGGTGGTGAGGATCCTATGTGCGGCATCTGCGGAAAATTAAATTTCGACCGCGATAACGAAGTTTCGCAACAACTGCTGAAAGCCATGGCAGACTCCATCGTACATCGTGGCCCGGATGACGATGGATACTATTTATCCGGTCAGATCGGGCTTGGATTTCGTCGACTTTCGATCATCGATCTTGCTGGAGGCCACCAACCCCTCTCTAACGAGGATGGAACGGTCTGGATCGTCTTTAACGGGGAAATTTATAACTATCAGGGCCTTCGCGAAGACTTACTCAAAAAAGGCCATGTTTTTCGCACGAAAACCGATACCGAAGTGATCGTTCATCTTTACGAAGAATACGGCGAAGCAGGCGTCCAGTCTTTACGGGGCATGTTCGCTTTTGCGATTTGGGACCAGAAGCAACAAACGCTTTTTCTGGCTCGTGACCGAGTTGGTATCAAACCTCTTTACTACGGCGTGACCTCGCAGAGTGTTGTGTTCGCTTCAGAAATGAAAGCCATCCTAGTAGACCCGCAAATCAAACGCGAGATTTTACCTTCCACTATCGACCGATTTCTAACCTTTGGATATGTGCCCGGGGAGGAAACGCTTTTAAAAGGTATCTATAAGCTTCCCCCGGGCTCGCTCATGGTCGTAAAAAACGGGAAAACCGAGGTCAGGCAGTATTGGGATCTACATTTTACTTCGAGTTCTGTAACACTGAAAGACGCTGAAGAACAGCTCTTAGAAATTTTAGAGGAATCTGTTCGGCTGCACATGATCGCGGACGTTCCAGTTGGCTTTCTTTTGAGTGGTGGAGTCGATTCGACCGCGATGCTCAGTCTGGCGTCTCGAAAAACGGATCGCCCCGTCAGCAGTTATACCGTGGGTTTCGCCAATTCGGGCATAGCCGATGAGCGCCCCTTCGCACGCCTGGCCGCCGAGAAATACGGCTCGGAACACCACGAAATCTCCATCAGCAGCAAAGAGTTTGCCGATTTCTTGCCAAAATACGTGTGGCACATGGAGGAACCGGTTTGCGAACCTCCCGCCGTGGCCCTCTATTACGTGTCGAAATTGGCTCGCAAGTATGTGAAGGTTTTGATCTCAGGCGAGGGCGGCGATGAAGCCTTCGCGGGCTATCCGAATTATCGCGCCATGCTTTGGATCGATCGAATCAAGCGAACTGCCGGCCCACTAAAAGGCGCACTGTCCGGTACTCTTGCTCTGCTTTACAAGTTAGGTGGTAACTGGAGGCTTCGGCACTATCAGCAGCTGCTGAACTCGCCATTTGAATCCTACTACTACAGCAGATCATCGAGCCCGTTCCGATTCTTCAATGCCCACTCAAAAGAATTGTATTCGAGCGATTTTTCATCTTCGACCAGCAAGCAATATTCGCTGCGTCCCGTAACTCAGTTGCTCAAGAAAAACGGATCCGATGATTTACTAAGCCGGATGCTTTATGTCGATACCAGAACCTGGCTACCCGATGACCTGCTCGTAAAAGCCGACAAAATGACGATGGCAAATTCGGTGGAATTACGCGTTCCGCTACTGGACCACAAGCTCTTGGAATTTGCCGCCACCTTGCCATCAAATTTTAAAGTAAACGGCTTCTCGATGAAGTACATCGCGAAACGGTGTCTCGCTAAGCAGATTCCGGCCGAAATTCTCGAAAGGAAGAAAGCCGGTTTTCCAGTCCCCTACGAAAATTGGTTACGAACCGACCTACGCGACTCCGTGAGCAATATCTTACTGGATCGCGAAACAGTCGACAGAGGCTACTTCAAAAAATCGGCCGTTGAAAAACTCGTGCGCGATAATGCCGAGTCCGGTGGGTACGCCAAGGAGATTTTTTCACTGGTCGTCCTGGAACTATGGCACAGAGAATTTCTAAGTTCAGCGCCCGTCCTTGGCGCTAGCATTCAACAACCCGTCCCTGTCGGATAAGAGCTTATTGGCGAGGGGAATATCCAAGGTGTCACTAATCTAATTATGACTCTCAAAAACCAAATCCGCGTCCTCTATAGTTTTCCTCATAAGTTGGGTTCTGACCGCATCTGTACGACTGCCTGGCAGCAAGTGAACGGACTGGCAACCGCTGGAGCGGACGTGACTGTTTTTCCCGGCGTTCTTCAAAAACCGTTTTCCAAACAACTAAGCATTCACGTCAGGCCCACGCTCGCAAAGGGAGACTATCGTATCCCTTACAAACTTCTCGGGAGAATGCGCGCGCTCAAGCTTCATGACTATATCGTTTCAAGAAGGCTTGAGAAGATGGCCAACGAGATCGACGTCGTCCATACCTGGCCTTTAGGAGCGCTCGAAACTCTTAAGACCGCACGGCGGCTAGGCATACCAACAGTGTTGGAAAGGCCCAATGCGCACACTCGCTTCGCCTACGAAGTTGTCCGCCTGGAATGCGAGAAACTCGGGATCTCCATGCCCCCGGACCACGAACACGCTTTTAATGCTGAGTACCTGGCCCGAGAGGAACAAGAATACCGAACCGCCTATTACCTAGCGTGTCCGTCTGATTTTGTGTTGAAGACTTTTTTAGATGCGGGCTATTCGCAAGAACATTTGATTCGTCATCAGTATGGTTTCGATGAAAAACAATTTACTCTCAATAAATCCACAGTAAGAAAAAAGCGTCCGTTCACAATGTTATTTGTCGGTGGTGTTGCACCCAGGAAGGGCCTTCACTATGCACTCGAAGCTTGGCTCAATTCCCCGGCCTCCCAGGACGGCATATTTGTCATCGCGGGCGGGTTTCTTCCCAGCTATCAAGAAAAGCTTGCTCCGATGCTTTGCCATCCAAGCATTAAGGCGCTTGGCCATCGCAAAGATATTGCCGAACTGATGCGGGAGAGCGATGTGCTGGTTTTACCCAGCATCGAAGAAGGCAGCGCCCTGGTTACTTCTGAAGCCCGCGGCTGCGGTTGTGTTTTAGTCGTTTCCGACGCTGCCGGTGCAATTTGCAAGCACATGGTGAACGCGCTGGTTCACCAGGTTGGCAATGTCCGGGCTCTCACTGAGCACATCACTATGCTTCATGACAATCCGGATTTTCTGGAGAACTTACGCGTGGAGTCGATACGAACTGCTTATGAACTGACCTGGACCGCCGCTGGCGAAAAACTTTTGGAAACTTACCGCACCATTGTAAACGAGCAGCAGATGAAAGCGACAAGACCTCTCGTTTTATCGCCTTGATTTTCACAATTCGCTGCTTTAGCCGCGCGACCTGATGACCAGACGGAACGAAGTTCAAGTTGTCAAACCGCTCGAAGACCCACGTTGGATTACGTTGAGCTTGGAACACCCCGGGGCAAGTGTATTTCACTGCCGGGAGTGGCTGAGCGCTTTACAAAAGACCTATGGGTACGAACCGCTGGCGTACACCAGCGCTCCGCCGGGCACCCCGTTGAGCAACGCGGTGGTGTTTTGCCGCGTGAATAGCTGGCTGACCGGTCAGCGATTAGTTTCCCTTCCTTTCTCCGATCATTGCGAACCGCTCGTCGACAGCGTTGATCAACTCAACGAGCTATTGACTCCCGCATTGCAGGAATTGCGTGAGCACAAAATAAAGTACATCGATATTCGGCCGCTGAGCTTGTCATTTAGCGAGGCGCCAGCAGGTGCAGAGTCTTATTTTCTACATTTGCTCGATTTGCGGCCAACGCTGGACGAGCTTTATAAAAAGCTTCACGGCGATTCAATTCGACGGAAAATTCAGCGAGCGGAACGCGAGAAGTTGACGCTGGAAGTGGGCTCGTCCGAGAAAATCCTGGCGGACTTTTACAACCTTCACGTAGTCACCAGACAGAGACAGCAACTGCCGCCGCATCCTTTAAAGTGGTTTCGCAATGTTCTCACCTGTCTCGGTGCGAGCGCGCAGATTTGGATCGCCAGGAAAGATGCATCCGCGATCGCTTCAATCTTCACACTGAGCCATAAACAAAAAATGGTTTACAAGTACGGCTGTTCTGACGCCCATTCGCATAATCTTGGCGGCATGCAGTTTCTTTTCTGGCATTTGATTCGCCATTCGAAAGAACATGGATTTGTGGAGCTCGATTTTGGCCGGTCAGAATGCACTAACACCGGCTTGGTGACATTCAAAGACAGGTGGGGAACGAAACGGCAGCTGCTAACTTATCTACGATATCCCCCACGACCAGTCGCTACCGAGCAAGATCCTTCGATGCTCATGAAGCTTGGCAAAAAACTATTTTCTCGTTGTCCACAGGGGGTGTTGCGCCTGGCCGGGAACTTGCTGTACCCTCACGTCGGCTAGTCCCGAGCCTCTAAACAGATAACAACTTGCAGAACACCGAGTACAATTTGTGTGCCTGAAAGGTACTGTCCCTTTGACGGTACAATCTAATTAATTATGAACCACGCATTCCGCCATTATTTCCGGTGCCCTGACACCGCCGCTGATTTCCGATTGGGTGGAGAGCTCCAAAAAGAATCAGGATTTTTTCGTTTTGGAGAAGGTGTCGATTGTTACGGCCAGTCCAGCGTTCGCCGTCCTGCTGCGAACTACCATGCACAGCTTGAAGACGTTTCTTGCGCGGCAAAAATTGAACGGCGTCACGTCACCCTTCCCTTTAACCCGGACCAAGTCGCAGAGAATCTGAGATTCGAAGCCTATACCGGGCAAATGCACTCCGAACACACTTATTTTGGGGGTAACGCGGTAATTCGTGCGATTTATTATCTGGGGCGCCCCGTTTTTCCTGTTCACTTCCGGAGAATTCTTCAACGAATTCGTTTACAAGGAGGTACGCAGTCACCCTTTCCCCATTGGCCCGTGGATCGCACCGTGGATAAGCTTTTCGAAGAGTTGATGAAAGCCGCATTGAAAGCGAGGAGTAACACTCCCGTACCGTTTATCTGGTTCTGGCCTGAAGGAGCTCCTGCGGCTGCCATTTTGACCCACGACGTGGAGACTGAGGCGGGGCGAGATTTTTGCCCGCAATTGATGGATACCGACGACGAATTTGGGTTCAAAGCCTCGTATCAAGTGGTGCCCGAAAAACGTTATGACGTGACGCCTGCGTTTCTGGAGCAGATACGACAGCGCGGCTGCGAGGTTAATGTCCACGATCTCTGTCACGACGGCAATCTTTTCAGGACTCGCGAAGAATTTCTGCGTCGCGCCGAGAAAATTAACGGTTACTTAAAGAAGTTCGATGCGCAAGGATTCAGGTCCGGAGCGCTCTATCGGAATTTGGGCTGGTTCGATGCCTTGAAATGTTCGTATGACATGTCCGTTCCCAACGTAGGACATTTAGACGCGCAAACCGGCGGCTGCTGTACGGTAATGCCCTATTTTGTCGGCAAGGTATTGGAAATCCCGGTGACCACCACGCAAGATTATTCTCTCTTCCACATTTTAAGTTCGTATTCCACGACTCTTTGGGAAGAGCAATGCCGGTCGATACTGGCGGGTCACGGACTGATAAGCCTAATTGTTCACCCGGACTACATCATAAACAAAAAATCGAACAATACGTACCGCCGCTTATTGACGTACTTGGCGCTACTACGCGAAAAAATGTTTGTTTGGACCGCGCTGCCCCGCGAAATTAATAGATGGTGGAGAATACGCGCGGAACTGAAATTGGTGACGGATGGAGTGGGTTGGCGAATAGAGGGTGAAGGCCAAGACCGCGCTCGCATCGCTTACGCACATCTGGTTGATGGCCAACTTAAATATTCCTTCGAACCATCGCTCATGCCCAGGGCACAGGCAGAAACGAATGCGCGAGATGTGCATTCTAAAGGAACTAGCGGATTGCAACGCCAGTCCGATTCTGTCACTACTAGTTAAGATCAATCTCACAGAAAATGCTGCAGGCTAATAGTCTGAATGTCTATTGTTGTGCAACGATGGACAAATATTTTTCCGATGATCTGGCGTCCGCCTAATGACCGTCGTTAGCGGAGGCGCGGTGACCCCGCCGCAATTCAGCGTAATCATCACCTGTCATAATCAGGCGGTTTTCATTCAGGATGCGGTGAATTCGGCTCTCGCGCAGAGTTATAAGGCGCGTGAAGTAATCGTAGTAGATGACGCTTCTTCGGACGATTCGGTCGACATTCTGAAAGCATTTGGAAATTCAGTACGCCTTATTTGCGCTTCGAAGAATATCGGCGCAAATCCGGCGCGCAATCTTGGCGCGTCAGCAGCTGACGGGCATTATTTGGTGTTTCTGGACGGAGACGATTTATTGTCGCCGTGGGCGCTGAACACCTACGCGGCTCTGATATCGGCCAGTCAAGCACCAATCCTGCTGAGCCGCCTCTTTTTCTTTGAGGGTACGCGACGCCCCGAGACCGGAGAAACGCCTGGGGAAGTCACTTTCGTCGAATATGAGAACCTGATTCAAAAAGATCGAATGCACCGCGCCAGTGCCAGCGCTATGGTGGTAAACAGGACAACATTTCAGCAAGCTGGCGGATGGACCGAGGGACTGTTTCACCTGGATGATTTGGATATGATGATGAAGTTGGGGGTTTCCGGTCGTTGCGTTCAAATCTTGTCGCCACCGACAATCTGTTATCGCGTTCATCAAGGAAATACTGTGCACCAGGTGCCGCCGTTTATCCCGGCCATGCTGACGCTAATTAAGAAAGAAAAGGCTGGCGAATATCCGGGTGGTGCGCGTTTCCGATTCGAGAGATACGCCTTTCTTGGCGGACCAATTTTTTTCTGGATCAAGAAATGCCTGCGCGCGCGCCTATATGCGAACGCAGGTTCCCTGTTCGTAAAGGGCTGGATGATGGCCTTCGCGGCCGCGATGCGACGAGCCTTCGTAAAGCTGACCAGCGCGGCACCGCTGCGAACCCTGCGAATGTCAGGGATCGATTGAGAGCATTAGAAAGTACGAAATGTTTTTCATGGATCGACAAGCAATGACGGTAACGTTTCGCATGCAGTGGGCACATCGGAGTCACCGATAATATGAGCAAGGAGGGGTTCATCTCGGGACTCAAGAACCGGGTGCTGCAAAATATTGCTCGCACCGCGCCTGGAGCTACCGGCCTTCGCGTCAAGCTGCATCGATGGCGTGGCGTTCACATTGAAGAGGGCGTGTGGATCGGTTACGACGCAATCATAGAAACATCGCATCCTGATTACGTAACCATAAAAGCCGGAGCGGCGATCGGGATTCGCGCCGTGATTATTGCGCATTTCCGCGAATTGCACGGCGTGGTTATTGAGGAAGATGCCTCAATAGGGCCGGGCGCGATTATTATGCCGAATGTTACAATAGGGAAAGGATCGGTCGTCACTGCCGGCAGCGTGGTGACAAAATCCGTTCCCCCGATGACGGTGGTCCAGGGTAATCCCGCGGAACCGATTGCTCGTGTTGGTGTTCCACTAAAGATGAATATTTCGTTGCGAGAATTTTCCAAAAAACTTCGCCCTCTCGGAAAAACCTGATCGTGCTATCCCAACCTAAAATAAGAGTCGCCGTAGCGCCGGCGACAGGGTACGAACTTCGCCGACGGCTTTTTGACATGTTGAGCTCTCAGCTGGAGGTTTCGTTCGAACCGCACACGCCGGGCGACTATGAAGGTCTTCAGGGATTGATCGCATTAAGTGGGGCTGCTGAGGCGGCGCGCGAAGCGTCTTTACGCAATGTTAGTTGCTACGAAGTTATATTTTCGCAACCAATTCCTGTCGCGGCACAATCGGCCATCACATTCAGCTCATCAGCAGCGGTGCACCGCGCCTTTCGCGGTAAAACGCTAGCCGATTCCAGCTTAATAAATTTCTCTGGGGTCCCGGACTCGTTCGAATCGCTGGCCAAGGTGGGAGAACAAACCGTTTGGGCCATCGAACAGCAAGGCGATCATGATCATCATTACGTTGGCGTAGATATACCAGTGTTTACGGAAAAGGATTTTTTCCATAACCATTTTCGAGAGCGCTGCTGGTTCGCCTTGGTTCCGTTATTGCATTTTTTGCGCAGGCTCGTGGGTCCGGATGGCTGGCCGACTCCGGAACCGCGCGCCAGTTTCATCATAGACGACCCGAATCTTCATCATCGAAGTTATGGCTATATCGATTTCGAAAAATTGGCAAATCATGCCGCGGCTCACAACTATCACGCGACGATCGCCACGGTCCCTTTGGACGCCTGGTATTTTGATCGCAAGGTGGTAGATCTTTTTCAAACCCACAAAAACTACATTTCGCTGATGATGCACGGCGTCAATCATGTGGCTGACGAATTGGCGAGATCTTATGACCAGCAGGATGCCTTAAGCCTTCTCGCAACTGGTCTCCGGCGAATCGCGGACCTGGAATCGCGCTCGGGTGTCGCCGTTGCGCGGCTGATGGCCGCCCCACACGGGGCCTTCGCGGAATTTATGGCGGACTTGATGGTACGCCTGGGCTATGAAGGCGCATGCGTTTCGGTTGGCTCGCTGCTACGTTGGAATCGAGAGAAACTTTGGCCCGCTGATCTAGGATTTTCCATGGCGCAGCCGCTGGGAAGTTTGGGTTTTCCTGTATTTCACAGAATCGGTCTTTCGGAAACAGATACCAGACTGAACGCTTTTCTGGGCCACCCGGTGATTGTTACCACCGCACCATCAGGACTGCGTTTCAAATTTTGCCCGGCTCGAATCCATGGCGAACACGGTCAACAGTATTGATACTGTTCGATGGACAGGCATCGAGGAGATATCGAGGACGAATTTCGTATCCAAGATGCAAAATGAAACCCTACACATCTGGCCATATTCCCGACATCTTGCGGTTCCACTTTCCGCCAGAAATCACCGAGGTGGAAGTCTGCCCCTCGCCATATTGCGGCGGCTTTACAATTGATTTGCACAACCATCGTCGAGATGGCACCGAGACCGTAGTAGATAACGTTCCCGCACGGCACAAGATTTCGAATAATACGCTGGAGATTTTCTTTCCTTCCAGCAATAGCGTCGATTACCGCCAGGTTGCAAGCAAGAGCGCCGGTTTATGGCCGGTCGTTCGCCGCATACTTACCGAGGCGCGTGACCGCACTCAACCGATCTTGTCGTTAGCATCGGCCCGGTGAGAAAACCGGGTGCTAGATCAATTACCCCCGTTTTCTTCAAGACAACCCGGCCCGATTATTCGCAACGAAGCCGTCACACACTCGTTACGCTAATAGAAGGCCTTAGGAGCGAACCATGAAGGGTGTTGTACTTGCAGGTGGAAAAGGCTCGCGGCTGTACCCGCTCACGCGCGTTACCAACAAGCATTTGCTGCCGGTATACGACCGTCCGATGATTTATTACCCCATCCAAACTCTCGTCGATGCCGGCATTCGGGACATCATCATCGTTACCGGGGGGCAAAATTCCGGAGATTTTCTTCGCCTTCTTTCGAACGGCAAAGACTTCAATCTGCATCGGATTCACTACACCTATCAGGAAGGCGAAGGTGGCATTGCCGACGCGCTGCGGCTTGCGGAGCCCTTCGTCGAGGGCGAGAAAATATGCGTGGTGCTGGGCGATAACATAATCGAGAACAACATCATTGGCGCCAAAGAAGCGTTCGAGAAACAGGCTGCCGGAGCCCACATTCTTCTAAAAGAAGTGGAAGACCCGGAGCGTTTTGGCTGCCCTGAAATCGTAAATGGCAAAATTCTCGATATTGAAGAAAAGCCCAAAGCTCCAAAATCCAATTACGCTGTTACCGGCATCTATTTCTACGACGCTACCGTTTTCGAAAAAATTGGAAAGACTAAAGTCAGCTGGCGCAATGAGCTGGAGATTACCGACGTAAATAATATGTATCTCGCTGAGAAAAGCCTTACGCACAGCATTCTTGACGGCTGGTGGACCGACGCGGGCACATTCGAATCGCTGCTGCACGCTACAAAACTCGTGGCGGACACCGGAGCCAACAAGACTCCGGGGCGAGGTCCAGCCGCGAGGCACACCAGGGCCGCGGACTAGACCCTTGTGCAATGAGCTGTCGCTAATATTTTGTCCTAAGCTACAGGAGGAATTCGCTTGAAAGTTTTGATTACCGGCGGCGCGGGATTTATCGGGTCAAACTTCGTTCGCCATATTTTGAACAGCAGACGCGATGTCGACGTCATCAATTTTGACAGCCTGACCTATGCGGGTAATCCTGAGAGCCTCGCGGACATCGCCGAAAATCCGCGATACCAGTTCATCCGCGGAGATATAACCGACAAGCAAGCGGTGGACGCGGTATTTAAGAATGGTCTCGACGCAGTGGTGAATTTCGCTGCGGAAACTCACGTGGATCGCAGCATCGAAGACGCCACTCCATTTTTACGCACCAATATCCTAGGCACGCAATGTTTGCTGGACGCCGCAAAACGTTTTAAGCTACCCAAATTCGTTCAAATCAGCACTGATGAAGTTTACGGAAGCGCCCCGGCAGGCGTCAGTTTTACCGAAGAAACGGTGCTGGATCCGCGAAGCCCCTATGCCGCCAGCAAAGCCTCGGCCGACCATTTCGTTTCCGCATATGCCAACACCTACGGAGTTTCAGCGGTAGTTCTTCGCTGCACCAATAATTATGGGCCTTATCAATTCCCCGAAAAGCTGATCCCCTTGATGGTCGCCAATGCCCGCGAAGACAAGCCTTTGCCGATTTATGGCGATGGCATGCAGGAACGGGATTGGCTATTCGTCGAGGATTACTGCAGCGCGATCGCGTTGGCGTTGGACAAAGCCCAGCCCGGAACGATTTATAACGTGTCGGCTGGGGCGCCGCAGCCCAATCTCAAAATCGTCCGCACCATTCTCAAGCATCTCGGCAAGCCAGAGTCGTTGATGCAGTACGTAAAGGACCGGCCCGGGCACGACCGCCGCTACGCTCTGGACAGCTCAAAGATCCAGAAAGAGCTAGGCTGGTCGCCCAAGATTTCGTTTGAAGAGGGCATTCGGCGCACCGTGGATTGGTATCAGAAAAACACCGCGTGGCTGGACCATGCGCGATCTGGTGAATATCGAAATTATTACGATCGGCATTATGTGCGTCGCACCGAGACTTTCAGCAAATAGTGCCTTGGTGAAGCGCGCCGATTATGACGGGCGTCAAAATATTTCGGTGCTTTTGTACTCAGGCGGAGTCTCGATTTGAGCTTTGCAGATCACCCAAACCGGCGCTGGCTGCTGTTCGCAATGTGGTTGGCCTGTAGCGTTGTCGTTTCCTGGACCGCCCTCGACCCTCTACTCCGTTATTCATTCGGGAACGACGACGCGTCCCACATTCTTCTGATTCCGTTTATTTGTGCCTGGTTGATATTCATCGACCGTGAGCGGATCTTTAAAAACCTGTCTTCCGATATCCTTGTTTGCCTCACATTTTTAATTCCTGGGATAGCGATCGTTCTCTGGAATATTAGAACCCCGCCACTATCTCCATCTTTATGCGCGTTTGGTTTGGTGCTGGTATGGATCGCCGGTTTCGCGTTGGCATTCGGAAGAGAATCACTGAAGGCCGCGCACTTTCCGTTGATGTTCCTGTTTCTTTTCATTCCCCTACCGGAAGCACTCCTCAGTAGTGTGGTGTATTTCCTTCAAAAGGGTTCGGCGGAAATATCAGCATTGTTGTTTGGACTGACCCCGCTGCCCGTTCTGCGAGAGGGTTTTGTATTTCATCTGCCGCGCTTCAGTATTGAGGTAGCCCGGGAATGCAGCGGGATCCGCTCCAGCATTGCATTGCTGGTCTTGGCGATCCTGGTCGGGCACTTTTTTCTGCGGACCTGGTGGAGACAAGTACTGTTCGTGCTCGCAGGGTTTGTAGTAATGATTGTGAAGAACGGGATTCGAATTGTTACCCTAACAATGCTAGCGAGCTACGTGGATCCCGGGTTTCTTTATGGCAATCTCCACCGTGAGGGCGGAGTGGTGTTTTTTCTGATTGGATTATTGCTGATGGTTCCGGTTTTCTGGCTATTACAGACCGGAGAGCACGGGCCAAACTTGGCAGCCGCGAAAATAGCTGCACCCGTTGCCGAAAACTAACCGCTGGAACGCGGCCGACACCAAGCCCACCGAACCCAGACCTACTTCTTCGCAGCTAATCCTTCCGCTTCGCTGCCATAGCCGTAATAATAATTGTTATAGGTGTCCGCGGAATCGACGCGGTTGAGTACTACACCCAACAAATTTTTGTCGCGAAATTCTGCCGATACTCGCTGGGCTATTTCAGAATCGGTGCTTCCCGCTCTTACCACGAACAAAACGCCATCGCACAGATCGGCCAGCATGCTGGCATCATGAACGGGCAAAGCCGGGGGAGAGTCCAGGATGACCCAATCAAAGATTTCGCTCATGGCGTCCAGCAGATGTTTCATTTTGTCGCGCAGGAGCAATTCACTAGGGTTGGAAACCGCTTGGCCGCCTGGAATAAAGCAAAGATTTCCATCCAGTCCGTTTTGAATAATCGCGTATTCGTCGACTTCACCGCGCAAATACTCAGTAAGTCCGGGGCCGCTAGGCGCTCCGAGGGACTGATGGAGTCTGGAAGCGCGTAAATCCGCATCAATCAATAGTACCCGCCGGTCTGGTTGACGGACGATGGACTGGGCCAGATTCGCGGCAACGAAGGTCTTGCCTTCCGCCGGGATACTGCTGGTAATGAGCAATTTCTTCAACTGCTGGGTTCCCGCGATCTGGTACAAGCGCGAGCGAAGGGTGCGAAAGCGTTCTGCTCCGATGCGATCACTGTCATCGCCCACGAAAACGCTATTTCTCGCATCCAGCGTCCACTGCGGATGGCTGCACCGTTTGATGAGCTCCTCGTAATTGAGGAAGCGCGTTTCCTTGAAGCGCGGATCGACACCCGGGACGCGCATGTTCTCGACACGCATCACGTCTTCGGGCGGCTCAATGTGACGATTGATCTCCGCGGCGCCCTCCACCAGGTCGGCAGTTACAACCCTGGGTGGTTGCGAGGCTTTATCCTGTGCGGCCTTTTTTAGCGCTTCGTGAATCCTGCTCATTGCTTCCTCATATTCCGCGTAGCCGCTTAGACTCCGCTAAAAATTTGTTCTTTGCGGTCGGCCACTGCGTTATTCCCGTTTAATCCAGCGACAGCCAAAGTGGGTACCACCGTCAACACCGGGAGGTGCAAGAAAAGTTCCGCGTCATGTTCGCTATGGATGGTTTTATCCATCATGGCGAGAAGGAACAAAATACCGAACCCGATTGCCAGGCCGCCCACCGCGCCTCCGCCAAGGAAATAAGGTTTCTTTGGAAAGGACGGATTTTGCGGGAGGTTTGGTGGATCATATACACGAAATTGCTCGCTGTCCTGTTCGCGGGCCAAAGCGCCAGACATATTTGAGTTTTGGCTCTTTTTGAGCAGCTCGTTATAAATGTCGGAAGCGGTTTGATGATCGCGAGTGATTTCTTTGTACTGCTGCTCGACCATAGGGGTGGCTTCCACGCGTCCCTGAAGCTGGCGCGACTGAGCCTGGATTTGCGCCTGCTCGCGCATCAAACTGGCGATGGTCAAATCGTCTTGCTTCAATTTAGCGCGCAATAGTTGAATTTGGGGAGGTTCATGGGTTGATTGCGCGGGCGCGTTGGCAGGCGCCTGTTTAGGTGGCTCGGCCATGCGTTTCTTGAGTTCGGCAATCTGGCTCTCGGTCTTGATCACATCTGGATGATCAGGAGTATAGCGAGAAAGTAAATTCGTGAGTTGATCTTGCAATAGAGAAAGCTGCTGGTCAGCGGAATCCGGATTTGTCCCACCAGTTGTTCGCGTCTTCCAGTTAGCTTCTTCTTGCTGCAATAAGGATTCGTTGAAGGCTTTTTCTTGCTGGGCGCGGCTCAAAGCTTGAGTATTGGCTTCCAGTTGCGTGTTGGTGCCCATCAACATGCCAATATTCCCTTGCGTGTCTTCCGGTAGTGAGCCCGGATGTTGACGTTTGAATTCCGCGAGTTTGGCATCTTCTTCGTCCAATTTCTTCTTCGCCTCGGCAAGCTGCTCACCCAGGAAGTTGTTGGTTCGCGTTGCTTGCTGTTCGGTCTGACGGGCATTCTGCGCCAGGAACATGGAAGTAATTTCGGTGCAAACCTGTTGCGCAAGCTGGGGAGTATCAAATGTTGCGGTGATATAGAACCCCGGCAACTGATGAGGTCCGGTCCCCTGCATCGATTCCACGGGCTTGATGGTGATTGCGCTGCGTAGCCTTTCCACCAAGTCGTCGATGTGCACTCGACCTCGGTCCTCGGCGTAGAGATTTAACTTTTCGATAATTGGTTGCAGGCGCGGGCGGCTCAAAATCTGTTCCTGCATGGTCGCCAGGCGGTGGTTCAAGTCATCAGAAACGACCGGATCGACATACTTCGGAGATACCGACGGCTGCTCCACCAGCACCATGGTTTGGGAGGTATAGCGCTTTGGCAGCACGTTGGCCGCAACCCAAGCAATCAGGGTTAATAGCACGGTGCTGATAGGCAGAATCCACCAATAACGTCTCAAAACCCGTTTTGCGTCTGTCGAATTCAGCTCGCGATTTGCGGCCATGTCTACCTCTTTAAATTTTTTCCTGAGCGCTCAAATTAGAGGAAAGCTTATAATACACTCTACGACTCTTGGTGTGTTGTTGTCGCTCTATATGATGCACGGGCCATGCCAATCCGGTGGTCCCGGCGTGCGGGCTCCGGCCACCCCATATCCTACTAAGACCAATTATATCATAGTGTTAGCCTAAAGGCATTTATGTTATTAGGGGGGCGCTTGGCCTCTCAATTCATCGGCGGCAGGGAGTGGAACTGTTGTGCCACATTATGGCTGCTTTGTCCGCAGCCCCGGCGATTCCCGAGGGCCATCAATATTAGGTTAGAACCGCGTCCTGAAGTTATCCTTCTATTTATTACAGGAGGAGGATAAATTGCATGGTAGGACGCGTTCGAGACAAATTAGAACAATATGAGCTTTAGCCTGCGACGTTTAACACTCTGGTTGGCGCTGGTTCTTCCTGCTTCGTCGTTGATGTTGTCCTGCCATCGGGACCCCGCCACGCGTATTCAGAAGGCCATGGAGCGTGGCGACCGTGAGTTTAATGCGGGCAAATACCCTGAGGCCATCATCTATTATGGCCAAGCCCTACAGGTGGACTCGAACTACCCGCAAGCGCACTACAAGCTGGCGCAGTCTCAAATGAAGATGGGCAGCTTCGCTTCGGCCTTTCGCGAATTCGCGCGCACTGTGGAACTTGACCCGCAAAACTGGGCTGCTCAACTGGAGCTGGCGAAGTTATCTCTGCGCGGTGGGAAAGCGCAAGACGCTAAAGATCGCGCCTTAGTGATTCTGCAGAGTAATCCTAAAAACGCTGACGCACAGATGATCTTGTCCTCCGCAGACGCAGCTCTGGGAAACTCGAAAAACGCGCTCCGGGAAGCCCAAGAGGCTACGGAATTGGCTCCCGATCAGTCCGCGGTATTCATAAACCTGGGTGTTCTGCAGGCCAGGACTGGGGACACCAAAGGCGCTGAAGCGACGCTCAGGAAGGCCAAAACAGTGGACTCTACCGGCGTCACCGCGATGATGACGCTCGGCGGTTTGTATGAGCAGCAACGGCGCTGGACAGAGGCGGCCCAGGAATTTCAAGCAGCAATAACCCGCGCTCCGAATAATCCGATGCCACGCGCTGCGTTGGCCAGCGTGTATATGAACCGGGGTCAGGACGCACTCGCTGAAAAAACGCTGACAGAAGCCAAAGAACAATTGAAGAATGATCCCGCCGCCTATCGGATGCTTGGCGATTATTATTTAGGACGCGGGGAAAATACCAAAGCTCTCAAGGAATTTTCCGCGCTTGCGGCACAATATCCCAAGGACCGCCAAGTACGAAAGACCTACATTCAACTTCTGGTACTGAACCATCGTATCGATGAAGCCGCCTCTCTCGCAGATGATCTTCTGAAGAGTGCCCCGCAGGATGTCGAAGGACTGGTGCTCAAAGGCGAGATCCAACTGCAACAAGGGAAAGTGGACGACAGTATTCAAACGTTGCAACAAGCATTGCACGCCTCCTCTGATAACGCTTTCGCGCATTACCAAATGGGACTCGCGCTGCGGCAAAAAGGAAAGCCGCAGGAAGGAGAGAGCGAATTACGTGAAGCTGTGCGCCTTAGTCCGTCGTTGTATGAAGCGTGGCGCGCGCTTGGTGAAATCGCCGTGCAGCGAGGGGACTGGTCCGGGTTGCATAACATCGCGATGGAGTTGAAAAAGATCGCGCCGCGTGCCGCTGAGGGATATTTATTCGATGCAACGTCGCGCATGAATCAGAATGACGCTGCAAGCGCGGAAGGGGATCTCGATCAGCTGGTTGCCATTGCCCCGGACAAGGCCTTGGGCTACGTAAAGCTTGGGCAGCTGCGAGTTGCGCAAAAACGCTTGGATGAAGCCGAAATCTTGTATCGTCAGGCATTGAGCCATGAACCCGGTTCGATAGAGGCTGTCCAGGGATTGGCCGATTTGGATTTTCGGAGGAATAAACCAGACGAAGCTTTGCAATTGCTCAAAACTACGATCGAACAAAATCCCAACAACGCGCAATTGTACGTACTTCAAGCTCAGGCGTTGATTCAGAATAAGCAGCCCGGCGACGCGGAAAAGTCGCTGGAGCGAGCGCAGCAAATTGACAAACAAAACGTAAACGCGGTGGTGTTGCTCGCGCAATTACAAGCTGGTCGAGGCGCGCGTGATGAGGCGATCTCCAGTTACCAGCGCGCCATCCAAATTGCGCCGAATAATGCTGCACTTCAAGTCGCCCTCGGCGGTCTGTATGAAAACGCCGGTAACTGGCAATCGGCACAAACCCGTTACCAGAAGGCCCTCTCGATACAGCCCGATAATCCGCAAGCTGCCAACAATCTCGCTTACTTGCTGCTGGAGCATAACGGCAGCGTTAATCTGGCGCTGACGCTGGCGCAGGCGGCCCGGCGAGGATTGCCGAATTCTCCCAATACCGCCGACACCCTGGGGTGGGCGTATTATCATAATGGCGCCTATTCAGTGGCTCAGCCCCTGCTGGAGGAGGCGGTAAAGAAAGTGTCGGACAATCCCGCCTATCGCTATCATCTGGGTGTGACGTATCAAAAATTAAACGACAATGCTCGGGCCCGCGCACAATTTGAAAAAGTAATTAGTTTGAACCCAGGTTCGCCCATCGCGGAAGAATCGCGCCGCGCATTGGAACAAACTTCAGGCGGCTAACTCGATTCAGTACCGCCGACCAGACATTGGCGTCGTTCAGGAGATGCGAATATGCCGGTGGATGTCTCGACCAATCAGCAAGCGGCAGAAAAGATTGTTCCTCTCGGAACCAAGAATGGTATCGAGCTGGCTATCCGCGGACGGACAGAAAAAACTCTCGGCAAAATAATTGCCAAAGCAGACTCGCCCGATCTGATTGAAGGTGTGCGCATCGAGCCGCTGCAGGTTTACCCAGACGATCGCGGATTTTTCACCGAGCTTGCGCGCCTCGGTAAGGGACTTGCATCGGGCATGGTGCCCGACGGTACGCGAAATATTCAGGTCTCCTTTACTCTTACCTATCCCGGAACGATCAAAGCCATTCATTACCATTCTGAGCAAACCGATCTCTGGGCTCCGGTCTCCGGGATGCTCCAGGTTTTTCTTTGCGACCTGCGCCGAAATTCGAAGACTTTTGGCTTGATCAACACAGTCTATGTCGGCCGCTTTCGTCCCTGGGAAATTCTCATTCCTCCAGGCGTGGGCCACGGCTACAAGGCGCTTGGGATCGAGCCCATCAACCTGCTGTATTTTACAGACCGTCATTACAATCCCGCGGATGAGCTGCGCTTGGCGTACAACGACCCGAATATCGGCTACGACTGGGAAACGCAATTCAAGTAGCAGATGCGCGTACTCCTAATTGGCGCCAATGGAATGCTGGGAAAAGACATCGTCCAGGAGTGGCACGACGATGAGCTGATACCGGCCACGTCCCGCGACGCCGACATTCGAAACTACGAACAAGTGGAGCGTTTGATCACCGCTACACGCCCGGAATGGATCGTGCTCGCCGCGGCTTATACGGATGTTGACGGCAGTGAGCGGGATCCCGAGGCAGCTTTTGCCGTGAACGGTAAGGGTACGGAAAATGTGGCCGGTGTGGCCGAGAAGTATGGCGCGAAGGTTCTCTACGTAAGCACCGATTATGTTTTTGATGGCCAAGGAAAACGTCCGTACGAACCGGCAGATCCGATAGCTCCAATCAACGTGTATGGTGAATCGAAGGCTCGCGGGGAGCAAGCAATCCAGGCAACCCTGCGAGATTGGTGCATCGTACGCACATCCTGGCTGTTTGGCGCGTCGGGATCGAGTTTCCCTGAAAAGATACTGCGCGCCGCTGAAACCCGCCCTGAACTGTCGGTAGTCTCAGATCAGGTCGGCTCTCCGACTTACACGCGTGATCTGGCTGTGGCAATTCGCGGTTTAGTTCATGCTGACGCGCGAGGTTTTGTAAACGTTACGAACTCAGGTACATGTTCTTGGTTCGAATTCGCACAGGAAATCCTGCGGCAGGCCGGCGAAAATAATCCGGTAAAACCAATCGACACCGTGCAAGCCGCTCGTGCCGCGAAGAGACCGGCATATTCGGTGTTGTCGCCCGCTGTCTTGCATGCGTTCGGCATTACCGTGCGCCACTGGCGCGACGCGCTTCCGCCTTATCTGGCTGAATTGCGGAAGATGGGCAAATTAACTTAACCTCCCTGAACCAGCTGTTTACATACTGATCCCAGCGTCAAGTGCGACTCAATCAAATCAGGGAATAACTACCGATACCTCGCTGGAGTAGCCGCTTTCTTGCCCGGAAGCATCTACCGCCGTCGTCACATAGTAATAAGTCTGGCCATTCTGCACGCTAGTGTCGCTATACGTTAAAACGCCGTCCGGACCGGAGTTCACTCTCGCGTATCCGGTTCCGCTCGTTGCACTGCGGTAGATGTTATATCCAGTTGCGGACGTGCTGGCATTCCACGAAAGCAATACGGTGTGTTGAGTCTGCGCCACGCCATTCCCCGAAACCGCTATAGCTGCGGGCGACCCATTGGCGTTGCTGACAATGGCAAGCGTGCCTGATGTAGCCACAGCAGCTGTGGGCGAATATTGCACTGTTAAGGCTAATGCTTTGCGATGGCGACAGTGTTACCGGCGATCCACCCGACAAAGTTAAATTTGCTCCCGTCAAAGCTTCGCTGGAGATCGCCACGTTTGAGTTGCCCGTGTTCGTGATCGTCACACTGCGCGAAGCGGTGCTTCCCACGTTGACGTTCCCGAAACTTACGTTGGAAGGATTCACAGCCAGGCTCAATCCGGCGGCCACGCCCGCTCCGCTCAAAGCAATGGCAGAGGGTGGATTGGAGGCATCGCTCACCAGGGACAAGCTTCCGGTTGAAGGTCCTGCAGATTTAGGATCGAACTGCACGTTGAAGGCAGTCGCTTTGCCGGCGCTCAGCGTCATAGGAAGGGGCAGCCCGGAAGCGCTGAAGCCCGCGCCGGAAATATTCGCTGCCGTAATCGTTACAGGTGCCGTACCTGGATTGGAGATCTGAACGGTTTGCGTGTTAGCTACGCCGGTAACCGCGCTGCCAAAATTGATACTTCCAGGTGAGAGGGTGAGTGCCGACTGCGAAACAGTTCCAGAAACAGTGACGCTGGTAATGCCGCCCTGGGCGCTGACTATGGAAATGTCACCGCTAGCGGCTTTGGTCGTCGTGGGGCTATATTTCACCGTCAAGGTCAGAGCTTCGCCGGGTACCACCAGCACTGGTGTAGCGATACCGGAAGTAGAGAATCCCGACCCGCTCAAGTTGATCTGCGAAAGGGTCACATTGCCCGTCCCGATGTTTTTCAACGTTGTCACCGCCGAGGCTGAGCTCCCAACTTGCACATTGTTGAAATTGAGGGCCGCTGGCGTCGCAGTCAGCTTTCCGATCAGCTGATTCGTCGCAGTCCCAGTCAGCGCTACGGTTGCTGTTGGCGTATTGGGATCGTCGCTTGAAACGGACACGGCGCCCGAGAAGTTTCCAGTCGTGCTGGGCGAGAAGGTGAGATTCAGAATTATGTTGCCGCCGGCCGGAACTGTCGCCGGCGTCTTGATCGCGCTTCCTTCGAAACCCTTCCCGGAGACTCCAATGTGAGAAATTGTGAGGGCTGCGGCGCCCGAGTTTGTAAGCGTTAACGCGGCGTTTGCGACGGTGTCCACGGTAACGTAGCCGAAATCATGGCTGGCCGACGAAACAGTCAATTGCGGACCTGTGCTGCCGGTTGAGGCCGTCAGGACTACCGGTTCCGGAGTGCCAGGCTCCCCGTTGAAACTCAAAGTACCTTGTGCTTTGCCGCTCCGGCTGCTGCCTTTGTACCAAATCATGAAGTTGGACTTCTGCCCGGGGTGCAGGGCAAGCGGAAATTGCAGACCGGAAATGGAAAACTCGGTGCCGGAAATGCTAGCTTTGGTCAGCGTTACAACCGTCTTGCTATTGTTCACGACGGCAGCAGCGTGGGAAGCCTGTTTGCCTACCCCTACGTTTCCAAAATCCAAGGCCCCAGGTATAACCTGAATGGCGGATTGGGGCTTATTTGAGCCGCTGACCATACCTGTGCAGCCGCTGGTCCATAGCAAGACCGTGAGGACCGCGCCCCACAGAATCAGCGCTCCCGCGAACTTTGATGCTGCAACACTTGCCCGCCCAAGTAGCCTAAAGCTGTTATAGTGCTTAGCCATTTCTCCCCCGAGGTTCGTCTAGGGAAGACTAAATTTCGGACGTGTATTGGAACTACTGGTGGGTCGTCCCAATTTGGTGCAGGGGGTACCTGCCCCAAGGGACAAAAGCGCTGCCCCGTCTTTACTACTTGTTAATAATATATACTATTACACAACTAATTAACAACATTGTTAATAGATTTTATTGCGGGGGGACACTACGAAATTACAGCTTGGCGTGAGGGTTTTCTGTGGCTCGGTCTGAGACGCGTGCAGGGCGCCTGGAAGTCAGCCCGGCATCTCGAATTTTATAGATCAGGGCGCGATAGCTGATTTGCAATGCCGCGGCAGTTTTGCGGCGGTTCCACTGGTGGACGCGCAAGGAATCCAGGATTACGTTACGCTCAAGTTCCTGTATTGCCTCCTTCGCAATGCGTTTCAGAGGCACCGCGCCAACAGCCACTTTCACTTGCGATTTGATCGATGCTCGCTCGGCTGCTCCGGTCTGGCCCAGGGCGGCCTCTGGCCCGATCAAAACGTGGCGAGCCATACCGTTGGATAGCTCGCGCACATTTCCGGGCCAATTGGCATTCTGCAAATATTCGATCATTTCCTGGCTGAGCGGTTTCGATTCGATCGCGAACTGCCGTTCATGCAGGGTGCGGAAATATTCCGCCAGGACGGGAATGTCTTCCTTGCGTTCAGAAAGCAGCGGCAAACGAAAGCGAACGACGTTAATTCTGTAGAACAAGTCCGAGCGAAAATGTCCGGCGGCCATTTCCTGTTCCAGGTCCTTATTAGTGGCGCAAATTACGCGTACATTCACCGCTCGCTCTGCCTGATCCCCGATTCGCGAAAAACAACCGTCCTGAAGGAAGTGCAGAATCTTGCTTTGCAGGCCCATTTCCAGATCGGCGATTTCGTCGAGAAATAGCGTGCCATTGTGGGCGAGCTCCACGCGACCTGGCTTTGAAACCTGTGCGCCGGTAAATGCTCCTTTTTCGTACCCAAAAAGCTCGCTCTCCAGCAGGTTGCCAGGTATCGCGGCGCAATTTACCTTTACAAATTGGCCTTGGCTAAACGCGGATCTGGCATGGATCCACTGCGCCATAGCCTCTTTCCCAGTGCCACCGGCTCCACAAAGCAGCACCGGTATGTTGGTACGGCATATTTTCTCGGCCCGCAGACGAACTTCGTTCATAGCCGCGGAACGTCCAAAAAGCACATAGTCCGGTGGAAGACTATTGGCTGGGTGTGCTGCAATAGGTCGGGCTGTCGATGCGCTGCTCATGGCTGGTGCCCCTGAGGAGTGCATCCGGTTCGCCAACAGGCGGTAAACTTGGAACCACAGCCATGTTTCGTAACTGACTGATAATCTGCGGTATACAGCGAAACCCCCAGCTGAGTACTGGTACCTGTAGACTAGGCGGACCCTTTGGAAAGCGCATCTAACGGAAAATGTTCGCTCCATAAAAGAACAGTTTTCCACCGTGAGGACGTCGGTATGGTGGTTCTAAATCAGAACTACACTTGCTGGAGTTAGATATGGCACACTGTAGACCCTGCCTGGGCCGGCGTCGCTCTGGCGCTTTCATTCGCGGCTCCCAGTGGTGCCCTTCAGAGCGAACCGTCGAGCAGCTTTTACTTGTCCCCGGCATCGAGGTTCCCACTGCTACTTATAGGCAGGCGCCAGATAATGATGGATAAATCTGTGCAGTCGCAATTTTCAAGCATAAAGCTCGATCAGTTGGTCTATGTCGAGCTTGAGTCCCGCAACGGAGGCATGATGCTGACGGTCTCCGAAGAAGGATTCACCTTTCGGGCCGTAACCTCGGTACGTCCTAGCGGGCGCATCCCCTTCTCCTTCGTTATTAACGGCACCCAGAAACTAGAAGGGTTCGGCGAGATTAAGTGGACCAAAGACGAAGGCAAAGTGGCAGGCCTGCAGTTCACCGATGTATCGACGGAATTTCTCGATGCCCTTAGGAAATGGTTGAATCAACTAAGCGCGCCGGTCGTACCGTCATCTGCTGAAGCCCGCGATGATAACTCCATCAATCTCGACCACGGTCTGAGGACGGAATCGCCTCAACCAGCACCTCCGCAGCCGATGACAGAGACCCAACCAAGGTCCGAATTTGGAATGAATTTTGGCCAATCATTAGGCAGTGGAACGCGGCAATTCGATGTTGCTCAGGTTTCCGCCCACGACACAAGCACCGCGCCGTTACCAAGGTCAACACACATCCTGACTGACTGGGAATATCCTGACGGTTTGCCGGCGGAGCCGAGCTCCCGGGGCAACGGTGTTGTTATCGCGGCAGGAGTAGCATGCCTTCTGTTGTTGGCTGTCCTGCTATACAGTTTCCGGGAAACGATTGGCCGCTCCTTGATTTCCCTGGGACAGACATTATCCTCACCGTCATCTTCACCGTCGGAAACTTCTCAAGCACAGGTTCCTGATACTTCCAAACCCGAAGAAGAGGTTCAGCAACCCGCAACGACAAATGCGGCCAAGCAAGACAACGCCGCATCCAGTAACGGTGACAAAACGCCACAATCGCAATCGGCAGCCAGTAACAATGACAAACCGGAAGCCGTCCGGCCACAAGAAGATCGCGAAAAAACTGTGCCCCCACCGCCAAAAACAGAAAACCAATTTAGAGATGAGCGACCGACTCCTTCCTCTGAAGAACCAGTCGCCGCGACTACACGCAACCTAAGCCCTGCTGAAGAGGTCCGCGCACTTTGGTCCGCCGTGGGCCAGGGAAATACTGCAGCCGAAGTAACTTTGGCAAAACTCTATATGATTGGCGGAGGAGTGCCGAAGAATTGCGATCAGGCTCGGGTGTTACTGAGAGCCGCCGCGAAAAAAGGTAACAGCGAGGCTATCAGTAAGCTCTCGCAGATTACCCGGCAAGGCTGTCCCTAAACGTCACTGCAAATATTTCTTGGTGTTGGATGTACCTGGCTGCGATTTATTGGTGCTCGGCAACTAATTTAATTCTAGAGTGAGTCTTCGCCGCGAACAATATCGTAGCGTTCAATCACTGCGGCCACGCCGAGCCGCATATTTCGCGCTTCTGAGCGGGGATCAACGCGTACCACTTTGCCTGCCGCTCTCACAAATACTTCCGAGCCATGGGTGATCTCAGAAGGCAACGTGAGGGTAATGTCCAGTTCGGAGCCAGCCTGCACATCCTGCTCGATTATGAAGTACATCCCCCGCGTGGAAATGTCCAAGCGTTTCGCCCTTCCGCAAGCCAGCCATTCGTACGTCAGCAGCTTCGGAGGGAATGCGAATCATTACTGGCAACGTCAAATCGTATCTTCGGGCATTACGGCGTTCCGACATTCCGTGCATCCTCAGTAAACGCGGCGGCATCGTGACCTGGGCGCGCCTCCCCCTACGAGTGACCTTACTGTAAAGGGCGCGATGCCGCCACGCTGTAACCGCAGACAGCCGGAACGGTTGTTCTAAAGATAAACGGCTCGTACTGGGAAGCGAGCCTACTCGTTCCGGCCCCCAATTCCGATGGTCGTAGGTTCCTCAGTCGCCGCTGCCGGCGCGGGCACGCTGGCCCGCCTGGTCCGTGGCGTATCCAGATTAAACTGGCGCATTTTATACAGTAGCGCCTTGTAACTGATGCCCAACATTTTCGCGGCGTCCTTGCGGCACCAGCGAGTTTTCTCTAGCGCATCGGCAATGGCTTCCATTTCCGCTTCGTCCTTCAGGCCACGCACCAGGGCCTTCAGTCCTTGCGGCTCGCGGTGCACCGCAGGCTCCGCGCGCGGAGAAGTACGCTGTCTCGCGGAAGACATCTCGACCAGTTCACGCAAGCTGCCTTCGTCATCCTCAAGGATCACGTAGCGCTTCACGAAGTTCTCGAGTTCGCGCAAATTGCCCGGCCACGGATAATTCACCGCGGCATCCAGCAAATACTTCGAGGGACCTTGCGGCGTCTTGCCGAACTTCTCGCTGTACTTCTGCAGAAAGTGACGGAACAAAAGCGGAATTTCCGAAGTGCGCTCGCGTAGCGGGGGCACATTTATCGACAGCACGTTCAAGCGGTAGTAAAGATCTTCGCGGAATCGCCCAGTCTTCATGGCTTCCTGAACGTCGACGTTAGTAGCAGCGAGAACGCGCACATCCGTCTCCACCAGATGCCGGCCGCCGAGACGGGAATATTGATGGTCCTGCAGGACATGCAGAAGCTTGGCCTGCAAATGGGTGGTCATTTCCGCGATTTCATCCAGGAAAATGGTTCCTTTATTGGCCATTTCGAATTTGCCGGGCTTGGCGCGCACCGCGCCTGTAAACGCCCCCTGCTCGAAACCGAATAATTCGGATTCCAGCAATTCTCCCGGCAACGCCGCGCAATTCACTTTGATGAACGGCTGGCTGCGCCGCTTCGAGCGCAAGTGAATCATCCGCGCCACTACTTCTTTACCAACTCCGCTCTCTCCGCAAATGAAAACCGGCACGTCCACGGGAGCGATCTGCAAAATCTGTTGGCGGATGCGCACCATTTGCGGGCTGGCCGCCAGAAAGCTGATGTCTTCGGTGATTTGTTCGCAGTAATCGCGCAGCGCCAGATTTTCTGTAACCAGTTGTTTTTTCTGCCGCGATTTCAGCATCGCCGCATCCAGCTCGGTCTTTTCAAAAGGCTTGGTCAGATAATCATGCGCTCCGATGCGTATGGCCTCCACGACCGTGCCAACTTCGTTCGAACACGACAGCATGATCACGTTCAAACCGCGGTCAATTTGCATCAATTCTTTGAGCGTATCAATGCCGCTTAGTTCCGGCATCAGCACGTCGAGAATAATGAAATCCGGCCTTTCCCCAGCGGTGATTTTTTCGATGCCCTCTCTTCCGGAACTGACCGCTTCCACATCGAAGCCGTCCACTTCCAGAAGCGTCTGCAGATACTTTCGAATGCTGGGCTCGTCATCGATGACCAGAATTTTTTCTTTAACTTCTTTTGCGGACATATTTACCTTTCTAATCGCGAAATCCTTTTAACTAGCTCGGGTCCATCGGCAATAAAAATGTAAAAGTGCTGCCTTTTTGATGTTCGCTTTCGACCCAGATTTTGCCGCGATGCGCCTGAATCAGCCGCTTGGCGATCGCCAAGCCCAGGCCCATGCCGGAGGTGTTGCGATCCACTCTGACGAAATCTTCAAATATTTCCTGGTGATGCTCCGCGGCGATGCCCGGCCCGGTGTCAGTTACGCTGACTTCCACGCTGTTGGGGCGCGGCAGCCGGAAACGCCGGCGTTCCTGAGTGGGCGCCACGCCAGCTACACGACGCTCCCAAAAATGCGGTCCCGCGTGCAGCGTGACGCTTCCGCCCGCGGGCGTATGTTTCAGCGAATTGTCCAGCAAGTTCGCGGCGGCTTGTTGCACCTTCTGATAATCAAATCGAAAAGTCGGAATCGAAGGATCGAAACTTGAATCCAGTTTCACGCCTTTGCGCTGGAATGCTTCCGACCAACGCTTTGCCAATTCATCCAGGCAATCGCGCAAATCGTTTTCGCGAAGTTGCAAAACCAACTTCCCGCTTTCCAACGCGGAGTAGTTAAGAAACATGGAGACCAGCCGCACTAGCCGCTCGCAGCTATCTTTCGATTCTTCGAGAATATCCTGCTGTTTGTCAGTGAGACGCCCCAACGAGCCGGTGAGCAATAAATCGTAATAGCCCTTAATCACCGCCAGCGGCGTTTTCAGTTCATGCGCAGCGGACGCCAGGAACACCGTTTTCTGACGGTTCACCTCTTGAAGTTTCAGGTACGCTGCAAGCAAGTTGCGGTAGGTGATCTCGCGTTCCTGCAACAATTCCTGCACGGTAAGCTGCGTTGCCGCTTCGGATGCCGCGGCGTTTTGTTCCTTGGTCGGAAGCTCCAGTTGCACCACAAGCCAATCCGGATCGGGCATCCACTTGACCAGGGCACGGGACTTTACATCAGAGAGCTCGACATCGAGCTCCATGCGATGCTCTCCGCTTTCAATCAATTTAAAGATGTGCCCCGCGCCGATCTTCAAAATATCCTTGAAAAGATTCAGGGACTCCTGATGGTCCAAGCCCTTCGAAAGCAGATACTGGCGCGCTCGCTGGTTTAGCAACAGCACTCGCCCATCACGATCCGCTACAAGAAGTGAACTGTTGACCGCGTCTAAGAGCCCATGAACCAGGCTGACTGGTAGGGTGTCCGACGAACGCTCGGGCGACATCGGGCGCCGTTGAAGCGCCGACCGATCATCCGTTACAGAAGAAGTACCCGTATCTACAGACATTTCAATCCCATCCGCTGCTCACCGACAAAGTGGCAAAAGTTTTCCTATAGGCGCTGGCTCATACTGGCAAAGGGGTTAGGGGCTGTCAATGGTAAAAGCGTTCCATTTGCACATTATCGGAAACCAACTGGATATCCCGAGAAGACTACTCCTCCTAATCGGGGTGGGGCTTCCTGCAGCCGTATTAAGTCGATTTATATCAGAAGGTTAGGATACGCTGCGACCTCATCGTGTGGCACTAAAGATGCTTGTATCCGTACTAGGTCCCTAGTACTAAGAGAGAGAAAGTGGAATTCGACCTGATCAAGGAAACCCAAAGCTTGGACCCATCTTCGACCCGGCGGTCATCGCGTCTTCGCCTGCAGGTCCCCGTATTTTTGCGTGCTACGGATAGCTCCGGAGCGGAGTTCATTGAACTCACCAAGACGTTAAACATCAGTGCCACCGGAGCGTGCATTACGTCCGCGTATCAGCTCCGTAGGGATCAGGTCGTTCATTTGACCATTCCCGCTCCTTCGCCGACCTCCTCGGGGATTGTCCCGAATGAGACGCCGCCGATGGTCGCCCGCGTCTTGCGCCAGGAAAGCATTGGGGACATGCGTTTGTTCGGATTGGAATTCCTCAGAGCAATTGAGTAAATTTCTGCCCTTTTCAGCCTAATCCAAAGCCATTGTAGCAACTTTAATCAGGCTTCCATTTTCCAGATTCAACGTGTATTTGCCGTATGCCGCGCTTTTGTAATAGCATAGCGAAACACTTTCCTGCTTTCTGTGGCACGGGCGTCTCGCTTTGATCCCGATTCGATTGGACTCCGGCATGCTCCCTTGAAGAGCAGCCTCAGTGATTCACCCCACCCCCGCGGGGACAGGCAAAGGTTAGGTTAAGACCCGATATGCCCAGCCCCGGCGTCCCAGCGCCCCCTCGTTCGTCGTTGGAAGATTCCTATCTCGAGTTGCTTACGGATACGCTTGAGACTCT
This sequence comes from uncultured Acidobacteriota bacterium, assembly GCA_963733775.1. GTDB lineage: Bacteria > Acidobacteriota > Terriglobia > Acidiferrales > UBA7541 > Acidiferrum. The sequence continues at coordinate 121,676 of CAVTEE010000006.1, read as the reverse complement.
CGATCTGCCTGCTCGCGGACAATTCCTCCAACGTTATCTACGCGCCGTTACGCATCTCGATCTCCGCGAGAGTCAGTGCCTTCAACTTTGGGAAGAGATTATTACGCGCAGGCGCCAATTGAGCGAAGCGCTACATCGCACCGTTTCCTTAAAGACCGCGCTTATGGATGTATTTTCCACCGCGGGCCTGCTTCGCGTTCCGGTGCTCATCGAATATGACGAATTAAAAAAGCTCAACTTGAATGCGGTCACTGATTCGTTGACCGAGCTTTACAATCGTCGTGTCTTCAACGAATTTTTCGAACGAGAATTAAACCGCGCAAAACGCTATAACCAGCCGCTCGGCCTGGTCATGATGGACATGCATCGTTTCAAGGAAGTAAACGATAAGCATGGTCACCCGCGAGGCGATGAAGTTCTTCGCATGGCTGCTGCTACGTTAAAGAAAGCGTTGCGCACTTCGGACTTCGCCTTTCGAATCGGCGGTGATGAATTCGCGCTGGTCTTGCCGCAAACAGATGCGCCACAGTCGCACGCGCTCAGCCGCCGTATTGAGACCGTATTTGCGGACACTCTGAAATCGCTGCAGCTCAATGTCACTGTAGGAATGGATTATGGCGTCGCCAATTATCCTCAGGATGGCGACAATGCCGACGAGCTCGTGCGCATCGCTGATGAGCGCTTGTATGAACGCAAGCATGCTCATCGGGGACGGCCCGCTGAAACTCCCGCGCCAGCGCCCAGTGGAGCCGCCCAGCGCAACCTCCGGTAACCTCCTGCGCCGCGAGCGCCCAGCGTCCACGCCCGCGGCGCCCCCTCCGATTTCCATTGAGTCCAAACGTACGCCGGAAAAACAAGAGGAGGCAGCGCCCCCGGCAACCCCGCAGGGCCAGCCTGAAGTCTCAAAAATATCTTCCGTTCCCAAGCCGCCGCGGACTTTTACGACACCGCGCAAGGCGGAACGCGTCTCCATGACCGGCACCAATGCCTACGCGGTGCTTGGCGAGCAAGGTGCCCGTCGCGCTAAAGTATTGGACCTCGGTTTTGGTGGCGTAGCTCTCGAACTCGATTCGTCAGAGGGATTGACGGAAAATATTCTCGCAGTTCTGCACGTCCCGATTCTTCCCCCGGTGCGCGTAAATCTGAAGCCGGTCTGGTCACAGCGCACCAATCTGGGCTATCGCGTCGGTTGCACCTTCGTCAACTAAACCGCTTCTCGCAAATCGGCTGAATCCGCCTCGATTGGCGTCCATTTGACGCCTCGCGTATAATGACTACTGCCTCGCGACCTAGCGACGCGGCAGGATTCGACAGTGCCGTGCAGACCGGACGCGATGGATTGGAGACCCATGAAACCCGGAATTCACCCCGACTATCACGCTGTTACCGTGCATTGCGCCTGCGGGCACACTTTCCCGACGCGTTCGACCATCAAAGGGCGACACGTTAAGAGTGGAAATTTGCTCGAGTTGCCATCCCTTTTTCACCGGCAAACAGAAGCTTATCGACACCGCCGGCCGCGTCGAGCGATTCACGAAGAAATACGCCGATGCCGCTGCCAAGGCCGGAGCCGCGAAGAAGTAGCGGCTGTTATTTCCACAAGCATTGTCACGATGTTGTTTTGCTGACGGCCGAAGTGTGCTCGTGCGCTCTTCGCCGTCCGTGTAGAATAACGTTCCATCGTGGCCGATCAATCTCGCATGTTTGAAGGGGCGCGTTCGGGGGAACTGGTGGAGACCGCGCCGCCGCGCGTAACCCTGCGAAATTCCTTTGCACATCCCTACGATTCCGCCATTGCCGCGGCGCGGACCTGCTACGCCTCGAAATTAATTGGCCCGGAAGAAATCACCGACAAGCAGCGCCTGAATATTGGCGCAGGCACTTTTTACAGCGGCCATCACACCGTCTACCAGCACGCCCATTTCGAATTTGGACTCGAAAACGTCAGCCGCCAGTTTGTCTGGTCATTTCTTCACGCCCATCCTTTCTATAATTCCGAGCAGCAAAGCCAGCGCTACGTCCGCCTGGATCGCGCCCACGCATATGTGCCGCCGCTTTCTTTATTTTTTGATGAAGGTAGTAAGGAAATCTACGAACAGGCCATCGCGCGGGCGTGGGATTATTACCGCGAATTGTCGGCACTGCTCGTCGGAGACGCGCGCTCTATTCTATCGGGCATCTGGCACATCGGACCGATGTCGCATCCCAAGCGTGCTCACAAAATTGAGCGCTCCGCCGAAAAACGCGCCATAGAAGTCGCGCGTTATGTGCTCCCGGTGGCGGCCTTTACCACCATGGTGCACACCATATCCGGGATCGTTCTTCATCGCCTGTGGCGGATGACTACGGCGTGCGACACGCCCAACGAAGCGCGCGCCGTGGTTGGCGCGATGGTCGCGCACGTGCGAGAAGTGGACGCGCAATTTTTCGATCGCTTTGGTACGGAACCGCTTGAAGAAGTTCCGGAGTGGAGCGATCGCGCAAATGGCGGCCTCAATGGCGCGACAACTCCGAGCAATGGAACCGCAAACGCCGACGGCAACTTCGAACGCGAATTTGATTCCAATCTTCGCGGCAAAACTTCCAAGCTGATCGATTATTCCGCCAATGCGCCGCGCGTGATTGCCCAAGCCTATCGGGCAGTCGTGGGGCTTACCGAAGCGCAGTGTTCCGACGCAGAGGCTATCGACCGCCTTCTGAACCCCGCCCGGAATCTCTACCGTCTCGAGACATTAAATGTTGGCGTGCACGCGCCCATGATGCGTGCGTTGCAACACGCGAATTACACCTTTGCGAAAAAAATCAGCCACACCGCCGACAGTCAGGACCAACGCCACAGAATGGTTCCTGGCTCGAGGCCGCTGCTCACTCTTACCGACACTCGGGCGCCCGACTTCATCACTCCCAAACTGTTGGCGCTGAATCCCCAAGCGCTCGAGGTATATGAGCGCGCCATGCAGGATGCCTGGCAAGCCAAAAATCAATTGATCGATCGCGGCGTTCCTCTTGAACTCGCGCTATATCTTTTGCCTAACGCGAAATCAATTCGCGTAGTTGAAACTGGATCGCTGCTGCATCTACTCCATAAATGGACCATGCGCACTTGTTTTAACGCCCAGGAAGAAATTTATCAGTGTTCCATGGACGAACTCGACCAATTGCGCGAGGTACATCCCGAATTGGCGCGCTATGTTGGGCCGCCCTGTTATGTTCGCGCGGGAGTGACCACGCCAATCTGCACCGAAGGCGCCCATTTTTGCGGAATAAAAGTCTGGCTGGACTTTCCCAACATCGCTCGACCCATTTAACTCGACTTATTCGATGTGTCAACTCCGCCAGTGCAGCGTTACGGGGCCCGCCATGGGATGCACCATGGGCGCACCGGTGGCGCGCGACTCCAGCAAATTCGCTTTCAGCGCGAAATACCATTTCGCCGGGCGGTCCGCGTCATCTATCAACATTAAATGAGGATTATATTTCAAGCCTTCCGCCTGCTTGATCATGGTTTCCTGATCCTGTCGGAGGAATTTTTTAGCAAACGCGCGGAATACCGGAACGACCAACGGCATCCACCTCACCAGATTCCACGCCGCCACAAAATCGATGCGGCACAAGTCCCGTCGCACCGGGGTCACCGTGGCGCGGCTGGAAAACCACAAGTGGCCGCTGCGTATTTCTTCCAACCGCATATTGGGTAAGACAAAATCGATCATCGTCGTCGTGGCTTGGCCTGAAAAATATCGCAACAATTTGTACGGCGCGCTGTTGGACGATGGCTCGTGCCTGCTCATACGAAAGCCATTGGGAATGGGCTCGAAGTGCTTTTCTTTTTCGTGGATGCTGCGCCGGCTGCGCCAGTACCACGATTGGTGCACGAAGGGACCGTGCGCGGGGTCCATTAACCCGATGATTCCCTGATCCACGTGCGAGGGGAGCTCGCAAAACAACCGGGTGATCTTGTATTTTTCGCTGAACACCGGTAGCCGCGGCGCCTCCGGTACATCTTCAGGCGTCCGCGACCCCGGCGCGGACATATAGACCCAAACATATCCGTCGTGTTCCGCGCAGGGATAATGTCCCGCGAAAATGCGCTCGACGCGCAATTTGTCCTGGCTTGCCAGCGATGGAATTTCCAGGCATCGCCCGCTGCACGCGTCAAATTTCCAGCCGTGGTAACTGCATTCCACAGCCTGCCCATCAAATCTCCCATACGACAACGGGATTCCCCGGTGCGGACAAGCATCCCTCATCGCAAACGCTTTGCCCTCCGAGGTGCGCCCCAGCACTAAAGGCACTTCCAATAGCATGGCCTTGGCGAGTTTTCGGCCTTTGATCTCCGCGCTGCGCAGCGCCGGATACCAGAAATCCCACAGGAACCCCGCATCCTGAGTTCGGCCCAGCTTCGCGAAGCGGAGAGCTTGCTATTTGTGGCGGCGATTGCACAGCTTTCGTCATGTAGGGACCAAATCGTAGTACACATCCACCTGCGCATCAACGACACGATAAGCGCCAGATCACGAATGGCATGCGACATGACCACCTGCTGTTATAGTGTGCAGCACTCGACCGCTTACTTTTAAGGAGATCCCATGCGATTCACGTTCGCTGTTGGAACTTTGCTATTCATCTTGCTCACCACTTCAATTCCGGCTCGTTCGCAAAACGAAGCAAGACTGCCAGCAGGTTTCACGTCGAAGGATGCGAACATTGACGGACTGAAATTGCATTACGCCATGGGTGGACATGGTCCAGCGGTAATCTTACTGCATGGCTTTGCCGAAACTTCGCGGATGTGGACGCCGATCTTGCCAGTGCTCGGCGAGAAATTTACAGTAATCGCCCCGGACTTGCCGGGAATCGGCGACTCCTCGATCCCCGCAAACGGGATCAACATGAAGGACGCGGCGATCAGTATTCACTCTCTAGTCCGCTCACTGGGCGTACAAAAAGCCCGAGTCGTGGGACATGACATCGGGCTCATGGTGGCCTACGCTTATGCCGCGCAATTTCCATCCGAGGTTGAGAAACTCGTCGTCATGGATGCATTTTTGCCTGGGGTCGAAGGTTGGGAACCCATCTATAACAACCCTTCGATCTGGCATTTCCGATTCAACGGGCCCAAGCCCGAAGCGCTGGTGGCCGGCCGCGAGCCAATCTACTTTTCGTTTTTCTGGGATGACTTGGCCGCGGACAAGAACCGCTCTCTCCCCGAAGCCGACCGCAAGGCATATATCGAAGCGTATTCGCGACCTGGACGCATGCGAGCGGCGTGGCAATATTTTGTGTCGTGGCCGCAGACCGCCAAGGATTTCGCGGAGTTGTCGCGCACCAAGCTGACCATGCCAGTGCTGTCGATCGGGGGAGAGAAGTCGCTGGGAAAAGAACTCGGGCAGCAGATGAAGTTGGTGGCTGCGGATGTGACAGTGGTCGTGTTACCAGATACCGGCCACTGGATCCTGGAGGAGCGTCCGAAGGAAACGACCGACGCGCTAGTGAAGTTTCTCTAGCCAGAGTGCGGGAGCCAGGCCGTCACACAGACAAAAATATAGAGCGGACTGCTAGGCCGTGGGGAGCTAGGCCGTGAACCTCTGAATTAGGTGGGCACCACGAGCCAACCGTTAGGCTTTCCTGCCCCGCTCGCCAGTCGTTGCCGCAAATGTTGCGTTGACCAGCCAGCGGGACAGGCCGTGCACACAGGCTGTCTGTCCGCAGCGCCTCAGAGATTCGTCATTGGTTCAAACAGCTTTCGCTCCCTCACCTGCTTCGAAGAACCGCTCCAGCAAGTATTCTAACAGGATGCCCGTGGCCAGGTCGAAGCCCAGGGGCGGAGCCGTTTCGATCGCGGCATGGGGCTTTTTTCAGAGCTTCCGATTTCTATTGACTTCCAAACTGCTAAAATCGCTGAGTTAACATCATACTAATCTTGTCGCGGTAAACGGACGCGGCACTGTAACCCTACGGAGGGTTTCGCATGCGTAGCGCAGTCAATCTTTTCCTTTCAGCATTACTATGCTTAGCACTGCCCTCAAACGGCTTCTTCGCCACCGCTAAAGACTCCTCTGGAACAACCTCGGAGCAACTTGGGCACGTTGATTTTCCCAATAGCTGCAAATCGGAAGCGCAACCCGCATTACTCAAAGGCGTGGCGCTGTTGCATTCGTTTCAATACATGGCGTCCGAGAGCGCCTTCAAAGCCGCGACGGACCTGGATGCAAATTGTGCCATCGCACACTGGGGCGCGGCCATGGCCCTTTATCACCAGCTTTGGGATTTTCCCGAAAGGCGCACCCTCAAGGAAGGTTTAGAGAACGTGGAAAAAGCGCAGAAGCTCAGCGCCCCTACCCCGCGAGAACAGGGCTATATCGCCGCGGCGGCCGCGTTTTATCGGGATGACGCCGACCTTTCTCATGTGCAGCGGACTACTGCTTACTCTCAAGCCTTAGCGCAGCTACATTCGGCCGCACCGGGCGATGTGGAGGCCAGCGCGTTTTATGCCTTGTCGCTGGTGGCTTTGGCGGATGAGGACGTGGATGACACCGCCAATCGCAAAAAGGCGATTGCCATTCTCGAGCCGCTCTTCCGGCAGCATCCCGACAATCCTGGCGTAGCACACTACCTGATTCATGCCACGGACAAACCGCAGTTTGCGAGCGAAGGGCTAGCCGCCGCTCGCGCCTACGCCAAGATCGCGCCGGATTCCTCCCACGCTTTGCATATGCCGTCGCACATTTTTACGCGCCTCGGGTTGTGGCAGGAATCGATCGCATCGAACATCGCGGCGACGGCTGCGGCAGCGCACGCCACAGAAATGCATCAGTCCGAATCGCATTATCAGACGCATGCGATGGACTTTCTGGATTACGCGTATCTGCAAAGCGGACAGGAAGGCAAGGCGCGCGCGCTATCGGCGGAAGAGATGAACGTGCCCGGTTCCCGCGAAGGAGAAAAATCAGGTCACAGGGCCGCGGTGGACGCACGGAATGCCATCGAGCTGCATCGGTGGAAAGAAGCTGCCGAGCTGGCTATACCCGAGCGGCGAAACTCGCAGGACACTATTTACTGGGCGCGAGCGATTGGAGCCGCGCGCACCGGAGATGTGGCCTCCGCGAAAACCGATGTAGATAAATTAACGGAAATGGTGGCGCATCGCGAAGGCGAGAGTAAGGCCACCGGTTATGACGTTTCCGCGGAGAAGGCTACCGATCTTCGCGAAGCGGAGGCCTGGCTAACCTATGCTCAAGGCGATTCGTCAAAGGCCATAGAATTGTTGCGCGCCGCGGCGGACCGCGAGGATGCAAAAGGACTGGACTCCGTGACTATGCCGGCGCGCGAGATGTTAGGCGATTTGCTCATGGAATTAAAGAAGCCGAGCGACGCCATGAAGGCTTATAAGACGGTCTTAGTGGAGGCGCCGAACCGGTTTGACGCTTTGCTGGGTGCCGCGCAAGCAAGCCTAGCGGCGGGCGATACGCACTCGGCGCGAGATTACTACTCGCAATTGTTGAACATCGCTGACCCCGCGGCTGACCGGCCCGAACTAAAGGAAGCTAGGAACTACTCGAAAGCTGGTGCCAAGGGCCGATAATGCATACGAAGGAAGTCGCATCTTTCGCTTCTTGCTCTGGCAACAAATCCGGAGTATTCTTCTTAATACCCCAGGACCGCGATGTTTCGGACGCCACCTCCGGCCAAGAGTTTTGACGCTGATGTTTTTCGGGGACCGGGTTGCATCATGGATGCCACGCACGGTCCTCGAGAGCAACCTCGCCGCGTATGAGTCTGCAGCAGTTACTGCAATCAGCGACCAGGGTGGGTTCGGAAATTTAAATGCACGCGGCCGCCTCGAAATCGAAATCCGTCGCCAGAGCTTTTGCGCTGACATTGCCTGCTGCATCATCGTCGTTTCTTGTGCAGGTCGTGAGTTCACGAACCACGCTGCGGGGCAAAACGAAGCGGCTTGCCGGGTTTGCCACGCCGCGCACATAGGTTCCGGCGCCGGCCGATCAATGCCCTCTTACTGACCGCGCCGCTTTTGATAGCGGGAGTTGTCAACGAAACTTACTACCGTTTCATAGAGCATCTCTTCGACTCACGATTCTCCTTCCCGCGCACCCCCTACTGCGTAAATCGCGTCCTAATTAAGTCGAAGGCTCCCGTCGCGCTGGTCCACCCCTAAGGCAGTGGCGCACCGCTATATTTCCAGTCGGCCAACCAAAAACACCAACATCGCCCGAACCCGGGGGCACAGGAGAAATCGAAATGATGGTCAGAAGGCTTAGCATTTTTCGTTTTGAGTTTAGGTTTATTGATTTGCGCAATCCGCCAGCCGAGCACAAGGAAACGCTGGCTCGATTGAAGGTGTGGTAAAGGATCCATCAGGAGCGGCGGTGCGGGTGCAACGGTAGAAATTACCTATGGCGTGAGCGGCTTACCAACGCACGACCACCACCCAAAGTGATGGAACCTTTCGGTTCAGCAAACGTGCCATTTAACACCTACCACCGGTGGTTACCGCTGACGGGTTTTGCACTCGTACACCCAAGACGTAGATGTGCGTTCGACGGTGCCAGTAAACGATGCAGTCGATATTGAAGCTTGGCTCGGCAGCATGCCACCACCGTCACAGTCGAGGCAAACGGCGGGGACCTGGTCGAAAATGAATCGACCTTTCACACCGATGTGGACCAGGGAACCTTTCGATAAACTCCCTATCGAGAGCCAGGCATCGGCCTTACTTCGATAGTGACACTTGTTTCACCAGGCGTTGCCGCGGACTCGAACGGGCCTTCTGCACGGACTTGGGCGATCACGCATAAATTCTTCTCGCTCGATGGGCAACCGATCACGGACCAATTCAGCAAAGTATTTTCTAACCAAGCTCCCGTCCGATTCGATTCAATCGCTGGAAATTATCTCAGGAGCACCGCCGGCGGAGTTCGGAGATAAGACCAGCCTGGTGATCAAAGCCACCACGAGCTCTGGGCTCGGCGTGACCACGCCTACACGGCACCGTATCGCTTCCTATGGCTCCTTGGCTCCGCATGCGGCTTTAATCTTGCCTATGGAACGCAGAAGTGGGGCAACTTTATCGCCGCAAACGGGCTGAACACCGGGAGATTCCTGGATCCCCCCGAATCTCGGGTCATTCATGCCAAAGGCAATGAGGAAAACATCTTCGATCGCTTGGACTATCAATTCACCCAAACGATACCCTCCACCTGAATTTCAGCTATCGCGTTCCTGGTTTCAAACCCCGAATTCATACGACCAGCGTTTCACCCGTGCGACGCGGGAGGACTGGCCGCCCAAGGATTCACCTGCGATGCCACATGGCACCACGCTCCTCAACCCGGTCACCGGGGCCGCTCTGGGCCCTTCAGATCAGCGGTCGAAGATTGGGACCTATAATATTGCCCCAGTCTGGACCCGCCTCATTGGCCCGACGGCCGTATTTACCTTGGCGGTTCGTGCGACAAGGACCAATTCGACTACTATCCCAGCGGTGACTCCTTCACGATTTAGCTCCAGATCGCAAGCCCAGACATTCGCCAAAACCGCACCCTCACCAACGTTGGCCTGCGCTCTGACTCTCTTACGTGAAAGGAGTCCAACAACATCAAAGTTGGTATCACTGTTGAACACACTTTCTCACGGAAAATGACCAGATCGGAATTGTCGATCCTACTCTACCTGAGCCTGTTCAACCAACTGGACGCCAACGGCAATGCCATGCCGGGTACAACCTGCTTGGGTCCCACCGGTAATCCCATCGCAGCGCCGTGCACCATTCTTGCTTGACCTCTTCGATCCGGCCCCCGGAGGACGGTTTAGCACCTTCCATTTTCCACGGGCATACCGATGTGAAGGAATTGGAGATGTACGCCCAGGACACCATTACGAAGGATAATTGGTCATTCAATTTGGGTATTAGCGGTGACCTTTACAACGGGGATTAGTCACGCCACGTCAAGCGGAGCCACGACTTGGCATCGCCTACGACTTCAAGCCCACCAATACCGTGCTTCGCGTCTCTTACGCACGCACGCTGGAAACTCCGTTCAACGAAAATCTGGTCATTGGCAGCACTGGCTGCAACGACCCGGTTATCTCGCTTTTTGCGCCGCCGCCGAACCTCCCGTGTAACCTGGGGCGATTGCATCCCGGGCTGGCGTAATGAATTCCACGCTGGTTTCCAACAAGCGTTCAAGTAAATACCTCGTCGTAGACGCAGACTATATATGGAAGTACACCCATTACGGATTCGACTTCAGCATTGTGGGCGAATACTCCGCTTACTTTCCCTGTGGAGTGGCACAGAAACGAAAATCCCAGGCTTTGCTCTCCGCGCCAGCGTGCCCAATTATCACGGATTCAGCGCTTTTGTGTTGATGTCCAGTGTGGCAGCCCGTTTCTTCCTGCCACAAATTGCGGGGCTTGGCGATTACTCCCGGGGGAGGGGGACAGCGTCTTCCGTATCGATCATGATGAGAATTTCAACCAGACCACCCATTTGCAATATCAGTCCGGGAGATTCGGGCCTTGGGTGGGATTGAACTGGCGATATGACAGCGGTTTGGTAGCTGAGCGCTACCGAGTTCGCGCCGACGCTGGCGCGGCCTTGAGTCTTACGCGGAATAGCAGGTGCAACGCCACCATCGCCCGATTGGCTCTGCAACGGCGTCTTCTCTACTGCCAACCAGACTTTCATCCTGACCACCTGCAACTGCAAGCCGCCGGCCCTGTCACGACCGAACCGGCGCTCGCCACCTCCCGCAGCGGCCTCGGTTCCATACTGTAATTCCCGCGTCAGGAAGAGAACGACGACCACAATCCCAACAGCGTCAAGCCGCGTCATCTATTCGATATCGCGGTCGGGGACGAAAACCTGTTCCACGGTGACCGCTACCGTTGGAGTTTGCGCTTCACCGCGATCAACCTGACGAACAAAATGGCACTGTATAACTTCCTTTCCAGCTTCACGGGCACGCACTTTGTGACGCCGCGGGCGGAGACTGCGGAGCTCGGCTTCCACTTTTAAGTTTCACGTGTTACCCAAAAAAAAGGCCCGGCACGCCACATCGGCGCGTCGGGCGTTTTTTTTTAATCCTGGAGATTTACTTCTTCGGCTGGGCAGTGGGCGGAAGGATTCCGCTTAAACGCAGGTAGATAGCTTCTTGGCCGTAGTGATCGGCGAAGCCCATGCCCAACGCTATGAGCGCGCCGGCACGTGAAGAAGGGACTCTGCCGAACAGCACCATAGGCTCACTGAGTTTGGAATCGTCTACGTTGGCAAGCGCTGTCGTGCAGAAATCAAAGGAAGCTTTAAGTCCGGCGACAAGTTTGTCTTTGGGATCCGTCTCGGCAAATTTCTCTGACGCGGTGCCGGAGTGCTGGAAATTTGGGAACACAGCGCGTTGTTGCCTTCCGCGATGTGAATCGTGAGATGGCCAAAGGTGTTCATCTCGGGAGTGGGTTTGAAGCTGTATTTTTCTGCCGGCATAGCTTCGGCAGCGGCGACCATATTTTTGTTGAAGCGCGCCACTTGCTGTTTGACGAACGTACTGACAGGGTTGGCCACTGGCCCGGTGTTGGCCGGGGGCGGATTCGTGGTGGCCAACGGCTTGGTTTCATCCTTTTGAGCCTTCGCGGCAATCGCCGTGGATAAAACAATAGACAGCAGTACAACGAATCTTGAGCAGTTCATCGTTTCCCCTTTTCACTTTACTGGAGCGCAGGAAGCATACTCCGCTGGTATTGCCAGCGACAAGTTCGCTATCTCTGGTATCGCTATCTCTGGGAGACGCTTGCCCCGGAGTTTCGTTACCGAGATTTTGCAGCGCGCGCGGCACAACCTGGGAAAACACCTTCGACGAGCTCGCCCTTAGAAACCACCGGAGTGCCATTTACCAGCACGAACTGGATTCCTGCGGAATATTGGAGCGGCTCTTCGAAGGTCGCTTTGTCAATGACGTGCTCTGGATCGAAGATGGTGATATCGGCATCGGCCCCTTCCCGGATGCGTCCTTTGTCTTTGAAGATCGGCGCGCGTTTTTCTAGGCGTTGCGCGGGCATCAACGTCATCTTCCGCAGTGCGGTCATCAGGTCGAGAGTCTTTTCTTCGCGCACGTAATGTCCCAACACGCGAGAGTACGTGCCTTGGCCCCGAGGATGAACCTTTGGGCCGGTGAGCGGGACGCCATCACTGGCGATCATGACAATCGGATCAGCGATAGCGGTGCGCACTGCTTCCTCGGGAATTGAAAAGATGACGACTAGGCCGCCTTCCTTGCGATATTTTTCGAAAGTCTCGGCAGTCAGGCGCTCGCCCGTTTTGCTCCACTGGATATCTTTGTAGGTGATGCCTTGCCGCTCTTGCCAGCCCGGATCAAAAATTGCCGAGTCGATATTGGTGCTGCCGGCGGTGTACGGGTAACATTCCGTAGTGACGTCGAGTCCATGGTTTTGCGCGCCTCTGACCATGGCAATCAGTTGCGGTGTATTTTTTAAGCCCATGCTGGTGATGTGCACCACGTGCAAAGGCGCCCCAGTTGCCGCGGCAGCAGCGATCACTTCCTCGATGCCGACTAATCCAGTGGTCGGTTCTTTCAATCCGGCGTGACGCAGATGCACATGCACGCTGGCCTTCTCCGCCGCTGCCACGCGAAACACATCCACGATTTCATCGTGCGATGCTCCCGCGGTGTAGTTGATGCCCATGCCCACGGCCAGCGCGCCGCTTTGCAGGCCGTGGCGAATTTGATTTTCTATTTCTTCCAGCTCTTGTGGAGTCGCTTCCCGATGGGCGGCATCACCGGTGGGCAGAAAATTTCCCGGGTCGTGCATTACTTTCATGCGTACCGGAATGTGTCCCACGCTTACGCCATAATTGATGAGCGCTTTCCTTTCGCGCTGGGCATACCACCCGTCTACGTCGTCTGTGCCCACTTCGAGTTCCAGCGAAGTTGTCACGCCGTCGTGAGCCTGAAACTGGTAATTCCGTGGCTCCTGGGCATGCTCGTGCAAATCGATGAAGCCCGGCGCGACGACCAGTCCTTTAGCGTCGAGAACCGTCCTTCCTTTTAGGGGTTCCACTGAGATCGCGCGAATTTTTCCTCCGGTGATCCCCACATTGCGCACGGCGTCCAAACCGGACTCGGGATCCATCACCCGGCCGTTGGCGATCACGATGTCGTAACCGGACGCTAGGACTTGGGACGCAGCGGTCGCGCTTCCGCCAGATCCCTCAATCCGCGCACAAACGCCAATGATGACGGCTAGCACTGCGATGCAACTTACGGCCACCCTGAGATTTATTTTGCTCATGAATACTCCCGTTTTATTTCTACCGACTCTGTACACGTGACCTGCGCCAGAGCCAAAGAAATACACAACAACTCCGGTGCGGAAAGGCTTGATAGCTATAATGGAACCGACCTCGGTTGGAAAGGATTTTAATGAATTACCGGCGATTTGGACGCACGGGTTGGAACGTTAGCGAGATTGGCTACGGGATGTGGGGCATGGCCGGATGGACCGGTTCGGAAGATCAGGAGTCGTTGGAATCACTGCAACACTCCGTGGATTTAGGCTGCAATTTTTTTGATACCGCATGGGCCTATGGTGACGGACACAGCGAAACCTTGCTGGGGAAAATTATTCGCGCCAATCCGATGAAGACGCTTTACGCCGCAACAAAAATCCCACCTAAGAATCGCCGGTGGCCCAGCCAGCGCGGATTTTCATTGGACCAGTCGTATCCTCCCGACTACATCGAAGAGTATGTACACAAGAGCCTCGAAAATATCGGCGTCAGCAAGCTCGACCTCATCCAATTTCACACCTGGGAAGATCACTGGCTGGACGACGATCGCTTATTAAAAGCCATGGAAAAGCTGCGCACCGGCAACGACGTACGCGCGGTGGGAATCAGCATCAATCGCTGGGAACCTTGGAACGGCATTCGCGCCGTAAAATCCGGGCTGATCGATGCGGTGCAGGTTATCTACAATATTTTCGATCAGAATCCCGAAGACGAATTATTTCCCGCGTGCCGTGAGAAAAATGTGGCCGTGATCGCTCGCGTGCCCTTCGACGAAGGCACGCTCACCGGAACACTTACCCGTGAAAGCAAGTGGCCCCAGGGCGATTGGCGTAACACTTATTTCGTGGCGGAAAATCTGAAGAGCAGCGTGGCGCATGCCGACGCGCTGAAACCTTTGCTGCGTGATGGAATGACCATGGCGGAGATGGCGCTGCGCTTTATTTTGAATAATCCCGACGTCAGCACGATCATCCCGGGTATGCGCAAACTTCGTAACGTGGAAGCGAACTTAAGCGCGAGCGCTCGCGGGCCGTTGCCTGCCGAGCTGCACGCCGAACTGCGAAAACATCGCTGGGATCGCACCCCGACTTCCTGGTCGCAGTAATGTGCGCTGCAGTACTTCGCTTGACTTGCTACGCGGATTGTTTCAGAGCGCGTTCGACGAGCACCAGGCACCGCTCCGCTTGTTCGCGCAAAACGTCTTCGCGGTAGCCTAAATCGCGTTGCGCGCTGTGCAATTCATCGGCGATCGCCAGCGCGGCGAGCACCGCAACTTTTTGCGTGTCCACTGTCGACGTAGCATTTGCTACGGCGCGCATTTTCTCGTCGACGAAGCGCGCCAATTTCAGTACGTAGTCCTCGTCCAGCTCTCCGCTAATCGTATATGTTTGACCGAAAATCTGTGCTTTTACCGCCATGCGCAGGAACCCGTTTATATGAAGTGACTGGGGCCAAGATAGCACAGTCATTGGCTCTGTGGTGCCGCCGGTTGTTGAAAAAGTGATCGCTGTAGGCAGAACGTTGTGGGTCCGGAGGCATTTATTAGTGGACACCCAAGGTTTTATACCGTGCGCAACTGCGCCCCTAGTTCTTTCTCCAGTGTGGCCACAATACGCGCGGAGATGTCGCCAATTTGCGCGTCCGTCAGAGTCGCCGAACGCGGCTGCAGCGCAATTCTAACCAGAAGCGAATATTTTCCCGCGGGAATATTTTTACCGCGGAATAGATCGGCGGCTTCGACGGAAACAATTTCTGGAATGTTCAGCGACGAGATGGCTTTGACCACGCCCGAAAAGTGCGTACCGTCAGAAAGCACCAGAGAAAAGTCGCGCTCGACGGTGGGAAACCGCGGGATGGGCTGATACCGGCGCGAATTTTTCACCCCATAGAAAGCGCAATAGAATGGGCCGAGATTTATTTCCGCGAGAAAAACATCCTGGCGAAATTTTAGGCGCTCCGCAACACGGCGAGAGAGTTGCCCCGCAACGCCGAGGGCTTCGGCCTTCAAAAAAAGCGCGCCACGACGGGCTGGATTCAGATATTCGCTAGCGCTTTCTTCCCAGCGCAAGCCGCCCGAGAGCGAGCCGAGATTGTCGAGGTCCCCCTTTAAATCGGCGAAAGAATAATCGCGCGCGGGCTCGTACAGATCTTTATCGCGGGCGGCCCCGGTTGCTCCGAGGGTAAGCACGCGCGTTTCAATAGGCTTACTGCCATTCAAGCGATAGTGATGGCCAATTTCGAACAGCCGCGCGTTGCGCTGGCCATGATTTAAATTCCATTCGAGCGCACCGGCCATCGTGACCGTGCCAGTGGAACGCAGCACGCCGGCTTCCTCGGAGAGCGGATTGGCGAGCCGCGTGGGGGTGACATCAGCGGGCCGGAAGAGTGCATCGCGTTCTTCAGCAACGTGTGGAATGGTGACAATTTCGCGGTAGCCCAAGCCGATCAGCCGTTCGCGCAAGCGCATTTCGGCTTCGTAATGAGGCAAGCGCGCCGCACCTTGCCGTGAGGCCGGCAAGCGTGGCGGAAACTTATCGAGGCCGTAGATGCGAACAATTTCCTCGATGAGATCGATCTCGCGCGACACCTCAGCGCGCCAGGAAGGTTGCGTGCATTCCCACGCCGCGAGAATCGAGCCGGCCGCGCCGCGGTTTTGATCAACCCGCACAGGAGCGAAGCCTAACGCGCCGAGAATGGATTCGATTTCCTTGTCTGGAACATCCGATCCCATCACCCGAAGAAGTTCCGCGCGGGTCACCTGAATCTTCTTTGGCGCGTGCTTTCCCGGGTAGACATCCACAACCCCGCTAAGTAATTCGCCGCCGGCCAACTGCAAAATCAATTCAGCGCATCGGCGCGAAGCCAGCTCGGCCATTTCAGGATCTGCACCACGAGCAAAGCGCGTCGAAGCCTCGGTGTGCAGTCTAAGCGAACGAGTGGCTCGGCGAATCGCGATGGGATCGAACCAGGCGCATTCAATCAAAACATTTTTGGTGTAAAAGGAAATTTCGGTTTCGGCGCCCCCCATGATGCCGCCAATGCCCACGATGCGCGAGCCATCGCCGTCGCAAATAACACAGGTTCCAGGATCCAGTTGGCGCTCGACACCATCGAGCGTTTTAATTTTTTCGCCGCCGGCATTGTTGCCGCTGGACGGCCGAGGGTTCGCGCCACGCACCACGATCGAGTGCTCGCGAATTTTATCGTAATCAAAAGTGTGCAGCGGGTGGCCCAGCTCGAGCATCACGTAATTGGAAATGTCGACAACGTTGTTGATGCTGGCAACGCCGCAAGCCTCCAGCCTGTTTTTAAGCCATGCTGGAGATGGCTGAATTTTTACCCCGCGGATTACGCGCGCGGTGAAGCGCCCACATAATTCCGGCGAGCGTATTTCCACTTTGATCGCGGTGGCGGCTTTGGCGGTGGACTCGGCCGGCTTGGGCGCAACCTGTTTGAGCGCCAGTTTGTAAATTGCGCCCACTTCACGCGCGATGCCGTAGTGGCTGAGGCAATCCGGCCGATTCGAAGTAACCTCCGCGTCGATCACCGCGCCATGCGGCCCATTTTCGATTCCGCCGATGTTCGTTCCAGAAAGCGCCAGGCGCGAAGCCAGTTCCTCCGGCGACGCACCGACCGCCACGAAATCCTGAAGCCAGCTGTAAAGCACCTTCATAACGCGATACCTACAGTTAATTGGCCTAGATATACCCAGGTCGAAAATTCCATCAGAACCCGGCCATCTTTCTGGTGTGCCGCAAAGAGCTCATCGAGTGCAGCCATCATGGGCGCGAATCTCGAATCATCCTTCGTTGGGACGTACGAGCTGCTCCGCAAACGCCCGCGCAATGATTCGAGATCAAAACGTTGAAAATTCGGTAGCTCGTGCGTCAAAAACTGTTCATGCCCGAAAAACTCGCGGATGTCTTTGTTTTGTGGATAAGAATCTCTGACGCGTGAGTAATCCGTGCCAAAGCGTAACAGCAGTTCTTCATAACTCACCGCAAAACCGGTTGTAGACAGCGTGCGGTCGTTCCACACGATCGCGACCCAGCCATCAGGGCGCAGGATACGCGCAAATTCACGACGGGTAGGTTCCGGTTTGAACCAATGAAAGGCTTGGCCCACCGTGACGAAGGCAGCGCACGAGTCTGGAAGCGTCGTAGCTTCCGCTGATCCGTTTATGCTGGCGAACCGTGGATAAGCGGCAAGATATTCTTCGCCGGCTTCGCGCATTTCCTGGTTGGGCTCCACGCCAAAAACTGGATTCCCGTTCTTTAAAAACAGCTCCGCAAGAAATCCCGTGCCTGAGCCGATGTCGGCGACGGTGTGCCCAGCCGATAGATGACTTTGCGAGCGCAGGAAATCAAGCACACCCTCGGGATAATGCGGACGATAACGCAAGTAATCCGCTACGCGATTCGAAAAGCGATTCTTAGCGTCAGCAAAACTCACGGCGCGAGAAGCCTCACTCACGGAAATTGCCGCAAGAAGCGAACGTCGTTCTGAAAAAATACCTGAATGTCATCGATGCCGTACTTCAGCATTGCCAGCCTGTCGATGCCGATGCCAAACGCAAAGCCGCTGACTTTCTTGGGATCGTAGTTCACGAAGCCATAGACCGCGGGATCCACCATGCCCGCGCCGAAAAGCTCTATCCAGCCTGACCCCTTGCACTTCGAACATGTCGCGCCGGACAAATTCGAACCGGTGCCGTTGCAGAAAATACACGATGCGTCGAATTCCACGGACGGTTCGGTAAACGGAAAATAACTGGGGCGGAAACGCGTCTTCACGCCGGAGCCAAAAAACTCCTTTACGAAATATTCAATGGTCCCCGTGAAATCGCAGAAGGTAATATCGGAATCGACGGCCAGGCCTTCTATCTGGTGGAACATAAACGAGTGCGTAGCGTCGGGATTGTCGCGGCGATACACCTTGCCCGGCACGATTACCCGCACTGGCGGCTTGTTTTTTTCCATGGTCCGAATCTGTACCGGAGAGGTGTGCGTACGCAAAAGGAGACTTGATGTGGATTGCTTGCCCGTCACGGACGGAACGTCAATATAGAACGTGTCCATGTCGTCCCGTACCGGATGAAATTCCGGAATGTTGAGTGCCTCGAAATTGTAGTAAGGCGTTTCGATTTCCGGCCCTTCGGCGACGGAAAACCCGATCGAAAAAAAAATATCTTCAATTTCCTGAAAAACCTGGCGAATTAAATGGCGCGACCCAACCGGTCGAATAATTCCGGGAAGCGAAAGATCGACACGATCGCGCGCGCTGACGGCTGCGTCGCCGCCAGAATCGATCGAAGAGTGCAACGCTTCAATTTTGGGCTCAACGTGGGCGCGCAGCTGATTTAACGCCGCGCCCACAGCGGGTTTAAGCGCAGGGCCAGACGGTTTCAGCCAGTTGTCTGTAATTTGCGTAATAACGCCGGACTTGCGTCCTAGCCACGCATCGCGAAAAAGCTTCCACGATTCTTCGTCGTGAACGCGCGCAGCTTCCTCGTCGAATCGCGAACGCACTTGTGCGAATAGCGGCGCGACCTGACCCGGTTCCGTAACGCCAAGGTCAGCGAGCTTTTTCGCGGTGATGTTTTCGGCAGCATTCATGAATTAATTGAAGGGACCGGATCGGCTCAATTCGCCCGTGAATTTCTAACAACGATCATCTGTCTGTCTGATAAAAAATATCCGGACAGGGTGCCCCAGGTTCGCAGTTGAGGTATGAACCTGGGTCTTCAGGTCACGATGCCATTTATCTCGCGGCAAAAAGAAAACTGCTAGGCGGCTTTCTTTTTCTTTTGAGGTGGCGCAGCTGCCCTAGCTTGTTCCGCCAGCAACTTGAATGCGGCCGCATCTTTCACCGCAATGTCGGCCAGGATTTTGCGGTCAAGATCTACACCCGCCGCTTTCAGCCCATGAATCAGTTGCCCGTAAGTGATACCGTTCAGTCGAGCCGCGGCCCCGATGCGCTGAATCCACAGCCGCCGATACTGCCGCTTTTTTACGCGGCGGTCGCGAAATGCATAGCGATCAGCGCGATTAGCAGCTTCCTGCGCGGATTGGTACAGCTTGCTCTTGGTGAGATAAAAACCTTTTGTGCGCTTGAGATACTTCTTTCGCCGCGCACGGCGTTTGGTACCGCGTTTTACGCGTGCCATCTGGGTTTCTCCTTAATAAAGTGGGAGACAACGGGCTGCGCAAACACGTAGGAACACGCGTACGGCAACGGGTTTGTCTCCGGTAGAACTGCTGAACCGCGGGTGTTCACCGCGAGGCGAACACTTTATGCGGCTCGTTATCGGCCGGCAGGCACCCGTGAAGCGCTGCCTGGCGCGATGCCATTTCGCTTTTCAGCCAAACGGCGCGAGCTTGCGCTCGACTTTTTGCTGCTACTGCATCAGCTTCGATGATTTGAGGCTGAAAGTCTTCGCCAAAATTCAGTCTAAGCGTACGGAAGCAACAGCCTCACGTTGGCCTTGTCAGCGGCGTTCACCAGCGTGAGCTTCTTCAGCTTACGCATGCGGCCGGGTTTCTTCGTGCCCAGCAAATGGCGCTTCCCCGAATGCATGCGAAGAATTTTTCCCGTGGCGGTGACCTTAAAGCGCTTCTTAGCGCCCCGGTGCGTTTTCAACTTCATCTTCGGCTTGGAACGATTCCTTGGCATTTCTTAAATCCTCTCGCAATCAATTCGTTTGTTATTTGCGCTGTCGTGAAGCTCTCTGCGCTACTGCGACTGCTGCGCGTTAGCCGGCTGACCCGCGGGCTTGCCCGCCGGAACACCCTTTTTGGGCGCCAACAACGCCACCAGAACATTTCCTTCCATGCGCGGCATGGTTTCCACTTGCCCGTTATCGCCAATTTCCCCCAGCAAACGGGTCATCTTGGCGCGCCCAACTTCCTGGTGAGCCATTTCGCGGCCGCGATGAAAAATCATGGCGCGAACTTTGTGGCCTTCTCCCAGAAAGCGAATAATCTGATTCTTGCGAACCTGATAATCGTGCTCGGCGGTAGCAGGCCGAAACTTTACTTCTTTCAATTGCGAACCGCGACTGCTCTTGCGCTGTTCGTGCGCCTTCTTATTGGCCTGGTACAAATACTTACCGTAATCGGTGATCTTGCAAACCGGCGGGTCCGCGGTGGGCGAAATTTCCACCAGGTCCAAACCCTTTTCCTTGGCCAACTTTATGGCTTCGAAAGGCTGCATGACGCCGAGCTGGCCGCCTTCTTCATCAATAACCCGGATTTCGCGCGCCCGGATACGTTCGTTAACGCGAATGCGGTCGCTCTGCCGGAAAGTACGTTCTGCGATATTTCCCCCTAAATGCGCATGACGCTTGCGTAGACGTCGAAGCCGCAAGGCCGAAAATTAAACCCGCCACCACAGCACAAAACCGCTAAGGGACGGGTTTCAAAGTATAGCATGCAGGCGCGGTAGTCCGACAAGACGGAAAGCAGCTCCTTGGCTAACGTCTTGATCAAGAGGGGAGTCGCATCATGTGACCATTAAGACCAGAGATGCGGACGGAAAGTTGTGACTTTTCAGCGTGCTCCACGTCGACATCAAGCTTAAGGACAGAGCAGAGGCCTTGCACCTCGACCTGGTTTGGGCTGAAAATCGTAAAGCTCTCGATTTTGCAACCGGGTGGCGCGTCGATGGAGGGATGAATCGTGCTGGCGCTCCACTCGATGAAAAAAGGCAATACACCTTGCCCGTCGTTTTTAAGAGCCACGGTTTTCCATTGAAGTACGCGCCCGTCAGAACGTTTTCTGGAGCCCGGAGTAGGACCTTCGAACTCGACACCAGCACTGCGAAGGTAAACGGCGAATTCATTGATATCGCCCGGGTGGGCGGCCCAGCCTACCAGTCTCGGCTCGACCAATTCCTGTAAATTGCGCGTATCCACCACTCCGACTTGTTGGGGATCAGGCGCGATAATTTCTAGATAGTGCCTTTCACCAAGAGACAGAAGCGCATTACGGGTCCCACGACCAGGATGAACGCCACCGAAGGCCGCGCGCACACCAGTATGTTCTTCGACGAAAGCGATGCCTCGATCGAGATCGTTGCAGCCGAGAAGAATATGATCAAGCACGGTAGGCTTATCAACATCTCCCAACGATATTTTTGGGAAGACCAGTGTACTTCCGCCCAAAAGCAGAAAGGCACGGCGTGAAATTTTCTGCGACACGCGGACTCCAATCGCGGAAAGGCGCCAAACTGGCCAATGCTACTGAGATTTTGAATCTACTTCCTTGGTCAGCGACTCGATCACTTCGGGAAGCGGCTTCGGGCCGAGGTCACCCTTGGTGCGATGGCGCACAGACACTGCCCCGGCTTCAGATTCTTTGGGGCCGAGCACCAGCATGTAAGGGATTTTCTGCATCTGTGCATCGCGGATTTTCGCGGGCAGTTTTTCGTTGCGATCATCGAGATGCACGCGAAAGCCGTGGCTCTTCAGCGTGTCAGTGACGTGGCGCGCATAGTCGGCAACTTTTTCGCTCACGGGACAAATCTCGATTTGCACTGGAGCGAGCCAGAGCGGAAACGCGCCGGCATAGTGCTCGATCAAAATGCCGAAGAAGCGCTCTACAGAACCCAACAAAGCGCGGTGAACCATCAGCGGTTCGTGCTTCGCGCCATCTTCCCCGATGTATTGCAGCCCAAATCGAGCCGGCAAGTTGAAATCGAATTGCACAGTGGTGAGTTGCCAGGGGCGTCCGATGGCGTCAATTAACTTGACGTCGATTTTGGGGCCGTAGAATGCCGCCTCGCCATCGATTTTTTTAAACGGGATATTCATGCGCGTCATGGTTTCGGCCAGCGCGACAGTGGCGCGCTGCCAGTCTTCCGGTTTGCCGGTGTAATTTTCGGGGTGCGACGCGTCCCAGTCACTCAGTTCGACCTCAAACTTGTCGAAGCCAAATGTCTTCATGACCGCGAAGGCAAAATCCATGCAGGCTTCCACTTCGCTTTCAATTTGCGAAGGCATACAAAAAATATGCGCGTCGTCCTGCGTAAAACCACGAACGCGCAGCAACCCATGCAGCACGCCGCTGCGCTCATAACGATAAACCGTGCCAAGCTCCGCCAGTCGAACTGGTAAATCGCGATAACTCTTCATCCTCGCTTTGTAGATCAGAATGTGGCCGGGACAATTCATGGGCTTCAATTGATAGTCGGTTTTTTCGACTTCCACCGGGCCAAACATATTGTCGCGGTAGTAGCCGGTGTGCCCGCTGGTCTTCCACAAATCGAGTTTCATGATGTGCGGAGTGACGACCAAATCGTACCCGCGGCGCAACAGTTCGTCGCGCAGCCAGTCCTCCATAATTTTGCGAATCAGTCCGCCCTTGGGGTGCCAAAAAATAAGTCCCGGGCCGGCTTCTTCCTGAATGCTGAAAAGATCCAGCTCCACTCCCAGCTTGCGGTGATCACGGCGCTTGGCCTCTTCAAGGCGATGCAAATATTCATCGAGCTGTTTCTGGGTGTAAAAAGCCGCCGCATAAATCCGTTGCAACTGCGGATTTGCTTCCTGGCCTTTCCAATAAGCGCCGGCAACGCTCATCAATTTGAACGCGGTAATGCGCTTGGTGGAAGGAATGTGCGGCCCACGGCAAAAATCAATAAATTTCCCGGTGGTATAAAACGAAACCATCGGCTCGGTGGCTTTTTCCTCCACCAGCTCGCACTTAAATGTTTGATTCGTCTTTTTGTACAGCTCGATGGCTTCGGGCTTGGAAAGAAGTTTGCGTTCGTTCGGCAGGTCTTGCGCCGCAAGCTGCCGCATCTTCGCTTCAATCTTCACCAGGTCTTCCGGAGTGAACGGTTCTTCACGGAGAAACTCATAGAAAAATCCCGTGTCGATTGGCGGGCCGATGCCCAGCTTAACGTCGGGGAAAAGTTCCGTGACCGCCGCCGCCAGCAAATGCGCCGCGGAATGTCGAAAAACGTATAGCGCCTCCTCATCTTTTTCCGTGAGGATCTGCAACTTCACATCAGAGTCCAGCGGACGCCGTAGATCGATCAGTTCGCTGTTGTCTGCGGCGCTGGAATCGAGCACGCCATTACCAGCGGAGATGCGCGCCACAAGCGCCGCATCCGCAAGGCGCGGAGATATTTTGCGGGCAATCTCCAACGGAGTAGTGCCTTTGGGCACTTCCTGGACTTTGCCGTCCGGCAATGTAACGTGAATCTGATCCATTTAACTTTTCACCTGGAAGGAGAACCACCAGCTTATCGGCGGCTCGCATCGTGGTCAAGGAAAGGCGCGACCAAATTGCGAGCGCAATGAATTCAAAATTGGGAGGATTACGAGAATTGCTTCGCCGCGGCAATTTCTTCGACGATGGTCTGCGTCGCGGCCCGGGGATCGCGAGCCGCAAGTATGGGGCGCCCCACCACAATGAAATCCGCTCCGGCACGGATCGCTTCCGCGGGCGTCGCGGTACGAGACTGATCATCGCGCCGTCCCGCAGAGGATTCATCCTTGGGGCGCACGCCCGGCGTCACGATCAGAAAATCGCGCCCGCACGCTTCGCGGATCGCCAAGGCCTCCTGTACGGAAGCCACGACGCCATCTACACCTGCTTTTTGCGACATCACCGCAAGCTTGGTCGCGCGGTCCGTGACCGGGCCGGTAATGCCGACTTCCAGCAAAGCTTTGTCGTCCATGCTGGTCAAAATGGTCACCGCGAGAAGCCTGGCGCGATTGGCGCCCATCGCCACTCCCGCACTAATCGCTTGCACCCCGGCTTGGAGCATGGCGCTCCCCCCCAAGGCATGGACGTTGAGCAACTCAACGCCTGGTAAGGAAGCAGCGGACAGCACTGCGCCTGCAACAGTGTTGGGTATATCGTGGAATTTTAAATCCAGAAAGATGCCGACATCCAGCGCGGCGATCTCTTTGACTGCCGCAGGTCCGGCAGCCGTGAAAAGCTGGCCGCCGATTTTAAACATGCCCACAAGTGGAGCAATCTGCTTGGCGAACTTCACTGCGGTTGATAATGAATCAAAATCGAGGGCTACGATCAGGTTACTTCGCGGATGAGCGTCAAAGGTCATCAAAGGTCAAGGTCACGTTTGTGGCCCCGACCTTCCGGGGCTCTCTAGGGCCGTTGCGGTAACTGCATTAATTCCAACCGGACCTTCGTAACTCCGGCATGAGTTAAGCCGATCTTTCTGGCCACGCGATAGGATACATCAATTTCCCGTCCCTCTTGGTAAGGACCGCGGTCATTAATACGAACTACTTCAAATTTCCCATTCCTGACGTTCACTACCCGCACGATAGAACCAAACGGCAGGTTAGGGTGCGCCGCGGTCAGGGCCTCGGAGTCGAACTCTTCTCCATTAGCTGTCGTCTTACCATCAAAGTTGGGCCCGTACCAGCTCGCGTTTCCTACCCAGGTCCTAAGAGGCTTAACCGGTTCGTTTGACCGGGCCACCAAAGGGGCATCGATGGATTGGGCGGCCAGGAACATCACCGGTATCCACAGGAAGAACGCGTAGAGGATGTGAATCGAACGTCGCATATTGTGTCGTTTTCGCATCATCATACTGAAAAGTGTACCAGCCCCTGCCCGACCGGTCAATCCAACTTCCGTACCAAAACTTCAGTTAACTCTTTTATATTCCTAACTTTAAGACCTACAATATGTTTCCCCAGCTCTTCAATGATCCCCGCTACTGCACTTGGGGCCACAAAACTGGCTGTACCAACCTGAACCGCCGTGGCTCCCACCGCCAGGTATTCAAGCACGTCATCGACCGTCTCGATGCCTCCCAATCCAATGATTGGGATCTTGACGGCCTTGGCCGCCTCCCACACCAGCTTCACCGTAATTGGCCGTATCGCCGGCCCGGAAAGGCCTCCTGTAGGACAGCCCAGTCTTGACCTACCAGTCTTGACGTCAATCGACATTGCCGGGTAGGTGTTGGCCACGGTTAGCCCGTCGGCCCCGGCGTCCTCTGCCTCCTTAGCAATAACCTTAATGTCTGTAACGAGAGGCGACAGTTTAACCCACAGGGGCCGGCTAGCCGCTGCTCGCCTGGCGACGCTCACCACCTGGGAAACCATGGCAGGGTCGCTGCCAAATTGGATGCCACCCTGCTTAACGTTGGGGCAGGAGATATTCAGCTCGTACCCGGCCAGTCCCGGAGCATCTTCGAGGATCCGGATCACCTCGGCGTATTCCTCAGGTGAATACCCGAAGATGTTTACTAATACGGGGGTGACGTATTTTCTTAGTACCGGAAGTTTTTCCGTGACAAACGCGCGAACTCCGACGTTTTGGAGCCCCACGGCATTCAGCATTCCTGAAGGCGTGTGGCATAGCCGGGGAGCAGGAGAACCCGGTATAGGGGTGAGGGATAACCCTTTAGTAACAAAACCACCGATGGTGTCTAAATCGATAAGGTGGGCAAATTCGAGGCCGTAACCGAACGTTCCGCTCGCTGCAATAATGGGATTTCTGAGGCGCAAAGCGCCGATGTTAACGCTGAGATCGACAGGGCCAGCGGAGGTCACATCGCCTGCAGAATAGCACGAAGGGCCAGCGGACGCGCTGAGATTCCCGCCCAACCGGCTGCTGCTACTTTGCAAACTTAGCGATCAGCAGGTGTGCGGCGATCGTTTGCCGATCGTGTCTGCAAAGAGGGAAGCGCAGGCGAGGACAGCGCCTCAAGAGCTTCGCCCAACGTTCTGCCATCCTGCGTAGCCAGCGTGATGCCGCAAAGCGTCGCAAGCGTCGGCGCAATGTCCGCAGGCGTAGCCGTTTCATAATATTTTCCACGACGAATCCCCGGCCCCATCAAAATCACCGGAACGCGTTGATCATAATAATTTGGTGTGCCATGCGAAGTACCACCGTTGCGGCCTGGTTTTCCCGGCGCGGAATAATCCCAAATCCAATATGGCTTGGGAACGATAAGCAAATCCCCGCTGCGTGACTTAAGAAAACCGGCAGCTTCGGCGGCGTGTATCGGATTGCGCGTGGCCGCCCGATCGTCCACTTCCTCGGCTTGATAGACGCGGGCGACTCCGGGACTATCTTGAATAGCCTCAATCGCAGCTCGCAACGCCTGTGGATCACTTTTCACTTTGGCGTAGGTACCCGGAGTGAAGTACACATCAGCCCCATCAATTCTAGATACGGAAGGGTTTGCCAAGTGAAATGGTTCGAGCGCCTGCTCGATTCGATTCTTTACTTGTTCAAGATTGAGGCGGCCTGCATCAATCCCGGTCTTACGGAAATCTTCTGGAATTGGCGCCACACCGTGATCGGAACTGAACGCGACGACATATTTACCGCGGCCAACGGTTTTATCAAGGTGCGTAAAGAATTCGGCGAGATCGCGGTCCAGGCGCACCAGTTCATCCTGAACCTCCCAACTGCGTGGACCAAAAGAGTGCCCGACATAATCGAGGGAAGAAAAACTCACGGAAAGAAAATCAATGCCAGCCCCCCTGCCGAGCTGAAGTTTGTCCACGGCATCTTCGGCCATATGAGCCAGATAAGTTTCGGCGTAGGGGCTCGTGGCCCACTGTGCATAAAACGAGACATCCGGCCCTCCACGCAAAGTATGAGGAAACGTGGCGCCGTAATTGGCAGGTTGGCCCGGATTTACCGCGGCTTTGTCATATAAGTACGCTGACTCAGGCAGCAGAGGCGTCCATGTTTTGCCGTAGTCCTCCGTCACCGGATGCCGTTTCACAAACTCGGCGATAAATGGCGCTTGTGGATATGCTGACGAAGTCAGCCATAAACCAGTCGCACCATCCCACCATGTCACAGAATCCGCTTGATGCCCGGCCAACGTGATAGCGGCGCGCGCTTTGAGCGAGATAGCGACGATACGCGTGCCCGCCCCGGACTGGAACTTCAACTCTTCCGCAAACGACGGGATCAGCATCTTGGCGGCGCTATCTCCCGCGTTGTTTGGCGTCGAGGTATGCGCGCTGCCCGCGGGATCGCCTCCACTAGCAGTTGCCGAGCCATCGTAGGCGATATTTTTTACTGATGCATCGGCGGTGCACGTTATTTCCTTCTGCTGCTCGCGATCCCACCATTCATTACCGATCATTCCGTGGCTCGCGGGAAATGCTCCCGTGGAAATCGTGGAATGGCCGACACAAGTTTCCGTGGCGCCATACGGGTAGGCAGCGTCGCGGAACCACGCGCCTTCATTGATCAGTCGCTTCAAACCGCCGGTCCACTGCTGCTGGAATTTATCGATGTAATCGCCGCGCATCTGGTCAACCACCAGTATCACCACCAGCTTCGGCTTACTGGAATCGCGAGACACGTCTTTCGTGCTGTTTTTGCGCCCGGCGGTTTGTACTAAAGAGTTTTGCGCCGTTACCGGCAGCGCCGTGAGCACCGCAATGAGCAGTACCATCGCCAAAATCTGACTTGCACGATACACAAATCTCGTGAGCCCACCAGCCATCCGTATTCCTCCCAAAGAACTTGGCAGTCTATCATCCAAATGTTACAGCACGGTTGCATTGGCCGAGTTGCGGCAGCAATGATAGGATTACGCGAACTCATGCGCATCGTTGAAAAGTCCCAGCTCATGTCCGCGTCCGAAATCGATCGCACCATTCAGCGGCTGGCGCACGAAATTGTGGAGAAATCCGGCGGCACCAAACATCTCGCGCTCATCGGGGTGCGGCGCCGAGGCGTTCCCCTCGCGCAGCGAATCGCCAAAGCCATGCGCGGAATCGATGGCGTGGAAGTGCCGGTAGGCACGCTGGACATTACATTGTATCGCGACGATCTCTCCAAGGTGGCTTCCCATGCGGTGCTCCAATCTTCCGATATCTCCTTTGGCGTGGATAACATGGACCTGGTGCTGGTGGACGACGTTTTATATACCGGGCGGACCATTCGCGCCGCCATGAACGGATTGTTTGATCTCGGCCGCCCAAAGCGCGTCTCATTGTGCGTGCTGATTGATCGCGGCCATCGTGAAATGCCCATCGAGGCGCAGTATGTTGGCCGCAGCGTGCAAACCAGCGACACAGAAATCGTGGAAGTACGGCTGCGCGAGATCGATAGCGAAGAGCGCGTAGTGTTGGTCGATCGCCTGGAGCCGTAGAAATATTTTTATGACCAATTGATCAGCATTGAGCAGTGTTTCTCTGCTGTTCGAACTGTAACAAGCGAACTGTTTAAGAAGATTGACCCGTAATTCGATAGTGACGATGTGACCTACCGTTTTCGCGATCTCCTGGCCCTTGAGCCGCTCAGCGCGGACGAATTAACTTTTCTACTGGACCAAAGCAAGTTGTTTCAGGAAATTCAGCGGCATCCCCTGAAAAAACTGGCCACCTTGCGCGGAAAAACCGTCACTCTGGCGTTTTTCGAGAATTCCACCCGCACGCGCATCAGTTTTAATACCGCGGCGTCGCGGCTGGGCGCAGACACCATGAACCTCCAAGCGGAAGCGTCCAGCTTGAAAAAAGGCGAATCGCTTCTCGACACCGTGTACACGCTGAACGCCATGAAACCCGATTGCCTGGTGATGCGCCATGCGGCCTCCGGCGCGGCAGATTTCGTAGCACGCAACCTTGACATCCCGGTGATCAACGCCGGCGACGGCACCCACGAGCATCCCTCGCAGGGATTGTTGGACGCGCTGACCATTCGCGATCGCCGCGGCTCCATCGAAAATTTGAAAGTCACTATTCTGGGCGATATTCAACACAGCCGCGTAGCCCGTTCGAATATCCATCTGCTTGGAAAATTTGGCGCTCAGTTTACTCTCTGCGGCCCGGCAATGTGGGTCCCGCGCGAGCTGGAAAAAATCGGCCCTCCTGGATGCATGATTCGTCGCGTGTCCCGAATCGAGGAAGCGCTTGCAGACGCAGACGTAATCCTCGTGCTCCGAGTGCAAACCGAACGAATGTACGAGCCCACGCTTTCCGCAGAAGAATATATTTTGCTGTATCAACTGAACGCCGAGCGGTTGCGCCTCGCCAATCCAAATGCGCTTATCCTGCACCCCGGCCCCATGAATCGCGGAGTGGAAATTTCGCCCGAGGTAGCCGATGGACCGCAGTCGTGCGTTCTCGAACAGGTGACCAACGGCATCGCCGTTCGCATGGCGCTGCTGTTTTTGCTGATGTCCGGCGCCACAGAAGGCGGAGAAAGCGTTCTCGCGGATGAGGTATCCGGTGCCCCAAACGCCTCGCCGGAAAAAAAGGAATCCACGCATGCTGCTGATTAAGAACGGCCGGGTGCTGGATCCCGCAAGTAAAACCGACGCGGTGCAGGACATTCTTCTAGACGGAGAGCGAATCGCCGAGATCGCGGCGCCTGGAAAGATTACAAGCACGCGCGATACAGAAATTTTTGACGCGGCCGGACTGATCGTCGCCCCGGGTTTTATCGACATGCATGTGCATTTGCGAGAACCCGGCCAGGAGTCTTCGGAGAGTATCGAAACTGGAACGCGAGCAGCGGCGCGCGGTGGCTTCACCGCGGTGTGCTGTATGCCTAACACCAAACCAGTAAATGACAACGCCTCGGTCACCCGATTTATTGTGGATCGCGCCAAATCGACGGGCAGCGTGCGGGTTTGGCCCATCGGCGCGGCGTCAGCGGGAAGCAACGGAGAAAACATCGCCGAAATTGCGGCGATGAAAGACGCTGGAATCGTCGCGGTATCCGATGATGGCAGGCCGATCGCTACGGCAAAATTGGCGCGCCAAGTGATGGACTATTGCCAATCGCTCAACCTTCCGGTGATTGAACATGCCGAAGATGTTTCCCTGGCGCATGGCGCAGTGATGCGCGAAGGGGTTACCTCCACGCGGCTGGGATTGCGCGGGATGCCCGCCGCTGCTGAGTCGGTGTGCGTCGCGCGAGACGTTCAGCTCGCCGAATTAACGGGAGTCCGCCTTCATATTGCGCATCTTTCGGCGCGGAGTTCGCTGGAGCTGGTGCGCTGGGCAAAACAGCGTGGGCTGAAAGTCACCTGTGAGGTCACGCCGCACCACTTCACCTTGATCGATGAAGATGTGCAATACGATTCGCGATTCAAAATGAATCCGCCATTGGCCGCTCGCGAAGACCGTGACGCTTTAATCGTTGGACTGGCGGACGGCACCGTGGATGCGATCGCCACCGATCACGCGCCTCACGAGCCGGCATTAAAGGATGTCGAGTTTGATCGCGCGCCTTTCGGCATTTTGGGATTTGAAACCGCGATGGGTCTTGCGCTCGAATTAGTGCACAGCGGAAAGATAACACTCATGCGCATGGTGGAATTATTTACAACAGGTCCCGCAAAAGTGCTGGGGCTAGAACGAAGGATCAGTAAGGGCGAGGCGGCCGATCTGACGATTTTTTCCGCGGACCACGATTGGACTTACAACGTCAAAGACTCATCCAGCAAATCACGAAATTCACCATTCGACGGCCGCAACTTCAAAGGCGCACCAATGGCCACCATCGTTGCCGGCCGCGTAGTCTGGAAACGATAGCTACGTTCGAAATCCCTACGTTGGAAATTAGCCCTTTGGGGCTAGCCTTTGAATTTACGCTTTTGAATTTGGGTGCCCCATCCTTGCGGTTTTTGCAAGGGTGGGGTTTTTGATTTCTGTATGCCCGTCGACTCTCTGAAAGACCCACTTCCCGACCCATACCACTTCACCGGGAATTAAAACTAATGAGCAGTAGGTTCCGCAGCTGGATGCATTCCATGTTGCGGGACTTCGTGGATGCCGCGCGCCGGGGGTTCGGTGCGCAGCCGGTAGAAATGATCCAAGGGGATGCGCCCTTTGCCAATCGCGTAGCCCTTTTCGATGGCTTTCGTCACGTAAGCCTTGGCGAGCATAGCGGCTTCCGTCAGCCCGCGCCCGGAGGCCATTTGTGCGGCAATGGATGACGCGAACGTGCAACCCGTTCCGTGATAATTATCCGCCTTGACCCGGTCGCCACCCAGTTGCGTGATTTTGTCGCCGTCAAAAAGTACATCGATGGCTCGTTCCATGTGACCCCCTTTCACGATCACGGCGTGCGCGCCCATCTCGACAATCTTTCTGGCCGCAGCTTCCATCCCAGCCAAGTCCTTGATCTCCATCCCCGTTAAAATTTCCGCCTCCGGCACATTGGGAGTAATCACCGTGGAGCGCTTCAGCAGTTCCGTGGCGAGATATTTGAGTCCGGCCGCATCGAGCAGTTCCGTTCCGCTCGAAGATTTCATCACCGGGTCGTGGACCACATGCGCGAATTTGTGGGCATCGAGAAACTCAGCAACGACCACCGCGTTTCCGCGATTGCCGAGCATGCCGATCTTTACCGCCGCGATGTCGCAGTCTGTTGCCAATACTTCCAATTGTTCGCGCAGCTCGGCGCTGGGAGTATTGTGGACCGCCTGCACGCCTTCGGTACTTTGCACCGTCAGCGAAGTGATCGCCGCCACGCCGTAACAACCGTGAGCGGCAAACGTCTTGAGATCGGCCGCGATGCCCGCGCCGCAAGAAGGATCGAATCCCGCAATGGTGAGCAATAAATTGGGAGCCACGTTTATGTGGTTGGACATTTTCCTTGCTTAATCCTCAGCGACTCATCCAGCAAGCCGCACAAATTTTTAGTCTCTTCCGGCGCGACGAGTTTCACGTCAAAAAACAGCGCCACTATTTCGCCACAATTTCACTCCAAGCGAAAATTGCCGGGCGCTTCTGGAAACCAACCAAAAGCGCACCGGCAATTGCGAATGTACGCGCGCACGAGGTGCGACGCAAGAAAAAGTTTTCGAAAAAATGCGGAGCAGAGCTCCTAACAGTTGTGGTACCGCGGCAGGCTCGGAAATATTTCAGCGTTACGGAAACAAACCTCGAACCAGTGTGGCTTCCGCGACGCGTCCAACCGCCAGAATCATGGCGCCGGCGCGCGGCGGCACGTGATGCTTGCGCATGGTTTCCACCATTTCATGAAAAGCTCGCACGATTGTTTTTTGCAGGCGGGCATTGACTTCTTCCGCGTCCCAGATCAGTCCTTGCTGATTTTGCACCCACTCAAAATAACTGACGGTGACACCGCCGGCGTTGGCGAGAATGTCAGGCAGCACCGTAATTCCCTTGCGCGCCAGAATTTCATCGGCGTGCGGAGTAGTCGGTCCGTTGGCCGCTTCGGCAACAATGCGCGCCTTGACGGCTTCCGCGTTATTCAGAGTGATGACGTTTTCGAGTGCGGCAGGCACCAGGATGTCGCACTTCATGGTGAGCAATTCGTCGTTGGTAGTGCGCGAAGCTCCGGGCATTCCTACCACTGTTCCGGAGCGCTCCTTATAGCGAATGGCTTTGATGGGATCAATCCCGCGCGAATTGGTTACGCCTCCGCGCGTATCACTTAGAGCGATGATTTTCGCTTTTTTCTCGGCAAAAACCTGCGCGACAGTGGCTCCTGAATGGCCGAAGCCTTGTATCGCCACGGTAGCTCCGCGCAGCGCGATCTTTTTAAGCTTGCATGCTTCTTCGACGACAGCGACCAGCCCGCGAGCCATCGCTTCTTCGCGGCCATTCGAGCCGCCGACAGACGACGGCTTCCCGGTAACTGACCCATGCGCCGCGTGTCCCACGGTCATGGCGTAGGTGTCCATCATCCACGCCATAGTCTGCGCGTCGGTATACACGTCAGGAGCAGGAATATCCAGATACGGTCCGATGAGTGGCAGAATTTCGCTGGCATAACGGCGCGTTACGCGCTCCAGCTCGCCTTTTGACATGCGCTTCGAATCGCAAATTACTCCGCCCTGCGCGCCCCCAAAAGGCACGTTCACGGTTGCCGTTTTCCAAGTCATGCCGGCAGCCAGAGCCTTCATTTCGTCCAGCGTAAGGTTGGGATGAAAACGAACGCCGCCTTTAGCAGGGCCTCGTGCCACATTGTGCTGAACGCGATAGCCGGTGAGAACTTTCACCTGGCCATTGTCCATTTTCGTGGGAATAGAAACTTCCAGAACGCGCTTGGGTGTGCGAAGAATCTGGCGCAAGCCAGGGTCAAGCTTCAGAAATTCCGCGGCCATATCAAATTGAATCTGGGCAATCCGGAACGGATTCAAATCCTCCCGCGGTGCGATGCGCGGCACCATGGGAGGCGTGCCAATCTGTCTCGTCGGGGCTGTGGGCTTTGCGACCGTGGCCATCGGCTCGGGTCCTTTCCTCAAGTCGGTTCGTCTAGAGCAGTATTCAAAACTTTGGCTGAACAGCAATTATCGGTGATTCACGCCGTATCATGCGTTCGCCGCTAGCTTGTGCGAAGAATTTAGATAAGCGTCGCGGCAGGCTAGCGAACAGAAATGCAACAATTCACCATTTTCACGCAAAGGAATTGCGCGCTCCTCTGCGACGTGCACACCGCAGACCGGATCGCGCACCAGCAGCCGTCCACTCTGCTCGGCATTCAAATCGCCAGTGGGCTTTAACGGCTCACCGGTCCGGCCGGGCTGCAGCAATGCGGAGATAAACCGTCCCGCGAGGCGAACGCCCCACGAGACAATCACCACCCAGAATAAAAACCTGATCAATCGAGCGAGAAAGTTCATAACGTACTCTGCGACCGCGTCTATACGTTTTTAAAGCTAATGATTGTTAGGCGAATTCCAATTGGCGCTGGCGGAATGGAACGACGGCCAATAGCCGGGAACTCACCAAGGACGCGGTGAACCGAGTGTATGCAAGGTCAAAAGGGCGCGTCAAACGAAAAGGTGTAATTTCAGCAAGTTGCGAAGCCCGGTATGGCCATCCAACGATGAAAACGATACCCAAAAGAATGACCAGGTAAATGATTTTAAGGGACTTACAGGCAGCAGTACACGCTCGACCAATATCCTAATGTTTAGGCATCTCCGGCGCAGGAATTCGGTCAATGCCCATGTATGGGCGCAGTACCTCGGGGATCACAACCGACCCGTCCTGCTGTTGATAGTTTTCGATAATGGCGATCCAGGTGCGCCCCACGGCGAGTCCCGAGCCATTCAACGTATGCACAAAATCGCTTTTTCCCCCACTTGCGGGCTTAAAACGGATGCCCGCGCGGCGCGCTTGAAATGCCTCACAGTTGGAACACGAGGAAATTTCGCGAAATTCGTTCGCTGAGGGTAGCCAGACTTCTATGTCATAGGTTTTTGCGGAGGCAAAGCCCATATCCGCGGTGCACAGCAGAACCGTTCGATAATGGAGGCCGAGTTTCTGCAGAATCGTTTCGGCATTGCGAACCAAAGCCTCGTGCTGCTCATAACTTTTTTCCGGGTGGGTAAATTTGAAAAGCTCAACCTTTTGGAATTGATGTTGGCGAAGAATGCCGCGTGTATCTTTACCGGCCGCGCCCGCTTCGGAGCGGAAGCAAGCCGTCCAGGCAGTGAGGAAGATCGGAAGCTGGCTTTCCGTTATCGTTTCGTCGCGATAAAGATTGTGGAGCTCGACCTCCGACGTGGGGGTGAGCCAGAAGTCAGTGCCCTCAATCTTGAAAAGGTCTGCAGCGAATTTTGGTAATTGGCCGGAACCCATGAGCGAGGTGCTGTTCACTAAAAAGGGCGGCAAAATTTCCGTGTAGCCGTGTTCGCGAGTGTGTACATCGAGAAAGAAATTTGCGAGTGCCCGTTCGAGGCGTGCTCCCCAGCCTTTATAGACCGCAAAACGGGCACCGGTGATTTTGGCCGCGGCGGACAGATCCAGAATCCCCGCGCGCTCTCCGACTTCCCAGTGCGGGCGAGGCGCGAAATCAAACTTTGGCGGCGCTCCCCAGCGGCGTACTTCCACGTTGTCCGCGGCACTGGAACCCACCGGCACGCTGGAATGCGGGATATTAGGAATAGTAAGCAGCAGCTCGCGTTGCGTATCGTCAAGCTGGCTGATGCGCTCATCGGTCTGCTTGATGAGTTCAGAAACTTGTTTCATCTCCGAAATGATACTGTCGGCAGGTTGTTTTTCTTTTTTGAGGCGCGCGATTTCGTCGCTGGCTTTGTTGCGTTGCGCTTTGCGCTGCTCATTTTTTGTAATGAGCTCGCGACGCTCTTTGTCGAGCGCGCGAAATGCATCGAGATCTAGGGTGGCGCCGCGTTTGGCAGCCATGTCCGCAAAAAGGTCGAGGTGCTCACGAAAGTAATTTAGGTCATGCATGGGATGGAAGAATAACGTATCGCGGTGGGAAGTGGCGAGCGCCTGAAGCCTTTCAGACCTTCGGGGGTTACTGCAGATTTGTCCGGAATGCCACTGTAGAGGTGTAGCTCAAAAGATGGGGAGAAATTTAGAGGGTATAACCTGGCAAACCGGCCTTCTGAAGATTGCCATCCCCGGTTTTGTGGGCCAACGGTACTAAGGTACTTGTGTAACGGTACGGAAGCATAAGGCGGAAAGTACCGGGTGAAATGGAACGACGGAACTATCGACCGCCACACCGCTGCGAAGCACAATCACAATTGTGATCGGAAGTTGATCGCGGCTTCCGGGGCGGTTACGGCTGCTCCTGTGTGCCGTTGTGCTGCTCGCGAGCGCAGCATAATGACGGGAAGTTAAGAACAGCTTCGGATTACGTTTCCCTCCATCCCCACGCCCGAGCGGCCGGAACCCCCACCGGCCGCTCACCTTTTTCACCCGCATCTCCCCTTCAAGTCTTGTAGAACCGGTCATATCGAACTTCTCGGTTTTGCGGCCGTGATGTGCCTCAGTTGTGTGCAGAGGGCGAGCTGAGAGATGAGTCGTCGTGTGGGCTGTTAGAAATAAAAAAAGGGGGCTGGTGCAAGCCCCCTTTTTGAATTGACGCCCCAAAACCGGAAACCGAGTCGAGGTTCGGGTCCGGCCACCCCGGGAAGCCAATCTTTTTAAAGTTGCCAAGAGAAGAGCAAGTGTTGTGCCAGCCAGCACTCATGGAAAATTGCAATTCAAAGTAATTGAAAGCAAGAAGGTTAACGCAAATTAACCCCGAATTAAGATTCGTGATAACTCTTGGAGGCTACAAAATCTCACAGAATTTAGAGCGCCTTCTATGTTGTTTGGGAGCGCATCGCACTCGCCAGCCCGTCCTTCGCGATGAATTTCCAGCAGCAAAACTACAATATCGTTATTTTTTATTTCTGGATCGCACGCGCTGATTTCTACGATGGTCCCTCAACCATCGGTTAGCAACGCTACGCACATTCGCCCTTAACCCGCGCCTATCGACCCGCGCGGTCCTTCGCCGCAGCGGCTAATCCACTAGCGCAAAGCGCGTTCTATGCGCGTCGCGGCAGCGTCGCCGCAAACTTGTCATTTCGACCGAAGCAGACCGACGCCTTTTCTCCCACCTTCGCTCCTGAGAAGGTGTCGGTCTGCGCAGTGGAGAAATCTCTCTTCGCTGTCTCGCCGAGTCCGCCGCTTAAGCCCCGATAGAAGCCCTAACAGCGTTTGCCAGCGACTGGCTGAAGCGCTGCACATCCGCATCGTGTTCAGCTTCCACCATGACTCTTGCGAGCGGCTCCGTGCCTGAGTATCGAAGGACGATGCGACCAGTTTGGCCCAGCGCGGAGTTGGCATCGGACAACGCCCGCGAGACTTCAGGTAGCGTATCGAGCGGAGGCTTTGAACGAACCTTTACATTCACGATGATCTGCGGGTAATCCTTCAACCCCTTGGTTAAATCCGTGAGCCTTCCATTCATGGATACCAATGAAGCAATCTTGAGGGCCGTCAGAAGCCCGTCGCCGGCCGGGCTGTCGTCCAGGAAAATGATGTGGCCGGACTGTTCGCCGCCCAGTACGCTCCCGCTGCGGAGCATTTCTTCCAGTACATAGCGGTCACCGACATCGGTACGCGCCAAAGTGATGCCTTCTGCATCCATCACGCGTTCCAAGCCCAAATTAGACATGGAGGTTCCCACGACGCGGTTGCCTGTGAGCTTATTTTGAGATTTCAGGAAGCGCGCCGCAGCCAGCATCACTCCGTCGCCATTCACGATTCGTCCGTCGGCCGAAACAAACAGAGCGCGGTCAGCGTCGCCATCGAAGGCCACGCCAAGAGTGGCTCGTTCCGCGAGAACCCTTTTCCTCAGCCCTTCCAGATGCAGCGAACCGCAGCCCGCGTTGATATTTCGGCCATCCGGCGAGTCCCCCATGGAGATTACTTCGACGCCGAAAGAGCGAAATAGTTCGGGGCCAAGTTTAAACGCCGCGCCATTGGCGCAATCCAGCACCATGCGAAATCCATTCAATTTCGCGCCCGGTATTACCCGCCCTCGCAAATTGGCGAGATATTCGGCGTCCAACGATTGATCGGCGACCAGGGCGGGCGCGGAAATGCGCGCGGTTTTATTTTTGTCGCGGTGCTTGATGATCTCCGTCTCCAACACTTCTTCCGTCGCGTCGGGGAATTTCATCCCCGCGTGAGAAAAAAGTTTTACGCCATTGTCATGGAAGGGATTGTGGGACGCCGAAATCACTACGCCCGCCTCAAAATCATTCTGACGTACCAGGCACGCAACTCCCGGCGTGGTAATCACTCCCGCGAAGGCCACCGATGCGCGAGTTTGCGAGAGTCCGGCGGCCAAAACCGCCGCAATGTGCGGCCCGGATTCGCGAGTATCCATGCCGATGAGCACGCGCGCGGCGGAATGTTCTCGATGCAAATAGGAACCGAGAGCGTGTCCGGTGGCAAACAAGGTGGCATCGTCGAGCGGCGGCGTACCGGGAACGCCGCGAATACCGTCGGTACCAAAGAGCGATTTAGGCATTGGTGAAATTGTTCGACGGCGCGCTATCAAGCCGTCCAAAATGAGCGAATGCCGTTGGGCGAGCACCCGGTCAAAAAGTTTAGCACGTCGTCATCAGGCCGCTGGGAGAAGAATCCGCGCTTCGTTTCCATTGTGCACTTTGTTTCCGTGTGGGTGACGTCGCTTGGCACGGTCAGTAACCTGGGATTGTGATTTGAGAGAACGGATAGCGCACAAAGTCATGCTCGCATTGACGGATATGTTACCTTTTCGTGCATGGAGCCCGTCCTATCCACCGCCGAAGTTCGCCCCCCCGCAGGCCCCAAGCCTCATATTTTGATTTCAAACGTCAGTTTTAAACTTCTGGCGGTGGCGCTCATTCTGGTTTTTCTCTATTTTGCCGCGAGCGTTCTCATCACCCTGCTGCTGGCCATCCTGATCGCATATTTTCTGGATCCGATCGTCGAGTTTTTGGAACGAATGCGCATGCCGCGCACTCTGGCATCCATGATTACCGTGTTGTTTTTGATTGGCGTTCTGGGCGCCGTGGGTTACGGATTGTATTCGCGGGGCTCGGACTTTGCGGCGAATTGGCCGAAGTATAGCGGGACACTCAGGAATGCGGTGAATTCCGTAGAAACAAAAATAAATGGTATCGAAAGGCAGGTCAGTGAGGACGAGTCGTCCTCCCAGCCTTCCCAGAAGAGAGGTCCATCCAAGACTGTGGCCGGCGCGGAAAACGCGCTGCGCGCCGCGCTGGTGCACATTATCGGATCGTTGTCCGGGCTGGTACTGGAAGTTACCTTCGTTCCCTTCCTGGTATTTTTTATGTTGGCGGAAAAACAGGAGGTGTGGCACAGCACCCTGCAATTATTTCCGGTATCGCGAAGAACTTCAGTAAAGGAAACGCTCGAAGACTTGCGCGATGTGCTGCGCGACTACCTCGTAGGTATGTCGCTGATGACCCTGATCGTGATAGCTGCGAGCAGCGTGTTTTTCTGGGCCATGGGATTGGACTACCCGATATTGATAGGCATAGTTTCGGGGCTGCTGAATATGGTGCCTTATTTTGGAGCGGTACTCTCGTGGCTGCCGCCGTTCCTGATTGCGCTCACGAAGCTTCACTCCGCGGGATCCTACGCACTGATCGCCGGTGTGTTGATGGCCATTCATATGCTCGCGAATAATTTGTTGGCCCCGGCCTTAGTGGGCAAGAAAGTCCGATTAAATGCCCTGTCCATCACCATCGCATTGCTATTTTGGGGATGGATCTGGGGTGGAATGGGATTGCTGCTGGCAATTCCGCTTACCGCGTCTTTGCGGGTTATTTGCGATCACACACAAGCGTGGAAACCAGTAGGCCGTTGGCTTAGCGCAGAGTAACGGTTTTGTTCGCCCCTAACCCCGTCCGAATTCATAATCCTTCGAAATCCAAAAGATTTGGCCCAACAATCCCGCGATGAAGCCGCCATCAACTCCGCGTTGACTTGCGGGTTAACCGCAGCCTAAGATGCGCGCAGCGATTGTCTAACAAGCACGATGCGAAGTCTGCAAGCGTGTTGGTTTCCTTCCGTGGCGGTGCCTGTGCCGAGCGCCTTGGTGTCGCATTACCGGCTTTTAGAGCCCTTGGGTAGTGGTGGAATGGGTGTGGTATATCGGGCTGAAGACACCACGCTGGGCCGCACCGTCGCACTGAAATTTCTCCCACCTCAAATTGTTCGTGATCCCAAACAAGTCCAGCGCTTTCGAGAAGAAGCTCGTACCGCCTCCGCTCTGAATCACCCCAACATCTGCACCATTTACGAAGTGGCCGAAGAACAGGGCGAGTTGTTCATCGCCATGGAGTTTGTCGAGGGCCAGCCGTTGTCCGAATTTATTCGCGATGGCCGCATGTCAACCTCCAGCATTGTGAGATACGCGCGCCAGATCGCCGGAGCTTTGGAGCATGCCCACGCGCGCGGGGTGATCCACCGGGATTTGAAGCCGTTGAATATTGTAATTACGCCGGAAGGCGACGCGAAAATCCTCGATTTCGGACTCGCCAAGCGAACCGATCCAAATGATGTAACTCGCAAGACCTTGCAAGCGGCAACGGCCACCACCATTGGCTTGGCCGGAACAATGCCGTACATGTCGCCAGAACAACTCGAGGGCGGCGACGCCTCGGCCCGCAGCGATATCTGGGCGCTGGGAATCGTGATGTATGAGATGGCCGCGGGCGTAAAGCCTTTCAGCGGAGACAATCTTTATCGTCTTTGCACCGGCATCATCAACGAGCCAATTCCGGCGCTACCCGAAACAGTGCCGCCTGGGCTGGCGGCGGTGATTCGCCGGAGTCTTGAGAAAGAGCCATCACGCCGATATCAACGAGCCGGCGAAGTTCGCGCTGCGCTGGAAGCGCTGGAACCGTCATCGGCGGTGGGGATCGTTTCCACTGTCCGCGAAAAACCGAAGCCTAGACGGGTCTGGTGGGTGGCCGCTGCCACTGTGCTGGCGCTAATTACTGCGAGTGCACTGTGGTGGCTGGCAAAAAGATCTCCCAACATATCGAAGACCCCAGCCGAAGTTGTGGGTGATCGCGTGCAGCTCGCCGTGATTGCCCCGGATACGAATTCGCAGGGGGGTGAGGGTGCCTTCGACAGCGGCCTGGTGGACACCCTTACTTCCGGTTTGACGGAATTGTCCGAACGCCACCACCTGGCAGTGATTCCTCCGAGCGAAATGCGTGCGCATCACGTACAGACTCTGGAAGCAGCTCGGCAAGAATTCGGAGTGAACTACGGATTAATGTTGAATATCCAGCGTGCCTCTGGACAAGTGCGTGTGAATTATTCCCTGGTGGATGCCCGCACGCATGAGCAGATTCGCGGCGGAACGATTACCGCGGGAGCATCCGATCCTTTTGCGTTGCAGGACCAGGTCTCCGCGCGAGTGACGGAGCTTTTAAAACTGGAACTAGAGCCTCAGGAAAAGAAAACATTGGCGGCTCACGGCACTTCCGAACCGGCTGCTTACGATTTCTATTTGCGAGGCCTGGGCTATTTGCAGAATTACGACAAGGAAGAAAATATCGATAACGCTATCAGCGTGTTCCGTCACGCACTCGAAAAAGACAGCGGGTTCGCGGGCGCCTACGCTGGTTTGGGCGAAGCTTACTGGCAAAAGTTCGAGCACACCCACGAAAAACATCTGGTCACCGACGCGACCAAAGCTTGTCAGGTAGCGCTGGAGAAAGATCCAAACCTGACGCAGGGACACACCTGCCTCGGGCGTGTG
This sequence comes from uncultured Acidobacteriota bacterium, assembly GCA_963733775.1. GTDB lineage: Bacteria > Acidobacteriota > Terriglobia > Acidiferrales > UBA7541 > Acidiferrum. The sequence goes on along the minus strand of CAVTEE010000006.1, from coordinate 80,381 downwards.
TATCAGGGCACCGGAAAATACGAGCTGGCCGCCAAAGAATACCAGCAAGCGTCCAAGAACGAACCGACGCTCGATGCCGCGCAGACCGGTCTCGCGCGCGCCTATGAGAGCCTCAACCATTTGCAGGAAGCGGAACAATCCTACAAAGCAGTCATCGCGTTGCGTCCCGATTATTGGGCGGGCTACAACCGTCTCGGCACTTTTTATTTGCGCAACGGCAGGCTCGAGGAAGCCGCGCAGATGTATACGCAAGTCACCTCGCTGGTTCCCGACAGCTTCGTGGGCTTTGCCAACCTGGGCATTACCCGCATCCAGCAAGGGCGCTACAGCGAAGCCATTGAGCCGTTAGAACAATCCCTGAAAATTCGCAAAACGGGCGATGCCACCTCAAATTTGGCCACGGCTTATTTCCAGTCCAAACGTTATGCGGATGCCGCAAGTATGTTTGAACAAGCAACAACTCTGGATGCGAGGAATTACGAAATCTGGGGGAACCTGGGAGACGCATATTATTGGGCGCCGGGAATGCGCGAGCGCGCCGTCGGCGCTTACCGCAAAGCGCTGGAGTTGGGCGAGGAGCAGCGCAAAATCAATCCGCGAGACGCGCACATGTTGAGCTACCTGGCGGAATACCACGCCATGCTGGGCGAAAAACAAAAAGCGCAGCTTCAGATTGGCGAGGCGGAAAAGCTGGCCCCGCGCGATCCCGAAGTGTTGTATTACGCCGCAATGGTTTACGTGCAAGCCGGAGATCAAAAAAGATCACTGGAGAAGTTGGAACGCGCGGTGGCTGCGGGATACTCGCCAGCAACCGTGCGCGATACGCCAAATTTCTCGGTGCTACAGAACGATCCACGGTTCAGGGCCCTGATTTCCCAAGAGAACAAGAAAGGAAAGACTTCATGACCAGCAACGCAACTTGTCGAATGGTGGCGCTTTTTGGATTCATCGTAGCCGTGATGATGGCCAGTTATGGGTGTGGATTGAACAAACCGGAAGTGTCCTACAACCTGAAGTACGTCGCATGCCCACACAACCCGGATAATACGGTGGATATTAGGATCAAAACCAAAGATGAGAAAATAACGCTGGTAGATCAGGCTGATGAATATGTTTTTGTTTGTAAGGGCAATAAGATTCGTTGGGTTACCGACGAAGAAAATTTGATGTTTAAAACTCAATTCGAAGGCGCCGCAACCGCAAAAACCAACGATTTATTCGAATCGGGACTAGCGACCATTCCGTCGAAAGACGATACAAGTGCAAATGTCGCGGGTACAAAGCATAAGCAAGTCACCGAACCTCAAATCGTCGGTCCTAACGCAATTCCATACAACGACTATTCCTACGGGCTGCTTCCGAAAGATAAAGACGGCAAAACAGTCTCAACTAATGATCCACATATAATTCCCATGTGAAATTACCGCTGCAAGCGGATGGAGTTCTCTTCCAGGTCTTGATACAAAGCGAAGAAAGGGACGGGCTCATGAGAAACGTAAGAGTTTTTGAAAGCCTGATATGCGTGTCGGTAGTCGCTTTCCTATTGATGTGCGCCGGATGCCAAGGCGGACCCGGCAATAACCACCGGCCGCAGCTAACCCGTAGCCCTCATCAGTTAGGACAGCTGTGCCCGGCTGACCACACTCCACAACCTATTAGAATCAGCGTCGATCCTACTGATCAAGTGCTAACCGATCTCAACGACTCGGTCATTCTTGCGTGCGAAAAAGATACGATTGTGTGGTTCACAACGACTCAGAATACAAAAATTACCATCACCATTAAAAGCGCCAATCCCAAGGAACTTTTCGTAGGTGGCGACACGACAGTGACATGGGATCCCAATAATCCCGGAAACGGGACGCCTAACGAAACCCCACCCGAGACTGTAGCAAGACCCGTGAAATATTTATCTTTTCACAAGTATTCCATCGATATTGATGTGGATCCTCTACATCCTAATCACCCACACCACAATATTGACCCTCACGTGATTCCGATGGGGAACGGCGGGCCCTAGCCGAAACCGGCGTGCAACTCGCTGACAAGGACCGCGAGATTTTTCGCCTCTTGAAAGAGTCTGATAGCGGCAATGCCTGCGGCGCCTGCGGCCAAACAATCGCCAGCGTTATCGAGAGTAATGCCGCCGATCGCGAGCACCGGAATCGATACGGCTCTACAAACTGCGGCAAGCTGCTGGAGACCTTGCGGAGCGCCGAATGATGCCTTAGACGGCGTCGCAAAGACCGGACCAAAGAAAATGTAATCAGCGCCATCGCGCGCCGCGCTTACAGCGTCCACAAGCGAGTGGCAAGAAACTCCAACTAGAAATCTGTCACGTTCAGTAAGATCCGGGCTTGCAGCTAGCCATTTGCAAACTTCGTGGACAGGTAAAGACTGTTCGCCAAGATGAACACCACCCGTGTGTTCCGATAGCGCCACGTCGAGGCGGTCATTGACGACAATTCGCGTTCGCGTTCCGTTACGCTCATTAATTTGTTTTGTTTGCGCGACAGCCGCGCCAGTGAAGGATGCCAGTTGCTTGCCAGAGAGATCTTTTTCTCGTATCTGAATCCAATCGACCCCGGCTGCTGCAGCAGTAGCGACACGCTTCAGCAGTGCCTCAACTTGATCGCCATCCGTAAATGCGAGGCCCGTGCGATCGGTGACGTAACAAAAAATCGGGGCCCGCGGCAATTTACCGGGATGGGACACGAGGAGTTTCTGGTCGCGGACGAATCAAACCAAAGGCCAAAAAAATATCCAGCACCCCTATGCCGCTGACGAACCCGCGCACCGACGGATGCAACAGCACTGGCAGAAGCGAAGGAAAGTGGCTCAGGAAATAGTTTTGTTCCCAGAAATTCGTCCACGGAAGATAGAGCAGCAATGCGCCCATCTCAAAACATAAAATGATCAACAGTGCGCGTAACACACGATTCATAACTGAGGGGTCTCCGCCTAACCCGCCTAACCGTACATCCAGGCGTCAGCGGCTAGGCTTCTGGAGAGCGGCGATACGTTCGGCCACATCGCGATAGTCGATATTCATCGCGTAGACCTTGGAAAAACTCTTTAGCGCCGCTTCTGGTTCTCCAGCCGATTCCTGGGCAATGCCCAAATCATACCGCAAGGCGAGGATGCTTTCCGGCTCGACGCCCGGGGTCTCCAGCGCGCGCTCGTACCAGATGGCCGCGATGCCCGGTTGGCCTTTCTCCATGAACGCCAGTCCAAGCAGCGTGCAGCACTGCATGGCATAGCGGAACGGCCGGCCGCGCTCATTGGCTTTGGCTACTTTTTGAAATTCGCTGATGGCTTCTTCCAATAAACCCATTTCGCGGAACGCTGTGCCGAGGTTGTAGTGCGTTTCCAGATCCTCGTCGTCGGAACCCATCTCCCCAAGTTCGGCGCGGAACTCGTCAAAGACTTCCTTCAAAGGCCCGGAGTCGCTGAGATTTGATCTGTCAACATGTTTGACCGGCGCCTCGCTCGCGGCCTTCGAGTACGACGGCGTCAGGCCCCCCATCCCCAGCCCCTCGATCTCATTGGCTAGGTCCGCAAGGAAATGATCGGATGCAAAATCGCTGCCCACAGGCGGCCCGGCGGAATTCTTGCCCACGAGTTCTTCGTCGTGATTCGCATCGGATTCGGCCGCGTGAACCTGAATCGGAATGTCCGGAGGCTTCTGGCTGTGCGCCGGGACCAATTCCTCTGGTTCCAGAATCAGGTCGTAATCCTGATCCACTTCAAATTCAGACTCCGGATCGCCGGATTTTACGGTCGCATGACTCTGTTCCGCAGCAGCCAGTTCCGGAGCTTTTTCCTCCGCTGCAGGAGCGGGCGCTTCAGCCACAGGTTCGGGAAGGCTGATTTCTTCGGGCGACGCAATCTCTTCGGCGTGAGTTTCCGCCGGCGGTTCCTGCGCCGAGACCTGGAATTCAGCATACGCAGGCATATCGACAGGCGGAACCAGCGGAGAAGCCTTCTGCGCCGGTTCCAGTAAGGAGGCTTTAGCATCGTGTTCAGCTACCGGCTCGGCATTGATTTCAAATTCTGTTGGCGATGCGGAATGCTCTTGCGCGGTAGCGTTAGCTTGAGCTTCCGCATTTTCCGCGCCCGGGTGTCCGGGTTCCACTTCCTGCAGCACCGACAACCATTCGTCGGACAAATCAACTTCGTGAACATCCTTTGCATGCGAGCCGGATGGTCGAGCTGCAGCTTCCACCGGAGCGGGAGGCGAAGACTTCGAAGCTGGCTCAGCACCATCTTCAGCAGCCACGGGCTCGGGCGCGACTTCGAACGTGGGAAACTCATCACTGTCGACATCTGTGGATTCGGCGGCGACAGGGAAGCGGTCTGTTAAAGCGGCGGCGCAGGCGGCAGCCAGTTGTTCATCCGTTAGACCGGCGGAGCGCTGGAAGCGGCGGCGCAAGTCGCCAAATCGTTCGACGCCCTGCTTATCGCCGCTTTCGGTATGTAGTTTTTCAAGCCGAGCAGCGAGTTCCGCGGTGCGGCGGTCATCTCCCGCGCCGAGAACAAAATCCAGAAGTTTTTCAAGTGACGGCGTGTGCCGAGGCGCACGCCGCAAAATAGCTTCGAGTAATCCAATAGCTTTCTGCGTGAGGCCGTAGCTGGCAAACAGGTCCACGTCCGTCAGCGACTGCGTTATAAATTTCTGCGTATCTTCATCGAGCGTTGCCGGCGCTTCGCCACGTTCTGCAGCCGCGGGCACCACAGGTTCAGGTTCGGGCTGGGAGACCGGCTCTGGCACATCCGGGCGAATTTTGGGTGCCGGCGGTGGCTCCAATTCGGCCTTCAGATTTTCGCCAGAAGGCTCAACCGGCTCGGCTGCCGGCATACCCATTTTTTTCAGCAGATCATTCAGCTTGCGCTTGGCGGAATCGCTTTCCGGTTCGCGCTCGACTAACTGTTGGAATACCTCTTTGGCGCGCTCCATCTTCCCATTGGCAACCAGGGCATCGCCAAGCTGCGCCAGCGCGTCAGGCAGGCGAAACGAATCACTGGTGCGGCCATAGCTGTCAACCAGCCATTCATGCGGTTCCACGCGCCCCGGCATGCGCTCCACCAGGTCATTCAGCAGCTTGCTGACCGCTTCATGCTCACCGGCATCCAGCATCGGAATGCGCGTGCGCTCCACGATGGCCATCGCCTGTGCGCTTTGACCGGACTGCAGTAAAGCCTCGGCAACTTTTTGCGTGAGACCAAAGTTTTTTTCGTCGGCATCAAAAATTCGCAACGCCAGCGCCGTGGCCTTATCCCAATTCACACTCTTGAGATACAGATCGAGGAGCAGCTCGGCTTGTTCGCCGCCCTTTTCCAGATCGGGGACATGTTCCAGAAGCTCGGCGGCCTGCGCCACGTTGCCCCGCGCTGAGTATGAACGCGCTTTGACGATAACCGCGGCCAGATTTTGCGGATCGATCTTTAGCGCCTTGTCGGCTAATTTTTCGCATTCCGCCTGGTCGCCGCGCGCCAACGCGCGTTGCGCCGCGGACACGTAGGAATCCGTCGCTTCCTTGCTTTGCCCCATGGCTTGATACAGATCGGCAAGCCGCACCTGTATCCGCAAGTTATCCGGCTCCGCAATAAGCAGCTTCTTCAGCAGGTTGACCGCTTCCGGCTGGCGATTGTGCTTCAGATGGATTTCCGCCAGTTGCAGAAACAGCGGGCGCGCTTCGCTCATCACCCCTTGTTGCACGTAGAGATCGGCAAGTTTTTCTAGCGGACGAATTTCTTCCGGCGCGAGTTTGGCAATGCGTTTGTAAACGGCAATCGCCTTGGTGAGGAACCCGTCTCCCACAAAAATCTGGGCGAGCCGTTCGAAATAATCGATGGCCTGGAAAGTTTCGCCCTGGCGAATGTACAGCTCGCCTACAGTCATTAGCGTGACTTGATCACGGGGCTCGAATTTCAGGACTTGCTGGTATTCGGCGATAGCCTGCGCAACTTTGCCCTGATTTAACAGCTTCTGGGCGGCTTCGACGTATTTGCTTTTGTTATAAGCCATGCATTAACCGGGACAATAACCAGATTCGACCGCAGGGCTGCCAACTGGCATCCCAGCGGACCTTTGAACTCTGTCCGAGACCTTCTCCTCGTTTCGCTGGCGGTTTGTTGGTGACCCGCAACGCTCTCCTGTTACGCTAACAGGCTGAAGAAAAACAAGTCAATGAAGGCAAAGTCCCCTGTGAGCAGCCAGTTATCAACGTTTAAACCTGAACCTCACGGTGAAGTGCCGGCGAACACCAGTAACAACGCTTTTTTGTCTGGGATTACGCATTTTGTAGCGGAACCATGGTCGGCTCTGCACTCCCCTCCGGCGAATCTGTCTCCGGCAGAAATGAGATTTGGGTAGCGCCCACCGCCCAGCAGTTAGATTCGCGCACCGGCGCAAAGGAGTGACGATGCAGGGGGCTAGGCCCATGCTGCCGCAAGGCCTCCAGATGGTCGGCGGTGGCGTACCCTTTGTGGCGCCCGAGGCCGTACTGGGGATAGACTGCGTCCCACTCCTGCATGCGCGCATCACGATGGGTTTTAGCCAGAATGGAGGCAGCGGCGATAGACACGCTGCGGGCGTCTCCGTGGATCAGGGATTTTTGCTCGATCAAAACATCCAGTTTGATGGCGTCCAGCAGCAGATAATCGGGAACAATGGCAAGCTGGTTGAGCGCCGCGGTCATGGCCTGCCGGCTGGCTTGATAAATATTCCAGGCATCAATGCGTTGCGCATCGATCTCCGCCACCGCCCATGCCAAGGCATGCTCGCGAATGCGCGGAGCAAGCTCCCCGCGTCGCTCGGCCACCAGTTTCTTGGAATCGTCGAGGCCGACAATACGCCGCTTTGGATTCAGAATCACCGCGGCGGCGACCACCGGGCCGAACAGCGCGCCACGACCTGCTTCATCGAGGCCGGCGATGCGCAACCACCCGAGCTTGCGAGCTGCGCGTTCGAAACGCGTGCAACAAAGGCGACTCATGCGGATGGGCCGATTCTAGCACGCAGAGGTCGGAGCGCTGCACGAAAGCGAACAGTCTTGAAGTAGTTTTTGGAACGCTAATTAATTCCAAAATAGAAATTGATGTTTATGACTGCAAACCTTAAAAGCGTGATCGTCGGCACCGCCGGGCATATAGACCACGGCAAATCTTCCTTGGTGGAAGCGCTCACCGGAACGAATCCCGACCGCCTCGCCGAAGAAAAACGCCGAGGCATCACCATTGATCTGGGTTTTGCCTTTCTGGAAGACGCCGAGATCAAGTTCGGATTCATTGATGTGCCCGGCCATGAACGATTTGTGAGCAACATGCTGGCTGGCGCCGCCGGGATCGATCTGATGCTGCTGGTGATTGCCGCCGACGAATCCATCAAGCCGCAAACGCGAGAACATTTTGATATTTGCAAACTGTTGGGCGTAAGGAACGGCGTGATCGCCCTCACTAAATGCGACCTCGTCGATGACAACGGCCTGACCCTGGCGCAATTGGAGATTGAAGAATATGTGCGCGGATCTTTTCTCGATGGCTCGGCAATTGTTCCGGTCAGCGCAAAAACCGGGACCGGTCTCCCGGAACTAAAACGAGCCCTGCACAATGCTGCGACCCAAGTCAGCGGCAAGGATGCCACCCGAGCCTTTCGCCTACCGATCGATCGGGCCTTCGCGATGAAAGGCTTTGGAACCGTCGTAACCGGCACGTTGATCTCAGGCGCGGTACAGACTGGCGATGAGGTGCAACTCTTGCCTGGCGGTGAGCGGCTTCGTGTTCGCGGTGTGCAGACCGGCGGACAGGCTGTTGCTCAAGCATTTGCGGGTCAACGCACGGCTATAAACCTCGCCGGGATTGATCACACCACCGTGCGGCGCGGCATGACCCTGGCGCAGCCCGGGAACTTTCGCAGCACTCGTAGGATTGATGCGCAATTTACGTTGTTGCTTGGAACGCACAAGCTAAAACATCGCGAGCGCGTACATCTTCATGCCGCAACCGCCGAAACCATCGCGGAAATTTCGCTTTATGGCGCCGGCGAGCTTGCACCCGGACAAACTGCGCTGGCTCATCTTCGCCTGCAGGATGAAATGGTGCTAACGGCGGGCCAGCGCTTCATCGTGCGGCAATTTTCTCCGGTCACTACCATTGGAGGCGGCGTAGTTCTTGATCCCTTGGCGCGGCGTCCTCTTTCGCGCGATACCGGCAGAGTCAAATTTCTAGAAACTCTTCGCGACGGCACACGGAATGACGTGCTTGCGGCCATGATGGCGCGAGCGCCCATGGGATTAGTTTATGACGAAATAGCAGCCCACACCGGATGGCGGGAAACGGACACTCAGGAAACCGTGAAAGCCCTATCATCCTCCAAAGTCGTGAAAACGATTGGCGATGAGCACCCCTTGTTGATAGCCACCGGCATATTTGAAAGTATGTGCAACGCCATCAATGACAAGATCGATCGGTTTCAACGTGAAAATCCGCTGATGCCCGGGATAACCCGTGAAGATTTGCGGTCTAGTATAGGACGGCGTGTGAAACCCGAGGTATTTCGCGCCGCGCTGGCCCAGTTGATCGCGCAGAAAAAGTTAGAGGTGCGGGGCGAAACTGTTAAACGCGCAGGCAGCGGCATCACCCTGCAGCCCGACGATCAAGCCGCCAAGGGCAAAATCGAAGCGGCATTTCGCGCCGGCGGCCTGGCAGTGCCCGCGGTGAAAGATGTCCTTGCCGGCCTCTCCGTGGAAGCCCAGCGTGCCGAAAAGTTGCTGCATATGCTGTTGCGCGAAAAGAGTTTGGTACGGGTATCACCTGACCTGATTTTTCACCAAGCAGCGCTTACGCATCTGAAACAGCTGCTTTCGACGTATAAGACCAGCAAGGGGGGACGCATCTCTGTCCCTGCGTTCAAAGACATGACCGGGATCACCAGAAAGTATGCAATACCCCTGTTGGAGTACTTGGACCGCGAAAGGGTGACGCGCCGAGCGGGCGACGAGCGTGTTATACTTTAGCTTCCAGTTAGCTGTATTTACCGGGTTTTTCGACGATATTAGGTAGGAGGCGGTTATGGAATTTCCGATGCACTGGCTGATTATTCTGGTAGTGATTCTGGTTCTGTTTGGCGGCCGCAAAATTCCTGAATTGATGCGCGGCATGGGCGAAGGCGTTCGCGGATTCAAGGAAGGCATGCACGGCGCGAATCAGACGCAATCGCAGACCGTTGTGCCGCCGACACCGGCAGCGCCACCAGCGCTCCCCGCTGAGAAACCTGCTGAAGATAAGAAGTCGGAATAACGCTACGCCCACTTAATTCGCAGCAAACACTTCCAATTTGAAAGAGGCGGCCCTTGAGCCGCCTTTTTTATTTCTCGAGCCAGAGGGGTTCGTCGTTCGAATGACCAACCGTTCGAATAACCGGCCGTTCGAACGAGTCGCGCCTTCAAATGGCACTCGCGTTCGAACCGATTCCGTTTCACGTGAAACAACATTCACGTTGGCCGATCGAACACAGTCGGTTCCACGTGAAACAACATTTTGGCCACTCGGTTTCACGTGAAACAACATTTCGTGGCCGCATAAGACGCTTTGCTCGATTTGGAACACTTTCTGCCAGCAAGCGCAATTGTTGGCGTCGAAATTTGTTCAATTGTCGGCGCGTCGACATTTCGTTCATTTGTCGACGTGTCGACATTTTGTGCAATTGTCGGCGTGCCGACATACCCGTTCGAATGACGTACGCGCATAGGAAGACTCGAGCTCCGGGATCGCCGCTCGTCTCAATCCAGAAATTCATCTGACCAGCCCAGCGCCATGAGTTCTTGCCACAAGCGCGCCAGCGGCATGCCCACCACGTTGAAATAGCAACCTTCGATGCGTGAGATATATCGTCCGGCGCGTCCTTGGATGGCGTACGCTCCCGCTTTGTCGTAGGGCTCATCGGTGGCCAGGTACCGCGAGATTTCTTCCGTCGAAATCGCGGAAAACTGGACCTGCGTGGTTTCCACAAAACCGCGCCGCTCGGCATCGGGAAGACGAATCAGCATGACGCCTGTCACGACCGAGTGGCTGCGCCCGGAGAGCAACTGCAGCGTTCGCCGGGCATCCTCCGCGGAACGCGGCTTGCCAATAATTTGGCCATCCAGCACCACCACCGTGTCCGCGCCGATAACAATCGCAGGGCCTACAGAGCGTGCGGCGACAAGTTCCGCTTTGGCGCACGCCAGGCGATGCACGTACTCATTTGGCGATTCGCCCGGGATCGGCGTTTCGTCTACAGCCGAAGACATCACCGTAAAGCCCATGCCCGCGTCTCGCAAAATTTCAGCGCGACGCGGCGAGGAGGAAGCCAGGATTAGTTTCATGGTGAGAATTAAATTACGACGGATTCCTGATATTCGCCGAACACGCTACGAAGCGTATCTGAAATTTCCCCGACCGTAGCGTTATTTTCTACCGCGTCAAGAATCGCCGGCAAAAGATTCTCAGCAGTCGTGGCGCGGCGGGCCAACTCCGCAAGAACGCTCTTCACCCGAGTAGCGTCTCGCTTCACACGAAAAGCTTTGAGCCGCTCGATCTGGTCTCGCGCGATTTGCTCTTCCACGCGCAAAATCGTAATGGGTCGTTCTTCTTCCACTTTAAAATTGTTTACTCCAACCACGATTTGTTCATTTTTCTCCACCGCGCGTTGAAACTCGTAGGCCGCTTTTTGTATTTCGCCCTGGATGAAACCCGATTCGATGGCCCGCAGCGTCCCGTCGAGAGGGCCGCCCATGGCGTGAATTTTATCGATATACGTCTGCGCGCCCGCCTCAATTTCGTTGGTCAACTGCTCGATGGCGTAAGAGCCCGCCACCGGATCGATGGTATTGGTCACGCCTGTTTCGTGCGCGATGATCTGTTGCGTGCGCAACGCGATCAGCGCGGCATCTTCGGTGGGCAGCGCCAGCGCTTCGTCCAGCGAGTTAGTGTGCAGCGACTGGCACCCGCCCAGAACCGCGGCTAAAGCTTGGATCGCCACCCGCACAATATTATTTTCAGGCTGTTGCGCGGTCAGCGAAGAGCCCGCGGTCTGCGCGTGAAAACGCAACAACCACGAGCGCGGATCTTTCGCATGAAACCGTTCCCGCATGATGCGCGCCCACAGCCGGCGGGCCGCGCGGAACTTGGCGATCTCCTCCAACAGATCGTTGTGCGCGTTGAAAAAGAAAGATAACTGGGGCGCGAAATCATCGACGTTTAGTCCCGCATCCAGAGCCGCTTGCACATACGCCATGCCGTCTCCCAGCGTAAAGGCAACTTCCTGAATCGCCGTGGAGCCCGCCTCGCGAATGTGATAGCCGGAGATGGAGATAGTGTTCCACTTGGGAAGATGCTTGCTGCACCAGGAAAAAATATCGGTGACGATGCGCATGGCCGAACGAACCGGATAGATGTACGTCCCCCGCGCGATATATTCCTTCAGAATATCGTTCTGCACCGTGCCCGAAAGCTTCGCGAGGTTAGCGCCCTGCTTTTTTGCAACTGCCACGTAAAGACAGAGGAGAATTGCGGCGGTGGAATTGATGGTCATCGACGTGGAAACTTTTTCGAGCGGGATGCGGTCAAAAAGAATCTCCATGTCTTCGATGGAATCAATGGCCACCCCGCCCTTGCCTACTTCACCTTGGGCCAGAGGATGATCGGAATCCATTCCGATTTGCGTGGGCAAGTCGAATGCTACGGAAAGTCCTACCTGCCCTTTGCCAAGAAGATAGCGGTAGCGCTCATTGGACTCCGCGGCGCTCGCAAAACCCGCATACTGGCGCATGGTCCAGAAGCGCCCGCGATACATCGTGGGATAAATTCCCCGGGTGTATGGAAATTCGCCGGGGTAGCCGATGGTCTCGTCAAGATTCTGGGAAGCCAAAGCTTCGGCGGTGTACAGCGTCTCGAGCGGCAAACCTGAAAGCGTCGTGAACTTTTCTTTGCGTTGCGAGCGGCGGCCCGCGGGCGCAGATGGTTTGGAATTAGAATCGGACATAAATTATCAATGGTTGCGTCATGCCCTTGCAGCCCGCTAAATTTTTCGCGAGCGCTGAAATGACGTAACCGCGAAAAACAAAAATAGCCCGCCAACAACGGCCGCAATGGCCACCAGCCAATACGCCGCGTCGCGGGACCAGGCGCGAATCGCGGCGTTCATCCAGGCGAATGCCAGCACCGCAAAAATTGCGCCCACAACTTCATGAAAAAGCTGCTTGAGCGTGCGCCACAAGCGGCTGAAGCCGCTGCGTTTGACTCCTGCACCCGGCAAGCTTGCCGCGGAAGACATGCTGGTATCTTAGCGTAAAAGGCATTCGCCCCATGTGGTCCTGTGGGCCCTGCCGGCTAAGCGGTCCGCACAGACTGCCCCCCAAACTGCGCCAAAGACCTGTGAACGGATTGGAGACAACAATCCGAAGCTGACTTGTATCCAACTTAACGTGGGCCTAAAATGGCCGAAGAGTAGGGGAGAACCTCCTTGCAACTAGACGATCACCTGAAGAACTTGCTCCGCGAACTGGGACACGCGATCAACGACACGGTGTCCGACTCTGACCGCATTACCGGCGCGATTGCAGGAGTGCGCGCGCACGGCTACGACATCGTCCTGAAGCTGGATGCCACCATCGGCTTGGCCAAGCGCGATGCCGCTTCGGGGGAGACGTCGTCGTTGACCACTCAGGATCGCCGGTTCCTGGAATCGCTGCGCATTCAGGTTGATCAGGATTCGTTCATGGAAGAAGGCGAAGGGAACAAGAAGATTCCCGCGCGGCTGTCGATGACCCCGCAGGATGTGCGCTTCCTGAAGTCTTTGCGGATCGCCACGGATGAAATGGAATGAAAAGTTTGGCTAAACTCGCTGGATTCGCATTGCCACTCGCGTTCGCCGCGCTGGTAGTGTGCCCCCGCGCTCAGGCGCAGACTCCCGCGACAGTTGTACCCATTGTGCTGGATACCGCCGTACCGATCGTGGTGAACGCGGTAAAACCGAAACCGACGGGATTAAGCAAATTTGAAGGCTACGTCATGAATGCCAATGTCGCGCAGATCACTGTGCGCGCCAAGGGCAATGATATGGCCATACAGACATTCGCCCTCTCTGCGCAAGCAGCCGCCAAGATGCAGGCAATTGTCGATAAGGGCGGATATCAATACGGCGACAAAATAACGCTGTTGTACGATCCCGCCAGCCTGCAAGTGATCAAGCTCAAAGGCAAACCTTCCAAAGCTCTGTAATTCGCGAAGCAAATGGTTCGTCTTCCCGCTGTTGCCGGCCGTTTTTACCCTTCCGATCCCGCTGAATTGTCCGCTCAGATTCGCGAGTACACCACCCAAACAGATGGGCCGCCAGTGCGAAACGTAAAGGCCTGCCTGGTTCCGCACGCCGGCTTGATGTTTTCCGGGCACGTCGCGGGTGCCGTTTTTTCCAGCATCCGCATACCGAAAAAAGTTGTGATACTGGGAGTCCGGCATCGCCCGCCCGGTTCGCCGGCCGCTATTGTGTCAAGTGGCGCGTGGCGTACTCCGTTAGGTGACGCGGAAATCGATTATGAGCTGGCCGAGAAGCTCAGAGCAGCGTGCCCGCTGCTAGCGGAAGATGCAGCGGCTCACAGCAAAGAACATTCTTTGGAAGTTGAGATTCCGTTCCTTCGGGTGCTCAATCCGGATTTTCGTTTCGTGCCAATCGCGCTGGGAACGGCACATTTTGAAACTTTGGTCACGGTAGGACAAGCGATTGGCGATGTGCTCGCGGCAGAAAAACAGGAAATTTTGTTAGTAACCAGCTCTGACCTGAATCACTACGAGGATGATGCTACAACACGCGTGAAAGACCGCAAAGCAATTGAGCAATTGTTGAGTATGGATGCGCATGGTTTGTACGATGTTTGTAGAAAAGAAGGAATTTCCATGTGCGGATTGGGCCCGGCGGTCGCAATGCTCACGGCGTTACAGGTGTTGAAAGCGAGCAACGCGGAATTGATTCGCTACGCTACGTCAGCTGACCGGTCGGGAGATCCTTCCGCTGTGGTGGGATATGCGGGAATGGTTTTCTGGTGATTCACGGCAGGATAAAAAAAAGACGGCCGAAATCCGGCCGTCTTTTGCTTGGATATCTCGCGAAATTAGTGACGGCCGCCGCCAGACATGGTGGCGCCGCGAGAACCGGTTGACAGTGAACGAGTAGACGTTACCGAGCTTGTCCCCCGACCACCGGAGCCGGATTCAAAAACCCCTCCGCGAGTGCTTGCGAAGGATCGAGTAGCGGGCGGCGGAGACGCTATACGGGCTGAGGCCGAGGGCATCGTCCGTACTTGCCTTTCTATGTTCACAGTGCGAGCGAGCGACGCGGTGGATGACGTTCTTGCCGTCGCTGGCGACGAAGTCTTAATGGACGCACCGCTCGCTGAAGTAACGGCCGCCGCGCTCGCATTCACGTTGCTATTCACAAAGCGATGCTCTTTAGCATCGAAGGTGATAGTTGAACTATGCGTGGACTGCATAGAAGCCCCAACGGAATTGAGAGTGCGCGTACTGCGAGCAGGAACACTTGCCGGACTCGCGTGCGAAACGAAAGTCTCAGCCGGGACTTCTTTTACAACCTTCCAGTTGGCGCCAGTTGAAGTCTGCGGCACACCAGCAGCAGGTGTCAGCGGCATAACGTGTGCCAGATTTAGCGGCGTCTTAGTGCCGCGATCCGCCGGATTCGTGGGAACCATTGCTACTGTGCCGCCGGAACGCACAAACGTCGCCGTAACCGGATGGAATTTAACAGGCACGCTGCCATTGCCGAATCCCGTCGGAGTCCACAGCCAACCGATCCCAGGTTGGAAAAGCCAACCACCGTAGTGGTAAGGCAGCCATCCCCACGGCTGGCTTCCAATAAAGGACCATCCAAATTGCGAGCCATAAAACCAGTTGCCGTAGTCGAACGGTGACCAGCCAATGCCAACCCCATATGGTTGCCATCCGTAGCCCAGTCCCCCGATGGGATAAAAACCGCCGTAGGTGTACAGATCGCCGAATCCCGAAACATATGAAGAAGTATTGGAATATTGCATCGCCGCATTCGTGGCGGTGACTACGCTGTCTTCACGGCCTGAGACCCAGTGATCAAAGTCGTCACCTTGCGGAGCGCTTTCGACGGTGCCCGTGGCGGCGCCCGCGGACATGGTAAACGATTGGCCCTTCACCAGAAGTTTGTTGTCGTTCTTGTGCGCTACCGACACTTGCCCCTTGATGACCGCTACAGTGCTGCCGTCATCGAAATTGTCCATACGGAAATTTGCGCGGCCCGCCGCTTCCGCGGTGAAATCACCGCCGGTGACGCTGAAATAATCGTCGTGCGCCGGGTTCACATAAAAGGACCCGGTGCCTTGACGAAGAATCAGTCGAGTCGTGAGAGATCCATCGTCGAGAGACAGGTCAAAAAATTCGAGCACCGAATTTTCGTTTATGAATGCCATCGCGCCATTTTCGAATTCCACTTCGGCGCGGCCATTATCGGTGGCCAGCACATCGTGCTGGCGAATGGGAAGATTTAATACCGCGCGCTCCCAAGGAGCCTTATCGTTGGCGAGCGGGTCGCCCTTGGAGTCGTGAAGAATTCGCACATCGCCCTGCACCAGGCTCAGTCTGATGATGCGGGCGTGGCTGGCCGCGGTATAAACAGGATGAAGCCCAACACCGAAAACAGCGACGATCGCGATGGAAGAGATACGGAAGAAAGTACGGAGAGTCATGGATGGCCCCTGCTGGGTGCGTTGCAACTTCGAGATTGGCAGCGCTCCGAAGCTATAAGTATGGTCTCGCGCGGTATAGGTCGCGTCAAGCCGCCAAATGTAAACAAAATGCAACGCAGATGACGCTTTTGAAGGCCCGCGGTGCGAAGAACTAGCGCAATAATTGGCTGGTGCGCCCGAAGGAACTGCGCATGTTGGAACGGTCGAGATTCTCGCGCAGGTTCATGAGCGTGAGGAACGTGCTAAGAATGCGGGCTTTCAGGTCATCGGTTAGCGGCAAGCCGCTGGTGGCCACGCGGGCCAGGCGCTCGCCATGTTCGGCGATGAATTTCATGATTTCACGCTGACGTTCGTGCGGCGCATTGCCCAGTGCCGTTTCGCGGCGCATGCCCGCGCAGCTATTTTCCACCGACAAAGTAAAATGCAGCACGCACACCTGGTCCTCGCGCAGAGCAGGGGGAACTTCCGTTTTGCAGCCGGTGATTTCGCAAGCGTTGGTCATAGCCCGCCAAGATGCCGTTTATGATAGGTAACATCCTGCGCATGTAAAATCCAGTGTGTGTCGGGACAGTGCGACGAATGCTACACCACTGCCCCGCGGGCCAGTTCTTCTCCGCGTCGTTCGAACAGTACAACCTAAACAATTTCATAAAAGCGTTGACTCGCGCGTCCAGCGACTGTATAAAAATACAGTAGGCTGTATATTTGTGTTTGAGGGTAACAGTGAGCGCAGGCAAAACATTTCGTCACGGTCAAATACTTCGGCTGGTGAGTGACGGCTCCATCGCCAATCAGGAAGATTTGCGCCGGAGACTCGCGGCACAACGGCTACGCGTGACGCAAGCCACGCTGTCTCGCGACATACAAGAACTTCGGCTGATCAAAACGCAGCGTGGTTACAAATCCGCTTCGGCTCTTCCCGAAGATCAAGCAACCGAGCGTCCGTTGGCCCGAGCGTTGGGAGAATTCTTGTTGGATATCCGGCCGGCCGAAAATCTGCTGGTGCTGAAAACGCCACCCAGCGGAGCGCAGCCACTGGCTGCGGCAGTGGACGGCGCAAAATTCCCAGAAATTGCCGGCACGATCGCGGGTGACGATACGGTGCTGATCATCACGCCAAATAAAAAGAGTCGCGAATCGCTGCAGCGGCGCATCGAATCTTTGTTGAAATGAGAAATCTCGATCACATCGCGGTGGTGGGCGTTACGGGCTACACGGGCTTCGAGCTCGCGCGGATATTGGTGCGCCATCCAGCGGTAAAAGCTTCGACGTTCTATATGCGCGATACCCAGGGCGCAAAGTGTCTGGACGAACTGTTCCCGCAATTGCGCGGACGAGGCGATGCTCCGTTGCAAACTTTCTCCGTGGATGCCATAGCAGCCAGCAAAGCAGGCGTGGCTTTTTTGGCCACTCCCCATGACGTCTCGGCGGAACTGGTCCCGGCGTTAGTGGAAGCGGGATTACGGGTGGTGGATTTAAGCGGAGCGTTTCGATTCCATTCGGGTGAAACGTTCGAGAATTGGTACAAATTGCCGGCTGCACCAGCGGAATTACTGAGCGAAGCGGCTTATGGAGTGCCGGAGATTTACGAACCACAAATAAAGCATGCGCGCATCGTCGCCAACCCCGGGTGCTACGCGACCAGCGTGATTCTGGCGCTGCGCCCGCTGACCGATGCCAATTGGATCGCGGCAGGGAGCAGCGTGGTTTGCGATTGCAAATCGGGCGCCAGTGGGGCGGGGAAGGAATTGCGTCGCGATTTGCAGTTCGTCGAGGTAGACGAGAATTTCAAAGCCTACAATCTTTTTTCGCACCGGCACACGCCAGAAATTCTGGAGCATACCGGCCTAGATGAATCGCAACTGATGTTTTCGACGCATTTGTTGCCGATCAGTCGCGGAATTCTGTCGACCATTTACGTAACCCTGGACGCGAGCCATAGCCGCGAAGGAGTTGAGGCGTTGTATCGCAAGTTTTATGCCGGTCGCTCGATGGTGCGTATTTGGCGCGCCGGATCGCTGCCCGAATTACAACACGTGGCGCACACAAATTTCTGCGACATCGGGTTTGCGCTCGATAAAAGCGGGCGACGGCTGGTAATTGTGTCCTGCCTGGACAATCTGGGCAAAGGCGCGGCCGGCCAGGCCGTTCAAAATTTCAATCACATGCTGGGGATAGAGGAGCACACCGCACTGCAATGAGAATCGTGATCAAGTTAGCCGGAGCATTACTCGAAGACGACCAGACGGTACGGACGCTGGCGAGCCAGGTCGCGGCACTGGCGAAGGACGGGCACCAGATCCTCGTAGTCCATGGTGGCGGACGCTTGTTTACCGCGACGCTGAAGCGCATGGGCATTGAGAGCAAATTCGTCGGCGGGCTGCGAGTTACGGATCGCGAATCACGCGACGTGGCGGTCATGGTTTTTGCGGGATTGCTGAACAAAAAAGTTGCCGCCGCTATTTCTGCGGAGGGCCAGCCCGCCGTGGGAATTTCCGCCGCGGATGCGCAATGTTTTACCGCCGACCCTATGATGCACAACGAAGTGGAAGGCGGCCTGGGTTACGTCGGTTATCTGACGGGCATGAATACGCAGTTCATCGAATCGTTGTGGAACGATGGGCTGGTGCCTGTCGCGCCATGCCTTGGCTTGGGTGCCGACAACGAACTGTACAACATCAACGCCGATCATATGGCGGCGGCCTGCGCGGAATTTATCAGCGCCGACCAATTAATTTATTTAACAGATGTTGCTGGAGTGCTTGACGGCGAGCGGGTGCTCTCTGCGGTCAGCTGCGAGGAGATAGAGCGATTGGTGCAGTGCCGCGTGGTTTCAGGCGGTATGGTTTTGAAGCTGGAAGCCGCTAAACGCGCGATTGAAGGCGGCGTCCGCGAAGTTCGCATCGTGGGCGGCACGGAGCCTGATGCGCTGCTGTTGGCATCGCGTTCAACGGAAAATCACGGCCGCCAGGAAGTATCCAGTGGCCCGGGCGTTCCTGGCACGTTGGTTATGCGCGAACCCCGTAATTCCGCGCAAACCGCGCTATCGGCGGCGTGATGCGCAACGCTCCCAAAAAACCGGCGGGATCGCTGAGAGCCCACTCTTCGCAGCATGGGCGAATGAAGACGCTCGCCGCTGCGAAGATCGATTCGCGCGTCACCGACGCGGAAACATTTCTGCTGCCAACCTACAAGCGGCAGCCGTTTGTATTGGAACGCGGCAAGGGTTGCTATGTATTTGACGCGGCCGGAAAAAAATATCTCGATTTTCTTGGCGGGATCGCCGTCAACGCGTTGGGCCACGCTCATCCCAGAATTGTTAAGGCAATTCGTCGCGAAGCGGCGCGCGCCATTCATTTTTCAAATCTCTATCACAATGCGTATCAAGGTCCGCTGGCACGCAAGCTTGCGGAGTGGTCGGGCCTCGATCGCGTATTTTTTTGCAACAGCGGCACAGAAGCAATCGACGGCGCCATGAAGCTGGCGCGGTTATGCGCGCGAACGGCTCAGGACGCGGCAGGCCAGCCTTCGCGCAAGCATCGCTTTCTGGCGCTGGAGAATTCATTTCACGGGCGCACCTATGGCGCAATCAGTGTGACCGCGACTGAGAAATACCGTTTACCCTTCGCCCCTGTTGTCCCTGGCGTCGAATTTGTGCGCTTCAATGACATGGCGGATCTGGAAGCGAAATTCGATGACTCGGTCTGTGGGATTTTGATCGAGACGGTGCAGGGCGAAGGCGGGATTTACCCCGTCAGCGAATCATTCTGGAATCGCGCTAGGGCGCTGGCGACCGAACACGGGGCGCTTGTGATCGCGGACGAGATTCAATGCGGACTCGGTCGCACAGGCCGCTATTTCGCGTATCAGCGGTTCGGACCCAAACCGGATATCGCGGTGATCGCCAAGCCGTTGGCGGCGGGCTTGCCATTGGGCGCGATTTTAGCCACCAATAAAGTGGCGTCCTATATTTCTCCGGGGCTCCATGGCACTACGTTCGGCGGTGGACCTTTGGTTTGTGCCGCGGCGCTCGAATGCCTGCAAATTATCGAGGATGAAAAATTATTAGAGAATGTTCGCAGCCGCGGAGAAGAATTAAAAGGGGGCTTACAAGCCCTGGCCGCAAAATTTGATTTTATACGTGAGGTGCGCGCTGAAGGACTGATGCTCGGCGTTCATCTTTCGGTGGAAGGCGCCCCTTTCGTCGCGGAAGCCGCGAAGCGCGGGCTATTGATTAACTGCACGCACGATCACATCCTGCGCCTGTTGCCGCCATTCATCGTGACGCGCGCGCAAATTCGCGAATTCCTTAAATTGTTCAGCGCCGTATTAGCGGCCGTTTCAGAAAAGCCCGCAACGGCTGAAGTCAGTACACCCGTTACCTCCAAAAAATACGCTACCGCAAGGTGAAACTATGACCGCTACGATGTTAGCTGCACCTATTTTGTTGACACATGATTTGCTCACGGGAGCCGAATGGAACCCGCCGCAGACGCGCGAATTATTGCATCTCGCCGCGGATATAAAGGCGCATCCGGGCCGCTACGCTTCCATACTGCGCGGCAAATTCATCGCGCTGATTTTTGAAAAGCCGTCGTTGCGCACGCGGGTGACTTTCGAAGTGGGCATCCAGAGCATGGGCGGCTCGGTGATCTTCCTCGATCACACGCAGGCGCGGCTCGGCGAACGCGAGTGCATTTCAGATGTGGCGCGCAACCTGGAGCGCTGGGTGCATGGGATCGTGGCGCGCGTTTACGAGCAACGGGTACTGGAAGAGCTGGCCGCCAATACAGAGATTCCGGTGATCAATGCGCTTTCCGATAAATATCATCCGTGCCAGGCGCTGGCCGATTTTATGACCATCGAAGAGAAAACCGGATCGCTACGCGGTTTCAAGTTGGCTTATGTCGGCGACGGGAATAATGTTTGCAATTCGCTGGTATTTTTGGCCGCGCGGCTGGGCGTTCAGCTGCGCATAGCCACTCCTTCGGGTTACACGCCGGCGCGCGAAGTGATTCAGGAAGCGAAGCGAGTGGCTCGAGAAACGCGCGCGAAAATCGAATTATTCACCGACCCGCGCGAGGCCGTTGAGGGCGCACAAGGTGTTTACACCGATGCCTGGACCAGTATGGGCTTTGAAGCGGAAGGGAATGTGCGAGAAAACGTGTTTCGGGCTTATCAAGTAAACGCGGAGCTGATGTCGCTGGCCGCGCCCGACGCATTATTCCTGCACTGTCTTCCGGCGCACCGCAATCACGAAGTCACATCCGAAGTTCTGGACGGACCGCAGTCAGTGGTGCTGGACCAATCCGAAAATCGCATGTACGTGCAGAAAGCTATCCTGCACACCCTATTCAGTTAGCGAAGGCGCGATTTACGCCGCCATTTGGCCAAGTGAACACATATTCATTAGCGATGTAAAGTCCAAGGTGTTAGAACTTTTCACGATATTAGTGTGTGTCGAATTCTCGCAATAGCGGTTGCCGATTTGTTTTTTGGAAAGAGGAGTTGTGAATAAAGAGAAATCTAAACCGAAGAAGGTCGTACTCGCCTATTCCGGGGGGCTGGACACCTCCATCATTATTCCCTGGCTTAAGGAAAATTACGGTTGCGAAGTCATCGCGGTAATCGGAGATGTCGGCCAGCAGGAAGACCTGGAGGCAGCGCGCAAGAAGGCGCTGGCCACCGGGGCCTCGACGGCAGTGGTGGAAGATCTGCGCGAAGAATTTGTGCGCGATTACATCTGGCCCACGTTAAGAGCCGGCGCGGTGTACGAGCATACTTATTTACTGGGTACGTCGATGGCGCGGCCGGTGATTGCCAAGCGGCAAGCCGAAGTTGCGCTAAAGCTTGGGGCGGATGGGCTTTCACACGGGTGCACTGGAAAAGGGAACGATCAGGTGCGCTTTGAGCTGGCCTACAAGGCGATTGCTCCGAATGTGCAAATCATTGCTCCGTGGCGTGAATGGGATATTGATTCTCGCGAAGACGCTATCGCGTACGCGCAGAAGCACAATGTGCAGGTGGAGCAAAGCAAGAAAAATATTTACAGCCGCGACCGGAATATCTGGCACCTCAGCCATGAGGGAGGCGAGTTGGAAGATCCCGCGAATTCGCCTAATGAAGCGATGTGGCAATGGATTGCGTCTCCGCAGAATGCTCCGGACAAAGCGGAAGAGGTGGAAATTGGATTTGAAGCGGGAACGCCAGTTTCGGTGAATGGCACGAAGCTAGGGCCGGTAGATTTGCTGAACACGTTGAACGAAATCGCGGCGAAACATGGCATCGGGCGCGCGGACATCGTGGAAAACCGCCTGGTGGGCATGAAGTCTCGCGGAGCGTATGAAACACCTGGCGGAACGCTGCTGGTTACGGCACATCGTGAGTTAGAGACACTTACGGTCGATCGTGAAACGGCGCACTTCCAGCAAGCATTGTCGTTGCGGTATGCGGAATTGGTTTACTACGGCTTGTGGTTTTCGCCGCTGCGGGCTGCGCTGGATGGATTTTTTAGCGTGTCGCAGCAGAATGTGACTGGAACGGTGGGATTGAAATTGTGGAAAGGCAATCTCAATGTCACCAAGAGAGTTTCGCCGTTCTCGCTGTATCGTACCGACCTGGCGAGCTTCACCATGGGCCGCTACAACCCGAAAGATGCGGAAGGATTCATCAATCTTTTCGCGTTGCCCGTTACGGTGAGGCCGAAAGCCAAAGCAGAAGGCGGGAATCAATAGCACTGTAACGTGTTTTCAGGATGCTAATTTGGCGAGCGCGACTGAAACAACAAAAATGACCGAACGTAAAGATGACCGGCTGTGGGGCGGCCGCTTCGAGCGCGCGCCGAATGCGGGTTTCGACGCGTTCCAAGGGTCGTTTGCGTTTGACCGGCGTTTGCTACCTTACGAATTAGCCGTGGATCGCGCGTGGGCCAGGGCTCTCTTGGGCGCCGGAATATTTAACGCCGAGGAAGTGCGGCAAACGCTTGCGGCGCTCGACCGAATTGCGGAGCGGGCGCAGAGAGATAAAGCGTTCCTCGATTCATCGGATGCTGAAGATGTACACCACTTCGTGGAGAAGGCGCTGGTCGAAGAGTTAGGCGCGCTGGGATGGAAATTGCATACCGGGCGGAGCCGAAATGAATTGGTGGCCACGGATTTTCGGCTGTTCGTCAAAGGCGCGGCGGCGCAAACGAAGACGGCTATCGCGGAGCTGGCATCCGCATTTTTGACGCTGGCAAAAGCAAATTTGCATCTGCCTATGGCCGGCATGACGCACATGCAGCACGCGCAGCCCATCTTGCTTTCGCATTTTTTACTGGCACATGCGGAAGCGTTTCTTCGAGATATTCCGCGATTGGAAAGCGCGGCGGCGAGTGCTGATGCTTGCCCGATGGGCTCTGGCGCGTTGGCAGGGTGTTCTTTTCCGATTGACCGTGAAGCAATCGCGCGCGAGTTGGGTTTCTCTCGCATTACGGCGAACAGTTTGGATGCGGTCAGCGAGCGCGACTTTGCGCTGGATTATCTTTTCGCGCTGGCGGGTATTGCCACTCATCTTTCACGACTGTCCGAAGATTTCGTATTGTTTGCCTCGCAGGAATTTGGTTATGTGCTGCTGCCTGACGAATTTTCGACCGGCAGCAGTTTGATGCCACAGAAAAAAAATCCCGACGCCTGGGAACTGATACGCGGCAAAACCGGGCGTATTACCGGGGCGCTGGTGGGCCTGCTTACTACCCTGAAAGGTCTGCCGAGCAGTTATCAGCGTGATCTGCAGGAAGACAAGGAAGCGCTGTTCGCCGCCCATGATCAAGTGGCTGCGATGCTTGCAGTGGCAACCGGGGCGTTGAGTGCGACAAAGTTTCGCGAGGACAAATTAAATTGCGCCGCGTCTAATAGCGCATTGCTGGCTACCGAAGCCGCGGATTACCTGGTGCGGAAGGGAATGCCGTTCCGGCAGGCCCACGATATTGTGGGGAAACTGTTGAGCCAGGCCGAACGCGAAAATAAAAAATGGACGGCACTTCCGCTGTCGGAGTTAAAAAAACTTTCGCCGGCGTTCGAGGATGATTTTTCTGATGGATTGAATGTGGAAGCGGCTTTGGCTGCCAAATCAGTGCCTGGCGGCACGGCGCGCGAGTCCGTTCAAGCAGCTTGTAAAGAATTAGAAATCAAATTGAAACAAATTGGGAGCCAAGCCATGACAGCATCGGTAAGCGGTGTAAGCGCTATTCAACAACAATCTGCATTGGTAGCGGAGGATCGGAGGCCTCTTCCGTGAGCCTCGCGCTCACGCAACGGACGTACCCGCAATGAAACACGCGCTTTCCGAAGCCTCCTTGCCGCATGGATTTCGTTTCGCGGCGACGGCATGTGGCTTAAAAAAAACAGGCGCGCTGGACCTTGGGCTACTGTGCAGCGATGAACCTGCTTCCGCTGCAGCAGTTTTTACGCAAAACCTGGTGGTGGCCGCACCGGTACTAATTTCCAAAGAAAATCTGCGAAAGTCCAACGGTCGCATGCGCGGCGTGGTGGTGAATGCCGGCAATGCCAATTGCGCCACCGGAACCGCCGGCCACGCTGCAGCGCAACGCACCGTGGCTGAAGCGGCTAAACGTTTGAGTTGCCAGCCGGAAGAACTTTTTGTGTGCTCCACGGGTGTGATTGGCGTGCCGCTGCCGCTCGACAAAATATTGCGCGCGTTGCCGGTGATTGCGCGGCACCGGCGTCCCTCGGCGCGTTCCTTTGCGGAGCTTTCGCTGGCGATCTGCACCACCGATACGCGGCCAAAAACGGCGGCGTCTTCTTTTAAAATGTCCGGCAAGAGGATCCATTTCGTCGGCTGCGCCAAGGGCGCGGGAATGATTCATCCCAACATGGCCACCATGCTGGCTTTCGTGGTCACCGATGCGGCCATCGCTCCCGGGCTACTGCAGAAGACGTTGCGTGATGTTACGTCGCGAACCTTCAACGCTATTTCGGTCGACGGAGATACTTCTACCAACGACACGCTGTTGGTGTTGGCCAACGGCGCTGCCGGTGCCCCCAGCATTAAATCGGGATCGGCTCCTCATCGAGCGTTCACCGCGGCGCTCGAAGACATCTGTCGTTCGCTGGCGCTGCAAATTGTTGCAGATGGCGAGGGGGCCCAGCGGGTGATTGAAATCGAAGTTCGAGGCGCCAAAAGCGACAGCGCGGCGCGGCGCATCGCGGAAACTATTGCGACTTCCCCTTTGGTGAAAACCGCGTTTGCCGGAGGGGATCCGAACTGGGGACGGATTTTTGCGGCTGCCGGGCGCTCGGGAGTCAAATTCGACCCTTCGCTCGTAGACATTCAGATGGCGGGTATTCCGGTTTTACGCCGCGGCCAGCCCCTGAACTTCAACGAGCGCGCGGCTAGTAACCGGCTGCTCGCTAAACACGTCCCAATCATTGTGAATATGCGTGCCGGTAACGCTGTTGCACGCTACTGGACGTGTGATTTCACCGCGGAATATGTTCGCATTAACGCCAGCTACCGTACGTGATGGGTTGAAGATTCGCGGTCAGGTTTTGTGTTGACGCAGAAAATGAACGAGCAAAGAAAGAGATTGCGCGAACAAAATCATTCCGGTTGCAAAACGGGTAATTATTGGAGAGGATTCCACTGACCGCTGAAGTCACAGTCTGCGTCCGCGGTGGCCCGGTCTTACGACTACCCTGGTACGGATATTTCTTCAGTGCGCTCCGCGACTCGCAGTGGGGTTCCGGAAAGAAGGAGTGCGCAGGTGAAGAAGCTCTATATCGGTAACCTTCCGTTTTCGGCTACAGAAGATCAGCTCAACGAGTGGTTCTCTCAAGTTGGTGTAACTCCCTCAGGCGTTAACCTGATTCGCGACCGGTTCACCGGGCAATCGCGCGGGTTCGCGTTCGTGGAAGTGAACAATGACGAAGACGCCGATCGCGCTGTGAACTCCCTCAATGGCCAGAACTTTGGCGGGCGCAACCTGGTGGTGAACGAAGCACGTCCCCAAGCAGAACGTGGAAGCGGCGGTGGGGGCGGGCGTCCAGGCGGGGGCGGCGGCGGTTATGGCGGCGGCCGGGGCGGCCACGGAGGCGGTGGTGGTGGGCGTGGTGGAGGCGGCGGCCGTGGTGGTGATCGAGGCGATCGCGGCGGTGATCGCGGTGACCGAGGCAATCGCTGGTAGGTGAAGTTTCGCTGAAACTCCTGAGCGTTTTTTGTCCAATAACTCCGCAAGCAGCTCTTTCCTGGCACAGTCGTAAATATCAGCGTCCTGCGCAACCTCGTCAATTTAACTCGCCGATTATCGCTTAACGTCGCGGCTTCCTCTCGCGACTAACACATCTGCTGCAGCCTCGGTTTTCTCAATGTGATTCTTCGGAAATACAGTAACCTCCGTTCAGTTTCTACAGTGTGTTGCCGATGCGCTCCGCGAGCGGAACAAATCCACTAATGACGGGTTTGAAACAACTGGGAAAGAAACTGCATTGCTTGGGGAGAATGTGAAGTATATCAGTAGCTCGTGTTTATTTAGGGCGCCCCTCTTGACATGGTTTTAACAGGGATTTTACACAGGGGAGGAACCCAAAGTGCGACAGATGCATCCAACGTTTGAAGCAAGACGTATCTAACATTAGTGGTAGCGAGGTCAAGGAACGATAGTAACGGACCGCGAAAGCAAATGACCACCTGGCACAAACGCGATTGGAAGCAATTTTACGAGCTGGCGCGCCGGCCCTGGCAGCGCCATCGTCCGCCTCGGCCGATCTACCCGACTGGCATAAATCGCGTTCTACCTGCTGCGGGATTCAGCCTGTCTGAGCTGGACGATGCGGGTCTGGATCTGGATTTGGCGGAGAGTCTTGGTCTTCCTGTAGACGCCGGGCGAATCGGCGCTTACGGTCCCAACGTTACGACCTTGCGAGATTTTGTGCGCTCTTCCCGCCAGCCGCTCTAAATTATCTCTTCAAGCTTTGTGTTACTCAGGCTATTTTTGGCGCTTTTCTTCTGCCGCGTGTAAAATAGGCTTGAGCCCATCCAATGGCCGCTCCCTTTAACATTCTTTCCAATGCGGCGGCGCCCCCGCCGGTAACTGCCACGGCTCATGCACGTCCTGAGTGGCTGCGCGTAAAATTTTTTGGCGGCGAGCGCTATCAGGACCTGAAGCGGATCATGCGCACGCTCGACCTGCATACGGTATGCGAGAGCGCGCGCTGCCCCAACATGGGCGAGTGCTGGGAACATGGCACAGCGACATTCATGATCCTGGGAGATATCTGCACGCGGGCCTGCGGATTTTGCGCGGTGCCATCTGGTAAGCCTGCTGGGCCGCCGGATGAGAACGAACCTCTGCGCGTTGCGGAGGCGGTGGCGAAAATGGGGTTACGGTATGCGGTGGTCACTTCCGTTAATCGCGACGACCAACCGGATGGCGGGGCTCAAATTTTTGCCCGCACTATCGAAGAAATTCGCCGCAGGGTGCCGGGCTGCAAAGTGGAAGTCCTGATCCCTGATTTTCGGGGTAACTGGGATGCACTGAACATTGTGCTGGCGACGCGTCCCGATGTGTTGAACCACAATACGGAAACAGTTCCGCGCTTGTATCGGCAGGTTCGCAAGGGCGCGCTATACGAACGCTCGCTGGAATTGTTGAGACGGGCGAAGACGGCGCATCCGGAAGTTCCTACCAAGACGGGATTAATGCTGGGGCTAGGCGAGGAAAAAGATGAAGTACTTGCGACCATGCAGGATTTGGCCGCGCAGGGCACAAATATCTTGACGCTGGGACAATATCTGCAGCCCACCCGCGAACATCTTCCGGTGGTGCGCTATGTGCATCCCGATGAATTCGCGGAATTTAAAATACGCGGCGAGGCCATGGGTTTCAAGCACGTTGAGGCTGGGCCGTTGGTGCGCTCTTCGTATCACGCATTCGAACAAACCGAATCCGCGCATAAAGCCTAGTTGAAAATATTGATTCCCTTAACGGAACAAGAAGAAGTCTGCTTGCACATTTAAGCTGCGTTGCCGCAAATAAAAAACGCCCTCATTCGAGGGCGTCCTTGGAACTGATACACCAAAAGATTCAGCTACAAAATTAAGCGTGGCTGGCTGCGGCGGCCGCTGCGGCTTTCTTGGCGGCTTTTGCTGCTGTGGAGGCTTTGCGGCGACGCTTGGTCTTGGGAGGAGTTGCGGGCGCTTCACCGATCAACTCGGCGGTCATGATACTGGTGACAAAGAGCTTAGGGCCGTGATCGTCGAAGTCTACCGAAGTGCGCTCCATATCCGAAGCGGTCACAATTCCCAGACCGTAAACGTCGTGCTTAATGGTTTGACCTTCCTGCATCGCCTGCACAGTGTCCTCCTTGGGTTGTCGTTCGAATGGCTCGGTTCGGATAATCCACGCCTGAACCAGGTAGGCTAAAACCGTCGCCTCAAGCCGTCTCGGGCCGAGGGACGAACTCGTCACCAAGTCATATTACTACAAAAAGGGGTGATTGTCTAGCACCCTACAGATGCCTAACGGTCTCCAAAAATCGGCGTATAGTGCAGAATTAAAATGACTTACCTAGATCAGAACGAAGAGAAACTGCCTAGATGGTTACTCGAGCGATTCCGGCTGGAGATTTAAATTACCTTCACCCGCGGCCTTTTTCTCCCAATACTTGCGGATCCAGGCTTCAAAACTTTTACCCGCCGCGGTGTCTCGACCCGTGAAGGCGAGGGCCGATATATCGGCATAACAAATCTTGAGGCGCTCGTTTGAAGTCTTTGGAAGAAGCCGAACAAAACTGGTGGCAAGGGAAGCGCCTGCTACGCGGTCAAAGATATAGCCTTCGACTTTGCTGCCGCTTTTCAGCGTCAACGTAACATCGCCTCGATAATCAAAAGCCTTTTCGAGAGCCACGCGAATATCGTCGTCGCTGGCGAGTTCGGGCACCCAGCCTTCGATGCCTTCGTGGACCGTGCCGGGAGCGACTTCTAATTTGTCTGGATTAATTTCCATGATAGCGACCACGTTCTGAGATTAAGATTTTCAAACTTACGGTTCGCCGTAGCGACTTAGACTCTGGTTTCTGTTAGTTGACCCTTACTCGAATCAATCTGTACGAGCGGGTTGTAGGCGTGTACTGGCTTACTGGGCTCGTTCAGAAGCGCGAGCGCGTCTGCGTCTTCGTACTTCCCTGACAGCATAGCCTTCGCTGCAGCCCAGATGCCGCCTAACCCGCTAAACGTGTGATCCATCGCCGATGCTTCGTAGCCGCTGTGGACCATGCAATTGGCGCACTTGGGATTGCCGGACTCGGTGCCGTAATTCTCCCAAGCGGTGGTCTCCAGCAATTCCTGAAAGGTGTCGGCGTAGCCATCCTGCATAAGGTAGCAAGGCTTTTGCCAGCCAAAGACGTTGTACGTCGGCATACCCCAAGGAGTGCAAGCATAAGTACGCTTGCCCATCAGAAATTCTAAAAACAGCGCCGACTGATTGAATTCCCAGGTGGATTTGCGGTTGGATAAAATCGCGCGGAACAAACGACGAGTGCGAGCGCGACCAAGGAAATGCCGCTGATCGGGGGCTTTTTCATAGGAATAGCCCGGCGAAAGCATCATCCCCTCTACGCCGATTTCCATCATTTCGTCGAAGAATGCGCGAACGCTGTTGGGGTCGGCCCCGTCAAAAAGCGTGGTGTTGGTAGTCACGCGGAAGCCCTGTTTTACGGCTTCGCGAACGCCTTCGATGGCCAGATCGTAACCGCCTTCGCGGCACACGGAGAAATCGTGATGCTCGCGCTGGCCGTCTACGTGAACTGAAAAAGTTAAATATTTGCTGGGCTTGAAAAGGTGCAGCTTTTCCTTAAGCAACAGGGCGTTGGTACAGAGATAGATATATTTTTTACGCGCGACTAGGCCCTCAACGATTTTGTCGATTTGCGAGTGCATCAGTGGTTCGCCGCCGGGGATGGAAACCATCGGTGTGCCGCACTCGTCCACGGCCTTGAAGCATTCTTCAGGCGTCAATTCCTTTTTCAAAATATGGGCTGGATATTGGATTTTCCCGCAACCGGCGCAGGCCAGATTGCAGCGGAAGAGCGGTTCGAGCATCAAGACGAAGGGATAGCGCTTACGTCCCTGGATTTTCTGTTTCAGGACATACGAGGCTACCGTCCACATCTGGGAAATTGGTACTGGCATCGTTGTGCTTACACCTTAAGTTGCGGATTAACTCGTTTCGCCACTACTGAAACGTTCTTACGCAAGATTGTCCCTTTCTATTGTACCTGAGATGCGGCTGTTTCTCTTCAGGTGCTTTCCTGGACGCAACAAGTATTAGCCGCTTGGCTCGAGCCCCGGCAGACACTTTTAATCTGTGGCAAAATGAAGATTACACGGTATGGCCCACAGAACCACTCTCGAAGAAGAACGCGCGCAAAAAGCACCCAAATCCGCCAAGAAAACCGCCAATGGCGGGGGAAAGAATGGCGGACTTGCAGAGCGCGAACACGTTTTTGAGCTGTTCCGCCGCTGGGGTTTCAACGAAGCCAATCTCGATCCACTGGGCTTTTTTGAACCGGAAAAACGCCCTGAACTAAACCTGACCGGCGAGGCCGCTGACGAGGCTCGTGCAATTTATTGCGGAACCGTGGGCGCGGAATTCATGCACCTGCCGGAGCAGGAGCGACGGGAGTGGATTGCGGAGCGTCTGGAGAGTGCGGCACCCGGGGTAGATCAGCGGCACATACTCGAACGGCTGGTCCGTGCAGACCTCTTTGAACAGGTCTTGCAGGCACGCTACCTGGGAGCGAAGCGGTTTTCGCTCGAAGGGGTGACCGCGCTGATTCCTCTACTGGATGCGCTGCTGGAGTCCTCGGCAGAAAACGGAGCGCGAGAGAGCGTTATGGCTATGAGCCATCGCGGACGGTTGAACGTGATGGTGCATATCGCGTGCAAGCCCGCTCATCAGGTGGTTTCCGGATTTGAAGATGTGGACCCGCGCAGTGTGCTTGGCGCGGGCGATGTGAAATATCACGTAGGCGCGACCGGCGTATTTAAGACGACGACGGGAAAGCAGATTGGTATTCATCTGGTGTCGAATCCCAGCCATCTCGAGGCCGTCGACCCGGTAGCGATGGGGCGGGCTCGCGCAAAGCAAACACGCCTCGGCGCGGATAGCGCGAAGACGGTGGTGCCCGTTGTGATGCATGGCGATGCGGCCTTCGCTGGGCAGGGCATCTGGGCCGAAACTTTGAATCTGGCTGACTTGAAGGCTTATACCGTCGGCGGCACGATTCACATCGTTGTAAACAATTTGATCGGGTTTACGACGCGGCCGGTTCAGACGCAATCGTCACGCTTCGCTTCAGACATCGCCAAGCGGCAGTCTGTTCCGGTGTTTCACGTAAATGCCGAGGATCCCGATGCGGTGGTTCGCATTGGGAAGATTGCCGCGGAGTACCGGGCGAAGTTTGGGAGCGATGTGGTGGTGGATATCATAGGGTATCGGCGCCACGGCCACAGCGAAGTGGATGATCCGACGATCACTCAGCCGCTGCTATACGAAAAAATCAAAGCTCACCCACAACTTTGGAAGATATATGCCAAGCAAACGGGAATTGATCCGACTGCGATGGCGGAACAGATTCGAGCTGAGTACGAGACGGAACAAAGCAAAGCTCGCGAGGCCAAGAAGTCGCCGCACTTGCGCAAGCTTCCGGATTATTGGTCGCCTTATAAACGCGGGAAGTATGACGCTTCGCTGGAAGTCGATACCGGCGTGGCGTTGGAGAAATTGGCGGAAATGGCGGATGCAATTTGCCGCGTTCCGCAAGGCTTTCACGTTCATCCGAAAATTGTGAAGTTGCTGGAACAGCGCGTGGAGATGGGGCACGGCAAACGCGCGGTGGATTATGGGTTCGCGGAAGCGCTGGCGCTGGGGTCGCTTTTGCTGGAAGGGAATCCGGTTCGGCTGACGGGGCAGGACACGCAGCGAGGAACATTTAATCAGCGGCATGCGGTGCTGGTCGATACGCAAACCGAGGAGGAATATCTATCGCTGGCGCATCTTTCGCCGGAAGGGGCGCCCGGTGCGCCATTTTGCGAGATCGCCAATTCACCTTTGTCGGAAGCTGCGTGCGTCGGTTTTGAGTATGGCTTCAGCCGGGATTATCCGGAGGCGCTGGTCGCGTGGGAAGCGCAATTCGGCGATTTCGCGAATGGCGCGCAAGTGATCATCGATCAATTCATCAGCGCCGGCGAAGATAAATGGGATTTGCCTTCGGGTTTGGTGATGCTGCTGCCGCATGGATACGAGGGGCAGGGACCGGAGCACTCCAGCGCGCGCATTGAAAGATTTCTGCAACTGGCGGGCGAAGACAATATTCAGATCTGCCAACCGTCGACGGCTGCGCAATATTTTCACATGTTGCGAAGGCAAGTGCGGCGTCCGTGGCGTAAGCCGCTGATCGTGTTCACGCCCAAGAGCATGTTGCGGCATCCGGACGCCAGCTCGCAGATTCAGGAATTTGCGGAGCCGCGGTTTTTGCCATTGATATCGGATCGCGAAGTAACGGATGCGAAGCGCATCCTGATTGCCAGCGGCAAGGTTGGCCACGAGTTGCGCGCTGAACGCAAGCGCCGCAATGATACGGAGACGGCGATTTTCTTTCTGGAACAGTTTTATCCGCTGCCGCGATTGGATATTACGGCGGCGATTACCGCACATCCGAATGCACGCGAAATTATCTGGGTGCAGGAAGAGCCGCGAAATATGGGCGGCTACTTCTATGTGGTGCCCCGCTTGGACAGCCTGGCCAAGGGATTAGGATTGCGGTTGCGGTCCGTGAAGCGCTCGAGCAGCGCGAGCCCGGCCACGGGGTCGGCGAAAGCACACGAGCTGGAGCAAAAAACGCTGCTGGCGCTGGCTTTTACCACGTAGCTTGTTCAATCGATTTTTCAAGCCAGGCTCATTCAGACCATGGGCGCGTCCAAAATCTTGCGTTCACGCGACGTTCATGTCGCCGTCATATCCGCGTCACACGGGCTTTGCCACAATGAGCCGTGTCCTTTGACATTCGGAGCCACCGAGATCCTGCACAACTCTATCGGAACGCACCGCTGTACGATACACTGCCGCCCAGACGCCGGAAGGCCCACTCCATCAGCATGAAACGCATCCTGATCATTGAGGACGACCGCGATATCGTGGAGCTGGTGCGCTACAACCTGGCCAATGAAGGATTTCAGGTCAGCGCCGCTTCTGACGGAAACAGCGGGTTGAATTCGCTGAAAAAAACTCCACCTGATTTGCTGCTGCTGGACTTGATGCTGCCTAAGCTTTCGGGTTTGGATATATGCAGAGAAATTCGCCGCGACGATTCGCTGAATCGGTTACCAATTCTCATGCTCACTGCCCGTGGAGATGAAGCGGATCGCGTTGTGGGACTCGAAATGGGCGCCGACGACTATGTGACCAAGCCGTTCAGCCCGCGCGAATTGATTGCGCGCGTCAAAGCTTTGTTGCGCCGCGCGGAACCACCCACGGATTCGCCGCGCATTATTGAAATAGGGAAATTGGCTATTGACCCAGCTTCTTATCGGGTGAGTCATTCCGGAAAAGCAGTGCCACTCAGCACGCTTGAGTTTCGTTTGTTGTATTATCTTGCTTCGCGCCCAAATCGCGTGTTCACCCGGGACCAGTTGCTTGACGCTGTCTGGGGCACGGATCGTTTCGTTACCCCTCGTAGCGTTGATGTTTATGTCCGCCGCCTGCGCGAAAAGATCGAACCGGACCCGGAAAATCCGATGCATTTGAAAACCGTGCGCGGAGCGGGATACTTGTTCGAAACCCGTGCGGCGTAATCTTTTCGCAAAACTCGGCCTTACATTCCTGGCGCTACTCATCGGCGCTTTGCTAGCGGTTGATTACTTCGCGGAACGCGCTTTGCGTCGCGATTACGAGCGGACCGCCTATTCCCAACTTACCGCCATTGCCGGAATCGCGCAGGCGCGTGCATCAGCGCTACCGGCGTTGCCCCCCGCTGGCCCGGAAGACGTCGTTAGATTAAATAAGTGGCTTTCGGAAATGACGGCCAGCGGTTCGCGAGTAACCATTATTGGTAGCGACGGCCGCGTTTTTGCTGAGTCTCAATCCGATTCACAAACCATGGAAAATCATGCTACTCGCCCGGAGGTTCGCGAGGCAATGGCAAAAGGTAGAGGGCGGGCCATCCGTCACAGTGTCACCGTGAACCGCGACCTGCTGTACTGCGCGGTTCGGCACGACGTGGCAGGCGGGTCGCCGATCATTCTGCGGTTTGCTCTACCGATTGAAACCGTGGATGAGGTGCTGCAATCGTTTCGCCGGAGCCTGTGGCTTTCGTCATTTATTATTTTGCTCATTGCGGGAGTTGCGGCCTTACAGATTTCACGTATGTTCACCGATCGTGTGGAGCGGCTGAAGGATTTTTCTCGACGCGTGGCTGCGGGTGACTTCACGGCCATTCCGGCTGACAGTTCCGGAGATGCGCTTGACGACTTAGGCGCGTCGATGAATCGCACCGCGGCGCAACTCGACGAGACCATCCGTACGCTGACAGAAGAACGTAATCTCTCCACGGCAATTCTGGGAAGCATGGTGGAGGGGGTGGCGGTCGTGAATGGTTCAGAGCGGCTGCTATTCGCCAATCAAGGATTTGCAGAAATACTTAATTTGAGGTTTCCGCCAAAATCGGGTAGCGCGCTGGTGGAAATTGTTCGTCAGACGGAATTGATCGAGGCGGTGCGGAATGTATTGCATGGGGAATCGCGGGTTGAAGCGGAAATTGTTACCGGGACGCTGCGCCAAAAATATTTTGCCGCAACCGTAGCGTCGGTGCGGGCGGGCGCAACGCTCGGCGCGGTAGTCGTGCTGCACGACATCACCGAATTGCGGCGGTTGGAGCGGGTGCGCCGCGATTTTGTAGCCAACGTGTCCCACGAATTTAGAACCCCACTCACGGCGATACAGGGATTTGCGGAGACGCTGCTGGCTGGGGCCATCGACGATGCCCAAAATCGCGTACGCTTCCTGGAAATAATTCTGGAGCATGCGCGGCGGCTAGCGCGACTGACCGAAGATCTGCTTCGCCTTTCGCAAATGGATTCCGACCGGTTGGAGTTAGAGATTGACGAGGTTAGCGTGTCGCAAATCGTCGACAGCTGCCTGGCGACGGCGCAACACCGCGCTCTGGAAAATGGTCTGAAACTTTCGGTGAACATTCCGGAAAATCCACCAAGTGTCGCGGGCGACCGTCGCAGGTTGGCTGAGGTATTGCAAAATCTGCTGGATAACGCGCGGCAGTACACCCTGCCGGGCGGCGAGATCGTACTAAGTGTGAAAGCAAGCGAATTGGAAGTGGTGTTCACGGTGTCCGATACCGGCATCGGTATTCCGCGGGCAGACCAGTCGAGGATTTTTGAGCGATTTTACCGCGTCGACGCGGCGCGATCGCGCGAGGCGAGCGGAACGGGGCTGGGTCTGGCCATCGCCAAACACTTGATTGAAGCGCACGGCGGGCGTATCTGGGTGGAAAGTGAAATTGGCAAAGGCTCGCATTTTCATTTTTCTGTGCCAATTTTCGATGCGCATAGAGCGATGCAACATGTGGCTCCCAGCGGATCGGCGCAGGCGAGAAGTAATCGCGGACGTATCCCGTCGGCTTAGTGTTTTTTACAATACGGACACTCTCGGCGTCCCAAGCCTCGGTAAATTATTCGACACACACCTGCTGAAATAATTCGAGCATTCATACACATGTGAACATCCCGTAATATTTCTGGCCGCACACTTGGCGTGGAGCGAGCGCGACGATTGGCGCAGAGCTGCTCCGAAAGAGGCCAACCTATGGCAAGCGTTACAAAAATAACCGGAGTAGTGCTGTACGACACGTTGGTGAATTACCTGGTTTCGATGTCCCGCACCGTGGAAGGGGCCATGAATCGCGCTTTAGACGCGCTCGTGAACGTGGACGGTTCGCGGACGGCCGATTTGCCGGGCGAAGTATTTTTGCTGGAGCCGCGCATTAATGAAATGGAAGTAGTCATCGACGAACACGCGATTCGTTTGTTGCGGCAATGCAGCTTTAACGATGATGAAATGCGGCTGATCGTCGCGGCGCTGAAAATCACCAACGACCTGGAGCGCATCGGCGACCTGGCTGTGAACCTTGCGCAATGCGTTATCTCCTTGCGGGAAATGCCTAAAATCGCGGCGATAGAGGAACTGGCACCCATGGCCGCGGCGGTGCGCAGCATGGTGGGCAAAAGCCTGGGAGCTTTAATTTTCAAGAATGTCGAGATGGCTCTGCAGGTATTGGAGAGCGACGACGCCGTGGATCAATATCGCGATCGTATTTTTGAGGAATTGCTACGGCGCATGATGCAGGAACCCACGATGATCAGCCCGGGCTTGCAATACGTGCTTGCCACGCGGCATCTGGAGCGCATCGCCGATCACGCCACCAACATATCCGAAGACATTATTTTTTGGGTGCGCGGCCTAGATGTGCGCCACGGGCGAGGATTGCTGGTGGCAAATGAGCCGGAAGAAGACGGCGGGGCCACGACGGCGTCGCGTGTCACAGAAAATTCATACGGCCTTCATCGGGATTCAGCGGTTGAACTGCAAGACTAGCGGCGTTTGATCTTCCATTCATGTCCTACCTGGGGACCAGAGCACCCCTGGTTCTGGTCCCTATCTCCCCTTTTTGCTAGCTGATTTTCTTTCTCTCGAAGTTGCCAGGTTGTCGTGCGCGACAGCCTAGTGCTTTTGAATTATTGCGCTTCTACCCATTCGAATTAAGAATCTCCGCAAGTTTC
The DNA here is from genome assembly GCA_963733775.1 of uncultured Acidobacteriota bacterium. Lineage (GTDB taxonomy): Bacteria > Acidobacteriota > Terriglobia > Acidiferrales > UBA7541 > Acidiferrum. The sequence continues at coordinate 43,767 of CAVTEE010000006.1, read as the reverse complement.
AACGTTCCATTACCAAAAATATTGGTTTTCGTTGCGTACCCCGCGCAACTAAGTCCGAGCAGGGTTGGTGCAATCTGTGCCTCCGCGTATTCATGCTTAATTTGCCGGGAGATGACAGCATCATGAAAATGGAAGCCTGCTTGAAGAAATTCCTAATGGCGACGTTATGCATTCTCAGCTGCGGCAATTATGTTCGAGCACAGTCCGACCCGCCGCTTGAAATCAAAGGCGTCACTTTTTCAGGCAGTATTCGTGAACGTTACGAGGTGTGGGACTGGTTTCCGGCGAAGGGGCAGAATTTCTACAGTTACTCGGGCACGCTGATGCGCTTTGCGCTTTCGCAAAAGCGACAAAACTTTGATTGGACCGTGGAGTTTGCCGTTCCGGTGCTGCTGGGACTGCCAGACCGAGCGGTCGATCCTGCTCCGCAGGGACAGCTGGGACTTGGACCCGCTTATTACGCGGCCAACAACAAGAATCAATACACGGCATTTATCTTCCCGAAGCAGGCTTTCATTCGTTTAAAAGGAGATCACGCCAGTCTGCAATTTGGCCGCTTTGAATTTACCGACGGCAGTGAAGTGAAACCGGTCAACGCTACGCTGGCATCGGTGAAGAACGATCGCATCGCACAAAGATTGATCGGCACCTTTGGATATTCGGACGTGATGCGGAGCTTCGACGGAGCGCATTACGTTTATGCGAGTGGCCCGTGGAATTTCACCGCGGTCGGAGCGATACCGACACGTGGGGTGTTCCAGGTGGATGGTTGGGGCTGGGTGAACACGCCAATCGCTTATGTTGCTGTTACGCGGGAGCTAGATAAGGGCGACGTGCACGCGGAATGGCGCGCTTTCGGCCTGTTTTATCATGATGATCGTGGAGTGTTAAAGACTGACAATCGCCCCGCGCCCGTGCGCGCGCTCGATCTGCAGCCGATTGATATCGGCACATATGGCGGCCACTTTATCGCCGCTCTTCCTGCGCCGGCCGGCACCATCGATCTGGTTGGCTGGGGAGCGTTGCAAAGCGGGAAATGGGGCGCGCTGACGCAGCGTTCGGCGGCAGGTTCGGCGGAAGCGGGTTTCCAGCCGCATATATTGCCTTCGGTCCGGCCGTGGATTCGCGGCGGTTATTTCTACTCCAGCGGAGATGGCAATCCGGCGGACGATACGCACGGGACATTCTTTGCAGTGTTACCGACACCCCGCGTTTACGCGCGGTTCCCGTTCTTCAATGAAATGAATAATCGGGATCTCTTCGCGGAGCTGATGCTGCGTCCCGGTAAAAATCTGGTGTTGCGCACTGATGTTCACGGTCTGTGGCTAGCCAATAGCCACGATCTCTGGTACACCGGCGGCGGCGCATTTCAGCCGTGGACATTTGGATTTTCCGGGCGGCCATCAAATGGCTCGACGGCTTTCGCCAATCTATACGACATGAGCGCGGACTATAAATTCACTCACGGCGTTACGCTGGGGCTTTATTTTGGCTACGCCCAGGGGCGCGCAGTGATCGAAAAAATCTATCCCGGCAACAGCAATGGGCTACTCGGGTTCACCGAAGTAAATTACCGTTTCTAGCCGGTTTCTCATTCAACAAAAAAAGAAGGGCAGCCCAGGGGGAGCTGCCCTTCCGCGATCCCTCGTTAAAGGGAGACGCCCTGCCGATCTTATGGCAGGTAATAACGGAAGGAAGTCCACACCATGTTGTCGACGCCCTTGGGAGAGATGGCGACGCCGCCGGTTGGCACTCCTCCAGTACCAGACCAAGCATTTTTAACCAGATAGGAATACGTCGCGCCAATTTGGAGGCGACCTTTCGGACCCTGGTAGAACCTATACCAAAAGCCGAGGGTAGCTTCCTGAATTGAGCGAATATCCCCAGCACAATTTGATCCTGACGACGGATTAAAGTCGTTTATAGGAACGCCTTCCGTAGAGCACCCGGAATTGTTGGCGGCGACGTTTCCGTAGCCGCCGATACCGTTGGTAGTGATGACGGTACGGGTGGTGGCTGGGATGGCAGGCGTAGTAGTGGTGACACCACCGGTGGTGGTACTGGTGGCGGGAATGGCAGTGGTCAGGGTTCTGGTGATTGCGTCATAGCCGGAATAGCCAGCGCGCCAGGCATATTCCAAGCCCCAGTAACCGTAAACGTCCAGCTTGGGTGTGGGGTGCACTTCAATTCTTGCCAAACCGTGAGCGGTACGAATGAGCGCGAGCGAGCCGTCTGGACGAGCCGTGGCGTCAGCAAGCTGTGCACTGCCATATCGACCGATGCCGTCTCCGCCAACGGCCTTGAGGCCGAAGTCCACCTTCTTGTGCAAGAGAGGAAACAAGGCGCTGGCACCGAGACCGCCGCCAGTCGCACTGCTGTTCGTGGCGCCAAAGCTGCTAACGACAAAGGGCGTCGGAGATCCGCATCCGATGCGATTAAGTGGAGCAGCCGGTTTCACGGTGTCTCCGGCGTTGGTTCCGACCACACCGCAAGGATAGATGCGGTCACGGAAGAAGCTGGCGATTCCAAAAAATTCATAGTGGCCAAAGCCAGGATCGAAAGTGGCCTTGAAGATCAGGTCAGGAGCCTTGTTGACGGTGTAGCCGGTAGCATCGAATGCGTTATAGAGACCGCCGCCAGAACCCGGAGCGTTGATGAAAAAATTCCCGGTGGTAGCGCTGGTGGCACCGGTGGTCTGGATCACGGCTGGCGCAGCGGCAGAGTTGATGGTTGTGACGCTGGAGAAGCCGCGACCGCCAATGGTGGCCTGCGGTCCCTCAATGGAGAAGCCCAAGGCGAATTTGTTGCCGAAATCTTTTACCACGCGGAATCCGTATTGCCGGGCCCAGGTAAAGCCAACGACGTAATTGGGGTCAATCTGCATCGGCAGGTTTTCCTGACGGTTGAACATGCCCTTCTTGGTTTCGGTCACTAAGCTCCACATCTGACCGCCGGTGAAGATAAAGCCGCTGTCGAGGGCCGCTTGCCCCCACACTTGCCGTTGGCGAAAAACGTAGCTGTTGGTCTGGCGGTTGTTGGAAGTGGTGCCGGCACCAAGGAAGTCCGCTTCGTAATAGCCGGTCGCCTTGGTGGCGCCGATTTTTGTTTCTATTAACAGCGAGGCGCGGCTCTGGCGGCCCGAGAAAGCATTCTCGCTTATGTGCCCGAGGTCAAGTGCCGCGAAGGGATCGCTAGTGAAGGGGGTGGCAATACCAGCGCTCATTGCGCGGGTGCGATAAACCGTTTCGGCCGCCAAGAAGCCTCCTGGCGTCAGACTGACACCCTTATAACGTATGGCCGCCGGACCATCTTCGGTTGGCTTAGACTTCGGCTCCTGAGGAGGGGCCGGCTGGGTTACGATGGGATCGCCGGCGGTGTTGGCGACAGCATTGCTGCTGATCGCTGCAGAGGCGGAGCGGGCCGCATTGCTGGTCGTGACGGCCTCGCTGGCCTTTACGTTAGCTTCATTGGCACGCGAATTTGCCGCCGCAGCTGCTTCGCGAGCTTCATCAATCTGGCGATCGCGCTTGGCAAGCTCTTCTTTCAGCAATTGCAATTGTTCTTGCTGCGATTGCAGAGTTTGACGAAGCTCTTCGATCTCCGCAGCGATGGCCGAATCTGACTTGTCAGCTTTTTTCGCTGGTTCCGCGTTCTTGGCGGGCTGCGCGTCGGAGTCCTTGGGGGAATCGGCAAAAGCTATTCCCGAAGTCAGGAATAAAGATAGTGTTAGTGCTGCTAGTTTTTTCATTGCCTCTCTCTTTTTAATTCAAGATGTACCGAAGTGACCTGTCGCGTGGCCCAGAACGGTAAAGGGTGCGTCTTACGGTTGCGTGAATCCAATGTGAATATCCTGTAACACACCGAGTGGGGGTACGATTTAAGCCGAAGCTGTGATGGGAGTTACGAAAATTTTAGATGGGTTCAACAGCAGACGGAAAAGGCGAAAACGGACTGCTGATGCATGGGCACCCATGTATTCTTGCGGAAGCCAAGAATGGATTTTTCGTAGCGTCCAAGTACGAGCCTCTATCCTTCTGCACGACGGAACAGGTTATTTCGGTGCCGACATGGTAAAGGCGAGCACAATTTGGGTCAAGCGATATTGGTACTCGGCGTCGGTGCTCTCGATGTCAGCTTGGGTCTTTTGCAAGGCGGCTTGGCTGAATTCCACGATGGAACTGAGACCCAGATTGTAGCGAGATTGTGCCAAGTCAAAGGCGAGGTTTGCCTGCTCGCGGAGCTGCCGAGTTACAGAAAGACGTTCGTAAGCCCGATTGGTGTCCTGCCATGCGTTACGTACATCCCTGGCTATGTTATTGCTCAGATCCGACAGCCTCTGACGATCTGCTTCTGTTTGTAAGTCCGCCGCTTTGGCGCGCGCGTCAAACATAAACCCGTTAAATAGCGGCAGATTAATATTCACCCCAGCGGCTCCGTACCAGTTGGTTAGCGGCTGTCCACTGCGTACCGGGGTGATCCCGGCGGCAGCGAGGGCGCTGATCGTTGGCTTCTTTAAATCATGCTCGGCGCTTGCAAACTTTTCCGCGGCCTTCACTTGGTCAGTCAACGCCTGGACTTCAGGCCGCTGTTGCAAAGCTTGAATGACCAAGGGGTTTACGTCCGGGGCTGGCGGAGTGGTAGTCGTGATTTCCTCTACCGGTTGAAAATTTTGTTGGTCTTGATACCCCAGGATGGCGGATAGAGAATTCAGCGAGGCCTCGTAATTGTTGATGGCCTCCAGCAGCAACAGCCGGCCACGGGCCAGGTCCACATTGGCGAAACTCAAATCGATATCGGACTTCAGTTTCGCGTTGGTCAGGGCCTGAATCTTGTCCACGAAAGTCTGGCGGGTGGTGACCGTTTCCTGCGCCACGGTCACCAGCGCTTTCGTTTCCAGAGCGTTAAAAAACGCCTGGTCGACAGCCAATACGATCTGAGCTGTGGTGGCTTGAGCCAACATGTCCTCGGCCTTGGCTTGGTACTGGGAGCTGGCAAGAAGGTTGTTGGTGCGGCCGAAATCAGTGATCAACTGGCTGACTGTTACGCCTGTAGCGGCGCGCGGAAAAATGATGGGATTGTTCAATGCGCCAGCGGTGATGCGACTGCCTGCATGCGCGTCCGCAGCAGTGACACTGAGAAAGGCGTTGGGCAACAGAGCTGAACGCGACTCGCGAACGTTTTGTTGAGAGACCAGAGCCTGCAGTCTCCCTATGGTGATTTGAGGATTTCTTTTTAACGCGAGGTCCTCGGCTTCCTTCAGCGTCAAGGTCGGGCCGGTGGCATGAGCCGCCAAGGAATTGGCGGCTTGAGATCGCAGGGAGCCAGGTGGTTGCGATGGCGGTGGTTGCGGTGTGGGATTCGGCTGAGGTGCCTGCGGCTGCGGCGGGGGCGCCTGCGTTTGTGCTCGAGCGCTGGCGCAACCAAGAAGTGCAATAGCGAGGAGGATGTATGAGCGGGGTCTCAAGCGATGCTCTCTTCCGGAATTTGTTTTTCGTTGCGGTGCGCCAGAATGTACGCGGCGGGAACCAGGTAAACAGTAACCACCACGGAAACGACTAAACCTCCGATGATGGCGCGCGCCAGGGGCGCATACGCTTCTGACCCGGTGCCCAGCTTCAGCGCCATGGGAATCAATCCCAGAATGGTGGCGAGCGAAGTCATCAGAATGGGGCGAAGTCGCACGCGACAGGCGGTGGCTACGGCGTCGCGGAGGGACTTCCCTTCTTCTCGCAAAGTGCGCGTAAATTCCACGATTAAAATACTGTTGGAGACGACGATGCCCACCATCATGACCACCCCCATCAGGGACATCACATTGAGCGTCGTGCCGCTTGCCAGCAAAATAATAATGACGCCGGTAATTCCCGGAGGTATCGCCAGCAAAATAACAAACGGATCAATGAAGGATTGGAATTGGGCCACCAGGATCAGGAAGACCAGGACTACCGAAAGGATCAATCCAAATCCGAAGCTGGTAAACGATTGATTCATGCCCTGGACGGACCCACGCAGATCGACATGCACACCTTCAGGCAAGTGCGCGTCTTTCAAAACTTTCTGAATTCCCTCGGTCACCCCGCCAAGATTTTCGGTCGCTGGCGCGACGTACAAATCAATTACGCGGCGAAGCTGGTAGTGATCGACTTCCGTGGGAGACTCGATAGGCGTCAGCTTTACGACGGAATCAAGAGGCGTTGAATTTTTTCCGTTGGGGGAGCGAAGAGGAATCTGTTTCAGATCGTTGAGCGACTTGATTTGGTTTTCGCGGTATTGCACGGTCAGCAAGTAATCATTTCCGCTGCGCGGGTCGACCCAGTAGCTGGGAGCGATCATGCCGTTGGAGTTCAAGGCAGTGATCACGTTGTCCACGACTTCTTTCTGATCCAGGCCCAACATGCTGGCGCGTTCACGGTCCACGTCTAAACGCATGGCGGGGTAATCGAGATCCTGCGGAATCAGCAGGTCGTTCACGCCCTTGATGGCGCGAATCTTGGCAGCCAGAGCCAAAGCGGTCTGGTCAGTTTTCTCCAGATCTGAGCCGCTGACCTGCACGTCCACGGGAGCAGGCAAGCCAAAGTTGAGCACGGCATCAACCAAGCCTCCGGACTGAAAATAGGTCGCGACTTCGGGGATATCCCGGGCCAGGCGCTTTCGCACGCGGTCCATGTACTCGTAACTGCCAACCTTGTGATTTTCTTTGAGGCTGACCTGAACGAAAGCGGTATTTTGGCCGGAATTGGGGGTGTACATAGCGGAGAAGTCCGGCGTGATACCGATATTCGAAACGATCATTCCTAGTTCATCACGGGGAACGATGGTGCGAATTTCATCCTCAATTCTGGCTACATATTTCTCCGTTAATTCAATGCGTAGGCCGGGAGGAGCTTTCAAATTAATTACAAATTGCCCGGGATCGGTGCGCGGGAAGAAGGACACACCCAGCAGCGGATAAAGGGCGAGACTTAAGAGGAAGACACCCATCAGCCCGGCCACGGTAGCTACCGGACGAGCCAGGGATAACGCCAGCGTGCGGTCATACTTGCCGAGCATCCGCTCGAAATAAAAATTGAACTTTTCCACGACGCGACCAAATGCGGAGACTCTATCGCCGTGAATTTCTTCGTCCGCTTCGTGCTTCTTCATCAGTTTCGCGCAATATAGCGGCACCACGGTCATCGCCACGATGTACGAGGCGGCGAGAGAAAGCACTACGGCTGCCGCTAAAGCGGTGAAGAGGAATTGACTGACGCCGCTTAAGAAAGTGACCGGGAAAAAGACGATCATGGTGGTGAAGGTGGCCGCCAGCACCGGCATGGCGACTTCGTTTCCGCCCAATTCCGCTGCGGTGGCAGGATCCTCTCCCATTTCTAAATGCCGAAAAATGTTTTCGAGGACCACTACGGAGTTATCGATCAAGCGTGAGAAAGCCAGAGCCAAGCCGCCGAGGACCATGGTGTTGACGGTGCCGCCGCCGGCGGAAATGGCCATGAAGGCTGCAAGTGCGGACAAAGGAATCGAGAGCATGACCGCGATGGTCGCGCGCATGCTTCCGAGAAATAAGAGGATCATCACGGCGGTGAGCACGATACCAATTCCACCTTCATGCAGCAGGTTGTCGATGGCTTTCTTAACGAAGAGGGATTGATCGAAGACGACGGCCGTTTTCAGACTTTTGGGAATGTCCGTCAAAGTCTTGACCGCGCCCTTGATGCCGTTGACAACGGCGATAGTATTGGTGTCTCCGCCTTGCTTCAGCACCGGCAAATAAACGGATTTTTGCCCATCGATACGCACCACATTGGTCTGAATCTGCTGGGCGTCCTGGGCGGAGCCGATGTCCGCAACCATCACAGAAGCTCCGGATAAAGTTTTTAGCGGGACGGCGTTGATTTCTTTCGTGGAAGGCAACTGGCTATTGGTATAGAGGTTGTAATCCAGATTGCCGATGCGCACGTCGCCGGCGGGCAGAATCAAATTGCTATTGTTCACGGCGCGGACCACATCCATGAGGCTAAGCTGATTGGCCTGCAATTTTAGGGGGTCTACATAGACCATAATCTGTCGGTAACGGCCGCCAAATGGTTGCGGTACGGATGCGCCGGGAACATTGGCGACCTGGTTGCGAACGTTATACTGGCCGAGGTCGCGCAACTGGGTCTCGTTGAGGCCTTCTCCTTTTAGGGTAATCAGGCAAACCGGCAGGCTGGAGGCATCGAATTGCAGAACTACGGGCGGCAATGTTCCTGGAGGAAGCCTGCGAAGATCAGCCATAGCCAAATTGGAGATGGAGCCTGCAGCCGCGGCGGGGTCCATGCCGGCTTGAAAGTAAATTTTAATCAGGCTCACTCCGGATAGGGAGCGCGATTCAATGTGGTCCACGCCGGCGGCCAAAGTAAAAAATCTTTCGAATGGGCCGGTGATGTCGCTTTCAATCTGTTCCGGGGGCATGCCGCTGAAAAAAGTGGCTACTACCACCACAGGAATCTTGATGGGAGGGAACAGGTCCACTGGCATGCGCGCCACAGTGGTGGTTCCGATGATGGCGATCATCAAGCACAGCACAATAATCAGATAGGGATATTTAATCGCGAATCGAGACATTAGGCGGCTGTCTCCGTGCGTTGGCCGCTGACATCTTTCGGTTGTACTTTTTGCCCCGGATGGAATTGACTGCGGCCGCCGATGACCACCCGATCGCCTTCCGCCACGCCACCGAGAATTTGCACGTAGGACTCACCTTCGAAGCCCAATTTAATTTTTCGTTCTTCAATCTCATTGTTCTTGTTAACGGTCAAAACCGTGGCTTCATTGTTATTGCGCGCCACCGCTTCCAGCGGAACACAAAGTTCCAGCGCATTTTTTGCCAACGACAAGGTGGCCTCAGCGTACATTCCAGGAATCAAACGTCCATCTTTGTTAGGAAAATCGATTTCGGTCTCCATGGTGCGCGTTTGGCGGTCTAAGGAGTCCGAAAAGCGCGAAACTTTTCCTTCGAAATCCTGACTCAACGCTTGTACACGCGCTTTTACCGGATCACCCAGATGAATCTGCGAGACTGCCGATTCAGGAACTGGCACGACCAGTCTGAGCTTCGACACTTCCGCCAGGCGCACAACCGGTCCGGCCCCACTGCTCGCGGAGGTACCGCCCTGAATCAATGCGCCGGTGTCGGCTAGCCGCGCGGTGATGACCCCCTCGAATGGCGCGGTGATGCGCGAATAGCTTTCCAGCGCGTAATACTGCTTTTGATTTGCCTCAGCTACTTCAAGTTGTTGACGCGCCGCGGAAAGTTGTGCTTCCGAACTGGAGACTTGCGCTTCGGCCTCCAAATCCTTGGCTTGTGCGTCGTCGATTTCTTGCTGTGCCACCAGGCCTGCACGAGCATCGGCAGCCTGCTTCAAGCGTGCATACGCGGAGTGTGCGGCCGCATGAGCAGACTGCATACGATTTACATCACTCTGCGCGCGATGAATTTCTTCCTGGGAGCGGCGCACCGCGGCATCTGCGCCGGAAAGCTCCGCGGCGAGTTCGGGAACTTCCAGCACCGCTAGCACTAGACCTTCCTTTACGTGATCGCCCACGTCGACATTGATATTGCGAATGTAGCCGGCGACTTTGGCGTGCACTTCCACGTCCTGGAAAGGCTTGAACTCTCCGGCGATGGTTAGAGTGTTACCCAGCGGGCGTCGTTCAACGCGCACGACGGCGGCTTCCGGGATGTTGGCGCCGCCTTCCGGATGATAGGGGTCGTCGGCTTCGCTTGGAGCTCGGCCCATCCATCTCCAGGCGAGCAGAAACACGACCGCCAGGATGCCGAGCGCGATCCACAACTTTGTTTTGGTCATGCAGAAAATCCTTCGAGTCCGCCAATGGGAATCGTACAGGCCAATTTCGACGATTCGAAAAGGCTAAAGAGACCGCTCTATTTAACAGCTAATACCCGTGGGAATGTTAAAATCGCGGAAATTAATTTGCCGGAGGGGGTCGAAACCACAAATCGGCGCACACTAACTGATAAACGCAGACGTGGCGGGTAGAAATGCTGGCGGCCTGACCCACAACAAAATTTATCGGGGATGCCATCCAAGACGCTGCAATTGCCGCGGGTACTGCAAAAATCTTACGCGCATCGGGCGGACTGAAATGTTGGAGCTCGGAAGCGGCTACAGTCGCTCGGTAGCTCAACCTATGTTGGATGTGCAGCTGCCCACACGGAGACGAGGCCAGGTTAGAGTATGGGTTGTACAAAAACAAAACGGCTAGTGCCAGGCACACCCCGACGATTAGCCGACGTTCCCAACTGGACTTGAGTACCAGACTCAATTTTGTTCGCCTTCTTATGAACAATAGTAGGAAGTTTAAAGTCGGTCAATAGATGCCTGGCCTGATTTTCCAACAGTCCGTCCGGTTGAAACATTGGGCAGCTCTGGATGGAGACCTCTGAATAAAGCTGCCTTGCTTGGCTTCAAATAAGTATCTCTATCACTTATAGTTACAGGCCTACTTTCGAATTTAAGCGACTAACATTGAGGTTGTAACAATCCTGTAACAATAGCCAGCCACACTGACGTGCCTGTATCTCAATCCTCGACGTGTGGAGAAAAAACACATGAAGCGACTCGCACCACTTTTCCTGGCTGTTCTTGCGTTGGTCGCAATCGGTGTGGCCCAAGCGGCACTTTCCATCAATGGCGCCGGCGCTACGTTTCCTTATCCGATGTATTCAAAATGGTTCGATGACTATCGCAAGAAAAACCCCGACGTGGAGATCAACTATCAATCCATTGGATCGGGCGGAGGCATCAAGCAGGTTACCGAAGGCACCGTCGACTTCGGAGCTTCAGATGGCCCGATGAATGACGAACAGCTGAAGGCATTTCAAGATAAGCACGGCTTTCCGATCCTCCATTTTCCCACCGTTCTGGGCGCCGATGTACCCACGTACAATATTTCTGGTGTCGGCGGTGAACTCAACTTCACTCCCGAAGCGATCGCTGCGATTTTCCTGGGCAAGGCCACCAAGTGGAATGACCCGCTCATTGCTAGCGCGAACAAGGGTGTGAATCTTCCTGGAAACGACATCGTAGTGGTGCACCGTTCGGACGGCAGCGGCACAACTTATATCTGGACGGATTATTTGTCCAAAGTCAGCGAAGAATGGAAAGGCAAAGTTGGCAAGGGCACTTCCGTTAACTGGCCTGTAGGCCTCGGCGGCAAAGGCAACGAGGGTGTCGCGGGATTGATCAAACAAACGCCTAACGCTTTTGGTTACGTTGAACTGATCTACGCGATACAGAACAAGATGCCGTACGGCAAGGTCAAGAACTCGTCCGGAGAATTCGTCAAGGCTGATCTCGCCAGCGTCACGGCCGCCGCTGCCGGCGCTGCCAAGAGTATGCCAGAGGATTTCCGGGTTTCCATCACTGATGCTCCAGGAAAAACTGCATACCCGATTTCGAGTTTCACGTGGTTGCTCATTCCGTCCAAGTTTTCGGACGGTTCCAAGCGGGACGCTATCAAGGGTTTTGTCAAATGGATGCTGACGGACGGACAGAATGAGACCGAGGCGCTTTCGTACGCGAAGCTTCCGAAGGAAGTGATCGCCAAAGAAACGAAAGCTTTGAACCAAATTCAGTAGCCACGAATCAACGCACTAATGGCCACCACAACGACGATTGTTCCGAGCGCGGGCCCCGTCACAGGCTCGCGCTCGTTCCTCAGCCGGTTGCGCGACGGGGACGAGATCGCACGCCTGGTAACTTTTCTTTTCGCCGGCTCGGTGGTGCTGATCACCTTGCTGCTCGTTTATGAGTTGTGGCGAGAGTCTTACTTGCCGCGTCATAAGTTTGGATTTGCGTTTTTCGTTACTTCCGTTTGGGATCCGATTTTTGATAAATTCGGCGCGCTCCCTTTCATTTATGGGACGGTGGTTACTGCCGGCGTGGCCTTGCTGATTGCCGTTCCTCTCGGCATTGGCGCTGCGATTTTTCTAGCCGAGCTGGCCCCCGCGCGCGTTTCCGACACGCTACAGTTTTTTATCGATCTGCTGGCTGCGGTGCCCAGCGTGATTTATGGCTTGCTGGGTGTCTTTATCGTCATTCCGGTGATGCGGCAATACATTCAGCCTGGGCTCAAGAGTTCTCTTGGTTTTCTTCCATTTTTCCAAGGTCCGGCATATGGCGTGGGCTTTCTGACCGCAGGAATCGTACTGGCGATCATGGTGATCCCATACATCATTTCCGTTTCGCGCGAAGTGTTGATCTCGGTGCCGCGTGATCAGCGCGAAGCCGCGCTGGCACTGGGGGCTACGCGTTGGGAATCCACCTGGAAAGTTGTTTTGCCCTTTGCGCGGACAGGGATCATGGGTTCCATATTTCTGGCGTTAGCCCGCGCGCTGGGAGAAACCATGGCGGTCACCATGGTGATAGGCAACACGCCAACGATCAGCGCGTCGCTTTTTTCCCCTGGTTACTCCATTGCGGCCGTTATCGCGAACGAATTCACGGAAGCTACCGGGGACCTTTATTTGCAATCGTTGATTGAGCTCGGTTTGGTTCTGTTCCTGCTTACATTTCTTTTGAACGGCATGGCCCGCTTGCTGATCGTAGTTACCTCGCAGCGCGGCAGCGGAATGGGGCAAGCGTGAGTCACCGTTTGCGTTGGCGAAAATTTGTCAGCCACTTCATGCTGACCATGACGGGATTGTGCGCGCTGGTTGCCGTGGCGGTTCTCTTTTTTATTCTCGGCTACCTGGTCTACCACGGTGGTACCTCTGTTAGCTGGGATTTCTTTACCAAGCTGCCGGCGCCGGTTGGGGAGACCGGCGGAGGCATGGCTAACGCTATCGTCGGAAGCGCCAAGCTGCTCCTCCTTGCTTGTCTGCTGGGCGTTCCAATCGGATTTTTTGGAGCGATCTATCTGGCGGAATTCAGCGGCGGCACGATCGCTTTTGTGGTGCGTTACGCTGCCGATTTGTTGAATGGCGTACCGTCGATCGTCATCGGGATTTTTGCATACAGCTTAGTGGTGCTCCCGTTTAAGCATTTTTCCACTTTGGCCGGCGGGTTTGCGCTAGGACTAATGATGATTCCAATCACTTTGCGAAGCACCGAGGAATTCTTGCGCGCTGTGCCGCGCGCATTGCGCGAAGGCGCCATGGCGCTGGGCGCGAGCCAGTGGAAGACCATCGCATCTGTAGTCGTCCCGGCTGCCTATCGCGGAATTTTAACCGCCATTTTGCTGGCTTTTGCACGGGTTGCTGGGGAAACCGCGCCTCTGCTGTTCACGGCATTCGGCAATCGTTTCTGGAGTCCCGGTTGGAGCCAGCCAACGGCGTCGCTCCCGGTAATGATTTTTACGTACGCCATCGCGCCCTACGATGACTGGCATCGACAGGCTTGGGCGGCAGGCCTGGTGCTACTCGCGCTGATCCTGATCGTAAACATCATCGCGCGAGTGATTCTCTCGCGTGGTACGGCTATTCCGAGGACTTAATCATGGCTTCTGTGAGGTCGGCAGTGTCCGTAAAAATAACACCACCGGTATCAGTTCCAACGAGTCGCGAATCACAAGCGCCGCTGGTCATGCGCATGACCATTTCGAAAGTCAATTTTTATTATGGTCCGAAGCAAGTGCTGTTCGACATCAACCTGAATATCGCTACCAACAAAGTGACTTCGTTAATCGGACCTTCCGGCTGCGGCAAATCGACGTTGCTTCGCACCCTGAATCGCATGCACGAGACGGTGCGCAGCTCCCGGCTCGAAGGCGAAATTCTTATCGATGAGCAAAATATCCTCGCTCAGGACGTGACTGCATTGCGGCGCCGGGTGGGCATGGTATTCCAACGCCCGAATCCGTTTCCAAAATCAATCTTCGATAATGTGGCTTACGGGCTGCGGATCAACGGCGTCAAAGGGTCCATGGCCGATGCCGTCGAGAAAAGTCTTCGCCATTCGGCGCTGTGGGACGAAGTGAAGGACCAGCTGCATAAGTCGGCGTATGAACTTTCCGGAGGCCAGCAGCAGCGGCTATGCATTGCACGCGCGTTGGCGGTCGAGCCCGAAGTTTTGTTGCTGGATGAGCCTTGTTCGGCGCTCGATCCCATCAGCACCGCGAAGATTGAAGAATTGTTAGTTCAGCTGAAAGATCTCTGCACTATCGCGATTGTCACGCATAATATGCAACAAGCCGCGCGCGTCAGCGACTTCACCGCGTTCCTGCTTACGGGCCAACTGATTGAATTCAGTCCGACCCCGCAGCTCTTCACTACGCCGAGCGATGCGCGAACCGAAGCGTACATAACCGGCCGCTTCGGCTGAGATTTAAAACGGAAGCGCCGGGCCCGGTTTTATAGTTCTGCCTGAGGGGACGCATGGAACGCCATTTCGAACGAGATTTGAACGATCTGAAGGAACGGCTGCTCTGGATGGGCAGCCTCGCTGAGCGCGCAGTGCACCAAGCGGTGCATTCGGTGCTGGATTCCGATGAGCAACTCGCGAATCGCGTGCTGGCCGAAGAAGACGCTATCAATGAATTGCAGATCGAGGTGGATGATCGCGTCGTGCAGCTGCTCGCGCTCCACCAATTAATGGCTGTGGATTTGCGATTCGTGCTGGCAGTGTCGCGCATCAACAACGATCTGGAGCGCATCGGCGATCAGGGCGTGAATATCGCGCAAGGCTCCTTGCGAATTTTGCGGCACCCGAGGGTGAAGCCATACGTAGATTTACCGCGCATGAGCGAGCTGGTTGAAGAGATGGTGCGCAATGCGCTGAACGCGGTGGTGCGCCGGGATGTGGAGCTGGCACAGAAGGTTTTGGCCAGCGATGACCAGGTTGATAATTTTCGCGATCAGATTTTTCGCGAGTTGCTGACCTACATGATGGGGGACTCCAGCGTGGTGTTTCCGGCCTTTGAACTGATCCTGGTGGCCAAGAATCTGGAGCGCATTGGCGATCACGCCACCAACATCGCGGAAGACGTTATTTACATTGTGCAGGGGCAAGATGTGCGGCATCCCACCGTGGATCGCCGGTAGTCCATTGCTAATCTACTATTGATCTTCCGCTAGGGCGCCAGGGGAAAAGCAGCAGCGCGATTAGAATGCTGGTCGCGCTTATCAGTCCACCAATGGTGCGATCTGGTGTTCGGATGAAACGCACCAATACACGTGACGATCCAGTGGCTAGCGGCACGGTGATCTGGCCCGTTTCTCCCGTTTGCTCTGGAACCACGACAGAGTCATTCACCTCAACGCGCCACGCGGGATAATCGAGCAGCCGTAGCTTCAAAAGCGCGGGTTCGCGCGTGGTGATGCGCATTTCTTTTCGCTCAGCAGTCCAGCGCTGCACACTAACCTCGGCAAGGGATTTGAGTTCCGCCTCGACCTCGGGTGTGGGCACAACCATTACTCGCTCCAATTTCTCCGGTAACAGAGAGTGGTCATCACCCAGCGGGTCATATTCGTCTACTCCTTCGAAGCCTTCATCGTTTTGTAGAGCTACCAAAAGGACTGGGACATCTTCGGAGTCCCACCAGGTGTGCCGCACCATGTACGTCGCGGTGCATGGTAGGATAGCCAGCACTGCAGCGATCATCGCTGCCGCACTGTATCCCCGCGTTCGTTTTTGAACTATCGCGGCGGAGATGAAAACAGCAAACGGAATTGCCAGAATGGACATCCAGCGCCAAGGAAATTGCACGAAACGCAGCTTGGGAAGTGTCTCCCACAAAATATTACTTATTCGCAGCATCAGGAATGCCGTCGTCACGGAAAGCGCAACCAACGTGCCCCAGAGGCTCTTCTTCAGGGGCTGCGCACTTGATCGGCTTCGTGGAAGATTCAGCACCGCAAACATGCCGGTCAACGCGATCATCAGGATGGCGGTATTGGACGCGATGCGATTGAAGGCGTTATGTTCCGCGTTCGCAATTACGGCGTACAAAAAATTCTGTGACGGTTGCAAACCGGACGCCAGCGCCAGGGAAATATTCACCCAGCGCTGTTCGTACGCCGCGGGCACTAGATAAAAACCTGCCAGGCCAAAACCCAACGCGAGCGCCGCGGTGCCGTGCAACAATGGGCGCCACGATTTTTTTGTGAGCGCGGCCCACACGAACAGGATGGCCAGGCTATAGCTGGCGACTACTCCTGCGGGAGCGTTTGTCAGCCACACCGCGGCAAACGTAATCGCCAGAAATACAATGCAATGACGGGCTGAGCGAGCAGGCGGGTCAAAGAGTCCTAATACTTCTGCGGCAGCCAAAAACAGTAGCGGGAAAAAAGCCAGGGCGAGTTGCTCCGCGAAATCGCTGCGCATGTACACGATGAGCAGGGCGTAGGGATTCGCGGCATAACAAACCGCGCAGACCAGCGCACCACGATGCGGGAATAAACGCCGCCCCATTGCAAAGGCGCAAAGCCCTGCGAGGGTTTGGGTCAAGACGATGAATACTGCCGGCACAAAAATCCACGGCACGACTATTCCAAGCGCGGCCCCGAACATCCAGGAAATTGGGGGATAGAAAATAAATCGCGGCTCGCCGAAGCCGTGATTCGCTCCGTCTGTCCATCGCGGGAACAGGATGCCTTGATGCCACTGTGCGGCCGCGTCCATCCAGGACGCTACGTGAAATGAGAAGTCGTGACCGGAAGCGTTGCCCATCCAAAAAAACGGGGAAATTATGGCTAGCGAAGCGGCTAGCGCAACGAGTAAGGCAAACAGCCAGGCTCGCTTGGCATTTACAGTCAAATTTGCAGCGCTGGATTCCGCGGAAGAATCTGTCATGCGAGGTTCATGGAGTTAAATGGTGAAAGCACTCGTAGTAAACAGAGTATACGAGATGCGATTGCGTCAGCGCGCTTCGGACCGATCGTTTTTGTAGACCACGCCTTCTTTCATTACGAAAAGCACGTGTTCGGTCTGCCGAATATCCTGCAGCGGATTCCCCGGAACAGCAACGATATCGGCGGATTTGCCGGCTTCCAGGGAGCCGATTTTGTCGGACAGCCCCAGCAATTCGGCGTCAACCGACGTTCCGGCTTTCAACGCGTCAACGGGCTTCATGCCCAGATCCACCATTTGATGAAACTCTTCGCCATTGCGCCCGTGCGGATAGACTGCAGCGTCCGTGCCCAGGCCAATTTTAATGTTCTTAGTCAGGGCTTTCTGAAATGTTTTATGCAAAGAGGTCATGGCCTGTTCGGCTTTCAACCGAATCGCGAGAGGAATGTACATGCCGGCCTGCATCTGTTCCGACAATCCTTGCAAGGCCATCAAGGTGGGCACGTAGTAGGTGCCGTGCTGCTTCATCATGTCCAGCGCTTCGTCATCTAGAAAGGAGCCGTGCTCGATGGAATCCACGCCTGCGCGAATGGCGCGCTTGGCGGCTTCCGCTCCATGACAATGGGCGGCTACTTTTCTTTTGAGTGCGTGGGCCTCATCGATCAGCGCATTCAATTCTTCTTGCGTTAGTTGAGGGGTGTCGACATCGTCGGCTAGAGAAAGGACGCCACCTGATGCGCACGTTTTAATAATGTCAGCGCCATATTTGTGAGCGAGGCGCACGGCGTAACGCATTTGGTCCGGGCCATTAGCGACGCCTTGCTCCGGTCCGTTTTCATGTCCGAAAACGCCGGAGCGGTAGCCGGTTTCATCGCAGTGGCCACCGGTAGTTCCGATGGCATGCACAGAGACCAGCATGCGCGGTCCGGGCACTTTGCCATTGCGAATGGCGTTGCGCAGGCCAACGTCGATGAAATCATGCGAGCCGACATCGCGCACGGTGGTAAATCCCGCCATCAAGGTAACTTTCGCGTTGGCGATGGAATCCAGCGTTTGCTCTGGGATGGTTTTTTGCAGTGAGTCCAGGGCGGACTGCTTATAGTCGGTGGTGTACATTCCGGTCAGGTGCGTATGCGCATCGATAAATCCGGGCAGCAGTGTCACATCTCCCAGATCGATTACTTCAGCCCCGGCTGGGATGGTGGCATTCGCGCCGGCAGCGGAGATTTTGCCGCCAGTCACGATGACCAGGCCCGGCGTCACTAAAGAATTGCTCTTGCCGTCGAAGAGCCTGGCCGCCTTCAGCACCACAGTCTTTGTTTCAGGAGCCTTGCTTTCAGGCTTCTGCGCTTGTCCACAGATTTGCGTCACAGCCATGCACGCCACTACAAATAGTCCAATTGCCCTGCGCATCGCGCTTGTCTCCTCGTCAACGGCCCAACGCACGATAACTTGCTGCGGTTAAATGTCAAGGAATCTCATTGTCGTTCCGAGAATTATTCTGCGTTATCGCATCGGGCGATCCGTCACTCCCCCGAAAACACTATTGACGTGCGCGGGCGCCAAGATGAAAATGCGCCACGCGCCGGGCATTGACTTGATGGGGCCCTCTCGCCGTGTTCCACTCCATCCCGGAAGGATAAATAACAAATGTCAGAAAACGACGTGATCGCAAATCAGAAGCGCATTCTAAAAAACCAGAAAGAAATTATCGCCAATCAAACGAAGATCAAATCCAACCAGGAAGCTATAAAGAGGAATCAAGCCACAATTCTAAAAAATCAGGGTAGTCTCAATACCATCATTAAGAATCAGAAACAGATTCTAGGTTTGCTAAAGAATTAGGTCGGTTTTTCCATATCGTATGTAACGATGTTGAAATTCGTTACGATCCGTGTTTTGGCCGTATTGCTTTCTGTTTTTGTGAATTTCATCGCGTGTGACTTCACGTCATTTGAATTTGGCGTCTCGCTTTCGCAGCCTTGGGAAAGTTCTGACTTTTTAGCATTGACGGTGGGATTCAGCAGCGTCCGCACATTGTCTTCATTGTCCGGCCCCACTGGACTTGCTGATCCTTCGCAAACCGCGCGACTGACCGTCACTTCATACAACATTCACTCATGTGAAGGTCTCGACCTTCGGCTGAGGTGTGATCGTATTGCTGGAATTCTCAGTCGCACTCACGCCGATGTTATTGGACTCCAGGAAGTGCGCGCAGGCCAGGAGGAGGAGATTGCACGGGTCCTGGGCTTCCACGTGGTGTTTGCAAGGGCCGATCACGTGGGCGGCTATGAATTTGGCAACGCCATTTTGAGCCGATTTCCCATTCGAAGGTCTGATGTTTATCCACTCGGCGTGCCGCACCACGAGCAACGGGTGTGCCTGCACGCGGAGATTGCGTGGCCGGGCGACGCCAGCGCGATCCACGTATTTAGTGCTCATCTCGGTCAAAATGAAGCGGAAAGGCGGCAACAAGCAGAACGTTTGGCGTCGAACTCCATTCTCGAAAATCCTTCGTTCCACAATGCGCCGCGGATACTGCTGGGAGATTTCAATGAGAAATCGCGAAATGGCATCGTGAACCAGACACTTGCGAGATTCGAGTGCGCCACCGGAAGATCGTGGACTGCATTTTTCCCTATCGTGTATCTCGATCGCGTGTATATCAGCGGTGACTTGAAATTTAATGGCGTTCACATTTATAGAACCGGTAGCGCATTGATTGCCTCGGACCACGCGCCCATTACTGCCGTCGTACTAATGGCTACGGATACACACTGACTTCTCGACGAACCCTCAGGGCATCGGCCAAAACCAACGCTGCTCCGCTGAACAGCAGGGTATCGACAAAATAGTTCAACGAGACGATGTCGGTGGGACTCGCCACTAGAACCGGCAGATAAACAAACACCACGAGTAGCAAAATCATCACGCCCAAACAGGTTGCTGCCATGCGCGCTTGCTTGTTGATGAGGAGGGCTACTCCGGCCGCGACAAGCACCGCACCCGCTAGATACGCCCACGGCAGGCGTGCGGGAACCCACACCGGGATGATTTTTTCCAGCGGAACCCCTGGCGCAAACTCTGGATGCATAAAATGTTCGACGCCAAAGAACATCGAGGGTATCGCGACGAAAAATCGTCCGAGGGTTACAAGCGCGGGCACGCTCCTCCCATGAGATCCCGCATAAGCAAGAGCGCCGCCGCTGAAAGCAGTGTCTCGCAGCCCGACCGCCCAAAAGAATCGATTGCCAGGGTGCGCAATGATGTTGGGTATGTGGATCAAGAGCACGAATGAAAACAGCATTACGCCCAAAAGCGTCGCCGCCAATGGCGACTGGATCTGGACGGTGATACTTAGAGCCGCGGCGATCAGGGCGATTCCCACCAGATAAACCCAGAATTCATGCGCCGGAAGCCAGTACGGAACGATGTTCGCGATGTCCGCCGTGTTGGTAAGATGCTCGGTTCCGAAGACGGCCAGCGGAACCGCCAGAAACAATCGCCCGAACGGCATAATCTTGTCGAGCCCGCGCATTTGCGGGAGTTCGTATTTGAGGATCTTTACCAGGCCGACGAGCAGTAGTATCGATCCAGAGAAATACAGCCAGAAGATCCCGCTCGGTAACACAAAACTCGCAAACGCCGCCGTAAGGCGAGCGTCGACAAAATCCACGATTTCGAAGAGCATCCCGTTAACCCCATTTCCGACTGTGAACCGCGTCGCTCCGGAAGGGTTGCCCCTTATAAAAATGGCAAGCGTTGACGCGGCTTGATGATTATAAGATGGGGCAGGAAAGTCAGGAGCAATCATGGCCCATCAACCAGCACTGAAATATATCTTCTACATTGCCGCCACACCGGAGAAGGTGTGGGAGGGCTTTGTGTCGCGAGAGTCGAACCGCATCATCTTCTCGGGCGCTGAGCTTCAAGCGGATTTCAAGCCTGGTGGCTCGCTCGCATGGGTGGGCCCGGGACCCGATGGCAAGCCGATGACCTACGTGCAAGGGAAGGTCCTTCGATTTGAGCCGCCAAAAGTGTTTCAGTACACCTTCGCAATGGGCCAAAATGGTAAGTCGTCACGCGCAACTATCGAACTGGTGCCCGAGACCGAAGCCACACAAGTAACTGTGACACATGACGAGTGGGGCGAGGATGACCCTACTTACTCTGCCTGCGCCGATGGATGGCCACGCATTCTTTCCCGCCTGAAGACACTGCTTGAGACCGGGAAGACATTCAAGCCGCATTGATGTGAGGCGGGATTGTCTGAAACGACCTCAACTACAGTTTGGTGGGCGTCGAACCATCTGGCGCAGAAGTCCCAAGTAGGTGTGCATTCCAGTCGGCAGGTGTTCGCTCAAAAGGATGCGAAACCTGAGCATGGGCGATGCCAAGATCATAGCCGCGAATCATCCTGATCCTTAGCAGGTCGTGTTCTTGTACTTTCGGATCGCTCTTGAGGATCAGCTGGGCGACCCGGTTGGCAAAAGCTTCTTCATCTGCCGATTTTCCTGTCCAGAATACGTTGACGACGAATATCTTTTTCCTTTCGCTGCCGCTCCAGTTATTCGACGTCAAATCTTGCACGCCTGCCTGTTGAACGCCCTTCATGTCCTCAATCAACCGGACATCTTGGAGCATCTGGGGGAAGGACCCCCATTTCGCTAGCTTATTGCCGAGAATTCCTGTGGCCAATGAGAGTAAGACCAGCAACGACGTGAGAATCGCCCAATGTATTCTCCAAATCGGTTGCGTTTTTAGAGGGCCCATCTTATCCGCATCGGCTACATAACTTCCGGCTGCCAAATCATGAATTCCCTGCCGAGTATGCCGGTTGAAGAACACGAGATAGAGCGTGGCGCCTCCAACTGCAAAGATAAGCAATTCAATTAAAGAGGAAACGATCCATGGAGTTCGCGTGACCGGAAGCGATATCCCGTTCAGATAATAGGGGACCGCAAACACCGCATACCGAGTGAGGGATTTCGAAAAAGAAATCGTGTTCCCGTGCACGTCAACAACCTGCAAGTGCATCCACCGCTTCCCGAGAGTCTGTCCATTACCAACTGTGCTATTCAGAATCGCGAAGTATGGAAGGGCCATGAAAAAACCTGCCAATCGTCCCCACGGGCCCAAGTGCGAAAACGTCTCGAAGAAAGGGAGCGCGATCACGCTCCCTGCGATACCGACGATAATGCCATCGATAACAAATGCTACGATGCGGCGCCAAAGCGAGCCGATGGCGCGGTCCGGAGGAAGGGCGTCGATTAGAGAGAATATCTCTCCACTCACTGGCGGGTTAAGAATACTCAAGATATTTCTCCGATAGAATTATGGAACTGGTTACGTAACCGGATTCTTGCAGGAGTGGAGATCCACAGCAAGCGGGAATATAAATGGGTGCTACACGTTTGGTATCCCGCCGAGGGATGGTTACAAAAGAAATATGGCCTACGAACACTGCTTGCCAACTTCTGATCGGACCAAGACCTGGTAAAGCGGTAACCGGAAACTGACCCAACCCGTCCGATTCCTTGACTTGCTCGCCCGGCGAATCAATAATGATAAGGCATGAACCTACGCGCGGAGGCGCTGCCGACATGTTCCTTGACGTTAAGGATCTGGCCGTTCGCAAGTTGCGGATCCGGAAGACTTACGCGCCCGGAAGCGTCGATTTTCATTCCTCGGAGATCAAGCAGCTAGACCCCCTGGAAGTAAACGCCACGGCGGAGCTCCTTGAAGGGCAGATTCGCGTGGAAGGCCAGCTGGATACAAAAATCGAGCTGCAGTGCGCGCGTTGCCTTGAGCCGGTGGTGGAGGAAGTAAACCGCGCTTTTGACCTGTTCTATGCGCCGTTGCCCAAAGACGAAAAGCCGAAAGAAGACCGGCTGAAGGACGACGATACCGAGATTGGATTCTTCCAGGGTGAAGGTCTTTTCCTGGCCGATGTGGTGAAAGAGCAGGTGCTGCTGGCGCTGCCTTTGAAGGTCATTTGCCAGAGCGACTGTCGCGGTTTGTGCCCCAATTGTGGCGCAAATCTGAACCACGAAGAGTGCCGGTGTGAGACCCACGCGACGGACCCACGATTGGCCCCGCTCGCGCGCCTCAAGCAAGACTGGCTGAAAAAACAATAGTTTCCGGGCTGTAAAAAGCCCGATTTATATCCGCCAGCGCGCGGAACAAGGAGTAGTGTCATGCCTAACCCTAAACGACGGCATTCCAAGCGGCGCACGAGCACACGGCGGGCTAACGATTTTTTGACCAAGCCATCGCTGGGCAAGTGCCCGAATTGCCATGAAATGAAGCAGCCGCACCAGGTTTGTCCTCACTGTGGTTATTACAAAGGGAAAGCCGCTCAAGAACCGGCCTAGCTCGTAATCTCCCGTAGTCTGCGGACGAAATCCAATGATCACGATTGCAGTTGACGCCATGGGCGGAGACCACGCGCCCCGGCCCGAGGTGGAGGGCAGTGTGCTAGCCGCACGCGAGTACGGCGTGCGCATTATCCTTGTGGGACAGCCTAACGCCCTGCGTGCGGAACTGGCCAAGCATGCCGCGCCCAACCTGCCGATCGAGATTGTGGCCGCCAGCGAGGTGATCACCATGGACGATCATCCGGCGCAGGCGTTTCGCAGGAAGAAGGATAGCTCCGTGCATGTGGCGGCGCGTCTCGTTCGCGAAGCGAAGGCGGATGGCCTGGTGAGCGCAGGAAATACCGGCGCGGTCATGACCGTGGCGAGATTTTTGTTGGGCACCTTGGAATCGGTGGACCGCGTGGCACTGGCCGCGCCGTTCCCCAACGCCAAAGGCGGCATCTCTGTTTTGCTGGATGTCGGCGCCAACGTGGATTCCAAGCCCGAACACCTGGTGCAATTCGCGGTGATGGGGGAGATGTATTACCGCGCGACGTTTGGCAACCGGCGCCCGCGAGTGGGCTTGCTGTCGGTCGGCGAAGAGGAAATCAAAGGCAACGAATTGACGCGCGAAGTATACACGCGGCTGAAGAAGAGTCCTGTTCACTTCGTGGGCAATGTGGAAGGCGGCGACCTTTTTTCGGGGATTGTGGATGTGATCGTGTGCGACGGGTTTATCGGCAACGTCGCCCTAAAAATTTGCGAAGGCCTGGCGCTGGAAATTTTTGGCTTGCTGAAAAAGTCCATACAAAGTTCGCTGGCGTCGCAGGTGGGATTTCTTTTTTCGCGGGGAGCGTTGAAGGGTTTGAAGAAGACCATCGATTACACCGAATATGGCGGCGCGCCGCTGCTGGGCGTGCGCGGAGTGTGCGTCATCGGCCACGGCCGTTCGAACGCCAACGCCATTAAGAATGCTATTCGCGTCGCCGCGGGACTCGCGCGTGCGCAAATGAACGACAAAATCGAACAGGAGCTTTCGGCCGCCGCGGTACACCCAGACCGTCCCGGCATTCGCGCGCCAGAAATGCGAAAGACGTAAGACAGGAAGGCAAATGGGCAAAGTAGCATTCGTGTTTCCCGGACAGGCTTCACAATATCCGGGCATGGGCAAAGAACTGGCGGAGATGTATCCGTCGGCTAAAGCCGTTTTCGACGAAGCTGACAAAGCGCTGGGATTTTCCATCTCAAAAATGTGCTTTGAAGGCTCGGAAGAAGATCTGAAGCTTACCGCCAATACGCAGCCGGCGATTCTGACCTGTTCGATCGCTACGTATCGCGTGCTCGAAGAAAAGGGACTCGCCCCGGATTTTGTGGCTGGGCATAGCCTTGGCGAATATTCGGCGTTGGTGGCCGCCGGTTCGCTGAAATTTGCCGACGCGGTGAAGTTGGTGCGCAAGCGTGGCAGCTATATGCAGGAAGCGGTACCCGCCGGGAAGGGCGCCATGGCTGCGATCATGGGACTTTCGCCCGCGGTGGTGAGCGATGTTTGCAAGCGCGCGGCGCAGGGACAGGTTTGCGCTCCGGCGAATTTGAATTCTCCGGATCAAACGGTGATCTCTGGGGACGCTGATGCCGTGAAGCGCGCCGTCGAACTGGCCTCGCAAGCGGGAGCTAAACGCGCCACCATTCTTCCCGTATCCGCGCCATTTCATAGCGCGCTGATGAGGCCGGCGCAGGAAAAATTAGAGCACGATCTGCAGAAAACTCATTTCGATAAGTTGCGCGTTCCGCTGGTGACCAATGTGGATGCCGACACCATCGAAACCGGCGAGCAGGCCCGCGAAGCGCTGGTGCGGCAGGTTACTGCCGCGGTGCATTGGGAAGAATCGGTGCGGATGTTGATTGAAGAAGGCGTCAACACGTTCGTTGAAGTTGGTCCTGGCAAAGTGTTGACCGGATTGCTGCGGCAAATTGAACGCTCTGTGGCCACGTTGAACGTGGAAGACGAGATGAGTTTGTTGAAGACCGTAGAGAAGATTGCCGGCGCGCGTTCCGACGCGGCGTAGACACGGGGACAGTTACGCGATAACCGACCAGCTGTGCGATTTAGAAAGTTTCAGGGGGCAGTTCAGTAGATGTTCAGTTTAAAAGATAAAGTTGCATTGGTAACCGGGGCATCTCAGGGAATTGGATGGGACATTGCGCAGGCGCTGGTGGTTGCGGGAGCCAAAGTGGCCGTTGCCGCGCGCACGGAAGAAAAACTTGCCCTGCTGGTCGGCGAAATAGCCGCTGCCGGCGGGGAAGCCATAGCAATAAAAATGGATGTAGCCGACGCGGACCAAATAAAAGCTGGCTTCAAGCAAGTCACCGAAAAATTTGGCCGCCTGGATATTCTGGTCAACAATGCCGCGATAACTCGCGATGGCCTCGCTGTGCGGATGAAACCAGATGATTGGGACGCGGTGATTCGCACCAATTTAACCGGCGCACATTTGTGCATTCAGCAGGCGCTCGGCGTCATGATGCGCGCGCGCTCTGGACGGATCATCAACGTAAGCTCCGTGGTGGCGCAAATGGGCAATGCCGGGCAGGCGAATTATGTGGCCGCCAAAGCCGGGCTCATCGGTTTAACCAAGGCCATCGCGATGGAAATCGCTTCGCGGAACATTACTGTGAATGCCGTGGCGCCCGGATTCATTGAAACGCCCATGACCGATGTTTTATCCGACAAAGTTAAAGAGGAACTGAAGACGCGTATTCCGCTGGGACGGCTGGGCGTTCCGCGCGATGTCGCCGCCGCGATTGTCTTCTTGGCTAGCGATGAAGCCGCTTACATAACCGGGCATGTGCTGGACGTGAATGGCGGGATGTACCTGGCATGATTTACCGGTGGAGCGCCTCAAAAGCCGTTAAAGTTGACCTAGCAGGATACGGTGACTAGAATGAACGGGTTATCGGCGCCATCGATATTCAGCGGTAAAGCTGGCACCTACGCCCGGCTGAGCGGATACCAATTTTCCAGAACGACCTTGAGCCTCATCGGTAAAAGGCAAACCAAGCGATAGCAGATCGCGGAGGAAACAGGAATGGCCAGTGTGGAAGAACGCGTAAAGCAGATTATTGTCGAGCAGCTCGGTGTCGATGAAGCGGAAGTTACGCCTACCGCGTCCTTCGTGGACGACTTGGGAGCGGATTCGCTCGACCAGGTGGAATTAGTGATGGCCTTCGAAGAAAGTTTCGGGATTGAAGTGCCTGATGAAGACGCTGAGAAAATGACGACGGTAAAAGATGCCGTCGAATATATCGATAAGCACTCCAAGGGAAAGTAAGTCACGGTCTTATCACCTCAACAGGGAGCACCAAACAGTTGACTCGCCGTGTAGTTGTGACGGGCGTTGGATTGGTCTGCGCGCTGGGCACCGGCACGGAGGAGAGCTGGTCGAACCTCGTCGCGGGTAAGAGCGGCGTGGGGCCTATCACGCTGTTCGATACTACGGGCTTCGATTGCAAGATTGGCGGCGAAATAAAAAATTTCGATCCGTTCCGGTGGATTGAGAAAAAAGAACTGAAAAAGATGGGCCGCTTTATTCAGGTGGCTCTGGCCGGCGCGGACTTCGCCATCAAGATGTCCGGTTGGAAGAGGGAAGATTCGGACCTGGATGAAGTTGGGGTTTACGTTTCATCCGGCATCGGCGGTTTCGACATCATCGAGCGCGAACATATTAAATTGATGCAGGGCGGTCCGGGCCGCATCTCACCTTTCTTTATCCCGTCGGCTATCGTAAATCTCGCTTCCGGACACATTTCGATTCGTTATGGCGCGCGCGGACCGAATTCCGCGACGGCCACGGCGTGTTCTGCTTCGGCGCATGCTATCGGCGACTCTTTCAAAATTATTGAGCGTGGCGCCGCGGAGATGATGATCTGCGGCGGCACGGAAGCCACGATCACGCCCATGGGTGTGGGCGGATTTTCTTCCATGAAAGCGCTTTCGACCCGAAATGACGATCCATCGCATGCCAGCCGACCCTTCGACGCGGAACGCGACGGTTTTGTGGTTGGTGAAGGCGCGGGGATTTTAATTCTGGAATCGTTGGAGCACGCGCAAAAGCGAAACGCGCCGATCGTGGGAGAAATTGTTGGTTACGGAATGTCTGGCGACGCGTATCACATAACGCAGCCTGCGGAAAACGGAGACGGCGCGTTTCGCGTGATGCGCGCGGCGATCAAGGACGCGAAACTTACGCCTGAGGACATCGGTTACGTGAACGCGCATGGGACGTCCACGCCGCTAGGGGATGTGATTGAGACGCGGGCGCTCAAGCGGGTGTTTGGAGAACGCGCGAAAAGCGTGCCTATCAGCTCGACAAAATCGATGACCGGGCATTTGCTGGGTGGTGCCGGAGGGTTGGAGGCCGGCATCGCCGTTTTGGCGCTGCGTGATCAAGTGATACCGCCAACGATTAATCTGGAATCGCCTGATCCGGAATGCGACCTGGATTACGTGCCGAATGTGGCGCGCAAGGCTACCCTGGATTATGCGTTGTCCAATTCTTTCGGATTTGGCGGCACGAACGCCGCGTTGATTTTTAAGCGCTGGAGCGGGAAGTAGACGCTGCTTCACCGCTTTTGCCAGGAAAAATATCGTGAAAATAATTGTTTGCATCAAGCAGGTCCCCGCCAAGGATGCGCCTCTCTCCATTGCCGGTAACTGGATCAGGGAATCCGATATTGGATTTGAAATGAATGAGCCGGATAGCTATGCGCTGGAAGAAGCTTTGCGCTTGAAAGAGAAGCACGGCGGCGAAGTGGTGGCGATTTCCATGGGCCCCGAACGTGTGAAGCAAACGATCAAGGAAGCTCTGGCCAAGGGCGCGGATCGCGGAATTCACATTTCGGACGATCAGTTCGCGCAACTCGATCCGCTAAGCTCCGCGCGCATGCTTGCGGAAGCGTTGCGCAAAGAGAATGCCGATTTAATTTTGACCGGCCTGCAAAGCGATGATCACGGTTTTGGCCAGACGGGCGTGCTTATAGCAACGCTTCTGGATCTCCCGCACGCAACCATCATCATGCAAATTGAAGTACAGGAAAAAAAGATGCGGCTGAAACGGGAGCTGGAGGCGGGGTGGTTTCAACACATTGAATGCCCGCTGCCTGCCGTACTTTCCATTCAGTCGGGGATTAACAAGGTTCGCTATGCCACGCTGAAGGGCATCATGGCCGCGAAGAAAAAAGAGATTACCTCCATGACGCGCGAATCGCTGGGCGTGAAGTCTGAGCCCACGCAGAAGATTGAAAAGATTTATGTGCCCACCAAAACCAAAAAGACTGAATTTCTAACCGGCACGCCGGCGGAGATGGCCACCAAGCTGGTCGAGAAATTGAAATTCGATGCCCGTGTCATTTAATGATTTGCGGCGTGCTGAAGGATCGAGATCGTAAATGAAAATCCTGGTAATTACCGAACAGCGCCAAGGCAAATGGAATAACACCAGCTTTGAAACGCTGGTGGCCGCGCAGCAGATTGCGGCCGACACCGGCAGCGCCATCAGCGCACTGGTGATTGGAAAGGGCGTCACGAATTTCGCCGAGGACCTGGCGGGAAAGAATGTCGGGGAAGTTTTGCTGGTGGAGCATGACTTGCTGGAAGCCTATACGCCCGATGGATATTCTGTCGCGCTGTCACAGGTAATCGCGTCGTCGAAACCGGATCTAGTGTTGTTTCCGCATACCTATCAGGTGCGCGATTTCGCCCCCAAGCTGGCGGCCATGATGGGCAAGGGGATGATTGCGGATTGTGTGGGATTTCACAAAGACAGCGACAAAATTGTTTTTGTGCGGCAAATGTTTCAGGGAAAAACGGCGGCTGACGTGACATTTCAGGGTACAGCGCCGTGGTTTGCTTCATTTCAGTCCGGCGCGTTTCGCGCGGATTTGCTGAAAGCGCATCCCAGCGGCAAAGCGCCCATAAACAACGTTGTCGTGGAATTGAAACCGGAACAGATTCGAACCAAGCCGTTGGAGCTTTTCAAGGAAGCCAAGTCGTCGGTGGATTTGACACAAGCTCCGGTGATTGTTTCGATTGGGCGCGGGATTAAAGCGCCGGAAAACATACCTCAGGCGGAAGCATTGGCAAAAGCAATCGGCGGAGAGATGGCCGCGTCGCGCCCGATTTGCGATGAAGGTTGGTTACCCATGGAGCGCCAGATCGGCAGCTCGGGACAGACTGTGGCGCCGAAATTGTATCTGGCGCTGGGCATCAGTGGCGCGATTCAACACGTGGTAGGAATGAAAGGCGCGCGCACCATCGTAGCCATCAACAAAGATCAGAACGCGCCGATTTTCGAGATTGCCGATTACGGGATCGTTGGTGACATTTTCGAGATTATGCCCGCGCTTACGGCCGCTCTGGAAAAAGCGAAAACGTAATCAGTTTTGACCGATCTTGACTCGTTCTATTCCCAAAAGCTAGCGCTCCAAATTGACCTTCGCAGCCCCTGCCCATACCATTATCTCTGGAGAGAACTGGCTTGGAAGTTGGTCCTGCTTTATGAAAATAAAACCTTTGCTCTTCGTGGTTATTTTGCTTCTTCCGGTACTGGCTTCAGCACAGACGGCCGACGAGATTGTTAACAAAGTTCTGGCCGCGCGCGGAGGAGTTTCCAGAATCAAGGCGGTGCACTCGCAACGAATCTCTGGAACCATCAACTTTGGGCCCGGCGCCGATGGGCCATTTCTGGTGGAACTGGAGCGGCCCGGCAAAATGCATATCGAAGTAACCGTGCAGGGCCAAACGTTGGTGCGCAGCTACGACGGCAAGTCCACGGGCTGGATCCTGAACCCCTTCACGGAGGACAAAACGGTGCAGCCGATGACCGCCGAGGATATCGGTAATATTTCTGACGAATCCGACTTTGATGGCCCGCTGGTGGATTACAAACAAAAGGGCAATCTGATTGCTCTCGTGGGGAAAGAAGATGTGGACGGCAAGCCCGCTTATCGCTTGAAACTGACCAATAAAAAAGGCGACATGCGCAATTATTTCTTTGACGCAGAGACTTTCCGGCTGATCAAGTGGGAAGGCACACGCAAAGTCGGCGATAGGGATGTGCCGTGGGAATCGGTGTTCCACGATTATCGTGACGTGGACGGCATACAATTTGCGTTTGAGATCGATTCCGACGCGCCCGGAACGGGCCAGGCGCAAAAAATCATCGCGGAGAAAATTGAAGTGAATCCGCAAATAGATGAGTCCCACTTCGGCAAACCTGTTGCTCCGGCAGCGCCTCCACCGGCCGACACGCCTGCCGATTCACCGGATGCGACACCGCCACCGAGTTCAGAAAAGCCGCCTTCGCGAAAATAAGTTTGGGCGATGAAGGCGACTATCCGCCGGATAATTCACGGCGTTATTCTTTATCTGTGAATGAACCTGCCACACCCCTGGAGCGGCACGATGCGATGGCTGGGCTGTGCCAGAGCTGCATGCATGCCCGGCACATCGAATCCGCTCGAGGTTCAACGTTTATACTTTGCGAACTTTCGCGCACGGATCCGAGATTTGCCAAGTATCCCCGCTTACCTGTTCTCTCGTGTGATGGATTTCAAAGCACCGCAGAATCCCCGATTAAACGTTCGAGCTAACCCCATCAGGTCCTATTCTGTGTTTATCTAGTTGTTATTATATATACATAGTACTATATTGGCCTTGTGCACCTCAGGATTACGCACCGCCGAGCGATAGCAAGCGTGCTTGTTTGGGCCTTTCTTTCGTTTCCCGCGCTTGCTGATAAATTGCGCATCACGACTGTTCCGCCGGGAGCGACGGTACAGATTAACGGTGTTCTGGTCGGCATCACCCCATACGAACAGAGCATTCCAGGCGGCTATCTGCACAAAACCAAAACGGCCCTTGGCGCGCGTCTCGGATATCCGATGGTTGCGCGTTTGACGCTTGAGGGATATGCGGCCAAGGAAATCCAACTGACCGAAGGCCCGATGAGCTGGGTGTCTACGCTCAAAGGTCATAATCACGGTTCGTACTGGCTGTTGAAGACGGACCATTTTCAAGTGGAGTTGCAATCCGCCTCGAAGACTTTCACCGGCTCAGTTGAAAGTGTTCCGGGTCTTCAGTGCTGGTTCCGGGACCGCGACCGGAACTTTCGCTCGAGGAATTAGTCAGCCGAACGAAACCCGCGGTGGTCTTTTTGAAGAGCCTCACGAAAAGTGGAACAGGATTTTTTATTACTGAAACCGGAGTCATCGCCACCAATGCACATCTGGCGCGAGGCGAGGAAGCTTTGCTTGCGACCTTGCCGAATGGCACTCAGCTTGAGGCCAAGATCGTTTACGTCGATCCAGACCTGGATATTGCCTTGGCAAAAATGACCGGCGAAGCTTTCCCTCACCTTCCGCTTGCGGAGGCCTCCACGGTGCGACAGGGAGAAAGCGTGCTGGCCATCGGCAATCCCGGCGATGCCATGCTGTTTAGCGCTACTAAAGGAATCGTCAGCGCTGTTGGGCGATTCGACGCGGCTGGGCCTGGCACCTGGATTCAAACTGACGCGCCGATCAACCCCGGCAACAGCGGCGGGCCGCTGCTTAATTCCCGCGGCGAAGTGATAGGCATTAATTCGCAAAAATTGATCAAGAAGAATGTCACCGGCATTGGGTTTGCACTTAGCGCCTCCGACCTGTTGGAAGTTCTCCACCGCTTTTATCCGGCAGGGCCTAAGCCAAGCGAAAGCGTCGCGTCGTCTGCCGATGCAAAATTGCCGTCCGGTAGTTCGATGATGAACACCGCTGCTAGCGCGCAAAGCGTCCCTGGCTTTGGAATCACCGAGATCACTTCCGATCCTGATGGCGCGGACATTTTTGTGGATGACAAATTCGTCGGCAATTGCCCGGCGACGCTTCGCCTCACCGAGGGCCCGCATACGTTAATCTTAAAATCTCCACGTCATGCGGACTGGCAGCGTTCGATCACGGTTTTAAAAGAGAGCTCGGTGACCGTAAAAGCCCGGCTCACTCCAATTTAGCTGCGATCAAACGGAGGCCAGGTTTTTTCGCTGCTGACAATTGCGGGCAGACAATGCGGTGTGCTAGCATCCGCCCGATTGGCTGCCAGGGGCGGTCAATCGACTGAAGAGCAGACCGCAGATTCGTTAGTTCTTCGCCCTGCTGGTGTAAAGCAAAAAGAGCGACAGACCAAGGGCCGCGCTTTTCAGAGGATTTAACTCGTTCAGGCGCAGGCCCGCGCCCTTTTCCTCGAGCACGGACCTCGCGCGATGGAGGTCTACATGAAAAGCTATCTCACCAAGGACATTCGCAACGTTGGCATTGTCGGCCACGGCGGCACCGGGAAGACGCAGCTGGTGTCGTCGTTGCTCTTCACCGCGGGCGCAACGCCGCGCTGGGGAAAAGCTGCGGATGGAAGCACTACCACGGACTGGGATGAAGAAGAAATCGCGCGGAAACTTTCCATTCAAACAGCAATCGCGCACGCCGAATGGCCTACTACCGCGGATCCCGCCAGCCATGCTCCGGGCAGCAAAGTTAAAATTAATTTTCTCGATTTACCCGGTTATTCCACCTTCATCACGGAGTCGAAGGCCTCGCTGATCGCCGCGGATGCCGCGCTGATTACCGTGGATGCGCATGTCGGCACGCAAGTTACTACGGAAAAAGTTTGGGATTATTGCGTGGAGTATGACATCCCGCGCGCGTTCGTACTGACTGGAATGGATCGCGACCTGGCGAGTTTTGAGCGCTCCATGGAATCGCTGGAGCAGGTTTTTGGGCGCAATGTTGTAGCGCTGCAGTTGCCTATTGGTCACGAACGCGCTTTTCGCGGGGTGATCGATTTGGTGGCTATGAAAGCTCATTTCTACCAGGCGGATAGCGACGGAAAGGTCACCATCGAAGAGATTCCCGCGGCGCTCGCGGAAGATGCCAAGGAAGCTCACGAGAAATTAGTCGAAATGGTTGCGGAGGGCGATGACGCGCTAATGGAAGAATTTTTCAACGAAGGTACGCTTCCGTTGCCGGATCTTTTCGCCGGACTGCGACGCGCCATCGTGGGAGAGAAGATCATTCCGGTGCTGATGACCTCGGCGCTGCACAATATCGGCAGCGTCAGCTTGCTGTCCTTCATCGCGGATGTTTTCCCGCATCCGGATGAGCATTCCATCGTGGCCTACAAAGAACCAACCGGGAAAAGCGAAGCTATTCCGCGCAAATTCGACGATACGCAGCCGCTTTCCGTTTTTGTTTTCAAGACGCTGGCCGATCCGTTCGCCGGGCGCATCAACTATTTCAAAGTGATGAGCGGCGTGTTGAAAAATGACGCCACGCTGATGAATTACAACCGTAACGTGCCAGAGCGCTTTCAGCACACGCAAGTTGTTCAGGGCAAACAATTGATCGAAGTGCAGGAACTTCATGCCGGCGACATCGGCGCGATTGCGAAATTGAAAGAAACGGCTACAGGCGAGACGCTGGGTGATAAATCCAATCCGATTTTTTACAAGCGTGCGCCGATTCCCGAACCTTCCATCACGTTTGCGATTGAGCCCAAGACCCGCGCCGATGAGGACAAGATCGGAGTCGCGATTCACCGAATTCTGGAAGAAGATGCGGCGCTGCATTTCTCTCGCGACCCGCAAACAAAAGAATTTTTGCTTTCCGGTTCAGGACAGCAGCATATAGAAGTGGTCGTTGCCAAGCTGCACAAGCGGTATCACGTGGATTTGACGCTGAAGCCGCCTAAAGTCGCTTACCGCGAAACCATTCGCGGGCGTGCCGACGCCGAAGGCAAACACAAAAAGCAGTCCGGGGGACACGGGCAGTTTGGAGTCTGCCGGATCAAGATGGAGCCCGCCGAACGCGGCAAGGGCATCGAGTTCGTCGACGATATTTTTGGGGGCTCGATCCCGAAAAACTGGATTCCCTCCGTAGAAAAAGGGATTCGCGACGCGGCCGCGCGCGGCTACTTGGCAGGATTCCCAGTGGTCGATTTTCGCGTGAGCCTCTACGACGGCAAATACCATGACGTCGATTCGAGCGACATGGCTTTCAAAATTGCCGGTTCGCTGGCCTTCAAGGAAGCCATGAAAGCAGCCAAACCCGCGTTGCTTGAGCCGATTATGCACGTGGAGGTCTATGCGCCCGACCAATATTCCGGCGACCTAATGGGCGACTTAAGCTCGCGTCGTGGACGCATCGCCGGCAGCGATGTTCGAGGACACAACGTGGTAATCAAGGCGCAGGTGCCCTTCGCCGAAATGTTGACCTACGCAAACGACCTCATTTCGAAAACGCAGGGACGCGCCACCTACACGATGGAGTTTTCGCACTACGACTACGTCCCCAACGAGCTGGCAGAAAAAGTAATCGCCACTCACAAACCGCACGCCGATCAACAGGCCGACGCCGAAGCCTAAATGCTGGATTCCTGAGAGCGCCAAAATGGTGCTTGCCGGGAATGGGCTTGAGGGCCAACAATTCCAGCATCATGAAAAATTCCAATTCGCAGAAGTGGGGACCACAGACGCGCTCGGTTCATGCCGGTGAACCCAACAAACACGGAGTCGGCGCCCCGGTCGGCACGGAGATTTGCCGCAGCTCGACGTTCACATTTTCTTCCACGGAAGAGATGAAGCTGTGGGCGGAAGGCAAGAGCAAAGCGTACATCTACACGAGGTATGGCAATCCCACGCTCACGGTGGCGCAAGAAAAAATCGCGGCGCTGGAAGGCGCAGAAGCTGCGGTGGTTACCGCGTCGGGCATGGCTGCTATTTCTTCCGCGTTGCTTAGCGCTCTGAAAGCGGGAGATGAACTGATCTCCACCGCGCAGCTCTACGGGGGAAGCTACCGGCTGATGCGGGACATTTTCCCGGGCATGGGAATCACAGTGCATCACGTGGAAACGGATCTGGCTGGGATGGAAGAGAAATTATCTTCCAAAACGAAAGTGCTGTATGTGGAGACGCCCACGAATCCGATGCTGCGCCTCGTGGATCTGCACAAGGCTGTGGCATTCGCAAAGAAGCACAAGCTCATCTCCATTATCGACAACACGTTTGCCACTCCCATACTCCAGAATCCCATCTCCATGGGTTACGACATGGTGGTGCACAGCGCCACTAAAGCGCTAGCCGGGCATTCCGACATCATCGCGGGAGCGGTGGCCGGCAGCGCGGAATGGATGCATCGCGTTCAGCACATGGTGATTTCGCTGGGCGGCTCCATGGATCCTGAAGCGGCATTTTTGCTGATTCGTGGAATGAAGACGCTGGGCTTGCGGGTCCAGCGCCAGTGCGAAAATGCCATGGCCGTGGCGAAATTCCTCGAGGCACATCCTAAGGTTGCGGCCGTGCATTACCCGGGACTGAGGTCGCACGCGGATCACGCCATCGCAAAAAAACAGATGCGCGGATTTGGTTCTATGCTGGCTTTCGATTTGAAGGGCGGCCTGGAAGCGGCGCGGAGCTTTGGCGATTCAGTGAAACTGTTTCTGCTGGCGGTTAGTCTGGGCGGTGTGGAATCGCTGGTGGCATTGCCGCTGTACACTTCGCACTACAACATGAGCGAGGAAGAATTGCGGCGTGCCGGCGTAAGTCCGGGAACGGTGCGCGTGTCCATTGGGGTGGAAGATTCGGAAGACTTGATCGCGGACTTGGAGCAGGCGCTGAAGTAATTCGCGCCGAGAAACAGTAATGCCGCGGAGCAAGCGAAAATCGCTGAAAGTCGAATGCGACTTAGCGAGTAGGTTGCGCCACTGGTACTTCCCAGCCCATTTCGTCAGGCAGCAAAGATTTCACGATGTCTTCCATTTCGTGGGCGCTCTGAACCTGCTCAGGATAATTGTGGCAATTGATGTCGTAAGTGCCGCCAAACTTCGCGCGCACGAATTGCAAGGATTCCTGTAATCGGAAGGCCACGCGCTGGGCATTGTCAGGATCGGTTTCGGGTAGGACTACGCCAAAGAGATCCTTACCCAAGCGGTAGATGGAATCAGTGGGTCGCAGCTTCTTAGCCATGGCCTTTGCAGCATCGCCAAAGGCGGCGGATTCGTCAACTTGCGTACCAGGTTTTGCAGTGGCGGGCTTAGCTTTAATCAGCAAAAGCGACAGAGTTTTCTGAGTAGCCACCGCGCGACGAAATTCCATGGTCAGGCGGTCCCAAAAGTGGCTGATGCCGGGCATGGATTGCAGAATGTCCACGCTGGCCTGATGACTTATCTCAATGTTGCGCTCCAGCTCCTCCAGCAATTGCTGCTTCAATTTGCGGACCATGCCCTGGCGATCAACGAGGTAGCCGATGAAGAGCAGCGTCAGCCCGCAAAATCCGAAATAGGCCACGCGCAAAGTCCACTTATTGCCTTCGGGATGCTCAAAGACCAGCGGATACATGAGGGTCGCCAAACCTGCGGCCAGTACAAATACAAAGACCGCGGAAAGAATGGTCAGTTGGAGTTCACGTCGTTCGAGCTGATCAAGTTCTGCGCGATTGAATTTCGCCATATCCAGTTGCCCCAAGTCGCAGATGGACGTATCGACTTATTTACACCATTGATCTTCAGGCGAGGATTGGTTGAGGGCAATAGCCCGGCGAGGCTAACGTAGCGGAAACTACAATGGTGTTTTGCGTTCAGGTGAGACAAACAACTAATAGTGGGCTGGATTTGGCAGTGAACCGGTGAAAGTGGCGTTTATGAAAAGACGGGTTAAAAAAAAAGCGGCGCACCGAAGCGCGCCGCCAGTAATTGTGATTTTGCGAAGTGGGTTAGAGGGGCTGGACGTTGGAGGCCTGCAGGCCCTTTGGTCCCTTGGTAACCTCGAATTCAACCGCTTGGCCGTCATTCAACGACTTATAGCCATCAGCCACAATCGCGGAGAAATGAACGAACACATCTTCTCCACTCTGGCGCTGGATGAAACCGAAGCCCTTGCTGGCGTTAAACCACTTCACTGTTCCTTGTTCTTTACTCACTGCTTTACTCTTTTCTGTCAGCCGGGTTACGGCTGAGCATTACTAAATTGAGCTATTTGGTGCCTTTCCGAGCCCCTCAACAGAGCCTGGCCGTCTTCAGCCGTACATAAAAAAAGGCCGCAAGTGTGACCTTGCGACCGCTTTCTTCAACGTTCCAAAGGCGATACAAGCATCAAACGCGACAAAATGGTACCACAAAATGTGGTCGGTGCCAAGCCCCTTTTTGGAGGTGTCGTTACAAAGATGGGGGTGTCCGGTTCTCGCAAAGTAGAAATGTCCGCTTTCGTCGGTGGTCCAAACCCTATTGCCAGGGAGCGAGAATTCCCTTGAGCCAGCCAGTACCGACTATTTTCTTGTCGACTGCGCCGTAAAGGAGTAGAGTCCCACCAATTCTGTGGAGGTCCTCCCATGACCCTGATCTATTTGCGCCGGCGTTTGTTTTTTGCGGTTGTGGCATGCCTGGTATGCGGGCTGCTCACGGTCGCCGGGGACGAGCCAAACCTTACAAAGGAACAGATCAAGCAGTTCCTTGTCACCGCCAAGGTGGTGAACAGTCACGGGGCCAAGAAAGGCGTCACCAACACCTCGCGTCTTACACTGTCGGACGGAACGGTTACCCACGACGCGTCCTTCCAACCTATTGATGAGCACAAACGAGAAATGAAGCTGGCCAACGGCGCCATCGAACTGAACTTCGTGGATTCCTATAAGTACAACATCGCAGCCTATGTGCTGGCTGAGTTGATTGGAATGGACGATATGCTACCGGTATACGTCGAGCGCAAATATGACGGCAAGAAGGGTTCGCTCAGTTGGTGGTTGCCGGTGAAGATGGATGAGGCGGACCGCGTCAAGCAAAAAATATCGGTGCCGGCTCCCGAGGCCTGGAACAATCAGATGTACAAGATTCGGGTGTTCGATCAATTGGTCTCCGATGCCGACCCCAATCTGACCAACGTGCTAATCGGTGAGAATTGGCAGATTTGGAGGGTTGATTTCAGCCGCGCGTTTCGCCTCAACAAGGAACCGAAAGATCCCAAAGACTTGACGCGCTGCGACCGGCAATTGTTGCAGAGACTGAAGGCCCTGGACGGGAAGGAGTTCACAGAAAAAACCAAAGGCTATCTCGACAAGGATGAAGTGGCGGCGGTCATGATGCGACGGGATAAGATTGTCGAACGGTTCCAGAAGCTAATCGCCGAAAAAGGTGAGAAAGAAGTGCTGTACTGAATCATTAAGCGCCAAAGTAAACTGCACCGCTCGATGGCGGCGACTTTTTTGGCATCAGGGCTGGCGGGCAACCAGTGAAGAATGCAAGGATGCCACATCATGGCTTTGCCGGTGAAACCGGTGATAAGGAGAAAAAACATAATGAAGAAGCAACTCGCTTTGCTGTTCGCGTTGGTACTAGCCTCTCCGCTGACGACGGCGGTGTTCGCGCAAGACACTCCCGCCAAGTCGAAGGAGATGCGCTTTGAAGGTAGGGTTGAGAGGAGCAGCAAAGAGCAGTCCTCTCTGACCATTCGTCAGGTTGGTGGGAATGTGCAGAGAACTTGTGTGTTCGACAGCTCGACGAAATGGGTCAGTCAGTATCATGGCGACAAGAAGGTCAACGACATTGACGCCAGCCAGGTTAAAGACGGGGACTATGTGATTTGCAAGGGCAGCGCCGACGGCAGCGTAATTCACGCGAGTCTAATCTCTAAGCGGCTCACGCACGGCAACGCCAACCAGTAGGCGAGCTCGGTCTTTTATCGCAAGTTGAACCTCCCCGATATCTTTTAAGAATAGGTGGTCGCATAGCAACGCGCTCGCGGAGCCTGCATGGATGGTTCCGCGAGTGGGGTTGCGTGCGGTCCATCGCCAACCGCCGCGTCGAAATCTGATCGGCCGTCTCCTGGCCGTTAGGATGGACCTGGTCTGGTCTCTAGGAGGAAGGAAAATGGTCCGCGCTCCGGTGTGGGTCTCTCCCCAACACCTTGGTATTTATTTCGTCTTGGTCCTGGTGTCGGCGGTGGGAGCGTGGGCGGGACCGGAAAGTGCTCCAGCAGGCCCACCGGAAACCGTAGTTGCCATCGGCGATGTTCACAATAACTTTGACGGCTTTGTCGCCATTCTCCAGCGCGCCGGCCTTACGGACCCGCAGAACCACTGGACGGGCGGCAAGACAACATTCGTGCAGGTCGGAGACCTCCTGGATCGCGGCCCCAAGCCGCGCGAGGTCATGGACCTAATGATGGCCCTCGAGAAAGAAGCGCCGCAAGCTGGCGGCCGGGTTGTGAGTTTGCTCGGTAACCACGAAGTGATGAATATGATGGGCGACC
This sequence comes from uncultured Acidobacteriota bacterium, assembly GCA_963733775.1. Taxonomy (GTDB): domain Bacteria; phylum Acidobacteriota; class Terriglobia; order Acidiferrales; family UBA7541; genus Acidiferrum. Next base: position 4,305 of record CAVTEE010000006.1, on the reverse strand, counting down.
TGCGCTATGTCACACCTGGGAACTACGCAAGTTTTGCCGACGCCAACTCCGAGAAGCGACAGAAAGCTGCGTATGAGGAATATCGGAAATGGAAGGATGGTCACGCATCGTTATTTGCAGAGCTTCCCCAGCCCATGGAGTTGACTGAGGCGGAGTGGATGGCGCGCCATCCGGCGGGTTTCATTGAGCAGCGGGAGGCGTTAGGTCCAAAGGGAGAATACGGTAAATGGCTGCGGGGACATGCCGCAGTGGCCGAAATTGATGGAATCATCTTTTTGCACGGAGGAATTTCTCCTGAGCTGGCCAAGACGAAGGTTGACGCAATAAATAATCGGATCCACGACGAAATCAAGCTATTCGATTCCTCTAAAGGGTATCTGCAGAACGAAAATTTGATTCTGCCATTCTTCAATTTGCAGGAAATCTACAATGTGCTTCGGGCGGAGGTCAGCGCTGAGCTCAAGTCGCATGCCCCTGTTAACACTGAGCGCCAGGCAAAGATCCAGGAGTTCTTGAAGCATGAAGATTGGTTCAGTGTGCGGGTGGATGGTCCGGTGTGGTTTCGCGGTTACGACCAGTGGAGCGAAGAAGAGGGTGCACCACAGGTAAGCAAGATCCTGGAGGGTTACAAGGCGACACACATTGTAGTTGGTCACACGGTCCAGAAGGGTGGCCGCATAAGACCTCGCTTTGGCAATAAAGTGTTTCTGATCGACACCGGCATGCTCAGTAGCTACTACCCCGGAGGTAGGCCATCCGCTTTGGAGATCTGCGGCGATGGAAAATTTATCGCTGTGTATTTGGACCAGCAGGTAATGCTTCTCGATTCCGCTGGCTCCTTGGCGCAAAACGGCGCCCCTGGGGAGCATCCATCAGTTGGGAGTGGTGCGAAGGATTCGGAAAAGGTGGGGAGTTCACCGGCTGGGGGTATATGTTCCGGAGCGACGGTCGCACCGCAATAAAAGAGGCTGTGAAAGAAGGTTCTTCAGATGAAGCGGTGGATTGAGCGCGGACTGAACATCGAACCCGGAGATTTGCGGCGTGCCATCCCCTTGTGCGCCTGTCTATTTCTGATTATGAGTTGCTACATAACCGGAAGGGTTGCACGCGACGCCTTATTCCTTGCTCGCTTCCAAGCGGTGCAGTTGCCTTACGCAGATATCGCGAGCGCGATTTTAGTCGGAATCGTAGTAGTCGGCTATGTTCGTCTGGGGCGGAGAACCTCTCTTCGCAACCTACTGGTAGGCAGCCAGTTCTTCTTCGCAACGAACTGCGCGCTTTTTTGGGCGCTGTCTCACTACTACCATCCCGCATGGCTTTATCCGGCATTTTATATTTGGGTAGGCATCTTCGGGGTACTCGCTCCGACCCAAGTCTGGACCCTAGCGAATTATCTACTGACCACCCGAGAAGCGAAACGCATTTTCGGCATGGTGGGCGGCGGAGCCATATTGGGTGCAATTTTCGCCGGCTTTTTTTCGAAAACTATAGCTGAGGTCTTCGGCACGGAAAGCCTGCTGTTAGGCATGACGTTGCTTCTCTTGATTTGTGCAGCGCTGATGGCAACCGCGTGGCAGAGCTGGAAATCCCGAGTTGCAGATCATGGTGAAACGGCAGCATCTGGGGATAAGGGACCCGGGCAAAGGGACTTACAGAGCAGTATGCGGTTGGTTCTCTCCTCTTCATATTTGCGACCCATAGCCGCAGTCATCGGGCTTGCTGCGTTCGTCACCACGCTTACCGGTTGGCAATTTAAAGCGGTTGCCAAACAGTTTCTAGTAAACAAAGACGCATTGGCCATCTTATTTGGAAACTTCTATTTCTACGCCGGGATATTGGGATTGTTGATTCAGTTGTTGCTGACCTCGCGATTGCTCCGTCGATTTGGGATAGGCACGATGTTGTTTGTGCTTCCCATTTCCGTAATGTTGGGGTCAGCCGGGCTGCTGATGTGGGGCACCCTCCTATCCGCCATCTTGCTAAAAGGCAGCGATCAAGTACTCCGCTATTCCCTGGACAAGTCTGCCTTCGAGTTGTTGTACCTGCCGCTACCGCATAGGCTCAAGTTGCGAGCGAAATGGTTTATCGACACGGTGATCGTGCGTTTGGGCGATGGTTTGGCCGGGGTGACGGTCCTGGTTTTTGCCACCTATCTGAAGGTGCCGGCGCGGCAGATCACTTGGATTGCTCTGCTTGTGATCGGTTCATGGTTGGTGGCGGTTTCCTTCACCGGGAAGGAGTACATAGCGGCTCTGAGGGAATCCATCAGCCAGCACCGGCTGAATGCCGACCAGGTCTCTGCGATGGCGCTGGACCGCTCCACGGCGGATTTGCTATCCAGCAAAATCCTGGTCTCCGACCCGGAAGAAATTCTCTACGCGCTAAGCCTCTTCGAAATCGAGCGGCAGCGTGCTGTTCACCCGGTGATTCGCGGCCTTCTAAGCCATCCCGCGCCGGCAGTCCGTCAAAAAGCCATCTCGGTTCTCTCCGCCGCGGGCGACAAATCTGTCTTGCCATCCATCGAGCCGCTGCTGAAAGACCCCGACCACAATGTGCGAACTGAGGCAATGCTGTACCTGGTTCACCACACCCACATTGATCCCTTGACACTTCTCACAGAACTTGGAGACTACGCTGATTTTTCAGTTCGCTCCGCAGTGGCGGCATATCTCGCGCGCCCCGGCGAAGCGCAGAGTCTCGAAACGGCCCGCCAAATTCTCAGTGACATGGCCTGCCAGGGCGGAGAGGAATGCCAACGTATGCGCGCGGAAGTCGCACGCCTCCTCGGCGAACTGCCCGATTCCTTCGATCCGTTGCTGGCGACGCTTCTGCGTGATCCTGCCAATCTCGTGGTGCGCGAAGCCATTCACTCCGTCGGGGCGCTGCAAAAACATTCTCTGGCTCCAGGACTGGTGGAACTTCTTGCCAATCAAGAACTCTGTGGCGACGCCGCGCAAGCGCTGGCAAAATTCGGCGACCCGATCGTGCGGGTGCTTGGGAAGCATCTCGCGGATGGCTCGCGTTCCATCGTGACCCGCCGGGCTATTCCTCCCGTCCTCGTCAGCATCGGCACGCCTGCCGCGGCGGAGATGTTACAAGAAAACTTGCTCGATGCGAACACCGCGCTTCGTCTTCAAGTCATCAGCGCGCTGAACAAAATTCAGCAGCTTCATCCCGAAATCGAAATTGACAAGCAACTGCTCGAAACCGTGCTTGCCGCCGAAATCATGGGGCATTACCGCTCGTATCAAATCCTGGAATCGCTGCACGTCCCCGGAAATGTGGATGAACCGGTTCTGAGCGCCCTGGGTGAATCCATCCGGCAAGAACTCGAACGAATTTTCCGGCTTCTGGGACTCTTGTATCCACGCCTGGATTTGCATTCGGCTTATTTTGGATTGCAATCCGATAATCCGACGGTTTACGACAACGCCCTGGAATTTCTGGAAAATGTTTTGAAATCGCAATTGCGCGGAATGCTGTTACCGCTGCTGGACGGCAAAGTCAGCATCAAAGACCGAGCGGTGATCGCGGAACGGTTTGTGCGCGCAAGGGTAGATAATCGCGAACAAGCGGTCGCCGAGCTGCTAGCCAGCGATGATCCGTGGCTGAAGTCTTGCGGCGCCTATGCGATTGGAAGCCTGGGACTGCAAACCCTGGAAGAAGAATTGAATCGCTGCCTGGAGCATGCCGACCCGCTACTGCGAGAGACGGCGCGGACGGCAAAGATTCGCTTGCAAGATATCGCCGCAAAATCGGGGCGCGCTGTGGCGGCGCGGAACCCCCTGGACGCCGCAGCCGCCAGCAATGCGCTCAAAAACTAAAGGGTCCTAGCGCGGCGCGCGCAGATCGATGCGCGTCGCGTGCATCACTCCGTCACCACCTACAGTGCCAATCACGATGATGAACGAACCGGTTTTGACGTCGTCCTGTTGCCCGGGTTTTCCCCCGTTGGTCCATTTGGTGGAGGCGTCGTAACTGATTGTTCTTTGAGTTTCTGACGGAGCTGCGCCGCCATGAATGTCTATGGTGGACGTGTCCTTGTTAACTCGGACCACTTTACCCTGCCACTTATTTTCTTTCTTGACCGCGTCCTTCTTATCGTTCGCGTCTTGATTAGCACTTACGGGCGTGGCAACTAACACCGCTCCCGCAAGTACGACGGAAAGCAAAGCTGCTGAAATCTTCATGCATCCTCCACGTTAAAAACAATCTTCTGGGGTCCGACTACCAGGTAAGAACAAACGGACAGAGGATAATGCTGCAGTAGGTAAGTGTAAAGGAGAATCTCCAGCAATCTAGCGC
>CAVTEE010000005.1:0-112371 GCA_963733775.1 uncultured Acidobacteriota bacterium | reverse complement strand
TCGGTTGGGGCGTTGGCGGGAAGCCCATTGCGAGCTGGGCTCGTTTGCGCTTTGGCGGAATTCGCGCTCGCTAGCGACAGACCGAGAAACAAGACATAGAATATGATCAGAGTGTGGGCTAGGGGCCTTTGGCTGACTTTCTCACTTTTTTCGTCATTTTGCTGTTTGGCGGCGATTTCCCGGACTATTGCCTGGTTTAAACAACCTTCCCCGCCACCAGCTTGCCGCCTTGCTGGTGGATCTCGGCCAGCAACGCTTTGCCAGATGCATCGATGAAACTGACGCCGCAAAGGTTGATGCTGAGACTTTCTCCCGACGAGCTGTAACGTAAGTCTCTCCAGCTCTGCTCCAAGGCGGAGACCCAAGGTGCCGGCGAGTTTGCCCTCAACAGTTAAGCTCGTCCTACCGGGTTTCTTTTCAAAAATGGTCAATATCGGAGCATGGTGTATTTGCCCACTGACTGACTGGTCCTGGCACACACCATTAGAGATTAAAGTTTGTAAATAGACATCTGTAACTAATTACAAGGTTTAGGTGGTTTCTACAGGGGCACGCGTTATCGTATAAGGCGTTATTTTGGGCAGTTGCCATTTTTTGGGCATCTGTTGTGTGCCCATATACTGGCCGACACGGCCCTACCGTTTGACTGCTATCGACTGCACTTCGAAATGCCCGCCCCTCAGCAATGACGCCACACCGATAAACTCCCTTGCAGGGAATTCTTTAGTTGTGAAGTAACTTCGGTACGCGACGTTGAATTTGTCGTATAGCGTCAAATCTGTGCACGCCACCTGCACGTAGACCAGGTCGTCCATCGTCATGCCCCGCCGCGGTCAATGTAGCCCTCACGTGGTCCAGTAACAGCTTAATTTCGTCGTCGATTTCCACAGTTTCATTCCTGTCTTGGGATCGATCCCGATTCGTCCGGAAAGGTACAACGTGTTGCCCGCCAAAATTCCTCCGCTGAAGGGCAGTTGCGCGTTATCATCCCGCAGTTGATAACACGCCGCGTGGCTGATGTGGTGGACTGTCAGATTGCACCACGCGCGACTAAAAATCCTCCCACCGCCAGTACCGCAACAAATGACAGAACACGCCCGTTCATAAAGTCCTCCTCCAAAGAACCGATCGAATGTACATGCTTTACGCCCCAGAGTGTAGGCTTCGCCATGTCTCTCCGCAAGCTGACGAATAAAATCACATTAGTTTCAGGCCGGGCGACCAAGCTCGACCGCCGTTGAGAACAAAATAATTTGCATGCGGATTAGATACAGCGTTACTGTCGCAACCATAATCCACAGAGCACTCCTTGGAGAAGCGGCCGCCATCCGCGGCTTCTTCACTGTTGCAAGGGAAATTCCGGTACCAATTAAAAACAACGTTGCAGTTAGGCCCCGGCGGCCCGCACTAAAGGCCCACCTGTCGAAATTTCCAAATGCCGGAATGTAGGTATTAACCACCGCGGCGAAGCAAAAAAATCAATATGAACCATGGCAGCGGCACACCAGTAAAGCTGTGCTTCACTGCGGCAGTTACCAACGCCAAGGGCACAATCCACAAACTCAGGGCCAGCTTTACCGTTGTGCCCACCACCAGCGCCTGCGCGCCATACTTGGCCGCTGCACCCACCACCGAACTGGTGTCATGAATTGCCAACGCGGCCCACAACAGAACTGCGATTGTGTTAAGTGCAAAATATCTCCAATAGGTGGAAATGCTAAAAGCGCGATGTGAGTTGGAGTCAAAACCGTGCCTAACGACACTGCCGTTACAACGTCGTCCGCGTGCAATATCGGCCCGATCGCTGCAATGGCGCTGCCTCCGCAAATCGCTGTGCCTGCAGTAATCAGATAGGAGGCATTACCACCGATCCGCAGAGAAACTTGCCGAGCGCCAGTCCAATTATCAGCGAAAAAGAAATTCCCAGCGCAGTGTAAATAAATCCGCTGCGCCCTGCTTTGACAATCTCGTGCAGGTTCATTCCGAATCCTAGTGCCACCACGGACACTTCGAGAACAGGGTGCTCCTCACGCTCTCTGCTGAAATATGGCGTCCATTGAAGCCTAATGCTGACCCGAAAATAATTCCCAAACTCAACGCTACGGGCGGAGAGATCCAGCCGCTCAAACATAAAATGAGCGCAAGTAAGAAAACAATTTTCGCGGCGAAGGCCATGGATTAGGGATGGGCAGCAGGTGGGGCAGCTTGTTCCGGTACCGCGTTTTGGTTAGGTGTATTTTGGTTAGGCGTGGAAGCGCCGTCGGCGGGCACTCCGCCACGATTTTAGCGGCGCGCTCTATTCGGTTGCGATTAGCATTATAATATATCCGGCATTGCGCCAAAGTATATTGGCACCCGCACGTGCAGGTGTCTTCATTCATGCGATGTAAGGCTACGGTCTTTTGCGCGGGTGTGAGCCGCGTCATATCCACACCTGGAAGCTGGTTGCGCGGTTCGCGTGTTTTAGAAATATTTCACCGGTATCTTCAAATGTCTCCACTCTTGCGCTGATGGGCAGCCCCAGGAGAGCGCGCACTTCCATTTCATAGAGCTCCGGATCGCGCAGCCCGATGTGCTTTTGAACCACGCGGCCCTGCGCATCAATAATAAAAGACGTTGGAAGCGCCGGCACGCCGCCAAACTGAAACCGCATTTCATCAGTGGCCATAGCCACGGGATAATTTATCGAGTAGCGTTTCGCGAATTTACGGACGGCATCTTCGTCCGCATCATCAATCACCAGGCCGATCACTTGTAGCCGATCCTTATATTTTTTCTGCAACTCAACAAGATCGGGAACTTCCATGCGACATGGTCCGCACCACGTGGCCCAGAAGTTAAGCAGCACCACCTTTCCATGGGCCCCGGCCAGACTCACCGTTTTGCCATCTATTCCTTTCACTGCAAATGGTGGTGCCGCATCCGGATCCCGAATAAACTGAATCACCACTTGTTCACCTTGCTGCTCTTGCGGCTGCGTTTGGTCTTGTTCCTGGGCCTTGGTCTGGAGAACCTGGTTATCGCCATCGGCGCTCAACGGCTCGTTCCATCTCAAAACCGCACTCGTCACCTGGTGTCGTCCGCCCGGCAACGCACTCGGTAACAAAACAGCGATGAAAAAGAACAGCCCAAATCTGCAAACGGCCAGTTTCATATACGTTAGAATATCTCACTCATTGTCGGCCCCGGATTTGTAATATCGCCAAAGTGGCCTCTTTTGATGTCAACTTTGCCCATGGCCAAGAGCAACTTGTTCGCGCTAACTTTCTCATTCCAAAATCGTTAGCTAATAATTTCCTAAATGAAGTCTCGCAAAGTAACCACTACTAAAAACTTATTCGTGTAAGGGGCGCGCTAACGATTTTACTCTCGAAATCCAAACAATAACCCACGTCTAAGCACTCCGGATGATTTTCACATGGCGCCGCAAGGGGGCAATTCTTCGGGTCTAGATGCAGCGCCGCTCGTGAGGGACGGAGATCTACGGGGACCGAATCGAAAACATCCGGCGGTCGGTATTTCATGACTTCGCTCACGGCTAGCGCAAGTGCCACGGCTTGGTCATCCTTCCCGCTGCTTGGACGAACATCGATCTGACCGCGCTCGCTCCGTTCTTCGGTCAAATTCCGAAGCTGCTGAAGCAAGGCCTTGTCGTCCAATATTTCGATTTTTCCTTGCACCATTAAGTGTTTCAGGCCCGAAAATAACTGCGTTCTCATTTGTGCGCCAAAAACATTAATTTCATACATGATTCCTATCTTCTGCAAATACTGTTGGATCGAGTCACAATTGAATTGATCCCCAACTGCAGAACTTATGCCATAGGACTCCAGAATCATTTTTATCTCGTTAAGCACGCCTTCGAATGGCAGCGGAACCTTGGTTGAGCCGGTCCAAATTCGCACGAGATCAACCACAACCGTACCGTCAGGAACCTGGTGAACTATCACCAGTGCGAAATTATGTCCGCGACTCGCGGGGTCGAGTGTCGCAACGTAGTTTAGCCCTTGTTGGCGCGGGAGTTGCACGCGACCGCGCGCGATGCACGGGTCCAAAATTTCCGCAGGAACCCAACCGCTGATTGAATCGGTAAATTGGGCCAGATATTCACGACGATAATTTTCTTCGCTGCGCCGGCGCTCCGATTTCACCCATTCCAATTCCGGCGTTACGGTTGGATTCATTTCGAAGGTAGTAACTTGCCACACCGGATAATCAAGCTCACCACGCCGTTGAAACTCCTCCCAGAGAACACCAGACTTCGTGAATGGCGTCGAGATCTTGATCAGCTTGGCATTGCGAACGCTAGCCATGCCCGGTCGCAGCGCCGCTAGCACTTCGTCCGCGGGGTTTGCGGCATCTTCATCAAAGGCCCAAAACCCGATTTCGTCGCAAACGATGGCAACAAGAGTGCGCCCACGCACACCATCTTGCGTGCAAGCGTGGCAGCCGATTACGACATTATTGTCGAGGATAATTTCGTCTCGTGTCACGCGCGTGATGCGTTTTGAAAGAATCGGTGATTTCTTAAGATACTTGCGGATATATCGGAAAGCGATTCTGGCTTGTTTAAGCGTGGGCGCGAGCAACATCACGTAGGCATCCTCGCCTGGTGGCAGGCCGTGGTCGCGAAACGCTTCGTAGCATGCGATGGGAGCTGCGATCTTTCCCGTTTTTCCGCCGCGTCGACCTGCAATGAACGTGGCTTCTGACTGCTCCTTCTCCTCGTACGTCGTACGGCCGGTCCCGCGGAAATAAATTTCGCGTTCATGGTAATTCAAAGGCAAGCCGTAAATTGACTTTAAGCAAGTAATTTGCGTTTCCGATAAAGTTTGATCGTTTAGCAGATCGCATCGCCGAACGAAATCCACAATCGTGACTCTAACATTTTCCATTATTGCCTCCATAATTTAGGTGTCGCTGATTTTTCACAAGCAGTCGAGAAGTCCAGCAACTCCACCGCCCCGCAGTGCGATAAGCAATCCCACTGCCCGGTAAAACTCCCGAGCAAAATGGCCGTCGTAACGCAGTGCGGTTTCAAGGTGTTTCATCAAATCATCAGAAAAATCGTAATTTGGCGCGTCCGGCTCAGCGAAAACCAAAGTGGGAAGGTCCATTTCCTTTAACTCGGGCACTCGGTCGGAATTGCCTCGATCGACGGGCATGAATAAATCAGCTTCGACGCGGGCAATCAGCAGACATCTGAGGTACGATGACCATGCTCGATCAAACAAAATTTCCCCGACAACCCCGATGGGCTTTAGCTCCGCGCGCAACATCTTTTTGATTTTTCGTAAGTGTCGAGGGTTTTCTCCGAGACGAATAAGTGCTGCCAGCGGATTACGGCTAAGCACGCCGTGATGTGTGGCATGGAGTTTCCCCGCATCCTTTCGGCGCGCGTTGCGCGCCTCCGTCAGGCAGATTGAAGCTGGGCACTTTGCTCCGCATAGCGGGATTCGTTTCCCCCAAAACGGTTGTGTGAGTTGCGCTCACCTGGGTCTGTGCCTCGGGAACGAACAATTGATAGCAGCGAACCTAATCCGTAAAGTAGGAGCGAGCGAACTTGATTGGCTTGACGAGCTTGTGGATTGACGGGCGGCCCAGAGTGTCACCAGAGATCAACTCGCGCCGGGCCATCTTCGTTTTGGGCAAGATCGACGAGATCCTGTCCTGGGGAAGAGACAAAAGACCAGGAGCGGGACGTTCGATTTGTCGAGCTGGGAGAATATCTTTGTGAGGTCCGGGCCAAGCAATACTGGAAACTCGAAAAGCTTACGTCATTTGATAATTTCCTCAAAAAACGGTTCCCTGCATCGCGGCGTAAAGCCTATTACCTGATGGCGATACACGAAAATCTGACGCGCGTTCCTAAACCGCTGTTGCGGGAGGTCGGCTGGAGCAAAGCCACGGAACTAGTGAAGGTGGCGCGCAAGGATGGCGAACGATTTGACTGTGCAACCTGGTTGCACAGAGCCAAAGAACTCCCGAAAGAAGGATTCAAAACCGAGGTGGAACGGTATCTTACCGGCAAAGAAACGGAGCCATGGGAAATCATCTACTTCAAGCTATACAAAAGCCAATTACCGGTAGTGGAACAGGCGCTCGAAACGGTAGCTCTGATGCTCGGATCGGACAAATCACGTGGTTATTGTCTTGAGATGATCTGCGCGGACTTTCTCGCAGGAGCGGCTACGGAGCAAAATCAATCGGAAGCATTGGTCCTGTCTTTGGAAAGACTTTACAAGATCCTGCCCAATGAGCGCCGGGATCAACTACTCGCTAGGTTAAACGAGGGCCCATGGAAAGCCTGCATCAGAAGCGACCACGCCTCGTCCTGAAGCCCGAAGAATATGACCAGCTCAGAACGCGCGTTTTACAACGTGACGGATGGAAGTGCCAATGTTGCGGGATCTCAAAAGATCTTCACGTCCATCATCTCGTACATCGCGGCCAGTTGGGATCGGATGACTGTGGGAATTTGATCACTTTGTGCGCCAGCTGTCATCGGCGACAGCACAACGGTTGTAGATTAGAAATATAATTCGCAACCAGGGATTGGATGCCGGAAGAAAGCGATGACTCAAGAACCGACTAGTACAAATGGCGCCAAAAGCCAAGCCCACATCACGGAAGGTTATCATCGCGCTGATACCACGACTGTCGCTTGCGGGTCTAAAAATTGATGATTAGTGCGTTAGACACCAGCTGTAGAAATCATTCGGCAGTGGCTTAGTGCCGCGAGTGTAAGGTCAGGTTTGCCGGTGACTCGGGATCAATCGGGGGTGATAACAACGCAACCAGTCTGAGGTCTCATAACCAGAGTTAGTGGTGGGTTGATCGGGAGTTGAGCGAATAACAGCACGCTACCCGTCATCTACGAAGTCAGCGCCGAAAATCAGGATTCAAGGCTGAATCGTCGATTCTTAGGATGGTGTATCAGCCTTAGGGCGCAATACGGCCAGCATGCGCAGACAACGCCCTCGATGTGCCAGGGCATTTTCCGCGTGCGTCCGGCATCGGCCTTTTTATTTCCTAGCGTACTGAGTTCTTACGGTACGATCGCTGTACTTCGCTGGAGTGCGCGCTTTCGTTGTTGCTGGCATCCACCGCGGTGACTACGTAGAAGTATGTGTGCCCGGACTGGACACTGCTATCGGTGTATCCCGGTGAAGTCGATGGCACAGAGCCAGTCACCAAGCATTTATGCGGCGGTAATTTCAGAGACAGTACTATTCGGGGAGGTGGACGCGACTTAGCAGGCTCTGGAACCGAGTGTCGGAATGAAGTGGGTCGAATCGCGGATCCATTTTCAAATAGCCGAGGAGCGTCGAGCGTTCGCTATAGGCGCCTTCGAGTGCTGCGATGGCCCTTTCATTCTGGCCAAGCCCCAGATAAATCACAGCGAATTGGTAGGAAGACACATATTCTGTTTTTGCCCGAGCCGACAACTCGGCCAGAATCTTCTCAGCCTCGACGCGTTTCCCCGCAATGCCATATGCGTGAGCCAGCGAGGCGATTCCGTTCGAGTCCCTTCCCGAAAGCTCGATGCCCTTTTGGAATTGCGCGAGTGCTTCCGGGTATTTCTTCAGTTGCTCGTAACACATGCCCATTCCCCAATAGGGCACTGGAAACTTGGGATCGAGTTTAAGAACTTTTTGGAGTTGCTCGAGAGCGTCACCGTACTGCCTCGCAAAGTACGAGATCATTCCCACATTAGATTGAATACCCAGTGACAAAGGATCGAGCTCTTGCGCGCGGCGTAGCTCTGCCTGTGCTTCGCCGACGCGGCCCATGGACGCGAGGAACCTGCCATACACGTGCCGCGCGGCGGCATCGTTTGGGTCGAGTTCGAGCGCGCGCTTAAACTCCTGCTCGGCGCCGAATCGATCCCAATCGTAATAATTCAAAACATATGCCATCGAGGCATGTGCCTCGGCCAAAGTTGGTTCGAGTTGTAGAGCTTTTGCTGCCGCCTCCTTAGCTTTGGGGAAAGCATCGCTGGGACGCGTGTCCGTATAAAAGGGGAGGCGGCCATAGGCTGCCGCCAAACCAGCGTAGAGCGGAGCATATTGGGGATCCTTCTCAATTCCTTGGCGGAAGTACGCAAAGGCAAGATTCAAATTGTCTGGGCTATCCTGATCGAGCGCATAGCGGCCCTTTAGGTAGAGATCGTACGCTACTGGATTGACGCTGACTCGGATTCCCGGCGAGGAAATAAGCTTTAAACGGATCTGCAGCGCCACCGCATGCGCCACTTCGTCTTCCAGAGCGAGAACGTCTTTCAGGTCCCGATCAAAGGTTCCCGACCACAACTCTCGTTCAGACGCGCCATCATAGAGTCCGACTGCGACCCGCACATGGTCACCCGATCGCGCCACGGAACCTTCCAGCAGTGCATTCACGTTTAGGTCACGCGCAACCTGCGGGAGCGCCTTGTGTGTTCCCTTGTAGCTCATCACAGATGTTCGGGAAACCACACGAAGCTGCGCGATTTTACTCACTTCATGGATTAGTTCGGCAGTCATTCCGTCCGAAAAGAAGTCCTGCGACGGGTCACCAGACAAATTCGCGAGAGGAAGCACCGCAAGCGAACGGATTCCGGGAGCCGCGCTTGGGTGCACTAGCCGCTCCCGCAATCCGCCGACGTTTGTGGCAAATAGAACCACCACTAAGACAGCCAGACCCAAAAGAATTAAGGTGAGCAGCGCTGTCCGCGGAACTTTGCCCGCTGGCGACTTGGGCAGCGCAGCTCTCGAAGCCGTACTCAACTCGAGCGCCTCCAGCGCCGACCGTACTTCGCCGGCATTCTGATAACGTCCTACTGGATCTTTCAAGAGACATTTTCGAATCACCCCTGCCAATCCGGCGGGAACAGTATCGGGCAAAAGTGGCGGCGGATCACGAAGGATCGCGGAGGTCAGCGCAAATGCCGAACGGCCCGAAAACGGTCGGTGGCCGGAAGCCATCTCATACATAAGAACGCCCAGCGCCCAGATGTCAGAACGCGCATCGACAAAGCCGCCTTCGAGTTGTTCCGGTGCCATGTATGGCAACGTCCCGGCGAGCGAATCGGGTTCACCGAGTTGCGCCTGTGAAACAGTTGCTGCCTCCAACTCTTCCGGGGGCAGCTTCATCGCCAGACCAAAATCCAACACCTTCGCACTCCCGTTTCGAGTGACGGTTACGTTCGCTGGCTTCAGGTCGCGGTGCACAATGCGACGTTGGTGAGCATGTGCGAGTGCGTCCGCAATTTGCGTTCCGTAGCGAATCACCTGTTCGGTGGGGAGACCGTTCGACGGAATGATCGCACTCAGCGAGCGTCCGGCAACATACTCCATGGCAATGAAAGCGATGTTGCCTTCTTGGTTGACTTCGTAAATCGTGCAAATGTGCGAGTGGTTTAGTTGCGATGCCGAACGCGCTTCTGCAAGCAGCCGATCACGAGCTCGGGAGTCATCTTGAACGTCCGGAGGCAGAATCTTTATAGCGACTTCACGGTCGAGCCGTTCGTCGCGTGCGCGATAAACCTCGCCCATGCCGCCAGCGCCGATCCGCTCTAGCATTCGATAGTGACCTAGCCGTTCGATGGCCATCCTGGAGGGCCTCAGTGCGCCGCATCCTAGTTCACCGACGCATGTCAGTCAACGCGGTGACAGGCGGTGACACGCGGTTAACAACTCCGCGTAACGATCAGCTCTTTCTGCTAGATTTCCTGCGCAAACCAATTGTTCCGAGTCTAAAGCTCAAACCAAACAGTCACGGCTAGCCCGGACCGATAAAGCACGCGCGACCTAAGCGCAGTTGAGAAGGCGGTCACACTATCTGCACTTCGTCTAGATTGATCTTTATCTGGCCGCCATCCGTCGGCAGTTTGTCAGAATACAATTCGAACCATTTCTCGATGTAGCTTTCCGCGGGAGCATGCGTCAGTTTCTGCGTCTGGGAAATTAGAACGGCGAAAGTTCGCAGCAATATGTCACGGTTCTATTATTCAACGGTATAAGAATGCATATCGGCAGGCGCGTCTTGACCGTGCCTTACTCTGTAACGAATATTTGGATTGGTGAAATTCACTTCGCCTCAACCCACAACTTATCCAGCAGCGGCGACAGCACGTCCTCGGCTATCTATTTAGCACAAGACTAAACCGTTGTAATAATATCGTTAACATTATATAACCAGAACGTACAAAAGACGTGCTGTATACGGACAAAACCCAATGCCGTTAAGTCCACCACGCATTCTAATTCTGAGGGCACACGTTCTTGAAATATTTATTTCAGGCGCGGCGATAACTCTAGGCATCTTTGTGTGGCTATCAATGAAGGATTCTAATTCAGGCTTTAATTTACTGGCTGGTGCCGCCCTGCTGGTCGCCGGAATTATTTTGTTCGTTTCAGCGATGAAGACCATCCTGAAATATTAAGAACATGGCAGAAGAATATAGCAGTGCCCTGAAAGTAATAATTTTGATGGTCGCGTTTGCAGGGCTAATGGCATTGGTGTTCTTTGGACTGTCGGTACTGCTAATTAACACCGTTGGCTGGCTGTGGCCCACGAATAGCAAAAGCCAGTTGGATCGCGTCGTCATGATCGCTGGCGCGAGACAAACGAGAAAACAAAAGAAAAAGGCCGCCAAAGTTTAATAGCGGCCTCCACTGGAGGCGATGGCCGCCCATACCGCGCCTGCACTACCTCATCAACAGTCGACATCTGCGTTGCCTACCAGTGTTATACCAATCTGCCGCATGCGAAATTAAACTTTTTCTATTGTTCCATCCCCGCGAAGTGTGCGCTATCGGCCCGACCACAGGAATCCGGTTGAATAGAAAAAGCTCATCGAGAGAAAGAGTTTGCCATACACGTCTACGAAGACGGAGGATGGTAGGCAGAGGCGCCATTCATGAAACTACCGGAAAACGTGTTAGCCGCAAGGGAGAGGATGGCAAAGGCAGATGCCTCCCTGCACGCAGGCATCGAGAGCGACGCTCCAACGGACAACATAAGCCACAAGCTGGACGAACTGCATCTTGCGACAGATGATTACATACAGAAGGTCACCGCTGCGGTCGCGAGACGTTAATACAAACTTCTCATTCAGGCGAGTACATCAATTGAAATTGTTGGTGAGTGTCAGACTTCTGGCAGTGCGGACAATCCACAATTGCGCCGTGTTCGGGCACTTCCGGTCGTAAGGCCAAAGCGAATCGTAAAGAAGATCGTCGGACTGCCGTATCAATCTTACTGTGGCTGAATACTGTATTGCAGTTCGGGCAGTTCAAAGTCCACTGAGGCATTCGGTAACGGGAGGGGCCGTGCTCGCTGTCACCGATAATGCCAAAACTTATAAATCAAATGTGTTCAGTATCGGACAACCGAAAAAGGGTCTTTCTGTAGTCCATCAAACTATGCGCTAGATCAAAGACTGGAATGGAGGCCTTGGACAGACTACGTCGATTTGGGGATTTGGGAAACCGCCGTGAACGCTGTCAAAGTGCTGGAGAGTGTTTTGGCCCTGGCTCCAACAACGCTCGAAATGGGCTTGATGCCACTCCAATTGGTGCATCTGGGTTCGCGGGATTCGTTGCAGCAAGAGATTGCGGATTTGCTGACTGCGCGTGATGCCAGTGAGAGGTACTTTGCGATTCAAATTATGTCTTCCGATGAGTTGAAATTCTTAGTGGACACGTTTGTGAAACGCGAGAACGCGCACGACGCGATGTTTAAATTGCGAGCGTTGCTTTACTTTGAAGATTCCCAAACCATATACCTATGGAATCACAAACGGCGTCGCTCTGTTCTAAAACTGGCATAATCCAAGGCACATGGCCAACGATGGTTTCGCCGAGGTATAACGGAAACTTGAAGCGATTGCTTCAGAATTAAAGACCGCCATAGACCCCGAACAGAGACGAGAATTGCTGCGCGTAATGAGCCCCGACTGGTCGCAGAGGCCGAACGAATTAGGAGCCAGCCTCCAAAAATGGGCCATAAACCTACGCAGTCGTAGCGTCTGTTTCACCAATGCCGCGACATCCACTTCACAGCGGCGATTGCCACCCACACACCGCCGAGGACGTAATACCAACCACCCACAATGGTTCTATCCCTGACGCCGAGAAAATGTTCGGCTGTCCGAATGCTACATAATCACGAGAATCAGTTGAGGGCTAAACTGTAAATCGTCCGGTGAGTTCAACGAGCCACGCACAACCGATTATAGTCAGCACAACCAAACTGACGAGCAGGAAACCAAGTAGCATTCGTCGGGCCACCCTATGCTGACGCGGAGAAGTGGTTGTTGTCCGAACACTGCATAATCGCGGGAATTATTGCGCCGTAAAGGTTCATTTTATCCAGTAGTGATACAGCGCCGTAGCTCTCCGCAAGTGCTCTAGCCTCATCATCATTCGATAAAGAAACGGCTATAGTGCGAACGGTACAAAGTTGGGATTTAACCAACGAAGGTGTGAAGTCGCGCTTTTCAGGCAGGTGCAAATCCAAAAGTAAGACATCAGGCTTCAGGTCCGTACCTCAGGGGTCACCCAAATCCGGCCAATGAGGGTCACCTGAAAACCGGCCAACGATAGAGCCCAGGACATTGACTCCGAGGGGAGAGCTTATAGGCTCCCTCGGCATGAGCAATGTCTTGAGCGAAGAGAAAAAACAGCAAGTTATCGCACTGGGGAAGCTCGGATGGCCTTTACGGCGCATCGAGCAAGCCACTGGTGTGCGTCGAGAAACAGCCAGCGCGTACCTGAAAGCGGCGGGCATCGTTGTACGGCTGCCGCGCTTCTGGGGAAAGCGAATCCCGGCAAAACCGGCCAACGAAGTGACCCCCGACCGTGAAGCAAAACCGGCCAAGGAGGTGACCCCCGACTTTATTGCGCCTTTTTCAGCAAAACCGGCCATCCCAAGTACCTGTGAAGCATACCGAGAACTGATCGAACAGGGCCTGGCCCTGGGACGCAACGGCAAGGCGATCTGGCAAGACCTGGTGACGGACCACGGTTTTGCTGGCGACTATCAGGCGGTGAAACGTTTCGTGCGCAAGCTGCGCGGACCACAACGTCCGGAACCAGCGGGCATCATCCTCACCGCACCGGGAGAAGAAGCACAAGTCGACTACGGCAGCGGTCCGATGGTGCGCGATCCGCAAAGCGGCAAGTATCGCCGGACGCGGCTGTTCGTTCTGACCCTCGGCTACAGCCGCAAATCCGTTCGCTTACTGGCATGGCGATCGAGTGTACGCACCTGGGCCGAACTGCATGAGAAAGCGTTCCGCCGCTTATGCGGTTGTCCAAGAGTCATCGTGCTCGACAACTTGAAAGAAGGCGTGGCGGTTCCTGATATCTACGATCCCACCGTCAACCCACTGTTCCGAGATGTACTCGCGCACTACGGTGTGGTGGCACTGCCTTGTCGCATTCAGGATCCCGATCGTAAAGGGAAAGTGGAGTCCGGCATCGGCCACACCAAGAGAACGGCGCTCAAAGGGATGCGCTTTGAGAACCTAGAAGAAGCACAAGCGCATCTCGACCGCTGGGAAGAACGCTGGGCTGACCGGCGCATTCATGGCACCACGAAACGTCAGGTTGCAGCCATGTTCGCGGAAGAAAAACCGCACTTGCTGCCACTGCCGCTCGAACCCTTCCGCTACTACCAATACGGAGAACGGGTGGTCCATCTGGATGGATGCGTGGAAGTGGAAGCTGCCTACTACGGCTTACCGCCAGGATGGATCGGGCGTTCCGTGAAGGTGCAGTGGGATGCGTTGTACGTGCGCATCCTGCATCCGAATACCAACCAACTCCTTCGCGAGCATCTGCGCCAAAAGCGCGGCGGATATCGCATCGAGGAAGAAGATCACCCCACGAAAATGCCGCTGAGCACAGCGCAGCTGTTGCGACGCGCTGCACATGCAGGCACCCAGACTGGCAAGTTCTGCCAGCTGCTGTATGACCGGCAAGGAGAGACCAGCATCCGCCGCATCCTGGGTGTGTTTTCCCTGATGAAGAAATACGGAACGACGGCAGTCGAAGATGCCTGCGCTGCTGCTCTGGACATCGCAGTGTACGAATACCGTTTCGTGCGTCGTTATCTCGAGCGTCGCCCGCACCCGCAAATGTTCTTACGTCAGATCGATCCCCTGATCCGTGAACTTACCGTCTATCGCGACTTCATCAATCTCAAAATCAAGGAGCAACCAGAATGAACCTGATCGAGTTGAATCGAGCTTTACGACAGTTACGGCTGGGTGGCATCGCTGCTGTACTGGAGACGCGGCTGCAGCAAGCCCAAGCGGAGCCGATGGCACCCATCGACTTCCTCTCCTGTCTAGTGTCGGATGAACTGACGCGGCGAGGTGACCGACTGCTCGAACGGCGTAGGAAACAGGCCCAGTTTCGTGATCCGCGGAGAACCCTCGACAACTTCGATTTCCATTTCAACAAGAAGATGAATCGCAGTCTGGTCTTTGATCTAGCTACAGCCGCGTTCGTTGGCCGCCGTGAAGACGCGCTCTTCTTAGGTCCACCCGGCACCGGGAAAAGCCATCTGGCCCAAGCCATCGGACAGGCGGTCATCGGCCAGGGTTATCGGGTGATCTATCGCGAAGCACACATCTTGCTCGAGGAAATCGCCGATGCGGCCCTCGACGGAAAACGCAAAGAGCACATGGAGTTGCTGGCTACCGTGCCTTTGCTGATCATCGATGACTTGGGAATGCGAAAGTTAGGGCCCACAGCGGGAGAAGAGTTGCTGGAGATCGTCATGCGTCGTTACGAACGAGCCAGCACATTGCTCACGTCTAACCGCCCTGTGGAAGACTGGGGCAAACTGCTCGGCGACAGTGCCGCGGTCACGGCCATGCTCGACCGTCTGCTTCACCACGGCCACATCCTTAAATGCGGACCGCGGAGCTGGAGAACTAAAACAGACTTGCTTGATCAGGAGAAAGCAGGATAAATAAGGATCACGTCCTGGGCCACACCGTTGGCCGGTTTTGAAGTGACCCCAGTTGGCCGGTTTTCACCTGACCCCCGAGGGAGCCATCTTTTCCAGCGTCTCAATTGCGGGAACTGTGTGGCCGTTTTCTACGCAAGAGATATAACACCGTAACAGGCCTGTCCGTTTCTCGATGTCGCCTTGAGAAAGTTTTCTTTGTTCACGTAACATTCGTAGTTGGTCGCCGATTATCATCGCTTATATTTGAGAATCGTTTTCATTGCAAAGACGAACACGATAAGCCCCGCCACCAGCAAAGCCGCTCCTGCCAGCAAATTGACGCCTGAATTTGAATCGTTTCGCGATAACCACATAAAGAGTCCCAGAGCGATGGCTGCTCCCGAAATAACCATTTCGAGAAGATGCGCTTTCAGCACCAAAGTGCGCGGGGAGTTCGATTGCATTGTCGTATACATTCTGGTTATATTACAGCACTGTGTCGTTAGCAACTAGTTCAGTGCCCTATTTCTAATATAGTTGGCTTTCCAGTCACACCGGAGGCCCTTAATGTCGGATGCCGTCGCACTTAAGAATAAGCGGAGAAGCGAGAGGGTAATGCTGCGGGTTGCAGTTGTTGCCTCTATTGATTTCTATGACGGAGGTTATAAGCGAGGCCACCTTTACGCAGGTTGTCAACGCACATGGCGGACTCTTCACATTGCGCATGGAACTCGCACCTGAACAAAAGTTTCTCTTGAAGAATCTTAGACCGGAATGGTTAGGCAAAGCAGCGTGGTGAGGACGGAAAGGGCCGACAACAGCGAACTCTTAGTAGCGTTTCAATTTGCAACTCCGGCTCCTGATTTCTGGCCCATCGTATTCCCGCCAAAGGACTGGCAGGCGCTGGAGTTGTAACAGGATTCGATTTTGTTTCGTTGATCCCCTCCGTGCGTGTTCCGCATCATATTTATGTGCGCCCACCCCGCTTCGACGCTGCCGAATTAACCCTCGTTCGTCAGCCCTTCGACCATCCTGACTTTCTCTTCGAATTAAAACATGATGGTTTTAGGGCTTTGGCGTATATCTCTGACGGTCAATGCGAGCTGGTCTCTCGTCGGCGGAACTCATACAAAAGTTTTCAAAACCTCCAAGACAACCTCGCCAAGCTGAAAGTAAAAAATGCAGTTATCGACGGCGAAATAGTCTGCCTCGACGCCGAGGGTCGCAGCATTTTCAATGAACTGCTTTTCCGTCGAGGGTACCCGGTTTTCTATGCGTTCGATTTGCTCTATCTGAACGGTCGGGATTTGAGACAGCTTCCGTTAATCGAACGAAAAGAAAAATTGCGGGCAATCATCGAAAAAAGCGGCTTAACCGATATTCTCTGCGGGAAGTATGTTGAGGGCCGAGGAATTGATTTATTCAATGAAGTAGTGCGACTCAATTTAGAAGGCACGGTAGCGAAGCGCAAAACAGGAACGTATGCCACAGTAAGCGGCTGGTTGAAGATAAAAAATCCCGTGTACACACAGTCCGAACGCAGGCACGAATTGTTTGATTCGTTCAAGCCAAAGCAAAAAGAACTCCCGCCAATCCCAAAGAAGCCGCCAGTTAGAAGCGTTCCGAAATCGGGCGCGGTTGCGGCCAGAGTAAAGGGGTACAAGTAAACGCGGTTGGCCCAAGTTCCTCGGCTAACAACATGGTATATTCCGATTGAATGTTACTCCGAATTTCCATATGCATTGGTTTGATCTTCGTTTTTTGTTTTAGTCCGAATTCACTTTCTGCTCAGATTGAAGACACCACAATTTCGGGAACGCTTATCATGGCTTTGGCTAATCGTCAGGGTGCTGTTCTTATGACGGACAGCATGCAGACGCTAGGAAATCACCAACTTAGCGACCCGGGACAAAAGTTACTGAAATTCGATTCGAAGACGGCCTTTGCAATTGCAGGACTGGGCAAGGCCACTGTTCCAAGCGTCCCTGAACTCAGCACTGAGATATTAGGAATCATAAAATCCTTAGAAGACGATAGGGCCAGTATGCCGATGATTAAGAAATTGGACCTGCTTGCGGGTCTTCTTAGCTTCCGGCTTTCGGTACTCGCTGAGGTCAATTCAGCCCCTGTGGAGGCCGCCGGGTTATACCATCTGCAAGTTTTGATGGTCGGTTACGACCTTGACGACGTTTTGAAAATAGGAACTTTGGCGATGTCTGCATCCCCCGAATATTACGGTGGCCGTCTGTACTGGGGATTTCGTACGAACAGGTCTAACGTTGAAGCAGTTCCTAAGGGTTTCCGTTACTGGCTAGGCGGCATGAACGATGTTGCAGAGAGTTTCTTTAAGAGCCCGGATAAGTACGCTCGTTATAAAGCAGTTTCAAATTTCCGACGTAAAGGTCCTGACGGCGCTTCACTCACTCTGTCGGACTTAACCGCACTGGGCCGCGTGCTTCTTAAAGAAACAGCGAAGGTGCATCGAGAAGTGGGAGGACCTACTCAGGCGGCTACTTTTCACGGAGGCAGCATCGTCGCACTCGAACAGCCTGCTGACCTGCCAGAGATAAAGAAGTCAATTGGAATTTCCGTGGTGAGACATTTTTCCTGGACAGGTGCGTCCGGAATGTATCCGGCTCCGGGAGGAGTAATCGTGTACGAATCTGTGGTATTCCCGAAAGGCAGCCCAATAACACTTGATGGCGCTATATTTCTCCACTGTCAAATCACTGGTTCGGTTGTTACATTTCGCGGAGGCCTTACCTACTTGGACGAAGGCACCGCCATAACTGACTCGTATCCTGCTTTTTATGCGGATGTAAATTCCCCGCAAGTTGAGGCGCTTGTTAATCGTTTCCATTGGGTGCAGCCGCCTTAATGTGAGTCACCATAGGCCGAACACAACGGTCCCAAATGCTACTCCTGCTACTAAAAAGGTTCTATTTGATCCCGCGACTGCCTCGCATATCGTCAATGGTTACGTGGCGATTTGACATCGCGAATCAAATACATCCCCTTTGTTATAAGCATAGTAGCGAAGTTAGCGCTGGAAAACGGCAGTGAACAGAGTTGCATGCAGATAGGGCTGGGAGTGAATCCCCCCTCTCCGCCAGTTCTTTTGTAATCACGCCGTTAGCCCCGATCTCTAATCTTGCGTTTCATCTATTTAAATCAGCAACCGACCAGCATTGTAGTAAAAATGTAGTAAAGAGATCCCCACTCAATCTTCGGGCTCCCTGCCAAAACCTTATACGACGGTTACGTTCGCAAAATAGTCTGGCTGAACCGACTTCAACTACAGTTTGGCGCATCCCCTTTACTTCAAGCACCTGGGTCGGCGGCAGCATGTCCTCCACAACTTTCCCCGGCGCGCCGCCCATCCGGCCGAACCCCACAGCCGGCTTCCTAGTCAAGCTCGACAAGAATGGCAACGGCCCCCTCTACACCATTCTGCTCGGCGCGGCAGTTAACGGCGTGGCGGTCATCAAGTCCCGCCCCCGTGTGGTGGTTCAACCGGCCTTCCCAACGATTTTCACGGTCGGCTACCGGTTTACCGGCGGCACCGCGCAATCCAACGCGGATGCCTTTGTGGTCAGAGTCGATGAAGGGTCGACGATTGTCGTCAACCGGTGAGCGCCCTGTCTGGGCGCGCCGCCGCGAATTCTCTGGGCGATTGGCGCCCAACACTTCTCAGCGTCAGCCTAGAACAGCCACGTCGTAGAAAACGCTTTCCATAAAATGTCTGGACACTCGCGTAGATTCTGATTTATCTTTCACCCGGTTACAGTTACCTCGTCGGGCGAGCGTCCCACCCCTCTTCTTTTAAGCCCCGCCTTCCTTAAATCTGGTAGCAGAGCGTTCTTAATCCTAAGTGGTTGGAGCGTAAGCGGGGCCAGTTAGGATTCAGAGGGACCTTTAAGATATGACACACCGTGCCTAAAGAGTCCCACGCCCCTCACGGGTACCGAACATACGATCCGACCGGGCACAAATATTGCTTTGGTGCCCCGCCTAAATGGAACGGCGATTTCGATCCACGACCCTTCAGCGTATTGAGTTCGGCTGCGAAAACTTACACCACCTCCTGATAGGTCCTCGCATACAGCCTCCTCGTCATACCCGTGCTGACGAACGCAAGCTAAGAGTCTCGATTTCATGCGCGGGCTTGCTCGTGCTGGCAAAAATTCTGTTTTGGGTGCAGGTTCGAACTCTGGTATCGGCATCAACTGTATTTCCGACGGAGCTTCAACCCAGATTGACGGCGCGGAACACTGAATGCAGGCGCGCGCAACGCATCCATATACCTCAAAAGCCCTCAGTTCCACCGGCTTTAAAAGCACAACTTCGCGATGGCGACAAACGCTGCATTCCATTAGCAATCTGCCTAAAGCATCTTCAGTTTCAGGAGGGGGAAATTCTACGATCCAGAAATCCGAGCCTGTCACAAGTAGATGGAATGAGTATAAATAGCCCTCTGAGTCACAATCAATTTCATGTCCGACCCGTATGTTTGTCGATTTCCATTCGTCGTTATACTGCCGACGTCGGAGTGTGATCTCGTACCCTGAGAAGAGTTTTTCCGTAAGACGCAGGAGCCCTACTTTTAAACCCACTAGTTGCGCATGTGCTATGAACTCGACCGAGACGCCGTCACTTCGTGAAAATAATGCTTCTACGATCATTCGGAAACTCGCGGTTATTCACTCAGAGCGGTCTCGATTTTGCGAGGAAGTGCCGCCCAAGGGAATGGACGCTGAAAAAAGATCGGCAGGACCATATCGGGCTGGCCATCGTAACTTGGGCGGCAGATGTATTCAAACTATTTTAGTTTCGTGTGATGGCCGACCGAACGAGGATTATTGCAGATTTTCAGAATACGCCGAAAAGTAAGTCAAAGGTCAAGATTATTGATTTGTTCAATGAGGTGCCAGCGGAATTTAGAAGGCGTGGTGGCGAAGCGCAGCCGGAACGTACTCGACAGTTAGCGGCTGGCTAAAAATCAAAAAATCCCTGGTACACCCAGTCGGAGCGGAGGCAGTAGAAATATTTGAAGCAAAGCAGACGAAACAGCCGCAACTCCCGCCGATTCCAAAGAACCCACCAGTGAGGACGCAGACTACGCAGACGGGCCGGGTTCAACGCGACCGCAAGGCATATCAACGGTAAATAGCGGAAGCAGCAGCCGGAAACAGACCGCAGCCGCAACAGGTACGCTTATAAAGACAATGACCATCATTGAGAGAAGTTTTACCACGATAAAAAACTTAACGGAAACAATGTTCCAGGAACTGTTTCCTAAACAGCATCCTCAGATAAAACGAGGCGCTCCTGAAAGTATTCCGTTAGATGGCTACGCTGTGAGCCGCTGCGCTGTCGTTCCTAATAAGCCAGGCTAGTTTTTCTTCTGGAGGTCCCGGTCCCAGTCCGCAACCATTTTTGATAGCGGGGCAGTGACAAGTTGTACCGCGCCAACTCTTAGCACCGCAGCGGCCTTTGTGAAGTCGGAGATGCCTTTAAGGTCGCGAATGGCATGCAATCCTGGACTCAGTCATAGTGAGTCTATGGCAGTTAGAGTTTGAATACCTATATGGGTTGTTTGTGGATGGAGCGAAGCAGACTGCGCTAGAATTCCAGTTCGCCTCTGAGGGAAGCTATGAACAAAAAAATAATATCGCTATGTCGCTATGCAATTTTAGTAGCAAGTATCTGTCTCGCCGCACAGTCCTCGCAAGCAGCCTCCGTGGTGGTGGGAAACTGCAGGACTGGTAAATCCTTTACTTCAATCCAGGCCGCCGTGGATGCAGCTCCGTCTGGGTCAACGATTGACGTCTGCCCAGGCACCTATCCCGAGCAAGTCATGATCGAAGCTAAGACCTTGACGCTCGTCGGCGTTCTATCTGGAACCAACGACGCTGCAGTTCTCGTCCCGCCCCCTGGCGGGCTCATCGTAAACGGCACCCGCATCGGGGGCCGCGCGGTAGCTGCACAGATTTTCGTGCAGGATTCTACGGGCGTCACCATCTCTCACCTCACCGTCGACGGCAATGGGAATGCCTTGATTGGCTGTCTGACCAACCCGATCGGAATCTATTTCAAGAATTCATCCGGCCGAATCATCGATAGCGTCGCTCGAAATCAGATCCTTGAAAGCAGCGACCAAGGCTGCCAAGTCGGCTTGGGGATCGCCGTTGAGAGCGATTTAGGCAATCCCGCCGTCACCATTACAAATGATTCCGTCCACAATTATCAGAAAAATGGCATCACCGCGGGCGGCCCCGGGACCGGTGGGGGCCCAACCATGGCCATCACCAACAACACCGTCGTAGGAATCGGTGCGACATCCCTAATCGCGCAGAACGGCATCCAGATAGGCTTTGGTGCCATCGGAAAAGTCACGGGCAATACCGTTGCAGACGACGTCTACTCCGGGCCCGCAGCAGCGGCAGGTACTGGAATCTTAATTTTTGCCACTACAGGCACAACCGTCTCCGGCAACTCTGTGCAGAGCACACAATTCGGTATCGCCACCGTTACGGACTCGGTAGATGGGCCCGCGGATAACACCATCATCACCTCCAACCATATCGGAGGTACTCAAGAGTTCGATGCGATTGATTTGTGCAGCAGCGGGAATACCGTACAGTCAAACAGCATCATTGGGAGCCAAACCGAATCCGGCATTCACCTGGACGATCAATGCCCCGGACCCGGATCTACAACTAGCGGAGTCAATAACAGCGTAGCAAACAATACGATCAATGAACCGTGTGCTGGAATTCTGCTCGGTTCAAGTGCACCCAACACCGTCGGCCCCAACACTTTTTTCAACGTGACTCATACAACGTTAGCAGGCAACTCGTGCCCAGCCGCCGCGGCGGCAGCCAGTAAACTCGCTGCGTTGAGTGAAATCCGTTCATCCACTCGACGACCTTCGCCCCTAACGGCTCGATAAGACTCGCATGATGGACAACGCTAGGTAGGTTTTAGCTGGAGCGGGTTACTACACGTCGAAACTAGCCGATCCTGTTCGATGCGCTGAACGACCTTTGGCAAGGCTTCAATACACTCCTGTGCCGATGCGGCGGGTATCGCCACGACAATTACGGATAGGATTAGAATCGTGCAAGCAGGCCGAATGGATCCTCCGTCTTGAACATCATATTCTACAAAGGAGTCACTATCGGCCTAATAGATGCGTTGGGTGGCGCCGCTCCCACAATGGTTTCGCTTCGCAAACTGTTGAAGCCTTCGTAGTACGGCGGTGATGTGCCCTGAACGGAGCACGTCTTCAAGATGCCCATCGCAAAATCGCTCCGCTCGAAGATGTGTGGTTAATAATTTCATGCACGTCTTGAGGCTAGCTGCCCTGATAAGTTGCGGATCTTTCATATATCGGTGCGCTTCATCAGACCATGCTCCCCAATCGAACGAGAGCACCATTCCGTTCTCATAGCAGGCGTGCATAAATTGGGAGACCGCGGGATGATATTCGAGGTGGCCCATGAAAGGTATTTCTCCCGGAACTTCAGTTGAGCCCACCAGCTGCGCAAAATCGTCAGGGGCAATCGCTTCGAATATCGGTAAAAACTTGACGACCGCTTCTATCGCAGTGGGACCGGCTTTCGAGTTCGTTTTGGATTTCACCGAATAAATCCTCCTCGATTAATTTGTATGAGGTTCATGTGAGCTGGGTTTGAGGGTTCGAGACGGAGGACAGAACCAATTAAAACGATCGAATTTCGTTCAGCAACGAAGCCTGGCACTCCCGAAATCGAAACAACGGTAGAGATAGTTGCCCCTTCAGAAATCCTCTCAAATACTCTGTAAACCTTGATTTTCATGGTGGTTCCATGCAAACCATTCATTTTATTGGTTTTAAGCCATTTTTAAAGAATTCAACCTTGCAGATGTCAAAAAAGGGGTATTCGAAATGACTGCGCTAAGCCCTGGTTTCACAACCCTGCTTAACACCGTATTTGCCTATCAAAGAACGAAAACCTATTTTGATGCAGCATTTGCAGGGGCTCTATCCAAGATCTTTTTCACCATCCACTGAGTTGTGCCGTTCTGGATTGAGAGCTGGCGAACACTGGCACCTTGTTTTGCTCGTGATTCGCAAATCTGCGAGCGCTGCTCGGGAGAAAACTTTCGCAACGGAGGCCGCCCGATATGCTTCCCCTTAGCCCGTGCTGCGGTCATGCCAGCTCGTACGCGGTTGCAGATTAGCTCTCGTTCGAATTCCGCTACAGCACCAACGATGTGGAACAACAGTCGCGATGCTGCACTCGTGGTATCGATGTCCTGCTTTAGGCAAACAAAATCCACTCCCAATCGTCCAAATTCCTCCAAGGCCTCGATCAGATGTTTCAACGATCGCGCCATTCGATCCAAAGCAAACACTAAACAAATATCAATTTTGCGCTGCCGACAGTCTGCCCACATCGCATCTAGCCCCGGCCGCTTGGCTTTCGTTCCTGAGATGGCGTGATCCTCATAGACTTTATGGATCTGCCAACCCCTCGCAACGGCGAATTCTTTTAAAACAGTTAATTGCGAATCTGTTGACTGTTCCCCCGTTGAACATCGCACGTAAATGCCGCATCGTTTGACTTTGCCCCTCATGAAGCCCCCGTTAAAACTCATTAGTAATTATAAGGGTTGTCGTAGTTAAAGACTATCCGTACCGCCCCCAGGGAAACACGGCAATTGATGTACTTTGATGTGACTTTAATCGACTACGTTGGAAGCTTGGTAAGAACGGCGATTTTGCATTCGCGTTGGCTTGCCCTTCGCCCTGCGGCCGTCCAATCAACGGGCTTTCAGCGGGTAATCAAATAGTTGGAATTAATGTTGTAGCCGTACAAAGTGCTGGCGCCACTGGAGGCTCGCGGAGTCTGAGGCTCTGGAACTATTGGCGTCGAGTGAGAACAATCAGTGAGCGGGGGTTCGCGGCTTTGAAGACTTCGACGGAGATGCTTCCGCCTTTTTGCACGCTGCGGAAATAGAATCGAGTGTGCCTGAGCCGCTGTCTCCCAAGGAGACTCCAGTTTGAATCGGCAAAGTGATGGTCTGGGTATGACAGTGAACCGTAAGGGTTGTGGGAGCGTTTGATGCTTGATCTCGCGCCAGTTCGTAAGTCCATCCCCAACCTTTAATCGGTGTGAATTCCTGGCGTGCCTCATAACCGGACTCACTGAAAAAGTAGCGG
Organism: uncultured Acidobacteriota bacterium; assembly: GCA_963733775.1. GTDB lineage: Bacteria > Acidobacteriota > Terriglobia > Acidiferrales > UBA7541 > Acidiferrum. Next base: position 88,217 of record CAVTEE010000005.1, on the reverse strand, counting down.
CTGAGACCTTCCGCACTGCCTACGTTAACTTGGATCACCTTGCCACTTTCGTTCGTGATGTACTCAGCCGACGTGAACCCTCCTGAGTCCATCGTCTGCGCGGCGAACCGATTCTGCTGGTCAAAAGCGTTTATGATCGTGAAGCGATAGGGACCTTGCCTGTCTGTGCCAGATTCATCCACGCGAGCCATATTGAATTGCGCGTCATAACGAAAGTCCTGAGTGTCGCCGCGCCAGTTGCGCGACTTAGCCAGAGCGCCAGCGGAGTTGTATTCATAGCTGACCCAGTGTTTTGCATCATCTTCAACATGTGTGATCCGTCCCGCTGAGTCGTTCGTCACGGAGACGAAGTGTTCATGCGGGGACGTGATTCGAAGAATGTTTCCGTCGCCATCTCGCTTGATCTTGAGGCGTTCTCCAGACTTGTTTTTCATCTCTGTGACGGCACATTGTCCTGCCTTGCTATTCGCGTTACAGCCTTGCACGATAAACTCAGTTCCATCCTTTAACGCGACAGTCCAGTCGCCATGCCACCATCCATTCCAAGAGATACGCGATCCAAGGAACGTTCCGGGAGTGGCCTGATCTTCAAAAACACCATCGCTGTAGCTCGTACCGGGAGAAATGCGGACATAACGAACCTGTCCACCATCAGCCAATACCAGGGCAACCCACGAAAATTTGTTCACATCTCCGACGATGAACATGTCGTACGACGTGCTGGCACCGATTCCGAAGGAGCGCGATCTCGTATCTTGGTTCCGTTGCGTGCGTTCAAAGCGAATCGGAATGCTGTCGTCTATGAACAGATCAAGGTAGGTGCGGTAATAGATTCCGGTTTCAACGTCGAACGGATCGCCAGCGCTAATTCCGAAGCCAGCTTGATTCCCGTTGAGTTCGACTGGCGGATGTACTTGTCCTTCCGATAGCGCGGGGAACAGCAAACATGATATCGAGATCAACGTCGCCAACGTCTTCATAGACTTTCTCTTTTCGACATTGCCCTTGGTCTGTCCCCATTCGACCGATCACGGCTTTTACAATTGTAGCCCGACACAGATGAAGATTCTCAATTCCTGACAAGTCGCGTAATCGGAAACTTGAAATTTCACATAGACGGTAACCGCGTTCTATAAAGGGGAGAGTCAAGAGAAAAACTCCCCGGCGACTGGAAGGAGCAAAGATTTTTGCCCGGCTCTCCAGCCCATGTAATGTTGGGAGGCTCTTGGGGTTTTCTTTTTTTCGCAGAGTCATGTTGCTGTCGTGACGACGTCTTCGGTTTCTGATGCGACAAGCAGTGCGGTTGCAAAGTGCCAACCATAGTTCTATCTGAGGCTCGAAGCCTATAGCTTTTTCTGGTTGTCCGAGGGGGCATATAGTTAACCAAGAGATGGTTGGTGCTCGAAGCACAGTCTCCACCTAACGCGGTTATGGATACTCACCCTCGAACCAGAGCGCCAGAAGAACCGACAGTTCGCCGCCAGACATGAATCAAGCGAAGAAAAGGGTTCCCACCCGTCGCTCAAGCTGCTTGTTGCTTTAACTGTTCAGCGTCGAAACGAACTCCTTTCTTCCAAACCAGCAAAGTGATGGCCGAGATCTTGCGCGCCAAGGTCAGGCGCGCCATCGGTGGTTTCATGCCGCTGGCAACGCGAGCCTCGTAGAAATTCTGGAAAGGTCCGGCGGTAGCAGCCGCTCGCGTGGCAGCTCCCTTAAAGATATTTTTCAAATCATGATTGTGATTTTTGTTCAGTACGCGGATGGTCACAGCTTTCTTCGAGCGTTTCATTTGGCCGCCCACGAAGCGATATTCCCCACTATCGTAGGTTCTCAGCGCCAGTCCGCAGTAGGCCCACAGCTGCCGCTTGGTACGGAAGCGATGGGGCGTCTGCATCAGCGCAATCAACAGAGCCGCGCGGATGGGGCCAATCGAAGGAATCTGCCGCAGTAATCTCATGGCCGGATGTTTCCGGGATTCCGCCAATAGCTCTCGGCGCACTTCCTGGCGCAAAGCCGCTAAGACATCAAACTGCTGATAGTAGATCTCGGCGCGACGGCGCACGCCGGCTTCTGTGATCTTCGCGAGCCATTCGGCACGGTAGCGCGGTGCATACACTTGCTGGCCGGCACAAGCAATCCCCCAACCTCGATAGATGGCCTTCAGGCGATTCATCACACGCGTCAAATCGCGGGTGATCGTCAGATAACTACGCGCCAGTTCCTTCAGCGTGCGGATTCCAGTTTCGCCGTGATAGACCGGATGGAGCTTGTTCAGGAACAGTAGTTCGGACAGCTTACGTGCATCTTCACGGTCGTTCTTGTTTCCAACTCTCAACAGGGCATTTTTACGCGAATCACAAACCAACACTTCGGTAACGTGGGGCTTCAAAAGATCGTGCAACCAAGAGGCACACGTGCCTTCCTCGAAGCTCACGCGCAAACTGCCGCGCAGACCATGAACAAACTCGAGGATTGTTTCGGCTTTCGTCTCCAGTGTGGCTTCCATCACCAGATTTCCGCTCGAATCCCGAACCGCCGCCGAGATCGTTGCCTGATGCACATCCATCCCAATATACTTGGCGTCATTCATGAGGGTGCTCCTTGTTGTAGACGTTGACACAAGCAATCAAAATCTACTTCAAGCGGGCGCCCTTTTATAATGCGTTATCAGGAGCTGGACCTTGCGACTCGGATCGGCTTTTGTCATCGCGGTAGCGAGCTTATTCATTCCGTCAGCGAGGTTCGCGGTGAACGCAGCCTTTACCTGCGTAAGGTACCTATCGGCCCTTCTCACCCTTCAAGACAGTTCGTTGCGTGAGCCGAGTTCTTCCATCGGCGAGTTTTACAAATCTCTACTCAAACGACCGTGCCACACCCTGCAAATCACCTCGATTGTGGCTGCGTTGGGTGGAGAGACCTCTCGGGATGAGCCAGTGTAGCCTGCCCCGGCAACTGCGTGGTGCTGCGCGACCCGGCCGCCCAGCAGTCCTGATACGTCGGTTGACTTTCACGCATGCGCCCGCGTCCACAGAGTGGGCGGTCTCAGATCAACGCCGTATTGACAAGCGCGTACATATAAACCAGGATGACCGCGCTAGAATCGATTTGCACTCCGTCCCCGTCGCTAAGTGGAACGATGGAAAGAGTTTCCCGTCAGTTTCTCCCCTCAACTGTAGAACCGATTTCTACGGCGGTTTTCGAAACGCGACTACCCGTATTTCGCCCGGTGGATGTTCTGTTGGTGGCTGCGGCCGCGATTCTGCTCACTCTGCCGGTCCTGCTTCACGGGCCGATGGCCGGCGGGCATGACACCTACGAACACCTGAATTTCACGGAGCATTTCACCGAACAATTCTGGGGCGGCGATTTGTACCCGCGTTGGCTTCTGAAAATGAATCACGGTTTAGGTAGCCCGACTTTTTTTGTATATCCACCGCTTCCGGCCTTCATCGACGCGCTGTTGCAACCGGTGGCCAAAGCGCTGCATTTCAGCGCATTTAGGCTGATGGAATACCTGGCCATGTTCGGCTCAGGTTTATCAGCCCTCGTGTGGGCAGGCACTTTAGCACCCCGTCGCATCGCGCTAGCTGTCAGCATTATTTACATGCTTGTTCCTTACCACTTGATCGCGGACTTTTACCGGCGCACGGCCCTTCCGGAGTGCTGGGCGCTGGTGTGGATCCCACTGGTTTTGTTCTTCACCGCGCGGCTTATGAACAAAGAACGGAGCGCGCTGGCGGGACTGGCAATTGCCTACGCGTTGATGATTATCAGCCACCTGATCAGCGTATTGATTCTTTCACCGGTTCCGTTAGCCGCGGCGATGGTCTTGTCGGAATCGTGCGAGAAACTTAGAAATACTTTGCGCGTCGCGGCAGGAATGTTGCTGGGCGCGGGCCTGGCATCCTTCTACCTTGTTCCCGCGCTGGTGCACTCCAGAAATTTCCCGACTGGCAGAATGATCTCTGTTTATCCCTACTTCCTCGCTGACAATTTCGTCGAGGTTGGCAAAAAACTCTATAGCGTTGGCGGGGACTTCACCCACACGATTTCATTGATCGTCATCAACACGCTCGTTCTGCTGATTGTTTGTGCAGCGGTGGTGCTTCGCAGTGAACAGGGGGAAGCCAGGAAAAAAGTGTTTTTCTGGCTGGGTGTAGCCGTACCTGCGGTGTTCATGATGACCAGCTGGAGTTTGCCGGTCTGGACAATGTTTCCGATACTGCATCAACTGATTCAGTTTCCGTGGCGACTGAATGTGGTTTTATGCGTGGTGGTGCTCCCAATACTGGCGGCATTTTTGAGCAAAATATTTCAGCCCTTAGGTGTAACGCGCCTCACTCGCGTATTGTCAGGCGCGGCTGTTTCGTTGATTCTGGCGAGCTGGATTTTAAGTTACGGCATGGTCTGGCGCCGTTACCGCACGGAGACCCATTCACCGTCCATTTCCGTCAGCGACGCTGATGGCTGGTTTAATTCATGGTCGGTGACGGGGATGAACGAAAGCAGCGCGATGCAGGCCAGCGCCGGTCCTCCGGTACGTTTCCTGACAGGATGCGGCACCGCCGGCGTGCTGCTCTGGAAGCCACGGCACGTCGAACTCCAAACCAATAGCACAACTGGCGGACTCGTGATGATCAATCAATTTTACTACCCGGCGTGGCATGCCAGGGTGGTTGGCGGCGCTCCCGCCGAGGTTACGCCTGCCATGCCGCAGGGCCTTCTGGAAGTGCGAGTTGCGCCAGGGCATCAGCAAATTCGACTTGATATTCCTTTGGGAGCGGCGGAATTGGCGGGGCGTGCCATTAGCGTCCTCTCCGCCCTGTTTTGCGCATTTTTGATTTGGGATACGAAGGGCCGCCGTGCGCGTTGGTACGCGGTGCGGCACCCGGTGCCCGCTTCGACGTAAAGTTTTTCCCGAAGCGAGAAGAATTCTTGGCAGCCACGTCTGTTGCCGGAGTTCGTATGCTCAATGGAAAGCGCATCGCAGTGATCATGCCCGCCTACAATGCGGCGCAGACGCTCGAAAAAACCGTGAAAGAGTTTCCGGAAATTGTAGACATCAAGATCCTCGTGGACGATCACAGCACCGATGACACCGTGGAGATTGCCTCCCGGCTGGGCTTGCAGGTTTTTGTTCACCAGAAAAATTACGGGTACGGCAGAAATCAACAGACCTGTTACCGCGAGGCTTTGGTCGCCGGAGCCGACGTAGTGGTCATGGTCCATCCCGACTATCAATACACGCCGCTGCTGATCACCGCCATGGCCAGCATGATCGCTTTTAACGTCTACGATGTGGTGCTGGGTTCGCGCATCATTGGCGGCGGCGCGCTCAAGGGCGGCATGCCCGCTTATAAGTATGTTGCCAACCGCGTGCTCACCGCATTCGAGAATATGTTCACGGGCGCGAAACTCTCTGAGTATCACACTGGTTTCAGGACGTTTTCGAGGCAGGTGCTTACGGATCTGCCCCTGGTGGAAAATTCAGATAGCTTCGTTTTCGATAATGAAATGATCGCGCAATGCATCGTTTTCGGCTTCCGGATTGGCGAAGTCTCTTGTCCGACCAAATATTTCGAAGAAGCCTCGTCCATCAATTTTTCTTCCAGCGTGGTTTATGGCTTCGGAGTTTTGAACACTACGATTAAATGCTGGTTGCATATGTCAGGCTTGGCACACTATCGGATGTTCAGCCCGAAGGGCCGCAAGTTGCTGCTTGATTACTATTCTGCCGTTCAAGCCGTCTCTACAGAGCCGGGCCTCAGAGCGAAATCGGATGCGCCCCAAACTGACAGCAAATCCTTGCCATAAACATGATTTCGGGATGAGGTTGGGCTAGCGAATCGTGAAGCTTCGCCCTCCATGGGGTTGTCGTCGCCATGTCAAGTAGATCGGCACGATGCAGCCATCCGCTCGCTTAATCTCAACCGAGTCAGCCTCGGGAAGACTTGTCCGGGGCACTTGCCGATCTATGCGGACGGCACTTTGTTGGTACCGTCGTAGGGATGCTTCCAAATCAAAAGGTACGGGATGCGCCGAGGTCGTCCCACACCTAGCGCAAGGCCCAAGCAGGAAGCATCGGGCCTCGTTCGCAGTCGATCCTAAAGCCCAGAAACCTTTCGCCCCAACCTCTGAGAATGCGTTTAGATACGTACACCGTCTAATCCCCGTCGCTGCGCTTTCCACCAAAAGTCTCGCTGCGCTTGAATCAATGTCCCAGGAAGACTTTAGGATTCCGCACTCCTGCGAGTAAACTCCAAGAAAGTGTTGCGTCGGCCGTCTGAGCTGGCAGCGTTACCCGGCACTGAGAACACTTCATGGATGTCGCGTCTCTGAAATTTCAAAGCTGTACCAGCGCCGGCTCTTAATCAGCCTGCGTTCGGGCGTTCGTTGACTTGCCTCATGTCGCAACCTAAGATGGCAGCAGGCTGCGCATCGTAGCTCTCTCAACTTGCCCGCACATTCATGGCCCGTCGTAATGAATTATGAGCAAGTTCATTGAATTTGCTCTTCGCTGAGCGGCCGTCACTGCGCTCGTCCCAATTACCACCTCTCCGGACGCGTCGAGCGATAATGTGCAATCTACATACCATTACATCCCGCATATAGATAGCGCATGAGCAACATTGGAATGAGGGGGATTTACGGGCATTTCAATATCGGCCCGGCATAGCTAAATTGCTGCTCGAGAGGCTTTACGAAGCGATGGAAGCGAAACATCATGGGGGGAATGAAGAAATGTCTTACCGGAGCTCACCATTGATATCGCCCCAGAACCACACTGAAATGTTCCATAATGAAAACATTTCTGGCCTATTTGGGAAATGCTTCGACAGACGAGGACGGAAACACGAATTATGCGCAGTCCGAATAGAGGCACGAATTGTTCGATTCCATCAATGCGAACAAAAACACTTCCGCCAATCCCGAAGAAGCCGCCTGTTCGGACCGTCCTACGCCTTCCGATACGGCGACCTGGCTGGGTGACCTGACGATTCGGGGCACGCGGCGGAAGACCGCACCGTCGAAATCAGTCCAAGGCTTCTCGGGCAGATAAAACGAACGTCGCAAACGCAGCGACTCCCATATCACTTTCCCAGTGGCGAAGGAAAACCGATTTGCTTTGGACTGTTGACGGGGTAATGCAATATCAAGGACGGTACAGGCGGCCAGAGTCGCCAGCCAAGGCCGCTAAGAAACTTTAGCGGCTTTTCGCATTTATTTTCTATGTCTCGCGCCAGCGATCATTACGACACGGCCTAATTGGCTTTTGTTATTCTCGAGCACATCGTACCCGTTCCACCCTGGTGATTGTCGAATCTGCCCTGGCGTTTGTCCTGGTGATTGGCGCCGGCCTCATGCTCAAAAGCTTTTGGCACCTGTTGGAGGCGAATCCTGGCTTTCATCCCGACCATCTGCTGCGTTGCGGATCAATTGCCCACGGATACGCAGAGCTCCGAATACCGGGAACCTCGCCAGCAGGCCGCGACTTTCCAGCGCTTCCTCGCCAGCGTCGAGGCGGTGCTGGGAATTCAGTCGGCCGCATTCGCGGAAATTGTTCCACTCAGCCAGCTTCCGTTGCGCACGACAACCCGAGAAATGAACGCCCACTGCTGGAACCACCTGCGTAACGTTCCAACAGCGTGCAATTTTTATTGACTCTTGAGCGGTGAAGGCCGTCGAGTCGATGAATGAAATTCACTCGACGCAGCCAGCCTACTTGCTGCGGCCGCAGCGGCTGGGCACGAGTTGCCTGCCAACGTTGTGTGAGTCACGTTGAAAAAAGTGTTGGGGCCAACGGTGTTGGGTGTGCTTGAAGCGAGGAGAACTCCGGCGCAGGGTTCGTTGATGGTGTTGTTTGATACGGTGTTATTGATTCCGCTCGGCGCGGAGCCGGGCCCAGGACATTGATCGTCCAGGTGAATGCCTGATTCGGCTTGACCCCCATAGATGCTGTTTGACTGCACGGTATTTACGCTGCTGCAAAGATCAATGGCATCGAACTCTTGGGTACCACCAATATGGTTCGCCGTGATGATCGCATTATCCGCAGTCCCGTCTATTTGGTCCGTAACCGTAGCGATACCGAACTGTGTGCTCTGCACAGAGTTGCCTGAGGCGGTTACGCCTGTGGAGGCATACACCAAAATTCCCGTACCTCCGGCAGGCATTGTCCCAGTGTAAATGTCGTCAGCAACGGTATTGCCGGTGACTTTTCCCGTGGCACCGAAGCCTATTTGAATGCCGTTCTGCGCGATCAGGGGTGTGGCACCGATTCCCACGACGGTATTATTGCTGATAGCCATGGTTGGGCCCTCACCGGTGCCCGGGCCGCCCGCGGTGATGCCATTTTTTTGATAATTGTGGACGGAATTATTTGACACAGTAACGCCGGGGTTGCCTAAATTGCTTTCGACGTCGATCCCCAAGCCGACCTGGCAACCTTGGTCGCGGCTGTCGAGGATCTGATTTCGAGCGACGCTATCGATTATTCGGCCGGATGAATTCTTGAAATAGATCCCTATCGGGTTGGTTAGACAACCAATCAAGGCATTCCCGCTGCCGTCCACGGTTAAGTGGGAAATAGTGACTCCTGTGGAGTCTTGCACCAAAATCTGTGCAGCTACCGCGCGGCCCCCAATGCGGGTGCCGTTTATCATCAACCCGCCAGCGGGCGGGACGAGAACTACCGCGTCGTTGGTCCCGGATAGAATTCCGACGAGCGTTAAAGTTTTAGCTTCGATCACTACTTGCTCAGGATAAGTGCCCGGGCAGACGTCAATCGTAGACCCGGACGGGGCTGTATCCACGGCGGCCTGAATTGTAGTGAAGGATCTACCGGTCCTACAGGTTCCGACTACCACGGTGACTGCTTGCGAAGACCGTGCGGTGAAACACATACTTACCACTAAAATTGCATAGCGACATAGTGATATTATTTTCTCATTCATAGCTTCCCCCGGTGGCGAACTGGAATTCTAGCGCAGTCTGCTTCGCTCCATCCATAAACAGCTCAAGTAGGTATTCAAACTCTAACGGCTCCTATTCAGGGATGATTCGGACGCGATTGACTACTCTGCTTCGGCCATTCCTTACGATCGGGCGTCAGGCGCGGTGATGTCCTAAAGAAAATCAGCGTCCATATCCTTCAGATAAATCTTGCATGAGTTTGTATCTCGCGCTCCGATCTTGAGTTGTAAGGTCAGACTGTCAGCCCCGACCCACGTTGCAGAGGAACCTTCGAACGTAGACGATGCAGGTGCTATTTTTTACTGATGGAGAAACTGTAAGAACATCGGCACCTACTAGCGCAATTAACAAATTGCGTATTCATGATGAAAAGTTGTCTCGTGCAAAAGCCTAATTAATAGCAGGTCATGAAAGTTACTTAGCATTCGGGTACGTCGGTAGCAAGAATGGCTCCCAAAATTTCCGGTCGTCACCGGATTACAAGCGCTCCATTGTGGTTTCGCCCGAGCCGTGCAGCTCACTGGCGACAAGCATATATTCGTCGGCTTTCTTCGATGGCGACGGGATGGCGAAATATAACAGTTTATTTAACGTCGAGCTGAATCACCATTGGTATCTGGATTAACGAGTTTAAGATTTGCTCAGCGTTCGACTCATGGTTGGCAAGGAAGTGGCCTCCACGTCAGGAATTAAATACATTATTTTCGACGGGAAAATTAGGCTTAACCCTATGTTATGAACGGCGTGTAACTATGCCGCCGTTACTGCCTACAGCATAGCGATGCGCCGATTCCTCATTCGGAGACCTCAAGACCAGACAGTCTTTTTGGAATTAAGAGACGGCACGATTGTTTACTACTTCCCGTCATCATCCAGAACGAAAACGCACATTATAATAGACGTGGAGCGATCCTTTTTGTTATGTTCGCTTCGAAAATTATAGGCGGCTTTTAATTTTCTGGGCCGCTTGCCGTTTACGGGCACGACTAGTCCGACCGACTAGTCGTGCCCTTTTTTTTGTTTTTTTTGTGTAATTCAAACTGTGAAAGAGGAAACGCCATGAAAGCTGATAGAAATTTCCGGGACCAGCCGTCGAACGGAAGTCCTAGTGTGGACGTCAAATTATCTATAGGGGGTGAGCAGGATAGCTCCGAAAATGACGCGCCGTGCCGGACAGACAAAAATCGCTTGCATGCCCTCAAGCATGGGATCTTAAGTCGAAATCTGCTTGAGGCGCTGGTTGCACGGGGGGAAAGCCTCCGCGAATGGCGCAATTTGCTCCGTGAACTCCGCGTGGCCCTACATGTTGAAGACGCGCTCGCCCGCATCTTCTTCGATCGACTCTGCGCCGCCCTGATGCGCGAGGCACTGAGTTCCATCGCGGAACGGGAGATTTTTGTTGCTACAGATGAAAGCCCGGGCTTCGAGGCCCGAGTGAAGCGCGCGAGCATGCCTGCGCAATTAACGAACGGTACTGTTGGCGGTCAGCAGGCTCTCGATCTCCTGAGGCATTTGTCCCCGCTAGAACGTTATGGGTCGCGTTATCGAAAAGAATTTGATCAAAATCTGGGCGCCCTGCTCGCATTACGCGATGGTGGTCCAAAAGCCTTGGCGCAGTTTTTGAATAAGGCAACGAAACAACGTAAAGATCATTCGGAGGACACAAATGACTAAAGCTCATTTTGATCAGGAGTGCGATGAATGCATTAGAAGGAACCACAGAACCGCGGAGGCACTGAGAATCCTTGGCCATGCCCGAAAGAAATCGCTGGAGGATGCCTCTGTAGCCGCAGTATTCGCTTTGGACGCCGCTGACCGATATCTGGAGGAGGCGCTTTTCTCACATCCTGAGCACGGGATGCCGCCTTGGGCCGAAGCCGAGCATGCCCTGTCCAGCCGTCTCGATTATGCCCAGAAGCATTTTGAATTCGCCCGCAATAAATCGCTGGAGGACCCAATGGTATCCAAAGCAGATGTTTTGGAGGCTCAACGATACGCCGATGAAGTGCGTTCTTCCTGTGCCAAACATCGAGTGCCCCGTCGTCCGGACACCGAAGGTGCTGCTCCCGGCCAGGGAGATACGCAGTACGCGTCTGGAGATCAAACGAACACTCAGCAAGAGCAACAAACTGAGGTAGGCCCAAAACCGAGGTCGAATACAGATTCTTCACAGCCACCCCCGCATGGTGCTAGTGACCCTAGTCTGCGTCGGCTCCAGAGTAACGTCACTAAGAGTTGGGAACATGTTGATACGGAAGTCATGCTGAAATATTTATGGACTACCGGGCAAACGCGTTTGGACAGGGTAATGAAGTTTGAAGAAAACAGCGGATTACCCCACCCGCATGGTAATAAAATGTTTGGTGAGTTAACCAAAGTTGCTACAGCATTTATGGAGTACGGAAGCCGCACAAAAATATTCAAACCCGACGGCGACGGCGAAATCGACGTAAGCCAGATGACTCCTGCCGCCCAAGAATTTGCCAAGCTCGATGTCGTAGACCGCAATTTAATCCATGAGCTACGCAGACGATTCGTGAAAATGGTTGGAGGGGATTTTGAGAAAGAAATTAACCAAGAATTGGGCACTTACTACCCAACAGAAAGAGATGAGGAACCGAGCGATAACGACGGAAGTAGCGAAGAACCTGACCCCGAAAGCACTTAATGTTTTTATGGTTCCTGCCCGACCTTGGTGGTCCTAGAAAAACTTTCAAGGAAACCGTCAAGCAAACTGCGGTACACGATTATGCCTGTGACCCGGTAAGCATTATTCAATTTATTGGTGACCCATATTATTTGGGTGGCACTTTATTGGACAGCATTTTTAAGCCCATCGAACACGACTTAGTGGAATTGTTTGACGGCGAATATTCGGAAGTATTGCTGAAAGGCGCAATAATGTTGGGGAAAAACCACCATGGGCCTATTTGAAGGGCGCGCAGCAGTTCGGATTTCTTCATGTGTGGCTTCGGTTGCAGACTCCCATTATATTCGATAGATTTAATTGACATATGGCCGAGGTTGCGCGTGGGATTGCGCATCCACAATGGCAACACATTCGCAGCAACAACAGTAAGGCAAGCTGGTCGGGGTCGCCAATTTATTTAATTACATCCATACGGCATAAAAGAGTATGGTCAAAGCGTCTTCCTAGCATCTCTCCCCCTAAGCCTCTTTAGGTGGTCCCTTGCGAAATCAGACTATCCTTCGCTGCTTCCCGCACTAAGACTGGTGACTGAAGTTTTGGGCCCACATTTTGCATACCTGCGGTGATTTTATCGGCACAGTCGTGGTTTCAGGTTGCAGTCAATTGAGCATGACGAACCTCTGGAAATATTCAATGGCGAAATCGGGTCAATTGGAGATAACCCCATGGCCAAGCTGAAAGTAATCGCGGTGTTATTCGTTTTCTGTTGTCAGGCTCTGATTTTTCCAATGGTTGTCACACCGCAACCCGCTTCACAAACTCAAAACGGAAGTAAATTGATACTGGAAGACGGTTCTCCAGTAAAACTGCGCCTTGCTAGAACCATATCGTCGGCTGATGAAGTCGTTGGCAATCAGGTTGACTGGGAAGTGGTGGAAGAGATTCTGGTGGGCGACAAAATTGTAATTCCCAAAGGCAGCGTGGCCTTGGGAACGGTCACCGAGGTTCAGGCGAAAAGACGAATGGCGCGTGGTGGCAAGCTGGACGTAAATATCGACAGTGTAAGGCTGGCAAACGGTCAAAAAGCAGCGCTTCGTGCGGTGAAGAACGGAAAAGGTGGTGGCCATACCGGAGCGATGACAGCAGCTATCGTAGCCACCAGCCTTGTATTGTGGCCCGCTGCGCCGCTATTCCTCTTAATGCACGGCAAGGATATTACCGTCCCAAAGGGGACGCAAATAACTGCTTACGTCCAAGGCGATATGCGTCTCGACGCGAGAGCTTTCCGCACACTGGAGGGGGAGAATGATGCGGTTACCGTAACAGTTCGAGATGAAGGTTCAGGTATAAATGCAGGCTTGGCCACCGTGTCTATCAGTTCGACGCCAGTTAGAGCAGAAATCTCCGTGGACCAAAATTTTGTAGGGAACACACCCTCTTCACTGACCTTGCAGCCGGGTGAGCATTTAATTTCTGTTCAAAAAAATGGCTATCAAGATTGGGAGCGAAAAATCAAAGTATCTGGAGGAAACGTAAACGTAACGGCTGAACTTATCAAAGGTATGGACGTCCCGGTCGTTGCGTCGTCTACGAGACCCGGGGCAACCACTGCGGTGGTCCAACAATCCGTAACTCCTATTCAGATTAAAACGCGACCAAATGCCCAACCCGACGCTACCGTTTCAACTCCGCCGGGCTGGATAGGAGTGTCCACCAAAAGAGCAGAAGGCGGCGGTGCCATGATTACCGCACTTGTACCGCAAGGCCCCGCAGCGGCCGCTGGGTTGAAGGTGGGAGACATAATTATGAAGCTGAACAGTAATCCACTGGGCGGCGAAGACTTTAATTCTCAAATTTCCAGATATAAATTTGGCTCCAAAGTGGCGGTCACCTATGTGCGCGGCTCATGGGCCAGCATCGTGATGGTAACCGTTGGCCTAGAAACACTTTAATTCCGTAATTACTTTTCCACGCTTCGATGGCTTGAAATCAGAGGCATGGTTGAAAGAAATCAAAATTTTAAAGCCAGACCTGATACTTCGGGGTATCTGCGATAAATAAATACAGTAGTCGGCTTGTCAAGTGTTCAAACTTATGAATCGAACTAATGAATTCGCAAAGGACTTATGCCGGGAACTGAATCGCCACAAGAGGAACAAACTAGAATGGAAACCAGCGGGGCCTGCTGGAATCAACGCTGGTCATGAAAGCGTTGACGCAACCGGGTATCGCGGCGGCAAAACTCCATACGCGTTAATCGAAGTTGAGTTACGCAGAGATGCACCAGTGTCTAACGTTGTCAAGGTTTGGAATTGGATTGCTAACCGCCGTTTTCGAAAAAGAGTAATCGTGGTGCAGGCTTTTTCCGCTCGTTACTCCAAGAGCAATACCCGGCGCAAGAACGCCATATTCATTGGCGAGCAGATGGAAACCGCGGGGGTCGCAAAATACGTGGCGATAGATTTCAAATACAAGCCGCGGAAATACGGAAAAGTTGGGGCCGGACGCCGCCGACTTCATGCTACCCGCTTAGCGCGTCGAATTCTTTTTCGATTAAAGATGTAACAACAAAATCTTCTGAATTGTTTCTGCAAAGATGGATGCTTCGGCAACTATTTCTATTTGTGATTCTTCTTCCAGTGTTGCGAATTACAGAACGCATCGCCGTGGCTGTCATCAGCCATCAAAGCCTCAATTGAATTTTTCCTCCAAGCCACGGGAACCTGAGGCAGTTAAGAAACTCCCCGGGGCTACTTAACCCATCGAGAAATAGGGACCCGTGCTATCTTCCTGATTTGCTGGCGCAGTCCAGTCACGGGCGCAGAACGCCCCCGCTTTTCAAAGACATTTCTTGGAAACCAAAACACAACCCTGACGTGTCCTTGCTATGCCTATATGGACTGATGCCATCGCAAAGGTACGAGCACAAAGCTTGTTGCAAAAATGCTGTTGGGCAAGGAAAAGCTTTTGTCGAAAATAATTCCTGTCATAAAACTATTTGCTCTTCAAATTCACGGTCCGAAGCAAGAGCCAGTGACGAACAATCCTCGGGGGTCAGGTGAAAACCGGCCAACTGGGGTCACTTCAAAACCGGCCAACGGTGTGGCCCAGGACGTGATCCTTATTTATCCTGCTTTCTCCTGATCAAGCAAGTCTGTTTTAGTTCTCCAGCTCCGCGGTCCGCATTTAAGGATGTGGCCGTGGTGAAGCAGACGGTCGAGCATGGCCGTGACCGCGGCACTGTCGCCGAGCAGTTTGCCCCAGTCTTCCACAGGGCGGTTAGACGTGAGCAATGTGCTGGCTCGTTCGTAACGACGCATGACGATCTCCAGCAACTCTTCTCCCGCTGTGGGCCCTAACTTTCGCATTCCCAAGTCATCGATGATCAGCAAAGGCACGGTAGCCAGCAACTCCATGTGCTCTTTGCGTTTTCCGTCGAGGGCCGCATCGGCGATTTCCTCGAGCAAGATGTGTGCTTCGCGATAGATCACCCGATAACCCTGGCCGATGACCGCCTGTCCGATGGCTTGGGCCAGATGGCTTTTCCCGGTGCCGGGTGGACCTAAGAAGAGCGCGTCTTCACGGCGGCCAACGAACGCGGCTGTAGCTAGATCAAAGACCAGACTGCGATTCATCTTCTTGTTGAAATGGAAATCGAAGTTGTCGAGGGTTCTCCGCGGATCACGAAACTGGGCCTGTTTCCTACGCCGTTCGAGCAGTCGGTCACCTCGCCGCGTCAGTTCATCCGACACTAGACAGGAGAGGAAGTCGATGGGTGCCATCGGCTCCGCTTGGGCTTGCTGCAGCCGCGTCTCCAGTACAGCAGCGATGCCACCCAGCCGTAACTGTCGTAAAGCTCGATTCAACTCGATCAGGTTCATTCTGGTTGCTCCTTGATTTTGAGATTGATGAAGTCGCGATAGACGGTAAGTTCACGGATCAGGGGATCGATCTGACGTAAGAACATTTGCGGGTGCGGGCGACGCTCGAGATAACGACGCACGAAACGGTATTCGTACACTGCGATGTCCAGAGCAGCAGCGCAGGCATCTTCGACTGCCGTCGTTCCGTATTTCTTCATCAGGGAAAACACACCCAGGATGCGGCGGATGCTGGTCTCTCCTTGCCGGTCATACAGCAGCTGGCAGAACTTGCCAGTCTGGGTGCCTGCATGTGCAGCGCGTCGCAACAGCTGCGCTGTGCTCAGCGGCATTTTCGTGGGGTGATCTTCTTCCTCGATGCGATATCCGCCGCGCTTTTGGCGCAGATGCTCGCGAAGGAGTTGGTTGGTATTCGGATGCAGGATGCGCACGTACAACGCATCCCACTGCACCTTCACGGAACGCCCGATCCATCCTGGCGGTAAGCCGTAGTAGGCAGCTTCCACTTCCACGCATCCATCCAGATGGACCACCCGTTCTCCGTATTGGTAGTAGCGGAAGGGTTCGAGCGGCAGTGGCAGCAAGTGCGGTTTTTCTTCCGCGAACATGGCTGCAACCTGACGTTTCGTGGTGCCATGAATGCGCCGGTCAGCCCAGCGTTCTTCCCAGCGGTCGAGATGCGCTTGTGCTTCTTCTAGGTTCTCAAAGCGCATCCCTTTGAGCGCCGTTCTCTTGGTGTGGCCGATGCCGGACTCCACTTTCCCTTTACGATCGGGATCCTGAATGCGACAAGGCAGTGCCACCACACCGTAGTGCGCGAGTACATCTCGGAACAGTGGGTTGACGGTGGGATCGTAGATATCAGGAACCGCCACGCCTTCTTTCAAGTTGTCGAGCACGATGACTCTTGGACAACCGCATAAGCGGCGGAACGCTTTCTCATGCAGTTCGGCCCAGGTGCGTACACTCGATCGCCATGCCAGTAAGCGAACGGATTTGCGGCTGTAGCCGAGGGTCAGAACGAACAGCCGCGTCCGGCGATACTTGCCGCTTTGCGGATCGCGCACCATCGGACCGCTGCCGTAGTCGACTTGTGCTTCTTCTCCCGGTGCGGTGAGGATGATGCCCGCTGGTTCCGGACGTTGTGGTCCGCGCAGCTTGCGCACGAAACGTTTCACCGCCTGATAGTCGCCAGCAAAACCGTGGTCCGTCACCAGGTCTTGCCAGATCGCCTTGCCGTTGCGTCCCAGGGCCAGGCCCTGTTCGATCAGTTCTCGGTATGCTTCACAGGTACTTGGGATGGCCGGTTTTGCTGAAAAAGGCGCAATAAAGTCGGGGGTCACCTCCTTGGCCGGTTTTGCTTCACGGTCGGGGGTCACTTCGTTGGCCGGTTTTGCCGGGATTCGCTTTCCCCAGAAGCGCGGCAGCCGTACAACGATGCCCGCCGCTTTCAGGTACGCGCTGGCTGTTTCTCGACGCACACCAGTGGCTTGCTCGATGCGCCGTAAAGGCCATCCGAGCTTCCCCAGTGCGATAACTTGCTGTTTTTTCTCTTCGCTCAAGACATTGCTCATGCCGAGGGAGCCTATAAGCTCTCCCCTCGGAGTCAATGTCCTGGGCTCTATCGTTGGCCGGTTTTCAGGTGACCCTCATTGGCCGGATTTGGGTGACCCCTGAGGCGAACAATCATCTGATTTATCGGCAATGGCAGCAGAATTTCCACCAGTGCAGATAAACGGTTTACACAGTCGCGCTGGGGCGAAAGTTGGTGGGGATTTATTGGCACCGTAAGCCCACCAATACTCTCGGTGCACGTCAAATTTCCGGTGATTCCACATAACCGATATCGTTGAGCCTTTTTACCCTTCGTCTATTTTTGCCCCATTGTTCAACATTTTGGCAAGAGCAACGCAATTTTTATATAGCACAACATTACTAACGCAAATCGGGCGGTCACGAGCAATTCTGGAATTGTCGGCAACCGCCCGATCGGATGACTCACTTCTGCAGGAAACTGAAAGCATCGCCACCTCTGCTGCTTTATATTTCCGCGAGACATCGTGTCAGGTAGGGATGCCAGCCGATTGGGCTCCAGTCGGTAGAACCTGGTTATCACCATGGGTATAAAGAGTTCTTGTTCTTCTAAGGAATGTCCATCATCGCCCTCCCGGTTTTTGTTTCCGGGCGTCAAAAGGTCCGATCATTACACTGGCGGCTAGCGGTTGTTAGGCAGGGGACTTGCGGTCTTTCTGTTTATTTTTCGACCAGCGGATTTTAGCAGCCTTTTGAGCAATTTCCCTACGCTGTTCTGACGTTAGCTTCTGCATACGCGCCATTCCCCCTTTACGTCCCAGGGCTACGGCGTGCGGATCTTTACCTTCGTTCTTTGTCATGGAATCAGACGTTATCTCGGCCGAGCCGTGAAAGCAACAAAGTGATTGACTTATACCAAGCGCTTAGCATATGCTTAGCGCTTGGTATTAATATGGAGGACGCAACGTGAAGTCAAATGGAGATGCGTTACGGTCTGAGTTGAGCGTTGCAAAGTTAATGTGGGGCAAACTTAAGCGCGGGAGCGTGGAAGAGCTGCGCCAGCTCTTGCAACGATACAAACTATCAATCGCTCTTGGCGAAATTGTGTACTTCAACGATCACTGGTATGTCACCAACGCTGGTCTGCTTCGATTAGCTTTTCGACGTAGATGTCTGGGAATAGAAACGAATTTAGAAGAGCAGTTCTGCACACCTGAATTGAATCGTTGGGTGGTCAAAGCTGTAGTTCATTGCTTCAGCAAGTCAAGACGGTTTGTGGGATATGGAGACGCTGACCCGTCAAACGTGTCATTGGCGGTCCATGGCGCAGAATTGCGCATCGCCGAAACAAGAGCGGTTAACCGAGCTCTCCGCAAGGCATACGGAATTGGTATTTGCTCCGTCGAGGAGCTGGGTTCCTCTGGCGCCACGGTTAAAGCGCCAGAACCGGCACCGGGTAATCATCAGCACCGGCATCACAATACTTCAAACAATGGCCAGTCCCGGCTGCGCGACCAACTTTGCATTTTAATCCGTCAGCACAACCTCGATGCGACGTTAGTGAAAGCATACGCCGCAGATTTCTGTGGCACCACTACTCTCAGCAGCGCTAGCCGAGAATTGGTGGAATCCTTTATTTCTCACCTATCGGCGGCCGCAAAAGAAAATCACGATGGTTTGATTTGTAAGCTCAATTCCTATGCCCGGCCATCGCAGGTGAACCAATGAGACGGCATATTCCAGGTCTGCATTCCGAACAAGCGGCCGAAAGTAATCTAGATGGCTTGTTTTTAGTGCGCGTCGACCATGCTTCGTATCGCTGGCACCCGCAAAAGCCTTTTCTTAACCTTCGCTTTGTTGTCGTGGAACCCACGATTTCCGAGCCCCGCCACTTTTGTGGTCGATTGTATTGCACCGAGCGGGCGCTGTGGAAACTGAATTGGTTTCTTCGTGATTTTGACTACGACATGGAATTGCTTTCTCGCGACCAGATCGATGAAAAGGCGCTTGTGGGCCTTCGAGGCATCGTTCGTACCTCGCATACCGCTGTGAACGGCCGCTGTTATCAAAATCTGGATGCATTCGCTCCCGCTATGGAATGGGACGGGCGCGTGTGTGAACCGGAAGGTGAAAACGGCTGTAACGGTAATTCCCATGACCTATAGCTATACCCAAATCAGCCAGTACCTGCGCTGCCCGCGCAGTTACCGATATCGCTACCTCGACGGCTGGCGGGAAAAAGAGACTCGTGCGTCCATGGTCTTCGGCCGTTCCTTTGAGAATGCTCTGGGGGCTCTATTCCGGAAAGAAGATCCCGGCGCCGCCCTGTTTACAGAATGGGGCACTTACCGCAGCGCGGCACTCGAATATAAAAAGGGCGATACCTGGGATCGCCTCGTTCATCAAGGTATCCACTTGCTGGAACGGTTTACGCAAGATGACCGAATTCGCGTTCACGATCCGCAGAACGACCTGCAACGAAAAATTGTCCATCAACTTCCCGGAGGAAGTGACTTCCTCGCTTACGTAGATGCCATTGGTGAGCTCGATGGCTCGCGCTGCATCATAGACTGGAAAACAACTACTGCGCGATACCCGGATAATCCAGCAGGCTTGCTAGCACTTGATCCGCAGTTGATCTGCTATTCCTGGCTTACCGGGATTTCCGAAGTGGCTTTCGTAGTATTTGTCCGCAAACACCATCCAGAGATTCAATACTTGAAGGCCACCATTTCTGAAGCACAACGCAAAGAATTCGGCCGGTTGGTGGAGACCACCGTAAATCAAATTGAAGCCTGCCACTTTGATTCGCACAGCGGTATTCGCTTCCCGCAAAACGGCTGTGTCAGTTGCTCTCATCTGGGCCTTTGCCTCGGCAACGACCAACTAATATCTGCGAATCTTATTCGCAAAGCAGGAGCGAGCGACCTTGATTGGCTTGACGAGCTTGTGGATTGACGGGCGGGCCAGGGTGGAACCAGAGATCAACCCGCGTCGCGCCGTCTTCGTTTTGGGCAAGATCGACGAAATCCTGTCTTGGGAAAAGACAAAAGACCAGGAGCGGGACGTTCGATTTGTCGAGCTGGGAGAATATCTTTGTGAGGTCCGGGCGAAGCAGTACTGGAAACTGGAAAGGCTTACGTCGTTTGATAGCTTCCTTGAGAAACGTTTTCCTGCATCGCGGCGTAAAGCCTACTACCTCATGGCCATTCATGAGAATTTGACGCGCGTTCCTAAACCCCAGTTGCGGGAGGTGGGCTGGAGCAAGGCCACGGAATTAGTGAAGGTGGCGCGCAAGGATGGGGAACGATTTGACTGTGCAACCTGGTTGCACCGAGCCAAAGAACTCCCGAAAGAAGGATTCAAAACCGAGGTGGAACGCTACCTTACCGGCAAAGAGACCGAACCGTGGGAAATCATCTATTTCAAGCTGTACAAAAGCCAAATACCGGTGGTGGAACAGGCGCTCGAGACGGTAACTTTGATGCTCGGCTCCGACAAATCACGTGGTTACTGCCTCGAGATGATCTGCGCTGATTTTCTCGCAGGGTCTGCTACACAGGAAAATCAATACGAAGTTTTGGTGTTGTCCCTGGAACGGCTTTATCAAACTCTGCCTGCTGAGTGTCGGGGGCAGCTACTCAACAGGTTGAAAAAAGGCCCATGGAAAGATTGCGTCAAAAGCGACCGCGACTCGTCTTAGAGCCAGATGAATATAATCGGCTCAGAACGTGCGTTTTACAACGTGACGGATGGAAGTGCCAGTGTTGCGGGATCTCAAAAGATCTTCACGTCCATCATCTCGTACATCGCGGCCAGTTGGGATCGGATGAATCTGGGAATTTGATCACTCTGTGCGCCAGCTGTCATCGGCGGCAGCACAAAAGTTGTTGATTAGAAATATAATTCGCAACCAGGGACTGGATGCCGGAGGAAAACGATGACTCAAGAACCGATTAGTACAAATGGCGCCAAAACGCCGAAGCCCACATCACGGAAGGTTATCATCGTGCTGATACCATCCTGTAAAAAACCAAAAAAAGATGAAAAAAATAAGTCGCCCGGTGGAACACCTTGAAAAGTGCCGTTGATTTGGTGCTCGCTTGCGGGTTTAAAAATTGATTGTAGCATCTCGCGTTTTGGCGCGATTCACACGTCACCAGCTCCGCCACTTCCATGCGGCACGGCCCGTACCATGTAGCCCAAAAATTGAGCAGCACTACTTTCCCGTAAGCGCCCGCTAAATCCAGCGTGCGTCGATGCCCTTTACCGCAGACTCAGCCGCCGCGTCTTAACGGACATCGAGATCCCAAACATTACACACCTATTCGTAGGATGTGACCGAATTCAACAAGGTACTGCTGTTCTTCAGAAAAGCCATTTCGCAGAGCCAAAGCAATCCATACTTCGGACTGCGGTTAAGACCCGTGATCTCCATCAAACGATAGCCTTTCTCATTCATGAGCTTTATGACCGGCTGAACACCATTTTCTCGGTGTGTATCGTAAATATTCACTTCCACCAGAAAAATCTCCGTGTTCCCAAATAGCTCCGAAGCGCCAGCCAATACTCGCAAGTCCAACCCTTCAGCGTCGATCTTTACCATATCCGCCGGCAATCCCGCAGACCGCACAATTTCGTTCAGCGTTTTTACCTCGACCAGAATTTGGCGAAGCCCGGCACGCCTCGCTTCTTCTTCTGTCCAATCAAATGTACTACTGTCATCGCGGCTGGACAGCGTAAATGGCAACTGTCCTGGCGCATCGCCTGCACCAGCGGTGATCCACTGAATCTTGTAGCCGCTGTCGATCAGGTCTTGGATGGATTTCTTCAAAAATTCTTGTGGCTCGATCAAAGTATATTGCGCATCAGGGAAAAATCGCGCCGCGGTTCTGGTCCAGTTACCGTGATTTGCGCCAACGTCGATAACGTGCCGAGGATTAAATCCTTGCCGTTTCAACAATGAGAAAAATTGAGAAAGTGCATCCGCCGCGCCAGGTCGTCCCTCTATACGCACTAAGCGGTATCCAAGTTTCTCCAGCCCACGGTGGACCAATCGCTTAATCGACGGCGGCAAAGTATTCATTTTGTGCTTTTAAGCTACGCCACATGGTCTTTAACGAATGCTTCATGGGGCCAACTTGCGTTTCATTTTAATTCGCCATCGATCCAGGCTTGAATAATTGTTGTATCCCACAAATAGTGAGCCCACAGTATTAATCCAATTCACCAACTTGACCCGCGGATTCAGACAAGGGCGCATGTTCTGAGTGGTGCGTAGCAAATGCCAGAAGAAACGTGTTCGCCCTGGAGGCGTAAGCAGAAACTCCTCCGTCTCATAGACAGATTGCCATCGCCGGCGGAAGGCAAGTATCACCGGATCATCTAAATCATGACCCGATTCCCTGAGCCATTTATCCATCTCTTCCAGAATTACCTTCAACGTTTCGATGCGTCGCGCTTGCCTTTCAGCATCGACTCCTTTCTTCCCGTGAAAATAAAGATTTGCCCCGTGGATGCGATAAACCGCGAGTGGCTCATCGATCGCAATCGCCGGACCAAGAAATATAATCAGCGCCGCCAGCAATCCGTCCGCCTGAATCGTCATTCTTTCGTCGAGCGGGAGTAACTTACGCACCATTTCGGTGCGAAACGCTAGTCCGGAGGTCTGGCATGCGGTAAATAGCAGCGCGCTTTTCTTGTCCCCCGGAATAAACCCGGACACCGCATTGAAATCGCCGATGCGCCACTCATGGCTTTCCATCCTGAACTCTTGAAATCGATGGTAGACGAGGCTGACGTCCGGGCCGGTTTCAAAGGCCTTCACGACCTTGCTCAATTTGGAAGGCAGCCAGTAGTCGTCAGCATCCAAAAGCGCCACATATTTGCCACGCGCTTTGCCGATTCCACAATTAAACGCGGAGGCCTGCCCTCCATTCGGTTTGTAGAAATATTGGACCCGGTCGGCATACTGCGCGACGCGCCCGCGCGTGTCGTCCGTTGACCCATCGTCTACCACAATAATTTCCATCTGCTCAGCGGGAAAATCCTGGATCAACACGCTGCGAATAGCCTCCTCAATGAAGTGCCCGTAATTGAACGCGTCGATAAGGACGGTAGCCACAGGCATTTCATTTGGGAACGCGTTCGTCATTTCTTTGAACGAGCCAGCGTGGCAGCACTCCGCAAACCTAAGGCAGCCCGGACCGGCCGAGTGATGCCTAAGAAAAAGAAAAAAGTTGGATTCCACAAGCGAAACCGAAGAAAACGAGCCAAGGAAGGTGCCGCGCGATCAAACTTTGTCCAGTGACGCCGAAAGTTCTTCCTGACCCCAGTTTTTAACATCACGTGCGTGGCATCACCAATGCAGCGCAAGTTTTGTTTTCCACCAGCGAGCCACAGATTTAAATCCGCTTCCTCTCCCGCATAAACTCCGCTTTTGCCCAACGGGTGATGCTTGTAATCGTGGTTTTGGTGAACCGCGGCTACCACCGGCGAGATGTCCACCACAGGACGATGACTCTGCAGCGCTTTCCACACGACCCAATTGTCCCAATAGATCCGGCCGACCCCTAGAGGTGGCATTTCCGCTCCAAAAAAACCACGTGAAAAAGCAAAATAGTCTATGAACCAATCGTCCTGCTGCTGATTGCTGTGTAGGGCGATTTCTCTCACATTCTTCTGCCAATCAGGGCTCGAAAAATTGATGCTCTCCGAAATATCCGCGTTCCACCGCCTCCCAACAGCAAGGAATTCCTTATTTTTTGACCTGATTCGGTTAATCGCGTGAAGAAAATCCGGCAACAAGATAATGTCGCAATTCGAATAGCAAACTATATCGTGATGCGCCAAAGCCTGGGCACGCCCAAACATTGCATCGATTCGAATAGTGCCAAACTCGTTGCGCTCCACCTGCGGCTCATGGCGCAAGCCCAATTCCCGCGCAACGTCGGCAGCCCCTGCGTCATCTCCAAACAAAATAACTTCCACATCAGGATGCAACAACGTCCAGCTCCGTAGAGCATTGCGCTGAATGACGCCGTTATGCCCCAAAAACGGCTTCGCAGTAGTAAAAAACGTCAGCACGTCTAAAGGATAGCGGATAACCGCGCTGCGTTGATAGCGCGCTGCGGTCGGAAACCTGGGCTCAGTCGGCGAATAAATTGAAGCCCATCACCGCGATGGTGGAAGTAAAAATGGTTCCCAGAACGCCCGGTCATATTTCGTCCAGGCATGGCACCCGAATGGCATTCTCCCGGAATTCGCCGCCAGGCAATATCCCGGCGCCATTTCAAAAGAAAAATCCAGCGCCTCCCTCGGCGTCGGAATTCGAAAATGCTCCACGTAGCGTGCCGCCTCGTAAGCCCAGAAATAATCCTCGTGGTAATTGTGGTGCGCTAGATGCTGCGCCCGCCTGGGCACGTTATTTTTATAGCCGTGTCGATGCAGCCACGTTTTTGTTTGCCGAATAAATCGCGCCAGCGTCGATTCTGCTCCCAGCCGCTCATGAACAAATCTCAGACTTCCCGGATCAGCTCCACGCATCTCCGGATCATCCACTGGGCGCCTTGAACGAAAAACCGCCAGCGCGCTGGGCACCCGCCGCAATGAAAATCCTCCATTGCCCACCGCCAAGAAGCCTTCCTCGGGCTTATCCAAATTGTTTAGCCATGGCGCTCCCACATAATCCCAACCTTTGCGGCACCATTCCTCCAAGTTGCCGGCGAATACCAGGCAATCCAGTTGATAAATCAAAATATATTCATAAGCGGCGAACGCGCGATAAAACTTCTCCGTCAGCAGCAGCCGGTTGTACTCAAACACCCCGGTAAAGTACTTCTCTGGAAACCGCTTCAACTTGAAATCGGAAAATTCCTTAGGCAAACTTCGCGGCCCAATGATGTAGCGGTCGAAGGCGCCCAGATATTTACGCAAGTGCCGCATGGAAATCTTTTCGTCTGCAGAAAGGGGAAAGCGAGGAATGGGTGTGACCACCGCCACCAATCGCCTGGTCCGCATCCCTCTAAGACGCCCGGCCTTCGAACCGTTGCCTGAGGTGGCGAAACTCCAACGCCAACTTGAAGCGGACGGCGGCAAATCCCGAACGAATCAGCCGTTGCAGGGCGTGAGGGTCTAGCGCTAATGCGTCACGAAAGATCGACCACCTACGCCGAGGAGCAACGTGCCGGCTCAACACGGCGGGTATCCAGTAAGATGGCGTAGTTCTGCGGACCTTTTCCACGGCCGCTTTGGACGGCGTCACTTGGCGCAACATCCAACGCACCATGGCCATATGTTCCGCCGCAATCAGTCCGCTTCTTTCCCCGCTTACGCGCACTGTTGCGTCGTGCTCGCGATAATAATTGAGTGGCTCGGCGATATAAGCGACCTGGCCCTCGCAAGCCAGGCAGACCCACAATTTCCAGTCGCCGCACACGCGCAAACCGTCGTCCACGCCACCGACGCGTTCATAAATTGATTTGCGAAAGACCGCTGAGCTGGCGTTTGGCACCGAGTTGTGGCTAACAAAAAAGTGCCGGCATTCTTCGCGCCCATCGTTACAAAAGTCCGCGTTCCAGTGTTGGGGGTCCAGATCAGCTAGATACCCATCCGCGAGCCTGGGCTGTTGCCCGCTGGCCGAGATCAGCCATGAGCGGCAATACACAAAACTAGCCCTGGGCTCGCGTTCCAGCGTCGCAACCAGTTTCTCCAGGAAGCGACGGTCGGAATAGTCATCCGATTCGGCAATCCACACATACTCGCCTTGAGCCAGCGCGATCCCCTTCTTCCATTGCTTAAACGTGCTCCCCGAATTTTTCTCATTTAGTTCGATTCGTATCCGTGGGTCATTCGCGTACTCGGAAATAATGGACCGGCTGTCGTCCGTCGAGCAATCGTCCATCAGGATCACTTCAAAATCCTGAAACGTCTGCCCCAGCACGGTATCCATCCGCTGCCGCAAATACGGCGCGTGATTGTAGTTCGGAATGATGACGCTAACTTTTGGCATACTCGACCCGTTGACCTACAGCTGTTCCCAGCGCTCGTTGCGTTGCCTCCAAATATTTCCGCCCCCATTTTTGACACGGCTCGAGATAGTTGCCCTCACCCCATTCATTCCAGGCGTTGATGAAAACTAAAGACTCCGCTGATTCAGCTTCGCCGCCGCTTGACGCCAACCGAATTTTCTGGCGCTTCACTACTTCACTGAGCCACAGTTCATAGAGTTCTGGCGTGGAGTTAACCAGAATGTGGGCATCATCTTTTTTTCGCGGACTATTGTCCCAGCCCGGGGACACGCAAGGTATCCGCGGATACGCAGGTTCGGGGTCGGCCAATGCCCGCTTCACGAGCTCCTGATACTCAAACACTTGGCATTCGCGCAAACCAGGTTCATGTGTACCCAGTCTCCTGATGTGCCACCACTTCCTACGATAAATCCGGAGGTGCATTATTAAAGGAAACCGTGGTTGAAAATCGAGTGCGGCATCAAAACCCATTGTGCGTGGGTCGCTTGGCCAATCGCTGTAGCTCTCCACGCGAACGAGGTACAAACCCTTCAAACCTGCTCGCTCTGCCTCCCGCCTCCAGATTTCCGTCATTCTCTGCGGTTCGGGGTGTTCCGAAACTCGATACACCAAAAACACCGGGCGGTCCATCACCCGGATATAACGGTGATCCTGAAACATGGGAATCAAACTGCGAATATGTGCTAAATCGTCGGCCGCGCTATAACGTTGCGCCAGCAAGATTTCGTTAACGTGCCCATCCCAACGTCGAGTCCAGTTTTCGTTGGCCCAGCACAGACAGAACGGGAAATCGGGTTTTCCACTCTTCCAGATTTCGTCTACGGGGCGCTCTAAGAGCCGCCGCCCGTGAAACCAATAGTGGTAGTAACTGAATCCGTGGATTCCATAAGCGGCCGCCATTTCTGCTTGAGCCAAACGCGCTTCAGGGAGCCGCAAATCGTAAAATCCTAAATCGGCCGGCAGGTGTGGCTGATAATGACCCTTAAACCGCGGCTTCGCTTTGGCTACGTTGGTCCACTCTGTAAAACCTTTTCCCCACCATTCGTCATTCTCCGGAATCGGATGAAATTGCGGTAGATGGAAGGCAATCGCACGAATCGCGCCGACCTCTCTAAGCTTCCGGTTGTGGACGGATCGTTCGCCGCGATTTCCCGAAATTACGTCAGTCAAATATCCCCTCGTATTTTTCTCCCTAGATTTCAGTCGCTGCACGGGCCAACTCCCGACCTCTCGCCTCTCCCCCCAGCGTTCGGCATCTCGAATTAAAACTCACGCACTAGCACTGTGACACCTGTAGAGATTAAGTAGATCGGCGAATCGCGCGTGATTGTAGCTTGGGATGACATCGCTAGCTTTTGGCATGCTTGAGGCTTCCGGAGTCTCGGTGAAATGTCCGCTTCAAGCGAGTTCCAAACAATTTGCCCAGATTCCGGAGGGTCCACCTAATTGACGCACACTCTTTTTGTCTTTCGCTCACCGCGGTCAACCACGCCTGCCGATATAAGAAGCCGTGTTTCTTCGCAACGAATTCAGCAATTTGGTCTTCGAACCCCGCAACCCGCGTCAGCATCGATTGTTCAGCCCGCCGGTAATCGAAAATGATCTCAGGTAAATACTGAAACCGCCAACCATGTTCAAAAGCACCAATCCAGAACTCCCAATCTTCGACTCCTTGAACTGGCATAGTGGTTTCGTATCCGCGATTCTGCTCCCAGACAGCTTTGCGGTAAAGCGCGGAGCAATGGATGAAATTGTAGTTCAGCAGCCTCTCGCGGCTAAAGGGTCCGACAACCCACCGGTGCGTCTGGGTTCCAAAGCATTGCGCATCGCCATAAACCACGCCGACGCGCGGATCCGAGTCTAGAATTGCGATTCCGGTGTCCATCCAGCCGGGTCGTAGACGGTCGTCAGCGTCCAAAGGGAAAATATATTCTGCGTCCGCAGCATGAATGCCAGCATTTCGCGCCGCGCCAAGGCCTTTATTCTCCTGCCGGATGACCTTAATTCCACGCGCGTCTAGCTTGTCGATCTCGGTGCGCGTTTGTTCATCGGTGGAACCATCGTCCACCACAACGATTTCAAGATCGTCACGCTTAATCCTGTCGACGCTCTCAATTGCCTCTGGCAGAAATTCGCCGTGGTTAAAACACGGGATTACGACCGAAATCTTGCACAACTTGCTCATTCGTCAGCCTTCAAATACCTTCTCGTTTTTCACCTGCCAAGACCGACAGCTCTCGAGCAAAATCCTCTCCGGGGTCGCGCGACACGAATCGCCGAACGTCTGTTGCGGCCACATCGCCGATTTCCTTTAACCGATCTCGGCTTTCCCAAGCGCGGCTCAGCGCTTCGTCCACTAGTTCGACGGTTGGCGCTTTTGCCAAAAAACCGTTGACTCCGTCCTGTACCAATTCTCCATTCCCCGCAACATCAGTAACGATACTTGGCCGGCCACAAAGCATAGCCTCAACCAGAGCTAGCGGGAGGCCCTCATACCGAGATGCAAGCACAAGACCGTGATGCCGTCCCCAGACTTCCTCGATATCGTCTGAAAAGCCTGCAAATTCCACGCTTGTCAATTTTTGCTGCTCCACGAAACGCCGAAGTCCAAGCTCATTTGCTCCAGCGCCTACCAAAGATACCCGCAGCTTACGCTGTCGCCAATGCGGGAAACTCAGAACCTGCAGTAGTAAATCTTGCCCTTTGTGGCCGACTTGCAGACGAGCAACACATGCTAAGGAGACCCCGTCGGCAGAGTTCGATGGCCAAGGAGGTTGGGCGTCGTAACGCACGTTGAAGGGGTTCCGCACAACCTTTGCATTCTTGAGCGGACAACCAAACTGCATCCGGCTCATTTCCAGATTGGCCTGTGAGACGAAATACGCCGCCATCGCGCTCTCATAGCCCGAGGCCAGTCTCTCTGCCACGTCGTCGTTAGGCCACCATTGCTCGTTCGCGCCCTGAGCAATCACCGCATATCGATACCCAGCGGCTCGCACGGTCTCAATCCAACTGAGTCCATCGAAATTTGCTCCCTGCGAGATGACGACCAGGTCAACACCAGCTCCAGCCTTCTTCAAATGTGTTAACTGGTATTCAGGAGCCGGGAAGATCCGCCGAAACTGTCTAGTAAAAAACGGCGGCAGCCGATAATCTTCGCGATGGAAAATCTGACAGCCCGCCGCGCGCAGGTGCTCGATTTGGGGGATGGGCCGTCCCCAATCTCTCGCGCTGACACGCACTTCGTTTCCGTCACGAGCCAATTTCTCTGCCGCACAACTCCACAACTGTTCGCTGCCACCCCACGGATAGCCTACCTGCGCCATGATGAATAGATATTTCTGCATACGGAACTATTCCGAATCTCCGCCACTACTTCTTATTCCGTACACATGGTCACGGATGTAATCGCGCGCATCGTCCTGGCGGGTGATGATCTTGAAACCTCGCTCAATAAGGAACTGCTCGACAAAACTGCGAGTGCGAAACTGGTCGCCATGCCCCGACTCCCAGCGAAAGTCGTGACAAGCCACACAAATATTTCGGATGCGCGGAAAGACAGACGACATCCCAAGGAGCGCAAAACGCTCCGCACCTTCGATGTTCATTTTCAGGAATGCGATGTCGTCGACCTGTTGCTCCCTACAAATGTCATCGAGAATTCTAGCTCGCACTTGTATCCCGGACGGTTCCTGTTGGCGGTCAACAGCATTCTCGCGCCAGAACTGTGATTCGATAATCCCCACGGTGCCCGGCTTGTCCATTAGAGCGAGATGAAGCGCAGTTACGTTGTTCAAGCGGTTCAGTTGGCAGAAATTCTTCAGGATCGAAAAAGATAGCGGGTGGGCTTCGATGGCGATCACGCGGCCAGTCTCACCTACCGCGCGTGAGAACGTGAGTGTATCTTCACCTCGGCCGGCTCCCACATCGATGATGACGTCCCCCTTACGAGGATGGTAATGCTCAAACCAAAAGTCTTCTGTCTGAGAAATGTAGGCATTCGCCTCAGTTTTCCATGTGGTGAAGTCGGTGTAACTGTATTTGAAGCGGACGCCGTCGGGAAAATACTGAGATCCAGCCCGACGTGTCCACAGTCCTTCAATATATCTAATCTCTACGTCGTGAACACCCCCGCTGCGAATAGCGTAGGTAGCCACCTTCCCTAAGAGAAACCTTCCGCCTGGGCGGTCCAGCAACGATACCATTGTCTTTTTGACAGACATTCGCCAGAACTCCGAGGAATTTATGTGTGTCGAATATCACAATCGGCCAACGTTTCCGGTGAGACTTGCAAGACGGAAATGTTTTCTTCAAAGCGGCAAAGATAGACACCGGGATAAATCACGTAGTGCTGGCTGTTTTCGTCGCTTTCCATCACGCTAAACGAAGCTGCGTTTTCAATGTGGTCAGCTACCCCAACGCTGTGCCTGCCTAACCAAAGCCCAACGTAATACTCGCCCGGCTTGAGCAACACATCACGTACTAGAAATGAGACTTTAGCCTGCTCGCCGGCATTTAGCCGCACATAATCATTCTTTTGCGCGGTATTGACGTCGACCACCCGGTAGCCAGTCTGATCGTAAACAATGACAGCCGCGTTGGAGTCACTGATCGATGAATAACATTCGATCCCCAACTCGATACTCAAATTGCATCCCGGATAAGCGACAGGAACAGGCTCGTCGTCGCTATCCAGGGGCTGTATGACGATGGAGGAAAACTTTGCCTGGCCTTCGCCCTCACGCGCACACAGTAAAAGGTTGGACTGATTCTGCATCGGCCCCAGGGAGTCCGCGTAATATCGAGCGGTGACCTGGGAAGCCGAACCATCGAGGTCGACCGTTCCACTTTTCATGAGAATCACGCGTGACGCCAGCGCGTTAATCGCGGCCATTTGATGACTGACAAGGACAATGGTGCGTCCAGCCTTAGCGACATCCCCCATTTTACCTAAGCACTTTTTCTGAAAATTAATGTCGCCGACGGCTAGCACTTCGTCTACCAGCAAAATTTCCGGCTCCAGGTGGGCGGCTACCGCGAACGCCAGGCGCACGTACATGCCGCTGGAGTAATGCTTCACTGGAGTATCGATGAACTTATCGACTTCGGCGAAGGCTACGATTTCGTCGAATTTGCGGTCGATTTCGCTTTTGCTCATGCCCAGGATGGAGCCGCTGAGGTAGGTGTTTTCGCGGCCGGAGAGTTCGCCGTGGAAGCCGGTGCCCACTTCCAGGAGGCTGCGCACGCGGCCATGAATTTCGGCCCAGCCGGTGGTCGGCCGGGTGATGCGCGACAAAATCTTGAGCAAGGTGGTCTTGCCCGCGCCATTGCGGCCGATCAGGCCGAGCACTTCGCCGTGGCGGACTTCCAGTCCCACGTCGCGCAGCGCCCAGAAATGTTCCTGGCTGGGGCGGCGCATGGCCGCCAAAGGCGAGCCCACGATGCGCGTGAGTGCGTCGCGCAGCGTTTCTGGCGGGCCAGTTACGCCGCGGCGATAGCGTTTGCCGAGCCCTTCGGCTCGAATGACGACGTCAGACATGTCTAGTTTATTTTACCTGTAAACAAAGATGTTAGCGCGCGAATGTCGCAGCACAAACTCACATTCGTTTGCGCGCGACAATTACGCTCTGCGGGCAAACTCCGCCGTCATCCATGTAGTCATAGATATCGAAGATTTCCGCCCAGTGTTTCTCGACATAAGCTTTGGGGATGCACGCTTCACCCCAGAATGACCATCGATCTGTGTGTCCATAGTTGTGGTAGCAGAATTTTCCATCGTCGTACGCCGAAAGGGTCGCATCCGTGTCGGTAAAGGCTTTTGCTGACATTTTTATAAAATCCGGCTTTTCATCGAGTGCTGGATCCTCGCGTAAGTCCCTGCACCATTCTATAAAATCGCGCCGCCGGGTCGTGACAATCAGCATGCCGCCCGGATGGAGAAGACGATTGAATTCCTTTAGCAAGTCCCAGTGCATGTCCTCAGGTAAGTGGGAAAAAACGGAATATAAGTAGATCAAATCGAAGGATTCGGACGCCAATGGAACCGGAGGATACGGTTCAATAAATTTGAAGTTGCACCACCTATTGGTTTCTCGGCAGCGTTGAATGGCCTTTTCGACTTGATCAACCCCGGTTAGCTTTTCCGGTCTTACATCCTTCAAGAAAAATCGGATAATCCGGCCCCAACCACAGCCGAAGTCCAGAATCCCGCGAGAATCTTTTATCGGTCCAACATGCGCCTCGTAATACCGTTTGAATAGTTGGTATGCGAGAAATCCTTCGTGCAGGGTCGAGGACCCCGCCGAGCCTGTGAAATTTTCCTGCATCGACACCGGCGGAAGTCCCGGTATAAGGCTTGCTATTTTTTGACGGCTCCTTATTCTCCCCGAAACGTGCATCCACAGCCAAGTTTCGTCATCGATGCCTGAAAACCAATCGGCCGGGCTGGTATTTGGCAATTGACTACGGGAGATGGCCCGACGCACCACTGGCTCGTATTTCACTGCTCGAAGAACATTTGAAGAAAGACTTACAAGGTTCATGCGCTTATTCTAACCGTGACGATAGCGTCTGGTAAGAACTTCCCCCGAATAACGATGTTCGAGCAACGTCTCGCTTATTTTATCTGTAAACAGACGTGTTAGCGCGTAAATGCGGCAAGCTATCGATCGGCCAACAGCTCGATCATTCGCTACCGAGGTTCGTTCAAAAACCCGCATCCGCTTCCTCGGAAACTGATAAACACTTCGCAAAACTCTCCGGCGAGGCCGCGATACCTGTCCCGTATCAGGATTGAGGTGGTGGTCGCACCGGAATGGCGATAGACGAAATCGCAAAGGTCGGATCCCCATTCCGTCACAACCAACGATCCGTTAGAGTCGAATGGGTTGCCGTGATAATCCGCCGGTTGAAGGTTTTCAATAGTACCGTCGTCCTTCCGCGAGGCACGCACCAGCGTTTCTTTCCACCAGTACCAAGGCACCGTGAAAACGTGAGCGCCTCTGGGTGTGAGCGTCCGTGTAACCTCCGCGAACGCCTTTGCGGGGTCCAGGACGTGCTCAAAAACATCCGAGGTTATGACCAGATCGAAAGAAGCATCCGCAAAGGTTTGCTGCCTCGAGATCTTCGCACTGGATGCCCTCCTTTTTCTCCCCTCGAGGAACATCGCTGAAGTATGTACTTGCGGTATAGTACCGGCACGCCCGAGCAATTTTCTGAGAGGCGGCACCCGCAGGACTCGATTCGTGAATTCGCAGCTCACGCCAGTTAGGAAATCGCGCCTGCAAAATGTAGAACAGGGCTCTGAAGCGAGGAATCGAGTTGCAACGGAAGCATTTGAGTTGATCCCGTAGCCAAGTCCCCTCTTTGAGAAAAACCGTCCATTTTTCACAAATTGGACAGTGGCCGTAGTACGAGCCTCGGGGGGCTGTTCTCAGAAGACGGACACCCGCACGGACACGGCTGAGCATGGTTACCAATGCCATGGTGGACGTAATTCCAAACTTATCGGACGATCATCGCCAGAATTGAATTGAGCGCCCTACACGCGATCGACAACGGTGCCCTCAATGCGCTGAAAAAACATCAGCCCACCGATCAGGACCAGAGCCACCATTCCCGCCGCTACAAATATCATCGGGCCCGGAGGGTGCCCGCGCCCGGTAACGCTCCAGCGAAACCCGTCAATCACATCAGCCATGGGATTCAAGTCGTAAAGCGCGCGCCATTTCGGCACCACTAGCGTGCTGGAATACACCACTGGTGACGCGAACATCAAAAATTGAATGACGAAGGGCACGATGGCGGCCATGTCCCGGTACAGCGCGTTGAGCGCGCAGGTCCACAGGCCGATAGATAGCGCCGTCATCTGCGCGAGCAACACGAAAAGCGGGATCAGCAAGATTGCCGGGCCGGGCCGGTACCCGTAGGCCAGCGTGATGATCAGCATGACCACAAATCCGATGGCGAGATCCAGCAGCGCGGTGCACACCGCCGCAAATGGCAATACCAGCCGCGGGAAATACACTTTGGTGATGACGTGCTGGTTGCCAACCAGCACGCCGGTGCAAGTGCTCAGCGACGTGGCGAAGTACGCCCACGGGACCAGCGCCGCAAAATAAAAAACCGGGTAGGGCAAACCCTCGGAAGGCAACTTCGCCAACCGGCCAAAGAAAATAGTGAAGACACCCATGGTCAGCAAGGGCTGCAAAACTACCCAGAGTACGCCGATCACCGTCTGCTTGTAGCGAATTTTGATGTCGCGCCACACAAAAAAGTACAGCAGCTCGCGATACTCCCACACCTCGGCGAGGCGCAGGTCCAGCCACCCGTGGGGCGGCTCGATGCGCACCGTGGCAGGCGCGTGGACTGGCGCCGGCAGTGGCTCAACTACCGGCTGCGATGTGGTTATGGAAGCCATATTCGCGTCTAATTAGGGTACCAGAGATGCGCCATTTGGCAGGAACCTTCGCCGGTATTCCTCTGAAATAGATAGGACTAGCGCGGTCTTGGTTGTGATGGCGGAGCGGCGTTCTGCATCTGCTGTATGTCCCGGTCTTCGATCTTGCGCATCTCCTCTTTGCGCTTGAACAGGTAAGCACGCATGTGCGAGCCAAGTTCCCGCGGCACAACAAAAAATTGGTTGTGTATCATTTCCCGAAAGGAAATCTCGCCGCGCACCGGCAGCAAGTGCTCGCCCCACTGAAAAATGAATCCGGCATTCCACAGTGATAACAGAATTACCAAGCCGCCGGCGGCTACAAACGCCCGCGCTTCGTCATGGAAATAACGGCCGCAGCGTTCGAACAGCAGAGCCAGTCCAAAAATAAAAACC
This sequence comes from uncultured Acidobacteriota bacterium, assembly GCA_963733775.1. Lineage (GTDB taxonomy): Bacteria > Acidobacteriota > Terriglobia > Acidiferrales > UBA7541 > Acidiferrum. The sequence continues at coordinate 53,318 of CAVTEE010000005.1, read as the reverse complement.
GGCGTCAGTGAAATGAGGAAACGGTTCCCGAAAGAGGCAAGGCCATCCCAGTACGGGTAACACGCAATCACATAGTAAAATGCAGCGGCTCCAGCTCCCAGATACGTTGCGATGACTCTCGCATTTCGCGGCGCCACGATAAGCCCGATCAACGCTAATGCCAGAATCGGCGTCCAGCTCAACGCGCCGTGATCCGAAGAGAAAAGTACTTGCCACCAGTGAGGCGCGGTCCAAATCCAAGCCTGAGCGCTATAAGACCCGATCTTGAATACGCCTCCATAAACGATCAACCGGGTGATCAGCGTGGGCAACAAAGCGACAACCACCGAAACCACGAATAACGTCTCGGACAAAATCAGCTGTTTCTGCAAGTCCCCGCGCTGAGTCTTCCAAAAAGCTCGGTGCTGCAGCAACGCTTCGACCAACGGCAGCAGGAGAAAAACTCCGTTTGGAAAATATACATCAATCATCAAACCGGCAATCAATCCCAGCACAACGTATTGTCCAGCACTCCTCGGCCCGCGCGTACGGTCCCAATACCATAAGAATAAAGCCACCGTAAACGCCGAATGCGCGTGCGACCAAGCCGGATTGAAATACATGTATACCGGCAGGGAACTAGCCAGCCAGATGCCCATCGTCGCCAGAAAAGCCCAGCGATCCCGGACATATTTTTTCGCCAGCGAAAACGACAGTAGCAATCCCAAAAAGCCATAAAAAGCGGTGCCAAAAGCCATAGCCACTACGTACGGCTGCGAAAATCCGTCCGCAGAAACATGGCCGCCGAAAGCGTGCGTTGTTAAAACCGCAAGGTGCGCGAGAATCAGGAAAGGTGACCAAAGAATGGCGGGGCCGACGGTGAAATGATTGTCCACATAGCCGGTGGGCGTGTACTCTTCGGGCCTTAGGCGCTCATTCTCATCAACTCTGGAGGCCGAGAAAAATCTGTTTGCGTGGCGCCAGTCCTCTTCAAATCGCAAGTTATGCTGGATCAGCATGGCGCGCGCGTAAGCGTAATAGCCGACTCCATCGCCATGAACCGTAGGATTGACAATGGGCAGAGTCAGTATGAAACAAACGAACAATATTTTTTTGTATGGTATTCCACGCTTGGCAGCGGGCGTATTCCCGACTCGACTCGGGACGGACGCGCTCATGTTATTCGTTGAAGCCTGTTGCGAAGGTTTGCGAAATTTCCGAACGCGACCCGTTTGAACCTGTTTGAGACTCTGTCGTCTGAGATTTTTTGATTACCGCGATCAACGAAAGCGATGGCCAAGGCAGTATTTTGTCGACGGCGCGAAATATCGGGGTCATGACATTCAAAACTTTAATTTGCGACAAACCAAACGTCCGCCGGCGCAACACCCGGCCGTTCAGCCACCATGCGATAACCCCGACACGATTGAATTCCAGCATTTTGTCTAATTCAAAACCGGCGCTGGTAACTAATTTTTCCAAACTCTCACGCGTGTATCTTCTCTGGTGTCCCAGAACTTCATCCAGTGTTCCGTACAAGCCTGGTCCGCAAGGAACCAAAATGATGGCCCGCCCTCCGGCATCCAACACTGATCGAATATTCAACAGTGCGCCCCGATCATCCACCAGGTGTTCCACTACGTTTAAGCAAATTACTGTATCGAATGTTTGGTCCTTGGGGTAAGAGTCCGCGTTCTCGGCATCCGTAAAGCCCACTCGCATATACGGCCGATTGCGCCCCACGTTCTCGAGATACATCAGATACAACGGATTAATATCAGTTGCCCAATATAAAAGTCTAGGAATTAACTGCGCCGTTAGATTGCCCGTACCCGCTCCAATCTCCAACACCCTTTGACCTACGTACGGGCGTATGACATCGGCCATCCACTTTGTAAATCGTGGCGCGCGGTTCAACCGCCCCAAAATTTGGCTTCCGTAAACGTCCTCAACGTAAATTTGATCCGATAATGAAAACCGAAAAATCGCGCTGACCGCTCTTGACCCCGTCACGCCAGCTTATTTTCTTTCCTTCTTGATAAGTCCGCCCCGCGTAGCGAATGGGTACCTCAAAAATTCGGGCCCCGCGCTTCGCCAGCTTAATCGTAATCTCCGGCTCGATTTCAAAGCCTTTGCCGGTCAGCGGTATGCTCTTCAGCAAGCCGGTGCGCACCATCTTGTAGCAGGTTTCCATATCGCTAAGATTCAGGTCCGAAACCAGGTTGCACAGCAGCGTTAGAAATCGGTTCCCGAGTTCATGACGGAAAAAAAGCACGCGCCTGTACTCACTGGCCAGAAATCGCGAGCCGAATACCGCATCCGCCTGTTCCGCGAGAAATACTTCCACCATTTTCTTCAGGTCGCCCGGGTGGTATTCGAGGTCGGCATCGTGAATTACGCACAGTTCTTCCGTCGCCGCGGATAACGCGGTGCGGATGGCCGCCGCTTTTCCCTTATTTTTTTCGTGTTGAATGAACAGCCAGTGCAGTTTGTCGTTCGGCGTGGCCGCCAATGATTCCTTAAATTGGGAAATCGCTTCCCAGCTCCCATCGGAAGAACCATCGTTGACCACAATAATCTGAACACGATCAAGGAATGGCGAATCTGCCAGACACATCAATCGCTGCAGGCTGGCCGCGACCAGATGCTCCTCGTTATAGACCGGCACTAAAACCGATAGTGTAGTGGATGACTTCATGCCAGCTGACTTTTAGTTGGGTCTCGCGGAGAACAGTCTACGATAGGTGTTAGTCGCCCTGCCCGCACAGTTTGTTTTTGCGGGACCTGGACTTCCGGAGCGCGCTCTGACTTGGCCTGGAAGGAATGTGTCACGCGATCGATGATTTCGTTCAATGGCGTTTGCGGCCTGAATCCTGTCAACGCAAACAGTTTTTCGACGGAGGGTACGCGCCGCATCATATCTTCGAATCCCGGTTCATACGCCTTATCGTAAGGCACGTATTCGATCGACGATGTGCTCTTAGTGCGCTCTTTCACCTTCAAAGCGAGGTTTTCGATCGTAATCTCTTCGGTGTTGCCGACGTTGGTGACTTCTCCCACGGACCGGTCGGTATCCATTAACCGTATCAGCGCTTCCACCGTGTCACGCACATCGCAGAAGCAGCGCGATTGTTGCCCAGTTCCAAAAATGCTGATCGGCGTATTACCCAACGCGGATTTCACAAAATTTGGCAGCACCATTCCGTAGCGTCCCGTCTGTCGCGGGCCTACGGTATTAAAAAGCCGTACCACAATCACAGGAAGCTTTTTTTCCTTCCAATACGACAACGCGAGAAATTCGTCCAACGCCTTGGAAGCCGCGTAGCTCCAACGCCCTTTCGTCGTCGGCCCCATTACCAGGTCAGCATCCTCATGAAACGGAACGTTGATATTCTTGCCATACACTTCGGAAGTAGACGCGGTCAGCACCAGTTTCCGTTTGCGGCATGCCGCTTCCAGAATCATCTGCGTACCGTTCACGTTTGTTTCGATGGTGCGCACCGGGCTTTCCACAATTAATTTCACGCCCACCGCTGCTGCCAAGTGCACCACCACGTCCGCATCATCAACCAGTTCCGCCACCAGATGGCGGTTTTCGATGCCGTCCAGGTGGTATTCCATGCGAGGAGATGACTTCAGATGGCGGATGTTTTCCATGCTTCCCGTCGAAAGATTGTCCAGCACCACGACGTGGTCGCCGCGATCAATCAACCGCTCCGCAAGGTGTGAACCAATAAAGCCGGCGCCGCCGGTGATTAAATAACGCAAAAGGCCTCCTTATAGCGCCTGGAAATCATCGTCTTGATCGCGGGACACCCGTTCGGTGACCCGTTCTGAATCTTGATCATCGTGCTGGGTATTCATTGCTTCTTGCGGACCATAACCATACGAATACGGATAATACCGGTAAGAATAGTAATAATCCGGAGCGCTGGCATCTACGGCGTTCAGCACTACACCCAGAATGTTGCATTTTACGCTGACCAGCAAATCGCGAGTCCTCGTAAACGCTTCCTTCGGAGTCTCCCCGCTTCGCACCACTAACAACACACCGTCTGTCTGCACCGATAGAATCACCGCGTCTGTAGCGGCCATCACTGGCGGCGAGTCGATCACGATAAATTTAAATCTCTTGCGCAGTTCCGCGATGGCTTCCGCTACTTTATGAGACGACAGCAGGTCCGCGGGATTAGGCGGCAGCGGCCCGGTCGGAATCGCTGCCAGATTCGGAATAGTTGGGTGCGGCACGATCACCAGATCCAGGCTCGACGCTCCGGCTAAGTAAGAGCTCAGCCCGGCGTAGTTGCCACCGCTCATGTTCAATAGCCGCCCGACTCCGGGTTTGCGGAGATCCGCATCCACGACAATGGTTTTGTCTCCCAGTTGCGCCAAAGTAACGGCCAAATTCGCGGCGGCGGTGGTCTTGCCTTCTCGAGGCAACGCACTGGTAACCAGTATTACCTGCGGCGGATGATCGGCGCGAGAAAGCAGCAGCGACGTTCGCAACGCGCGAAATGCTTCCGACATTTGCGACTTCGGCAGGTGTTGCGCGACTAGTTCCATGCGCTTCCCATGCCCATTCGAAGAAAATCCCGGCAATAATTTCTGTCGCCCGCCGGCGCCATTTCCATCCGTGGCTTCGAATTGGGGCACCACCGCCAGGGAAGGCAGCCGCGCTAGTGTTTCGATATCATCCGGCGTTTTCACGGTGTTATCCATGTATTCCCGCATCAGCGCCAGTCCAATGCCCCCGACCAACCCCACAACAAACGCCAGCGCCACGTTGCGAGTTTTTGCCGGTCGCGACGGCGCAGACGGAATCATCGCTGGATCCACGATTCGAATGTTCGACGAGTGTAATCCCGCGGATACTCCCGCCTCTCTCAATTTGGTCAGCAAACCGTCATAGAGTACTTTGTTAGCTTCCGCCTCACGCTTCAGGATGTTGTACTCCACCATCTTGCCGGCCATTTCATTCACGTCTTGCTTTTGTATATCCAGTTCCTTGCCTAACATTGTTTCGCGCGCTACAGCCTGGCGATATTCGCTGTCCAGAGTATCGATAATGTTTTGTTTCTCTTTCTGAATATCGCCTTGAATATCTTTAATTTGCGATTGCTAAGTGCCGTACCTTGGGAAAATTAGGACCGAACTGTTCTTGGGCTTCTCGATACTGGTTGGTAGTGTCGGTTAGTCGCCTCTGAAGTTCCGCCTAAGGCGGCGTCTGACTGGATTTGCGGGACGGCATCGATATTTCCCGACTTCGCAAACTCCAAGATCGCTTGTCTCTTTACCCGTTCGGTTTGCGCGGCGGTTAATTCCCGGTTGGCATCCGCAAACCGCTGGCTAGTAATGTTCTGCTTATCGTCCAACGTCCAGATCTGGTTCTGCCGTTCGTAAGCGATGCGTGCATCTTCCGATTTTTGCACCCGGATTTTCAGCTCATCAAGTTGATCTCGCAGCCACGTCGTCGCGCGGGTCGTGGAATCATACTGGCTCTGAAAATTTCGCTGTACGTATGTTTCGATGTGCGCGTTTACGATGCGTGCCGCCAGTTGCGGATCTGTCGACTCAAAACTTACATCCATCAATCGGCTATTTGGCACGCGCCTGACACTCAAACTACCGAGAAACCCACCGAGTTCGGGCGGCCGTTTTTGATTCGCCAGGTCTCCGGTGGCCACCGCCTCCGATGGCCCGTTGGGAGAAGAATATTGCGGCAGCGCCGACAAGCCACTATTGCGAATCGTTTCCAATGCCAGCGTCTCACTGGTCAAAATCTTCGCTTGCGTCTCGATATAATTATCGGTATCGATCTTCAAATCGTAAGAATCCATGCCCTGAAACGGCAGAATGTTCGAGTTTTCGCGGTCGATCTCTACTCGCGCGGTAGCCACGTACACCGGCTGCATCCTGAAAGTGGCAATCGCCACAATGGTCACCACCGAAAGCATGAAGGAAAGGATCAACCACTGATGCTTCCGCAGTATCAATAAATAGTCGTATAAGTGCGGCTCTCGAGGCGAAAGCTCCCACGTCGGCAGCGACGTCGGCATCAATTCGACGGCTCCGTTAGAGCCGTTCTCAGGCCCGCCGTTTTTGTGGTAATCGATCATCTGATATGCGACTCGGTATAACGCGACGCCGGTTCCGACCCCGATGGCAATCTCCCCTGCTTTGTATAACGCTTTCTTGGCATTGCTGTCCGGCACATATAAAATATCGCTGGCTTCCAGGCGAACGTCCTCCGCCTTGCGCTGTACAACCTTCTTCAAATCCACCGTTTGTTCGTGCTGTTGTCCTTGGCGGTCTCTGCGAATGATCACCGCATGGTCCGATTTTGCCGTGCGATTTAGTCCGCCCGCCAGCGCCAACATTTTAAGCGTCGTCATTTGGGCGCGATCATTCGCCAGAACGAATCCCCCGGGCCTGCCCACTGCGCCCAGAACGTAAACAATTCCCGCGTGCGGAACGGTCACGATATCGCCGGCCTGCAGAATGATGTTGTTTACAGGGTCGCCGCTTTCCATCAATTGGTTCAAATTCACCGTGATGGTATTGGATAACGCCGGCGGCATGGTTGGCACTGGCGCGTCCTTCGCGGCGACTTCAGCGGAGGGAAAATTAGTATTAGGCGCGGGTGTTACAGGTGCGACGCCGGTCACGGCTTGTGAGGGTCCTATCGCTGAACCGCCAGAAGCTGGCGAATTATTGTTTGGCGACGACGACTGCGGCGGAATCACATCTTTCGATGAGGATGGAATTACATCCTCATTACTGATCGCTGGCGGCTGCGAAGTATCCACGGACTCGGAAGTCGGCCGCGTCACTATCGCCGTGTCGCCGGCGTCATTTGAGACGCCTCCAGCTTCCGCCAACACTTCCAGCAAAGTTACAGGGCGCTCCGCCTGGTACACCATCGGATGCGGCACCGCGCCCACCACGGTGATGGGCTTGCTCTTCCTAGTCTTTAACCGAAACACTTACTTCCGGATGGCTGACTAACCCGTTGGCTTGCAATACCTCGGCGATCTTTTGCTCCGCCTGTGTTTCCGTTAGCCCCTTGACTTGCAGCCGCACGGGAATCAGCGGCAGCCCGATAGTGCCGGTCTGGCTGACCCGCACGTCCCGGCTAAGCTCTTTCACGTCAAACACATCTATGCTGATCGTATCTCCAGCTGCCGATGATGTAATCGTGTGGGACATAACGCGCTGTCGCTGACAGCGCTTTTATTCGGTCGTTCGTCTCTTGTGGGGTCCCAACCACCGTCTGCGCATAAGTGCGTGCGCCCCCCACCATCAATACGAGTAGCCCGGCAGTGGCATAAAACCACGGCCGCGCACCCAGTGTCACTGGTTGCATCGAATGAATGACTCCCCCAATTAGTATACAGGTTGGGAACGTTGCCGTCAGCGTTTTCGCGAATGATGCCGGCCGCGTGTGGACGCCGTTTCCGCCGCAGTTACAGGGGTAATTGTAGAAGTAGCCAACGTGGCTACCAGAAAAAAGAGCTGCGCATTCGCCGGTAGGTGCAAATTGAAATCCACAAGACTGTGAACCAGAAATCCTGAGCACGCCACCAAGCCAGAAAGATTCAACACCGCGGCAAACGAAGTATTGCCTCCCGACAACTGTTGCGACGAATGAAACAGCAAAAGACCCAGATACAACGCGCAACAGAGGCCGCCCGCAATCCCTGTTTCCGCGAGCGCCTCCACATAATCGTTATGAGCGTGATTCACAATTCGTCCGTCGTACAACGTTTCGTACGGAGGGAAAACGATCTGCAACGTTCCGAGTCCCGTCCCCATCCAGGGGTGCTCCACAAAAATTCGCCAGGTGTCCCTGCGCATCGACGCGCGTTTTCCGCTCGATACTTCCATCGCCTTCATGCTTGAAAATCTCTGCGTGATTTCTTTCACTCCCAGCCAGGACACCATCACCAGCGCGGCGACCAACACCGCCGCTCCCCCCAGCATTTGCTTCGGGCCCATTCGCCGCAGGCTCATCCACATCACCACCACCACCACCTCAACCGCCAAACTTACAATCCCTCCCCGAGACGCCGCCAAAAACAAACTGCCAATCGAAACTATCGCGAACAATCCGACAATCAGCCATCGCTCGCGCCGCACCTTCCCCAGCATCAGCGGTACCAGCGACATGGGAATAAACAGTTCTGCAAAACCCGCAAAGTGATTGCGATTTACGTATGGCCCAAAAGGAATTCCTCCATAATGCATTTCACGGAACCAGTATAGTTTCCCGTTAAACGTGAGGTGCTGCAGGATTCCGAAAATCGAGACTACAAATCCGAATATCATCACGAACCACACGAACCCACGCCAATCTTCGACTGTGCGAAATGCCTGCACCGCCAGAAACACCATAATGACATCCGCTAACAACAGCATGAATTCTTGATGGGTATTGAAACGGCGAAGCGCTGGTGGAAAATAGAAGTTGCGCCAGAACTACCAGCAGAAACCCCACCATCGGCGGTAACAGCGGGGAAATCAGTATGGTTTCATCGCTGTGCAGGTAATACCATACGGCCCACGCCAGGAACAGCAGCCCAATGCCAGTTTCAAAAACAGCTCGCGCCCAGTCCTCAACGCCACCGTGGGCCAAAACTCCAAACGCTACCAGCGCGCAAATTCCGATGCGTACAAATTTCATTGCTTCGCGCCGCTTTTGGGAATCGGCGTAAGAGCGACGTCGTCCACCCACGCGGTGCCGCGGATCTTGTTATCTTCCTGATCACTCGGATCGCGCCGCAGGCAAATTTGCGTCTCTTGATTCTCCTTCGCGCCTGGCCATACCACTGCAAAGCGTGTCCACGGCTGCGTTCCTCGCACGTCAGCGGTAGTCGCACCGTCTGCCCCTGCAATTCCTGGGCGCAATTCGATGCGCACGCCCTGGTCAGTCGTCAAATCCTTGGATTTCATCCATGCGGAAAGCTCGTACGCCTTTCCTGCTTCCGTGGGCACCGTCTGGCAAACATCGTAAAACGCAACGTCGGAGCTGCCATCAAATGACACGCGCAGTGAGCGCTTCCCGGAATATTTTTCCTGCGTGTCAAATCCTATCTGCGCACTGCGAGAAGTTCTTGCAAAGCGCCAGGCATACGTTTCGCCGCCGGTAACATCCGATTCGAATCCGCCATCCCAGACCATCGAATTCTTCGGGCCTTCGAGATGCTGCAAGGCCCGCCAACTCCACCGCTTGCTCCCAAACTTTGTGGGCCTCGCTGGCTCGCCCGGTGCCACGCAAGTCCATCACTACTTGAAAAGCATCGTGCAGCGGAATCTTCGGGTGCATCGCCACGATTCGCGTCCACACCTTCAGCGCGTTTTCAATCTGGCGGTCTTGCGCCAGGTCCTCCATCACCGCGATATAAATGTCGCTCTTGGCTGGAAGCACCCGGTCCAAAATCACATTCGCATCTGGTTCTACGCGCAGACATCGCGAAACAGCTTCCGCTGCTCTACCCGGATCGGCCTCTACGGAACGCCGTATCTCTGCAAAGGCCGGTTCCAGTTCGCCTTGCCGCAACAGAAAATTTCCGTATCGCCAGGAAACCTCCGCGGAAAGCGGGTAGGTTTGTTTGGCGCTGATGAACGCCTTGCGCGCGGCAACGTCGTTGCCCTCGGATTCGTAAGTGGCCGCGAGTTCCAGCCAGGTGGATGTCGCGCGGGGATCTATCTCCAGCGACTTTATATAGCTGCTGATGGCGCGTTGCGGATTCGCATCTTCGAAGCTGTATTGCAGGTAGCGGCCCAGCAGATACCAATTCCGCGCATTGCCAGGCTCGATTTGCGTGGCTCGCTCGAATCCGTGCAGCGTTTCCGTTTCCGTGTAATAGGTTGCGCGTGCGGTCTGTACGCTGAAGTAGGAAAGATACGCCGCAATCGCGAGCGCGACGCCCACCAACGCACCGCGCGCCGCGGCGCTAGAAAGGGACACTATCATGCGCCTGTACTCTGCCTAGCCCATTTCAAACTTGCAAGCGCCAATTATTCCTCGAAAAATAATAAATCTTTTTGACTGAGCGGACTGAAATGAATTGTGTGTCGAAATATTTGTTGGATGCGGCCGCCGTGCAGCTAAAAGCGCCGAATTAGCGAAGTGTCACTCCTACTTGCCAAACGACGCCGACAATGTTTCTTCGCCTCGACCTCGGCGGCGCACATCGATGCCCAGGCGCTTGATCTTCTGATTGAGCGTCGACAACGGAATCATAAATCTTTCCGCCGCTTCTGTCTGGTTCCACGCCGTGCGTTCCAGCATATCCATAATAATTCGGCGCTCGATTTCGTCCATAATCTGAAACAGCGACGGCTGCGAATGGTCTGCTCCGGCCCGCGACCCGGGCTCCCCGGGCAGTGGCGGCAGAAATTCAGAGAGTTGCAGTCGCACTCCCCGGACGATCTCCTTGCTTCGGATGCTCTCGGGCAAAAGGTCCGCGTCCACGCGTTCCTGCGTAGAAAGCACCACTGCGCGTTCCACCACATTCTCTAGTTCCCGCACGTTGCCCGGCCAGTCGTAGTCCATCATTAGTTTCATCGCGCCCGGCGTGAATTGCCTAAGTGGTTTTTCATTCTCTTTGCAGTAGCGTTCCATAAAGTGCGCGAGCAGCAATGGCACATCTTCGCGCCGGTCACGCAGCGGTGGAAGCTGCAGGTGAATCACGTTCAAGCGGTGGTACAGGTCCTCTCGGAAACGCCCTTCACGAACCAGCGTAAGCAAATCCACGTTGGACGCCGCCACAATGCGCACGTCCACTTTCAATTGCTCCGTCCCGCCCAACCTCATAAACTCGCGCTCTTGAATTACGCGCAGCAGTTTCGCCTGCGTCTCCGGGCTGATGGTTGCAATTTCGTCGAAGAAAATCGTCCCCTGATCCGCAACCTCGAACAAACCTTTTTTCGAAGCCACCGCGCTCGTAAACGCGCCCTTCACGTGCCCAAACAATTGCGATTCCAGCAAGTCCACCGGAATCGAGCCGGTATTGACCGGAACGAAAGCCTTATCCGCTCGCGTGGACCCCGAATGAATCGCTTTGGCGATCAGTTCTTTGCCCGTGCCGCTTTCCCCGCTGATCAACACCGTCGACCGCGACGGCGCCACCTGCACCACCAGGTCCAGCAACGTATGCATCTTGTCGCTTTTCCCAATAATGTTGGGGAAGTTGAAGCGCTGTTTCAGCGCGCGCTTCAGCTGTACGTTTTCTTCGCGCAGTTGCCGCGATTCCACCGCCTGCGCCACCTGCGCCAGCAATTCGTCGTTGGACCACGGCTTGGTGATGTAATCCATCGCCCCGCTTTTGAAAGCGGTGCGCGCCATATCAATCGAGCCGTATGCGGTGATCAATACAATGGAAAGATGCGGATCCCGTTTGTGAATTTCTTTCAGCAGATCCAGACCATTGCGGTCCGGCAGGCTCACGTCCAGCAATAATAAGTCGAAAGGATGTTGCCCTAATTTTGCGAGCCCCGATTCACCGGTCCCCGCGCTTGAGACTCCGTAACCTTCCCCGCTTAAGAGAAGTTCCAGCCCCTCGCGTATTTCAGATTCATCATCCACCACCAGAATCGAGCCCTTAGACATGAATTGCTTTCCTGACCGCGGGGAGCTCTACGTGAAACGAAGTGCCTTTGCCTACAGTCGACCGCACGTCAATCTTCCCGGAATGTTCTTTAATGATTCCGTAACTCACTGACAGTCCTAGTCCGGTGCCGCGGCCGCTCGCCTTGGTGGTGAAGAAGGGATCGAATATCCGGTGAATGTGCTCGCGCGCAATTCCCGCCCCGGTATCGACGATTTCCACTTCCACACTTCCGTTGTGCGCCGTGGTGCGCACTTCCAGCATTCCGCCGCCGGGCATCGCATCACGCGCATTCAAAAATAAATTCAAAAACACCTGCTGCAGCTTGTTTGCAGACCCGCGCACCGCCGGAAGCGTTTCACCCAGTTGGCGCACCACCTGAATCTGCGAGGTCTTGAGTGGGTGCGCTACCAGTGAGAGCGTTTCTTCCACCACGCGATTCACGTCGATATCCACAACTTCCGTGGCGCTGGTGCGAGAAAAATTCAGCAAGTTATTTACAATTTCGCTGGCGCGAAAAGTCTGCTTCACGATTTTCTCTATGATCGCTTGCCTCGGATCGCCGTCCGGCATTTGCTTCCCAAGCATCTGTATGTAATTGGAGATTACCGCCAGCGGCGTATTTACTTCATGCGCCACGCCCGCTGCCAGCAGCCCCAGAGACGTCAGCTTTTCCGTCTGGGTCATCTGTTCTTCCAGGCGCTCGCGTTGCGTCACATCATCAAATAGCAGCAGCCGTCCGATGCGCTCTCCCGATTTGCTGACCAGCGGCGTAATCGAAACATTTAACGTCAGCGTCTTCCCCAGATGGTGCAGCCGCTGCTTGTAAATCCCGGTGATCAATTCCTCATCGCTGCGGGCATTAATCTCCCGCGACAATTCTTCCGGCAGCAGGGAATTCAGTTGATGCCCGACCGCTTGCTCGCGTGCCACGCCAAATAACTGCTCCATTCGCGTGTTCCAGGATTCCACCAGGCCTTCCAGGTCCACCGCCAGCACTCCGACGTTCAGCGACTCCACGATGTTTTCGCTGAAGTCCTTCAACCGCGCGATCTCCGTGGCCTTTTGTTCCAGCGAGGTGTACAACTGCGAATTGTCGAGCGCGATGGCCACGTAACCGGCGATGGTCTCCACCAACTCGACGTCATCGCTCGACAGAAAATCCCCGTCCACCGTCTTGCCCAGGCCCAACACCGCGACGGTGTGTTCACGAATCCGGCAGGGCACAAAATAATTCAAGTCCAGTTGCTCCAGAGTGCGGCGCACGGATTCGCTGACATCTCTCGCCGCGCGGGGCGACTCAAAAAAGAGCGCCCCACGGGCGAACTCGGGCCGGGCCGGCTCGAGGAAGCCAAGATCAAGTGGTTCAGTCAATCGCACGCCCATCGAGCGTGCCAGCCGCATGTGGCCGGGATGCACCGGGTCTTCCTGGAAAATCGCCAAACGATCCACCAGCAGAGTTTGCGAAACGCGATCCATCACCGAGCCAAGCATCGGCTCCAACCGCACTTCATTGGTCAGCGTGCGCCCAAACTCGATCAGCGTCCTGCGATAATCGAGCCGGTCGCGATAAAAGAATCGATCCAGCCTGGACTGCGTCCATTCGCGGAACGGCTGAAACAGAAACGCCGCGATGACTATGGCGATCATGCCGCCAACGGGCCCGGTGGTCTGCGCGTGGAAAATCTGTGCCAGCAATGCCACCAGCGCAAAATAAACCGCCGCTACTCCCGCGGTGGCTGCCGTGTATGCCAAGCCCCGCTTGAAAATAATATCCACGTCCATCAAGCGGTAGCGGATGACCGCGTAGCCGAAGCACAAAGGAATCAAGACCAGGCTCACCGCGGAGAACTGCATCCACCCGCGCGGGCCCAGATCCATGACGAACGGCACAATGTAGAGGACCGTGAATGGCACGGTGCCCGCCAGCGTCCCGCCGGTCAGCCACTTGAATTGCTGCCGCAACACACCTGATGGCGCCACTCGAAAATTTCTATAGAAACCCAGCCCGGCGGCAAGAAAACATGCGCCCAGAAAAGTCAGTTCGATCTTATCCAGCAAAATGCGCGAACCCAGCCACGGAACAAATCCGAAAGCTGTTGCGCGCCGTGCTGATGTGTACCAGTAGCAGCGCCAGCGGCGGCAAATAAACCGTCAACACCTTTGACGAAGAGCGAAGGGTTGTTTCGGAACGGCCGGGAAACACCAGCGCGAAGTGCAATAACACCGCGGGCGCCAGCAAGCGCGCCACGATATTCGCCCAGTAAACTTCCTGGTCAAAAGTGTCCAGTTTTCCGCTGTAGTGGAATGAATACAGGATGAATGACACCAGGCAGAACACATAGAAGTGCACTGCCTTCGGCGCATTCCAGCGGCGCGCAAAAATAAATAATCCAATAAAGAGATAAAGCAGGCCTACGACCCGCAGATAATTTTCGATGGAAGCGGGCTTCTCCGCCGGCGCAGTGACCAGCGGGGTCTCGAATTCCTGGCCCGCACGGCTCAGTTTGTAGCGCACCTGGGTCCACAGGCCCGCGCGGCTCAAACGCATGGTTACCTGGACGGCTCGTTTTACCGGGACGCCGTCTATCTCCACCAAGTGGTCGCCCGGCGCGAACGCCCGCCAAAGCTGCTGGCGAGTCCCTGCCCACTTTCCAAGCCTCGACGCCGTGATCGGTGTCTAGCCAGGCGACGCCATCATCCACCAGCTCAAATCTGCTTCGTTGTTGGAAGTTCAGGAAGGCAAAGATCACCGCCGCCAGCGTAGCCAACGCCAGCACGACCGCCCCAAGACTCACGCGCAGATTCTGCTTCATACCACGGCTCGACAGGGATACACCTTCCCGATATAAATCTGGTGCAAATTAGAGACCATCCGCCACGGACGGTACTCTACTTTAAACCCTTTTGATTCTATCGTTTCGAATAAAAAATCCGGAAAGACCGAGCGGGAATACGGTATTCGGAAGGGCAGATATGGCTTTCTAAAGCCTGAATTGTCAAAACTGGACGCTAAGTCCGCCGCGGAAGCTTCGGAACGCCGGTATCAAATTGGTCCGTCCATCCCGCGAAGCTACCGGCACGTTACCTTGAGCCAGTAAATTGTCGCAGTCTGCCACCGCCTCCCAACGCCCTAAGGCGAACTTTGGCAGCGGCTGCCTGACTCCCACATGCAGGTAAGGATCAAGCTGGAAGAGCGACTCGCCATACATATCCACGCGTGAGACCGCCACGCCGCTTACCCATTTATAGCCCGCTTCGACCTTCGTTCGGGCATGAGGAATCTTCGCCGAAACGTTGGCCCCTAGAGAGTGCCGCGGCACTGTCCGCAGAATATCGCGCAATACTCCATTCAAATCTTCGCCCGGCGCCAAGCGCCCCCGCGAATGCGTAAACCGCCGTCAGCTCTATGTCGTCATCCAACTTCTCGCGCAGCGCTACGCGCGTTCCCCAACTGCTGGACGAGCCGCCATCGTACGCAAATCCGTTTGAAAAATAATCCTGGAAATAGTCTCCGGCCGGCAGATCACCGCCGCGCCCGAACACCGCCACATGCCGATTGTCATCGTGGAATGCCGCGACTTCCAATTTCCCGCGCGCGCCCAATTTGCGGTCCGCGGACACTTCCTCGTGCCAGCCCTTCTGCAATACCGGTTTGCCCGCGCGCCACAACAATGTCGGGAACCCGTCCAGCTCATTCAGCGCCGCGGCCATGTTGTTGACCTCGCCGTCTGTAGCCTCCAGCGGCCCAGGCCCATTCGGCATGGACGTGAAAATCAGGGTTGCGTTCCAATCGTCCGAAACCCGCACATCTAATTTCGTTCGCGGGCGGATCGACGATGCCGCAGCTCCCAGCCCAACCATGACAAATTCTCCGCCGTAGCTTAGAATTGCGCGATCACCGATGGCCATCGCGCCGCCCTGATCGATGCGCACGCCGCGAAATGTGGGTCCATCCGGGCCAAGCTTGGCTTCACGCAAAACCAACGCGGTATGCGGACCGGCACCCAAAGACCCGGTTGGCAGCCACACTGTCGCGATACTTCCCGCAGGCGCTTCCTGGTCATAACTCATCTGTCCGGCAAGAATCACCTGACCGGTTCCGCCCAGCTTCTGGTCGTAGGCAAACGCCGTCGCCGGAGCCGCCACCAGGTTCGATCCTGAACCCGGATGCCGCGCCCCATCCGTAAATTCCAGCCGCGCGCGCGGAGCTCGCGGTATCCCGCGATCGATACCTGCATCCGCGGTCATCACCTGCGCGTCGCCCATCCACTCCAGCACCGGCCGCGTCGCAGCCGCCGAACGCAGCACCCATTTCCAATCATCGCCCTCCACCGGAATGTTTACCGGTTGCCGCCTCAGCTGTTCCAGCGACGCGAACATCGATTCCATCTGCACGCGCACCACGGTGGTCACGTTGGGATTGATGCGAATGTGTTTTTCCAGCGTAGGCAAAAATCCCGCCAGCGTAACTCGCACGGTATACAAGCCCGGCGAAAGTTTCTCGCCGCGAAAAACACCTTCCGTGTTGGTCAAGAGTTCGCGCGCGATATTTACTCCCGAAGCTTCCGCAAGGAGTTCAACGGTCGCGCCCATTTGCGGCGTTCCGGTGCCGTCCAGGACCACGCCGGCAAGTTTGCCCGGCCCTGGTTTCGAAGCGGCTTTCAACTGTGCGTCTGGCGACTTGGCGTTAGCCGGCGAAGCTGCGCCTGCTAAAAACGCCAGCGTTATGGCCCCGAAATGGAGGAGCCTTTTTTGCTTCACTTTGCTGTACCTCCAGGTTGCACGTTCGCGGCGCTCTTGGTTTCCAATGGATGTTTAACCGTGAAATCAGCCGTCCGCGAAATCGTCTGATTCGAAAGCGTGTCCGTCGCGCTTATCTCCAGCGTGTACTTGCCCGGCGTCAGTGTCGCCAACGGCAGCAGCCGTTCGATCGTAATTTGATCGCCCGTTTGCTTCATATCTGCCGACGTTTCCTTGAATTGCAGCACCTGCGCGCCGCCCTTTTTCACCGTGTACTCAAACGTGGCGTTGGATTTATGTGTTTTCTCATCCGGCTTCAGGTTGTAGACCTGCATGTAAATTCCCAGCCGGTCCGCAGTGGTAAAATCTGCCTTCCAGCCGCGGCCTCACCTTGGAAGAACCTAGCACGAATTGCCCATTCCCAATTTGTTTCGCCGGCACGTGTTCAATTTGATCCGCGAGAATCAACGAACTGGTCTCCAGCTTGTCGTCCTCGTAGCGCGGCACTTGCAAGCGCGAATTCACCACCCCGACATTTCCGCTTTGTACGTCCTTGATCACCAGGTCCAGGCGGTAAAGTCCCGGCCGCAGCGGTACCGCTTTTTGATAGATGGATTGCAGCTTCACGGATTGCTGGAATAGCGACTCCGGGAAATCCCTGCTAACCGAATCTTCGAAAGTCTGAACCACCCGCCCTGTCAGCGTGCTCACTCGTCCAAATATATTGATCGTCGCGGAGTGAACTCCTTCCTTCGACTGGAACGACAGCTGGGTATTGGGGATTTGCACGGTCACCGGCACCAATACCGTATCGTTCGTTACTTTCAGAAAATCAGTTCGCCAGTTGAAGTGCACCTGATCGCGCACGATACGCGAGGTCACGATCGCTTCCAAATCCTTGAATTTCACCACCGGCGGTTTGAACGCATTCGCGTACGCTTCCAGACGCGTAAATTCGTTCATGCTGGCCGGAGTTCCGCCCATCGTCGTCGGCAGGTTCGTTCCGTCCGACCTCGTAAATCTGTCGGCCTTCGAGGCCAGTCCCATCTGCTCCATTTGGCTTAATCCCGCGCCCGGCACATGCGTCAGCGCATCCTTCTCCGAAGGGTCCATCGTCAAGTGATATTCGCCCGATCCCGAAGGATCGACGAATTCCATAATCACGTTTTCGCCCATGCCCTCAATATACCGCCAACGCCACGTCTCCCACGGATATGTGGTTGTGGAACCCCCACCTTCCTCCTGGGGCCGGTCATAGGTACCGCCCGTCGGATGGCTGTCAATCTCGTCTGGCGGGCCCCACACGATATACATGTGGCCGCGATCGGTCTTCCATCCTGGAATACCCGAGGCGTAATGCTCATTGGCGTACGCGATCCGCCGGTAATGCTCTTCTTTGAATTCGTTATCCGGCAAATCTGGATTAGTGCTGCGGCGCAGCCAGAACTGCTCGATGAATTGTTCCCGCTCTTCGTTGGTTGCCAACTGCCCGAACGCGTTGCGCTCTTCCGGCGAAATAATGTAGACCACATCCTCGTTGAGCCACTGCTTGTAAGGCGTGTCCAATTCCTTGAGCGTCTTGCGAATTTTCTTCTTTTGGGCTTTATCGAGATTCTGATGTGCGGTGGGATCTTGTTGCTGCGGTGCCGGCTGTTCCTGCTGAGCCAGCAAAGCCGGCAACGCAAGCGTAAGCAGAGAAAGCGAGGTAAAGAGGGTGCGCGCTACCCTGAACATGGTATTCCACCTCAAATCTGGTAAGCGAGGATTCTAACTCCGCCAGTGGCTGGCGTCAATTGAGTAATCCCCTTCATTTTGTGACACTTGTCCCCGACTCGCTTAGAATCAAGCGGAGAAAAATTAGTTGCCTTCGGTACTTTAGAAACCTGTACGAATGTACAGGAAATTTCGCCTCGGACATCCGGTTTCCTGTTCGAACGGACAGGGAGTACATAATTCAGTAGGGAAGCGTTGGTAGTTAAGACAGGAAGCGCTCAAGGAGAACTGACGAGGATTATTGCAGCCGCTGGTTTTGCAGATCTGATCCAACTAGATTGTCAAAAATCGCCAACACGTGCCGCCGGTATTCCACCATACGCGTAAAGATATCTCGCAATTCAGGCTCGCGCTCGGCCTCGCGATGCCATTTCACTAGTACCGCAGTCGGTACTTCAATATCACGCCGCAACTGCTCCGCCGAGTGGCCACGCAAAAACAACCCGTAGAAAAAAGCCGCCTCGCGTTGTGGCAGGTCGAAATCCTGCATCACCACGGCCGGTACGAATTGTGTCATCGTTGCCATAAAGAAAATGCAGTTTACCCAAAAGCGGCTCCGCGTCAAGTAGGACTACCGTTTTTTTGCCGCCTGGCAGTCACTCCCTGTGCTTCGTTCCTGATAAGTGCCGCGCTGGGTACCCCCTTATCCTTATGATTAATCCCGCGCTCCATCTTCGCGTTTAAGATTTTCTAATGGAAAACCGCTCGGTCATCGGGCACTTCGTTCCGACCGAATCTAAGATGCTGCACCTGATATCCAGGTTACGCAATTGGCCACATTCCACTTAAAAAACTGTCAGGCGTTTGTAGTACGGCGTGCAACCTCATCGCCAAGGTTGGAAATCAAATCAATTACTCAGCCTTTCAAAGCCACGTCTCGGAGACTCGCGTAATATCATTGAAGTCGTTCAAGAAAACTGCACACGAAGGGGCGACTGAACTCTATGCAATTTAGTCGATGGCAAGTTTGCGCTGCATTCCTGTGGTCCTGCATTTTCGCGTTCGGGCTGCCGGCCCAGGAAAAACATCTCAAAAAATCCGATTTGCCTGCGGCCGTTCAGAGAGTAGCCGACCAGCAAAGTCAAGGCGCTACCGTGCGCGGCTACGCAAGTGAAACCGAAGACGGAAAGCTACAGTATGAAGTCTCGCTGACTGTCGACGGCCACACCAAAGATGTCGCCATCGCTCCCGACGGAACCATCAACGAAATCGAGGAGCAAGTGTTTCTCGATAAGCTGCCCTCCTCCGTCCGCGATGCGCTGCAGAAAAAAGCTGCACCAGGCAAAATTGTGAAGGTTGAGTCCCTCACCAAGCATGATCAGCTAGTAGCGTATGAAGCCCAAGTGACCACCGCTGGCAAGAAATCCGAGATTCAAGTAGGACCCGACGGCCGGCCCTTAAGTCATCCGGAATAGCCGTCTGCTGGTATCTTGCGCTGATGCTCGAAGGCAAATGCCCTAAAAAACGCCATCCGCAAACTGTATGTCCCTTTGTGCCCGGCACTGGAATTTTTGTCGTTTACACCGTACAGTAAATGACACCTGTGTCGTTCATCACTCAGCTTTGCGGAAAGTAGCGGTGTAACGGAGAAATCGTCATGGCCTTCATACAGAAATGTTCCGTTCTGTTAATTCTGGTCGCGTTCGCCCTCGGCTTGCTGCTCGTGCCCCAGCAATCAATTTCCAGCGCGAGCCGCGTGCCCTCAGCCGCCGAACCGCAGTCCCCGAACGACGTTCCCGCGTTTCACAACGAAGCTCCCACCGTTGCGCTTCCCGCGACCATGAGCCCGGATAATTTTTCTGATCCTGTGGTGCAAAATGCCTACGCCCTCGCCGCCCACGTGAAAAAAGTTCTGTACCAGCAACCTTGCTACTGCCATTGCGATCGCAGCCAGGGCCACGAGAGTCTTCTCGATTGCTTCGTCAGCAAACACGGCGCCGGTTGCGAAACCTGCGTTCGCGAAGATCTGTATTCCTACGAGCAAACCCGCAAAGGAAAAACTCCCGCACAAATCCGCGCGGGAATCATTCAAGGCGAATGGCAATCCGTGGACATCAGCAAATATCAAACTCCGCCTGCCGCACACAAGTGACCGAAAACAATTGCCCGCAAACAAGTCTTGTTCAACTCTTCTTCAAGCACGCTTTTCCAGTTAACCCCTTTTTTCAAATGAAGAGTTTATCGATTTCAGTTCGACCATGCTGTCCAAGGGTGATTTATGAAAAATAATGTCTTCAAATTTTTTATTCTCGCCGGGGTTTTGTGCCTCACCGGCTTCGGCGCGCTCATACTCGCTTCTCACGCCGCCGACACTTCCTCTTCCTGGGGATTCGCCACCACCAATCTCGATAAGACCTGCAAACCTTGCGACGATTTCTACCAGTTCGCTATGGGCGGTTGGATGAAAAACAATCCTATCCCCGCCGACCGCCCAAGCTGGGGCACCGGTGCCGAACTGCAGGAAAAAAACCAGGCCGAGCTTCGTCAGATCGTGGAATCCTCGGCTTCCGCCAAGGCCACCCACGGATCGAATGAACAAAAAGTAGGCGACTTCTACGCCACTTGCATGGACTCCAGCGCAATCGAATCCGCAGGCATCAAGCCCATCACCCCGCAACTTGACGCCATCAATGCCATGAACGACCGCAACGCCTTGCTCGCGGAAGTGGCCGCTCTGCATAACGAAGGCATCCAGGCGATTTTCGATTTCAGTTCCACCCAGGACTTCGTCGACAGCACTAAAGTGATTGGCGACGCTGATCAGGGCGGCTTGGGCTTGCCCGACCGCGATTACTACACTCGCGACGACGACCGCTCCAAACAACTTCGCAGCGATTATGTCGCGCACGTTTCAAAAATGTTTCAGCTCGCCGGCGACTCCGCCGAAAAAGCCGCCGCCGAAGCTCAAACCGTAATGAATATCGAGACCGCACTCGCCAAAGCCTCATTGACCAATGTGCAGTTGCGCGATCCCAAAGCCAATTACCACAAACTTTCAACCGCCGAATTGAAGCAGCTCACGCCGGATTGGTCCTGGGATTCTTTTTTCGCCGATGTTCATCTTGCGGGCCTTCCCGAAACTAATATCGGCCAGCCCGATTTCTTCAAGGAAATGGATCGTCAGCTCACCGCCACGCCTTTATCCGACTGGAAAATTTATCTGCGCTGGCACGTCATCCACGACAATGCGCCCGCGCTCAGCGACGCCTTCGTGCAGGAAAATTTTAATTTCTACGGTAAGCATCTGTCCGGCACCACCGAGCTCCAGCCTCGCTGGAAACGCTGCGTACAGTCCGTCAATCGCAACATCGGCGAAGCTCTCGGCCAGGTTTACGTGGAAAAATATTTTCCGCCGGAAGCCAAGGCTCATGCTCGCGAGATGGTGCAAAATCTAATCTCTGCGCTGCGTTCCGATATCCCCACGCTTTCCTGGATGAGCCCGGAAACGAAAAAAGCCGCCATTGAGAAACTCGAAGCCTTCAACATCAAGATCGGCTATCCCGACAAATGGCGCGATTATTCCAAGCTCAACATCGAACACTCCTCATACGCCGTCAATTTGCGCCGTGCCGCCGCTTTTGAAAACTCTCGCGAGCTCGCAAAAATCGGCAAGCCCGTGGACCGCAACGAATGGGGCATGACGCCGCCCACCGTCAACGCCTACTACAACCCCACTATGAACGAAATCGTCTTCCCCGCAGGCATTTTGCAGCCGCCCTTCTACGACCCGAAAGCCGATGACGCCATCAATTACGGCGGCATGGGCGCAGTCATCGGTCACGAAATCTCCCACGGTTTTGACGATCAAGGTTCGCAGTTCGACGGAAAAGGAAATCTGCGCAACTGGTGGACCGCCGACGATCGCAAAAATTTTGATGAGCGCGCCACCTGCGTCGAAAAACAGTTCGACACCTACGAAGTCGAGCCTGGCCTGCATCAAAACGGCAAGCTGGTGCTTGGCGAAAGCATAGGCGATCTCGGCGGCCTGGCCATCTCCTACGCCGCCTACGAAAAATCGCTGGAAGGGAAGCCGCGCCCCAAAGATCTCGACGGCTTCACTCCCGAGCAGCGGTTCTTTCTCGGCTGGGCGCAAGTGTGGGGCACCAACCAACGTCCCGAAGCCGCTCGCTTACAGGCCAACACCAATCCGCACCCGCTCGCGCGTTTCCGCGGCAACGGACCTTTGTCAGACATGGCCGCCTTCGCGCAGGCATGGGGCTGCAAAAAGGGCGACCACATGGTGCGCGAACAAGCATGCAAAATCTGGTAGTCGTTCGCCGGATTTTCAAAATATGTTTTGTGCGGTCTGGATTATCGACTGGAATATTGAGGACCACGCTTGTTCCAATCTGACCTGCTGAAATCCAAAAGTATTTTCCTCACTGGCGGTGGCACCGGCCTGGGCCGCTCCATGGCACTACATTTTGCCAGTCTTGGCGCACGCCTCTTCATCGTTGGCCGCCGGACCGAGCCACTTAAATCCGTCTGCGAAGAAATTCAGCGCGCCGGCGGCACCGCCGCATTCGCCTCCTGCGACGTTCGTGATTACGCGGCAGTCGAAGCCGCCGCAAAAAATGCCGAGTCTCAAATCGGTGAAATAAACACCCTGGTCAACAACGCTGCTGGGAATTTCATGGCCCGGACCGAAAAGCTGACGCCCAACGCCTTCAACGCCGTCGTCGGCATCGTTCTCAACGGCAGTTTTAATTGCACACAAGTCTTTGGCAAACGCTGGATTGAAAAAAAACAGCCCGGCAACGTGCTCAACATCGTCACCACTTACGCCGCCGCGAATTGCGGCTCGGGTTTCGTAGTGCCGTCCGCATGCGCCAAAGCCGGAGTTCTCGCGCTAACCAGGTCTCTAGCCGTGGAGTGGGGAAAACACCACATCCGCCTCAACGCTATCGCCCCCGGCCCGTTCCCAACCGAAGGCGCATGGTCTCGCCTCATGCCCTCCACGCAAATGGAAGAAGACTGGAAGAACTCCCATCCGATGAAACGCTTCGGCCGTCATGAAGAACTCACCAATCTTGCCGCCTTCCTGATCAGCGATATGTCGCCTTACATCAATGGGGAGTGCGTGGTGATCGACGGCGGCCAATGGCTGCGCGGCGCAGGCGAATTCAATGATCTGGCAACACTGCCCGACTCAGCTTGGGAAACGATGGAATCCGCGCGCACCAAAAAATCCTGAGAAGTTTACTCGTGAACGTGCTTACTGAGGAAGCGCGCGCTTACGCAACTCCACGCGCAGCTTTACATCGCCAATCGAGCGGCCGCCCGATTCGGCGTGCACCGTAATTTCTTGCAGTTCATTCTTTTTAGCGCCATCGGTGGTCGCCGGCAAACCAACTTCCATCCGTGCCGCCGCCGTTTGTTTTGCGCCAATTGAGAATTTTCCCGAGCCGCTTTCTAGCGCCCAACCGCTCGGCAGTTCCGCGGACAAAGTTATCTCTTGCGCTGAAGAAGTCTCGTTCCGCACCCACAATGGAATTACCAGCGTAGTCCCAACTTGCAGCGCGATCTCTGGCGGTTCCGGATGCGGCAAATGTGTTAACCCGTGAGCGCGACGAAACTCCGCATAAAAACTCCACGGCCCGCCTAGTTCCACCGACCAATTCCGGCCCTGAGGTTCTGGCGCGACTTCAGGCCGGCTGAATGGAATAGGCTCATTGGTCACATTTTCAAAAACATCGCCGGTCGCTGAACCGCCCACCAGCGATTTACCGCGCACAAATCGCAACGAATCACTCCAATATCCCTCGGTGGTCATCAACTTTTCCAGCGCCGCATCACTCATCCCTTTCAGGGACTCCGCCATGGCCCTCGATTGCGTTTCATGGGCCAGATAACCATCCAGCGCGATGCGCCAGTACGCGTGCTTGTTTAATTTCGACAGCTCTTTCACGGAATAAGCCGGACCCAGGCCGCGAAAAATGCTCCTCTTTATCCGCATCCGCAAAATAATAAAGTTTCTTTGGCTGCCAGGGCCGCAAATTATCCAGCAAAGGTTCGAGCCGTTTCGTTGCGCCCGCGAGTTGTTCAGGAAACGCCACCGGATCGCCACTCATATCGAACGCTTCTGTAGCCAGCACGCCCGAAGCCTGATGATCGCCATGATCCTCGCCAATAAAAGTCCCCGGCAAAAACGTCAGCACCACTTCAGGACGCGTCAAGCGCATCAGCCGCACCAACTGCTGCAGCGTCTCGCCATGATTCCAGTTGGAAAGCGATTGCAGAACATTTTGTGAAGCGGTGTCTTTGCCGTCGAGGAACCACACATCGGCGATCCCCAGCTGTGAAAGCGCGCGTCGCGCCTCAATTTCGCGGATAGCGCCCAGCGCCGCCGCCTGCTCCGCGCCTACTTCATTCGCGCCGCTGTTCCCGCGCGTGCCATAAACTACTGCCACGCGTTTTCCCTCATCAATGGCCCGCGCCAGATAAGCTGTCGCCGCCCCTTCATCATCCGGATGCGCCACCACCAGCAAAATATCCACTTTGTATCGCTCATCCGGCGCCCTGAGCGGCGTAACGGTTTCTGCCGGCTTGCTCTCCTGCGCCGCAGCGCCCGCACAAATCTGCGTCCCCAGCCCCAAACATAAAAAAAAACACGCAAGCCTTAACCTGAGCGCCAGCCTCATTCCATTTTTCCTCATTAACTTTGTCCCGCAGATCCACAGTTACCGCAACATCAATCTCTCGAACCAAAACGCGAAGGGTGCCCCACCTTCGGATTTTTGGAGGGTGGGTCTTGTAACGTGGAGCCATCACCGAACTAGTCCGCGAAGCTCTTTTTCTTAATCCTCACTCAAAAACACTTCACCTGTAACCCCACCACTCAAACCAGCAGGGCCCTCACAAAAATAAAATGTCTTGATGAATTTTACGCCTTGGCTTCCACAGCCTGCGGTTTCCCGCCGTTAGCCGGAGCTTCTTCACGCGCGGCACGCTTGATGCGCGCAGCCTTGCCCTTCAGTTCGCGCAGATAATAAAGCCGCGCGCGCCGCACTTTGCCGCGTCCCACCACGTCAATCGAGCTGATCATCGGCGAGTGCAGAGGGAAAATTCTCTCGATGCCCACGCCAAAGCTCACGCGCCGCACCGTAAACGTCGCGCTCGATGCTCGGCCCTTCTTCGAAATCACCACGCCCTCAAACGCTTGCAGGCGCTCTTTTTCCTTCTCGCCTTCGCCTTCCTTCAGCCGCACATTAACTCGTACGCTGTCGCCAGGACGAAACTCCGGCAAATCTTTGCGCAGTTGCGCTTCATGCAATTTTCGTATTATCGGATTCATTGTAGTTTCCCTGCAGACCCGCTCAGGCGGAGCCAGCACACCAAGGCCAATCCGTAATTATAGCCAATCCCGCCCCATTCACGCCACCCATTTCGCGAATTCGGTGCAGTATGCAGCGTAACCGTGGGTTCATGAGAGACTCTTACTCGGTGACCGACCGTCCCCATCCGCCAACGAATGTTGCGCCTGCTGATTTACGCACTTATCGGCTACATCCTGGTGTTGGTCTTGGTGCGCGTTTTTGAATCGCATTTTGTTTTCTTTCCTGATTATCCCGAGCCGCTTGGCTGGCGATTGGAATCCGCGCAATCTCGCTGTTCAGGACACCTGGCTAACTTCCTCCGACGGCACTAAGCTCCATGCCTGGTGGATCCCCAACGAAAAAGCGAATCTCACGTTTCTCGCCTTCCACGGAAATGCTGGCAACCTCACCGACCGCGCCGCGGTCTACGAATTTCTCCGCGACGCGCCCGGAAATGTCCTTGCACTCGAATATCGTGGTTATGGACACAGCGAAGGGAAGCCCAAGTGAAGGCGGCCTCTATCGCGACGCCAGCTCAGCGTACGAATATCTCGTATAACTGTGAAACACATCGATCCAAAAACGATTATTTCCTTCGGCCAGTCACTAGGAACCGCCGTAGCGGCTCACCTGG
Organism: uncultured Acidobacteriota bacterium; assembly: GCA_963733775.1. Taxonomy (GTDB): domain Bacteria; phylum Acidobacteriota; class Terriglobia; order Acidiferrales; family UBA7541; genus Acidiferrum. The sequence continues at coordinate 27,264 of CAVTEE010000005.1, read as the reverse complement.
CGGCGCAACAGCAAGTCGGCGCCATAGTCCTCGAAGCACCATTTCCTTCTGCCTCGCCAGGCTCGCCAAAGTAATTTTCCATTTCCTGCCGGGTCTCTCTTTCTTGGTGCGCGGCCAATTCGATACGCAAGCCCGAGTTCAGGAAATCCACACGCCGATTTTCATCGTTCATTGCCATCAAGATCCCGTCTTGCCGTTCACATTTGGACAGGAAGTTTATGCGGCCAGCAACCCTCCAAAGACCTTTCTTGAAGATCAACGGAAGTTGTCACGAAGAAGCTTCGATCATCGCTCCAGAGAAATATCGCGCAGCTCTGCAAAATTTTCTCAATGGCGTGGGAAAACGATCGACACGCAACGCGCCAAATTTATAGGTTCATCGTTCGCTTCAGATCCGGTCGGTTTTCTGAGTCTTTTCGAGAGCCGCAGCGCGGCGCCACGCAGCAACTTCCGCGTGATTTCCGCCGATCAGCACATCTGGCACTTTCCATCCGCGATATTCCGCCGGCCGCGTGTAATGCGGAAAATCCAGGAGTTGAGCGTCGGCCTGGACGTTGAGGTGCCCCACCCTGGGTTTTTGAGGGTGGGGGTCTTAACGTGGGACCGCCCAGACGTATCCGCCTCAGAAGTTTCTTGACCGTCCGATACTCGCGCTGAACGATTCGTTCTGCGACGACGCCTCATTCCCCAGCGATCCCGGCAACAAACGCGTGACCGCATCCACTATCATCATCGCCGGCAGCTCGCCGCCGCTTAGTACAAAATCGCCGATGGAAATTTCTTCCGTCGCCAGATGTTCCGCCACGCGTTCGTCTACTCCTTCATACCGCCCGCAAATCAAAATAATCCGCGAGAACGTTGCGAAACGCCGCGCCGTTTCCTGATCGAATCGTTTGCCTGAAGCCGACAGCAACACAATCGCCGTCCCCCAGGAAGCTCGCGCTTATCAGTCGCGTCGCCAACCGGCGCCCCAGCAAATGCTCCACCGCCTCAAACAGCGGCTCCGGCTTCAGCACCATGCCTTCGCCGCCGCCAAACGGCCGGTCATCCACGGTGCGGTGACGGTCCTTGGTGAAAACACGCAAGTCCTGCACGTTCACTTCAACAATTCCAGTCTCTCGCGCGCGCCGCAAAATTCCGTGGTCCAGCGGCCCCACAAAAAAATCCGGAAAAATGTGATGAGATCAAATCGCATATGGGTGAAGAGTATTACTCGGAATTCAAATCGCGCAAACCTTCCGGCAGCATCACCTCAATGCGCCGCGCGGCAGCATCAATCCGCTTACAAATATCCTCAGCCAGCGGAATCAGCAATTCCCCTTCCCGTCTCCACTTCCAGCAGCGGCGTCCCACGCACGCTCTCGCCCTCACCGGGAAACTGCACATCCCGCACCGTACCCAATAATTGCGGGGCCGTCGCCATCGAACACGGCGAAGAAGCCACCGCCGGCGTTCCGCAGGCGGCTTCAAATACCTCGCAGCCGATCAAATCCGCCACAAAATATTGCCCCGCCGGTAAACTCACGCGCTGCTCAAACGGCAGCAGCACATCCAGCCCGCGAAATTTTTCCGCGTCATTAATCGAATCCACGCCCGCAAAATGAAACACACCTTGCCCGCGATGATTCTGGCTGAGCCAGCAGGATTTTACGCCTATGGGAGTTGGTTCGCTCGCGCCAAACGCGCCCACAAATTTTGCGCGGACGATTCGCCTTGCGCGCGCCCAAGAAAAACTTCCTGCAATTTTGTCAGCCGCTCGGGGAAATCCGTGAGCAGCTCTACCGCGACTTCGCCTTTATTTCCGCGCGGCCGCAAAATCCGCGCCACCACAATCCACCCGGGCCAGCGCTGATTCTCGCCGCTCAATCTTCCAATATTTCCAGCGTGAACCGCTTGCGCATCTTCGTCCCCGCCGCGCTCAGCACTGTGCGTATCGCCTTGGCCGTTCGCCCCTGCCGCCCGATCACTTTGCCCAATCCTCGGCGTGGACCCGTAACTCCAGCACGGTAACCTGCGCTCCCCCGACTGTCCGCACCTGCACCTCTTCGGGACGGTCCACGAGGGCCCTGGCGATGGTCTCTACCAGTTCCTTCATGCTTCTCCTGGATACTTCCGTCACTAGGGGGACTGAGTGGCGGGCTACCAATTGTCGATGTGTCTTCCAGCTGAATCAGTAGCTGGCAAGCCGCGCGGCGATCAAAATTCCCGAACTCGTCCGCGCAGCAAAAAATCAACTAGGCGATTTTTTGCAGCTTCAGAAAACTCCGCACCGTGTCGCTAGGTTGCGCGCCCACTCCCAGCCAATACTTGATGCGCTCGGAATCCAGCTTAATCTCCGCGGGCTTCTTCAATGGGTCGTAGGTGCCCACCAATTCCTTCACGCGGCCGTTGCGCGGGCGGGTTCTTTCAATCACCACCACGCGGTAAAACGGCTTCTTCTTCTTGCCAATCCTTGCCAAACGAATAGTCAACACTAAGTCACTCCTCCGTAACCAACAATCATAGCCTGCCAACCCATCGCCCGGCAATCGCAGACTCGCTCCATGCCCAGGGACGCGCCGGCTATTAAATCTTCCCCGTCGCACCAACAAGCGGCTACCCACTTTTCAAGGCGGTAAAGTATCATGCGCTACCGTTGCGAATAATGGCCGGTTGCGGCTCGGCAATTGTTGAACACGAGGGAAGAATGAAATTGATCGCTGGATGGAAATTTTCGATTTTGGTGCTGGTGCTTGCGATATGTGCGGCTCTTTGCCCACCGAACACATCGCTTGCGCAGGATAAATCCGCTCCCGAGCAACCTGCCGCTCAGGATAACTCGCAAGGCAAAACCAACGCGTCCGACGCCGCGGAAGCGAAGCAGCCCGCGCACGCCAAGCCAGGGACGAAACAAGCGGTAGAAGCGCGTTTGAAGGCGGTGGAACATGCCAAGCCGGCGGATGGGACCGAGCCGATTCGCGAGGTAGAGAAAACGCTTTTTGCGACGCGGCGTTTTGAGCAAGCTGCGATTTCGCCGGACGGCAAGCGGGTGGCGTGGGTCGAGACGTTGATCGAGAAAGATGGGGCGCCCTCAGGTAACACCGCGATTTATGTTTTGCGACTTGAGTCGAAGGCACCGCCAAAACGTCTGAAGGTTGGAGTCGGCCCGGGGGATCACGAGGAAGGCAATGTGGCATGGTCGCCGGACAGCAAACGCGTGGCGTTTTTATCCGATGCGGTGAAGACCGGGCAGCGTCAGTTATATGTAGCGCAGGTGTTTGGCGGCGATGGAGGCGCAACGAGCTCGGCGGCGAAGAAGTTGACGAACGTGAAAGGGTTTTTGACTACGCCGAGCTGGTCCCCGGACGGAAAAACCATCGCAGTGCTATTTACGGAGAATGCCACCCGTGCGTCCGGCCCTCTGGTGGCGGAGACTCCCGAGACGGGAGAAATAAAGGATTCATTTTTTGAGCAGCGCCTGGGCGTCGTAGATGTGTCAACCGGAAAGCTGCGCCAAATTTCGCCGGCGGATACATACGTATACGAATACGACTGGGCCCCGGATGGATTGCGTTTTGCGGTCACGGCAGCGCTGGGAAATGGCGACAACAATTGGTGGATCGCGGAACTTTACACCCTGGAAGCCGCAACCGGCTTGATGAAGTCCATCTATAAGCCGCATCTGCAGATCGCCAATCCGGCGTGGTCGCCGGATGGAGAACGAATCGCGTTCGTCGAAGGACTGATGAGCGATGCCGGATTGACAGGTGGAGACATTTTTACCGTGGGTGCCGGCGGTGGAGAAGCGCAAAACTTGACGCCGGAAATAAATGCTTCGCCCAGTTGGATCAGCTGGACCCCCGAAAAGAAAGTAATTTTTACCGAATTTGTGGGCGGAGACGTGGGACTGGCGACCCTCGATCCGCAGAACAAAAAAGTAGAAGCGCTGTGGAGAGGCGGCGAATACCTGGCGGCTGGCGCAGGCGGATTCTCGCCGACGGTTTCATTGGCCAAAGATGGCGCGACGATGGCGTTTGTGCGGGAATCGTACGCCGCGCCTCCGGAAGTGTGGGCGGGGAAGGTCGGAGAGTGGAGGCAGCTTACGCAGCGGAACGAGCGCGTGAAGCGCGAGTGGGGCGACGCGAAAAGCATTGAATGGAAAAACGGCGGCTATGAAGTCCAGGGATGGCTGCTGTATCCGAAGAATTTTGACGCCAGTAAAAAATATCCGCTGGTGGTCAATGTGCATGGAGGCCCAAGTTGGGCTTCCGTATCGAAGTGGCCCTCACCGCATAACTATGCCGCCGCGCTTGCTGGAGCGGGATATTTTGTCCTCAGCCCTAATCCGCGCGGAAGCTATGGCCAGGGCGAAGCCTTCACGCGCGCCAACGTGAAGGATTTTGGCGGAGGCGACTTCGGGGACATTCTGGCGGGCGTGGACGAAGCGCTGCGCGTGGCCCCGATCGATGGCAACCGCCTGGGCCTGACTGGTTGGAGCTACGGCGGATTCATGACCATGTTCGGCGTCACGCAGACGAACCGTTTCAAAGCCGCGATGGCTGGCGCGGGCATCGCGAACTGGGAGAGCTACTACGGCGAAAATCTAATCGACCAGTGGATGATCCCGTTTTTTGGCAAGTCCGTGTACGACGACCCGGAAACTTACGCCAAGAGTTCAGCGATAAATTTCATCAAGAAAGTAAAAACACCCACGTTAGTAATTGTCGGCGATAGCGACGGCGAATGCCCCGCGCCACAGTCGTATGAATTCTGGCATGCGTTGAAGGCCTTAGGGGTAGAGACGCAGCTGGTAGTTTACGATCATGAGGGACACTTATTCGCGAAACCGCAGCACCAGCGCGACGTGATCGAGCGCACCCTCGCGTGGTTCGACGCACATTTGAACTAAACTTTCTTTCGCCAAACGCGAATACAACCGTACTCTGGATAAAAGCTTCGGGAAACTTATGCGCATGGAAATCAAATCCCTAACAGGCTTGACTCCGAAGTGGCTGGCCATTCTGCTATTGATGTGGGCCGGCCTGGCGCCTTATCTGGCGGCTCAGAATCCCCGAGGCACGTTGCGAGGGGTGGTTCAGGATTCGAGCGGTGCGCGGATTCCGGGCGCGACAATAACCGTGCAATCGGCTGGGTTATCTACTGAACGGCAAGCCCCAGACCAGTGCACGCGGGGAATTTCGCGTGGACGATTTGCTGCCGGGGGAATATCACGTACGAGTCGAAGCCGCGGATTTTCAGGTTGCAGAGTCCCGCGTTGTCGTTCAGGTAAGTTCCGCCCGCGATATCGACGTGGTGTTGAAGCCCGCGGGTGTGCATCAAGAAGTGAGTGTGAGCGGCGAGGCCTCTTCGATCACCGCCCAGCCCGTGGATGTAGCCAGCGCGGTGCAGCAAGGCATTGTGACCGCGCAGGACCTGCGTGAAATTCCGCTGGCGCATCGCAGCTTCGCGAATATTGCTTATCTCGTACCGGGGACCGAACCGGTCGAGCCTTCGGATCCCACCAAGGCGCGCATCACCGCGGTCTCCACCGGCGGAAGTTCGGGTTTGAACAACGAACTATCGGTGGATGGCGTGGATAATTCCGACGATTACATCGGCGGATTTTTGCAAAATTTTTCGCCCGAAGCGATCGAGGAATTCGCCTTCCGTACTTCGCAAGAGAATGCGGATACCGGACGCACCACCGCAAGTTCGGTGGTGATCAGCACGCGGCGCGGGACGGACGAATTGCACGGTGAATTTGCGTTTTACGAGCGGGCCGCGGCGTTGAATGCCCGCTTTCCCATTGAAAATCCGGCTCCTGATCCGAAGCAGCCGTTCTCGCGGCAAAATTATGTTGGCACGCTGGGAGGAGCGATCCGGCCAGGAAAGTTGTGGTTTTTTTCCTCGTTCGAATATGTGCACGAAGACGCCAGCATTGCATACAGCCCGAGCAGTCAGAGTCAATTCGCTGCTTTGTCGGCCCTTGCGGCAGACGGCCTGATTCCGGGCGTGAATTCCATTCCGGTGCCCCAAAATACCCCGGTGCCATTCAATGATTTTTTAGGGATGCTGCGGCTCGATTGGAAACAATCGGCGCGCTCGCAGTGGTTTCTGCGGGCATCGAACGACAGTTACTTGACGCAGAACGATTTGATCCAGCAGGGGACGCTGCCATCGACGGCCGCGACTTCGCATTCGAATTATTTGAATCTCGCGGTAGGCGAGCAATACGCCTTCAGTCCCACCTGGGTAGGAACATTTTTATTTGGCGCCAGCGCATTGCACCGCACCGAAACCCGCAACGACTACGTGGGATTTTCGCTGCAGTTCCCATTCAGCGCCACCTTTCGAACCGTTTCAGGCCTAGACACTTTTGGCGACAACCAATTTGCCACTGCCGATTACCGCTTTTCCAGTGCTGCGCAACCAGGAGAAATACCAGGTGCGCTATGACGTAAGTCACTCCGCGGGACGACACGCTCCAAGTTTCGGCATAAATTTTATTCACGAGCCGGTACTGAGCGGCGCGCTTTCCGGGACCGCGGAAACGGTGCTGGCTTATCCGCAGGATCCAAGTTTTTACGCAGCCAATCCGTCTGAATTTTTCTTCAGTGCCGGTTGCTCGGCACAGCCGGATCCGGCGTCGGGCATTAGTTGCACCGCGGTCCCGGCAAGCAACGGGAGCTTTTCGCAAAATGTGCAACGGCTCGGATTTTACGCGCAAGATTCCTGGCGCGTGACGAGACATCTCACCGTCAATTACGGATTGCGCTACGACACCACCTTTGGACTTTTCGAGGCGTCTGGACGCACCCAACTGCAAAATCCCGCATACCTGACGCTGCAAGCGCTGCAGATTCCGCTAGTGCACGGCGCGCCGCATGATTATCGCGGAGCCGTCGCACCGCGACTAGGGATTGCTTACGCGCCGGGCACGCAGGGCCGCAGCGTTATTCGCGCGGGGATTGGTTTGTACTACAACGATCTGGCGCAAAACGGATGGGTCGGGGCTTTGCAAGCCGTGAACACCGCGCCGCTGCCGTGCGTGAACGCAATAGGCGCTACGCCGGACCCGGGCTGCGTACCTGGAGCGGCGGCTGGGGGCGCCGGAGCGCTGATCGATCCCAATTACAAAACGCCTTACGCGCTACACGCCAGCGTAGGATTTGAGCACGCGTTCAATCAGAACTGGACAGTGGGCGCCAGTTGGGTGCACGAGCAAGGAGTGCACGGCTACCGCAATTATCAATATATTCCCGGATCGACGCTGTTCACGCCGCTGTTTGCCGCCGGCGACACCGCGAACCAGATGCAATTCGTCCCAGCGGTTTCCGTGGCGCACTCCGATAATCGCTCCAGTTATGACGCTTTATTGGTGCATGTACAGGGAAACGTATCGCGAAGATTTAATTTGATCGCCAATTATTCGCTGTCATCGGCCAAAACGTGGGGCTGCATACTCGGCGAATTGTTCGACTACGTGAACGGTGTTTGCAATCCGTTGCACCCGTTTGGGCCGGGAGATTACGGGCCCTCGGGGGAAGACGTTGGCAGCCGCGTGGTGGTTGCGGGAATTTTTCACGCGCCCCGTGGATTTGCGTTGAGCTTGCTGTTTCAAGCCGAAGGCGCCCGGCCCATTACATTGACTACCCGGTGGACGTGAATGGATTGGGAGACTCCGCAAACGACCGCGCGGTGATCAATGGCGTCCAGACGAAGCTGGACCAATTTCGTGGAACGCCTTACGTGCAGGCAGATTTGCGGGTGAGCCGGCCGTTTACATTTCATGATCGTTGGTCAGTGACGCCCTTCATTGAATTTTTCAACTTGTTTAACCGCAATAATCCGGGCGCGAATTATGTGACCGACATTGGCGCGCTGCCGACTCCGGTAAACAGTCTGACGAACGCCACGGCGTTTTGTTTGAATGCCGATTGCTCGCAGACCAAACCCATCACCAACCCAATCAATTGCTGGTCCCCGCTGGCGCGCTGGGGGATTTCTTTGGCCCAGGAACTACCGTGGGGATTCCCTTTGCTGCGCAGGTGGGGTTGCGGGTGACATTTTGAGCTTTAGTTTTACACGTTGCTGCATTCACCGCTGGTCTTTAGCTGCGTTTGACCGTCCCTGAGCGCTCCCCTAGAATCAAAATGTAGTGCAGTGTCGCACTGCTCTGTAACGCAGAATCCTCGCTTGAAAATTAAACTGGATGCCGAGCCTCAAAAATGTTTGAAAATTTAACGGAAAAACTGCAGCGCACCTTTAAGAATCTTCGGGGACAGGGAAAGCTGACCGAAGAGCACCTGGACGCCGCGCTGGTGGAAATTCGCGAAGCCCTGCTCGAAGGCGACGTCAATGTTGGCGTTGCCGATGAGCTGCTGAAGAACATCCGCGAAAAATCCATCGGCACGGAAGTGATGATGCAGCTTTCGCCGGACCAGCAGGTGGTCAAGACCGTTCGGGATGAGCTGACCACGCTGCTCGGGAAACACGCCAAGCCGTTGTTTGCTTCCAAGCCGCCTTCGGTGTGGATGATTGTGGGCTTGCAGGGCTCTGGTAAAACCACCACCACCGGAAAGCTGGCGAAGTGGCTGGCGCTCCACGGGCATCGCCCGCTGGTGGTTTCGACCGACGTGTATCGTCCCGCGGCACGCGAACAACTGTCGCAGGTGGCTAAGGCCGTGGGCACCGCGATATGGCAAGGCACGGGCACCAACAAGCCCATTGAAATTGTTAAGGGCGCGATTAAAGAAGCGAAACTTTCCGCCAGCGACGTAATCCTGGTAGACACCGCTGGCCGCCTGCACATCGATGATTCGCTGATGGAAGAATTGAGCACGCTCAAGAAGGAACTGAATCCCAGCGAAATTCTTTTTATCGCGGACGCCATGATCGGGCAGGACGCGGTGCGCTCCGCGGGAGAATTTCACAAGCGGCTAGGCTTGACGGGAGTAATCCTCACCAAGCTGGACGGCGATGCCCGCGGAGGCGCGGCGCTTTCCATCGGCAAAGTGACCGGCGCGCCAGTAAAGTTCGTGGGCCTCGGCGAAAAATATGATGCCCTCGAGGGTTTTTACCCCGAGCGCATCGTCTCGCGCGTGCTGGGCATGGGCGACATCATGTCGCTTATTGAGCGTGCCGAGCAGGCCGTAGACAAGAAAGCCGCCGCGGAACTGGAACGCAAGCTGCGCACCGAAGGCTTCACGCTGGAAGATTTTCGCGATCAGCTGAAGCAAATCCGCAAAATGGGCCCGCTTGAGCAATTGGTCGACATGCTGCCAAAAGTTGGTCCGCTGCAAGCTCTGCCCAAAGACGCCAAAGTGGACGAAAGCAAACTGAAGCAAGTGGAAGCCATCATCAATTCCATGACCCACCAGGAGCGCCGCGACCACAACGTGATCGACGGCAAGCGCCGTAAACGCATCGCCAAAGGCAGCGGCACCACCGTCCAGGACGTAAACCAGGTCATCAAGCAATACATGCAAATGCGCCAAATGATGAAGCAATACGGCGCCATGGCCGCGCGAAGCAAAATGAAGGGCCTGGGCAAGCTGGCGGGGCTGTCTTAGACCGCACTTTTTAAGGCTAAGGTAGTTGCATGTTCACTCTTCCGAAAACCGAGAAACGAAGACCAGCGACGCTTCGTGCGTTGGAAATGTGTCGCTGCCCGGAACGCGCGTAAGTGCGATTGTTTCGCTGGAGCTGGTGATTATCGCTTGGATTGCGATCCCGGTCGCGCGCTTATTCATTCTTGGCACCTGTGGGCTGGGGATTAGTTGTCGGATTGATTTTGTCGTGGATGCAGAACCGCGAGGATTGATGACGAGCAGTTAACTTACTTTGATGACACCGAACAGGTCAGCGACTTGGAGAGCTAGGGATTCGGGGCTTATGTCCGTGCGGTTGCATAGGATGATGATGGTGAGCATTTAGGGACGTTGTCTGCGAAGCGCACGATGTACGAATGGAAGCCCATGGTTTCGCCGTAATGCCACATGCGCGGGTGGCCGCGGTAAGGGTCGAGAAACCATCCGAAACCGTAGGACACCGGCGTGCCTTCGGGGCGGTAGGAATTGGCAGGCCAACGCGGTTGATTGTCGCCTTTCCCAGATGTGACTGCCAAAGTGACAGGAGTCAAGGCCGGTTGCATTTCTTCTTTGCTGAGAAGTTTGTTGCTGCGTAACGCTTCATCCCATTTTGCTAAATCTTCCAGAGAAGAATAGACGCCTCCATCGCCGAGCGTGGCGGAAGTAGAGCTCTGGTCGGTTTGCTTCCAGGTGTCCCCTTGCTTGGTGTGGCCGTAAGCGCGGTTGGTGATTTCGTTTTTGCCTTTTACGTAGGCCACGGTGTTGTCCATCTTGAGCGGCGCGAAAATGCGCTGGCGCAAAAATTCCGGGAACGGCTGGCCGGAAACTTTGGCGACCACCAAGCCCAAAACCACATAACCCGAATTGCTGTAGTACCACTGCGTGCCCGGCGGAAACATGCCGTGATCGGTTTGCTCGAGCAGAGTCAAGACCTCTGCATCTTGGATCTGATGATCCTCATTCCACTTCCCTTTGTTTTTCGGCTGCTCCATAAGAGTTTCGTAATCCTGCAGGCCGCCGGTGTGATTCAACAAGTTACGAATTGAGATCGATTTTCCGTAACTCGGGAAATCTGGAAAGACTGTCCGTTAATTTCTGCTCGTAGCGGAGCTTTCCATCGTGGACGAGCAGCATAATAGCCATCGCCGTGAACTGTTTGGTGCAGGAAGCCAAACGAAAATTCGTTCGCGAATCGATTTTCGCCGCGCTATGCAAGTCGCGCAAACCATAGCCGCGTTCAAAAAGTTTTCTGCCGTCCTTAACCACCAGCACCGCAACGCCAGGGGAGTTTGACGTAACGAGCGGCGCAAATATGGCATCTATGTTTTGGGCCGTGGCGGATGGATTCGACGGATCTTGTCGGCCGGCGTTTGCGGCCAGAATCGCGAACGCAAACGCCAAGAATCCAGCGCCCAGCTTAACAATAAGAGGTATCCTGCACGATGTTTTACTGAAGACGTGAACCATAGTTTTTCTATGTGCGAAACCTTCGGCTCGCCGGCGTTACAAAGCTCTAATGTTCTCGACCATTAGTTCTACTATAGTTGGGCTTCGTGCGACTTTATGCGTCTAACTGGCGCTTGGCGTGCTACATCTATTCTTATTCTTAAAATCGCGGTACTAATAACGGGCGCCGAAATTGGGAATTTGGCGGGGTGACTTTTGACGTATGACCTGATCGTAATCGGTTCTGGGCCCGGGGGACAGCGCGCCGCTATCCAAGCCGCGAAAGCCGGCAAGCGCGTCGCCATTATCGAAAGCCAAACCTCGGTGGGCGGAGTGTGCATCAACACCGGAACGATCCCCAGTAAGACCATGCGCGAAGCGGTCCTCCACCTGTCTGGCTTTTACGATAAAAATTTCTACGGCGTCAGCCACACCAACGGCAATGAACCAGTGGCCATGGCGGACCTGAATTTCCGCGTACAACACGTAGTGGAAAATGAAGTCGGCGTGATTCAGGACCAGTTGAAGCGCAATGGCGTGACGCTGCTTCACGGGACAGGAAGCTTTCGGGACGCGCACCACATTCGGGTACAGAGTTTGAATAGCGTCGGAGAGTTCGAAGCGGACTATGTCGTAATCGCTACGGGAACGAAGCCTGCCGTGAATCCCAAAGTGCCCATCAACGGCCGTAACATTATCAGCAGCGATCAAATTTTGAGCATGCCGCAAATTCCGCGGACGCTCATCGTAGTAGGCGGCGGCGTTATCGGCGTGGAATACGCCTGCATGTTCGCCACCCTGGGCGTCCGCGTGATCATCGTGGAGAAGCGCCCGCGATTGCTGGAGTTTGCCGACACCGAAATGGTCGAAGCGCTTATGTATCACCTGCGCGATAACCGCGCGACCTTGCGGCTGAATGAAGAAGTCGAAAGCGTCGAGGAGCTCCCCGACGGAAAGGTCGCCGCCAACCTGGTCAGTAAAAAACGAGTGATCGCTGACGCGCTGCTATACGCGGTCGGCCGCCACGGAAATGTCGAAGGCTTGAATTTACAGGCCGCGGATATTTCCGCTGACGACCGCGGACGAATCACCGTAGACGCGGATTTTCGTACCTCGCAAAAACACGTTTTCGCCGTCGGCGATGTGATCGGATTTCCAAGTTTGGCCTCTGTGTCCATGGAACAAGGCCGCATCGCCAGCGCACGCGCGTTCGGCCTTCCCGTAAGCAGCGACCCCGAAGGCTATCCCTACGGCATTTATACCATTCCGCAGATTTCATTTATCGGCAAGACCGAGGAACAACTCACCGAGGCCGACGTTCCCTATGAAGTAGGCGTGGCCTATTACCGCGAGATTGCGCGTGGCCAGATCAGCGGGCATACCGAAGGCAGACTGAAGCTCTTGTTTCACCGCGAGACCCTGGAATTGCTGGGCGTGCATATCTTCGGTGAAGACGCCGCGGAGTTGTTACACATCGGCCAAGCGGTGTTTCTCCTCAAAGGCAAAGTCACCTATTTCGTGAACACCGTCTTTAATTACCCGACGCTCGCGGAATGCTACAAAACCGCTGCCTTCAATGGATTGAACCGCCTTCAATAACCCCAATACCCCGCATGCTTTCTTGACCCTGCACGCGCGCCTCTAATACACTTAACAATTCAAATCCAGCCGCCTCTGCGGCCAGTACTTCGCTTTCCACCCGCACAATGCACCAAACGGGTTTGCGAACGCATCATCAACATTGGCCATTCGTCCGGCCATGCCTTAAAGGAGAATTGTTTTGCCTAAGCGCACATACCAGCCGCGTAAACGACGCCGCGCCAAAACGCATGGCTTCCGATCACGCATGAAAACCGCGGGAGGCCGCAAGGTCCTCGCCGCTCGCCGTAAGAAGGGCCGTCATCGCCTCACGCCCGAATGAAGTGCCACGCCTTCAATTTCCGCGCGACGCGCGCTTGGTGCGCCGCGGAGATTTCGACGCTGTCTATCGCGCCGGCCGAAGGCGTTCCAGCTCTCACTTCGTTGCTTTTTTTCGCGCCAATCAATTGCCGCAGAGCCGCTTCGGCTTCAGCATTAAAAAGGCTCTCGGCGGCGCGGTAGTGCGCAATCGTATTCGTCGTCGCTTGCGGGAGGCCGTTCGTTGTCATCGTCTGGAGATACCACCAGGATGGGACATTGTGATTCATCCGAAGAGCATCGTGGCGCGTTCCGATCATTCCACGCTGACCGCCGATCTGCTGCGCCTGCTACAGAACCCGTGAGCATCCCGGCTCCAGCTTTCGAAAAGAAAATCGCGCGCTCCTATCCCGTGCGAGTCGCGCTTCTCGCGCTGCGTTTTTACAAAGCGTACCTGTCTCTGCTCTTCGCGGGAAATTGCCGCTTCCAACCCACCTGCTCGCAATATACCTACGAAGCAATCGAGCGCTTCGGCGTGCCGCGCGGCATCTGGCTAGGCATAAAGCGCCTCGGCCGCTGTCATCCACTCTCTGGCAAATTTGGGTACGACCCGGTTCCCGACGAGGTGCATTCGTGAGCGCTCCGCAGCAAAAAGGCGTGCAATCGCCGGAGATGAGGATTCTCGGCGCCTCGCTGCTGTCCATGCTGGTCATTCTTTTGTGGATCAAGTTTTTCGCGCCCAAGCCGCCCGCCGTTCCCCCGCAGCCCAAGCCCATAATCAGCGCGCCGCAAACGCCATCGGCAGTTTCGCCCGCCACTCCCGGTACGACTCCCACGGCAACTTCCGGCAAGAATTCCTCAACAATAAAGCCAGTCGGCGCTCCCGCTACTGCAATCTCCGACTCTCAGGAATCTTCCACCGTTATTCAAAGCGATTTATATCGCGTCGAAATTTCCAATCGCGGCGCGGTGGTCAAAAGTTGGCAGCTCTCCAAATATATGGACGACAACAAACCGCAACGAGTCTTGGATGTTGTTCACCCAGAAGCTGCGCAACAAATCGGGGGCTGGCCCTTCTCTGTGGTTCTTGATAACGCCGAGCTCGAAAAGACTGCCAACAACGGCCTTTTCAAACTTGTTTCCGGCACCGCGAGCAACGCGAATCCCATAAGCGCGCCCGCCGACATTCAATTTTCATGGAGCGACGGCCACCTCGAAATCACCAAGCACTATCACTTTGATAACAGCTACGTCGTACGCGTCGACGTCACCGCTAAGCTGGATGGCAAACCGATCGAGTCCGGCCTTGCCTGGCTCGGCGGATTCGGCGACCTCACCGTCACCAATCCCGCGCCCGTCGAAACCGTCACCACCTACTACAGCGAAAACGGAAAAATCATTAACTTCCCGTACAAAAAACTTGAAGGTCTCGACCACTGGGGCCCCGGCGTCTGGCAAGGTGGCAAAGATTTCACCGGCATCGAAGACCGCTACTTCACCGCCGCGTTTCTACCCCCGAATGGCGCCGCCCCCGGCACGCTGCAAACGCGTTACTGGAAAGATTTTCATCCCGCGCAAATCAACGGCCAGCCCGGCGCGGAACCTGTTCCGGAAGTTGCCACCGCCAGCGGCCCGCAAGCTCTCGCGTTACGCGTCTACGTGGGCCCGAAAGATTACGACGAGCTGAAGCACATGAATCCGCCGCTCCACGGCCTCGTAAATTTCGGCTGGATGGAATTTATCGCCGACCCGATCTTCCACATGCTCAAGTGGCTGCACAAATATATTCCCAACTGGGGCTGGGCTATCGTCGTTCTTACCCTGGTCATCAACATGTTGTTATTCCCGCTGCGCATCTCCAGCTACAAAACCACCATGAAAATGCAGCGCGTCGGCCCGGAAATTAAAGCCATCCAGGAGCGTTACAAAAAATATAAATTGAACGATCCGCGCAAAGCGGAAATGAACAAAGAAGTGATGGCCGTCTACAGTCGCGAAGGAATCAATCCCGCTGGCGGCTGCTTCCAGATGTTCCTGCAGATGCCCATTTGGTTTGGCTTGAACAATGCTCTGCGCTTCGCCATCGAAATGCGCCACGCCCGCTGGTTCGGCTGGATCACCGACCTTTCCGCGCGCGATCCCTATTACATCTTGCCCATCGCAATGGGCCTCTCCATGTACCTCGTCTCCAAAATGACCCCCATGACCTCCACCGATCCGCAGCAGCAAATGATGATGAAAATCATGCCCGTCACCATGGCGGGAATTTTCATCATTTCCCCAATTTCCAGCGGCTTGGCGGTGTATATTCTCACCAGCAGCATCGTGGGCATCGGGCAGCAGTGGTACTTGAATCGCCACCACCCGGTAATCGCTGCTCCAGTTACAAAACCGGTTCGCGGCAAAAAATCATAGGCGAAAAGAGCCGCGCGTAATCACACCACTTCGTTCCGGGGGCTGATGATTCCGAATTTCATCCACGATGGCAAGCTGGATCGCGTCGCAACCGCCGTAGCTCTGCAGAAATTTCTGGATGACAGCGTGCGCGCCGCAGGCCTCGACTTGAAAGTGAACGTCCACGCAGTTCCCCAGGAAACTACCGGCCTGGAAGGCCACGCTGAAGTCATCGCCGACCTCGACGGAAAAGACAAAGACATCCTCCTGGAACGAAACGCCGAAGTCCTGAAAGCCATCGAACACCTGGCTTTCCGCGCGCTCCGCCTGGAGCCTGCCTTCCACGAAAAAATTCACGTCGATTGCGCCGGCTACCGCGCGCTGCGCTTCGAAGAATTACGCATGACCGCCAAAGTTGCCGCCGAACGCGTCGAAAGTACGCGCCAGCCGTTTCGACTCAATCCCATGTCCTCGCGCGAACGCCGCATCGTCCATCTCGCCCTCAAAGACATCCCCGGCGTCCGCACCGAAAGCATCGGCCTCGGCGAAGAACGTCAGGTCGTAATCCACCCCGCAGACAAATCCACGAACGCCCCCGCCTGACATTTCTTGTATTTCGGGTGGCCCACCGTTGCGGTTTTTGCAAGGGTGGGGCTTCTTGTTTTATTTCTTTGATCGGACTTGACGTCCGATTTCCGATTCCTCGCGCACTTGGGGTACAATCCCGCGCCATGGCGAAACGCAAAACGAATAAATCCCGTATCTCAATCAAACGTAAATCCTCTCGTCCGATCAAGTCCGCCAAACTCCCCAAAGACGCTGTCGCCCTAGCGGTCATGATGCACGCCAAACCCGGCCAGGAGCTGCTCCTGCAAGCCGAACTCACCGCTTTGGTCCGTCCCACCAGAAATGAAGAAGGCTGCATCTTGTACGACCTTCATCGCTCCACCGATGTTCCTGGCGATTTTTTATTTTATGAAATTTGGGCCAGTCGCGAAGCTCACGCTGCCCACAAGCAAACGCCGCATTTCCTGCGCTGGAACGCCCGCAAGGACACCCTGTTAGCTTCGCGCGAATCCACCTTCTGGAAGAAAATCGCCTAGCTCTTAGGGCGTGTAACAAAATCTTTCCTATCATCTGCGACGTTTGCACTTGTTCTCAAACGCATGAGAGCATGGCAGCCATGAAATTGATTCGACTTGTATGCATCCTGCCAGCGGTCATGAGTACGGCACTCTTTACCGGCGAAGTTCATGCACTTTCGGGATTCCCCAATTCGCAGGTCTCCGCTAGCGGATCAACGGCCACGCAGAGAGACGGATCTCACGATTTCGATTTTCTCATCGGCGATTGGAAAGCACATGTTCGTCGACTCCCCGAACGCTTGAAGGGTTCGAATGTCTGGGTCGAATACGATGGCATCTCGAATCATAAAAAGCTTCTCGACAGCAACGCTAACTTTGAAGAGTTCGACGTTTCCAGTCCCGATAAAAAGCTCCGCATAAAGGCGCAAACGCTCCGGCTCTATAACCCCGAATCGCACCAGTGGAGTATTTACCTGGTGGATCTCGACAAAGGTACTCTCGAGCTTCCGCCTGTTGTGGGCCAGTTTAACGGAAGACGCGGTGAATTCTACAACCAGCAAACTTGGGAAGGCCGCGCAATCCTTGTGCGCTATGTCTGGCTCAACATTTCACCTAAATCATCGCGAATGGAACAGTCTTTTTCGTCAGACGGCGGAAAGACAGGGGAAGTTAACTGGATATGTGAACTTTCGCGATAAGTATCACCATCCCGTGCTAGGTTGTGCTCTGCCGGGAAGCAAAGAATATAGGTCGATGTGTCGTTCCGCGAGTTTCGGCACAGGAAATCCGTAGTCTTTACGCTGGATGGCAAGATGGCACGCCCCATTTGCATTGTGTTGCTCTCATTGCTTCTGCAGGGCTGTACGAAACCATCTGTTCATGCACCGGTCACGCTAACTCTTCTGGAGGAATGGTCGGACAAGAGGTTCAGCGAGGCCCGTCAGCAGGAGTTGCAACAATTCACTCAGGAAACAGGAATTCGAGTCAGTCTCCTTCCGTCTCCCGATTCCGCGCGGCAAAGATTAGTTTTGTGGCGAGAATTGCTCGGTACCGGCGCGTCAGGTCCTGACGTTTACGGCATCGACGTAATCTGGCCTGGAATGCTCTCCGAATATTTCCTGGATCTAAAGCCATATTTCGCTAACGACGTCTCCCTCCAATTTCCGGCCATAGCCTCCGGCTACATCGTGGATAACAAGCTGGTGGCCGTCGCGTACCGCGCCGACATCGGACTTCTGTACTTCCGCACCGATCTCCTGCGTCAATATGGCTATCCAGGCCCACCCAAAACATGGGACGAGCTGCAGAGTATGGCGGCGCGAATTCAGGCGGGTGAGCGAGCCAAAGGTAAGAAACAGTTTTGGGGCTTTGTGTGGCAAGGGGCGGCAGACGAAGGATTGACCTGCAACGCCTTGGAATGGCAGGCAGCCGAAGGCGGCGGCCGGATCATCGAGCAGAACAAGACCATCAGCGTGAATAATCTGCAGGCCATTAGAGCGTGGCAAAGGGCAGCGCACTGGGTTCGTTCCATCTCACCCCCAGGTGTAGCCGGATATAGAGAGTGGGACTCGCTAAACGTTTGGGTCGCGGGCGACGCGGCATTCATGCGGCATTGGCCGTCAGCGTATTTCAACAGCCAGGCCGCCGGGTCGTCAATTCGAAATAAGTTCGATATAGCCGCGCTGCCCGGTGGTCAGGCAGGCACGGCTGGTACCTTGGGAGGATGGGGCTTGGCAGTTTCCCGATTCTCGCCTCATCCTCGTGAAGCAGTAGAGTTGATCCGCTTTCTCACTCGCAAAGACGTGCAGGAGAAGCGTGCCCGCGTGGTTTCGCAGCCTCCCACGTCACCGGAACTCTACGACCTACCTGAAGTGCTCGAAGCAAATCCCCGTTTTAAACTTTTGAATCAAGCGTTTCGCACTGGCATGGTTTCGCGTCCTTCGAACGTCGCTGGCAATAAATACCAGGAAGTCAGCGACGCCTATATCCAGGCGGTGCACTCCGTGCTGACTGGCGAAAAGAGTGCTCCCGACGCTGCCGCAGCCCTGGAGAACGAATTGGTTCGCACCACCGGTTTCAAGAAGGGACCGCCCCTGGAGAAATCAGTACACCCGGAATAGAATCCTGTCCCGATCCAATCACTCTCGGACTTCCGTTTCGCGCGCAAAACGGTGAGGCCAAGGGTGAAAGACATGGCGTGAATTCGAGCCCAGCGATAGCTCGATAGGAACAACCGATGGGGCTTCACACTGCAACACGTTGGGTCGAACGCGCTGAAGCGAAAACCGTTCATTCCGGCCGCCTTGCCATTGGCCCTCGTCTGATACTCGGCTTCGTCTTCATCATCATGTCGATGTTAGCCGCGGATGCCATTATTCTTTGGCAATTCTACGTGGTTCGTTCACAGGCGATGCGCCTGAACGATGTCGACCAGAAGCTGGTTGCGGTTTTACGTATGCATAGTAGTTTGTTAGCGTTTCATGATCAGCTGGAGGGGCTCGCCGACGCCGAAGATGCCGATCGATTGGTGATTGAAGCTGGCCCTCTTCGTGCCGCGGTTCTAGGGGACATCCTTCGCGCCACGAAAGTCCTGAGTCTTCCACCCGTGGACCCTCGGCGAGATCCGACCGTTCTGCCTACCCTGCACGTCATTCAGAGCGCGCTGCCATCGGAGCTCGAGGCTATCACCACATTGGCCGCATCCGGCGACTGGCGCGCTGTGCACTTGCGCCTAGCGAACCAGGTACGGCCATTGGAATCACTGACCTCGGAGCTCGTCGAGAAAGTCGAGCACGAAGCCACCGAACAGCAGGCTGAAACCGTGCTGAACATTAGGCGCGTGCGACGTCTTGTTTTTTGGGTTGTGCCGCTGACCGCCGCCTTTACGTTGCTGATCGCCGCTACCCTAGGCCTGGCCATTACCCGCAGCATCACTCAGCCCCTGGCACGATTGGTGGAGGGGTCCAAGGCATTGGCGCGCGGGGAGTTTCAGCATCAAGTCTCTGTAACCGGGAAAGATGAACTCGCTCACCTCGGGCAGGTCTTCAACGACACTGCCTCGCGCCTCCAAAACCTCTACGCGAACCTACAGCAGAGCGAGGCCTTCTTGGCCGAAGCTCAGCGATTAAGCAAAACCGGCAGCTTCGGCTGGTGCGTTACGACTGGTGAGATCCGTTGGTCAGAGGAAACTTTTCGAATCTTCCAATACGAGCGATCGACGAAACCGACCGTGGAACTTGTTCTCCAACGAGTTCATCCGGAAGACGCACCCTTCGTGCAACAGACCATCGAGCGCGCGTCGCAGGAGGCAAACGATTTTGACCATGAATATCGTTTGGTGATGCCCGATGGCTCCATCAAATATGTCCATGTTGTGGCTCATGCTTTAGGCGATGCATCGAATGGCATCGAATTTATTGGAGCGGTGATGGATACCACGGAGAGCAAGCACGTGGAGAAAAAACTGCGCCGCAGTGAAGAATCTTTGCTTGAAGCGCAGAAACTGAGCCACACCGGCAGTTGGCGACATGAGCTCGCATCAGGGATGGTCATGGTCTCTCCGGAAATTTATCGGATACACGACATCGGGCCTGATGAGGACCCGTCCAACACGGAATTCTTCTTCAGTAAGTTCCATCCTGAGGATCGCACGCGGGTTGTCGAACTTTTTCAAAAAGCCGAAATCGAGAAAACTGACTTCCAGGTGGACTACCGCATTCTTCTTCCGAACGGAACCATCAAATACCTCCATACCACTGGTCACCCTATCTTGAACGCCTCAGGCGAACTCGCAGAATTTGTCGGCACCGCCATGGATGTCACCGAACGCAAGCAGGCAGAAGAAGCCTTGCGCCGCAGCGAGAGTTATCTGACGGAAGCGCAGCGGCTCAGCCACACCGGCAGTTGGGCAGGGGCTCCCGCAGAGATCAGGTACTGGTCCGAGGAATGCCACCGCGTGCTGGGGTTTGACCCGCATGGTGGGCAGCCGCGATTCGAAATATTTTTTCAGCGTATTCATCCGGATGATCAAGCCAGGACTTTGGAGCAGTTCGAAACCGCAAGCCGTGAAAAGAGGGAGTTCGAGTTCGATTACCGAATCGTTCATCCCGGGGGCGGGATCCGGGACATCCACACAGTAGGCCATCCCGTTTTCAGCCCATCCGGCGATCTCGTTGAATTTGTCGGTACGGTAATGGACATCACCGAGCGCAAGCGGGCCGAGGAAGAGCGCGAGAGATTGCGCCAGCTTCAGGCTGATCTTGCGCACTTAAGCCGGGTGACGACCATGGGCGAGTTGACGGCATCATTGGCGCACGAAATCAGGCAGCCAATTTCCGCAGCCATAACCAACGCCAAAACTTGTTTGCGTTGGCTGGGTCGTGACGAGCCCGACCTCGCAGAGGGGCGCGAAGCGGCGGCAAGAATAGTCAAAGATGTTACTCGCGCGGCTGACATCATGAGCAGAATCAGCTCGCTATTCAAAAAGGAAACTCTGCAGCGAGAGTTGGTTGATGTAAATGAACTCATACGAGAAATGATTGTGCTACTGCGCAGCGAAGCAAACCGCTACTCAATTTCGATCCGAATCGAGCTGGCTGATGATCTTCCCAAAGTCATGGCAGACCGTGTGCAACTGCAACAAGTTTTCATGAACCTCATGCTCAACGGCATCGATGCCATGAAGGAAACCACTCGCGAAGGTCACCTTACTATCACGTCGCAGCCGAACGCGGTCAGGTGCAGGTCTCGGTCAGCGACAACGGTGTGGGATTGCGCCCGGAGCAGGCGGATAAAATCTTCAAAGCATTCTTTACGACGAAAGACAACGGGACTGGTATGGGCCTGCCCATCAGTCGCTCAATCATCGAGTCGCATGGCGGTCACTTGTGGGTTACCAGTGTCCCCGGGAGCGGCGCAACTTTTCAGTTCACGTTGCCCGCCACCGCCGCGGCCCACGCATAACTGCTCAGTCGCTCCAACCGTGAATTAGCTAGCGGTCGTTTCCCACGTGGACGATCCCACACTGTCGCCACGCGCTGATCCGCCTCTGGGTCCGAGCGCGCTCGTGTTAGCGGGTCTCTCTCGCCAAACTCTCAACGAACTTCGATGCACCGAAGTTTATTCGTCGCGCAGCGCGACCATCGGATCGACCTGTGTTGCCCGGCGCGCCGGGATATAACAGGCCAGGAGCGCGGAGACGAGTAGGACCGGGGCGACCGCGCCGACGGCGGCGGGGTCGATGGCGGTGATTTGATAGAGCACAGACTTCATGGTCCGGCCCACGAAGTAGGAGCCGATGAGCCCGATGACCAAGCCAATTGAGGCGAGCAGCATTCCTTCCTCGAGGATCATACGCAAAACTTGTTTGGTGCCGGCGCCGAGGGCCATGCGTAGCCCAATTTCGTGCGTTCGCTGAGCCACGGCGAAGGACATCACGCCGTAAATGCCGATGGCCGCGAGAGCGAGCGCGACAGCGGCGAAGGAAGTGTACAGAAGCGTGGAGAAACGGTCGCTGGCGAGGGATTCGTCGACGAGCTGATCCATGGTTTTGACCTGGTCGAGCGGCAAATCATTATCAATGGAGGAGACCACTGCGGCGATACTCTTCGTCATGTTGGCTGGATCGCCGGAGGTGCGCACGGCAATGGCTGCCTGGGGCCAAGTGCTTTGGTAGAAGGGAACGTTAATTTCGGGAAAGCCGTCGCCCCGGACGCCACCATTGTGAACGTCGTGATAGACGCCGACAATCTGCCAGTCGATGAGAGGGCCGAGTTTGGTGACTCCGGGGATCAGTTGTTCCACCGAGAGGCGCTGCTTGAGAGGATCGAGACCGGTCAAATATTTTTTCACGAAAGCTTCATTGACGATCGCGACTGGAACTGCCCCGGCGATGTCTTGTTCGGTGAAAGCACGTCCTTGGCTGATGTTGATACCAAACGTCTGGAAGTATTCGGGACTGACCATGGTGAAGCCCGCGCCCTGGCGGGAAGAGGGATCGGCGACACGTTGTCCCGTGATGCTGAAGGGCATGCCGAAGTTTGTGCCGACGATGGGCATGCCGGTAAGCGACTGTGACCGAATTAATGCCGGGAACGGATTTGATCTGGTCGAGAACTTGGCGATAGAAATTGATGATTTGCGTAGAAGTAGTGAAGCGATCGACGGGAACGGGAAGGTTAAACGTGAGGACGTGGTCGCGGCGGAAGCCGAGGTCGACGCGAGTAAGCTTCCAGAAGCTGTGAATGACAAGCCCGGCGCCCGCGAGGAGTGTTAGTGCCAGAGCAAATTCGGTGACGACCAGGGTCCGGCGGAGACCGTGGTGTCCCGCACCGCTGTCGGAACGGCCGCCTTCCTTGAGCGTATCGCTGAGATTCCAGCGTGCCATCTGCCAAGCCGGTGCGCAGCCGCAAAGAATGCCACACGAGGATCGTGGTCAGAAGAGTGAAGAGCAGAATGGGGAGATTGAGGTGGAGGTCGGATTCGGAAGGCAGCGTGAATGGCGGAATCAGAGCCGCGATAGCGCGGAGGAGAACGCCAGGCCAGAGACGACGCCCAAGAGTCCGCCAAGCAGGGCAAGGGTGAGACTTTCGGTGAGAAATTGAGAGAAAAGTTGCGCCCGGGAAGCCCCGAGAGAGGCTCGGATAGCAACTTCCTTATGCCGGGCGGTGCCGCGCGCTAGGAGAAGATTGGCGACGTTGACGCAGGCGATGAGCAGAACGAAACTGACCGCTCCCAGCAGAAGCCAGAGACCCTTTATGGTTTCCTTGTTGAGGAAATTGTTTTGCAGCGGCTCGACGTAAACACCCCAGTCTTTGTTTGAAATGGGATAGACCTCGGCGATGTGCTCAGCGACAGCACGCCATATCGGCGTTGGCTTGCTGAAGGGTAACGCCAGACTTGAGGCGGCCCATGACGAGAATGAAATGAAAGTCGTGATTGATTTGCTCGGGCTTGAAGGCCAGCGGCAGAATGATGGCATTTCCCGGGAGACGGTCCGGGATGGCCGGACTTTAGGACACCGACTACTGTGTATTGCTGGCCGTTCAGGCGGATCGTCTGGCCGACGATTTTGGGATCGCTGCCGAAGCGCGAAGCCCAGAATTATTGCTGAAGATGACCACGTGGTCTCTGCCGACAACTGGCCCTCTTCAGGTAAGAAGTCGCGCCCTAACTCAAAGGGCACGCCCATCATGGTGTTGACACGTAGGAGTCTGAACTGTGGGCCTCAACCATTTCCGGATGGCCGCCAATGCTGCCAGGCTGAAGCTGTTCCACCGTTCCAAGCGTTGAGATCCTGAAAAACAGTGTCTTTGCTGCTTCCAGTCGAGATAGTCGCCGGCAGAGACGCCGTTACGGTTGCCATTGATCTTCGACCAGACCATGACGAGCTGGTTGGGCTCGGGGTAGGGCATCGGGGCGATCAAAGTGGCGTACACAACGCTGAAAATGGCGGTGTTGGCGCCGATACCGAGGGTGAGCGCGAGTAGCGCGACGGAAGTGAAGCCGAGATCCTTGCCGAGCAGTTTAAATCCAAAACGAAGATTACGCCCTAGATTTGCCATTGCGGATCCCCCTGGAAGCATCCCCGGTAGTCTTCGGCCCTGGTTTTAGACGATAGAAGGCCCAATTTAATCGCCTGGGTTGCCCGACCGAATCAGGTCCACTAGGCTCGCAAGGAAAAATTCGGCGAGAACTCCGCTTATACATATCTGAGGAACATCCCAAAGGGAAAATATTTTTGTGCTAACTATAAGATATCCGGCTTCGACGGCAGGATTAGTCCAGGGAAGTCCGGCTTGGGTGAATCGATCGAAAGAAACTCCTGAATCACCGGCAATCCTGAAGTAATCGATGTTCAACAGAATGCGCTCAATTTTCGCATTTGCGGCTTGTCGGTTTTGGAAGGCGCGGATCACCGAAAGTGATCCTGCAGGAAAATTCAGCAGATCAGTGCGCACGAGAGCGATCGAAGCGCTTCGTTCATATCTGCTTTTTTACATCCCAACGCAAGGAGAGAACCTGATTTAAGACGCGAAGGTAGTGAGCGGCGCTGGCGCTGGTCTTAACTCGCTGGCGGCCCCAGATAATATCCGGGTCGCGCGCGCACCGTCACTCCTGGCTTGTCCACGCTGATTTTAATTTCGTGATAGCCCGATTCTCCCGTGCCAGTGGGCGTATAACTCACGCTGTACTGCGAATGCAGCTCTCCGCCAATTTCATCAATGGCCTTCTCAATAGAACGGTCGCGGTATGTCGCCATGTGTACTCCGCCCGTCGCCGCGGCGGCCACCTCCAGAGCATGCGCTTTCACTTCGTTTTCCGCGCGCTGTACCACCCACACCGCCAGCGCCAGCACATCAATCCCCCGGCTTGCTGTTCCTCACTAGTCGGTGTCTGCACTGTGCCTGGTAGCGGCGGGTGCCCAAAGGTTCCCGGCGGCGTCACTTCAATCGGCTGTTTTTTCGTTTTCGCTTGCAATTCGGCGCGTGTAGTCGACAGCCCCACGCTATAAATCGTGATATTCGCGAGTTGCGCCTGCCGCAGCACTTCACCCAATTTTGTCGCGCTGCCCACATCCGTCGCTTCCGACAGGACGAACAATATCCTGCGTCTCCCTGGAATTTCAGCGGACGCCTGCGGACGGCTAGTCAACATTTCCACCGCTACGGCCATCGCATCGTACAATCGCGAACCCCACGTTCCTTCCCGCATACCGTGAATCGTCTTTTCAATCGCTTCACCGTCCGCGGTAAAATCCTGCAGCTTATCCACGGAATCGTTGAACCCCACGATCGCGGCCTCTCCACTCGCGCCCATCACCGTGTCCGCGAAAAGACTTCCTGTCTTGCGAATTTCCGGAAATATGGAGTCGATCCTTTCACTCGTCTCCATCAAGATCACTACCGAAAGCGGATCGCCTCCCAGATCAAAATGCGTAATCTTTTGCGCGACCCCATTGTCGGTAACCGTAAAATTCTTCGCGTCCAGATTGTGAATCATTTGCCCGCTACGGTCGCGCACCGTCACCGGCGTGTTCACCAGCGAAACTCGCACCTTCAATCGCGCTTCCACCTCTGGAGGCGGCTGCTGTACTGCGCTGCCAGGTTTCGGCGCCATGGGTCCTTCCGGCGCTTGCGCCGATGCTTGTGTGCACGCGCCCGTCAGCCCAAGCAAAATCCATCCCGCCGCTCGCATGCCCCCCATGGTCGCCCTCACTCGCGTCGCACGTCCGCATTCATGATGCGATGTAACACTCTTCGCAGTCTGTGCTTCTCTTGTGCCCTGTGCCAGAACACAATAGAACCAGGCCATGAAGCGCTACTGTATCGGATTCGACGCCTGCGACCTCCTAGATGTTGCCGGGGCCAGCTCCGCTTCCTACAATTGAGGTTTGTCTTTACGGAGAGAAAAGCATGTCTGCCGCATTACCAAAGCTCAAGCCCCGCCACGCCCCCAAAGCGCCCCACGAAGATCCTGACTTTCTGCAGAGCACTCCCGCTCGCCCGCTGCGCATTCTTGCCGAATACATTCATCCCTACGTGCAATTAAAAAAAGAAGGCATCGGCGACACCATCGTCATGTTTGGTTCCGCGCGGATCCTGCCGCGCGATCTGGCCCTGGCGCGTTACAACCGTTTAAAGTTCCTCCCGGCAAACAAAATCCCCGCCGACCATCGTGTAAAGCACCGCGCCGCCGTACGCCGCGCCAAGAGTTTGCTGGAAATGTCCCGCTACTACGAAGAAGCCCGTCAACTCTCTCGCAGAATCACTGCCTGGGCCATGACCTTGGGCCCACGCCCTCGGCGCTTCGTCATTTGCTCCGGCGGTGGTCCCGGCATCATGGAAGCCGCCAATCGAGGCGCCACCGAAGCAGGTGGCAAATCCATCGGCCTTTCCATCGAGCTGCCTCACGAACAATTCGCCAACGCCTATATCAGTCCCGAGCTCAGTTTCAACTTCCATTACTTCTTCATGCGCAAGCTCTGGTTCGCGCAAATCGCCAAAGCTCTCATCATTTTTCCCGGCGGCTTCGGCACTCTCGACGAGCTTATGGAAATGCTCACGCTGATGCAAACCCACAAGTTGGCCGAGCACAACATCATCCTTATCTACGGCCGAAAATATTGGGACCAGGTCCTGAACTGGAAGGCCATGGTGAATTCCGGCACCATCAACGAAAGCGAATTTAAAATGTTGCAGTTCGCCGATACCGTCGACGAGGCCTTTAACTACGTCCGCGCCGGCCTCGAGAAGTACCACATGCAAGTCGATTCTTTTCTTCAGTCTTAGGCGCTTAAATTCGCCATAAAATCCATACCGCATCGCCTAAGCCTTCGTAAAGGCATTGCCGTATAGCCCAAATCAACTCGCGACTCTACCCTCGCTTTCGAGGCTGGTCCTCAAAGGAGAGACAATAAATGAACCTGCCACATCGATGGATACACTACCTCGGCAAATCCGCACTGCTCGTTGCAGCCCTCGCGGCGTTTGCCACATTAGGCGCAGCCCCCAGCTTGCGCGCTGATGACAACGACTGCCAGAAACGCATTAATCGCGCCGACCATCGGCTCCACGAGGCTATCGAGCATCACGGGTACCGCAGTCCCGAAGCCGACAGCGCCCGTCATAACCTCGCGGAAGCTCGTGAATATTGCTGGGGCCATGGGCACAGGTGGTGGGATGCCGACTCCCAGAGCTGGCATACCGAGCACGATTGGAAAGACGAAGACCACGAGCACTATCGTGATCACGATGATCATCGCTAATTTTTGAGTCCTATAAATCAGGTCTGACCGGAATTCCAACAAAACGTTCTATCCGAAGGCGCAGCCGGTTCTTTAGGCTGCGCTTTTGGTTTTATTCGTCTTTCTGAGC
>CAVTEE010000004.1:0-111557 GCA_963733775.1 uncultured Acidobacteriota bacterium | reverse complement strand
CAATTTGAGACCAATCAAACCAAGATCAGTCTTATCCGGCTTAAACCGCAGCATAGCGTTACCTTAAATACCTCGGCTCAGGGCCGATTGATTGTGGCGCTCGATGACACCGCAGTCGTAAGCGGCACAAACAGTCCCCCGAGAGCCCTGCGAAGCGGAGATATTTTGTGGCGTGACAGTAATAGCTCAGGAGAAGTCTTCGAGAATGCCGGGAGCAAAGAAGCGCGTTTGATTATTTTCGTTTTTACAAACGAACACTCTGCGAAATAACATGCTTCAGAAATATTCTTATTTGGCGGTCTCGAATAGTCTATTTTTTGATGGAATTTGTTGCGCCAGTTCTTCGGCAACCTGTTTACCCAGCTTGGCCGCTTCGGCCTCCTGGCCATCGGTGTAATTGAAACCCACGACGATTAGTCCGACGGTATGCCCGGAGCTGTCGAGGAGTCGCTCTAATATGGTTGTGGATTTGCCTTTCATCTCCATTACCGGGACGCCTTTTTCCACGACGTGCAGGTCCGCGCAAGAAGACTTCTTCCCGATCTTTCCGGGGTCGGTAGAGGCGAAAATCACGCTCTTCTTGGATTTTGGCGTTTGGCTGTGCAAACCCAGGTAAATCAGATCCGGTTTGTGCTTTGCGGAAATTTCATCCACCAATCGTTGTCCAACAATCCTTTTACTCTCCTGGTCCTCGGCCGACAGTGATCCAGCCAATATTTGCGCGACAGCCAGCAGAGCGATCGCTACGAAAGCGCGCGTAACCAGATTGCCTTTAATCGGTGATGACATAAATCCGCTTTTAACGTGCTGTAGCCAAAACATTTCCTTGGCTCCTCAGTTTGTTTATATTTTAAAAATAGAGCCTGTTCTTCAGAAAAGCGAGTCCAATCTGCGACACCGCTATCGAGACGTCCACTCTAGTTTAGAATCCCGCCCATGTAAGCCAACTTAATTCACCATTACTTTTCATTCAGGTCCGCTGCTTCATGCGGACTTCGGATAATGAGCGGCAAGGCCATCGAGAAGCAATCCACCACGCCGGCCTCGGATGCGTCCTGTTCTTGCGAAGCCTAACTGTTGTTGCCGCCACCTGTAGCGTGGAAGTCTTTTACTGTTTAACCGACATATCAGTATTTACGCTTTTGGGCTGAAGTTTGGCGCTAACTTCGGGCGGGAGTTGATCGGCCCTAGCCAACAGCGCACTCACCTGCCACATCTGAGTTTCCGAAAGAGATTGCTTGAATCCCGGCATTCCAGAAAGGCGGATGCCGTTCTTCACTTTCCAGAAGGATTCGCCAACCGGATCATCTGTTACCATGTCTTCCTTGTCGAGCAGTTCTGGCGCGTGAGGAAACATCCCTTTCGCGGCGTCCGGCTTGGACTGATTTGGCAAACCATGACAAAACGCGCAGTCTTTCTGATAAATATCTGCTCCCGCTGCCAGATCAGCGGTGCTAAAGGTCGAAAGATCGCGCTTGGGTTGCTCTGCCTTAATCCTGGATTTCCTGCCAATCTTCGCAAAAAATGTTTCCATTGGCATGGCCGCATCGGCCGTGGCCACCGGCGCGTGTCCTGTCGCAACGTACAAATACAAAGCCGCGGGAAGAATCGCCAAGCCGACAAGAACGCCGAGCAGAAATCTAGCTGTAGAATTCAATAGTGGTCACCTCTTCAGATTCCAATTAGTTTTCAGAAATGATAAAGGTGCGCTGAGCCGCACCACATATCCGTGCGCCAGTTTCGCCTCATGTGCCAATAACAATCGGTTTCCATCACGAAACGAGTTCGCTTCTCGGATTCTAATCAGTAACCGCTAGCGGTCAAATTAATATTTGTTCAGGTCGAAGATCAGGCGTGGCGGTTTTCATAGCTTTTTCATGACGCGAGTTGTTTTGCCGGCAATTTGTTTTTCGATCCGAGCATCACTTGAAGAGGTGTGCGGATGATGTTCGGACGTTGTGTTTATCACGCTCTTCTTATTATATCGCATCACGATATAACTGACTGAACGCGAATTCTCGGCAGCTCTGCCAACCATGCAACTGATTCGGCCGTCACTGCTATTCAGAAAAATGCTACATCAAATCTAAATAAGTATTAATTCTCATTTAAGGCCTTCTTCTTCGCCACTGCACTAGACTCCGCTTCGCTCAAGGGGGTATTCAATGCTCTTCCGTAACGGTTCCTGGAATTTTGTGCTCGCTGCAACCTTGCTGCTTTGCTTCGTGGCTGCTTCTTCCCTGCCAGTACGCGCACAGGTTGCGGGCGGGACTCTGTCGGGCACCATCTCGGACCCTTCCAACGTGGGGATTCCGAAAGCGGAAGTAGTGGTGGCGAATCTGGACACCGGGGTCACCCGATCCGTGACCACCGATGACGACGGCTTCTATACCGTAGTTAATCTGATGGCTGGGCAGTACGACGTCACCGTCACCGCCACCGGCTTCAGCACCGAGATACGAAAGGGAGTGACCATCAGCGTTGGTGATCGAACGTCGATAGACTTGGTGCTTAGGGTCGGCGAAGCCTCGAAAACCACTATCGTAGTCACCGGAGAAACTCCGCAGGTGCAGCTGGCGTCTTCAACGATCAGCGATGTGGTCAACGAAACCACGGTACGCGAGCTTCCGCTCAATGGTCGGAGTTGGACCGATCTGACCACCTTGCAGGCGGGCACAAACGCCATCGTCACACAGCCGTCTTTCGCTACCGGTTCCGACCGCGGCAATCGCGGCTTCGGGTCGCAGGTGACGATTTCCGGTTCTCGTCCGCAGCAGAACAACTACCGCCTCGACGGGATAAGCGTGAATGACTACGCTAACGGTTCGCCAGGCAGCGTCTTGGGTGGAACTCTTGGAGTGGACGCTATCAAGGAATTCTCGGTGTTAACCAGCAACTACTCCGCGGAATACGGGAAAACTTCCGGCGGCGTAATCAACGCCATTACCCAATCAGGAACAGATTCGTTTCACGGCAGTGCCTATGAATTCATTCGCAACAGCGCTGTGGATGCCAAGAATTATTTCGATTTGCACAACGCGCCGATACCATCGTTCAAACGCAATCAGTTCGGCGGCACAGTTAGCGGGCCGGTCATCAAGAAGCGCACGTTTTTCTTTGCCGACTACGAAGGCATTCGACAATCGCTCGGCGTCACTTCTCTCAATACAGTACCCTCCCCAGCAGCCCGGGCTGGTTTGTTGTGCTCTATACCCCAAGGACCGCCAAACCCTTGTAGCCCGACGCAGCTGCCCATCGGTCCAAATACCGACGCGAATGGGGTGGACCTCTCTGCGAAGGCCTATCTCACATTCTTTCCCCTGCCGAACGGATCGCTCATTGGCAACGGTGATGCCGGACTATTCACCTTCTCGGGCCAGCAGATCATCAACGAAAACTTCGTAACTACCCGGGTCGATCACAAACTAACGGATTCAGATAATCTTTTCGGTACCTACGTCTTTGATCAGGCCCCCTACACCTCTCCCGATGGCTTCGGCAACGTTCTACTGACCACGAAAACATCTCGACAGAATTTCATCGCGGAGGAAACGCATATTTTCACTCCCGCATTTGCAAACACTCTTCGCTTTGGCTTTGGGCATGAAAAGGTCGCCAACGATCAGAGCCTCAAAGCCCTCAATCCGGCTGCGGCCGATCCAACATTGGCTTCCATGCCGGGCGAGATTGGGGCAGCCCAAGTATCGATCGCTGGTATCACTCCTTTCACGGGCGGTATCGGCGGAAACCCGACTTATTACTATTATTGGAACGCGTTCCAGGCATACGACGATGCCTTCGTAAACAAAGGCAAGCACACCATCAAGTTCGGCTTCGCTTTCGAGCGCGACATGCTCAACGTGACGGCGCTCTCCAATCCCACTGGCGTGTTCAAGTTCGGACCGCTGAGCAGTTTTGATTCAAGCGGGAATTTCATCGATAGTTCTTTTCTTCAAAATATTCCGAAGACCTTCAACGCCGGTCTGGCTAGTACGCTCACGCCGCGCCACCTTCGCCAGAATATCGTGGGAGGCTACGTTCAAGATGACTGGCGAATCCGTCCGCATCTGACCCTGAACATCGGCGTGCGATATGAAATGGCGACTGTGCCGACTGAAACGGACGGCAAACTGTCGAACCTGCCGACTCTCTCAGCCGCGTCCCCACACCTCGGCAGTCCTTATTTCCAGAACCCCACGCTTCGAAACTTCGACCCTCGTATCGGATTCTCTTGGGATGTGTTCCACAACGGCAAGACCGCGGTGCGCGGTGGCTTTGGGCAGTTTGACGTCCTCCCGCTGCTTTATCAGTACACGATCCTCTCCAGCTTAGCCGCTCCGTTCTTTGAGTTGGGCAGCATCCACCCGCCAGCCGGCTCGTTCTACCAAGGGGTAGCTCCACTTCTGACGGCCAACAGCCTTCGCGCAACGTACATCGATCCGAACCCCAAGCGTGGATATGTCATCCAATATAACCTTAACGTTCAGCAGCAACTCACTTCGACGCTGAACGGCATGATTGCATATGTAGGCTCGCGTGGAGTGCACGAGCCCTTTCGTACGGATGACGCGAACGTTGTTCTTCCCACGCTCACTTCTGCAGGATATCTCTACCCAAATCCTGTTGGTTCCGGCAACGTCATCAACCCGAACTACGGCGATATTCGAGCTATGTTCTACGATGGACGGTCTTACTACGATGCCATGGAACTGCAACTCACGAAACGCATGAGCCACGGCCTACAGTTGCAGGCCGACTACACCTGGAGCAAGTCCATCGATACCGGTTCAGCTACGGTAGCCGGAGACACCTTTGCCAATTCAATTTCCAGTCTGGATTGGTTTAATTTGAAGGTGGATCGCGGCCTCTCTGATTTCAACGTCGGCCACACATTTATCTTGAACGTCATCTGGCAAGCGCCTTCGCCCAAGTTGGGGCTCAAAGCAGCGGAATGGGCGGCAAGCGGGTGGCAACTGGGTCTCATCTTCAAAGCCAGCGATGGCGTTCCGTTCACGCCAACGTTCGGAACAGACGGCGATCCGCGTGGTTTGAATAGTAGCGATCCGTGGGATTACCCGAGCCGGCTGACCGCACCGGGTTGCGGAACGCTCACGAATCCCGGCAATCCGAGCAATTACATCAAGACCCAATGCTTCGGAATTCCGACCGTGCCAAACCAAGCCTTCTATACTGCGAACTGCGATCCTACACAGGGGAACGCTGCGCTCCTGCAGTGTTTCAATCTGCGCGGTAATGCGGGCCGAAACATCCTGATCGGGCCGGGAATTACCAACCTGGACTTTTCGCTGTTCAAGAACAACTACGTGCGTAAAATTTCCGAATCCTTCAACGTTCAATTCCGTGCGGAGATTTTCAATATTTTGAACCACCCCAACTTCGCGCCGCCGGCCAACGGTACCAACACAGACATCTTTAATTCTTCCGGGGCGCCAAACAGCGCGGCTGGTTTGCTGACCTCAACGACGACGACTTCGCGACAAATTCAGTTGGCGATCAAAGCGATATTTTAGAGCGGAAAGACATGGAGTCTGCATCGCCGTCTTCGCTTGCTCAAGCGAACAGGCGTGGTAAGCCCTTTCCATCGCTTCGGCTTGCTCTGAAAGAAAACCGGAACTTGAGTTTTGAGATCCGAACTTCTGATTGGCCCGGCTGCTCTATAGAAGCCGCTGAAGATAAAGCAAATGTAATTGTGGTTTAACCTATCTCCGACGGGGCCAAGCTACACTGTTACACAAAACAGATGGCGTTTTTTTCGAAGCCCGGCCGATGATTAGAGTTGCGACAAACTCATTCGAATTTCCGTTTAGCATTCCACACCAATTCAAAGGAGTCTTACATGAAGTTTTCAAGTTTTGGCCGTTTTGCGGTGGGTCTATTCCTGGTCTCGCTCGGTGCATTTTTTTTCTCGAGCGTTTATGGGCGGCCTCAGCCAGCGGCGCAGGGCTACCACCTAATCAAGACGATTTCTTTGCCGCCAGCTCCGGGTGGCGGCGAGTATTATGACTACCTTACGCTCGACGATGCGGCGCGGCGTGTTTACGTATCGCACGGCACAGAGGTTGTTGTTCTCAACGCCGACAATTACTCCGTGGTGGGCAAAGTCGAAGGCCTGACGCGCGCCCACGGGATAGCTATAGTCAAGGACCTAGGCAAAGGTTTCATCACAGACGGGGATTCGCGGCCGGGCGCCGAGGTCCAGCAGGTCGTGATTTTTGATCTAAAGACCTTTAAAGTTACCGGCAAAGTCTCGACCGACCAACCTGACACGGATGCCATCATCTATGAGCCGGTGACCAAGCACATCTTTACCTTCAACGGCGATAGCCACAACACCACAGTTATCGACCCGGCTAAAGAAACCGTGATCACGAACATTGATCTGGTTGGAGAAGTCGAGTTTCCGGCCGTCGATGGCAAAGGCATGGTCTACGACAATAATCCGGGGAAAAACGAGGTTGTTGCAATTGACGCCCGCACAAACAAAGTCACGGCCCGCTGGCCCACCGCACCCGAAGGGCATCCCGTCTCCATGGCGATAGATCGAAAAAATCGGAGGCTATTCTCGGCAGGTCGCGGGCCACAATTCGTAACCATGATGGACGCCGACACAGGAAAAGTTCTCCAGTCTTATCCTATTTCCGCAGGCGTGGATGCCAATGACTTCGAACCTGCGACGGGCATGTTATTCGTAGCGACGCGCGAAGGCATGTTACACATTTACCATGAAGATTCGCCAGACAAGCTGGGCGAGATCGAAACCGTTAAGACCCAGTACGGGGCGAAGACGTTGCAGGTTGATCCAAAGACCCACAATGTTTTTCTCTCTACATCGGATTTCAATCCCCCGGCAGCTCCGACCGAGAAGCACCCTCATCCGCAGGCTACACCCAAGCCTGGAAACTTTAGAGTGCTCGTATACGGGCGCTAAGGCGGGCGATGAGATTACCCGCTCTCGTCGGCGTTCCAATCGGACGATCAGTTTGGCATCATCGAAGCGCAGCCCAAGACGACGGAAAAAGCGGCACTGTCGATTCGAGTGCCGTCGCATATTGATCAATGGGGCGACGCATCATGAATCAAGAGACCGTCGCTCCAAAGCGGCCGTTTGTTAGGTAAAAGGCAAACACAACCTGGAGACCCAAGTGCAGCGAAACAACAAGCCGCCGACGCCGCCCGGCGTGTTTCGACTCGGAGGCGATACCAGCGAGTTTGCCTAGTGGAGCCTGCGCTCGGCCTCCACTAGGTCGTGCATCTCTCTTGTGGTCAATCCGCTTCCAACCAGGTAAATCCGCAGTCAACAAAGCGGAGTAATGTTCCATGACCTGGATTTCTGAATCAAAGACGCGCGGCACTGTTGAACTGGCGATCGGTTATGTTCTGGTTTTGCTCGCGGAGTGGTTGCCCAATTCAGCCGCGCAGCGGTTTTTGTTTTGGTTCACGCTAGCCTGGGTGATTGTTACCACTATTCTAGCCAGGCCGGATCCGCGAACGCTTGGTCTTCGACCTTCGAACGCGCGCTCAATCTGGGTCGTTCCGGCCATAGTGCTTCTTGGTGCCGTCGCTATTTGGATGGCGTCTCAGCTCCATACTCTCCATGATTTTTCTATGGGCACGCTGATGGGACGGGTGCGCGGGTATTTAGCGTGGTCGTTGCTGCAACAATTCATGCTGCAGGATTATTTCCTTCTTCGGCTATTGCGGTTAATGCCGGGTAAAGCCGCCGCAATATCGACAGCAGCCATACTGTTTGCCAGCGCACACGTTCCTAACCCAGTCCTTATTATAGGCACCCTGCTATGGGGCTTGGTGGCTAGCCTTCTGTTTCTACGTTATCGCGATCTGTACTCTCTAGGTGTCGCGCACTGTCTACTGGGCATATGCATTGCTGTTACGGTGCCGGCGCACATACATCATGGGATGCGCGTGGGCCTTGGTTATTTCCTGTACCGGCCGCGTGTGGAACGGACTCACTTCAGCCATATGGACCAGATGGTGTCGACGGAAGCATGGGTGATCGCGGATGCCGTCAATCGGTGTTCGGCTCGCCAGGCTCGACCATAAAAAATGCCCGCGAACGTGGCTAATAAAACATAGCGCCAGTTGAAGTGCGTCGCGCCTTTGTTGAAGTGCGATAGACCAAATATGGGAGCGGTCACCAATAGAGCCCAGCGTGGCCCGATGCGGCGTTCCAGCAGATTCTGCAACAATCCACGAAAATAGGTTTCCTCCAAAACTGCAATGAAAGCAAAAATAGCCAGCCACGATAGCGCGAAGCGGACAAACGGCGGAAGCATGGCGTGCCAATGCAAGAACCCCAACCACAGTCCTAAAGGAACGGCGATCGGCGTATAAAAAGCCAACTCCCGCAGGCCAATCTTCACGTCAGAGAGCCTAGGCACAAGTTGAAATCCAACATTGGTGAGCTGGCGGATCACCAGGAATCCGTACACAGCGGTGTCCAGCAGAATCAGGCGATTGAACGAACCCCTACCCGCTGGCCACGCCCGTTCGAATAAATGAAACTCCACCACCACACCCAGAATTAGCAGCGCCAGAAAATCGCGCCAGTCACCGCACTGCTGTGGATCGCGCCTGCTGGCATCCCAGATCAGAATTACCAGAACGACCGGCAGTAGCCCGTAGATAGCCACGAACGACCATCTGAAATTTTCGCTGGAATGTGTGACCAGGTAATACGGAATCCCCGCTAGAACCGGTAAGCCCAGCCGCACCGGCAAGGGGAAGCGACGAAGCGCACGGTTGAATTGTTCTCCAAAAAATGCAAGCGCCAGCAATGGAAAAAGCAGGAAGGCTTCAGCCACCACTTCTAAAGGAGTGAAATGCACACTTCATAATAATCCAATGCAATTATTAATCGCATCGTGCCAATGTCGGACGGAGTTGCGAGGTGAGAAAATGTCCCTGCAATACTGAATCGCGATTTTTATTAACTCGCAAGAGCATCCCCGCTCCGCCGGGAATGTTGACGTTCCCCTTGTCTGAACTAAAGACGATCACACCAGTAGGGCCGGACCGGCCAGCGCTGACGATGCGGATGTGTTCAAGTCCGTATGTTCCACATGCATCGGAAGAGAAAACCCATAGTGCCTGCGGAGCTTCATTGCCGTCGGTCGCGCCTCTGCAATTCGCGGTTTCGTTGGCCCGTACCTGGGCCAAAACCCCGCCGGTGACCGCTTTTCCTACGACGTCATTCGGGTCATTGTTTGTTGTCACGGGTCCGCCTTCGCCGTAGACCATGTCGCCGCCAACCTGCACCGTCGTCAGCCACCGATAAACATCGCTCTCTCCGGGACCAATTGGAGGTGTCTGGGCCTCATTGATTCGCATGAAGCCCGCTATAGCTCGTAGATTGGTGGTAATAGGAATTTGTTGGTGCCCGAAGACCACCTTGTCAAACCGTAGCGCGATGGTTGCTGGCTTTCCGGCGCTCGCCGGTGTGACTTCGACGATGTTACCCACAACCTTACTGCCTTGTTTTATCCGAATCCCCGATGACAACGGAACGTCCTGCATTATTCTTGCGGTGATGACCTGTCCTGGTTTGGATTTGGCAGACGAAATTGTTGAGTTCAGACGAACCGGCAGTATCGTTCCGGCAGTAATCGCGCTGCTCTTGTCAGGGGGATCCGGGTGAACAGATTGTGCCGGCCGAGTGAGTGGGTGTCCGCACGATAACGTCGCTAATATCAACAGCGCGTAAGCGAATGCCGCTACCCTCATAGGGCACACAGACTAAACGTCGCAGCTCACCAGATTTTACAGGCTTGCTCGCGAACCATCGGGTCTCCCTTTTTGCATCCGAAGGCCTTGGCAAATGCTTCCATGTTGGAAATTGGTCCATTCCCGCGGAAATGGGCCAGCGGGTGCGGATCCGTATTGGTCTGCAGACGCGCTGCCTCGGCACGTTGATTCGTGCCCCACACCTGCTCCCATCCCAAGAAAAACCGCTGCTCCGGCGTGAACCCGTCGATATCCCTCGGTCGCTTGCCCTCAATCGATTTTTCGTACGCGGCATAGGCAATAGACAGTCCGCCGAGGTCGCCAATGCTTTCGCCCAGCACCAGTTTGCCGTTCTGATGCAAACCCGGTTCCACTTCGTAACCGTTAAACTGATTCACAACGCAATCGCCGCGCTCCGTAAAATTTTTGCGGTCATCGGGCGTCCACCACTCGTGCAGATTTCCCTTGCCATCAAATTTGGAACCCTGATCGTCAAAGCCGTGGCTGATTTCATGGCCGATCACTGCGCCAATCCCGCCATAATTCACCGCGTCATCCGCCTTCGGATCGTAAAAAGGCGGCTGAAGAATTCCGGCCGGAAAAACAATTTCATTCATCGTTCCGCTGTAGTAGGCATTCACAGTCGGCGGGGTCATTCCCCATTCAGTGCGGTCCACGGGTTTCCCGATTTTGCTGAGTTGCCGTGCCGTTTCAAAGATCATGGCGCGCCGGACGTTGGCGTCATAAGAGCCGCGATCAATGGTCAACTTGGAATAGTCCCGCCACTTATCGGTGTAGCCGATTTTGACGTTGAAGGCTTCCAGCTTGGCGAGTGCCTCCTTCTTGGTCTCTGGCCCCATCCAGGACAGCGTCGGAATATCCGAACGCAACGCCGCGATCAGGTTGTTCACCATTTCTTTGGCTCGCGCTTTAGCCTCGGGCGGAAAATATTTCTCCACGTAAACTTGCCCCAGCGCTTCCCCAAGGTTGCGGTCCGTCGACTGCACACAGCGCTTCCAGCGCGGCAGGATTTCCTTCGTACCGGAAAGCTTGCGGTCATAGAAGTCAAAATTCTCGGCTACGAATTTCTCTGGAAGAGCTGGAGCATTTTCGTGAATCACATGCCAGCGCAAATAAGTTTTCCAATCATTCAGCGAAACGGTGCCTAGCTCCTGATTCATTTCCTTGAAAAACTCCGGTTGCCGCATGTTCACTTGGTCCACCGGAGGAGCGCCGACAACTTTCAAATAGCTTTCCCAGGACCAGTCCGGCGTAACGGTCTTCATTTCTGAAATCGCCATCAGGTTGTAATTTTTCTCTGGATCGCGCAATTCCACGCGGGTCTTCGAAGCCTTGGCTAGCGCCGTTTCAATGCCAATAACCGTCTTGGCTTCAGAGTCCGCTTTGTCTGCAGGATCGCCGGCCAGTTCCATCATTTTCGCGATGTGTTTTTCGTAGTCCTCTCGCAGCTGTTTGGATTTCGCGTCGTCGCGCAAATAATAATCGCGGTCTGGCATTCCCAGTCCACCCTGGCTGGCAATGGCAATAATCCGCGTGCTGTCCTTGATGTCCTGTCCCGAGCCAAAGCGAAATACTGCGTTGCTGCCTTCCCGCTGCAGTTGAGCAATCGCGGCATCCAATGACTTTCGATCCGTGATCCCATTCACCGCCGCAAGTTCGCCCTCGATTGGTTTCAGTCCTGCGGTCTCAATCGCCGAAGAGTCCATGCAACTAGCATAAAACGCCCCGATTTTCTGCTCATTTGAACCCGCGGCGGCATTACTCTTCACTGCCGCATCCAAGATTGTCCGCATCGCGGTCAAGTTAGTGTCCCGCAGCGTCGTGAAGGTGCCCCACGTGGCATATTCAGCCGGAATTGGATTGGCCTTCATCCACCCACCCATCGCAAATTCATAAAAATCGTCGCAAGGCTTGCAAGTTTTATCCAGATTGGTCAATGCGAAACCCCACGACGCTTCGCCGGCCGCTCGCGCTTTTACGTGTCCCCCAAACGTCAGCAGCAAGCCCAGGCACAACAACACAGCGAATCCAATTCCCGGCAGCAAACGATTCGATCGCATGCAGACTCTCCTCTTTTTTAGAAAACGACTCGCCCCAACCTTAGCAACAACGAACATGGTCATCCCGGCGGACGCGACAAACTCTATCCTACATCTTTATTTGCTGGCAGCGTTCTAACTCGCGCGTCGTGGCATGAGATTGGATTGCTAGCGCAAATATCCCCAGGTGTGCAGGCGATCGGTGTCTTCTACCCAGCGGTCTCCGATATCCGTACGGTAATACATGTTGGGGATGAGCACGTTTTTGATTCGAGAATAGACTTGCGATTGAGCTTGCCGCATGGTGGGCCCCATTCCGATGACAATCAAGATTACCCCTGAGGTTCCCGCGACTCGCCATTGGCCATTCACTTGTTTTACATCCTCAATGTGAATTTCATCCTGCGGCGGTTTCTTGAATACGATGACCGAATCTTTCGAAAAGGAGTCGAACGTTTCGTCGTCATCAAACGGAAATGGAGGAACCACAATGCGCACGCCAATTTGAAATCCACTGCGCGTCTTCAGCTTGGGATCGTTGCCATCGGCCAAATCGAGGAAGAATTGCCCAATGGGCGTCAGCATCCCCGCCTGTTGAATGCTGATGGTCGGACATCCAAAACGCGAAGTAAATTCCAATGGATATATGCCGTGATTGTTGACGATGCAATTTACATCGATGTAGCCGACGTAGCCTTCCGCTGACAGCACCGGCTCCATTTTCAGCAGCCTTTGATTGAAGAGTTGATTGGGGCCGGTCCAGAACATGGAGGTGCCCATTTCGCCGGTGGAGGGACCAATATCGCCGGGGAACAGTTTCTTGTGTTCGAAGTTCACGTTAATCGGATAGATAAAAGTTTTGCCGTTGAAAAAACCTCCCACTGCTACTTCGACGCCGGAAACGCGGCGCTGCAATTGAAATACTTTGATCTCGTCGGATAAGGCTTTTTTGTAAGCCTCCAACATGCGAATTACGTCCTGGCCATCGTCTTCTTCGCCGACGAATAAACGGCGCTTGACGTTTTGCGCTTCACCGCTGGGCTTGATCACGTAACGGCCAGGGTTCTGTGTAACGTGGTCGACAGCATCGTCAAACGAAACGAATTCGCCATAAGGAATAATATTTACACCGGCTTTTTTGAGTTCTTCCTGCCCGAACGAGCGGTCATCCTCCAGGCGATCCGAATATGGCGTTCCGCCGATTACTTTCTTACCTTGCTGGCGCAGCGCTTGCGCTTTTTCTCCTTGACCCAAAGTGTCGTCGAAAATGAGGATGTCGGCCCAATCGACATCTTTCTCCCAGTCTTTGGATTTGGCGACGAAGCCGTCGCCGATGTCGCGTTCTTTTTTATCACCGATGAAGTAGCGAACTTCGTGACCTTCTTTAGAAACTTGCCAGGCAATGTCGCTGATGAGTCCCGTCAGCGATACAAATAGAAAGTTTTTCTTTTCCATCAGCTCCCCGAAATTTCACAAAAAGCAGGTTCACGATTCTATGTGAACGGCATGTCGTGAAATGTTAATGACGTATGAAGGCCAGGACGTAATTCGCATGTTGGAGGCTGCAAAAAGCCTTATCCGACGAGATCAAAGTATTTCAATTGCAGCGACGCGTCGTCGGCGTCGAAGTAGCCGATACTCCAAGATCCATCCAAGTGCTGGTAGACGGTGACACGGCAACCCGCTAGGGTAGCCCGCCAGCGGGTTTTCTCTATTTGTAGAACACACCGACCAATGTGCACGGTGTTGTCCTGTCCACAGTGCGTTCGAGGCGCAGCGCAAAGATCAGCTCCG
The DNA here is from genome assembly GCA_963733775.1 of uncultured Acidobacteriota bacterium. Lineage (GTDB taxonomy): Bacteria > Acidobacteriota > Terriglobia > Acidiferrales > UBA7541 > Acidiferrum. The sequence continues at coordinate 97,941 of CAVTEE010000004.1, read as the reverse complement.
GATTCTCTCCCCGTACCGGCAGAAAGGCGTGGCCCCGCTGGGCAGCGGGCACCGCGAAACGCTCGTTGAACTCCTCAATATAGCTGTCGCGCAGAAATTCATTGGCGTCCTGCAGCATGCGTAGGTTGCGCAATCGCAACTCCTGCGGCAACCGCCCTTGCCAGGTGCCAAAGCTTCTCTCGCTGCGACCGCGCGCTTGCGGAGAATAGGCCGGAATCATCTGGATTCCCAATTCCTGCAAAGCCCGGCCCACTTGCGTCGGCCGGGTACGGTCCACGGGCTGACCGGCCTTGGGAGTATGAAAGAAATGGCTGGCTCGATCACTGTATAGCGCACAAAAAGCGCCTTTTGCTCGATCACCTCGCGCAACGCGGTCATCACCGTGGCTGTCGATTCCTGCTCCACTAACTGTGCGTAGTAGATCGCGCTGGTGGCATCGTCAAGAATGAACAGTAAGTTATAGCGCCGATCATCCTGAAACCAAGCGTGTGAGCTGCCATCCAGATGCAGCAGCATCCCCGGTAGCCGGCGATGTACTCCGCGCTGGGTGTGTTTCTTCACCAGCCAGCCATCTGCAGAGCTTTCTTCACCCATGTGTAACTCAAGCGCACCTGGTGTTGCTCCCGCAACTTCTCATGAAAATGCCGAACGTTGAGATCGAAATACTTCTCGCGGTACAGCGCGAAAATAAGCTCCACCACCGCCAGCGGCACGCGCTTGGGACTAGGCATATCCACCCGGCGGTCCAACAATCCGTCATAGCGGTAATCGCGATACCGCCAATGCCACCGGCGCATCTGCTGATCGGTGATCCCGATAATCTCCGCGGCCTGCCACCAACTAATCTTCTTGGCCATCGCTCGCAAAATCACTTCCTGTACTTTCATCGCCCGCTCCACTGCCGCCCTCGGGTAGCTACCCATGCCTTCCTTCCAGGCTGGTAGCTCTACCCTAGCGGCTGGCTAAAGCGGACATTTCACGTGCTAATTAACCCGGACATATCATGTGCTACCGACAATCGAACCCGTACTTATTGCACAGGCGTACACCCTATGGTAGCGTCCCCGGCAGCAATATCAGCGACGCGAAGCGCTCCGCGGGGATTTTTAACTTCGCCCAAGGCCCAAAATTGGCGTCAGAATTGTTGCGCGTCAACGCGCATTCCCCGGAACCCAACCTGTTGCGTTACGCGGCAGATTTTCTAACGCGCGGTCGCGTGGTAGCGGTACCCACGGACACGGTCTACGGCCTGGCCGCCGACCCGTTTAATTTGTCGGCGGTGGAAGAAATTTACAAAGTGAAGGGCCGGCCCGAAACTCGCGCTCTGCCGATTCTTGTGAATTCGATCGATCAGGCCTTGCTGCTGGCGCGCGACGTGCCGGAGAATTTTCTGCGACTGGCGCATGAATTCTGGCCGGGAGCACTGACATTGGTGGTCGATGCCGGGCATCGTCTGCCGCTGAAAGTCACCGCCAACACCGGGCGCGTGGCTTTGCGTTTGCCACGAAGCGCGATAATTGCGGCGCTCATCGACGAGTTCGACGGGCCAATTACGGGAACCAGCGCGAACCTTTCGGGACATCCTTCATGCGTCAGCGGAGCGCAAGTTCAGGAGCAGCTTGGGAACCGGTTGCCACTGATCCTGGATGTCGGCGATCTGGGTACTTCCCTCTCGTCCACTATTGTTGTGCTGCGGGGCGATGAGTGGAAAATCGTGCGCGAGGGCATCATTCCCACCGCTGACATAGAAAAGATCGTGCTTTGAGGATGTCGCGGCCGTAGAAAATTGTGAGTTGGACGCAGAGGCGACGTAACTGAACGATTTATAACTTGCGCAGCGATGCCGGTAAGAAGCGCGCCAGCGAATACGCGCCTGGCCCAGTCAGCAATATTGCAAACGCCACCAGAAGTTGCGTGAGCGCGTACTCTATCCCGCCGTGGCCAATATCGAAACCGTACGGCAGGTGCACTAGAAAAATCGCGCCCAGCATCACGATGATGATGCACACCGCCCCCACGCGAATTAAGATTCCAGTCAACATGGTTAGGCCGCCGGCAAGCTGCGCCAGTCCCACGAAGTAAGCTGCGACAAGCGGCATATGCGTGAACGCTGCAAATTTCTCAGGGCCAGGCCCGCCAAAAGCACCAAACGTGATAGCGGCGCCGTGATACAAGAACGCCAGCGTGCTGGCGATGCGAATCGCCAAGAGCGCGGCATTAACTTTCGGTGAATGAGTTGTGGTGATTCCGAAGGTTCCGTCCATATCCAGCCTCCCTGCTTTGTTCTTGGATGAGCGCGCGCGAGCCAAATCGTTACAGTACTTTTACTATATTTCCGTTGCGGCTGTTGAGACCGCGGCGACCTGGGGCCGAAAGTCAAATGCAAGAGAACTGCAGGACCCACCCTGAAAATCGAGGGTGGGGCACCCTCCGCGTTTTTTTGATTTGGGATGTGGGAACGAGTTAGCTGTTACGGCGGTTCGCGTATACTTTTCGGCGATGCGTCAAGCCCCCGGTCCCCCGCGAACGAACAACGACTTGCCTAAAGTTCCGCACTGGCCTGCGATCATTGCGATTTTGGCGGATGCTTGTCTTTATCTGGCGCTGCCGCCAGCGCTTTCTGTTGGACCGCCGTGGCTGTTATTGGCGGTGGTTGTCTTTCTACTGATCCCGATCGTGATCGCACACTGGCGCGGGAATATGGGCATCACCCGCGCGCTTACGCTGGTTGCCAACGGCGTTATCACGGCAGCGATGATCGCATCGCTGGCTTTTCTGATTGAAGGATTACCGAAACATCGTGAGGCTTCGGAGGCGCTTTTGCGCTCAGCGGTGGGACTGTGGCTGACCAACATCCTGGTTTTTGCGCTTTGGTACTGGCGGCTCGACGCCGGCGGACCACATGAGCGCGCGCGGCCTAAAGGGATGCTGAACAGCGCGTTTCTATTTCCACAGATGTTGCAGCAGGAGAGCGGCAAGCAGTCGGCGGAGGACAGGAAAGTTCGGGCCGATTGGTCACCGCAGTTTGTCGACTATCTTTTTCTGGCCTTTAATACCAGCACGGCATTCTCTCCAACAGATACGGCGGTGCTGTCTCGTGGCGCGAAACTGGGGATGATGGCGCAGGCGCTGATTTCGCTGACGATTATTGTTTTGATCGCGGCGCGCGCCGTCAATATTTTATAAGAGGCCTATCAGGCAAGCCCTAAGACGCTAGTGCCCAGATCCACCGGTGACTTCCCGCACAATCGAACAACGAAGGACTTGGCATCGCCAAACAACATCAGCGTTTTGTCTGAATAATAAAGTGGGTTATCGATGCCAGCGAAGCCCGCGCTCATGCCGCGCTTGATGACCGTTACGGTGCGAGCTTTGTCTACGTCCAGGATGGGCATGCCGTAAATCGGGCTGCTGGCATCGGTGCGAGCGGCTGGATTAGTGACGTCATTCGCTCCAATCACGAGCGCCACATCGGTCTGGGCAAAGTCGCCGTTGGCGTCGTCCATGTCCAGCAATTTATCGTAGGGGATATCCGCCTCGGCAAGCAGCACGTTCATATGGCCGGGCATGCGTCCGGCTACGGGGTGAATTCCGAAGCGCACGTCGACGCCGCGTTTGGTGAGCGCATCGTAAAGTTCGCGAACTTTGATCATGAATAGACCTCCTGTGTTGGGTGTTTCGTTTGCGAAGTGGGCATAGTCAGGGGCTAGGAGAGATATTTTAGCGTGGTCTCGATTAATTCGCTGGTTCCTTTGTAAGGATCGCCGGGGCTGTCGAATTCCATGGAGCAGTAACCTTTATAATGCGCGCTGCGTAAAATGCCAAATGTTCTGGGCAGGTCCACGTGAAATTCCTTGCCCTGCTCATTGGTTTCAAGAGCTTTGACGTGGCAGATGTTATAGGCGTGCGCAAACATCGCCTGCACTCCTTGATATGCATGATCCTCACGCCCGGTTACCAGGGAATTGGCGAAATCTGGAAGCGCGTGCAGCCAGGGGCTGTTCACTTTTTCGATTACTTGCACGATGAAAAAAGGATCCTCGCTGAGAGGATTGTCATTCTCTAGATTTACGACGATATTTTTTGTGGCGGCGTACTCTAGCAGCTGAGACAAGCTATCGGCGGCGCGTTGAGCGTTGGGTTCTGAATCGCTAGCCTTGGGCATGTTACTACGAATACTGGGCGATCCCGTGGTAGACGCGGCGTCTACCCACTGCTTGCAGAAGGCCACATATTTTTCGCGCTCGGCTTTGTTTGCGGCGTAGGGGCTATGCTCTCCATCGACGGCGACGTTAACGATCATGCCGCCGGTTTTTTCGACACTGGCGCGAATTTCCTGCAGATAATCGTGGTCCAGTGAGCGGAAGTGTTCGCTCCAGGGCTCGATTTTTCTGATATTGAATTCCTCAGCTACATGCGCTGCAAAATTTTTGAGCTCAAGTTTGGGGCCGATAGCGTCCTTTCGCCCTGCCAGGTAGTTCCTGAATGGGTACGAAGCGATGGCAATGCGCTCTCGCGGTTGCTCCGGAAAGCGCATGCTGGGGTGTACGGTGTCGGCCGATGCGGTGACCATGCTGGGAAGCAGGGCCGCGCCAGCGAAAGTCGAAACCGCTTCGAGCAAAAAACGCCTTCGTGTTTTATCGCGCAAAGTCGCGCCAGTCTATCAGACTCATATTGGTATCGCTACGCAATCAAACTTCTTGGCACTATATTATTTGTCATGAAGCAAAAAACGGGGGACGGGAAAATCGTGGAGAGCGCACTAGATATCGGATCGAAAAAGAACTGGCGGCTTGCCGCGCCATTTTTGTTGAGAGGATTTCTAGCGGGCGTCTGCCGCACCGGCGTACTTTTTGCGCTGGTGTCCGCTGCGGTGCCAAGGGTTAGCGCGCAAGCAAATTCACGGCAAGGCGATAGCAACACCGCGGTACAGGCTCAAATGCAAAACGTGAAGTTTCGCTTTACCGAGTCTGCGACGGTATATATCAAGATGCTGAACGGAGAATTGCTGCCCAACGAGGGGTCTGAATTCCCTGTTTTCGATAATAAAGAATCGTTTCGGCTGCGCATTGGGTATGCGGAAATCGACATCGCGGCTGGCGACCTCGCAAACGTATTCAACGCGTATGTATTTGCGGGTGCTAACAGCCCGCTGAAGGGCGTTTCGATGAGCATCGAGAACGGGCATTTGACGATAAAGGGCAAGTTGCATGATGTCGGCACTATTCCATTTGAAACGGAAAGCACGCTGAGTCCGACTGACGATGGGAAGATTTTGTTGCGCACCGGAAAAGTGAAGGCCCTGCATGTTCCGGTGAAGGGCGTTATGAATTTATTTGGAGTGGAGATTGCGGACTTAATCAAAAATGGCAAACTTCCGGGCATCGAGGCTCGCGGTGACGATTTAGTGCTCGATCCTTCGCTGGTTTTTCCGGCTCCGCACATGGAGGGGCGGGTCACGGCGACACGCATCGAAGGCAATACGATTGTGCTGATCTTCGGGGACAAGAGTCGCGCGACGAAAGCGCGTCAGGCGGGCAACTACATATCCTTTCGGGGGAACCGGCTACGCTTCGGGAGACTAACGATGACGGATGTGGATATGACTTTGATCGATATGGATCCCACGGACCCTTTCGATTTCTTTTTGGATCGCTACAAGGAGCAGATCGCGGCGGGTTACTCGAAGATTTCCTCGAACTCCGCGCTACGAATTTTTGTAAAAGATTTTAATAAATTGGGAAAATCGAAAGTCTCTGCGAAAGGCGCGGATTAGATTATTGCAGCGCTACCTGCGTAAAACCTAGGCCAGTCAGCATTCCGGTTACGGTATTGCGCGCATTCTGGTCCGCGGACTTCAAGATCCCATCCACCAATGCGGATTGCTGCAACTGGCGCTCCGCTTCTTCGCGCACTTCGCTTTCCAGATTGGGGTCCGGGGTTGAAAATATTCCGGTATCGCGAGAATAAACGCGGCTCTTGGCATTGTCGATGCGCGTACTGAAGACTTCGGCAGGCGGCAAACGTAAGGAAATGTTGTGCCCCTGCACGCTAACGTCGCTGCTTTTTATGTTTGCGAGGTTCACGCCAGCTACAACTTCGCCGTGCACGACGAGCAGGATACGGTCGCCAGCCAAAAACTTTGGCAAGTAAGGATTGTCGCGCGCTCCGCCGATGATTTTGTCCATGGTATAGCTGACGGTTTCAAGTTTTTGCAGTTGCTGGATCTGGCGCACGACCGTGGGCTGATCCACATTTATGCGCATACCGCCATTGCGCATAAATCCCATCAAGTGCAGAAGACCTACGCCGGTAGATAACCACACTGCGGCTCCGACAAAAGCGATAGTTAAGAGACTGCCGGCAACAATCCCTTTTACTACCGAAAACGACTTGTTGGCGGGAGGAGTTGCTGGAGTGGTTTGTTCTATTGCGGCCATAAAAGTGAACCAAACCAAGTGTACCGCGAATCAAAAGGTGGTGATGAGATAGTCGCTAGGAACTTTCCACATCTGCGATGCGGGAAAGACCGTATGCTTAGAGCGGATGCGTGAGGGCGGATAGTTGATTAGTCTTGCTTTGCCAGGTTCAGTTAATTGGGTGCGTGATGAATAAAAGTGCCGCGACAGATGCCATTCGGCAGCAGTTGAAAGAAGTGGCTATAGAAGTAAAGCAAATGGGCGGATGGTCCGGATTTAAAAGCGGCGAATGGCTTTTTCAGTTGATGGAGAAGACATTTCGCCACTATTCGCAGAATGCCGTCAAGGAATCGTTCCCTCTTGAATTTCCGGGGCGCACACGAGCCGAGATTTCGGAGAAGCTGATTACTTCAGCGAGCAATAAAGCGGCGCTGGCAGGGGCAATCACGGGCGCTGCTGTGTCGGCCGACGAACTGGTAGGGCTCTTCACGGCTGGCGAAGGCGTGATCGGTTTGCCGGTGAATATAGCGGTGGCGGCAACCGCTATTTGCTCGGAAGTGTTTTTTACAGCGCGCATTCAATTGCAATTGGTGGCGCGGCTGGCGGCTTTGTATGGCGTCACGCTCGATCCGGAAAAAAATCCCGACGACCTGCTAGCGATCATGAATTTCGCATTTGGCGGGGCGGCAGCTGAAGGGTTAAGCAAAGAGGCGGCTAAGTCCGGGGCGAAAATATCGGCGGCGGTGGTTGGGCGGTATTACGCAAAGCGGGAGTCGTTCGAGGTGCTGAAGCGTTTCGCGAAAAAACTGGGTTACAAGCTTTTGCGCCGCTCGTTTGTGAATGGAGTGGTGCCGGGCGTGTCCATGTTGATGGGCGCAGTATGGAACAAGCGCACGACCAAGACCATTGGCAAAAACGCGGTTAAGTTTTTCTCTACGCGGCCTCCGGTACTGAACGTCTCAGCCGCGCAAGTAGCGCGCCGCTAATCTTCCCTGCTGAACGACAATTCCCTATCGGCGCTTGTGGTTATAAAGTTGCCGACAAGCGAATCCTGCCCTAAGATATTCAGGTGCCGGAGTGGCGGAATGGCAGACGCAGAGGACTCAAAATCCTCCGGGCTCACGCCCGTGTAGGTTCGACTCCTATCTCCGGCACCAAGGTTTTTACTGCTTTTAGCGGTTCCCTTCTCCGCGGCGAATACTGAAAAACAGCTAAACACATTGCATTGAATCGGTTTAATATAGCCGCTCAATCGTCATCGTTCACGCCACACGGGCGCTCAAAAAGAGTCTGGGGGATTAGGATGGCTAGGTTCTGTAGTCCGTTTTTGCTCGCGTTGGCAGCCGTCACTTTGGCGGTCCCCGGCCATTTGGCAGCCCAGGCGAAAACCAACACGCCGAAGGCCGGCTCCCGCGGCATGCAAGCGCAACACGCAACTACACAACAAACTGAGTCCCGCAGCGAGGCTGGCAAAACACTTCTGCACAAAGACTGGCAGGTGCAGTCGTCGTGCGATGACAAAGCGGGGGGCGACAAAATCTCGGCGGCTGGTCTCGTGCCGGAGGGTTGGCACCGTACGGACATTCCTGCGACGGTCGTGGGTGTTCTGGTGACCGATAAAACGTATCCGGATCCGAACTACGGGACGAATCTGAAGAACTTTCCTGGAATATACATTGCGGAGAATAAGGTTTTCGCCAATGTGGATATGCCGACCGGCAGCCCTTTTGCTTGTTCGTGGTGGTTCCGCACGGAATTTACGGCGCCATCGGATGGGGCCGGCAAGAACGACTGGCTGCACTTTAACGGCATCAACTATCGGGCGAACATCTGGCTGAATGGCCAGAAGGTTGCGGACGCCAAGGATGTGGCTGGAACTTACCGCACGTTCGAATTCAACGTTACGAAATTTTTGAAACGCGGGGAGCGCAATGCTCTGGCGGTCGAAATTTTCGCGCCGGGGAAAGATGATCTGGGAATTACCTGGGTGGATTGGAATCCCACGCCGCCTGATAAGGATATGGGCATTTGGAAGGAAGTGTTTCTGACGCAAAGCGCGGCGGTATCGGTGCGCAATCCTTTTGTGTCGTCGAAATTGGGTGCGAATTATAAGGCTGCGGCCCTCACGGTCTACGCCGATTTACAGAACAGCTCTGATCATGCGGTGCGCGGCGTGCTACGCGCGGAAGTCGATAAGATCAAAATCAGCCAGCCAGTGCAATTGGCCGCCGGTGAAACAAAGACCGTTCGATTCTCGCCAAAACAATTTGTGGCATTGAGACTAACGCACCCGCAACTGTGGTGGCCGTACACCATGGGGGAACCATTTTTATATTCGGCGAAAATCTCTTTCGCGATTGCGGGGCGTGTGAGCGACTCCGCTACGACGAATTTCGGGATTCGGGAAGTCACTTCGGAGCTCACGGACAAGGGTTTCCGTCTGTTCAAGATAAATGGACGGAAGGTTTTGATTCGTGGGGCGGCGTGGGCGCCTGATTTATTGTTTCGGTGGGTGCCGGGCAAGCTGGATGCGGATTTGTCGTATGTACGGGATATGGGACTGAATACGATTCGACTGGAAGGGCGTCTGGATCGCGAGGAATTTTACGAAAAGACTGATCGGCTGGGAATCCTGGTGATGCCCGGGTGGACCTGTTGCGATGCGTGGGAACGCTGGAAGGACTGGCATGCGGATCAGCGCGATATTGCTGCGGCTTCGTTGAAGAGCCAGATACACATTCTGCGGCAGCATCCCAGCGTGTTCGTGTGGCTGAATGGCAGCGACGGGCCACCGCCTGCGGACGTGGAGAGCATGTACCTGGGGATTCTCAAGGATCTGGATTGGCCGAATCCGGCGCTGTCCTCCGCGAGTGAAACGGCCACCACGGTGAGCGGTGGGTCCGGCGTAAAAATGACCGGGCCTTACGAATATGTTCCGCCGATTTATTGGCTGACGGATAAGGATGCAGGAGGGGCTCACGGCTACAACACGGAAACAAGCCCGGGGCCTGCGATTCCGCCGCGAGAATCGCTGGAGCGATTCATTCCGAAAGATCATCTGTGGCCCGTCGATGAGGTGTGGAATTTTCACGCGGGCAAGGAGCGCTTCACAACGATAAATGTTTTCGCGGATGGACTGAACCGGCGGTACGGACCAGCTACTTCGCTGGACGATTTCGAACGCAAGTCCCAGGCGGTTACCTACGACGGGCAGCGAGCCATGTTTGAGGCTTACGCGAGAAATAAGTACAGCTCCACTGGAGTGATTCAGTGGATGCTGAATAACGCGTGGCCATCGTTGATCTGGCATTTGTACGATTACTATCTGGTGCCCGCGGGTGGGTATTACGGGACGAAGAAAGCCTGTGAGCCGGTGCACGTGCAATATTCTTACGATAATAATTCCGTGGCGGTGATTAACGGCACCTATGAGCCGCTCAAAGGCGTGAAGGTCACGGCGAAACTTTACAACCTGGATGCTTCCGACAAAGGCACGAAAGAGGCGACTCTTGATCTGGGGCCGGATAGTTCCACTACCGCCTTCGAACTGCCGAAGGTCGAGGGGCTAAGCAAAACCTATTTCCTGCGGCTGCAGTTACAGGACCGCGCAGGAAAATTGGTCAGCGACAATTTTTACTGGCTTTCGACCAAGGCGGATGTGCTGGATTGGAAGAATAAACAGGATACGGTGTATACGCCGCAGGCGGAATTCGGGGATCTGACTGGTTTGGCTACGCTACCGGAAGTGAAACTCGACGTGACTTCGTCTTCAAATAAAGACGCGACGAGAAATACGACACGGGTCACGGTAAAAAATCTGGATAACAGCATCGCGTTCATGGTGCACCTACGAGCTACTCGTAACATAGGGGGAACGGATATAACGCCGATCCTTTGGGATGATAATTATTTCTCGCTGCTTCCGGGAGAACAGCGTGAAGTTACGGCGACCTATCCTTCTGCAGCACTGGGCGGAGATTCGGCGGTGCTCGAAATAGAAGGCTTCAACGTGGCGAAACAAACGCTCGAAGCCGATACGGCCACTGGTGGCAACCACTAATCGCGGCGCAACTTTCTTAACGCAACTTCCGTAATGATTCCGGGTTAACAATTTGATGTGCCTTGGTGGCAGTTTGCAAAAGAACACGCACCCTGTCCTCGTTTTGCAAACATCGAATAGAATAGACAAACGAGGGACGGCTCCAATTTCGGTGATTTATAGCTGCCGGTGTGGCCACCAGGCTTGAGAGGAAAATCCGCGATGAATACATTCAAGCATTTAGTGGGCGTAGCCGCTTTGGCGTTGATCTTTTGTGCCGTCGCGTCTGCGGATACGCTGGAGCTAAAAGATGGACGGGTGATCCAGGGCAGATATCTGGGTGGGACGCGCGTGATCGTGCGTTTTGAGGTTGAAGGTGACGTGCAAACCTTCCGCGTTTCGGAAGTGTCTGCGGTGAGATTGGACAGGCGTTCTGGCCGCGACCGGGATGACAATCCTCCTCCGAACGGTCCTTATGAGGGAGCGCCACCGCCAGATCAGGGGCAGCCGAACGATCAGGGTGGACCGCCACCGGATAACGGACGGAACGATGGGCCTCCGCCGCAGGATCAAGGTCGGCCCAATGATTACCCGCCGCCACCGCCTCCGCCGGATCGGGACCGGGATCATGATCGAGATCGAGATTACGACCGCGACCGGGATGGCGAATCGCATCACTACGTGTACGCAACACCAGGAACTCCTGTAACGTTGCCGGCCGGTGAGCAGATCCTGGTGCGCATGATTGATCCGGTGGACTCGAAGCGCAACGTGGTGGGAGACGTGTTTAAAGCCAGCCTGGAAACAGACCTGGCGGCTAACAATGTTCTGGTGGCGCGGCGTGGCAGCGACGCTTACGTGCGGTTGGCTTATACCAAAGAAGCGCGCGGCCTGTCTGGAAGTTCTGAACTGCAACTGGAACTTACACGTATCATCATCGATGGCCGGGAATTTCCGGTGGTGAGCGGCGACTACACCATGAAGGGTAAGGGGCGCGGCGGCGACACTGCCAAGAAGGTTGGCGGTGGCGCGATCGTAGGCGCGATCATCGGCGGAGTTGCCGGCGGTGGCACGGGCGCAGCGATTGGCGCAGGAGTTGGAGGCGCGGTGGGCGCGGGAGCGGAAATACTCACGCGCGGGCGCGCGGTGCGAGTGCCCAGCGAAACGTTGCTGGAGTTCCGGCTGGATCAACCGGTTACGGTTACTCCGACGCAACGCTGAGAAGTTGGTTGCGGGTGTGAAGCGGTCGGAGGGCGCGTGATGCGCCCTCTTTTTTTTGAGTTTATTGCGGGATTTTCGTAGTGCGTTTGTTGAAATAAAAACATCGAATTATTTTTCACGTCGACGGAAAACTCAGAAACTGCAAATTGTGCGCGCTGGCCGAAACTTTGGCGTTTCCAACGTTACAAGACCCACCCTCCAAAACCCCGAGGGTGGGGCACCCTCCGTGTTTTGATTTAAGAACGTGGAGCTGTGTATTGCGCGCGCATTCGTCTGTTTGCAGCGAGGCCCGTCGCTTTGGCCGTCGTTGCGTGGGCTACCGCACAAGCTTGGGTGTTGTCTGATTAGACTCAGGGCGGCGAAGTTCGGTCTTGCCACTCTCGCTGTTAGTTAATAAGATACCCCCTCTACTGGAGAGATAACCGTGCCCAAAGAAAAGCCACGAGTAAACATCGGAGAAGTCATCAAGACCTATCGCAGCCAGCGAGGCCTGTCGCAGGGGGATATTGAACGGCGCACTGGATTACTGCGCTGCTATCTGTCGCGCGTAGAGAACGGACACACCGTGCCCTCGCTCGAGACCCTGGCTAAGATTGCGGAGGCCATGGATATTTCTCTGGCGGACTTTTTTCCCGGGACAGAGACGCCGCGCGATAAAGAAACGCAAAAAATGCTTGGTGAACTTTCGCAGGACGAGATTCGGTTTCTTGCGGAGATCAAGCGGTATAGCACCACGCTGTCTGATGGAGACAAGCGACTGGTGCTGGCGATGATTCGCAAGATGGCTAGTTTGCTGCCTCTGACCGTGGCGCGCAAACCGCTAGCGCGACGGCCTACGGTCTAATTCAGATCTACTCGAAATTATTTGGGTTAGTCTTGGCCAAAGAGGTCAGGGCTTAAGCAGAGTTGCGATCGCGAATGAGGCGAATCGCGTCGGGTATCGCGGAATCTCCCACTCCGTTGCTACGGCTGACGGTGTCGGCGTCTTCAGCATCAAGTGAAGAGCCTTCGCCAGGGGCCAGAAATAGATTCTCTTCCACGGAATGTTGCTTGGTGTAGAGGTCGTAATATCTTCCGCCTGCGGCGTAGAGCGAAGTATGCGTGCCGCGCTCGATAATCCTGCCGGCTTCGACGACCAAAATTTGATCGGCACGGCGAATTGTGGAAAGACGATGGGCAATGACAAACGTGGTGCGCCCGCGCATTAAGTAGCGCAAACCTTCCTGAATGAGGGCTTCGGACTCCGAATCGAGGCTGGAGGTGGCTTCGTCCAGGATGAGGATTCGCGGATCAGCAAGAATGGCGCGCGCGATGGAGACGCGCTGCTTCTGACCGCCGGAGAGTTTGACGCCGCGCTCGCCGACAACAGTGTCGTACTTGTTTTCGAATGCTTCGGCAAATTCATCGACGCGCGCAATGCGGCAAGCGGCGAGAATTTCGGCCTCGGAGGCCTCCGGGCGCGCAAACGCGACGTTTTCACGGATGGTTCCGTCGAAGAGAAAAGTTTCTTGCAAGACCACGCCCAGTTGGGTGCGATAGGAATCCAGCTTGACGGTGGAAAGATCGAGGCCGTCGACTAACACGCGGCCCGAAGACGGAACGTAAAAAGCGGCAATCAGTCCGATGATGGTGGATTTTCCGGCGCCTGAAGGGCCCACCAACGCGGTGACCGTGCCTGGCTCGGCGCGGAAATTAATATCGTGCAAGACTTCCTTGCGCGAATCGTACGCAAAGTTCACATCTTCCATTACCACTTGTCCGCTGACGCGCGGGAGATTGACGACGCGGCCGGGCGCTTCATCTTCGATTTTCTCGTCCAGAATTTCTCGGGTGCGCTCGAGTCCGGTAATGGCTTCGGTAATCTGCGTTCCGATAGCCACGATTTGAAACACCGGGGCAACCAGAAGGCCCAAGAAGATGGAGTAGGTCAGAAAGGTGCCCAGCGTCATAGTGCCGGCGAGAATTCGGTGGGCGCCCATGAACATGATTACCGCGCTTACCAGCCCCATCAAGGCGGCTGCCGACAAACTCATGATGGAGGTGGCGGTCAGAGTTTTGAGGACGTTGTCGAGGAGGCGCTGTACACCAGCGGAGAAGATTTTTTCTTCGCGCGCTTCGGCGTGATAACCCTTCACGACGCGGACACCGCCCAGTGACTCGGTTAAGCGGCCAGTCACCTCGGCGGTGATTTTTGGTCGGGCGCGAAAGATGGGACGAATGGTGGTGAAGGCCTTGTTGAGTCCCACGCCAAAAACCAGCAAGACACTGAAGGCAATCACCGTCATGCTCACGCTAATTCGAAGCAAGATCACCAGGGCTAAAATGCCGGTCATCAGGCCGCCGACGAATTCAACGAGGCCGGTGCCGATCAAATTGCGCACGCCTTCGACGTCGCTCATGATGCGCGAAACCAGAACGCCGGTTTTGTTCGAATCGTAAAAGGAGATGGACAACTTGCCGATGTGGGCCTGCACCTGCCGGCGCAGATCTGCGATCATCTTTTGCGCGGATTTGGAAAGTAACTGCGTGAGGGTGAACGAAGTGAGACCTTGAATTACCGTGGCGGCCAACACAATCAGAACGATGGGGGTCAGCAACTGAATGTGATGTTTGCCGATTACGTCGTCCACGAGATATTTTGTGGACGCTGGGAGGATCAAGCCGGAGACACGGTTCACGGCCATCAATAGCAGTCCGGCAGCTAAAATTCCACGGCGAGGTTTGATCAGGGCCCATACATGGGGAAGATTTTTCCACGCGTTTTTGGTCTTTTTAAGTTTGGTCGTAGCGGGGGCGTCTTTTTCAGTGGGCATCAGTGGAGGGCGTTCGGAACCCCTCGTGTTTAGATGTCCGGGCATGGGGGCTTGGTATATGGCGCGTCAAATGAACTGCGGTCAATCGGCACCGGTTCCGGCACGTGCGGCCGGAACGGCCATAGGACTGTCGAGGTTCAAGACGGTAGAAATAAATTCGCTGACCGAGATCCCCAGGTGGCCCCACAGGCGGCGTTTGAGGCTTGTGTAATCCTGGCTACCGCTGAAAAGGTCTCCAACCAGTTGCCGGAAAACCGGGCTGCGGCGCATCAGTTGCACCATGCGGGTAGTGATGGCGGTGCCCAAAACTGAGCCACGATAAAAACGGCGGACGATGCGCGAGGCAAATTCCAGTTCCGCGGAAAAAGAGGCGCGAATCCAGGCGGGATATTTTTCGGGGCATCCTTCGGCTAAGGCTTTGCCTAACAATTCGCCGGAGCGGATGGCGTAGAAAAGGCCTTCGCCGGTAAGTGGATCGACCCACGCGGCGGCATCGCCAATCAGGGCCCAGTTCTTCCCGAGGACAGTGCGCTTCGAAAGAGTGTGTTCCTGCGGCGATGGTAAAACGTGGCTGTAAAACTTTGCGCCTTCGGTAGGAATGTTGTGTTTTTCGACGAAGGTCTTCAAATGGGAGCGCAGCTCGGGGCTGGTATGGGTTTCCATGCTGCCGCAAATTCCGACCGAAAGATGATCGCAACGGGGAAAAGACCATATGTAGCCTTCGAAATGAGGGAGAAATTTTATGGTAATCGCGTCAGCGGTTTGCGGAACGAAATAACCCTGGGTCATTTCTAGTTCGTTGCGCTGCAGGGCACGCGTTTCGGGGACAAGTTGATTTCTCGCACCGGCAGCGAGTACCAGAAAATCCGTACTCCACCATTCGCCATCCACGCAGAAACGCGGCTTGGAACCGGCGGTATCCACGCTGAAAACATGGGAGCGTTGGACGGTGCAACCTGCAGCTTGAGCGCGATCGAGCAACATGCCGTTCAGTACGGTGCGTGAATAAATCACGATGGGATGGGTCATCTCCAACGAAGCATGGTGCTCGTCGCTACTGATGATGTCGATTTCCTTGACTAATTTTTTGGGGTAGGGATTGTCGAGGAGGAATGGAAAACATTGGATGGCTTTGTGGGTGAGGCCGCCGCCGCAGGGCTTTTCCCAGGCCAGATGCTCATCAAAAATGGTGACATTATTGCCAGCGCGGGCGAGTTGCTCGCCGCACATAGCGCCCGAAGGACCACCCCCGACAATCGCTATTTCAGCCATTGTTACGTCTTCCTGGCGTGCCGCAAATCCATCGGGGTGGGACGCATTCGGTGGGTTTGGTGAGCCTTGGAAATATGGACAATCAACCGGCAGAAACCTGGGAGAAGTATAGCACTGAAAATGTGGGTGGCCGCCAAGGGGATGTTCGTTTGGTACCCGTTCGGGCACTTGGTGACGATGCGCTTTTCACGGTCGCGGGTAAATCAATGGAGAAGTGGTTTTAACTGTAGAGGGATTTGGAAGGCGCTCCATCGTGCGGATTTTGGTTGTTCCACGTTACAAGACCCACCCTCAAAAAAAGAAGCTGTGAAGAAACCAATCCCGCCCCAGCAAGAGAGTCAGCGCGCGTGTTTTTGTGGATCGCTGGGCCGATCTCGGTGGGTTTGTTTTCCGCTCTTTTCAGCTCGCGGCGGCTTCTAGTTTCCTCAACCGGATCCAGTGCTGCAAGTTGTAGGTGAGGCAAGCCCACAGCATTTCCACTTGCACCTTCGCCATTCCCCGCACGTGAAACTGCCGCAGACCTAGCTTGCTTTTGATCCACGCGTGGCAAAATTCCACCACTCTTCCACGGCGGCGGTACTGCGCTTGGGCTTCTGCGCTAGCCATCTTCTTGCGAAACGCGCTCACCACTGGACTTTCTTCGGGACGCGCCACCGAACGGCCGCGCTTCGCATTTTTCGGACAACACTCCGGCTTGCGCGGGCAGGTTTGGCAATCGTCTGCTTTGGCTCGGTAGCGGTAGTACATCAGCCCTGGCCGTTTCTGGCGTCGTCCCTGCGGATGCAGGACTTTGCCCTCCGGGCAAACGTAGCGATTTCTCTCCGGCTGATAGAGGAAGGCGCTCGGTGGGAGTCGGTTCGGCAGACTGGCTCCACTCGGCACATTTTCCCACCGCATGCTCCCCAGAAAATCGATCTCTCGCCCGGCCAACTTCTCAATATTGTCTCGCGTGGTGTAGCCCCCATCGGCCACTAACTGTTGCGGTTTTTTCTTCAGCTGCTGTTCCACACGATCGACTGCCGGCAGTAGCTGCGCACTGTCGTTGGCCTCCTGCGTCACGGCTACGCCCACGATCAGCCCGTTGGCCGCGTCCGTGGAAATCTGCGCGTTGTAGCTCAGCGATAATCCCCCATCGGAGTGGTGCATCACTCGCGCTTGCGGATCGCTCGTGCTCACGCGCGCGTCCCTCTTGGCCTGCTCCCCACTCTTGCGTTCCTGCAACTTCTGTAACTCTTCCAGCGCACTCTCCAGCCGCTCTTGTTGCTCGCGCCGGGCGCGAGCCTGCGCTTGCTTGGCTTTGGGGTTGGCCTCTTCGTTCCGTGGATCGCCCATCTCCGCCACGCGCTGCCGCGCCCGCTCCAGATGCCCCTGAATCGTTCCTTCCCGTTGATAACTCCGCGTGCTCGCCAGAGCCTTGATCTTCGTGCCGTCCTGCATCACCTGTTCCAAGGTGATCAGTCCTTCTTTGCTGAGCGCCGCCAACACTTGCGTGAACAACCCGTCCAACTCTTTCTGTTTCTCCACACGAAAATCCGCCAGGGTGTGATAGTTCACTTCCTCCAGTCCCGTCAGCCACTGGAACGCTGGATCGTATTCGCATCGCCGCGCCACTTCTCGCGCCGATCCAATCCCCTGACTGTAGGCATACACCCATAGACTGATCAGCAGTTGCGGATCGAACGCCGGACGTCCACCTTCTTCGGTGCTGCTCTCGATGCCTCGATAAAATGAGCTCAAGTCCAAGCGCCCGACCAATGTCCAGATCGACCGCGCGGGATGATCTTCTCCAATCAACCGTTCCACATCCACGGCGCGCCAACTCATCTGCTGCCGGTTTACGTAGCGGATCAGAGGCTTGTTGCTCGCGTTTTCTTGGCTCATGCCGCGAGCTTACGGAACGTGATTCTTTTTGCAAGAATGAAATTCAGAGGGTTTCTTCACAGCTTCAAAAACTGAGGGTGGGGCACCCTCCGTGTGTTCTCCATGGGGTCCCTGCGTCTGTTCTTCATTTCAGTGGGGATCGAGCGCGGTGATTCGGATTGGTCAGGAGACGCGTGGTAAACTAGGGGTTCGGACCTGCTTGATCGTGTTCCGCGAGTGACCTTTTGACCTCACGTATTCTTTCATTGCATGACGCGATTCTGAAATTTGGCCGTGCGCATCGCGGGGATCAGCGCATCGTTTTCACCAATGGGTGCTTTGATCTGCTGCATCCGGGTCATATACACACTCTGGAGGCTGCGCGGGCGTTGGGAGACGCACTGGTCGTGGGGATAAACAGCGACGCCAGCGTGCGAAAGTTAAAGGGCACGGGCCGGCCGGTGGTGTGCGAGCAAGAACGCGCCGACATTCTAGCTGCGCTTGAATCTGTGGATGCGGTGGTTATTTTCGATGACCTCTCGCCACGGGAAATTATCGCCGCGCTGCTACCGGACGTACTGGTTAAAGGTGGCGACTGGGCTGACGACCAGATTATCGGCCGCGAGGAAGTAGAAGCGGCGGGTGGGCGGGTCGCTTCGGTGCCGGTAGTTCCCTCTTATTCGACGACCGCAATTCTCCAGAGCATTCGGAATTTGCCAGCCGCGTCTGTTACGGAGTCCTGAAGTCCTTTGATGGTTTCCGCATGATACTGCCTGCTGTTCGCGAACGATTGGATGCTGTGCTGCGCCAACCCGCTATGGAGGGCGCGCTGGCAGCGCTGCGCACCGGCGCAAATCAGGTGGCGTTTTCTGGTTTGCATGACGTGGCTAAAGCTTTGGTCGCAGCGTATGCGACGCACGCGCTGCGACGGCCGGCATTTTTCATAACCAGTTCGAACCGGCGCGCGGAGGCATTTGCTGAAACGCTGCGATTTTTTTCAAGCGTCTTCCCAGGCAGGACGGGCGCGGCTAGCGGTTTGGCCGGTGAGGTCGCAACTCTGCCGGCGTTCGACACTTTGCCGTGGGAATCGCAAAGCCCGCACCCGGACATTCTGGAACGGCGGGCAGCCACGCTGTTTCGGCTGGCTGACGGGCAGATCTCGCTGGTGGTGGCGCCTATCACCGCTGCGCTGTGGCGTTACAACGATCCGTATCTTTATTTATCTCTGGCCCGCACGCTCAGTAAGGATTCGGAAATACCTCACGAAGAACTGGTCGGACATCTTGCCGCGGTGGGTTACACGCGCACGGAAATGGTGGAGCTGCCTGGGCAGTTCGCGGTGCGCGGCGGCATCGTGGATTTTTTCTCTCCGGAAGCGCAGCGACCGGTGCGAATCGAGCTTCTGGGCGATACGGTGGAGTCGGTGCGGGAATTTGATGCGCGCACGCAACGGTCTATCGCGCCGGTGGTTCGAACGACATTGTTGCCGCTGACAGAATGGGCAGTGCCTAGCGCGGAATCATTTGAGGCCACCCGAGAAGCACCGTGGGAAACGCATTCGTTCTTCGGACCCGCCGGACAGGAAAAACAAACTACGTTGTTCGAGCTGGCGGAAAGCTCGTTGCGTCCGCTGGTATTTCTGGATGAGCCGCAATCCCTTCGCGACGCGGCCGAAAGGCATCTGGAGACCGCTAAAGAAAACTACGATCGGCACGGCCAGGCTAACGCACCGGAAGTTTCGGATTTTTTCTGGACTGGCGAGCAACTTACTCAAGCTCTGGATAAGACTTCGCAAATCCGACTTGAACAGTTGGGACTCAGCGCGGATTCTTTCGAACGGTTTGAGCTTTCTTCGCGGCCCAGCGCGCGCTTTCATGGCGATGTGGTGGCTTGCATGGCGGAAGTGAAATCGCAGCTGGCCGCGGGAGGGACGGTCTTTCTGACGGCCGGTAGCCTGGGGGAATTGGAGCGCCTTGCTGACGTTTCACGTGAATACGAAGTTCCTTATGTTCTGGGCGAATCGGAGGACGCGGCGGCGGGGTTCACTGCGGAAGCCGCGACGGAGTCGGCCACGCTGTTGTTGATTCGCGCGCCTTTTTCTGAAGGCGTGACATTTCCTGATGCACGCGTGACGCTTTTCGGAAACGCTGATCTGTTTGATGTGACGCCTTCGGTGGAGCGGCCCAGCCGCAAGATTCGGACTTCTGGGTTTTTTAGCGATTTTGCGGAGCTCAAGCCTGGCGATTTCGTGGTTCACGTCGATCATGGCATTGGACAATTCGATGGGCTGCGGCAGATTGAATCCGATGGGCGGCGCGGGGAATTCATGCTGCTGAAGTACGCAGATGAGGCGCGGCTTTACGTTCCACTGGAACGCATGGACCTGGTACAGAACTACCGCATCGTGGAGGGCGACCATCCTCCGCTGGACAAGCTGGGCGGGACGGCGTGGAACACACGCAAAACGCGCGCGCGCAAATCGGTGGAAGACATGGCCGATCAACTGCTGGCGCTGTACGCGCAGCGCAAGACGGCACCGGGGTTTGCGTTTTCGGCGGACGGAAATTTTCAGCGCGAATTTGAGGATGCGTTTGAATTTGAAGAAACCGCCGACCAGAATACAGCGCTTATGGACATTAAAAAGGACATGGAGCGCGCGGCGCCGATGGATCGGCTGCTGTGCGGAGACGTTGGATATGGCAAAACCGAAGTGGCCATGCGCGCGGCGTTCAAGGCGGTGGCCGATAGCAAGCAGGTTGCGGTGCTTTCGCCCACGACGGTGCTGGCGTTTCAACATTTCGAAACGTTCAAGCATCGCTTCGCGGCTTTCCCTGTGCGGATCGACATGCTGAGCCGGTTCCGTAGCACGGCCGAACAGAAAAAGACTTTGGCGGATCTGGAAGCGGGGAAAGTGGATATCGTCATCGGGACGCATCGACTTTTATCCAAAGACGTAAAGTTTCAGGAATTAGGGCTATTGGTTGTCGACGAAGAGCAAAGGTTTGGTGTGGCGCACAAAGAACGGCTGAAGGAGATGAGCAAGAACGTGGACGCGTTGGCGCTTTCCGCGACACCCATTCCACGTACGTTGCATATGTCGCTGGTGGGGCTTCGCGATATGTCGCTCATCGAAACTCCGCCGCGTGACCGACTGGCCATCCAGACAGTGGTGGCTCCATTTCAAGAGGAGCTGGTTCAGCGGGCGATCGAAACGGAATTAGCGCGCGAAGGCCAGGTGTACTTCATTCACAATCGCGTCGAGTCGATTTATTCGCTGGCGGCGCTGGTTTCAAAACTTGTACCGAAAGCGCGAGTGGTGGTGGCGCACGGGCAGATGGGCGAAAAAGAACTCGAAGCGGTGATGTTGAAATTCATTCGCGACGAGGCGGACGTGCTGGTGGCCACGACGATTGTCGAGAATGGGCTGGACATTCCGCGCGCGAACACCATCCTTATTAATCGCGCGGACCGGCTGGGACTTGCGGAGCTGTACCAGTTGCGGGGACGGGTGGGCCGTTCGAGCCAGCGGGCTTATGCTTATCTGCTGGTTCCGCCGGAAGAAATTTTGTCTGACATCGCGCGCAAGAGATTGGCAGCGATGAAAGAATTCAGCGAATTAGGGGCGGGATTCCGTATCGCCGCGCTGGACCTGGAATTGCGTGGTGCGGGGAACATGCTGGGGCGGCAGCAACACGGGCACATTGAGGCTATCGGATTTGATTTGTATTGCCAGATGCTGGAACGGGCGGTTGCCAAGCTGAAGGGCGAAGACGTCACGCCGGAACTGCGCACTACACTGAGTCTGGGTTTTGATGTGCGCATTCCGCAGGAATACATACCCAGCGAAAATCTGCGGCTGCGCACGTACAAACGGATTTCGTCGATTTCAACCGAGGCGGAGAAGCAGGACGTTCGCAAGGAACTGGAAGATCGTTTCGGGGCGTTGCCCAAATCGGTGGAAAACCTATTGGAGTATGCCACCCTCAAATCCATGAGCGAGCGGCTGCGCATTTCTTCCGTGGAACGGCAAGGCAGCCGAGTGGCCATTCGCTTCTATCCAGAGACTACGCTTGATCCGGCGAGGCTGGTGTCCGTGGTGCGCTCTCGAAAAGGGATCAAGCTCGATCCCAGTGGCGTTCTTTGGATGGAAGTGGCGCGGGGCGAATCGGTCCCAGAATCGGTGAGAAACGTATTGCTGGGGCTTCAAGGCGAGAGCTAGACTGCGTAGAAGTAATCTAAAGTGCTAAACTCAAGACGAGGTATTAATGCGTAAATTATTTCTATTTTTGGCATTTTGTGGCGTTTTGCCGATCGCAATTCTGGCTCAGGATAACTCCGCCAATACTCCTCAACCCAAGCCCGCGGACACTCAAGATAAATCGACGCCGACGCTCGAAAAGCCCGGGATGGCTCCTGCGACCCCGGAGACCGCTCCAACAAAGCTGCCTGCGAAGAAAACGCCAGCTCCCGCAACGAAGATTGACCCCAACTCTGGCCGGGTGGTGGAAGAAATCATCGCGCGCGTAAACAATGAAATCATTACCCAGTCGGAATACGAAAAGGCGAAGGTTGCCGCTGCCGATGAAGCCAAACAGGATTGCCAGGGTCATTGCACTCCGGAACAACTGCAGATTGCGATCGAAGATCGCCAGAAAAACGCTTTGCGGGATCTGATCGATCAATCTTTGCTGGTGCAACGCGGCAAGGATATGGGGCTCAGCGTGGAACCCGACGTTATCAAGAAGCTGGATCAAATCCGCATCCAGAACAACATAAACAGCATGGAAGATTTGGAGAAGGCGGTTTCAGCCCAGGGAGTCAACTGGGAAGATTTCAAGAATAATATTCGCAACGGGGTCTTGACGCAGCGGGTGATCAGCAGCGAGGTGGGCTCGCACATCACCATCGGGCACGACGAAATCGAAAAATATTACAACGAGCATAAATCGGAATTTGTGCGGCCGGAGCAGGTGGCGCTGCGTTCCATCGAAATAAATACGGAAAAGAAATCACCCGAAGAAATCGTGGAACTGAAAAAGAAAGCGGAGACTACGCTGAAACGCATCAAGGACGGCGAAGACTTCGGAGAAATGGCCAAGCGCTTTTCGGATGGCAGCACCGCCAAGCAAGGCGGGTTTTTGGGAGTTTACAAACGCGGGGAGTTATCGAAGGAGCTTGAAGATACCGTTTTTAAGATGCGGAAGAATGACATTACCGACGTGATGGACACCAAGCAGGGATTTTTGATTTTGCAAGTTCTAGAACACTACGACGAAGGCGAACAAACGCTCGCCAAAGTTGAACCGGAAATCACCGACAAGCTGTATTCCGCGCGTATGGAGCCTGCGATGCGAGAGTATGTCAAAACCTTGCGCGAACAGAGTTATGTGGTTATCAAACCGGGGTATCAGGATATCGCCGGGGGCGGTAACTCGGAAATTCAGGAAGTGAGCGCGACGGCTGAAGCTGCCAAGAAGGCCAAGAAAGCGCATAAGAAATACGGTTTGTTCGGCAAAAAGCCGGACACTGGCTTATGAAGACACCGTTTGTCACGGAGCTAGGCAGCGAACAGGTAATCACCACTTTTTTCCTGGTACACGAAAAAGAGATTCGCAACACGCGCGAGGGGAAATCCTATCTTCGTCTGGAACTTGGGGACCGCAGCGGGACGATCGAAGCGCGCATGTGGGATTTGTTTGAGACCATCGCGAAAGACATCCATCGAGATGATTTTGTAAAGGTGCAGGCGCGGGTAGAAATCTATCGCAACAAACCACAACTGGCGTTGCAGCAGGTGCGACGAGCGAAGCCTGAAGAAATCGATCTAGTAGATTTCCTCCCGCATACCAAGGAGGACGTGGACAAGCTGTATGAGCGGTTGTTGGAATACGCGGGAGCGATTCGCAATCCATGGCTGAAGATTTTGGTTGCCGGAATCATTACTGATCCAAAAATTGCGCCGCGCTACAAGCGCGCGCCTGCCGCTAAAGTGATGCATCACGCTTTTATTGGCGGTTTGCTTGAGCATGTGGTCGGGCTGTGTGCTTTGGCGCAACTGTTGGCGACGCAATATGCTGAGCTGGACGTGGATTTGCTGCTGACCGCGGCGATGCTTCACGATGTCGGCAAGCTGGATGAACTTTGTTACGAACGGGCTATCGGGTATACCACCGAGGGGCAGTTGCTGGGTCACATTGTGATGGAGTTGGAGACTGTTTCGCGGGCGATGGACGGCATCGCGGGCTTCCCTGCCCCGTTGAAAACCGTGGTGCAGCATATGCTCATCAGTCATCACGGGCAGTACGAGTTTGGCTCACCGAAACTGCCGATGATCCGTGAAGCCATGGTGTTCCATTACATGGATGATCTGGATTCGAAAATGGCGGCGGTGCGCGCGGCGCTCAGCAGCGGGGCGGGCGATGACCAGTGGTCTGCATATAGCACCGCGCTGGGGCGGAAATTTCTGCGGCTGGAAGAATTTTTACGACAAGATCCGGAACTCTCGGAAGAATGTAAATAACTCCGTGCTGCCCGCATCATTCAACATTCGCGATCTGGTAATCCGGCCGGCTACGATCCTGGCGCCCATGGCGGGCGTCACGGACACGCTGTTCCGGCGTGTAATTCGAGGGCTCGGCGGGTGCGGACTGTTGATGACGGAGTTTACTTCGTCAGAGGGCATTACGCGCAGCGCCGCCAAAACGTTGCGATATTTGTATTTTCAGGAAGACGAGCATCCGATTACGGCGCAGCTTTTTGGGGCGAACCCTGAAGTTATGGCGCGCGCGGCGAAAATGGTTGAGGACCTGGGTTACGACGCGGTGGACATCAACCTGGGATGTCCGGCCAAAAAAGTTGTGAAGTGCGGCGGGTCGGGATTGCTGCGGGACCTGGAACTTCTTGCGCAGATTTTTCATGCGGTGCGCGCGGCAGTGCGTATTCCTTTGACTATTAAACTGCGCGCCGGTTGGGATGAAAATTCGGTTGTGGCTGTGGAAGTCGCCAAGATGGCGGAGTCTGTGGGAGTGGAGGGCGTCGCAGTGCATCCGCGCACGCGAGCCCAGGGCTACAGTGGCCGCGCGGATTGGAACCTGATCGCGCGGGTGAAGCAGGCGGTGAAAATTCCTGTGATCGGGAATGGCGATGTGAACACGCCGGAAGACGCGGCACGGATCGTGGAAGAAACCGGTTGCGATGCAGTGATGATCGGGCGCGCGGCGGCAACCAATCCGTGGATTTTTTCTCAGATGCAGCAATATGCCGAGACAGGCCGCTACGATCTTCCCAGCGACCACGAGCGCCATCAGTTACTTTCTGGATACTACCGGCAGATTAGCTCTGCCAATTTGCCGGACGCGGTGGGCAAAATGAAGCAGTTCGCTTGCTGGTTCACCCACGGTGTGGGGAACGGCAGCGAGCTTCGTCGCATGGTACATGCGGCGCGAACGCCCCGCGAAGTGCTGGACAGTGTGGAAGGGTTCTTCGCGGACCGATCGAAATCAGCGGGGGAGGACCCAGTCCATGCTCCAGCTCAGTACATCCATTTCGGAGCAGCGCACGAATCGTAGACTCGCGGTACGCTTACCGCTGACGGTGAGCGGGCGGGACAGCCGTGGAGTGATTTTTCAGGAAGAAACTTCCAGCGAAAATCTTTGTCGCAGTGGGGCGGCGTTTGTCACGCGCTTCGATCTGGCGATCGGCTGCGATGTAGAAATCCACATTCCGATTGCGCAAAGTTCGGTTCGGCGCAAGGAAGCAGAATCCGATTTCACCACGCGCGGCCGGGTAGTTCACGTGGAAAGTGCAGACATCCGGGGAGAGAAAATTATTGGCGTGCAGTTTATTGGGCCGCACTTCCGGCGCATGTTTTTGTCTGAATCCGCTGCTTAGCTCAGCTAGTTTTCCACTTCAGTTTTGCCCAACGCTTCCAGCAGTTGCCCGTAAGCTGCTCTGCGCGTCAAACCTCGTTCTTTAGCTGCGAGTTTCAAGGCGTCCTTGCGATCCAGCTTGGCCTGGCGAATCAATTCGTCCACGCGCTCCGATAAACTTTGGGTTGAATCGAGATTCGCGTGCGTCTCGCTGGGATCTTCCGGTCCGATCAACAAGGTAATCTCACCTCGAGCTGGGCGAGCCTCGAGGGAAGCGGTCAGCTCGGAAAGTTTTCCGCGCCTGAATTCCTCGTGAAGTTTTGTAACTTCGCGCGCGAGACACGCGGGGCGGTCCCCAAGGATCTCGCGTGCGTCCGCGATGCATTCCTCCACGCGATGTGGGGCTTCGTAAAAAATAATGGTGCGATTTTCGATGCGTAGGCGCTCGAGAGCGCGGCGACGTTCACCGCTGCGCGAGGGTAAAAACCCGACGAACAAAAATTCTTCGTTGGGCAGGCCGGACGCGGACAGTGCGGCAAGCAATGCCGATGGGCCGGGAATTGGCACCACTTGAATGTGATGACGCAGACACATGGCCACCAGCCGGTGGCCCGGGTCGGAAACGAGGGGCATTCCCGCGTCGGAGACCAGGGCGATTTTAGCGCCTTGCTCGAGAGCGACTACCAGTTCGGGTGCGCGAGTCATCTCGTTGTGCTCGTGGTAACTGACCAACGGCTTATCGATTTGGTAGTGATTTAGAAGCTTTGAGGTGTGGCGGGTATCTTCACAGGCGATCTGATCCACTTCTTTTAAAATTCGCAAAGCGCGGAAGGTCAGGTCCTCAAGATTGCCGATGGGCGTGCCTACGAGATAAAGGCAACCGGCAGCACTTGCAGGTGGGGCGAGACTTTCGCCGTCTTCCGGCACTTCGGGAGACACTTCATTTTTAGAGGATCGAACAAATTTCTTGCCACTCATGGCTTCGAGTCTACCATGCGCTTCCGGAAGCGTACTGCCACGCATGTTATAATTTGATTTCTAATTGAGTAAGGAGATTTCTGTGCCGCTGTACGAATACGCCTGCCTGAAGTGTGGCCGCCACACCGACAAAATCGAGCCGGTCGCCGGCCCGCATCTGAAGAAATGCCCGCATTGCGGCGGAAAAGTGGAATCCGTGATTACGGCGCCAGCGATTAAATTCAAAGGATCAGGCTGGTACGTGAATGATTACGCGGCCAAGTCGAACTCAGGTGAGGGGAAAAAATCCGAAGAGGCGGCGGGCAACTCGAACGAGTCGAAAGAATCGTCGGCGAAGGATTCCAAGGATTCCGGTTCGAAGGAAACTTCGTCAAAAGAATCCTCTGGTAAGGACGGCGGCTCCAAGGAATCGTCGTCTTCAAAGGACTCCAAAGAGAAAAAAACTTCGCGCGCGAAGAAAGACTGACTTTAGTAATTTTAGTTTAGCTTCAGTGACTTCAAATAGGCTTTAAACCCGGCGCCCAGTTCTTCGTTCTGAAGCGCCAACTCCACGGTAGCGATCAGAAAACCCAGTTTATCCCCGGCATCGTAGGAAACGCCTTCATAGATGTAGGCCCACAGACCCTGCCGCTGCGCCAGAATACGCAATCCGTCGGTCAGTTGAATTTCTCCACCGGAGCCGGGCTTGGTTTGCGCCAAGTATTCGAAAATCTCCGGAGGCAAAACGTAGCGACCCGTGATGGCGAGGTTCGACGGGGCATGCTCCGGCTTGGGTTTTTCGACGAGGTCCTTTATGCGCAGCAAGCGAACTCCAAAAGGCGGCTGCGGTGCGGGCTCGGCGTCCACGATGCCGTAGAGATGAGTTCGATTCTTCGGAACTTCTTCGACGGCAATCGCGCCTACGCCTGTGGCTTGGTATACATCGATCAATTGTTTGGTGGCGGGATTTTTGCCGGGAATGAGGACATCGCCTAAAAGTACAGCGAAAGGTTCATCTCCCACGAGGTCACGAGCGACCAGGACGGCGTGGCCGAGTCCGAGCGGCTCTTTCTGTCGGGTGTAACTGATCTGCACCATGTCGCCGATACTGCGGACCATGTCGGCTTGGTCGGTCTTGCCTTTATCTTCCAGAAATTTTTCCAGAAGCGGCGAGGCATCAAAGTGGTCTTCAATGGAGCTTTTCCCTCGACCGGTGACGATAATGATGTGCTCGATGCCTGCTGCCACGCATTCTTCAACGACGTATTGAATTTGCGGCTTGTCCACTACGGTGAGCATTTCTTTGGGTTGGGCTTTGGTGGCGGGTAGAAAGCGCGTGCCAAGTCCGGCGGCTGGTAAAACTGCTTTTCGGACCTTCTGATGTTTTTGTCGGGTATGCTCTGGAGAGTTAGCAGACGTGAAATTCTTATCGATGGCCATAAGGTTTCATGAAAGTAGCTGCAGGGGTCAGGATTTGTCAATCCAACCGACACTGTAGAACAATGGATTAGCGGCATCTGAGAGCAATTTATGGGCACGCGGATTCTGGGAATTGAATCGTCCTGCGACGAGACGGCGGCGGCTGTGGTTTCGGACGGGCTCGAAGTGTTATCGAACGTGGTGGCGTCGCAGATCGAAATCCATAAAAAATATGGCGGGGTGGTGCCGGAGCTGGCGTCGCGCGAACACTTGCGCCAGATCGTGCCGGTGGTGCGCGAAGCGCTGGCCCAGGCAAACATGAAATTGCCCGACGTGGACGGAATTGCGGTTACGCAAGGGCCCGGGCTGGTGGGCGCTTTGCTGGTGGGGATCACGTATGGAAAAACGCTGGCAGCTGCGCTTCAGAAACCTTTCATACCGGTGAATCACCTGGAAGGGCATGTGCATGCTGTTTTTTTGGAAGCGCACCGCACGAGTCGCATGATGAAATTCCCGGCGGTGTGCTTGATTGTCTCGGGGGGACACACGGTTCTTTACGAAGTAACTGCGACGCAGAATCAGGAATCGGATGACTTCAAGGCTCTAAGCTATCGCAAAATTGGGCAAACCCGGGATGATGCCGCAGGCGAAGCCTACGATAAGGTCGCAAAGCTTCTGGCGCTGGGCTATCCTGGCGGGCCGATTCTCGACCGCTTGGCTAATGCAGGAAATGGCGTGAGCAACGGTGCTGTGCCGCCGGTAAGATTTGGGCCGACGAAAATGAGGGGCAATGCGCTGGATTTCAGTTTCAGCGGCTTGAAGACTGCGGTGCTCTATCATTTGCGTGAACATCCTGAATATTCCGAAGCCATCGGCGTTCGGCAAGAGGCATTGGAACGCGGGGACAATAGCTTCGAAAAATTGCGGCCGTTGTGCGACGCGCAGACCTTGGCGTTGATCCACGAATTTCAAAGATCGGTGGTGCGGACGCTGGTGGAGCAAACTATGGCCGCGGCGGAGACTATTTCGGCATTGTCGATACTGGTATCCGGCGGGGTGGCCGCGAACAGTGAACTGCGCGCCGCATTTGAAAAACGCGCAAGCTCATCTGGTGTAGAGGTATTTTTCCCGAGCCGGGCGCTGTCTACAGACAACGCCGCGATGATTGCCGCGGCCGGGTATTCACGTTTTCGGGCTGGCGTGTTTGCCGACACTTCGCTCAATCCTGATCCAGCACTAATTCTCAGATAAACAAAACAGCGGCACAGTGCTGCAAATTGCAGCCAGTGGAGCGGCCTCAGGTGCTTGATGAAGTGCGTTTAGCTGGGGAAGGATGCTACGCTTTCCGGCGATGAGCATCCCCCCAGGAGCGCCGCAAGGACCGCCAGGTGCGCCGCGCAAAGCGCGGGCACCACGCCCAGCGACGGGGCAACTCGCAATACCCCGGGCCGCACCCGGCCTACTTACCAGCCGAGATAATCGATGGCTGAAACAATTTCGCATGGCACTGCGCGGAGGAATTCCGACGGAGTCGGGATTCGTGGGCGTGGAAGGCGTACGACTGGTGGAAGAAGCGCTGCGTTCAGGATGCCGTATCGATGCGGTGCTCTTCAGCGAGGCCGGTGCACGATATCGAGAGCGGCTGGCGCCGTTCATTGGGCGGCCAGAAATTGCATTTCCGGTGCTGCGAACGACGGATCGGCTTTTTGAGGGGCTGGCGGACACCGAACATCCGCAGGGAGTGGCGGCGCTCGTCGAACCGCGGGTTACGACGTTTGACGATTTGGTGCGCACGCCGGAGGGAGTTTGTTCTCCGCTGCTGGTCGTACTTGCAGGCGTGCAAGATCCAGGCAACGTTGGGACTATTTTGCGCACGGCGGCGGCGTTTGGCGCGACTGGAGCGGCGATTTCCGCCTCGGGACAAAGTGGGACGGCGAGTCCGTTTTCTCCTAAAGCGTTGCGCGCATCGGCGGGCGCGGCGCTACACCTAGCGGTTTTGTCGGGAACTCCGCTGCCAATTTTGATGACGCAATTGAAGGTAGCGGGATTTCGGATGCTGGCGTCGAGCGTGCACGAGTCGGAGACGGGCGAGCAGCCGCTGCTGGCGCCGTGGGAAGTGGATTGGTGCGAGGCTTCGGCGTTGCTGGTGGGTAATGAAGGATCTGGACTTCCGGTAGAAGTGGAGCGCAGCGCGGATGCGCGCATAGGTATTCCGATGGCAAGAGGCGTCGAATCGCTGAACGCGGCGGCTGCGGCGGCGGTGTTGTTTTATGAAGCGGCACGGCAGCGCAACTCCCTGAGTACGCGGAACATCCAACAGCCGTGAGCTTATTCAACAAAATACCATTGGGCCCGGGCGGAAACTCCCTGGAGTCGGATGTACCCGCGGCGCACCAGCCGTTGGCGGAGCGCATGCGCCCGCGTACGCTGGACGAATTTATTGGGCAAGAGAAATTACTGGGACCGGGAAAACCGCTTCGCACGCAAATTGAAAATGACGATATTGGGTCGATGCTGCTGTGGGGTCCGCCCGGATGCGGGAAGACGACGCTGGCGCGATTGATTGCGCGACTAACGCGCTCGGAATTTGTGTCGTTCAGCGCGGTGCTGGCGGGGATAAAAGAAATAAAAGAAGTGATGGCAGTTGCGGAGCGCAAGTCGCGATCGGGACACCGTACGATTGTATTTGTGGACGAGGTGCACCGATTTAATAAAGCGCAGCAGGATGCGTTCTTGCCGTACGTGGAAGCGGGACACATTACGTTTATCGGGGCGACGACGGAAAATCCTTCGTTTGAGGTGATTTCGCCGCTGTTGTCGCGGACCAAGGTGTACATTCTGGCGGCGCTGCCGACGCCTTTGATTGCGGAACTGTTGCGGCGCGCGCTGCTGGACAAAGAGCACGGACTAGGCAACGAACAATTTGAGGCCAGCGACGACGTGTTGATGCGCATCGCTTCGTTTGCGAATGGCGACGCGCGGTCGGCATATAACACGCTGGAGCTGGCGGCGCGTAGCGCGATCCGCGACAGGGACGGGGTGCTGTCGATTACGCCGTTGCTGCTGGAAGATATTTTGCAGCGGAAGTTGTTGCGGTACGACAAGGCCGGAGAAGAGCATTTTAATTTAATTTCGGCGCTGCATAAGTCGGTGCGCAATTCGGATCCGGATGCGGCGCTATATTGGCTGACGCGCATGCTGGAATCGGGCGAGGATGCGTTGTATTTGGCGCGGCGTTTGGTGCGCATGGCGAGTGAGGATATTGGATTGGCGGAGCCTGGCGCGCTGGCGGTGACGTTGGCGGCTAAGGATGCTTTTGATTTTCTGGGCGCGCCGGAAGGCCACTTGGCTCTGGCGCAGGCGGCGGTGTATTTGTCGTTGGCTCCGAAGTCGAATGCGCTGTACACCGCGCATGGCGAGGCGATGGAGGATGTCGCGAAGACGGAAGCGGATCCAGTGCCGTTGCATTTGCGAAACGCGGTTACTGGACTGATGAAAAATGTTGGATATGGCGAGGGATATAAATACGCACACAATTTTGAGGAGAAGGTTACGGATATGACTTGCTTGCCGGATAATCTGGCTGGGCGGACTTACTACAAGCCGACCGATCAAGGTTTTGAAGCGCGACTGCGGCAGAGGTTGGAGGAGATACGGAAGTTGAAGGTGCGAGGGGTGGGGGGCGAAGGAGTGAAGTAGTGTGGAGTGGGAGTGGATGACTTGGCTTCGCGAGGGATCGAAGAGAGATTCCTCGACTGCGCAGGCCGACTCATTCGCAGGAGCGAATGAGAAGAAAAAGCGTCGGCCTGCTTCGTTCGGAATGACCGTTTTCGCGTAGGGTTTGAAAAGTTCTTTCGCCCGAGCGAACATTTTTTCTAGCTTTTTTCGAGTGCCGGAGTTAGCACCGATTTACAGCGGATCGATTACTGAATTGACGTTGATGGGGAGCATATTCAAATCGTAGTGAATTCCAGGGACAATCGATGATTTGCCCGTGTTCGCGCAGCCGGTTGAGGTGGCTCCGCGGATTGTGCGCACTGGTGTGTGCGGTGTTTGGATGTTGCAAGGTTCCCGCCGCCCGGTCGCAGGTCGTAGATTTCGAGAAGCCGCTGCAGAGCATTGATGAGGACATCAGCGCGTTTGCGTTTGGGCCGGATGGGCGAATTGTTTATTCCGTGCGGCACAACGTGAAGACCAAATTGTATGACCTGGAGCACGACGATATCTGGCTGCTGGAGACGAATGGGAAGAAGCGGAGGCTGCTGCAGGGGGACAAATTCAAATATGGGAACACGCCGTTAAGCTACGCGGTGGATTCGTTTCGGTGGTCGCCTAATGGGCGGGTCATACTGGCGCGGCTTTTCGTGACTTCGGTGATTGACGACAGTGGGAAGACTCAGGATTCGTTCATGACGGTGGTGCTGGACGAAAACGGCAAGGAAGTGCGCATTAACGGCGGCGACAACGTGATACGGGATTCGGCGAATGCTTTCTGGCTGAAAGATAACGCTACGATTGTTTATGTGACGGAGGCGGTGAAGCCGAGGGCGCTGTATTCGTTTCAATATACGAATGTGGCGACGGGGCCAGCGGGCGCGGCTTTTGAGGGCCGGACGTTTTTGGGTGCGGACGCGATTAACGGGACGAATGTGGCAATTGCGGTGGAACAAGATCGCGCGCAGACCGGACCGCCGCGATTGATGCGCCTGGACTTGCTGGCGCAGGATGATAAGGAGTTGGCTACGCTGCAAGACTTTGCGGGCGGGCTTTCGGTTTCACCTAGCGGAAAGAA
This sequence comes from uncultured Acidobacteriota bacterium, assembly GCA_963733775.1. Lineage (GTDB taxonomy): Bacteria > Acidobacteriota > Terriglobia > Acidiferrales > UBA7541 > Acidiferrum. The sequence goes on along the minus strand of CAVTEE010000004.1, from coordinate 65,281 downwards.
AGTTGCGTACTTTATTGATAAGGAAATTTTGGAAATTCGGGAGTTGGGTTCTCCACATCGGGTGGCGCGGGTGCGAGCGGGGCTGGGTGTTTTTCACTGGGCGCCGGATGAGCAGCGGGTGTTGTTGAAGCGGGCGGTGGAGAAGAAAACTGGGGAGTTGGCGTGGATCGATTTGCCGGAACTGGCTGAGATGACGGATGGGCTAGAGATTGCGGTGGCGGTGCCTGGGCCGCGGCCGATTTTGCGGGAGATTGGGTTTCGGGATTTTGGAATTTCGGCGGATGGGAAATTACTTGGAGTTATCGGCGTGGGGAAACATAGTTTGTCGGTGTTTCCTTTGTCGGTGCAGTGAACCGAAGAGATCACGTCCACAGTTAACTGATAAAAATCAACCCCAAGACCCGGCTTCATACCTCAACTGCGAAGCCGGGGCACCCGACACCATCCGTTTACCGTTTAACGGTGGCGACGGAGGCGATGTTCGATGAGGATGCAGGCGTCTTCGACTACGAAGAGGCCGGCGGCCCGGGCTTTGTCGGCGGCGTTTTGGTGTTCGATTCCCTGCTGCATCCAGATTACTTTTGCGCCGATGGCGATGGCGCCGTCGACGACTGGTGGGATGTTTTCGGAGCGGCGAAAAATGTCGACAATTTCGATGGGTTGCGATTTTGGGATGTCTTCGAGACGTGGGTAAGATTTTTCGCCGAGGACCTCGGTTTCGTTTGGATTTACGGGGATGATGCGATAGCCGGCTGACTGCATGTATTGAGCGACGCCGAAACTGGGACGCCGTGGATTCGATGAGAGGCCGACGACCGCGATGGCCTTGAGGTTTTTGAGGATGTCGCCGATTGCGTCTGTGCTTTGCGGCCATTTATCGGGGATGGATGTTTTCATGGCGATGTGCGTTTACATCTCGCGAACGGGTTTATTGCGGCCTCAAGTGGGGATTCGGCCTGAATGGCTTGCGAGGATTTTTTCCTTTGTAGGAATTGGTGGGACGGCCGGGGCCAGAGGGGCGGTGTGGCCGCGAGCCTTCTGTGCTGGAACCGCCGCTTTGTGGGCCGCGATTCTGATTCCATTTGTTGGGGCGACCGGGATTGGAGGGACGGCCGGGACCTGGGGGGCGCCCTGAATTAAAAGGGCGGGGCGGTCGCGAGCCTTCCGTACTTGAGCCGCCGCTTTGTGAGCCGCGATTCTGATTCCATTTGTTGGGGCGCCCGGGATTCGAGGGACGGCCGGGGCCTGAGGGGCGCCCTGAATTAAAAGGGCGGGGCGGTCGCGAGCCTTCCGTACTTGAGCCGCCGCTTTGTGGGCCGCGATTCTGATTCCATTTGTTGGGGCGCCCGGGAGTGGAGGGGCGCCCGGGATTCGAGGGACGGCCAGAGCCTGAGCGATCGGGAGGGCGCTGCTCGCTGCGATTTTCCTGGCTGCGAGAACCTTGATTTTGCCCCCACTTTGGGCGTCGATCCGTTGGCGGCCGATCTAAACCTGATTCCTGATTCGGATAACCCTCACGATCCTGGGTTAAGGGTGGGCGGCTCGGCCTTGGGCCATGCTTGCGATGCGCGGGACGATTCGCAGCGGCGGGGCGGTATTTATTTTCCGGGCGGCGCTTTTCAAAATATTTATTTGCGGGAGGTTGCGGCGCAGCGTGGATGACTGTTGCGTCGTTTTGCGTTAGGGAATCCTGGGGTGGCACGTACGACATGCGGGGCTTCGGGGGTATTTTCATGGCGCGGCGAAGGTCGTCGACTTCTTTGTCGACGAGCAGGCGGTAACGCCCTTGAGGCAGGCCTTCCAGAGTGAGCGGGCCTAGCCCGATGCGTTTTAATTTTTCGACGGGATGTTTTTCGGCAAAGAGGACGCGGCGGAGAATGTCTTTTTTGGAGTCCTGCAAGGCTACTTCATACCAGAAATTTTCGGCGTGACCGCGGGTGGCGTCGGGTTGGCGAACGGTGCGGATGGTGGCTGCGGCATTGCGGCCGAGGCGCTCGAGATCTTCCATCATGAGGCGGCCTTTGATTTTTACGTGGTAATGCTGCTGAAGGTTGCCCCAATCTTTCAGCATTTCGGCGGCGAGATCGCCGTCGTTGGTTAAAAAAACCAGGCCGCTGGCGTCATAGTCGAGACGGCCGACGGGGTATACGCGCTCGGGTAAACCTTTGAGGCAATTTCGCAGCGTTTTGCGGCCTTCGGGATCGGCCATTGTGGAGACGACTTCCGGAGGCTTGTTCAAGATGATGTAGACGCGGCGCTCGTTGGCTTCGACGAGTTTGCCAGCGGCTTCGATGCGGTCTTCTTTGGCGTCGGCTTTGGAACCGAGTTCAGTGACGACGTGGCCGTTGACGCGGACTTGGCCGCTGAGGATGAGTTGTTCGGCGTGGCGGCGAGAGGCGATACCGGCGCGGGCGATTATTTTTTGTAGGCGTTCGAGCATAGTTTACGTGCGTCCAGTGTTTCGGATGAATTTATGTGACGGTATCTATTGTGAACGGGTTCGGGAGAAATCGCACTGTCAAACAGAGGCTCGGAAGAAGCCTCGCGAACGAGAGTTGGTGATGCTCCGGAGAGATCGAAGAGAGATTTCTCCACTACCCGGTCCGACTCATTCGCAGGAGCGAATGACAAGAAAAGGCGTCGGACCGCTCCGGTCGGAGGCTGTGACTTTTTTTGTGGGATTGAGGTCGTTTTCGGTTATATGGATACATGAGCTATTCGGGAGCAGGGGAAGTGGTTGGAGAGGTGCGGTTACGAAGGCCGGAGCGACGGCAGATGGCGTTGGTGCCGCAGTGCCCGGACGATTTAGTGGCGGCCACGCACGGGGTACGCACGGTGGCGGCGGTGGTAGCTAAACTGGATCTGTCGGCCTTTCGTGAGCCGATCAAAGCGCGTGAAGGAGTAGCTGGCCGAGACGCGACCGATCCGGAGTTGCTGGTGGCGTTGTGGCTGTATGGCTGCATCCGCGGGATCGGGTCAGCGCGAGAGCTGGCGCGGCGCTGCGAGGAAAGTACGCCGTTTCGCTGGCTGTGCGGCGGGGTGGGAGTGAACCACCGGATGCTGTCGGATTTTCGGACCGATCACGGCGAAGCACTGGACCAGTTGTTCACCCAGGTGCTGGCCTCGCTGGTGGATCAGGAACTGGTATCGGTAAGCCGGGTGAGCCAGGACGGAGTGCGGGTGCGGGTGAGCGCGGGAGCGTCCAGTTTTCGACGTGAACAGCGGCTGCGCAAGTTGCTGGGGGAAAGCCAAAAGCACGTAGCGGAACTTCGGCGGCAAGTCGAGGAGCCGGAAAAGTTGTCGGTTGCCGCGGTGCAGAAGAAAAAGGGGGAGCAGCGGGTGGCCCAAGAAAGGCAGCGGCGTTTGGAACAAGCGCTGGCGCAACTACCGGAGCTGCAGCAGCGCCAGCAGGAACGCGCCAGCCGGGCGGGCCAAGGAAAATACGGGCAGAAGATTCGGAACCAAGAGTTGCGGGTGAGCAGCAGCGACCCGCAAGCGCGAGTGATGAAAATGCCCAACGGCGGATACAACGCCGCGTACAACGTGCAAGTGGCCAGCGACCCGCAAAGCCGGGCGATCCTGGGAGTGGAGGTGAGCAACCAGGGCTATGCTTCGTGCGGACTGAGCGAAGCGATGCGCGAGCAAGTGGAGCGCCGCAGCGGAAGAAAGGTACAGCAGCAATTGCTGGACGGCGGCTACTTGCGCAACCGGGACATCGAACGCGCGCACCAACAAAGGGTGGAATTATTCGTGCCTCCCAAAGGAGCGCGCACGGCCAAGAATCGCGGGCGGGAGCTGGAACTGCACAGAGGAGATAGCGCAGCGCTACAAGCCTGGAAGCAGCGCATGGCCAGCGAGGAGGGGCAGAAAATTTACCGGCAGCGAGCGGCGACCAGCGAAACCATCAATGCGGACCTGCGCAGTTATCGGGGTTTGACGCAAATTACGGTTCGCGGCCTAAACAAAGCACGTTGTGTCGCGCTGTGGTGCGCGCTGGCCTACAACCTGATGCATTTCGCCACGGCATTGCAGCAATAACCAAGCAGGGACACGGAGATGAATCGCACAAGCGGTCCGGCAAAGCAGTCGGCGCAACAGATCATCAGCAACAAAGGGCTCAGCACTTCGAACACACGCCTCGCCCGCTAATTTAGTCACAGCCTCTCGGAATGACAGGTTTGCGCGCGGTGCTTGCGCCTGGGCACTTGCGCACCGGGTGCTGTGCCTGGGGCGTTCATTTTGCACTTGGGTACGTGCGCACCGGGCGTTTGCGCGCTGAATGTTTGTGGGCGGGGAGTCTGCGCGTGGGGCGCTGTTGTGCGTCGGGCGTTTGCGCGTCGAGGAATTTATTCTCCGGCGGCGGCTCCCTTTGATTCGCCGCTGGTTTTGTCAGTGCTCTTCCCTGTTGGGGCTAGATTCTTGCGATTATTTTCTTCATCGAAGGCGTTGGGGGACTGTACCGCTTCGGGGTCTCTGGGGGCTTCGTCGATTTCGCCTGCGGGCATGCCTTCGCCGGTAGCGTTGACTTCAGCGGCTATTTCTTCGTTTTCGTCCGACTGATTAGCGGGAATATTTTGGGTGGCCATGTGTCCTCCCTGCAGCTTGGATGCGAAGGCTGAGACGAATGGGTCCACGCGGTCGTGGCCGTCATAGCCGGCATTTTCCGCGGAGTCGACTAGTGGGTCTGCTGGGTCCTCGCGGTCGTGATGGGCGCCGTCGGAGGCGGGTTCGGATTGAATGCCGGTGTTTTCCGGGGAGTCGAGAACTTCGTCGAGCTCGTCGGTGGGGAGTTCGTCAGGGACTACGCCTTCGTCGCTACCGAGCGCTTCGCGGGCCAAAGCTTCGAATTCCTTGAGGCTAGGCAACTCGCCCAGGTCGCTGAGGCCGAAGCGCATCAAAAATTCTTTGGAGGTGCGGTAAAGGATGGGTCGGCCGATCACTTCTTTGCGGCCTGCGGTGGTGATTAGGCGTTTGTCGAGGAGTGTTTTCAGAACACCGCTGGTGTTGACGCCGCGAATTTCGCCGATTTCCGGGCCGGTGACGGGTTGCTTGTAGGAAATGACGGCCAGGGTTTCGAGCGCGGGCATGGTGAGGCGCAGCGGCGGGCGCAAACTTTTTATGAAGCGGCGGACTACGTCGTGCTGCTGAGGCTTGGTGTAGAGCTTGAAACCTCCGGCGACTTCGCGGATTTCGATTCCGTGATCTTCGCTGGCGTAGCTGGCGACGAGTTCATCGAGCGAGGATTGTACTGCTAGCTTTTCGTCGCCGAGAGCGGTGGCGAGCTGGTCGATAGTGGCGGGCTCGTCGGCGGCGTAGATGATGGCTTCCAGAGCGGCTTTTCGTTCTTCGTTGGTCATTTAATTTTTAACACCTGGTGGAGTTCTGTTTAGTGCGTTCCATGCCATATTCTAAAAATTAAAAACCCGCACGCTTAGAAGCGAAGGGTGCGGCACCCAAAGTCAAAAACAAAAACCCAACGTCAAAGTCAAAAACGAATCAAAATCAAAAAGGCCCTGTTCGTTGACGTTTGGGTTGCACGGTGCCCTAAACTCTAAACCCCCACCCTAAAAACCTAGGGTGGGTCGCCCAAAGCCAAAAACAAAAACCCAACGTCAAAGTCAGAAACGAATCAAAATCAAAAAGGCCCTGTTCGTTGACGTTTGGGTTGCACAGTGCTCTAAACCCCCACCCTAAAAAACGTAGGGTGGGGCACCCAAAGTCAAAAGCAAAAACTCAACTTCAAATCAAAGACTCAACGTCAAAGTCAAAAACGAGGCACCCGCGCCGACTGCCACCGATGTTTTACTGGCGCGCATCCTACTGATATTGCTCGTCAATTTGGCGGATGCCGCCTTGCTCGTCAAAGATCAAATCGAACATTTTGTGCTTGCGAAGAAGGATAGCGCCAAATTGTTTTTCCTGCACGAGGGCGACGGCCTGGAGCTTGACCATTTCGAGGACCGCCAGGAAAGCAACGATCATGGCGTGGCGTGAGGGGCAGGCTTCGAAGAACTGGATGAGGTTGAGGGTGTTGTCTTCGCTGGCGAGAATTTGCGCGCGGAGCTGGGCGATCATTTGCGCGACGGTGAATTCTTCGTGGCGCAGATCGATGCGCGAGACTTCTTTGCGGCGCTCGAGGACTTGTTGGAAAACTTTTACGAGATCGACGAGCGAGACCACCAAGTCGGCATCGGTACCTTCGTCGTTATAGAGGGATTTGTCGGGCTTGGACCAGACGTTTTCTTCGATTTGTTGTTTCTGGTACAGGAGCTGCGCTGCGTTTTTGAATTTTTCGTGTTCGACGAGGCGCTGGACTAATTCGGCGCGAGGATCGCTGGATTCTGTTTCGGGACCTGCCAGAGGATCGGGCGGTAGCAGCATTTTGGATTTGATGTAGATGAGGGTGGCGGCCATGTAGACAAATTCGGCGGAGACGTTGACGTCGAGTTGTTCGAGTTTGTGGAGGTAGTCGAGGTATTGGGACGTGATAGTGGAAATTTGAATGTCGTGAATGTTCATCTCGTGCTTCTTGATTAGGTCGAGAAGCAGGTCGAGGGGGCCTTCGTACATGGGGATATTTATTTTGTAGGGTGAGGCCATTTGTTGTTATTCCCCTGTGGCGCCGAAGATTTCTTTTCTTTTGCTGTCCCAGCCGAAGACGGCTTCGCGCACGCGAGACATGGTTTTCTGAGCTTGGTCACGCGCTTTAGTGGAGCCTTCGTTCAAGATTTCCAGGACGCGAGCCGGATTTTTTTCGTGTTCGATGCGACGGGCGCGTATGGGCTCGATCCATTTAATTAAATTGTCGGCCATGGCGCTTTTGCATTCGATGCAGCCGATTCCGGCGGTGCGGCAGCCGTTGGCGGCCCATTCGAGCGTGGGCGGCGGTGAGAACAGTTTATGCCAATCGTAGACCGGGCACACGTCGGGATTGCCGGGGTCGGTGCGGCGTTTGCGGGCAGGGTCGGTGACCATTACTTTTGTTTTGGCGCGGATGTCGGCGTCGGATTCGCTTAGGGTGATGGCGTTGCCGTAGCTTTTGGACATTTTGCGGCCGTCGAGGCCGGGGATGCGCGGGGTTTGGGTGAGCATTACTTGTGGTTTATTAAGTATTTCTGAAGCACTGAAGAATTGCTCAAACCAACCTATCTTTTCAAAAAAGTTAGCGGTCCCCATCTCCCGTTTCAGTTTCCGGATCTCTTGCTCATAGGCAATCTTGTCTTCTTGGGAAAACACTTTTTCTTCCCATTTGTCAGGGCCATACATCTTGAATGGAAGGCCGACCTGCTTCCGAAAGGCAGCAAAGTTGGATCGGCTCTCTAGGTCGTTCGCAAAAAGATGTGGGTTTATCTTGAATCCATAAAACTCGTTAAAGTTGTGCACGATTTCGCGGCTTAGTTCGACGTGGGAGACTTGGTCTTCGCCTACGGGGACGAAGAGGTCGGTGTTTTCGGCGCTATAGATGACGATGTCGGCAGTTTGGAGGCAAGGGTAGCCTAGGAAGCCGTAGGTGTGGAGGTCTTTGTCTTTTACGTTTTCGAGGGCTTCTTTGTAGGTGGGAACGCGTTCGAGCCAGCCTAGGGGCGTGACCATGGATAGGAGGAGATGGAGCTCGGCGTGTTCGCGTACCAGGGATTGCTGGAAGATTACGGATTTGTCGGGGTCGAGGCCTGCGGCCAGGTAGTCGGTCGTGATTTCGATGGTGTTTTGGGCTACGGCGCTGGCGTCGGCGTAGTCGCTGGTTAGGGCGTGCCAGTCGGCGATGAAATAGAAGCAATCGTAGGCGGGGTCGGCTTGGAGACGGACCCAGTTTTCCAGGGCGCCGAAGTAGTGGCCGATGTGGAGGCGGCCGGTGGGGCGCATGCCACTGACTACTGGTTTTCTTTTTGAGGTGATGGTGGAGGCCAAGATCGATCCTTGCGTAATCGATGAATTCCGGTTACGTATAACCAAAACCCGCACCCTTTGAAAAGCATAAAGGGTGCAGCACCCAAAATCAAAAAACAGAGTCAAGAACAAAAGACAAATAACAAATCAAGAGCCCTGATGGCTGTGGTCCGGGGCACTCAGTAATCTAAACCCCACCCTAAAAAACGTAGGGTGGGGCACCCAAAGGCAAAAAAGAAAACTCAGAGTCAACTTCAAGAGAACAGCAAATTCAGAAAAAATAAAGGCGACAGCAAAAGCTTTTGGCCACTGCTATGCGGCGGTGGTGCGCTGCAGCAGGTCGCGGGCGATGATCATGCGCTGGATTTCGCTGGTGCCTTCGTAAATTGTTAGGACGCGGGCGTCGCGGTACATGCGTTCGACTGGGGTTTCGCGGGAGTAGCCGACGCTGCCGTGGATCTGCACTGCTTTGGCGGCGACGCGATTGGCCATTTCGCTGGCGTAAAGTTTGGCTTTGCTGGCGGCGGTGCCGAGACGAGTTGGGTGCGTGTCTTTCAGCCACGCGGCTTGATAAACGAGGGCGCGGGCGGCTTCGATCTCCATGTGCATGTCGGCGAGCATCCATTGGATGGCCTGGAAGTCGGCGATATTTTTTCCGAAGGCGCGGCGCTGCTTGGCGTATTTTACGGCTTCTTCGAGGGCGCCTTGAGCTAGGCCTACGCTTAGAGCGGCGATGCCGATGCGGCCGCCATCGAGTGCGCTGAGAGCGATTTTCAGGCCTTGGCCTTCTTCGCCGAGGCGATTTTCGACGGGGACTTCGCAATCATTGAGGACGATTTCTACCGAAGGCGAAGTGCGCTGGCCCATTTTTTCTTCGTGGCGTCCGGCGCGGAAGCCGGGGAAATTGGGTTCGACGAGGAAGGCGGTAATTCCCTTCCCGCCGGCCGCCGGATCGGTTTTTGCAAAGACGATGAATACGCCGGCGACGCTGCCGTTGGTGACCCAGGTTTTTGTGCCTTGCAGCTTGTAAATCGCACCGTGGCGGACAGCTCGCGTCTGGATTGCTGCGGCGTCGGAACCGGCTTGGGCTTCGGTGAGGCAGAAGGCGCCGAGAATTTCGCCGGTGGCGAGGCGCTGCAGGTATTTCTTCTTTTGCGTTTCCGAGCCGAAATTGAGCAAGGGAATCTGCACGGCGGAATTGGTGACACCGAGCGCGGTGGCCATGGCGGCGTCGATGCGGGCTACTTCTTCCAGCATGAGGACGTAGGAGATGGTGTCGAGGCCGGGTCCGCCCCAGGCTTCAGGGACCATCATGCCGCAGCCACCGAGGGCCGCGAGCTTGCGGATTTCGTCGGCGGGAAATTTTTCCTGGCGGTCTCGCTGAGCTACGGAAGGGCGTACTTCGGCTTCCATAAATTGGCGGACCGTGTCGCGAATCAGTTTTTGGTGGTCGCTGAGCGAAAAATCCATCGGTCCTTAGCTAGATAAGGGGTGTATACGGGATGCTAACACAGGAGGGCGGGCTTCCCAATTTGCCGGTTTGGGTGCGGCGAAATGAAGTGAAGGTGTCTAAGGGAATATCGGTTTTGATCGGGGTTGAGATACAGCGAAAGCCCGATAGAAGGTTTTGGGCACGGTTTCATAATCGGGCTGAGGATGACCCTCGTTCGCTGCGTGGTTGCGCAGGGGGCGTAATTAAACTTCAGCAGTTTATAAAGGAGTTTAACCATGGCACAGGACAACAAGAAGCAGGATCAGAATAAGGACAGTGGCAAGAAGAATCCGAATCAGGGCGGCGGGGGACAGGATCGCAACCCGGGTGGCGGACAGGGTGGGCACAACCGCTAGCCAGTAACTTAAGTTTGGTTTGATTGAAAATTCCTGCTCGCCGGTGAGTACCTGACGGCGGGCAGGATTTTTTTGTTGTCAGCGTTATCTGAACAGACTAGGAAGCCTTTTCGCGGGTGGAAATTAAATAATCGGCGTACGGGCCTTTGAAGTCTTCGATTTTGCCATTTTTGAAATGCCAGATGCGGGTAGCGACTTCGTCGAGGACGTCTTCGTCGTGAGTGACGAGCAGCACGGTGCCGTCGTATTTCTGCAGTGCGATATTCAGGGCGTTGATGGATTCGAGGTCCAAATGGTTAGTGGGTTCGTCGAGGACCAGGAAATTGGGCTTTTGCAGCATGAGGCGGCAGAAAATCATGCGCGCGATTTCGCCGCCGCTTAACGCTTTGGTGGGCTTCAGGGCGTCTTCCCCGCTGAATAACATTTGACCAAGCAGGCCGCGCAATTCTTCTTGAGAAGCTTGCGGATCGAATTGCCAGAGCCACTCGATTGCGGTCAAGTCGGTCACCACGGAATCGCGGTGGTCTTGAGCGAAATAGCCGACGGTTACTTCGTGGCCCCATTTCACGATGCCACCGTCAATGGGGAAATCCTTTTCGGCGTCGTCGATGAATTCGCCAGCGTTGCGGATCAGTGATCGCAATAAAGTGGTTTTGCCGGTTCCGTTGCGACCGGTCAGGGCGATTTTTTCGCCGCGGGTGATGCTGGCGGTGAAGGGCTTGATGACTTTCAAGTCGCCGTAGGACTTCACGACGCTTTTAATTTCGAGCGGGTGGCGGCCGGAAGCGCGCTTCATGTCGAAGCGGATGTAGGGGCGAGCGATGTTGGAACGCGCGAGCACGGTGGTTTGCAGGCGCTCGACTTCTTTTTTGCGAGAGGTAGCTTGCGCGGAGCGGGTGCCAGCTGAAAAGCGCGCGATGAAATCGTTTAGTTGCGCGATTTTTTTCTCGCGATTGGCGTTATCGGTTTCGATGCGGGAACGAATCTGTGTTTTGGCGAGCACCATGTCATCGTAGCCGCCGTTATACATAATGACGGTTTCGTAGTCGATGTCAGCGGTGTGAGTGCAGACGCTGTTTAGAAAATGGCGGTCGTGAGAAATGACGATAAGGACGCCTTCGTATTCGAGGAGGTAATCCTGGAGCCAGTGCACGGAATCGAGGTCGAGGTTGTTGGTGGGCTCGTCGAGAAGCAGGGCCGGCGGATTACCGAACAGGGCTTGCGCGAGGAGCACGCGAACTTTTTGGCCGCCTTGCAGTTCGCCCATCTGGCGCTCATGCAGGGTGCTGTCCACACCCAGGCCATCGAGTAGAATGGCGGCGTCGGCTTCCGCGGTGTAGCCGCCTTCTTCGCCGACGATGCCTTCGAGTTCACCGAGGCGCATGCCGTCGGCGTCGGTCAGCGAGTCATGAGGCTTGGCGTAAAGTTTGTCGCGTTCCTCAAGGGCTTGCCAGAGCGGGGCGTTGCCCATGATGACGGTGTCGATGACACGAAATTGGTCGAAGGCGAACTGGTCCTGACGGAGGATACCGAGCTTTTTTGGGCGGGTTATGGAACCCTTGGTGGGCTCGAGTTCGCCGGTGAGGATCTTCATTAATGTGGATTTGCCGGCGCCGTTGGGGCCGCTGATGGCGTAGCGGCGGCCGTCGAGGAAAGAGCAGGTGACGTCTTCGAAAAGGACGCGGGGGCCGAAGCGCATGGAAACGTTGTCTACGTATAGCATCTCTTAATAATTATAGCGTGTAATGAAGAAATTCCGGTTATACGCAGAGTAGTGCTTGCTGCGGAAGCGCTGGGAGGCTAGACTGCGCCGCGCATGGCTAGTGCGATTGAAGATGCTGGAGAGCGAGTTGCGCCTGAGGTGGCGGCTCCAAAGTTGAGTGGATTTTGGGCGTTGATTGCTACGCAGTTTCAGGGGGCGTTCAGCGACAACACTTTGAAGTGGCTGGTTAGTTTTCTGGTGCTCGAGACGGCTGCGTCGAAAGAAGAGCGCGATTTGTGGTTTGTTTTGTTTGTGCCGCTGTTGTTCTCAGTTCCCTTCTTGTTGTTTTCGATTCCCGGCGGATTTTTGGCGGACAAGTTCAGCAAACGCAGCGTGACGATAGCGACGGTGATCGGGCAATTGGTGGTTATGGCGCTCGCTACTTGGGCGTTGGCGCAAGGGCGATTGGGCTGGGCGGGGGTGGCGCTGTTTTTGATGAGTACTTTGGGCGCGATTTTCGGGCCTACGAAATATGGGTTGCTGCCGGAATTGCTGCCGGAATCGAAGCTGAGCTGGGGAAACGGAATTATTGAATTTTTGACTTTGCTGGCGGCGATTCTAGCGGCGCTGGCTGGGGGATACCTGGCGCATGTTTTTCACGGACGGCAAGTGTGGTCCGGAGTGATTTTCCTGGCGCTAGCGGTGATTGGACTTTTGATTAGTTTGGGGATTTCTAAAGTACCGGCGGCGGACCCTGGACGTAAGTTTGATTGGAATGTCCCGCGAGAGTTTTTCTCGGAAGTGCGGCATATGAGCGGCGACAGGCCATTGCTAACGGCCGTGGTGGCGAACACGTTTTTCTGGTTTCTGGGGTCGCTTTTGCTGCTGAATATCGTGTTGTATGGCGCGGACATTCTGCATCTGGACGAGACGCGGAGCAGTTATTTGCTGGCGGGGTTGAGTATGGGGATCGGGCTGGGGAGTTTGGCTGCGGGATTTGTGTCCGGGAAGAAAATTCAAATGGGGATGGTGCTGCCTGGGCTTGCGGGGATTTTGGTAATGGCTGCGCTTCTTTCATGGCCGGGGATCGGATTTGGGACCGTGCTGTTGTGGCTGGTACTGCTTGGATTCGCGGGGGGATTCTTTGTGGTGCCCATTAATGCGTTGATCCAGCGACGGCCGGCGGCTACCGAGAAGGGGCGGACGATCGCGGTGGCGAATATGCTGTCGTTCATTGGGGTGGCGCTGCAGCCGGTGGCGCAGTTCGTAATGTTGAGGCTTGGGCACCCGGACCCTTCCAAGGTTTTTCTGATTGCGGGCGCAATGAGCGTGGCGATGGGGCTGGTTTTAGTGCGAATGTGGCCGGAATTGTGGGGCGAGGCGCTCGACTGGACGAGGCTACATCGAAGGGCTACCCTATAGGTTCGTTTGGCGAGGTTTTTCATGGCCAAGCGCGAAACGTCGAGGATTTTGACCGAATGGCCAGCGTCACCACTCTTGAATCTCAAGGTAAGACTCAAACTCAGACCGAAGTTAAGCCACCCGCTCGGGTAGAGCGACGAGCGCTATCTGAATCCATGGACAAGGTGCGGGCGGAGCTGGATAAGGTGCGTTCGAATCCGGATCCTGACAACGTGCATGACTTGAGGGTGGCAATCCGGAGATGCCGGTCGGTGGCGACGGTTTTCGAAGAGGTGGACCCGGATCCGGCTTGGCCGGAGATGCGGAAAACGGCGAAAAAACTCTTCCGGGCGTTGGGTGGGTTACGGGACGCGCACGTGATGGAAGATTGGGTCAAGAAGTTGGTGCTTGCCAGCGACCCCGTTCGCGTACAGATGCACAGCTCTTTTGAGAAGGATGAGCCGGAGTTGCGGAGCGAAGTTTTGCGGGTAGCGGGCAAGTTCGATGAGAAAGGCTGGAAACAAGTACAGAGACGCTTGCGGCAACGGGTTCGGGTGCTTCCGGTAAGCGGCCTAGCGGCGGAATGCCTGGCATGGGAGCGCTTTGAAGAGATCAAACAACTGCATGCGCAGGCGCTGCGCACGAAGAAACCCAAGCCCTGGCACGCCTTAAGGATTGGCTTGAAGAAGTTGAGGTACACGGTCGAAAGTCTTTTGCCGGAACATCTGGCGGCGTGGAATGAGAATTTAAAAAGGCTGCAAGATTTACTGGGCGATATTCACGATCTGGATGTGCTGGCAGAGAGGGTGAAAGCCGAAAGCGGAGTGGATGGAGCGGCGCGGAAATCCTGGAAGGAAATTCTGCAACGTGAGCGCGCGAAGCGGGTGCAGACTTACCGGCAACTAACGTTGGGGAAAACGAGCATCTGGAACAAATGGCGGCACGCATTGCCGCACGGAGAGCGATTGGAGCAAGCGTCGCTCGCGCGGTTACGAGCGACGGCACGTGCGGCACAGTCGAATCCGCGGAATGCGGGGCGAGTGGCGCGGATATCGATACGGATTTTTGACTTGTTGCGACGTGCAAAGGTCATGCCGGCACTTGGCGACGCCAACATGCAGAGGAATTTGCGCGCCGCAGCTTTGCTGCACGCGGTGGGACGCGATAAGAAACATCCGCGGAAGGCTGCGCGGAAGTTTTTGTTGGGGATGAAAGTGCCGCCAAGATGGACGCGGGAGGATTGGGAACTCGTGGCATGGGCAGTGAGATTCCATCGCGGGACGGAACCGACGATGAACGACGTGAAATTTGCAAGACTCAGCGCATCGCAGCAAGAGAATATTCGTATTTTGGCGGGAGTGATTCGCCTTGGACGAGTGCTGCACAAGTCTGGGGTGGATTCGCCTACGGGATTCAAGATTGAGAATTCGGCAGATGCCATCACGCTTTTGGTCCCGCAGTTGGCGGACAATCTGGAGATTGCGGCGAGGCTGGCTGCGGGGAAACATTTGTTGGAGACGGTGTTGGGCAAGCCGCTGGTGGTTCGTGCCGCGGAGAAGGCGGCGAAGGTGGTGGCGTTGCCTCAGAGTGCGCCGGGTGTTTTGTATGCGGTGGCTGGGGCTTCGGATTAGGGGTTAGAAGCTAATCGCTGAGTTCCAGAACTATCTTGGAAGTTACAAACATTCTCCTCTAAACGACTCTGCCACGATTTGGTACTCATCCTCGTAAACTACGTAACCCACGCGGTCGGTTTTCAACATGTGCACAATAACTCCGTGATTTCGCAAAATAGCGACAAGTTCCCTGACTCGACTGAGATGTTCTTCCGCGCTGTCTTTAAACCAAGATATCGCTTTATTCTGTTTGCGATAGAAAGGGCCTTTGGAGGCGGTGAATCGTGTAGGCTTTTCTAGATTTTCGTCGAACCATTGTCGGATCAAGTCGTGATGTATTTCCTCGTATGAGTAGAGTTTTCCCGTCGCCCGCAATTGTCCAATTGCATGAAAAACTCCAAGCTCCTTGTTGGAATCCTCATCGAGTTCAGAAACAACGAATCTTAAATACATGGTGGAGCGACTTATTTTGCGGCGCGGCGCAGGAGGCGGGGTGTGGCTAGCCAGAGAAGTTCGGCGCTGGGCGGGGAGATGCGCTTTAATTTCAGGGCGGCGACGCCGGCTTTCTTGAGCGAAGTGATGGGATGCTTGCTGGCGAAGGCGGCAGCGATGAGTTCATCGAGATGTGGAGCGTGGCCAAAGAGGAAAACGGTAGAAGACTGTTTGTCCTTGGCTAGCTCGCGAAAGAGCATGGACGATTCGGCGCCGGGCAAAAGCAAATCGGTGCGACGGATTTTCTGTTTGGAGTAGTCGAGAGCGCTGGCAAAAATTTCCGCGGTTTGCATGGCGCGGGTATAGGGACTGGAAATCAAGAGGTCCGGCGTGATACCGAGCGCGGCAATGCCTTTGGCCACCTGTCTGGTTTTGTCGATGCCCTCTTCCGTCAGGTAACGTTCGGGGTCGGGAGGGCATTTGGGGTCTTCACGGTCGATCGCGATGCCGTGGCGGACGATGTACAGATCCATCGAGTAGCTCCGTTCGAATTTTATTAAACCCTATTCGCGCTAAATTTTTGCCGCCGATAATTTCCTGGAGCGGCTTATCAATCAACTGCTTTCACGGGTCATTATACGAGCTCACGATACTTGCGGCTCACGATGTGGATTGGCGAAAGAACAGGCGCACGTGAAATTCTTTTTCGAAGAGGTCAGCGCTGCGGATGGCGTCGCGCAAGTCCTCGGCAGCATCTCCGCGGGCTTTTACCTGGAGGCCTACGGAGCCGCGCTGGAAAGAGGCTTGAATATTGGTTGCGCGCTGGCGGTGGGAGTGATCGAGGCCTTCAGCGATGCGCAAAATGGAAGCCAGGCGGCGGGTCACACGTTTGTCGAGGTTGGATAGCGAAGCATAGGCGATGTGATGGCTGGCGGGCTCTGACTTGCGATTGTGATAGCGAACTAATGAGGCGACGATGGCGCGATCACGGCCAGCGAGACCGGGGATGTCGCCGTTCAGCGCTAAATATTCGCCGTGCTTGTGGTGACCGTGATGACTGATGGTATGGCCGACGTCATGTAAGAGAGCGCCGGCCTCCAGCAGCACGCGGTACTGAGCGGGAAGATGATGCACCGGTTGCAAAGCGTCGAAAAGGAGAATGCTCAGCTCACGGACATGCTCGGCATGGGCTTGGTCGCGGTCCAAGCGGCGCGCGAAGGCCCTGGTGCTGGCGATGACCTGGCGCGCGGCAGCGTTGTAGCGGTGGGGTTCTTTTCGCGAGAAAGCGTCGTGGGCGATTTCCTGGAGAATGCCTTCGCGAAGGCCCACGGCGGGGATGGCCATGCAGCGGACATTCAGATAGCGGGCGAGAGTGAGAAACGTGATGGCGGCAATACCCATGACGTCAGCGCGGTCGCGGCGTACACCGTAAGCCTTCATGCGCTCGCGGACATTGCGCGTCAGGATGTCGGGCAGACGGTCGCGAAGGAGCGATAATTGCAGCATCGGGAGGCCATGTTCACGCGGGCCTGGGGCGATGCCAGCCAGCGTTTCGGCGTTGCCGCCAAGCGCGACGGCAATTTGTTCGCCGAGATTTGGGCGGTTGGGTAATTTTGATTCGAGTAGGGCGCGCACATACCTGCGGACTTGCTCGGCTTGTGAAGGGCGGATGACGCCGGGAAGATTCAACGTTGTCATGAGGCGCACGGTGCCCACACCGAGATGGGCACTTTGCTCCACATGACGGTCACGGAGAATACTTAATTCCAGGCTGCCGCCTCCGAGGTCAATGATGCATCGTGGCGGCGCTTCGGGGCCCAAGGCGGCGAGGACGGCTTCCCTGCCGAGGCGGGACTCTTCGGCGGCATTGATTACCTCCAGTTGGATGCCGGATTGCTGTTTAATCCTGCGAACGAAGGCGTCGCGATTGCGGGCTTCGCGGGAGGCGCTGGTGGCTACGGCACGATATTTCGTAACACCGAACTCGTCCATGGTTTCTTTGAAATCACGGAAAGCCTTCACGGATTTTTTGAGGAGTTTTTCGCTGAAAACATGGCGAACGAAAACGCCTTCGCCGAGTCGCAAGGAGTAGCGCTCATCGTAGAGCGGTTCGATGTCGAGCGCCGAGTAGGCGCGGGCAACAGCCAGGCGCACGGCGTTGGAGCCGGCGTCGATAGCAGCGATGTGAACCGGCTCTGACATTAATGTTTTAGCGCCAGAGATGGGCCAGCGCGGAGGAGGGAGTGTACTTGGTAGCGCGGATACCGAGCTGCTCACCAATGCGTTGGCGGAGCTGCTTGTTCACGTTGGCTACGCTGGCTTCGCCATCGAGTTCGATGAAGCTGTGACGCTTGGCCATGACTTCAAATTCGCGTTTGATCATGGTTTGGTATCGAATGAAGGACCAATACAGATCGTGGGATAACGACATGTCGCGCCCGGCTTCCCAATAGCTGATGGCTTGGGACTTTTTGAATTCGCGGCCGAAGGCGGTTTCAGGGCGGACGTTGAGCCAGAAGGTGAGATGCGGGCGAAGAGCCATGGCATAAAGTCCCGTCATGTAATCGCGATTGATGCCGCGGACTACGCCGCGCGCGATTAAAGTAAAAATAAAACGGTCGGCGAGGACTACGGTGCCGGAACGTAAGGCCGGCAAAATGCGGTGCTCGACCTGGTCGAAGAAATCGGTGGCATACATCAGGGCCAGAGTAAGGCGGGTAACGGCATTTTTGGCCAGGAGTTGGTCGATGTCGCTGCCAACGAGATTCGAACGACGCAAGCCGCTGGTTTGGACCGCGAACCCTTCGGATTCAAGCCATTCCTGAAGCAATGTGATTTGGGTGGAGCGGCCGGAGCCGTCCATGCCTTCGATGACAACGAGGGTGCCGGTGATTTCAGCGGGATCGAAACCGACGAGTGGCTCGCCAAAAAAATAATGCGAGGCTTCTTCCTCGACTTCAGAGGCGGACTTGATGCCCGGAGGAGGGAGAGTGGCTACAGGCGATTCTGGGGCGATGACCAATGGAGCTTTGTCTTTGTCGCGGTCTCGGTCTTTCTCTTTTTCCTGATCGGGCATGCTCACTCCACTTCCTGGATGCGAGGGGCAAAACGTTTGAGATCAATCTTGGAGGCTACGATATCGCGCATCTGCTTTTGCAATTTATTGACAGGGATGGTGCCGTCGAGAACCACAAAATTATCAGTGTCGACCATTTTGTCGTACTCCTCGAGGATACGGGCCTGAAACAGACGGAAACTTTCGGCACGATCGTAGGACATGCCTAAGTCCATTCCGGCTTCGTAATATTTTAATTTGGGACGCCCGCTAAGAATGCGGTGGACGGCGATGTCGAGTGGAGTTCGAAAGTAGAAGGTAATGTCCGGGACGGGCGCGAAGCGGTAAAGATTGCGCAGCCAGCGCGGAGGACAACCGCGAGCGGCATCGCGGGCAAAGGCGGTATAGATGTAGCGGTCGGCGAGCACCAGATAGTCGCCTTGCAGCAAAGGCATGATCTGACGTTCGCAGCGGTCGGCGAAATCGGCGGCGTGCAAGAGAGAAAAGGTGGTGGGGGTGAGGAGGCGGCGTTGTTTTCCGCGCCGTGTGGCGGATTTCACGAGCGGCGAAGAATTCCACTCTGTGAAGTGGAGACGATAGCCACCAATTTCGAGCCAACGTTTTAATAGATAAAGCTGCGTGGACTTTCCGGAACCATCGGTGCCTTCCACTACGATTAAGGCACCTGGGTAAGCGCGGCTGGGGACAGGGCGTCCTGGTTGAGGAAGCGTTGATTTGCTTGGTTCGGGGCGCGGTTTTTGCAGTACTTCCTGATTTTCCATAGGCTCGACTTGTGGGTCGCGGCGATTTCGCCAGCCGCGGTGGATATTATGGCTCTATTGTTACTAAGACATTACAAGAACGCTCGGGGTTTCGCAAAAGTTGCGGATGGCTAGAATACGCTGACTTTTACGCGTAGGAACTTGGCGGGGTTCTGGCGAAATTCGCCGATAAGCAAGCGCAAGTCGCCGGTCAAACCCGCGAGATTGTCGTACAACTTGGGATCAGAAAAAAGTTTGCCTGCGGTGGTGGTGTTTTCGTTCAGCTTGGCGGAAGCCTTGTCCAGGTTGGCGCTGGTGTCACGCAAATTATTGTAGAGCGCGTCGTCGTTCATAAGTTTGCCGATGCTGCCTTTTCCTGCGCGAACATCGCCGAGCACGGCATTGCCATTGTTGAGAGCCTGTTTGGCTTCATCGTATAGCGTTGGATCGTTGAGTAATTTGGCGATGGTGCCTTTTCCGGAGCGCACATCGGTGACCAGGCCGTTGATGTTGTCGACGCTCTTGTCGACTTTGTCGTAGAGCTCATTCGAATTAACAAGTTTGCCTAACGTGCCTTTGCCGGCCTGAACGTTGCTCATCATGGTATCGGCTTTGGCCACGACACTGTTCAGGTGGTTGTAGGCTTCCGGGTCAGTGATCAATTTCCCGATGGAGCCGCGGCCCTCTTTTACGTCATCCAAAATCACCTGCATGGAATCGGAAAGAGCCTGGAGGCTGCCGAGCATTTCTCTTGTCTCAGAGGGAGGAACTTCTTCGCCATCTTTCAAAGGGACACCGGTGAAGCCGCGGGAAATATTTATATATCTGTTTCCCAGCAAGCCTTGGGTAACGACGCTAGCTGTGGAGTCGGTGAGGATGTCGGGTTGAAAACGCCTTTCCAGGCGCATGACAACCTCAATGTTTCTGGCTTTGTCGCCCTTGGACTGGGAGCGCGGCACCAACGTGATGGACTCGACATTTCCTACCTCTACGCCGTCGACCTGCACAGGCGCGCCATTGGCGAGACCAGAAACCTCGGCCTGATAAGTTTTCAGGCGGTACTTCGGCCCCAGGAAACCTGACCCGGTGACATAGAAAATGCCGGCCGCCAATACGAAAAGGCCAACCAGCACGAACAGACCTACACGCAATTCCGTCCAGGTAAGCTGCTTCCTCTGGGCCATTGAGACTCCCCTCCGGAGTCCGGGATAAGATTACAGCAAATTCAAACTAGAAAGCGGCGTAGATATGGATCTTTGGTGCTGGACAACTCCTGCGGGTCGCCTTCGAAATAGATGCGACCATCCTTGTAAACCATAAAGCGGGTTGCGGCAGCTGTTTCGCCGTCCTTGGCGCCTTTGGCACGAACGACGTGCTTAGTCTCTTTGTCGAAACAAAAGTTGGCGAGCGCGAAGCCGTCCTGCAAACGCTGCGTGGCTAATAGGGCGGTGACACCGTAGACATCGCGCAGGCGCAAGATGAGCGAAATTATGGTTTGCGAGGTGACAGGATCGAGACCGGCGGTAGGTGAATCGTACAAGACAATGTCCGGGCGATTGATTAGCGCCCGCGCGATGGAGACGCGGCGACGCATGCCGCCGGATAATTCGGAGGGGAGTTGGTCGGCGGTGTGTTCGAGCTCGACGAATTGCAGTGCTTCCTGGACGCGCGGTTCGATCTCGTCTTCTTTCACGTGCTCTTCACGAAGACGGTAGGCTACATTTTCGCCGACGGTCATGGAATCGAAGAGAGCGCCTTCCTGAAAAACGAAACCGATACGCTCCCGCAGGCGGAGAAGCTCGTTCTCGGACATGGATGAGACTTGCTCGCCCAGCACGGAGATACTGCCGCGGGTGGGTTTGAGCAAGCCGGCCGCGAGTTTCAGAGTTAAGGTTTTACCAGTGCCTGTTTCGCCGAGGAGCACCATAGTCTCGCGTGGCGGAACGGAGAAAGAGACGCCGCGGAGAATGTCGCCTTCGTCAAAGCCGAGGTAAACGTTATCAAATGCTACGGCCGGGCCAGAGTTAGTCGTTGCGGTTGCAGCGGCTGGAGTCATTGAATGTGCCATGAATTATAGGGCAATTCGTAGCGTTGCCGGAATGTCACGAAAGAATGCTGTGGGTGTAGATGAGCAGGAACTAAAAAAGTTTGTCTCCAAGGTACAAGGCCAATTTAGTGAGGAAGAGATCGGCGGCGATAATCAAGACGGAGGCAAGAACCACGGCTTGAGTGGTGGCGCGACCAACACCTTGGGTGCCGCCGCGGACGTTGAGTCCTTTGTAGCAGCCCACGGTCGCGAGGATGAAACCGTAAACCATGGGCTTGGTGAAACCTTGCATCAAGTCGGCGAAGTCGAGAGCTTTGATAGCGCGGGTCCAAAATTCTACGGCGCCTAAACGCAGGGAAAAAACGGACGCAACGCAGCCGCCGAGTAAGCCTACGAAATCGTTGAGGGCGGTGAGCAATGGCAGCATCAAGACGGTGGCGAGGACACGCGGAGTTATTAACTTGCGGCTGGGGTCGGTGCCCATGGCGCGCATAGCGTCGACTTGCTCGGTGACGAGCATGGAGCCTAATTCTGAAGCGATACCGGAAGAGCAGCGACCGGCGACCAGAATGCCGGTTAGAGTTGGTCCGAGTTCGCGGACCAGTGCGATGGCCACAATGTCACCGGTGAGCGCGGCTTGTCCAAAACGGGTGAATTGCGAGCCGGTTTGTAACACCATGACGGCGCCGATGAAGAAGCCGGAGATCAGAACGATTGGCAGGGAGCCTACTCCGATGTCGTCCATTTGGTCGAGAGTGTCTTGAAAATAGCGGGGGCCACTGGCGAGATTTTTTACCGAGCGGGCGGCCATTAATGAATAGTCCTGAACGCTGAACACCCAACGCTTCAGGGAGTCAACCAAGACCTCGACGACGGAGAGCCTGGGTTCTGGAGTGGAGTCGCGCTCGATTTGAAGTGGAGTGCCTGCCACGATGACCTTTTTTCTGGACGCGGTGAAGCAGTGCGAATGGGTACGAGGAAAGCGTAACCGTGCAGATGATGGCCGTCAAGTAAGTGCGTGGGTCAGGCATTCTGAGCATTGAAAGCAACATCCTTCATCAACGTCTGAATGATTCCTTTTCGAGGCCGCCTCTAAGTAATATCCGCGAATCTAAATTCATAAAAATTGCTCGCACTAACACGACCGTTGTGTACAGAGAGTATCCGGCCGAATTTCTCCGATTGACATCGATTGCACATAAATTTGACAACAACATGACACAGTCGCTGTTTTGATCCATTACTGTCGGTTCGATTGGAATTTTTGACAGAGCGGGATGAGCGTCAGCGTTTCAATGGATTTTTTCCGCCAGGGTTGACTCCTCCCATGTAGTTACACTTCGGGTGCTAACGACACCTGAAGGCCGCACCGCTAAAAAACGCAGCTTAGAAAATCAATTTGAAGAGGGACGGTTCATGAACAGGCCTTCGTCGAAGAGGTGGAATCTCGTAGTGAGTCTAATGTTGCTTATGCTGGCCGCCGCAACAGCATGGGGTCAGGACGCAACTGGTCGTATCGTTGGCAACGCCACGGATCAGAGTGGAGCGCCGATCTCAGACGTTACTGTCACGGTGACAAACACCGGGACGAGTGACGTGCAAAAAACAGTCACAGACGCAAACGGATTTTATCAGGTGGTCGGGCTTGCCATCGGCACGTATACAGTTATTTTTGAACATTCCGGATTCCGCAACCAGGTATTCGAGCGGCAAGGATTGCAAATCAACCAAGCGCTCCGGCTAGACGCAAGAATGGAGCTTGGTCAGCAGAACGAAATCGTCGAGGTGAAAGACCAAGCGACAGCCATTGAAACCGTGAATCAGACGGTCGGCGCCACGGTCCAGGGCGAGGCAATTCAGCAAGCGCCCCTGAACGGCAGAAACGTTCTCAATCTTGCGCTGTTACTGCCGGGAGTGACAGAAACAAACGGAGATTCAACAGCGAAAGGTAACTTCAGCATCGCGGGAGGCCGGACCGATTCAGTCACGTATTTACTGGACGGAGGACTGAATAACAACCTTCTCGACAACGCCGTAGTTTTCAATCCCAACCCAGATACGGTGGCCGAATTTCGGATTCTGGAGAGCAACTATTCCTCGGAGTATGGACGCAACGGCGGGGGAGTAATCAGCGTCGTCACCAAGTCCGGAACAAACGAATTTCATGGCAGCGGATTCGAGTTTTTGCGCAATGACGACTTTAACGCCAACACTTTTTTTAACAAAGTAGAGGGGTTGAATCGCGATGTGCTGAAGCGAAATCAGTACGGCGGCACATTTGGCGGCCCCATTAAGAAGGACCGGCTGTTTTTCTTTGTAGGCTACCAGGGCCAGCGACTTAGCTCGCAACAAACCAGTGGAGACTTTCCGGTATACACCCCAGCCCAGTTAACGGGCGATTTTTCCAGTGGAGGGGTCCCCGGAAATTGCCCAAACGCCGATCCAAAGGTATCGGCATTTCTGCAAGCCGATCCATTTTTTCAAGCGAATGCGGCGGCCGCTGCATGCGGCATCATTGATCCGGCAAAATTCGATCCCGTCGCGCAAAAATATATCGCCGCTGGGCTGTTTCCCACGGCGGCAGGCGGCACTGCAAGTTTCCAGGGCGCGCATACTGATAACAACAATGAGCTAACAATCAAAACAGACTTCATTATTTCCCAGAAAGACAAACTGACGGTCACGCTCGGCGGTATACGCAATCCGCAATTAAATCCATTTCAATTTGCAACCGTGCCGGGATTCGGGAACACCACCCAAAATAACAGTTACTTCGGAAATCTAGCCTACACCCGTACCATCTCGCCAAACATGGTGAACGAATTCCGGGTATTCATTCAGCGAAACAATCTGTTGCAGGATGCACCGGCGACTAAGCTCCCTACCGCTGCGGAATTGGGAATTGGAACTACACTCGACCAACCGACGGGCCCTCCGAACATACTGTTCGACAACGGGATGTCGTTGGGACTCAGCGAACAAGGTCCTACACGCCTGGTTAACAACACCTTTGGCTTCACCGACACTCTCAGCTATATACATGGCAGAAACAATTTCAAGATGGGAGGAGGGATTTCGGCGTACCAGAACAATACGGTATTTGATTTTATCGTTAACGGCGAATTTGATTTCAACGGGTCCGCTAGCGGGAACTCGCTGGCAGACTTTTTGATTGGCGCGCCAACGCAATACTTCCAATCGCCTTCAGCACCATCAAACATCCGCAGCAAGTCTTACTATGGATTTTTTCAGGACGAGTGGCGCTTAACAAAACGCTTATCGCTGAACCTAGGGATCCGGTACGAATACAATTCACCGAAATCTGATACTGAAGGACGGTCTTTCTCCGGCATTCCAGGCGATCAATCGCAACGATTCGTTAACGCGCCGGTGGGATTAGTTTTCCCCGGCGACCCAGGGGCGCCAACTGGGGTGAACTTTCCTGATACAAAAAATTGGGCGCCCCGGGTTGGCTTCGCGTGGGATGTGTTTGGAAATGGCAAGACCAGCCTGCGTGGCGGCTTCGGCGTGTTCTACGACGTATTAAAAGGCGAGGATAACTTGCAGTTCAACGGCCAGCCGCCATTTTTCGGAGGAGCAGGACTATTTTTCAGTCCACACACGGCAGGTCAAGCGGGCCCTTACCCATTCTTCGCTGATCCCTTTGCCAATGCTTCACCGCCTACGCCCAATCCATTTCCCTCGCATGCCCCGCCGGGCAATCTGGATTTTGGAGCGGCCGGTTTCTTGCCCATCAATGCCTCCGGAGTAGTATTTCTTGTCGATCCGAATCTGCGCACACCTTACACGTATCAATACAACCTGAGCCTGCAGCATGAAGTTGCGCCTAACACAGTGCTGGAAATCAGTTACGTTGGGAGCAGTTCGCACGGATTGACTTCGTTGATCGACGTGAATCCGTTCATTCTTGGAACCACCAACCGGATCCTCAACCTCACGCCAGGAAATAGCGCCTGCGTGGATGAAGCAGGAAACTCAACTTCCGGCGCGAGCCCGAGCGCGGTGTGCAGTTTCGCCGGACTGCCGGAGTTTAAGAATGTGTCGAAGGCCAACTACAACAGCTTGCAATCGAGTTTAACAAAGCAGGTGGCGGATTCACATTTATTCGGCCGGACTTATTTTACGCTGGCATACACATTTGCTCACAGCATTGACAATGCATCCGGCTTTCGCCAGAGAAACTCCGAGGTCCCGTCTTATTCACCCAATTTGTTTCGCGCCTCGAGCGACCAGGACGTGCGGAACCGTATCACCTTCAGCGGCGGATGGGATCTGCCAATCGACCACGCCTGGAATTCCGGGCCCAAGAGGCTAACGCAGGGCTGGAGCTTGTTCCCCATCGTTACCTGGCGTTCGGGCTTACCTTTCGACGTTTTTGCCCGGTTGGCCGATCGCTTTAACCCGGGCGCGGAAGGCCCTTCCGGTGCCGGAGACCCAACCGACGTCCACGCCAACATTGTTGGACCAGTGCGTTCGATCCACGAACGGTGCAGAACTTCGGCAACGGCCCAGGAAACTTTTTCTTCAACCCGAACAGCCTCAGTAGTGCGCAATGCGGCGACGTCAACCACCCTTTAGCAACATGTACCCCCGGGCCAACGATATTGCCGGCAAACTCGCAGGTGGTCGCAAATCCGGCGCTGGCCACGTACGGAACCCTCCCCAGAAATTTCTTTCGTGGGCCGAGCTATGCCAACTTTGATTTGGCATTTTCCAAGACCACGGTCATAACTGAACGAATAAAACTGGAGTTCCGAGCGGAATTCTTCAATATTTTCAATCATGCGAATTTTCTTAATCCAGGTGTCACCAACAATGGCGATGGCATTTTCGCCGGTGGGGCGCCTGGCACCAACATCAACAACAGCAGTTTTGGCGAGAT
Organism: uncultured Acidobacteriota bacterium; assembly: GCA_963733775.1. GTDB lineage: Bacteria > Acidobacteriota > Terriglobia > Acidiferrales > UBA7541 > Acidiferrum. The sequence goes on along the minus strand of CAVTEE010000004.1, from coordinate 39,632 downwards.
TACGGGAACCTATGACCCTCGCATCATCCAGCTAGCGCTACGGTTGTCGTTTTAACTATCGTAAATCGCGGTGCTGGCTAAGGAGCTTCGACTGCGGCGTTTTTTATGGCGTGCTCGACGGCATCCTTGACGACAACCTCATTTCGGCTGTGGTCGGTGATGCTGTCGTAGAGCAATTGCGCCGGCGCGGGGTTTAGTTCCCTGCTGTAATCCGCAGTGACAGCGGCGGCGGTTTGTTGAAGAAACTTATTGGACTCGGCTTGGATATCTGTGCCGGCGATTTCAACTTGTCTGCCGAGGTAAGTGGTGGCGATTCGCTCTGCTAGTTTGGCGGCGACTTGGTAATAATATTCGGCAATTTGACGATGGCCTTCCTCGTGTTCGGTGACGCGTTCACTTGCGCCGCTGGGCTCCCAGATAGTGAGGTTGAGCTGCAAGTCCATCTTGATGTGCGTAACCGAGATGGTTGCGTGGGTGGCATCGCTTTGGCGGCTCTGTCCAGCGACAGTAACGTTGGATAAAAAATTCGAATCGCACCCGGCGTATTCGCCCTCAGTCAGAGGTGGCATATCGGACGGCGGGTGGGCCGGATCGAAGGTGCGGCTGGCAAAATTGACAGACTGTTTGTTGATCGTCACAGCCGGCGGTTCCTTGGGCGGATGGTTACACGAAAGAGTCCACCAGCTGAATAAGCTGGGTAGCGCGGCGAGTAAGACGGCTGAAATGAGGCGCCGCGAGGGCAAGGTTGTCTCCGCTCTCATTTTGCGAGCAAGCCGTAAACTGACGCTAAGAATATGTGGGCGCGGATGACGCGAAAGACACTCCGATCGCGTCATTGCAAAAAGCAAACCTACCCCAGCGAAAACTGGACGCGGCGGCGGGTCGGCAGATACACTCCATTCTCCAATTACGCTGGGTAATTCAATTTCTCCAGGATGGATGCCTTAGGGATGCTGCATTTCTACACTGCGGGTGAATCGCACGGACAGGCGTTGCTGGCTTTTATTTCGGGGCTGCCGGCTTCGCTGCCTGTGGATGTGGCGTTCATTAACCATGAGCTACACCGGCGGCAACTTGGTTATGGGCGCGGGGGTCGACAGAAAATCGAAAAGGATCGCGCGGACATTTTTGCCGGGGTGCGGCATGGGAAGACAATTGGCGCTCCGGTGGCTTTGCGGATTGAGAATCGGGACTGGGCTAATTGGGAAAATAGTTTGCCAGTGGAAGAGTCGGCGGAATCGGTTGGGAAGGAACGGAAGCTGGTGGCGCCGCGGCCTGGGCATGCGGATCTGGCGGGGTCGCAGAAATTTAATTTTCATGATGCGCGATATATTTTGGAGCGGGCGTCGGCGAGAGAGACGGCGGCGCGGGTGGCAGCTGGAGCGTTTGCGAAGTTGTTGCTTCGCGAACTTGGGACGGAGATTGCGAGTCACACGATTCGCGTGGGGCACGTTGCTATGGAGCGTGGCGCTTCGTGGGACGAGATTCGGGCCGTGAGCGAGGACCTTGAGTCGCCGCTGCGTTGCGTGGACGCAGACCTGCAAGAAAAAATGAAAGCGGAAGTGGACGCGGCGTTGAAGGCTGGGAATACGGTGGGCGGGATCTTTGAGGTGGTGGCGCACAATGTGCCGGTGGGACTGGGCAGCCATGCGCAGTGGGATGAAAAACTGGATGGCCGGCTGGCGCAAGCGGTGATGAGCATTCAAGCGGTGAAGGCCGTGGAGATTGGGGCGGGCGTTGCGGGTGCGGGATCTTATGGCAGCGAAGTGCAGGACGAAATTTCTTACGACCGGGATGCCAAGCGATTTTCGCGGTCGTCCAATCGCGCGGGGGGAGTCGAAGGCGGGATTACCAACGGGCAAGACGTGGTGGTGAGGGGATATTTGAAGCCGATTTCGACGTTGAGGCGTGCGTTGCACACAGCGGATATGGTGACGAAGGAGCCGGTGCAGGCGGCGTACGAGCGCTCGGACTGGTGCGTGGTCCCGGCTGCAGGAGTGGCGGGAGAAGCGATGGTAGCGCTTGTGTTGGCGGATGCTTTTCTGCAAAAATTTGGAGGAGATTCGCTGGCGGAGATGCGGCGGAATTTCGATAACTATGCCCGACAAATCGACGAATTCTGAGCCTGTGGCCGCGACGACGGCTGAAACTGCGGCGCCAGCAGTGCCATTGGGACCTCCGCGGAAGATTTATTCAATTATTAAGTACGGCGATCCGATTCTGGAAAAGCCCTCGCCTGTGATTACGGAGTTTGGGCCGGAGCTAGAGGAGTTGACCGAGGACATGTTCGCGTCGATGTATGCGGCGCAAGGCGTGGGGCTGGCCGCTCCGCAAATCGGGAAAAATCTGCGCCTGACGGTGGTGGATGTGACTGCGGGGAAAAATCCGGAAGGAAAAATTGTACTGATTAACCCGGAAATTATTCATGCGGAAGGCGAAAAGCGGGAGGAAGAGGGTTGTCTTTCTATTCCGGGGTTTCGCGGGTACGTAGTGCGGCCGCAATTTGTGACGGTGAAGGCGCAAAATGCCAAGGGCGAATTTTTTGAGATTCGCGGAGAAGATTTACTGGCGCGAGCGTTCTGCCATGAGATCGATCATCTTAACGGCATTTTGTTCATTCAGCATCTGAGTATGCTGAAACGCGACCTGATCCGGCGAAAGATCAAGAAGCTCAGAAAGCAAGGCGAGTGGTAAATTTAGTAGTTAGGGATTGGCCTGCTATTCCTCAGAATTCCTGCGTGGATTTTTCATTGCTGTCGTAACGTCAAGTCAGGTTGAATACGTCCCATAACTATTACGGGTCGGAAGGATACTCATGCGGATAGTTTTCTGCGGAACGCCTGCCTTTGCGGTGCCTACGCTGAAGGCCATACTGGCGGATCCGAGTCACACGGTGGTGGCGGTGATTACGCAGCCAGACCGGCCGCGAGGACGGGGGCAGGAAGTTTCGTTCTCTCCGGTCAAAGAAACTGCGCTTGGAGGCCGGGATACCCGTGCGCCAGCCGGTTAAGATTCGCGCTCCGGAGGCGCGAGAGCTGCTGCAAAGTTTCGAGCCCGAATGCTTCGTAATTATCGCCTATGGACAGATCATTCCCGCTGGGCTTTTGCCGATTTCGAGATGCGGCTGGATCAATCTGCATGCTTCCTTGCTGCCAAAATATCGTGGCGCGGCGCCAATCAACTGGGCGATTGCGAATGGGGAGACCAAGACCGGGTTAACTACCATGCGCATCGATGCGGGCATGGATACCGGGGACATGTTGCTGCAGGAAGAAATTGAGATTTTGCCGGCGGAGACCTCGCCGGAGTTGGCTGCGCGGATGGCGGAAGTGGGCGCGAAGTTGATGATAGAGACGTTACGTGGACTGCCGGATGGGCTGGTTACGCCGAAGAAACAGAATGATGCTTTGGCGACCTACGCGCCTTTGCTGAAGAAAGAGGACGGAAGAATTGACTGGGAACGATCCGCGCTGGAGATTTTCAATCGGATGCGAGGTTTCGAGCCGTGGCCCGGGGCATACACCACGTTTCGAGGGAAGACCTGTCACCTTTCGGGGAAACCCGCAAGGCGAGAAGGCGCGCCAGCGGCTCCTGGAACGTTGCTTCTGGAAGGCGGCGAATTGCGAGTAGCTTGCGGGGACGCAACCGTTTTGCGTGTTTTGACCGTCAAACTGGAAGGACGCGCGGAAGTGTCGGCACAAGAATTCGTGAACGGGGCACGGTTAGCCAAACAAGAACGCTTTGGTAACAGCTAAATTGCGCGTGGGCCAGCGCTGAGGCATACTCGGCTTCTCCCTGGTTTTTCGTAGTTCAGGCAGTTCGAATCGTCATACCGATTGGAGTTCACTGTTAATGATCAATTTTAGCCCAGCAAAAAAGTATGGACGCCGGAGTGTAGGGGCGAAGGACGCCATTTGTTTGGCATCGCGTATGGTGGCGTGCGGGGTGGTTTGCGCGCAATTGGTAGTGGCACCTGCTGGTTGGGCGACCGCGGAAGATTCCGCAGCGGGCCGAACTGATCGGGCCGTCTCGACCGAAGCCACGACTGGCCCTGGAAGTACTTCGGCCGCAGTGGACGCCAAGAAAGGCCCGAACGACCCGGTGTTGAAGGTGATGCAGGCGGAGCTTTCGCGGGCCAGCACCGAGTTGGGAAAAACTGACCAGGCGCCCTACTACTTGAGCTACACGGTATACGACCAGGACTATGTTGTTCTCGTTGGAGCCTACGGGAGCTTGCTGACGGACGCGGCGGCCAAACGGCGGCAGGCGGACGTAACGATGCGGGTGGGCACGCATGCGCTAGACAATACGCACGGGCAGAGCCGGGCAAGCGGGGTGACGTCGGGATCTTTGCCGCTCTCGGACGACCAAGATGCCATTGGACGGGTACTTTGGGAGCTAACGGACCGGGAGTACAAGCGGGCGGTTCCTTCGCTGATGAATGTGCGAACGAATACCGCAGTGCGCGCGGAAGAAGAGGATAAGTCGCCTGATTTTTCGAAAGAGGCATCGGCTACGCACATTGGTGAGGCGAAGGTGCCGGTTACGTTGGACCGGGCTACGTGGGAAGGCGAGATTAAGAGATTGTCAGCGATATTCCGGAAATATCCCGACGTGTATTTCGGAAGCGTGATGCTGCAGGTGCAGAACTCGAACGCGCGGATGGTGAACAGCGAAGGCAGCACGGTGGTTACTCCCAGCGCCTCCACGCGATTGATTATGGAAGCCCAAACGCGTGCTGACGATGGCATGGAATTGTTGCGAGTAGAGACTTTCCAGGCACCGACGGCCAAAGGATTGCCGGCGGAAAGCGAATTGTCCGCAAAAATCGAGAAGATGGCAGCGGATTTGAAGGCGCTGCGGGCGGCTCCGGTTGCTGAACCGTATGACGGACCGGCGCTATTGAGTGGACGAGCGGCGGCGGTGTTTTTTCATGAAGTGCTAGGGCACCGACTGGAAGGGCACCGGCAGCGAGACGAGGAAGAAGGACAGACTTTTACGAAGATGGTGGGGCAGGAAGTGCTGCCGAAATTTTTAAGCGTGACCGACGATCCGACGACGAAGCAGATTGGCGATGTGAAACTTTCAGGGTCGTATGATTTTGACAATGAGGGGACGCCCGCTCAGCGTGTGGATGTCATCCAAAATGGAGTGCTGAAGAATTTTCTGATGTCGCGAATGCCGATCAAAAATTTCGGAGTTTCCAATGGGCACGGACGAAACCAGCCGGGGCTGATGCCCACCGGGAGACAGGGAAATTTGATTGTGACTTCCAGCCAGACGATTCCTGAAAAAGAGATGCGCCAGAAGCTGATCGATGAAGTGAAGAAGCAGGGGAAGCCGTACGGGCTGTACTTCGACGACATTCAGGGCGGATTTACGCTGACGACCCGGTCTTTGCCGCAAGCGTTCCAGGTGCTGCCGGTGATTGTTTACAAAGTTTATGTTGATGGGCGACCAGACGAGTTGGTGCGGGGAGTGGATATTGTGGGCACACCGTTGGCGGCGCTGACGCGCATCGTGGCTACCGGGGATCAAGAGCATGTGTTCAACGGAATCTGCGGGGCGGAAAGCGGGAGCGTGCCGGTAGCGGCAGTGGCCCCGGCAATTATTTTCTCGGAGATGGAAGTGCAGAAACGGGCACATGCACATGAGCGGCCGCCGATTCTGCCGCCGCCGGGATTTGAAGACGCGCTGCCTGCGGTGGCAGCACAAAGTGTGGCACCTGTGGCCGGAACGGGAGCACGCCCGTGAAGAGAACTTGTCTAGCCTTATTGAGCGGGATTTTATTTTTTGCCACGCAGATTGTTGTAGCGCGCACTCCGGTAAACGAGAGGGCCGTAAACGATTCGCCGGCGACAGAAACTGCCAAGCCTGCAGATGCAGGCAGGGCTCTAAATTCCAGCGCGATGACGGCGGCCGTCGCGGCGGCGAAGGGTGACGCGTTACTTGAAGCGCTGCTCACGGAATTATCGCGGTCTTACACGCATTTGAAGATGGATCAGGTGCAGGCACCTTACTACATCGAATACCGCGTGAACGATGTGGATGATTACAGCGCGGAGGCGGCATTTGGCGCGTTGGTCCAGAGCCAGCGGGTGCACGTGCGCATATTGCGAGTGGTGGTGCGTATCGGGGACTACAAACAAGATAGTTATTTCAGCCAGGGTATAGGGGAGACAAATATTCTGCCGCTGGATAACGACCCGATCGCTTTGCGTCACCAGATTTGGACGGCGACGGATGAGGCGTATAAGAGCGCGGGGGAAGCCTTCGCGGAAAAACAGGCGGCACTGAAACAGTTCAGCGCGGATCCGAACGCGGTCGATGATTTCGCTAAAGAGCCAGAAGTGATCTCGTTGGAACCAGTAACGAGATTAGAGGTCGATCAGAAGGAGTGGAAAAAGACGCTTGAGGATGTGACGCAGCTATATAAGCAGTATCCGGATGTGCAGTCTTCGACGGCGTCGGCGCGGTTCACGGGAGTGAACGAGTATTTTGTGAATTCGGAAGGGACAGTAACGCGTGACGGGCGAGCGACCTACAGCGTGCAATTGAATAGCGCGGCACAGGCAGAAGACGGAATGCGCGTGATGCGCAATCCGGCATGGATGGTGGCGCGCGCGGAAGAATTACCGAGCCACGATCAATTAATGAACGATGCGAAAAAAACTTTGGAAACCGTGGTGGCGTTGCGAAATGCTCCGATCGTGGAAGAGGAATACCGTGGTCCGGTTTTATTCGCACCGGACGCGGCAGATGACATCGTAGCCTCGTTGATCGGACAGAACGTTGTGGGGCGCAAGCCGCAGCTTGGAAAGCCAAATCGCACGACGGGGTCGTTTGCGTCCAGCTACAAGACGCGGGTGCTGCCAAACTTTTTGAACGTGGTGGATGACCCGGCCTTGAAAGAATTTCAAGGCAAGAGCACGGTGGGAAGTTATGACGTGGACAGCGAAGGAGTCAAGGCCCAGCGCGTAACCGTGATTGATAACGGAACGTTGACAAATTATCTAGTGGGGCGCCAACCGATACGCGATTTTACCACCTCGAACGGGCATGGCCGAGCTGCGCCAGGGGTCTTCCCCGCCGCGGGCGTCGGCGTGTTAGTAGTGAAGAGCTCGGACGCGCAAAGTCCGGCGGCGTTAAGGCAACGCGCGCTCCAGATTGTGGCGGATCAAGGTTTGCCGTACGCCTATCGCGTAGACACGCTTGGGCCAGGCAACACGCCGCGCCTGCTTTACCGCGTCTATGCGAAGGACGGACATGAAGAATTGGTGCGCGGAGCGGTGTTCAGCGAGCTGGACATACGCGCGATGAGGAGCGATCTGATTGCTGCGGGTGATGACCCGCTGGTGAGTAACCGGTCCGGAGGAGCGCCGACGACGATCATCAGCCCGTCGCTGCTGTTCGGAGAACTGGAAGTGAAACGCGCGGACACCAGCAAAGACAAATTGCCGGAGTATCCTGCGCCGCCTTTGGTGGCGTCGACGAACGCGACACACGACAAGGGCTCGGACTGATTATTTTTTTGAGCTGAGATTCTATTATGACCCTGCGCGAACGACTGGAATGGGTAAGCCGGATGTCGCTGCTGGTTTTCATTCTGGCGTCGGCGGCATTTCTAAGCGCGATTACGGCCATGCGGGTGGCGATACACGGGCGCGAAGTGACGATGCCGAATCTTGTGGGGAAGAACGTTACGGAGGCCAGCCACCTGTTGCGCTCCCGCGGTTTAGTTTTGCGAGTGGCGGATCGCGTGTACAGCGATTTACCGGCTAACGTGGTGGTGAGGCAAACGCCGACGGCAGGACTGCTGATGAAGGTGTCGCAACAAGCTCACGTGGTGCTTAGCTTGGGACAGCGGCAACTGACCATTCCTCGGCTGGAAGGAACTACGCTCAGAGTGTCCCGGATAGAGATGCTGCGCGAAGGGCTGCAAATCGGTGAAGTTTCCAATATCACGTTGCCCAAGGTGCCTGCGGATACGGTGGTGATTCAGAATCCGAAGCCGGGCACTGGGGCGGCTACGCCGCGCGTGGATGTATTGGTCTCGCAAGGCGACCTGGATAAGGCTTACGTGATGCCGCATCTGGTGGGACTGAATGAAACCGACGCGCAGCACCGTCTGGATATTGCGGGGCTGCGGCGCAAAGTGAACTATGTGACGGCTCCGCAATGGCCGCATGGCGCGGTGGTGGATCAGTCGCCGTTGGCGGGGTCGCGGATTCCGGCTTCTGCACCGGTTGAGCTCACTATAGCGTTGTAGGTCTGTATAAAATCGATAATTGAATAATTTGAATTCGTGTGAGTTCCATTGCGTCTGCGACGGAATCGGAAGCTTTGTGGCTAGAGCTTCTGGTGTTTCCACGTTAAAAGACCCACCCTCCAAAAACCCGAGGGCGGGGCACCCTCCGCCGAACTGGGCTCCTTGCATAGTTGACACGTCATGAATTCTTGGCGCGTGTGTCCAGAAAAGATAAGAATAAAAGAAGATACGGAGGCAACCCCGAGGTATGGGGGTGGTTCTCATTAACGGTATTTACCTGGCCGAAGGGGCAAAGATGAGTGGGGACCGGCCTTTCGTTCAGGTTATAATCCCGGGGTTCGGGGTTTCGAGCGGCTCTCCCCTAGCGGCCGCGGCAGAGATTCGAAAAGGAATTTCAATACTTAGAGAGGTGTTGTTTGCTACGTACTCCGCCGTATGCCACTAGCAATCGTTTAGCGTACCTGTTGATGATGGCGATTTTCCTGATGGGGGCGACGCGGTCCAACGCCCAAATCCTGCACAAGAAGAAAAAAGTTGATAAGTCCACTAGCGTGGACAACAACGTTCAGCCGGATAAAGTTTTATACGACCGCGCTGCGGACGATATAAAGCACGGTAAGCATGAGGTTGGACGGCTAAACCTGCAGACCCTTATCAACACTTATCCCGACAGCGAATACTTGGCCAAAGCGAAATTGTTAATCGCCGATTCTTATTATAAAGAGGGCGGGACAGCCAATATGACGCAGGCCATCTCGGGCTACAAAGATTTTATCGTGTTCTTCCCTTTCCTTCCGGAAGCGTCTTACGCGCAACTGCAGGTGGCCATGGGGCACTTCCGGCAAATGGAGAAACCGGACCGGGATCGCACCGAAGCGAAAGAAGCGGAGAACGAGTTCCAGACGTTCCTGCTGAAATATCCGAAGGATCCGCTGGCGGATAAAGCGATGCAACATTTGCGGGAAGTGCAAGAGGTGATCGCGGAGGGCGATTACCGTGTGGCTTACTATTACTACGCGAAAGGCGATAAGCGCGCGGCGGCGGCTCGGCTGATTGGGGTAACCAATCGTTATCCGCTGTACAGCAGATCGGATCATGCGCTTTGGATGTTGGCGGACATTTTCGATAAGGCGGAGAAAAAAGAGGTTGCGGCAAATTACTACGCGCGGATTGTGAAAAATTACCCGCTTTCCAGTGAGGCACCGCAGGCTAAGGCGCGGCTGGTGGCCATGAAGGTTCCGGTGCCACAGCCCGATCCGAAAGCTCGCGCACGAATGGTTGCGGAACAGAACGCTCCGCGGCCGCATACCAGTCTAGCGAAGAAACCGCTAGGAGTTCTACATTCCGGGCCGACGGGCGAAATGAAAACTGCGGCGCGGGTGGGCGAGCCGAATCTTGAGCCCGAAGCGGATACTTCGTCGGCAACAGATGTGCTTACGGGGGGCAACTCGTCGCGCATTGTGGTCGGTGGGAGCGGCGGAGGCGGAGCGACGACCGGTGCTGCCGGGAATACGACTGGGATCGTGGCTACGGTAACGCCGGGCGGCCCGAAAACAGAGGAGAGCAGCGGCACGGAAGGAGCTGCACCCGCGGATGCTAGTGCACCGGCGGATGGCAGTGCTACGCCGCCTGCGGCGCAGCCGGAAGCGACTCCAGGAGAATCGACGTCGGCTGCACCCGAAACTCCTACCGCAACTCCTAATGGTGGACAGGCGGCGGTAGCGACCGGAACCGATACGAGCGCAGCGACCACCCCTGGAACAACAAGTACTACCGACGCGAAGACTGACGCCACCCAGACCGATACGGTAAACCAAGGCGACAATGGGAAAGAATCGAGCAGCAAAAAGAAAAAAGGCGTCCGAAAGCTAGTCCCCTGGTAGGCCTAGAACATCAGGCGAAAAGGCGTGGCCTCTGGCCACGCTTTTTTTTTGCCATATACGGAGTGGTTAGACCCCGGCCATTGGGGCAGGTAACTGGCGTATTCACTTGGGACACACGTAATCCGTTGATGCGTTGACGACCACGGTGGAGGATGCTCAAATACCTGAAGAATCGAGCAAAATCCCGGCTGCCAATGCTTGGGGTCTGCATTACATTTCGCGGAGGACGTGGGTGGCCAAGATTCTGGTTGCGGACGACAACAGCAACATCCAGCGGATGGTGGGGCTGGCCCTGAAGGATCAGGGTATTGATGTCGTCGCGGTCGGCAACGGCGAAGCCGCGGTGCGAAAAATTTCCGAAATCCGCCCCGATCTAGTTTTGGCGGACGTGTTCATGCCGGTACGCAACGGGTACGAAGTTTGCCAGTATGTCAAAGAAGATCCCTCGCTGAAACATATCCCGGTAATTCTGTTGGTCGGCGCATTTGATCCTCTGGATGAACAGGAAGCACAACGAGTAGGGGCCGACGGAGTATTGAAAAAGCCGTTTGTTCCGCCAGATCCGTTGATCGTCATGGTGAAGTCCGCGCTTCAACGGGCGGGAGTTTCGCTGGGTCAGGCAGAGGGGGGCCGAGAAAAGAAAATTCTCGCGACTGCTACGCGAAAGTCTGCCGATGTTTTGTCATTCACGCCAGCTCCAGCGTTTTCGGTCGCGCCACCGCCAGCGCAGCCGCCAGGTTCTCCGCTAGGTGGGTTGTCATTTAGTCGTACTTCAACGCCAGAAGCGATCGTGGTGGGTGATGACAGCTTTGTGGATACTCCCACGGCTCCGGAACCGGTGAAAGTCGACGCGGCCGAACAGACCATGGCGTTCGGGGAATTGTTGGGACCGACAACCACCGAGGAACCAGAATTCACTTCGTCCTATGAAACGCAAAAAACCACTAGCGACTGGCCTGAGGTAGACGAACCAAACGAGGTGGCTGAAGAAGAGGAAGAAGGATCGAAAGAAACGGAACCTTCGTGGCGGCGCGAGGAGACTACGAATAATTCTCGGGCAGACGACGAAAGTGGGCCGGTGCGAGATTGGCGCGACCTGCCGACATTGCCAACGATCGGAAGGAAAAGCGCGAGAGAAACGTGGGGAGAAACAGAAGACAAGGGCGGCTTTGTCACGGCCGCTGAAGTGCCGGCCGACATGGGCGCATTTGTTTCGGAAATCGGCACGCTCGAGAGCGAATCGCTGGATGCCAAGACGGAAGAGGCGAGCGCAGCTAGAAATCTGGTCGAGGAACCGCCTCAAACGAGATTTTTGGAACAGAAAGAGACATTTTCCGGTGATGAGGGGGCGATTGGGCTCGCGGAGGAATCTGAATTTTTGACAGGACCAGCGAGCGTGCGGTTTGCGAGCCAGAATGATTTCGTTGGCCAGCAGGTTGGCGAGGTCACCAACGAAGTGATCAGCGAAGCATTGCCAGAGATTGCACATCTGGAAGAGGCGGCCCGGCAGCACGAGGTTGCAAGACAGGAAGAAGCTGTACGGCAAGAAGAGATTGCGCGACAGGAAGAAGCGGCACGACAAGAAGAGCTTGCGCGACAGGAAGAAGCGGCACGACAAGAAGAAGCGGCACGACAAGAAGAGCTTGCGCGACGGGAAGAAGCTGCGCGACAGGAAGAAGCGGCACGACAAGAAGAAGCGGCACGACAAGAAGAAGCGGCACGACAAGAAGAGCTTGCGCTACACGAAGAGCTTGCACGACAAGAAGAAACTGCTCGGCAGGAAAGAATTGCGCGAGAAGAAGAAACTGCTCGGCAGGAAGAAATTGTGCGGCAGAGTGCGAAACAGGCTGAGCCTAATCCAGTCAATAGCTGGTTTTCGAGCCCGGCGAGCCCCTGGGACAGTGATCCAAAGACTTCCAACCCGTGGGCGGCGGCATTGGAATCGGCAAAGACTGCGACAACCGATGCAGTGGAAAATGCTCGGACGATAAGAAACGACAGCTCGGATTTGTCAAGCGGCAGCGGCAACGTTTCCTCTGATGCCCTGGCTGCAGTAATTTCGGATTTGTCGGCTTCGGAAATGGTTTCGACGCACCCGACGGCAACGCAAACGGAAGTGGATGAGATGGTGGCCAAGGTATTGTCAAAGCTCAGTCCCGAAGTCATGCAGGCGGTAACGCGAGAACTCCTGAAGCCGGTAATAGCCTCGATGGTGCAAGACGAACTGAAATCAAAGAAGTAGCTCTTCCCTGCTGATGTTTTCGAAGGCCTTATTGATATTAACGTTCCGAACGGCTCGGTTGCGGTTTGACTGGGGCATAATGAATGACGACTCCGCTTTGTCCCTCGTATAGTCGAAGATCATTCTCGAAAAGAAGTTGTGGTGGCAGTTGAATGGCCGATAGTGCCAGGCACTGGTGGAGAAATTTGCATTGATGGCTCGCGAAATTCCAAAAGGTTACCAACCACAAGAGATTGAACCGAAATGGGCCGATTATTGGGTCGCCGAGGCTCTATTCCGCGCTGATGCGGATGCGCCACCGCCGATTTTTTCCATCGTGATTCCGCCGCCCAACGTGACCGGATCGCTGCACATCGGGCACATGCTGGAGCATACCGAGATAGATATCCTGACGCGTTGGCATCGCATGCGCGGATACAACACCTTGTATTTACCGGGCACTGATCATGCCGGCATCGCAACGCAGCGGGCAGTGGTGCGGCAACTGGCCGATGAAGGCATAGATTATCGCGCGCTTGGACGCGAAGAATTTGAGAAGCGGGTGTGGAAGTGGAAAGAAGAAAGCGGCGACACGATTACCGAGCAGATGAAGCAGATTGGAGAGAGCTGCGACTGGTCGAGGGAGAAGTTCACGCTTTCGCCGGAGATGTCTCGCGTGGTGCGCGAGGCGTTTGTGCGATTGTATGAAGAGAAATTGATTTATCGCGCGCACTACCTGACCAATTGGTGCCCGGTGTGTTTGACGGTTTTGAGCGATCTGGAAGTGGTGCACGAAGAGCGGCAAGGGCACTTGTGGCATATCAAGTATCCGGTGGCCGATGCGGACGGTGCCGATTCCGGTAACGATGCGGCGAAATTTTTGGTGGTGGCGACAACGCGACCGGAAACCATGCTGGGGGATACGGGCGTCGCGGTCCATCCCGAAGATGAGCGATACAAAGATTTGATCGGGAAAAGCGTGGCACTGCCGTTGATGAATCGCTTGATCCCAATTATCGCCGACGAGATGGTGGATCGCGAATTTGGAACGGGCGCGGTGAAAATAACACCTGCGCACGATCCTAACGATTTTGAAGTTGGGCGACGGCATCACCTGGCGGAAATCAATGTGATGACCGACGATGGAAAAATGAACGCCGCGGCGGGCGCTTACGCGAGGATGGACCGGTTTGAAGCACGGAAGAAGATTGTCGCGGATTTAAAGACTCAGGGATTACTGGAAAAAGTTACCGAGCATACGCACGCGGTGGGATTGTGTGAGCGAAGCAAGACAATCGTGGAGCCGCGGGCGTCGACGCAATGGTTTTGCAAAATGAAGCCGCTGGCTGAACCGGCGATTGATGCAGTGGAGCGCGGGGAAATTCGCATCGTGCCGGACAATCGGCGAGAAGAATATTTTAACTGGATGCGAAATATTCGCGATTGGACATTATCGCGGCAGCTGTGGTGGGGACATCGAATTCCGGCTTGGTATTGCGAGGACTTCGGACATGTTACGGTGTCGCGCGAAACGCCCACGAAGTGCGCAACCTGCGGGTCCGGGAAACTGAAGCAGGATGAAGACGTGCTGGATACCTGGTTTAGCTCAGGACTGTGGCCGTTTTCGACGTTGGGTTGGCCTGCAGAGACGAAAGATTTCAAAACATATTATCCGACGACTTTGTTGATCACCGGCTACGACATATTGTTTTTCTGGGTGGCACGAATGATTATGCTGGGGATTCATTTTACGGGGCAAGTGCCGTTTCGCGCGGTGTATCTGCACTCGCTGGTGCGCACCGGCAGCGGAGAGAAAATGTCGAAGTCGAAAGGGACGGGACTCGACCCGGTATTGCTGAATAAACAGTACGGCACGGACGCGATGCGGTTTTGTCTCGCGTCAATGGCGGCACCGGGGACGGACATTGTGCTGTCGGATGACCGTCTAAGCGGGGCTCGCAATTATGCCAATAAAATATGGAATGCGGCGCGCTTTCTGTTCGTGAACCTGGAAAAGTTTGATCAGGGTGGCGCCAAATTAGAAGAATTGGCGAGCTCTGAAATTCGCGCGAAAGCTCCTTATGCGCTTGAGGGCGCTGTACCGCTGCGGGATGCGTGGATTTTTGCGCGGCTGGCGGCGACTACCGAGCAAATGAATGACGCGTTGACGAATTACCGGTTTCACGATGGAGCGCAAGGTGTGTACCAGTTTTTTTGGGGCGATTTTTGCGATTGGTACATTGAGTGGGTGAAACCCGATCTGCAAAGCGCTGATAAGGAGCGCGCGGTTGTTGCGTGGCGCAATTTGTTTGCGGTGTTCGAAGGGGCGCTGCGGCTGTTGCACCCCTTTATGCCCTTCCTGACGGAGGAATTGTGGCACCAATTTCCGCAGAGAGCGGGAGCAAAATCGATAGCGCTGGAACGTTTTCCAGAGGTGCGAGCCAGCTGGAGTAATAATGCGGCACTGGAAGAATTTGGGCTGCTACAGGAAATCATAACGGCGGTGCGCAACATTCGGGCGGAAATGAAGCTGGACCCCAAAAAGAAGGTGGCCGCAGAGCTTTCTGTGGCGGATGAAGCGGCACGCGCGGCGGTGGAATCGAATCGCGATGGAATTGTGCGGTTGGGAATACTGACGGACTTGAAGATTACTGGAGGCCGGCTGGCACAGGGCGGCGGTGCGATGCGCTCGAGCGCGAAATTTGACTTGCGCATCGAGTATACGGAAACGGTGGATGCCGCTGCGGAGTGCGCCAAAATCACGAAGGAATTGGAAGGTCTGCGCAAGGCCATTGGGTCGAAGGAAAAACAGCTCGACGATGAAACGTTTCGAAGCCGTGCGCCGGAAAAGATCATTCGAGGATTAGAAGCGACGCTGGCAACGCAGCGCATCGAGATGCAAAAACTAACAGAGCGATTTGAGCAGCTAGATTGTTAGTTGAAGATGGAACGGCGGCAGGCGGCGCGCAGTTGTTTGAGGCAGGACACACCTAATGGCAGTCCGCGTTAAACCTTCTGGAAATATCGCCGGGAGTACCGAGCGGCAGGTCGCGGCGCTGCTGACGCTGCTGGCGGAAAATGGAACGATTGTTATCAGCGGAGCAAGGATCGCGCGGGAAATTGGAGTGTCGCGTTCGACGGTGTTTCGATGGGTCACGCGGTTGAGGGAATTGGGCGTAAAAGTAAAAGGACGCGCGGCAACGGGATATTTTCTCGAGCAAGTGCCAGACATTTTGACCGCGAATATGCTGCGACAGAGATTGCGGGGCAGTTTATTCGGGAAGCGGATTTATCATTTTTTTAAAACGGATTCGACCAATCGCGTTGCGTTAGAGTTGGGACACGCCGGCGAGCCGGAGGGTGCGGTGGTGCTCGCGGAGGAGCAAACGGCTGGGCGAGGCCGCGCGGGGAACACATGGCATTCAGAACGCGCCACGGGAATTTACGCGACGCTCTTGCTACGGCCAAGGCTGGCTCCGGTGCAAGCTCCACTACTAACCATGATGGCCGGGTTGTCAGCGCACGCTGCAGTGCAAGGAGTGACGGGCCTAAATGTGGATTTGAAGTGGCCCAACGATTTGCTTATCAATGGAAAAAAAGTGGGCGGGATTTTAACGGAAATGCATGCGGAACCCGCGCTGGTGCGATTTGTGATTGTGGGGATCGGGATCAACGTGAATCAGGAGAAATTTCCCGCTGATCTGAATAGCAAGAGCACTTCTTTGCGGATGGAGACTGGCCGGGCGCAGGCGCGGCTGGAAGTGCTGGTGCAATTCCTGCGACAATTTGAGCGCGATTACGACGAGTTGCTGCGCGAAGGCGCAAAAAGTGTGGTGAAACGGTTCGAAGCGACTTCGAGCTATGCGCGCGGGAAGCGAGTAAAAGTAACGAATGGCAGAGAAAGCTTCACAGGAGTAACGGCGGGATTAGAAGAAGAAGGATTGCTGCGGGTGAAGCGTGACACGGGTGAGACAACGGCGGTGATTGCCGGGGATGTCACTGAGGCTCGGTAACCAAAGATGCAGATAAACGGGAACATATGCTCCTGACCATCGACGTTGGAAATACAAACACGGTTTTGGGAGTTTTTCGCGACACTGAGCTGGTCGCCAACTGGCGACTGAGCACGGCGAGGGAGCAAACGGTCGATGAATATGGAGTATTGACGAGGAATTTATTCACGCTGGCGGGCTTGGACCGGGACGCGATCACCGGAGTGATGATCAGTTCGGTAGTGCCGCCGGTGAATTGGACACTCAGCGAAATGGCGCGGATTTACTTGGGAAAGAAAGCGCTATTCGTGGAGCCCGGCGTGAAAACGGGGATGGCTGTGCTTGTTGATAATCCGCTGGAAGTGGGCGCGGACCGAATTGTAAATGGGGTGGCGGCATTTCACGAGTACGGTCCGTGCATCGTGGTGGATTTTGGGACGGCCATTACCTTTGACGTAATCTCGCCGCGCGGGGAATATCTCGGCGGGGCGATCGCTCCGGGCATCGGAATTTCGTCTGAGGCGTTGTTTGCGCGAGCAGCAAGACTTTCGCGCGTGGAAATTAAGGATCCCGGAAAAGTGATCGGAACAAATACCGTGAGCCACATGCAATCCGGGTTGTATTACGGATTTGTGGACCTGGTGGATGGCATGCTGAAGCGCATGAAGGATGAGCTGGGCAACGAAGTCACGGTGGTGGCGACCGGCGGGCATGCAAAACTGGTGGCGCGCGGTTCGAAACATATTCAGCATACGGACGAATTTTTGACGTTGAAGGGGTTGCGGCTGATCTGGGAAAAGAATCAGGTTGCGGATTCGAGCAAGGCGGGGCGGCTTCGTGAAGCAAGCATTGGCGCGGCAGACAAGAAAGCCCCGCGATCATAACGGCAAAACTTAACAGCTGGTCGACTTCCCTTTTGTCATCACACATGGACAGCTGGAACTACTTCAACTACTTCACGGAAATCGAAGAATATTTTTGGAAGAAGCGTGGGGCTCATCTGCTGGTGTCGCCGCTGGACTGGGCGATTATGGAGACCTGGCAGAAAGCCGGGATTCCACTGGATGCTGCTTTAAAAGGGATTGATCGCGCGTTTGAGAGTTACCAAAGGTCGAGGCGGGGCGGTTTGGGCAAGCCTCTGAAGAGTTTGGCTTACTGCACAGACGCGGTGTTGGAGGCGGCGGAGGAACAGCAGGAGGCAGCGGCGGGAAGCGCGCCCAAGAACCCGCGTGTTGAGACAAAGGAGATATTTTCTCGCGAGGAGATTAAGGCTTATTTCGCGCGAAACGTAGAAGGGATTAGAGTTGCCGCGAAAAAGCTGGCTGCAATTCAGGCGGGACTTGAATTTAGTTCGCGTTTACTGGAAATCGCAAAATCGCTGGAGTCCAGCATGGTGCTGCTCGATACACCTGGATCAGTCGATCTGGAAGATCTGGAGCGGCGATTGACGATTCTGGACGACAAGCAACAGGCCTTGATGGCTGGTCAGGTTAGTGAAGAACGCATGCTGCAACTTAGACGGGAGATGGATGGGCAATTGGCGGCCTACCGGAAGAAAATGAAGGCGGAACAACTGGCAATGGTGGAAAGGCAATATCTACAGAAGCGATTGTTGGAGGAGTTTGGATTGCCGAGGTTGAGTTTGTTCTATTTGGCGTGAGGGAACGGCGCAGAGGGATTCCTGGGCGACTCGTTCGCAGGAGCGAACGAGAAGAAAAGGCGTCGGGCCGCTCCGGTCCTGCCTGCGGCAGGCAGGCGGAATGACAGGTAAGTGTTTGGGTCGGCGCTATCGGAACACGAATTTTTTAGTTTAGTGGCAGCTGGGATCGTCGTTGAATGTGCCGCTGAGGACCATGGAGTTCAGGAACTGGCTGCACTTTTGAATTTTTGCCAGGGTTGGGTCGTTCTGCAGGGTATTAGGATCGACGGTGCGGGCGCCATTTAGTTCCTGACGGGCAGAGTCCACTTGGTTGGCCCAAGCGGTCATGGCATCGGCTTCGTTCTGCAGTAGTTGAAAAGCATTCTTGTCGGCGTCGGTGGAGGCAGCGACGGCCGCCTGGCGGATAGCATCCAATGTTTGATTATGATAGGCCTGCACCCACGTGTCGCTGACCGCCAGTCCGTAGAGAATCATGGCGCGGACGGCTACGCGCCACTCTCTCATGTTGGCAAGGGCGGATATAGCGGCGGAGGCAAAGTCTCGCGAAAGCTTTTGTGAATTCTGCCCGGAATCGTCAGTCGCATCAGCGCCGGCATCGGCAGAAGGTATGGTGAGCACCACACGGCGGGGCTCAACCGTGAATACGGCGTTGGTGGCCTGGGCCAGGGTCTCCAGGTCGATGTACAAGCGGCCGTTGATTTGCCGGACGCCCGCGCCGGCGGTTTTACCGTTAACCACCAGGGTTTTGTTTGAAGTGCTCTGGGCGAAAAGGATTCCGGAGAGCGTCAGGACGGCGGCGAGATAAAGAACGACCCGAACAGAAGGGTGATTGCTCATCATTGGACACCACGATTTCTGGGCTGGAGTTCCGAATCAATTGGTATTGTACATCACGCGCTTTTTTGAGGCTTGTCGGTTACACTTTCTACCACCCGCTTTCCCTCTGCAGATATCGCTGAGACGGCTGCGTCCCGACTGCTCGCAGTAAAATTGAGGCCTAACTATGCCAGATGAGTTACTATTATCAATTGAGAAGCTTGTTTATGGTGGTGATGGATTGACGCACTCCGACGGCAACACGGTCTTTGTTCCTTATGTGCTGCCTGGGGAAGGTGTGCGCGCGACCGCCAAGACCAAGAAGAAAAAACTGATATGGACCAAGTTGGTGGAAGTAACTTCGCCTTCCGCGGAACGAATAGCGCCTGGGTGCCCGCACTTTCAGGTTTGCGGCGGATGCCACTATCAGCATATTCCGGCGGCGGAGCAGGTGCGGCTCAAAATCGAGATTTTGCGAGAGACGCTTTCGAGGTTGGGAGGCGTGCAATGGGATGGGGAGATAGCGGCACACTCAGGGGCGCCTTACGGGTACCGCAACCGTGCACAGTGGGCGGTGCGGAGCGGAATGCCACGGGCTCTCGGGTATTTTTTGCCGGAAAGTTCGGTGATTTTGCCGATCGACACTTGTCCAATACTATCGCCGCGATTGCTGGAGACGTTCACGCTGCTGCAAGAGATGGCTCGAGGCGGGAAATTGCCGGCGGGGATTCTGGAGATAGAGGCGTTTACCGATTCGCTGGATGCGAAAATTGCGCTTAACGTGGCGTTCGATAAATTTCACACTCCAGCGGGGGAGATCGCTTCCCTGTTTCGCGCGGAATTGCCGCGGCTTGAAAGCTTGTTGCTGCTGGACCAAAAGAAGGACCGTTTCGAATTGACTGGGCCTGGATTTTTGGTTCACGAGGTAGGCGGGTTCAAATATCAGGTCAGCCATTTGTCGTTTTTTCAGGTGAATCGGTTCTTGACGGAAGACTTGGTGAAAGCGGTGACAGCGGGTGCCAAAGGCGATCTGGCGCTGGATTTGTATGCAGGCGTGGGATTTTTTACTTTGCCGTTGGCGCAAACGTTTGAACGGGTGGTGAGCGTGGATGCGAATTTGGCGGCTACGCGCGATTTGTTTGCGAACGCGAAAAATGCGGGCGTGGAGGCCGTCTCCCACAACGAACATGCGGAGGAGTTTTTGAAGAAGACCGGAGAGCGGCCGGATTTTGTTGTTCTGGACCCCCCCAGATCGGGTCTCGGAACCGCGGCTGCAGCGGCGCTGGCATCGTTAGGAGCCGCGGAGATCATGTATTTGTCTTGCGACCCTTCGACGCTGGCGAGAGATTTGGCGGTTTTAACTGGATCGCAGCGAAAATCCGGCGGGAGTGTTGTTCAGGCGGGCACTGAAGGTCGCGCGGCAGCAGGCGTGGAGAGCGCGACCGCGCTGACCAATCGCTACGAAATTACCGAGATGGCCATGTTTGATTTGTTTCCGCAAACATTCCACATTGAAACGCTGGTTCGATTGCGAAAAGTTGCATGAAACTGCCGGCACTTGCGATCGCTACGGCATTTGCCTTGGGGATCGCTGGGGGCCTGGAAATCGCACATCGCAGTAATTCTCACCAGTTTGTTGCACTTCTTCTTTGCAGCGCCTCTACTTCCCTGCTAATCGGTATGTTTTTCGTGTGGCGCTCGCGAGTGGTTATCGCAGGGCTGGCTTCTCTGTTGTGCTGGGGAATGCTCGGCATGGCCGCAGTTTGCATCGAGGAACAGCCAAGGCGGGTCGATCATATTTTGAGTTTGTTGGACGCAGGAAAAATTAATATCAAATCGCCGCACAGATATTACGGGCGACTAGCAGATGAACCGGCAAAGGTTCCATGGGGGACGAGTTACGACATCCAGCTTTCTGGCGTCGACCATGAAGGAGTGTTTGTTTCCGCGAGCGGGGAGCTGCGTCTTGGATACATCGCGCGGATGGATCATGGCGCGCCGCTGGAAGTACACGTGGGAGACTCCATTGCGGTTTTGACACGAGCGAAATTGCCGCAGGTGTTTAGAGACGAAGGAGCGTTCGATCGCCGGGCTTACCTTTCACAGCAAGGTGTTGATCTGGTTGGTGCCTTGCGTGCGCCTGAATTATTGGAGCTGATTAGCCCGGCCAGGCCAAGCATGTTTGCTTGGGTTTCGCGCGGACGATGGCGATTGCGCGAAGAGGTTGATCAGTTGTGGTCGAAGGACCCGCGTGTAGCGGGAGTGTTGCGTGCGATGCTGCTGGGGGACCGCAGTTTTGTGGATGGGGATGAGGCGCGGGATTTCCAGAAAACCGGAGCATTTCACGTGTTGGTGGTTGCAGGGTTACACGTGGGCGCAATCGCGGTGCTGTTGTTTTGGGTAGGACGTAAATTGCGGTGGGCGCGCGTGTGGACAATGAGTTTCACGTTGCTGTTGCTGATTGCCTACGTGGCCGTAGTCGAACAGCGAACACCAGTGCTGCGTGCGGCTTTGATGGCGGCGATTATAGCGGTGGGAGGATTTTTCTTCCGCCGGCTGGAGTTATTGAATTCGGCTGCGATTGCGGCGTTATTGCTGCTGGTGGCGAGGCCGTCAGCGCTGGGCGATTCGAGCTTTCAACTTTCGTTCTTGGCTATCGGATGTATCGGCGGATTGGCGTTGCCATGGCTGGACGGGACCGTGCAGCCGTATGCCCGGGCGCTTCGCGGATGGCGCGACGTGACGAAAGATGTGTCGTATGAGCCACGGCCGACGCAATTCCGCATTGATCTTCGGTTGCTGGCGCACGCAATAGAAACTCGTTTGCCCTGGCCTGCGCGAATCGCGACGGTTCCCGGGCGTTCATTAATTGTCGGGATGGCGTTGTGTTTTCGCGTATGGGAATTGTTTGTGCTGACGTTGGTTTTGCAGATCGGGATGTTACCGCTACTGGCGAGCGAATTTCACCGTGTGACGTTTGCGGGTACATTCGTAAATTTTGCAGCGGTGCCGTTGACGGCCATTATCGTGCCGTTAGGATTTTGTGCGCTGATTACCGGGCTTTTATGGCTGGCGCTTGGGAAGATTGTGGCATGGCCGGTGTCATTGGTTACGGCCGGGCTTCTTCATGTAGTGCAGAAGTTCGCACTTTTACGGCAATTGAGTTATCGCGTGCCGGGGCCGCCGCTTTGGGCGACGATTATTTTCCTACTAACCCTGGCGGGCATCGTAACGTGTTTGCGTCTCCGATTCGCGGGACGCAAGGCGATGATATGGAGTTTGCAAGGTCTACTGGCTGCGACGGGGCTGGTCATTGCTGTGTATCCATTTTCTCCGCGAGTCGCAGGCGGGAAACTGGAAGTTACAGTGTTGGATGTCGGACAAGGCGATTCCTTGTTCGTGGTTTCGCCGGCGGGCAAGACTTTGTTGATTGACGGAGGAGGAGCGTTCGGCGGATTCCCCGGTCAAGAGCAGGTTCGAGGAATCGATCCTGGCGAGGAGGCGGTATCGCCCTATCTGTGGTCGCGGGGATTCAAGAGAATCGACGTGATGGCATTGACGCATGCGCATCAGGATCATGTAGGAGGTTTGAACGCGATTCTGGAAAATTTCGGTGTTGGGCGACTTTGGATTGGGCGCGAAGTTAATAATCCGGCGTTGGCAAAACTGGAATCACTGGCGAGAGAACGGAACATACCGATTGAGTACGAAACACGAGGAAAACACTTTTCGCTGGATGAAGTGCAAGGTGAATTTTTGTGGCCGGACATTTCTCCCGCAGACCCTGCGGCGACGGCGAAAAACAATGATTCGCTGGTATTGAAATTGAAATACCGAAACAGAACGCTACTGCTTCCTGGTGACGCGGAAAAACAGGCCGAGCATACGATGCTGAGAGAGAATTCTGCGGACCTTCACGCAGATGTATTAAAGGTTGGCCACCACGGAAGCAAGAATTCAACGACGCAAGAATTTCTGGATGCCGTAGCACCGACGATTGCGATCATTTCGTCCGGGGAAGACAATCCTTATGGACATCCCAGCCCGGAATTGCTGGAACGTTTAGAAGCAAGCGGGGCGCGGGTCTTGAGAACCGATCGGGATGGAGCGGTACATATCGTGACGGATGGTGACCGGCTGGAAATTTCTTGCTTCGTGGCATGCGCAGAGTTGGCGACTGTGACTACTTCAAGACGCGCGGAAGCGCCAAATCAGAATCAGAACAATCAGCAATAGCAAAAAACCAACGGCTGCTTGCCACTCATGATTTTTCTTATATTGCATGGACGAAAATGTTGCGGTGCCACTATCTGAAAGTTTAGCGGGAGACAATCTCGGAAAGAAGATAGGCACGGCCGTGGCGTAACGATCGAAATTCTCAGCATGACGGGGGCGTAGCTCGTTCTCTTCCCTTCGGATCACGATGGAATAGAAAACTGCGAAATATGTCGCGAGCAAAACAGAGGAGATCCACGAGCGCGTGGCGATGGCCACGCCCAGCGCCAGCACGGCGCTTCCCAAATAAAGCGGATTACGAGTGTAGCCGTAGGGACCTGTGACGGTCAGCACTTCCTGCTTATGTAGATAGCCCGCAGCCCAGGCGCGCAAGGCCAGACCAACGAGGCCAACCAGCGCACCATACAGAATGCTGCGAGGCTGCGGCCGCGCAAAGAATAATACTGCGATTGCGAGAGGGTAGCCCAAGCGAACTCGCCACCGCACGAAAAATGCGCCCGCCGAATTCATTTGCGGGCCTCGACGATACGGAGTACCGCTTCGAACACGGCATCGACTTGAATCTCCAGCATGGACGGATGTGTGTGGCCCTGGCGACTGTGAGTGGTGACCACGTTCGGAGCTCGGAGAACAATGTCCTGTGAATCCTCGCGATACGAAGATTGTGGGGCCGATGCAGAACTAGCCGGGTTGCGGTAGGGCCCGTTTCGTGCGGGATTTGTTGGACCGAAGAGGGCTACGACGGGTGTGCCCAAAGCAACTGCCAAGTGAAGAGGACCGGTGTCGCCGCCTACGACGCAAATCGCTGCGCGCAAAATTGACATCAAAACGCCGAGTTCACCGTTGAACAGCACGGGGGCAGCGTCACCGCTTGCGGCTTGAACTTTGGCGGCCAAGTCTTCCTCGCCCGGGCCGTAATTTATGACGCAGCGGAGTGATAGCGACTCGAATATTTTTTTGCATAACGCGCCGAAGCGTTCGGGGGGCCAGCACTTGGAACGCCAGCCGCCTCCAGGACTGAGAACGACGTATTTTTCCAGATCGCGACCGAGGAAAACTCTCGAGAGTTCGCCGTGGTGTAACAGCGGCGGATCCAGCCGGACATTTGCAACTTGGTTTTTCGCTCCGGCGCACTTGGACAATTCCCCGTTCTGGTCGGCGACATGCGCGCTGGTGGCGCGGACGCGATCAGTGTAAAGAAGCGGCACGCCGAATTCTCGAACAGATTCTTGGGAAAATCCGATGCGGCGCTTTACACCGGCGAGAAACGGCAGGCTGGCGGATTTCCAAAGACCTTGATAATCGATGGCCGTGTCGAACGAGGTGGCGCGAATTTCGCGAATGGTTTTCATGAGCGACGACATGGAACGCGTTTCAATGGTCAATATTTTGGACGCTAGACCGCTGCTTTGAACCAGCATTTGGTAACGCGCATGAGTAAGCCAGATAATTTCCGAAGCGGGAAAGGTTTCGCGCAAGGCCGCTACCGCTGGGAAGGTATGCACGATATCGCCGAGAGATCCGAGGCGCACGACCAGGAAGCGGCGCTCAGCCATGCGGCGCCTTGTGCAGAGAGCCCAGCAGTGCGCTGGTGGAATGATTTTTGGGATCACCGACGATGGCGATTTGAATGCCAAGTTCTTTGGCGATGACGCGCTCGGGCACGGTGTCGGCGGAATAGTCGGTGCCTTTAGCATGGACGTCTGGAAGTAAATCGCGGAGCAGCGATGCGACGGTTGGTTCGCTGAAGAGCACCACGTAATCGACGGCTCGAAGCGCGGCTACGAGGCGGGCTCTCGCGGACTCATCCAGGACTGGTCGGCCCGGGCCTTTAAGGTTTCGCGCGCTGGCATCGCTATTGACCGCAACAATAAGGATGTCGCCTTGCTGGCGCGCGGCTTCCAGATATCTTTTGTGTCCGACGTGCAAAATATCGAAGCAGCCATTGGCAAACACCACGGTTTGACCGCGATCCTTATGATCGGCGACGAGAGACTTCAGTTTTTGCTGCGAAACGATTTTCGATTCCGATGAGCGCATGGGCTAGGCGGAAACTCCGGCGACTTCATCATGAATGGCAGCCAAAAGTTCCGCGCGCGTCACGGTGGCCGTTCCGCGCTTCATGACCACTATTGAGCCGGCGATATTGGCTAGATGCGCGGACGCGAGCGGCGAGGCGCCGCATACGAGGGCCAACGTAAAGGTGGCAAGAACGGTGTCGCCAGCACCGGTTACGTCGACGGATTGATCGCTGCCATGGACGGGAATATGCGTTAGGCGTTTACCAGACTCGAAAAGCGCCATGCCGTGGCGACCGCGAGTGACCAGGAGAGAATTTAATTTCATCGCGATGAATGTGGCCTGGCCAGCGCGCGCCAGTTCTTCAAGATTCTCGCCGATGGAAGTGTAATGTTGGGATTCCAGTTCAGCTTCATTAGGCGTCGCGGTTGTAATTCGTGAGCGGCTGTAGGCATGTAAATTGTGTCGAGCGTCCAGAGTGATGGGTAAGAGCTTTTTTCTCCTGGAGGAAGCTTCGAAGACCAGCGAGGGAGTGGCAACACCGAAACCGTAGTCCGAAATTGCCAGGGCATCAGCTTTTTTTGTAGCGTTGAATAAAAATCGGCTTAATTTCTTGCGGGCATCGTCCGGTAAGGCGGTTTGAGGCTCGCGATCGACACGGAGGACTTGCTGGCCGACGGTGTGCGCCCACCCGGCCAAGAAGCGGGTTTTGGTAGGGGTGCACCAGTTTTTGACGCGCAGAATGTGCGAGGTGTCCAATTTCTTCTGACGAAAATAATTAATTAAGGCTTCGCCGTTGGAATCGTCACCGACCACTGTGACGGGTAGAACTTTGGCTCCCAGGTCTGCGAGATTGTTGACAGCGTTTGCTCCGCCACCGGGCACGAGTTGCGTTTCACGATGACGAAGAATCAGGACCGGGGCTTCCCGGGAGACGCGGGAAATTTCGCCGAATTCGAACACGTCGGCGACGAAGTCACCCAAGACCACGATGGTCTTCGAAGAAAATTGCTCGACGTATTCCGCGAGAGCTCGCAAATCGACGGACGGAGTAGCACGATTTTGTTTCGATTTGCGTTTCAACTCGTTTGCTCCAAGATCCAATTTGCTGCCTCCGACAGATCCGCGGCGATGAAATCGGGTTTCAACGTCCACCTCGAGGCGTGCCAAAGAATTTCGCCTTCGCCATATCCGGTGCGCACCATGATACTGCGGGCGCCGACGCGGTGCGCTAACTCCACGTCGCTATGGCGGTCTCCGACCACGAAAGAGCGCGTCAAGTCGACGCCATTTTCCGCGGAGGCCTGATCCAACATGCCAGGGCCAGGTTTTCGACAGGCGCAAGCATCGCTGGAGGTATGGGGGCAGTAATAGATGCCGTCGAGGTGCGCTCCAGCTTCAGTCAGCTCCTGGCACATCAAATCGTGGACCTCGCGCACAAGCGATTCCGGGTAGTATCCGCGAGCAACTCCCGATTGATTGGTGATGACAAAGACGAGAAGCCCACGATCATTTAGTTTGCGGATGGCAGCCGGCGCAAATGGAAACATATGAAAACGAGAAATGTGATTCAAGTATCCGACTTCTTCGGAAATGGTGCCGTCGCGGTCTAGAAAAACGGCGGGTCTTAGAAGGTGGTCAGACACGCTCCACCACAACGGAAGACAGCCAGGGATCGACGGCAGCTTCGACTTCGCCAGATGTGATGCGGGTCATACATCGATGGTCAATGGGACAACGCCGAAGAAAACACGGGCTGCAATAGGGTTGTTCACGAACGATAGTATGGCGGGGAGTCACCGGCGCGGTGCCGAACGGATCCGTGGGTCCGAAGATGGCGACGGCGGGAAGCCCGACGGCGGCGGCAACGTGCATGGCGCCTGAATCGTTGCCGATAAAAACGTGACATTGCGAAAGAAGCGCGGGAAGATCGGCGACGGTGGTTTTACCGGTGAGATCGATGGGTGCGCGTTTCATTTCGGAAGCGATGGCCGATGAAACATCCGTTTCACCGGCGGCACCAAAAAGTATCACGTCGGCATCCCATTGTGCTTGGAGTTGGTTGGCTAATTCCGCGAAGCGCGAAGGTGGCCAGCATTTTGCCGAACCGTAGGCGGCTCCAGCACCGATGGCGATTCGAACGGCATGAGGCCGGACGCCCGCGGTTGTGAGTTGATCGGCTGCACGGGCTCGGCTGGCTTCCGTGACGTGCAATTTGATGAATGGCTCGTCCGCAATGGAATCAATCCAGCCACTGCGGCGAAGCAATTCGAGGTAATAAAATTTTTCGTGTGGCGGGATTTCGCCGGGCTTGGGGACGGAGACGGCCTTGGTCAGCAGGAGGCTTCGGGCATCGCGAGCGTAACCGATGCGTTGCGGGATTCCTGCGCGCCAAGCGAGCCATGCGGCGTCGAAGGCGTTTTGCAGAAGAATGGCGACGTCAAACCGGCGGGATCGCAATTCGGACGCGAGGCGTTCGCGACCGGAGACGCCAGCATGTTCGCCGCGATGATCGTAGATGATCAGTTCATCGGCTACGTTTTGATCGCGATAGATATCGGCCACATAGGAGCGCGCCAGAATTGAGATGTTAGAGTCTCGGCGGTTACGAATGGCGCGGATCGCGGGCAAGGCCATAATTGCATCGCCAACCCAGTTGGTGGCACGAATGAGAATTTTCATGCCTGGACACCGCGACCTTGAAGTGAATGATTTATCGCAGAGAGAAATGCCGTTTCTCCATCAACGTCTAGATCGATGACTGAAACATGAACGGGCAGAGATGGGAATGTGAGGCCGTTCAGATTGCA
The DNA here is from genome assembly GCA_963733775.1 of uncultured Acidobacteriota bacterium. Lineage (GTDB taxonomy): Bacteria > Acidobacteriota > Terriglobia > Acidiferrales > UBA7541 > Acidiferrum. The sequence goes on along the minus strand of CAVTEE010000004.1, from coordinate 11,726 downwards.
AGAATCTTTTTCGGTTGTCAGCAGCCCGTTTGCGCCGGCCCGTCTCGCGGCTTGTTCGATAGCTTGCACGTCCTCGAGTGTATATCGGTGGTGGTCGGCAAAAAACATGTGGCCAGCCGGCGTTATGCCCCACCGCTGCAAATCGCGAACAAATGCTTCCGGATTGCCGATGCCGCAAAAGGCGAAAAACGGGCCGCTGCCAAGCTCGGCGACGGTTTGTAACGGGGCCTCGTTGCCAATTCGGCGAAAACCGAGTAGACGGCTTGAGGCAGTAAAAATCGGCAAGTTCGATAAGCGTTGGAGGGCTTCTTTCGCGCCTGGGGTATTTTCGGTGCGGGTAAAGATGATCATGCCGGCGCGTGTAAGTGCGGAGAGCGGCTCGCGCATTGGACCAGCGGGAAGCAACGGTTGCGTCATGGGCCGCGAGGCGTCTATCAGAACGATATCGAGGTCGCGAGCTAATTGAAGATGTTGGAAGCCGTCGTCGAGCAGGAAGATATCGATGGCTTGACGTGATTCGATGCGTTGCCCTTCAGCGAAGCGATTTTTGCCCACGCCGAAGATTACGCGATTCTGTAAGCGGGAGCGCATCAGTTCTACTTCATCGCTGCTACCGCCAGTGCCGCGATAGCCGCGGGTGAGAATCGCTACGCGCTGGCCTTGCTCAAGGAGCCTTTCCGCGAGCGAGATTACAATTGGAGTTTTGCCAGTGCCTCCAACGGATAAGTTGCCGACGCTGATTACCGTGGCCTTCAGGCGTTTTTGTTTTAACAAGCCACTAGCGTAAAGCCGAGTGCGAAGCGAAACGCCGACGCCGTAGAGTTTAGAAGCGGGCCACAACAAAATGCAAAGGGGCCGCGACAGAGTCATTGCCGCGGCGTACCACTCTCATTCAGGAATTCTGAGATCACGGCGAGCGCGCGATCCGTTGCGCCGCGGCTGTCTTCCACCAGCGCACGCGCGGTCGCACCCATGGTGCGCATGCGATCCGGGTCGCGGAACAATTCAATCCACGCTACGCCAGCGTCTTCAGGGCTTTCCACCTGAACCGCAGCTCCAGCGCTAACAAAACGCGACGCCATTTCCGAGAAATTTTCCATGGAAGGACCGAAAACCGGAATCTTGCCAAAAGCTGCCGGCTCCAGAATATTATGCCCGCCAGAGGGAACCAGAGATCCACCTACGAAAACGCCATCGGCGCAACGATAGATCGAGGCTAATTCGCCGATACTGTCGAGCAGCAGCACGGTAACATTTTTGGGTATTGCGGTGTCGGCGCTGGAGATGGAGCTTGCGCCGTTTGACGAAGTTTGAATCGGCAATTGCGAACGTCGCAAAAATGTGCGGCGTGATTCGTGGATGAAGTCAGCGGCAGCGTCGAAGCGCTCGGGCTTTCGCGGCGCAAGCACCAGCAGAGCGTTTGGATATTCGCCCTGCAGAGTGCCAAAGGCGATCAGGGCCAGGGGTTCTTCTGTTGCCACCACGCTGCCGGCGACGATAACTGGCGTGCGGCCAGTTCGCGACACTTCCGCTTCCAGCCAATGCGAAACCGGCGTAGGTCCGGGAAGGTCCAGATCGTATTTCAGATTTCCGCTGGCTCGCACGCGATCGGCTGGTGCGCCAAGAAAGCGAATTCGTTCGGCATCTTTTTCGCTTTGCATCAGGAACATTCTCGGATCCGCGAGAGCGCGCTTGAGAAAAGGGCGCAGGAAAAATCCGAACGCTCCAAGATATTTCTGGTAGCGGAGGAAGGAACGATCGGAGATGCGGCCGCTGACGAAAAGTACGGGAATTTTGCGGCGACGGGCCTGGCGTAAGAAATTTGGCCAGATTTCGGTTTCAAGAATGATAACCAGGGAGGGCTTGATGGCGTTCAAGGCGAGGCGGACACAGAAGGACCAATCTAACGGAAAGTAGATGACCGCATCGGCGAAAGGCATGCGCTCGCGAGCCAGCTTATTACCCGTGATGGTCGTTGTTGAAATGATTAGTTGACGATTCGGGTACACCTCCTTTAGGCTGCGAGCCAGAGATATTCCGGAGAGGACTTCGCCGACGGAAACGGCGTGCAAAAGAATCGCGCCTTGGCGATTTGTTGCTTGTTTGAAAGGAGGATAGGAAAAGCCGAGGCGTTCGAGAAGATTAGAGAAATATTTGCCATGGCGTAGTCCCTGCACCAGCCAGTACGGGGTGAGCACAAGGGCAGCAACGGCCAAAAGAAAGCTGTAGATGAAATACACTAAAAGCGGCTCCGGTCTGTTTGCCCCGCAAGTGCTATAGTGCGCCAGCGCGGGGGCAACCCCGTACAGCACCCTGGAATCGAAGGCGTCAGATGAGAAAAGTCTATTATAACTCTATGCGGAAATTATCCGGGGCAGTTCCCTTTCTGGCCGCGTGTTTGATGGCCGGGGCGTACGCCGATGCCCAACAGGGCGGGGGCCAGCGCGCGTCACTCAAAACGGCGTCTCTGGAAACGCATGAAGGGCTCACGATTTCCGCGCAACCATGGACGGACGCCGCGTTATACAAGGAGAAATTCCCCAAGAAATCGCCATTTGCGGCGGGGATCGTGGCGATGCAAGTGGTGTTTCGTAATGATTCGAACGAGAGTATGAAAGTCAGTCTGGATCGCATCCGTTTATCGTTTCAAATCGACCAGGACAACCGCCAGGAAGTACAGGCCTTGACTCCCTCCCAGGTGGCGGACCAAGTTTTGAAGCCCGGCGCGAAAGATCCAGCAAAATCCAGAATTCCGCTACCGGTAAGCATTCCTCATAACAATGATAAGCATTGGACGGAGTTGCAGCAGCAAGCGGAAACTGCGGGTGTTCCGGCGAACGTAATCGCTCCCCACAGCAGTGTTCAAGGGCTTTTATATTTCGATCTTCAGGGACAATTTGATTTATTGAATCAGGCACGCTTATATGTGCCAGATATTGTGGTGATGGAGAATAATCGGTCACTGACGTATTTTGAAATCGACTTGAGCAAGTCCTCCGGAAAATAGCCTCGGTCGCTTTTACGCGGATCAAACTTTATTCCACGCCTGATTCGATGAATAAATCCTAGTTTGCGCCCACCGAAACGCTCGGCTACGATAAACAGGTGCAAAACATTTCTGAAACTAACGGACGAATGTTAAGTCTGCTCGAAGAATTAAATCCTGAACAGCGTGTTGCTGCAGAAACCACGGAAGGCCCCTTACTCATCCTGGCGGGCGCGGGCACCGGCAAAACCCGGGCTATCACTTTCCGCATGGCCAATTTGATTGCCAATGGTGTGCCGGCGGAAGCCATTCTTGCGGTAACTTTCACCAACAAGGCCGCTCAGGAAATGCGAACGCGCGTCGCGGACTTGCTATTGCGCGCGGGCGTGCCGCCATCTTCGCCCTGGCTCTCTACTTTTCATTCTCTTTGCGCACGTCTTTTGCGGCGTGAGGCAGTGAACGCCGGGCTTCCACGCGATTTCGTCATTTACGATGACGATGATCAGCTCGCTGCGGTGAAGCTGGTAATGGCGACACTCAAGATCGATGACGACGCGTTGACTCCCAGGAACGTGCTGAGCCGCATCAGTCATGCCAAAAATCACGGGAAGACGCCGGAGTCGATTCGCGCCGAAGCCATCGATAAGAACGGCCGTCACGTAGCGGACATTTTCGCGGCTTACGACAAGCAATTGAAGCAAAGCGCCGCTCTGGACTTCGACGACCTGCTGCTGCGAACCGTAAAGTTGCTGCGAGAATCTCCCCAGGTCCGCGAAAGGTGGCAGGCGCGCTTCCAATACATTCTTGTGGATGAGTATCAAGACACCAATCGCGTGCAATACGATTTGCTGAGGTTGTTGACCGGGTCAAGACACAATTTGTGCGTGGTGGGCGATGAAGATCAGTCCATCTATCGTTGGCGCGGCGCGGACGTTTCGATCCTGCTGAGTTTTTCGCGCGATTTTCCAGACGCCAAGGTGATCAAGCTGGAGCGGAACTACCGTTCCACACAGCAAATCCTCGACGCTGCTGGCGCGGTGGTGGGCAACAACCCCGAACGCCTCGGCAAAATCCTTACAGCCGAGAATGGTGGCGGTTCTAACTTACGCTATTTCGAGGCGCGTGATGCGCAGGCTGAAGCGGAATTTGTAGCTGGGGAGCTGGAACGGATCATCGCCGATGATCCTTCGCAAACCTGCGCCGTGGAATATCGCACTAATTTTCAATCGCGCGCCTTTGAAGAGGCTTTCAGGCGGCGGGGATTGCGTTACAAATTGGTGGGCGGTTTCAGTTTTTATAATCGCGCTGAAGTAAAGGACACGCTGGCGTACGTGCGGCTGGCGATGCATCCGGATGACGATGTGTCGTTGCTTCGAGTGCTGAATGTTCCGCCGCGCGGAATTGGGAAAACTACTTTAGACGCTCTGCGCGAAACAGCCCGGACGGATGGTTCGTCGCTGTGGGCGGCGATCGGCAAGTTTATTTCTGGGGCCGCAAGCGGGCGAGCGGTGACGCCATTGCGCGTATTCCAGGAAATGATCGCGAAATTGCAATCCTCGCTAGCGGAAAAAGAGCCCGCGGATTTCCTTCACACCGTTCTGGACGAAACCGGTTACATGGACATGCTCAAGGATCGCAACACGCCTGATGACGTCGCGCGCATTGAAAATCTTGAGGAACTCACCCGTGCAGTTGCCGAAAGCATGGACGCTGGTGAAACCTTCGCGGATTTTCTAGATGCAGCGGCACTGGTGAGCGATGCTGATTCGTTTGAAGGCAAGCCGGGTGTCACGTTGATTACGCTGCATAGCACGAAGGGGCTGGAGTTCGATTATGTATTTTTGACGGGGCTCGAAGAAGGCATTTGCCCGCACAGCCGTTCGCTGAATGAAGAAAAAGGCATCGAAGAAGAACGGCGACTTTGCTACGTGGGAATGACGCGGGCACGCAAATCGCTGACACTCAGCCGAGCGGTGTACCGGCGCGTTTTTGGAAACGAGCAACAGATGCGAGCGTCGATACAATCCAGATTTCTCACGGAAATTCCGAGTGAGCTGGTGGACACGGTTCGCGGGTCGATGTCGGAGATCGGTGAGAAACGGCGGTACGAGCTTGACCCGGAATATTCTTACTCATCGGAAGAATTCCTGCAGCGAGTACGCGGCGGTCCGAAGCCGGTGCCTTCGTCGCAGCGGCGACAAAGTAGTCCGAGCTCTTTCAGCCGGCCGCCATTGAAGCGGGGAGCCGACGCTAACCCGATGCTGGGACGAAAAGTTCGGCATCCAACCTATGGCACCGGAACCGTTGTGGGCGTGGAAGGCGACGATGAAGACCGGCGCGTGTCGGTAAGTTTCCCCGGGCGCGGCACAAAAAAATTCATTGAGCGATACGCGCAACTTGAGCTTGCATAGTGCCTAGTAAGTTGCATCGACGTTGTTGCGTCTCCAGTCTCAGCAAGGTACATTGAAGCGCAACAGCCTTCCGTCCTCGCCGCGCAAATTGGATTGACTTCTCGTCCAGTTGAGCCGGGGAACCACAGATCGACCGGAGCGTGTGCGTGGCATCAGATCTCTTCCACTGCAAGAGTATCGACCAACTACTGTCGGATTCCGAGAATGCAGAAGTCCACCTGAAGAAATCGTTGGGCTGGGTCAGTCTGACGGCGCTGGGAATCGGCGCGGTGATTGGCTCGGGAATTTTTACGGTGATCGGAACGGCAATCGCCGGGCAGCAACTGCAAGCATCGTCCATCCTTAACGCTCCCCTTCTTGAGTATTTGATTCATCGTTCGGCTTCGTTTGGGCGGCCGGGCGCTGGGCCAGCGATTGCCTTGTCATTCGTGCTGGTGGCGATTGTCTGCGGGTTTGCTTCGGTGTGTTACGCGGAGTTGGCAGCGATGATCCCCATTGCAGGGAGCGCGTACACCTACACTTACGCGACTATGGGCGAATTGGTTGCGTGGATCATTGGCTGGGATTTGATTCTGGAATACGCGGTAAGCAACATGGCGGTGTGCGTGGGATTTTCAGCGCACATCGTGGATTTGCTTGATTTTTTTGGCATCCATCCGAACCCACGATGGATTTCTCCGGCTTATTTGCCGACCGGAATGTCGGACTTTCAAGGGAATATGCTGCTGAGCCCTGGGTGGCATTTTGGATTTAATTTTCCGGCGTTTTTGATTGTCATGCTACTCACGGTAATTTTAATCCGCGGAATCCGCGAATCGACGGGCGCAAATAACGTCATGGTGTTGCTAAAAATTACGGCCATCCTGGTTTTTATTACGTTTGCCTCGCGTCTGGTGCATCCCGCGAACTGGCATCCATTCGCGCCCAATGGATGGCCGGGTATTTTGACCGGCGGCTCAATCGTTTTTTTCACGTATATCGGGTTTGATTCAGTCTCGACTGCCGCGGAAGAATGCAAACGGCCGCAACGGGATGTGCCTATCGGGATTATTGCGACGTTGATTATTTGCACGCTGCTGTATATCGGCGTGGTGGTGGTGCTGACTGGGCTGGTTCCCTGGCAAACGCTGTTGGATGATGCCGCGCCGGTGGTCAATACACTAAAGAAGTTACACTTCACGGGCGTGCGGCTGGTGGTGCTGATCGGCGCGCTGTTAGGGATGATTTCGTCGCTATTGGTTTTTCAGCTGGGGCAAGCGCGAGTGTGGTTTGCAATGTCGCGCGATGGATTATTACCGCGGATTTTCAGCCGTGTACACCCGAGATTTCAGACTCCAGATTTTTCAACTCTGATGGCCGGCATCGTCGTAGGTATTCCAGCCGGCCTGCTGGATATCGGAACGCTGGCGGATTTATCAAATATTGGGACGCTATTTGCGTTCGCTCTGGTGGCCGGGGGAGTTTTGATTTTGCGTTATCGCGAGCCGGAGCGGCGGCGGGCATTTCGCGCTCCGGGCGGTCCGATAGCGCCGATACTTACGATCTTGACCTGCCTGCTGCTGATGGCGGGGCTACCGATCACTAACTGGATTCGTTTCTTTGTGTGGATGAGTATCGGACTTGTGATTTACTACAACTACGGGCGGAAGCGCAGCACCTTGCGAGCCGTGGCCCGGCCATAACAGAGCGAGCAAGGCACACAGAGGCCGCGAACCGTCATGCAACTGGGGCGCTATAGAACAACATTTCGCCGCACGCGCTTCCTTAGTGTTGCCGTGATATTCGTGGTGTTGCCGCATAGCGCTCGCGCATGGGGCCGCAATGGCAACAAACTGGTGGTAAATAAAGCCATCGATACCTTGCCGGCAGACATCCGCGCTTTTTTTGAGTCGAACCGCGCGTTGTTGTCTCAACACGTCACCGATCCGCTCGACACCATCGCCACAAAGACGGCGGAGCGTCACAACCATTTTCTGTTCCTCGATAAGTACGGGCGCTTCCCCTATGACACTCTCCCGAGAAACTACAAAGCGGCAGTAAGCAAATATGGAAAAACCAAAATTCAGGCCAATGGTTTGCTGCCCTGGCAAATCGGCGTCTACAGTCAAAAATTAACCGAAGATATGAAAACCGGACATTGGGACGAGGCCAAACTGGATGCGGCGATCCTGGCCAATTACGTTGCCGACGCCCACGACCCTTTTAATACCACGGATGATTTCGATGGCCGCCTGACCGGCCAAACCGGAATCAACGAACGCTTTGGAACCACGTTGATCGACCGTTATTCGTCTTTTTTTCCCATGCGCCCAAACGACGCCGCGTTCATCAGCGACCCCACCGACCACGCCTTTGAGGCTTGCCTCAGCGCTCACAGCTGGCTCGAAACCGTACTGCTCGCGGATCGCAATTCGCGCGTTGGCCAGAATTCTTACACCGATGAGTACTTCGATCACTTCTATAACGCGGCAGCGGTAATTTTGATACGACAGCTGTCCGACGCGGCGACGGACGTAGGCTCCTATTGGCTCACCGCGTGGGTTAATGCCGGCAGGCCGCAGCTTCCCCATTGAACCACGAAGCACAATCCAAAATGCTCTCCGCCGATTTCCTCGCGCTGCCCCAGGCGGAGCTGCACCTGCACCTGGAGGGTTCGCTGCAACCCGAAACGGTGTGCGCGCTGGCCGCAAAATACGGGGTTCCCACCTCCACGCAAGATGTTCTGCAGCGCTACGCCTACCGCGATTTCTCGGAGTTCATTGAAACTTTCAAGTGGGTGTCCTCTCTGCTTCGCGCCCCGGAAGACTTTGCTTTGGCGCTCCACGGTCTTGGCGAACAGCTTTTGGCGCAAAATGTCGTTTACGCCGAAGTCACTCTCTCGGTGGGCGTCATGCTTCTACGTCATCAATCGCCCGAAAAAAACTTCCAAGCGATTCTCGCAGCGGCAGAATCTCTTCGTAGCCGTGGCCTACAACTTAGCTTCGTCTTCGACGCCGTCCGGCAATTCGGGGCCGAATGCAGCCATGAAAGTCGTGGAAGCTGCCGAGCGATGCAGATCAAAATCTATCGTGGCGTTCGGAATCGGCGGCGACGAATTGAGTATCCCGGCCAAGGAATTCCGGGCCGTGTACGAAAAGGCCGGAACCATCGGCCTGCACCGACTGATGCACGCCGGCGAAGTTGGTGGACCGGAAGAAATCCGCCAAGCCATCGAATTGCTCGGAGCCGAACGTGTCGGCCACGGCATAGCGGCAGTCCGTGACCCATCCTTAATGGATTTGCTGGCCGAACGACGGATCCCATTGGAAATCTGTCCGCAGAGCAACATCAGGACCGGGGCGCTCGCGAAACAACTGGAGCTACCTGCGGCACAAATCGAGCAACACCCATTGCCGAAACTATTTCGTCATGGGATTGCCGTGGTGCTCTCCACTGACGACCCGGCGATGTTTCACACCGACTTGCGATCCGAATATGAAAACGCTCGTCGAATGGGATTGCAGGAAGAGGAATTAGGACGCATCGCGAAAATGAGCTTTGAATATGCGTTTATCAGCGAGAATTACAAAGTGGCGCTGCAGCGCGTTGGAAAAACCACGTCCGCATTGCACTAATGTCCGGCGGGCAGGCTCGCTGCCGCAACCGGCGTAAATGTTATAATCGCGTAATGAAAGCACACGTCTGGGTTATGCCGAAACGCACGGTGCTCGACCCTCAAGGCCAAACGATCCGACACGCGCTGGCGGGCTTGGGGTACGCCGAAGTGAAGGACGTCCGGCAGGGGAAATTTTTTGTGCTGGACCTCGGCGGTTGGACCCGCGAAGAGGCTCAGGGCCAACTCGAGCGCATCTCGAAAGACGTACTAACTAACCCGGTCATCGAAGAATACCGCTTCGAAATTATCGACTGACTCACAACGTTAGCGGGCATCAAGCGTTGCCCCGACACCCATAACCTCATTCGCGACATATTGGGGTGGATTTTGTCTGGCATTTTTCTCTCATGTTAACCTTGAAGTATAAATAGGAGCCTCTTTCATGTGCGGCATTGTCGGTTATATCGGGCCTAAGAAAGTTGTTCCGGTCATCATCGAGGGCCTGCGGAAACTGGAATATCGCGGCTACGACTCTGCCGGCATCGCGGTGGTCACCAAGGACGGCAAGCTGGAGATCCGTCGTGCTGCAGGCAAGCTTCGGAACCTGGAAGAAGCGATTGCCAAATCCCCGATCGAAGGTACCTACGGAATTGGGCATACACGCTGGGCGACGCACGGCCGGCCTACGGAAGAAAATGCTCACCCACATCGTGACTGCAGCGGACAGATCGTGGTGGTGCATAACGGAATTATCGAGAATTACCTGGAATTAAAAGAGCAACTGCAGCGCGAAGGCCACAAATTCGTGACCGAGACCGACACCGAAATTGTGGCGCATCTCGTCGAAAAACATTCGGCAAACAACACTCCTCTTGAAGAAGCGGTCCGGAAATCGCTGAAGGAACTGCGGGGCATTTACGCGTTGGTGTTTTTGTCCGCCAAGGAGCCGATGAAAATCGTGGCGGCACGGCTCGGACCGCCTTCCGTGATTGGTATCGGCGACGGAGAATATTTTGTGGCTAGCGATATTCCTGCGCTGCTGGAACACACTCGCGACATGTTCTTCCTCGCCGATGGCGACATCGCGGTGCTCACTCGCGGTGGCGTAAAAGTCATGGACCATGACGGCCGCACGGTGGAACGCCCCACCCAGCACGTCGCCTGGGACCCCATCATGGTGGAAAAGGGCGGCTACAAGCATTTCATGCAAAAAGAAATTTTTGAGCAGCCCCGGGCGGTGCGCGACACGCTGCTCGGCCGAATTTCGCAAGACACCGGGAAAATCTTCCTCGACGAAATGAAAATTTCCGAAGAGCAATTTCGCACCTTCGAGAATGTGCGTGTCGTCGCTTGTGGAACCAGCTGGCACGCTGGTCTGGCCGCCAAATTCATGATCGAGCGGCTGGCCCGCATTCCCGTCGAAGTCGATTACGGCAGCGAGTTTCGTTATCGCGACCCGATCCTCGACTCCAAAACATTAACCGTGTGCATCAGCCAGTCCGGAGAAACGGCCGACACTCTCGCGGCTCAACGCGAAGCCAAATTGAAGGGTTCGCCTACGGTAGCCATCTGTAACGTCATGGGCTCCATGATCACCCGCGAAGCGGCAGGAACCATTCCTACTCACGCAGGCCCGGAGATCGGCGTGGCTTCCACGAAAGCGTTTACGGCGCAACTCACCGCGCTATTTCTGCTGGCTGGTTACCTTGGCCAAGTCCGCGGAAAAGTCAGCTCCGAATGCGCCATTAAATTGATGCAGGAGATCACTCGAATTCCGCACAAAATGGAACGCGTGCTGCAAACAGACGAAAAAGGAGTTTACGAAAATCTTGCGCGGCAGCTATTTCGCTATAGTGACTTTCTCTATCTGGGACGCGGGATTCATTCCCCATTGCGCTGGAAGGCGCGTTGAAGCTAAAGGAAATTTCATACATACACGCGGAAGGCTACCCGGCCGGAGAAATGAAGCACGGGCCCAACGCGTTGATTGATGAGAATCTTCCGGTGGTGGTGCTGGCGACTCGCGATGAGAGCGATCCTGATTCCATGACGCGTTATGAGAAGAGCGTATCCAACATCCAGGAAGTGAAAGCGCGAGACGGCATTGTGATTACTATAGCGACGGAGAATGATCACCTGGCGCGCGCGGCTTCCGATCACATTATTGAGTTACCGCCTGCCCCGGAATTGCTTTCGCCGTTGCTGGAAATCATCCCGCTACAATTGCTGGCTTACCATATCGCGGTCCGGCGAGGGTGTGACGTCGACCAGCCGAGAAACCTCGCGAAATCTGTGACCGTTGAATAGACCTTCTGCTCACAAAAAACTCCCGGCCTTTTCCGTTAGAATAAAAGCATGGGTCAAAGGTCCGTGTGGTCTGTTATTTTTCTTTGCCTTACTTCCCTTCTCATCCCCGGCCCGGTTATGCGTATCGTTGCGCAGACCACCGACAACCCTACTGCGACGCTGAAAAGGGTTCATGCCGACGGCATTAAACACCTCAGTGAAGATCAAGTCATCGCACTGGCGGGCCTAAGCATCGGGAGCGCCGTTGGAAGACCGGACTTGCAAGCGGCGGCGGACCGCCTGCTACAAACTGGGCTGTTTTCGAGCGTGAGTTATGCCTTTCAATCCAAAGAAGACGGCCTGTACCTGACGTTTAAGCTGGCAGAGTCGCCCAGAATTCCCGCTTACTTCGACAATATCCCGTGGTTTACGGATGGGGAGTTGGCTG
>CAVTEE010000003.1:0-243004 GCA_963733775.1 uncultured Acidobacteriota bacterium | reverse complement strand
TCAAACGGTATTTGAGATTGTTCGCAAAGCTCAAGACGCCGCACTGGACGCTGCGCGCACGAAAAAACTCTCAGGCTCTGTGGACGATGCCGCCCGCTCAGTGATCACCAATGCGGGATATGGACCCGGATACAAATACTTCACGCATCGGCTCGGTCACGGCATCGGGTTGGATGGCCACGAGCATCCCTATTTGGTGCGCGGCAGCACCGCGGTGCTTGAACCCAGTATGACTTTTTCCAATGAGCCGGGAATCTATATCCCAGGCGAATTGGGCTTGCGCTGTCGAGGGCACAATGGTCATTTCCGCGGAAGGCCCGGCGCAACTGTTAAGCCCAGCATTTCAAGTGTCGCTTGAAAAACCCTTGGGTTGAGTTGCGAGGAGAACGTCTCAAACCCATGACACAGAAAGTCGGCTACGTTGCTGTCGTCGTTCGTGACTACGACGAAGCATTGACCTATTTCGTGGATGGTTCTCGGCTACGAAGTTGATTTAAACACTTCTATTGACCGGGAAAAACGTTGGGTATTGGTCACTCCGCCCGGTTCGCCGGGAACCTGTTTGCTCTTGGCGCGGGCCGTCACTGATGAACAGGCGAGCCACGTCGGGAACCAAACCGGAGGCCGCATCTTTCTTTTCCTGCACACCGACGACTTTTGGCGCGACTATCACGCCGTCGAGGGAACGCGGAGTGAATTTTCAGGAGGCCCCGCGCGAAGAGTCATACGGCACCGTTGCGGTCTTTCAGGACATTTACGGCAATCGCTGGGACCTGCTGCAAATAAAACAACCCAATCACACGTAGAAATCGGGGGCGACTTAGGTGGTAGGCCCGTGGGGACTCGAACCCCAGACCTCGTCCGTGTCAAGGACGCGCTCTAACCAACTGAGCTACGGGCCTGAATTGGGATTAGATTAGCACGACGTACAGAAATATGAGCGTTGGTCGGGCGTGAAGTCAGGGATGAGCGGATCGTGGACGGAACATGATGGCCGGCCGATATTGCGACCGGCCCGACGCGCATAGAGACTCAGCGAAAGCGGCGAGAGAGATAGCGGGCGACGCAGCGAAATCGGCGGAAGTGTTAGCGGGCGTGCGTGAGACTTTGCCAGCGGGCGTGAGAATTAGCGGGCGCTTGAACAAACAAATAGGGCGGTCCCTGAGGAGCGCGCCCTAATTTAGCCGCATGGTATGGCCGAAACTAAACGGCAGCTCTACCGCGGAAGAAGTGGAACAGAATGGAAATTACGGCAAGAATCAGCAGAATGTGAATGAAACCGCTGGTGACGTGAAAAGCAGTGAAACCCAACAGCCACAGTACCAAGAGAACTCCGGCGATAATCGCTAGCATTTAACTCACCTCAACCTGAAATTTCAAAGGCACGCGATGGTCCATGCGGTGCGATTCAGAGTTTTAGCATCCGGTACTAAAACAGTCGATAAGGAGCAATGCGTAAAGGGAGTACGAAATCACTGTAGAGCGGGTAGGGTATTTGCCCGGGGCTAAGTGGCTTGTTTGCTTTTTGCAGTACGCTTCTTGGATTTTTTCCCGTCAAAGGTCGCTCGTGCGCTGGCGATCATCTTGTCCATATCCTCGCCAGCTTTGGAGAACACCGCGTCCACTCCGGCGGCGCGCGCGGCGCGATCCACTTCAGGGCCGCCATGCGCGGTCAGAATAAAAATGGGCGTGGACGGCGAGTTCGATTTCAGGGTCTCAGCCGCTTCCAGCCCATTCATGATGGGCATGGATAAATCCAGCACGATCAGGTCGGGCGCCAATTCGTCAGCCTGGTGAATGGCGTCCATCCCGTTTACAGCTTCACCCACCACGCTGAAACCCGGCTCCGCTTCAAACAAGGCGCGAACGGCGATGCGCACACTATCGGAATCATCGACAATCAGAACGGTAGGCATGGAGTTTGGGTTTGGATGAGGATTCGAGTTTGCGGTCCGCCGAAAGGATAGCAAAAGGCCATCATATAACCTGTTAGATGACACCTCATTCCTTTTTGTTGGACGGAGTGTAAGTCAATTATTTGTCAAATGAACATAAGGTATTCCCTGCATAAGAACCTGAGCCTGGACCCCTTTAGTCCGGTGCCGCGACATCCAGGCCGAACTCCTTGTGGGTGGCGATCAGGGCCTTCTTGACCGCCTGATCTTCAATTACGAAGGAGATATTGCTCTCCGAGGAACCCTGCGCAATGGCGATAAGGTTGATGTTTTCCCGCCCCATGGCGGCGAACGTACGGCCCGCCACGCCCGGCGTTCCGCGCATGTTTTCTCCCACAACCGCGACGATGGCGATGTTATTGACAACCGTGACGTGCTCGACCTTGTGATGCGCAAGGTCCTGCGCGAACTCCTTACGAAGAGCCTCCACGGTGCGCTCCGCATCGCCGGCCGAGACGATGAAGCAGATGTCGTTTTGCGACGACGACTGAGAAATCAGGAGCACGTTGGCACGTAAGTCCGCGGTGGTTGAAAATGTGCGGCCCACCACATCGGGCAATCCCACAATGCCCGGCCCGCCCACGGCGATTAACGTGACATCGCGAATAGCCGTTAGGGCTTTCACGCCCCCGCCGATGCTGCGGCCTTCGGGGGTAATTTTTGTTCCGGGCTTGTCGGGAGCGAAGCTGTTGCGAATCCAGACGGTGATGCCGGCTTGCATGACGGGATTGAGGGTTTTTGGATGGAGTACTTTCGCGCCAAAATAGGCCAGCTCCGCAGCTTCGCGGTAAGAGATGACGGGAATGGTGCGGGCCTCGGGTACTAGCCTCGGATCCGCCGTCAGCACGCCATCCACGTCGGTCCAGATCACTACCTCGCCGGCGTCCAGGGCCGCGCCCAGAATGGTGGCGGAGTAATCTGATCCGCCGCGGCCCAGGGTGGTCAACCTGCCCTCAGCGGTCGCGCCAATAAAACCAGTCACGACCGGCACGATGCCCAGTGCAAGTAGCGGACGTAGTCGCGCTTGGGCTTTGTCGCGGGTCAGCTCCATATGCGGCTCCGCCCCACCATGAAAGGCGTCCGTAACGATCAGCTCAGTAGCGTCTACAGATTCCGAGCGCAAACCGAGGGTAACTAACGCGGCAGCCACGATCGGCGCGGACAAGCGCTCGCCCAGGCTGGAGATTTCATCCAGGGTGCGGGGCGACAATTCACGCAGCAGCGCAGTGCCGTCGCACAAACGCCTGGCTTCAGCGAGCACGCCGTCGATTTTCTGCATTGCGCTTTGGCGTTCTTTGGGCTCCGCAATCAAAGCTTCCACTGCGGCCGCGTGTTGACTTCGCAAAACGTTGGTAAGATGAGCTCCTTCGGTCGCATCACCGGTGGCGGCTTTTCGCGCGGTCTCAATGAGACGATTGGTGACGCCGCTCATGGCCGATACCACCACGACGCAGGGATTCTTCCTGGCGGCTTTGGCGACGATTTGCGCGGTGCGAGCAATACACGTCGCGTCACCGACGGAAGTGCCGCCAAATTTCATTACCTGTAGCGCTGAATTCATTCCTGCTAGTCCACCTTTTCGACTCGGTTTAAGTTGTGGATGCCATCCCGACTATCGCCTGAATTTTCAGCGCGCCGGCACTTTATTCGAGTATACGAGAATCGCGCGATGCTCCAACCTTTAAGCGTGCGGGCGGTTGAGGCACCGGCAACCGGATGCTATCCTGCCAGCTATGGCGGACCCTGTTGTTTCGCCCCCGGAAATTGCGCAAATACAGCCTCTGGACCACTCCCGGCGCCAGTTGGAGGCGCTACTGGAAGTGAGTGAGGCCATCGCGCAGCAGCGCGATTTGCCGGCGCTTTTCCATGAGCTCTCCGAGCGGCTTCACTGGGTGGTGGAGTTTGACTTCCTGACGCTGGTGCTGCACGACCCTATCCGCAACGTAATGCGGCTGCACATATTGGAGTCACGCATTCTCACCGACAAAGTGGCGGGGAAAGAAATGCCCATCGCAGGGCATCCTGCCGGATGGGTGTGGCAGTCGCAGCAGCCATTCGTAGTAAACGAAGAAGATACTCGTTACCCGCTGTTTCTGCAGCAGCTGCGCGAGGCGGGGGTACATTCTATTGCTATGGTTCCGTTGACCACCGCGCAGCGGAGGGTGGGAGCTCTGGGATTCGGCACGCTGCTGCCGCAGAAAATAACCGATTCGGAACTGGCGTTCATGCAGCGCGTGGCCAGCCAGGTTGCGGTGGCCGTCGACAACGCCTTGAACCTGGAGACTTCGCAAGCGTATCAAGCGCAGTTGGCCGAGGAGCGCGATCGCTTGCGGGTACTGCTGGAAGTAAACAATGTGCTGGTCAGCACCCGCGAATTACCGGAAGTTTTTCGCGGCATTGTTTCGACGCTGGAGCGGGTGATCCATCATGATTACACCAGCCTGGCGCTGCTGGACCCCTTCACCGGCTTGCTGAAGATTTATGCTTTGGACTTTCCCGGGCGCCAGGAACTGATCAAGCCGGAAGTCACCATCCTGCGCGATATGTCTCCGTCAGGCGATGCCATCGCCACCGGCAAGTCGGTATGTGTGCGCGGTGCTGAGCTGGATCGTTATCCCAGCGAAGTGATGAAGATTCTTCGCGAAGACGGGATACAAACAATTTGCTGCATTCCGCTGGTCACCCAGGGCCGGACCTTCGGGACGCTGAACGTGGCCAGCCGCCGTCTGGAAGCTTTTCCTGATCGTGAGATTTCGCTGCTGCAACAAGTGGGCGCGCAAATTGCCATAGCGGTGGAAAATGCGCTGGCGTTCAAGGAAATTGACGCATTAAAAGACAAGCTGGCCGAAGAAAAACTGTATCTGGAAGAAGAAATTCGTAGCGAATTTAATTTTGAGGAAATTATCGGCGATGCTCCATCGCTGAAGCGGGCGCTGTCACAGGTAGAAGTGGTGGCTCCGACTGATACCGCCGCGCTGATTCTGGGTGAGACGGGCACCGGCAAGGAACTGATCGCGCGCGCGATTCACAACCTCAGCCCGCGCCGCGAGCGCACCTTCGTTAAGATAAATTGCGCAGCGATTCCCAGCGGGCTTCTGGAGTCCGAACTTTTTGGACACGAGCGCGGCGCTTTTACCGGGGCGTTGAATCAGAAAATCGGGCGTTTTGAGCTGGCTGATCATGGCACGCTGTTTCTCGATGAAGTGGGCGACCTGCCCATGGAGCTTCAGCCCAAGCTGCTGCGCGTCCTACAGGAACACGAATTCGAGCGGCTGGGAAGTAACCGCACCATAAAAGTGGATGTGCGGGTGGTGGCTGCGACGAATCAGGATTTGGCCAAGCAAGTCGCCGATCGAACTTTTCGCAGCGATCTTTATTACCGCTTGAATGTTTTTCCCATCCAGATACCGGCGTTGCGAGAACGGCGCGAAGATGTACCACTGCTGGTGCGCTATTTCGTTCAGAAATTCAGCCGCAGATTAAATAAGGTGGTCGAGTATGTGCCGGCGGAGGCGATGACCGCGCTGGCAAATTATTCCTGGCCGGGAAATGTACGCGAACTTGAGAATTTTATTGAGCGCGCCGTGCTGCTGTCGCCGGGTAAAGAATTGCGTATCCCGATTTCCGAGCTATTAAACGAGCCAGAGTCGCCTTCAACGGCGATTTCTTCGTCTCGCACCACTACCGTCCGTGCCGGTAACAACAGTGACGAGGTATCGACTCCCGGTTCCATATCCACTCTTGAACAAGCAGAACGCGAGCATATCTTACGGGCCCTGCAGCAGACTCAATGGCGCATCGGGGGTCCGAAAGGAGCTGCCGCACTCCTGGCCATGAAACGCACCACGCTGCAGGCGCGCATGAGGAAATTGAATATTCGCCGTCCGGTATAAAAGATTTCCAGCAGTCCACTCTTCTGGGTACACGACAATAGCCGAAGCCCAGGCTACAATTGTGCAGCGCACGGAGAGCTAATGGCACTACGCCGCTAACGTTCGGGAGACCTTGAAATTATGAAGCGCGCATTAATCACCGGCATTACCGGTCAGGACGGCTCCTACCTCGCCGAGCTGTTGCTTTCAAAAGGCTATGAAGTGCACGGCATCATCCGGCGCTCCAGCACGTTTAACACCCAGCGTATCGACCACATTTATCAGGATCCCAACGATCCCAACGCGCGATTATTTTTGCATCACGGGGATTTGTCGAGCACGGAATGGATTCTGAGCCTGATTTATAGTTTGGCTCCGGATGAGCTTTACCATCTGGCGGCACAGAGTCACGTGCGGGTGAGTTTTGATGTTCCCGAATATACCGGCGATGTCACCGGGCTGGGCACCATGCGATTGCTCGAAGCGGTGCGCCGTAGCGGATGCAAGACCCGTTTCTACCAGGCCTCCAGCTCGGAAATGTTTGGCTCAGCGCCCGCTCCACAAAACGAGAACACCGTGTTTCAACCGCGCAGTCCTTACGCGGCGGCAAAAGTTTACGCTTATTGGATGACCAAGATTTATCGCGAAGGCTACGGCTTGCACGCCGCCAACGGCATCCTCTTCAATCATGAGAGCCCTCGGCGAGGCGAAACTTTCGTTACGCGAAAAATTACGCGCGGGGTCGCCAATATTCTGGCGGGCAAAGAAAATACTTTGTATCTCGGCAATCTGGAATCGCGCCGCGACTGGGGTTATGCGCCAGAATATGTGGAAGCGATGTGGCAGGTGGTGCAGCAGGATACGGCAGATGATTTTGTCATCGGCACGGGTGAGGCGCACTCGGTAAAAGAGTTTGTGGAAGAGGCTTTCTCCTACGCGGGACTGGAATGGCAAAAGCACGTGAAGATTTCCGAACGCTATTTTCGTCCCTTGGAAGTCGATACTCTGATTGCCGACACTACAAAATGCCGCGCTGCGCTGGGTTGGGGAGCGCGCATTAAATTCCATGACCTGGTGGCCATCATGGTGGACGCCGACGTCGAGGCTCTGGGGTTGAAGTCGCCTGGTCGCGGCAAAGTAATTCTGGAAGAAAAGATCGGGCCGTGGAATCGTTGGCACAATTCTGTGACTCGGGTGGCTCAAGCGGTGCAAGGGCAAGCGTCGCATTAGAAATTCCGTTCCCATCATTTACAAATCACTGGCAATTGAGGGCACATGGGCTTTTGGGAAACTCGTCGCGTTGTGGTTACCGGAGGGCACGGCTTTCTGGGCGCCTTCGTGGTGGATAAGCTGCGCGCCGCAGGAGCCAAAGAAGTCGTGATTCCACGCAGCGACAAGCACGATCTACGGATTCAAACCGAAGCCCTTCAGTTGTATACCGATACTCGTCCCGACATTGTGATTCATCTCGCGGCGGTCGTCGGGGGGATAGGCGCCAACCGCAAATATCCCGGCCGCTTTTTTCACGACAACGCGATCATGGGGCTGAATGTGA
Source organism: uncultured Acidobacteriota bacterium (assembly GCA_963733775.1). GTDB lineage: Bacteria > Acidobacteriota > Terriglobia > Acidiferrales > UBA7541 > Acidiferrum. Next base: position 235,622 of record CAVTEE010000003.1, on the reverse strand, counting down.
TCGAAGCCGCGCGCATTACCGGGATCGAGAAGTTTGTGTGCGCCGGAACCATATGCTCTTATCCCAAATTTACTCCCGTGCCTTTTCGCGAAAAGGACTTTTGGAACGGATACCCTGAAGAAACCAATGCGCCGTACGGCTTGGCCAAGAAAATGCTGCTGGTGCAGTTGCAAGCGTACCGTGAAGAATATGGCTTTAACGGTATTTATTTGACTCCGGTAAATTTATACGGGCCGCGCGACAATTTCGATCTTGAAAGTTCGCACGTTATTCCGGCTTTGATTCGCAAATGCATTGAAGCAAAACAAGCCGATGCTCCGGAAATTGTGGCTTGGGGGACGGGTAACGCGACGCGAGAGTTTTTGTATGTGGAGGATGCCGCGGAAGCCATCCTGCTTGCCGCTGAAAAATATTCGAAGCCTGATCTGGTTAACTTGGGATCGGGCCAAGAAATCAGCGTTCGCGATTTGCTGGAGATGATCCGCACCATGGTTGGGGCGCGGGCCGCGGTTCGATGGGATCATAGCAAGCCGGATGGCCAGCCACGGCGTTCGCTGGATACTTCGCGGGCTGTACAGGAATTTGGGTGGCGCGCAAAAACTTCGTTGCGTGCCGGCCTAAAAGAAACCATTGAGTGGTTTACCGCCAGTCGCGCGGCAACGGCCGTCTGAATCGAAACTAACTTTTTTTCCTACATGTGCGATGAACAAATCCAGCCGACGAGCAAGTGCAAGTATATTTAGATTATAGTTAACTACTTGATAATACTTACGTTAACATACCTTATCTGTTAACGCGCCCGCCAGATCAGACCCATTCTTAATGAGGCCAAAACGATGTCCAGCCCCGGTGTCTCTCCTGATCCACGGCCACTCGTCGCACCCCTGAAGCAAACCCCAATTAAATTTTCGCCGTTCGATCAACAGCACTATCAGAGGTTGATTCGAGCGCGCGAAGAAGCCATTCGCCATGTACTGCATGGCCTTATTCCCGCCCTCGGGTTGAAGACCGCACTTGACGCCGGAGCAGGGGTCGGTTTCTTTTCGCAAACCCTTGCGGATTGCGGGTTAAATGTTCGCGGCTTCGACGGCCGTACGGAAAACGTCGTTGAAGCACGTAAACGATTTCCTAATATCCCTTTTGAGCAAGCCAATCTTGAGGAGCATTCTGTACTGAGGCTGGGGGAATTTGACCTGGTTTTATGTTTTGGATTGCTCTATCACCTGGAAAATCCTTTGCTGGCGGTGCGGCATCTTCGCTCGCTGACCGAAAAGTGCTTGTTACTGGAGAGCATGTGCGTGCCGGACAACAAGCCTTCCATGCTGTTGAGGGAAGAGCCTTCAGAGTTCGACCAGGGGCTTACAGATGTGGCCTGTTACCCCAGCGAAGACAGCTTAATAAAGATGCTCTATCGTGCGGGCTTCAACTTTGTATACCGCCTGGTAAGCCTTCCCAAGCACGATGATTTTTGCGAGACCTTTGAGCACCGGCGCAAGCGCACCGTTCTGGTGGCTTCATCAATTCCCATCGATCTTTCTGGCTTTCGTCTCTGTATGGAGACCCATGAAAAACAGGACCCCTGGGCAAAAGTATCAGCATTCCCGGGTGCAATTTCGCAGCGTATGGCCCGTTTTCTAGCGCTGCCAGGTCGAAAAAAATACATCTCCATCGCCAATCGTATCCGCAGAGTTCTTCCCGGAACTCCAATGCCCTGGCGGTTGCCTTTTGGAGCTTGGTGGCTGGCCCGGGACGGCGAGTTGGATCATAAGCTGGTGGAGGAAAACTTCGAACGGGCCGAGCTGCATTTTGTTGAACGCCTTCTGCGTCCAGGCATGGTTGTCCTGGACATCGGAGCCCACCACGGCTTGTATAACTTATTGGCCTCGAAATGCGTGGGGCGTAAAGGACAAGTGATCGCCTTTGAAGCTTCTCCTCGCGAATGTCGCCGCCTCGCCACGCATGTGCGCATCAATGGATGCCGCAACGTCCGCATAGAACCTCATGCGGTCGGCAGTGAAAACGGCCCCGCCGACCTATTTATGGTGAATGGCTCTTGCGATTGGGGGAATAGTTTACGGGAGCCGGTGGTAGTCGAATCCACGTTCAAGATCCCCGTGCAGGTCAGCCCGGTGGACGATGTGTTGCTCGAGCTGGGCATTTCCCGTGTCGACTTTATTAAGTTAGACGTGGAGGGCGCTGAGCTGTCGGCATTGACAGGTACGGCGCGCCTTTTACGCGGAGTCGCCCGCCCGGCGATTCTCGTGGAGGTTCAAGACATTCGCACGCAGCCGTGGGGATATCCATCGAAAGCTATCGTTGAATATCTTACCCGTGCCGGTTACCGGTGGTTTGAACTCAGTGCGGACGGTTCGTTGCGCCCCACATCGCACGAGCTGAATTACTATGACGCCAATCTGGTGGCTTTACCGCGAGAACGAGAAAGAGAGTTTCGCAATCTCGTTGAACGCAAAACCCTGGCTCCCTACGGAGCTCATCATTGGTCTCTTGGCGCGTCTGCCCGTGAACGGGGCATCCAGATTCTCAAGTCCATGGTTCGCGTCCGGCAAGGCTAAAGCCAAACTCAGGACCCCGCCTCTTTGGTCATGGAGAACAGACGGACGATAATGCCAGCCGCCAATTACCAAGCATGGAAAATCGACGTGGCCGCCAGTGGAGTTCATGTGGCTCCAAATTTGCAGGCCGCATCCACGCAATGGCCGCGCATCACGCTGGTGACACCGGTGTACAACGGGGCCCGCTTTATAGAAGAAACCATCCGCTCCATCGTCTATCAGGGGTATCCGAATCTTGAATATATCGTTGTGGACGGTGGGTCAACGGATGGAACGGTGGAAATCATTCGCAAATATGAAAGCCATATTTCCTGGTGGGTCAGCCGCCGAGACAAAGGAGTGTACGACGCGCTCAATACCGGCTTCTCTCACTCCACCGGAGATATCATGGGCTGGCTGAACGCTAGTGATCTTTTGCACACCAACGGCTTATTTGTAGTCGGCAGCGTTTTCGCATCCTTGCGCGCGGTCGAATGGCTCACCGGGAGGCCCACGCGCTTCAACCCGAACGGCATGACCGTAGATATTCGCACTCTGCCCAGCTGGTCTCGCTACCGCTTCCTGGCCGGCGCCAACAAATACATTCAGCAGGAATCGACTTTCTGGCGCAGATGTCTGTGGGATAAAGCCGGGGGCGAATTGAACGCCGCTTATCGCGACGTCGGCGATTTCGACCTTTGGGTGCGGTTCTTCCGTCACGCCCGTCTTTACTCCGTGGACGCCCTCATTGGAGGGTACCGCTTTCATCCGGATGCGATCAGCTGTTCGAACATGCAGCGCTATAATGAAAGATGCGACAAAATCATTGAGAGCGAGCTAAAATTCATCAGGTGGGCTGGCGCGATCAAAGTTTTTCGCCGTGTTTCCAGCTCGGTCAAAAATATTCCCAAGCTGAGGGGAATTTGGCAACATCTGGCGTTGAAAAGCTTGTACCAGTTGGCCGGACTTGATTGCCCGCCGATAGTGACAGATCAGGAGAATAAGTGGGTCATCCGCGAAGGTATTCGCCGCCTGAAAGGTCCTGCGTAACAAATCCTGCACTCGTTTACGGCTTAGAAAAAAAATGCAGTCCATGGCCGCACGGCGGTGATTGCCAGACCGCACTTCGCGGGCAATGAGCGGCCCTCTGCTAACCCTTCTTGCTATGCCGAAGCCGTTCGATGGGCATATTGGGATAATTCAACGCAACGCCATCACCAGTTGGACCAAACTTGATCCGCGTCCGGAAATTTTTCTCTTCGGTGAAGAGAAAGGTACGGCGGAGATCGCCGCTGAATTGCAAATCGGCCATCTCCGGGATATTCACAGAAACGAATTTGGCACTCCGTTGCTTAACGACCTCCTGCAACGTGCTAAAGCCGTAAGCAATTCGCCCGTGCTCGGCTATGTAAACTGCGACATTATTCTGCTACAAGAATTTCAGGACGCCATCGCCGCTATTCACGAGCAGATTCCAAAGTTTCTTGCTGTCACCCATCGGTGGGAGATCGATCTTCGAAAAGATCTCGATTTCAAAACTGAACCGCGTCTGCGGCTCGAACTTCTGCCTCCCGGTGTTTCAGGCCATCACACCGCGATCGACGCTTTTGTATTTACTCGAGACATATATTCTGATGTGCCAGCGCTCACTCTCGGTCGCGCGTGGTTTGATCAATGGCTGATTAAAGACGCGTTGTTTCACGGCACTCCGGTGGTTGACATCACTAAGGTGGCTCGCGCGATACATCAAAATCATGACTACGGTCACATCGCCGGAGGCCAGCGCAGCGCTTACGGCGGCGAGGAAGCGCGGCGCAATCTGGATATCTACGGTGGGGTGCCGCATGCGTTCACATTATTGAATGCCACCCATGAGTTGGGTGCTGATCGCACGATCGGCCGCGTTCGCTACCGCCCGCAGATATATTGCGTGCGGCAATGGCTGTGGCGCAACTTCGTGCAGCGCACAGCGCCATGGCGAAAACGCCTGGGGCTGAGCCGTTCGAAGAGGGCCTGAGGTTGGCTTTCGAAGCCACCAACTGCTGGCGCCGGCGGAGTGAAGTTCCATTAGACCTGTCTCATGCCACCTGAACGAAGTATCGTACACTTGTATGGAGAATCCATCGGCGCAAATGAGCGGCTACATCGAAACTTCTCGTGGGTAGGGCGAATTTTTTGACGGAGTTACCTATCAGCGGTCCGCGCGTTAGCGTTCTCATCGATACGTACAATCACGAGCGCTTCATTGAGAAGGCCATCACCAGTGTGCTCGATCAGGATTTTCCTGCGTCTGATCGAGAGATCATCGTTGTGGACGACGGCTCAACCGATGGCACTGCGGAGATCGTCCAGCGATTTGTTCCGCGTGTCCGCTATATTCGCAAGGTCAACGGCGGCCAAGGCTCAGCTTTTAACGCCGGCATCCCCGAATGTAGGGGTGAGTTAGTTGCTTTTCTGGACGGCGACGACTGGTGGGATCAGTCGAAGTTGCGCCGAGTTGTTCCTCTTTTCGCGACGTCACCGGAAGTAGTAATGGTCGGGCATGGCACCGTGACAGTATCTACTGACGGCAGCCGTCATATAGACGTCCTCAGTGAAGGGCATCGATTTTCCATCCAAAGTGTCCAGGGCGCGATGATGTTTCGCTTGCGCAAAAGCTTCCTGGGAACACGTGCGACCGTGCGAGCCAGCGTTCTGCGCAAAGTTTTACCGGTACCCGAGTCCATACGTATTGAAGCGGATGAATTCGTATTCACGATGGCTGCCGCATTCGGGGAAGTAGAAATTTTGCCGGAGGCGTTGTTTTTTTACCGCCTGCATAACGATAACTTTTACTCACAACAGTCTTTCAACGAAGCCAATGTGATGCGAAAACAGAAAAACATCGCTCAACTGGCTCAGAGCCTGGCCACACGCTTAAAAGAAGTTGGTGTGAGTGAAGAGGTAGTTCAGACCATTGTTCATGCCGTGCAAGTGGAAGCCGATCATCTCCGTTTGTCCGCAGGCCACGGAAGTTCACGAGAGATGGTAAAAACAGAACTCGCGATGTATCGGTTACTTCACAGCGATGCTTCCTGGACTCATCGCCTATTCAAATACGCAACATTGCTGCCTGCCTACGTGGTACCCCCGCGTTTCTACGGCGCACTTCGGCGCAGACTCGTTTCGAATCAGTGGTACTTGAACGCCAGGAAAGTATTTTTTCCTGTTCCACGGCTTAGGCATGTCAAACGGTTGCCCAAGACCGAAATATGAGAAAAAGAGCCGTTCGTGTCTATCGCCGGGCTCGCCTCCTAACCACGCCGAACTATGCGAACGTCTATTTTCTGATATCGGAAGAGCGGGATCGCTCCTAAATGCGCGTGCTAATGATCGCCGGAGTCGCGGGAAAGGCGGAAGCTGGTGGTGCCGGGGTGGTGCACAACGTCGCCAAAGAATTGCGTAATCTGGGTCACACCGTGAAGCTGATGTTTTTTGAGGATCTCATAACGAAGCAGCGGTGGCCGGCCCGTTTTCGAACCTTCGAATTCGCTGGCAGGGTCGCGAGCTATGTAAACGAGGTCAAAAACGAATACGATGTTGTGAATATTTATGCGCCGTATGGATTTTGGTACGGATTTCGTCGTCGCCGGAAAGGTTCAGCCGCGGGGCCGCCTTATGTAATGAGCATGCACGGGCTCGAGGAACGTAGAAACTACGCGATGGCCCGGGAAGCAAAAAGAGGCCGCGCGCACTATTTCCGCTTGAAGAACAGAATCTGGCAGAATTTTTATCACATGCGCACGTATCGCTGGTCCATTGAGACCGCTGATCAATGCATCGTTACCAATCGCGAAGCACTTTTGTTTTTGCAGATGCAATATGGCCTGGCTCCCGACCGGGTGTGGTTTATTCCAAATGGGGTGGGGCCGGAATTTTTCCATCGGCGCACCTGGTCGGACACACGTGAGCCCCAACTTTTGTTCGTGGGGACATGGATTGACCACAAAGGAATTTATGCGTTGGCTGAAGCTTTCGAACGGCTGTTGGCGCTGGCGCCAGGAATTAGACTCACCATCGCTGGCTGTGCTGAAAATGAACAGACGGTTCGTCGTTATTTTTCTGCTGTGGCTCAAGGCTCAATCAGCGTTCGTCCTTTTATTTCGCGGGCGGAAATGCCCGGACTTTACGCTCAACATGATATTTTTGTTTTACCGTCGCTCGTGGAAGGCATGCCGCTAGTTTTGCTCGAAGCCATGGCTTCAGGGCTCGCGGTAGTCACTACGGAATCGAGTGGCATGACGGACCTGGTGGAAGATGGTCATGACGGACTGTTGACTATCCCGGGTGACGCCGATTCACTTGCCGTTGCGCTCAGCACTCTGTACGGAAATTCGCAACTCCGCCACAAACTTGGATGCGCGGCGCAGGAAAAAATGAAACGGTTCACTTGGAAACTCAGCGCCCTGAGGCATGAGGCCGTTTTTCGCCGGGCGATGGGTGTTAAACCGATTCCAACGGTTCCCGAGCCTCACGAAACAAACATCGACGGCACGTCCCACTCCGGGAAGGTTATTTTAAATTGAGCCTGCGCGCGAAGGCTAAGGCTTTCCTCATTTGTTGACCCTAGGCATTAATTATTCTCAAATGCACGATACCTCAGCATGCGTCGTGCGCGATGGAGAATTGCTATTTGCCGTCGCGGAAGAACGTATCAGTCGGGTCAAACACGACGCGGGCTTCCCGCGTCACGCAATTCGTGCATGCCTCGAGTTTGCGGGCGTACAGGCCGGCCAATTGGACGAGGTGTGCTTCGGCTGGCCGCATCCCGGAGCCGCGTATCGCCACGACCTGAAATGTTATGCGTCCGGACAGATGCCCCTGAATTATCTGAACGTTTTGAATTCCACTTTGCATTTCATGAGCATGTGGCATCAAGAGGGCGGCGCGAAACGCTTCACGAGTCAATTTGGAAATGTAAAAGCGCGCATGCGGTACGTCGATCATCATCTCGCACATGCGATCAGCGCTTACGGTTATTCCGGATTTGAGGATTCCGCCGTGGTGGTCATGGATGGCCGGGGCGCGTGGGAAGCTACTTCGATCTGGCGTGGGCATGATGGACGACTCGAGCATGTGACCACCATTCCATTTCCGGATTCGATTGGATATTTTTTCAGCGAGTTCACCGAATTTCTGGGCTTCCAACGCAATAGTGACGAATGGAAAGTAATGGGCCTGGCCCCTTACGGCCAGCCGGGCATTGACTTAAGCAGTTTCATCGATCTGCAAGCCAGTCCATATCGTGTGCATGTCAGGAAATTAGTTGCACCGGGCGGTGAGCCGTTCGCGGAGATGACCAAGTTATTTGGTCCCGTTCGTGTAGCAGAAAGCGAAATCACCGAGCAGCACAAAAATATCGCGTACGCTGTGCAGGAAGCTTGCGAAATCGCCATGATGAACGTTGTGAAAATGGCCATGCAGAAAACTGGCAGCCGCAACCTCTGCATGGCTGGCGGTGTAGCTCTAAATTCCAAGGCCAACGGAAAAATTGCCGCTTCCGGGCTCATCGATAAAATTTTCGTCCAACCTGCTGCGTCCGACGATGGAGTTGCGCTTGGCGCTGCTCTCGCTCCTTATCTCGATAACGGCGGAAAACTTCCCAACCGCGCCATGCGCCACGGCTATTGGGGTCCCAGTTTTGATGACACCGCCGTCGAATCAATTTTGAAGACATACAAATTGCGTTATAGAAGGCTTGAGGATGTGGCGCAGTCGGTGGCCGAACTTCTGGCAAAGGGCAAAATTATCGGATGGTTTCAAGGGCGAATGGAATTCGGCCCGCGAGCGCTGGGCAGCCGCTCCATTCTTGCCGATCCGCGAGACCCGGAAATGAACGCAAAAGTGAATAACGCCGTCAAGTTTCGCGAGTGGTGGCGCCCCTTTGCTCCTTCGTTCAAAAAGGAAGCGGCCTCGGAATATCTCGAAAGCGCCACCGATTCTCCGTTCATGATTCTCACCGCGCAAGTGCGGCCGGAAAAACGCGCGATTATCCCGGCCGTGACGCATGTGGACGGCAGTGCGCGGCCGCAAACAGTGGAAAAGGAAACTAATCCGTTGTACTGGCGGCTCATCGATGAATTCGACAAACGCACCGGCGTGCCGGTCATTATGAACACCTCGTTCAATTTACGCGGCGAAGCGATCGTGCACACGCCTACTGACGCAGTGCGGACATTTTTTAGTTCAGGTATGGACGCGCTGTGCATCGGCAGTTTTCTGGTGGAGAAGTAACTTGAGCTTTTCGGGTGGCCGGCTCGGCAAAGTGTTTTTACGTTTCGCCGCGCCGTTCACAAAGTTACGGGCCGTCCCGGTAATCGGACCCGGATTGCGTTGGGCAAGTGGAAAGCTCCTCTCGCGTGACGCGTTGACTTGGGTTCAGGTTCGACGCGGCCCGGCTCAGGGAATCTGGCTGCATCTAAATCCCCGCACAGGGCGCGATTATTTCAATGGCGATGTCGAGCCAGAAGTACAAGCCGTGTTGCAGAAATATTTGCGGAAGGGAATGACGGTGTATGACATCGGCGCGAACATTGGTTTCTTTTCTCTTCTTGCCGCACGTTTGGTGGGCGCTACCGGTCGCGTGACGGCATTTGAAGCCGACCCGGAAATTGCGGCGCGACTCCGTGAAAATGTCGGAAGGAATAAGGATGCGCCGATTTCCGTGGAAGAGAAAGCGGTGTGGTCTTCTTCAAATCCGGTGTTCTTCGCTCGCGCGGACACTGAGGTGTCACCAGATCGCGGTTTGGGACACGTTATTGACAACGACGCGGAAAAGTCGGCTCGCGGGACCATCCGGGTCGAAGCTATATCCGTAGATGAATGCGTGCTTGAATCCCCGGCGCCGGATTTCATCAAATGTGATGTAGAAGGCGCAGAAGTAGAAGTGTTTCGTGGCGCAGCAAAACTGTTAAACGAAAGACGGCCAACTATTCTTTGCGAGATGCACGGTGACAAAAACCGGCAAACGCTGGTAACGATGTTTGAGAATCTTGGTTATCGCTGTGAACCGTGCGGCAAAAATCACGTTCTCGCGCAACATACAGAGTAAGTTTCTTCGGCGCGTACGAGCCTTGATTCACTCAAAGATTTAGGCGTTTCCACCCGAAACGAACGCCTCGCCGACCTAGCGGCAAAGCGCTTCAATCAGAACTTCTTTCTTTTTCTCCGCAAGCTCTGACAGCGGCTGTAGCGAAGCAAAATATCCGCCTAACGCGGCCGCCGCCAAAAACGCAAAGCCTTCGGCGGGCAACCACGGATTGCCCGACATTCTTGCGGTCGACAGCACCAGCGCTGAAATTCCGGCAAGGACTATCTGCGCGCCGAACATAATCCACACGGACACGCCGGAATTTCGTTGACTACGCATGGAACCGAATTCCAGTTTGCGAGGAAAGCTTAGCGAAGCCCAATTGGCTATCGGTAATTGGCCGGTTACGGTGAAGATGAGCGCGAAGACGGTGGCAAACAGCGTGGGAATTGAGGGAGGCCCGAGGGCCCAACCGAGGACCCCTGCGCAAAGACCAACTTCGAATCCAATCACGCCGGCCGACAACAGATTTTTTCCCGCGAAAATATCTGAAAATCTCAATGGAGCGGTGAAGTAGGTTTGAATTCCTCGGCCCTCGTACGCAAACGCATTGTAAGCAGGACCTATCGCGATCAGCACGGTGTAAGCCATCATGCCGGGAAAGAACAGGTCCGCGTTCAATGCCATGCCCGCAATGACGCGTTGCTTACCGCTTAATTGCGAACCGAACAGAAGAATTTGCGCTGGAGGCAGCACCAGAAGAAAAAATGCAAATCCGTTTCGAATCAAGTAAGAGAATTCCTTGCGCAAAATCGCTCTTACCATCGGCGGCAATAAGCCGGGAGAAGATTGTTCCGCACTGGTGACGTGCGAACCTGAAAGCGGGCGGGAGGTCCGTAGTGGCGCGACACGCGATGGCGCAGGAGATTCGCTTAATTCTTCGCCGCGATATTGCGCAACGTACCTTTGCCACAGCAACGCCGAGAACAAGAAGACAAATCCTGTCAACGCGGACAACCCGATGGCCATACCCACGAAATCATGCCGTACGGCGCCGGTGATGACCCGGACCGACAACGAAGGTGGAAATGGAGCCAGGTACTTGGCCAATTCCGAGAAAGCGCCTGGATTCAGATTTCTCTTTACATATTGGCGCTGAATCGGCGCGATGAATTGCATCGAAAACATCAACAGGATGAAGATGCCCAAAAATAGTTCGCGCGAGCGCCTCTTCGCCAGCAGTCTTTCCAGCCATGAGCCGATCAAGCGTTCCATGGTCACGTTCATTAAAATGATCAATAGAGTTACGACTAGCATGATCGGCAAAACACTGGGCCTGGCAGCCGTAGCGCCCGCAGTAATAACCAAAAGCCAGCAAATGGACGCGACCGCAGGGAAATCGGCCAATCCGTACGCGAGACCAATCAGGTAGAAAGCTCTAGGACTCAAAGGAAAGCGCAACAGCGTTCGAAACTCAAATCTCGAGCCAAAGCCCGCTGCAAAAATGGGGATTAACTGCCAGAAAATAAATATGGCCCAGAACGGTACTGCCAGCCACTGCAGCCGCCCACCAGATACCAATGAATACCCGGCAAAATAAAACGCGAAGGACGGTACGATCACGAGGATCAAACCGAAAAATGCAACAAAACCCATTCCAATCAGATCGAGAACATTATTTTTTTTGTGCAGACTATTGATGAGTATGCGCCAGCGAAGTCCGGCTACCAGCCGGATTTGATCAGCGAGACTGATGGGGCCTGCTAGGTCAGCCATGAAAGCTCATCGACTTGAGGTTCCACTCCGCGCTGTCCTCCATGCTGGCCAACGATGGATAGAAAAATTTGTTCCAGTGTGACTTTGCTGCCCGCATCGCCTGGCACGCCAGCGCGTAATTCCTCGATTGATCCCTGCGCCACCAAGCGGCCTTTGTTAATGATGGCCACGTGACTACACAAACGCTCCACGATTTCCATAACGTGAGAAGTCAAAAAAATCGTCACGCCGCGCTCCGTCATTCTTCCCAGGAGCGACTTCAACGCGCCGGCAGCCAGTGCGTCCACACCTTCGAACGGCTCATCCAGAAACAAAACGCGCGGCCCGTGAATCACGGCAGCGGCAAGGGCAAGTTTCTTTTGCATCCCGTGAGAATAGTCCACGATCATGGTTTTGGGCCGATCCGCGAGCTGCATAAATTCCAACAATTCTTCAGCGCGCCGTTCGGTAGTCTGCTTGTCGAGACCGTACATGCGACCCACGAATCGCAGGTAATCCGTGCCGGTCAGGCGGTCAAATAATCCCATACCTTCCGGCACCACACCGATCTGGCGTTTCACTTCCACCGGATGGGCGGCAAAATCGAGGCCCAGCACCTCGACACTGCCCGAACTAGGCGCCAATAACCCTGTCAGCATTTTGATGGTGGTCGATTTTCCCGCGCCATTCGGCCCTAAAAAACCAAAAAACTGCCCCGCAGTTACTTGCAGATCCATAGCGTCGACAGCCACAAGATTCCCAAAATGCCTGGTGAGCTTTTCGGTGCGAATCGCAACATCCGTCATGAATTCTCCGCTAGCGCGCGCAGAAAACTTTAGCACGACTGTGGCGCAACCCGTTGAAGGGGTGAATTGTCGTTCAGAGGGAATTTCGAACAGGTCGGCGCTAACGGCGAAGAATGTGAAACTGACAAGACTAGAATTTTCCGGTTACGGTGGACTTAGGCGCGTGGCTCGGGACCGGGGTTTCCCTGGACGGTAACACGGGGAGCAGGGCCGCAAGTTCGACACGAAACACCGCGCCGCCGCGCTCTCCGTTGTAGCAAGAAATTTTGCCGCCGTGCTCCTGCATGATGCCGAAGCAGATGCTCAGCCCGAGCCCGGTACCTTTCCCGACGGGCTTGGTAGTGTAAAAAGGATCGAAGACCCTGTCGGGTTCTCTAATCCCTGGTCCGGAATCGGTAAAAAGAACCACTACATTGGCCCGATTTCGCATGCTCTTGATGGTCAGCACGCCGCCATTCGTTTCCATCGCATCGACTGCGTTGCTGATGATGTTGAAAAATACTTGTACCAATTGATTTCCATCCCCGCGCACGCTCGGAAGAACCGACTCAAGCTGCAATTCGATTTTGATATTGGGATTGTGTAAATCGAGTGTGCGTAGCTGCACGGCGTTGGCTACCACAATGTTGATGTCCAGGAGCGCGCGTTCCACCGGTACTTGCCGCGCGAAGCTCAGTAAATTTCCGACCAATGTTTTGGTCCGCCGGGCCTGGTCGCGAATCTTAGCAGCGGTGCTTCTGGCTTTTTCGGAAAGGGTCGGATCGTCGGCCAGCAAATCCGAAAAACCGAGAATGGCCGTGAGCGGATTGTTAATTTCGTGGGCGGCCCCGGCAGCGAGTTGCCCCAAGGACGCGAGCTTTTCCGATTGCACGATCTGGGTCTGCAGCTTTCGCAAATTATTGACAGACATTTCCGCCTCTGCAAGCAAGCGCACGCGATCGGCATCTGCCAAGTGGGTGCGCAAAAACACCAAAAGCGCAAGAGGAATTGCGGCAATGAAGGTGGCCATCAAGCGGAAGTCTCTAACCGCCGGGCCATCACCGGAATATTTCACCGTGTAGATTGCGAATAGCGGCAGCGAGATTACCGCGGCCATGGCCATTCGCGCGGCCCACACACTTTCGCCCCGTGCGGTTTCGACGCTGGATTCATCGACGCCCTGAAAAGGTGCATCGAGCACTTCGCGGTTTTGATAAGCGATTAAGCCAGCCAACGCAAACCATAGAAAAGACGAAATCAGCGGCAGGTCATAGAGACTGCCGGTGTAATATTCTCCTTTATCGATGGCCACATTGAGCGCCAAGGAGGACAGCATATACAGCGCTGCTCCCCCAAACAGATTGGCGTAAATTGTTTTCCAGGGGCCCGCGGTGCGGAGCCACAAGACACCCAGAGCAAGCACCAAGACCATATTCTGAATATTTGAAACTATGTTGTAAGTATGATTGTAGGGACCCAGTGACGGTGCCGCGTACATCCACGGCAGGACGATGTAGGCGTATAAAAAGGTCCACCACACAATCAGCAATACAAAGTCCAGGTAGCCGAATCGTAAGCGAAGCTCTTCCAGCCTGCGATGCGGGCGTAGCGCCAGCGCCGCGATCATGGGAATGCCGTGCAGAAAAAAAACAATATCGCCTGAAAACATGCCCGGCAGCGGACGGTGTAGATAGACTTCGTAATACGTCCAGGCGAACTGGCCGGTCATCCATAGAGTGCAGCCAAGAGCCAAAAGCATCCAGAAAGCATTGCGCCGCCACAGCGGAGTTCCGGCATTTGCAAGTAATCCTGCATTCGCTACAAGAGGAACAAGGCACTGCACCAAATTTCCAAAAGTGGAGAGAGATTGGTTTCCACGCGGAAGTGTGAAGGAAACAGTCGCGTATACCGCTAGCAGCATCAGCCACGCGGCGAGGAGCCACACGAATTTCCTGGAAGAGGGCATCTAGGTTAGTTCTAGTCTAAGGAATCGCGCGGTGAGCGAATACACCCATTCGCTTGCGCATGGGCCTAAGGATTAACGATTACCACTTGGCGCAGATTACTCGTTGTCGGCGATGGCAGCGCCGCCCCGAATTGCAGCTTCGACGCGGCATGGACGGATTCTGAATTTTTTAGAAGCTGCTCGATAGATTTTCGTTGTGCCGGTGCGGCGTTATTGCGGCGCAGAAGTACTGGCAGAATCGACGGGTTTAGCACCTGAAGCCGCTTTCTTTTCGAGTTCCTTTTTTTGCGTCACCAGGGCGTCGCGCTCTTTCTTGGTGTCTTCAACGATTTGGATGCGCGCGGCTAGGCTCTTTTCGAGCTTGTCCCGGTCTTCCGGACTGGCTTGCTCGAGTTGGGTACGCAGTTTATCTACATATTCCGTCTGCGCATCAACATCACGGTTTTCCCAGGCGATCATGCGGTCAGCGTCTTCCGGAGACTTCGGATTGCTCAGGCGCGGGGGGGCAACAACCTTTTCGGACTTAGGCTTCGATTTCGCCTGCTCGGCAGCGGCGGCGGCAGCGGCCGCAGCAGCGGATTCCGCAGCTTGCTTCTGTTGGATGTAATTGTCCTCAGGAGTTCGAAGTGTGGAAACCTCATCATCAGTCCAAACTTTGTGCTTTTTCGGACCGGAGGACGAGTCCTTCGCAGCCACCTGTGCATAATGAGCGAGCGAAGCCGTGCCAGTGGTGGCGAACAACACGGCCGCGCAGCTAAGGGTAAGAAAGATTTGATGTTTCATGCGCGGCTCCATGTTAGTCGTTATAGGGGATTTCTCGGAACGAAAGGACCTGATAGGTTGCAGGCTGCTGCGCGGCCTTGACCCAGCAACTGTCGTAATACACGCCGTTTCCGCCGCCACCGGAGATGTCGTATGAGACTGGACCGAAGTTATTTAGCAGGTTGTGGTTGGCGTCCCAGATAGTGGCGACATAGATGGCACCGTTAAATGCGTTGTTGCCGCCGCCATTTCCGTTGTAGGTGGTGGTGCCATCGCCGACCACGAGTACGATCCCATCCCAGCCGGTGTTGCCGCTATAGGCGAAATTCCCTGTAACTACTAGCAGACCATAGCCCGTGTAGTTTCCAGTCATGCTGAAGTCACCGTCAACTACGACCGTCATTGGATTCGACGCGGACATTCCAGCCGGCATATTCGCTTGAGTGGCGTTGCCACTGATAACCAGATCCGCCGCGCTAGTTATGGCTTGCACAGTGTTAAAAGTGTCTAACGGCGTATCTAAACTGGTAGCGAGTGAGACCGAGGCGACATTCGGAGTGGTGCCACCGGCTCCGGTGTAATGGGTCGGGCGAGGAATACCGGCAACGATGGCAGCTACGTCTGCGGGATTGGTGGCTCCAATGGCATTCTTAACGGTAGCGGGATTGGGCGTGCAGCCAGGCACCGCCGGCGCACCTCCGGAACCGTCCTGGCCATTAACCATATACGGATTGGAATTTGCTCCCGTAAAAGAGACATTGTTGGCGCCAATCGTAAGCGCCGAAGGGAAGTTCAAATTGAAGGTTCTGGCCGCGACGGTGTACTGGAGAAGCTTCTCGCTGCGATTAGGCAGCACTGCGAGCGCGGTGATCTGGAAAACCTGCTGAGCAGTATTCGGGGGCGCCGCGTTGACGATCAGTCGCGGTGGCACCAAGCCCGAGTCAAAGAACAAGGGAATGACGTTGTCGGTTACGCCGTCGCCGTTCACGTCTCTACCAACAGACCTTTCCGTGGCCGGAGTGATCCGCACCCATTTGTAAAGCGGAGGTGTCACACCGCCTGCCAGAGCAGTGGTGGAAGGAATCGTTTGTGTGTTCGCGGCAAGGGGATTCGCGCCAAACTCCTGCGCATATTCGCTATCCGGATAGGTTGCAGGATTGCCTTGTGTCAGAGGCGCAACCACTTCACCGCCATTGGGATTGAGAATATAACGCACTTGAGCTGGGGCGAGAGTGGTACCTAAGGCCGGCATAAAGGTTGGGACGGTAAGGTCGAAATAATTGGTGTTCTTGTTGAGCAGCCGACCGCGAGCTTCTTCAAGACCGGCCGTAGCTGCGTAATATGCGCTGGTAGACGCCCTATAATTGCCCGCCAATGCCGACTCGGTGCCGCTGGCCAGAATCATGGCGATGCCTACCACGGAGATCGCTAACAACACGAAAATCGACAGTAGAAGCGCTACTCCTGCTTCCTGGTTTTTGGTGATGCGATGCGCTGAGCGTTTCATGGTTTCTCCAATTTGCTCAAATACTACCGATTCGGATTTAGGCGGTGACCACGACCGTTCAAGGTGACCACTCGGAGCCTGCCCGTTTGCATGTCTGGTTGCTGAGTCAAAACAATCAATGTGACTTCCACCTCGCGGATGTTGTTGGCTAGATTGCTAGCACCGGCGCCGGTACACAATGCGGGGGGTTGGTTCGGGACATCGCAATAATAGGTAAAGATGGGAAGCGGCGCGCCGCCGGGAAAGGTGCCAGGATAAGCAGCGTTGATTGCAGTAATCTGTGCGGCGGAAGTGTTGTTCATCACATTCGTCGCATAGGGGAACATCCCAGCTGCAGTCGTCGCTGCGATAGGATCAGCACCAGCACCAGCAACGACTTTGTCGACCGTGCCCCTCAAAAGGGTGGTTCCTACAAGTTGATAATGAATCCATTGCATAGTGTTGGTTGTAGGATTGAGCTCTTCCAGAATCAGATCGAAATTGCCTGGAGAGGTACACGTTCCGATCGCGCAAGGATTTATTGATACAGGACTCCAGGCCACCGGAGTCACGGCGTAACTTGTTACCAGCGGAGCTACCGCACCAAGCTGATTAGCCGCGGGATAACCAGAATCGTTGACATCACGCGCAATCATGTCCAGAGCGAGCCGCCCTTCCTGGAATGAGCTGAGGACCTGGCCCTCGGTTTTGAAACGCTTCTGCGTCATGCTCAACAGGCTGAGCGCGGCGCCGCTGATAATGACAAACAGAGCCAACGAGAGCATTAGTTCGATTATCGAGAATCCTGCTTGCCTCTTGCGGCGTGCTAGTGGACTGTTCATCGAGACACCGTGGTGTCGAGCGTTACCGGCGGGAGAGGGGTATCTCCACCTCTTTTTTGGACTCCCAGGATGAATCGGCGCGAATAGACGCTCCCTGCGACGCCAGTATTGATGACCGCCCAGCGCACATCATATGTAATGTTAGGGTCTGTCGGATCCGTATAGGTGAAGCTGTATCCGCCGACCTGCGCGCCACTGAAGTTGATCGCCACGTGGCCGCCGACAGTCGTGACGGGACTCCCCACCACAGCATTGAAAACCGTGGCGCCACCCAGATTGCAAACTTGACCCTGTTGGTCGGTGAAGGTATAGGGCGCCGGCGTCGTCAGCGGTTGATTCACAAACTGATCCATCTCGCGCTGCGCAAAAACCAAGCTGCTGGAATCGGCACGGTTGCGCGAGTTAAGAAAAATCGCTGCGGGAACCAGTTGGGCCACCGACACTACTCCAACCACGAGCACCAAGACGGCAATCATCAACTCGATCAGCGTAAATCCCTGTTGGCGTCGATGTTTTTTGTTATTTGTGATCTGCTTACTCATTCGCATTTCCTCAGATGCCGTTAAAGAATCAGCTTATTTGGTGCCAGGGGTTTGCGGCATTGCCGGCCCAGACCTGAGTTAGACCGGAAGGCATGACCACGACAGCCCGATAGTCCTGAGTGCTTAGAGAGGTCGGACCGACGTAAAACACGTAAACGGTAGGGACACCGCCGGCGCTTGCGGCAAAATTAACGGCCCCTCGCGGATCGAAGAAGATTGCTTTTGCCGAGGTGATGCCGGATAGAACAGTGACCGCTGGCACATTCAAAGCCCCAGGGAGGTTGACGGACGTTGGTACGCCGGCAGTGGTCAGCAGAGTAACGTTTCCGGTAATCTCGTACTGGCGTTCCGAAGGCTGTAAAATGGTGTCGCCATTAGCGTCTGTGCCTACCGACCACCTTACTCCCGACCACCATGCCAAGAAGCTCATTGGGCTGTTACGACGAATGGCCTCAAAACGTGAGAATTTTATGGCGTCAGCGATCTGGGACGCGGACGAAGTTAGTTGATAAGAACGCAAGGTAAGTGTGATTTGTGGAATAGCAAGACCAGAAACGACCATAACGATGGCCACCACCACCAAGAGTTCGATCATGCTGAACCCGGTAGCGCGCGGTTTTCCAACTGCCAGCCGTCTTTTGCGTGTTCCGCTCATTGATACACACCCGCTATTCTCGTTATGAATACCATCGGGGCCTGCCCCCCACAACTGGCCGAAGGGACAGTTTCCGAGCACCGAAAAAAACCGTCCGCGCTTACTAGGGGGCCAGTTACTAACGTTTTCTGGTCGAACACGCTAGAGAGACGCGGCCTTCCCGCTAGCAAAAACGTTACAAGGCTGTTTGGCTGAGAGGAATAGAACTAGACGGGAACTGTCTTCGCCTAGTCAACAACTGACGAGACACATTGTGCTGGGCGGCCGATCTAAAGGATTTGGTTCTATTCCCGATAGTACTTTCAGTGTGCCATTTCGCGGCCGTTCAGCAGTTAACCGGCAGGAGTGCATTGTGAAGTTTTGATTGATTTGAAATTAGATAGCAGAAGCATTGCGAAGTTCAACGTCTGATTTTTTCGTCGTTATGGCGGAGGAGGAGGGATTCGAACCCCCGAGACCCTTTCGGGTCTAACGGTTTTCAAGACCGCCGCATTCAACCACTCTGCCACTCCTCCGCATTGATTCTATTGCACTTGTGGAAACCAGCGTTGCACATTCTGTTGCACAATTGCCCTGGTCCGATAGACTTTCGTCATCCAAAAGGGGTACATCTATCAAGCCAATGGCGCATGCCATGTCCGCTACCGTGTGGACGGTAAGCAGGTCTCGCGCAAGCTGGCCGACTACAACGACCAATATCGCACGAAGCGCAGTGTCCGTCCACTAGCCGATGAAATTATTGACTCGTTGAATTAGGGACTCCAAGTCAACGGACCCATGACCCTCCAACAGTTCGCCGAGACGGTGTACTTCCCGAACATCAAAACGAAAAAGACGCCGTCCACGTACAAGGGCTATTTCAACCTCTACTCCAAACAGATTCAGCCTCGCATCGGTGGACTCCGGCTTTCAACGTGTTCGACTGCTGATATGCAACGGATTCTGTACCGCAGTCTCTGCCTCACCAGCGGTATTGTCCCGCTGAGCTTCAAGTGTGCGATTCCGGTTTGCCTGCTCCTCGATTTGTTGTGCGAGGCTTACAACGCGCTCCTTAAGGCGAGCAACCTCCTCACCGGCGCTCTTTGCCTCTGTGGCAGCCGCCTTGTATTCTGCATCAAGTTGGCCTACACGGACCCGAAGGGCTTTGCTTTCCTGGTCGAGTCGAGCAACTTCTGTTTGAGCTTTGGTCAATAAACTTGGATCAATTCCTCGAAGAACGGGCCATACATATCGTCCGAGGCTTGACTCTGGCGAGAAAAATGGCGAGAATATGGCGAGAATAGATGACGGCGTTGTGACGAGAAATGGTGCAGTTGTGGCGAGATTGACGGCGAGATTATGGCGAGAAAGTACATCCACGAACTCATTGATTGGCCTGGATTTACGTGGGACGCAAAGACGCTTGCCCCATTGCTCTCTGGAGTCCGCTTGCGCCAAGGCCTATTGCTCGGCAAGATGCGGGGCTACGGTTTTGCCTCACAGTGGACCGCAACACTAAAGGTGCTGACGGAAGAAACGATCAAATCCAGCGCGATCGAAGGGGTAGTCCTTGATCCAGAGAATGTCCGCTCGTCTCTCGCTCGCAGGCTTGGACTGGAGGTCGGAGGACTCAAGGTCCACAAGGATCGATATGTCGATGGTGTCGTTGAGATGATGTTGGACGCAACGCAGAAATTCAAGGAGCCGCTGACAAAGGAACGCCTATTCGACTGGCATGGCCATTTGTTTCCCGGAGTTCGTACGACCAGCGACAAATTTCGAGTCGGCGCCTGGCGGGACGACAGCCAGGGTCCGATGCAGGTTGTGTCAGGGCCAATCGGCCGCCACAAGATTCACTATGTTGCACCCATGGCTAGCCGAGTCGAGAACGAGATGGGAAAGTTTCTCAAGTGGGTGGACGGCAGCGAGCAGCAAGATCCGCTCTTGAAGGCCGCTATAGCACATCTATGGTTCGTTACGATTCATCCCTTTGAAGACGGCAACGGGAGAATTGGGAGAGCCATCGCCGAGATGTGCTTAGCCAGATCGGATGGCAGTGCTCAGCGTTTCTACAGCATGTCATCGCAAATCCTTGAAGAACGAAAAGGCTATTACAACGTTCTTGAGAAGACCCAGGCTGGATCGTTGGACATCACGGAATGGCTAACATGGTTTCTTGGGTGTCTGGATCGAGCCATCGAACAATCGAGTCGAATCTCAGACAGCGCTTTGGAAAAGGAATTGTTCTGGCAGGACTTGAAGAAAAGGAATCTCTCTCCGAATGACCGGCAGAAGAAAGTCCTGAATAAGCTGTTCAGCGGGTTCGAGGGAAAACTAACCAGAGACAAGTGGATGAAAATAACGAAGACTTCCTCGCGAACTGCTCTTCGAGACATCGAAGAGCTGATCGCTGCAGGTGTGATTGAACAAGAAGAGGCCGGCGGAAGGAGCACTTCCTACAGGCTGAACAGGGCTGCAAAGGTCAGAGGGCAGGATTAGTCGATCTTCGGAGCCTTCGGTTACATCGCCAAAAGCGCGTGAGGTTTGCCCGCTGACAAACAGCGACGTCGGTTTCACCCACT
Organism: uncultured Acidobacteriota bacterium; assembly: GCA_963733775.1. GTDB lineage: Bacteria > Acidobacteriota > Terriglobia > Acidiferrales > UBA7541 > Acidiferrum. The sequence continues at coordinate 214,647 of CAVTEE010000003.1, read as the reverse complement.
CAGCCACGTCTCGGGCGCAAGCGGCGACAAAAGTAGGATTGCACAACCGTTATTTTCGAGAGTTGCCCTCACATCTTGTCGTTGCTAACCCATAAGCACGGACGTTTTGGTCGGTTCCGGGCTAAGTCTCGGTAAGTCCAATTTCCGTCCATTTGAACCGCCAACTTTCGCGCCGGATTCCACTTGTCCGCGATCCGCGTTTACCGGGGGCTTGTAGCGTTGTCAGGGTCGGCCACAACAAAGTTTGCGCTGCCAGTGGCTAGGATTTTGATCGGGCACACATCCGCGAGCGGACCATCCTTCTCGCCTACCAACATTGAGAAGACGGTTGCGAATGTGACGTGGTAATCCCCAGCTTGGTCAAAGGAGAAGGCATCTTCAAGTAAGAAGTTCTGCTCAAAGTGCTCACCGGGTTTCAACGTCACAGACGGAATTTCAGGAAAATCCCAGCTGTAGGTATCAGGCATGACGTTTGTACGACTCAGTTTTTCCCACGGATAGAACAGGGCCCAGTGGGAGGAAGGCTCTTTCTGGGTTATCTCTAAACTGATGCCCTCCATCATTGCGCCCCGCTGCGGGAATCGAATTGTGGTTTTGGAGCCATTGTTAACGGTGAGGATAATCGGGACGTGAGTGCTTTTTGCTATCGCTCCGTCACGCCCGAACCGAAATTGCGCTTTGACCTGCGTCAAGATTTCACTCCCCTCGACAATCAACTGCAGTGGTGCCGTTTTCTCGCCAGCACACTCGAGAACAAGTACGTAAACGCCGGGTTCTGCCTTTTCATCCCCAAAACCCCACCCACCAGACCACCCGTGGTCGACCATTCCGTCGACCGGCCATCCCACCGAATCAACTCTCCGAGTTCCATCCGGTCTCGTGAGGCTCAACGAACATGGTTTCCAGAGTTCCCGCGGAATGGTGGGCGAGTTCTTGGGCTTTACTCCAACCCAGAAACGAACTGCCTCGCCCTCGACGTATCGAGGCTTTTCCAAGCGTAGTACAGGTTCTATCCCTCCGTGTCCATTCTGAGAAGCGAAGCCGTTTGAGAGAGGTGAAACATACCAGCCCTCAGCAAGAATCAAGCACAACCCGACAAGCCGAAGAGCAAAGGGTCTGATGGTGAGCATCGCAGTGCCTAGACGACTAGACTTTGAACTCCAAACGTCAAGAAATCAATGGGTACTGGAAGTAAAAAAAATCTGATTAAAGTCGCAGAGTCGGCGAATGTCCCTGATTTGTCGTGCCGGTTCAAACGGTCGATGCAACACCATCTGGTATAAAGCTGTTTTTCAAAGGTGGTGTTTATGAGACAAGGGAGACGGTTTGGGCTTTCGGCGGAGCAGAAACTCGACGTGTGGCGTCGTTGGAAGGCAGGGCAGACGCTGCATGAGATCGGGCGCGCTTTTGGCAAAGAACATTCTTCCATTCGTTGTCTGGTTTCGCGTCACGGTGGGATTGCTCCGGCCGTACGGCGGCGTGCGCTCCTCGCGCTCACGCTGCGTGAGCGCGAGGAAATCTCCCGCGGGCTGGCTTCCGGTTCGTCGATCCGTGAGATTGCCAAATGTTTAGAGCGAGCGGTATCGACCGTGAGCCGGGAGGTCGCACGTCATGGTGGCCGTCCTGCGTATCGAGCCAGTCAAGCGGACGGCGAAGCCTGGCAGTCGGCCTTGCGGCCCAAGCGCTGCCTTCTTTCCATCAACCTGAAGTTGCGGAACATCGTTGCGAGTAAACTGATCCTGGACTGGTCGCCGAAGCAGATTTCCGGCTGGCTGAATACCCAGTATCCCGATGATGAGAGCATGCGAGTGTCCCACGAAACCATTTACCGAAGCTTGTTCATTCAAGCCCGTGGAGCACTGAAAAAGGAGCTACTGGAACACCTGCGATCCAAGCGCCGCATACGCCGGTCGCAGCACTCTCGTATCTTTAAAGACGGCCGCGGTCAAATCCCTGAGGCCATCTCCATTCGGGAAAGACCCGCGGAAGTGGAGGATCGCGCCATTCCGGGTCACTGGGAGGGCGATCTCCTGCGCGGCTCAGGGAACAGTCACATCGCCACCTTGGTGGAACGTCATTCGCGCTTTGTCATGCTGATCAAGGTACCCAGCCGAGATACGGCGGAGGTTGTGGGAGCATTGAGTAAACACGTTCGTAAACTCCCCGCTACCCTGCGACGGTCACTGACCTGGGACCGCGGATTGGAGATGGCCAAACACAAGGATTTTACGGTGGCCACAGATGTGAAAGTTTACTTCTGTGATCCGCAGAGTCCTTGGCAACGCGGCTCGAACGAAAACACCAACGGGCTGTTACGACAATACTTCCCGAAGAAAACAGACCTGACCGACTATTCCCAGTCGGATCTGAACAAAGTAGCGCTGCGCTTAAATCAACGCCCACGACAAACTTTAGGTTTTCAGACTCCTGCGAGTAAACTGCAAGAAAGTGTTGCGTCGACCCATTGAGACCACCCGCGTTATCGGACAAGTGTTTTGGAGTCGATTCCGATAAGAAGAAGTAGCCGCTGTTGCACAAAACGTTCGCCAAGACCGCCCAAAACACCCCATTTTGATGTAGTACCGTGTGCCGTAAGGTTGTTGATTTGTATCAGGTGGGAGTACTGCCTAGCAAATTTCAAGACCGCCGGTTTCAACCGCTCACCCACTCCTCCGTTTTTAATTCTAACCGATCCTGTGATTTGGAGTGCATTTGAGACGATTTAGGAGTTTCCGCCGCTAAACGGCCATTTGGTGCACGTCTCATCAATTATCACGAGGGTCTGCAGACTACTGTGGCTGCGCTAGCCGTCACAGTTGCAGGTGCGCGACTCGAAGACTGATATGTCATCAAAATGTCACTAAAATTATGCACTGCACCCTTTACGAGCTCGGCGCGTCCAATACTCCTGAATTCCCGTAATATAAATGCAGGCATTGGTACCACAGTTGAGGAAAGACATGCTTATTCGCCGGCCCACCGATTTGACTTATTCAGACGTTACGCCCAAATCTGTCTATACCGAGCGCCGTGAATTTCTGCGCGCCATGGGAATCGCGGGAGCCGCGGCATTTGCGGGCACCGCTGCATGGCGGCTCGGTATGCCTCTCGACGAAGTCCACGCCACCAGCAAATTGGATGTGTTCTCGAAGAGTCCTTTCAGCACCACAGAAAAGGAAACTCCGTACAACGATGTGACGCACTACAATAATTTTTACGAATTTGGCACCGATAAGACTGACCCCGCCAAAAACGCACAGAAATTTCGCACTTCGCCGTGGACTGTCTCCGTCGAAGGCGAAGTAAAAAAGCCACGCAAATTCAGCATGGATGAAATTTTAAAGATTGCTCCTTTGGAAGAGCGCATCTACCGTCATCGTTGCGTGGAAGCGTGGTCCATCGTGGTGCCCTGGATCGGCTTTCCTTTCAGTGAACTCGCCAAGCTGGTGGAACCAACCGCTAAGGCTCAGTTTGTAGCGTTCGAAAGCTTTTTCGATCCTGGGCAAATGCCCCAGGCAAAATATTCCGGCCTGGACTATCCGTACGTCGAGGGTTTGCGCCTCGATGAGGCCATGAATCCGCTAGCGTTGGTTAGCGTCGGCATGTATGGGGAAACATTGCCGAATCAGGATGGCGCTCCGGTTCGAATGGTTGTGCCGTGGAAGTATGGCTACAAAAGCATCAAATCCATCGTGAAAATCCGTTTTGTCGGCAAACAACCGCCGACTACCTGGAATCGCATGGCTCCCCAGGAGTACGGTTTTTACTCCAACGTGAATCCCAATGTCGATCATCCGCGTTGGAGCCAGGCGAAAGAACGCCGCCTCGGTGAAATTTTTAAGCGCCCTACACTGATGTTCAATGGCTACGGCGATCAAGTCGCTAGCCTGTACAATGGAATGGACCTCAAGAAAAATTACTAAAATTTAGATGCACGCCCTGCTAAACAGTAAGTGGAGCAAGCCGGTAGTCTTCCTGTTATGTCTGGCGCCCCTGGCGGCGTTAGGCTGGCGAGCGCTTCACGGCGAGCTGACCGCCAACCCCATCGAGTTCATAACCCACGCCACCGGAGATTGGACACTTCGCTTTCTGATCATCACGCTTTGCGTTACGCCATTTCGTAAAATCCTGCACCTTCCGGAACTGATTCGCTTTCGCCGCATGCTGGGTCTGTTTGCTTTCTTTTACGCGTGCCTGCATTTCAGTACATACATCTGGCTTGATAAATTCTTCGATCTATCGGAAATGTGGAAGGATATCGCCAAGCGCAAATACATCACCGTGGGATTCACGGCATTTTTATTGCTGATTCCGCTGGCGATAACATCAACCGCAGGATGGATTAGACGCCTCGGGGGAAAACGCTGGCAACAGCTTCATCGGCTGATTTATTTCAGCGCGACGCTAGGAGTGATTCACTACTACTGGCTCGTAAAGTCCGCGGTAATCAGGCCGCTAACCTATGGAGCGATTGTGGCGGTTTTACTGCTGTGGAGATTATTTGCTTCACTTTCAAAGAAAAAACAATTGAGGGTTAATGCCGTTACCGTAAGGCCAGTTGGCTAAACCGCTGACCCGCCACCTGACGGTTCGTCAAACTCCAAGCCCCAAAATCGCGGTGCGGGAGTAAGAAATTCGACGGCCACGCGCTGACCGCGGTCGTTAGTTTCCCCTACAAAAACTACCCGGCACTCTTGTTCTTCTAACGTCTCCGGATGTGTGAGCACCAACATTGCGCCGTCATCGATTTCGTGTTTTAGAAGGAGAAGGCCGCCGTGGCCGTTAACCACCACGGTTTCGCAAGTCTCGCGAAATTTTTTCCCATTGTGCGCGCGGCCTTGGGCCTGCATCCGCATTTTATGGAACATGCGGCTACTGCGCCGTTGTGAACTTGAAGTAACTTGGCTCATAGGCAAGTCTTGAATGTTGGAACGTGCATCGTCAATCACCCGTTCAGCCTGGTGTGCTGCAAAGGCAAACGCGAGAAATTTGCTTGGCTTGTACCACGACGCCTATACACCCTAGAATGGTCACTGGCATCGGACCCTTTCGACCACTCCGCTCGCCTGCTCGCTAAGGCCTAGTTTTGTTTTTAATCTGCCGCACCATGAATGGATGGACCCGTGCGTTCTGAGGAATTTTATGAATTTGGCTGAGTATATTGACAGCCGACGCGACGAACACCTTGCGGAATTGTGTTCGTTCTTGCGCATTCCGAGCGTCAGCGCGAAAACCGAGCACAAGCAGGATGTAGAGCGCGGCGCGCGGTGGGTCGCCGATAGCTTGCGTAACGCGGGCTTCAAAACGATTGAAATCGTTCCTACCAATTTGCATCCTCTGGTGTACGCCGAATCTTTGGAAGCCCCCGGTAAACCCACGGTGCTGTTTTATGGCCACTATGATGTGCAGCCTGCCGAACCCTTGGAGTTGTGGACTTCTCCGGCCTTCGAGCCTGCCGTTCGCGACGGAAACCTTTTCGGCCGGGGCACCGCTGACGACAAAGGTCAGGTGCATATTCACCTAAAGGCGCTCGAATCTTTACAGAAAATCAACGGCAAACTTCCCGTAAACGTGAAAGTTCTCATCGAAGGCGAAGAGGAAGTAGGCAGCGTCAGCCTCTGGAATTATGTGCAGAAAAATAAAGAAAAACTCAAAGCGGATGCCTTGCTGGTTTCGGACACTTCCATGCTGGCGAAGGGCGTGCCTTCCATCACTTATGGCCTGCGGGGTCTGAATTACTACCAGATCGAACTGACGGGCGCAGCGCGCGATCTCCATTCGGGCGTTTATGGCGGCGCGGTTCCGAATCCTCTAACTATTCTTGCCGAACTTTTCGCCAAGCTTCACGACAAAAACTTTCGTGTCAACGTGCCGGGCTTCTATGATTGCGTCGCCACCGTTTCGAAAGCAGAGCGCAAGGTTCTCAACGCTTTGCCGTGGAAGCGAAAAGAGTTTGAAAAGGCCGTTGGCGCGCCAGGCTATTTTGGTGAAAAGGGTTACACCATCGTCGAGCAACTTTGGACGCGGCCAACGCTGGAGCTGAACGGTATCTGGGGTGGCTATACCGGGGAAGGCGCTAAGACGGTGATCCCCTCCAAAGCTTACGCAAAATTCTCCACTCGCCTGGTTCCACATCAGGATCCTCACAAAATAGCCAAGCTGGTCGAAAAACAGGTTCGCGCGTTGTTGCCCGCTACGGTCACCTGTAAGTTCGAAGTGCTCAGCACCGGGAAACCCTGGTCGGCTTCCTTTCAGGCGCCGATTTTTAAGAAGGCGCAGAGCGCTCTGGAAAAAGGCTTTGGGAAAAAAGCTGTCTTCATTCGCGAAGGCGGTTCCATTCCCTTCGTTACCCAGATGCATGACACCTTCAAAGTTCCCTGTGTTCTGATTGGATTTGGATTACCGGACGAAAACGCTCATGCGCCTGACGAACACATCGCGCTCGAGAATTATTTTGGGGGAATCAAAGCCATCGCGCACTTTTACGCGGATCTCGCGACGCTGTAACTTGATTTCGTCCACCGCTGCAGTTGCCTCGGGGATTCAGCTGTTGGAAAGTGTTTGGCGCCTGCCAGTCGCATAATCGCTCAGCGCGGCATTCGCACTGTTCACCACCTGGAGAGCGTCGTAAACAGCTTCCAAATCCTGTCCGCGCACCACGAAGTACATTTGATCTTCGCCTATACCGGTGTAGACCCGGTTCCCGGTGCAACCTAGACTAAAAACGGCGCCATGTTGCAGCGAGGCCGGCAAAGCCATGCACGTCGGTCGGCCCAACACCGAGGCGCCGCTGGCTACACCTGCTCGATTGGCAGCCTCATTCAACAGCATTGCGAATCGCGGCAGGCAAGTGAACAAAACCACATGAGGTGCCACCGGAGCTTGACCGAGCGGCGAATACACCACCACCGCAGGCGATTTCGTCAAACGCGGAATTTGCGGCAATTCCTCGCGTTTTACGTAACCCAGATCGAACATCATTTTCAACGTGACGCCGGTTTCCTGCTCGCGCTCCGCCGATAGCGCGATGTTGTGTGTGTATGCTCCCACAGCGCAATTAAAATGATCCTCCGGCACGGTGTAAAAAGTTCTGCCCTCCGCCGCGAGGCGCCAGAAACTGCACCCTGAAGGTTCGGTGCCAAGAAATTTTGGCACGCCGTCGGGCGCGCGATCGACATACGCCACCGCCACCGGTCTGCGTTCGAGTTTCACCGCGTTGGCGAACCTGGCTTCCAACGCGCTCCAATTTCTAACATCGCTCACAATCAGTCTCCGGAAAATAGTTTTTGCAGCATAACATGAGGAGTAATTTCATTTTGGGACGATTCAACTCACTCAAAACCCTTGTTTTATGCGGTTATTCACATGCTAAATGAAAAAAACACGCTTGTTATCTGCATTTTTCGTCGTTTCCTCTTGCGTTCCAAGGACAGCTTGGCTATAGTGCCCAACGGCCCGGACTTTTTTCCTTCGCTGTTCAGGACAAAAGGCTCACAGCCAGCCCCCGGTCAACTCGGGAACAAATGAAATAGGAACGAAAAAATCAGGAGGATAAGCAGACTAGATGGCAGCCAAGCCTTTGAGCAAGACGAAGATCGTTTCACACATGGCCGAGAAAGTCGGCACATCAAAAAAGACCGCAGTACAATTCTTTGAAGAGTTGTTCAAACTCGCAGTGAAAGAAGCAAAGGGTGCCGCCGGAAAATTTGTCATCCCCAACATAGGCCGCGTAGTAAAGGCGCATCGCAAGGCGCGTCTTGGCCGCAATCCCCAGACCGGCGAGCAGATTAAAATTAAGGCCAAGACGGTTGTTCGTTTGCGTCCGGCCAAGGCGTTTAAAGACGCCGTTCTGAAGTAGCTCCGATTTAATTCCCATTCGATAAGCAACGATCTGCATAACGCAGACAATGAATTCGTTGCAGGTCGGCCGCGCCCGGTATCCTGTGGTCGACAACAATTGCGGCAAATCAATCCTTACCCGGTTCAATGATTCAGATTGGAAAACCTCCGGCAAGCGGCTCACGCCACACCGGAGGTTTTCTTTTCTGCAGAGCATCAAAGAAAGTGCGAGAAAAATGCTTTCTTACTCTGCCGAGAGTTAGAGCGTCTTCACGTAGGCCACGACGTCTTTGATTTGCGGTGCTTCCAGGACTTCCTTGAATGGAGGCATCAAGGTATCGCCGTTTTCGATCCACGTTTTCAGAGTCTCATCGGTAACTTTATTGTTGTTGACCGTGAACGTTCCGCGTTTCGAAATACCTTTCAATCCTGGCCCGATTTTTTTGGCGTCGCTATCTGCGTAATGGCAAACCGCGCATTTCTGCTCGAAAATTTCCTTGCCGCGCGCCGCAGCCGCCGTGGTCTTGCCGGCTCCGCCAGGTCCTGCTTTTTTCGTCGGCTGTTCCTGTGCGAACGCAAGTCCGCATAGTCCCAGAGCCGCAATGCCAACAAACAACAAATGGATACTCTTCACGCGTCCCCCATATTTCCGGTGAATTGACTGAACTCCATTTTGTACTTTTATTACTGTTAATTCCAGTTCCTAACTATATCCCGGCACAAAGGACAGGTAGCCCTTCGAAGCCTTGGAACTTTTGTACTTTTGACGCTTATCCCACCGTGTGCTAACAATCAGAAATCATGAGTCAGGAAACGCTAATGCGTGCGTGGGAACTTTTGCAGGATGCCTATCAAGCCCAGATGGAGGGCGACTACGAGCGTGCTGTAGATCTTTATAAATCCTCCCTGGAATTGCATCCGACCGCCGAAGCCCACACATTTCTCGGTTGGGCTTATCATTTCCAAGGCAAGTTGGACCAAGCCATAGCGGAGTGTCGCACCGCTATCGACATTGATCCAGAATTCGGGAATCCCTACAACGATATCGGTGCGTATCTGATCGAGTTGCGCCGCTTTGATGACGCCATTCCATGGCTGGAGCGCGCCATTGAAGCCAAACGATATGAGCCCCGCCATTTTCCTCATTACAATTTGGGTCGCGCCTATCTCGGCAAGGAGATGTACGCGCGGGCGGCTCGCTGTTTTGAAGAAGCGTTGGAAGTTGAACCCCGCTACCGTTTGGCCCGTGAAGCTTTGGATTCGTTGCGCCGCTTGGTGAACTAAATTATTTTGGGAAATCGAAGCGGCATTTTGAAAACGTCGTTATGGCGTAGCCGAGACAACGCCTGGTTTCACGACGCGGTCATAGACATAAAGCAACAACGCACTGACCACACCAATCCCGGTCACCACCCACCAGATTCTTTGCGGCTGATGCTGCACTTCGCCAAAATGGTGAAGCAGTAGACCGCCGAGCGGCCCAGCGATCAGCGAACCGATACCAATAGGCAAAAATGCAAATCCCATATATGTTCCCTGTTGTCCCGCAGGCGCCAGTCGCGAGATGTATTCGTAGTATCGCGGCGATTGGATGATTTCTCCGATCGAGACTGCAAAGAGCGTAACGATCGCCATCGCTGGCGTGGGATGTACAATCAGGATCAACCACGCCAGCGCAGACACTAACGTGCCTAGGGTGATGGCTCTGAAGGCTGCAACTTTTTTCATCAAAAAACTCATTAACAATTGCAAAGCGATGACCGTCAGCGGCCCGGTGACCAGGATCAACTCAGTGTCAGTACTGGAGTTCACGTAATCGTGTATGTAAATCGGAAGAGTTATGAATTCCTGCCAGTACACAATCCAATAGCCGGAGAAGATCAAAAGGAAAATCATAAATTGTGGATTGCCAAGCACCGTGACGAAGTTTTGCCACGCCGCGGCGGCGCTGGCGGTTGGAACCTCATCAGACTGCCGTGGTTCCTTGAACAACAATAAAACCGCGAATAACATTAGAAATACGCTTAACGCAGCGACGCGAAAGACGCTTTCCACGCGCATGTGTTGGTGTACCCAGGACGCCATGTACGGTCCTGCCGCGCCGCCAATATTCACGAGCGTGTAGTAAATGGAGTAGCCGAGGGAGCGGACGCTCTCTTTCGAGGCACGCGCGGTTGTTCCCACCACGCAGGGTTTGACCAGCGCAATCCCCAGCGCCGGCAGCATCAAAACAAAACCCACCAGCAACCACAGCGGCGTCGCGGCACGCACCGGTGCGAGCCACGACGAGCCCAACGAACCCAGCAGAAAATACGCACAGCTTAGGATGAAGTAGGCCAGCGAAAGCGATCGCCGGAAACCCAGGCGATCCGCCAAGGCCCCGCCAAATGCGGCGAGAAACCACACCAGGCCGCCAAACAATCCGGTCAGGCTGCCGGCTTGAGCAGTTGGAAAGCTGAGTGTCTCGTGCAAATAACGCGCCAGCGAGGCAAACGCCGCATAGTAAGAAAGACGTTCGAATAATTCGCTGACGTTCGCTACCCAGAATGGGCGTTCGAATCCGTCGCGGATTTCTTTCAGCCGCCCGGCAAAACTCATTCATCCCCCTGCGCGAGTTCAATCTGCAGACGCGCCGCGATTCTAAAGGAATGCATGAGCTTTTGACACCGCCTTCGCCATCCCGCAAGCACGCTTACCCATTATAGGAATTGCTATATCGCAATAATCGCGAAACTATATCTACTGCGGGGCAATCTAAAGAAAAGCAGTGTTGGTGAGCACGCAGTTTGAAGCATCATGGTTAGGTATCTTTTGGGGGTAAATAGTGAACGTGAAAAACTACGCAGTCCGCAATGCTGTCGCCATTTTGGCGATGGCACTTTTTGCATCGATATTTTCTGCCGGCCTTTTTCCCGCTTGCGCGCAGAACAAGGTGATGGGTGAGGTCCGGTTCGAAGGCACCACAAAAATAGAGAAGGACGCTGGAGTGTGGGTCGACGGAAATTACGTCGGTTACTTAAAGGAGTTAAAGGGCGACAAAAAAATCATGCTGTTGCCCGGTGAGCACGAAGTGATCATCAGACAATCCGGGTATGACGACTTCAAAAAAAAGGTTGTGGTTGAACCCGGCCAGGTTCAAATCGTTAACGCCGTGCTGCTAAAAAGCCCGCGCGCCACCGCACCCGAAATTACCTCAACTTTAAAGCTCAACATCGAGCCGAAGCGGGCCGCCGTTTTCCTGGATGATAAGTTCGTGGGCCACGCCAGCGAATTTGGCGGAAAGTTCCGTTCCATGCTCATCAGTCCGGGTAAACACCGGATTAAGGTCGAATTGCCCGGTTATCGCACCTATGACACAGAAATAAATCTACTGGCCGGTCAGAAAACCGAGGTAAAGACCGTGCTCGTGCCGGGAAGTATCGAGCAAGCTGGCCCGCTCATCAAGAAACCCGATTGATGTAGTTGTTTCATGAAGTGGGATTAATAGCGGCCACCCGCAGCGTAGGTGGCCGTTTCTTTTTGTCTATATCAATTTGGCGTCAAACAAGAGGCTTGAGCACGTCAATCCCGACTCCGCTTTTTGCAGCTCCGAAATATCTAACGGCAACACCTGGAATCCTCGCGCTTCGATTCGCGCGCGCGTCAATGGAAAAGATGCCGGCAGAATTACCGTGTCGCCAAAGGCCAAGGCGTTTGCCGCATGCGGTTCCTCCGGCGCAACATCAATCCACTCAAAGCCCGGCATGCAGGACGCATCAAACCATTTCCGATTAGCGAGCAATGTATTCCGCCCAAGAAACGTCACCGCAGACTTAAGATGCAAGCACCCGCTGACCGGCACGGCCGTCACGGTGTAGCCGTAGTCCTCGACGATCGATCGCAATTGACGGATGCCGTCTTCATTCGTACGTTTAGACCGCCCCGCGAAAAGGTTTCGCCCGACGCGCAGAATATCCCCGCCTTCCGCGGTGCCAGGCAACTGCACATACTTTAATTCGCGAAACGGCGACAACACCTTCGCCAGCGAAACTGGTTCCGCGCGTCGCGATTCCGTGCCCAGTGGGAAAATCAACGCTAACTCGTCGAGCACTATCGCCGGATCTTCGACGAACATGGAGTCCGCGAGACTCGCTTCGGCGGGAAGAGAAATAACTTTGGCGCCAAATTTCTCGAGGACTTGCTGGTACGCTCGATGTTGCTCAACAGCCTTTGCCAGATCGATGGGTGCGCGGGCTACGAAGGTCAGCTCGCAATTTACTATTGCCGGGCTAACTCTACGCGTTATCGCAGTAAGCATACGGAGGAGAGTCTACACGGATTAAAAATGGAAGGGCGCACTATCGCGCGAAGACGAGCGGGTCGCAATAAATCTGCTCGGCTGCAAAGTTCTAGGAACGGTCAAGAAACAATACTATTTTTATTGCCAGGGACCCGTCGGAGCAAAATGTGAGATCCACAATCGCGTCAAGGTTGCGCCCAGCAGTATTCCCGCCAACAGCAGGCCAATTATTACCACGACGTTCCACATCGTCGCGCGCGGCCTGGCATCGCCGTTTTCAGAAAGATTTACCGGCAAATCTCCCGGGTGAGAAACCGAGCTGGTAGCCATCATTGGTGTCGCGGATATTTCCGGCTGCACCAACAGACAATAGCCTCTTCGCGGAATCGTCTCGATGTATATCGGTCTTTCCGAGGAATCTCCCAGGGCCAGCCTCAATTTATTCACAGTGGTGTTAACGTTCGCGTCGTAATTGACGTATGTTTCCGCCGGCCACAGTCGCTGGCGCAGTTCCTCGCGAGTCACTACCTCGCCGGGCTTTTCCAGTAACGTCATCAGCACCCGGTACACTTTTCCCTGTAATTTTAGCTTTTCCCCATTTTTCGTAATTTCCTGGCGTTGCTGGTCGATTTGAAATGGACCCAGGCGGACATAGCGCCCGGACGAGAGAGAGCTGCTCTCCGCGCTGGTCGGATCGTATCTTGCCTGCATGGGAACCACTCCCGTCGTCATCGACATCACCCTTGATATATATAGACGTACCTTGGCGCCTTTTGTTTTAAAGTACGCAGCATTTTTAAGAAGGTTCCATACTTCTAGTAATCCCGTTGCGAATACTGGGGTTTTTATCAGGCAAGGCTATAAACAACCGACCTGCGGTTCGCGATTGACTCTAAACTTTTGGAAAGTTACAAAGAAATGACAAAGCGGTGCGTACTTCGGCGGCCTCCTTGCTCCGAAGATCGCGCCTAAAAGGGCATATTCACGGCTGAGGAAGCAGCAAAACCGATGGAGTATAAAGGTAGAATTTGGCCGAAGCTGTGGCTTGTAGAACCGGGAATAACAGCTCGACAACTGGGGTTCGCGGCGCTAAGGCAAATCCAGGTCCAACGCGTAAATGTCAGTCAGCCCGCGCTCGACAGTCACATACAACCAGCCTGCAGCATCTAGCCCGTTGAACAGGTAGTGCGCCGGGCTTTGCAGCACCTCCCCAAAACCGTACACACGCTGCGGCTGGCCGCCCACCACGTCTACGCGATACACAGATTGTTCTTTTTCAAGTTGATCCTGAAAATAAATGGATTCGCTGTTATCGGACCAATACGGAATACCAATCAGACCGCCTTCCGCCAACTGCCGCCATTCCTTGGTCTGAAAATCGTAAAGCACCAGATGATGCTTGCTTTCATCGAGGACGGCGATGTAACGCCCGTCTGGAGACCAGCGCGGTTCCCCAAATCCGCGAGAATCCGGCAATAGAGTAAATTCGCCAGTCTGAGGCTTGAACAAATAAATTCCAAACTTTGGAGGAATTTTTACATCCCGCATACTGACCACGATTTGAGTATCGTCGGGAGACCAATCCGCCGATGCTCCCTCGCGTCCTTCCGGCAACACCGCGCGCAAACCTCCTCCATCTGACGACAAGATATAAATTTGGCGCGCATGGCCAGGTTGTACACCGGTGAATAAAATCCGCTTTCCATCGCGCGACCACCGTGGCGCGGCCGCCATCAGCGGCGCGTCGGTCAATCTCAATTGTTTCTTGGAATCCATTCTACTGAGCCACAATGATCCGCCGGGCCGGTCGACATATAGAAGTGATTGCCCTCCTGGCGAAACTACGGCTTCATCGGCTCGCAGAGTCGGCATCAAAAAAACTGAGCCATTCATTTTTGGATCGATCTTCTTCAATTCGCGATGCGATCGCAGGCTGAATGCGAACACTCGCGAGCCGGTTTGCGCCGGGATCGAAACGTGCAGCGAATCGGGCCCGCGAGTCAGTTGCACCGGTCCCTGGTTGGTCCGCCGGAACCAGCTCCACGTTTCTCGCATTCCCCACAGATTGCACTCGCCGTTTTGGCACCCCGAAAACAAAAAATATTTTCCGTCCGCGGTCCACTGACCGGAGGATTGCGAAACTGGCGGCGTTCCGCGGCCAAGAACGCGATGTAGCTTGCTGCCGTCAGCATTCATTTCCCAGATAGTTGAGCCGTTGCTTCCGCCGTTCTCGATGTGGAAGCGAATTGTTTCTCCATCTCCGGACCATGCTGGCGCCTGCGGCTGCCCATTGGGATGCGCAATCTCGTGAAGTTGAGTTCCATCGGGGCGCACCGTGAACAAGCTTCGATCGTGTACGAAAACGACCTGGTTGCCGTCGGGCGACCACGCTGGATCGCGACCGGTAGCTTCGCCCAATCTCCGGGGCGCACCGCCTTGTACGGGCCACAGCCAAAGGGTCATTTCGTCGTCTGGGCGGTTAAACTCGCCGATTAGAAATTCTGAATGGTCAGGCGAAATAGCAAACAGCCGGGTGTTGGCAAAAGGCGCCGCAACCACTTCCGCGTTCCCCCCCTCGACCGAGGTTTGCATCAAATGCCAGCGCTCACCAAAGCGCTCACGGAAAAAAATTCGGCTACCGTCGGACACGATGCCGCCGGTCTCGTCGATGTCTCCAGCATTGGTGATGCGCACCATTCGTTGCACGCTGGGGTGCGGAATCGGATAAATGATGAAGAAGAATAGCCAGGAACCAAACAAGATAGCGATCGTTAATAACGTTATGTCCCACCAGCGCCGGGCACTTTGTTCCTTGCGTCGTTCCTTTTGCAGTTGTGCGGCCCGCTCCGCAGAAAATTCTGGCTGCATCGAAAGATGAATTTCCACCTCGTCTGTGCCCGTCGCGGTAACGGAGGGATTGGCGCTCGTGACGTTCACTCGAGGGTGAATCTGATGTACTGGAGCAAGGAAGCGGTAACCTTGGCGAGGCACTGTCTCGATGAAACGTGGGTTCTCGGCATCGTCCTGCAAACAGGAGCGCAATTTCTTTAGGGCGGCGTTCAGGCTGCCGTCGAAATTTACGTGTGTGCCATCCTGCCAAAGGGCTTGGCGCAACTCCTCCCGTGTGACAATCTCTCCGGGCCGCTGTAACAAGATTGTTAGAATCCGGAACGGCTGCTCTTGGAGTTTTAACCGGGTGCCTTGGCGGGTGACTATGCCACGGACTAGGTCCACGTCAAACAAGCCGAAGCGTATGGAGAGGGTCGGTTGAACTTTTGGTTCCAATGTGCGCCCTGTAGAATCAGCGGGAAATATATAACAGATTGGGTCATTTGAAGCAATAAGTCTTTTACTCGCAGCGATTTACTAAGTCATAAGAAGGTCCTTTGACACCTGACACTTCCTGTCGTATCTATCCAGTTATCGGGGACGTGCTTCTGAAACAGAAGTGGTCTCTGTAGTCCTTTTAAGTCGATAAGGAGGCCTCAGAGAAAATATCTCTAAGCCCATAGTCCCAAGAACCATCGAATCCCCGCGTCCAATATGAACCTTTCAGTCCAAAGCCTGGATCCGAGGTGTTCATATTGGGCGCGGGCTTCGATCCAATCCTCCAGGCTGTCAAGACCGCCCTCCCTCGCCGTTCCCCAACTGCATAGTTCCTATTGCTTTGCGGACGTAGTCACGACCCCTGCCGACAGTACCGAAATCTCCACGCTCGACGGATAACTCTTGGAGCGGTAGACGTGCTGCGTGGCCGTTTGATAATCGCTGGCCTTAGCTTCGAAAATATTAGGTACAAATTTCTGCGGGTTGCGATCATAGAGCGGGAACCACGAGCTCTGCACCTGCACCATGATGCGGTGCCCCTTTTTAAACACATGATTTGCGGTGTGCAGGTCGATCGTGAACGGGGTTACCGCTCCGGATTGTAGAGCCTGCGGCTTCTCCATTGATTTCTGGAAGCGGCCGCGAAAAATTTCATCCGAGATCATCAGTTCATAACCTGAGAGCTTCCAATCCTGCGGATATTTTTCAGGATATACGTCGATCAGTTTAACGACCCAGTCACTGTCTGTGCCGGTTGTCGACGCGAAGAGCTTGGCGGTCACCTCTCCTGCTATGGTGAGGTCCTCCGTTAATTCCCCGCTTTGCCAGGTCAGGACATCCGGGCGTTCATCCACAAAGCGCTGATCCTGCACCAGCCAGGTGTACCAGCTTCCCGGATGATCTTCGGGATAAGTGCTGTCGACCGGGCGGTGCCGGTAAGGGACGGGATGAGCGGGGTCGCTTATATAGCTGTCAAAGTCGTTGGTGGAGTCCGATTGCGGAGCGTCCCAGGACAACGCGCCATTTTCACGGAAATAAAGATTTCGCGGTTTGGCGTCCTTGGGGGGCCAGGCATCGAAAGCGGTCCAGATGTTAGTGCCGGTCTGGAAAAGTAACGCTTCCTTGAGCGGCAGCGTTCCCTTGTCCTTCAACCAATAAGCGAACCACGGAGCTTCGACCTTCTGACGGAAATAAACTGCTGTGTCGCTCCCAAACGGTATCGCGCCCAGCGTGTTTCCAGGCCCGTGCCCCCATCCGCCATGATTCCAGGGGCCCACCACCAGGTAATTAACATGTTTGGTGTCGGATTTTTCCAGATTTTCGTAGGTGAACATCGGCCCGTAAAAATCTTCCTGATCCCACCATCCGGCCACATTCAAATCCGGCACGCTGGTTTCTTTCAGTCCATAGGCGACAGCATGTTTCTTCCAGAAGTCATCGTAACTGTTGTGCGCGACGAAATCGTTCCATGTAGGGATCGCGCCGTGAAAATATTTTTCATTGGCATTGGACAAGGCCCCCAACCGCAGATACCAGTCATAGACATCGAAGCGGTCAAACGCAAAACTGAAATTCTCGTTGGAACTTTCCAGCAAGGCCACATACTCGAAGCCGTAGCTCAAGCGAAATGCACCGTTATGAAAGAAATCGTCGCCCAGGAATGTATCGCCCATGCAGGCCTGCTCGGAAACCGCTTTCAGCGCCGGATGCGGATGGATCATCCCCATAGTTACCAGAAAGCCGTCATAAGAAATGCCGTCCATGCCAACTCGCCCGTTGTTGCGCGGAACATTTTTCACCAGCCAATCGATGGTGTCGTAGGCATCCGTGCTTTCATCCACGCCCTTGCTGTCAGCAGGGTCATGGATCGGGCGATTCATCACGAATTGTCCTTCGGAACCGTACCGCCCGCGAATATCCTGAAACACGAAAATGTAGCCTTCTGGAATCATGTCCCCGTAACGGCCCAACGAACGGCTGTAGCCTTTGTCTGGTGCGGAAATTCCGTACGGCGTGCGTTCAAAAATGATCGGAAATTGTCCCGGACCTTTGGGGGTGTAAATCTCGGTGTGCAGCTTAATTCCGTCGCGCGCCGAAATCATTACTTCCTTTTTGTCGAATATATCCGAGTAACGTGCGGGAACTGACTCCTGGGCCAATGCGGTAAAAACGCCAGCAGAGATCAGCAGGCCGGACAATAAAATTCTGTTAGAGATCAAAGCCAATAAAGATTGCATCCTCACTCCTGATCGCGCTTGGAAACGCTGGCGAGCGACAAATTTTAGCATGTGAACCGTGGCGTTTTTCGTTATGCCGTAGCGAATGATAGTGGGCGCCGCACAAATAGGGAACGCGATCTTAGGCCGAGGCGAGATAAACATATCGCAGGATGAACAAAACAGTTAGGACCCACACCAGTGTGTTTACTTCTTTAAACTTTCCGGCCGCGGCTTTCACCACCGCATAAGATATAACTCCGAAGCTGAGACCGGTAGCGATGCTGAAGGTGAGAGGTGTCACGAGCATAGTGATGAAGGCGGGCAGGGCCTCACTGAACTCCTGCCAGCGAATATGCGTAATGGATTGCGCCATTAAAACGCCCACGAGAATCAGGGCCGGAGCGGTTGCGTAGGCCGGAATCGCGGTCGCCAGCGGCGCGAAAAACATAGCTCCAAGGAATAATCCAGCCACGGCCACATTGCTAAGCCCAGTGCGGGCGCCAGCAGCCACACCGGCAGCACTTTCGATATAGCTTGTTACTGTAGACGTCCCGGTCAGCGCGCCAAAAATAGTTCCAATGGAATCCGCCAGCAATACGCGCCCGACGCGAGGAATTTTACCGTCCTTGACGAACCCTCCCTGCTCGCATACGCCGACAAGAGTGCCGACGTTATCGAACAGGTCGACGAACAAAAATGCGAACAGAATCTCCAGAAAACCCAGATGGATGGCTGAGCGAAAATCCAACTGCAAAAACGTGGAAGATGGATGCGGCATGGAAAAGATTGCCGTAGGCCAACTGGAAATACCGCGAAGCATGCCTAGCAGTGCGGTGCCCACGATTCCGATCAAAATGGCGGCGTTAATTTTTCTGGCCATCAAAATCAGAGTCAACGCCAGCCCGAAACAAGCCGTTTGCACTTCCTTATCGGCAAAGCTCCCCAACCCTACAAATGTCGCCGGATTGGAAACGATCAGTTTTGCGTTGCGCATTCCTACAAAAGCGATAAACATCCCAATTCCTGCCGCAGTGGAATGCTTCAGGCAATCGGGCATGCCGTTGACGATCTGCTCACGAACCCGGGTGACGGTAAGAACGAGAAAGAGTACGCCCGAGAAAAATACCACCGCAAGTGCCGTGCGCCACGGAACATGCATAGCGAGACAAACGGAGTAGGTGAAGTACGCGTTCAGCGACATGCCCGGGGCCAATGCGATTGGATAGTTGGCGTATAGCCCCATCACCAGGGTCGCTACTGCCGCCGACAAGCAAGTTGCAAACATCACGCCGTCGGCAGGCATGCCCGCTTGCGCGAGGATCTGGGGATTCACCACGACGATGTACGCCATGGTTATAAAGGTGGTGATGCCGCCAAGCAGTTCTTGTTTTACCGAGGTGTGGTTCTCGGTGAGATGGAAATAACGATCGATCAATCATTCCCCGCTTTAACTGTCAGGAAGCTGTCGACGACGATCACGCAATAGCCGCCGATTTTAATGACGAGTAGGCAGTTTGTGAGCCGAATCTCAATATGCAATTTTGTCCGGTTTCTCCGCCCAGGCTCGGAACGCCGTTAACGCTTCTTCGCGCATCATCTGTCGCGTGGGAATTTTGCGTTCGGCGTGCGGCAGCTTCAATTCCTTATAAATAAACGAATCATCGAAGCCGATTGCGGCTGCGTCTTCAGCCGAGTTCGCGAAGTAAATGCGCGAAATGTGCGCCCAATAAATAGCCCCCAGACACATAGGGCACGGCTCGCAGGAGGTATATAGCTCGCAATCTAACAGCTCAAACACACCCAGCTTTGTGCATGCCTGGCGAATCGCCAACACTTCCGCATGAGCCGTCGGATCGTTGGTGGAGGTGACCCGATTTACATTCTCGGCAATAATTTTGCCATCTTTCACGATGACGGCGCCGAATGGCCCGCCGTTGTTGGACTGAATGTTCTCGACGGAAAGCTGAATAGCCCGGGCCATGAATGGATTGTTCATATTAATTTGCCGCCGGGCCTCCCTGATTCCCGTAAGTCCAAATCTTGGCCATGCTCAAAGCTCCTGCAAAATTTCCCGGCGGCTGTTTAGCGCAGCAAGTATAAGCCCGGAGCGCAGATTGTTCGGTTCGAATTATGACTCGCAGGGATTTGAAAAACTGCAGATGCCATCAAGCCAGTTACCTTAAACTGAAAGGAGGTTGCGGGGAGCTTCGCTGCTTACATGGACTTGCAAGCCTTCCTTTCCCGGCGCGTCGTCACCTCTGAAGGCATTCGTCCGGCTGGGGTCCTGGTGGACGGAGAAGTGATTCGCGATATCGTAACGCTGGATCAAATCCCCTCAGAAGCTAAAATCGTCAATTTCGGTGATGCAGCGATTCTGCCCGGTCTCATCGATGCCCACGTTCACATCAATGATCCCGGCCGCACCGAATGGGAAGGATTCGAAACCGCCACGCGCGCGGCAGCCGCAGGCGGATTTACCTGTGTAGTGGACATGCCACTGAATTGTGTGCCAGCAACTACTGGCGTTGCCGCCCTGGAAGCCAAGCGGGCTGCGGCCGAAGACCACTGCTGGGTGGACTGGGCTGCTTGGGCCGGAGTGGTGGCCGATAATCAGCAGAACATCAGCCAGCTTGCAGGCGCGGGAGTCCGGGGCTTCAAATGTTTTCTGGTTCATCCGGGCATCGACGAATTTACGATGGTCACTGAACAGCAGTTGCGGAGAGCGTTGCCCCACATTGCGGACACCGGCTTACCTCTTTTGGTGCACGCTGAGCTCCCAGATTGTATCGACGCCGCCACCAAGAAATTGGAAGGAGCGGATTGGACAGAGTATCCAACGTATCTCCAATCGCGCCCGGAAGAATCAGAACTGTCTGCGATAAGACTTCTGATCTCGCTCTGCCGCGAATACGGATTTCGTTTGCATATCGTGCATCTCTCGGCGAGTCGGGCTTTGCCTGCTTTGCGCTCCGCGCGGCTTGAAGGAGTTCCTGTTTCGGTGGAGACTTGTCCGCACTATTTGCATTTTCAGGCCGAAGCAATTTCGCGAGGCGCGACCCAGTTCAAATGCGCTCCGCCAATTCGCGGCGCTGAAAACCGCGAAAAATTGTGGAGCGCCCTCAACAATGGAACGATGGATCTGGTAGCCACCGATCATTCGCCGTGTCCGCCGGAAATGAAGCGGTGTGCTGAAGGCAACTTTCAAACGGCATGGGGCGGCATTCCCAGTTTGTCTGTGGCGTTGCCAGTGATGTATACCGAAGCTCGCGCGCGAGGATTTTCTCTGACGGACATTGCGCGCTGGATGGCGGAAGCACCCGCAAAACTGGTTGGCTGTCAACAGAAGAAGGGCAAGATTGCGGCCGGTTACGACGCCGAT
This sequence comes from uncultured Acidobacteriota bacterium, assembly GCA_963733775.1. GTDB lineage: Bacteria > Acidobacteriota > Terriglobia > Acidiferrales > UBA7541 > Acidiferrum. The sequence continues at coordinate 193,604 of CAVTEE010000003.1, read as the reverse complement.
CTGGTGGTTTTTGACGAGGGCAGCAAATTTCTCGTGACACGCGAACGACTTCATCACCGGCATCGGTTTTCGCCATACCTGGGCGAACAATTGCACGGCGAGGTGAAGGCTACGTATGTCCGCAGTAGGCTCGTTTTTGCGGATAATGCATTCCACGGAAAGCCAGAGGGGCGCGAACTCCCAGCTTAAGATCGCAGATTTATGAGCATGAGTAACAATCGCATCGTCGGCAAATCGGTTCCGCGACTGGAAGGACGCGACAAAGTCACTGGCGCGTCCCGCTATGTCGACGATATGGAATTACCCGACATGCTTTACGGGGCGACCGTTCGCAGCCGCATCCCGCGAGGCAAAATAAAATCAATTAACTTTCTCCCCGCGGTGAACTGGGAGGAATTTGTCGTAGTCACCGCGAAAGATATTCCCGGCAAAAACTGCATTGCGTTAATCGGCGAAGATCAGCCCTGTCTGGCGCAAGAATTAATCAATCATCCCGAGGAACCTATTCTTCTGCTCGCACATCCAGATCGGAATCTTCTGGCAAAAGCGGTTGAAGCCGTTTCCGTCGAATACGATCCGCTTCCGCCTGTTTTCACTATTGAGGAAAGCGAGAAACTCTCTGAAATCATCTGGGGCACGGATAACATTTTCAAAAGCTATCTCATTGAAAAAGGAAACGTGGAAGGCGCGTTTAAGAACGCCGCCTACATTGTCGAAGCGGAATACACCACCGGCGCGCAAGAACAGCTATACATCGAAAACAATGGGATGATCGCAAGTTTCGATCCACAGCAAGGCATCACGGTGTGGGGCTCGCTGCAATGCCCCTACTATGTGCACAAGGCCCTCATGGAATTGTGCGGCTTGCCGGAAGATCGTGTGCGCGTGGTGCAAATGGAAACCGGCGGCGCTTTTGGCGGCAAGGAAGAGTACCCGTCGATGCTCGCCGCACACGCGACGCTGCTGGCCATGAAGTCCGGCAAGCCGGTCAAAATTGTGTACGACAGAATGGAAGACATGACCACGACTACCAAGCGGCATCCTTCACGCACGCGTCACCGAACTGCCGTGAGCAAAGATGGGAAAATTCTTGGCGGAGAAATTGAATTCACGATTGATGGGGGCGCATACAAAACGCTGAGTCCGGTGGTGCTTTCGCGCGGCGCGTTGCACGCGGGTGGACCGTATTATTGGCCCAGCGTTCGCGTTCGCGCCAAGGCAGTGGCTACCAATGCGCCGCCGCACGGCGCGTTTCGTGGATTCGGCGCGCCGCAGTCGCTCTTCGCGATGGAGCGCCACATGGATTTTATTGCGCAGACCTTGGGGATTTCTCCCATCGAGGTTCGGAGAAGGAACTTTCTTGAGCCCGGACAAACGACCACCACAGAACAAGTCATAAATGAACAGATCGATCTGGGAAAGCTTCTCGATCGGGCGCTCGAATTGGCGGATTATCGAGCAAAGAAAGAAAAGTTCACGCAGGGAAATTTCAGCGCGGATAAAAAGAAAGGAATCGGCATAGCGGCTTTTCTGCACGGCGCAGGGTTTACCGGCTCCGGTGAGCGTTATCTAAATTCTCTGGTCGGGGTCGAGACATGCTCCGACGGTAAGGTTCGCGTGTTGGTCTCCAGCACCGAATTTGGCCAAGGCACAAAAACGGTGCTCTGCCAGATTGCCGCGGAAGCGCTCGGAGTACGCTACGAAGATGTGGGAATCGCACAACCTGACACCCAGAAAGTCCCTAACAGTGGACCGACCGTGGCGTCGCGCACCGTGATGGTCGTGGGAAAACTGGTGCATTCAGCGGCGTTAGCAATCTTGCAGACGTTAAGATCCAGCGGTTTGCTAGGGGAAGTTTATTCACCCGAAGAATTTCGCGCCGCCTGCCGCCAGCATGTCGCGCAACATGGAATATTCCGTTCTCTCTCGCGTTATCAGCAGGCTGACGATATCTCCTGGGACGAGGAAAATTATCGTGGCGCCGCTTACGCCGCGTTTGCGTGGGCCATCTACATCGCCGAAGTAACCGTGGATCTCAGCTCCTACAGCGTCACGGTGGACGATTTTGTTTGTCTGCAGGAAGTCGGCCGCGTTCTTCATCCAGTTCTCGCCGCGGGGCAAATTATCGGCGGTGTGGCGCAGGGCATCGGCTTCGCGCTCTATGAAAAAGTTGTGTGGGAGAACGGGCGCATGAAGAACGGCCAGATGACCAACTACATCATGCCCACTTCCGCCGACATTCCCCCAATCAGAGTTTTTTTCGAGGAGTTGGGCAACGTTCACGGAGCCTTCGGCGCAAAAGGAATCGGGGAGCTTCCCATGGATGGACCCGCGCCTGCAATCGTCAACGCCATCAGCGACGCGCTGGGCATTTCTTTCAATTCTGTTCCGCTGCTGCCCGAAGATATTTTCGAGGCTCTGTCGTCAAATGTTTCGCATGACACGATACCTACGTTGGCGGACAGCAATCAATGAACGACTCGCAGACGGCCGCCAAGTCCGACATCACTCTGCTAGTGAACGGAAAAACCATCATCGTGCACGCTTTCCCCATGGAACGATTGCTGGACGTGCTACGAATACAAATTGGATTGACGGGTACCAAGGAAGGCTGTGGCGAGGGTGAGTGCGGTTCGTGCTCGGTTTTGGTGGACGGAGCTTTGGTGAATAGTTGCCTGATACCCGTGCTGCAGGCCGCGGGCTCACATATCACCACGATTGAGGGCCTGACTACGGACAAGCGTTTGCACGCACTACAACAAGCATTCCTCGATTTTGGAGGCGCGCAGTGCGGCATCTGTACTCCTGGAATGATTCTCGCCGCCGTTCATTTGTTGAGCAAAAACCCACAGCCGACCGGCGCCGATATCCGCGAGGGATTGTCTGGCAATCTTTGCCGCTGCACCGGTTACATGCAAATTTTTGAAGCGGTCGCGGATGCCGCTATCCGGTGTAGGCAATGAGGTCGCATCCTGCCGACTATGAACTCGTGGCTCCCGAGAATTTGCCGGCGGTGCTTTCGCTGCTAGCCCAGGAGCCAGGCGCGTGGATACCCATCGCGGGTGGCACCGATTTGATGGTGCAGTACGCCGCTGGCCACCTGGCTACGCGAAAGTTGGTCAGCATTTGGAATTTGCCGGAGCTTCGTCGCATTGAACTTCTACCCGGTGAAATTCGCGTCGGAGCTGGGTGTCCTTACACAGATTTGATACAACACACTGTAGTGAACCGCGAATTTCCGTTGCTAACCAGCGCCGCCCGTTGGACCGGCGGAGTGGCGAATCAGAATCGCGGAACGCTCGGGGGCAATATCGTCAATGCGTCGCCCGCGGCCGATTCTCTCCCTGCCCTACTGGTGTATGGAGCGGAATTGATTCTGGTTTCCGTTCGAGGCGAGCGCCGCATACTTTACGAAAACTTTCACACCGGTTACCGGAAAACGCAGCGCGCCGCAGATGAAGTGATCCGGTGCGTGTGCCTTCCGAGACAGTTTAAGAATTATCGCGCGTATACGCGTAAGATTGGCGCGCGCAACGCGCAGGCCATCTCGAAAGTATGCTTGGCCGCGCTGGGCCGGGTCGCTGGAGGAGTGATCGAGGATATCCGCATGGCTGTCGGGAGCGTCGCTCCGATTCCGTTTCGTTTGACCGAAACAGAAAAAGCGCTTCGTGGCAAGAGAATTGACCCAGCGCTCATTCTGCTGGCAACAAAAACAGCGGCTCACGAAATTCAGCCAATCGACGATATTCGATCCTCCGCCAGATACAGACGCGCCGTCACAGCCAATCTTGTGGCTGAATTCCTGAACGGCTTCAACAACGCGGATAATAAAAAGTCAAACATGTTGGCTCGTTGGAATTTTCTTCCCCCAGAGGACGCTGCGCTTGAAATTCTACCGTGCTGCGGTTCAAACTCCTGGGCACGACAGCTGGCTGCTCTCAGACCGATCCAGGACGAAGACAGCCTGCTGGTGGCATCCGACAAAATATGGAGAAGCCTCACGGAAGCTGATTGGATGGAGGCGTTCGCTCATCACCCGCGCATTGGACAATCTATCGCGCCCGCGACTGCTCCAGCGCGATCGGCGCAATGGTCGAGCCAGGAGCAGCAAAGAGTCGGCGTCGCTGGGGATGACCTGATCGCTGCTCTCGCGGAGGGCAATCGAGCTTACGAACAGCGCTTCAACCGCATTTTTATTGTGTGTGCCGCGGGCAAATCTGCTCACACGATCCTGGATATTCTGCAGCGGCGGATGCGGAATGACGAACAGACCGAGCTGCAGGAATCGGCCGAGCAACAGCGCCAGATTACCAACCTCCGCTTGAAGAAATGGATCTCAGAATGAGTCGCATCTCCACGCACGTTCTTGATGTTTCCCTGGGCAAACCGGCGAAAGACGTTTCCGTGCGGCTGGAGCGTCGCGAACTCTCCGGCGATTGGTTCGTGCTGGCTTCTTCGCGCACCGGGGCTGACGGCAGGTGCGCGCAATTACTGGCGGCAAATGAGACTCTGATCCCCGGTGTGTATCGTCTGAATTTCGATACCGCAAGTTATTTTCAGGCACAGGATATCGCGACGCTCTATCCTCTTATAGAGGTCGCATTTCACGTGCTCGAAGGCGAATCAGAGTTTCATATTCCTCTACTTTTAAGCCCGTATGGATTCACCACGTACCGAGGGAGCTGATGGCGTGATCGCTTTAGCCGAGAACAGATATGGCAAGTCACGCCTCCGCCTGGTGCAGGTAAAGCGGCGTGGCGACCGTAACGATTTTCGCGAATGGACGGTGGAGATTCTCTTCACCGGAGATTTTGAATCCTGTTTCGTTGATGGCGACAACCGCAACATTCTTCCCACCGACACCATGAAAAATACGGTGTACTCGCTGGCACGTGAATCTTCGCAGACCTGCTTGGAAGAATTTGGTCAGGAGTTAGCGGATTTTTTCCTGGACCATAATCCGCAGCTTTCCGCTACGCAGGTGTCCATTTCTGAAAAGTCGTGGGAACACGTGCTGGTTGAAGGAAAACCTCATCCCACCACATTTGTGCAGTCGAGCGCTGAACTGCAGACCTCAGAAACATCGCGAGTGCGTGATGGCGCTTCATCGGTTTGGTCCGGGCTCGAAAACCTGGTCATTATGAAAACTGCCGGATCGGAATTCGCCGGCTTCCTGAAAGATTCGCTGACCACTTTGCCGGAGTCGGCCGATCGTTTATTGGGCACCGCACTTCGCGCTCGATGGAAATATTCCGCGATGGATGTTTCCTTCCGTACTTTGCGGAAAAGTATCCGGCAAATTTTGCTTGGAGTATTTGCGGGCCATACCAGCAAATCCGTGCAGCACACCCTGTACGCCATGGGTGAAGCCGTTCTCGAGCAAATTCCTGAAGTAGACGAAATCGAATTGAACATGCCGAACCGCCACTGCCTGCTTGTAGATCTGTCGCGCTTTGGACAGGACAATCCCAATGAAATATTTGTTCCCGTTGACGAGCCGCATGGCTACATCGAGGCGCGCATTAGGCGTCAGGATTAAAACTTAATGGAGCACTCTGCCGCCATTGCAGATCGGGCGGAAAAAGTAATCGCTCGATGCAAACGATTGGCGTCGATCACCGAAACGCCGGGCAGTACTTGCCGTACATTTCTCTCTATTGCCATGCGCGAGTGCTACCGTGTAGTGGGCGACTGGATGGAGGCTGCGGGAGCGGAGGTAACCATCGATGCAGCCGGAAATTTGCGGGGATTTTATCCTGGCGCACAGGCTGGAGCGCCGCGATTGCTCCTGGGTTCGCATTTGGATACGGTGCCGGATGCCGGCGCCTATGATGGCGTTCTCGGAGTAGCTTTGGCGGTTTCCTTACTTGAAACGCTGGAGGACCGCAAACTTCCCTTCGCCATTGAGGTGATCGGATTTTCGGAGGAAGAAGGAGTTCGTTTCGGCGCGCCGTTCATTGGTAGTCGCGCGTTAACCGGCAAGCTCGATAACGAGTTACTCAATCGCACGGATACAAAGGGCGTCAGCGTTCGAACCGCTATTGAGAATTTTGGCCTCAAGCCCGCTGAAATTTCGAAAGCCGTAATGAAAAACGATAGTCTGGCGTACCTGGAATTTCACATCGAACAAGGGCCCGTTCTTGAATCGTTGGGAATTCCGCTGGGCATTGTGGAAGGCATCGCAGGGCAGACACGGGGTGAATTTACTTTCCTCGGCCGTGCCAATCATGCCGGCACAACTCCCATGAATCTGCGCCACGATGCGATGTCAGCGGCGGCGGAATGGATCCTGGAGGTGGAGCGGGTGGCTAAAAGAGAAAAAGGACTGGTCGCCACCGTGGGTCGCATCGCGGCTACACCCAATGCCGCAAATGTAATTGCCGGTCAGGTGCGCTTAAGCTTGGACGTGCGCCACAAATCTAACGACGTGCGTACCCGCGCGGCGGATTTTCTTGCTGTACAGGCTGAAGAAATCGCTCATCGTCGCGGCTTAACAGCGGAGCGGAAAATATTGCTGAACCAGCCGGCCGTTTCCATGGATCCATTTCTGATGGATCAAATCGAACAAGCTGCGGGAAAGACGGCCGGCAAAACGCATCGCATGGTTAGCGGCGCGGGTCACGATGCCATGATTCTGGCCGACAAAATTCCCACCGCAATGATCTTTTTGCGGACTCCCGGCGGCATAAGTCATCATCCGTCAGAATCGGTGAGCGTTGAAGATGTGGCCCAAGCTCTCGAATGCGGAATGCACTTGTTAACACAACTGGCCGGCTCTGCAGAATTTCAAAAAAGGATGGTTCGTGCATAAACTCGGTCAAACGCGCAGCTGCAAGCGACACAATTTTTTTCTTTTGACGCCCGATACATTCGTGCGCACTGTTCTTCCAGGAATGAAGGGGTGCACTGCCATCGTTCACGTTAGCGCGGCGGCGGGAGCAAGATTCGTGCAGTACACCGCGGAATTCGAATCCGGCGGCGAACTTGGCGGCACGGATGCGCAACGCTTTCTTTATGTGCTGGACGGCAGTCTTCAACTTGAAGTCGACGGCAGAAACAATGAGCTGGGAGCGACCGCCTACGCATATATTCCCGAGGGAGTGCAGCATCGCGTGATCGCCGCGCGCTCCAGTCGAGCCGTTGTCATTGAAAAACCGTACCAACCATTGCCGGAGATTGCGGCGCCAAAGTTATTGATCTCGACGGAAAGCCAGGTTTCTTCGCATGCTTTGGGTGACGATCCCGACTTGCAGGTAAAGTGCTTGCTGCCGGATGAAATGCCCTTCGATTTCGCCGTGAACACCATGGTTTATCAACCGGGCGCCGCACTCAGTATGGTTGAAATGCATGTCATGGAGCACGGTCTTCTGATGCTGGAAGGCGGGGGAATTTACCGGCTGGACGATTCGTGGCATTCCGTGACTGCCAGCGATTTCATCTGGATGGCTCCCTGGTGTCCGCAATGGTTCGGAGCGATTGGAAAGACACCGGCAAAATATCTGATCTACAAAGACTGGAACCGCCATCCGCTCGCCGGCGGGTCACATGAATCTCGAGGTCAATAAGCAGCGATTGACATCGGAGATCGAGGAACTGGCCCTGATTTCCGATGCAGAAGCGCCTGCGGTAACCAGAATTGTTTTCACCCCAACAGATTTAAGAGCGCGAGCCTGGTTCCTGGAGCGCTGTAAAGAAGCGGGTTTGGGGGTACATCAGGACGCCATCGGAAATATTTTCGCGCGATGGAACGGACAGAACTCCAACGCAGCCGCAGTCGGCACTGGATCGCACATCGACGCAATTCCAAATGCCGGAAAGTATGACGGCGTGGTTGGCGTGCTCGGAGGGCTCGAGGCCATCCGCGCGCTGCAGCAAAGCGGGTTCAATCCAAAACGCTCGATTGAGCTGATTCTTTTTACGTCCGAAGAACCGACGCGCTTTGGAATCGGCTGCCTTGGGAGCCGTTTGCTTTCGGGAAGTTTGTCGCCCGATGAAGCAAAAAAACTCACGGACAAAGACGGCGCGTCCATTGAGCAAGCTCGGCACACCGCTGGATTCCAAGGCGAACTCGAAACCGTAAAGTTATCTGCTGGACATTACACGGCGTTTGTTGAATTGCACATCGAACAAGGGCCGCTCTTGGAGCAGAAAAATATTCCACTCGGGATCGTCAGCAAAATTGCCGCGCCATCCAGCTTCCGGATTTTTATCGAAGGTGCGGGGGGGCACGCCGGTGGCGTGCTGATGCCGGATCGCCACGACGCACTTTGCGGGGCTTCGGAATTAATTCTCGCGATTGAAGATTTGGCGAAGTCCACCGGATCCACGGACACGGTAGCCACGGTCGGTATTTGCGAAGTGTTTCCTGGCGCGGTCAACAGCATTCCCAGCCGCGTGCATCTCAGCCTCGATATTCGTGATACAGATTTGCAGAGGCGCGACTCACTGATAGCCGCTGTGGAAGCATCGTGTCAGGGCATCGCGGCAAATCGCGGTGTGACCATTCGACAGGAATTGGTGAACGCGGACGCGCCCGGAGATTGCGCGGCTAATATTGTCGAAACGCTTTCCGCATCCTGCACAAAACACCGATTGAGTTTTTTGCCTATGGTCAGCCGCGCCTATCACGATTCGTTATTTATGTCACGCATAGCCCCAGTCGGAATGTTATTCATTCCTTGCCGCAACGGCTACAGTCACCGGCCCGACGAATATGCTTCTCCTGAAGACATTGCGCGCGGGACGCTGGTTCTTGCGGAGACTCTGCGGAGCCTGGCCAGCTAATCGCAATTAAGCGGCGTTTCTCTTCGCTCCAAAAAACCTGTCAGTATGAAAGCAATTCTTAACGTAATATCAAACTCCCTGCGACGCGCGGATTTTCGCGTAGCGCGGTTTCAACACCGAATAAATAAACTTGCAGCGCTGGTCATACGGCAGGAAAGCGCTTTTCATCGCGTTAATCGTAATAATTTCAAAATCATTTAAGGTCAGTCCGAAGGTTGTGGCGGCAGCTTCGAATTCCTTGGTCATGGTGGTGTCGCTCATCAAGCGGTTATCGGTGTTCAAGGTCACGCGAAATTTTTCCTGGTAGAGAATCTTGAAGGGATGTTCCGCTAGCGTGCGCGCTGCTCCAGTGTGTACATTGCTGATGAGACAAATCTCCAATGGAATTCGCTTGTCCAAAACATACTGCGCGAGGTCGCCCAGCTTGACGGCTTTTCCGTCGGCCACCGCGATGTCATCGATGAGCCTGGTTCCGTGTCCGATGCGGTGCGCGCCGCAATATTGGATAGCCTGCCAGATGGATTCCTTCCCAAATCCTTCGCCGGCATGAATGGTGATGTTGAAATTCTGGCGCTGAATATAGTGAAAAGCCTCTACGTGCTTCTTGGGAGGGTATCCGCCTTCCTCGCCCGCCAGATCGAATCCGACTACGCCACGCTCGCGAAAGTCGACTGCCAGTTCCGCCATTTCAAGCGAGACATCCATATTTCGCATGGCGCAGATGATCAATCCAGACGCGATGCCGAAATCTTTTCGCCCGCGCTCCAGTCCTCTGAGCACCGCGGATACAATTTGCTGGTGGCTCAATCCCTTGCGGGTATGAAATACAGGCGCAAAACGCGTCTCGAAATAAACAACTCCATCCTGGCTTAAATCTTCCGCCTGCTCATAAGCAACGCGTTCGAGCGCTTCTTCCGTCTGCATCACTGCGATAGTATGCGCGAAACCTTCCAGATATTTGGGCAGGCTGCCCTGATTCGCGCCTTGAAAAAACCATTGCGCCAACTCTTCGGCATTTCCGTTCGGCAGCTCCAGGTAATTCACATCTCGCGCAAGCTCGATAATTGTTCTGGGGCGCAGCACACCATCCAGATGCTCATGCAGCAAGACTTTGGGAAGGCTTTTCAGAACTTCTCTGTCCAACTTCATGCCAAGCTCCGTTTCCCCACTGAATGATCAGGTTTCATCAAAATAGCACATCATTGAATTAAACATTTTTGCCAGTCCCTTTGCCGGCCCTTCCATGCATGCCGCGTTAGTCCCCTTGCTTCCAAATCGCCAGCGCCGTATCGTAGCCGCCTCCACTACCAACTGGAGTTCGCAAAATTCAAGGCGAATGAGGCGAATGGTTCAAACCTCGGAGGCACCGCTCGAAAAGTCCACCTACGGATTGCGTGGCGAAGTCCTTTCGCCGATGGAAACGCTCGCGCAATCCATTTCCACCATCGCCCCAACGACCACACCGGTGGCAACAATCCCGCTGGTCTGCGCGTTGGCGGGAAATGGCACATGGCTGGCGTACGTGCTGGCCAGTCTGGCTATATTGCTCGTCGCCGCGTGCATTTCAAAATTCGCGCGTTATTCAGCATCGCCCGGTTCTCTTTACACCTACACCGCGAAAATTATGCCGCCTGCGGTCGCCGCGGCATCCGCGTGGAGCCTCTTGCTCGCTTATATCGCTACCGGAGCCAGTGTCATCGGTGGCTTCTACCATTACGGCAATTTGCTGTTGCGCGACGCTACCGGGCACGGCACTTCCGCCGTCTTCCTGGCACTGCTGGTCACCGCCATCTCCATCTGGATCGCCTGGCGCGACGTCAAAATTTCCGCGCGGGTAATGTTGTGGATCGAAGCCATCTCGGTTTCGCTAATACTCATCGTGGTCATATTAGTGCTCGCACGCACAGGCTTTCATCTCGATAGAGAACAACTGCATCTTCGTGCAATGACTGGCAGCGGTCTGCGCCTCGGTCTGGTGCTGGCTTTATTCAGTTTTGTGGGTTTTGAAAGCGCAACCACACTCGGCTCCGAGGCACGCAATCCCCTGAAGACTATTCCCCGCGCCGTAATCCAAAGCGCGCTTCTTGCCGGAGCCATTTTCATTTTGTGCGCTTACACCGAAGTTTTAGGCCTTCGCGTCGCAGGACAAAACCTTGCGACCAATCAGGCGCCGATGCGCATATTGGCGAGAGTTGGCGGCGTTCCGGCACTCGGATTGTTGATCGACATCGGAGCTTTGGTCAGCATGTTTGCCGGAACGCTGGCCTGCATTACCGCGGCCGCGCGCGTACTTCTGCTCATGGCGCACGACGGCCTCGCTCACAACGGGCTGCGCACAACCCATCGCCGTAACGAAACCCCTGGCAGGGCGCTCCTCGTCACTGGAATTGCCGCGGTCGTTCCCGTCGCGGTGCTTGCGGCACGGGGCGCCAGTGGATTGGATGTCTACGGCTGGATGGGATCGCTGGCCACTTACGGTTTCATTGTCGCCTATGCGTTAGTCTGCCTGGCGTTGCCGGGATACTTGCGGGCGCACGGAAAATATACCGCCGGTGCACACGTCCTTTCCTGGTTTGCGTGTGCAGCCATGATTCTCGCACTGATCGGGAATATTTATCCCGTTCCGGAGGGCCCGTATGGCAGACTCCCATACATCTACCTGGGATATCTTCTTGCAGGGATGTTGTGGTTTTTCCTGCGCCGAAGACAGAATAAGTTAGCTGTGGTGTAGACGCGATCTGCCGGCACGTGGGGATGCTGCAGACAAACTCCGATTAAAAAATACAATCGCGAGTAACGAAAGTTTGCGTTTACCTTGTACGTCGAAATGAAATAGTTTCCTCGGAACCAGTTTATAAACACGCGGGGTCCGCCGGGAGCCATTCGAACTCCTTCAGAGAATATTGGCAGGTTCCGGAACGGCCCTACCGCAACGCGCGTGTTGGGCGTTTTTGGTATGTCTCGGAGGCGTTACGAATGCGTAAGATCGCACGGAAGTCTTCTTTTTCTTATTTATTGCTCTGCCATTGTGGTTGCATACTTCTTTTTCTACCCACCGCTACTCTCTCGCAGCAGACTCTTGGCGGAATCACCGGCACCGTGACGGACGCTTCTGGAGCCTCAATCGCGGATGCGCAGGTCACGTTGATCGCTGACGCAACGAAACTTACGCGTCTGCAAACCACGAACAGTAGCGGCAGCTACGATTTCGTAAGTCTACCCATCGGCACGTATTCGCTAACGTTTACTCACGATGGATTCGAAACTTTAGTCGTGCCTTCCATCGTAGTGCAAGCCGATCGCACCGCAACTTTGAACACCAGTTTGAAGGTAGGCGCGGTGGGCTCGACGGTGACTGTGGAATCCACTCCCTTGATGAATGCCCAGGACACCACCAACGGCTACATTCTCGAAAAGGATGAAATTTCTTCCGTGCCCCTGGCCACCGGAAGCTTCACCAGCCTCGCTATTCTTTCGCCAGGTGTGAACGCGGAACTTCCCAGCGGCACGGGGGCCAACAGCGGTCTAGGCAACCAGCCTATCTGGGCCAACGGCCAACGCGACACCAGCAACAGTTTTCTCCTCAACGGTGTCGACGCCAGCAATCTATTCAACGGGAAAAGCACCAGCCAGGTGGCTTCTGCACGCGTGGTTAATAATACCGGCGTCAGCGGCGCAGCCAGCTCCAGCGCCGCGGTGATACAGAGCACCGCTTCTCCTTATCTGGCTATCGGTCAAGCGCTGCCGACGCCCGCGCCGGAAACCATTCAGGAATTACGCGTCAACACGAGCATGTATGACGCCCAACAAGGTTCCACCAGCGGCGCGCATATCGATATGAGCACGGCCTCGGGCACCAACTCCCTGCATGGCGGCGTTTACATCCACCGCGGCACAAATTGGCTGAACGCCGCTCCGTTTTTTTTTAAGGCCGACCCAAATATTCCCGCCGACCAAAAAAATCCCGAACTCCATCGCTACACCGCGGGCGGCACGGTGGGCGGCCCGATCATTAAAGACAAATTGTTTTATTTTCTGAGCTATCAGCACACTCATGTTTCCGATCAGGAGATCGGCCTTTCCCGCATAACTGTGCCTTACAACCTGACCAACGATCGCAGCGCCGCAGGCTTGGCAAGTGTAGTGAACACCACGACGCCCACGCCGACTTGCCCGGCGCCTCCGTGCAACAATTTTCCGTCCACCGTGAATCCTGTTGTCGACACCGCTCCCGGCGATATCAGCCCGGTAGCCTTCGCTCTGCTAAATTACAAATTACCCAACGGCCAGTACATGATTCCTTCCGCCGACGGCAATACTCCTACGACGAATTTTCCAGAGAATGCTGTTGTTCCCGGAACCGCGTTTTTTACCGCCGATCAAGCCGTCGCTGATGTCGATTGGAACGCCACCGCGAAAGACACGGTCGCCTTCAAATATTACTTCCAGCACGATCCGACCGTCGCTCCTTACGCATACTCCAGCGTGGCGGGATTTGCACAGCATCTCGACGCCGGCAGCCAGGTGTTGTCCATCAGCAATACTCAAACCTTGCGTCCCAACTTAAGTGTTACCGAAGTTTTGGGTTTTGCTCGGGAAAAAGTTTACAGCACCGTTTCGCAGCCTTTTACTCCGGCCCAGTTGGGCATAAACACCTTCGGCTCGAATTTCTTTCCGGGCATTACCATCGTGGACGATTTTGGCAATGCCGCGCCTTATAACACGGGCTGCCCCAACAGTAATCCCAACTGCTCCTCTCCCACTCCGATCGCCAATGCCGCCCTTAACATCGGCCAGGGTGCCGCGTCCCAAGGCGCCTACACGGGCGTATTTCAGAATCGGATTATGCCCTCGGCCAACGCTATTTGGAGTCGCGGAAAACATACCATCACCTTCGGCGGAAGCTACGCGTACACGCAGTTGAACACTCGTGATCGGCGCACCAATCAGGGAATCATCGGCAGCGCGGACTTCTCACAATTCCTACAAGGTCTGGTCACGCCTTACACTTCCGACGGCTTCGTCACCACCTCATATCTGCAAGGCGATGCCAACCGTTATTTACGGGCTAATCAATCGGGTCTGTACTTACAGGACCGCTTTCAGATTCGTCCCAATCTGAGTGTGACTCTCGGTGTGCGTTACGACTACAACGGCGGCTTTACGGAAAAATATGGCCGCATTTATAACTTCGAGCCTTCGCTGTATTCCTTCGACGAAGCGTCCGGCACGGTCACATCCACGGGATTCGTGGTGGCGGGCAACAACCCCAAATTCCCTACCAAAGGCGTAAGCAACAGCACCCTAACCGGCCGCCAGTGGGGAGTCGCTCCGCGTCTGGGCATCGCGTGGAGTCCAGAGATGTTTCATAACAAAGTTGTCGTTCGAGCAGGCACCGGTCTCTATTACGACCGCGGAGAACTGTTCACCTATCTGTCGCCGGGGTTTGCCGCGGGGGTGATAACTGGAGGACCTTTCGGCGTCAATCAGGCTCCGCCCTTCGTGAATTCGCAAGTTTGTACTTCCACTATCAGCCCGTACCAGGGATTTATTCCCACCTGTGATCCCGCGTCGCCCACTGGCGGTTCTCTCTCTGCGCCATGGGGCAGCAGCCTGCAGCCGCCTCCTTCGGGCAATCCCGCGGACATCATCAACTATCTTCCATCCGCGGCCGGCATACAGAGCGGCGCGCAGGTTTTTCCTTTTGCGGTTTACGATCGGAAAAACAAATTGCCTTACAGCATCAACAACACCCTGGACATACAGTGGCAGCCTCGCAACGATCTCCTGGTCCAGATCGGTTACGTCGGGAATCTCGGCCGGCACCTGGTTATTCCGGTTCCGTTCAACCAGGCGCAAGTTGCTTCGCCTACGCATCCAATTAACGGGCAGATTTACAGTTATGGATACACCATCGTGGATTCTACGTTCACTCCCATCGCGCTGCCGCCCAATCCGACTACCGGTGCGCCGGCGGGAAGTTATCTGACCAACTACGAAGGCGGAAACATCGACCTGCGCGTTCCTTACGTCGGCTATTCCTCGGAATCTGAAAGCTACAAAGCCGCTGGCATTTCCGCTTATAACGCGCTGCAAACGCACATCGAAAAACGCATGAGCCACGGTGTCCGCATGGGCTTCTCGTACACCTATTCTCACGCCACCGACGAACAGAGCGCTCTGGGCCTGTTTTACAACGGCAACAACCCGTTAAATTTGCGCGAGGCCTATGGTTCCTCTGACTTCGACCGCACGCATGTATTCAATTTTAGCTTCGTGTTTGAAATTCCCAAGGTCGCGCAGGACAACTCGCTGGTTGGCAAATTCACGAATGGCTGGGCGTTGGAGGGTATCGGCGTTTACCAGAGCGGCCAGCCGTTCAGCGTTATCGATTACAGCGGCGCCATCGGAAGCCTTTACTATGGCGTTTCAGATGGAATCACCAATCCCATCGTGCCCCTCGCCCCTGGCTGTACTCCTCAATCGGCGGTTACCGGAAAAATTGGAGTGAATGGCCCAGCACTCAAAGCTTCTTGTTTTACGATTCCGATTCTGCAGCCGGGCGCGCTGAATGGCGCGATTCCCAGCAATGATCCTTACGAGACCACGTTTACAACCGGACAGCGCAATATTTTTCGCCAATCCTGGCAGAAGCGCCTGGACGTCTCTCTCGTTAAAATGACCAAGCTGACCGAGCGCGCGTCGCTGCAATTTAGCTTTGATGTTTTCAACGTGACCAACACGCCCAGCTTCGACATCCCCATCGACGACGTCAACCAGAATCAGTACTACAACGGATTTCCGACCCAAGGGACCACGCCGTTGCCGTCCGCCTGCGGCACCCCGAACCAAACCAGCGGCTTTTACAATTGCCCGTTTGGATTGGGCAGCGTCAACAAGACCATAGGAAGCGCTCGGCAAATTCAAATGTCGCTCGCCGTGAAATTCTGATCTTGCGCGCGTAAAAAAACAGCGGCTTCTTTAGATTTCAATTTGAGGTCGGCATTCCTGCTTCAGATTGTTTCGTTGATCTATAGGTGAGCGGTTTTCACTCTTGCCCGATGTCTTCGTTCCAAACAGCTGGGTTGGCTGCAATATATTTCTGCAGCATGGAGAAGCATTCCTCGGATTTCAGATCAATTACCGTCACGCCAAGTGACCGCAGCCAATCGATTCCCCCCTGAAAAGTTTTGCTCTCGCCCACCACCACAGTTCCGAATCCAAATTGTCGAACTAGTCCGCTGCAATACCAGCACGGAGCCAGCGTGGTCACCATGATCAGCTTGCGGTAGCTGGCTTGCCGGCCGGCATTTCGAAACGCATCCGTTTCGCCGTGCATGGAAGGATCATTCTGCTGCACGCGGCGGTTGTGCCCCTTCCCAATCATCCGGCCATCGGCATCGAAAATCGCAGCGCCGATTGGTATTCCGCCTTCCTGCAATCCTTGACGCGCCTCACTCAGTGCAACATCGAGCATCGCCGCATAGTCGAGTCGTACATGCATGCCATCTCCGCGTATTACTAAACCCAACTCAGAAAGCTCAACAAAAACTGAACTACATGCGGGTTTTGCGTTAACTCTCTTTTTTATTGAACGCCTGTTAGCTTCGCAAAATCCAATCGACTGTTTTGGATGCCAGCCGGTCGAGCGCCACCACCGACATCTCGAGGTGTTCTTCGCGTGTATCCTCGATTTTATTGTGACTGATTCCGCCAAGCGATTGCACAAACATCATCACTGCCGGGATGCCCGCGCGGGAAACCTCGGCGGCGTCGTGCAGCGGCCCCGAAGGCATGCGATGGGATTTGCCCGACACTTCGCGAACGGCTTGCTCGCAAAGATCAAGAAGCGCCGGATGAAACGGCACCGGCTCGATACTCCAGATGCGCGCCCACTCCACGGTGCATTTTTCTTCTTCGGCGAAACGCCGGCTGGCGTTCTGAGCTTCTTGAAACATCTGCGCCAGGATGCGCGCGTCGAGATCGCGTTGATCCAGCGTAGCTTCGCAGCGGCCCACCACGGCCGTCACAATGCCCGGAAATGTTTTCAGGCTTCCCATGGTGCAAACCGCGTCCGGATGCTTCCGGGCGATATTGCGAATTTCCAGCGCGAGTTTTGCGGCAGCCGCCAGCGCATCGCGGCGCGCGTTCATAGGCGTGGAGCCAGAGTGTGCTTCCTGTCCGTGAAAAGTGATGCCGTGGCGTTCCACCCCTTTGGTCCCTAGAACAACAGCCAGCGGAAGATTAAGTTTCTCCAGAACGGGCCCTTGTTCTATGTGCAGCTCCAAATACGCGGCGGCATTCTGACGTTCTTTTTCGGCTTCGGCGAATCGATCCATTTCAACGCCGCACCTTCGCAGCGGATCTTCCATTTTTATTCCATCACGATCAGTGCGAACCCTATCCGCAGAAATCGAATGCGTACCCGCAAACGCCGACGAACCCAACAGGCTGCGCCCGAATCGCGCGCCTTCTTCGTCGGCCCAATCCACCAGGCGTACAGTCACGGGCGGCCGTCCGTTGAATTCTGACGCGAAACGGCGAAGCACTTCGAGCGCGGCAAGAACATTCAGCGCGCCGTCCAGCCACCCGCCATTGGGCACGGAATCGAGGTGCCCACCGAGAATCAGCGATTTTTTCGAGTCGCCCGCCAGCGTCGCCCAATTATTTCCCGCTGCGTCGTAATGATGCTCAACCGGAAGCTCGGCAAGTTTTTTTGCAAACCACTCGCGAGCGCGGAGCCACGTATCGGTCCAAGCCACCCGTTGCGCTCCGTTTTCGTCGCCGGTCAACGTACGAAGTTCTTTCAGTTCGGCAACTGTACGTTTGGGATCAAGAGCCATGCTGTGCTCGCTCAGAAATATGCGGGCTCGCGCTTCAACAAACGTCCCCGCCCGCGTTCGCCAACAAATTTTCCGTCGCGTACCTGCACCTTGCCGCGCACGGTAACCACCGAAGGCCGCCCTTCGATGGCCATCCCTTCGAAGCCGTTGTAGTCATTATTGACGTGTTGCGTTTTGACGCTGATGATTCCTCGATAGCCCGGGTCGAAGACCACCAGATCGGCATCGCTTCCCACCTCGATCGTGCCTTTGCGGGGGAACAACCCGAACAGTTTTGCCGCGCGAGTGCTGGCAACATTTACAAAGCGATCCAGATCGATGCGCCCTTTCTGTACTCCAAAAGAATAAAGAAGATTGACGCGATCTTCGATGCCCGGAATGCCGTTGGGAATATTTGTGAAGGCACCCGTACCCAGGAGTTTCTGTTCGACGTCAAATGGGCAATGGTCGGTGCCCACCGTATCCACGAGGCCGCGTGAGAGCGCATTCCAAAGAACATCCTGATTTTTTTTAGCACGCAGCGGCGGCGACATCACATGCTTCATGCCTTCCACGCCCGAGCGTTCCGCAAAAGATTTGTCGAGCAGCAGGTGCGGAAGAACCGCTTCGACGCTCAGGCGCACGCCGCGTTCTTTGGCAGTTAGAGCAGCATTGAGAGCTCTTTCGCAGGAAAGGTGCACCACGTAGCCGGTGGCTCCGGTGTTTTCGAGAAAAGCTGCAAACCGCCCGGTGCCTTCCGCTTCAACGGACTCCGGGCGGCTGGGTTCATGCCACTCCGGCCCGGTCTTGCCTTCGCCAATCAGTTGCGCCTGCAGCCGCGCGACCAGCTCAGCGTTTTCGCAGTGCGCGGTAACGATCACGCCAAGCTTCTTGGCCAACGTCAGTGTCTGGTACATTTCGCCATCATCGACGCCGAAGAAATTTTTGTACGCCAGAAAAATTTTGAACGAAGAAGTACCGTCAGCCACAATTTCGCGAAGTTGCGATTCCGTTTCTTCGCCGAATTTCGTAACCGACATGTGAAACGCATAATCGCAAGCACTCTTGCCGTTGGCCTTGGACTTCCAGAGTTCATAGCCGGTCAATGCGTCGTCGGTGCGGTTCGGGCAACACATTTCGATATAGGTAGTCGTCCCGCCGATCAGCGCCGCAACGCTGGCCGTTTCATGCGTGTCCTTAGCAAAAGTAGCCATGAAGGGGAGATAGATATGAACGTGTGGGTCGATGAAGCCGGGAAAAACAAATTTGCCGGCGGCGTCGATGATTTCCGTGCCGGGCGGCACTTCAAGATTCTTGCCTATCCGCGTGACCGTTTCGTTTTCGGCGTAAACATCGCCTCTTACACGGGAGCCGACAGTAACAATCTCCCCATTTCGGATCAGCAGGCCCATCGCTTACTCCTTCCGCAATTTTAGTGGATGCGGATGCCCATCTTCTGGCGATAGCGCTCCATCTGATCCCAATCTTCCGCGACTTCAGGTTGTTTCGCGGTCAGTTCATCCCAGGTGACGGAGGGTTGTTCGGGCGCCACTTCCACCATCTGGATGCAATTTTCCACCGGGCAAATATTGAAACACAGGCGGCAGCCCACGCAATCGTGCTCACGCACAACCACCCTTGGCCGCATTGAGACCGCGTCGAGCCTGCCGTTAGACGACGGATCATAAGTGGTTGGCGCAACCACGCGTCCTTGTTTATCAATCAAGTCGATGCACTGGTGCGCCGCGTCATTGCAAGCGACATAGCACAAGTCGCAGCGAATACACTTCTGCTGATCGATGCGCGCCACCGCTTTGAATGAAAGATCGAAATCCTTGAAGTCCGAGACCTGCCGCAGACTGTGGCCAACCACATCAGGAATCGTCGCGAACTTTTTGGCATCCATCCAGTTGGACAATCCGTCGCACAAATCCTCGATGATGCGAAAGCCGTAATGCATCACCGCTGTACAGACCTGCAAGCTACTTGCCCCGAGAAGTAAAAATTCGGCGGCATCCCTCCATGTAGAAATTCCCCCCATCCCAGAAATCGGCAGGCCTGAACCGTGCACGACCGAATCACGCCCCAGCGCCGCAAGCATATTCAGCGCGATCGGTTTAACTGCCGGCCCGGCATAACCGCCGTGACCTCCTCGACCAGCGATGCTCGGCGTGATGTCCAACGTCTCCAAATCCACGCCCATGATCGAGTTGATGGTGTTGATCAAAGAGATGGCGTTGGCCTTGGCAGCAACCGCGGCGCGCGCCGGCATGACGATGTCAGAAATGTTCGGAGTCAGCTTCACGATCACTGGAATTTTCGCGACGTCCATCACCCAACCAGTAATTTCTTCGCAATATTCCGGCACTTGGCCAACAGCGCTGCCCATCCCGCGCTCGCTCATCCCGTGCGGGCAGCCATAGTTCAACTCGATGCCGTCAGCGCCAGTATCCTGAATACGGCGAATCACGTCATGCCAGGCCGTGGGCTTGGATTCCACCATCGCGGAAACGATCACCGCGCGATCTGGCCAGGCGCGTTTTACCTCCGCAATTTCCCGAAGATTCACTTCCATCGGTCGATCGGAAATAAGTTCTACGTTATTAATGGCCAGCATTTTTTCAGTGCCGTAGCGCCAGCTTCCATAGCGATTGGAAACATTCAGCACCGGTGCGCCAATAGTTTTCCAGACCGCGCCGCCCCAGCCCGCTTCGAACGCGCGGTGAATCTGCGCTCCAGAATTGGTCGGAGGCGCGGACGCCAGCCAGAAGGGATTAGGCGAACGAATCCCGGCAAAGTTAATGCTGAGGTTAGCCATGATTTATCAACCTTTTGTAGATCGCGCGAGCGGCGAGCTTACCATCCTGCACCGCCATCACCGTGGAAGCTGACCCGCGCGCACGAATGCAATCGCCCCCGGCAAAAATCCCCGGAGCGTTGGTTTCAAAGTTGGAATCGACGCGAATAAAGGCCTTGTCGGTTTTGAGATTGAGCCGGGCAGCCAGTGACAATTTGTTCTGGCCGATAGCCTTAACGATCTGGTCGGCGGGCAACACTACATTCGAACCGGGAATCTCTATGGGAGCAGCTCGCCCGGACGCGTCCTTCTCGCCTAAAGCGATGCGAACACACTCAAGCGCTTTTACCACCCCACCTTCGTGATGAACTTTGACAGGTTGAGATAAAAACGAAACGGTAACTCCCTCGAGCTTCACAAAAGCGTATTCATGCGGGTAGGCGGTCATTTCTTTTTCCGTCCGGCGATAGAGCATAGTGACGCGTTCGGCGCCCAGGCGGCGAGCCACGGTGGCGCAGTCAATCGCGGTGTTACCGGCGCCGATAACGATTACGTCGCGGCCGACGTCCAACTGCGCCGGCTGAAGTTTGCTGCGTTCGATGTATTCCAGCCCATCTAGTATGTACTCTTCTCCAGGAATTCCCAGTTGCGGCGAATTGCCCAGGCCCACGCTGATGAACACGGCATCAAAGTTCTTCTGCAGTTCGGTAACAGGAGGATTGACGCCGACATCCTTGCCGACTTCAATCTTGGCACCTAGACGTTGGATCATTTCCGCTTCGGCAAGAGCAACTTCCACCGGTTCGCGCAGCACGATGATGCCGTAAGTGGAGAGACCGCCGGGCAGTTCACGCTTTTCGTACAGCGTTACGGAAACGCCCAGTTTGGCGAGTTCACCAGCGCAAGATAAGCCCGCAGGCCCGGCGCCCACCACAGCTACTTTTTTGCCAACGGGTTTTGCGGCGTGGAAAACATCAATCTTCCGCACATAAACATGATCCATGGCGTGCCGCTGCAGCCGCCCGATGGCGATCGGTTTGTGCTCCGACCCGAGCACGCAAGCGCCTTCGCACAATTCCTGAACCGGGCACACGCGCGCGCATGTAGCCCCCAGCAAATTGGACTCCAGAATCGTGCGTGCTGAGCCCAGTAAATTACCGGTCGAAATTTTCTTGATGAACTTGGGAATGTCGATATGTGTGGGGCAAGCGTGTGTACACGGCGCATCGAAGCACATCAAACAGCGCGCCGATTCCGTAACCGCTTCTTGCTCAGTTAGGGGAGGAAGTAGTTCCTGAAGCGCCAAACCGGCTACAGTCACTGAGGGAATTTCGCTCAACAAACCTCCAGAGCATATTCATACCACACATGCGGCGAGCGAAAAGAAAGAACTATTACCACGAAGAACAGCTCAAGCGGGATTAAAGCCTTGCATCAATTCGTGCGCAATTGAAGCAGTCTTCGCCGTCATTGCGCGTCGCATCGCCGTGTTTCCCTCTTGTGCATTCGCAATCCGGCCTTCGTCAGCATCGGCGCAATCTCGGGATTAGACATGAACCACTTCCAAATCAGCCCAGTCCGGTAATTTTCAATCATTACCACAATAGGAGCCTGGTTCAGTCCCATGTAAATCGGCGCTACCCAATGCTCCTGCGCATCAAATGCATCTCGCGGACCATAAATGCCCCAGAGCCAGCTGCCTTCATCGCGATAAAAATGCTTCAGGGCTGCCATGGATGCTTCCGGGGTATACGGAAACGAAGACAACGCCCCGGTCGGCGCCATAATCCCGCGATCATCATGTTCATTCGGCGCAGCGGGATTATAACCTTGTGGCCCATCGCTAGCCGTCAGTCCCCAGGACTCCGCCGAATATCCCTCGAAATGTTTTGGGTTGGCGATGCAATAAGCCCGATTGATCAGCGCGGTATTGCGATTATTCTCAAAATAGTTTGTGAAGCGATCGGTCGCCGCGTGCGGATCAAACCCCATATAAGAATAGTGCGTAAAAAAAAGCGGCCCGCCGCTTCCCCAGCCCACGTCCAGCTTGATTCCGAAATAAGTTTTCCCGTTTGTATAGCGGTCTCCCGGACGCGGATCATCGACGTATGAGCCGATGGCCGCCTCTTTTTGGTTCGCCCAACCGGTGTAATACAAATCAGGAGAAACTGCGTGGGTGGGCGAAGCCATCGCCAGCAAATACACGATCATCGTTTCGTTGAAGCCGGTCAACCGGTTGCTGATGTGCCATGCGAAATCCGGAGACCAGTGCCAGTACAGCGCTTCCCCCTGCGGGCTTTTCTTGTACCAATCCCACTCGACTTCTTCCCACAATTTGGTGATGCGCGAGAAAAGCTCAGCGCCCCTCGAATCCTTCCTGCCCGTATTGCCATCCATTTGGTGCCGGTGATCATTAGCGAAATACTGTCGCGCAGTCAGTAACCCTTCCATCAGGAAGGCGGTCTCGACCAGGTCTCCGGCGTCATCGAACATGTCAAAAACCGGCAAGGTCTGACCAGTATGACCGTCCATAAAATGAGACCAAACGCCGTGGTAGCGGGGAGCTTTTTCCAGAAAGGCGACAATCTTAAGCAATCGCTCCAACCCCTCGTCGCGCGAAATAAAGCCACGCTCCACGCCCACGATCAACGCCATAATTCCAAATCCGCTGGCCCCAGTAGCCACGATACGATCATCACCTGGAATATTTTCAGGCGAAGTTCCAGAGTCCGGGTGCGCGCCTTCCCAATAATAGAAAAACGCCTCCTCTTGAGTCATGGTCAACAATTCATCGTCGGTGAAAAGATGGTCCGCTGTGCGCGTGGCAGTGCTGACCACCTCTGACGCGGGCGACTCGCGATAACCAATGTCCGAGGCCGTCACCCGGTAGTAAAGCGTCTTCCCTCCGAGTCCGACAAAATCCGTGTACCTCGTTATTCCCCGCACTTGCATACCAATCGGCTGAAAATTTCTTCCGTCTTCGGAACGATAGATGATGTAGCGTTCGAGCACTGCCGCTGCCAGCGAATCCGCACCAGCGGACGGGCCGGTTTGTGTGCCGCCGGTCGCGCCTCCTGACGAGGAATCAGACGCCTGCCAGTGCAGATCGACGTGGCGTTCGTAGCCTTTCGCCGAAAGATTACGCGGCGTAGTCACGGCCGACGCGCTCTTCAATCGATTGGGGTCGCTTCCGAGCGCTGTAGCTACGGGCGCAGACCCGGCTGCCCCCGCGGAATCGATGCGAATTTCGTCGATGAGCAACGTATGCTTCGCGCCATCGGCCACATTCTGCGAAAAAACTATAATTCTCAAGTTTTGTGCAGACAAATCATGAATCGAAGCGGTCACGAATCGTGACAGCGGAATCTTCACTTGCACCCAGCGTCCCGCAGGCAAATCTCCTGCGAACTCGCCGAATGGCAGTGGGCCGGAGAAATTTCTCCCTACATCTTCTAGCCGCACCAGAGGGAGATCGCCCGCAGCAATCCCTTCCTGTGAGTAACACCAGAAATAAAGCGTGTCGCCTTGAAACTGGATACGGCGGTTACGAAAATTGACCACCCTTATTTCAGCGTCCCATCCGCCGTTTAAGGCTGACTGCCATGACAGTTGTAGCGCATTTGGCGGCGTAATGAAGACTTTCGTGTTGACCGGCAGGTGGCCGTGAACCAATTCTACGGTGCTGGGCGCTGATGGCTTGCCAGAGCTATAAAAATAAGCGTCTGGCATTAGGCTATTGTCGAAAAACGAGTGTTCATAGTACCGCGTATCGCCAAGCAGCGCGGGGCCGGCGCAAAGCAACCCGGCGAATCCCGCCAGGATCAACCCCGCGATTTTCAAAAACCGCACCGCCACCATATGTCTCATTTCGAACACAAGTTCTATTGTTCCGATGATAGCCTCACGCGCACGGCATTTTGTCCCTGACCGGTGAAGTATGCCAGAAGCCAAATGAGCCGGCCTGGAAATCCCCAGGGTCAACGTTAGGCTTAGCAATATCAGTATTATCATTTATTGACGCCCAAAAAATTGATGACTATACTGCTAAATAATAGAAGTTAAGCAGTTTACTTGTCGAGGGCGTTGTAAATTCTGAATAGGAGCACCACATGCCCTTCGGCAAGTTCGTTCTTCGCATTGCGTTTCTTCTCGCCTGCTTAACCGTAATCGCCTCCGCAGCCCACGCTCAATATCGCGCCGGTATCCAAGGGACCGTCCTGGATTCCCAAGGAAACGCCATCGAAGGTGCGACCGTAACGTTAACAAGTCTGGAGACGGGCAAAGTTACTCAAAGCACCAGCAATTCCACGGGAGTCTACAACTTCTTGGGTCTGCCGCCGGGCCACTACCGTTTGGATGTCGAAATGACCGGTTTTAAGAAAAAGACCCTGGAGAGCGTCCTTGTCGAAGGTGAACAGACCCAGAGCGTCAATGTCACCCTCGATTTGGGCGACGTAAGTCAGACTGTTACGGTCACGGGTGAGTCCGCCCCCGCGATCGACACGGAGACTGGCAACATCAGCGGCACGCTGAACAGCAATGAAATTCAGAATTTGCCTTCGTTGGGTCGCGATCCGTTTCAACTCTTGCGTTTAGCCCCGGGCGTCTTTGGGGATGCCGCACATAACGCCGGCGGCGGCTCAGCGAATACTCCGGGGAGCCAGGGCCCGGGTGGCAGTTCGGCTAGCAGCAGCATCTTCTCGACCGAAAACCAGGTACAGGTGAACGCCAATGGCCAGCGCAACACCGCGAACAGCTTTCAAGTCGACGGCGTCTCTGTTAACAGCCTGGATTGGGGTGGCGCTGCGGTCATCACGCCAAACGAGGAATCCATCAAGGAAGTGCGCGTCACGGCCAACTCCTACGACGCGCAGTTCGGGCGCACCAGCGGCGCACAGGTTGAAGTGGTGTCCCAAAATGGGACCGACCAGTATCACGGCAGTTTGTTCATTAAGCTTGACCGCCCGGGTCTAAATGCCTTCCAACGGCCTTTTGGGCTAGGTAAAGGTAGTGAACAGCGTGTAACCAACCGGTTTAATCAGTATGGCGGAAGTGTTGGGGGTCCTATTATCAAGCACCATCTCTTCGCGTTCTTCTCTTACGAGACGCTTAGAAACGCCTCTGTTAATACGAATACCACCTGGGCAGAGACGCCCCAATTTTTGACGCAAGCTCCCGCTGGAACCATCGCGAATAAGCTTTTGACCTTTCCCGGCGAAGGCACCGCTATTGGTGCGATCATCCCCCGGACCTGCGAGCAGGCCGGTTTTCACACTGGTGTCGATTGCAATCCAATCGGTGCAAACGGTTCTCAGGGTTTAGACATCGGATCGCCAATTAAAGCCGCGGTAGGCACTCAGGATCCGACTTTTGGTCAGGCCACCACCCCGTTTGGTATTGGCGGCGGCTTGGACGGCATACCAGATATCGCCTTCGTCCAAACCACGAATCCCAACCAAACCACCTCGACTCAATATAACGGCCGCGTCGATTTCCAGGCGACTCAGAAAGATCTGATTACCTTCAGTATGTATTACGTTCCGAATAATGCGACGTTCTTCAACGGCAATGCACGCGCGGCGAACCTCTGGCATTCGGATCGCACCAACGAAAGTGGCGCGATACTCTGGCAACGCACCTTAACCCCCACGTTCATTAACGAAGCTCGTTTTAACGTGTCTCGTTGGTATTTCGATGAACTAGCCAGCAACCCCCAGGAACCATTCGGGCTGCCCCAGGATGTGCTCAACAACTCTCTCGGCAACATTGGCGGGTTCACGTTCATCTATGGCGCTAATGGTCCGGGAATTCTCTACAAGACGGACTACAACATTCGCGACACCGCCACTAAGGTTCTGGGCAACCAGACTCTAAAATTCGGTGTCGACATCTTTCGAGATCAGAACACCCAGGTCAACGCGGGAGGAGCGCTTCCTCAATATTTCTTCAACAATCTTTGGAGTTTTGCCAATGATGCGCCTACACAGGAAAATGCCAACTTTAACCCCTTGACTGGCGCCCTGACTCAAACCAGGCATTACTTCCGCGCCAACAGTTATGCTGTCTTCTTCCAGGACGACTGGAAGGTTAAGCCCAACCTCACTGTTAATCTTGGCTTACGTTGGGAGTACTTCGGCCCACTATACGAGAAACACAACCAAATCGACGTTGCCGTGCCTGGTAGTGGAGTCGACACGCTCACGGGTACCACGGTACGGATAGGTGGCGACCTCTACAACGCCAGCTATCACAACTTCGGTCCCCAGATCGGCTTTGCCTGGAGCCCTCACTCGTTACCGTTTTTGCAGCAGGATTTCAATAATCATCTTGTGATTCGCGGCGGATTCGGTATCGGTTACAGCCGCGAAGAACAGGCCCTCCTGGTGAATGTAGGTACTAACCCGCCCCAGGTCGCCGGTGACAATCTGTTTGGCTCGAACATTATCTACGCTCCGTCGAGCGATCCGCACAACTTCAATGGCTTCCCGAACAATCCGAACACCATAGTAGCTATCAATCCGGCCACTAACCTACCTGCCAGCGGCGCGCCTGTAAGCTTGGTGGGATTCGATACCAATGTGCCCACTCCCGTTACTTATCGTTATTCGCTCGGAACGCAATATGACATGGGTCACGATTGGGTGGTCTCCGTTGGCTACCAAGGCAGCCTGAGTCGCCACTACACCCGTAACCAAAATCTCAACCTTGTGTATTCTGCGAACCTGAATCCTCAAATTCAAAATTTTCAGCGTTTCACCAACGACGCCAACGGTTCGTACAATGCGCTACTAACCGAGGTGCAGCATAAGTTCTCACACAACTTCCAGATCGACGCTCAATACGCGTTCGCTAAGGCGCAAGATAACTATTCGGGAGATTTCCACGGAGATTTCGATCCAGGAAACAATCCATTCAATCGCCAGGCCGACTTCGCCCCCGCTGACTACGACGTGCGACAAAATTTCAAGCTCTACGGAATCTGGACCCCGCGCTTTTTCGGCGGAGACAAAAGTTGGCTTGAAAAGGTCGTCGGCGGCTGGACGATTACTGGCATTCTCAACGCCCACACCGGCTTCCCATGGACGCCCTTCTACAACGTTCAGGTACAAGGCGCGCCTAACACTTGCAGCTTGGTATACGCCAACAGCAATTATTGCACCGTGCGACCGGGCGCTTACCTCGGTGGTGCGGGAAAGAATTACAGCAACTCGGGATTCGAACCCACTACCACCAACTTCCCGGGCAGCTCTCTTTCTTTCTTCGCTCCTCCAACAATTACTAGCGTTGACGTTCCTCCTCCGACTCCCGGCGTGGCTCGCAATTCTTTCCGCGGGCCTCGTTACTCAGCCATTGATGCCACTTTGGGGAAGGCTTTCGGCTTGCCTCACTTGCCGGTTTTGGGCGAAAACGCCAAAATCGAAATCCGCGGGAACTTCTACAATCTGTTCAACCAGCTCAACTTCACCCCACTGGGCCCGCAGAACATAGGCACCATTCAACTCACAACTGGTCCAGGTGGCGTCGTTACCAAAGAGACGGTCACCGGCGCAAACGGCAGCTTCGCGTCAGGCACGAACGGCGGCGCCCTCGGCGGTCGCGTGATTGAGATCCAGGCACGCTTCAGCTTCTAACCAGTAGTTAAACAATCTCGATTTTTTGTCGAAGATCGACGAGCGGCTGCGATTGAAAAATCCAGCCGCTTTTTTGTTGCGCGCCACTCAGAATGACGGCAATGACAAGAAGCTTTTAAGCATTCATTCCTCAGCACTCACCACTGGGACGCACTGCGGTTCCGGATTCCTGGGTCGGAACAGTTTGGCTGCTCGGAACTTCATAGGGCGTCGTTCCGCCCAGATTCGCTACACAGCTTTCGATAATCTGCGGAACAGCGGAAAGAGTGGAGGGCAGATTCGGAATTGACTGATCGGGGCGCTTGAAGTTAAGTGCGCTAGTTAGATCTCCCACCGTTGCGCGCCGCCAAGCGCTCAAATTTGGCACTTCAGCGCCGAACAGAGTTTCGAGAAACCGCAATACTGATGTGTGGTCAAACAGATCAGACGATACGAACCCGCCGCGACTGAACGGAGAGATGATCAACATGGGGACACGAAAACCCAAGCCAATCGGACCACTGATCGCTGGGCTCCCGATTACGGTCGGGTCCGGCACCGCGGCCGCGGTCAAAAATTCGCCGGGCGTTCCGGGAGGCGCCGTAACCGGCGGCAGATGATCGAAAAATCCGCCATTCTCGTCGAAGTTAACCAACAAAATTGTTTTGGCCCACAGCGTTGGATTCGCGCTCAACGCGCTCACGATAAGCGAAAGAATGTTCTCGCCAAATACAGAAGGCGATGGCGGATGGTCGGAGGTCACGACCGATCCGATCAGCCAGGAAACCTGCGGCAAATTCCCGGACGCCACGTCAGCAAGAAAGTCCACAGGGAATTGTGGTCCGAACGCATTTTGATGCAGCACCGAGGAAGGGTCCTGAAAATTTTTGAAGTAGGACAGCACATTGTCCGAAAGAATTCCACCAAGAATGGTTTCGTCCGGCGAAGAATAAACCTTCCATGAAATTCCACGAGCCTGCAGCTGCTCGGGCATGGTCGAGTAGGTCAGACGCCCATAAAAAGCGGAGCGATTAGTGACGATCGATTGCAAAATCGGCCCGCCGTTTTTTCCATCTGGGTCCAATGAGGCCGCCATGGTATACAAACGGTTCGGATCGGTGGGCCCCATTACCGAACAAAAATAGTTGTCACAAATCGTGAAAGCGTCCGCCAGCGCATAGTAGTACGGAATGTCCGCACGCGTGTAGTAACCCATGCTTAACACTGCGTCATTCGCATTGATCGGAAGCCGCGATGTCACGAAACCATTCATTGCGCCATTGTTCCAGCTCTGATGCTGCGGCACCCAGTCGTGAGAAATATCGTGCGTGCATGCCGCGTTTGTCGTGGACGTATCCAGGTGAAACGGCAGAAGTACGCCTACGGGCGGCACTGTTGTATTTGCCGGATCAGGTTGCTGGAATGCCATGCTCTGATCGGAAAATCCCCGAACGCCGCGGTAGCTCCCAAAGTAGTGATCGAAAGATCTATTTTCCTGAGTCAGGATCACCACATGTTGTATGTCTGTCAATTTAGAACAACTGGAAGGTGTTGGATTCGGCATAGAAATGGCAGAACCTCCACCACATCCGTGCAAACCCAAAGACGCCAGTTCCGCCACAGCGCCCGCCACACCCAGCTTCAGCAATTCTCTTCGGGTAGGATTCTTCATAGCCATCAACTTAGATGCCGCCTATAAGGCTAGAGTAGAGTTCACGTATTTAACTGCGCTTGACGCCTGTACGTTTACGGCCATGACGAAACGTTTCTTACACCGGCATCACCCATGCTCTAACCTTTGAAGTCTCGCGCATATTCGACATGACGATAGCGAAACCAAAAATTCCTGATGAAGAAAACTTTCGGGGTGGGTTGGGTGGGTCGTAAATTATGCTATGGGCGGTAGCTCCTGTTGAGAGTGGACTGAGTGATTCGCGATGAGTGCTAAAGCGTGCGTTGTCGGGGCCGGCCCTAACGGTTTGGCAGCCGCAATCGTGCTGGCTCAGGCTGGGCTCCACGTGGATGTGCTGGAAGCGCAGGCCCCGCCCGGCGGAGCTGCGCGCACGATGGAACTAACTCTTCCTGGTTTCAAGCACGATTTTGGCTCAGCAGTTTACCCACTCGGCGCAGGCTCGCCGTTTTTTTCATCCTTGCCACTCGGCAGCCACGGCCTGGAGTGGATTCACTCGCCCGCTCCTTTGGCGCACCCTCTGGATGACGGCACCGCCGTGATGTTGGAACGCAGCTTGGATCAAACCAGTCGCTCGCTAGGCATCGACGGAAAAGCTTGCGATCAGTTGATGCGCCCCTTCGTCGAGCGTTGGAAGAAATTCGCTCCACAAATTCTGGGTCCAGTTTCTTTCTTTCCGAAAAGCCCACTACTGATGGCGCGATTTGGAATGCTGGCCGTACAGTCGGCCCATTCTGTAGCTCGCCGATTCCGTGACCAAAGAACACGCGCGCTTTTCGCGGGTTTGGCCGCTCATTCTTTTCTAAGCCTGGATGAACCCTTGAGTGCTGCATTCGGAATCCTGATGGCTGTGTCGGCACACGCCGTTGGTTGGCCGATTCCTCGAGGTGGCGCGCAATCCATCACAACCGCGCTCTGTGGAGTTCTCGCGAGCTGCTCGGGCAAGCTACGGACCTCCGCGCCGGTCGAAAATCTGACCGCATTGTCCAGCTATGACCTGACTCTTTGCGATCTCACTCCGCGGCAGCTGCTCAAAGTTGGCGGACGAAGATTTTCTGAGAGCTTCAAGCAGCAATTGGCAGGCTACCGCTACGGAGCCGGTGTCTGCAAAGTGGACTATGCGCTGAATGCTCCCATCCCGTGGACGGCCACAGATTGCTCTCGCGCAGCGACGGTGCACCTTGGTGGAAGTTTCGAGGAGATTGCGGAATCGGAAAAGGCCGTGCGAACCGGACACCTCCCCGACAGGCCCTTTGTTCTGCTAGCTCAGCCAAGTCTATTCGATAGTTCTCGCGCTCCGGCGGGGAAACACACCGCGTGGGCTTATTGTCATGTGCCGAATGGTTCGAACGTAGATATGCTGCAGAAATTGGAGGATCAGATTGAGAGGTTCGCTCCAGGATTTCGAGATTGCATTCTGGCGCGCCGTGTTTTTTCCCCGGCAGCCCTGGAAAGTATGGACGCTAATCTCGTAGGCGGCGACATCGGAGGCGGAATACTGGACATTCGAAATTTTCTTTTCCGGCCTACCCGCCGTCTCTATGCCACCTCGGCACCGGACATTTATATCTGCTCCTCATCCACTCCGCCGGGTGGAGGAGTGCATGGCATGTGCGGTTATCATGCCGCGAAAATGGCGTTGACCAGGTTGAAGCGCAACTAGCGGAAATTTGCGCACAAATTAACTGATTCCGGGGAAGCGTTTGCGGCGTCACTGACGCGGCTGCACGTTGGGCACTTCGACCGCGCGGATATTGCCGTCGCTGTCACGTTCGATCATCGGTGCATAAAGTCCCAGGAATTGCCGCCGCCACCACAGACCTTGCGCGCGTTTCTCAGCCATGGATGTAAACCAATATTGCCAAAGCACCGCACGCACCTGACGTGGCGGCTTCTGCGGGAACGGGTTTTTCTTAAAAAGATCGAGCACGTCGCTCTCATTCGAAAGCAAACGAATCTCCGTTCTGGGCACGATGGGATATTCTCGCCATGAGCCCAGTGACGCGAACCACAAATTCCAGTCGAACCGTGGCTGATAGGGCGCATAAATCCCGGGCGGCTGATTCAGATCCTGCGGTTTGTAGCGAAACGGGTAAGCCACCCAGGTCTTCCCATCGTCCGAACCCTGAAACTCGATCTCGTAACGTCCGCGCGTCATCACCGCAAAAAGTCCGTATCGATTCGCGATGCGAAACGGTTCAAGCGCCACTACCGGCGAAGTCGGCACAGGCAGAGGGGCGACCATCCAGATCAATTCCGCGACGGTGGCGTAAAAAATCCAGGCAAATAAAACGGCGGTCAGGGACAGCTTGGCGATCTTGAGTTGATCGCGCAAGCCTCCTGACCTTTGACCTTGTTGCTGCTCAGGCGTCGATGGCCTTGTAAAAGCCTGCTTCCATCCCTGCGGTAAAAATCGCAATAAAAATTCATCATCCAGCAGCAAGACTCCTAACGCCAGCACCATGTAATTCAAAAAAGTGTAATTCGCGGTGAAAATAACTCCCAGCTCCCAGGGAGTCACAATAAAGAAACACACGATGCGCCAACGCCGCGGCAAAAATAGCATCCACACCAAAACCAACTCCAGCGCCAGCGTAGCGAATGCTGTTGAAGCATGGAACCAGTGCGGTAAATGCTGCATGTACCAGCCGATCCACGTGGGCAGCGGACCGTTCTGATAATATTCGTCCATCGCCGTGAAGTGCCGCCACTCCGGATCCCCACTCATCATCTTCGCCACGCCGGATTCGAAGTAGATGCGAAACCATTCCCATTGCAGCAGGAACAGGCTTGCGCGCATTGGGGATGATGATCGCCCAAAACCAGGACGCACTCCGGACGGCGCAAAGAAAAGAGAAATAAATCCCGCTTCGAGCAGCATGCCGTCCGACTGGTAACCTGAAAAATCCTGCGCCGCGCTCACAAAAGACAGAAAGCACACAAAACAAATCGCCAGCATGCCGCGCGGCCACAGATTCAGCACCAACAACAATGAAGCGCCCATCCCGGCCCAGCACAACGCCATTAACATGTGCGGACCGCTCGAAAACCACAGCACGGTAGGCGCAAACCATATTCCCCGTGCGCGTCCAAAAGTTTGTATTACGGCTTGGAGATAATCGTTCGCGGGCAGAATCCCATTTGGCCCGATGAGCCCACGGATTTGAAACGCGAGGGAAAAGAACGCAGAAAAATAAATGCAGCCTAACGCCCGCAAAAACAGCCATCGCGGAATCAGCCGGTCAGTAGCGCCATGCTCCGCGTCGAATAACCATCGAGTGGCGGACGAGAGCCATTCCATGATTACTAAGAATTATGATACGAACGGCGAGGACCTGAAAGGCATTGGTCGCCCGGGCCGCGCCCTACCGAATCACTGCTTATTTGGAGCTTCGATCTGGGACTTGGTGATTCTGCCGGACACTTGCGCCGGGCTCGGGAGGTCCGAGCGATCCCACCCGCCACCCAGCGCTTGAATCAATTGTACTGACGCGGTCATTGCCTGGGTGCGCAGCGAAGCGAGGGTTTGCTGGTTTGAGAGCAGCGTGGTTTGCGCGACCAGCACGTTCAAATACGTGTCGACGCCGGTATAGTAGCGCGCATTCGCCAACTCCAGAAAGCGTTCCGCGGACTTCACGGCTTCTTGTTGCAGCTCGATTTGCTTGGACAAAATTCGCACCGCCGCCAGGAAGTCCTCGACCTGTTGAAACGCGGTGAGCACCGTTTGCCGGTAGCCGGCTACATTCGCATTGTAAGTGGCTTCAAATTGCAGCACCGTGGCCCGCCGTAGTCCAGCATCAAAAATAGTTTCCGACACCGAAGATCCTACGGACCAGAAGCGGCTCGAATAAGAAAGAAGATTTGTTATTGTCGAACTCTCAAAGCCTCCGCTGGCGCTGAGCGTCAAATTCGGATAATACGCCGCCACCGCAACGCCGATCTGCGCATTGGCTGCCGCCATGCTGCGTTCGGAAGCCGCAATGTCCGGTCGCCGCTCTAACATTTGCGACGGCACGCCGATGGGAATCGCGGGAGGCGCGTGGTCCAGAGGCTTGACGGGCAGGGAAAAATTTGACGCAGGGGTCCCAATCAACAGCGCGATGGCGTGTTCAAACTCCGCCCGCGCTATACCTAGATTTTCGCCCGCGGATTCGGCGCTGTGTAACGCATTCTCCGCCTGGACCAATGAAATTTCATTATCAATTCCGGTTTCAAATCGCGCTCGGGTCAGCTCTACTGACTTCTTATCGGCCTCAATAGTTTCGTCGAAGATCTTCTGTAAGGCGTCCTGGCCGCGTAGTTCGAACAAAAAATTCGCCAAGCTGGCTTGCTCAATCAATCGCTCGTTTTCCAGGTCAGCGGCGCTCAGTTGCGCATTGTATTGCGCGGCGTGAATCTGGCTGCGAATCCTGCCCCACAGATCAGGGGCCCAGGAAATATCGCCGGGAAGCGTAAAAAGAGATGATTGCCGGCCTGCCGCCGTTGCGACCGCGCCGCCTCCCGTTCCATTGGTCGGCGTGGAGTTTCCTAGATTGCCAGAGGATTGCGACCGCGAAATGGAAGGAGTCGTTCCTATCGTGGGGTAAAGTTGCGAATGCGCCTGCGCAACCAGCGCGCGAGCGGCCATGAAATTCTCGAAAAATTGCTTGATGTTCTGATTGTTGATGTTTAGTTGTTCTTCAAGTCCATTCAGCTCGGGATCATTGAAAATTTCCCACCACTTCCCGCGCAACATCGCGTCCTGAGGTTGCGCCACTTTCCACGGACCGGGATCCTGAACCTGCGTGGGCGATTCCTTGTACGACGGAGGTGGCGGTTGAGGAGTTGCGTCCGGCCGGTGATATCGCGGCCCCACCATGCACCCGGCAAGCGAGAGTGTCGCGATTGCGGGGGCCAGTAAGACTTTCAGACGAATATTTTGTATATGCATAGCTTTCAAATTAATCCGCTGCGGAAGGTTCGGCACCTACCGGATTGAATGTGTCGCGCGGTTTCCCTAACATGCGAAGCCGCAGCCGGTCCAGCGTGAGGTACACCACCGGGGTGGTATACAGCGTGAGCAGTTGACTCACGATCAAGCCTCCCACAATGGTGATTCCCAATGGGCGTCGCAGTTCAGAACCCGTGCCTGTGCCAAACGCCAACGGCAAAGCTCCAAACAACGCGGCCATAGTGGTCATAAGAATGGGACGGAAACGCAGCATGCATGCTTCGAAAATCGAGTCTTCGGTGCTCTTGCCGCCTTCGCGTTCTTCTTGCAGCGCGAAATCGATCATCATAATGGCATTTTTCTTGACGATGCCGATAAGCAGCACAAT
Organism: uncultured Acidobacteriota bacterium; assembly: GCA_963733775.1. Taxonomy (GTDB): domain Bacteria; phylum Acidobacteriota; class Terriglobia; order Acidiferrales; family UBA7541; genus Acidiferrum. Next base: position 158,583 of record CAVTEE010000003.1, on the reverse strand, counting down.
GCCAATAATGGAAATCACATTAAGGTCCTGTTTGAATAGCATTAGCGCAAGCATGGCGCCTACGCTGGCCGAAGGCAGCGTGGAAATAATAGTGAGCGGGTGAACCAGGCTCTCATACAAAACGCCAAGCACGATGTACACCGCCAGGAGCGCGGTTAAAACCAGAATCGGTTCCGTGCTTAGCGATTGCTGGTAAGCCTGGAGCGTACCAGCATAAAAGCCTCGCAGCGTACTCGGCGCCCCGATGCGCTGCTTCATCTGGTCAATAGCCAGCGTTGCGTCGCTCAGGGAAACACCCGGCGACAAATTGAAAGACACCGTGACCGATGGAAACAGGCCGGTGTGATTCAGCGCCAGCGGCGTGGTATTAGCCTGGCTGGTGGCCATGGTAATCAGTGGCACATCGCCAGTTGCGGTAGGATTGCTATTTGCCGTTTGATGAAAATAAATATTCTTCAGACCATCGGGAGTTTGCGAAAACTCCGGCGAGACTTCAAGGACCACATAGTATTGGTTCAATTGCGTATAGATGATGGAAACTTCGGATTGGCCGAAGGCGCTGTAAATTCCGGAATCGAGAGCTTGTGCCGTTAGCCCCAGCTTCGCGGCGGTAACCCGATCGTAGTTCAAACGGACATCCAACCCTCCGTTTTGCTGGTCGGAGTTAACATCCTGCAAGCCCGGAAGCTTTTTCATCTCCGCGAAAACTCGCGGTCCCCAGGTAGCCAGATCGGAAACCGTGTCGGATTGAATGGTGTATTGATACAGCGCTGCGCTTCCGCGTCCGCCGATACGCAGATCCTGCGACGGCTGCAGGAACGCGGAAGCCACCGGCATACGATTTAGTTGCGGACGAATCCTGCCAATAACGTCCGCCGCGCCAATTTTCCTTTCATTGAGCGGCTTGAGCGCGATAAAAATGTTCCCGGTGTTTGTGGCTCCGCCCCCGCCGGTAAAGGCAATCACGTTTTCAACCGCAGGATCTTTTTTGATCACCGCTTCAATCTTCTGGATGGCGTCGTTCATGGCCGGGAACGAAGAATCTTGCGGTCCCTGCACCGCCCCGCCCATGGCCCCGGTGTCCTGCTGCGGGAAAAACCCTTTGGGAATTTTCATGACCAGCGCGACGTTCAGACCGATTGTCAGAAAAAGAACCGTTAAGGTAAGAAATGAATTGTCCAAAACCCAGTGCAGGCTGTGGCGATACCACGACAACATCCGGTCAAAAAATCTCTCCATAACCATATACACCCGCCCGTGCTTCTTCTTCCGCTCATCGCGCAGCAGGTAAGCGCACATCATTGGCGTGGTGCTCAGCGAAATAACCATCGAAACGAGAATGGCGGTCGAGAGCGTGATAGCAAATTCGCGAAATAGGCGACCGACAATCCCACCCATCAGTAACAATGGTATGAAAACAGCGATCAGCGAGATGCTGATCGAAAATACGGTGAATCCAATCTCCTTTGCTCCTTTGAGCGCGGCCGCGAACGGCTCCATCCCCGCTTCCAGATGGCGGCTGATGTTCTCCATCACCACAATGGCGTCGTCCACAACGAATCCCGTGGAAATAGTCAGCGCCATCAGTGATAAGTTGTCGATACTGTAGCCGCAGAGATACATCACCGAAAAAGTTCCCACCAACGAAACAGGAACGGCTACCGCCGGAATCAACGTGGCGCGCCCGTTCCGCAAAAAAACGAAAACCACCACGATCACCAGCACGATCGAAAGCCCCAGTGTGCGCTCTACATCGCTAACCGACGCGCGAATCGTGGTGGTGCGATCCAGAACAATGGTGGTCTCTATTCCCTGCGGGATCGAAGCTTCTATCGAAGGTAGTTCGGCGCGAATGCGGTTAACCGTGTCAATGATATTGGCGCCCGGCTGGCGGAAGATGATCAGCATCACCGCGCGTTTGCCATTCAAATAACCGGCAGCGCGTACGTTTTGTACCGAATCGATCACATTCGCTACATCCGATAGATGGACCGCCGCTCCGTTCTTATAGCCAACGATGATCGGCTTGTAGTCTTCGGCGTGGGATATCTGATCGTTGGCGAGAATATCAGCGCTGCTATCGCCGTTAGTAATTTGTCCTTTGGCTAGAGCGGAGTTTTGCAATCGCAATACCGATTGCAAGTCCGTCATGGTCAGCCCGTAGCCGGCTAACTTCGTAGGGTTGGCTTCCACGCGCACAGACGGCAACGCGCCGCCGCCCACGTTTACCTGACCCACGCCCTGTATTTGCGAAAGTTTTTGTTGAATCACCGTTGACGCTTCGTCATACAGCTTGTCCGGACCATATTTATCTGAAGTCAGTCCGGCAATCATGATCGGCGCATCCGCGGGGTTGACCTTGCGATAGGTAGGGTTGGCGGGAAGATTTGCAGGCAGATAAGTCCGCGCGGAATTGATGGCCGCTTCGACGTCCCGAGCCGCTCCATCAATATTGCGGCTCAGATCGAATTGAATAGTGACGTTAGTTGTTCCCAAGCTGCTCGTGGAAGTCATTTCCGTTACGCCGGAGATGTGACCGAACTGCCGCTCCAGAGGAGTGGCGACCGAAGAGGCCATAATCTCCGCGCTGGCTCCCGGCAAACTGGAGTTCACCGAGATGGTGGGAAAGTCCACCTGAGGCAACGGAGAAACCGGCAGCACATTGAAAGCAATCGCGCCGGCAATGGCGATGGCAATGGTCAGCAGCGTTGTCGCGATCGGCCGGTAAATAAAGGGAGCGGAGACGTTCATGAGTGTCCCGCGGGCTGTGGCTGAGTGCCCGGACCCCACGCCGGAGACTTACGCGAAAAGCGCTGAGCGATGCGATCGAAAAAGATATAAATCACGGGCGTGGTGTAAAGCGTGAGCACCTGGCTCACCAACAAGCCGCCAACCATGGCGATGCCCAGCGGCCGTCGCAATTCCGAACCAATACCCGTGCCAAACGCCAGCGGAAGGCCACCGAGCAGCGCGGCCATGGTAGTCATCATGATCGGCCGAAAACGCAGCAGGCTGGCCTCGTAAATGGCGTCAGTAGAATTTTTTCCGTGGTTGCGCTCCGCATCCAGCGCAAAGTCCACCATCATAATTCCATTTTTCTTGACGATGCCGATCAGCAACACCAATCCGATGATGGCCACCACGCTAAGGTCCTGGTGAAAAATAATTAGCGCAAGAAAAGCGCCGACCCCGGCGGAAGGCAGCGTGGACAGAATCGTTACGGGGTGGATGAAGCTTTCGTACAACACGCCAAGCACGATGTACACCGTCACCAGCGCGGCTAGAATCAGCAATGGCATGTTCGAGAGAGAATTTCGAAACGATGCTGCAGTTCCCTGAAAATCGGCCTGCAAGCTGGCCGGCATGTGCATGTCTTGCTGAACTTTTGTAATCGACGAAATGGCTCCGCCGAGCGCGGCGTTGGGCGCAAGATTAAAAGAAACGGTGATCGCCGGAAACTGTCCTTGGTGGTTGATAGAGAGCTGTTCGGTCTTCAACTCAAAATGCGAAAATGCGCCGAGCGGCACGGCGTTACTTTTCGCCGAGCTCGTTACTGCCGCCGAATTAGTAATTTTGTTTGATGTGCTGTTCGAAGTGCCCGCGGTAAGCGCGTTCACCGGCGGAGTCAACGCACTGGCCGTCGGATTGTAGAGCGCGCCGGTAGTCAGCGCATTCGAACCGGCCGACGTGGACCCGTTTCCACTGGAACTTGCCGCCGCTCCTGTTGTGCCTGCGGCAGCGTTCGCCTGAATATACAATTTGTTTAGCTTGTCCGGATCGTTTTGAAACTGCGGCTCGGATTCCAGGATGACGTGGTACTGGTTCAACTGCGTGTACATGGTGTTGATCTGCCGCTGTCCGAACGCGTCGTACAGCGTATTGTCGATAGTCGTCGGCGCAATTCCCAGCCGCGAAGCCGTCGCTCGATCAATCACCAGCTGGACGGCAAGTCCCCCGGGCTGCTGGTCGGTAGCCACATCCTCCAATTCCTTTAAATTTTTCAGCTTTGCTACAAACTGATTTGTCCAATCATTCAGTTCATTTGGGTCGGGATCCTCGAGCGTGTATTGATATTGCGTGCGGCTGACGCGATCGTCGACGGTAATGTTTTGCACCGGCTGCATGAATAGCTGAATACCTTGCACATCAGCGAGCTTGGTCTGCAGACGCCGGATCACATCCGAAGCGTTTAGATCCCGCTGGTTCAGCGGCTTCAGGTTGATGGACAACCTTCCACTGTTTGTAGTGGTGTTGGTGCCGTCAGCGCCGATGAACGATGACAGGCTCTCGACCGCGGGATCGGCAAGAATGACGTCGGCGAGTTCCTGCTGCTTTTGCGCCATGGCTTTAGGCCCAATCGTCGGCGGCGCCTGCGAAATCCCCTGAATAATTCCGGTATCCTGCACCGGAAAAAATCCTTTGGGAATCACGATGTAAAGAAATATCGTGAGTAGCAGTGTTCCCAGCGCCACCAGCAACGTAATGGTTTGGTGTCCTAGAACGAACTTCAAGGTGCGCCCGTAAAAAGCGATCATGCTTTCGAACATGTGCTCCGACTTCTGATAAAACCAGCCCTGCTTTTCCTTGGGGTTGTGCTTCAGGATGCGTGAAGCCATCATCGGCGTGAGCGTCAAAGAAACCACCGCCGATACTACGATGGTCACTGCCAGAGTCACCGCAAATTCCCGGAACAATCGGCCGACGACATCTCCCATGAAAAGTAGCGGAATCAACACCGCGATCAGTGAAACCGTCAGAGATAAAATCGTGAAGCCGATCTGCTCGGCCCCTTTGAGCGCAGCCTGCATGGGCGGTTCGCCGGCCTCGATATATCGCGAAATGTTTTCGACCATGACTATGGCGTCATCGACAACGAATCCAGTCGAAATCGTCAGCGCCATCAGCGACAAGTTATCCAGGCTGTAACCCAGCGCGTACATCGCCGCAAACGTGCCCACCAGCGACAGCGGCACCGCCACGCTTGGAATGATCGTGGCGTACAAATTCCGCAAAAATAAAAAGATCACCATGACTACCAGCGCGATTGTCAGCATCAATTCAAACTCTACGTCCGACACCGAGGCCTGAATCGGCGTAGTCAGGTCCGTGAGTGTCGTGATATCGATTCCTTTGGGAAGATTCGCTTCCAGTTGCGGCAGCAACGCTTTTATGCGCTTCACCACGCTGATGGTGTTGCCACCGGGCTGCCGTTGTACATTTACAATGACCGCTGGCGTCTTGTTCATCCACGCAGCCTGATTGGTGTTTTCCACTCCGTCCACGATATTGGCTACGTCGGTCAGCATCACCGGCGCTCCATTGCGGTACGCGACCACCACCTTCCGGTAATCCTTGCTGGTCACCAATTGATCGTTGGCGTCGATCTGGTAATCCTGGCGCGCGCCATCAAAATTCCCCTTCGCGGCATTGACGCTGGATTGCGTAACCGCTGTACGCAAGTCCTCCATATTTATTCCGTAGGAAGAGAGCGCCGCTGGATTCGCTTGGATACGGACAGCGGGCTTCTGGCCACCGCTGATGGTGACCAGTCCGACGCCACTCAATTGCGAAATTTTGGGAGCCAGCCTGGTATCCACCAGGTCTTCCACCTGCGAAAGCGGAATGCTGCTCGAGGTAGCCGCCAAGGTCAGGACCGGAGCGTCCGCTGGATTTGTCTTGCTGTAAATTGGCGGCGAAGGAAGATTCGCGGGTAGGAAATTTTGCGACGCATTGATCGCCGACTGCACTTCTTCTTCCGCCACGTCAATATTCAGACTCAACGTGAATTGCAATACGATGACGGAGGTGCCGCCCGAGCTGGTGGACGTCATCTGACTCAGTCCCTGGAGCTGGCCAAACTGTCGCTCTAACGGTGCAGTCACCGTCGTGGCCACCACATCGGGACTAGCGCCCGGATAAAAAGTGAGCACTTGGATAGTGGGATAGTCGACTTCCGGCAGCGCGGAAACCGGCAGCTGCGTGTAACTCACAATGCCCACCAATAATATGGCGGCCATTAGCAGCGCCGTCGCAACCGGCCTCAAAATAAACGGGCGTGACGGACTCAATGGGGGGTGCTCCCCTGGCTTTTGGTGTTTCCCTGGCTGGAGGGTTTCGCTGATGTGGCGGCATTCCCGGGCGTAGCGGCGTTCCCCGCAGCACCAGGGTTTCTCCCGCCAGAACCATTCCCTCCTGGCGAGGAACCACCGGGAGCATTCCCAGGAGCCGCTGGATTACCGGCGATGACAACTTTAGAGTTGTCCTGCAACTTATCGAAGCTGCTGTTTGCCAGTACGTCCCCCGGCGACACACCTGTGACTTGTGTAGTCCCGCCGTCCGTCACACCCGGTTTAATCGTGCGCATATGTGCGGTGTTGTCCTGCAGAACATAGACAAACGCAGTCTGCCCATTATGTTGGATTGCCGAACCGGGAATTAAGGTGGCATCGTGCAGCGTATTGACCAGCAGTCGCACATTTACAAATTGGTTTGGAAACAGCGCGGTATCTTTGTTTTCGAAGGAAGCGCGCGCTTTTACCGTCCCGGTTGTTGTGTCGATCTGGTTGTCTAGCGTCAGCAGTTTCCCGGTAGCTATTTTCTGTTGCCCGCCCCGGTCGAAGGCATCCACCGTTAGCACCGCTTTATTGCGCAGGCGCTCCTGTACTGGTCCAAGGCTGTCTTCCGGAATAGTGAAAATCACGGTGATGGGCGACATCTGCGTGATCACCACCAGGGTGGTCGTTCCCGACGACTGCACCACGTTTCCTGGATCGACCAGCCGCAAACCAACCTTCCCGGTAATAGGCGCCACGATGTGACAGTAGTTGACCTGTACCTCATCGAATTGCACGGTGCCCTCATCGAGCTTTACCGTGCCCTGATTTTGCAGCACGATTTTTTCCTGATCGTCCAGCTGTTGCTTTGGTATGGCTCTGCGATCCCACGCTTCGTGGTAACGCTGCAGGTCCATCTTCGCTTGTGCCAAAACATTTTCGTCCCGCTCCAGCGTGCCTTGCGCCTGCATCAGCGTGGCTCGGTAAGGACGGGAATCAATGTCAATCAGGGGATCGCCTTTATGCACGATCTGACCCTCTTTGTAGTGCACCGCTGTAACAATTCCGTTCACCTGGCTGGTGATCGATGAGGTGTAAACCGGCGTCACCGTGCCGATAGCATCCAGGTATGAGCCGATGTCCCCCTTTTGCGCTGTTACCGTCGTCACTGTAACCGGCCCGCCTCCACCCCTCGGTGCTTTTGCCGTGGCTTGCTCCTGGTGATGCAATACCAGCCAGAAACCGATGCCAAAAACCAGCAGGATCACGATCCACATGATGACGCGCACGGCTCCGCTTCGTCGCTTCGGCGGCGCGTCCGTCGGGGGCGGTAACTGGTGCTCGGGGCCGATAGCTGGATGCTCATTTTGGTCAGCAGGCAAAGTGATTCCTCTCACATTAATCGGGACCGGGGCAGAGAGTCCTTATTATTGACGAATACTAACCCGTCTTTGGATACAGCCGGGCCTAATATTGGGTGCGCCTTTCCTGCAGGGCACTTTCTTCTCTGTGGGTTAGCGGGAGCTCGCTACTTGCCACGAAACAAAAAGGCGAGGTCAACAATTAGAATAATCACCACTGCCAGCTCCAGTACGAAGCTGCGGGTTTGATTGAACTGGTCCACCATAAATCTGTATAACTCACCGGCGGTGCGCAGCTTTTGATCCACAAGCCCGCGATAATCGGGCACGCCGACCTTGGCGGCGATCAAATTGTACAGCCGCGCATAGAACATATCGCTCAAGAACTTCACCGCATTATCAACCTTCTCCGTCAATTCCATAACATCCAGGCGGATGGTATTCAGCCGGGCCGCTTCACGCGAGAGTCGCCACGCGGTAAGCAAGCCGCCCTGGCGTTCCAGCGAACGATACACGCCGTCAAGCAGGCCAGTGAGCAAGGTGTCGTAATAACGAAATTCCAGCAACTGGGTATTGGCATATTCCAACAGCTGTATGGTTGTCGCCGCTACTTCCGAGCTGCCGTAAACCAGCGCCCCGCCCCAGCCCACCACCAACAAATCTGTGTGGGAGTAAGAGATGCTTGATTGCACGACTTCCTGCCGCTCCGCATCGGATAACAATGCCGATTCGCCTCGAACCAGCTGAGCTATCTCCGGGCCGTGCGATGCCAGCAATTCTTCGGAGGCCAGGTTGTGGCCGTCGACTCCCCGTATTTCCCGGAGTTGTATAACGTAATAGTCCTCTTTCAGCCAGGTATCGTAGGGTTTGACGAGCGCAGGGGTGGCGTGTTTTAACGACGCGCGAAGTAATTCTGTGGCCCGGCTTTCGAGTTCCGTCGCGCCGATCCATTGACTGGATCGCTGAACAAGAGCACCCCAATCGTCGCATTCGAACGGTAACTCCAGCTCAATGCTGACCACTCCGTAGTCGTAATAATTAGTCTTTCCTTCGATGTGTTCACCAGCCTTCAAGATCATCGGATGGATGGCCTCGACGACCGGCGATCTTTCAAAGTGCAAATAGTGCGGAATCGGAGGAGTCAAACCAATGGTGGGCTGCACACCACCTGGCTCAAGCAAGGGCCTGAGTAAGTCCAGCCGAATTGCCTCGGCAACCTCGTACAGAAACAAAATGCGGAACTCGCCCTTCAATGAATCTCTGGCCCTCCCGGGCTACATCTACATTACCCGCCAGCAGCTAAACATGCGAATCACAAAAAATTGGCGGTCTTAAATACCAACCCCAAACACCGTTTTAACCAACCTCGCTTCGGGAACGGCGCGATCCATCTCTATAAACACCACGGGCAGCCCGTTAAGGCTGCCCGCGTTTCAACCATCGATTTCTCCCGGCAAGGAAAGATTTAGTGCCGGTCGTCCCCGTGTTCGTGACGCCAATTCCAGTAAGCGTCTTGATCCTTGCGGTTCAGCTTTGAGTAATCGCGATACTCTCTGTGATTCTCGGTGAAATATTGATGGTAGTAGCGATCCTCATTGTCATCCCAGTTGTGATAATCCTTGTGAGCGCGATCGTACACACGCTTTTGGTCATGATGCTCGTCCCGGTGCTCATCCTGCGACGCTGCTCTCGTGACTATCGCCGCAGGTGCGCTTAACGCAGCGGTCAGGAAAATAAAACTGATGTATCGGTATCCGGCTTTCATCATTCCTCCTCGGAGAATAACTTTCAATTCACTTCTTGTGTCGACGCAAATAAAAGTATGACTCTCGCACATCGGATGTTCAACGCTAGATCCAACAAATTTTTTTCTAAGGTATTTCACGTATAGCTTTTACGACCTGAGTAAGGACTAATTTCTCCCGCTAAAATAGCGCCACCAACTAAGCTAATCAAACGAGCCCAGTTTGGCGGAGGGTGCCCCACCCTCGATTTGTAGGGTGGGTCTTCGGTTTAATTTGCATTCGGTTTTACGCGGTCATTGTTTTTGCGCCTAGGCGACTTCACTTCAAGACCTTGGCTCATGTATAAATCCTTGCACGTGATTCAAACCGTTATTCAGGCAAATAATGTCTATTAAGACTTGGCTTCTACTCCTCATCGTGCCTGTCGCAGCCGGCATCGTCCTTCTTGTGCTACGCCATCCGCGCGTCGCTGAGTTGTTTCATGAACACATTCCCGACCGGCCTAAGCGCCGGCTGTTTCTGGCAGCGATCGGATTTTTCGTCGTCTTCGCCGTCGCCAGGACCCTCGCCTACGTCAATTTTCACAACATTGGCCCCTTTCACGACATCTACATCGGCGGCAGACACATCCACCATTTGGTGTGGGGCATCTTGATCCTGCTGGCTGTGGGTTTTGGATGGTTGCAGGGTATTGGTGTTGGTGGAGAAGACTCATCCCTCGTTGCTAGCCGCTTGATGTCCTTTCTCTACGGCGCAGGCGCCGCGCTCACTCTCGATGAATTCGCATTGTGGTTGAATCTCGAGGATGTTTATTGGGCGCGCGAAGGCCGTGCCAGCATTGACGCCATAATTTTATTCGGCACTTTCCTGATCATCGCGCTTTATGGCGGCCGCTTCTTCCACGCGGTGGCCAATGAGTTGATTCTCCATCGCAAGAAATAAATGAATCCGCGAATCACATGTTCAATTACAGAAGTAGCGATTCCGCCTTCTAAATCCGAAGACAACACTAGCTCCGTTGCGGCGTTAGGGCTTTTACCGATTGGCGATACAATAGGCGCCCAGATGAAATCCTCTGACCGTACTATTCTCCGTTTAATCGCAATATTTAAGCTGCTAAAAGCAATTGCTCTCATCGCCATCGGTATCGGCGCCCTCAAGCTCCTTCATCGGGACGTGTTTATCACATTGGAGCATTGGATCGTTATGAGCGGCCTTGATCCCGGTAACCGTTGGGTGGAAAGGGGCATCGAGAAGGCCTCTAACTTAAGCCACGCTAAAGTAAGGGGTCTGGGTATCGTCAGCTTTATCTACGCGGGCTTGTTTCTCACCGAGGGAATCGGACTCTGGCTCATGAAACGTTGGGCCGAGTGGTTCACCATAATCATCACCAGCTCGCTCGTGCCGGTGGAAATTTACGAACTATATCGCCATCCCAGTGCCTCGAAAATTCTGGTGCTCATCATCAATATTGCGGTAGTCATCTATCTCATCTATCGAATTCGAAACCCCGCTCACGAATCGAATTCCAAATAGCTGCGAGTCAGGATTGGAGCGCCAGAACTGGTTGCGTTTCAACCGGCTCACGCTGCGGCTTGGCAAAAAAGGTAGCCACCAAGCCGCATGCCGCGGCGAAAGACAGCCACAAGCCTGGAATCGCTCGATTCCCTGAAATATGAATCAAGTACGTACTGAGCGCCGGCGTGAATCCCCCGAAAATCGCCGTAGCAAGACTGTAAGCCAGCGCAAATCCCGACGTCCTCACATCCACCGGCATAATTTCCGTGAGCGTCACCACCATAGCGCCGTTGTAGCTGCCATAAATAAAGGACAACCACAGTTCCACACCCAACAACCTGGCGAACGACGGCTCCCTGATCAACCAAAGCATGGCCGGATAAGCAGTAATGAGCATCAGCAGCGTACAGCCAAACAACAACGGCCGCCGTCCGATCCGGTCCGACAGCGCCCCCATGATTGGCAACCAAAAAAGATTCGAAGCGCCAACGCAAAGAGTCACGATCAGACTGTCGATGCTCGCCAGATGCAGCACGGAATTTCCAAACGTCGGCGTGTACGCGGTAATCATGTAAAACGACACGGTGGTCATGGTGACCAGGAAGGTGCCCACCAGCACGATGACCCAATTGTTTCTCAGTGAACGAAAAATCTCCGCCGTGTTCGGCCTATGTTTGCGAGCCAGGAACTCGTCAGTTTCCGCCAAAGATTTCCTTAGCCTAAACAGAAATGGAATGATCAAGCAGCCCAGCAGCAACGGAACCCGCCATCCCCAGCGCTGCATCTTTTCAGTAGAAAGAAAAGAATTAAGTATCACTCCCACCGAAGCGGCAAACATCACCGCGACTTGTTGGCTGCCCGATTGCCAACTTACGTAAAATCCTTTGTGACCGGGCGTAGCGATCTCCGACAAATACACCGAGACGCCGCCGAGTTCCATGCCGGCAGAAAATCCCTGCAGAAGCCGTCCAGTCAAAACAAGTATCGGGGCGAGCAAGCCAATCATCGCGTAGCTGGGCATGAAAGCAATCGAAAAAATCCCGATCGACATCATGCCTAACGTCAATAACAAACCAGCCCGGCGGCCATTGCGATCCGTGTACGCGCCCAGCACCAAAGCTCCCAACGGACGCATTAGAAATCCAGCCCCAAAAGTCATCAACGACAGCATCAACGAACCGTAGGGACTACCGCTCGGAAAAAAGGCATTGCCTATGGCGGCGGCATAGTAACCAAACACCATGAAGTCGTACATCTCCAGAAAATTTCCGCTGGAGACGCGCACCACCGACCAAACTTTGGATTTACGGTCGCTGGAATGAATCGGTGAGTTCATGATCTCGGACAGACCCTAACCCTGCTATCTGGCAATAGTCGCTAATTCGAGTCGAACACAGCTGACGCGGTTTTGTTTCTCTACCTCACGCTCGCGGGGGACAATCACTGGCAAGGCCGAATGTTGCCGAGCCAACCTTGCTCAGTGAAGTGGGCGCGCGTTACCAGACCAGTTTGAGCCCCAATTGAATCTGACGCGACGACGTGGACGTGGAACCGATGACTCCGGCGTTGCCGGTGCCGATGGAGTTGTTAGCGTCGTTCAGGAAATTGGGAGCCGCGAAGTTGGGGTGATTCAGAATGTTGAAAAACTCCGACCGGAATTGCACCTTGAATCTTTCCCGGAAAGAAAAGTTCTTGAACAACGAGAAATCGACGGTAGTTAATCCCGGTCCGTAAAAGCGGTTCCGACCCGAGTTGCCAACCAAAACTCCACCGGCCACCGCGGGTGCGGGTGCAAAGCAATTCGGATTGAAGGCCAGCAACTGCCCTGCGGCGTTGGTGGTAACTCCCGGCGTAGCATTACAACCGGAAATCAAGTTCGCAAAGTCCATCGAAAAGTCGCCATTGAAACCGGTGTTTAGCGGATCACCGCCTCCGCCCACCGTCACAGTGTATGGAGAACCGCTCGTCGCGGTCACAATGGTTCCCACTTCCCATCCGCCAAGGGCGTAGGACACTAATCCACTCTTTGGACCTGGGACATCCCAGATCACTGTTCCGACCAGCGTGTTGCGCACGTCGAAATCGCAAGCGCCGACTCTATACGCCTTGCTTAGAAGTAACGGCACGGCTACGGAGTTTACGTACGTATCTCCTGTTACCGGAGCGGAGCTCGTGTCACGGCATTTCCCAAGTGTGTAAGAGAGCTGGCCCTGCAAGCCATGTGACATTTCACGCCGCAATTGCGCCTGGAAACCGTTATAACTCGATTCCCCGTCAAACAGCACCGGCCGAATTCCTGAACCGCCAGGCGGTCCCGGGACCACGCCGCCGTTCGCGCCGCCCCAATTCGGATCCAGTTGATAAGTGTTGGATGGGATCAGAATTCCTGCCGCGGTCTGTACTGGAGGAACCAGGTTGATGTCATCGGCCGCCACCGAAAGATGGACAGACCGCGAACCCACATATCCTGCCGTCAGTGTCCACATCGAACTCAGCTGCCGCTGAATGTTGAAATTCCAGTTCAACACGTAAGCACGATGCGGATTCTGATCGACATAACGATTTCTGATGCTATTCGGATTGAAGCTGATGTTGGGATCGATCCCGCTCCCCAGCGTGTTGGCTTTGTCGAGCCCGATGATCTGGAATGGCGCAGTTGCCGCGGTGTTCAAACCGAACTCATACGGCAGCGGCAACACATCGAAAATCCCGAACCCGCCGCGCACCGCGGTTTTTCCATCCTTGAATGGATCCCACGAGAATCCAACTCGCGGCTCAAAGTTCTTTGTGGTGGGGTTGTTCCTGATAAAGGTGTCTACATGCTGCGGTCCACATGGACTGCTAGGGCTGGGGGCAATACCAGGCGTCGCGCAATTAACGAGCGTGGTAATTTCCTGAATCCTGTTGTTGGCGTCTCGAGGCAACGTTGTAAATTCATAACGCAGCCCCAGATTAATTGTGAGGTTGGGGCGAAAACGCCAATCGTCATGAATATATCCGGCAAAAAGACTTTCGCGAAGGGCCACCTCGTTCGAACCACCGGGCGCCAGTGCGTTGAGAGTAATCGGAGTGTTATCCAGGAAGTCGGCCAGCGTCGGGTAATTATTTTTTCTTCCGTTCGGACTCAATTTCTCAGTGATGTTGTAAAGCATTCGCTCGAATGCAAACCCGACTTTAATCGAATGCGTACCGCGTGTCAGAAAAGCGTCGTCGTAGGCTTGTGCGGACGTCCAGCGATGCAAAAACCGGTTCAGCCCCCCCAACCCAATAGCGGTTGTGAGCACCCCAGGCACTCCGATTTGCGGCGGCCCGATCGCCCCGGGAGCTACAGCTAGCGCGGTGTCGGTGGCCACTGCGTCACCGGAGACCGGAAGGTTGATATCACCCCGGATGCGGCTTACGCCCACTCGAACGGTATTCACGAGCGCTGGGCTGAAAATGTAGGTGTCCTCAACGCTGGCCATCTGCCGCCGTGAAAAAACCTCATGAGTAGCATTCAGCAATGGATCAGGCTGCGTTTGAGGGCCTGAATCAAAGAAATAACTCACCGCCAAGGAGTTTTTGTCAGAGAATTTATAATCTACCCGGACAGTAAAGTAATTCTCGTTTGCAATGGTAGGCAGGGCTACGTTAAACGTTTGGGTCTCTCCATTGGCATCGACAGGCGTACCCGCGGGAGCGACCGGCCAAAGCGCCAAGTACGGAACAATTGACGGAACCGCCAGTGCCCGCTCGGCCGCCGTGGGCACGTGAATGGCTTGCGAGCCAGGTTTGTTTTGTCGAATGCCTTCGTATGTTCCGTAGACAAAAAGCTTGTCTTTTATAATCGCGGTGCCGCCCGAGGCGCCGAACTGCACGCGGCGGAACGGTGAGATGGGACCGGCGGGATCAAAATAGTTCTTCGCATCAAAAATTTTATCCCGATCAAACAGGAACGCTGTCCCATGGAAATCATTTACTCCGCTTTTCGTTATGGCGTTGATGACCGCGCCCGAAGTGCGCCCGTACTCCGCCGTGTAGTTGCTGGTCAACACTGAAAATTCCTGGATGCCGTCGACACCCAGATTCAATCCCGAAGCGCCGCCCGGCGAGCCATTCGAATAATCATTGATGCTGATCCCGTTCACCCGGTAAGTATTTTCGTTCGCGCGATGCCCGTCATTGCTGAGCTGATTTCCAAATCCACGGTTTCCTTTGTTGGCGCTGAATCCTGTGCCCACCTGGTTCGGAATACTCGACACTCCCGGCTCCAGCGTCGCTAGCGAAGTCCAATCCCGCCCGTTCAGCGGCAGTTCGCGCATCGTCGTTGAATCCACCGTGGAGCTCACCGTTGACGAGGTCGTTTGAATATCGGGAATCGCGGCATTCACTTCCACCGTTTGACTGAGAGCACCGACCTTCATGACCAAATTCAAAGACTGTTGCCCGCCGACAGTGAGCGTGATGCCTTTCTCCGTCAAAGTCTGAAACCCTGTCGCGGTCACGGTGACTTCGTATTCGCCCGGCAGTAGGTTGGGCGCCGAATAAATTCCATCCGAGTTGGACGGTACGTCTCGTGCAACGCCGGTTCCTGCGTTCTTAACACTGATTGTGGCGTTCGCCACCGGACCGCCTTGATCGTCGGTTACCAACCCAGATAGCGTGGCGCCGGCAACCTGCGCTTTGGCGGGTGCTACCCAAGCCATCTGGAAACTCGCGATCAGCAGGAGTGCCAGCAGCAGGTGCAGTTGTACCGAATTTTTTGAAAATAAAGACATATTCCCTCCCCGTTCGCACACCGCTAACCTTGACCGTTAGAGTCACGCGGTGCGTCCATGTGCGAGTCCAATCGCGTTCGAGCGGCGGCGATTTAGTGGCGACACTCTGCGTACTTCCGCGAATTAACACAATCCGTAATGCGTCCTATCGAAGCCCTTTCTGCATCTCCGGCCTTACTACTGAAAATCCGGGACTTAGCGCGCCGAGTAACGAGCTTTTTTTGACGCTTCGCGCTTCACGGAGCTATACTCGCGACGCGGCTCTGGGCCGAAAATGCAGCACACCTCCCATGCTTCCAAGATAGTTCGTTGCGGCGTGTTTGAGATCGACCTCAAGGCCTTCGAGCTGCGTAAGCACGGTCTGCGCCTGAAACTGGCCGAGCAGCCTTTTCAGATTCTCGCCATACTCCTGGAACAACCTGGTGAAGTAATTACCCGTGATGAACTTCGCGAACGTTTGTGGCCGGGCGATACCTTTGTGGACTTCGATCACGGATTGAACAATGCCGTGATGCGTTTGCGCGAAGCGCTCGGCGATTCACACGACAAACCGCGCTTCATCGAAACATTGCCCCGACGTGGCTACCGCTTCATTGCGCCGGTAGAAGAAATTCACGCGGCCTCAAAATCAAATCTTGGCGGGGACCCTCAGGCGAATTCTTCCGCCGCTCTACACGCTTCCGATGGTCCAGCACAACTATCCGCTGATCATCACCAACTGGTCAGTCGCCCTAACGCCAGCAATTGGCTAACCCTGCCACGGATTGCGCTGATGTCTGCGGCGGTGTTGGGTTTTGCGGTACTTTCCGGCTTAGCCGTGCATTTCGTGAGGGGCTGGGAGTCCGGAAAGATCAATCCCGCACACAACATGTCGCTGGTCGTCTTGCCTCTCGAGAATTTGTCTGGCGACGCAGAACAGGATTATTTTGCCGACGGCATGACCGATGAGCTTACTGCCAATCTGGCCAAGATCCGTTCTTTGCGAGTCATCTCCCGCTCAACCGCTATGGCGTATAAGGGCACGCACAAGCCGCTTTCTGAAATCGCCAGAGACCTGAAAGTCGACGCCGTCGTCGAGGGCACGGTGTTAAAAGCCGGAAACCGCGTGCGTATCACCGCCGAGCTCGTTCAAGTCTCCACCGATCATCATCTCTGGGCCGACACCTATGAAAGCCAGATTGGCGACGTGCTCGCCCTGCAAAATCGCGTTTCTTCCGCCATCGTCGACCAGATTCGTATCAACCTCAGTCCCGAAGACAAACAGCGTCTCGCAAAAACTCCTTCCGTCAGCCCCGATGCTTACGAAGACTATCTGAAGGGCCGGTATTACTGGAACAGAAGATCCGGCGAGGGATTCACCAAAGCCATCGGATACTTTGAAGACGCCACCCGCAGAGACCCGCAGTATGCGTTGGCTTATGCGGGACTGGCGGATTGTTACGGAATTATCGGCGCGACCATCTACGGAAGTCTGCCGGCTGCCGAGGCTGCGCCCAAAGCTAAAGCCGCCGCGATTCGCGCGCTGGAAATTGATCCGACACTCGCCGAGGCGGAAACTTCTCTCGCCACTGCGAAATTCAACTATGACTGGGATTGGGCCGGCGCAGCGCAAGGTTTCCAACGCGCCATTCAGATGGACCCTAGATACGCGACCGCCTACCAGCGGTATTCCCTCTATTCCATTGCCATGGGTCGCTTTGACGAAAGCCTCGAACAAATAAAACGAGCTCGCGAGCTCGATCCGCTTTCCATCAGCATTAATTCGAGCTTGGGCTGGCGTTTATATCTCGCGCGTCAGTACGACCGCTCCATCGCCCAACTCCGCGATACTTTGGAATTGGATCCCTCTTACGAATGGGCGCATTTCATTCTTGGCCAGGCCTACGAGCAAAAGCGCGAATTCAATCTCGCCCGCGCCGAACTGCAAAAGGCCGTTGAACTTTCCCACAACAGTCCATTGATGATCTCCGCCTTGGCGCATGCTGACGCGCTCTCCGGTAATCAGGAGGAAGCGCAGCGCCTACTCCAGCAATTGATGGCGCAGTCTAGGAAGCAGTATGTTTCCCCGTTTTACGTCGCCGTCGTGTATATCGCGTTAGGCAAAACCGAAACGGCCATGGACTGGATGGAGAAGGCTTTCGCGGATCACTCGAACGGCCTGGTCTTTCTCAAGGTTGAGCCGGAGCTAGACCCGCTGCGCTCTAATCCTCGCTTCATTGCTCTACAAAAGCGGCTCAACTTCCCGGACTAATCGCACTCTCGCAATCGTAAAAAAGGCATCATTTAATCCCCAGACTTTCGGTTGCTTTTTTTTTGCCGAGAGATGCCCGCGCACTATTCCAGAAAAATTCATTCGCGTGATTGCAGAATTCGTTGGTAAATCTTCTATCCTTTTAGCAGTTCTGTATACCGTGGAGAATCGAGTGTCCAAGACTCAGGTCTCGAAGGGTGAAGCTATGAACCGCGCAATGAAAACGATTTTTGGCGAATCGGAAAAATGCACCACAGTCTGCAAAAGGTTCTGCAAGAGTCGCCCGCTCACAAAATGCGCGGTCCTCGTCGCAGTTTTTGCATGCAGTCCTTTCGCGCGCGGACAATCTCCCTCAACTAGCCAGACTCTGTTGACGCTCGACAGTCCGCAAGAAATGCAAGCGCGCATCAGCAGGCTCGAAGCTGAAGTATCTGAGTTGAAGGCTCTCGTTTCTCGCATGCAGCCCCGTGTGGTTGCCACCGATGCGGCCGCTCCCGTGACTATGGCCGTACAACCTGCGCCAGTAAACCAGCCGGCTCCAAAACAGGACACCCTTCAGCCCGTCTTGCAGCCCGAGGACAGTAAGGTGCTCAGTTTTCTCCGTGAGACGACCATCAACGTATCGCTCGATGGCTACTATGCCTACAATTTCAACGATCCCGGCGGTCGAGTAAATTTGCTTCGCGCCTACGACGTCCTCAGCAATGAGTTCAGCCTAAACCAAGCCGACATTGTCTTTGAGCATGCACCCGATGCCGCAGCAGGCCGCCGCTGGGGCGGGCGCCTCGATTTGCAGTTCGGTCAGGCCACCGACACTTTGCAAGGAAATCCCGCCAACGAACCAAGACCACAGATTTATCGCAACATTTTCCAGGCCTATGGCACCTACATAATTCCCGCCGGTAAAGGCATAACCGTCGATTTCGGCAAATGGGGAAGCTCTCTCGGTATCGAGGGCAACTACTCCAAAGACCAGATAAATTATTCTCGCGCGTACTGGTTTGATTTTCTGCCTTTTTACCACATGGGTGTGCGCCTGAGCGCTCCCATCAGCGATCGTTTTACGCTGAACTATTGGGTAGTAAACGGCACCAATCAGGTCGAGGCCACCAACGGTTTCAAAGATGAGTTGTTTGGTTTCACTGCCAAGCCTGCAAAAAACATTGTGTGGACCATGAACTATTACCTCGGACAGGAACATCCCGATCGCGCTGTCGTTCCGCCAACAAGTCCGATTCCGGTGCAACCCGGGCTCAGCTTTGCCGCCATAAGCCCCGCACCAAACGGAAAAACTCATATTTTTGACAGCTACGTAACCTGGCAAGCCACGCCGAAACTAAGTTTCGCGCTGGAGGGCGATTATTTTATTCAGCGTTTGTGGAAAAATGAAGCTCCTGGCCAATCGTCTGCTCCCTCTCATGTGGCTGGCGGCGCCGCCTATCTTCGCTATCAATTTAATCCCAAAATCGCCCTGGCCGCTCGTGCCGAATATCTGTCCGACCGCGGAGGACTTTTCAGCGGACTCACCCAAGCGTTGAAAGAAAACACCGTGACGTTTGACTACACGATAGCGGACGGATTTCTCATGCGCTACGAATGGCGACGCGATTTCTCCAATAAGCCATCGTTCTTAACCGACGTCCAGAATGTTCTCAGCAAAGATCAAACCACCGCCACCGTCGGCCTCATTTGGTGGTGGGGCCGCAAGGAAGGTTCTTGGTGAGACGGATTCCGCCAGCTGCGACTGTCACGAGTCTTCTTTCGATCCTCGTCTACTCGCATCAGCAGGCCGGTTGAACCGGTAACCCACCCAGGGTTCGGTGTGAATATATTTTGGCTTGGTGGGATTCAGTTCTATTTTTTTTCGAAGCTGGTTGATCACCACACGCAGCGATTCCGTTTCTTCGCCATATTCCGGCCCCCAGACCGACTGCAGCAGCCTGCGATGTGAGATCGGCCGCCCATCGGCCACCACCAGTTCCTTCAGTACCGCGAATTCTTTCGGGGTCAAATGTATCTGCACCCCGCGGACCAGAATGTCGCGTTTCTCAAAATCAAAATTAAGTTCCTTGGATACCAGCGTAACTGCGTCCTGATTTTCCGCCGCCCGCCGCAGCAGCGCGCGGACACGCGCCAGCAATTCCTGAATACCAAACGGCTTCACCACGTAATCGTCGGCTCCGGCATCGAGTGCGCGGACTTTGTCTTTCTCCGCGCTTCGCACTGTGAGCATGATGATGGGAACTTCCGAACTGCTACGAATCTCGCGGCACGTCTGCAGCCCGTCCAATCCGGGCATATTCATATCCAAAAGAATCAGATCAGGCTTGGCATCGCGGACCTTCTCAAATGCCTCTGGGCCATCGCGCGCCTCAACGATGGTGTAGCCCTCCGCGCTAAGCGTGGCACGAAGTACGCGGCGGATTTGCGCTTCATCATCCACAACCAGAATCGTCGCGGCTTTCATCGCGCCTTGCTCGGCGACGAATCGATCGGCAGGGTGAAAGAAAACACCGAGCCATGATCACGCTGGCTGGCAACGCTGATCGTTCCGCCGTGCGCTTGAATGATGGCTTTCGCGATCGGCAATCCCATCCCCGTACCCTGAACAAGGTAACGCTGATCCTTCCCACGATAAAATTTGTCAAAAATCAGCCCCAGTTCCATGTCCTCGATTCCCGGCCCGTTGTCGGCGACGCTGGTAAGCACCACATTGCCGCTGGCTTCAGCAGTAATCGTAATAGGCTGTTCCTTCGGCGAATACGCGTCCGCATTTTCGATTAAGCGCACCAGTACGTCCCGTATGCGATTGAAGTCGGCGCGCACTGACGGAAGCGTCTCCGGCACATCCATGCGTATCGCTCTCGCTCCCAATACAGTTTTGCAATACGAGAGCGCCGCCGAAACGATCTCATTCATGGAATTGGGCGCCAAATCCAGTTCAAATTCGCCGGCATCCAGTTGCGCCATCTCAGCGGCATCGCCGACCAGCTGATTCAAGCGATCGCACTCTTCGTCGATCACCGTCAGCAGCTCGCGTTTTTGCGTATCCGCCACATGGCGCTCCGAAAGTAGGCTGGTCACCGACGCTTTGATGGAGGTCAGTGGCGTCCGAAAGTCATGCGTCACCGAATCCAGCAACGCTGATTTCAAGCGTTCGCCCTCCCTGGCGGCTTCTGTTTTGCCCAGTTCTTCCACCGCGCGTGCCCGCTCGAACGCAATGGCAATCATGGAGCCCAGCGCGTCCAGCGTTTCCCGCGATAACATTTGCCCGGAGATTCCCAGGCTCCCGATCGCACGGATACCCATCCGTACCGGAACAAAAGACAAGCTGCGCCCTGGGTCGCGTAACGGCTCATCTCGGGCAGTCGCTCGCTTTAGCTCTTCATCCGCGAAGTGCGACGCCCCTCCAGAATGATAAAATTTGTTTTTGTTTTCCAGGTAAAGTGCCGCCGCTCCCACTTCAAATGTTTCCACGATGTGACTGGGAATCGCGTTCAGCAACGTAATTACGTTCCCGGACACCAGCAATGTCTGGCTGAAGGTGTATAGCCTCTCCAGTTCATTGCGGCGGCGTTGCGCTTCGTCCGCTTCCTTGCGCACCCGCGCCGCCAGTTGGCTGGCGATAAGCGAGGCTGCTAGAAAGGCAAACAGCGCGGCCCAGTTTTGCGGGTCGGCGATGGTGAGTGTCCCAACCGGCGGAAGAAAATAATAATTGAACGCCAGCATCGCCGCTAACGACATGAAAGCGGAAACCGTGAAGCCCCAAAAGGTCGAAACTGCTAAAATCGCAACGACAAAAGTAAGTGCTACGGTGGTTTGATTTACTCGCAGCACGTCATGATAAACAAACGTAATAAGAGCCAAAATGCCGAGCGCTACGACAGCGTGCAGGAAGCGAATAGGAAGCCGTGAGAACACCGCAGTATTCTAGCTCAGCCGCTCAGACCTGGATGGGTTAAGGCGCCCAATGCCGAAAACACCTGAAGATTGGCTGGAGAAAGTTAGCGCGCCGGAAAAATCCAAGGGCATCTTCAAACTTTTCCTCGGCTATGCGCCCGGCGTGGGAAAAACCTACAGCATGTTGAGCGAAGGAATCCGGCGCCACAACCGCGGTGAAGACGTGGTGATCGGCTTCATCGAAACGCACGGCCGCAAAGGCGTTGAAGAACTCGTGCCGGAGCTGGAAACCGTGCCCCGCCGCAGCATCGAATACAAAGGCACCATGTTCGAAGAGATGGACGTGGAGGCCATCATCGCCCGCCGCCCCGCCGTTGTTCTGGTTGATGAGTTGGCCCACACCAACATTCCCGGCAGCAAGCATCGGAAACGTTATGAAGATCTGCAGGAACTTCTCAATGCCAAAATTGATGTGCTTTCCACCTTAAATATTCAACACATGGAAAGCCTCGCTCCCACCGTTCACAGCATTACCGGCGTCACCGTGCGCGAAACCGTTCCCGACTGGGTTCCCTTAATGGCTAACGAAACGGTGATGGTAGACCTTACTCCGGAAGCGCTTCAGCAACGCATGGAGCGCGGAGATGTTTATTCCAAACACAAAGTGCATCAGGCGCTGCACAATTTTTTTCGTCGCGGCAATTTAATCGCTCTCCGCGAACTGGCCCTCCGCCAGGTCGCTGAACACGTCGACCGCAGCCTGGAATCCTACATGGCCGCCAAGGACATAGAAAAAAACTGGCCGGTACGCGAAAGGCTGGCCGTTTGCATCAGTTCAAACCCTTCCGGCCAGTACTTGATCGCCCGCGGCGCGCGCATGGCCAGGCGCCTGGACGCCGAACTCTACGTCGTCCACGTGGATACCGGCGCCGAAAATCAAGGGCACAGTCTCAAATCTTTGGAAGCCAATATCCGCTTTGCCGGGGACTTGGGCGCAAAAGTCGTGCGCATAAAAGGTAAAGGTGTCGCGGATACCATGGCGGCATTCGCCCGCGAAAAACATGTCACGCAAGTGATTTTTGGGCGCGCTGATGTGAAAGGCTTACGCAAACTTTTCTACTTATCAGCCATCCACCGTTTTTTGCGCGACGCTCCCGCCGTGGATGTTCACATCGTTACCCACCAGGAACCTGACTGAGAGCCCCAATCATGCCTTGGATATTTCTGCGGGCCAGCCCTGGAACTCGCGCACGACCCAGTCCTAGCTCAACGCCAATCGCGATTCACTCAAATCCAACTCATGTTCGATCTTGCGCAGCACTTCGTCATTAATACGCCCTTCATTCCGTAGCCTAACCGCGGTTTTTCGTTCCAGCGGTAAAAGTTCTCCCAGAATGGTGCGATAGCGTTCCAACTCGCGGTTGCTCATGGCATCACCCTCAGTGCCCTCTTTGGTCAGACTCGCAAGCCGCCGCGCATAACGCCGAGCAATCTCGTCATACACCGAATCAAATTCCGAAACGTCTTGTCCACGAGCTTCTTCGAGATGCGCGATTGCTGTACTAGTGATAATTCTCCGGGCTTCCTCTTCTTCTTCGGCATCAGTTCCGTGCCCCACCGCTAGTCCTAACATCCGGATCAGCGGAGGCAGCGTGAGCCCTTGCA
The DNA here is from genome assembly GCA_963733775.1 of uncultured Acidobacteriota bacterium. GTDB lineage: Bacteria > Acidobacteriota > Terriglobia > Acidiferrales > UBA7541 > Acidiferrum. The sequence continues at coordinate 135,333 of CAVTEE010000003.1, read as the reverse complement.
GCACCAGTGTCACAAAAATAACGCTGAAGGTCAGAAATATAATCAAATTTCGCTCTGGGAAATCCCTGCCATTCGCTAGCGTTTCCGGTAGAGAGATTGCCGCCGCCAAGGCGACTACTCCACGCATGCCCGTCCAGCCCACAACAAAAATCTGTTTTGAAGTCGGACGCGGATTCTTCTGATGAAGAAAACGGGAGCGCACGAAATAAGCAAGATCCGCTCCGGGATACATCCATAAAAGCCGCAACACGATCACGATTACGCTGAATAACACTCCGTACAGCACCAGTTGACGTACGCTATACTCCCGAATCCCAGCGAGCACGTATGGCAGCTGCAGCCCGATCAGCACAAACACCAAACCATTAATCGCAAACGTCATGGAATCCCACACCGCCCAGGTTTGCAGCCGCACGCTCGCGGAAAACAGCTGAGAACTCTGCCGGCTTAAATACAATCCACATGCTAGGACCGCCATAACCCCCGAAGCATGTACCGCCCCCGCAGCAAGGTACACCGAGTAAGGGATCAAAATGCTGATCACAATTTCGATCGGACCATCATCAATGTGGGGCTCAATCCATTTGACGAGTAATCCCACAACCAGTCCAATCACCAGTCCCACAACGATTAAATAAACGAGCCGTAGCACCCCGAACGAAACCGTAGGTGTTTGACCGTTCACAACCATCGCCACCCCGAATTCGAGCGCGAGCAATCCGGTAGCGTCATTCATCAGACTCTCGCCTTCGAGAATATCGACGATCGCTTTGGACAGCCCTACCCTCTTGAATATCGCCGTGGCGGCAATCGCGTCGGTGGTGGCCACCACCGCTCCCAACACAAATCCAAGCCGCATGTCGAATCCCGAAAACAGCCAGTGCGCGGTATACGCCACGCCCAACACCGTGAAACCCACCAGCCCGAACGCCAATAGAAGAATGCTAACCAGGTTGTATTTGAATTCCCGCCAGGAGGTAAGCCACGCCGCGGAGTACAACAGTGGCGGTAAGACCAACAGAAAAATCACATCGGGATTAAGAGGGATCCTCGGGATTCCGGGGACAAAGCCCAAGACCAGCCCGGCGACCACCAGCACAATGGGATACGGAGTCTGCAGCTTTCGCGCCAGCGCGGCGAAAGCCACCACAAACAGCAGCATCGTCAGAAAAACAATTTCGACCGCCTGGATCATCAGCGCATTCTATCTGCTCGACAGTCCAGAAAAGAAGCTGCTGTATCTTTTGGTGGGTTAATGCTGTAACAGCCCGTCGCTGTCGGCTTTTCAAAATCCTTGAAGCGACCAGGCGTTCGCGCTTCCACTTGCTTCCCATAGCGCGACGCGACGCCCGTCTGGCGACGGGATCGCCCATCCAACATCCCTATCCACATCCTCCAGCATCGGTCTCATCTCCCCGTGCAGATCTATGTTCACGAGCCTTTCAGCTCCCGTGGCCGTTGAAGAACTTGCCCACATGCTCCGGCCATCCGCGGCCCAGTCAAGTGCCAAAATTCCGCCTTGCCCCTTAAACCGTTAGCGATTTCGTTGAACCATTTGTGGTTGAAAGAAATTGAATTTGGTTGCTTCGCCATACTGCAGTCGCGATGGTCGATCCATCCGGGGAAAGGCTCCAATTATATTTGTATCCCGCGGACCCCTCGATACGTGTCAGTTCCGTTTTCGCGCCACTCACCGGATCAAAAATTACGAACCGAAGAGTGGTTGGTAAGGACTGGCTGAACACACAAATCGAAGACGGGGCATGCGCGCATTGAAAGTTTCCAATGGCTTCATCCTGCAATACCAATTTCGAAGCGCCCCCGTATAGAGGTGCGCGCATAATCTTGGCGAAACCAGGATGGTCCTGGCTCTCGGGCCTCACCAGGTACAGAATTTCTGAGTCATCAGAATTTAACCTCGTGAGGGCCACCGATTCCTTTCCGCCAACGAGCAAATCAGGCGCGGGTTGATCCACCGCCTGTTTGAACACGTGCGTAGGTCCGTCTCGGTCCGAAGTAAAAAGCACCGATTTGCTATCGGGCGTCCAGGCGTAGGGAAGATTCCTTCCTTCAGGAAGACCCAAACGGCGGGGAGCAGAAAGTCGCCCGGTGCGGGCCTCAATATCTGCCAGATAGACGTGCGGCGCTCCACTCCATTTCAGAAACACCAGCGACTTGCCGTTCGCAGAGACGCTTAATCCCATCTTTCGATCGGGACTGCTGGTGAGGCGCGTTGCTTCACCAATCGCGCGGCGGCCAGCTGAATCCAGTCGCACTGCCCAAAGATTCGAGCCACTCTGATTGGGTGGTGGATCCGCTAGAGAATAAATCAAACGCCCATCCGGAGCCCACGCTAACGCATCACCGAGCGTCAGGTCTGACAGAATGACATTGCTCTGCCTGGTGACAGGGTTGCATACCACGATAGACACATATCCCTCGTGAGCACCCGGCCCATAGCGCACGAAAGCCAAACGGCGGCTATCCGGCGACCATACTACCGGTCCAAACATCTCGCCCGGTTCACTTATTATTTTTCGCGATTCCTCCCCGTCGGAAGATACCGTCCAGATTTCCTGATTTTTCTCGCCTCTGACGAAGGCGATTTGAAAACCATCTGGTGAAACGGATCGTGCCTCAGCGTTCTCCATGAGTTTGCGCGGATTTCCCCCAAAAACAGAAATGGTCCATATGCTGGGCTGTTCCTCGGTGCTCGGCGGCTTCCAACCCGTCCATATATTGGACTGTTCGCCAGATCCTGGTAATTTGTTGGCGAGGACGTGACTTCCGTCCGGAAACCAACTCACCGGTCGCGCGATGAAACCGTCTGGCAACGGTACGGAATGTGTTTCTCCGGTTCCGAGAATTTTCAGATAAAACCCTTTTCTGTCTGTAAAAGCCAAATATTTGCCATCCGGCGAGATCACCGCGTTGAACACTGGATCGTCGGAAGGATTGGCGGTCAGTCGCAGCTCTGTGAATTTAATATCACGGTTAAAATGGCGTGCCGCGATCCACCCTGCGCCACTTCCCGCCAGAAGTACAATAACCACCGCCAGCGCTATTCTCCAATAAAGGCCCACTGAGGAGGCTGCAGCGTTTTCTTGCACATCCTTTTCCGTCGCTTCATTAGTTTGTGAATGGACCGGAGCAACAAAACGATAACCGCGCCGCGAAAGAGTTTCCACGAACCTCGGGTTGTCAGCGCTATCTCCCAGGGCATCTCTAAGTCGCCTGATAGCCGCGTTCAGACCATGGTCGAAATCTACGAATGTATCGTCCGACCACAACTGAGATCGCAATTCCTCGCGCGTCACAACCTCGCCCGGCCTGGCCAGCAATAACGCCAGGAGCAGAAATGGCTGGTCTTGTAGTTTGATCCTGACACCATTTCGCCGAAGTTCTCCTGTGTCCAAATTTGCCTCGAAAATCCCAAAGTGAATGATGTTGGAAGCCATGGTGCTCGGCATAGGAGGTTCCCCGATTTCAATAGCTGTTACTAAATACGTTTTCCGGCCTACGATGTTTCAGGTTTTTCCGCGTTACCTCTGCTGGTATCTGACTCTTCCATAGCCACTTAGATCGTCATCAACAGAAGCTCGCTTCGTAGCCCGCCGACCATTGAGGTACCCGGATCCCGACCCCACATTCGCCTGACCGGGAGGCGAAGGTGCTAAGAGAGACGGGAAGCTGGTGCGTTTGGTTAGGGTTTCTCGTTCTATCCCCGCTATCTGCTGCGACGGCTAGCCCCTCAGGTTCCTCGGCAAATATCGTCAACGTGTCTGTCTATAACGATGCCGGCGCGCCCGATGACCTGTTAGTGCAGGCAGAAGGCATCGCCACGCGGGTTTTTGAACAGGCAGGGGTAAAAGTGAAGTGGATCAATTGCCCGGTTGTGGTCCCAGGTTTGCCCGACTCAGAAATTTGCCGGAAGGCTATTTTCCCGACCTATTTTCAACAACGCATCGCGTCTCCGTACCCCGGCCTGAGTGAATCCTCGTTCGGCGTTTCGTATCTGTCTCCAGAAGGAATCGGCTGCTACAGCTATATTTTTTACGCACGGATAGCGGAACTGCACCGTCGCAATGAACAAAACGCCGCCGTATTGCTTGGCCACGTCATGGCCCATGAGATCGCGCACCTCCTGTTGGGAACTAATTCACACTCGTCTTCCGGAATCATGCGCGCGCATTGGTACCATCAAGAACTCGCCAGCGCTGATAAGGGTTTACTGTTGTTTACGCCGGATCAAGCGCGAGCGATGACGGCACGCCTGCGTCAAAGTATGCAAAATCCAGGGAACACGTCGCAGTTCGGTATAAGCGGGACTGAAGTTCCCGAAAAATCCAGGAAATAACTCTACAGGGGTTTGCCGCGCGTGCCGTCGCTTTGCTAAAGTCGCATTCGCGGCGAACTTCTGTACGGAGGCTTGGGCATGGCAGTGCGACAGGATTTGCTGGATATTTTGGTATGCCCTTTGTGCAAAGCTCCGGTAAAGCTCTTGCCCGATGGCTCGGGACTTAAATGCCAGGCATGCAAGCGGGTCTATCCCATTCGCGATGACATCCCGGTAATGCTGCCAGAAGAAGCGAAGATCGCCACCGACTAGTGACTCGAATTTCGCATTTGACCCCAGCGCATCGCCGCAAACTTGTCATTTCGCCTGCCTGCCGCAGGCAGGCCGAAGCGGACCGACACATTTTCTTTCACCTTCGCTCCTGCGAAGGTGTCGGTCTGCGCGGCGGAGAAATCTCTGTTCGTTCTCTCCGGCAGCCGACTTGATACAAGACTCTCCGCCCGCCAGCTAATTATTTCCCCGTCGGCCTGCTCGAAGAAATGCACGCTTACGCTATACTGATTTTCACTGCTCGCGGGGCAGGAGAAAACCATGACGTTATTTGATCCACCTGCCGAAAAATCTGCGAAATCCCGTGCCATGGCATTTACGATTGGGGCGTTAGCTCTCTTCGTCGTCGTTCTTTTATATTTTGCGTTTCGCTACTATCCGGAAAGACGTGCCGGCGAACATTTCTTTGACGCCTTGGTAGCCGGGGATACCGACACCGCTTACCGTTTGTGGAAACCGGGGCCCAGTTACGCCATGAAAGATTTCATGGCCGACTGGGGCCCACAAGGCTACTACGGCCCGGTGAAGAGCTATAAAATTTTGAAAGTAAACGCGCCCCCAAAAGCGAACGCTATTGCCGTGCGCGTAGCGATCAGTCCCTTTTCACCCCTCCCCGATGCTGGCGACGAGGAAAAAAGCCGTAAAACCAGGGTAGTAAGCGTTTGGGTGCTTACCAAAGACAAGTCCTTAAGTTTCCCGCCAGAATAGTCCATCCTAAGCGAATGCAAGTACCACTGAACGGTCATTCACGAAAGCTGCGCGTCGGCGTGCTCTTTGGCGGTCGCTCCGGCGAACATGAGGTTTCGCTGGCCTCCGCCGCCTCCATTATTCGCGGGCTTGATCCCCAAAAATACGAAGCGGTGCCCATCGGCATTACCAAAGAAGGCCACTGGCTGATTGGCGCAGGTGCGCAGAAAATGCTGCCAGAGGTTTTGCGGACCGGCCAGCGCGTGCTCATGAGTGCCGACCCTACCGAATCGGCGCTGATGCCGCTCGACGGGAGTCCGCAGGGGCAAAAATTGGATGTAGTGTTTCCGGTGATCCACGGAACCTTTGGCGAAGATGGCACTATGCAAGGCCTGCTGGAGCTTGCCGGCTTGCCATTTGTGGGTGCTGGGGTGTTGGGCTCTGCGATTGGCATGGACAAGGACGTAGCCAAGAAATTGATGCAGGTGGCCAAGATTCCAGTTGTGCCGTGGATCGCGGTGCAACGCGCTGAGTGGGAACGTCAACCAAAAGAAATCCGCCGCGCCATCGAGAAAAAATTTAAATATCCCGTTTTTGTGAAGCCTGCGACGCTGGGCTCCTCCGTGGGCATGACCAAGGTGCATTCGCGGGCTGAACTTGGTCCCGCCTTGGATTTAGCCGCGGAATTCGCGATGAAAATTATGGTGGAACGCACTGTAAGCGCTCGCGAAATTGAAGTTTCGGTTCTGGGCAATCACAACCCGCGAGCATCCATTCCCGGAGAAATCGTGCCGCACCGGGAGTTTTACGATTACGCCGCGAAATACCTGGAAGAAGGTACCAAGCTGCTCATCCCGGCGAAATTGAAGAAAGCGGAAGTGAAGAAAGTTCAATCAATGGCGGTTACAGCCTTTCGCGCGCTGGAATTGAGCGGAATGGCTCGTGTGGACTTTTTTATCGAAAAGCGCGGCGGAAAAATCTTTTTGAACGAAGTGAACACCATTCCTGGTTTCACTTCCATCAGCATGTACCCGAAATTGTGGGAAGCGAACGGCATTCCCTTCCGCGAATTAGTCAGCAAATTGATTGATCTTGCCCTGGAGCAGCACCAAGAAAAAGCGCGCACCAAGTATCAGATCGAACTACCGGAAGGCGCGAGCGGCGCACTCGGCGGATAAAAAGTTTGGATGGTTGCCGCGAACTACGCGGTTTTTTTTGGATTTCAGACGACGCTGGCAAGTATTAATATTCAGCACTACAGGATTTTTTGCCCCAGGCCGGAGAGAATCAATTCCACACCGAGCAGCGCAGTCCGGTTGTGCTCGTCAATCACTGGATTAATTTCCACCACTTCCATGGACGCCATGGCGTCGCTGTCTGCAATCATTTCCATGGCAAGGTGAGCTTCGCGGTAGGTCACTCCGCCGCGCACAGGTGTGCCGACTCCGGGCGCGTCGGACGGGTCGACGAAATCCATATCCAGGCTCACAGAAATTCCATCGGTATCATCCGTCGCATACTTTAGAGCGTCGGCCATCACTTCGCGCATGCCCCGCTCGTCGATATCGCGCATGGTAAATACGCGGACGCCGGATTTTTTGACCAGACGCCGCTCCTGAAGGTCCAGGTCGCGCACGCCAACCAGAACGATGTTTTGCGGTTCTACTTTTGGTTTGAAACCAAGCAGATCAACCAGCTCCGGGGCGCCGTAACCCATCACCGCGGCCAATGGCATTCCATGCACGTTTCCCGATGGCGAAGATTCCGGAGTGTTCATGTCGCCATGCGCATCGAGCCAGATGTAGCCAATTTGTTTTTTCTCTTTGCGGAAATACGAGGCCACGCCGGACACAGCGCCGGCGGCAATGGAGTGATCACCGCCAAGAATTAGTGGCACGAATTTCTCTTCAAGGCATTTTTGGACAATTTCAGCCAGGTCTTTGCAGGTTTCGGCGATTTCCGCCATGTACTTAGCACGCTTTTCACCGACCGGCATTTCTTCTGGCTGCTTGACGGGAATGTTGCCGATGTCTTCGACCTGATGACCCAATTGCTTCAGGCGTGCCTGCAATCCAGCGACACGTAAGGCCGACGGGCCCATGTCCACGCCGCGGCGGCTCTGCCCCAGGTCCATGGGCACACCGATAATCCTGACTTTTTGCCCCATATAGTGTTCTTTCTGTTGCGAATGCTAAGGATATACCCGGTAAATCATGCGCGGAAAGGGTATCACTTCCCGGATGTGCTCCGTTCCGCAAATCCACGCCACGGTGCGTTCCAGGCCAAGACCAAATCCCGCATGCGGCACGCTGCCATAGCGGCGCAGGTCGAGATACCACTGAAACGGTTCTTCCGGCAATTTGTATTCATGCAAGCGCTTCACCAGCAAATCGTAATCGTGAATGCGCTGGCTGCCGCCGATGATTTCGCCGTAACCTTCAGGGGCCAGCATGTCAAACGCGAGCGCGAGATCGGGACGCTGCGGATCTGGCTGCATGTAAAACGCTTTAATGGATGCCGGATAACGATGAACCATGACGGGCCGGTCGAATTCATTGGAGACGATGGTCTCTTCATCGCCGCCAATGTCGTCGCCGAATTTTGTGGGATTGTTGTGTTTGTTGAGAATGCCGATGGCTTCTTCATAGCTGATGCGCGGAAAAGGCGGCTTCACGTTTTCCAGTTTTTTTGTGTTGCGCTTCAGCAATTCCAGTTCGCGTGATTTATTTTTGAGCACCGATTGCACCACGGCGCTCACCAGGCCCTCCGCTAGATTCATCATGTCGCCGAGTTCGGCGTAAGCGGCCTCCGGCTCGAGCATCCAGAACTCCGTCAGATGGCGCCTGGTCTTCGATTTTTCAGCGCGAAACGTCGGGCCGAAGGTATACACCTTGCCAAGCGCCATAGCGGTAGCTTCGATGTAAAGCTGGCCGCTTTGCGTCAGATACGCTTTCTGGTCGTCAATGTAATTCACTTCAAAAAGCGTGGAGGCGCCTTCGCAAGCTGCCGGCGTGAACATCGGAGCGTCGGTAAGAATGTAGCCCTGGCTGTCCATGAAATTTCGCGCGGCGCGAATGGCTTCCGCGCGTATGCGCAAAATGCTGGCTTGCCGCGGAGTACGAATCCATAAGTGGCGATGATCGAGAAGAAAATCGACGCCATGCTCCTTGAGCTGAATGGGGTACGGTTGCGCTTCCGAAACCTTCTGAAGCACCTGAATTTTTGAAACGCCCATTTCAAATCCGCCCGGAGCACGCTGCTCGGCGCAAATTTTTCCGCTGACGATGACGCTGGATTCCTGCGTTAGACCTTTCAGTGCTTCAAACGCTTCGGGATTTTCCTTGAGCGCGCACACGCCCTGGATGATTCCAGTCCCGTCGCGAAAAATCGGAAACATCAGCTTCCCTGATTCGCGCAAATTGTAGAGCCAGCCGCGTATAGTGACTTCCTGCCCTTCGTACTTACCGGCTTCTTCGATGGAAATAATCGTCATTCGTTAGTTTTCCTGAATTCGCAAATCTTCGCGGCCGATCCAAGTAGAAATGGAGACAGGACCGAATCGAAGCAGATTGTTTGCTCACAAGTATTTTAGCAGCGGCGGCTTGAAAAGTTGAAAAGTCGAAAGCCTTTGAGGGCTAACCCCATTCTTCTTCGAATTTGTCCATGGCTTCGCGTGCGGATTCCAGCAATTGGACTGCGGCGGGCGCGTCGTGACCGGTTTTTTCTTTTAATTCGAGCACGATAGGAAGTTTGTCGCCTTCGGGAGAAGTTTTGAGCAACTTGATGGCTGCGGGCCAGTCGATAGTGCCGGCGTAGGGTGGAAGATGCTCGTCTTTCTCGCCGTGATTGTCGTGCAGGTGTACGCTGGCGACCAGATCGCGCATGGGCTCAAAACATTTTTTGATGCGTTCTTCCGCGGGCCCATCGCAAAGATGCGCATGGCCGATGTCAAAATTAAGGCGCAAACCCGAAAGCCGCGTCTCATCCACAAAAGTGCGTAGGTAAGCCGGATCGCCCATTTCGCTGGGAGTATTTTCGAGGCACAAAGTCACGCCGCAATGGTGCGCGTGAAGAACCAGATGTTCCAGGGTGCTGAAGGCGGCGTCGCGTTTACGCGGGTTGGCAGTTTCCCGCGAGCCACCCATGTGCAGAATCATGCGTGAGTATGGCAAATCTTCGGCCACATCGATGGCGCGCTTCAACTCATCCATGGCTTCAATGCGGCGTACGCGCTCGACTTCGCAGATGGAGAGCGGTGTGCCGCCTTCACGGGTGGCACTGAGATCGCGGCTATTCGGAGCGTGCAGCGATTCGAGCGTAAGTTTCTGGGTGTTGAGCGCTTCCGCCATGGCCTGGATTTGGGCGCGTGAGGTGTAATCGAAATGACTGCGTGAACAAAAAAGCTCCAGGCCTTCAAAGCCGGCTTTGGCGATCTGTCCCAAAAGTTCAGAAGTTACTTTGCGAGATATGAACACATAAGAAGAGAGAAGTCTGCGCATAAGTTTGTCCTGAGAATTATATTCCTAGAAATGCGTGATGCTTTGAAGAGTTGGCGTCGCTGACGCGAGAATAACAAGAGTGTTTGGAAAAATATTTGCGGTCGGCGCCAACGCTAATAGCCCACAGCCGAGCCGTGGTCCCGGGGATCAGCGGCACCGAGACGGTCGCCATTCTGTGCGTCAATGCCTATGGCGTTTACCAGGCCGATGTGTCCCTTGCGTTTGGTGGCGTAGCCATTGGCATTTAGGGCCTTCTCAAATTCCGGCGAAAATTCCCTTTCCAGCACAACTTCATCTGGCAGCCATTGATGATGGAAACGCGGGGCGTTGATCGCCGCTTGCGCGTCCATCCCCAGACGCATCCAGTTGATGACGCTCAAGAGTGTTGCGGAAATTATCGTGGGGCCTCCCGGTGAGCCGGTAACGAAACTTAATTTGCCGTCGCGCAACAGAATGGTGGGGGTCATGGAACTGAGCGGGCGATGATTGGGCGCGATGGCGTTGGCGTCGGATTGTATCAAGCCAAAGAGCGCATTGGGTACGCCGGGTTGTGTAGTGAAGTCATCCATTTCGTCATTGAGCAAAAATCCGGCGGAGCTGGTGACGTGCGATCCGTAGCTGTCATTTAGCGTGTAGGTACTGGCGACGGCGTTCCCTGCTGCGTCCACCACGGAGAAGTGCGTGGTGTGGGGGCCTTCGCCGAGGGTTACCACCGTGTTGGGCGCGATGGATTGACCGGCGGAAATACCGCAGGCGTGTGGTGTGCCGGCTTTAATTTCCTTGCTCGAAGATGCGTGTTGGGGATCGATGGTGGCGAATAGTTCCTGACCATAACATTCGCTAGTGAGACCGGTGACAGGAACATTTGAATAATCCGGATCGGCCAAGTAAGCCGCGCGATCCGCGAACACGCGGCGCATGGCTTCCAGCACCATGCGGACGCTTTGCAAATCGTCCCAACCTTTTAATTGTGTTTGCTTGAGGATGTTCAAGGCTTCGATGATCGCCACGCCACCGGAACTGGGAGGCGGGGAAGTGAGAATGTCCCAGCGGTGGGCTTCGATCTGATAGTGAGCGCGGAGAACTTCGCGGATTTTCGGCCGATAATTCGCCAAGTCCTCGGCGGTGATGATGCCGCCGTTTTTTTGCATGTCTGCTACGAGCACGCGAGCAGTTTCGCCGCGATAAAAATCAGCAGCGCCGTTTTTGGCGATGCGCTTCAGAGTGGCGGCAAGTTCCGGCTGACGGAAGATGTCTCCGACTTGGTACGCCTGGTTTTGACTCTGACTGTTGGTTAGAAAAATGCGTTTGCTGACAGAAAATTTTTCCAGGCCGGATTTTTCTTGGTCGAATTCGCGGACAAGTTTTTCAGTGACAGGGAAGCCATCCTTGGCCAGGTGAATAGCGGGAGCCATGACTTGAGAGAGCTTCATGGTGCCATGAGTTTTCAGGGCTAATTCCAGACCCGCGACCGTGCCGGGAACGGCGACGGAGCGGTAACCGAGGGTGCTGGCGTCGGGGATGAGTTTGCCGTCCTGGATGTACATGTCACGGGTAGCTTTGGCGGGAGCAACTTCGCGATAGTCGAAGAAATTAGTTTTGCCATCGGCGAGGCGCACGAGCATAAATCCGCCGCCACCAATATTCCCTGCGGCGGGCTCGACCACCGCGAGTGCGAAGGCGACCGCCACGGCGGCATCCACGGCATTGCCGCCCTGCTTCAAAATTGTGACGCCGGCCTGCGAACCGAGGACTTCGTCAGTGGCGACCATGGCGTGCGAACCGCGGACCGCTTGCTGCGGCCAGGTGTCCGACGTGTTTGCGTGGTTCGCAGGGTGGTGCCGGAGTTCGGCGGCGGTTTGGGCATGGCTGCGAGAAACTGGGACCAACAGAAAAAATGTCAGGAGAAAACCGCGGAGGAGAGCAGATTTGGTTTTTTTTGCGCGGACAAAACGGCTGGCGCGAAGGGCAATACCCAAATTCGCGCACGCGAATTTGGCGTGTGAAATACCCGATGCTCGGTGTCGAGAGACGGGCAGCGGGTGTGGTGGCATTTATGCTTCGCTGAGGAATTCGACGGATGGAGGCCCGGGGAGCAGGCCTGCGGCGGTGCCGCGATTGATCAATTCGGTGACGGCTTGTTTGCCACGATCACCGTAGCCGAGGGTCCACCTGTTGACGTACATGGCGACAAATTTGTCGGCGGTGTCGGTTTCCATGTCGCGCGCGAATTGCATGGCGTAATTGAGGGCTTCTTCGCGATGTTCGAGGCCGTACTCCACGCTGTCGCGGATGGTACGCGCGATCTGACGCCCGAGTTGAGGTCCGAGGGCGCGACGCACGGCATTCCCCCCGAGCGGCAGAGGAAGATTGGTCTGCTCATGCCACCAGACACCGAGATCGATGACGCGATGCAGGCCGAGTTTCGGGAAAAGCAACTGCCCTTCATGAATAAGCAACCCGGCGTCCACCGCGTCTGCTTTCACGGCGTCAAGAATTTTGTCGAAGGGCATGACCACGGCTTCGAAATCGGGCTGGAAGAGTTTAAGCGTGAGATATGCCGTGGTTTTCAATCCCGGGATCGCGATGCGCTTGCCAGCGAGTTCGTCTTTTCGCAGGGGCTTGGAAGCCACCACGATGGGGCCGTAATTTTCGCCAAAACTGGCGCCGCAATCGAGCAAGACATATTTATCGCGAAGGGAGGGATAGGCGGCAAAGCTGACCGCGGTGACGTCGTAGGTTTCGGTTAAGGCCGCCTCATTGAGAGTCTGAATGTCGGAAAGGATGTGGGTGTATTTGTATCCGGGGGTGGACAGTTTGTGGGTGGCCAAGGCGTAGAACATGAAGGCATCGTCGGAATCCGGCGAATGCGCAAGCTTAATTTCCATAAATTGCTTTTCGGCGCGCGGCGCTGGCTGGGTAGCAGGCATGGCGTAGTTACGTCCTTTTCGTTTGGCGATGAACGACCCAGTGCTTCCGTCGCGGTCCCTGGAGTCAGCTAAGCGCCATACGCGCTGACTAGGAACCGGTGCGGGAGAGAACCTCTGGCGTGCGCAGGATCTTACGCGCCTGATGCCGGAGCGTTTCGCTGGCACAGCGTAACACAACGGTGATGCGGCAACAAATACCTTGAATAACCTAGACATAGACGGCCCCAGCGCCCTCGAATAGCGTTCGAGAGTGGCGGGAAAGCTGAACCGCAGCGGGCTTGGGGTCTACCCACCCCCCCGTTTTTTGGCAAAAGAGTTTGTAAGGTGATGAAAACAAAGGATTGGGCTTGCAAAAAGTGGCGTCAAAACGGCAAAGAGTCTGCAAGATGCTGAAAATAAATAGGTAACTAGTTAACATAACGAAACATGATTGTGACAGATGAGGAAGAGTGACGGCAGCAAGGGGGCTGGTGGAATGTGAGGCAGGACCCATGGGGCATATTACTATATTTTCATATAAAGTTACAGTTAATAAAGGGTACCGGTGCGCAGAGCCTAAGATGCGAGGCGGGTGGTGAACTTCTTTACTACGATCAGGACGGCGATCCATAACGCGACACCGTAGAGTGCGTACCACAGGACTTCCTGGCGGGCGGAGACAGCGGGAGGGCTGAATATGACCAAGGAGCCGGTGGAGCTTATGTGCATTAACTGAGCGATCAAGACGCTCTTTGTGTTGATGTAGAGCCAGGAAATTAGAACGCGCATGGCAACCATGGCGAAAGCGAAGGCCAAGAAAAACGGGAACCAGTAAGCACCATGGGGCGTAGCGGTTCCGAGGTAATTGACGACCGGCAAGTGCCACAAGCCCCAGAGCAGTCCGAGCAAGATACTCGCGCCGAACGCATTGTGTTGCGAAGCCATTTTGGGAAAGGCGAAGCCAGTCCAACCGATTTCTTCCAAGAGTCCGGCGGGGGCGCCGAACAAGACACCCATAAGAAAGAGATTGGGCGTGTAGACCGGAGAAAGAAATGTTTTTAGCGTGAGCAGAAGAGTTAGAACGAGAACCGGGGGAATGAGCAGCGCGGAATACCAACGGAGTGGAATTCTTGCACGCAGTAATCTGGAAAAGAGATCGCGCAAGCCGAGTCTACAGGCAGTGAACCAAGTGAGAAAAATGGCACTAAGACTGGGGCCGAGCAGCATGACAGGAAACATGAGAATGCCGGTGATTATTGGTAGAGGCTCGTGGCGCAGGAGATGAGCAGCGGCTACAGCGAGTGCGCCGACCCAAGAGATGATGAAGGTCAACAAAAAGTACGCGGTTAGGGGATGGGTTAAAAGAAATGAGGCTGCTTTGGATTGATGTTCAGGTGACATAGCCCGGCGCATAGTTTATATGCGGTGAAGTGGATGAAGAAGAGAGTATCGGACAGAAAAGCTGCGCCACGAGATTTGCGACGCGGTGTTGGTCCAGCTTGTTGACGGCCAGCCAGGAACTATGAGAAGAGCGAGCATCGCCCGCTCTCCAAATTGCATGCGATTAGAAACTGAAGATGGCTCCGCCTTCGCTGCGAAGATCGCGCCACTCGTGTTGGTGCAGACCCATGAATAAAGGCAGGTCTGGCACGGCGGTATTAGCTCGGGTGCGATAGAGAGACTGTTCGAAGGAGAAGGACACCCACTTGTTAAGTTTATAGTTGAGGGTGCCAACGGTCATGTCGCTACGGGCGCGGGAGCCTCCGGGAGCGACTTTACCGAGATCGTTGGTGTTGGCTTGGTCGGTGCCATACATGCCGTAAAGAGACCAACCGGCATTACGGCCTTCAGGATCCATGCCAAACCAACGGGATAGGGGCAGGCCGATTTGAGCGAAGCCACCACGGGCGCGAACCGGGAGCTCTGGGGCTACGACGGCGTTACCACTGGCATTGGTGCCAAATACCACGGTGGAGCCCCCGTCGATGGAAAGCGCGGAGGCGGTGTTTGTCAGGCCAAAAACGCTGTTGTAATTAGAGAAGAGTTGTCCGCCAAAATAATATCGCAGGTCACTGCCACTGTAGACTTTGCCGATCAGAGTGACCCAATGAGTGGGCAACTGCCACTCGAAGGTTACGCCATTGGTGGGGCTTCCCACTCTGGCACCTGTCGGGAACGCAGCGTGGTATGCGGCGGGAACGGCGGCTCCGAGGACGATGGCGGTGCGGCTGCCTTCTTCAAAGCTGACGATGAGTTCAGCAGGGGCAACGCCTGGAGCGTGATCCAACTGCCATTGCCCAACGAGGCGGCCTTCGAGTTCCGGCGAGGCGCTGTCTGGACCTTGCCGTTCGCCGTAGCCCAACTGGTTTGAGATATTGGCTGCCGAAGGCACGTCACCCACGGCGGGAAGAACCACGGCGATCTCCGGCATTAACTGAAAGGCGCCGAAATTGTGTGTCCATCCAAAGCGCATTTGCGGCGCACGTTCCCAGAGAACACCGAAGCCGATACCGACGCCGGTGGTTTCCAGGATATTGGGGAGGGTTGAGGAGGTGAACGGAGTCCAATCCTGACCGAACAGCGCGGAGAAGGTGTCGGCGTTGCTGAATTTGTAATCGACACGACCGAAGGCCAGTCGAATGCCGACATTGGACGAGCGGATGGAGGAAAGATTTCTGTTATCGGAGCGGTTGAAATTGCCTTCAAAATCCATCTCGAGTTTTCCAGTTATGGTGAGATTGGGATCTCTATCTCCCCACTCGAAATTAGTGCCAAAACGGCTGGCACGCGCCTTGATGTGAAATTCAGGCGCGGCGTTCGGGCCGGTATCACCCAGAAAGCCCGGGAGGGGGAAATCATCGCCGCCGGGCGAGGAACTATCGTGGACAAATGTTGCTTTCAAAAAGCCGTAGGGAGTTATACCCACACCGGCAACGGTGATGGCAGGTTTGAGTTCACCCTTTTTAATGCCGCCCACAGGGAGCGGCCGGATCGGGTTCGCAGCTGAGATGGTAGTTGGTGACACCGAAGCAGTCTGACTGGGAGGCACCTGTTGCTGGTCAGAATCAACGGTGACGACCGGGGCATTGGATGCTACAGCAGAAGCGACCGCAGGAGTCACCGCGGGAGCCGCAGCAGCGCTTCCTGGAACGTGATAGACAGCGGGAACCAAGCTAACGGAAGTGGAACTCGGCGAGGAGGCGGTGACTACGGACGGGTCGCCCAGCATTTGATTGTAATCGGCCTGCGAGATGATGCCTTTACTGAGGAGCAGCTTGGCTAAGCGCGAATCGGCATCGCTGGCAGACGATGCTTGACTTAGTTGCGCTACTTCTTCAGCGGTGAGGATGCCCTTGGCCTGGAGAACGCGGACGAGCGGAGTGGCAGAATTCTGGCTGGTATTCTGCGCCTGGGCAAGCGCGGGTCCCGAACATAGTGTGGCTGACAACAGAACAAACGCTGAACACACCCATAGCTTATGCTGTTTCCCGGTCATCGAAATTACCCCCCTGTGACCCAGCGACGTCGAGCGGGTCAGATAATCACATTGAAGCGGGCCCTAAGTGCCTCGTTTTATACGTGCAGAAACATGAATGTCAAGAGTTCGTTTGTCTTTTTTGGAGATTTAGTGGGCTACCAAAAATGGTAGCGACTGGAGTCCTAGCTTGAGGCAGTAAATTCTCGGCTGGCATGAGCTTGCTGAAGTTGGAGGTGAAACTCGCAAGCGCGGCATACAGGAACAAAGTTAGCTGTCGAGGCGAAAATCGCGAGGCCCATGCGTAGGAGTTGTGATAAAAGGTCTCAGTTGTCGGCATTTTTTTGGCTGATGACGTAAGGAATCTCACGAGGCGACGCCGGTGAATACCTTCCCCGTTCTTCTGGCTGCACTTTGCGTTTATGCAATTGGCTATCGATATTACAGCGCATTCATTGCCGCGAAAGCTCTAGCTTTGGATGATGCGCGTGTAACTCCATCGCATGTGTACGACGACGGACACAACTATGTGCCTTCGCCGAAGTGGGTTCTCTTCGGTCATCATTTTGCGGCGATTGCGGGAGCGGGGCCGTTGGTGGGCCCGACGTTGGCTGCACAGTTTGGATTCGCGCCGGGCTTTATCTGGATTTTGATTGGGGCGGTAGTAGCGGGATGCGTGCAAGATTTCATTGTGTTGGTGGCGTCGATTCGGCATAAGGGACGATCGCTGGCAGATGTGGCGCGCACGGAAGTGAGTACATTTACTGGACTGGTGACGATGTTCGCGGTGCTGTTAATTTTGCTGGTGACTTTGGCGGGACTTGGGATTGTGGTGGTTAATGCGCTGTCGAATAGTCCGTGGGGGGTGTTTACGATTGGGATGACCATTCCGATCGCTATTTTTATGGGGCTGTACATGTTCAAGAGCAGCCCGGGGCAGATTAAGGTGGGAGTGCCCAGTGCGGCGGGGGTAGTGCTTTTGTTGGCTAGTGTGGTAGGCGGACATTGGTTTGCGCAATCACAATGGGCGTCGTCGCTGACTTTCAGTGCGCATCAGATCACTTATTTGATGGCGATTTACGGATTCGTGGCGTCAGTGCTGCCGGTGTGGTTGCTGCTGGAGCCGCGGGATTATCTGTCGACGTACGTGAAACTGGGGACGATTTTTTTGTTGGTGATCGGGGTATTCGTGGTGCACCCGGACATTCGCTTTCCGGCGTTCACGCCTTTTGTTCACGGCGGCGGACCAATCATTAAAGGGCAGCTGTTTCCTTTTCTTTTTGTGACGATCGCGTGCGGAGCGATTTCGGGGTTTCATTCGCTAGTGAGTTCGGGAACTACGCCGAAAATGTTGGATAAGGAGACGGATGCGCGGTTTATCGGATATGGCGCGATGGTGGCGGAGAGCCTGGTTGCGGTCCTGGCGCTTATCGCGGCGTGTTCTTTGTATCCGGGCGATTATTTCGGGATCAATGTGCCGGCGGATGTTTTTGGGCGGCTGGGCATGCACACGGTGAACCTGGATTTGTTTTCGAGCGAAGTCGGTGAAAAGTTGGCGGGGCGTACCGGCGGAGCGGTGTCACTGGCGGTGGGCATGGCGCAAATTTTTAGAGGTATTCCGGGCATGACGCGATTGATGGGCTACTGGTATCACTACGCGATCATGTTCGAAGCACTATTTATTTTGACGACGATCGATACCGGGACGCGAGTGGCGCGGTATGTTTTGCAGGAATTGCTGGGGAAGGTACACAAACCCTTCGGCAATAGTGCGTGGTTGCCTGGAAATCTGATTACCACCTTTTTTGTGGTGCTGGCGTGGGGATACCTAATTTACACCGGCAATATTTCCACGTTGTGGCCGCTGTTTGGAACCGGGAACCAATTGCTGGCGACGATCGCGCTGGCGGTGGGGACTACGTTTCTTGTGAATATGGGGAAGGCGCGGTATGCGTGGATTACTGTGGTGCCCATGCTTTTTGTGGGCACGACCACGCTGACTGCGGGCGTGTTGTCGATCAAGAATATTTTCTGGCCGCTGACGCATAAGCCGGCGACTCAAGTGCAGGGTTATCTCGATTCCATACTGATGACTATTTTTGTGACGGGCGTGGTGCTGGTGCTGTTCAATGTGGCGCGGCGTTGCTGGCTGACTCTGCATGGCACGCCGATTCCGAAGGAAGCTTTTGGTCCCCCGGTGGCGGGCGAGAGGCTGCCGGCGAGTGGCTGCTGCTAGAACGGGCAGGCGAAAATTATTGTTGTGTGATGACGTAGTCCGCTTGAGAGGTAAGCGTTATGGGTCGTATTTCGTTTCGCGTTTTCAGTTTTTTAGTGTGCGGTTTTGCCTTTGGCGTGAATGGTTGGTCCGCTGAGAAAGTCGTGGATCTGACCGCGGCTGACGGCACAAAGCTTAAGGCGAGTTATTTTGCTGCGGCGAAGCCCGGGCCGGGCGTGCTGCTTTTGCATCAATGCAACCGGCAGCGCAAAATTTGGGACGGATTGGCGCAGCAGCTTGCGGCGGCGGGAATCAATGTGCTGACACTGGACTACCGCGGCTATGGCGATAGCGATGGCGATCGGTTTGATAAGTTGCCGCCGCAACAAGCAGCGCAAACTCAGGCGGAGAAATGGCCCGGCGATATTGATACTGCTTTTCAGTATCTGGTGTCGCAACCAGGAGTGACACGCGATGTGATTGGCGTTGGCGGGGCTAGTTGCGGAGTAAATAATTCCATTCAGACGGCGCGACGGCATACGGAAGTGAAGTCGTTAGTGCTGCTCTCCGGGAATACCGATCTGAAAGGGCGACAATTTTTGCGTGAGTCCACCAAGTTACCGGTGTTTCTTGCGGTGGCGGATGATGACGAATTTCCGACTTCGATTGTGGCCATTGAGTGGCTCTACAGTATTGCAGCGGATCCCGACAAGAAATTTGTTCATGTCGCAACTGGCGGACATGGGGCGGACATGTTTAAAGTGCATCCGGACATGCGTGAGCAAATTGTGGACTGGTACGTGACGACGCTCACCAAAACGCCGGGACGCGCCCCGGGCGCGAGGGAAACGGTTGCGGTGCCAAAGGAAGTGGGCGTGCTGAATCAGATTGACGAGGCAGGCGGCGCGGCCAAAGTGGCAAAAAATCTGGAAGAGGCCCGAAAGCATGATCCCAAGGCACAATTGTTTCCCGAGGATATCGTCAACTACATGGGATACGAGCATTTACAGGCCCAAGATAACAAGGGTGCGATTGAGATTCTGAAGCTCAATGCCGAGGCGTACCCCAATTCACCGAATGTGTACGACAGCTTGTCGGATGCATATTTTGCGGACGGGCAGAGAGATTTGGCACGCGAGAATGCCAAGAAGGCCTTGGCGCTTTTGGCTTCCGATACGACCGATCCGGAAGATCGTCGCAAGGGGATTAAAGACAGCGCGGAAGAGAAACTGAAACAGCTTGGCGAGGCTCCGCAAAACCAGTAGCCGCGCGTGCTCTGCGCGGTACCAGAAAATCACCGCAATTTTCATTTCGGAGGTGGATCGGTGTGGATCTGGATTGGTGTGGACTCCATGATCGCTCTGCGTTTTGAATACATTTGTCTTAGTCATTCACACATTACGGGGTTGCGACGAGAGGGAGATCGATGAAAGTCGCTTGACCGGGGGCGTGATAAATGCGCTCGGTGGCTTTGCGGAAGTCGCTGGGTTTAGCCAGGAAGATGTTAGGGACGAAGGTTTGGGGGTTGCGGTCGTAGAGCGGAAACCAAGTGGACTGGATCTGGACCATGATGCGGTGACCGGGTAGAAAAACGTGGTTCGCGTTTGGCAGCGCGAAATGATATTGCAGCGGAGTGTCGGAGGCGATGGCTTTTGGATTTTCGAGGCTTTCGCGGTAGCGGCCGCGGAAGATGTCCGCAGAAATCATCAATTGGTAGCCGCCCATTTCTTCCTGGGCTCCTACTTCGTCGGGATATAAATCGATCAGCTTGACGACCCAGTCAGAGTCGGAGCCGCTGGTGGAAGCGATTAAATTGGCGATGGGCTGGCCGCTGATTTTCATTGGGGCAGTTAAGGTGTCGGAGACGAAAACCAGGACATCCGGGCGGCTGGAAACTTCGCGCTGATCGTCGACTAGCCAGTTGGCCCACGGGACATTGTTCGCGAAGCCCATGGGGTGACTGGGGCGTCCGCTGAACGGAATAGGCTTGGCGGGATCGGAAATGTATTCGTCGAAGGACGCGCCATCGGCTGCGGCAGGCGGAGTGAGACTGAGCTTGAGTCCGGCGTTGAGATAGAGCGGAGTGCGCTTGACGGTGCAGCCACTGGAGCATCCGGACGGCCAAGAGGATAGACGGCGCCAGGTGTTCGTGCCGGTTTCAAAAGCGGTGACGGGTGCGGTGTCGGATTTAGGCGCGTCGTCCTTTAAATATTGGGCCAGGAATGGCGCGAGAATTTCTCTGCGAAAGTACAAACCGGTATCGCTACCGAATTTCAGAACGCCGAGGGAACTGCCGTCGCCGATTTCTCCGCCGTGGTGCCACGGGCCCATGACCAGAAAAACCATATTGTTGCCGGCGTCTTTGGGCTTGATCGCTTTGTAGACGGCGGGAGCACCGTAAATGTCTTCCTGATCCCAAAGGCTATGAACAAGCATGGTGGGGACTTTGAGAGGTTGCTCGGCGAGAATTTTGTCCATGGCTTGTTGCTGCCACCAACTGTCGTAAGAAGGATGGGCTAAGAGTTTGTTCCAGAAGCCGACTTGCTGCAGGCCGTGGCGGCGACCGAGTTCGCCAGCGGAGCCGGCTTGCAAGTACATGTCGTAATCGTCGTAATTGCTAACCCACCAATGTTGTTCGTTTTTGCGGGTGCCTTCCTGTTCGTAAATGTAAGGCATATTTTCTTCGCGGAAGGCGCCGTTGTGGAACCAGTCGTCGCCCATCCAACCGTCAACCATGGGATTCATGGGGACGGAAACCTTGAGCGCGGGATGTGGATTGATGAGCGCCATTAATGGGAGGAAGCCGTCGTAGGAAATGCCGAGGATCCCGACCTTACCGTTGGTCTCGGAAATATTTTTGACCAGCCAGTCGATGGTGTCGTAAGTGTCGGTGGAGTGGTCGACGGTGGTGGGATTCAGGGGGCCGTGTAACGGGCGATTCATTACGTAGTCGCCTTCGGAGCCGTATTTGCCGCGGACGTCCTGGACTACGCGGATGTAGCCACCTTCGAGGATAACTTCGAGGGCATTGTCGTAGCCGTTGAGACTGGGGCCGAGGTGCGAGCTGTAACTGTGGGAAGTGAGATCAGTGGCGTTATAGGGCGTGCGAGTCAGAAGAATTGCGGCGTTTTTTGCGCCTTTGGGGATGAGGATCACGGTGTGCAGCCTGGTGCCATCGCGCATGGGAATCATCATTTCGCGCCGAGTGTAGTCGAAGGAATCGGTGACGGGTACGAGTCGCGCAGGCATCTCGCTTGGCAGGGTCTGCGAGTTGGATGGCGGAGCCTGGGCCGCGGCTGAGCCGGCAAATAAAATTCCGGCGAATAACAGGCTGGGCAGGGCAAGGGTGCGGCGAGACTTGCTCGAAGTCATGATGTGATTCCTCTTTGAGTTTGGAATGGAAAAGGATTATATCCCTGGTGCCGCCGACCGCGAAGTGCGTAATCAGTTTGTATCTATTTATAGGTTGAGTGAATCAATCGAACGAGGATTAAGCGCTCTTGGCAATGGATTCCAATGTAGCGGTTAGCGGGCGGCAACGAGTTGACTGGGTGCAGGCGGTGGGCCAGAATGCCGCGCTGAACAGCAAATGATCGTCAAGACTGAATACGCGGATATTTCGGTAGCGGGTCCGGCTATGCGCACTTTTGTAGCTGTGCCGGGCGTGGAAGGTAAATATCCGGGGATCTGGTGCTACTCGGACATTTTTCAGCTGAGCCCGCCGCTGCTGCGCACCTGCGTGCGATTGGCGGGATATGGGTTTGTGGTGGCTGCTCCGGAAATTTACCGGCGCATCGAACCGCCGGGAACGGTGATTCCTTTTGATGACGCTGGACGGACTCGCGGGCAGCAAGATGCTGCGAAAACTGCGGTGGCGGATTTCGATGCCGATTGCCGCGCAGGCTTGGACTGGCTTTCGAAGCATCCTAAAGTCGCGCGTGGAAAAATCGGTGCGACAGGTTTCTGCATCGGCGGGCACTTAGCGTTTCGCGCTGCATTTCAGCCGGGTGTACTTGCGACGGCGTGTTACTACGGCACAGGTATTCATAATGGCAAGCTCGGCAAAGATGCGGATGCGGGATCGCTGGCGCGCGCAAAAGAAATTCGCGGTGAGCTGCTGATGATTTTTGGGACGAAGGACCCGCACGTCCCTGAGGCGGGGCGCGAAACGATTGATCGGGCGCTGCGACAGGCCGGCGTGCGTTACAGAACACTGCTTTACCCGGCGGAGCACGCGTTCACGCGCGATGAAGGGCCGCGCTACGATCCGGAAGCGACGGACGAGGCGTTTGCAGAGACGATTCGTTTTTTTCGCAAGGTGTTCGGTGATTGAAGGCCTATGATTTTTCGCACACCAAGGAAGCTCGTGGTGTTGGGGATTTTGCTTAGTGCGGGCTGGACGAGTGCGCGCGGGTCGGAGCTCAAGCCCGACACGGTTGCTGCGTTCGATCGCTACGTGCACGCCATGGAAGCGCGGATGGACGAGGATATGGGCCGCGACCGGTTCCTGGTGGTGGACCGCTTACCAGACGCGCGGCGGACGGAAGCTTACGAGCAGCTTAAGAATGGGCAAGTTTATATCGAAGCAATGAGCGCGAGGGAAGGCGACAAACCGATTAAAGCTCCGAGCGGGCTGATCCATCATTGGGCGGGTGTGATTTTTATTCCTCGGGCAACTTTCGAGGAAGTGGAAGCGGTGATGCGGGATTACGATTGTCACGAGGACATTTATAAACCGCAGATTCGTAAATCGAAGTTGATTGAGCGCAACGGGGACGAATCTAAGGTTTACTTTCAATTTTTCAATCACTCCATCGTCACAGTTATCTTGAATGCGAATTTTGACGTGCGCGATACACAATTTGGATCGGGGCGCTTTCAGACGGTGACGCGGTCCACGCGCATCGCGGAAGTGGAAAATGTGGACTCTCCCAATGAACACGAAAAGCCGGTGGGGAACGATCACGGCTACATGTGGCGGCTCTTTAGTTATTGGCGAATCGAAGAGAAAGACGGTGGCGTTTATGTGCAGAATGAATCAGTGTCCCTAACTCGCACGGTGCCTGCGCTGCTGGCGTTTATCGTGAATCCGCTGGTGAAGAGTATTCCGCGCAATGTGTTGGTTCATTTGCTGACAGATACGCGAAATGCAGTGGAGAAGGCCGAAGCGGTTCCGGTTACCGAGCCGGCGAAAACAGAAGGAACAGGAGTTGGCAGCGCTCAAAAATCGGGTTGGGCGGGTTGCTGGTATGGAGGTTACTGCGCTCAGTCGCCGGCATGGATTGGCGCGCCAGGTATGTTGCTGACTGGGGCATCGGACTTAGGGGCCATGCGGCCTGGGCGGGTTTGAGTTAATTTGCGAATGACAAATTCTTGAAGAAGATTGGTGACCGCGGTTGTGCCTATACCGATCAACGTATTTTCAAAGGTGAATCCCACTCCGTCGCGATCTTTGGGAGCGTAATAGATATTGGAAATTCCGCTGGCGGCGAGGCCTCCAATGAGGCCGGAGTAATTTGCCTGCCAGTGGCCATTATCCCCTTTGCAAATCACGGCCTGGGCGAGCGCGTTTAAAGCTCGCGAGCGTTTGCTGCCGGTGCCTTTGTAGAAATACCGCGGGTCTTGTTTCAGGATGGAAGGCAGAATGGCGCTGCCGATATAAGTGCCAATAACAAAATTCCCGTAAGCAGCACCGTAGCGCTCCGCGTAACCCTTGGCGCCTTGTCCATAGCCGCCGAAATCGTCCTGCGATTGCTCAACTCCCGCAACAATGGCGTTCACTCCGAAACTGACTGGATCGATGGAGGTCTTCCAGGCCAGCTGAAACTTTTGCCTGGGAGTCAGCGGAGCTGCGTTGGCAATGTAGCTGACGTAGAAATTCGGGATGACGCCGAAGACGCGCTGTTGTTCCTCGACTTTGAGCTCGTCTTGAGCAATATCCACGGTTTCGGGCGTTACACGCATTTCGGTAGAGGCGGCGGCAACAATCAAGGCAATTCTTGGGACCGCGAAGGTTTCGCCCGGGTGCAGGATCCCAGAAAAAGTCTGGGACGCGAAACCTGGAGAAGAAATGGTGAGTTGGAAGGCGCCAGGCTCTATGTTGAGGAGGTAAAATTGGCCGTCTTCAGCGGTCGAGACGGTTCGGACCGCAGACGCTTCGCGGATAAGTTTGACTTCCGCTCCCGCGACGGCGGCTCCGGTCTGATCGATTACTGCGCCGTTGATGATTCCTGGCAAGCGCTGGGCAGGGTCCGCCGTGTTCGGCACACTCGCCCTAGAGGATCCCTGAATTTCCGAAGGAGCAGGCTGACCGCTTTCAGATGGCGGAATGGCCCTGGGCTGTTGAGCTTGGGCTTGTGCAGTATGTGAAAAGCCGCATGAGAGAACGATCAGGCCGGTCCTGAGAACTAATGACGGATATCTGCGGAAAACCATGGGGATGTCCATTATGATGCGAGGTGGAGGAAATTTGGATTCCCGGTGTGGATGAAGTTTTTAAGGGTAACTGGTACGTTGTGACAGGTGCACCCTCAGACTAGCTACGCTAGGCCCGGATAGGAATGGGCTTGTTACATCCGTCGTAAAGTCGATTTCATGACGCCAAAGACTGGTTTCAAAGTGCTGGTTCGCCTGGAAATGTTATCTAAATGGGCGTTTTCGTGAGTTTTCGCGAGCGGATCGGTACGAGTATTTTTTTTCTGCTGGGCATGGTGGCGTTATTTAGCGTTGTAGCGCATTCACAGTCACAGACGCAGCCCTCGGAGCGCGTTGAGGCAGCGAAGAGCGGCGTAAATGTGGGACTGGCTAATTTCAGCGACATTGCGGAAAAAGCTGGACTGACGGCGGTAAACGTGTTCGGAGGAGTGGACACGAAGAAATATATTATCGAGACGACGGGAACGGGAGTGGCCATTTTCGATTACGACAACGACGGATGGCCCGATATTTTTATCGTAAATGGGACGACACTGGAGGGATTTCCGGGGAAAGATGCTCCTACCAATCACCTGTATCACAACAATCATGACGGGACTTTCACGGACGTTACGGCTAAGGCCGGGCTTACGGCCACGGGATGGGGGCAAGGGGTGTGCGTGGGGGATTACGACAACGATGGGTGGGAAGATTTGTACGTCACCTATTACGGGAAGAACCGGCTGTACCACAACGACCATGGCGTTTTCACGGAAGTGGCCGAGAAGGCTGGCGTAGCCGGATCGGGAAAAGCGTGGGGCACCGGCTGCGCGTTCGTGGACTACAACCGCGATGGGAGGCTGGACTTGATGGTGGCAAATTACGTGGACTTCAATATGGCGACTACTCCCAAGCCCGGTGAAGGGAGTTCCTGCGTGTGGAAAGGCGTGCCGGTAATGTGCGGGCCGCGCGGATTGCCCGGAGCGAAGAATATTTTGTACGAAAATCGCGGCGACGGAACGTTTGTGGATGTCAGCGCAAAAGCGCATATAGATCAAACCGGCGGGCACTACGCGTTCAGCGTATCGACGTTCGATTACGACGATGACGGTTGGCCGGATATTTATGTGGCGTGCGACAGCGCGCCGAGCATTCTTTATCACAACAATCACGATGGAACTTTTACGGATGTGGCGGTTATGGCGGGAGTGGCGTTTAACGAAGATGGGCGGGAACAGGCAGGCATGGGAACGACGATTGCGGATTACAACGGCGACGGGCGGTTGGATATTTTCAAAACAAACTTTTCCGACGATACGCCGACGTTGTACCGCAATGATGGCGGAGGAGTGTTTTCGGATGTTACTTACGCGGCCGGGTTGGGATTGCACACACAATATTTAGGATGGGGCACGATGTTCTTCGATTTTGACAATGATGGCTGGCCTGATCTGGTGCTGGCCAACGGACACGTGTATCCGGAAGTGGATAAATTTCATTTGAGCAGCGGATACATGGAGCCGCGGCTGCTTTATCACAATAATGGAAACGGAACATTTACGGACATCACTGCCAGTGCTGGGCCGGGATTCAGCACGGTTTCCTCAGCGCGGGGGTTGGCGGTGGGGGATTTCTGGAATGACGGGCGAATGTCAGTGCTGATCAACAACGTGTATGCCAAGCCCAGCCTGCTGGTGAATGCAGCGCATTACAAGAATCACTGGGTGGCTTTTAAGTGTGAGGGGACGCGGTCTAATCGTGATGGGATCGGCGCGAAAATCAGCGTTAAGGCGGGCGGCAGAACTTTGGTGGACGAGGTACGCAGCGGCTCGAGTTACATTTCGCAAAACGATCTGCGGGTGCATTTTGGATTGGGCGCCGCCACGAAGATCGATGGCGTGGAAGTGCGATGGCCCAGCGGATTAGTGGAGCGTTTCGACAATCTAACAGTGGATGCGATACATGCGCTCAAAGAGGGCTCTGGCGTTGCTGCCCCGGCGGGGCAGAAGAAGCCCTAGATGGACCGCGCAAATTACGCGCGTTCCGTCAGGAATATATTTCACGACGAGGCAAGGTTTAAGTATTTGGTTTTTCGCGTTGCCCACGAGTCCAGATCACATAGCAGATGGTCATTATAACCAGCCAGGCTGGACCAGCCTTCAGCGTACTGCGAAAACCGGGGACCCACCAGGTAGAAATCAACACACCTATCAGTGCAACGAGACCGAAGAGCGAGCTCCATGGACCCGGTGGCGCAAAACGTAGGATTGGGTTGCCGACGAGTTGGTTGGCTCGGCGAAAAGCCAGATGCGTCAACAGGATCATGATCCATACGAATGGGCCGCCAAAAAATGCTACACCGATCATGAATAAGAAAGCGGTTCTCTCAAAAAAGTGGGAAAGAAAAAACGCGATAAGCAGGCCGACGCCTGAAGCCATCACCGCAGCGACGGGCATTCCGCGCTTGCTTAATTTTCCGAGTGCCGCGGGGGCGTAGCCGCCACGGGCGAGCGAAAAAAGCAGACGCGCGGTGAAATACAGATTGCACATGGCGCTGGAGAGGGCAGCGGTCAGCACCACAAAATTCATTACATTGCCAGCGCCTGGTATTCCTACCGAGCGGAAAACTCGGACAAAGGGGCTTTCGCCAAGGCCGAGTTCCTTCCAGGGAACAATGCCGACCACAATTGCAAGTCCGCCGATGTAGAAGAGCACCAGAAATGACAGTGTCCGCCGCAAGGCACGCGGCACCGCAACGGATGGATTGGCGGCCTCGCCAGCGGTCGCGCCAACGATCTCCAGCCCCAGAAAACTGAAGATGGCCATGGTCATACCGAGGGCAACGCCAGTCCAGCCGTTGGGAAAGAAACCGCCGTAGGCGGTGTAGTTCGCGCCGCCGATGCGCGGGAATCCAAAGCCAAATAGGAGCGCGGCTCCCAATAGCAAGAACGCGAAGATAGTAACGACCTTGATCATCGCGAACCAGTATTCAAAGGCGCCAAAACTTTTGATGCTGATGGTATTGACGTACAGCAGCGCAATCGAAAACGCGGCGATCCACATCCAGGACGGCACCTGCGGCCACCAATACTTGCAATAGATGGAAGCCGCGACAACTTCGCTGCCAACAATAAAGACCAGACAGAGCCAGTAGGTGTAACGAATCGCGAAACCGGCCCACGGGTGCACGTACATCTCGGCGTACAAACCAAAGGAACCAGCAGCCGGGTGTGCCGCGCCCATTTCAGCGAGAGCCCACATCACGGTGACGGCAACCATTGCCCCTAAAAGAAAACTGACGATCACCGCGGGTCCGGCCAGCTTCACGGAAAGAGCGCTGCCTAGAAAAAGCCCGGTGCCAATGGTGGATCCCAAGCCGATCAAGGCTATTTGCCAAGATGTCAGGCCGCGATGCAGACCGGCTTCGCGATCAAGAATTTCGGGCTGCGGAATATTGGCCGGCGTTTCGGTGGTTAGCGGTTCCTCATTCATGGACGGGCATGCTATCAGACTCCGTGCTTCGCAAACCAATGCGTTCTATTGACATAACAATTTGTGATGGTCCGGAAATCACGCGCTTTTCTGCACTGGAACGAAGGGATAGTTTTGGGGCCTGAACCTCGGGACAGTAAACGCCGCGTCGCAACTGGCCTTCGACGATCGGGAAAGGACGGACGCGCTACCTACAATTGGATCTGTGGCAAGCAAGAGGACAGAAGCCACGGAGGGCAGTATGAAAGGCAGTATGAAAGCAGCTTTCGCACTTATCGTAATTTATATCGCAGCATTCATTATCGCGACGCAGGGCGGTTCTCAAAACCCAGTTCAGGCGTCGGCATCGGGAACAAATGTTCCCGCGGGATCGAAATCCGTGGACCCGGAAAAACAGGCCGATTTGCGCTCGCTGTTGCAATATGTAGGAGCCAAAGACCAGTTGCAATCCGTGGCCAGCGACTCCGCGGCACAATATCGTGAAAAGTTGAGCGCCAGCGTAAAGAATGTTGCTGATGATTCGAAGCGGCAGGAGTTGATTACCGTAGCTTCGGGCAGCTATCAGAAGAATTTTGACCAGCAACGGGCTCTGCAGCAAATCGCGGCGATCTACGACAAGCATTTTACTGACGACGAAATAAAAGGCTTGCTGGACTTTTACTCCTCCCCGCTGGGACAGAAGTTTGCCGCCGAAACGCCCAAGATCAACAAAGAAATCCAGGCGGTGCAAGTGTCGGCAGCAAGCAGCGCAACCCGGGAATCGCTGCTTAGGCTGAAATCACAAGACGGCGATGACGACACGGCGAGTGCGGGCAACCGCAAGAAAAGCAAACCAGAGGTTACGCTGCAAGATGAGATGAAGGAAATCTCTCAGCGTCCCTGAATTTTTGGTGGCACCGCTGTTGCGCAGCTACCGAATCAGGGGAAAATCTACTTAAAGCGCTTTCTAATTTTAACGTCGATACCGAAGGTACCGTTATAATCGCGTAAAGCCACCACGGAAATATTGCGGTTTATGGTGTACTCCACCTGAATGACCTGCTCCTGAGTTGAACCGACATTCGAAACATACATGATGTTGAGATTGCGGGCGATTTGCTGCTCTACGGTGACGCGCGCGCCGGCGTTCTGGTCGGAACTGGAGGCCACGGGTGTAAGTCCCGGATCTACGCGCAACCTGGTAATTCCGAATAAACGTTGTAGGCGGCCACCGAGTTGGGCGTTCACGGCCTCTGATAAGAGCGCGGTGGCGCCGGAGCTGGCATTTTGCGCCGTGCCACTCCCGCGCGCGGTGCCTTCGGCGCTGGGTTGTCCCACCGCCAATAGCGCGACGATGTCATTGGAGGGCAAAGGAGGATCGGAGCGATAGGCCAGGGCGAGTTTACTGGACGGCCCATTAAAGTTGAGGGTGATTTCATATTGTTGAACGGTAGTGGACGCTTCTACGTTCACGACAGGGTCCAACCTGAAAGGATTGGCGAAATTAATATCGCCGCGGGCCACGCGATAGCGGTTTCCCGCAAAGTACAAATCACCGGACAGCAGATGTATGTGTCCCAGTAAAATGGGATGCTCCCAGGTTCCGCGCACACGCAAATTCGCGTCCGCTTCCAATTCCGCCCCGGGCCATTCCATACGTGCGTCAGGTGAAGATGCGGCTTCAATGTCGAATTGCAAATTGCGCAAGAAGGCGGAATCTGTGGAGGGACCAGAAATACCTTCCTTGGAAGAGACCAATACACCGGCGCTTTCGAGTCCCTGAGTCAACAACACTCTTTGCACGGTCACTTTTCCGGAGACAACGCCGGAGTTGGTGGTGCCGGACAGCCGCAAATTTCCACCCAGCAGCCAGCTCATGCCTTCGGGATAACGGATACGCACACGGTCGGAGCTGGTGGTGAGGTCGTAGCGCACACCAGCCTCTCCGTAGTTAACGCTGCCGGATAGTTGCAGCGTTCCGCCACCGACTTGGGCGGTTACGTCGCTGAAAAAAAGACGAGTGGTATCAAAAATCAGGTCGCCTTTGACAGCGCTCAGGCCGGTGGGAAAATCCGCGGCGCGCACGGAGGCATTGTCAATGTGAACTCGCCCGGTGATGCGGGGATGTTCGATAGTGCCTTCCACGGCAGCATTGATTTGCGCACCGCCCTGCACGTCCATATTTGGCAGGGAGCCCTTAATCAAGCGCAAATCGACGGCGCCATCGAGGCGGAGCGCCAGGTTTCGCCGGCCAGTAAATTGCACGGACCCTTCGATCTTCAGGTTGGTGTCGGCACCGTGCATGACCACAGGTTCGATCTCGAGCGCTTCACGCGACGAGCGGAAGCGTACCGGGCCGCTATTTTCCAGCTGTACATTTTCGTAGTTGAGAACGAGTCGCGAGAAATTTGCTTCCATAACGATTCCGTGCGGGTCCTTCAAAGCACCTTTCAACGAGATATCGCCGTCCGCTTTACCATGACCGCTGAATTGCTTTAAATGCAGAGCAGCCAACAGGAATGGGTCGAGATCGATATTCTTGATGGAGACTGTTCCCTCGACGGGGAAGGGGTTCGCGAGCCCGAGGGTGTAACCTCCAGAAATTTCTCCAGTGCTCATCGCGGAACTGACGGTTAATCGCGCTATTTTTCCATCGGAGAGCAGATCGCTGTCAAAACTTCCGATAACTTCCTGTCCCACACGGAGATCGGTGACATGGAAAGTACCGCTTGCCACCGGTGTCTGAATAGGGCCCTCGGTCTTGAATCTAAAAGTTACTTGACCGCCCAGCGCAATGGAGGATTGTAATTTGTCGAAGCTTTCGAGTGGGAGAGCCGCGCCGACTAAATCGGCAGAAATTGATTTGTCGGCAAAACGGTAGGCGGCAGTCCCGGTGACGATACCTGCTCCGCTTCCCTTTTCTTTTCCTGGCGGAAAGAACCGCAGCTCAGCGTTGGCAATACGAACTTCCTCAGTGCTAGCGGTGAGCTGTCCGCGCAGCCGGTTGAAAGAAGATCCGTAAACATTTCCGTCCGCCAGGTCGAAGAGGCCTGTAATGGTCGGGTCGTTTCTTGTGCCGCGGCCGTGGAAGTCGCCGGTTAAATTCCCGCGCACGGGATACGACCAGCCGGCAAGCTGCTGCAAACCTTCCAAAGAAGTTTTTTCCAGGTTGGCGTCGGCGGACCACGAATTGTCAGGGAGAAAACTCCAATCGGTCAGTTCCAGGTTGATCTCGAGCGAACTGCTGGTGGTGCCGCGACGCGCATGCCCGCGGGACAACGACAATTCCCTTGGTGAATACTGCAAGTCGCCATCGAGGGAATCCAGAATGATAGAACTGTATTGCACGTTCTCGCCGCGCACATGTCCGGAGAATGTGGGTTTGCCGGATGGGCCAGTGATTTTGCCGTCCCAGCTGACTTTGCCTGAAAGGGGTTGCTTAGCGTCGGCGGAACGCGGCGACAGATCGCGCAGAGCGTTGATGAAGTCCTTGTATCTTTCGAGCGAGGTGGTGTCAAACTTTAGATCCATTCCGGAATCGCGTGGGGCCAACAGTCCGGAAACGCTGCCATTCGTTGTGGGAGTCTGAAATGCGCCAGACACAACGGTGAATAGACTGGTGTCGTACTTATAGACGAATTGCCAATCTCCTTCGACCGCTTCGTGACCAGCAGCGACGTTTTCCGGCGGCGCCCAATGCATCTTGGCGACAATTCCGAAGTGCTCGAATGCGCCGGACCAGTCTTCCTTGGTGTCCGCGGTCAAATCAGCATCCCAGTGCAATTCATCGATGGGAAAGCCGCGATGTTCGATGGAAGGCAGCAAATTGGCTAAACGTACATCCTGCACGTGAGTTTCGGCGTGAAACTGTAATCCAGCGAATCGCAGTGTAACGCGGCCTTTCACGGTGCCGCCGAGCGCGCCGGCAAAAAAGTCGGGGACCACGAGGCCGTCGTTGTTTATGGTGAAGGTGCCGTGACTGGTGAGGCCCTTGGCGTGGAAATCGTCGTAAGGAAGGGCGATATCGCGGCCAGCGTAGATGCCGGTGCCGTGGAATTGACCGTCGGCGAATGTTCCTTCACCGTGAACGTCGGCGCGTCCAGTGGGGACCAGGGGATTCCGTAAAATTTCACGAAGATCGAGGAGCTCAAGCCATCCGCGGTAGCGCATGTTCCATCGTGGGTCGGTAAAGTTGATGAGTTCCGCTTGGGCATCGAGGTGAGACCGGCCGGCCCTTACATCGCCTTGGTGCAAAGTGAATCCATCCCGCGAAATCGTGAACTTCGCGGACACACCGATGGGAATGGGAAGAAAACGCTGCGCTGTGAACGTTACGTTTTGCCAGTCAAGATTGCCGTCGTAAACGGAATGGTCAAGCGGGCCGCTGGCGTCCAGGGCGAGATGTAAGTTATCGCCTTCGATGGCGAGAGGTGTTTGCACATCGTTATAAAGAAGCCAGCCGTTGTCGAGTTTCAGGTGTTGGATGTGCAGGTCGAGAACTGTTTGAGCCAGCGGTTTAGCGGAACGCGGACGTGGAGGGTTGGGGACATTAGTGACGCCATTTTTTCCTATTCTTATATGAACGTGGGGCTGGTGAACAACCAAGCTATTCAAAGAGACTTTGCGTCCCCACCAGGAATCGATGCGCAGGCCAGCATCCACTTCTTCGGCGGTAAAGAGGGGTTGGGTGCCGGCCGGTTCCAAACCGTGAACTTCGAGGCCTTTTAATGTGGCGCGCAATGAAAGCCAATGGATGGAAATGGTTCGCAATTCCACGCGGCCGCCAGTAAGCGCTTGCAAGCGGCGCACGAGGATGCGGTGAATTAAGGGGTTGCCGGCTCCGCTTCCAAAAAAAATAACCACTGCGGTGGCAGCCAAGAAAATGGCTACCGCTGAGACCCACGCCACATGGCGTAGCCAGCGAAATTTCCGAGAGCGGGTGGCTTGAGTCATTCTTTTTCTTCGTCCAACAGCCGCTCAACGTGAATGCGCGAGCGGCTTTCCTTAAGCCACTGTTCGGCCTGGGCGTCGATGCTTTGTTCTATCAATGCTTCCTGAATGACGTCGCGGGACGCTTCCAGCGAGGGCGGTTCTTGTCCGCGGGCCTTGGCTCGCGGCAACACCGCGGAGTTGTAGAAATCTTCGATGGCCTTAGCGTCTACCTGCACAGACGGCCGAAACCTGGAATCGAGATAATTTGTGAGATGAATCTGGGTGGCAATTTTGTCGCGCACTTGTTGTTCGCTCAAACCACTTTGCTTTCGCCGCTCTTCGTATTCCTGAAGCGAGGGGAACGATTTTTTCAGCGCGGCAACGCCCTGATCAATTTCGGCGTCGGTGGGACGCGGAAAACGGGAGGCGTCGGCTTCGTTTTGCACCACCCATTGATCGATCAGGCGGTCGAGCAATTGCGGTTCGGTTTCCGATTTTCCATCAACGAGCATCTGGTAGCGACCGAGGTGGCGCACATCGCTTAGAAGGATGATGTCATTTTCGACGCGGGCGGCGATACGGTCGATCAGCTCCTGGGCGGAAGATGGGCGTACAAAAGTCAGGCCTGAAAAAAATAAAAGGAGGGCGCCGGTAAATGACACGGCATAGCGCGAAAATATTCTGGCTGGCATTAGAAACTGGGTCCCAGGTTGAAGAAGATTTGGAAACCGGGGAGCCGGCCAGCTTTGTGACAAGTCGGAACGGCTCCGGTGAGAGTGGTGCAGGGGATCACAAAGGTTGGCCGATTGATCTGGTAGCCCAGGTCGATACGAATTGGGCCTACAGGCGTAGCATAACGGAATCCGAAACCCACGGTGTGAGCAAAATAATTCAGTTCGTTGCTGCAATTGGTCACACAGAAGGCAGTGGCCGGATTGGTGGTGTTAAAGGTGGGTGTCGGCGTTGAGGTTCTGAAGCTGATGCGGGTTAACCTGCTGTAAACATTTCCGCCGTCGTAAAAAAGAGCCCCGCCCAAGGTCGTTCCGAAGTATGGCAGGCGCATCGGGAAACGAAATTCCTGATTCAGCACCAGCAGGGCCTGGCCGCCAACGGGGAACCCGGTAACCGAATCACGTGGCCCGGCCTGGTTGAGCGCAAATCCACGGAGCGAGGTGCCGCCACCGGCAAAAAGGCGCTCGGGAAGTGGGATAACTGTTGGCAAGGGCGGCGTGGTTGGCAGGGGGAACGTCAGCGAAACAGTTTGGCCATAAGGGATCAAACCGCCGATGCGTATGGAGCGGGCAAAGCTAAATCGCCGCTTGATGGGATAGTAAGTAGAATTTTGAAAATAAAATCTTAAAAAACTTGCGCTGGATCCGATGTGACTGTCGGCCACGCTAAAATCCGCGCTGTTATAACTGCCGCGGGTGGCATCGGCGGGATTATCTCGCTTGTCGTGAACCCAAGTCATACCAAACAGCGAAACGAGGGTGGGTTGTTCAAACAGCGGGATGGCCACGGGATTGATGGTGTCAGCGATATTGGAGACCAGGACTTTGCGAAATACGTAACGGAAAAGAAGAGTGGTGCGGGGGGTGACCTGGTCGGTCAGTTGCAAAGAGCCCTCGTAGCGCGTTTCAGTAAAGGTGTTGATGTCCTGAGTCTTTTCGGTATAAGCCGTGGCTTGAACGCTCAAATCTTTATGCCCAAAAGTGTTGGGATCGGAATAGGTAAGCAGCGCGCGGTCCTCAATGGTGCTGCCGCGCAATTTGAGGGACAGCGAATCGGCGCGGCCAGTCAGATTTAATTTTGATATTTCAAAAATACCTCGTGGCGCGGCTTGCACCTGGCCGCCGACGGGATTGGAGGTGCTGGCTAGACGCTGTACTTCGAAGCCGCCGCCGTAGGCCATGGTGTAGCGCCTGGCTTCTTCCACGAGCACGACTAAATCCTTGTCACGATCGGTTCCTGTGGGATTTTGCGGCTCGATGGTTACGCGATTGAAGACTCCCAGGTTATAAAGGCGGCGTTGCGATTCGACGACTTGGCCCTCCCGCAGCGGAGCGTTCTCTTTCACTTCGACTTCGCGATGAAGCACGTTTAACCGGGTGTGCTCATAACCGGAATAGAGAATTCTGCGCACCATGGTCTGCGGGCCTTCTTCAATGTGATAGGTGAGATTGACTGGCGGAGCTTGCGGGATGACTGTTTTGGAATTCTGCTTGTCGGAGGCCTCTTCGTTTTCAGCAGGCGTCGTGCTGGGGGCTTCGCTACC
Source organism: uncultured Acidobacteriota bacterium (assembly GCA_963733775.1). Lineage (GTDB taxonomy): Bacteria > Acidobacteriota > Terriglobia > Acidiferrales > UBA7541 > Acidiferrum. The sequence continues at coordinate 99,829 of CAVTEE010000003.1, read as the reverse complement.
CTGAACTCCTGCTTTTTCGGTGCTTGCCTGCGGAGCGACACGATCGGCCTTGGAAGTGAAAGTCGCTTCCGGGAATCCGTCGTTAAAATATAGCGCTAGAATAACGTCGCGATCGGTAGCCACGTTAAAATCCGAATAGGGTTGTCCCGGTGTGGAGGCCACATCTCCAAGCAGCTCCTGTTCTTTAAACGCATGCACACCTTCGAGCTTGAGGGACGCTACGCGAGTTTGCTTCCCTTCCTGAATATTGAAGCGAATCGCAAGGTCTCCGGTCTTACCTTTGTAGTTGTCCAACGGCACAGCATCGACTTTGGCTTCCAGAAAACCGTTGGCCTGGTACAAAGCGCGCATGGACTGCGCGTCCGATTCCACCAGGCGTCTGCTAAAGCGTCCCGGAGACGCGAACGCTCCTTTGTAGACCAGTAAGCGGCTACGCAATAATTCATCACTGAAATAGTGATTGCCAATGATGTCGATGGTGACCAGCTTATGTTTGTCTCCTCTTATGACGTGATAGGTGATGAGTTCTTCCGTGCCCTTCCAGCCGTTGGGATTCGGGGCTGCCGTCTGAGTTTCAGTGGTGTAATCGACGGTGGAATCGAAATATCCCTGACGCTCCAAACGTTCACGCATGTTGCGCTTGCCTTCTTCAAGAAGATCGGTGTCGACAGCGCCTTCCTGATATACAGGCACGAGCCGTTTCAAATCACCCTTCGAAAATTTCGCGCCCACAACCTGCAGTTTCACGCCGGGGCCCTGCGATACTTCCAGATCGAGCGAAATGGTATTTGTTGCCGCATCATAGGTGCCCCGGCGCACCACGGCGCGGGCAATCAGATTTCCCTTTTTAACGAGGTATTTGCGGATTCGATCGGTTCCACTCTGTAACCGCGCGGAAGTAATCGGGCGTCCTGGTTTCATTTTGAGGCGTTTGAGAATTTCCGCATCGGGATACTGGGTATCGTTCTTAAGGTGAATGGTTCCGACTCGCGCGCGGGGACCGGATTTTATGTGAAAGATAACATCCATCTGGTGGGTTTCAGGGTGAGGAATTGTTTCGGTCTTAATCTCTGCCGCGTATAGCCCCTCTTGCCGTAGCGTGTCGCGTAAACGCTCCGCCGCTTCATCAACTAATGCCGCCCGAAAAGTTTGGCCGAGATTGAGTTGCGTGGCGGCCACCGCGGAAGCCTCGCTGGGCGGAGGGACCAAACCGTCGATCAACACCTGGTTAAAAAAAAGATTTTCGCGAGCGACGAAATCCAGCTGGACTCCGCCTGGAACGGTGGTGAGTACCGCGCGAAGATCGGAATAATCGCCGGTTTTGTAGAGGAGGCGCAAGCTTTGAGCCACTTTGGTGCGGTCCAGAGGTTTACCGATCTCAACGTTTATGCCCTTGACGGGTTCCCTCAGAACGCGTCCGTCATCTGCTACAACGCGGGTGGCAACCACGATAGGCTGTTCGGCAGGTTCCGCGGAGGAGCTGGAGCTCTGTGGAGTTTGCGCGGGCGTTGTCGCAACTCCGCTGAGAAGTGCGAGCGCGACAACACCTCGCAGCCCATTGGCCCACCCTGATTTCATCTTCTATTTGTCTCAGACGAAGCGTAGCACAGGGGCGTTGTCCCGTCGGTCATGTTTAGCGTTATCATCGCGGTAGCGGGCCTCCGAATCGCGAACCCGCTGGGGCCGCTGATTCGTGGACGATTTTCTTCAAGAAAAATACTCACGACAAATACTTTTTGAGGGGATTGGTCTTGGCGGACAAGAGCGTCTGCTGGGCGCCAGCGCGGTAGTGGCCGGGTGCGGAGCAATCGGGGCGGCGGCCGCGAACCTTTTGGTCCGTGCCGGCGTGGGCCGCGTGCGCATCGTGGATCGCGATTTCGTGGAGCACTCCAACCTACAGCGCCAGACTTTGTTCGATGAGTCGGACGCCCGCGAGGCCCTGCCGAAAGCGGTTGCCGCGGAGCGCAAATTGCGCGCGATTAACTCCAGCGTGTCCATCGAAGGCCTCGTTGCAGACATTAACCCTCGCAACGTCGGCGAGTTGCTGAATAATTTTGATGTGATTCTCGACGGTACCGACAACTTCGAAACTCGTTTTTTGATCAACGATTTCGCGGTTAAGTCTGCCAAGCCGTGGATCTACGCCGCCGCGGTGGCCAGTTATGGCTTGACGATGACGGTCCAACCTGGGAAGAACGCTTGCCTCGCTTGCCTGCTCGAGGGAACTGAGGCCGTTTCCGGGGTGGAAGACACTTGCGACACCGTAGGTGTTGTGGGGCCGATCGTGAATCTTGTCGCGTCGTTGCAAGTTGCCGAAGCTATGAAGCTACTTAGCGGCAATCACGAAGCTCTTAGCGGCCGGCTTATTACCTCAGATGTGTGGACCGGGCATTTTCAATCTGTTCATGTCGACCGCAATCCAGATTGCCGGTGTTGCTGCAGACACGATTTCTCCTACCTGGAGGGCCAGGCCCAGCCGCATATCACGATGTGCGGACGCGACTCCGTGCAGATACACGAACATAACCGCGCGCTCGACCTGGGCGCCTTACAACAACGGCTGTCGCGCACAGTAACAGACATCCGGCAAAACGATTTCCTGTTGCGGTTTCATGTTGCACCCTACGAGATGACGGTGTTTAGCGATGGTCGCGCAATCGTGAAGGGTACGACCGATGCTGCGGTGGCGCGTTCGCTCTACGCGCGTTACATTGGCGCGTGAGTGAGCTGGCGTTCGAATCTGACTATTGCCAGGCTCTGCGCGTGGGAAATGTGAGCTACGGTGGAAGTGAAGATTTAATCGTAGAATTCTTGACAGCTTGAAAGTGTAACGCTAGTTTCATCCATAGGAATTGTTCCGGCGGAGGGGCGTTTCTCGCGAATTGCCTGCCTGCGGCAGTGGCTTGCTAACATCCGACGTCCGGCGCAGTCCTAATACTCAGGGGGGTTCCGATGCGAAGCGTGTATAAGTTTGCGGCCGTAGTGTTTCTGCTAACCGGTTTTTGGGGCGGTCAGGTGTACGGCCAAGGCGGAGCTACCGGAGCGATCAGCGGTGTAGTGGTTGATAGCAGCGGAGCAAGCATCGCCGATGCGGAAGTGCAAATCACCGACACCCGCACTGAAACGCTAGCCCGAAAAATCACCGCCGGCCCTGATGGCTCTTTTACGGTGACTCTGCTCCCGCCGGGGAGTTACTACCTGTTGGTCAACAAACCCGGATTCTCGCAATCGAGGGCGGACAATCTTGAAGTGCGGGTGACGGAAACCACGCGGGTCAGCATTGCGTTGAGGCCTGGAGAAGTCAGCGAGCGAGTGGAAATTTCCGCACAGGTTACTAATGTGGAGACGACTAACGCCACCACTGGCGAATCCATCGGCACGGCCACTATTCGGGAGCTTCCTCTCGCTACGCAAAATTATCAGCAGCTTCTTTCGTTGTCTTCGGGTACGAACAGTGAACTGAATGCCTCGGCGCAGTTGGGCCGGGGAAACGTGCGCATCGTGGTAAACGGGCAACGGGAAGACAATAACAATTACCTGATCGAAGGGATTAGCTCAACGGATTACAACGTATCGCAGTCCACCAACGTTCCACTACCGAATCCGGATGTTATTCAGGAATTTAAAATTCAGACTTCGCTCTATGACGCCAGCCAAGGCCGGAACGGAGGGGGCAACGTGAACGCTATTTTGCGTTCCGGGTCCAAGGGATTGCATGGCGATGCGTACGAATATTTTAGAAATGACGTCTTGAACGCGAATGAATTTTTCCTGAACGCTGCCGGCGAACCACGCCCGTCAGTGAAACAGAATATTTTTGGGGTGAGTCTGGGTGGACCGGTGGTAAAGGAAAAACTGGGCTATTTCTTCGTCAACTATCAAGGTACCCGACAGCGAAGCGCGCTTTCTCCCGGGACGCAGATCAACAATCCGGGATTTCCAATTCTGCCGGCCGACCGGTCCGCCGCGAATCTCGCTGCCCTTTTTAGCACGCCGGCGACTGCTCCGACCGCGGCCAATCCTGGCGGATGCCCGGCGGTGCCTATTACCATCGATCCGGTGATGTTGAAGTTGTTGAATTTCAAGAGCAACCAGTTTGGCAGGGATGCCAACGGGTTTTTGCTGCCTTCGATTCCCGGGACTCCGGGCGTAACAGTAAATCCGGATACCTGCGCGGTGGGATTGAATAGCGGGCCATTCCTAGTTAGCCGACCTGGGAAATATACCGACGATCAGTTCACTACTAACTACGACCGTGAATTCCGCGGTGGGCAGGATAAGGTTTCCGCGCGTTTCTTTTTCTCTAACGCCGAATCTTTCTTGCCGTTTGGAGCTGGCGGTTTGCAGGCTTCGCTCGGCGGAACTTTGGCCAGCAGCATCAGCGCCGCGGATCTGAATTTTCCTTACGATCTCCCGGTGACCGGCCGGTTCTTCAGCGCGAGTGAAACACATTTGTTTTCACCTGCACTGGTCAACGAATTTCGCTTCGGGTATGTCCGCATTAGTTACAGCCTTTTGAATATCGCTCCGGTCACCGCGGCAGATCTGGGCATCGACCGGCCGACCAATAACATTACGAATTCCATCTACAAATTCACGCAGTTCGGTTCGGCGGGATTTCAATTAGGACCGACTCCGCCAGCTAATCAATATCAAACGCAAAATAACTACAACTTCGTGGATACCGTGAGCTGGGTAAAAGGCGCGCACATTCTTCGCTTTGGCGGAGAATTTACGCGGGTGAATCTGGACAAGCTTTTCCCGCAAACTTTTAATGGCCAACTTTTCTTTTCCAATTCTCCAGGAGCCCCGGCCACCGCTACTTCGGCGAGTATCGGCGGATTGACCGATTTTCAAAACTTGCTCCAAGGCGCACCAGGTGGGAGTTTCGGCGGCGGGGGCGTTTTCAATCACCAGTACCGTACTAACGATTTCGCGGTTTTCGCGCAGGATGATTGGAAGATCAGGCCAGATCTCACTTTGAACCTGGGACTGCGCGTTGAAGACTTCGGTGCATTCAAGGATGACGCGTGTCACATCGGAAATCTGGACCAGGACCTGGCGGCCGCCGGAAAATACCCGTTCATTTATGGGAGCTGTGTGAAGAAACTGAATATTGCGGGTTTGCTTCCCACGGGAAGCGACAGCACCTATACCAACAACTACGCCACCGGGTGGGGACCACGCATCGGTTTCGCTTACGACGTTTTCGGGCATCACAACACTACCGTTCGCGGCGGCTATGGAATTTATTACGTGCGCGAAGACGTAGGCACCGCGGACCAACTTTCCTTCCAGGGACCGTTTTTGCCTATCGCGTTTGGTGGCGGACCTCCTGGATGTTTGTCGACGTTCTTTTCGGCGGACTCTACATGCTTCCCTCCAGGCGGAAATCCAAATGCGTTGCCCGCAGCGGGCACACTGTCCGCTGCGTTTGTGCCGTGCCTTGGAGCATTTCAGGGGTTCACTGGCGGAAACACAACCGGGGCGCCCAACTATGCGTGCAGCGGGACCGGGCCTGGTGTAATACCGTCGCAATTTTTATTCGGGTTAGTTGTGCCGAGAAAATTCGTGGCGCCCAATACCCAACAATGGAACCTTACGATTCAGCGTTCGCTGGGGCGCAATTGGATTTTTGAAATTGGATATGTGGGGACCCACGCGGTGCATTTGCGCGAAACCCGCACCTTCGGAGCTCAACTCGCTACCGCGGCCCACCCTCTGACGATCACCGCGCAAGACGGCACGCCATATACGATCACCGAGAGCACGGTTCTGAATGGACCGGCGCGTTCGGTTAATCCGGGCATCAACTTCTACAACGGCATGCAGATTTTCGCCGACGATGCCTACTCTCATTACCATTCCTTACAGACAACTGTGTCGCGGCGCTGGGGCGCGGGATATTTCCAGGCTGCGTATACTTTTTCCAAATCGACCGATGCTACATCGACCGGCAACACTGCTCTGAATACGGCGTTTAACAACGAGAGCACGTTGGCGGCTTCGCGGGGGCTGTCTGACTTTGATCGCCCACACCGTTTCGTGGTCAGCTATCGCTACGAGCTTCCTTTTTTCAAGAACGCCGACGGTTTCATGCACGCAGCCTTGGGTGGGTGGGCGGTGAGCGGCATCACCATTTTTCAGTCCGGTACGCCATTTTCCGTGCTGGATGGCTCGGCCGGTACTGCCTACATTGGCGGCGGATTGGAATCGCCGACTTCGGGCGCGCAGCTTGTTTCCGGAGGCACGATCGCGACGGGTAACACTTCCGGAGGCATCATATCGCGCGTGAACAATGGATATCTGAATCGCGCGGACTTTACCTTTGCGCCGCCGGCCGATCCTGCGGGTTGCGCATTGGATCCGAATGCCTGCACCACGGCGTTCGGAAATCTGGGGCGCAATATTTACCGCGGGCCGTTCCAACAAAACTGGGACTTTTCGCTGATCAAGGATTTCCGAATCACGGAGCGGCAGCAACTACGCTTCACGACGGATTTCTTTAACATCTGGAATCATGCGAATTTTGCTAACCCAACGTTTACTGATATTTCTAACCCGGCTTTCGGCAAAATATTCTCAACCGTGGGCACTCCGCGGCTGATTCAATTTTCTCTGCGGTACGCTTTCTAACTGGCTAGACGGCACGAAAGGATTCTCGAGCGGCCAAATTGGTGAAGCGCTCGCGGGGCGCGGGTGTGGAGGTTTGGGTGCCGCAGCGCGTATTGTTTCTGTGAACGGGTGAGGTCAACATGAGCAGCGAAACCGTGCGCATCAAATTATTGGAGCGCGATGACGTCACGCCTGAAGCGGCGGCTCTGTATGATGCGCTGCTGGCGCAACGTGGCGTTGTGCCCAACATGTTCAAAGCGCTGGCTTATTCGCCGGATATTGCGAAAGGCGTGGCTGGATTTTTGAAGCCGTTGCTCAGCGATGGCGCGTTGCCGGGGTGGTATAAGGAGCTCGTGGCGGTGCGCGTTTCCATTCTTTGTGAATCCGAGTATGCGATTCGGGCGCACAGTATTTCCGCGCAGAAGAAAGGGGCATTGGCGGGGCAGATCGATGCTGTCGGCGATTTTGAAAATGGACCCTACAGCGAGAAGGAAAAGCTGGGGTTTCGGCTTGCGGGCCATTTGCATGGCGGCGGACGTAACGTGGACGATGTCTTTTACAGCGAACTTCGAGCTGTGTTCGATGATGCCGCGATTGTCGAATTATTCTTGACGGCCGCCGCTTTCGAAATGTTTCCTCGCTTCATCGACGGATTGCGCATTCCGGTCACTGCACCTGCCGCGAAGTGATAATATTCTTCGGGGAAATCTTTTAAATCATGCGTCCTGTGGCAACACGCGTTTCTCAATTAACCGGTGAAGGAGCATTGGCCGTTTTTTCACGCGCTAAAGAACTTGAGCGCGAAGGCCGCTCCATCATTCATCTGGAGCTCGGCGAACCGGATTTCCATCCAGCGGCACCGGTGGTAGATGCGCTGCGCGATGCCGCAGCTTCTGGCCGGGACCGCTACGTTTCCACGCGGGGCATCCCGGCTCTGCGCGCGGCCATTGCTAATTATTTGAGGCGCACCCGCCGATTGGAAGTAAGCAGCGAAGAAGTTTTGGTCGCACCGGGTTGCAAAATGGCTTTATCGCTGGCGATGATGGCGCTGATTGAGCCCGGGGATGAAGTCCTTTACCCGAATCCTGGATTTCCCATCTATCCGTCGTTTACACGCGGACTTGGAGGCACCGCGATTCCGTTTAGGCTGGAAGAGAAAAATAATTTTCAGCCGGACGTTAAGGAAATCGCCGCGAAAATCACGCCGCGAACCAGCGTGTTAATTTTTAACTCTCCCAACAATCCAACGGGCACAGTATTTAGCCGCGAGACGCTTCAGCAACTTGCGGATCTCGCGCGAAAACATGACTTGTGGGTGCTGGCTGACGAAGTTTATGCCCGCATCGTATTTAACGGGGAATTTCTTTCCATCCACTCACTTCCTGATATGGCTCAGCGAACGGTCATCATTGACGGCTTCTCAAAGAGTTTTGCGATGACCGGCTGGCGTCTGGGATACGCGGTGGCGCCGAAACACGTGGTGGACGCGCTGGATCTGCTGGTGCTCAACACGTTTACGTGCGTCGCGGAGTTTTCCCAGGTCGCAGCTATCGAAGCTTTGCGTGATTCGACCAACGCGGTGGACTCTATGGTTGCGGAGTATCGTAAACGCCGCGACCTATTTGTAGCCGGACTGAACCGCATCCCCGGATTTCGCTGTCAGATTCCTGACGGGTCTTTCTATGCCTGGGTGAATGTGGAAGACACTGGCCTCGCTGCTGAAGAGGTCGCCAGATTATTGCTCGAAGAAGCGGGGGTCGCCGGAATTGCCGGCGCGGCATTCGGCACCGGCGGGAAAACTTATCTACGCTTTTCGCTGGTTAGCGCTCGCCATTCTCTTGAAGAAGCTCTGGACCGCATTGCGCGCGTGTCGGTGCGCTGGCGCGCGGCCGTGGCTCGATAGCATAATTCGAAGATGTCTATAGCGAAATCCTGCCACCCAGTGGTCCACGTTGCGCTTCACAAAGCGAGCACAAGGAATATCCGTTAATGAAACAGTTGATTCAGGTATTGCTTTTAAGTTGTCTGAGTCTCGTGGCGGCTTGCACCGCGAGCGCCCAGGCAAAGCCTGTTGCAGCCCCTGCAGAGGTCGCGAAAATCTACGAGCGCTTGCTGCCGCAAATCGACAGAATTCCTATCTACGACAATCACTCGCACGCAACTTTTCCGGACGATTCCGACATGGACGCGCAAGCGGCTCCGCCGGACGAAAGCTCGGTGATGCGCCTGCGCGAGGATAATCCGGAATTCGTGGCTGCCGCCAAATCGCTGTTCGGATATCCATTTGACGATTTCTCTGCCGAACACGCTAAATGGCTTATCGATAAAAAGAAAGCCGCTGAGGCTTCCGGCAACACTGCGTATTGGGACGGCATCCTCGATAAACTCAACATCGAAATTTGTCTCGCCAATCGCGTGGCGCTAGCGCCCTACCTCAATCCGCAGCGGTTTCACTGGGTTTTCTTCGTGGATTCCTTTCTCTATCCATTCAACAATCGCGACCAGTCCGCTAAAAATGGCGACCTCGGCGTGTACATCCCGTTGCAAGAAAAAGTCCTGCAGCGCTATGAAAAGCAGGAAGGACTCACCGCCCTCCCCGGTGATCTAGCCGGTTATGAATCCTTCGTTCGCCAGACGCTCGCGGATAATCAGAAGAAGGGCGGCGTGGCCATGAAGTTCGAGGCCGCGTATTTCCGTTCGCTATATTTTTCCGATCCGCCGCGCGAGAAAGCAGAGGCTATCTTCAACAAGTATCATTCTGGCGGCGTTCCCAGCGAAGACGAATACCGGACCTTCCAGGATTACATTTTTCGGGTGCTGATCGATCAAGCGGAGAAACTCCATTTGCCGGTGCATTTTCACAGCGCGGTAGGCATCGGCGACTATTTCAGCCTGCGCAACGGCAATCCACTGAATTTGGAGAATGTGCTGCGGGACCCGCGATACAAGAATGTAACATTTGTGTTAATCCACGGCGGATATCCCTATACCCTGGAAATGATCTGGATGACGGCCGCCAAAAACGTGTACACCGATTCTTCGCTCATGGGTTATTACGTGTACCCGTCGGAGCTGAAAAACATTTTGAAACAGTGGATTTCTCTTTACCCCGAAAAGATTATGTTCGGCTCCGACGCGTTCCCGTTTAACGATGCGGTCGGAGCCGAAGAAACATTGTGGCTCGCGGCACGCTCGGCACGCACCGCGGTAGCGGAAGCGCTCGCCGAATTGGTCGCGGAAAACGCCATCAGCGAATCGAAGGCTCTCGAGCTCGCGCATATGTATCTGCATGACAACGCCGCCAAGATCTACGGAGACAAAAAATGAGCAATCCGGAGCTGAAATATCTCGCGTGGAAAGATGTTGAGCGCGAGCGCCTTAATCCGCAAATCGACCGCGAAATGGTGGTGGGAGATAAGATCATGTTGGCGCGCGTGCTGATGAAGAAAGGTGCGCACGTTCCGCTGCATCACCATCACAACGAACAAGTCACTTATATCCTTGAGGGCGCGCTGAAATTCAACGTGGGAGGCAAGGAAATCGTCGTGCGGGCGGGAGAAGTGCTGTGTATTCCGCCAAATATGCCCCATGAGGCCTGGGCTCAGGAAGACACGGTCGACCTGGATGTCTTCAATCCGCCGCGTGAGGATTGGCTGAACAAAACCGATGACTACTTGAGGCACGGGCGTTAGGGCCACGCGTGGGGTGTCGTCCCAAGCCTGGAAGGACTCATTTGTGCATGGGGCACCGCACCACATATGTTAGTTAAACCCGTAGACAAACAGGCTCACTGTTGTTTACCGTAGTGGATGGTTTGATTCCAGGCGTGGGGTCAGCCCTCGAGGGGAACATCATGAAGAGGCTACTGCTGTCATTATTACTAAGTTGGGCTGGGGTTTGTGCTGTTCAGGCGCAGGAAAGTGTTCCCGGCGCATACACTGCGGGTTCGAATGCTGCGGCGAATTTTAACGCAACGAGCGCCGCGCACGTGCCGCTGGTGCAACCCCTGGCACAGGACAGTCCACTTTTCACCGCCGAAGCATTGGACTTGGGTTCCTCAAGCGTTGCGGCGCCAGCGACGGTAACTACTGCGCTGGCTCTTCCCATGGCTGCGGCAAATGCCGCAGGCGCGGAGCCTTCGCCCGCGCCGCGCCCAAGGTTTATATACAGCGATCGTGATGATTTCCGCTGGCAGCTTGGGCTGGGAGTTTCCTTCGAGCGCTTCCGATCTAACATTTATAGTGCCAGCGCAGTAGGAACGACCACTAGTCTCGCGTATTTTCTGAGTGATTTTCTGGGAGTAGAGGGGGATGTGAATACCTTCTTTGCCCCTACTATTTGGCAGAACGAACATATCAAGCTTGTTAATTACGGCGTGGGTCCGAAGTTCGCTTGGCGGCGGCCACGTTGGGAGCCATGGTTTCACGGACTATTCGGCGGTACGCACGCGTTGCCGCAAACCGGCAATCTCAACAGCAAGAATGGATTCGCTGTGCAATTGGGAGGCGGCGCGGACTATCGTCTGCTGCCACGCCTATCGGCCAGAGCCGAAGTCGACTATGTGGGCGCGAAGCTTTTCGGGACATGGCAGAACAATGGCCAAGCGACGCTGAGCCTGGTTTTCCACTTCTAAAAATACCGCTGATTTTCCCAAATGACCGAGTTGTGAGTTAAAACAACGGCCTGGTGACTGTTTATTATTTAGGGATTAGGGATGCATGACGGCTGGCACCGGCCGGCCCATGGATTTCGCGTACTCCGCGGCAAATAAGGGGCTGGTAGAAAATTCCTCACTCAACTCCCGCAAAAGTCTTTGCGCCAGCGCATCCTGTTTTTCCCGCCGCGCCGCGAGTGCCAGCATGATTTTTGCGAAGGGCCGCAAATATAAACCGGTGTCCGCGGATTTTCCTAATTGCTGCATGCCGAGCCTTTTATCGCCGTGCACGCCACCAAATGCCAGGAAGAAACGCATGCCGCCGGAGAGGCTTCCAATAATGTAATTGGCGGAACCCAGGGCGATGTAAGCATCGTTGGCATCGGGCCTGACCGCGAGCAATTGCTTGGCGTATTGATTGGCTAATTTAAGCAGCTTGAGGGCTTCGAGGCGTTCTTTGCGCAAGATCATGTCCGCGTCGGACTCCATGCCGGCGGCCAGAGTGAGCGCGAAAAGAGCCTCGGTGTCCTTGGAATTGCGTTTCAGGCGTCTATTTGCCAAGGCGCGCGCTTTTACCAACGCCTCCTGAAACTGGGCCATACGGTCTGGATCGGGCTTGCCATCTATGCCGTTCAGAAATTTTGCTTCATTCAGGAAAAAATCGCTGGTCAATACGCCCTGACGGTAAAACTCCTCGAAAAGGTAGCTGGCAGCGACGGCTACTTGACCAAAGGGTTGATCGGGATGCTCGGATTCCCAAATTGTAAATTCTTCGCGTCCTTCAGAAAATTGTTGGGTGTAAAGAAGCTGGAATCCGGAAGTCAGCTCCGGAATGGTTGTGAATGCCGGCGCAAGCGGGTCATCACTTGCGTTGGCGTCAGCATCGCGATGAAGGCCGGAAACGATGTCACGGTTGGGATCGTCGCTCGTATTGTGGACAGCGGCGGTCGCGACCCAGCACACCAACAGGAACGCCGGAATCGGAAAATAAAAACGGAGGCGATGTGTCGTGCGGCCCATCATCGAGTCTTTAGAATCGATCTAGAACAAGCCAGGCAGGAATCTTGGTTTGCCCGCCATGGCTGACCGGTAACCGGGATCGGCAAACAAAACCCGCTCTTCAGTCGAAAGTCTTTGAGCCAACACTACAATGTGCGCTAACGAACCTGCCAAGGCAGTGATCCACGCTGTGTGTATCAGAGGCAGCGTGAGCATCTCGGCAAAGACCGCTGCATAATTTGGATGCCGAACGAAGCGGAAAGGTCCAGTAACAATTACGCCCAGACAGGTGGAATCCACGACTTGAACGTTCCAATGTTCGCCGAGGGTGCGGATCACCCACCAGCGCACCGCGTTGGCGGTCAGAAAAATCGTGAACATCACTGCGGCCAGCAAGGGGATAAAGGGCCGATGCAGGAAAACGACCTCAACGCCTGCGCCGACGAGTACAGCTGTGTGCAGGGCGACCATCCAGCCAAAACGCGGCTCCGCGACTTTACTGGCGCCGCGCTTGATCATGCTGGCTTGATGGCGTCGGGAGATTTGCAGTTCCACGACACGCAAAGCGGCCACGGCGACCAACAGGGCGAGAAACGCGATAACCGTTACGTCCATTGCAGCAACAAAAATTCCGCACTGAAGCCAGGGCCAAAGGCAGCCAGCAACGCGTATTCGCCGGTCTTCAGCGGGCGCTTTTCAAGCCATTCCTGAAGAATGAAAAGGATCGTGGCGCTCGAAAGATTGCCGACATTGGCAAGAATGTCCCACGAGGGCTGGGTGTCGCATGGTTTCAGACCAAGCTGCGTTTCCACATTGCCCAACAGGCGGGCGCCGCCAGGATGGAGAATCCACCCTTTGATATCCTCGCGCTTTTTTCCGCAGCGTCCCAGGAACCCGTCGACCAGCTCGTTGATTTTTGCGCCAATCATTTCCGGCACATCCTTGGCCAAGAGAATGTGAAATCCGGAATCGCGGAGATCAAATCCCATGGCGCCGAGCGAGTCTGGAAAGGTATATGTTTCCGAAAATAGAATTTTCGGCCCGTGCACGGGCTTGCCGCGCACCACCACAGCAGCCGCGCCGTCGCCAAATAAAATGGACGAAATAAGGTTTGCCTGGGAGATATCCTTGCGCTGAAACGTCAGGGAAGGCAATTCCACAGCGATGATCAGCACATTGCCGCCGGGCTCTGCTTTTAAATAATCGGCGGCGCGTCCCAATGCCATGGCTCCGGCCGCGCAGCCCAGCTCTGTAAAGGGCATGCGTCGGACATTAGGCCGAAAACCCATCAAGTGGATCAAATGCGCGTCGAGGGACGGAATCATGAATCCGGTACACGAGACGGTGATGATCAGATCGATGTCCGCAGGCTTAAGGCCGGCACGCTGGAGGCATTTCTCGGCTGCTTCGCGGCCGAGTTTAATGGCGTGCTCAATGTATTCTTCATTGGTCTTCGAGAGGGCGCGGGGCTCGACGGTGTATTCGATGGGGAAAATGGCGTGACGATTGTGAACGCGGGCATTGTCCACAATACTCATCATGGCCTCGAGCTTACGCTCGGGAATATCGAAGACGCGGCCCATGTAATATTTCACGTCGTCGCGACTAATGGTGTGGGGTGGAAGCGCCGTCGCCGTTGCGGCGATGGTGCAATTTTCAGAACTCGGGCGTCGCTCTTCGGCGTTAGATAAGCTCAACGAATCCCCTGTACATATATTGTGGCACGGTCCTGACTAAATCGAGCCACGGTTTGGACGCCAAACCAGGATGCTGCGTGCTCCAGTAATGGTCTGGTGCAAACGGTAGACTGTACATCATTCAGAGCCAAAATGAGTAGTCAAAATAGCAGGCATGGCCTGCAATCGTTAGATGCGGGATGGGACAGGCGAAGACGAGTGAACGACTTTTTTTGCAAATTAGTGACAAGTGCCGCTCGTTGTTTATGGCCTAGCTTGTCTGGCTGGCGCGAATTTCCTGCCACCGGCGCGGACGGCGATTTGCCTGCAAAACTTTTTTGCGCAGGCGGATCGACTTGGGAGTTACTTCAACAAATTCATCATCGGCGATGAATTCGATAGCCTGCTCGAGACTCAACTCGCGATGAGGGATCAGACGGATGGCTTCGTCAGCACTGGAGGAGCGCATGTTGGTTTGCTTCTTTTCCTTGGTGACGTTTACATCCATGTCTTGTTCGCGGGAATTCTCGCCCACGATCATGCCTTCGTATACATCGATCGCCGGGCCGATAAACAGTTCCCCGCGTTCCTGAATATTCCAAAGCGCAAACGCCGTGGAAGGGCCGCTACGATCGGCGACCAATGCACCTGTAGGACGCAGGGCCATTTCACCGGCATAATCCGTCCAGCCTTCGAAAATGGAATGGATCAGCGCGGTTCCGCGAGTGTCCGTCAATAGCTGGCTGCGCAAACCTATTAAGCCACGCGAAGGGATTTTGAAGTCCATGCGGACGCGACCGGAGCCGTGATTGCTCATCTTCAACATTTCGCCGCGCCTGCTGCCAAGAGTTTCCATGATGATGCCGATGAAATTTTCGGGAACGTCGATAACCAGGCGCTCCAACGGCTCCATCTTTTTGCCATTCTCGTTGCGCACTACGATTTCGGGCTTGCCAACCATCAACTCAAAACCTTCGCGGCGCATGGTTTCGATCAAAATGGCAAGTTGCAATTCGCCACGTCCGAGAACGCGGAAAGATTCGGGAGTTTCGGTGTCTTCCACGCGGATGGAAACATTGGTAAGCAATTCTTTTTGCAGCCGGTCGCGAAGATCGCGCGAGGTCAAATAGCTGCCGTCTTTGCCTGAGAGCGGGCTGCTATTCACGGTAAAGATCATCGCCAAAGTGGGCTCGTCGATCAGGAGTGGCTCGAGCGGAGCGGGTGAGACTAGATCGGTGATGCTCTCGCCGATCTGTATACCTTCCACACCTGCTATTGCCACCAGATCGCCGGCGGCGACGCTGTCTGCTTCGTCGCGCTCCAATCCACGGAAGGTATAGAGCTTGGTGATGCGTGTAGAGGTAAGCTTTCCGTCGAGTCTGTAGATTCCGACGTCCTCACCACGCTTCAGCGTGCCGTTAAAAACGCGGCCGATAGCAATGCGGCCCAGAAATTCGCTGTAGTCGAGGTTCATTACCTGAATTTGCAGAATGCCGCTGGGATCACCCGGCGGCGAAGGGATGGATTTCACGATGGTTTCAAAGAGCGGAAGCAAATCTTTGGAGTCATCGCCGATTTTGCGGTGCGCCACACCATCGCGCGCGTTGGTATACACGACAGGAAAATCCAACTGGTCTTCGGTGGCGTCCAGATCGATGAACAAATCGTAAATTTCGTCGAGCACTTCTTTGGCGCGCGCATCGACGCGATCGATTTTGTTCAGGACGATAATGGGAGGCAGCTTGGCGGCCAGGGCTTTTTGCAGTACGTAGCGCGTTTGGGGCAACGGGCCTTCACTGGCGTCCACGAGGAGGAGCACGCCGTCGACCATGCGTAGAGCTCGTTCCACTTCGCCGCCGAAGTCGCTGTGACCTGGGGTGTCCACAATGTTGATTTTGGTGTCGTGAAAGAACAGCGCGGTGTTTTTGGCGAGAATAGTGATGCCGCGTTCGCGTTCCAGATCGTTGGAATCCATTACGCGTTCAACGAGCGCCTCATTGGCGCGAAAAATTCCGCTTTGCCGGAGCATGGCGTCCACCAGGGTGGTCTTGCCGTGGTCGACGTGGGCGATGATGGCGATGTTACGAATATTCTGACTCATAAAATTTAAGCGTCGAGTGGCCGCGCGGCGGCCAGTCATTAAAGACAAAAATAGCTGCTGTAACAACCAGCAGCCCGGACGGTTCTCCTCATATTCTCAGGTGTGGTCGAGCTAGTTCAGTTTATCAGACCGAACGGCGCGTAACCAGCGTTCTGGCGGCTTGGCGCTTGGCAAGAACTAACAGTTTGGTTAGTTATTCAAGGACTTGGTTAGTTGATTCAATTTTTGGCGCAAACTTGACGGGCTCACATCGCGATGCTAGATTTTCGCTCCTGCGCGATAGATACGGGGGTCTTCACTGAGGCGGCGTTCGAAGAAACGCAATTCCATCGGTATCAGCCGCCGCGAATTCCTGCAATACTGCCAGGCCGCTCCGCTCGCTTTTTTGCCCGCAGCGATCTCTTCGTTCCCTTTAATGGCGTGGTCTGCCCCGAAAGAACTCAATTCACCCGATGAATTTCATGTCCACCCTCGGTATCGAATGCCGCGGGGGATAGAAGCGGTATTGCGAAAAGTGCCCGCGGGCTTCGATGAATTTGTCACGGAAAAACACCAGGATCACATCGCGGAGGTCTTTAGTAAGTGGAGTTTGGAGCTTGCTCAATCTCCGGAGAATACTGCCGCGTTAGAAAAAATTATCTCCTCCGATTTTTTGGGCACGTCGCTGAAGCCGTCAGCATGGAAGACCGTGTATGAAGGTTCTCCTCTTCAGGTGTGGAAGGGAGAGTTCGCCGGTGACGCAGGGTTGCGACGCGATGACTTTCTTGCAAAATGGCGATCCTCGGTAAGCGTTTTCTCTAAAATCATCATCGCTGAATTTCAGGTGACTTCGATCCACTCCATTCCTGAAGTTGCGTCCACGCCTGGGCAATCTCAACTCCTGGAAACTGTGGTGCGTTTTGAATTGGTGGGAACCGGGCGGGGTTTCCATCGCGAACAGCGTGTAGGCTACTGGCAAATATTGTGGATGCTGTCGAGATCGGAAGATTTGACGCTTCAGAGCTGGAAGGTTCTCGACGAAACGCGCAGCCGCTCTACGGCCCCCGTTTTCATCGATACCGCCAAGCACGCATTTGGGGGGAACGATTCGTATGCGTCGCAATTTCTTCATGGCACGGATTATTGGCGGACGGTGCTTGATGGCGCCAGCGGTATTGATATTTACGGGCACAACGGAGTTTCCGTTGCCGACATTGACGGGGATGGTTTTGACGATATTTATGTTTGCCAGCCAGCTGGGCTTCCCAACCGGCTTTTCAGGAACCGAGGTGACGGCACGTTCGAAGACGTAACCGAACTATCGGGGCTTGGAGTTCTGGAAAATACTGCGTGCGCACTCTTCGCGGATTTTGAGAATAGTGGGCGCCAGGACCTGATTGTGGTGCGTGCGAGCGGCCCGCTGTTGTTTCGAAATCTTGGTGGAGGAAAATTCGTTGCCAAGCCGAACGCGTTTCACTTTGAAAATCCTCCACGCGGCACTTTCACGGGTGCAGCCATTGCGGATTATGACCGTGACGGCTGGCTGGACATTTATTTTTGTCTTTATGCGTTTTACCAGGGGACCGACCAGTATCGCTACCCGATGCCTTACTACGATGCGGAGAATGGTCCGCCCAATTTCATGATGCGCAACAATCGCGACGGAACTTTCCGCGATGTTACGAAGGAATCCGGTCTCGATCAGAACAACACGCGATTCAGTTTTTGTTGTGCGTGGGGCGATTACAACGGCAACCAGTGGCCCGATTTGTACGTGGTCAATGATTTCGGACGCAAAAATCTCTATCGCGCGAATGGCAACGGCACGTTTACCGATGTCGCCGCAGATGCCGGTATTGAAGATGCGGGCGCGGGTATGAGCGGTTGCTGGTTTGATTTTGACAATGATGGCCGGCAGGACCTTTACGTCGCGGATATGTGGACGGCGGCGGGAATACGCGTTTCACTGCAGGACAATTTTCAGAAAGGGTCGAGCAAGCAGGTTCGCGAGCTGTATCGCAAACACGCTGTGGGCAATTCGTTGTTTCAAAATTACGGAGGTGGGCGCTTTGCGGATGCGAGTGCGAGTTCAGGAACGGGGATGGGCCGTTGGGCATGGTCTAGTGACGCGTGGGATTTCAACCACGACGGTTTTCTGGATCTGTATATCGCCAACGGGATGATTTCCGGTGAAACGCGCGACGATCTAAACAGCTTTTTTTGGCGGCAGGTAGTCGCCAATTCTCCACAAGAACCGAAGCCAAACCACGAATATGAGCAGGGGTGGAACGCCATCAACGAACTGATTCGGTCAGATGGCACGTGGAGCGGATTCGAACGCAACATTTTTTACCTCAACAACCGTGATGGGACATTCTCGGATGTTTCGGGGACTGTCGGGCTTGACTGCATGCAAGACAGCAGGACTTTTGTGCTCGCCGATTTTGACCACGACGGAAGACAGGAGATGGTTTTAAAAAATCGCAATAGCCCGCAGTTGCGATTCTTCAAAAATGTTATGCCCGACCTCGCCCCCGCCATCGCGTTGCGCTTAATGGGGAAGAAGAGCAATCGCGACGCCATCGGTGCTTGCGTCACGGTCGAAACGCCATCTGGGAAGCAAACGCGTTGGGTGCAGGCGGGGTCTGGATTTTTGGCGCAACACAGCAAGGAGTTGTTTTTCGGTCTGGGGGCGACGAAAGGGCCTGTTCATGCGACGATTCGCTGGCCCAGCGGATTGCTGCAGAGTGTCGTCGATGTGCCTCTTAATCATCGGGTCTGGGTCGAGGAGGGAGTTCCGCCGTCGCGGATCGAGCCTTTTGTCAAACCATCTGATTTGAGTAGCGCAGCGCTCCAGGCCGCGTCAACACGGGAAATTCTGTCTACCAAAATAGAATCCTGGCTTCTTGCGCCCGTGCAGGCTCCCGAATTTTTGCTTCGCGACAAAGATGGACGAACGCAATCGCTTTTCGCACATCGCGGCAAACCGGTGCTGGTGTCTTTTTTTTCGGTATCGGCGGCCGGTTCTAATGACCAGCTAAGGCTACTGGAGAAATTAAACTCCCGCTGGGCAGTAGAAGGGCTGCGACTCCTGGTTGTAGATGTTGACGCCGAGCATGATGGTAATGAAAGACAACATCAAAGTGGCTTCGCGCAGAATTTGCCGATATTGCAAGGTACTCCGGATGTAGTGGCGATTTACAACCTTCTGTTTCGTTCCCTTTTTGACCGCCATCGCGACCTAAGCCTGCCCACTTCGTTCCTGATCGATGAGGCCGGGGACATAGTCAAGATTTATCAGCGAATCGTTGAGAATGAACATTTCGACGAGGACTTCAAGAATATTCCGCGCACAGACGCGGAGCGTATAGCGAAGGCGCTTCCTTTCGCAGGCGCAGACACGGGCTATGAGTTTGGCCGCAACTATCTTTCACTCGGCTCGGTATTCTTCGAACGCGGATATCCGGACACTTCAGAGACTTTTTTTAGGCGTGCTTTGCAAGACGATCCAACGAGCGCCGAGGCGGTTTATGGACTGGGGAGCGTTTATCTACAACAAAAAAAAACGAAAGAGGCGCGCGAGAGTTTTGAGCGCGCGCTGAAACTTCAAGCCAGCTATCCCGGAACCGTTCCGAACGCCTGGAATAATCTCGGAATTCTTTCCGCCAGGGAAGGCGATGCCGCCGCGGCTATCGATTATTTTCAGCGGGCGTTGCAAATCGATCCGGCGCATTTGATTGCCCTGGTGAATCTCGGCAACGCCTATCGTCAGCAAAAGGAATGGGGGGAAGCGAAAAAGGTGCTGCAGCGAGGGTTGGAGGTTGAACCAGATGACCCCGAGGTCAACTACAGCATGGGCATGGTCTGCGCGCAACTGGAGGAATCGGATCGCGCTTATAAGTATCTAAAACGCGCTGTCGAGCTGCGCCCGGTTTATCCCGAAGCTTTGAATAACCTGGGCGTGCTTTATTTGCGCACGAGGCGGCCGGAGGAAGCTGTTCACACCTTTGAAGAATGCATCCGAGTGGCGCCCGAGTACGACCAGTCGTATCTGAATCTTGCGCGTGTGTACGCGATACAGGGCCAGCGGGAAAAAGCGCGCGACGTGCTTCTCGAATTGCTGAAGCAGCATCCCGATCATGCACAAGCGAAAGCAGCATTGAGCCAACTGGCGCAGTAAATCAGCGTTAGAATTGGCGTTTCAAGAGACTGCGTTGCCGGCAGATTCGCGTTGACCGGAGCCGGGGAACTACTTCCTGATGACCTCTATTGTGGCAAGAGTTGTTCGGGTATTTGGCGCATTCGTTGCGCTGACGGCGTTGAGCGCCGCTACAACTCATAGCCAGAACAAAAGCAGTGAGAAATCCGCAGTCGTTACCGGGATGGTCTGCGATTCCGCGAATCGCCCGATTGCGAACGCGACGGTGTTTCTTGAGAGCGACGATCACGCGCATAAATTCACGGTTCAGTCCGATTCACGTGGACAATACCGATTCGAGGCGGTGCCCTCCGGGAGTTACGAGTTGCGTGTGAGCAAATCTGGTTATGGGGTTGCGAGGAATGGCCCGTTCGTTCTCCATAATGCGGAGAGCAAGTCCGTAGAATTGCGATTGGCGACGGAATCGGCTGCTGCAACCGGCAAGGATGATTCGGCGGCGGTAAAATTTTCTGACGAAATCCATTTCAGCGTCGCGGGCGTCAGTGACCCCAGTAATCTTGGAGGGCACGGATCAGATTCGGTGCTGCGGACCAAAGAGACACTGGCGAAAGAAACTGCTGCGTTGAAGCGCGAAACACCGATGCCTGTGGGGCCGAATAATAATTCACGTCCCGCTGAAGATGCCGCGAATATGCACATGCGTCTCGCAGAAGCCGCTGAGAGCGATGGACGTCCCCTTGACGCGGTGCGCGAGTATCAGCAAGCGGCGGAACTGCAGCCCCGCGAAGCTCACCTTTTTGCCTGGGGAGCGGACTTGCTGCTGCATCGCGCGTTTGAACCAGCAATCGAAGTTTTCACCAAGGGTCATCGCCTCTATCCCAGTTCGGTTCGCATGCTGCTTGGTCTGAGTGTCGCGACTTATGATCAAGGGAGAATGGAAGAAGGTAAAAAACTGTTGCTCGAAGCGTGCGACCTGGACCCTGCCGATCCAGGGCCCTATTTATTTCTGGGCACGATACTGGAGACAGAGAAAATCACACCGCTCGGCTGGACCGAACGATTCAAGCGGTTCGCCTCCGCACATGCGGAAGATGCGCTCGCCCATTATTACTACGCTGTGGCGCTTGCTAAGGGTGAGCCAGGTCCCGAAAACCTCGTAATGATCGAGACTGAATTAAAGAGGGCTATGGCACTCGATCCCCAACTTGGGAATGCATATACACAGCTTGGAATTTTGTGCGTACGGCGGGCCGATTTTCCCAGCGCCATTTCTTTTTTCCAAAAGGCAATTCAAGCCACGCCATTAGCGGACGAAGCCCACTACCGATTATCGCAAGCTTATGCGCATATGGGGGAAGCAGAAAAAGCCAGCAGGGAAACTGAATTGTTTAAGCAAATCTCAGAACAGAAAAAGAACGAGGCCGAACGGGAGCGCCATAAGATCCAGCAGTTTGTGTATACGCTACGGAGTCCAAACACCGCAGCCCCTTCGCCGACCTCTGAACCCCATTAAGCGGCGCGAAATTAAAAGACACAACCAATTCCAAAATCAAAAACGGCCCACCGATATGCTGGTGGGCCGTTTTGTTTAATTACACGTCTGTGGCAATTGCGAGCGGGGCTCTAAAAAGTGAGCTTCAGCCCGAACTGAATGAGACGCGGATTGTTTACAGTCGAGTTGACCGCGCCGAAGCCGATTGCGTTGATATCGCTAATCGGCTGACCGAACTGCGCGTGGTTAAACAGGTTGAAAAATTCCGCCCGGAAATTCAGGCCCATATTCTCCCAAGGCAGCTTGAACTGCTTGATCACGGAGAAGTCGGTGTTGACGAAGTCCGGACCGTAGACGGGTACACGGCTGGCGTCGCCAAGACGGCCTTTTGCAGGTTGGGGAAAGCACGCCGGGTTTATGTACTGTGTCTTGGTCTGGTTGGCGGAGGGGTTGCAGCCAGCCACCTGGTCTGGACGGTTGAAGTTGTTGCCGTTGCCGCCGGTGTTGAAGGAGACCGCGGAATTGTTCAGGCTGTTGATCAGGGGGTCGGCAAAGCCGGAAGTAATTTTCTCGATCAGCGTCAGCTGCCAGCCGCCCAGAAGTGAGTTGGCTACGTTGCTCCAGCTGTTGCCGAATTTCTTGCCCCTGCCGAAGGGCAAGTCGTAGATGACAGTGCCAGTAAAGTTATGACGCAGGTCGATCTGGGAGGGAGCCCAATCGAGGTTCTGCCAATTCGGCAGTGGGAAATAGGGGGCACTCAACTCTGAACCCAGGCCATCGCTTAGACCGTTATCGTAGGTATGCGAGTAAGTGTAAGCAAAGAGCGCGTAGAGCCCGTACCTGGTGGATTTGGTCTCGGCCTTGATCTGCAAGGAATTGTAAGTAGTCTTACCGATGTCCCCGAATTCCAGAATGGCGTTGAATCCGGGAGGGGTAAAGGGAGAGATGAAGGGAGCGCCGCCTGGGGCGCAGCCGAGGGTGTATGTGCCTCCGGCGACGCAGCCCGATGGTCCGTTGGTGTCGAGGGCATTGCCAGATATCAGGACGTGATTGCCGTGCGAACCGGCATAGCCCACGGTCAGCACGATGTTGGCAGGCAACTGGCGCTCGACGTTGACGTTCCACTGAGCGACTTGCCCAGGCCGGAAGTCCCGTGGCTGGTAATAGAGCGTTCCTGTGAAGGTGGAAAGAGTCGGCGGAGTGTTAAAAATTGGGAATCCGCTAGAGATGCTGGACACGGTGCCGCCCGCGCCGCAGGCAGGGGTACCGCCGGATGGAGTAGCCATCGGGCACCCGCCGAACTGGAAGATATCGCCCTCGGCGAAAAATGGAGGGTTCTGCCAAAGGCCTTGAGCGCCCTGGCTCCAGGCGGAATCGTGGTACATAGCGAAGCCGCCGCGGATTACGGTTTTATCGCTGCCCAGGACCTTATAGGCGGCACCGATACGCGGTTCGAGATCAGCCCAATACATGTTTATGCCAGCGGAGGCGTTGACTCCGCCTTGATTGGCAACCAGAAGCTGGCCGGTAACGGCGTTCGCGCCAGTGGCGATGGCGGGCGGAATGTAGTCGGCCAAGCGGCCAGCCGATTCTGTAATCGGAGTGGTCAGGGCCCAAGCCAATCCGAGGTTCAAAGTCAGGTCCTTGGTAATTCTCCAGTCGTCCTCGACGAAGGGGCGAATGATTTTCCAGCGGCGGCCGGTGACCGGACCGTTAAAGGTCTGATCGTGTTCGGAGATGCTCACGTAGCCCAAGGTAAGGTCGGCTTGGGCATTACCGGAGAAAACGCCAAGAGGAATCCAGAAACCATCCTGGAAGGCTTCGGTGCCGACGTTCATCTGATTGACGCGTACATCAATTCCGACATGGATGTCGTGTTTGCCGCGAATCAGATCGACGGCATCGTTAAAAGAATAAATATCAGTGCCGCCTTGAAACGGGGTGAAACCGCGATCGCCAATAGACCACAAGCCGCCGTTGAACAAGACGGAAACCAAGCCGCAGCTGTACGCCCCCGGTGTACACTTCGCGGTCCCTGGAGTGCCCGTGCAGCCCAAGTTCGCGCCGGGAATGCCAATGCCCGCGAGGTTGGCGGAATCGCAAGTGCCCGTGCCTTGAGAAGTGATGTAATTGAAGATGCGATTATAGCCGAAGGTAAATTGATTGACGGTGGTAGGAGAAAAGACGTGAGTTTCGCCGATGGCCACACTGCGCGCGTGATTGCTGATGCCCTGATTGCTGCCGAAGGCGCTCTGCTCAACTTGCGCGCCAATACCGCCGCCGCCCGGCACATAGGAGACGGCCTGATCATAGCTAAAGCGAGAGAAGATATTGTCGGCGTTGGAGAAAGAGTGATCCAGGCGGATATCGAACTTGGTTTCATCAAGGCTGCGTACCGGCTCGTTGACGAAGTTAATTCCCGCCGCAGGATTATTGGCGTTCGGCAGGGGATACAGATTCACCAAAGCCGCACCAAGCGGGTTTACCAAAGCGGCTGGTATTTTGGCGCAGGCAACCCCGGGAACCTGGCTACCGTTGGCATTGACTGCGGTGGGCAGGCCAGTGCCAGCGTTGCACTGGAAGGAACCGCCCGTATAGGGGTTGGTGAGTGAGGTGGCGGAAACCGGATTCCCGAAGGGGTCGGCGCTGAAATCCGCGAAGGGCTGCGTGGCGCTGGTGTGCATTGCCGCGCCGGGCACCAAGCCAGTAAAGGTGATGCCGTGACGCTGATCCTTTTGCTCGCCATCCAGGAAGAAGAAGGTCTTGTTCTTTCGAATCGGTCCGCCGATGGAGCCCCCAAACTGATTCAAATTGAACTTTTCCGCCGAGGTGGCAAAGAAGCTCTTGGCATCGAGCGCGGTGTTGCGAAAAAACTCGAATAGCGAGCCGTGGAAGTCGTTGGTGCCGGATTTGGTGGTGACAAGTACGGTAGGACCGGCGCGGCTGCCATATTGTGCGGAGTAGTTGTAGGTCAAAACCTTGAATTCCTGAATGTCATCGATCGAGGAAAAAGTTCCGATACCGCCGGCGGTCAATTCGTTGTTGTCCGCTCCGTCCAGAATCCAATCCGTGCTATTCGGACGGGACCCACCGACGGAAAGCGAGAAGGAGCCCCGCGCGGCAACCTCACTGCTTGCAGCTTGCGTGAAAAAACTACCGGGGTTCGTCTCTGAGGTAGCGCCGGAAGTGAGCGTGGCGAGCTGCACGAAGTCGCGTCCGTTCAGAGGCAACTGAGCAACTTCCTGTGACGTGATGACCTGGCCCAGCGCGGGACTAGAAGTCTCCACAGCGACTTCCGAAGCGACCACTTCCACTGAGGTGCTCACTGAAGACGGGGACAAAGCAAAATCCAATTCCCGTTGCTCATCCACCTGGAGTTTTACGTCTTTGGTTTCCACCGGCTGAAAGCCCTGGTATTCCACGTGAATCGTATAAACCGAGACTGGCAACAAATTAATGATGTAGTGACCGACATCATCCGTGACCGCGTCGCGGGATATGCCGGTCGCTTGCGAAGTGACGGTGACCCTAGCGCCGGAAACTGCTGACCCAGATTTGTCGGTTACGACGCCCTGAAAACTGCCTGTGGCCTGCGCATGGGCCATCTGCGCACAACACATCACGCCCAGAATAAAAGCCAGCACAAAATAGAATCGCTTACCCATGCCCCACGCCCCCCTGAAAAGACGCTCTCGTCACGGTTAACTGCCGGATGACGATGCAGAAACTGAGACCCTTGCTAATCCCCGACGCTGAGAACAGGTATTGACTAAGAATAACAATCGAGAACTTGGTCCCGAACCTTGGTCTCGAGCACCGCTTAGCCAAAACACACAAGCTGCTCAATAAAAAATATTGAAGCAACGTACTTTCCATCCGCTCCCGTGTCAAGCGGTTGTTTGTGAAAAGCTGTGCAGACTTCGGGCGGTTTTTCGCGTTATCTACGTGCTAGCAATTTATTGAGTACACCCTATGCGTTTCCCCGTTTGGGACTACGCAGGACCGGGGGAATTCCTTTTTCTTTTTGGATCTTGCTTGAAGGCCGCGGCAAGACGTTAACACATCCGCGAATGGGCACTAGGCTACAATGCGCTTTATGCCTGAGCAATTTTCCTTCAGTGACCTCCGAGAGCTGTTTGCCAAAGCAAACGAGGAAAAGTCTGGCGACCAATTGGCAGGGATCGCTGCGGGATCAGAACGGGAAAGGATCGCGGCAAAGCGCAAGCTCGCGGATTTGTCGCTCGATGAAATTGTGCGGCAGCCGTTAATAGATCCGGACGATGACGATGTAAGTAAATTGATTCTGGACTCTTTCGATCGGGAAGCTTTCAAGCCGATCAAAAGCAGCACCGTAGGCGAGTTCCGCGAATTTCTTCTCGACGATGTGACAGGCGAGGCCGAACTCAAGGGGATTCAACCCGCGATAATCCCTGAAATAGCGGCCGCGGTAACCAAAATCATGAGTAATAAGGATCTGGTTCTAGCTGCCGGCAAGATACGCAATGTTACACGTTGCCGAAACACTATGGGTGAGCGCGGAGTTCTGGGAATACGTATTCAGCCGAATCACCCTACCGATGAAATCGCCGGGATTCTTTTGTCGGCTTTTGAAGGTTTGCTGTACGGGTGCGGAGACGCGGTGATAGGAGTCAACCCAGCGTCGGACGGGGTGGAGAGCTGCCGCGCAATCCTGCGTGCGCTTGAACGTCTCGTGACTACCTACAACATACCGACGCAGACGTGCTGCCTCGCTCATATTTCCACGCAACTTGCCGCGCTCGACCAGGGCGCACCGATAGATCTATTGTTCCAATCCGTAGGTGGAACCGAAGGCACCAATCGAAGTTTCGGCATTACTCTGGAAATGTTATCAGAAGGCCGCGATCGCGTTGTCGAGCATCATCGGCAGCGTCGAGATGTTACGTGGAAGGGCGAAAATGTGATGTATTTCGAGACCGGTCAAGGAAGCGCGTTGTCCGCGGAGGCGCACTGCGGAGTGGATCAGGTCACCTTAGAAGCGCGCGCGTATGGGGTGGCCCGCGCATTTGACCCGTTTCTGGTGAACAGCGTTGTGGGATTTATCGGGCCTGAGTATCTCTTTGACGAGCGCCAGATTATTCGTGCAGGGCTCGAAGATCACTTCATGGGCAAGCTTCTGGGTCTGCCGATGGGCTGCGATGTCTGCTATACGAACCACGCAGAAGCGGACCAGAATTCCGTGGACAACCTGCTCTTGTTGCTGGGAGCGGCAGGGTGCAACTATTTCATGGGAGTTCCATGCGGTGACGATGTGATGCTCAATTATCAATCTACGAGCTACCACGACGCCATCGGGGTGAGAAGGATTTTCAATTTGCTTCCAGCACCGGAATTTTTGACGTGGCTTACGGAGGCTGGAATTTATCGCGACGGTGAACCCGCGAAGCTCGATGAGCCATCACGGCGGCAACTGATGAAAGGGCTGGATTGGTCGCTCGAGGACATTCATTAACCGAGGCCTTAAATGGATGATCGCTTCAACAGATTGGTGCCGAATGCTGATTCAGCGGAGATCGTGCGCAGGATTAAAATGCACACGCCCGCGAGGCTGCTCGCCGGCCGGGCGGGAGCTGCATATCGCACAGAAACGCAGCTTCAATTGCGTGAAGATCATGCAAAGGCGCGAGATGCGGTCCGCGCTGAATTGGACCTGAAGACGGCATTCGACCGCGAATTTATCGAAGAGTGGAAGCTGTTTGAGGTTAGTACGCGAGCGTCGACCAAATTGGAATATCTGGCCCGGCCGGCTCTTGGACGCGAGTTCAATGACGAGTCGCGCGTCGAAATTTTAAAGCGCTGTTTGCCCAACAAAGATATTCAGATCGCGATCGGTGACGGGTTATCGGTAGTTGCGATTCGAACGCAAGTTCCCCAGTTGCTACCGTTGCTTGTTGAAGGCGCCAGAAAGTCTCATTGGAGCGTCGGACAGACATTTGTTATTCGTCACTGCCGTGTCGGAATTCTGAATGAGATCGGCGAATTACTGAAACCGCAGGTCGCTATTCTTTTGATCGGCGAGCGCCCAGGCCTTGCTTCGGCAGAAAGTATGTCGGCATACATGGCATACCAACCGAGCCGATTCCATTCCGACGCGAATCGAAACCTAGTGTCCAATATTCACGACCGTGGATTAAGCGCGCCAATGGCGGCGGCTCGCATCCTGAATTTGTGTGCGCAAATGATGAAACTTGGAATTAGCGGCTGTACGTTGAAGGAGGAACGGGTGACGCTCCTGAGCGACGCTGATCCCGTTACTTAACAGGCGCCGCGATCTAATCGCGGGACTCTGCTGGTTTGGTTTGTACGTTTTGACGTCGAGGGTTTTTAATTCTAGGGCGGATTTCCCGATGACCAATGGATCACACATTCCAGCTAGCTCTCGTTCTCTCTCATCTTCCAAATTCCCTCGCGTAAAAGCGAAGTAGAGCTGCCTCCTACTGCTCGTTAAAAGCATCCAAAATTCTCGCAGCAGATAGCCATTGTTAGGAATGACGAGTGGGAATAGGATGTTGCTCCCGCGGCGTCAAAAACCTTGGGCAAAGGAGACGGCCTTGAGGGCTATTTATAATTCGGGGTGCACGTTCCTGCTGGCCGGACTTTTGTGGCCCTATTCGCCGATCGCGTGGGGGCAAACGCCGGCACCGACACCGACAACTTCCGGCTCAAGCTCGCCGGGTTCAGCACCCGGAACACCTGCCGGAGGTTCATTCTCGGGGTCGGTTCCTACAAAGCTAGTTCCTGGTGTCATACCCCTCTCTCTGCAGGAAGCGATCGATCGCGGATTGAAGCAGAATCTTGGGCTGCTGCTTTCGAATACCGACATTCGCTCCGCTCGTGGACAGCGGTGGGAGCAATTAAGTGAGCTCTTACCGCACGCTTCGGTGTCGCCGTATATGGCCATGTCGAAAATCAATCTCGGCGAGTTGGGCCTTACCAGTTTTGGCACCATTACTGTCCCAGCGTCGGTGGGTCCGTTTTCCTATTTTGATTCGCGTGCCACGGTGACGCAGTCCGTGTTTGATTGGAAGGCGATCAACGCGACGCGCGCAGCCAGCCAGAGCGTCAAGTCGGCGGAATACTCATACAAGGACGCTAGGGATCTCGTAGTGCTCGCGGTGGGCTTTGTGTATCTGCAAGCTATCGCGGACGAGGCGCGTGTAGAAACATCGGAAGCGCAGGTTCAGACGGCCAAAGCGCTATTTGATCAAGCCACCGATCAAGTGAATTCAGGCACATCGCCAGCTATCGACGGCTTACGAGCTAAAGTAGAGTTGCAGACTCGACAGCAGCAACTCATTCAAGCCAGAAATGACCTGGCCATCCAGAAACTTACCGTTGCGAGAGTGATTGGGCTCGCTCCCGGACAGCAATTCGACCTAACCGACAAGTCACCTTACCAACCCATTGCGGGCATCACCGTCGACGAAGCTCTGAAACGCGCTTACGATTCGCGCTCCGATTATAAAAGTGCCATGGCCGACGTCCGAGCGGCGCAATTTTTTCGCAGAGCAGCCACGGCGGGCTATCTGCCGTCACTTTCATTCAATGCTGATTATGGCGCGGGCGGAGCGCATCCCTCGACAGCCACACAGGTGTACGACGTGCGTGGAACGCTGACTATTCCGATTTTTCAGGGAGGCTCAGTTCATGGCGATGTTTTACAAGCCGATGCCAGACTGGAGCAAAGCCGGGACCGACTGGATAACCTTCGCGCGCAAATTGACGCCGATGTTCGCACTGCGTTGCTGAATCTGGAGTCGTCAGCAGAACAGGTCAACGTCGCGCGCAGCAATATTGATTTATCGGAAGAGACGTTGGTGCAGTCGCGAGATCGTTTCATCGCGGGTGTCACCGATACCGTAGAAGTGGTGCAATCGCAGGAAGCAGTGGCTGCAGCGCATGAACAGTACATCTCCAGTCTCTATAGCTACAATTACGCAAAAATCTCTCTGGCGCGGGCTCTCGGTATGGCTGAAGCAGGGGTAAAAGAATATTTCAGAGGAAAATGAATATGGCGGAAGAGAATTCACCTCGTTCGGTGCCAGAGACGGAATCCCGGTCAGCGGTCGGTACGCCCCCATCGGGGAGCAGCAAGACTACGTCTCGCCCGTACACGCCTCCAAGGAAACGCAACAAGACTGTAATTCTGGTTGTGGTGATCTTAGTTGTTTTGGTTGGGGGATTTTTCTTGTGGCGCTACCTGCGCACCTATGAATCGACCGACGATGCTCAGGTAGATGTGCACCTTTATCCTGTGAGCGCACGTGTCTCCGGTTACGTAATAAAAGTTAACGTGGACGACAACCAGTGGGTGCAGCAGGGTACGGTGCTTGTTGAGATCGACCCAAAGGACTTTGAAGTCGCCGTCGCGCAGGCGCAAGCCAATCTGGCCAATGCGGAGGCTACCGCGCAATCCTTGAATATAACGGTACCGATCACCTCCACGAACACCTCCAGTCAACTACGGTCAACGGCATCGGGAATTGAAAACAGCCAAGCGGGAATCCTTGCGGCCGAGCAGCAACTAACTGCCGCGCGCGCGCAAGTAGAGCAGACTGAGGCTAACGATGTGCGGGTGCAACAAGATTTACAACGCTACAAGTTGCTGGTGGACAAACGTGAAATTGCGCAACAGGTTTACGACACGGCGGTCGCTTCGGCCAGAGCAAGTATCGCCGCGGTGGCTGCGGCTCGAGCGAACGAGTCCGCCGCACGGCAAGCCGTAACTCAAGCGCAAAGCCGTTTGGTGGAGGCGCAAGCCAACCACCAGTCGGCCGAGACTGGCCCACAGCAAGTGTCGTCAACCCGGGCTCGCGCTCGTGCGGCAATAGCGGATGTGGAAGAAAAACGAGCCCTGCTCGAACAAGCGCAGTTAAACCTGCAGTACACGAAGATAATTGCCCCGGTCAGCGGTGAAGTGAATAAGTCAGTAGTGGTGGGACTGAATGTTCAGGCCGGGCAGCAACTCCTCACCGTCGTACCTCTGGATGAAATCTGGATCACCGCCAATTTTAAAGAGACACAACTTCGGCGCATGCGAGTCGGCGACAAAGCCAAAATTCATGTTGATTCCAGTGGGCGAAGGCTGAACGGGCACGTGGACAGCATCGCAGGAGCGACCGGCCCGACGTTCAGTTTGCTTCCGCCCGAAAATGCCACCGGCAATTACGTGAAAATCGTGCAAAGAATTCCAGTGAAAATAATCCTAGAGCAGGGAGAAAATCGCGATCATCTGCTGCGGCCAGGGATGAACGTGGTGCCTGACGTATATCTTCAATGAGTACCGCTGCGCTCACGATGGATCAGGATGTCTGGCGGCCTAGGTACAATCCGTGGCTGATTGCCGTGGTTGTGGCGCTGGCCGCGTTCATGGAGGTTCTCGACACCAGCATCGCCAACGTGGCGCTACCGTACATGGCCGGGAACCTGGGCGCCAGCAATGATCAAAGCACCTGGGTGCTGACTTCTTATCTGGTTTCCAATGCCATCATTCTGCCTATCAGTGGATGGATTGCCGGCGCAATCGGGCGGAAACGTTTTTTCATGGCGTGTTTAGGTGTGTTTACGGTGAGTTCCCTACTGTGCGGAATAGCTCCGAGCCTTGGCGCTCTCCTGCTGTTTCGGGTTTTGCAAGGCGCGGGAGGCGGCGGATTGCAGCCCATGGCGCAAGCCATTCTGGCTGACACTTTCCCCCCTCAGCAGCGTGGTTTGGCTTTCGCACTTTATGGCATTACGGCCATCATGGCGCCCACCATTGGGCCAACGTTGGGGGGCTGGATCACCTTCAACTATTCATGGCGTTGGATCTTTTTTATTAATCTTCCGGTTGGCGTGGCGACATGGTTTTTGGTGCGTCGCTTTGTGGAGGATCCACCGTACCTGGCCAAAATCAAGGCGGCAGGCGTAAAGCTGGACTATATCGGA
Organism: uncultured Acidobacteriota bacterium; assembly: GCA_963733775.1. Taxonomy (GTDB): domain Bacteria; phylum Acidobacteriota; class Terriglobia; order Acidiferrales; family UBA7541; genus Acidiferrum. Next base: position 68,191 of record CAVTEE010000003.1, on the reverse strand, counting down.
ATAGCTCTTCTGACGATGGGCGTGGGCGCGCTGCAGATTTTGCTCGACAAAGGCCAGGAAGATGATTGGTTCGGGTCACGGTTCATCACCACGTTGATCGTGGTCTCGTCGCTTTCGCTGATCAGTTTGGTGATCTGGGAGTGGTTTCAAAAGGCGCCCATTGTTGATGTGCGCATGTTCAAGAGCTTCAATTTTGCCAGCGCAAATTTGATGATGTTCATGCTGGGAATCTCGCTGTTCAGCTCCCTGGTTCTCATGCCACAGTTTCTTCAAACCTTGGTGGGCTACACTTCGGAACTGGCAGGGCTGGCGCTTTCCGCCGGAGGGCTGGTTTTATTGTTTGAGATGCCGGTGATGGGCAAACTGACGACGAAAATACAGGCGCGTTATTTGATAGCTTGTGGCTGGCTGGCATTGTCGATCGCCATGTATTACTCGACCAAACGCATCGACTTGTTGATCAGCTTCAATGCCGCGGTGTGGTTGCGCATCGCGCAGGTGATTGGTTTAGGATTTTTGTTTGTGCCAATAACCTTGGCGGCCTATATTGGAATCGCGCCGGAAAAGAACAACTCGGTGGCGGGTATCATTAATTTTATGCGCAATATGGGGAGCAGTGTGGGAACCTCGCTGGTCACTACCCTGATTGCCCGGCGCTCGCAATTCCACCAGGAGATTCTTGGCGGCTACGCCAGGCCGGACAATCCTAATTTTCAAAACACCTTAAACGGCTTGACCCAACATTTGGCGCAGTCTGGATTGGGCGTCCATGAGGCGCGTGCGCAGGCCTATGCCAGAATCTATCAAGAGGTACAGAGGCACGCAGCCAGTCTTGCTTACATCGATACCTTCATGGTTCTGGCGGTGGGCGCCGCAATTATGTTCTTTCTCGCTTTTATGTTGAAACGCAACGATCCGGGTGGTGGTGGCGGAGAAATGGCAGCGGGCTGAGCAAAGTGGAATTATAATAAGCTTGCGGCTTCCAGTGTCCCCACGCCTCGAGGGCCAACGTGATTAAGATAATAACGATTGAACGCGAGTACGGCAGTGGCGGGGGCGAAATCGCCCAGCTGGTTGCACAGCAATTGGGATGGAAGCTTTGGGACCAACTACTGACCGAGGAGATCGCCAAGCTCGCGAATTGTCCCAAGGCAGTGGTCGAGGGCCGCGAGGAACGCAACGATCCTCTTTATTATCGACTGTTCAAATCTTTTTTGCGCGGCAGCTATGAAGGTAGTTTGAACGCGCACAAACTCAACGTTGTAGATAGTGAAAGCATCTTGAAGATTACTCGACGTGTTGTTGAACAGGTCAGCAAGGAAGGAAACTCGGTCCTTGTTGGACGAGGATCCCAACACTTTCTCAGGGATCGACAGGATACCTTGCGCGTATTTCTTTATGCTCCGAGGGAAGACAAGGTGCGGCGCCTGATAGATCGCGGGAAGAATCAAGTCGAAGCCGAACAGCTCGTAGATACCGTCGACCGTGAGCGAAAAGATTTCATACAAAAATATTTTGGCGTCGAATGGCCCGACCGTGGTGTTTACCACGCCATGATCAATACAACGATTGGCAACGGGGCGGTTGCTAACATGATTCTGGATTCCGTGAAGATCGTCAACGCGAGCCTTGCCGCCTGAGCATTGCGGTTTATCGAATTGGCGAGAGCCCAACCGCGTAACGCACAGAAACCTATTCGCGTGACTCTGGCTCGCTCACTGTGGCTCTTTCAGTAGCTTCAAGACACTGTCGGTCGTGCCCGTCTCACTGATGCGCGGGAAAATCTTCTCGACACAGTGCCGGTGTGCGTCGGCGTCCCGATCGGTCACCGCATCCACAACGATGACGACGTTGTAGCCGTAGTCGTAGGCGCTACGCGCTGTTGATTCCACGCCAAAGCTGGTCACAACGCCGGTCACAAATACTTGAGTTACGCCGCGCTTGCGCAGAGTTTCATCCAGTGATGTGCCGATGAAGGCGCCAACGCGTTGCTTGGTGACGATGTAATCGTCAGGGTGCTGCTCCAATTCAGGAACAAGCTCGGCCCAATCGGCAGGAAGCGAAGACAAGTTGCGAGGTACAACGTCGGTGCGGCCCGGGGCGACGGCCGTCACGTTGACGAGCACTACGGGCAGACCTCGTTGGCGGAAAGCACGGGCGAGTTTGGCGGAGCGAGCGACTATCTCAGTCGTGGGGTGAACGGTCGGAAGGCCCACGACGCCTTTTTGCAGGTCAATCACGATCAAGGCAGCGGTGGTATCAAGACTAGTCAAAGGCATAATTTCCTTTCGATTTGGGACAACGACAAATTGTGAAGCTTTTCGCTTCGGGGTTACTCGGATTGTTTTTTTGCAAATTGCACGCTTAGCACGATGCTTATGGCCACGATGCCCGCGAAGAAAACAACTAACGCTGAGTCGTTTCCGCTCGAAACTTTTCCGACACGAAACAGGATGTAACCCACGACGAGATTAAACAAAGCCCAGACAACGTTGACCGTTGGCGACGACAATCCTTTCCCTGGAGGGTGAGCGAATGGTGTCGGGAAACGGTCACCAGAAATGCCATAGACGAAATGGGGCACAACATTGGTGAGAAACAAACCGGCGAAGAAAGATGCGATGTAGTTATACCAATTCACGGTGGATTTTCCTTTCGGCTCGGGGGTTACGGTTTCATTGGATCGGTTATGTTGTCGGTTCATAGGGTGAGAAGTCAGTTGATCTCGGACACAGGCAGCAGGCCCATCTCCCGGTAGATCGGCCGCATGACTGCCCTGATTTTCGGCAGTTCGAGCGTGAACCATAGCGATCCAAGTAAGCAGAATGCGCCAGTAAAGATAAGGGTATTAGGCGCACCCATTCGGTGCGCGAGCGCGCCAGCCAGGAGGCTGCCGAACGGTGCCGCGCCGAAGAATGCCATGGTGTAATAGCTCATCACCCGAGCACGCTTGTCCTCTGAAACCAACGATTGGACGATGGTATTGCTCACCGCCGCACTCTGCATCAGGCCGAAGCCCACGAACGCCATCAGCACGAGCGATACCCACAACGTGCGCGACAGGCCGAAGAGCACCAGCGCCGCTCCCAGCATCGCGGCCGCGATCTGAAGCATGCGGGTCAGTCCAACAATCGACTTGCGAAGCGCAAGCGAAAGCGCGGAGACCAGCGCACCGATTCCCGAGGCTCCGGTCAGCCAGCCGAGTGTAGCTGCGCCACCGTGCAGCACCTGAACAGCGAAGACCGGCAGCAGCACGGCGAAGGGATAACCCATCAGGCAGAGAAGCGAAAACAGCAGAAGAATGGTGCGGATTGGGCGAAAGGTGCGGACATAGTCCCAGCCCTCACGCATCTGCTCTAGCATGCTCAATGTACTGCGGCGGACATCCAACAATTTGATACGCATCATCAACAACGATGCGATCACGGCAAAATAGCTGACGCCGTCAATCAGGAAGCACCAACCTTCACCGACAGCAGCGATCAGTAATCCGGCGATGGCAGGACCGATCAGGCGTGCACCATTTACCATCGAAGAATTGATGGCGATGGCGTTACCGAGGTCGTTGCGGTCTTCGATCATCTGGATGAGAAACGATTGGCGCGCAGGCATATCGAACGCGTTGATCAGGCCCTGCAACGCGGTGAGAACGATGATTTCCCAAAGGGTGATGACATGTGCCAGCGTGAGCGCGGCCATGGCGAGGGACTGGATGGCCGCCGCAGCTTGTGTCCAGATCAACAGCTTGCGGCGATTGAGGCGCTCGACCCAAACTCCGGCAAATGGTCCCAACGCAAACGAAACAATCTGGCCCGCGAAGGTTACGATGCCAAGCAGCAGCGCAGAGTGGGTCAGCCGATAAACAAGCCAAGTGGTGGCCAGCCGGGTCATCCAGGTACCGATCAAGGAGACGCTCTGCCCGGCGAAGAAGAGCTGGAAGTTGCGATGTCTCAGCGCTCGCCACGCGTGCGATATGGAACGCTCGGGGAGCGGAGACTGCTGCGGATCCTCACTGATTGCGGGCTCGCTCACAACTTGCGTTAGCTCCTCGTTGCGGGTCACTTTTCCGCCAGCCGTTTGATTATTTCGCTCGCTTTGAAGAGCGTTTCCCGTTCCGATTCGTCGAGCTGCGAGATGGCCTGCATTAGCCACGTCTGCTTTGCATCCCTGGCGCTCTTTCGCACCGCCGCGCCTTTGGTGGTCAGGCCAATATTCACTTGGCGGCCGTCGGTCGGATGCGGCTTACGCTCGACCATGCCCATTTCCTCAAGCGCCGCGATGGTCGTACCCATGGACTGCGGCTTCATGCCCTCGGCGCGCGCCAGCTCGGCGGTCGTGGCCGGCCCATCTTTAGCCAGGCGCCCCATGACATACGCCTCGGTCAAAGAAAGTTCATTCGAGCCGGAGGCGGCGCGGGCACGGCGCAGCAATACGCCGATGGACTGCATAAGATCGATTACAGCGGTGTCCAGAGTTTTTCGCGGCATGACTCTATCCTAACAAATAACAGTCAGACTTGCAAGAATAACTTGCAAGTTTACCTGCTTATACCGGCGGCTGGCGGGCGAGACTTTAGTGCAAGGCAGGGTCGTGGTCCGGGGATTCACGCTAACATGCGATCTTTTGTCAATTCGCTTAGTATTAACAGTATGAAAATTCACAGAAAACCCGTGAGCATCCCGGCGATTTCTTACAGGCCCCGGATTTAAGTGGCTAGCGAAACAAACACTACCCTGATTGAGGCTCGCGCAGTCACCGCGGGAGCAGACAAAACCCTGTTCAGTATCCTGTTGGCGATCAGTTTTTGTCACCTTCTCAACGACACAATTCAGTCCGTGCTTCCCGCGATTTACCCGATGCTAAAAGCTTCTTTCCACCTGGACTTCGGACAAGTGGGCCTGATCGCGCTTACGCTGCAGCTCACGGCTTCGCTGCTGCAACCGCTGGTGGGATTGCACAGCGATAAATATCCGCAGCCGTATTCGTTAGCGATAGGAATGGGAATAACTCTCGTTGGATTGCTGGCATTATCCCTGGCGCCGACCTACGTCACCGTGCTGGTGGCTGCGGGCACAGTGGGAATTGGCTCCGCCGTGTTTCACCCGGAGTCCTCCCGGGTTGCGCGCATGGCCTCCGGCGGCCAGCATGGCTTGGCACAATCCCTTTTTCAGGTCGGCGGCAACGCTGGGTCGGCGCTGGGTCCACTGCTGGCGGCATTTGTGTTGACCAAAGGGCAATCGAGCATCGCGTGGTTTTCGTTGCTGGCGATCGCCGGGATTATGATCCTTACATTCATCGGAACGTGGGCGAAGAATCACCGCGCGGTCGCGGATGCGGTCAAAGCAAAGATGAACGCCGTGTACGGCAGCGTTACCGGCTCCGCACATACAGCGCATCATGGGGGCTTGCCCGCCGCGAAAATTGGAATCTCCATGGCGATCTTGATCGCATTGATGTTTTCAAAGTTTTTTTATCTGGCAAGCATCAGCAGCTATTTTACTTTTTATCTCATTGACAAGTTCCACCTCTCACTGCAAAGTGCCCAGCTCCACCTTTTCATTTTTCTCGGTGCGGTGGCGGCGGGGACCTTTGCCGGCGGCCCGATCGGCGACCGCATCGGCCGCAAGTACGTCATCTGGGCTTCCATCCTCGGGGTGCTGCCGTTCACCTTGTTGTTGCCTTATGTGAATCTGTTTTGGACCACGGTTTTGAGCGTAATTATCGGGATGATTCTGGCTTCGGCTTTTTCGGCAATTTTGGTTTACGCGCAGGACCTTGTTCCGGGAAGGGTCGGAATGATTTCGGGTTTGTTCTTTGGCTTTGCCTTCGGAATGGGCGGCGTCGGAGCCGCATTGTTAGGCAAATTGGCAGACTTGACCTCACTCACGTTTGTCTACCACGTGTGCGCATTCCTTCCGGCGATCGGCATTTTGACGGCATTCCTGCGTGATCTGGAGCCTGCGGCGGCGGCTCGTCCCCGAGGGGCATAATTCGATTCAGTGGCATATGTGAGCGGGTGGTGTCGGTTAGAAGTTTGCAGACGCAGTACAATACGCTCCGCCTAGAATTCCGGATCAAATACCGCGCCAAAGGCGGAATCGAATGACTGAAGCTATCCATTTACGGCCACGGCAGCGCCCGCGCCGACGAGTATTTTTATTTATCTTCGTCGTTCTTGCGGTCATCTTTTTCAGTAGCCGGACAGTGTTGTCCTATTACGTCGACGCCCTATGGTTCGGGTCACTCGGTTACTCGGAAGTATTTCGAAAGACCATAAGCCTGCAGTGGTTAGTCTTCGCGGCATTTTTCGCAGCCACATTTCTTATTTTGTACGGATGGTTCCTGGGTTTGTGGCGAGCGTATCAGCCTCACTTACTGGGAGGTGGGCCGATTTTCGTCGGAGGGCGGCCTTTAAGACTGCCGGTCGAGCGCATGTTGCGTCCTATCGGCTTGGTGGTCACGCTCGGAATCGCGTTCGTAACGGGCACGAACATGATGTTGGAATGGTCCACGTTCGCGCTTTATTGGTATGCGCCACGCACCAACGGCATCGCGGACCCGATTTTCGGGAGGCCGCTGAGCTTCTATCTATTCACTCTGCCTGCATGGCAATTTGTCAGCGGCTGGCTGTTGACGCTGGCTGTAATTTCCTGCGTGATTGCTATTTTCTTTATTTTCATAACGGGCAGTACGCGCGTGTTTGGAAGGGGCGAGTTGCCGTTGCCCTGGCGCGGATTCTCCATTGCGTTTGCATTTCTGTTGCTGACCCTTGCAATGCGCGTTTACATCGGCAGGTTCGAGCGATTGTTCGACGATCACACGATTTTTGGCGGCGTGACTTACACGGATGCGCACGTCATGCTTGCGGGCCTGCTGGTCGTCTGTATCGGGCTGATTCTTGGCGCTGCGATTGCCATCACCAATGCCGTATCGGCGCCGCGCATGCGCTGGCTGTTCGCAGCGGTCGTTCCGGCCGCGGTCTCTTATCTCGCAGTGCAGATGATTGCGTGGTACGTCGGAAACTTTATCGTAAAGCCCAATGAACTGGTTCGCGAGCGGCCGTTCATCTCCCACAACATTGATCTGACGCGGCAGGCTTATGGATTAGACCGTGTTGCGCAGCGCGAATTTCCCGCGGAGACCACGGTCGAAGCCACCGACCCGGCGAACAATCAGGTTACTTTGCAAAACATCCGCCTCTGGGATTGGCGCGCACTTCAGGACACGTTGCGCCAGATTCAGGAAATCCGCACTTATTACGACTTTCCGGACATCGATATTGATCGTTATGAGATCGATGGCGCTGTGCGTCAGGTTATGCTTGCCGCGCGCGAGCTTAATGTCGAGAAACTCCCGGAGAGCAGCCGCAACTGGATCAACGAGAAGCTTATCTACACGCATGGCTACGGTATCACCATGAATCCAGTTCATGGATTCACTCCAGAAGGACTGCCGACACTGATTCTCAGCAACATGCCGATCCAAAGCACGGTCCCGAGTATTAAGGTCACGCGGCCGGAGATTTATTTCGGCGAGCTGACTAACACTGACGTGTACGTCAAGACGCGGCAACAAGAATTCAACTATCCGCAAGGAGAGACAAACAGTCTGACGTCGTACGACGGGAATGGCGGCATCCTGCTTGGCGGGTTTCTGCGACGCATTCTCATTGCGTCAGACCGCGGCGACCTGACGAAGGTTCCGTTCAGCGACGATATCAACGCCCAGAGCCGGTTGCTGATGCGCCGCAACGTGCGGGATCGCGTGACGACGCTCGCGCCATTCCTGACCTATGATTTGGATCCCTACATAGTCATCGGCGACGACGGACGACTGTCCTGGATTATGGACGCGTTCACGACCTCGGATACTTTTCCATACGCCACCCACTACGCGCTTGGCAACAATTTGATCAATTACATGCGCAACAGCGTAAAAGTGGTCATCGATGCTTACGATGGAACGACCACGTTCTACGTGTTTGACACCCAGGATCCGATCCTCTCGGCGTACCGGCAGATTTTTCCAAATCTGTTCAAGGATGTATCGGCCATGCCGCCCACGTTACGAAAACATGTGCGCTATCCGGAGTTGTTGATGAAGCTGCAGGCCGCGGTGTACGGCCTGTATCACATGAGCGACCCGCAAGTCTTTTACAACCGTGAGGATTTGTGGACAGTGGCTTCCGAAGTCGGTATGGACGAGAACGGTCAGCAGAAGACGATGGCCATGGAGCCGAACTTCGTGCTGATGAAATTGCCGGGCGAAACAGGCGTGGAGTTCGTGGAGATTCTGCCTTTCACGCCGGCCAACCGGAATAATCTCATTGGCTGGATTGCTGGCCGCAGCGACGGGGCGCAGTACGGCAATACCATTGTTTATGACTTCCCAAAAACCAGGCTGGTCGATGGCCCGCTGCAGATTGAAGCGCGTATCGATCAGAACGCGCAGTTGTCAGGGCAATTGACGTTGTGGAATCAGCAAGGCTCGCACGTGCGACGGGGAACTCTACTCGTAATTCCTTGCGGCCGCGCGTTGTTGTATGCGGAGCCCATTTACCTGCAGGCCGAGCGTAGTCCAATGCCGGAATTGCGTCTTGTCGTACTGGCGTTACAAGACCGGCTCGCGTATGGGCCGACGTTCGAGTCGGCGATGCGATCTCTTTTTGGGGGAGAGGTTTCGTCGCTAAGCGCCGTTGCAACGCCCGCAGAACCAGGTCGAAGCACGGCGGCGCCTGTCACCTCCGCCAAGCCGGGGACCGATCGAGACGCGATAATCGCGGAAGCAGCCAAAGACCTCGCTGACTATCAGCGACTAACGGCGGAAGGCAAGCTCGGCGAAGCGGGGCAGAAACTTGAGGAGTTAAAGCGCAAGCTCGATCAGTTGAACACACGTCAAAAATGATCGCAGTACACGCCCGCCTGCTTGCAATTAGCAGGACAGAACGCCGTCTATCGGGTAGACGAATAGTCTGAATTGATGTCCGCGCAGTTGAGTCCTTTCCCGATTCCCAGCATCCATACCCATAAGGTGTTCATCTTGAGTCAGTCGCAGCGACCTTATGAATTCCTTACGAATTGTTCAGGACTTCTTGAGAGGTGTCTGTCTATCTTTGGACTCGTTGAGCGGATCTTCGGGATTACCGAGAGACTTGCTTTGCTGCTGACGGGTCTTCTGTGAATGCTGTGGATGCCGTAACTCCTGTCATTTTCGTAGCCATTGGTTTCCTGAGTTGCTGGTTCTTGCTGTATGCGTTGATGGAGTGGACGCGAGAGCGACAACGCAACGTCGGAACCAGGCGTGGGGTACGCCGGGAGACTAATCACGGACAGCACTGGAATCAGCGCGTCGTGAATTTCAGAAGCAAAGAAAGACTGTAGGAGAGAAAGATGCGTGTGACGAATTGGACGATGAGGTTCGCTCGGTTGTTCCCACTAACAATTCTCTGCATGAGTATCGGTCCTGGGCGTGTCTTCGCAGACGACGGAGCCCCTTCAGGAACCGCGGCACCAGCTAAGATGGATGCGCCCAAACCCGGCCTAACTGAACGAGAGCAATATCTTCTCGATAGAGTGGAGCAACTCGAGAGGCGCGTTGAAGAACTGGAGTCCAAAGCCGGCCACCCGGCAGCGCTGGGTACAATAGTCTTGCAACCCCCGACGTCTGGGAAGAAAGATGCAGCAAATAGTGCTGCGACCCCGGGGGCTATAGCCCCTGCGCCCGTAACAGCTGAGCCAGTAAACACAATTTTTAGTTCAAGCTTGAGCAATCCGGTCATTGGCCCGCAAGCTGGGCAAGCAACTGAAAACGGGAAACCAGGCGGAATCAATACGTCTTCTCCGGAGGAACCCTTTGCGTTTGCCGATTTCACATGGTTAAACGGCAACTCCCGCACCAAAGACACACCATACGCGACCAGTTTCTTTTCGCCGGAAATCCGGGCTGATGTCGACTATAACTACAGTTTCAACCATCCCGCTGATGACACCATCGGCGGGTCGAGCGAGGTGTTTCGTTCAAATGAGTTACATGTAACGCAGCTAGGCTTGGGAGGCGATTTTCATTTAGACAATGTGCGCGCACGAGTCATGACGCAGTTTGGATTATATTCCCAGACTACGCCGCGCAACGATGCCAGCCCCGCACGCGGGCAATGGAATTTGGATAACGCATATCGCTATCTCTCGGAGGCGAATGCTGGATACCACTTCAACGCGCTGCACGGTGTAAACGTCGATGCCGGTATCTTCCTGTCTTATATCGGCCTCTTCAGCTACTACCAATTCGACAATTGGGCTTACCAGCCTTCCTATGTTTCTTCCAACACGCCCTGGTTTTTCACCGGCCTTCGAGTCCAAATCTTCCCTACTGCCCATTTAAAAATTGAACCGTGGCTTATAAATGGCTGGCAGTCTTACGGAAGATTTAATAATCGTCCCGGAGTTGGCGGGCAGATTTTGTGGCGTCCGAACGGATGGCTGGAGATTTTAGGCAATCAATATGCGTTGGGCGAGGAGGCCCTGGGCAATCCTAACCGTGTTCGCTATCACAGCGATGACAGCATTGAGGTCAAGTACTTCGATAAGCCAGGACCGGGACTGGATAAGATGGCGTTCTCACTGACCGGTGATATTGGCTGTGAACACGGTGGCGGCGTCAGCTGTGCGGGCGGATCCAAAAAAGGCCCAAAGCAGAGCTTCCTGGGCTTCATGTTCTACAACCGTTTTTGGTTTGACCGTGATCATTTCGGACTGACGGTCGGTGGTGGAAAAATCAATAACCCCGGGCGCTACCTCGTGTTACTGCCGCCAATCAACGGTGCGACGGCAGCTTCGGGCACGCCCTACTTCACTGAAAATCCCGGCGACCCTTTTAAAGCGTGGGACATCTCGGGGACCTTTGACTGGATGCCGAGTCAATACATTACCTTCCGCTCCGAGTTTGACCACCGCGCGGCGAACGTCCCGTACTTCACCGGGCCGGGAGGTATTACCCCGACTTCCTGCCCAACGGCCCCCATCGTTGAGAATATTTGTGGCTCGCCGGGAGCGATTGTGCCGGGCTTCACCCCAGACCTCAAGAAAATCGAGAACAGAATCAATCTTTCCATACTGGTCAAATTCTGAGCCCTCGATGAGCAGCAAGACCTAAAGGAAGGCGAACGAGCTATAGCCAGCGGGAAACCGACAACGAAAGGAAACATGCATGTTGGACATCATTTTTATTTTCGCGACGGTGCTGTTTTTCGCCTTGGCCATTCTGTACGTCCGGGGATGCGAGCTGCTCGGAAAAGGACGGCCTGATGAACGTAGCTAATGCGATCCTGTTGGTTATTTGCGCGCTTATCTGCGGCTATTTGCTATACGCGTTGTTGAAGGCCGAGGAATTCTAACGCCATGAGCGCTAATGGCTGGTTTCAGATCGGCGTGTTTCTGCTCGTGATTTTGCTAATCACTAAACCTCTTGGTGGGTTTCTGGCTCGTGTGTTCAGCGGAGAGAAGACGTTTTTGGACCGGGTATTGCGTCCAGTGGAAAGACTCATCTATCGCCTGACAGGCATTGACGAAAAACACGAAATGCGATGGACGGAATATGCCGTCGCGATGCTGCTTTTTAGCGGAGTGTCCATGTCGCTGCTTTATCTAATGGAGCGTGTGCAGCGATTTCTTCCGCTTAATCCGCGAAAGTTTGCGAATCTTGAACCCAGTTTGGCGTTTGGCACCGCGGCATCATTTACAACCAACACCAACTGGCAAGCCTACAGCGGCGAGTCGACGATGAGCTACTTCACGCAGATGGCCGGTCTCGCTTATCACAACTTTGCTTCCGCAGCGGTCGGGATAGCTGTTGCTGTTGCGGTCATTCGCGGTATCGCCCGCAAGGAAACCGACAAGTTGGGGAACTTCTGGGTAGACACCACGCGCTGCTTGCTCTGGGTTCTACTCCCGGTCTGCTTGGTCGGGTCGTTGGTTTTCGTGTCACAAGGGGTCATACAAAATTTTAAGCCATATACCACGGTGGAATTGATCGAACCGCAGACCGTATCAGTGACTGGCGCCGACGGGAAAACCACTACGCAAACCGTGACGCAACAGGTTATTGCGCAAGGCCCGGTAGCTTCCCAGGAAGTAATCAAGGAGTTTGGCACCAACGGCGGAGGATTTTTCGGCGCCAACAGCGCGCACCCGTTCGAAAATCCCACACCCTTTTCTAATTTCTTCCAGTTAGTTTTGATTTTCGCAATTCCGTCTGCGCTTACTTACACTCTCGGCCGGATGACCGGCTCACAACGCCATGGTTGGGCCGTGTGGGGAGCCATGGCGGTTCTGTTTTTGGCCGGCGTAACTACCGCCTATTGGGCAGAAGCTCGGGGCAATCCGCAGATGGTCGGCGTAGACCAAACGTCGAGCGCGTCGCAGTCTGGCGGAAATATGGAAGGGAAGGAAGTGCGCTTCGGAATCGCGAACTCGGCTCTCTTTGCCACCGTAACCACCGACGCCAGTTGCGGCGCGATAAACGGCCAGCATGATTCCTTCACGCCGCTCGGGGGCATGGTTCCGCTGATCAACATCATGCTGGGGGAAGTTGTTTTTGGGGGAGTAGGCGCGGGCCTGTATGGAATCGTGGTGTTCGTAATCCTTGCAGTATTCATTGCCGGGCTAATGGTTGGTCGCACTCCGGAATATTTAGGAAAGAAAATCGAATCCTACGACGTCAAGATGGCCATGTTGGCAATTTTAATTCTGACCTTCACCATTCTTGGCTTTTCGGCCCTCGCGATTATCAAGCCGTTTGGAACTTCCAGCATCTCGAATCCAGGACCGCATGGATTGTCGCAAGTGTTGTATGCGTATGTGTCGTCCGCGGGGAATAACGGTTCGGCATTCAGCGGCTTGAACGTAAATACCATGTGGTACAACACGAGCACTGCAGTCGCCCAACTGCTGGGCCGCTTTTTCATGATTATTCCGGTGCTGGCTATCGCCGGAAGCCTCGCTAAAAAACGAATCGTTCCGGAATCCGTTGGGACATTCCCCGTGACGGGAGGACTGTTCGCAGTCTTACTCGTCGCCACCATTGTTATTGTCGGGGCTCTTACTTTTTTCCCGGCCCTTAGTCTCGGGCCCATTCTCGAACACCTGCTGATGGCGGCAGGAAAGTCCTTCTGAGGTTTTCATGGATCCAGTCTCTCAAGTCCGGAAACAATCTCTTACTGACACGAAGATTCTCGTTCGCGCAATGGGGGACTCATTTCGCAAATTAGACCCGCGCACCATGGTCAAGAACCCCGTCATGTTTGTTGTCGAAGTAGGGGCGCTGCTAACGACCATTGAGCTTGTGTGGAACGTCCTACATCACGCGGGCGAGGTTAGCTTCGGATTGCAGATTACGCTGTGGTTATGGTTCACGGTTCTGTTCGCCAACTTCGCCGAGGCCATGGCCGAGGGACGTGGCAAAGCGCAAGCGGACACGCTGCGCAAATCGCGAGCAGAAACCGAAGCAAAGCGACTAAGAAAGGATGGCACTACTGAGAAAGTTCCCAGTTCGCAGTTGCGTTCCGGCGACGTAGTGGTGGTGATTGCGGGAGAGTTTATTCCTGGTGACGGGGAAGTTATCGAAGGCGTCGCATCGGTCGACGAGTCTGCGATCACCGGGGAGTCCGCGCCAGTTATTCGTGAATCCGGTGGCGACCGTTCCGCGGTCACGGGCGGGACGCGCGTGCTTTCCGATGAGATCAAAGTGCGTATCACCTCCAATCCCGGCGAGACGTTTCTCGATCGTATGATCAGGCTGGTAGAAGGCGCATCGCGACAAAAAACGCCCAATGAGATCGCGCTAAATATTCTGTTGGCAGGCTTAACAATTATTTTCTTACTTGCGGTAGTCACGCTGCAACCCTTCGCCATTTACTCAGGTGCTCCACAGAGCATATTCGTGCTCGTTTCGCTTTTGGTGTGTCTTATTCCGACTACTATCGGTGGCTTGCTGTCGGCTATTGGTATAGCCGGCATGGATCGCATGATTCAGCGAAATGTAATCGCCATGTCCGGGCGCGCGGTTGAAGCATCGGGAGACGTGGACGTATTGCTGCTCGATAAAACCGGAACGATCACTCTAGGCAACCGCGCCGCAACGCACTTTTTCCCCGCTCCCGGTGTAGACGAAGCTCATCTCGCGGACGCTGCGCAATTGTCTTCGTTCGCCGACGAGACTCCCGAAGGCCGCTCCATCGTAGTGTTGGCAAAGGATCGCTACAAGCTTCGCGGCCGCGATCTTTCCACTCACCCGGCAACCTTCATCCCGTTTTCCGCGCAAACCAGAATGTCCGGCGTGGATATGGATGGCCGTGAAATCCGCAAGGGCGCTCCCGAGTCGATTTTGCAATTCTGCGCCAACCACGGAAGTGGGGCCTCGGCCGAGTTGCAAGTTTGCATCCGGGGCATCGCGAATGCTGGCGGAACACCCCTGCTCGTTTCAGAAAACGGCCGCGTGCTTGGTGCTATCGCTCTCACGGACATCGTAAAAGGCGGAATGCGCGAGCGTTTCGACCAACTCCGCGCCATGGGCATTCGTACCATGATGATTACTGGGGATAATCCGCTTACTGCCGCAGCGATCGCGCGAGAAGCGGGAGTTGATGACTTCCTGGCAGAGGCCAAGCCCGAGGACAAGATGGCGCTGATCAAGCGCGAGCAAGCAAAGGGCAAACTCGTGGCCATGACTGGCGACGGCACCAACGACGCTCCAGCGCTGGCCCAGGCGGATGTTGGGGTGGCCATGAACACGGGCACACAGGCCGCTAAGGAAGCGGGCAACATGGTGGATCTCGATTCCAATCCAACGAAACTGATCGAGATTGTTGAGATCGGAAAGCAGCTGTTGATCACACGCGGCGCACTCACGACGTTTTCCATAGCTAACGACGTAGCCAAATATTTCGCAATTATCCCCGCAATGTTCGCCGGGGTATTTCCGGTGCTAGGCGCGCTGAACGTGATGCGCTTGCACACTCCGGAGTCGGCCATTTTGTCCGCAGTGATTTTCAATGCGGTGATCATCATTGCTCTGGTACCGCTTGCTCTACGGGGAGTGCGTTATCGCCCCATGGGAGCTGCGGCGCTGCTTCGTCGAAATCTGCTGATTTATGGGGTCGGGGGGATCATTGCTCCCTTCATAGGAATCAAGGTTATCGATGTAATGCTGACGTATTTGCGATTTGTCTGAGGCGCGCACATGAAAAAGAATATTCTTACTGCCATATCGTTCACTCTGGTGACTACCGTGATATTCGGCGTGATCTATCCGCTCGCCGCCACTGGCATGGCGCAACTATTTTTTCACGACCGCGCGAATGGCCAACTCATTGAGAGAAATGGAAAGCTGGTTGGCTCAAGAATCATTGGGCAGGCGTTCACCGGGTCCGGCTATTTTCACTCCAGGCCGTCTTCGGCGGGAACTGGATATGACCCGATGGCCAGCGGCGGCTCTAACCTGGCTCCTACCAACAAAAATTTGATTGAAAGAGTGAAGGCCGATGTACAAAGACTTCACGCAGAAAATCCGGGCGCCCCAATCCCTGTCGATATGGTGACCACCTCAGGCTCCGGCCTCGATCCTGACATTTCTCCTGAAGCGGCAGAGTTTCAGATTCCGCGTGTGGCTCATTCGCGCAACATGAAACCAGAAGACGTCCATGCGCTCGTACAGAAGCACACCAGAAGACGGGACCTGGGCTTTCTAGGTGAACCGAGCGTGAATGTTCTGGAACTTAATCTTGAATTGGACAGCCTAGCCAACAGCGGGCGCTAACCCTCACAATTCTGGCGTGAATTTTTACGAGACGACGTGTCTGGACATTGAAGGCAGTATCCCGCCAGGGTTCCGTCAGATGTAAGTCGAATGCGTGGGATCCTTCTCAATCAAGGAAATATGGCGGAGAGGGGGGGACTTAAACCCCAGGTTTTATGCAAGCCTTGTTTTACAATGGAAATTGCCGCGATCTCCTTTACTGTCGCGAGCTTTCAAATTGCACGGGTGAAGCGCCGTGAAGCCCGGCGAAGTCCTAAGAAGTCCAAAAAGTGGCGAAAAACAGTAGCCCGCAGTAGCCCGACGAACATGACAAGGGAACCTGGAGATTTTTCTCCGTTCACATTTTCACGGTATCAGAATGCCAAGGTCACCCACGACTGCTAATCCCAAACTTTGATCCACAATGAATCCAAATGTGGTATCTAATCCGAATGGCTGGTGGAATCCAATCCGACATCGTGAAGCAGGCTGGCGAAACGAGGGTCAGAGCGGAGCGGGTCCCAGTAAGGGGTAATCTTCATCAGGATCAGGCTTCCTGCGCGCTCGTCCCGGGCGACCTTTAGCCAGCGAAACGCTGCATTCTTATCGCCCAGGCCAGTGGCAATTGTCGCCACGTAAGTAGCGGCTTCTTTACTATGAGAGGAGTGCTGGATACTCTCCATCATTTTTTGTGCCTTGTCTCTTTGCCCTCTCAGAGCATAGGCCGTGCCTAAGACGCATTCTGCCCACAAGCTCCCTGGCGCGAGTGCCAAAGCCTTGCGCGCATGGTCGGCTGCCTCCGCATATTTCTGCTGGTAGATAAAGACGGTGGCCAGTTCTAAGTGAGCAAGCAGGAAATTGGGGTCCATTTTTAACGTGGATTGCAGTTGCGCCGTGGCTTCTTCATAGCGTCGCGCGCCTCCAAGAAGCTCGCCGATATCCGCGCTGATGATCAGAGAGAGCGGGTCAAGCTCCTGGGCGTGCCGAAGCTCGGCGAGAGCAGCGTCCATTCGGCCGGTCACAGCGAGGTTCACGGCATACCATTGGTGAGCCGTGGGATAGTTCGAATTCAGATCGATGGCGCGCAGATATTCCTTCTCGGCGGCAGCGAAGTCCCAGTCATAGTGCATGAGCACGAAGGCGAGCGAAGTGTGCGCTTCGGCCAGCATGGGATCGAGTTCCAGGGCCTTGCGGGCAATCGAGCGAGCATTGTTCATGGCGTCTCGCCGCGGGATTGAAGCTCCACCGAGAGAACCGAGTAACGCATAGCTGTCCGCCAGGCCGGCATAAGGCTCGGGATATTCGGGATCGATCTGGATGGCGCGGAGAAAATGATCGATCGCATCCAAGTACCCGTTCTCCGTCCGCTTGTTCCAAAAGAAACGACCCTTCAGGTATTCCTCGTGCGCCGCCGGATTGAGAGGACGTGCGGTCGAAAGGCGCCGGCGATCTTCGGCGGTAATTTCTGCTTGCACCCTTTCAGCAATGTCACCTGCGATCTCGTTTTGCAGCGCCAGCACGTCACGCAATTCTCGCTCGTACGATTCCACCCAAATCTGTCGATCATTTTCCGCTTTGACAAGTTGCGCCGTGATTCGTACTCTGCCGCCCGAGCGCATCACCCCGCCCTCAACTATGGCGTCAACATGCAGTTCGCGAGCAATTTGAGGGAGCGGCTTTTTCCGGCTGTTGTATTGCATAGCCGAGGTCCGGGAGACTACGCGCAGGGACCGGAATTTTGCCAGGTCCGTGGTAATAGCTTCTGTGATTCCGTCTGCAATGTAATCCTGCGATGCGTCACCTGACATATTCGTCAGGGAAAGAACAGCTAGAGAATGAATCTTTCCATTAGCATTGTCGGCCACAGCCAACCTGCTCCGCGAATACATTAAGTACATACTTGAAAGGACTATTACCGCTGCGACGGCCGGCAAGGCGTACCAGGCGGATTGCTTTAAAGACGGGGCCGATGGCATCCTCGCTGGATGAATTTGAGGAACGAGTTGGGCTAATGCGCTGCTGTCCTGGCGCGCCATCTGAGTTACCGCCGGTTGGAACCGGTAGCCGCGCTTGGGGACGGTGGCAATGTAATCCTCTCCATCGATTTTTCTACCGAGCGCTTTGCGGAGCGTCAGAATATTTTGCGCGAGCGTGGCTTCGTTTACGAAGGTCCCAGGCCAGACGCTGCTCAGAAGGGTCTCTTTCGTTACTACATGGCCGGCGTTTTGCACCAGCACAAGTAGAGTTTCGATGGCCTTTCGGGTCAGCGGAATTTCGTCATCGTTCTTGAGCAGTACTAAGTCGTTGGAATCCAGGCGGAAGTGTCCGAAGGCAAAGACCGTTCGCGTAGTTTGGTCAGTTGGCATGACGCCATCAGCGGGGAAGATTTGCTCGGATTTGAACAGAATTTGATGATTATTTCAAGACAGGAACCATAAAAAACGATACCTTCCCCCGGCGTTCCTCTCTCTTAAAGGTTCTTGCTCTACAGATGATGACCCGCTTCCGCCAAATTCTAGATGCCTTCTGCCCAGACTGCCGTGTTAGATCAATAGCCCCAAGCCTTCCCCTTCCGGCTTGGATTGCTAATCTTCGCCCCCAGCGCATTGCCCATTCCTTTAAGCGATACACACTGAAAAGCTACGAGACCAGAACTTGAAGTGCTTGAATAAGGAGCAACTATGAGCACGCAACCAGGTCAAATGGGTTATCCAGCCGGAACTTCTCTCGGTGCAACTCCAACAGTGCGTAAGAGTTGGTTCTCTCGCAACTGGAAATGGCTTATCCCAGTAATTCTCATTTTCGCTTGTGGTCTGCCTCTGGCGCTGATGGGAGCGGTCTTTGCGGCGATGAAAAATTCCGACGCCGCGAAAGAGTCGGTATTTCAAGCTCAAACAAATCCACAGGTAGTGAATGAGCTTGGCACGCCCATCGCCGAAGGCTGGCTGGTGAGCGGCTCGATCAACACTTCAACGACGTCTGGAGATGCCGATCTCGCTATTCCTATCTCGGGTCCGAAGGGACGGGCAAAAATTTATGTCACCGCGCGAAAGGTTGCCGGCACATGGAACTACAGCGTTATGGAAGTCGCTGTTGAAGGAAGAGGGACCAGAATCAATCTGCTCTCGAATGAGCCTGCTAAAGGCGAATCTCTCGCGTCGCCGGTTTCTTCAGCACAGCCCGCTGTTCAGCCGACGGGACAACCCGCCGCCGAACAAGCAGGTGTGATCCAGACCCAGGAAACAAACCAGGAGGGCTTGGTAGCCGAACTCACCGAATGCCGGCGCTCCGAAGGTGTCCTCAGCATAAAAGTCCGATTCCGCAACACCTCAACTAAACCGTCGCATCTGAAGTTCACTAACTGGAACGCTCCTGGGGATAACGAAAAGTTTTACGTTACCGCCGATAAAAAGAAATACTTCATGCTTAAAGACTCGGAAGGCACATATTTGTCGAGCAATAGCGCCAGCAATCCCGCCGAGCTTAATTTAGAACCGGGGCAAACTTTCCTATGGTGGGCGAAGTATCCGGCGCCCTCGGCCGACGTAAAGAAGATTAATTTCATGATGTCCGTCACTCCCCCGTTTGAGGACATTCCCATCACCGATAAATAGCCGCTGAGGCTCGTTCCACCTGGGGAGGAACTCTGGCGATGCCGCGAAGCTTGAAATTACTCTTATTACTTCTCGTCCCATGCTTCGCATCGGCGCAGACGAAGTACGCCGATCCGGATTCTCCGGCGGTACAGGCCGCTGCCCGGGCGGCGCTGCCGCACGCCAAGGTTCTGGAGATTGTGGGCGTTACCAGCGGTATTCAGGGAGCGCTTCAGGATCTGAGCGCGAAAGTCACTGCGCATGAGGTAAGAATTGAAATGAACGCAGACGTTTTATTCGATTTCGATAAATACAACTTGAAATCTGAGGCTACGGACAGCCTCAAGAAGGTTGGTCAAGTGGTGCAAAGTTACCCAAACGCGCCGTTGCTGATTGAAGGGCACACCGACGGCGTGGGAACACATGCGCACAACATGAAGCTATCCGACGACCGCGCCTCATCAGTAAAAAATTGGCTGGTTCAGAACGCCGGAGTCCAGGGAAACCGCGTGACAACAAAAGGCTGGGGAGAAACCAAGCCGCTAGCGCCAAACAAAAATCCTGACGGCACCGACGACCCGGCAGGTCGTCAGAAGAACCGGAGGGTGGAACTTACTCTGCGTACAAGTTAGGAGCGGGAGAACTAAACGGAATGAGAACTAATTGTTTTCGTTTGCTGTGTTTTGGAATCGCGTATCTCGCTTGTTCGGCGTTTTTAGGCACTCGCCTGCTGGGGCAGGACTATCCACTCGCGAAAGGTACAAGCTGGACCTATCACCTGCGTAAAGAGGTTGGTCCGGGTGTTCATTTCGCCGGCGACGACGCGAGGGTGGCAAAAGGAAACGTTGTCGATACCACGTTGGTGGCCCATGTGGCGGGCACCGACGAGATCGGCGGCAAGACCTACACCAGAGTGGAAAGTTATCGCGAGGGCAAACTCGCAAACGTCGACTGGTTTGCGTTGACCTCAGACGGCCTGATCCACCCCAAGACCAAGGACTACGTCGCCGGTGGAGAGTCTGAATTAAATCCGCCGGAGCGGCTCCTCAGTCCCGGGCTTGCTCCTCAAGAAACTTGGACATGGCAAGATTCGCGAGCCCTCGTACTGCGCAAACCACAGTGCTTAGTCCGGAGCAGATCAAGGTTTCCGCGGGAAGCTACAGGGCCGTCCCAGTGCAAACGGAAACCTCCATTCCCACCGAAGGAGAGCCAGTTCATATGACTTTGACTCAGTGGTTCGTACCCGGCATCGGTTTTGTGAAATACGAGATGCGAATGGAAATCGCCGGACACCTGTTGATGCACAACGTAGAAACGCTCGAGAAGTTCGAACGCGCACCGAAAGGATAACTTGGCGGCGTAATGGCCGCCCTTCACGACGGACTCTGGAGGAGATTATGTTCTGCCGGCAATGCGGGTCCCAGAACGAACCGGGTTCATTGTTCTGCGGCAAATGCGGCAGCGCCATTTCGGTTGCGGCCGCGCACGCCGGAACGAGCTTTCTCCCCTCGACAGGTCGTATCCCATCGTCTCCACACGATTCCCCGGGTGTGCCTGTCCCACCGCCAATTCCTCGGAGTGTCGCGCCCATACTTTCGAGCGCGCCGACAGTGGCTGCTCATCCATTGGTCGACGACAATGCCATAGCCGCAATGGGTGATCGTGCCATCGCCGCATTGTTGGACTCGATCGTGGTCGCTGTTTTTATTATTCCCGTGGGGATGTGGGCTGCGGTGCGCTGGGGTGGTGTCACGCCAAACGGCTTCGAACTCCAGGGCACTGCCGCATTCTTCACCTTTTTCATGATCGGTATTTTTTGGCTGCTGTATTACTGGCTGTTTGAGGGCATGTTTGGCGCAACTCTGGGCAAGCTGATCATGCAGGTCAAAGTGCTACGCCTTGACGGAAGCAGCATCGGCCTTGGAAAGTCATTGATCCGCAATTTGCTTCGACTAATCGACGGGGTTGGTTTGTATCTCGTCGGCTTTCTGGTGGCGCTCTTCTCGTCTAAAAGGCAACGGCTCGGCGATCATGTCGCCGGCACCATCGTAGTGCGCAGCGATACTGGGAAAGCGGCCAGGGTAGCCGCGACCGTCGCAGCGGTAGCCGTCGTCGTGGCATGTTTCGTTACCGCTTTCAAATTGCATGCCGGCGTTCCGGCAAACGCCATCGTGCAACCCACCACAGCAGCGTCGTCGACCACGCCAGCAATAAGCGCGCTTGGCGCTCAGCCCCGAGTGACTCGCGCAGAAATGGGAACGGACTCCACAGAGGATTACAAAATAATCGGTCCCACCACCGAGTTTAATCCGGACACACCGCAGATCGTCTGTGTGTGGGAGATCGCCGACACGGATCCCAGTACGCCGCTGAAGTCCGTCTGGATCGCCGAAGACGTAGGAGATGTGGCTCCGCCAAACTACCAGCTGGCCGAGAAATCCATGTCCGGAGTCAACGAAGGCAAATTTTACGTCACGCGCCCTACAAGTGGCTGGCCAGTCGGCAAATATCGCCTGGAAATTTACATCGGCGGCAAGCTCGCGAAACAGATTCCCTTCAGCATAAAGCAGAGGTGAGAGCCGTGGTCGAAACCCAGGTCGAGTGCGCAGTGAATCTGGTGCGAGCGACAGGGGGCAGAAGAACCGACGGGCAAAGCTCGTCCAGAATAAATGGAGGTAAACTGCCATGACTCCCCAACCAGTGGCACTCAGAAACCATGCGTTTCAGAACGGAGTTCTCGCCTGCATGGTGATCGCTACCCGAACAGTGAAAGCACTCATTCGTAAGGCAGCGCAGCTTATCGAGGCGACCGCGCTGTGACCGCGGATGCCGAAAGGCACAAATCCGATTTACCAAATCATGGTCGAGACGATGAGGGATGGTGAAATTCGCGGTTTCGTTTCTCATGTTAAAGCCTACAATGGCCCTCTAAATCCAAGCAGACAAGCGCCCATCGCGGGAGTCATCGAAGGTCTGCGCCTGCTAATCTTCCACAAATTCTGAGGGGTCACTTCCGCTTGTGCTTCGCCGCCCAGATTTTCTTCTGCGCTAGCGCCAGCCTTCGTTTGGTCGCGGCGGTATGACGGAATTTGCGCTTGCCGGTGTTGCTGCCGATCTTGGTTCCATTCAAGGCTCGAATAGCCTGACGAACTCTTTCGAGTTCCGTTTGAAGCACAGACGCGCGTTGATGCAGAGCTTTGATGATGTCCAAGACTTCCTCCAAGGAATTACAAACTCTATATCCGCGACAGCAGGAAGTACAACACCAGTGTGATGATCTCAGCCGCTAAGATCGCGATGCCAGCAGGTCCATCCGGGATGTAACAGCCAATCGTCGATCCGGCGCAATTGCTTCGGGCGTTTGCGAATGATCGCGAGCTTCATATTTGTAGCCCAGCCTACATACGTGAACTTCGTTGGCAGGCAAAGGGCGTTCTGATATAACTACGCCGTTTCCATAAACTCGACCGGGGTTTTCCCAATGGTGGTAGAAACATCATGGTTAGGAAGTGACGGCGTTGCCGTAAACTCCCCGGCTCACATCCAACTCGTTAGCCGCAAAGCAGGCGTCTTGCGTCTCACTGAAAACATTCCTTCAGGGCAGGAGATCACGCTACGTCGGCAGTATAACGACGCGTGGAAATCTACACGAGCACGCGTCGGAGAGGAAATGGAGTCTGACTCGGAAGGTTACTTATATGCTTTCCGCGTACTTGAGGCGGATTCCGATTTCTGGAACGTCGAACTTTCTGTTCCCAAAGGAACAGAAGATGCTTTAGGCCGGTTATTAATGGAATGCAGCGTTTGTCATATACGCGACGTTGTGCCTTTGAAACCGGTGGAGTTGAGATCTTTCGAAGTACGTAGATGTATTGCGCGTAATTGCAGCCAGTGCTCTGCGCCGTCGATCTGGATTGAAGCGCAGCCGGAAATGCAGTTTATCCAAATGGAAAAGGTCGATACTAACCTTGAAACTCAGTTCCTGCCAGCGCGAACAACTGCGCGTATGAAATCACGCCTCCTTGCTTGCATTCGTCAGCGAGGTTACGACGAGGAGGCTGTATGCGAGGACCTATCACAAGGCGGGGTAAGCTTTCGGAGCCGAACTCAATACGCTGAAGGTTCGCGAATCGAAATCGCTGTTCCGTTTAGGCCGGGAACCAAAGCCATATTTGTGCCCGGTCGAATCGTATCTTCTGTACCTCTGCGCGGTGTGGGACTCTTTAGGCACGGCGTGTCATATCTCAAAGACCCCGCTGAATCCTAAGACGACGCTTGTAAAAAATCATGCCAGTCGTCGGTGCTATTCTCTCTTCATGAATTGTACTTTCGATAGATTATTTTCTCAGATGGTCAAAGATAATTTCTTGGAAGTACAACGTAAACTATAGGCGATTACTTCGGAGCTGAAAGACGCAACGGACCCGGAGCGCAGAAGGACGCTGCTGCGTGAAATGAGCCAATTGATCGTGGAAGCCCAGCGAATCAGCGGCCAGCCACCTAGGATGAAGACCCAAACTGTAAATCGTCCGCTGAGTTCAACGAACCACGCACAGCCGATTTATAACCAGTCTGCATCCTTATGTATCGGGATCTTCTCGTCCTGAAAGTGGCTATTGAACTCATCAATCTTTGGCTTCGTCGTCTCTGGGTCTTTCCGCTTTAGAGCTTGTAGCCGGTTCACTGCACACGGATGTTTGAGGGTAAGGATTTGGTAGAACACTAAACCTACGGCGTAGAGATCCAGATGATCATGAGGGCAGCTGTCCGCGATGACCCTATGTTGTTTGCCCCTGAGTCTGTTTGAGGTTCGAGCTCTGGGCGATGTTGGCGGCCTCATCCGGGATTGATCCAAACGTCTCGCGACCGAAAGCCTCAGCACCTGATCAGTGTCCGATACGCACGTAATGTGGAGGATTGTTCCGGCGTCCAGCCCAACAGAAACGTCGAGTTTTACGGTTCAATGAAGGCTCTTGAAGCCAAGAAGCAAAGCAACTGGAACTGCTAGCGGAAAGAATTATCAATCGCCCGCAAGACTGAATAAGTTAGAGCGAGCTAAGATGCGGAAATTCATTGCATCCGTTGCGGCACTGGGGTAGCATGCGCAAATCTGGGCCTCAAGCATCCGCCGTTGCCATTTATATCAATTTATCGCGGCTACTCGCGACGCCATGGACGGGATACCCGGTCTTAAAAAAACCAAAGGAGCCATTCTATGAATGGGCTAGGGAAGAGTTGTGTTCCGGCACTTCTACGCGGGTTATATTCACTTTTGTGTTCGGCCATATTACTTTTTGTCGTAGACGGGGCGACACATGCGCAAGGGCAGGCGCTGTTTACGCGGCATGTGCGGGAAGCCACCGTGAATGGACAAGTCAAGGCCATCGGGAAACTCTCCGCAACGCAGACGAGGCGGCTGGTACTGGCGCTGCCGGTCCACAACCAGGCGGCGTTGGATGAGTTCGTGAAGAATTTGTATGATCCGACGAGCCCGTCCTATCACCAGTTTCTTACCGTAGAGCAATTTACGGCGGCGTTTGGACCGAGCGAGGAAGATTATGGCGAGGTGATTCATTTTGCGGAGGCGAACGGGCTGACGGTGGTGGGGACGTCGCGAAATCGGCTGAATGTGGATGTGACCGGCACGGTGGAGATGATTGAGGCCGCACTACACGTGAATATGAAGGTTTATCAGCACCCAACCGAGGACCGGACTTTCTTTGCGCCGGACCGGGAGCCGACGCCCAATGTTTCGGTGCGGCTGTGGCACATATCCGGCTTGGACAATTATTCGATACCGCATCCCGCGGGGCTACACAAGAACAAGGGAACGAATCCCACGGCGACTACTGGATCGGGACCGTCGGCGTCTTTTCTCGGGAGTGATATGCGCGCGGCTTACTATGGCGCGACGGCGCTCAACGGGAGTGGGCAAACGCTGGGACTGCTGGAATATTACGGTACGGATTTGACGGACCTGACGACGTATTTCAAAAACGCCGGTCAAACGAATAATGTGCCGATCACACTGGACTCCACGGATGGAACCAGCACAAGCTGCGTCTCTCCCGGTTGCGATGACACCGAACAGACGTTAGACATGACGCAAGCGATCGGTATGGCTCCGGGGCTTTCGCGGCTGGTGATGTATGTAGGTTCGACGGATGCCGCGATTTTCAATGCGATGGCTACGGCTTCCCCGCTGAATGCGCAATTGAGTTCTTCGTGGACGTGGAGCCCGGCCGATCCAAGCACGGACAATCCGTATTTCGAGGAGTTCGCTGCGCAGGGACAGAATTTGTTTCAAGCGGCGGGCGACAACGGCAAGTGGACGGCGACACGAACTGGTTCGGAGATTTACCCAGCGGATGATGTGTATGTCACCACAGTAGGCGGAACGGACTTGACCACCAGCAGCGCGGGTGGTGCGTGGAGTTCGGAATCAACCTGGGTTGATGGCGGAGGCGGAATTTCGCCGAACAGATTTGCGATTCCTTCGTGGCAGACGGCAGCGGCGAATTCTTGCGCGAGCTGTTCGAAGACCTATCGCAACGGACCGGACGTGTCGGCCAACGCGAATTTCACTTTTTATGTTTGCGCGGATCAGACAACCTGCACGGCTAATGAATACGGCGGGACTAGCTTTGCGGCCCCAATGTGGGCGGGATATTTGGCGCTGATCAATCAACAATCGGCGGCGAGCGGGAATGGTCCGCTGGGATTTATTAATCCAGCGCTGTATTCGATTGGCGGGGGATCGAGCTATGACAGCGATTTCCACGACATCACCAGCGGGAGCAATGGATATTCGGCGACTACTGGTTATGATTTGGCGAGTGGCTGGGGGAGCCCGAACGGTACAGCGTTGATTAATGCGCTGGCACCGACATCGACGTCTCCTAGCTTCAGCATTTCCGCTTCGCCTAGTTCGGTTTCGGTGGTGCGGGGGAGCAACGGAACATCTACCATTACGGTCGCTACGTCGGGAGGATTTGATTCGAGCGTGGCGTTGTCGGCGAGTGGACAACCATCTGGCGTGACGGTTAGTTTTAATCCGGCGTCATTTGCTGCGCCGGGTTCGGGCAGTTCGACGATGACCATGGCGGTCGCGTCGACGACTGCGACGGGGACGTACTCCATCGTGGTGACCGCCATTGGGGGAGGTATCACGCACACGACGACGGTCACGCTGACGGTGAGCGCGGCTGTGTCTGGTAGCTTCACACTGTCGGCTTCGCCGAGTAGCTTGATCATTACGCGGTCCTCTTCTGGAAAATCGACGATTACGGCGACGCCCGCGAATGGGTTCACCGGCAGCGTGACGTTGTCGGCTTCGGGGCTGGGGACTGGAGTTACAGCTACGTTCAGTCCGAATCCGGCTACCGGCATTAGCACGGTGACGTTTACGGCTAGCAGAACGGCGACTACGGGGACACGGACCGTGACGATCAATGGTGTTTCTGGATCGGAGACGCAGACTACGACGATTAGTCTGAGAGTGCGGCGTTAATCCTAGCGGGCGGCGTGGTGCATAGTTCGCGCGTAGCGTGATTGAACACGGCGCCGCCTGCTTTTGACAATGGGAACCTGGTTTCAAAGTGCGCCGACTTGCAACGCCGGTTAGGCTTCGAGATCCGTCATGCGCGACGGCATCGAGTTTCTGATCATGCCAGATGGCTCCATACGCTGTACTCAAGAATGCAGTAGGTTCCCCGAAGCCTAACCCACAGCCCTAATAAAGCTTCATAGCTTACCTGTCCATGAGGTCGGGCACTCCTACGTCACGAACTCAAACAATGCAGATAAGCATTCTTTAATATAACGAGACAATAAACCAGGCCCAAAGACTAAATTCACCGAGAGGAAACAATGCGAACTAAATTCCTAGCCCTGTTGTTGTGTGTCGCCGTCCTGAACCTTACTCAATTTTCAACAGCAGTCGAAGCGAAAGATGACGGCGGTTATAACGTCGTTTATGACGGTGGATCAATTCCCGGCCTCAAAGCCGGAGTGAAACTGCGCTTGTACATTGATTCGAACCAAATCCGTATCATGGAAACCAAAACACTCGTTACAACTCTGGTGCCTTCGACCATCCAAGACATTAGCTACGGCCAAGATGTTCACCGGCGTATTGGTGCAGCAATCGGCCTCGCGGTTATCTCCTTCGGGATTGGTGGATTAATGGCACTCACTAAATCAAAAAAGCACTACGTCGGCTTGACCTGGGCCACTGGTGACGCCAAAGGCGGCTTCGCGATGCAATGTGACAAGAACGACTATCGTGGTGTGCTCACCGGACTTGAGGGCGTCACCGGCAAGAAAGCCGTAGATTCCGAGGCGATGAACGTCAAGAACTAACGCGGACTACAGACGTTGCCGGGCATGTGGTATCCACTCTAGGCACATGTGCGGTTATGCGACTACACATCCAAGTGAAGATGGCTTCAGCGGTGACACGCAGGACGGCAGACGGCTGCGGGCTCAACCCTGCTTCTCTTAAAGTCTCGCTACTTTGCTTTCTTCGCTTTGTCGGCTCTGAACTTCGCCCAACGCGCTTTCGTTGCCTTCGAAATCTTGGCTCTAGCTGCCGCAGACATAGTTCGCTTGCTCGTCTTGTGGTTCACGCTCTGTGCGCGAGCTGGAGCCGGATGTGAACCGTTCAGAGCAAGGATGGCTCCCTGTATCCCTTTTAACTGTTGCTGCAACCTCGCTTGTTCCTGCTTTAGCGCCACCAAAATGTCCATTGATTCCTCCGGGAACATTAGACACCGAGGAGGCACGACGCCACAAGGTGTACCAAGCGAGTCACTTAACTAGCCCCGACTCTTTACTCAGGCAGTTTTAGTTATTCCACATGTCGGGAGTTACAAACGTGGGGGCCGTTAGATTGCAACCCGAAAGCCGATCAAGCATCATTGCCGTGTCATAGATTGTTTTATCATTAATAGAATCGCGCACGAACAAACGGCGTTATGGGAAGAAGCGCAGCCGGACGCAATGCTCCCGCCAGGTTTTTAATGCTAGACCTACGGTTTTGGCTTCTCGGATTGCTTCTGCTCTTGCTTTTGTGCCTCTTCGGTCCATGGCGGCACGACGCCGTTCATGCGCGCATAGGCGATGGACTGGCCGAGATGTTCGCCAAAATGTCCGGTGATCATGAAGAATGCTCCGCGCTGCGTGGTTTGGCGGACAAACATTTTCTGAGGTTTGTCGAGGTCCGCATCGCTGAGGGCGAGAATCGCTTTCCGGAAATGTGCAAAGGAATCCTTCAATGCTTGAACCGTTTTCGCCTTGTCGCTAGAGATGGCCGCGACGGACTTGAAATCGAAGCCGGCAGGTGGGGCAGTGCCAAGCGCCCGTGCAACGCCGTAGTTGGCGGCAACGATGTGCGTGTAGACCTCCCCGATCGAGCGAACGCCCTCACCCGGACGCCACGAGTACTTCTCGGCGGGCACAGTTTCGGCGAGGCGCGTATATCTCTGTTCGTAGAAGGCGATTTCCTCGAGGAACTCCGCGCGTGCGCCGGAAGTGGGTGTCGCGGAGTCCAACCGGGCCCTGACGGGAGGCTTATCCTGCGCATTGCTGACCGTCACCCCGCCAAGACCGATTAACATCAGACCAAAAAAATAAATAGAAATACGGCGCATTCGTTTCTCCTTGCTCGCGCTTTGCACTCAATCCCCGGGGCACCGGTATTTGGCTGTGCCCAAGCCGAAACCCAGGCCAATATCATGACGGGACGTAACGCTACATCTAATATTAAGACCATCGGGATCTCTGCCCACACTTTTCGGCTCGCCAGATGCCTGCGAAGGGTTGCTTTTACGCACATCTGCCAACTTGATCTGTTACAATTCCCGTGATCACGGAGTTAGGCACGCTTGCGACAAGGGTGGAGAGCGAAAATGGCAAAGACAACGCCTAAAGCAAAGAATAGCGCTTTTATGAAGCCAATGCAGCCTTCAGAGCACCTGGCCAAAATTGTTGGCACAAAACCACTGCCTCGAACTGAAGTCACAAAAAAGATTTGGGCGCACATTAAGAAGCACAAACTTCAGAATCCAAAGAACAAACGAGAAATCCTGGCCGACGATAAGTTGCAGCCGATCTTTGGCAGTAAGAAATTGGACATGTTTCAGATGACCAAGGCGGTCAACAAGCACTTGAAATAAAGGCAGGAGAGTCATAAGTAGATCAACTGCCGCGCCTGCTTCGGCGTCTGTCTTCTCCCGATCGGCTTCTTCACTTTCGAAATCAGTCTCCAATACAGTCGGAAGCCGGCCTGGTGCCACCGGACCACCGTTTCAGGCGTGACTACGATGAGGGCTTTTTTCCACCGTGACCAGAACTGACGTATGACAACCCAGAACAGCTTATCGAGGCGACCGAGCTGTGACCGCGGATGCCGCCGCTTGATCGCGGCGAGTTGTTGACGCAAAGCCAGATTCTCGATAAGCAGGCTTCGTCGCGCGCGCAACAGACGAACCACCGTTCCGAAACAGAGACTGACAAAGCGCAACATGGCTGAAGTTATAACAGAACGCTGGTGAGACGGCGGCTGCTATTCTATTGATTTTACAGTCGGCCAGAGTTTTGGCGAACCACAAGGGTTGATTCCGGAGGAATTCCGTTGGCCACCTTCGTGCAGCAACGAATTCAAGTTTGCCGCAGAGGCGCGAAGCGCCGGAAGCAATCCCACAATGATTCCGGTCGCAAGCGCACATCCAACGGTAATTCCTAAAATCGAGATCTCTAGAATCAGTCACGGTTCCGATCTGAGATAGAAACAGAAAGCGCGATACCCCCGCAGGAAAATCACCCCAGCTCAAAACTCCCGCCAGTGGGCGAGTTTTTCAACACCCACCCCTGTTCTCAACATCTATCGCGGGAAGAAGAGTAGTCTGGTGGCGAATTACCTGGTTCCCTGAACTTGGGTTGTGGAAGCCGCGGGCATCATGGGCGCATCGATGATGTTCTTCCCGGCATAATCGATGGGAACAACCCGATAGCGATAGACCATGCCATGATCACCAACCACATAAGCCCGTTGCCTGGTTGGAAAGCTATAGGCCTTGACGCTGGCGGGAAACCGGAAACTGCGTGAGTTCCAACGCCTGCCGCCGTCGGTGGTGAAAGTCAGCTTTTGACCGTCAAATATCCATCCCACTTCGCGATCGGGAAACTTGACGGCGCCTGCTGGCGAAGCTACCAATCCGTGCCAGCTCTGCCCGCCGTCGTTGGTAGCGATCAGCTTGGCGTTGTTCAGATTCGCAAACCCGGTACTTTCATCGGTAAAGAAGAGCCAGTGATTAGCCCCCCAAGCACCTCCAATCCACACTTGGCCGACATCGGCCAGAGGAGACACGTTCCAACTGTTACCGCCGTCTTCCGTTTTAGCGACGAACAAGGTATTGAAGTCGGCCCCAGTTCCACCGATGGCGTACCCGCGACTGGAGGAGGGGAAATGCATTGCCTTCAGGACGCAGTCCGCATCGCGCGAAAGTCCCTCCACCTGGATTGTGGCGTGACAGGCCTTGGTGGACATCATTTCCTTCCAATTGCGGCCGCCATCGCGTGTTTGCAAAATATGCGAGACGTTATTATTCCCATCGAGTAGCACACCAACGGTCGGTGACAGAAAAACATACTCCACGACACCCCACGTCGCCGGCACCGCGCCGATCTGTTCCCAGTTTTCGCCGTCGGTGGTACGCAAAAGCTTGGCTCCCTGCGCGGCCCACCCGTGCTTCGCGTCTAGAAATCGGGGTGTCGCGACTGTCTCCTCTCCGGAGTGCGGATCTCCCCCGAGTTGGGGCGTCCAGCTATTGCCACCGTCCTTCGTATGGAGGATCGTGCCGTGTTGACCTGTCACCCAACCCTCTTCGTCACTGACGAAGAAGACATCCGTCAAAGTAAGGTCTTGCTTGTAGTTCACCGGTTCCCAGATCGCTTTGAATTTCGTCTGCGGGCTTTGTTCTGTGGTAACGCTCGGTTTGGTCGGTGCCATCTTTGGGTTGGGCTGCTGCGCCCCGGCCATCCCAGCAAAGCAGAAAAGGATCGCAAGCATCGCACTCGATCGCTTCATGGGGTTGCCTCCAAGATTGAAAATGTTCTCTGGCTCGGACTTTAATGCATTAATGTGGAAACTAGAGTATTTCCGGATAACTGTCCAGAACAGAAATTATCGAACCCGTGGCTTCGGTCCCCACTTCGTCGGCGCTCTAATGTCCGCCTCTAACCGGTATCTTTCAACCTCAGCGTAATCATGCCGAAGACATACCGAAAAGCGCTTCAGCCACTTTCAAACGCCATTCCTCGAACGCGTCGCTTCTCGACCGCCGATTACTGTTGAGAAATCTATAGGGCTGTATCGACAGTGCTCCGGCCGCAGACTGTTGCGAGGGGCATCTAAATCGGGATTTCCGATTTGGACTCCTATCTCGCGCATCCTAATGCTCCTTCGACCCTCGACGCAAGAAATTTGTGACTAGAGCACCCCCAGCAGGCTGCGGGGTTCCGACCGCCAGTTTTTTGCCCGTCTGACGCGGCCCGTTTGTTCCCACGTAATCGATTCCTCAGACACCGCGCCGACTTTCCTCGTTCGGCTCCCAGATTTTGCAACTGCAGTGGAAGTGCTAACCCGATGGCGTCGGCAGCGCCCATATCCGCCGCAGCATCGGGGCGCCCTTTTATAATGTGTGAAATCCCGATCAGCGATGGTGCAGAGGCCCCCACAGACACCCGTAGAGTAGTAGCATTGTCCCAAGAGAACGGTAGAGGAAATGGACGAATCCGAACTTACAGAACTTCGCAGACTGATCGGACGGCACGAGAAGCTGGTCTTCGAGGCAATCAAGGCGGGAATGGTGGCCGAACTCCCGCATGAGAGCCAACTCTATGCGCAGGCGGTGCAAGAGCACATGCACCTAAAGCACGTTCACAATGCCGCAGGCGGTGCAAGAGCACATGCACCTAAAGCACGTTCACAATGCCCTTGAGTTCGCGGACCTACGTGAAGGAACGCAATACGAGATCACGCTAGGAGGCGAACCCGTGAATCCTCTGGCCCACTTCACCGCGCTTGCGGCCGTCAAGGTCAGCTTGAGCAGGATACTTTGGTAAGGGCTGCCTTTGAAAAGATGGTAGCCACTGGGACCTCAGTTCATCATGCCGAACACGTTCTCGGTGCACTATTCTTGGAAGCAGAGTGGGAAACTACCCAAGCCGTAGATCGGAAAGAAATGGAGAAAACACAGAAGATTTACATCCGCAAACTTCAAAAACTCATTCAGGATTCAGCCTTTCGCAAAAAACTCACTAGACAGTTCACGGCCGATCATTCCGCGTTTGAATAGGGCACATGCTACATCCACTTTTCCGATTAGTGCTAATCAGGCACGATCCTAAGCAAGTGACCAATCAGCCGCATTCGTGAAACGATCGCATCGACGCTAGTAAGATCTGTGACTGCTTGCGGTGCGATTTTCTGCCCGAGTGCTACATGGCCTCCACAGCCATTCGCGAACGGCAACGCACGCTGCGCTATCGCAACCTGCTGGTCCGCCAGATGGTGCGGATGAAGAACAGAATTAGCGGGCTGCTGATGGAAGCGGGGGTAAACTACAACAAGCAGCGGCTGCACAAAGCGGGTTATTTCCGCGAACTGCTGGCCACGAACCCAGATAAAGCGACATAGCCTCACCCGATTTCGCAAATATGCAAGTGGAACCTCCTGAAACGCGATGGCGCCGTGTATATGAATGATGACTTTAAGTACCGGTCATCATCGAATCTACCCTAGTCCAATTGACGTCCCTTGAGGCCGCGCGAGCGATCCGGCAGTGTAGGCCAATATTTGTAGTGCTGGCGAGCAAGCTGGTTCCTCAAAGCTTTCCTCGCCGGCTCCAGGCGATGCGCCCATCGAACGAGGGTTTTTGCAAAATTCGTCGTGCGACAGGTCACAGTACGCAAGAGGTTCAACTGGATTCCACGCGCAGTTGGCGCATAAATTTGGGCGCGTGATTCAACGCGCCGCATATCGCCAAAACACTGCCTAAGCTGGATGTTTCCGTAGCCGAAATCGATCGTCTTGATATCTTCTTCTCGAAGGTCTTCGAGGATACTGAGGAAGAGGAAAATCCCAGGTGAGAATTCGCTCCAAACGGGATCGTAGCCGGTGTGGTCCCCTTGGAGGCAGCCGTCATAGAGAGTACCCATCCAGAAAGCTGCCGGCTTCCTGTCGAGATAAAGGATATAGATTTTCAGCCATCCCCTCTCGCTCGCTACCGTCATTTGGTCACGAATTTGCGGAGTATTGAAAAAACCATCTCCAAATACTCTCCGCTTGGCGGTTTTGCTAGCAATGGCCTCCATGTCCGCGATGGCCGGCTCCAGATCCGCGACGGAGCGAAAACTGCGGATTTGCACTTCTCCCGCAAAACGGTCCAAAACCTTCTTGTACTTGCGCTGCAATTTAGAGCGCTGATTTCTCCCAAGACTCAGGAGAAATGCCTGCCGACCCTTGGGAAAGTTTCGGAGCCACCAATGATCATGAAGCCAGCCGGAATGATCTCGCAAAGCGAAGGTCGGCAACTTAAGGACGCATTCGTACATCGGAGACTGCACCTCGAGCTGCTTCCACAAGGCTAAATCGGCAACTCCTGCCTCTAACGACCTTATGATCTCTCGGACCAGAACTGCACAGTTCTCCACTTGAGCATTGCCGCGCAGGCCGCCGTAGACCAATTCCAGAACATTCACTTCGGGCTGGCAAATTGTGAATGAGCCCAGTCTGAACCGCAGCTTCCTGCGTTCGCACAGGCCAATCAAGATGGCATCCGGTCGCGCGTTGCGACTCAGCACGATCACGTGCGGTCGACAGTTACTTCCTCGCGACCGTACCATACTGCAAAAGAAGTCAAGATCGGAATCGCGGCTTCCTGGCCAGCGCTCCCAAATACCTCGCATGCTTTCGAGTTCCCGCACATCGTTAATCGTCCGCAACGTGAGTGAGTCATCCCGCATTTTCAGCCCCTTCCGAGTCGGGCTTCGAACGGGAAGTAAATGACACCGGTCATTCCTGATTGGTTCGGTAGGCTCCACGCTTCTATTTAGTAACAACTTTGATTTCTCCTGGGTACGATGTAAGGGATGGAGACTCATTGTTTCGGTATCGCCAATGACCTTACGGCTCCATCACATTGTACGACACGCCTCGTTACGGGCAGATGCATTTCAGACACTTGGCGTCTTCATGCCACCGAGCTTTTTCGGATGTGACTTGGCTTTTCTTGGTTTGCTTTATCGTTGACCAGCGGGCTCCGACGCGCCTCGATATCTCCATCACTGTCCTGTTCGGTCGCATCCCCGTCTCGCTCGTCCGGAGGGCTGTTCTGTCTGATCATTTCAATCTCTGGGACAAACGTTAAATGCCGGGTTTTTTGGGGCGGCACCTTTGAAGAATCTAAGGAGTTTCTCAGTCAACTCCTCGGGTTGCGAAGGTTCGCACGGATGCATCGCCTCAGCATCTAGAGAAGTGAAGGCGCCAAAAGCTTGCGCTGGAGCAGGCGCATTCAGCATTCCGGCAGCCCTGCGCAGATCGAATTCAAGGGTGAGGGCTTTGGCTTGCAGTTTTTCAGTCTTCGCGACAACCCGTAGAGCTGGCTATCTCAATATCCGTTTCGCTTTAACGGTGCGCCTGATGGACTGCTCCATAGGAAAAAGTATCCAAATGGAGGTCAGTAGCAACCTCGTGCACAATCTCTGAGGTGATGAGATGCTGCTTGTGCCCAAATCCCAAGAGCAGCGAATTCTCACAGACGGTGTTGACTAAGCGCGGTATGCCTCCTGAAAAAAATTGGATCAAAGGCATGGTTTCATCCAGAAATATATTTGCTGAGTGCGAATTAGCTCCAGCCAATTCTAATCGTCTATGGATATAACCTTCCAATTCGGTCGAATTCAACGGCTGAAGACTACAGCGTAAGCCCACCCTCTGTTTCAATTGTCGAAGTTGGTGCGAATCGAGTTTATGCTCAAATTCCGGTTGACCAACTAGCACGATTTGCAAAAGCTTATGCTTGGTGGTCTCCAGGTTGGTCAACAAACGGATTTCTTCGAGTGACTCCGGGCTCAGCAATTGAGCCTCATCAACGACAAGCGCGGTAATTAAATCCTGACGGTTCCGCTCCATCAAATAACTGTTCAGGCGGGAAAGCAACTCTCCCTTTGTGCTGCCTGGTGAAGGCGGAAAACCTAGACCATTCATTACGTGGGTGAGAAATTCCAAACCTGAAATCGTGGGGTTATATACAAAAGCAGAGGCAACCCTATTCTTCCTGAGGAGCTGCATAAGACATCGCACAAGCAAGGTCTTGCCCGTCCCGACCTCGCCGCTAAGTACGACAAATCCTCTTCGATGAACCACGCCATACACTAAATTCAACAGCGCCTTACAGTGACGTGGCGTCGAGTAAAAGAAGAATGGATCCGGGCTGACTTCGAACGGATTGCGAATCAATCCATAGAATTTCTTGTACATAGATTCTAACCGCCAACGAAGACGGATAAATTTCCGACTACGACTTAAATACCGTTCACCTGCAAGATCGTTTCTTCCCGGCTCCGGAAGTTTATCTCGAGGACGGTCGCGACGCCGATTCCAATTGAAAACCCAAGGGCCTTAGATCATTTGAAGGTGATGAGGACGGACGCGTACTGGTAGGCGATCGAACTGCTGAAGGTTACGCTCTGCTTGCCGCTGGCGACGCTCTGCACCCTCGCTTCGCTAAGTACAAAATCACCACCGCTCGGATTCGGCGATTGCTGCAAAATCGTGTAGTTCGGGTCCTTCGTGATGGTCGGAGCACAACTGCTGCAGTTCCATGTCCAGTGAGTCGCTAGAGCATACTCCGTCCCTTGGGTGACCGCGCCGGTGGTCGTGACTGACTGAGTTGTGACCGAAGCAGATCCACTGTCGGAACTGCCGGTAGCATCAACCGGGTTGGTCGTTAATCCGCTCACCTCGAATATCTGCATGTGTATGTTGTGGGAAGCGGAGCCGATCGAAACGGTCACCGTCGTCGGTTTGCCCACACAGTTGCTGGCGAACCAGACCTTCACCTGCCCGTTCGTGCTCGGGTTCGTCACGTAGCCAAACGCTGACTGCCAGGTCTGTAGGTTATTGTCCGAAACCGTCAAGCTGGTTCCTAAGACTCCAGAAGAAATACCAACCACGATCAGTGTGTTTCCTGCTGTGGGGGTGACCGGGAAGGCCAGGGATAGCGAGGTAAGACCGGATTGAGACTTATTAGCCGACTGGACTGTGGCCATCGCAGTTCCGCCCGATGCCGCCAAACTGAAGTTAGCAACAGTGGTGCTGCCCGCGGTGACACTGAAATTTTGCGGCGTCGAACTCACGTACCCACTGGCTGCGGCGGTCACACTGTAGGTCCCGGGAGCTACGCTCAGAGTGTAAGCACCACTAGAATTCGTAGTCGCCGTCGTGGAGCCGCCACTGTAGGAGACGGTAGCGTTGGCAATCCCCGCCCCCGTTGCGTTCGTCACCGTCCCGGAAATCGTTCCGATCGATTGCGCCAAACTAAAGTTAACGGTAGCGGTGCTCCCCATGGTAACGCTGATATTTGCCTGCGTCGAACTCACGTACCCACTGGCCCCAGCGGTCACACTGTAGGTCCCGGGAGCTACGCTCAGAGTGTAGCCACCGCTAGAATTCGAGGTCGCCGTCGTGGAGCCGCCACTGTAGGAGACGGTAGCATTGGCAATCCCCGTCCCAGCCCCGTTGGTCACCGTCCCGGAGATCGTTCCGGACTGCGTCAGAGCAAAATTCAGGGCCGTCGTGGCACCCGCAGCGACACTCACGCCTGGCTGTGTCGCACTCAGGTACCCCACTGCCGTCGCGGTCACGCTGTAGGTCCCTGGAACCACATTCAGCGTGTAGCCACCGCTAGAGTTCGTGGTCGCTGTCGCGGACCCACCGCTGTAGGAGACGGTGGCATTGGCAATCCCCGTCCCAGTGGCGTTGGTCACGTTGCCCCCGATCACTCCGTTCTGGCCAGTGCTACCACCCTTGAAGGTGATGAGGACGGACGCGTACTGGTAGGCGATCGAACTGCTGAAGGTTACGCTCTGCTTGCCGCTGGCGACGCTCTGCACCCTCGCTTCGCTAAGTACAAAATCACCACCGCTCGGATTCGGCGATTGCTGCAAAATCGTGTAGTTCGGGTCCTTCGTGATGGTCGGAGCACAACTGCTGCAGTTCCATGTCCAGTGAGTCGCTAGAGCATACTCCGTCCCTTGGGTGACCGCGCCGGTGGTCGTGACTGACTGAGTTGTGACCGAAGCAGATCCACTGTCGGAACTGCCGGTAGCATCAACCGGGTTGGTCGTTAATCCGCTCACCTCGAATATCTGCATGTGTATGTTGTGGGAAGCGGAGCCGATCGAAACGGTCACCGTCGTCGGTTTGCCCACACAGTTGCTGGCGAACCAGACCTTCACCTGCCCGTTCGTGCTCGGGTTCGTCACGTAGCCAAACGCTGACTGCCAGGTCTGTAGGTTATTGTCCGAAACCGTCAAGCTGGTTCCTAAGACTCCAGAAGAAATACCAACCACGATCAGTGTGTTTCCTGCTGTGGGGGTGACCGGGAAGGCCAGGGATAGCGAGGTAAGACCGGATTGAGACTTATTAGCCGACTGGACTGTGGCCATCGCAGTTCCGCCCGATGCCGCCAAACTGAAGTTAGCAACAGTGGTGCTGCCCGCGGTGACACTGAAATTTTGCGGCGTCGAACTCACGTACCCACTGGCTGCGGCGGTCACACTGTAGGTCCCGGGAGCTACGCTCAGAGTGTAAGCACCACTAGAATTCGTAGTCGCCGTCGTGGAGCCGCCACTGTAGGAGACGGTAGCGTTGGCAATCCCCGCCCCCGTTGCGTTCGTCACCGTCCCGGAAATCGTTCCGATCGATTGCGCCAAACTAAAGTTAACGGTAGCGGTGCTCCCCATGGTAACGCTGATATTTGCCTGCGTCGAACTCACGTACCCACTGGCCCCAGCGGTCACACTGTAGGTCCCGGGAGCTACGCTCAGAGTGTAGCCACCGCTAGAATTCGAGGTCGCCGTCGTGGAGCCGCCACTGTAGGAGACGGTAGCATTGGCAATCCCCGTCCCAGCCCCGTTGGTCACCGTCCCGGAGATCGTTCCGGACTGCGTCAGAGCAAAATTCAGGGCCGTCGTGGCACCCGCAGCGACACTCACGCCTGGCTGTGTCGCACTCAGGTACCCCACTGCCGTCGCGGTCACGCTGTAGGTCCCTGGAACCACATTCAGCGTGTAGCCACCGCTAGAGTTCGTGGTCGCTGTCGCGGACCCACCGCTGTAGGAGACGGTGGCATTGGCAATCCCTGTCCCAGTGGCGTTGGTCACCGTCCCGGCAATGCTTCCAGTCGACGTTGCCGTCAGGACGAGGTTGGATGAGGTTGTGATTCCAGAGCTTACACTGACATTCTGATTGCTGGAGGTTTGATATCCACTTTGTGAAGCCGTAACCGTATATGTTTCAGGAGGTACGTTGCTAAACGTGTAATCACCGCTGGAATCGGTTTTTGTTGTTCCCCCGCTATACCACACCGTCGCACTTGAAATGGCCGCTCCAGATGTATTCGTAACCTTTCCAGAAATCGACCCGGGCTGTTGGGTGGACAGGAAGTATTTGACGGAATCAGGATACCCGGTCCAGACATTAATGGCATCTGAGCTCGGGGCGTAACCGCTGGCCTGGGCAGTGACAGTATAAGCAGCCGGCGCAGTCGCGTTCAGAGAGAAGTTGCCCTGAGAATCCGTAGTAGCCGAACCGCTACCGGTTGAGACCGTCGCACCAGAAATCGTTTCGCAACTCAAGTTTTGAACTTGCCCACCGACAGTTCCTGTTCCGCTGGGAGGCGTTCCTGTGCTGTGCCACTGTACCGTGAACTGGTTATTGGAATCGCTGAGGTATGCATTCAAAGTCGGCGAGTAGGTACTTACTTCAATCGTGTTCAACGAGGGCCGGAACTTAAGAATCCTTAGATATCCATTTCCCCCATTCGTCATTTCCTGATAGTCCGACAGCATTTCATTAACGATGTTGCCGTTTACACCCAGGTCGGTTCGTCTGCCCACGCCCTCGGCCGTGGAATCCGTGTACGCAAAGTGGCCGTTCAGCACCAGGCTGATTTGGCTGTACTGGCTGACGAACTTTTTCCAGAGCGCCTCGCCATCGTTGTCAGCTCCTACGTTGTAGGTTTGCGCATTGATGCTGTCGCAGAGTGACACGCGCGTGTTGTCGATATAAACGTACGAGTGAGTGACAACGATGACTTCTGCAGCAGGATTTGCCGCTATGATCGACGTGGCCCAAGCCAGCGCAGCGTCGCGGGGATAGAATTCCAACATCAGAAAAAGATATTGTTTACCGTTGATCGTGAGGATGCCGTAGAAATTCTCGTTGCTGCCGGCAGGGTACTGGCCTTTATACCAAGAGTAACCTTGGTACCGAGATGGACCGAAGAAAGCGTTGAAATTAGTGGTTTCCGAGGTGCGGCCACTGGAATCGCCACTGTCTGAATAGTCATGGTTGCCGATGGCTAGCAGGTATGGAATGTTTGCACTGTCCAGCAGTTTGATGGAGGTATCTGCATTTTGCCATTCCCAGGTGTTTGAAGCAGTGTTAACGATGTCTCCCAGACCGAGGACCGCTTGGATGTTTAGCGCTGCTGCATTATCCACGACCCACTTAGTCTGCGCGGTGAATGTGTTCGGGTACGTTTCTGAATAGTATTGAGTATCAGGTAGTGCAATA
Organism: uncultured Acidobacteriota bacterium; assembly: GCA_963733775.1. GTDB lineage: Bacteria > Acidobacteriota > Terriglobia > Acidiferrales > UBA7541 > Acidiferrum. The sequence continues at coordinate 27,946 of CAVTEE010000003.1, read as the reverse complement.
AGGGTGAAATCGCTTTGGGCGCTGGCACGAGGGACCAGCATTGTTAGAAGCGTAATGACGAGCAAGACCGAAGCCGCCGACAGCCACGCATGGCCGGCCTTATCTTTCCGAGTGGAGGAAGTGATATACATCCCAGACCCGCCTCTTATTGGAACCCGCATGTGAAGCGCCTTTCAGTCATCGTTCGCGCGAGACAGTTTAATTAGCCATAAAGAAGTTCGTTGGTTGGCGATTGCCCATCGGTGGAAAACCGTGAGATTCCAATCGCTTGCATCGCGACCAGAAAAACATAAGCCGGATTCAGGAGAAGATAACGCTGCCAGAGCCGGCGGGGCTCCGCCACTAATCGGAAAAGCCATTCGAGGCCGGCGTTTTGCATCCACGCGGGCGCTTGCGGAACGATCCCTGCTAGGAACGGAAAGGCCGCACCGACAGCTACGGTGGGCATCTGCAGATGGTCGCGGAATTCATATGCGAACGCTTCTTGGCGCGGGCAGCCCAATCCGACAAACGTGATGGCTGCCCCTGAGGTCCGTATACGAGTGGCCAGCTCAAGTTTTTCGTCTGGGCGTAGGCGGCGGAACTTTGAGGGCTCCATACCGGCGATTATCAAACTGGGGAACCTAAATTCAAGATTGCGCCTCAGCGAGCATAGAACTTCGTCAGTGCTGCCGTAAAAATATACTGGGCAACCCTCCTGGGCAGCGCGAGCACAAAGCTTTAGTGTCAAGTTCGGGCCATAGACGCGGTCTGAAAGGCCAGCGTGGTGCAACCAATTGAGAACCCACCTGACGGGCTGTCCATCGGGCACCAGCAAATCAAAATGGTTGAGGCGAAACTTTTGTTCGCGATCGAACACTCCGGTCATCAAGCCGTGGACGGCAAGGGCGGATACCGCGGAGCCTACTCGGTCACGTGCGGCCCGAACGATCGCTTCCACAGCGCCTTCATAATCGGCCACGCTTATCAGGATGCCGAGTACGTTTCGCTTGCCAGCGTTAAGCATTTGTCGCTCCAACGATCGACATTGAGTTCATAAATTTCACGCAGGATTCGTGGTACGTCGTAGTCCAGTTTCCAGCCGGGATGGTGCTCTTGAAAATGTGCGATGTCACTGATCCACCAAATGTGGTCGCCGCGACGATTTTCGTCGACGTACGTGGCGCGGAGCTTTTTACCAGTGATGTTTTGGCAGAGTGCGATGGCCTCTAGCATGGAACAATTACTGTCGCGGCCTCCGCCAATGTTGAAGACCTCGCCGGGGCGCGGTTTCTTAAAGAATTCGTGGAAGGCGCGAATGAGATCTGCGCTGTGAATGTTGTCGCGAACTTGTTTTTTCTTGTAGCCGAATATGGTGTAAGGGGTTTCGGTAACGGCGCACTTCATCAAATACGCAAGAAAGCCATGCAGCTGCGTGCCGGAGTGGTTCGGACCGGTGAGGCATCCGCCGCGGAAGCAAGCGGTCTGCATACCGAAATAACGCCCGTATTCCTGCACTAGAAGGTCGGCCGCGAGTTTTGAGACGCCAAACAGGCTGTGCATGGTGCAGTCAACAGACATCGACTCCGGAATGCCTTTTGCGGCATAGGAATGTGAGGGGTCCAAGTCCCAACGCGTTTCTAACTCGACCAAAGGGAGTTGATTGGGAGTGTCGCCGTATACCTTGTTTGTGGACATGTAGATGAAGACCGCGTGGGGGGCAAACTGGCGAGCGGCTTCGAGCATAACGGAAGTACCGTTGGTGTTAACGGTCAAGTCGACCGAAGGATTTGTCGCCGCCCAGTCGTGAGAGGGCTGAGCCGCGGCGTGAATGATTAGGTAGATGTCGCTGCCGTAGCGAGAGAAGATTTTCGAGACGGCGCCGGAATCGCGGATGTCGACATCGTGATGAAGGTAACGCGGGACCTGCTCGCAAAGACGATCGCGGACCCACTGAGTGGAAGCCTCTGGACCAAAAAACTCAGCACGCATGCCGTTATCGATCCCGACGACGTCCATTCCTAACTCGGCAAAATAGCGGGCAGCTTCGGAACCGACAAGTCCCGCCGATCCGGTAATCACAGCGACGCTCATTTTCTTCTCCTCGGAAACCTTAGAATTTTTCTGGCAATGAATTGCTCACCGGGATGTCCAGCGCAGCCGTTGTTCTACTCCGTGCAGACCGTGGAGGAATTGTCAGCAGTCAGCGGCAAATGCTGCGGCAATGCTGAATCCGTCGGCGATAAGGGCACACGGACTGAGTGATTCCTGGAAAAGAAGGCCATCAGCGGGCGCTTTGGCTCAGAGTGAATCCTGGGATCGGAAATGAGCTCATCCATGGCGGGGGTCTCGGGCCTAAGGAAACGCCAGCGAAAAGGAACGTCCCGCTCCTGGTCGAAAACCCAATCTGGTTTATATCCCAAGGCTTTCAATGCATGGAGCCACTGTTCGACAGCTTCCGCTCCGAGGATGTCCGGATGAATTTCGATCACCAATCTTGGGCTATATCTTTGGATCGTATGCAGCATGCCCGAAAGCACCATGACTTCGTGACCTTCCAGATCCATTCGCACCAAGTCCACTGATTCCGGCGGGTCCTCTTCGATCAGAGAGTCCAACGTTCGAACGGGCACTTCGACACCGGTTGTCGGCCACGGAACTGGGTTCAGCGAGTGCCGGTTCGATTTTTCTGAGATACGAAGCGAAGATGTCCCGTTTCGATCGCTGATCGCGACTTGATGAAACACGATGTTTTGGTAACCGTTGGCTTGGACGTTATGGAGGAACAACCGGGCATTTGTCGGCTCTGGCTCAATGGCGATTACCCGCCCTGTCGGACCGACTCGTTGAGCTTCGAGCAAAGCGTAGTACCCAATGTTGCAGCCAACATCAATGACCGTCATGCCGGGCTCGAGACATTGTGCCAGCAGGCGACTGGTGCAAGGCTCGTGCACGCGGTAGACCGCCAATTCGATAGAGACTCCTTTGTCCTTGGGATAGAGAGAAAGCTGGTTGCCGAGGATCGAAAGTGAAGTGAGGCCGCGGGTCCGATGCCACCACCATGAAAGTTTTGTATACCCGTAAATAAACGGTGTGCAGCAATGATAGAAAACTTCGCACATAGCCGTGGATAACCCGTTCGTTCGTCGGACAAGGCGAAACATTCGCCATTTGTGCTCCAGGGAGTCCATCATGGAACGACTCCCGTTAGTTTCCAGCATGGTCACACCCATTGTGGCTTTCCTCTCCGAAGAACCGAACGGCGGTCCGCTTTTGACGCTAACGGAAAGCTGATGATTTGGCTGCGCACAGTTACTTTCCGTGAGGACAGGAAGCTACCAAATTCGTCCGCTATCTCCGGTTACTGCGTATGCTAGAGAAGCGACGGAAGCTAGCGGGGGCAACAGGCTAAGACGCACACCTGCGGCGATGTCCCCGCGCCGTAAAGCGTGCGCCAGTTCCCAAGCAAAAAGCCTGGCGCCTTGGGGCATCACGGGAAAATGCCAGAGCCCGTCGCGTTCGAACAAAATTTCCGCCCCCACCTTCGCCGTGGAGTCAACTTGCGGAGGGAGATTCCAGGAAACAACTCTATAGGGACGGAGGTAGTCCGATGTGATTTTCAAGCAAGCCGCGACCCCTGGCCAGATACCGTTGCGCTCTGACACCTGTTGCAGCTCCGCAAAGGAAAGTTCTCCGCCCTGCAGCAACCTCGCCAGATTCAGAATGTCGCATATCCGGAAGTACAGATGCCGGTACATCCGCTCGAGACTGGTTACAATCACGCGTTCTTCCGGGGCCGGCACCTGGAATTCATATCCGTTTACATCCATCGAACGGCGGCGGGTCACAATCCTTTTCGCCAACTGGATGTGTTCCCCTGCCTGTCCAAGACGACTGACGTGCACTTCGGCCGGTGTATCCAGGCCAGGCAGCTTGAAACTCCGTTTATGAGACAGATAGTCACCCCAACTACGGGTGGTGTTGCGTGCACGAAACTTTTTCCGGAACAGGTCGCGCACACACCGCTCGTCTCCGGTCGTGAAAAGATCCAAGTCACTGCCGAAATCGGGCCAATGTTCCAGCGTCTTAATCACCACGACCGGACAATCTGCAGCCTCGAGCTCGTCACAAATCGCTTTGAGAGATTCTAGGGCCACTCGAATCCGTTCGCGCTCCGCGGCGAGTGCGGCCCCCGCTCTTTCTGCCAATTGAGGGAACCCCATCGTTACAGCTGCCTCCTGCAACGGCGAGAGGACCCGCAAGAGAACATGGTGTTTATCGAGAAGCGACAGAAAGTCGTCAAATTGTTGTTGATCCAGGTCGACGACGGAGTCGATTAGACCCGCGGAATTCGCAGGATTCAAGATGAACTCGCACAGCAGATGCAGCCGCTTTCTCATCGCAGTGTTGTTGCGCAAGCAAGCTCCTATTTTTTCAGAAAGGACATCTCTCGGAGAGATTGGCGTTATAACCGCGCGCGTTTCAACACCATGTTTGATTGTCGAGACGGCCCTAGACGGAAGCTATTCTGCGCGCCTGGTAATGAACCTGATCGAGCGAGGCAGGCAGTGTGCTCCGACGCCCCGGCGCGGCGAGAACGCGCTCGTATATTTCCATGAGCCTCAAGTAGTTCCTGTCTCCACTGTAGGTGGATTCGAATTTTGCTCTAGCTCGTTGACCCATAGTTTGCATTTGCTCTTCGTGACCGAGCGCCCAGTCGATTTTCTGCGCCAGGTGCGCGGAGTCCGCAGCCCGAAAGAGCAAACCTGTCCGTTCATCGTCAACAACCTCATCGATGGGCCCAAGCGACGGAGCGATGACAGGGACACCACAGGCGTACGCCTCCAGAATCGTCGCCGGCCCTTGCTCATAACACTCACTGGCGCAAACCAGAACTTTTGCTCCTTTAATGGTAGCTAGCGTCTGCTCGCGAGACAAATGTCCGCGAAAAATAACACGAGAGCGCCCAGATTGGGCCGCTTTTGCTTCGAGAGCTTGGCGCAAGGGGCCATCCCCAACAATCACCAACGGAACGGAAGTCTTTATCTGCTTCCACGCATCCAGAAGAAGAGGGAGTCCCTTTTCCGAAGTAAACCGGCCTACAAACACAGCGTAATCGCCGGGAGATGAACGTGGTCCGGGATCTGGATATACAAAATGAGGCTTGACAACTATTTTTTGGGAAGGGAGGCCGCCCTGCTCAAATTTTTTGCGCGCAAATTGCGAGACGGCAATATAGCAGTCGATTTTTTCAGCCCAGGTACCTGCCCAACGATGGGTTGCTAACATGAGTGCTGCAGTTCCGGTAGCGAATCGCGAATCGTGGTAGCAACCATACGCGACACTGCGGAGCAAGCTGTGCTCCGTACATTCCTCACAGATCTTGCCATTGCGCAGAAAATTGCTTGCCGGGCAGAAGAGCCGGAAATTGTGCAGGCTCTGCACCACGGGAACGCTCTCCTGTGCGCACGCCCAATAGATGGAAGGCGAAATCATTACGAAGGTATTGTGCACATGGACGATGTCGGGCTTTTCCCGCTGGAGCAGGGCGCGAAACTCCTGGAACGTATCGTTCGACCAAACGACTTTTTGGGCCAATCTGATTTGATGAATCAGACTGCTGCTCACAACTTCGTGATTGCTGCGGCGGTACTCCAAAACCTGGTGACCAGCCGACCGCAAGACGTCCCGCTCCTGGGCGACGATGACATCCTCACCGCCGGGCCATTGATAGGTATTATGCACCAGAGCAATTTTCATTGAACCGTTAGCCTCTCGGCGGGCTGTGCTTCCCGCTCAAGGATGTCCAAGGTCTGGCCATTGTTGGCGTAGATCACGTTCGGACGGTCGCGAATGTAATCCAGCACCTCCTGTAGTTCTTCCCAAAGTCCGAATTTCTGAATTTCCCAAGAATGTCCATACAGGTGCCAGACTCCGCCCTCTTCCAAAGCTTGATCAAAGAGCGTCTTGCCTAGCTCCACCCAGCTTTGCAGTCGGCGCAATTCGAAAACATATTTGTAAAGTCGCGGCAAGTCGAGGCGTTTGCCCAGATTTTTGTAGTAGGTAAAGGAACGATGAGGATAAGCCTGCAAAGTGGTGGGCATCTCAAAAGCGCTGAATGAATTTTGATGGCAGAGCATACGCGTCGTACGCGCACCGCGATAGCCAACCTCGCGCACAGTTTCAAGAACCTCCTGGTTGTATCGTCCGCAGGGATAACAAAACATCTGCACTTCGCGTCCCAGAATTTGTTCGAGGACGTGCTTGCAGTCTGAAACCTCAATCCAAAGCTCTCGGCCGTGTAATTCCGAAAGGACTGGATGGGTCATGGTATGGGCGCCGACTTCAAACCCTTCGGAGACAAGAGCCCGCAGGTCCCCCGACCGCAGGGTGCGATTTCCATCTGGTCCGAAGATAGGGACATAAAAAGTTGCCGCAAGTCCGGCCTTGCGAAGCATTTCTGCCAACTTGAGATCCTGGTGATCGCCGTCGTCCCAGCTGGTCACTACGATCGATCGCTTCACTGTGGCAAACCCCGGAGGCTGTCCCCCGCTGCGGTGCGCAGAGAGAACCTCGTCTGGCCGAAAGCCTCGGTGGCTTGTTCCATGGTTTCCTTGCGATTAATTCCCAACGCTACGCCTAACAGGAAAAAGAAAGGCACCGCAGAGTGGGAAAACTCGAAATACGGCTGAACTAAGCTGTCCAACAGGCCGAGGACACAGAAAGCCAACCACCACAATCGGAGCGAGGAGTAGACACCCCCAACCTTTCCAGATTGGCGCGCAGCATTCCAAAGTCGTTTCATCACCGTGCACACAAAGAGCAACCAGATCGAAAGTCCCAGTAATCCGAGACGCCCGAAGACGTTCATTGAGGAATTGTGCGGCTGACGAATGGGTTGGCCAGTTTCGGACATGAAGTCAATCAAAGGCTGGCCATATCCAACGCCTAAAAGCAGGTGAGTGGGGCTCGTTCGCAATTTGTCCCATACCTCTCCGTACCAGGTGCGGCGATCTGATTCATGACCCAACTCCGCACTTTCGGCACTTGAGGGCCAAATGCTTTCCAGTTCCTTCGTCAAGCCCGACATATCCACTGGTCCGAGGCGGCCCTGTACTTTCCAGCCGCCCGCGGACAGAAGCAGCATCGTCAACAGCAGTGCTGCCAGTGACCGACCGAGTGAGGAAAGGAATTGAGATATTCGCCTGGTTTCGCGCAGGAAAAACAAGAGCACGAGAATCAGAGCAATCCCCACGTACATAGTCCGCGACTGCAGAATGCCCAGCCCGGTCAACTGCGCCATGGCCAGCATATTGAGAAACCAGCGGGGCCAGGCGGATATCGACGGCGCAACCCAGATGCAGAACAGGGCACCAGCCAGCAGGTAAACAGCAAGTTCCTGATAATTGCCCAAAAGCGCGACGGGATGAAACGGTCCCGAGGTTACTGACCAATTTTCCAATTGGTCGGCCCAAGGAAACGTATAGGTATAGATCGTGGCCACGATAAACAGCAACATCAGCCATTTCGTTAGAAGCTCGATATTGCGCTCCTGGTTTGCCCACAGCATTCCGAGGATGAGAAAAACTGCCTCGAAAGAAGAAGTGCTATCACGCAAGGCGTATAAACCGTAGTTCGGTACATCGACTGCGAGATGAATAATGGTAAGCAAGAGCAACGCAAGGGTGTACAGGACTGGTGCGTTCTGCAAAGCGCCCCGAAACACTGGTCCGTGATAACGAAACACCGCAAGGGCCAAGGCCACGCCCATAAACAGCTCGCCGACGGGGAGGAATTGTAAGGGACCGAGCGGAATGCTTAGGTTCTCAAATCCGTAGTTCAGCACTATGTAACCTGTGAGGCACGCGAGCGTGATGATCTGCCAAGTTTCGATGCCCTCCCGATAACATCGACTCAGTATCACCACCACCGCGGTCGTCGCCACCAAGGCAATGGCGGTCGCAGATGGGTAGATCGCCACGATCAGGCCAATCAGGATGAATAAGAAGAGACCGATGACCGCGGTTGCGCCTTTCCCTTTCGTCAAAGCTCGCCAAGGGACACCCCTCGCCGCACAAGACCCGTAGCTGGTTTTGGTGCCCACACGACAAGCCATCCCGATGTCGCTCATAAGATAGCCTGCTGCTGAACCAGTCGAGATCCGACCCTTTGGCGCGCCTGCCGGACAAGCACCGTCCAGCCAAGAACCACAGCGACAAAATTGGAAAGAAGAAGACACGCGACGGCACCAGGAATTCCATACCGACGGGTGGCGGGAATTCCGAGGACGAGCGTGACTGCGCTCGCGGCAAAATAGAAGAAACTAACAGTTGAGGGGGACCGCATAGCACGAAAAGCTATCGTCGGCCCAAGCGCCACACCGCTCAGGACGGAAGAGAAAGCGATCCACGGTACCAGGCGAGCTATCTCGGAATAATGACCCGCATACAGGAACTGCAGAAGGGGTGCCCTGAATAGGCAGACGGGCAGCCAATAGATAACCGTTCCCATTGCAAAAAAGGCAGTGATCCTTAGTGCCAATCCTCTCGCGCCCTCCCAGTCTTCTTGCTCGCTGACATGGGAGGCGTGCGGAAGAAAGAGGAGTGTGAAGGCCGAAAGCGCCTGAGTAACGGGCAAAGCCAAATTGAGCAGGGCCCGTAGATTTGCTACTTCAGCCAGCCCGGAAAAGTGCGCTACCACGGGGTAGTACACGCCCCAAGGGATCCAGATGAACAGAGAACCTAATATTGCCCAACGACCGTAGTTCCAGTGACGGTGACCGACCTCCCACAAGCCGGATGGGTTTCCCCCTTTGAACAGAATTGGTCTCAATTGCCGAAGCTGGAGGACGCTGGTAGTTAACGCCGCAACTCCCATGGCGAAGAAAGCGGTGAACGGGGAGAGCAGGCCATTGCGAAAAAGCAACCAGACACCGATCGAGAGGAGCGCACAGTAAAGTACTGCTCCGCCCACGGCGCTCCCAGGTCGCAACTGCAAATAGAAGGCTCTTCGGGAAAACCAGTAAAATAGAACACATGGCGTGCTGAAGGCCATTCCCAACAGAGCCATTTGAAATAATCCGCTATCGTTGCGAAGGAATGCTGCAACTGCAAAGAGACCCAGGGCGAGGACTCCGACAGCTGGCGCCCCGTGGAGCCATACGAGTGTGCCCAAGTACTCCCGTTGAGAGTTTCGGTAAATAGACGGACCAAAGACGCTCATGGGTTCCAGGAACAGGCCCTGTTGGATGAACGAAAAAAGGACGAAGATTGCGAAGCTCAGGGCGTAGGCACCATATTGTTCTGGAGATAGCCAGCGGGCTAGCAGAATGGCCAGAAGGAAATTAGATCCCGAAATGAGCCCTTGATCGAGGACCGCCAGGAAGGCCTTCTTCAACCAGGATCGACGCTGGGAGTAAAGCTCAGAGGCCGCCCTAACCGCCGCCGCCCAGGCCGGCAAACGCTTGGTCTTCACGGGAAGGGCGTCGCCGGTTTGCTTCCGAGCGTAACGTCGCCTATAGCGACGCCCGAGGTGGTCAACTATGGAGCGCGTTACCGCAGACGTCGTGGCCTCAAGACCTCCGTCCGTTCGAATGAGGTGGGAATTCGGAAGTTCAGTCGACAAGGTCCGATATGCCGCCAGTTGTCGACGTAACTCTTCTGGAGGCAACTCTTGCTTACGCCGCAGGATAACTTCCGGGGCTGCGTCTAAGGTCAAAAAGAGAGATTCGATCCGGGGCAGTGCACTTATCAACAACGGCAGTACCCACTTGGGCCCACCATAGCGATACCGGCGACTATCAACGAGGATGTCATGGATATCGCGGTCGTATACGATTAACCCGGCACGAGAAAGCAGCGGCTTCACCAAAATAAAATGACCAATCCAATAGTCAAAAAAGGTAGCCAGGATTCGTGCGAGCGATTGCAACGCCCCATGGGGCGGCTTGCTATGGGGCAGGTCAATGGCGGAAGGATCCTGCGACAATCGCGGAAGGGCTTCCGGACGCCACATCATAAATTTTTGAGGCCCGAATGCAGGGCCGAGCACACCAAAGATCTTCTTTGAGATAGTGGTTTTCCCCGCTCCATCCGGCCCAAGAATAGTGATGAGTAATCCGTTCGGATGGAACCAATTGTGGAGCAACTGCCATCCCTTTCTGATGACAGCGAGCAACGAGCGCACGTTCCTATAAGCCAGATTGCTATGCCAGCCGAGAGGTCTGAGTTTATGCAGGATCGTGCCGAGAGTGCCTGTGGAACATGCAGTGACAACCTCCGCGCGGACCGCCAAACCAAACAGCTGGCCAGCCACGGCCTCTGCCCCTGCCGTGCCCAAACTCTCGGCCAGAAGTTTCAACCTTGCTTCATCGGGATCCGTCAGTCGTCGGGTCTGACTGGACTTCGCCAATAGATATGAGAACTCGTCGGCGGGCGCAGCCATCCAAAAGTTTCGTTGCCAGCGGCGCCGGACGAGTATCTCGTTCTGGACGGCGGACAATAGAACATTCCTGCGCAGATACAGGACAACCACGCTGAGAAATTGCGGTGGGGAGCCGTCGAATAGCGCAAAGTGAAAATGGTCAACGCCGGGGTTTACGCCAATACACTGCACGGGTTGGTAGCGGTCTCTAGGCAGATGGGAGAGTAGCTCGGGCAGTCTCTTGCGGTCTGCGCAATTGACGGCCAACTCCAGTGCCCCGGCGGCAACATCTGACATCACCTCCAGCCGTTTCAGCACGCAGTACTGAACAGCGTTCTCGTCTAATAAGGCAAAAATACTGCCAATCAGAGTGGATGCACTCCGCGGCGGTTGCAGCTCAGCGACGTGTTTAGGAGCAACCGTTGAACCCACACATGCGTTCGACTGCATACTTGAAGGAAGTTGCGGGGGGAAAGAAATGTTTGTGCGATCGTTAAAGGTATTCACGGTGACGCCCTAACCAAGAAAGTTTGGCTTCCTTGGCAGGGATAAGAGCGCCAGGGGAAGAGATTGCAGAGCCCGTATTCGTCGACGCGCCAGACTAGGTAGCTTGCCGAAAGGCAAAGCGCCGATGAGCACGCGATGCGTCTCGGCCCCCTGGCACCCTGCAACGAGTTCACGCCGCACCCGACCCTTTAAGAACTGCCGGGATAGTTCGGATAAGGATTTGTAGGTCTAGCCAGACAGACCAGCGGTCGATGTACTCCAAGTCCAGTTCCATCCAGCGTTCAAAGGAAAGCGAACTCCGTCCATTGATTTGCCACAGACAAGTAATGCCTGGGCGGATACTGAAACGACGGCGCTGCCAGTCGATGTTGAAACCTTGATAGTCCCGGACCGGTAGCGGCCGTGGACCGACAAGGCTCATGTCGCCTTTCAAAACATTAAAAAGTTGCGGAAGTTCGTCGATGCTGGTCTCCCTAAGAAACTTCCCGAGGCTAGTGATGCGCGGATCTTTCACTATTTTGAACACTGGTCCGCCGACTTCGTTCAAATGCTCCAGGCCCGCCTGCTTTTGCTCGGCGTTGGCTACCATGGTTCGGAACTTATAGACCGATATCAGCCTTTTGTTCAGGCCCACTCTCTTCTGAACGAAAAGGATCGGACCAGGAGAGGTTAATTTAATCAGTACAGCAGTGACCAATAGGAGCGGCGAGAATAAGATGATGCTCGCCAGTGAAATTAGAGTGTCTAGGGCGCGCTTGACCAGCAATGACCATCCGTCCATTGCTCCCGCGCGAAGAGTAACCAGGGAATCGTAATGTGAGGTGGCACCTTTTGCGCGCGTCGCTTTGAGATCAAACGGGCTGAAGAGGACATGAGTGGTAATGCCCTGTTCGTCGCATAGTCCCGCAATGCGCGAGATTTCCGAGTAGAGCGAACTGACTGGTAGAGTAAGCATAACTTCGTCTACCACGCTGTTACGTATAAACGACGAAATATTCTGAAAATCGCAGATGCACGTATAGCCAGATTTGCGAAACTCTTTCATCCCGGGCCACTCCCGATCGACAAAGCCCAGCACACGATACCCAAGAGCCGAGTGCCCCTCCAAGGTGCGGGCGAGTTGAACCGCACGGGGATTCGTGCCCACGATCAACACATGGCGCAGGTTACGACCATGGCTCCGCATGTACTTGAGCACGAACCGCATGGCGCTGCGACTTGCTACTGCACTGATCGTGCTTGTCAGCCAGAAGACAAGAAGGAACCGAGGAAGAAGCACGCTTAAATGGAAGGGGATACCCAGCCCGATCAGGACGAGTGTCCCCAGTGATGTCGCTTTCAAGACGTCGATAGCTTCATGACCATGGCTCGAAAATCGCTTCGATCGGTAAAGACCAAAAAAGGAAAATAGCAAATGCCAAAGCAAAAGCAGACACCCGAAGAGCACGAAGTTACGCACAGAGATTCGCATGGATAGGAAATCGCTGAGTGATGTGGCGCCGACCTCACTTAGAGTTGGCAGAGCACCAGCGATGAACGAACCGACCAAAAGCGCCAAATCGAAGAGCTTGAAAACACTTAGGAGAAGCTGTCGACGGTTGGTAATCACGTTTAGGCTTTTGGTGTAATTTGGATTGAAATGGGAATCAGCGAGACGTTAATCAAGAATTCCTTGCTCGTTTCTAACTGCGCTGACGCCGCTCCGTTCGGGGTCCGAAGGACAACTCACGCCGATGCAAAACAACGCCAAGCACACGACCGCCAGCGGCCTCAATGTTGTCTTTGGCTTCGCGTGCAGCTTGGCGCGGGGTAAAGCCCGGCTCAACGAGTAGTATGAATCCGTCAACCAACGGGGCCAGGAGACCTGGGGGAAAGCCGCTGGTCGCGGGCGGTGCATCGATCAAGATGTAATCGACCTTCGCTCGCAGCTCAGATATCCGGGCCCGCAGCCGACCGGACGCCAGGAGCGAGTCAACATCTGCACTGGCCATGAGGCACACAGAAGAATCCTGAATGTTATTAGCCAGCAGATCGGCGGCCTGAGCACAAATCCAGTTGTCTTCATTGCGGTCCTCGACAGGACAGAACAGGACCACTCTCGGAGCCAGAACGGCATCGGCCATAAAAATACGCTGAACGAGTTTAAAGATCTCGCCACTGCCCGAGTAAACAGCAGATCGCGGTAGGTCTAGTTCGGTCGAGGTAATCGCCGGAGACTTTACATCGTCAAACAGCAGCTCATCTTTTCGGTCTTGTTGGAGCAGCTCAAAATTGCGGCTGTTCGCTTCGGCGGTTGTCGCAACGGAGTTCTGGAGTAGCTCCGCGTCGAGTTTGACTTGACGCAATAATTCAAATATTCGGCTCATGGCTTAGTCAGCACCGAAGGCACCTGCATTCTTACGGCTACGCGAAAACATTTGGCGTTAAGGTCAAATCGGTTGCGTCGTAGATCCAGTTGAGTGCTTGACACCGTCATCTACCGACTCGCGGCGGAAGGTTGGAGCTCGCGCGTCAGTCGAGAGTATTCGCACTGACCCGAGATGCGTCGCGGTGATATCCTGGACGGGCGGCAGGCCTGCGACCTCGAATCAATTTTTACGTAACCTTGCATTTCCATAGGGATTATCTTGGCGGCTTCGCTTGCCCGAATATCGAGCGTTCCAGCCAAGTCGCGGGTCGCGGGCGTGTTTCAGAAAACTCATCACGGCCGCTGCCGGGACTGACCGAGTCTCGTCGCGAGACCACGCCGGGTGAATTGCCGTCTGCGCTGGAGGCCAAGGGCAGAGAATTGTTCTCCGCCTGCTCATCCTTCGTCACGGCTTCCGCACGGTTCATCCAAGCACTGCCAGTCACCGAGTACGAATCCTGGTGGGCTTCGTGCGTCGGCTCGAGACTATTTAGGGAAGAGCACCAATCGTGACTGATACGGGCTGGGGCTGGAGGCGCGCTCGGCGATCTCAAAATATCCATGTCGAGATCACTTAGAACTTCGCATACGGTGGAACTGTCGATCTGCTCCTGACGCTTCACGTAGCCAAGCGTGAGCGCGTTGAAGCAGATGTTGTTTATGATCCGCGGAATCCCGTCGCTGTGCGCCACGATCTGGTCTATTGCGTCAAGATTGAATAGGGCATGGCCGGCATAGCCGGCCACTTTCAATCGATGATGGATGTAGTTCACCACCTCCGCCTTGTCGAACGGCTTCAGCCGACTGAAGATGGAAACACGTTGCCGCAACTGCATCAGGTCGGGATGCGAGAGTTTGTCCGCGAGTTGGGGCTGGCCGCACAGCACGATCTGCAAGAGCTTCGAGCTTGCACTCTCGAAATCTGACAGCAGTCGTACGGTCTCCAGCACGGTCTTCTTGAGGTTTTGCGCCTCGTCTATGATTAGCACGAAGCGTCGTCCCATGCGCGCGTTGTTTAGGAGCACGAAATTCAGCGATTCGTGCATATGCGCCATATTCTGGTCGCTGGCGTCAACTCCCAAGTCCGTCAGCAGATAGCGAAAGAATTCCCGGGAGTCGCACTGTGTTTGGAAAAGGAACACAGTGCGGGCGGACTTCCGCAGCCGCTCGAGCAGGTGGAGCAGCAAAGTAGTCTTGCCCATACCCGGCGGAGCAATCAGGCTCAAAAATCCACAGCCGGTTTCAATACCGTAAAAGAGCGACGCCAGTGCTTCGCGATGCATCGCGCTAAAGTAAAGATAGCGAGGATCGGGCGTAACGCCGAAAGGTTGCTCACGCAGGCCGTAGTGCTCTAGGAACATTCACCTTGCTCAGTTGTCATGAATCCACACCGACGCCAATACCGGCACGCCCAGGCTGTCTTGAACCTCTTCCACAGTTTTAAACGACGGATTCAAATATTCCGCCACCACCAATGAAGCCCCGCTGACGGCAATTGCCGCGAAGAGACCCGCCAAAAGAATCAACATGCGCGACATGGACGGCAAAACCGGGACCACCGCGGCGTCGGCCACCGCCACGTTCACGATCCTGCTGCGGTCTAATGCATTGGAAATCCGTGCTTCTTCCTGCTTGTGCTGGTAGAGAAGGAAGTTCTCCTCCTGCGTTTTTTTGTCTCTCAGCAAATCCTGTTCGACCGCGCCCTTTTGGTCTAATTCGCTTGCCTGGCCCTCGTAGGAGCGCAGCGTGCCCGACAAGGCCTCGGCGCGCGCCTGCTCGGCAGCTAGTTCCGACCGGGTTCGGGCTAGCTCGGAGTCTACCCACGCGTAAGTGGGATTGCGGTCAGTTGTCTCTTCGCTTAGCTGAGATTTCTCGGCAGTCTGAATGGCGGCGCGTGTCTGCTCAAGTTCAGTGTCCACCTCTTTTACCAACCGGTACGACGGCTCGAACTTCTGCAACAGTTCGGTACGCTTCAGTTCCAGACTCAACAACGTAGATTTCAATTGACCCATGAGCTGGGGATTGTCCGACACGCGCATCTCTGTGGTCATGCGGGAAGGCACGGTGCTTGCCTGCGACTCCAGGACTCTTTTTCGCTCCAAGGTTTCGGCGATCAAGGCCCGGGCTTGCGTAAGCTGCGCTCGGAATTCGGAAAGCTTTTCCAGGGTCGCGACTTTCTCTTGTTCTGGCGAAACCACACCTTGTTCTTTGCGGAATTTAAGCAGGCGGGATTCGGCTTGTGCCAAGCCCTGTTCATACTGCTGGGTCTGCTTCTGAAAAAACTCAAAGGTTCCGGCAGGCTGATGCATGGCCATGTGCTTTTCCAAGTAGAGGCTTACCAGTGTGTTGAGCACCTGAGCGGCTTGCTGAGGATTCGTTCCCTCGTAGGTAACGGAGATTATGCTCGTCTTGGGTAATACTTCCACTTTCAAAGCGGATTGAAATTTACGAACGGCAGTCGCAATCCTCTTCTGCGGGTCTGACGGAAAGGGCCAGAAGTGAGTCACGGAATGCTGCAGCCCGCATGTGGTCACAACCTTTTCCAGCAGATCGTGACTCTTGATCAGCTCAACTTCCGAATTGACCTCCGACTCCGACACGCCCGCGAAATTCTGCGGCATTGTGCTGGCAGTGTCGGCAGACACCAGGGGATCCACGCGCTCATGCTTCACCAAAATCTTGATGTTTGTCTGGTATTGCGGCGGAAGTAAGAAAGCTCCTACGGCGGCGCCCAAAAGAACACCCATAAACGAGATGGTCGCCAAGCGACGGTGTCGCATTCCAACGATGACCCAGTCTTGCAGCTTCGTGAGCGGCAACCGAGCATCCGGCTTTCGATAGCTCATGACTTCCATAAAATTCCCATTTAGTAGCCGTCCGCTCTCATGGAATCGTCATTCCGAGGCCTGTACTGGGAATGAATTGGCGGAGTTTCGACAAAGTGTTCTTAGGTACGTAAATCAGATCGCCGGGCCGGAGATGTAGGTCTTCACTCAGATCTTTATTGGCAAGCATCTGCTTAACGTCGAGTCTTTTTGCTTCGGCCCATCCACCTGGTACGCGTCGGAAAAGCACTACTTCGGAGTGCTTGGCTTTGTCGGTAAATCCGCCAGCGATGGCAACAGCTTCCGCAACGGTCGTATCTCCACGCAATTCGAATTTGCCCGGGTGGCCGAATTCGCCGCCGGCTATGAAGTATGGTTTTTCGAAATCCTTAAGCTCCACGTTAATGATTGGCTCATGAAGAAATTGTGCGTAAGTCTTTCGCAGCGCTTCAGTCAATTCGGGGAGGGACTTGCCTGCGATATACAGATCCCCAACGCCCCGCAGGCTGATGTACCCGTCAGGCTGGACCGCGACGGTTTGGTCGTACTCGGGAGAAATGGGGAAAGTAATTTGAAGCACATCAGAGGCTCGAAGGAGGTAGCGCGGATATCGCTCCGCCGCCACCGGCCGGATCGCTTGGCGATCCTGTTCTGATTCTGCACGGGCTTTCAGGTCGCTCGACTGGCCGGCAACGACCGACTTGTCCTGAGATCGGGCCGAGCCCAGGCACGCAACTAAAAAGAGTACCGCCGCGAAATACCGAAGAGTTTTCATGACCATTGCGGATGGTCCTCAAGGCCTGCCTGGGAACGAGCAGCGGAGAGCGGTGACGCCACCGGTCGTGCAAGGGGTTCGATACTGAAAGCATCTATTTCTACGGCGATAGACTTCTGAAGCATTTCGGCTGACAAAATCAACCGATAAGAACCTTTCCTGCGAATAAGAATGCCCTCGATGTTGGCGAGCGGCCCGGATTTGATTCGAATCCAGTCTCCGCGGCGCAAGAACGGATGAGGTTCGACTCTTAGCGGGCTATCGACGGCCCTCCGAATCGCCTCCATGTCAACCTCGGGAATAACAGCAGGTTGACCACTCATCATCACGATGGAATGAACTCCGGGTGTTGAAAGAATAGCCGCGCGGCTCTCCGACTCGCTGCGCAAGAACACGTAGCAAGGGAACAGCGGCAGCGTGAGGTGCTTCTTTCGGTCCTTCCATTGCCGGACAGCACTGTACAGCGGCAGAAAGACGTCAAGGCCATTACTAGAGAAGCTCGCGGCGACAACTTTTTCGTGCTGATGGCGAGTGTAGACTGCCCACCACTCCCGCCGCACCTGGTTGATTTGGATTGGATTGACCTCGGTCATCGACACAGCTTCGCCCTGTGACTTACAGGGACGTCAATTTTCCTTACCTTTATGGTCAGCCCCGGTAAAAAACAACTTCCTGACTTCGCTCCCTGCAACTATCGGGTTTGACAGTAAGGCCGCAAAACCGGCGTTCTCCCCACTTGCCCGAGATCCGTCGATTCGAAGAACCCGACCTTCGACCTCGATCCGCAGTGCTGCCGCCTCATCAGGAAAACCTTCCATAGAAATCCTGATTCTGATGTCGGCGCCGACTCGAGGACAGACAACGGCAAAAACGAATGCCCCTCGATCGCTGGCGTCCCGACCGCGGCCTTCTTCTTGCCGATAAGTCCCATTCTCGTCCTTCCACCAAAATACAATCGACGCTTCCAGAGGATAGCGAATCGCCGTTCTTGCCAATCTGGTTCGATTGGTCAAAATCGCACCACCAGCTTCTAGGGCGACGGGAGTCAGAACATTAAGGGTCTCCGCTAAAACCAACAAGATAAGGAATGTCACTACAGAGATGTACCTAGATTTGGCTTGGAGAACCCTAAACACCTAACCTATATCTCGAATTCTTTAGCCTCGGTTCTAGTACGAATGTCTCTATCGCCGGGATTGAGACCTGGCTTGTGCGTCAGTTCAACGGCTGGACGCCACAATTCCAGTTGGAATTTCACGTAATGGGGATTTTGGAATTAGCGGGAAAGCGGGTCTTGCAGATCTGCAGCTCAGCCGACAGGCATCGCCGCGGGTGATGGAGTTCTCAAGAGCACAAATGACTCAGTCAGCTGCATGCGGTTGACGATTGTCTCGCCGACTGACATCATGGAGGGCCAACTCCAAACGACTCGAAATGCCCACCTTATTAAAGATCCGAAACAGATAGTTACGGACTGTGTGTTCACTCAGATTGAGTTGCTGAGAGATGTCACGATTGGTGAGGCCTTCCGCTACCAGGCGGACAATACCTTCCTCTCTCTTCGTCAACAAAGTTGGCGTTTTGGGGCGTAGGCCATTGACCCTGTCGACTGACGACATCCGCGCCAGAGCGTCAATGACAAAATACAGCTCTTTGCTGTTGGCCCATACCTGTCCCCGTGAGACGGCCTGGATGCACTTGCACAGCGCTTCAAACGATTCTTCTCGAGAGAATATGCCCCTAACTCCCGATCTGAAAGCTTCGACGACTACGCCCCCCTGGATCGAATCGAGCAACATGATGACGTTGGTCATGGGGAACGAAGAGCGTATTTCCCGCGCCACACTGAATCCGGCGCTGACTCCATCTCTGAGGTGTGCACAAATGACCGCGACGTCGACTGCATTCTTGCTGAATCCTGCGCGCACTCCCGCCGAATCGGTCGCGTAGCCAACAATAGTGAGTCTATAGCGGCTGCGTTGAACGGCCGCCGCCATCAATTCGCAATTCATCCGGCTGTTGTCTGCAACAAAGACAGTCACGGCTACGCCAGGTGCTGGTGCTGGAGTCTTCAACATGGGCTAGGGGTCTCCGGGCTTAAGTACCTATATTGGATTGTTACGGGCAGGTTACAAACTTCCTATTACCCGTGAGGGCTACACCAAGAGCACTAGCCTAAAAGAACTAATCCATTTGGATTAGTGCTCTTATTTTAAATTGGATTTTCTGGAGTTGGTAGAAAGTCAATCGCAAAAAATCAGAGCAAGAACTTTAGCCCAATCTTGCGGGCTCTCTCGCCTTCGCTTCTACCGAACCATCGAACTTGCATGAGCGTGGGGATGAGCGAAGGGTTGCCCGGGACGGCGAATTCGCAGCGCAAGACTGCATTTCGAGGAAGCGGATGATCGGTGAGAATGCCCACACCACCCGTACCGATATTTTCTGTGACGGCTTCCAACGAGACAGGAACCTGTTCAGCTATTCGGAGCGGTGAGAGAAGGCTCCCCCTGATCTCCGCGATCCACGGGAACCGCGGCGAATGCCTGCGATCGTTTTCTGGATCGATCTGGATGGGACTCTTAATACTGGCTCGCTTTTTTGTCACAATAAGCTTCCATGGGCTAGTAAGCCCAGAAACGCACACGAAAGAAAGGCCGGGCAAATTCACAATAGCGCGAGGGATGGGCCTCAGGTATAAAGAAATTTTATTGCCGGTTGCTATTTAGTACTGCACGACGGCAAGCCAGGATTGTTTGTGAATGGTGTAACTACCACGCAATCCTTCGGTACCGGCGGAATCGACGGCGGTGGCATGGTTTTGCTCGGCGGCGTCAATAGTGTCAGCGCCGCGCCGTCAAATGTATTGTTCGTAGAAGATACCGTGCCGCAGCCTCCGCCGTTCCAAAATCCCGACTGGGAACCGTCCGGCTTGGTTTCCGTAGCGATATTGCCACTGACGGTTACTGGACCACACGCCGATGAATATTGGTTCCACACCATTATGGCGGTATTGCCGCCGCCGGCCACGGGAGTGCGATTCAATATTCGGTTGTTGCTTACAACCTGGTTTGTTCCGCTGGCGATGCTAAGTCCGCACTGCCCGGTGTCCAGTAGCGTGTTGTTCAAAAATTGGGCACTGTTGGAGGCGTCATCCGCAATCACTCCGCAACCGGATGGACTGTGCCCACCTGTGATGTAATTCCCCTGAACGACGATGCCGTTCGTGAGGCCGAAATTAATTGAATCTTCTTGATTTTCGGGGAACAAATATTTTGACCGGTCAGTACTCGACAGCGCGTAGTTATTCTCCACGGTGATGCCGCTATTGCGACCCCAAGCCTGAAAGTTTTGCCCGCGACTCTGTCCATCCGCGGGCTGCGACGGATCTGAATCGATCGGGTTCAGCAGAAAATTCCCAACCGCCGTAACAGTGGTCGAGTTGGTTACTTCAATGTTTGATTCTCCATAGGCAATCACGTTGCCCTGGATGGAAAGGTTCGAAGTTTTGTTCGCGAAGATCCCATCATGCGTGTCGCAGCAGTTAGTCGCGAGCGGTTTTTCCGGATGAATGAAGTTGTCATAAATTCCAGTCGTCTTTCCGCCCGAAATCTTCACACCATGTCCGCCACATGGTCCGATTTCCGACCTTCGGATGATGACGTTTGTGGAATTAGAGATCACCACGCAATCGCCGGAAGGATTTGTTATATGGAGATTTTCCACCACCGTGCCGTTTTGCCCGTTAATCTGGATCGGCCCGGAAGGTGTTAAAGGCGAAGATGCGGGCAGAGTTGACGGCAGAATCTGCACTGTTGCACTCGCTGATTGGGAAGGAACCGCAACGCTGTTGGCCGTCAAGGTGACCATCGTTTTGTTTGACACAACGGGCGCAGTGAACAAGCCTGCAGCAATGGCGCCCGCGGTAGCTGTCCAGATCACGGCCTGGTTTGCGCTGTTAGCCACAGTCGCGGCGAACTGCTCTTCGAGCACGATAAGTACATGTTGAACTTTTGGGACCTGCGCGGGAGAGACATTCGTGCAACTCAGAATAAAAAGGGATGCCTGGAGAGCGTACCTTATGTGCCTCGCCAACGATCCGCCATTCCGGCTGGTAGCTTCAGGGTATTGCAGGAGCGGTGCGCCGGATACTGGCCGTATGACCAGCAATAGTACAGGCCTGAACGTCCTGGAACAATGGGTACTACTATTCTGGTTCAGAATTTTGTAGTAATGGCTTTCCCTAAAATCCCAGAACGCGTGGTCACACCCATTTTGAGCATGATCAAGTGTAGAAACGCCTTAACAGTATTGGGGCTGATCCCGATCCGCGCGGCGATTTCTTTGGTCGTCAGGCCACCTTCCGAGAGAAATTGCAAAACCTCCTGCTCACGGGTTGTCAGTTTGAATTTTTCTGCAACCTGCGCCATCGGAATTGATCCCGAAGAACCGCGCTCAAGAAATACGGCGAGCGACGATTGTGAGTCGCTCCCGGCGATGGCTTTCACCCGAACGGCTCGGCACTGATAAATCCTTTTCCCCGAGTGGACCCTACTGACGAGCTTCGGTAAGCCAAAGGATTGTGTTGAGAGCAGCCTGCCGCGAATCTCGGTGGTAAGAAACCTATCGAGTTTTCTTTGTGTCGCGACTTTCTGAGGATAAAACAGTATTTCAGCCGCAGCTTGATTGACAAAAACCGGATTCATCGAAGGGTCTAAGAGGAGAAACCCTTCTGAAGATACACCGTTGCGCATCAAAGCGGCCCCCCCCGCGCAAGCTCCGCTGCGTTTATGCCTAGCAGATTGGCAGCCACTCTTAATCCGATAGTTGGTGAGGATCCGCCTGAGCAAACCAGTCCCATTATCTTCAACTTATGAATGAAGGGGTAGAGCAATTGGCAATTTATTGCAGATTATTCCAAAACTGTTACTCATAAGAGACAGATGCCTCGTGAAGCAGAAACATTTGGGTACATTATTCGGTACGTCACTCCGCCCCACGAGCTCAAGCGTGGGAGATTGCCTGTGCGAGGCACACCCTGTCGATTAAATTATCGTTGCTGTGGATGATTAATGCTGCGGCTAGCGCTGCTTCTCCCAGCAAGAAACGCGGCAGAGAGCTGCCTTGCTTGGTGATGTGTCCTAGTCACTGATGACACTGGAGTCCTCGCACGGGATCAGTCCGACATAGCTGCCGATCTGCTTGCCGCACTTGAACCGCTCCGGCGTTCCGATGATCAGCACGAAGGCCAAGTGCCGTCAATGGACCTACTCTTACACGCTGATCTCGTGGGCACCACAACTGTGAAATCACTCTCCAGTCTCTATTCCAATAGCATTGTCGGACTCCTTCTGCCGATACCCTATCTAGTGGGCCTCGCAGGGATGATCTTCATCTCCCAAAGCTCCGATCGCACTGCGGAGCGCAGATATCATGTAGCGATTCCAGTTCTCGTGGGAGGGACGGCCCTGGTGCTCCTAGGCGCCGCTCATTCAGCATTCCTTACTGTCGTGCTGTTGTCTTTTGTGGCGATCGGTGTTTACGGTTCCATGGGCCCATTTTGGGCGTTACCCTGCGAGTTCCTGACAGGATTCTCGGCGGCAGCCGGCATTGCCTTAATCAATTCTGTCGGAAACCTCGGTGGGCTTCTCGGACCGTACATGATCGGGGCTATCGCGATGAGAACGGGGAACCTCTACGGTGGCTTGGCTCTTGCCGGAGTTTTCTTGTTCATTTCAGTGACGCTCGTCTTGCTGCTGCCAAGAAAAGCATGAGCGCTGGCAAAGCACTGGTTGCTGGCGAATGGTCGGCAAGCCGGAAGTAATGATGCTGTCGGGTTTGCTGGGATAACTTCCGCATCGCTCGTCATGCGGGAGCTATCGAAGAACTAAGAGCACGAACTGGTTGACTCTCCTACTTCTCATTAGTTATGCTTTTTCTTAGCGGTACCTGGGCAGTTTTTGGCGCGGCTTCCTGGCCGCGTTTTCTATTTCTATCACGGCAATTTTGATTTTTGCGTTCCGTGGGCACCGATTCGCACACGCTCGTCGAGGTCTGCGCGAAACACAGTCCGACGCTAAACAACTCACAAAACAAGAGGCTACAACCGATGGGAATCCTGGAATCCGCAAAGCCCGCCATCATCATCTGCACCAGAGATCGCGCACGCGCGACTGCATTCTATCGCGACACCCTGGGGCTGACGGTGGCCCACGAAGACAGCTTCGCTGCCGTTTTCAACATTGGTGGCGTCACTCTACGCGTCTCTAGGGTGGCTGATTTCACACCGCATGAGCACACCATACTCGGTTTCAACGTGCCGGATGTGGCATCGACTGTAAAAGCCCTGCGGGAGAAGGGCGTAACTTTCAATAGCTATCAGCACGTCAGTCAGGACGAAGTCGGCATCTGGACCGCTCCTGGAGGAGCTGTTCGTGTGGCTTGGTTTAAGGACCCTGATGGCAATGTGCTAAGCGTGACGAACGCTTGAAATAAAGGGCTCCGAATACAGGGTGGCTCCTGATAAGGACCCAGGCGTTAGGCGGCGTTTCCGACGTCGTATCACCGATACGTAGCTTGAAGCGGTCCCTGCTGGAGGCTATGAAATGATGGAACGGATTGCAAATACATCGCCAAGTCCCAGGGCCAGGATTACCGGTGTCGTTCATTTGCTTTACTTTCTGACAGCAGTATTCGGTGAGTTCTTCGGGAGAGAGCTTGTTGTATCTGACGACGCCGCGGCTACAGCGAACAACATCCTGGCGCACCAGCCTTTATTTCGGCTGGGTTTAGCAACTGGCCTCATCGCGACCGCGTGCTATGTCGCTGTGACGGCTCTCTTCTATGACTTGTTTAAGCATGTGAACAGGAGCCTCTCTTTGCTCGCGGCGTTCTTCGGCCTCGTGGGATGCGCCATTCTGGCTTTCGCTAGCCTCTTTCGCATCGGCCCGCTTATCGTCCTAGGAGGCGGCCAGTACTTGAGCGCATTTAAGGTGGAACAGTTGCGGGCGCTGGCGTTTCTGTTTCTCGAATTGTATGGGCAGGCCGTCAACATCTGCTTCGTATTTTTCGGAGTCTATTGCCTCCTGATCGGCTACCTCATCTTCAAGTCAGCCTTCCTGCCTCGAATTCTGGGCGTGCTGATGGCGTTTGCCGGTTTGGGTTGGCTGACCTTTCTGTCACCGCCGCTCGCAAACTATTTGGCCCCCTACATTCAGGTCCTCGGCGTCTTCGCGGAAGGATCGCTGATGCTGTGGCTCCTCGTGGTGGGCGTGAACGTTGCGAAGTGGGAAGAGAAGGCAAGTGTTTGGCGCGTTAGCGGAGCATAACGGGCCATCGTCTAAGAACCGCGTCAAAGAGAATATCCATTCTCGCCTAAGGGAAGGAACGAATATGAGCAGAGCTGAGATAATGAAACGGATTGCAGAAGCGTCGCCGTGTCTCAAGGCGCGGATTGCCGGTGCCCTTTTTTTGCTGCTCTTGCTGACAGCAGCATGCACCGAGTTCTTCTTTCACGGCAGGTTGAGTTTTGCAGCGAACCTCGTAGCGGGAATTATCGAGGTCTCGTGCATGATCGCTGTGACGCTGCTTTTCTATGACATCTTTAAGCCGGTGAACAGGAGACTCTCTTTGCTCGCGGCGTCCATCAACTTCGTGGGACTCGCCTTTGAGGTTCTTCAATTTCTACCTAAGGGCATGAATATCGGCCTGGCATTTCACGGATTCTATTGGATCATGATCGGCTACCTCATCTTCAGGTCGACCTTCCTGCCTCGAATTCTGGGCGCGCTGCCGGCGATCGCAGGTTTGTGTTGGTTGACCTTTCTGCCACCGCCGCTCGCACACTATCTGTCGCCCTACAATCTGGCTTCCGTCCTCCTCGTGGAAGGATTGGTGATGCTGTGGCTCCTCGTGATGGGCGTGAACGTTCAACGATGGAAGGAGCAGGACAGTCCAGCGGTCAAGTGACAGAGCAATCGAAGTAATCTACCTGCCTGGCTAACGCGCTTGCCGTGAGTGGTCTTGCCAACTTCAGAATTGTCGGCAACTTGGAGGTAATGGCGGCGATCGGGGCTCTGAAATTACTTCTGCATAGTCCGTAATCCGGGATGAATCAACTGTCTCACGGCGGCGCGTTCGCCTGCCGCCGCGAACTCATGAAAACAATTGGTCAGAATCCCGGCATGCGCTATCTCGCAACTTTGGGTTCAGAGACAAGGTACCTCAGTGGGGACAACCTGGCGCTTCAGCCCGCTTTGGCGTGTTACCATCCCGCCCAAGGACAAGGACGTATGTCGTACGTTGGCCAAAGGTTTGGGCGCTATCGCATCGAGGAGGAGATCGGTGCCGGCGGTATGGGCATCGTTTTTCGTGCCTACGACGAGAAACTCGAGCGCCAGCTCGCCATCAAAGTACTCACTCCCGGCGCGCTCAACGACGAAGCGGCGCGCAAGCGCTTCCGCAACGAAGCCCGCGTCCTCTCCCGGTTGAATCACCCAGCCATTCAGACCATCTACGACTTCGAAAACTTTGATGGCCACGATTATCTCGTTAGCGAGTTGGTGACCGGCGAGTCGCTGAACACGCGCTTGCGGTCCGGCGCGCTGCCGGAAAAAGAAGTTGTCCGTCTCGGCTTTCAGTTGGCGCAGGGCTTGGCCGCCGCGCATGGGGCGGGCGTCCTGCACCGTGACCTGAAACCCGCAAATCTGCGCGTGACTTTCGACGGCCGGCTGAAAATACTCGATTTCGGTTTGGCAACTCTGTCGCCCGACGCGGCCGAGGTCGTCTCGACGCTGAGCACCCAGACGATGGCGACTGTGCCCAGCGGCATCGCCGGCACCTTGCCGTACATGTCCCCCGAGCAGTTGCTGGGCGAAGAACTCGATCAACGCAGCGACATCTACTCGGCCGGGGTCGTGTCGTTCGAACTCGCCACACAGCGTTTGCCGTTCAGCGATTCGTTGGTTCCGAAACTGACGAACGCGATTCTCCACCAAGCGCCGCCCGCCCTCAGAGGGCTGGCTCCGAAGCTCTCGATCGAATTCGAACGCATGGTGCTGAAGTGCCTGGAAAAAGACCCGGAGCTTCGATATCAGTCGGCAAAAGAATTGGCAACGGACCTGCGGCGCCTCGAAGCAACCTCAAGTGCTGTAACGGTCGGGGCACCGCCCCAGAAACGGCCTCGCAGGTGGCTCGTGCTGGCGATTGGCGGTGCCGGGGTCTGTGCTTTGATCGCGGCAACCCTGCTGTTGCGGCCATTTTTCACTCGCAGCGATAGGGCGGAGATACCAAGCCTGCGTTGGGAGCAACTTACAAACTTTGATGATTCGGCCGAAATCCCCACACTGTCGCGCGACGGCAAGCTGGTGGCGTTTCTGCGCGGCCCCGGTGGTTTCGGAAATTCAACGAACACAGGCCAGATCTGGTTCAAATCTCTGCCGGACGGCGAACCCTTCCAGCTCACAAAGACGCCCTTTAGAAAACAGACGATCAATTTCTCCCAGGACAACAGCCGGGTGTACTTTACCCAAATAGAAGGTCCGTTTGCCTGGAACACCTACGAACTGCCGTTGCTGGGAGGGCAGGAACCGAAGCTGTTCATGGCTAACGCCACAGGATTGAGGTGGATCGGTAGCGATCGCATATTGTTCTCCACGATCCAGGCTGGCATACACATGAAGCTGTCCACCTCGAATGCCAGCCGAAGCGACGAGCGGGACATCTACGTTCCATCCGACCATATGCACGGGATGGTGCACCGATCCGCTCTGTCGCCGGATGGGAAATGGGTGTTGCTGGTGGAAATGGATAGCGCGTGGTGGAGACGATGCCGAGTAGTTCCATTCGATGGGTCGGCGGCGGGACGCCAAGTCGGACCGCAGGGTTCCTGTACATGGGCCCAGTGGTCTCCCGACGGCAAATGGATGTACTTCACGGTGGATACTTGGAAGGCCGGTTATCACGTTTGGCGGCAACGCTTCCCTGACGGTGCACCTCAACAACTAACGCCATCAGGCGCTAGCGAGGAAGAAGGGCTCGCCATAATGCCTGATGGCAAATCATTTATCACCACTGCGGGCACGCAACAGTCAGCAATCTGGCTGCACGATGACAAAACAGGCGAAAAGCAGATCACCTCGGAGGGTTCCTCGTTTTTCCCGACTCTGTCACCGGATGGCAAAAAGGTCTACTGCTTGCGCCGGGTTTCGGGTTCGCACTCATACTTCAGCGGGGAGTTGTGGGTTTCAGACGTCGCGACCGGATCCGCCGAACGCCTCTTTCCGGGTTTAGTGCTGACGCATTTCTCAATATCGCAGGATGGCAAAAAAGTGGTTTTCGCGACAGAACAGGGCCAGGCCCGATCGGGGATATGGGTCGGCTGGCTTGACCGCAGGCAGGCACCGCGGCAACTTACGTTCGGAGGTGAATATCGTGCTTTTTTCGGCAAGCCGGGCCAGATCTTGTATCAGGGCACTGAAATCTCGCCAAAAATCATGAGTATCAATGAAGGCGGCACCGGGCAGCTTGCGGTCTCGGATCTGGACATCATGTCTCTGCAAAGCGTTTCCCCTGATGGGCGCTGGGCTGTCGTGGGGGTTACGCCACCGGGTGGGCACGGGGATAGAAACTCCATGTCGCTAGCTGTACCGCTTGAGGGCGGCGCACCGATCACGGTGTGCGATAATTGCAGCGTCGCGTACGGCACGGCACGGTCCTCAGCCCCGCTGCTTTCGTGGAGTCTGGACGGGAGATGGGTGTACGTGCCGCTGCGGCACTTTGCGTTCGGCTCATCAAAAACAGCGGTGATACCCATCACGACCGGGGCCGCGCCTCCCACCTTTACGAAGAGCTTCGTTAGTGAAGCGGAGTTCGCGCGGATTCCCGGCGCAAGTTTGATCAATCAGGACGACGTGTCTTCGGGTATGTCGCCGAAATACTACGTCAGTACGCGCCGTTCGGCAAAGGCCAACCTCTTCCGCATCTATCTGGAGCAATAAAAGCTCTGCGTTGTGCGCGGTCCAGCGTGTCCTAGTG
>CAVTEE010000002.1:0-31940 GCA_963733775.1 uncultured Acidobacteriota bacterium | reverse complement strand
AAATGGTTGCGGGGGTCAGATTTGAACTGACGACCTTCGGGTTATGCGATCTGACTCAGCTTTCGCTGAGAGTCGGACTGTACCTTCATCCCAAGTAAGGGGATGCTCGCCATCCAGTCTCTACGCCTTCCTCGTTCTTCCGAGGCTTGGTTCGGTATTGCCGTACCCGCACAGCGGGCTTAGGTTCCACCGACTTTGACGAGTGATCTTCCCGCACATTGCTGTGCGGACGCCCATTTTGCCGAAGCGGGATTTGAACCACCGATCCCGTTCAGCGGGTTATGAGCCCGACGAGCTACCAGGCTGCTCCACCCCGCGTAATGACTATAGCCGAGGCGTCCCGTCCCGTCAAATTGTCAAAAAATTGCAGATTAGCGATGGGCTTGCGCATCTGCAAAAAGAATCGCCGAGCAAGCTACCATTCTTTATACGGTGTTCCATCAAACGGAGACGTTCTCTCTGAATTTGAATGCACATCAACCATACCTGTGCCGGTCTGGTCCGGGCTCAGCACTACTTCATCGAACTGCGGTTGCCAATCTTTTGCTTGAGTCATTGGATCGTCGGCACGACGCGGAGATATCCAGCTTCTTGCAAAGCTTCGATGGACTGCGGAGCAGACTGCTTATCCAGCGTGTAGTTATCGATGGCCTGGCGCATCACCTGCAAATCCTGCTTAAGAGTAGCCTCGCGGGCGCGAATTACCGAGCGGTCATAACGTCCCGCTGCAATCCCGATCAGAATAAAGATGATCGTAATTACAATCATCAATTCGATCAGCGTAAAGCCAAAGCTACGGCCGGGCCGCCGCGAACAGGTAATCGCGTTGTTCTCCTGATGTATTTTCAATCCGTGCATACCGGCAAATCACCAATCTGAATATTTTGTTCCGTCTTGCGCAACACCTTGCGACTTCGAATACACATCAAATACGTTTTTCCCGCCCCAGCTCGTTGAGTCAGGATCATCCTGCACGGCGCGCAAACCCCATTCGTTTTGCCCAGTCATGGGATCGACGGGAATTTTGCGCAGGAAGCGAATCTTTTTGTCGCTCGAGGCCCCCAGTTGCACGCCCTTCACCAGCGTTTCCATGTCCGGGGGGTAGCCTTCGCTGCCAAGTTCCACTCTGATCTGGTTGCGATCAGCGGCATCCTTGTAACGATCAATGGCATCTCGCATTTCGCGCAAGTCCCGATGCAGCTCGCTTTCCTTGGTGCGAATTACGGTGAACCTCGCGATGGGTAGAGCCGCTGAGGCGAGTATCAATAGGATGGAGCAAGCGATGATCAATTCGATCAACGTCATCCCAGCTTCGTTAGTAACTCGCTGATTTGAGAAAAACTTTTTGTTTTTACGCAGCATGGCCGTTTAAAACTCCCCCACTAAGGTTGAACCTGCACGGTCGCTTCGCTGCTGACCAGCGGAATTGGTTTTTGCTGGGAGTCTTTGGCGTTGACCTGCACGATAGAAAGGTTTGACGAGCCGGGCGCGATCCCCTTGATAACGATGCCCATTAACGTCCCGCTTCCATTGACACCCGCGGTGTTCGGTTGGCGGGTTGCGGAGATGATGGCTTGGCCATGCTCCTTGTCCACGCGCGAGACGATGGCAATTTCCTGCGTTCCGCCAGACAGAAAACCGCCGTGTTGAACTTCTTCGACGCTCACCACCGCCGGGTTATATTGCAGCAATAGCGGTATCGAAAAGAGATCGTTAACGTTGTCGACCACAATGCCCACGGTAGTGTTTTGCCCCGCCTTCAGGGAAACACTTCGCGGCTCAAATCGTATTCTCGCTCCTTGTGCGCCTTGACCAGCGCCCGGAATAGCCGTTGCGCCTCCGTCTGGAGTGCTGCCAGCAGGACCTACCGGCGCAGGATTTTGGTTGGGTGTGGCCGCGGGTTGTTGAACGCCCGGTGTTGGTTCCACAGTCGGCGTTCGAACGTCACGATCGCGCCGAACTTGAACATTCGACTCAGACCCCGAATATAACGGCCGCAAGTTTCCTTTAGTCCATTCCGGAATGCGCACAATGCGCGGAGTCATAACGATCAAGACTTCATTTTCCTGATGGTCAGTTTTGTCGTCCGAAAAGAAATAGCGCATGAACGGAATTTTGGCGAGTCCAGGCCAGCCATTTAGTGTGCGCGTGTCGTCCTTTTCAAACAAACCGCCCAGTACGTTTACTTCGCCCTCTTTCAAGCGAATGTCTTGTTCGATTTTACGCTGGCTGATAATAGGCTGCTGAATTCCGCCGATGGTCGAAACGCCCGTCTGAGACGACACCTCGACAATTACTTTCAGGCTCACTTCGTGATTCGGGTGCACTCGGGGAGTGATGTCGACGTTGACACCGACTTCCAGGTATTGAAATTGAGTGTTCACCAACGGGTTTACGCCGGTAGCGCCCACGCCGACGCCTGCCTGGAAGCTGCCCGTTGCCACCGGTATTTTATCGCCGACGCGCAGTTTGGCGGGCTGCCCATCTATGGAGCGAATCTCCGGGTTCTGAATGATTTTTGTATAAGTGTCAGTCAAAATGGCATTGGCGGTGATACTGGGAACCGTAACCGCATAAGAGTTTCCATTTAAGTGCGACAATTGATTGAATGTCACGGTGTTGTTTGTTGGGGTCGCAGTGGTAGTGGTACCGGTCGTTGTGGTCGTCGAAGCGTTCGGATTGATGGTGATCGACCCGGTTTGCATGGGCAAAATGCCCAGATCACGCAGGCGGTCGGTCCGCGCTTGCAGCACCTCAACCTGCACAACCACCTCGGGCTTGGCTTTGTCGATGTCCCCGATCATTTTTTCTGCCAGCAACAGTTTGTCCGGGGTATCGCGAATGATGATCGCATTTTGCGAATTCAATTGATGAATGCGCTTCAAATCCAGTAATTGGCGCAATCCCGTCACGATTTCCGTCAAATCCTGCGGCTGCACGGTATTGGCGAGATAAAATGTCTTTACGATTTGCTCTTCGTAATCGCGCCGCTTCTGGGGTTGGTCCGGAATCACGAAAATAATGTTCTCCGTGACCGGCTTCCAAAACGCTTTGCTTTCCAGCGAGACGATATCAAGGGCTTGTTGCAGCGTCACGTTGTTCAGTTCCGTGGTAATGCGCCGGGCAGGGAAGTCCGGATCAAAGATCACCGTCAATCCAGCTAGTTTGGCGACAGTTTCGAATACCAGCTTGGCGTCGTTGGACATCGTGAGATTGATCGGCGCGTGGGACAGAGGCTTGATCTCTGGCGGCATCGCGGCTAAAGGCTGCGCATTGGGGTCGGGCGGAACCTCCGCTGCGGCATCCGCGTCGCGGTTCTTGTCCGAAATCATGGCCGCAGTCCTGCGCAGTTCCTGCTCTGCGACCGGGCTGGAAGGGTCGATTACGCCGGCCCGCTGGAATTCCGCCAATGCCGCCTGTAAATCGCCCTTCTTGCGCATTTCCAGGCCCTGCTTGACATGAAAATTGGAGGCCTCGAAGCGGATCTGGTTTACCTTGATCTTTAAATTGGCATTATTAGGGTCAGCCTTCAACGCTTGCTGGTAGTAGGTGAGTGCGGCGTCGTAATCGGAAATCTCTTCCGCCTTACGTCCCTGAGAATACTCGGTTTTCCCGTGTTTCGGGCAACCTGCTGTGAGCAGGGCAAGACAAATGCATAGAGTTGCTGTACCGCAACGTCGCATGAATTCTCCGAATCTCGACTGGTCAATCAAAAGTCTAACACTCGGCTTAGAGGCCGGGCAAGGAATCAGGGGTTGGCTGTCCTTTAATATGACAACCCCGGGTGGCGCGGATTTAACACTCCAGTTATGATGGCTTGTTGTGGCTAAGCCCGCCAAAAAATCTGCGAAGACTGATAAAGTTGAGGAGTTGATCGTTGCGCAAAATCGCGCCGCCTCCTATAACTATCACATTCTGGAAAAGTTCGAGGCTGGACTAGTACTCCACGGCACCGAAGTAAAGGCTTTGCGCGAAGGAAAGGCCAATATCCGCGACGCTTACGTTGATTTTAGGCCTACCGGGGCTTGGTTGGCTAACGCGCATATCGGCCAATATTTACCCGGGGGACCTTGGAACCACGAGCCGCTAGGCGCGCGAAAGCTTTTGCTACACAAAAATGAAATTAACAAATTGGCGGGTCGTACTGAAGCCAAAGGCTTGACAGTGATACCCCTCAAGATTTACTTCCGCAAAGGCATCGCTAAGGTGGAAATCGCTTTGGCGCAAGGAAAGAAATCCTGGGACCGCCGTCAGGACGAACGCACCAAGGAAGCTCGTAGAGAAGCGGAAGACGCGATGTATCAAAACCGGAGGCGATAACGCAGTATGCAAATTACGTTGGAGACCAGGAATTATT
Organism: uncultured Acidobacteriota bacterium; assembly: GCA_963733775.1. Taxonomy (GTDB): domain Bacteria; phylum Acidobacteriota; class Terriglobia; order Acidiferrales; family UBA7541; genus Acidiferrum. The sequence goes on along the minus strand of CAVTEE010000002.1, from coordinate 27,583 downwards.
CTGAAATTGAAACGGAAGCGCTCGTTTCTTATTTATTCGAAGAGTCTGAACCCGTTCAGGGCCAGTTAGACGAAATCGACCGAGGGGCGGGGGGCTTACTCCGAAAACTCGTAAAGGGCGGGGAAGTTTCGGGCAAAATGTTGGAGTTCACCCTGATTCACTCGCCCCAGGGACTCAAAGCTTCGCGATTGTTGCTCGTCGGTGCTGGCAAGCGCGAACAATTCAATAGCGCAGCGGCGCGAAAAGTGACGGGAGCCGCCCTGCGTTATCTAAAAGCGCGCTCCATCAAGAAATTCGCGATTCTGGCGCCGGACAAGGACCGCAGCGAGGAATTTGCCCAGGCCGTTGCTGAAGCTGCCGTGATCGCCAATTTTGAATCGGACAAATACAAGACCGACAAAAAGAACGACAAATCCATCGAAACAGTACTGCTCACCGGATACTCCGATGCGGAAAAGTCTGCTGGAGAAAAAAGCCTGGGAACAGGCCGAACCATCGGCGAAGCACAAAATTTTACTCGCGACCTCGTCAACGAGCCGGCCAACAAGCTGACGCCCAAAATTCTGGCGGAAAAGGCTGCAGCCATGGGCAGAGAAGCCGGCCTGGCGGTCGAAATTCTGGACGAGCAGAAAATCGCCGACCTGAAAATGGGCGCGCTGCTCAGCGTCGCGCAGGGCGGTCCTGAGCCGCCGCGGGTCATGGTTCTTACCTATGTGCCTGCAAACGTAAAACCTGATCTGCCGGTGATTGGCCTCATTGGCAAGGCCGTAACCTTTGACACTGGCGGCATCTCCATCAAGCCCGCCGACGGCATGGAAAAAATGAAATACGACATGGCTGGCGGGGGAGCCATGCTCGGGGTCATGCGCGCCATTGCCTCCCTAAAACCAAACGTAAAAGTAATTTGCGTAGTGCCTTCTACCGAAAACATGGTCGGCGGAAAAGCGCAGAAGCCCGGCGATATCCAGACCGCCATGTCCGGTAAAACCATCGAGGTGCTGAACACCGATGCGGAAGGCCGCTTAATCCTGGCCGATGGCATTACCTTTGCCAAGCAACTGGGAGCCACTCACTTAATCGACGCTGCAACGTTGACTGGCGCGATCGTAGTGGCTTTATCCAATGTCAACGCGGGCGTATTCGGCTCTGATCAGGCTTTTACAGACCGGCTTCTGGCCAGTTCTAAAGCGGCCGGAGAGAAAATGTGGCAGATGCCCATCGACGATGACTATCGCGAATTCATTAAGGGCAGTGTCGGCGATATTCAAAATATTGGCAGCGGAAAGGGTGGCGGCGCCATCACCGGAGCCATGTTCATCAAGGAATTCACCGGCGACACTCCGTGGATTCATCTGGATATTGCCGGGACCGCCTGGAATGACGATCAGAAGCCCTGGATGGCCAAGGGCGCGACAGGAACCGCCGTGCGCACCCTAGTCCACATGCTGATGTCTTATTAATTTTGATTTCTTAACTTGAAGGGCAATCAAGGATAAATATTATCCACGTAGAGCGATCTACTTAGGGGGCGGGTGCCGCACCCTTGCGTTTTGAAGCTGTGAAGAAACCAATCCCGCCCCAGCAAGAGAGTCAGCGCGCGTGTTTTTGTGGATTGCTGGGCCGATCTCGGTGGGTTTGTTTTCCGCTCTTTTCAGCTCGCGGCGGCTTCTAGTTTCCTCAACCGGATCCAGTGCTGCAAGTTGTAGGTGAGGCAAGCCCACAGCATTTCCACTTGCACCTTCGCCATTCCCCGCACGTGAAACTGCCGCAGACCTAGCTTGCTTTTGATCCACGCGTGGCAAAATTCCACCACTCTTCCACGGCGGCGGTACTGCGCTTGGGCTTCTGCGCTAGCCATCTTCTTGCGAAACGCGCTCACCACTGGACTTTCTTCGGGACGCGCCACCGAACGGCCGCGCTTCGCATTTTTCGGACAACACTCCGGCTTGCGCGGGCAGGTTTGGCAATCGTCTGCTTTGGCTCGGTAGCGGTAGTACATCAGCCCTGGCCGTTTCTGGCGTCGTCCCTGCGGATGCAGGACTTTGCCCTCCGGGCAAACGTAGCGATTTCTCTCCGGCTGATAGAGGAAGGCGCTCGGTGGGAGTCGGTTCGGCAGACTGGCTCCACTCGGCACATTTTCCCACCGCATGCTCCCCAGAAAATCGATCTCTCGCCCGGCCAACTTCTCAATATTGTCTCGCGTGGTGTAGCCCCCATCGGCCACTAACTGTTGCGGTTTTTTCTTCAGCTGCTGTTCCACACGATCGACTGCCGGCAGTAGCTGCGCACTGTCGTTGGCCTCCTGCGTCACGGCTACGCCCACGATCAGCCCGTTGGCCGCGTCCGTGGAAATCTGCGCGTTGTAGCTCAGCGATAATCCCCCATCGGAGTGGTGCATCACTCGCGCTTGCGGATCGCTCGTGCTCACGCGCGCGTCCCTCTTGGCCTGCTCCCCACTCTTGCGTTCCTGCAACTTCTGTAACTCTTCCAGCGCACTCTCCAGCCGCTCTTGTTGCTCGCGCCGGGCGCGAGCCTGCGCTTGCTTGGCTTTGGGGTTGGCCTCTTCGTTCCGTGGATCGCCCATCTCCGCCACGCGCTGCCGCGCCCGCTCCAGATGCCCCTGAATCGTTCCTTCCCGTTGATAACTCCGCGTGCTCGCCAGAGCCTTGATCTTCGTGCCGTCCTGCATCACCTGTTCCAAGGTGATCAGTCCTTCTTTGCTGAGCGCCGCCAACACCTGCGTGAACAACCCGTCCAACTCTTTCTGTTTCTCCACACGAAAATCCGCCAGGGTGTGATAGTTCACTTCCTCCAGTCCCGTCAGCCACTGGAACGCGGGATCGTATTCGCACCGCCGCGCCACTTCTCGCGCCGATCCAATCCCCTGACTGTAGGCGTACACCCATAGACTGATCAGCAGTTGCGGATCGAACGCCGGACGTCCACCTTCTTCGGTGCTGCTCTCGATGCCTCGATAAAATGAGCTCAAGTCCAAGCGCCCGACCAATGTCCAGATCGACCGCGCGGGATGATCTTCTCCAATCAACCGTTCCACATCCACGGCGCGCCAACTCATCTGCTGCCGGTTTACGTAGCGGATCAGAGGCTTGTTGCTCGCGTTTTCTTGGCTCATGCCGCGAGCTTACGGCACGTGATTCTTTTTGCAAGAATGAAATTCAGAGGGTTTCTTCACAGCTTCGTTTTTCAAGGGTGCGGTTTTTGAATCTCTCCTTGGGATTCTTGTTCCCTAATTTTCGGGCCAGCCTCAATCGGAGCTACATCTTCTCCGGTGCCTCGATCCCCAACAAATCCAGGGCTTTCACCAATTGCGTTTCAACCAGTTCTGTCAGTCGTAGCAAGAACGCGCGCTTCTGCTCATCCGGCTCCGATAAAATGTGATGATGGTGATAGAAAAGGTTGAAAGCCTGCGCCAATTGAAACGCGAACTTCGCCACGAAAGCCGGCTCCTGCCCTTTAATGGCTGCTTCGACTGCCATATCAAGCGATCCGGCCAACACCACTAACTCCCACAAGCCGTTGCCTTCCGATCCCGAAAATAGGTTCGCAACGGTTTCCTGCGTAACTTCCATATGCGTCGCGCCGGCTTCCGTCCCTTTGCGGCGAATCCCCCTTATGCGCACCACCGCATACTGGCAATAGGGACCAGTCTCTCCTTCGAAGCTCAACGCATCCTTAAAATCAAACGCAATAGTCGCGTTCCGTGTAAATTTCAAAAGGAAAAATCGCAACGCTCCGACTGCAATCTTGTGCGCGGTCTGTCGTTGCGTTTCACTGTCCATGTCGGCGTGCCGCTGCTGAACTTCGCTCAATGTCGCAGCTTCCAACTTGTCGAGCAAATCGTCGGCCTTCACTCCAAACCCCTTGCGGCCACTGACCTCCACGTAAGGTTTTTTGGTTTCTTCGGGTGAAAGCTCATAACCCATCTCCGCCGCGCAACGCGGAGTTAACGCCACAATTTCATACGCAAAATGAATGGAGTGATCAGCCTCTTTACCGTGCCCTAACGCGCGCAGCCCCTCCGACACCACATCCTGCAAATATGCCTGGCGCGAATCAATCACGTTGTAGACGGTCGTCGCCGGAGCCCCGAAATTTGGCGCCGTCGGATCGCCATTCTCGCTCGCGGTGCTCCATAAGGTATGCGAGCCAGGCGCATTGGGCCATTTCATATAGAAAAAATCTTTGCCCAGCAACCCAAATTTCCATAACTGGTAAGCGATATCTTTCCCTACGTAGGTCACCGTCCCATTCGAACGCACAATAATTTTATCTTGATTATTGCCGTTCTCATCGGAATCCGAGTCTGCACTGTCGTTGGCATCGGCGTCGGGAATTCCTGTCGACCCCACATCGGCTCTTTCCGCCTTGTCTTTCTCTTTTGCAGGCATGATCCAGCAACCAGCCATCTTTCCAGTCGTCGCCAGCCGAATAGCCCCGGCGGCCTTTAACTGTTCAAACGCCGCATCCCAGAAATGCAAATGCAAAATTTCGCTCTCGCGTGCCAGAAGTTCGTAGAAGATTCCTAGCCGCGCCATGGTGCGTAGGTGCAGACTCACGATGGCGTTGGCGATCGCCATGCCCATTTCGGCAACTTCGCCGCCGCCTTCTTCAATGGCTTTCAGCGTTTCGCCACGAAGAGTCGCCGCCCGCGTTTTGTCCTCCTCCAGAAAATGCGCTGCGCGCGCGTAAACGTCCCAACAGAGATAATCGAATTTCGGCTTCGCAGCCAGCTGGCGCACCTGAGCGAGGTTCTTCTTCTCCATGTGCACAAATCCGATGACTACGTCGGCCACCTGCACCCCAGTATTGTCGATGTAGTTTTGCACCTGCACCGCGCCGCCGGTGTGCCGCAGGACTCGCGCAATGGTGTCGCCCAGCACTGCGTTTCGAACGTGCCCAATGTGCGCCGCCTTATTTGGATTAATACTGGTGTGTTCAACAATTATTTTGCCGCCACGACCAGGTGCCGTGGCCGAGCTTGCTTCGCGTTGAACTTCCCGCAAAAAATTTGCGCGCTCAAAATAGGCATTCAGATATCCAGCACCGGCAACTTCAACTTTTGCGATCCCTTCGATGGGCGCGAGGCTAGTCGCGATTTCTTGCGCGATTTGCCGTGGCGCGCGCTTCAGCCGTTTTGCCAATTCAAAACTAACCGGCGAGGCCGCCTCCCCCATTTCGATTTTTGGCGGCCGCTCCGTAACGATCGCGATATCCAGCCCGTACTTCTCGCGGACATGCGCTCCTAGCGCGTCGCGGAATCGCTTTGTCAGGTTCAGATACACGTTTCCTCAATCCCGTGAGTGAACTTCACCATCTAGAATTAACACGGAAGAACGAAATACGAATTTGGTGCTGTGCAATGTCGACGAACTCTATGCGGATGTTTTCCTTGTCCACGCGCCCAGAATGGCGCCCATCAAGCACAACCCAACCAACGGGTAGAACTCGTTGATGGCAAATAACTGTTTGGGACGCATTTCATACATGTATGTGCTGTACGTTATCGGACCCACAAATCCGATCCATATAAGTATACCCAGCGCCGCGCCCCGGGCAGCTGTGTTGGCATTTCGCCAGGCGCAAAGTTGTGCCAATACAAACGCGATAACCAGATTCAGAATAAACGAGATGATGTATGGCGCGATGGGATTCACACCGCCGGCCTGTTCCGCCGTAATATTTTCAAGCGCCATCCACGGTTTGCTGAACAGCACCGCGAACCACAGCGCGCCCAGCAACCAATAGGCAATAGCGGCGACCAGCACGGCTACATAATTCGGCCTCATTTTCCCTCCTCTTTTCAATGGCAATCGAAGATCGGCGGATTTCTACAGTTCTGTGCGCACGAGTCTCCTGTTTGTTACAGGAGGATGTCAAGTTTTTCGGGCGGACTGGTATTCTCGTTGAATGGCAACAGAGAAGAAATCAGTGGAGATCCGATTATTTACAGAGCAAGACGCTCAGGCACTTTGGGATTTGCGCATGCTGGCGATTGAGACCGATCCTTGGTCCTTCGTGGATTCGCCGGAGGAACTGCGCGCCATGTCCGTGGAAGAATTTGCCACCCGTTTGCGTGCCGACCATGCCGAAAACTTCATTGTCGGAGCGTTCGAACAGGACAGTGCTGTCGGAATGGTCGGCTGTTATCAAGAAGTGCCCCTAAAACGTCGCCACAAAGGTTGGATATGGGGTGTGTTCGTCACGCCCGCCGCGCGCGGGCGCGGAATCGCCAAATCCCTAATGCGCGCCGCCATTCAACGCGCCAAGTCCATCCCCGGTCTCGAAATGCTTTTGCTCACCGTCGGCGTTGGTCAACCAGTTCCCCGAAAACTCTATGAATCTCTGGGCTTCCGGTCCTTTGGTGTCGAGCCCCGCGGCCTAAAAATCGGTAACGAATCCCACGACGAAGAAAATATGGTCCTCGAATTCAACAGGCAGCCATAAATGGCCGATGTTTGACACCTTTTAGCGCCGCCGCTACTATCAATTAGCCACTTCATTTGCCGTTCTGGATTTTCTCGTCCGGCGAAAGACCCCCATGAAACTTGCCTATTTTGACTGCTTTTCGGGTATCAGCGGCGACATGACGCTCGGAGCGCTTGTGGACGCTGGCTGTTCCGCGGACCTGCTGCGTGAGGAATTAAAATCCCTGCAAGTTCCAGGTTGGACCTTGACCACCGAGAAGGTTTGGAAAAATGGCATGGCCGCCACTCGCGTGCGCGTCCAAACCGAAGACCAGCGAAAGCATCGATCTCTTAGCACGATTCTTGAAATTTTGACGAATTCGCGACTGGCTCCGCCAGTCAAAGAACGCGCTTCGCGTATTTTTCAAAAACTTGGTGAGGCCGAAGCGCACGTTCATGACGCGCCTCTTGAAAAGATTCATTTCCATGAAGTCGGTGCCGTCGATGCGATTGTCGACATCGTGGGGTCGTGCATAGGTTTTAACGCGCTGGGCATAGAGCGCTTTGCGTGTTCGCCGCTGAATGTCGGCGGCGGCACGGCAAAAATGACCCACGGGGTGTTATCCGTTCCCGCGCCGGCGACAGCTAGACTATTGCAAGGCGCGCCGACCTTCTCGAATGGTGTGCAGCATGAGCTGGTCACGCCGACTGGCGCTGCCATCGTTGCAACATTATGCGATTCTTTCGGGCCACAGCCACCCATGACTGTTTCTGCTATAGGCTATGGCGCTGGCACTACCGACCTCGAAGGACAGCCGAATGTTGTCCGCATCATGATTGGTGAATCCGCAGACAAAACGTCGTCCGCGAACGACGAAGAAATTTCCATCATCGAAGCCAATCTGGACGACATGAATCCGCAAATCTATGGCTACGTTCTGGAGAAAGCGCTCTTAGCGGGTGCGCTGGATGTGTACACTACCGCATTGCAAATGAAAAAGAACCGACCGGGTACATTGTTGACCATTTTGTGCCGACCGGAAGATACCGACTCGATGATGTCGCTTATTTTCGCCGAGACTACCACCTTCGGTGTGCGTAGCCATCGCGCACAACGGCGGGCCTTGCCGCGGGAATGGGTGAACGTTTCTACCAGTTATGGCTCGGTGCGCATCAAACTGTCACGTTCGAACGGTCATATTCTGCACGTCACACCAGAGTATGATGATTGCCGCAAACTTGCCGTCGAGAAACAAGTTCCGTTGCAACAAGTAATCAGCGAAGCCTTACGCACCTATCAAGCCAGCGGAAAGAGCTAGCTCAATTTAAGCGTCAATCTGGTTGAAGCGCCGTCCCGCAAACGGGCCAGCGTAAAATACTTTTACGGCGTTTGTATTCGTATCCGTAACACTTAGGTCAAAATAGAAGAAATGGCGTCCGAGAAACCGAAGTATTACATCACTACTCCCATCTATTACGTAAACGCGCGTCCGCACCTCGGGCACACGTACACCACTATCGCTGCGGACGCTGTCGCGCGTTACAAACAGATGCGCGGGTTTGATGTGCTTTTTCTTACCGGCACCGACGAGCATGGCCAAAAAGTCGAGCGTTCCGCGAAGAATAACAATGAGTCCCCGATTGATTTCGTTGATCGCGTTTCGGCCGAATATCGCGACCTCTGGAAGGAATTAGGCCTTCGTGTCGACCGCTTCATTCGCACCACCGAGACCCGCCACGCCCACGCCGTCCAGCATCTCTTCCGTGAGATTCAAAACAACGGCTACGTCTATAAGGGGCATTACGAGGGGAATTACTGCGTTTCGGACGAAATGTATATCGATGATTCTACGCCGGGAGCGACTTGTCCGGAATGCGGCCGCATTACCGAACGCGTGAAAGAAGAAAATTACTTCTTCCAGCTTTCGAAATTTGAAAAACCGCTGCTGAATTATTACGAGCAACACCCGGAATTCATCCAGCCGGAAGCTCGCCGCAACGAAGTAATTTCTTTCGTGCGCGGCGGTTTGCGTGATCTTTCCATCAGCCGCACAACATTAAAGTGGGGAATTCCCTGGCAGGGCGACGAAAAACACGTTTTCTACGTGTGGTCCGACGCACTGACCAATTACATCACTGCGGTCGGCTACCCCATCCGGAAAGACGAATTTGCCCGCTACTGGCCGGCTGATGTACATCTGGTCGGGAAGGAAATTATCCGTTTCCACGCGGTTTACTGGCCTGCGTTTCTCATGGCCGCGGGCTTGGATCTACCAAAAAACATTTTTGCGCACGGCCATCTCTTGTTCCAGGACGAGAAGATGTCCAAATCGCGCGGCAATATTCAGTCCGCACAGCCCATCGTCAGCGTCTTGGGTGTAGATGCTTTGCGCTACTTCCTGCTGCGCGAAATTGTTTTTGGCGGGGATGGCGCCTTCAGTCGCGAAGCTTTGATCGCTCGCTACAACAGCGATCTCGCCAACGGCTTGGGCAATCTTGCCAGCCGCACCGCCGCGATGATTGATCGGGGTTTTGGGGGAAAAATTCCCAAGGCCACTGAGCTTCAGCCACAAGACAATGAGCTTGCCAAAGTCGCGCAAGCCTCCATCACCCAGGTTCTTGAACACTACGACAAGTTCGAATTCTCGCGCGCACTCGAGTTGATCTGGTCCGTCATCGCCGCTGCCGATAAATATCTCACCACTGAGCAACCCTGGAGTCTGGGCACTTCCGATGCTGACCAACAACGCCGCGGAACAATATTGTGGGTGACCGCCGAGGTCTTGCGCATCGTATCGGCTCTAGCGCATCCAGTTCTGCCGGAGAGTACCGCGAAGGTCTGGAAGCTCCTTGGGCAAACCGGAAATTTAGCATCGCTCGAATTAGACACTCTGCGCTGGGGCCAGCTTTTGCCTGGGGTAAAACTCGGAGAACTTCAAGCCTTGTTCCCACGTGTCGAAAAAACTGAAGCAATGGAGAGGATCGAAGCCATGGAAAATCAGCCACAAAAACCGGCCGGTGCACCAGCGCCAGCCGCACCCGCAAATGCACCCGCGGTCGCTGCTGCTCCAGCCGCGGGACCCGCAGCCACGGACAAAATTGGTATTGAAGACTTTGCCAAGGTCGAAATGCGCGTGGGGCAGATTCAAACTGCCGAGCGCATCGCGGGCGCGGACAAATTGTTGAAGCTTACTGTTGACATCGGTACCGAGGTCCGCCAAATCTGCGCCGGCATCGCCCAATATTACGAACCCGAAAAGCTCATCGGTCGCAAAGTAGCCGTGGTGACGAATCTCGCTCCGCGCAAACTGCGCGGCGTCGAATCCAACGGCATGATCGTCGCGGCTTCCGTCGGTCCGGAAGGAAGACCGGTTCTGGCTGGCTTCCTGGAAGATGTGGAAGTCGGCGCTCGCCTCAAGTAGCATGCTTTGCGAATGGAATTAGTCGATTCCCACGCCCACATCGATTTCCCTCAGTTCGCGGATGATCGCGAAGCCATGTTGGATCGAGCTCGCGCCGCCGGTGTCTCGGCGCTGCTAGCGATTGGCACCGGGCCGGGCCCAGAAAAGCTGGATTCCGCTCTTCCATATGCTGATCGATATGACTGGATATATGCCAGCATTGGGATTCATCCCCACGAAGCCAAGCAAGCCACGCCGCAACACTTCGAAGAACTCACCAAGCTCGCGAAGCATCGCAAAGTAATAGCATGGGGCGAAATTGGACTCGATTATTTTTACGATCACTCTCCCCGCGATATCCAACACCAGGTATTCCGACACCAGATGGCGCTCGCTCGCGACGCCAAACTCCCGATTATTATTCACTGTCGCGACGCCTGGACCGATTGCCTCACGCTCATCGATGAGTTCTGGCGTCCCACAGGACTCGGCGGCATCCTGCATTGTTTCACCGGTACAATCGAGGAAGCCCGACGCGGACTCGATGCCGGCTTCATGATTTCCTTCGCGGGCAACTCCACTTATCCGAAGACCCAGCACCTCCGTGATGTAGCAAAAGAGATTCCGCTTGATCGCATTCTGATTGAAACCGACTCCCCGTTCCTCGCTCCCCAACCCTACCGCGGCAAACGCAATGAGCCCGCCTACGTCGCGGAAGTAGCGCGCACGCTCGCGAATGTGAGAAACTTGTCGCCGGAAGAATTCGCCGCCTCCACGGCAGCAAATTTTCGGCGCTTCTTCCAGCTTGTCCGGCCGCTAGAATCTCCGGCCAGTACACTTTGATGAGGCCGCAGTCTAGCCGCATCATTCGAGCGGTGCCAGGAGGAATCCCATCGCGCTGCTAACCGCTAAGGAGATCTTCGATCTAGTCCGCGACGATCTCGTCCTCGTGGAAGACGAACTTTCACGCCAGAGTGCTACCGCATTTGAACCCGTTTCGGAAATAACCAGCTATCTTCTGGGTGGCGGCGGCAAACGGCTGCGGCCTGCGCTTCTGATACTTTGCAATCGCTATGCTGGTGCCCGAAGTCCCGGTGCGATCCGCTTGGCGGCGGTCGTCGAGCTTTTGCATAGCGCCACTCTGATTCACGATGATGTAATCGACAGCGCAAACACCCGTCGCGGTCGTCCTTCCGCGAATTCCAGATGGGGAAATCACCGTAGCGTTTTGGCTGGCGACTGGCTATACATGCAGTCCTTCCAGATGGCGCTGGAGGAGCGAAATTTCCGCATCCTCGATGTATTGATCGACCTCACGCAAAAAATGGTCGAAGGCGAGCTCATTCAACTAGAAAAGATCGGCCGCATTGACGTCACCGAAGATGATGCGGTGCGCCTTGCAACCTACAAAACGGCGTGTCTCTTCAGCGGGTGCGCTCGGCTTGGTGCGGTGCTCGCCGGACTCGAAGGAGAAGAGGAAGAGGCCCTCGCGGATTACGGCCGCTACGCCGGTCTGGCCTTTCAACTAGTCGATGATCTGCTGGATTTTACCGCTTCGGCAAAGCAACTTGGAAAGCCCGTTCTTAGCGATCTGAAAGAAGGCAAGGTCACCCTGCCGCTCATCTACGCGATGGAAAATGGGCACCGCGACGCTCGCGAGCTCGTCATCCAGGTCCTCGAAGAAAAGGAATTCAATTCCGTCCGTCCAGAAACGCTGGTCGCGCTCGTTCAAGACTCCGGAGCCCTCGGGCGCGCGCGCGAATTGGCTCACGACTACGCCCGTCGAGCGAAAGCTTGTCTGAACGGGCACGACAGTAGTGAGTATGGCCGCGCGTTGATGACCCTTCCGGATTTCATTCTCTCTCGCGAGAATTAATTGCATCACCGCGGATCGCTATGCTTCCTTTCAAAGTCGTTTATCACCCGCGCTACGATCTGAATCTCGGCGCACATGTTTTTCCCTCCCAGAAATTTCGCCTGATCGCCGAAGAACTCGTGCGCTCAGGAATCGCAGCCGCCGACGATTTCCTTACGCCTCAACCTGCCTCCGATGAAGATCTTTTGCGGGTGCACACCGCTTCATGGGTAAACAAATTAAAAACCGGCACACTGACGGCTAGTGAAATTATGAAACTGGAAGTCCCTTACTCGCCGGAGTTGGCGGAAGCGGTGTGGCTAGCCGCTGGCGGGACAATTCTGGCGGCCCAGTCGGCGTTGCGAGACGGGTTTGGTTCGAATTTAAGCGGCGGCTTTCACCATGCCTATGCCAACCACGGTGAAGGTTTCTGCGCGATTCATGATGTCGCCGTCGCGGTTCGTCGCCTGCAAAGCGATGGCGACATCAAGAAAGCCATGATTGTCGACACCGACGTGCACCACGGCAACGGCACCGCGGCGATTTTTGCCGATGATTCTTCCGTTTTCACCATCTCCATCCACCAGGTAAATAATTATCCCGCCGACAAACCTCCCTCCACCGTGGATCTCAATATGCGAGACGATGCCGGCGACGATGAATACCTTGCTGCGCTCATTCCCACCGTAGAACGGTGCGTCGATAAATTTGAACCCGATATGATTTTCTACGTTGGCGGCGCGGACCCCTATCGTGAAGATCAGCTCGGAGGTCTTTTACTAACCAAGGCAGGTTTAAAGCGCAGAGATCGCGAAATATTTGAAGCCGCAAGATCACGATCGATCCCCGTTACCACGGCTCTAGCCGGCGGCTACGCGCGGCGCGTGGAAGATACCGTCGCGATTCACGTGAACACGATCATCGCCGCCCGGGAAGTGGCTGAGAAATATCCGCAATCTACGGAGCGGAAGTCGCAGGGAGCAGGCTCGTAGCTGCAGTTTCCAATGCACGCCTGGCTGCTGCGGTCAGGTCGCGTTCGAATGTTTCCTCTCCGAATCCTTCCGCGCGATAAACAACTTTGCCTCTGCGGTCGATGACAACGACGGTGGGCAGATCGTTGACCGCCAACAGATGATCCAAACCGTCTGCAAAAACCACTGGCACATGCGGTTTTACGTCGTCTAGGTACGGCGTGACTTGGCTTTCGTCATCGTCGCAATCAGCTTCGATAAAAGAAATTTGCTCATTTCCCTTGAACTGCGCCGCGACCCGTTCGAATTGCGGTTCGAGAGCTCTGCATGGGCCGCACCAGGTAGCCCAGAAGCTCACCACCAGCACCTCGCCTTTTTTGCCGGCTAGTGGATAAGGCGTCCCCTCTGGCGCTTTTCGTAAAGTGAATTCCGAGACTTCTCGCGCCCCGGAGTTTTTCTTGGTTTTAGCAGCGCCGGTCGCTTGCGAAACCTGGTCATATGCACGCAGGAGGTAGTCGCCCAGTCCTTCATCGGAACCATGCGCCAGCCGCCAAACATTTCCAATCTTTTGGCGAACTTCTCGACGGGTCACCCCAGGATTCGCGCTATCCGCCAGAGCAAAGGCTCGCGCATATTGCTCAATAGCCACAGGGAAATCCTTATTCATCTCCGCTACTTCTCCCAGTTTTTCAGCTGCTCCGGGTGTGGGCAATGCCGCGTAACTGGATTCAAAATCCTTTTGCGCCGCAGCCTTATCCTTTAACTTCATGTATAGCTCCCCTCGCAACTGCAAAACCGAAGCGCGGTCACGCGCCCGCACAAGCCGCCATTCGTCGGGGGACATTTTCGGCGATTTATCATCCATGTCGGCCCGCTCGACGAAGGCCAGCACCCGTCCGGCATAATTAACTGCACGGCGCAGCCCCGCTTCGTCGCCGCTGCGCTGAAGTAGTTGAATTGCTACCAACGTGATGGACATGTCTTCAGGAGCGAGCGCCACGACACGCTCCGCATAATCGGCCGCCCGTGCCGTATCCCTAAGTTGTAAGTTGGCTTCCACCAGCGCGCGATAAATTTGCGGCCGTTGCGGCGAATCCGGATATTTTACGAGGTAAGCCTCCAGGTTGTGGACCAGCGCGGCGCGGTCGTTTCCGGCACTCGCAATCGCTTGCTGCAGTTCTTCAGCCGCAGTCGGCGCCTTTAACGATAGGGCATTTTTCTCAGGACCCGGCTTCTGTTCTTGTGTGTGGGCGGAAGAACTCGGCTTGTTCTCGTTTTGTGCGTACACCACAGCGGCATTGCTTAAAATTAGCGAAGTTGTCGCCAACATTATGGCGAGGAGCAAACCGGGCATTGGAGCCATGTCTCTATTCTAAGGTATCAGCCGCGTACGATGTAGGAGTCACTGATGGTCAGTTCAATAGGATGGTCTGATTCTTATTTCAAAGAGACGCCTAGTGTGCCCCGCTAACGTGAATTTCTCCGGAAACAGTATGCACTTCCACTCGTCCACCACCATTCCCAACGTGAGCGCGCAGCGAATGCTTCCCCTGTTCCTCAATTACGATTGGAATGTCGGCCTTAATTTCTCCCGAAATCGCCTCCGCGGCAAAACGAAAATTAGCCGTGGATGGAACATATACGTTGACGCTTCCGGATACCGTTTTAAGGTCCCAATACCCGTGCTCACCGGGATCACCGCGAATGATTATTTCGCCCGACACATCATGGGCCTTGGCGTCGAACTTGGCGCCCTCGATATCAATTGAGCCGCTGGCGTCATCAGCCTCCACGCGCCCACCCGGATTCACCACCTTCACAGCGCCACTAAGGGTATGTGCCCGCACATCGCCCTTCGCGTTATTGATGGTTACTTCTCCGGAAGCGCTCGAGGCTCGTACATCCCCTCCGACATCATTGGCGTCCACTGAGCCGCTCATAGATGTCAGTTGCGCGTCCCGTTCAATTTGTTCCACTCGTATAGAGCCCGAGGCTCCCTGCGCGGTGACAGGTCCACGAACATTTCGTGTGTTCAGAGCGCCCGAGACCACGCTCAAATTCATTTCCGAGTCATGCGGAACTTCGATCTTGTACGTGATCGTCAAATTGCGCATGTTCGAAAAATGTTTTCCTACGCGAATGGTATCGCCCCGCTGCTCAATTCCGGGATCAGCCAACGTCTCATTCAACCGCTCTTGAGGCTTATCAAAACCCATGCCGCTGGCGCGCACATCTCCGTGCACGTGAACTTGCCCATCTGCGCTTCCAGTAACCTCTACATCGCCAGAAGGATTGCTCAGTTCCAAGCGTGTGTGTCCCGTAACAGTAAAACTCTTATCGAAGGAGCCGCTAACACCCGCGCCGGCGTAGCAACCCGCGAGTGCAAAAGCCGTCGTCGCTATGAAAGCGTGAAACGCATTCTTGAGTGCACTCGTCACGAGGCTCCTTGCAAAGGAATGTTCGCCCTGATGCTCAATACTTGTACCTATTATGGATACGTAGGAAAAGGGAATTATGTTCCGCGCTGCATTTTTACCGGGGATTGGTTAGATTTGGTAAGGCTCTCATTCAGAGACCCTTGGCGATAACCCTCGAGATCCAGGGCCACATAAGTAAAGCCGGCCTTTTTTAACATCTGAACCATTTTTGCCGCCATGTTGTCAGAAAACGCCAGCGGCATTTCTCTCGGGCTGATTTCAATGCGCGCCAGTTTGTCATGCAAACGCACGCGGAATTGCCGAAACCCCAGCTCCCGCAAAGCCGATTCGCCGCGCTCCACCAGCGCAAGCCGCTCCGGCGTAACTTCCGTTCCGTACGGTAAACGGGAAGAAAGGCAGGCTGATGCAGGGCGGTCCCAGGTGGGCAATCCGGCGCGCTCAGAGAACATTCGAATTTCAGCCTTCGTCAGACGCACATCCAGCAGCGGAGCGAGTACCCGGTGCTCGGTCGCCGCTCGATGACCCGGCCGAAAATCCAGTGTGTCGTCGGCGTTCACACCGTAGCAAACCGCTTCGAACTTTCGCTCGACGGCCAACTTATCCAACACATCGAACAGTTCGTCTTTGCAGTAATAGCAGCGGTCCGCCGCATTCGCGCGATACGCGGGATTATCCATCTCGTGCGTTTCAACAAATTCATGATGCACACCTGATTTAGACACAAAATCTTCGACCATGGCGCGATCGTAGGCAGAAAAACTCGGTGAAAGCGCCGTGATAGACAGCGCTCTATCGCCGAGCACCTTCTGCGCAGCCCATGCTAGATATGCGGAGTCCGCCCCACCTGAAAGCGCCACAATGATTGAGCCGCAGTCCGCCAAACGAGCGAATAGCTGCTTTTCTTTTTGCTCCGTCGTGAGCGAACTTTGTTCCTGCTCACGAATTCGAACTAGCGCGTTCCCCATGTCAACCGAGTATATCCCACCGACAATCTAAACTACTCCGCTGAGCCCTGTACTCCTTCACTTGAAATCGACCAGCACATCCACCATTCCAGTATCGGCATCCGTCTGCAGCCAGTGTCCAACCGACTCGTAATGTACCGGCAGATCGACAAAAATCTGCTCACGGTGGACCTGCAATTTCACAAGAATGTCCTCATATTTAGTTTTATCGAAAACATCTCCGCTTAAAATTGGCCACGCCGCACGCAGCCGCTTCTCTCCGGTGGGTGACATTCCGGTCAAAACCAGTTTCCCAAACTTATATGGTCGCCCTTCAGAAATATTGATTCGGTAGGAAACGGTGTGCGCCTGATCGTCATATTCAGCCACCGGTTCCACCTTAGCATCCAGGTAACCGCGGTGTCCGTATTCTTCCTGCACCCGGGTCCATGCTGCTTCGATCGCCAGCCCATTGGCTACATCGCCGTCTTTCATGCCGATCAGAGCACTCATAGTGAAGCCCGAGAGCACAGTATTTCCGCTCCATTGCGCACCTTTCCAGCGGTAAGTAGGGCCCGGCGTGATGGGCACAAACACTGGAATATGATCAGGCAGTTTTTGGTTGGGATTACCGCTTAGCCTGATTTCTGGCGGACCTAGTTTTGCGCGCAAAAATCCTTTTTGCAGGTAAAGCGGCTTCACCTGCTCGGCCAGAAATAAATCTATCATCATCCGCGAATATGTTTTCCCCTGCACTTCGCCGAGATGCTGTTGCAGTTCTTTGGAACTCGCCAGCGCAGGATCGCCAAATTCTATTTTCGCGATTTGCAGCACGACATCTGCGATTCGGAACTCCTGCACCGTACCTTCCCCAAGAGGATTGCTAATGACCTGATACTCCACCTTGGTATTCATCCCGCGCGATGCGATTAAATCAGTCACGATCGAGGCCACTTTGTCGTCGGTTGCGCCACCTTCCGGCACCGTGCCGTCGTAGAAAGGCAGAATTTTGCGGATGGCGTCAGCCAACTCCCCATCCGTAAACCACGGAATATTGTCGAAGTAAGCGGGAATTCTGGGCGACTCTGCCAGCTTAAACGTTAGGTACAAACCGTCTTCTTTGGATTGAAAGGCATAACTCACGCTCGAAAACAGCCCAGTTTGTAGCAGGCGGTCCGCCGCCGCTTGCAAGTCCGGTCTTCCAACAGCGCTCCCGATGCTTAGGCCCGCCAGCGCGATGACTTGATCTTCACTGAGGTGTTTAATGCCTTCGGCATGAACCTTTTTCAGCGTCGCTGTAGGGTTGTCGGTGGTCTGCGCAACGATACGCATAACCGGGCCGGGGATGAGAAGGGAAGTAAGGCAAAGAAAAATAACAGACCACACGGACCTTTGACCCATGCTTTTATTCTAACGGAAAAGGCCGGGAGTTTTGGTGAGCAGAAGGTTTACTCGACGGTTACGGATTTCGCAAGGTTTCTCGGCTGGTCGACGTCACACCCTCGCCGGACCGCGATGTGGTACGCCAGCAGTTGTAACGGGATGATTTCCAGCAGCGGCGAAAGCAATTCCGGCGCAGGCGGTAACTCAATAATGTGATCGGAAGCCGCGCGCGCCAGGTGATCACCCTCCGTCGCAATTGTAATCACAATGCCGTCTCGCGCTTTCACTTCCTGGATGTTGGATACGCTCTTTTCATAACGCG
This sequence comes from uncultured Acidobacteriota bacterium, assembly GCA_963733775.1. Taxonomy (GTDB): domain Bacteria; phylum Acidobacteriota; class Terriglobia; order Acidiferrales; family UBA7541; genus Acidiferrum. Next base: position 9,844 of record CAVTEE010000002.1, on the reverse strand, counting down.
TCATGGAATCAGGATCGCTCTCATCTCGCGTTGCCAGCACCACCACCGGAAGATTTTCATCAATCAACGCGTTGGGCCCGTGCTTCATTTCTCCGGCCGGATAACCTTCCGCGTGGATATAGGAAATTTCCTTAAGCTTCAACGCGCCTTCCAGCGCGATGGGGTAATGAATCCCGCGTCCCAGATATAGAAAGTCACTATAGCGAAATAGCAGCCGGGCAAGATTTTCGTAGACTCCTTTTTCGTCTGTTTGCAGCACGCGTTCCATTTTGTGCGGAATTCGAGTGATCTCCTGCATCAATTTAATGGCGCATTCGGAGCTGACTTTTCCGCGGACTTGGCCAAGGTAACCAGCCAGCAGAAATAGCGCGGTGAGTTGCGCCGTAAACGCTTTCGTGGAAGCCACGCCGATCTCCGGGCCTGCGTGAGTAGGAATGGTTCCTGCCGCTTCGCGGGTGATCATGGAGCCCATGACGTTACAGATAGCTACCGTGGGCGAACCCTTCAATTTGGCTTCGCGTTGAGCCGCGAGAGTGTCGGCCGTTTCTCCGGACTGGCTGATGCACACGGTTAATGTTTTGGCGTCGAGGATTGGGTCGCGATAACGAAACTCGCTGCCGTAATCGACTTCGACGGGAATGCGCGCTAGCCGCTCGATCATGAATTTAGCAGCCAAGCCGGCGTGCCAGCTGGTTCCGCAAGCGACGACACGCACATTCTCGAAGGTGCGAAATTGCTCTTCGGAAATTTTCATTTCGTCGAGGAAGATTTTCCCGGTGTCTTGCGAAATTCGGCCGAGCAGCGTGTCGCGCACCGCCCGGGGCTGCTCAAAAATCTCTTTTTGCATGAAATGCTTGTAGCCACCCTTTTCCACCATGATGGGGTCCCAGGCGACGTGCTGGGTGGGGCGTTCCACCGTGCGGCCGTCATGGTCCATGACTTTTACGCCACCGCGAGTGAGCACCGCGATGTCGCCATCGGCGAGGAAGAACATGTCGCGAGTGTGTTCCAGCAGCGCAGGAATATCGCTAGCCACAAAATATTCTCCGTCGCCGATACCAATCACGGAAGGCGGTCCGAGCCGTGCCGCCACGATTTTCATCGGCTCCTTGGCGGACAAAAACACCAACGCGTAAATGCCCCGCAGTTCCTTCAGCGATTTCCGGACCGCTTCTTCAAGAGGAGTGTTGTTTGCCGAATGTTTTTCGACGAGATGCGCCACAATTTCGGTGTCGGTCTCGGTCACGAATTTGTGGCCTTCGCGCTGCAGTTGCTCTTTTAATTCCAGGTAATTCTCGATAATTCCGTTATGCACCACCACGATCTGTCCGCTGCAGTCACGATGTGGGTGAGCATTTTCTTCCGTAGGCCGGCCGTGCGTCGCCCAGCGTGTATGCCCAATTCCGTAGGTACCTTCGATCGGGGATTTGGCAATCGCTTCTTCCAGGTTCCGAAGCTTGCCTGCAGCACGACAGATCTCCAGCTTACCGTCCTTGGTGACCACCGCGATGCCGGCAGAGTCGTAGCCGCGATATTCCAGTTTCCGCAGGCCCTCGATGATGACCGGAACAACTTTCTTAGGCCCGATATAACCGACAATGCCGCACATGAAAGAGGCTCCTATTTATACTTCAAGGTTAACATGAGAGAAAAATGCCAGACAAAATCCACCCCAATATGTCGCGAATGAGGTTATGGGTGTCGGGGCAACGCTTAGATGCCCGCTAACGTTGTGAGTCAGTCGATAATTTCGAAGCGGTATTCTTCGATGACCGGGTTAGTTAGTACGTCTTTCGAGATGCGCTCGAGTTGGCCCTGAGCCTCTTCGCGGGTCCAACCGCCGAGGTCCAGCACAAAAAATTTCCCCTGCCGGACGTCCTTCACTTCGGCGTACCCCAAGCCCGCCAGCGCGTGTCGGATCGTTTGGCCTTGAGGGTCGAGCACCGTGCGTTTCGGCATAACCCAGACGTGTGCTTTCATTACGCGATTATAACATTTACGCCGGTTGCGGCAGCGAGCCTGCCCGCCGGACATTAGTGCAATGCGGACGTGGTTTTTCCAACGCGCTGCAGCGCCACTTTGTAATTCTCGCTGATAAACGCATATTCAAAGCTCATTTTCGCGATGCGTCCTAATTCCTCTTCCTGCAATCCCATTCGACGAGCGTTTTCATATTCGGATCGCAAGTCGGTGTGAAACATCGCCGGGTCGTCAGTGGAGAGCACCACGGCAATCCCATGACGAAATAGTTTCGGCAATGGGTGTTGCTCGAGTTGTGCCGCAGGTAGCTCCAGTTGTTTCGCGAGCGCCCCGGTCCTGATGTTGCTCTGCGGACAGATTTCCAATGGGATCCGTCGTTCGGCCAGCAAATCCATTAAGGATGGGTCACGGACTGCCGCTATGCCGTGGCCGACACGTTCGGCTCCGAGCAATTCGATGGCTTGGCGGATTTCTTCCGGTCCACCAACTTCGCCGGCGTGCATCAGTCGGTGCAGGCCGATGGTTCCGGCCTTTTCGTACACGGCCCGGAATTCCTTGGCCGGGATGCTCAATTCGTCGCCGCCGATTCCGAACGCCACGATAGATTTTGATCTGCATCGCTCGGCAGCTTCCACGACTTTCATGGCTGATTCGGCCCCGAATTGCCGGACGGCGTCGAAGACGAAGCTAAGTTGTAGGCCACGGCTACGAAGAGATTCTGCCGCTGCGAGAATCGCTTGGAAGTTTTTTTCGGGCGATTGATGACGTAGAAGCATGACGCCCACCGAGAGAGTGACTTCGGCGTAAACGACATTTTGCGCCAAAAGCTGTTCGCCAAGACCGTGGAGCGCCAAAGCAAAGTCTTCCGGGGCGCGAAGTAGAGAGGACACCCACTTGAAAGTTTCAATGAACTCCGAGAAATCGCGGTAGGCGTAGCGCTGCAGAACATCTTGCGTGGAGGTGGGAACCCCGTATTTTGCGGCCAGCGCGCACACCGTTTCGGGTTGCAGCGAACCCTCCAGGTGCAGGTGCAGCTCCGCCTGGGGCAGCGCGAGGAAATCGGCGGAGAGCATTTTGGATTGTGCTTCGTGGTTCAATGGGGAAGCTGCGGCCTGCCGGCATTAACCCACGCGGTGAGCCAATAGGAGCCTACGTCCGTCGCCGCGTCGGACAGCTGTCGTATCAAAATTACCGCTGCCGCGTTATAGAAGTGATCGAAGTACTCATCGGTGTAAGAATTCTGGCCAACGCGCGAATTGCGATCCGCGAGCAGTACGGTTTCGAGCCAGCTGTGAGCGCTGAGGCAAGCCTCAAAGGCGTGGTCGGTGGGGTCGCTGATGAACGCGGCGTCGTTTGGGCGCATGGGAAAAAAAGACGAATAACGGTCGATCAACGTGGTTCCAAAGCGTTCGTTGATTCCGGTTTGGCCGGTCAGGCGGCCATCGAAATCATCCGTGGTATTAAAAGGGTCGTGGGCGTCGGCAACGTAATTGGCCAGGATCGCCGCATCCAGTTTGGCCTCGTCCCAATGTCCGGTTTTCATATCTTCGGTTAATTTTTGACTGTAGACGCCGATTTGCCAGGGCAGCAAACCATTGGCCTGAATTTTGGTTTTTCCATATTTGCTTACTGCCGCTTTGTAGTTTCTCGGGAGAGTGTCATAGGGGAAGCGCCCGTACTTATCGAGGAACAGAAAATGGTTGTGACGCTCCGCCGTCTTTGTGGCGATGGTGTCGAGCGGATCGGTGACGTGTTGAGACAACAACGCGCGGTTCGACTCAAAAAAAGCGCGGATGTCTGCCGGCAAGGTATCGATGGCTTTATTTACCACCAGTTTGTTGCCATTGCGGCCCCATGCGCGAGCGCTATGCGGCAACACCACGAATATCACGGCAACACTAAGGAAGCGCGTGCGGCGAAATGTTGTTCTATAGCGCCCCAGTTGCATGACGGTTCGCGGCCTCTGTGTGCCTTGCTCGCTCTGTTATGGCCGGGCCACGGCTCGCAAGGTGCTGCGCTTCCGCCCGTAGTTGTAGTAAATCACAAGTCCGATACTCATCCACACAAAGAAACGAATCCAGTTAGTGATCGGTAGCCCCGCCATCAGCAGCAGGCAGGTCAAGATCGTAAGTATCGGCGCTATCGGACCGCCCGGAGCGCGAAATGCCCGCCGCCGCTCCGGCTCGCGATAACGCAAAATCAAAACTCCCCCGGCCACCAGAGCGAACGCAAATAGCGTCCCAATATTTGATAAATCCGCCAGCGTTCCGATATCCAGCAGGCCGGCTGGAATACCTACGACGATGCCGGCCATCAGAGTTGAAAAATCTGGAGTCTGAAATCTCGGGTGTACACGGCTGAAAATCCGCGGTAATAATCCATCGCGCGACATTGCAAACCACACTCGCGCTTGCCCCAGCTGAAAAACCAATAGCGACGAAATCATCCCTAACAGCGCGCCGATCAGCACCACCAGCCGCACGCCCGTGAAGTGTAACTTCTTTAGTGTATTGACCACCGGCGCGGCATCATCCAACAGCGTTTGCCAGGGAACCAGCCCAGTCAGCACCACCACCACGCCGATATACAGCAGCGTGCAAATAATCAACGTCGCAATAATCCCGATAGGCACATCCCGTTGCGGCCGTTTGCATTCTTCCGCGGCAGTCGAGACTGAATCAAACCCGATATACGTGAAAAAAACGATTGAGCCGCCGGTCAAAATACCCGGCCATCCATTGGGCGCGAATGGATGCCAGTTCGCGGGATGCACCAGACGCGAGGCAAACGTAATAAAAACCAGGATGGCCGTAATTTTTAGCAACACCATGACGTTATTTGCGCCCGTCGATTCGCGGATTCCGCGGATTAAAATTACCGTGAGCAGCATGACAATCAAAAACGCCGGAAAATTAAATCCAAAATGCCACCCAGGGCTCAGCAGCATATTCCCTTGAAAGTCCGACATTCCGGTCGGCAAATAAGCCGGAGAAATCCATCGTGGGTTCGGATGGATGCCAAAAAAATCAAGCAAATCCACGATGTGCGCTGAAAATCCCACGCACACCGCCATGTTGCTTACCGCGTATTCCAGAATCAAATCCCAGCCAATGATCCACGCAACCAATTCGCCCATAGTCGCGTAAGTGTAGGTGTACGCGCTCCCTGCAATGGGGATCATCGCTGCCAACTCCGCGTAACACACCGAAGCAAACCCGCAGACAATCGCCACCAGCACGAATGACAAGGCAATCGCTGGCCCAGCGCCCGGCCGCCCAAACGAAGCCGAACGATGAATCAAATACTCAAGAAGGGGAGCGTTAAGGATGGACGATGCTTGCAGTTGCTGCCCGGCGATTGCCGTTCCGATCACCGTAAAAATTCCCGAGCCAATCACCGCGCCGATTCCCAGCGCCGTCAGACTGACCCAGCCCAACGATTTCTTCAGGTGGACTTCTGCATTCTCGGAATCCGACAGTAGTTGGTCGATACTCTTGCAGTGGAAGAGATCTGATGCCACGCACACGCTCCGGTCGATCTGTGGTTCCCCGGCTCAACTGGACGAGAAGTCAATCCAATTTGCGCGGCGAGGACGGAAGGCTGTTGCGCTTCAATGTACCTTGCTGAGACTGGAGACGCAACAACGTCGATGCAACTTACTAGGCACTATGCAAGCTCAAGTTGCGCGTATCGCTCAATGAATTTTTTTGTGCCGCGCCCGGGAAAACTTACCGACACGCGCCGGTCTTCATCGTCGCCTTCCACGCCCACAACGGTTCCGGTGCCATAGGTTGGATGCCGAACTTTTCGTCCCAGCATCGGATTAGCGTCGGCTCCCCGCTTCAATGGCGGCCGGCTGAAAGAGCTCGGACTACTTTGTCTCCGCTGCGACGAAGGCACCGGCTTCGGACCGCTGCGTACGCGCTGCAGGAATTCTTCCGATGAGTAAGAATATTCCGGGTCAAGCTCGTACCGCCGTTTCTCACCGATCTCCGACATCGACCCGCGAACCGTGTCCACCAGCTCGCTCGGAATTTCCGTGAGAAATCTGGATTGTATCGACGCTCGCATCTGTTGCTCGTTCCCAAAAACGCGCCGGTACACCGCTCGGCTGAGTGTCAGCGATTTGCGTGCCCGCGTCATTCCCACGTAGCAAAGTCGCCGTTCTTCTTCGATGCCTTTTTCTTCATTCAGCGAACGGCTGTGCGGGCAAATGCCTTCTTCGAGCCCCGTCAAAAATACATGATCGAACTCCAGCCCCTTCGTGCTATGCAGCGTAATTAACGTGACGCCCGGCTTGCCTTCAAATGAATCAGCATCGCTCACCAGTGCCGCTGCATCTAGAAAATCCGCAAAAGTTTCACCAGCGTCCATGCTTTCGGCCACTGCACGGGTGAGTTCCTCAAGATTTTCAATACGCGCGACGTCATCAGGCGTGTTGCGATCCTTGAGCATGTCCATGTAACCGGTTTCGTCCAGAACGGTGTGAAGGAAATCCGCGGGCTCTTTTTCCGCTAGCGAGGATTGCAATTTCGCGATCATTTCCTGGAATACGCGCAATGGCGTCACCGCTCGCCCGCCTGCGGCCCCAGAAATAAACTTGCCGATCGCCGCCCACAGGGACGAGCCATCCGTCTCGCGCTGTTTCGCGCACAGCGTCCAATGTAGTTTTCCCAATTCCGCGCGGCGGAACATTTAGCACCCGAAGCAACGACACATCATCATCCGGATGCATCGCTAGTCGCACGTAGGCCAAAGTATCCTTCACTTCTGCGCGATTATAGAAACTGAAGCCTCCCACCAGCTTGTAGCGCAATCCCCGCGGCGAAAAGCTTCTTCGAAGGCGCGCGACTGAAAATTTGTGCGATATTCCACGGCACAGGTCTGCGAGGAATCATCGCTGATGAGCCGTTCCAGCTCACCAGCCACAAATTCCGCCTCGGCCTGCGCGTCTCGCGCCTCGAAATAGCGTAGGTTAGAGCCATCGCCATTCTCGGCGGTAAGAATTTTGCCGAGTCGTTCAGGATTATTGCCCACTACCGCGCCAGCAGCGTCGAGGATTTGCTGCGTGGAACGGTAGTTCCGCTCCAGCTTGATCACCTTAGCGTCTGGAAAATCGCGCGAAAAACTCAGTAGAATCGAAACGTCCGCGCCGCGCCAACGATAGATGGACTGATCTTCGTCGCCCACCACGCACAGATTGTGTTTTGGCCCGGTCAGCAACCTCAGCAAATCATATTGCACGCGATTAGTGTCTTGATACTCATCCACAAGAATGTATTGGAAGCGCGCCTGCCACTTTTCGCGGACCTGCGGAGATTCGCGCAGCAACTTTACGGTTCGCAGCAGGAGGTCGTCGAAGTCCAGAGCGGCGCTTTGCTTCAATTGCTTTTCGTAAGCCGCGAAAATGTCCGCTACGTGACGGCCGTTCTTATCGATGGCTTCGGCGCGAATCGACTCCGGCGTGTTCCCGTGATTTTTGGCGTGACTGATTCGGCTCAGCACATTCCTGGGGGTCAACGCGTCGTCATCGATATTGAGCGTCGCCATCACCAATTTGACCGCGGCGAGTTGATCATCGTCATCGTAGATGACGAAATCGCGCGGAAGCCCGGCGTTCACTGCTTCACGTCGCAAAAGACGTGCACAAAGAGAATGAAAAGTAGAGAGCCACGGCGAAGATGGCGGCACGCCAGCGCGCAATAGCAAATCCGCGACGCGGGCCCGCATTTCCTGGGCGGCTTTGTTGGTGAAAGTGACCGCCAGAATGGCTTCCGCCGGCACACCATTGGCAATCAAATTGGCCATGCGGAAAGTGATGGCCCGGGTTTTGCCGGTGCCCGCGCCCGCCAGGATGAGTAAAGGGCCTTCCGTGGTTTCCGCAGCAACACGCTGTTCCGGATCTAATTCTTCGAGCAGACTTAACATTCGTCCGTTAGTTTCAGAAATGTTTTGCACTTGTTTATCGTAGCCGAGCGTTTCGGTGGGCGCAAACTGGGATTTATTCATCGAATCAAGCGCGGAATAAATTTGATCCGCGTAAAACGACCGCGACTATTTTCCGGTGGGCTTGCTCAAGTCAATTTCAAAATACGTCAGCGACCGATTATTCTCCATTATGAGAATGTCCGGTACATACAAGCGCGCCTCATTCAATAAATCGAATTGTCCTTGAAGATCGAAATACAAAAGCCCTTGAACACTGCTGTGAGGAGCGATCACGTTCGCTGGAATACCCGCAACTTCCGCCTGCTGCTCGAGCTCCGTCCAATGTTTGTCGTTGTTATGAGGGACGCTTACCGGCAGCGGAATTCTCGCTCTGGATTTTGCTGGATCTTTCCCGCCGGGCTTCAAAACTTGGTCCGCCACCTGAGCGGGAGTCAAGGCCTGTACTTCCTGGCGGTTGTCCTGGTCGATTTGAAACGATAAACGGATGCGATCCAGACTGACTTTCATACTCTCGTTCGAATCATTACGAAAGACAACTTGCATGGCCACGATGCCCGCGGCAAATGGCGATTTCTTTGGGAATTTCTCTTTGTATTGCGTGGCGTCCGTCCATGGTTGCGCGGAAATCGTGAGCCCTTCATGCGTTTCCAGAGACGCCGTTTTGAGTGACGCGCGCTGGCCCCCGCTCTGTTGCGCATCGGCATACGCCCCGGCCATCAAACACGCGGCCAGAAAGGGAACTGCCCCGGATAATTTCCGCATAGAGTTATAATAGACTTTTCTCATCTGACGCCTTCGATTCCAGGGTGCTGTACGGGGTTGCCCCCGCGCTGGCGCACTATAACACTTGCGGGGCAAACAGACCGGAGCCGCTTTTAGTGTATTTCATCTACAGCTCTCTTTTGGCTATTGCTGCTGTTGTGCTCACGCCGTACTGGCTTGTGCAGGGACTTCGCCATGGCAAATATTTCTCTAATCTCCTTGAACGCCTCGGCTTTTCCTATCCTTCTTTCAAACAAGGAACAAATCGCCAAGGCGCGATCCTTTTGCACGCCGTTTCCGTCGGCGAAGTCCTCTCCGGAATATCTTTGGCTCGCAGACTAAAGGAAGCGTACCCGAATCGTCCACTGATCATTTCAACCACCACCATCACGGGCAATAAGTTGGCTCGCGAGCGCATGCCCTTCGCCGATGCGGTTATATACTTTCCGCTGGATTGGGCATTCTGTGTCCGCCTCGCCTTGAACGCCATCAAGCCCGCCCTGGTTATCATCCTTGAAACCGAAATCTGGCCTAATTTCTTACGTCAGGCCCGTCGCCGCAAAATTCCCGTACTTTTCGTCAGCGGCCGCATCTCCGATCGTTCCTTCCTCCGCTACCAGAAATATCTTGGAGCGTTCGGATTTTTCCTGCGCCCTTTTCTCAAGCGCGCTCTCGCGGATCCCAGCATGTTCCTGATGCAAAGCGAAAAAGATGCCGAACGAATTCGCTTTGTTGGCGCACCGCCGATCGTGTGCGAGCCAGTGGAAATCTGAAATACGATCTGGACCTTCCCGGACCTACGCCGGTTTCGCATTGGCTGGAAGCGGAAGTGCGGGAACCGGCCGCACGCCAGTTATCGTTGCAGGCAGCGTGGTCGCCACGGAAGAACCCCTGGCCTTGATTGCCTTCGGCACCTTGCAGGGCGAATTCCGCATGCACTGCTGGTGCTGGCGCCGCGAAAGCCCGAGCGCTTCGAGCCGCCGCTGACTTTATTCACGAATCGCGCCGCACATTTTTGCGGCGTTCGCAATTGCCGATTCAAACTTCACCAAATGGCGGAAGTGCGGTCTCCAGCGGAGACACCGTGACACCCAAAAATGTCACAGTCCTTCTGCTCGACAGTATCGGCGAATTAGCCTCTATTATTGTTGCG
>CAVTEE010000001.1:0-17470 GCA_963733775.1 uncultured Acidobacteriota bacterium | reverse complement strand
TACCGTGCGCAACACGTCGCCATAACGAAGCCAAACAGTTCTTTTCTTAGGTTTTATGAAATAAAACGCAAGCCCTCAATATCCGCGCGCTCGTCAAGATAACCCCTACGCCATCGCCTCTCCTGAATTCTTCGCCACCGATTCTCTGACGCTGTCCCGCAGCCGAATCAATTCATGCCAGTCGTTTCCGCCAGCCGGGTCTCCGCTCGTCGCACGAGGAAATACTGGCGGCGACAAAGTAATGGTCACGTCCGAAGGCCGCGGCAGCCACGCCCCATCCGGCAAAATTGTCCGCGTCCCGCGTAGCGACACAGGAATAATCGGCGCTCCAGTCTCCACCGCTGCCTTAAAAGCGCCCAATTGAAATTGCCGCACGCCCGGATCGCGCGTAAACGTCCCCTCCGGAAAAACAAAAACGGACTCGCCTTTGCGCAGGAAATCTTCCATCTCCGCCGCCTGATGCAATCGCGATTCCGCATCCGACCTATCAAATGATAAATGCCCCATCTGCCGAAGAAACGTCCCGATGAACGGCATGCCCGTCACTTCCATCTTGGCCACAAATCGATAGGGAACTCCCAGCCCCATCATCAACGCCACAACATCGAAATAACTCGTGTGATTCGACGCATAAATCTTCGCGCCCGGAGTATCCATAAACTCTTTTCCCACCACGCGCACTTTGCAGCCAATCAGGAAAAACAAAATCTTCAGCGCGCCGTTCGTAAATCTTCCCGCCGCTCGATGGTCCGTATATAGCTGCACGATCATCCACGTCGGCACGATCCACAGCGTGAACACCGCCGCGAAGTAAATTCCGTACGACAATTCAAGCCCACGCTTCACGCCCTTCACAATCGCGCGGCCTGTGGACGAAACTGCTCCGCCTGCTCCCAGCCGAGCAATTTGCAGCCACGCGGGCGCCTTGTTCTCCGCCAGCGTTCCCGCCAGATAGAGTTGTTTCGTCTCTTCCCGGCGCAATTTCCCGCTCGACGTCTTCGGAATGCTCCCCAGTGGAAGCAGTTCCACGCGATCCGGCGGCAATCCCAAGCCTAGCGATACTACTTCGGTAATCTTGGCCGCCATCTCAGCACGCCGCGCATCACTTGTTTCTCGCGATTCCGCCACCACCACCATTTTTTCTGTTCCACTTGCTTGATCCTTGATTCCAAACGCCACGATGCAGCCCTTGCGAATTCCTTCTATGCGCGCCGCCAGCTCTTCCACCTCATGCGGATACAAATTTCGTCCGCCCTTAATAATGATGTCCTTCACGCGGCCGGTTACGTACAACTCACCGTCTGCGATGTACGCACGATCACCCGAATTTACCCACGCGAATTCTCCATTCCCATCCCCAGGCCCCAGTGGTAGCAACGCATCCGTCGCAGCTTTATTTTGATAATATCCGGTGGTCGCCGAAGGCCCGCGAAACCATAGAAATCCCTCGGTCCTCTCCGCCACTGCCACGCCCGCATTGTCCACTACAAGGATTTCATGTCGCGGCACGGGTTTTCCCGCCGAAACGAACGCAATACAATTTTCATCTTCAGCGCGTGTCGGTATTGCCCTTCCTTCCGATTCAAAAACTTTTCGCTCGATGCGATCGATCACCGGCTCGCGCCCCATTGGCCCTGCCGTAACCGCCAGCGAAGCCTCCGCCAATCCGTAAACAGGCAGCAATGCTGTGGCACGAAATCCATATTTCGCGAAGCGTGTTGCAAAGCGCTCCAGCGTTCCTGGATTCACCGGCTCCGCTCCATTCATCGCCATGCGCCACGAACTCAGGTCCAGCCCCTCAATATCTTTGTCCGCGATTTTTCTCACGCACAACTCGTACGCGAAATTCGGAGCCGTGCTGATCGTCCCGCGATGATTGTGGATCGCCCGCAGCCATCGCTCCGGCCGCATCAAAAACGCAATCGGCGACATCACTGCCAGCGGTATCCCGTAATACAGCAGCGTCAACCATGCGCCGATCAGCCCCATGTCGTGATAGAGAGGCAGCCAGCTCACTCCCAAATCATCCGGCCCTATTTTCACCGCTTCGCCCACCGCCCGAATATTCGCGAGCAAATTCGCATGCGTCAGCACCACACCCTTGGGGTCCCCAGTCGAGCCCGACGTATATTGCAGCAACGCGATGTCTTTTCCCGTTCTCGCGCGCGTTCCACTTAAATGAAGCGGCCGCGCCCCCGGCGAAGGAAGGGGCGCTCTGTCTGCCGCCTCAATCAATTTTTCCGCATCCGCCACCGCGGCGAGCGAGGCAACCCGGGGCTTCAATAATTTCGCCACCGCTTCCGCTCGACGAAACGTCAGCAACAGCATCACGCCGGCATTATTCAAAATTGCCGCTTGCCGTGCCGCGTACTCTTCAATGCGATCCGCGCGAAATGGCGGGTAAATCGGCACCGGAATCGCCCCGGCCAATAAAATCCCCGCGTAAGAAACAAAAAACGCGCGCGAAGTCGGCAGCATCAACGCCACTCGGCTTTCTGCGCTCACTCCCCGGCGCATCAATTCCGCCGAGCAGCGCTGCGCCGCCGCGTGCAATTCACCGAACGTCATCGTTATCGTTTTGTCTTGCCCGTCCGCATCTTCCGTAATCACCAGGTGCGGACGTGAGGGGTCATGCGCCGCGCGGTAATGCAGAACATCCACTAGCGTCTCCGCCGATACCACGCCGGTTTCTTCAGCTTTGCGTTTCAGTTGCTGCACTTTAGCGGACGCCCGTTCCGCGGAAAGGCCCCCTGTCTCCGCAACGCTTTCCGGAGCCTCCATCACCGCCTCAGCAAGATCATCCGGCGTATTCGCCTGCGTGGCTGCCTGGTCCGCAATGCGCACCCCAAACGCATTTTCAAGCCGGGCCATCAATTCCACTCGTTCCAGGCTGCCCAATCCGAGATCACGCTCCAGATGCGATGACCCGTTAAGCATGGGCATCGCGCCCGCACTCCCCAATTCCTGCAACAAACCACGGATCTCCTCTAACACGCGTTCGCGCACCATGGAGCGTTCGAATTGTGCCGTTGGTGTAACCAAAGAAGAATCTCCAGAAAACTACAACCCGCTACCCACAAACACACAAACCAAAAAGCACCACCTAATACCAGCACCAACAACTACCAACAGTCATTCCAACCGGAGCAGGCCGACGCCTTTTCTTCTCATTCGCTCCTGCGAATGAGTCGGCCTGCGCAGCGGAGGAATCTCTCTTCGATCCCCCGCGCCAGCCAAGCTGCCCGTTCCGTTGACAATGTCATTGTTTCAACCACCGGACGTTGCGATGCGAAGTCTGCCCACTAAACGCTGAGCCCATTTCCTCGCCGCGTGCTGCGTTTCGCTCACGGCTACGCGCTCTTCTTGCCCGCCGCCACATACCCTTTAGGCATCAACGTAGTCGCCAGATCTACACCCGAAAGGTCCACGCCCGTCAAATCCGTCTCCCGCAAAATCGCCACGCCCATATCCGCGCCCGCGAACTTCGCCCCGCTGATATTCGCCAATCTAAAATTCGTATTCCGCAAAAGCGCCCGTTCAAAATTCACATTGGAAAGATCGCATCGAAAAAACTCAATCCCGCTCGCCTGCGCTTCCGATAAATCTGCGCCCGGCAAAATCGCCTCCGTCAAATCGGAATTGCGCAAATCCACTCCACGCATCTTGGCTCCCGACAAATCCGCGCCCGGCAATTTCGCCTTTCGCAGGTCGCTGCCCGTCAGGTTAGCCCCTGTCAATATCACGCCGCTAAGGTTCACTCCGCTCAAGTCGGCCCCGGACAAATCCGCCCCAGCTAGGTTGGCGCGCTCCCCGCCATCCTGCCCGCGAAAAAATCGTTCGTGCGCCTCTAGAATTTCCGACAGCTTCTTCCCGTTATGCCTAATGCTTTTCGCCTTCTTCAATCCCATCGTCGATTGTCCTCGATCTCTTTTCCACTCAAGCAACACATGATTACTAATCCGGCTTCCAATTGTTTACGTTACTGAAGACTTTACCGAAAATGTCGTCCTTACGGAACCACTACACTCGTACTGCTAACAGTCATTCCGCCTGCCTGCCGCAGGCAGGACCGGAGCAGGCCGACGCTTTTTCCCCTCGTTCGTCCGCGAACGAGTCGGCCTGCGCAGCGGAGGAATCTCTCTTCGATCCCTAACATGAGCCAAGCACTCGGTCCGTTGCCCCCGCTCCAAACCACTGTGGTAGTGTGAATCTATCGTGCCACGTCGCTCAATACTTTCGGTTTTCTTTACGGCTTTGCTGCTTCCCGCTCTCGCCGCCGCTCAATCGCTGCAGCGAGAAGATGAGATCGTCGCCAGCCTCGCGGGCGGCCGCGTCATCGCTCAGGTCGCTAAGGACAACGTCATTGTCTTTGCCGCCATCAATCAGCCCGTAGAACAAAATTCTGTACCGCCTCGCCTCCTGCAGCTCGATGCCACCCACGTTGGCGTCCTCCTTGGCGCCTCAGAATGGCAAATTCCTTCCGCTCCCGATCCCGTTCGCCTGGATCGCAATTATCAAAGCATCCCGCAATCACCCAACAACCAGCACTATTCGCCATATCCCGGTCAGGAGGCTCCCGATTTGGAAACCATCGGCGTCGCCTTCCTCGAAAAACTTCGTCCACTGGTGGCGCAGCTTCATCACAAGCTCGATTTCCGTCCCGACGACGCGCTTTTCGAGTTAGTCATTATCGGCTTCGGTCCCGATTACGGCCCCGAAGTCTGGCAAGTGGAATATCGCATCGAGCAGCAACAGGTAGCCGCGCGCGGCGAATATTGGCAGACACGCATCCTGCGCCCGCGCTTCACGCAACTGTATCCCCCCGAGGGCGGCAAGAAAGCGCCCCACACCCTGGTCGAAGCGCGCTATCCCCCCGAGGATCCGAGCGTGCTAGCCAGCAGAGTAGTAACGCAAAACACCGAACCCCCGCTGATCGCTCTGATCCAAGCCGGCGACCCCGCTCTCACTCGGCTACGTTCCGGTGATCCAAAATTCGCCAAGGTCATGGACGCTATCGACCACGGCCAGGCGCAAAAAGCTTCCGCCACGGATTCCGCCGATTTTCTGCGCGCAGCATTACCCTTAATCGCCGGCGGCAACAAATTTTTTCTGGGCACTATGGAAGAGCAACATGGCTTCGATTGGATTGTTCCGCCCGATGAACCTGTCGAAAAAACCGACGACAAAACACGCCCGCCAGGCGCCCCTTCACTCCGCAAAAAGCCCACTCCGTGACTCTTCCGCAAACGAAACTTGCCTTGGTAAATACCGCCGCTAAGTACAGCAAACTCAAACTCGCGGAGGGTGCCCCACCCTCGGGTTTTTGGAGGGTGGGTTTTGTAACGTGGGAACATCATTAATCGTTCCCCCGCCTATGGTCGCACGCGCTCCGATATCTTTCCTGTAGTGCGCCCCCGCAAAATGAATTTTTTGCGCCGCTTCATAAACAGCGCCCAGCGCCTCGTCCAAAGTCGCGCCCGCTGCGGTAACGCCCAGCACTCGCCCGCCGCTGGTCACAATTTTATCGCCATCGCATTTCGTTCCAGCATGCAACACTTTCGCTCCGCGCACCTCATCGGCCTCGCGCAACCCCGTAATTTCCTTGCTCGTCTCAAATTTCCCCGGATATCCCCCCGACGTCATCACCACGCAAGCGCTTGCGCCACTTTTCCATTTTAATTTCGACGCATCCACCCGCCCCGCCGCGACATCTGCCAGCACCTCCGCCAAATCGAAATCCATCCGCGCCACGATCGCTTGCGTCTCTGGATCGCCCAGCCGGCAATTAAACTCCAGCACCTTTGGCCCCGTCTTCGTTAACATCACCCCAATATACAAAAATCCCTGGTAGCGAATTCCGTCAGCGGCCAGTCCTTGCAGGGTCGGTGCTACAACTTGCGTCAAGATTTTCTCGCGCATCAAACTCGGCAACAATTCGTCACTCGAATACGCTCCCATCCCTCCCGTATTCGGCCCTTCATTCCCATCAAAAACACGTTTGTGATCCCGTGTCGGCACCAGCGCCGCGCACCGCCCGCCATCCGTCAAAATAATGAACGACAGCTCCTCTCCTTCCAGCGTTTCTTCCAGCAGAATCCGCGCTCCGCCCTCTCCCAACTCCCGTCTCTCCATCACACTGGAAATAAAATTCTTCGCCGCCTCTTTATCCGCCGCCAGGAAAACCCCTTTGCCCGCGCACAGCCCATCGGCTTTGATAACCACTGGCCATTTCACATTTTCAAGCGCCGCGTTCGCCCTGTCCGCGGAATCGAACGAACCGTACATCTGCGCCGTGGGAATATTGTGCCGCTGCAAAAATTCTTTCGAAAAAATCTTGCTGCCTTCCAATTGCGCCGCTTGCCGAGTTGGCCCCACAATCGCCCAGTTCCGCCGCGCAAACTCATCAACAATTCCATTCACCAGCGGCAATTCCGGTCCCACCACCGTCAAATCCGGTCGAATTTTCTCCGCCAGCGCGACTAACCCCGCCACATCGCCCGAATCCACGTTGACGCATTCCGCTTCCGCCGCAATGCCGGCATTCCCTGGCGCGCACCAAATCTTTGTCACTCGCGAGCACTGCTTCAACTTCCACGCCAGCGCATGCTCACGCCCGCCGCCACCAATCAACAACACCTTCATGCGCCAGCCCTCATCTTCATCACCCGCTCACACTAATTCAGCCATCATTATATCGCACGTGTTTCGTGGGTCGCGGCTTTAGCCTGCCTGCCGCAGGCAGGCCTCGGCAGAAATTGAGTCCCAAACCTTGGCCTTTAGGCCTGATGCCTGTAAACGCAAGAGTTTCTGAAGGAATTTAATAGCTAGAATTTTTACAGGAGGAATTTCAAAGAAGAATTATTGCAGATCCAACCCACGTTAAGAAGCCCGCCCAGCCGCCCGAATCGGAATTGTAATTCCAGAAGTCATATCCGACGACGCCAACATGTGGCATCGCCCATCAAAAATTCCGCCCGGATCGACCACCATGCACGGCGCATGCACTTCCCCAGTGACCACGCCCTTCGCTTGAATCTCCACGCGGCCCTTGGCGAAAATCACGCCGTCGAATCGCCCTGCGATTACCACCCGATTGCCTTCAATCTGCCCTTCAACTTTTGCGCCTTCGCCCAATATTACTGTGTGCTCCGAAATAATATTGCCTTTTACGATTCCATTAATGCGAAATGTTCCGGTGACCTGCAGCGTGCCTTCCAGGGTCACGCCTTGATCGATAAATCCGGTCCATTCTTCGGTGACGTTGTTACTTGATGCGCTGGGCCATTTCCAGGCCATGAAACCCCCTCGGCAGTGACTCTTCTACTCTAGTCCCGTGCACCGCCAAGTCAACGCAACCCGTTCCAGAAAGTGTCGAATGCACCGCCTGAACCGATGGCCAGTCTGTCATCCTCCTGCGATAGCTCCAATAATCAAAAGTGGCTCGGCGCCCGAAACCACAGCACTCGGCAGCGGAGCATCCACCGAATCGTGCGACAAATCCTCGCCGCACGCGAAAAATCGCAAAAATGGCCGTCGCTCCTGCGTAACATGTTCGCGAATCGTCCCCCGCAGCATCGGGAATCGCGTCTCCAATGCATCCAGCACCGTCCGCACTGTAACCGCGCCTGACACCTCCAGCTGCACTTCGCCCTGAAAGCACGCGAGCGTCCGCAAATGCGCCGGCATCACCACGCGGATCATGCCAACGTCTGCACTTCCACGGAAAGCACCGCAGGTAGATCGCGCACAATCGGCGTCCAGTTATCTCCGGCGTCCGCCGACGCATAAACTTGCCCACCCGTCGTGCCGAAATAGACGCCACAGGAGTCCATGGAATCCACCGCCATCGCATCGCGCAAAACATTCACGTAGCAATCGCTCTGCGGCAGGCCACTCGTCAGTGCCTCCCATTCGTTTCCACCGGTCTTGCTGCGGTATACGCGTAGTTTTGCATCCGGCGGATAATGCTCTGAGTCACTTTTAATCGGCACCACATAAATAGTCTCCGGGTCGTGCGCATGCACATCAATCACAAATCCAAAATCCGTAGGCAAGTTGCCGCTCACTTCCTGCCACGAGTCCCCGCCGTTGTCGCTGCGCATCACGTCCCAGTGTTTCTGCATAAAAAGCACGCCAGGACGCGCTTTGTGCATTGCAATGTGGTGAACACAATGGCCCACCTCGGCCTCCGGATCAGGAATATATAGCGACTTCAGTCCCTTGTTGATGGGCTGCCACGTTTCGCCTCCATCGTCAGTCCGAAATGCGCCCGCAGCCGAAATAGCAATGAACATTCGTCCAGGATTCTTTGGATCCTGAATGATCGAGTGCAAACACATCCCGCCGGCTCCTGGTTGCCAGCGTGGTCCAGAGCCATGTTTACGCAATCCGGATATCTCTTCCCAGTTTTGCCCGCCATCTTTCGACCGAAACAATGCCGCATCCTCAATCCCCGCGTGCACCGTATCCGGATCCGTCAATGACGGCTCCAGATGCCACACGCGCTTGAATTCCCACGGGTGTGGTTTGCCGTCATAGAATTGGTGGGTGCCTGGCACTCCGTCATAGATAAATTTGTTGCCGACAGGCTCCCAAGTTTTCCCGCCATCGCTCGATCGTTGAATCATTTGACCGAACCAGCCGCTGCACTGCGATGCATACAGCCTGTTGGGATCCGCCGGCGAACCCTTCATGTGATAAATCTCCCAGCCCGCAAAATGCGGTCCGCTGATATCCCATTTCTCGCGCTTTCCATCCGAAGTAAGCAAGAACGCGCCTTTCCGCGTTCCTACTAAAACTCGCACTCCGCTCATTCCGCCCTCCCAGGGTTGCTTTCTATAAATACGGTTGAAATGCCCAATAATTTCAGCACAGTTTGTCAGATTACTTGTTAATTGCAAGTTAAAATAATACACTTCGTTTATGCCACGCAGTCGCCCGCGGAACAAGCTTCGCTCCGGGTGTCCCCTAAACGTCTCCGTCGAAATACTTGGTGATCGCTGGTCGCTGCTTATCATTCGCGACATGATGCTGCGGGGATTTCGCAGCTACACGCAGTTTCTTGATTCCTACGAACGTATCGCCACAAATATTCTGGCCCTTCGACTAAAAAAACTGGAACACTATGGAATCATCGCGACGCAAGAAGATCCGTTAGACGGAAGAAAACTCATTTACACTCTCACGGAAAAAGGAATGGACCTGGCGCCAGTCCTAACAGAAATGGTCCTCTGGACCGCAGCCCACGAAGAGCATCAAAATCCCCAGCTGATTCGCCAGATCAAAAAAGATAAACAGAAATTTCTGGCCAGTGTCCGGCAAAGATGGTTGGGAAATTCCTCACCGGTGAACTAACGGAAGGGACCCGTGCGCTCTTCTCGAATCGCTCGGCCGTCCAGCCGCGGCCGCCTGGCAGCGCTCGCTTCGCGGGTATTATCGAGCTCGCCGGCCCGCTACTTCATCAGTTGATCGTATAGCCTCATCAAATGGGGATCATCGTAAAACTCAATGATCAATTGTCCCGGATGCGTTTTCGTATGTGGCCTCAGCAGGATTTTCGTTCCCAGGCTCCGTTGCAGTTCATCAATTGCAGATCGTGTGTTCGCATCCGATTCTTCCCTGGCGACCGGGGCTCGATTGCGGGCCCGCCGCGAAGCCAGCCGCTCGATCTGTCTTACGGTTAAACCCCCACGCGAAGCCCTGTGCGCATAACGCATTCGCAGCGGCGAATCCGGCACAGCCAAAAGCGCTCGCCCATGACCCGCCGTTAGCTTTCCTTCTTCAATCCATTCCTGAATCGTGGACTCCAGTTTCAGCAACCGGATCGCGTTCGATATCGTGGCCCGGTCTTTCCCAGTCCGCTCCGCCACCATTTCCAGTGTCATCTGAAACTCGTTTATCAAGCGATCAAACGCCCGTGCCGACTCAATGGGATTCAAATCCTCGCGTTGAATGTTTTCAACCAGCGTCATCTCGAGCGCGAGCTCATCCCGAACTTCCCGGACGATCGCCGGCACCTTGGTGAGTCCCGCCAGTTGCGCGGCCCGCCACCGGCGCTCTCCAGCGATCAATTCGTAACGGTTGCCAACTGGGCGCAGGAGTAGTGGCTGAATGATCCCGCTCGACAGAATTGAGCGCGACAACTCTTCCAAAGCCGCTTCACGAAACGTTGTGCGCGGCTGAAATGGACTGGGTTCAATCAGGTCTATATCAATTTGTAGGGTCTGACTTCCGTCCCGCGCTGGCGCAACGGCTGCCCCGCTCGGCGCCGTACCATACGGCTGATCTTGTTGATTCGTATTGACTTGCGGCGTTACTTGAGCTGCAACCGTCGGCTCAGGCTCCCGAATGAGCGCTCCGAGCCCCCTTCCCAACGCGTTTCTCGTCATTGGCTATTACCTCCTGCGCAAGTTGTGTATACCCCTCGGCCCCTTTGCTGTGTATATCATAGAAAATGATAGGTTTACCAAAACTTGGTGCTTCCGCTAGCCTCACATTGCGAGCAATTGCTGCCTGGAATACCTGCGTGCCAAAGAAACTTCTCAAATCCGTCGCCACTTGCCTCGAGAGCGTGGTCCGTTCGTCAAACATCGTCAGCAGAATTCCTTCAATTTCCAAGCTCGAATTCAGCGTCCTTCGGATGCGCATCAGCGTATCCAGCAGCTCAGAAACCCCTTCCAAGGCCAAATATTCGCACTGGATCGGTACCAGCACCGAGTTGGCGCACACCAAGGCGTTCAAAGTCAGTAAGTCTAGGGCCGGCGGGCAGTCCAGAATCACGAATCGATACCGATCTTGAAATGACTTTAGAGCTGCTTGCAGCTTATATTCGCGGTTTTCGGCCGTTACCAGCTCTACGGCAGCCCCGGCAAGGTTCTTATCCCCCGGAATGACATCCAAGAGCTCCACTTGGGATTTTTGAACGATTTTCTCAAGTGGCTCACCTAGGATCAGTGAATGATAAAGAGTTTTGCGGGCGGGGTCTTTAGCGAAGCCGATGGCCGCTGTAGCGTTTCCTTGAGAGTCGCAATCGACGAGAAGGGTAGGTTGTTCCGAGGCGGCCAAACAAGCGGCCAAATTAACGGCGGTTGTGGTTTTGCCTACACCGCCCTTTTGGTTTGCACAAGCGATGATTCTTGCCAAATGTTGCCCCAGGCGAGAACTTAGCAAAGGTTCTGCGCACTTGCAAGTTGTTTCACGTGGAACAGTGCTAAATCGGTTCGAATGACTCCATAGAAAACCGGTTTTGAACCAATTGTCGGAACTCCGACCCTTGAAGTGCTCCAAGGTCTCCGTTTCACGTGAAACGAATGTTCTTGGAAGGATCCGGCTTACTTGCGTTGGCCAAAAACCTGTTTCACGTGAAACCGATACTGAAGGAAGACCGAGCATTATGGCCCTGTGTGTTTCACGTGAAACCAGCATAATCGAGTCGCTGAGCCCGACACCTGTAACGAACCTCGACTAGTCGATCCACGAGTCACGTTTCACGTGAAACAGACTTTCTGTCGTCAGTTCGCCGCGACGCTGGGGTTCGTTTCACGTGAAACGACCTCGGTACTATCGCTTCCCTATTCAGCGGTTTCACGTGAAACGGAGTCTTTCGGCGAAAAAGGCATTTCGTCGTATGAATGTCGACGATTCGACAATCGTGGAGTTTAATCGGAGAGTTCAGTCGAAAAACCGGCAAGTGGAGAGTATTTGCCACAAATTACAGCCCAAATGTCGGCGCGCCCACAATTGAACAATTCAGGCTAGGGAGTTACTTTATTACCGATCAGGAGCACCCGTCGGAGTGATTGAGGAACACTCACGGGCGGTTCCCAAGCCCACCCAAGACCCTTGAGTACCTGCTCAACATCCGCGGCACCAACCCAAAGAACCACTCGTTTAGCATCAACCCGCTCTGAAGCAGCCCAGTTCAAAAAAACCTCGAACTCCCCTAAGGCTCTCGCCAACAGAAAATCGACCGGCGCGATCTCTTCACCCAGCTCTTCGTATCGGCTCACCAATACATTCGCCCCGGTAATCCCCAAAGCCCGAACGACCTCCGCCAAGAAGGTAGCCTTCTTAATGTTCGACTCCACTAGCACAATTTGGGCCTCCGGCAGCAAAATCTTCAACGCCAAGCCCGGAAACCCCGCCCCTGTTCCAATGTCGGCGAGTCGACATTTTCCTAACTCCACGACATTCGCCGCAAACATGCTTTCACAAAAATGACGCTGAAGAATCTCCAATGGATCTCGTATCGCGGTCAGGTTAACTTTCTCGTTCCACGCAAGTAACAATCGGATGTATTCCTGAATCTGACCAATCTGATTCGTATCCGCGTCGATTCGGAATTCACTTAATGCCTTTCGAATCGTGGACTCGGACGGCGCGACTATTGAAGCCATAGGTAACTAGGTTCCTCCGACTGAGGTGCGACTGATAAATATCCCTGGCTCGTTTGCCGCCGCGATGAAAACACATTCACAACCCTGGGTGCAAACTTATTCGCGACGGGACAGTAGCACTCGATAATCTTTGCTGACTAAATCATCCGTGTCCCTATAATGACGATTCAAGTTCTCGTAACGGAAAGAGGTGGCAAATGGCTTCAGCTCTGAAACTAACCTCAATGGCAAAAGCCGCAGGATGCGCGGCGAAATTGAATCCCGCCACCCTCGAAGCAGTTCTAAGAAAACTTCCGCGGCAGACAAATCCAAACGTACTCGTAGGATTTGAAACCAACGACGATGCCGGAGTCTACCTTGTCAACGATGAACTTGCCTTGGTTCAGACTGTCGACTTTTTTACCCCGATCGTCGACGATCCATTTTTATTCGGTCAAATCGCTGCGGCCAACGCCTTGAGCGATGTGTACGCCATGGGTGGCCGACCCGTCTCGTCGCTCTCCTTGGTTGGCTTTCCCGAACACGCAGATCCCGCAATCCTTGAACAAATCATCCGCGGCGGCCTATCGAAGATGAATGAGGCCGATTGCAGCGTCCTCGGCGGGCATTCCATTCGTACCGAAGACATGCTATTTGGCTACGCCGTGACCGGAACCGTGCACCCAAAAAAAATCTGGCGCAATGTGGGTGCTCGGCCAGGTGACATACTCGTCTTCACAAAGCCGATCGGTACCGGCGTGATCACCACGGCCCTAAAAAAGAATCAAGCCTCGGAACAATCACTGGCTGCTGCAGTTGGCGCCATGAGCACTCTGAATCGAACCGCGGCCGCAGGTTTGGCGGAGATTGCTGACCACTCACACGATCGTTTAAACGAGCACTTGTCCCCGATACACGCCGTCACAGATGTCACGGGATTTGGAGTGTTGGGCCACGCCCGTGAAATGGCGCTCGGCAGCGAAACCGGAGGAATCGAGGCCGTGTCGTTTGAAATTGACCACGCCGCGTTTGCTTATTTCCCCGGCGCAGTCCAGGCTGCTGGCGATGGTTATCTTTCCGGAGGGCTCAAAAATAATCGCGCCTTCGTCGCCGAATGCGCCGAATTTGCCCCGGGGGTACCGCGAGAATTTCGCGATTTACTTTTCGATCCGCAAACATCGGGTGGACTGCTCGCTGCAATCGCAGCTGAATCCGCGACGGAATGCATCGCGGCCCTTGCGCGGCACGGCGTGGACGGCCGTCAGGTGGGCCTCGTCGTCCCTAAGCGCTCGCCTCTAATTTTTGTTCGGTAATGCCATTCCCAGGATGCCATCGATGTCATGCCGTGAAACGAACGATAAGCTCGCCGGGCTGGACTCTTAACTTCGCAAAAAGCAATCAATAATTATGGACACCATCACACATGGAATCGCCGGAGCACTAATCGCTAAGGCGCTCTTTAAGGGAGACGATCTATTCGCCACACGCCCGATGAACCGACAGCGCATCGTTACTTGGTCCACGATGTTGGGCGCGATTTTTCCGGACTCCGATGTGTTTCGCGACATATTCTCCCGCGATCCGATGTTGGTTATCTCTTGGCACCGCAGCATCACACACTCGCTTATATGTCTTCCTCTTTTCGCGCTCCTGCTCGCTGGGCTCACCCGATGGGTCGCCCGCTGGCGAAAATGGGATGCACCTTCCTTCGCTGCCCTTTCAGGGATTTACGCGGCGGGAATTCTTAGTCATATCTTGCTCGATCTGGTGACCAGCTTCGGAACCATGGTGTGGTCCCCTCTAAAATGGTCAAGACCGGCATGGGATCTGATTTTTATCGTGGATTTCACGTTCACGGGAATTCTGCTGGTCCCGCAGATCCTTGCCTGGGTGCAGGATCGGCCGGAAAAATCCAGGCGCCGCGCCATTGCCTCGTTCGCAATTTTTGCCGTAGCGATTTTCGTCATTCAGCGACTCGCGGACGCCGTCGGAGCGCCGATTTCGCCGGCCACAGTCTTGCTTTTCGTCCTGATCCTCGCCGCGTTCTTTTTGCTGCCGCTTCCCACCGCGGAAAAAATCCAGCGGGCGCAGCGTTCAGATCTTGAAGAACAAGACTTGGCTCGAAAAAGTATTCGCCGGCGCTGGAATCAATTCGGATTAGTTTGCAGTTGTTTGTATCTGGGGCTCGCGGTAGTTGCACATCACAACGCGCTTTCTCGCGTAAAGAACTTTACAGCACTTCAAAAACTCAACGTGCAATCGATCGGTGCGCTTCCGTTCCCTCCCTCGCTGTGGCGCTGGGACGGATTGGTGCGCACCGCTGGCGGCGTTTACGAAATACGTATGGATCTAAGTCAGAAGTCGCCGTTCGAGATTCCCGCGGGCGCCGATCCCGGAGAGCACTCTGCGGGAATCCAGACAGAGCGACTACCTATCGAGTACCGCTTTTATCCGGAAGCTAATCCCAACGTCTATATTCAAGCGGCCAAAGAACTTCCGCAGGTGCAAAAAGTTTTGTGGTTTGACCGCTTTCCGGTGACGCGTTATCACGAAGAAGCCGGCGAGCAAATCGTGGAATTTTCCGACATGCGCTTCCCACAAATGGGGAAACGCCACACTCCGTCATTCACCTATCGCGTTCGGTTCGATCCAGCAGGCAAAGTCCTGGAACAAGGTTGGGCAAAATAGATTACGAAATGAAAGACGAACTGTTAGCGCTTCATGCGCATCATGCAGAGGAGGCTTGCCATCCCCGAGCCTAGGAGGAGTATCGTGCCGGGTTCCGGCGTGCTCACTGGTGGTAGAGACACAGGCGTGCCACCACCCGGCGGTACGGTCAAGCCGCCGCCCAAGCCAGTGCCAGTGCCGCCTGTGCCACCTGTGCCACCTGTGCCACCAGTTCCTGTCGTGCCGCTTAGCAGGTTGGTGCAGCCTATGGAGACCGTATTGGTGTCCATGGTGACGGCGGCAGTGTGGGCGAGCGCTCGGCCGCATTGATCAGTCGCGCCGGTGTCCAGTGTAATTTTTGTCAAGGCGAGGATATTTCCTTCGAACGAGGTTGTAGTGTCCAGGGTGGCGGAACTGCCGACATTCCAATACAGACCGGCACCCGCACCGGTATTGATTACGTTGACCACTGATCCGGGTGAAGTGATCAGGGTGCTGGGCATCTGGAACACCCAGAAGGCATTGAGGTTACCTTGACCGTTGAGTGTAAGTGTTCCGGTCAAATTAGTGGTCCCGGCGGGAACGGTGTAGACGCCCGGGCTGAGCGTCAGTCCGCCCAGGTTCGCCGGTAACAAAGTGCCCGCGCCAAGGGATCCTAGCTCGGTCTTGGCAGCAGCTAATTCACTCTGAGCGGAAATGGCAACCGCGTCATTGGAGTGGACAAACGGATTGCCGATCATAGCCGCATTTGTGCCATTGACGGTGATCGTAGACTCCCCGGTGATCGCGGAGCCCGGGGACACACCCAGATCGCCGGTGAGGGTAGTCGCACCGGTATTGGTAACGGTGGAGGCACCCAGAACTGAAAAGGTGGTTAGGTCCGGTCCGAGAATACCGTCCGCATTCGCACTGGGTGCTGATACCGATAAGATAGCTAAGGAGAGAATTAAGAAGGAAAAGATAGAAAAGTGCCCTATTTTACGCATTTTTGAATACCTCGATGACGAGCATGATGGATGAAGGGAGTCAAAAAAGCTGTGCAATTAGAGACAGTACCTGTACCTGATTAGTACCATTACTCGATTCGTAATTCGGCTACTTTGCGGGGACGAACACGATATCCACGGGTGCGGGAACCTGCGCGACTTGGCCGGTAGCGATCAGCGCACCGGTGGACTGATCAATGCGGAAGACGACAATGTTATTTGATTGCTGGTTGGCGGCCAGCATAAATTTTCCTGTTGGATCCAGAGCGAAATTTCTAGGTTCTTTACCCTGGGTGGGAAAATCGCCGGCAAGAGTTAGTGTTCCTCGCGCTGGATCAACGGTGAACTCGGCGATGCTGTCATGACCGCGGTTCGAGACGTACAGAAATTTGCCGGAAGGATGCACCACGATTTCGGCGGTGTCATTGCGTCCCTTGAAGTCTTTTGGAATTGTGGAAAGAGTTTGCAGTGTTGAAAAAGAACCATTTTCGGCATCGTATGCCAAGGCCGTAACGGTGGAGTTTACTTCGCTCAGGACATAGGCGAATTTTCCGTTGGGATGGAAAGCCAAGTGGCGCGGTCCGGCGCCAGGAACGAGCTTTGCGAACGGCGGATGATTGGGAATGAGCGAGCCGTTAGCGGGATCGAAGTGATAGACCGCAACCTCATCGAGACCAAGATCCACTACAAACACAAAGCGATTGTCGGCTGAACTGGCTATGTAATGCGCGTGTGGCCCTTCCTGCCGCTCTTTGTTAGGGCCGGAGCCGGTGTGTTGCACGAAAGCCGTCGCGGGTTCTATACGCCCGTCAGGCGCGACGGGGAAAGTGGCGACGCTGCCGCCAGTGTAATTTGCAACCAATAAATACTTGCCCGTTTGATCGAAGGAAACGTAACAAGGGTCGGCGCCACCGCTCGCGACCTGATTCAACTGAGTTAGCCTCCCAGATTTACGATCCAGAGAGTACGAGGTGACCGCGCCACTTTTTTTTCCTTCAAAGTCCCCAAGCTCATTTACGGCGTAAAAATATTTTTCGTTTCGTGCGGCAGTGAGAAATGACGGATCTTGCGTCGCCGCTGCGACGACCATGGAAGTCAGGTGGCCAGTGCCGGAATCAAAGCGAAACGAGTAAATGCCTTTGCTATCGGTTTTGGAAGTGTAGGTACCGATGAAGGCGAAATATTGAGTTGGCTTTGGCTCATCGCCAGACGTACCGAGCACAGAGAATAACAGGGGTGCAACAAGGATAAGTAAACACGCAAAAATCCGGCGAGTCATTTTCATGGAGAGATGTTACAGGGGGCGCGACAAAGAAAAAAGTTTAAGTTAGGAAATTCCCGGCTCAATAAATTTGCCACCGGCCACTGCATAATGCCCACGCGTAACGCCAAGCCGGGAAACTTAAGCAATGATCCAGGAGGCCATTTTGAAACTTCTTATTT